>CAWIZK010000001.1:0-142253 GCA_963840555.1 uncultured Acidobacteriaceae bacterium
CGGATAACGCTTTTCACCAGTTGGAGCCGCGTTCCGTTCCTGAAGGCCATAGCCTTCACCTCCGCTGAAGTAGTGCCAACATCTAGGTCGGCTAGGCAAGCACAGATTGGCATAGCATGGCAGTCAAGTCAACATTATGAAGTACGGGTTGGCTAGGAAAGCTGGTCAGGTGTGCCGTACCCTGGCCTCATGGCACTTGACCCGGATGACCCGCGGCCGCCATACCAGCAGGTCGCCAACGCGCTGCGGGCCGCGATCCTGACCCGAAGCTCGCCCCCGGCGAGAAGCTTCCGTCAGGCAACGAACTGGCCCAGCGGTACGGCGTAGCCCGGATGACCATCCAGCAGGCGATCCGCCTGCTGCGCGACGAGGGGCTGGTCGTCTCCCGGCAGGGGAGCGGGGTGTTCGTAAGGGAGCGCACCGCCCGCGCGATCGCGCTGCGCCCGCACGTGAGCGGGCGTTCGAGCAGCCCAAGGTCTCGATCGACTTCTCCGGATTCTCCGGCGAAACGCTGCACGGCGTGATCCAGGAGCCGCTGGACAAGATACGCCTGGGCCAGCTGGTGCCCGAGAGCATCGACATCCGCGTCCTGATCCCGGACACCCGCCAGCCCTGGGCCATTCCCGTCGCGGGCTGCGGACCTGTCCGACGAGCCCGCGTTCCGGGACCGGGCCGAGCTGATGAGCCGCCGCCACACCGACGCGATCACCGAGTCGGTGGCCGAGCTGGCCGACCTCGGCCTGGTCAAGACCGCCAGCGCCCAGGTGCGGGTGCACGGCGCGGTGCCGATGTTCAAGCTGTACATCCTGAACCGGGCCGAGGCGTTCTTCGGCTTCTACCCGATCGCCGAGCACCCCGTCACCCTGCACGGCGAGCAGGTGCCGATGTATGACCTGATGGGCAAGGACGTCACCTTGTTCCACTACGAGACCGGCGACGACCCCACCGGCGTCGGCGCGCAGTACGTCGCCCAGGCCCAGGGCTGGTTCGACAGCATGTGGCACCGTCAGCCGCCGACCAGCCGCGATGACCACCGCCCGGACCCGGGCGACAGCATCGAGGAAATCGTCCGGCGCAGCGCCCACGTCCTGCTCGACTTCGACGGCCCGGTCTGCTGCGATCTTCGGCGGGATCACCGCCCCGGTCATAGCCGAGCAGTTCCGCACGGCGCTGCGCCGAGTACCGGTCAGCCTGCCGCCCGGGGCGCGGGATGCCGACGACCCGCTGGAGGCCTTCCGCCAGGTCGCCGACCTCGGGCCGGACGTTGCCGAAACAGCGCAGCGAATCCTGACCAGGCTGGAGACCCGGGCGGCCCGGGCGGCCCGGGCCACTCAGGGCTCATCTGACCTGATGCGCACCGCGGACGCCACCGGGCACACAGTGACGATCGTCAGCAACAACTCCAGCGCCGCCATTCGCCGCCTACCTCGGGGACCACCGGCTCACCCAGTATGTCAGCGCGGTTGTCGGCCGGGACGACGCCGACCCGGCGCTGATGAAGCCCAGCCCGTACCGGGTCCGGATGGCCGTCAGCCAGCTGGACGCCAAGCCCGGCGAGGCCTTCTTCGTCGGCGACTCCCGGTCCGATGTCGTCGCCGGGAAGCTCGCCGGTGTCGCGGTGATCGGCTTCGCGGACAAGCCCGGCAAAGCCAGCCAGCTGGACGAGGCCGGGGCCGACGCCGTGACCACCCGGCTGGCCGAGATCAGCACGGCACTGCGCGCCACACCACGCGTCGCACTGCCGAATTGACCCATATATAGATCAAGGCGGCCCGCTGCGCGGGCCGCGCCCGGCGTCAGCGGCGCGCTCTGCGTTGGGGACGCGCCGCGCGCCGCACGCCGGGCCATGCCACACACGGTCGGCAGATCATCACCACTTATCGGAGTGCAGCTCGGTATAGCGCTCAGCCGTTCCCTCGGCTCCGATCGTCTCGCTCGCGGCCGCCGCGTCAAGGGCGGCCCTTCGGACCGTCGCCTTCGGCGCAGGCCCTTGACACGGCGGCCACTCACAAGAGGATTCGCGCCTACGAGGGAACGGGTAAATCCTAGGCACCAGCACCAAGAAGGGCCGCGTGGAAAGACTAGGCGGGCCATAGCTGATTAGCCTGACCCGCCTAGCAAGTTGGCCTCTATCGGCCATATCTCCGTCCTCGTCTCCTGCGAGTTAGGGATTCCCTTTATCGCCCCCGCACTTGGCGTGTTGTGCTAGCAGTCGTATGAAACTGTGCTCGGGGCCCAGTTACTGCAATTGAACCAGCCGCCCCACGATGCCGTGGCGTGGGTGCGGTAGCGGCACCAAGAGGCGGTTCCCTGGGGGCCTGTCCCTGGACGACGATGTTGTCCGAAGCGTCATTCCATGTGCAGGCGAGGTCGCTGAGATTGCCGCCCATGCTCTCCCATCCGTGGATGAGACTGCCAGTAGTAGTACCCCAGGCTGTCCATAGTGCGCCGTTGGTTCCGACGACGAACGCCTGTAGGACGCCGGGACCGCTGCCGGAGTCCACGATTTCATATAGTTCGTGGTCACCACACTTTTGGTAACCTATAGCCCCTTCGAAGTTAACCGAGCAGGCTTGCGCCGCACTGGCCGGCCGCAGCACTCTCGCCGAAAGGATTCGACCGCCCGGCGGTGCGTTGAATGAGGCCGGGTGCACGCTGGTCGCTGCCCGCGATCTGCGTATGGTAGGCGCGTTGCCACAGGCTACCCCCGCGGTCAATCCGTCCACCCCGGTAAATACGAGGACGTTAACGCAAAGAAGCACTCCACGTGTGGTGTTGGGGTCGACCGCCGCCCAACCGCAGGCGAGAAACCGCAGCGGGGTCACCCCATACTCATTGCTCTCGAGAGTGTCTGTGCAAGCCACGACGTCATTGGGTCGAGTCGGTGCACTGTGTGATGTGCTGTGCGTGACTGCCGAGGGAACGGCCGCGTCGGCGGAGGTAGCGGACGCCGGCGCCAGGCCACCGAAGACGGTGATCATAGTTAACGTGACCGCGGCACCAATCCAGCGGCCCGTGACCCATTTGCTTTGCCTCACGTTCACGCCTCCTAATGAGTAACCAGCCGAACACGCCCGCGCGGCCGAATTTTGGCACCAGAAATCTGACGGGGCAACAGTTACCCGTGCCTCCCCAGGGGAAGCCGAACAGGACGCGATGGACCCGGAACTCCTTTCTCGATCATGTCGGGTATGCGGTGAACCACGATGGTCCGCGTATACCGGCGGATAGCGACGCGTTAAGTATTAACCGGACGCCGCCGCAAGGACAAGAAGCTCTGATCAGAAATTTCCCGGTAACTTCGATGCGGTCTGGGAGCCAAGGTTGGGAGCCGCCGGAACGAACAACTTTGCCAGCGTCGCGGACGGCCTCGGACGACTGAGCCAGGTCAGGCTCAACAACCGAACGGATACAGACGAGTCCGGACGCCTCCCGGGGATCTACGGATCTGTGAGTGTCGTTCCCAGCAGTCCTGGGTGGATTGCCGTCAGGATCGGTGTCGGCGGGCTGGGTGACTCGCTACGGATCTGGCCGCTGGTTTGCGTGCCTTTCTTCTGACTTGTCCCCAGGTCGCCGGCCCCGGCCTGGCCCACCGCGTTGACCTGATCAGAAGCCTGTCCGCCCGATGGCGTGACCCGTCACAGATATGCCACCCGGTGACTCCATCCAGGCCGGTGCCGACGTCGGCCCAGACCCTGGAAGGAGACAAGGCCGCATGACCATGCTGGCAGAGACAATAGATGCCGTCATCGGGATCGACACCCACCGCGACACTCATGAGGTGGAGATCGCCGATAGGACGGGCAAGCCAATCGCGACGATGCGGATCGGCAACGACAGCGCCGCGTTCGCACGGCTGCTAGCCGCCATCGCGAAGACGGTGCCCGGGCCGCGGGTGGCGGTCTGCGTCGAGGGCACCCGCAGCTACGGGATCGGGCTGGCACGGGCGCTGGCCGCCGCCGGGCTGCTGGTGATCGAGTGCGAGCGGCCCAGCCGCAAGCGGCGCCGCGGGAAGGGCAAGTCCGACCCGATCGACGCGCACCTGGCGGTGCTGGCCGCGCTGCGCCTGGACGCCGGGAAGCTTCCGGCGCCGCGCGCCGACGGCGACCGGGAGGCGCTGCGCATCCTGCTGGTCGCCCGGCAGGAGATCAGAGTGGCCCGCACCGCGCAGGCTGCCCGGCTGCGCGCCCTGCTGCTGGCCGGGGACGACACCGACCGCCGGGCCGCCCGCAACGCCCTCACCCAGAGGGCACTTGCCATCCTGGCCGGGCGCGAGCTGGCCGCCGGTGCCGGGCGCGAGCAGGCCGTCCGTCAGGCCGAGATCGCCGCCTCGCGGCCGCGCTAGGCCAGGCCCGGCACCAGCTCAAGGACAACCATGCCCAGCTGCTGGCCATCGTCGACGACATCGCCCCCGGCCTGACCAGCCGGTTCGGCATCGGGCCGGTCAGCGCCGCGCAGGCCATCGTGAGCTTCTCCCACCCCGGCCGGTGCCGCAGCGAAGCCGCGTTCGCCGCCCTCGGCGGCATCAGCCCGATCCCGGCCAGCAGCGGCCAGACCGTCCGGCACCGGCTCAACCGCGGCGGCGACCGGGCCCTGAACCGGGCCGTCCACGCCATCGCGGTCACCCGGATGCGCAGCTGCCCCCGCACCCTCGCCTACGTAGCCCGGCGCACCGCGGAAGGAAAGACCGCCCGGGAAATCCGCCGCTGCCTCAAGCGCTACATCGCCCGCGAGCTCTACCGGCATCTCACCCGGTCGATGAAACCGCTCATGAGCCCTTGACAAACATAGAAGCGTCAGACGGCTGACCACGGCTGATCGTCACCGGCGGCAGGTCCAGGGCACGCCGCAGCAACTCCGCTTCGGCCGACTCACCCCGCTGGCGACGCTCGCAATCGTCCAGCACCTCCGGGGCGGCGAAGACCGCCGCGCCTGCCAGGGCAGCCAGATTCAGCGCGTCACTGGACCGGGCGTCCACCAGCCCCACACCCCGCGGCCCTTCGACCTGCACGGTGGCGGCGTAGGCACCCTCGACCACCCGATCGATCCGCACTTCGCGGACCCGGCCGCCCAGGCTCGCCACCAGCGCCGCCGTGAACTGGTAGGTCATCGGGCGGCCGAACCCGATGCCGCCGAGCGTCGCGGCCAAGCTGAACGCCTCGGACGAGCCGACCTCGATCACTAGGTGGCGATCGCCGTGCACCCCATCCAGCACGACGCACTCGAAGGAATCGTCATCGGCGTCGCCCGCTACGACGACCTTGCTGATCCGCATCTCAATGAACCCGGCGCCGGTCACTGTGGTCATCATCGGCTCCGTTCCTGCGGCCTTGCCTGCACAATCCATCGTGCCCCCTGCCTCCGCCCGCGCAGCCAAGATCGACGCCAGCAGTATGCAACCACGGCGAAGCGCCACGTGCCGCGGTTGGCTGCAGGAGCAGCCTAAGCGCAGGTCAGAGGCGATACGGCAGCCGATGATGCAAGCCCTCTTGAAAACCGCCACGGCGATCCTCTTACGTTCGGAGTCCACAACCCGGATCACCCGGCCAGGCTGATCTTGCTAACGGATTTGCTAACAGCGGCTATGGACAACTATGGATGATGCTGGACTAAACGGGGGTCCGCGACCCCCCGCGAGCAGGCCTAACTGACAGCTATGGACGGATCTGGACGGCTGAAATCTTGCTACGGATCAGAAGGCTGGGGGTTCGAATCCCTCCGAGCGCGCCAGCTCGAAGCCCTGTGGCCCGCTACTGACCTTCGGCCGCGGCGATGAAGCCGTCGGGGTCGACGAGGCTGATCGTCAGCGAACTGACCTTACTCCTGAGGAATAGTGTGCTGGGTTGCCGGGAGGTGTAGCAGGGGGGCTCGATGGCGAGCTCGACCAAGCCGTTAAACGAGCCGTTCACCAGCCAGCGCCCGCGACTGCCGTGTACCCCAATCGTTCCCCGGACCGAGCGCGCTGAGCGGCGGCCGACCGCACAGAACTGCGAGGGATGTCCAGGTGGAAACCAGCCGCCCGCACCCGCAGCACGTCGGAATCGACCTCCACGCCGCCGCGTCCCGGTCCCCCGCCGTGCCGTGTTTCATCCCACAGGGAGACCCGCCCCATATCGCTGTAGTCGATGGCGAAAAATCTCGCGGCGAAGGACGAGGCGGCTCCGGGACCGGCTCCGGCGTGCTGGTAATCCTTGAGGACCTCGCGGCGGGCCGTGGCATACGGCTCGCCTGTTTCGGCCATGCGCTTGCGGGCTGCTGCCCTGATCTTGTCGTGCGACATCGTGTCTCTGCTCCGGTGGCCGCGTCCCGGCGCCTGGCCACCGCATAGAGGACATCACGATGGAAGCGAAGAATCCACGCGAGGGCTGGGCCGCTCTTGTCCTCGGGCATTACCACCAGCGCCGGGCTGGCGTAGCTCGGATCAGGCAGACGTGGCTGCCAACGGCCAGAATACGTCTGCCAGGCCAAGTGTCACAACCGGCGTGCGTGGCATTGGGTGGAAATGCGGATCGAGGCCGTCGCGCAGCGACTGCTGCCAATACTGCTGCCAAGCCGCTGGACAATGCTGGTCCCAGGTGGACAGCTGTGGAATGTCGGCCCAGCGCACAGACCGCACTGGACGATCCTGGACGATGTGCCTCAGCCTACGGATCAGAAGGCTGGGGGTTCGAATCCCTCCGAGCGCGCCCATGAGTTCCCAGGTCAGAGACTTGACGCCTTGCTCGCAGCTGCCTTGCTGGTCTCGTTTGGACTGATTTTGGCCTTACCAGCTCAACCGGCGGCGGTGTCGAGCCGGTCGGCGTAGCGGTCCATGTCGCCAGGATAGAGGTGGCCGTACAGGTCCAGCGACGCGCGTTTGCGGACACAGGCCCGGTAGCTGCACTTACGCCAGACCCCGCTTGATCCGCGACATGCCCGGCCCGGCCATGGGCCGGCGCGGCGGCTGCGCCCAGCGCCTTGCGGAGAGTGGACCCGGACCAGTGGTGCCCGAGCTTGCCCAGGACTATGTCTTACTGTCCGCGAATGCCTGGGAGTGGCCGGAGCTGTCTGTGTAGAACCCGCCCGCGCTGCAGTTGCCCGCTGCGGCGCACGACACCGAGCTGACTACGGCATCCCCGCCCCGGTTGAGGGCGGCGGTGCCGGGCACCTCGATGGCCGTGCCCCAGGCACCGTTGACCTGGCTGACCACCAACGCTTGCCGGTGGCCGGAGCTGTCTGTGTATTGCCCGCCCGCGCCGCAGTTGCCCGCCGAGCCGCACGACACCGAGTTGGGTACGGCGAGCCCGCCGCGGTTGAGGGCCGCGCTGCCGGGCACCTCGATGGCGGTGCCCCAGGAGCCGTGGGCCTGGCTGACCACGAACATCTGAGTCTTGCCGGAGCTGTCTGGAGTAGAACCCGCCCGCGCCGCAGTTGCCCGCCGCGGCGCACGACACCGAGCTGAGGCCAGCACCCCCGCCCTGGTCGAGGGCCGCACTGCCGGGCACCTCGATGGCGGTGCGCCAGGAGCCGTTGACCTGGCTGACCACGAACGCCTGGCGGGTGCCGGAGGTGTCCAGGTATAGCCCGCCCGCAGCGCAGTTGCCCGCCGAGCCGCACGACACCGAGAGGATTTCGGCGAGCCCGCTCCGGTTGAGCTGCGGTGCCGGGCGGCTCGGTGGCGGTGCGCCAGGAGCCGTGGGCCTGGCTGACCACGAACACCTTGAGTGCCGCCGGAGCTGTCTTCGTAGAACCCGCCCGCGCCGCAGTTGCCCGCCGAGGCGCACGACACCGAGAGGATTTCGGCATTCCCGCCCCGGTTGAGGGCCGCGGTGCCGGGCACCTCGATGGCCGTGCCCCAGGCACCGTGGGCCTGGCTGACCACGAACGCCTGGGAGTGGCCGGAGCTGTCTGTGTAGAACCCGCCCGCGCTGCAGTTGCCCGCTGCGCCGCACGACACCGAGTTGAGTGCGGCATCCACGCCCCGGTTGAGGGCGGCGGTGCCGGGCACCTCGATGGCCGTGCCCCAGGCACCGTTGACCTGGCTGACCACGAATACCTGAGTCTTGCCGGAGCGGTCCAGGTATTCCCCGCCCGCGCCGCAGTTGCCCGCCGCGCCGCACGACACCGAGGTGACGAAGGCCTGCCCGCCCCGGTTGAGGGCCGCGGTGCCGGGCACCTCGATGGCCGTGCCCCAGGCACCGTTGGCCTGGCTGACCACGAACGCCTGAGTCTTGCCGGAGCTGTCTGTGTAGGACCCGCCCGCGCTGCAGTTGCCCGCTGCGGCGCACGACACCGAGTTGAGGCCGGCATTCCCGCCGCGGTTGAGGGCCGCGGTGCCGGGCACCTCGGTGGCGGTACCCCAGCCGTGCCTGCTCAGCGACCCCGCCAGGGCACCGGCCCCGGCCCTTCCGCTACCGCTGGCCAGGGATGCCACTACCACCGCGGCGACTAAGACGATCCCCTGTATCCGGGTATTCATGAGGCACCCGCCTCTCGCCCAGGCCGGCCATCCAGCCGCCTGCTGCACCGACAGCGCCAGGATAGGTCGCGGCGCGCTGGCCAGTCCAGGTAGGGCCGGGGTACCCGCGAAAGCTACGCCGCCCGGCCGAACTCCATGGCGTGTCCGCTAGACGCCCGTTAACGGACAGGCGAATGTCCGCCGCGACTCAGCACGCGCCGCGTACGTCTAGCCAGAAGCGTCCACGCTCACGTGGCCTGATTTTGGCCTTACAAGGCTGAACAACAATGAAAGACAACGCAAGCCAGTGACAGCCATTCTCCCAGGCCAGCCAGCAGATGCCCAGGTCACCGGTGCGTGCGTCACTGTCTACGGATCTGTGAGTGTCGTTCCCAGCAGTCCTGGGTGGATTGCCGTCAGGATCGGTGTCGGCGGGCTGGGTGACTCGCTCGGATCCGGCCGCTGGTTTGCGTGCCTTTCTTCTGACTTGTCCCCAGGTCGCCGGCCCCGGCCTGGCCCACCGCGTTGACCTGATCAGAAGCCTGTCCGCCCGATGGCGTGACCCGTCACAGATGTGCCACCCGGTGACTCCATCCAGGCCGGTGCCGACGTCGGCCCAGACCCTGGAAGGAGACAAGGCCGCATGACCATGCTGGCAGAGACAGTAGATGCCGTCATCGGGATCGACACCCACCGCGACACTCATGAGGTGGAGATCGCCGATAGGACGGGCAAGCCAATCGCGACGATGCGGATCGGCAACGACAGCGCCGCGTTCGCACGGCTGCTAGCCGCCATCGCGAAGACGGTGCCCGGGCCGCGGGTGGCGGTCTGCGTCGAGGGCACCCGCAGCTACGGGATCGGGCTGGCACGGGCGCTGGCCGCCGCCGGGCTGCTGGTGATCGAGTGCGAGCGGCCCAGCCGCAAGCGGCGCCGCGGGAAGGGCAAGTCCGACCCGATCGACGCGCACCTGGCGGTGCTGGCCGCGCTGCGCCTGGACGCCGGGAAGCTTCCGGCGCCGCGCGCCGACGGCGACCGGGAGGCGCTGCGCATCCTGCTGGTCGCCCGGCAGGAGATCAGAGTGGCCCGCACCGCGCAGGCTGCCCGGCTGCGTGCCCTGCTGCTGGCCGGGGACGACACCGACCGCCGGGCCGCCCGCAACGCCCTCACCCAGAGGGCACTTGCCATCCTGGCCGGGCGCGAGCTGGCCGCCGGTGCCAGGCGCGAGCAGGCCGTCCGTCAGGCCGAGATCCGCCGCCTCGCGCGCCGCTAGGCCAGGCCCGGCACCAGCTCAAGGACAACCATGCCCAGCTGCTGGCCATCGTCGACGACATCGCCCCCGGCCTGACCAGCCGGTTCGGCATCGGGCCGGTCAGCGCCGCGCAGGCCATCGTGAGCTTCTCCCACCCCGGCCGGTGCCGCAGCGAAGCCGCGTTCGCCGCCCTCGGCGGCATCAGCCCGATCCCGGCCAGCAGCGGCCAGACCGTCCGGCACCGGCTCAACCGCGGCGGCGACCGGGCCCTGAACCGGGCCGTCCACGCCATCGCGGTCACCCGGATGCGCAGCTGCCCCCGCACCCTCGCCTACGTCGCCCGGCGCACCGCGGAAGGAAAGACCGCCCGGGAAATCCGCCGCTGCCTCAAGCGCTACATCGCCCGCGAGCTCTACCGGCATCTCACCCGGTCGATGAAACCGCTCATGAGCCCTTGACAAACATAGAAGCGTCAGAAGGCTGGGGGTTCGAATCCCTCCGAGCGCGCCAGGTCACAGCCCCTTTCGCTCCCGCTGACAGGCTCTGAGCAGAGCCTTGGGAACTCGCACCAGATCACTCTGGTCGCGCCGACTCTACCGCTCGACGCGGAGTTTGAAAAGCTGGTGCCTCGGTTGTTCCCGGCGATAATGGACTCCGTTAAGAAGCAAGCCAACATCGACCCCAACCGGATCTATGTATTCGGATACTCAGCCGGCGGTTACGTGACCTTCGATGCCGCCACGCTAGACTCCACTTACTTCGCCGCGGCCGCTGTTTTCGCTGACATTATTGCGCCAGAGTATTACGGGATCATCCAGCAGGCAAAGCGCAATACTCCGATCGCCATCTACCTCGGAGATCACGATCAATTCTTCAGCGTGAAGCAGGCGCAAGCTACCCGTGATCGGCTTGCCGCCAATGGATTCCCCGTTCACTTCGTCGTGATTCCCGACCGGGACCACAATTACGCAGCGGCGTCGGCCTTCGTCAATAACGATGCCTGGAAGTTCATGAGCCAGTACTCGCTCGGGCACTAAACTCGCCGTCCTCCAGGATGTCCGACGCGCCAATGGAAAGAACTACACTTCTACCGTAACGCTGGTTTCAGTGCGCGTAACCGGCCGGTAGAGTGTATCGCGCTCGAACGGAACGCGTCCGGCCTCGGTGATGAGGCGGATCAAATCCTGGCGGCTCAATCCTTGCGGCGTGGTTGCGCCCGCGTCGTGGTAGATCTTTTCTTCTACGACAGTACCGTCGATGTCGTCGGCGCCGAAGCGTAGAGAAATCTGCGCGATCTTCGGAGTCACCATTTGCCAATACGACTTGATGTGAGGGAAGTTGTCGAGCACTAACCGCGACACTGCAATCTGCTTCAAATCGAGCATTCCAGTACTTTTCGGCAGATGCTGTAGCGGCGTGTTGTCCGGGTGAAACGCCAGCGGGATGAAGGTCTGGAAGCCGTGAGTGTCGTCCTGTAGCGCGCGCAGCTTTAACAAATGATCGACGCGGTCTTCGTCGCTCTCAATATGGCCGTAAAGCATAGTCGCGTTCGACTTCAGTCCGACTTCATGGGCGGTGCGCGCAATGTCCAGCCAGTCATCGCCGTCGATCTTGTGATCGCAGATGATGTGCCGCACGCGGTCGCTGAAAATCTCCGCGCCTCCACCCGGCATTGAATCCAGTCCCGCTTCTTTCAGCCGGACCATCACTTCGCGCGGCGTCATCTTGCCGATCTTGGCGAAGAACGAAATCTCCACCATGGTGAAACCCTTCAGGTGCACCTGCGGGAAGCGCTGCTTCAGCCCGGCAATCATGTCGGGGTAATACGAGAACGGCAGGTCGGCATGCAGTCCGCCGACAATGTGGAACTCGGTCACCGCCTCGGTATAGCCGGATGCGGCGGTGTTCCAGACTTCTTCCAGCGCCATGGTGTAAGCGCCGGGCGTGTCTTTCTTGCGGCCAAACGCACACAAGCGGCACGCTGCCACGCAAACATTCGTGTAGTTGATGTGCCGGTTGACGTTGAAGTAGGCAATGTCGCCGTGCATGCGCTCGCGCACGTGGTTCGCCAGCCATCCGATCGCCAGGATGTCGCCGGAGCGATACAGCGCGAAGGCGTCGTCTTCCGATAGCCGCTGCTGCGCCATCACCTTATCAGCGATGGGTTTGAGGCGCGGATCGTCGGTCTGAAAAGGATGTTCGGTCTTGCCGGCGAGTGTGTGCTCTACGGTTGCCATTCCTTCAATGATAACGCACCCTGGCAGCGAAATCACCAGCGGTATGTGACGTCGTAAAGAGCAGGAAACCAGGTTGCGATGGTCTATTTCTTGGCGCTCTCCAGTACGATGAACTCGAAATATTTTGGCACGGTCACAGTCGTGTTCGGAGAAGCAACCTTCACCTCTTGCACAAACTGTTGCACCGCATCCAAAGCGGTCTGTTGCGATGCGTCATAGGGAAGCAGGAAATTGTCCCAGTGCGTCGGTATGACCAGCGCTGGGTTGTGCAGCACGCGCATCAACCGCCCCGTGTAATCGTAGATCTCCTTACGCGAACCGGCCGCCCCCACCAGCACTACGTCTGGCTGCAGCCCGACCAACTCGCGCTCAATGTAGTTCATTCCTCCAAACGCCAGAATCTGGTGACCGTGAAAACGCACCAGGTAAGCCAGCGTGCCACCCTCTGGGTGAATTTGCTTCAACGTCAGAGGTGCTTTCAGGGTCGCTGATGCTGTTTCCGAACTGAAATAGTGTTTGTGGTCCAAAGCGCTGTGAATACTTGGAATCACCTTTACGGAAAATTTGCCGAAATCATAGTCCTCTCCCCCGCGCACTGTAATTAGTTGCCCTTCGGGAACCCCATAGGCCCGCATGACGTTCTCAGTACTCTCTGTGCCGATCACCGATGCATGGGTTTTCAAAGCAATCTGAGGCACATCAAGGACGTGGTCATAGTGCGTATGAGTGACCAGGACATAATCTGCACGTTGGATCCGAGAATCGATTGCAGCCTTATCTGGACTGGCGATGTCATCCCACCCAACCCTCGGACGCTCGTCCCCAGCGGTTCGACTTCCCGATCCTCCCGGCGGCGGTGGACCATTGATTCGCGACACGTAGGGATCGATCAAGATGACCGTCGAGCCGTCGCTGATCTCCCATCCCGCTGTGCCCAGATAACGCAGCGTAACTGGGAAGCTTTTCTCTTCACTTGAGGCATTCAGGCCTGTTGCGGTGCCGAGCAGAACGGCAAGAATCGCGACGCCAACCTGCACAGATCGCACCATCGGCAAATCTCTCTGAGCGGCGCGCACAAAGTCTAATCTCGGGACGCAACGGGATCAAAGCCAGATCTGTTGCCAGAAGTTCGAGCCTACTTCGCCAACATCAGGTCCGCCGCAATGAACACCAGAAACCCCATCGAGATAAAGCCGTTCATGGTAAAGAACGCCGCATTCACCCGGCTCAGGTCGTCGTGCTTCACCAGCGAGTGCTCATAGATCAGCAGAAGCGCGACGATTCCAACGCCAACCATCGCAATCTTACCCAGACCAAACGCCACCACCATCGTAGCCAGCAGCGCGACCGTCAACAGATGAAACGCCCGCGCGATCAGCAGCGAGTTGCGAATCCCGAAGGCTTTAGGAACCGAATAAACGTTGGCGTCGCGGTCATATTCATAGTCCTGGCAGCTATACAGGATGTCGAAGCCAGCGCCCCAGAAGACCACTGCTCCTGTGAGCAGCAAAATCCGTGGGTCGAACGAGCCGCGAACGGCAATCCACGCGGCAGCCGGAGCGATGCCCATCGCCAATCCCAGCACCACATGTGCCCAGCGTGTAAAACGCTTGGTAAACGAATAGAAGAAGACAATCGCCAGCGCGACGGGCGAGAGATAAAACGCCAGCGGATTCAGCTGCCATGCCGCTAATATCAAAATCGCCGAAGTAACCAGAACGAATCCAAGCACGAACTGCTTTGACAACTTCCCTGCCGGGAGCGCCCGAATCTTCGTCCGCGGATTCTCGGCATCAATATCGGCATCGACCAGACGATTGAACGCCATCGCGGCCGAGCGTGCCGCCACCAGTGCGACGATAATCCAGATCGAAGTGTGCAGGTTAGGAATGCCGCGAGCCGCCAGCACTGCTCCAGTCAATCCAAACGGCAGGGTGAGCACCGAGTGCTCCCACTTGATCATTTCCAGAGTCGTGCCGGTGTTGCGAACGATATTTTGTAAGGCAGCCACCATTCAATTCTACCGTCTCACCCGCTACTCGGAGCCAGGGGACGCTGCGCCCACTTGCGCTCCCACGCCGGAACCGTAACCGACTCGGTGACCAGCGCCGGCTTGAGCGCCCAGCACACCACGCGCGTTCCGAACGGCAGGTTGATGTAGTGCATCAGGTGACGCTCTACGTCGAGCAGTGCCGACAACGTGGCGTTGGCCACGCGCGACGGAGAAGGATAGTGCTGATGGTGACTAATGGATTTGTGGAAGATATTTTTCGCTCCGCGTCCGACAGCCAAGGGCACAAACGCGCTGGCTACGAAGTACGAAGCGCGATGCACATGGAAACCGCAGGTGTTCAGCTTACGACGCAGTTCACTGATGGTGTAGCGCCGCTGGTGCCCGCGCGCCTCGTCGTCTTCGCCCCACAGAAACGAATACGCCGGTACTGTGAGACACAATTGTCCACCTTCCTTCAGCACGCGCCGCATCTCTCGCAGGGCCAGCATGTCGTCGGCGCACGACTGTAGCACGTCACCAGCGACAACGGCGTCGAGAGAGTTGGAGGCCAGCGCGAGTTCTTCCAGGCGTGAGCAAACCAGGTTCGTGTCGCCTTCTATCTGCCGAAAGGCGACCGCCTTGAGCGAAGCGTGCAGATTACAAACGCGAACGAAAGCGGATTCGTCGAACTGCAACTGCGCCGTGCAACCCAGGTCGAGCACTCGCGCTTCGCGCTTGCTGTGCACCGCCTGGGCCGCGGCCTCGCGCAGCAACTTGCGCCGGGTGGTATACCACCACGATTCGCTGTCGCGTCGCAGGTCATCGAACTCAGTATGCTCGTCCATTGGGCTCCAGCTTCGGCGGTAACACGAATTGTACGGGAGGTTAGTTTGCGCCACAGTTAATTATTTCCGCAGTTCCGAAGTTTGCGCCGCTACCTCCCTGCGAAAGTAGTCGAGCGACAACTGCAATCCCGTTCGAAGATCGATCTTCGGCTCCCAGCCCATCAACGCGCGGGCCTTCGTGATGTCCGGTCTCCGCTGCTTGGGATCGTCCTGCGGCGGCAACTCAAACACTACCGTGCTTGTCGATCCCGTTACCTGCAATACTATTTGCGCGCATTCCAGCATGGTGAACTCATGCGGGTTGCCGATATTGGTCGGCACATGCTCGCTGGAGCGCGACAGCTCCAGAATCCCAGCGATCTCATCACTGACGTAACAGAAGCTTCGCGTCTGTAATCCGTCGCCATAAACGGTGAGCGGCTCGCCCGAAAGCGCCTGCTTCATGAAATTCGAAATTACGCGTCCATCGTTCAACCGCAGCCGCGGGCCGTAGGTATTAAAGATGCGCACGATGTGCGTATCAACGTGATGGTAGCGGTGGTATGCCATCGTGGTCGCCTCGGCAAAGCGCTTGGCTTCGTCGTACACCGAACGAGGGCCGATCGGGTTTACATGCCCCCAGTAGCTTTCTTTCTGTGGATGCTCCAACGGGTCGCCGTAACACTCGGAGGTCGACGCGAGTAAGAATTTGGCATGGTACTTGCGCGCGAGCTCAAGGCAATTCATTGTCCCTGCCGATCCCACTTGCAAGGTCTCGATGCCGTGCTTCAAGTAATCGACCGGACTGGCGGGTGAGGCGAAGTGAAAGAGGTAGTCGAACGTTCCCGGATCGAACGGCTGGCAAACGTCCTGCTGCAGAAACTCGAAGCGCGCCTCGTGCTCTAAATGCACAAGGTTCTCCATGCGCCCGGTAAGCAGGTTGTCGACACAGACGACCGAGTGGCGGTCGGCCAGTAGCGCATCGCACAAGTGCGAGCCCAGGAACCCTGCTCCGCCTGTCACCAAGACCCGCATAATTCGACCTCGAGACGCCTCCCTGCGAGAAAAGCATACTCCCGGACGTCTGCGACGGCTGTGTTCGTTGTCACAGCTCGCTGGCTCGCGCGCTTCGTATAATCGGGAGCATCCGAGGCAAACCCTGAATGGCTGATCGCCAGGCCGACCTCCTCATCATCGGCGCCGGAATCGTCGGTCTTGCGACTGCGCTTGAATACTCGAGACGCTTCCCCGATCAGCGCCTCATCGTTGTTGAGAAGGAAGGCCGCGTCGCCGCCCACCAAACCGGGCACAACTCCGGGATCATCCACTCTGGACTCTACTACCGCACTGGCTCGCTCAAGGCGCGCAACTGCGTCGCTGGATGCACATCCATGAAGCTGTTCTGCGCCGAGCACGGCATACTCTATGAAGAATGCGGCAAGCTGGTGGTGGCGACTGCGCCAGACGAAGTCCCGCGGCTCAAGCAATTGTATGAGCGCGGTATTGCGAATGGCGTTCCCGGCCTTCGCACGCTCGATCGCAACGAGTTCCGCGAGCTGGAGCCACACTGCGAAGGCATCTGCGCGCTCCATGTTCCATCCACCGGAATCGTGAACTATACCGACGTCGCCCGGAAGTACGCCGAGCTGATCGAGCGCGCTGGAGGCGAGATCGTATTTCACGCGAAAGTCATCGGACTTCGCGAGGACGAAGACTCGAACATCGTCGAGACCACCGCTGGGGCCTTTCGCGCCCGTTATGCCATCAACTGCGCCGGGCTTTACAGCGACGCCATCACGCGCATGGCGGGTTGTAAAACCGACCTCGAGATCATTCCGTTTCGCGGCGAGTACTACGAGATCAAGCCAGAACGCCGATTTCTGGTGCGTAACCCGATCTATCCCGTTCCCGATCCGCGCTTTCCGTTCCTCGGCGTCCACTTCACTCGTCACGTGGACGGCAGTGTGGAAGCCGGACCCAACGCGCTGCTCGCCTTTGGTCGCGAAGGTTACACCGGCAGCGATCCCGATCTCACGGAAGCTGTGCAAATGCTGCAATGGCCGGGCTTCTGGAAGATGGCCCGCAAGTTCTGGCGCAAAGGGTTCGACGAGCAATACCGCTCGTGGGTGAAGCCCGCCTTCACGCGCGCGCTGCGGCAAATGGTTCCCGAACTCACCGCTGACGACCTCGTATCTGGCGGCTCCGGCGTGCGCGCCCAAGCCGTGGATCGCAACGGCAACCTGCTTGACGACTTCTGCTTTGTACACAGCAAACGCATGATCCACGTATGCAATGTTCCTTCTCCGGCCGCCACAGCTTCGCTGGAAATCGGGCGCGAAGTCGTCGACATGCTCGCGAATTGCTTCGAATTGGTAGCCGATTCAACCGAGCGACCTGCTGAGTAACAAGGCATTCCCAAAATGGGAAAGAGTGTCGCGAAGGTGTACCCCTCCCCCTCCCCCAAATCCTTGTTTTCATACAGATACGAACGATTTTCGGCACAAATCATTGAGCGCGTGTGGCTTATAGGTAAATCATTCTTAATAGGGGACTTAGATGAGATTTTGGGAAGTCGGACGGAGGCTTGGGCGGGAGGATGGGCGAAAAATCGAAGCCCAAGGAACAAATCACAGGTCGAAGCACCTATGGGGGATGCGGGTAGTATCCGGCTGCCGTCATCGAGGACGACAATTCTCCCTCATCCTTCCGCGAGCAGTGTAAGACGCGAAGCGGCAAACTTCCAAGCGAGTTAGTCACGGTTCAGCGTGATGGGTAAACGTGGGGAGTGGTCGGTTTGGCGGCGCGAACCTTGGGGCACGTGCCACCAGCCAGGGCAGCTATCGGTAAGGTTTTTACCTTAGTGACTCCAAGCCGGATTCCCGATAGAGCTACTAGCACTCTCTTTTGCGATACCCCTCAAAATCGTTTCGAGGTTAAGCATGCATTTCCCACAGGCAACAAGTCGCAGCTTTGTCATGGGTAGCTCGCTTGTTGCAACAGGCTTGAGCGCCGCTGCACTGCTCATGATGCCCTCCGCCATCCGGAGCATTCTGTCTACTAATTTCCTGCCCCATGCCTATTGTTATTTGAACGATCGGCAGCTGATTGCATTGCACGTGGGAAGCGACACCGCAATCTGGCTCTCCTATCTTGCTATATCGGCCACGCTGGTCTACCTGGTGCGCCGAACCCGAAGAGAAATTCCATTCAGCTGGATGTTCCTGGCGTTTGGATTATTTATCGTCGCGTGCGGCTTCACTCACTTTATGGATGTGATTGTGCTCTGGAAGCCGGTTTACTGGTTGGCTGGCGATGTAAAGCTCGTGACGGCTCTCGCTTCCGTCGTAACTGCGATCGCACTGCCGGGCCTGGTGCCCCAGGTGCATGCCATGCTGGGTTCGGCCCGTTTATCGGAAGAGCGGCGGAGCCAGTTAGAGAAAACCAATCAAGAACTCCAGCGATTGACCGCTCACATTATTAATGTGCAGGACGAGGAGCGCCGGCGCATTGCGCGAGAGTTGCACGACAGCGTTGGGCAGTACCTAGCAGCCATCAAGATGTCGTGCGGCGTCGCTATGGAAGAATCGAAGGCCAATCGTTCGACGAAGGTCCTGGAAGAGTCGCTCAACCTGATTGACCGATGTACGTCAGAAGTTCGGACTATGTCGTACTTATTGCATCCACCGTTACTGGAGGAGATGGGGTTGTCATCTGCCATTCCGTGGCTGGTGGATGGTTTCACGCAGAGGAGCGGTATCGCGGTTCGGCTCGAAATGCCGTCGGATCTACCGCGTCTTTCTCATGCGGTGGAATTGGTATTATTCCGGGTACTGCAGGAGAGTCTGACCAATATTCATCGGCATTCCCGGAGCCAGTCGGCGACAATTTCGATCAGCTGCGATGAATCCGGCATTCGGATGTCTATCGAAGATGCCGGCGTGGGTTTTGCAACCGATGGGAACGGGGCCAAAACGACAGGGGTCGGAATCGCTGGAATGCGCGAACGGGTGCGCGAGCTCAGGGGAGAACTGCACATTACTTCGAGTGCAGCGGGAACCAGGCCTGAGGTCAGGTTGCCGGTATCGAAGGAGGCTACATGCTGAAGCGCATCGTTGTCGCCGACGATCACGACGTTGTGCGGCAGGGCCTGCGGCTTATTTTGGGAGACCGTCCCGAATGGCAAATTGTCGCTGAAGCGACAAACGGAAACGAAGCCATCGATGCGGTCCGTTCTTTGCAGCCCGATCTACTGGTCCTTGATATCAGCATGCCCGGTAAGGACGGACTGCAGGTATTGGGCGAATTGGCCAAGGACGGGATGCACGTCAAAGTGTTGATTTTGACCATGCACGAATCGAAAGAATTGATTGAAATCGTAGCTCGCTTGGGAGCTGCCGGTTACGTGGTCAAAACCAGCGCCGGCCGTGATCTCTTGCGTGCAGTTCAAGCAATCTTTGACGGCGGTACCTTTTTCGTAGCTGAAGACTCGTGATTTGAAATTCGGGTGCTGGCTCTCTCCCAAAACGGGGAATCGAATGCCACCCGATGTTGCCGTGGTCCCATCAAAGGGCCCCACACAAGCAAAGGCGGCTTGTGTGGGGCACCCAGCTTGAAACTGGAAACTCGAAACCGCTGTTACCGCACCACGCCTTCTAGCGGCGAACTGGCTGTGGCGTAGAGCTTCTTCGGCATGCGGCCAGAGAGATAAGCCTGGCGTCCGGCGATGACCGCGTTCTTCATGGCTTCGGCCATCAGAACCGGGTCCTGCGCGCCAGCGATACCGGTATTCATCAGCACAGCATCCATGCCCAACTCCATCGCGATCGCAGCATCGGAGGCAGTGCCAACGCCCGCGTCCACGATGAGGGGGACTTCGTTGATCATCTCGCGGAGGATTCTCATGCTGGGCAGGTTCTGGATGCCGAGCCCGCTACCGATAGGGGCGCCGAGCGGCATGACGGCCGAGGCTCCTACGTCGATGAGGCGCTTGGCGAAGACTATGTCGTCCGAGGTGTAGGGCAGGACCGTGAAACCTTCTCTGACCAGGACGCGAGTAGCTTCCACGGTAGCCTGCACGTCGGGATAGAGCGTTTGCTGGTCGCCGATAACTTCGATCTTCACCCAGTCTGAGAGGCCGACTTCGCGGCCGAGACGCGCGGCGCGGATGGCCTCGTCGGCTGTGTAGCACCCGGCGGTGTTGGGCAGGAGGAAATACTTCTTGGGATCGATGAAGTCGAGCAGCGATTCTTTGCTGCGATCGAGGTTGACGCGACGCACCGCGACAGTGACCATCTCGGCACCGGAGGCTTCGATGGCGCGCGCGGTTTCCTGTCCTGACTTGTACTTGCCTGTGCCCACGATTAGGCGCGAGCGGAACTGTTTGCCTGCGATGATGAATGAGTCCATGCCGATATTGTAATGAATGATCGCGGGCAGGGATGGGATTTTGCGCACTTCATCCCGAGCGGCTTTGTCGATTCCCGCGGGTGTCGTATGCTCGTAAAGTTTTTGTCATAGCATCTGGCCAGACACTTCGACGCCGGAGAGAATCATGAAGCTGACGATCGCGATTTTGTTGCTTTGCACTTCCCTGCCGCTGTTGGCAGGGGACAAGGCGAATGCCGACGTCTTGGGCCGCTGGGTCGGCGGCAAGTGGGTGGGCGATGCGCACTTCGTGGACAGTGACTACAGCAAAGCCAGCGAGGGCGGAGGCGTTTCCACTTGCGCGTGGTCGCCCGATCACGTTTTTGTCGTCTGCGATCAGGACGTGAAGGACAACGGCAAGGCGATGCGATTCCTCTCCATCTATTCCTTCGATCCCGCGACCGGCGCTTATCATTTCTTCGGGCTGTCGCCGGAAGGCGAGCGTCCGCGCACCGGTGACGTAAACATCTCCGACAACGGGGTGCATTGGGAATACTTGACGAAGACCACGATCAAAGACAAGCCGGTGTGGTTCCGCACGACTAACCAGTTCAAGAGCAACGATCAAGTGGACTGGTGGTCGGAATATTCGACCGACGAAGGCCAGCACTGGACGAAGACGGGCAGCGGTTCGGAGAAACGGCAGAAGTAGGCTAGTGGTTCAGAACTCGCGCTCGAAAAGCGCCGGGGCTCGCGCCCGTGATGCTGTGAAATGTCCTCGTAAAGTGACTCTGGTCGGCGAATCCGAGATCACAGCTGATTTCGGCGAGCGAAGCTTCGGGGTGGGCCATGCGTTCGCAAGCCTCGCGGACTCGCAAGCGATGCACGTATTCTCCAATACCTTTTCCAGTAATGCGTCGAAAGACTCGCGACAGATGTACGGGATGTACGCCGGCTTCACGCGCCAGGTCGTCCATGGTGAGGCGTTCGCGGAATTCGGTGCGCAGTTTTTCGAGAATGCGACGAAGCCAGTACGGAGCGGCGTTGCACGACTCGGGTTTGCAGGCGACGGCTCCAACTAACTCCGACACCAGGCTCTCCACCTGGAGATCGTGGGGAGTGAGAGGCGCGCGGGTTTCGGCGTAAAGCTTGAGGCCGAGCCACAAGGATTCTCCGCCTTCGAAGTCGTAGGCGATGCCGAGATTGCCGGGGCATCCGTCGAGACTGCGCTGGCAATGGCGCTCGATTTCGATGCCGAACATGCGCGCGCCGTTAGGGCCGACCTCGTCCTGATGGGGGACGCCGGCGGGACGGAACGACATGGTGAAGGGGCGGAATTGAACGTCGCGACGGCCATACTTCTCAGCATAGTCGCCGCCGAAGAACACGCAGAAGAATGGCAGCTCGTGCGAATGGGCCGGCAGCTTGCGGGCCTGGGAGTGACGAAGCTCGGTGAAGATGGCTCCGCCGATCTGCTGGCGAGACGCGACGCTGCCGTAGAAAGCGCCGCCCGTCAGCCGTTGTTCCGTACTCGGTGTTTGTGCCGATGTTGCCATGTGCCTGCCTCAACACGAGGTTGATTTTGTTCAAGACTCTAATTCTGGCTCTCACTTAGACTCGCAACAAGTCGAATCGATAGTCATGGGCGAGGAGAAACTAATGAAGCGTTCGTTACTGCTGGTCATGCTGGTCGTCTCGGTCGTTCTGCTCGCACTAATAATGCTGCCGTCCAACCGCGCCCGGATTTCCGTGGCGCAGGCGGCGACACCTCCAGACTCTGACTCACCTCGTTTTACGAGCGACGGCAAGCTTGAGTTCCCGGAAAATTACCGCCAATGGATCTACCTGACCAGCGGGCTCAACATGAGCTATGCACCGCGGATGGCGGGAATGGCAGATCACGACATGTTCGACAACGTATTCGTGAATCCCTCAGCGTACAAAGCATTCCTGGAAACGGGGACTTGGCCCGACCAGACCATGCTGGTGCTGGAACTGCGTGGAGCAGGCAGCAAAGCTTCTATCAACAAGTCAGGACATTTTCAGAATAACGATTTGATGGGACACGAGGTACACCTGAAAGATAAACGCGTGCCGGGAGGCTGGGCGTTCTATGGATTCGATGAAACCAAGCCCACAACTCCGTTTCCGCATGAAATGGACTGCTACAGTTGCCACGAACAACACGGCGCGGTCGACACCACGTTTGTACAGTTTTATCCCACGCTGATAAAGATTGCAGAACAAAAAGGCACGTTGAGTGCTGGATATAAGAAGGACGAAACTAAGAAGTAGGAAGCAAGGCAGCGATTTGAGGCGCACCGCTGCCTTCCTGGTTCTTAGCCATGCGGCTGGATTACGGCTTGAGCGACGCGAGGTAGGCGGCGATTGCAACCAGGTCGTCCATGGTCAACTTCATTACTGGGAATTGCATGAGTTGCGTGCCGGCGCCACCGCGGGAGCCGATCTGCATGTCGTAGAGCTGGCGCACAATGTAGCTGGGCGAGCGCCCCGCGATGGAGGGCACGTTGTCTTTGCCGCGCAGATCGTCGCCGTGACACGAGGCGCACGGCATCGTTGTTTCATCGCCGCCGGTGGTGACAAGAACCTTTCCCTTTTGCAAACTGCCGAGCGGCACATAGGCAATGAATCCCGACGTGTCATCGCGAAGTTCGGTGAGTTCAAGGTTTTCGGGTGTCTCGATGATGCGATTGCTTATGGGCTCGTCGACCTTGGGTTGGTTGGCGACGAGCATCCATCCGGCCGCGTGGGTCTTGGGAACGGTCGCGGTTTCGACGACGCGAATCCATGGCTTGGGCTTGAGTGCTGAGAAGTATTCCGCTGCGGTGGCTGCTTCCTGATCATTGGCGTGAGAAGCGATGGTGACCATGTAGTTCACAGGTATGAGCTTCGGCTCGGAGCTCTTGCGCGTACCACTCTTGAAGGCGGCCATTTGCTGGACGATGTAATCCTTCGGCAGGCCAGTGAGGCTGGCATTCTCCGGACGACCCTGGCCATTCGGCAAATGACAGTAAGCACAAGGCACGACGTCGGGCTTGCGGCCCACGGCGACCGCGCTGGGCATCGCGGGACGCGCGTCGGGATACCAGTCAGGCACGGTGAACAAATCGGCGATCTGCGCTAGCGTAAACGTCCGCGAGCTGTGGGGAACGTGCAGCGGCGTATTACCGGTTGGCTTTTCTGGAGCATTGGGCGGATCGACGGTGAAGGCCCATGAGGGCGGAGGTAGCTGCGAAGCCAGCGGAGCGTTGGTTGCCGCCGTCTGGGCTGAAACGGCGGCGCTGAGCGCGAGCGTCGCGACTAGCAGAAGGTAGGAAATGTAAGGAGTCTTCACCACTGGATGATACGACACTGGAAATGACGGACGAAAAACCCTCACCAATCCTGCGCTATCACCTGCCGCGCCGAATTTACTTTTGGCTGCTGTGACTCCTGGTTCACGTCCTGCGGCTCCGCGGTCGTAGTGTTCAGCTCAGCTAGCCACTCCTCACCTGCATCTCGCGGCCATTGCACTTTGGGCTCACCGAAAGCCCACAGTCATCCGGAGCGGTGTCAGTTTGCCGGCGGCTTGTCGGTGTCTTTGGTTGCTGGTTTCGCTTCCTCCTTGTCGTCAATCGGCGCGGAGAGATGAAGTTTGCTCATCTCTTTGGCTCCCTTCCCTGCATCCACAGGTTCGACCTTGATACCAGTTGCCATGGGGCCGGAGGTCCATTTGAAGTAGTAGGTCTTGCCCGCCTCTGCCTCAAACCGGGCCCGCTCGTTTTCTTTCGCCCTCGCTTCATTGGCGGCTGCCCCAATGGACATGACGACGCTTCCGTAGTACTCCTTGGGCAATCCGGAAATCACAACCGTACCCGCCGGCACTTCCACGAATGCGTATTCGCTGTTGAGGAGTTTGCCGAGGTGCGTGCCGTTAACATAAATCTCATCGTGCGCGGACGAACCGGTAAATCTGTACGTGCGGTAGATACAGACGATGGCTTTGCCGGCGGACGGCGCGGGCAGTATGCCGGAGCTATTGGAATCCTGTGCAAGGGCTGGGAGAGTAAAGGTAAGTGAAATAAAGGCAACTGCGAGGGATCTCCACATGACTCATCTCCTGGCGAGCAGAGCTGGCGATCGATGAGAGGGGCGGCGAATGCTCGCCGAGAAAAGGTTACATCCGCCCGCAAATCTTGAGACACGAAACACGGCGGCCATAGCGGCGTCAGTGCCAAATCGGGAGCACGGGTGAGTTGGCGATACGCGGCAAAGTCACGTAATATCGCGAGCCATGCGTAAATCTAGCTTCCTGCGGTTGCTTGTCATGGTTGGGCTACTGCTTCCGGCTGCAGGTTTCGGCCAGCAGTACGACCTGGTTATTGAAGGCGGCCGCGCCATGGACCCGGAAACCGGGCTCGACAGCGTTCGCAACGTTGGCATAACAAACGGCAAAATCGTTCGCATCTCCTCCGAGCCGTTGGCGGGCAAGCGCGTATTGAGCGCAAAGGGACTCGTCGTCGCCCCGGGCTTCATCGATCTTCACCAACACGGACAGGACATGGCCAGCGGACGCGTGAAGGCGTTCGACGGCGTCACGACGGCGCTCGAAATGGAAATTGGTGTTCCCGATGTCGCTACCTTTCTCAAAGCGAAAGAGGGACATTCGCTGATTAACTACGGCACCGCCGCGAGCCATGCGGCAGCGCGCGGGATGGTGTTTGGAGCGCCGCTTCCGCCGGAGGTACCCGACGTTCACGCGGGTGTCCCGGAGATTCTGCCCAAGAGCGGGCCGGCAACCAATCAGGCTGCGACGCCGGAGCAGATCGACGCCATTGAGAAGCGGCTTCGTGCGGAGCTGGATGCCGGCGGGCTGGCGATTGGCATGGGCATCCAGTACACGCCGGGAGCGACACGGCTGGAAGTGATCGACATGTTCCGGCTGGCGGCCAGCCGGAGCGTGCCGGTTTACACGCACCTGCGGAGTTTTGGCTCGGTCGAACCGGGATCAGATATCGAGGCGGTCAACGAAGTCATTGGAGCGGCAGCGATCTCCGGCGCGGCGCTGCACATCGTTCACATCAACAGCACCTGCCTTCGCGATGCGCTGACGTGTCTGGGTATGGTTGCGGGGGCGCGCGCGCGCGGCCTGAGTGTCACGACCGAAGCCTACCCATATACGGCAGGCATGACGTTCATCAATTCGGCGCTGTTCAATGCCGGATGGCGAGAAAGACTCGGTATGGAATACAGCGCGCTGCAAATTCCGGACACTGGCGAGAAGCTCACCAAAGAGCGCTTCGAGGAGTTGCATAATTCGCCCAAACCGCAAGCCATCCTGATGTTCGCGAACACGCAGGAAGTGGTCGACCAGGTCATTCCAAACCCACTCATCATGATTGCCAGCGATGGCGCTGAGGGGCATCCGCGCAACGCGGGAACCTACTCGCGCGTGCTGGCGCAATACGTACGCGAGAAACAAACCATCACACTCATGGACGCTCTGCGCAAAATGAGCCTGATGCCCGCGCAAGTGCTGGAGAAGTCCACGCCGGCAGGGCACGGCAAGGGGCGATTGCAGGAAGGCGCTGACGCGGACATTGTAGTGTTCGATCCGCAGACTGTGGCCGACCGGGCGACCTATAAGGATCCGATGCTAACCAGCACCGGCATGCAGTTTGTTATCGTCAACGGGACAGTGCTCGTCGACCAAGGAAAGATGGTGGCTGATACGTTTCCTGGGAGAGCGCTGGTGGGACCGGGGAGAGCGAAATAGAAATGGCTGAGACGCTCAGAGGCGCACTTAGGGATGGCAAGCCGCTCATTGGGACTCTGTTGACGGTTGATTCGACAGAAATAGCCGAAGCCCTGGCGTTAGCGGGCTTCGACTGGATTTTCATCGACCTCGAGCACGGAAGCCTTTCACTGCGCGATGCCCAGCGAGCACTCCAAGCCATCGCAAACCGCTGCTTCACGCTCGTACGGGTTCCTGACGGAACGCAGGAGAACATCAAGCGAGTGCTCGACATGGGATGTGACGGCATCATCGTACCCATGGTGAACTCCGAGGCGTACGCGCGGAAAATCGTTGCCCTCTCCAAGTATCCTCCGCTGGGAGAGCGCAGCGTGGGAATCGGGCGGGCGCAAGGCTATGGCCTGCGCTTCACCGAGTATCTCGAGGTGGCGAACGACCAAACGACGGTGGTGGTGCAGATCGAACATCGCGACGCGGTGGCCAACCTGGATCAGATCGCGGCGGTACCTGGACTCGATGCGCTGTTCGTCGGTCCTTACGACCTCTCGAACAGCATGGGTCTGGTAGGACAGGTCAATCACCCGCATGTCAGGGCTGCCATCGACAAGGTCCGCGGCGCGTGCGGACGCACCAACCTGCGCATGGGAATATTCTGCAGTACTGCCGGGCAGGCTCGTAAGGAGATCGAAGCCGGGGCGAGGCTGGTAGCCGTCGGCGCAGACATTTCGCTCATGACGGACTCGGCGCAATCGCTGCTGCAGGCCCTGCGCGCGCAGTGATGGCTTTGTGGGCTGGTTCAATCGATCGGCTGTCTCAAGCACCAGGTTGAAGCACACAATCGGGATCAGGGCTGCGGGCCGGGCAGCAACTCAAATACCGGATAGCTGACAGCCAACGGCACGAAGGCCTCGGGAGGCGATCCTGCGGGCACGGGAAAATAGCGCTGGACCTCACGGCGAAAGGTGTCGAGATACGCTTTTAGAAACGGCGCCTTCTCGGCATCGGGAATGGCGCGCAACCGATAACTCTGGCTGCTGCTTCCCTTCTTCAGCGTAACAACTCCGGCAGCTTCGGCGTTGCGCACCCACTGCGTTCGCCCGCGAGGCGCGACGAGATAGCGAGTCCCCTCAAGTTCCAGCAGGTCAATGGGAGTCGAGTAGAGTTTCCCACTCTTGCGCCCGCGAACTTGCAGCAGGTAGTTATAGGAGAAGCCCAGTCCGAAGCCAACGAGCGAACCGAAAATGCGGTTGAAAATCTTTTCGACGGCTGAGGGGGCACGAAATTCCGGTGTTGAGGTTGCCATGAGCTACTAGATGCCCTCGATCATGCGAAAGAACCGCTGGGCCTTCGCAACGTCTCGGCCAATCTGCTCTTTCAGGGCATCGACGGATTCGAACTTGCGTTCGTCGCGAAGGCGCTTCAGGAAGATCAACTCCACCTCGGTCTGCGCCAGCAGTTCAATGGGATGGAAGTTCAGCAGGTGGCTCTCAATGGCGAAAGAGTCAGGCCCGAACGTGGGACGCACGCCGACGTTAGTTACCGCGTCAAAGCATTCGCCGTTGATGCGAAGCCAGGTGATATAAACGCCGTTGGCAGGCACCAGTTCGTCGTAGCGCGCGAGGTTGACGGTTGGAACCGTGTAGCGCGTGCCGTAGCCGCGCCCGCGACCGGGATTCGACAGAATGCTGAATGGGCGGCCGAGCAGTGCGCGCGCGCGATCGACGCGTCCGGCGGCGACGAGCTGACGGATTTCGCTGCTCGATACGTGGTGGCCGCGCAAGGTTTCTTCCGAATAAGTGTGTACGTCGAATCCCATCTCGCGGCCAAACGCTGCAAGAGTCTCGACATTGCCTTCGGCCTTGTGGCCGAAGTGGAAGTTGTAACCTTCGTGCACTTCCTGCGCGTGCAGCGCATCCACCAGCACGCGTTGGGCAAAGTCGCGAGCGGACACCAAAGACAAGTCACGGGTAAACGGTAGCACCAGCACCGCATCCACATTGGTTTGTTCCAGCAGTTTCAGCTTCACGTCGAGTGGAGTAAGCAGACGAGGTGCGCTGTCCGGCCGCAGAATGCGCAGCGGGTGCGGATCGAAGGTTACCGCCACTGCTTTGCCGCCGATAGCGTGGGCGCGCTCGGCCATGTGCCGCACCACTGCCTGGTGTGCGATGTGGACGCCATCGAAGTTGCCGGCGCTCACCACCGTGGGGCCGAACTCCGCGGGCACCTCTTCAAGCTTGCGAAAGACTTCCATCGTGGGTCGTGGTCCTAGATTTCGAAATCGAGCCTGAGTCCGTCATAGGAAAGACGCACGTTTCCCGGCAGTGTGGCATTGGTGGCCTCGTGCGGCATATCGTGCGACATGTGGGTGAAAAATGCGCGCTTCGGTTTGAGCCGCTCCACGATGGCAAGCGAATTCGCGAGTGTCGAATGCGTGGGATGCGGCTGATGGCGCAAGGCATCCAGAAAGAGAATGTCGAGGCCCTCCAGTCGGGTGAGCGTCTCCTCGGGAATTGTACTGAAGTCCGTTAGATAGGCTGCCGAACCGAAACGGTAAGCCTTGATGGGAAAGTCGCCGTGCATCACCGCCAGTGGGGTGAACGTCGCGTCAAACAACTCTATCGGCCCATCAACGTTGCGGATTTCTACTTGCGCGAGGCCACCGTACTTGTAGTCGCCCTCGAAGATATAGCGGAAGACGCTGCGCAGCACATGCGCAGTGTTCTCGTCCGCGTACAGCGGAATCTTGCCCCCGCCAGTCACGCGCGGAAAGCTCAGCGGGCGGACATCATCGAGGCCGAGAATGTGGTCGGCATGGCCATGCGTGTACAGCACTGCGTCAATACGGCGGATGTGCTCGCGAATCGCTTGCGCGCGAAAGTCGGGCGAAGTGTCGATCAGCACGGTGCGGCCGTCATACTGCACCATGATGGACGGACGCAGCCGCCGGTCGTGCGGATCGGCCGAGGTGCAGACCGCGCAGTCGCACCCAACGGTGGGAACGCCCATCGAGGTGCCGCTGCCCAATACCGTGAGGGTGGCCTTCATCAGCTCAGAGGTGAAACTCCGTCTTTAGGCGGATTGGCCAGCATATTGGTCACTTCGAGGTAGGCCATGCGCAACTCATACAGCACATTCCGCAGCGTGGATTCTTCGGCGGAAGTGAGGTTGCCCTTCGTCTTGTCGTTCAGGATTGAGAGGATATCGATGGTCTGGCGCGCCCCGATGAGATCGAGCGAGGGCTTCTCGCCCTGCGGTGCGGCGAGGCCAAGCTGCATCAGCGTGGTCATGTAGAGCGACGCGGTGAATTTATCGAAGCTCATCTCCAGGTCGCGGGCCTGTTCCGCCCTTCCCTGCCGCGATAATTCCTTGTGGATACGCTCATCGACCTGCTTGGTCGAAGCCGCATAGGCATCTGCGCTGGCTTTCTGCTCGGCAACCGTCGGGCCCTCGGGGACCTCGGCGGCGGGATGATCGGGCGCACTAACGGGCACGGGCGCCTGCTCTGCTTTCTGCTGGGCAACGCGCTCTTCGTTGGCGCGCTGTTGCGCTTCGCTGGCAGCACGTTCGCGCTCGGCTGCGGCAGCCTCGGCCTTCACCACGTCTTCGCGGAGTTCGCCGTCGCTGCCGAAGAGGCGGCGGTCATTTACTACAAAACTCGATTGCGGCTCGTCTCTATCTTTGGATGCCATATGTCCTTTACTCAGAGTTGGAACGGAATGGAATGTACCGTGGCTTTCTGCTCGCCAATTTCTACTGTTGTGCCGGGCGCTTCGAACTCGCGGCGAAGATAGCCTAATGCGACCGTGCGCTCCCCATTTGGAAACAGAATTCGTGCGGCGCTGGTAACTTCGCCGATGTTCTTGTCGCCGTCCTTGATCTTCGCGCCTTTCTGCGGCGGGTCGCCTTCGACCAGGAAACCGGTAAAAGTCCGATGCAGGATGGCACGCGCGCGAATGCGCTCGACGATCTCCTGCCCGATATAACAGCCCTTAGTGAAGTTGAGAGCGTGTTTCTGCTCGGTCTCCTGTGGCAGGTCTTTCGCGGTGAGGTCAATGCCAAAGCGCGGGACGCCGCGGGCGATACGATACCACTCCACGGCTTCACTGCCGACCGGAGTTGCGCCAGCCTTGGTCAGAGTATCCCACACTGTGGGAGAGTGCTCGGAGGCGAACCAGATTTCATAGGTGTCCAGGTTGGGATGAGCATTGCGGGCGATCGTGATACCGATGTCGCGCCAAACGAAATCGATGACCTCGCCTCTTTCCAGTTCCGCGATGTAAATACCAGCGCTCTTCATTGTCTGCGCGGCGTTGGGACCCGCCACTCCGACTGCCGAAAGCTTGTCGCTGATGTCGGCCACCTCAACATCGTCCATGATGATGTAGCGGTCGAAGATTTCCGTGATCGCGGCTACTTGCGCGCGGTCGCTGGTTACAAGAAGAAAGTCTCCGCGGTTGTAGGCGACGAGGTCGGCGACGATACGTCCTTGCGCGGTCAGCACAAAGCAGTACACGCCATGGCCCACCGTCAAATCGCGCACGTTGTTGGTCACCATCCCATTGAGCCAGCGCACCCGGTCTTCGCCAGTCAGCACCAGCTTGGATTGCCAACTCATGTCGTACAGACCGCAGCCTTCGAGCAGCGCGCGAAATTCGGCCGCTGCATCGCCAAATGACGCAGGCGTGTCAGCGCCGCGGTAGTTCTCCATGCGGGCTGCGGATGACGAGAGCTTCTCTTGCAACATAGTTACGGCCATACAGAACCTTTGATTATAAAGGACAAGGAAGGGTGCAAGGCACGGGGCCATGTTGTACGTTTACTCCATGCGGTGGCGATGGTCTCAGCTCGCTCTGTGGCTTGTTCTGTGGTCTTCCGCGGCTCTTGGGCTGGGACAACAGAGCTACGTTGAGACATCAGACCAGCCCGGCAGCTTCAGAATCGTTCGCGGCGGAACGGCGTCGTCGCTCTATGTTGACGGATCTGACTATGCCGGCGTCATTCGCGCAGCAGGCGACCTCCGCAGCGACATTGGTCTGGTCAGCGGCGTCACACCGCTCATCGCGCGAGACATGCAAGAGCTCGGGACCAGCACGATCATCGTTGGCACTATCGGCAAGAGCCCCGTCGTCGACGCTCTCGTTCGCAGCGGCAAGGTCAATGTTTCGTCCATCGCCGGAAAATGGGAATCCTTCGTGATTCAAGTCGTGCCCAATCCTTTGCCGGGCGTTGCGAGCGCGCTGGTTATCGCCGGCAGCGACAAGCGCGGAACCATCTACGGCATTTACGATCGTTTCGGAACAGATCGGCGTCTCGCCCTGGCACTGGTGGGCCGATGTGCCCGTGCAACACCGAGACGCGTTGTTTGTGAAGCCGGGCACATACCTACAGGGACCTCCGGCCGTGAAATATCGCGGCATTTTTCTCAACGACGAAGCTCCATCGCTTACCGGCTGGGTGCACGAGAAGTACGGTAACTATAACCACGAGTTTTACGCGAAAGTCTTCGAACTCTTGTTGCGACTAAAGGCCAACTACCTATGGCCAGCGATGTGGAACAACGCTTTCAACGAAGACGATCCACTGAACGCCAGGCTCGCTGACGAATACGGCATCGTCATGGGCACGTCGCATCACGAGCCGATGCTGCGTGCGCAGCAGGAATGGAAGCGCCACGGGACCGGCCCGTGGGACTACTCGATCCAACTCTGAGGCACTCGGCAAATTCTGGACCGACGGCATCGAGCGCAACAAGAATTACGAGAGCATCGTCACGCTCGGCATGCGCGGCGATGGCGATATGCCGATGTCGCAGAGCGCTAACATTGCGCTGCTGGAGAAGATCGTTGCCGACCAGCGAGCGATCATCGCCACCCACATGAACCAGAACGTCAGCGAAGTCCCGCAGGATTGGGCGCTCTATAAAGAGGTGCAGGAGTATTACGAGAAAGGCATGCGTGTTCCCGACGACGTGACGCTGCTCTGGTGCGATGACAACTGGGGGAACCTGCGACGCCTGCCAACCGAAGAAGAACGGAAACGCTCCGGCGGCGCAGGCATTTACTACCACTTCGACTACGTTGGCGATCCGCGCTCTTACAAGTGGCTGAACACCGTTCCCATTACCAAGGTTTGGGAGCAGATGAACCTCGCCTACGAATACGGCGCTGACCGCATCTGGATCGTGAATGTCGGCGACCTGAAGCCGATGGAGTTTCCCATCGAATTCTTTCTAACCTTCGCGTGGGACCCACATCGCTGGCCGAGAGAGGCTATCGTCGACTACACGCGGATGTGGGCCGCACGCGAATTCGGACCCGAGCACGCAACCGAAATCGCCCAAATCATTTCGCAGTACACCAAGCTCAACGGCCGGCGAAAGCCCGAATTGATCGACCCCGACACGTTCAGCCAAGTCAATTACCAGGAGGCAGACCGGGTGCTGGCTGAATGGCACTCTCTCGTTGCACAGGCCGAGGTAATCTACGCTGCCCTTCCGCCGAACATGCGCGATGCATTCTACGAACTGGTGCTCTATCCGACCAAGGCGTCGGCTCTGGTCACTGAGCTCTACATCACCGCGGGAAAGAACCATCTCTACGCGCAGCAGGGCCGCGCCAGCACTAACGACCTCGCGGCCAAAACTCGCGCTCTTTTTCAGGCCGACGCCGACTTGTCCGCCGAATATAACCACAGGCTCGCCGATGGCAAATGGAACCACATGATGGACCAGACGCATATCGGCTACACGTCGTGGCAGGAGCCGCCGAAAAACGTCATGCCTGCGGTTCAGGAATTGCAAGTACCGTTCCGCGCGGAGATGGGCATCGCCGTCGAAGGCTCAATAGAGTCCTCGCGCTACGGCCAACCACGGCCACTGCTTCCAACCTTCGACGTCTTCAATCAGCAGCAGAGTTACATCGACGTGTTTAACCGCGGCAGAAAGCCCTTCGATTTCACAACCCACACCAGCGCACCGTGGATCATCGTCACGCCGAATCGCGGTACCGTCGGGCAAGATCAGCGCCTCTGGGTAACGATCGACTGGGACAAAGCGCCTCCATACACATCCGCAGGGGTCATCACCATCCTTGCATCAGACGGCGAAGGAGAGCATGTAAGCCTCAGCGCATTTAATCCGCCAGAGCCGACGCGCAACTCACTCCGCGGATTCGTCGAAACGGACTCTAAGGTATCGATCGAAGCCGAGCACTACACCAAAAAATTAGACACCTCGCAAGCGAGCTGGCAAAAAATCGACGACTACGGACGCACGCTTTCGTCCATGTCAATCTTCCCCGTCACCGCGAAGAGCGTAACTCCGCCTCTCAACTCACCTTGTCTCGAATACCGGATGTACTTGTTCCATCCCGGAGAGCTAAAAGTGGAGGCGATACTTGCACCGACGCTCAACTTCGTTCCCGGACGCGGTCTGCGCTTCGCCATCTCCTTCGACGATCAGCCGCCACAGATCCTCGACGCGCTGGTGAACAATACTCAGCAAGACTGGGCGCAATCAGTCGAAGAGAGCGTCCGCAAGGTCAAGTCGAACCACACGGTCCGGGGCATCGGCTATCACACGTTAAAGGTCTGGATGGTCGATCCCGGCATCGTGTTGCAGAAACTTGTCGTCAACCTAGGAGGCGTCGAACCCAGCTACCTCGGTCCACCGGAAAGCCTCCACAACCCGTGAGCGCGTTTAGGACCTGGGTCAAATCAAAGCTCTGCCATGGCCGCACCTATGTACTAACTGCTTATTGCTTATTGCGGAGTGCAAATTGCTCACCGCTAGTTGCTAGTTGCTGCCTCCTTTGTTTATCGTTCCAACTCGTGACCAACAAGAAGCGCATCGCCGTCGTCCCCGGAGATGGCATCGGCAAAGAAGTCATTCCCCTCGCGCTCGAAGTGCTACACGCTTCCCGAGCGCCGCTCGACTGCACCACCTTCGACTGGGGTGCCGACCGCTACTTGATCGACGGCACCACCATTCCTCCCGACGGATTTGAAATGCTGGCGCGCGACTTCGACGCCATCTTCGTCGGTGCACTAGGCGACCCGCGGGTACCGACCAATATTCACGCCAAGGAAATCCTGCTCGGCATGCGCTTCCAGATGGACCTCTACGCCAATGTTCGCCCTGTGCGCTTGCTCGATGCCTCGCTTTGCCCCCTGAAAAATGCCTCGCCTGCGGACGTCAACTTCACCGTCATTCGTGAGAATACCGAGGGCGTGTATTCAGGCATCGGTGGCAACTTCAAGTTCGGCACGCCCGACGAGGTCGCTACCCAGGAAGACATCAACACCCGCAAGGGTGTCGAACGCATCATTCGCTACGCCTTCGAATACGCGCGCGCTAACGGCCGCAAGAAGGTCCTGATGGCCGACAAATCCAATGTGATGACCTACGCCGGCGGTTTGTGGCAGCGCGTCTTCAAACTGGTGGCCGCGGAGTTTTCCGATATCGCAACCCAGCACATGTACGTGGACGCCCTCTGTCTGCAAATGGTGCGCGAGCCTCAATCGCTCGACGTCATCGTGACCAACAACATGTTTGGAGACATCATCACTGACCTCGCCGCCGCTTTGCAGGGCGGACTGGGCATGGCAGCCAGCGGAAACATCCATCCCGGACGCACTTCGATGTTCGAGCCCGTGCATGGTTCGGCTCCGCCGATCGCCGGCAAGAACCAGGCAAACCCGATGGGCGCGATCCTCACCGGAGCGATGATGCTGTCTCACCTGGGTCTCACGTCCGAATCGCAAAACATCGAATCAGCCGTGCTCGCCGCTGTCCGCGAAAAAAAGACCACTGCCGAAATCGGCGGCACACTAGGCACGCGCGAATGTGCGCACTGGATAACCGATCGTGTAAGCAAATAATCGGCATCCCGTTCCCTTCCCGCGTCATGTACCGAGAGCCGAAAAGGAGAACACCATGACCAAAGTCGAATATCTTGCAATCCGCCGCGATGAGTTCCCTAAAACGCTCAAACTGCTGCGTCTTTATCCAGAAGACAAGCGGGACCTCAAACCTTCGCCGATCATCCGCAGCGCGGCCGAAACCCTGAACACTTTCATCATCGAGGAAGACATTAATCTCGCCTTTGCGAGCTCCGGCACCATCGACATGACCAAGTTTGCCTGGGCTGCAACGCCCGCCACCATGGCAGAGGGCATCGCCAAACTTGAGGCGACAGCACGCGAGACTGACGCCGCACTGGAGCGCATGTCGGAGGAAGATTTCCAGCAGGTCACCGATTTCTTCGGCAAGAAAAGACCATTGTCGGAGGGAATGTTGACCATGCTGCTCGACCACATCCACCATCGCGGACAATTCACCATTTACTCGCGAATTGCCGGAGCAAAGGTACCGCAGATCTACGGGCCCTCGGCTGACGAACCATAACATCTGCCGGATTAACCCTGAACCGCACGCGCGAATCACGCCCCCACCGCCGCACCTTCCCATTGATTTGCCGGATGCTCCCAGCTGGCACATAATGCAGCCGCCCCTACAGGCGAAGGAGGACAACGATGAAACGGGCCCTCGCGAGTATTGCTCTGATATTGATCGCCCTGGCCGGGGCGAGTGCCAGCACCATCAGCGACAACTTTGAAAGCTATGCGCTCGGAACCTTCCCGTCGCCGACCTGGCTCGACGCCGGCGTGCCGTTTGCCGATCCTCGGACGCCGATTCCCTCCGCGACCGTTGTAGCCACCACCGACGCCTTCGGCCATCCCACACAGGCCCTGCAGATCGCCAACGCCGTCTCCAACAGCCGCGGTATCTACGCTCTTGTACCGGTCAGCTCCCAGTATTCGCTGGCCGCTGACCTTCGCGTTGACCAGTACAGCAACCATCCGGTCAACACCGTTGAAGACTGGGCGATGCAGTTGACGTTCGCGCAGGCGGGCGCGGGAAACTTCGCTGGCATTCCCCAAGCGGGAATTTACGCCAGTTCCTTCACCGGCGGGTGGCGCCTGTTTTCGCAAGGTGCAGTCTTTGCCGACATCGACTTGGGGGTACCCGCCACCATCGGAACCTGGTACTACGTGCAACTATCGTTCGACGTGGGTACGGCCACTTTTCACAGCGTCATCGTGGATGCGGCGACCGGCAACGTGCTCGTGAACCGCTTCGATGTCGTGGCCGGACTGGATTCGTCGAACACGCAGTACAATTCCATCGCGTTCTTCGGCGGCGAAGTCTCCCCCGGCGACACGGTAGCGAACGTATCAACGGTCGACAACATCAACATCACCGCCTCGCCGGAGCCGTCGACGCTTCTGCTCATCGGGTCTGGATTGTCGCTGCTCGTGGGGCGGAAGCTGCGGCGCTAGTTTTTTGTTGCTCTTGTTTTGTCGCAAATGGCGCCGCTTCGCTCGAGGTCAGCTCCGGCTCCGTCCTTCTTCCGACAAAGGCTTGAGCGCTCGAAAATTGTCGGCCAAACCCTCAAAAACAAACCGAGGCGCGTATGGGGTCTGCGCCTCGCTCAGCAGGGGATGTATGGGGGAGGAATCCCTGCGATGAAACCCTGTTCTCGCACTTGCGGTCGCCTTCTGTAAACTCTCTCGCTGAGTAGGGGCCGACCGCAATTTGTAGCAAGCGGGCCGGGTACGATGATCCACTATCGGATCGACTTCCCTTGCACGCAAAGCCACCTTAGTACAGTTGCAAAGTTGCGTATGTGATGTGCGTCACAATCCGCAACACGGAAGTGCTAGTACTAAGATTCCAGTGACTGTCTGCCATGTACTAAGGCTGGAGCCACACGTTGTTCCCACGCCGGATCCTTTGGCCGGCTCGTACTCGCCTCAACGGCGTCGCCGCCAGCAAATGATATGCTTTTCGCGAGTTCGCACAGCGCAAGCCCGCCGATCCTATGAACCCTGTCGACTTCATCAAAGTCCTGCTGACCACATTTGTCACGCTCTTCCCCGTGGTGAACCCGATTGGCGACGCACCGATCTTTCTTGCTCTGACGCAGTGGTACCCGGCTTCGGTCAGGAAGGTGCTGGCCCGCAAGATTGCCGCCTACGGCTTTGCGTTGCTGACCGTATCTTTCCTGTTTGGCAGCATCATCCTCGACTTTTTCGGCATTTCAATTTTTGTGATCCAGATTGCCGGTGGCCTGGTCGTGGCTGCCACAGGCTGGAGCCTGCTGAATCAAAAAGACGACGACTCCACCGCCGAAAAGAACCAACCTGACACGCTCGAAGATGCGCTGCAACACGCCTTCTATCCCCTGACTTTGCCCATCACCGTCGGTCCCGGATGCATCTCCATCGCCATCACCTTGGGCGCACACATAAGGCGTCAGGCGGGTACAGGATGGGAGCACGGCTATCCCCGCCACTTCATCGCAGCGATAGTCGGCATGTTCCTGCTGTGTCTGTTGGTGATGGTCTGTTACGGTAATGCCGAGCGACTAGTCAGAATGTTGGGCAAGTCGGGCACAACCATCATGACGCGGCTCTCGGCGTTTATCCTGCTGGCCATTGGCGTACAAATTATGTGGAACGGCCTGAGCGTTGGGCTGCCGGAGCTCTTTTCCTTCCTCAAGCCGCAATAGTTCACATGTTCGATCAGCGCGCCATCACTGACCTTATTGGAATCCCAAAACGCGGCCTCATCGTCGCAGCATGCATCTCTTCCTTGCTTGGCGCATGTGTGGGACAACAGCCTTGCAGCGCGGAAGCTAAATTGCTGCTGGCTCCAGGCGATGCAAAGTCGGTCATGCAGGCTCTCGATGGGGGACAGCCAAGCGGCGGCCGCGTTTTTCTTTACGATACGGAGGCGCGCGATCTGCTGGCACATGGCATCCTGTTGCGCGTTCGGCAAGGAGCAAATTCCTCCGACCTCACCGTAAAGCTGCGCGTTCCAGAAAAGAAAGCCATCGCCAACACGCCGGTCCATCGCGACCGATTCAAATGCGAAATCGATCGCGCGGGAGATACCGAGGCCTATTCCTATTCTGTGCAGGCCAGGCTCAAAGCAACCATACCCAGGACGGGGGCCGAACTTTACCAGCGCCTGAGTGCGTCGCAGCGCCAGCTCCTGGAACTGGCCGGTCTCGACATCGATTGGAGCAAGGTAAAGAACGTAGCAGAGATTCGGTCTACCGACTGGCCCATCGCCGATCAGCCACCTCTTGGCAAGCTCGACTTGGAACTATGGCAGTGGGCAGGTAGCGCAGTTCTCGAACTCTCTGCGAAAACCGATCCCGCATCGCTGCAGGCTGCGTGCAATCAACTGCGAAACCTGGCAATCCGCAAAGCACTCTCGCTAGCCGGCACTCAACAGTTCAAGACCGAGATTGTGCTGCGCACGTCGCATTAACTTCCCTGCTGGTGCCCCAGAACCTGCCCTGAGCGAAGTCGAAGGATTCGCGTCCCTCTGTTTGTTGGACGCTAACCTGGGTTAAGTGGACCCAGCGACTATGCACCGACCCCAACCTTGCTTTTCTTCGCTGCTTTTTGCGCAATCGCCAGGTGGCGCTTCAGGATTTTCACTCCACTGTCCACGTGTTTCTCCTCGAGTAGGAACGGAGGCAGCAGGCGGATCGTGGTGTCCTGCGTAATGTTGAAGAGCAGCCCGTCAGCCATCGCGCCATCAAGAACCGGCTTGCCCGGAACCGTGAGCTGCAGCGCCTGCATCATTCCTACGCCGCGAACTTCGGTGGCGATCGGGAACTTCGCGACCAGTTCTTCCAACTTCTGGGTCATGTACCCGCCGACACGTTGCACCTGTTCCAGCAGATTTTCGTCTTCCAGAATCGCCAGGTACTCCAATGCAATTCGGCAGGCCAGCGGGCCGCCGCCGAACGTCGTGCCGTGGCGTCCCGGAGTGATGTGCTGCGCCAGCCATTCTTTCGACAGAAACGCGCCCATCGGAAATCCCGCGGCCATCGGCTTGGCGATGCAGATCACATCGGGAACGACCCCAAAGTGCTCGAACGCAAACAATCGCCCGGTGCGTCCCATCCCGCACTGGATTTCGTCGAACACCAGCGCAGCGTGATGCTGGTCTGCCAGTTGGCGGCACGCTTGCAGAAATTCCGCCGATGAGCTGTAGATTCCGCCTTCGCCTTGTATCGGCTCCAGCACAATGCCGCAGACGTTGTCGTCCATGGCAGCGCGAAGCGCGGCCACATCGTTGCGCGGCACGAAGCGCACGCCCTCCAGCATGGGGTCGAAGCCCTGGCGATATTTCGGCTGCGCCGTCAGCGCTAACGCACCCATAGTGCGGCCGTGGAACGAATTCTCGAGGGCGACGATAATTGTCTTCTGCGGCCCCGCCGTGGCGTGCCCGGCAGCCCGCACGACCTTCAGCGCTCCCTCTATGGCCTCCGTGCCACTGTTGGTGAAAAAGGCACGGTCGAGTCCGGACTTCTGGCAGAGCTTTTCAGCCAGCAATCCCTGGTACTCGTTGTAGTACAGGTTCGACAAGTGGATGACCTTCGCTGCCTGCTCGCGGATCACTTTCACAATGCGCGGATGGGCATGCCCCAACGAATTCACTGCAAGCCCCGCCAGAAAATCCAGGTAACGCTTGCCATTCACATCGTAAAGATGGACGCCCTTCCCGCGAACAAACGCCACGGGATAGCGGGCATACGTGTTTAACAGGTACTTCTGCTCGAGGTCGACGATTTCCTGGTAAGAAGACGGCATAGTTGTTTTCGTTTCGTCACCATTCTATCTATCTATTGCATTAAATCCCCGCGCTCCGACGCAAATTGCCCCACGCCCCATGCATAAGTGACAGCCACACTTTCCCTTTCGCGTTCATGGTCACTCCCCAATGGGTTACTAGACGCTGCGCGAATCGAATGTATGTCGTTAGGCCAATTGGGCTCTTGTCGATATGCCCGTGGGTAGCAACAGGCTCACTAGTTGCAAAATTTTGCACACCGTCAAAGCCAACTCGATGCATTCTTTGAATAAACTTTGGCCTTTCACTTGCTCCTTATCCTGTCGAGAAGGTTCGGTCACTCCGCAACACGGGCCACTCTGACGGCGGTTAGTGCGGCTGAACGTAACCAAATCGCGCGTTCCGGGTTACCGGGTACGCACCAGGAGAAAGACAATGAAAGAACTGACCAAGAAACTGACCCTTTCGCTCGGATGCCTTGCGCTTCTGGCCTCGTTCACGAGCGTTGCGCGTGCGGATGCGATCAGCTTCAACTTTCTGTTCTCGCCGAGTCCGGTGACGGCGAACGCCACGGGACTATCGGCTGGCCCCGCACTGGTGTTGCTCGTCAGCGATACTAAGATACCAACGTTCTTCAGCCTCACCGGTACCGCCAACATTTCAACCGGTATAGCCTCTACTTACGTTGCTGGACCCAATGCCCTGTTAGCGCAGTACGGCACAGGACTCGGCATCGAGGTCGAAGTGGATTCGGCGCAGTGCCTTGGGACCGGAGTCTGCTTGCAGGGCATCTTGAACCATGGTTTGTATGCCGCGGTGTTGGGTGGAACGGGTTCCTTTCAGGGATTGTTTACCGTGACCTACGTGAACCCGATTATTCCGGCTCTGTTTGGCGATCCGCAGGGCTGGCAGCCGACTGGTTCCGACTCGTTGACTACGAGCTTCAACATTTTCGCGAAAGGCGGCAACACGGCTTCTGCCCTTCTGGGCGGCGGTTCGGTCACCTACCAGACGCCGGTGCCTGAGCCTTCCTCACTGGCTCTTGTAGGCTCCGGAGTGCTCGGTCTGGCGAGCTTGATTCGTCGCAAGATGAGGTAGACGACCATTTCAACGTTTCCTTGGTAGCGAAGGGCTGGGGCAGATCGCTCCAGCCCTTTGTGATTGTGCTCGCGTTTCGCTTACCGGTCGTCGCTTTGATGCCTTTACCGACTACCGGCACCACGGCCGGTAATGGAGAATTTACCTGCAAAACCCTCAAATCGGTTTTGTTCAAGCAAAAAGCGTGAAATTAGCCCATAAGTGGTGTTCACTTTGTCCCGTTTTGAAACTAGTCTGGCAAAGTTTCGCTGCGAGAATTGACGAGCTTTTCACGGTTGGTGGCTGTAAAAGCAGACTTTCGGACAGTTCCGCAGCCTTCTGGTGGCCCCCTATGCGCTTCGTCTCCCGCTCCGAGCGGCTTGGCTCGAGAGCCAATGTCCTGCCTATTCGCGTCAGCCAGCCGGCGACACGCGACGACGTCCAACTAACGGCCTTCCGCGGCCTTTTGATGGCCGCTTCTTTTTCCATGCTGTTCTGGGGCGTTTGCCTCACCGCACTGTGGCTGGTACGTTCGCGACAATAAAGCGCTCAACCCATCCTCTCGAATGGCAGTGGGCCGTTCGACTTGATGATCGGCTGAGCTTATCGTTCCAGCCGGCCAGCCACTAGTGTCTGTCTAGCGCGTCGAGATCAGCGCCACCGAAAGCAGCGCGCACGCGATGCCAATTCCCTGCGCCTTCCCGATGCGTTCCGTCAGCACTATCCGAGCCAGTATCACGGTGCTCGCCGGATAAAGCGACGACAGTACGGCTGCCACATCAAGGCGGCCATGGCGAGTTGCTGCAATAAACAGTGCGTTACCGGCAGAGTCCAGAAGGCCAGACAGCCAGCATCGCCCACAGCACCGGCCGCAGCGGTTGAGGGTCCCGCGGCAGGAACAGCACGATCCCCGCCATCAGCGAGGTTGACACCAGCCTTGCGGCCACCAGCGGCCAGAAGACTCCGTGGTGCCCGGCCTGTTTGCCGGCGATCAGGAACAACCCGAACATCACGCCGGCCAGCACTGCCAAACCGATACCCGAACTGGTATCCGAGTTCTCGGCTGGCCGCGCCACCAACCAGATGCTCACCAAGGCCAGGGCGAACCCGCCCAACTGGACACCATCGGGGAAGCCCTCCCAGTAGATTCCCAGAATCACCGGAAGCGCGCCCGTCACAACGGCTGCCACCGGAGCCACGACGCCCATGCGGCCGATTGCCAGCGCGCGGTACAGCGCAGCAATGCCGAACGCTCCAATAAATCCCGCAAAAGCTCCCCACCAAAGCGATGCCGCTGGCGGAATAGGCTCATGAGTCAACAGGGCCATCGCCAGCATGGCGACGAGTCCGGCTGCGTGCGCGACCGCCACCACGCGGAAGACGCTGGCATGCTTGCTGGCCAAACCTCCCGAGAAGTCTCCGCCGCCCCAGGTTGTCGCCGCCAGCAGGCTAAGCCCCGACGATTCCAAAGTTCCCGCATTCATTGATAGTTACGATACATGGTAGGACGATCCTAATATTAGTTTCGCTGGCCAACGATTGGCAGCCTCCGAGGAGCAAATAGCCCGTAAGTACCGCCACCTTAGTAACTTCCAGTGACTCCCGAATTTCACAACAAAATACGTAAAAACATATTCGCTCAGCCGAGAATAATTTATAATTTTGGAACCTATTCATTGCAATGGGGTTATATGAGCTGTAGGCCTACTCTATCGTGGCACTGAAGTTGCACCACAAAGACGAGCGTGCAAAGCTGACCGCGCCCCCCGTGCGCGAGATTCAGCCGCCCAGCCCCATGGCGAAAGACCTACAGTCGCGATTTTTGTTCGTCGTAATCGCGTTACTCAGCGTGGCGGCCGTGGCCTTTGCCTGGATCAACTTCCAGAAGGACCGCGAGTCGTTTACTCCTTCCGACGGCATCTGGTGGGTTGAGAACGGCGACCACCTCGAGGCGCGGCGGGTCGACGTCAACGGTCCCGGAGAAAAAGCCGGCGTCAAACTTGGCGATTTGCTGGTTGCGGTTGACGGCCGCACGATCAGCAACGTTGGCAGCCTCGAACAGCAGATCTACCGCACCGGCATCTGGTCTAAAACCACCTACTCGCTGGTTCGCCAAGGCATTCCAATCGAGGCGCCGCTGATACTCGTCCCAGCGGACCGCTCTCTCTACATTGGATTGCGCCTTATCGCTCTCGTGTACCTCGGCATCGGCCTCTACGTTCTGCTGCGACGCTGGACCGCGCCCAAGAGCACGCATTTCTACATTTTCTGCCTGGTGTCGTTCGTTTTCTATTCGTTCCATTACACCGGCAAGCTGAACGACTTTGACTGGATCATCTACTGGGCCAACGTTTGCGCCTGGATGCTACAGCCCGCGCTCTTCCTGCACTTCTCGCTGACTTTCCCCGAGCGACGGCCTGTACTGAACCGGCGGCGGTGGCTGATTCCCGCAATCTATCTGCCGGGCGCATTGATTCTCGCCATGCAGATTGCCGCCGTGTGGTGGCTCCGTCCCAGCGAGACTCTGCGCTTCAACCTTGACCGTCTCCAGATGGTCTATCTAGCTTCGTACTTCGTCACCGCGACCTTCGTGCTCTGGTACAGCTACCGCCACTCGCCTTCGGCGGTCTTGCGCCAGCAGATGAAGTGGGTGACGCGTGGCACCATTCTCTCCGTCGCACCCTTCACCCTGTTCTATGTGATTCCCTATTTGTTCGGCAGCGTGCCAACAACCGGCATGCGCGTGTCGGTGCTCTCGCTGATATTCCTGCCGCTCACTTTCGGGTACGCCATCTTCCGTTACCGCCTGATGGATGTCGACCTGATCTTCAAGCGCGGGATGGCCTACACCATCGCAGCCGGCGCGATCACTGCCGCTTATTTCGCAGCGATCGGTGGTATCTCGGAAGTCTTCCACAAGAGCTTCCCCAGCGCCGGACCGATCGGACTGGTCATCGCGATTGCCGTCACTGCCCTGCTGTTTGATCCGTTCAAAAACTGGGTGCAGGACTACCTGGACAAATTCTTCTACAAGAAACGTTACGACTACCGGAAGACGCTAATCGAATTCGGTCGCGACCTCAACTCTGAGACCGACCTCGACAAAATGCTGTCGTCGATCATCGACCGCATCTCGCACACCCTGATGGTGGACCGGTTGGCGATCTTCCTGGCAGATCCCGAGCGGCCTGATCAGTTCATGCTGGCCAAGTCGTATGGCATCGCTCACATCGGACAGCTCGATCTCGATTTCCTGCATGTTGAGCGCCCCGAGTGGCAGGCTGGCCACCTGTTCTTCGACAACACCTCTCAGGCCGTGCGTGAGACGCCCGCCGCGCGTGAGAGCATCCACCGGCTCGACCTGAACTACTACATCCCCTGCACCGTCATGAACCGCACCATCGCCGTGATGGGCCTGGGTAAAACAACCGAAGGCGATTTTCTTTCCACGGAGGACGTGCAACTGCTCGAAGCGCTGGCCGGATACATTGGCATCGCCGTGCAAAACGCCCGCCTCTATCGCTCCCTCGAAAGCAAGGTGGCGCAATACGAGCGTCTGAAAGAGTTCAGCGAAAACATCGTCGAATCCATCAGCGTCGGCGTGCTCGCCGTCGACCTCGAAGACCGCATCGAGTCATGGAACTCGCAGATGGAAGTGATGTACGCAGCACCCCGCGCCGAAGTACTCGGCCGTTCGCTGCGCGACGTCTTCCCGCCGGCATTCTTCGAGGAATACAGCCGGGTCCGGCTGAGCGGTGGCATCCACAACCTCTACAAGTTCCGCATGAGCACCACCGCCGGCGACACTCGCGTAACCAACATCGCCATCGCGCCGCTGGTGAGCAAAGACTTCACCGTAATCGGCCGCCTGATTATCGTCGACGACATCACCGAGCGCATCGAACTGGAATCGCAACTCTCGCAAGCTGAGAAACTCTCCTCCATCGGACTGCTGGCGGCGGGCGTTGCGCATGAAGTGAACACGCCGCTGGCGGTAATTTCTTCCTACGCGCAAATGCTTTCGAAGCAGGTAAGCACAGATCCCCAAAAGGCGGCGCTGCTGGAGAAGATTACCAAGCAGACCTTCCGCGCCTCCGAGATCGTCAACAGCCTGCTGAACTTCTCGCGGACGTCGAGTTCCGAATTCAACAACGTGGACCTGAATCGCGTCATCCAGGACACGTTGACGCTGCTCGAGCACCAATTCAAGACGGCGCGCATCAAGGTCGTGCCCGAGTTGCATCCGAGCCTGCCTCCAATCCTGGGCAATACCGGCAAGCTGCAACAGGTCTTCCTTAATCTGTTCCTCAATGCCAAAGACGCGATGCCTGCTGGCGGCACGCTGACCATCATGACCGGTAACGGGCACAACGTGCAGGTATCGGTGACCGACACAGGTAGCGGAATCGCGCAGGAACACATCCATCGCATCTACGATCCATTCTTCACCACCAAGAACAAGCCCAAGACCGGACACAGCGGCGGCACGGGACTCGGCCTCTCCGTGACCTACGGCATCATCCAGGAGCATGCCGGCAAGATCCACGTCGACAGCGCGCCCGGCAACGGCACAACGTTCACCATGGAATTTCCCATGATCAGGAAGGTCGTCAATGCCTGAGGCGATGGTTAGCCGGTTTGCCGGCAGCAGCGACGACACAACTTCGATGGGCTCGATTCTCATCATCGACGACGAATCCGCCATCCGCGAATCGTTGCAGACACTTCTGGAACTCGAAGGCTACGAGGTCGATATCGCCTGCGACGGCGACGAAGGTCTCGCTCGACTGGCTGAGCGTCCCTACGACCTCGTGCTGCTCGACTTCGCAATGCCCGACCGCAACGGCATCGAAATCCTGCGCGACATTCGCGATCGTGACTCCGAGTTGGCCGTCATCATGATCACCGCTTACGGCACCGTCGAAAACGCCGTGAACGCGATGCAGGCGGGCGCGACCAACTTCATCCAGAAGCCGTGGGACAACGAAAAGCTTCTTGCCGACGTCCGGGGCGCAGTCGGACAGAGGCGGGCCGAAGCAGGAAGTCATCCAGCTCAAGCGCGCCCTCAAGCAGCGCTATAACTTCGAGCACATCATCGGTCGCAGCGAGCCCATGCTGGGCATCTTTGACCTGGTGGCGCAAGTTGCGCCCAGCCGCTCGACAGTTCTTCTGCAAGGCGAAAGCGGTACCGGCAAAGAACTGATCGCGAAAGCGATCCACATGAATTCGCCGCGCAAGAACCAGGCATTCGTTCCGGTCAACACCGGTTCCATGCCGACCGACCTGCTGGAATCCACATTGTTCGGCCACGTGAAGGGCGCGTTCACCAGCGCCATCGCCAGCAAGAAGGGCCTGTTCGAGATGGCCGACCGCGGCACGCTGTTCCTCGACGAAATCGGCACCATGGGCCTCGACACGCAGTCCAAGATTCTGCGTGTCTTGCAGGACCGCCGCTTTATGCACCTCGGCGGCGTCAACGAAATTCAAGTGGACGTGCGCATCATCGCCGCCACCAACGTCGACCTTCGCCAGCAGGTGAAGGAAGGCAAGTTCCGCGAAGACCTGTTCTATCGCCTGAACGTCATCACCATCGATCTGCCTCCGCTCCGCCAGCGCAAGAATGACATTCCGCTGCTGGCGCAGCATTTCGCGCAAAAGTTTGCCGAGGAAAACGGCAAACCTCAGCTGCACATTGCGACTGAAGCCCTCCGCCCGCTGATGGACTACGACTGGCCCGGCAACGTCCGCGAACTCGAAAACGTGATCGAGCGCGCGGTGGTGCTGGCAAACGGACCGACCCTCACCATGGATTTGCTGCCAGACAACATGGTGGGCCGCGGCGCCAAGCTGGCGCTCATGGAGCATCGCCCGGATGCGTCGCTGTTCGACATCATGGAAGACTGCGAGCGCCGCATCATCACCGATATGCTCGAAAAATGCGGCTGGAACCAGACCGAAGCCGCCGACCGCTTCCGCGTTCCTCTCTCCACGCTCAACCAGAAGATCAAGCGGCTCAGTATCGAGATCAAGAAAAAGGGCCGCGAGTAGAAGAGGATTTGTCAGTCCTCGGGTGCCCCACCTTTTTTGGCCTCTGGGTGCCCCACACAGGGGCAACGACAAAAACTGTAAAAGTGAGCAATTTTGAACAGACACCGTAAAAAGCCCGCTGCGAAAATGCCTCTCAATTATTAAGAAACCCCGGCTCCAGTCATCCTCGACGGATCTCCCGCCAGCTGGGGCCGGATCCCTTGGAGGCTGCCATGGTCGCCAACTGTGCCAACTCTGCGTGTGCTCGGAAGTTCCATCAACTCAGCCACGGCATGCTCTATTTCTTGCCACCGGTCGAGTGCAAAACTGAAGTTCTTTCCCGATACTGCTATTGGCTCTGCTCAGAATGCTCGATGCAATTCACAATGGCTCGCCACCAGGGACAGATCGTCCTGGTCGCGAAGCAACACCGTCACGTCAAGCCCCCGCCCCAACTCTTGATAAGAGAAAGATGGAATCGCATGTGAAGGGAAGAGACTGCGCGGCCGGGTACCCCACCCGGCGTTCTTGCGGACAGGGTGGGTACGCAGAGTAGACATCGACCTGTGATCCCGGTCACGGCAAAATCAATCCGAGTTCATCGGTGTAAATCCGTGGCCACTTCTCTCGATCTATCTGCGTTCGCCACGCAATGCGCGGTTGTCTTTGTTCTTAACTCGTGACTGGCAGCCGGCGACCGGCGACTGCTCTTTCCCATTTCGGGAATTCTGGTTACGAAAGTCTTTCTCGCCCGTTACTAAAGTTTTTTGCCCACATAATTTTTCCTTTCTTTCCCTCGCTCCCCGCGCTATCTCTATTCTCGATGACCTGCCCTTGTGGCGCCGCAGTCCTCTGCGGCAGCCACAAGGGCATTTGCTCTTTAACAACCTTTATGCCCTAACCCCTTTGTTTGTGCGACTTTGTCTGCAAGTCCATTTGTTCGCAAGACTTTGCAGTCAGTCGTGCAGTAAACCCTTTATTTTCAGGATGGGCCGAGGGAGTTACACAGCTCTAACGGCTAATTGCCAACTGCTAATTGCTAGTTGCTTTCGAAAGGAAATCTGGCCTCATGCAATACGAAACCTGTCATCACATCCACCCCAACGGAGCCTATTGTGGCTCTCCATCTCTACGCGATCACAAATACTGCTATTACCACCTCGATGAGCGCGCCCGCCGTCTGCGTCGCGCTCGCGCCCTGCGCGATAACGTACCTTACCGGCTCGATATCCCGGCGCTCGATAACCCTTACGCCGTGCGCAACGCGATCAGCGAAATCGCGCAGGCCATCGCTGCCGGGCAACTCGAGCCGCTCGCCGCCGGCAAGCTTCTCTACGCCGTCCAACTGGCTGCCGCCAACAACCGCCGCATCGAGCAGATGGAGGCGAAGGCAGCGAAAGAAGCGGCGGGTTCACAAACCGACAACTCCCGCGTCCAGGAATTCCCCGACTTCGAAGAGAAACTCGGCCTCACACCCGGAGCCGATCTCGATGCCGAAACCGACGCCGTCCTGCAGCAGGCTGACGAGGAAGCCCAAATACGCAAACCAGACGCGATGCCCACGCCTCCCCCGGGCGTGCGCGTAGGTTCTCCCGCCTACCGTGTTTTTCGCGAAGAAGCCTACACGATGATGCGCTTGGAGATCCAAAGCTTGCGCCACGACCTTCGTGACTATCACAAGCAGAAACGCGAACAATTGAAAAAGGAGGTCATGTCATCGTTCCTCGCGCCTGCGCGTAGCGCCGACACCGCCTAATGCAGTCCGTGCGGCCAGAGCCGCCTACTTACGTCCGTGTGCCGACAAAGCAAACCCCATCCAGGATCGATTCCGGATGGGGATGGGAAGCAACTGGTCGCACTGCCGAATGCGCGGCGGACCAGGATTGTTTCTAGTGAATGTTGACTGTAATGGCATTCGAAGCGATGCCGTTGACGGTGACAACCATCGACGAAGGTCCGGTTTCCATGCCCGCTGGTACCTGGAGAGTGGTGGTCATGAGACCCGGAGTCTGGACGCCGTAGCTCAAACCGCCGCTGGCGTGGCTCGTGTTGGAGGTGCGGCCATAGAAGACGTGACCAGTGGAGTTATTCGTGAAACGGACGATGGGGTAGTTGCTCGCGGCTTGAACATCGTCGCCGTATACTGCGCCCTGCGACATGCCGTTAAAGCGCGCGCCGTAGACCGTGTAGGTACCGCCGCGGGTGTAATTGGTTACGGATTGGCTGGTGAGAACCTGGGGCGCCCAATTGGGATTCGGACTGCCCGTGGGAGTGTAGACATAAGCGAAACGTCCATTGTCAGTAGCAAGCACCTGACCGGTCGGCAGCACCAGGAAGTTCTCCACGTACGACGACTCTCTGGCCGCTCGGGCTGTCGCGGGCACATTGTTCCAGTTGGTGCCATCCCATTCGAACATCTTTACGCCGTTATTGAAAACCCCGGGGCTGGTAGCCACGAGTACATTGCCGTTGGGGAGCAGCGCGGCCGGAGCGTCAGCGCAATCCAGGTTGCTGACACCGCTGACCGTCGGGAAACTTGGAGCACTCGACCATGTGCCGGTATGGGTGTTATAGATCGCAGCACGTCCGGGTGTGTTAGGGGCGCCAGTCGCGCCGGTCGCGATGACGGTACCGTCGGGTCGCAACACGGCCGGGCCGACTTCATAGGAAGCGTTGGTGGAATCGGGATAGGAATCCCAAAGCTGATTGATGGTGCTGCCGGCGCTGCTCCACGTCCCTGCCGGAGTGTTGTAGATTTCCGAGTTCGTTCCGGTTACGTCGTACTGAAACACGTAAGCGTCAACGGTCAAGAGATTCCCGTTCGGCATCGGGGTGAGGCCTTCCTCGTCGTAGATGTCGAACTTGCCTGCTCCGGTCGGTGTCCAGGTCTTACTGGTCTCGTTGAAGAGCGCCGCGTTAATTTCGCAGCAGTCGGTCTGCATATAGGTCCCGTTCGGCAGAACGATGCCGGCGGCGTCGCCAATGTATTGCCAGCCGGCAGGAGGGGTGACGCTCACCCACGTGTTGGCAACCGAGTCGTAGTAGGCCCCGAGCGTGGTCCACACCGAGGTGCCGTTGTTGTATTCTCCGCCTTCCACGATGACGTTCCCGCTGGGCAACACAGCGGATCCGAAATAGAGAGGCGCATAGCCAGTGGGCAACGGTGCGATCGCGGTCCACGTGCCGTTGATGTAGCTTCCGTTGATGTCGGGGGTAAGCCGAAACCAGTTGCGGCTGCTGGTCTGGTGCGCAATGACGGTGCCGTCAGTGAGCAGCAGGGGGGGTTGCTGGCGCTGAATGTGGGTTGGTGAGTAAGAGCTGTCCAGGTTGGACCCTGGGCGTTGGCCATGGCGGCCAGCATCCACAAGGTAAGCAAGGCCATTCCGAATGTGCGCAAAGTTTTCATGTACTATCCTCCGCTGACTGCTTTCTCCTCGTGCGATTCAGTGCAGATTATTCTCACTGGCACGCAAAACCAACCGTCCAATTACTGAGGGAAGCAAAAAGCCGAATAAAATGTCGCTATCGTCCACAACAGTCAGCACTTGTTAAGGCGTTGGTTGAACTGCAGATCAATACTGCGGAATACATCCTCGTTCTGAAACCAGCAGGCATTACTGATTACGCCCTGCTCCGGGTGGCGTCTATCCAGCCACCCAGAGCACATTCAGGGCTAAGTCGTCACTTGATAATCATGGCGACCGGCGGCGAAGGAATTCCATTCGTCACCACATACAAGTTGGCTGGTCCGGTTTCCGCGCCCGCCGGTACGTCGAATTGCGTGTACACGATCGCGCTGCCCGTGGCCACAGCGCGAGTGCTGAAGTCATGAGTGCGGCCGTAGAACACGTGACCGGTTGCCTGATTCACGAAGCGAACCAGGGGGAAGTTGGTGTCAGCCTGGCTGTCATCACCATAAGAGGCGCCGGCGCTCAGTCCGTTGAACTGGGTGCCATATGCCACGTAGGTCGAGCCGCGGGTAAGACCGTTAGAACTCAAGGGATGGCCCGCAATGGTTGCCAGGTACAACACCTTGGGACTCCAGGCTGGGTTATACGTTCCTACGGGGTTGTAGACTTCGATGTCGTAGCTGAAGTCAGTGAAGAAGATCTGCCCGGTCGGCAGCACCAACAGGTTGCCAGCGTAAGACGGATTGTTAGGGGAGTTGGGTGGCTCAGCGATTTGCGTCAGCGTACTACCGTTCCACTCAAACATGTGCGATCCGTTGTTAAAGACGGGCGGCCCGGCATACACGATCGCATTGCCGTTGGGCTCCAGAGCCATAGGAGCGTCGTCTACCGCCATTTTCACTCCACCCACGGACGGGAAATCGGGACCAGCCGTCCACAGGCCTGTGGCGATGCTGTATACCGACGTGTGGCCGGTGGTGTTGGCCGGAGCTCCACCCGTAGCAAAGACTGTGCCGTTGGGCAGGAGCAGCATTGGCCCAACTTCGTGCGAACCGCGCCCGCGCGAGTTCAGATCGGTCAAAGAGACGATGGTGCTGGGTCCGGCCGACCAGGAATGAGTAACCTGCGTGAAAATTTCTGACGCAGTCAGGGCATTCGACCGGTTGGCATCGACGGTTAAGACTTTTCCGTTGGGCAGCAACGTTAAACCCTCTTCGTCATAACTGTCGGCTTTGCCCTGTCCGGAATACGCAACCCATGAGCCATCCGTGTAAGGCGGGGCCATGAGGGCGAATTTCATTCCGCTATTGCAGCAATTGGTTTGCATGTAAGTTTGATCGGGAAGCATGATGCTCGCCGCGTCCCCAATTTGGGTCCAACCCGCAGGAGGCGTCCGCATGGTCCAAGTGTTAGCAAGCGGATCGTAAATCGCGCCTTGGTTGGTCCAGACTGAATTGTTCTGGTTATACTCGCCACCTTCGATCAGCACTCGCCCGTCCTTCAGAACTTGCGAACTGAAGTAAAGCGGGCTATAGGTTCCCGGCAACGGCGTGAGCAGGGTCAAGGTACCGTTGACATAGCTGCCGTTGATGTCGGGCGTGAGCTTGTACCAGTCCGAAGGAACAGCCCCCTGGCCATCGTGGAAGATGACTGTGCCGTCGGTCAGCAACAGTGGATTGTGAGGTTGAACTAATGACGTGGGCGGAAGCAGGCTTGTCGCTACCCAGTTTTGGGCGCTGACAGTGCCCAGAGCTAGAATCGCTAGAAGCGCAATCCCAAGTGAGCGTAGTACCAGATGTGCCGCAGACGGAACGGCACGCGACGAAGCATATGTGGCGCGAAGCTGCATGGAATCTCCTAATTTGTGTTTATTAGACGAACCAGCGCTAGCAGGTGCTGGAGGTTGACTGATTGTGGGCGACGAGCGGCGCGGCCATACATTTCCCCTTGGGACTCCACCACCCCATGATGGAGCAGAACTGGCGCGCAGGTAAGAAACGCTACATCACTGGGCAGAAAAAATAAAGTGGAAAGTTTACTTCTCACGCAACATACACAGGAACCCAGATTAATGCACTCGTAAACTATGCGACTAGTAGACCGGCGCCCATCTGTTGTCACGATTGCGAAATCGAATGTATTTTGGGTGGCCGGTAAGGTAATACAAGCCCACTGGCTTGAACACATTTTCACCTTGGTCGTCATTCTCAGTGCTACGGGCCAACCGGGCTGGTGCGGATCGCTGATTTCGGTCCGCATGAGAAAATGGGACCGCTTTTCATCATCGATGGGCGCGCATGATCCATAAAACATTTCCCAACCTGATTGTCCTTCTCTGCACTGCAGTCCTCGCGATGCCAGCGACCGCAATGGGCCAGAGTCACTTCGTCCACACCGATGGCGCGCGTCTCGTCGATGGGCAAGGCAAGACCCTGATGCTGCGCGGCACCAACCTCGGCAACTGGATGGTGCGCGAAGGCTACATGTTCCACTTCGAGGGCGGATCGCAGTCGGCGAGGGAGATTGCAGCGTTGGCCAACGAGTTGCTCGGTCCTGAGGCTGCCGAGAAATTCTGGAAGGCCTATGTCGATCGCTACGTCACTCGCGACGACATCCAGTTTCTGAAGCGCGCGGGTTTCAATTCTGTTCGCGTTCCCATCCACTACAAGTATTTTGAGAGTGATAACGCCGATGGATTCGCGATGCTCGACCGCGTGGTCGAGTGGTCGCGCGAGGCCGGGTTGTATGTTGTGATCGACTTGCATGCCGCTCCCGGAGGACAGACCGGCGCCAACATCGACGATAGCTGGGGCTATCCGTGGATATACGACAGTCCGCAGGAGCAGCTGCACGCCATCGATGTCTGGAAGCGCATTGCGGCGCACTATCGCGACTCGGAGACCGTGTTGGGTTATGACCTGCTCAACGAGCCGATTCCCCACTTCCCCGAGCTGAAGAAGTACAACAGCCAGCTGGAGCCGCTCTACCGGCGAATAGTGGCGGCGATCCGCGAGGTAGACAAGAACCACGTCGTCATTCTCGGCGGAGCGCAGTGGGACACCAATTTTTCGGTCTTCAGCCCGCCCTTCGATTCGAACGTTATGTACACGTTTCACAAGTACTGGATGAAGCCGGAGCAGGCGGAAATCCAGCAGTATGTCGACTTTCGCGACAAGTACAAGGTTCCGATCTGGATGAGCGAGTCGGGCGAGAATACCGACGAGTGGATCGCGCAATTTCGCGAACTCTTGGAAAAGAACCAGATTCCATGGGCGTTCTGGCCGTATAAAAAGATGGATTCTCCACGCGCGCTAGCTTCATTCGCGAGGCCGCAATATTGGGACGAGATTATCGCTTATGCGAAGCTGCCGGGCGGCATGGGCGACACCGAGAAACGCATCGCCAAGCGGCCTCCGCAGGAAGATATCAACGCGGCGTTCGCGGGCCTGCTGGAGAACATCCAATTCGGCAAGTGCCAGATCAACGATGGCTACCTGAAGGCGTTGGGAATGACAGCGACTCATTGACGAGGGGCGACATGAATCAACCGACCAACCTGCCCGAGCCGTGGCTGCGCGGCACTCTAACAGAAACGCCTGCCGTACAACGGGCGGTGCTGCATGCGCTGCAGGCGGCGGAGGAAGACCTGGCCAAGTGGTGTGGCGATCTCACCGATGAGGAAATACAGCAGCGCCCGTCGGGACTGGCTTCGGTTGCGTTTCATCTGCAACACATTCCCGGCAGCCTTGATCGGCTGCTCACCTACGCCGAGGGAGAGGAGCTTTCGGCTACGCAGCTCGAGGCGTTGAAGGCTGAAGGCACTGCCGGGATTTCCGTCCGCGAGGCCCTGGAGGCTGTGTCGAATGCGGTGCGTTCGAGTTCGGAGCGGGTCCTGTGGCTCGATCCCGCAGAATTCGAAGAACAGCGCTACGTGGGAAAACGTCGCCTGCCGACAACCGTTGGAGGTCTGCTGGTTCACCTGGCAGATCACACGCAGCGGCATGTTGGGCAGGCGATAACTACTGCAAAGCTAGTGATGGCAAATCGCCCGGCCATCCAGGAGTCGTGATGCTTGCAAGTAGACGGCGTGGTGAGGCACTATGCTTGCTTGTGGCGTTCCACTGGACGCGGACGAATTTTCAGCGGCCCCAACCATGAATAACGACATCGCAGAACGAGTCCAGAAAGTTATCGCTAAACACTTGCGGGTGGAAACCGACAAGGTGCCGCTCGACGCCACGTTCGAACAATTGGGAATGGACTCGCTCGATAGTGTGAACCTGCTCTTCGAAGTCGAAGATGAATTCGATATTTCGATCAACGACCAGGAAGCGAAGGCGATTACGTCCCTTCCGCAGATGGTGGACGGAGTCGGGGCACTGCTGGCACGCAAAGCGGCTACGGCCGAATCGGCACCTCCCAACGCATGATCAGGGTCGCGATCACTGGCGTCGGAGTTATCTCGGCCATCGGCAAGAACGTTTCGGAGTTCTGGGACTCGCTGCAGCAAGGGCGCAGCGGCATTCGTACGATCGAAACACCTGAGTGCGATACCCTGCGCTTCCGCAATGGAGCGGAAGTTCCCGGCTACAATCCGCTCAACTATTTCGACGAAAAGCAGCTGCCCTTTCTCGACCGCTTCGCCCAGTTTGCGGTGATTGCCGCGCGCGAGGCCGTGCGTGACGCCGCGGTTGAATGGACTCCGGCCTTGCGAGCCGAAGGGGCAGTAATCACCGGAGCCTGCGTGGGCGGGCAAAACACGTCCGACGAGGGCTTCGTCAACCTGTACAAGCTGGGCAAGCCACGGGTCAATCCACTGACGATTCCGCGCACCATGGCCAATGCGGGAACCAGCCACATTTCAATGGAATTCGGCCTCACCGGGCCGGGCTTTAACTTGTCTACCGCGTGCTCGTCGGCCGCGCACGCTATCGGCCTTGCGTATTGGATGGTGCGCGCGGGCGGCGTTCCCCTGGCGATCACCGGTGGCAGCGAGGCTCCGTTCAGTGTGGGCTTTCTGAAGGCGTGGGAGGCGATGCGAGTGGTCTCTCCGACTACCTGTCGGCCGTTTTGCCGCGACCGCAACGGCATGATTCTGGGCGAAGGCGGCGCGATGATGGTGCTGGAACCTTACGAGGCTGCGCAAGCTCGGGGTGCGAAGATTTACGCAGAGGTAGTTGGGTTCGGGATGTCATCCGACGCCGGCCACATTACGCACCCGTCGACCGAAGGCCCGGCGCTGTCGATGCAGCGAGCAATTTGCGACGCCGGCATTGGTCCGGAGCAAGTTGGTTACATCAACGCTCACGGCACTGGAACGGAAGTGAACGATGTCACCGAGGCGGGCGCGATCCGCCAGGTCTTTGGCGAGCACGCAGATCGCGTTCCGGTGAGTTCAACGAAATCGATGCACGGCCACGCGCTGGGTGCGGCCGCCGCGATGGAAGCGGTCGCAACCGTGCTGGCGCTCCACCAGGACCTCCTGCCACCCACTGCAAATTTCACAGAACTCGATCCCGCGTGCCAGCTCGACGTAATCGCGAATGAGGCCCGACCGGCCGAAGTTGAATACGCTATTTCGAATTCGTTCGCGTTTGGCGGTTTGAATGCCACGCTGGTGTTCCGGCGCGCCTGACTCGTCATCCAATTGATTTGCCACATCGCGCAACTAATTGCGCTGGGCGTCGTCTATTAAACAAGAGCTCGCATACGAGCCAGGGGAAATCGTGAAAATTTCTGATGTCCTGCGAGCATGGGCCTGCACCCTTTCCGGCCGCACTCCTTCCATTTCCATCGAGCTGACGCGCGAGTGTCCGCTGCGTTGCCCGGGCTGCTACGCGTATGAAGATGAGCATTTAGGGATTCCCGGCGTGACGCTGCGGCAATTGGCGGATTACAAGGGTAGCGCCCTGGTGCAGGGCGTCTTGCGACTGGTTGACGAGCAAAGCCCGCTACATGTGTCTCTGGTTGGCGGAGACCCCCTCGTGCGCTTTCGCGAACTGGAAGAACTTCTGCCGGAGTTGGAGCGCCGTCGCATTCATGTCCAGCTCGTGACCAGCGCATTCCGTCCGATTCCTCTGCACTGGAAGGCGTTGTCTCGTCTCAACGTGGTGGTCTCTGTCGATGGACTTCAACCTGAACACGACGTGCGACGAAAGCCAGCAACCTACGAGCGCATCCTCAAGAATATCGCGGACGCCAAAGTCACGATCCACTGCACGATCACCGGGCAGATGATGGAGCGCCCCGGCTACCTGGAGGACTTCGCGCGGTTCTGGAGCGCCCGCAGCGAGACGAAGCGAATCTGGTTCAGCCTCTTCACTCCCCAGCAAGGGGCAGTCGCAGCGGAAATTTTGACACCGGATCAGCGCAGTCAGGTAATCGAAGAATTGATGCGGCTGCGGACCACATATCCCGTGGTTGATATGCACAAGCGAGTGATTGAGGAGTTCCGGAAGCCGCCCGCGTCTCCGCGAGACTGCATTTTTGCCCGCACCACGCTGACCGTTTCCGCCGACCTGAAGACGCGCATTACTCCCTGTCAGTTCGGTGGCACACCTGATTGCTCACAATGCGGCTGCATGGCCAGCATGGGTCTGGCTGCGGTCGGGCACCACCAAGTGCTTCCAGGAGTCACCGCGGGACAAATATTCGCTGTATCCGAGCTGATCGGAAGCGGGGTAAACCGGCTGTTTTCGCACTCCGAGGCAAAAGTGTCCGTCATTTATCCAGACGTTGCGCCCGAAAATGTCAAGGATGGTGAAGCGGCGTAACGAGGCGCAAGCGCATTGCGACGCCCCCGGGACGTGTTTATCGGGCCTGAATATCGGCCAGTGCCCACTCGATACGATCAACTTCGTCGCGAATCACCCGGATCGCCTGCTGGTGCGCAGGGAACGGTACAGGAGGAATCGCTTCCACGGCGTGACGAATCTTGTAGTTCCGGTCCCAAACCTGGTTGATTTTTGCCGAGGTCAGCAGTCGTTGCTGATAAATCCTTTTGGCCAGCTTCATCACGATCCAGGCAAATGCCAAGCCAAACATCATTTCGATGGGCAGCCGGTCGGTCGCGCCGTCGAAATCGAAAAACAGGAGGCGGTAAACGGCTTCGCCGAGTCCAAGAGAAGCGAAGATTACGGCCATTCCCACCAACGCCAACGTTAAGCGATCAACCGGACGAAGTTCTGACGACTGATTACTATCTTGGTTTTTCACGACAGCGATGACCCCACCAAAGGTATGTTAGTTGCCAACCTATTGTCCTACAAGTTTCGGATTCTGTGCAGCAGGAATCGCAAGAAGACACCCGGAATCTTCAACCGGAATTGTTCCAAGAGGCTCACGCGCTTGATTTCGTCAGTACGATCTCAGGCGCAAATTACCGCGCCTACACCGATTGTCGCGACGGCGGGAAAATATCGCCAACCGTAAGGGCTGGTTCGAGATACGGGCAAGAATCACACCGCCTCGTGAGCCAGGTCACAGCTTGAAGGTTCGCAATCGACCAGAATTCTAGCCATACCGGAAGCTGACACGGAGCCGAAGCTTCCCCGGGAGGCAGGAATGTCAGAAGATAAGCGAGATGTACTGGAAGTTCTGCGCTACGAGCTGAATTTCATTGAACAGGGCGGCTATGGAAATTGGTATAGCACCCCTTGGGGCCCGGCCTCTATCTTCCAGGATTCACTCACATGTCCGAACCATGGCGATCCCACGCGTTCTCACGCCTGCCATGAGTGCCTCTTGTATGACTTTGTGCCCGAGCAATTCCGCACGGAAGACGTGCCCTGTCATCATATTGAGCTCAATAAGCAGGGCGACACCCTTCTTACGCAGCAGTCTGAGGAAGAACTGCGGGAGAACGTAAAGCACTGGCTGAAGCGCACCATCGCCCGAATCGAAGCCGAGCGCGCCAAAGAGAAAGCAGCGGAGCAGGTCAAAGAGAAGGTCGGATAGGCAGGCCGTAAGACGGACGACGGCCGGAAAGCGCCTACCGGTTCCAAAATGGAACTGCGGCGGCGTCTTAGTCATTTCCGACCATCCTACCTTCGCAACTCCGCAGATAGAATTAACTCACTACCCGCCGCAAGGAGTTGCCATGACACGCGCCTTTACCTCGCTCAATCCGCAGGAAGCGCTACACGTAGCGATCTTCATCGAAGAGCGCAATGCGGGGATTTATCAACGATTTGCCGAGATGTTTGCTGAGTTCCGCGATCCCGAGTCGCTGGAGATTGCCGGCGTCTTCTGGGACATGTCGGTTGAGGAAAAGCGCCACAGCAGCCTGCTGCAAAACCGGTACGAGGAGCACTATGGCAACGCCAGTTGCGCGCTTACCGAAGAAGATTTGCAGGAGATGATCGAGGTCCCCAAGCTGGACAATAACGACATTTTCTCGCCGTTCGATACCGCAGAGCCGAGTGCTCGTGAGCGGGCGCTGAAGGTGGCACTGAACGCCGAGCAGAGCGCTCAGGAGTTCTATCAGCAACTGGTTGCGCAGACCGACAACGAAACGTTGCGGCGTCTCTATATCGAGCTTTCAACCATGGAAGACGGGCACGTAGTCTACTTGCAGGGAATGCTGGCGGCCTCGGCAACAGCTGGCGGCCGGGGAGTGCACTAAGTCGCGAGCAGTTAGTTCCGCATGTGCTGCGCGTCGGGGAATGAGTGAAATTCGACGGTGCGCTCGCTAGCTGTGTCTTTGCCGTATGCGTCGGCTTTGTGCAGTGTGAGCTTGCCCCGCAATACGCGATAACCTTCCTCGCCAGGCTTTTTCCCCGGTTCAACTGAGACCGTTCCATCGAACTCGTACCAGACCGCGTGCACGGTTTTTGTCTGGAAGGAAACACGTCCGGCCTGCAGCGAAGCCTTGTCAAAGAACTGGTCGATGAACTCTCCCTTGTCGCTTTCGGTGTCGCCGAAGCGAGATACGAATCCTGTAAGCTGGCCATCCTCTACGGTGAGTTGTACAAACTCGCCCTCGCGCAGGAAAGTAAACATGCCGGAAAGGTCGATCGAGGCGGTGGCGGAATTTGGAGCGTTCTGAGGCTCGGCGGAAGCCAAGCCGCATGCGACGAGCACAATGACCGAGACCGTTGGCAGCGAAGTGCCGAAAAACCTACGAAGCATGAACTCACCTTAGGGTCCTATCATTTTACGGCGCGACCAGTTGCCGGCAAGAGGGGACAAAACTGTTGCTGATCGCATAACAGTCCGCGCCTGACTTTTGGTTATAATCCAGCTACGCCGACCACGGTAAGGGACGATGTCAGAGGTAACAGCGACGCAGCCCCAAAGCGATGACGGCATTGCACGATGCGCCGGTCCTTCACCATGAGATGGAGCCCTGGCGGCATGTCTTTTGGCGAAACCTCGTCGACCTGATTGAGCGGCGCGAGCCTGCCCCGATTGAAACCACCTCTCAACCCATTCCCGTTCCCGAGGACAAGTGGATCTCCATCAGTCCGGGACCGCGACATTTCGTGGAGTCTTATGGCTACCACATCGCGCTGGTGGTGCTGATTTATATCGCCTCCACGGCAGCGTGGTTTAATCGGCCGGTGAAGTTGGATTCGCCCTACGCCAACACGGCAATCGACCACTACGCGCTCAGCGAGTACCTGCCGCCGATCAATACCGGGCCGAGGGGCGAAGCCAAACCACGCAAGGGCGAGCCCAAGCTGGCGAAGCAGGAGATCCTGTCGGTACCGCCGAACGCCGACAACAATCGCCAGACGATTGTTACGCCGCCCAACGTGAAGCTGAACCATGACGTTCCGCTGCCGAACATCGTGGCGTGGACGAACATCCCCGGACAGCCCATTGCGGCATCGCAAAGGCAGTTGTCGCAGCTCAAGATGCCGCAGTTTACGCCACAGGTGGTGGAACCGACGGCCGATGTCTCGAAGCTGCAGTCACGCAACAAAGTGGTCGCGATGCAGCAGCAGACCGTGGTTGAGCCGACCGCCGACGTGTCGAAGATGAAGTCAAAGCTGACGATGCCGACATTGGCGCAGCCTTCAGTGGTTGAGCCTCCGCTGTCGCCCGACCAGTTGAAACTGAAACGGGGCGAGATGAACATGGCGCAACTGGCTCCGCAGGTGGATGCGCCCAAGTTGCCCGTCGAGCCGCAACGCGCGGGCGCCACGGGTGACGCAAACGCCGCGAGCGCCGCGGGCAAGAACGTTCCAGCGCAGCCAAGCCTCCAGGGACTGCAGACATCGAAAGGACAGGGGCAGATCATTGCTTTGAGCCTGAATCCGGCGGATGTGCGAGGGCCCGTAGAAGTGCCTTCGGGGAATCGCAGCGGCGAATTTCACGCGTCGCCGGGTGGTAAGCCGGACGCTCCGGGTACTCCGAGCGTGGCCGGCAATGCAGGCGCAACAGGCGGCGGAGCAGGCGGGGGCAAGGGCCCTGGTTCCGGTAACGGTGGCAACGGCACCGCGCCGCCGGGAATAACCATCGGGGCTGCGCCTCCCGGAGCGCCAGTGGCTGCGATAACGGGAACACCGGGTAAGTCGCCGAGCGACGCACAAAAGGAAGAGAACAAGCGGCTCATCGCGGCCGCGATGCGGCCGAACATTCCGAGCGTGAGCCGCCCACCGGTGACGCCACCGCCTCCCACAACGTCAGATACCGACACTGACGCAATAGAGCGGCAGGTCTTCGGCAACAAGAAATACTATTCGCTGGTGCTGAATATGCCGAACCTGACCTCGGCGTCGGGAAGCTGGATCGTGCGGTTTGCCGAGCTGAAGCAGTCTGACAATAAGATCGCGATTGCCGCGCCGGTAGCCGTATCGAAAGTCGATCCGGCTTACCCGGCTGAGGCGATGCGCGACAACGTGGAAGGTACAGTGACGCTCTACGCCGTAATTCATGTTGATGGCACAGTCAGTGGCATCAAGGTGCTGAACAGCGTCGATCCGCGGTTGGACGAAGCAGCCGTCAAAGCGCTCTCCCGCTGGCAGTTTCGCCCCGGCACCAAGGCCGGCGATCCGGTGGAACTGGAAGCCGTGGTAATGATTCCCTTCCGCAAGCACCATCCAATGCGGTAAGCTTCCTCACCTTTCGCGATGACTTCGGCCAGCGACCGGAGTCGGTGAATTCCATGTGCTCTCACGGCTGATTCGTGTGGTCGTCCGAGGGCTTAGCGGGTCGGCGCAACCACGAAAATAACGGTGAATGCTTGCGGTCGGCGTCCGACTCCTTTTGATCCTGGGGTTCTTCGCTCTTGCCCATAGCTGTCGCGCGATCACACTCAGAAAACTTCGCAGTCAGGCCCATTCGGCGTCTACCGACAAACGCCGACGCCGCGCTCATCGTGGCCTGGATTTCTGGAGGTGCAGCCGCGAACGACATCGCTGCATGCTGGGGGATGTTCAGTCCGCGTGCGGTGAGTACCGCATCCTGGTTGGCGCCGAGGAAGACGAAATCCCAACCATACTTCTCCTGCTGATGCTGTATCCGGTCGGCAATCATCATCTGCGAGTAGCGGCGGCTGGAATTTTCCTGGCCGTCGGTCAAGACGACGAAAATCACCTTGTTGGGACGTTCGCTTTCGGGCAGGGCGCTGAACCGCTGGCCGATCGAGTCGATCGTATGTCCCACAGCGTCATACAACGCAGTGCCGCCGTTGGGCTGATAGGTGAGATAGTTCAGTGTAGGAGCCTCGGCGATCGGCTTGTCGAAGAGTACCTGGTACTGGGTATTGAACTGCACAAAGAACATGCTGGCTTCGCCGGGGAGCGCCTTCTGCTTGATGATGAACTGATTGAAGCTCTCAATGGTGGCTTCGCGCACTACTTCCATGGATCCGGAGCGGTCTAACACAACTACGATCTGGGTTGCATCTCTCATGAGTCCTCCTCTGCGCCGCCTTGGGGGTAACACGGTTTCCGGCGCTATTTGGATATTCCCGCCGGAAAGGGCGAGTTCGACGCGCGACGACTATTTTTTTGAAAAGAGGTTGTGAACTGCGGTAATTAATCGTTCCCACCAAGATTGCTGGCGTGCAGGAGCGGGCTCAGGCGGCGTTTCGGCAGGAGTGGCGACCGCGGGAGGTTTGCGGAAAGGTGCTTTGAAGGCAGCCTGGCGCAGTATGGGACGCTCGGAGCGAGGCGCCTGCATCGGCGGCACCGCCTCATTCATCTCCGCGCCAAATGAAGGCATAACGTCGCCACTGGCGCGAGAGGCAAACGGCCGGGGTCCAGCGCGATCGAGGAAATCCTGGGTTGCCCAGATTTGCTGCCGTCGTTCGGGTTCGAGCACGAGCTCCTCCAGCAGACGGCGCAGGTTCCAGTAGTCGAGTTGGAAGCGGGCTACGATTTGCGATACCTGTTGGTGGAATTCGACGGAAGCGCTATCGGGGCGTTGGCACAGGGCCAACTTGACCAGTTGCTGGGGCGCACAACGCAGCCATTGGGCCAGCTGGTCGGGCGTCCAGCCGCGCAAGTCAAGGTACTCGGCCAACGCGCTGGCCAGGTACGCTGGTCGCTCGGCGGCGCGCAACGCGAGCCAGCCGTTGTCGGCGTCAGCGTAGAGGCCGAGCCAGTTCTTCGGATTAGACCGGCCGTTGGCCACCATGCTCCTTTGCCCAACGATCGAGCTTCTTCATCCAACGATCCTTGAAGCGCTTGACGGCCAATTTCTGCTCGTCGGCTGTGAGACCGTGCAGTTGCAGCGCGTCGATGTAGTCGTCCGGCGCGCGCTCCCCGCACAACAGCAACTTTACGGCGTCGCGTTCGTCGGGAGAAACCTCGCCCAGGAAGTCGTCCACCAAACGGGCGCTGTCGATCCGGCGGACCAATAGTTCCTCTTCGTCATTCCACTCAAAGCGGCGAAATGGCTCTTCTTTAGTATTCCCACCATCGTCGCTAATTTCGACGGGGACCTCGTAATTTCTTACACGTCGCTGCCGGCTAAGACAGTTACGCAGATCGCCAGCCGCCGACATGCGAAGAAATCCAGAGAGCGAGTTGCGCGACGCGTCGAAGATCGCCGGACGCTCGGCGTAGTTCAAGATGGCTTCGGTAGCGGCATCGTCGTAAAACATTGGGTCGTCAACGCCGGGAAACGCGCGGCGCAACCAGCGTATGAGGGGCTGGAAACACGCTTCCGCCAGATCAACGGGCGCAACCGGATCGCCAGCGCGCAGGCGCTGGTCGATGGCAAGCTCGAATTCGGGCGGAAGTTGCACGGTGGAAAGTTTTTACGCCGGAGGGCACGTGGTGTCAAACCGGGCACGCCTCCGTATCTCCGCGACTCTTAGCGCGAGCGACGCAAGAAAAGTTCGCCACCTAGCCAAGCCGTCGGCAGAGCGAGCACGACCAAGGCAACGGGATACCAGTGCGGACCGAACTCGGCAGCACGGCTCCAGGTCACGACGGCGCCGAGGGTCGACATCACGAATCCAATGGCGCCCAAGACCATGGCGTGTAGCATGGGCCGAGAGGGCGCGAGGAGTGCGGTGACATAGGCACCCATGACTCCAAATACCGTGCGATAGATCGTTGCCAGAAGCAACGGTCCGGATGCTGCCGGATGGCCAAGTTGCGGCAAGACGCCAGCCCTCTGCAATACAGCATCCGTGATCAGGGAAAGCGTGACGCTAACAATTGCGCCGGCAAGCACTGCGCATATGCTGCGCACCAGGCGAAAGGCAGGCTTTGGTTCAGTCATGGCTGGATGCTTCCTTACTTCGCCCCGCTGGCCTTGCGCGCCTTGTCGAATTCATCCCCCGGCTGCCACCCAACCTCGGCGGCCTGATTCGCGGCTTGCCACCCCAGCGCGACGCCGAAACGTGCGATCACACCGTCGCTGGCGAAGTCCATCTCCGGATGGTACTCATCGCTGGGATGGTGATAGTCATTGGTCACATAATCTTTCGCCTTCTGCATACCCCACTGGCGGTCGTGGCCCGCGTAGAGAACACCCGCGCCAACCGAGAAGGCGGGCACACCGACGCGCGCCAGGCTGAAGTGGTCAGAGCGGTAATAGTGCCCGGCGTTGGGGTTCGGATCGGGAATGATCGTCATTCCGAATGCTTTGGCTGTGCTCTCTACAGTCGGGTAGAACGTGGTGCGCTCGGCGCCCGAAACGCTTACTTCCTGCGGCACTCCCAGCGGCGGTATGTCGTCGAAGTTCAGGTCGAGCGAAAGCTCCTTCGCCGGAATCGGCGGATGCTTGCCGTAGTATTCCGAGCCGAGCAGACCCTGTTCCTCCGCCGTCACTGCCACAAAGTAAATCGAGCGCTTGGGCGGAGTCTTGCTCTCGCCGAACACGCGCGCGATTTCCAGTATCACTCCCACGCCGGTCGCGTTATCCTGTGCACCGTTGAATATATTGTCGCCGGGCATGCCGGCCACGATACCGAAGTGATCGTAGTGCGCGCTATACAGGATGCCCTGATCCTTCAACTGAGGGTCTGACCCCGGCAGCACCGCGACAGCGTTGTTGGAATCGAACGGCCGCACTGTGCTGACAATATGCGCCTTGAATGTCGCCGGCAGCGGCTCGGCCTTGAAGCCCGGCTTGGCTGCTGCGGCCATCATTTCGTCGAGGTTCTTGCCACACGCCTGAGCGAGCTTGCGCGCGACGTCGAGCTGGATCCATGACGCCATTTTGAGCTTCGGCGCAGAATCGTTGCGCAGGTACGAGCGCTCGCCCGACCAGGAGTTGTGCACCACCTCCCAGCCGTAGCTGGCCATTTCAGTCTTGTGGATGAGCAGCACGCCGACGGCGCCCATACGCGCTGCCTGCTCGTACTTGTAGGTCCAGCGTCCGTAATAGGTGAGCGCCGGGCCGCCGAAGAACTTTGGATCAGTCGATGGCGGCTCGTTGACCAGCATGAGCAGGATTTTGCCTTTGACGTCCACATCCTTGTAGTCGTTCCAGTTGAACTCGGGAGCGTCGATGCCGTAGCCCATCCAGACGATGGGCGCGTCGATCATGGTTGACGTGTCACCCGTTTCGTCCATGGCGACGATGTCGTCGTTGCCCTTCAGGGTCAACGGCTCGCCCTTGACCGGGATCAGCGAGTACGTACTGTCGGACTGCGTCGCGATGCCCAACATCGGCACTCTTTGCAGATACCCTCCGTTGTCGCCGGCGGGCTTCAGTCCATAGAGCGCGAACTGCGTGGCAATATATTCGGCGGCGATGTCTCCTCCGCGCTGCCCGGTGCCACGCCCTTCCAAAAGATCATGCGCAAGAAACCTCACATGCCACCTAATGTTCTCCGGATTAATGTCGGCCATGGCCTGCTCGCTCGCGGGCGACAGCTCGGCCAGCTTGGGAACGGGGGGCATTGGACTGGTTGCCGACTTGCTGGATTGCGCACACATGAAAGCGGAGGAAAGCACCACCAGAACGACAATGCGAACGAACTTATACATGAAACGACTCCTGTAAAGGCCAGCGGCACTGGTAAAACCGTTTATTGTACGTGATTGGGAAAGTGTGACGTTTCGCGCTGACTGGCGCTACCCCAGCCGCACGAACACGGAGACGCGCGGTCACGAAGTCGCCCGAGCTTCTAGCCAGTGCCTTGATACGCTTTCACAGCTTGCTGGTAGACATCTTTGAGATCGGAGCGATCGAGCAACCGCCCGGCGCCGGATTCCTTGCTGATGGTTTCAAGGATGCGCACGCATTCCTGGTACTGCGGAGCGTATTGCGCAGTCTTTCCCGTCTTGCTATAGATCTGCCCCAGGAGGAAGTGCGCCCTCGCCTGCTCAACCAGCAGCCCTAATTTCTCGGCACGATTCAGCGCACGGTCCAGTTCCTGCTGCGCATCTTCGGGCTTTCCGGCCGCAATTAATGCCTGCGCAAGATAGATGGAAGCCTGGACGGAAAGTGCCTTCAGTCCGACGGTTTCGGTTTCTGCGACCAGATTCTTCAATGTGGGAATGGCCGCGGCGGACCGGCCCTGGACCACATCCAGCCGTGCAAGGTTGAACTTCGAGCGCGTCATTACTTCGCGGTTCTTTGCCTTGGTTGCAACCTGCATCGCATGATCGTACTGCGGCCGGGCCGAACTGTAATCGCCGCTGTAAAAGTAGCCATCGCCCTGGTAGTTCAACGCTTGCGCCAGGATCGAGTCGTTCTTAACGTCAGTCGCGAGCTTAACGGCATCGTCGAGGCTCTTCTTTCCCTCGTCCCAGCGCCCGACTTCCGACAGCGCGTTGCCATAGCGCGACTCGGCTTCAGCCAACACCCAGGTCTGGTCCTTGGCTTGTTCGAAGTCTTTTACAGCTTCCTGCAAAGCACTGAGCGCCGAGGCATACTTTCCCTGCACCGCGTACAACGCACCGACACCACTCGAATTGATTGCAACTCCGCTCAAGTCGCCGCTGTTGCGGCGTATCTCCAGTGCTTTCAGATACTGCGTAACCGCCGTGTCGTACTGGCCCAGGTCCACGTTCGCATCGGCCAGGTTATACAGCGATTCGGCCATGTCATCCGTCAGCTTCATCTTTTCCCGGATCTGGTAGGCCTGCTGATAATAGGTCAGTGCATCCTGGAAGTTCCCCATATTCCGGCGGATCGTTCCGAGATTGTTGAGGCACAGTGCCTGGTCAGCCTCATCGCTAAGGTCACGGTAGAGCGTTAACGCATCGTTGGTGGTCTTCAGCGCATCTTCATACTGCGCATGGTCGGAATAGAATCCGCCCAGATTGAGCAGTACGGCTGCCGTGTTGTTCTTGTCGCCAATTTTCTGGAAGCCCGCGAGTGACTCCTTGAAATTGGCCAATGCTTCTTTGGAGTTGCCCAACTTATCTTGCACTCTCGCAATCATGTTCAAACTGCTGGCAGTTCCTTTTGCCAAGCCAAGCCTTTTCCGAATCTCCAAAGCGCCCGTGAAGTTCTTTAGGGCTTCATCCAACTGATTCAAGCTGAAGTAGGCCAAACCCATCTGCTGCTCGACCGAAGCCTTGGCCTCGTCATTGCCGAACTGTGCGGCCAGGCTATACGCAGAGTTCAAGAACTCCAGCCCGGCCTGAGGATTCCCTGCCTCGATCTCCACCTTGCCACTCAGTAACAAGGCATCGAGGTTCTTCGAGTCGGCCGCGCGTACTCTTACCAGTCGCTTGCGCGCTTCATCGTAGTTGCTGGCCTGTTCGTAGAGTCCCGCGAGCGCCAGTTGCGAATCCGTATCGTCGGGATTGGCCAGCGTCAACTTCTCGTAGGCCGCGATGGCCTTGGCGGTGTCGTTCATGATCACCGCGTGATTGGCCTCGATCAGGTACTTCTCCTGCGTCGGCAAACTGTCGCTGAGCGTCACCGCGTGGCGCGACTGTTGCTCGGCCTTGTCGTCAAATCCCAGACGGTGATACGACAATCCCAACTTTGAATAAGCCATCGCAAAGTTCGGATCGTCGGCAACAGCTTCTTCGAACTGTTTGGCAGCTTCCTGCTCCTTGCCCGTGCGCGACAGTTGCAACGCGTCATCGTAGGCTCGCAACGCGGGCACTGACTGCGTCAGGACAAACTTCTGCTGCCCCTTCAAGTCCTTCTGCACGTCCGGGTCTGACGACAGATTCGCGCGTACCTGGTCGGCCAGACTATCCAAACCCTTCAGCAGGTCTTTCTCGCTGGGAATCTCGGACTTCATCTCGAAGTTGCGGTCGTGCTTCAGGTCGTACACGGTCGCATTGATACGAATCTGTTCCCCGAACTTCTCGTACTGCCCATACACGATGGTGTCAGCGTTGGTGAACTCGGCAATTCGCTTGAGCGACGACATGTCGAGCTTCGACATCGGCGAGATGTGGAGGTCGCGCAACACCTGCTGCAAGCGGCTTGGCGAAACGAGGCGCACTCGCTGCGACTGTCCAATATCAGTGCTGAGAGTTTCCGACAAGCTTGACGCCAGCCAGTTCAGGCTGGGGTCGGTGGACTCGTTGTAGAACGGCACGATGGCCAGCGACAACGCCGCAGATTGCGGAGCGACTGTGCCCCCTCCACCCCCACTGATCTTCGACTTGACGTACACGCCCGCGCCCACCGCGAGCGCCAGCGCCACCGCTCCGATTCCGACCCACTTAATCGGGAACTTCTTGTCAGGCAGCTTCGCACTCTGTCCAGACAACGACTCGGAAGTGACCGCCTTCCCGGAGAACACCGAGGCGCGTAGTCCAGACTGTCCGCTGGCACTCGAGCGTGGACGCCTACCCTCGAATGTGTCCAGATCGTCGATGATTTCCTGGATGCTGTTGTAGCGTGCGTTGCGATCGCGCTCCAGGCATTTTGCCGCAATCAAACTCAGCGGCGGCGGAAGGGTGGGATCCACATCCGACAATGGTACGGCGCGTTCCTGCGTACGCTTCACCAGGCTCGCGATCGCGCTCTCGGCGCGGAACGGAATGTTCCCCGTCAACAGCTCATAGAAAATCAGCCCCATGGTGAAGATGTCGGATCGCGCGTCCAGTTCCGAACCCATCGCCTGTTCCGGCGACATGTACTCCATGGTGCCGATCATCATGCCGGTCTGCGTCATGCCATCGCTTTGGATGGTCTTCGCCAGCCCAAAATCCATGATGACCACTCGGCCTGAGGCGTCCTGCATGATGTTGCCCGGCTTCAGGTCGCGATGAATCACGCCTTCCTGGTGCGCCACCAGCAGGCCCAGGCAAGACTGCCGCATGATGTCGATGGCTTCTCGTGGCGCGAGCTTGCCGTGGCGAGTAAGGATGGTGCGAAGGTCTTCGCCCTCGATGAACTCCATGGTGATGAACTTCACACCATCGGCTTCGTTCAAGTCGTAGATTCGAATGATATTGCGGTGCGTGACTTGCCGCGCCAGCACCAGTTCCTGCTTGAAGCGCGCCAATATCGCTGGGTTTCCCGACAGGTCAGGGCGTATCACCTTCAGTCCGACAGTGCGATCAACTTCCAGATCATGGGCCTTGTAGACTGCTCCCATCCCGCCCATTCCCAGCAACTTCTGGATTTCGTAGCGGCCGCCCAGAACCGTGCCTACTTCGAGAACAGTCGCCCCAATTGCCGCAAATATCTGGTTTTGAGTACCAGAACTGGCTTCGCGCGCACGACGGTTCTCGGCCATGGTCGTTTCGTTGGAGGAGTCTCGTTTTGGGGTTGGAGCGGGCGAAACCTGACGCGCGCCCTCCGGCAACTTCGAAGTACCAGCCTGAGTGACGTCAGGGTCGGGGAGGGGTACTCCCGCCATGGTCATGGCATCGGAATCGAGCGCGGGCTTGGGCAGGGCAGCGGAGCTTTCACCGCTGGATACCGCGGTTCCCTCTTGCCCTTTACGAGATGGACGGTCCGAGTCGCCTGACATGTTCCCCACTGGCCGTTCCGTTTGGCTAAGAATCAAGCCCGAAGTCAGTTATCTCCGCAGTATATCGTGGTTTTCGCAGTAGGGTAGAGAGGATTGTGGCAGTTTCACAAAGCGTCAACATCGGGTCTCCACGTTGTCTTGTCGAGTAACACCGACGTCGCCGTGATGCCACCACTTAAGTCGCACACTCCGGTGCTGACTTCGATCTCCACCGCCGCAGCGCCAGTACCCAAATGACTGACGGAACGATCATGGCCGCGCCGGTTGCCATGGCAACAGTGCAGGGCGCAACTCCGCTGTCAATGGCCAGTCCTGCCGCCCAAGCGGCTGCCGCGAGCACGAACATCGAGATCGCCAACTCCGCGCCAAAAACCCTTCCCATGAACCGGTCCTCAGCGTTTAAGTGCAGAAGTGTCGTCGAAAAAACCCAAACGGTTGAGGTCCCCGAGTGCGCGAACACGATCACCGCCATGGCCGCCCACACACTGTACATGTTGCCCAGCGCCACGTATCCAATTCCGCCAATAACGAATCCAGCCAACACGCCAATTCGCAGCCGGTTCTCGTGCTGTCCCGTAAAGCGCGACGCCATCAGCGGGCCTACCAGCGCACCCACGCCGCGGGCGCCCATCAGCATACTCATTCCTAACAAGGCCGTCCGTTCTGAAGTCAGGCCGGCGATAGGCAGCTTGAATACCCGCATCGCCATCACTGGAAACAGCACCCACGACGTGCCTGCAATGCTGACACCGCCCTTGAGCGAAACCAGCGCCGCTAGTTTCGGATTGCGCGTGATATAACGGAAGCCCGCGCGTATCGAAGACCAACCCGCGGTTTGGTCTTCCGCATGCCGGTTCGCTGCATCTGCATGCGATTCAACAAAACTCATACGGCTGATGAGCAACGCCGACGCCGCAAACGACAGCGAGTTGATAACAAACACCGCGTCGCGCCCGAGCCACGCTGCGACGATTCCACCAAGCATTGAACCAATTGCCAGATCGAACGACCACGTGGCCGAAGACAGCGTATTCGCTACGATCACATCCTGCTCATCTACGACTTTGGGAATCACCGCGCTTCGAGCCGGCTCAAAGAACGCTACCATCACGGTTTCGAGGAACAGCAGTGGATAAATCACCCAAACAAATCCGTGGCTGCGCACCAGCAGCATGCAGGCCACAATCACCATGCGCAGCAGGTCAGTCACGATCATGACTTTGCGGCGACTGAAGCGATCGTTCACCACCCCGGCGAGCGGTCCCAACACCGTGTGCGGCAGCACTTGCAGTACCAGCGCCATTGCGATCGATGACGCCTTGCCCGTCAGATCGAGCAACAGGCTGTAGATTGCCAGAGTGTAAAACCAGTCGCCGTTCTCGCTGATGATCTGCGCCAGCCAAAGTCGGCGGAAATTGGCATTTCCGCGCACAAGTCGAACGTAGTTCCCTATGCTGACGCCAGTAAATGCCATCGTCCGAATCAGGCTAGCAGAAAGTGAATTCGCAAATAGGAGAGCGGACTAATTGACGCCCGGCGGCATGGCCGTGGGAAGAATTCCTACCATGGGCTTGGCGTCTTCGTTCATGGGGGGCACGGGTTGATGGCGCAACGCTGCAACCGTCATCCTCCCGAGGTCGTACGCGCCGTACAAAATGTTGGCACGCCAGATGTCATTGCGGAAGGTGAGAATCTCACGCCGAATGTAGCGGAACGCATAATTCCCCGGCTTGTACTTTGTGGTCGAAGCACTGGTAGCCAGACTCGGCAAAATCGGCTGGCAATCTTGCAACTGCACCACCGCGACCGACCCATCCGTGCGTACCAAGTCACCCGTCGCATTTTGAGTGATCGTCGAAATCCCTGGCCGCGACACGTAGGTCAGAGACTTCACGCAACCGGAAAAGTTCAAGTCGCGAATGACCTTCGCGCGCTCGTCGTCGATGTTGGGCGAGATGTGATGAATGAATCCTTTGTACTTAAACGACAGCACCGCGCCGGTGTCGTGGGTAGACGAAACCACCCAAACCGGGTCTGTCGCACCTTCCGGCGTCCACTGCCAGATGCGCAGATGATCGCGACGGCCATAGCTGTTCAGGCCCTTCTGCCAATTCATGTCTTCCGGCTTACCATCCATCAGGAAGGTCTTCATGGGCTGCTGCGCGTAGCCGCTATTGTTGAGCAATGCGTACAGCCCCTGCATCACCGAATGCCGCCCAACCGGGTCGCTGTTGTGCCAGCCGGCCTCCCGGAAAGCCGCCTGAACCTGCTGCTCTGACCCCACGAACACCAGGTTCACCAAATCGGCGTCAATAGACTTCGTGGTCGTAGTCCGTTGCGGCACTTGCCTGAGCCAGATATCGAGCTGCTCCGACTCCTCGTTACTGCTCTCTGCCACCGTGCCTTCCGAAGGCAACCCACTCACCGCAGCCTTCGTCCGTAATGTCATATCGGTGCCCGACGGATAATAAATCTCCGGCTCCGGAAAGATCGGGAACGTTGCTTTATAAATGATCAGCCCCATATCGGAATATGGGTTCCAAGTCGGCAAGTGAATGAGCCGACTGTTAACGCGCCCCTGGAACGTGTCGGAGCTCATCACCCCGTGAATCACACCGTTCTTCACCTGCTCGCGGGCGTTCTCTACTTCTTCGACGCGCGCATTTATCGCCACGGAAGAACTGGGACTGAGCTTGATCTGGTGAAACTCCAACTCCAGCGCGGAAGTCTCGTGACGGATCCCCCACCCTACTTTGCGCTTGCTGCGGACCACTCCCTCGACAGGAGCGCCCATCGGCAGCACCACTTCGTTCCCGCAGACAATGTCCTGCGTCAGGACCGCATGGACCGGATCCCCCACTTTGGCTGTGTAGGTCGAAATCGGACTGGAGAGTCGAACCCAAAGCGTCTGGCCTGCGGGCAGATGCTCACATCCGAACGCCAAACCAGCCGTACACAAAACGCACAAGAATGCGAGCCCGCGGTACACACTAATGGGCACGTTTCTCATTCGGATCGAAGCCCTTCTCAGATCGAAATTCGGGGTCACTTAATGATAACCGATTGCGCTCGGAATACCCATGCCCGGAACGCGTAATCATTGAGGTACATACGGAGAATTCACCCTACAGTAATCAACACCAAGACCCCGTTTACCGCTCCAAAAACACAAGCGCCCCGGATCGCTCCGGGGCGCCGTAGTTGTCCCGAAGGATAGCCAGTCTCTAGAACTGGTTCCACAGGTATTGGTTGTAAACGTCGTGGTGGTATTGCACTTCCGGAGCCTTGACCACCGTGCCGAGCAACCGCGGGCAACGGTCCGCCGCCGCCTGTTTCAGGTCGGCAAAGCGGCCTTTCACGTCCTCCCCAAATAGGGTGGTCGTCCACTTCGCGTTGCGGAAGTTCGCCAGCGCGTCGTAGATGTTGTCCGGCAGGTAGCGCTCGGCTTGGCGCAGGTTCTTGATCTTCGCCGTATCGCCCTGCAGCCCCGTCTTGAACACACCCAGCAAGACCATGTAGGGATTGGCATCCGGACCAACCGAGCGCACTTCCACGCGCATGCTCTTCTCGTTCCCGATGGGAATGCGGACCATCGAACCGCGATCGACGGCCGAGGCCTTGATCTGGTTCGGGGCCTCGAAATGCGGGTCCAGGCGGCGATAGGCGTTTACGCTCGCATTGAAGATCAGGCAAGTGTCGTTTCCGTGGGTCAGGATACGGTCCACGAACTGCCATCCCATCTTGCTGAGCTTTTCCTCGCCCTTCGGGTCCCAGAATTGGTTCTTGCCGCCTTTGCTGATGGAAACGTTGGTGTGCATGCCGCTGCCGTTCACGCCCACCACCGGCTTGGGCAGGAACGAGGCGGTAAGGCCGAGGTTCGTTGCCACCTGACGGCAGATCAGCTTGTACAACTGGATCTGGTCCGCAGCAGACACCACTTCCCCATAACCGTAGTTGATTTCAAACTGCGACGGCGCCACTTCCGGATGATCTTTCTCATTTTGGAAGCCCATCGCGCGCTGCACTTCGGCCGTCGTGTCGATAAACGTGCGCAGCGGATCGCCCGGCAGCGAGTGATAGTAGCCGCCAGTGTTTACGTATTCGAATTTGTGGTTCTCGTGGTAGTGCCGCTCGGCGTCTTTGCCCGCGAACAGGAAGCCTTCAATCTCGTTCGCCGCGTTAAGCGTGTAGCCTTCTTTCTTGAACTGCTCGTCTGCAAACGACTTGAGAACGCCGCGCATGTCTGCCGCATACGGGCCGCCGGCCTTCTCGATGACCTCGCCGAATACCAGGACCTTGCCCGGGCCGAACACGTCGGATGGGCCCCAGTAGAATGCGCTCCAGTCAATGCCCAGACGCAGGTCGCTTTCGCGCTGTGCCGTAAAGCCGCGGATCGAAGATCCATCGAACGTCAGGTTGTCGAAGCTCTTGACCAGGAATTTCTTGTCATAGTCGAGCATGTGCAGGCGGCCTTCGAGGTCGCTGAACATGACCGTCACCGCCTTGATGCGTTTCTCGTCGGTGAGGTATTTCAGACGCTCTTCCTGAATCTTGTGGGCGGCCACTCGCTTCAGGCGTTGTTCCTTGGCCTGAAGATTCAGTACCTCCAGCTCGTCATAAGGAATTGCCAGAAAGTTACGAAGTTCGTTCGACATGAATCTCCTCGGTTTGGGGATTGGAACCGCCGCTGCGAATTCAGTTTTGCTGGCGATCTCCTTGAGGTTACTGGAAGGTCAATTCCCACCGCCAATTAAAAGCACTAATGAGTGATATTGAAGGAATTTATGATTGGATCGCCGAGTCAGGTTCAGCCAATAAAATCGCGGAGGAACGAGGCATTGCAGCCAAATTGGTGCAGATTGCCCGGGCCTGCTACAACTTCAGGGTCAGCGCCCGCGTTACCGCGGTCATTTAATGGCCCCATCGATCCGCTTGCGCAACACAACTTCCGCTCCATTGTGCGCAAACAACACTTCATCGACCAGGCTTCGCATCAGGCAGATGCCCCGCCCGTGCGATAGGGTAGTGGCTTTGTAGTTGTTCGGGTCGGCTCGCTCCAGTGGAAATCCCGGGCCGGGATCGCGCACCGCAATCGTGATCTCGGTCGTATTGCCGCTCACCACGCACTGAATCATCTTCGATGGATCGTCGTGGCAACCATGCAGCGCGGCATTCGCCAGAGCTTCTTGCACGGCCACCAGTAGATCGAGTTGCATCTCATAGTCGAGACAGTGCTGGTTTACGAACTCCATGACTTGTTCGCGATGCTCGGGCACCAGCGCCAACACTCCGGGAAATTCGAACGCTTGTCTCCAAGTGGCGCCCGAATAATCGCCCTGCTCGGTTCCTGCCGTAAGGATCGGGGTGATTGCGGGTGACTCGATTGAAATCGACGGCTCAGCAGCCGCAGAAGCTGGCTGAAGCGTCGTTTCATCCCATTCAGGCGAGGATCCCACACCTGCATTATGCGTGCATATGGAAGCCGCCGCCACTAATCATGTCGATCTCGACATTAATAGTGCGTAAATCGTCACTCAATTGAAACTGTTACTCATTCGATTACGTCTATCAATTAGCAGGCCGTTGACCTGCTACCAATCGCCTTGGTGCATCATCAAATAAGTAGCGACAACAAGTACTGAAAGAGGCCACTTACTGTGTCATTAGTTGATCGATCTGCGCTATTAGAGGAACTTCCCCAACGAAACAACCGAACATTGAATGATGGGACTGAACAAATGCTTCGAATTGATATCCAGTCTGCGAAGTCAGTAGCAACATTGATCTGCTCGGGCCATCTGGTTCTCGGCGTCGAAACCGAGACTTTGCGCACCATGGTGAAATCACGCCAGGAAAAGAACATTCACGTCGACCTGTCGACGGTCGAGAAAATCGACGCCTCCGGACTCGGCCTTCTGGTCGAATTGCAAGCCTGGGCGCGCGAGAACGGGCGGACGCTGACATTAGTCAACCTGTCTGACGATGTCTGGCGGCTCGTGATTCTCACCAAGCTTTACGATGCGCTGGAGATCTCTGACGCCGACTTTTCGGAATTCACTCGCCAGAACGGCGACTTCGGCCGCAACGAACTGATCGCCTGAGGGCGGTCGTTCGAACCACCAGCAGGTGCCCCAGGTTAGCGTGCTTCTTTTGGACGCTAACCTGGGAGCAATGCCCGTCCTTGAGCGTGGGCCTTCCCTACCAGATCTTCTCCGTGCCTCCGTGGTGAACTACTTGCTCACGGCGACGCTCGTCGGCGCCAAACTCCATCCCCGCAAATTCACCTGCGGCTGCCCTTTCGCCGCCGAACTTGGAAACTCAATCTCGACTGTCTTGGCCTCTCCCGGCAGCAGCGAGACATAGTTGTCGCTGTAATACGCCGGCAGAATTCGCGTCCCATCGCCGGCATTCACCAGCGTAAGCTTGCTCTGTAGTGCCACTGCCGTACCCGTGTTCTGCAATCGCACCTGCACGAAATTGCTGTTGCCCTTGTGCGTGATTGTTGCCGAACTCGCCAGCGTCGACGCCGGTAGATGATTCAGTTGCCGATACGATGCTCCCGTTGCGCCCAGCCAGTACAAATTGTCGGAAAGCACTTGTCCCGCGGCGTTTTTCAGTTCAAGTTTCACCAGCACCACGCCCGTCCCCATCAGCGGAGCCAGATCCAGCTTGAATCCCGGCGTCATCGCGTTCGCCGCGGCATCTTTTTGCTCCTGATGTTGCAACAGAGACTTGTTGTCCAGCGAATACACATTCGCCGTGATCGTCAGCCCCGGCTGTGCCGTCATTGTGGTATTCACCACCGCGACACTGTAATCACTCAAATCAAGCTGCACATGCAACGGCTCGCACGCTTTCTTTACTCCATAAAACGACGACTGCGTGTCGTAATCCGAGCTGATGATCTGCCACATGTTGCTGGGCCAAGCCGGTTGCGTCATCCACAACATGCGCCCGCTATTCGGAGCCCACAGGTGCGCGTCCATGCCCTCGAAAATTGCACGATGCTCGTTGTATTGCAGCATCTGCGCCTTGCGCTCGAAGTCGGCCAGGCTCGTGCCCGCGCCAAACTCGGTCTCAATCTCCTTCATGAACGGCTCAATCTCGCCGTTCCCGCTCTGGTGCCAATCGTGATACGCCCACGCATCGCCAATCGGCCACTGGTCAGCCTTCGGAATCCACGCGCTGAATGATTCCAGCGTTGACAGCGACACTGTCCCCGTCTCTACCGAGAAACCGTGGTTCCACAGCGTGTAATACAGCGTCGGGTCCTGGAACTTGTACGGCCCGCTGTTCTGCAAATTCACCTGGTTCGAACTCGGCGAGTAATAGCGCGTGCCGTCGTACTTGTTGATGACATCGATCAGTCCCTCGTTCAGAATCGGCTGCGGCACGCCTTCATTGCGCCCGCACCACATCACAATCGACGGATGGTTCCGAAACCGCACAATCGTGTCGCGCGCGTTATCGAGGAACAGCGGAACATCAAGCGGCTCGGCGTTGTATTCCTGCGTCGACGCCCAGAAGTCATTCCACACCATCATCCCGTATTCATCCGCGAGGTCGTAAAACGTCTGCTCGGTATTCTGCCCAACCCAGTTGCGAATGATATTGACGTTGGCGTCTTTATGCAGCCGGAAGTACGGCTCCAGCTTCTCGCGCGAGACGCGCTTGCGCGAATCATCCATGCCCCAGTTACCGCCTCGCGCAGCGATGCGGACACCGTTCACTTTCAATATCAGGTATGGCGCAACCTTACTGTCGTCAACCCTCGTGACCGCCGGAGACGCCTCGCCCGCCGGCGTCAACGAAGCCACCCAGCCCAACCAATAGTCTTTCCACTCCTTCGGCAACATCTCTGGAAACGGATCGGGATTCGGAATCTGCCGCATGCCCTCGTGCGTAACGTTCACCACCTGCTCGCCCCGCGCACGCGCCGCCGTCGGAGACACATCCACGCGCCGCAACTGCCCCTTGCTGTCCAGCAGGCTCAACTCATACGTCACTTCGCGCACGCCGAAGCGAACCTGCTTGCTATCCGAATCCTCGCCGCCCTCAGTGAAATCCACCTTCGCCGTGTAAAGATCCTGTTTGCCGTAGCCGTTCGGCCACCACAATCGCGGATTCTGCAGCGTCAATTGCGCAAACTCCGCCGGAGCCAGTTTTACCTCGCTCTTCCCCGGCGCCACCGTCACTTCCTTGCTGACCGTCACGCTCTCGACCGTCGCTCGCACCGTTCCCTTCACCGGCTTGTCCGAAGTGTTCTCCAGCGGAACAGTAATTTCGACGTCGGCCTTGCTTGTGTCCGGCAGCGGCAGTTTGGTCACCACCTGCACATCGCCGACCTTCACCGTGCCCGATGCGCTGAGCACCACCGGCTGCCAGATCCCGGTATCGCGGTCGCGAATCGCAGGAATCCAATCCCATCCCTCGGTCGCGACAAACGTCGGCCCATCCAGGCACATGATGCCGCCATTCTCGCCCGGCCCTCCCAGCACCGACTGCTCGTGCGGAATTCCCGGATGCGGTGGCGGCGACACGCGAACCAACAGAACATTTGTTTGCCCCGCCTTCAATACATCGGTCACATCGAAGATGCCGCGAATAAACGCGCCCTTGATGTTCCCGAGCGACGTGCCATTCAGCCAGACCTCGGCCGCGTAATTGATACCTTCAAACGTCAGCGTGTATCGCTTCGCGCCCGCCTTCGGAGCTTTGAACTCATTGCGGTACCAGTAATCCTGTTTGTTAAGGCTCTCTGGAATCGTGAGGTTGTTGAGACCGTAATCCGAATCGGCGTACACGCCGCGATCGATCATCGTGGTCAGCGCGGTACCCGGCACGGTTGCAACTAGCCACCCCTTCGTGTCGAACCCAGCCTTGGCGATATCCACCGCGGTCGCATTCACCGTGGGCGCCGCCGCCAAGTACCACCCACCGGAGATCGTCCACTGATTGTCGCCATTGGCCAAAATCTCTGGCCCTTTCGGGAGCGACTTGGCCACCGGCGACGGATATGGCGCACGGCTCTTCGGCCACGTGGCCGGATCCTGCGGCGCACGATAGCCTGCCTGCTGGTGCGTTTGTATCGGCCAGGGTTTCGCGCCCTCTTCAAACACCAGCAACGAAAATTCCGGAGGCGCCGCCGCCAGTTGCTTAATTCTCTCCGCCGTCAGCGCCTCGCGCGCCACGACGAAGCCGGCAACCTTGCCGCCGAAGTGTTGCCAATTCAAACTCGGAGTCGCCGCGCTGGTCATTGGCACCGGAGGTGCAATTTGCAGCACCGGAGCAACCCGTCCCAACGCCAACACGCCCTGCCCGACCTGCACCCCGTCGCTGTAAAGCCGAAATACAGAAGTCCCATCGAACGTCGCTGCGACGAACTGCCACTTACCCGGAGTAATCGTCGCCGCCGCACTCAGGCTATTGTCGGGCCCCATCCACAACATCAACTTTCCCGGCTCAACCCCCAGGAACCGCGAATACTCGCCCCCCACATCGCCGAAGCCCGCGACCAGCGCGGGAGCAGCAGGCGCGGCATCGACCTGTACCCACGCATACATCGTCCAAGCAGAGTCGGCGCGCAACACCGTATCCTTCTCCACCATCTTCTTATGGACGCCGTCGCCGCCTTGCACGCTCACCACGTTGTATGGCCCATAGACCGGCGGATCATTTGTCGGCACAATCTGCGCCGCGGCGGCCATCGTTAGCGAGAGAACCAGGAGGAAGGGGTACAAATAGCGGACAGGCTTTCCAGGTCGTTGCATGAGACCTCTTCAGCAGTTCGTCGCCGACGAAACTCAAGCGACGAGAAACTGCGAACGCAGAGTAACGATTTTGTAACAGCAAATCATACAGGAGCCCGCGCGCCGCAATCGCTTGGGACGCTTTGAATGGGCACGGCTTCACTCGTGCCGCGAGAGTCTCTTTGACTTTGTCATCACGAGCGGACTTTAATCCGCGAGGGATTTGCTTTTCGCTTTCGTGCGCGAAGCTTCAAGGCGTGTATCGACATACAGGGGACTCGAAGGTTACTTGACTCGATTTCTCTGTGGCCTCCGTGTCTCCGTGGTGAATGATCTCTTACTTGTTCCCGAACGTAATACTCAGCCCCGAACTCGTTCCGTAATCGCTTCCCGAAAACGTCGGCGGAGGCTGGTTGTCCCAGTTGCCATAGAACGACACATTCCACGACAGGCTTCCCGACAGCTTGATGTAATACGACGCGTTCACGTTGGTGTAGACCCGTCCGGGCTGCGAGATGGCGGGAAAAACGCTTCCCGTAAACTCGATAGTGGTCTTGTTGAAGCGATAAAACTTCAGTCCGCCGGACAACCATCCTGTCGCCACATTCTGGGCGCCGCTGACGAAGACGGACGGAGCATAATTCGTTTGCTGCCACGCCAAGCCGCCCAGCAAGTAGAGTTTCGTATGGTTGCTATTCATCAGGTAGCGCCCGAGACCCCCTCCGATGTTCCCCTGCTGGTTAATTCCCTGCTCGGAGCTTTGCAGCAGTCCGGCTTCTCCTGAGTAAAACCAATTGTTCCAGCGCAGCAGGCGTTGTGCTCCCAGGTTCACCTGATTGCGTGTGGTGGCCGTCACGCCCGTGCTGGTCGACAGCGTCGAATTGAACGACGCCGCAGCCTGCCATCGCTCCCGCGGATACGCCACCTCCGAGCTTAGGTTGTATTGCGTCGATTGGTTTCCCTTGGTGTACGAGATGCCGGTATTGATCTGCCCATTGAACCGCTGCCAGAAATGCTCCGAGGTCTGGTCCATCTCAACTATCGTCGGTCGTTCCAGCTCCGTCTGTTTGCTCGACGACTCCACCACCTCAATCGTCATCGGCTGGCCCTTTTCTTTTTCCGCCGTTGACAGCGTCCCCGTGTACACCGTTCCACCCTCTGTCTTCACCAGGAATAGCTGCTTGCTCTCGATGTGGTCCACCTTCGACCATTGCACGCTACTGGTACCGAGGATGTAGTTCATGCTGATGTATAGCACGCCTTGCGACATAGCCTTGATCTCGCCCGTGAGATGGTCGCCGTTCTTCATGACGATGACGTCAGTGCTGTCCCTTGCCAGCAGAGGCGCAACCAACAACAGACAACTTAGGACTACAGTTCGGAGTTTCATGCCGGATCTGCCTCAATCGTGTTTCCACACTCCGCCAGACAGATTTCTACAGCGGGAGTGTTATAGGATTTGCTTTGCCTCATCCTACTATGCGTCGCTTTGTGCACTTCGGAAAATGCTGTCGGCTCGGCCCGCTGCTGGTATTGGCGTTTGGTGCTCTTGGCCATGCGCAGACCAGCCAGTTCCTGCCCGAGATCGATGCCTATTACAAGGTCAGCTCTCCGGTTCGCGTCTGGCTTCAGGCAAAGGAAACGAGCGAAGCGCTTTCTCCTGTCACCGCTGAGTTCGGGCCAAGTCTCGATTTCTCGATCAAGTCACCCGTCAAGCTCCAGGAAATTACGACCTTCGATCTCGACGATTCGAAGTCGCGACTGCTGATTTTCTCTATCGGGTACCGCTATCTTCCCACCCCAAACAAACCTCCTACGAACCGCATGGAGCCGTTCTTTATCCTGAACTATGCGGTGCCGCGGATCGGTTGCCTTCTATGGGACCGCAACCGGTTTGACTTGGATTGGCAGGGCGGCGGCTTCACCTGGCGCTATCGCAACCGCGTCCAACTCGAACGAGCGCTGAAGCTTGGCTCCTACCACCCGACGGCTTACGGCAGCGCCGAATTTTATTACACGAGCCAATACGGCAAATGGAGCGACACCGCCATCTATGCCGGTGTCAACTTTCCGCTGGGCCAGCACGTTCAGTTCAATCCTTATTACGAACACCAGAACAACACCGGCACAAACCCGAACCAGCAAATCAATCAGTTCGGCTTAATGCTCAACCTGTTCTTTGCCCGCCATTGAGCACCGAGGGGTGCTTCACACAATTCCATCAACTGACAAAAGAAAAGAGCGGCGCCGTCGCACCGCTCTTGACAAGTTTCGTCCGACATCCCAAGCGGGCCCATCCGCCCGAGCCACATCGGGCTACTTACCGCCGACCATCTCCATCAATTCGGTCTGAGCCTGGATCCAGTCTTGTTCAGCGTGCTGATTGGTTCTGTCGCTGCACTCGTAGATTTGGTAGGCGCGGACTCGTATCTCTTCATCCGAGAATGTGCTCGGCGGAACCTGCCTGAAAGATTCTGGTTCTACGGTTAAATTCGTCTTCTTGCGGACCGGTACGATAGCTTTTGACACGTTAACTCCAGCGATTGCACAACTAAGAGGAGGGAACTCCAGAACGGCTTACCTAGTTCAGGGGTCTGAATGAGGAGTCGGGAAACTCTCTCAACTTCAATGATACGCCGATGCGAGTACGCTTACCGAAGCGTTTACACTTACGAAAAAATCCCACTCAAGCATTGCGCCTGAGTGGTTCGCCGTCAGTAGATCGAATCGGACGACCTTCCGAGAAACACGACCACCTGTCTCCCGCAATTACTTCTGCGGAGGCGGAGTTGTGGTCGTCGTGGTAGTGCTTTGGCTCGTCGCGGGCGCCGGTGTGGTCGTCGTGGTCTTCGTATCGGTCTGCTTCATCGGCTCGGCCGCTGGCGTCGTTGTGGTGGTTGTCGTGTCAGACTGTTTTACCTTCTGATGCCTGTTGTACTTGGTATTGGTCTCGGTCGTCTGCGAGGTTGGAGCGGGTACTGCTGCCGGTTCCTGCGAAGACGTAGTAGTTGTGCTCTGCGACTGCGCGGCCGCCGGTGCCTGGGTTGTCGTAGTGGTGGACTGCGTGGAGCTCTGCGCCATTACCGGGAGGGACACAGCAAACAAAACAAGCGCCCCAGCTGCGACTGCAAGTAAATTCTTAATTTTCATTCGTTTCTCCTTAAAGTTCTTTGGCCAGGCTCAATGCTATGGCTCATCTCATCCTTGGGTCTGAGCACAATAGCTCAGCCTCTGGAATGGCCTTTGGCGGCTGCGTGGCACAATGTCGTTATGACTGCGGGTTGCGCCGATATCTCGCAACTTGCCGAAGAACTCAAGATTCTCCCAGCCGTCATGCCGGTTGTACTACCAGATCGTCCGCCAGATGGAAGTGCACAATCGATTCCGCGGGTATCTCGATGTCGCGATTGCCGGTCAGTCCTGCGGCTGCCGTTCCGGCACCGCCACCCGCCAAGCCGCCTACCACAAGCCCTACCCCGCCGCTAGCCAAACCACCCACCAGCATTCCCAGCCCGGCGCCTCCAGCAATTAGGCCCGCCGAGCGTTTGCCCTTGCCCTTCTTGCTGCGCGCCATGTCTCGCGTTTCCAGGGGATACTGAATCCCATTCATCGTCAGCGAGGTCAAGCGCAGCTCCAACAGAGATCTGCCTTTGAAGTGTCCCCGGCGATGCGACACATCCACCACGCCAGCCACCAGCGCACCCTTCGGCACCAGCACACCGTTGTCGCCACCTAGCACTGGGTCCACCATTTCGCCGGTAAATGTGTCTCCCGCGCGGCTGGTTTTAACGCTGATGCGTTGATCGATCCGAATCGTCAGCGATGTGCCCGCTGCAATGCTCACCGGCTGTGGGACCGCATAAACGGTCGGCGCCGAGAATGCTGGAACCTGCATCCCCGGCTCAGCCGGTGTTACCGTCGTGGTCATCGCCTCGTTGGTTTGCCCTGTCGCCGGAGGCTGTACCAGCGTCGTCGTCGTGGTCCCATTCTTGTCTACCGAAACGACCTGCTGAGCCTGCCCGGTCGCGGCGGCTTGCTTCTTGGCCTGATCGAGCGCCTGTTCCTGCCTGGAGCTGCAACCCGAAAACAGAACCGCTCCGAACAGCAGCAATGACAATTTTCTATTGAGAAACAACGAACCTGAAACGAACATGGCCGGGCCTCTTTCGCTTGCGCATAGCGGTTGCGGATACACCCTTAGGCTAGTACTCGCACCCTCATTCGGCTGAGCAGTACTGCTCATCGAGTTGATCCCGGATTCTCTGTCGCGCTGATTCCAATTGGACGCGGAGGACTACAATAATCCCGAAGCGACAGAGCGCATTTCCATGCCGCACCTCTATCCGCCGCTCAAGTCTGTGGCGCGCCCAGCGCAGCGGCGGCCGCCTGACGCACATTCGACGGATCAGCATGGCTCTGCGCAATCAACTCTGCCGTGCCGCAGTTCGGCCGAGGTAGCTCATGACGACTCAGACGGAAGCGATCCGCATCACAGGCCAACAGACAGAATCCCAGCCTGGCGTTCTTACCCCACAGGCAGTTGAGTTTTTACTGGCACTACACACCCGCTTCGAACCGGTCCGTCAGTCGATGCTGGAGCAACGCAAGCAGCGACAGGCCCGCCTGGACGCGGGCGAGATGCCGACCTTCCGCGAAGATTCTCGAGCTGTACGCGAGGCGTCATGGAAGGTGGCCCCAATTCCTGATGATCTGCGCGATCGTCGCGTCGAAATCACCGGCCCTCCCGACCGCAAGATGATCATCAACGCGCTGAATTCCGGCGCCAGCGTCTTCATGGCAGACTTTGAAGATTCGAATTCGCCCACATGGGAGAACTGCATCGAAGGACAGCACCACCTCTCCGACGCGGTGCGCCGCACGATTGAATTCACTTCGCCCGAAGGCAAGCATTACAAGCTGAATCCGAAGCCGGCGGTGCTGTTCGTCCGCCCGCGCGGATGGCACCTGAATGAGAAGCACTTCCTCATCAACGACCAGCCAATCTCCGGCTCGCTCTTCGATTTCGGATTGTTCTTCTTCCACAACGCCAAAGCTCAGCTTGCTGCCGGCAGCGGCCCCTATTTCTACCTGCCTAAGATGGAGAAGCACGAAGAAGCACGCCTGTGGAATGACGTGTTCGTTTTCGCGCAGGAATACCTCGGCATTCCCAAAGGCACAATTCGAGCGACGGTCTTGATTGAGACCATCACCGCCGCATTCGAGATGGACGGGATCCTCTACGAACTGCGCGATCACTCGGCGGGCTTGAACTGCGGAAGATGGGACTACATCTTCAGCTTCATCAAGAAGTTCCGCAACCACGCCAGCCATGTACTGCCTGATCGAGGCGAAGTCACCATGCAACAGCCGTTCCTGCACGCGTATGTCGAGCTGCTGATTCACACCTGTCATCGGCGCGGCATTCATGCCATGGGAGGCATGGCCGCGCAGATTCCCATCCGCAACAATCCCAAGGCCAATGACGAAGCGATGGAGCGCGTGCGGCAAGACAAGCTGCGCGAAGTGAAGGCTGGACACGACGGTACGTGGGTCGCGCACCCTGGACTCGTGCCCATCGCCAAGGCCATATTCGACGACTACATGCCACAACCCAACCAGATCGCGCCGCCCGGGAGCTCGCATTCGATGGTTACCGCCGCCAACCTGCTCGAATTGCCAAAGGGAAAGATCACCGAAGCCGGATTGCGCCGCAACATCGATGTGGGCCTGCAATACCTTGAGTCATGGCTGCGCGGCAACGGCTGCGTCCCGATCTACGACTTGATGGAAGACGCGGCGACGGCGGAAATTTCTCGCTCGCAGCTCTGGCAGTGGATTCGTTATCACGCGAAGATGGACGACGGGCGGGCCGTTACGCCGCAGATGTTCGACGCGATCTTGAGCGAAGTCGTCGGGCGGTTGAAGGCTGCGGAGACGACTCCAAAAGATCACAAGTTCGACCGGGCGGCCGAGATACTTACCACCATGTCGAAGGGCGAGTACGAGGAGTTCCTGACCAGCGTGGCGTACCGCGACCTGGCGTAGGAGCGAGTCCACCACTGAGTCACAGAGGCACAGATGTTTTTAATAGTTCTTCCTCTGTGTCTCTGTGCCTCTGTGGTAGCTTTTCCCGGTTTTCCCGAAATGGGAATCACTGCGACAGCGTTCCTGCGTCACAACGAAACTTCCAAGCTCCGTCCTACAATGTCACGTTAGCGTGTGACTTTAAATCCTGGACTATTACGACCATGAAGAAACTGGAAGCTGTGGAAGACGCCCGCGCCATCATGAGGCTGGGCCTGGACTGGGGCGTATTCAAGTGGCTACTGGAAAAGCCCAAAGTGCGCAAGATCGCCGATCGCGCCACCGAGGCCTTGAATAACGCAGAAGACAAGGTGAAATCGTCGTGGAGCGACGACCTGAAGCTCGCGTACAACTATCTGGCCACGCTGGAGGATGACAACTCCGCTAAGGGCAAGAAGAGCGTTAGGGCCAAGGCGGCTCCGAAAGATATCGACCCCGACGCTCTTACAGTCGCTAAGGGTGTTTACGAGGCGGACGAAGAGACCGAAACCATGCGACTCGATGCTGAAGATACCTTCGCCGACGGGGAAAAGAGACTCAGCGTCGCCATGGCACGCGAAGGTGCGCGCAAGGCACTCGCCACTTACGATTTGCACGAAAAAGCGATTCGCAAGGCTGAAGCGGCGGCGAAAGTTAAAGTAACCAGCAACTAGCGACAAGCAATCGGCGTTTTCTTGACTGGCGACTGGCTACTGGTGACTGATGACTCGTGACCGGTGGCTGTGAGTAGAAAGACAGAGGCCCCTCAATGTTCTCCTGGTTGCCACGCGATCCGCTGGCTGTTGGTTCCAAAGCCCCTGACTTCACATTACCCACTGAGACCGGTAAGAAAGTGAAGCTGTCAGCGCTTAAGGGCAAGAACGTCGTACTGGTCTTTTATCCCGGCGATGACACCATGATCTGCCGCAAACAATTGTGCGGGTTCCGCGATGCGTGGCCTGACGTGAGTTGGAAGAACGTCGTCGTCTTCGGCATCAATCCACAGAGCGCAGAGAGCCATCGGGAATTTCGCGAGCGCTACCACTTCCCTTTTCCTCTGTTGGTGGATTCCGACCAGAAGGTCGCCGCCCTGTATAACTCGGATGGCGGAATGGTGAATCGCACGGTGTACTTGATTGGGCGCGATGGGAAGATTCGCTACGCGCGACGGGGTATGCCGCAACCCGCGGAAGTGCTGGCAGCGACGGAGAAACCAAAACGGCGAGCAGTGTCACGGCGGGTGGTAAAGAAGTAATGGAACCGGAAATGGCCCGCCAGAATAACCACAACGAATACGATTTCGACTACATCGTGGTCGGCTCCGGGTTCGGCGGCAGCGTTACCGCGCTACGCCTGGTGGAAAAGGGATACCGCGTCGCCGTGATGGAAATGGGGCGCCGGTGGACGGCTGAGAACCTCCCGAAGACAAACTGGCAGATGCATCGCTGGTTCTGGCGGCCGGGCATTGCACTGCGCGGCTTCTTCAACATGCGCTTCTTCCGGCACGTCACCATCCTGCACGGTTGCGCCGTGGGTGGCGGATCGATCACCTACGCCTGCACCATGCTGCGTCCTCCCGACAAAGTCTGGGACAACGGCTCATGGAAAGGGCTCGACGACTGGAAGAGCGTGATGCCTCGGCACTACGACGAAGCGTCGCGCATGCTGGGCGTTACTACAAACAAGATCCTTGGCCCCGCGGACAAACTCTTGCGCAAGGTGGCCGAATCGATCGGCGTGGGCGACACGTTTTATCGCACCAGCGTGGCGATCTTCCAGGCGCCAGAAGGCGTGCAGGGCGGCGTCACCATGCCCGATCCATATTTCGGCGGCGAAGGACCTGAGCGTACGACCTGCGAAGGTTGCGGTGGCTGCATGATGGGATGCCGTCATGGCGCAAAAAACACCCTCGACATGAACTACCTGTACCTCGCCGAGAAACGCGGGTTAAAGATATTTGCCGAAACCCGCGTGACCGACATCGTTCCGCTCGAGGGCGCGAATGACGGCAGCCACGGCTACCGAGTTTCGACCGAAAGGTCCACGACATTTTTTGCGAAGAACCCGCGAAGCTTTACCTGCCGTGGAGTCGTTGTCGCTGCTTCATCACTGGGCAGCATGGAGTTGCTGTTCCGTCTGAAAGACAAGAAGTCTCTGCCCAACCTGAGCGACAACATCGGACGCTTCGTGCGGACGAATTCCGAGTCTCTGATCGGGGTGCGCGTGCCCGACACGAAAGACGACTTGTCGAAGGGCGTTGCTATCGGCTCAGGAATTTATATCGACGAGCACACTCACATCGAGGCCGTGCGCTACCCGAAGGGCTCGGACTCAATGTCGGCATGGACGACTATCCTGACCGGCGGACGCCCCGGCCCCGGTCGCGTCGGCTTGTGGCTCAAAAACCTGCTGGTGCAGACAATCACCCATCCCATTCGTACCTTCCGCAGCTTGCAGCCCTTCGGATGGGCACGCGAGTCCATCATTTTATTGTGCATGCAGGCGCTCGACGGGCACATCGACATGAAGTGGGAGCGCTCGTATCTGTGGCCGTTTCGCAAGGTGCTGGCGAGTCGTGGACAACGAATTCCCACGTTCATCCCTGCGGCCAACAACTTTGCCGAGCACTTCGCCAAGGTTGTCGGAGGCAGCCCGATGAGCATGCTTCCGGAAATTCTGTTCGACATTCCCGGCACTGCGCACTGCCTCGGCGGATGCGTCATGGCCGACTCCCCTGATCGCGGCGTAGTCGATTCCCGCCACCGCGTCTTCGGCTACAAGAACATGTACGTCTGCGACGGCTCGGTCGTGGCCGCCAACCTCGGCGTGAACCCGAGCCTCACCATCACAGCGCTGACCGAGCGCGCCATGACGTTCATTCCGCCGGCAAATGAGATGGATTGGAACGATCAGCCCGAAGCAATGACGGTGATTCGCTCCGCATAGAAGAACATTCACCACTGAGACAAAGAGGCGCAGAGTCTTTGGATCATTTTTGTCCGTGTCTCTGTGCCTCTGTGGTGAGTTCGATTAGGTTTTCTTCCTCGCAGTCTTCTTCGTCGCCTTCTTGGCAGCCTTGCGTTTGGCGGGACGCCTCACGGGCGCAGCCTTCTTCACGCGCGCCTCCAATTTCGCAAGGCGTTCACGCAATTGGCGAACTTCATCGCTGGCCTCGCTTCGCACTTCCCGGGCGGGCGGTGGCGCTGTCTGGCTCTGCAAAAAATTCTTCATCATGTTCAGTGGCGAGAGCGCGGCGGACTGCGCTCCACTCAATCCGCTGTGCAGCTTGCTTTGCACCGACTGATAAGCGTCAAACGCCGATTTCAGATACCACATGATGAACTCGCGCCCCATGCGGTCCGACGAGATGATGAGCTGCCGCAGCAGTTCAAGCGGCAGCCCTGTCGGCTGCTGCTTGGCATCGTCCATGATGATCTGAGTGAGTGTCACCCGGGTGAGGTCTTCGCCCGTTTGCGCGTCCACCACCTGCACATCGCGGCCATCGCGCACGAAGACAGCAATGTCTTCCAGATTGATATAGCGACTGGTGGACGTGTCATACAGCCGCCGGTTCGGATACTTCTTAATGACGATCGTAGATGCACTCATAGAGCACGTTCCTTGCTGCACTGCACAATACGTCTCTATCTTGCCACACAAAGCACCTGGCTCTGTGTTGCCGTGAATTCGTTTTGGCATTGGGCGATAAACCGACTATAGTGATTTCCCGAAGAACATGCCTCGCGGTCACATGGGCTAATGTGGTCACGCAACCCTTTCCCGTCCGCGGGCGAATCGAATAGATGTGGGGAGAATCACGATTTTGCCAACGGGCCCGCAGCGCGCCGCATTTCAAGAAAACCATCAGGAAGCTAAGGTTTCTATTTGGCAGGAAACGCTGTTCGCAGCCGACATTCTTCTGTTGCACTCGTCCCCCGTTTATTACGGATGGGGCGTTCCCCGTGGCGATGGCTCAGCGGTCATCCTCATTCCCGGGTTTCTCGGCACCGACGCCTATCTCAGTCAGTTTCATGCCTGGCTCGAGCGCATCGGCTATCGCGCCTACTACTCGGGCATCGGCGTCAATGCTGAGTGCCCGAACCTCCTGATCCAGCGGCGCCTTAATGCCTGCATCGATAACGCGCTGGCGGAAACCGGCCAGAAGGTCCACCTCATCGGTCACAGTCTCGGCGGAATCATCGCACGCGCGCTTGCTTCGCAGCGGCCCAACGACATCGCGTCGATTACCACTCTAGGCTCACCCTTTCGCGGTACCGTCGCCCACAAAACCGTATTGCGCGCCGCCGAAGCGGTGCGCGGGCACATCTTGCGCGACCACCCGTCTCAGGTTCTTCCCACTTGCTACACCTCGCGATGCACGTGCAACTTTCTCGACTCGCTGCGTCGCGAGGTCCCAGAGGAAGTGCTCGAAACTGCTATCTACACGCGCAATGACGGCATCGTTGATTGGCACTTTTGTCTCACCGGACTCGAAGGTTGCGACTTCGAAGTACCTGGAACACACATCGGCCTGTCATTTAATGCCGCCGCATATTCCGTGATTGCAAATCGTCTCGCTACTGCTACGCGAAGCAATCATCCACCACAAAAGTAGAACGTGCGTATCGCGACAGCAAAATGCAGCTGCTCTGCGCCGCCTTGTAGCCGCCAGTTATTCCCATTTTGGGAATCGCCCCGCCGAATTGCACGAATTTGCAACAAACGACCGCCAACGATAAGCGAGACTAGATACATCTAGTTCAGCGGTGATGTTGATCTCTCGGGGTTGTGAACTAAAAACGCTGCTGCGCCAGATCCGGATCCCAAATCCATAAGCTCGCAGGAGAAGCCCTATGCGGCGTTCTATTTTTATACTTTTAATTTTGTCCCTCTTTGTTCCTCTCTCGGTGGTAATGTGCGCAGCGCAAGCCCAGGAGTACGTTGGCCAGTACGATGCGTATGTGGGTTATGCCTACCTGACAACTCCCAACATGAACCTCGATGAGCGCGGATTCCAGGCCCAGTTCGGGTACAACTGGAAGCGATGGGTGGCGCTGGGCGTTGACACCAGTTATTTCGGCGGCGGCAGCTCACTCACTGTCCCGATGCTCAACAACGCTACGATCGCCAAGCTGGCGCCGATCCTGCCCCTTCTGCCTCCGGGGTATACGGTGTGGTCGCCCTATCACGCCAACACCTTCACCATCACCGGCGGACCGCAGTTCAACTATCGCCACTTCAAATATGTGACCTTGTTCATTCATCCTGATATCGGCGCCATGTATCAGAGTATTGCTGTTCATCCACCCGATCCAATCATGGCCAGCATCGTCACCAGCCTGATCGGCCCCAGCATGAAGACCACCCAGTGGACCGGCTTTTACGGTGTCGGTGGCGGACTCGACATCAACGTTACGAAGCACATCGGGCTTCGCTTCCAGTCGGACTGGGTGTACACAGCAATGTTTCAGAACTTGCTGAGAGATCCACAGTACACGTGGCGTATGTCGGCGTCGCCGACGTTCCGTTTCGGCAAGAACGTACCGCAGTAAGAACTTTTCTCACCGCGGTTTGATGAATCAGAAGGGAGCCTCGCACTGCCTCAGCAGTCCGAAGCTCCCTTTTTCTTCTGTGAGCGCGGGCAGCAGGTGCCCAATCCACCGGCCTCAGATGACGCTGGGTGGAGCACCGCTTCAGCGGTGCATTACACCGCAAGTTCGGGGCGCGGCTTTACAGGTTGCTGAAAAACTCGCGGGAACGATCGTTTCGTATCAGGGCATGACTTCAGTCATGCCGTAAACTGCTGTAAATACATGACGGGCTTTAGCCCCTGTGCTTCTTTGTGCGGCGAGAAGGTCTTTTTTCAGCAGCCTCTCTAGCCGCTGAGGTAGTCGACTGCGTTCAGCTAGAATCGACACGTCCATGTCAAAGCGCATCGTCGTCCTGCTCGTGCTCGCGATTCTCGTGGTCTTCGCCTTCCGCCATGCCGGATCGTTCCTGGTTGTGAACGCCCCTGAGCACGCTGACCTGATCGTGGTGCTGGCGGGCGGCAACGACGATTTGCGCTATTGGAACGGCGTCGATCTCTTGCACAAGGGCTGGGCGCCTCGCCTCATGCTCGATGTATTCGCCAAAGGCGAGACCTTCGGCAACATGGACATCGATCTCGCGCAGAACTTTGTGCAGCGAACCACTCCGGGCCAGTCCACAATTTGTCCAATTATTTTGAACTCGACCTTTGGCGAGGCCGGGCATGTCGAAGACTGCCTGCGCGGCACGGGAGTGAAATCGATTCTGGTGGTTACGTCCGACTATCACACCCGGCGCGCGCTCTCAATTTTGCAAAAACGCCTGCCGCAGCATCACATCTCAATCTACGCCGCGCCCGATCCCTACTTCTTCGGACAGCCGTGGTGGCAAGAGCGCGAGTGGGCCAAGACAACCCTCGCCGAATGGCAACGCTATCTGTGGTGGCTGTTCGTCGACCGCTGGCGAAATGATGTGGTGGTTAACAACTGAGGACTGCAGGATTAGCCGTTGGTGATATGAGGATTTAACACTAGCTATCGAGAGGTCGAGGTCGGGATGGCTATTTGCAGCCCTCAACGCCCGTTTGACGCAAAGGCTTACCTTCCTGAGAGTCTTTGAGAATCTTTGCCTGTTCTGATAATGAAACTACACACCACAATGCTCTCTCAGCGTCGGTCAACATTCCAAGTTCGTACGGCTCCATGCTCCATTTGCCTTCAGGGTCCTTCTTGAACTGCGTTCCAAAAACTTGAGGTTGATTAACGTCCCATAAATACCGGTCGAGAGTTGCCGCTGCAAGCCACTTGCCATTGCTTTCTCCTTTAGTTGCGGCGCTGATAGCAAGGACGTGGGCAAACAGTACACCCTATGGTTTTGCGGAGTGTTGAAAGATGAGCGCAGATAGCCAGAAATCATAACCGCATTGAACCTTGCCCTCCGCCAGAAGTTTTCTGAGTGCCACCTGTCGTTCCTGGTCGCGGCTGGCAACTGTTCCACCGTGCATGTCTGGTGGAGGCAACTGCCTGCCGCCGAACATGTCATTTCCTCGGTCCCATTGGTCTTGCACTGCGAGAAGGAGCACTTCGGGATTAGCATCAGGAAGGCTCGGTACCGTTGGAGAGGTTGAATCCGTGCGCTGGTTCGACGAGGCAGATGAGGGTGGGCGTGGACTCGTTGCGACACCCGTCTGGGGAAAAGCCTGACCACAGATTGCTAGAGCCGTAAGCAGTACAACCGCAATGGTATATCTCATTTATGAAGCAGGATAGCAGCGACCTCGCTGATAGTTGGCGTGACCTGGACTTCACGCACACACTCCTGCAAATTGTCAGCTGAAGCGAGTTGCTTTCCACAAAGCGCTTCCGCAGGCGGCAAAGAACACCAACAGAATCGCCGACAGCAACCCGACAGCGCTCCAATTCACGGCAATGTTAGGGACACGTGCAGCAGTAGCCAGCGCGACAAAAATCGCGGTGACAACCAGCACGATGCACCAATCCAGCCAGGAACGTCCCACATTCGCATTCACCGAAGCGCTTGATTCTTCACCGGCTAACCCCGCCTGCACATAGTCAGTCGCAACGCTATAGCGTTCGCCCTCACGATGCGCCGCCTCACTCCAGCGGCCGTGCTCTTTCCCCGACACTGACGACAGCGCGATCGCACCTGCGCCCGCAGCCATCAACAACGAACCGCCGATGACCTCGGCGTACAGCGATACGCCGCGTCCGCGTAACTCGCTGAAGACAAAGATGCCCCAGGCGAGGCCCCACAGCTGATTCGTATTGGAAAGCGGAATCCCGCGACTGATGCCGACATACTTGGCCGCGTACTGCTGGAACAAGTCGCCAATCACCCACACGAACCCACCGAGCAGCAGCCAAAACAGTACGTCCTTGGCCTGCGCCAGCTGTTGCATGAGCGGCGACACGCCGCCGCTGTAAGTGACGGCCACAATCGTCATGGTCACGAGTTCCCCGACGGTGAAGAACGTCACGAACGACAGCGGATTCATCCCCGTGAGATACGCCTTGCGATACGGAACGTACATCGTTCCCCACAAGACGCCCGCGGCCAGAGCGGCAATAATGCCGCGCACCGCATGTTGTGGCGTAGTTTGCGATGACGAGGCATACGCCAGCAGCGAAGCTCCGGCAAACATCAGCAACGCGCCGCCGAGCACGCTGAGCCAGCGCCTCGCTCCCGCATTGCGCAACTCGTTAAACAACGTCACGCCCCAGAAGATGCCGATCAGGCTGTTCATGTTCCACAGCGGAAACGCGATGCTGAGCCCGACATCGCGAATGGCAAAGATGGTCAGCGTGTTCGCAACTGCCCAAAGGCATCCCGCGAGCACTGCCCAAACGACGAGGTGCGGAGCCTGCCGCAGATCCCAACTCACCTGCCCGGTGCCGCGAATGAGCGCGGGCACACTCCACCGTGCGAGAAACACACCTGCGACCATGAGCAACGAAATGACGACCGGAGAAATCCCCAGCGTCACCAGTTTGGTAGGAGCCTCGGCCGCACCCAGCCACGCTCCCGCGCCGAATCCGCACAGTATGCCGACGGATTGCAGCTTCCGCAGGCGTTCGTGCGTGACCGTGGGTTGCGCGACGGTGACCATTAGCTGATCCACCGCAACACGGCCAGTCCGCCGAGAAGAACCAGCACGGGAATCCAGAAATGGAGATCGGTCAGCACCGACCGAACGAGCGCGCGATTGGATGCCATCCGCGACATGTTACAGGACAACAGCGACTAGCAGCTAGCCATTAGCAAGTGCGCTTGAATGCCGTCCACCTGCTCCCCGCCAGACCCCTTACTATTCGAAATGCCACCGCGCGACCAATTCCGGTTTTCTTCATCCAACTGTTGATTGACGTTTGTTTGTCCAACTTGGAGATGAATGATGAAAGCAATCGTTGTCCACGAATATGGTGGTCCGGAGGTACTGAAGTTCGAGGAGTACCCTGACCCGGTTCCGGGCCCGGGCGAGGTGCTGGTGCGAGTTGCCGCCGCGAGCGTGAATCCGATCGACTACAAACGACGTGCCGGGTTAACGAAAGACTTCTATCCGATGACGTTTCCGGGCCTGATCGGAGTCGATGTTGCGGGAACTGTGGTCAAGATTGGGCCTGGAGCGGGAGGCTTTTCCGTCGGTGACCAGGTCTTCGCTATGGCGGACAATACTTACGCCGAGCTTTGTGCTGTGAAAACCACGATTCTGGCGAAAGTTCCCAAGGGGCTCGATTTAATCGAGGCGGCAGCGCTGCCGCTGGCGACGACGACCGGCAACCAGCTCCTTTCAGCTACGGGAATCAAAGCGGGCCAGACGGTTATGGTCGTAGGTGCGTTAGGAAGTGTCGGGCGGTCGGCGGTATTCACCGCGAAGGAACGCGGGGCGACGGTGGTCGCAGGGGTTTTAAAGAGGCAGGCAGATGACGCGAAGAGTGTCGGAGCGGACCAGGTGGTCACAACCGACGACGACAGCGCGATCGCTAATCTTGCGCCGCTTGATGCAGTTGCGGACACCGTCGGCGGAAGAACTGCCGAGAAGCTGATCGCCAAGGTCAAGCCGGGAGGAGTGTATGCATCGGTTGTCGGTGCACCGCAGAACGCCGCGACGTATCCATCTGTAAAGGTGGTACCGGTATTCTCGAAATTCGACAGGAAAACGCTCGAGCTCATGGCTGAAGCGGTGCGAGATGGCAAGCTGGTAGTCCCGATTAGCCAGAAACTGCCGCTCAGTAAAGCAGCTGAGGCCCAAGCGGCGGCAGAAAAGGGTGGTGTCGGGAAGATCTTGCTGGTGGCTTGAATGGATTTCAAAAAGGAGAACAAGATGACAGCAAAAGGAAAGATCCTGGTACTAGTCTCGAGCGGTCACGGCTTGCCCTTGAAAGATGGCAAGGTTTACGCCGGTGCTGGCTACTACCTCAACGAACTGACGGTTCCGGTTCGCGCCCTGATGAAGGAGGGCTACGAAATCACCTTCGCCAACCCCAAGGGCAACACGCCACAACTGGATGTCAATTCAGCTATAGCCCAGTTCTTCGGTGGGGACGAGGCTAAGCTTCAGGACTATCTAAAATTCCGCGACAGCCTGACTGGACTCAAAAATCCAACTCGTATCTCGGATGTCATTGCATCAGGCCTGGATCAATATGACGCTGTTTTCGTCCCCGGCGGCCATGGCCCCATGATCGATCTTCTCGATGATCCCGACGCTGGCACCGTGATGAGACACTTTCATGAAACATCCAAGCCCACGGCAGTGCTCTGCCATGGCCCGATTTCACTACTCTCGGCTCTTCCGAATTCGACGGAAGTGGTCGCCGCGCTGTCGGCGGGCGATGCCGCTGGAGCACACGCCAAGGCTCAAGGTTGGATCTATTCCGGATATAAGATGACCATCTTTTCGACAGCGGAAGAGCAGCAGCGGGAGCCGCTTGAGATTGGTGGTAAGGTCCTCTTCTACCCGGACTTCGCCTTGAGTACGGCGGGCGCCGACGTAAGTGTGCTCGCTCCATGGACGAGCTACGTCCTTCAAGATCGCGAGCTGATCTCAGGTCAGAACCCTTTCTCTGATGAAGCGCTTCTGAAACTACTGATACCGGCGCTCAACGCGAAGAAGAAATGAGTCGGCGGCTGGCCCACATTTGCCTGACGTTGGCAAATGTGGGGCTTTCCCTGGCGGAAGCACCACGCTTTAGAGGCTGTTACGAAACTGCGATCACATCCTACATGGTGGAACAAGAATTGCAAATTGTGAAAACGTGAGCCGCGAAGCGCCGGCTTCGGGGTTAGCCCGACTTGCGAACGCCGAGGCAACCGGGAGATATCCCGGAGCCGCGTAGCGGCGACCGGAGTTTCGCAACAACCTCTTTAGCGTGGTGATAAAGCGCCTCACCATTCTTGGGCTTTAGCCCCTGGATCTTCCCGTCGGGTGCGCCAGCGCCTGCCCCGCGCGTGTCAAACCAAAACAACAGCATGGAATTCCGGCGGGTGGCCCACATTTGCCTGACGTTGGCAAATGTGGAGCTTCCCCTGGTGGAAGCACCACGCTTTAGCGTGGTGATAAATCGTCTTACCATCTTGGGCTTTAGCCCCGGAGGAAATTCCTCAAGAGCGAAGATGACATTTTCCCGGGTGGAACTGAACCGCGACAGTCCAAGTGCCGGAGGCACGCCATAGTCTAGCCCAGCACGAAGCCCACCCCGGCGGGCGGAGTGCTGGGTCAAGCCGCAAATACCATCCGAGTGCCGGAGGCACGACAGATTTTCACGGGTGCCCCATATTTGCCTTCTTTTGGCAAATGGGGGGCTTTTTCCGGTGGAAGCACCACGCTTTAGCGTGGTGATAAAGCGTCTCACCATCATGGGCTTTAGCGCGGGATCTTCCCGTCGGGTGCGCCAGCGCCTGCCGAGCGAGTGTCAAACCAAAACAACAGCATGGAATCCCGATTACTTGTGAGATGGCGTCTATAAGGACGAAGGCTGTGTCAAGGACAGAGTTCTCCTGTCCGGTGTTTGTAACGCCGCGTGTAGACCAGAGTTCGGGTGAGGACCAAGAGCTCCGACATCACGCTTTAATCATCTGCGATGGAGCTAACCGCTCCACCATCCATCTATGCGGCCATAACCTCGACCATGATGTTGCTTGCGAACATCCAGCCGCCGGACCGGTGCGGAAGTGGAAAACGACTTTTGTTTTCCAAGACGCGTTAGCGCCGTCTTCTGCACGGGTCGGTCTGGATGCGAGAGCGCCCAATCAATTTCCCGGTCTAGCTTCCGCCGACCACACCATCTCGCGGGCTACCCTCGATGCGAGCGATCTCCGGATAGGCTGTATTAGTGCGCAGCATCCAGAACAATCGCACGGCTAACTTACGCGCCGCCGCCACCTTCGCTACTCCTTTTTTCATGCGATGGCAGCGATGCTTGTACTGCTTGCGAAACCCTTCATCCAGGCGACACACCGTCTGTACGCTTTCCACCAGCAGCATGCGCAGAAACGGATTCCCCTGTTTGCTGATCGACCCGAGTCGGCGTCGCTTACTCGAACTGTGCTCGCTTGGAATCAGACCCAGGTAGCTGGCTACCTGCTTGCCACGCTGGAAGCGTGTCACATCTCCCATTGTGATTACATATGCCAACGCCGTGATGGGACCGACCCCGGGTTGCGTCATGAGCAGTCGTGCTCGCGGCTGTTGGTACGCCGTACGCTCAACCGCCTGGTCCAACTGAGCAATCTGTGGGTTCAACTCGCTGAGCAGCTTCAGTAAATCCTGTCGCCGCTGTGCCGCCCAACCCTCCAGCGGCAGCTCGCGTAATACCTTCTGCCCGGCTTCGTTCCACAGCTTCTGCTTGAGTTGCACACCACGGTTCAGCATCAGGTGTTGCAACCCGTTTTTCACTCGCGTACGGATGCCCACCAGGCGATGGCGATGAATCAGCAACTGGCGAAGATTCCGTTCTGCCTGACTCGGACGCCATAAGCGGGGGAAGCGATCCTCGATTAACAGCTTCAGGATGTGGGCCGCGTCACGACGATCTGTCTTCTGCTTACGCACGTAACTGGCCCGAATCTCTGCCGCATCGCCGATCCAAACTTCATGGCCTAAGCTATCCAACAGATCCTCGAACCACTGCGTGTTACCGCACGCCTCAAAACCAACTCGTGCCGGTGACGGAAGCTGACGATAAAATCGCTCCGCTTCTCCGTTGCCGTTCTCCAGTTTCTCCTCCCGGATCTCTCCGGTCGCAGAATCAAAAACTGCTACTTGTTGCCAACCCGGATGGAAATCACACCCTACAATGATCATGAAGGCTTCTCCTGACCCGGATGCTCTTGTCCTCAACAAGAAACATACAGGTCGTCAGAAGTCTTCGTCCTTATCCCATCAATTTCCCAACATCTATCCGAGCATTGGAATCCACCGCGGTTTGAACCGGCATCGGAACGCCTCTGAACAATTTTCCCTGCTTACCGGTGATGAATGTCAGTTCAAGCCACCGGAACAAGTAGTCACATCGATTTCGCGTACGCAAGAAAAAGGCCGGGCACCGAAGTGCCCGGCTAGGGAGGTACTAGTGAAAACTTCCTTGCTTAGTACGGCGGTCCAAAGAAGAACCCGGCAGAACCCTCGCCGTACAGCCAGTTAGGAACGGGACTGTTGGGTACGTGCGGAGACTGGCCAAGCGTGTGTTCGTTCGGCCAGCTATAGATGCCGCCGTTGAACGGATTGCGCCGGAACCAATCCAGCGTGCACAGGTTCTGTTCGGTGTAGACGTAGGGGCCACCAGATGTGTTCAGAGGCACGAGGTTGATCACATCTGTTGCGGCCATCGCCTCGATACAGTCACCCGTTTCCAGGTTGCCCTGTGCGAACGATACCGAGCCGTCAACGTACGGTGAAACATTGGTGTTGACGAACGGGTCGTTGATCAGCTCGGAGATTTCATGGGTCAAAACCATGACGTCCTCTCCGAAGGCTCCGAACGGGTTGGGATCGCCGTGATTGATGTAGGTTCCCCACGTCCAGACCAGAATGCCAGTGGGATCCTGTATTCCCTGCTGAGCTGTGTGGTAGCCCAGAATGCAGCAGCCACCGCTGGACGGGTCAAACGCGGTCAGGTAGTCGGTGACGATCACCGGCACGGTGGTGTTGGCCGGGCTCTCAACGTTCAGAATGAACCCGAAGTTGGTGGAGATCGTGTTGATGTTAAACACCGGGAAGTTGTTGCCATTGTTGTCGCAGCAGGCAAAGGTCCAGTCACCGTTGAAGTACTCCAAGAACTGGATCCATACGATGCCAGAACTGGTCGGTGCCAACAGCGTGTGCCAGTTGCCGTAGGTGTGGAACGAGACCCGCTGCATCGTGTCGTTAAGCTGGCCCTTATCAGACGGCGGTCCCGGATACGTAGTCGACGAGTCATAAATCGGTGACTGCGCAACCAGGCCGTCGTCGGTGGGCGGGTTGGGTGAGACGGCGGCGCCCTGAGGGTCAACCGCGACGGTGGGATCGTACACGGCAACCGCATTGCCGTTGTACAGAAGTACCGTGATCAACGGAATCAACTGCGTGTTGACCAAGGTGGTGCCGCCAGCGGTTGGCGACTGGCCTACCATCGAGTAGGGGTAGATGCTGTTGCGTGAACCGGTAATAAACCATCCCTGAAAGTACGGGACGGTGTCGATCGTGCCGTTGATGTATCCGTTCTTCTTCGCCTTTCCGGCGTTGCTGAGGACCTTCTGGTTCACGGCATAGCTCAAGTGGTTCTGCGCCTTGAACTGCGCCAGGGAGTGCGGGTCAACCTTCGCACCCTGGATAGTTGGAACCGGCTTGCCCGACGTCGTTTTCGGGACAGTTTTGTAAGTCACACCGGCCTTGTAGACCACGGTCTTGCTGGCGGCAAATCCGCTGACGGCTGCGAAGGCCAACACCAGGACAGTTAGCAAGCACAAAAGCTTACGCATAGTACGATGTTCCTCTCTCCGCAATGTGGTGGCGCGATCGGTAAAGATCGCGCGCGCGGGCTGGAATCCAATCGCCAGCCAGGTTCCTGTCAGTACCGGAGACATTGCTCCGGCGGCGATATGCGACGAGGGCCCGGGTCCCTACCGGCCCAGCTTGCGACGAGCTACGCCAGCCATTCCGAGCAAACCAGTGCCCATCAGCAACAGCGAATTGGGCTCGGGTGTAACTCCATAGCCGATGCTGATGTCGTCAATGGCGAAGTCATTATTGGCCAACCCGCCGGACAACGCATTGCTGCTGATGGTGTACTCGATGAACGCGATGTTGTCACCGCTCTTATCGCCCAAGCCCATGAACAGTGCCGACCCGTTTTCCAATCCGTTGCTTTCACCGTTGGCCGTCAGGGCGCCGATCGGGTTGCCGCCGGCGTCAAACGCTACGAGATAGGCGGTGAACGGACCGTAGAAGTCAGACTGGATCGTGAAACCAACCGATCCTACTGGGTTGAAGAACACGGTAGCCATCGGACCCAGACCGCCGATGCCGAAGTTGACGTTGCCAGTCCAGATCAGATTCTCGCCGTAGTCGAAATTGCCTAGCCAGGTTGTACCCTCCTGCATCGTCAGGAAGGGGGAGCCGTCGAGGTTTCCGACCAACGCAGCGTTGCCGCCGCTGAACGACGGAACGAACTGTGGCGTGCTCACGATGAAGCCTGGAGGCGCGATCTGGCCCCAGTCGAAGAAGTCGGACGGGTTCTGTTGCGCCCGCGAGGTGAATTGAACGAAGTTGTCGGCGCTGGCGAATGTCGCCATTCCCAGCACCGCAATAGTTAGAAGCAGAAGTGTCTTCTTCACTGTTCCTCCTGAGTTCACTGACGTCGATTGCTAAGCTCTAACGAATGTGAGAGTTGGAGACTTACCGCTGCGGGTCACCACGGGAGGGAGACGAAGGCACTCTACCGAGCAAACCGCGTAAGTTAATATCCCGCACGCGGAGTACCACTTTGGATTTGCAGTATTGGCTTATATATCAATCAGGAACGGATTGTTGAGATAAACGTAAGTGCATGATTTTGCATAGTTGTGGAACTACTGAGCCCTTTCCGCAGCAAGCTGGCGCCAACGTGATTGCACGCGATTGCCGCAAAGTGGCAGAGGCATAAGGCCGATACAGGCTGGTAGCGCCGGGTTAATCGGGTAAGCACCTTCCGAGCAGGGTTGCTGCAATACTTGCGTTCAGAGGAGACGCAAGGAAGGGACGAATCCAGTTTTGCTGGCCGCAGACAGATGTTGATATCACGCCACATCACATGTAACCACGATTGCGCTCTCTATCATCTTTGATCCGTTGGCCATTCCGTACCCGCGAGGGATTTCCCGCGATCTCGACTTTGCTGCTTTTTAGTCCTGTCGTGCATCTAGCTAGCTGAAACTTCTTATTTCGCAGTCTAGGACTATCTATGTCGACCTTCCCCATCCCTAACGCCAGCGCGCTCGATCAACAGACGCAAGCCTTCCCTCATCTCACACCCGCACAAATCGATCGCATACGTCCGTATGGAAAGCTCAGGACGGTTTCCGCCGGCGACATTGTGTTCAATGTCGGCGACGAGCACATGCCGATGTTTGTTCTGCTGTCGGGCAAGTTGCAAGTCGTACAGCCCACCTGTTCCGGTGAGCGCGAATTGGTCGCGCATGAGTCTGGCAGCTTCACCGGCGAAATCAGTCTCATTTCGGGTCGCCGCAGTTTGGCGCAAGGGCGAGTGACCGAAGCAGGAGAGTTTCTGGAAGTGAACCAGGACGATCTGCGCCTGCTGATCTCCAAAGATGCTGAATTGAGCGAGATCTTCATGCGGGCGTTCATCCTGCGTCGGCTGGTGCTCATCACCAAGGGTTTTGGCGATGTGGTTGTGCTGGGCTCCATGCATTGCGGCGGCACGCTGCGGCTGCGCGAATTCCTTTCACGCAATGGACACCCCTACACCTACGTCGATCTCGACACTGACACGCAGGCGCAGGCCATTCTTGATCGCTTCAACGTCAACATTCACGAAATTCCCGTGCTCATCTGCCGTGGAACGAAGATATTGCGCAATCCCACGCCTCAGGAAGTTGCCGACTGCCTGGGCCTGAACAATCCGCTCGATGAATCACAGGTTCGTGATGTCATCGTGGTGGGTGCCGGTCCGTCGGGTTTGGCGGCTGCGGTTTATGCGGCTTCGGAAGGGCTCAATGTGCTGGTGATTGAGACTAGTGCGCCCGGAGGCCAGGCCGGGTCGAGTTCCAAGATCGAGAACTATCTGGGCTTCCCTACCGGCATCTCCGGTTTCGAATTGGCGACCCGTGCGATAAACCAGGCGCAAAAATTCGGCGCCGAAATGCAGATCGCCCGCGACGTTGTCCGGCTGCACTGCGATCGCCGCCCTTACCAGATCGAACTCGACAACGGGCAGAAGTTGACCACTCGCACCGTCGTCATCGCATCCGGCGCGCAGTACAACAAACCTGACATGCCCAATCGGGCGAAATTTGAAGGTATGGGTGTTTATTACGGCGCCACCAACATGGAAGCTGCTCTGTGCGGAGAAGAAGAGATCGTCGTAGTAGGCGGCGCGAACTCTGCCGGACAGGCAGTGGTGTTTTTGTCGGGCTATGCCAAGCACGTGCACATGATGGTTCGCTCCGGCCAGCTTTCAGACACCATGTCTCGGTATCTGATTGCCCGTATCGAGAACAATCCCAAGGTCACCGTGCACTACAACTCCGAGATTGTCGGGCTGGAGGGCGACTGGCATCTTGAGAAAGTCGAGTGGCGGGACAAGAAGACCGGAGAAACCCGGACGTGTCCTATCCGTCACGTGTTTCTGATGACTGGCGCTGCACCCAACACCGCATGGCTGAAAGATTGCCTCGCGCTCGACAACAAAGGATTCATCATCACTGGCCAGGATCTCGATATGAGCAATGGACACGGATCCAAGTGGACGGTGCCCCGTGCTCCTTATTTGCTGGAGACCAGTCTGCCCGGCGTGTTCGCCGCCGGTGATGTCCGCTCGGGAAACGTAAAGCGAGTCGCCTCAGCGGTAGGCGAGGGCTCGATCTCGGTGTATCTGGTCCACAAGGTGCTGGCAGAGGGGTGAAGAGTCTGCTTCCGGTTAGCGAGTTTCGCGTCAGTTCACGACTTCACGAGCTGAAAAAACTCCGCTTAGCAGTTGTTTCGCGTCAGGGCACGACTTCACCGGCGCGGAAAAAAGCGGTTTTGGGCAGAGCTGACCTTTAGAGCCTGCCCTGAGCGGAGCCGAAGGGTCAGCGTCTAAGTTGTTAATTTTTGTCATCACGAGGCGACGTTAGTCGCCGAGGGATCTGCTTTTCCGACTTTTTCCGCGGGCTCTTCAGTCGCGCCGAAGACGCTGAAAATGAAGACCGTGCTTCAGCCCCTGAGGTTCTTTCTAGGGAGCAAACAGCCTAGAGTACGGTTTTGTGACGCCGTGTATTTTTTACGTGTCAATCCATCAAATCACAACACTCGCTCCTAACCCAATGAGCGCGCGTGGATTATAAACTTCGCTAATCGTGCATTTAATTCTTCTGAAACTGTCAGAATATTAGTAGATGGTCAGGCCTGATTTTGCGCCTCGTAGCGCGTAATGTCGGCCTCGTGCACCAGCGTCATACCGATTTCGTCTAAGCCATTGAGTAGCCGGTGACGGCGGAACGGTTCGACCTCAAATTTTTCTGACAAGCCGAAGTCGTCGGTGATCGTCTGGTTCTCCAGATCGACAGACAGGTGATAGGGGCGATGTGTGTCGGCGTGCCCGGCGATGCGCTGAATAGTTTTCTCTGGCAGCTCAATCACCAGCAAGCCATTATTGCCGGCGTTGTTGCGGAAAATATCGGCGAATGACGGCGCTAGAATCACGCGGAACCCAAATTCACCCAGCGCCCAGGCCGCATGCTCGCGGGACGAACCGCAGCCGAAATTCTTGCCTGCCACCAGGATGGTCGCGTCGCGAAAATGCTCGTGGTTCAGCACGAAATCTTCGCGGTCGCGTCCGTCGGGATGGTAGCGCCAGTCGGAAAACAGGAACGCGCCAAAGCCGGTGCGCTCGATGCGCTTCAGGTGCTGCTTGGGAATGATCTGGTCGGTGTCGATGTTCTCCCGATGCAGCGGAGCCACCACTCCGCGATGCTGGCGAATCGGTTCCATGGTTAGCTCCTGTACTCCCAGCCGCGCACGTCAACGAAACGGCCGGCGACTGCGGCGGCGGCGGCGGTTGCGGGGCTGACGAGATGCGTGCGGCCGTCGCGTCCCTGGCGGCCTTCGAAGTTGCGATTGCTGGTGGAGGCGCAGCGTTGCTTGGGCGCGAGTATGTCGGGGTTCATGCCCAGGCACATTGAGCATCCTGGCTCGCGCCATTGCGCTCCGGCTTCCTTGAAAATGCGATCGAGACCTTCCCGTTCTGCGGCAACTTTTACAGCTTCAGAACCGGGAACGACAAGAACATCAACTCCGCTGTGAACTTTGTGTCCGCGCAAGACCTGGGCGGCAGCGCGAAGGTCTTCGATGCGGCCATTCGTGCACGAGCCAATAAAAATGCGGTCAAGCGTTACGTCTTCGACGCGCGTACCCGCGGTGAGTCCCATATATTCGAGGGCAGCCACCATAGCTGCACGTTCGGAGGCGTCGCGCGCGTCGTCGGGATTCGGAATGATGGCGGTTACTGGAACCGACATTCCTGGATTCGTTCCCCAAGTCACGATGGGCTCCAGCTTTGCGCCGTCGATGGTGATTTCGCGATCGAACGTTGCGCCCTCGTCGGTTGCGAGTTGTCGCCACTTCCCTACCGCTTCTTCCCATGCAGCACGCTGCGGAACATACGGGCGGCCTTCGAGGTAGGCGAACGTCGTGTCGTCGGGAGCGATCATGCCGGCGCGAGCGCCGCACTCAATGCTCATGTTGCAAACCGTCATGCGCTCTTCCATGGTCAGCGCGCGGACGGCCTCGCCGGCGTATTCGATGACATATCCCGTGCCACCGTCGGTGCCGAGCCGGCGGATGATGTCGAGGATGAGGTCTTTCGAGGTCGTCCCGTGCGGTAGCGTTCCGGTCACGTTGATGCGCATGCTGCGCGGCTTGGTCTGCGACACGCATTGCGTCGCGAGAACGTGCTCGACTTCCGAGGTACCAATCCCAAAGGCCAGCGCGCCGAATGCGCCGTGGGTGCTGGTGTGACTGTCGCCACAGACAATCGTCTTGCCCGGCTGCGTCAGCCCAAGCTCAGGACCAATCACGTGAACGATTCCCTGCCTGCCTGAGCCAATATCAAATAACGGAATGCCGCTGGCTTCACAATTCTTGCGCAGTGTCGAAATCTGCTGGGCGGCGATCTGATCTTTGATCACCAGGCGTTCGTCGGTGGTAGTCGGAATGTTGTGGTCGATGGTGGCGAAGGTCAGGTCGGTGCGTCGCACTTTGCGGCCAGCGAGGCGGAGGCCTTCGAAGGCCTGGGGTGAGGTGACTTCATGCACGAGGTGCAGGTCGATGTACAGCAGCGTGGGCTCGCCTTCGGCGGCGCGGACTACGTGGGCATCCCAGACTCTATCGAAGAGTGTTTGTGGTTTTGACATTATCGGTGCTGCGGACTCAGGGGCTAAAGCCCCTTCTCATTTAAGACTCGTACGGCACGACTAAAGTCGTGCCCTGACGCCCGTTCTATTTTCTACGTTACAGGGCACGGCTGAAGTCGTGCCTGATACAAACCCGTCGCTGCAGCAAGCATTTCAGGCCGCCGCGGCGGGTTGAAAGTCAGAAAAGCAGATCCCTCGGCGACTAAAGTCGCCTCGTGATGACAAAAATCAAACGGCTTGGGACGCTGGCCTAAAGGCCAGCTCTACCATTCAGATCACGTAGTAGGCCATTAGGAGCTGTCCTGAAGGCCAGCTCTACCACTCAGACTGCGTGGTAGGCCATCTGCATTTGCAACAGGTCGGTCACGGTCTCAACCACGGCCTGACCGATGACGTCGGTCGGAACGGCTGCACGCTTCTTGCGTCCGCTGAGATCCTGCGTGACCATGCCTTTTGCGAGTGTGCGGTCAACGGCCTGCATGATCTTGTCAGACTCGTGATAGAGACCGGCGGTATAGCGCAGCAACATGGCCGCTGATTGAATCGCTCCGAACGGGTTCGCCAGGTTCTTGCCCGCAATGTCAGGCGCCGAGCCGTGGACCGGCTCGTACAACTCCACCTTGCCGCCAACGCTCGCTGACGCCAGCATGCCTAGCGATCCGCTGATGACTGCAGCTTCGTCGGACAAAATGTCGCCGAACAAATTTTCCGTGAGCACCACATCGTAGCGCGCAGGCGTAGTAACCAACTGCATGGCGAATGAATCAACGTACGCGTGCTCGAGCCGCACCTGAGGATACTGTTTGGCAACTTCGGTTACGGTGCGACGCCAAAGCTGCGAAGTCTCCAGCACGTTGGCCTTGTCCACGGAAGTAACGAGACGCTTGCGGCGCAACGCTTCCTGAAAGGCAATGTGCGACACGCGCTCCACTTCGTCTTTGTGGTAGCGCATGGTGTTGTACCCGGAAAACCCGTCTTCGGCCAGTTCGCGGGGCTCGCCAAAATACAGGCCCCCGAGCAACTCGCGCACGATGAGAATGTCTGCGCCTTTGGTTACGTCCTCGCGCAGAGGCGAGCAGTCAGAAATGGCATCGTAGGCTCTTACGGGACGAAGATTGGCGAATCCACCGAGCGCCTGACGCAACGCCAGTAAACCGGCTTCGCAACGTTTTTCGCCGGTGAGATGGTCGAAGCGGCGGTCGCCGACAGCGCCTAGAAGAACAGCGTCGGCTTCAAGACAGGCCGCTAGCGTGCGCTCGGGCAGAGGCGTGCCGTCTTGCTCAATGGCCGCTCCACCAATGCGGTGGGTTTCAAAACGAAATTCGTAACCGCAGACATCCGAGACTGTGGATAAAACAGCGACTGCCTGTTTGGTGACTTCGGGTCCGATTCCATCGCCGGGCAGAATAACTACACGCAACTTCATACGGGACGCATCTCCTGCGATGTGCCGTGCGGCTCGCGCATGCTGGCGCGATGCGCGTACAGCATGGCGATCAGGTCCTGCTCATAAATGTTCTTCTTGCGATCGGCCAAGCGCGTGAAATCCTGGTAGATACCGTTAAGTTCATCGCCCGAAAGTTCGTGCCCCAGCTCGCGATATTTATATACCAGCGCGTGCCGTCCCGAGTGCTTTCCGAGAACGATGCGCTCAGCCGGAATGCCAACCGTCTCGGGCGTCATGATCTCGTAGCACAAAGGATTGTTGATCACACCGTGCTGATGGATGCCCGCCTCGTGGGCGAATGCGTTGCGGCCGACAATCGCCTTGTTGGGCTGAACTTCGAAGCCAATCAACTCCGAGAGCAACTGGCTGGTGGAGTAAATCTCCGGCAGATTGATGCCGGTCTCGATACCGAAGCGATCGGCGCGTACGTGCAGCGCCATGGCAATCTCTTCCAGGGAGGCGTTGCCAGCGCGCTCGCCGATGCCGTTGATGGTGCACTCAACCTGGCGCGCGCCTGCTTCGACCGCAGCCAGCGAATTCGCCACCGCGAGTCCGAGGTCGTTGTGGCAGTGCGCCGAGATGGTAACGTTCTCGATTCCCTTTACCTGCTTGCGGATGGTGCGAATCAACTCGCCGTACTCGGTGGGAGTGGTGTAGCCAACCGTGTCGGGAATGTTCAGCGTAGTCGCGCCGGATTCAACGGCGGCCTGCAACACTTCGCAAAGGAAGGTCACGTCAGAGCGAGTCGCGTCTTCCGGAGAAAATTCCACGTCGGTGCAGAGCGAACGCGCATAGGCAACCATGCGGCTGGCCTGCTTCAATGCTTCGTCGCGGCCAATCTTCAACTTGAATGCGAGGTGAATGTCTGAGGTCGCGAGGAAAGTGTGAATGCGCGGCCGCATGGAGCGGCTCACCGCTTCCCACGCGACGGCGATGTCTTTCTCGACGCAGCGCGCCAGCGCCGCAATCGTCGGTCCCTGAATCTCGGTCGCGATGCGGCGAACCGCTTCGGTGTCGCCGGTGGAGGCGATGGGGAAACCGGCCTCAATGATGTCAACTCCCAAGGCTTGGAGCTTGCGGGCGAATAGGATCTTCTCGTCCCCGTTCATGCTGCAGCCGGGGGCCTGTTCGCCGTCACGGAGCGACGTATCGAAAACTAATACGCGGTCACGCTTCATGTTTTTCCTCCAAGGTACGATTCGTCTTCATCCCTGTGCCGCCGGCTAAAGCCGGCTCAAACCATTTAAGAGAGAGGCCGTAACGCCGAGCTAAAGCTCGACTCTACCTAAAAACCAGCTTGCCTCTACCCAAAACCAACTCGACCCTACCCAAGAACAGGGTCAACGCTAGCTTCTCGACATCTTTAAACTTATCGGCATGTGGTCGATTAGTCAAACTAATCTATCTTGTCACATCATTAGTTAATGTGATTTAATAACCTTTCCTTCCCTTCTCGGGAGCGGGGGTAATAATGGAGCTCTTCCAACTTGAAACCTTTCTGGCCGTGGCCGAGGAAAAAAGCTTCTCGCGGGCCGCGACCCGCATGCACCGCACCCAGTCAGCCGTGAGCCAGACCATCTCGAAACTCGAGGACGAACTGGGCGAGCGCCTGTTCGACCGCTCTTCCCGCGACGGCTCATTGACCGACGCCGGGCAGGTGTTGCAGTCGTATGCCAAAGAACTGCTCAACGTGCGCGAAGAGGCTGCCGAGGCGCTGAAAGAGTTACGCATGCTGCACCAGGGCAAGCTGGTCATCGCTGCCAACGAATTCACCGCACGCTACCTTCTGCCGGTGTTGCACATGTTCCATCGCATGCATCCCATGATTCGAATCCAGGTGATGCGCACGCTGGCGCGCGAAGTCCCCGCGCAGGTGCTCAATCACGATGTCGAGTTCGGCGTGGTGTCGTTTCGCACCGACGACAACGAGCTGACTTCGCACATGCTTTATCGCGACGAACTGGCGCTGATCGTTTACCCGCGGCATCCGCTGGCGAAGGCCGAGGACGTGGGCATCAAGGACCTGGGCGCCGAGAGCTTTGTCGCGCATAGTGTGCTGAGTCCGTACCGCGAAAAAGTCATTCAGGCGTTCAAGAAACACAACACGCCGCTGCACATGAACGTCGAGTTGCCGACGATCGAAGACATCAAGCAGTTCGTCCGCATGGAAAACGGCGTCGCGCTGGTGCCGCTGATCGCAGTGGAACACGAGATCGCCAGCGGAGAACTGGTGCACGTTCCCTGCCCCGAACTCGCCATGGAGCGCAAGTTGCGGCTGGTGTATCGAACTGGCACCGTGCTGTCGCATGCTGGTCAAGCGTTCCTCAAAACCTGTCGGGCGGTGTCGCAAGCGCAGGGGTCGCGGTTTTTGATGTACTCCGAAAAATGATTCGTGGCGGGCTAAAGCCCGCGTGGGTTTAAAAAGGTCGCTGGTCGGCACGACTAAAGTCGTGCCCTGATACAAATCGTCGGCCATCGGCGCGGCTGAAGCCGCGCCCCTTCCAAATAAACCTGCTTAACGCTGGCCTGAAGGCCAGCTCTACCGGATCTGTCGTGAAACACTCCTTGCCGCAACCACTTTGACGATGGCCTAAAGGCCAGCACTACCCGAGCCACGTCAAACACTCCGTCCCGCAGCAACCTTCGCTGCGACCGGCGTGAGCCAATCCTGATGCTTTGCATCGCGACCTGAGGTTGCGGCGAAGTATGCCTTCTGCAATTCCAACGTGATCGGGCCGGGCTTACCGTTGCCAATCGGACGGCGATCGAGTGCCGCGATCGGCGTAACCTCGGCGGCAGTGCCGGTGAAGAAGGCTTCATCGGCAACCTCTAACTCTTCCAGACGCATTTCGCCGACATAGACCTTGTAACCGAGGTCGCGCGCCAGCGTGATGACGGAATCGCGCGTGATGCCCATGAGCACGTGATCGCGCTCGTCGTTGGTGAGCACGTTGCCGTCGCGCACCATGAAGAAGTTCTCGCCGGAACCTTCAGCGATGATGCCTTCCTCATCCACGAGCAGCGCCTCGTCAAAACCGCGACGCACGGCGTCTTGCACGGCGAGCATCGAGTTTAGATACTGGCCGCAGGCCTTGGCAGTCGCAGGCATGGCCAGCGAGCTGAACTTCTTCCAACGCGAGACGGTGACCTGGATGCCCTTCTCCAGCGCATCGGCGCCCAGATACGCGCCCCACGGCCACGCGAGGATCGCTACATCAACCGGGCAGTTGCGGGGATGCACACCCAGGCTGCCGCTGCCGTAGAACGCGATGGGACGCAGGTAGCAGTCCTGGAAACCGTTGGCTTTGACGATATCCAGCGCGCCGCGCGTGAGCTGTTCTTCGGTGTAGGGGATGGGCAGGCCGTACATGCGGGCCGACTCGAACATGCGCTCGAGGTGCGCGTCGAGGCGATAGACCGCCGGGCCGTGCACGGTGTTGTAACAGCGAATGCCTTCGAAGACGCCGGTGCCGTAATGCAGTCCGTGGGCCGACATGTGCGTGGTGGCGTCGGACCAGGGAATGATTTCGCCATTCTTCCAGACGAATTTGCTTTGCGAAAAAAACGACATCGTGGGTTCCCCTGTGAAATGGCCTCGCGGACTAAAGTCCGCGAGGGGAAAATAAGAGGCGCGTACGGCACGACTAAAGTCGTGCCCTGACGCAATTGCGTTACGTGGTTGTTGCTGCGACCGGCTCTTCTTTCTTGGCTTGCTTCGCCGGAGCTTCGATGTCTTTCACCTTCACCGGGTTTAGGAACGGCATCATGTCGCGCAGGCCTTCGCCGATGGTCTCGATGAGGTGCTGGCGCTGCTTCTGCCGCTCGGCGATGAAGTTGTGGCGGCCCGTTTCGTTTTCCTTGATCCACTCTGCGGCGAATTTGCCGTTGCGGATCTCTGCGAGAATCTGCCGCATCTCTTTCTTCGTTTCGTCGGTGATGAGGCGCTTGCCCGCGGTGTAGTCGCCGTGCTCGGCGGTGTCGCTCACCGAGTAGCGCATGTAGCTGAGGCCGCCGCGATACATCAGGTCGACGATCAGCTTGAGCTCGTGCAAGCACTCGAAGTATGCGACTTCGGGCTGATAGCCGGCGTCGACGAGTGTTTCGAATCCGGCTTTGACGAGGGCGCTGGCGCCGCCGCAAAGCACGGCCTGTTCGCCAAACAAGTCGGTCTCGGTCTCTTCGGTGAAGGTGGTCTTGAGGACGCCGGCGCGGGTCCCGCCGATTCCCTTAGCGTAGGAAAGCGCATACTGCCACGCCTTGCCGGTGGCGTCTTGCTCCACTGCGATGAGGCACGGGGTTCCGCCGCCTTCGACGAAGACTTCGCGCACGCGATGTCCGGGAGCCTTGGGCGCGATCATGCTGACGTCCACACCCGCAGGGGACTTGATGGTGGCGAAGCGAATGTTGAAACCGTGAGCGAACATCAGCGTGTTGCCGGGCTTCAGGTTGGGCTGAATGTCGCGGTGATAGACCTTGGCCTGTTCGGTGTCGTGGATGAGGACCATGATGGTGTCAGCCCAGGCGGAAGCGTCGGCTACAGACATAACTTTCAGGCCCGCGGCTTCGGCGCGATCCTTCGAGCGGCTGCCTTCGTAGAGTCCGATGCGAACGTCAACGCCGCTGTCACGCAGGTTCAGAGCGTGCGCGTGGCCCTGGGATCCGTATCCGATGATGGCGACCTTCGTAGCTTGTACCAGCGAAAGATCAGCATCGTTGTCATAAAAGATTTGTGCCATTGCGTTTCTCCTCTTGCGATGAATTGGTTGTTGAACTTGTGGCCAGCGCGCCGGGCACCACTTCCCACGTGGGTTGCGGACGGGCGGCGTGGCGCGGCGAATTGCGGCGGATGACGATCGGTCCCGTCTCCACTGCTTCGAGAATTCCGTAGGGTTGCAGCACGTGCAGCAGGCCCTCGAGCTGTTCGGGCGTGCCGGTCATCTCCACCAAGATCCATTCGGTGGTGAGCTCGAGCACGCGGCCGTTGAAGATTTCCAGCAGCTGCAGAATCTGCGGCCTGGTTTGCAAGGTGCACGCGATCTTCATCATGCCGAAGGCGCGGAAGGTGCCCTCTTCATGCGAGATCATGTCAACCTTGAAGATGTCGACCAGCTTGGCGAGCTGTCCCTTGATGCGCTCGGCGGGGCGGCGCTCGATTTCGGCAGTGATCACGATGCGCACGATCGAGGGATGCTCGGTCTTCGCCGTCGACAGGGACTGAAGGTTCGCGCCGTGCCGCCGAAAGATCAGCGAGATGCGCGTCACCACGCCAGTATGGTTTGCAACGTCTAACAAATAGGTCATTGTCATAAATGTTTACTCGTCTGCCGCCGTTTCCACGATGGCGCTGGGGCGCCGAATCATCTCGTGCAGCGCCTTGCCCGCGGGAACCATGGGGTACACGGAGTCTTCCTGCTCGACGCGGAAATCAATGAGCACTGGGCCTTCATGTTCGCGCGCTTTGCGCACGGTTGCGGCCACTTCGTCGCGATGGGTGACCGCGAAGGTGAGAATTCCGTAGGCTTCGGCAATCTTGGTGAAATCAGGATTGACCAGCGGCGTGGCCGCGTAGTTGCGCTCGTAGAAGAATTCCTGCCACTGGCGCACCATTCCGAGATAGCCGTTGTTGATGATGGCGATGTTGACCTTGATGCCTTCCTGCACCATGGTGGCGAGTTCGGCCATGGTCATCTGGAAGCCGCCGTCGCCGACGATTACCCAGACATCGGCGTCGGGCCGCGCGAACTTTGCGCCAATGGCTGCCGGCAGCGCGAAGCCCATCGTGCCGAGTCCGCCCGAAGTGATCAGCGAGTGGGGATCACTGTGGTGGTAATACTGCGCCTCCCACATCTGGTGCTGGCCCACGTCGGTGACAATAAGCGCGTTGCCCTTGGTCTCGCGCCACAGGTCGTTGATGACGTGTGCCGCGTAGAGATGACCGGTGTCGGGCATGTTGCGGATATCGCGCACGGCGACCTCGCCTTTCGCGCCGTTGATCTCGGCCCAATATTCTGTGCGCTTCTGTTGCGTGACCTGCGGAATCAGCTTGGGCAGCACCTGCTTCAGGTCGCCAACGATGGCGACGTCGGCTGCCACGTTCTTGTGAATCTCGGACGCGTCGATATCGACGTGGATTTTCTTCGCACCCTGCGCGTAGCTGTCGAGCTTGCCGGTGACGCGATCGTCGAAGCGCATGCCCAGCGCAATCAGCAGGTCGGCGGTCTGAATGGCCTCGTTGACCCAGGCCTCTCCGTGCATGCCCATCATGCCCATCGACAGCGGATGGAAGTGCGGAAACGCACCCAATCCCAGCAGCGTCAGGGCCACTGGAATGTCGCTGGTTTCGGCCAGTAACTGCAGATCCTGCATCGCGCCGGACTGCATCACGCCGTGTCCAGCGAGGATTACCGGACGCTCGGCCTTGTTGATGAGGGCTGCAGCGGCGGCAATGTGTGAATTGTCGGGCTCGCCCCAGTTGTCGAGCTTACGCAGACGCGGCTGAATGAATTCCCACTCGAAATCGCACGACGCCATCTGCGCGTCTTTAGTGATGTCAACCAGCACCGGCCCCGGGCGTCCCGAGCGCGCAATGATGAACGCCTCGCGCAGCGTGCGCGCGATGTCATTCACGTCAGTCACCATGTAGTTATGCTTGGTGATCGGCATGGTGATGCCGGTGATGTCGATTTCCTGGAAGGCATCGGTGCCGATGAATTTGCTACCCACCTGGCCGGTGAGGCAAACGATCGGCGTTGAGTCCAGCATCGCAGTTGCAATGCCGGTCACCAGGTTGGTTGCGCCGGGGCCTGAGGTCGCCAGCGCCACACCGACCTTGCCCGTAGCGCGCGAGTAGCCATCAGCCATGTGCGCCGCGCCCTGCTCGTGCCGCACCAGCACATGGTGAATGCTGGGAGTGTGTTGCAGCGCGTCGTACAAGGGCAAAACGCATCCGCCCGGATATCCGAAGACAGTCGTCCACGCCTTCGTGTTCCAGGCATTTCCAAACAATTTGTGCACCCGTTAACTTCATTTTGCTCATTTCCCTCGTGCTCCCGCGGCGACCAGATTCGAACATGATGCAGGGTAAGCCCGGCGTATATTTAACGTTTTCGCACCTTCTGCCCTCTCCTACCTCTGCCCTACCTCATACCCCCCTCCCCCAGCTCGGGCGTAGTAATAGCTCCCAAGGCCGCCGACGAAACGCTGAGTGCGTACTTGGCAAACACGCCCGTTTTGTAACGTAGCGCCGGAGCCACCCACTTCGTGAGGCGACGTTTCAATTCCTCGTCTGAAACTTCCAGTTGCAAGCGACCGTTGGCGACGTCAATGTGAATGATGTCGCCCTCGTGCACGGCTGCGATCGGCCCGCCCACCGCGGCCTCGGGCGCCACGTGAGCAATCATGAAGCCGTGGGTCGCACCGGAAAACCGTCCGTCAGTCAGCAGCGCAACGTGCTCGCTCAGCGGCGTCGCCGCCAACGATGCAGTGACCGCCAGCATTTCGCGCATGCCCGGACCACCACGTGGGCCTTCGTTGCGAATTACAACCACATCGCCGGCCTTGATCTGCGAACTCTGCACGGCGGCATACGCGTCTTCTTCGCTCTCGAATACCCGCGCCGGCCCGCGATGGTCACGGCGTTCGTGCCCTACGAGCTTCACCACGCAGCCTTCGCGGTGCGAGATTGCCGCGCAGAATCGCCAGCCCGCCCGTGGGGCTCAGCGCGCGCTCCACCGGACGAATCACTTCCTGCCCCGGCTTGCTCCGTCGCTTCTTTGGTCTCCTCGCCCATCGTCTTTCCCGTTACGGTGAGGCAGTCTTTGTTCAGTAGGCCGGCCTCGGCGAGGATGTGTCCCAACAGCTTTGTGCCACCGGCACGGAAAAAATCCGTCGCCATGAAGCGGCCACCCGGCTTCAGGTCGCACAGCACCGGAGTACGTCCGCAGATGGCATTGATTTCATCGAGCGAGAAGCGCAGCCCCAACTCATTGGCGATCGCCGGCAGATGCAGCACTGCGTTCGTCGATCCGCCCGATGCCACAACGCAGGTCATCGCATTCTTCAACGCCGCGTCGGTAATGATTTGCGACGGCCGAACATCGCGACGCACTAGCTCCATGACCAGTTGGCCGGCCTTCTTCGCAACTTCAGCTTTCAGGGGAGACGGTGCGGGAACTGCATTGCTGCCGAAAGGAGAGATTCCGAGGAACTCGCACGCGGTGGACATGGTGTTGGCCGTGAACTGGCCGCCGCAAGCGCCCGGGCCCGGACACGCATGGTCTTCCATGTCTTTCAGCTCGGACTCGTTCATCTTGCCCTGACTGAACTTGCCGATAGCTTCGTACACGTCTTGAATACTGACGTCGCGCCCATGATAGTGGCCGGGCGCGATCGATCCGCCGTAGAGCATCAGCGCCGGAATATCGAGGCGCGCAATCGCCATCACCGTGCCAGGAATCGTCTTGTCGCAACTCGACAGCGCCACCAGTCCGTCGAACATGTGGCCGCGCGTCACCAGCTCAATCGAGTCGGCAATTACTTCACGGCTCACCAGCGAAGCGCGCATGCCATCAGTACCCATGGTGATGCCGTCGGAGACCGCGATGGTGTTGAATTCCATCGGCGTGCCGCCTGCCGCGCGAACGCCTTCTTTCACGGCGGCAGCGAGTTCTCGCAAGTGATAGTTGCAAGGCCCAACTTCCGTCCAGGTGTTGGCGATGCCGATGATCGGCTTCTGCAAATCTTCGTCGGTAAAGCCAACCGCTTTGAACATCGAGCGGGCGCCGGCCCGGTTCGGACCGTCCGTGATGGCTCTGCTGTGCGACTTACCGCTGTCTGCTGACATCTGCTCCTCTTCGCTCTGCTCTCGTGTGAAGTTGTGCGGATAAAAGGAAAAGCCACTTTCCGCCTTGCGGGGTAAGTGGCTTTTAGAAATCTCTTATTGAGCTAGCCTACGTCCCCGCACCTGCAAGTTTGACCGCTACTCCTAGGAGGAGTACCAGAGTTAGGGGACGTACCAAGGCCAAAACCAGCCGCGTGTTCGCCAGCAGCGAACCGCTAATGAAATCCATCGGGATTGGGCTGGAATCGACATACGTGATTTGTGAGTTATACCGAAGTTGGCGGGTTCGCGTCGAGAGAAATTAGAAATATTCACGGTCGAGTTAGAGTTACTAATCATGTTCTAATGGTTTATAAGAGATACTAATGCCGTGCCGCGAGACGACCAGGGTCTTGAGATTACCGGCGATTTATTCGCTAAACTCTTGCGCATGAGCGAGTTGATGGATTTTGAACCCAGGAGCGCCGATGCCGTACTTCGCCGCAAGAAACGCTCGCAGACTTTCCGGAAGAGCCTCGCTTAACTCCTGCCACGTCAGCACCTTGCATCGAATCCGAAGTTCAGCCGGACGCACGCACCGCATCACCGCATACCATTGCTCGATCAAGTCAGGCCGTCGCTGATCGAGCAGCACGCAGAAGGTGCACTGGTTGGCAAAAGCCGCCAAAACATTCCGGATCAACTGATACCCTGGAATTTCCCGCCAGTTCGTGGCAAGGCCCTGGAATCGAACACTGACTTGAAGTCGCGGTAGCCGCGAACGGTATCGAAACTCCTTGACTGGAAGTCCGATTCCGTCAGCTTCGCTTCGATGAGCAGGTCGCCCAGCTTGAGATCGACTTCGGTGCGATCGAAGAGTCCGCTCGCCAGGGGAACCCGCGCCTTGAACCCGAACGTTGCGCTCGCTTCGCCCGCGATACCGAGCAGCGAGAGCACGCGCGAGTCATGCAGCACATCGGGATAACAGAAGACGTTCATCAGCAACGCGTCGGAGCTGGTGCATGAGTCCAGCTCCTTCCAACGGTAATCGCCTTTGGGCAACAAGCTGCGCGCTTGAGCGTGAATCTTTTCCAGGCGCTTGCGCCAATCGGTATTGCTTAAGATCGCGGCGTACGTTTCGTCGAGAAAGTTGCCGTGGCGCTGCTCGTCAGGCTGATAGACAATCACGGGCATCGCCCCGTAACTTTCCACATGGGCTAACTTCCCCGTGCGCGCGAATTCGCGGTTGCGCGCGCACAGCTCATGCCGCAAATGGCTGGCGTAATATGCCGACGTCGGACTCATGGCGTCTCGTGCTCTGGTTCGACCTCCAGCTTCGAAACCAGCCGGTCCGCGCCGCGCAATTCCGGAAACAGCCACGCCCACATTACGATAACGACAAGCGTACCCACTCCGCCGATCACCACCGCCGGCACGGTGCCAAACCATTGCGCCGTGAGGCCCGATTCGAATTGGCCGAATTCGTTCGACGTCCCAATGAACAGCGAATTCACCGAACTGACGCGTCCGCGCATTTCGTCGGGCGTAGACAGCTGCACCAGCGTGCCGCGAATGATCACGCTGACCATGTCGGACGCGCCCAGCAGCAGCAACGCCCCTAGCGACAGATATAGGTTGCGCGAGAGTCCGAATACGATGGTGAACACGCCGAAACCCGCCACACACCACAGCATGGTCGTGCCGGCGTGCCGTTTCAGCGGACGATGCGCCAGCAGCACCGCCATCACCGTCGCGCCAACTGCGGGTGCGCTGCGCAGAATGCCGAGTCCCCACGGGCCGGTGTGCAGGATGTCGCGCGCATACACCGGCAGCAGCGCGACCGCTCCGCCCAGTAGCACGGCGAACAGGTCCAGCGAGATTGTTCCGAGAACCAGCTTCTTCTGCCAGATGAACCGCAGGCCCGCGAACAAAGTCGATAGACTCACGGGCTCACGCTCGCGCTTCGCTGGATTCAGCTTGATCCGGCTGACCGCGATCACTGACACCGCGCCCGCAACCATCGAGCTGGCGTACACCGCCGCCGGTCCGCGGAAAATCGCGTAGATGAATCCGCCCAGCGCAGGACCAATGATCACCGCGGCGTTGAAAACCGTCTGCGACCAGGCCACAGCGTTGGGGAAATCTTTTTCCGGCACCAACTGCGGCACCATGGATTGTCCCGCCGCGCCGTTGAACGAGCGCACAACGCCGACCAGCGTCAGCGCCGCATAAATGGCATGCATGGAACGTGACCCGCTGATGGTCAGCAAAAAGAGCGCCGTGGATGCGAGGCCGAGACCCGCATAGCAAAGCGCCACGATGTTGCGCCGGTTGAAGCGATCGGCGGCGTGTCCGGCGACGAGAAACAGCACGATCGTGGGCCAGAACTGCGCCAGGCCGACATAGCCGAGGTCGAGCGGCCGCTTGGTGATTTCGAAAACCTGCCATCCGACTGCCACCGACTGCATCTCCGTCGCCATCACGGTGAACAGCCGCGCCAACTGGTAGAGCGTGAAGTCAGGATAGCTGAACGCAACAAGCGATCGGCGTTGCTGGCTGGATTCGGCGGCCATTGCCATCTACTCTGCCATATTCCTTGCGACTCCAGCAGCGTCCCACAAAAGTTCGTTGCCTGAGGAAAACTTACCGCTTCATTTCGACCCCGTAATCCATATATAGTGGACTATGGGTTGTAGCAACTTTCCTACTGGTGGCAAGAACCTGCTCGACTCCCGGTTCGATCACGACTCCTGCGGAGTCGGCTTCGTTGCGACCCTGCACGGACGTTCCGAACACGAAATTCTTCGTCTCGCCCTGACCGCACTCGGGCGCCTTGCGCATCGCGGCGCGATTGCTGCTGACGGCAAGAGCAGCGACGGCGTCGGCATCCAGACCGCCGTTCCGCGTGATTATCTTCTGAGCCAGGCTTCGCTGTTTTTGCGGCCTGGACAGCCGCTCGCCGTGGGCATGCTGTTCTTGCCGCACGACGAAGAGGTTGCTCAGCGCGACGCGCAACGCTTCAAGGCTTGCATCTACGCCCAGGGATTCGAGTGGCTGGGCTGGCGCGACGTTCCCATCGCGCGCGAAGTTCTAGGTGAAATCGCTGCCGGTACTATGCCTGTGATTCGCCAGGCGCTGATGACTACCGCCGACGACTTTACCGGCGATGCCAACGAACTGGAGCAGCGTCTTTTCCGCGCGCGCAAGGCGTTTGAACGCGGCGGCAACTAGACGTACGTCTGTTCTCTCTCCACGCGCACGCTGGTTTACAAGGCGATGTGCGCCGGCCGCACGCTGCACGAGTTTCTATCTCGACTTGCAGAACAAGCAGTACACCACGCACTTCGCGGTTTTTCATCAGCGCTACGCGACCAACGTTCTGCCTTCGTGGGACCGCGCCCAGCCGCTGCGCATGGTGGCGCACAACGGCGAGATCAACACTATCTGGAGCAACCGCGCGCACATAGATGCTCGCAGTGCGCTGCTGCCGCGCGAGTGCGATCCGCTCTATACGCCCGATGGCTCCGACTCGATGAGTCTCGATGAAGTCGCCGAGTTGCTCTGCAACTACGATCGCAACATCGCCGAAGCCGTGCGCATGATGCTGCCTCCGGCCATCGGCATCAAGGAGTCGGCATTCCATCGCTATCACGCCGACTTGCATGGAGCCGTGGGACGGGCCGTCGGCGCTGGTGTTCACCGATGGCCGGCTGGTGGGCGCGGCGCTGGATCGCAACGGCCTTCGTCCTTGCCGTTTCGTCGATCACCGACAGCGGACTGATCGTCGCCGGCTCGGAAGTCGGCCTCGCCGACGTCGATACCGACACCATTATTCGCAGCGGACGCCTTGGTCCCGGGCAGATGATTCTGCTCGACCTCGAGCGCAACCGGCTGATCGAGGGCGAGGAGCTTGACCGCTACTTCGATGACCTCTCGCCGTACTCGGAGCTGATCGAAGACATTCCGCTTGAGGCTGCCGCAACTCCGGTCACAGCTCTGGAGAAAGATGAGCTGACGCGCCTGCAACGCGGCTTCGGCTACACCCGCGAAGAAGTGAAGATGGTCGTGGCGCCGATGGCGCTGGAGGGCAAGGAGGCCATGTGGTCGATGGGCGACGACACGCCCATCGCGCCGCTGGCTCACTCTCCGCGCCCGCTTTATGGATTCTTCCGCCAGCGATTTGCGCAGGTCACGAACCCGCCGATCGATTCGCTGCGCGAGTCGTGCGTGGTCTCGCTGCGCACGCGCCTGGGCCCGTGGCCGCATCTGCTCGACAAGCACGCTCCTGTTCCCGGCCTGGTCTGCCGTCGCCGTTTCTTTCGCTCGGACAGATGGCGGCGCTGCATGAGGGCAGTTACGCGCTGCGCGATCAGTTCCCTCTGGCGCACCTCAATTGCACCTTTGCCGATGACTCCACGCTGAAGCAGGCCGTGCGCGACTTGCAGGAGCGCGCCGTCGCCCTGGTCAGCGGCGGAGTTCGCATTCTTCTGATGACCGACCGCACTGCGTGCGATCACCGTGCTGCCCGATTCCGATGGCGATGGCCACCGGCGCGGTGCATCATGCGCTGGTGAAGGCCGGACTGCGCACCACCGTCGGACTCGTGCTCGAAGCCGGCGACTGCCGCGACGTGCACCACGCCGCCGTGCTCATCGGCTACGGCGCAGGTTCTGTCTGTCCGTGGCTCGCGCTGCAAACCGCGCGTTCGCTGGCGGGCGATGAAGGCGAAGCGACGCCTGCTGAAAGTGTTCGATACCGGCCTGGCGAAAGTCATGTCGAAGATGGGCATCTCGGTGCTCGACAGTTATCGCGCTGCGCAACTGTTCGACGTTCTCGGCCTCGACGCCGAAATCACTGACCTTTGCTTCCCCGGCACGGCTTCGCCGATGGGTGGCCAGAACTTCGCCGACATCGAAGCCGCGCTGCGTTCGTCGTGGAAGGCCGAGCCGCAGAGTCTCGACCTGCCCGATTACGGCTGGGTGCGTTTCCGCAGAGCCGAGGGCGCCGAGCCGCACACCTGGCAGCCGCAACGCACGCGCGATTTGCAGATGGCCGTGGGCGCGGCGCGTGCTTCCACGCAATCCGCGACAACGCTTGCTCCGGCTGAAGCGTGGTCGGCGTATGCGCGCGCGACGGATGCAGCGCGAACCTGCCGTGCTGCGCGACCTGTTGCAGATCAAGGCCGCAGGTCCGAAGTTGGAACTCACCGAAGTTGAGCCGCCATCGAGCCTGGTGAAGCGCTTCATCGCCAGCGCCATGTCGCTGGGCTCGCTCAGTCCCAGAGGCGCACCAGACCATCACCATCGCCATGAACCAGCTGGGCGCGCGCTCCAACACCGGCGAAGGCGGCGAAGATCCCGCGGCCTATCAAGCCCGACGGCAACGACCGCGGCGTGGTGTCGCTGCGCAACAACAAGATCAAGCAGGTCGCTTCCGGTCGCTTCGGCGTCACCGCGGAATACCTCATCCACGCCGAAGAGTTGGAGATCAAGATCGCGCAAGGCTCCAAGCCCGGCGAAGGCGGCCAGCTTCCCGGACACAAGGTCAGCGAACTCATCGCGCGCCTGCGCCACGCGCAGCCCGGCGTTTCGCTCATCAGTCCGCCGCCGCATCACGACATCTACAGCATCGAAGACCTGGCGCAGCTCATTTACGACTTGAAGCGCATCAACCCGCGCGCGCCCGTCGGCGTGAAACTGGTATCGCAGACTGGGCGTGGGCACGGTTGCCGCGGGCGTCGCCAAGGCGTACGCCGACTACATCGTTATCGCCGGACACAGCGGCGGCACCGGCGCGTCTCCGCTGAGCAGCATCAAGCACGCCGGAAATCCCTGGGAGCTTGGCCTTAGCGAGGCGCAACAAGTTCTGCGCGCCAATGGATTGCGTGGCCGCGTGCGTCTGCGCACCGATGGCGGGCTCTCCACCGCCCGCGACGTTCTCATCGCCGCGCTGCTCGGCGCTGACGAATTTTCTTTCGGTACCGCTGTGCTGGTTTCTCTGGGCTGCGACATGGCGCGCCAATGCCATCTCAACACCTGTCCGACAGGCATCGCGACACAGAAGCCAGAGTTGCGCGCGAAGTTCCGCGGCAAGCCCGAGCACGTGGTGAAGCTTCTTCATGAACATCGCCGAAGACTTGCAACGTCTGCTGGCCGACCTTGGCCTGCCGAGCTTGCAAGCTGCCATCGGACGCACCGATCTGCTGGAGCAAGTTCGTCACGACGGCAAGCTCGACCTCGCTGCCCATGCTGGCGCAAACCGGCGACGGCCCGCGCAGTTGGCAAGGCGAGCGCAACTGGCGTCCTGACGAACGCCTGCCGATCGATGATGCATGGGTCAAGCCCGCGCTTTCCGCGGTCGCAGCCGGCAAGCCATTCGAGTTAAGCGCCAACGTGCGCAACGAAGATCGCAGCCTCGGCGCGCGACTCTCCGGCGAGTTGGCATTGTTGCGCACGCAGCAGCCGGAGCTTGCAGCCCGACATTCACTTCCGCCTGCGCGGCACCGCCGGACAATCGTTCGGCTCGTTCGCGGGCGAAGGCATGAAGCTCGTGCTCGAAGGCCAGGCCAACGACTTCGTCGGCAAAGGGCTCTCCGGCGGCGAACTCGTCATTCGCACGCGCGGCAAGCTGGCACGCGCCGAGTCGGCACAAGTCATCGTGGGCAACGTTGCGCTCTACGGAGCCACCGCCGGCTCGCTCTTCGCCGTCGGCAGCGCCGGTGAACGCTTCGCCATTCGTAACTCGGGAGCGACCGCCGTGGTCGAAGGCGTGGGCGATCACGCCTGCGAGTACATGACGGGCGGGGCGGTGCTCATCCTCGGCCCCACCGGCACCAACTTCGGCGCAGGCATGACCGGCGGCCTCGCGTTCGTCTGGGACCCCACCGGCAGCTTCGTCAAAGAGAAACGCTACCATCCTGAATTTGTTGGCGTGGAAGTGCTGGGTGCGTGTGAGGAACGCGATCAGGAACTGGTGCGTTCCCTGCTGGCCGCGCATGGCGCCAAAACCGGAAGCAAGGTCGCCAACCGACTGCATCACGGCTGGCCGGTGACGCTGCGCCAGGTCGTGCGCGTCATGCCAAAAAGCTAACAGTACAAAGTGGACGTGGCCCCTTCTGTTTTTATGGCCGGAAGCGACACGTCGCCACGATGATCTCTGCACTCGTTGGGGAGAAAGGCTTGCAGTCCCAATCCCCGTACCACTCGATTGCTGCCAGGCCAGCTTGCACCAACAGGCGAGACAAGTGTCCCTGATCAACGAAGCGGATACGATTACGTCCCACTCGCTGCACTCCCCGGTCCAGCAAGTGATAATGCTCACCAATCGTGACAACGCCGCTGGCAGGATCGGCTTGAGCGTCATAGAACAATGAGATCCGGCCGTACCGGTCCGACTGGACTGTGCGCTCAGAGTGTTCCGGGGTCCACCTCAGCCACGGCTTGGGCGGCGGGGTTACGCGTTTCGAAGACAAACCTTCCCTCATCCTGGAGATGGTCGCTGGCAGTTCGCAGCAATGCGACCGCATCCTCGTCTGTCAGCAGTTGCTGGAAGGCATGTCCAGTCATGTAAACGAAGTCAAACCGCTGCCTGAGCCGCAAGCTCTGTCCGTCTGACCTGATCCACTTAACCCTGTCCGCGCCGAGCCGTGACTGCGCGACGCGAAGCATGGCTTCGGACGGATCGACACCTGTCAGCTCAAGGTTTCTAGCAGCCATTCGGCACGCCAGTGCGCCTGTTCCGCAGCCAAGGTCGAGTACCGGACCGCAGCAGGCGGCGGCCTGCTTAAGGTAGAAGTCGTCGCTGACCGACCAGGGATTGAGGCAGTCATACAAGGACGCAAAGAATTCGTCCTCGAAAATATCTTCATTCGGATTTTCGGCTGTGGTCACGATGCGGTACAACTCTGCGGCACTCGCTACGCGCTTACCTGCTCCGAGTAGGCCGCCCTCAACTCCTCCACAATGTCCTTCGCCGCCTGCCGCGCCACTTCGAATTGTCCCGGAGGAAACGAGATCGCGCCCACGCGCGCGTGTCCACCGCCGCCGTAGCGCTCGCAAATCTTCGCGAGGTTCACCATCGGCTCTACTGGCGCCCACGGATTCGACCCCACCGAAACCTTCGTCCGGAAGCTGCTCTTGCTGAGTCCCACACTGTAGGTGCAGCTCGGATTCAGGTAGTACGGCACAAACTTGTTGTAGCCCTCAAGTTCGTGGTCGGTGACGTCGAAGAACACCGTGCCGTCTTTGCACTCAGTGCGCTCGCGCAGAATCTCGATCGACTTGCGATGCCGCTCCATCAGCGCCGGGCAGCCGCTCGGCAATCTCGGGCGTGGCGACGATCTCCGCCAGCGGCTGATATGCCAGCATCTCAATCAGCCGCGGAATGAATCCCGCCTGCTGGTTCGACTCAATCACCATGGTCAGCTTCATCGCCGGCTCGCTCATCTCGACGGCTGTCTGCGGCGAGTCGTAGAGCGCGCCGTCAATGATGTCGGCCCACTCCATCAACTCCTCGACCGGCTCGGGATTGAAGCCGAAGCGCTCCTTCGCGATCACCGCAATGAACTTGGTGCACGAGCGATAGTCAGGGTCGTAAAACTTGGTGTTGCTGGTGTCGCTGCTCGAAGTGCGACTGCGTCCTCAGGCGTGAGAAACGCGCTCTGGTGATGGTCAAACCACCACTTGATGCGCGGCGACGGCGAATACTTGAAGTCGACAATCGCATTCTCATCGCCGGTGAAGTCGGCTTCATCGAACAGCGCACCCGCGCGATGCACCAGTCCCATGTACTCGAACTCAACGTGCTCGCGGATGCGCTCGCGATAGAAACGCGAAAAAAGCGCTGCCGAGCACGCCCCGTCAAAACACTTGTCGTGATAGAAAACCCTGATCTTCACAGACCCTTTCCCATGCCCGCCGACGCTGGTGCGCCCAACGACACTCGCGAAACTGAATCAATCAGGATACAGACTTCCGGCTGAGAAAAGGTAAATGAAACGGCCGCGTTGTAGGGGACGCTGCGGTGCTCCATCCTTTCCCTTGGTCTTGAAAAGGTGGAACGATCCTCTTCGCCCGCGTCACGCACGGGCAGAACGGGGCGCTACCGGCGGCTCCACTCCTCGGCCAGGTCGCCGATCCAAGGCAGCTTGAACATCTCGTAGTGATAGGCCTTCATCACCAGCAGGGCCCACAGGAAGACCCACGCCAGCGAGATCAGCCCGATAAGCGGAAACACCAGCACGCGCATAAAGGGAATCAGTTGCAATACCATCACCACCAGAGAGAACGCGAGCGTGAATGCAAGTCCTGCCACAAACAACAAGATGTGCTGGAACGCGTGAAACCGCACGAACAGGTTGCGCCGAAAGGGCTCGACGTAGGCGAACACGATGGCGGGAATGATCGTGATGTAGGCAATTACGGCGGCGATATTTTCGGGAATCGGCAACGGGTTCCCGCCCCGCTCGGCGCGCGAAACAGCTCCCGACACTACCGCAGGCGCAACTGCCTCGGGCTCTAACGGCGGCGGAGCCTCGTTCCTCGCGTGCCACACGCTGCCGCGAGACCGAAGCCGCCTCGCCGCACTGCTGGCAGAACAGCGCCTGCTCCGGCAACTCCGCACCACAGCGTGGACACAAGGCCATCGGAACCTCGAACGCAGCTGCCATCATCTCACCCAAAAGAATATCCCGCCGCACCCGCGACGGGATACATACCTAACGCGGCCGCCTGCTTACGCTCCGCAGCACTTCTTGTATTTCTTCCCGCTGCCGCAAGGACAAGGATCGTTGCGTCCCACCTTGTCGCCGCGCACAACCTGCTGCACGGCTTCCTGCTCGCCGCCACCGGCCATGCGCGCCTGCTCCAGTTCGCGGCGCTTGCGCCGCTGGAACGCCTCTTCCATGTCGTCCATGGAAGTCGCCGCCCGCGAGCGCTGCCCATTGCCGATCCGTTGCCGCCGTCTCCGAAGCCAGCAGATCGACCGCGCCGCCGTTGCGTACCGCCATCCACCGGACCGCCGCTGCTATACGACCGCCATCTTCCCGGCGCTTCGATCACCTGCATCAGGTACAGGTAGCGAACCGTCTCTTCTTCGAAGCGCTCCATCATGGCTTCGAACATGTCGAACGATTCGCGCTTGTACTCCACCAGCGGATCGTGCTGCCCGTAGCCGCGCAATCCAATGCCTTCGCGCAGGTGGTCCATGCTGAGCAGGTGGTCTTTCCACTGCTGGTCGAGCACGCTGAGCATGATGATGCGCTCGTGATGGCGCATCGCGTCGGCGCCGATCAGCTGCTCCTTGGCGTCGTAGCGCGCCTTCAGCTTCTCGAAGATCGCATCGCCCAGCTCCTGGCGGTTCAGCTTCTCGGCGTCGATGCCTTCCGCATCGATGTCCACGCCAAACCGCGTGAACACCTGCGCCTTCAGGTTCTTGATGTCCCAATCTTCCGGATGCGCATCCTTGCCGCAGTACTTGTCGAGCAGCCCGCCGAGAATGTCGCGAACGTAATCCTCGAGGATGAGTTCCTTCTGGTCGAGCCCTTCCAGCAGTTGACGCCGCAGTCCATACACCGCCTGGCGCTGCTTGTTCATCACGTCGTCATACTCGAGCACGTGTTTGCGGGCCTCGAAGTTCTGTCCTTCCACGGCCTTCTGCGCCGCCTCGATGCGCCGCGTAATCAGCCCCGACTCGATCGGAACGCCCTCTTCCATGCCCAGCCGCTGCAGCAGGTTCGACACCCACTCCTTGGCGAAGATGCGCATCAGGTCATCTTCCAGCGAAAGGTAGAAGCGCGACGCGCCCGGATCGCCCTGGCGGCCCGCGCGTCCGCGAAGCTGGTTGTCAATGCGCCGCGCCTCATGGCGCTCGGTGCCGAGGATGAACAGGCCGCCGCGCTGACCACTTCTTCATGCTCGACGTCGGTCTCGGCCTTGTACTTCGCGTTCAGCTCCTGCCACTGCGCGGTCGGCACCTGGTACTCGTTGCCGCCGTAATAGAAGTACGAAAGGTTCGGATCGTCCGGCTTGGCCGTGACCTCGCCCGCAGCAGCCTTCAACTGCTGCGCGATTCCCTTCTTGATCGCACTCCTGCTTGGCCATGAACTCGGCGTTGCCGCCCAGCAGAATGTCGGTGCCGCGGCCGGCCATGTTGGTCGCGATGGTGATCGCGCCCTTGCGTCCGGCCTGCGCAACGATCTCGGCTTCTTTCTCGTGATACTTGGCGTTCAGCACGACGTGCTTCACGCCCTTCTTCTTCAGCAGGTCCGACAGCCGCTCCGACTTCTCCACCGATGTGGTGCCCACCAGCACCGGCTGGCCAGTCTCCGCGAACTTCATGATCTCTTCCGCCGCCGCGAAGTACTTTTCTTTCTCCGTGCGATACACCACGTCGGAATTTTCGATGCGCAGCATCTCGCGGTTCGTCGGAATCACCACCACTTCCAGCTTGTAGATCTTGTCGAACTCGGCGGCTTCCGTCTCCGCCGTACCGGTCATGCCGGCCAGCTTCTTGTACATGCGGAAGTAATTCTGGAAGGTCACCGTCGCCAGCGTCTGGTTCTCGCGCTCGATCTTGACGTTTTCTTTCGCTTCGACTGCCTGGTGCAGTCCGTCGGACCAGCGCCGCCCCGGCATCAGGCGTCCGGTGAACTCATCGACGATGAGCACCTCGCCGTCTTTCACCACGTACTCCACATCGCGGCGATACAGCGCATGCGCCTTGATGGCGGTGTCGACGTGGTGCTTCAGGTCCCAGTTCTCCGGGTCGGCGATGTTGCCGATGCCGAGCAGCCGCTCGACTTTCTCCCAACCTTTGTCGGTGACGGTGATGGTGCGGTGCTTCTCGTCCACCACGAAGTCGCCGGTCAGGATCTTGTCTTCGCCCGCGCCGCGATCGATCTCCTCGCCCAGTTCCAGCTGCGGGATGATGCGGTTCACCTTGTAATACTTGTCGGTCGACTCTTCGCTCGCGCCGCTGATGATCAGCGGCGTTCGCGCCTCGTCAATCAGGATCGAGTCCACTTCGTCCACGATGCCGAAGTTGTGGCCGCGCTGCACGCAGTCGTTCAGATCGAACTTCATGTTGTCGCGCAGGTAGTCGAAGCCGAACTCGTTGTTCGTTCCGTACGTGACGTCGGCGCGCGTAGGCTTCTTTGCGCTCGCGATCGTCGAGGTCATGCACGATCACGCCAACCGTCAGCCCGAGGAAGGTGTACAGCTTGCCCATCCACTCCGAGTCGCGCTTGGCCAGGTAGTCGTTGACCGTGACCACGTGTACGCCGTTGCCGGATAGCGCATTCAGATACACCGGCAGGGTCGCGACCAGCGTCTTGCCTTCGCCGGTCTTCATCTCGGCGATCTTGCCCTGATGCAGCACCATGCCGCCGATCAGCTGCACGTCGAAGTGGCGCATCTTCAGCACGCGCCAGCTGCCTTCGCGGCAAACCGCAAATGCTTCCGGCAGAATCTCGTCGAGAACTTCTTTCAGCGCCGCAGCTTTTTCGTCGGCGTCTTCGATAGCATCCACGCGCTCGTGAATGCGCTGGCGGAACTCGTCGGTCTTGGCCCGAAGCTGCTCATCCGAGAGCTGCTTCGTCTCGGGTTCGAGCGCGTTGATGCGCTCCACCAGCGGCATCAGGCGCTTCATTTCGCGCTCATTGCTGGTGCCAAAAACCTTGGCCATTAACTTATTGATCAATGCAATCTTCCCTGCGGAGCACAGGCTTGCAGGTTTCGCCCGTATTTTCGTTCAGGGCTTCAGCGTGCATTTCACGCACACCTCCACCATTTAAAGGCTAACACATTGGATGCGGTTCGCCGCGCCGCGGTCGCACTTTGGCGGGCCGTAATTCTTGTGATTTGTCATCCTGAGCGGAGGCGGCGCGCCGCCGAAGTCGAGGGACCTGCTCCTCGTGCGCACTGCGATACCGTCGCCTGCCCTGCTGATCCACGAGCCGAAGCACCACGGTAAAGTGTGTGATGGCGATGTTACAACTCGCTCTTAGTCCGTTCGCAGCGCCTTGCCTGGATCGGTCGACGCCGCGCGGCGTGCCGGCAGAAGGCTAGCGGCGGCTGCGGACATTCCGAGCAGCAGAATCGAAATCGCCAGCACCGAAGGGTCCCAACTGCGCACCTGGAAGAGGCTGGACGACATCAGCCGCCCGGCGCCGATGGCAATTGGAATTCCGATCAGCAATCCAATGCCTACTTGCAGGAAGGCCCCGCGCAAAACTGATCGCGCTATACCTAGGCGGTCGGCGCCCAGGGCCATGCGAATGCCGATCTCGCTCGTTCGCCGTGCCACGGTATAGGCGGTCACCCCATAAAGCCCGATAGCGGCCAGCAGCAGCGCGATGATGCCGAAGGTGCCGGCTAACTGCGCCACCATTCGCTGCTGATCGAAGTTGGTGGCCACCTGCTCTTCCATGCTCTGCACCGAGATTATGGTCAAGTTGGGATCGACCTCCGCCAGCGCTTTGCGAAGTTGCGGCTCAAGATTGTGCGTATCTCCGCTGACCAGTAATTGAATGCCACTCACAAAATGTGATTTCGTCTCGAGACCTGCATTAGTTTTTCCTGGAAGTGCAAGGTCTGCTCGAGCGGCACAAAGAACATCGCGCAGGCAGGCTTTTCGGGATCCATGTACTTTGCGTCCTGTACGACACCTACGATCTCGTAGGTGCCGGAATAGCGCGCCATGTCCATGCCAAAGTGCTTGCCGATAGGGTCTTCGGTATTCAAGAATTGCCGAGCGAAGGCTTCATTGACGATGGCTACAGGCCAGGATGCGGATGTGTCGCTATCGTTGAAATCGCGCCCGCGCACGATAGTTTGACCGACCGTGGAAAAGTACTGGCGAGCTCACCGATCCCAGGAGAGCTCGATTCTCCTCGCTCGGAGCGGGATCGCCCTTGCCCTCGACAGCGACCCACTCACCCCAGTTGTCGCCGCTCAGTGGACTGTACAGGGCCAGGCTGACTTTCTGTACACTCGGCAACTGCGCAAAGCGATCTTCGATTTCCCTATACAAAGCGTCGAGGCGTTCCGGAGCATACGTCGCCAACGGCTGACTCGATGGTGACGCTGATACGGTTCTGAGTGGCGAATCCCAAGTCCTGATGTTGCAAATTGCGCAGGCTGGCGGTCAATAATCCGGCACAGGCCAACAGCACGAGAGAGAGCGCGGCCTGCCCGATGACCAGCATTTTCTGCGGCAGAGACGAGCGTTCGCGCGTGCTCCGGTTTGCGCCATGCAACACCTCCGCCGGGTCGGAATGTGAAGCGAACCAGGCCGGCACTACGCCGAACAAAATTCCGGTGACGAGGGAAAGGCCGAAAGCGAAAGCAAGGACACTCCAAGAGGGAGAGACGTTAATCGGTACGAACGTCGCGCCGCGAAAGGCAAGTGCCAGCATTAAGCGCGCTCCAAGATAGGCCACAGCGATCCCAAGTATGCCGCCGAAAAGTGCCAGCAGTACTGCCTCCGTCAACTGCTGCCGGAGGAGCCTTCTCCTTGTAGCCCCCATCGCAACACGCACAGCGGTTTGCATCCGCCGCGCCGTGCCGCGGGCCAGCAGCAGATTGGCGATATTCGCGCATGCTATGAGGAGTACTGTGGCACAGACCGCCAGCAGAATCCGCAAGCTGGCACCATAGTCTTCCTTCATGCGGGCGACTCCGCTGCCCGCGGGAGCCAGGCGAATATATTTTTGAGGAATGGTCGACTCAATCTGGGGACGGAAATCCGCCGGAATCGGATCCTCATTTTGCAGCCATCGCTGCAGGACTGGCGTCAATCGGGCGGGCAGCCCATCGACATTCGCCCCCGGTCTCAAGCGGCCAATGATATACAGCCAATTTGATTGATTGTTCTTGATCAGCGAATTCTGGCCGGCAAACAGCGCCTCCTGCTGCAGCGGCAGCCAGAAGTCCGGCGGATAGGCGCGCAGGGTGTCACCGAAGAATCCGGGCGGGGCAATACCGATCACGGTCACCGGCTGCCCTTCGATGACGAAGGTCGAGCCGATGAGCGTCGGGTCCGAACCGTAGGACTGCTGCCACGTCCGATAGCTCATCACCGCAGTGGGCGGAGCGAATGGGGTATCGTCGGCGTCGGTGATCACCCGTCCGCCAAAAGCGCCAATCCCGAGAACATGGAAGTAGCTGCCGGTAACGAATTCGGCGCGCAGCGGTCGCGCCGTCGTGTCTCGGGAGACACTCCGAATGCTGTAGATCCCCGGCGCGGCCTGGAAAGCGGTGGTCTCTGCGAATTCCGGCGCGGCAGCGGCAAGGCGCTGATAAAGCTGATAGGAAAAGAGACTCCAATCATCCTCTTCCCAACCGGCGACGCCGGCCACCGGGCGGTCGCCGATGCGATAGAGCTGCGCCGGGTCGGCGACCGGCAGCGACTTCAGCATGATGGCGTGCACCAGTGTGAAGATCGCGGTGGTAGCGCCAATACCGATTGCTAGGGTGAGCACGGCAGTCAAGGTGAAGCCGGGCGCCTGTCGCATTTGCCGCAACGCATAACGGAGATCCTGAAGCAGGGTTTGCACGGCGGAATTCCTCTCCGGGCTGTACGCAAAGTGGAAGAAATTTGTTCCGGGATGGGTGAGTGCAGAGGGATAGACGCAAGTGGCTACGGCATCTACGACGCGAATGCAGACGCGCAATAGCGACGGAAAGCGTGGTGGCTCGGCATCGGCGAGTCATGCTGCGAAACTTTACCGCTGACGCTTTGTGGCGACGCGCTTGGCGGCCACCTTGCTCGCCGATGGGGTGCCTTGCTTCGCCTTCCGCGCCTGCCCCGCCTTAGTCTTCAAGCGCGTTTCTTCGTACATTCCGATCCACTTCTCGCTCGAAATCGACGAGATCAACTTGCCAATCGCTTCGAGCGGCAAATCGTCCGGCGACTTGAAATGAACGCAACAGCCTCCCATGTCGAGCTTCTTCCCCGCCGCCTTGAACGCCGACTTCAGCTGCTCGAGCTGGGTCGCGCTCCAAAACGCGCCCATCAGGTAGAGCGAGCAGTAGTTCTTTTGCGACGAGAGCCCGACGTAGTAGATCGGCTGCTGGTTATGAGTGTCTGGATACCGAGACAGGGGGATCGTCCAGCCGATCGTGCCCCAGGCGAGGCACTCCTCGTAGCCGCGCGGAATGTGTTTAGTGACGAATGCACGCACTGTCGCGATTGTCTTCGCACGATCGGCGGGGAGTGAGGCGATGTATTGCGCTGGCGTCTTGACGTCCGATTTTGGTTTCATGGGTTCCTCTTCTTCCCGAACGCAAAGTGTATCAGCGAACGTTTGAAAAGCATCCCGGTACCGGACTGTGAGTACGTCCACCGCGCAGATTGATGGCTCCGTCGGTGCAACGCCTCTGGCGACTGCCGAGTGCTCTCTTGTGGCACACTATTCGCCACTCCGGCTGATCAATTGCCGGCAGGAGTGTCTATGCGAAAAATTCGTTACATCGTGGCGACGAGTCTCGATGGCTTCATCGCCGGTCCCAACGGCGAAGCCGACTGGATCACCATCGACCCCGAAGTCGATTTCGCTTCCCTTTGGGCACAATTCGACACTGTGATCATGGGCCGCCGAACCTACGAAGCCGCCCGCCAGCGACTGGGTGAAGCCGCGTTCAAAGACGTAGCGGTCATTGTCTTCTCGCGCACAATGCAACCTCAAGACCACCCGCGAGTGACCGTCGTCTCCGCGTTGGATCCAGACTCGGTCCGCACGCTGCAATCTCGAAGCGGCAAAGACATCTGGCTGATGGGCGGCAGCGTTCTGTTTCGCGCATTCCTTGACGCCGGCCTCGTGGATACAGTCGAGGTGAACGTCATCCCCGTGCTGCTGCGAGCCGGCGTTCCCCTGCTGCCTCCTCCTTACCGCCCAACCAAACTGCGGCTGCTGAGCCAACACGCATACCTTTCGGGGAGGCTTTCTCTGGTGTACGAAACTAAGCTCGAAACGTCCGCCTGATCTGGCGGCTGGGTTCGTGCTACTATCGCGGCACATTGTAGCATCGTAATGAGTGCTCGCCTTACCTTTGCGTCCCTCGTTTTTCTCTCTGCAATCGTATTTCTGGCGATGCTGGCCCCGCTGACTGCCCAGAGTCCTGCTGCCTTTTCTGACGCCGTCGCCACTTCGACTCCCACATCCGATCGCCTGCATCAGCCCGGATGGTGGCCGACAAAGATCGACGCGCCCCGCAGCGATTACGCCGGCACAGCCGCATGCGCGAAGTGCCACAAGTCGATTGCCGAGTCCTACAAAGACATGGCGATGTCTCATGCCTCAGAACCCGCGCCGACTCCGATGTGCTGCGCAAGCATGCCGATCTTCATTTTCAATCCGGGTCCCTACAAATACTCGCTGACGACAACCGCCGGCAAAACCATCTACTCGGTCAGCGACGGAAAGCAAACGAGCTCGCACGACTTGGAATGGGCGTTCGGCGCCGGCAGCCTCGGCCAGACTTACGTCTTCCAACAGGGAGAGAATTTCTACGAAAGCCACGTCAGTTTCTATTCAGGCATCGAAAGTCTCGACATAACGACCGGCCACTCGCGAGGCATTCCCGAAAGCCTGGAAGCCGCGGCCGGGCGCCGCATGTATGGGCCCGAAACCAATCGCTGCTTCATCTGCCACACCACAGCATCGTTTCAACGCCGGCAAATTCGATCCGGCAGGCCTCGATGAACGGCGTAACCTGCGAAGCCTGTCACGGACCTGCCGCTAATCATGTTGCTGCCGAAAAGGCGGGAATCGAAGAAGCCACCGGGGCGGTCTTGAACCCGGGCAAACTCAATCGTGCGAATGCCGTGGATTTTTGCGGAGCTGCCATCGCACCACCGGCGACGTCATTGAAAACGGATGGGTCGATATCGGCGTGATGAATGCGCGCTTCCAGCCGTACCGCATGCAAAAGAGTTTGCTGGGAACGCGGCGATGCGCGCCTAACCTGCACCTCATGCCACGATCCGCACAAGCCGCTGGCGCACGACGCCGCAGCCTATGACCCGCCTGCCTGCGATGCCACGTCGCCATGGGCGCGAAGCCGAACGCCGATCACCCGGCAGTCGCCTGCAAGGTGAGCCAGAACAACTGCGTCACCTGTCACATGCCGCAGGTACGAACTGCCCGGCGCGCACTCAAAATTCAGCGATCACTATCATTCGCGTGGTGAAGAGTGGCGAAACCTATCCCAACTGAACTGCAACTCCAGCATCTGCATCAATGCGGAGATGGCGGAGCGTCGCCGCGGGTTTCACCAGAGCTTCTCGTCGATCGCACATTGGTCTGCACTTCGCTCACCTGAATAGTAAATGCCCCGCTCGGCCGCGCAATCGTCCAGCGTACGGAGTCTTCACTCCGCCCGCCTCCCGATAGTCGGCGAAGTCCACCTGCACCGGATTCAGTCCCAGCGCCGAATCCGCGTAGTGCACCATCCGCAGCAGCAGTCCTGTGCTGGTATCGAAGTACAGCTTCACCGGCGGCTGGCCCGCGGCGTTCGCGATCACGACACTGGCCTGCTGATCGCCCACTTTTTCCGTCTTAGGCTGCAGCTTGAAGTCGGAAAACATCTGCACCAGTTGCTCTGGATAGAACGCAGCAGCATCGAGCTTGCGCGCCTGCCGGTCGTCCGCCGACATGTCCCGCGGCGGACGGTTCGGAGACGCCAGCCACCCAGCCTTGCCGTCGAATGCGGTAACGCTGTCGCCGCCTTGCATGTGCATCACCGAAACCCGAACATCCGGCGGCTTGCTGTAGATATCGATTGCAACGTTGCGCCCGCCTGGCATGATGGCCGAACCCTTCTCTACCCGCGCGTGATCTTGTCGAGCGCGGACTTGCCACCGACGGCTTCAATGTACTTGGCCACCACCGCCGAACCTGACGGCCACTTGGCTGGATTCATCTCCATTTCGTGCTCGGCGTCGTGCTCGTCTGCTCCATGCTCGCGGGCTGCGCACTCGCTACCGCTACAGCGGGCACGGCTTCCGGATGCATCGCTCCGCGATGACAGCTGTTGCACGTGACTTCCCGTTCGCCGTCGAAGTTGTTCTTGTTGATGGCGAACTGCATCTGCATCATCTTGCGCGCGATCGCCTTTCGGCTTCTTGTCGTCTTTGTCGAACTCGCGTTCCACATGGCAAAAGTCGCATTCCACTCCGAGCGACGCCGTAATGAACTGCATCGACGGGATGAGTTCGCTCGCCGGAATCTCTTTCAGCACCTTGATGTTCTTGTAATACTCGCCGGCCGTTTTCCCTTCCATGCTCGGCGGCGGTCCCTGCGCAGTTACTACCGATGGCAATAGCACAGAAAAGATAACGATGGAGATCACGGCGTAGGCAGTCGGTCGCATTTATGGATTCTAGCGCGACGCGCCTATGCCATTAGCGGTTTCGCCAAATCCGCGCTCGTCTGACTTTCAATCCTCCTCCGTGCGCTCCGTGCCCTCTGTGGTGAATCCGCCGTCCTCAAACCCTTTCACTCGCCTCACCCCCCAGCGTAAGATACGCCCCAGCACTTATCCCAACTCTGAACGGACCGCGCGCGCATGTTCTACGACCGCTTCACCGAATCGGTACGCCAATGGCCTGACCTGATCGCCGTAGAACTTCAGCGCGAATCCTCCGCCGTCGCCGCCGGAGCGCCTCCGCTCGAAAGCTACACCTTCACGCAACTGCGCGACATGGCCGCCTCCGTCGGCAACTGGCTGCTGCAATCGAACATCACGAACGGCTCGAAGTGCGCGCTCCTCGCCGCCAATCACCCGCTCTGGATGGCCGCCTACCTCGGCGTGCTCGCCTCCGCCAACACCGCCGTTCCGCTCGACACCGCCTATCACGCCGACCAGGTCCACAAGCTCCTCCTCGATTCCGACGCCGTGCTGCTCTTCACCGATCGCCAGCGTCTCGCTATGGCCCGCGAAGCCGCCAAAGACACGCCCGTGAAGCTCGTCCTCATCGACGGCGACGGCACCGAAGATGGCATCCCGCATTTGCGCGGAATTTTTGCGCAAGGCCCCGCCAACTTCCAGCCCGTCCCTGTCACCGCCGACGACATCGCGATGATTCTCTACAGTTCGGGCACCACGGGCGATCCCAAGGGCGTCATGCTTTCGCACGGCAACCTCGACGCCGAAGCCGAAGGCGTCTTTAAGGTTGTTGACGTCGGCCCCACCGACGCCATCCTCGGCATCCTCCCGCTCTTCCACTCGCTCGCCCAGATGGCCAACATCATGTTGCCTCTGTCCGCCGGCATGCGCGTCGTTTACCTCGAGTCGATGAACACCAGCGAACTGTTGCGCGCCCTGCAGGAGCGCGGCATCACCTTCTTCGCCTGCGTGCCGCAGTTCTTCTACCTCATCCTCGACCGCATCCAGAAAGAGGTGCAGCAGAAAGGCGCGCCGTCCGTTTCATCTTTCGCGCCATGCTGGCCGTCTCCGCCTTCTCGCGCAGCTTCGGCCTCAATCTCGGCAAAGTTTTCTTCGGACGCGTGCATCACATGCTCGGCACGCGCATGCGCTATCTCGTCACCGGAGGCTCGCGCTTCGATTCCGCCGTCGGCCGCCAGTTTGAGGCCATGGGATTCACCATGCTCCAAGGTTACGGCATGACGGAAACCTGCGGCTGCGCCAGCATCACGCCGCCCGAGCCAGGTCGTCATGGGCTCCGTCGGCAAGCCGCTACCCGGCAACGAAATGAAGATCTTCGATGGCGAGCCCTCGCCCGAACACGGCGGAGCCAGCGTCGGCGAAGTCGCCTTTCGCGGCGGCATCATCATGGCCGGATACTACAAGCGCCCCGACGCCACCGCCGCCATGTATCGCGACGGATGGCTCTGCAGCGGCGACCTCGGCTACTCCGACGCCGCCGGCAACTTCTTCATCACCGGACGCAAGAAAGACCTCATCGTCCTCAGCAACGGCAAGAACATTTATCCCGAAGAAATCGAGGCCCACTACCTGCAGTCGCCCAACATAAAAGAAGTCTGCGTCATCGGGCTGCAAAGCGCGCCCGGCGAGCCATTCTCCGAGCGCCTCCACGGCGTCATCGTGCCTGACTTCGAAGCGCTGCGCCGCGCCAAAATCGTCAACGTTGGCGACATGCTGCGCTTCGAAATCGAAGGCCTCTCGGCTAAAGTGCCCTCGACCAAGCGCATCCTCAGCTACGAGATCTGGCAAGACGACCTGCCCCGCACCAGCACTCGCAAGATCAAGCGCTTCGAAGTCGAGCAGCGCGTCAAACGCGGAGAAGGCACTCAGGCCGCCGGCCAGCGCTCCCGCGCGCAACTCTCGCCCGAAGAAGCCGAATGGATGCAGCAGCCCGCAAGTCAGCCAGGCGCTCGGCATCATCCAGGCCGCATCGAAGCTCAAGAAAGAATCCTCAACCCGGCCGACAACCTCGAACTCGACCTCGGCCTCGACTCCATGGAGCGTGTCGAATTCCTGGTCTCGCTCGATCAGCAAATGAATTCCAGCGTCCCCGATTCCGTTCGGCTCGGAAATCTACACCGTGCGCGATCTGGTCGACGCCGTCATCGCTCACACCGGCGCAGAGAACCAGCGCGCCTCCGCCGGTTGGGACGAGGTCATCCGCGAAGAACCCGGCGAAGTCGAGCGCCGCACCATCGACAAATCGCATCCGCTGCTCGCACCGCTCGCGTTCGTCGTTCTGCGCTTGTGGCAAATCTTCTGTCGCGACCTGTTTCACCTGCAGGTCGAAGGGGTCGACAAAATTCCCGCCGAGGGCCCATTCATCCTCTCGCCCAATCACCAGAGCTTTCTCGATGGTCCGGTCGTCGTCGCCTGTCTTCCCTGGCGAACCATGCGCGACGCCTTCTTCGTCGGCACCAGCGAAATCTTCGGCAGCAGCATCATGCGCCGCATCGTCGAGTCGTTTCGCCTGATCGTCATCGATCCCGACGCCAACCTTGTCCCGCCATGCGCGCCGGAGCCTATGGGCTGCGCAAGCATGGCGTGCTGCTTTTGTTTCCCGAAGGCGAGCGCAGCATTGACGGCCCGCCTAAACTGTTCAAGAAGGGCGCGGCGATTCTCGCAATCAACACGCAGTGCCCGGTCGTGCCTGTCGCGATCGAAGGCTTTTATGAAGCATGGCCGCGCGGCGAAAAATTCAGCGGCTTCTCCAAACTGCAAGTGCGCTTCCTCGATCCCGTCTACCCTCCGCCGCTCGGCCCCAACCCCGAGCAGCAGTACGCGCAAATGACCGCCGAAATCCGCTCCCGCGTCGTCGAAGCCTACGACGACCTGCACGATCACAAAGGTGGAAGCACCGGGCTTTAGCCCCGGCGGTTTCCTCTTTGTTTGTCATCACGAGCGAAGCGAGGGACCTGCTTTTCGTCCGCATCACCACAAATCTGGGTGCCCATCCTTTCCCTTCTTTTGGGAAAGGGTGGATCGCGGTTTCCTCTTTGTTTGTCATCACGAGCGAAGCGAGGGATCTGCTTTTCGTCCGCATCACGACAAATCTGGGTGCCCCATCCTTTCCCTTCTTTTGGGAAAGGGTGGGATGGACGATGCAGTCCCTACAACTCGAGTGAAATCACCATTATAATATTCATTATCTGGTGCCAGAATTAAGGGGTCTGCCGGGTGCAGAAACCGCATCGCGACCGCTCACAAAAGCGAACTCGAGTTCGCTTTCGCGTTTTACGCAGTTCTACTTCTTCGCGTGCGGATGCGTCCGGTCGTACACTTCCATCACGTGTTTCACCGTGAGCTGGGTGTATCGCTGGGTGGTCGCAAGCCGTTCGTGGCCAAGCATTTCCTGGATCGCCCGCAGGTCCGCACCCTCTTCCAGCATGTGCGTACCAAAAGCATGCCGCAGCGTGTGCGGATGCACATCGGGCGAAAGACCTTTCGAAACAGCGATCTGCTTCACAATCCGCCCCACGCTGCGGGTCGTCAGACGCGATCCGCGCAAATTCACCAGCAGCGCCCGCTCACGTAGTGTGCTTCGTTCTCCCCCAGAACTTGTTGACGCCGTTGAAGATACGCCTTAACTGCTTCCGCCGCCGATTCGCCAAACGGAACGTACCGCTCCTTTTTCCCCTTGCCGCGCACCAGCACGACCTCGTTCGACCACCTGATGTCGTCCAAGTTAATACCAATCAGCTCGGAGTTACGAATTCCGCAACCATATAGCAGCTCCAGAATCACTTGGTCGCGCTCGGCAAATGCCGAAGATTCAGGCATTTGCGAATCCAGCACCGTGTTGACTTCCTCGATCGTCGGAACCCTCGGCAACTTCTTCGGCAGCTTCGGCGTTGCCACCAGCTTCGCCGGATTCTGATCGACCACGCCTTCTTGCGCCAGCCAACGGTATAGCGACCGAAGCGCCGCAAGTGCCCTGGCTACAGAGGTTTTGCTCAATCCGCGCTCATACAAGCTCGACAGATAGCCGCGGATCAGCACGTGATCGATGTCGCGCCAGCCCTGAGGCCCGACGTACGCGCTAAACTCCGCCAGATCAGTGCGATAAGCCTTGATGGTGTGCGCCGAGGCATTACGCTCCTGTAGCGAGCGGATGAATCTGGCGATCGCCTTTTCGACTGTGGTTGTCGCCATCTTGCTCATTCGCCGGTACTTCTGGCCGCCGCCCGGCTCTTGCTGCGCGGATGATGTTGCTTGTAGACCTTATTCAGCCGATCCAGCGCCAGGTGCGTATAAACCTGCGTGGTCGAGATGTCAGCATGGCCCAGAATCGTCTGCACCGTACGCAGATCTGCCCCATTTTCAACCATATGCGTGGCACAGCTATGCCGCAGCATGTGCGGACTAGCGTGTCGCGATTGCGCCGACGCGGCATTCACCAACTGCCAGACTCTTTGGCGCGTAATCGGTTTAGCTCCGCGTGCGACAAATAAAACAGGCGACGACTTCCCTGCCGCCAGCACTGTCCGCGCGTCGCTAAGATATTTCTGTACAGCCATCTTGCGCGCATTTGCCCATCGGCACGATGCGCTCTTTGTCTCCCTTGCCGCGCACCAGCACATAGCCCATTTCCAACTTCAAGTCTTCCAGTTTCAGCGTGATAACTTCCGAAACGCGCAGCGCCCCGGCGTAGAAAACCTCGAGAATCGCGCGGTCGCGCAGCGCCAGAGCCTGCGACATGCGATCGTCTCTGACCCGCGGCGGGCCTTGTCAATACGACCTCTATCTCGTCAGCAGCCAGTGACTTAGGCAGCACCTTCCACTGCCGCGGCGTGTCGATATTCAGCGTCGGATCGGCCTGAATGTAGCGGTCGAGCAGCAGATACTTGTAGAAATGCCGCAACGCCGACAGCTTTCGCGCCACGCTGCGGCCATCCACTCCATTGGAAAGTAAGGCGTTAAGAAAGTCCTTCACATCTTGACGCCGGGCGTCGCGCAGCGCACGCTTGCGCTTCAGTAGAAACTCCGAGAACTGCTCCAGATCGGACTTGTAGGCCGACACGCTCAGCGGCGCAAGTCCTTTCTCGACTTTGAGATAGTCGAGAAACGAATTCACCAGCCGAAGGTTGGGATCGGCACTCTGCACCAGACGAGTATGCTCCCGCGCCTCGCCCGGTCGGGAATAACCGAAGCCGGATTCAGCCCGCAAGCCGCTTTCCGCACCTGTTTTCAGCAACTCCACAGCATTCAGCGGACTGCGAGGATCTTCTTCGTGTTTGAAAAATGCATAGGTCTCGAGTCCGTCAGCCAGACAGCGCTCCACGCGGTCGGCCAGTGCCCGCAGATCCTTTCGCATCGTAACTCGGTTTGCGAAAGCGAAAATAGATGTACTTGGCCGTCCGCTCCTCGGGAGTCGTAAGCGACTCGGTCTCCGCCACACACAACGCAACGTTGTGTTTCTTGAGCGCGTTGTATGTCTCGTCATTAAACCAAGATTCGTGCCGGAACTCGAACGCGCACTGCACCGCACGCGGCAGCAACGCGAGGAAGTCGTTGAGCAGCGGCACATCCGCCTTCAAATTAGGCGGAAGCTGGAAGAGCACCGGCCCCAGTTGCTTGCGCCGAAGTAACGGCTCGACGGCACCAAGAAATCGTTTCAGCGATTCCTCAGCATCCTTCAGCCGCCGCATATGCGTAATGTATTGATTCGCCTTCGGCGCGAATTGGAATTCCGGCCCGACATCGTTCATCCACGAGTCAGCCGCCTTCTCCGACAGCAGCCGGCGAAACGTGTAGTTCACTTCGACGGCATTCAACTGGGTTGCGTAGAACTTGAGAAAATTCTTCGCAGAGACGTCTTTTGGATAGAACTCCGGCTTCCAGATCGAATAGGCCCATCCGGAAGTGCCAACGTAAAGCGGGGGTGAGTTCTTTGCCATGATCAGTAGACCTATGTCGGCGCAACAACCTCGTAGGCGCCCATGATTTCTCGCCAACGTTCGGGCACGACGATGGATTTCTGCGCCTGGTAGTCGTAAGCAACCATTGAGGAAACACCGTGAGCGGCGCGAAGTTGGCGAGTCTCGCTCCAAACTTCATAGGCGAAATCGAACGACTTACGTCCCAATCGCGAAATGCGGCACGCGACTGCTACTTCTTCCCGGTAGTCGAGCGGCAGATCATATTCAAGCTGCAACTTCGCCAAAATCATTCCGTTCGATCCGTTGATCGGCTCTTTGAGTACTTCATCGAAGTAGACACAACGCGCCGTCTCGACCCAGACAATATAGGACGCGTGGTTCACATGCTGCAACATGTCCACGTCACTGTAAGCAACGCGAAAGCGAGTGATGCAGCGAAAGTCGCTGAGTGGCATTGGTTTCTTTCTGTTCGCCTTCGTAGACGTTTGCGATTATACGGGTGGGAAGCGCTATGTCTCGCCCTCCCACCGTCCACTGGCGATGATGGGAAAGCCTTCCGTGCTCCAGTTGTAGTCGTACGTCCAACATTTCACGACATTGCCTTCGGCGAGCGTAACGCTGCGACGCTGACGAATGTACTCGCCCTCTGCGGGCACTAGCTGGTCATAGCCCTCGTAGCGATCGAGTTCGGCGAGAAGTAGTTCATCGCATGCCCCCCAATAGACGCGGCCGAAGACCCGCGATGGCGAAGCCTCGTCGAACACGGCACCCGGATAGTTGCCAAAGTCATAAAGTGTTCCGGGCAACGAGCCTTCCTCGAGAAAAAACAAGCCCGCGAGAATTTCCCGCAGATGCTCGGGCGCGTATTGCGGGATCAACGTTCCGTAGAAGAAGAAATGGTCGGGCATGGCGTGGAATCATTCTATAAGGCGCGAGACCCCGCCCCCCTGCTTTCCAACGCTCCGCTGCAACGTCGTACACTGTACTTTCTGTTCCAAATTGCTTCAGTCTACGGAGGCACGATGAAACGCAGTTTCGCCCGGGTCACAGGCGTGTTGCTGATGACCCTCATGCTGGCGCTTGCGCTGCCGCTAGCAGCCCAGGACCTGGCATCGTTTGAAAAGCGCGTCACGGTAAAGACATTGCCGAATGGATTGACGGTGCTCATTTTGCGCCGTTCCGAGGCGCCGGTGTTTTCGTTCTTCACAATGGTTGATACCGGCTCGTCGCAGGACCCGCTCTCGAAAACCGGCCTCGCCCACATGATGGAGCACATGGCCTTCAAGGGCACGCCTGACATCGGCACCACGAACTACGCCGACGAGAAGGTCGCGCTGGCGAAAGTTGAACAGGCATACGCCGCGTACGAAGCCGAGCGCATCAAGC
>CAWIZK010000002.1:0-206496 GCA_963840555.1 uncultured Acidobacteriaceae bacterium
TTGCCGCCAGCGTCGCGCGGCTCCGCGTCCCTGTCGGCACCTTGCGGCATAGACAAGCCTCTTCTAAGTCCCGTCAATCGTTGACGTTACCCATCAGAAGCACTAGAAAACTGTGCAAAAGCGCTCATTCCGCGAAAGGCCTATGGCTGTGCAATACTGCACAGTTTTTGCTCGCCTGGAGCCGTTTTTATGCTTTAGCATGGAAGAGTGTAAAGACAGGATCTTCGGAGGGTCGAAATGAGCGCGAGGGCCACGCCATCCGGTGGCACCAGACGTCCCGCCAAACGGATTACGTCCATTGATTCGGCGCGTTCCGCCACCCCCCCGGCACTCGAGTTTGCAAAGCCCGTCCGGCTCCAAGCACCCAAACCATCACCACCACTTAATGGCGACACCGTATTCGACGCCAAGGCCTTTCTCGCCAAAGCTGGCGTAGGCAAGAAGATCTTCACCCTGAAAAAAGGCGACACCGCCTTTGCGCAAGGCGACCCCGCAGATTCAATTTTTTTCGTGCAGCAGGGCCGGTTGAGAGTTACCGTCACCTCAGCCAGCGGGAAAGAGGCCACGATCACTCTCGTGGGCCCCGGGGAATTCGTGGGCGAGAACTGCATTGTTTCCGCTCACCCTCTGCGACTGGCTACTGCCACGGCAATGAGCGACTCGCATCTGCTCAAGATTGGCAAGGCGGAGATGGTTCGCGTCCTTCACGACGAGCCCAAACTATCGGACATGTTCGTCCACTTCTTGCTTACCCGCAACGCTCGCATCCAGGCAGACTTGGTCGATCAGCTTTTCAATTCCAGTGAAAAGCGGCTGGCTAGGATTTTGTTACTTCTGGCTCAGTTCGGCAAGGAAAGCAAGCCCGAAACCCTCATCCCTAAGATCAGCCAGGAGGTACTGGCTGAAATGATCGGCACCACCCGGAGCCGCGTCAGCTTTTTCATGAACCGCTTCCGAAAACTCGGTTTTATCGAGTACGACGGCGAAATCCGCGTTCACAACACCCTGCTCAATATCTTCCTTCAGGAATAACAGCGTCGTAGTTTCCCTAGCTTTCGTGGTTGCCGCGCGTCTGCAGGTGTTGTCGCGTGTCTGCAAAGTGGGCCCGCGGGCGAACTCTAAATCAAAAAGCGTAGCGCAGCGCCAGTGTCGTGTTGTTTGCGTGGAAGTAACGTGAAGCCGTTGGCCCGACGAATGATCCTTCGCCATACTGGTAATAATTCCAGCCCGCCTTGAACGTCACGTTCTTGTAGATATTGAAATCAACGGTGGCGAGGGGTGTCTGGTACGTCGACGAAAGCGGTCCCAACGGCAGCAGGGAATTAAACGAGGTTGTGGTGCCCTGGTTATCCACGATGTTGTAGCCCAGGCGCACGGTGAGCCGCTCGATCGGCGTCAGGGTCAAAGCGAAATAGCCATACTGGGTATGGGTCTGATAGACGGCATAGGTCTGCATGAGGGTGCTGTCGCCCAGACACGTGGTTGAACCGGGTGGAACGACGCTGCCCTCGAAGCAGAGAATCGTGTTCTGCTGAATGGCGTCGAAGTTGTAGGCCAGATCGAGCCCCCAGTGCTTGCTGGGTGAGATCGTGGCATTCACCATGGCAACGTAATTGTGCTGATTGAAGTTGATGTCACCGCTGGTATTCTGACCTTGCTGGAGAATGAAGTTGCCGCCCAACATAAGCCAGGGCCGCGGCGCGTACGAGAGATTGCCGGTGACATTAAAGAAAGTTGTGGGATCGGTGCGATAGACCCAATTGTCGGCGCCACCAATCTGAGCGTTGATGTTGGCGTGCAGAGCGCCATTGCGATACCAGGCGCCGAGGACAGCGGAGTATCGATTGATCTCGGTCGTCGGACTGCCCCATGGCGTGATTTCGCCGATAAAGGTGCAGCTGCCGTCAGGATTCAGGGGCAATCCAACGCAGTTCCCCCGGTTCGGCGTATTGGGGTAGTAAATGTCCCCTAGCGCGGCTTGGTAAGAATTGCCTGGCTGGATCGTGTCCTGGCTCCATACGAATCCCGCGCGCACGCCGAAATACCGCGACACATCGTACTGCAATTGCAAATCGTTCTGGTACGTCTTTTGCCCGATCATGTTGACGTTGACTTCATTCGTGATGTCGGCCGCGGAGCTCGAACTGTGGGTCAGGATCGTCGGAGGAAACGTCGCGATCGGATTGAGCAGTGATCCCGCGCCGAGGCTGGCGGCATTAAAGTAAGTGAATTCCTGGTCTTGGAACGTTCCGGCCACGCTGAAATTGCGGAAGCGAAACGTGTCCACTAATCGCAGTTGATCGTTGAAGTGAATGGTGGCGGACACATCTGCCGAAGACGAGTTCCACTTGGAAGTCGACGAGCTCCCGGGTGTGTCGTAGCCGAGAGTATTGCTTCTCGAAGTCAACCCGAAGAAAGTCTCACGTAACGGCGTACTTGAGCTGGCGTGGCTGTATTGATATTGACCGTTGAAGTCGAGCCACTTCAGTGAGGATGACTTCAGGTTGAGCTGCTCCGTTGGAATGCTTGTGTTGACGTGCTGATAGAGCCCGTAATTGAAATAGCCATTGCACGCCGGATTGGCAATCCCATTCGTTTGAGGAGCACTGCAGGGGCTTCCACTGTTAAACCACGGCAGGCCGAAGGTGACCGGTGTGCCATTCGAAAGCGGCCATGAATTGAAAGTGTTTAGCGAATACGTCTGCCCGCCGTCGTAATACTGCAGCAACTGCGTATAGCTGAGGGTCGTCTTCTTGTTCACGCGGAAATCGGCGCCGAAGCGATAACCGTTTGATGTGCTGTCCCAGTTTTCGTTGTTGAGCGACTCGGTACCCTGATGAACGCTGCTGAACGACGGCCCGCTGATGCGATTCCGGTTGTAGTCCACTCGAAACGAAAGCCGGTGCATCGGCAGGATCACGAGGTCAAAGTTGTACAGGTTTTGCCGATCGTAATAACTGTGCGGTGAGTTAAGAATCGGGATGAACGGTGACGCTCCGGCAGACGGATTCAAGGGATTAGCGAGCAGGTCGTAATTGAAATAGTTCTGCATATGCTGGTAACTGCCGCTGAAGTTGTACCAGCCGTACTTGGAAACTCGCAGCCGCGCCGCTTGTTCGGGATCGCCTCCCCATCCGAAGCTATTTAACGTCAGCGTGTCAAAAATGTCCTGATGGGTCAACGACTGCATGGTCAGCGACTGCTCGAGAATGCGGGCTCCGGTTTGCTCGTTAACTAAGGTGTCGTACATCGCTTGGCTACCGGTGACATCGGAGATGCGGCCACCCAGCTCGATCGACTGTGTTACGTGGTAGCCGCCAATGTCCTTGCCCTCGGCTGGAGCGGACGAGGTATCAGGAGCAGCCGACGGAGGCGGAGCCGGAGCCGCGGGCGGAGTAGTCTGCGCCCATAGACCGCTTCCCAGGCAAAGGAAGAGCACGATCGCTGCGAACCCGAATTTATACGCGTTACGATTTGTTCGCGGACTCATACACGCCTCGCAACTACCGGAAGAACACCGGGCTGAAATTGGATCCGTGAATCTGCGTATGACACATGGTGCACGCCTGATACTTGGCGCTCTGGTTATGAGCCGGCCCCAGCGGAGCACCTGCGGCTCCATTCATATTGGGAGTGTGGCAGCGGAGGCACAGGAAGTTGATATTGTTCACCTGCAGCAACCTCGGATTCGTCGAACCGTGCGGGGTGTGGCACGACATGCAACCTTCGTCAGTCTTCACCGGGGCGTGCTCGAAGACAAACGGTCCCATGGTGTCGGTGTGACACTTGGTGCAGACGGCAAACTGACCAGCGGCAGCCCGCACCTGGTGGCCCACTTGGGTACCGTGCGGGTTGTGGCAGTCGCTGCATTGGACGAGTCCGGAATCGACTCGATGGCGATACGGCCGCGCGAACTCGGCCTTCTGCGCGGCATGGCACCCATAGCACAACTCAGTCTGCGACTTCACCAGAAGAAAGTTAACGTCGCTCGATTTATGCGGACTGTGGCATGAAGTGCAGCTGACCCCGTTTGCCAAGTGAGCGGACTTGGAGAAGTTTTGCGTCTCCAGGCTTGATTGATGGCACTTGGTGCAAATGGCTGCTGTCTGTGCGGCACTCAGGTTTTCAAAGCGAACAATCTTGGTGACATCGCCGCCGCCGTCAACGTGGGCCTGCGCCGGGCCATGACAGCCCTGGCATCCATGTTGGTCTCCCTTGAGCAGCGCGGAGTGCGGGGTATTGGCAAAATGCTTGTCCCAAACTTCCTGGTGGCAGGTCTTGCAGATTTCGGTATCGGCGTACTGCCCATTGGTCGAGCCTGCAAGCGCCGACGAGGCCTGCGGAGGCGCGTTACCCGCTTGTTGCGTCCCTGCGGCTCCGGCGGTCAGGCAAAAGACAATGAGGAATGACAGCAGAATTGTCGAGATGGCTCTGCCTTCGCGATCGATCATCCTCGCTCCTAAGGCCGATATGGCACTTTGCACCGCAGTAAATCGGTTCGAGTGGCCCGATGCCGGCGAGCGACATCCGGGGACCTCCGTCACAACTCACGTCAGTGGAACATCCCCTATGAAAGGACGTCTGGTCAAAATTGACCAGATCCGCCCCACTGACAACGCCGTGTCATCGGGATCATTTTAGCGCTATTTGGGTCCGCCCAGTCCAGTTCCAGGCGCCCACGTCCTCGCCGGGATGAGCAAAAAGAATCAGATTGCCGCTTTCGTCGGTGTAATGCTGCAGATTCGGGAAGTGTCGCGCAGCGGCTGGAAGCAGGAAACGCGTTGCAAGCCTCTGCCCAAAATGGTGTCGAGTATGGCCGAGACCCGGACTCATCGGAAGTCACTACCCGCCGGCTGCCGAGGACGACATCCCCGGATAGTACTCGAACGCCGTCCAGCACTTCGCGCACGAATCGCCGGCCCGAATGTCAGCATCCATTCAGCCAGGAGAAGACCAATGCCACAGAGCACGCATAATCGACTTGCCGAGCTACACAACCTTGCGGCGCACTACCACACGGCCGCGGCAACCGCCCATGGCAAAGGGGATCATCGAACGGCTCACGAACTCAGTCGGCAGGCGCACGAGCATTCTGTGAACGCACACAGGCTTGCCGACGAACTCGCTGGTGCAAGGGAAGAAACAGGTCGCACGACATCGGCAGATGCCGTCGCCGCCAATCCGTCCGACGCATCGATTGAATCCAAAGGAGTTTAAATCTGGTGCCGGGAGGGGGGGTCGAACCCCCACGAGGGGTAAACCTCGGCGGATTTTGAGTCCGCTGCGTCTGCCAGTTCCGCCATCCCGGCGTTGCATGAAAAGGCCGTAAGAACTGGGGTTACGGCTACAAAATCAGTATCGCACAGCCCACCAGACAGCGCCAATTCCCGTTAGCCATGCAGACTCCGCTGACGTTGAAGACTGCCCATCGAGCGCTACTTCACCCCGCCGCATCATTTCGCAGTAACCTGTTCCACACAAACTGCATCACACCTAGAGGCTCATTGATGAGAACTGTGCTGCTTCTGACGGTATCGAACATTTTTATGACGTTGACCTGCTCCCCAGAGAAATAGTCCATTGGAAATGTGACTTCTTCCATTTAGGATGGCCCGCCAGGGCCAGAGGAGGAGTCGTGAGAAAGAGTCGATTCAGCGAAGATCAGATTATCGCCATCCTGAAGGAGTCGGAAGGCGGGGTGGAAACCGCAGAACTGTGCCGGCGGCACGGGATTGCGAAGGCGTGTTTTTATCGCTGGAAGAGCAAGTACGGCGGCCTGGAACTGAGCGAGGCCAGACGACTGAAGCAACTGGAAGAAGAAAACCGGCAACTGAAGCACATCGTAGCCGAGCAGGCGGTGGACATCAGGGCGTTGAAGGCGGTGGTCGCAAAAAAGTGGTGAGCCCGCAGGCGCGGCGAGAAGCGGTGCTGGTGATGCAGGTAGAAGTGAAGCTGAGTCAGCGACGGGCCTGTGGGCTGATGGAGTTGTATCGTGCGACGTGTCGCTACCAAAAGCGCAGGAGCGAGGACCAGCCCTTGCGCGTGCGTTTGCGCGAGTTGGCGCAAGAGCGGCGCCGGTTCGGCTACCGGCGGCTGCAGGTTCTGCTGGAGCGCGAGGGCTGGCAGGTGAACCACAAGCGGGTGTACCGGCTGTACGTGGAGGAGAAGCTGTCGTTGCGGCGCAAGCGTGGACGAAAGCGCAGCACGGTGCGCCAGCCGCTGCCGGCAGCCGTGGCCGCTAATCAAGTGTGGTCGGTGGACTTCATGAGTGATGCCCTGAGCTCGGGACGGAGGTTTCGCACCTTGAACATCGTGGATGACTACACGCGGGAGTGCCTGGCGATCGAGGTCGACACGTCGTTGGGAGGAGTACGAGTGGTGCGCGTGCTGGAAGAACTGAAGCGGAGGCGCGGGCTGCCGCGCCAGATTCGCAGCGACAACGGACCTGAGTTCGTAAGTCGTGCGGTCGATCAGTGGGCCTACGAGCAGGGCTTGCAGTGGCATACGATTCAACCCGGTCGACCGATGGAGAACGGCTACGTGGAAAGTTTCAACGGGCGCTTTCGTGATGAGTGCCTGAACGAAAACTGGTTCAGCAGTTTGGCTGACGCGCGAGAGAAGATCGCGAGATGGAAGCAGGACTACAACGAAAGGCGGCCGCACAGCAGCTTGCAGTACCGTACGCCCAGGGAGTTTGCCGCGCAGTCAGCGGCAGGCTTCGGCACAGAGGATGTGGGGCCAGGGGCCTCAAACGCCGGCCCCTTGCCCCACACCCCCATCCCCGCTGCTAACACAGGCATGTGGGGCGAACAAAAACCGGAGAAAGTCTCATTATCCCTGGACTGAAGATGGGGGGCAGGTCAACGTTTGCCTGGTATGGCCACCTCAAGTATCGCCAGACGCCGCTCTTCAAGGTCATCCTCGTAAGTTGGCTGATTGCATTTTTCGAGTACTGCTTCCAGGTTCCCGCCAACCGCATTGGCTCGTATGAGTTCAGTGCCGTGCAACTCAAGACAATCCAGGAAGTCATCACTCTCACTGTCTTTGCTGTTTTTTCGGTTTTGTATCTTGACGCGGAGCTGAAGTGGAATTATTTCCTCGGATTCGCACTGTTGGTGGCAGCGGTGTACGTGATCTTCAAGAAATGGTGACGTCTACTTCTTGAAGTAGTACGTCCAGCTCATGCCGACATAAGGCTTGAGCGGGACGCCGACCACGCGCTCGAATGGCTCGGATTCGTTCGCCAGCGCGAGTGTCTCTGTGGTTTGCCCAGTATAGCCACGGGCAATCAGGAAGTTCACCGCGATAGACATACGGTCTTCGAGAAAGGGCCGCAGAATCGCGCCGCGGATTTCCTGTACGGGCACTCCGGTAAAGCCGTCGCCGAGAGGCTTAGCTTTCACGAATTCATACTCGCCACGTAAGCGAAGGTGAAACGGCAGGCGGTTCAGTGAGCCAACCGCATCCACGATCATGCGGGGCGCCTCGGGAATCGGTTCGCCGGTAATGCGGTCGCGTGCGTCGGCTTGAGCGTAAGAGAGATAGAAACTGCCGCGCGAAAAGTGACGCTGGGCCGAGACCGAAATCACCTTGTTCAGCGATGGCCCTACCACTTCTTGCAGTCCGGTATCAGGATCGATCTTAGCCAATTCGAGCGAATTTGAGACCCGTCGCAGCGTTACGTAAAACTGCGTCTGCTTGATGACCTTCGAAATCACCAGTTGGTACGCACGGGAAGGGGCCAGCAGCGTCGGTTGTCCTGTGCCATCGCCGATGCGCGGATCGTTGGTATGAAACGCCTCACCATAGCTAAGTGACACGATGGGCAGATACCAGCGGTCCGGCGGCAGCAGAGTCAGCGTGCCTTTTGGCAGAGTCAGTGTCGACAGTTTGTCGAAAGAGTTCTGCGGCGCGAGCAGGTCCTGATTGTTCATCCACACTTCTTCCTGGCGAACGCCGAGGTTGAAGTGCAGGTAGCGGCCAGCCGTCCCGTCGAGTGACGCAAAAGGCTCGACAAACGACATCGTCAAATTGTTGCTCGTGACCGACTGGAAGATCACCCTGGTCATCGATCTTGTCGAGGTCGAGATTCCGCGGGGCGTCTCGCCTGAGATCGACGCCTGCCAGTACTGACAACCACGAGCGAACGCTTTGGATGTACATGGCCTCGCCACCAACCACGTTGCGCGTTTCGCTCTGCTGGATAAGTCCGTCGCCAAAATTCGAGCGCAGTTGCAAGGCATAGTTGCGGTAGAAGCCCGAAAACGAGAGCTGGCGTTGCGAGCTGAGCTTCCAGTTATCGGTAACAATCGCCAGGAAAGTATGGGTAATGTCGCGCTGACGGTTATCGATGGTGTCGCCCGCCACTGGTGTATCGATAGGAATGAGTCCTGGAATATACGAGAATCCGTAATATCCCACGCCGAACAGAGTAAGGTCGTGCTGGCCCAGGTGATACTCGCGAAAGCCATTGAGTTTGTACTGTTGACGGTGCTCGAGACGATCGAGAAATCCATTGCCAAACGAGAACTCGCCCGCGATCCAGGCATTTGTGTCGGGATTGCACGGGCTCCATCCCGCCATGACGTCGGCATCGCGGTAATCGCCAGTGAGCTGGAAAAAACTATTAAACCGCGGACGTGGGGCGTACGCGGCGGCGACATCGATTGAGTTGTTACCTTCGCGGACATTGAACGCCGCACCATCCACATTCACGGACCCTATCGTCGCCGGAATGAGGAAATTAGGGTCGGCATAGCCATTACCGTGTGCGTTTGCGGGCAGGTTATTCGGATAAAGGAAATTGCCAATCTGAAAATATTGCGCAATGGGCTCGCCGTGGTCGCCCGCCACTCCGGGTGAAAAGTATTGCGGTGCCTTGATCCCTCCCGATGCTGTTTCGATGGGAAGGCCTGGTATGGAGATGGGCGCACCCGGACGTCCAGGATTCGCGTCGAGCACTTCGTCGTGCACTACGATGTTTTGCGCCGGATCGGGGGTGAGCGACGACGGCGCGGAAGCGACCACTGTCATCTGTTGCAGTGACGATGCGATCTGTTGGAACTGTATCGTCACGTACCTGTCGCCGCCCGAGACACCCACATTTGCGACCACGCTAACAAACGCGGCAGCTTCGGCAGATAGCTGGTACGAACCGGCAGCAACGCCTTCGATCGCAAAGTTCCCCTGACCGTCACTCGTTGCAGACCCAACCGTGCTGCCGGCGGCGTTGATCAACGAGACTGTCGCGCCAGAGACCGTTGCCCCTTCCGGGTCAAGCACCGTACCGGCGATGCGGCCTAATGGTGGCTCGGCCGCCAACCAAGCGCTTACGAGGAACAAGAACAGGACCCACGCGCCAATTCGCCAAAGATGCAGGCGAAATATTGATTTTGGCGTAGGCACGTGACGACTCCACTGGCGACAAGAATAATATCCGCGGACCGGCGGATCTTTGCGTGAGGGCACCCCGGCCATGCCGGGGCGTCTTCTCCAGATATACGCGGGCGACCGCGCAATCGGATTGCTTTAGTTTATGGCTTTGCTGCAACCCGATACAGTGCCGAGGCATGTGGCCTCAAAGTCACATTCAGGGCCGGGGCCTCTCCGAGGTCTTTCGAACTCCATAAATCACGAACGGAATATGTCGACTTCGGAAGCCCAAGCTTCTGCCAATCGTAAGCGAGTGCCTGCTCCTTGTCTGCCAGGTTAAACACAGCAACGTAATAACCACGACCGTCTTCAGGTCTAGAGGTCCAGACCACTGCCGTCTCGGTTGATACGACCGGTTTGCGCCCGGAGGCGTGCTGATCGACGGCGAGCACCTCGGCGTTGGTCAAGAGTCTCGTCGTCCATTCGTCACTGGAGGGAAGATCGCCTCCCATCATGAGCGGCGATTGGAAGATACACCACAGCGTCATCAGCGTGACCTGCTCATCGTGAGTGAGATGTGTGTCGCGAGCCGAACTGCCGTCGCCGGGATGCGGAAAGTGACCGAGCGGCAGCATATCTGCGTCAGGCCACCGACCGGGTACTTGAAAGAAAGCCCACTTAGCCGTCCATCCGAATTGCGCCAGCACGCCTTGGGACCACTCCTTGTCAGGGAGAGGGCCCCAATGGTCCCAGAAATCGTCAGAAATGCGCCACATCTCAGCATAGTCAGAGACTTCTGTCGCATGGTCCACCGACGTGGGACCGGGCGAAACGCTCAGCAACATGTCGCGGCCCGAGGAAAGCATGGCCAGTTTGAGCATACTCATCTCGTCGGGTTTGTAGGGATGGTCAGAGATACAGTCGGCCTTAATGAAGTCCACTCCCCAACTCGCGTAAAGCTTGGCAATCGAGTTGTAGTAGGCCAGCCCTGACGTTGCAGGTTGCACGCCGTACATGTACGTACTCCAGGGACAGGTGTCGTCTTCAACCGCAGCTTCTTTGGCAGTGTACGGCGACAGTTGGATGTGCAAGTTCTCGGCGACTGCCTTCCGGGGGATGCCGCGCATGATGTGAATGCCAAACTTGAGTCCGAGCGAGTGAACGTAATCTGCCAGTGGCTTGAAGCCCGCTCCGTCAGCGGAAGAGGGGAAGCGGCTTACGGCGGGAATGAACCGCCCGTACTCATCGAGCACGAATTTGAGTTCCACTGGCTTGGCGCCTGGGTTTTCCAGGTACCAACCCTCATCAATTACCACGTACTGCCAGCCGAAGGGCTTCAGGTGCTTGGCCATCCACTCGGCGTTGGCGCGCACCTCGGCCTCCGTGATGCTTTCGCCATAAGAGTCCCAACTATTCCAACCCATGGGCGGCGTCGGAGCCAGCAGCTTGTGCCCTTCGGGCGGAGAAACTTGCTGTGCGGCCGCGGGCCATGCCGCGAAAATGCACCAGCAAACCACCCAGACCGACAATACGTTCCGCAGTGCTGTGGCCAGCCGCGATGAGTCAAACGAGTGAGATGGCAAGCGGAGTCTCCTTGCTGAAATTGGAGGGCAGTGTTGTGATTCGAGTGGCGCTCTATCGGCAATTGCGATTCACCCCTAAAATACATCGATGGAGACGAACCTGCCATTGTGGCGCGCCGCCGACCAGGCGGAGCGCCTGGCTGAGCTGTCGGCAAAGACATCCGATCCCAACAAAGAAGCCCCGCTGCGCCGCGACGTTCGTTCGCTGGGTGTCCTGCTTGGCCGCGTGCTAAACGAACAGGCCGGCCCGGAGTTGTTCGCCACCGTCGAACGGCTGCGAAAGCTCATGATTCAGCATCGCGAGCAGGAAGCGAAATCCCCTAATGGTGAGAATCTGTTATTGCAGGAAGCGCGTGCGGCAGTGGCATCGCTCAATCTTGAGACCGCGTATCGCGTGACCAAGGCGTTTGCCGCATACTTCGAGCTGACCAACCTGGCGGAGACGAATCATCGTAAGCGCCGCCGTCGTGCAGCCGCCTTGCACCGTGATGAGCCGCCGTTGCAGGGATCGTTCAGGGGAACGCTGTTACGACTGAAGCACGCTGGCGTTACTCTGGAGCAGGCGCTTGAGGCATTCCGGGAAGTCGAAGTCCAGCCCGTGTTCACAGCGCATCCCACCGAGATCACCCGCCGCGCGGTATTGCTCAAACGCCGTCGTATTGCCGCTGAACTGGAAAAGCTGGATGAACTTCCACTGACCGACACGCAAGCCCAGGCCGGCGAAGATGTCATCCTCAGCGAGATCACCGCGCTCTGGCAGACCGACGAAGTGCGGTTGCAGCGTCCCACGGTGGTCGACGAAATTCGCACCGGCATCAGCTACTTCGTGATGACCCTATTTGAGGCAGCCGAACGGGTTTACGAGGGAATTGCCGCCGACTTCCGCGACGTTTATGGCATCGAGATCGAAATGCTGGCGCTTCCCGTGTGCCTGAAATTTGGCTCGTGGATTGGCGGCGATCGCGACGGCAATCCGTTCGTCACCCCTGATTGCACGCGCGATGCGCTGGAACTGGCGCGGTCGATGGTGCTGGCGCACTACACGCAGGAACTTGCGTTGGTGGCCAGGCGGCTGACTGTTTCGACCCACCAGGTTGCGGCGTCACCGGAGTTACTGGGAAGGCTCAAGAAATACGAACAGGAGATTACCGAGCCGCTGTCCGACTTAGCGCGTACCCCACAGGCAGAATCCTGTCGCCGTCTTCTGTTGCTGATGGGTGCGCGGCTTAGTTCTGCCCGCCAGAGTCGTTCGCATCCCGGCGCATACCAATCCGCCGAAGAATTCTCCGAAGATCTGATGCTTCTTCGGCGAAGCCTTTGCGACAGCGGTGGAGTAAGGCTGGCAAGAGAACTGCTCGACCCCTTGCTCTGCAAGCTGCGCACCTTCGGATTTCGCCTGCACACCTTGGACATCCGGCAGCATGCCCGGGCACACCAGAATGCGCTGCAAGAAGTTGGCAGAGTGAACGACCCGCAAGACACTGGGTCGCTTATCGGCGAGTTGTCATCCGAGAGCATCGAACTGCTCGCAACATTTCGCACGCTGGCAGAAGCGAAGTCCGCGTTTGAGCCTGACGCCATCATGCGCTACATCGTCAGTGGCGCCGAGAAAGAAGCTGACGTGTTCGCGGTGTTGCGGCTGGCAGCGCTATCGGGACTTCGTGCGCAAGGTTCGGGGCGCGATCCCGGGTTGATGCCAGTGCCGCTGTTCGAATCGATTGAGGCGCTTCAAAACGCACCGGAGGTGATGCGGCGAATCTGGACTTCAGCCGAGTACAAAACTTTGCTTCCTTCCTGGCATGGCTGGCAGGAGGTCATGCTCGGCTATTCCGACTCCAACAAAGACGGTGGCATGCTCACCAGCACATGGGAACTGCACAAGGCCCACAGTGCACTCCACCAGGTCGCTCGCGAGTGTGGCGTGAAGCTGAGCATCTTTCACGGACGTGGCGGAACCGTCGGTCGCGGCGGAGGGCCAACCCACTCGGCAATCCTGGCGCAGCCTCCGGGCGATTTTACAGGCCGGATTCGGATCACGGAGCAAGGCGAAGTACTCAATTGGAAATACGCCGACACCGCACTCGCGGAATGGAACCTCGAAATCCTGGTAGCGGCTAGCCTCAGCGCGTTGGTGCGCACGTCAGCTTCCGCCAGGAACGATGACGCGCTCTGGAGCGGTTCCATGGAGGAGATGTCACTGGCCGCTTACGCGCACTACCGCGAGCAAATCGCCGATAATCCCGACGTTTTGCGCTACTTCGAGCAGGCAACTCCGGTGAACGAGATGGAACTTGCCAGGATTGGTTCCCGTCCCGCGCGGCGCAGCGCTAGTCGCGGATTGCAGGACCTGCGGGCGATACCGTGGGTATTCGGCTGGATGCAGAGCCGCCATGCCGTTCCTGCATGGTTCGGAGTCGGCTACGCGTTGGAGCAGTTTGCTGCCCAAGGTCCACGGCAGGAGGAGATGTTGCGGGAAATGGCGGTCGGATTTCCGCTCTTCGCCGACATGGTTCGCAATGTCGAGATCGCCATGGCCAAGGCGGATTTTTCCATCGCCAGACTTTACGCTTCGCTAGTTGACGACGACAGGGTGCGCGAAAGCGTTTACGCCATGCTGGCCGAAGAATTTCAGCGTTCGCAGCGAATGATCCTCCAAATTACGGGGCAGCGGGAGCTTCTGGAACGCAACCCCGTGCTTTCGCGGTCGATCCGGCTGCGAAATCCGTATGTGGATCCCATGAGCCTGATTCAGGTCGAATTGCTGCGCCGGAAACGCACTGGCGAACAAAGCGCGGAACTGGATTACGCCATCGGGACCACGATGAACGGAATCGCGGCAGGCCTGCACAACACGGGCTGAGTTTCCGTCGTGCAAAAGTTAGTGGCGAGCTCCGCACAAGAGCTTGCCGCTGGACTTGCCGCTGCACTGAAAATGAGGCATTACCGAAGTAACTATAAGTAACCCAAATTGTTCCACGTGGAACAATTTGAAACGCGTTCCGCTTCTAGAACAACCGTCCGATGCGGAAGAAGAACTTGCGATGCCCCGTATCTCCGTATGCGTAAGCTGCTTCCACCGGTCCAAAGATCGTATTAACCACGATGCCCGCGGCGCCGTCAGTGGGGAAGCCGGAGGCCTTGTTAATCATGCTGTACGGAGGCCCGTAAACCTGTGAGGCCTCATACATCCCTATGAAGTACACTCCGCTCCCCAGGAGTGGCGGCAGCTTCGCGAGCTCGTGAAGATACCCCAGCTGGAACAGGAAGTACTTGTCCATCAGCAGCTCATTCTGCCCGTAAGCGACCAGGACGCGCGAACCTCCTAACGTGAACTGCGGGAGGCCGGTGTCATAGTGATTGAACGTGGTGCCTGCAAATCCGTCTAGGAACACCGTGGAAGTATTGCTCAGCTTGAAGAAATTGGTTGAGGCGACCTCCAGCGAGGGATAGGCTCCCTGCGCCAATGGACTGCTGTTCGTCCATTGGAAATCCGCTTGCAGGGCCTGGCCCTTGCTAGGAATAACAGGATCATCCAAGCGGTCCATCCGATACTGAACCCTGGCGGCCGCATAGCCGCCGGAAAGACTTGGCAACTCCGTAGGATTGCCGACTTGGCGCTGGTAACCCACCCAACCTCCCTCGTATCCAAACCGCAGTTCGCCTACGTTTTTGAACTGATACCCAAAGTCGAGACCCCCACCGGCAAAGTTCTTGCGGTAGTTGGAGACGAGTTGGTTGTTGTCGTAGAAGTAGATGGGGTCGCTGTACGACAGCACCCGTGGCGCCACGAACCAATGTGTGGTCGGATTGAAGGGATGGTAATACTCCGATCGCAGCCCATACTGGGAGAACAGGATGATGTCGTTACGCCACTCGGAGCGGAAGCCTCCTATGTCGTACCAGGTGACTCTCGCTCCCATGTTGAATTGAACGTTCTTCAGACTGGAGCCATCCACGAGGATGAGTGGGCGCACTACGGGCGGACCAACCGGACTGTCCTCCGTCTTTATCTCAAGTCCCTGTTTGCCGTTTTGCTCCACGAACCCATAGCTGAGCGTGGAATAGCGCCCCGTACCTTTCAGGCGCATGATCTCGGCATCCAATTCGTCGTAGTTGAGGGGCTTGCCGACCAGACCGGCCATCTGGGTCTCAACTTTCTGCGACAGGTCTTGATCCACTCCCTTGACTGCTACAAAAGTAGGAATAGGTGTCGTCGTAATGCGGCGGGAATTTCGGTCCGCCACATACGCATTCCATGTCGCATCGTCCACGGCCAGCGTCATCAGCATTTTCGATTTGGCTTCGGCCGCGTCGTAACCGGCCTTGATAATGGCGTCAGCGTCGTCAAAACTTAACGCGCTCCACTTCTGCACTGGAACCGAAAGCAGGAGATCTGCCATTTCCATGCTTTGTAGCTCATTGGCCCCAATCATCACTGAGATCGACTGGCCGAGCACTCCGAACGACGAAAGATTGGCATCCGGCTTCAAGTTTTCTTCCGCCAAGTGGACTCCCAGAACTACATCGGCACCCAGCTTTTTCGCTACCTGAACGGGGAGGTTCTCCAGGAGTCCTCCGTCGGCGTAGATGGCACCATCATTGCGCACCGGTGAGAAGATACCCGGCAGCGACATGGTGGACCGCAGCGCCAGCGACAACGAGCCGCTGTGGAAGACGTGAGCTTTGCCGCTCACTAAATCGGTGGCTACGCAGGCAAACGGAATCGGAAGATCGTTGAAACTCTTGACTTCGGAGTAGGGAGCGGCGACCTTGTCAAGAATCAGCAAGACCTGTTGGCCGGAATTGAAACCCGAGGGGAACTGCAATCCTTTGCGCATGCCAAATTCCAGGCTGTTCGGATAGTCGCGGGCATCCTCTTTGCGGCGAAAAGAAAGGTCGTCGAAAGGAGTCTGTCCGGCCATCACTTGGTTCCAATTAATACTGTTGACCACTTGCCTGAGTTCGACGGCATTGTGGCCAGTGGCATATACACCTCCGACCAGGCCGCCCATACTGGTACCAGAAACATAATCCACAGGAATGTGATGCTCTTCGAGCCAGGTGATCACGCCAACGTGTGCCAGTCCGAGCGCACCTCCGCCCTGAAGTGCCAAACCCAGCGTCGGCCGCTTTTTGGTGGCTGGAGCTTGCTGCGCAAAGCCCGACAACGACGTGAGCAATAGGAGACCTGTCAGGGCAAACGCCAATAGAGCGGCATGAATGACGCGGAAGAGGTGTTTCATAGCAAAGTCCTGCCTTCGGTGCAGTTGCACCCGATCAAACCGCCCGTCCGTTGCCTCGTATGCAACCGGCAATTACGCACGAGCGCGAGGGCCGGGACTGCTCCCGGCTGGCCTTAAAGAAATACGAGTACTTACAGACTAAGGGTTTAAGCCGGAACTTGCCAGCGTCAGGCAGTACCGCGAGGGTTGCAATCTCAGGTAACCACGTAGGTTTGCGTCAGTGTCGCCCCATCGTTTCCGCTGCAACATGGATACTCCCAAGCATTCTTGCGCGACGAATCCCCTTGAAAATGGTTATGATGAAAGAACAATCAAGGCAGAGCAGGTGTTAAGCAAAGTCAAAGGTCGGCGACCTTGCCTGCCAGGTGAAGAATTGTCGGTCCTGCCTGTGACGGATTGCATGCGTCAAATCGTATAGGGCCAGGACACTTGCAATTAGGGAAAGCACGCTATCCCCCCAAGTGTGCGATGTACGAACGTCCGCGAACTCCCACGAAGTTGAGCGCGGCGAAAATCTAATCACAACGTGAAAACAGCATCGGGAGAAAGAGGGTAAAGTGTTGAAGAATTTCGGTTCCTTCGTGCTCGCATTGATCGTGTTTGCCGCAACCGCATCCTACGCAGAGCAAGTTACGCTGAAGAACGGCGACCACCTGACCGGCTCAATCGTCAGCATGGACGGCAAGAAGCTGGTGATCAAGACAACATACGCCGGCGAAGTGCCTATCGACTGGTCTGAGGTCACTCAGTTTTCCTCCGACAAGCAGCCTCTGGTCGTGACCAAGGCCGACAAGCAGGTCGTATCGGGCGACGTAAGCTCGGAAGGTTCCAACGTGCTTGTGAGTACCGCGCAGGGCGTGCAGACCGTCCCTCGCGCCGACGTGGCCACCATGCGTTCACCCGCAGACCAGGCTGCCTACGAGAAGTCTCTGCATCCCGGCATGCTCGAAGGCTGGACCGGCGGCGGCAACTTCGGCTTCGCGCTCGCCCGCGGCAATACAGAAACCACCAACCTCGCGCTGGGATTCAATGCGTTGCGCAAAACCAGCACCGATGCCTGGGTAGTGAACGCGGCGTCCATCTATACCAATGACGCAAAGACCAGCAACACCACGGCCAATTCGTTTGGCGGCTTGATCCGCTACGACCACAACCTCAACAAGAAACTCTTCGCCTATGGCGTGTTCTCGGGAATGTACGATGCACTCCAACAACTGAACTACCGCATCATGCCCGGCGGCGGTCTCGGCTATCACGCCATCGCGACGCCCACCACTACCTTGGACTTGCTCGGCGGCCTTGGTTACACCCGTGAAAGCTATTACGTCGGAAAGCCCAACAATCTGTTGACCGCGACCCTGGGCGACGAGTTTTCCCACAAGCTCACCAAGACCACCTCGTTCACGCAGAATCTCTACTACTTGCCTTCACTCAACGAAACTAGCAATTACCGTGTAAACGGCAGCGTTGGCATCGCCACCAAGTTGAACGGATGGATGACGGCCAACGTCAACTTCCTCGACCAGTACGTTAGCAAGCCGGTCCCGGGGAACAAGAACAACGACATTCTGTTCACCACCGGAGTAGGCTTCACCTTCGGAGCTAAAAAGCAGTAGCCGGAGAAACGGTAAGAAAGCCGGGCGCGAACGGTTTGTTCGCGCCCGAACTTTTTCGGTGAAGAAGTGCAAAGCGGCCGATTTTCGCTTTACGCTGGCAGCCAATGTCCGTATTCTAAAACGACGTAATTTCCACAGCTCAAGCGGCTGGGAGCAAACGCATTTGAGAGGCAGGAGGCAGCCATAGAAATTGGCCGTAGTTAACGTTCCCACCCCCAGCTCGGCGATTGCAAAATCCGCCTCCCGCACTTCGGTGTTCCCAAAAAAATCATCCAAGCTGACCTTGTGGCCCTTGGTGGCTGCCACGTTTTTCATGGTCTCTGGAGGCACGTACGGCATTGAAGATGTCGTACATGGTGCGGGCTACGGGCGCGCCATTCTCATTCTCCTGCTGACGCCGATTCTCTGGAGCCTGCCCACCGCATACATGATCGGCGAGCTGTCGAGCGCTTTACCCGAAGAAGGCGGCTTTTACGCCTGGGTGCGGCGCGCCATGGGCGATTTCTGGGGCTTTCAGGAAGCCTGGCTCTCGCTGGTGGCCAGCGTCTTCGATATGGCCATCTATCCAACGCTGTTCGTTCTCTATCTTTCGCGGCTGTTTCCGTGGTTCGCCGTGAACAACCGTGGAGTGATGGTCGGCCTTGTCGTAGTCATCGTCTGTGCGGCGCTCAATATCGCCGGAATTCGCGTAGTAGCCATGACCTCCGTCTGGCTGTTCTTCCTGCTTTCGGCGCCCTTTGTGGCCATAGTCATTCTGGCGCCCTTCAAGTACGGGGCCCTCGTCAACGCGGTCACGACTCCCACAACGTCGCACGTGGACATCATCGGTGGCCTCTTGATCGCCATGTGGAATTACATGGGATGGGACAATGCCTCCACCATCGCCACCGAAGTGAAACAGCCGCAGCGCACCTATCCCCGGGCGATGATGGCCTCAGTCGCCTTGGTCTCGCTGACTTACATTCTGCCCGTAGCAGCGATGGCTATGACCAAACTGAGCCCCTCTGCCTGGGAAACAGGCTCCTGGGCTGACGTGGCATCGATGCTCGGCGGTCCGCTTCTGCGAGTGGCACTCGTACTAGGCGGCATGATGAGTGCGTTTGGCATGTTCAACGCGCTGGTGATGAGCTACTCGCGGCTGCCGCTTGCCATGGCGCAAGACGGCATGCTGCCGGCAGTATTCGGAAAAGTGACCAAACGCAACGGCACGCCATGGGTGGCGATTCTGGTGCTGGCAACCGGATGGGCGATGTCCCTCGGGTTGGGCTTCGAGCGGCTCGTGACCATCGACATCCTGCTCTACGGGTCGAGTCTGCTGTTGGAATTTATCGCGTTGGTTGTCTTGCGAATTCGCGAACCCAATCTCCCCCGGCCCTTCAAAGTTCCCGGTGGACTCTTAGGCGCGATCTTCATTGGAGTGTTTCCAACACTGCTACTCGGGTTCTCAATTTTCCGCAGCGACAATGAGCAGATCCTGGGCATCAGCAGCCTGCTGTTCGGCGTTCTACTGATCGCCGGCGGTTTCTTCGCCTATGGCTTGGATTTGTTCCTGAGGCCCGCCAGGACGGCGCCGCCCACCTCGGCGGGCTTGGATTAATCCGAAAACACCATATCGAGAGGGATTAGATCGACGGCCAGTATGAGTCTCGAAAGCGATTGCATGTTCTTGTGCAATTCCTGAATGTTGTACATCGCCGTGCAACCCCAAAATAGCCAACCGAGTACGGCGGATTGCAGGGGCCTACACGAACCCGTTGCTTCCACGGCAGTCAAAAAATCCCCGGGCCGGCGCCCGGGGCTGTTTCGAAATCGTTTCCGCTCATTTCAGGGCATCTACTCCGGTCGCACCACCAACAACTCAAACGTGTCCGGAAGCATCTTCCGTCGCTGTCCGGTGGGAGGCGGTGTCGGATCAAACTGCGCGGTGACCGTATAGACGGTGTTGGTCGCCTCATCCAAAGTCATGGTGCGCGCACCCTTAACGGTAGGCACGTTTTGTACCACGGAGTACTTATCGGGCGAGTCCTCGTGGATCACCGTCACGACTCCATCGGCGCCGCATGACATGAAGATCTGCTGGGTCTTGGGGTTGAACGCCCCCGCATCGACGCCGCCACCAATATCCACGGTCGTGACCAGCTTGCCGGCGTCGGGATCGACCACGGCCACAATCTTGCTCCCGCATCCCGCAAACAGCCGGCGGTGGGCGACATCGAATGCCAGCGCGCTGGGCTCATCGCAGCCTGCCATCGGATAGTGCTCGGCAACTGCGAGCTTCGCGGTGTCGATGCGGGCGATTTCGCTTTTGTCTTCGATATTGACGTACACGTTGCCCTTGCCGTCAGCCACGCCTGTCTCAGGCTTGCCGCCGAGCGGCACGCTGCCAATGACCTTGCCAGTAGTGGCGTCCACCACCGTGCTGTCCTGGGTCCTGGCGTTGAACGTGTACACCCGCTTGGAGGAGGGGTCATACAGAATGGCATCCGGACGCTCGCCGACTTTCACTTTGTCGAGCACCTTCAGCGTCTTCAAATCGAAGATCACTAGCATGTTGTCGCCGCCGCTGGTGATGTAGCCTTTGCCGAGTTCCTGTGCGATGGCCACACCGTGCACACCCTGAAGGTCAGGGATGTCGCCAGTTGCTTTCAGCGTTTTGGCATCGACCACCATCACGTGCGTGCCGCGAGTGATGAACACACGGTTACCGGCAGGGTCGTAAGTGAGGTAGTCCCATCCGCCTTCGCCGCCCAACTTAACGCGGTCAGCGAGCTTGTAGGACTTCTGTGCGGCGGCTGGGATTGCGACCAACGTCGCGGCCGCGAGTATCAGAGCAAGAATTCGTTTCATAGCTTCTCCTTAATTTGCGATTACTGCATCTTTTGTTTCTGCGTGACTGAGATAGTAGTGAACTGCCGGCGTAATGATGAGCGACAGCACCATGGAAATTGTGATTCCGCCGATGACTGCAATGGCCAGTGGTTGCAGCATCTGCGAGCCCGCGCCCAAAGCCAGCGCCAGGGGCAACATCCCGGCAGCAGCAGCGAGCGCAGTCATCAAAATGGGACGTAGACGTCGACGCCCGGCCTGGACCATTGCATCATGCGCCGAGTAGCCCATGGCGCGAAACTTCTGGTCGGCATCCAGCAACAGAATGCCATTCTTGGCCACGATCCCGATGACCATGATCAAGCCCATGAACGATGCGATGTTGAACGTTGTGCGCGTAATCAACAGGGCAAGAAACACGCCCGAGGTCGAGAGGATTGCCGACGAGAGAATCGCGATCGGTGCGGCTAACGTGCGAAATTCAAACAACAACACAACGAACACCAGCACAATAGCCAACACTAACACCAGCATCAGGTCATGGAACGATTGTTGCTGTTCAGCATAGGTGCCACCGTACACAACGCGGATCGAGGAGGGGAGATGCAAACCGTCCACCACCTTCTGCACAGCGGCGATGGAGCTGCCAAGATCGCGTCCTTCCAATCTCGCAGTGATCGCTACGTCACGTTGCAGGTTCTCGCGACGAATCTCAGTCTGTCCAGGTAGTTCCTTGATCTCTGCGAGCGCTCCTAACGTTGCGGTGTGTCCCGCTGAGCTATTGAGCAGGGTGTTGCTCATCGCTTCCAGGGAAGTGCGGTTCGACTCGGGGTAGCGCACGCGAATGGTGTAAGGAATGTCCTGCGCAATCACGGGCGTGGCGGCCGGCTCACCCTCTAAAACTGCGCTCGCGTCGACCGCAACTTCTTCTGGCGTAAAGCCTGCACGAGCGGCCACAGTGGGATTGATGTGAAACACAGTAGCCGGCCCGCTGATCGTATTCTCAATGCCGTTGCGCATGTCTACCACGCCGCGGACACTTTGAATGGCCTCGCCAACCTTGGGCGCCCACTGCTCCAGGAGTTCGGCGTCGGGCGAGAACAGTTTGATTTGCACGGGCTCAGGGGCGTTCGACAAGTCGCCAATCATGTCCTGCAGCACTTGCACGTACTCGACTTCCAGTCCCGGCTCTTCTTTCTCCACTCGGGCCCGCAATTCTGAAATGATTTCATCACCGCCACGGCTGCGTTTGCTCTTGAGCTTCACGGCAATGTCTCCGCGATTGGCCTCGGTCACTGCGGCCAGCCCCAGTTCCAAACCAGTACGGCGCGAGGTGCTTTCGACCTCAGGTATTTCGCTCAGCATCCGCTCAACGTGACTGACCATGCGATTCGTTTCCTGGAGCGAGGCCCCGGCAGGCGAAAGGTAATCCACGATGAAACCGCCTTCGTCCATCTCCGGGAGCAGGTCGGTGCCCAATGCCATGTAGGCAAGCGCAGAAACGGCGACAACAACAACCGCGAACAGTGCCATCCATTTTGGCCGCTCCAGTCCGAATCGCAGCCAACGCTCATAGAAATCGACGACGCGACGGAACCGGCCGGTGAGGCTCGCGTCTTCAGCAGCTGCCAGCTTTTCGTTGTCCGTCAGATCAGCGGAAACTGGCACTTCCTTATGCGAACCGCGGATGAAGTACTGGCTAAGAGTGGGAGTCCAAGTCAGCGCCAGGCACAGGGATGTGAGCAGCGACACGCCCACGGTAATAGCCAGCGCCCGGAAAAACACTCCCGTAACACCAGAAATCGCAATCAGCGGAAGAAACACAACGATCGGCGTAATCGTCGAGCCGATGAGAGGAACAGTAATTTCGCCCAGTGCACTCTGAATCGCCTGCAGCCGGCCCTGCCCTGCATCACGGTGCAGTGTGACGTTTTCCACCACCACAATTGCGTCGTCAATCACCAATCCAATGGCTGCTGCCAATCCTCCCAGCGTCATCAAGTTGAAGCTCTGGTTGAGCACCTTGAGAGCAATGAAGGTTATGAGAACTGTCGCCGGGATCACGAGCACCGCGACGACGGAGGTGCCCCAGTCGCGAAGGAACAACACCATGATCAGAGATGCCAGAATGACGCCGATAAGGATGGCGTCGCGCACACTGTGGATGGAATCCACCACCAGGCCTGACTGATCGTAAAAAGGTTCGAGATGGATTCCCGGAGGCAGAGATTGGCGGATATGCTCGACCTCAGCATGCACTTCATTGGCGACCGCGACGGTATTGCCATCAGGCTGACGGTTCACGCTCAGCAGCACGGCCGGCTTCCCATTCGCCGTGACAATGGTGTAGACCGGCTTCACGCCCGGTGTGACGGCGGCCACATCAGCGACCTTCACCGGCACGCCCGCCTGGGTGTATTTCACAACAATCTGTCCGAGTTGGTCGGGGTCGTGCACCTGTGCGTCCACCAGTCCGAGATAGAGCTGATGATTTTGCTCCAGCAGACCTGGCGAGTCGATGAGGTTGGTGCGCCTCACGGCGTCGAGAATGTCATTGATCGTGACTCCAGCGGCAAGCAGCTTCGCGGGGTCCGGCGTGATGTGAAACTCCGGTTCCTGCCCGCCTTGCACCAGCACTGTAGCGACGCCATCCAAACGATTGAGGCGCGGCTTAAGCTCGTAGGTAGCCATGGTCCAGAGCTGCGTCTGCGGCACGGTGTCCGAAGTAAGGCTGTAGCCGATGATGGGAAAGCTGGCGAACGTCAGGCGCTGTGTCTTCAGGATGGCAGTTGGCGGCAGCGTGTTGCGAGTATTCGCCAGCGCTGCGTCGACGAGTTGCAACGTCGTCACCATGTCAACGTTCCAGTTGAAGAAGAGGTCAATCTCAGCCGAGCCGCGACTCGTTATGGAGCGTACTTCCCGCAGCCCTGGCACGCTGTTGACGGATTCCTCGATCGGCCGGGTGATGGTGACCATCATCTGATCGATGGGCGTCACACCGTTATCCACGCCTATCAGGACGCGCGGAAAATTCGTCGTAGGGAAAACTGCGATCGGGATGGTGAACGCAATATAAGTCCCAGCCGCAATCAAAATGAGAACCAGGAAAACTATGGATTTCCCATAGCGCGCAAACCAGTACTGCTGGCCGTCGCTGGACGGACTACGGAGTTGATTCAGAAACGATTGGAATCGCTCGCGCATCGACCCTATTCTTTGTCCCCTGCGGGCTTGGCGACGCCGGGCTTCTCAGGCTCGGCGGCAGGACTCTCAGCGATCTTTACTTTGGTCTTGTCAGGCAAGCCATACGCGCCGCCCGCAACTATTGTTTCACCGCCACTTAGCCCCTTAGTGATCTGCACAAGATCGCCCTCGCGAAGGCCCGTTTCAACGTCCGTCTGCACCGCCTTGCCGTCTTGGATCACCATCACGGCGTTTCCACTCTTGGGCAGTTTCAGAACCGCAGAGGCCGGAACGACCACAGCGTCGTTCAACGTGCGCGCCACCATCTCTACAGTCACAGACGATCCTGGCCGGAGTCGGCCGTCAACGTTGGGAGCTTCGATCCATATCTCAACCGTTGTGCTGTTGGCGTCCAGGGCGGGACTCACCAGCGTGACTTTGCCCGACACTTCGATATCCCCCGGAGCCTTCATCGTCGCCGCATCGCCCGGCTTGAGTTGCGCGGCCTGATCCTGCGGGATGTGCGCCTTAGCGATAACAGATGAGGTGTCCATCACCGTAAGCAACGGCATGCCGGGCGGAGGTGTTTCGCCCGGATAGGTTGGGCGGTCAGTGACCACGCCGTCGATAGGGCTGCGAATTTCCGAGTAAGCTAGTTGCGCGGCCGCGCCTTCGTACTTTCCCTTGGCCGAAGTCAGTTGACCCTCCGCCGACTTCAGTTGCTGCTTCTTGCCTGCCGATTGCAATGCCACCATGTGCATGGAGGCAATCTCGTATTGCGACTTGGCTTGGGTCAGCGCCACCAGTGACTGGTCGTAATCCTTGCGCGGTAGAGCACCCTCATCAAACAGCTTCTTGCGGCTGTCATAGATTTTCTGCTGAGCGTCGTAGCCTTCTTTCGCGGCCTTCAAGTCGTATTCAGCCTTCTGCCATTCTTCAGGCAGCGCCGAATTGGTTTCGATTTGGTAGGCAGCCTCGGCTTGATGATACGAGCCCTGGGTTTCGGTCTCGGCGGCGGCGAGGTCACGATTTTCGATTACCGCGAGAAGTTGTCCAACATGCACACGGCTCCCGCGATTCACGTAGAACTGCTTCACCGGGGCGACAACCTTGGGAGTGATGGACGCCTGATTTTTCGGGTAGAGCACGGCTTCACTGCGGATGATCTGTTGGATCGATTTCTTCTCCGCCTTGGCGGCCTGCACTGTGACTTCGGGCCCCGTTTCCTCCTCTTTCTTCGAGCATGAAGTCAACAGCAGCAGCGAAGAGATTGCTACGACCAGAAAAGTAATAAAAGGAGTATTGCGGCGAGCTCTCATCTAATAGGCTCCCGTCAGTGTTTGTAGATTGGCAATCGCCAGATGATAGCGCGCCTCGCCGTCGTGCAGGCTATTGCCAGCAGTGGTCAGAGTATTTTGCGCGTCCACTACTTCGAGTGCGTTCGCCTCTCCGGCCTGGTAGCGCAGGTTGGTGAGCCTCAAGCTTTGCTCGGCGAGTTCCGCGGTCTGTTGCAGTGCTTGTAACTGCCCGTAAGCGACCTGCGCTTCGCTGTAAAACGATTGCAGATCGGCAATCGCCTGGCGTTGCGCCGCGCTCAACTCCACTTGGGCTTGGTGACGCACCAATTCCGCCTGTCTAACCTTGCTCTGCGTCGCGCCCCAGTTCCAGACAGGAATGTTCAAGGTCGCTGCCCCTGCATAACCGAGGTTCTCAACTCCACTCGGAGCCCGTTTCGCAAACTGGTTCGCATCAATCCCGTAAAACATGTCAACCGAAAGCGATGGAAGATATCCGGCCCGCGCGACGCCGACTTCTTTGTTAGCCATGCTGAGCGCCGCAAATGCGGCTTGCAACTCTGGATTATTTTTCGCTGCCATTGTCTGAAGTTCGTTGAGCGGAGGCAGCGCCGGCATGGTGCTGAGGTCGTTGACCAGCGTGAAGTCCTGGAAGAAGTTGGGGAACAACAGCACAGCAAGGGTCAGCCGCGCGTTTTGCTCGCCCAGTTTCGATTCCTCCCATGCGCGTTTCAGGTCATTCGCCTGGATCTGCGCCTTGATGGTATCGGAGTGAGCCACCTCGCCGCCTTCTTCCAGCTTGCGACTGAGATCGAGGAAGTGCTGTCCCTCGTTATAGGCGCGTTCGGCATTCACCGTGCGCGTCTGCGCCGCAAGTAGTCCATAAAATGACTGCACCACGGTTACCGTGAGACCGCGCGCCGCGATTTCCGCGCGTGCCTTTGCCAGCGCCTGAGCAGCTGCTGCGCGTTGGTAATCGAGCACTTGGGCGGCTCCAATGCTTTCATGAGCGACGCCCTGGCTGATGTACTCATGTACTCCGTTGGCCGCGATGTAGCGTCCCGAGGCAGTGCCGTTGCCCTGCGTGTAGAGAAACGCATTGTTGTAGTCGACGCCGGGAAGCAACGAAGCTCGCGCCTGGTAGCGGTCCTCGCGTGCCAATCCTAAGTCGGTGATGGCAGCTTGAAACTGCGGACTGTTCAGCTTTGCCCGCTGCAAAGCGTCAGCCAGACTCACTACAACCGGCGCGCTCACCGCAGGCGACGCCGGAGCTTGCGCACACGCGGCGGCACACCCCAACACTACAACTATGATGTAGGCAATTTTGCTGATCACCGGTACGTCTCCCTACCAGAATGCTAAAGCACGCCTTAATCCAAGCTGAACAAAAGAAATAGACGAAGCACGCACAGGCAGTCAGCAGCACGACCGAATCAGGAGTCAACTCAATATATAGGGTTACAGTTTCAGCGTCAGCATTACGATTTGTTGCGCATGGTTTCTGGCTGGATGGGACTGAAAGTCCGCCCCGCTTAATTGCGGCGACAATGCGCAAGGAGTCTGTTTACACCGGCAACGAAACGACCATACGCGTGCCTGCTCCCGGATTGCTATCGGGCTTGATCGTGCCACCATATGCCTCTACCAGCGCTTTGGAGATTGCGAGCCCGAGCCCGTAGCCGCCAGTATTGCGCGTGCGCGAAGCATCGCCGCGATGGAATCGCTCAAAGACATGTGTCAGCTCTGACGCAGGAATCCCCGGCCCTTCGTCCACGACTTCAACATAGCCACGGCCGCGTGCAGACCTCATCGAGATGTGCACCGTGGCGCGGTCCGGACTGAAGCGTATCGCATTCTCCAGCAAGTTTGACCAAACAAGCTCGAGATCATCAGGATCGGCCTGCAGTTGCATTGTGCCATTGGGAGTGAAGTCAATGGTAATGCCTCGCTGCTCGGCCACAGCTTGCACTCGCTCGATCGCCACTTGGCAGGTTAACGCCACGTCAACCGTGGCCAGGTCGCGGCGCAAATTTCCCGCGGCCCATTGTTCGGCGCGTGCCAGCCGCAGCATTGAATGTAATAGCTTCTCGAGGCGCGACATGTCTTCCAGCGCCTCATCCAGGCCGGCGCGATACTCATCCGCGCTGCGCGGACGTTGCGCGAGCGCTTGAAGTGTGGACTTGAGAATCGCGACCGGTGTCTTCAGTTCGTGCGCCGCATTGGCAAGAAACTCGTGCTGTTGGGTAAAAGCTCGATGAAGTCCTTCGAGCATCGATGTCATGGCTTGTGTCAGCGGTTGGAGCTCAAGTGTGTCGCGCGCTTCTTCAGGAGGATCAAGATTCCAATTCGCAGGGGAAATGGCTGCCGCGCCGGTGGCAAGTTCGGATAGTGGCCGCAGGCTGCGGCGCAATGCCCAAATCGAAAACCCTCCCGAGATCGCCAGCAGAATGACACTGCCGATCACGATATAAATCAGTACTCCGCGCACCGCATACAGGACCGGCGAGACCGGCGAGGCGTATGTAACCGTCAAGTACGCCTGTCCGCCGGCGACTTGGTCGGGGTCGAGCACCGGAATGTGCTCCAGGCGCAACGCTCGATAGGGAACCCCATTGACTACATAACTTGCAATCCAGCCCTCGGCGCGCGGCGGAGTTACGCCTCGTTTCTCTGGCCAGTTGGGTGAACGGGCGATGAGCTTATGGTCGTCGGCAAATACTTCGTAGAGGTCCGGCTCTTCGGGATCGCTGGAAGGGGGGACTAGGCTGCGTTCAAACGACAGCTGGGGAGGGTTCCCTTCGCCATAACGCACTAAGGCGACAATGCTCATGGCGCGACCGTGCAGGGCCACGTCAAACGCATCGCGAAGGCGGCCACGGGTCACGAATACCGCCACATCAACCAGGCCGACCGCCAGCAGCAGCTGTGCCACCACGATTGTCACCAGAAGCCGGCGCTGTATGGAGGACTTTGCCATATCAGGCTCGCAGCATGTAACCCTGACCCCGTAGTGTGTGAATCAACTTGCTCTCGCCGCCATTCTCCAGCTTGCGCCGTAATCCCGAGATATACACCTCAATGACATTGCTGAAGCGTTCCCAATTGAAGTCGTAGAGGTGCTCGAGCAGTTCGGTTTTCGACACAACAGCACCAGGCCGATGCGCCAGATATTCCAGCACCCGGTATTCCATTGCCGTGAGCACCACGGGCTGGCCACCGCGGCGCACGGTGAGAGCGGAAGTATCGATTTCGATGTCGCCGATTTTCATCACGGCATCGCTGTGGCCTTTACCTCTGCGAATCAGCGCCTTGGCGCGCGCCATCAGTTCGCCCAGATCGAATGGCTTGGCCACATAGTCATCGGCTCCGGCATTTAGCAGCGCCACGATTGATTCCTTTTCGTCGCGCGCCGTGAGCACCAGCACCGGCACATCTCCGCCGCCGCCACGCAGTCGCCTCAATAAAACAAGACCATCAATTTTGGGCAGCATCAGGTCGAGCAGAAGCAGGTCATAGGGGTTGGTTTGCGCCATGTAGAGCCCGTCCTCGCCATCAAGGGCGACGTCCACCGCATAACCAGCATTTTCGCGCAGACTTCGGGCGATGTTCTCCGCTAGTCGCCGCTCATCTTCGACAATCAGGACCCGCATTACCCGTCGTTCCTCTTGCGAAACTGCCCACGGCTTACATGCGTGAGCAGGCACTGCACTCAGCCGACAATGTTACAGCAACCAACGTGAATAAAGCCTGAAAAACCAGCCCAGACATTGCTTGTAAAGCTACCGCAGACGGACCCTCAGATACACATTGATCCCTGCAGGATGATCTCCGTAGTAACCCTGGATCGACGCCGGAATGCCATACAGCGAGAAATTTGCGCCTAGGCCCGTTTCTGCCCCATGAAAAGTCCCGATATCTCGGGTATAGCCAATCGTGTAGGCATTCACGTCAAACCAGCGTGCGCCAGTCAAAGTGAAGAGCTGGTTCTCCAGCGCCGGATTGTCGGCGAAGAGTTCATCGCGCTGTGACCATTCGTAGCGCCCGGTGATGAAGTTCTTCTCCCCAATCGGGACTACCGTTTCCGCCAGGACCGCATTTGATCCATATCGGGGTTCGGTTTTCCAGTTGCGGCCCCAAACCAGGCTCGTCGCCCACCAGTTCCCATGCGAACGAGGAACTACGTATTCAATCGACGCAGTCGTCCTTACGACGTCGCCTGCCTCAAGCGCTTCGGGATGCGTCAAGTGCCCCGCCGACACCTGTGCAGTCCACCGCGAAGTAGGCGTGAATGTAATGCGCCCGGAGTAGGAATTCATTGGACCGTAGTAGATGGTCCAGCGATTTTCGCCCGGTTCGCTGCCGTAGAAACCCGAGGCCTCGAATCGTACCAGCGGAAATGCCAGCACACCCGTGAGAACGTTGCTCGCGATGTGTGTGGAATCTTCCCAGTGATGGCCAAGCGTTGCCTGCGGGATCTCCATCGCCGACGCTCGGTGCGGATAGGCTACCGGGCCTAACGCCGGATCGCCCACAACTCCGTAATACAGATCTGCTGTAGCATGCTCTCCCACGCTGTGGGAGTACTGCGCACTGATCTCCATGAACAGATTGTGCGGATGCTGGGCGTTCGTGATCGGATTGCCGAACGCCGTCTCGCCGGTCTGGAACAGCAGCGGATACCGCCGATCCGTAATGGTCGCCGGCTCGATGCTCAACATCATGCGGAGCATAATCCCGCCGCCACCCAGACGATGCATTGCGCCGAGCATCCCCCAATTGGTGGAATAAAGCTTGTCGGCTCCTAGTGGCCCTGTCTGCTGCGTGTCTACTAGGAACGCCAGCCCCATCCACATCAGGTTCCATGACCCGACATTGCTCATCACCATCGGCATTGGCCACGCGGAGGGCTGCACCGCCGTACCGGAAGACTCATCCATGAAGAAGCTCTCGGCCGACGAGGTAGCTTTAGTCGAGTGCTGGTGACCGCTCATGTTCATAGCGGACATATCGGTCCGCTCACTCGCGGTCGGCGGGGCTTCAGCAGGAACGCTCGATTGCGCCCTTATTTCCGCAGTCCCGGCCAGCAGCACAAGACAGATCGCAAGGGGCGCACAGGGCAGAGCCTCGAATCTGACCTGGGGTCTCCGTCGATTCAGCACTGCAACCATGATTCTGACCCGCCGCAGCGTCTGCGCCACAGGCTAGATCTCGATTCTATAAGGAAGGCAAAGATCTCTGTCGGCGACCGCCTTGGAACTTTTTGCAGATTGTGCCGCCCGTCACACCACTGCCGAAAGTGCTGGTGCTAACATTCCGGCATCTGGACAGAAGGAATGATATGGAACTTGCCGTGTCCCAGTCCGTGATCGATCAGTTCGAGGCGTCCGCCAAGGCTGCGGTTGCAACCGTTGACGTCATTGATCCCACCGCGGCGAACCTCCGTGACGCAATTCTCCGGGTCGCCGGCGATGCCAATCGCATCCTTTTCGCCCCGCCTCAAGACCTGCCAGTGGAACTCTTCGCCGAGTTCGTCCGCGATCCTCGGGTGGTCGTCGATCCGACTGCGGACGAGTGGGTGAATTCCCCTGCCGGCGTGACCGAAGCCTTCGCAGGTGTGGCTCGCACCGGTTCAGTTTGTGTGGACATCGGCTATCAGCGCACAGGTCTTGCCAGTCTCTTGGCTCCCTTGCACATAGCTGTCGTGGCCGCAGACACTATCGTGCCGCAACCCCGTGACTTGTTCCGTGAAGACGTTCTGGAGGGCAAAGGCCTTAGCCGCAGCTTTGTTTTCGTTACCGGTCCCAGCGCCACTGCTGACATGGGTCCGCTCGTCCGCGGCGTACACGGTCCGCATCGTATGCACATCATTGTTCTGAGATGAAGTCCTGAGGTGACTATGGCAGCACCCGTGAACCCCGCTGATATCCAGCCGCGGCAGGTCGCCAATAAGAGCGACAAAAAGGCTTTGAAAGACGCCATCCGGATGACGCTCGGCGTGCAAAGCGATGCAATTCGGCGAAATACTCAGACCTTTAATCGCAATCGCTACACCGCCGTTGCCCGCATCGCCGACTACGATGCCATGAAAGACCGCGCCCGCCAGATCAAAGAGAAAGCCATCGCGAATCTGCCTGAGTTGCTTCGTCAACTGGAAGCGAGCGTTCAGGCCAATGGCGGTCACTTCTTCCTGGCGAAGACTGCCGCCGACGCCAACCAATACATCCGTGACGTGCTGGTGAAGCACGAAGTCAAATTGGTGGTGAAAGGGAAGAGCATCACCTCCGAGGAGACACGACTCAATCACACCTTGGAAGCCGCCGGCATCGAGGTTGCGGAAAGCGATCTGGCCGAATTCATTCTGCAAGTCGCCGATGAACAGCCCTCGCACATCATCGCCCCTGCCTTGCACTATTCGCGCGAACGCATAACTGCCCTGTTCAAGCGTAAATTCCAGACCGATCTTCCCCTCGACACTGGCGAAGAACTCACCCGCTTCGCCCGCGAGATCCTCCGGCAAAAATTCATCGCCGCCGATGCTGGAATTTCCGGTGCCAACTTCATCGCCGCCGACAGCGGATCGCTCATGCTGGTCGAGAGCGAAGGCAACATCCGCATGACCACGCTGCTGCCTCCGCTGCACATCGCCATCGCCGGCATTGAGAAGGTTGTGCCCTCGCGCAAAGACTTTCAAGCATTCATTGAATTACTGCCGGCGAGTGCCACTGGCCAGCCGCTTACATCGTACGTAAGCATCCTGCGGCCGCCATTGACTGCGCCTGCTTTCGCCGCGCCCGGCAAGAATACTGCTCCGCGTGAGTTCCACCTCGTGCTAATCGACAACGGACGCTCGGCAATGCGCGAAGACCCAGTGCTGCATGAGGCCCTCTACTGCATCCGATGCAGCGCCTGCCTCAACGTCTGCGCCAACTTCGAAACCGTCGGAGGCCACGCCTTCGGCGGAGAAACCTACTCCGGTGGCATTGGTGGTGCCTGGGAAGCCGGTACGGGCAAGTTGTCCAACGCCCGCTTCAGCGAACTCTGTACCGGATGCTCGCGCTGCGTTCCGCAATGTCCCGTGCGCATTGATATCCCGTGGCTGAATCAGAACCTTCGTCAGCGCATGAACCAGGCCGACGGAAATTCATTCGTGAAATCGCTGTTCGGCAGCCTCACCGGCACCGCGCCAGAAGATGCCGTCGCCCCCCTCCAGAAACAGTTCTTCGCCAACTATCACACCTTCGGCAAATGGGGGAGTCGGTTTGCCGCGCTGGCGAACTCCTCGAATCAAAGTGAAATCGCAAGAAGCAGCCTGGAGAAGAACTTCGGTGTAGACGCACGCCGCGAATTGCCGCCCTTTCCCGCCAAGACTTGGGTGCAGTTGTTTCGCGAGGAACCCGCTCCCCAAAACACAACGGTTCCCTTGGAAAAAGTCGCGATCCTCGCCGACACCTTCACCAATTACGGATCGCCTGAGCGCGGCATGGCGGTCGTCCGGGTACTGCGTGCCGTCGGAATCGATGTTGTGCTTACGCCTTCCATTCCCGACGGTCGCGGCGCCATGTCGCAAGGCATGATCGCCACTGCCCGCGGTCAAGCGCGCGCCTTGGCCCAGATGCTGCGTCCCTATCTCGACAGCGGCAGGAGGATCGTCGTAGTCGAGCCCAGCGTGCTCGCGATGCTGCGCTTCGACAACAAGCATCTGCTGGACGACCAGGCCGTGATCGCCGAGCTTGCCGCAAACAGTTTCGAGCCGTTGCAGTTACTCTGGGACGTCTGCGAGAAGAACGGTCTAGATCTTTCGAAACTCTTTCCCGCTGAAAGGTCCCCACTCGGCAAGCGCCTCTTCTATCATTCGCACTGCCAGCAACGCACATGCAATGCGGCTTCTCAAACGGTAGATGTGCTGCGCGCTGCAGGTTTCGATGTTGTCACCTCTTCGGTTGAGTGCTGCGGAATGGCGGGCAGCTTCGGCTACAAGCACGACTACTATGACCTCAGTATGGCGGTCGGTGCCGACTTGTTTGCACAAGTCCAGACGGCCGATGCCGATGGTGGCGCCCGGGTTCTGGTGGCCAGCGGAGTCTCCTGCCACGATCAACTGAAAGCCGGAACTGGTCGCGTTGCCCTTCACCCCACCGAAGTGCTTTTAAGTACTCTGAGTACGGTGACTAATAGTCGATAAAGTAACCAACCAAAACGTGCTATATGTCGGAAACTCAAGTACCCACAGTAGTAAAGTTCAATATTTTGTATTATTTGCGTCATATACCTATGGTTACCAGCGATTACTTTTAAGTTACGGAAGGTGTATTTACTTCCTCGACTTTCAGACTCACAATCTCATCCGTACGTAGGCAGTTCTGGGGGAGGGCTGCCTTCTAAGCGCTCTCCGGCAACGCAGGGCGCTTTTGATTCCCGGTCACTTTCCCCTCGCAGCCCCAAATCGAACGGTCTCGCACGACCCTCGCATTGCGACCGCTTCCTGCGTTCTGCATCTAACCATCAGCATCCCGAAAAGCAAAGCGTTGGATGATACGATTGAAGGCGCGCGCCCGTTGTTGGGCATGCACCGCGCGGCAAAGACCTCAGGAGGGTACATGGCAACAAGCGAAGCAATCATGGAAATTACCGATGCAAATTTCGACCAGTCGGTATTGAAATCCGATCAGCCCGTTCTGATCGATTTCTGGGCAGCGTGGTGCGGTCCCTGTCGTGCGCTGGCACCGGTCGTGGACGAAGTGGCCCAGAGCTATAGCGGCCGTGTAAAGATTGGCAAGATGGATGTCGACAAGAACATCGCCACTCCGCAGCGCTACGGCGTCCGCGGCATCCCGACACTGCTCATTTTCAAGGGCGGCCAGGTGAAGGAACAGATCGTCGGCTACGTCTCCCGCGACGTCATCGAAAAGGCGCTCGACAAGAATTTGTAAGCAAACGAGATTTGCAAAAGGGGCGCGGCTGAGTCCGCGCCCTTTTCTTTTGATGGGGCATCCGTCTTGTTACAGCATCCTGAATCGCAGACTGTTACAATTCGTGGCGCAATCCCCCGGAGCACTGCCCGGAAGTCAATTGAACGCCCGGCCCGTCATTCCGTACAAGTCTTTAGCTGTCACTGGATTCGGCGCCGGTAGTTAGCCCGCTGGGAGCTCAGTTTTGGACGATAGCCAAGCAGTCAATGCGCTGGTCCGCCGTTGTGTGGCGGGCGACGCTGCGGCATGGCAGGAAATCGTCCAGCAATATAACCGCCGCATTTATAACATCTGCTACCGGTTCTCGGGATCGCCCGACGATGCCTCAGACCTCACGCAAGAAGTCTTCATCAAGATCTATCGCACACTCGGCACCTTCGACGGCACCCGAGCCGCATTCATGACCTGGGTCACCACCGTCACCCGCAATCTGCTGGTCGACCATTTCCGTAAGGGCAAATACGACAGAATTACCGATTCCCTCGAAGCCACCCCCGGCGGCCAGGAAGACGGACTTACCGTCGGGGAGCAACTCGAAGACCATTCCGTCTCGCAGGAACAGCGCGTCCAGAGCCAGCAAGCACAAAAAATGGTGCATGAAGGCCTGCAAAAACTCTCTCCGGAGCTGCGCGAAGCACTGATTCTAAGGGACTTGCAGGACATGGACTACAAAGAGATCGCGTTGGTCCTCAAAATACCCGAAGGCACCGTAAAAAGCCGTATTAACCGCGGCCGGACGGAACTTGCAAGGGTTCTACAACGTAACTACAGGCAGGTGATTTGATGTACGGCGAATCCAAATCCGGGATGCAGTGCGTGGAGTTCGAAGGCATGCTGTCAGATGCCCTCGATGCCACGTTGCACGGTTCCATGCTGGCGGCCTTCGAGGCGCACCAGCAGTCGTGCCCAGTCTGCGCGGCCATGTATCGCGAGGCCTCCGCAGGCATGCACTGGTTGAAGGGTCTTGAAGACATTGAGCCACCGAAGAACCTGGTGCACAATATCCTCGCTCAGACCATCGGGGCTGTGCCGGAGTCCAGCACTCAGGCCGCTCCAGTGGGTGAGGGCTGGTTCGGCAAACTCAGGGCTCGTATCTCGCCGGTGTTTGCGCCGGTCATGACGCCACGCTTTGCAATGTCGTTTGGCATGGCGTTTTTCTCGATTACCATGCTGGCTAACCTTGCGGGCCTCCGCGTCACCGACCTGAAGCACGTGGACTTGACCTCCAAGGGATTGCAGAAGACTTATTATTCCACCGAAGCTCGCGTAGTGCGGTACTACGAGAACATCCGGCTGGTATACGAGATCGAGTCTCGCGTGCGCGATTTGCGCCGTGCCGCGACGCCCGACAAACAGGAGGAGAGCACGCCGAAGAACCCGAATAAGGGCGAAACGCAACCTCAAGACCGTAAGTATCAGAACTACAGTCGAGACGCCAGCCAGCCATTGTTGGCAGGCTGTCCGGCTGAAGTTGACCAGGTAACTCCACAGGCCCGGCTGAACAGGAGAACAGTATGAACTGCGCCAACCATGTCGAAGTACCCGCAGTTGCTTACTGCCGCACATGTGGCAAGCCCATGTGCAGCGTTTGCACGCGAGATGTGCGTGGCGTCATCTACTGCGAGGAGTGTTTGGCCTCGCAAGTAAGCGGCACCATGCCGCCCACTCCGGCCCCCGGAACCAGCAATCCGGGTGCAGTCCCTCCCGCCACCGAGGGAAGTCCAGGCCTCGCCGCAATTCTGGGATTTATTCCCGGTGTCGGCGCGTTCTATAACGGCCAGTATGGTAAGGGCTTCATTCACGTCCTGATTTTTGGGACCCTGATCTGGGCCACTGACCATGTGAGTGGATTGTTCGGGTTTGGCATTGCGGCCTTCGCACTGTACATGCCGTTCGAGGCCTACCAGACAGCAAAAGCAAAGCAGATGGGCGTGGCTCCGCCGGATCCGTTCGGATTCAACCATGTCAACGTTTTCGGAGGCGTCAGCCAGCCTGCAGCGAACGCGTCGAGTGTGCCCGCACAGGGCCCGGTCGAAGGTGAGCCCGTGCTACAGCAGCAGCCTTTCAGGGATGCAGCCCGTGTGCCCACTGGGGCCTTGATCCTCATTGGACTGGGTGTGCTCTTTCTGTTGAACCAGTTTGATTGGTTCCGCTTCGATTGGATTGGAAAACTCTGGCCCTTGCTCCTCATTGCCATCGGTGTAGCCGTGCTGATGAAGCGAACGGGAAGGGAATGGTGAGGAGGACGTCATGAAATATCGCTATAACCCAAGTTGTGGATGTGCGCGCTGCCGGGCCCACGGTTTCATGGGACCCACCGTCCTGATCACCGTTGGAGTTCTGTTCCTGCTGTCGCAGGCGACAGGTGTTTACTGGTTGAGGTTTCATAACACTTGGCCGGCGCTGCTGATCGTGATCGGCCTCATCATGTTCCTGCAGCACAATGCTCCGGCAACGGGACACGTGCCGCGCGAATACATGTTGCCGCAGCAGCCGCAGCAATGGCAGCCTCCGGCTCAGCAGCAACAGTGGCAGCCTCCGGCTGCGCCACAGGCTCCGCAGCCGCAGCAATGGCAACCCCCTGCTTCGCCGCAGGGCCCGGGCTCAAATGAACCCGGGGGAGGTGCGTAATGGCTAGCCCATATACAACCCCATCCGGTCCCTTGCCACCAGCGCCACCGGTCTATCGCTATCGCCGTTCGCTCGCTGGACCGCTCGTCCTGATCTTCATCGGACTCGCCTTCCTGCTGCGCAACATCGGTGTGCACCTGCCGGTATGGCACTTCTACGGACGTTTTTGGCCGGCGCTGATCATTTTGTGGGGGTTGGTTGCGCTGATCGAACACTTTACTGCGCTTAAGGGTGGTTACCAGACGCGCGGTCTCGGCGGCGGTGGAATATTGCTGCTGATTCTGATCGTAGTCACCGGAGTAGCTGCGCACGAGAGTGCTGATTACGACTGGTCGGGCGTTCGCGACCAGATCCAGATCGACGACGATCTGGGCGGCATGTTCGGTACGCCGTACACGTTTGAAGACACGGTAGAGCAGACCTTCCCCGCAAATGGGAGCTTGCGCATTGTGTGCGACCGCGGTGCCATCAACGTGACGCCGTCTGACGGCAACAACATTCGTGTCGTGGTGCACAAGAAGCTCTACGCCAAGAACCAGGACGACGCCAACCGTTACAACGAAGGCAGCAAGCCGCAAATTACGGTGAGTGGCTCATCGGTTCTGCTGAACGCCAATACCAATGGCGCCGGAGATCACGGCGTGCAGGCTGACCTCGACATCTTCGTGCCTGTTGGCGTCTCGATCGATGTGGCTAGCAAGCGCGGCGACGTTGCCGTCAACGGCCGCAAGGGTGACGTCAAGCTGTCTGTCCAACATGGTGATATAGCCTTAACAGAAGTCGGAGGCTCGGCAAAGATCACCCTCGACAAGGGCTCGATTCGCGGCAACAACATCACCGGCAACGTCGACATCGACGGCCGTGTTGACGATGTCACCCTCGAAGACGTGCAAGGCTCGGTCCGGCTGAACGGCGACTTCTTCAATGACATTCGTCTGACTAAGATCGCCAAAACCGTTGAGTTCAAGTCGGCCCGCTCCGATATCACGTTGGCCTCTGTTCCGGGCGACCTGGAGATTTCCGGCGACGCCCTGCGCGCGACCGACGTCGGTGGTCCGATGAAACTGGTTACTCGCTCCAAGGAAATTCACCTGGAAGGCGTGACCGGCGACATCGAGATCGAGAATGCCAACGGCGACATCGAAATTCATCCGGGAAGCAAGCTGCCCTTGGGAAAGATGATGATCACCGGTAAGCACGGTGACATCACACTCGTCCTGCCTTCGAACGCAGGCTTCCAGATTGATGCCACCACCCATAAGGGTGACATTACAACCGACTTCGGCTCATTGCGGAATGAGCAGACGAATGGGTCTTCGCACATCACGGGGACCATCGGCAATGGTGCGGCGAAGCTTCAGATCAATGCCGACACCGGAGACATTCGCATCAACAAGGGATAACAGTTCGCTCCTCCAGAACGGCCACGCCCACTCCGCAAGTAGGAGTGGGCATTTTTTTTGGAGGTCCTGTCTTCCGCACGAATTCTTAGGGTGGAGCACCGCTTCAGCGGTGCAATCATAGCGTGCGTTTGACGGCGGCTTTAGCCGCGGAGGTAAGCTTCTACCCCTGTCTCCGTCTAACTAATTCCTCCACGCGCGACACAACTTCGTCGATCGACAGGTTCGTCGTGTCGAGGATCACAGCATCCGCCGCAGGCACCAGAGGAGACACAGCGCGGGTGCGGTCCCGTTGGTCACGCAGTACAAGATCTTCGATGGTTCTTTGGGTTTCCTCTGGAGTCAGCGTGCCATTCTGCGCTACCCGTCGCTCGGCGCGGATGCGCGCATCAGCTTCGAGAAATACCTTCACGTCGGCGTTGGGAAACACCGCCGTCCCGATATCGCGGCCTTCCATCACTACACCACCGCGCGCGCCCATCTGGCGCTGACGCCCCACCATAACTTCGCGCACCGGCTGGTGCGCTGAGACGCGCGACGCGGCCAAGGTGACGTCGCTCTCCCGAATGCGCTGCGATACATCGCAGCCATCCAGCAACACCCGGTTGCCTTCAGGCTGCGGTTCGAGCTCAATTACTGTGGCATCCGCAATGCGGCGCAATGCCGACGCATCCTCGAGTGACACCTGCCGTTCCAGTGCCTTCAGCGCCAGCGCGCGATACATCGCGCCGCTTTCGAGGTTGATGTAGCCGAGTTTCTTGGCGAGCCGTGCGGCGATGGTGCTCTTGCCCGACCCGGCAGGGCCGTCAATTGCGATGACCAGTTGGCGGGCTTCGGTCATCCCTTAGTGTTGTCCTGCCTCGGAGGTGCGGGTCTTGACGGGCGAATCTTGCGGCGGGGCCGATGCTCTACCAGCGGCTTGCCCGGCCGCAATTCCGGTGGGTTCTCCTCCGTCCACGGTTGCGTGCGTTTTTCGCGCGGCTTATACGGCAGCCGAGCCTCGGCGGCCTGTAGCATCACTTTGCCGCCGACGTGTACGTATCCAAGTTCACGCCCCGCCTGCAGAGCGTTGACAGCTTCGCGGACCCGGGCGCGTCCCACCAGCGTCGAGAAAAAATCCTCGACTTCTTCCTGCGGCACCGCGCGCACGCAGTCAATGTACTTCGAAACCAGCGCGGTCAGCGCCTCGGCGACGGAGACATGCATCCCTTCCTTCACCGCTTCGGGTGACCAGCGAAACAGCACGTCCCAGAAGACGCCTTCATCCTGCTTGTAGTCGACGCGCGTGATGCGCAACTTCGCCCACAGCTCGTCGAGCGCGCGATCGAGCGCAGCCTCGGAAATATCTCCACCCAGCGCCTCGCGCAAACGCCCTTTCGAAATCGGTCCATGCTTCTGAATGAGCAAGAACGAATCCACCGCCAGCGTCGAATATCCCGAGCGCGCCGTCGCCTTGGGCGCTTGTCGCGGATTGCGGTCGCCCACCAATCCATAAAAGAACGGAAACACCGCCGCCGAGACGAGAAAGTTGTTCTCAGGAAAGACCAGCGTTTCATACGCCGCTTTATCGCGCAGTAGGCGCACCATGAGCTTCTTGGCTTCGCGCGCGCGGGGGTCTTTGTAGGCCATCTGCCACGTGGGGAGGCTTTCGTCGCTGCCAATATAGGCGCCCACAAACGTCGGCGACAGCACAGCTGGCTTCTGGGGATACAGCGTGCAAAAACCAACCGAGTCAATGAACAGGCGTGCATCTTCAATCGTGCGGATGCCCTGCCCGTCCAGGCGCCACTTCTCGTGGCGCAACTCTTGTAGTTGCTGCTCAAACATGTGTGATTTGCCGGGAACCCTGGCTCAGATACGCTTGAAGGCCCGCTGGATGTCTCTTACAGAATACCGCAGAACCACCGGGCGTCCATGTGGACAACTCATCGGGCACTCCGTCTTCGCCAACTCTTGCAACAGCCACTCCATTTTATTTTGCTCCAGTGGCATGTTGACCTTGATCGCCGCATGGCACGCAATGCTGGTCGCGACGCCGGTGCGAATCTTCTCCAGGTTCAGCGACTGTTCCTCGCGCTCGAATTGCTCGAGGATCTCGTGCAGCAGATGTTCCACCTCCGCCGCATTCACTCCAGCCGCCGTGGTCTTTACCGCGATGGTGCGCGTGCCAAACGGCTCAACCTCGAAACCATTGTGGTTCAACTCGTCAGAAATTTCCGCAAACACCGCCATCTGGCTGGGCGTGAGTTCCACCAGTAGCGGCATCAACATCTGCTGTCGCTCGGGCGAATTGGCCATCCGCTGACGCAAAATCTTCTCGAACAACACGCGCTCATGTGCGACGTGCTGATCAATGATCCACAATCCCTGCGGATTCACCGCAAGAATGAACGACTCGCGAATCTGTCCGATCGGCTTCAGCGTTGCCAGCGACTCAAGGCTGACAGGTGCATCGTCATCCGCCAGCACAGACGTGCAGCCATTCTCACCACGCGCCGGAACCTGCGCACCGGCAGTCGCAGCGCCGCCAAACGCCTGCGCGCCGAAGCGCGCCACGGGAATCGACGCATTCGCCTCGATCGCGATTCCGTCGTTGCCAAATTGCAGCGGCGCAGTCACCGCCGGCAACTCTTGAGCGCGCAACGCAAAACTCGCATCCGCTCCGGAAACTTGCAGTTCGCCGTTCTCCGTCAACTGCCGACCACCAGGCGATAGCGACGCCGACGCCGTCGGCTGTGCATGAATCTCCGCCATGAACGCTGGCACCGGCCGTGCCTTCATCAGCGCGGCGCGCACCGAATCGCGAATGAAGTCGTGCAGCACCGATGACTGCCGGAACCGCACCTCCGTCTTCGATGGGTGCACGTTGACATCCACCTCGCCGAACGGCATCTCCAGAAACAGCAGCACGATTGGAAAAACGGTAGGTGCGATGATATTGCGATAAGCCTCCGTCAGCGCATGCTGAACCACGCGATCGCGAATCAGCCGGCCGTTGACGAAGATGAAAATGGAATTGCGATTGAGTTTCTGGATCTCCGGCCGCGATACAAATCCGTGCAACCGCACTTCGCCCGGCTCCGGCGTTGTCTCCCCATCTTCTTGTTGTCTTCGCCACGGCGGAGGCTGTGGCAACCCGACGCGCATCAACGGCAGCATCGCGCTCATAGGAATGAGCTGATCCAACGTCTCCTTGCCGAACACCTGGTAGATGCGTTGCGAATGATCAGCCACCGGCGGCGCAATCAGCATAGCGTTGGTCGCCGAGTGCAATTCCCAGTGCATCTCCGGATGCGCCAGCGCGTAATGCGTCACCAGCGAGGCGATGTGCGACAACTCCGTCGGCTCCGCCTTCAGAAATTTACGTCGCGCCGGAATGTTGAAGAACAAATCGCGCACGCTGATCGAAGTTCCCTGCGGCAGCCCGGCCTCTTCAACGGTCAGAATCTTTCCACCGGCAATCTCAACCACCATGCCGGCGTCGTCTTCCGCGGCGCGCGTTTCCAGCCGCAAGCGGCTCACCGACGCGATCGACGGCAGCGCCTCCCCACGAAAGCCTAAAGTCGCGATGTTCAGCAGATCGTCGGCATTGCGGATCTTCGACGTTGCATGCCGCTCGAACGCCAGCATCGCGTCGTCATGCAGCATGCCGCAGCCATCGTCGATGACCTGGATGAGCTTGCGCCCGCCCGCCTCGACGTTCACGCGGATGCGTTTCGCACCCGCGTCCAGCGAGTTCTCCAGCAGCTCTTTCACCACCGACGCAGGCCGCTCCACCACTTCGCCCGCGGCGATTTTGTTGGCTACGTTTTCCGAGAGAACGTGGATGCGGCCCATCGACTATTACGTTACATGAGAATCGCGGGGTGAGGCATCAGTCAGCGACGTTGTTCAGATGGGAGTGCTCGCCTCAGGTTGGCAGGCTTCGTTCGAACCGGCAGGTTCAGCCCGTACGGGCGGGACAACACTAGCCCAGGGCGTAAGCCGTGGTAGACATCGCAAAAGGCAATGAGTCCCTTTAGGGACGGCACAGTTCGCCCAAACCTGCAACGAATGCAATCCGCCACGCATACAACTTACCCACGCGGCTGCTGTTCGAAGAATGTCCGCAACAGCCGTCCAAACTCAGCGGGCCGCTCCATCGCGGCATAATGTCCGGCCTTCGCGACGACCCGCAACTCACTCCCCGCGATTCGCTGGTGCATCAATTCCAGCTCGGCAAGCGGCACGCTGTCGTCCTCTCCGGCAATAATCAGCGTCGGCACATTGATCGTTGCAAGCGTAGGAATCGAATCCGCACGTTCCGCCATCCCCCGCTGCACCGCGCCGATGTCCGCCGGCGACATCTTCTTTGCCATCGTGCGCCCGGCCTCCACAATGTCTGGACGGTTCGTCACCGTCGCACTTGAAAATAGCTTGGGCAGTAAATCCTCAATGAATCCCGCGGTGCCCTCACGCAATACTCTGTCGGCTGTCGCCAGACGAGAAGCGCGACCCTCAGCCGTCTCCGCTCCCGCCCGCGTATTCGCCAGCACCAACGCCCGCACCCGTTCCCGATGCCGACGCCAGAATTCAAATAGCGTGTAGCCGCCAATCGACACGCCCACGAAAATCGCGCGCGTGATCTCGAACTCCCGGCACAGGCGGTCAAGATCATCGGCCGACTTCTGCATCGTGACTGGGCCGTCACCAGCCTCTGAGTCGCCGTGCGCCCGCAAATCCGGCAGAAAAACCCGATACCGCGTTGTCAGTTGCTCGAGCACTCCATCCCAGAAGTGATGATGAAGCGGAAATGGATGCAGCAGCACCACGTCAGGTCCCTTGCCCGCAACTTCATACACGAGTTGCGCGTCGCCGTTGCGGAAAGTTGCCATCAATCCTTCGCGTATCAAACAGCTTCACCACGGAGACACGGATTACACGGAGCTTTTCATTAAATCCTGACTCCGTGTACTCCGTGCCTCCGTGGTGAATAGATCTTCTCGTGAATTCGCCTATCTACCCCGTAATCTTCTTCGCACTCGCATCCCACATTGCCGGATGCTTGTTGAAGTACGAGTAATTCGCCAGGTGACATCCGATGGCCGCATTGTTGCCGAACACTTCGTTTTCTACGCAGGGCTTACGCGTCCGCACCGCGTTGAAGAAGTTGGCTTCATGGTCGGCGGTGTCGTTGTAGCCCGGCGGTGGAGCATACGTCTCCACCTGGTCCGTCAACTTAGACGCAAACACCGCTGGCAGCGGATGGTCCTTCTCCCAATCCGCGAGATACTGCTTGCGAAGGTCAGCGGGCCAACCGTCAATCGAATAGCCCTCAGGTTCCGGAAGGGTGTTCTGCGGCGAATAGGTCAGCGTCGACCCCTTGATAATCATCGTTCCCTTGTCGCCGTAGAAGCCGATGAACTCGCCGCCATCGTTATTCAAGTTGCAGCGCATGTCCACGCGGAAATTCGGATAGTCGTAGTACGTCTGAATCAGGTCAGGGAACTGACGGCCATCCTTCCATCGGAACAAGCCTCCAGTCGACTGAGCACGCGAGGCGACTTCGTTGGTGCCGGTGATGAACATGATCCCCGAGATCAGGTGAACGAACAGGTCGCCTCCCAGTCCTTCGCCGTAGTCGGTAAAGCAGCGCCAGCGGTAGAAGCGCACCGGGTCGAACGGGATGTTTGGCGAGCCGTGCTGGAACTCCTTCCAGTCGATGTTCTGGTCGTTCACTCCCGGAGGAATGGGATACACCCACGCGCCGCTGGCCGAGTTGCGATCCCAATACGCTTGAATGCAGCACACTTCACCCAGTTTGCCCGAGGCGTAAATCTCCCGCGCCTTCGCGTACATGATGTTACTCACACGCTGGCTGCCCACCTGCATCACGCGGTTGTACTTCTGCGCGGCGGCAACCATGGCGAAGCCGTCGTCCACCGTGTGCGACAGTGGCTTCTCGCAATACACGTCTTTTCCGGCAGCGCACGCATCCACTACGACGCGACGGTGCTGGTTGTCGGTGACGGCGACGATGACCGCGTCCACGTCCTTGCGGTCCAGAATCTCCTTATAGTTTCGAGTTGTCGCAACTTGTTTACCCAGCGTCTGCTGGCCCGCAGTAAGGCGGCCCTCCCACAGATCGCACATGGCAACGCATTCGATGTTGGGTACGCGCAACGACGCTTCCAGCAGATTGCAGCCGCGCACGCCCGTACCGATCGACGCAAAACGTACCGTATTACCGGCCGATGCTTGCGTGGTTGCGGCCAGCATCGTGGTGGGTTCCAGCAGAGTTACTTTCGCAGCCGCGCCCGCAGCCAGCGCGCCTGCTCCAATGCGCATGAATTGACGGCGATTCCAGGGATTATCAGTCACTATGCAGCCTCGCAAATTTCAAATGGAGAGAAGTTAACTTGCAGAGAAAAAGCCGCGGCAGCCCCGCGGCCTCTCTCAGGATGGATGACATCTAGCGCTTCTTGCCCTTCGCAGCTTTCTTGCCAGACTTCTTCGCCGGGGCTCTTTTCGCTGCCTTCTTTTTCGGCGCGGTCTTCTTTGCTGCCTTCTTCTTCGCCGGCGCCGCCTTCTTCTTGGCGGGCGCAGCCTTCTTTGCGGCTTTCTTCTTCGCTGGTGCGGCTTTCTTTTTGGGAGCCGCCTTCTTCTTCGCGGGCGCAGCCTTCTTCACCGGTGCCGCTTTCTTGGCAACAGCGGGCTTCGCCGTTTTGATTGGGGTCGTCTTGACCGGAGCTGCTTTGGCGGCCTTAGGCGGCGCAGCTTTCTTCGCGGGAGGCGGAGCGGTGCTGACGGTCGTCTCCTCGGGTTCGCTCTCTTCCACTTCCACCACTTCTTCTATGACGGAAACCGTTTCCGGTTCTTCTTCTTCCTCTTCTTCCTCTTCGTATTCCTCATCGTCGAGCGTCTCGCCGTAGGAACCGCCTCCGTAGTCGTCCATCTCGTCATCACGACCGTATAGCGTCTTGTCGTAAGCCGTCATGTGTCCTCCTGATCGCCGGGCTCCGCTTTTCACGGAGACAGCTCGCAAATACGAATAAAGTTGAACTGCGTTGCATGCCGTATCAACAGGCGCGCGATTATAGCACGGCAAAAAACGCGGCCGATGTGATGCGCAGCATACCGATTACCGCGACGCGCCTGTTGTATCAGAACATCCGCGACAAGGGAAGAGAGGAAACTACTGAGAGTGACGAACCTCACCGAAAAGCGGCTTCGGTTTACTTGGGGATGTTACTTGTGGATGACGAGCACTTCTCCCGGCCTCAGGTTGGCCGAGAGGTTGGAGTTGTTCTTCTTCAGATTTGCGACCGTAGTGTTGTACGACTGCGCAATACTGCTCAGCGTCTCGCCCTTTTTTACCTTGTGGACCGTCGCCACCGGGCTTCCGGCTGCCGACTTGGATCCAGTCTTCGCCCCTGCGGTAGTCTTGCCGTTCTTGCTTGTCTTGGACGGCGCCGGATCGTCGCCGGCAGAGGCTGTTTCGGGGCCACCAGATCCAGCCAAAGGCTTATAAATCAATAAGGTACGGCCCGTAGCGACGGTATTGCCCTTCAGGTGGTTCCACTTCCGTACCTTATCGACGGGAACCTGAAAGTCATCGGCGATCGAGCCCACAGTGTCGCCCTTGCGAACTTTGTAATGGGTTGCTTTGTGAGAATAGGCCACAGCATCGCCCGATTTTCCCGGCGCCAGCGGAATGATGAGCTTCGAGCCAACCGTAACCTCGTCGTTCGTCAGGTCGTTGGCCTCTTCGATAACGCCAGTCGTCGTGTGGTACTTGTGGGCGATAGAGCTGAGCGATTCGCCGTACTCCACCCGGTGATAGCGCCAAAACGTGCGCATGTCTGGGGGTATCAGGGCAATGGCCGTTTCGTACTTGTCTTTGCTTCCGGCCGGCAGGTTCAGGGTAAACGCCTGGTCTTTGGGAGTGGTCATCCGCAGCAGGCTGGGATTGAGCTGTTGCAGTGTTTCCGCCGAGGTGTCCAGGCACTCAGCCACCAACCGCAGATCCACGGGGTAGTTGATCGAAACCTGGTCGGTCGCCACCGGTTTTTCCGGCACGACATTTTCCAGACCGTACTGCGATGGATTTTTGGCCATGATGGTCACGGCCACAATGATGGGCACGTAATTCTGGGTTTCTTTCGGCAGCACCCCGCGTTTGTAAAGCTCCCAGAAATCGGCATAACCCGTGCGCTCGACCGCGTGCTGGATGTTCCCCGGCCCGGTGTTATACGCCGCCATGGCCAGGTACCAGTCGCCGAACTCGTTGTAAAGGTCTTTCAGGTGGTGCGCAGCCGCCTGGGTGGACTTGACCGGGTCCTGCCGGTCATCGACCCACCAGTCGCGCTCCAGGCCGTACATAGAGCCGCGTCCGGCCATGAACTGCCACATCCCGCGGGCACCAGCTCGCGAAACTGCCAGAGGCTGAAAGCCGGACTCGGCCATCGCCAGGTAAATCAGGTCCTGCGGAACGCCTGCCTTCTGAAACGTCTGCGAAATCATTTCGCGGTAAATCCCGGCGCGGGTCAAGCCGTGCTCCAGAGTGTGGCGGCCCTTGGTGCTGGAAAAATAATTGATGAACATCGCCACCTGGTCGTTCAGCACCAGCGGCAGGTCTGACTTGGTGGTTTTGATCTCAGCCTCGGCCTTGGCACGCACCGACGGATCAACGGGAAATGTGATGTCGTTGGCCTCGTCAATCGGCGCCGGCTCGAAATGCTGCTCGGTAAAGCCGTCGCCCTCGCGCAGGGCGACCTGCTCCAAGTCGCGGACGCCGTCCACGATCTTGTCGAACTCCTTCTCCAGCCGAGGGTTATCGCGTAAATCGAGATTGCTCGATAGCAGCACATTAAAAGCCTGGTCAAAACTCTGGCGGGCAGCCTCCAGATGGCCATTCTGGTAATCCGTCTGGCCGGTCTGGTAGAGCTTGTCAGCTTGGGCGATCAGGGCGTCGACGGGATTGTAGGGGATTGGAGAAGCGGCAGGCGACGGGGCGACCTGCGGATCAGCCTGCTTCGAACTCGCCTGGGCCACGGTCGGCGCTGTGGCCTGGGCCGGGACTTTAGCCGCGGTATTTTTCGGTTGGGAAGGATCGCATCCACCGCTGAACAGCACGGCGCACAGCAGGGACGGGATGACCAGGCAACGAACCCACTTCATTCCTGAAAGAAGAGCCTCTCCCGTAAAAATTGCGTCCCGAGGCTGATGGTACTACGCGGCAAATGCGCGCGGCAACGAAGTGGGACGAGTTGCAGGTAGCTAGCTGTGCCTTTTGCTCCGCGAAATTCGCGGAGTGAAGTGTCTCTTTTCTGCATCACCCAAGAAATTGTTCCACGTGGAACATTCCCATTTTGGGAAGAATTTGAAAATAATTCTTGATTGGGTCAGAGGTTTATGCGCGTGCCAGCGCCGATTCCAAGTCCGCAATCAGGTCGGCTGCGTCCTCAACTCCCACCGACAGCCTGACGGTCGATGGAGTGACGCCGAGTAGCTTTAGGCGCTTCGCGCTTAGCCCGATGTGCGACGAAAGCACCGGATACGACAGGATCGATTCCACGCCGCCAAGGCTGGTGGCGAGGTACCAGATTTTCAGACGTTTAATGAACCGATCGACTGCAGCTTGGCCGCCGCGCAGTTCGAATGACACCATCATGCCCAAATCGGTCATCTGCTGTTTTGCCAACTCGTGGTCGGCGTGGCCGGGCAGACCGGGATAATAAACGTGCGAGACCTTGGGATGTTGTTGCAAGGCGTCGGCGATGGCGGCGGCGTTGCGGCACGCGCGCTCGACGCGAAGATGCAAAGTCTTCAAGCCTCGCAACAACAAATAGGCGCAGCCCGGATCGAGGCATCCGCCGGTGAGGATCATCAACTCGCGGGCGCGCTCCATCCATTGCTTTGACCCCGCAAGAACGCCGGCCGTGATGTCGCTGTGTCCGCCTAGATACTTGGTCGCGGAGTGCATCACAATGTCCGCGCCCAGCGCGAGTGGCTTCTGCAAGATTGGCGTAGCGAAGGTGTTGTCGACCACGACGCAAGCCTTGTGACGGTGCGCGATGGCCGACAGGGCTGCGATATCGGCGCAACGCAACGTCGGGTTGGTCGGAGTTTCCAGGAACAACATCCGCGTCTTGGGAGTGAAGTAGCTCTCGGCTTTCGACAGGTCTTGATACGGAATGAAGCGGGTTTTCACGCCACAACGTGCGAGCACGTCTTCAAAAAGCTTCACGGTGCCGCCGTAAATGTCGAGCATGGAGACGATCTCATCACCCGCCTTGCAGGCTGCCAGCGCGGCAATCATTTCCGCCGACATTCCACTCGATGTAAGAACCGCGGCCTCGGCGCCTTCTAACGCGGCGATCTTTTCTTCTGCGGCTGCGATCGTCGGATTGCCATATCGCGAGTAGAGATAGAAGTCGCGATCGCCCTCGGCGTAGCGGCGCAACTCGTCAAGCCCGGGGATGATGAAGACGGATGTCTGCGCAATCGGCGTGGTGAGCGGTCCGGGCTTGCCGTGACGGTCTTCTCCGGAATGCACGCAGCGAGTTGCATCGGCAGAACGGCGTTTCATGAGAAGAAGATTGTAGAACAGTGGAACAGTGGCTAGTGGTTAATGGATAGAAAGGCAAAGCAACGGCGCTCCGCGAGGAGCGCCGGGTAGACGAAGTTTCAACTCTGCCTTACCAGGACAGGCGCAAGGCGAACTGGAACTGACGCGGATCGTAAGCAGCGGTCGCTACCCCGGCCTGGTTCCAGAGGGGATTTACCGCCGACACGTTAAATCGGTTGATGACGTTGAACAGGTCCATGATGCCCTGGAGCTGCGCTCGTTCACCAATCTTCATCGACCGCGCGATGCGGAGGTCGTTGAAGAAGACATACGGCGAGGTTCCTGCGTTGCGCTGCAGATTGCCGATCAGCGTTGGCACCTGGCCTGTGGCGAGCACGTCAGCAAAGCAAGTCGGGATCAGATAGCCGCTGGGCGAGTACTTGGAGGCGACGGCAGTGTCGCCGCAAGAGTCGGTCTGGCCGACGTGGGCAATTGCCGGACGGTCCGTGCTGGACGAGAAGTCGAAGTTCTGGTCGGACCCCACCACGATGTTGAACGGGCGTCCACTGGCCAGATCCAGGATGATGGACGCGGTCCAGTTGCTGAGCAGCTTGCCCTTGGTGTCACTGCCCTGATTGCCGCTCTGATAAACGCCGCTGATGACGAAGCGCTGGCGCTGGTCGAAGAGCGAGTTGGAGCGGTCGAGGTTGGGATTGAAGTTGTCCTGCGGCTCGAGCGTCGCCTCCAAGTCGGTGGAGTCGTCGATGGAGTGCGACCACGTATACGACGCCAGTAATTCGTAATGCTGGGAGAAGCGCCGCTTCACGTTGAAGGAGAGCGCGTTGTAGTCGGAAGTGCCGTTGGAGTAGTTGGCCACCAGATCACTGAAGGGGATCGGCTGATTGCCGAAGCCGAGGTGGTAGTACGACATGACCTGCTGCGCCAAACCGTTGAGTTGCGGCGGTGCGTAGAACTGCAGCGTGGGATTGAATCCGCTCTGCCGGAAGAAGCTGACCAGCGCCGGAGGAATGTAGGCACCACAAGCCGCGCTGCCGCACTTGGCTGCCACGGCTAGATTGACGCCCGCCTGATCGACCGCCAATGGGTTATTGGCAAAGTTGGCTTTCTGCGCCTGCGTCAGGTTGGGATCGGTCATGGCGTTGTACCAGTTCTGCGTGATCAAGTTTCCGTTTGCCGTGTTGGCGTTGATTGGGCGATTCAGGCGGCGCCCACCGTTGAAGTTGTAGGCAATATCCACGGTCCAGTTCTCGCCGAACTGGTGCTCGATGCCAAAGTTGACCTGGTTGGAGTAGCCGTACTTGAAGTTCGCGGCCGTAGGATAGCCGAAGGGCAGCACCGATAGCGGAACGACGTTCCCCGGCTGCAAGTAGTTCTGGTTGACCCACACCGACGGCGTGTTGGGCGTGGGATTGAAGCGCTGCTGGCCGGGAAGATAGGTAAAGGCCGCGGGTAAGCAGTTCAGCGTGCCCGTGAAGGCATTGGCGGCGTTCAACGTGGAGACAATTCCGGCCGGACTAGCGTCACAAGGTACTGGCGACCCGCCGAACAGCAGGATTTGCGGCGCTTGCGTTCCGTCGGCCACGGCGGAGTCGAACACCAGCGCCATCATCGGGTGGTCAAAGAAGATGCCGTACGAGGCGCGCGCGACAGTTTTGCCATCGCCGAAAACATCGAAAGCTAAACCGACTCGCGGCTGGAAGTTCAGGTACGAGTTCGGTACGCCCTTGGTGAGTCCGAAAGTCTTGAAGGCGGCCCCGGCCAAGGCAGTTGACGGCGCATAGTTGGGCAGGAACTCGGTGTCATAGCGCAGGCCGTAGTTGGCCGTGAGTCTCGGCGAAATGCGCCAGGAATCCTGGGCGAACAGGCCAATGGTGTTGTTGTGAAAGGCCAAGTGCGGATTGCCGACGCCCTGGACGAGGTAATTCGGAATGCCTGCGCCATAGGCCTGGATCGGGTTCAAGCCAGGAGTTCCGGCCAGCGAGATCGCGCCGAAGTCATAGATGCCGCCAAAGTTCACGGTGAAATCGGCAGTCAGCGGAATGAAGTTGTAGTCCACGCCGAACTTGATGTTGTGCGTGCCCTTGCTGATGGAGAAGTTGTCGAGAAATTCATAGCGCTGTTCGACACGCTGCACGTAGGAGAAAGGCTCGCGGCCAAAGTAGGCGTAGCCCGGAATGTTAACGGCGACGTCGCTTCCGCCGGGCGCGTTGGAATAGGAATAATTCACGCTGCGGCGCGCGTACTGGAAGCGGAACTCGTTGACCTTGTTGTTGTCGAAGGTCCAGGTGTGCTCGGCGATGATGCTCCAGTCGTGGAAGTTGTTCATCGAGGTGCGCGACCACGAGTTCTGGCCGAAGACCTGCGGGCCCTGGGCATTGACTTCGATACCGTCAACAATGTCGGGGCTGACACTGCCGCGCAACATCAATTGCTGGTTCTCGTTGATCTTGTGATCGAGGCGGAGCGAGTAGATGTCAGAAAGTTCGTGCACCGGAAAATTGCCGATCAGCGACTGCATAGGGACATAGGAAGCGGGCAGCGGAATAAAGTTGGTGCTCGTGGGAGCAAAATAGCCAGATCCGATGCCGATGATATGTGTGAATGGGTTTTGCCCTGTGATGGCGACCGGTCCAGAAGTTCCGGCGAGCAGCGCGTAGTTGATGGTGGCGGGTGTAACCGGCACGGCTGAGAGGAAGGACGCCTGCGCCGGTGTAACCGGAACTACCACGGTGTTGGGTGGAAGCGGCTGTCCAATGGCGGCTGACACAAAGCGCGAGATGTCAGACTGAGCGGTCAATCCGAAATTGTTGGCGCCGATGGTGGAGAAACCGGTTTCATGGCGGTCGCTGCCTTCATAGGCGAAGAACCAGTAGGTCCGGTTTTTCTTAATCGCGCCGCCGGCAGTAAGGCCGTATTGCGCGCGCGTGTAGTCGGGCTGATTAACGTTGCTGAAGGGATTGGTGGCCTGAATGTAGCGGTTGCGCAGATATCCAAATGCGCTGCCATGAAACTCGTTGGAGCCTGACTTGGAAATGATGTTGATGACACCGGCGGCTGCCTGGCCGTATTCCGCGGCATAGCCGTTGGTGAGGATCTGGAACTCCTGTACGGCGTCTTGCGAGACGGTGGAGCGGATGCCGTTGACGGAGTTGTCCACGGCGTTGGTGCCGTCAATGTTGATCAAGTTGCTGCGGCCGCGCTGTCCGCCGATGTTGAGTCCAGAGGTGGGGGCGGCGCCAATGCTGGGCGTAGTGTCACGCGCCAGTTGGGAGTTGGTCAGAGCGAAGTTGACGTAGTTGCGGCCGTTGATCGGCAGGTTCTCGATGCGCTCCTGGTCGATGGTGGTAGCCGAAGCGGTCTGCTGGGTCTCAATCAGTTCGGCTTCCGAGGAAACTGTGACGGTTTCCGACGCCGCTGCTACCGAGAGCTGGACGTCGAGCTCAGCCACCTGGCCGATGGTGAGATGCACCGAGCTGTTCACCATCTTGGCGAAGCCCGGGGATTCCACGGCCACCGAATACAGACCGGGAGGCAGCGACAACACGATCGCCACACCTTCGGCATTGCTGGTCGCGCTGCGCGAGACGCCTTTACTCGTCTCGGCTGCGGTAACCGTCGCGCCGCGAACCACCGCGCCCTTCGCGTCTTTCACCACCACGTGCAGTTCCGAAGTCTGTACCTGGGCCATGGCGCAAGCCGCCAGGAACCCGGTCACTACCAGCAAGCAAATCATTCTGCGCGCGAGAGTCATCTTGTGTCCTTCTGACGAAGAGAGTTGTGCGGATGTGCGGGGTGATGGAGTGGGGACACGGCGGCGGACTGAAATGCCAGCCGACGTTCGGCTCTGCGATAGCGCAAAGGAATCATGGGCCCAAGCTTTCGAGAATGCTAAGAACTAACCAACCCCACAAACGTTCGGTTTGTATAACAGGCAGAGGCCCGAAGGCAAGCACGAAATGCGAGAGAAGGCTGTAGTTAGTTACGGCTGGAACTGAATCCCCGAGGAAGAGGATGTTGCCGACGATAATGCCCAGGCCATACGAGGCGTATTGTGCGCGATGCCGACCCGTCCGCGAGTGTCAATGAGTATGATGCCGCCGTGGCCTTGCAGGCGTGACTTCAGGTAGTACAGCGCACGCTGCGCGGCTTCCTGCGGGACCAATCCCTGTTCGACGCGATCGGCGGTCCATTTGCTGAGGACAAGCTTCATCATCGGCTCGCCCCAGCCCGTAGTGGAGACGGCAGCGCTGAGGTTGTCGGCATAGCAGCCGCATCCGATGAGCGAAGAGTCGCCAACACGGCCCGGAGCTTTGTTGAGGGTTCCGCCGGTAGAAGTGCCCGCGGCGATGTTGCCATCGCGATCGAGCGCGACTGCGCCGACGGTGTCGTGCGATCGCATAGGGCCGAACTCGTCTGGCATTTGCAGGTAGCCCTGCTGCTTGGCTTCGCGCAGGCGCTCGACTTCGCGGGGAATGATGAGGTCGTCGTTGGCACAGAGCTCGAGGCCGTGTTCCTGGGCAAAGCGCTCGGCGCCGTTAGCGACGAAATAAACGTGCGGACTCTCGGTAAGAATTTTCTTGGCGGCTGAAATGGGATTGCGAATGTGCTCGACGCAGCCCACGCCGCCGGCGCGAAGGGTGGCGCCGTCCATCATGCAGGCGTCGAGTTGCACGCGTCCGTCCATGTTGAGAAAGGAGCCGCGTCCGGCGTCGAAGGTCTCATCGTTTTCCATGTTGATGACGGCAGCTTCGACGGCATCGAGACAACTGCCGCCTTTTTGCAGAACGGCATAGCCGGCGGCGGCAGCGGCCTTCACGCCTTGCAGGTGAGATTCGACCGCATCATCGGGGATCGCCCAAGCCCCACCATGAACCAACATCACAGGATTCGCAGCCAATGCAGACCTTCCAGAAGGGAATTGCGCCGTCGTGCGGAGCAAACTCGACAGCATATCAGAAGGGCAGAGATTTGCCGAGGCGCGGTTTGAAGGACAGCCTAAACTGAGGGCATGGGCGATATAGGTCGCATGCTGGTGGTGATTGGCGGGCTGCTGCTCGTGGTGGGACTGGTGCTGATCCTGGCGGGCAAGGTAAATCTTCCAATCGGACGCCTGCCCGGCGATATCGTAATTCGCGGCAAGAGCACGACGTTCTATTTTCCGCTGATGACTTCGATCGTGCTGAGCTTGTTGCTCACACTCATCCTGTGGATAGTGAATCGGATTCGCCGCTAAGAATCACAGCTTCAGGTTCTGCAAGTACTCCGCGTCAAGCTTGATGGCTTCCAGCGGAGGCATGTCGAAGTCCTCCTGCTCGACGAAGTAGTGCGTGATGTGGCCGCCTTTCTTCGCAGCTTCAAAGATCGCGCGGTAATCGATGGTGCCGTGGCCAAGTTCGGTGGACTGCACGTGGTCGGTGCCCTTCTTCAGGTCGAAGTCTTTCACGTGCAGCATCGAAATGCGCGCCGGATACTTCGTCAGATATTCCACCGGACTGTACCCCGCCACCGAGACCCAGCCACAATCCATTTCAAACGTGACGAGATCAGGGGTGGTCTGCTGGATCAGCACGTCGTAAGGCACGACGTTCTTCAACTTGCGAAACTCGGTGGTGTGGTTGTGATAGCCGAAGCGCATTCCGTAGGCTTTGACTTTAGTTCCAATCTGGTTGAACTGCTCGGCGTTCCACTTCCAGTCGTCGAGGGTGAAGGCCTGTGCCCAGGCTTCGTGATACCCGGGGTCTTTCGGTGAGACTTTGACCTTCGACGGGTCTTTCAGTGACGGCGAGGAGCAGACGATGTATTGCAACCCCGCCTCTTTGGCGTACTCGATGATTGCCTCTAAGCGCGGTTGCAACATGTCCAGCGGATAATGCCCGCTGACGCAGTTCAAGCCGGCGGTAGTCATCGATTGCTTGAACTCCGACGCACTCATGGCGTAGTAACCAGCAGCCTCGACTTCGGTGTATCCGGCGGCGGCGATGGCCTTCAGCGTGCCGTCGAAATCTTTCGGCAATAGCTCACGCAACGAGTAGAGCTGTAGGCCGAGCGGTAGGCCCAGTGGATAAGCCTCGAGGAACGGAGCACTGCGCAACGCCAATGCCGTTACCGAAGCGGCGCCAGCGAGTTTAAGGAAGTCCCTGCGCGAAGTCGTTGTCATCGGAGTATGCCCTCTTGGATTACAGTAATTGAATTCTTCGCGCGGCGCGATGAGTGCGTCACGATCAAACAGTTAGCTGGTTTACACTGCCTCTCAGAGGTTGCTTTCTGTTTTGGCCGACACTGAACAGCTCGGGCTGATGTTTGGCGCTCCGCGGCGCAAGGTTTATGCCGTGCGCGAGTTAGTAGGAGCCCTGCGCACGTACGTAGAGCGCTCGTTCGCCGACATCTACGTAGAAGGCGAAATCTCCAACTACCGTCCGGCTGAATCTGGTCACTTGTACTTCACACTGAAAGACGGCTCGGCCCAACTACGCGTGGTGATGTGGCGAACGCAGGCACGGCTCCTACGTTTTCGGCCAGAGAACGGGCTTGCCGTCATCGCGCGCGGACGCATTACCATCTTCGACGAGCGCGGTGACCTGCAAATGCAGGCCGAGATGCTGGAACCCAAGGGTGCAGGCGCACTGCAACTCGCCTTCGAGCAGCTCAAAGCCCGGCTCGCCGCCGAAGGCTTGTTTGACGCCGCCCGCAAGAAGTCAATCCCAACGCTGCCGAAGCGTATCGGCGTTGTAACCTCGGCGCGCGGAGCGGCGCTGCACGACATCCTTAATATTCTGCGTCGACGACACGAATCTGTCTCGGTACTCATCTATGACGCGCGGGTTCAAGGCGAAAGCGCCGCGGCGGAGGTGGGCGAAGGTGTGCACTACTTCAGCAGCGCGGGCAACGTCGACGTCATCGTCATTGCTCGCGGCGGAGGATCGCTCGAAGACCTGTTCGCGTTCAATGATGAAGCGCTGGCGCGCACCATCATTGCCTCGAAGATTCCGGTGATCTCGGCGGTCGGACACGAGACCGACTTCACGATTTGCGACTTCGTCGCTGATCTGCGAGCGCCCACGCCATCCGCGGCGGCCGAGCTTGTGATTCAATCTAAACAGGAATTGGCAGGCAAACTCACCGGGCTGCACGATCGCCTGCGGCAATCGATCCGACACAAACTCCTGGGTGCGAGCCATGCCTTGCATGGATTGACCCAGCACTCGGCCTTTGTTCGCATGTCAGATTCGATAGCGCGGCGCCAGCAACGGGTCGACGATCTCGTCTATCGGTTGGCGCAGGCGCAGCGCCGCGAACTCGGCTCCCTGCGGCGAACGCATGACGCTCTCGATGTCCGCCTGCGTCACCAGGACATGCGCGTGCGCCTGGGCGAAATGCGCCGTCAACTCGAGCAGCGCAGCCGCGAGTTGCAAACACTTACGCAACGTTCGTTGACCGCGAAGAACACGCAGGCGATGCAGTTGACCAATCAGCTTTCGCGTTCGACTGAAACGATTTTGTTGCTGCGCCGCGCACATTTTGAGCGGCTTCACGGAAGTCTCACTGTTTTGTCACCCACGGCCATTCTCTCTCGCGGCTACGCGCTGGTCTTCGACGCCGCCGGAAACCTCGTCAAAGATACAGCGCAGATCAAGTCCGGCGAGGCCGTACGCACTCAACTCGGACATGGTGAGTTCACCGCCGAAGTGAAAGACGTCAAACCAGCACCTGCCACAGAGTAAGACATGCGTTCCCTGGCCTCATCGACAGCAAATATCGAATCCCCTGCATTAGAATGGGATTACCCTAGCGGCAAGTTATGCCACGGGACCGCCAATGCTTCAGAACCTGACCCACATGCCGGAAATTTCGATGACCTCCGTCATCGACATCCTCTTTGTGGCCGTCGTTGTCTACGGGTTCCTTAAGCTGTTGAAGTGGTCGCATGCGATGCCCGCACTCCTCGGCGTCGCGCTGGTTACGCTGGTGGTGTACTGGGTGCATTTCAAGGGCCTCAACACCATCGACTGGCTGGTGACCGCGGCGGCGCCGCTCAGCATCTTCGCGCTGATCGTAGTGTTCGCGCCTGAGATCCGTCACTCTCTCGTGCGCCTGGGGCGCGGCTTTTCCGTCTCCCGCATGGGCGGGCGTCGCGTTGAGACCTATGACGACATCGTGATGGCGGCTACTCTATTCGAGAAGAACAAGACCGGAGCCCTCATCATTATTGAGCGCCAGGATGACCTGGGCACGTACATCGACAGCGGAGTGCCGCTTGATGCCAACCTTTCCTATGATCTGCTGGCAACGATCTTTCTGCCTAAAGCGCCTTTGCATGACGGTGCGGTCATCGTGCAGAAAGACAAGATAGCCGCTGCCGCGTGTTTCCTGCCGCTGGCCACCGATCCGCAACTGTCGTCGCAGATGGGCACTCGTCACCGTGCCGGCATCGGCATCACCGAAGAAACAGACTGCATTGCCGTGATCGTGTCGGAGGAGACCGGCGGTATCAGCGTCGCCCACCGCGGCGGCATCGAGCGCGACCTCGCGCCGGAGCAATTGCGCGAACGCATCAGTGAACTCTTGCGGCGTTACATCCCACGCACCACGCTCCCCACGGTCGAAACTGAGCGCGAACTGGCCACTGGAGACCAGAATCATAAGCCAGCGGGCCATGACAAGCACCTGGCAGAAGGGGCGGAACTTTAGTCATGCGCGAATTCTTCCGCCGCTACGTGCTCAACGATCTGCGTTTGAAGGTGCTGGCGCTTCTGATCTCCATCGCCTTGTGGTGGATGGTTGGCCGAGATCCGGTAGTCGAGGCGGTAGTGACTGCGCCGGTGCAGTTCCGGCATGCGCCGGCTAACCTGTTGATGAGTTCCGACAATCCCTTCGACGTGCAAGTTTCTGTCAGTGGACCGGAACGCACCGTGCGCGCGCTAAAGCCCTCGGAAATCGATGCTGTTGTTGACCTTTCAGGAGTGCACGCCGGTGAGCGAACCTTTGACCTGGGACCTCGCCAGGTGCAGGTGCCGCGAGGCCTGACGGTTAGCCGCGTGGTGCCCTCGCAGCTGCATATTGAATTTAATCCGAGCGCTACGCGCCGGGTTGAAGTACGCCCGCGCGTCATCGGAACATTCGTTGCCGGATATGGCATTGCGGACGTCACCGCGGACCCGGCCACAATCACCATCGAAGGGCCGGAGAACCGAGTGCAAGCCATCGATGTGGCCATCACCGATCCGGTTGACGCGACCGGAGTAGTGGGCAAGGCAACGTTCACCACGCACGCCTACGTGCCCGATCCGCTGGTACGCGTCCAACATCCGGCGCCGATTCACGTGACGGTGACGACGGGAAAACCATCCATGGGAGCAGGCCAGCCTTGAGCGTGACGCTGCCGCCAAACTTCAAACGGGAACTCTTTGGGACCGACGGAATCCGCGGCGTTGCCGGCGAATATCCGTTGGACCGCGCAACCGTGTATGCGATCGGTCGCGCCCTTGGACAGCGCCTCACCGAGCGCGACAAGAGCGCACGAGTGGTGATCGGTCAGGACACTCGCGAATCGAGCGCGTGGATCAGCCAGGTGCTGGCGGCCGGACTGGAAGCTTCGCAAGCGAAAGTCATCAGTGCGGGCGTAATCACCACACCGGGCGTCGCGTACCTCACGCGTGAGAACGGCTACGCCGCCGGCATTGTCATCTCTGCTTCGCACAATCCCTGGCACGACAACGGAATCAAAGTCTTTGGCGCCGATGGCTACAAGCTTTCCGATGAACTGGAACACGCCATCGAGGCCGACATCTTTTCGCACATCGAGCAGTTGGCTTCTGGCTCCTCGCAAGCGGACGCCGCTGGTTACAGCATGTTGCCGGGCGACGCTAAACTGCGCGCCGAATACGCCGAGTGGCTGGCGTCGCTAGTCGGCCCCGGGCGCTTCGGCAAGCTGCGTGTGCTGGTGGATTGCGCCAACGGTGCAGCCAGCGCAATCGCCCCCATGGTTTTCCAGGATTGCGATATCCAGGCGGACTTCCTGCACATTGATCCCAATGGGCGCAACATTAATGCCAACTGCGGAGCGCTCTATCCGGAGCACATCGCTTCCGAAGTCGCAAAATCAAACGGCAAGTACGATCTCGGCATCACGTTTGACGGCGACGCGGACCGCGCCTTGTTCTGCGACGCGGCTGGCAAGATCGTGAATGGCGACGCTGTGCTTCTGCTGGCCGCGCGTGATATGAAAGCCCACGTTCTGTTGCATAACGAAACCGTCGTGGCTACTACCATGTCGAACATGGGACTGGAAGCCGCGTTGAAGCGCAGCGGCATCCGCATGCTGCGCGCCGCTGTGGGTGACAAGTACGTACTCGAAGAGATGCTCAAGACGGGCGCGTCGCTGGGCGGCGAGCAGTCGGGGCACATCCTCTTTCGCGATATGGACACGACCACGGGTGATGGTATTTTGACCGCACTGCGTGTGATGGAAGTGGTTGCCCGCGCGGGCAAGCCGCTCGCGGAACTGGTCGCCGACATGAAAGTCTTTCCCCAGCGCATCGAGAACGTGAAGGTGCGCGAGAAGCTTCCGATGGAGCAGTTGCCGCCAGTGATCGAGACCATCCGCGCCGCCGAGCAGGAACTCGACGGCAACGGCCGAGTCGTGGTTCGTTACTCAGGCACAGAAAAACTTGCGCGGGTGATGGTGGAAGCCGAGTCGGAAGAAGCCATGGAGCGCCACGTGAAGACGATTGCGACCGCGCTGCAAGCGGCGATTGGCGCCTGAGACGGAAATGCCCGTTCAAGCGACGCCTGACGGGACATCGACACTAACTCAAGGCACCTTGTTTTCCTACCAGAGCGGCGCGCCGGTGAAAAAGTCGGCCGCGACCAACGTCAAAATAAACGCCGTGCCAATGGCCATCCACACGACAAAGCGACGCGATGTGTAATCCAATTTGAAGGGATGAAGTGCAAACGGCATAAATCCTCCGCCGGGAGACATTACCTACTTAGGGGAGGGATTTTTATACGCCGCGGGCCGAGTGTCTGTGTCCTATGTCTCACGCCATTGTGACAAGGGGCGCCCGACCGCCGTGCACCTCGTTCAAGCCCCCGCAGCGCTTCTAGCACGGAGCGCTCGGCACTTCACGCGGTGGGCAGGTTCATCATCTTCGCAATGTGCGGCCAGCGGGTGCTGGCCCGCAGTCCTCTGGAGACGGCGAAGCGCAGGTAGAACATCATGGAATAGTCGCGTTCCTCGAGGGCTTTTTCGATCCAGTCGGCAGCCTTATCGGTGTCGCCGCAGACGAGATGATAGACGGCATGGGCGCGCGAGTTACCAAACGTCTCTCCCGGACCGAGTGCGGCCGCCAAGCGCTCGGCTTCAATGGCTTCTCCGCGCTTGCGCAACAGGCCAGCGAGGGTCGCAGTGGCATCGGGATACCAGGGTGCAACCGCAAGGGCGCGGCGAGCTTCTTTGACTGCCTCGTCGAGTTCGCCGCGATCGGCGGCTAACATTGCCGCCGATACACGAGCCACGACCAGGTCCGCGTCGAGTTCCAGCACCTTCTTGACCTGCTCGCGCGCCTCCTCATACCGGCCCGCGGCCTGGAGGTACGCGTGCAAGTTCATGCGCGGCCAGACAGCCAACGGATCTTCCTGAATGATGCGCTCGACAATCTGGATGGCCTGCTCAAGTTTGCCCCGCAGGCACTGAACCAGGCTGAAAAGGCGTCGAACGTAAACCGGTGCAGGCTGATGCGTCATGGCCAGGTCGAAGTGCCGGTCGGCCTGCTGCCAATCCAGATCGTGGAACGCCGTGACGTAACCCAGGAGGGCGTGAGCGTCCGGAAGGGCCGGATCTAGAGACAGTGCCAGTTCCGCCTGACGCCGCACGAGCGGGGCAGTTTCACGCCCCGAGCAGCCTGTCCAATGCGACGACTCCATGTGGTAATTGCCCAATCCGACGTGCGCCAGGGCAAAGCCGGGATCGAGGCTGATGGCCTGTTCATAGTACTGCCGGGCGAGTTCGAGCGACTCCGGCGTGACCTTCGCTTCGTGATAACGGGCCTTGAGCACAGCCTCATAGGCGGCGGTGTTGGGCGCGTACCTCGGCAATGCCGGCGATTCCGTAGACAGCTTGATGCGGAGCGCGCTGGTGATGGCGGCGGCAATTTCGTCCTGCAGGGCGAAGACGTCGGCCATGACGCGGTCGTAGCGTTCCGAGAACAGATGGGCGCCATCTTCGGCCGAGATGAGCTGAGCGGTGACGCGCACGCGGTCGCCAGAACGGCGCACGCTACCCTCCAGAATCGCACCGACGCCCAGCGTTGCGGCGATGGTGCGAATGTCCTGCTCCTTGCCCCGAAACGCGAACGCCGAAGTGCGGGCGATAACCTTGAGGCCGGGGATCTGCGCGAGCAGGTTGATGATCTCTTCGGCTAGGCCGTCGCTGAAGTATTCCTGCTCCTTGTCGCCGCTCATGTTAGCGAAGGGCAGCACGGCGATGGACCGAGCGGCCGCGAACGTGCCGGAGGCGGGCGTAACGGGCGAGGGGCTAGTCTTCGCCGCTTCGTCAGGCACTTCCAGTCCCGCCTTACGCAGTCCGTCAAGCACGTGCTCCACGTAATCCGGCTCCCACCACTTTGCGAATTCCTGGCGTACGGTGGCGGCGATATCGGGGCGCAATTTGAGCAGATCGCGCGTTGCTTTGCCGGCTGCGTTACTATCCCTGAGCTGTCCTGCTGCGGCGGCTGTCATCGCGTGCGCAGCCCATTGACCAGGCAGGTTGATTTTCAGCGCGAAGCCGAGTGCGCTGCGGTAGTCGCGATCACGGTACGCGTGGTAGAAGTCGGCAAACCAATACCATCCGGGATGATTGGGATTGAGCTGCTTGGCGCGCCCGACCAGCGCGACGCTTTGCTCCCAGTCGCCGCAGTAGGTCAGTAACTCACCCAGAAACGCCATGGAGTTGCCGTCCATGGGATTGAGTGCAACGGCGCGCTCCGTGGCATTGCGGAATCCCTGGAAATCCTTTTGGAAAAATAGCGCCTGCGCCAGACTGCAATACGCCAGCGGGTTGGAAGTTGACGCCTCAATTGCACGCCGTGCCGCTGTTAATGCAGTCGTCAGGGAATCAGGCTGAAGGTTAAAGCCCTGCGCGAAATCCTGGCCGCACACGAACGAGAGCATGGCCCACGCATCGGCATACGACGGCGCCTTCTGCACCGCCAACTCCAGCGCCGACCGCGCCGCAGCCAGATCTTCGGCGCTGACCCGCGCCGGATAACAGAAGCTGCGCAACACCGCTTCGTAAGGGCTTAACTGCTCGGGTGCGAGGCTTCGCAAGGCCTCACTCATGGTGCGGGGCAGTACGCCGTTCATGTCGGCAACGGTGGAAACAATCCGCGGAACCAGGTCGTCCTGTAATTCAAACATCGCATCCGGATGGAAGGGCCGCTCGTAATTCTCTGCCCATAGGTGCGCGCCCGATGCCGCGTCAACCAGTTGCACTGCGAGGCGCAGCCTGGTCCCGGCTTGGCGCAAGCTACCTTCCATCACGTAGCGCGCACCCAGTTCCTTGCCGATGGCCCGGAGGTCCCCCGACTCGCTCGAATACTTTGTAGTCGATCCTCGGGCAATTACGCGCAGGTAGGAAAATCGCGACAGCCCGGTGACCACGTCTTCCGACAGCCCGTCAGCTAACGAGGCGAGGTCGGCATTACCGCCGCTGTACTTAAAGGGAAGCACCGCCACCCAGAAGCCTTCGTCGGCGCGGGCTGCACCGGAGTCGGGCGCGACTGCCGCACGAGTAGTCGCGGACGTTACCGCCGACACCTGTCGTGAACCTTGCCGCGATAGGTCGCGGAATTCATTGCTGACGTCGCGGGCGGTCTGCACGCGATGCCGCGGGTCTTTCTCCAAACAGCGGCGGATAATACGCGCCAGATCGCCCGGAAGATCCGGCCGGACGTCGGTCACTGGCAGTGGCGTGTCACGCAGGATGGCCGAGATCAGCTCGGCTGACGAGCTGCCTTGAAAGGGCTGCTTGCCCGTTGACATCTCGATGCAGCACGACGCCCAGCGAAAAAATGTCGGTGCGGTGATCGAGCGGCCGCCCGGAAATTTGTTCGGGCGACATGTAGGCGGGCGTGCCCATGACCATGCCCGGCTGGGTGTGGCTGGTTGAGGTCAGAGTCGCATCGGTGGGTTTGTCGGCGCCGGTCTTCTTTGCGAGCCCGAAATCCAGCACCTTCACGCGGCCGTCGTTGGTGACCATCACATTGGCCGGCTTCAAATCGCGATGAATAATGGCCTTCTCATGGGCAGCAGCCATCGCGTCGGCAATCGCGGTCGCAAACTCTACGATCTGTGCGAGAGGTAGGCCATCCTCAGGAATCAGGTGGTCGAGCGAATTGCCCTCAACCAATTCCATAGTCAGAAAATGGACGCCGTCGGCTTCCTCTACCGAGTGCAGCGTGACAATGTGAGGGTGGTTAAGAGCAGCAACCGCACGGGCTTCGCGCTGGAAGCAGGCGAGGCGCTCGGGATCGCGGGCCACGTCGGGCGGCAGCACTTTGAGCGCCACGTCGCGGCCGAGCTTCGAATCCGTAGCGCGATAGACCTCACCCATCCCGCCTGCGCCGATCGCGGCGGTAATGCGGTAATGGGCCAGCGTGCGACCGACCAGATTGAGCCTCCTGCTACTTCTTACGGCTGTGCTCGGAAGGCAGAAGTATACAACCCACGGTTACTTCGCCGAGAACGTTGCCGGTTACTCGCCTGTTATTTCTTAGCGACCGGAGGCACGGCAAACAACGTCTTGCGCGGCATCTTGGCAGCGACTTCGATACTGAGTCCGAGGTTCGTTGCCAGCACATCCACGGGATTGCCCGCCAGCCACTCGCTCAGGTCCATCGCCTGATAGTGCGGACTGTTAAATCCCACGAGAATGCGGCAGACCTTGCTGCCTGTGTTCTTGATGTAGTGCCCGGCTCCCATGGGAACGTATCCCACGTCGCCCGCCTCGAATTGCTCGATAACCGCATTGCCTTGCGCGAGAAACACACCCATTTCCCCCGAGCCGGCGATGTAGTACTGCCATTCGTCCGCATTGGGATGCCAGTGCAACTCGCGCAGCGCTCCGGGCTGAAGCTCAAGTACCGAGCCCGCCATCGTGGTGGAAATAGGAAACTCGTCGACCGTCACCGTGCGCTGTGTGCCGCCTCCCGGGACGCGCCGCGGCTCCTGCGCTTCCAGAGGGTAGCGATGCCTGGTCGTCAATTCCGGATTTCTTCGCGCTGTCGAGATGAGGGAGCTGTCATCCGGAACGGGCCCCTGTACGAAGTACGCTTCGCGCGTGGGTAGCGGCGCGAGCTCGGCAATCGACAAGCCCAGGTTTTGCGACACAACTTCGGGGGGCATTTGCGCCAGAAAGTCCGTGATGCTGAAGGTGTGGTCTTCCGAGAAGTCTCCGTTGTCGAAGATCAGGATGAAGTGGCACTCGCCGGGGCCGATGCCCTGGATCGAATGGCCATATCCTCGCGGAAAGTACCAGACATCGCCTGCACTGAATGTGTCGATATACGCCGATCCGTCGGGATGGAGAATCGTAGTGCGGCAGGAACCAGTAATAACGTAGGCCCACTCGGCAGCATTGGCGTGCCAGTGCAGCTCTCGAATTGTGCCCGGACCGAGCCTCATCGAGACGCCGGCAATTCCCGTAGAGATAGGGAACTCGTTCACAGATGCGCCGCGCGTGACGCCTCCGTTGAATGCCTTCGGGGCCTGCTGCTCAAGACGGTAGCGAAATGACGGCAGTGTCATCGGTCAAATCTCCATTTGCTGGTTGCAACGGCGTGGGGTTGTAAGTGGCGTTCGGCCGTTTTACGGCAAGTTTGGCGATCAGATCGTCCGATTGTAATCACCAAGGTTGTCTTTCGGAAGCTTACGGCAATCCGGCGTGAGGCACGTCGACCTTCGTCATCCAGATCGCGGCCTTATGGTTTGCGGACGCTTCAGCTTGGCGAAACGTGGGGGCCACGCAGGCGAATAGCGTGTGACCGTCATCGCCGCCCAACATGCAGGCGAAGACGCCGATGCCCTCGGTCTTGAGTTCTCGCAGGATGCGGCCGCTCTCAGCTACGCGAATCAGCCGGCTGTGGGTCGCATCAGCAACCCACACTGCACCTTCCGCGTCGAGGCAGATGCCGTCCGGCACGACGGCGAGCTGTGCGAGCGCTTCGGCGAAGTTCGTCGATGTCGGCGGTTCGCCGAAGGACGCCCATGTCCGGCGCTCGCCCAGCGATCCTGCGGTAACTTCGAACGCGCTCAGCCGGTTCATCATGGATTCGGCCACGATGAGCATGCGGCCATCGGGCGTGAGCACCGTGCCGTTCGGGAATCCCAGTTCGTCGGCGACCACCTTGGCCGTGCCGTCGGGCTCGACGCAGATCAGCACCGTGGTGCGGGATGGCGAACCGTCCTCAAGATCGAATCCGAAGTTACCCACCCATGCCCGGCCGTCATGATCGACCAGCATGTCGTTGCAGTGCCAGTGGGCCAGGGCGGAAAGATCGGCGTGCACGACCAGCGAACCATCCATCTCGCGTCGCAGGACCTTGCGGTCGCGCATCGAGACAATCACCATGCGTCCGTCGGGTAGAAATCCCAGCCCCGACGGTTGCTGCGGAACGTGGGCGACGGTTTCGGCGGTACCGTCCATCCCAACGGCGAGTACGCGGTGGGTGAAGAAGTCGGAAACGTAAAGCCGTCCGTCGCGCCAGCGCGGGCCTTCGGTGAACGACAAACCGCTGATGAGGGTTGTGAACTCCGATGTCATTTTCTACTCCAAGTCGCGCCAGTTCGGGCCCACGCCGATCTCGACTTTCAGCGGTACTTTCAGTTCGTACGCGTGTTCCATCTGCTTGGTCACGAGTTGGCTCATCACATCGAGTTCGTTTTCCGGGACTTCGAAGACCAGTTCATCGTGCACCTGGAGCAGCATGCGCGACTGCAGATTCCGTTCGCGAAGCTCGGCGTCGATGCGGATCATGGCAATTTTTATGAGGTCGGCAGCGGTTCCTTGCAGCGGAGTATTGACAGCGGTGCGTTCGGCGAATCCGCGCAGGTTCCAGTTCTTGCTCTGCATGTCGGGCAGCGGACGCACGCGCCCGAACAGCGTCGCGACTTTCATCTCAGTGCGCGCCTGCTCCAGCGTGCGGTCAATGAAGGTGCGCACGCCTGCATACTTTTCGAAGTACGCATCGATGAAGCGCTTGGCCTCCTTCTGGTCGATGCCGATTTGCTGCGACAGCCCGAACGCCGACAGTCCGTACACGATGCCGAAGTTCACAGCCTTGGCGCGGCGACGATGTTCGGCGTCAACCTCCTCGACCGGTACACCGAAGACCTGCGAGGCGGTGAGTGTGTGGATGTCCTGGCCGGTGCGATACGCCTCCACCAGCAGCGGGTCTTCGGAAAAATGTGCCAGCAAGCGCAGTTCGATTTGCGAATAGTCAGCGGCGAGCAGCAGGTTGCCCAGCTCGGCGACGAACGCGGCGCGAATCTCGCGTCCCAGCTCGGTGCGGATGGGAATATTTTGCAGGTTGGGATTGATCGACGATAGCCGCCCCGTTGCCGATCCCGCCATGTTGAACGTCGTATGCAGACGCCGTGTGGCGGGATTGAGCAGCGCCGGCAGCGCATCCACGTACGTCGATTTCAGCTTGGTGAGCTGGCGGTAGTCGAGCACCATGCGCGGAACTTCGTGCTCAGAGGCAAGGCCTTCGAGGACATCGACCGCAGTGGAAATGATTTTGCCTTTGCCAGACTTCATCGGCTTCGGCAGGTTCAGCTTGTTGAAGAGCACGTCGCCCAACTGCTTCGGCGAATTGATATTGAACTCGGTGCCGCACTTCTCCCAGATCTCGCGCGCTTTCTGGCTGGCGTCGCGCTCCAGCCGCTGCGACATTTCGGCGAGAACTTCCGTGTCGATCTTGATGCCGGCGGCTTCCATGCGCGCCAGCACTGGCGACATGGGCAGATCAATGTCGCCGTAAACTTTGCGCAATCCCGCAGTGGCAATTTCGTCACGCAGCTTAATCGAAAGCCGCTGCGTGAGATCGGCGGCTTCGCCCAACGCGTCGCTCATCTTCAGATTGAACGTGCGAAAGGCGATGTCGGCCAGCGCGTATTTCGTGTACGTCGGATCGAGCAGGTAGGCATAGAGCAGGGAATCATCTTGCACGCCAGCCAGCGCGATGCCGCGCTGCTCGAACACGTGCGTGGCGGCCTTCGAATCGTGAATTGCCTTAGGAATCGCAGGATCGGCGAGAACTTGCTTGATTGCTTGGCCTGCCTCGGAGTCATCCAACCGAACCGAAAGCGCCGAACCTTGCTTCGCGGAAATTGCCAGGCGAAGCTGCGACGGAGCGGCCTTTTTCTCTGCCGCAGCCGACAACATCATCTGGCGATCAGGCTCTTCGTCGATGTCGGCTTCGGAGCTTTCCGCTACCAATTCGCCAGCGCTTTCCAACGCGATGGCGAGCACACGGCCGGAACTCGCGCGCACCGCGGCCAGCACAGCTTCGACGTCAGCCGCGGACCCGGCTTCGCGGTAATCGGTCTCTCCCAGTTCCAAGCTCTCGCTGATGAACTCTTTGGTCAGCGTATTGAATTCCAACTCGGTAAACAGCGCTCGTGCGGCTTCCGCGTCGGGTTCCTGCGATTGCATCTTGTCCGGCTCGAAGCTCACAGCGACGTTGCAGTCAATCGTCACCAGCTGTTTGCTCAGCAGCACCATGTCGCGATTGCTTTGCAACGACTCGCGATACGTCTTGCGCTCCACCTCTTCGGCACGATCGAGCGCGGCTTCGACGGTACCGAAGCGCTGAATGAGATCGACCGATCCTTTGTCGCCAATTCCCGGCGCGCCGGGAATGTTGTCAACCGAGTCGCCGCGCAGGGCCATTACGTCAACCACGCGCTCGGGAGGAACGCCGAGAATTTCCTGCACTTTCGCAGGATCGGACACCAGGTTGTCTTTCGGCGGATTCAGGACCCACACGCGCTGGTTGACCAGTTGCATCATGTCCTTGTCGCTGGAAACGACGAAGACCGAGAAGTCCTGTTCGGCGGCCTTGCGGGCTAGAGTACCGATCACGTCGTCTGCCTCGAAACCCTGCGCCTCAACGATCGGAATGCGATAGGCCTCGAGCGCGCGGCGGATATATGGAAGTTGCTGTGCAAGATCTTCCGGCATTTCGGCGCGGTTGGCTTTGTAACCCTTGTACTCGACGTCAACGTGAGTTTGCGTCTTGGCGTCGAACTTCTTGAAGCTGGGCATGGCCGCAGCCTGGTCATCGCGAAATGTTGGTCCCGCGAGGTCGAAGGCGGCGGCGATGTAGTGCGGATTAAAGTCCGCGCGCAGTTTGCGCAACATGTTGACGAAGACATACGTCGCTCCGGTGGGAAGTCCGGCCTTGTTCGACATTGGCCGCTGTCCGCCCATGGCGTGATAAGCGCGAAAGATGAACGACATCGCGTCGATAAGGAAGACGGGGCCTCTAGACCCGATGGGCTTTGCAACTTGCGCTGCGGCGGTGTCAGCCTTGGGAGCAGCGCCAGGGTTGGCGGTTTGTTTCTTCGGAGGCAAGGGGAGATTTTACTCCACGAACATGCAGTCGCCGTACGAGTAGAACCGATACCGTTCACGCACCGCATGTTCGTACGCTGCCAGCGTTCGCTCTCGCCCGGAGAACGCCGAGACCAGAATGATCAGCGTCGATTTCGGCAAGTGAAAGTTGGTCAGCATCGCGCCCACCACGCGAAAGTCGAATCCCGGATAAATAAAGATGTCGGCTTCGCCCGATTGTGCCGTGATGCGGCCGTCGGGAGCCTGGCGGTCGGCGAACTCCAAGGTGCGCACCGTCGTAGTCCCAACTGCAACAATTCTTCGCTTGGCGTCGCGTGCAAGTTGAATCTTCTCCGCAGCCTCGGCCGAAATCGAAAACCACTCACGGTGGATCTTGTGCTCTTCCACAACCTCCACTCGGACCGGTTGAAAAGTTCCGAGCCCGACGTGTAGCGTGACCTCGGCAATCTGAACTCCGCGTGTACCAATGCGAGCCAGAATCTCAGGCGTGAAGTGCAATCCAGCGGTAGGTGCGGCGACGGAACCGCGCGGTCGCGCATAAACGGTCTGGTAGAGTTCGCGATCCAGGGCCGTGTCACCCCGATCGATGTAGGGCGGCAACGGCACGTGCCCAATTCTTTCCAGCACGCCAAAGAAATCCGGCACCGGCTCGAAACGCAGGTGCCGCTCTCCGAATTCGCCGCGCGCCACAATCTCCGCAGCAAGCTCATGTCCGACCTCACTCGCCTCACCCCCAAAATAAATACGCTCGCCAATCCCCAGCTTGCGGCCTGGATGCACCAGCGCTTCCCACACATTCGGCTCGCTGGAAAGTTGCTTCGTCAGCAGTACTTCGACCTTGCCGCGCAGAAACTCGCTCGCCGCCGGATTCGCCGCAGAAACGTGCTGCGCTCGCGAGCCGCTTCGATGTCCAAACAGCCGGGCCGGAAGCACGCGGGTATTGTTAACCACCAGCAAATCGTCGGGACGCAGCAAGTCAGGGAATTCTCGAAAACTGCCGTCGCGCAGACCGTCGCCATCGCGCTGCACATGCAACATGCGCGCCGCCGACCGATCAGCAAGCGGCTGCTTAGCGATCAACTCTTCCGGAAGGTCGTAGTCAAACTCAGAGACCAGCACACTGCGATTATGCCCTATCAAAAATCGTCGTTTGACCAAGAGGTCTCTTCGCGGAATCGCAAAACTGGGTTAGGATAAGGAGACGGGGGATGTCAGCATCCGTCAGCTCAGCAGCATGAAAACTCTTCAAGAACATCGGGACGAGATCGTCCGCTTCGGTAAACTGTTGCACCAGACTGGCTTGGTGGCAGCGACCGACGGTAACCTTTCCGTGCGCATGGGCGACGGTAGCTTCCTGTGTACTCCGACATTAATGAGCAAGGGGATGATGACGGAGGCAGATCTTGTCCTCGTCGATTCCTTTGGCAAGAAGGTCGCAGGTGAACGCAACGTTTCTACCGAGATCGCCATGCACCTGTTCATCTACCGTAACCGTCCGGACGTGAATGCGGTCGTGCATGCGCACCCTCCCACAGCCACCGGTTTCGCGGCAGCGGGAATTCCGCTCGACAGTGCGTTGTGCTCGGAGATCATCATCACGCTGGGCACGGTGCCGCTGGCAAGTTACGAAACACCTGGCACGCCGGAACTGGCTGAAGCGCTCGCGCCATTGGTCGGCGGACACGATGCCATCCTGATGGCTAACCACGGCGTGGTTACCTACGGCAGCGACCTGTTGACTGCCTATATGAACATGGAGACTGTCGAGCATTACGCCAAGATTGCGCTGGTCACGCATATGCTAGGTCGGCAGAAGCCGCTCAGCGAGGTTCATGTGAATAAGCTGATGGAGATTCGTACGAAGTATCACGCCCAGAACCAGGTAGGCGCGGCACACGGCAAGGACTAGTTTTCCAATTTGATTTCACGAGGAAAAGGCGCGGAAGTCCGCGCCTTTTCTTCTGCCCGCTGGCTTTTCGTTGCCGACAGATTAATCTCCCGTGGCGGCGAGTCCTTCGCGACGGACTTTCTGCGCTTCCTGGTTGAACTTATGTCGTACATTGCCGCCGAATTCCTGCGCTTTTTCTGCAATGCGGTTGCGGGTATGCTCGCCCTTGTCGGGGGCCATTAGCATGCCAACCCCGATCCCGATGCCTACTCCAGCCGCGAAGCGAACCACATTCCACAGTCCGTCATGGCCGTCGTTCCGGTGGGCCACGCTGGAAACCCGGTCCGTAATCACGTCGTAAGCGTCTTTCGCACGGTCCCGCAGGTCATCCATGGAATCGCTCAGTCTCGAGCGCATTTTGGGGGCGTAACGATTGGACTGCTCCAGCAGGAACATTCCGGTCGCTGCCGCTACTTCCGCTGCCTTAAGAAAATTCTGTAGCTTCTTCATTGCTCATCTCCTGATTAGGTTGTGAATAGGCGAGTGGGGTGCCTGGGAATCAATTGGGACGCACACCATAAAGCGAATGTGTCGGCTCCTCTCGCCACAACGGAGAAACAAACGGTCCCACATTTGTCTTACGCTATGTATAAACTAGCAATCTGTGTGGCAATGCACTATCCGGTCAATGCTGTAGGCCAGCGCTGGAAATCCTCTACGCCAAACGCCGCTAGTAGCGTGGCTCTCACTCTTTTCCGCCGATGCGGAAGCGCATTCCTGCACGGAAGTTGGCTTTCAATGCAGGATAGCCAAGCACTTCGTTGTAGTGATCATTGAGCGCATTGTTGACGTTGGCGTAGGCCGTGACGTACCGGTTGATGTTGAACCAACCTCCCAGGTCGAGCCGAGCATAGCCGTCAGCGTAGTAGATCGGCGGAATGAACCCAAACAGAAAATCCGAGTCAGGTCGCCGCCCAACCGCGACCACTCCCACTGAAGCGCCGAAGCGGTGCCGTGTGTAGGCGAGCATTACCGTTCCAGCGTGCTTCGGGCGTCGCAGCAATGGCGCACCGACCCCGTAAATCAGCGGATCGCAATACGGCAGATCGCACGGTGGCGCATCGATGATGCGCGTCGACGTGTATGTGTACGCACCCGTGAAGCTGAAATGACTGCTGATCTGGCCGCGTAGTTCCACTTCGGCACCGTGCGCCATCGACTTGTTGAGGTTGACGTACTGAGCAGTAAAATCGACCGGATTCGTGAAGTACTCGATCTGATTGTGAAACTGGTTACTGTAGTACAGCGCACTCAACGACAGCCGATTGCCCCAGAACCCCTGTTCAACGCCCGCTTCCCAGGAGCGATTTTGCTCGGGTTGCAGGTTCGGATTCGGCAACACCGGATACGTTCCAGAGATGCCGAACGACTGCTGAAAGCTTGGTTCCTTGATGCCCTCGGCATATCCGGCGCGCAACCGCGTGCCGCTAAAAACTTCGTTGCCGCGAAACAGCAGCAGAGTCCCAGCAACGCGAGGAACTACTTTACTGCCGAAGCTAGTGTTGTTGACGTACCCGACCCCGGCCAATCCAGAGATGCGTTTCCAGACGAGCATCTCCTGCGCGAACACATAGTTGTTGAAGCGAAGGCCGCTGGTGTTGCTGTACGAAGCAAAATCCGTACCGGGAGCGAAGTTCGACGTGATGTGTCCGTTCTCGTCTTCGAAGGTATAGCCCACCGTTGTCTGCGCCCAGGGACGCGGTGACCACTGTCCCTGGTAGCTGAATCCGGCGCGATTATATTTGCTCAGGTTCGAGAATGGGCTGTCGATGAACTCTCTGCCCGGGTCCACATATTCCTGCGAGTTCGCTTGCACGTGGTTGTATTCGTAACCCGCAAATGTGTGTTGCCACGCGCCCGGGCCGCTGACCGAAAGCTGTGCGCTCGCGAGAAAATTGTTCTGGTGCGCCACTTGGTTCGAGTTCGGCGGCAGCACCGGATCTCCATTGAACCACCAGTTCGACTGTACGCCCGTCCAGTTGTTGGAGTGGCGCAGTCGCACGCGCAAAGCCACGCGCGGCGAAAAACGAATCCCGATGTTGCCGCCCTGCAAACCATTCGCGTACATATCGTTGATGCCTTGGCCCTGCGTATCGAACTGGTTGGCGAAGAAGTTGTAGTCGTAAATCTTGTCGGAACCGGCGACCGAAAAATATCCATTGGCAGTCGAGAACGTGCCGCCATCTGCTCCGAATTCAAACTCCGGTTTTAGCGTTGTGCCGGTCGTCGTCCAGAGTTGAACGACGCTGGTCATGGCGTCGGTGCCGTAGATCGTGCTTTCCGGTCCGCGAACGACTTCCAATCGCTCAATACTGTTCATCGGCGTCACGCCGAAATCGTAAAAGCCCCCTGGATCGTTCACCGGCACGCCGTCGATCAACACTTTGTTGTAGCTCGATTCGCCGCCGCGCACGAACAGACTGGCCTGGCTGCCGCGTCGTCCACTGGTATTGACGATAGCGCCGGGAATGTAACTAAGCGCGTCCGCTGCTGCCGGTGGATTCAGCAGTGTGAGTTGCGTGCTGTTGAGGGTGTCGATCGATGCGCCGCCTTGGCTGGCAACATCCGGCGTTGCCGTTGCCGACACGACCACCGTCTGCGGCGTGCTGGCGAGTTTCAACGCAAGCACCAACGCTTCGGGTTGCGGAACTGTCACAGGCACGGTTTGCGCCGCGAATCCCGGAGCGAGCACCTCTGCGTCGAACGAACCGTCTGCCAGGTTTGAGAACGTCACCACGCCGTCGCCCGATGTTGTCAGGATGCCGACACCAGCGTGACCGCTGGCCCGAAATAACGAGACCTGCACTCCGGCGACACGTTCGCCCGAAGGACTCTGCACAACAATTGTCAGGTCGGCTGCAAAAAGGGTGGCAGAAGCCAGAAGACTGAAAAGAAAAAGACCGATGCGGTTCAACTCTCCTCCTCACGCGAAAGGGGTTGGATGAAAGTTCGCGCCGGTCTCCTGGCTCGCGAGTTGCGATGCGTACATCGCGTATTACGGCGGAGGCCTTCCCGTTTGCACAGTGGCCTGTCGCCATCGACTCGCTTACAGTTGCGCGGCAGCGCGGGATTTGCACCCGCTTCCCAGTTCCGCCCCAGTGGCGGAACGCGCGAACCTCGATGAATAAGCTGGAAAAAGATCAACCCGAAGATCGTTCCTCGGAGGAAGCTCTGACTCTATCGGCGCGACGCGGCAGTGTCAATCTTTGCGTGAGGAAAACTGCGCCTCGGCATACGCGGTGACGCGTTCCAGGGCTTGCTGCATTTCGGCATGGGCCGCTGCCTGACGGTCATCATCTGCGTCAGCAGCGACAAAAATCTTGCGCGCCACACGTATGTACGCGCGAGAAAAGGGCTTGGGAATCATCATCGCATCCCACGAGTTAATGACCCAGGGTTTCTCCATCGCAACATAAAACGCTGTAATGGGGACGCCAGTGGTGCGGGCGAGAATTACGGGGCCTTTCTTCGCCACAAACCGCGGACCGCGAGGCCCGTCGATCGTGAACGCAGCGCCGCCTCCGTTCAGAACGAACGAGCGCATCTCCAGCAGCCCCCGCTGGCCTCCGCGCGAACTCGACCCGCGTATGGGCACATAACCGAAACGCTCTATGACGCGCGCGATGAATTCGCCGTCACGGCTCTGGCTGGTAAGCACGGCGAAATTGCGCTGGCGGAAGATCCACGTCGCTCCGAGCACGCACCGATGCCAGAACGGATAGATGCCTGGATAGACATTGTCCATGCTGCCGATGGAGCCTTCTTCCCAGGAAAACTCGATGCGCAGTGTGCGTCCTACGACAGAGATGAATGCCGAGACGAGCGAGGTGACCAGCGCCAGTTGCAGGCGTTGCCAAAAGGTGAACTGGGTGCCGCTGCTTTCGTTGGCTGCAGCGGCACTGGATTCGATGGGCACGAAGAAATTCTAGCTTAGTGGCAAGTACCCAGTGACTGGAAAGGACCACGAACCGGTATGACTGGCCACGAGCCGCTAGCTACTAGCCACTTACACTAACCCGCGTATCTTAGCCACTTCCGCAACTCCGGCAGCGTAGGCCGCTTGCCGTACATCAGGATGCCCACGCGATAAATCCGCGAAGATAATCCGAGCAATCCCCACGTCGTGACCAGCATGATCGCGATGCAAAGTACGATCTGCCACCACGGCGGCGTCTCCGCCATGATGCGTACGAACATCAGGATCGGCGCAAAGAATGGCACCATCGACGTCCAGAAGGCCAAAGGCGAGTTGGGATGTTGCAGTACCGGCGTGCTCAGCACGATGGCGAAGACAATCGGCAACATAGCCGGCCACTGTACCTGCTGCGCCTCCTGGTCGGAGTTCACCATCGCGCCCAGCGCCGCATACATCGTCGAGTACAGGAAATACCCAAGGATGAAGAAAACCGCAAACGCAACGATACCGGCCATCGGGATGTGTACGTTCGACATCATCGAACGCGAGGCCAGCAACCCGGGCACTGAAAACGCCCCGGCAATCGCCAGCCAGATCAGCGCCTGCGTCAATCCGACCGCACCCACTCCAATAATCTTGCCCGCGAGTAGTTGCTTCGCCGTCACCGACGACAGCAGCACCTCCAAAATGCGCGAGGTCTTCTCTTCAATGATCGATCGCATCACGGCGAACCCATAAACCAGTACGTTGACGTACAACAGCATCACCATGGTGAACGAAACAAGAAACACCGCAATGCCGCTGGCGCCTTCTTTGCCCTTCTCAATGCGAATGGAATCGAAGTCGATGGGCTTCAGCACGGTGGCCACCTCGGCATCGCTCATGCCCTTCTGAGCCAACTGGCGCTTCACCAGCGCGTCGTGAACTGCATTCCGCAACTCGATGCTTTCGCCGAAATCGGTCACGTCCTTGGCGCTGAACAACACTTTGCGATCAGCGAGGTCCTTATCCGAGAGCCAGAGAAACCCGTCGATCTTGCCGTCAGACACGTCGCGCCGCAACTTGTCGCGCTCGGCCTCAGAGGTGTTGGTGTCGATCGCAATCTGGAAGCGCGGCGCTGTCGTTTTCGCTGCCGCCCCGGTCCCATTCGCCTTGGGCTCTTCTGACTTGTCGCTCTTGGACTGCGACGTTATCAGTTCCTGCTTCACCGCCTCAGCGATCTCTACGTTGTCCGCCACCAGAACTACGTGGCGGGTGACACCCGACTTCATGTCCGAAAGAAGTGTCGGCACAAGGATCGTCGACGCCATGAACAGCGGCATCAACAGCGTCATGATAATGAACGCCTTGGCGCGGATGCGTTCCAGGTATTCCCGCCGAATGATCAGCCAGGTGTTATGCATGCTGCTTCACCGTGTCGATGAAAATTTCTTCCAGCGAGGGTTCCATCAGCTCAAAGCGCTGGATGCGCGCCCGCTCGCAAGCCAGCTTCAGCACCTGCTGCGCATCCGCTCCGGCGCGAAGTCGCAACTCAACGTAATTGCCGTAGTCGTTGACCGACTCGATTAGCTCACTGTGGTCGAACGGCGCCTCCCCCTCGTACTGCATCTGCACGGTGTTCGTCCCGTAGCTGGCCTTGATCTTCTTCAGGTCGCCTTCCAGCACACTCCGGCCGTGGTCAATCAGGCAGATGGAATCACACAGTCGCTCCACCTGGTCCATGCGATGGGTTGAAAACAGGATGGTCTTGCCCGCTTTCTTCAGCTCGAGCATGACGTCCTTCACCATCACGGCGTTGGCGGGATCGAGTCCTGAGAAGGGTTCATCCAGGATCAACAAATCCGGATCGTGCAGCAACGCAGCCACCAACTGGATCTTCTGCTGCATGCCCTTGGAGAGTTCCTCGACCTTCTTCTGCACCCAGTCGGCTATCTCCAGCCGTTCGCACCACCCGATGGCGCGCTTGCGCGATTCCGCTGCCGACAGGCCGTGCAGTCTTCCCAGGAAGACCAGGTGGTCAAGCACCTTCATGCGCTTGTAAAGGCCGCGCTCCTCCGGCAGGTATCCGACGCGCTGCAGTTGCTCGCGATGAAACTTCTCGCCGAACAGCCACACCTCACCTTCGTCGGGTATGGTGATGCCGATCATCATACGGATCGTCGACGTCTTCCCCGCGCCGTTGGGGCCAAGCAGGCCATAAACGCTGCCTTCGCGAATCTGCAGCGACAGGCGATTGACGGCCACAAACTGATCGTAGGTTTTGTGAATTGCACGAAGTTCGACAGTGTCAGGCATTGTTAGCTTGTCGACCGGCGAGGCTCGGCCTCAAAACAATAGAATCCGCCAATGGCTGGGACCGTTTTCGATTGTATCGATTTCCTTGTGCGAAGGGTGGTGTGTCAGGAGGCGAGCATTTCGTCGCTTCGGCGCGATACGTCGATCGTCACCCCAACCAATCGGATGGCGTCTCCCTGTTCATCGTGAATGACCGCGCCGCGCGTGTGCATGACCCGCTCTACACCGTCGGAACCGACGAAGCGGTTCTCGAAGTCGAAGTCCTGCCCGGGATGCGGCAGCAAGCGTTCCAACAATTCGCGGACGCGTCGGCTATCTGCCGGATGAACACACGACATGAGCTTCTCAAAGGTCCACGAAACGTTCGCATCCAATCCGAGCACTTCGTAAAACTCCGAAGAACACCGCATGCTGCCGTCCTGCGGATTCCACTCCCAGTCCCCAACCCGTGCGTACTGCATCAGCAGGCGCAGCTTGGTCTCATTGGTGCGCGCCGCTTCCTCGGCCAACTGCCGCGCGGTGATATCGAGGTCGAACCCCACCATCCGCTTCGGCCTGCCTGCCTCGTCGTAGTATGCATGCCCGTGGCTCGCGATCCAGCGAGTCCGCCCGCTGGCTGTGCGAATGCGATATTCCATCGACCAATGTTGCAGCTTGCGCCGGAACAAATCGTCCATCGTCCCGGTTACGCGCTCCCGATCTTCAGGGTGAATACCATCCAGCCACTTCTCGCGAGATGGCTCTTCATTCAACGGATAATCGAACAGCCTCCTGTAGCTATCCGTCCAGTACAACGATCCGCTGACCGGGTCCCAGTCCCACACGCCGCCCGCAACCACTTGTTCCGCGATGCTCAGCCGTTCCTCTCTAGCCATGGAAGTCTGCTGTGCCGCCTTGCTGATGTCGGCTTCGCTCGACGCCTGAATCAAGGCGTTGCGGCCGATCTCTCCGAGGACCGACACTACCAACCCTGTAAGAGCGAACAACGACATGCCGACTACCGACTTCGCGCCGAATGGTCCAATGATGTACAGCGGTGGAACCAATAAATAGTCCGCCAGACTGATGGTCGTAAGCAGCGCCACCAACCCCGGCCCCAGCCCTCCGAAGAACGCCGACAGACTTATCGGAATGATCAACGATGTGTACGGGAATCCGTCCTCGATCACGAAATGGCCAAGCAGCCAGCGCAAGGCAATCCAACCCAGGGACAGGACAATCGCTCCGGCATAGCGGAACATGACGCTCCGCTTCAAATACGTGTCAGGCAATCGCCAGTGAGTTTGAGGTGATTCCGCCATTTCGCTGTGCGTCTCAACGGTAGCCGCTCGCCGGCTTGCCATTCTCTAAGTTGACGCTTTACGGCGGTTTTTGACTATAGCCGTTAAGTGGATACTGGCTCACACGGAGGTAGGAAGTTGGCAACCATTTGTTTGCCATGGCTGGTGAGCACACTTTCGGGGTGAAACTGTACTCCTTCAATGTGGTACTTACGGTGGCGCAGTCCCATGATGACGCGCCTACCATCGCGGTCGTGGCACGTCGCGGAAATCTCCAGCTCCGCCGGAATACTCTTCTCTTCTACTATCAAAGAGTGGTACCGCGTGGCGGTCATCGGAGAGGGAACTCCGCGAAAAATGGTTTTCCCATCATGCTCCACTTCGCTGGTTTTGCCATGCATGAGATTGCCCGCGCGAATCACGTTCCCCCCAAACGCAGCGCCGATCGCCTGGTGGCCCAGGCACACGCCCAGGATCGGAACCTTTCCAGCGAAGTGCCGGATCACGTCAATGCTGATGCCGGCCTCCTGAGGAGTGCAAGGTCCAGGTGATATCACAATCCTTTCCGGGACGAGTTGCTCGATTTCCTTGACCGTCGTCTGGTCGTTTCGACGCACCACGACCTCATGCCCCATTTCCCCGATGTACTGCACCAGGTTGTAGGTGAATGAATCGTAATTGTCCAAAACAAAGATCATGGCAGACTTAGCCAGCTCGCTCCGCCGCCCGCAGAAGCGCGCTAGCTTTGTTCATGCACTCCTGGTATTCACTTTCCGGATCAGAGTCGGCGACAATTCCCGCACCCGCCTGCACGTATGCTTGTCCGCGATGCACGATCATCGTCCGAATCGCGATGCACGAGTCGAGATTTCCAGCATAGTCCGCATAGAGAATCGCGCCGCCGTAAACTCCCCTGCGCACCGGTTCAAGTTCTTCGATAATCTCCATCGCCCGCACCTTTGGTGCACCACTTAACGTTCCGGCAGGGAAGCACGCCGCCACTGCATCCAGCGCATCCAGTTCTGGCCGAAGCTGTCCTTCGAGCGCAGAAACAAGATGCATCACATGCGAGTACCGCTCGACGTACATAAGGTCCTGCACTTTGACGGTTCCGTAATCGCTGACGCGCCCCAGGTCGTTGCGACCCAGGTCCACCAGCATCACGTGCTCCGCGCGCTCCTTTTCGTCATGGAGCAGTTCCTCCGCCAGCCGTGAGTCGTCCACCTCTTCTTCGCCGCGTCTGCGCGTTCCGGCGATGGGACGGTACTCCAACTTTCGTCCAGTAATCCGCACCAGCATTTCGGGAGACGCACCCACAACCTGTGTTTCGTCGAAGTGCAGGTAAAACATGTAAGGTGACGGATTCACCGTCCGCAGCGCGCGATAAATCTGAAACGGCTCGGTGGCTGGCTTGAAGTCCAGGCGCTGCGAAAGCACAACCTGGAAGATGTCGCCGGCGGCGATGTATTCCTTCGCTCGCCGCACGCTCTCCAGAAATTCGCCATGCGTGGTGCTGGTGTGAACCTTCATCGCCTTCCGTTCGGCGGTAACCGACCATCCTAATGTCTGTTTGTGGATGCCGCGTACCAGCTTGCGCTCCAGCACATCGATGTCGGCCAGCGCGCGATCATAGGCCTTGCGCGGCGACTCAGCCTTCACGTCAGCGGCCGCAATGATGTGCAACTGGTGTTTCAGGTGATCGAATGCCAGCAGCCTGTCGTAGAACGCGAAGACGCAATCCGGCAGATCAACATCGACCTCCGCGGTCTCGGGCAGACGCTCGAACTGTCGCACCATGTCATACGCAAAATAGCCGACTCCGCCGGCAGTAAATGGAGGCAGTCCTGGCACATGCGCTGGTCGGTATTGCCGCAGCTTCTCCCGCAGTACCTCGATAACGTTGCCTTCCAACCGCTTTTCGCTGGCACCGCTTCGAATGGTCAACTCGTGTCCGAGAGCCGTTAACACTTCACGTGGCTGGGCTCCGACAAAGGTGTACCGGCCAATTTTCTCGCCGCCTTCCACTGACTCCAGCAGGAACGCGTACTTCTGGCCGGCCGCGACGCTTAAGAACGCTCCGACCGGAGTAAGCATGTCGGCGCTCAGCGTCTTGGCCACCGGAATCAGCGTGGCGTCGCGGCTAAGCTGCAAGAAAGTCTTGTAGTCGGGCGTAACCATAGGGTCCCGGAAGCAAGTTGCAGGGATTGATTGCGATTATACGAGAGGCAGACGCGCCTCGTGGCCGCGCGCGACGGGAACGAAGACTCTTCGCCGTCGATATGCGTTAGCTTCAGTGACTCACTGGATCGTTACGGCTCTGCAACCGTGTTCGCCCAAAACCCTGAGCACAGCCGCATCGATCGCCTGTTGCATCTCGACCACGATTTCGTCGGCACACGTGACGAAGCAGACGACCACCGCCGAAGTTCGCCGCGTACCGCTGAATGATTGGGAAACGTGCAGAGTCCGGTTTCCTCCCGCAGCTGCGCTTACCAGTTGCGCGTTGTCTGAGATATACCGGTCCGTCTCGCTGGTTACTTTTTTCGAAGTTCGGACTGATTTCGCCATGAAGGGATCCGTTCCTGTTCATGCGTTTGTCGGCGACTCAAGAATCGTTCGCCGACTACGGCAAGAACCCTGGGTGAGATGAACAGCGTCCTGCGGCGTCCCGACAATCTGTTGCGTTTGGGAAGCAACGATAGTTCACCCAGGATTATTCTAAGGACGTGGCGTCATCTCTCAACGTAAAAGGCCACGCTCGACTACAACTTTCCTGTTACGGGACGGTATCGTGGTCAGTGTCGAGCGGTGTCTCAAGCCATTTGATTGCGCAGAAATTCCGAGTCATGGGTGTAACTTGTAAACGACCAATCATGACGACCGTTCGCATGGACAAGTGGCTTTGGGCCGCTCGATTCTTCAAGACACGCGCATTGGCCGCGCGCTCGTGCGAACTGGGCCGCATCCGCTCCAATGACGTGCAGGCCAAGCCTGCCCGCGACGTCAAGATTGGCGACATGTTGCACATTACCAACGATGCAGGAGACTTCGTGGTGGAAGTTCTGCTCCTCAGCGAAATGCGCGGCCCCGCTTCCGTCGCACAAACCCTTTATCGAGAAACCGATGCCAGCCGCGAACTCCGCCAGAAGCTCGCCGAGCAGCGCAAAGCCATGGGTCAGTTCGAAATCTCGCCCGAAGGCCGGCCATCCAAGCGCGACCGGCGCGAGATCAACCGGCTCCGCGGCCGCGGATGACATCTCGTAAGACACTAGTCCGCCTCGTTTCTGTCAGTTCTTTCGCTTGCTTCGATTAAGGCTCGTGCATATACTCGTAGGGTTTGCCCACCTGACGACACTACTTCCGCTTTTCGCGGACGTCTAAGACGTCGCGGGCCGCATCATTCCGCACTTATCGGAGAGTTTTTTATGGAAACCACACTGACACTCGAACAAGAAAAAAATCCATGGGAATCACAGGCGGCGCGCTTTAACATCGCCGCCGAAAAGCTGAATCTCGATCCAGGCTTGTGGCGCGTACTGCAGCAGCCCAATCGCGAAATCATCGTTCACATTCCGGTCATGATGGACAACGGCACGCTCGAAGTCTTCACCGGCTATCGCGTGCAGCACTCCATCGCGCGCGGTCCGGCCAAGGGCGGCGTCCGCTATGCTCCTGACGTTTCTCTCGACGAAGTTCGTGCCCTCGCCAGTTGGATGACCTGGAAGTGCGCCGTCGTGAACATTCCCTTTGGCGGCGCCAAGGGCGGGATCATCTGCGACCCCAAGAACATGTCGCGCGGCGAGCTCGAGCGCATGACCCGTCGCTACACTTCCGAGCTGATTGAATTTATCGGCCCTGAAAAAGATGTGCCCGCCCCCGACGTCAACACCAACGAGCAGACCATGGCCTGGATGATGGACACCTACTCCATGCACATGCGCCAGACCGTTACCGCCGTCGTCACCGGAAAGCCGCTCAACATGGGCGGATCGCGCGGCCGCCGCGAGGCCACTGGCCGCGGCGTCATGTTCATTGCCGATGAGTCCATCAAGTACCTGAAGATGGACAAAGAGAAGACGCGCGTCATTGTCCAGGGTTTCGGTAACGTGGGCTCGAACGCTGCTCAACTGATGTATCAGGCCGGCTACAAGGTCATTGGCATCGGCGAGTGGGACGGTGGACTGTACAACTCCAACGGTATCGACATCAACGCACTCGTCGAGTACCGCCAGAAGGAAGGCACCATCCACGGCTTCAGGGGTGCCGAGCGCGCCATTACCGAAGAGTTGCTCATCACTGACTGCGACGTGCTGGTGCCCGCCGCCACTGAGGCGGTGATTACGTCCCTCAACGCCGACAAAGTAAAGGCGAAGATTTTGGTGGAAGGCGCCAATGGCCCGACGACCGCCGCCGCCGACGAAATCCTGGCCGACAAGCGTGTTTTCGTCATGCCCGACATTCTTGCCAACGCCGGAGGCGTCACTGCTTCCTACTTCGAGTGGGTGCAGGACCGCCAAGGCTACTTTTGGAAAGAGTCGGTGGTCAACGAGCAACTGAAGGACATCATGGTTGAGTCCTTCGATGCCGTGGTCAGCTTTGCGGAGAAGCACCGCGTGAACAACCGCATCGCGGCTTACATGCTGGCCATCGATCGCGTGGCGTTTACCATTCGGCAGCGCGGCATCTACGCGTAGAGAAGTGTTCATATTCTGGACAAGCGGCTCCCATTTCGGGAGCCGTTTGCGTTGGCAGGTACCCCCCTCCCCCCTATTTCTGCAAATTCCTCATTCCTATGGAGATACGAGCCACCGGCTGCGCAAATTCCTGAGCGCGTGGGACTTACACGTATATTACTGCTAACAAAAGGGTTACGTAGATTTATCGGAGGCCGGACGGGATGGTGGACGGGCAAGCGGGTAACAAACCGACAGCGAACAGGACCCATCACAGGTCGAATCACCTACCGAGAACGGGGTTGTGGTCTGGCTGCGGTCGTCGAGGACAACAGCTCTCCCTCATTCTTCAGCAGGGAGTTTACGACGTTCGATGGCAAACACCAAGCGACTTAGTCACACTTCAACGTGATAACGGGCAGAGTTTTATACGTGGCGTGCCGAAATGCGATGATGGCCCAGCAAGTGTCATTCGAGATGACTGACCTTCCAACCAATCCGTATCGTCACTCTGTCGTTGTAATGGCACTCCTGTTTACAGCTGTGTCATTGCCGATGGCTGCGGCAGATTCGCCCAACCAGCAACTCACGCCGAAAGCAGTTCTGTCCGCGATGGAGCGGGCGGCAGATTGGCAACTCGCGCATCCTTCGGTGCATTCGACGACCGATTGGACGCAGGCTGCCGGAGATGCGGGGATGATGGCGTTGGCTGGAATCTCCGGGAACCCGAAGTATCGTGATGCGATGGTAGCGACGGGCGAAGCCAATGGATGGAAGCCGGGGCCGCGGGTGTATCACGCCGACGACCTGGCGGTTGGACAGACCTACGCGGAACTCTACGTTACTTACCGCGATCCGAAGATGATTGCGCCGCTGCGGGAGCGACTCAACGCCATTCTCGCGACGCCACCGCAAGTTCAGAGCCTGGATTTCCATCAACCTTACGAGCAAGTTTCGCAATTGTGGTCTTGGTGCGATGCATTGTTCATGGCTCCGCCGCTCTGGATGCAGATGTACGCCGCCACTGCAGATCAGCGCTATCTCGAGTACGCGGTGAAGAACTGGTGGGTCACGACGGATTATCTTTACGATCCGACCGAACATCTTTACTACCGCGACAGCACTTACTTCGAGCGGCGCGAAGCAAACGGCAAGAAAGTCTTCTGGAGTCGAGGCAACGGCTGGGTCATGGCCGGGCTGGTCCGTGTGCTGCAGTTGTTGCCCACCGACCATCCGACCCGCGCTCGTTTTGAGCAACTATTCCGAGACATGGCGGGCGCTGTTCAGAAGGCCCAGCAGCCCGACGGCCTGTGGCACGCGAGCTTGCTCGACCCGGCGAGTTATCCGCCGAAGGAGACGAGCGGCTCGGGCTTTTACACTTACGCGCTGGCTTGGGGCGTGAATCAAGGATTGCTGGACGCCACGAAATTCAAGCCTGCAGTCCTGAAATCATGGACTGCCCTGATTGACTGCGTGGAACCCGACGGTAAGCTGACGCATGTCCAGCCAATTGGTTCGGACCCAAAATCGTTCACGGGCGATTCCACCGAGGTGTACGGCGTGGGCGCATTTCTGCTGGCGGGCAGCGAGGTGTACCGCATGGCGGTGTTTGAGACTGCCAAGCCGCACGGACGCGGGCGCCGCTGAAAGTCACGCTCGAAAGTGAACACGGAGGTGCTCGGGCCCAAGTAGGTTCGCATCCCGGTGATCGCTGCTTTCATGGGAATTCCTGCCGGCTGCGAATCGTCACAAAAATTTACCGACACCTGCTGCTGGACGCAGCACCTTGGATGGATAATGAGCGGCAAGGATATTGCCGTGGGGATCGTTAGTTTCAAACGTAACCTGCCTCGCCTCAGTGCCCCCTTCGCGCGATCGCCGTGGTTGTGGTGATGCTGGTCATCTTTCTGGTGATCTTGTGCGCGATCTTGATGAGTCAGTCAGCAACAGTTGAGGCTTGACAGCTTGGCTGGCTGCACACAGAATGTCGGGGTCTGCACGAAGGAAAGAGGCACGGCATGCGCGTGATCGTTATCGGAATCGTAGCGGCAGCGGCCCTGCTGTTTACGCTGGGGCTGGCTCCTGCAGCAGATAGTCCCGCGAACCAAGCTCCCGCGGCGTTTGACAACAAGAGCAACGGACTTGTCGATGACGCCACGCACCAAGCGGACCAAACCACGTTCGAGGAAACCGAAGCCATCAAGGACGGACTGGGTCCTATTTACAACGCCCAATCGTGCCGGGAGTGTCATCAAACTCCGGTTTCGGGTTCTGCCAGTCAGGTCAACGAATTGCGTGTCGGGCACATTGGGAAGCACGGCGAATTCGAAAACCCGGCAATTCCGATCGCGCGAGGAAAAGAAGTTATTACCGGCCGCACGCTGGTGAATGACCGCGCAATTTGTCCCAACGGAGATTTCCCGGACACCGAAATCCAGGAACGAGTGCCGGACACGGAAACCGTTCGTACTTTCCGAGTTTCGGTCAATCTACTGGGTGACGGCTTCGTGGAAGCGGTGACAGACCAGTCGCTCGTAGACCTCGCCAAGAAACAGTGCCGGGAGAGCCACGGCAAGATATGTGGACTGGTCGTGTACGTTCCAATCGTGGAAGCTCCGGGCGAAACCGGAGTGGGACGCTTTGGCTGGAAAGATCAGCACGCCAGCCTGCTCTCCTTTGCCGGGGATGCGTACTTGAACGAGATGGGAATCACGAACCGGCTGCAGCCGGATGAGGTTACGAACCTTTGCAACACTGTTTCCGAGCCGAATGACAAGCCTGGGCCCGATGGCCTGTCGGATATTGACCACTTCGCCCGGTTCGTTCGCGCTACGAAGGCGCCTCCGCCCGATCATGTGCTCGCCGCCACCGACAAGGCAAAACGCGGCTCAGAGCTGTTCGACAAGATCGGTTGCAATGCCTGTCACATTCGGGTCATGACGACGGCGCCCGCGGGAACCAAGATCAACGGTGGCAGCTTCACGGTTCCCGACGTTCTCGGGCAGAAAGAGTTTTACCCCTACAGTGACTTTCTGATGCACAACGTGGGCACCGGAGATGGCATCGTCGTTCCGGTGATAGAACACTATGGCCATAACTTCGCCAGGTATTCGTGGAAAAAATATTCGCCGGAAAACTTTCAAGAGACGCGCAACCGGCTCCGCACCGCTCCACTCTGGGGCGTTCGCACAAGGAGCCGACTAATGCATGATGGAGCTTCACTTACGCTTCATGACGCGATTGTGCGCCATCGGGGAGAGGCCGAGGAGGCTGCTGAACACTTCAAACGGCTGTCGTCCGCCGACCGCGAGACCCTGTTGGAGTTCTTGCGATCACTGTAGGGGCGGGGATTTTATTCCACCTCCGGAGTTTTCCCTAAATGAGGATCGCGGCGGATTTCCCCAAACCGCGGGCGGACCCTTGGGGCCAGGTCCAACCTAAGCCGATCACTCGGTTGTTGGGGACGGTTCGAGACGGCGGATGCTCCGGTACATCGGGAAACCTGGATTTACAGCGGCGGGTTGATTCGTTTTCTAAAGGAATTTCGCTGCAGGCAATCGTCACAAAAATTTACCGAGAGCCGATGCCCGTCGCTGCAATTTGGGGGCATAATAAATGGCAAGGAACCTGCCGTGGGGATCGCCAGTTTCAAACGTAACCTGCCTCGCCTCCGTACTCCTCTTCGCACGATCGCCGTGGTTGTGGCGATGCCGGTCATCTTGCTGGTGATTTTGTGCGCGACCTTGCTGCGTCCGGTGGAAGCGGTCAGATCGCGATTGCACTCCGCGCTGCGCCTGTGGATGAATGTGCTCGACTGGATGCACGGTATTCCGATTGGCTACACCTACTGGGTGCAGTACCAGGCGCCAGTCATGCTGGATGAGATTGCCGTGCACCACGATGAATAATGCTTCAAATACGCGTGGTTGCTTTCCCCTCGATGCGTGAACGATAATCAGCTTGGAAGCGGCGACCCGGCGCGCCGCGCGGCAGCCCGCTCTCGTGAACCTTCCGACCTACATCACGCTCACACGGATCTTCAGCATCCCTGTGCTGATCTGGATCCTGTCGAGCAGCTATTTCAGTAACACCAATGGCAATCGCGAGCTGCTGGCGTCCGCCGTCTTCATTGCGGCTTCCATTACCGACGCCATCGACGGCTACCTTGCGCGTAAGCGCGCGCAGGTCACCACCATGGGCATGCTGCTCGATCCGGTGGCCGACAAGCTGCTGATCGCGGCGGCGTTTATCACTCTCGTACAGTTCAATCCGCGAATCGTGCCCGCTTGGATGGCGGTCATCATCATCGGCCGCGAGTTCCTGGTGAGCGGGTTACGCTCCATCGCAGCGTCGGAAGGCTTCACCATCGAAGCCAGCGACCTCGGCAAAATGAAGATGTTGGTGCAGATTGTTTCGGTGGTGGCGGCAATTGTCGATCATCATTGGACACACCTGCCGTGGTATTTCCTTAACCTGCCGGTGCACCCGATTGCGCTGGCATCGATCTGGATCATGGTCGGCCTCTCGCTGGTGTCGGCGGTCGATTACTTTGTCGCCTTCTGGAACAAGATCGACCGTCATGCCGAGAAGCGCCGCAAGCGGCGCTCGTTTGTGCTGAGCCGGCGCAGGAAGCGCAACGATGTCCCCGCGGTCTGAAACTGAATCTACCGAGCTAGCTGCGACGTTCGAATATTCTTCGGAAGAACGAACGATACTTTTGGAGCTCGCGCACCATTCGATAGCTTCCGCATTCGACGGCATCCGCCTCGACGTGACTCCGCCCAGCGAACACTTGGCGGAGATGCGCGGAGCTTTCACCTCGCTGCACTTGAACGGCAAGCTGCGGGGGTGCATAGGGTACGTGGTTGCGACGCACTCGCTTTATCAGACTGTTGCTGAGACCGCCAGGGCAGCAGCGTTTGACGACCCTCGGTTTTCGCCGCTAACTGCCGAGGAAGCTCCCAGTCTCGAGATCGAGATCAGCGTCCTGTCGTCGCTGCGGCCGATTGATGCCGAAGATGTTGTCGTCGGGAGGCATGGGCTGGTGATCGCGAAGGGTAGCCGTCGCGGCATACTGCTGCCGCAAGTTCCGGTGGAGTGGGGATGGGACCGCGAGACGTTCCTGGCACAAACCAGCCAGAAGGCCGGACTCCCGCGTGATGCGTGGCGGCAAGATGCTGAGATCCAGGCGTTTACGGCCGAGGTGTTCGGGGAAGGGCGGTCGTAACAGCGGAGCAGAATTGATGTCCTTTTCCACTATTGTCGCGGAATATGTTGCCGACTTAGGGCGATTTCCCACTCAGTGTTGTAATCTTGCGCCTAACGACTCCACGTGTACCACTGCTTGCGCACAGCCAACTGCCTATATTCCGGGCGCAACAAGTAAGACTTCCACGCTCAAAGGCGCCATTTCTACCACGTTTTCCTCCCGAATCTGGACGAAATTCACGAATCTCTCATAAGGCAGTTGCAACCAGCGTTGTGCATCTGTAGTATCGGGACGCTCTTATGCACACTACTTCAACGGTTTACGCCTCTCGCATTCAGCGCTTCCGCTTGCCGCGGGTTTGTGTCGCCCTGGTGGGCGAAGATGCTTCCAAAATCATCGATCGTGCTGAGTCGTTGGTACGCGATAACTCCTTTATGGAGTTCAGGTTAGATTATCTGTCGAACCCCTTGGCGGGGTTGCCGAAGCTCAAGCATTTTCTTGACATGCATCCCGAGGCGACGGTCATCGCGACCTGCCGGCGGGCGGTCAACGGCGGCAAGTTCAAGGGCAGCGCCTCGGCCCAGCTCGAAGTGCTTACCAAAGCCGCAGCCATGGGCTTTCAGCTAGTAGATATCGAGCTGCAAAGTGCCGAGATCCTGAAGGCGAGCCAACTGGCGGAGTTGAAAGACCGGGTTGGTGTAATCCTGTCGTTTCATGATTTTAAGTCCACTAAGAAGCTGGAAGATTCGTTCACCGAGATGAAGCGGTATCCGGCGGACTTCTACAAGGTGGTTTCGACGGCTACGACGCTGCACGACAACGTGCAGATGATGAAGTTCCTGCAGGCCCACTCGGCGCAGTATGAGATGGTCGGGCTGTGCATGGGAGAGCAGGGAATCATCAGCCGGATATTGGGAGTTCGTGCGGGCAGCATCTTTACTTTCGGCGCGGCCACGCGCGGCGAGGAGACTGCTGCCGGACAGGTGTTGGCCAGCGAGTTGCGCGACACCTACCGCATCGAAATGGTCGATGCGGCGACCCAGGTTTATGGCGTGGCTGGCGATCCGGTTGCGCATTCGATGTCGCCGATCATGATGAACGCCGCCTTTCGCCGCGAAACGGTAAATGCGGTTTACCTCGCGTTGCACGCGAAGACGCTTGAAGGATCTGCTTACCTGCGTGCATGACATTCCCATCCGCGGATTGAGCATCACGATGCCGTACAAGCAGCAGATCGTGGAGTTGCTCTCGAACTCCGATCCTCTGACCCGGCAGATCGGCGCGTGTAACACGGTGGTGCGCAGCCAGGATGGAAAGCTGTACGGCTTCAACACCGATGTGGCGGGGATCGTAGTTCCGCTGGAGCAGCGGATGACGCTCGCCGGAGCGAAAGTTCTGGTCGTGGGAGCCGGAGGTGTGGCCCGGGCAGCGGCATTCGGGCTGAAGAGCAAAGGCGCAGAGGTGTTCATCACCAACCGCACGCCGGAAAAGGGACAGGCGCTGGCGCGCCAGGCGAAGGCGAAGTACATGAAGCGCGCCGACGTGGCCAAGGCGAGCTTCGACGTCATCATCAATGCCACGCCGCTAGGAATGGGCACGAACAAACAGTCGCCTCTGGAAGACAAGGAACTGAACACGAAGTACCTGTTCGACCTGGTATACATCCCGGCCGAGACCAGGCTCATGCAAGATGGCCAGGGCGAAGAACATCCAGATCATTCCCGGGCTGGAGATGTTCGTGCAGCAGGGCGCGCGCCAGTTCGAGATCTGGACGGGCAAGCCCGCACCAATGGCCGAGATGGCTTTCGTGGTGAGCAAGGCTCTGGAGCGGCTCGCCGCCCAGGCAGGCGAAGAGGAGCTCCGTCGGGTGCAAACGGGGCGTCTCGAGCCCGCACGCCAAGGCCGAGCCCGAGCCCCAGCCTGCGGCCCGCAAGGCTGCGCCTCCAGCAGGCAAAAAGAAAGCGAAAGCGCCAGCCGCAAAACCCGCAAAACAAGCGAAAAAAGGCGCAAAGAAGACAGCCAAGCGCTGAGACTGTCGAGCATGAGACTGCCACGACGTTGTAGGACGTGACTGCCCGAAACCGCCATCCAATGGGGCTTTCCGGATGCTGAACTGCGAAAAAAGAGGTGTTTCCCTCACTTCCTTGTTGCAGTTTAGCCCAGACTGGGCTTAGGATGAGGTCAGGAAGCGTTCTCTCCCGCTTCTCTATCTACATTTCAGAACACAGCCCACGTTCCAAGTCGCAAATTCCCTTTTCGCGCTGCGCTGTAGCAGAGCGAAAGCATCCCAGGAGAAGACGAAGATGGCGTGGTACGCGTACTGTATTACCGAGCAAGCGGGCCTGCAAGGCAGCTATTCGCGCCCGACGTCCATTTGCACTGGAGAACCTAAAGGGAGTGAACGAGGCTCCGGTTCTTGGATACCCCAGCGGAGATTTCGCCGTCATCGTCAGCGAACTCCTTCCCTCAAGACCCCTCACCCAACAGGCCATCGTCGAGCATGCCCGGGTCATCAGCGACTGTTTTCGCACCATGACCGTTCTGCCATTCCGCTTCGGAACAATCTTTGAGTCGGACGAAGCCCTGCGCCGCGCTGTCCGCGCCAATCGCAAGGCCTTTCTGGAGAGCTTGGCGCGCTTGCGCGGCAAGTCAGAGATGCACGTCAAGATCGTGGTGAAAGACGGAGCCATCGAAGAGGCCATGCAGAGCTTCCTGCCGGCGTCGGCGGGGAATATCTTGCGCAAACTTCGGGACCGCGCCAGCCGCGAACGGGAGCGCCAGACCAAGGCGCGGGCGCTGTCGATGCAGGTACACAAGCTCTTCTGTCCGCTGGAAGAAGATGTGGTCTGCAAGCGGATGGATTCCGGCAACATGCTGATCGACTTCGCCCACCTTATCGACACCAATACAGTCGCCAAATACCAGAACCGCTACTCGGCAGCCACCCGGCACTTCAAGGACTGCCAGGTCACGATTTCTGGCCCTTGGCCGCCGTATCACTTCATGCCCGGCAAACTGCGGACGGTCTCAGGCGGAAACTAGACCTCCGAGTGAGATCATTCGGAACTTGAGGGCGGCCTGAGCGGCCGCCCTTTTCTATTGGCGCGAGGGAGTGGTGCGCCTTTCGCAGAGCCGATTCCTGGGAACCCGCTGCCAATATCGGGCGAACTTTCAGGCTAGTTCCAACTGGGGAATTAATCTTACTTTTGCGGGCGTCCGCAAGTTGACGCTGTATAGGTGAGGGGCATATCATCTGTCATTCGCCATGCCGAAATTGAGTGCTCAGGGTGAGTGCCGGGTCAACAGGCATGGGGGTGACGTATGGACAAGAAAAAATTGGACGGATTCAAGAAACGGCTGGAGGAGCGTCAGAGGGAATTGCGGCAGACCGTGAGCCGCACCGCCCAGGATGGTCGCGAGGCCGACGTCGAGATCGGCTCAGGACGTTGCCGACCGGGCGGCGAACTCCTATACCAAGGAATTTCTCTTTAGCCAGAGCAGCAACGAGCGCCAGGTGTTGCAGATGGTGGAGGGCGCGCTGGTCCGGATTCGCGACGGCAGCTTCGGCGAATGCATCTGCCTGCGGTGAAGAGATCAACGCCAAGCGTCTAGAGGCAGTGCCGTGGACGCGCCATTGCATCGGATGCCAGGAAAAGGTTGAGCAGGGCCTGCTGGAAGCGACTGGTACGTAGCAAGTATTCCCGTAGAGAAGAAAGAAGCCGCCCTGACGGGCGGCTTTTATTATTGATTGACTTCGCGGACTATTTCGGTGGCTTCTTCTTGCTGCCGCCCAGCAGTCCGCCGAGGGCGTCTTGTAATTGTTGCTGCTGGCTTGGTTGGGCTTGCTTTGCCGGCTGCCTGGCCTTGTTGCTGGCCGCCTCCGAGCAAAGCCCCCGCGATTCCGCCGGCGCCGCCCTTGCCTCCGATAGAGGCCAGCCGCGTCGGGTACGATGTTGTTCAGCTTCATCTCGGCCATCTTCTGCACGTCAGGAGCACTGTTGGATGGCTCATGGTTCCGGTGATAATCACGGGAGCGACCAGTTCGCCGTTCTTGTTGCCTAACGCGGTCGTCATCATATCCGCCGACGCTGTTTCCCCCGACGGACTGGCTGAACGCTTTGTTCATGACGGCGGTGATGTGCATCGCCAGTGCTTCGTTCACCAGGTTGATCGTGCCGGCTGCGGCCAGATTGCCGACGTCGAGCGTCGCCTTCAAGTCGTTAGTGTTTGCCACGCCACTGTGCACGTCGAACGTTCCGCTCATGCTGGAGATTGCGGTGTAGCCTTTTCCTGCGCCGGAGCCGCGCCTCCTCCGAATTTGCCGATCTTGCTGACTTCGCTAACCAGATCGACCTTGGTGAGCTTGCCGTTGGTAAGGGTGAACGAGAACGGTCCGTTCAGCGTTTGCGTGACGTCTCCAGACGCAGGGGTCGAGAAGGACTGATTCACATTTGCGTTGAGCGTTCCGTAGAGCGTGTCTTTGGTGTTGGCCACGGCAGTGAGCAACTGGTTGGCGTCGGCGCCGGTGAGCTTGGCGTTGACGGCGAAGCTGGATGGTCATGGCGCAGATCGGCGGTGATGCTGCCATTGATTTGTCCGCCGAAAACTTGCCCGGTGAGCGGGTTCAACTGAATTACTCCGTGATTGAGGTTGACGTTGGACTTGACGTTAGACAACACGGTGCGGTCGTAGGTCAGGATGCCGACTGCTGATTGTTCCGCGTGCCGGTGGCTTCGTCTAGAAAGCTTGGTTTAGGCGCTGGAGCGGCGTCGGCAGTGGGAACCAGGCTCCAGGAAGCCGACGCCTTCTTGCGGCGCCGGCTTGTTCGAGGCAACCAGCTTTTGCAGTTCGGTGACGTTGAACTTGTCGGCGGCCAGCGCAAAGGTGAGCCGCGGGGCCTGGAAGTTGGCGATGCTGAGGTTGCCGCTGGCGTTGGTCGAGCCGACGGTTGCGCTGAGATTGGTCAGGTTGAGCGAGTTCTGGGTGAACTGCAGGTTGACGTTGTGAATATTCAGCGGCTGGGTCAGCGCGGGAGTCTTCAAGAGTGGCGTTCTGGATCGCGCCGGTGCCGCTGAAGATCATGGCGTCGGTGTTCTTAATCGGTCCAGTGGCGTGCAGGTCAAGCGTGATCGCGCCGCTGCCACTCATGCCTTCGACAGCGGTCACGCCGTATGCCTTGGCGATATTCAGCAACTCATCCACTTTGCCGTTGACGGTCTTGAGAGTGGCGTCGACAGTGGGCGAGGCCGAGGTGTATTGCGCGATGGCCATCTGGCCCGGCCAGCGTGGTGCCCCTGAGGTCGCGGTGAACGGGTTAGAGCGAATGTCCTGCGGCGTCATGGTCGAGGTCGAGCGCGGGCACTTTCACGGCCTGCGGAATGTCTTTGCCCGTTACCTCAAGATCGCGACCGTTTACGGTGCCATTCAGCGCAAGATTGTTGGTCGCGCCCTGGGCGTGAACGTTGGCCGAGAGTTTACCTGTGATCTTAGCGTTAGGATTGAAGGCCACGCCGAACGCAGCGGCCAGCCGCGCGGCGTCTTCGATGGACGCATCTTTCGCGGAAACATTCAGGTCCGCGATGCTGGTTGCGCTGTGCGTGTTCAACGTGCCGCTGACAGAAAGCGGCGTCGAACCCAACTTCAGATCGCCCTTTCTTGATGGCTGAATCAATCGCTGTTCGAGTCGTCGGCTACATCGAAGTCGGCGGTGATCGGATAGCCGACTTTGACGTCGTGCACGACCGCGTCGGTGATTTTCAGCGAGCCATTCGCCGCCATCTTGCCGCCGGCGTTCACCAGGTCGGTCGTGCCTGAGATCATGGCGTCGCTGCCTTCAAGCGCGGCGTTGTTGAGGAACTTCTGCGCCCCAGCGAGCGAGACCTCGTTGAGCTTCAGCTTGCCGTCGAAGGGCGTGGCCATCATGTTTGCCTGATTGAGGGCCCGGCCTTGCCGGTGAGCGCGATCGTCTCTGCCCCGGCTCCGGGAACGTGCGCCGCCAGGTCCATGGAGAACTGCTTATCGGGCGCGAAGTCATTCAACGTGAGATCGATGTGGTCGTACACCTCACGCGGATGCTTCTTTTGCAGGTCGGTGACTGCGATCTGGCCGTCGGTGATTTTCGAACTCGTCGAGCGAGAACGATCCGCCGCTACTTGACGGCGGTGGTGCTGGGGCAGGGGCGCTGCTTTTTGAGTCGCGGCGCGGTTGCGGCGGGAGCTGCACGGGCCTTGTCCGAGGCTGGCGAAGTTCCACACGCCCGGCGGCGTCCTTGATTAGTTCGATTTGCGGGCTGCTTCAGGGTCAGGCTATCGATGGCGACCGACTTGGTGAGCAACGGCAGCAGCTTAACGCTGATGTCCATCTCGCCGACCTGCGCGAAGGGCAGCTTGCTGGCGAAGCGCGGGTCTTCGGCGATGCTGACGTCCTTCACCTCCACCCGCAGCGGAAATACCGCCAGCGACATTGCGCCCAACTGAACTGGCCGGTGCAGCCGGTCCTGCAACTGCGCCTGGATCTCGCCGCGGTACTGGTTGATGTCGATAAGATAAGGCAGCAGAAACATCGCGACAACGAGGAGCACGATGACAGCGACGCGGCGATAACGATCTTTCGCATAACGGCTCCTATAGTCGGACGGAGTGGAACAATGCGCCTTGGCTTCGGCGCCTTCGGGGGAAGGAGTCAATCGATTCGCTGCCGCCGTTACGCTGCGGCAACCGAAATTCAACGGTTCTGTCGAGAATCTTGACACGCTGACAGGCGTTTGGAAAGGGGGAATCAGGGCTAGGAGTTCGCGGTCGCTGGGCTCGTCTTCTTCGGCGTGCAGAAGCCGAATTTCTTCAGCTTGTAACGCAGCGCATCGCGGCTGATATCGAGCAGGCGGGCGGCATGGGTCTGGTTGCCGCTGGCCTGTGCCATGGCCATTTCTACCAGCGCGCGCTCGACTTCTTCCAGCGAAGTGCCGCCCTCGGGAATGGTAAGCTTGGGCAGGCTGCGGCCGTCGGGAAGCTGGGTCTCGGTGCTGCCGCCGTTGCTGCTGCCCGACGACATCTCAAATGCCGTGTAGGCGGCCTGCTGCTGCGCTACGGCAAACGGCAGGTAGTCAGGACGAAGTACGTTGGCGTCTTCCAGAATCATGGCGCGCTCGACTGCATTTTTCAGTTCGCGCACGTTGCCCGGCCAGTCGTACTTCAGCAGCAGCTTGCGAGTGTCGTCGGTGATGCCCTCGACCGACTTGCGGAACTTGCGGTTATAGCGGTCGATGAAGTACTCCACCAGCGGCAGAATGTCTTCTTTGCGCTCGCGCAGCGGAGGCAGAAATATCGAGATGATCGCCAGCCGGTAGTAGAGGTCCTGGCGGAAGGTGCTCTCCTTCACCGCGCGTTCCAGGTCGCGGTTCGACGCCGCGATGACTCGCACGTCCACCTGCATGTCGCGCACGCCTCCGACGCGGCGGATGACCTGGTCTTCCAGAACGCGAAGCAGCTTGGCCTGCAGAAGGGGCGAGAGTTCGCCGATTTCATCGAGGAAGAGCGTGCCGCCGTCGGCCATCTCGAACAGGCCCTTCTTCATGGTCTTGGCGTCGGTGAAGGCGCCGCGCTCATGGCCGAACAGCTCGGCTTCCATCAGGGTTTCGGGAATCGCCGAGCAGTTGATGGCGACGAAAGGCTTGTCTTGCCGGCGGCTCTGGTAGTGAATCGCCTTGGCGATCAGGTCTTTGCCGGTGCCGCTCTCGCCTTGTACAAGAATGGTGGTGGCTTCGCTGGCCGCGATCTTGCTGACGAAGCCCAGCAGGTCGGCCATTTTGGCGGACACGCCGATGACGTTGTGATAGCCCGCCCGGCGTCGAACTTCGCCGCGAAGCGATTCGACTTCGGTGCGAAGGCGTGTCGTCTCCAGCGCGTTTTTCACTGCAACCTGGAGTTCGTCAAAGTCGAGTGGCTTGCCGACAAAATCGTAGGCGCCCAGCTTGAGCGCGGTCTTCACGTCGTCGATCTGGGGGTCCGCCGTGATCATGATGACGGCACGGGCGTCACCGTTTTTTTTGATTTGTTCGAGGATGTCGATGCCGCTGGCATCAGGCAGACGCACGTCGAGCAGCACGAGATCAGGAGTCTCGTTGTGCGCTACGCGGAGCGCAGCCGCGCCGTTGTCAGCTTCCAGAACGCGAAATCCCCACTCTTCGCACTTTTGCCGGAGCGTCCAACGGACCAGCTTCTCGTCGTCGACGATGAGAACCTTTTCCGAAGGCATTACGTAACACTAGCTTACTACGATGGCCTGAAAGTGGCGGAGGCGGTGTCTGTCACTTTTGGGGCACTGGCGTCTTATCGGCACTCCTACTGCAGTCGAACGATCTTGTCCGGGGGCGGACAGTGGATGTGCGGTCCGGACTGAGGTTGTGGGACGAAACCACACGAATTGTGCGGCAAAGAGCAGCCTAACGAGTTCCAGGTTGGTGCCGTAAGTGCGGGTGTCGTAAAAGGTTTCGGCGAGTAGGAGCATACACATGGAGTCGGTACTGCGTGACGTTCGGTTCTCGGTTCGTCAACTGGTGAAGAACAAGGGATTCGCGCTGACGGCGATTCTTTCGCTGGCCCTCGGGATTGGCGCTACCACAGCCGTGTTCAGCGTCGTTTATGGCGTGCTGCTCGATCCTTATCCGTACAAAGACGCGAAGCGCATGGTGCACGTGGAGCTGTTCGACAAAGACGGCCGTCAGATGGGACTCGTGTTCAATACGGGAGCCGAATTGAACGACCTGAAGCAGGCCAAATGCGTGGATGACATCTTCATGCAGGGTGGCAACACGGTCACCATGACGGGAGACCAGATACCGGTTTCGGTTCAGTTGGGCGAATACACTCCCAACGTATTTGAGTACATGGGCGTGCCGCCGCTACTCGGACGACAATTCACCACCGCGGACATGACAGACGGAAAGGCGTCGCCCGTGGCTGTGCTCAGCTACCTGTTCTGGAAGAAGCAATTTGGCGCGAACCGCAACGTCCTGGGCAAGTCCATTGAGGTGGATCACAAGCTGTACACCGTCATCGGAGTGGCAGCCCCGCGCTTTACATGGGGCGACTCTGACGTTTATGTGCCCTTCATTCCGACAGGCGATCCGCACGACTACCGCAATAGCTTCATCAAGCTCAAGCCGGGCGTGACTTTAGAAGCCGCCAATGCCGAACTTGAGGCTCTAATTCTAAGTTTCAAAGACCGTGACCCGAAGAATTATGCCCCGGTTGTCCGCACCAAGACCGTGACGCTCAACGAAGACCTGCTGGGGAAGTTCTCGGGAACGCTTATGCTGCTGTTTGGTGCGGTGGTGTTGCTGCTGATTATCGGCTGTGCCAACGTTTCCATCCTTATGCTGGCGCGCGGCACGGCGCGCACGCACGAACTTGCGCTGCGATCTTCCATGGGTGCGTCGCGCTGGCGCGTCATGCGCCAACTGCTCACGGAGTCGGTGCTGTTGTCGCTGACTGGGGCTGCAATCGGCATAATGCTGGCCTTCGGTGCGGTTAAGTGGATTGCTGCCGCAATGCCGTACTATTCGTTCCCCCACGAGGCGGCCATACATGTGAGCCTGCCCGTATTGTTCTTTTCCGTGCTGCTGGCGGTGCTTACGGGAGTTCTATTCGGCGTATCGCCGGCGCTGCAACTGTCTCGTCCCAATTTGAATGGGCTGATACAGAGCGGCTCAGGACGCCACTCCGGTGGGGGCGGGGACCGCAAAACTCACCGGGCGTTGATCACTGGCCAGGTTGCGTTGACCTTGGTGTTACTGACGATCGCGGGCGCGGCCACTCGCGCTTTTCTGACCGCCTATCGCGTACCTCTCGGCTTCGATGTCGACAAAGTGACGAGCCTGAATCTTGCATTACCGCGCAAATCGTATCCGGGTTGGACCGAGCGGGCGAACAAATACGAATCAGTTCGGCAGGCGATCGCGTCGGCGCCCGGCGTGGAGCAGGTAACCATATCCTCGACATGGCTTCCGCCGATGCAGGGGTATTCCGTCAAAACCGAAATCGAAGGGAAACAGGATCTGACGGGTATCCAGTCACAGGTGGTTTTGACCACTCCCGAGATGTTCGCAACTCTGGGCATTCCACTCGTTCAAGGCCGCGACTTCACCCAGTCGGAGATGATGAGTGATGCTCATGTCGCGCTGGTGAACCAGGCATTTGTGCGCAAATACCTGGATAATCGCGATCCCATCGGGCATCACGTGAAGAGCCCCATGCTGAAATTCGATCAGCAGGATTTCGTCTTCGGACAAGACAACGAAGGTTGGTTCGAAATCATCGGCGTTGTTGCCGACGCGCGCAACAATGGCGGGTTCCGCAATACCGAATCCAATGGGAAGGAACTGCCGATAGAGCCATCTTTTTACGTACCGCATACCGTGGTGCTTACTCCGTACATGAACTTCCTCGTCCGCACCAAGGGGGACGCGGCTGCCGCAATCCGGTCAGCCGAACAGAAAATTCAGGCGCTGGATCCCGAGATTGCCGTGGTCGACCAGCATCCCTTGACCTGGTATATGGACACGATGATCTGGGGGCAGCAGCGATTCATCGCCGCGTTGTTCGCCATCTTCTCCCTGTTGGGACTGGTGCTGGCGGCGACGGGCCTTTACAGCGTCGTGTCGTTCTCCGTGAGCCAGCGAAACCAGGAGATGGGTATTCGCATGGCAGTGGGTGCCCAGAGGATCGACATCCTCGGACTGGTGCTGAAGTCAGTAGTTTCCACCGTCGGTATCGGGATTGTTCTCGGACTGGCGCTCAGCGTTGTCCTCAATCGGGTTGTGGCGCACTGGGTTCAGGCCAGTTCGCGCGATCCGCTACTGTTGCTGACGGTAGCAGTCATACTAGCGGTGATTGCACTGTTCGCCTGCATTTGGCCGGCTCGACGCGCGGCTACGCTCGATCCGATGAAGGCGCTGCGAACGGAGTAGCCAAAGGACTACTTCCCGCTTCTTAAAGGAGACAGGGATTCACCAACTTTTCATGCGATTCGTCACAAGCCAGTGGCGCGGTTCCCAATCGCGCCACGAGTTGCGGTAAAATCGGCGGCTTGTGGTTTTGCATTGCCGCTGAATTCCTGCTTCAAAATTATTGGCCATCGTCGCAACTTCGAACCAAAAATAGGAGGCACCATGAGTAAGACAGTTTCGCCCATCCCACCGGGATATCACACGATTACCCCGCACATTTTTGTGAGTGATGCCAAGAAGGCCGCCGAGTTCTATAAGAAAGCTTTCGGCGCAGAAGTCCGCGGAATGGCTGAGGCGCCCGATGGAAAGGTGATCCACGCCGAGGTCAAAATCGGCGAATCCATTCTCATGTTCAACGACGAAGTTCCTCAGGCAGGCGTTTTATCGCCAACATCCACTAAGGCCAGTACCTGCGTGACCTTGCACATGTACGTGGAAGACGCGGACAAGGCTTTCAACGCTGCGGTGGCCGCCGGAGCAAAGGTGGTCATGCCTTTAGCGGACCAGTTCTGGGGCGATCGCTATGGAACGGTAGTGGATCCGTTCGGGCATAGCTGGTCAATTGCAACCCACATCAAGGACCAATCCCCGGAAGAGATGAAAGCCGCAATGGACGAGGCAATGTCCAAGATGGCGAGTCACGCGTAGCGGGAGCTAGCGGGGCCAGCGTTATTAAAAACCCGGGACGCGCTCTGCGCGGGCATCGTCCCGGGGTGAGCAATTGCGAAATACGGAGCTAGTGCTCCAGATCTCACGAAGCAGAGCCTTTTGCAGCACCGGCTCCGTGCATTTTCGCGCGCTCAATCAACATCTGTACCTGTTCCTTCTGGTCGTAGTTGGGATTGGTCTTCAGCAACTTTTCCCACACCGCGACGGCTCCAGCCGGATCTTTCTTGCCTTGCCACATCACGATGCCCAGGTTAAACATCGTGCCCGGATGGTTCGGACGAATGGCGAGCGACTTGTTGAAGTCATCGATGGCCTTGTCCGGATCCCCGGTGTACCAGTAGGCCGTTCCCAGATCGGTGATGACGTCGGGATTCTTGGGATCGATCTGTAAGGCCTTGGTGTAGTAGTCGATGGCCTGGGGATAAGCCTGGCCATCGTAGTAAACATTGCCCAATTGCCGCAGGGTCTCGAAATCCTTGGGGTTGGTCTGAAGTTTGGCAAGCAGCGGCGTTGCCGCCTGCGCCAGCATCTCTGGGTTCGCTCCGCCTTGTGGCTGGCTACCAATACCCGGCAACTGTCCGGCTGCCATGTTTGCTGCCCCGGGTGCCCCAGTGGGTACGGCTACGGGAGATGACTGGGCCACTTCGGGTGTCGCGGATGTCGGCGACGAACCACGGGCAAAGTATCCGACGGCAATGCCGATAACCAGCGTGATGACTGCAAGCGTGTAGGCTTGCAGACTCGTAAACCCCACAGTTGCTGTGGTCTTTCCATCTTGCGCAGACTGAGACATGAATTACTCCTTCTTGTATTTCTTTGTTGTCAATTTTTCTGCAATGTTTCAAGAGCCGAGTCCGAATTTTCCAGGTGGAACAGCCGATGGACTGCCACCGTGAGCATGTCCTGCCCGGTCCGGTCAGGCAACTCGCGAAGCTCACGCGCCAGCGAGCCGGCAATCCTTTGCGTGATGTGCGCGGCCAGGATTGTCAGTACCTGGTCCTGATCTTCGGTGAACGGGCCAAACTCTCTTCGTAGAAACTCTACTTCTTGGTGGCAAAGCTCTTCCAGCCGTTGTCGAAGCGCTACTATTGTAGGAACGACAAGTTCCGCGAGCAATCGGCGCCGGAAGCCCGCAACTTCGTCTGCTATCAATTTGTTGGCCGACTCGGCGGATTCCTTATGGTCTCGGGCGTCACGGCGGATGACTTCTTCCAGACTGTCAACATTGAACAGGTAAATTCCGTCGATTTCTCCTACCCGGGAGTCCACGTTTCGCGGCACCGCGATGTCAATGATCACCAGCGGCTTGTTCTGCCTGGCCTTGGCAACCGATAGCCCATCTTCCAAACTGATTAGACTGTGCGGCCAGGTTGTGGAACAGACCACGACGTCGGCCGACTTGAGGTGCAACAGGCGATCATCGCCAGAAATGGCCTCGGCGCTGACTCGAGCGCCCAACTCCTTCGCCTTCTCGGGTGTGCGGTTCATGATCTTGAGCCGGTCTGCCCCCGCATGGCTCAAGCGCTTGGCCGTTAGTTCGCACATCCTCCCGGCACCCAGCAGCAAAACTTCGCGGCCCGAAAGGTCACCCAGTACTCCCATGGCGAGCTCGACGGCGGCATAAGGAAACGTTATGGTTGCGTCGCCGAGAGAGGTGTCGGTTCGCACCCGCGCAGAAACCGTCAGGGCCTTCTGCACCGCCGCGTCCAGGAATCGTCCAGTTGCACCAGCTTTACGGGCCTGTTCCCAGGCCTCTCGCAATTGGCCCGCGATTTCCGGTTCACCGAGCACGACCGAGTCGAGCCCTGACGCCACCCGGAACAAATGAGTCAAGGCAACGTCATCCATCAGGCGGTAAAAGTGGGACCAATCGCAAAGCCTCAGATGGTAGTCCTGTGTAAGGAATCGCAACACCGAATTGGCTGCGGCTGGGGCGTCGTTCGTCCAAAGGATAAACTCGGTCCTGTTGCAGTTGGCTAGAACCAGGACTTCTTCGATGCCTTCGGAACGCAACAGACGATGCAGCGCCTCATAGCGGGCAGGTTCGGCGATCCAAAACTGCTCACGGATCGCAACCGGGGAGGTCCGATAGTTCAGGCCGATGATTGCCAGCGTCGGTTCCATAGACCGCCCTTCCCAAATCTGGGTTATACAGGGGGTAGAGCACCATGCGTGCCAAACTTGAAGGTTGTTCGGATTGTTCGCTAGGCCCATCAAAATTCAGCAGTTACGTGGAATTCTGGCACGGCTTAACAGTTCGTAACAATCATTTCTTGTGGGATATAACCCGCACAGAGGGTTTTTTCCCACCGCATTGCGGCGATCTTCTGTAGCCAATTTGGGCCGGACGGTATTAGAGTATGGCCGGGTTGTGAAATAGGTTCCTGCTGCCGTGCTACGGTTGAGCAGCGGCTGTTTGCGGAGAGGAGATCCAATGAAAATGTACAAATCTCAGATATTGCTTGGACTTTCGTTGCTGCTGGCGCTGTCTACGGTGGCAATCGCTCAAGATTCTGCGGCTGACGTGTTCAAGGCGAAATGCGCCATGTGTCACGGACCGTCGGGGAACGCCAGTACTCCAATGGCCAAGAACATGGGGCTGAAAGCGCTTTCCGATCCGGAAGTACAGAAGATGTCGGACGCCGACCTCAACGGCTTAATCACCAACGGTAAAGGCAAAATGCCGGCGATGAAGGGCAAGCTGACCGACGCGCAGATCAGCGACATGGTGAAGTACATCCATACGCTGAAGTAGAAATTGCGAAGCTCAATAACAGAAAGGCGACAGCGGATTAGCTGTCGCCTTTGTTTTCTTGCCCGAACACGTTGCTGTTCATTGCTGGGACGGCGGCAAATCGCGATTGCGGAGCTTCCGCCATGCATACCGAACGGGGAAGAACAGTATCACGATCCAGAGCAGCAGCATCGGACCGTCGGATACCAGAAACAGCGCGACGCCGATCACAAAGTTCACCACGCTCTGATAGCCGTCCACTGCGGCGTTGCGGAACCGCGTGCCCAGTGAATTTGGAAGCGCCTGCGCCGGCGCCTTGAATTCCTCGGCGATGGTCGCGCTCAGCGTGGCGTACTCCACTTGTTTTGAGAGCAGGCGACGCTCACCTTCCATGCGATCGATTTCTTCGCGAACGCGGCTTAGTTCGGTCTCCACTTCGAGAACATCGGAGAGCTTTCCCGTTCGTTGGCGCAGCAGGTCGAGGAGGCGCTGCTCGGTGTTGCGCGAATTGCTGAGCCGCGCTTCGAGATCAACGTACTGTGCCGTAACATCCTGGCCGTTCTGCGACTCGGACTCGACACGGCCAAGCTTCTTGAGTTCGGCCAGCGCCGCGTCCAGCTGCGCGGCTGGCACGCGCAAGTTCGCCGTAAGCCTGCGCGCCCCATCGCTCGGCGAAGAAATGCTGAGGTCGGCGACGTATCCGTTGTAACGCCTCACCACGTCGTCCATGCCGCTGCGGGCCTTGTCGAGGTTCTGCGTCACCAGCGTGATCTGGGCAGTGCGCAAAATCATCGGCGCGGCAGGCGGGGTCGTGGGCGACGCTGTTCGATACGTTTCCGCGGTGCCGGACGGAACCTCTACTGCCAGGTTCGACGCGATATCTGACCGCGCCTTTCGCTGGGCGAGCTCCATGCGCTGCACGTCGCTAAGCTGTGAGGCATAGCGTGAGTCCAGCCGGTCACCTGCGGCTCCGGGAGCTGCAGCACCGGTTGAGTAAGAAGTCGGTGGTGGTGCGGCTTCCGAGGGTCGCAGGTCACGAAGGTAGTGCTGCTGACCACGGCCCATTTCGCCAATCATGATGAAGGTCAGCAGGAGTGTTGCCAAGCCTCCGGCCAATGCGCCGAATGCCCAAGGCGCGAAGCGGCGGAAACGGCCTCCATTAGCCCAGTTCCAGTGAATGCCAGCGGCTAATTGATTTGCCTCTTGCTCGTGTTGATCGAGCGCGGCGACTAGCGCAGGAGTGACCTGTATTTCGCGCGTCTCGACCTCCCACGCTGTCAGACTCTCCGATACACTCTTCAACTCGGCAGCGACAATCTGGCACTCGCGGCATTCCTGGAGATGTGCGGCGGTGGCGGAAGCTCGCTCGACGGGCAGTTCGCCGTCGAGATAAGCCATCAGCTCTTCTGCTTCCACGGGATGGATGTCGTTTGTCATTTCACGCCTCGCCTTCCGCTGCCCGTTTGCCGCTGCTGTCGTCCGGTGCCCGCCGCTGGAAAGATTCTTTGGGATGGAGCTGCTCCTTCAGCGCCATCCGTGCCCTAAAGAGCCGCGAGCGTACCGTGTTCACCGGGAGTCTTAGCAAGTCGGCTATCTCCACATAACTGAGTTGCTCGTATTCCCGCAGCATCAGAATTTCCCGGTCGGGCGCATCCAGTCGTCCAACCGCTTGCTGCACCCACATCCCAGTTTCTTGGGTGCCCGCGGTCGAGGGTTCGGCTGTGCCTTCCGTAGGTGGCCCCTCCCGAAGTTGTTTGCGCCGTTCGGCAAACAACAACTTCATGGCAACTCCGTAGAGGTACGTCCGCACCAGCGCACGCGGCTCGTAGTGCGACGCCCCGCGAATTAAGGCAAGAAACGTTTCCTGCGCCAGGTCTTCGGCACGTTGAGCGTCCTCCAGGCGGCGGCGAAAGAAGCCGTAGAGAGGCCCGTTATAGCGCGAATAGAGCTCTTCGAACGCGGCACGCGAACCGCCCTGGAACTCAAGCATCAAGACTTCGTCGCTGATCATACTGTCCGGTGCATCTCCTTCGACCCGCCCCGGTGTTGCTGTTCTATACCTGTAATGTCGGTAGCCGCGGGAAAGTTCCCGCGGGTGAAAAATAGTTTCACCGCGCTACGCAAGCCAAAATGCCAAAAGGCTGGGGTGAGACGCAGGGTAACGCCCATGGAAAGCAGCCCGCTGTTCAAGTCCGTCGATTCCGGATGGCCTCGGCTTTGTCGCGCTACCACGGCCGGAGTTATACTCGCGCTCATCACCGCGCGACGCGCAAGAAAGATGCGCCGTGAGGTGCCACCACGGTCTCTAACCAGCATCTTCGGCTGCAGATGCAGCCGAAGCCTTCGTCGATTTCCTAGTTGGAGGAAGTATGAAAGACGACGACGCGCGCAAGCCCGAAACGACTTCTGGACTCTCGCGGCGCGACTTCATGAAGATTTCTGCGGTAACGGCCGCGGTTCCAATCGTTCTGGGCCCGACGGTCGTGGAGGCTGCGGGAGAAGAAGTCGCAGTGCACGGGCCGGGGAAAGTCCCGATAACGCTGAACGTTAACGGTAAAAAGCTAAGCGTCGAGCTGGAACCGCGTGTGACCTTGCTCGATGCACTGCGTGGCCCATTCGACCTGACAGGCGCCAAGCGGGTCTGCGACCGCGGGACCTGCGGGGCCTGCACCGTGCTGCTCGACGACAAGCCTGTCTATGCCTGCTCGGTGCTCGCAATTGACGCGCAAGGCGCGAAGATCACGACCATCGAAGCGCTGGCAGACGAGGGCAAACTCAGCCCGGTCATGGCGGCATTCGTCACGCACGATGCCCAGCAATGCGGATTCTGCACTCCCGGCTTCGTGGTCGCTACGACGCACTTCCTGCAAAAGAATTCCAAGCCAAGCGCAGACGACATTCGCCGTGGCCTGAGCGGCAATTACTGCCGTTGCGGCACCTACGACGGAATTCGCGCCGTGGCCCTGGCGCAGTCGGGAGGCGAACAGTCATGAGCCAGTACAGTTGGCCCGATCCGGCGACCCGCCCGTTGCTCGGCAAGAAGATTGATCGCGTGGATGGCCCCGCTAAATCCTCAGGCCGCGCGAAATATACCTACGACTACAACCCTCAGGGACTGCTGGCGGGAAACATTCTGCGCTGCCCCTATGCCCACGCGAAGATCGTCAGCATCGACACCAGCGCTGCTGAAAAAATGCCGGGCGTGAAGGCGGTCGAGATTATCCAGGGGCCCGGCATGGAAATCTTCTGGGCAGGCGACGAAATTGTCGGCGTCGCCGGTGTTGACGAGGGAACCGTGAACGACGCCATCCGCGCGATCAAGGTTGAGTACGAGGTGCTCCCGCATTTCGTCTCCGACGCGGAACCGCCGAAGAATCTCGGCACCGACACCGGCCCCATCAGCTCAGATGACTTTCAAGACATGGAGGAGAATCAGGTCCCTGACGACGAAGTGATCGCTGCAATTCAAAAACGCGGCATCAGCTTCAGGCCCACCGACAAAGACTTCGAGTCGATGAAAGGAATGGGCGTAGAAGCCCCGGTTATCGCGGCCGTGCGCAAGGCGAAATTCGTAGAAGGCACAGGGAAGCCAAAGTCTCCGTACAAGAAGACCGCGCTGCAAACTCAAGGCGAGCCCGACAAAGCGTTCGCCTCAGCAGCGGCGGTTTCCGAGGGCATGTACGGCATACCCTGCATCGTGCACGCATGTCTTGAGACGCACGGTTCTGCCATCGAGTGGCCGGGTGAAAAGGAAGTTGTCGTTCACGTCTCCACGCAGAACGTCTCTGGCATTGCCGCTCAGTTGGCCGAGCCGCTCTCCGTTCCGGCAGGCAACATAAACGTGTTGCAACAGAACGTCGGCGGTGGATTTGGCAGCAAGTTTTCGGCTGACCGCTGGGACGTCAACACCGGCAACCTGTCGAAAAAAGCTGGCGGCAAGCCAGTCAAGAACATGCTCGACCGTCGCGCTGAGTCTGAGGTCGCCGGCATGCGGCCGTCGGCCTATGCGCGCGTCAAGATCGCCGCCGACAAGAGCGGCAAAATCGTGGCTTGGGATTCCCGTTCCTGGGGCACCGGCGGAATAGGCGGCGGTGGCACGCCTCCGCTACCGTATATCTTCGAGATTCCCAACCAGCGCAAGCAGAACACAGCCATCTCTACCAATCAGGGCAGCGCTCGTGCCTGGCGTGCTCCCAATCATCCGCAGGCAGCGGTCATCACCATGGGTGCGATTGAAGATCTCGCCGCCAAGATGAACATGGATCCGCTGGATCTGCTCCTGCATAACATGGACATCGCCGGGCCGCGCGCCCAGACGTACAAAGAAGAATTTGCCATCGCCGACGAGCTGATGGGCTGGAAGAAGAACTGGCACCAGCGCGGCGACAAGACTCCCGGCAACATCAAGCGTGGCTTGGGGCTCTCCATGCACACCTGGGGAGGCCGCGGGCACAACAGCAATTGCGACCTCACCATCCATCCCGATGGCTCGGTCGAAATCAAGATGGGCACGCAGGACCTTGGCACTGGTGCGCGCACCATCATCACGATCGTTGCCGCTGATGCACTCGGCATTCCGATGGACGACGTCAAACTGCTCTACGGCAACAACCGCTATCCGCAGTCAGGCGGCAGCGGCGGCAGCACGACCTCAGGCGGAGTGACGTCTTCCACTCGACGCGCGGCCGTTGACGCGCGCGATGCGCTGTTCGCGAAGGTGGCTCCGGCGTTAAAAGCTCAGCCGGAAGAACTGGAAGCGGCGAATGGTCGCGTGCAGGTGAAGGGCGATAGCAGTCGCAGCCTGTCATGGAAAGAAGCTTGCGCCAAGATCGGCGCGGTGCCGCTGACGGTGCGGGGCTCGAATCCCGACAAGGCGAAACCGCCCGACCTCACCAACAGTGGCGTTGGCGGCGTTCAGATGGCCGACGTCTCGGTCGATGTCGAGACTGGCATCGTGCGCATCAACAAAATGGTCGCCGTGCAAGACTGCGGACTCATCGTGGACATGAAGACCGCGATGAGCCAAGTGTATGGCGGGCTCATCATGGGCATCAGCTACACGCTCTACGAAGAGAAAATTCTCGATCCCGTGACCGGCCGCGTGCTGAACCCTAACCTCGAGTTCTATCGCCTCGCCGGCCTGAATGACATCGGCGAGCTAAAGGTCCACATGATGACCGGCAAGGGATACGACGAGCGCGGCGTCATCGGACTGGCGGAGCCCGCGGTGGTTTCGCCCGGCGCAGCGATCTCGAACGCCGTGGCCAATGCCATCGGAGTGCGCGTGCCGTTCCTGCCGCTCACTCCCGATCGCGTGCTCGAAGCGCTGGAAGCGGGAGGTTCGCATGGATAGCACCCGATTGCGTCAGGGCATGACTTCAGTCGTGCCGAAACGGGCCTATTTCTTCTTTTTCCGAGCGGGCTTCAGCCCGCAAGGAGGTGGCCATGCAAGCATTTGAGTACGCCAACGCCGTCAAGAAAGAGCAGGTAGCCACGTTGCTCGGCGATCAGGGAGCGATCCTCGCCGGCGGCACCGACCTTCTCGCGCTGATGAAAGACGATGTCGTCGCCCCCAAGCGTCTGGTCAACGTCAAGCGGATCGACGGCCTGCGTGGCGTCTCATATCAGCCCGGCAATGGACTGCGCATCGGCGCGCTGGTTACCATCGCCGAACTCGCTGACGACTCTAACGTGCGGCAGCACTATCCAATGCTGTCGGAAGCGGCTATCGAAGCGGCGAGTCCACAGATTCGCAATCTCGCAACTCTTGGCGGCAACATGTGCCAGCGTCCGCGATGCTGGTACTTCCGCAACGGCATGGGATTGTTGGCATCAGAGCAGAGTCACGACGGCGTCTCTTTCATGATCAAGGGCGACAATCGATATGGAGCAATATTAGGAAATGACGGGCCAGCATACTTTGTCAGCCCTTCGACCATCGCTCCTGTACTTATCGCCTATGGCGCGAAGATCCGAATCTATTCGGCGAAGGCGTCGGGTGCCGGAGTTCGCGAACTGCCGCTGGAGAAGTTCTTTGTCACTCCCACCAAGGCCGGCGAGCGCGAGCACGACCTCAAGCCGGATGAGATGGTGATCGAGTTGATCGTGCCTCCGCCGTCGCAAAGCCTGAAGGCTTCAAGCTACGAAGTGCGACAACGCGCTGCCTTTGACTGGCCGCTGTCCCACGCCGCCGTAGCGCTGGAGATGAACGGCAATACCGTGAAGAGCGCACGCATCGTGCTCGGCCAGGTGGCGCCGGTACCGTGGGTTTCAGAAGAAGCCGCAGGGGTACTGGTGGGCAAGCCCGTCAACAACGACACCGCCATGGCTGCAGCGAACGCAGCCGTGGCACAAGCCAAACCGCTCAGCCGCAACAAGTACAAAATCACGCTGACCAAGGCGGCGGTGAAGCGCGCCATCCTCAACGCCGCTGCCGGACGCTCCGGAGGTGTGGCATGACGATGTGGCTCGATCAGGAACGCTTCGACACCACCAATGAGACGCTTTGCACCTCGCTGCGCTGGAAGCAGCAGTTCATTGGTGTGGATCACGACCCGACGGTGCCTCCGCCGAACGACGGCCTCTTCTGGTGCATGCACACCCAGACGTGCATCGGCCCCGATGGCCAGTTGGCCGAACCGGGCAGTTGCGCGTCACCGGATCGCAAATGTCATGGAACAGGGAAGTGCGGGTGAGTATCGCATTGCAGTCCTCAGGAATTCTATGAAGATTGACGACTTTCGTCGCATTGCTCTCACCCTTGATGGCGCGGAAGAGGGATCGCATATGGGGCACCCCGATTTCCGAGTCGGGGGCCGCATCTTCGCCACTCTCGCTTCCGCTGACCATGGCTATGGCAACCTGATGCTCAGTCCGGAGCAGCAAGCCGCGTTTCTCGAGGAACTGCCAGAAGTATTTGTCCCCATCAAGGGTGGTTGGGGGCGGATGGGCGCCACGCATGTCCGCCTGGCCGCAGTGGGCGAGGATGTCCTAGCCGGTGCTCTCCGCACCGCTTGGAAGCTCCGGTGCGACGCCAACGCCAAGGCAAGCAAGAAGCGGGCTGCGAAGAAGAGGACCACGCGTTCCAGCACTAGTTAAGTTAGCCCGAGGAAAGCGCCAATCAACATGAAGCAGCACAAATTCAAAGTTAAGTTGTTCGGTCAGGAAGGCTCTTCGGTCGCCGCTCTCCAGCCGCCCTTCAATGTGGTAGAAGTCTTTCAGCGCAAAGGGCGAGTGCCGGTGAAGGGCACCATCAACAGCTTCCCCTTCCGCAGTTCGCTAATGAACATGGGCGACGGACACATGATGGTGGTCAACGCCGAGCTGCGCGCAGGCGCCAAATGCAAGGCCGGCGACACCGTCAGCGTTGTGATGGAGCTCGACGAAGACGCCCGCAAGATCGAGCTGCCCGCCTACCTGAAGAAAATCATCGCTAGCGATCCCGTAGCGAAGGAAGCTTGGCAGAAACTTGCCTTCACCCACCAGAAGGAGCATGTACGCGCCATCGAAGACGCTAAGCGCCCCGAAACCCGCGAAAAGCGCATTGCTGCCATGCTGGGCATGCTGAGGAACAAGAAAGGCAAGAAGTAGTTTCCGGCCGCGTCGAGCCAACCAGTCGACTCGCCACTTGTTCCCTATGCACTTACCGCGTTACCAACTCCCACGTGAATGTTTGGCGGATGAAGCAGCGTGTTGTGAATGATGCAATGGTGCACGGCGTCCTCGATCCCCTGCCAATGTTGCGACTGGATCGCGCTCGGCACCTCGACCTCAATGTCGAAGTTGTCTAACCTAAAGGGGCCTTTCACTTTGTCGGCGGTGACGCGGACCTTGACGCCTTCCTCCTCGAGGTGGGATCGCTTCAAATAATCCACGGCGTAGTAAGCCGCGCACGACCCGAGCGACGCCAGAAGAAGCTCAGGCGGTGTCATGCCTTCGTCGTATCCGTTGTTTTCCGCCGGCTGATCGCATATCAGCGTGTGCTTGCGGGCCTTGATTTCGAACTGCACCCCTCCCAAACTCTCAACCATGATTTCCATAATGCCTCCCTGGGCCTGTTGCCTGAGCCTTCTAATTAATAATGCAATCTATTGGCGCGTCTTCTGTGGGACCAACGCCGCATCTAGGTAATTCCGAACTTTTTCACGCGCTCGAAACAGCCGCGATTTCATTGCTGCCAGCGAAATTTCAAGCCTCGCCGCAGTCTCCTCGCCGCTCAACTGCTCCAGGTCTCGCAATTCGTAAACCGAGCGCTCCGGCCCGGGAAGAGATCCAACGGCGTCCAGCAGCAACTGCTTCATCTGGAGCTTCGCTGTGCTCACGTCGGGCGCTTCTTCCGCCGATTGCAACTCAGCGCCCTCAGCCTCCATCGCCGACAACTGGATGATGGGAAGCAAAGCCTCGCGCTGCTTCAATTGCCAACACACGCGGCGCCCGATTTGCGCCAGCCACGAACGGAACGCATCCGAGTCGCGCAATTGGTCGAGGTTGCGATAGGCCTTCAACAACGCCTCGATCAGCACATCCTCGGCGTCCTCGCGATTGCCGCAGGCCCGAATGAGTTGACGATAGACCGCATCCCGGTTCTCGTTGGCAAGTGCCTCGAAGTTCATTGCATCATTCTGGCACTTTACTTCCCGTTCAACACCGGCGAACCGCAATCGCATGCGTCAACTGCCCTGCGCCGTGCCTGCCGATTCCACGGCATGCGCGCCAGCAACGTGGCCATGCCGCAAATATTCGTCGCTCCAGCGAATGTCAGGCCAGCTCCAATGAACATGGCCAGATACACCCACTTGAAATTGAAGATTACTGACAGCAGGCAAGCTACAAGCACAATCAGTCCAGCGCCAAGCCGTACCTGCCGCTCCAGGGTCCAGCGACACGGAGCGCAACCGATCAAAGGAAGACCCGCCTTTCTCCACGCGGCGGTTCCGCCGGTGAGGACTGACACGGTCTGTCGTCCTTCGAGCCATCCCGCCACCGCCATCGCGCGGGCACCCGCTTCGCAGATCAGGACCACCGGGCCATCGCCAATGTCACCCATCCGCGTCTCAACCTGCTCCATCGGAACGTTGACCGCTCCCGGAATATGACCGATAGCGAACTCCGCGGCGGAGCGGACATCGATTAACCTGCCGGGGGAAACGCTTCCGCCACTCAGGACTTCGGGACTAATCGTTGTTACCAATTCTCTCTCCTACTTAGAAAGAGCAAGGATTCGCTAAAAAGGATTCAGGACCCACTCAAAGGGCTATCGCCTGAGAATTCGAGCGTCTGTTTGTCAGCCGGCCGAATCACCTCGTGTACGCCCTTATCGCTTCTTCCGCCTTCGGATATTGCGCGATCAACTCATCCCGCAACCCGGTCTCGTAATCGGCATAATCAAACCCTGGAGACATCGTCGTCCCCAGCAGTGCCCACTTACCGCCGGGAGCGAGTCGGCATCCCTGCCAGATTCCTCCACGAACCACGACCTGCGGCTGTTCTCCAGCGACGAGATCGTGCCCCAGGATCACGGTCTGCGACGTGCCATCAGAATGCAACTGCAGCATCACCACCGGATCTCCGAGGTAGAAGTGAAACACTTCCGTCCCAGGCAGCCGGTGCAGTGTTGAGAACGATTCCGGTGTGATCATGTAGTAGATTGCCGTACCGATGGAACGTGGTCCGCGAACGCCCTCCGGCAAATACTCGTTCGAAACCTGCCAGCGCGAACGGTAGGTCTCCCGAAAAAATCCGCCCTCCAACTCCAGCGGCGTGAGCTCGAGCAATCGCATTATGTCGTTGGCAGTCATAACCTCGAAACAATATCAAACCAATCGCAGATTCGCAGTGTCCAGCCACGGACACAAAACCCTGCTTCTGGACGCACCGCCATTCACACGCATTTAACATTCCCCGCTATACCACTGCTGCACAGCCACTTGCGCGGTCTGTGACTTTGGCACAAAAACTGTAGCTAAGTAATACGAGCATTCGGCCCCTGACGTAATTCTTCAAGAAAATGCACTAACGAACGTCAGGATGCAACGTCTTACGAGCAGCAAGGAGGCAGTATGGAGCGCAGATACCTGGTAGCGACCATGGCACTGGTGGCGACCTTCGCGGTCTTTTCGCAAGCGTTCGGCGCCGGACGCCTGGCCAAGCTGTCGCGTTCACGCGCGGAAGCCCAGGCCGACATAGCTTGTGTTCGGCGCACGGTTGCTGAAAAGTTGATGGCCGTGCTGGAGCCTTATGTCGACGGCCGCGCTCCTGAGCAGGCGCAAATGGTAGCCGAACTCAACCTGCCGGAATTGGCGCGAGTCGAAGACCAGGCATCGGACGCGCAGCAGATGGTCCAGGACCAGGTCGCTCGGCAGAAGTGCCAGGCAGCGGCGCGAGCGCAAAAGACGGCGCAACGGGTTTACCAGATGCACATTCTGTCTGACGATCGCGCCCAGAAGATCAACGACATGGCGGTCATTCGCGCCGAGGAGCTCAGCTCCCGAGCGCAGGAATGGCGCCAATTGGCTGATACGCGGCGGTACGAGGTCTACTTCAGGTCCATGGAGCGCGCGCAAAAAGTATCGGCCCACGCGATGGAGCAGGCGCAGCGCGCCATCGAACATTCGCGCATCAATATGAACATGAAGATGTCGAATCCTGCGCAGCCCGGCATGCCGATCCACATTAACTTTGTGACGCCCGTAAAGATGGATTTCACGGTCTCTGTCCCGGCCATGCCGGCGGCACCGACCCCGACGATTGACTAAGCAAGGCCCGGCGAGAAGTACTGGTCCCTGCAGCAGCCGTCAGTTCTGGTCTACGGGTTCTCCGCCCCACGAATCAGCTCTGACGGCAGTTTTATTGCAGAACGCTGCCCGATTCCGTACACTCAGCCGCGCTAGTGAACAATGCAAACGAAGTTCAGCCTGCCCTCAGTCCTGCTAATCTCCACAATTTGAAGGCTGTACCAGCCCAAGTGCGTGGCACGGTAAATGCTGTCTTTTATTCCGCGGGCTTCATCCGCGCGGGGGGTAATCAATGCCAAACATCGAGCGCACGCGGCAGGTGATTGCAGGGGATTTCGGACCTGACCAACTCCATCAAAAGCTGAGCGAGGGCTGGAAGCCAGTAGCCATCGAATGGGAGCGTCCGGTCGCATCCCCGGAAACGCCCACCACCGCGGCCGCCCCCGAAGTTCCTTATGGGTTGCGCGTTTCCGGTGACTGCGCGCACCTCGAACCCGACCCCCGGGAGTCCGAGGTACTGTTCCAGATCATGGAGCTGACCATTCAGGATGGCCCCTATTCCGGCATTGCGGCTGAGCTGAACCGACGCGGCTTTCGCACTCGCAGCGGCCAGCCGTGGACGCCAATCTCGGTCTTCCAGATGCTGCCGCGCCTGATCGAGGCTGGCCCCGGCATCCTCAACAGCGACGAGTGGCGGCAGCGGCGTCGCAACCTGAAGGAGCGCAACTCGATCCGCTAACAGGAAATTCCAGAAAAACCTAATTTCAGACCGGACGACATGGCTTGCCCGGACGCGCCATGTTGTTTCACTGGTTCGCCACAATTCCTGCTCTGCTGCGTTTGCCCCCCCTACCAGCCGCTGATAGACTTGACCGTTTGCTCAAGCATTCTGCCTGCTATCAGTACACCTATGCCGAACTCATTTCCAGACATTGCCATCGTGAACGGGGCGCGCACGCCCATGGGACGCTACTGCGGTAAGCTTCGCGACTTCACCGCCCAGGAACTTGCGGCCATCGCCTCCATCGAGGCCATCAAGCGCTCCAGCGTCGAGCCTGCCGAGATCGACCATTGCGTCATGGGCAACGCCCAGCAGACTTCCTCTGACGCCATCTACGGCGCTCGCCACGTCGCCCTAAAGGCTGGCGTTCCCATCGAAGTGCCGGCCGTCACGATTAATCGCCTCTGCGGATCGGGCATGCAATCCGTAATCACCGCGGCGCAGATGATCCAGCTTGGCGAATCGAAGTGCGTGCTTGCGGGTGGCATGGAAGCCATGTCGCAGGCGCCGCACGTCATTCGCGGCATGCGCTGGGGAGTCGGCTTCGGCGAAGGCAAGCTGGAAGATTCGCTCTTCGTCGCCCTGACCGATAGCTACTGCAACATGCCCATGGCCGTGACCGCCGAAACCTACGCTGGCCAGCAGGGCGTGACTCGCGAGATGCAAGACGAGTACGCGCTCTGCTCGCAGAAGCGTGCCGACGAGGCCTACAAGGCCGGACGCATCCAGGAAGAGCTTACGCCCGTACCTCTGCGCAACAAGCGCGGCGAGCCGACCGGCGAGATGTTCACCGAAGACGATCATCGCCGCCCCGAGACGACGCTTGAAAGCTTGGCCAAGCTGAAGCCATCGTTCGGCAAGAACGGCACCGTGACCGCGGGCAACGCCAGCGGCATCGTGGACGGCGGAGCTGCCGTCATTGTCATGCCACTCGAAGACGCCCAGAAGCGTGGACTCAATCCGCTGGCGCGCATCGTGAGCTGGGGCATCGCCGGAGTCGAGCCGTCGCTCATGGGTTCCGGCCCGGTTCCGGCAAGCCGCATTGCGCTGAAGAAAGCTGAACTCTCGCTCAACGACATTGACCTGATCGAACTGAACGAAGCCTTTGCCGCGCAGTGCCTGTCGGTAATGAAAGAGCTCGGTCTCGATCACGCTAAGACCAACGTCAACGGCGGAGCGATTGCCCTCGGCCACCCGCTCGGCGCGAGCGGCACGCGCCTGCTCATTACTCTGGCGAACGAGCTTCGTCGGCGCAAAGCGCGCTACGGACTTTCGACCGCCTGCATCGGCGGCGGCCAGGGGATAGCGGTGATTATCGAGAATTTGCAGCGGTAGACCAACAAACCAGACCACAAAGGAGGCCTGCAAATGACCACGGAAGAACGGCCCCTGTACGAAATCGTTGAGAAACTGGAATCTGCATGGAACACTGCCGATAGCGTTGCGTGGACCGCGCTGTTTGCCGACGACGCCGACTTCATCCACATCCTGGGCGGACACTTTAACGGACACACGGCCATCGAGCGCGGACATCGCGCCATTTTTGACACCATCTACAAAGGCAGCCGAAGCAAGTTTACGGTGCAGAAGGTACGCTTCGTACGTCCGGATGTGGCGATCGTATTTGTATTCGCCGAACTCATGTTTTACATGGACGGCCAGGAGAAGCACATCCAGGCACGTCCAACGATGGTGGCCGAGAGGAAGACGGACGGACGCTGGGAGGTCGTCGCTTTTCAGAACACGCTGGTGACGCCGGAGGGTGGCCCCGCGCGTGACAATCGGCAGGCCGACGGAATCCACGCCGCATTGGCGGATCGTCATCCCATCAAGGGAACACCGAAGGCGCAGGACTAAGAGGAACAGGCAAAACGGGGACAATCATGGATATCAAAAAAGTCGGCGTACTCGGTTGTGGTCTGATGGGCTCCGGCATCGCGCAAGTCTCTGCCGCTGCGGGCTTCGACGTCATCGTGCTCGAGCAGGAGCAAAAGTTTCTCGACAAAGGTTTCGCCGGCATCGAGAAATCTCTCGCTCGTCTCGTCGAGCGCGGCGTCGAAAAGGGTGGAATCACCGCCGAACAGAAGACAGCCACGCAGTCGCGACTGAAAGGCACCACCGACATGCAAGACCTCGCCGACTGCGACATCGTCATCGAGGCCATCATCGAGAACGTGCCCGAGAAGCGTAAGACCTACGCGCAGCTCGATGCGATCGTCAAAAAAGACGCCATCTTCGCCACCAACACCTCTTCCATCTGCGTGGCCGAGCTGATGACGGCAACCAAGCGTCCCGAGCGCTTCGTTGGCCTGCACTTCTTTAACCCCGTCCCCATGATGAAGCTGGTCGAGGTTGCCCGCACCATCGCCACTTCGCCCGAGGTCTTCGAGACCGCAGTCGAGTTCGGCACAAAGCTCGGCAAAGTCCCGGTGCGCACAGTCGATAAGCCGGGATTCATCGTCAACCGCCTGCTGGTGCCCTACCTGCTCGACGCCATCCGCGCCTATGAGGAAGGTGTGGGCTCCATCGCCGACATCGACGAGTCCATGAAGCTGGGCTGCGGCTACCCCATGGGGCCGTTCACGCTGCTTGACTTCGTTGGCCTCGACACCACCTACTACATCACGCACGTCATGTACGACGAGTTCAAGGAGCGCCGTTTCGCCGCGCCTCCGCTGCTGAAGCGCATGGTGCTGGCCGGCTGGTACGGCCGCAAGTCGGGCAAAGGCTTCTACGATTACACCGACCCGAAAAATCCGGTACCGGGAAAGTTTGTCTAGGGCATGCTCTGGTTCCACCACAGTCGCGCAGCCATCAGCCTGGCGCTGCTCACCTGTTGCCTCAGCACCTCAGCCCCGTCGCAACAGGTTTCCTGCCAGCCACAACAGTTCCTGCGACAGGACTACCAACATCAGGTTTCTGTCTGGTCTCCCGACCAAAGCAGGCGTGTTCAGTTGCGCAAAAATTTCAAGCTGCGGGTTGAATCCGGGGGCATCATCATTGGGGAATTCGGGCTTGTGGATGACCCGGTCAACACCGCGATCAAGTGGTCGTCGGATTCGCGGTCTTTTTATGTCGAGATGAGTGCCGACACCATCGGCGTACAACTCGTCGCCTACACGGTAATCGGCCACACTCTGCTGAAGCTCAAGGGGCCTGAAGTCGTGGCCAGAGAGTTTGGGGAGCAACATTCCTGCAAGTCGCACGAAAACAACCTCCATGTCGTGCGTTGGGAGGACCGCTCCGAGCGCTTGCTTTTGATGCCTGAAGTCAACGAGGCGAGAGATTGCGGCGATGAAATGGGTTACCGCGAAGGCTTCCTCGTGGAAGCCGAGAGCGGCAAAATAGTGAAGCAGTATCCGCAAGCTGTGATCGAAGCGGAGTGGAAGAGGTGCTGGCCCGATGTGCCCAGCCGGTGAGATTTAGCAAGAGTTCGCAATTCGGATTGAGAATATTGTGTCTCGTATCAGGGCATGGCTTCAGCCGTGCCGCAACGAAGAAAATAGAGGAACCGGGCTTTAGCCCCTGCAAATGGCTACACCAACGCGCCACTCAAACTCGACGCAGATTGTTCGCACCTCGCGCACATTCTTCGTGACAACGAAGACCAGCATGGGCCGCGCCCTGTTGCAGTCGGACCGCAATGCGATGTTGTTCATCGACGTCTTGCGTTCGTACGTGGCGGGCAAGAAATTCAAGTTGCACGACTTTGTCGTCATGCCCGATCACGTTCATTTGCTGGTCACGGTCAACGGGGATATGTCGATAGAAAAGGCTGTCCAGTTCATCAAGGGCGGATTCTCTTATCGCTTGAAGAAGGAAACTGGCTACACGGGTGAAGTCTGGCAAAAGGGCTTTTCCGAGGTGCGAGTCAATGATGAGAGCAGTTTCGCGAAACATCGGGAATATATTGCCGAGAATCCGGGAAAGCGTGGGCTGGTGAGTTCCGTTGAAGAGTACCCTTACTGCTTTGCATACTTAGCAAAACGAAAGCAGACAGGGGCTGAAGCCCATCTCGAAGGCCAAGCTATCGGCACGGCTGAAGCCATGCCCTGATACGAACCATTCTTGGGTTGCGCTCTAGTCGCTAATTACTAATCACACGAGGACTTATGTCGAACTTCCAAAACCTCCATCTCGAAACGAAGAACCACATCGCCTACATCACCATCGACCGCCCCAAGGTGCTCAATGCCCTGAGTATGGCTACCATGGACGAACTTCGCCAGGCCTTCGCCGCCGCCAAAGACGACTCCGAAGTGCGCGTGGTCATCCTCACCGGAGCGGGCGAGAAGGCCTTTGTCGCTGGCGCCGACATCAGCGAGCTGGCGCAGCAGTCGCCCATCTCGGCCAAGGAGTACACCCACCGCGGCCAGGCCATCATCGATTCCATCGAGAACCTGGGCAAGCCGGTCATCGCCTGCATCAACGGCTTCGCGCTCGGCGGAGGTTGCGAGCTGGCGCTGGCCTGCACCCTGCGCCTGGCCAGCGAAAACGCCAAGCTCGGCCAGCCTGAGGTCAAGCTGGGTCTGATTCCCGGTTACGGCGGAACGCAGCGCCTGTCGCGGCTGGTGGGCAAGGGTGTGGCCCAGCAACTCGTGCTGACCGGCGAGATGATCACCGCTGCCGAGGCCTTGCGCATCGGACTGGTGAACGAAGTCGTGCCGGCCGCGGAACTCATCCCGCGCGCCGAAGCCATCGCCGCCAAGATCATCGCCAACGCGCCGCTGGCCGTTCAGTACGCCATGGAAGCGGTGAACCACGGCCTCGACATGACCCTCGCCGAAGGCCTCTACCTTGAAGCCACGCTCTTCGCCGTCTGCTGCTCCACCGAAGACAAGAACGAAGGCACGAAGGCGTTCCTGGAGAAGCGGGCGGCGCAGTTTAAGGGGAGGTGATATCGCGCGTTCTAATCTCGCCCGGTCAGCTACAACGAACGATAAACTTGGCAGGACCCCACATCCCCTCTACATACAGTCGACTTCGGCTACTAACACTCTGCGCTCACTGAAACAGAGGCACTGGCCGTAATTGACCCGTCAGACCCTCGCGTGACGCTGCCCTGCGCGGTGGCAGTTACTTTAGCCATGTTTGTGATATTCGGGTAGAGCGTTGCCAGCTTGAATGTGGCGTCTCCATTCGGGAGTAAATGTCCGGTGCCTGTCATGATAGGTTTCTTGCTCGCTGTATAGGCAATCAGCCCAACATCGGTTAAACCGATCGGCTCTGTAAGGACTTCCCAAACTCGCCCGTCGCATAAGACTACTTTTGCGACACAATGCTCCTTGGCAAGATACGATGATCGAAATTCCTTATCACCCGTCATAAATGCTTTGTCAATCAGAATTGAGGTGCTATAGGTCTTCGAGAGCGGAAGATGAAATCCAAACTCGCGAGAAAATGCAGAGCCCAGGGCACCTGGTATCTTTGCCGCAGTTGGAATCTTCGGTTCGGACTTCAGATTCTTCGTATTGATAGACTCTGGCATGGTGTTCTCCTTACCCGGTGGTTCCACTAATTCCCACCGTTGTATGACCTCACTCTAACCCCGATAATGCAAAGCGGTGGGAGTTTCGCATTGACTCGTGTTCCGCCAGTCCCAAAATGGTTCTAGGCAAGTCAGTCAGGCGGGCGGGTGGCCCGCCCCGCTTCCATCGTATGAATAATCTTCCAGTGGGTGCCCCATCCCGCCTTCTTTCGGCGGGGTGGGATTCTTCGTGGTCAGGAGCGCCGGGTTCGCGCTCGCTCTGGATTTGCCGGCTGATCACGCGACGCTGTGTCCTGCGTCATATCCCATCGATTTCCATTTCGATAAAACAAGCTTGGTGAGGCAAAGGGATTGGTGTCCCTAGGCCTTCGCGCCCGACATGGCGGGCCAACGTGATCGCTCTTTGACAACATCCGTTCTCGGTCATTAGCCCCACGATTTGCACTATTCACAACTAGAGTGGTAGAGATCTAAACCACAACAAGCAGTCAATATCTGTTTTTTAAGTCGCTGTCCCTACTACACTTGTAGACGTGCTATTGTGTTATACTCACGTATAACTAATTATTTTAAGGGGTCCATCAATGCGAAGCGCCGACGCTGACTGGGACGACGGGACGCCGATTTACCGCCAACTCCGCGATATCGTGGTGACGATGATCCTGGACAAGAAACTGTCAGATGGCGACGCGTTGCCTTCTGTCCGCTATGTAGCGGCGCAGTTCCAGGTGAATCCGCTCACCGTCTTGAAGAGCTATCAGCAGATGGTAGGCGAAGGGCTCATCGAGTCCCGGCGAGGTCGCGGTATGTTCGTCCTCCCGGGTGCCCGCGAGCGCTTGCTGGAGTCGGAACGGGAGCGATTCTTGCAGGAGGAATGGCCGCGCGTAGTCGACACGCTCTACCGGCTCGGCCTGAACCCGAAAGAACTACTTGCCAAAGCCGGGGAATGAAACTTCGAACCAAAATTCTCTTAAGTGTTGGCATTGCGCTCACGTCTTTTGCGAATAGCGCCACCTTCGCACAAGGTCCTGCACCGCAGCAAAAGGCCGAACGGCCCGCGCCTCCCACCCGCGACCCCCACACTGTGGGATATGTGGCCGCCAAGGAACTGCCCGACGGTGAGGTTCCTCCCGCGAATGCGGACGGCAATTTCATCATCGGACCTACGCATCCGGCTGCTCCGGAATTGTCCCCGCAAGATGCGACGCTCCAGGGACGCGTCATCGAGTTCACCATGGACTCCAGCGACAGCAAGATTTATCCCGGCATTGCGCGTGAGCCCAACACTTTCGGAACGCCCGACCCGACGGACCCAGCGAAGCTCGTCGTAACCACCAGCCACGCCGCTCCGTACACCCGCAAGGTGTTCGTTTATGTGCCCAAACAGTACGTGCCCGGCAGCGTGGCTCCTTTCATGGTCAGTGCGGACGGGCCCGACCGCTTGCTGTTTTCGGCGCTCGACAAGCTCATCGCCGAACAAAAAGTGCCGGTGATGGTTGCCATCTCCATCGGCAACGGTGGCGGCGATGCGCAGGGAAGTGAACGCGGCCTTGAGTACGACACAATGTCTGACACTTATGCCGAGTTCGTCGAAAGGGAAGTGTTGCCGCTAGTCGAAGCCAAGGCCAACGTCAAGCTCACGAAAGACCCCGACGGTCGCGCCACGATCGGCTACAGCTCAGGAGGCTCCTGCGCCCTGATCATGGCGTGGTATCACCCCGAGCGATATCACCGAGTGCTGGCGTATTCGGGAACCTACGTCAACCAGCAATGGCCGCACGATGCGAAGTCGCCGCACGGAGCGTGGGAGTTTCACGAGCACCTGATTCCGGAGAGTCCCGCCAAGCCGATTCGGATCTGGATGGAAGTTGGCGACCGGGATCTGTACAACCCCAACGTGATGCGGGACAACATGCACGATTGGGTGATGGCCAATGAGCGCATGGCAAGCGTGCTGGCCGACAAGGGCTATCACTATCAGTTTGTCTTTGCCCGCAATGCCGTGCACGTAGATCGCGCCGTCCGAGAGCAGACGCTGCCCGAAGCGTTGGAGTACGTCTGGCAGGGTTATTCACTTTCGAGTCTCGCTCACTGATTGGCGGTTCTTTGACTCGGGCAGACAAGAAGCGCCGCCCCCACCGCCAAGAGAATAATTAGTTAGATCGGGTAGACAGCTCCTCCATTGCAGGGGGTGTTTCCCACCATTCCCAAAAGATGGGAAAGGATGGGGCACCCGGCATTGTTCGTTTGCAGTGCTTCGAGCTCCTCAGGGCCGATGTTCTCCATCACCGCGCCTGACTGTCTCCATCCTTTGGTACCGCAGCGCGGCCTCCCAAGAGAAGGAACCCGGTAAGAAGAAAGCTCTCTTTCTGGCGACGTGATGCCGACCTATCTTTGAATTGCATCGGAAGCATGGCCGCCGACAAGAGAGGCAATCGAATGAAGAGCATATTTCTCACCCTGGTTTTTTCCATCAGTGTTTTAGCGACTACGATGTTTGCTGGCGCTGTCCCGTACCCCAATCCGGGTACCATCGCGCCGACGAACTCCTTCACTGCAACCGCAACAGGAAACATCACCGGCTATTTCTATGGCTTTAGCGCGGGCCACACCGATTACGTCGGAATGCTTGATGTCACCACCTCGACTTTCAGTGGCTGGTACTTTGACAACCAGACGACGGTGCCGGGAACCAGCGCCAATTTCGGGTCGGTTACTGCCGGGGACGTTCTGGTCTTCAAACTCTGGGATGTAACGTCGGGCCTGCAATACGCCTCCGATCCGAGCATGAGTTATGACGGTATCAACCACGCCTATGGCACCGCCTTTGTAGGCGGCGGGGGCATTCCATCTGGGATCTTTGTCGGTATGGAAGACCTCCCGCTGGGCCAGTCGGACCTGGACTATAACGATGACCAGTTTGTCTTCGTCAACGTCGGTACCTCAACTCCAGAGCCGGGCACACTGCTGCTGGCCGGTTCCGGTATGCTCGGACTCTTCGGCGTCGCGCGTCGCAAGCTCAACCTGTAATCGCTCCCAGGAAGCTCCAGCCGGCTGGGCAGGCGCTGCCCTGCCGGTTTCTATTTGGAATTCGAAGAGAGATAAGAGTAGCTAGTTCGCAAAACTAAAGAGCGCCGCTCTCCTTCCGTCTACAATGGACTCCTATGATCCGCAACATTATTGTTCCCCGCGTACTGGGGAAGACGCAGGAAGAGCTACAGCCGGCGATTGAGCTGTTTCGCGCTCTGGGAGCCACGCCGGTCCACGAGTGCGACGACGGAAGCGCACATGGATACCAGTTGGAAGCGCCGCGCGGAACGATAGAGTTCATCGCAGCGGCGAGCGCACCGCTTTCCGATCTTGCCGTGGAAGTTTCCGATGCTGATGCGGCATGGGAGATCGTTCGCAAGCACGACGTGAAGGTTTGGCGCGAGATTATGGAGGCGCCCGATGGCTCCCGGTTTTTTACCGTGGAAGTCAGCGGACTGAAAGTCACGTTCCTTCGATACGCGAAGTCCAACGAACACGATTTGGGCATCGAAGGCTCGTTGCAGGCTCAGGGCAAGCGCTTTGCCATCGTGGTGGCACGGTTTAATTCGTTTATCACCGAGCGGTTGCTCGACGGAGCGCTGTTGGCGCTGCGGCAGGCGGGTGTGGCGAAAGAAGACATCACGATTGTGCGGGTGCCGGGTTCGTTTGAGATTCCTGCGGCGGCGCGCCAGGTGGCGCAGAGTGGCAAGAATGACGCGATCGTCTGCATTGGTTGTCTGTTGCGAGGCGGGACACTGCACTATGAAGTCATAGCCAACGAAGTGACGCGGGGAGTCGGACAGTCGGCGCAAGAGACTGGCGTGCCGCACGCGTTCGGCGTTCTGACCTGCGACACGCTCGAGCAGGCAATTGATCGCGCCGGATTGAAGGCCGGAAATAAAGGTTATGAAGCGGGGCTGGCAGCGGTGGAGATGGCGTCGCTGCACAACAAAGTAGCCGAACACGCGGCGGGGAAGCGATGAGCAAGGCAGGCACGCGCAGGAAGTCCCGCGAAATGGCGTTGCAGATGCTGTTTCAACTCGACATGGGCAAGCAAGATATTGATCAGGTTCGCAAGACATTCTGGAACGAGCGACGCGATCTTGACGAAAAGGTTCGCGGGTTTGCCGATGACTTGTTTCGTGTGGCTGCCGAGCGCCAAGGTGAAATCGACGAACTGGTCGAGCGCAATGCCGAGCACTGGCGCATGGACCGCATGGCCGCCGTCGATCGCAATGTCCTACGCTGCGGGGTAGCGGAGATGCTGGGTTTTGCCGACACGCCTAAGCCGGTGGTGATTAACGAAGCCTTGGAGATTGCGCGTCGGTTTTCGACCCCGGAGTCGGTGCAGTTTATCAACGGCGTGCTCGACAGCGTGGCGAAAGAGTTGGACGGAGCGAAGGCGTAGGCTGCGCAAGCATTTCGACGGTTCTCAGTGGGTTCAGAAGAAAGCAGATCCCTCGGTCGCTTCGGCGACCTCGTGATGTCAAAGAGCAAACAAAAGCCCTCCGCGCGCGGAGGGCTTTTTGCCGCATTAGCTATACGGCTTATTTCGGCAGCACGAGGACGAGATCCGGATTGACCGCATTTCCGCCGGGATCTTTCAGTCCCGGAGCAATCTGGGCGCTGTCGGTTCCGTTGGAGACATTAATGGCGTGAACGTTGCCGTCGCTGCCACCGACGTATACGAAGGTCCCGTCAATCATGATGCCGCCGCTCAATGGAACGGCGCCGTTGGTCAGTGAAATGGAGAACGGCGTGAGCGAGGTCAGATTGAGTCCGATGACCTGAGGGAGGTTCGACAGGATGAAGGCGCGCGAGCTGTCAGGAGAAACGAACATCTGGTTGGCAGTGAAACTTCCAAGCCCGAGGTTGTAGGTGGTCACCGTACTTTGCGGCTTTGGAGGACAGCCGGAAGGAATGGTTCCGGTGGTAACGACATCAATTCCGGGAGAATCAGCGGCGACCGCGCCATTTCCGTTGGGAAGGTGGGCCACGAGCGTAGGTGCGGCTGCCGAGAGCGTTTGCCAGGCGCTCTGGTTGCAGGTAGTTCGAACGTCGATCGCGCCTAAGCTTGAGCTGGTGACGTAGGTCATGCCGCCTTGAGAGCTAACGTCCAGGGCATTGGGAATGTAAGGCAACGGCACAACAGTCGAGGTTGGGAATGTGGTGTCGTAGTAGAGCTGTTTGCCCCGGTCCCAAGAAGGTGACGGACTGGCCGTCAGGGGTAAATGCCGCCGCCGATGTAGTCAGTACTTGAGTCTGAAGTACGATCCCGTTGGCGGTGCTGAAAAGGAACACATTTCCGGAGACGGGGTCGGAAATCAAGAGATAGAGTCCGTCGGGCGACGCGGCGATGATCTTGCCCTGGGCTGCCGCGGAGACAGTGACGGTCGCAGTAAGAACGCTGATCGTCATGATGCCGTTAGCCGATCCGAGGAAAACCTTCGATCCCCCGGAATCGGAGAAGATGGAGTTGGGAAGAAAAGGCAGAGAGATCACAGTCCCCGCGGTGTTGGTCGAGCTTGAGATGGGATATACGTTTAGAGACTTCGTGCTGGCTGCGTAAACCGTCGTGGTGGTTGAGCCGGACACGTTCACTGTCACCAGGTTCTGGGAATAGCTCGGATTGATGTTTCGATTGCAGCCAGGCGTGGCGCAGGTTGCCGTGATGATGGTGGTCCCGGCAGTATTGGCAGTTGCGATTAATGAGTTGGTGTTGGTGCTGGTGCCGATGGTTATGGACACGGCGCCAGACGGGACCGAAGCCCAGGTCAGATTTGTGAGAATCGAAACGCCGGCGGAGTCGACAACGTTGGCGACCAGGTTTTGAGTATTCGTTGGCGCGAGGTTGAACGTAGTGTTCGAACTGGCGGCGTCGGATACAGTGATGGACACGACAGGGCACACGAGAGCGGCCTGAGGCACGCTGTTCAGTCCAGCGACGTTGGCGTAGATCGATGTCGATCCCGGCGCGGTGGCGGTAAGCACGCCCGTCGTGCTGTTGTTGGACATGACGGTCAAATCGGTGCTGAAGAAACTGATGGGGCCAACGGTCGAGGTGACATCGCAAGGGATGGCGACCGAACAGCCCGGGGCCGTCGTGTTGTAAGCGGTTGCGAAATAGGTCGGAGTGGCGCCGACGCTGGCGCAGCTCGTCGGCGGGTTGACCGAAATCTGGTCCACCTGCAAGTGGGAATAGGCGGGGGCTGTGGCGGTAACAGAGCCCGAGGTTGCGGTGATTGTGGACTGTCCGACGCCGGTTTTGCCCGGCAAGGCCGTGCAGGTAATGAAGTTGGCGTCCCAAACTCCCGCGCAGAGGTATCCGAGGGGAGAGATGCTGATCTGGGTAGCGTTGCTGCTGCTATAGCTCACGTCGGCGACGATGGTGGTGCCCGAAGAGTTCATCGGAATGCCGGTGATTTTGGTCACCTGTCCTACGTTCATGGAAACCGTCGTCGGGCTCATCGAGATCGAGGTAACGGTGGTGTTATTGGTGTTGGAGCCGGTGCCACCGCACCCCGACCAGACACATAAACAGAGAACCGAAACGAAAGCAGCCGCTAGCTGAGCTGCCGAAAGATGCCGCATGTACCCTCCCCACCGGCTGGAGCCGGCGGTTGTAACACCGTAAAGAGATGATTGCTTCCGCAATTTTTCAGTGTAAAAGCTTGGTGTATGAATCGGCAAGTTGCGGCGGTGCTGGTGGTGTTTAATTGTAGGCATGGCACAGCAACCGCCGAATTCTGCAAACCCCAAGGTGAGCGATGAGTTGTGAATCTGCGTTCCCGAGGGCGTAAGGACGGTAAAAAGGCGTTTTTCGTTCGGTAGTGGTTGACGAGAATTAGCCTCATTGCTACACTAAAAAGGTTCCGCGAGTTACACCTAGCCTGCCTGTAGTACGGCTGTGCTGCAGTAATCCCAATCCTGCGAAATAACGTGCAGGATTCCTCGCTGAAACGAGCCTGCGCTTCCACTGGAGCTTTCCGGTGGGTATGTGGGCCGAAGCAACGAAACGGAGTGCCCTCGTTCCAGAACTCCATTTTCCAGTGAAGGCACTGGCGTGGGGAGCGATCACGGTGCCACCGTCGTTTGCTTAACCAGATCGAACCGATTTTCCCAGCCTTGTGCTGGGAAGTATGGGCAAGTGGCCGAGCGGGTCACGCGTTCTATGTCCAGAAAAGCTGAGTGACATTGCGCTGCGAACAGTGCGCCTGTGTGGCTGCCGTTTGCGCGCGAGAATGCGGTGGAATGCCGCCAGGTTTTCGCCCGTGGCCATGAGGGCCGAGGGCAAGCCGGCAAGGGCCGGCGAGAAGAACGAAGGAGCTGCAAAGAGTGCCTACATTTAATCAGCTGGTGCGCAAGGGACGGACGGCGCCGAAGTACAAGACGGCCAGCCCTGCCCTGCAGTCCTGCCCGCAAAAGCGCGGCGTGTGCACGCGCGTGTACACCCAGACGCCGAAAAAGCCGAACTCCGCGTTGCGCAAAGTTGCGCGCGTGCGTTTGACCAACGGCATCGAAGTCACGACGTACATTCCTGGCGTCGGCCACAACCTGCAGGAGCACTCGATTGTGCTGATCCGCGGGGGGCGTGTGAAGGACCTTCCGGGAGTTCGTTATCACGTGGTGCGCGGCACGCTGGATTCGGTGGGCGTGGCCAATCGCAAGCAGGGACGTTCGAAGTACGGCGCGAAGCGCCCGAAGGCGTAACGAGGATTTATGCCGAGAAAAGGACATATTGCAAAGCGTGAGCCGCTGGCCGATCCGGTCTACCAGTCGACGCTCGTTAACAAGTTTGTGAACTCGATGATGTGGGACGGCAAGAAGTCGACGGCCCAGTCCATCTTCTACACCGCGATGAAGAAGCTCGAGGAGAAGGGTGGCGACGAGGCCCTGAAGCTGTTCAAGAAGGCCGTGGAGAACGCCAAGCCGGTGCTGGAAGTGAAGACCCGCCGTGTGGGCGGCGCCAACTACCAGGTTCCGGTGGAAGTGAACGCCGACCGGCGCACCTCGCTGGCGATTCGCTGGATCCTGACCTACAGCCGCGGACGCGGTGAGAAGGGCATGATCGACAAGCTGGCGAATGAGTTGCTGGACGCGGCCAATGGCCGTGGCGCAACCATCAAGAAGAAAGACGACGTGCATCGCATGGCCGAGGCCAACAAGGCGTTTGCGCATTATCGCTGGTAGGTGGATTGATTCCCGCGCTACCGCCAAAAGACGGCGGAAAGAATGGGGCACCCGGCACCCGGAGCGGGCGTAATTGTACATAGCGGACGTAGAGCCGCATAGCAGGAACGGAAGGAATTGTGCCAAGACAGACTCCATTAGAGCGTTGCAGAAATATCGGCATCATGGCGCACATCGATGCCGGTAAGACCACCACGACGGAGCGCATCCTGTTCTATACAGGACGCCGCACCGCATCGGTGAGGTCCATGACGGCACGGCGACGATGGATTGGATGGCGCAGGAGCAGGAGCGCGGCATCACGATCACGTCGGCCGCGACGACCTGTTTCTGGAAAGACATCCGCATCAACATTATCGACACGCCCGGCCACGTGGACTTCACGGCCGAGGTGGAGCGCTCGCTGCGCGTGCTCGACGGCGCCTGCGCGGTGTTTGACGCGGTGCATGGCGTGGAGCCGCAGTCGGAGACAGTGTGGCGCCAGGCTGATAAGTACGGCGTGCCGCGCATTTGCTTCATCAACAAGATTGACAAGATGGGTGCCGATTTCGAGCATGCCGTCGATACGATCCGCAAGCGCCTCAATGCCAAGCCGGTGGCGATCCAGTTGCCGATCGGGCAGGAAGACAAGTTCCGCGGCGTGGTTGATTTGATGACCATGAAGGCAATCGTCTGGAAAGACGAGAGCATGGGCGCGGAGTATGTGGTCGAAGAGATTCCGGAAGAGCTTGAAGAAGAAGGCTGCTGCCTATCATCAGATCCTCGTTGAGACGGTTGTCGAAAACGATGACCAGGACGAGCTGATGCACAAGTACATCGAAGGCGAAGCCATCGGCGAAGCTGAATTGAAAGCCGCTCTTGCGACGCGCCACCTTGAAGATGAAGGTGTTCCCGGTGATTTGCGGAACTGCTTTCAAGAACAAAGGTGTGCAGCCGCTGCTGGATGCGGTGATTGATTACCTGCCTTCGCCGCTGGATGTTGCGGCGGTGAAGGGGGCGAATCCCGACAACGGCGCGGAAGAAGAGCGCGGGCCGGACGACAAAGCGCCGTTCGCGGCATTGGCGTTCAAGATCATGACCGACCCGTACGTCGGTCAGTTGACGTTCATTCGCGTGTACTCGGGCCATCTGAAGACAGGTGACAGCGTTTACAACAGCGGACGCAAGCGCGGCGAGCGCATCGGACGCCTGCTGCAAATGCATGCCAACAAGCGCGAGGAAATTACCGAAATCTATGCCGGCGACATTTGCGCTTGCGTGGGACTGAAGAGCATCACCACGGGCGACACCATCTGCGACGAGAAGCACCCGATCGTGCTGGAGTCCATCGAGTTCCCGGCGCCGGTTATCGCGGTGGCGGTGGAACCGAAAACCAAGGCCGACCAGGAAAAGATGGGCGTCGCGCTGGGCAAGCTGGCTCAGGAAGATCCGACGTTCAAGGTTTCGACCGATCCTGATAGCGGACAGACGATCATCGCGGGCATGGGCGAGTTGCACCTGGAAATTCTCGTCGACCGCATGATGCGCGAGTTTGGTGTGCAGGCCAACGTCGGCAAGCCACAGGTTGCGTATCGCGAGACCATTCGCAAGATGGCGCAGGCGGAAGGCAAGTACATCCGCCAGACCGGCGGCAGCGGCCAGTACGGTCACGTACGCATCCGGTTGGAGCCGAACGAGCCCGGCAAGGGCTACGAGTTCATCAACGATGTTGTCGGCGGCGTGATTCCCAAGGAGTTCATCAAGCCGGTGGACCAGGGCATCAAGGAAGCGCTCGAAGGCGGAGTGCTTGCCGGCTACGAAATGGTGGACGTGAAAGCGACGCTATACGACGGAAGCTATCACGATGTGGATTCGAACGAAATGGCCTTCAAGATCGCCGGTTCGATGGCGTTCAAGGAAGCCGCACGCAAGGCGAGTCCGGTACTGCTGGAGCCGGTCATGTCGGTGGAAGTGGTTGTGCCCGAGGAATACATGGGCACCATCATCGGCGACCTGAGCAGCCGCCGCGGCCGCATCGAAGGGCTGGAGCATCGTGCAGGTTCGCAGGTGATTCGCGCCATGGTTCCGCTGGCCGAGATGTTCGGTTATGCGACGAATATGCGGTCGAACACACAGGGCCGCGCAACTTTCTCAATGCATTTTTCGCGATACGAAGAAGCGCCCCGCGCCGTGGCCGAAGAAATCGTGGCCAAGGTACAGGGCAAGAGTCCAGCGGGAACAAAGTAACTAGGGTTTAACAACGATTTCTTACAGGGACGGAGCCTCAGATGGCGAAAGAAAAATTTGATCGCAGCAAGCCGCACGTAAACGTAGGAACGATCGGGCACATCGATCATGGCAAGACGACGTTGACGGCGGCGATCACGAAGGTATTGCAGAAGCACAACCCGAACATCAAGTTCCGCTCGTTCGATTCGATCGACAACGCTCCGGAAGAGCGGGAGCGCGGCATCACGATCGCGACGGCACACGTGGAGTATGAGACGGGAACCGTCACTACGCGCACGTGGATTGCCCGGGCCACGCTGATTACATCAAGAACATGATCACCGGCGCAGCGCAGATGGACGGCGCGATCCTGGTGGTGGCGGCGACCGACGGTCCGATGCCGCAGACCAAGGAGCACGTGCTGCTGGCGCGCCAGGTAGGCGTTCCCTACGTGCTGGTGTTTTTGAACAAGTGCGATGCGGTGGAAGATCCCGAGCTGATCGATCTGGTCGAGATGGAAGTGCGCGAGTTGCTGAGCAAGTACGGCTTCCCGGGCGACGATGTGCCGGTGATTCGCGGCTAGTGCGCTGGGAGCTTCAACGGCGAAGCGCAGTGGGAAACCAAGATCGACGAGCTGATGGACGCGGTGGACAAGAACATTCCGCTGCCGGCGCGCGATATCGATAAGCCGTTCCTGATGCCGATTGAAGACATCTTCTCGATCCAGGGCCGTGGAACGGTGGTTACGGGCCGTATCGAGCGCGGCAAGGTGAAGGTGGGCGAGGAAGTCGAGATTGTGGGCTTCCGCGAGACGCGCAAGACGGTAGTAACGGGCGTGGAAATGTTCAAGAAGCAGCTGGACGAAGGTCTGGCTGGAGACAACGCCGGATTGCTGCTGCGCGGCATCGCGAAGGAAGACGTGGAGCGCGGTATGGTGCTGGCGAAGACCGGCTCGATTACGCCGCACACCAAGTTCAAGGGCGAAGTGTACGTGCTGTCGAAAGACGAAGGCGGACGTCATACGCCATTCTTCAAGGGCTATCGGCCGCAGTTCTACTTCCGCACGACGGACGTGACGGGAGTGGCGACGTTGCCGGCGGGCACGGAGATGGTGATGCCGGGCGACAACGTGCAGCTGGAGATTGAGCTGATCACTCCGGTGGCGATGGAAAAGGGCCTGCGGTTCGCGATTCGCGAAGGCGGACGCACGGTAGGCGCCGGGACCATCAGCGAGATTATTGCGTAGAGGTTTTATACCGGGTGCGGTGGAAGCATGCCGCACCCACTTACTCACCGCGGCAAACGCCGCAGGGCCGGAGGCGGAGACGCTGGACGGTCCCCAGACATGATCTTTGAGAGAAACTAACGTGATTGGTAAAGAACGAATCCGCATCCGCCTGAAGGCTTACGATTATCGAATTCTTGACCAGTCCACGGGTGAAATCGTGGACACAGCACGGCGCACCGGCGCGCAGATCGCGGGACCGATTCCGCTTCCGACGGTGAAGAACAAGTATTGCGTGCTGCGGTCTCCCCACGTGGACAAGAAGTCGCGGGAGCAGTTTGAGATCCGCACCCACAAGCGCTTGCTCGACATCCTCGAGCCGACGCAGCAGACCGTGGACGCGCTGATGAAGCTGGAATTGCCCGCAGGCGTGGACGTTGAGATCAAGGCTTTTGGCAAAGAGCATAAATAGCTGACAGTCGTCAGCTATCAGCCGTCAATAAAGACTTAACTGATGGCTGAAAACTGAGAGCTGATAGCTCTGAAGACAAAGCTTCCGAGGTGCGAAACCCCCCGGTTTAGAGAAACCGGAAGAGCAGGAAGCAGAGTTGAGGGAAAACATGGCAGTCACTGGAATTTTGGGAAAGAAAGTCGGCATGGCGCAGTTGTTCGATGACAAGGGCGATGCTCGTCCGGTCACCGTACTGAAGGCCGGTCCGTGCGTGGTCACACAGCGTAAGACACAGGCGAAAGACGGCTACGATGCCGCCCAGATCGGCCTGGTCGAGTTCGTGAAGGAATCGCGCTTGACGCAGCCGATGAAGGGGCACTTCGGCAAGAACAACCTGCCGCCCATGAAGTTCCTGCGGGAAGTTGAGATCGTGATCGATGAGGAAAACCAGGATGGCGCCAAAGTTGGCGACAAGGTCCTGGTGGACATGTTCGACGGCACGAAATTTGTGGACATCACGGCCAACAGCAAGGGTCGTGGATTTGCGGGCGTAGTGAAGCGCCATCACTTTGCGGGCGGCGCGGCCTCGCACGGATCGATGTTCCAGATCACTGGTTCGATCGGCTCGTCGGCGTTTCCGTCGCGCGTGTTCAAAGGCATGCGCATGTCGGGGCACATGGGCACAAACAAGGTGACGACCCGCAACCTGCGCATCCTGGGAATTGACCGCGACGAGAACCTGCTAGTGATCGAAGGCGCGGTACCGGGAGCGAAGGACGGATACGTTCTGATTTCGAAGGCGAAGAAGCCACCCAGAGAGCGCCGTGGATTTGGCGGCTCGGGCACGGTCGATCCGTTGAAGGCGTCGAAGCGCCAGGCAGCGAAGAAAAAGTAACTGGTGACTGGTAGCTGGTAACCGGCTACTGATTGGAAGAGATTATGGCGACGATTGAAGTACACAATTTGAACGGCGAGAAGGTAGGCACGTTCGATCTGGCCGAGGAAGTTTTCGGCGCGGTGAACGAAGACCTTCTGTGGGAAGCGGTGAAGCACTACCGCGCCAGCCTGCGGGCTGGGACCGCCTCCACCAAGACCCGCGGTCTGGTGAGTGGCGCCGGCAGGAAGCTCTGGAAGCAGAAAGGCACGGGCCGAGCGCGTATCGCGTCGATCCGTTCGCCGCTGCAGCGGCACGGCGGTACGGTCCACGGACCGAAGCCCCGTTCCTATGACTACGCCTTTCCTCGCAAGAAGCTGTTGGGTGCATTGCGCTCGGCGCTGGCGGCGAAGTTGCAAGACGGGAAGCTGGTTGTGGTCGACACTTGGAGCCGAAGGAAGCCAAGAGCAAGAGCTTCCGCGCGGCACTGAACAAGCTGAACGCCAAGGGCACGACGCTTCTGGTGGATAGCGCCAACGGTGACAGCAAGAACCTGCACCTGAGCTCGCGCAACCTGAAGGGCGTGGAGTTGATCGCGGGGAATGTGGTGCATCCGTATCACCTGCTGCGTTACAGCAGCGCGGTGTTCTCGCGTCCGGCGCTGGAAAAATTGCAGGAGTCGCTGAAGTCCACGGCTCCGAAGCGTAAAGCGGAGGTGGCGTAATGAAGTCGGCTTATCAGATCATTCGCCGTCCGGTGATCACGGAAAAGGGCCTGGGCGTAAAGGAAACCGAAGCCACGCTGGTGTTCGAGGTTTCCGCCAAGGCATCGAAGACGGAGATCAAGAACGCGGTGCAGAGCATTTTCAAGGTGAAGGTGGACGCGGTCCGCACCGCCAACTTCGTGGGCAAGGAACGTCGCCGGGGTAAGTTCACCGGCTACCGTCCTGACTGGAAGAAGGCTTACGTGCGGCTGAAGGAAGGGCAGAAGATGCCCGAGTACGCTGAGAACCTGTAGAGCAGTGGCTAGTGGCCGGTGGTAGAGGCCGGAAGAAACGAGCAGAACTATGGCAATCAAGACTTATAGACCGGTAACTCCGACGCGGCGCTTTACGACCAGCACCGTGAACGATGACCTGACGACGAACCGGCCGTACAAGCCGTTGACCGAGAAGAAGCAGCGCACCAACGGTCGCCGGAACTCGGGCGACTTGACGATCTGGCACCGCGGCGGCGGACACAAGCGCCGCTTGCGCACCATCGATTTCAAGCGCGACAAGTTCGGGATTCCCGCGACGGTGGCGACGATCGAGTACGATCCGAACCGTTCGGCGCGCATCGCGCTGCTGAACTATGCCGATGGCGAGAAGCGCTACATCATCTGCCCGGTTGGTCTGAAGGTTGGCGCGAAGGTAGTGAGCGGTCCTGAGGCCGACATCCTGGTGGGCAATGCCCTGCCGCTGCGCAACATTCCTCCCGGCACTACGGTGCACAACATCGAGCTGAAGCCGGGCAAGGGCGCGCAGATGGCGCGTTCCGCGGGAGCCCAGGCGCAGTTGGTCGCGAAAGAAGGCGATTACGCGCTGCTTAAGCTGCCGTCCAGCGAAACCCGCAAGGTTCTGGTGGATTGCATGGCGACCATCGGCCAGGTCGGCAACACGGACCACGAAAACGTTTCGATCGGTAAGGCAGGCCGCACGCGCTGGATGGGCATTCGCCCGACCAACCGCGGCGTGGTGATGAACCCGGTGGACCATCCGCACGGCGGTGGTGAAGGCAAGACCAGCGGCGGACGCCATCCGGTGACCCCGTGGGGCCAGCCGACACGCGGTTACAAGACTCGCAACAACAAGCGGACCGATAAGTTCATCGTGAACCGCAGACAGAAGTAGGACTGAGGCGATATGGCACGTTCAACGAAAAAAGGTGCGTTCATCGACAAGCACCTGCTGGTGAAGATCGAGGGCATGAACGAGCGCAACGAGAAGAAGGTTGTGCGTACGTGGTCGCGCCGCTCGACGGTGGTCCCGGAGATGGTGGGCCACACCCTGGCAGTGCACAACGGCAAGAAGTTCATCCCGGTGTACGTCACCGAAAACATGGTGGGCCACAAGCTGGGCGAATTCAGCCTGACTCGCACCTTCAAGGGACACTCGATGAAGGCGGCGACGGAGACAGCGGCCAAGCCGGCGGCGAGGTAAGGAAAAACAATGGAATTCACAGCCAAACTGAATTACATCCGAGTGTCGCCGCAGAAGGCGCGCCTGGTGCTGGACCTGATCAAGGGCCGCCGGGTGGAGGAAGCACTCGATACGCTGCGCTACACCAAGAAGGGCATTGCGTCGGCGATTTATAAGTTGCTGCGCTCGGCGGTTGAGAATGCGAACTATGTCAGCGCCGAGAAGTCGCTGGACATCGATCTGGACCGGCTTGTACGTGAAGTCGGCGATCGCGAACGACGGGCCGCGCATGAAGCGCATTCGTCCGGCACCGATGGGACGCGCATTTCGCTACCAGCGCCGCATCTCGCACCTGAACATCGTGCTAGCGGAGAAGCCGGGCGATCAGCGCAAGGCCGAAACCAGCGGCGGAACAGCTGCGGCTCCGGCGAAGAAGTCGGCCAAGAAAACGGCAGCCAAGAAGTCGGCTGCGAAGAAAGCTCCGGCGAAAAAGTTTGCCGGCAAGAAAACGACGAAGAAGTAAAGCAGATCCCTCGACTCCGCCGCGAAGCGCGGCGCCGCTCGGGATGACAAAAGTCAGTAAGTAAGCGGCGAAGCCGGAAGGCGAAGGCCGCGGAGAGTAAACGAGACTATGGGACAGAAAGTCCATCCTTACGGATTCCGCCTCGGCGTTACCAAGCCGTGGAGGTCGCGTTGGTTCGTAGAGCGCGATTACGACAAACTTCTGCTGGAAGACGTGAAGCTGAAGGCAGAGCTGAAGGACAAGCTGAAGTCGGCAGGCGTCAGCTCGATTGAGATCGAGCGTCCCGGCAACAAGCTGCGCATCATCATCCGCACGGCGCGTCCGGGCATCATCATCGGCCGCAAGGGCGCTGAGATCGACAAGCTGAAGGGCGAGATCGCCAAGCGCACCGGCCGCGATGTGTACGTCGATATCCTCGAAGTACACAAGCCCGAGCTCGATGCTCAGCTGGTCGCGGAGAACATCGCGCTGCAGTTGGAAAAGCGCGTCAGCTTCCGCCGCACCATGCGCAAAGCCGTGGATTCGGCGCTGCGTTTCGGCTGCAAGGGCATCAAGGTGCGCGTGAGCGGCCGCCTGAACGGCAACGAAATCGCGCGTTCGGAGTGGTACCTGCAGGGGCGTCTGCCGCTGCACACGCTGCGCGCCGATATCGATTACGGCTTCGCGGAAGCCCACACCACATACGGCATCATCGGCGTGAAGTGCTGGGTGTACAAGGGCGAGATCTTGCGCGAGAAGAAGCGCGAGCCGCAGACCGCTGGAGCGTTTTAAGAGCAGTGGTTAGTGGCTAGCCAAGACTGTTGCGAGACAGAGATTCAGAATTTGGGACGTGAGTCCCGCGAATAGGGCAAATCATTATGTTGATGCCAAAGAAAGTAAAGTACCGCAAGCAGCAGCGCGGTCGCATGTGCGGCAAGGCGTGGCGCGGCGGCTCGTTGTCGTTCGGCGACTTCGGCCTGAAGGTCATGGAGCCGGGCTGGATCACCGACCGGCAGATTGAAGCCAGTCGTGTGGCCATGACGCGTTTCGTGAAGCGTGGCGGCAAGATCTGGATCCGCCTGTTCCCGGACAAGCCAGTGACCAAGAAGCCGGCCGAAACCCGTATGGGTAAGGGCAAGGGCGCTCCTGATCATTGGGTCGCCGTAGTTCGCCCGGGCAAGATCCTGTTTGAGATGGAAGGCGTCACCGCGACTGAAGCGGCCGAGGCAATGCGCCTGGCGTCGCACAAACTGCCGCTGCGCACGAAATTCGTGATGCGCGATGGCGTGGCATAAGGACTGGGAATGAACGCAGAGAAGATCCGCAATTTGACTGATGTCGAACTGGCCCACCAGCAACAGGAGATGGCCGACCAGCTCTTCAAGCTGAAGTTCCAGATGAAGATGGGACAGACCGAGAGCCTGAAGAAGATCCGCGACCTGAAGAAAGACATCGCGCGCATCAAGACCATCGAGCGCGAAAAGCGCGGTGGCAACGGAGCGGCGCCAGTGAAGGTAAAAGTGGCCGCGAAGACTGCGGTTGCGGCAAAGCCTGCCGCACCGGCAAAGAAAGCGGCCAAGAAAAAGACGGCTGCGACGGAGAAGAAGTAAGCCATGGCCGAAACAACGAACGAAAAGCCGACCCAGACGCCCAAGACCGAAAAGAAACAGGGCGCCCGCAAGCTCCTGATTGGCGAAGTGGTCTCTACCAAGATGGCAAAGACCATCGTGGTGGAAGTGAACCGCCAAAAGGCGCACCCGTTCTACAAGCGCGTGGTAAAGCGCAGCAAAAAGTTTTATGCCCACGATGAGCTGGGCACTGCCAAGCTGGGCGATGTGGTGAGGATTGAAGAGACCCGTCCGCTCTCGAAGCTGAAGCGCTGGCAGTTGAAGGATATCGTGCGCCGCGCCGCGCAGGTTGCGGTTGTGGAAGCAAAACCGGCCGTCTAGTCGGCATCGGCAGCGGCAAGGAGAAGACGCTATGGCAGTAATGATGAGAACCATGCTCGAGGTCGCCGACAACTCCGGCGCGCGCAAGTTGCAGATGATCCTGCCGCTGGGCGGCGGCACCGGACTGGTGGCCCACATCGGCGATGTGGTGACGGCATCGGTGAAGGAAGCTTCTCCGGACGGCACCGCGAAGAAGGGCACCGTGGTCAAGGCCGTGATCGTGCGCACGCGCAAAGAGCACCGGCGCCGTGACGGTACCTACATCCGCTTCGATTCGAATGCGGCGGTGCTGATCAACGACGCCAACGAGCCGATTGGGACGCGCGTATTTGGTCCGGTCGCACGCGAGCTCCGCGAGAAGAAATTTTTGAAGATTGTTTCCCTGGCTCCGGAAGTTCTGTAGTCGCCGGTAGCCAGTGACCAGTGGCTGGTAAGGCCAAGAAGGTTTAGGACATGCATAAGATCGTAGATATTCGGCGCAACGACAATGTGCGCGTGATCAATGGACGAGACAAGGGCAAGGAAGGCCGCGTGCTGCGCGTCAGTCCGGCCTCGGGCAAGGTTCTGGTGGAGCACGTGATGATGGTGAAGAAGAACGTGCGCCCCAATCCGCAGAAGAACATCAAGGGCGGCATTGCCGAGCAGGAAAGCCCCATCGCGATCAGCAACGTGATGCTGGTGTGTACATCGTGCAAGCGACCGGTGCGCGTGGCCCACGAGAAGCACGGCGACAAGCACGTGCGCGTGTGCCGGCATTGCAAAACGACGCTGGAGAAATAAGCGACTAGCAGCTTGCGATTAGCAGCTGGCTGTCAAATTGAAGACCTCACGAAACGGTGCGACATCCGAGACCGTGAGAAAGGTGAAGCAGAGACATGGCAGACGAGAAAGAAAAGAAGCAGAAGAGCCGCGAAGCCGGCCGACGGTAAGCCGCAGGGCAAGAAGGCTAAGGCGGAGCAGGTGGAAGCCGCGGCCGGTTGATGCCTCGGGCAAGCCAGCGCGTCCCAAGGCGAACAACCGGGCGACCGCGCGCATGCGCGAAAAGTATGTGAAGGAAGTCCTGCCGGTGCTGATGAAGGAATTTGGCTTGGACAATCCGATGGCGGCCCCGAAGCTGGAAAAGATCGTGGTCAACATGGGTGTGGGCGAAGCCACGCAGAACGCCAAGGTGATCGATCCCGCGGCGAACGAAGTCCAGCAGATCGCCGGACAGAAGCCGGTGATTACCAAGGCGAAGAAATCGATCGCCCAGTTCAAGGTGCGCGAAGGCAACCCCATCGGCGTGATGGTGACGCTGCGCGGCGACCGCATGTACGAGTTTTTTGACCGGCTGGTGAACATCGCGCTGCCCCGCGTGCGCGACTTCCGCGGCGTGCCCACCAAGTCGTTCGACGGGCGCGGCAATTACACACTCGGCGTGCGCGACCAGTTGATCTTCCCGGAAATCGACTACGCCAAGGTCGAGAAGATGAAGGGAATGAACATCACGATCGTGACCACTGCGGGCAATGACGACCAGGCGCGGTCTCTGCTGAAGCACATGGGCATGCCGTTCCGCACGCGCAGTTAACACGAGTTTGAGCAAGGGCCGAGGCCCGGAGTAAAGGAAACGATGGCTACAACTGGCAAGATCGCCAAGGCGAATAAGAAGGCGAAGTTTTCGACCCGGCAGCACAACCGCTGCAAAATTTGCGGACGTCCGCGCGCTTACCTGCGCAAGTTCGGCCTGTGCCGTCTGTGCTTCCGCAGCCTGGCGCTCAAGGGAGAAATTCCCGGAGTTGCCAAGAGTTCCTGGTAGGCAAGTGGGGTGTCAGCGGCCCCCGGCGCGGAGTGGATCCGCGCCGAACGCTGAGTGAGTACGTCGCGGCTGGTTCTTTCACCAACCCGGAGGGCGCGAAGAGCGCACGCACCGGGGGACCCCGGAGAAGAGTTCCGGACACGAAAGCGAACGGGCGACGAATTGAGGAGATACCGAGCATGAGTTTGACCGATCCGGTCGCAGATTTTCTGACGCGCGTTCGTAACGCCATCAATGCACGCCACCAGAAGGTGGATGTGCCGCTCTCCAAGCTGAAGGTGGAGATCGCCCGCATTCTGAAGGACGAAGGCTACATCGCGAACTTCAAGTCGACGGAAGAAGAAGGCCGCAAGGTGTTGCGCGTGTACCTGAAGTACTCGCCCGACAATTCGTCGCCGATTTCGCAGCTCAAGCGCATTTCGCGCCCCGGTTGCCGCGTGTACGTCGGCCACAGCGAGATTCCGCGCGTGCTGGGCGGGCTGGGGATCAACATCCTCACCACTCCCAAGGGCGTGATGACTGGCCGCCAGGCACGCAAGGAAAAGCTGGGCGGCGAAGTACTTTGCGAAGTTTACTAGCCATAAGCACTTAGCATTTAGCTAAAGGCTTACAGCTGACGGCTGATAGCCAAGAGTGAGAGAGATATGTCGAGAATTGGAAAGAAACCGATTCCGTTGCCGAAGGGCGTTACCTACGTCGTCGAAGGCAACACTGTAACGGTGCAGGGCCCGAAGGGCAAGGTCACCACGCATATTCCGGGCGGAGTAACGCTGGAGACGAAAGATGGCGTGCTGACCATCGTCCGCGAGGACGATTCGAAGGCTGCGGTCCACGGACTGGTGCGCGCACTGGTGAACAACTCCGTCGAAGGCGTGACCAATGGCTGGAAGAAAGAGTTGGACATCGTCGGCATCGGCTACCGCGCCGAGTTGAAGGGCAAGAGCATGGTGGTGTTCACCCTGGGCTATTCGCATCCGATTGAGTACCCGCTGCCGAGTGGCATCGAAGTGGCGATCGATCCCAAGCTGACGCACTTGACCGTGAGCGGCATCGACCGCCAGAAGGTTGGTTTCGTGGCCGCGGAAATGCGTTCGCTGCGTCCGCCCGATCCGTACAAGAACAAGGGCGTGCGTTACAGCGACGAGCGCTTGAAGAAGAAGGTCGGCAAGACCGGCGCGAAGTAACTTCGACGTAACTGAGAGTTCACGACGGCAGGGCGGAACCGCCACCGTTGCCCGGTTCAGAACCCCGGGATGAAGGAAGACAGAGATGATTGGAAAAACTTCGAAAGACCAGACGCGGCAGAAGATCCACACGCGCATCCGCAAGAAGATTGCGGGCACGACGGAGCGTCCGCGGCTGAGCGTGTACCGCTCGGTTAGCCATGTGTATGCCCAGATCATTGACGACGCCAAGGGCACGACGCTGGTGTCGGCTACTTCGGTGGAAAAGGGCAAGGGCCTGAAGGGCGAGAAGCGTCCTACGGGCGGCAATGTGGCGTCGGCGAAGGAAGTCGGCAAGCTGATCGCCGAGCGCGCCAAGGAAAAGGGCATCAAGAAAGTGGTCTTCGATCGCGGCGGATATCTGTACCACGGCCGCGTGAAGGCGCTGGCCGATGCCGCTCGGGAAGCCGGGCTGGAATTCTAAAAGCAGTGGTTAGTGGCTAATGGTTAGTTAAGACCAGAGAGCCGGAGAGTTTGGAGAATTTAGGAATGCCAATCGTAAAGAAAAAGTTGGACGCGAACCAGTTCAACCTCAAGGACGAGGTGGTCTCGATCAATCGCGTCACCAAGGTTGTCAAGGGCGGCAAGAACATGTCGTTCGCGGCGCTGGTGGTGGTGGGCGATCCTTCGTCTGCAGTGGTGGGCTACGGTTCCGGCAAGGCGAAGGAAGTTCCGCAGGCGATCCGCAAGGGCATCGAAGCGGCGAAGAAGAACCTGCTGCGCGTCAACCTGACGCAGACCACGATTCCGCACCAGGTGCTGGGACGCTATGGCGCCGGCAAGGTGATGCTGAAGCCCGCTCCTGAAGGTACTGGCGTCATCGCCGGCGGCGCGGTGCGTGCGGTCATGACTTCGGCGGGTATCCAGAACGTGCTGACCAAGTCGATCGGCACCACGAATCCTCACAACGTGATCAAGGCGACGTTCAATGCCCTGGGACGGCTGCGCGACCGCAAAGACGTTGCGGCAGCCCGCGGCAAGTCCGTCGAGGAGCTGTAATCATGGCGCGCATTCGCAGAAAAGTCGAAAAGAAAGCGGCACCGGCAGGGTCGCGGATCCATCTGAAGTATGTACGGTCGTCGATTTCGACGCCGACAAAGCACAAGCTGGTGGTCAAGGGTCTGGGATTTACTCGCCTGAACCAGGTGATCGATCGGGAAGACACGCCGTCGATCCGTGGGATGGTGGCGAAGGTCCCGCACCTGGTCGAGATCGTCGAAGCCGGCAAGTAGCTGGACAAAATTTTACGCAACGTGACGCGGCGCACAAAGAATGCCGCATAGGTACGGTACACAATGAATCTGAGTAATTTACGGGCGCCCCGCAAGGCGAATGAAAACAAGAAGCGCGTCGGGCGCGGTATGGGCTCGGGCATGGGCAAGACTTCGACCCGCGGCCACAAGGGCCAGGGATCGCGCAGCGGTTCCAGCCTGATGCGTGGATTTGAAGGCGGCCAGATGCCGCTGCATCGCCGTTTGCCGAAGCGCGGCTTCACCAACATCTTCAAGACCGAGTACGAAGTCGTGAACGTGGAGCGGCTGGCCAGCGTCGACGAGAAGGAGATCACTCCGGAAGTGCTGCGCAAGGTCGGCATCGTAAGCTCGAAGACCACGAAGGTGAAGGTGCTGGGGCACGGTGATTTGTCGAAGGCAATCACGGTGTCGGCGCACAAGTTTTCCAAGTCAGCGCAAGAGAAGATCGAGAAAGCTGGCGGCAAGATCAACGTACTGTAGGGCGACGGGTAACTGAGGTTTTTCATGCTAGAGAAGCTGGCCAACGTATTTCGCGTTCCCGACCTGCGGAAGCGCATTCTGTTTACGCTCGGACTGCTCGCCGTGTACCGGTTCGGTGGACACATTCCCACGCCCGGCATCAACGCCGACGTGCTGTCGCAGTTCTTCGACCAGCAAAAAGGCACATTCCTGGGATTTATCGACCTGTTCAGCGGCGGCCAGCTTCGCCGCATGACGATTTTCGCCCTGGGCATCATGCCGTACATCACGGCATCGATCATTCTGCAGTTGATGACGGTAGTTTACGAGCCGCTCGCCAAATTGCAGAAGGAAGGCGAACTGGGGCGCAAGAAAATCACCCAGTGGACCCGCTACCTGACGCTGCTTTTGAGCTCGGTGCAGTCTTTGGGAATCGCCTACACGCTGCTGCGGACGCCCGGCTTCGTAAATACCCCGGGGTACGTTTTCATACCGATGACCGTTCTGACCCTGACCACGGGCAGCGTGTTCATCATGTGGCTGGGCGAGCAGATCACCGAACGCGGCGTTGGCAACGGGATGTCGCTGCTGATCTTTGCCGGTATCGTCGTCGGCCTGCCGCGTGCAGTAGTTGACCTGTTCGGCAAAGTCCGCACCCAGGCTTGGGGAGCGTTTACCGTCCCGGCAATCCTGATACTGATCGTGGTGATGATCGCTGTGGTTGCCTTCATCGTGTTCGTCGAGCGAAGTGAGCGGCGCATCCCGGTGCAATATGCGAAGCGGGTTGTAGGCAGAAAGATTATGGGTGGACAGTCCACCCACTTGCCGTTGCGCGTGAACTCCGGTGGCGTCATGCCGGTTATCTTCGCTTCGTCGGTGTTGACGCTTCCGCAGACGCTGGGTGCGCTGCCGGCCATCAAGAACAGCCGCTACTTTAGCGACATGTTTGCCGCCCTGCGTTGGGGAGAGCCGCTGTATACGCTGCTCTACGCCATCGGAATTGTCTTCTTCGCGTACTTCTACGTGTCGATTGTCTTCAACCCCAACGAGGTTGCCGACAATATGCGCAAGTACGGTGGGTTTATTCCGGGCATACGGCCAGGCGCGCGTACGGCGAACTACATCAACGACATTCTGACGCGCATCACGCTGGTGGGCGCCGGGTACCTGATCCTGATTTCGTTCATTCCTGAGTGGATGATCACTGGTATTCACTTGAACCACTTGTGGGGCCCGTTCGGAAGGTTCTTTGAGCACCTGCCGGCATGGATCACCAGCGGATTGAATGTGAACTTTTACTTTGGCGGAACGTCGCTGCTGATCGTAGTCGGTGTGGCCATGGACACGGTCAACCAGATCGAATCGCAGCTCATCATGCGCCACTACGAGGGCTTTACGCCGCGCAGTGGACGTATTCGGGGACGCCGGGCGACATGGTAGTGCAGTAGTCAGCGGAAGACTGACAACTGGCAAGTGGTTTTTTCGGAGCACCGGGAAGTTCCGGCCCGCTCATGCGGGCAGCAGGACGGGCAGTAGGCCGTCGGGGGAGTGTAGTGCAAACACAGACTCCTTTGTCCGTAGTTGGCGTGAGCAATACGGAGCGTGTGGTGGGTCCCATAATTTTGCTGGGAGCGCCGGGCGCCGGTAAGGGAACGCAGGGGAAGCTGATGGCGGCAACCTACGGGATCCCGCAGATTTCTACCGGAGACCTGCTGCGAGAAAACGTGGCCCACGGCACCGAACTCGGCCTGAAGGTCAAGAGGGTCCTGGAACGCGGGGATTTGGTTTCGGACGATCTGGTCAACGACATGGTGGCCGAGCGGTTGAGCCAAGCCGGACGTGACCCGGGGATTTATTTTGGACGGCTTTCCACGTACCGTGGGCCAAGCCGAGTGGTTAGACGGATATTTGAAAAGCAGGCTGTTACGGGACGGGCTGGCGGCACCCTTTAGTGCCATAGGGCCGCTTGTGATGCAGGTGGTTGTGGGATATAATCAACTACTGCAACGGATTAGCGGGCGTCGTACTTGTCCTACCTGTGGACGGACTTATAACGTTCATTTCCAGCCTCCCAAAGTTGAAGGCATCTGCGATGTCGACGGCGGGCGACTTGTTGTGCGTCCCGACGACGCGGAGGCGGTTGTTGCCGAACGCTTAAAGGCTTATGAGCGGAAGACGTTGCCGCTGGTGGCCTATTACAAGGCCAAAGGCAAGCTCGTGGACATTGATGGCGAGCAGCCAGTAGAAATGGTAGCGGCACAAATGTCGCGTGCAATAGAGAATGCCGATCGTTTGTAAGTCCGCGTCCGAGATCGAGAAGATGCGCCGCAGCGGGCGCATCGTTCGTCAGGTTTTGGACACTGTTCGGGAAGCGGTAGCACCCGGCGTAACCACGATGGACCTGGAGCGGGTGGCTGAGGCGAAGATCAAGGAACTGGGCGCGAAGCCGGCGTTCAAGGGTTATTACGATTACCCTTGCGTGCTATGCACGTCAGTGAACTCTGAGATCGTGCACGGCATTCCGTCGGAGAAGCGGATGTTGAAGGCAGGCGACATCGTCTCTATCGACACCGGAGTGGTTTTGGACGGTTTTTACGGCGATGCAGCGATTACCGTCCCGGTAGGCGGAGAGTTGACGCCGAAGTTGCAGAAGTTACTCGATGTGACGCGTGAGTCGTTGTATCGCGGCATCGAAGCAGCGCGAATCGGTAATACGGTTGGCGACGTAGGATCGGCAGTACAGCAGTTAGTCGAGGCCAACGGATTCAGCGTAGTTCGCGAGTTCGTAGGACACGGCATCGGAACCAAGCTGCACGAAGAGCCGCAGGTTCCGAATTACGGCACGCCGGGCAGCGGTCCGAAGTTGCGCGACGGCATGGTGCTGGCGATTGAGCCGATGGTGAACGTGGGACGCTCGGAAACGCGCGTGCTCGAAGACAACTGGACGGCAGTAACGAAGGACGGCACCCACAGCGCTCACTTCGAGCACACAGTGGCCGTCACGAAGAACGGGCCGGTGATTTTAACGGAGTAGGCGGTTTTCCTGGAAAGGCAGCCGCACAGTAGATTTGGGTTTCCCCGCCGCGGCGGGGAAGAGATTGGTTTCAGGAGCTGAATGAGTAAGGAAGACGCGATTGAAGTGATGGCAGTGGTGGTTGAACCGCTGCCCAATGCGATGTTCAAGGTTGAGTTGGAGAACAAGCACCAGGTATTGGCGCACGTCTCCGGCAAAATGCGCAAGAACTTCATCAAGATCCTTCCAGGCGACCGTGTGGCCGTGGAGCTTTCGCCCTACGACCTGAACCGCGGCCGCATTGTGTATCGCTATAAGTGACGGCGCTTACCGGGCGTTTGGGCCCGGTGCTGTCATCCCGAGCGTGAGCGAGGGATCTGTTTTCAGTCGAAGGGAATTGACGTCATCATGAAGGTACGGGCATCAGTCAAGAAGATCTGCGACAAGTGCAAGGTGATCCGCCGTCACGGAGTAGTGCGCGTGATCTGTGAAAATGCCAAGCACAAGCAGCGTCAGGGATAAAGAAGCAACTAGCAATTAGCGACTAGCAATTAGCCAAAAGCTGAAGAGCTACAGGCTAAGTAGGTTCTGGAGCAAAAATGGCACGTATTGCAGGCGTGGATCTTCCGCGCAACAAGCATATAAGCGTCGCGCTGACCTATATCTACGGCATTGGCGACTCGCGGTCGAAGAGCATCCTGGCCGCCGCCACCGTGGAAGGCAACAAGAAAGTCAGCGATTTGAACGAAGACGAGGTCAACCGCATCCGTCAGGTCATCGAGCAGCAGGGCGACGTTGAAGGCGACCTGCGCAAAGACATTTCGATGCACATCAAGCGGCTGATCGAAATCGGATCGTATCGTGGGTACCGTCACCGCCGCAGCTTGCCGGTTCGCGGCCAGCGCACCCACACCAATGCCCGCACCCGCAAGGGACCGCGCAAGGGCACGGTAGCCAATAAGAAGAAAGCGACTGGGAAAACATAGAACATGGCAAAACCAGCAGGTTCGGCAGCCGACAAAAAAGGCAAGACTGGCAAGAAGTTCAAGAAGAAGGAGCGCAAGCACGTTCCGCACGGACTGGTGCATGTGCAGGCGTCCTTCAACAACACCATCGTCACCATCACCGACATGGCGGGAAACACCGTGTCGTGGAAGAGCTCCGGTTCGCTGGGCTTCCGCGGATCGCGCAAGGGCACGCCATTCGCGGCGCAGCAGGCCGCTGCCAACGCAGCCGGCCAGGCGCGCGATCACGGCATGCGCAGCGTGGATGTCGTGGTGAGCGGCCCAGGTTCGGGACGCGAGTCGGCGGTTCGCGCTTTGGCTTCGGCCGGGCTCGATGTGCGCTCGATCCGCGACGTTACGCCGGTTCCGCATAACGGCTGCCGTCCGCCGAAGCGCCGCAGAGTGTGAATGGTGTCAGTGGCCACCTGGAAAGCTGGCCACTGACAGACTGACAACTTAGTTTGATCGGGAAGAAAGGCCGCCAAGCGCCCGTAAACCGATCCATAACCCGAACCGCCGCAAGAGCGGTTCGACGAGGAGAAAGTAACTTGGCACGTTATCGCGACGCAGTATGCCGCCTTTGCCGCCGTGAGGGAATGAAGTTGTTCCTCAAGGGCGCAAAGTGCTTCACGGACAAGTGTCCGATCGAAAAGCGCAATTTCGCCCCCGGGCAGCACGGTAAGGACCGCAAGGCCAAGATCGTGGGCTACGGGCTTCAGCTTCGCGAGAAGCAGAAGGCGAAGCGCATGTATTTCACCCAGGAAGGCCAATTCCGCAACTACTTCGAGCGCGCACAGCGCACCAAGGGCGTCACCGGCGAACTGCTTTTGCAGCAACTGGAACGCCGCCTGGACAACGTTGTCTACCGCCTTGGTTTTGCCGTGGCTCGTCGCCAGGCACGCCAGTTGGTGCGCCACGGCCACGTGACTGTGAACGGACGGAAGCTGGACATTCCTTCCTACCAGGTGAATGCCGGAGACGAAATCGCGATCCGCGAGCGCAGCAACAAGCTCGTGGTGGTCGAGGGGGCGAAGGAATTCGCCAGCCATCAGGCTCCGCCGAATTGGTTGCAGGTCGAGGCCGACGCGTACAAGGGCCGGGTGCTCGCGCTGCCGAAGCGTGAAGACATCAACCTGCCGATCAATGAGCAGTTGATCGTCGAACTTTATAGCAAGTAGTCAACGGCGGCGCCTTCCCCATGGGCGCCGCGCTTCCTACAATGTCGAGCCAGATCAGCCGGCTTTGACCCTCAGGGTCAGCCGTGCAGCATGGCCGAACAGACAGACAGGAGTAACAAATGCTTTGGAAGGGTTTTCAAAAGCCGAAGCGGCTTGCCACTGACACCGAATCGTTGACCGACAAGTACGGTCATTTCTGGGCACAGCCGTTTGAACGCGGATTCGGTACCACCATCGGTAACGCGCTGCGCCGCGTGTTGCTGTCCTCCATCGAAGGCGCCGCGGTTACCGCGGTGAAAATCGAAGGCGTATTGCACGAGTTCCAGTCGATCCCCGGCGTCGTCGAGGACGCGACCGACATCATCTTGAACCTGAAGCAGATCCCGTTCCGCTTGAACGGCGACGCGCCCAAGGCGATCTACTTGCGCGCCGACCAGCCGGGCGTCATTACCTCGGGAATGATCGAGGCTGACTCCGACGTCGAAGTGCTCGACAAAGACGTCTACATCGCGACCATCAGCGAGGGCGGCAAGCTCGATATGGAAATGCGGCTCAAGAAGGGCCGCGGCTACGTGTCGGCCGACAAGAACTTCGACGAAGACCTCGGCCTGGGATTCATTCCGATCGACTCGGTTCACTCGCCGGTTCGCAAGTGCAACTACACGGTCGAAGCCGCGCGTCTGGGTCAGATCACCGACTACGACAAGCTGGCCATCGAAGTGTGGACCAACGGCTCGGTGACTCCGGCGGATGCGCTGGGACTGGCCGCGAAGCTGCTGAAGGACCACATGTTCATCTTCATCAACTTCGAAGATGAGCTGGAAGCGCAGACCGCCGGTGCCGCCGACAAGCCGGAGATCAAGAACGAAAACCTGAACCGCTCGGTCGAAGAGCTGGAGCTTTCTGTGCGCAGCTACAACTGCCTCAAGAACGCGAACATCCAGACCATCGGCGAGCTGGTGCAGAAGTCGGAAGCAGAGATGTTGAAGACCAAGAACTTCGGCCGCAAGTCTTTGAACGAGATCAAGGAGATCCTGAACAACATGGGTCTCGGGCTCGGCATGAAGATCGACGAGCACGGCAATGCCGTACCCGGGAGCGGTACCTCGTCGATGGCTTCTTCGCTGCCTTCTCCGTTGAGCTACGGCGGAAGCACGGAACCGAATTTCTAAGTGGGAGCGGCCTCGCGCCGCTCTCTGTTTTTTTGCGCGGCCGGCAGACCGCGACTTTTACGAGATTGTGAAGGACTACAGACCATGCGTCATCGTAGAGCAGGATGGAAATTAGGACGTAACACCGAGCACCGGCGCGCACTGCTGCGCAACCTGGTGACCTCGCTGATCGTGGAGGAGCGCATCGAAACCACGCTGACCAAGGCGAAGGCCATGCGTCCGCACGTGGAGAAGATGATCACGCTGGGCAAGCGCGGAGATGTGGCGGCCCGGCGGCAGGCGTTGTCGTACCTGATGACGCGCGAAGCCGTCGATAAGCTGTTCGACAAGATTTCGCCGCGTTACGGCGACCGCAACGGCGGCTACCTCCGCATCATTCATGGCGGCTTCCGCCAAGGCGATGGCGGCGATATCGCCTTCGTCGAACTGCTGGGCAGCGAGGCTACGCTCGACGAGAAGCGCACGAAGCGCAACGAAGCGCGTGCCAAGCGAGCGGAAGAAAACAAGAAAGCCATGGAAGCAGCGACCGCCGAAACTGCGGCTGCCGAAGGCGAAACAAGTCCGAAGAAAAGTAGCTTCTGTTGTCGAGAGACTAGGCGCGCCCGTCGAGGGTGCGCCTTTTTTGTTTACGCATCGGACAATCCGTTTCTAGTCCAGATGTGCCGCCCGATGTCTGCTTGCCGCCTTCTCCCGCTGCAAGTTCATCTCATGCATCGCGCGGGCATAGAGCACCGCCTGCATCAGCACCGCTCCAGCGGTATCGAGGGCGACGTCCTGCCAGCGGCCGGTGCGCGAGGCGAGGCTGGATTGGTGAAGTTCGTCGAACGAGGCAGTGACAACCGTAAAGAGGACAGCGATCATGGCCCACTCCCGATGCCAGAGATCGCGAAAGAAAATTCCCCATCGCCGTTGCAAAGTGAGTTTCAGACGCGCGCGGTGCGTGTACTTCAAGGCGCGGAAAACCAGCAGGCTCAGGATGGCATAGCCAATGAAGTGACCTGACTTGCGCAAGACGGAATTGATCGCCAGCAGTACGTTAGGGTCGATGCGCCCGAAGATCGCCGTCGCGATGCGATAGAGTATGCCGAATGTGTTGTTCGAGGACGCGTAGTCAGTGGATTCCAGGCGAATGACGACGAGCCATACGGCCACCGGCCACCAGTTGGAGGCCAATTCTCGCCACGTCGGTTTGAGTGATCTGCGTCGGCGTTTACTCGACACGGTAGTTGGGCGCTTCGCGCGTGATCATCACGTCATGGACGTGGCTCTCACGCAGTCCGGCGCCGCTGATTCTTACAAAGCGGGCGTTCTGTTGCAACTCCGAAATATTGGCGCATCCCACGTAACCCATGCCGCTCTTCACGCCGCCGACGAGCTGATAGACGATCATGCCGACGGTGCCGCGATACGGCACACGGCCTTCGATGCCCTCGGGAACCAGCTTGGCGAGGCGGTTGCTCTCCGATCCATCGTCTGACAGCACCTGCACGGACTCGTCGGCATCGGTGTTCTGGAAGTAGCGTTCACTGGAGCCCTGCGCCATCGCGGCCATGGAGCCCATGCCGCGATAGGCCTTGAACGAGCGGCCCTGGTAGAGAATCGTCTCGCCGGGCTCTCTTCGGTTCCGGCCAGCAGCGAGCCAATCATGACGCAGCTTGCGCCGGCCGCAATGGCCTTAGTGATGTCTCCGGAATACTTGATGCCGCCGTCGGCAATGACGGGAATATTGGCGTCACGCACCGCACGAGCTGATTCGGCAATGGCGGTGATTTGCGGCACGCCGGCGCCTGTGACTACGCGGGTCGTGCAGATGGAACCGGGACCAATGCCGACCTTAATGGCGTCGGCTCCGGCTTTCGCCATTTCGCAGGCGCCTTCGAAGGTCGCGACGTTGCCGGCGATGAGATCGATCTCTGGGAACTTCGCCTTGACCTGCCGGATAGCGTCGAGCACGCGGGTAGAGTGTCCATGGGCGCTGTCGATGGCCAGCAGGTCGGCCTTGGCCTTCACCATTTCGGCAGCGCGCTCGAGGAAGTCGCCAGTAGCGCCTATGGCGGCACCCACGCGCAGGCGGCCCTGAGGGTCTTTCGCCGCATTCGGATACTTCAGTCGCTTCTGGATGTCTTTGACGGTGATCAGTCCTTTGAGCTGAAACTGGTCATCGACGACCAGCAACTTCTCGACCCGATGCTGGTGCAGGATGGCTTCCGCGTCATTCAGCGTGGTGCCGACAGGAACCGTGATGAGGTTTTCCTTGGTCATCACTTCGCTGATGGGAATGTCGGTGCGGGTTTCGAAACGGAGATCGCGGTTGGTGAGAATGCCGACCAGCTTTTTGTTCTTGGTAACCGGAACGCCGGAGATGCGGTAGTGGCGCATGACCTCGAGGGCGTCGGAGATTTTGTCGTCGGGCGACATGGTGATGGGATCGACGATCATGCCGCTTTCCGAGCGCTTGACCTTGTCCACTTCGCTCGTCTGCTGCTCAATGGTCAAGTTGCGGTGGATGATGCCGAGTCCTCCCTGCTGCGCCATGGCGATGGCCATGCGCGACTCGGTCACGGTGTCCATGGCGGCGCTGATGAGGGGGATCTGGAGATGGATATTGCGGGTCAGGCGCGTCGAAGTATCTGCCTGTGCCGGAACGACATCGGACTTGGCAGGCAGCAGCAACACGTCATCGAAGGTAAGGGCTTCAGGAACAGGAAAATGAATCATGGCATTAGGTCCGCGGAAGGGTAATTCCACATTGTAGAGTCGCGCGAGGGGTAAGGCAAACCCGCTGGACCGTACCGAAAGAGGTTCGCATACGTCATGTCGGTAAGCCCTAAAAAGGCGCGTTTTGGCCGCCTCAGACCTCGTTGAAATTCCCTTCCTTCGGGCGTATAGTTAGAAAGGTAGCGCTGTGTGACAGGCAGGTTCGCCCACCTTCCGGCAAGGTGGCGCAGACTCAGCGTACTTGGCGAAGCACACCGGTGGGCGAGAGCCCACTTTATTATTCCACCCTCAATCCGCTGGAATTTGGCAAGTCCAGGCGGTAACCGAAGCCTGACGGGTGGGCTGTGCTTGCTTGCCGGACAAGAGTTTAGGCGGAATATGACTGCGGGACTGGACAAGATTCTACGAAATCGCCGAACGTGTGGCACGGTCTAGCGGTTTGGAAGTGGTTGAAGTCGATCTGCGCGGTGGCGGCAAGGCCCGCACGCTGCGGGTTTTCATCGACAAACCGGATGGCGTGACTCACGAAGATTGCGCCAACTTTAGCCGAGAAGCGGGAACGATTTTTGATATCGAGGACGCGGTTCCCGGCGGGACTTATACGCTGGAAGTTTCCTCTCCGGGGCTGGACCGGAAGCTGTCGAAGCCAGCAGAGTTTGAGCGCTTCAACGGCAGTCTGGTGAAGTTGATGACGCGCGATCCGGTGAACGGGAACCGGCATTTCGAAGGACGGATGCAGTGGATGGGCGACGGACGCATCGGCCTTGAGCTTTCCGGCCGCAAGAAGAGCAAGAAGCAGGAACCGGTCGAAGCCGGAACGAAGGTCGAGATTGAATTGGCCAATGTTGAGAAGGCCAATCTGGTTCCCGAGTTTTAGTTTGGCTTGAGTAAGCAATACGAGTACGCAGCTAAGGTGGCAGGTGTCTTATGGCAAGTGAACTGTACAACGTGATCGATGCCCTGAGCCGTGAGAAGGGCATTAATCCGGAGATCGTCGTGAGCGCGGTTGAAGATGCCATCGTCGTTGCCACTCGAAAGTACTACAAGACGCAGGAAAACCTGCGCGCGGAACTCGATAAGGAAACCGGCCGTATTCGCGCCTACGCGGTGCGGACGATCGTCGAAAGCTCCGAGATGGTTGAAGATCCGAACGCGCAAATCGCACTTGATGACGCGCGGCGCATCGATCCGGCCGCCGAAGTAGGCGGCGAATTGCGCACCGAGAAGCCCACGGAAGTCCTGGGCCGCATCGCCGCGCAACTGGCGAAGCAGGTGATCTTCCAAAAGGTGCGCGAGGCTGAGCGCGACACGGTTTACAACGAATACATTGGCCGCGTTGGCGAAATCATCAACGCGACAGTAAAGCGCGTCGAAGGTCAGGACGTCATCGTTGATCTCGGCAAAGCCGAGGCGCGCATGCCGAAAAAGGAACAGTCGCGGCTCGAGTCGTTTTCTCCCGGTGAGCGCGCGCGCGTTTCCATCATTCGCGTCGAGAAGGCGTCAAAGGGGCCGCAGGTCATCGTGTCCCGCGCCGTGCCGGAACTGGTCTCGCATCTGTTTCAGACGGAAGTTCCTGAGATTTACGACAACACTGTTGTGATTCGCGCCATTGCCCGCGAAGCCGGCGAGCGCACCAAGATTGCTGTCATGTCGAAGGACAAGGATGTCGATCCCGTGGGCGCCTGCGTTGGCATGAAGGGAATGCGCGTGCAGTCGATCATCCGCGAACTCCGTGGCGAGAAGATCGACATCATCGAATTTCACGAAGATCCGGTCACCTTCGCAGAGAAGGCGTTACAGCCCGCCAAGGTGAGTCGCGTGACGCTGCTCGAAGGCCACGAAAAGCACTTGGAAGTCATCGTGGATGACAGCCAGCTTTCGCTTGCCATCGGCAAAAAGGGACAGAACGTTCGCCTGGCCGCAAAGTTGCTCGGCTGGAAGATCGACATCAAGAGCGAGGAAGAGAAGCGCCAGGAAGTCGAGGCGCAGATGTCGCAAGTGATGACGCAGCAGTCCACGCCGCTCGAGAGCGTGCCCGAGCTCGAGCCGGGCATCATCGAGAAGCTGGTGGCTGCGGGCATTACGACGGTCGAGCAAGTTGCCGACATGACGCCGGAGCAGTTGGAAGAGATTCCCGGTGTTGGCCCCAAGACGGTCGAGAAGATCAGCATTGCGGTGAACAACTACTTCGCTATCCTCGACGGCGCAGTCGCTGCGCCTGAAGGCGAAGCGGCACTCGAAGGCGATGAGGCAGTCACTGCAACGCCTTTCGAGGGCGAAGAGGCAGCCGTTGGAGCCGCGCTTGCGGAAGGCGAAGCTTCGGCAGAGTCGTCGCTTTCCGACGAAGCACCGGGGGTCGCGGAAGAAGGCGAAAGTGAAGTGCCTTCCGAGACCGTCGATTCGGGCGATCTATCTGAGCTGCCGTCCGAGCCAGTGGCTTCGTCCGAATCGGTCGAGGAATTAGTAGACGAAGGTCAGTACTACGAGGCGGAAGTGGTTGACGGCGTGGAAAACTCTCCCGATGCCGATGTTGCGGAAGTGACCACGCACGAGCGGCCAGTCGTCGAAGGCGAGAACGTCCCGGACGAGGAATTGCCCGGTGAACAACGTTAGGATTTGCGATTCGCGGTGCCTTACAACCCGCTGTGCCGTCATGCGGCGCGCGGAACCCGGCCCAACCGCGAAGCGAACTACGAATGCGTGAGGATGCTATGAACGCGTAGGCGGACGGGACAATACGGAGGAAACAGGGCGGAATGCAGCAAAAGGTTCGAATTAACGACCTGGCGAGGGAACTTGAGGTCAAAAGCAAAGTGATACTCGATCTGTTGATCAAGGTCGGGGTCACGGAAAAGAAGACGCACTCCAGCTCCATTGAAGTGGATGAGGCGGAGCGCGTGAAGAAGTATTACGCCGAGCACGGTGAGCCCGGCAGTTCTTCGTCGTACCGCGCCAACCGCGCGGCGACAGACGAGTTCAAGCCGAAGATCGACCTCTCGCACATCTCGAAGCCCGGGGATGTACTGAAGGCGATTACGCAGAAGACCGCCCCGCCCGCCGCATCTCTACGGCCCACCGGTGCGCCAGCAGCGCCACCTCGCACCAGCGTGACTCCTGCTTCGGCTGTGCCCGCGCGTCCGCCGAGCACCGTTGCCAAGCCGCCTGTAGTGGCTGCCAGCGCGACTCAGGCTGTTGCGGTAGAACCGCCGAAGCCTGCGCCGCGCTTCATTACGCCGCAGAGTGTCGCGCGTCCGCCTGCCACCGTCACATTTCCTGCGCCGAAGGCACCAGTTGCGCCTCCGGCTGCCGAGAAACCACCGGCTGAACCAGTTAGCGAAGCGCCGACGCCCGTGGAAGCTGTAGCAGCAGAAACGCCCGTTGCCGTTGAGGCTCCCTTAGCCGCAGAAGCGGCCACAGTCGCGTCGTCTGAAGTGGCAGCGAAGCCGAGTGAAAGTTCGGGTGGAGAGGCTGCTGCTGTTGCCGCAGTTGCCGCGGCGAAGCCAGCACCCGTAGCGCACAAGCCCATCGTGCCGCAGCGACGACTCATCGTTCCGCAGACAGGTCCGCGGCCTGTATATGCTGCGCCACCGCGTCCGGCGGCCAGCACCATGGCTCCGCGTACCGGACTTCCGGAACGTGGCAAACCCATCTTTCAGCGTCCGCGCCCTCCGTATCCCGGACAAGGACAGGGAGCCGGACCGAGCGGCCCTGGCGGCCCAGCCACCGGCCGTCCGCCGATGCGTCCTGGCGAACGCCGTGGCCCGCATCCTACGCGCTCAGGCGCGCCGGGGATGCGTCCCCCGGGCTTTGGTGCCGGAGCTGGAGCAGGCATAGGAGCTCCGCCGCCGCCCACTGGACGTCCCATGGGACGGCCGGCGCGACCGGGTCAGCGTTACGTTCCACGTGGTGTGAAGGAAGGCCCGATGAAGGGCTTTACTCCTCCGCCCCGTTTGTCGCTGTCGACCGAGCCGTTGCCGATCACGCGCAACATCACGATTCCTGAAGGTGTCAGCGTGAAGGACCTGGCGGAGAAGCTCGAAATCCGTGCCAAGGACCTGATCGCACGTTTACTGGCACGTGGCGTTTTCGCCACTGTCAACCAGACGCTCGACTCAGAACTCGCTAGCGAGATGGCGCGCCATTTCGGAGCGAGCACTGAGGTCATCACCTTTGAAGAGCAGTTGGCAAAAGACACCACGCCAGCAGAAGGAACTGGCGAAGACGCCAGCGTCGGTGCCGTAACGCGGCCACCGGTTGTGACCATCATGGGCCACGTCGATCACGGCAAAACCAGCCTGCTTGATGCCATTCGTCAGACCAGTGTTGCCGAAGGCGAAGCCGGCGGCATCACGCAGCACATCGGTGCCTACAAAGTTGCGATCACCGACAAGAATTCGCCCGCGTTTGGGCGCCAGATTGTGTTCCTCGATACGCCGGGCCACGAAGCGTTTACCCGGATGCGTGCCCGCGGATCGAAGGTCACGGACATCGTAGTGCTGGTTGTGGCTGCTGACGATGGCGTCATGCCGCAAACGCTGGAAGCGATCGACCACGCCAAGGCCGCCAACGTGCCGATCATCGTGGCCGTAAACAAGATCGACAAGCCCGACGCCCTGCCCGAGCGGGTGAAGAAGCAACTGGCCGACCGCGGCCTGATGCCGGAAGACTGGGGCGGCAGCACGGTGTTCGTTGACGTCTCCGCCAAGCAGAGGACCAACCTCAATCTGCTGATGGAAATGATCTGCCTGGTGGCTGACCTGCAGGACCTCAAAGCTGTGCCGGATCGCCCGGCAAGCGGAACCGTCCTGGAAGCCAAGCTGGATCGCGGACGCGGTCCGGTGGCCACCGTGCTTATTCAGAATGGCACGCTTCACGCCGGTGATAACTTCGTGGTGGGCAACGTATTCGGAAAAGTCCGCGCGATGTTTAACGATCGAGGCGCCGTCGTCGAAGCAGCTCCTCCGTCCACACCCGTGGAAGTGCTGGGGTTGGAAGGTCTGCCGCAAGCCGGCGATCAACTTGTGGCCGTTACTGATCGCGAAAAGGCCCGCGACATTTCCGAATACCGCGAAGGTCGTGCGCGCGAAGCGCAATTGGCCAAGAGTTCGCGAGTATCGCTGGAAGGATTGGCGGAGCAGATCAAGCTGGCCGGGCAGAAAGACCTGCCCATCATCCTTAAGGGTGACGTAGGCGGCTCGGTCGAAGTGCTGACCGACATCCTGGGCAAGCTGTCGAACGAAAAGGTGAAGATCACCATCGTGCGCACGGGCGTCGGTGCAATTACCGAGTCCGACATTCTGCTGGCATCGGCGTCGAACGCGGTCGTCATCGGCTTCAACGTTCGCCCCGAACGGAAGGCGCAGGAACTCGCCGAGCAGGAGAAAGTAGACATTCGCTTGCACTCGATCATTTACGAGTTGCAGGATGAAATGAAGCGCGCCATGACCGGCCTGCTGGAGCCCATCATCAAGGAAACCTACCTTGGACGGGCCGAGGTAAAAGATACCTTCCGCATTCCGAAGGTCGGCACCATCGCCGGCTGTCAGGTTGTGGACGGCGTGATCAAGCGCGACTCCGACGTTCGCCTGCTGCGGGACAACGCCGTCGTATTCAAGGGCAAGATCGGATCGCTGCGGCGCTTCAAAGACGACGCCAAGGAAGTCACCAATGGCATGGAGTGTGGCATCGGCATTGCGAACTACGGCGACATCAAAGCAGGCGATGTCATCGAGGCATTTGTCACGGAAAAGGTGGCGGCCGAAGCGTTCGCTTAAGCAGAACGAGATGCAGAAGTCCCGGGAAGTGTTCCTCGCCATGCGGGGGCCAGTTTCCGGGACTTCGTGTAATCGGACGACGAAATGATCGCCTATCTGACATTGGAGATCCGCATCGAAAACGCGCAGTCGCTGAAAGATAAGCGCCAGGTCGTGCGTAGCGTGAAAGACGGATTGCGGACGCGGTTCAATGTCGCCGTGGCAGAGATTGATCCCAGCGATGCCTGGCAGCGGGCCACACTCGGCGTGGTTAGCATTTCCTCGTCGCGCGACTATTTGGAAGGCTTGATCAGCAACGTCGAGCGCTTCGCGGCTCGCGCAGCTAATAATGCCGGCGGCGAAGTCACCGACTCCTTCGTAGACTTCCTCGGCGAGGCCGAATTCGGCGACCAATGACCCGCCAATAACCTGACGTACCGTGATCAACATCACCGCCAGCTTGACACAATAGCGTATCCTCAAACGTTCACCTTTTTTGGTGGACTGTACAGAAACATATGGAGAACAGAACACAGAAGTATCTTCGGGCACGCCGCAGCGAGGCCTTGCGCGAAGAGATCACCACGCTTGTGGAGGGCGAGCTGGAAGACCCGCGCATCGGCTTGGTGACGGTAAACGAAGTAGTGATGGCTGCCGACAGCAAGGTCGCGCGCGTGTTCATCGAGGTCGCGGGTGATGATAGGGAAGTCGAGGAGAGCATCGAGGGCCTGAATGATGCTCGAGGTTTCATCCGCCATGCGCTGACCGCTAACCTGGGATTGCGTCATGCCCCCGAGCTTTTGTTCATACTCGATCACCGCGACGAGCACGGCAGTCGGATACAGGAATTACTGAAGCGTATCGATAAACGTAAGCGCAAGGATAAGAATTGAACCGGGACCAAGAACGATGCTGGATGAGGTACTGAATCAGATAGGGAGAAGGAAGAAGTTTATTCTCACCTCGCACGCGCGTCCAGACGGTGATGCCGTCGGATCGGCGCTGGCGTGCTGCCAGATCCTGCGCAGCATGGGCAAGCAGGCGGAGGTCGTTCTAAGCGACGGCGTCCCCGGAATCTACAAGCCACTGCCTTATGCGGATTCCGTTCTACTCGACATCGATGACGCTCCTGAGGCCGAGGCTGCGATCATCCTGGAATGCGACGGCATCGCGCGCACCAAGCTGGAAGGGTTGGACAAGCACTATCTCATCAACATCGACCATCACGATACGGCGCGTCCGTTTGCCGATGTCAATTGGATCGATCCCAATGCCTGCGCGACGGCGGAGATGATTTTCCGCTTGGCGCGCGAAGCGGACGTGAAGATTTCCCCCGAAGTCGCGACTTGCCTTTACACCGCTGTGCTGACCGATACTGGTTCGTTCTGCTTTACCGGAACTACGGAGCGCACGTTCGCTTTGGCGCAGGAGTTGGTGAAGTGCGGCGCCGATCCGGTGAAGATAGCCCAGAGTGTGTACTTCTCGACCCAGCTCTCGAAGATGCGGCTGCTGGGAGCGGCCCTCAGCTCCCTGCATCGCGACGGTGCATTGGCCTGGATGCATGTCACCCATCGCACCATGGAAGTGTGTGAATCTCAGGCAGAAGACTGCGAGGGCCTCGTCAACTACGCGCTGGCCATCGAGGGCATCGAAGTGGCGTTGTTCTTCCGCGAGCAGCCCGAAGGCGGCTTCCGCGTGAGCCTGCGCAGCAAGGGCGCGATCAACGTAGCCAAAGTGGCGGAGACTTTCGGCGGCGGCGGCCACACCTGCGCCAGCGGATGCGGCATCGAAGGGCCGCTCTCAGTCGCGGCCGAGCGTATGATTGCCCAATTGCGGATTCTCGGCTTTGAGAACCACAGTTCTGCTGACCTCGGCACTTCTGACAAGGTGCAATAGTCATCGCACTGACCAGATCCAATTTGAGTAGCAATCGGTCGCTGGCCGAGCGGACCCGCCGCTCCACCGACCTGCTGGCGCTGATTGCCGTCTGCGGCTTTCTGTTTTTCGCCGGCGTTCAAGTCATCGGATTGCTTGGCGCCGACGAGCCTCGCTACGCGCAGGTCGCCCGCGAGATGTTCCAGCGCCACGATTGGGTAACTCCAACGCTGTGGGGGCAGCCGTGGTTGGAGAAGCCTCCGCTGCTGTACTGGGGAATGATGCTGGCCTACAGGGCGACAGGCGGCGTAAGCGACATGGCCGCACGTTTGCCTTCGGCGTTTCTGGCCACTCTGATGGTGTTCTTCATTTACGTGTGGGCGCGGCGCTTCCGGCGGGGCATGCAACTCGATGCAGCGCTGATTACAGCGGCCTCCGTAATGATCGTCGGCTTTGGACGCGGCGCCAGCACTGACATGCCGCTGACGGCTTGTTTCACGATAGCTATGCTGTCGTGGTGGAGTTGGTACGAGTCGCAGAGCCGCGCGTGGCTGCTGGCGTTTTACGCGTTTGTCGGCCTCGGCACGTTGGCAAAAGGGCCAGTTGCGGTATTTCTAGCGGGGCTAATCGTGGTGGCCTTCGCCGCACTGCGGCGCGACTGGCGGCTGGTGTTTCGCACGCTTTGGATTCCCGGAATCGTGCTCTACCTGGCTGTTACGTTGCCGTGGTTCATCGCGGTGCAGCACGCAAATCCCGAGTTCTTCCGCGTCTTCATTCTGGAACACAACCTCCAGCGCTATGCCACCGATCTTTACCGTCACAAGCAGCCGTTTTGGTATTACATCCCAGTCGCACTAATTGGAATCCTGCCGTGGACCATCTTCGCCATCACGGCATTGGTAGATGCGATTCGCGATTGGCGCTTCTCGGTGAATGAGCCACAAGGCAAAGAAGACCTGCGAATGTTTTTGGCGCTGTGGTCCCTGCTGCCGATCGCCTTCTTTTCGCTGTCGCAATCGAAGTTGCCGGGATACATTCTGCCTTCGATCCCCGCTGCTGCGATTCTGCTGGCCGACTTCGTTTTCCGCCGCGAACAGGAAGGCGATAAGCCCAACGTCTGGCTCACCGCCTCCCATGCGGCCTTATGTGCGGCGCTGATGGTCGCATCACTCATCGTGCCGTTCCGCCTGGTGCACCAGGAAGTCACCAAGCCTGCCCTAATCGTGGCAGGCGCGCTGGCTGTCATCGGAATACTGTCCGTCTGGTTCAGCTTGCGTATCCAGGGCTATCGCATGTTGCGCTTCACTACGCTGGTTCCTGTGCTGATCGCGTTCGCACTCGTGCTGAAGGGGACCGCTCCGATGATCGACGTGCTGCAATCGGCGCGTCCAGTGGCATTGCGTCTGGCCGCGACGACGTTGGGTGAAGTTCCAACGGTCGCGGTTTATGATGTGCCGCGAAGCGTGGAATACGGTCTAGGCTTCTACCGAGATCATAAGATCGCCAGCTATGAGCGCAACGAGATTCCCGACGGTGAGCATGTAGTTGTAGCCACAGAAGGCGCGAAAGCCGAGTTGGAGTTTCGCCTCAAGGACCGTCGCGTGGTCCGCATCGGCGGCTTTGACCCGCAGAAACTGGACTTCTACCTGGTGTCGGGAATGGCAAACCCGCATCCTACGCCCTAATAACCACCAATGTGCGAGGGTTTGCCTGTTGCCTCGCATCCGCACTAGACTGGCTCATCGCCCAGTGTTGAAGCGCTCCATGACTGGCGGACCGACACTGTGGCGCATCAAGTATGGCGGTACGCAATCCAATTCGGCCGGCGACTGGGGCAGAAGTCCTCGACCTCAGGCACTTCACCTCGGAGGACCTGCGGCCGCTGCTCGAACAGGAAGTGGAGCGCTGGGGCGAGACGTTGGCGTGGGATTACCGCAGCTCGTCGGAGATGATCCTGCGCTATGTGGATGCCAAGATTCTGCCAGGATATGCGGCGGTTGAACGGGGCAGCGTCGTCGGCTATTCGTTCTTTGTTTATGAAGGCAGCAAGGGAGTCATCGGCGATCTGTTCGTCTCGCCGAATCGGCCCGACGTGCGAACAGTGGAGATCCGGCTGATCGAGCAGGTAATTGAGACACTGCAACAATCACCGGGCGTGCAGCGCGCCGAGGCGCAATTGCTCGCGCATGATACGGGCGAGCTGGCTGAGCCGTTCCTGACCAACGGATTTCAACGGCACCGCAGGCTGTTCCTGTCTTTGGACTTCGCGACGCACGGCATCGTTCCGTCTAGACCGATCGAGCAGGTGCACATTCGTCCATGGACGGAGGCCGATTATCAGCCGGCGGCGAATATCATTACGGCCGCGTACCGCGCGCATATCGATTCGGAGATTAACGACCAGTACCGCACCGGTGCAGGCTCGCTGCGGTTCCTGAACAACATCGTGCGCTTTCCTGGGTGCGGGGTATTCGATCCAGAAGCATCGTTCGTCGCGGTTCACCAGCCGACAAACTCGCTGGTTGGATTGATTCTGTGCTCGCGCGTGCGCGACGACGTCGGACACGTGACGCAGATATGCCTGCTTCCCGAGTATCGCGGGCAGGGCGTCGGCGAAAGCTTGATGTTGCGGACGTGCAACGCTTTGCGCGCGCGGAAATTCAAGTTGCTGACGTTGACGGTGACCGAGGCGAATCATCGGGCCGTCGAGCTGTATTGCAAGCTCGGGTTCGAGACGCGAAAGGTGTTCGATGCGTTTGTGTGGGAGCAGTAAAAAAAGTGCTAGCCACTAACCACTAGCCACAACACACTAGTGTTTGATCAGCCACATCGCCCACGACGCCACAATCACTCCCCCGACAAACAGAGCAAAGCAATAGGCGCCATAGCGCACCATGTCGCGCGGGGTGTTGCGCTGGGTAATGCCGAAGACGGTTGAGGCGCAGGCGGCGAAGACAACGGCGGCGCTGAAGTGCGAGAGTTCGAAGGTCATTGTTTCTTCCCGATCGCGATCTGGTGCGCGTCCACCGCAGCGATGATATTCAGCAATCCTGCCACGACAATGTACTTGGTGCCGTAGTCGGCCACGGCGCGCTGAATGTTGCCGCCGCCGGCGTCCATGGCACGGGCGATGAAGTACAGCAGCCCGGAGCCAACGTCGCCGACGAAGCCCAGGATATCGAGCAGGTCTCCGGTGTTGAAGGCGTAAACCTTGCCCTGCATGCCGAGTCCGGCGAAGAACATGATGAACACCGACAGCATGAGCAGCAGGCCGCGAATCCAGCGACGCTGGATGAAATGGCCGAGGCCGGGAAGCAGCCATCCGGCGAGCGGGGCAATGATTGCCATGCTGCTGTTGGTGGTCGCGGCATTTTTCGCGGCCGTTGCGTTCTGTGCGTTCGCCATCAGATGAGCACCAATTCGTTCTGGATCCGGCCGGTGACTTCAGCCTTGCCGTTACGGATCATCATATCGATTTCGCTGCGTACGCCGAACTCGGGCAGATAGATGCCCGGCTCGACTGAGAAACACGTGTTCGGCAGGATCAAACGATCGTCTTTGGTCTCGAGGTTGTCGAGATTGGCGCCGTTGCCGTGAATCTCAGACGTAATCGAGTGCCCGGTGCGGTGGAAAATTTGCGGCCCGTAACCCTTGCCGACGATGAAGTCGTGAACGGCCTGGTCGACTTCCCATCCGCAAATGGGCTTGGCGGCTTCGAACGCAGCCTTCACCTTGTTGATGCCGACGTCACGCGCGTCGCGCACGATGGTGAAAATTTCGCGCTGACGGTCGCTGGGCGTGCCGATGACGCCGGTCCAGGTGATGTCGTAAAAAACGGAATCAGGCTCGTTGCATTTCGCCCAGATGTCGAGCAGGATGAAGTCGCCCTGCTTAATTGACGCTGAGTGCGCGGGCGATGGCTCATAATGCGGGTCGCCGCTGTTGGCATTCGCGCTGACGTTTGGTGGATCGCAGGTAATAAGATCTTCGCGCGCGAACGCTTCCATGATCCACTGCTGAATTTCGAATTCGTTCGTGCCGCCGTTGCGCGCGCGGCGTCCGATCTCCTGGAACGCGCCAGCAGTGATCGCGTCGACCTTCTTTTGCGCCTTATAATGCGAGGCGATCTGCGATTCGGTCAGCGTCGCTTCAAAGCGCGCGACCAGATTGGCGGAGGTGACAATCTCTTTGCCGAAGCCGCGAATCAGCTCGAGCATCCCAGCGTCAACCAGAGAGATGTATGGAATCTGGTTGTTGGGCGAATACTGCATCACTACTTTGCTGTAGGGCTTCACCATCGTTTCGAGATTGGCCCACAGCTCTTCCCACGCGGAGTACTCCATCTTGCTGCCGGGAAGCGAGTCGAGGTGATGGCTCTCGATGCGATGTACCAGCTTCACCGGCTCGCCCGTCGCCGGGATGACGTAGAACCAGCGGCGAGTGGTGAGGCGGTCGGGAGGCAGTCCCAGCACGCGGTAGGCGATGGGATCGCGATGATGATGGTCGTAAAACAACCAGGCTTCGTGGCCGCCGTCGCGCAGGGCAGCCTGAATTTCGGAGAGATTCATGCGGATTCCATTGTAAATGACAGTAGCCTATTTGCTTGTCTTGCCCAGCACCCGCTCACGGGTCGCCTTGGGCAGCGTCTCGCACGCGGTGCGAAGCACCAATCGCGGCGTACGCTCGCGAATCTTCATCAGGTAAGCGAAAGTCTGCTCGGGATTGGCTTTGGCGGCCTCGCGCAACAGCCAGCCCAGACCCTTCTGCACCATGTCGTCGTCGCTGGCCAGCAGCAACGCGGTTATTTGCTGAATGCGATCGAAGGTCTTGTGCTGGCGAGTGCTGTGAATCAGGCTGACGGCAGCCGCGCGCTGATGCCAGACGCTCTTTTTCTTTGCCCACACTGGCGGTCGCGCAAGATATTGATCATCGGCTGCAATCATCGGCCCGATGAGGTAGTGCACCAGCGAGTCATGATCGGACCATGAGGTGATGCGGCCAATCCAGGTCTCGAGACGTTTGAACTCATCGGGGCCGAATTGTGCGGTCATCCCTTCCAGCAGCATCACCGCGAAGATCTTTTCTTCGAGTACTTCGCCGGCAAAAAGCTCATCGGCAACTCGCAGCAGGTATTCCACTCCGAATTCAGCAACAATCGTCCGCCGGAAACGCTTCGCCACCTTGCGCAACTCGGCGGTGCGCCATCCGCGCGACTTCACTTCGTGCTTGAAGAAGCGCTGGACTTCCTTGGTGTGCGGCGCCGAGCCGCCGTTCAGCAGCACGCGACGGATATGGTCCGCGATGTAGGCGGGTGGCTTTTGAGACTTTGCAGACATGGAATTGTGTCTCGCCAAGTACAACGGCGATTGGAAAGAGAATACCACCCCCTCCCCCCATGGCCCTTTGGAATCAATGAGATGTAGCGCGATTGCCGTACAACGTTGCAGAAACAAATAACTTATACCTACTTCATAGAAAACATTGGACTTACGGCGACACATTCAGCTCCGTATACGTCGTTACGGCCGGTTCGGGAAACCTTAACGCTTCGCCATATTTCAAAGAGCTCCGGGAACCCGCGTCCTGAGCGCGGATCGACAAGGGACACAAATCCCCTGCCTCACGAATTGTGTTTTACGCGCCGGGCTTGGAATGAGGGAAGGGCGTGGGACACAGGGGAGGGTGATAAGGCGAGCGATTAGCAGTTAGCAATTAGCACTTAGCTAAGACCGAAAGCCCAGTCCAACAAGTCGAGAACGCCAGGTCCGAAGTGCAAAATGCTGAATGCCAAATGCCAAATGCCAAGTGCTTGCTCGTCACGCCGTCTTCCGCATCATCAACTTGTCATACGCCAGAAGCAGCACGGCCGTCGCCACGCCGACACCAATAATCACCCACCACATGCCCGCCGGCTCGTGTTTCACTTCACCGAAATAGTGGATCAGGAAGCCGCCAAAGGCGCCCCCAATCAGCGAGCCGATGCCCAGCGGCAGGAAAGCAAAGCCCATGTAGGTCCCTTGCTGTCCTTCGGGAGCCAGTCGCGACACATAGTCGTAATACCGCGGCGACATCACGATCTCGCCCAGTGCAACGGCAACCAGCGTCAGCACGGCACCCAGGCCCGACGGCATCAGGATAAGGAAGATCCACCCCAGCGCGCTGATCAGGGTTCCCGTAGTAATCGCCATCAAGGGAGCGACCTTCTGCATCAGCAGCGTAATCACCACGGTCAGCGCGATCACCACCACCGGCCCGGTCATCAGCAGCAGTTCGGTATCAATCGTCGGGCTGATGTAGTTGTGCACATAGAGCGGCAGCGTGAGGAACTCCTGCCAGTACACAATCCAATAGCCGGTGAAGATGGTGAGGAAGAGCATGAAGCGCGGGTTCGACAGCACCGTGAGGAAGTTTCTGCCGGCCTGTGCCATCGACGGTGTCTGTGTATCGCGATCGCGGTTCGGCTCCTTGAAGAAGATCAGCACGCCGATGAACATGACAAACACGCTCAGCGCGGCCACCCGAAACACGCTCTCGACGCTCATTCGTTTGTGCACGAACGAGGCCACGAACGGTCCCGCAGCGCCACCAATATTCACCAGCGTGTAGTAAATGGAGTAGCCGAACGAGCGCACATCTTCGCGCGACGAGTGCGCCGTGGTAGCCACCACCGTCGGCTTGACCAGCGCAACGCCGAATGCCGGCAGCGCCAGCACCAGCGCCACCAGGACGCCGAGCGGTACGGTTTGCCGAACCGGCGCCAGCCACGGCGACCCCAGCGATCCCAGCAGGAAATAGGCGCACGACAGAATCAGGTACGCCAGCGCCAGCGCCTTGCGAAAACCCATCTTGTCGGCCAGCGTGCCGCCGAAGACCGGCAGGAACCACACCAGCCCGCCGAAGAATCCGCTGAATGCGCTGGCCTGCTGCGAGGGGAACTGGAGTGTCTCGTGCAGGTAGCGGGTCATCGAGGCAAACGCCGCGTAATAAGAAAGCCGCTCGAACAATTCGCTGATGTTGGCGACCCAAAAGGGACGCTCGAAGCCGGTGCGAATGTCATGCCAACGCTGGGCGAAGCTCATAAGAAGTCGTCAGTTACCAGTTGTCGGTTGTCAGAGGAACTTGCAGCTAGCACTTAGCAATTAGCACTTAGCGAAAAGCGAAAAGCGAAAAGCCCTGAACTTCAGCGTGCTCTTAGTACCTCTGTGGTGAAAACATCGATAGTATCAGCCGAGCACTGCGCGCAGCGCTTCTTCGAGCTGCACGGCCTTCATGCCTGCAATACGAATCAGTTTTTGGCGGCTGGATTCTCCGGCGGCTATCGTAACTGAGGAACGCGGAACATTCAAAAATTTCGCCAGGAAGGCGATGCAAGCCTCGTTGGCGCGGCCTTCGACGGGAGGAGTCGTGAGCGACAGCTTCAGGGCGTCGCCGACCGTTCCGGTGATGGCGTTCTTACGCGCGCGGGGGTGCACCTTGACTTGGAACGTCGCTCCCGCCGGCGTGTCGTGGACGGGAATCATGGTTTCGGGCGAGTTCCGAAGATGGCGGTGCCGATGCGCACGCAGGTCGAGCCTTCTTCGATGGCGACCTCGAAGTCGTGCGACATGCCCATGGAGAGCGCGTCGAGTGTAACGGCCGGGAGGTTGCGGGCGGCGAGGCGATCGCGAAGATCGCGCAGGCGGCGGAAGTAAGGGCGAGCACCTTCGGGGTCTTCGGTGAACGGCGGGACAGTCATGAGGCCGCGGACGCGCAGGTTTGTCCATTTGGGAGCTTGAGTGACGATGGCGTCGATTTCTGGCGAATTGGGTGCGAGGCCGCTTTTGGCCTCCTCGCCGCCGACATTGATCTCGATGAGCACGTCGAGTGTCTTGCCGAGCTTTTGCGCGGTTTCGTCGAGCCGCTGTGCGAGTTTGGCGGAATCGATGGAATCGACCGCGTGAAATATTTCGGCGGCCTTCGCGGTCTTGTTCGATTGCAGATGGCCGATCATGTGGAACTTGGCGTCTCTTAGGTTGGCGACGCGGGGGAACTTTTCCGCGAATTCCTGCACCCGGTTCTCGCCAAACAATCTCTGCCCCGCAGCGTAGGCTTCGAGGATCGCGTCAGCAGAGAAGGTTTTGCAGACCGCCATCAGGGCGATGTCGTCAGGATTGCGCCCGGCGCGGTGAGCAGCGGCGTCGATACGGTCGCGAATGTCTGTCAGATTGGAAGAGATACTCACGAAGCCTCAGTCTAAAGCAAAGGCGCGGAAGCCCTCCGCGCCTTTAACTGACCTGCTGACAACCGATGGCTGAAAGCTGACAAGTGCCTTACATAATGGCCGTCGGCGGTGCGGGCTCGTCGGGACGCCCAGCATTGGCCAGTGGCACGCGGACCATAACAACAGCGAGTATGGCGAGCACGATAAAGCCCGACACGACATTGGGGTGCGCGAAGATTACCGGCAACGGCCATTGCTTGTACTTGAAGACAGCAATGACTATGCCCATCAGCGCCTCACCTGCAATGAATCCCGAGGCGGTCAACACTCCCGCATTTTCTATTCGGGCCTTCTGTGCGTCATTGAAGTCGCCACGGTCGCGCAGCGAATCGGTGATCCAGCGAATCACGCCGCCTACGAAGATGGCAAATGTAGTTTCCAGCGGCAGATACATGCCGACGGCGAAGAGCATTGGGCTCTTCACGCCGAGCATAATGAGCGCGATGCCCATCAGAACGCCGACCACGATGAGCGGCCATGCCATTTCGCCACCGACAATGCCTTTGGCCAGCATGGCCATCAGTCCGGCCTGCGGCGCCGACAATTGGCGATCGCCGAAGCCAATGCCGCCGCTGTTAATGTTGGCTTGATTGAGCAGGAGCAGCACGGGGAACAGCGCGAAGCTGGCCACGGCTACGCCCATGAAATCGCCAATCTGCATCTTGCTAGGCGTACCGCCGAGAATGTGTCCGACCTTCAAGTCCTGCAGCATTTCGCCTGCAACCGCCGACGAGACACAAACGACAGCAGCAACACCTAAGACTGCCGCAACGCCCGGCATGCCTGAAACACCGATGATGACCATCAGCAATGCGGCGATAATCAGGGTCGCCAGTGTGAGGCCGGAGATCGGGTTGTTCGACGAACCGATCATGCCGACCAAGTTGCCCGATACTGCGGCGAAGAAGAATCCGATGATGATCATCACGATAGCAGCGACAATGCCGCCCTTCAGCATGCCGGCGTAGCTTGTGTAGAGAGCCATCATGCAGATCAGGACTACGGCCAGCCCTCCAAATACGATCTTGGCGCTGAGGTCGCGCTCGGTGCGCGCCGTGCCTGCGTGCGCTGCAGCCGACTTCTTCAAGTCAGAGACAGCGCGCGACATTCCCGTAGCGAGGTTCTTGCGCATGCGGAAGAGCGTGTAGCAAGCACCCACCATCATGCCGCCAACTGCGATCGGTCGAACCACGAAGCTCCAGACAGCGGCAGCCTGTCCAGCCCAAAAGGACTGATCAGGAGTAGCGCCCGCCGGCAGGAACTGCGCCACGAAGCTCGGACCGCCGAGGAACAAAATGAGCGGCACCAGCAGGCCCCAGGCGACTACGCCGCCCGAAAAATTCAGCGCCGCCAGCTTCGGCCCGATGATGTATCCAACGCCGAGATAAGCGGGGCTGATGGCCGGAGCGGAAAACGCGGTCGCGGCTCCAGCGCTCAGTTTGGGCGCGGTGGCCGAGCGTCCCATGCGCACGAAACTCTTGCCATACTGGCCGACGTTAACGAAGAAGTCCTTGCTGGGATTGAACAGATTGAACTGGCCGAGCAAATACACCAGGCCGCCGAATCCCATATTGCCGAAGAGTATCTTGGCTGCCTTGCTGCCCTGTTGTCCGGCGATGTGAATTTGCGAAGCGGCCACGGACTCAGGGAAGGGAAGCTCAGGGTCTTCGACCATCACGCGGCGGAGCAAGGTCACGAACAGAATGCCGAGCGTTCCGCCTACCAGCATCAGGATCGACGACTTCCAATAGGCATGCTGGAAGTCGAATACCGGCCACGCGCCCGAGATGACGAACGCTGGAATGGTGAAGATCGCGCCTGCCGCAACCGATTCGCCGATGGAGCCAACGGTTCGCGCGATGTTCTCTTCGAGAATCGTGCCCTTCATCACGCGCAGCACGGCCATGCCAATCACGGCTGCCGGATAAGTCGCCGCGATGGTCATGCCGGCGCGCAGGCCGAGATACGCGTTGGCGGCGCCGAGGATGACGGTCATCACCAGACCGAGCAGCACGGCGCGCACTGTAAACTCCGCCATGGTTGTGTTTTCAGGAACGTAGGACCGGAAGGTTTTTTCCGGCGCAGCAGAAGTAGCCATAGACGATAACCCTCGCAGAGAGCCCAAATATAAAGGTGACGGCGCAAGTTAGCACGCCGGGCGCGCAGCCTACAAGCGCCGTCGCGCAGTAGCCCGGCGGCGAGCCCCTCAGTAGCTTATCAGCTATGAAAACTATGTAAATCGCTGGCGAGGTACCTGCCGCAGCACTGCACCAAATTTAGGATCTTGTTATACTGTTCGGCAAGATGCCTCTTGAGAGGCGGAAGCCTTTCGTGGTCGGCATCATTCGACTGGAGGGTAGTCTTCAGCAGTCGTGAGACTCTAAAGCGACAGCGACGAGCACAGCGCGCCGAGCAGCGTACGTCCCTCGTCGCGCCAGTTGTTGCCATAGCACGCAGCGTCTTCTCCTTATTCTTCCCCTCGGATTGCAAGCTTTGTAGTCTCCCCCTCGTTAACATCTCTCGACTACCTGTGTGCCAGGACTGCCTGCGCGCGGTAGAGCCCATTCGTGCGCCACAGTGCGTGCAATGCGGCGAGCGTCTGCTGCCCGCGCAATTGCTGATGGGCGACGGCCGCTGCCGGGGATGTCATGACTTCGAGCCTGACTTCGATCGCGCCGTTTCGTATGGCGAATATGCCGGAAACATTCGCGGTCTCATTCACCTGCTTAAGTACGACAACGTGACGCCGGCCGTGACAGTTCTGGGACGGCTACTGGCCCAAGCCATCCAGCAACTCGATCTCACAGGCGAAAGCGCGCCGCTGTTGGTGCCAGTACCGTTACACGCCAGCAAACGCAGCGAGCGCGGATTCAACCAGGCCGAACTAATCGTGCGGGCGGCGGTGAAGTATCTGCCGCAGCCTTTGGAAGTTGCGGCCGTACTCAAGCGGCGTCGCCCTACGCACTCCCAGGTTGGATTGACGCGCGAAGAGCGTATCGCCAACCTGCGCGACGCGTTTCGCGTAATCGATCCTGCGCGCGTAAAAGGCAGGACGGTGATCGTGGTCGATGACGTAATGACCACGGGAAGCACCGTTTCCGAGTGTGCCCGCGTGCTCAAGAAAGCCGGGGCGGAACGAGTTTGGGCAGCCACGGTGGCGCGCACTCTCAAGAGTGCAATGCTGCCTGCGACTGTCGAACGCATCAAACAGGAGGAGAGCGAAGCAGTCGAACTGGCTGCTTTGGTTTAAGCGGATATGTCGATGGCATCCCAGAGCAGCGCGTCCCGCTACGGAAAGTCACTGGCTGGCTGCATGCACCACGCCAGGGTGAGCACTGACGAGCACCAGCAGCGCTCGCCCATGCACCTGCCGGTCCTGGTGCTGAACGCCTCTTACGAGCCCATCAACGTGTGCGCCGCACGGCGCGCCATCGTGCTGGTGCTCAAGGGCGTCGCCATGATGGAAGAGGCCAACGGTCACCACCTGCATGCGGCGCGACTGGCGATTCATGTGCCGTCGGTGATTCGCCTTCTGGAGTACCGCCGCATTCCGCACCAGACGCGCGCGCTGTCGCGCAAGAACATCCTGCTGCGCGATCGCAACACCTGCCAGTACTGCGGCAAAATTCTCGCCGCCGGAGAGTTGACGCTCGACCACGTGATTCCGCGCTCGCGCGGAGGTGCGTCCACTTGGGAGAATCTGGTCGCCTGCTGCCACAACTGCAATCGCAGGAAGGGAAGCATGTCGCCCAATGAGGCGAACATGCGGCTCACGCGCGAGCCTCGTCCGTTCAATTTGCACACCAGTCGCCACATCATGAGGTTGATGGGACGTTCCGACAGCAAGTGGCAGAAGTATCTGTTCTTCTGAGAGATTCCAAATAGCACACAAGCAAAAGCCCCGGTTCATCACACCGGGGCTTTCTTTATTCCAGTTAGGTACTGCGGCCTGTCAAACACCTATAGTATCGGCCGCTGGATCGCGTCGATCAAGCACAATTCTTGAAACTCGAAACAGCTTTGCTACTTTGGCGGCGCAGTCGCGGGCGGCGTCTGGCTGCCCGACTGGGGTTGCGCGCCCGCTGGCTGCTTGCCGTCCTTGGTCGCGCCGATATCCTGCCCTTCGTAGGTAATTTTCACGTTTGAGCCGAAGCGCTTGTAGTCGGTGTATTTCACAACCTGCTTGATGTGAATATCGCCGCTTGAAAAGTGCAGCACATCATCGACCTTGGTATAGACCGGAAACCAGTACTTGCCGTCCACGCGATCACGCCAGGTGGTGAAGTTGGGGAAGAGGTTTTCCTGCCCGCGCTTCTTCACGCCGAGGTCGGGCACGTTCTTGCCATAGGTCTTGACGATCTGGAAGTCCGTATCGTCGACCCAGATGCGGCCCTGGAAATAACGCTTGTTCTTCTCGATTTGCTTGGGAGCGACGTCGAACACATACGTACCGATCTCGTCGATGCGCTGCTTGCCGACGTAGATAATCTGATACTCGGAAATCTCGTCGGTGGTGAGCACGAACGGCATACGCTTCCGGATGTCGTCGTAATCTTCCTTGGTCATGGTGATGCCGACCAGGCTCGACTGCGGCGCAAACACCACGTGCTCGACGCGGTTGCCCTTATCGTCGAACAGCACGTCTTCCACTTCCTTGAATTCGCCATTCACCGTGTCGCCGTCGAGTGTCTGCACCGTCAGCGACTGGCGATAGGCATAGTTCTCGCGCGCGATCTTGAACTCTTTCTCCTTGGCGGCGAATTTCTGGATGATCTCCTGCTCGGTGATTCCCTTGGGGGGCGACGAGTCGAGCTCGCTCTCGCCCCGCTGGGCCGAGGCTGTTGCCGTAAGGTCTAGTGCCACAAAGCACAGCGCCAGGAAGGTCAGGACAATTCGTGGGGATTTCATCAAAGTTCCTAGGTTCATTGTAGTCGATGGTAACTCGCGTGAGTCTCCAGGCGCCCGGGGCGTATTACCCCTGTTACTGTGAAACACACTTGCATTGTGAAAGTCGCCTCCGGCCCGCCCCCAGGTTCGTCCGGGTACCGACAGGGCTCACATTGGAGAAGAAAAAGTGTGGCCAGAGTGGGGATGGTCGGGTTGGAAATTACGGGGATCACCTGATGGTGATTCCAGGCCAATGCTCTTAGATTCACGCTGAGACTTAAGTAGCGCAGAGTTCAAATGATTAACTGTCCGAAACATAAAATTCCGCTGACCATCCGACGCGACGTCAAAATTCGGGAACTAGCTCTTGCCTGTCCGTTCTGCAAGGTTGAGAAACGCGCCGCCACCTGCGACAACGCGAACCAGGCAACGGCCCAAGCTGGGCGCTGAAATAATAACGCGACTTGGGCTGGCCATTAGGTACGGCACTTTCCCATTATTTCGCCCCCAGATGTTTATTGAAGAATTTGATGATCACGTCGTAAGCCTCGCGTGATTCCGGAACATCCGGATTGTAAAAGAACCCGTGGAAGAGTCCCTCCCACACATGCAAGTCGGCATCAACCCCCAGCTTCACAAGCTGCGCGTGCGTGTAAAGCGCCGAACTCATCTCAAACCCGCGTGTGCCGGTGATCACCAGCGTGGGCGGAAACTTTGCCAGGACCTCCGGCGAATTAATCGGCGCAATCAGCGGGTCTTTCGGATCGGTTCCGCTGAAATAACCCAGCCGCGTGACGCCGCCCTCGCGCATCTCCGGCATCAAGCGCGCCTCGCCCAGCGGAGTGGACGTATAGGCCGCATCCCCGCCAAACTCTCCCGCCGAGGCGCAGAATATCCCGATCGCGCCGGGTCGCGGCAAATCGTGTTTCTGGAACCACGCCACGGACTCGGCCGTCAGCATTCCTCCTGCCGAACACCCGAAAATTCCGATGTTCCCCGGCTTGTACGTCTTCAGCAGTTCCTTGTAGACCGCGGCTACGTCTTCGCTCGCCGCGGGAAACTTGTTCTCCGGGCCCTGGCGGTAATCGAGGCTTACGACCTTGATGCCGGCAAGACCAGCGATCGGCCGCGACTCCAGCTCGGCGCAGCCCGGCCAGCAACCAGAGAATCCGCCCCCATGCAGATTGATCAGTACCCGGTCCTGGTTGCTCGCCGTAACGCCCGCGGAGGGCGTGTACACGTACGCATGCACGCCCGCGATCTTCTGGTCCTCGAGCTTCACCGCGAACAGCGCTTTCTGCCGCTCGAGATAAGGAACCATGAAACGCGGTATGCCCTTCTCCATGTACGTCGCGTTTGGGTCCTGCATGTCGTGCAGGTGCTGGTTGAGATAGGCCTTGGCTTCCGGTGTGAGGAACTTCGACATTGGCACCGACTCTGCCGGTAGCTCCACCGTTCCGTCAGCCTGTACGAGCACCTTCGGCGGCTGATTCGGGTTGCCGGGCTGCTCTTTGGGACTGGTTTGCGCCCAACCAACTGTGAAGCTACTCATACACAGCAGCAGCACAAGAATTGCACTTCGATACAAGGCCATCTCACACTCCTCCTACGGGCCGCGCATCGTTTATGCCGGCACTCGCTAAGCACCTTTATATCGCGATCGCCAGCCACCTGCCGGATGAGACCGAATTCTTCGTGCGTTCCGTGCTCGTCCATGCCCGGTGATTTAGACTAAACGGTTTGCGCGGGCTTCCTTGCCCCGCCCGGAGGCATCATGTTGCGTCGTATCGCACTCTTCCTGCTTGCGTTTTCTCTCTTCACCCAAGCTCGGGCCAAACACCCTTCACCTTCGAGGAGATGATGCAGCTCAAACGGGTTGGCGAGCCCACGGTTTCGCCTGACAGCAAGTGGGTGGCTTTCAGCGCGGTTGACGTCAGCCTCGACGCCAATACCAAGACGCCGCATCTGTGGATCATTCCCGTCGCAGGCGGCAGTAACATCCCCAGATCTGCGCCGCCAGCCGCAAGAACGCTGGCGGCGTATATTCGAGCGACTCACTTCGCTTCTTCAATAACCGCCGCGACCTTTCCGTTGTGGACCGCACGTGCGAGCGCGGCGTGGTCTGATTCGTTCTGGTCGGCGTAGGCAACGGCGAACGCGGCCACCGCCTTGTCGAACACGTCGCTCTTGCCCAGGTAGCCGCTGATCAGCGCGGGCGGACCGGAGCGCGCATGGGAGAGCGCCTGGGAGTAGCCGCACCATTCGGTGAAGCGGCTCATCTCGACCTTGCCGAACGTCTCGACGGCAAACTTGATCTTGACGTCCCGCATCTGGCGAACATAGTAGTGAAGTCCTTCCCCGCCCTTCGTCCATCCCAGGAAGATGTCGCTGGATGGCTGCATGAGCCGGATGCCGTTCACCACACGCTGTCCGTGGTTCGGATAAACGCTCTTTCCCGCAAAACCCTCCAGCACCGAGGCGCGGGCCTGCTTCACTTGAAGAATGAGGGGATCTCCACCTTTGCGGGCCGTCAGTAGAAGCATCCAGCAGCGGGTGCCGACGCTTCCGACGCCCACGACCTTCAGAGCAGCGTCCGCCATCTCGTAACGATCGAACAACACTTGATGGCTCGGGGCCAGGGTTTCGCGGTACCTGGCGATGGCTTCCCTGACTTCCCGGTGGATCTCCCCGGGGGTGTGACCTTTCCAGTGGAAGATGGCCGGAAGCTGGTCTCTGAAGTGCTTTGCCCCGCTCGAAGCATCTACGAGCTTGGGAAAGAGGCCTTCGGAGGTGGCGCTCTCGCGCGCCTGCGCCAGTCGCTTGATTGCGCGCTGGCGGAGCGCGGGGTCCTTTATGTCCGCGATCAGCATGTTCGCTTCGATGGCGTAATACCACAGGTCCAGCACCTTCATCTCGGCGAACTCAGCCATGCGCTCGCGGTACGACCTGACGCAGCCGAGGACCGCATCCTTGGCGAAGGAATCGCTGAGGCCGTTGTCGCGACAGGCGACCACAATGCTCGCCGCCAGCCGCTTGAGGTCCCACTCCCATGGCGCCGGGAGGGTTTCATCGAGGTCGTTGATGGCGAAGATGACTTGCCTCTCCGCAGTGGCAAGTCCCCGGTAGTTAACCAGGTGGGAGTCTCCACCGCATTGCACGCGTAGGCCGGTTGCGGGACTGCCCGCCAGATCCAGCGCCATGGCGAACGCCGAGCCCCGGTAGAAGGTGAAGGGAGACGCCACCATGCGCCCGTGACGCAGCGGCAGGAGATCGGGCATGCGCCCCTCGTCGGTCTTGAGCACCACGCTTACCGGATCCGGCCGGTTGCGCGGCGGATTCCATTCGGCGTGGGAATCGCGCGGACACTTGTCGCGCAACGCTTTGCCCATCGCCTTGACCTCGGCTAGCGAATACTGCGCTTGGTTGGTCGGAGTTTCAACTCTGACGGGTTGGCGGGACTTTGACTCTCGGTGCGCGGCTGAGGGTGACATGGCGACGCCTCCTTACAGGGCCTCCAAGACAAACCGAGGCTTGCCCTAAATATTAAGTTTTGCAGCATAGACGCAGGGATCTCGGTCGCACAATGGGCAGCTTGTGGCAGAACAATATACCACTAGAAAGCAAAACCTCGCTTGTCGCGAACAGGCCTCATCACAACCGACGCCACCGACACCAAACTCGATCTTCTCCCCTGCCGATCTGCTCCTTCTCCCACCATTGATTTAAACTGGACAGTTTGCGCGGGCATCCCGGTCTTTTCCGCATCGGCCCCGCTCCGGAGGCGTCATGTTGCGTCGTATCGCATTGTTCCTGCTTGCGTTTTCTCTCTTCGCCCAAGCTCAGGCCAAGCATCCCTTCACCTTTGAAGACATGATGCAGCTCAATCGCGTCGGCGAACCCACGGTTTCGCCCGACAGCAAATGGGTGGCGTTCAGCGCGGTTGACGTCAGCCTCGACGCCAACACCAAGACGCCGCATCTGTGGATCATCCCTGTGGGCGGCGGCGAAGCGAAACGCCTGACTCCGGCGACTAGCGTGGGTGAAGACCGTCCGCGCTTTTCGCCCGATGGCAAGCGCGTGATCTTCGAGTCGTCACGCGATGGCGGCAGCTCGCAGATCTGGGTGCAGGACTTCGATCCCGCCAACGGAGCACTTGCGGGCGAGCCGAAAAAAGTCACTTCGATTTCGACCGAAGCTTCCGGCGGCACTTGGTCGCCTGACGGCACGAGCGTCCTGTTCCTCTCGACCGTTTGGCCCGACTGCAAAGACGACGCCTGCAACCAGCAGCGCGATGAAGAGCAAGCCAAGTCGAAGGTGAAGGCGCGCGTCTATGACAAGCTAATGTTCCGCCACTGGAACCACTACTACGACGGCAAGAAAAGTCATCTGTTCATCGTGTCGAGCGAAGGTGGCGTCGCGCGCGACCTTACGCCCGGCGTATTCGATGTGCCGCCCTTCAGCCTCGGTGGTCAGGACCAGTATGCGTTCTCGCCCGACGGGAAGGAAGTGGCCTACACCTGCAATACGGATGAGACGGAAGCCACCAGCACCAATAGCGATCTGTTTACGGTGTCCGCTGCCGGAGGGTCCGCGAAACGCATTACCGCGAATCCCGGGAACGACAGCACACCCATCTACTCGCCCGATGGCAAGTACATCGCCTACCGCGCTCAGTTGCGTGGAGGTTATGAGAGCGACCACTTCCGCCTGATGCTGTACGACCGCGCCAGCGGTAAGGCCAGCGATTTCACACCGAGCTTCGACCGCTGGGTAGACTCGATTGCCTGGTCGCCCGACTCCAAGACAATCTACCTGACGGCAGGCAACGAAGGCCGCTCGCCGATCTATGCGCTGAATATCGGCCAGCCGAATCCCTGGCCGCAGGAACTGGTGGACGGCTATAACGACAGCCCCACACCCACGCCTGACGGCAAGATGCTGGTGTTTGACACCATGTCGATCTCGGCGCCGAACGAAATCTATGCGGCGCCGCTGCTGTTCCCGCAGTGCCGGATGGCGTTTCCGCCCAACTCGTACACCGTGCCTGACTGCCTCATGTCGAAGTCGAAGCCTCTGACCCACATGAACGATGACGTTCTGTCGAAGATCGACATGCAGCCGATGGAGACGTTCTGGTTCACGGGTGCAGCGAAGGAGAAGGTGCAGGGCTTCCTCGTGAGGCCGCCCAACTTCGATGCCAAGAACAAATATCCCGTGAAATACCTCATTCACGGCGGACCGCAGGGCGCGTGGGGCGACGACTGGTCGTACCGCTGGAATCCCGAGCTGTTTGCCGCGAACGGCTACGTCGTCGTGATGGTGAACTTCCACGGCTCGACCGGCTACGGACAGAAGTTCATCGACGCCATTAACGGCAACTGGGGCGGCGCGCCGTTTGAGGACCTCATGCTCGGCCTCGACTACGCCGAGAAGACCTATCCCTTCATCGCCAAAGACCGCGAGTGCGCCTTGGGCGCAAGCTACGGCGGCTACGCCATCAACTGGATCGAGGGCCACACCGATCGCTTCAAGTGCCTGGTATCGCACGACGGCATGTTCAACACCGAGTCAGCTTTCGGCACCACCGAGGAGTTGTGGTTCAACGAGTGGGAGTTCAAAGGCACTCCATGGACCAACCGCGAGATGTATCGCAAGTGGTCTCCACATCTGTACGCGACGAACTTCAAGACGCCGATGCTGGTTGTTCACGGCCAACTCGACTACCGCCTCGATGTGTCTGAAGGCTTCCAGCTGTTCACCACCCTGCAGAGGCTCAAAGTGCCGTCGAAGCTGCTGTACTTCCCCGACGAAGGCCACTGGGTGCTGAAGCCGCAGAACGGCCGGCTTTGGTACCAGACCGTGAATGGTTGGGTGGATGAATGGACCAGAGCGAAGTGAACATCGAGCAATTAGCAACTAGCAATTAGCGAAGAGCGAAAGGCGAAGAGCGATTCGCGAAGGACCGCTGTTCTCTTCTGTCGCCATGAGCGTCGATCTTTGCGGCGAGGGACGCTGATGCCCGATTTAGGCCGCTGCGTTATCCCGCGCGCTTGAAATACTGCACGGCCCGCTCGTGGGCCTTGGCTTTTTCCCTGGTGCTGAAGGTGCCAAGATTACGGCGCTTGCCGGTCTTGGCATCTTTCTTACGCGAGTAGAGACGATATTCGCCTGATTTCAGTTTGCGTATCATGGCATCCTCTTGCGGTCTGAAGGAATGGATTCGCGAGTTGCAGCAAAGGATGCCCGCGGAGACGCAAGTCCTGTGGATCTTTGAAATTCCTAAAATGGGAATTGTAATTCGCTCATTCTGTGCGAACAGAGAAATGTTCCACGTGGAACATTTTTGACTAATCTAATTTTCCGTTGCCGGGTGCCCCAGGTTCGCGCCGCGCTTTTCGGCGCTAACCTGGGATGCCCAACTCCAGTCCCGCCCGGCGGGACGGTACATTTGAAGCTAGATGCTTAAGATTTGCTTCCCGCCGACTGGCCTTGAGAAACTCAAGGCAGCCGGTCCAAGGTGTTCGTTCCGTCGTCCACGAAATAAACGCCTTGTCCATGAACATCGATAAGACCGAAAAGGACCCCTGCGCCTGCTGGATCCAGCAGGACAGTTTCCTTTTGCGTGCCATTTGGCCTGATCCTCACCATGTTGCCGTCGTTGCCATTTGCGGCGAGTATGTCTCCGTTGGCAGCCAGCGCCAACCCCAGAGGATCGTTCAGGCCACCTCCGCTGATAAACGTAGAACCAATGCCAGCACTGGTTGAACGAGTCAGCGGATTGTTAATCGCCGCAATCCGGTTGTTCAGGCTGTCTGCAACGTACAGCAGTTTGTTGTTACTGCTGAGTGCCACGCCGGTGGGCCCAATCACCAAAGCGGCGGGGTCAGTGCGTTCCGGGAACGTCGTGCCAATTGCAAAGATTGACTCTACAGTCGGCGGCGATGACTGGGGCACCGAGAGCACGATTCGCAACACGGTGCCCTCGTTGACAATCGATCCGTTTCCGGCGACGGTTCCGTTCAAAACGTTGGTAACGAACAGGGTTGCGTCACTTGGGTGATCGCCGTTCTGGCCACTCCGATCGTAAACCGTCATGTCCCAGGGGCCGTTGATTTGCGGGTCCGTGATGGTCTCCACGACATTCCCGTTGCTGTCCAAAACGATCAGGCATCCGGCTTGTGCGGTATCGGACATGCCGTCGGAAGTCGGCAAACTGCCGACAATTACCCAGCCGCTGCGTAACACAACCAAACCAGTCGTCAGACCAACACCGCCTGGACACGAGCCTGGCAGCGTCGTTGGGTCGATCTGCGCGAACACGCTGAAGTTTCCGGTAGGGGAGATCTGCACAATGGTTGTCCCCGTGCCCTGGAGATTGCTGCTGGCGTTAAAGTTGCTGATGAGGATGTTTCCTTTGGTGAGATGACCAACCGTTTTCGGAACCGCAAATATTCCGTATGGGTTGATATCACCGTTGCTGGGAACGGTAGACGAAATGGTCGTGATGGAGACCGGCTGTTTTCTTGCACTCTCTTGAGCGTTGGTTATACCAGCGCTAAGCAGCAGTAATGCAGCCGCAGCGATGGCGAGTGCGGTCGTTGGGAATCCAATAGTCTTGTCGTTCTTCATTGGAGGGCTCCTTTTTGTCATCGATTGACAGTTGAGTGTCTGTAAGTCGTTTCTGTATTCGCTTGTGCGAGAGGCCGTATCAAACCCGGAATCGGTGACCCGGAGACACTAGTTGCGCAGTTGCGCTGAAAATAGCGGTGCACCGCCGGCTGGTTGTCACGATTTTGTCAACGCGATGTGAACTTATAGCAACAACGCGAATTGGTAGGCTGGCTCAGGAGTGGAAGGTATGTCATGGGACAGACGGTAAAGGACGTCACGGGGCCCGCCGAGAGGTAGGCAAGTGGGCCTCCCGCAGTCTGCACCGGCAGAAAAGCCGTTATTACGAATGTTATAACGTCACGGTCTCGGGCGGCGTGTACCGCTACCCTTCCGTTGGCGCGGCGCGCTGGGCTTCGACCCGGTCGGCATGTGCGGCGGCCGACAGGTAGGCTCCGCCCAACAGGAGCATTCCACTCCAGAACGACCAGAAGATCAGGGTCACGGAGACCGCGAAGGGACCGTACACCTCCTGGAAATTCAACCGGGGCAGCAGGAAGATGTAGAGGTACTTAGCGCCTTCCGAAAGCAGGCCAGTGGTAATGGCGGCAGGAAGCACTGCGCGCATCGGCACTTTTCCGTGCGGCAATATCCAGTAGATGAGGAAATAGATTGTAATGGTAGTGATGATCGCGAAGGACTTCATTACGATGAACCCCGACGCCCCGAAACACGAAATTCTGATCGCCGATGACCAGTCCCAAGAATTTCAGATTCTCTGCGGTCAGAATACACAGAGAGCAGCGCCAACGAGGCACAGGCAATCCCCAGCAATACTGAAACCAGCGCATTCATGATGTAGGAGCGGTTCTTTGGGAATCCCCAGATGCTGTTGAGAGCAACTTCCAATGGGAGAAAAATTCCTGTGGACGTGATGAGCAGCATCACCAGCGAGAGCGCTTGTCCGCGCCCCTGCACGCTGGCGAGGAACTGCAAATTGCGAATCACGAAGTCCTGGTTGCTGGGCAGAAAATCGTGCAGACAGTTGCAGCACGACGTTATACATCTGCGGCGAATGAAAAACACGGCGCTCGATGGTGAGCAGCAGAACGATCAGTGGGCAAATCGACAGGAGCGAGTTCGCCGCAACCGAGAAGGCGTAGGTATGAACCTCGGTTTGCGTCAGGTAGCGAAGCGTGGGCCATCCGTAGCGGCGCAGGCGGCCAAACAGGCCGATGGGTTCGGACTCGTGCAGAAACATCTCGCGCGCGTCATCTTGCTCCAGCAGGCGTTTGGCGGCGGCGCCCGGTCGTAGGGGTCCTCCATCTAAGCCACTGTTGGAGAGCAACTTAGCGGCGCGTTGGTCGGTTGTGGGGGGATTCCTGTCAGACCTCGCCGGAGTAGACCCGAGACCCTCGCCGCCGGATGTGGTTCGATCGCTCATCCTCACTCAATCGTATCAGCGGCGAAGGCCGAGCGCGGTTCCACTTTCGTGGAGACGCGGATACGTCTTGAATAGCTTCCAAGCTACTGTGACTAAAACACTTGCCAAAACTAATCCTTCCTGTAATCATTCGTAGCTCCCCCTCTAAAGGGCGGGGTTGGGGAATTTCGGCTTAAGCTGAATTCGGATTTGGGTTGATGTTTCTGTCAGCAGTGAAACCTCACGTGTTGGAAAACGGCTGCACGCGCTTCGTGGCGAAGTAGTACTACTCGCCACGTCGTGAATGCGGTCTTTTTCATTGTGATCGAGCTGCGAGCTGAGCGGCAACCCTGTTTCCCGGCAACGTGGAGACGTCGTCTGGTCGTGTGTCACGGTTATGTCCAGACCTTCCGCGAAGCAGGGGTTATCTCAGTACGAACCTGCGAAAGGAGTAAGTTGTGAGAGAAAAAGGCACAGTCAAGTGGTTCAATGGGGCGAAGGGCTACGGTTTCATTCAGCGCTCAACCGGCGAGGATGTGTTCGTGCATTTCTCGGCCATTCAGGAATCGGGATACCGGAGCCTGAATGAGGGCGAAACCGTCGAGTTCGATGTCACCACGGGACCCAAAGGGCTCCAAGCCGCCAACGTTGCACGCGCCTAGGCGTCTCCACGATGAAGTGATTCTTACTGGCTTGCCGCGCCATTTCAGTGAGCCGTTCGAGACTCTCGTCAGCGACTTCAACCACCGAACCCTCCCTCTGGGGAGGGTTCAAACGTCTGTGCCAGATTTCTCGAGCAGGGAAATCTCGGTGTCGAAGATCAGCGCGCAGAGACGGCTGAGCTCGTGGCACTCCTTGTCGCTCAACCGGCCGAGGAGAGTCGTCCCCTGTTCGTCAATCTCAGGTTGAATGCCTTCGAGCAACTTCAGGCCTTTCGGAGTGATTCGGGTGATGGCCTGGCGCTGATCTTTCGAACTGCGGTTGCGCCGGACCAATCCCTGAGCTTGCAGGCGGTCAACCAGTCGGGTGACGTCGGGTGCGCGTTCCAACATGCGCTGAGCGATTTCACAGCGCGGATGCCCTTCGGGATAAACGCCCCGCAAAATGCGCAGCACGTTGTATTGCGAGCGGGTCAGACCATGGCGTTCGCAGATTGCGTCAGCAACATCGTTGATTGTGCCGGCGGTCACTGCGATGCTTAGCAATGCCTCCTGTTGGGCACTGCTGAATCGCGCCTGCTTAAGGCGGCGGCTGAGAGCTTGTGTCATCTACCTCTGTTATAGACAGAATGCAACGTGTTGTCACACTTGTTTGGCGGCGGGGGATCGTCAGAGTGGGTCAGTTGCTGGCTTCTGACTGAGCGCGGGAGTGAAGCTGCGCAATGGCCCATTCGGCGGCCTCCGCGACGGTGCGGTCTTCGTTTTGGGCGAGTTCTTCGAGCGCGCTAAGAAACCGTGCTTCGCCACCGTTTCCCATGGCAATGGCTACGTTGCGCAGGAGGCCGGAGCGTTTGGTGCGCTTTACAGGTGTGCCGCGAAAAAGCTGGCGAAACTCGTCGAGACCCAAGCGGGCAAGCCAATCGAGTTCGGGATTGACCAGCGGCTGGCGTGCGCCAAGATCGGGCTGACTCGCGATGGGGGCCTGGCGGTTCCAGGGACAAACGTCCTGGCAAATGTCGCAGCCAAATACCTGACGGCCGATTCCGGCGCGAAGGTCTTGGGGAATTGGCCCTCGCTTCTCGATGGTGAGATAGGAAATGCATTTGGTCGCGTCGAGTTGATACGGAGCAGGGAAGGCGTGGGTGGGGCAGGCATCGAGGCAGCGGGTGCAGGAGCCGCATCGATCTAGTGCGGGAATTGACGCAGTGAGCGGAACTGAAGTCAACATGACGCCCAGGAAAAGCCATGAGCCGAGGTCTTCATTCAGGATGCAGGTGTTCTTGCCGATCCAGCCGATACCTGCATGTTTCGCAAAAATTCGTTCGATGACCGGGCCGGTGTCAACGTAGCACCAGGTACGAGGGGTTCCCGCGCCGTTGCGTTCGCAAAGCGAGACGAACTCTGCTTCGAGGCGCCGAAGTTTTTCGAGCAACACATCGTGATAATCGCGCTGGCTCCAGGCGTAGCGGGAGATCCAGCCTTGCGTCGTGGATCCCGCGTGGGTGGAGTAGGGCTGGTCGGTGTTGTAGTTCAGGGCGCAAACGACGACGGAGCGTGCCCAAGGCGCGGCGTTGGCGAGCGACGCGCGTTTCAGCTCGCCAGAGTCATTGCGAGACTCGAGATAATGCATTTCTCCGGCGTAACCCTCGGCGACCCACGCGGGGAAGAAGCGGTGTTCGTCCGCGTCCGCAGCACTGGCAACTCCGGCGAGGTCGAAGCCAACCTTGCGCGCGAGGCGCTGTATCTCGTCATTCAGTTGAGAGGTATCAGGCACGGCAGTTTGGGCTGCTTCCGCGGTGATTATACGGGTGCGGCGCGTGACAGGCTTGGGCAAGTGCGCGGCGCTCGCCTACAATTCGGGGGTGGAAAACCTCGATCACCTGCTAGTGGGAAGTTGCTCGTTCACTGCCGAGGGCTGGGAGAAGTCATTTTATCCACCGGGCCTGAAGAAGAGCGGCTATTTGGGCTACTACGCCGAGCAGTTCAAGTCGCTCGAAGTGGACGCGACCTTTTACGGAGTCCCGGCAGAGAAGACCGTGCGCCGCTGGTTCGCGCAGACTCCAGAAGATTTTGTTTTTACCTGCAAGGTGCCGCAATCCATCACTCATGAGGCGTGCCTGGTGGATTGTGACAGCCAGTTTCGAGACTTCATGAACGTAATGTCGTTGCTGGAACACAAGCTCGGACCCGCGCTTTTTCAGTTTCCGTACTACAACAAGAAGCAATTTCCGAGGCCGGATGAGTTTTTCGCGCGGCTGCGTGCCTTCTTGCCAAAACTGCCATTGGACTTTCGGTTTGCGCTGGAGATTCGAAACAAGGCGTGGGTGTGCGAAGAGCTGCTGGATTTGCTGCGCGAGCATCGCGTGGCGTTGGCGCTGATCGATCACCCGTGGATGACACGCCCTTCCGCTATAGGTGACGTTGTGACTACGGACTTTGCCTATGTGCGCCTGCTGGGAGATCGCTATGAGATCGAGAAGTTAACCCAGACGTGGGACAAGACTGTTGTCGATCGCAGGCGCGAGTTGGCTGAGTGGAGCGCGGTGGTGGATGCCCTGCTGTCAAGGAACTTGAAGGTGTACACCTACGTCAATAACCACTTTGCCGGACACTCGCCTGAGACCATGCGGCAATTTTTGGAGATGTTGCGGGAGCGGCAGAAGAAGCTTCGACAAACCGCGGAAGTGCCGGGTTAGCGGGCGGCGGCCTTCCACTGGTACGCGTCAGGCTGCGGCAGGCCGATGTGGGCTAGAACTCGATTCACGTACTCTCTTGCGATGTCGTCGGTAGAAGCGGGCTGGAAATAGAACGCCGGAATGACGGGGAAGATTATCGCTCCCGCCTCGGCTGCGAGCACCATGTTGCGCAGATGAATGCGGTTGAACGGAGTCTCGCGTACGCAGAGGATCAACGGACGTTGTTCCTTTAGGCATACATCGGCGGCGCGCTCGATGAGCTGGTTTGCCGTGCCGTTGGCAATTCGTGCGAGCGTGCCCATGCTGCACGGCAATACGATCATGGCATCGGCAGGATACGAACCGCTGGCGACGTTGGCGCCGATGTCGGCGTTGTTTTGTTGCTGAATTTTGGCTGATTCGCGCCCGAGCAGCTTGGAAACCAGTTCGGCCCGCCCGCTCGCGCCCAACTCTTCGGCCATTACCCGCAAGCCGCTGTCGGAGAAAATCAAGTTGACGGTGCCGACGCGGTCGTCGCGATCAAGAGCGTCGAGCAAGTGCCTGGCGAAGATAGACCCGCTGGCGCCGGTGACAGCGATGGTCAAATTGCGAAGAGCCGGGTTGCCGGAAGTGGGCATGCAGGATTTATCGTAACACTGCGAATGCTGCGGTCTGGGCGGCTTGCCGTTGCAGGCGCGAGAGATGGTAATCTCGCAATGCGGCGCTGGGGCGTCGCTCATGCGCATGAAATCTGAAGCGATCAAGACGCTGTTCGAGCAAGTACGCAAGGGCAAGCTCTCGCCCGACGAGGCGATGCAGCAGCTCAAGCATTTGCCCTTTGAAGACCTCGGATTCGCCAACGTCGACCACCACCGCTCGCTGCGCGTCGGCATGGCTGAGGTCATCTTTGGGCCTGGAAAGACCCCGGCGAACCTGGCTGCTATCTTCTTGCGTCTCGCCAAACACGGGAACAACGTGCTGGCCACACGTGCGACACCCGAGCAGTTCAAGGCAGTCAAGAGCAAGTTGCGCAAGGCTGAGTATCACGAATTGGCGCGCGCGATCACGTTGTCGCAAGACGACACTGTGCGCGGCAAGGGAAAGATCGTGGTGGTGTCGGCGGGGACGAGCGACATCCCTGTTGCCGAAGAAGCTGTGGTGACGGCAGAAGTCATGGGCAACGAGGTGCAACATGTTTACGACGTGGGCGTTGCTGGGATTCATCGCCTGCTGGCGCAGCGCGAGGTGCTCACGGGCGCGCGGGTCGTGATTGTTTGCGCTGGGATGGAGGGCGCACTGCCGAGCGTTGTGGGTGGATTGGTGGGCGTTCCCGTGATTGCGGTCCCCACGAGCGTTGGCTACGGAGCTTCGTTCCACGGACTGAGCGCGCTGCTGGGAATGTTAAACTCCTGCGCATCGAATGTGTCGGTGGTAAACATCGACAACGGATTTGGCGCGGGCTATGTTGCGTCGATCATCAACCGGCTGTCGTAAGCAGAAGGCTTTTCACCACGGAGGCACAGAGGACACGGAGAAGAGTTGGAAATCATAAAGAAAACCTCCGTGATCTCCGTGCCTCAGTGGTGAATTTATCGGCTGCGAAAAGTTATACTCCCCAGTCGCCGCTGGTTTCGCCGAAGACACGGTGAAAGATTTTGTCGATATTGCGCAGCGGGCGCTTCAGATCGAACGCGTGCTCGAGCGTATCGCGCTTCACCTTCGAAGTAATCTCCTTGTCTTTCATAATGAGGTCGTGGAAATTCAATTCTTCTTTCCATGCCTTCATGGCGTTCCCTTGGACCACGCGATAGGCGTCTTCACGCAGTACGCCGGCCTGGACAAGGTCGAGCAGCAACTGTCCGCTGAATACGAGCCCGCCGGTGGACTCCAGATTTCTCATCATGCGCTGCGGATAGACCATCAACTGAGAGATGAGGTTGGTGGTTTTGTTGAGCAGATAGTCCACCAGGATAGTCGAGTCGGGCAGGATGACGCGCTCGACCGAGGAATGCGAGATGTCGCGCTCGTGCCAGAGTGCCACGTTCTCCATCGCGGCCTGGGTGTTGGCGCGCACCACGCGAGCGAGGCCACTGATCTGCTCGCAGGTTATGGGATTGCGCTTGTGAGGCATGGCCGACGAGCCCTTCTGCTTCTCGCTGAAGTACTCTTCGGCCTCGCGGACCTCCGTGCGCTGCAGGTGGCGGATTTCGGTGGCGATCTTGTCGAGCGTTGAGGCGATGACGGCCAGCGTGGCGACGTAAAACGCGTGCCGGTCGCGCTGAATGACCTGTGACGACACCGCCGCGACATTTAGCCCAAGCCGCTGGCAGATCTTCTCTTCGAATTCGGGATCGAGGTGCGCGCCGTTGCCGACCGCGCCCGAGAGCTTGCCGACGCGCATCTGCTCGGCTGCCAACTCGAAGCGCTCCATGTTGCGCTGCATTTCGGAGTACCAGTTGGCCAGCTTCAGCCCGAAAGTGATGGGCTCGGCATGAACGCCGTGGGTGCGGCCGATCATGGGAGTGTCTTTGAATTCCCAGGCACGGCGCTTCAGCACGTCGCGCAGCTTCTTCAGGTCTTCGCGAATGATGGCCGACGCCTGCTTCACCAGCAGCGCCTGCGCGGTGTCGACGACGTCGTTGGAGGTGAGTCCGTAGTGCAGCCAGCGCGACTCGGGGCCGACTTTCTCGGCCACGGCCGTGGTGAAGGCGATGACATCGTGCTTGACCTCGGCCTCGATTTCATTGATGCGGTCGAGGTCGAAGTCGCCTTTTTCGCGAATGGCTCTGGCCGCCGACTGCGGCACCAGTCCGGCCTCGGCGAGGGTTTCGGTGGCCGCGAGTTCGACCTCCAGCCAGGTGCGGAACTTGTTCTGGTCACTCCAGATGCGGCCCATTCGGGGCGGGTATAACGTGCGATCAAGGCGGGCTCCTTAGATAGGCTGCAGTTTCAGGGGGAACGCAACCCTCTATTGTAAATGGTACGGGCAGCGGGCGAGAGACATCACGCAGGTCTGGAGGCTCAGCCTTCGTCCACGACACCGAGTAGTTCGCTCATCTCTTCGTACAGAAATCCCTCGCCGGGTCGATACGGTTGCACCCACCGACCGTCGATGACGAACTGAGGGATCGCGCGCTTGCCAGTTTGTCGAATGACCTCGTCGGCCGCTCCGGGAGTGGTTTGGATGTTGATTTCGGTGAAGGGAATGCCGTGTTTTTCGAGGAAACGCTTGGCCGTTCGGCAGTCAGGACACCAAGAGGACGAGTAGACCAGAAGTTCCATGCTGATCTAATTCTAAAGGAACTGGCGCCGCACGTCCGACCAGTCGTTCAGCCGCGGATAGCGGTCTTCTTTGAGATTGTGGGGCGCGGTGAATAAGAGCCCCTGTCCGGAGAAGCGGTCAAAGTGGCGAGGGCTGTCGTCGATGAGGAAGTCGGTGGCGATTACGCTCTTGTCACCGCAAAACACGATGTGACTATCGGGGAAATCGGAGAAGTGCGCCTTGATCCACTCGTATTTTTCATTGAACGAGCTGGGAAACTCCATAGCTGCGGTGGCGATGAAGACTTCATAGTGCTCGCGCAATTCCGTATGACGGGCGCGCTGCCATCCATCACAGGTATGTCGCGGAAGAAGCCCGGAGTCTTGGCATAGCTGCGAAGGCGGGCGCGGCGGTCGGCAGGAATGATTTCGGCCAGCTTTCGCTCGGTGAGATGAGCTTTGGTGAGGGCCTCGCCGAATTCGCGGTTGTATTCCAGCAGGAACTGCGCGAGGGTATCCGCCAGCACTTCATCCATGTCAATGGCGATTCGCTTTTTGGTGCCGTTATTCATCTACTTCCAAGGTAGCAAAAAGAAAAGGGGAGCGTCGCCGCTCCCCTGAATTCAACGCGAAGTCCGTGTTAGATCAGAGGCGTGCTGTACAGCAGGACTCCCTCAACGCTCTCCTCGCCCACCGGGCGGTAGAAGAGCTGGTCGTTGTCGAGGTACACCTCGATGAACGCCGGACGCTGCTGGAACGGGCCCTGGATGAGCGCCTCCGACAGCGGGTCCTCGATGTACTTCTGCAGAGCGCGCCGCAGGGGCCGCGCGCCGTAGCTGCGGTCGACAACCGTTTTGTTGAGGATCCACTTGCGCGCATCCTCAGTTACCGTGACGGTGATGGAGCGCTGCGCCAGGTTCTGGTTGAGCAGGTTCACCATCAACTCGACAATCTGGATCAGGTCGGCCTCGCTGAGCGCGTTGAAGATGATGACTTCGTCAAGACGGTTAAGGAATTCGGGGTTGAAGGTGCGCTTCACTTCGCTCCTCACCATGTCCTCGACTTTGCCGGAGACCATGTCATCCAGCGTCGGACTGGAAGCCCAAGGCCGGTGCGCTTCTGCAAGTGCCGCGCGCCGATGTTGGAGGTCATGATGATGATGGTGTTCTTGAAGTCGACGGTGTTGCCGAGGCCGTCAGTCAACTGGCCGTCTTCGAACACCTGCAACATGATGTTGAACAGGTCAGGGTGTGCCTTCTCGACTTCGTCGAGCAGGACCACCGAGTACGGCGCGCGCTTGACGCGCTCGGTCAACTGGCCGCCCTCTTCGTAGCCAACGTATCCCGGAGGCGAGCCGATCAGCTTGGAGACCGAGTGCTTCTCCATGTACTCCGACATGTCGAAGCGAACCAGCGACTTCTCGCTGCCGAACATGAATTGCGCCAGGGTGCGCGCGGCTTCCGTCTTGCCGACGCCGGTAGGGCCGAGGAACAGGAACGAGCCGATGGGCCGGTTCGGGCTCTTCAGGCCCGCACGTGAACGGCGAATCGCACGCGCTAGCGCCGAGATCGCGCGGTCCTGCGAGATGACCCGCCTGTGCAGCTCTTCTTCGATGCGCAGCAGCTTCTGGCTCTCTTCTTCCTTGATAGAAGCGACGGGCACGCCGGTCCAGCGCGAAACCACGTCTTCGATGTCTTCGCGGCCGACTACGCCGGTCGAAGATTCATCGAGGTGATACTTCTCGCGCAGGGTGCGCAGGTTGTCGCGCTCCTTGCGTTCTTCGTCAGAGTAGAAACGCGCCTTCTCGAACTCGTGGTTCGCAATGGCGCTTTCCATGCGATGCACGATGAACTTGATCCGCTTCTGCACCTCGGTGATGTCCTCGGGCAGGGAAGTCTGGCGTAGCTTCACGCGCGCACCGGCTTCATCGATCAAGTCGATGGCCTTGTCAGGCAGGAAGCGGTCGGGAAGGTAGCGGTTGGAGTGCGACACCGAGATGTTGATCGCGTCGTCGGTGTAGGTGACGGCGTGAAACTTTTCGTAGCGCTCCTTGATGCCGAACAGGATCTTTACTGCGTCTTCTTCTGTAGGTGGCGGAACCTTAACGGCTTGGAAGCGGCGCTCCAGCGAGCGATCTTTCTCGATCGACTTGCGGAACTCGGCTGGCGTGGTTGCGCCGATGCACTGAATCTCGCCGCGCGACAGGGCTGGCTTCAGGATGTTGGCGGCGTCGAGCGAGCCTTCCGCCGATCCCGCGCCCACCAGCGTGTGCAATTCGTCGATGAAGATGACGGAGTTCTGCGACTCCATCAATTCCTTCATGATGGTCTTCAGCCGCTCTTCAAACTGGCCGCGATATTTTGTCCCGGCCACGATGAGAGATAAGTCCAAAGCGAGGATGCGCTTGTCGGCGAGGAATGACGGCACTTCGCCGTCGGCGATGCGCTGCGCCAGTCCTTCGACGATGGCGGTTTTGCCCACGCCCGGCTCGCCAATCAATACCGGATTGTTCTTGGTGCGGCGGCACAGAATCTGGATGACGCGCTCGAGCTCGGCATCGCGGCCCACCAAGGGATCAAGCTGGTTGTCCATCGCGGCCTGGGTGAGGTCACGCGAAAATTCGGAGAGCAGGGAAGACTCACGATTGCGCTGCGAAGGCTGCGCTTTCTCCTGCGAGGTACGCGACAACTCTTCACGAATGTTCGATAGACGCAGTCCGCGCTCGTGCAGGATCTCGGCGGCGAAACATTTCTCTTCGCGGAGCAGGCCCAACAGCAAATGCTCGGTCCCGATGTGCTTGTGCGATAGGCGCTCGGCTTCTTCCGCGGCGTAGGCCAGTACGCGCTTGCACTCGTTGCTCAGGGGCAGGTCCACGGAAGTCGAAACCTTCTCCCGAATGGTCGTGTGCGCCTCGATCTGCTTGCGGATCGACTCCACCGACGCATGTGACCGCAGGAACCTATTGGTGAGCGCTTTGTCTTCCCGCAGCAGGCCGAGCAGCAGGTGCTCCGTTTCGATGTACGGAGAGCCGAACTGGCTGGCTTCGTAACGTGCGAAGAAGATAACGCGCCGGGCCTTTTCCGTGTACCGTTCGAACATTGGACCTCTCCAAAAGCTTCGCGGGAGATTTCCCTTTTTCGGTTCTGTGCTCCCGCCAGCTTTCTGTAACTACCTTCCCTTGAGCGCCGGTCCGCTAACAATTTGGACCGAATGATGAGACTCTTGCGAGACCTCAATTACTGCAAACCCTCAACAACGCTGCCGGTTGCATTACGACGGCAGCGAGCCTGGCGACACCTCGACCATCCGTCCGCGTTCCAGGTGCAATACCCTATCGCAGCGCCGTGCAAAGGCATGGTTGTGGGTAACGATGAGCGAAGTGAGCCGATAATCCCGATGTAGTTTTGCGATCAATTCAAATACCGCGTCCGCTGTCCGGTTGTCGAGATCTCCTGTCGGCTCATCGGCCATCAGGATCTTCGGTCTGGTCACCAGTGCACGGGCCAGCGCTACCCGTTGCTGTTCTCCTCCAGACAACTCACCGGACCGATGACTGGCACGGTCCGCCAACCCCACTTCCTGCAACCACTGCAGGGCTTGCTGCTCAGCCTCCTGCCGCTTAACACCCTTCATCAGCAGCGGCATAGCGACATTCTCAACCGCAGTGAACTCAGGAAGCAGGTAATGGAACTGCCAGACAAATCCGAGCTCCCGTCCCCTGAACTCTGCGGCAGCTTCTTCCGGAAGCCGACCCAAATCGAGTTGGGCGAAGTATACGTCACCTTCCGAAGCCCTATCAAGAACTCCGAGGATGTGCAGCAAGGTACTCTTTCCTGCACCGGATTCGCCTACGATTGCCAGCATTTCGCCGGTCCGCACTTGGAACGACAGATTTTCAAAGAGCACCAGTTCCGATTGACCCGAGCGGAACACTTTTTTCAGGTTCTCTACCCGTAACAAAGCGGCCTGTTCCGTTAGATGCAGCTTTTCGCCTCAAGTACCACAACAGGCCGAACCTCACCATTTCCCTTTGTTTCGGGCGATGGAAAGCGGTCAGCCTTCCTGAATTAGAACATGTTCGGAGTATTTGCGTCAGTGACACTTCGGCTGCAAAAAAGGGCTAAACGCTGGCGAAATACGCCATTTGTAGTCGCCTATTCGTAGCGTAGCGCTTCGGCTGGGAGCACGCTGGCGGCCGACCACGACGGATAGAGGGTCGCAATAAACGAAACTCCGATTGCGACAGCGCAAACCAGGAGCGCGTCGCTTAAACGGGGAGCGAAAGGAACGTAGTCAATGGAGTACACCTCGGCGGAAAGCGAGAGCAGGTGATAGTGTCCGGCGGCCCAGGAAAGGGAGTATCCCAGCACAAGTCCGATGGCTGTGCCGATCACTCCGATTAGCAAGCCCTGGTAGATAAAGATGCGCCGGACCTGCTTGCGCTTGGCGCCCATCGAGACCAAAACAGCGATGTCGCGCGTCTTCTCCATCACCATCATGATGAGCGAGATCAGAATATTGAGCGCCGCGACAAAGACGATGAGTCCGATGGTGATGAAAGTGACCACGCGTTCGAGGCGCAGGGCGCGGAAGAGAGCTTTGTTCTGCTCCATCCAGTTCGTGGACATGAAGCCTTTGCCGGCTGCTGCTTCCAGTTGGCGTCCAATCTCACCTGCTTTGTAAATATCGTCCACTTTGAATTCCAGTACGGAGATGACGTCGCTCAGATCGAATAATCGTTGAGCGTCAGACAGGCGGATGAAGGCCCAGGTGTTGTCGTAGTCGTAAAAACCCGAGCTGAAGATACCCACGACCTTGAAGCGGGCGTATTTGGGCACGATGCCAAACGGGGTCAGTTCACCTTGGGGACTGGTCGCTGTTACAACCGAGCCGACAGTTGCGCCGAGCTGGTCAGCCATATCTTTGCCGAGCACAATGGGCGCCATCGAGGAGGTAATTTGGGCAGAAAGTGGGTTGGGCTCGTCAGAATCCGCCGGAGTAGTGCTCGTCGCTGCGGCCGTTGCAGATAAAGCTTCGGCGCTGCCGAATTTTACCGAGTTAAGAAGGTCGCTAACCTTACTTTCCTCTGAAGGGATGATTCCCTTGAGCACCGCGCCTTGGGCACGTGCTCCGCGAGAGATCAGCACCTGTTCATAGATGGCTGGAGCGCCTGCAACGACATGCGGCTGCTTGGTCAGTTCATTGAGAAGCGGCTGCCAGTTGCGAATGCCGTCGGCCTCGACCCGAAGCAGGTTGATATGCGAGGAAGAGCCCAGCAGCCGATCCTGCAGGTCTTGGCGAAAGCCGTTGTTGATGGCCAGCGCGATGATGAGCGCTGCCACGCCGGCCGCGACTCCGACAATCGAAATGATCGTGATGACGCCAATGAGCGCCTGGCGGCGTTTGGCTCGGAGATAGCGTGCGGCTACGAAGAGTTCGAATTGCATGTAGGCCAATGCCCGGCGCGACGCGGCGGGGCGAAAGCTCATTGTAGCGAAGTGCGAAGCGGGAGCTTGATTGCTAGTTGGACTAAACGGGGAATTTCGGCAGCAATGCCGGAACGGTATTGCGATATTGCCGGTACAGGTCACCAAAGCGTGCTTCGAGTTCGGCATCTTCTTTGCGGATCATGATTGCTCCGGTAATGACGGCGAACAGCAGCAGACCGCAGAGTGCGATCGACCCGGTACCGACCGTCCAACCGAAGACTTCGCAGAGATGCCCGAGATAGATGGGGTGTCGAACCTGGGTGCGGATTCCCGTTACTACCAGTTTCTGGTCGTGCTGACCGGGCTCCAACTCAGCTAATCCGGAAACTTTGGCGCGATCGAAACCCTGCGACGACGAGCGATAAATCGAGAATCCCGCCAAAATGAACAGGACGCCCATCACCCACGGCACTTTAATCTCGTAAAGGTGCAGGTGCCGGAACGGCCAGCCAATCGCGAAGGCCGCTGCGATGAATACACCCCACGCAGGCAAGATCGCCATGTAAGACCGCCGGCCGTATTGACGCCAACGCTCCACGAAAGGGTGAAACACCAGCCAGAACACCGGAATGGTGCAATAGACAGAGCCCACCAGCAGGCCGACTACATCGAGGATGGAGAGGAGCTTCATCGTGCTTGCGGACGGTCTCTCACGGAGCCTTGACCACGGCCTTCGCGACACCGACATTGTCGAAGCGATCGAACACTCGGACCACCACCGTGTGCTCCTTCACCGCATCCTTGGTGTTTACTTCAGGCATCGGCACTGTCAGGTCATAGCTCTCGGACTTGGCATCTGAGATTTGTCCGACAGGCTCGGCGGCCTGCCAGTCGTCGGCGTCAAGCGAATACTCCGCCCGGCTGATGGGCGAAAAGCTGTCAACCGCGCGAAAAGCCAGATGCAGCTTGTTGCCTTCGATGTGGCTGTTGGTGATTTCAACTTGCGGAGGAGTGTTGTCGACCTCGAAGTGATCGCTCGACTTCTCGCCGGTCAAAGCGTCCGAGATCGAATGCGATGGTTCATCCGATGCAACGACACGAATCGTGTAGCCGCCATCGGGAAATAAATCCGATTCCAGATTGACGTACCGGTCTACCACGTCTTCGCGCAACTTTTTCCACTGGGTCTCGCCGTCGCCGCGGTAGTAGACCGTGTACACAAGCTGGTCGTCGTTGGCGTCGCGCGCACGCCACTTCACCGCGATGGAGTGCCGGTCTGGCACTGTGGGAATCGGCGAGTCGAAACCAGCGCTGTCGGAGTTTGTATTGCTCGCATGCGCTGACGACGGCACCCGCGAGCCCACCAGTACGGTAACGTCGTCCACTTCAGGCGCGACATTCTTCGGCAAGTAATTGACGGAGACGCTGTCAATCAGCGGCGCCGGATTTCCCGAGTGAAGTACTGCTTTCCATTGCAGGAATCGTGCCGACGGCGCGTCGACGGCTGCGGACTTGGCGACGTCGACCTTCTTCCATGCGCTCCAGTTGCGATCGGGATTTTCCACGTTGCCGCTGCGAGCAAAAAGCTCGTAGTTGCCTTGGCCGCGAACTTCGGGCCGACCCCACTGGGAAAAAATCCGGGCATCGAACACGTCGCTTTCGAAAGTTCCTTCGTCGACGGACTTGGCTCCAATCAGAAACACCTTCCCCAGATTGCTGGTTGCTGCATAAAGCCCGCCCTGCGGCGCTCGCACCAGTGCGGTGACCTGGTTGGCGCTCGCTTTCGTGAGGTCGGTGTAATCGCGTTCGCCGATTGCATACAGCTTGCCCTTGTTACCTGTTCCGGCGATTAGGCGTCCGTTGGCGTCAAATGCCAGGGCGTACACGAGGTCCTCCTTAGACGTCCATATCGTCTTCGGGGAGCCGTCCGGCGCAATGCGATAAATCTCTGAGCCGCCGATGCTGACGACGTTCGGGTAAGGAGTGGGTGCAATCCCGGGAGCGCCTCCGGCAGATTGCGGCTGCGCCTGCTGAAGGACTATCGTCGCTTGCGGCGTAGCGCCGGCTTGGCCCGACGGCGGACCGCCCGCCGACGAAGGATTGCCCCCGCGCTTGTCTCCTGCACCAGCGGCGTAGATGTTGCCTTGGGCGTCAATCGCCAGCGCGGTGATTTCCTTCTTAGGTGCGCTGTAGAGGGCAAAGCCTTCGCCCGATGACGAAATGCGATACACCAGTCCGCTGCCGTCCGTCCCCGCGATTAAGTTGTCCGACTTGTCGAACAGTAAGGCGCGAATTTGTGCCTCATCGCTCTTGAAGAAGACCGCACCGCTTCCGTTCGTTTCGACGCGGTAGACTTCGCCGCGATCGCCCGTGCCGACGAACAGCCGTCCCTGCTTGTCGAGTGCCAATGCCCAGATGTACTTGGTCTTGGGGTCGAAGAACACGCTGGCGCTGTAGTTGGGGTCGGTCGGCGTGGTGGCATGCGCCGTGTCGGCCGGCTTGGCGGCGCCAGAACCACGCATGATTTTGTACACCTTCCCATCGGGGGAGGTCGCGGCATAGATCGCACCGCTGCCGTCAATCGCCAACGCCTGTACCGACAGTTCCTGCGGGGCGAAAATGATGCTCGTCTTTCCATCAGGCGTAATGCGATACACACGCGCGGGCGATCCTGCGGCGGCATACACGTTTCCATCGGCATCGCACACAAGGTCCCACAAATATGTCGAGGGAGAGGTATACAGCGACGTAAACGCCGGCGCCAGAGACAAGCTGCCATCACTGTTGATGGCGACCCCTCGGACCGTACCCTTTTCGAACTCGTCGTACTTGCTTTGCTGCCAGAGGCGCGTGCCCTCGGCCTGCGCGACCGATGCCAGCAGCAGGCAGGAAAGCAGCACTCGAAGAGACTTCATGAACATTCCTGAATGATCGTATTTGCGGGAATGGAGTTAGCGTAGCACAGCTGCGTGCGGCCACCGGCGCCCGAGAAGTCCCGTTACTTCACGTTGACTGTAATCACCTGCGCGCCCGTCACCACATAATCTACGGCTGCCGACGCCTCGCTGGTTGCAGACTCGCCCACGACGACCATTTCTTGTGTGCCGCGCATGCCGTCCATCACATTGATGACCGAAAGCGGCAGCGTCGGCATCACGCTATCGCTCACCATGGCTTGCGGGTTGGGTTCGAGCAGCGAAACGTAGACCTGCGAATTACTGTGTTCTTTGTTGAGCAGCGCAATTGTGGAACCCAGCGGCAACCGTCTGCTCAGCGCCGGAGGAACTCGCCGCAAGCGATCCAGCGTCTCGCCGTCGCTCACCAGTATTCGCAATGTGCCTTTGGGAGTCGAGGTCGGAATCGTGACCGGAATCTGCTTCACGATGCTCTCGCCGCGATAGGGTCGCAGCAGTGTTTCGATCGTGATGGTCTCTCCTGCTCGCACTTCCGTGACGTCGGTGCGGGCATTCTCCAGCCGGGCTGAGCGCCGTTCTGGCACTAGCTCGAAGTTCAGCTCGACACCCGAAATCTTCGGGGTCTCGTAAGGATTCTCATAGATGCGGCCGAAGCGGTCGCCAATCGAGGTAGCAATGCCCACCGCGGTCGTTGCGGAGTCCGTCGGCGCATACATATTCTGCACATCGAGCTTGGGGTAACCAGTCACGGAAATGCTGCCATCCAGGCGATAGGTCGTGTCCTCGCCATACTCATTCATCCCCTGCAACGCATTGAACACGGTAGCCATCATCGCCGTGGGTGTAATCCGGGGATTATTCAGCACTTCAAAGTGAAACTGCTTGGGATGCGCCGTCCCGCGGATGTTCAATGTCACAGGAATCATGTCGGGCTCATGGCCGAGGCGTCCCATGATACCGGTGCGACGGTCCTGCACAAATGCGCCGATCGGTTCGGTCGAATTCACAATCTTGAACGAGTTGTATGTCGACGAAAGGGTGGCCAGCACAGTGGCCTTGGTCATGGGAATGTCCACTGCCCCTGCTTGCAGTAGCGGATGTCCGCAAGCCAGCACGTGAGTGTCATCCATGTAGGTGACCGTGCAGGTTCCGGCAATGTTCATGTCGCCGCGTACCAGCACCGCGCTGACTGCCGAACCTGGCTCGAGCGGCTCGGGTTGGAGTCCGCCGCTTACCGAGCCGGCCCCTAATACCGGAACCACTCCGGCTGCTGCGAACTTGTCGCCGAAAACCTGGAGCGTCGCTTCAGTGAATCCGCTGAAGACCAGCGGAGTATCGATAGGCTTCAGAAGGTTGGTGTAGGAGCTCACCGATCCCCCGGATCGGACGACTCGCCTGGGCCAGACGAACGGCTGGCTCCCGGTTCACCCTTGCTCTTGGCAACATCAACATTGGATGGCGCAGTCTTGTCGAATTCGTCAATCTCGAGCATCGCGGCTGCGGGAGTGATTCCGGCAATAGGTTCTTTTGTGAACGTGCCAATGCGATAGGCGAGCGCGCCGACCAGCTTCCCGTCGATATAAACGGGGCTGCCACTCATCCCGGCGACCACGCCCGTGTACTCGACCTTTGCTCCGTGCAACCGTACTAAGATCACGTCGGACTTCGGTCCGGCCATATCGCGGAGTATGCCCAGTATTTCGACGTCGATCGATTCTGGCTTGGTGCCTTCAAAGACGGTATAAGCCACTCCATGCATGCCGGCTTTCACCTGGTCTTCAGGCATGATTTGGGTCTTGGTGGCAATGAGCACCGCAGAGGCGGAGACGGTAAGAACACAGGCCAGAAGAGACGAGACGACGCTGCGCAACATCACAACCACCCCGGGCCTGAACTCCAATAGATCAGGCCACGCGCCCCGGGTGCAGCGTACCCGCTCGTTGGGTGAGCGCTGCCAGGAGGGCGATGCCGACACCACGGTGCTGCCGCGACTGTTCTTTCGTGTCGGGGTTTACAACGTGAGGCCGACCCTTGGTCCCAAGTTTTTTGGTCCGCCGGTGGCCTTATACTAGCAGAGAACAAAAACGATGAAGCCCGTGATTTACTACAACCTTATGGGTACGAACCGACATCGTTCAGCGTGGTCAAGCCGGTCGCTCACCGCGCTCGCGCTGGCAGTCGTTTTCTTCTTTGCGGTCGCCTCGGTCACTGCGGCGCAGACCCCGACGCAGGATTCGTCGTCGCAGAGCCAAACGTCGCAGAAGCCCGACCAAACTACTCCCGAGGCCGGCGGCCCGGGAGGAGAAGTCGGTCCCATGGCGGTGCCGAAGAAGACCAAGGATTCGTCTGACGATACGCCGCCTCCTCCGAAGCCGAAGAAGCAAGCTGACCTTCCTGAATACTCACTGCGCGTTGACGTGCCGGTGGTTTCGGTTGACGCTCGCGTGGTGATGAAAGATGGCCGGCCGCTCGCGTTGCCGCCAAATGTTGCCAAGGAACACTTCAGGGTTTGGGAAGATGGCGTTCCGCAGAAGATCCAGACGGTGACCCAGAGTGAGGCTCCCATCACGGCCGTGCTGCTGGTGGAGTTCGCTTCCACCAACTACAACTTCATGTACGACGCACTGAACGCCTCCTACATGTTCGCGGCGAACTTGAAGCCGATCGACTGGGTGGCGGTGATCTCGTTCGACATGAAGACCCATATACTGGTGGATTTTACCCAGGACAAGCAGGCCATCTTTGGCGCGCTCAACACGTTGCGCATCCCGAGCTTTAGCGAGACGAACTTGTGGGACGCGATGTTTGACACTCTGGATCGTCTGGACCGCATCCAGGGCCACAAGGAGTTGGTTATCGTGGCCAGTGGCAAAGACACGATGAGCCACATGATCTACGACAAGATTTACAAAAAGGTCAAGGCCACGCCCAACGTGACCATCTACACCATCACCACCGGCGCCTTCGCGCGCACCATGGCTGAGGCGCGTTACGGCAACAATCCCGATTTCAATGCCGCGAACATGGACTACATCATGGCCGACAACCAGATGCGGACCTTTGCAACGTTGACGGGCGGGCACTGGTACTCGCCGCGCTTCCAGGGCGACCTGCCCGGGATCTTCAAGGAAGTCGCGCAGTCGATCCGCAACCAGTACACCATTACCTACCAGTCCACCAATTCCAAGATGGACGGCACCTATCGTAAGCTTAAGGTCGAACTGGTCGGTCCGAACGACCAGCCTCTCGACATCAAGGACGAGAAGAACCACGAAGTGAAATATCAGATCATCGCGCGCGACGGCTACACCGCCAAGCACGAGGTCGAGTAACGCTTGCCTGCCGGCGAAGCTGAAGTCACGGCTCGGCGAGTCACGCAACCGGTGAGTGCATTTCCTTCCGAAACCGAATGGAATCGTGCACAGCCTGTCTCGTTTTGTCACGACTGGCAGGGTGGGAATTGCGACCCTGAGCGTCAGACGGAAGTCGCTGTCCTATGGAATGACGAGTTGATCTGCATGCGCTTTCGTTGCCGCTATCGCACGCTTAATGTTTTTACGGACGCCGATTCGAACGGTCGCAGAAACGAATTGTGGGAACGCGATGTGGCTGAGGTCTTCTTGCAGCCCGATCGTTTCGGCCAAAAGTATTACAAGGAATTCGAGGTTAGCCCCAATGGCCAGTGGCTCGATCTGGACATCACGCCTGAAGGGTTGCACCACGTTAGGAGCGGCATGCGGTCAAACGTCCGCGTGGATGAGAACGCTCGCGTTTGGACTGCCGAGCTCGCCATCCCAATGGCGGCCGTGACAGACCAATTCGATCCGGCCTGGCCCTGGCGGGTGAACTTCTTTCGCTGCGAGGGGCTCGATCCCGAGCGCTTCTACTCGGCTTGGCAGCCGACGGAAACTAAAGAGCCGAGCTTCCACGTTCCGCAGAAATTCGGCTGGCTGAAATTCGCTAGCTAATCAGAGCTGCGAAACTCCCAGCGTATTTCCGTCGGGATCTTTGAACCAGGCTACTTTCGCTCCGCCCGGAGCGTTCCAGATGCCAAGCTCGTCCTGCTTCATGAAGTCTCCATAGCGCTCAAACGTCACGCCCGCGGCTTGGAGGCGGTTCACGGTCGCCACAATGTCAGATACCTGCCAGCCGAGAATTGTGAATTGCTGGGGCTTTAGGTCCTCCACTTTCGTAAGGCGAATAAGGGTGCCGCTCGCATCAAAGACGACAGCGAACGGGTCCTCGCTAACAAACTTCAGCCCGAGCTTTTCGGCATAAAACTCCTTGGCCCGGGCCGCATCGGTGATCGGTACAAATCCAACTATTTTGTCTGAGGCGAGCATAGGTACCTCGCTATTTCCCCATCACCAGCTTGGCGATGGTCTGTAACTGCATGTTCGACGTGCCCTCGTAGATCTTCCCGATCTTCGAGTCGCGGAAGTACTTCTCAACTGGGTAGTCTTTCGTGAACCCGTAGCCACCATAAATCTCGACGCAAAGCGACGCTACACGCTCGGCGACCTGCGAGCAGAACAGCTTAGTCATGGCGGCTTCTTTTACGAAATTCATGCGAGCGTCTTTCATGCGCGCTGCGTTGTAGAGCAGCATGCGGCCCGCTTCGATCTCGGTCGCCATCTGCGCAATCTGGAACTGAATTCCCTGAAAGTCGCCAATCGCGCGGCCGAACTGCTTGCGCTCCTGCGCGTACTTCACTGCATACTCCCATGCGCCGCGCGCCAGGCCGATCATCTGAGCGCCGATGCCGATGCGGCCCTCGTTCAGAGTCTCGATGGCGATTTTGTATCCCTTGCCCACTTCGCCCAGCACATTGGCCTTGGGAACCCGGCAGTCGGTCAGGATCAGCTCGCAAGTGCTCGAGGCGCGGATGCCCAGCTTGTCTTCCTTCTTGCCGACGGCGAAGCCCGCCATGCCCTTTTTCCACGATGAACGCCGTGATGCCCTTGTATCCCGCCGACGGATCGACCGTCGCCAAGCAGGATGAAGATGCCGGCTTCCTTGGCGTTGGTGATCCACAGCTTCTGGCCGTTCAGGATGTAATCGTCACCCTTCAGCTCGGCGCGAGTTTGCAGCGCGAATGCATCGGACCCGGAGTTGGCTTCGCTCAGCGCATAGGCTCCCACAGTGTCAGAGCACATCTTCGGCAAGAAGCGCTGCTTCTGCTCGTCGGTGGTCCAGCGCATCAGGGCGTTGTTGCACCAGCGTGTTCTGCACGTCCACGATGACGCCGACCGAGGCATCCACGCGCGACAGTTCTTCAACCGCCAGGATGGCTTCAAAGAACGTTCCGCCGCCGCCGCCGTACTGCTCGGGGACTTCGATGCCCATCAGTCCCAACTCGAAGAAGTTCTTGATGAGAGACGGCTCGAACATTCCCTTCTCGTCCATTTCTTTCACGTGCGGCCTGACCGTTTCATCGGCAAACTGCCGAACGGTGTCGCGAAACAGGGTTTCGTCTTCGGTCAGGCTGACCAGCGGGGCGGGCGGCATATCGGTTGCGGTAATGTCTGCCATGGATAAGACCTCAAAACTGGATTACAAAACTCTCGATTCTAGCACTGCACCGCGGGTGCCAGCGCGTCACCGTGCAGCCGAGGTTTATATTCACCTAGGAACCCTATGAACGCCGTTTCGAAATCCTGATCGCTCTCGCCTTACTATCGGTAACTACTTTTTCATTCGCGGAAGGCGCCTAACTATGAAGCCATCGGCAAAGCCCTGGTGACGCAACTGGCGGCCCGCCAGTTCGAAAAGTCGAGGCGCAGTTCGATTCCCAGATGAAGGCCGGACTCCCGTTGGGCAAGCTGCCCGAAGTTTGGGATTCGATCCTGGCGCAGACCGGACCTTTTAAAGGCATTCAATCGGTCAAAGTAATGGAGAAGCAGGGCCTGCATGCTGCGTTCGTCACGTGTGAATTCGAGCGCACCTCCCTCGACGCCAAGATCTTTATGGACGATCAGGGCACGGTGAAGGGATTGTTCTTCGAGCCCGCATCCAGCCGAGGGCAGTCAGGGCTGCCGCTGCCGCCGAATGGAAGACGCCCTGCTTATGTCAACACAAACCTGTTTCACGATCGAGACACGACCATCATCTAGCGGTCGCTGGGAGTTACCCGGCGTGCTCACTCTGCCCAATACCAAGACTGCAGCTCCCGCGGTCGTGCTGGTGCATGGCTCAGGACCGGAGGACGCAGACGAAACCATCGGCGCCAATAAGCCATTCGCCGATCTCGCTTACGGTCTCGCCAGCCAGAACATTGCAGTGCTTCGGTATGTGAAGCGCACCAAGCAATACGGCGCAGACTCAAAATCTGATGCGCCCTTCACCGTAAAAGACGAAGTCACTGACGACGTCATCGCCGCGGTTTCGCTCCTCTCGAAGATGCCCGAGATCAACAAAAAGCAGATATACATCCTCGGGCACAGTCTGGGAGGAATGCTCGCACCTCGTATCGCCGCAGAAGACCCACAGATCGCAGGCATCATAATTCTGGCGGGAAATGCGAGGCCGCTGGAGAAACTTGTCGTCGAGCAGGTGAAGTACGTCGCCAGGCTGACTTCGACGCAGACTCCCGAGAACAAGAAGCAGATTGACCGCGCCGAGGCAATCGCCGCACAGGTCGAGAGCCCATCCCTTAAGCCGAACGATATGGTGGACTTTTTCGGGGCGCCTATCCCCGGCTCGTATTTTCTGGATTTCGCGGTTACGATCCGGCGAAGGTCGCCGCTGGCCTAAAGATTCCGATTCTTGTTCTGCAAGGCGGACACGACTATCAGGTCACGAACACTGACTATGAAATCTGGCAGAAAGCCCTGGCTGGAGGCCCACGCGCCACCTTCAAGTTCTACCCGAACTACACCCACCTTTTCATGCCCGGAGCAGGGTCGGGCCCTGCGAGCCCCGACGATTACGCCGTCGCCGGCAATGTCTCAGAAGACGTCATCACTGACATTGCCAAGTGGATCAGGTCGACAGCCGCGGCGCACTAACGCGTTTCAGATCCACTGGGTGCCGCTGTAAGGGCTATCGCTTCGAGAAGCTTGAACAGAAGCAAACCATGATTATTTCTTGTGTGATACCTGACCACCACACAGTATCGCACGAATGTAACTATTTAGAATCATAAGTATATGAGTTAGGCTAGGCTTGTTAAAAATGTTATACACCTCTACTGCTCTAATTAACTAGCACAATGCTAATTATCAAAGAACAGTACATGCCCCGCCTGAGCGGGCAGACAACAGACACAAATCCCTTTGCCTCACGAAGCATGTTTTATCGAATTGGGTTGCGGCGCGATAGGGCGTAGGACACAGAGTCATGTGATAACTTCTATTCCGTCCGCAGCGCCTGCATCGGCTCGACGGCCGCTGCCCTTCTGGCCGGAATCAATCCCGCTATCAACGCGCAGGCGGCTAGTAGAGACACGGCAAGACCCAAAGCGAATGGGTCATACCCCTTAACCTCGAAGAGCTGGCTGGCGATGAGCTTTCCAGCAAGCAATGCCAGCGGAATGCCAATCGCCAGCCCAATTGCCACCTGCCTAAACGCACCCTTCAACACCATCGAAGCGACGTTAGCGCGGTTCGCCCCGACGGCAATGCGAATTCCGATCTCACGCGTGCGCTGCTCCACGGCGTATGCGGTGACGCCGTAGAGCCCTACGGACGCAAGGGTGAGCGCGAGCAGGCCAAACAGCGTCGTCAGTTGCGCCAGCAACCGCTCCTGGTTGAAGGCCTCGCTTACCTGTTCGCCGAAGCTGGTCATGCGAATTACCGTAAGGTCGGGATCGAGTGCTGCAAGCTCGCGTCGCACGGTGCTGTCGAGGTTTTCAGGAGTGCCCGCGACGTGCAGTTCAAGACTTTGTATTCTCTGCGACTGGACCTGACCCGACATGATGGAAGGGTTCGAGTACTGCACGTTTTGCAGATAGGGCAGGAAAAACGTGGCGCGCGCTTGACCGTGGGTGTCGTTGTACTTGGCATCCTCCACCAGACCGACGATTTCGAAATCAGACGTATGTGCGGGATCGTTGCTGCCGAAATGTTTCCCGATGGGGTCCTCGTCTTTGAAGTACCTCTTCGCGAACCGCTCATTGACGACGGCAACCCGCGTCGACGTCGGCGTGTCCTGTTCGCCGATCATTCGTCCTCGAAGAAGGCGGGTTCCAATAGTCGCAAAATAGTCGGGACCGACGCGGAGCCACGACGAGTAATCGCCATCATCGCCGGTAACATGCGTACGGCCGGGAACATAGACGGAGGTGTTCCAGTTGTCGCCACCTAACGGGCTGTACATGGAATAACTGGCAGTGATGACTCCCGGTATGTTCCTCATCTTCTGCTCAAGTTCGCGGTAGCGCCCGGCCAACTCCTCAGCAGGCTGGCCTGTAAAGGCGTTCTCTACGTGGACGATATAGCGATGGTCGCTTTGAAATCCGAGGTTCTGGTGCTCAAGCTTGCGCAGGCTCTGGACCATGAGCACGGCCCCCGCCACCAGCACCAGCGACAGTGCGGCCTGCACCACAACCAGCATCTTTTGCGGGAGGGAGGCTCCGTGCGTGGTCGAGCGGCTGGAGCCCCGCAGCGCTTCGGCCGGGTCGGCGTGAGACGTGATCCAGGCTGGCGCCACGCCGAACACTACGCCTGTGACCAAGGCGAGCGCGAAAGAGAACAGCATCACCGGCATCGACGGGTCGGGATTAATCGGGATGAACTCGGAACCACGGAATGCGATCGCCAGAATACTGCGCGTACCGAGGTAAGCGACGACCAATCCGGCAGCGCCGCCGATGACCGCGAGTAATACACTTTCGGTAAGCATTTGCCGAACCAGCCTGCTGCGCCGCGCTCCCAAGGCCAGACGGACGGAGGTTTGCAGCTTGCGTGCGGCTCCGCGCGCCAAAAGCAGGTTGGCAATATTCGCACACGCGATCAGCAGCACCAGTCCAGAGAGCGCCATTAGAATGCGCAGTCCCTTCTCGGTGTCCCTGGCCATCTCGCCGACGCCACCCGCCGACGGTAGCATCAGCACTTTTTGCTTTGCGATTCGGCTGCGGTCACCGTCGCCGATGGTGCTCGCGCCCTCGCCGCTGTTCAGCCATTGCTGAAGCTCGACCGTGACTTTCGATTGCACCTGCCGCCGGCGAGACGCCGGGTTTCAGCCGTCCCATCAAGTAAAGCCAGTGCAGGTCGGCGTGGTTCAGAAATGAGGTTGCGCCGCGCATTGTGGGTTCTATCGCCAGCGGCATCCAGAAGTCGGGGGGCGTTTCGGTCAGCCGGTCCCCAAAAAATTCCGCGGACGCAATGCCCACTACCGTAACGTGCACACCGTCGATGGCGACGGTCGATCCAACGATCGAAGGATCGCCGGCAAAGTAATTCTGCCAGGCGCGATAACTCATCACCGCGGCTGGCGACGAATTCGGTTGATCATCGGATGGCGATGAGCAAGCGGCCTGACGCAGGGCGCACACCGAATAGGGAAAAGTAGTTTCCGCTGACGTACTCATCGTGCATAGGGAGGGCGGGGCTATTGTCGCCCGCACGCCGGACGCTGATGTTCCAGATGCCTGCACGCAGCGCAGCCAGGTCTTCAAACTCGGGGGTCTGCCGCTTGATTTGCTGGAAGAGCGCGTAGGAATAGAGATCCCAGTCGTCCTGGAACCCGCTGGTTACGCAGCAGTTGACATCGTGCGAGCCCAGACGATACAGAGCGCTGGGGTTTTTCACCGGCAAGGGCCGCAATAGAATTGCGTGTACCAGCGTAAAGATCGCAGCGTTGGCGCCAATGCCCAGCGCGAGTGTAATCACCGCAATCAGGGTGAATCCGAGCGGCTTTGCGCATCTGCCTCAGGGCGTAGCCAATATCGCTGACCAGCTTGCTCATGGAGCGCAATTCTCCTGGAACGTTCTGCTTAGGGCGGTGCAACTGTCTGACCAAGTCCGCGGCGAGTAGAGCCTTTATTCCTTAGCCACTTAGAGGGAGGCGCGTGCTGGATGTCGCGAGACGCGCGTCCGCTGGCGGAGGTTTCGTCCGAAAGCGGACAATGCAGAATAATAGAAGTTAGGCTCGTTGGTAGAAGAGTCTGGAGCTATCTCAGAGCTGCGGACGACGACTAGGCGTGCCGCTTATAAACCATTTTCAGCAGGTCGCCTTCCAGGATGCGCGCAATCTGGTTGCGCGCATGGACCGACCACGGTCCGAGCCGGTCGAGTTTGGCGTAGATCTTCCAATGCGGCAGCGCCTTGCGCGGCTGCTGCTGGCGTTCGTAAGCCAACGCGAGATTGTAGTGAGCGTCGGCGTAGGTCGGCGCCAACTGGACTGCCGTGCGGTAGGCGGTGATGGCTTCTTCCATCCGGCCGGTCTCGTCAAGCACATTGCCTAAGTCGAAATACGCCAGCGCGTAGCGCGGATCCGATTCGACTGCGCGGCGGTAGTGCTTCTCGGCTGCCACAAAATTCTGCCGATTGTAGTACAGCGTGCCAAGATTGATGTGCGCGGCCGCGTGGTTCGGCTCGAGCTCGACGACCCGCAGATAGGTAGCGATGGCTTCATCGTGGTTACTGGGATGTTCTTCGAGCGACACTCCGCGGGCGAACAAGTCGGGCACCGAATCGACTGGGCACAATCGGTCGAACCTTGGCCGACACTACGGCGCCCACCGGCTCGAACTCCATCACGAACTGTCCTGCACTGGTTCCACGCGAGCGCCCCTCATGACGAAATGCCACCCGGTTGCCCACGTTGAAAACGCTGGCTTCGAGCAACGGATTCTCCATGCCGGCAACCTGCTTCTGCATCGCCTCCAGCGACTCACGAATGACCGCGGGACTGCACCCTCTTGGCCCGCAGGTCGCGCACTTGCTTCAGTTGGATGAGATCAAAGAAAGTGAAATCGTCGGAAACCGGAACCAAACCGGCCCGTTGCCAACCGGATAGCTGCCTGGGCGTGATGTGCAGTATCCGCAGTATGTCTGAGCGGCAAAATCGATTCATGTAAGCCCGTAGTGGCTCCGGGAGCTCTATGAGGATTATCGGCGATAGTGACTGGGCTTTCGCAAGTACCTATTCGTCGTACATCGGTGGAAAACTGGGACTTAACCGTTTCGCGTCTGGAGAGGCTTGTAGCATGCGCCGTCGGCTTTACCGACTTCCAACTGCAGTTACAATCGAAGCAAGGCCGACGTAGCTCAGTTGGTAGAGCAGTCGATTCGTAATCGACAGGTCATCGGTTCAAGTCCGATCGTCGGCTC
>CAWIZK010000003.1:0-146030 GCA_963840555.1 uncultured Acidobacteriaceae bacterium
GTGACCTGCCCCCCAGAAAATAGTCCATTGGAAATGTGACTTCTCCCATTTAGGATGGCCCGCCAGGGCCAGAGGAGGAGTCGTGAGAAAGAGTCGATTCAGCGAAGATCAGATCATCGCCATCCTGAAGGAGTCGGAGGGTGGGGTGGAAACAGGAGAACTGTGCCGGAGGCACGGGATAGCGAAGGCATGTTTCTACCGATGGAAGAGCAAGTTCGGCGGGTTGGAACTGAGCGAGGCGAGGCGGCTGCGGCAACTGGAGGAAGAAAACCGGCAGCTCAAGCACATCGTGGCCGAACAGGCGGTGGACATCCGAGCACTGAAGGCGGTGGTCGCAAAAAAGTGGTGAGCCCGCAGGCGCGGCGAGAGGCAGTGCTGGTGATGCAGGTAGAAGTGAAGCTGAGTCAGCGACGGGCCTGTGGGCTGATGGAGTTGTATCGTGCGACGTGTCGCTACCAAAAGCGCAGGAGCGAGGACCAGCCCTTGCGCGTGCGTTTGCGCGAAATGGCGGAAGAGCGGCGCCGGTTCGGCTACCGGCGGCTGCAGGTTCTGCTGGAGCGCGAAGGCTGGCAGGTGAACCACAAGCGGGTGTACCGGCTGTACGTGGAGGAGAAGCTGTCGTTGCGGCGCAAGCGTGGACGAAAGCGAGCACGGTGCGCCAGCCGCTGCCGGCAGCCGTGGCCGCTAATCAGGTATGGTCGGTGGACTTCATGAGCGATGCCCTCAGCTCGGGACGGAGGTTTCGCACCTTGAACATCGTGGATGACTACACGCGGGAGTGCCTGGAGATCGAGGTCGACACGTCGTTGGGAGGAGTACGAGTGGTGCGCGTGCTGGAAGAACTGAAGCGGAGGCGCGGGCTGCCGCGCCAGATTCGCAGCGACAACGGACCGAGTTCGTAAGCCGTGCGGTCGATCAGTGGGCCTACGAGCAGGGCTTGCAGTGGCACACGATTCAACCCGGTCGACCGATGGAGAACGGCTACGTGGAGAGTTTCAACGGGCGCTTTCGTGATGAGTGCCTGAACGAAAACTGGTTCAGCAGTCTGGCTGACGCACGAGAGAAGATCGCGAGTGGAAGCAGGACTACAACAAAAGGCGGCCGCACAGCAGCTTGCAGTACCGTACACCCAGGGAGTTTGCCGCGCAGTCAGCGGCAGGCTTCGGCACAGAGGATGTGGGGCCAGGGGCCTCAAAGCCGGCCCCTTGCCCCACACCCCCATCCCCGCTGCTAACACAGGCATGTGGGGCGAACAAAAACCGGAGAAAGTCTCATTATCCCTGGACTGAAGATGGGGGGCAGGTCGCGTGATCAACCGGGCCTTGTTCCAGCTTCCGTTTGAATTCCTTCCCGCAATAGCTGAAGCTCCCGGCCACGATATGACGGCGCTGCAAGATGCCGCGTGTCCACGGATCGCAGGGGTTGCCGTCCGGACCGGCAAACTTGCACTCGGGATGGTAGAGGTACTGATACAGAATCTCGCGGTAGGTCTTGACCGGGATTCTGCCCTTCTTGCGTTTGCCGACTGTGATTCGACATTCCTTCCCGGTGCGGACGTCGTAATAGGTGGCATCGAGCCAATCCTCGGAGTGCTTGTTGAACCGGGTAATCAGGATCGGCTTTTCCGCTAGCTCATCAAGGTCAAGTTCGTCTGTCTGCAAGATCGGGGCAAGCACGAAGTCGTAAGGCTTCACAAAGTGCTTCAAGCGTCCAACTACGGCAGGGAGGATACGGGGATCTTCATCATGGCCGGATAGTCGAGCCAAGGAGGGTCTGATCCCTTCCCACAGCACCTGATCGAAGCGCAGCACGTATTGCCAGGCTGTTTCCATCCAATCGGGCTCACCCGGAGCCGCTGGGGAGATCAGGTAGCCAAGCCCGTGGCCTTTGGCTTCGATGATTTTGGAGCCATCCAAGAGAACATAGCGCTTCGCGCTAATTCCATAGCCGTGCACGGTCCGGAGCTGTCCGGTCTTCGGATCGCCATTCTTGTAATTCACGTCCTCGACCTTCAGCAGGTCTCCGCCGAACGAGTACGGGTTCAGTGAGCGAAAGCGACGCGCGATCTCCAGCACCTTGGCATGAGAGCAGAGCCGGAATCGGTGCGATTTCGCTCTCGCTCATGCTGCTTTCATCTGCTGGGTCGCTTTGGGTATACGGTTCCACCCTTTGGTGATGCGACTACTGCAATCGAGTCGGTGTCACAGAACAGCCAGGTGCCGCCTGCCTCGGTGACACACTGCTCGGCCATCGCGAGGAGCAGCCTGCCGCCTGCAGTGATCAACGAGGCCAAGCAGGGGAAAGTACAGTTTGCCAGGAACCTCGAGATCTAAAAGCGACTGCCGATGTTGGTGTTCGCCTGAATACACATCCACCATGACGTTGTTCGACTCTCGAACCCGCTCCTTCTGTCCTTGAACCTTCTGGTACTTGCGGAGTGGTTCCTTCTGCTGGTTCAGCTCAACGAATGCACCGTATGCCGTGGAGTTGGCGATCACTTTCAGGGCATGCTTGAGCGCCTTGTCGGCCTCGTTGGCCTTGCGCTGCTCAATCAGCACTTTGAAGAAGTCCTCGTGGTACGGGGTCGATTCTGATGACCCACGCAGCACGATAGGCTTCATTCCGCGCTGCCTGCCGTGTGGGACCACGCCGATGGCCTTGAGTACCTTGGGCACCTTGCCGGTCCGGATGACCGAAGCCACAATGTCAGGCCCAGAAACCAGATCGGCGTCTCGCTCGTGAGGCGGCTGTTTGCGATATTCAGGTGCTCACGATCCCTAGGATCGAACGGTGCCCGCACCGGGAAGATGTCATCCTCGGGCTGGACCAGTGCGAAGAGCCGCAGCTCCCGCCAGAACGATGGCTTAAAGCATTTGCCCAGGTCACCTCCCTGAGAGGGCGCGCACCTCGTCCGTGACCTCCGGGAACGACAAGCTGGCGGCAGTAAGGATTTCCCAGTTGCCATGAGGGTGTTGGCGCTGGGGTACTGGCTGAGAAAGTCGAGCCGCATGACCGGCACTTTCGCCTTGCGGATATGACATTCGGCCCTGCCGCCGTAATAGGCCTGCATGTAAATGCCCTGGAGCTCGGCGGGAACGTCGAATTTCTCAGATGGCGGAGTGATGCCGATCTGCCGTAGATGGCCTTGCCGATCGATGCAGGGCTGTAAGCCTTATCGGGCAATAGGTCCGGCAACCCATACACGTCGAATTCTGCCTTGGCGCAATTCAGAAGGTCCTGCGTGCATTGCACATCCCCTCGGCAGTAGGTCAATTCGTCAAGCGTTACCCGGCCAGAGGGCTCGTGGTCGATCTTCTGGTGTACCCAATCGAGCTTTCGCTCGTTTGCGGAAGTAGTCGCACCAGTCTCGGAGGCTACGGTGCTGGTCGAACACCGAGAATAGCAAAGTTCCGATATCGAGCAGCCTTGCCTGGTTCGGCCACTCGCCTGGGCATTTGGTCCTACCGGCGGACATGAAGGCCGTACGGGCATCCTTGGCCTCGATCTTGATCGTCGGGCGATAAGGATTTGCAACCCAGGTCTCGGTCTTCCTCCACCAGCACTTTGAAAGCACCAGGGCAAAGCCCCGATCACGCGTCGGCCGCCAGTCGACACTGAGGCGGCTGATATCAAAGGGCAGGTTAAACCCTGCGACCAGCCATCCTTTGCGCAGGGCGGGAAAGAAGACGTGCTCAAGGAAATCGGGGAATGATTGGTGTACATCGAGGGTGGTCTGGGGAGGAAACTGCCGGATCTCGTTTTGGGGTGGCGTGCCGCGAAGGAACGCCTTGATGACATCGAGTTCCTTCGCCGAGAGATCGGGATGATAGGCCAGCCCCTCGCGTTCGCACCGATACTGCCCGTCCACGAGCCTGCAGACGCGGTAGACGGCAAACATGAGCGTCTGGTCGATGGAGGTTCGGGTCTCGGTATCAAAGATGAGGACCCGCTCCGGCCACAAACGCGGCAACGCTCACTGTTACCAACCCCCTCGTTTCCATCGCGGTCACTCCGCCGACGTCGTCCGTCGCTCCTGGCGGCACACAGCAGTTCGCTGCGACGGGAACCTACGCCGACGGGACCACCAAGAGCCTTACGACGTCGGTGACCTGGAAGGCCACCGCAGGCGCGACCATTACCGTCGGCGGACTGGCCACCGGCGTGACGCCCAAAGCCGTTTCCACGATTACGGCTACCCTAGGCAACGTTTCTGGTGCAGCAACTCTCACGGTGACCAACCCGCTCGTGTCCATCGCGGTGACACCGCCGACCGTTGCGGTAGCCCCCAACACCACGCAGCAGTTTACGGCTACCGGCACCTATGCCGACGGCAGCACCCAGAACATCACCAACGCGGTGACCTGGAGTGCATCGGCTGGCGGCGTGATCACTCAAGGTGGCTTGGCGACCGCGGTTACGCCCAACGCGACCGTGACGATCATGGCCACTCAGGGCAACATCTCCGGCACCGCGACGATGACGGTCACCAACCCGCTGATCTCCATTGCCGTGACCCCGGCGAACCCGAAGATCGCCGCCGGCACAACGCAGCAATTCGTGGCTACCGGGACCTACGCCGACAACAGCACGCAAATCATTACCTCCACTGTGACCTGGGCCTCCTCCAATACGACGGTTGCCACCATCAGTAACGGTCAGGGCACGCAGGGACTGGCCAACGGCCTGACGGCAGGCACAACGAACATCACAGCGGCACTGAGTGGAGTCACTAGCCCGCCCGACGTGCTGACCGTCACGTCGGCTACGCTTGTTTCCATCGCCGTGACGCCCGCCAGCACCGTCATTCCCCTTGCTAGCCAGCAGCAGTACGCCGCAACGGGTACCTACAACGACGGCACGACCCAAAACATCACCAACATAGTCACCTGGACGTCGTCGAATCCGGCCGACGTGAGCATCGTCGCCAGCGGACTGGCCACCGGCGTTGCCATCACCAATAGCGCGGTTACGATTACCGCCACCAAGGGAAGTGTTAGCGGCGCCGCAACCGCAACCGTCAGCGCAGCCAATCTGGTATCGATCGCCATTACGCCCCCCACGACCAACCTCGCCGAGGGCACCAGCCGTCAGTACAGCGCCATCGGCACGTTCAACAATGGCAGCACCCTCAACGTCACCAATCAGGCAGTCTGGGCCTCATCCGACCTCACCAACGCGACCGTCAGCAAAGGTCTGGTGAAGGCGCTGACCGGTAATTGTCCCTCTTCTTGCCCCGTCACGATTTCGGCCACGCTGAACTCGATAAGCGGGAACTTGACCGTCGATGTAGACAATGTGACCGTGACTTCCGTTACGGTGACCCCAATTTCACCGACCATTCCGTTAGGGGTGACGCAACGGTTCAACGCGGTTGCGACCTTTAGCGACGGTTCCTCGCAGGACGTTTCGTCGAACGCGACTTGGAGCTCGGCCACCACTTCCGTGGCGACCATCAGCACGGTCGGAATCGCTACCGGGGTCAGCCCCGGCACTTCCATCATCACCGCCTCGTTCGGCGGCCAAAGCGGCCAGGCCACGCTCACCGTCAGCACCGCCATGCTGAAAAGTATCGCGGTTACGCCTTCTCAGACGGTCCTCGCGCCAGCTTCAACCGTCACATATCAGGCGGTCGGTACCTATAGCGACGCATCGACCCAAAACCTCAGCGGCCTCGCGATTTGGAACAGTTCGAATCCATCGGTGGTCACCGTCGTCGCCGGTGTCGCGACCGGCCAAGCGGCCGGCACGGCTAACATCACCGCCACGTATCAGAGCGTTTCAAGCAATCCGGCCACGGTGGTCGTGGAAAGCACCGCACTGGTGTCCATCGCGATTACGCCTTCGGCACCGAACGTGCCTGAGGATGTTTCGATCGGCTTCCAGGCCATTGGCACCTTCGCTGACCAAAGTACACAGACCCTGACCGGCAACGTTACCTGGGCCTCCAGTCAGCCCGCCATTGCGACCATCAGTAACGCACCCGGATTCCAGGGCCAGGCCACCGGTGTCACCACCGGACAAACCGCCATCACGGCAGTCTTTGCCGGCATCGTCGGCAATGCCACGCTCAACGTGACCAATGCGACCATCACCCAAGTCACCGTGACCCCGAACCCTGCGAGTGCGAATGTCGGAGGTCAGGTGAACTTTACCGCCACGGGCACGTTTAGTGACCAGAGCGTGATTAACCTGACGAACCAGGTGACCTGGTCGTCCTCCCTGCCAACCGTGGCGACCATCAATAGCGTTGGGGTGGCCAACGCCGCCACCCCCGGCACCACGCTCATCACCGCAACCTTCACTCAACAAACTCAGAACGGGCCTGTGCAGAAGGCCGGTACCACCAACCTGACCGTGCACTAGAAACATCGGAGCGCAGCCGGTCTCACGAGGCGCGTGCCCCAGAGCCTGCCCTGAGCTTGTCGAAGGGATTGCCTCCTTCTGTCTGTCGGACGCAAACCTGAGCAATCGAACATGCGCGATCTCCCGTCCCGGAGGGACGGCATATATTGCCCAAGCTTCAGGGCTGCGTAGGCGCTAGAGTCCCGGCAGGGACGACATAGGCTAGGGCAATCCATCAACACCTCAAGCGCCAATGCCGTCGTCAGGGGATTCTCTAACCCACTATCCCATTTCGGGCCGCGATGGTTACCTTCGTAACCTCGGCATGTCGATTTTTTCTGACCCGCCCACTTTGCATCATTTATTCATGAAGTCGAGCGACCGAGTCGCATCGAGGTATGCAGGTCCCACGCTCCAGGTAGCATGCATCGGCTGGAATCCCTGACGCCCCGCATACTCCCACATCCAAACCGTACGCAGAAGTGGTGAACGCCCCGTCATTTACCAATTTGCAAGCAGGTGTCTACCGAGGCGTTACGGGTGGGACACTTTTTCCGGTCATGTAGCCTACCCCCGCATTCAGTTGAGGGGGATAGCTATAGGGGCGGGAAAATCAGCCACCTCCGTTCTCGTGTACCGATTGGTTAACGTGTGCGGTGACGGGTGCGTTGTGCCGAGCCGAGGCCTGAAGCGTGCGGGGAAACGGAATTGTGAGCGGAGGGGGTGTCGATCACGTTAGCGTGTGCGGCTCGGGAGCGGGTGACGATCACTCTCGCATTTGCGGTTCCGCGCGGCGGGGAAGCGGATTGGTAGACGAATTCGTTTAAGGGGCGCGCCCATCAATCAGGCTAGTGAGCTGTCGGCTGCGTTTTCACAGTCGCCATTCGTTTCAGTTCGGCTTGAGCGGCCGTGTATTCGATGAAGTTCGCAACACCCGTGTCGACGCTTTGATGAAACAAACGGGTGGCTTCCTCCTGCTTGCCTGCAATCATGGCGTACTCGCCGAGATAGAAATATGCCTCGCAATGCTGTTCCCTGTCCTTCTTTTGGTCGGGGTCCCTCGCCGCTGCCAGAACCGAGTCCGACGTCATTTTGCCGAGGTAGAGGCTGATCAACTGTCCGGGCCACGTGGTCAGCTTGACTCGCGTCGCAGTATTTGAGAGTTCTCCGCTGGCATCCTGCCCGAGCCTTGCCTGCGCGAGATACAACCAAATTGCGTTGTATGGAACAGCGGAGTTGAGCTGGAGCGCCCTTTCAAAGTCAGACTGAGCGGCAGCGAACTGCCCATCGTAGAAGCGAGCTCTGCCACGGTTCGTGAATGCTGCCCCATAGTCAGGTCTGAGCTGGATGGCGTGGTCATAGTCTTGGATTGCGCGGTCGTATTCGCCCTTACGGGCATAAACTAGCCCTCGACCGTAGAGTGCATCGATGTAGCTCGGCTTGAGCCTTAGAGCTTCGTTATAGTCTTGGATCGCTCGATCATAGTTGCCTTTGTTCGCGAAGGCGTTCGCTCGGTTAGAAAACGCTGTGGGATAACCTGGCTGGAGCCGAATAGCTTGGTCGTGATCTTGGATGGCGCGATCAAAATCGCCTTTGCTGTCATATGCATTTCCACGTCCGGTGAATGCTTCGGCAAAGTCCGGCTGTAGCCGGATCGCTTGGTCAAAATCCGGAATCGCGCGGTCGTACTCAGTCTTTAGTGCAAATGCCGCACCCCGGTTGTAAAAAGCCATAGCATAGCGCGGCTGGAGTTGGATGGCCTTGTTGAAGTCGTCGATAGCCAGGTCGTAATCACCTTTGAAGCGAAGAGCGTTTCCCCGGTCGTTTATTGCGTCGGCGGCATTTGGTTCAAGTCGAATGGCCTCGTTTAAGTCGGTGATAGCGGGGTCGTATTCGCCATACACGACAAAAACGTTCGCCCGGTCGATGTGAGCCCCGACGTTGTCGGGCTGCAAGCGGATGGCGTGATTAAGGTCCTGCATGGCGCGGTCGTACTCACCCTTGTCGAAGTACGCGAGGCCCCGGTTGACGAAACTATTGGCCAATCTTGGGTCTACCTTGATCGCCTTGTCAGAGTCTTGAATGGCGCGGTCGTATTCACCCTTGATTAAATAAGCTGGTCCTCTTCTGTTTAGCGCGTCGACAAGTTGCGCATCCGAAAGCAGGCCAGACTCGATTGCAGTAGTGCAATCCTCAATAGCGCGATCAGGCTCAGGCCCCCCCAAGTACCGCTTGCAGCGTTCATAGGCTTCATTTTGCGCCGAGGAGGGGAGGGCGCAAGCAGCAAGGGAACCGATTGCGAAGACGACCCAAAGGAATTTCATAATCCGTACCTCGGTGGGATGAAGCATCCTCCAGCGAGGGGAAGTTATCGCTAAAATCGCCAAGCGATGTCGTTCTCGCATGCGCCTCCCAATTAGGCTACTGAACCGTCGGATGCGTTTTCGCAACCTCCAAGTGCTTCAATTCGGCTTGCGCCCCCATGTACTCGATGAAGGTCGTTACCCCGGTGTCCACGCTTTGCTGAAACAGACGACTGGCTTCCTCTTGTTTGCCTTCGACCATCGCGTACTCGCCGAGAAAGAAGTAGGCTTCACAATGCTGTTCGCGGTCTTTGTTCGGGTCGGCATCCTTCGCCGCCGCCAGCAGCGTCTCCGGCATCATCTTACCGAGGTAAAGACTGATCACCTGTCCCGGCCATTCGGCCAGCTTAATTTGCGTCGCATTCTTTGAGAGGTCGCTGCGGGCATCCTGACCCCCTCGGGTCTGCGCTAGGTACAGCCAGATTGAGTTATACGGAAGAGTCGGGATGCGCCTCACCTCTGACGCGAAGTCCTGCGCCGCGGCCGCGAATTCCCCGTTGTAGAAGCGTGCCCTGCCACGACTGTTGACTGCATCGGCAAGGTCCGGATTGAGCCGAATGGCCTCGTCGTAATCCTGGATAGCCTGGTCGTACTTTCCGTTAATGACGAGGGCAGTTCCTCGCCAGTAGAAGGTATCGGCATACCCCGGCTTGAGCCGTATGGCTTCGTCGTAGTCTTGCATGGCGCGATCATATTGCTGCTTGTGGGCGTAGGCCAGCCCACGGCTGCTGAAGGCGTGAACGTCGTCAGGCTCGAGCTTTATCGCTTGATCGTAGTCCTGGATAGCGCGGTCATACTGCTGTTTGTCAGCATAGGCAGCGCCGCGGTTGTGGAAAGCGTCGGCGTAAGCCGGCTGGAGCTTTATGGCTTGGTCGAAGTCTTGAATGGCGCGGTCATATTGTTGTTTGTGGGCGTAGGCCAGCCCACGGTTATTAAACGGAACAGCAAGATTGGGCCTGAGGCTTATGGCCCCGCTGTAGTCCTGGATGGCTCGGTCGTACTCGCCCTTATCAGCGTAAGCGATCCCGCGATCGTTTAGAGAGTTAGGGTTATTTGGCTCTAACCGAAGCGCCTGGTCGAAGTCTTGGACGGCACGATCAAACTCGCGCGTGCCGACGAATGCATTCCCACGGTTGCTGAGTGGTGCGGCGGCGTACGGCTCGAGTCTAATGGCTTGGTCGAGGTCCTGGATAGCAAGGTCGTACTCGCCTTTACTATTACGGGCCTTTCCGCGGTTGTTGAACGCCTCACCGAGATCAGGCTTAAGCCGGAGTGCCTGGTCGAAATCCTGAATGGCACGGTCATACTGTCGCTTGCCGGAGTAGGCAAGTCCGCGGTTGTTGAACGCTACTGCGTCATCCGGCTTGAGCCGCATGGCTTCGTCGTAGTCCTGGATTGCGCGATCAAATTCGCCCTTGTTCGCGAATGCGTTCCCGCGGTTGCTAAAAGCGTCAGGGTTGTCAGGGTTTAGCCGGATGGTTTCGTTGTAGTCCTGGATAGCGCGATCAAATTCTGCTTTGTGTGCGTAAGAAAGCCCTCGGTTATTGAAAGCTTGGGCGAAGTCTGGCTTGAGCCGGATGGCCTGATCGAAGTCCGTTATCGCGCGGTCATAGTCACCCTTCATATCGAATAGGTTCCCGCGGGTGTTAAGAGCACTGGCCAGTTGCTCGTCCGACAGGAGACTGGATTGGATTGCCGAACTGCACTGCTGAATAGCAAAGTCCGGATTGAGCTCCGGATACTCCATGCAGCGACGATAGGCATCGCTTTGCGCCACAACCGGCAGGGCGCAAGCAGCAAGGGCGAGTACGGCGGAGACCAGCCGACGAAGTTTCATGATCCGCACGTCCGTGGGATGAAGCATACTCCAACTAGTAGGAGTTATCGTTCAAATCGCTACTTTATGGGCATGACTTCAATGGCTCATCTGCTGCTGTAAGTCTTTCACTGCCTTGCTGTAGGTGGCGTTGTTCCGATCGAGGACGCTCGCCCTCGCTAGCTCCGGCAAAGCCGCAGCCAAATCCCCTTTGTCCCGCAATAGGCGACCGAGCCGGTAATGCCAGTCAGCGATGGCTGGATTCAGATCAATAGCTTTACGGTACTCAGCGATGGCCTTATCGTCGTCTCCCTGACGATCGGCGGCGACTGCCAGTCTGTAATGCGAGTCCGCCTCCAAGCTTTTCAGCTTCTGCGGGGCTCTCGCATCGCCGACGGCAGCTGCATTTTCAAAGTCCTTGGTTGCGCGGCCGTAATCACCTTTGTGGTCGTATGCGAGTCCACGGTTGTAAAAGACAGCAACGAAATCGGGCTTGAGACGGATGGCCTGGTCGAAATCCTGGATGGCGCGATCATAGTCACCTCTGCTGGCGTATGCGAGCCCACGGTTGAAAACGGCAACGACGAGATCGGGCTTGAGACGGACGGCTTTGTCGAAATCCTGGATGGCGCGGTCGTGGTCTCCCATTTCGTCATAGGTGACTCCCCGGTCGTTAAGAATGACAGCGTCATCCGGTCTGAGACGGATGGCCTGATCGAAGTCCTGGATGGCACGGACGAATTCACGGTTGCTGGCGTACGCGATTCCGCGGTTGTCGAGGGGTTCAGCGGCGTTCGGCTCCAGCCGGACGGCTTGGGTGAGGTCTTGGATGGCCAGCGCGTATTCGCCTTTACTGGTGTGGGCTTTCCCGCGGTTGTTGAAAGCTTGGGCGAAGTCTGGCTTGAGCCTGATGGCCTGGTCGAAGTCTCGTATCGCGCGGTCGTAGTCACCCTTCATGTCGAATAGGTACCCGCGGGTGTTAAGAGCGCTGGCCAGCCCCTCGTCGGGGAGGAGAGCAGATTGGATTGCCGCGCTGCACTCCTGAATCCCAAGGTCCGGGTTGAGCCTTGGATACTCCATGCAGCGGCGATAGGCATCACTTTGCGCCACCAGCGGAACCGCGCACGTAGCGAGACAAATCAATGCGGAGATCATCCAACGGAGTTTCCTAATCGGCACCACGGTGGGTCAAAGCATACTCCAACTGGGAGGAAGCTATGGTCGTCGCGGGCGCGGATTATCGCGCTCCAGCATCTCCACCGCCTCCTCCAGTGCCTTGCGTGTAGCGGGATGGACCCGGGCACCAGCCAAGAAAGGTTCGAATGACTGCTGCGATACGTTCGCCAAGCGCTTAATCTGACGGGCAAAATCGCGCACATGAGGGATTTTGCTGTAGCGGTCCAGGAACATGGTCGCAAGATACGTCATGCTATAAGCGTTCCCGAGACCTTCGCCCATAATTTTGAGCTTCGCATCCGACGGAGCATCCTTAACGGCCTTCGCAAGCGGGCTGAGAAATCCGAGCTGCAGATATGGTGGAATCGGCCAATCAACCTCCTTGAAGGCGTTAGCCAGCCATTCCGCAAACTCTCTGTTGGTTGAAGCGTTGCTTGACATGATTATTTTTTTAGCCACGGCAAGGTCGCTGTCTGATAATCGCTGAATTCCCGAACAAATCGCTCCGCCCATGCAGCCGCCTGGGCGACGGCAGCTTCTAGTGCGTCGTCCTTATACTCGATCTTGTGCCAGTGCTTATGCTTTGCGTAAGTATCCTCAAACATCCAGGTAGCACCTTTGCCTTCTTCTTGCAGGACTGTGGTCACGCATTCAGCATCTTTAGCTACATGCGGAATTTCATAAAGATGGCCGGAAGGCTCTGAATTCTCGATGACGATAAACCTGGATGAGAGCGCATACCGCATCACCTTTTGCACAACGCCTTCGCCAACCCTATCAGGCTGCTCTTTGATGATGTAGGTGTAATAGCCAAGTTCCTGCAGCTTTGATTCAATCCTCTTCAGCCTGTCGAGCGCCGGGCCAGTATCTTTGCCAAGAATAAGAACAGAGTCGGAGTTTTCAAGGATGGCATCGGCGCGCTGCCACACCAGATCAAACGCAGCCTTTATCGAGCTAATCAGCTCCTCGGGCGGAGTTGCCAGCGGTAGTTGCAACTTCCATCTAACAAAAATATGAACGTCCTCGGCATCGCGGGAAGGGTCTGAGAGCGGATGTCCTTCGTGCATCAGGCGCGTAACCGCACGCTCCATCGCTTCGGAGAAGGCATAGGCGGAAAATTTGTGCTCCCAGTATTTGGTATAGAGATGCTCTTCGATTTCGCAGGCAAGGACATCGCCCTCACGGCGGAGTGTCGTGCCCGGGAAATAATTGTCGATTACCCGGATCGCTACGTCATCGGGCATGGCTGCGAGATCGAGCGCCTTCAGCGCTTCGATACTTATCGGATCGCCGTCTTCATGCCGGAACTCCTCCCAGCCGCCTTCGGGGTCGTTAACTTCGTGGCCTTCATGGTCTTCTGACATGCGTGGCCTCTCCAATGACCGTCGTAGTGATCCAAGCAGTTTAGCGGATAGATGGCAACCGTTCGTGTGGTCGCGCCGCTGAGGGCCATAAAAGAGGTTATGGGGTCGGGGTCCGAGCCCCTCCTCTTTTGGAATTGATGTGTCTGATAAATTTTGTTATCGGACACGCCTCGGGAAGAGGAGCAACGGATCACAGATATCTTCTTACCCGACGGCTGTACTGTGTGTATTGCTCACCATAGTGCTTTCGCAAATAGTCTTCTTCACGCAAAACCTGACGGTTCAAGAGCCAGAAACCGCTGACGACATAAAGCAAGAATATCCAAGTCGGGAAAATCAGGAATTGGCCAATGAGGATAAAGCCGAACGCCACATATATCGGATTACGGCTGTAGGAAAAGATCCCGTCTGTTACAAGCTTGTCTGCGTGTTGCGCATCTATGCCGACCCGAAAGCTTTTTCCAAAGGAAATGAGGCTCGACAACAATAATGAGAGCCCCGCGAGGCAGAATGCCACGCCGAGCCACTCGGTGATTGCAGAATAAAAAAGCTTCTTTGTACTCACCGTGGGGAGACCAAATGCTGCTGCGAACACGAGGTAAAAGTAAAATAGGGCAAAGGGCGGAATCAGAAAGTCCGTTTTGTCCGTTTCCCCGAATCTCATGGCTGCGATTCCTTGCCTTTTCAGGAGCAGGAGCCGGGCCACAACCATACCGACCATCAGAACAATCGTCAGAGCGGCAAAATATCGGGGCATGGGGAGTTCCGGGAAAATGCGACTTTAGCGTCTTAGGGCCCCTCGACGCAATGCAGAATAGCGCTTCGTGACCGTCTCGCTTGTTGGATTCAAGTGAATTGTCGCACCCCTGAGAACAAACAATTGTTAAAGAATCTAAACCATCTTGACGCTGGAGGCTTGCGACCCATAAAAGAGGTTATGGGTTGTGATCCGGCTGAACGGTGCCCATTGGAATCATTCCAAAAATGCGGTAGTGGGCTGTTTTGAAACAGCCCGCTACCAAAAATGCACGCGGCTTGCTTTTGCCGCGTGGTTTGTCAGGCGAGATGTTCTTTCGAGACTCTGACAAGTTGCGCTAACGCCTTCCAGTGCATCGGGTGCGGCACGTGTTGACCTTTACGCACTTTTGCTGCATAGGGCTCGGATACGCTGAGCCTCTGCGCCAGAACGGGCACGGTCACGGAAGCAAGTCGAGGAAGGATCAGCGTGCGGTAGCTGGATTGAGTGAGCCAAGTCGGAAGACTCGACGGCAGCCACCCTGATCGTGCCTCCCGCTGTCGTTTCTGCGAAGCCGACATCCGCGTCCTCGATTCAGGCGTCTTTGCTGCGATCCGGCCTCTCTGAGCGACTTCGATCATGTTAGCCTTCGAAATGCTGACTCCGCACTGTGCACAGTGATTCCTCTGATTGCTGCTGAGCACGACTCCGCAGTCTCGGCAGACTTTCTGCGGACGAGGGACAAGAACACTTGACGGCACCGCGTTCCCCTTCGCTCCTCTCCGGTGCGCTTGCGTAAGCCGCGTTGGAAACTTACCGGCAGTGTTCGACTTGGAGGTGGTACACCACAAGGCTCGTGCGACGTACTCGGCCCAGGGTGCAACCAATCTCCCCCAAATAGGTGCAGTCTCGCTCAACTTGGCGCACATCCCGGACATGAGCCTGCAATTGCCATTCGCACTCTCGAAGAAATCGGCCCTGCGTAGGGGTTCCCGAGCGATCCACGTTAGCAGCCAGCTCTCGATTTGCGGGCGCACTGGTTCGAGAACATCAAAAGCGAGGGAATCCCGGTTGGAGGTGTCCGTGTGCAGACCTAATCCCAAGCCCGGATCGAGCCCTAATTCCCCAAGGGCCAATCGGGTTTCCGATTCGAGAAGCGCGAAGCAGAAATTGAGAATGGCGTGGAACGGCGTTATGGCGAGACGCGGGCCGCCCGATAGCGGCGACTGCCTTGTGCCGACCGTACGCCAGTGTTCGGGTACGCGACGCACGTCCGCCTTGGGCCAGAGCACACGAACATCCCGCAGTGTGCCGAAATATGCGATTGCGGCGTGACTCTCCACTGTTCTTAGCCGTTCGATTGTGTCGACCTTGGGCAGTTCGCAAGTTCGGATGCCAGCGATCACGTCCGCCGCACCGGAATCCGTCAATTGTTCGCGTATGACGCGCTCCTGCCCCTCCAGCTTGGCGTTTATAAGTTCACGCGAGATCCTCAGGCCTGTGCCGTTCTGCCACGCCAGAGCTTGCGCACGCCTCAGCCGAGCATCGGATGAGGAGGGGGGACCAGTGACCAACTGAATCTTGCCGAGACGGTCCAAAAGAACGAACGATGCGCCAACGTCGCTCAACCACTTCAGCGCGGAGAGGGTGACGAAGCCATCATCGGCAATGCAGACGAGGCGTTTCAGGCTGTGTCCTATCCTTGGCAGTCGGGCCTGGCGGCGATCCGCACCGAGGCCATCTTCGAAAATCAGGTGACCACGATCGACGTTTATCTTTATGCCGTATCCGCAGAGAGTGACAACATTATGTCGCGGCATTATCAGCAATGGGGATCCGGAATTGCCGGATGGCGGACGTTGAGATACGTTTTTCGTAGCTGTCATTGGAGTGTATTCTCCTATGTCGGTTAGGGCTTGTCGTCTGCTGATAACAGGCGGCAGGCCCGCTTTGAATTAGATTTTCTTCAGATAGGCCTCAACCGCGCGACGGAAAAGCTCGGCCATGGGCGCTCCTGTCTTGTCAGACACTTTCTTGAGCTTCGCAATCAATTCCTCCGGCAGCCAAACCGTCGTGCGCTTCTTCATTCTTCAAGTCTAATACGTATGTCAATGTATGTCACTTGATTTGTTCGCCTTTTAGCCGTTTCTGTTCATCATTCCAAATGCGCTGAACTTTCCGTGGGCTGACACCAAACTTCTGAGATACGCGGCTATAGGCGAATGTCTGCTTCACGCCTTGGGCCTTATGATGCGCAACCTCAGCGCAGATTTTCTGGTCTTCATTGGGTGTTGATGTGCGTGGACGACCGCCGGGGTCGTGCGGAAGCTGTTTCAACACACCCGGCGCGGATTGCCTGACCGCGTAGACCAATTTAGGCAGCAACTGCAGGGTGTGCTCAAACGCGACGCCTTCGGCTTCGGGTAGTTGCCGTAACATTTCTCGGGCTGTTTCCCTATCACGAAGCGCTGAAAGTTTGGCTAAGAGGCCGGCAAGCCAAGGATAGAAGGCTTGGACAGCCTCCTGAAAGTTGCTGGGACCCAACGGCCTGATGGCACAATCCAGCGCTTCGAAGTACCGGTCTATCTCTTGGTCCGTCATTGCGCCAAAAGCCCCCTACCCAGTTTTGGCATGGCCTGAAGCCAAAAGGGTACCCGAATTGTTGTGGCACCCTGCCTCCGCGACGATGTATGAGACCAGTTTTGAGGTCGACCGAGGGTTGTCAAATGCGGCGTCGCAAGTCCATTTCGAGCCACAAACAGGTTGCGCAGACCCGCAGTGGTGCGCTTGCCTCCTCCGACCGGGCGTTTGAAGCCAAGCAAAGGGCCTTTCACGCCATTGCCAGAATGCGCAGTGGGGGCTCTCACTCACTGCTGCGGCACGCGAGGAGGGCACAAAGGCCACCACGGTCAAGAAATACCTCCCCGCGGCCTTACGCCAGTCCAGACGCGGTACATGGACGGCTACGAAGGGAGATCGCTACATCAGGACTGTGGTTCTGCCCAGTGCGCACGGCCACGTGACGGTCCAGGCACGGGGCTCCGCCGAAGCGGAACTGGCAGCTGCCTATTCTGCCGCCCTGGCTCGATGGGCACGCACCGGCAAACCAACCGAATTAGCTCCGTTTCGCGGGAAAAAGGTTGGCGGGTTTGAACTCCTGACAGCTCCTCGGGCCCTCTCAGCGTTGGGTGACGCCGGCCTGTTGCAACTCGATTCGCTTTACGCGTCCTTGAAGGACGCTGCATGAAGAACCTCCACCCACTCCGGGCTGAGCGCAGGCGGCAGAAGAGGGTCGTTGACCCGCCAAAGATGCGCTGCATTTTTTGTCTGGAGTTGGAGCATGTCGCAGGAGGCAATCACGACTTCCTGCTGACGTTTCCCGACATCTGCCAAAAGCACCACGATGTACTAACCGAGGCGCGGCGGAATGGCGATATCAACATGGTATTTGAGCGCGACCCGGTCAAACGTGTGGCACTGGCGCTGAAGTCTGCCTCTGTATTTCTGCGCATGTTGGCCGATGCGATGTGGCGCTGGGCGGCTCGATTAGAAGATGAGAGGAGTCCAGAATGAAGAAGAACAAGAAACCTGGCGAAATAATTTCGCGAAGTATCCCTGGCGAAGTCTTGGGGCCATTACCCTTGCCGCCCGAACTAGCGACCCTGTCCGACCATTGGAGGGAGCTTACCTATGACCAGAGGATCGCCTACGTAAAGGGTCGCCCTCTGCAAGAACGCCTCCTGCTGCTCAAGAGCGTCGGTGGCGTCTGCAAAAACGCCATCCAGGTTGTGTGCGAGTTCCGGCCGATCATCGAAGTATGCCGCGACGAATTCAGGCAGCCCGGACAGCGCGTCCCGGTCGAGGGCAAGCCCACTTGGACGAAGTTCATTCCAGAAACGTTTGGTTTCAGCCCGCGGCGCATGCAGCAGTTGCTCGCGGACGGCAACCCGGATGGCGGTCGGCGCGAGAAATCGCCTAGACAAGCCCACGAAGCGAAACGCGGGCCAAAGACAGGCCCGGAGGAGGACTATCACCGGCTGCTAAAGGTCGAAGCTCTGGCAGTCGACCTGGCCAGGAGCGTGGTCGAGCAGGGTGACGCTGAGCGATATCCGGAGGCTGACGAGATCTTGAAAATCACCGGGTCGGAAGCGAACGCACAACCTTCCAGGTCGTGCACTTTAGCAAGCAGTCGCATCGCCGAGCCCGGCGATACCGAGGAAGAGGGGCAGATCACCGGTATCAAGATTGGGCCGCAGCCAGATTGCTATATCTGCGGGACCGGCCTTCATACTTGTGCCCTCCATGCACCCCAACTCGAAGCGTTGATGTTCCAACGCGGTATCGAAGACCATGACGCCTCGGACATTCTGCTGCAGCAGTTTGCCAAGCAGGGACACAGATTCTTGAAAACAGCTTGACCCCCGCTGGCGGTTCGCAAACATATTGCACAAAGGAGAGGAGACACGATGAGCAAATGTAACGAGCACGATGTCATGTGTGCCTTCGTTGCCACGACTTACAGAATGGCGTGGAAGGTCTGGAAAGAACACAACGGTAACCCGTCAGAAGCCGCACTTGAACAATTGGAGATTCACGGGGATTGGCCTCGCGGGATGGCAGCCCGCGTTATGCAACGAATTAAAGGGGATTCGCAGCTGCGTGCCGAGCTTGAGCGCTGGTCGTAAGCATGACGAACCAAAGCGGAGGCCGGACCGACACGCCGTTAGGCAAGGAGGTATTTCTCCGCAGCCACGTTGTCGAGGTGGACGCAAAGCACCCGCCAGCCAGTTCTTACGCCGAACCCAAATGGCCCGAGTACGCGCTTGTCTTCGATACCGAGACAACACTGGACCCTAGAGAGCAAGCGCTGCTCTTTGGTTTCTATCGCGTTTGCCGATTACAGGGAGACAGTTATCAATGCGTCGAAGAAGGGGTTCTTTACCCTGACGACCTGTCACCTAAACACATGACGCTCATCAAGCGTTACGTCAGGAATTCCAAATCGGAGGTTGTAAGCAGCGACTACGACGAAAGCATCCACCTGTACAGCCGGTCGGAATTCGCGGAGAAGGTGTTTTTCAACGCTGTCAGAACGCGATCATTAATTGTTGCGTTCAACGCCCCTTGGGACATTTCGCGGTTATCGATTGACTACAAAACTGCCCGTAACCGCGCATGGTCGCTTGTCCTAGCGCAGCGGGTTTCGCGGAAGACGGGGCAAGTGGAAGCCAATCCGGAACGCCCACGGGTTCGGGTCACGTCAAAGGACTCTAAATCCGCCTTCTTCAGCCTGAGCAAGCCAATAAGGCCTGACGAATGGCCAACGTACATGGTTGGATCCAAGAGTCGCCTGGTTTTTCGGGTCCTGGATCTGCGCACCCTGGGATGGGCCTTATTCAATGAGAGTTATTCCCTGAAGGCCATTTGCAAAGCCACGAAGACCAAAAACCAAAAGCTGGACCATGAGCCCACAGGTACCGTGAGAGTTGACGAACTGGACTATTGCCGACACGACGTGCGCTGCACCGTTGACGCCCTGAATTCGCTAAAAGAGGAATTCGACAGACACCCAATCGATCTGCATCCGGACAAGGCAGTTTCGCCCGCGAGTGTCGGTAAGGCATATCTCCGAGCAATGGGCATTACTGCCCCTAAGAAGAAGTTCGACGTGCCAGATGAAATTTATGGAATCGCTTCGCAGGCATATTTTGGCGGTCGTTCCGAAATCCGAATCCGCAAAACTCCCGTTCCCGTCGTTCTAACGGACTTCTCCAGCCAATACCCGACGATAAATTCGCTGCTCGGTAACCCTGAAGTATTGATCGCCGAAAGCGTTTCGTTTGAAGACGCAACCGATGAGGTTCAGAAATTCATATCAGGCATCACGTTGGAGGATTGTTTTCAGCAAAACACCTGGAAACAAATGAAATTCTTCGCGCGCATCCGTCCCGACGGCGACGTTCTCCCGGTGCGTGCGGAGTACAACGAGGACGGCGTTACAAAGAACATTGGCATAAATTACTTCACGTCGAGCGAGCCGGTCTGGATCAGTGGCCCGGATCTGATCGCTTCGAAATTGCTGTCTGGCAAAACTCCACGGATTGAAAAAGCATTTCGCATGGTGCCGCACGGCCGGCAAAAGGGCCTTAAGCCGACAAATCTTCGCGGAATGGTCGGAGTTGATCCACGAAAAGATGATCTTTTCCGGGCCATGGTCGAGCAAAAATCGGTGTACAAATCCTCCAATGAAGCACTCTCGTATTTTCTGAAGATTGCCGCAAATTCAACAAGTTACGGAATGTTTTTGGAGTTGACGCCGCAGAAGAAATTCAACCCGGTCAAAGTAAAAGTATTTTCTGGCGAACACAGCCACGAGCAACCGGTTAGCACCATCGAAAAACCGGGTGAGTGGTATTTTCCGCCAATTGCAGGCCTGATTACGGGCGGAGCGCACTTGCTGTTGGCGATGATCGAGCGCTGCATAACCGATAAAGGCGGTCACTACTTGTTTTGCGATACCGATTCAATGTGCATTGTGGCCTCGAAGAAAGGTGGTTGGGTTCAATGTCCGAACGAGCCTCGTATTAAAGCGCTTTCGTGGAAGGATGTCGAACAAATTTCCGCGCGATTTGAGTCGCTCAATTGCTACGACCGGACAAAAGTGCGCGGATCGATTTTGAAAATTGAAAAAGTGAATTTCGACACCGATAAAAATCAAATTGAATTGTTCGGATACGCCATTAGTGCGAAAAGATATGCCCTGTACCGCTACAAAAAGAATGGTGACATTGAAATCGTTGACGCAAAGGCTCACGGACTGGGATACCTCTATCCGCCGAAGGATTCCGTCAACGGGGACGAGGCGGAAAACGATTGGGTTTTCGAAACGTGGCGTTGGCTGTTGGAAGGCGAAGTTACAAAACCGACGACCACTCCAACCTGGTTTTCCATTCCTGCAATGATGCAAATAACCGTAAGCACGCCAGCGGTTCTCGGAAATCTGAAGGGGTTCACCAGGCCTTTTAATTTTATTCACGTTCCCCTACTTTTCCCGAGCTCCTATCCCACAGGTAAGACTCCGTCGAACTTCAGCCTCATGATGCCTTTTTCAACCCATCGCGACCGATGGCTTAGGGCAGAAGCAATCGAGGTTCATAGCGGAGAACAATACCCAATCACGCTGCTGGATCCCAAGCGACGCACAAAGAAAATCGAGGTCAAGTGCTACGGGAATGTGCTCGGTGCGTATCGCGAGCACCCAGAAGCCAAATTCCTTGGGCACGACGGTAAGTCATGTGTCAGCGATACACGTGGGCTGTTAAGGCGAAGCCACATCATTGCGGATCGTCATCGCTACATCGGAAAGGAAACGTCGCGTCGATGGGAACAAGGCGAAGACCTGAGCATGGTCGACTTCCGATGTGTGGAATACGCCCGCGGAAAAATGAGCGCCAGTGACGAAATCAGAAAACGAATGATTGAAATTGGGATTCGGGAGGTCGCCCGGCGCAGCGGGGTCAATAGGGAAACCGTGGCGCTTATCACAAGAGGTCAACCAGTCAAAGCCGTAACCCTCCGAAGAGTAGTGGGAGCGCTTTCGGAGTCGCGCTGGGCGCGCGATAGTGGACCCTAGCTCCATTCGGCGTTCCGTTTTGGGTACAGGTTATGCAGGACGACAATTCCGATCAACCCATCGGAATTTTAGCTTGCTGGCAGAAGATTCGGTTATCATCACTCGCCATGAAAATTCTAGTTAGCGATTATGGGTCGGGCCTGCAAGTTTGGGCTGATTTTCGCCGTGACGGCCTCGCATTTATTTCTGAAGTCAAATCGGTATCTACGCTTCCAAAAGTGACCGCGACACTATTACTGCGTTGGAGCGAAGTATTTGTAATGTTCTTGGTAGTCGGAATTGCTGATATCGCGGTGGCGTATCGACACGCGATTATAGGTTCGTGGCTGATATCACACTGGGCTGTTCAAAATGCAACGAAAGCGGCGACAGCGATTGCCCTTCTCGCCTTCGCGCTCGGATTGCTATTGGCCCTATGGAAACGAAGGCAGTTATTCACATACAGCATCTGGGAAGTCGTTTTTGGAGCTTTTTCGGCCTTTCAATTAGGGCTGCTTTTGTTCCCAGCAGTGGAGATGTCTAAACTTGTTGGACTCGCATCCGCGTTGTACGTGGTATCAAGGGGAGGAGGAAATCTGGCCGATGCACTTGAAAAGGAGACCGAAATAGAGCGTCTGAAACTGGAAATGGTCAGAGGTGCTCCTCGTGAACCGTGGCCACCATCAATTCTTCCAAGATCTGAATCCACAACCTGATCGTACAGTTGCCGTTCGACCCGGTCCCGCTAGCTCCAGGAACCGCACGAGGAAACGTGATCGGCAGCCGTTCGAGCCGAGGACACCTAACGTTTCTTAGCTGCTGTCTCCGGATATCCGGGCGCAAAGAATTGGAAGTGTGTGCAATAGTTGCAAACAAAAGGTACTAGCCGGATTGACCCAACTTGCCTATGAAGTTGGTCAAATCTCTGCACTTCCAAGGCTTCCGATCCGGCAATTAGTTGGGGTCGATAAGTACCTTTTCCGCATATCTGGCAGCGTCGTGGTAGATCTAAAAGCTGTCCTCCTTGATGTATTAGCCCAAGAACTTCATCTATTACCAGCAATAGCTCGGTGGCGTTCTCTAAGCAACGCAATTGCTCTTCGACTACGCAACGGTCGAGAATTCTGTTGATAAAGGCCATCTCAACGCTATCTGGAAACAGGCGCTCCAGGTCATTCTCTGGCTTATGGTGATACTCCCTGAGCAGCTTTAGTCGGCCTGCGACCATACACCACAACAGTTTCCCAAGCATATAAACATCAAAATCTGGCTTAACATCGTCTAACCGTTCGGCGATCGGCGCCCACGGGGGCATGTAGTCACGAGGCCCCACCTTTTCCTGCGTCAGTGTTATGCGATCTCCGTCGTCTGGCGAGTAGACAATTCCAAAGTCGCCCAGAACGAATGCCTCTTCACCCTGAGGAAATACATTGGCAGGTTTGATGTCGCGGTGGACAATTCCGTCGCTGTGTAGAGAAGCGACAGCTTGCACCAGAGAACGGAACACCGTGAGGGCCGCTAATGCTCTCCCGCGGAATTGCGTAATTTGCTTCTCCAGCGAACCTTGCGGAAAGTATTCGGTTATGATCCATCGCTCGTCTTCATTCCATTCCAAAAGCCTCAGGAGACCGGACCTGCCTTGGTTCAGCACTTTGATCTCACGCTTGAAGCGAGAAACAGCCAAGTCACCAGCCCCTCCTGCCGGAATCTTGAATTGTTTCAAGGCACCGAGTTCCGAAGGGTCATCATCACGAGCCGATTTTCTTATGGCGCGGGCGAAGAGTAGTGCATGTTCACTTTGACTCGGAAAATTGACGGTTCCACGCCTGACTTGAAAATCCAAGATCTCCGAAACGCTCTTATCGATTTCCGCTTGGCGTATCGGACTCCGAACCAACCACACTTCACTTTGACCGCCGCTCCCAAGAGGGAGGCCAAGTCTTGTCCAGTTAGAGATGTTTTCCATGGTTGCAAGAAGTGTACGACAGTCGGGGGGGGCCAGCTTTTCGGCCTCCAATAGCTAGGCTCCGGTATGCACGACTCCAGTTGTCCATACCAGAAATAAAATCAGCACCGCCCGTTTACGTCTCCCGCTCCCCCACGCCGGAGCTCCTCGCGCTAACTTGATGGGGACGCATGCCGGTCACGGTTCCGTTTTCCATCACGGTTCCTATCTCGAACCCACATACCTCGTACATTTACCGTGTAGTACCCAAAACCCAAGTGGCTGGATTTTCCCGCCCCTATAGCTATCCCCCGCATTCAGTTGACCCGCCGTTGGGAGCGGCCTAACATTACCGCCAATGGACGTAGCCGCCGACAGTTTGGTCGGGCAGACCGTGTCCCATTACCGAATACTTTCCAAGCTCGGTGGTGGGGGCATGGGTGCTGTCTACGAAGCGGAAGACACCCGCCTTGGCCGGCACGTCGCGCTCAAGTTTGTCCCGCCGGAAATGGTGCACGACCGGAAGGCGCTCGACCGGTTTTTCTGGGAGGCACGGGCGGCTTCGCAACTGAACCATCCGGGAATCTGCACCATCCACGACATTGAAGACGCCGATGGGCACCCCTTCATTGTTATGGAACGTCTGGAAGGCGTCAGCCTGAAAGAACGCATGATGGGCGGGCCGATGGAGCTGGACGACATCCTCGACGTCGGTATCCAGGTTTCGGACGCGCTGGCGGCTTGTCACGCCAAAGGCATCATTCATCGCGACATCAAGCCAGCGAACATCTTCCTCACCAATAGCGGTCAAGTGAAGGTGCTCGACTTCGGCGTGGCCAAGCTCGCGCCCGGAGTTCGCAGCGACAACGCGCTGGACGATCCGCTGACCATGGCGGGCGATATTTTCGGCACGGCCGTGTACATGTCGCCGGAGCAGGCCCGAGGTGAAGAACTGGATGCTCGCACCGACCTGTTTTCGATGGGAGTGGTGCTGTACCAGATGGCGACGGGCCAACGGCCCTTCACAGGCACCAATGCGGTGACCACGATGTCGGCGATCATGACCCAGAAGCCGCTCTCGCCGCTCAAGCTGAACCCCAAGCTCCCTCCCGAACTTGAGGGCATCATCGGTCGAGCGATGGAGAAAGACCGGGGCCAGCGCTATCCCGACGCCCTGGCCCTGAAGGGCGACTTGCAGTCGCTGAAGCGCGAAACCGAGCCGGGCATGACCGACACCGCACGCATGCGGCCGCTGCTGCCCTACCGGATTTCGAGCAGCACATTTCAGAGCACGAGCCGCAAGCCGCTCTACATTTTGCTGGGTGTGATCGCGCTGTTGATCACATTGCTGATTCCCATGGGCGCGTGGTTCTTCAAGCAGCGATCCAACGTACACGCGCGTACAAGCATCGCGGTGCTGCCATTGCAAAATATGAATGGCGACGTCGGCGCCGATTTCCTGCGCTTCGCACTGGCCGACGAGTTGGCCAATGCCCTCACGAATACCCGCACCCTGGACGTGCGTCCGTTCATGATGTCGCGAAAGTACGTTGGCAACGACGTCGATCCGCGCCAGGCCGCTGCTGATCTTCGCGTGGGGACGATCGTAACTGGTCACTTCCTGCAGCAGGGCGACAACCTCATGGTCACGCTCGAAGCCATGGATGGCGCGAGCGAGAAGCTGGTATGGCAGGCGAATGTAACCGGACCGGCCACCGATCTGATTGGGTTGCAAGCTGCGATGAACAACAAGGTCACGCAGGGACTGCTGCCCGCGATTGGCATGGCCGGAGCGCAATCGGAAGGGGGGACGCATCCACACGATGCAGCGGCCTATGACCTCTACTTGCATAGCCTGGCGCTGTCGCGCGATCCAGGTCCGAACAAAGACGCCATCGCAGTACTGGAGCACGCCGTCTCCGCCGATCCCAACTATGCTCCCGCGTGGGAGGAGTTGGGTCTTCGCTATTACTACGATTCCAGCTATTCAACAGGCGGCGAAGAGATGTTCCAGAAATCGACGCAGGCGTTTGAGAGAGCGGTTTCGCTCGATCCTAACCGCATCGTCGCCGCCGGCCAGATCATTGTTAATCATGTAGAGCGTGGCGAGCTGGGCAAGGCGTATGAATTCGCGCAGGCACTGGTGAAACGCGCGCCGAACAGCGCCCAGTCCCACTTTGTTATGGGCTACGTTTATCGCTATGCCGGCATGCTCGGGCCTGCCATGCAGGAATGCGACAAGGCGCTCGCGCTCGACCCCGGCAATTACACGTTCCGCTCTTGTACATGGGCCTTCATGGAAATGGGCAACACCAAGAGGGCAGCGGACTTCATCAAGCTGGACAACGGTTCGGAATGGGCGGCATATGCTACGCCATCGCTGCTGCTGCGCGAAGGCAAGATCGATGAAGCCCGCGAGGCCGTTAAGAAAATGGACAGCACCGCACGTCATCAACGCGTTCTGCTCGAAGCTTGCCTGGGCGTGAGACCGTACTCTGAGGCTCAGCAGATGGCGCATGACGCTGAGACCACCACTCCTGCGTTGCCCGACGCCGAACTCATCTACTATGCGGGCGCGATCTATGCCGATTGCGGACTCAAGCCGGCCGCGATGGTGATGTTGCAGCACGCTATTGAGCAGAACTACTGCTCGTATTCCAACCTGCAAAATGATCCCATGCTGCGCAAGATCCGCGGCACGTCGGGATTCGACAAACTTCTGCAATCCGCCAAGGATTGCCAGCAATCAAACCTGCCGGCCATGAATACGAACGATGTCCAGGCGCCGTAACAGGTTTTCCATTGCAGTCGGACGCGGCTGCGGTATACTGCGGCGACCTCATGCCAGAGCTCAGCTATGCTCGCGGGATTTCGGTCCCGCTGTGGACCTCACGCTCGCAGAAATGCTGGCGCAAACCGCTTCGCGCATTCCTGACTGCGAAGCCGTAGTAGTCGTCCACCAGAACCTGCGCTTGAGTTGGCGGGAATTCGACGATGAAGTCACCCGCGTCGCGCGCGGACTTGCGGGACTCGGGCTCCGGGCCGGCGACCGGGTGGGAATCTGGTCAACCAATTGCGCTGAATGGATACTGTTGCAATATGCCTGCGCTCGCGCGGGATACGTGCTGGTCAATGTGAACCCGGCTTACCGCTCGCATGAGCTTGCGTTCATACTTCGCCGCTCGGGAATGCGCGCGCTATTTTTGCATGAGCGCGACGCCCGTGCCGATTACCAGCAAATCCTCGACGATGCGCGCTCGCCCGACCAGGCGCTGGCGCATGTAGTGCACCTCGATACCACAGAGTGGGACACGATGCTCGCCCACGGCTGCGACCTGCCGGCGGAGCCGGTGCGGACCGGCGATCCAACCAACATTCAATACACCTCGGGCACCACAGGGTCGCCGAAGGGCGTCGTGTTGACCCACCGCAACCTGGTGAACAACGCGCGCTTCTCCGGCGATGCGATGCGCATGACCAGTGACGATCGCATGTGTATTCCGTTCCCCATGTATCACTGCGCAGGATGCGTGTGCGCTGTGCTGAATTGCGTCACACGCGGAGCGACGATCGTTTTGCCGTCACCATCGTTCGATCCTGTGGCTGTACTTAAGGCCGTGGAGAATGAGAAAGCCACGGTCATTGGCGGCGTGCCGACGATGTTCATTGGTGAATTGCAACATCCCGAGTTTGCAAACTTCAACCTCAGCTCGCTGCGCACGGCGCTCATCGGTGGCGCGCCATGTCCCGTGGAGCTGCTCAAGCGCATGACCACTGACATGCATTGCGAAGAGGTGTGTGTAATCTACGGCCAGACCGAAGCATCGCCAATGATCACGATTCACGCCCCGGGTGACAACTTTGAACAGCGTACCTCGACCGTCGGTAAGGCGGGCCCGAATTCCGAAGTCAAAATCATCAGTCCGGTTACTGGAGAAACGGTACCCGTAGGTGAACTGGGCGAGCTGTGTGCACGCGGATACATGGTGATGATCGGCTACGACGGCGAGCCTGATGCCACGGCGCGCGCGGTGGATGCCGAGGGTTGGTTGCACACTGGCGATCTCGCCGTCATGCGCGAGGATGGCCACGTCAACATCCGCGGCCGCGCCAAGGAACTGATCATTCGCGGCGGCGAGAACATTTATCCTGCGGAGATTGAGGCATTTCTGTTTGCCCATCCCAAAGTCGCCGAGGTTGCCGTGGTTGGCCTGCCGGACTCAAAGCTCGGAGAGACGGTTGCCGCGTGGGTGAAGCTGCGTGCCGGCGAGACTATGACAAAGGACGAATTGCAGGATTATTGCCAGGGGAAGATTGCGCACTTCAAGATTCCGCAACACATTCGCTTCGTGGATTCGTTTCCGATGACGGTTACCGGGAAACTTCAGAAATTCCGCATTCGCGAATCTGAAATTGAAATGTTAGGACTCGCCGGACAGAAGCAAACCACGGCCTGAGAGTAGCTACATTCACATGACTTTTGACCTGCGCAAGTTTGCCGAGCGTTACACCGCAGCCTGGTGCAGCCAAAACGCCGGCAGTGTTGCAGGGTGCTACGCGCCCGACGGCACGCTGACGATTAACAACGGCACGCCAGCTGTCGGTCGAGCCGCAATCACCGCGGCTGCCCAATCATTCATGACGGACTTTCCGGACTTGAAGGTCACGATGGACGGCGTGTCCGTCGAGGGAGCGCGGTCGGTCTATCGCTGGACGCTCGACGGCACCAACACCGGTCCGGGCGGGACGGGCGCGCATGTTCGCATCAGCGGATTTGAGGAGTGGCTCATCGGCGACGACGGACTCATCGGCGCGTCGCTCGGCCACTTCGACGCCGACGACTACCAGCGCCGGCTCAGAGGTAAAACCCGCGGTTGAAATTAGCTGGCGAGCGCAGCAGTTTGTTTAGCGGACTTGTACCGCCGCGCCTTCGCGCTCGAAACGCTCGAGATTGCTCTCCAGGCGGCTCTCCGCTTCCTGATCGTGTTGCGACCGGACCAGTTCGATTGCCTGGCGTTCTGCCTGAATGGCATCAGCCGGCCGCCCCGACTTGTCATAAGCGGTAGCAAGCATATCCAAGGCGCGCCAATCCTTGCCGCCGCTTAACTCCACAGCCTTCTTGAACTCAGCCACCGCCCCCGGAACATTTCCGCTGACACCCAACGCATAGCCGAGATTGATGCGGTACTCGACCGAGTCTGGACGCAGCGTTACAGCTTGGCGAAGTTCTTCGACGCCTTCTTCGGTACGGCCCGTCTTGACGAGTTCGAAGCCAAGGCGATAATGCGCCTCCGCAAAAACCGGAGCTAGTTGCACGGCTTTGCGCAGATGTTCTTCCCCTTCGAGCGGCTGTCCCTGCTCGAACAACACCGAGCCAAGGTCCATCTCCGCGCCGGCGTCGGTGGGATCGATCGTCAAAGCCTTGTGCCAGCTTTCGATCGCGCCAGTCGGATCGCCAGAATTCGACTGCGACACGGCCAGATGGTCGTACCACGCACTGGGGGGATTGGGATTGAACGTGCAAGCCTTGCGATACTCTTCCATCGCCTCATGTTCCTGGTTGTTCTGCGTCAGCGCAGTAGCCAGCGCGTAATGCGCAATGGGATCGTTGGGGTCGTGTTGCAGCACTTCGTGAAATGTTCCAATCGCTTCCGGCAGCTGTTTCTTTTCTAACTGGTCGAACGCCACGTTAAACAGACGGTAGAACTCGGTCGCCTCAGGATCGATATGCTGCATGCCGTCGGGAGGAATGTTCACAAACTCCGGAATATTCACGGCGCGATTGGCGGCCGTCATGTTGTCCACCAGGATTGCCGGACTGTCGTTTCCGTCGGCATCGATGTGGGTCAGCATCAGTTGCGTGAAGGGCGTACGCGCCTTCGAGGAAAAAGCCAGCCAGCGTCCGTTCGGCGAAAACGTGTGCCACGAATTCATCAGTGACGTGTTGCAGTTCATGCGCCGCGCTTTGCCGCCTCCAAACGGCACGATGTAAAGCTGGCTGTCGGGCCGCATCAGCAGGCCGTTCTTGTTTTGCACAAACACGATCCACTTGCCGTCGGGCGAGACCTTGGGGAAGTTGTTGCTCATGCCGTTCGCCGAAGCTCCGAGTAACGGTTCCGCTTTGCCGCCGCGACCCTCGTTAAACGGAATCTTATACAGGTCGTACTGAATTTGCGTTTCGTTGGGATCGTTTGCGAACTCGGCTTTCGGGCGTCCCTCAGGGTAAGATTCGCGCGCTTCCGCCCGGCTGAAAATCAGGAACTTGCCATCGGCCGACCAGAATGCGCTGGTGTGAACATACTTCGGATCATCGGCGCCGGGAAGCGGCTTCAGCTTGCCTTCCTGCCGGTCGTACCAGGCAAGGATGCCGCGCGTCGGATAAAAGACCTGGTTGAACGGGGGCCCTTGGAAGTTCATGCTATAAAGCCGGTCCGCGATTCCCGCCGCAAATTCCGGAAGCTCATCCTTGTGCTTATTGCCCAATCCTGGAGGCCCGATCGATGTGATCACATAGCGCCCGTCGGGTGAAATCTGCGACATGAATCCGAACCGCTTCACGGCCGGTGTGATCCTGGCGTTCGGGTCCTCTTGGAACGAACTCCAGCGCACCACATCGGTATTCTTGATTGTCATGTTTTTCGACACAGGCACAATCGCATAGAGGGCCTTATCGTTCTTCGGTCCATCCAAGTCCAGCCCCAGGGTCTTGCCATCACTCGAAAACGAGTGGCAATTGGCGCAGGTGACGAGCTTCTGCATCACCGTCCGGCTCTGCGGCTGCGAAATGTCGCGAAGCTTCCATTTGATAAGCGGAACCGCGAACGGCGGCAGTGGCTGAATCACTCCCTTTTCGGATCTTGGCCAGAGCATCAGCGGCACGTCGCGATAGAAGATTGGCGCGCTGACTGGGTCAGCTGACGTCGAGATGGTCACGCTACCGCCGGAAACTGTCTGTTTCATCGCATCGTCAGCAAAACCGGCGATCGTAATCGTTGCCGGTGACTTTACCGAGTTTTTCTTGATGGTTGCCCACGTTTCGGCATCCGGTATCCACGTCCGCGTCGCTGCCTGCTGAGGGTTAAGTTTCAGGAGCTCGCCGGTCGGTCCCGTTTCCGGATCGACCTCACCCCAATGGAAGTGTTCGCCCGGCACCTCGACCCGAATGTCTTTTCCATGTCCACCAAAGGACACATTAACGACCCATCGTTTGGCTGTGTCATTGGCATCGCGAAAAAGAAACGTTGGCGGCGTAATTTCAGGCGGGAAGATGGAGCCTTCGAGCGGGTAATCGACCGTAATCTTTGCAAGCGAAGCGGACTGGACGTCAGGTGCGCCCCCATGGGCACGCAACATGCCGGCACCTCCGAGCAGCGCCAGAGCGCACACTAATGCGGCCAACGGCGCCACTATATTCGCAGATCGCAAAGGCATGGCTACTCCTGCGGAACGGCGCAACGAAACATCGCGATGGCTTCGATCTCCACCAGCAAGTCGGGACGGCACAAGATTGCCTGGATACCGGTCGAGGCGGGCAGCGGATCCAGTTCTTGCTCCCGGTAGAAAGCCGTGCGCTCTTCGTTGAAGGCCGCGTAGTCGCGATCAATGTCGCGCAAATAACACGTGGTGCGGACGATGTCTTTCCAACTTGCACCTTCGGCTGCCAGCAGGGCGGTAATGTTCTCAAAAGTCCGCCGAAGTTGGGCGCGGAAGTCCCCGACATGGACTGTCTCACCCTTTTCATCGATGCTCGCAGTGCCGGAGATCAGCAGGATGGCAACATTTCCAAGATCGATGCGCATGCCACGCGAAAACGAACTTGGCCGGTCGTAGCACCACGCCTCGTTCAGAACCGCTAAATTAGTGATTGCCCTTTTCCGGACCGGAGCATTGAGAACTTCCGACAGAATGTCCTGCACTGACATAGAGACGCCTACATTTAGGCCGAGGACTACTACAGACAGTCTTCGCCCTAGTAAGCTATTCGCTCATAAGATGTCGGAAGTTCCGGTTTGTTGATGATTTTTTTGTAAAGCTGGAGGGGCCAAGACTCGGGTAGTTCGTTTGTCGCGCCGGAGCCCCAACGCTCCGGCGTTTTTGTTGGGTCACTGCTTCCCCGCAAGACTCCCGCGCGTCAATTCCGTTACTATGATTCTGCTCGTATCTGTTTGCCGCGTCGTTCGGCGTTACGAAGGATCTCCGGGAATGAATCGAAATCGGCTATCTTTGCTCGCTTTTGCCTCTGTTCTGATGCTTTTGAGCGCAATGTCCGCCTGGGGCGGCGATACCTCTGCCCTGCGCCCTCCCAAGGGCTCCAAGGTCGCCCTGCTTGTCTTTGAAGACCTGCAATGTCCCGATTGCGCCCGCGCTGCACCGGTCCTCCACGAAGCCGCCAAGAAATACAGCATTCCGCTGGTGCAGTACGACTTCCCGTTGCCCATGCACAACTGGTCTTTTGAGGCAGCGGTCAACGCCCGCTACTTCGACACCAAATCGAAGAAACTCGGCGATGATTACCGGCTGTTTATCTTCGCCAACCAGCCGCAGATCACGCCCCAGAACCTGCGGGGCATGACCGAGCGCTTCGCCGCCGACAACAAGGTGACTTTCCCCTTTGTCGTGGATCCCTCTGGCGAATTCGCAGCCAAAATAAAGGCTGACTACGCTGTCGGGCAGCGTGTGGGTATCGAGCACACACCTACTATCTACGTCGTTAGCGATACCACCCGAGGCACACCATTTGTCGAAGTGGTTGATCGCACTCAGCTTTACCAATTGATTGACAAAGTAATCAAGGAAGCCGGCCCCTCCGCGCCTGCCCCTAAATCAACTGCCTCGAAGTCAGCTGCCCCCAAGTCAGCTTCGGCCAAGGCGCAGTAGATCTATCTCGGCCGGAACGGGTTTGCTCCGAACCGGCCTGGGTTACAAATCGCAACATTTTTTTGTGGAACCCGCAATTCGCCCCCAGCGAATAGCACCTTACGGGGGGGATTTGTAGCCTGGTTACAAACCCAAGGCATCCCTTGCTCACAGGCGCGACTCCAACGGCAAAGCAGTGTTACTATCGCTAACGCGCCTGGCCGTCAGATGTAGAGGTGTTGATGAAGACGACCGCTGAGCTTTCTTCGCACGATCGAATCCTAAGGGCAGCCAAACTGCTCTTCGCCCAAAACGGTTACGAAAATACAAGCACCGTCGCGATTGCCCGCGAAGCGGGGACCAGCGAATCGCAGTTGATGAAGCACTTCGGCAGCAAGCAAGGGCTGCTACTCGCCATTTTGGACCGTGGCTGGAATGCCACACTGGAACGCATCAGGGCCACGGCTACCGCCGTATCTCCCGGTGACCGCCTGGTCTCTATGCTAACGGCCGCCACCATCGAATTTGAAAACGACGAGCAATTCAAGATTCTGTCTGCACTGGAATCCCGCCGTGTGCGCAAAGACAGTAGCGAAGTCATGGTCAGCCGCGGCTATCGGCGGTTCCGCGAAATTTTCGACCGCACACTTCTCGAAATGCGAAACGAAGGCATGATCCGCGCCGATCTCAATCTCGACGCGGTCCGCGCCGGCATTCTCGGTTTCGCCGAAGGATTGTGGCGCGACCAGATCATCGCCAGCCGTGCTGGGATGTCGTCCAGCTACGCCTTCGACGACATGCGAAAGGTGCTCGAGCTAGTGCTCGAGTTCTTCCTGGAAGTGCCTGCCCAGCGCGCCAAAGCCAGCTAGCTGGTTGTCGCAGTTTTCCCATCAGCACCCCGCCTCGTGCGGGGTGTTTCTCGATCCCGCCAATTTGACTCGGCATGTGCCTGCGTATCGTAGGGCCCGGAATTCACCGCGACCGGAATTGCTGCGGGTATAATCGCCATCACCCTCATGCCACTGACCTCCGGTACGAAGCTTGGCCCCTACGAAATTCAGTCACTGCTCGGTGCGGGCGGGATGGGCGAAGTCTATCTCGCTCTCGACACCCGGCTCCAGCGCACTGTCGCCATCAAAATCCTTCCCGCCCATCTTTCCTCAAGCCCCGACCTGCATGCCCGTTTTGTGCAGGAGGCCAAATCCATTTCGAGCCTCCAGCACCCCAATATCTGTGTAGTTCACGACATTGGTTCGCAAGACGGCGTCGACTTCATGGTGATGGAGTACGTTTCCGGGAAGACCCTGGACCGCGTCATTCAGCGTGGTGGGCTGCCGTCGAATCTGGCGACCAAGTACGCCGTGCAAGTGGCCGAAGCCCTCGCCCGCGCGCATGCAGCCGGCATCGTTCATCGTGACCTGAAGCCCGCCAACATCATGGTTGATGACACCGGCCTCGTAAAAGTGCTCGACTTCGGTTTGGCCAAGCTCGCCGCTGCAGACTCAGCGACCGGAGACGTCGGCGCCACCATTACCGGATCCGGCAACGCCACCACGCCCGGCATGATTGTCGGAACCCTTGCTTACATGTCGCCCGAGCAGGCGGAAGGCAAGCCCATCGACGCTCGCAGCGATATCTTCTCCTTCGGCGCGGTTTTCTACGAGATGCTGGCTGGTGCCAAAGCCTTCGATGGCGAGTCGAGTGCCGCGCTGCTCGCTGCCGTCATGCGCGACGACCCCAAGCCGCTCAGCGAGCTCAATCACGATGTTCCTCCCGAGCTGCGGCGCATCGTTACCCGATGCTTAAAGAAGAAGCCCGCCGATCGTTACTCCAACGGCACCGAACTGGCGCAAGACCTCAAAAACAGCCGCGACTTGCTGTTCCCCGATTCGGGCGCGGCACTGAGTTCTGCCCGCATCGTGAGAGAAGCCAAGCGCCCGCGGATTCTGGTGCCGCTGCTGGCGCTCCTCATCCTGCTCGGCTTGGGTGTGGGCTGGCTGGTCAAGCGCAATGGCGAGGCCCGCTGGGCGCGCGACGTCGCGGTCCCGCAGATTTCCCAGCTCTACGATCAAGGCAAGTATGGGGAGGCCTTCGCTGTGGCCGATCGCGCGGAGAAGGCCATCCCCGGCGACCCCGCGCTGGCCAAGCTGTGGCCGGTGATCTCCTACCAGCTCTCTATCAACACCAGCCCAGCCGGCGCTGACGTCTATCGCCGCGAATACAACGATCCCAATTCGGCGTGGGCGCTCGTGGGAAAAACTCCGCTGAAGAATGTTCGCCAGCCTCGCGGCATGTTTCTCTGGAAGTTTGAAAGGCAGGGATACAGTCCCGTTCTCCGCACCACCAACGGAATACTCCCTCGATTCGGCATACCGATTGGCGAAGGTGCTGAAGTGTCTGTCGTCCTCGACGAAACTGCGAAGACGCCAGCGGGCATGGTGCGCGTCTCACCTGAACACTATCCCAAAACTCTCTTCATCCCCGGCTTCGAAGGCCAGCCCGAGCTTGCTCTCAAGGATTACTGGATCGACCAGTACGAGGTCACTAACCGCCAGTACAAAGCATTCGTGGACGCCGGTGGCTACCAGAAGCCCGAGTACTGGAAGTTCGATTTCACTCGCGACGGAAAGAAGCTGACGTGGGACGAGGCCATGGCCCAATTCCGCGACGCTGCCGAACGTCCCGGCCCCAAAGACTGGGTGCAGGGGGAGTATCCCAAGGGCCAGGATGACTATCCAGTCACAGGTATAAGTTGGTATGAGGCTGCGGCCTACGCAGAATTCGCGGGCAAGAGTCTGCCCACCATCTACCACTGGAACCGTGCCGCAGGCCCGTTTTCCGCAGCGTTCATTGTTCCTGCCAGCAATTTCGGCGGCGCCGGAGTTCTGCCTGTTGGAAGCAAGCCGGGCATGAGTCCGTGGGGCAATTACGACATGGCCGGCAACGTGAAGGAATGGACCACCACCGAATCTGACTCCGGCAAGCGTTACGTTCTCGGCGGTGCCTGGGACGAGCCCAACTACATGTTCGTCGACCCCGACGCGCAATCGCCGTGGCTGCGTGCATCCAACATCGGTTTCCGCACCGTGAAGTACATCGAGCCCGGTTCCGTTCCCAAGGAGGCCGAACTTGCGATTCCTTGGCCGCGGCGCGACTACAGCAAAGAAAAGCCCGTCAGCGATCAACTCTTTGAGGCGTACCGCAGTCTTTACTCCTACGACAAGACGCCGCTCAATCCTACCGTCGAACAGGTCGCCGACGAGGAGGACTGGAAGGTCGAGAAGGTTTCATATTCTGCCGGCTATGGGAACGAGCGCGCCATCTCATATCTCTTCCTGCCCAAGAAAGCCAAGCCACCCTATCAGACGGTCATCTTCTTCCCCGGCTCGAACGCCCTGCTGCTGAGGAAGTTCACGCTGTATCCCACTGCGGCGCTCGACGCCGTTATCCGTAGCGGACGCGCCGTGCTCTATCCGGTCTACAAGAGCACCTACGAACGCGGTGACGGCATGGAAACCGATGTCCCCAGCACTTCCAGCGAATGGCGCGACCACGTCGTGATGTGGGCGAAAGATGCCTCCCGCGCCCTCGACTACGTCGATTCGCGCCCCGATCTCGACCACGAAAAGATCGGCTATTACGGCTACAGTTGGGGAGCGGTGATGGGCGCCATCATCCCTGCCGTGGATCCGCGCATCAAGGCCAACGTGCTGGCGCTGGGGGGAATGGAATACAGCCACTCCCTGCCCGAAGTCGACAAGATCAACTTCATTACGCATGTGAAGCAGCCCACCCTGCTGCTCAGCGGCCACTACGATTTCTTCTTCCCGGTTGACTCCACCCAGATACCATTCTTCAACCTGCTCGGTGCGAAAAAAGAGCAGAAGAAGCGAGTGCAGTACGAAACTGGCCACAACATTCCGCGCAATGAACTGATCAAGGAAGTCCTGAACTGGTACGACTCGTACCTCGGCCCCGTTCAATGAGGCTGAGGACAATATAATTCCGCCGCCGCATCAGGCATGACCCAAACTTAAAGAGAATAAGAGAAGAGGGAAGACGATGGCATCTGTCTTAATCACCGGCACCAGCAAGGGGATTGGTTTCGAAACTGCACTGTTGTTTGCTCGCGCCGGCCACACGGTCCATGCCACCATGCGCAACCCGGACAAGGCTCCGGAATTGTCAGCGGCAGCGGCGCTCGAAAACCTGCCGATTACGATCACCGCCCTCGATGTGGACTCCGACCAGTCAGTCGCTACGGCCTTCGCCGCCATCTACGATAGCCACGGCGCCATCGATGTCTTGGTAAATAACGCCGGAATCGAGCGTGTTAGCTCCATCGAAGAGCTTCCGTTCGACGACTTCCGCGCCGCCATGGAGACCAACTATTTCGGCGCCCTGCGCTGCATCAAGGCGGTGGTACCCGACATGCGCGAGCGCCGCAGCGGCTGCATCATCAATGTTACGTCCGTGGCCGGCCGCATCTCCTGTCCGCCGTTCGCGCCCTATGCCGCTTCCAAGTGGGCGCTGGAAGCCCTCAGCGAGACCCTGGCCGCCGAGATGAAGACCTTCAACGTCCGCGTGGCGATCGTCGAACCCGGCATCATTGACACCGCCATGGCGCACCGTATCTCCGAGCCGACCCACCTGTCGGCGTACACCCAGCGCGATCGTATGGCGGGCATGTTCACGGACGCGCTTCACACTCCGACCTCGCCTACGCTGGTTGCGGAAAAGATTCTGGAGATTGCCGCGGGTACGTCTTGGCAATTGCGTCACCTGGTCGGGCCAAATTCCGTTCCTTTCATCGAGTGGCGTCGCGGCATGACCGATGAGGAATGGGTGGACCTCCATTCGTCCGACGATGAAGAATACTTCCGCCGCACCTCGCAAAGCTCACTGCCGGGGGGAACCGGGGACTGAATCCGAACTTTAGTCGATGAGGTGGCCCACATTTCCCAGCGTTCGGGAAATGTGGGAGTCAGAGCCAAAGTTATATCCGCGGCATCCGCGTAAATCCGCGGTCTCTCTTGCTCTTTCTCGAAACTTGACACTTGAAACTTCGAAACTAGTTCTTACAGTTTGCGCAGCACCGCGAACACTTCTTCCGTCTCTGGTTGCCGGTCGATGGGATGCACTTTCGAGTATGCGATCTTACCCTTCTTATCGATCACAAACACCGCGCGCTCGCTGATGCCCGGGAGCGGTTCGCTGGTGCGCAAGATGCCGTACTTCGTCGCCACTTCTCCGTGAGGGTAGAAGTCGCTCGCCAGCGGCAGACTTAGGACGCCGATTTCTTTCTTCTGCCATGCGATGTGACTCGGAATCGAATCGACGCTGACGCCTATGACCTCGGCGCCGTACCCCTCGAACTTCTCCAGTTCTGCGTTGAACGCAGGCAATTCCGCCGAGCACACCGGCGTCCAGTCGGCCGGATAAAACACCAGCACCACGTTCTTCTTGCCGCGATATTCGCTGAGTTTTACGCGCTGTTTAATATTGCCTATTACCGCCGGCAAGTCGAAATCGGGAGCTTCATCTCCAACATTTAAGGGCGCCATACGTTCCTCCTGGCAAAAGGAGATTCTAGAGAGGCTTGCCGTGTCTCGCAAGTCGAGTGCCAGCCGATTTCACGCGATTGTAACTTCCTTGCGCTCAGTGCTTCACATCTTCTGTATCCTCGTTAGCGATAGCTCGGAATGTTAGTACAGGTCAAACACGATGCCCCTGGGTCCTGGCGCTCATACATTGCGGGCAAGCCGGCATGGCTTCTTCCGTACCTGGTGATCGAGTGGCCAATGGCCTGGCTGGCGTTCGCACTGAGCCGCTGGTCGTTTCTACACGTGCTGGAGTCGCTCGGCAGTCTTTCTGTACTGGTTGCGGTGATTTTCTACTTCAGCGAAGCTGGTGACCGCGTGAAGCAGAAGCACTACCAGGCGTGGCAGGTCATTAACACAGCGCAGCACATGGGCGGCAGCGGCGGCCGCATCGACGCCCTCGCCGAGCTCAACGCCGACCACGTCCCGCTTGTCGGCGTCAATCTTGCTTCCGCTTTCCTCCAGGGGGTACAACTTCCCAAGGCCCGGCTGCTGCGCGCCAACCTTACCGCCGCCGATGTGCGCAACAGCAATCTCGCGGGAGCCGATCTGTCTTACGCGTCACTGAATGGCGCAAACTTCCGCCAGAGCGATCTGACTTCTGTGAATTTCAACTCCTCCGATCTCGCCGATGGCGATTTTTGCGGCGCCCGCTTCGCCTCATCCGATCTCACCGCCGCTGTCCTTGACGGAGCCGATCTTGGCAACGCCGATCTCCGCAGCATTCAGTGGCAGCAAATCAAGAGCTTGAAGAAGACAAATCTCGCGGGAGTCAAGAACGCGCCCGACGGCTTCTTGACCTGGGCGCTCAGTAAAGGTGCTGTGCAACTCGAAACGAATCCGAATTGCCCACCGAGTGCCAATCCTTAATCCAGCTTGGCCGTTGCTATCCAAATAGCCGCGGCGCCAGCGCACCGGTCGTCCGGCGATACTCTTCGTACTCGACGCCGAAGGTGCGAACCATAAACTGCTCCTCCATTCGGCTCTTGATCGTCCACGCTATCCAAAGCAGCACGACCGACACAGCGCCGCGGACTTTTCCGTTCGCCAGAAACGTGCCGAACATACCCAGTAGGATTCCTGTATAGATTGGGTGTCTCACCAACCGGTACGGGCCGCCGCGAATGAGCTGGTGTTTCTCTTTGATGGTGGGGACGCTGCTCCAATTGCTTCCCAGATAAACCCGTGCCCATATAGCGAAGCCCATTCCCGCCAGCGTAACCACGACCGCCGCTACCTCGATGGCTTGCGTTTTTGGAATGATGCGGTACTGCAACCAGTCCACGTCGTAATGGAATCCGAACATGAGGTACATGCCCAGCACCACGGGAATGTTGTAGTAGATCCGGTTGGCCCAATCCACGCGTTCCACGGCCCGTTTGGTACGCAGTCCGGCAAGAATCCAAAGCACAAAAAACGCAGACCACAGATAACGACAAATAAGCATTCCATCGATCATGGGCTGCAAGTTTACTGCACACGGTCAGGTTTGCGGCCATCGATTTCGGCCTGCAACTTCCGCCGTTGCAGCGGGTTTAGACTGGTTCAAGTCGTCGCAGGACTCAACTCAACCGGAACAGGGAAGACCCATGCATTTCGCCACCCGCGTGACGAAACTCCACGCGCAAAACGCCAACCGACTGTCGGACTCGGCAAAATTCCTCGCAGCCTTCTCGCTCTTGCTGTCGTGCTTGGCGCTCTACGGCCAGCAGGCGCCTCCAGCAAAGCAGGCCCAGCCCACGCCACAAGACGATCAAGCGGTCACCACCATCAAGAAAGACGTCAACGTCGTCAACGTGCTGGCCACGGTGCGCAACAAGCAGGGCCAGATTGTCTCCACCCTCACCAAAGAAGACTTCAAGCTGGAAGTGGACGGCAAGCCCCAAACCATCCGTTACTTCTCTCGTGTTACCGACACTCCACTCACTCTGGGTCTCCTTGTTGACACCAGCCTCAGCCAGCGCCGCCTGCTCGATAAGGAGCGCAGCGCCAGCTATACGTTCCTGAACGACTTGCTCAACGAGTCTCGAGACAAAGCCTTCATTATCCACTTCGATTTTGACATTGAGCTGTTGCAAGACCTGACCAGCTCGCGGCCTAAGCTCCAGGCCGCTCTCCAGAAGATCGAGTCCCCCGAGCCCCAGCAGATGAATACCAGCGGCGGACAGGGTGGAGGGCAGGGCGGCGGCGGCCGGGGCGGCGGCACCAAACTCTACGATGCCATCTTCCTCGCTTGCGACGAAATTACCTCCAAACAGAGCGGCCGTAAGGCCATCATCATTCTTTCCGACGGAGTCGATCAGGGCAGCAAGGTCGGCATGATACGCGCCATCGAATCCGCTCAGCGAGCGAATACCCTCGTCTACACCATCCTCTTCGCCGATCCCGGTGCCTATAACAACATGGCCGGAGGACACCCCGGCGGCCATGGCGGAGGAGGCGGCGGCTATCCCGGCGGAGGCTACCCGGGTGGTGGTGGCTATCCCGGCGGCCGCAGATATCCCGGCGGAGGTGGCTACCCGGGTGGCGGCGGTGGCGGATACCCCGGCGGCGGGCAGGGTGGCGGCGGCAATCGCGGCGGCGGCGGGGCCTCTCCTCACGAAGACGGCAAGCACGTCATGGAGATGCTCGCCCAGCAGACCGGACGCGCGCTTTTTCGAGGTCACGAAGAAAGAGTCGATCGACGACATCTACAAGACCATCGGCGAGGAACTTCGCAACCAGTACAATCTGGGCTTCACTCCCGAGCAGGCCGAGGTCGAGGGCGACTTCCACAAAATCAACGTCACCACCACCCAAAAAGACATGACGGTCCAGTCCCGCGAAGGCTACTACTCCGGCAAGCAGCCGTAGAATTTTCCAATCACGACTATGAAAAAGGGGCGGGATTCGCATCCCGCCCCTCAAGTCTTTCTATCCTCTAACCGCAAACGGCTACGCCAACAACCCTCGCAGCACGTACTGCAAGATCCCGCCGTGCTGGTAATACAGCACTTCCTGCGGCGTATCAATCCTCACCGTCGCGTGGAACTCGTGGACCGAACCATCAGCATTCTTCGCCCGAACCTTCACCGTCTTGCCCGGAGCGAAATTCGCCAGCACTTCCGTAAGTCCCACAACGTCGTACACCTCTTCGCCGGTCAAGCCGTTGGTTTCAGCGCTCTCTTCCTGGAGGAACTGCAGCGGCAGGATGCCCATGCCCACCAGGTTCGACCTGTGGATGCGCTCGAAGCTCTCCGCCAGCGCCACCCGCACGCCCAGCAGCCGCGGCCCCTTCGCCGCCCAGTCACGGGAAGAACCGGAGCCATACTCCTTGCCCGCCAGCACCATCAGCGGAGTCCCCTCCGCCCGATACTTCACCGACGCATCGTAGATAAACATCTCCTCGCCATCAGGGCAGGTGTCGCGTGTACGCGCCCTCGCGGTCCGGCGTGAGCTTGTTGCGCAGCCGCACATTGGCAAACGTGCCACGCATCATGACTTCATGATTGCCGCGCCGCGATCCGTACGAGTTGAAGTCCACCGGCTGCACGCCGTGCTCGATCAGGTATTTCCCGGCCGGACTGCTCGCCTTGATCGATCCTGCCGGCGAGATATGGTCCGTCGTCACACTGTTGCCCAGGTAGCACAACACGCGCGCGCCTGAAATATCGCCCACCGCCGCCGGCGTCTTCGGCATGTTCTCGAAGTACGGCGGATGCTTCACATACGTCGACTCTTCTCGTCCCACGTGAACGTCTCGCCCGCCGGAACCTTCAGCCCCTGCCAGCGTTCATCGCCTTTCAGCACATCTTTGTACGCTGACGTGAACACGTCCTTCGTGATGTACTCCTTCAGCACGTCGTCCACTTCTTTCGCTGTCGGCCAAATTTCCTTCAGGAACACCGGCTTGCCATTCCCGAATCCCAGCGGCTCTTTGTACACGTCAATGTCGATGCGCCCTGCCAGCGCGAACGCCACCACCAGCGGCGGAGACATCAGGTAATTCGCGCGCACTTCCGAGTTAATGCGCCCTTCAAAGTTGCGATTGCCACTCAGCACCGACGCCACCACCAGGTCTTTCTCGCCAATCACGGTCGACACTTCCTGCGGCAGCGGCCCCGAGTTGCCGATGCACGTCGTGCATCCATAGCCCACGGTATGGAACTTCAGTTTCTCCAGGTACGGCAGCAGGCCCGAGCGCGTCAGGTATTCCGTCACCACCATCGAACCCGGCGCCAGCGACGTCTTTACCCACGACGGAACCTTCCATCCCCTTCTCGACGGCCTTCTTCGCCACCAATCCCGCCGCCACCATCACCGACGGATTCGACGTGTTCGTGCAGCTCGTGATCGCCGCAATCACGACGCTGCCGTGATCGAGCTCGCGATTCATCGGCACGTGTTCCTGAACCTGCTCCACCGGAGGCTCCTGCGAATCCATTCCCGCCGGATGTCCGCCTTCACCTTCCCAACGCGCGCCCTGCTTCGGAGGAACCTGTTGCCCCGGCTTCAGCAGCGTTGGCAGCGCAGCGGTAAATGACCGTCCCGCTTCCGACAGCACCACCCGGTCCTGCGGACGCTTCGGCCCCGCAATGCTCGGCTCCACGGTCGCCAAATCCAGATCGAGCACGTCCGTGTACTCCGCTTCCGGCGTGTCTTTGGTGTAGAACAGTCCCTGCTCTTTGTAGTACGCCTCGACGACGGCGACGTCTTCTTCCTTGCGTCCGCTCAGCCGCAGATAACGCAACGTTTCATCATCCACCGGGAAGATGCCGCACGTCGCGCCATACTCCGGAGCCATGTTCGCAATCGTCGCGCGATCGGCCAGCGGCAACCCGCTGCAGCCCGGGCCCGAAGAACTCCACGAACTTTCCAACCACGCCCTTCTTGCGCAGCATCTCCGTCACGGTCAGCACTAGGTCGGTCGCGGTCGAGCCTTCCTTGAGGCTGTTCTTCAGCCGCACGCCCACTACCTGCGGAATCAGCATCGACACCGGCTGTCCCAGCATGGCGGCTTCGGCCTCGATTCCGCCCACGCCCCAGCCCAGCACTCCCACGCCATTGATCATCGTGGTGTGCGAGTCCGTTCCCACCAGCGTGTCCGGATACGCCATCGGATCTCCGCTCTCGCCCTTCACTCCCACGAACACCACTCGCGCCAGGAACTCCAGATTGATCTGGTGCACAATGCCTGTATCCGGAGGAACAATCGCGAAATTCTTGAACGCCGTCTGTCCCCAGCGCAGGAACGCATAGCGCTCTTTGTTGCGCGCAAACTCTAATTCGGCGTTGAGCTGGAACGCCTGCGGTGTCCCGAACTCGTCCACCTGCACCGAGTGGTCAATCACCAGCTCTGCCGGTTGCAGCGGATTGATCAGCTCTGGGTCGCCTCCCAGCGCCTTCATGGCGTCGCGCATTGCTGCCAGGTCCACCACCGCGGGTACGCCCGTGAAGTCCTGTAGCAGCACGCGGCTGGGCATAAACGCAATCTCTTCCGACGGAACGCTCTTGCTGTTCCACGCTGTCAGCGCACGCACGTCATCGGCTTTCACCGCCTTGCCGTCCTCCCGCCGCAGCAGGTTCTCCAGCAGAATTCGCAACGAATACGGCAGATGCTTCATGGAGCACCCGTGCGCCTCAACGGCGCTCAGCCGATAAAACTCAAACTGTCTGGAACCGACGCGGAGGGTAGACCGACTGCCAAAACTGTTCATGAATGAATCCCTTCTTAATTGATGCTTCTGGACGGCGGAGCGATGAAACGCGGCATTCACTAACGCGAAACTATCTATCTTAAATCGTGGGGTGGGGCAGTGAATAGGGGCGGTGGGAGGTGCCGCGTTCGAGCGCGCGCATCGAACGGAACTTTCGTTCTTTCTCCCTACCGCCCCACACTTCTCTCAATCTGGCATGGACAGGAATCGCGAGCAGTCTCTAGCTCCCCAATCACTCGTCATGGTGCACGGGACTCAAGTTGTTCTTGTAGACAAACGTGGCGATAGCTCGCCCCAGACGCCCACCCGCATCTTGGTCGGTTCGAAAATGTATGCCGCCGTAAACGCGCGCGTCGTCGACATCGTCGGTAATCTGCTTGAACCTCGTGTAATGCAACACGATGTTCGTCGCCGGAGGGTTCGAAAGTGTGATCGAATGTCCGCCTTCGCCATAGAGACGCCTCATGACCTCGGCGCCGCTATAACTGCCGCTGGCGTGATTCGAGGGATAGCTCGGGAAACACGGCGCCGCGATGAAGGGGGCGTAGGTGGGATCGGCAGTCGTTTTCCAGTTGCCGTCCGTGTCACCCGCATGAATCGCCGTTTCGGGGCGCCAAAAGTTGTAGTGGTATTTATTAAAGAATGACGCCACGAAGCCGTCATTGATGGCCATGTTGACCAGCGCCAAGGCTCGGGCATTCTCAGACAACGAACTGCCCTGTGCGACGGCGATCTGCCGGGCAGCCTGATCGAACACCACAGTCGACGAGGTGACCGCGTAGAAATGAACGACATCAGCCCGATCTTGGGGCCGCTCGGTGCTGTTCAGGCTTCCGACCGTCAATACCTCGTTGTAGGCCTTTGCGTATTGGTTGCTCGTGAGCGCTGGCGGCGGATCGAGGAGATACGCCTTGGCACTTGGGACACCGAACGGGGTTACATTCTGCCATTGGAAGAAGACCCCCACGGCAATTCCATTCACGATTGGACAACTCGGCGTGGCCTGCCATTCACCTGGAACAGCGGAGCCCGGTATCTTGAACTGCGGAGGCGACGACCCGTCGTTGGCGCGCAAAAGCATCATGGCCGCGGCTGCAGCGTCACCTGTCGCTATCCCATCATCCTTGGCCTGGCCGTCCGGAATCAACGCCAACGAACTCGCGAGTGCGGCGTCCAGCGTCGACGCGCTGGCTGGGTAATAGTGACTAAGCACCCGATACGCAGCCTCGATGGCTGCGGCGTCGGCGGATGCGCCTTTCGGTGCTGTGATGGTTCCGAGATACGGCCTGTAGTCGCCGGTAACAGCGTTGACCGCTTCAAATACAGCCAGTTGCGTGATCGCCGCGACGCGCGACAAGTCGAATGGGTTCTGGCCGTTCGCGATAGCAGTATTGATCGCAATTGCGTTCCAGTCTAAGACAACATCGGCTTTTGCGGTGACCGTCCCAAGCAACAAGCAAGCGACAGCAATAAACACAATGAGCGACTTCTTGAAAACAACGGGAGTTTTCATGGGGATGTCCTCTAACTTTTCGGTGGGGGCGGGGAGAAGTTGGCAGAATCGACTTCGCCGCTGGAAAAAGTCAGCCGATCCGAAATTTCGATGCCTCGGTAGCACCTGTCATAGCTTCGATCGGATGGCAGAGACTACTTGCGTCTTGGGCCAGAGGGGACCCATACATCCGACGAAGATAAATAAGACAGAGGAAGGGACAGTGTCGGCCGAGTAGAGCGAGTATATGCAGAGACTATCGGATGTCAATCAGATTCTAGTCTTGGCACGAATATTCTAGTTGCAGTCCGAGTTAACTAGAATTTAGGCGCTGATTTTTCAAAGCCTAAAACTACAACTGCGAGCCGAAGCTCGCGGTTGTCCGTAAAGACGGGTTGAGATGGCTGGTTAGTTCGGGGTGCCCGGTGCCTGCCCTGAGCGAGGTCGAAAGGTTCGCGCCGCGCTTTTCGGCGCTAACCAGGGTAATGTCGCCCTCAGCGTACAATTTCCCTTCTGAGGCGCACCATTTCATGCGATCTAGAATTCACCAAAGCATTGTCCTCATCTGCCAATGTGCGTTCCTTCTGGCATCCTCCGCCTGGGCCCAGCACGCGGGCCCCACCACCGATAACCAGGTCGACATCCAGGTCAAGGTCACCTACGAAGACGGACGCACGCCGGTCCCGCAGGTCAAGCTCGAGCTCCTCGATAACAATGGGGTCGCCCAAAACCTGCTCTTCACTGACAAAGATGGCCGCGCCGATTTCATCATCGACCTTCAAATCACCAAGACCTACAACTTCAACCTGCGTGCCTCCAGGCAGGGCATCGAAGAAGTCGTCTCCGACACCATTCATGTCGTCCACCGCGAGGGGACCCACATGGTGTCGCTACAAGTGAAGTCGACCGAACATCAGGCACTCCAGTCGAAGTTAGCCATTACCTCCGTCGCGCAGGCCCAAGTCCCCAAAGACGCGCGCGCCGCTTTTCACAATGGTCTTTCAGAGTGGGAGAAGAAGAATTACCAGCCGGCAGCTGATTATTTCGAGAAGGCCACCGTTCTCTATCCGCAGTACGACGAGGCGTTCAACTATCTCGGCATGATGTACGCGCACCTCGACCAGCCTGACAAGTCGCGCGCTGCCTTCGAGACTGCAGTTAAGCTGAACGACAAGAATGCCTCGGCCGACCGCAACCTTGCAGGATTGATGATGCGCGACCACAACTACGAACGCGCCGGCGACCTGGCGCGCAAGTCGCTGGCAGTCGATCCCATGAATGCTTTCGCGTGGACAATCGCAGCCATTGCCGACCTCCAGGCTGGCAACCCCGACTTAGCTGTGAAGGCCGCCCGCAAAGCGCACGAATCTCCCCACCAAGGCTATGCGCTCTGCCACTTCGTCGCCGGACAAGCCCTCGAGCGCCAGCACGACACCGCCGGCGCAAAGCTGGAGTACGAAACCTATTTGCAGGAAACCCCCGACGGCCCCGAAGCCCCGCAAGTGAGAAAAGCCCTGGCTCGCCTGGAAGCTGCATCCGCGCAACAATAGGGTTGGACAAACAGAGTGTGGGGGGCGGTGCTCGGGCAATTGTGGAATTAAAAATCTCAGAATCCTCTGTGTCTCCGTGCCTCTGTGGTGAATACCTCTTTACTGAAGACTGCCAACGGTCGCCCGTCACGTTGATCCGTGACTAACTCGCTTGGTACTCGACCTCTACCTGGCGTACACTTCCGCCGGAAGGATGAGGGAGAGTTGTCGTCCCACGAGTCGGCAGCCAGACTGTGCCCACGTCCCCAGCTAGGTGGTTCGACCTGTGATTGGTCACGTTTGTTTTCAGTCTCTCGCCCATTTCCCCGCCAAGACGCACGTCCATCCCCACGAAAGCCGATGTAAGTCCTTACTCCCCTATGATTTCCATACAAACTATTTGGTTTCTATGTTTTACGCTGTAATTGTCTCCTATCTACATGAAAACAAAGATCCTAGGGGGAGGGGGGAGGGGGTACCTCATTTTGCCATTTCCCGTTTCGGAACTTCAGTTCCGAAACGTGGAACTCGCAACTTGAGACCTGAAACTCGAAACCGGCTCCGCGTGCTACCCTTGCCGTCACACCTCTTTTCAGGAGCCTTTATGCGTAAGTCTCTGATCTCGTTTGTCCTCGTGCTTTTCATCTCGCTTTCAGCCATCGCCCTCAACGCCGCCTCGCTCGCGGGCGTCAGCCTGCCCGATTCCACGCAGGTCGCCGGCAAGTCCCTGGTCCTCAACGGCCTCGGCCTACGCTCCAAAATGATGGTGAAGGTCTACGTCGCTGGCCTCTATCTGGAGCAGAAGTCCTCTGACCCTAACGCCATCATGAAGTCCGACGGCCCCAAGAAGATCGTCATGCACTTCCTGTATCACCCCAGCAAGAGCCAGATGGCCGACGCCTTCAACGAAGGCTTCGCCGACAACTCGCCAGACGCCATGAAGACGATGAAGTCTGACATCGATAAGTTGAATGGCGCGCTCGTGGACTTGAAATCAGGCGACGAGATGGTATTCACCTACGTTCCCGGCACCGGTACGACTCTTGCCATCAACGGCAAAGACCTGATCACCATCGCCGGTCAGCCCTTCGAACAGGCGCTGCTCTCGGTGTGGCTCGGTCCCAAGCCCCCCACTGCCGACGTGAAAGCCGGAATTCTCGGCAAGTAGCAGTTCGCGGTCTGCTGCCAGCGGTTCGCCATGAAAAAATGCGCCTCGTCTCTGCGAGGCGCATCTATGCGTTGCAACTATAGCCACAGCGCATATAATAGCTTTCATGAGTGACGACCCGAATTCCCAGCTTCCGCTTCAGCCCACCACGTTTCACATCCTGCTCTCGCTGGCGGAAGAAGATCGCCACGGTTACGCCATTATTCTAGATGTCGCGCGACGCACCGACGGCGACATCAAGCTCAGCGCAGGCACGTTGTACCGCTCCATCCAGCGCATGCTTGAGTCTGGCCTGATCACCGAAACCAAGAGCAGGCCTGCTCCCGAGATGGATGATGAGCGTCGTCGCTATTACCGCATCACGCAATTCGGAACCGCAGTGGCCAAGGCAGAAGCGGGACGCTTGAGCAGCCTGCTGAAGATGGCGCGCTCGTGCGGCGTTGTGCCAAGGACGACGTAATGAACCTCTATCGAGCCTTGCTCCATCTGTATCCCTCGTCGTATCGAACGGAATACGGCGAGGAAATGAGCGGCATCTTCGCGCAGGAGCTGCGAGATTCCAGCGGACCGTTGGCGCGTTGCGGCCTCTGGCTCTCTACTTTCTTCGAAGTCATCGGCAATGCGGTCGCAGTTCACTGGCAGATAGCTCGACGCGACCTGCGTTACTCGCTGCGGTCTCTGCTTCGTTCACCGGGTTTCACCATCACCGCAATTCTGCTGGTCACCATCGGCATCGGAGCCAACGCCGCCATTTTCACCCTGGCCGATTTCGTGCTGGTGCGCCCGCTGCCTTTTCCCGAGCCCAATCGCCTGGTGAAAGTCTGGGAGAAGCATCCTGGCTATTCACTGATGGAGCTCTCTCCGCCGAACTATCGCGACATCAACAACGCCACGACTTCCTTCACATCGCTCGGTGCTTATACCGACATAGCGATGAACCTGATTGGACAGGGCGAACCGCTGCGCGTCGAGGGAGCAATCGTTACGGGAAACCTGTTCTCCACTCTTGGCCGCTCGCCGCTGCTCGGCCGCTACTTTACTGACCGCGACGATCAGGCTGGTGCGCCAGCGACCGTGATGCTGAGCTATTCGTTCTGGCAGACGGAATTTGGCGGCGAAGCGAGCATGCTGGGGAAATCGATCATCCTCGACGACGCGGCCTACACCGTAATCGGCGTGACGCCGCCGGATTTCCACTTCCCCAGCCGCGAAACCCGGTTCTGGAAGACCTTTCGCTACAAGGAAGAGGATTATGCGGAGCGTGACAACAACTACATAACCGGAATCGGGCGGCTCAAGCCCGGCGTGTCGGTCGAACAGGCGCGAAACGAGTTGGATGTGATTGCGCGACGCTTGCAGCAGCAGTATCCGAAAGAGAATGAAAACGTCGGCGTCACCGTTCTGTCGCTGCGTGATGAGTTAAGCAAGCAGTCGCGGCTTCTCCTGCTCGCCCTTTGTGGCGCGGCAATCTGTTTGCTCGTGATTGCGTGCGCTAATCTCGCCAACCTGCTACTGGTACGTTCCCTGGCACGACAGAAGGAGCTGTCCATCCGTGTTTCGCTGGGCGCCAACCGGAGATACATCCTGCGACAACTGCTTTCTGAGAGCCTCATCCTAGGCGTTGCCGGCGGTCTCGGCGCCATCGGCGTCGCCGCGCTTGCCTTGCCGCTGCTTTCGCGACTCGTGCCTACTGGCCTTCCCACGCAGGAAGTTCCGCCGGTCGATCTGCGGCTGTTGTCGTATGCACTCGTGATGACCGCGATCACCTTTCTCGCATTCGGGGTAGCTCCGGCGATCCGGATTTGCCGCAATGCCGGATTCAGCGGCTTGCGTGAGGGCGTTCGCACTGGCGGAACAGGCAGCCATCGGCTGCGCTCGGCACTAGTGATCGCCGAAGTCGCGGTGTCGGTGGTGCTGCTGATTTGCTCTGGCCTGCTGATACGCGCGATGTGGAAGGTGCAAGCCACCGATCCCGGCTTCCGGACCGAGAACATCTTGACCATGCGTACGGCACTGCCGCTTCCTAAGTATGAAAAGACAAAAGTGCGCGAACAGTTCTACGCCAGGGTGTTGAACGATGTTCGTCGGCTGCCCGGCGTGACTGACGCTGCCTATGTAAGCGCGCTGCCCATGGTGTGGCGCGGCGGTATCTGGCCAGTGGTGGTCAACGGGGTGTCGAAGATCCGGGCTGAAGGCAACACCGCGAGCCTGCGCTATGTGACGCCCGGGTTCTTCGCGACCATGGCGATTCCGGTGAAGGCAGGGCGAGACATATCTGAATCTGACACTGCCGACACGCAATGGGTTGCGGTGATCAGCGAGTCGCTGGCGCAGAAATACTGGCCTGACGAATCGCCGATTGGCCGTCATTTCGAGTTTGGATTGCACGACCGCGAAGTCGTTGGGATTGTCGGCGACGTTCGGGTGCGAGGTCTTGAACGGGTCAGCGAGCCCCAAGTGTATCTGTCATACCAGCAGGTTCCCGACGGATTTCTCATTGGGTACACGCCGAAGGACCTCGCAATCCACGCGACGCGCTCGCCGGAGTACCTCATTCCCGAGGTGCGGCGCATTATCGCCGCAGCCGGCCCCCAGCAGCCAATTTCTGACGTGAGAACGATGGAGGAAATTGTCGCCGGCGAGACGCAATCGCGCGCCGTGCAGACGCGCGTGCTGATGACGTTCACTTCGGTTGCGATCCTGCTTGCCGGGCTGGGAATTTACGGATTGCTCTCGTTTACCGTGTCGCTGCGACAACAGGAGTTCGGCATCCGCATGGCGCTCGGCGCACGGCAAGGCGACATATTCAGGATGGTGCTGAGCAAAGGCGCGGTGTTGGCCCTCGCGGGCTTGGTTCCCGGACTGCTGCTGGCCTACGTGGCTGCCCGCTGGCTGGAAAGTCTCTTAGCAGGGTTGAAGCCGGCAGACGCCTTCACGTTCGCCGCGGCCACCCTACTGTGTTTCGTGGCGACATTGGCGGGAACAATCGTGCCTGCGCTGCGCGCAGTACGAACGGATCCGACGAGCGTGATGCGGGCGGAGTGAGTCGGTCGCTAGTTTTTGTGGATTGGGCCAGCATTTGCTGGTGGACGTTCCGGCGTCCACATGGGCTGACCTGCAGGAAGGTGGACCACCGGCAACTTGGGAAAAAGCGCGCGAACATCTTCGACGCACTTTGTCATTCCCGCCTCCTCCGACACCTCATGCCCGAGCAAAATCAGCGCTTTCAGGCGGCCTTGAGCGCTGGCGTCAAGCACGTATGAAATTGTTTCCCATTCAGGCACCTCGCCCACAAGCAAAACCTCGACTTCATCCGAACGCAGCGCTTGGATTTGCCTCTGCGTTCCGGCGGCTCCCGGAAGCATCCCAACGTGTGTGATTGGCAGTGCGGGGTTCCCGACCACCCGCACCGACTGGGCATTCAGTTTGGTCGCCAGTTCGCGAGACAACTCAAGCAAGGTAGTCTTCGGAATCGTAAGTCGGAACGGATTTCCCGCAACCATATAGTTCTGCCAGCCCATCGCTTCCAAAAAGCCGACGGCAACGGGGTCAGGTGAGATGGAATGCATCTGGTCGTGAAACCGAAAGACGACCATGTGGTGCTGCTGAATGAATGCGAGTTTCTCGCGGTACACGGGATCGTCAGCGAAAAAGGCCGTGTCGTCGAGGTGGTTATAGAACGTCGGCTCGTGAGTGATTACCAGATTCAGGCCGCGCTTGTCGGCTTCGCGCAGAACGTCCATGGTATCGAGGAAGGTGACCGCAATGCCCTTCACCTGTGTGGATGGATCGCCCGCCTTGATGGTGTCTACGGTATTCGGAGGTGGAGCGACGGAGTAGTGCTGCTGGATACGATGAATGGCTTCCGCTGCGGTCAAGGTCTGGGCAGCGACGGCGAGCGGAAAAACAGCAACAAGAGCAACGACAGCACATACAGAACGCAAGGCGAAGGATTTCACGTAAGTTACCTTTCCTTCAGAACGAAGGTTTATTGTAGCTTCGCGCTTCACCCCACGCCGTTCGTCCTCGACTGAACAGATGGCGATCCAATGAAATCGTATGCCAGAGCACAGCGCCGCGGAGAAGATTTCGTTTAGAGTAGCAAGCTAAGCCAATGAGCCGTCCGCCGCCATTCGGAGATGTCGGAAGAATCAGCCGCCAGTACAGCAGAGCCATTACGCTCGCATTTCTGGTTGTTTGTTGCACCTCAGTATCGGGGCAATCGTGGCTCGACGCGTATTTCAAGCGCGTCGCAGAGCAACAGGCCAAACAACCTCACTGGGCCACGCCCCTGTTTACAACGACGCCCCGACTCGACCAACGCATCCGCTATGACGTGCTTTGGCAGCGGCAAGCCAACGGCCATATCACGGAAGACATCGGAAACAGCAAAGGCATCGGACTTATTCCCGCGCGCAACATTGAAGTCATCATCGGCATTCCGCCCTACTTCGTGCACGACAATCCCAAACAAAGGGACGGCTGGGGCGACGAGATGTTTCAAGTGAAATATCGCTTCGCTTCAGGAAACGAGCAGCACGGCAACTACATCGTGACCGCATTCCTGGCCGCTACGGTGCCCACAGGGACCCACAACAACGGTGCTCCGCACGCCGTGCTCACGCCTACTCTCGCGGCCGGGAAGGGCTGGGGCCACTTCGACGTGCTCACCACCGCAGGTATTCAGCTCCCGGTTGCCGAAGGCCAAAAGCTAGGCCAGCCGGTAAATTGGAACGTCGTCGGACAGTATCGTTTTCTGGGAAAGATTTCCCCTGAATTGGAGATGAACTCCACGTTCTACTCGAATGGCCCGAGCGCGGGGAAGCACCAGGTGTTCCTATCGCCAGGAGTCGTCGCAGGCCGCTTTCCGATCTGGAAAAGATTGTCGTTCACCGGCGGCGTAGGGGTGCAGATCGCGGTCACTCAGTTCCATACCTACAATCACGGCTGGATTCTCTCAACCCGGTTGCCGTTCTGAGGTGTATCGGCACGGCCGGACGTGAATCATTCGTTGTGGGCGAGACTTGGCGCGTTTAGTATGATGGGAATTCTTTGCAGAGAAATACCGTGCTGAAGATTTGTACTTCGCTGCGCAGTCAGAAAGCCGAGGGGTGATTGCATGTCACTGTCCGTGGGCAAGAGCGCCAGAGTGATGAGTCGAGTAACGGCTGGGGTCTTGATGTTCGCAGTGTCCGCGATTCTCACGGGCCAGGCACAGGATGCGAAGAAGCCCGCGCCGGCACCCGCCGCGGCGACCGCCGCCGGATCGCCGGTTGCGCGAGGACAATACCTGGTAGAAGACGTGGCGATGTGCGGCACGTGCCACACTCCACGCAATGCGAGTGGATCTCTCGACCGCAGCCAGTGGCTGGCTGGTGCATCGGTGCCGTATCAGCCATCGCAAGCGACTACCGACTGGCCGACTGTAGCACCACGCATCGCCGGATTGCCGCCTGCCAGCAACGACGGAATGGTCACGCTGCTTACCACCGGAATCTGGACTACGGGCCAACAGCTTCGCGATCCGATGCCCAAGTTCCACATGACCAAAGCCGACGCTGAGGCCGTGGTTGCTTACTTGAAGTCGATCAAGACGAGTAAGTAACGGCCAGAACCTGCAAGTCCCAAAACTTCTATAGCGACTACTTACAGGCGCACGATCTTTTCAGACTCGATGCCCTTCAGCGCATTGCGGGTATCCACTACCAGCCTTGCCACATCGAGCAATCCCTTGTAATCGATGCCAGAGTGGTCGGTGATGATGACGCAGCAATCAGCCTGGTTCGCCGACGAAAGTGCATCCTGGGTAGCGAGTTCGAAGCCGTCGAGCTTGAGCTTGGGCACATACGGGTCACTGTAAGTGACCACAGCGCCTAGCTTCTTCAGCAGCAGAATCACGTCGAGAGCAGGCGACTCGCGCATGTCGTCAATATTCCGCTTGTAAGAGACGCCCACAATGTGAATATGGGAGCCCTTTACTGCCTTGCCGTGCTGGTTGAGCGCTCCCTGGACCTTACCGGCGACGAAGTGCGGCATATTCCCGTTGATGTATCCGGCAAGCTCGATGAAGCGGGCTTCAATGCCCGCCTGCTTGGTCTTCCAGGACAAATAGAACGGATCGATCGGAATGCAGTGGCCGCCGAGTCCGGGCCCGGGGTAAAACGGCATGAAGCCGAACGGCTTGGTGGCGGCGGCGTCGATCACTTCCCACACGTTAATGCCCATGCCATCGCACATCACGGCCATTTCGTTCACCAGGCCGATGTTGATCATGCGGAAGGTGTTCTCCAGCAGCTTCACCATTTCGGCAACGCGCGTGTTGCTGACGGGCACCACATGTTGCAGCGCCTGCGAGAAAAATAGCTGGCCCATCTCAGTGCAGGCAGGAGTAATGCCGCCAACGACTTTTGGCGTGTTGAGAGTCTGGTACACGGGGTTGCCGGGATCGACGCGCTCGGGCGAGAAGCACAGGAAGAAATCTTCGCCGACCTTGAGGCCCTGCTTCTCAAACGTGGGCAGCAGGAGTTCGTCCGTGGTGCCGGGGTATGTGGTCGATTCGAGGATGACCAGCAGTCCGGGATGAAAGTGCTTGGCGATCTCGTCAGAGGCCGACACGATGTAGCTCATGTCGGGATCCTTGGTCTTACGTAATGGTGTGGGCACGCAGATGTTGATGGTGTCGAGCTGGCTGACGACAGAGAAATCGCTGGTAGCGTCGAAGCGCCCTGCTTTTACGAGTTCCGCAACTTCACTGCTGGGGACGTCTTGCACGTAGGACTCGCCTTTCATCAGGCGGTCGACGCGAGACTGCTGAAGATCGATGCCAGTGACGTGAAATCCGGCCTTGGCGAATTCAACTGCCAGGGGAAGGCCCACGTAACCGAGTCCGACGATGCCAACTCGGGCGGTTTTTGAGTCGATCTTCTCTTTGAGTGCCTGAAACGTGCTCACGGATTTCGCTGCCACATGCATGATTGCCTCTTCTGCAAGACCATTAAAGACCAACCTCTGATTCTATACATTTGAGAGAAAGTTCGGTAAATCCGAGGTTAGCGAACAACGCCGTCGAGCTTCAGATTGGAATCGTTCGCATTAGGAAAGCTCGAAGGGTAAACGCTGCTGCAATCGCCGGAAGACAGCCCTACAGCCGAGTCTGTCAGGACTAGTACTCGGGTGTGATTCGCAACCGGGCGTGCAGCGTCATCGGCAGAGAGGCGTGCCGGCGAACAACAATGACCCATGCGGGCTCTTTCGTGCCGAAACCGCGGGAGCGCCAGCTAGGCTCGACCACTCCGCCATCGGCTGTGAATTCAGCGAGGTCGCCGATTGCCCAGGTTCCCGGGGAAACTTCGCGCGGCTCCTGCGCGAAGTGCCAGAACTGCTCGATGTCATGCTCCCCGGCAGGCCCGGCGATTTCGTCGGTGGTGAAGAACTCGCGGCCGTCGAATTCGACAGTACGATAGTGGGTGAAACCCTGATAGCGGCAACTCGCAGTGGCGCGATCCTGAGTAGGATTGGCAGTGAAGTGCAAGGCGAATTCGTCAAGTTGGGGTGGGTTCGTCCAGCGGAATGGGCCGGCGGCGACAGCTTGATTGTGGCCGTCGATGCGAACGGTGTTGTGGGCGGCCGACCCGCGGAAGTACGAGCGCCATTCGGGATCCATGTAGCTGTAAGTGCCGGAGTCGATGAGAATTTCCTGCTTTCCGACGGTGACCACGAGCGAGAGCGTGTCGGAGTGGCTGTGTCCGGCGGTGCCGGGACCGAACGGACCGGCGTCGAAAAGGGCAGCGACCGGGCCATGACGCATAACAACGATGCCGGTGTCGGCGAAGACTCGTGATTGGAGTTCGACCGATTCGTCGGGTGTTCGCCGGCAACCTTCAGGGCCGATCCACCACATGGCGATCTCGGCGAGGTCGCGTTCGTCGTATTCGAAGAAGCGCTCGCCTGTCAGCACCGATGCGACCGCCAGGGATGCGCGAGCGAAGCGCGGTCGCGGCCCGTGTGGGTGGAAGAATCGTCCGCCGTCGTCGTCCCCGAGGACTAGCAGATCGCCGCCTTCGCTGACGATGCTGGCGACGAACTCGGCCATGCGCGCGAGGCTTTCGCGATAGTCCGCAGAAACGTCTTCGAGCAGAGCGTGGAAGGCGAACATGTCGAGCGCGTACATCTGGTAGTACGTCGATTGCTCGAAATAGTTGCCGTCGGGTTTGACGCTCGTGCGCATGTGCTCAGCGACGATCCCGCTTCCGAGTCTGCGCCAGCGGTGGGAGCGGGGGAATTGCGGGAACAGCCGCCCGAGGGCGTGCAGCGCGACGGCTTCGCCCAGCAGGTGCGTGTTGGGCGAGAAGTAAATCGACAGATTGTATTCGAGATGCAGGCCGTGACGGTAGAGCTCAGCCAGGAACCGCTGCCGAAATTCGGCCGACATGCGCGCGCCGATGAGATGGAAGATCCATATCCATGACTGCGCGCGAAACGCGACTTCCAGCGCGCTCGTCCAGTTGATGCCGTGTTGAAACGGATTTTCGGCCCACCAGTGTTCGAGTTGCCGGAAGACGTACTCGCTGTACTCATCACGATCTGCAAGCACGGCTGCCTGCGCCAACAGGACCAGGTGCTGGTGCCGGTTAATCTCCCAGATGAATTTGTGATCGCCGGCTGCCGCGAGATCGAGATATGGGATACGGCGGAAATAATCTGCAGGCGTCTCAGTGCCGCGATGCGGATCCCGCCGCCACGCCATCGTGTCGCCGTAGTCGATGACGGTATCGAAGATCGGGATGCGGCCTCGTAGTACCTCATCCGCGGTGGCGATGAGGTCCCGGGCATAATCGGTGCCGCGCAGCGCATCGGCTACGGTCTTCGGATCGGGGAGCAAGGCGAGAGGTGTATCGGCCCGCAGCGTCAGCTTTGGCGAAGAGAGTGCAAGGAGCGCGTTGGCGGCCTCCTGGCGCAGACGAAATGTGATCTCGCGAGCCGAGCGCATGGAAGCTCCATGATAGATGAGTGACCACGCAGTGTTCTATTGCGCGCGCTTTTGCAACGTCTGGCACTCGCTGTGGAGCTTGGCGTCGTGGGTGAGGCCGTCGACAGTCATGCACTCATCGAACGCGGTCTTGGGATCGGAGTCTTTGAGCAGGGTGTACAGCATCATGTGAGGCGCGACCCAATCGGGCGCGAGTCTGGTGGCGGCGACGAGTTCGAGAACTGCAGAAGCTTTTTCTCCGTTGTTTTGCAGAGCGATCGCCAGGTTGTAGCGAACCTTGGCGTCGTTCGGCTTCAGGCGCACCGCCTCTTTGTATTCGAGGATGGCGTCGCTGGTCTTTCCCGTGACGTCGAGCGCGGTCGCCAAGTTCATGTGCGCGTCGGCGTTAGTCGGCTGCAGCTCGACGGCGATGCGGTAATGCTCAATGGCTTGCGAATAGAGCTTGCTGGCGTAGAGGAGGTTAGCGAGATTGTTGTGCGCGATCGCCAGCTTAGGATTCAAGCGAATCGCCTGCAAATACTCGGCGGCTGCGGCCTTCGAGTCTCCGTTCTTCTTCAACGCATAACCGAGATCGTTGCGCGCGTTGGCGTCGTTGGGTTTGAGCATCACAACCTGGCGCAGGTTGGCGACGGCGCCCGTGTAATCTCCGCCATTCATCAAAAGGTTGGAGAGGCGCGACAGCGCGTCGAGGTAATCGGGATACTCCTTGAGCGCGGCTCGATACTCGATGATGGCGTTGGCATAGTCCGTCTGTTTTTCGGCTTGGCGTCCGGCATGGTAATGGCGCTCGGCGGCCGCGGGAATGACGGGCGCGACCGGGGCTTCGCCCTGTTTCGGAGCTTGTGCCGGCGCCGAACTCGCAGGAGTCGGAACTCCGGAGTTGGAAGGCGCCGTCTGCGGCATTTGCGGCGCTGCCGGCGCGGTCGTCTGCGGCTGAGGGTTGGCCGGTAGTTGCTGGTTGCTCGACGTTTGCGCGAGTGAAAGTGCAGCAGCAAAAACGATGGACGAGAAGACAAGAGCGAAGCTGCGAACGACCGTCATAGCTGGAATAGCTTGAGTATAACGGCTGCGGGAGTTCCCGGTGATGAGGCAACGGCGAATTCATCGCCAAGTCATAGAAGCCCGAAACCGACCCGGTGTTCTGCTCACTTCGTGGGAAATTGTAGAGTGACAGTGCGTGACTTATAAGCCCCGGCCGCTCCAACAGGGAAAGAGACTTCGAGCGCGACACCGGAAGCGGGCTTGATGATCTTTGCACCTTGCACGACGATGCCGCTAGGCGCATTGAAGAGCGGCAGCGTGTAAGTCATGCCATTCACTCCCGCGAGCTGAAGCACCAACTTGTCGTGCGCAGCGTTCCATTGCTCGGCAACGATCTTGAGGCCCGAGCTGGCGGTTCCGTCGACGGGAACCGAGATCGGATAGCCAATCGCAAAGTTGCCGCTGACGTGCAGATGAATCGTCGTCTTGTCGGCGGTGATCGGCGCGGAAATAGCGGAGTGCTGATCGCTGCCGTTCGTGGAAATCTTGGGCGCCACCTTGCTGCCGTTCACGTCCGCGGCAAGAAGGTGGGCACGAGAACTTAGCGCGGGCGAAAACTCGAGTTCAACCTTACCATCGCCCTGACGGACCACATCCAGCGTGATGTCATCTCCCACAACGTGGTACAGCAAGTCCAACCGTACTCCGGCCACCTTTATTGCACTGATCGAGAACTCACTCCATCCGGCGGGAACGTGCGGCGCAAACGTCACCGTTCCTTCGAGCGCGTTTACTTCAAGTCCCATCATCCCGCGCAGAAGCGGGCTTATCACCATGGCCGAAGACCATATCTGGTGCGGCGTGCTGGTGGAAAGCTGCGTGTAGAAATCTCCCGATAGCACCTCTGTCGTGCGGCCCGGCGAGCCGGTCTGCGCCAACTGCGCGTTGGCCATCAAATTCTCATAGCCATAGGGAACGCGATGATAGCGATATCCGGCGACTGACGCCCATCCCGTGAACAACGGCCACACGCTTCCGAAGTGGTAACCCGTCGGCGAGTAAAGTGGGTCCTGGTTCGAAAGAATGCGCGGGCCCCAGTCGGTCTGGTGGTCGGGCGCGGCGATCGTGTTCAGGAACAATTCGCTCTTGGCTGTGTCAGTCAGGCCGAACCACATGGGCACGGTGCCGAGCACGCTTGGTTTGTCGATGCGCTTCCCCTGCATGTCAACGGCGTAGGCGTAATAGTTGTTTTCCGGCGACCAGAACGTCTTTTCCATCGTCGTGCGCTGGGCCGCGGCCTCGCTGTCGAGTTGCTGCGCAACATCGTTCTTGCTGACGGCGCGGGCGACCGAGGCCAGCGCTTCGACTCCTGCGATGCCGACCCCCGCCTGGTAGAACTCGCCTGAGATCGGTATCAACGGCGGGTTCTGGGGCTGCGCCATATCCGAGGGTTGCGGGCGCAGCGGTCCCCCTTCTATCCATCCGTGGCCGATGTTGAGGTTCTGCGACAATCCGCTCGCCGAGTACGTGGACTTCAGGAACTGGTAGGCGTGCCACAGGCTGTCCCAGTGATCGCGGGCGAAGGCGACGTCTCCGGAAGCGCGCACGTAATCGGCAAAGCCCACGAGATACAGCGGCGTACCATCAGCGGATGCTGTGCCGTATGGATAGTCTTTCCACCAGTCGACAAGTTTCACGGATTGCGCAATCTCGTGCGGAATTCGCCCGTCGGGACGCTGGTACTGCATCAGAAATTCGAGCGCCGTGCGCGCGGTGGTGTAGTCGCCGATGGAATCAAGCGCGAGAGCAGTCCACATCGAGTCGCGTCCGAAATACCAACTGAATCCAGGCCGGTGCGAGCCGCTGGAAATGTTATAACCCGCGACCAGGCCTTTGCCAGCATAAGGCTCATCCACCAGGCCCTGCACCGTGCTGATGCGCGCCCAATCGTACGAGAGTTGCAGTTTATGGTCAGGCAGCGTGAGCTGAACTGTGCTGTCGAGGTAATGCGTATAAAAATCGCGAGCTTGCTGCATCAACGATCCATCGTCGGCCAGCAGTTTGCTATAGAGCGCATCGGCCTGTTTCTGGTTCTCGAACGAGCCGGTCATCACGAACCGATAAACTTTGTGCCCCTTGATTGCTGGGCCGAACGAGAACTCGTCGACATGTCCCGCCGAATAGTTGGCGCTGTAGGTGGTGGTAACGACGGAGGCCCCGGTAGCTCCGGCAATTGCGAAGAAGGCGTGACGGTCGTTGCTGAATCGGAAGGCGGCGAGGGCAGGGTCCCACTGGCTGTAGCCGTCGCCGAGGCCTGCTGGCCACATCCACGCGACGTCCGGAGTGAACGAGGCTTCGACAGAGACTGGGGCGGCGGAATTGACTTCGACTTCTACAATCGCAGCTCGCTGGTCGATGGGCACAAACCAGGTGGCGCATGCGGTAAACGAATCGTAGATGTACTTCACAGACGAAGATTCGGGTCGCACCGTGATGGTTCGCGGGATGGCTTCTCCCGAGAGGACCACGTCACCGACCCGAAACTTCAGCTCGAAGTCACGAAACAGCTTGAGCGGGTAAATCCACGCCTCGAAGCTGCCGTCTTCGCGCCCGAGTATCCCCGCGTGCGGGCCGACAGCGTCGAGAAACTGCCAGTCGCGCGCGGCGCGGCGAGACCGCGGTGCCCCCGAACGGCGCTGGGCTTCGCGGCCCATGGTAAGCGGTCCGGTGTTGTCGCACGGAGATTGGGCCAGCAGCGATGTCGCAACCACGACCAGGCAGAAGACTAAGTTCTTGGCACGCATGGGCGAGTCGAATGGTAGCAGTGGCTGGTGGTTAGTGGCTAGTGCCTGGAAAAGGCAGTCTCGCGCTGAGAGAAGAACGGAAGCCGCCATGTCGAGCTCGAGGCTCCCGTTCTCTGCGCGTCCGACTCTCTTTCGAATCCTGTCGGCCTAGTTCACTGTAACGTTGATGGTGGCCGTTTGCGTCATGCCGCCGCCGGTGCCGGTGATGGTGACGTTTCCGGTGATAGGCGTTACGCCGCCGCCACCACCGCCTCCGCTGCTACCGCCGCCGCACGACAGAGCACCCAATAAAAGCCCAAGCGCGAGCAGTGTCAGCAAGACTTTTTTCACCCGGCTCAAGCGTGTGAGTGCGTCGCGTTTGCGCCGGCTGGCCGTCGCGGGTGCAGCCAGAAATACAAAGCCCAGCGAGAATACATAACTGGCATAGATGCCCATTCCGCGATGCTGGAAAGGCAAGGGCGGGCGAACGTCACGCGAGAGCACCGCGCCGCGCAGCGTTACCAGCACGGATCCGCTGCCTCCAGTTATGGTCGAAGGGGGGCCGATGGTGCATGTGGTCGTGCCGAGCGAACTTGGCACGCTGCACGAGAGAGCGACGTCAGAATTAAATCCGCCGACTGCCGCCACCGTGAGGTTGTCGGTAATTACGCCCCCGCTCGGGATCGCGACCGCGGGGCTGGCCACCGTCATCGTGAAGCTGGGCGCGACAGCGTTCACCGTCACCGGAATTGTCAGCGAGTGGGTCTGGCCGCCGCCCGTCGCCGTGAGGATTACTGAGCCACTAGTTGCAGACGACGTCGCACTTACCGTGAGTGTACTGGGGGTCCCAGGAGTCACAGCAGTGGGGCTCGTCGAACAGCTTAGTCCAGTGCCAGTGACTTGGGTGCAAGAGAGTGTCACGCTGCTGGTGAATCCTTGTATGGGAGTTACGGTGATGGTGTCATTCGTACTGCCGCCCGAACTCACTGTCTCCGTACTATTTCCCGACGTAATAGAGAAGTCAGGCGCATTGATGGCGACATTCACAACGACGGAGTTGGTTGTGCTGCCACTCGTTCCCGTCACGGTGACCGTGCCGCTCTGCGACGATTGGCTCGAACCCACCTGAATCGTAAGGTTGGCTGAACCGCCGGCAGCCACGCTTGGGTTATCAAAGCTGCAAGTTGCGCCCGTCAGCGACGCTGTAGCACACATCAGCGCCACGGTTCCCGTGAATCCTTCCTTCGGAGTCACCGTCAGAGCCACAACGGCGTTGCCACTGGGGACGATCGTCTCGTACCGCGATACCGGCAGCACTAGAAAATGCGCATTCGGCGTGCCGTTGATCGCATCGATCAGCGCCGTCGCATCCACCGAACCCAATCCGGTGACCTGATCGTAGCCCACGCCGGCGGAGTAACCCATGGAGCCGCCGTTGGCGGGGCAGCCGGTGTCGGGGTTGGCGGTGGTCGGAGCCGCGCACGCAACAATGTTGTCGCCCGTCGTGATGTCATTGAACGCCCACGAGGTTGGTGTCACCAGCGGGTAAGTATTGGATGCGATCTGGTAAAGCGCCGCATCGGGGTTGCCTAGTGTTGCCTTACCGGCGTTCATGAGCGCCTGGTTAGTCAGCGCCAGAATTCCTGCGAACTGTGGAGTGCCGATCGATGTTCCGCCGATCACGTCGAAGGTAGTGTCGGTATTGCGGTAACCGTTGACGCAACTGGACTGCGAACAGATGACGGTGAAGTCGTGCGACGCCGATGCGTTAAGCGAAATGTCGGGCACGTAGCGGGCCTTTGACGGATTCGGGACACCGGGTCCGGTCTGCCACGACTGCGCCGGAAATATAACGCTGGCCCCACCGCCCGTTGCAGTGGGCGACCCGGTGGTCTGACCGCTGGAGTCATTCCACGCCGTTTCGGGGATGTAAGAGAAAGCGGAAGCAACCGTGTCGGTGGTAGACCCAGCCCAATATTGCGTGGGTTGAGAAGGCACAGTGGGGTTCGTGGTGTCGCCGGTAAGAGTCGTTCCGCCGACAGAAGTCGAGTAAGGCATACTGCCGGGGAAATCGACCGACAAACCCATGGTTGCCGGTAGGCTGGTGTCGCAATCAGCAGCGCCGTTGTCACCCGCGGCTACGACAATGGCCTGGCCTTGAGTGTTCGCTTTCTGTCCTGCATTTGTTAGCAGCGATTGGGTACTGGAGTCTACCGTGGCCTCGCAGGTTCCGTAGCTCACGCTGATGACTTGCGCCTTGTCGGCATTCACCGCATCCACGAGCGACTGAAAGGCACCGCCACTATTGCTGTTTTCTATGTAATAGATGAGATCTGCATTTGGGGCAGCAGCGCCGGCCCATTCAAGGTCGAGATTCGCTTCGTCAACATCTCCAGAAACAATACCCGGGTCCGATCCATTTACGACAGTCAGATTCACCGGGGGGAGACCGGCCAGGGTGCGAAAGGTCACGATGTCGTACTGCTGTTGTTGCCCATTCACCACCGCCCCGGGGGTGCCGGTGCGGCCCGGATTGCTGTCGGTGGACAGGTCGGATTGCCCGACTACGGCGATCGTCTGACCCGTTCCGTCGATGCCTGGCTGAAAAATTCCGTTCACATAGTCAGGCAGGTTGTAGATGGTGCCGAAGTCCCCCGGCACGACGAAATGGTTTCCGGTAATGGACGAGGTGACGCGCGGTCGCGGCTTCACATTGAGCGGCCGCGGTGCGAAGTTGTGCAGTCCGGTGACGCCGGTAATCACTCCGCTGAATGCGTCGGGAACCGCTACATCAGCTGAGGCTGCGTAATGCGTCACTCCATTCACCAAGTAGTTATGGATGGGCGCGCGAAAGGCTGCCTCCACCTGCGCTGCGATGCCGCTGAATGTGATCCAATCGCGACCACGGGCGACTTCCTCGACTTTGAAACCCTGCGCGGTCAGCCATGCCGACACAGTGTCCACGTCGGCTTGCGCCAGTCCGAAGCGGTCGCCGAATTCCTCGGGCGTGAGCCACTTGTGATAGTTGGCCGAAGCCGGGTCTTGCTGCTCGGCCAGCAACTGGTCGAGATCGGCCTGCTGGGCGGCGCTGCGCGAGAACACAACCGTCATGCGCTCCAGAGGCATCGTGGCCGCCACCGGGCCTCGATCGACCCCGGCGCGGGCGCGCGGCGACATCGTTCCCTCCAGCCTTACGGCGCTGGCGTTGTTAATGGGCCGCACGATGCGGCGCTGTTCGGGTTGCTGGGCAAAGGCGAACGAGGCAGACAGAACGATGGCGAAAGCAAATTTGAGTTGCATGCGGTTTCCGTTGGGTTGCCGAATCAGGATACAAGTCGTGGGCGCTGAATAGCTACTTTAGTAGAAACGCGAATCCGAGCCTCGAGTTTCGCGGCAACGCCAGCTCGGCCACGAATTTCCACGAATTCGGGGCCGCCAAATCAGCAAACGAAACCTGTGCCAGCGCTGCCCCTTATGCCTTCAGGCTCTCTTTCAGCTTCTTCGACTTCGCTTCCACCCCCTTGGCGAGCTTTTCCTTATGCTCGTCGAGCTTCTTCGCAACGCCAGTGTCGTGCAGGCCGATGATCTGTGCCGCGAGGATTCCCGCATTGGTCGCTCCCGGTTTGCCGATGGCGACCGTCGCGACCGGTATCCCTGCGGGCATCTGCACCATCGCAAGTAGGGAATCGAGTCCGAGCAGCGCGGTCGAAGGAATGGGCACGGCGATGACCGGCAGCGTGGTCTCTGCCGCGATGACACCTGCGAGATGCGCGGCCCCGCCAGCTCCGGCGATCACGACCTCAACGCCGCGTGCCTTGAGCCCGCGCGAGTACTCGCTGGTGCGCGCCGGTGAGCGATGCGCCGACGTAATGTCGATTTCGTAAGGAATGTTGAACTCGGCCAGCGCCTTGCCGGCCTCATTCATGATGTCGAGGTCCGAGTCGCTGCCCATAACGATAGAGACAAGAGGTTTGTTAGTCATAGTTGACACCTATTTTACTTGGTCAGGGCTTTTTCGCCGACTCTACGAATTGAGCCTGCGCACAGCCTCCATTTTCAACCACAACGTTCTCAGGATTCTCATAGCTTATGTCAGCGCCCGTAAAAGTCCTGCCTGGTGTCAGCGCCCGAACCTGATATTTGCCCGGGGTAACGCGCATTTCGAATCGCCCAACTGCGTCGGTTTCTGCCGTGATGACACCGCCCGGTCCCGTAGCTTCCACCTGCACGCCCTCGATAGGAGACAAATAAGATGTCCCACCCACCGCACCCTGAATCATTCCACGGTTGGAGGTGCTGTCTAGCATGTCAACTTGATCGAGGGCCGACTGTTTACTGGCTGTAGGGCCGGAATTGCCACAACCGTCGATCAGCCACGCACCGCTGAGATTTTCTTCACGCAGGAATAAGAGGTAGGACGCGCCAGTCTTCCAGTCGAATGTTGCTCGGCCGCTGTCGTTACCTTCGTACACTCGAAACAGCCGGGGAGCCTGACCGCGAAACGACTGCTCGACGGTCATCGAATAGTGGGTTCCGAGAATATCGCCGTAGCTGTCCTTGAGCGGTGTAATCCCCGCGAGTTTCGCGATCACTACGGCTTTGCTGTGGAAGTATTCGGCACATACCAGTCGCGGTTGCGGCAGGTTGCAAACGGCGCTAGCCTGACCCGCCAACACCGCCAACATCAGGATCGTCGTACAGGTTCGCATGTGCTAGGAATTGTTCTCGCGCAGATGTTTCAGCCCACGCGCGGCAATATCTTTCCGGTAGTGCATGCCGTCGAAGCGAATCTTCATCACCGCATCGTAGGCGCGTTCCACCGCCTGCGGCAGATCGCTGCCACGCGCGGTCACGCCCAGCACCCGTCCACCTGACGTGTAGTAAGCGCCGTCGCGGCGCGTTGTTCCGGCGTGAAACACTTTCACTCCGAACAGACGGTCAGCATCTTCGATGCCGCTAATGGGCGTACCCACTTCAAAGGCGCCGGGGTATCCGCCCGACGACATGACAACGCACACCGCCGGGTCGGGCGTCCAGCGGAAGTCGCCTTCGCTCACACGGCCTGCGATCGAAGCCTCAATGGCATCAAGCAGGTCGCTCTCCATCCGCATCATGATGGGCTGAGTCTCAGGATCGCCGAAGCGGCAATTGAACTCCAGCACCATCGGTCCGCGCGCGGTCATCATGATGCCGCAATAGAGAATGCCCTTGTACTCGGCGCCTTCCGCCTTCATGCCCGCGACAACCGGTTTGGCCACGTGTGTCACCAGCCAGTCGCGCATCTGCGCATCGATAATTTGGTCGGTGGAATACGCGCCCATGCCTCCGGTATTGGGGCCCTGGTCGCCGTCGAAGATGCGCTTGTGGTCTTGCGTGGCGACCAGTGGCACAACCCGCTCACCGTCGCTCATCACCAAAAACGACATCTCCTCGCCGTCAAGAAATTCCTCCAACACCACGCGGGCGCCGGCTTCGCCCAGCATCTTGCCGCTCAGCATTTCTTCAGCGACGTGCAGGGCTTCGTCTTTGGTCTGCGCGATCACCACGCCCTTCCCGGCGGCGAGTCCATCGGCCTTGACGACAATGGGTGTATGAAACAGTGCCAGCGCCGGTTTCAGTTCTTCCTTCTTTGTGCAGATGGCGTAGTGCGCCGTAGGAATACGGTGGCGCTGCATGAATTCCTTGGCGAAGCTCTTGCTCGCCTCAAGTTGCGCGGCGGCGCGTGTGGGCCCAAAAATCGGCCAGCCGCGACGCTGAAACTCGTCCACCACCCCTAACGTGAGAGGCATTTCCGGGCCGACCACGGTGATATCGGGGTTCAACTTATTGGCAAGCTGCACGATGGAGTCAAGGCTTTTAAGGTCGACGGCCACACACTCGGCGTCGGCGGAGATGCCTCCACTGCCCGGCGCGCAATACAGCTTATGGATGCGCGGCGACTGCCGCAGCTTCCATACAATCGCGTGTTCGCGACCACCACTACCGAGGACGAGGACTTTCATAAAGGGAATGCCGTCTTTGCGTCAGGGCATGACTTTAGTCGTGCCGCTAAGCGCCTTAATTTCAATCCGCCGAGCGGACTTTAGTCCGCGAGGCTTTAACTCTCTACGCAACCATTCGAAAGGAAAGAGTAGGGTTGCAGCGCGGCGCGTGTCAAACCATGGCACGTGCGACATAGAATAAGAACTATCGCATGGCAGACTCGGTTCCAGAACGGCCAGACACCGGATTCGAAGGCCGGGGGCTGGGCAGCCACCCGTCGCTCGAAGAGGTGCACGGTACCGTCAGTGTCCCCCACCATCAAGCCGGGTTCTGGCAGAACTGGAAGGCCTTCGTTGGCCCGGCCATCCTCGTCAGCGTCGGCTACATGGACCCGGGCAACTGGGGCACCGACCTGCAAGCCGGCGCGCAGTTCAAATACAACCTGCTCTGGGTGGTCGGACTCGCCAGCCTGATGGCGATTTTCATGCAGGTCATCTCCGCGCGCCTCGGCGTAGTCACCGGACGCGACTTGGCGCAGTGCTGCCGCGAATGGTATCCCTCATGGACGCGCTGGCCGAACTGGTTCTTCAGCGAGACAGCGGTAGCCGCGTGCGACCTCGCCGAAGTGCTCGGCGGCGCGGTAGCGCTGAACTTGCTGTTCCACATCCCGCTTTTCTGGGCAGTCGTCATCACCGGGCTCGACGTCCTGCTTCTCCTCGGCCTGCAGCGCTTCGGAATGCGCACCATCGAAGCCATTGTGCTGCTGCTGATCGGCACCATCGCTGTCTGCTACTTCATCGAGATTTTCGTGCTCCCGCAAACCCAGCCGAGTTTTTCCGAGATGGCGCGCGCGCTGGTGTCGCCGCAGCTGCGGCAGGCGGGCATGCTCTACCTCGCCATCGGCATCATCGGTGCGACAGTCATGCCGCACAACCTTTACTTGCACTCAGCGCTGGTGCAGAGCCGCAAGCTCCAAAAAGATGAGCCGTCGATGCGCAGCGCCATCCGCTTCAACACCATCGACTCGGTCGTCGCCCTCACGGTTGCGTTCTTCGTGAACTCGGCAATCCTTGTACTGGCGGCGACGGTGTTCTTCGGGAAGGAAAGCGTCGCCGTCCCCGGCGGACAGATCGTGCATTTCAGCGCCAACAGCGACTGGATTCGCGTCGCCTACCTCACGCTGGCCCCGTTGCTCGGCACAGCCGGTGCCAGCACTCTGTTCGCCGTCGCGCTGCTGGCCAGCGGACAGAGCAGCACCATCACCGGTACTCTCGCCGGCCAGGTTGTGATGGAAGGCTTCATGAACTGGCGCATCAAGCCCTGGGTGCGTCGCCTCATCACGCGATCGCTGGCGATTATTCCGGCAGTGGTGGTCATTGGATGGCGTGGCGACAGCAGCGTTACCGACCTGCTCACGCTGAGCCAGGTTGTTCTGGCGCTCCAGTTGCCATTCGCCATGTTTCCGCTTCTGCAATTCACGAGTTCGCGTAAGCGCATGGGCAAGTGGCGCAACGGATGGTTCCTGCTGGCCACGGGATGGGCGAGTGCTATCCTGATCACCGCCATGGACATCGTGGGCCTGCCCGATTCGCTGAAAACGGCGTGGCGGGTGATTGTTGGGGGATAGCGCCTCCCCTGGAGATGTACCACAATGTATGACACCATTCTGGTCACGGTTGACGGTACGCCCACCGACCGCGCCATCATCGAGCACGTCAAGAAGCTGGCCGCTTGCCATCACAGCCGCGTGGTGCTGTTGCACGTGGCCGACGGATGGGCTGCTCGCACCTACGGCCCCGACGCCGTAAGTCCTGAAATCTCCGCCGACCAGGCTTATCTGGAAAAAGTTCGCGCCGAGTTCGAAGCCGCCGGTATCCCCGCCGAAGCCGAGATGGCTTATGGCGACTCAGCCACCGAAATCATCAAGTGGGTCGAAGAGAAGGGCTGTGACCTGGTGGCCATGAGCACCCACGGACATGGCTTCCTGCAAGACATCTTCCGCGGAACCACGGCGACCCGCGTCCAGCACAGCATCAGCGTACCCGTGCTGCTGCTGCGCGCGAAGTAGGGTTCAGAGAACTGGAACCCGTTCGCAGGCCCCACTCGTCCATCCGGCCAATTTCGAAGTGAGCAATTCTGTACAGACCGCTGAGCGCCCCACAACTTAGTCTCCTGATAGACGAAGTGGCGCAGCCCGTGGACATTCTCGGCTAGAGAGGTCCACGGGCATCAATTGCTCAGATTGTTGGGGGAGTTTCCTGCCGATCGAAGTCGTCGTAACAACCGAATCGCAGGCGATCCGCAGTTCCGACTCGAAACTCGAAACCAGGAACTCGAAACAGCTTCTAGATTCCCAGCTTCTTCACTTCTTCGTTGTAGTACTTCCGATACAGGATGTCCCACTCCTGTGAGCCTTCCAGAATCGTTTTCTTCTGGTTCTCGATCTTGTGCCGAGCGGCAGCATCGATCTTGGCTTCTTCCGTCATCAGCAGTTCCAGGACGCGCCGTGTCTCCTGCCGAATGGTATTGCGGTCTTCAATGAAATCCACGCTTTCGGTTTCGGCCAGCGTATCGGCCACGGCGTGTGCCAGCTTATTGATCTTTTCGCGGCTGATTCTCATAGCACTGCCTTATACTTGCGCACCAGCTCGTTCTTGATCTTCTTAAACATCTCCTGGTAATTGGCGCCGCTCTGCCGCATTTCGTCCGAGTAAGTCTCGAGAATGATCCGCACCTCATCGTTGATACGGTCTTCCAGCGTCAGCTCCTCGATAATCGCCGCGTGCACGCGTTCGCGCACCTGTTGCGGCTCTGCGGACTCGATGAACTCACCGTCAATCAGCTTTTTGGTGATTTGTTGGGCCAGATAGCCCACATATTCTTTGGAGAAGTGCATGCTTGTCGGAATCGTGTGTCGTAATCGTTGATTTTAACACAGCATCGGCATCGAATCGCCCATCGCTGGGTGCCCCGTTCAAGGAAGCGTCAGCGGCCTTGGGCGGGTCTTTGCCCTTTCTTCTCTGTGTCCTCCGTGCCTCTGCGGTGAACTCGTCTTTTCTAGAAATTGGGAAACTCACGCTATAATCCAGCAACCCTCATGGCGCTCGCTTCCGGTACGAAACTAGGCCCTTACGAACTCGTCGCGTTGATTGGTGCTGGTGGAATGGGCGAAGTCTACCGCGCACGCGACCAGCGTCTCGGACGCGATGTCGCTGTCAAAGTCCTTCCCGCTTCCTTCGCCGCCGATCCCGATCGCTTGCGTCGTTTCGAGCAGGAAGCCCGCGCCGTTGCCGCGCTCAATCATCCCAACATTCTCGGCGTTCACGATCTTGGCCAGCACGACGGCACGCCCTACATGGTCTGCGAACTGCTCGAAGGCGAGAGCCTGCGTGCCATCCTCGCGCGCGGACCGATCTCCCATCGCAAAGCAATCGACTACGGCGTTCAGACCGCGCACGGCCTCGCCGCTGCTCACGGCAGAGACATCGCCCATCGCGATCTCAAACCCGACAACATCTTCATCACTCGCGAAGGCCACGTAAAGATCCTCGACTTCGGACTCGCCAAGACCATCGACAAAGCTGCCGACAGCAAAGACACGCACCTCGGCACCATGACCTCCGACGGCCCGCTCACCGGCGTTGGCACCGTCGTGGGCACCGCCGGATACATGTCTCCCGAGCAGGTCCGCGGCTCCACCGTTGACTGCCGCACTGACATTTTCAGCTTTGGCGCAGTGCTCTACGAAATGCTCAGCGGAGTTCGTGCCTTCCATCGCGACACCACCGCCGAAACCATGACCGCGATCCTGCACGACGATCCGCCTGAGACTCCGACCGGCGGACGTCCGCTGCCGCCCGCGCTCGATCGCATCGTCCGCCACTGCCTCGAGAAGGCTCCCGAGCAGCGCTTCCAATCGGCGCGCGACATGGCCTTCGATCTCGAGTCGGTCACCACGATCACCTCGTCCGGCGGTCTTTCCGCCGCGAAAACCAAAGAGCGCAAGACTCGCTGGAACCTGATTGCCGCCGCAGCCGCTCTCATTCTGCTCGCCGGTTTAGCCGGATGGCTCCTCTCTTCAGCCCGTCATCCCGCGACCGGAGCGCAATTTCACCAGGTCACCTATCGCCGTGGCACGCCGGGCACAGCGCGCTTCACGCCCGACGGACAAAACGTCATCTACACCGCCGCATGGGAAGCCGCCGAGCCTGAACTCTACTCCGTGCCTGCTGACGGAGTCGGTGGCCATCCCATGGGCATCAAAGACGCGCGTCTCCTGGCAGTCTCCAGCAAGGGAGAACTCGCCGTCGCACTCTCTCCTCAGGTCCGCACCACGCTTCTCGCTCCCGGCAATCTGGCCCGCACCACTGGAACCAGCGCTCCCAAGCCCGAGATCGAAAACATTCAGGCCGCCGACTTCACTCCCGACGGATCCGCCCTCGCCATCGTCCGCTTCACGCCCGCCGATTTCATGTGTCAGCTCGAGTACCCCATCGGCAAGGTCCTCTTGCGCGAGAGGCTGATCGACGACCTTCGCTTCTCGCATGACGGCAAGTACCTTGCCTTCATCGCCCACACCAATCCCAGTGACGATCGCGGCACCGTCACGATCATCCGTACCACCGGCGAGAAAGTCGCCGTCAGCCCGCTGTATGAAAGCTCACAGGGACTGGCCTGGAGCGTCAGTGGCGACGAAGTCTGGACCAGCTCCCCTCTCGAATCCGGAGAAGTCCACGCCTTATCGATTTCCGGCAAGACCCGCGATCCCCTGGCTATGCCCGGTCGTCTTCATCTGCGCGACATCTCCTCCAAAGGTCAACTCCTCGTTGGGCAGGGCATTGCTCGCCGCGGCATCGTCGTTTCCAGCAACAAAGGCGAGTCGCTGCGCGACCTCTCCTGGCTCGACTTCAGCTACCTCCGCGACATCAGCGACGACGGCAAGATGATCCTCTTCGAAGAGGAAGGTTCTTCCACGTCCAATTACACCGTGTACGTACGCGACACCGACGGCTCCGCCGCCGTTCCCATCGGTGAGGGATACGGGGGGGCCCTCTCGCGCGACAAGAAGTGGGCCCTGGCCATCAAGCTCACCGAACCGAACCACGAGATATGGCTGTTGCCCATCGGGCCCGGCGAGCCCCGTCGCATCAATCCGCCTAACCTCGTTCCGGCGAATATCCTTCCCCAGTTCTTGTCCGACGGCAAGCGTGTTATTTATTCCGCCAACGAATCCGGGCATCCAGTTCGGATTTGGCTTCAGGGTCTCGACGGCGGCGCGCCGAAACCAATTTCTGCCGAAGGAGTTGCAGCCAGAAGCGTCTCCCTTGACGACCAATGGGTGCTCGCCGGCATCAGGGACGCCTCCTCGGGCAACGTGCATCTGGTCCTCTTGCCCATCAATGGCGGCAATACGGTGGAGATCACCGGCCTGAAGCCCGCCGAAATGCCCTTGGGCTGGACCAGCGATGGCCAGCTTTATGTATCTGCGCCCGACACGTCCGGCGCTGGCGTTAAGGTGGAGAAGCTCAATCCGCATACCGGAGCACGTACCCCGTGGCGCACCCTCGCTACCGCGCCCATCGGAGGCGTCGTCCCCGATCCGCCCATCATCACCCCCGACGGCAACACTTACGGCTTCGACTATCGCGTCCGCCTCTCCGACCTCTACACCGTCTCCGGCGTCCGCTGATTTTTTAGGTTTGTCATCACGAGCGCAGCGAGGGATCTGCTTTTCCGTGGAAGTACTAGTCGGATGCCCCATTCAAGGCCATCTTTTGGCCTTGAGTGGGGATTTTCGTTTAGGTTCCGTTAAGTGCTTAACTCAGTGCGTCCCCTGTTGTGCCGTCCCATCCGACCACTTGCCCACCACGACCATAAAAATCGTCACCCGTTCCTCAGGATCATTTGCCGCAATAATCGGAGAGCCCGCCAGATTCGCTCCCCAGCTTTTCGCTGCGTCTCCCGCGACAAAAAACATCAGATGCGGATGCCAGCTCATGCCCTCGTCGTTCAAATACTGCTGCTTCGACATCATGTAGCACATCGCTCCCGGTTCCAGCGCGGGTAGTTCCTTCTTATCCAGTGCCGATGCGGTCGCCGCGGCGATTTCTGCCTTCGATTTTCCCGCCAGCACCAGCTTGGTTTTCATCAGGAATATGGGCGCAAAGGTCCGCGCGGCTGGCGCATTGAAGCAATTGGGGGCGCGCACTTTGGGATTCCAAAACTGCGGCTCATCGGTGGAGTTAGCCCACGACCGTTCCACGAGGCACACAAAGCCATTCGTGCCCTTCACGGCAGTCGTGTAGCCCTTCGGTCCCAGCACCATCACTTCGGCTGAGTCCGAGATAGAGGCTGGCGCCGCACTGCGAGCCAGCGCGATTTCAGCATTCTCGTCGGTCATCAAGTACTGTTCAAGCGCGGCCATTGCCGGATACGAAGCTTTCTCCGCAGGCGCTTGTGCCTGACCGATCGCGCAGGCTAAGACAACCTGCGCAAACAATGCCAATACGATTAGCTGGATGGTCTTCTGCTGCATGGAACTCTCCTGCGGACGGACATCTCTGTCGGGAAGTCTACCGCAGGTCTGAGGGAATGAGCGGCCGATGTCTGCTTGAGCGGGATTTTCGAATCGGGTGGGGCTACACCTGTGCCAAAGGGACGGACACAACCGGAAAGGACGAAATCGCTATGTCGTTACCGAAGCAAGCGAGGACTACAGGACATACGCCCGCAACATCCACCATACGAGGAACAATGCGACCACGGCACCCGCGACATGAACGACCCAGTCGCCAACTGTTTTCGGTTTGCCAAAATTAAACACCGTGGCATGTTAGCACGCGCTCAAGAAAGCCTGGTCGGAACGAGTGCTCCCACACCTTGTCATCACGAGCAGCGTCGCCCTCTTATTGGTTGTCATCACGAGGTCGCCGTGGCGACCGAGGGATCTGCTTTTTGTTTGTCATCCTGAGCGGAGCCCGCTTCGGGCGGAGTCGAAGGACCCCTTTACCGCGAAAAATCTGTGGCCCTCGGGTGCCCCATTCAAGGCCATCTTTTGGCCTTGGGTGGGGATTTTCGAACCGGCCGGGTCGATGACGACTTGGCCTTATCCGCGTAATCCGCGCAAATCCGCGGTTGCTTTTGCCTTTTCTAATCACTAGCCGCTAACCACCAACTACTATCTTCACGCAAACTGCTTAAAGTCCGCCTTCCTCTTCTGCAAGAACGCCATCAGCGCCTCGCGGCACTCTGGAGACTTCAGCCGCTCGGCCAGCACATCCAACTCTTCTTGAATCACCCGCTCTACCTCAGCCGCCATCGGTTTCTTCATCAACTCCTTGGTCGCGCGCACCGCTGCCGCCGGCTTTTCCGCCAACAATTGCGCCGCTCCCATCGCGGTCTCCAGCAACTTGTCAGGAGCCACCACCGCATTCACCAATCCCAACTCATACGCGCGCTGCGCACTGATCGGCGCGCCCAGCATCAGCAACTCGGCCGCGCGTACATGCCCCATGAGCGCCGGAACCAGCAGCGTCGAGCCTGCCTCAGGAATAATCCCGAGGTTCACGAATGGCATCATGAGCTTGGCATCGTCAGCCGCATAAACCAGGTCGCAATGCAGCAGAATGGTCACCCCAATCCCCACCGTCGCGCCATGCACCGCTGCGATCATCGGTTTCTTCGCGTGCGCCACCGCCATCATAAAATGCACCGCCGGAGGCACGTCCTGCCCCTTCCAGGGGTTCGCCATGAAATCCTGTAAATCGTTGCCTGCGGTGAATGCATCCCCATTTCCATGCAATAGCATCACACGCACGTTGGGATCGGCTTCGCCCTGTTCCACCGCTTCCGCCATCGCGGAATACATGGCAACGGTTAACGCATTCTTCTTTTCAGGACGGTCAATCGTGATTCGCAGAACATCGGTGTGCAGTTCGGTGTTGATATTACCCATGAAGATTCCTCGTTCGCGCCGGCTTCTGCCTTCGTCCACTGCCGCGCGCAGACGGAATTGTACTGGAAGAAAATCTGAGAAGCGGTGATACTGGGCTTAGCCTTCTTCAGCCGTTCCCGTTTTTGGCTTCTTTGTGGGGAGTCACACATGGTTTTCGCGTTCTCCGCCGCTCGACTGCACGCGTTCGTCAGCGCTGCGCCGGTCGTGTGCCCATGAGGATCGCCCGCCGTTTTGCTTCCTTAATGATCTTCGTGTGCGCATCCACGCTGATCGCCGCTGCGGCTGATTTCGCGACCTCATCGTGCGGCCCAGGTCTCCATCTAACTGGCGATCAGGTTGCCAAACGGCTGGCGGCCAATAACGCTGCAAGGGCAAAAGACTTGCGCGGCTTCGAGAGTCAGCGGCACTACGAACTCGACTACACTGGCTTTCCCTATTCCCGCAGTGCCGAAATGACGGTTAACGTCTCCTACCGCGCTCCCGGGAATAAGAAGTTGACCGTCGTTACCGAGTCCGGCTCCAAGCTCATCCTCACTCGCGTTCTGCATCGGCTGCTGGAATCCGAGCAGGAGTCTTCCGCCGACGAAGCCAGCCGCAACGCTGTGGCACTCACTCCTGATAACTATCGCTTTGCCTTGCGTGGCTGCGCCGCCGCTGCGGGTCGTGACCTGTACGTGATGGAAGTCGAACCGTTGCGCGACACCAAGTTTCTCTATCGTGGGACCATCTGGGTTGATGCGCTCGATTTTGCCGTCGTCCGCATCGAGGCCGAGCCCGCCAAGAATCCATCGATCTTTACCAAGCGTTCCGAGATTCACCACCAGTATCAAAAAATCGGTGAGTTCTATCTGCCGTCCTCCAACGAGACGGTTACGGACGTTCGCCTGGGCGGACGCTCGGTTCTCAAGATCCGGTACGAAAACTACAAACTTGATCCTGCCGAAAATCGCGAGCAGAAAACCGCCAAAAACTAACTCAAGATTTGCCGGAAATGAATTATAAGTAAAGTTATAATTACAACTCATTTCAGGTGGGTCGTTGTCATTATAATTGCCGTTATAACTGGCACCCGTCGGACGCAGTCGCCGCGTATACTGCGAGTTCTATGAGCACCTCAGCGGCCAGCCTCCGGCGTCCCCCAGGAACCGCCGCTCCCAGCCGCTTTAAGCTACTGCTGGCGTTCTTCGCCATTTACATCGTCTGGGGATCTACTTATCTTGCAATACGTTACGCGGTTGATACGATCCCGCCTCTCATGGTAGCCGGTTTTCGTCACATCGTCGCTGGCGTTTTCCTGTTGGGCGTTGCCTATTTTCGCGGCTATCGCCCAACCTGGCGCGAGTGGCGCTCAAGTGCGGTTTTGGGCTTTCTTTACTTCGTGTTAGGCCATGGCAGCCTGCATTGGGCCGAAACCGTCGTGCCCTCCGGCTGGGCTGCACTGCTCATCGCCAGCGAACCGATCTGGATCGCGGTCATGGCCGCCGTGGTCAGCCACGGAGAGCGCTTGACCCGTAAAACATTGACTGGATTACTACTTGGCATCCTTGGCGTCGGCCTGCTCGTAGGCGAGGAGACGCTGATTGGTCAGCGCGCAGTGGTTATCGGCTCGATCGCCATTCTTTTCGGGACTTTGGCCTGGTCTTTCGGCGTGATGTACTCGCTGAAGGCGCCGCTGCCACGCAATGCCCTCGCCCGGGCGGGCACGCCTGAGATCGTTGGGTCCCTTATTTTGCTATTACTTGCGGGCGTTACCGGCGAGTATTCCAAGTTTCACTTCGCGTCAGTCACCTCGCGCTCGTGGTGGTCGCTTTTCTACCTGATCACCTTCGGCTCCATCATCACCTTCACCGCTTACACTTGGCTGCTCGACCACATCTCGCCTACCCTGGTTTCGACTCACACTTATGTAAACCCTGTGATTGCAGTGTTTATCGGTTGGCTTTGGGCAGGCGAGGTGGTCAATGTCCACGTGCTTTTGGCCGGCCTGCTTACGCTGCTTGCCGTCTTCCTGATCAGCCGAGGCACCCGGAAGTCAGCCCGAAGCACCATGATGGCAGAGGAGGTTGAAGTTCCGTAGATTGAACCGCTTAGCGCACAGGTTCGAGTTTTGGCGTCGCTGGGACTTCCGCGCTGGCGACGTCGATTACCGGAACCTTCGCGGCCTCCAGAATGCGCCGCGATTCGGCGTTCGGCTTCTGGGTCACGACAATTAATTCCGCCCAGCCCAGGATGCTCTCGAGGCTCTTTTCCATCGAGCGGCCGATATGTGGAAGCAAACTGAGCACGAACGCCAGGTTGCTGCCGTAAATCGCATCGAGCTGAATGTAGGGATCAAAAACCTTGATATCTATGCCTTTACCGATGAGACGCTCAATCAGGGCGACGCCCGGGCTTTCGCGCAGATCGTCGGTATCTGGCTTAAAACTAAGGCCATAAACGCCGATTTTGCGGCTGCCCGTCTCCATGATGCGGTGGAAGGCGCGGCTGATGTGGGCCTCATTGCTGGGCAGCACTGAGTTCAGCAGCGGCAATTCGAGGTCAAGCTGGCGGGCGCGATAGGTCAGGCCGCGCAGGTCCTTGGGCAGGCAGGAGCCGCCGAATGCGAAGCCGGGCTTCATATAAGCCTTTGAAATGTTGAGCTTAGTGTCTTTGCAGACGGTTTCCATCACTTCGGCACCGTCGAGCCCGAGCGAGGCGGAAAGTGTTCCAATTTCATTGGCGAACGCTATCTTCAACGCATGGAACGTGTTACAGGTGTACTTGATCAGCTCAGCCGTGCGCAACGCAACCACAGAAGTCTCTACCGGCAACCCGTTGTAAAGCGCGGCCACACGCTCGGCGGCGGTGCGATCATGGCTGCCCACCACCACCAGTGAAGGCTCCATAAAGTCTTTCACTGCAGTACCTTCGCGCAAAAACTCAGGATTGGCCACAACCGCAGCCAATCCGTTTAGCGCCGGCGCAACCACTTCGTCGCAGGTCCCCGGGAACACCGTGCTGCGCACCACCACCGTCAGCGGTTTCGAACGCCCGCCCAAATTGGCCGCAATGTCGCTGGAAACCTTGCGGAGGTAGTCGAGATTCAGGTTACCGTTGGGAGCGGACGGCGTGCCGACGCAGAGAAACGCGTAGTCGGCTTCGCGTAACGCGTCGCCGGTGGATTGGGTCGCCGTCAACAGCCCTGTGCCCAAATGCTTTGTAATTAGCGGCTCAAGGTCAGGTTCGTAAAACGGCGACTGGCCGTCTAGGATAGCGCGAACCTTGCGCGCGTCAACGTCGATCCCCACGACGTGAAAGCCGAGGTCAGCGAAACAGGCGGCAGTGACGCAGCCGACGTAGCCGAGTCCGAAGATCGCGATAGTGTTTTTTTCAGCCATGGAAGAGACCGTCCTTATCAATGCGGGCCGCCGGGCGGCCAAACAACCATTCTACGATTTTATGAACTTTCAGAAGCCCAAAAAGGAAAACATCGGCAGCTTCGGTTGGTTACCTAAGTTGTTTTCAACAAACGACTTTTTCACTGTACATCCAAAAGGCGCTCAAATTCGTCCGTGACGGCGTCCCAGGAATAGCGAGAGGTCACCAGGTGTAGCGCCGCGGCCGCGACAGCGCGGCGTTGAGTTGCGTCGTTCAGCAAGGTCAGGCACTCCTCGGCGAAAGCTTGCGGCGTATCGGCGAGACAAATGTTATCAGGATGAGATACATGGAGGCCCTCCGCGCCAATACTGGTCGAAACTGTCGCCGTACCCGCGGCCATGGCTTCGTAAATTTTCAGGCGTGTGCCTCCGCCGATGCGCAGCGGAACCACGGAAACACTGGCGCCCCACATCCAGGGGCGAACGTCGGGCACGGTGCCCGTGACCGCGATCCGTGACTCTTTTTCCGCCAGTGCCAGCATATCGAATGACGGGGCGCGCCCAACGATGGCGAGCGTGCAATCGGGCTTGTGCTGCCAGACGAGCGGCATCACCTCGCGGACGAGGTAGTTGACGCCATCGGAATTGGGTAGCCAGTCCATGGAGCCGACGAAGACGAGGTCGGCCTTGCGCGGTGCGTCGGCGGGGCGGCGGAAGTAGTCGAGGTCCACGCCGGTCGGCACGCTGAACGATTCAACATCAAACATTTGCTTCATCGTGGCGGAGTCTTGCGGTGAGACGGCGATAACGCGAGCGGCGGCACGGCACATGTCCCGTTCGCAATTGAACATCCGGTCGGCCTGCATCTGGAAATAGGCCTTGCGCAACGGGTCGGGAGACTGCTCGACGTGGCGTCGCCAGATCATCGTCTCTACATTGTGCTGGAACAGCACGACTTTGCTCATGTCAGGAAAATTCGGCGCAGGAGTCAGGAAGTCACACACCAGGCTGTCGAACCGAATTGTGCTGACCAGTTTGGCGACTTGGCTACGCATGGCGGGCGAGCAATAGCGCGTGATCGACAGCGGGAGCGGGGAAAACAAGTTGGCGAGGAGTTGCGAAGCGAACTTGAGCGACCGGCGCGGCGGAACATCGAGCGTCAGTGGGTAGGCGTGCGAACAGTACTCGTGGGCGCGTTGCAGGCCTTCAGGCTGGGCCGGATTGTCGTAGGCGACATAGTGCACTTCGTGGCGCGCGTGTAGGCGCTTGATGGTTTCGAGAGTACGAATTTGACCGCCGCGCGTGGTGGGATGCAGAAAGTCGGTTTTGACCCAGAGAATCTTCACGAATCCAGTTTCAGGTTTCGAGTTTCAAGTTGCAAGTAGAGAGACTTCACCACCGCGACACAGAGAACACGGAGAAAGTCTTGGATAAGAAAAACTAGATTCGACAAGTGGCAAGCGTCAGCATTTACACCGTGACGGCAGCGGGCATGAGGCCTTCCCAAAATTGCTCCCGACGGCCAGTGAGATACATGTCGCCCCAGACCTGCAAATTGAGCAACCGCCAGATGCGGTCGGTGGCGTCATGAACGCCGCGGTCGTGCTTCTCAAGCAGATCATTGATGTACGCGGAGTTTGTATAGGCCGCGAGTATGCCATCGGGGTCCCGAAGATAGTCGCGGATGGCCGACGCCTCGTCGCGTAACATCCACTCGGTGATAGGCGTCGGGAAGCCCATCTTCTTGCGATAGATGATTTCGTTCGGGATGAGGTCTTCGACCGCTTTCTTGACGATGTACTTACCCTGCTTGCCGCGCAACTTCATGTGCGGCGGTACCGAGGCGGCGAATTCCACAAACTGGTGATCGAGGAACGGAACACGGCTCTCGATTGAGGTGGCCATACTCATCTGGTCCTGTTTCATCAGCAGCTCGACGAGATATGTTTTCTGGTCGGCAAAGAGCAGGCGCGGCAGTGTAGGCGACTTGGCGGTCGAGTTCCAACGGTCAAGGAACGTGGCATAGGGATTCTGCGTGAATTCGCGGTTCAGCAACCTCTGCTGCTCGTCGAGCCCGAAAGCGCAATAAAAGTTGTTGAGGTACAACGACTCGATGTCGGAGCCGCGGCCCAGAACGGTGTGGCCGAGTTTGCGGCGGATCGTGGCCGAGAGCAGCGGCGAATCAGCAACCGCATTTTGAATGGCTTTACGCATGCCTCCGGGGACGACACTGTAGGCGCGCATCCATTCGGCGTTGAGCTGATAGAAACGGTAGCGGCCGTATCCAGCGAAGAGTTCGTCGCTACCCTCGCCAGTGAGGACGACCTTGACTTCCTGGCGTGCCAGCTTCGAAACGAAGTAGAGCGATACGCTGGACGGCCAGGTGATGGGCTCGTCTTCATGCCAAACGAGACGCGGGAGGGCGTTGAAGAAGTCCTCCATGGAGACCTGGACTTCGTGATGGTCGGTGCCGATTTGCTGCGCGACCTGGCGTGCTTCGGAAAGTTCGCTGAATTTTGATTCGCTGTAGCCGACAGAGAACGTCTTTACCGGGCCGTCGGCCTGGCGCTTGATGATCGCCGCGATGGCGCTGGAATCGACGCCTCCGCTGAGGAACATGCCAAGTGGCACGTCGGACATGAGCCGCATGCGCACGACGTTCTCGAGGCGCGAACGGCAATCGGCAATCCATTCGTGATCGGGGCGCTGTTCGAATTTCGAGGGGCAGGGGGCTTCCCAGTATTGCTTGATTTCCAGGCGCGGCGTGGGGCCACAGGTCACGGTCATGGTGTGACCAGGCATCAGCTTGCGAATGCCTGAGAACATAGTTTCTTCGCCGCTGGCGTAGCCGAACGCAAGGTACTCGGGCAAGAGGGCGTCGTTGAATCTTGCGATGATGTCGGGATGCTGGAGCAGCGCCTTGATTTCGGAGGCAAAAGCGAAAAGTCGGCCATCCCAGTAGTAATAAAAAGGCTTGATGCCAAGGCGATCGCGGACGCAGAACAGTTGGCGGCGGTTCTGGTCCCAAATGGCATATGCGAACATGCCGCGGTAGCGCGTGACAGATTGGTCGCCCCACCGCTCGTAGGCATGAATGATGGTCTCAGTGTCGCAGTGGCTCTTGTAGCGATGTCCGGCGGCCTCGAGTTCGGGGCGGATGTCGGCGTGATTGAAGATTTCGCCGTTGTAGGTGATCCAAGCTGTGTCGTTTTCGTTCGACATGGGCTGGCCGCCGGTTGCAAGGTCGATGATGCTCAGGCGGCGGTGGCCGAGGGCAACTTCTCCGCGAACGTAGTGGCCGGAGCCGTCAGGTCCACGATGCGAGATGACATCGGTCATTCGGCGCACGAGGCGCTCGTCGGCGGGAGTGCCGTTGGTGTTCAAGAATCCGGCAATTCCACACATGAGGCTAGTACAGCCCGACTGCTGCGGGCTCGAGGGCGGCGTCGGCGGGAGTCATAGCTTCGACACGCTCTTGGGTTTCGGCCAATCGATCAATGGCGCGCTGCTTCTGGGCCATGAAGCCCAGGGCGGTGGTAATGCCGGCGAGGATAGGCAAGTCGGCGTTGTATCCCAGCGCGTCAAAAAAGGCGATCGGGATGAACAGAATAAACGCGGTGCGAAGTGAGGTGGCCAACGCACGAAGGTCGCGCCATGCTTTACCTCGACTCTTGTTCCGGATGATGGAATTCAGGGTCTTGAAACAGAAATACAGCATGGCGACATAGATGGCCAGGCCGGGCAGTCCCATTTCGCTCGACAACTGGGTGTAGGTGTTGTGGGTCAAGTGCCACAAAGCCCTCGAGTCGCCACGAGCCATTGCCAGCTCATTCTGGGCGACCTCGAAATTGCCGGGACCGACTCCCAGAAAGGGGTGATGCGCGGTAATGTTCAAGCTGTCGAAAAAGAGCTGCTTGCGGGCCTCGGTGGATTCGATCGTGCCTATGCGCAGTTTCTCTTCCGCCGAGACGTTGTAAGTGTTGTATTCGCCGAAGAACGTGGTATAGCGCATGCGCATGCTGGCGGGCATGAGCATGAAGATCGTCAGGAAAATTACCGGCGAAGCTGCCAGCAGCCTGATGCGCGTAGAAGGCTTGGACTGCCAGATCATCAGAAAGAACAGTAGAACAGCCCCCATGGCACCCGCCCGCGAGCCGGTGCGCGAGACGGTGAGTAACACCGGCGGCACCATGAGCAAAGCGATAACTTTCTGCACGCGGGTACCGCGCAGAAACATGAATCCGATAAAAGTCAGGCCGACCAGCAGGGTCCAGGCCAAATCATTGGAGTTCGCATAGCGGGTATTGTCAAGAATGAGGCGGCCGTCAGCCGAGCGATTATTCTTCAGCAGAGTCAGCACGCCTAACACGCCGGTGCCGTAGGCGATTACCCGGTACAGTTGGTTGGCCTGAGGGAGCGTGGTGAGGATGCCGGCAGCCAGAAAGTAGATGAGCAGCACCTTGTACCAGTTTTCGAGGAAGACGTGGACGCTGCCGCCTGGCCAGGCCCCAAAAGGGACGCAAGCAATAAACCACACCGTGAATATGGCCATGCACATTCCGATGCGGCTGTTGAGCACCTTGAAGAATTGGCCACTGCCAAAGACGACGAGGAGTCCAAGGGCGGCGAGAATCAATTGCGGACGTATGGCGCCGATGAACGGCAGGACCTCAGTAAATGCGCTGTAGATGGAAAACAGAAAGAAAGCCAGCAAAGGGAACGCGCCTCGCAGGAGCGGATTCGGCTGGTAATAGTTGGTTGGGGCTGCGGCCATAGTTCCCTTGGCAGAAGTTTAGCATGATAACCACCAAGTTACGGTCGTTGGCCGCCATCCCCAGTCAGGACGCCTTGGAAAGCGACACCGCCGCGTATTTCGGTACCAGTTCGCAGCGCACGATGGCCGTGGTGAACTCGCGGGTGGCAGGGGTGTGCAGAGTTCGCAATTTCCGGATCGGCACACACTCGAACCGCTTAGGACTTAGTGAGCTCTGTTCGACGATCTGTTCGAATCTCCGAATCGTCATCTGATTCAGTCCCCCGGCAACCTCTTGAAAGCGGGTGGCGCCGTCATTCTTGAAATCAGACCGCCAGCGGATGAGAGCTCTTTCGGAAAAGAACAAGTGGGCCCACGGGAACACGGAAAACAGATGACCGCCCTAGCGGGTGGTACCAGGTGGGGCCGAAAGCTGATGCGAATCGATCCTTCTGGCTTAAGGAGCGCTCCCATGATGGAAAGAATTTCGGCAGGCTGCTCAAAGTGCTCGAAAGCATCGAGGGAGATGACCATGTCGGCCTTCTCCTGTGACCTTTGGGCAAACCGGCAAGTATCGTCTACGCCGTGGTACCTGGCGTATTCCCGCGCTCTCTCCAGCAACTCGGGACGGATATCGACACCAATGACCCGCCTGGCGCCAAGCCGGGCGAGTTCCTCGCACTCGTGTCCTTCGCCGCATCCAAAGTCGATGACCGTTTTGCCGGCTACATCGAGAGGAGCACCAAGGAGTTCGAGCTTGGAGCGACCGGCAAATGCCGCGCCGGTGCAAACGTTGGGTTCTGCAGGAGAAAGTAAACGTAGAAAGTTGTATTCCAGATCAGCTACTGCACCTGTCGTTCGTAACATCCCCAACCTCGATTCGTTTCACGAATCGAAGTAGCGCATCTCGCAACTGTGGCGCAGTCGTTCCTCATCATAACCGAAGGGCGAAGATGCTCTTAGCACCCTGCGATAGGAAGTTTTCACCGTGGTACCGCGACGACTAAGGTGGTCGGGAATCAGGCTGACGCTGGAGCGCGACAACGAACGCAGAATCGGCGAACCTTAACGCGGTTGCTGCTTGTGAAGCTCGCCGTTACACTGAGTTTGCTCGCCAATCATCGAACGGCGAGCTTTTCCCGATGAAACTGGCTTACCTGCTGAGCGAATATCCGACGCTTGGACATACCTACCTGCTGCGCGAGGTCCGGCAATTGCGCGCCATGGGATGGGACATCCAGACTATCTCAGTGCGGCGCCCGGGAGCGCGGCCGTCGCCCCTGGCGCCCCCTGAAACCGAAGAGCTCCATGTCACTTGGTACATCGTTGGGAGTGGAATCGCGGACCATATTGCCAGCCACCTAACCACTCTTCTGACGCGCCCGCTCGGGTACCTGCGTGGTTTGGGCACTGCGCACCGGATTGCACGCTTTCATCCGCGGCACGCCGCGTTGGCGCTAGCCTATTTCGCGGAAGCGGTTTGGTTGGGCCATCGGCTGAAGAAAGCGGAAATCACCCACGTGCATTCGGTGTACTCGACGACGGTGGCGCTGATTCTGTGGAACATCTTCGACGTGCATCTGTCGATGACTTTGCATGGGCCAGCGGAGTTCACTGATCCGGTGGGATTCGCGATCGAGGAAAAAGTAAGGGCGGCGGAGCTGGTGTGCTCCATCAGCTATTTTGGACGCAGCCAGATCATGCTGTGGTCGTCGCCGAAGGACTGGCACAAGTTACAAGTGACGCCACTTGGTGTGGACGCAACTGGCTGGGAACCTGCACCTTTCCGCGAGAGGCCGTCGCCGTTTGAGTTGATTGGCGCGGGGAGGCTTGTAGACATCAAAGGCTTTCCCTTGTTGTTGGATGCCATCGCGGAATTGCGCAAGCAGGGACGCGACGTGCGGTTGACGGTGGCGGGCGATGGGCCGGCGCGCCAAAGCCTGGAAGCGCAGGCGCAGCGACTGGGCGTCGCCGACCGGGTGGTGTTCGCTGGATGGAAGAACCAGGATGACCTACGTGCCATGTACCGGCAGAGCGACGCGTTCGTGATGTCAAGCTTTGCTGAGGGCGTTCCGGTAGTGCTAATGGAGGCCATGGCCACAGGACTGCCGTGCGTTGCACCACGCATCAACGGGATTCCGGAGCTAATTCGCGACGGAATAGATGGGCTCCTATTTACGGCATCGGACGTCGCTGAGCTGGCGGCCGCGACCGGAAGGCTCATGGACGATTCGGAGATGCGACGGAGAATGGCGGAGTCTTCGCGCTCCCGGGTGGCCGACAAGTACGACCTGCACAAGAATGTGGATCGGCTGGCTGGAGTGTTGAAAGAGTGGCTAGTAAGTAGCAGCTGAAAGGTTTCGAGTTTCAGTTTCGAGTCCGCTTGTTCCCGCCGACTGTGTCGCTCGTACTCTTCAGCGCTGCAACACTGATTCGTAAATCTGCTGCATTGTGGTGGCGGCGTGCGAGTATGTGAAATTGGCAGCCATCTTGGCTGAAGCTGCGGCCGCCATTTGCTGGCGACGCTCAGGATTATCCAGCAAAGTCGCTAATTGCGCGGCAAGCTTCTCGACATTCCCTGACTCAAACAGCACCCCGTTCTTTCCATCATCCACCAGTTCTGGATTGCCGCCAACGCGCGAAGCGACCACGCAGCAACGGCAGGCCATCGCTTCCATAAGAGAGTTAGATAGGGCCTCGGTGCGCGAAGGCAGCACGAAGATGTCAATGCGGCTGAGCCAGTCGGCAACCTCAGAAGTAGCCGGCTCGAAGTGGCAGGATTCACCGAGGTTCAGCTCAGCTGCGAGGGACTTCAGCCGGGTTTCTTCCGGGCCGCTGCCAACGATGGCCAGCATTGCATCAGCGCGAGCGAGCCGCGCGAACGCCCGAACCAGCGTGTCGAGACTTTTCTCAGGACGCAACGCGCAAACCACCCCAATTACGGTCTTTCCCGGCCATGGCGGCGCTATTGGGCGGCGGGCATATTCGTCTACGTCGACCGCGTTGTGGCAAACCCGGATCTTGCCGGCGGCGACGCCTTCGTCGTCGATCAGATAGCGCCGCATGGCATCGCAGTTGACTACGACTGCGTCGGTCAGGCGGTCGGTGACGCGCAGACAGCGTCGAGTGGCAGCCCCGGTGAGCTCGCGATGTCCCCGTTGGCTGGATAGCACAGCGGGTGCTCCGGCGAACTTGGCGACGGGAACCGAAAAAATGTTGAGCGGCGCGTCGAAGGAATGCACTACCTGGATGTTGTGTCGGCGAATGTAGTCAACAAACAGCCGCGTCGCAGAAAACAGAACCGCTGGCGACAGGAAGGAATGCATCGGGAGGTGAAGGATGGGAATTCCGGCACGCTCGAGGTCGGCGAGACGAGGGCCGGTTGGCCGGAAGCAGCCGACGTGTGGGGCAAACTTGGCACGGTCGAGGAAGCGAGCCGTCTCGACCAGTTGGCGCTCAGTGCCTCCTATGCCCAATTCCCGGACCATCAACAGAACCGGAACGGGAGTGGGAAGGGCGCGGGTCATGGGCTCGAGCGGCAGGCCCGATTCTACAGAATTGCTCGTTTCAGGTCCTTGGCATAGGCCCAGGCAAGGGTGGTTTCCGCGATGCGATAGAGCGGAGCTTTCTTGCCCAGGGATTCCAGATAGTTGGCCAACGGCCGGAGCGAACCCTTGCCGCCGTAATCATGCCAGAAGACGAAACCGTCGTCCTTGAGCATCTCCGCCATTTTGATGGTGTCATTGCGTACGTGCTTGTAATCGTGGGCGGCATCCACCAGTCCGAGATCAATGGAATCCCGATATGGGGAGGGGTCGAACTGCATGCTGTCGCAGAAAAGCTGAGTATAGCCGTCGAGGCCGAGATTTCGCGGAATAGAGCCCAGACGGCGCGCGGCAACAAGGTCCTTGTCAGTGTCCAAGTCGTCATCGTCGGCCGCGGCTTGCGGAGGCAGGTCAAGCGAGAATACCCGCGCATCCTGCGGAGCGTTCAAGAGGAACACGGCAGTCGTCAGGCCGTCGTAGGAGCCCATCTCGAAGACCGCATGAGGGCGGCGGGTCTTGGTCACGCGAGCAAGGATTACAAGCTCGGCAAATGACATCCCACCCCCGGTGTGCGCAGCCGGGAGAGTAATGGTGTCGGTAGCTGTAGGAGTTACCGGACCGCGGCTGGGCAGTCCCGCACCTGTCAATTCGTCAAAGCGTTTCAGGCAATAAGCGACATAAGTGCGCAGCTGTCCAGGCGACCGGAAAGCCAAGGCAACGGTACGCAGGCTCACTGCGGAGAGGCTGTCGAGGATCTCAGTCAGGTTCATTGGCACAACTCCGCCGTATGGGGTAACCAATAGTCACATCGCTGATCGGGGCTTCGTGCGACTTGGGGCCTGCCACCGCGGATGCAACAAACCGTGGCGTGCCAGTGAACCGACATTCTACTCCAAGAGCGCGTGCTTACAGCCGATTTCCAGCCATTACTTCCGAAAACAGTTGGCTCAGACCGAATGCTCGCCGGGCCCGACGGCTTTTCTTGGATAGCCAGCCCACCCGGCTCGGGCGAAATGTGACAGTTAAGGTAATCAGGCGCTAAGTTACTTTCGTTTCGTCACTACTACTAACGTTTGTTCTGATTTGGTCGAACCTCAGCTATTCGTTGAGTACGAGCACATGCATGGCACTTCGGTGCGCGACTGAAACAGACTCGCGCCACCGAATCTTAATCGCGCCGGGGCTGCGTGCAGTGACTAGGGATCCCCCCCTCTTTTACACAAGGAGTACTCAAAGTGCGATTCGAATCTGACCTTGCAATACCCCGCCTCGTGCGCCAACTTCGTTGGCTAAGCGCCCTGTTGTTCTCACTGGCGGTTGGCGTCTTCTCGCTTTCTGCCGCCGCGCAGTCCACGAAACCAGTTCCACAACTGCCGAACGTGTATCTGGACACAACATGGAACCCGCCCACCGGCGGAACAACCTGGGCAGTCCACACCGCCGCTCAACTATCCTCGGCATTGGCCAGCTCACAGCCGGGTGACATCATCCTGCTGGACGCTGGGGCCACATACACCGGATACTTTGCGCTCAACGCCAAATCGAACCCGAACAACAAGTGGATTTACATCATGAGCTCGGGAATCGCCAACCTCCCGGCGGGCACCCAGGTCGGCCCGACCATGACGCAATATATGGCCAAGATCGTCACTCCGAACGTGGCCGCGGCGTTTCAGATTAACGGCGGCGCCAACCATTACCGCCTGGCGGGACTGGAGTTGACTTCGGCGTCGACGTACAACCCTAATCCGACCAAATGGCCGGGCATGGGCTTTTCGTACTTCCTGGTAGGTTCGCAAGCGAATCCGACACCGCTGCCGGACTCAATCACAATCGACCGTTGCTATATTCACGGTTCGCCGACAATCGACATCACAACCGCAGTACAGGCTACGGCCAGCAATTACGCCGTCGTGGACAGCTACATCTCGGAAATTCACGCGACGGGAGTTGACACGCAGGCCATCGCGTCGTACTGGTCTCCAGGACCCTTCAAGATCGTGAACAATCACTTGGAGGCGGCGGGAGAGAACATCATGTTCGGCGGTTCGGGAGGACACAGTAACCCTTATGTTCCGTCGGACATTCAGATTCAATACAACTACCTCTACAAGCCGCTCTCGTGGGTCAAGTCGGGCGCCGGAGGTACCTTGACGCCGGGCAACCAGTGGGTGGAGAAGAACGCCTTCGAACTTAAGAGCGCGCAACGCGTACTGTTCGACAGCAACGTGATTCAAAACGTGTGGGGGGCAGGACAGATGGGATATGCCATCGTACTCACTGTGCGCTCCTCGCAGAGCGGTGACATCGCCGTAGTCAACGACATCACGATTACCAACAATGTTCTGGAAAACGTGTCAGCGGGGGTGAACGGACTGGCCGAAGACGACCAGTGTGGCGCGGGCGGGGGGTATCCGAACTGCCACAATCCCGGATCACAAGATCGCTGGAACATCAGCAATAACTTGTTCACGTTTTATGATCCAACTCTTCCCGGCGGGTCGCGCAATTTAGCGTTGGCCGCCAGCGGCGGATTAAATCGGTTGGCTGGCAACACTCCAGGAACACTGAGAGACGTGGTATTCCAACACAACACGATGGTATCGGCAGCCTCGACACCGTGCTGGATGTCGATTTACTTCAGCGCGAATGGACAAACGATGCCCTTCGCGGTGCCGATCACGAACAATGTCTGGATACAGGACAATGCGCTCTGCGCCCAGCCGACCGGGGACTACGGGTTGACCGGCACAAGCGGATTGGCCTACTACATGGGAGTTCCGAATACGTCACCAAACGACATCACTGCGCGGTTTTCTGGCAATGTGATTTGGATCCAGCCGGGAGTCAAAGCAGCAAGCTATCCTGCGACGAACCTGACGCAGACCGCGCCATTTACGTACATCAACCCGTCTGCACTGGATTACCAGTTGCTGACACCAATCTGGACGAAAACCAGTGACGGCCAGGAATCGGGGATCAACAACAGCCTGTTACCTTAACGAACGAGCCGCGACGGGCTCTGTATTTGAGGACTTAGTTCTCGACCCGCCGCGATAGTTCGCGTCTCGCAGTCCGTCACAACGACCCGGCACCGCGAAAGCGGGCCGGGTTTTTGCCGTTCGATGCGACGAACTTGCATCTCAAGAAGTTCCTTATCTCCTCTCAAGGGACGCAGCCCGGATCACCTCGTGGGCACGAACCAGCCTGGGCGCTCATTGCGTCGATCACGCATTAAACCATCCGCGCATCCGCCCGATATTGACAGTATGCGGACGCACCACAGGCAGCGCCGGGCCGGCCGAGGAGGAAGTCAGACGGCTCAGGTGAAATCAGAACGCGCCGCACATCAATTCCCGATATCCGAATCCTGCCAGCAGTGGCGCGCCGTGGTGGCGGAACCCGAGCGCGCACTCGAGAGGCACCGGAGTGTTCCCCGTGCCGCCGGGACTAGCTGCATACGTCTCTTCGGGAGCTTTCCCGGCCCTTCCCCCTCTCCCGTACGAAACCCCCGCAGGAGAATTCATGCCACGGTTCGCGAGCTTTGCCATTGTTCTGGTATTGTGCGGGTCCGCTTTCGCGCAAATGCCGGTTGCCCAGTTACCGACCACCTACATTGACACCACGTGGGCGCCGCCCACTGCAGGCACCACCTGGGCGGCACATACTTCAGCCCAGTTAGCCAGCGCTCTCAATGTGTCGCAGCCGGGAGACGTGATCGTTCTCGATGCCGGCACAACGTATACGGGGTATTTCCAACTCCCGGCCAAGCCAAATCCGAACAACAAGTGGATTTATGTGAGGAGCTCTGCCATCGCGAAACTTCCAGTGGGGAAGCGCGTGTCTCCCGCCGACGCAGCGAACATGGCCAAGATCGTGACACCCAACACCGCGGCAGTGTTCCAAGTCAACGGCGGGGCGAACCATTGGCGATTTGCCGGCATTGAGATGACATCGGCCTCGACCTACGTCCCCGCGCCAAAGACGTCTCCCAATGGGTATACGTATTTCCTGGTCGGTTCACAGTCGCATCCAGTGCCGCTGCCAGACTCGATCACCATCGACCGCTGCTACCTTCACGGCTCGGCGAAGCAGGACATCGTGACCGGAGTGCAGGGCACGGCGTCGAACTATGCCGTGGTAGACAGTTACATCAGCGAAATTCATGCCCCGGGTCAAGACTCTCAGGCATTCGGCGCCTACGACACTCCCGGGCCAATCAAGATCGTCGACAACTACCTCGAGGCTGCAGGCGAGAACGTCATGTTCGGCGGCGCGGGTGCAAACAACAACCGTGGTGTCCCCTCGGACATTGAGATTCGGAACAACTATTTGTTCAAGCCGCTGGCCTGGGTCGCACTCACGACGGCTCCCGTGAACCAGTGGGTCGAGAAGAATGGACTCGAACTGAAGAGCGCACAGAGGGTGCTGTTCGACAGCAACGTCATCGAGAACGTGTGGATGGCAGGACAGATGGGATTTGCGATTGTACTCACGGTGCGGACGTCGCAGAGCGGCGACTTCGCGGTGGTGAATGACATAACGATCACGAATAACGTACTGAAAAACGTAGTGTCAGGCGTCAACACGCTGGCCAAGGACGATCAGTGCGGAATCGCTCCTTACGCCACTTGCAAGAATGCCGGCTCCCAGGACCGATGGAACATCTCAAACAACCTGATGCTGTTCTACGATCCGACCCTGCCGGGCGGGGCCCGAAATCTGATGATGGGAGTCAACCCCGGGTTGGATCGAATCGCCAACCAGCAGGGTGCGCTTCGTGATGTGGTCTTCCAGCACAACACGGCCGTGCCGACGGCATCATCGCCCTGCTGGAATTCGATATTCTTCTCTGCCGGTTCGCAAACACCGCCATTCAAGAACCTCACCAACAACATTTGGATTTTAGACAATGCGATGTGCCGGCAGCCTTCCGGCGACTGGGGCTTGCAGGGAACCTCAGGGCTCACACAGTACATGGGCAATCCGGCGCCTCTGGATGTGCGCTACAAAGGGAACGTGATGTACGTCCCCAAAGGTGACAAGGTGCAGACGTTTCCGTTGCACAACTATCCTTCTACGGTCCCGTTCTCCTACGTTGCTCCGCAATCCGGAAATTATCACCTCGCGAGTCCTTACTGGACCGACACGAGCGACGGAAAGCTGTCCGGCATCAATTGACGGATCTGATCGCTCGCATCTGGCGCTGGCCGTGGAGGCGGCCGGCGCCAAATTATTGTCACGAACTAAGCCATGCCTTCATCGCCAGTGCGATAGACTGTTCTGGCATGCGGAACGTAGCGACGATCCGCGGGCAAGAATGCATATGCTGTTATGACTCCGGAGCGCAGACCGACGGGCGTGAAGGGATGGCGTCTTGATGAAATGGCAGGCATTGAAATCCAACGCTGCACTCACCGGCTGTCGCCTTATCTTGGCGGTCGTTGCACTATCACTGGCGAGTTCTCCCGCGAGGGCCCAGAAGCCCTTGGCCGAGTTGCCTCGAGTTCACCTGGACACCACTTGGAATGAGCCGAAAGGCGGCAAGCGCTGGGCAGCGCACACCTCAGACGAACTGAAGACCGCGGTGGCTAAATCAGCGCCCGGTGACGTGATCGTGCTGGACGCGGGCGTGACTTATACGGGCGGGTTTCAGCTTCCACTGAAAGAAAATCCGCAGGGCAAGTGGATTTACATCGTCAGTTCAGCTATTGCGAAACTGCCTGAGAACAAGCGCGTGGGCCCCGACGACGCGGCGAACATGCCGAAGTTAGCGACTCCGAAGGCTATGGCGGTGTTCCAAGTTAATGGAGGGGCGAACCACTGGCGGTTTGCGGGTCTCGAGATTACGTCGGCCTCCAGCTACGTTCCAGCCGGAAGCAAGACTGGCAATGGCTATGCCTATTTCATGATCGGCTCGCAGTTTAATCAGTCGCCATTGCCCGATTCAATCACCGTTGACCGCTGCTATATCCACGGAACTCCACAGCAGGACATCGTTACCGCGGTGCAGGGGAACGCTGCGAATTACGCCGTAATCGACAGTTACATTAGCGAGATTCATGCCACCGGGCAGGACTCCCAAGCGATTGGCTCGTTCGACACGCCGGGCCCGTTTAAGATTGTGAACGACCATCTGGAAGCCGCGGGTGAGAACGTGATGTTCGGCGGCGCTGGGAAAAATTTCAATCGCGGAGTGCCCAGCGATATCGAGATCCGGAATAACTACCTGTACAAACCTCTCGCGTGGGCGAAGCCGGGCGTATCGATTGCTCCCGGCAACACGATGGTGGTGAAGAACGCCTTTGAGTGCAAGTCGTGCCAGCGGTTACTGTTCGACCACAATGTCATTGAGAACGTTTGGGCGGCAGGGCAGATTGGCTATGCGATCGTGCTCACGGTGCGCTCGGGACAGAGCGGAGACTTTGCCGTAGTCAGCGACATCACGATAACGAACAACGTGCTGAAGAACGTGGTGAGCGGCTTCAACACGCTGGCCAAAGACGACCAGTGCGGAGCTAAGGGGTACGAGAAGTGCCAAAGCGCCGGCGGCCAGGAGCGCTGGAACATCAGCAACAACCTGATTTTGTTTTATGACCCGAAAGAGCCGGGAGGGAACCGAAACCTGGGACTCGGGGTGAATGGCGGGAACGATCGCGTGAAGGGAGTGACCGGCGCACTGCGCGATATGGTCTTTCAGCACAATACCATGGTTGCGACTGCGAATTCGCCTTGCTGGAATTCCTTGTATTTCAGCGCCGGAGGACAGAAGCTTCCGATTTCGAACCTTACGAACAATGTATGGATCCTGGATAACGTGCTTTGTCGCCAACCTACCGGAGATTTTGGCCAGCGTGGAATCAGTGGCTTGAATCAATACATGGGATCCGCCGACGACGGTCAAACCCTAGACCAGCGATTCTACGGAAATGTGATGTTCGTGGCCGGCGATAGTAAGCAAGATAAGTTTCCGCCTCACAACCTAGTTAGTCCAAAACCTCCACGGTGGGCAGATGCCAGCAAGGGAGACTATAACCTGGCAGAACCTAAGTGGACGGAAACTACCGACGGGAAACCTGCCGGTGTAGATTATTCAGTGCTGCCCAAAGTGCCGAACCGCAACGAAATACCGACCGGCGTTCAGTGAGCGGCATCCTGACGCCAATGTGCTATCGTCAACACGGAAGTTGTGGCTGGAATTTCCCGTGAAACTGCTCGAAGCCCTCGAAGTTCTGAAGCACAATCCCTCCGAAGAATCGCCGGCCGTCGAAGTCCAGCTGGCTTGCGGATTCACGCCACTCCATTTCCAGACCTTTCTTGGCGCGCACTTGCGCGGCGCATTCCCGGAGCACCGCGTAAACATTGTGCCCGGCGCTTTTGGCGATCTGGCGGGCAATCTCGAACGGCTAACTAAGCTCCAGGGCGGCACGATCGTCGTCGCGCTGGAGTGGAAGGACTTGGATCCACGGCTGGGGATCCGCATTCTTGGCGGATGGAAGCCAAGCCAGTTAGACGAGTTTGTGCAGACGGCGCGTAATCATGCCGAGCGGGTGCTGGCGACGGTGGAAAGCTTGTCAGCTAAGAACAGGGTAGTCGTGGCGCTTCCTACACTACCTATTCCGCCGGTGGCGTTTAGTCCCGGATGGCGAATGAGCCATCTGGAAAGCGAACTATTAGAGCTTCTCGCTACTCTATCGGCTAGACTATCGAGATTATCCGGTGTGAAAGTGGTAAGTGGTCAAAGACTCGATGCAGTTTCGCCGCAATCGGAAAGGTTCGATGCCAAGGCGGAGCTGAATTCGGGATTTCCTTATAGTTTATCTCATGCTGATAAACTGGCTGGACTGGTTGCCATCCTAGTCAGGGATCCTCAGCCCAAGAAGGGCCTAATTACCGACCTTGACAACACCCTATGGTCAGGAATCCTGGGCGAGGTCAATCCGGAAGGCATCAGTTGGGATCTGGACCATCACACGCTAAGGCATGGCATCTACCAGCAATTGCTGGCCTCGTTGGCGGAGTCCGGAACCTTGATCGGCGTGGCCAGCAAGAACGATCCCGCGCTGGTGGAGGAAGCCTTCGCCAAACGCCAGCCGGCCCTGGCGCGCGAACGGATCTTTCCGCTCGTAGCGAATTGGGGGCCCAAGTCTGAGTCGGTGCGGAAGATCCTCCAGGCCTGGAATATCGCGGCTGACAGCGTCGTATTCGTGGATGACAGCCCGTTGGAATTGGCGGAAGTGCAGGCCGCGCATCCCGACCTCGAGGGTGTGCTGTTCCCGAAAGATGACGACAGGGCGGCTTACGAGCTGCTGTTCCAGTTGCGCGACAAATTTGGCAAGACATCGCTGACGACAGAAGACAGCCTCAGGATGGAAAGTCTGCGTGCATCGGCGGCGATTGCCGAGGCGACTAAGGGGGAAGGCTACACTCCGGAAAGGTTCTTGCAGGAAGCTGGCGGCAAACTGACGGTCAGTTTTGCGAAAGCGCCCCCGGATTCGCGTGCGCTTGAGCTGATCAACAAGACCAACCAGTTCAATCTGAACGGCAAACGGCACACAGAGACGTCATGGCACCAATACTTGAGCGATCCAAAAGTGTTTCTGATGCTTGTGTCCTATGAAGACAAGTTTGGACCGCTAGGCAAAATCGCGGTGATGGCTGGGCGGGCCGAAGACGGCGAGCTCTCCGTCGATCACTGGGTGATGAGCTGCCGCGCGTTCTCGCGGCGAATTGAGCACGGTTGCCTGAAACGCGTCTTTGAGAAGTTTGGGGCGCAGCACGCGAGCTTCGATCACGTAAAGACGCAACGCAATCAGCCTATACAGGCCTTCTTCACCGAACTGACCGGAAATTCCGAAGCCTCGGCCATTAGCAAGCAGGAGCTCGCCGAGAAGTGTCCGCCGGTGTATTTCGAAATCCAGGAGTTATAAGCGTGAACGATCTTCATGCCCGGCTAAGCCGGTGCTTTGCTGCCGTGTTCCCGAACTTGCCAGAGTCGCAAATTGCCACTGCCAGCCTGGAAACGGTTGAGGGATGGGATTCCGTGGCGGCAGCGACCCTGATCACCGCAATCGAAGAAGAGTTCGTGGTGGAGTTCGACGTTGAAGCTTCTGGAAACCTCACATCATACGCAGCGATCGCGCAAGAACTAAAAAAAATTAGCGGCTAGCGGATTGGACTCGCGACTCCAGCGATTGCGGCGTCGAGGGCTTTCATGTCCGTGCCAGCGCTCTTGCCGTCGGTAGTCTTCGTCCACTTCGGCAGCACGAGCTCGTAGTCTCCGTTCGCCGCGTCAGCGAAGTGAATTCCCGACGACACCATCCTATTGCTGCCGGGAAAAGAAGCAGGCTGTCCGTCTTTGGGAATGAATATGACATTGCCAGCGAAGCGTTTCTCCACCGGCTCAGGATCGCCCATATAGAGCTCGAGCCCCGTTGTGCCCTGTCCTCCATAATCACCAGTTGGCGGGCGGCAGAGCAGGTTATTCATGATCCAGATATTGCGCGTGCCAGACGCAGTTAGCGGCCACCTCGTGCCCCCTGCCACCGTGAAGTAAACCGACCCCCAACAACTCGTACTTGCCGCCGGAACGACTGTGTTATGCAGAAACACGACGTCGGCAAGGTCGGGCGAAATCTGGAACGCCAGTGGCCTGCGTCCGCCCGGAGCGTCGGCAGCCCGCAGTTCGATGAGGTTGTTGGCAATCTTCCAGCGGCGAGCTTCGCCCTGGTTGTTGCACAACGGAAAGCGGAGAAGCTTGCACTGGTCGTCGCGTGCCAGACTGTTGAATCCTGAAGCCACGCCTGTCAGCAGATTGTTTTCGATCGTGATGTCATCCACCACCGAGAGGTTACCGCTGTCAGAGGTGCGCACGGTCAGGACGATGGCGAACCCAAACTGTGCCGCGAACCAGTTGTTCTCAAAAACGTTTCCGCTGACGATGACGCGACGGGCGCTCTTGAACTCAAGCAGATTCTTCACCGACCACTGTGCGGCGGGCGGTAACGTAACGCCCACGGCCGCCCAGCGCTCAGGCTTATAGAAGTGGTTGTTGCGAATCTCCAGGTCGGAGGCGATGTAGGGATTGTCGGCCCCACCGGCACCCCCGAACATCAGGTTCTCCGTTGTCGACGACAGGAAGTTGTTGACCACCCTTATCGGCCCGGGCGTACGGTAAGCGCGAATGGCCTGCGAATCGTTAGTGCTCTGGTGAATGTCAGAGATGTAGCTGTCGATGACCGCGATGCTTGTGCCATTGGCGACAACCGCCGCGCGAACGTCTTGGGTGTCGCTGCCGTGCATATAACACCGATCGACTGTAATGGAGTCGGGCAGTGATTTCCCAGAGTCCGCGGGCATGTCGAGCAGAAAATATGTGAAGCAGTTCACCCGCGGCGTGTGATTGAGATCACAGCCCTGCGTTGAGGTCGAGTAAAACTCGAGTCCTGTAAAGCGGTAGAACGAAGCGCCGGGAAGTACCGAGATGGCCGGCGCGACGCCTGTGGCGACAATCTTCGGCATTCGTGCGGCATCACGCGCGGGATCGACGCGTTTATTCACCGCCGGAAGTTCAGAGCCCTGAACGTAAATCCATTTGTGCTCTGGATTAGATTTCGCGGGAGCACTGAAGCTGCCCGCGTACGTCACGCCAGCGTCAAGGACGATGACGTCGCCGGGATTGGAATCGTCGAGCACGCGCTGGAATTCATCGGAGGTATGCGGGTGAAAGGTCTTGCCTCCGGTGGGGGGTGTCCAATGGGTATCGATGTAAACGCGCGGCAGTTCAGGCGCTGGCATCTGGGCAACAGCGGGTATAGCTGCAAGAAGAAACAGCAAAATCCAGCGTAGCGCGCCTAGCATTGCCTTGGTTCGTTTCACGAGATCATTATGCTTTGAGCATATTCATGCCAGGTGGATGCGTCCGTCGCCGTCGCCCCGAGTGATGTGAACACGGGATTCGCCGTCGGGCGCCGAGCGAAGGGCCTGGGTGAGTTTCTTCGACATCGCCAGCATGTAGTTTGACGGTCCGGTGAGAAACCCGGCGGCGCGGAACGCCTCTACCCACACAGCGTGGCTGTGGTTGACCAGCACCAGATCGGCACTTTGGGCGGCCATTGCGCGGTCCGTGAGAATCGCGGCGGTGGCCATCGCGTCGGGCACCGCGAGGCAGTCGAGGATTGAACTGACCTGTAAGTTGCCAAAGTGGCGATGGTTCTCCATCGGAGCGTTGAAGCAGACGCTCCAGCCGACGGCTTCTCCCTTTCGTTCAACCAGCAGAATCTTCGTGCGCGAATCGTCTACCGGATACAGGCTCTCGAGCGTGCGTCGATCGCGCGCGACTGCGAACGAGCAATGTTCGCGGCAGCGCTCCCAGATTTCGTCGGCCCAGCCGCCCCATTCAGCCACTCGGCGGATGGTTCCATCGGCACTAACCCTCTGGCGCTGTTTGAAAGCGAGAGCGACCGCGCCGAGTCCGGTGAACCTTGCGACTTGTGCCCCCAAGCGCTTCATACGCGATGTGCGCAGAAGCTGCAATTCGCTCAGGAATTTCCCTGTCTGATGCACACGAAAAAGAAATGGAACCGGTCGCACAGACCATCCGGAAGCGATGAGCAGCTTGGGCAGCGGCCGATCGATTGCGCCCATGCCAACCATGAACACACACTCGGCCTGCTTCTGCATGAACTTCACCATCTGCATGGCTACGATGGAATACTTCGCATCGACAATGCCTTCCGACAGCGGCGACTGGAAATTCAGCGCTCGCGTGGTCTGGCCGTTCAGCCAGCCGGGCTGGACCATGGCGAGCAGGCCGCCGCGCACGAAGTCACCCTCAAGAACTACGTAGCGAGTCCACTGGATCGGATCGTCGAGCGACGTGCGCGGGGTTTCCAGCGTCGCTGGCAGCAAGAAGTCACTGTCGGCACGGCCTTCCGACATCCGCTGATTGAAGGCCTTCACGGCTGTGAGATGCTGCTCAGCGAAGATTTCGAATCGCAAGGGCATCGGTTATGAGGTGCCGCGGAAGAGTTTCTCCCACAGCCAGCGCGTTTCGATTTGACTGCGAATTGATGGAGTCAGCGTGGTGATGCCGTTCGTGTCGGCGAGAAAATCGAGCAAAGTACCCACGGGCACGAACCAGCCATTTTTTTGCGCGAGGCGTTCCATGGTGCGGCGGAATTCGGGAGTAATTTTGCCATCGCGCACATAGCCGTGGCCGAAGTGAGTGTACATGATGCTGGCGCCGCCTTCGGCTTCGAGACGGTCCTGGTTGGCGTCCTGCAAAGTCTTCAGGAATGCCGGCGCTTGGTGGCCCTCCGACGACGAGTACCAGTAGCGCACAAAGGGACGCTCCGGGTCCGCATAAGGCATCCACGGATTCATGCGCAAAGTGTTGATGTCGGCGTAAACGAAGTTGCGACAGTAGCGGATGCGCTCGCGGCAGACGTCGCCCCAAAAGTTGGGATGGCGTTCCACATGGCCAAAGTGGCGATTTCGAGTTCGTCCGAGCGTAGCCAAATTGTAGAGGGCTCGGCGCCATCCGCTGAGACGTGCCGGTCCCCAATAAATGGCGTCGGCGTTGTAATGGTTCGCCATCGAGTATGGGTCGTGGCCAAAGTACTGCTTAAAGAGATCGAGAGCTTCGACGGTCTCGTCGTGCGTGCTGTCGAATGGAGCGGCGAGATGGAAGCCGATTTCGAAGCCTCTGCTCTGTAACTCTTGAAGGAACGCAAGGTATTGAGGGTTCGCACAGGTTTCGCCGCCAGAGTTGGTTTCGCGGCGCAAGTCGAGCGGCCACACACCGATGGTGGTGCGAAATCCGAGGTCAGCGAGGAACGAATAGACCAAGCGCGTGGTTTCGTACGATTGGCCGTCGGGGTCATCGAAGATGGTGAAGGCGAAGCGACGGCCTTCTGGCCAGACCGGTGGGGTGGTGGCGTTCATCCGTTTTTAGTTTACCCGCGCGCGAAGATTATTACGCCACGCACGACGGCGCCGGGTCTGCAGCGTCAACTGGCTCTTGCAGGCTCTCGAACCACAACTCGAGCATGAGCAGCGCATAAATCTGGTGGTAGTTGTTGCGTCGGCCGCTCTCGTGTTCATCGACCAGATAACGCGCAAAATCAGGCGAAACGATGCCGCGGTCGAGGAACTGTCTGCTCAGGACGCTGTCGTGTACCAGTTCGCGCAGCGGTCCGCGGAACCACTGGTCGAGCGGAACGCCAAAACCCATTTTGCCGCGACTGAGCAGTTCGGGCGGCAGCCGATCGCCCAGCGCCTCAATGAGAATCTTCTTGCCCTTGCCGTCCTGCCACTTCCATGCCGTCGGAATGCGGGTGGCGAATTCACAAAGCTCATGATCAAGTAACGGGCAACGAACCTCGAGTGATGCGGCCATGGAGGCACGGTCGACCTTGGTAAGAAAGTCTCCGGTCAGCAGGTTGGTCGCCTCGAAATACATCAGTTTCGAAAGAATGCTGTCGTTGCCTGCGTTGAAATTATAAGGCAGCATGCGCTCGAGGAAGCTGGCATCGGCCGGCAGCATCCAGTCGGGATTCAACATACGCTTACGCAGGAAGTATGGCGTGTAATTGGTGTTGAAGTAGCGGTCCAGTTGCGATGGCGAGCCCAGCATCCGCAGCTTGCTCTTGCCGTAAGCGGCGTACGGCAGGGTGTTGGCGGTCCAGCCGATAAGCTTTCGCAGCGCCAACGGAATGTTGTCCACGAACCCGTACCGCTGCATGTTGCCGATGACGTCGTAACCCGCAAAGAACTCGTCGCCGCCATCGCCGCTCAGCGCGACCTTCACGTGCTGGACTGCGAATTCCGACACGATGTAGGTCGGAATCGCTGATGAATCGGCAAACGGCTCATCGTAATGCCGGACGAGCTTCTGGATGAGTCCTACGGAATCGGGATGCACTACGATGTCGTGGTGCTCGGTGTTGTACTTCTTCGCCACCAGTCGAGCAAAGTAAAGCTCGTTATAAGCCGCCTCTTCGAATCCGATCGAAAACGTCTTCACCGGCGCCTTCGATTGCAGCGCCATCGAGGCAACCACGAGGCTTGAGTCGATGCCTCCACTGAGAAATGCGCCGAGGGGCACGTCGGCGATCATTCGTATGCGCACCGACTCGTCGAAGAGCTCGCGGATCTTCTCACAGGTTTGCTCGCGGCTAAGCCCGGTTCGATTCTCTTCGCTGAATGGCGGCAAGCGCCAGTAGCGCCCCTGCTTGACTTCACCGTCGGCAGAGCACTCGATCCAGCATCCGGGCATGAGTTTGTGGATGGCGCGAAACGGGCTGTAGGGATCGGCAATGTAACCGAATTGAAAGTAAAGGCGAAGCGCTTCCTGATCGAGATCCAGCGGCACGCCGGCCACTCGCAAACACTTGAGTTCGCTGCCAAAGAAGAAGCCGTCCGGCGTATTGGCATAGTAGAGCGGCTTCTTGCCGAAGCGGTCGCGGGCGATGAAAAGCTTGCGCTGATTAGCATCCCAGATGCAGAAAGCGAACATGCCGCGCAACTTTGAAAGGCCTTCAGAACCGTATTCTTCGTAGAGATGTACGAGCGTTTCCGTGTCGCTATTGGTACGGAACTGGTGACCGCGGGCAATCAGGTCGTGGCGCAGTCCCTGGTAGTTGTAGATTTCGCCATTGAACACTACCCAGACAGTGCCGTCTTCGTTGGAGATCGGCTGGTGACCCGTGCTGAGATCGATGATGCTGAGGCGGCGCATTCCGATGCCGCAGGGGCCATCGGTGTAGATGCCTTCGTCGTCAGGGCCTCGATGACGAATGACGTCTGTCATAGCGCGGACGGCGGCAGTTTCAGCCTGGCCAGTACGCAGTAGAAATCCCGCGATCCCACACATGGTGGCTCAATCGTACCATTCCGCATGCAACGGATTCAGGCCCTCGACGATCAGACATAGGGACCAAAAAAGGACCCGAATTCGTTCAACGTCAAGCCGCACTCAGACGCTCCAGTGCCCGAATCGATCATTCAATCGTCTCGCTTGCGTGTGGCCGCACCTGCCAGACCTCGAAATCTCGGTTCGTGCTCCTGCCGCGATTCACGCTTCCCTGATGACCAGAGTGATAATATCCATCTATATAAGTCGCTGAATTTCTCGGCAAAGGCGTCTGTCAACCGCCCGAAGGCGTTAGCCCGTTTGGAGGGATGCTGCGGCCAGTGGTCAAAGCGCCCGAATCGGGTTGATATTTAGACAGGAGCAATCAGGCTGAGGGCTCAGATCTGTCTTGCAGAAAGGACTCGGCCGTCAGCGCGGTCGCACTTGTAAGTCATAACTACCGCTTTAGTTACCGGATTTTTTCGCGATTAAGGATGGCTTCAGGTTACACCGCTTATGGTTTCGACAGATCCTAGGTTCCGCGCAATCTCGGTAGCGGAAATGAACTGCGGATTCATGGTCATGGGCGTTGGTTCGCAATCTGGCGGCGAGTTATCCCAACAGTCCTTGGCAGTATCTATGGTGGGTAGGTTTGGCGCGCCCTTCGTTGAGATTTCTCGGGGTCGCCGATAAATGAATCGGCGGCGACCGCTGGAGGGACGGGTTTTGTTGACTGAATTGGAACGGGTAGCGCCGGCAATCTCACCCACAGCTGCGCTTGGCACCCAAACTCCGCGCGTCAGCGTCATCGTTCCTTGCTATAACACTGCAAGATTTGTCGCCGAAACTCTGCAATCTGTATTCGCGCAGACCTTCAGGAGCTTTGAGGTGGTCGTCGTCAATGACGGCTCACCCGACACTACCGAGTTGGAACGCGCGATCGCACCTTGGCGCGACAAGATTGTCTATCTCCGCACAGAGAATTGCGGCTTGGCTGGCGCGCGTAACAATGGGATTCGCGCCTCCAAGGGCGAACTCATAGCCCTTCTCGATTCCGATGACACTTGGGAGTCCAACTACCTGGAAGTTCAGGTACGTAAGCTTGACGAGGATCCGACCGCAGACATCGTGTATCCGCGCTTCGTAATTATCGGGGACGGATCGACCGCAGGCACCCGCACCACTCCTTCCACCGGGGATGTCACTTTCTCTCGCCTCGTGGGTCAGGAAGTCTCCGTCGTCGTGTCCGTGTTGGCGCGAAGGACGGCCCTCGAACGTGCGGGCCTCTTCGATGACAGCCTCAGGAGTTGCGAAGACTTTGACATGTGGCTTCGTTGTATCAAGCATGGCAGCCGGATTATTTACCACAACGAAGTGCTGCTGCGTTATCGCGTCCGCGACGATAGTCTTTCAGCCGATCCTGTTTGGATGTACACAAACGCCGGACGAGTCCTCGCAAAAATGCGAACAACGCCCGACCTTACCGGGGAAGAACGGGTCGCCCTGGAAGCCGCCATTCGTCGTTTCGACGGAAACCGGCTGTTCTATGAGGGCAAGCGAGCGTTTTTGGATGGCGACATGCCGCTGGCGGTCCAGCGCTTGACCGAGGCCAATGCCCGTCTTCACAGCTCCCGCATTCGTCTCATTCTTTTTGGAATTCAGGCGATGCCGCAAACCGCACGACGGATTTATCGCTGGAGATTGCATCAATCAAAGCCCATCGCTTGGGCGTTGCGGCGCGATGTCAACTAGGGGAGAATGAAACCAGATGTATCCCGGCAAGATTCGATTTTAGGCTGCGCAAAAGACTGCGGCCTTGCTGTTTGAAAAGTGTGCCAAAAGGTTTCGCCTTCACCATCCCCTAGTAACCAGACTGTTAATATAGAGGACGAGCCACGCGCCGTCGCCTCTGACCGCTCGACGACCTGCACAAAGGTTTTGCCATCTCATGCGAATTCTTATTCATCCCAGTTCCGTTCACTGCCTGAACCTCGGCGACGTTGCCATGATGCAAGTCACCGTGAGGCGATTTCGTAATTTCTGGCCTGACGCAGAAATTTTCGTGATGAACGAGGACCCAGAATTACTGTCCTTGTATTGCCCCTCCGCCAAGCCCGTCCGCCCGTTCGGACAGCAGTCTTACTACACGACGGCTGCCTACCTGACCCGCATGGGCAAGCGATTGAATTTTCCGGCATTGTCCGAGTTCGATGTAAGTTGGCGTCACAATTGGCCTGCAATCGCCGAGAAACTCGTGACGACTCGCGGCGGCCATGCCGGCGCAGCGGCGGTCCGCGACTACCTTGAACTGGTTCGCAGTTGCGACCTGATTGTCGCTAGTGGGGCCGGCCAGATTACCACCAGTTTCGGCGCGGCCTCGACACCTTTGCTGAACAGTATGGAGTTGGCGCAGCGCCACGGAATCACTACGGCCATCCTGGGGCAGGGAATTGGCCCGATCGACGATCCCAGTTTGCGTGCTCGCGCCGCCACGGTCCTGCCGCGCGTTGACCTCATCTGCATTCGCGAGACCCTGACCGGTCCTCCGCTGTTGGATGCACTGGGTGTCCCGCGTGACCACATTGTTGTCACCGGTGACGATGCTATTGAGACCGTGTACGCCAATCGCCAGGAAAAGATCGGCGACTCCATCGGCGTTAACCTTCGCGTTTCGTGGTATTCGGATATTCCCGAAAACTTGATCACCGGGTTGCGGCGTCCACTCCAGGAAGCCGCTGCCGAGGTCGGCGCTCCCTTGGTTTCGATTCCAATCTCACGCCATCCAGAGGAAGACGATTCCGGAATCTGCGATCGCCTTTTCGAAGGTTATCCGATGGTGGCTGAACCTGCGAACGATCTTCGGCTGGTCGAAGGAATGGTGCGGGAGATCGGGCGTTGCCGAGTGATGCTCACCACCAGCTATCATGGCGGAGTTTTCGCCCTGGCCCAGGGTATTCCCGTGGTGGCTTGGCTGAAGTCCAAATACTTTGCTGCCAAACTTTTCGGCCTAGCCAACCAGTTCGGAGTGGGTTGCGAGGTCGTGACTCTTGACGACGATGATTGGGAGTCGCGCCTCAAGGCAGCAATCCTCGCAGCGTGGAATTCCTCCGAGCAGGTTCGTCCCCAGCTCCTTCAAGCAGCCGAATCTCAACTTGCTGCCAGCAGAGCGGCGTATGAAAGACTCCGGCGGAGATTCGGCCCTTCGATAACTGAGGGCGCTGCCACAACCGCGGTGCGCGCTTGAACGTCGGCGTTTCCCATGGTGTCGAAGTTCGCGCGGACGAGACACATCAGCTTTAGCGGTTCATTTGTTGGGAAGTCCCGTTTCACACCCATGCGATAATCGCAGCTAGCTCGTAGTGACGTTTGTACTTTTGTTCGAGCCTTATGAAACCGATCGCAGACAACCTCGCAGAGACCAGTCAACACGCGATAGAAGTCGCCAGCGGGCAACGTTTCGAGTTCGGCAAGAACTGGGCCTCGTTCCTGGAAACGCTGGACGACCAGAAGATCGCGGAAGCCGTAGATTCGCTGCGCCAGATGCTGGAAACCGACAGTCTCGAGGGCAAAACATTTCTCGACATCGGCTCCGGCAGCGGTCTTTTCAGCCTGGCCGCGCGCAAAATGGGCGCCTGGGTACACTCACTCGACTACGACCCGAACTCGGTCGCCTGCACGCAGGAATTGCGGCGGCGTTACTTCCCCAATGACGACCGCTGGACCGTGGAGTCGGGCTCCGCGCTCGACGCCGCGTATATCGCCGCCTTAGGCAAGTTCGACGTGGTGTACTCATGGGGTGTGCTGCACCATACCGGCGACATGTGGACAGCGTTGGCCAACGCGGCTGTACCGGTAGCCCCGCAAGGCAAATTTTTTGTCGCGATCTACAATGACCAGGGCACTTCGAGTCGACGCTGGACCAAAACCAAGCGCCTGTACAACCAACTGCCCAGCAGCCTTCGCTTTCTGGTGCTTTGGCCGTCGTTCTGGGTGTTGAACTGGCGCACCCTGACGAAAGACACACTGCGACTGGATCCACTGAAATCAATTCGCAATTACGGCAAAGGCTTGCGCGGCATGTCGTTCTGGCAAGACGTGGTCGATTGGGTCGGCGGATATCCGTTTGAAGTTGCCACTCCCGAGCAGATATTCGATTTCTATCGTCAGCGGGGATTCGAGCTGCAGCGATTACGGACCTGTGGCGGCAGCTTGGGTTGCAATGAGTTTGTGTTCCGCAAGGCGTAATGCGAAAGTTTCTCAAAGCAATCGTGAATGCGCTGTTCCTCGTGCTCGCCTTTATCCCGGCGTTGCTGGCGGGCTTTGGACGCGTGAAACCGGTTTTCACCTTCTTTGCCCATGCCTATGCAACCGCACCCGGCGGCCTTGGCGACTACCTGCGTGGTGCCTATTACCGCCTCACGCTCCAGTCGTTTGATCTCTCCAGCCGCGTGTCATTCGGATCGTTCTTCGCTCATCCGGAGGCGAAGATCGGCAAGCGTGTTTACGTCGGCAGCTACTGCATCCTGGGCCGAGTCACGATTGGTGACGGGACGCTACTGGCCTCAGGTGTTCAAGTATTGAGCGGCGGTCGGCAGCACACCCGCGGCGGAGAAGGCGAAGCGTTTTCCGGCGGCGAGTTTGTGCAGGTGACGATCGGCTCGGATAGCTGGATCGGCGCGGCCGCAATCGTGATGGCTGATGTAGGCTCGCGCACCACCGTGGGGGCGGGCTCCGTCGTGACCAAGGCCGTGCCCGATGATTCTGTAGCAGTCGGCAGCCCGGCAAGGCTGATCAACACCTAGTGGCCGGTAACCACTTTCCGGCGAGCTCCGAACGCGCGTTGCTCCGCTCCCAAATTCTTAACTCAATGTAGCGGCACATTCTCCGCCGGAATATTCCATCCGCTGACCTCAAAGTGGGCAGGAGTTTTTCCCAAGTCGGCCGCACGGTAGCGAACTCCGATCACTCTCGATTCTCCCGGCAGCAATGAGACGAAGTTGTCGTCAAAAAATGCCGGGACGACATCCTCCCCGTCAGACTGCACTAACCGCAGATGCGCCATAAAGGCGAGGGCCTTCCCCGGATTGCTGACCGTTAGCTGTTGATAGAGGAACCCTCCATCGCACTCCGTCGGGGGCACGGGCAGTGTGGTCGACGCAGCCTGCGGATGTACCGCGAACGGCATTGCGCATGGCGAAGCCGCCGGCTTCACCTGCACTCGCAAGGTCATGGGCGGCAGAGATTGTAACGCGGTCATGTCGGCATAGGCACTCTGCGGAGTGGTCGCGGTCCCGGCGGTCTTCTGCCAATCCATTTCGTCGGCCTTGGTGGAAAGCCAATAGAAGTTGTCGCTGACGACCTTGCCCCCCGCTTCCGCCGCCGTGAGTTTGAGGAAATACGTTGCCGGAAGATCGGTCGGTTGCGGCACCACGAACGCCACGGTGGCTTTTTCGCGCGTCACATCGACCGTCGCATTCTGCGACCACTTCTGCGCTCCCGCGGAGTCGTAAATCGCTGCATTGATTTTGACGCCTGCGACGCTGGCATTATCGCTGACCACGGCAACCGACCGGTCGCTGTTCGAGTACATGACGTGCAGGGGCTCGGTGGCTTTCTTGGTGCCGTAATAGCCGCCGGCGGGCACGAGGTAGTAGTCGTAAAGGTGCCAGATAAGTGAGGGCCAGGCATTGTTGAGCATCCACTGGATGACCCCAGTCGATTCGAATTTGTTGCGTGCGTACGCCTCGAACATGGCACGTTCGCCTTCGTAATCCATGGCGTATGCCTTGCGCTCGAAGTCGCCGAAATCGAGTGGCGCCCCGTACCGATGCCCCATCGAGGTGTTGTAGAAGGTGAGCGTTTGAAAGCGCTCGCCTCCCTCATGGAATCCCCACACTTCGTTCTGCGGCCATAGCTTGTCGGGCGGCAGGAACTTGTGCAGGCTGGTCGGCGGAGGAATCGCAGGCCCTGGACTTGTCTCGGTGTTGAATCCCCAGGCGCCTCCGAGTTTGGTATCAGCGAGCCAGTAGTGCGGCGGAACATAGTCATACGGCCCTGTCATCTTCACACCAGAAGGTCCAGTGACAGTAGTAGGTGTGGCCGACGCAGACGAAAGCGTTGGGTTCGGCCACAGCTCTTCCTTCTCAACACGCAGGTACATGGATTCCACCGCCGGAATCGGCGGATTGTCGCTGCCATTCAGCCACACCAGCATCGACGGATGGTTGCGCAGCAGTCGAGTCTGGTCACGCTGCGAGGCTTGCGCGATTCGGTACTGCTCATTGCCCCATTCATTCCAGCGCTCCCACATGTCGCAGCAGCACCACCCGGCCATAACGAAGATGCCATATTTGTCGGCGAGATCGTAGAACGCCTGCGACTCCAGCTTGCCTTCCAGGCGCACGGTATTGAGGCCAAGGTCCCTCATATAGCGGAATTCCGTCTCCATGCGCTGGGGTGAGGCGCGCAGCAGTAGGTCAGGAGCCCATCCGCCTCCTCGCACCAGCACCGGCTTGCCGTTGATCTTGAACAGCGTGTGCCCGTTGTTCATTTCGGAGGTGACCTGGCGAATGCCGAAAGTGACGTCATGCGAGTCAGACGGCTTCCCATCAGCAGTGACGCTCACACGCGCGTGGTAAAGCGCCGGAGCGCCCAAATCGGCGGGCCACCACAGCTTGGGGTTCTTGATCGTCAGGTCGTGAAGCTGTGCGGGATCGAATGTAATGGTTTTTTTCTGCGCGCCTTCGAGCGAAACTTCCTGGTGCACCTTTTTACCGTCAATTTCCCATGTGATATCAGCGGAAACGGTGTGACCGGTGGCGTTCCATGCTTCGACCACCGGTGTGAGTTGCGCGGTTGAGAACGAGTCGTCGAGCGTGCTGCCGACGTAAGGGAATCGCAGCTCCACGGGCCCGCTGGCGGTGAGATACACGTCGCGGAAAAGCCCCGTGTTCTTGTCCGGTGGAGACGGCGCCCAATCTACCCACGTGATTGCGAGATCGTCAGGCGTGGGCGGAAAAACTTCGATCGCGAGAACGTTTTGTCCGAAATACAGCAATCCCGAGGAGAGGTTGAGTTCGAACACCCGCCATGTCCCGGCGATGTCGGTCTTGCTTGCTATCTGCTTTCCGTTCAGCCACACGTCGGCACGATAGTTCACGCCATCCAGATGCAGCGCGACCGAGTGATTGGCAAATCCCGCAGGCAGGCGGAACGGCGTGCGATACCACCAGCCGCACTTGTACGGACTGGAGTCGAGCATTGCGAGGTTCGAGAACATGCGCCCGAGCGGATAATCCATCCCCGGTAACTTGCGCAGGTTCATGCCGTAAAACGGGTCCTTAATGAGCCCAGCGGCAACTTGCGCGGCGACGATCGTGTTCGGCACCGTGGTCGACATCCATCCGATGGGGCGATACAGCGGCGACGAAAGAATCTCGCCATCGAGGCCCGGATAGCTGGAAGTCTTCAGTCCCGCCGGACCACTGCTGGAGCCTTGCAACACGCAATCGGATTGCAGTTGCCATCCGGCATGAAGATCAAGGCGAGTGGCCGGGGACGGAGGAGTCGCCGCAAACACCGGGGTCGAACCAGTCAAAATGGCGAAGCAGAAAAGACCTCGCAGCACTACCAAGCCAGATCGGGTCATAGACGTTCCTCGAAATGCATGGTACATGATGACACTTCAGCGCTGCGGCAATGCGACCTTGGTGGCGGGCACGGAGGTCTGATTGCGGTGTGGGAATCGCGGCGTATCATTTAGTTCCCATGAAGAACCAGTCGACGGAGTACTCCACTCGCGACACGCGCCGCAAGGCTGGCCAGAAGCTTCGGGACAAGCTGAAGCGCATCGACCAGGGGAAGTTCGATCCCAAGACCAGAAAGTTCGACCCGGTTGAGCTGATGAACGCAGCGCACCAGTTCCGTCTGTCCGAGTTGGTGCCGCTCAAGAATGCACGCATGGCGCAGACCGCCTTTTCGTTTTACCGCGGTGCGGCCCCGCTGATGGCGGCCGACTTGGCGGCCTTGCCGCGTACTGGCCTCGAAGTTCAGATTTGCGGCGACGCACACGTGCAAAATCTCGGCGCGTTCGGCGGAGGCCCCGACGGCCACCTCATCTTCGACATCAACGACTTCGACGAGACCATACGCGCTCCCTGGGAGTGGGACGTGAAGCGCATGGCCACCAGTTTGGTTCTTGCTGGCCGCGAATCCCGGAACTCCGAGGCTCAGTGCAAGGACGCAGTGCTGGAGTTCGGTCGCGTGTATCGCGAGTTCGTCTGGAAGTTCTCCGAGCTGCCGGTGCTGGAGCTGGCCCGTTACTTGGTATTGCGCGAACTCAGGGTGTTGCCCGTGCGGACCGTCTTGCGCAAAGCCGAACGCTCTACGCCGCTGGAGAACCTGAAGAAGCTCACACGACGGAAGGAAGGCCAGTACACCTTCAAGGAGTTCACCGACCCCACGTTTGGAGTAGTGGTGCAGAGGCCGATCGAACGAGCGGAAGCCAAGAAGGTTCTGGCTGCGCTGCCGGGCTACCTGAAGACGCTGGAGCCCGAGCGGCGGCACTTCTTCAAACAATACAACCCGGCCTGCAGCGGATTTCGAATCGTCGGCACCGGCAGTGTGGGAACCCGCGACTACGTGGCGCTGCTGTTTGGGGGAGCACTCGAAGACCCTATGTTCCTGCAACTGAAGCAGGAGTTGCCGTCGTGTTACTCGCCGTACCTGCCCAGCACTGGCGTGCCGAAACACCACGGCGAGCGTGTGGTGGAGGGCGTCCGTCGCATGCTGGTTCAGTTCGACCCTTTCCTCGGCTGGGCAACTATCGGCGGCCTGCCGTACCTGGTGCGGCAGTTGCGCGACCACAAGGCTGGCATCGCGCCCACCGACCTCGAAGGCAACGGTTTGCTGGCGTACGCGAAGGTGTGCGGCGAGCTGCTGGCCAAGGGACATTCGCGCTCGGGCGATCCCTGCATGTTGGCCGGGTACCTCGGAAATTCCGATCGTTTCGACCGGGCACTTGCGACCTTCGCCGTCGATTACGCCAACCAGACTTCCCGCGATCATGATCAGTGGTTAAGGGCCATCGCCAACGGCACCGTGAAGTCCCTCCAGCCGGTGAAGCAGAAAAGCGTCGGAAAGCCGAAGCAGAAATCAAAAAAGAAGAAGCCGAAGAAGAAATCCAAAAAGAAGTAGCCGTGCCTCAGTAGCTCATTGCAAGTCGCGAGGGCGACTGCATCGTGGTCTTGCTGTTGCCATGACGCTTGGACCAATCAAAGCGGCGACCGATAATCGCTTTCACCAGCATGTGATCGGTGCCCGCCGTCACGCCGACGCCCACACCGAAATTGATCTCCCACTTCGGTGAGACATTCAGGTCGAAGGCGGGCACAAACTGTTGCGACTGCAACGTGACCGGGTACAGATTGTTCACAGGGCCCCATCCGCCGTAATACTCCAGTCCAAATGCGACCTTCGGAGTAAAGTCCCACGAGATCTTTGCGTCGGGAGAGAAGTTCCATTGCTGGTCGCTCGGCAACCCCACAATTCCACGATCAAACGCCGGATTGAACGACCAGTACAGCCGGCCCTTCTGCTTATCGATAATGGGGCGGATTTCAATGTTCCACGTTGACGTAGAATACTGCGCGCGCTGATAGCCGAACTCGATCGAGAGACTGGCGCCGACCGGCCAGTGCCAGCTTTCCGGAGCACGCACCCGCGGGCGAATGTGGTCGCCCACCCATTCCCAACCCTGTCCGCCTCGCGCCGAGGTGAAGATGTAAAAGCCAACCTCTGACCACGAAGTGAGCCCCGGCGTAATCTCGACGGTCTCGTGCAGCGCGTGCTCGGTGGGTAGCACGCCATCGAAAGTTTCTTTGCTGCCCTGGAACGTGAAGTTCGAGTGCAGCTCGAGCATCGTGGTCTTGGGCGCGACAGTTTCCGAACCATAAACCTGGATCTCGTAGTTCTCCTGCGCCAGGCAGGGTAGCCCAAGAAATAGCGTCAAGCTGAAGATGCGGAACCACACGAATTTAGGATAGCAACCCTTGAACCAGTTACCAGCTACCAGTCACCGTCTACAATGATGCGAACCCGCTTTCCACACGGAAGGGAACTCCGCCAAGCATGTCTGACACAACGGTGACGAACACCGCCGCCGCGCCCAGCCTGAAGCGCACGCTCGGCCTGTGGGACCTGGTGATGTACGGCATCATCGTCATCCAGCCCACCGCCCCTATGCCTGGCTACGGCGTCTTTGCCAACGCCAGTCAGGGACAGGTCGTCACATGCATCCTCATCGGCATGGTCGCTATGGTCTTCACCGCCATCAGCTACGGACGCATGGCTCGCGTCTATCCCAGTGCGGGTTCGGCGTACACCTACGTCGGCCGCGAGCTCCATCCCGGCCTCGGCTTCGTCACCGGCTGGAGCATGACCATGGACTACATGATCAACCCGCTCATCTGCACCATCTGGTGCGGCAAGGCCATGCTCGACTTCTTCCCCGGAGTCTCGCCGCGCTGGTGGTTCATCGCCTTCGCCCTTCTGTTCACGCTGCTCAACCTGCGCGGCGTCGAGACTTCAGCACGCATCAACCAGGTGCTGTTCGCCGCCATGGGCGTGGTGATCGTGGCCTTCTTCGGCGTCACCATCCGCTACCTCACTTCCACCGGCCCGCATACCGCGGCGTTCTTCCTGCAACCGTTCTACAATCCGCACGCATTTACGCCGCGCGTCTTGTTACACGGAACCTCGCTCGCGGTGCTGACCTACATCGGTTTCGACGGCATCTCCACCCTCTCGGAAGAAGTCCATAATCCCAGGCGCAATATCCTGCTGGCGACGGTGCTGGTCTGCGTGATCACCGGCATACTCGCGTCAGCCGAGGTCTATTCGGCGCAACTTTTGCGACCGGGATACGGCTTCTCCGAAGCTGAAGCCGAGCGCGCTTTCGCGCACGTGGCGGCCATCGCAGGCGGAGCCGCCATCTCCTTCGCCATCACCATCACCTTGCTGATCGCCACCATCGGTTCCGGCATGGGAGCGCAGCTTGGCGCCGCCCGTCTGCTTTACGGCATGGGACGCAGCAACGCGATTCCGAAGTCGTTCTTCGGGGCCATCGATCCCCGCACCCGCATTCCGCGCAACAACGTAATCGCAGTCGGCGTGGTCGCGCTGGTGGGGGCGTACATCATTCGCGACTACGACCGCGCCGCCGAGCTGCTCAATTACGGAGCGCTCATCGCTTTCATGGGCGTGAACATCGCCTCGCTCACTCACTACTTCATTCGCGGCAAGAACCGATCGCTCTCGAACCTGCTGGTTCCGCTCTGCGGGTTCCTCATCTGCGGGGCACTGTGGCTCAACCTGTCGAAGATGGCGCTCATCGCCGGCTCCATCTGGATGTTCGCCGGCGTCGCCTACGGCGCCATCAAGACCCGCGGCTTCCAGGCTGACTTGGTGAACTTCGACGTCCCGGCGGAGTAGAACTTCAGCCGCGGATTCCACGGGTGGCCCAGAATTGCCCTCCTCTGGCAAGTCTGGGGTAAATCGCCGGTTGCCCCAGGTTCGCGCCGGGCTATCCGGCGCTAGCCTGGGTAGCCACCCAGTCCCGCCCCGCGGGACGGCAGAAGAGAGCCCACCGTTTCAACGGTGGGTAGGCGTCAAAAAAATGTCTGAGTCCCCCGAGGACGGCACTCTTTCGCGAGGGCTTCACTGCCCGAGCCTTGCCCTGCGACTGCCAGTATCTGCCCGCACAGGTTCAACACCGCGTCATTCGCCAGCACGCTCCACTTGCGCCACACCAACCCTACCCCCAAGTCCTCATCCCGATGACTCCCCAATACGCCAGATACGCTGTCGCAATCACCAGCGCCAGCGCCACGGCCGCGCTGAAACGCTTCACCCACTTCCGCGTCTCCTGGCCCCGCCATACTGAAACCGCACTCGCCAGCGACGCAATCGCAAACAGAATCGTGCACACAAACACGCCGCCCGACCACACCGTTAGCTCTCCCATTCGCGTGATAACGTCCGGGCCCGAAACCGCAACCAGCGCCACTGCACCCGCCAGGCTCAGCACAGCGAGCAGCGGCCACCAACGCATCGCACGCTCCTGCGGACGGCGTCTCTTCTTGCTGATCCCTCCCAGCATCCAGAACGGCGCATACAACACCACCGCCAACATCGCCAGCACCACATAGCCAGTCAGCCCAATCTCCACCATCGCCATCCCGATCGATACCCGCTTCAGCGTTCTCGTCCCAGCAGCGGTCTGAATGAATCGTCCTTCTACATCCGGCGTCAACAGCATCACCGTGGCCACCGGGTTCGGCGGATCTTTCTCGAACACCTTGCGGAACTGCCTGCCCGACATCGGCAGGAACACCTCGTCTTTCATTCCGACGATCGGCCATATCAGCATCTTCCCATCGCCAAACTGCACCCGCACGATGTTCGTGAGGCGCTCCAAGAAGTAGAACATCTGGATTCGCGGCGAGTCTGGTTCGTACCATCCCGCGTACGCCGCCGCATCGCCCGGCAACTGCCCTTGCGGCGGAAGCGCTGGCTTCGTTAGATCGCGCGTGATGTACGCCCGAATCGCCTTGCCGATCTTGTCAAACGCATCTCCGCTCCCCGCATTGATGCTGTAGAAATACCCCACTCCGTACTCGGGCATGTAGGCCATTTCAGTAATGCCGCCGTTCACGCCCCCGTCGTGTCCGTGGTACACAAATCCGTCATTCACCGACCAGTAGTTGCTAAGCCCGTATCCCGCCTTCAACCCTTCCTGCGCTCCCCACGTGCGCGTCGGGATTCTCCATCCGGTCAATCGACGCCGCCGGCATCACTTCCGTGCCGCTCACCGTACCGCGGTTGAGGTAGAACGCTACGTACGCCGCCATGTCGTTGGCCGATGCATTAATCGACCCCGCTGGACGCAGCAGAATGTTCCAGTACGGAAACGGCGTCTTGCCGTCGTCGTGATAGAGCGTCGTCGCCGGCGCCGAGGTCTGGAAATAGCTGGCCGACTTCATCCCGATCGGCTGGAAGAAGTTCTCCGCCACATAGTCTTCAAATCGCTTGCCCGTAATCTTCTCTACGATGTAGGCCGCCACCGGCGGTCCCGAGTTGCAATACGCCGTCCGCGTACCCGGAGGCCACCGCGATACCCGCGAGGTGTGGTCGTAATCCAGCCCTTCGCGCAAGCTCATCGATGCCGGTGCGTCTTTCGCATACTCGCGCAGGTGTAAGTCATCCCATCCCGTGGTGTGCTCCAGTAGGTCCACTACAAGCACGGGGTTGGTTGCTTCCCACGGATTCTCGAAATACACCTCCGGTGCCAGCTTGCGCACCGGGTCGGTCAGCGCCAGCTTGCCCTCGTTCGCCAGTTTCAGGATTGACAACGACGCAAACGCCTTCGAAGTTGATCCAATGCGGAACTGCGTGTCGGCCGTCGCCGGAATTTTGCCGGCAACATCGGCCAGCCCGAGTCCCGCAACCCATTCCGGGCCGTCGCGCTTCACGATCGCCACCGACACCCCCGGCACGTGATTGTCCTTGAGAATTTTCTCCAGTTGCTGCTGCAGCTCAGGAATGGATTGCGCTGGCTTCGGTGGCTGCTCCTTGTCCGCAGCCAGACAAACACCCGCTAGTATTCCAATGAGTACAACCGAGACGATCGCTTTCACGATTGGCGGTGCTCCGTTACTACGAAGATTGGTGTAGCACTGGACCTTCCGCGCTCGCTTCCGACCTGTAGTTTAGCGCGACCCGAGATTGAGCCTCGAACCGCAGGAACCGTCGGGCGAGCGGCCCGCTCGGTCCTTCAGTCGAGATTTCAATTGATGTGTCCTTCCAAGCATACGAACCCGTCCCTTTCATAGTTCCACCTGCGTGGACTCCGCATGAGAATTCGCCGTTCGAGTGTATAGTCCGAGCTACAATTTTCAGCTCACGTAAGGGACGGAAGTCACCATGAACCCAATCAAGCTGAACGTAAGAAAGACGCTGGCCACCGCTTTGCTCTTGGTTGCGGGCTACAGCATACCGTCACTCGCGCAGACGACTGAAAAGACTACTCCGCCGGCGCCGTTGACCCCGCCGCCCCCGTTCTATGCCTGCCGGATGACCTATGCTTTATGTACCTTCTCGTCCTGCGACGTCGTAGTGCTCATGGGAGACAAAGCGACCACCACCTGTGGTTGCAAAGTAATCACCGACGGCTGGTCGGTCGGAGCCAAGGATTGCAAAGCCGACAAGCCGAGCGATACGCAAGTCAAATCGCGCTACTTTCCCATCCGCACCTATGCCCGATGCTCCAACAAGCGGCCGTGGGCAATGTGCCTCGATTCGGACTGCACCGTCGACAAGAACGACAAAACCAAGGCAGCCTGCACCTGTTCTGTGAAGCGCGACGTCGGCGACTACCTCGTCGAGCCCGACAGCCCCGGTACTCCATCGCAATGCGACTCAGGAATCATTTCATCGGCCACGGTACGCGACCTTGATACCATCACTGACTTTCTGCAGAAGCAAGACAAGATGCCGGTTTACGACATGTTGGTGGTGAATCCGCAGAAGCCGAAGAAGTAGGCCACTGCGGGACGGCGGCATGGCACCCACTTCAAAGATTTTCGGTATTAAGTGAGTCGTCGGGTGCGCCACCTGCGCGAGTTAAGGCATCACAGGCAAAACCAGATGTGACGGCATCGCGGGTGTGCTGTAGATGCGCTGCGTGGCGGGAACGAAATCCGCGGCGGTGGCCTGATAGATGCTCGGCACGAACTTCTGAGGATTACGGTCAATCACCGGGAACCACGTAGATTGAATCTGCACCATGATGCGATGGCCCTTGAGGAAGACATAATCATGATCGCGCAGCGGGACGTCCCACTCTGTGGGATCATTGGCTTTGAGCGCCTCCGGCTTTTCGAAACTCTTGAGGTAACGCCCGCGGCGGACTTCCATGGCGACGGGTAGCTCGTAACCGTTGAGAGACTGCGCATATTGGCCGGGCGCCGGGCCGTCGTCTTCCTTCCACGCGTTCTTCTGGGCGTTCTGTGGATAGACGTCGATCAGCTTCACAACGAAATCGCTGTCGGTACCGGATGTGGAAGCGTAGAGTTTCGCCGCCAGAGGGCCGGTGATGGTCAGGTCGTGATCTAGCGGCACGCTGACAAAAGTTAGGACGTCGGGGCGGTTGTCGACGAAGCGCTGGTCGCCAACTTCCCATAGGCGCCAGTCGCCTGCGGGATAGGTCGGCGAGATGGGGCGCTGACGGTAAGGGACAGGATTGGCCGGGTCGGAAACGTACTCGCGGTAGCCCTTACCGCCGGCGGTTGCAGCAGCGGGCGCGCTGAACGAAAGCGTGCCATCGGCGTGGAGATACAGGTTAGTGGACTTGGCTTCGGCGGGCGGCCAGCTGGCATAGGTGCGCCAGGTGTTGGAGCCGGGCTGAAACGTGGTGGCCTGCCACGTTGGCTTCTGGCCCTCGCCGTGGAGGTAATAGCGGAAGAAGGGCGCTTCGATGTTCTCGCGGAACTCGAGCGACGTGTTGTGGCCTCCGTTGGACACGAGGCCAATGCTTTCGGCCTTCTCCGTTTGCCACTGGCCGTGGTTCCAAGGGCCGGCGACGATCACATTGGTGTGTTCGGGATCGTTCTCCTCGGCGTTGCGGAAGATCTTCCACGGTCCCCACGGGTCTTCCTGGTCCCAGAATCCGGCGACATTCAGGTTGGGAACGGTGGAGGAGTGAAGCTGGTTGACCCAGGCTTCCTTTTTCCAGAAGTCGTCGTAGTCGGGATGCTCGATGGTGGAGTTCCAATAGGGAATGGTGCTGTGCAGATACTTGGCGTTGATGTTGGAGAGAGGGCCGAGGTTCAGATACCACTCGTAAGTGTCGTAGGTGTCGAAGTCGAAGTGGGTGTTCTTCTCTTTGTCAGCCTGCTCCATGACGGCGTATTCGAAGTCGTAGCTTTCGCGCAGCGCGCCGTAACGGTGGTCATCGTCGTTCATCCATTGGTCGGCGGGCGAGGCCTGCTCGCTGACGGCCTTGAGCGCCGGATGAGGATGAAGCAGCGGCAGTGCTGCGGTCAGCCCCGAATACGACACGCCAAACATTCCCACCTTGCCGTTGTTGTTGGGGACGTTCTTGACCAGCCAATCGACAGTGTCGTAGGCGTCGGTAGTTTCGTTGGTGGCCTTGGGATCGTTGAGGTTCACGTAGGAGCTGAGGTTGAAGACGCCTTCCGACTTGAACCGTCCACGGAGATTCTGCGAGACGAAGATATAGCCGTCCTGCGCGAGCTCTTTGAGGGACGCGGGCGTTTTGTCGGGGGCCTTGTCGCGGACGCCGTAAGGGGTGCGCGTCAGCAGGATCGGCAACGGGCCTTTCTGATCGACGGGCGTGAGAATGACGGTTTGCAGATGCACGCCATCACGCATCGGAATCATGACTTCCTGATAGGTGAAGGGCGGCTTTGCGCCCTCCGGGCCCGATTGGGCGAAGGCCGGCGCTGCCAGCAAAATGAGCAGGGACACGCGAAGAAGTAAACGCAAGACTGGCTCCCGAAGTGGAATTTGCATCTCGAGGAATGGAAAGGATTCTACATGCAAACGTGCCGCGCTTGGTCGCATTTGCCTGCAGGTGGCAATTGTGGCCATCACCTCGGTGACTGGTGCTACTGCTTGAAAATCACCATGCCCAACGGCGGCAGGTTGATCAGCAGCGACTGGGCGAAGCCGTGGTTTTCGATGGGCTCGCTGGTGGCTCCGCCGGGATTGCCTTCGTCGGTGCCGCCGTAGAACGCGGCGTTGCTGTTGAGCACCTCGCGCCACTTGCCGGGCTTGGGCACTCCGATGCGATAGCCGCGGCGCGGAACCGGGGTGAAATTCAGCGCGACGACCAGTGGGTTGTCGTTGTTCTTGCCGTAGCGCATGTAGATGAGCACGCTGTTTTCGTTGTCATTGGCGTCAATCCAGCGCAGGCCGTCAGGATTGAAGTCGAGCTCATGCATCGCGGGCTCGCTGCGATAAAACCCATTGAGGTCGCTGACCCAGCGCTTGATCCCCTGGTGCGGAATGAAGTTGAGCAGAACCCAATCGATGCTGGCGTCGTGGTTCCATTCTTTCCACTGGCCGATTTCAGCGCCCATGAAGAGCAGCTTCTTGCCGGGCTGGGTGAACATGTAGCCGAAGAGCAGGCGCAGGTTGGCAAACTTCTGCCAGTAATCGCCTGACATCTTATTAATGAGCGAGCCTTTGCCGTGCACGACTTCGTCGTGCGAAAGCGGCAGCGTGAAATTTTCGGTGAAGGCGTAGAGTCCGCGGAAGGTCAGCTTGTTGTGGTGATACTTGCGGTGAATCGGGTCCTGGGCGAAATATTTCAGGGTGTCGTGCATCCAGCCCATGTCCCACTTCATGCCGAAGCCGAGCCCCCCGATGTAGGTAGGCCGCGACACCATCGGCCACGCAGTGGATTCTTCCGCGATGGTCTGGATGTCGGGGAATTCGCCGTAAGCGTCGCTGTTCACGGTGCGCAGCAATGACACGGCTTCGAGGTTCTCGCGGCCGCCGTACTTGTTGGGAATCCACTCACCCTGTTTGCGCGAGTAGTCGAGATAGAGCATGGAGGCGATCGCGTCCATGCGGAGTCCGTCAATGTGGTACTGGTCGAGCCAGAACATGGCGTTGCTGATGAGGAAGGCGCGCACTTCATTGCGGCCGTAATTGAAGATCGCCGACTTCCAGTCAGGATGAAAGCCCTTGCGCGGATCGGCGTGCTCGTAGAGATGCGTGCCGTCGAAGTAAGCGAGTCCGTGCTGGTCGTTGGGGAAGTGCGAAGGCACCCAGTCGAGAATGACTCCGATGTTGTGCTGGTGCAGGTAGTCCACCAGGTACATGAAGTCTTGCGGCGTGCCGAAGCGCGCGGTGGGCGCGAAGTATCCGGTGATCTGGTAGCCCCACGACGGAGGATACGGGTGCTCCATGATGGGCATGAACTCAATGTGAGTGAAGCCCAATTCGTTGACGTAGGCCGCCAGCCGAGGTGCGATCTCGCGATAGCTGAACCAGCGATTGCCTTCTGCCTCGTTGCGCATCCATGAGCCGAGGTGAACTTCATACACCGACATAGGCGCGTCGAAGGCATTGCGCTTGCCGCGCTCGGCCATCCAGTCGGCGTCGTGCCAGTCGTAGTCGAGGTCCCACACGATCGATCCGGTACGCGGCGGAGTTTCGCAATGATAGCCGTACGGGTCAGCCTTGTTGACGCGGTAGTTATGAAAGCGTGAACGCAGGTGGTACTTGTAGATCGATCCCTTGCCCAGTCCGGCGACGTAGCACTCCCAGATGCCGGAGTGTTCGCGCGGCGTCATGGGATGCGAGTCGGGGTTCCAGCCATTGAAGTCGCCGACGACGGAGATGCGCTCGGCGTCAGGTGCCCAGACCGCAAAATACGTGCCAGGCTTGCCATCAACGGTAACGAGGTGCGCGCCCAGCTTGTGGTAGAGACGGTTGTGGCTTCCCTCGTTGAAGAGGTGGAGGTCCATGCTGGTGAGCAGCGTGGAACCTTCAAGAGCCAGTGGTGGCATGGTCAGGGTCTCTCCTCTGAGCAAACTTCATAAGGGTAACACCGAGAGAGCGGCAATTGGCACTTGGCACGTGGCAATTAGCGATGCGACGGTCGACGGGCTACGCGGAACTCGTGGCTGAATAAAGAGGCAAGCAGTCGAGCGTGCAGAAAGAAAGCCCGGGGCGAGCGCCCCGGCATCTTAGACGAAGCATTTGTCTCTTACAGGTTGATCTTGCGGCGAAGCACGCCAGCGAGGCCGAGAATACCGGAGCCGAACATCACCAGCGTTCCGGGCTCGGGGACGGGATTCTCATTGAATTCGCCGCCCAAGCTATAGCCCACGTTAGGTCCGGTGTTCAGCAGAGCGCCCGCCGTGGAGTACTGTTCCAAATTGCCGGTATTCGAGTCATCCACCAGCCAGAGGGTATTGGTCGCTGACTCGTAGGCCAGGGCTCCATTTTCAATGAACCCGGTACTGAACGAACTGATGACGCTTCCGCTCGGCGAATAATCGGTCACCATGGTGTCGGCCCAACCGGCGATCCACAGTGATTTGTTGGCCGGATCGTAGGTGATTCCCAATTGCATGGTGCCGACATTGAACAGAGCCACGGGATTGGTGAAATCGCGCGCGGTCTGGTAAACCGTGCCGTCGAGGAAATCCACCAGGTAATTGTGGGAGCCGTCGGATGTGGAGTCATAGGCGCCACCAGTGATGACCCCAGGCACCGAGTAGGTTGTTCCGGTAGGCGTTCCGGCCAACGAGTACTGCCCGCCCGTTGGAGCGGCTGAGTAATAGCCAGTCGTTCGTACATCGCCGGACACGGCAATGGGGATCTCATCGACGCTGTTGTAGGCTTCCGGGAAGGTGGTAATGGTATTGCCTTGAACTACGGCGATGTTGGAATAGTTCCCCGCGTTCGTGTATGTCAGGTACAACGGGCTGGTAGGGCCGGAAGCGGGGCTGGCCAGAGCCACACCGGCAAGTCCGACTGTGACCAGACAAACTAATGAGACGAAAGGCGCTTTCATGTGAACTCTCCTCCGCGTGCTCCGAGATCGGTTTTTAGAAACGGTTGGGTAGTTCTACTACGCATCCGGGACCGAAACAAGCAAAATCACGCCGGTTCACCTTCCTAGTCGCGGCTCGCACAGCACACACCAACCTGACGCCGGGCACTGCGGCGCGGCCCGGGCGGGAGATAGCCCCGGGTGAGCCTTTTTACTTCTCTTTCTCATCAATAGTCCCGCACTAGTCCGTCCACTTCTCAATCCTTCTCGGCGTCTCTGTGCCGGTCTGTCGTTGATCTTCGATTTCCTCCCTGTTCCCGGCGCGTTCTAAGCACTTTCGACGAGGTGCTCGGCCGCGGGCGTTGCGGAGGCGACCTGCTTCCTGGCTGTTTCGATGTCTTTCTTCACCGTTGCTTCGAGCTGTTGACGCTTCTGCTGGTGATAGTCGCGAAGTTCGTGCCGCAAACCGTGCACTTGGAGGCGCAGCATCCTGTAAGCCTCTTCGCGGAAAACACGGTAGGCAACAGAGCCGGGGCGCACGCCGGGAGGCAGCACGGGTATTGATTCGGCCTGGCGCAGTTGCGCCTCCTCATCAGCCTTTTGCAGGACGGCGTCGGTTTCGGCATCGAGGTCGGCGCCGGGTGCGAGACCGAACTGTTTCTGAAACTCGGGATACTCGTGGATGCGGGAGTTGTCGTTGGCAATGGGTTGGTCTTTCGCTGCTTTTGCTTCCATCTGCTCGATGCGGCGGTTGTTGGCGGCAGCCAGTTGGACGGCATAGAGCAGCTTGCCGGCAGCGAGCGGTTCGAGTTGCCCGGCAGCGATGGCCTGCGCAATTTCACTGATCGCGTCGCGCACGGCGTAAGGGCTGTCGAGCGACGGAATGTCGAGCCGGTAGGGGACGTTATCGCGAAGGGCGCGGGCGCGACGAAGGCGACGTCCGCGCTGCATGAGGTGGTAATAACAGTATTTGTTGTCCCGCACAGCGGGAGAGCCGCAGTAGGCTCCGTCTTCTTTGATGTGGTGACAGGTTTCGTATTGCATGGCCAGATTCCTTTCGAAAAAATCGCTTTTCGCTGTTCGCCTTTCGCTTTAGCTGCCTTGGTACCCCTCCCACCCATCGTGAAAACAAAGGGTTTATTGCACGACTTGCTGTAAGTTTGCACAAACAAATGGGCTTACGGGCAAAGTCGCAGAAACAAAGGGGTTACCGCATTCGGTATTCAAAGAACAAAATGGCGCTCGCCCGATGACCACCCCCCGAATCGCAAAGGCGGCGCTTCGCGGGGACCCCGGCTGAGGGCGGAGGCTAGTTCAGGGATAGCGCGAGCGCGGAGGAAGGTCAGCGAAAAAGTGGAGGGCGAAAAAACTTTGGTAACCAAAATTCCCGAAATGGGAAGAAGACAGCAGCTAGCAATTAGCAGCTATAAGAGACCCACCCGGCCGTTTTCACGAGGCCCCCTTGACAATGTATCTGTATTTCTATAATGATGGAAATATAGAAGAGGTAACCGTGCCTAAGAAACCCGACCCCGAACAAATCACAAGATATGCCGACATGCTCGGCGCAATGGGAACAGAACCGAGGCTGCGCATCATGCAGTTGCTCCTGACGGCGCACCCGGAAGGAATGGTTGTCGGCGACATCGGTGGCGAGCTGGACATACCGAACTCTACGCTGTCGCACCACCTGGATAAGCTGAAGAACGAGGGCTTGGTGAAGGTGCGGCGCGACGGAACGTTCCTCTGGTATACGGCGAGTACGGAGGCGCTGGAAGAACTTCTCGGCTTTTTGTACGCGGAGTGTTGCACGCGCAACAAAGCTGTGAAGCCGGAACGAATTGTCACGATCTGCAAATAGGAGAAATCTATGAGCACAGAAGCCATCAAAGAAGTCGTTCGCGAAAAGTACGGTCAAGCTGCCCTGCGTGTCCAAACGGGCGGTAGTTCATGCTGCGGCGCCTCCACCGCGCTCGATAGCTGCTGCGATCCCATCACGACGAATCTTTACGATGCGGCTCAAGCGAGCCAGATTCCCGAAGACGCCATGAAAGCGTCCTTGGGGTGCGGTAATCCAACAGCGCTCGCCCAGTTGAACGCTGGCGAGACAGTACTTGACCTTGGCTCAGGCGGTGGGATCGACGTGCTGCTCTCCGCAAAACGCGTCGGTCCCACCGGCAAGGCTTACGGGCTCGACATGACTGACGAGATGCTGGCACTCGCGCGCGAGAATCAGCGCAAGGCGGGCGTCTCCAATGTCGAATTCCTAAAAGGCGAGATCGAGAACATCCCACTGCCTGACAATTCGGTCGACGTCATCATTTCCAACTGCGTCATTAACCTTTCGGCAGACAAGGGCCGCGTGATGCGGGAAGCGTTTCGAGTATTGAAACCCGGTGGCCGATTCGCAGTGTCTGACGTTGTGGTACGCGGCGATGTGCCCGAAGCCGTCCGCAAGAACGTGTTGTTGTGGGTGGGGTGCATCGCGGGCGCGTTGAAAGATACGGAATACATTTCCACGCTCGTCGACGCTGGCTTTGAGTCGGTCGAAATTGAGCCAACCCGGGTCTACAACGTCGAGGATGCGCGCGCGTTTCTCACCAGCGAGGGGGTCGATGTGGATGCGATCGCTCCGCAGGTGGAAGGCAAATTCATGAGCGCATTTGTGAGAGCGAGTAAGCCGCAGGCGTCGTGCTGTGGTCCTGACTGCTGCGCTCCCTCCGATGTTGCGAAGGGTTGAGGCAATGCCAGCGCATTACAACGTTCTTTTCTTATGCACTGGAAACTCGGCGCGGTCGATCATGGCCGAGGCAATTCTCAACCATCGTGGAACGCCCAACTTCACAGCCTACAGCGCTGGCAGTCATCCCTCGGGCGCGGTCCGGCCTGAAGCGCTGGAGCAGATCGAACTTGCCCGACTTTCCACGGATGGGCTGCGCAGCAAGAATTGGGATGAGTTCGCCCAACCCGGTGCTCCGCACTTGAATTTTGTGTTCACGGTCTGTGATAACGCAGCGAAGGAGGTCTGTCCCGTGTGGCCGGGGCAACCCATGACCGCGCACTGGGGCATTGCCGATCCCGCGGCTGCGACTGGCACTCCGGAGGAGATCGAACGTGCCTTTCGGGAGGCGTTTGTCACGCTGGATCGCAGGATCAGCCTGTTCCTGGCATTGCCATTGGCTACGCTCGACAAGCTGGCTCTTAAGTCGGAGATCGACCGCATAGGAACGCAATGAGGACAACCAGCCGACTCAGTTTCCTTGACCGGTACCTGACCGCCTGGATTTTCGGGGCGATGGTGGTTGGCGTTTTGTCAGGGTGGCTCGTTCCGGGCATCGTCCCCTTCCTCAATCATTTCAGCATCGGCACCACTTCGATTCCGATTGCGGCTGGCTTGATTGTGATGATGTATCCGCCTTTCACCAAAGTTCGCTACGAGGAATTGGGCGAGGTGTTCCGGAACAAGCGAGTGTTGGGGCTCTCCCTGATCCAGAACTGGGTGGTCGGACCCATCCTCATGTTCGTCCTCGCTATCGTCTTCCTTCGCGGATATCCCGAATATATGGCAGGGCTGATCCTGATTGGGCTTGCCCGCTGTATTGCGATGGTGATCGTTTGGAACGAACTTGCGCATGGTGATACCGACTACGCCGCTGGACTGGTGGCTTTCAACTCCCTGTTCCAGGTATTCCTGTATTCGGTGTACGCATGGGTTTTCATAACGGTGCTACCGGCCAAGTTCGGCATGCACAGCACGGTTGTGAACGTCTCCATCGGCGAAATTGCGAAGAGTGTTTTCATTTACCTCGGCATCCCGTTCCTGGCGGGTTTCCTGACACGGACTATCCTGATACGCGTCAAGGGGCGAGAGTGGTACGACCGTAAGTTCGTGCCGCGAGTCAGCCCGCTCACGCTGATCGCGCTCTTGTTCACGATCGTTATTATGTTCTCGCTGAAAGGCGAGTACATCGTGCGGCTGCCCATGGATGTGCTGCGAATCGCAGTCCCACTGCTGATCTATTTTGTGGCGATGTTTCTGGTTTCGTTTTACATGGGGCGGAAGCTCGGCGCGGACTATTCGAAGACGGCAACGCTGTCGTTTACGGCGGCGTCGAACAATTTCGAGTTGGCCATCGCGGTGGCGGTATCTGTGTTTGGCATCAATTCGGGGGCAGCGTTCGCGGCGGTCATTGGTCCGTTGGTCGAAGTGCCGGTCATGCTCGCATTGGTGAACCTGTCGCTTTACTTCCAGAGGAGATATTTTGCTGGTGTCCCGGCAACAGCAAATTAGCTCCGGACAGGGTGATGGTGAGAACGGCCCCAAAAACCCGCGTCATCTACACCATTTCGCCAAAAGAAGCTGAAAGGATGGGGAACCCGGCCATCGGATTTGTTGCCCGCTCGGCACACTGCGACGTGACGGCGGGCACTGCGGCACGTGTGTAACAGGTGTTTCATTGCGTTGGCGGTGTGCGGCCTGCCTTACACCCACCCCTTCCCAAAAGCGGGGAAAGGATGGTGCGAATAAGCCCGCAGAGCAGCGTCACGTGCACCGACCGCAAACTGAAGGAGCACAGCATGGCTGACAAGAAAGCGGACCTCGCTGGACCCGGCATCGGCGATTACATGGAACTGGAGAAAGTCCTGCCGGACAACTACAGCTCGCTGCTGACACCGAAAGAAACGCAGAGAGCACTCTTCGAGGTGAAGCGGTACATCGAAGACAACCTCTGCAAGGAACTCAACCTGATGATGGTGGAAGTGCCGCTGATCGTGGACGAAGAGAGCGGCGTGAATGACCTGCTGGACCGTGACGGTTCCAGGACGCCGATTGGGTTCCATATCTCGAACGATCGCGACAAGCATCCCATCAACGCGCAAGTGGTGCAGGCGGCCACCAAGTGGAAGGGGATGGCGCTGAAGCAGTTTGGTATGCAGGCGGGCGAAGGCCTGTGCACGGACATGCGCGCCGTCCGCAAAGACTACTTCCTCGACCACGACCACAGCGCCTACGTCGATCAGTGGGACTGGGAGCGAGTGATGACTCCCGAGCAGCGCAACCTCGACTTCCTGAAAGATATTGTCAGCAAAATCTGGAAGGTGATTGTGGGCGCCGAGCGCTATGCGCAGCAGATGTTTCCGGCGCTGCGCGATCCCAAGTATCCCAGCCTGCCGGACCACATCGCGTTCCTGCACGCCGAGGAAATCCTCGACATGTTCCCCGAGCTTCCGCGCAAGCAACGGGAGACGGCAATTCTGCAGCGCTTCCCGGCGATCTTCATCATCGGCATTGGCTGGATGCTGAAAGATGGCTATCCGCACGAACTCCGTGCCGCCGACTACGACGACTGGGTCACGCCGACGATCACGAAGAACGGCCACCTTCTACACGGGCTGAACGGCGACATTCTGGTGTGGAATCCGGTGACGAAGCGGCGGCATGAGTTGTCGTCAATGGGCATCCGGGTGAATGCGGAGTCGCTGAAGAAGCAGCTGGAGCTGACGCACCAGGTTGATTTCCTGAAGTATCCGTATCACCAGGCGATCGTGAACCATGAGATTCCGCTGAGTGTCGGTGGAGGAATCGGACAGTCACGGACGATGATGCAGATTCTTCGCAAGGCACACCTCGGCGAAGTGAGCGTTACCGTGTGGCCGAAGGTGCTGAAGGAAATGTGCGAGAAGAAGAATATTCATGTGCTGAATTAGGTAGCTGGTTACTGGTAACTGGCAACTGGTCGGGCGGCCCGAGGGTCGCCCGTTCCCTTGCCGGAACATTGCGGTTATCTGGGGGTGCTTAGTTCTATCAACTAGCCACCAGTCACTTCTTTTTCGGCTTCAACATTTCCCAAGCCGCGTCCGGGACTTTGCGGCCGAGGAGGCTGAAGACGCTGGCGCCGGCAAGGAGCTCGCCGCCGTCCATGTAAACCATTTCGCCGTTGATATAACCCGCGTGGTCGCTCACCAGGAACGACGCGAGGTTGGAGATTTCCTCGAGTGTGCCTAGACGATGCAAAGGATTGTGGTCGATGAGGGCTTTCTCCATCGCGTCGGTCGGAAGCAGGCGCGAGAACGCGCCTTCGGTCTTGATGGCTCCGGGGGCGATGGCGACAGAGCGAATGCCGCGGCCTCCCCATTCGACGGCGAGGCTGCGCGTGAGAGCGAGCACGCCGGCTTTGGCGACGGCGCTGGGGACGACGAATGCCGAGCCGATTTCCGCGTACGTGGTGGCGATGTTGAGCACCACGGCGTTGTGTTTGGCGGCGAGCCAGCGCTTGCCGCAAGCCATGGTCACGTTGATGGTGCCTTGCAGCACGATCCCGATGACGGCGTCGAAGGCGCGCGACGAAAGGGTTTCGGTCTTGGCCAGGAAGTTCCCGGCGGCGTTATTGACCAGGATGTCGAGCGGTCCATTCGCCCAAAGCTGCTCGATGGACTGCTCGACGGCGTCGTGATCGCGGACGTCGAGGGCGAAAGACTCGCACGTCGCGCCGGTCGAGGCGGAAAGTTCTTTAGCGGTTTGTTCGACGACGTCGGCGCGGCGTCCGCAAATGTAGCCGGTCGCGCCGAGTTGCAGGAAGCGCTCGGCGAGAGAGCGGCCAATGCCGGTGCCGCCTCCGGTGACGAGAAAGCGCTTGCCCTTGAGGAGATCAGCGGTGAACATGAGGCCCCCTTTAGAAAGGGTAAACGTAGCACAAGGTGCGCGGAGGGCGCAGTGATTGCGGTGGAAATGGCAAGAAGTAATTAGTGATTAGTAATTAGCAAGAGCACTTCTAGGTTGAGAGGCAAGGACCCACACAATCCAAAATCAGGATTGTGTGGGGCACCCGGCGCTTCACCGAGAAGCTTGTGATCGCCGTCATTGACAGGGCAGCGGCCTTTCCGGTACTTTCAATTTCAGAATGACTTCGCTAATCCATCGCCATCATCACCATCATTCGCACGTGGCGAGCGTGTCGGCGGAGATCATCGTATAGCGAATCATTTTTCGCACTCTTACCTCCGACCCGCTGACACAAGTTCAGCGGGTTTTTTGTTTTTGCGGAAAGGACGCACGGAATGGCAGTAGAAATCGACTTCGAAAAGATGCAGGGACTGGCGCCGGCCATCGTGCAAGACGCTGTTACGGGCGAGGTGCTGATGCTGGGTTTCATGAACCGCGCCGCCTACGACAAGACTCTGGCTACCGGCTACGTCACGTTTTACAGCCGCGCGCGGAACGAGCTGTGGACGAAGGGCGAGACTTCCGGCAATCGACTGAAGGTCGTGAGTGCGCAGGCCGACTGCGATTTCGACACGGTGCTCTGTCGCGTCGAGGTCGAGGGCAAAGGCGTGGTCTGCCATACCGGCGCGCGCACCTGCTTCAATACCGAGTTGCCAGTCGCGGGAGGTGCGTGATGAAGCTGCGTTTGGGGATTCCCAAAGGAAGTTTGCAGGATGCAACGCTGGCGCTGCTGGCTCGCGCCGGATTGCAGGTGTATGTCAGCCCGCGATCGTACTTTGCGGGCACGAACGATCCCGAGATTGAGTGCATGCTGATTCGAGCGCAGGAGATGGCGCGCTACGTCGAGCACGGAGCGCTCGACGCGGGTATGACCGGCTTCGATTGGGTGACTGAAAGCGGATTGGAAGTTGTGACGGTCGCTGACCTGATTTATGCAAAGCAGAGCCGGGGCAAAGTGCGCTGGGTGCTGGCGGTGCCGGAGGATTCGGCGGTGAAGCGTCCGGAGGACCTGCGAGGCGCTACGATTGCGACGGAATTGGTCAATGTGACCAGCCGATACTTCCTACAGCGTGGGATAAACGTAAAAGTGGAGTTCTCGTGGGGAGCGACGGAGGTGAAGCCTCCTACATTGGCAGATGCCATAGTCGAGGTGACCGAAACCGGTAGTTCGCTGAAAGCCAATCGGTTACGCATCATTGAAACTGTCCTCGAATCGAATACGCAGATCATTGCGAACAAGAACGCATGGAACGATACGGCCAAGCGGCAAAAGGTGGAGAACCTTGCGCTCATGTTGCGCGGGGCGATGGAGGCGCAGGGGCGCGTCGGCCTGATGCTCAATGTTCGTGTCGATGACCTGCAAGGCGTTCTCGCAGTGTTGCCCGCGCTGAACAGCCCAACAATCTCTACGTTGAGCAACAAGGCGTGGGTTGCGGTAAACACCATCATGGAAGAAAGCCTGTGTTGGGAAGTGATTCCGCGTCTGAAGGCGGCGAATGCGACGGGGATTGTGGAGTATCCGCTGAATAAGGTGGTGGTGTGATGCGGGTACTGAGCGGCAAGGCGGCGGAGCGCGCGGTGGCGCAACTCGCGCAACGGGCATCGCGGCTGGATGAGGTCGGGCCGGCGGTGCGGCGAATCGTGCAGGCGGTGCGCAATGGCGGCGACAAGGCAGTGGCGCGCTATACCACATTGTGGGATGGGCTACGGAAGGGCCAGCCACTGCAGGTGCCGGCGAAGGAGATTGAGGAGGCGTGGAAGGCGACCCCAGCCGACGTACGTGAGGCGCTGAGGCGGGCGGCAGCGAACATCCGGCGTTTCGCCAACTGGCAGGTGCCGCGATCATGGAGCAGGAAGATCAGCGGCGGGGAGCTTGGGCAGATCGTGCGTGCGATCGATTCCGTAGGATGTTATGTGCCGGGGGGTAGGTATCCGTTGCCATCAACGTTGCTGATGACGGCGATTCCGGCGCAGGTCGCGGGGGTGGAACGCATCGTGGTAGTGACGCCCAATCCACAGCCGGCGACACTGGCGGCAGCATATTTGCTGGGTATAACCGAGGTGTACCGCTGCGGCGGAGCGCAGGCGATCGCTGCGCTGGCCTACGGAACTGAAACAGTAGCGCGAGTGGACAAGATTGTTGGGCCGGGCAACGCCTACGTCACGACGGCCAAGAAGCTGGTGAGCTTTGACTGCGCAATCGATATGTTGGCCGGGCCGACCGAAGCACTGATTTACAGCGAGACGGGGAACGCTGAGTTTCTTGCCGCAGACCTGGTCGCGCAAGCGGAGCATGACCCTGAGGCCGTCGTGGTATTCGTTTCGACGTCGGTTGCGCTGGCGAAAGCTGTCGCGGTGAATGTGCTGCGGGCAGCGAAGGGCAATGCGATCGCGACGAAGGCGATCAGGCGCAACGCCTGCTCGCTGGTAGCGCAGTCGCGCGAGCAGGCGCTGGGGTGGGTGAATCGAATCGCTGCCGAGCACCTCACGGTAGATGACGATTCGTTCGTGACAGCAGTGTGCAACGCGGGATCGATATTTGTGGGCGACTACTCGCCGCAATCCGCGGGAGACTATGCAGCGGGGCCGAATCACGTGCTGCCGACGGCGGGTGCGGCGCGCTTTCGCGGCGGCTTGAGCGCGGCGGACTTTGTGAAAGTCATTACGGTGCAGAAGTTCTTCCGCGAAGGGCTGAGCGAGATCGCACCAGTAGTGACGCGGCTCGCGGAAACCGAGGGCTTGCGGGCGCATGCGCAGTCTGTGCGCGTGAGGTGCGGCGATGCTTAGCGCGCGCAAGGCCGTGCTGCAGATGCATGAATACCATCCGCCACTGGCGGGGCGCAAAGGCCTGAGGCTGGACTTTAACGAGAACACCGACGGATGCTCGCCGCGTGTACTGGCGCGGGTGCGCGAAATGAGTGGGGAGGAGTTGGCGCGCTATCCCGAGCGGGCGCCGGTGGAGGCGGTGGCGGCGGCGCATTTGGGACTGCCGGCGGATCAAGTGCTCCTGACGAATGGCGTGGACGAGGCGATCCATCTTCTGTGCGAGTCGTACCTCGAGCCTTCAGACGAGGTGATGGTGGTGACGCCGACATTCGGCATGTATGAGATCTTCGCCGAGGCGACGGGCGCAAGCGTAGTGCGGGTGCAGTGCGGGGACGACTTGCTGTTTCCCTTTGAGAAAGTGCTGCGGAGCGTAACGCCGGCGACGCGGCTGATTGCGATTGCAAGTCCGAATAATCCTACAGGTGGCGTAGCCTCGCGCGAACAATTGCTGGCGATTGCTGCCGCGGCGTCGCAGACGGCAGTGATGGTGGATGAGGCGTACTTCGAGTTTCATGGCAAGACGGTTCTGTCTGACGTTGTGGGACATGATAACCTGTTCGTGGCGCGGACGTTTTCCAAGGCGTACGGACTGGCGGGGTTGCGTATCGGCATTCTCGCCGGGCCGAGGGAACAGATGCCGATGGTGCGGCGAGTCTCGTCTCCTTACAGTGTGAATGCGGTGGCGCTGGCGGCGTTGCCGGTGGCGCTTGAGGACGGGGAGTTTGTTGCGGAGTATGTTGCGCAAGTGAAGGCTGGGCGAGAACGGCTGGAGAAAGTCCTGAGTGAAGCGGGCATTCAGTGGTGGCCGAGCGAGGCGAACTTCGTCCTGTTGCGAATTGGCGAGCGGCATCGCGAGTTCGTGGCCGCTATGCGACAGCGCGGGATATTGGTGCGCGACCGTTCGGCCGACCCGGGGTGCGACGGCTGTGTACGCATCACGCTGGGGACGACGGCGCACACCGACCGGCTGCTGGCGGCGCTGCGCCAGGTGTTGGCGGAGCTCAAACTGGTCGCGGAGGTGAAGGCGTGAGGCGGGCGAAGATACACCGCAAGACCAATGAAACCGAGATTCGGATTACGCTCACCATCGAAGGGCATGGGCGCGCCAATGTCAGTACGGGCATCCGCTTTCTCGACCACATGATGGAATTGGTGGCGCGGCACGGTGCCTTCGACCTGGAGGTGCAGGCCACCGGCGATCTGGACGTTGATCAACACCACACAGTGGAGGATGTTGGCATCGCACTGGGTGAAGCGTTTACTGCTGCCCTGGGCTCCAAGCGAGGCATTCTGCGTGCGGGCTATTTCGTGATGCCCATGGACGAGACGCTGGGCGTGGTGGCCGTGGATTTCGGCGGGCGCAGCGCGGCGGTAGTCGATACGAAAGTACGTTCGCGGCTGGTGGGAGATTTACAAACGGAGTTGGTGGCAGATTTCTTTGATGGATTCTCGCGTGGAGCCAAAGCTAACGTGCACGTCAAGACGATTTACGGGCGCTCGAACCATCACAAGATTGAGGCGCTTTTCAAGGCGTTTGCGCGGGCGCTGCGAGTGGCGTGCTCGAAAGACAAGCAGTTGGGAAGGATGCTGCCGAGTACGAAGGGGCTGCTGTAAGGGGTAACTGGTGACTGGTAACTAGTGATTAGCTTTTAGCTCGCCGACGGGAGCCGTACTGAAGATGATTGCAATCGTAGATTATGGGGCCGGGAACCTTACGTCGGTGGTGAAGGCGCTTCAGCATCTTGGACACGAGTGTGCGGTGACCAATGACCCTGACATTGTGGGAGCGGCGACGAAGTGGATCATTCCTGGCGTCGGGAATTTCAAGGCCACCGCCCCCTTGGCGAACGGTAGGCTGGGCGCTGTATTGCGCGAGGGCATTGCGCACGGCAGGCCGCTGCTGGGCATCTGCCTGGGACTGCAATGGTTGTTCGAGGGTAGCACCGAGGCGGCGGAGTTGAGTGGACTGGGCGCATTCGCGGGGCGGTGCACGCGGTTCTCTGACAAGGTGAAGTCGCCCCACGTGGGGTGGGACAGCATCGCGATCACTGGGCAGTCGCGGTTGCTGGCTGGCGTTCCGTCGGGTTCTTATGTTTACTTCACGCACTCCTACCGGGCTCCGGTGTGCACTGACACGGTGGCAACCTGCACCTACGAAGATCCGTTTACGGCTGTAGCAGAACGGGGCAATTTATTTGGCGTGCAGTTTCATCCTGAGAAGTCGGGCGATGCCGGCATGAAGATCCTGGAGAACTTCTGTGCACTGTGAAACACTGGCCAAGCGCATTATCGCCTGCCTCGACGTGAATGCAGGACGAGTGGTGAAGGGCATTCAGTTTGAGCAGATTCGCGATGCCGGCGATCCGGCCGAGCTGGCTCTGGCGCACAGCCAGGCGGGCGCGGACGAGATTGTGCTGCTGGACATCACAGCCACGGCGGAATCGCGCAATACGCTGCTGGAGACTGTGCGCAGGACCGCGAAGCAGTTGTTCATTCCTTTTACTGTTGGTGGTGGAATACGGTCACTCGACGATGCTGCCGCGGTGCTGGATTGCGGCGCCGACAAGGTGGCGATGAATTCGGCGGCGATTGCCGATCCCGAGCTGATTACGAAGGTCGCCGAGCGTTACGGCTCTCAGGCAGTGGTGGTGGCCATTGATGCCCGCCAGGGTACTCCCACAGCGTGGGAGGTTTATGTGTGGGGCGGGCGAAAGCAAACGGGGATCGACGCGCAGGAATGGGCGCGGAAGGCTGAGGACTTGGGTGCGGGCGAAATCATGCTGACGTCGATGGACCGCGACGGGACCAGGTCTGGGTTTGACTGCCCGCTGACACGCGCGATTGCCACGAGCGTGCGGATTCCAGTGATTGCGTCGGGCGGCGCGGGCGAACCGCATCATTTCGTCGAGGTGTTCGAGGAGGGCGCGGCGGACGCGGCACTCGCAGCCTCGGTGTTTCACTTCGGGCTGAAGTCGGTGGAGACGATCAAGCTGGCGCTGCGGGATGCGGGCATTCCGGTGAGGCTAACGTGCTGATTCCGTCGATTGATCTGATGGGCGGGAAGATCGTCCAGCTGGTGCAGGGCGAGAAAAAGGCGTTGGAGTTCGAAAATTTCGCTGAGTGGGTAGGACGGTTTGCCAAGTATCCGACGGTGCAGTTGATCGATCTGGACGCAGCGATGGGGAAGGGCCAAAACCGCGCGCTGATCGCGGAGTTCTGCGGCAAGTTGCCGTGCCAGGTGGGCGGGGGAATTCGAACGGCGGAGAGTGCGAAATCTGCATTTGCCGCGGGTGCGAAGCGCGTGATTCTGGGCTCGTCACTCATTCGCAATGGCGCTGTTGATATTTCATTTGCTGCGGCGATGAGCGCCGAATTCGGCGCCGAAAAACTCGTGGCAGCGATCGATTCGCGGGGCGGGCGGGTGGCGATTCATGGCTGGAAGACGATCACCGAAGTCACGCCGGCGGAGATGATGGCGGAGTTGGAACCGTATGTTTCCGCATTTCTCTATACGCATATCGATACTGAGGGAATGTTGGCGGGAATCCCCATGGATATAGTGCGTGACTTGAAGGCGCGGACATCGCGAAAGCTCATCGCTGCGGGAGGCATTCGCAGCCAGGAAGAGATCGACGAGTTGGATGCGATGGGTGTGGATGCCGTGGTGGGCATGGGGGTTTATACGGGCGTGATTCGCGTTTAGGAGTCGTGGCAAACAGCAGGTCCTTCGACTCGGACGCGCCCGCCGCGGCGGGGCGCGTCCTCGCTCAGGATGACAAAGTGCGAGAAAGGATTACCGTTTGCCTTGCAGCGGCGCGACGAGGTGAGTGGTTGGACGCGCTGGGGTGGTCGCGCTGGTAATGGGAAGCCGGAACTCGACTTCCAAGCCGTGGGGGACGATGTTGCGCGCCACGACCGTACCGCCGTGGGCAGCGACAGCATTGCGAACGATGGCCAATCCGAGACCCATACCACCAGTGGTCGTGCCGCGCGAATCGTCAACGCGGAAGAACGGCTTGAAGAGAAGTGGAAGCGCTTCTTCCGGAACCCCCTTGCCGTTATCGCGGACCGAAAGGACCGCCTGGCTGTCTTCGACGCGAAGGCGAACATCGATTGTTCCGCCTTGTCCGGAATAAAACAACGCATTGCGCACGATGTTTTCAATGGCGCTGCGCAGCAGGCCGGGATCGCCGGTAACGCTGATGATCGCATCGTCTGCGTAGGTGATGGTGGAGTCCGTTGCAGCGGCCTCGAAGCGCGCGTCGTCGAGAACCTCATCGAGCACTTCGTTGAGCGACAGGCTCTCAAACCTGGGCTTGTACTGACCGCTCTCGAGGCGGGCCACGGTGAGGATGCGCTCGAGCATGGAGTCGAGTTGGATGGTGTCTTGCTCGATGCGATCGAGCATTTCATCGAGTTCGGGTTCGTCGGCGGTGCGCGCCAGAGCAAGAGCGAGCCGCATGCGCGCGATGGGCGAACGAAGTTCGTGCGAGACGCCACTAAGTAAATTGCGTTCGCTCTGGATCTGATTGCGAAGCTCTCCAGCCATGGAGTCGAAGTCGCGGACGAGATCGGCGATTTCATCACGGCGCTTGCCGATGGTGGCGCCAACGCGAATGTCGAGGTTGCCGCGCGCCAGTTCGTTGGTGGCGTTACGCAGTCGCTCGATGGGCTTGCTGAGATAGTGGGCGATCACGAGGCACATCAGGGCAGAAATGATGGTGCCGAGCTTGAGGACCCAGATGATGTCGCCGGGGACGCGCTCGCCAAGCGGCGGCGGAATGATCTCGGCAATGAGCAGATAGCTGCTGCGCGCGGTGGTGACTGGCGCAACCAGGACGACCGCCTCGTCAGGACGCGCCATGTTCTCATGCCGCAGGGCGCGCTGAGCGAAGCCGATCATTTCAGGTGGCATGGGGCGCCCGCTCAATTCGCGTCCGCCGGCATCAAGCAGCCAATAATTGGAACGTTGCTTGAACGACGACTGATCAAGCAGATTTCGCAGCGCGGGCTGGCCGGTCTGCTCATAGCGTTGGACCGCTAAATCTGCCAGCGACGGTACGAGACGCTTCTCCGGCTGTACCCACCAAGGATTTTCGTTGTGCAGGCGATTGTGCAGGCGGATGTAGAGCACGCCCAGCAAAAGTGCCTGTGCCACCCAGAACGGAAGAAAGATCTTCCAGAACAGGCGGCGGTTCATACCTTGGCCTTCTCCGGAGCGGATGCTGTGGCAAAGAAATATCCGACACCACGAATGGGGCGAATGAGATCTTCGGTGCCGGGAAAGCCCGCTAGCTTCTTGCGCAAACGGCTTACGTGAACGTCAACACTGCGATCGAAAGCGTTTAGCGGACGCCCGAGGGCAACCTCGGCGATTTGCTCGCGCGTGACTACGCTGCCCGCGTTGCGCAACAAAAGCTCGAGCACGTTGAATTCGACGGAAGTAACGTCGACGGTCGTGCCTCCGCAGGTGACGTTGCGGGTGCCCAGGGAAAGCTCGATGTCGCCCACATGCAAGACTTCATCGATTTCGTTGCGCGGCGCACCAGCCGCAGCTTCACGAGTGCGGCGCAGAACTGCACGGATGCGGGCGACGAGTTCGCGCGGATCGAACGGCTTTGCGAGATAATCGTCAGCGCCGATTTCGAGTCCGAGGATGCGGTCGACGGCTTCGCCGCGAGCCGTGAGCAGTAACACCGGAACGGCCGAGTCATGTCGCAACGCTTTCAGAAGCTCGAATCCGGAGCCTCCGGGGAGCATCACATCGAGTATGACGAGCTCGTGCTGATGTGTCCGGGCAGCGGCCAATCCGGTATCGTGGTCATAGGCGGCGTCGACGTGAAAATTTTCCGCTTCCAGAAATCGCTTGAGAAGATTGACGAGCGCCTTGTCGTCGTCGATGATGAGCAGTTGGTTCACTGCATTGATTGTGCCTTTTCCGGAGAGAGGCTGCGGTGAAGAATTGTTTCGGGATGTGTTGGGACCCTTCACAAAACTTAACCTTCCTTCACCCTCTCTTAACGGCACAAAAACCGCGCATTCAGTCTAATAAGGTGGGTTTCATAATATTCTAAATGGCACGACTACGTGCCGAACCCCTGGCGACACGAGAATTATCCCCACGACCATGCTCTGCGCCAGCGAGGAGGGAATCTTGAGAGTTCGAGTTATCCACGGGCTGAGTGCCGCCCTGTTGGTGTGCGGCTTTTTGGCTGGGTGTAGTCGCGATCAGAAGAATGCCAAAGGCGAGCGCGCCTGTTCCGGCCGTGCCCGTGGGAGTGGCCACGGTGAAGCAGCAGGAGTTTCCGGTTTACTTGACCGGCTTGGGCTCGGTGCAAGCCTTCAATACGGTCTCGCTGAAGACCCGGATCGACGGCCAGATCACGCAGGTCAACTTTCCGGAAGGCCAGGAGGTTAAGCAGGGCGAGCTGCTTAATTCAGATCGACCCGCGGCCTTACGAGGTGGCGCTGGCGACTGCTACAGCCAACTTGCAGCGCGATGAAGCGCAGCTTAACAACGCCAAAGTGCAGTTTGAGCGAATGAAGGCACTGTACGCCGGCGGCGTAATAGCCAAGCAGGACCTGGACACGCAGCAGGCGTCGTTTGGACAGTACGAAGGAACGATTGCCGCCGACAAAGCCGCCATCGACAGCGCAAAGCTGAACCTGGTCTACACGCAGGATCACAAGTCCCCATCACGGCCGAATCGGGTTGCGCCAGGTGGACATCGGAAACTACGTGCAGGCATCAGCGACCACGCCGATGGTGGTGATTACTCAGCTGCATCCCATTGCCATATATTCACGCTTCCCGAAGACCAGTTGCAGTCGGTGCGGCAGCGCATGCAGCAGGGCACACTGGCGGTGGATGTTTACAGCCGCGACGACCAGACAAAGCTCTCTACTGGCAAGCTGCTGACCATCGACAACGAGATTGACCCCACTACCGGAACGGCGCGGTTCAAGGCGGTGTTCGAAAACCCCGATAACAATCTGTGGCCGAACCAGTTCGTCAATGTGCACCTGCTGCTGGAAACGCGCAAAGACGCGATCACGATGCCAGTAAGCGCCGTGCAGCGCGGACCGCAGGGTACTTTCACGTACGTGGTGGATGACAAAAACACGGTGCAGATACGGCCCGATCCAACTGGCGACTGACCCAGGGCACACGTCGCGGTCGTTGCATCGGGCGTGCAGCCGGGTGAGCGGGTGGTAACCGACGGGCAAGAGAAGTTGCAGGCAGGCAGCCGGGTAGCGCCGCAAGGACCGGCGAACCAGTCGCGGAATGCGCCAGGCAAACGAGGGCAACGGACCGCAGTCATGAGTATTTCGCGGCCATTTATTCTCCGGCCTATCGCAACGTCGTTGCTGATGGCGGCGTTGCTGCTGGTGGGCATAGTCGCCTACACCCAGCTGCCGATTTCGGCACTGCCGCAGGTCGATTACCCGACTATCCAGGTGGTCACGTTTTATCCCGGCGCCAGTCCGGAGGTAACGGCGTCTTCGATCACCTCGCCGCTGGAGCGGCAGTTCGGCCAGTTGCCCGGGCTGAACCAGATGACGTCGAGCAGCTCGTTCGGCGCGTCGGTCATTACCTTGCAATTCGAGTTGGAAGAGAACATTGACGTGGCCGAGCAGGAGGTGCAGGCCGCCATCAACAGCGCGCAGACCTTCCTGCCCCTCGACCTGCCGACGCCGCCTATCTACAGCAAGGTGAATCCGGCGGACGCGCCGATCATGACGCTGGCCATGACGTCCGACAGCATGCCGCTGCACAAGGTCAGGACCTGGCCGACACGACATTTGCGCAGAAGATCGCGCAATTGCCGGGCGTTGGGTCTGGTCACCATCAGCGGCGGACAGAAGCCGTCGGTGCGCATCCAGGCGAACCCGACAGCGCTGGCGTCGTATGGCATCAGCCTGGAGCAATTGCGGACCGTCATTGGGCAGGTAAACGTTGACCAGGCGAAAGGACAACTGCAGGACAAGCGGCAGTCGTACACCATTAACGCGAACGACCAGATATTCGATCCGAAAGACTACGCCGACACCATCATTGCCTACAAGAACGGCAACCCGGTACGGCTGTCTGATGTTGCGACCGTAATTGACGGGCCGGAGAACGCCTACCAGGCGGCCTGGATGAACACCACGCCGGCCGTGATTCTTGAACATCCAGCGGCAGCCGGGCGCCAACATCATTAAGGTCGTGGACAGCATCAAGCTGCGACTGAAACAGTTGCAGGCCAACCTTCCGGCCTCGGTCAAGGTCGAAGTGCTGACGGACCGCACCACCACCATCCGCGCCAGCGTCAAAGACGTGCAGTTCGAGCTGATGCTGACGGTCGTGCTGGTCGTGATGGTGATTTTCCTGTTCCTGCGGACACTTTCCGCCACCATCATTCCCAGTATTGCGGTGCCGCTCTCGCTGGTGGGCACGTTCGGCGTGATGTACATGCTGAACTACTCGCTCGACAACCTGTCACTGATGGCGCTGACGATCTCAACCGGCTTCGTGGTTGACGATGCCATCGTGATGATCGAGAACATCTCGCGCTATATCGAGGAAGGCCACACGCCGCTGGAGGCGGCGCTGCAAGGTTCGGGACAGATCGGGTTCACCATCGTTTCGCTGACCGTTTCGCTGATCGCCGTGTTGATCCCGCTGCTGTTCATGGGCGACATCGTCGGACGCCTGTTCCGCGAGTTTGCTGTCACCTTGAGCGTGACGATCCTGCTGTCGGCGATCATTTCGCTGACTCTGACACCGATGATGTGCGCGCTGCTGTTGCGGCCGCACAACGATTCGCACCACGGCTGGTTCTACGAGAAGTCGGAAAACGTCTTCAACAAGACGATCGCGTTTTACGGGCGCACGGTGCAGTTCGTGCTGAAGCACCAGACGATCACGCTGCTGGTGACGATCGCCACGCTGGTCGCGACCATCTGGCTATACATAATCGTGCCCAAAGGATTCTTCCCGGTGCAGGACACCGGCGTGATCATGGGCATCTCTGACGCGCCGGAGAGCGTGTCGTTCGCCTCGATGGCTGAGCGACAACAGCGGCTCGCGGCGGCCGTCTTGAAAGATCCGGACGTGGAAAGCCTGTCTTCGTTCATTGGCGTTGACGGAACCAACACCACGCCCAACAGCGGCCGCATCCAGATCAACCTGAAGCCCAAGGACGAGCGGACGGAAGATGCTTCGGCCATCATCCAGCGGCTGCAGAAGGAAGTCGCAGGCGTTGAGGGCATCACTCTTTACATGCAGCCGGTGCAGGACCTGACGGTCGAAGACCGCATCAGCCGTACGCAGTACCAGTTCAGCCTCGAAGACGCCGATCCCAAGGAGCTGGGCATCTGGACGGACAAGTTGATGACGAAGCTGAAGACGCTTCCGGAGTTGCGAGACATCGCCACCGACCAGCAGAACCAGGCGTCGCATGGCGAACCTGGTGATCGACCGCGACACCGCCTCGCGCATGGGCATCAACATGTCGGCGGTCGACAACACACTCTACGACGCCTACGGCCAGCGGCTGGTGTCGATCATGTTTACGCAGCTGAATCAGTATCACGTGGTGCTGGAAGTGGACCCGTCGTTCCGCAACGATCCGGATTCGCTGAAGACGATTTTCGTTCCGGGAACCACTGGACAAGTGCCATTAAGCGCGATTGCGCACTTCGAGACCACGACCGGACCGTTGGCCATCAACCATCAGGGCCAGTTCCCCGCGGTGACATTCTCGTTCAACCTGGGCGGACAGTATTCGCTCGGCGAAGCAGTAAGTCGATCAATGCTGCCGTCGCCGAGCTTGGTCTGCCACCGAGCATTCAGGTGCGCTTCCAGGGAACGGCGCGCGCCTTTGAGGCGTCGCAGGCCAATGAGGGCTGGCTGATTCTGGCGGCCATCGTCACGGTTTACATCGTGCTGGGAGTGCTGTACGAAAGCTACATTCATCCCATCACGATTCTTTCCACCTTGCCGTCGGCCGGCGTGGGAGCCATCCTGGCGCTGACGCTGTTCCGCATGCCGCTGGGAGTGATGGCGCTGATCGGCATCATCCTGCTGATCGGCATCGTGAAGAAGAACGCCATCATGATGATCGACTTTGCGCTCGAGGCAGAGCGAAAGAGGGTAAGGCTCCGCAAGAGGCGATCTATGAAGCCTGTCTGTTGCGGTTCCGTCCTATCATGATGACGACGTTTGCCGCGCTGTTCGGGGCGATTCCGCTGGCGTTGGGTTCCGGAACAGGATCAGAACTTCGGCGTCCCTTGGGCGTAACCATCGTGGGTGGACTGCTGTTCAGCCAGTTGCTGACTCTGTATACAACCCCAGTGGTTTACCTGTGGTTCGACCGGCTGGCGCGGGCGCTGGCGCGGGTACGTGAGCCTAAGCAGAAGCCGGCAGAGGCGATGGGAGACTAGCGTGAATGTTTCAGGTCCAGCGATTCATCATCCCGTAGCGACGACGCTGTTGACAATAGCGTTGCTGCTCGCGGGTGGGCTGGCCTATACGACGCTATGACGAAGTACAACGTGCCGTTTCTGCTGCATCCGTACATCGCGCTTTACTCGACGCGCGGATGCCCGGCGCAGTGCACCTTCTGCCTTTGGCCGCAGACGCTGAGCGGACATGCGTGGCGCAAGCGGTCGACGGACGACGTTGCCGCGGAGTTGAAGTGGGCGCAAGAGAACTTCCCTCATGTGAAGGAATTCTTCTTTGACGACGACACCTTCAACATTCAGAAGGGCCGCACGATTGAGCTTTGCGAGAAGCTGAAGCCGCTGGGCATCACGTGGAGTTGCACTTCGCGCGTGACCACGGATCGCGACACGCTGAAGGCGATGAAGGATGCGGGATGCCGTTTGCTGATCGTGGGATTTGAATCGGGCGATCCGCAGATTCTGAAGAACATCAAGAAGGGCGCGACGGTTGAGCGGGCGCGGGCTTTTGCGAAGGACTGCAACGATCTCGGCCTCATAATTCACGGCGACTTTATTCTCGGGTTGCCGGGCGAAACGAAAGAATCGATCCGCAACACGATCAACTTTGCCAAGACGCTGGACTGCGAGACGATCCAGGTGTCGATTGCGCACGCCTATCCGGGAACGGAGTTCTACGATTACGCCAAGGCCAACGGCTTCATCACCAACGAGAAGATGGAAGACGGCGGCGGCCACCAGATGGCGCACATCGAGTATCCGGCCTGCCGACTGACTACGTGATGGAGATGGTGCACCGCTTCTACGACGAGTACTACTTCCGTCCGAAGGCGGCGTTCCGCGTGGTGTGGAAGGCGATTGTGAATCGCGATGTGCCGCGACTCTATGTTGAGGCGAAGGCGTTCATGAAGCTTCGCGCAGAGCGCAACAAGGCGGTGAAGCAGAAGCGCAGCCAGCCCGCAAAGCCGACTGCACCGGTGGGCGCGGGCGCGTAGACTCGCTCGCATAGCAAATGAAGGGCGGCGCGCATGCGTCCGCCCTCTCTTCTTTTGCTCGGCATCAAGGATTGCTAAAGACTGATGGCTCATCACAAGCTTACTCCGCGTCAATACCTGATTCTGGGCCTGGTTGCGCTGTGCGCGCCGCTGGGCGATACGCTGCCTTTCGCGCGGCATGACAAGCCTCCGCCGATTTCGCTGGCGCATCCCGTGTCGCTGATCGCGGCGGTGTTTACGCCGTGGATCGCGCTGGGGATCGCGCTGCTGATCGGATTCTTCGCCAGCTACCTGACGGCGCTGTCGTGGGCGGATCTGACGTTCGTGCTGCCGGCGACCGCGTTCGGCAATGTGATTGTGGCGCTGCTGTCGCAGTTCTGGCTGCACGAGCCGATCTCGTTGAGCGCTGGGCAGGCATCGTGCTGATCACGTCGGCGTCGGGTTTGTGGCGCATGGACCTTCGCTGACGGAGCGGCCGGCGAAGCTGCGATGCGGCAGCTGCAGCCGAGAAGATCGCAGAGGAGCAGGTGCGATGATCGCTGCCGCTTCAGCTCCACGGGCTCTGGACCGCGGCTGCGATGATCGCGGCGATCGTGCTACTTCGACACCGGCGAGGTGCTGACGGCCGCGGCGATGAAGTCGATCGGCGACCTGGATGAGATTCGCGCGCGGTCGGGATGAAGGGCGCGATTCGAGCCGTGGTGACATGTCCGCTGTTTTTTGCCGGAGTGTTCTTTCTGGCGTTGGCGTTTTTTCGCTGCTGTTCGCGCTGAATCATCTGAACCTGAGCCTGGTGGCTCCGGCATCGGCTTCGCTCACGCTGGTGACGAATGCGATTGCGGGCAAGATTTTCCTGCAAGAGAACGTGGATCGGCGGCGCTGGACCGCGGCGGTGCTGGTGTGCGTCGGTGTTTATTTGCTGGCGCACTGAAAGAGCAGATTTCAGCTTGTCGCGCTGTTCAGCTTGTCGGTCATTACGCGGATCGAATCGCGGACAGAATCGATCCATTGCAGCTCGATGTCTAGCTTGCTAGAAAGCTTCATCAGGCCTTGCGGCTTCAGGTCGGGCTCGAGGAACTTTCGCGGTTCGATCGTGCTGGCGCAGAGGGCCTCCGCCGCCAGGTGGCCGGAGCGCGCGGCGCTCTCCATGGTCGAGGGCCAGCCGGTCTCGATCCAGTCGCCGGCGAGGAAGCAGTTGGGCCACGGCGAGCCGAGACGGTCGACGCTGTCGATGCCCGGAGGCACGCCGAAGGTGGCGCGCACTTCCTTGATCAGCGCGGCCTTTTCGAGCTTCGCTGCCTTGACTCGCAGGAAAGAATTCGGCGAGTTCGGCGAGCGCCTGCTCGATGGCCTGCTCGCGTTCGAGGGCCGCGAATTCTCGCGAGCGCTGACTGACCAGTTCGAGATAGCTGCCTTTGTTTGCGCCACGGCTGCAGGAGGCTCTTGTTGTACATCCAGTGAATTTCGCGGTCGAGCAGGACGGCGTGGTGCAGATCGGTGATCTCGCGATCGAACCAGAGGTGCACGCTGCAGATGGGCCAGTGCTCGAATCGATCGACTTTGCGCGCGAGATCTTCAGCGTGCGGTGCGGGAGGCATGTGCGGCAGCAGCTTCTGCATGGCTTCAAAGGGCAGTGCGATGACGAGGAAATCGGAAACGAGCGTGCCGGCGCGGGTGTTGACGGTCCACTGCGAGACTTCTTCGTCCCACTCGGCGGATTCGACGTTGGTGTTGAGATGGAGCTCCGCTCCGTTATCCTCCAGGAACTGCGCAGCGCCGGCATACAGTTCGCTAAGGGGGACGGAACTCATGCCCATGCTTGCCGGCTTCGGCGGAGTTCATGAAGAGTTCGCGAATGACCTTGGCGGCGTAGGGAACGGCGATGGCGTCGAGGTCAGCGTTGAGCGCGCTAGCGATGACGAGACGCCAGAAGCGCTCGATGGCGCCGTGGGTCTGGCTGTTGCGGCTGCAGCCAGGCGGACAGCGACTCCGTCGAGTCGGCGGGGATCGGGCGCAGCATGGCGCGGAAGGCGCGGGCAAGAGCGAGCTTGTCGGCGCGGGTGAAGGCGTGCGCTGAGAGAAGTTTTGGCAAGCCGTGGAGGGGAGCGGGGAGCGAAAACGGACCATCGAAGGGTCCAAGTGCGGAGCACCGGCCGCCGGGCTCGATCATGGTCATCTCGGTGGTCCAGTGGATCTTGTTCTCGACGCCGATGCGCCGGTAGAAGCCGATGAGATTGGTGCAGCAGCCGAAGAGGACGTGCTGGCAGTTGTCGATGACTTCGTTGACGCCGGGATGCAGATAGGAGGAGGCGCGGCCGCCGAGGTAGCCGCGGCGCTCGACTAGCTGCACGCGATAGCCGGCTTCGGCGAGGGCGCAGGCGGCGCTCATGCCGGCGACGCCGCCGCCGATGACGGTGACGGTGCGTGGTGCGTCTCGTTGCGGTGCTTCGTGCAACCGACCTCAGTGGTTTCGTCTTGATCGGAGAGGGACAAAAGCAGATCCTTCGCTCCGCTTACCCCACAGATTCTCGTTCGCAGGGCCCCAAGCATGCTTCGCTCAGGATGACACCGTTTATTCAGGTACGCCAGGCTCGGATGACACGTATGAGACGATCATGGGGAAAAGCGTGCGATGGCAAGGCGGGCCATTCCGACGGCAAAAATTTCGAGTTTCTGGAATGTCGGGACACTGATGCGACGCGAAAAAATGTCGTAGTCTGCGCGGCGAATCCGTTTCAGCAAGCCGTAATAAATCCTTACCAAAACCCACATCGCGGGGCGGCTCTCGCGGTCGATAAGCGGAAGCAGCCTGGCGGCGGATGCGTAGTAGGCTTCCGCTCGTTTGCCAATCTCGGACAGAAGTGCGCGTTCGTTTATTGTCGGGGGCGAGGCTTTGCGCGCGATGCAGGATGGATTCGAGACTCACGTTGTGGGCGGCCAGGTCTTCGAGGGGCAGATAGACGCGTCCGCGTTCGGCGTCTTCCGCAACATCGCGCAGGATGTTGGTAAGTTGGAAGGCTACGCCAGTTTCTTCGGCGAGTTTTTCGGCGGCAGGATCGGTGTAACCGAAGATGCGAATGCAGACCAGGCCGACGACAGACGCGACGAGATAGCAGTAGCGGTAGAGATCGGCGAAGGTGGCGTAAGTGTCGGGCGCATCGCCGGGGTTGGCTTTCAGATCGATGTGGTGCCGGCAATCAGTTCGTCGAGAAGGCTGAGAGGGATGTTGAAGCGCTGCGTGGCGTCGCGGACGGCAATGAAGACAGGGTCACTGGTCGCTGCGCCTTGCGCAGCTCGTGCCATGCGGCCTGCCATTGCTCGAGATTGCGGAGGCGCTGCTCGCGCGGAATGCTTTCGTCATCGGAGAGATCGTCGGCCTTGCGCATGAAAGCGTAGATGGCGCAGATGGCGTTGCGGCGCGGCTCGGGAAGGGCGACGAAGGCGTAATAGAAATTTTTGGCTTCCCGTTTGGCGATGGCCCGGCAGGTTGCGTACGCGGCGTCGAGTGTGATCGCTTGCGGTGTCTCTCGCGTCAAGCGGCCTTCCCTTTTAGTCCGTGCCCAGGCGCAGGAACGGCAGAAGCTTTCCGCTGACGGCGCGCAGCGCGAGGCGAGCTTGGTGCGTTTTGAGATCGCCGGGCGCGCGCTGAACACATCATAATCCTGCGGCGCTCGATGGCGCTGAGGATCTCGAGACCGCCGCGGCTGAAGAGATCGAGATCGAGGGCCAGATCGCGGTCGACCATGCCGATGAGTGGAAGCCCTGAGAAGAGGCCGCGCGCGAAATCGACTTCGTGTTCGAGAAGCGCGCGAAACTCCGGCGTGGCGATTCCCTTCTCAATCGTCTGCGTCGGTGACGCCGAAGCGCTGCATGTCGTCTTGCGGAAGATAGACGCGGTCCTTAGCGAAGTCGACGCGAACGTCCTGCCAGAAGTTGGCCAGTTGCAGAGCGGAGCAGGTTGCGTCGGAAAGGCGGAAGCGCTCTTCGTCTGCATAGCCGCAGGCGTAGAGGACGAGCCGGCCGACGGGGTTGGCCGAGTAGCGGCAGTAGCCGAGAACATCGCTGCATGGTCGCGTAGCGGGTGACGACCTGGTCCTGGCGGAAAGCGGTGAGCAGATCGGCGAAGGGCTCTTCGGGAATGGAGCAGGCGCGGATGGTCTCGGCGAGTGCGACAAAGACGGGATGGCGCGCGCGACCTTCGTAGCAGGCATCGAGTTCCCGACCCCACAGGTCGAGCAGCGCAAGCGACTGCGCGGTGTTGCCGACTTCGTCTCCTAGATCGTCGGAGATGCGGCAATAGGCGTAGATGGCGTGGAAGTGCGGGCGAAGGGCCTCGGGAAGAAACCAGGAGGCGACGTGGAAGTTTTCGTAGTGGGTTTCGGCGAGATGTTTGCACCAGGCGCGGGCTTCATGGAGTGGGGGCGCCTGTCGGGGATGCGATAGCTGGCAGGAAGAGCGGCCCAGCCGAGGGCGACCAGGGCCCGTTGTTCTGATTGTTCTTCGGCTGCTTGGTGTGACAACGCCACAGTTCCCTCAGGGGCTAAAGCCCTCTTGATTTT
>CAWIZK010000004.1:0-2134194 GCA_963840555.1 uncultured Acidobacteriaceae bacterium
CGGCGAACGACTTCCAGAGTTTGATCATGTCCTGCCCTTTGCCATGGGCGCCATGGAGTAGCAATATGGCAGGCAGTGCGTGCGAGCCATCGTAACCGGACGGCAGTCCCACCACGTTGGGATATCGGACACCCTGAAAGGTAAAGCTGGTGGGCAAGTCTGGCCCGTTGTTTCCGGGTGCAGCAAAGACGCCGCAATAGCTCGCACTCAGGGCGAGCAGTCCGAATAGCGCCAGCGCCAAGGTGCGGAGAAGCCGCGCGATTGGCTGGGTAGCCACGAGTTGCAACGGTCTACCTCGCTTCCGGCTTCAGTTTCTTGCCGCCGGGCATCGGCGGCCATCCCAGCGAAGGTCCCTGGAACATCGGTGTCGCGCGCTCGTAGCGTTTTCCTTTGTCGTCGTGAACCGCGAAGCGCTTCAGATGATCGGGCGGTCCAGCCCACAATGTCACGCAAGCGTACGCGCCGTCATTGCGCAGGACGTAATACGTCATATCCATGTACGCCAGCTTGTGCATGTCGCCGTTGTAGTTGCGCACGATGCGCTTGAGCGCGTCCATGCCGGCATCCTGGGGAGACATGCCGTGACGCATGTTCTCGACGATGGTGTGCGCGCCGCAGACCTTGATGTTCTCCTCGCCGTTGCCGGTGGCGCCCGCAGCGCCTATGTCCTGATCGCAGTAGCAGCCCGCGCCGATGATAGGCGAGTCGCCTGCGCGTCCGGCGATCTTCCATGCGAGTCCGCTGGTGGTGGTCGCGCCTGACATTTCGCCGCTTGCACTGAGCGCCGAGCAGTTAATTGTCCCTGTCGGCGGTTTGAGAACGCGCTGAATGGCTGCCATGCGGAATTCCGGCTCTATGCCGATGTTGGCGGCCATCTTTTCCATCTTCTCGATCAGCGGCATGACTTCGGTGTTGTCGCCACCCGTGTCGGGAAATTTGTAATTGGGACTGGCGAGGCCGGGACCCCACCAGTCGTCGGTGGACATCGTCTCGCGCCACAGTTGCCACGTTTTGCGGGAGCGCTCGGTGAGCAGGTTTTCCTTTGGAAAGCCCATCAGGTTGCCGAAGTGCGACGCGCCTTCGCCCACCAACATGACGTGCCCAGTGTGCTCCATTACAGTCTTCGCCAGTAGCGACACGTTCTTGATGTTGCGCACGTCCGCAACCGAGCCCGCCATGCGCGTGGGCCCGTGCATGCAGCAGGCGTCGAGTTCGACCACACAATCTTCGTTCGGTAGACCGCCGAGTCCAACGGAATCGTCGTTGGGATCGTCTTCCGGCCCGGTAATCACTTTCATCACTGCATCGAGCGTGTCGCCGCCACCGCTGAGCACGGCGTAGCCGCGATCGAGATACTCGTAACCATTCGCCGCGCAGATCAGAACAGGGAACTTGGGCTTCGGTCCAGGAACCGGCGGTTTGTATCCCGGGGCTTCTTGCGCTTGCAGATCGAGCGCAAGGGAGGCAGACGCGGCGGCTGTGGTGGCGAGGAAATCGCGACGAGTGAATTTCATGATGTCTCCAAGAATAGAGGAAAGGCAGGATAGCACGGGAGAAAATTCAAACTTCGTCGCCGGACGCTGCCCAGAAGGGTTGGTCGCCCGTTGAGCTACTTCGTGGATGGAAACAGCGGCTCTGTCGTCAACAGGTGCTTGAAGTATTCGTCCTTCCAACCAGGATTGATTCGGTCGAGAAGCAGGGCTTCGACGGCGCCAAAGGAATAGAATGCTTCGCGCTTCTGCTGCGCGAGATCAACGTGCTTCAACTCGTCGAGCGTGTGTGAGCGCACAGTGAGTGCGTAGGTGTTGATGGGAGTGAAGTCAGGCAGAGCGGCGAAGGCGGCAGAGGGCTGATAGTCAGAGGCTGCCTCAGCCGATTTGATTTGAACGTAGCGGGCCACTCCTTCCTGCCAGAGCTGAAAACTAAAGTACTTGCGATCGCCGGGCAGGAACTGCGCAAAGAACATCTTGCGCTCCTTGAGATATGCCTTTGCGAGTGGAGCGAACTTTTGCTGGTCCACCTCATTAAGCGCTGCCAGCAGCGTGTCGCGCAGATGCGCGAACGACTGCGCGGTCTCGGGCTCGTCATACGGGAACGGGTAGTTAAGCATCCACATCCCAGTCGCGTCACCCTTGCTGAGGCCGAGATCGTTAATGGCTTTCAAGTAGTCCGGCCGCGCCCGTTGCAGTTGATGAAAGTGTTCGTGCATTACTACAAACAGCCATGGCGTGCTGGTCTGGCTTTGTGTGGCCTTCGGCTCTCCAATGACAATGACCGGAGGAATCCCGAAAGCGGGAAATGTCGCCTGCAAGTCGGGAGCGAATTGGCGCGGCCGCGAATACAGATCGTCACCGACCTTCTGGAAATCTTTCGGCGGAGCGGGGAAGTGTGTCAGGTATTCGGTGGCGGTGGTGATGAGCAAAAGAGGCGACGTGGCCTTGCTCCAGCCGGGCCACACTTTGTCTTGAACTTGATCGGCGAGGCGATAGAACTCGGTTATCCGCGCCGCGTCATCGGCGGGAAGAGGCTTCAGCGACTGCGCGAAGAGCGCGGTCGCTAACAGAAAAGTGATGAGGACGGAACGCATTGAGATGAGTTCATTCTAGATGACGACCTGACCGACACTAAGAACCCAGGTTAGCGCCCCAAACGGGGCGTGAACCTGGGGCACACTCACCACTTAATAGCTACACCGCGACCTTTGCCGGTGTGCTTTGGTCGGCGCGGAAACGAAGTTGCGCTGCAATGCGGCCGATCTTGTCGAACTGCTCATCGTCGCCGACGTACACCAGGTCGAGCCCATGGCGTATCGCGTGCCCAACGATAGCGTCGCCGAGGTCTTCCAATTCGGTGTTGGGCTTGCCGCACATCACACACGTTGGCGCGAGGTGCAGGTCCATGTGTCCGCAGTGGTAACACTTTACGCCACGTGCGTCGAAGCTCGAGGCAATCATCAGCGTCTGCACCTCGCCCGCCTCAATGGAGCGCAGCACCCGCCGCAGTCCGATGGCCCCGCGGCCATTGCGATGCGCCTCGCCGATCACATTAGTGATCATTTCCTGCTTACGCTCTTCGTCGTGGTGCTGCAAAAGATCGATGGCCAGCTCGTAGACTTCGCGCTCGGTCGCGGTTTTCGGATCGATTCGGAAGCGCCCCACCAGCCGTTGCCGCTCGTATGAGTGAAGCTGGGGCTCGAACTCAGACCAGATGTCGTCATGACAGCCGATGAGCAACTTCTCGCATCCGCCGCTCTGGAAATGGCTGGTTATGGCGTCAGACACAACCTTGAAATGTTGCATGGTTTCGTTGGCGATGCGGCGCTCGATGTGTCCGGCATCATAGCCTCCCCACCCATCGCTGCGGCCCCGGCGGGTCAGTTCATTGATGAAGTCGAGCTTCTCCACGATCACGTTGTCGATGATCTCAAACACTCGGGCTTTATTGCGATCGACGAGCGCGACGCAGGCATGTTGCATGCCGTCAAAGATCGCGGCCAGCGGCTTGAGATGGAATCGCTGGTTGAGAATCACATTCGTCTTCGGCAGGCGCGCGGGCAGATCGAACTCGCGCCAGAAGTGCTGTGCGCCGCACGCGAATACCGCTTTCGCTTTGCGTCCGTTGCTGCGCAGCCCGTCGGTCATTGAGAGAATACGCTGCAAATCAGCATCGGTCGATTTGTAGCGCCCTCCATTTTTCTCTGCCTCGCGGAGGGCGTTGCTAACAAGGTCCTTGACCAGAATGGTTTCATCGCGATGGGAGCGATTGGCGGGTGTGGTGGGCTGGTAGTAGAACGTAACAGCTCGGCCTTCCGGTGAGTGGAAATTAGCGAGCTCTCGGATATCAGCTCTGGTGATCATTCCGATTCTCCTGCGTCGATGTGAATTGAAAACTACAAACGGCGGCCGGCAGACAGCCGCGATCAAGTGCTGTGAGAAAACTCCACGAGCCTCTCTTTGAACAGGTTCTTGATGGGCAAGGCACGTTGCAGGTGCCGGCGCGCTTTGCCAATAGACGCACGCACCTCCTCCAAATTGTGACTGGTGATGACGGCGATCTCTTCCTGGGTGAAGCCTTCGACTGCATGCAGGATGAAGAGCTCGCGGTCGGACTGCCGGGCGCCCTGCAGCGCGAGCTGAACGAGCTGGATCAGTTCCCGCCGAGAGGCCAACTTCTCGGGATTGTCGGCATGATCGTCGGCGATTGTCCCTTCCTCCAGCAACCGGTCGTCGGGCTGGTGGAACTGAAGCCGCGCCTCGTCGCTGGCCTGCACATTCGGCTCACCGTGGCGATGCTCAAAAGACACTTCGCCAAGTTCGCCGTCACCGGCCTTGATGCGATCAATGGCCTCGCCGGCTAGGCGGTAAAGCCAGGGCTCAATCTTGATCCGCTCCGGCTTCTCCAAATCGTCACTCAGCGCAATGGCGATGGCCTCCGCCACAACTTCGTCGGGAGCCACGTGCCCAGGCGACAACTCACCCAGGCTTTCACGATAAGCAATCTGGCGTTCAACAAAGCGCTCCAGCCGCGGCAGGTTAATGTCGATGTAGCTGGCGATGTCGAGTGGCGAAACGGTCTCGGGGCGCACCACGGCGAAGGTGCTTTCAAACGAAGCGATCTCAGCGTCGCGACGGTCTGTGTCGCGGCGACGCACCCACTTGTGCTTGCTGCGCAGCACGTGCTTGTGCCGCTTCAGCTGCTCGGTGAGCGCATCGAAGGCGGCCTTGATAGCGGCGGCCGCGACCGAGTTCTTCTCCTGCGCGGCCATCTGTCCGGTAGGCAAGCGCAGGTTCAGAGACACGACGAAGCCCTCGCGTGCCGAGCTTTCCTCCACGATGCCCTTGACGTGCACCAAATCAGGACGAAATACCTGAAGGTACTTGCCCAGTTTTTCCAGTTGTTGCTTGACTTGTTTTTCGAGGTCGGAAGTCTTGCAAATCTTGTAGCTGAAATGAACGTTCATGAGTACCTCTACACGAAACGCTTTCAGTGGCGCAGCTACCTTGTTCTAAGCAAAGTGTACTCCTGTTGGGAATCTGTCAAGCGGGAAATGGCGTGCGACCGGCTGCGATTTCCGGCATGGGAAAATGAGGAGGGCCCTCCGCAAGGAGGGCCGCCATTCTTGTACTTGCCGCAAGGGACTAAGGGATACGCACTTTCGCGTCCGGGCTCTTGCTGACATGAATGCTCTCGATAAACCGTACCTTGCGATTCGTCATCTTCATCACCAGCGAACTCGTACGGACGCCGTCGCCGAAGAAACGCACGCCTTTGAGCAGAGGACCGTCGGTCACACCGGTTGCCGCAAACACGATGTTCTTGCCAGGCGCGAGCTCCTCTGCGGTATAAATCCGCTTGGGGTCTTTGATGCCCATGTCCTGCATGCGCTCCGCCTGCTCGGGTGTATATCCCGTGAGGCGGCCGACCATGTATCCATTCAGACATCGAATCGCCGCCGCCGTAATGACGCCCTCGGGAGCGCCGCCCGAACCCATGACGGCGTGTACGCCGGAGCCGAGCATCGCAGCCGCAACGCCAGGCGAAAGGTCGCCGTCGGAAATCAGCAGGATGCGAGCTCCCGCCTTGCGCACGTCGGCAATGAGACGCTCGTGGCGCGGGCGGTCTAGTATCACGATGACCAGGTCTTCGACTTTGCGGCCCAATACCTTCGCAATCACCGCCAGGTTGTGGCCCACCGGCGCTTCCAGATCGACCATTCCCTTGCACGACGGGCCGACCACCATCTTTTCCATATAGCAGTCAGGGGCGTGCAGCAGCCCGCCGCGCTCGGATGCCGCCAACACAGTGATCGCACCCGGCAGACCATTCGCGCAGAGGTTGGTGCCTTCCAGTGGGTCGACCGCGATATCGACTGCGGGATAATCGCCGCCATCGTTCTTGCCGACCTTTTCACCGATATAGAGCATTGGCGCTTCGTCGCGCTCGCCTTCGCCAATCACAATGGTGCCGTCCATCGGGACGGAATCCATCACCGACCGCATCGTTTCCGTGGCCACTTGGTCGGCACGCTTGCGGTCGCCCTGTCCCATGGTCTTGGCGGAAGCGATCGCCGCATCTTCGACAACCCGCAGGAACTCCAGTGCGAGGTCCGATTCGAAGTTGTTGCGGGTATTTCGCGGGCGAGTTTCGCCCACTGGTGTTGGTTCACTTTGCGTCTTGGTACCCATTTCGTCTCCGTTGAGGTCGCAGCCCGAGGGGCAGACAGGCGGTCGGGCATGATGAATTTGCCGAAGGGAACGACATTGTCTTCACAAACCGTTCCGGCCAGACCAATAAGAATACACGCACCGGTCTATTCCGGGCAGTGATGACGCCGGGGCGGGAATCTGGTGTGAAGTCGTTAGAGCTTAATAGAACCGCAGGGATCAACCAAGCCAGTTTCGAAATAACAAAACCTCGCCGATTTCTGGCAGTCTTGAGCTTTCTGTTGTTAAATGACATCGAAGTCTTTGCTGCTGCTCCTGAAAGACTTGCCCGCCTCGTCCGCGATTTTCGTTGCTGATTTGGCCGCGGAATTGAAATGAAGAACAACCTGAGTTGCATACTCGTCTATTCAGTTGCCGCATCGTTGTTGGCACAGACGCCGGATTCCCAGGCGCCCAAAGTAGACGCAGCCAGTGGGACGCCGGCTAGCGTCACTAGTACACCTAAGCCTTCAATCCTGCCAGAAGTGGACAAGCTCGAAAATGCCGCCTCGCAGATCAGTCTCGACATAAGTCGGTTGCATATTGAGAAATGGAAGACCGGCAGCGTCGCAAAGAGCGGAGCGCAGGCGAATTGCGACTCGGTGCAGCGAAACTTATCCTCCGCGTTGCCAGCATTGATTGCCGCTGTCAGAGCGGATTCTGAGAACTTGAGTGCCGAGTTCAAACTCTATCGCAATGTATATGCCCTGAGTGAAGTTGTCAGTTCGCTGGTAGACGCCACCCGCGCCTTCGGATCGAACAGCGACTCTGAGGCACTGGCGCAGCAGTTGCAGATGCTCAATTCGGTGCGTCGCAATTTGGGGGAATCACTGGAGCAACTCACTGCGGCTCAACAACAGGAACTCAATCAAGCGAGAAGTCAGATCAAGGCGCAACAGGAGCAATTGGCCGCTGCTCAGGCGGCGACGACCGAAGCCCGCAAACAACTTGAACTGGCCCAGGCCGAGCCACCTAAGAAGCCTGCAGCGAAGAAGAAGCCCGTGGCTAAAAAATCGACTACTCCGAGTAGTGGGTCCAATTCGACCTCGCCTAGCCAGACGAGTGCAAGCTCCCCTTCACCCAAACCGTAAGTCTTGCTCAAATCATCTTATGGGGAGTGGTTAAGCCCTCATATGTTAAACAATAACTGGCGGAGGTGGCACCGGATAGGGTGAACTACCCAGGCATCCATCCAGCAACGGGTGCACGGTCCACTGGTTCTGCGGCTGCTTCTGAATTTCAATTGTGGTCGGCGAATTAATCACACCGAACTCCTGGTCGTATTTTTGCTGAAGCTCCCCCAAGTCTGTGGGCCAGATTCCCATCGATAGATTACTCTGCGTAGCACATCCTATTTTGATCATGTAATGCACGGGATGGAGTTCATTACTCTCGGCTCCCGCATGGAGGGAATCGTAAACCCACCGCCCGAACACATAGGCCAAATCGACAAGACCGCCTGGGTTGCCCGGTTTCTCATACGGATGGAAGGTGCCGCCCCAGTCGCCGCCGGCGGGCGGGCTGGCATCGTCATGCGTTACCGCGGGACCGCCAATCAGAAATGCCAGCAAGGCCAGGGCAATCAGGATCCACGACAGGATGGGCCCAACCACCGGTATGGCAATAACAAACATAGCCGCGACGAGAATGGCAGCCATCACTTCCAGCAGAATGAGCAGATCGTGCATGCCCGGGCCTTCGATTTCGCAGTGCATCAGGAAGTGCTGTTGGGTAGTGCCCTGCGGATCAGCGGGCTTGTCGGCGTCATTAATATTCTGCCCACCGAATCCAAGACCGAGGCTCGCCATGCTTTGTTGCGCCACAATCAGGTTGACCTCTTCCGACACTCCCGCGAATGGGACTGCTGGTACGAGCGGCGGCAAGGTTGGCCAGTCCGCGGCGAGTTGCGGAAACCCTCCTGGCGTCCACTGATTGGTGATAAATGACTGCGGCAGGGAATTCTGGGGAATGAATTGCCACAGCAGAAGATTGAAGCTGAAGTCCGTGTCGGCATCCACGATGTTCCAAAACGCGTCGGTCTCGACCGGAGGTTCCAGATGGTAGATCGCGCCGACAACGCTCCTGTCACCACCGAGGCAGATCAAGCGCACGTCGAGCCACCAGTTACAGAAGGCGATGGCGGCAAGACAGAGGGAAGCCAGAAAAATAGCGACGCCGACCGACAACGCGGCCAAGCTGGCCACAATCCCCATGATCAATCCGACCGAACCAATCGCAACCATCGCTCCCACCGGCAAACCGCGATAGTTCGCCGGGTCACAACACTTAGTCCATGACGGATACCAGTTAGGCATTACGGCACCTCCACGACGAGAGTGACTCCGCCCACAAGGCCGTAATCGTCGGTCCCGGTAACGTTAAACGGCATCGTTCCGTGGAAGCCGCTTGGCGGTGTGATCGCGGCTTGAACTTCTTTTTCTTCGCCCGTCAGCAGTTGCAGCGTGGACGGCGTCAGTACCACGTTCCACCCCGCGGGAATCGGCGGCGCGGTCTTACTGATGGAACGGGAGCCCTTTGCCGTCAACAGAATTTCAGAGCAGGCCGGCAGTGGCGGAATGGCGTAGCAATCGACCTTGAAATTCACGTTTCGCGCACGAGGTGCGACGTGGTTTCCAACCGTAAAGGTGAAGAGCGCAGGACTCTGCGGTTGCGTGACGTCAGTGTTGCGCTGCCCAAGATTGTTCAGCCAATTGCTGTCGTCCGGAGGTTCGAGCAGCACTTGCAGGCAATAGTGTCCCAGCGTCGCGGGTGTCGTCCACGCCATATAGGCGAAAGCGGGGCATCCGGGCAGTCCCTTCGCAGCAAGGTCGACGGCTGTTGCGCCGATCGGGTTCGACTGCGTTCCCATGCCGAACGAGAGAAACGAAAAGTTCACCTTCAGGTTGATTACCGGCACATCCGGAGAGTTGTTCCAGATGCGCGCCACTACCGTGTATGTCGTGTTGGCGTGAAGACTATGCGGATCCACCAGCGTGTTGCCCTGGTAGATGAAAATGTCAGGGTTGTCCCACGTGACCGGAAGGCCGAGGCTTATCAGGTACTGCTGCGAGTACAGGAATGGATCCGGCTTCTTTAATGCCGGGGGACACACACAATGCTTAACTGGCGCTCGCCTCTTGCCGATGACGAAAGACAGAATGTAGGCGAGGACCGCCAGGATCTCCTTGCAAGTCTTCTGGAGTTTCGACATCGGCCCTCCTTCTACGCCGCAGGACGCAGCGATATACGCTCAGCTTGAGGCCGCCTATGCGATCTCCGCAGATCAGAAATGCGGTGACCAGATTGCGATGCCACTGTTCCGAAAACAAACCCCAGCGAGGTTTGCAGCAAGTCGAGGGAAAAATACGACGCGCTGATGTTGTACTCACCGCTCATTACGAAAGAAGCGAGTGCAGTGAGCACAATCGCACTCGCGGTTAATGCGCGAACTGCACGGCTACCGGGAAGGCGCAAGCAGACGCCAAGGCAGAAGCCGAGGCTAATGGGGAGCAATTCGAGCATAAGCGAAACCTCCTGACGAAGCGGGCGCCATCGTTGAAGGTCAGGCCACGGCGACAATCGTGCGCGCTATTGTGCACTGCTCCTTCGCCGAACACAAGCGGTATCTTGCGCCAAGCTGCTCAATTTCGCCTGGCTTCTACTGGAAGAAAGGGAAGCCTTATCGACCCGTTGCAGCACTCTTCGCGCAGGCGCCCGTCCATCATGGCCAGCCATTGTTGTGCTAGTCTTGCCACAACCGCGATCTTTTTCGGAACCGCCTAGTTCCGAGGATGAGTCGCTTTCCCGGGGAGAGTATCGTACCAATGGGCCCGAGCAGGTCGCAGGACAATTCCAACTTTCTGTTTCGCGTCACATTGCTCGGCGCCAGGTTGGTTGGCGGACTTCTGCTTGGCTCTTCTCTCCTGTTCGCTCAAAACAGCAGTGTAAATTCCACTGCGGCGGCCGACGAGCCCCAGGCCAGCTCTACTGTTGCGAGTGCGCCAACGATCGGGCTGGGACAAACTGCTTCGGCAATTGGAAGCGTGAGCGGTACGGTGCTGGATGCTACAGGCACTCCCGTCGCCGGCGCCCATGTGATACTCACTCGCCAGGCGTCAACTCCGGCTGTGGAGACCTTAACCGAACAGGACGGCCGTTTCTCCTTTTCCAATGTTGCGCCGGGACCGTTCGACCTGAACTTCGCGCTTCCTGGCTTCAAGACGAAGACACTGTCTGCGAACCTGACCTCCGAAACCGGCTACCTGGCACCGGCGATCACGCTTGAACTGGCTCCGATCGTCACTGACGTAAGTGTCCGCCTGACGACGGAGGAGATCGCAACAGAACAGATCAAGGTCCAGGAGCAACAACGCCTGCTGGCAGTAATTCCAAACTTTTACGCGACCTACGTCGCGGATGCAGTGCCCATGAATACCCGGCAGAAGTTTGGGCTGGCATGGAAGGCGGCGATCGATCCGACATCGTTCTTGATTGCTGGGATCATTGCTGGAGGGCAGCAGGCGAACAACTCAATGCCCGGCTACGGACAGGGCGCGGTCGGCTATGCGAACCGCTTCGGCGCTGCGTATGGCGACTTTTTTATCGGCACATACATCAGCAATGCCATCCTGCCGTCGATTTTGCATCAGGACCCGCGATATTTTTACAAAGGCACAGGCACAATCAAATCGCGCATCGTCTGGGCCCTGGCACGATCAGTGATGACCAAGGGCGATAACGGCAAGTGGCAGCCGGATTACTCCGGAATCGGAGGCAGCCTAGCGAGCGGAGCGATCTCTAATCTCTATTATCCCGAAGGCAGCCGCCACGGTTTCGAAACCACCCTGAACAATACGCTCATCGGGATTGCGACAGGCGCTGGTGTGAACATCATGCAAGAGTTCTTGTTCCGCAAGTTGACACCTAAAAAGCCTCCGGTGGTCGATCCCCCGACGTCATAGAGTGTATTCACCGGGATTTGCTTCAGTAGGACCAAATCAATTCAGGAGAGTATGGGACTCTTGTACGATGCATAAGGTTCATCATGCGACTACTTTGTCTATTTCTCTCGCTGCCAATTTTTCTTGTTGCTGCTGAGAAACCGCAGCCTGTGGCTCCTAGTGGACCTCTCGTTCATTTAGCCGGGGGCGCAATTGCGGGAAAGCAGGAAGGCAATCTTGCCATCTTCCAAGGAATTCCGTTCGCCGCTCCTCCTGTCGGACCGCTGCGCTGGCGGGAGCCGCAACCCGTAGCTGTGTGGTCTGGCATTCGCGACGCTACGAAGCCGTCGCATCCTTGCATGCAACGGCTGGACGGTACTGATAGCTTCATTCAACCGCTGGCAGCGGCTTACGGAGTCGAATACCCGCTACAGGTTCTGGATCCATCGGAAGACTGTCTGTACTTAAACATCTGGACACCGCAGCTCACCCAGACCGCGCATCTTCCGGTGATGGTTTGGCTGCACGGTGGAAGCAACAGGGTCGGGAGCGGAAGCGGAGGCGGTTACGACGGGAACGTGCTCGCGGCTCAGGATGTCGTGGTAGTTACGATCAATTACCGCCTCGGAGGCATGGGTTTCTTCGCTCATCCTGAACTGACTGCCGAGTCTCCGCATCACAGCTCGGGCAACTACGGCCTGCTTGACCAGATTGCCGCACTACAGTGGGTTCAGCAGAACATTGCGCAGTTTGGTGGCGACCCTGGAAATGTCACGCTCTTCGGCGAGTCCGCTGGGTCAATTGATGCGACGACGCTCATGACATCTCCGCTCACCAAAGGCCTGTTTCGCCGGGTCATCGCGGAGAGTGGTGCTGCGTTCGGTCTGGGACCGGAACGCACCGTTGCTCAGATGGAGCCGTTGGGAGTGGCCGTCGGGAAAGAGGCCGGTGGCGAGCCCGGGTCGCAACTTGCGATTCTGAGGAAGTTGCCGGCTACCCAGATCAGCCAGATCGAAGATCGCCTGATCGCGTCGCAGTTCATGGGCTACGACCCGAACGCGTCCATCGTAGACGGCTGGGTGCTCCCGCAATCGCCGGCGAAAGCTTTTGCGGAAGGGAAAATTCAGCCGGTCGATCTGCTGGCTGGACTGAACGCGAGAGAGTTCAGCGCCTTCCGCATCGGCGCCGCTGCCGCTGCGAAAAAGTTGCCGCAGCCGGCCGCCAAGCCGGGCGTGAGCGAACAGCTGAAACAAATGGCGGCGCTGGCCCGCCCGCTCTATGGCAACTGGACTGACATTGCCGTTGCCTACTACTCCGCCGAGATGCTCATACACGGCGCGCCCGCCATAGACCAGACCGGCAATGACATCCTGGCGGCGTGCCCCATTGGAGCAGAAGCTGCGCTGACCACGAGTGCTGGACAGAAGGCATACGTTTACCGGTTCGATCGTTCGGTTCCCGGAAAAGGTGAGGCAGAGCTCGGGGCCTTTCATTCGCTCGAGCTTCCTTACGTCTTCGGAACGTTCGACGCCCGCAGCTTCAGTTGGTTGCCAGTCAACTCGACGGACCACAAGCTCTCGCAAATAATCCAGGCTTATTGGACGAACTTTGCGAAGTCCGGAGATCCTAATTGTCCGGGGCTTCCGCGATGGGACGCATGGAGTATGGACCAGGAGCCGTACCTTTCTTTTAGCCAGAGCGGAGACGCTGTGCCGCAACAGCATTTTTCGCCAATCTTCTGCCATCTTTCACCCGAGCGGTTGAAGGAGCAGTTGGGGAACTTCTGATCTGCTCGGGCAGTGAACTTCCACGTTAGTATTCTGAAACGTGACCTCTAGGAAAATTCAGCCCGCCAAGACCCAGAGCTTGAAGAATTACCTGTGGTTGTTCGCGCGATGGCTTGTCGCCCTAGCGCTGGTTCTTTGGTTGGATGCTGCGCTGCTGCTGGTGGCGGCGCGCTGGGTTGATCCGCCGACAACTGCGGTGCAGATCGAGCGCCGGTTGCAGGCATGGATTCATGACAAGCCCTATCAGAAACGATATGAATTCGTCCAGCTGAACCAGATCTCGCTCAACCTGCAGCACGCGGTGATCGCAGCAGAAGATGGGCGCTTTTACAAACACAACGGGTTCGACTGGCACGAGATGCAAATCGCTGCCGAAGAAGACCTGGAAGGCGAACGCACCCGCGGAGCCTCCACGCTGACACAGCAACTGGTGAAGAACCTTTTTTTCGGGACGAGCCGATCGATCGTGCGCAAGGGCGCAGAGGCCTCGCTGGTTCCGGTGGCCGAATTTGTGCTCGGAAAGCAGCGCATCCTAGAGCTCTACTTGAACGTAGTCGAGTGGGGCCCCGGAATTTACGGTGCAGAGTCGGCATGCCGCGTCTATTACCGAACGCCGGCGCGGAACATTGGACGGGAAGAGGCAGCGCGACTGGCGGCGACCTTACCGGGTCCGCTGAAACGACGGCCCGAGCGTATGAACCGCTACAGCGCGATCATCTTGAATCGGATGCAGCAGATGGGCTGGTAATGGCGCGAGAACTGGGTACCCACCCCCTATCCTCATCTTGAAAACAAAGGGTTTACAGCACGACTCATATCCAAGTTCTAGTAAACATAAGGACTTATAGCTAAAGTTTTGCAAACAAGCGAGTTATTGCGGCGCTGGTTGTTGCCGAGAGCGGATGGCCCATGTTCACTTTCTATTTATCAAAGAACCCTATGGACCGATACCGTCGGGCCGGTCTTACGCAAGAGACACAAATCCCCTCCTCACGTTTACTGGTTTATCGCTTGCGGGGAGGCAGGCGAAAGTACGTGGGACACAGGGCTGCGTGATAAGTGGGAAAGATGAGGTGGTGAGTACCCACGTTAGGCCAAAAGAAGGCCGAACCCTTTGACTTTGCTCAGGGCAGGCAGTGGGGCACCTCACCTCGACTCAGCTCCGGGACTTCAGCAGGTTTGGGAAGGCGGCGAGAACCAGCCCTACAAAGCCGATACCGCTGACAAATCCGAAAACGAATTGCATGTCCATGGCAATCCTCTCAATAATCTTTCAGGAATAGTCCGCACTGTTCATCCAACGAGCGTATTACCGCGATCACATCAGCCTGGAGTTCCGATCGCCCGGGCGCCGTACCGTTCAGGCTGCGTTCCAGGTCATCAACGATTTCTCGCGTACTGAGTTTGCCGCTCGACGCGCTTGTAGATCTCAGTGCCGGTGCGATTCAGGGCCAGGGTGCGGGGGCCCTGCGGAATACGGGCGCAGCCGTCTTCCATCCGGGCCTGCATGCCGAGGCGGGTCGGGAACCGATCGAGGATGGCGTCGTCGGAGAGGGCTTCCGCGGGCTCCAATCCGTCCGTTCCGCCGACAATCTCCCAATACTCCGCCCATCCTTGGAACCGCATAATCTTGTCGGCATAGCGGGTGCTAATTCCAAAATCTTTCTTGAGCGTCATGTGGCGTTGAATCACCGAACGCGGAAGGTTCTTCACGACTGCGTCCATGTCGTGGTCGATCCGCGAGAGAAATTCCTGCCGGAGATTGGTGACATCATCGGCCGACAGCGTCTCCGTCTCAGCGATACACAGATTGAAATTGGTTGACTGTTTGAGGTCGGTGTCGAGGAGACGCAAACCATAGGCGTCCGGATGCTCGTAAACATCGGTGCCCGGCAAGGGCGTCAGAAACGACATATTGCATTCGAAGGTGCCGGGCGCAACCTCCGTCATAAGGTGATGCGCAAAGTCCAGCGTCTCCTGCATGGTTTCGCGGGTCTCGCGCGGGCCGCCGGCAATGAATCCGCAATAGACGCTCGCGATACCGGCTTCGTGAAAGCGGCGAACCATCGATTCGACTACTTCCGGTTTGACGTTGAGCCGCTTGTAGTCTTTGAGCATTGAGCGGCTGGCCGACTCGACACCGACCTGAATGCGGGCCACTCCAGCAGCAACCAGCTCATCAATCAGGTCAGGATGGCGGTTCAGAATGTCGGCCCGCACTTCGCAGAAAAACAGCAGATCCTTCCAAGGAGTGAAGCGCTCGCGCATGAGGCGGCAAAACTCGCGGGTGTGTTCCACGTCGGCGGTGAAGGTATCGTCATTGATCATGACGAACGGGCGCTTATAGCGCTCCACCAACTGTTCGATCTCAGCCACGAGGTTGGCTGCCGATCGATGGCGATAGGTGTTGCCCATGCGACCTTCGAAGCAAAACGTGCAGCGGAACGGGCAGCCGCGCCCGGAGATGAGGCAAACCTCGTAGCGCCGGTCGTCGGGCAGAAATCCGCGGTCGGGAAAAGGAAGCGCGTCAAGGTCTTCGATGGGGTCGCGGTCGGCGGTTCGCCTGGGCTGGCCGTCGGCGCCGCGATAGCAAAGGCCTGCCACGTCTTCTAGGCGGCCCTTGCCGCTGAGAAGCGCGTCGGCGACTTCGCAGGTCGAGTACTCGCCCTCGCCGATCACGACCACGTCGGCCGCGCTCAGGGTAATCATTTGTTCCGCCTGAGATTGGCTGGCTGGGCCTCCAAGAACGATTGGCACCGCCGGTCCCAAGCTGTCTCGCACAAACTTGGTGAACGCGGCAATGTTGTACAGGTTATCGGTGTCAACCGAAAAGCCGATCATGCGAGGATTGGATTCGCGGATGAGGCGAAGAACGTCGTTCCGCCGCGTGCCTCGTTGCGCGCAGTCGAGGTATCCGGCGGAGTATCCATGCTCGCGCAGAGAGGTGAGCACGTACAACATTCCGAGATGGGGAACGCCGTCGGCATAATACGACTCGTGCGGCGGAAGATTGACAAAGAGAACATCGGGGCCGGGCACAGCGTTACCCCCAGATTAGGCGATTTGAATGAGACTGGAACGCTGAAGGCGAGGTACGCTTGCGCCGGGAAGCACCACCACCCGAAGCGGCGGCCGGGAAGGACTAAGTCCCGATACGCTGTGAGTGGCGCGTGTAATGCGGCGTGTCGCGATGACCCAGACGCCTACATCAGCGGCCGCCACCGCTGCAACGAAGAAGAATCCGATGGCTTGCTGCGGCTGGGCGCCAGTCTCGACCAGTTCCGTGGTTACCGTAGGTTTCTCGTAAACCATTGTTTGTTAGTCCCCGTGTTCACAATGCGGAGTTCGCTATCTGGCCCGACTTTGGGGAGAGACTTTATCGCCCACTTCGTTGGCGAGTCAAGAGGAAAATGGGACGATGGCAGTAGTACATGGAGATCGAGAATAGGGTACCCCCTCCCCCCAGCGATCTTGAAAACAAAGGGGTTACCGCACGATTATGTGGCAAGTTCTGCCATACAAAGGGACTTATATCTAAAGTCCTAAAAACAAAGGGCTTAGATTGCCGGTTCTGTTGCAGAGTGGAATCTACTTCGGTTTACTGTCTAGTTATCAAAGATCTGGATCGCCCGCAGTTTCGGCTGCCGGCGAAGGCAAGAGACACAAATCCCTTGCCTCACCTGTACTGGTTTATCGCTCGCAGAGAGTAGGGCGAAAGTGCGTGGGACACGGTGACGTGTGATGAGCGATCAGTCGCGCATTTGCAGATGGCGGGCGATTGCGGGCCGCGCGCCCGATTGTTATGTGTGCTTCGGCTTTGCCTGCGCACAAGCCTTCGGCAGAGTGGAATGGGTGTCTCGTGCTACTACCCTGTGCTGAAGTACTGGGCCTTGATATGTCGGGCCTCCGGTCCTCAGGAAGAAAGCCCCCACCCGGCCAAAAGAAGGCGGGATGGGCCACCCTCTATAACCGTGTCGGCGTTGTCAAGGGACACGTGTGGCGACGAAGGTTTTTGTCTTTTCCCTTCGTAGAGGGTTTTGTTTTTGCCGTTGCCGGTGTTCTTGTCTTTTGCTCATGCCACCAAGGCTCGCTTGCAGAATCCTGCGATGGGAACTGGGTTCCACCAACCATCTATCCGGTCATACATTGTCAGACCATGATTCGTTGTTCGAATCACAACCTACAATCTTCATGTGCTCGGCTCCTTTCCTCCGAGCCTTGGTTGCTTTGAGCGCACCAAGTTTACCCGGCGGCTGGGAGCCGACACGGTTATCTAATCAGCCACCAGCCGACCCATCATAAAAGGACGCCACAATCAATTCGTTTGCGATCAGGAAAGAGCCCCACATTTGCCCCGGGAAGGCAAATAGTGGGCCAAGGGATATGCGGGCCACCAGCCGATTATTGATACCTCGTCCGCCACCCACGTTCGTGGTCTTGACTTCGGGGTCGATTGGGCGCACCGTAGCGAACAAAGTGCGGTACTGCTGCTGTCATTTCGCTGTTTGAGTCATCAAGACGACCGAAGCGAAATCGCTGCAGAGGAAAGTTCAGGTTCGAGGCAAGATCATACTTACCGCTGACGGAAACATCTTTTACCTAAAAGTCTACGTTTCATGAGTACGAGACATTTGGGAATTGTTTCTTGAGAATTCGCAACGGGTGATGCCGCCCGGAGCGGGAGGTATGTATGAACCGGCTCGTGTGCCTCAGTGCCATCCTTATCGCAATTGCTTTCTCCACTTTCGCGCAGGACCTGACCGACATCACCCAAAGCCAGAAGCTGAACGCCATGACTTCGCGGCTGGCGATTGAGAAGGTATACGGTAATCTGCCGCTGAGCTTCGAGCGCAATGACGGCCAAGCCGGTCCCCAAGCGCTATTTGTTTCTCGTTCTCCTCACGTCAACATTCTCCTGTCCGCTGACGGACTCAGCGTGAACTTGTCGCATCATGACTGGTCGGGAATCAAAGCCCTGCCCAACCACCCCGGCGCTACTCCTCTTATCGACGTTAATTCCGTTCACGCGTTCCAGTTCAAGTTTCTTGGCAGTAACGGAGCGCCAAGCGTGACAGGCCTTGATGAATTGCCAGGCAAGAGCAACTATCTTCGCGGCAGAGACTCGCAAAAGTGGCTCAGGAATATCCCAACCTACGCTCGCGCCAAGCTTGGCGACGTATACCCGGGCGTGGATGTGATCTATTACGGCAACGGCGGGCAACTGGAGTACGACCTCTCGGTGGCACCGAAGCAGGACCCAGATGTGATTCGCTTTCGGGTCGACGGCGCTGAAAGTGTTTCGATGGCGACAAACGGAGACGTTTTGCTCAAGTCCGGAAGCGAAACCATACGCCTGAAGAAGCCAGTGGCGTACCAGGAGGCAAATGGCGCCCGGCATTTGGTCCAGAGCCGTTACGTGGTTGGACGTGATGGTGAGATCCACTTTGCCTTGGGACCTTATGATCGCAGGCGGACCCTGATCATCGATCCTGTGCTCAATTACTCGACTTACCTGGGAGGATCTTTCGACGACGGAGTACTGGGTCTCGCTATCGATAAAGCTGGCAATGCCTACCTTGCCGGGTTTACAGACTCCTTCGATTTCCCCGTGACACCGGGCGCTTTTCAAACGACTTGCCAGGGCAATTGCACGGTGGATGGGGATGCCTTTGTCACCAAGCTAAACCCGGCCGGGAATGCCGTCGTCTATTCCACCTTCCTGGGTGGGAGTAGCAGCGATGAGGCCATGGGCATCGCCGTCGACTCCGCAGGAAACGCATACGTCACCGGTGAAACTTTTTCTGGCGACTTTCCGCTTACGCCGAGCGCTTTCCAATCTGTCCAAGGGGGCGACTTCGACATGTTCGTGTCGAAGCTGGATCCAACGGGTTCCACACTTCTGTATTCTACCTATCTGGGCGGAACGGCCGAAGATGTCGGGGCCAGTATCGCGGTCGACAACTCGGGAAACGCCTTCATCGGCGGCTATAGCTTTGCGTTTTTACAGCCCAACAACTTTCCTACTACTCCGGGCGCGTTCCAGCCTACAACCACCTCATTCGCAACCGGAATAGTGGCCAGGATCGATTCCAACGCGTCGGGCGCCGCATCGCTGGTCTACTCCACATACCTCGGCGGTTCCTTTGATACCGAAGTCTTTGATATAGCCCTCGACTCCGGCGACAATGCTTACGTGACCGGATCGACCGAATCGCTGGACTTTCCGGTAACCGCCGGTGCGTTTCAGACCCAATGCAAGCCTGTTAGTCCATGCGCAGATGCTTTTGTGACCAAGCTGAATCCCCAAGGATCTCAAGCGATCTATTCCACCTATCTCGGCGGGTCTACTACCGACGACGGCAATGGTATCGCGGTCGATGCCGCAGGATACGCCTACGTGGTGGGTTCTACGAATTCCACAGATTTTCCCGTGAAGAATGCCTATCAGAAGGTCAATCATGGTGGGACGAATGGTGACGATGCTTTCCTGACGAAAATGGATCTCACGGGCTCCAACCTGGTGTACTCGACTTATTTGGGAGGCAAGGATGACGACTTTGCCTTCGGCGTCGCAGTTGACCCGTATGGCAATGCATGGGTGACAGGCTTTACCGAATCGATAAATTTTCCGCTGGCGAATGCAATCCAAAAGAAGTACGCCGGCTCAACCGATGTTTTTGTCGCTCGTTTCAACGAAGCGGGCAATAGGTTGTTGTTCTCCACCTATCTTGGGGGTAGTAATAACGACTTGGGGCTCCGGATTCGTGCCGATTCCACCTTCCATGCTTATGTAGCGGGAAGAACATTTTCCGTGGACTTTCCAGTTACACCGGGAGCGTTCCAAACCAGCGGCATGTCTGGATCTGGATTTGTAGCGAAGATTTGCGTCTTCTTTTGCCCGTAGTCCGTCTCGGGGCAGCAAGAGTTCAAGCTAACTGCCAGTTGGGGCGCCGATGACGTGAGCTTGACATCTTAAAATTAAAACGCCGCAATGCCCGTGATGTGCTCTCCGATGATCAGGGTATGAATGTCGTGGGTGCCTTCGTAGGTTTTTACTGACTCCAGGTTGGCCATGTGGCGGAAGATGGGGTATTCGTCGGCGATGCCGTTGCCGCCGAGGATGTCGCGTCCCATGCGGGCGCACTCTAAGGCCATCCAGACGTTGTTACGCTTCAGCATCGAAATATGGTAGGGCTTTACTTTGCCTGCATCTTTCAATCTACCCACCTGAATGGCAAGTAGTTGGGCCTTAGTTATTTCACTAATCATCCAGACTAGTTTCTCCTGTACAAGTTGGTGGCCGGCGATAGGCATGTCGCGGAACTGCTTGCGGAACTGCGCGTACTGGAGCGAGCAGTCGTAGCAGGCCATGGCGGCGCCGATGGCTCCCCAGCCGATGCCGTAGCGCGCCTGGTTGAGGCAACTGAGCGGCGAGCCGAGTCCTTTGGAGAGGGGCAGCAGGCAGTCGGCGGGGATGCGGACGTCTTGCAGCGAGAGGCTGGAGGTGACGGAGGCGCGCAGCGACCACTTGCCGTGGACGTCGGCGGCCTTGAAGCCGGGGGTGTCGGTGGGGACGATGAAGCCGCGGACGCGGTCGTCTTCGTCGGTGACCTTGGCCCAGATGATGGCGATGTCGGCGATAGAGCCGGAGGTGATCCACATTTTTTCGCCGTTGAGGACATAGTGGTCGCCGTCTTTCTTGGCGCGCGTGCGCATGGCTCCGGGGTTGGAGCCGGCGTCGGGTTCGGTGAGGCCGAAGCAGCCGAGGATTTCGCCGAGCGCCATCTTGGGCAGGTACTTTTGTTTCTGCTCCTCGCTGCCGAAGGCGTAGATGGGATACATGCACAGGCCGGACTGCACGCTGACGAAGGAACGCACGCCGCTGTCGCCACGCTCGAGTTCCTGGGTCATGAGTCCGTATTCGACGGCGGACATCCCGGCGCAACCGTAGCCGGTGAGGGAGGCTCCGTAGAAGCCGAGCTCGCCCATGGGCTTGATGAGCTCTTTGGGGAAGCGTCCGTCGCGGTTGCACTGCTCGATGATGGGGATGATGTTCTCTTCGATGAAAAGGCGGGTGTTGTCGCGCACGAGACGCTCGTCGTCGGAGAGGAGTGAGTCGATTTCGAGGAAGTCGACGCCTTTGAATTTGATGGCCATGATGTTTTTGAGACCTTTGACGCGAACTAACGAGGCTAGCAGGGCGAGAGAAGAGGGTCAAACGAGACGCAAGGGCTCCTTCGACTTGGCCGCAGCGGCCTCGCTCAGGATTTCGGCTGCGGGCTCAGACGCCCGCAAAACGCCTCAACTTTGAATTTGATGGCCATGATGTGTGGGTCCTGTGTCGCCGGTTAAAACCGGCTCTGTAATGTTTTTCGTAACTTTTCCGCGGGCTTACGCCCACGGCTAAAACAGATGACGCCGCAAGGCGGCTGAAGAGCCGCCCAAGTTTGGGCGAACCTATGAACGTAGCAGGGGCGAAAGAAGGCGGTCAAACGAGGGGAAGTCCCAGTTGTTCCAAGCAAAGGCAGGAGAGCGTAGTGCCTTTGCATTATTGTGCGGAAGTCCTGGTGCAGTAAGCTTCTGCAATCGTTGGGATCTCACGTACGGCTGCAAAGGCCGGAATGTGTCTACGTGGACGATTCTGAGAGGATGGCAATATGAACACTCGAACTGCTACGAAACTCCTGCCGACGTTCGTAATTGCGGCTGCCATTTTGGCGGCGGCTTACGATGCGGGGAAACCCATCACGGTGAAGGGCTACGTTCTGGATTCGGCATGCGCATTTACTAAAGGTCTCAAGCAGCCGATCAGCAAAGATTGTGCTATAGCGTGTGCGAAGGCGGGGTCTCCGCTGGTGATTCTGACCGACGACGGCACGATCTACTGGCCGATCGCCGATACGACGCCTTCGAGCGGACAAAACGAAAAGCTGTTGCCTTTTGCGGGAGACAGAGTCACAGTTACCGGAAAAGTCTTTCAAAGAGGAGGATCGAGCGCGATTGTGCTGGAGAAGATCGAGCCCTTGGCCGGGAAGAAGTAGACCTGACGCGGCCAAGCAAGCGAGCTTCCGCTCAGCGCGGGGCTCGTCGCTGATGTAAAATAAACGGGTACCGGCGAAAGAGAGTGACGCGCTATGCGTCCGCCTGCAGTCGAAGCCGCCCGGAGACGGGTGAGAGCTTGAGACATGTGCATCTCACGCTGGCCGCGCGGTTCCGCTCCGGCCTTCTAGAGTTGCTCCTCAATCAAGCCAAGTGATTCAAGCTGCGGGTGAAAACTGTCCGGAAGGTTTATTCAGGAGAGAACAATGGCAAAGATCGCAAAAACCGCTGACCGCAAGAAGGTCATGGACACCACCAAGAGCACGGATTGCCCGAAGTGCGGCAAGCCCACCCGCATCGTAAAGCGGGTAAAAGACCGCGAGCGCGATATTCCTGGCGGGATCTACATCTCGTGCTCGGCGTGCGAGTTTTACGAGAAGCTGTAAGCCGCAAGGTTAGCCGCATAAAGAGAGTGTTTACCTCAGCGGCTAAAGCCGGAATTTTGACTTGGAGCTAAATGGCACCGCTGAAGCGGTGCTCCACCCACTGGACACAACACCCGCTGAACACAAACCGTAGCAATTTAGGAAGTTAATATCATGGCAGGGCGCGGAGGAATCCGCGCTCGTGCTGTTTGCGGGATTATCGGGACGAACTTTGTGCTTGAGCGACCGCTCGCTTCAGCAACGCGCGATATTTCTGTGTCAATTCATCGTTCCACGCCTGCTTCCAGAGTGAGCGCTTCTTCATGTAGTGCTCCATGTGGCGGAGGGGGTCGTGGTTCTGGAGGGACTTGGACGGACGGCCGTTGGAGGCGGAAGTATCGGCTTCGGCATGCCAGCGCCAGGTGCGGCACTCGATGAGAGTGGGGCCAGCGCCGCTGCGAGCACGGTAAATCGATTCCTGGGTGACGCGCCATACGGCGACGATGTCGTTGCCGTCAACAGTGATGCCGGGGAAGCCGTAAGCTTCGGCGCGATCGCGCAGGTCGTCATCGGATTGGACGGTACCGGTTCCGCTGGGGTGCGACTGGGCGCAATTCTCCACCATAAAGATGATGGGCAGGCGATGGCGCGAGGCGAGGCTGGCGGCTTCGTGCCAGAAGCCGAGAGCAGCAAGGCCGTCATCGCTCAACGCAACCACGACGTTGGGCTGGGCTAAATTGCGATAGGTGAGTGCGATGCCGGCGGCGACGTCGAGCTGTCCGGCGATGGATGAGGCTTGCGGGACGATGTGGACGGAATCGCCGGTGCTCGAATCGTTGGCGGAGCGGGTTGGCTTTTCGCCGTGAATGAGAGCGGCGAAGACCTGCTCCAGCGGCGTGCCGAGAATGACGTGAGTCGCAAGCGTGGATCGAGACGAAGAAAAGCTGTCGCCGAGTTGAAGTCCGATGAAGGCGCCGACTTCGGTAGCTTCGCCTCCGAAGACCGGTACAGGTGTTCCGGGAATTTTGCCGGCACGCAGCAGAGAAAGCACATGTTCCTCAAGCAAACGAGTCTTCAGTAATGCCGAGTAGAGCGTGCGCAGGACGTCGGGGTTGGAAGGTGAGGCGTCGCCGGCGAGAGATGAAGCAAGGGACACAGTAATATTCACGGCATCACGGGTTGCGCCGGATGATTCGTGGCGCTTAGATTTTGTTGGGGACATGCAGCGCGGTCTCCGAAGAGGTTCATTGTATCGCAGGTAAGAGAGTGTGCGACGATGGCGAGCGGAATCGCACTCGCGAAACTGAGATTTCGCGGGGCAACGCGAATGCATTGGTCTTCGCGCAACAGATTTCAACACGAATGTGAATAAGCTTGTGGAAATCACGGCTCGCGAACCGGTAAGTTGCTTTCGATTTGAAACGTTGCACAGTCTGCACCGAAGCAAGTGCGATGTAATGAACGCGAAGGCGGCGGAATGCTCTGCGTGGCAGGGATGAATTGAAACAACGGCTCGACAAATTGATTCTGCAACGCGGGCTGGCGCCGTCGCGCGAGCGCGCTCAAGCCCTGGTGCTGGCGGGACGAGTGCTGGTGAATGAGCAGAAGGTTGAAAAGTCGGGCGCGAGTGTGGACGACGAAGCGGCGATCCGGATTCTGGGAGACGACATGCCGTACGTCAGCCGCGGGGGATTGAAGCTGGCAAAGGCGATGGAGCACTGGCAGATCGAAGTACGGGAGAAGGTCTGCATGGACATCGGCACATCGACTGGCGGATTTACGGATTGCCTGTTGCAGAATGGCGCGGCCGAAGTGATTGCGGTGGACACCGGCTATGGACAGATCGATGCGAAGTTGCGGAGTGATCCGCGAGTGCGGTTGCTGGAGAAGACCAACGCGCGCTACCTGACCGCAGAACATTTGTGGCCCGATGGGGAAGAGGGACGGCCGATCGGATTGATTGCGATGGACGTGTCGTTCATCTCTGCCACGTTGGTGTTGCCGGCGGTGATTATGTGTGGGAAGGGCGGTTTTGAGCTAGTCGTGTTGGTGAAGCCGCAGTTTGAGGTCGGGCGAGAGAACGTCGGCAAGGGCGGGATCGTGCGCGATGCGGACGCGCAGCAGATGGCGGTCGAGCGGGTCAAGGCTGCGGTGCGGGAGTTGGGCGGAACAGAGATCGAAGTCATCGAGTCCCCAATTTTGGGCGCGGAAGGGAACCGGGAGTTCCTGTTGCACGCGCGGTTTTAATGGTCGTTGAAAAGCAGATCCCCCGCGGAGTGAAGTCCGCGAGGGAACGCAAAAACTGTGGCTTAACGGCACGACTGAAGTCGTGCCCTGACGCGAAGCTCTTGCGATTCGACTATTTCTGCGAGATCCCTGACCTACTGAAATTTCTGGAAGATGTGGGTGAAGTCCCAGTCTTTTTGTGCGATTCCGCTACAGAAGGCGGAAACCTGCGCGGAGCAACTGCCATTGTCACGGCCGATGGACCAGAACGCCAATAACGCGACGGAATTACTGTTGGCGAGAGCGTAGTTGACGACTATCTGAGCATCGTCGAGGGTGAAAGTTTCGCCTGCAGAGTCGTTTACGCCGATCATGGGCGTGATGCCTATGCGCGCGTTCAATCCTAGAGACTTTAACTGCTGTGCTGCGCCCGAGGCGGCAGCGACGGCGTCCGGTCCCATTGCGCCAGTGAGAATGGGAGAGCCGTAGTCCATTGTCATGAGATTGACGACCGCGACTGGCGTGGCGAACTTCACTGCGCTCTTTATGACATTGACGGATAGGTCGGTCAGTCCGGCGGGTGTGGCGGGCAGAGTGTAGTTAATCTGCAAGCCGGGGTTGGCTTTGGCGAGTGCTGTGAGCGCCTGGCTGCGGTGGTCGATGGAGATCGTGTCTTCGATGGCGGTGTGCTCGACGTCGAGGTCGAGGACTTTTGCTTTGTACTTGTCGACGACGGCTTGGTATGCGGCTTGTAGCGAAGGGACGTCGGTGCAGGTCTGGGCGAGTTCGAGTCCGTCATAGCCGCCGAAGGCGAGGATGACGTCGCCTCCTTTGTCGCGTAGCTGGGCGATGTCTCCGAGAATCTTGGTGTCGGCGGAAATTGGGGTGGTGCCTCCCCAGGCGGGCTCGCACGGCTTGCCGGAGACCAGGAAGGCGAGCGTGAACAGCTTGGTGCCGGATGTTGCCTGAAGCTGCGGAAGCGTCGAGGTGATCTTCGTCATGTCCACATAGGGGGCGAAGGTGCGGGTGGGTTGAGCGTAGGCGGGGAGGCTCATTACCGCTAAGACAGCTATGAGTATTAAGGTCTGACGTGACATGAGAACTCCGTGTAGTAATTTCGTCGCTGCGACAAGAAGCAGGTCCTTCGACTCCGGCCACCGAAGCGGTGCCTACGCTCAGGATGACAACATCTTTTATTGCCGAAGCGGCGGCCTACGCTCGGGATGACAATTCGCTATCTGATTGCTGCGTTCGGACTGTCCACGCTAGCAGAACGGCGGGAGGGGCTCAATCGGAAGTGCGCAGCGTCAGACGAAGCAAGCCTGTGACTTGATCAGACGACGCGGTGATGGACGCGCAGTTGTCGAGGATCCAGTCGGGCGAGGCAGAGCGCAACTCGTCATCGGTGGCAGTGGTACGCAGGGCAATGACACGACAGCCCGCGGCCTTTCCAGAGCGGATGCCGGCGGGGGCGTCTTCGACGACGATACAGTCGGTGGCATTGAAGCCCAACATAGCGAGCGCCAAGCAGATATGGCTCAGGGTCCGGCTTACCGTTGGTTACGTCATTAAAGGTGACGATATGGGGCGGGATGGGATGGCCGCCAGCCTGAACTCGTGCTTCGGCCAAGGCACGGCCGCAAGAAGTAACGAGAGCCCAACGATCGGGCGGGAGAGATGCGAGCAATTCAACCGAGCCTCGTACGGGAACTACCCCTTCGGTGTCGTCAATTTCACGCTGTTCGAGGTCGCGATTGAGCGCCTCATGGTCGCCATCGGGAAGCAATTCGCGAATGGACTCGAGGCTGGGTCGTCCGTGGGCTTCGCGGGCAGTCTTTCTCCGGCTCAAAGCCGTGCTCGACGCGCCCATTGTTCCCAAATACGGGTAATGACGGGGGTCGAGTCGACGAGGACGCCATCAAGGTCAAAAAGAAGGGCGCTTGCGGTCACGATCATACTGTCATGATACCGTACCGAAGGACGAAACCGGCGCGAGGACAGAACGAGGTTGACATTGGCGGCGGGCTTCAATAGCGTGTTCGTGTACGTACACGATAAGGGTATTCAGCGTATCTCTCCGAAGCAGGCAAGGAATTGCGAATGACTCACGCCCTGGCGTTTGTGGTTGCGGACAGGTTGGTGCATCTGTCCGCGAGTGGACATAGTAATCATCGCCTTCTATTTCGCACTTGTGTTGGCGATTGGCTGGTATTTGAAAGGCCAGTCGGGCACCGGCGAAGACTTCTTCATGGCGGGCCGCGAAATGACGGCATGGATCGCCGGCCTGAGCTTTCTCTCGGCCAACCTGGGCTCGCTGGAACTGATGGGATGGGCGGCGGCGGCGTACCAGTACGGCATCCTGGCGACGCATTGGTACTGGATTGGCGCGATCCCGGCGATGCTATTCCTCGCGCTGGTGATGATGCCGTTCTACTACATCTCCAAGACGCACTCGGTGCCGGGCTATCTGAAGCTGCGTTTCGGAGAGTCGTCGCGCACGCTGGCGTCGGTGTCGTTCGCATTCATGACCGTGCTGATGAGCGGCATCAACATGTACTCGATGGCGCTGGTGATGAAGGTGGTGCTGGGCTGGGACATCAACTTCAGCATCTGGGTGTCGTCGATCACGGTTGCGATTTATGTGGCGCTGGGCGGATTGCGCTCGGCCATCTTCAATGAAGTTCTGCAGTTCATACTGATCTGGGCCGGCGCGCTGGTGATTCCGGTGATGGGGCTGATCGAGGCCGGTGGGTGGACGAACCTGAAGGCGCAGATCGCGGTGCGGGCGTCGTCGGAATACACGCACCTGTGGTCGACGCTGGGACACTTCAAAGACAATCCGATGGGCATTCACTGGACGGGCATCGTGCTGGGGCTTGGGCTTCGTGATTTCGTTCGGATACTGGACGACGGACTTCCTGGTGGTGCAGCGCGTGCTGTCAGCGAAAGACCTGCGTGCGGCGAAGATGGCTCCGATTATCGGCGGCAGCGTTCAAGATGTTTGTGCCGATCATCGTGGTCCTCCCGGGCTTGATTGCGCTGGCAGTGTTGCCGCAGAAGCTGATGGGCGAAGGCGCGGCGGTGGCGTCAGGCGGGCACAGCTACAACGAAGTGTTGCCGCTGATGCTGGCGCGCTATGCCGGGCCTGGACTGCTGGGGCTGGGGATCACGGCGCTGATTGCCGGATTTATGTCGGGCATGGCAGGCAACGTGAGCGCATTCACGACGGTGTGGACGTACGACATCTATCGCGCGCTCATCAAGAAAGATGCGCAGCGATGAGCACTACGTGACGATGGGCCGGTGGACGACGATCGTCGGCGTGCTGATCTCCGTGGGCACGGCGTACCTGGTGATGTCGTTCCTGAGCATCATGGATTACGTGCAGGCGCTGTTCAGCTTCTTCATCGCTCCGCTGTTTGGCACCGTCGTACTGGGCATGCTCTGGAAGCGATGCTCCCCGAAGGGCGGATTCTGGGGACTGCTGGCAGGCACGCTGTCGTCGATTGGCATGTGGGCATGGGTGAAGGTTGATCCGACGGCGCTGCGCTATGTGGCGTTGTCTCCGGATGCGCGCGACATGGCGGAGAACATGTATCGCGCGTTGTGGTCGTGGATCGTGTGCGTGGTGGTGACGGTGGTGGTGAGCCTGCTGACCAAGCCGAAGCCCGACAGCGAGCTGGTGGGACTGGTGTATGGGGTAACGCCGATTCCGCACGAAGGGGACTTGGCGCTGTGGCAGCGGCCTATCTTCTGGGGAGCGGTCGTCTTCGTGGTTTTCGTGGCTCTCAATATCTGGATGTGGTGAGGAGCGATTATGCGAAAAGGTGGAGGCATCTCAATCTGGTTTTTCGTGGGCGTCTCGCTCCTGGTGAATGGAGTGCTGATCCTGGGTGCGGGGATTTGGGAGTTGATTTATCCTCCGGCGAACCCAGTGGTGCTGTTCCGGTTGCATGCCAACGTGTGGTGGGGTGCGGTCTTGCTGTTGCTGGGGATCTTATACAGCGTCAAATTCTCGCCGCGGCGAGTGACGTCGTAAAAATGACCGATTGCTTGATAGCGCGGCCACGCTAGAGAATGCGTAGTGGAAGATACGGTCGAGTAGGGCCGCCCACGCCTCGCGGACTAAAGTCCTCTCGGCGGATAGAAATTCGGAGACTTGTCGGCACGACTAAAGTCGTGCCCTGACGCAAACCCATTCATTGGCCTGTTCGTCCGTACTCGCAAGTTCGTTCGCATTCATAACGGAAGTGCGGGGAGTTATACTGCGCAATCGGAGATCATAATGAAATTTACGTTCGTACTACTGGTGTTACTGGCAATGACAGCCCAGATGTTCGGAAAAGTTTCGAAGCAAGCAGCGGGCACGGCCAACGGTCAGCCGGTCGATCTTTACACGCTGCAAGACGGCAAGATAACGGTCGCACATCCTGACGTACGGCGGAATCGTGCAGTCGATCGAGGCTCCGGACCGCAACGGCAAGACGGCGAATATCGTGCAGGGCTTCGACGGGCTCGACGGCTATGTGACGACAGGCAACAAGCCGTACATGGGCGCGATCATAGGACGGTATGCGAACCGATTGGCGGGAGGGACATTTCAACTGAACGGCAAGACCTATCACGTGCCGAAGAACAACGGTGAGAACGCGCTGCACGGTGGCATTGACGGGTTCAACAAGAAGGTTTGGACTGGCAAGGAAATCAAGGACGGCGTGGAGCTGACCTACATCAGCAAGAACGGGGAAGAGGGTTTCCCGGGAACGCTGACCACGACGGTGCGCTATACGCTGGTTGGCAATGAGCTGCGCATTGAGTACTCGGCGACGACCGATGCGGATACGGTAGTCAACCTCACGAACCATTCGTACTTCAATCTCAAGGGACAAGGCGACGGCGACATCCTCGGAACTGAGCTCAAGATCAACGCCAAGCGCTATACGCCGGTGGACAAGAACCTGATTCCGATTGGAGATTTGGCGCCGGTGGCGGGGACTCCATTCGACTTTTTGAAGTCGACGGCGATTGGATCGCGCATCAATTCCGACAATGAGCAACTGAAAGTTGGCGGGCGGCTACGACCAGAACTGGGTGCTCGATGGCGACGGGAAGAAAGTGATTGTGGCAGCGGAGGCTTACGAGCCGACAACAGGGCGCGTGCTCGAAGTCCTGACCGATCAGCCGGGAATTCAGTTCTACACCGGCAACTTCCTCGATGGGACGGTGACGGGGACGGCCGGCAAAGTGTACAAGCGGCGCTTCGCGTTCTGCCTAGAGACGCAGCATTATCCAGATTCACCCAATCATCCGAAGTTTCCGACGACGGAGTTGAAACCGGGCGCAGACGTTCCGGTCGACTACGATCTATCGGTTCTCGGCAAAGTAAAGCTTCGTTATTCTTGTTGAATCCCAGAATTGTCAACGGCAGGCAATTCTGGGCCACCCTTGTTTTCCTAGAGGGGTGTTCACTGAACTGATACCGCCCTGTCATTTACCGATAATTAATACTGTGAATTCCGCGTCCTGGGGGATACTACCTAGTTAGCAGGGGAGTGAGGGTGGAACCTGCGGCGGGGATACCTCTATGGCGAGTGTGGCCAAAACGGTGACGGGAAGCGGAATACGCAGGCTACGGTGGCCGCTGGATATCCACAAAATATTCACAGGCGAACGCATTCATGTTGCGGCAGTTTGCTATCGGCTGAAAGAGGACGAGCCGGAATTTCTGCTGGTGCGTACCCGCAGCGGCCGATGGACGTTTCCCAAAGGTGGGGTTGACAATGATGCAACCCACGCCGATGCGGCCGCGCGCGAAGCCTACGAGGAAGCCGGCGTCACTGGACAGATCGAAGCACGAGCCATTTCACTGGTATTTCCATTCCAAGCGCCAGCGATGAAAGAGCAAGGGTTGGTGGTGGCGGTGCAGGCGCATCTGTGCGAGGTCGAGCGACTGGTAACGTCCGAAAGAGGACCATCGGAGCCCCACGTGGTTCAAAGCCGACAAGGCGCGCCGCCGGCTAAGCGAGAACCGCAGCCCTGAGCTGGCCGTGAAGTCATCGAAGTTGTCGATCGTGCGCTGCTGCGCATCCGTTCCCGCTCGCGCCGCGTGGCATAGTCAGCGGCAGTTTCCTACCTGTTTGCAATCATCTCAACTCAGAAATCTGCGTTTCATCTCAAATCGGCGGCTGCACGGTCGATCCCGGTCCTTGAACCAAGTGCGATGGGTACAATTGCGTTCGGCGTAACTTCGCTTTAACAGAGGACATCATGCGTGTGCGGTTGGTCGTGTTCAGTGTGGTTTTGTGCTGCGTGCTCGGCGTTAGCTGAGAATCCGGTGGGAATTCAAGTGAGTGACATGGATCGCAAGGCCGATCCGTGCACGGACTTTTACGAGTATGCCAATGGCGCCTGGCGCGCCAACAATCCGATTCCGTCATCGATGGACCGCTGGAGCCGGCGCTGGCAGGCCGGGGAAGAGAATAAGGAAAAGCTGCGCACGATACTTGAGGCATCGGCTGCGAAGACGAACCAACCGAAGGGCAGCATTGCGCAGTTGACCGGCGATTTCTACGCCGCGTGCATGGACACGGCGACGATCGACAAGCTGGGCGTGAAGCCGCTTGCAGCCGTGGCTGGACCGTGTGAACAACATTCGGGATAAAGGCGGTGTGCAGGAGATGATTGCGAGCGTGCAGGAGATGGGGGTCACGTTCCATTTACTTTCGGGGCCATACCGGACCTGCATGACCCACGCAAGATGGTGGCTGACATCGGCGCTTCGGAGGTCTCGGTCTGCCGGACCGCGATTACTACCTGAAACCAGAAGAGCGGTTCCAGAAAGCCCGTGCCGAATACCTCGTACACGTGGCCAATATGTTCAAACTGGCGGGCTACTCCGAGGCGGACGCACAGAAAGCGGCAGCTACAGTGATGGAGTTCGAAACTGCGCTGGCGAAAGCATCGCTGGACAACGTGGCTCGAGCGCGATCCTAGCGCCAGCGACCACAAGATGACTTTCGAGGAACTGCAGAGGACACGCGCCGAACTTCGCATGGGGCGGGTTCTTCGCGGCCCTCAAAGCGCCGACCGATCCACTCAACGTGGAGGAACCGGCCTTTCTGAAGGAGTTCAATCGGCAACTGACGGAAACCGCACTGCCGGCGTGGAAGACTTATCTGAAGTGGCACCTGTTCATAGTGCTGCTCCGTTTCTGTCGCAGGCGTTTGTGGACGAGAACTTCAACTTCTATCAGAAGCAACTCGCGGGCGTCACAGAGATCAAGCCACGCTGGAAGCAGTGCTCGACTGCGGCGGACCAATTTCTGGGCGAAGCCGTAGGGCAGGAATATGTGGCGCGCTATTTTCCGCCGGAGGCCAAGGCCCGAGCGCGCGAGATGGTAGTCAACATTGTGGCTGCGATGGATGAAACCGTAAGCCAGTTGGACTGGATGAGTCCGGAGACGAAGAAGAAAGCGAAGGAGAAGATAGCGACCTTCAACATTAAAGTCGGATATCCGGACAAGTGGAAGGACTACAGCAGCGTAACAGTCACGCGAGACGGATTCTTCGGTGATATCGAGTCGGCATCGCGATTTGGAGTGGCAGACACGGTCTCCACCATAGGCAAGCCTGTGGACCGCGGGCGTTGGGACATGACTCCGCCAACGTCGGATGCATCCTACAACCCATTGGAGAATGAAATCACTTTTCCGGCTGGGATTTTGCAGCCGCCGGCCTTCGACGTGAATGCGACCGATGCAGTGAACTACGGAGCGATAGGCGTAGTGATCGGGCACGAAGTGAGCCACGGCTTCGACGACGAAGGCGCACAGTTCGATGCACAGGGCAAGCTCAACAATTGGTGGACCGCGGAAGACCTGAAGAAGTTCCAGTCCAAGACCGCGTGCGTGGTGCAGCAGTTCGATGGCTACTACATTGAGCCGAATATTCACCACAACGGAAAACTGGTGCTGGGTGAATCGATCGGCGATTTGGGCGGCGTGAAGATTGCATATCTCGCCTTTCATAATGCACAAAAAGGCAAGCCGCCGGCGCCGACGATCAATGGATTTACGCCGAATGAGCAGTTCTTTATTGCATGGGGCCAGTTCCGTGGAGATGCAACGCGGCCGGAAACACAGAAGATGATGATTCAAGGCGATCCGCATCCGGTGGCGAAGTATCGGGTGATCGGGCCGCTGTCCAATTTCCCGCCGTTCCAGCAAACGTTTTCGTGCAAAGCGGGAAGCGCGATGGTACGACCGGCGGATCAACAGTGTGTTGTTTGGTAGCGGTCGTGTCGGCTAAGCGGCAGTGTCGACCGGCGGATTCTCAACTTCGGTACTATGGCGCATGTAATTGGGCCAGAGGAAGCGCAGCGGGGACTTCAGACCATCGAGAATGAGGAAGCGAAGGATTTCCCACTGCTCGCGGCCGCTGACGTCATAGGCGCGCAGGCCGGCGTAAGCCGCGATGCTGAAGCTGACGAACAGGTTGAGCACGAAGATCACGGCGATTCCAGCGATGGCTTCGTAGAACCAAGTGCGTTCGATGCTGCGCACGCCAAAGTGGGCCACCGAGAGGGCGAGGGTTCCGGTGGACAGAGTCACGTGCCGAACGTCTAGCGGTATGCCGAAAAACTTGCCGATCACCGGGGTGAATCCGAGCAAGTAGCCAAGCACGATGCTGGTGCTCCATCCGCCGAGGTTGCGCTGTAACGTGCGCGAGAATTTCTTGATGCGTCCCTGGCCAACCTGCATACCCAGCGGATGCTGCGCTACGGCATCGGTAAGCCGGTAGTACACCGCAAAGTTTTCGCACCAGCCGCCAGCGAGGGCCGCCATCCAGAGAATGACGCCGGTGATGATGGCGAAGAAAGCTGTGCCCGACGCGGTGGGATTCAGCGTTTCGTAAACATGCGTGGCCGACTCAGGCGAGAGGTAGGACTGCGAGAAAATCGCCCGCCAGATGTGCTCGAAGATGATGGCTCCGATACCGACCGCGAGCACATTGCCCAGAGCGGCGGCGAGTTGGGTGCTGGTAATGCGCGAGACGAATTCGCTGAGTTTGTTTTCGCGCTCAACGCCACGGTTTTCGCGGATGATACCGGCGAAGGTGGCGGCGGTGGCTGCCGGCTGCTTGGTGGCGAGAACCAGTCCGAAGAGCTGGAGCGTGACGAAGCTGACGGCGTAGTTGGTTCCTGCTGCAAAGCCTTCGACAAACAGCGGCAGGTGAGCGTCGTAGACGCGCACCTTGATGGCGGCCGTGAGCACGGTGAGCAAGCCGCCGCCAATGGCCGCTGCCCACATGTGCCAGTATTCAGGACGATTATGCGCGATGTAGTGCTCGCCGCTGTGACCGGTGCGCTCGACCATCTTGCGGGCGATGAGGTTGAGGTTCTCGCGCAACAGCGATGAGAGGCTCAAGTCGTAGAGCCTGCCCTCCATGAGTTGGCCGAGGAAACCGTGGACGGCCGCGATTTTCGCTTCCTGGGTCTCGGACGTCAGCACGTCGAGGATGGATTCCATGCGGGCGAGGCAGGCGGCAATCTTGCGGAGGTCAAATATCAGTTCGACGCTGACGCCCGAGTTTTCCATGTGCTGGTGCACCTGCACCATCTCGGTCCGGCAGCGGTGGCTGATGCCTCCCCAGCGTGCCAATGCGACTTGAACGGCGTCGTGGTCGGAGGCGCGGATGAGGTCCTCAGTGGCGGCGACGATCTGGTAGAAGGGCGACTCGGCGATGCCGATGGATGAGCTTCTAGCGCGGACCTCCGGCTTGAGACCGAGCGCGGCCACACGCGAGCTCAACACGCGCAACGCCTGCTGCAGGTCTAGATACTCATGGCTGGCAAACTGCGGGTCGCCTGGCGGCGTGACCGCCGTGATGAGCCCCTGAAAGACGTCTGTGGGCGCGCTGAGAAAGAGCTGCACGGTGCGCTGAGTAGGGTAGAGCGCGACCAGCAGCTTGGCAGCATTAGTCTCTTCACGCGCTGACGGCAAAAGGCGCGCGGCGATACGGTGGCCGATCTCGGAAGTAAGTTTGTGATCAGAAGGGATGCCAGCCTCGGCGAAGAGCGAGACGCAGTCCATCTCCTGAAGGAGACTGGCGAATGTCTGTTGAAAGCGACTGCGGATTTCGGCATCGCTTTCGAGGTATTCGACTAAACCGGCCAGGCCCGACATGTCAGCCACCGATGCGCCGGGTTGGCGCATCCAGCGCACCAGTCCCACGAGAGATAACGTGCGCTTGCGAAGAGTCTTGGCGGAACAGAACTCTTCGACCCAGCGGGCGAGGTCTGCGGGCGCGATGCGGTGGGGCTTGGGAGCGTCTGGCGGCGCAGCGGGAGCGGAGATATCGGCGGGCGAGGCGTTGACCGGCTCAGTGGACACCTTCCCATTCTCTGACAGGATGGCTGTGATGCCAAGCCGGGCCCATGGGCGTCGCTAAATCCCCAGACAGAATTCGGGGCACGCGAAGGTGGCCGGAGCCACTCCGTGTGCCCAGTTTCTCCGGCTAAGAGAATGCTGTGCCTGTTGACTACTCATTCCCCATGATGAAGATCGGCTTCATCTCAAAGCTACGGTAGTAGGGGCGCAGCCGCTCGGTGTTATAGAACTCCTTCACGTTAACGACTTTCTTAGTGGCCGTGACCACTTCGATGGGAAGGTTGTCGTAGCGACCGTTCTTTACCACGACCAATCGGCCGTGAATGCCCTTGAGAAGGAGATCGAGCGCAAGATTGCCATATGCCATGGGCATGATGGAATCGATAGCATCCGGATCGCCGCAGCGGACCAGGTAGCCCAGCTTCTGCTCGATGCAGTCGATGGTCTGGCCATTGTTGTATTTCGGCGACAGCTCCTTCAGTTTTGCCGCTACCCTCTCGCCGATTCCGCCAAGTTTCTTATGGCCGAAGGCGTCGGCGGCTTCGCCTTCGAAGACCATGTCACCGCCCTCGAACATGGCGCCTTCAGAAACCAGAACGACCGAATAGCGGCTGGGATTGCGGCGCCGGTCTTCACTGAGCAATTCGGTGAGCTTTTCGATGTCGAACTTGTGCTCAGGAATGACGCAACGGTTGGCCGAACCGGCCAATGTGGGCAGCATGGCGGTATAACCGGCGTACCGACCGAAGACTTCCAGCACCATGAACCGTTCGTGCGAGCCGGCTGAGGTGCGCAGGCGGTTGGTCATCTCAATGGTGCGAGTGACGCAGGTGCTGAAACCGATGCAGCAGTCTGTTCCCGGGACATCGTTGTCCATGGTTTTGGGAATGGCGATGACTTTCACGCCTTCCTGGTAGAGGCGCACGCCGTAACTCAGGGTGTCGTCGCCGCCGATAGGAATGAGGCGCTCGATGCCTAGCCATTCGAGGTTCTTCAAGACTTCGGGCGTAAGGTCGTTCTTCTCGGCGGTGTACTTGCCCTGCAAATGTTTCGGAACGGCGCTTTTGCTGACCCGACTGGGATTGGTTCGGGAACTGTGCAGAAAAGTGCCGCCGGTTCGGCCCGCGCGATTTACCAGCTCCTCGGTGAGGACCTGGTAATTGTCGCTGTTGTCGTATTCAGCGTCGCGGACCATGTCGACCACGCTGGCCCAGCCGCGACGGAGCCCGATGACGCTGTAGCCCTCGCTGAGTGCCCGGATGGTGACCGCTCGAATTGCGGGATTGAGGCCGGGGACGTCGCCACCGCCGGTCAGGATTCCGATTACGCCCTTGTTGCCACTTCTAACCATAGATAAATACCTGCTTTCCGATGGAATTCTCTATTAGACAAAATTATTGCTGGATGTGCCGTGATGTTCAGCACATGCTTCGATTTTTTGAGCCGTGCCGAGCGCCTGCTGATTCCGACTTTAGAGCTACAGAAATAGTTTAACCGCCAGCGGGGCCAAATTGGGTAGCGACGAAGCGCGGCGTCGTGCATCCAATCACCCACGGCTATACTCGCTTTACGTCAAAGGCAAATTTCAAAGGCAAATTGCTGAATGTCGACTAACGCCTCAACCGGAAATCTATCGGAGCAAGACCTGCGTGACCTGGGTTTCGGCGCGGTGGTGTCGCGCGAGAGCCATCAGCGCCTGCTTAACCGCGACGGCAGCTTCAACGTGGAGCGAAAGGGGTTGCGGTTCTGGTCGTCGTTCAGCGCCTACCATGCCACCTTAACCATGGCGTGGTGGCAGTTCTTCGGTGCAACTACGGTGCTCTATCTGATCGTCAATGCGCTGTTTGCCACTGCATACCTGGCATGTGGGCCGGGCTCACTGGGCAGCGAGACCGAAGGCATGGAGCACCACACTTACCTGCGCGCTTTCTTTTTCAGTGTGCAGACGCTTTCAACCATTGGCTATGGACACGTGGTGCCCATCGGCCTGGCGGCGAATACCCTGGTCACGCTGGAGTCGCTGATTGGGCTGTTGGGTTTTGCGATCGTGACTGGACTTCTGTTTGCGAGATTTTCGCGGCCGACTGCAAAAATGCTGTTCAGCCGCCATGCCTTGATTGCGCCCTACCAGAACATTACGGCACTCGAATTCCGGGTAGCGAATGCGCGCTCAAACGAATTGATTGAGGTATCGGCGAAGATACTACTGAGCCGGTTTGAAGACAGCGAGGGCACCCGAACTCGCCGCTATTATCCGCTCCAACTCGAACGTCCGGCGGTCACCTTTTTGCCGCTGACGTGGACAATAGTGCATCCCATTGACGACAAGAGTCCGTTATTCAACGAGACGCCGGAATCGCTACGCGCCTCGCGGTCGGAGCTACTGGTGTTGCTCAGCGGCTTTGACGAGACGTTCTCGGCTACCGTGCATACCCGTACGTCGTTCGTGCCGGAAGAAATGTTGTGGGGATATCGCTTTGCGAACGCGTTCGTGATGAGTCGCTCCTCAGGCGGCAAGGTTGCCGTCGACATGAAGCAATTCGACCGGGTCGAGCCGGTGCAGCATGCGCTCGAGCGTTGATTGTGAGGCGGAAGTCTGCAAGAATGTGGGCGCAACTTAAGCCGTTCATTTTCTTGTCCTTGGGGTAGCGAAGTTCCGATGTCAAACTCACCCGGCTGGCGCGAGTCGCGAGTCGGAGTCCGATTGGAAAGGAAAAAAGTTATGGCTGAAACAGCACTGGAAACCGTGAAACGAGCCTCAGGCTGGTCGATCGCCCTGGGACTGCTGATGATCCTGGCCGGAATGATTGCCATCGCGAGCCCGCTGTTCGCGGGTGTGATTATCGTGTATATCGTCGCGTGGACTGCGATTTTCAATGGAGTCGCCCAGATTGTGTATGGATTCCGCGCGCACAGCGGAGGCCGAACCATGCTGGAGATTCTGCTGGGATTGCTCTATATCGTCGCCGGCGTGTTCATCCTGATACACCCGGCCGGCGGCCTGCTTGCGCTGACCCTGGTGATCGCTTGCGTGCTCCTGATCTATGGAGTATTTGCGCTGGTGCTGGCGTTCCAGCTACGGCCTCGCGCAGGATGGGGATGGGTGTTGTTTGATGCGATTGTCACGATATTGCTGGGCATTCTGATCTGGGCGCACTGGCCAATCAACAGCGAGTGGGTCGTAGGGACATTGATCGGTATCAGCTTTATCATGTCCGGTGTCTCGCGCCTGATGTTGTCGCTCGCAGTAAGAAAAGTCGCAGCGAAAGTAGCATAAATCGCTGGCCATCGGGAATGAGAAGGCCGCGGATTAGGAAATCCGCGGCCTTGCAGTTTGGGAGTGGCTGTTCGGAGTGCTTCAGAGCAACACGATTCGCTGCTACGGTTGTGCGTTTCGTCCCAATTCTGAATTTGGTGACCATCGCTGCGGCAATGGTAGTTTGTAATTTAGTAATCTTATGAGGCAATCCATATTGTCAACTTCAAATAACACCGAACGTCATCCCTTGTGGACGGGAAGCGGAACCTTTATGCGGCGCACTCATTGCCAATATCACCTCGAATCGAGCGCCCATACGTTTGCGGTTACGTTATCGCTAGCGCTCGTCGCTGTACTCGTAGCTTGTAACCGGGGCGCAGCTGAAGGCCCGCAAGGCCCGCCGGTCATGCCGGTGAAAGTGCAGAAGATTGAATCGCAACAGCTCGACCAGGCTTCGGAATACACGGCGACCATCAAGTCGAGGAATTCGGCGACCATCATGTCTGACGTCGAAGGATGGGTTGTCGCGATCTTTGTGAAATCGGGCGAAGTCGTGAAGCAAGGCCAGTCGTTAATGGAAATCGATCCGCGCCGGCAGGCAGCGACCGTGTCAAACATGGAAGCGCAGCGTGCCTCGAAAGAAGCGACTCTGCAACTCAATAAGGTGCAACTGGACCGGGCCAAGGGACTTTTTGCCTCGGGCGTCATCAGTCGCCAGGAACTGGACCAGGCACAATCTGCGTACGACTCTGCCGGCGCGGATGTTAAGTCGATGGATGCGCAGATCGAGCAGCAAAACGTGCAACTGCGATATTTCAAGGTTCACGCCCAGGCTCCGGGCATCGTAGGTGACATCCCGGTGCACGTGGGGGACCGCGTTTCCAACACGACTGTTCTCACCACCATTGATGAAAGACGCGGGTTGGAGGTGTACCTGCCGATACCATCGGAACGCGGGAGAGAGCTGAAGATTGGTGCCCCAGTGCAAATTCTCGATTCGACTGGGAAAGTGATCTTGAACACGAAGGTCGACTTCATCTCGCCGCAGGTGGACACCGGAACGCAGACAATTCTGGCAAAGGCGCCAGTGGACGCGGCAGCGGACAGATTGCGCTCGCAGGAATTGGTGAAGGCCCGCATTACATGGAGCACGGAGCCGAGCGTCACCATACCTGTGGTTGCGGTGACGCGTTTGGGCGGCCAGTTTTTTGCATTTATCGCCGAACAGAAAGACGGCAAAGAGATAGCACGACAGGTTCCGCTCACGCTGGGTGAGATTTCAGGGAACGACTACCGAGTAATTAGCGGCCTGAAGGCCGGCGACGACGTGGTTGTGTCGGGCGGCCAGAACCTGGCTGACGGCATGACTATCAAAATCCAACAATAGCTGGCAATTCCACAAAGAAGGGCCTTCGCTGTGTTTGCTGATTTCTTCATCAAGCGCCCGGTATTTTCGACGGTGACGTCGTTGTTCATCGTCATCGCGGGCGCAGTGTGCATTCCGTTGCTGCCGGTCGCTCAGTTTCCTGAACTTGCGCCGCCCACGATCGCGGTGTCTTCGTTCTATGTCGGAGCGAACGCGCAGGCGGTCGAGTCGTCGGTGACCACCATCTTGGAGGAGTCGATCAACGGCGTGGAAGGCATGCGCTACATGACTTCCGTGAGCGGCAACGACGGTTCCAGCTCGATTTCCGTGGTGTTCGAATTGACGCGCCCGCTGGACATCGCAGCCGTAGACGTACAAAACCGCGTTTCCAGCGTGACGGGCCGGCTGCCCAACGAAGTGAAGAATACCGGCATCACGGTGACCAAGGTGGCCACTTCGTTCATTGGCGCGGTGGGCTTTTACAGCGCGGACAACCGCTATAGCACGCAGTTCATGAGCAACTACGTGGACATTTACGTCAAGAATGCTCTCAAGCGCATTCACGGCGTGGCTGACGTGCAGATTTTCGGCGAGCGCAAGTACTCGATGCGCTTGTGGCTGGATCCTTCGAGACTGGCGGCGCGCGGTCTGACGGCTTCGGATGTGGTGTCGGCGTTACAGCAACAGAACGTGCAGATTGCCGCTGGACAGGTAGGACAGGCACCCGCTCCGAAGGAGCAGGCGTTCCAGATCAGCGTACGCGCGGCAGGCCGGCTGTCAGAGGTCTCGCAATTTGACGACATCATTCTGAAGCCGGGAGGAAATGGCGCGCTGGTGCGCTTGAAAGACGTAGGGCGAGCCGAGTTGGGGGCCGAGGATTACAGCGGTAAGCTCCGGTTTAACGGCTACGAAGGAGTCGGCATCGGGATCTCGCAGCTTCCCACGGCGAACGCGCTTGACGTAGACAAGGCTGTCAAAGAAGAACTGGCGCGGCTTTCGCAGCGCTTTCCGCCGGGAATGAAGTATGCGATGGCGTTCGACTCGACAACGTTTGTCGGAGACTCCATCCGGGAAGTGTTGAAGACGCTGGTCGAGGCGGTCATCTTCGTGATGATCGTGATGTTCCTGTTCCTTCAGGATTGGCGCAGCACGCTGATTCCGGCAGTGACGATTCCGGTCTCGCTGGTGGGAACGTTCGCTTTCATCAAGCTGCTGGGGTTCTCCATCAACACGCTGACCCTGTTCGGCATTGTGCTGGCAACTGGGTTGGTGGTGGACGACGCGATCGTGGTAATCGAGAACATTCAGCGGCACATGGGAGAAGAGCACGTAGATTCCCATCTTGCGGCGTCGGAGGCCATGGGCGAGGTTACGGGCGCGGTGGTCGCGACGTCGCTGGTGCTGGTTGCCGTGTTCGTGCCAGTGGCGTTTTTCCCGGGCACGACTGGACTGCTCTACCAGCAGTTCTCGCTGACCATTGCGTTTTCGATTGCGATTTCGGCGTTCAATTCGCTGACATTTACGCCGTCGCTGTCGGCCTTGATTTTGCGGCCGGAAAAAGAACACGAGCAGAAGAACATCGTGTTCCGCGGAATTGAGACGGCCATCAAGAAGGGCACGTCTCTGTATACGGCATCGGCCCGCAAGGCGATTGGAATGCGATACGTCGTGCTGGTCGTGTTTTTTCTTGGACTGGCGGCGACCTACGTGGTGTACAAACGGGTGCCGACGGGATTCGTGCCGGACGAAGACCAGGGTTGGTTCATGGTGCTGGTGCAGGGGCCGCCCGGGCGCTTCGCTGGAGTACACCGCCGACGCCATGCGGCAGGTGGAAGCGGTTCTGGCCAAGGAAAAGGATATTACCGGCGCCTTCACCGTGGCGGGATTCAGCTTTTCCGGGGCGAGCGCGAAACCGTGGCATGGTGTTCCTGAACCTCGCGGACAATCGCAAGGCCGAGCAGCATTCCGCCGCAGCCATCGTAAATCGACTGCGCGCGCCGTTATCGCAGATCAGCGACGTGCAAGCATTCCCGTTTTTGCCTCCGGCAATCGCGGGCGTGTCGGCATTCGGCGGGTTCAGCTTTCAGGTGCTGGAAGAGGGTGGCGGCTCGCTGGAAGAGCTGTTTCAGGTGACGCAGAAAGTGGCGGCCGCCGGCAATTCGCGGCGCGACCTGAGCGGGCTATTCAGTTCCTACACCGCCAACGATCCGCAGTTTCTGGTGAAGATCGATCGCGAGAAAGCCCGCAGCCTGCAAGTTCCGCTGCAACAGATCAGCGACACTTTGCAGGTGTACATGGGTTCGTCTTACGTCAACGATTTCGATTTCAATAACCGGGCTTATCGCGTGTACGTGCAGGCCGAGCCAGGAATTTCGTAGACTGCCGAGTGACATTCGCAATTTCTATGTGCGCTCCGACACGGGCACGATGATTCCCCTGGATAACGTGGTCAGTATCACGGAGACGACCTCGCCGCAGGTGATCTCACACTTCAATCTATTCCGATCGGCTGAAATAGATGGATCGGCGGCGCCGGGCTTCAGCTCAGGACAGGCGATCAAGGCAATGGATGAAGTGGCGAAGCAGAACCTGCCATTGGGATTTAACTCTGCGTGGTCGGGCATCTCGCTGGAGGAAATACGCTCGGGCAGCCAATCGGTGATCCTCTTTGGATTGGGGCTGCTGTTCGTGTATCTCACGCTCTCGGCGCAGTACGAGAGCTTTCTGCTGCCCTTCATCATTTTGCTGAGCGTGCCCATGGCGTTGCTGGGGGCGCTGGTCGCACAGTCGGCGCGTGGATTGCTCAATGACGTGTACTGCCAGATCGGGTTGGTGATGCTGATTGGTCTGGCGAGCAAGAATGGCATTTTGATTGTGGAGTTCGCCGAGCAGCTTCGCGCCAAGGGATTATCGGTTACCGACGCTGCCGTGCAGGCGGCCCGCATCAGGCTGCGACCGATCCTGATGACTTCGTTTGCGTTCATTCTCGGCGTGTTGCCGCTGGTGTTTGCCACAGGGCGCAGGGTCGGCCAGTCGAAACTCCGTAGGGACGACCGTCTTCGGCGGCATGATCTTTTCGACGGGGCTGAATTTGTTCTTCATCCCGGTGCTTTACGTGATTGTAAAGTCGCTGACGGGCGGAGTGAGAGAGTCCACCACGCCAGATGAATAGGCTTCGCGGTAACGGTAGCGAGACCCGTTTAGCGCTGGTCTGAGCCAGAAACGTACGTCCACCAGCTGTGACCGGCATCACTGAATTGATGCGCGGTTTGCGATAAAACTAAATTAGTAACAAGTGAACGCGGCCACATCTGTGGCATACGTTCTCTCCTGGTCCTATTTGACGACGGCAAGTTACAACCGCCGAGCGCCCCCACGACGTGGGGAGATTGGTCGCTGGTCATGGCTACGGCAGAGATCGCTTTATCCCGCATAGGAATCGATCACATTCTCATCGCTACCGACTTTTCGCACCAGTCGGATCTGGCGCTGCAGTACGGGTTGAACTTTGCTCGGCTTTTTGGTGCGCAAGCCGAAGTCGCCTACGTCTTGCCGATGGAAGAGTATGCCTTGGCAGGCGCTGACGGCCTGCTGGCGGGCCGGGATGCCGCTCGGCGCGATCTGCTGGCCCTGAAGTCGAAGTTGCGCCGTGCCGCCGCCTACGACGATGACACAGAATGCCAGGTGACATTGCTGGAGGGCCCGGTTGCGGACTGCTTGCTGGACTGTGCTAACGAAAAGAGAGCCGATCTCATCATCGTCGGCACCCACGGCCGGGGCGGGTTCGGCAAAATATTTCTCGGATCGGTTGCAGAACATCTGTTCCGGCATTCTCGGGTTCCGGTGTTGACCGTCGGACCGAACATTCGTCCAGTGCAGCACCAGACCCAGATGCGCCATATTCTGGCACCGTGTGACTTGACGCCCAAGTCGCATCCAGCGCTTCACTATGCGTGCGCGTTAGCTGCGAGCCATCATTCGTGGCTGACCGTGCTGCATGTCGTCGAGCGCCCCATCGAGGGTGTGAAGGTGGGTCCCGAGATCGAGATCCGCGAGCGCCTGGCGGAGATTGTTGGCAAAGATGGCGCTGGCCTGGATATCGATTACCGTGTCGAATTTGGCAAAGTAGCGCCCGCCATACTCGAAGTGGCTTCGAATCTGGATGCTGACCTGATTGTGTTGGGAGTTCATGCTTCGACGGGAGCTCTCGACCGTTTCGTTTGGCCAGTAGCTTATGAACTGGTTCGCGGAGCGTCGTGCCCGGTGATGACGATCCGCGGCAAGAATCCGATACATTGATGTTGTGAGGTCCGGCTCAGCGTATGGCGCGGCCGCAACGGTTGCGCCCTTTTTTTCTAGCCTCGTGCTGGCTGATTGTGTGACATGTCGTAGGAGTGTAGAGCAGTTTCTTTTTGTTTTATCGCTCCCGGGCTGCCAAACACTGCACTCACTCGATCGCGCCAGGTGCGAGCTGAGCGCAGGTCGCGCCCGATATCAATCCACTCATGGAATGCAATGCGGAAGGGATTGAACGATCCGATATTCGCAGTCAGTCCGTAGACGCAAGGCTCCTGTTCAGGCTCGAAGCTGCCAAAGAGCTTGTCCCAGACGATCAGAATGCCGGCATGATTGCGGTCGATGTATTGCGGGTTGGTGGCGTGGTGCACTCGATGATGTGACGGCGTGTTCATCACCGACTCGAACACGCCAGTGTGCTTGACCAGTTCGGTGTGAATCCAGAATTGATAGAGCAAGCTAATGGCCATCATCGTGAAGATCATGATGGGCTGAAAGCCCAGCAAAGGCATCCACAACCAGAAGATGAATGAGAAGAATCCGCCGGTCCATGTCTGACGAAGCGCGGTCGACAAGTTGTAGTGCTGTGACGAGTGATGCACCACGTGCGACGCCCAGAAAAACCGGCACTCGTGGCTGGTGCGGTGGAACCAGTAGTAGCTGAAGTCGTCGGCGAAGAAAGCCAGCACCCAGGCCCACCACTGGTAACCGATCGGGAAGATGGCGAACTTGTGTACCCAGGTGAAGACGGCGAAGACCATGCCCTTCGAGACGAGGCCAACGACCACGTTGCCCACACCCATGGTGAGGCTGGCAGCAGTGTCTTTCGGTTCGTAGAGGTCGCGACGCATCCACGCGTCCACGATGGCCTCGATCAGTAACAGGACGATGAACGCCGGAATCGCGAGTTGAATCAGGTCGGGCATTAGAGCGCACCAGGCGCTGGTTCGACAGTTTACTGAAGTCATTCAGCAAAAGGAAGCCGGCCCCACGTACTCCTCTTTGTTCCTTGCGCAAATTTTATGTAGCCCTTAGCAGGCGCTTACGATCCGCGCAGTCCAATCAATACAAAGGGTGCAGTAGTGCACCGAGGAGAGTGGTTTCTGATGAACACATTGTTCGTCGTGGAGTATTGTCGCGGACTCGTCTCTCACCTAGTACTAATTTGGCAGTGCCGGAAAACAAGCCTGCCAAGCATTGATATTAAACAGCATGCATCGCGTCGGCTAGCCGTCGGCATGTTGGTTGGTTCGGTGTTATTTGCAGCGGCCGCTAATCTAAAGGCTCAAGATGTTGATCCCGCGTCATCGAGCGATGGAGCCACAGCGACTCAAGCTACTCAAGCAGATCCAATGGTTGCCGGTGATCCGCCCGATAACAGCCCAAAGCCAGCCACGCCGGACCAACCTGCGGCGGTGACAGGATCAGATAGCACATTCAAAGGCAATTTCTTTCAACGTTTCGGTCAGGCCTACAAGGCCGACTGGAAGCCAAGCGCTTCTGATGATTCCGCATCAGAGCCGAAATACCGTGGCTATCCCGCTCCTGTCACCAACCCTCCATTTCCTTTCACGGTGTGGCCCTACGGCGGGTCGGTGACGATTGGTTATCCGTGGACACAGTCGGGCCCGTTGATGGAAGCCATATGGAGCGGCAGTAACGGTGAAGCGTGGAAGAAGAGCGGCGTTCAAATCTACGGCTGGATCAATGGCGGCTTCAACGTGAGCACCTCGACCAACGGGCATTATGGCAATGGGCCTACCGCATACGACGTTGTACCCGATACGGTCCAGCCCGACCAACAGGTGCTATACATCGAGCGCCAGCCGGATACGGTTCAGACTGATCACTTCGATTGGGGCTTTCGGGTCGCGACCTTGTGGGGGCTCGATTATCGCTACACCACTTCCAAGGGCTGGTTCAGCCAGCAACTGTTACATACGAATCCAAATGGAACCATAGGATACACATACGGCGTTGATCCGGTGATGGCTTACGTCGATCTTTATTTTCCGAAGGTCGCACAAGGTATGGATGTCCGCATCGGGCGATACATCTCTTTGCCCGACATCGAGGCGCAGTTGGCGCCCAACAATTACACCTATAGCCACTCGCTGCTCTACACCTTCGACTGCTACACCCAGACAGGTGTCAACGCAACAGTAAAGCTCAGCAACCACTGGATGGTACAGGCGGGTATTTCGCCAGGCTGCGATATCGCTCCCTGGGTGGGCGGGCCGGAAGCCAAAACTACCTTCAACACGTGCGTTGGTTATACCTGGAGGCAGGGCGCGGACAATATCTATACCTGCGCGAATTCGCTGAACTCCGGCAAGTACTCCTACAACAACCTGCAGGCGTTCTACGTCACCTGGTATCACAAGTTCAACAGCTCGTGGCACATGTCGACGGAAAGCTGGTACCAGTACGAAAGGCAAGTGCCCAACGTGAATAATCCATCGGCATCTTCCCAACTCATCCTCAACGCCAACGGCGCTGTGTGCGCCACGCTGCAACAGGTAACGTGTTATGCGCCGGAATGGGCGGTTGTGAATTACGTCGAGAAAGAAATTAACAAGTCGAACTACCTGACCATCCGAAACGAATACTTCGACGACATTAAGGGCCAGCGTACAGGCTTCAAGACGAAATATACCGAAGACGAGTTTGCCTGGGGACACTGGATTGGAACGACGGTACTGTTCAGGCCCGAACTCAGGTTCGAACATGCATACAACGCACCGGCCTATAACAGCGGAACGAAGTACACCCAGTTTACGGCGGCGGGGGACTTTATCTTTTTCTTCTAGAAGCAGGTTTGAGCATCTGAAGTTTTGGCCGGTGAATGACAGAGATGGAAGTTCCGACTAAGGCAACGAATGGTGTGGAGCGTGTCGGGCGCGAGAGTACAGCAACTCTGGCGCGGCTCGAACGCGAGTTAAGGCTAATAAGTCAGGGATTATCGCTGCTGGGCCTGCGGCGCTGCTCCCAATGCGGAACGTTCTTTCGCGCCTCCGATCGGGCGGCGTTGTTCGACGCTGGCGAAGCCGTTTGTATGAACTGCCTCGAACGCTGGTGGACTCGCGCTCGATCGCAGCTCAGCGTGAAGGACAGGGAAATCATTGAACGCAGGCTGGTCTCGTGGCTGCTCAATTACCACGGGGCCAGAGTGGTCCAGCATCAGGTTCCTGCACGAGACGACCTCTCCGACTCGCTCTGCATCATAGCTGGTTGTACACAATGCGACGGAGCAGGCCAGTTGGGCGGAAGAAGTTGTCGGGCGTGTGAAGGCAGGGGAACCGTCTGGGTGGTTGTGCCAAAGCTGGTGTAAGGATGAAGAACGCAAGACTAGTAACACTGACTGTGATCGCACTCATGGGGACGAACGCGGCAATTTCCAAATCGAACCCAGCGACGGCAAACCAGACCATTCGCTTGACGCGCCAACAGATGGCCCAGTTGTTCAACACTCCGGATACGCCGGAGGGCCATCATCAACTGGCGCACTACTTTCGGCAAGAAGCCCAGCATAAGCGAGACGAAGAGCAACGGTGCCGAGAAATGGCGTGGACAAGTCGGCTCCACCCGCCTCGCGTAGATGCTTACAGGAATGAATCCATTCAGTCCCATTACCAGCGATTGGCCGATGAAGCCCGGAATGAGGCTTTCGCCTGCGAGCAGCAGGCCAACTTCCAAGAGCAACTCGCCAAAGCGCCGGCGGCGCCGAAGTGACGCCGTAGTCTGTCGGCCATCAACCTCGGGCTGCCGTCGGAGTGCGTCAACAGTGAGCTATGACTGACGTCAAGCGCGGGAATTCATCGTTCATTCACAAGCCGAGCGGCAAACCGATTGTAGGGAACGGCCATCGCCTCATAGACTGGACGGGGAAGTCCTACAGGAGATTGGCGTTGTCGCAGGCAATCATTGAAGCCCGAGCGGTAGAAAAATATTACAAGCAGCCTGACGGCAACCGCATCCAGGTCATTGCACCGACCGACATGGAGGTGACGCCGGGAAAGATCATCGCGTTGCTGGGCCCGTCAGGTTCGGGAAAGTCTACGTTTCTGCGCATCCTCACCGGGCTGTCGCAACCGTCCTCTGGAGAGGTGCTATGGCATGGGCATCCTCTGGCCGCGCAGATCCCCAGCGTTTCCATCGTCTTCCAGAGTTTTGCGCTGTTTCCCTGGCTAACGGTGCTGGAAAACGTTGAAGCGCCACTCGTGGCGCGGGGGGCTGGCGCTATCGAACGCCACAAACGGGCGCTGCGCATGATCGACACCGTCGGATTGGATGGTTTCGAAACCGCCTATCCAAAAGAACTCTCCGGCGGGATGAAGCAGCGCGTTGGTTTTGCACGCGCGCTGGTGGTTGAGCCGGAAGTCCTGTTCATGGATGAGCCGTTTTCCGCGCTAGACGTACTGACGGCGGAAAACTTGCGCTCCGAGTTGCTTGAGCTCTGGATGAGCCAGAAGATGCCGACCAAGTGCATCTTCATCGTGACCCACAATATTGAGGAGGCGGTGCTTCTGGCGGACCGTGTCATCGTATTGGGCCGCAATCCGGCGCGCATCCGTTCCGACTTTGAGATCGATATTCCCCAGTATCGCGATCGCAAGTCGCCGCGCTTTCTCGCTTATGTGGACTTCATTTACAAGGCGCTCACGAAGCCGACCGACGAGCTTTCGTCGCCGCACGCCGCTTTCTCGAAGGCTGACGAGGGCGCCAAGGAGCGCGAACGTACGAAGTTCCAGATGCTGCCGCACGCTCGGCCAGGTGGAATCGCAGGCTTCATGGAACTGCTGGTCGACCGGGGAGGCCGCGACGACCTTTACAAGCTCGCTGATGAACTTTCGATGGATGTGGACGACATTCTGCCGATTGTGGATGCTTCGGTGATGTTGGGGTTTGCCGTGGTGAACGAAGGTGACGTCGAGATCACGCCGGAAGGCCGCCAGTTTGGAGAGGCCGACATCCAGACACAGAAGAGCATGTTTCGCGGGGCGGCGTTGAAGAACGTCGCTATCCTCCGGCTGATCGAGAACACGCTGCATGCCAAGCGGGACCACGCCATTGGCGAAGAGTTCTTCCGCGATATCCTGGACGAGCATTTCAGCGCGGATGAAGTGGAGCGCCAGTTCGACACGGCCCTGAACTGGGGCCGGTATGCAGAAATCTTTAACTATGACTCCGCGACGGGCCGGCTTTCCCATAGCGACATTGCAGACGCGGCTCCCGTGGAAAGCGAACAGTAATGGCGCGCGCCGCTCCGCCGGTTCGCATCGTTGGCAAGGGGCCGTGGTCGCTTCTGCCGGCGCAGACCTGGTCGCTGCTGACCGATTGTTTTATCTTCGGCCTTGGTCTTTCGCTTTTCTATTTCATTACCGTCCTGGCTCGCACCTGGTTCGGCCCGTTCAATCCGCGGGTTGAAATATCGCGCAGTCCTGCGATGTTGCCCGTGTATGCCGCCTACTCGCTGTTGCGCATCATGGTCGCTTATGTGCTTTCGCTGGCCTTCACGCTGGTGTATGGCTACGTGGCTGCGTACAACGAACGCGCAGAACGCTTCATGGTTCCGCTGCTCGACATCCTGCAATCGATCCCCGTTCTTAGCTTCCTGCCCGGGGTCATGCTGGCCATGGTCGCGTTATTTCCTCATCACCAACTGGGCGTGGAGCTTGGAGCGATCCTGCTGATTTTTACAGGCCAGGTTTGGAACATGGCGTTCAGTTTCTACTCGTCGTTGAAAAGCATCCCGCGAGACATGCGCGAGGCGGCGAAGATCTATCAGTTCAACTGGTACCAACGCTTCACCAACATCGAACTGCCGTACTCTGCCATTGGGTTGGTGTGGAATTCAATGATGTCGGTCGCGGGTGGGTGGTTCTTTCTGATGGCCTGCGAGATGTTCGTGCTGGGCGACAAAGATTTTCGCCTTCCCGGGCTGGGTTCCTATCTACAGACTGCGGCCAGCGCAGGCGACGCTCGGTCGATTGTGTGGGGGGTTGCCACCATGGTCCTGGTGATTGTGCTGATGGACCAGATTGTTTGGCGGCCCGTGATTGCCTGGGCAGAAAAGTTCAAGATGGAGCAGGTGGAAAGCGCCAACGCTCCGCAATCGTGGTTTCTCGACTTGATCGAAGGGTCGCCGGGGTTGGTGAGTTTGCGCAAGCGGTTGTTTCGTCCCATGGGCGAGTGGCTGAAGATGAGGTTCGCTCACCAGCATCATTCAGCCGAAGCCCTTGAGCCTCCTGCGGCGTGGAAAGTGTGGTTTGGACGCGCGATTGCAGCCGTCGCCGTCTGCGCAGTTGTGTACGCGGTGGTTCGTGCCGGCGGAATGGTCAGCCAGTTGTCACGCTCCGAATATCAGGAGATGTTGAGGGGTGCATCGGCGACGTTCTTGCGGGTGATTGTGGCGCTTGTCATCGGATCGCTTTGGACGATCCCCGTCGGAGTCGCGATCGGTTTCAACCCGAAGCTCGCTCGCATTGCGCAGCCACTGGCGCAGATTGCCGCGTCGGTCCCAGCCACCGCGCTGTTTCCCATCGTGCTGTTGCTGCTGATCAAGGTCGGCGGAGGATTGGGAGTCGGCTCGATCGTCCTGTTGCTGTTGGGAACGCAGTGGTACATCCTCTTCAATGTCATCGCCGGCGCGATGGCAATCCCAACCGACTTGCGCGAAGCGTCCGACCTGTTTCGATTCACTTCCGTGCAACGCTGGCGGACTGTGATCCTGCCAGGCATCTTCCCCTATCTCGTAACTGGACTGGTGACGGCTTCCGGCGGCGCATGGAACGCAAGCATCGTAGCGGAGTACTTTCGGTTCAAGGACCACACCTACACAACTGTTGGGCTTGGTGCCGTGATCTCGGGCGCGACCGATGCGGGGAACTTCGACCTGCTGCTGGCGTCCACGATCGTAATGGCATTGGTGGTGGTCACGATCAATCGCCTGGTGTGGCGGCGCCTGTACCGGCTTGCCGCAAATCGCTATACGTTGGAAGCGTAGCTGCCCGTCGGCTAGACTAATTCCACCATGCACCAAAATGAAGCAGTTGCGGTGATCTTCGTCGCCTTGCTGTTCGCTGGAATGCTGGCCTGTCTTGAAATTGGCAGGCGTCTCGGTCGTGATGCAATCGGTGAAACAGGAGGCAAGGAAGGGCTGGGTGTGATCGAGGGGGCGGTGTTCGCGCTGCTTGGTCTGCTGATTGCCTTCACCTTTTCTGGTGCTGCTTCGCGCTTCGAAAATCGCCGGCACCTGATTGTGGACGAGGCGAATGACATCGGTACTGCCTACCTGCGCATTGATTTGCTGCCGGCCGATGCACAGCCGGAGGTACGCGATCTATTTCGGCGGTACGTCGATAGCCGGCTGGAGACCTACCGTAACGTCACTGATGCAACTCGCGTAAAGCAAAATCTGACGGAGTCGCAGGACTTGCAGAACAAAATCTGGCAGAAATCGGTAGCAGGAGCGGGGCGTTCTCCCAATACTGCTGCCAGCATGCTTCTGCTGCCGGCGCTGAACTCGATGATCGATATCACGACGGTGCGCACTGCGGCGACGGAGGACCATCCTCCCAATGCGATTTTTCTGATGTTGGCAGTCATCGCGCTGGCAACATCGCTTATGGCCGGTTTCGAAATGGCAGGCTCCAAGCGCAGGAGCTGGCTGCACGTCGTCGGCTATGCCCTGATTATGTCCATCTCCGTCTACGTGATTCTGGACCTCGAGTTCCCTCGAATGGGATTGATACGGGTCGATGCCTTTGACCACTACCTCGTAGATGTGCGTACGTCCATGAAATAGTGCGGCTACTCGGCGCCCTTGAGAAGCAACTGGTCCGCTTGCGAGAACACGTGAGCCTGGATCATTGTGGTGCTCAGCAGGGAAGTCAGTCCGGACGAAGCCAGAATCATCGCGATCACAACGAATTGGTAGATCGCGGCGTACATGGGCTTGGCGCCTGACAGCAACATGCCGGTCATCAGGCCGGGAATCCAGACGATGCCGAGCGAGCGCAAATTGTCGATCGCCGGGATCAGAGAGGAGTGAATGCTGCTCTCAGCGTAACGGCCGATGGTGGCCTGGGGCGTAGCCCCGAGCGCAAGCGCTGTTTCGATTTCACCAGTGTGGGCGAGGACTTCAGAGCGAAAACGGTTCAGGGCGAGCCCGTTGGTGTTCATCGCGTTGGCAATGATCATGCTGCCTACCGGAATCAGCGAGGTGATGGCTGTGTCAATGACGCCTGCCCAGGTCATGACCGCAGTCACAAGACCTGCTCCTACAGCGATGGAGTAAGTGGATACCTTGGTGGCTCCGGGGATATTCTTGGCGCGCTTGGCCGAGATCGATCCTGCCGCAAGGATCATTGCGGCCAGGAGAAATACGCTGCTCCAGCGTGGAGCTTTCAGCAGCAGCGCAAGGATGGAGCCGACGGCGACGATTTGCACGATGCCGCGTAGCAACGCGATGGAGGCGTCTTTCTCGAGGTGAATGTTCCGCCGTCGTGCCAGGAAGACAACAGCGAGTGCCGACAAGGATGCAATGGCAGCCTGGGCTAGTCCAAGGGATATTTCGGAAGGAAAAATAGCTTTAAGCACCCAGCACCTCCGTGACCGGCCCGCTTTGCAGCACCTGGCCGGCCTCCAGCAACACGACCCGCTGACAAATCCGTCGGGCCTGGTCGCGATCGTGCGTTACGAGAACGCATGCCAATCCATGATCGTGTGCCATCGCTGCGATCAATTCTTCGATTCCAGTTTTCGATTGCTCATCGAGCGCCGATGTCGGCTCATCGAGAAGCAATACTTCTGGCCGGTTCGCCAGTGTTCGGGCCAGGGAAACGCGCTGCTGCTCACCCCCAGACAAAACAGACACTTCTTGTGCGGCGAACGTTGGCAGCCCGACTTGTTGAAGAAGCTTCGCGATTTCGTCGTCCGGCAAAGTCTCTCCGCGCTGCGCCGGGCCGAACCGCAAGTTGGCCGCAACATCCCCCGGAAACAGGAATGGCCGCTGTGTGACCATGCCTACGCTCCGCCGCAATTCGCGCGGAGGAGCCTGGCGGTAATCCTTTCCGTCGAGGTATACCGTGCCCGCAGAAGGCTCATCAAGACGATTGAGCAGACGCAGCAACGAACTCTTGCCAGATCCGCTCGCGCCAACGATCCCGAGCACTTCGCCTCCGCTGACTTCGAAAGAAACGTCGCTGACGATGGTCTTGCCCGGGACGACGCGGCTCAAGCGCTCGGCGCGCAGCAAAGCGGCGCGAGGCTGGCTTCCGTTGCCGCTCATTGAGTCAAGTGCCCGAAGTAGATCTTGGTGCGGTAGTCCAGCGTTACGTTGCCGTTTTCGGCATACCGATGAAACAACTTCGGGAGTTCCTGGAGCATCGCCTCGGCGGCGGGACCTTCACGAGGCGCGTACGACGAGGACAGCAGCCGCCCTCGCAGCCCTTCAAGATCGAAGTGCTGTTGAGTCTGCTGCTCAATCAGGCGCATTGGATCGGGCGAATAAAAACTCTCCAACGCTCCGTAGTTGGCGACCTTGTTATGCGCGACGGTTGTGTAATCGGTCGAGTATTGGAGAAGGAATTCTTCGTAAGCCCGCAGAAACGCTGTCGACTCCATGTCGCGGTCGTGCCAGATGAGCACGGCCCAGCCACTGGGCTTCAGGATGCGGGCGAATTCACGGCGGGCCGCTTCGGGTTGGAACCAGTGGAACGCCTGTCCAGCGATGACGAAGTCAGCGTAATTGCTTGGCAGGGATGTGCTCTCGGCAGATCCGTCGACCATTCTGAACTTCTCAAACGGCGACAAGAAATCCTCGCCGGCTGCGCGCATGTTAGCGTTGGGCTCGACTCCGATCACCCGATTGCCGTTTTCCAGGAAAATCTTCGCCAGGAATCCGGTTCCGCAGCCGACGTCAATGACCAGATGGTCCGGCACCAGCCCGCACTCGGTGGTCAGCGCCTCGACTACCTGGCGCGAGTACTGTGGCCGGTACTTTATGTAGTCATCCACGCGGTCGGAGAAGCGCTCGGTCGGCGCGGATTTGGAGTCAGACATGCGTTTATCTTATCTTGACCTATGCCAAGAAAGGCATCCCCGCGACTCCCGCTCTACGTCGCGATAGCAAACGCGATTCGGGCCATTCCGAAGGGAAGGGTCAGCACTTACGGCGCCATAGCGAGTGCCGCTGGCTATCCTCGTTGCGCGCGGCACGTTGCGAAGGTCCTTCACCAGGTTCCAGGCCTGCCGTGGCAGCGTGTCCTTGGCTCCCGAGGACGCATATCTCTGCCAGGCGAGTTTGGGTTGGAGCAGCGATTCCTGCTGACTGCCGAGGGAATCCGGTTCAAAGGCCGGCACGTCGACATGGCTGCGTTCGAACACCATTTCGCTCCCAAGGCCAGGGCGGGTAAACGGGCTCCCAGCGGGCGATTACCCCGAAAGTCGTAGATTCGGAAACAAGTTCAACCTTTTCAATATGGTGACGTTTGGCCTAGAATTAGTTCGGGTGCTGTTGAATCAGATTAGTATGCGCAGAATTTGCTCGTCATTCGGCCGAAATGGCTTTCTGGTGCTGCTTTTGGCCGGAGCTCTGTCGGCCCAGCGGTATACCGGCCACGACCACGGTGTCTTTCACAGACCACCGCAAGCTCCGCCGGCGGCCACAAAGCGCCAGTCCCCGACGAATAATAACGGAACCAAAGTTGCACCAAAGAGCGCGCCAGCCTCGTCGGCACCACAACCCGCCCAGCACTCTGCCATGCAACCCAAGCCTTATCCTAATGCGGACAAGCTCGAACCGCAGACCACAATTGCGGCTACGACTCCGCGATTCTAGCTCCTGAGCACGCTCCGTCCGTCGCCGTTACCAAAAATTTACACTCCTTTAGCACTTCCGCCTTGTAAGATACAAGCCTATGCAGGAAAAGTCTTTAGAGATTGAACGCCTAGATGATGCGGCAGGAGCCGGTACGATCTTTCGCCTGCACGGACCGCTGTTGCTGGGTAACTTCTTCAGCTTCCAGTCGTTGGTGCGAAGCGACCAATCGAAGCTTTTGATGGTCGATGTGGCCGATGTGCCATACATCGATTCGGCCGGTATCGGTTGCCTGGTGGGCGCGCATGTGTCTCGTGAGCACTCAGGCCGCAAACTCGTCGTCGTCGGCGCAAGTGACCGTTTGCTGAACATGCTGAAAGCCACCAAGGTGGACCAGTTGTTCACGTTCGCAGGAACCGTGGACGAAGCGCGCACCAAAGTCTAGGAGCCTCCGGGATTTTGGCTCAAGATTTCGATCACTGAGCGCACGTCTTGCACCTCGATTGCGCGGAAGGTGGCCAGGGCCGCGGCTTGTCCGGGCGGATATAGGATCGCCTGTCCCTCCAGGGAAATAGCCAGATCTAATCCGTCGATAGTTACATCCAGCAGAGCTGCCGGTTGGTTGGCCAAGCGTTCGGCGGTGAACCAGGCCGCCTGTCTGGCTAGATCGATGTTGAAGTTGATCACCGAGCTCTCGGCTTGAAGTCCGACGTACGATACGTCCTTCACCAGCGGAGAAACCAATGCCATTTCATTTTCGACCGCACTCACTTGAGCCGCCAACACCGCATTGATCTGGTCGAAGTCGGCCTTGAGGTGTGGCAGTTGGTCGCCAGGACTCACCTGTGCGGAAGCGACTCCCAGGTCGAGATTGATGTGCGCGTTCATTCCCGCCAGCAAATGCTGCAGGATTAGCCGGCTATTGTCGGGACACGCGTCAAAAGCGACCTTCCAACAGCGGCTGAGATTGCCGCCGGCTTGATAGGAGGCCAGTGCGTCGAGGTAGCGACTGGCGAAGACCACATCCAGCTTTTCCATCAGCAGGCCGTCGGAGAATTGGTTCTGGCTGATGCCGTCTTTCACGGCTCGAGTAACGCGGCGGTATAAGGCTGGGAAATAGCCGATGCGGCTGTTTTCGTCCCAGGCGCGTTGAATAATCGCATCCAGCGCGGCAATCACGTCGTCGATGGTTTGAAGTGGCATGTCAGGGCTTCACCGATACCGAGGTTCCTGAATAAGTCACCGTCCTGTCGGCGTGTTCGGCCGGATCAATTCCTGTTCCACGATTTTCGCCTACGAACACAATCCGAAAAGTCCGGCTCTCTAACATTCCTGGGAACGAGCCGTGGCGCTCGCCGATGGTGAGTGTGCGCAAGGCCTCGTTCCATGAGATTGGTATTGTCGCGGATACGCCCTTCTCGTAGTTGTAGCCGTCATTCTCGTCTTCGTAGAGCGTGAAGGAGCCGTCAGCGCCGCGGTAAACACGCAGCTCGATTGGATCGGCGGGCTTCTCCGCAGCGTACTGGACGTCGGGCCCCATCGGGATGATCGATCCGGCGCGCACGAACAGCGGGATGCGGTCGAGCGGAGCGGCCGTTGTGATGGTTGTACCGCCTTCGATCTTGTGGCCAGTCCAGAAGTCGTACCAGGTTGTCTTCGGCAGATACATGCGGCGAGTGTCGACGCCCGGCTCGGTGATCGGATTCACCAGCAGCGCTGGTCCGAACATGAATTGATCTCCGACATTCAATGCGCTAGGGTCGCTGCGGAAATCCATCGCCAGCGCTCGCATCGGAGTGTAGCTCTCGTGCGTAACCTTCCACGCCATCGAATAGATGTAAGGCATGAGCCGATAGCGGAGGCGATCGTAGCTGGTCAGGATCTTTTGGGCGTCCGCACCATACGACCAAAGCTCGTTGTGATCGTTGGTTCGCGTGCCGTGCACCCGAAAGATTGGGCTGAAGGTGCCGAACTGGAACCAGCGAATGAAGAGTTCGCGATAGGCGGGATCGTCAGGGTTACCGCTGACGAAGCCGCCGATGTCAGTGGTCCAGTAGGGAAGTCCGGAGAGCGAGTAATTCAGTCCGGCGGGAATCTGGCGCTGGAAAGTGATCCAGTCGGAGTTGATGTCGCCCGACCACGCGGTGACTGCGTTGCGCTGGCTTCCGGCGAAGGCTGAGCGCGAAAGGATGAATACGCGCTTCTGATCGGTCGCGGCGCGCTGTCCTTCATAAACGGCAGTGGTCGTCATGAGCGGAAAGATGTTCACGTAGCGGTTACCGCTGCCGATCGCCAACTTGTGATTGAGCTGGATGTTTTCTTCGCGGCCTTCGGTTTCCGGCTCTGTAGTGTCGAGCCACCATGCATCGATGCCGAGCTTGAAAAGGCCGTCGTTCATCAGTTGCCAGTAATACTTGCGGGCGTCAGGATTGCTGGCGTCGTACACGGCCATTTTGTCTTTGTGGTACGGCGGCTTCGCAATTACTGTTCTGTCGACGAACCAGCCGTTCTTGTCCATCGTTTCGTAGGCGGTCGATCCCGGCTCGAAGAACGGCCACACTGAAATCATCAGGTGGAAATTCTCTTTGTGTAGCTGGTCGATCATGGCCTTAGGGTCGGGATAGTTTGAGTTGAAGACATGCTCGCCCTTGCGGTTCCACCAGAACCAGTCCTGGACCAGATTGTCGATGGGAATCTTGAGGTCGCGATACTTTTGCGCGACGCCCAACAACTCGGTCTGCGACTGATACTTGTTCTTGCATTGCCAGAAACCGTAAGCCCAACGGCCGAACATGGGAGCCGCGCCGGTTAGCTCGCGATATCCGGCCACAACGGAATCGAGTTCGGGACCGTAAAAAAAGTAGTAGTCGATGGTGTCGGCCACTTCAGAGCTGACGTAGAGCGCATGCACGAAGCGGTTGTTGAAACGGCTGCGCGACATGTTGTTCCAGTACAGTCCGTAGCCGGCGCTTGAAACCATCAGCGGAACCGCGATACTCGTGTTGTCTTGCGAGAGGTCAACGGAGTCGCCGCGGTAATTCCACACGCCGGCCTGGTGTTGTCCTAATCCGTATATGGCTTCGGTCGAGCCGTATCCGCCCAGCGTCATGTAGTCTTCGGCGCGGTAGGTCTTCTCGCCGTTAACTATGACAGGCGTCATCGTCTTGGAGTCGTCGTGAAGAAGCACGTGGCCAGACTTGTCGCTGTATGTGATCGCGCCAGTCTTACGATCGATGGCGACCTTTACGGCGGAGGTGGTGAGTGCGACGGCTTCAGCGCTGTCTTCGAGGTTCCACTCAGTTGCCGGCCAGCTCGTCTTGATGATGACCGGGTTGGGGCTGGTTGGAAAATCAGCGGTCGGCGAGTAGGTCAGATGGATGATGGCTGGGCTACAGACCTGGAGGCGCAGAGTTCCCGTCTTCAGATGGATTGTGACGCCGTCAGCCTGCTTCTGGATGTCGAGGACGGGATTGGGCGCTGTCCATTGGGCGAGGGCCCAGGCGGAAAGAATTGTAAAGTTTGCAAGGTATAGCAGAAGCCGAAAAGCAAGACGATTGGTCATGTGGGATGGTCTCGCAGTGAGTGTAGAACAAAGATTATCCACCACCCGGCTAATCAAAGACCCACCCCGCCAAAAGAAGGCGGGATGGGGCACGCGGCCAACCAACGAATGCCCCCCTATCTCTCTTACGTTTGGGAGGTTTCAATCTGGAGGTAAATGTACCGTATCGCTATGTAAATAAGCTACTTAGGTGCTCGTATGGACGCCAATACTATCAATACTATCAATACAAATACTTTCAATACTTCCAATACTCTCCAAACAGGCAAATTCGGGTGTTGGGCACTGCGCGGAATCGACGAATGTCAAAGAGCTGGTGCTCCACGCACTGGGCGCGGGGTGAGCAGGGACACCAATCCCTTGGCCCACAAAACGGTTGTAGCGCGTGCACAGAAGATGCGCCCGAAAAATCTGGTGGGTGAAGAAACTATAGTAACCAGATCGTGCCGAAATGGGAAAGCTGCAAATCTTCACCACAGCAGTTCGACGACCTGCCGACAACCCTTCAAATAGGATTAGTTCCGAATGGCTGGCCATGCGGTCGTCATCGGGGCACTGCGTTCGTGATCGCGTCTGGGATTCTGCACACGTCTGCTATAAACTCAACTCTTTTTGGAGATCGTCGAACTGAACAAGGAGAGAAGATGCGCAAGTTGCTTATCGCTCTGATTTTCGCCGGGATCTTGTCATCGGCAGCTCATTCTCAATCCAATCCGCTGTGGCACACCCCAAAGATCAAGAACTATCTTCCTCACATGACTTGGCCTGAAGTCGACGATCTGCTATCGCGAACGGACATGGTCATCATTCCAGTCACGGCCATCGAGCAGCATGGTCCACAGCTCCCTATTGGAACCGACTATTTCAGCGGAGAAGAATTGGCCAAATTGATCGCGCAAAAAACCGACGTGCTGGTTGCGCCCATTCTGCTCCCGGGAATATCGCCATACCACATGGAGTTCCCCGGCACCATCACACTCTCCGAAGATACCGTGCAGCGAGTCTACTTTGAAGCGGTGCAGAGCCTGATACATCACGGTTTTCGCCGGTTCATGATTCTGACGAGTCATGCTGGAAATCGGAATGTATCGCGCTACATTATCGATCGCATCAATCAGGAGACACCCGGAATTGCGGTCGAGTTAAACGACGCCGCGGGTCCATTTTTCAAGAGCTCAACGCGGCAAGAAGTAAGAAAGTTTGATCGCCATGCCGGAGTTGGAGAAACATCCGAAGGTTTGTACTTGTTTCCAAGCCTTGTAGAGCTCAACAAAGGCGGCCCCAACCAGGTGACGCTACCCGATCATCTTGAGAAGCTTCTTCCGCAAGTGATCGCGGGGGACGAGGCGGCCAATACCATCTTTCTTGCTGAGGCCTTGAAACCCAAAGACACCGGGAAGCACACGTCAACTCGGGAAATGACCAAGACTGGGGTTTGGGGCGAGCGGGATACCCGTGAAGCTACAGCGGATCGGGGTCGCGAAGACAGCGAAGCCTTCGTTAATGCCTCTGTTCAATTCATCGAATACTGGAGAGTGTCGAAGCCACTCAAACCATTAGCGGAGCGTCGCGATTATTGAGTGTACTCGCTGTTGGATCACCGACAAATCGGACGTAACCTACCTGGACGAGAAATGCCGATACCGTCGATGTGCGGCAGCCATGACCCTGAAGTCTTGATGGTCGGAGCGGTTTTGCCGGTCAAAGCAGATTAGTGGTGTTAAACCGCCTTCTGGGAAGTACCGAACTCTTTCTAAGTGGGGAGTTAAGTGACGCGATTACGAATCATAAATCGCCTTATCGTAGGGTGACTGCCTGCTCGCCAAACTGCTCGTTCATGAGGCGGCTGACGAGCGGTTTGAGTTTCTCTCCGGTCTTGGTCAAGACAAAGTCGTTGGCTTTTGGCGACCAGTCGAGCTTGAAGCTGGTGGAGAGAGCCGAGATCCAAATCTGGCGCGCGGGCGAGTTGGGCGAGATGACGAATTTGCCGGGAGGATCTTCAAAGCTAATATGCAAAGCGCCGGAATTGTCTTCCACATCGAAATCGGCTTCGCCCTCGGCCTCGTAAAGGCTTCGCTTCAGGTTATCGATTGCGGTATCGGTAAGGCGGCTGAATTCCTGATCATCCATGAGGGGATTATATGAGGTTAGTGGATAGTGGGTGGTGGATAGTGGATAGTCGGCGGGGATCACGCGCGATTCATTGATCAAACGAGCGAACAACGCCGCTCCGCGGCTTGAGGTTTATCGATGCAATCGTGCGCGGGCTGACGCCCACGCCTAAAACCACGTCGCGGCTCCGCCGCTGAAGCATGTGACAGCGCCCCAGGGCTGAGCAGCTTGCGGAACGTGTAGGAAAAGCAGATTCTCCGCGGACTGAAGTCCGCGAGGAATGACAAGGATAAGGACTTGTTCGGCACGACTGAAGTCGTGCCCTGACGCGAAACGACTCCCAGGAAAGTTCCTCGCAGTGTACGAGAGTGGCGCGCTTCTAACTTGTTCCGCTTAGCCCAAGTAGCGCAAGAACGATTGCTGCGGATTATTGAAACCCGGGAAGACCGCGTTGAGGTCGTGATTCCCCAGGTGACGGGCAACCGATTCGCCAACCACGGTGCGGAAGTCGGTAGTGAGAGCGAGGTCGCGGCCTTCGTGAAGTTGGGAATTATCGAGGCCCGGCCAGCGTCCGTAGACGCGACCGCCGCGCACGGCACCTCCTAACACGAACATCACATTGGCATGGCCGTGGTCGGTGCCGCGATTGCCGTTCTCGCGGGCGGTGCGCCCGAACTCTGACATGGTGATGAGGACGGTGTCTTCTGAGAGGGTTCCGAGGTCGATCCAGAAAGCGGATATGGCCTGCGAGAAATCGCGCAGGACGTTGCTCAACTGGCCTTCGGCCGCGCCTTCGTTGACGTGGTGGTCCCATCCGCCGATATCGGTGAAAGCGACTTGTACACCGAGGTTCGACTTGATGAGTTGGGCGGTCTGCCGCATGGCATCGCCAAAGCGGCCTTTGGGATAGTTGGCTCCCGCCGCCGGGGTGTACTTCTGCGGATCGGCCGACTTCAACATCTTCACGGCCTCGAAGGTCTCGCGTCCGGTGCCGTGCAGGACGGAGTCGACAGACTGCGAATACATGGCCTCGAAAGTATTGCCGATGGGCGCGGAAGCGGGACTGCCTCCCGCGATTCCGAAGCCGTTGATGTTGCTGACCGCTACCGCTGGATTCTTGCCAGCAAGAATGCGGGGCAGGGAGGTTCCGAGGGCGACCGCTCGGAAGGGGCTGTCAGGCGCTCCCTGTTGTATTTGCATCGAGCGATTGAGCCAGCCGTCGTCAGTGCTCTTGAGGCCGGGCGTGCCGGACTCCATGTAATCCTGGGCGTCGAAGTGCGAGCGGGTCTCGTCGGGAGAGCCGGCAGCGTGGACGATAGCAAGGTGCTTCTGGTCCCACAACGGCTTGAGCGAAGACATGGACGGATGGAGCCCGAAGAATCCGTTGAGATCGATGACCTGTTGACGGGGAATGTTGATGCTCGGACGCATGGCGTAATAGGCGGACTCGGCGTGAGGGATGACAATGTTCAGGCCGTCGGCCGCGCCACGCTGGAAGACGACAACAAGTCGCTTGTTGGCGGTTGCAGCGGCCGCGCCAAATGCGGCGCGGGTGAGGAACTGCGGGATGGCGGCAGTGCCGACGACGGCCATTGCGCCGCCCTTGAGAAATGTTCTTCGGGTGATGCTCATATCGAAAGCTGACTTTCTGGCCAAGACGATGGGGCTGTCAACGTCGTTGAAACTCCGGCGAGCCTAGCAGTAATGCCACAGTGGTGTTGGTGGTTTTTGGATAGGCAGCTGACTCACTGCTTGCGCCCGGGGTTGCGGCGATTTCGTGCTCGATGGTGTCGTGCGTTTGCGGCGAGATGACTCCTGCGAGAAGGAGTTGCTCCAATTGCGCCTGGGCTGCGTAGGAATCGCTGCCTGTCGTGTCGTGCAATAAAGTGGCAGCGTCAAAATGGGTTCCGGCGATCTGGTTGTTCACCAGTTGCAACGCGAAATTCATGCGGTCGAGCAGTGCGGCGGAGTTCACCCAGGTGTCGGCGTTGGTCGAGTATCCCGTGGGTGGCTGCATGCCATAGATCTGCATGCCCATCTTGTTGAGCTGGTTCAGCAGCGGCTGCGTCTCGGCGACATCGGAGTTGGTAGCGCGCAGAGACGAGACGACGAACTCGAACGGGGTCTTAACCTTCGCACGATAGGTTTCGGGTGCCCAGAACTGCGGTGAGCGTAGCATCGTGCGCATCACTTCGCGCAGGTCACCGTCGGATTTGCGGAATGTGGTTGCCATCTGGTCAACGAGTGCTGGCGGCGGATCGTCAGAGACAAATCGCTTCGCGAGCTTGAGCGAAACGAAGTGGGCGGTCGCAGGCTGGTGCGCCAGAATATCGAGGACCTGCAAGCCCTCTTTCTCGCCGTTCTCTTTGATTTTGTGGCCGAGGACGACCTTGGTGCCCGGCTCGTGAAGCTTCTCCTTGAATACGAAGCCGCCACCTTCGCGAGGGTCCTGTAACGTCCAACCGGTGAACACACGCGCGACTTCGGTGACGTCTTTTTGGGTGTATCCGCCGTTAACGCCGAGCGTGTGGAGTTCCATCAGTTCACGAGCGTAGTTTTCGTTGAGCCCATTGCGACGCTTTTGCTGGCCTTGCTTATTGGCGGCAGGTGCCGGTGGGTAGGCAACGGGACGAGGTCCGAAGGGACCGTTCCAGCCGCGCTTCATGTTTTGTGGATGCTGTGGTTGCCCGGTGGCCGCCTGCGAGTCGGGCCCTTCGCTCTGCCAGTTGTCGAGATAGAACAACATCGCCGGACTCTGTGCGGTGGCCACCAGCAGGTCTTTGAACTTCCCCAATACATGCGGGCGAATCACGTCACGCTCGTAGGAGGTGACCAAGTAACGATCGGCGCCCTTGCCGATGAATACATTGAAGTGGTTGAACCAGAAGTCGGTGAGGACCTCGTCGAGTTGGCGGTCGCTATAAATTGCGCGGAGTAACTTGCCGGACTGGGCCTCGTAGTTCACCAGCCCCTGCGGGTTGTCGAGCGCAAGTACGGTCTCGCGCTGTTGCGGCGTCAGTCCGGCGAGCAGCGCTTGCTTCCTTGGGTTGGGCACACCCTTGAGCAACTCTGCTTGTTCGCCGGCAGGTAAGGCGAGAATGCGTTGCATCCGTTGGTCGGGCGGCAGCGCGATGAGGGAATCAATTTGACTGTGGGCCTCGTGCCGATCCTGCTTGAGCTGGGTGGATGCAGGGCTGGCGACTGGCACCGTTTCACTCGCCGGTTTCAGCATTGTCGAGTCGGCAGGGGCGGAGGCGTTTTGTTTTTCGTCCTTCTTGTCCTGCAAACGCGCGATTCCCGCCATGTAAATCGCACGGCGATAAGGATCGTTGGGAATCACGACTTTGCCCTCCATGGCTGCTTTCAGCAGCGGGTTCGGAGGGAAGTTCAACGCGATGTCGCGGCTGCTCATCTGCAAGGTTCGAAACTGCGCAAGGCGTGGCTGGAGTGCGCTGTCGTCTATTTTGTCGGGATGAAGCTGCAGCTCGATCCAGTTGTCGACGCCCATTTTAGTGACGGCGTCGGCCTCGCCGGGAGCGGGCCCAAACGTGAGGCGATCGAGCGCATGGATTGCGCGCTGATGTTCATCGGCGGTGGTGGATATGTTGGGCTTGTTCTTGGCGACGACGACGGCTGCAATGGACAGGGCCACGAGTAACCCAGTGATCCAAACACGTATTCGATTTATTGGAGTAGTTCTCATACCAATTGCGCGGTCGATTGATTAAAACCGCAGATGGAAGGAAAGTTGCTGAGCGTCAGGTAATGCGGCTTTCTCGCTAAAAGTGGTGGCTAAGGTCACCAAAGGCTGAGAGTTGCAGCAGGCGTCCATCGGAAGCATGGGCGCGCAGTTCGTCACGCTCCAGCATCCAGGTGTTGTCGTGGGGCACAAACACCGCGTGCAGGCCAGCTTCGAGCGCCGGATTGATGTCGGACTTCGGGCTGTTGCCGATCATCCACGTCACATCGCGCACAAGTCCGAACTTCGCTACAACTTGGTTGTAAGTTGCTGCGTCTTTTTCGGCGACCACTTCGATGGCAGTGAAGTGCTGTTTGAGGCCAGATCGCTCCACCTTCCCAAGTTGCTCGGTGATGTTGCCCTTGGTGACCATGAAGAGCCGATGACGTTGGGCGAGGTCGGCGAGGGTTTCGGGCACGCCCGGTAGAAACTCCATGGGATGCTCCGCGATTTTGTAAGCAATGCTGCGAATGGTCTGGTGTAGTTGCGGCGTGACCGGCTCGACCGAGAGCTTTTCGAAGCAGATCACCAGTGCCTCGGCGAAACTGTGCATGCCATAGCCATGCTTGCGGATGTTCTCGCGTTCGACGTCGTAGAGCACGTGGCGCACGTCATCGGGCATGTACTCGTGATGGTTCAGAAACGAAATGAACTCCGCAATCGCACGCTCAAAGTAAATGTTGTTTTCCCACAGCGTGTCATCGGCGTCGATGAGCAGATTCTGGCCGGGCGCGATCTTCTCGTGGGTAGATGCGGGCATGTGGGTATTTTACGAGAGGAAGTCGAATTCCCTCAGGGGCTGAAGCCCATTGTTCACACGATCTAGAACAGCACGGCTGAAGCGGCAACGGAAAAAGTCACGAGCGCATACGCCTCGCGGACTGAAGTCCGCTCGGCGAACGGAACGGGAACGACCTAGACGCTGGCCTAAAGGCCAGCTCTACCGAAAACTAAAATGGCCGGCGACAAAGCCGGCCAGTCCGCAAAAAGGGTGCACTCTGCTATGCCGGAACGGCCGCATCTCCGACAAACTCCACATTCGGCTTGGTGGGGATAATGCCGCGCTCATAGCCCATGTCGAGCAATTTAATGATGGCTTCGCGACCATCTTTGCCGTAGTCGAGCGTGCGCTCGTTCACATACATGCCGACAAACTTATCGGCCTGCTGAACGTCGAGATCGCGCGCAAACTGCATGGCGTATTGCAGCGCTTCCTCGCGGTTGTCGAGGGCATAGCGGATACTGTCGCGCAGCGCTTTGCAACAAGCCAGCGTCAGGGTCGGTCCCAGTTCGCGCTTAATGGCGTTGCCACCCAGCGGTAGCGGCATGCCAGTGAGGTCGCGCCACCACTTGCCCATATCAACGATCTTGTGTAAGCCAGCCTTGCCGTAGGTGAGCTGGCCTTCGTGGATGATCAAGCCAGCCTCGTACTTGCCCTCGAGTACGTTAGGGATGATCTTGTCGAAGGGAACAACTTCCGTAATGGAATCTGGAGCAAACAGCTTCAGGGCCAAGTAGGCGGTGGTCATGGTGCCCGGAACGGCGATCTTGATCTTGCCGAGTTCCTCCACCGGAATGTTGCGCGAGGCAACAATCATTGGTCCGTAGCCCTCGCCCACGCTTCCTCCGGTGGGCATGACGGCATATTTGTCCTGGAAGTACGGATAGGCGTGGAAAGACACGGCAGTAATGTCGTAGAAGCCTTCGAGTGCTTTCCGGTTCAGGGTCTCGATGTCGCAGAGAGTATGGGTGAACTTGACTCCGGGCACGCGGATTTTGTTCGTCGCCATGCCGTAAAACATGAAAGCGTCGTCGGAATCAGGACTGTGCGCTACCGTGATTTCCCGTATTTCTTTTTTGGGGCTACTCATATCGTTCTAGCAAAACCTGTCGAATCTCTAAAATGCACGCCGTTCGCTGGCGCGAAGAAGCGGTTCGGGCTAAATCGAATGCTGCAACTTGCGGGCGGCAGCAGCGGCAAACATGATCTTGATAACTTCAGCAAACAGGAACGGCGCCAGGCCGAAAGCAAAGGCCTGCTGCCAGCTTCCGGTAGCGATTTGCAGCCAGGCAACGCCGGACGCAAACAGCAGAGTCTCTGCCACAACTCCAGCGATAACATTGCGGGCGAAGGAAGCGGTGCCGCGCTCTGAAATCCATCCGGCGAGGAAGGCGACGATTGGATATGCCAGCAGATAGCCTCCGGTGGGGCCGAAAAGCTGAGCGATTCCACCTACACCTGCGGGGCTGAATACGGGCAGGCCCATAGCTCCCCATGCGAGGTAGAGACTGGCCGCGGCGAATCCGCGCTTGCTTCCCAATGACAATCCAACCAGGAGTACGCCAAAATTGGCGAGGGTGAGAGGAACGGGCGTGAAGGGCAGAGGCAGCACCAGGCGGGCGCAAACCGCAATCACTGCACTGGCGCCGACCACGATTGCCAGTTGCTTTCCAAAAGCCAGCCACCGATCGCTTATGCCTGCTTGTGTTTGAACTCCAACTTGCGCCACGTTTGTCGGTCCTCCTCGCTCCAAGTTCCAGAGGCGAATCACTTAGCCTCGTTGTCCGTTTCAGGATGGGCCGCTTCGTGCTGTTCCGGTGGAGTTTCCCCACCGGCGCGCCCTTCCTTCAAATGCCGTCTGACCCGCAGCAGGACACCTATTCCTACCGCTACGAGCGCCGCCATACATAGGACAAACAACCCATACAGCGCCTTGATCAACACAGGCTTTCAGGATAACAGATTGAACATCAACGGCAGTGCTGGGCCACACAGCGATGTGTGATGCGGAAGTACAGCTTTCGGAGGTTTAGTGTTAGTGCTTCGACTTAAAGGTCCCGGCCATGGCTGCTTCAATTTCCTCGGCCGAGTGTGGCAGTGTCGCGGTGAAATTCACAAGATTACCGTCATGATCGACCCACACGATGTCTTCAATGCGCACTCCCAGTTTTTCTTCCGGTATGTAAATGCCCGGCTCTACGGTGAAAACAGCACCACGAGGAATCGGCGCAGTGTTGTCGCCCGGGTCATGCACTTCGAGTCCAACGTAATGCCCGACGCCGTGAATGAAATACTGGCCCAGGGGCTGCCCATGCAAGTCTTTGCCATGCGAGTTGATGTACTCGTAGGCGACCTTATAGAGCGATTCTGAGCTGCGACCGGTGAGAGTGCTTTTTCCGGCCCGAAACGAAGACATCACCGCCAGCTGGGCCCCCAGCACAATGTTGTAGATTTCGCGTTGGCGATCTGTGAACTTGCCCGTAGCAGGCGCGGTGCGGGTAATGTCAGAGGCGTACATCGAGTACTCACCCGCGACATCCATCACCACAACCTCGCCGGCTTTGATGGGAGCGTCATCAGCGGAGTAGTGCAGGACGGTCGAGTTGGCTCCGGCGCCCACGATCGGCGCGTAGGCGGGACGCTCGCAGCCGTTCTTCAGATACTGGTATTGCATTACCGCCGAAACATCGTGCTCATTTAGACCCGGCTTGATCATGCGCAGCGCTGCCATGTGCGACGCGATGGAGGCGTCGGTGGCGTGGCGGATGAAGTCAATTTCACCTTGGTCCTTGACCGTCCGCAACTGCGCCAGAAGGGGCTTGATGTCGTGGGTGGATGTCCGCATGGGGAAGGTGTTGGTGCGGCGCAGCCATTGCAACGAGTCGGCTGACGGCGAGGTTCCGCCCTCAGGCGGCGTGTCCACGTAGAGCGACGCGCTTCCCGTGACGAAGACCCTGACCAGTTCGGCCGGCATCTGGTCCAGATTTGCCACTCGATCGAAACCAGTAAGGGAGGCAACCTGCGGAGTGTCTGCTCCAACTTTCGGGCCGGTCCACTTCTCCTGAGTAAGGTTGTGAGCAGGCAGGAACAGAATCTCGCTATAGGGCCGGCCCGGAGTGGTGTCGTGCCCGACGATCTTCGACACGATGACGAGGGCAGCGCCGGGTTCCGTCGAGCCGCTGAGGTAGTAGAAGCTGTTGTCCTGGCGGAAACCGTAGGTGGCGTCAGGGCCTTCCGATTCGGTTCCGGCGAAGACTATGGCAACGCCACCAGCCATTTTTTCGGAGAGGGCCACACGGCGAGCGCGGTAGTCGGCGTTGGGCTGACGCTCGAGGGCGAAAGAAGAACACGCAGCTGCACAAACCACGAGCGCAGCTAGAAACAACTTTAGATATGTTTTGCAAACGCGAGAAAACATGGATGTTCCTAGATCCTAAACTCCGACTGGAAATGGTTTCGTGCTGTGCTCTTCGCCGCGCGAGGCGACGAGGCTATCAAATCGTCCCTGAAAGAGTGACATCAGACCGGTGTACCAATAGCCGAAAACAAACAGAATCAGGAAGGGAACTGTGAAGTAGTTCTCTACGGACATGGCATACCAAACGGTGAGGGCGAAGTAGGTTCCGATCGCTAGCTCGATATAGGGAACGAGGCCCAGGCGCTTGCGATATTTCTTGGCCGCAACGGTCCTGTCAGCCTTGCTGACTACCCGGTACTTGGGAGTGCGGGCGAAGGCAGTCTGCTTGCCGGTCAGCGCTTCCAGCACGGCCTTGGTGTTGGTGATGGTGAGGCCAATGCCGAGTCCCATCAACGGCGGCAGATATAGGAACGTTCGCAACCACGACTTGGGGAAGAGTTCTTTTTGCGAGACGAGATAAAAACTGGAGATCGAAAACGTCGACGCCAGGAAAAGGGGTAGGTCGATATAGAGCATCTGAAACCAGCCCTGATACGAACGAATGATCATGGCCGGCATCAGCAACGTGCTGAGGACGATCATCAGCGGATAGCTGAGGTTGGCGGTGAGGTGGTACCAGGCCTCCATCTTTTCGCGGCGAGAAACATCAGAGTCCAGCACCTTGGGCAGGTCTTTTTTTGCGCACTGAATCAATCCCTTTGCCCATCGTGCCTGCTGAGTCTTGAAGGCGGTCATCTCAATCGGCAACTCTGCCGGGCACTCGACGTCTTGCAGATACTTGAACCGCCAGCCTTTGAGTTGCGAGCGATAGCTCAGGTCGGTGTCTTCGGTCAGTGTGTCGTGTTCCCAACCGCCGGCATCGTCGATGGCCTGGCGCCGCCACATACCAGCGGTGCCGTTGAAGTTGAAGAAGACTCCAGCGCGCGAACGGCCTCCGTGCTCGAGAACAAAGTGGCCGTCGAGCAGGATGGCCTCAACTTCGGTCAGGAATGAGTAGTTGCGGTTGAGGTGCGTCCAGCGGGTTTGCACCATGCCGACATCTGGCTCGGCGAAATGATGGATGACTTTCATTACCCAGTCGGGCAGCGGCGTGAAGTCAGCGTCGAAGATGGCGACAAACTCGCCTGACGAAACCTTGAGGCCCGCATCCAGGGCTCCGGCTTTATAGCCTTCCCGATTGGTGCGGTGGTGATAAGTGATGCTGTGGCCTTGCGCGGCGTAACGCTCCACCACGGCTCGGGCCACTTCGACCGTCTCGTCGGTGGAGTCGTCGAGGACCTGAATTTCCAGCTTCTCCGGCGGATACTCCAACTTGCAGACGCAGTCCACCAGACGGTCGATGACGAACTGCTCATTGAAGATCGGTAGCTGAATCGTAACCTTGGGAAGCTCAGAGAAGCGTGACGGCGGATCGGTCGTCTTGTTCTTCTTGTACTTGTAGTACAAGTACACCAGCTGATAGCGGTGGAGTCCGTAAAAAGCCAGGATGATCAGTACGATGAAATACGGAATCAGCAGGCACAAATCAAACGCGGTGACGTGATACAGGCCCTTGAACGTGGTGTCCATGAAGTGGCTGCGCAGGTAGTGGCGCAGGCCACGTGGCGGCTCGGCCAGGAACGAGCACACAAAGTAGATGAAGGGTCGGTTCAGCGACGATCTCCCGGGGCGCGATATGAATCGTATCGATGCAGGCGCCAAAGCAACGCGATGATTGTACCTGACACGTCAGAGTGCCAAGCTTTACCGCTATGGCGCCGGTGGACCGGAATTATCTACGGTCTCAGTCGGAGAGACGGCATGGAAATACGACCTCTGGCGTTGACTACTCCCGTCTGCGAGGCAACAATAGGTAAAGCGGGTGGGAATGAATCGGCGGGTGGTCCTGATTCTCGGCTGTCTTTGGGTGCTGGCGGGCGCTATGGCTTTGGCCCAGTCAGCTGCTAGCTCCCCCTCCACCACAAATAACATTTTTGGCATCGACCCCGAAGATGCCTACTTGTCTCCCTCGCGCTACGCCAATGCTTATTTCGGTTTTGCTTTTGAGCTGCCCGACGACGCAGCGCTGAAACTCGTGCCGATGCCTGCGTCCACGGACCGGCGCATCCAGTTGCTGGAGATGAGCGGGGCAACAGCCGAACATGCCGGAATCTCCCTCAGCGCCTACGAATACAAGAACAAGAACTACACCGACGCCAAGACCCTGCTTCGCCGTGAGCTTGATCAGGAACTCTTTGTCGGAGTGGAAGAGTTGCACGGCATAGGAAAAACCACAGTCGGCAGCTACGCATTTTATTACTACGAAACACGCCGAGGCGTTGACCAACACGTCGTACTCGCCGGCGAAATGAACGGCTACGTCTTGAATGCAGATCTGCGGGCGCGCGATCCGAAGCTGGTTCACGAACTGCTGGCTGCATTTTCAAAAATGGAGTGTTTCACTCCGCAAGAAACCCGGCAGCACGCCGGTGCGCAGGCGACACCTTACCAGGGCCCAGCCATTTCAGCAGAGCACTTGCGTGAGGTTCGGGAGTCAGTCCCTGGCGACCATATCGAAGCGGGCAGGGTGGCTGGAAACGTCTACCGCAACGACCAGATCGGCCTGACTTACGAATTTCCGGCGGGTTGGAGTGTCGAGCCGCACGGCGCCGTAGAACCAGCAGTGGAAAGATATCGTGAGAAAGTTTCCGGTGAGCCATTGCTGGGGCCGCGGGAGCGAGCCGTCGTCAAAGCCTGCCGTCGCACGTTGCTCTCGGTGTGGAGGCACACGCCGGATTCCGAGGGCCAGGTTCCGTACGACGAATTCGGCGAAGTCACACTTTCGACGATGCCGCTTTCCTGCTTTCCAAACATTCGCTTTCCAGAAGATCCCAAAGACGCAGCAGCTATCCGGCAATTTGTCGTCGGGTTGAGCTTCACGCTTCCGTTGCAGCGGGACATGACCACGGCCCGCACCTACGAAGCCGGTGGGAAGACGTTTGTTTTGACACAGGGCACGATCGCCTACAAGGCGCAGAATGAGGCGCTTTCCACACGCATCTCCGTGGCGTTGGCGATGACAGCCAATCGTGGTTATTTGTTGATCTGGCTCTTTGCGGCACCGCACGAAGGGGAGTTGCGCGAATTGCTACAAGCCAAAGTTGGATTCGTACCGTCGTCTACTTCCGAGAGCACGCAGGTAGCGACACCCGGAGGCGGGACGCCATCGTTAGAGGTTCCCGCGAAACCGCAGACCGCTCTTCCATCGGATCGCCCCGAAGTTGCTGTGCCGTCAGTTCAATCAGGGCCGGCGGACGCAAGGTCGGAGCTGCCTCAGCCTGTAGCGGCCGGGACACAGCCATCCGCGGCACCGAGGCCGTCTCTCGAGAACCCGCCGCAATAACACTAGTTAGTTCAAGAAAAATTTGGGGGGAATTGTTCGCGTTTGGCGAAGCAACCTACTTCAAAATCGCTTCTACTTGCGCCAGGTGGTTGAGGTCGTGACCTGCTATTTGCAATGCCAACTCTCTTACCGTCATTTCGCCGCGCTCGGCATGGACGCCATGTCGCTCCCACTCTGCGGGCCCGAGTTTGTCGAACATCTGCAAGTTCGACCGGCGTAACAAGCGAAACAGCTGCAACGATTCTTGAGGATCACGCTTGGCATAATCGCCCAGCCTGGCCCACAGTTCCTCGGCGTACGGAGGCAGGGGACAGCCGTCGTGTTCGAGCATCTGACGGTAGCGCCAGAAGGCAGTGATTTCGGCTTCCGACAAGTGAGCGAGGATCTCTGCAGCAGACCATTTGTCCGGGGCAGGTCGCGTCCTAAGCCTCTCGATGGGAACTCCGTCTATCAACGCAGTCAGTCGGTCGGCCGTGGCACGCTGGACGGCAACGGGATCTTTGCCCGTAACCAGTCCTTGAATTCGAGCTTTGTATTGCAGGTGTGTTTCCGACGTCATCTGGCGCTGGCCTTAGTTCAGGAAGAACTTTGTGTACAGAGTGTCACGCTGCGCCGGACGGAAACCGGCATCGCGAATGATGCGGCGTAGTTCCTCTTCCGTGGTGCAATTTCTGACACCTGCCGCGCGAACAACGTTTTCCTCGATCATGACTGAGCCGACATCGTTGCCGCCGAATCGCAGTCCCATCTGGCAAACTTTCAGTCCTTGGGTCACCCAACTTGACTGCACGTTCTCAAAGTTGTTGAGGTAGAGACGCGAGATCGCGAGAGTCTTCAGATATTCGACGGCCGTAGCTTCCTCCCAGCCGCGTCCGCCCAGCGCCGTGTTCTGCGGCTGGAACGACCAGGGAATGAATGCGGTAAATCCGCCAGTTTCGTCCTGCAGATCACGGAGCACCTGGAGGTGGTTGATGCGATTTTCGTAGTTTTCTCCGACGCCAAACATCATCGTGGCAGTGGTCCGCATGCCCAGCTTGTGGGCGGTGCGATGAACGTTGAGCCAGTCGTCGGTGAGGCATTTCAGACGGGCGATCTTGAAACGTACTTCGTCGTCGAGAATCTCGGCGCCGCCACCGGGAATCGAGTCGAGCCCGGCGTCACGCAAACGCTTGATGGTGTCTTCGATGGTCAGCCCGCTGACCTCGGCGATGCAGATAACCTCTGAGGCGGAAAAACAGTGCAAATGCACTTGCGGAAAGCGCTGTTTCAATCCGCTCAGTAGGGCTTCGTACCACTCGATCTTCAGGTCGGGATGCAGTCCGCCTTGCAGCAGCACGCCGGTGCCACCGAGTTCGACGGTTTCCTTCACTTTGTCGTACATCACGTCAAAGTCGAGGACGTAGCCCTCGGCGGCGAGCTTTCCCTTCAGCGGGCGATAGAACGCGCAAAAAGTGCAATATTCCGTGCAGAAATTGGTGTAGTTGATGTTGCGGTCAATGATGTAGGTGACGACGCCATCCGGGATGCAGGCTGCGACGCACAGCGTCGGCTTCCATGCCGATACCGATCAGGTCATCAGAGCGGTACATCTCGAGCGCTTGGGCTTTGCTAAGGGACATAACGGGTCACAATCTCTTGTGACATTCTAATTCATCGGAACTTTCCGCTGGCTGTTGGGGAATATCGAGTCTGGCGGCAGTGAGCCGCTGCCCCAGACCAGTGGACGCAACAATTGGCCTCGCCAGGCGTTTATACGAGCGCCAGCCGAAGCGGCAAACCTTGTAGAATGATAGGGTATTCAGCGGCACTACTTAATTGGAACCAGCCCGGTTCGCTAGACCATTGCGCGAATTCCCGGGCGCGCCACTCAAAGGAAACAGAATGAATCGAACGACTCCGTTTGGGTTCCCCAACGGCCGCAGCCTGCGGTTGCTCCTTCCGAGCGTGCTCTTGGCCATGGCCTTTCCGGCGTGGGCTTCGCTGGGAGACAACGTGACTACCGTGCAGAGCGACAAGGTGCACATGCAGGGCGCGGTGCGTACCGTTGCCAGCCAACTTTACGTCACGCACGAAATCACCGTCCCTACCGGGCAGGTTGTGCGCGAGTACGTTTCGTTGAATGGAAACGTCTTCGGTGTGTCATGGGACGGCCCCTTCCAGCCTGACTTTCGGCAGTTGCTGGGCTCTTACTTCGAGCCGGTAAAGCAGGCCGCGACCGCCCAGCAGCGCCGCGGTCATGGTCCTATCACAATCGAGACCTCAGGATTTGTCTTCCACCAGGGCGGTCACGCCCGGAGCTTTCATGGCAGCGCGTACGTGCCGGCCATGGTCCCGCAGGGTGTGAATGTCACCGAAATACAGTAAAGGAGAAAGCGTGCGACTCTTAGGAACGCTCGCAGCCGCGTGCTGCTTGATGTTGTCGGTGGCTTGCGGTGGTAGCAGCGGTGGCAGCGGTACATCGACGATCGTAACGGTTGCGGCGACTTGCAATCCCACAGCGATCGTTTCAGGGCAGACCAGCACGTGCACGGCTACGGTGACGGGAACGGGAAGCTACAGTTCTGTGGTCTCGTGGACCGCGAGCGGCGCAGGAACCATAACTCCCGCCGGCGGAATATTCACGGCAGGAAACGTCCCGTTCACTACGCAGGTGACGATTACCGCCACCTCGACGCAAGACACGACCAAAGCAGGTTCGACTACGATTACCGTTGCCACGGCAGGCACTGTCACCGGAGTGACTGCGACTTGCAGTCCAACAACGGTCCAGACTGGCCAGTTGTTAAGCTGCACCGCAACCGTCCAAGGCACAGGTAATTTCAGTCCCAATGTTGACTGGTCATCCAGCGGCGCGGGGACCGGCGCTTCCATCAATCCAATTACTGGTGTATTCAGCACTCCTACTCCAGGCAACTACACGATAACTGCAACCTCGCAGCAGAACCCCAGCGTGACGGGCACGGCTCCCGTCTCAGCGGTCGCGGGCGTCAACAATCAGATGTCTGTGGTGGTGGATGGCGGACCTGCCGCATTGGTCGCACAGAGAAAAGTCTCTGCCAACGGACTATTCGCTACCGTCACCGTTTGCACCTCGGCTAACACAAATTGCCAGACCATTGATCACGTGCTGGTCGATACCGGATCCAACGGCCTGAGGCTGTTGGCGCAGGGAACTCCCGGCGGAGAATTCGATCCGACCGGCTATCAGGTCGAAACCGATGCAAACCAGAATCCGTTAGGGGAATGTCACCAATTCCTCGACGGCTACACTTGGGGCTCGGTGTCGCTGGCAACCATCAAGATGGCTGGGGAAACTGCGGCGAGTGTTCCGAACGGAACCGGAGGTGGAGTGCCGTTCCAGATTATTGGCGACTCTCGCATCCCCACAGTACCGAGCAGTTGTAGTTCGGGCCTGGTCGACGAGAGTACCCTGGCCGTCCTAGGAGCCAATGGCGTGTTGGGCGTCGGCAATTTCCAGCAGGATTGTGGGACCGGATGCGTCAGCGGCAACAGCGCGCCGAACTTCTACTACAGTTGCGCGAGCGGCACCTGTACCGCGACATTCGTTCCATTGGCCGCACAGGTGACCAACCCAGTGTGGACCCTTCCAGCCGACAATAACGGTGTGATGATTCAGTTACCGTCCATTCCGGCGGGCGGGACGGCTACGGTCCCCGGCAATCTGTTTTTTGGCATCGGTACCCAGTCGGATAATGCCCTGGGAGCAGCTACCGTTTTCGACACAGACGCGAACGCGTATTTCATCACGACGTTTAACGGCGTGGCGAATGCCTGTAGTTTTATCGATAGCGGGTCGAATGCCAACTTCTTTCCGGCTTCCGGATTCCCGAATCTTACGGTTTGCAGCGGACAGAATTCGGGATTCTACTGTCCGCCCACCGCACTTTCGCCACTGGTACTGACGGCCTCAAACCAGAGCGCCTCCAATACCAATGGCTCCAGCGGAACCGTCAATTTCAATGTTGGAAACGCGAATACACTGTTTACCAACAACAGCGGGTTGAACACCGCGTTCATGGAGTTGGCCGGGCCCAATCCACCAATCAACGGCTGCGGGTCGTTTGACTGGGGATTGTCGTTCTTCTACGGAAGGTCGGTTTACACCGGAATAGAACAGCAGCCTGTATCGGGCACAAGCTACGTGGGCCCGTTCTGGGCGTACTAGCTGAGTCAGATGTTTTACCGGGGCGGAGCTTATATACTCCGCCCTTTGTTTTGGTTGACGGCGGCCCGTGTCCGGCGTTTCAATATTGCGGTGCCTGCGAAGAAGACTCGAGGAAAATCAACCGGCGTCAAAGCCAAGCAGCAAGCGAAGGCTCGCGCCGCCAGGGGGCCGAAGGCGAGTCGGCCGCTGATGCCACCTGTCTATCGCATCCCGAGAGGGATGAAAGGCAGCCTGTCATGGGAATGGGCGCGAAAGCGCCTCACTCAATCCCACAACTACGTCATTACTACGGTTCATCCTGACGGCCGCCCGCAAACCATGATTGTGTGGGGTATCTGGCTTGACGACGCGTACTACTTCAGTACAGGCGCCACGACGCGTAAGGCCAGGAACCTTGCCGCTAATCCGAATTGCACGTTGTGCACGGATAACGTGGAAGAAGCGGTGATTGTCGAGGGGCGCGCTCGCCCGTTAGCCGACGGTAAAATCCCGCTAGTCGCGTTCGATCTGTATCACAAGAAATACGGATGGAAGCTGGACCCGGAGATGGGGCCGGTTTTTAAGGTCACGCCGCGGGTGGTATTTGCGATGCCGGAAAAGCTGTTTCCTGCTGGCGCGACTCGTTGGGTTTTCGGGTAATCCCCTTACGTTTTTTTCGAACTACCGAACGCAACCGGCCCCAGAAACCGAAGCTCCGGTACGGCTTGGATGACTCCTACTTCATGCGCGTAGCGGAGGAATAGTTGCAGCCCCGCGTGGTTTTCCCGGTCCAGGTAGTAGTGAATGTTGTCGGTGAGATAGGTCACGACCTCGGGCTCGGTCAATCCGAGTCTGGGAGCCCATTCTGTTGCCATTGCCGAGATACTTTCAGGCTGCAACCCATGCTCGCGTGATTGCTGGAAGGTCTTGATCAGATCCAATCCTTTTGGCTGGCGTTGAAGGGCGTCCAACCGCACTGCCCAGAAGGCAAATACGAACGGCTTGCCCGTCAACCGCTTCCAATCGTGCGCGAGATCGTAGAGATGGTAGGGCGAATCGTGCAGCGAGATCTGAAGCGCGGAATCGCCGATGAGCAGGGCAGCGTCGTGGTTTTTCAGCATCTCCTGCAAGACCGGGGGATGAGGCGTGAACTCGCGGTGTCCTCCGAAAAACTTTGCGAACAGCACCTGCGTAAGCGCTACCGAGGTGCGTGAGGAAGTGTCAGTAGCGATGGTGCGTACATTTTCCATCGGCACTTTGCTGACGAGAAGAATCGACCGTACGGAATCTTTGGCAGCAATCGCGATGTTGGGAAGAATTACCAGTCCAGGAATTTCAGCGTACGTAATGGCGGGGATGATTCCGATGTCAGCCCGGCCCTCAGCCAGGGCTGCGGCGCATTGCGACGGGATCGTGTACTCGATGTCGAAGTCTTTCCCGGCATCTCCGTGCTCGAAGTCCCACATCAGGGGCGCAGTGTTGAGGAACGAGATAGCTGAAATACGAAGGCGGGACATTAAAGGACGAGTCTAACAAAACAAGTCGCTGTTTCTAGGCGGCGCCGAAACGCGAATAGCCTTCGTGTTCAGAAGGCCCAAAGCGCTGTGACCCACATCATTGACGGTAACGTCCAACGTGGTTACCTTAGGGCTGGAAGTCGGAGCGTCAAAATCGGGAGCATGGAATGACAGAGACCGAGACAGCCATCAGTCCCGTTGGATCACACCGCGATCACGCATTGCTGTGGCTCGCGTTATCACTAACACCAGGCGTGGGGGCGGGGCGCGGCCGCAAACTGGTTGAGCTGTTTGACGGCATCGAACGCCTTTTTTCTGCGTCACTCACGGAACTTGAAGCCGCCGGCTTGTCGGCTCCGGCCGCGCAAGGAATTGCCCTCGGGAAGTCGCTGGAACTGGCTTCCGAGGAGATCGACCGCGTAAAGACTTTTGGCGGCCACGTGCTGGCACAAGATGACCCTAACTTTCCCAAGAGGCTCGCCGAGATTTACGATCCGCCTCTGGTTCTCTATGTGAAGGGAAGTCTGGAAGTTATTAATAGATATGGAGTTGCAGTGGTTGGCACCCGCCACCCGACACCCTACGGCCTGGGTATGGCGGAGCGCCTGTCATGCGACTTGGCTGCACGCGGGCTGGTCATTGTCAGCGGGATGGCTCGGGGTATTGACTCCGCCGCGCATCGTGGATGCCTGACCGCGCAGGGGAGCACAATGGCAGTCTGGGGGACAGGCATCGACGTCCCTTATCCCAAAGAAAACGCTAAACTTGCCGATCAGATTTTGGCGAACGGAGGGGCGATCATCAGCGAATTTCCCTTGGGAACCTTTCCAGCGCCACAGAACTTCCCGATTCGGAACCGCATCATTAGCGGTATGGCGATTGGTGTGCTGGTGATCGAGGCCGGCGAATACAGCGGAACCCGAGTAACGGCCCGGTGCGCGCTCGAGCAGGGAAGGGACGTCTATGCGGTTCCGGGGAACGTCACCAACAAACTCTCATGGGGGCCTAACACATTGATAAAACAGGGGGCTGCACTAGTTGCAACCTGGGAGGATGTCTGGGAAGCTCTCCCCGCTGACACCCGATTGGCGCTGACGCCGCCCCCGGCGGCTGAATCCGATGGTTCTCAATCAGCATCCTTATTTGCGAGCCCCGACATGAGTCCGGAGGAGAAACGCATCTACTCGATCTTGCGAGCAGATGAGCCGACTCACATTGATGAACTAGTGGAGCGGCTGGTGGCAGTGCTTTCGTCCGCGCAGATATTCGCTGCGATTTTCGAACTGGAACTGGGCGGGCGCATTCGCACATTGCCCGGAAAGTATTACGTGCGAGTGATTTAGGGGTTCCTAGCGGTACCGATTCGCCACGTCAATCGAGCGGGATTTCTGGAGCTTTTCTTGCGGCTCGAGGCGAGGAACGTCATTCCGGGTATGCAAACAGTCATCAATTGTGATTTCTGGTTTTCCCGAAGCTCGTGCTAGTGTCGTAACCGGATTCTGAACAAATTACGGCCATTATACGAACACATAAGGAAGAAGAGGTTCCATTGTCCAAAGGCTTAGTTATCGTCGAATCGCCCACTAAGGCGAAGACGATCCAGAAATATCTTGGCGCGGGGTTCGAGGTGGAGGCCTCGATGGGTCACATCAAGGACCTGCCCAAGAAATCGCTTGGTGTCGACCTGGAGAACGACTTCGCGACGGATTACGAGGTCATTCCGGGCAAAGAGAAGATTATTGCCAAGCTGAAGAAGATGGCGAAGGGGGTAGACACCATCTATCTGGCTCCTGACCCCGACCGTGAAGGGGAAGCAATCGCCGCCCACCTGGCCGAAGAGCTCGGTGGGGACCGCGTTGACGGCAAAAAGACCAAGAAAACAGCCACGACCATCCTGCGCGTGACCTTTAACGAAATTACCAAGAAAGCAGTACAAGAGGCTTTTCAGCACGCCCGCGACATCGATCGCAACCTGGTTGACGCGCAACAGACCCGCCGGGTCCTGGACCGCCTGGTGGGCTACCAGGTGTCGCCGCTGCTTTGGGACAAGGTGCGTCGAGGCCTTTCGGCCGGTCGCGTGCAAACCGTGGCCCTGCGGCTTATCGTGGAGCGCGAGCGGGACATCAAGGCATTCGTTCCGACGGAATATTGGACTTTGGACGCGCACCTGGCAGGGGCGAAGCCTCCAGCATTTGACGCGCGCCTGGTAGGAACGAATCCCAAGCAGAACGTCCTTCCCAACGAAGAGACTGCGAAGAAGCTGGAAGCAGACCTGCAGCATGCAGAGTGGACAGTTCGCACTGTCGAAAAGAAAGAGCGGCGCCAGAACACGGCTGCCCCCTTCACGACCAGCAAGTTCCAGCAGGACGCCTCGCGCAAGCTGCGCTTCAGCGTGAAACGCGCCATGATGATTGCCCAGCGGCTGTATGAAGGGGTCGATCTGGGTGAAGAAGGTACCGTTGGTCTTATCACCTACATGCGAACCGATTCGACGCGCGTCTCGAATGATGCGATCGCCGAGGTGCGCGAGCTGATTGCCAAAGAGTACGGCCCACAGTTCATGCCGGAAACGCCGAATGCCTTCAAGTCGAAGAAGGACACGCAGGACGCGCACGAAGCGATTCGTCCGTCGTCGGCTGCCCGGCGACCCGAAGACATTAAGCAGTACCTGCAGGAAGACGAGTTCAAGGTCTACAAGCTCATCTGGCAACGCTTTGTGGCTTCGCAGATGAATGCCGCAATTTTCGACCAGACGACGGTCGATATTGACGCGGCCAGCAACGGGCAATCTCACAACTTCCGCGTCAGTGGCTCGGTCCTGAAGTTCGAAGGCTTCCTGAAGGTTTACGAGGAGTCCAAAGACAACAAGGACGAGGAAGACGAGGCGCTGAAGCACAAGCTGCCCGAGCTAACCGAGGGGCAGAAGCTGACCCTCAAGTCGCTCAGCTCCGAGCAGCACTTTACGGAGCCGCCGCCCCGCTTTAATGAAGCGTCGCTGGTCAAGGAGCTGGAAGAGCGCGGCATCGGCAGGCCTTCTACCTACTCCGCCATCATCAGCACGATCCAGGAGCGGCAGTACGTACAGAAGGTGGGGGGGAAGTTTATCCCGACGGAGATCGGCCTAGTCGTGACCGATCTGCTGGTGGAGAACTTCAAAGACATTTTCGACTTCCAGTACACAGCCCGTCTGGAGGAAGAGCTCGACGAGATCGAGGACGGCAAGGAAAAGCTGGACCGACGCTCTGGCTGAGTTCTACAAGAAGTTCGAAAAAGATCTCCATTACGCCGAAAAACACATGGAAAACGTAAAGCGGATGGAGAAGCCCACCGACCAGATTTGCGAGCGGTGCGGTTCGCCGCTGGTCATCAAATGGGGCAAACACGGTTCATTCTTCGCATGTAGTTCGTATGACAAGACGGACCCGAACAGTTGCACGTTCACCAAGGAAAATCCGATTGATCTGCCGGACCTGGATTCGGCGGATTTGCAGGAAACGACCCAGGAAGAATATTGCGAGAACTGCGGCCGTCCGATGGTGCTGAAGCGCGGCCGGTTTGGGCAGTTTATGGCGTGCACGGGCTATCCGGAATGCAAGACGACGCGCCGCCTGGACCAGGCGAAGAAAATTCCGGACATCCCGCTGGATGAAAAGTGTCCGCAATGCGGAAGGGGCTTGCTGATCAGGCACGGGAGATTCGGCGAGTTTGTGTCGTGCAGTGGCTATCCGGATTGCAAGTACGTCAAGCAGAACCTGATTGGCGTGAAGTGTCCAGATTGCAAGAACGGCGATATTGCCGAGAAAAAAGCGCGCCGCGGGAATTACTTCTACGGCTGCACAAATTATCCGGATTGCGAGTTCACGTCAGCGTTCAAGCCTGTGGCGGAAGAATGTCCTTCGTGCAAGAGCCCGTATCTTCTGGAGAAGCAACTTAAAGACGGCACGTTCCTAGTGTGTCCGAACAACAAGCGAACGGCTGCAGGGGAAGAACCGAAGCGCCGGGGCAAGAAGAAAAAGGAAGTCGTGGAGAGTACCGTGAAGTGCGATTTCTCGAAGCTGATCGCGCCTCCGGCTGCCGTGGCTTAACCGAAGAGGAGATGCAATGAGCGACTCGAACCCTACCCATCATGACGCTGAACTGATTCTGAAGCTCTACGACTTGCGCCGCGAGCCCGTTATGCGTGAGGCGCGCTCGTTTTATGCCAATCTGCCGCCGACGGAAGAAGCTTTTATGAGCGTCGTGGCTAATCCGGCGAGCAAGGAAAATTCCTACATCCGGCAGGTCGTCGGATATTGGGAAATGGCTGCGTCTTTCGTCATCCACGGCGCACTGAATGCCACTCTGGCATTCGACACATTTCAGGAAATGTACTTCGTGTACGCAAAGCTGAAGCCGTTCCTGGCGACACTCCGCGAGAAAACCAATTCGCCGGATTTCCTCATCAACATGGAAAAGGTGGCGGAGGGCACGCAAGAGAGTCGCGAACGAGTGGTCCGAGTGCAGGCGCGCATCGCTGCGCGATTTTCCGGCGCCACTAAGCCGAATGCCTAAACGCTAGCTGAGATACTCGCGAATGTAAGGGTCCTGGCAGCGCAACAATTCCGGCGCTGTCCCCTCGAAGATGATCTTGTGGTCACGCAGGATGACGAACGTCGTGTGGACGTTCCGCATCGAGCCCTCCTCCAGCGGAACCATCTTGTTGAGCTTGCGATCAAAGTAGTGGCTCGCCATGGTGAAGGCGTCTTGTAAGCGGTGAGTCACCAGTAGCGACCCAGTGTGGTAGACGTCACGTTGTTTCACGACAAGTTCGATGATTGTGTTCGAGGTTACGGGATCAAGACCGCCTGTCGGCGAATCGTAGAGAAGCACTTCTGGCTGAGTGATAATGGCGCGCGCGATGGCCACGCGTCGGCGCATGCCGCCTGAGAGTTCCGAGGGGAAGAGCGCGGCGGTATGTCCTAACTCCACGAACTCCAGCGCTTCGATTACCCGGTTGTGAATCTCCTCAGTGATGTCGCCGGTTTCTTCGATCAACCGATAAGCGACATTTTCTTCGACGGTGAGGGAATCAAACAGCGCGCTCTCCTGGAACACCATGCCGATTTGGCGGCGCACTTCGTACAGGTCCTGTTCGCGCATGGATGAAATTTCATTCCCCAACACGTCGATTCGTCCCGAATCTGGTTTGATAAGGCCGAGCGCGAGCTTCAAGATGAGCGTTTTTCCGGTGCCGGATTCGCCCAGCAGGACTTTCGTTTCTCCTCGTACCAGGTGAAACGAGATATTGTCGAGCACGGGCTGGTCGAAGGCGATGGAAACGTCTTCGAATTTCAGCAGAGTCGTGGAGGCGGCTGGTTCTTTCGGCGCGAATTGGACGACTGGCGATGCCGGGCTGGCCATATCTATATGTTGAAGATTCCCATCAGGAGCTTGGTGAGGAAGAAATCAGTGACCACGATCATCACCGATGCCGAGACCACGGCTTGCGTCGTGGCGCGTCCTACACCTTGTGTGCCACCGCTCGCGGCCATGCCGTAATAGCAGCCTATGGAAGAGATGATGAAGCCAAACACTACAGGCTTACCAAGCCCCATAAAGACGTCACCGAAGCGCAGGGCTTGATAGGCAGTAGTCCAGTACTGGTTAGGGTCGAGGCCCAACAGCAGATAGGAAATGACGAAACCACCCGCCAGCCCCACAAGATCGGAAATGATGCTGAGGAAGAACAGCATCGTGACCGTGGCGACTACGCGGGGAGTCACCAGTTTCTTGGTCGGATCGACTCCCATGGCTCGCATGGCGTCAATCTGCTCGGTGACTTTCATCGAGCCCAATTCGCTGGCCATGCCGCTGGAATTACGACCCGCGACGAGGATGCCCGTAAGCACGGGCCCCAGTTCCCGAACCATCGATAACGCCACGAGCTTTCCGGTGAGGGAGAGGGAACCGAATTGCTCCAACGTGCTGGCGGTTTGCAGGGCCAGCACGGCACCGGTAAAGAATCCAATGAGAACGACAATTGGAAGGGATCCCACGCCGATCATGTCAGCTTGCAATAACGTATCGGCGTAGTAACGAGGTTTTGAAAACAGGTTCGACAGCGAACGGCCGGCCAGCACGGAGTAGTCCTGCACCGCTCCGACTCGCTCTTTCACAGCTTCAGTGAAATATGGAATTTCCACAGTTGTACCGTTGAATTCCCCAAAACGAGAATATAGCAGGGTTGAGGGTAAGGCCGTCGAACTGAGGGCTCGAAGTGACGTGATCGACTACGGGATTTTGCGCTTCGACCCCCACGCTGGCGCCGAATTGGCCAGCGCGTCATCATGCAGTGGCCCGTTGACCCCGCTGGTTCGCCCCACCACTTTCCTACAATTGCACAGCCCCGCGCTGTCAGTTACTATCGACACTCGGTAATGCGGTAGAACCCGGGGGGCTGATCAATGGCGTTTCAAGTGGATCGGAGTGCCTTCGACCCCGATTCGGGATTTGAATATTACATTTGCTTCAAGCCTCCGAGTCAGGTCGAGGGCGATGAGGTTACGGCTCGCATCTCCATCGAAGTTGCGGTTTCGATGTCTGAGACTGGCGACATAGCCGACCTGAGTTTCGTGTTGCCGAAGGCATGCCGCAACGAATACTCCTTGTCCTACATCAGGAAAGACCCCACCGCGACTTGCGTCGAGAATCGGGTGTTCGTGTCCCTACCCGGACTCAGCGGTGACGCCGTTCTCGCTGCTCCCGGTACGGTAGAGCTCGACAACGCCGGGCGCATCGTTGCTATCGAAATCAACGGCTGCATCCCGCACACCACCACGTTCAAACCAGCGCGAGCTTAGGCGTTTTGCACGTTCGACTCAGGTATGATGTCGGCGTGGATGGCGTCACAGCTTTCGTCCTCGCTGGTGGCAGAAGCTCGCGTATGGGGGCCGATAAGGCGTTGCTGCGGCTGGGATGTGAGAATCTGTTGCAACGTGCATTACGCATCGTTGCTGACGTCTGCCCAAACCCGGTCATTGTGGGTGATCGCAGTCGCTATGCCAGCTTCGGTGACGTGGTTGAGGATCGTTTGACGGGTTGTGGGCCGCTGGGGGGAATTCATGCAGCCCTCAGTGCCACGAGGAATGATAGGAACCTGATTCTTTCCGTGGATACGCCGCTGATGAGTGCGGAGTTTCTGCGTTGGCTGGTGGATATGTCATCGCACAGTGAGGAATTTGCCATCGTGCCAAAGTGCGATGGTCGCGGTCAGCCGCTGTGTGCCGTGTATCGTCGAGGATTGCTGCCAGTGGTTGAGAGATCCCTCGCCGCGGGGGAATACAAAGTGGACCACGTCTTTACCCAAATACCGACGCGATTTCTTTCGGATGACGAGATCCATGCGGCGGGTTTCTGCGACGATATCTTTGAGAACATCAACACGCCCGAAGATTACGAATCGCTGAAGCGCCGTGTTGTGGAGAGTACGATGACGAGTGCCGAAGGGGCACGTGGATGAACGACCACAAGCCATATATCGAATTCGAGCACGTGCACAAGGCCTTCGGCAGCAAGGTGGTCATTGACGACGTGAGTTTCGATGTGATGCCTGGGGAGACGGTTTGCATCCTCGGTCGCAGTGGAGTCGGCAAATCTGTTTCCCTGCAGATGATCATGGGCTTCCTCAGGGCTGACAGCGGAACTATTCGCGTAGCGTACGACGACGTAACGAATTTCAGCGAAGCGAAGATGGAGGACGTTCGCAAAAAGGTCACCATGGTCTTCCAGAACGGAGCGCTCTTTGACTCGCTGACCGTCGGCGAGAACGTCGCGTTTCCTTTACGTGAACGGGGCGGCCTGGAAGAAGAGCAGATCTACCAGATCATTGACGGACTACTTGACATGGTCGGAGTGCGGGAGTTTCGCGATCAACTGCCGTCGGACCTCTCCACTGGGATGAAGCGATCCGTCGCCATCGCGCGGGCCTTGGCGGCGCAACCTGAAGCGGTTCTTTACGACGAGCCAACCACCATGGTTGATCCGTTGATGGCGCACTTGCTGGGCGATCTCATCAAGAAGCTGAAACGCCAGCTCAAGCTCACGAGCATCGTGGTGACCCATGATATGGCGCTAGCAAAAAAGCTGGCAGACCGGTTGCTGTTCCTGCACGAGGCTCGGGCCATCTTTTTCGGCACCTTCGCGGAAATGCAAAAAAGTAACGAGCCGATCGTGCAGGAGTTCCTGGAACTCGACTCGCTCGACTTTGAGCGCTACTTTGGAGCGCAGCGCCCTGCGCACTCCGCGCAGATCTAATTGCCTTCCTAGAATCCCTGCGCGACCAAGCGATCGATGGTGAGTGCGCCGGTCTGCTCGTCGCGACGCGTCCATTTCTCGAGGTACTTGGCGACGATGTCGGTTTCGATGTTGACCGGATCGCCCGGCTTCAGCGAATTTAAGTTGGTCATCTTGATGGTGTGCGGAATGATGGCAATCGTCAGGCGCAGTCCTTCGAGACTGGCAACCGTAAGGCTGATTCCTTCAATCGAGATCGATCCCTTGAAAACTACGTACTTCTCCAGGTCTTCGGGAAGCTCGATATGCATCCAGAAGTCGTCGGCATTGGGAATTGGCTCAAGGCCGATGAGACGACCGGTCCCGTCCACGTGCCCTTGAACGATGTGGCCACCCATGCGGGCGTCCACTTTGAGGGGCAGTTCGAGGTTGACCTGTGCGCCTTGAGTAATGCGGGAGAAGGAAGTACGCGTCCATGTTTCTTTCGCCAGGTCGGCACAAAACGCGTCAGGCTCGATGTCCAATGCAGTTAAGCAGACGCCGCTGACGGCGATGCTGTTGCCTTGCTTCAGTTGCTTCGCCGACTCGGGAGCCTTGATAGTAATGCGGTGGTTTCCGCCCTTCTCAATAATGCTGACTACGGTACCGACCTCTTCGACCAGACCAGTAAACATGATGACGACCTCATAAAAGTGCCCGCCACGAAGGCAGGCTAAGAGTTGGGAACAACATGGATGACGTCTGCGTAGGGATCACGCAGATAACCTTCTACGGCAAAATCTTCTCCAAAACGGTGCAACACCAGCGAGCGGACGTAGGCTGCTTCACTGATGCGAGGGTAGCCCGTTCCCAATGCCAGCGGGATGGAACCGGTTCCGGCGAGGATTTTCGGAGCGTAATAAAAGAAAATCTTGTCCACGATTCCTGCCGAGAGCGCTGCCCAGTTCACCATCGCGCCACCTTCAATAATCATGCTTGTGATTTCGCGCTCGCCCAACCGGGCCATTACGCGATCCAAGTCGGGGCGTCCGTCAGACGCGGGAGCGCCACTAGGGAAGGGAATGGTTCCGTCTTCCAGTGGCTGCCGCATAGGCACTTGTTCCACCAGAATGCCGCGCGATTCCAATTCGCGGCGCTTGCGCTCTTCGGCGAAGCAGCAAAAGACGACCACATCGTAGTTGGCAGTTCGGACCACCCGCGAGTCAAGCGGCAAACGCAGGCGCGAATCAAGAATGACCCGCAAAAGAGGCCGGCGTCGCGCCAGACCAGTCCTGTCGGTCAACAGCGGGTCGTCAGCGATGATGGTTCCGACGCCAACCATAATGGCGTCATTGGCATGGCGCATCTCGTGTACGTGTGCGCGGGCAATTTCACTGGTAATCCAGCCCCCGGTGGATGCCATGGATGTCATATCGCTCGGCGTCGCGCTGTCGCCGGGAGGCGGAGCGATTTTGCCGTCCAAGGTCATCGCCGTTTTGAGTGTGACAAAGGGCGCCTTATAGCGGATGTATTTGGCAAAGGCCTCGTTCAGCTTGCGCGCCTCAGGTTCGTATAAGCCTTCTTGTACTTCAACTCCAGAGGCCAGCAGGAGCTCGAAGCCGCGGCCAGCGACCACCGGGTTTGGGTCGCGCATGGCACAAACAACCCGCTTGATTCCGGCAGCGATAAGCGCCTCGGCACAAGGGCCGGTGCGTCCGACATGCGAGCACGGTTCGAGGTTCAAATAAAGCGTGCCGCCCTTGGCCTTCTCGCCGGCCGCTTCAATTGCCAGCACTTCGGCATGCTTGACGGCGTCGTAAGCGTGGCTACCGCGCCCGACAATCTTGCCATCGGTGGAAACCAGCACAGCGCCGACGCGCGGGTTGGGAGACGCCAGCGCTATGCCGCGCCGAGCCAACTCGATGGCCTGGTGCATGTAGCGCGCGTCGTTAGACTTAGTTGGCATCGTCAGTTAAATAAGGAATCCACGAAATCCTTGGAGTTGAAAGGCAACAAATCGCTGACCTTTTCACCCACTCCGACATATCGCACAGGCAGGCCAAGCTCCTTGGAGATGGCGACAACCACGCCGCCTTTGGCGGTTCCATCCAGCTTCGTCAGCACGATTCCAGTAACTCCCGCCGACTGAGTGAATAGCCGCGCCTGCTGCAATCCGTTCTGGCCGGTAGTGGCATCCATCACCAGCAGCGTCTCATGCGGCGCGCTGGCGATGAACCGTTGTGCGGTGCGACGCATCTTCTCCAGCTCCGTCATCAAATTGCTCTTGGTGTGCAATCGCCCGGCGGTGTCCACGATCACATAATCGATATTTCGCGCTTTGGCTGCCTGCAGTGCATCGAACAATACAGCCGAGGGGTCGCCACCCGGCTTGTTCTTGATGACTTCTACACCCGTGCGATCTCCCCAGATCTCAAGTTGCTCGATGGCGGCCGCGCGAAAGGTGTCGGCCGCCGCCAACAACACGCTCTTACCTTGAGCACGCAGGGCATAGGCGAGCTTTCCCGTAGATGTCGTTTTCCCGGTACCGTTGACGCCAACAACTAAGATGACTTCGGGCTCGCCGTCAACCTTCTTCACGGGTAGCCGATCCGTGACATCCAGAATCTTGAGAAGCTCCTCCTTGAGGACGCGCTTCAGTTCGTCAATGTCGCCAATCTGCTTGCGGTCCACTTTGGCGCGGAGCGTTTCCAACACAGCCGAGGTGGTTGCGGTACCTAGGTCGGCGCCGATCAGCGTAGCCTCGAGTTCGTCGAGCGTGTCACGGTCGATTTCTTTACCGACGGCGGCCAGGTCGTCGATCCGCTCGCTCAGGCTGTCGCGCGTGCGCGTGACCGCCTGCTTCATGCGGTCGAGAAAACTTGGTTTTTCCTCGGTGCTGCCGAAAAGGGTTTGAATCATCTATGAATCCGTGGGGCGATTAAGAATGGACGGACAGGCTTTCCAATCGGCGACGGCCTATCTGCCGCGAACCTTTCATTATAGTCATCGCGACTCGTTTCCAGCTGCCAAGTGCGGCCAAGCGGAAGCTGGGACGTGAGCATGCAAGTGCCTCATAGGGTGAGGGTTATTATCGCTTTGAGCCCGCGCAAGACGAATCGAAGACCTGGGGGTCCGTAGCGGCTGCCATATCAGCCGACAAGGAATCGCATGGACTCTTGGCATTTTCTCAGCCAAAAGGCAAGTGGCTCGCTTTCTCGCCTACTTGCCGTGGTTTGTGTAGTCTGGATGGCAGGATTCGAATCCCGTTCTAGGCTTTATCTGCGACGAATGCGACTTCTGCAAATTCTGACGCCCGGCGCCCGTTTCCGCAAATTACTGACATTCGTGCTGCTTGCGCTGGTTTGCGCGGGCGCGCAGGTTCCCTCTCCGTGGGTCGATACCAAGCCGCTGGCGATTGACATCGGCGTAACCGGATTGAAACTCACGTTGCGCCGTCTGCACACCACCGCCCGCCTGATGCACACGACGGCGCATCCCGACGACGAGGATGGCGGCATGTTGACGCTTCGAGTCGCGCGGCCACGGCGTCACCGCCTTGCAGTTGACCCTCAATCGCGGCGAGGGTGGGCAGAACAAAGTCGGCAGCGATCTGCTCGACGAACTGGGAATTCTTCGCACGCTGGAGTTGCTGGCGGCCGACCGCTATTACGGCGTCGAGCAGCGCTTCACCCGCGTCGCCGATTTCGGATTCTCCAAGACTCCCGAAGAGACCTTTGAGAAGTGGGGCGGCCACGACGTGGCGCTGGCCGACATGGTGCGCATCATCCGCACCTTCCGCCCTGACGTCATCTGCACGCGCTTTCAGGGCGCTTCCCGCGATGGACACGGCAATCACCAGGCATCCGGAATTCTGACCCGCGAGGCGTTTCGTGCAGCCGCCGATCCCACCAAGTTCCCCGAGCAGATTCGCGAAGGCCTTCAGCCCTGGCAGGCGAAAAAGCTGTACATGGACAACGTTCGCGCCGAACGAAGACTGGAACGTTCAGCTGGAGACTTCGCAGGACGATCCGCTGCTCGGCGAATCGTACGTGCAGTTTGCCTGGAAGGGACTGCAGCATCAGCTTTCGCAGGGCGCCGGTGGCTGGACAGCTCACCGAAGGCCGCCGCACCAGCTATTACAAGCTGATCGACTCCGCCTTGCCGGGAACGCCCGTCAACGCCGAGCACGAAAAAGATTTCTTCGACGGGATCGATACTTCGCTACCGGCGCTTGCGGTCGCGGCTGGGCGCGGATCGCGCGAAAGTTCCTGGCTGCGGTCGCAACTGGAAGAGATCGCGAAACCGGTGGACGAAGCCACCGCCGCTGTCGACAAGAATCCCGCAGGCGGCCGGCAAGCCGCTGCTTAGCGGATTCGACACGACTCGCGAAGCTCATTGCCAAAAGTCGAAGCCTCAAGCTCTCCGCGGTCGAGAAGGCCGACCTGCTGGTGGACCTCCGGACCAAGCAGCAGCAGTTCGAGCAAGCTGCCAATTTGGCGCTACTCGCTGGACCTCGGCATTGGTCCCGGCACTCCGGACGGCCGTCCCATGGCCGAAGAGTTCGACACCTCCGAACGGCAAAGTGCTGGCCGCGGTCATCACAGCAGGCAAGTCGTTTCTGTTGCTTGCGAAATTTCACAATGGCAGCACAGCGCCCATGGCCATCAAGAAGTTCGACCTCGATGTTCCGGCAGGGCTGGAACTCCGAGCTGTTCATGGACAAGGTGCCGTCGCGTATTCGCTCCCGGCGAGGGCTGCGCGCTGACGTTTCGAGTGTCGCCGCCGGCCAACGCGCAGCCCACCAAGGCGTACTTCCATCGTGGCGATCCGGAGACGGACTGCGCTCTACACCATCGATCAGCCGGAATACGTGACGCTCCCGCTGCCGCCGCCGCCAGTCTCGCGCGCGTGTTGTCTATGCTATCGAAGGTCAGCAGGGCGAGATTGACGCAGCGTGGCCCGCACCCCGATGCACGATGAGCACGGGCGACGCGTGGTCAATGCCGCTGTCGGTCGTGCCGCCATTTTCGGTTCAAACTTCTCCTTCGACACAGATCATTGCCGCCGGGCCGAATCCTTCGCCGAGTTGAACGTGGTGGTGCGCGGCAACTGCCGACCACGCGACCGCTGTGGTGCGCGCCAAGGTTCCCAGCGGCTGGAAGGTCGCAGCCCGAGTCCGCAGTCCGTCGAATTCAGCGCAGCAGGGCGAGCACGGCTCCAGAGTTCAAGGTACTGCCCGATGGCGCAAAGGAAGGCCGCTACCAGGTTCATGCCGTGGCTGCGTCGCAGGGTCACGATTTCAACGAGGGCTACAGCCTGGTGGCGCGTCCTGACATCGGCGGATTCTTCTACTACCAGCCTGCGCTTCAGCGCGCCAGCCGTAGTCGATGTGAAGGTTCCGTCCGGCCTGAAGGTCGGCTACATCATGGGCGCGGGCGACGACATTCCCACCGTGCTGCGCCAGTTGGGACTCGACGTCACGCTGCTCACGCCCGACGACGTCGAGCACGGCGATCTTGCAGCGCTTCGGCACCATCGTGCTCGGCATTCGCGCCTACGATACGCGCGAAGACGTGAAGAAGAACAACCAGCGTCTGCTGGATTACGCGCGTGACGGCGGCACGCTGATGGTGCAGTACAACACCGAGTCCGACCGAATTCAACGACGGGAAACTTCACGCCGTATCCCGCGCAACTCAGCCGCGCTCGCGTGACGGTGGAAGAGTCGCCGGTCACGATCCTCGATCCGAAGAGCGCGGTCTTCCACTATCCGAACCCGATCAACGACAGAAAGATTTCTCGGGATGGGTGCAGGAGCGCGGACTGTACTTCATGGATCCGTGGGACGCGAAGTACACGCCGCTGCTGGCCTGCAACGATCCGGGCGAGCATCCGCAAAAGGGCGGCCTGCTGCGTGGCGCAGTACGGCAAGGGCTATTACATCTACAACGCTTACGCTTTCTTCCGCCAGTTGCCGTTCGGAGTGCCCGGCGCGATTCGCCTCTACGTCAACCTGCTAAGCGTGGGACATGAGCCCGAAGTGATGCGGCGCCCCAGCCTGAGCTGATTCGCGGCGTCGGCCTGGCCGGCGCGACCACGCTGAACATGATCGACATGATCGGCGTCGGGCCGTTCATCACCATCCCCCTGATCATCAGCGCCGCCGGAGGCCCGCAGGCCATGCTGGGCTGGATTGTGGGCGCGATCTTCGCACTCTGCGACGGGCTGGTATGGGCGGAACTGGGTGCGGCCATGCCCGAAGCCGGCGGCTCGTATCAGTACCTGAAAGCAAATCTACGGACCGAAATCACTCGGGCGGCTGTTGTCGTTCCTGTTCATCTGGCAGCTGTCGTTTAGCGCGCCGCTGTCCATCGCCTCCGGCTGCGTCGGCCTCGCCCACTACGCCGGATACATCTGGCCCGGCCTCGGCCACGCAGTGGTTCTCGCACACGTTCCATGCGCAAGTTCCGCTGCTGGGCTCGCTCGACGTCACGACCATCCTGCATGTCGGGCACACTGCTCGCCATGGCGGCCTGCGCCTTCATCGTTGTTCCTTCTCTACCGTCGCATCACCGTCATTGCGAAGCTCGCGGAATTGCTGTGGATCGGTGTCGCCGCAGCGATCGCGTGGATCATCTTCGCCGGGCTCACCCACTTCAGCGCCGCGCGAGCGTTCGACTTTCCAGCTGGAGCGTTCCACCTGTCGCGCGAGTTCTTCACCGGCATGGGCGCTGCCATGCTCATCGCCACCTACGACTACTGGGGCTATTACAACGTTTGCTTCCTCGGTGGAGAAGTGAAAGACCCAGGACGCACCATTCCGCGGGCGCTGATCCTTTCCATCGTCGACGGTGGCCGCCATTTACGTCGTGATGAATATCAGCGTGCTCGGCGTGATCCCGTGGCGCGAAATGTTGGTGCATACCGGCGACCAGAACAACTACGTGATCTCCGTCTTCATGGAGCGCATTTACGGCAACTGGGCCGGCCGGGCGATCGCGGTGCTCATTATCTGGACAGCCTTCGCTTCCGTGTTCTCGCTGCTGCTGGGATACTCGCGCGTTCCCTACGCCGCTGCCATCGACGGCAATTACTTCCGTGCCTTCGCGCGCGTCCATCCCGAGAAGCGTTTTCCGACGGTTTCGCTGCTGGCGCTGGGTGGGGTCGCAATCGCTGTTCTGCCTGCTGCGACTCGCTGACCTGATTGCGGCATTGGTGGTCATTCGCATTCTTTTGCAGTTCATCGTTCAGGCGGTGGGAGTGATGGTCCTTCGGTATCGCCAGCCCGACCTGCCAAGACCGTTTCGCATGTGGCTTTACCCTTTGCCGGCATTGCTGGCGATTGCGGGCTTTCTCTACATTCTGCTGGCCCGCAAGAACTTTCAGCGCGAGATCAAGTATGCAGTGGTGATTCTCGTAGCGGGACTGCTGGTGTATTTCATTCGCTCGTGGAAACGCGGCGAGTGGCCGTTTGCTGGCCGACTGCCAGATCCGCAGGGGAGCTCCTGATTGTTCCCGGTGCACTGAGTTACTGCCCCATGAGCTAAAATGCTGTGTCACCCCGTCCCATCGTCATATCAACAACAATCGAGGAGGAATCAATTTGAGAACGCGAATCGCATCTTGTTGTCTGCTGCTGAGTATCGGTGTTCTAGGAGCCGCTACCGTGGCCAGCGCTCAGGCAAAGCCGGAAGGCAAAGCCACCGTTGCATCGGTGTTGAATAAGCAATTGAGCGGCGTCGAAGGCGAGGTTGTTCCTGCAGCCGAAGCCATGCCCGCTGACAAGTTCTCGTTTGCTCCAAGCCAGGGAGAGTTCAAAGGAGTGCGCACCTTCGGCACCCAGATCAAGCACATCGCGACCATTAACTACATGATTGGTGCGGCGATTCAGGGCGGCAAGCCGCCGCTTGATTTAGGCGCAGGTGAAGACGGACCGGCGAACATCCAGTCGAAAGATGAGATCATAAAGTACTTGAAGGAATCGTTCGTTTATCTGCATACGGCGATCGGCGGAATCACCGAGGCGAACCTGATCGAGCCTATCAAGGCTCCTTGGGGCACAGAAAAAACCACTCGGTTGGGAATGGCAGTCATCGGCATCAGCCACCCGTTCGATCATTACGGCCAGGTGGTTGAGTACCTCCGAATGAATGGCATTATTCCTCCTGCCAGCCGCCAGTAGCGACTCGCGACACAGTTCATTGTGGAGATCAGGGCGCGGAGCGGTGCGCCCTGTGCTTGCCCGCGCAGCACGTCGTGCTGAGATACAATCCCCTACGATAGCTGCCGCGCCCATGCACTGGGTTGCTGGACGCTACGCGGTCCCTAGCTTACCGACGATCAAGTTAACAAGGAGCTCTCAATGAATCTGCGCATCGCACTCTGTGGGTTGCTTTTGACCTTCGGGCTGACGAGTTCTGCAATCTCGCTCGGCGCCCAGGACAAGACTGCAGCCAAACCGACGTTTGCTTCCGTGATTGATCATCAACTGACAAACACCGAAAAGGCGGTTGTTCCCGCAGCCGATGCCATGCCCGACGATAAGTACGACTTTGCTCCGACGCAAGGAGAGTTTAAGGGCGTTCGCACGTTCGGCGCTGAAGTGAAGCACATGGCGGTTGCAAACTACGCGCTCGGCGCTGCAATCCTGGGCGAAAAGCCTCCGGTCGACCTGAGTGGTGGACCTGACGGTCCAGCCACCATCAAATCAAAGGCCGATATCGTGAAATTCTTGAATGACTCGTTTGTGTATGCTCACAAGGCTGTAAACAGCATCACCGAAGCCAACATCCTTGAGCCAATCAAGAGTCCGTTTGGTTCCGCCATGACAACCCGTCTCGCCCTTGGAATGAGCCTTACCGGCCACCCTTACGATCACTACGGCCAGATGGTCGAATACCTCCGCATGAATGGCATTGTTCCGCCTGCCAGTCGCAAGTAACGGCGCAGTAATCAACCAGATCAGCATACGGGGCGCGAGCAATCGCGCCCTTCGTTTTGCGACGACCGCTCTATGCTCAGTTACAATCGGCTACGAAAGCACCGCGCCGCACTATGCACATTCCCGATGGATATCTCAGCCCTTCCACCTGCGCCGTTCTTTACACCGGAGCGGGCGTGGGCTGGTATGCGTCTCTGCGACGAGTGAAGCGTAGCTTGAACGCCCGCATGGTACCGCTGATCTCGGTATTCGCGGCATTCTCGTTTGTCGTCATGCTCTTCAACCTTCCGCTACCAGGTGGAACCACCGGGCACGCGCTAGGCGTCACTATCGCTGCTATCGTTCTGGGACCGGCGGGAGCGATCCTGGCAACTTCTCTCGCGGTTGCGATTCAAGCGCTTTTCTTCGGAGACGGCGGCATCACCACGCTGGGAGCGAACTGCTTCAACATGGCAGTGGTGGGATCGCTCGTCGCTTACGTAACCTATCGTGCAATCTCTGCGAACGCACCGCTCACCTCTCGTCGTCGTGTAGTGGCTGCGGCCATCGCCGGATACGTTGCCGTCAACGCCGCCGCACTGCTTGCAGCCGTTGAGTTCGGCATCCAGCCGTTGCTATTTCATGACGCCCGTGGTGTTCCTCTGTACGCGCCGTACTCATTGAGCGTCGCCATTCCGGCCATGATGATCGGCCACCTCGCTGTCGCTGGGTTCGCTGAGGGAGCGATCTCCGCCGGACTGGTGGCTTATCTTCAGACCGCCGAACCGGCGCTCCTGCGCGCGACTTCCGGCTTGGCGCAGGACGCAGGCATTTTACAAATTGTCCCGCGACGCTCCCTGCGCAGGCTTTGGGTCACGGTCGCGCTTCTGATGCTGCTAACGCCCCTCGGAGTGTTGGCGGCGGGAACAGCCTGGGGCGAGTGGTCTGCCTCGCAACTGGCGACCGCTAATGGCCGCTCTGGTGGCGCCACCTCTCCGCCGAACCAGTTGCTCCGTGGCACGGCACCTGTTGGACTGCAGCGACTGTCTACGGTGTGGACCGCGCCGATGCCGGCCTATGCGCCGCCATTCGTAAAGAGCGCCGGCTTTGGATACCTGCTGTCTGCGGCGTTTGGAGTCGGAATACTAATGCTGTTTTCCACCGCCGTACAGGCATTTCTACAGCGCGGGCACTCCGCGGGTTCTCACGAATGAGCCAACGCGGCAGATTCGCGCAGACTCTTGCCAGTCTTGTTCATGCGATGGGCGACGCCATGGTCTCTGAGGCGGTGGCCCGGCGTAATGGTCTTCTGCAATCGCTCGATCCGCGAGTTCGCCTTGCCGGATTGCTCGTACTCGTCATCGCGGTGACGCTCTCGCACAAGATCGTGGTGGTTGTAGCGCTCTTTGTGCTCGGAGTGGTTCTTGCACTGCTATCACATGTAAGCCTGACGATGCTTGCGAAGCGTGTCTGGCTGACGGTGCTGGCGTTTACCGGCATCATTGCACTGCCAGCATTATTCCTCACTCCCGGTTCGGTGTTGTGGCAGGTTCCGGGGATTCCGAGTGTCACCACGCAAGGATTAACGACCGCCGCTCTTCTGGTGGCCCGCGTCGAGACAGCCGTAACCCTGACGACATTGCTGGTGCTCACCACCCCCTGGATGCACATCCTGAAGGCCCTCCGCGCTTTCCATGTGCCGCAGGAAGTTGTCATGATGTTGGCGATGACGCATTGCTACATCTTTCTCCTGGGCGAGAGCGCTGTCCAGATGTTTGAATCCCGCACCAGCCGCACTGTTGGTGTAATCGACAGAACCGCGCAGCGCAACGTTGCCGCGCGGTCCGCCGGTGTCTTGTTGAGCAAGAGCATTCAACTCAGCAGCGAAGTATTTCTAGCGATGCAGTCGCGAGGGTTTCGGGGCGACGCAAAGGTGCTGGTGGATTTTCGCATGCGCGCCAGAGACTACGTCGCGCTGATGTCGTGCCTATTGGTCGGCGTGTTGGCAATTTGGATGGGTAGGTCATGAGCGCGACGCCAGTCTTTGCCATTCAGAACATGAGCTTCGCCTATGAGCAGATTACTGCACTTCGCGACGTGTCCCTGACTATCGAAGGCGGCCAGTCGATCGCGCTGGTCGGCGCCAATGGCTCGGGCAAGTCAACGTTACTCCGCCTGCTCGACGCATTGTGCTTCCCGACGTCGGGATCGATCAGCTTTGGCGGCGAACCGCTCACAGAGGAGAGACTCCGGGACGACAGCTACTTTCTTTCGTTCCGTCGTCGCGTGGCACTTGTGTTCCAGAATCCCGACGTGCAGCTCTTTAATCCGACCGTCTTCGACGAAGTGGCCTTCGGTCCGTTGCAAATGGGTTGGTCGCCCAGCGAAGTGACGGAGCGTACGACCAATGCAATGGAAGCGATGGGAATCGCCGACTTGCGCGGGCGCTCGCCCTATCGTCTCTCGGGCGGCGAAAAAAAACGCGTTGCGTTGGCTTCAGTTCTCGTACTCGATCCAGACGTCCTTTTGCTTGACGAGCCGACGGCCATGCTCGACCCACGCAGCCAGAGCCAACTCATTGACCTCATCCAGAATTGGAAGGGCCCTTCGAAGACCGTTGTTACTGCCACGCATCAGTTGGAGATTGTTGAGGACATTGCGGAACGGCTCATTGTGCTGGAGCAGGGAAGCATCACCGCCGCCGGCTCGCCGCGAGAGATACTGTCGAACCAGGAATTGCTATTGCGGGCCAACCTGGTGCATGCGCATCGCCACCGCCATGGCAGCGTGGTCCACTCTCATCCCCACACCCATTCGCATGATAAGCACCAACATGAGTGACGGTTAGCACTAGTAATGAAAGCGATACTTTAGCTGAACTGAGCACATGAACGGGTCGGCCCAATGGGTGCCCCCAAACGTGTTACTCGTGTCGACCATGTATCGCTGATTGGTGATATTGGTACCGATGAAGCGTACCATCCAGTTTTCTCCGAACGATTTTCCGACAGACAAATCGAGCGTGTAGTAACCCGGCAGATGGTTGGGGCCGTCACCGTTAAGGAAGCCTGAGCCATAGTTGATCGTTACCGCCGCGAAGCTGCGCCATGGCAAGTTCCCGTCGAATCCCGCCGACAGCGTGTTGCGCTGGTCATGGTCAAGATAGAACGCGCCGCCGGGCGGCGGAGAGAAATCGGTAAGGCCACCCGTCACGGCGCCGACGCCTTCGGCAATTTGGTGTGAGTAAACCAGATGAGCGTGGTAGCGATTGCGTATCAGCGGCGAGCGGATAGTTGCTTCTTCTCCCTCAAGGATTGCGCCCTCAATCGTGAGCGGCAGAAATATGTTGGAATCGCCAATTGCATCGTGATCGAAGAAGTTCCGAACGCTGGTGTGGAAATACGTGAGCGTTGAGACCCAGCTTTTCACCGGAATCGTGATGCCATATTCCTGCTGGATGTCGCGCTCGCCTTGTAGGGGTAGAAAGCCGAGTCCCTGGCTGTGGGTGAAGTCAAGCAACGACCCGGTCACCGTATCGAGCGGCGGCGGCTGGTAGAAGTACGAATAGGCTGCCCGCAGTACCCAGTTCAGCTTCGGAAGCGTCACGGCCACGCCCAACCGCGGATCGAACGCATTTTCGGTGAAGGCACCAGAAAAGTGTGTCATCCGAAGTCCGGCAGTGAACGTCAGCCATGACGTCGCTTTGAACTGGTCTTCGAGAAATCCGGCGAAAACAAAACCGCCGGGATACACACGCTGATTGAATTGCTGCCCCGATCCGTCATTGGCTATCAACGAGAAGTAGGTATTGTCCTGTTGTGCAAAGGCGTAGACACCTGCGCGTGCGTTGTTCCGCTTGTTCAGCCATGCCAGCGTAACCTGTCCGCCCTCGTAGTTGGAGGCGCGATTATCGGTCGTGACGGGAACATCATTCGGTCCGCCCTCGTAGGCCGCACGGTTGAAGTGGTAGAACGGAGACGCCATGAAAATGAGATTTGGCGAAAATGTGTGGACCCACGTTCCAGTGGCGAAGATATCCTGTTCGCGCTGCCGGTCGTTGATCCCCGCGGCCTGCATGTCTGGATCATTGGGCACCTGGTAGTAGTCGAGCCTGAATCCGCCGTCGAAACGGAACTGGTCTCTCGGAGTGCGGTTGTAAATCAGCGAGGTAAATCCGCCGCCGCCGTCGGCCCGATTGTGCAGGTTGACGCTGGTAGGCGGCTCAAGCCCCCAATTCGTATTGTTGCCTCCGGCGCTAACGTAGTATGCAAACTTTGACGTGTGGTCGCCGAAACTAAGCCAGTCGTCGGTCTGGTTGTAGTTTCCGTAACTGACGATAAGCTCCGCCTGCCGATCCCGTTCGAAACCCGTATTCGGGGCTATGTTAAAAACGCCGTACGTGCGGTCGCCGTATTCGGCTGCAAAACTGCCAGTTTCAGCTTGCAAATACGACACATCCTTGGGGTTGAACTGCGGCCCAACGTTAGAAGCAATATTGGTGTTGGGAACGGGCACACCATCAATGGCCCACGTCACCTGGTGTCCGCCGCGCACGTGCAGTTGGTCGTGCACCATGTACGAACCGGGCACAAACTCGGTGATGATCTTGAAGCTGTTGCTGGCATCCACGCCCGCGTAGCGCGAGATTTGTTCCTGGCTGATGAGGATGTCTCGCCGCGGCGAATCCGGGTTCAAGTCCTCCGGAGACGCGGTCACCGTGACTTCCTGTTTCGCCGTGGCGAGAGCAAGCTGGTAGTGAAGTACCGGTGCTGAGCCCGAAACCACAATCAGTAATTGCGACTGTGGCGTGAATCCTGCAGCATCAACGCTTACGTTGTACGAACCCAGCGGTACCGCGTCGAAATGAAACTCGCCGTCGTCGCCAGTCTCGGCTGTCATCTTGAATGCCGAATCGTTGGCCTGCAGCGTGGCATGTGCGCCGTGGACCGGGTGGTGCTGCGGATCGTGGACCACTCCCCGTACGTTGCCAAACACCGTGGCCTGACAAGCAATTGTCATCAGGGTCGCGAACGCACCGATAGCGATAACTCCAAGGGCTCGGCGGCACGCAACGCTTTGGGAAAGCACGTAAGGGTCCTCTGAAACTCAGGCAGATAGTAGGAATGTCAGAATTCGCACTGTCGGGCGAACGCGACACAGTTTTCGCGGAACGAACGGTCGCTGACGATTGAATCGAAGTTTGAACTGCGAGAATTATCCAGAGGAGGGCCGCGTTGCGAAACGGTGTCCAAGCTCTCGCGAACGGCATCTGGGGAGGCGTTCCGCCGCATGGAACTCAACCGTAAATTCCGAGACGCCGCGGAGGTACGCTAAGCAGCGCGACAATTCCGCTCGTCACCGCGGGCCAAGTGCGATACGGACACTCCGATCGCTGGCGAACGGAACCCGTCCATGCCTGGATCCCCATGCAATGGTGGTTCCCGCCGGCGCGGCAGCAGGCAGGCGACGTCGAGCGGTACACCTGTGCCAGCAGGGCGCAAGCAGGATGCTCAGCAGCACCAGCAACAACCGCAATGGAAGCCCCACGCCGCATGAATAGACGGCAGTCTAGCACATCCAAAGAGCTGACGGAGTAGAAACAATCTGCGATGCGAGGTATCTTAGACTCAGCGGCCGTCGATTGATCTCGCTGGCCGATGCGTGCTTCTGGACTACGGGAGGAATCAGTTTGCGCTACTTGCTCGCTCTACTGCCATCGCAGGAATCGTCGTCTCGGTCCTGGCGCTACGGGTGCATTACAGCACCGAAACCGCGCCTTGCAGCATTAACGAAAAGTGGGACTGCGGCATCGTGAACCATAGTCCCTATGCCGAGATGCGCGGCATTCCGGTGGCCGCGCATCGGAATTGCCGGATATCTTGTTGATCTTGGAATCCTCGCGTGTTGCGTCGACGCGCGCTATTGCTGCTGGCGGCTGCGCTCGTCGGAATGGCCTTCGCGCTCTACCTCACCAACATCGAGGCCAGCGTACTCGGCGTGTGGTGCCTCTACTGCGTGATCTCGCAGGGAATCATCGCGGTGATGACACTGCTCGCGATCGGTTGGGTCGTGTGGCGCGCTGCCACGCGGTCGCAGCGTGACCGCTCTAATAGCTCGAGTACTTACCGTCAGGCACGATCTCGCCCGGCTCCATCTCGTCCACATAGCACCATACCCATCGCTCTCCCGGCTCAATCGAGCGAATCAGGGGATGATGGATGTGCGTGAAAGTGTTTGGTGGCGTGCTTGTTCTTGGATGAGTCGCAACACCCAACGTTTCCGCAGGTCAGGCACATGCGCAAGTGGACCCAGGTATCACCGATCTTCACGCACTCTTCGCAGACATGCTTGGTGGGTTTGGTTAGCTTGATTTGATCGAGGTGAGTGCAGGTTCCGAGCCATATGATTTCTCCATTAGCGCTGCTAACGCTCTAAGCTGCTTGCGGTCCCAGTTTCCCAGATTAGCGGCTGCTTCATAAGTGGTCTGGAGAAACTGCATCAACGAATCTCTCAGGCGACTGCGCCTGGCGAACATCATCGTACATCAGCAAGAACTCATGCAGTTCAGGATGATAGAACGCCGCTGCCGGCTCCACTTTGTAGGCCGCGAATCCAGCCGGCTCAGGAGCGGCGTAGGCGTAGTAAGCTGCTCCGTCTATACCGCTTCCTCCCGGCCAGAAACCCGCGCTGCTGACTTCATGCGAATACGCTTCTGCGGTGACCGGATCGGCGCCAGGCCGCGGCGGGGCAGGGCGGCCACTGAAGCGAGTAGCCGCCAGATCAAAACTTCCCCAGAAGAAATGTGAACGGGCTGGCCTTGCCGATGAAATGTGCGCGAAAATCCTTGAACACTGCATCGCTCCATAGCAGGATTCGCCAAAACCGACTCACCGCCTCGGCATCGTAGGAGCGTGGGTGTCGTCTTCTGCAAACGGAATGGGATTGGGAAATTCGTCGAGGCATGGTGTAGATGTCGACCTCGATTCCCAGTTCACGAAGCGCGGCCATGAAACTTCTTGTAGAACTCGGCCACGGACTGCGGCTCCAGTTTCAACTCGCGAATCGCGCCGCGACTGGTTTCGATCACCAGCTTGTGATCGATGAAGTCGAACTGGATCTCGAATGATCCGTATCCGTGAGGGAATCGGAGAGGTAGTCAGGCCACGCGAGGTGACGTAGAACGTAACGCCCCACCAATGGTTGATCGCCGGACAGTGTTCCAGACGAACCTTGCCGACGATCTGCGTCCACATGTGCAGCGTATCGTAGGTGGCTTGCCAGTCTTAGAGGGGAAGTGCTGGCAGAACTATCTCGTTCGCGCTCGACAGCTGCGCGTCTGCGTCCTTTGGCCATTCTTCATCACGTCGGACATTGCAGATAGTAGATGAGGAGTGGTAGAAAAGGCGCTAGATTTGTTGGATTAATGGCGAGTGGTATCGGCGACGGCGCCGAGAAAGCGTTTCTACCGAGGTTCTCCTGTCGGCTGAAACTGCGTTCCCGCCACTTGCGTTCCGGAGGCGAGTACGTCGCGGAGCCTCGAGCGGTTCGGTCCGCGACTGCTTTCCGCGGCCGCGACCGTTTGCATCGCCTGATCGAGAGAAGTTCCTTCCGGCAGGCGGAAAATCCACGGGATGTTGGTAGAAGTCAAAGCGTGGTCCGACGAGATAGCGAGCACAGGAACAAAGGCCTTCACCCCGATCTGTTCGGCCAGATGGCTGGAGTTGCGATCGAGCGCAATGATCGCCACAACATGCTGCTCGAACACCGCGTTCACCAACTCGCTGGACGCCTTCCCCCATGGCACGTCGGACGAGATGCCAATCAGCACCAGCGTCTCCGCTATCAGTTTAGCAAGGCCGATAGACTTCGCGAGGCACCAGTTATCAGCCTCCGGCCCGAACACCGCGAGTCGCACACTGCCTCCCGGTAGAGTCAGCGCCGGCGGGCCCGGAGTACGGAACGCCGTCCTCGCCAACGCGCGCATACGGCACCGGCGCGCGATTGGCGGCGAATTCTCAGAGACGGGCTTAGCAGAAGGTGCGGCCGGATTCGGCTCGATCTTCCGCGCCGCAGGCTCCATCGAAGCCGGACGATACTCAATCGTGTCCGTTATGCACTCGTGCCATATACATCGGCGCAATGTTCTTGCTGTTGGTGTCGAACACCATGTGCCCGGTCACGCCGTCGTATTCATAAACTTGCGCCAACGAGTCCATGATGCGTCCCTTGTTAAGGCCGGCTTCGCAGACGGAGCCCAGCAGCACGTTCATCGCGTCATAGGCCAGCGAAGCGAACTGCTCTGGCTTCTCGTGGTACCTCGCGGCATAGTCGGCATTGAACTTTTGCCAGCGGGGATCGGTGCGTGCAGCGTCATAGGGAAAGACGGCCTCGAACCCTTCCGACGCAGGTCTCCAGCCTGCGCAATCAGATCGTCGCCGATGGTGCGATAGCTGCCGAACACGCGCTGCTTCATGCCCAGTTCATGCATTTGCTTCAGGATCATCGCCGTCTGTGCCTGGTCGTTCCACAGCACGATGCCATCCACGCGAGAGCCTGGATCGCCTTCAGTTCGCGGCGAAAATCCGTTGTCCCGGCGGGATACCGTTGCTCCAGAACCACCGGATGCCCCAGTCGCTGCGACGCATCCTTGAACTTCGGTGAGCCAAACCGCCCGTAGCGGCTGTTGACGCGCAGCAGCGCCACTCGCTTCAGTTTGAGATCGTCATAGATGTAGCGCGCCAGCGTGTTTGCCTGCACGCGGTCATCCTGCAGATCGGTGAAGTACCACGGAATATAGGTCTCTGGAATCGTCGGATCGGTCGAAGCTGAATTGACGATTGGTATCTCGGCGCGCAACGCAACCCGCAGCGAAATATGGGTCGACTCCGAACTGATCGAGCCGAAGATCGCCCAGTCCTTGTCGTCATAGACCATCTTTACCGTCTGGTTGGACGCTGATCCCCAGATATCCTGGATCGTCGGGCGGTTGTCCCCATACACCTGCTTCGCCTGCCAGTTGTCGTAGTCGTTGCGCGGCATCAGTTTGAAAGGCTTGCCGCAATATCCGCCGCGCGCATTCGCCTGGTCTACTGCAAATTGCGCTCCGTTCAGCATCCGCTGTCCAAACACCTGGTCGGGATTCTTATCGATCGGACCCAGAAACCCAATGCGAATCTCGTCAAGGTCGTTCAGGTCGGGATCGGGAATATCCCGCGCCGCTCCCGAGTAAACGTTGGTCTGTATGTAGTTAAGGTCGTAGGGTTCGGCGAACTTCGAATACGGTTGCAGGTCCTTCGGCTCGTTAGCGTACGGGGTCATCGTGCGTTGAGGACGCGGCTTCGGCGGATGGCTTCCGCACGTACACGGATCTCCGCTTTGCGCGACTTGCACTGTTCTGCGCCACCGCAGCTGGTAGCGACAACCAGCGCCAGCGCTCAGCGAGCAGTGCTGCAAACACCAGACCGCAGCCGATCCGAATTCCGTCTTCATAGCCTGTATCCTCACTGCCCTGCGGCCGTAACTACAAATCACGAAGCCCTAGTTCTCAGCTTTCTTAAACATGGCGATAGCTTCAATCTCGACCAGCAGCTCCGGACGGCACAGCTTGGCCTGGATGCCCGTCGATGCCGGCACCGGATCCAGATTCTGCTCCTGATAGAAAGCGGTACGCTCTTCATTGAATGCGGCATAGTCGCGGTCGATGTCGCGCATATAGCAAGTCGTGCGGACGATGTCATGCCAGGTCGCACCTTCGGCTTCCAGCAGCCCCGTAATGTTCTTGAACGTCCGGCGGCACTGCGCGCGAAAATCGCCAACATGCACGGTTTCGCCCTTTTCATCGATGCTGGCGGTGCCCGAGATCAGCAGGACAACTACGGAGCCCAGGTCAAGGCGCATGCCCCGCACGAAGGAACTGGGCTTGGCATAGTCGTAGGCCTCGTTGAGCACGTCGAGGTTGGTGATGGCGCGCTTTTCGATCGCCACTGTCGCTGCCACTTCGGATAAAAGCTCATGCACATTCATTGACGCTTTTCTCCTTAAGAAATTGTTTTCTCTACTTCTGTCGAATTCCGTGACTCAAACCCTTGGCGGTTGCCACCCAAATGTCGTCCCCTTGAAAGTCAATCGCGAGGACGTAGTTGTGTGCCGGTGCCGTTTCCACTGCCACCGGTGTGATTGTTCCTGCCGCATCGCGCACATACATCTCGGGCTTGCCCGTATCAAGAGCCGGCCGGTACACCGCCCAGTTCGACGCCGTCGTAGTAGGCCAGTCCTTTGTCGGTGCAGAACCAGGCGCGCGTGGCATCGAGCGCCTCTCACCTGATTGGTGAAGTTCGATGGCAGCCCGCTGTCCTTGGCCATAAAGTTGTGCCATTTTCTTCCGTCGTAGTGGCTGTCTCCAAAGTAGGTCGCTACCCAAAGACGTTGTCCACGTAACTCACCGAGGTCGTGATTTTGTGAATCAGCCCTTGGTCCTTGAACAAAACGAGTTCGTTCTCGCCGTCCGGATCGGTGTAGTTTTTCCAGCGCCCGGTGGCGATCGTGTATTCCAGTACGCCTCCGCCCCATACCGCGTAATAGACCTTGTCGGCGCCCGTGCTCACCGCGTAGGCCCAGATCTCGTCCATGGGCGCGTTGCGTTCGTTATAGAGCGACCATTCGCCTGTCCGCGTGTTCAGACGGCTCGCTCCAGCCGCTGTTGCGGTCCACACGAATTCGCCTTGCACTCCCACGCCATAGACCACGTCATTCGACAGTCCCGAGTTGAGCTGCGTATAGGTGTCGATCCGCCCTCCTGAGACATGGCTCAGTCCGCCCATGGTTCCTACCCAAAGGTCGCCCGTGCGCTTGTCCAGCGCCAGTGACAACACAGCGCGGTGCGCCAGCCCGTCAGCTGTGGTGTATCACCTTCCACTTGCCGCCTTCATACAGCGCCAGGCCGTTTTCCGTACCTGCCCAAACGCGGTCGCCATCTACCAACACCGTGAATACATGATTGTCAGGAAGCCCGTTTGCCGTGGTGAAGTTCTCAAACGTGAACCGCGGCATCTCGGGAGTCGCGCCAAGTGCCGGTATCGCGACCACCGCATCAGCAAGAGTGCACAGGCCCGTTTCATAAGGTCCTCAAGTACTCGATCAAGTCGTTAAGTTCGTCTTTGGTCAGGTCGTCGGTGAAGCCGTGCTGGTCTTTGGGATTGAAGACCGTCCAGATTTCTTCCATGGACCGCGCCGATCCGTCATGCAGGTATGGTCCCGAGTACGCCACGTTAGGGAGTTGCGGCACATCGATCATCGGCGAGCGATCTGTCTTCTTGCCGGTGCCCACATCCGCGAGTTTCTGGTTGGTGTACTTGGGCCCGCTGTGGCAGTAGGCGCATTGATTGCTCTCGGGAATCGTCTTGCCGAATTTATTCGAGTTGCGCGCGAAGATTGCTTTCCCACGCTCCTGTTCGGGCGTCAGCTCACCGGCGGCCAGCCGGTAACGGTTCGGCCGATAGGGAAGCGCCATTACATACGTGACCAGGTCAGCTAGTTCCGCGCTGTTGTAACTCTGCGAGCGGTAAAAGTACTTCTCGGTGCGCGGCCCGCACTCGGTTGCCATGTTGGGGTTTCCGCCGTTCCACTTGAACGGCTCCGTGCCGCCCAGGTCTTCGATCGAGCGGTTGTCCACAATGTCCACGCCAAAGCCGTCTGGCTCGAGGTCCCACTGCAGGCCGTCAAACGTCGAGTCGATATGACAGTTGGCGCAACTGAATTGTCCCTGGAAGGCGAAGCGTGCGCTGTAGAACAGTTGCTCGCCTCGCCTCAGCGAAGTCATGTCCTTCTTCCCACCCAAATCAATCAAGGACACGACGACATCGCTAGCGGTGTCGATGACCGAGATGTTGTCATCCAACCGGTTGGCCACGAAGAGCCGGTTCCGTCGCGGGAAAGCACAAGGCCCTTCGGATTACGGCCCACCGGAATCCGCCCGACCACGTAATTGGCCGATGCGGAAAGGTCATTCGCAAACGATCCGTTCGTCTCTCGTACGTAGCTCAACATCTTTCGGATGTCGATGACGGTGATCGTTTCCGATCCCGAACTACTCACGTAGAGCTTCTTCTTGTCAGGCGTGATCGCCACCGCATACGGCATGGCAAAGTAGCGCTCCAACTCATCGAGCGGAACCTGCACGACTCCGTTTACATCATCGCCAAAGATCGCCAGTGAGTCGCCGAAAGCCCATCCATGCTCCACATGCGCGAGTGGGATTAAATTCTTCGGACGCAATTGCGCCGCCACCACCAGCTTGCCGTCGCTCGACACCGCGCAGTGAAATACTCCGGCGACATTGCTGAGTTGCTTGCGATCGATTACCACTTGCCGCTGCGTATCGATCACCGTCACTTCCGATCGCGGCGGCGTGCGGTGCCCGCCAATCTTCGGATAGACATGGGTGGCATACAGCTGCTTTCCATCCGGAGAAAGCGTCAGGTAGCTGGCCCCTCGCCCTGCCGCCAACCGCTTAACTTCTTGCCCGATTCGCGAGATCGATGACCGAAATGTCACTGCTCAGTCGATTGGCGACGTACAGCGTCGTGCCTGCCTGATCGACTACGACTCCGTTCGGCTCAAATCCTGTTCGCAAGGTCCGCACGACTTTCAGAGAGGTCGTGTCGATCTCTGACACCGTGTCGTCCCAAGAATTGGCTACAAAAATTGCCTGCCGTCGGGCGATAGGGCGATTCCCCGCGGCACGTGCCCAACGGCAACCGTCTTCACGACCGTGTCGTTCTTTGTATCGACCACCCGAACTTCATCGCTGGCCTCGCACATCACGTATAGCCAGTGCCCATCCGGCGACAGCACCATCTCTCGCGGCGACAAGTAGCGCACTTCGTCAGAATCCGGCTTGCCCATGACCGACGTGGTAATGACGAGCATCGCGACGATCAACAATCCAACCCAGACGCCTGCCGAACTACCACGAGGATTCCGGAAGCAGCGGAAGAAAGCACTTCTCAACTCCGTTTCCTCTGTGCCTCCGTCGTGAATCCGCTGCTTCACTTCGGCTCCTCGACCACAACCACTCGATCCACTGCCATGTTCTGCAATACCTGCTCACGTCCGCTCGGCCACTTGACCACGAGCTTGTCCACCTTGCTTGCGGCGCCCAAACCGAAGTGCACCCGTCCGTCATCCTGCGATAGATATCCCGAAGCGGCGGAGCGTTCAGCCACCTGCGTGCGGCCACCCGCGGTCATCTCCAGGTGCGCGCCCAGTCCATCTCGATTGCTCTTCGTACCCTTCAGCTTGATGGTGACCCAGTGGTTTGTCGTCTGCGTTACGTTATGCAGCAGCGTGCCTGTAGCGTTGAGGTTGACCATGTAGGCGTCGATCTTGCCGTCGTTGTCATAGTCGGCAAAGCACGCTCCGCGGCCTACCGTCTTCACGTCGAGAACAGCACCGCCCTGCCGCGATACATCCTCGAACACGCCCTTGCCGAGGTTGCGAAACAGCGACTGCTCCTGCGGGATGAGATGGATGAGTCCGCCATGGATCGCCAGTATGTCGGGCCAGCCGTCGTTGTCGTAGTCGTACACGCCGGTGCCCCAGCTCGTGTACTGCGCTTCCGCCTGTGCCAGTCCCGATGACATCGTTACGTCGTCAAATCGGCCCTTGGAGGTGTTGTGCATCAGCCGGTTGAACTTCGAGTCCGTCACCCACAGGTCCAGCTTTCCATCCCCATCCACATCCGCAAAGACTGGGCCCATCGAAGACGTCGCTTCGCCGTTCTGCCCGTAGGCAACTTCCTCATCCACTGCGACCTCAGCGAAGGTTCCGTCGTGGTTGTTGTGGAACAAAAAGTTCTGCGTCTTATCGTTCGACACGTAGATATCTGGCCAGCCGTCGCCATCGAAGTCTGCCGAGGCCACTCCCATTGTCCGGCCCACAAACGCGCCTATGCCGCTCTTGTCGCTTACATCGGTGAACGTTCCGTTGCAGTTGTTGTGGTAGAGGACGTTAGTATCGCCTTGATAATCCAGCGGCCCGGGGTAGTTATCCCCAGCGTAGTAATTGTGGTAGGTCGGATCAAACTGCACATACCGGCCCACAAACAGATCTGCGCATCCGTCCTTGTCGTAATCCAGCCAAGTCGTGCTGATCGACCAGCGGTCGACCTTAAGCCCGGCCTTCGCCGTTACGTCGGTGAAAGTGTCCGTTGCCGTTGTTGTGGTAAAGCACCAACTTGCCGTATCCGGTCACTAGCAAATCGACAAAGCCGTCGTTATCGAAGTCCGCGGCAGGTCACCGCAATCGAATACATGTCCGGCGCAACTCCCGCCGATTCCGTAACGTCCTCGAAAGTACCGTTTCCCTTATTGCGATACAGATGGTTATGCGGAGCTGGGTCGGGTTTCACTTTCATCGGATGCGGATGCATCTTGTCGTCAAGCGGCTTTCCGCTGACCACGTAGAGATCGGGCAAACCGTCATTGTTGTAGTCGAACCAGACACAACCTCCACCGGTTGCTTCCAGTAGCGACCCCAAGGCTTGCGAGCCCATGCTGTGCGTGAACTTAATTCCTGAGGCCGCCGTCGCATCTTCAAACCTAATCGGCGAAGATGACGGCGTCTGAGCTAGCATTGCTGCCGAAAGAAACAGACTGCTGAGTATGCGGCCTAGCACTAACGGCCCCCTTTGGTCGGCGTCGCGGCTGCAAGATTCACCGGCGTCGTGGACTTCACCAGCACAGCAGGCACGGCATTCTCCGGAGCACGTTCCGGTCCTGCATGGCACCCCACGCAGATTCGCTGCTCGCCTTTGCGCATCCACCACCAGCCCTGCTCACGCTTCAATGTCTTGCCTTGACGGTCCAGCAGTTCGATCTGCAAGGGTTGGTCAGCCGGCACTTTCACGTAGAAAGAACCATCTGGCTCGACTGGGGAGTTTCCCAACAGCTTTGGCTGGCCCTTTTCGTTGGTCGTGTAAAGCTTTATGGCTGCGATGCTTCCTGACGCGAAGCTGTATTTCGATGTGTAAGCGTCCAGGCAAAGCAGGTTGGCGTAATTCCAGTCGTGTAGGCCAGAAGGATGCTGCTTAGGCAACGCCCGCGGCGCAACCATCACCGGTTCCACAAGGTCCGCGTCGCTGGCGGCGACCAGCGGGGACAATGAAGGCGCAGTCAGGTTCCAGGTTTGCAGTGAATAACGCGCCTTAGCATCAGGCCGCCAAGCCACGACGTATTCGCCCGTCCCCAAAGTCTCAACGTCGCCTGCGAATTCTCCGCCCGGCGCATTCAACCGAACCTCGCGCGCCAGCGCCGACGTGAACCGGCCCAGGCTCTGTCCGCTGGCAAACACGATGTCGCCTGTCGAGGTTTGCTTGCCTGCTTGTCGCCGCGTGCCGTGGTCGCAACGGTACGCCTCGACCCCGCTTCCGTCCGAGTAGACGGTGTAAATTTCCGGCGACTGTCCGCTGCCCATCGGATACGAAGCCTCAAACAGGATTCGCCCATCGCGCAACACGTCGGTCGGCAGCGCATTGCCCGGCGCGTAGGTCAGTTGCAGCGCAGCGCCGCCATCCAATGCCGCAGCCTCGATCACGAACCGACCGTTGAACTTCTGCGCATACACCACGCGATTTCCCGGCAGATAGAACGGCCGTACGCAATCTCCCGCGCAGGTCGTGATGCGTTTAGCGTCGCCGCCCGCGACTGCAATTTCCCATATCTGCCAACTGTCCTTCGGTGCCTTCTTTCCTGCGAACAGGACCTTCGTCCCATCGAAAGAAACCGACGGGTCTGCTGTAGCGGCGAAGCCAGCAACCAGCGGGCGCGACGATCCGCGTTCGCGAACCATGATCTGCGCACCGGAAGGGAAGCGCTCGCTGCCTTGGATCCACGCTTCGCCGTTGTAGGTTGGAGCCGCCGTGTACAGCAAAGACGGCAGTGACTTGTCAGCAGAGGATTGCGCGGATACGCCAACCCAAACCGCGCAAGCCGCAACAACAAGCAAGAGGATGCTAGCTGCAGAACTCCGCACTAGTCGTTTCCTCCGGCTGCAACCCAAGCTTCTTCTGCATGATGGCGAAGGTTCAGGTATGGACCTAGGTCGAGCATCATGGCGTCGAACTGATCCAAGGTCAGTGACTGCTCGCCGTCGCTCACTGCTTTCTCGGGATGAGGATGCACCTCGACCAACATTCCGTCCGCGCCGACAACGACTCCGGCGCGCGCCAGGACAGGAACCAGCGAGCGGACACCAGCAGCATGACTGGGATCGACGATCACGGGGAGGTGACTGACTGTCTTCAGGACTGGAACAGCAGCCACGTCGAACGTGTTGCGCGTTGCGGTCTCGAATGTCCGAATGCCGCGCTCGCACAGGATCACATCGGGATTTCCGCTGGCGACTATGAACTGCGCCGAGCAGAGCAGGTCTTCGAGGGTTGCAGTCATTCCGCGCTTGAGCAGTACTGGACGACCGCAAGTTCCGAGGCGTTCGAGCAGGGCAAAGTTCTCCATGCTGCGCGCGCCGACTTGCATGATGTCGGCGTACTCGGCAACCAGATCGATGTCCGTTTCCGACATCACCTCAGTGACGACGAGCAACCCTGTTAGTTCGCGGGCCTTGCGGAGGATCTTTAGTCCTTCGAGTCCCATGCCTTGGAATGAATACGGCGATGAGCGTGGCTTGAAGGCTCCGCCGCGAAGGATGTGCGCGCCTGCCCGAGCGACAGATATCGCAGTGTCGAGAACTTGTTGCTCAGACTCGACTGAGCAGGGTCCAGCCATGACGACGAAGTCGTCGCCGCCAATGGCGATGTCTCGAACGTGCACGACGGTCTTCCGTCGCTCAGGTGTACTGGCGACCAGGTCAAAGCACGAATATTGTCCGTTCCAGCGTGAGTTCACTGAGTCAGCAACCGTTTCACTTTGTTTCTGTACGGTAGCTGTTTCAGCGCACCACAGTCGGTGACATCTGCACACTATCGATGTGACATGGGGTCACAACTGGGAACTAGTATGTTTGGATTATTGATTCGTTGACGCTGAAAACGTAGGAAAAATAACTACGGGAAGCGCCTAATACATTTGTACTACTTGAAGCGCTTCGGTGCGACAGCGGCGCATGGCTGTTGTACGTAAGCATAATCAGCGCGTGAAACATATGTTTCATTGCACGACCGCAATGCGGGAGTCTGTTTCGTGTGGGCATCGCCTTAACGGCTAACTACCGGTTCGAGATGCGCCGTGAAGTGGCGCAGGAACGGCGCTTCGTAGGTGAGTCGCATTCCTTTGATCTGTGCCCGGCGCTCCCACACTTGCAATATGATCTCGACGACGTAGTCGATGTGGCTCTGAGTGTAAACCCTGCGGGGAATCGCTAATCGCACCAAATCCATCCGCGCCGCGTCGGCAAACATCAGAGTACCGATTTCCACGGAGCGAATTCCGCCTTCCAGATAAAGCTCGGCGGCCAGCGCCACGCCGGGGAATTGCGCTTGCGGAACGTGCGACAGAAACGCCCGCGCATCCAGATAGATCGCGTGGCCTCCCGGCGGTTGCATGATTGGCACGCCGTGCTCCGACAGATGGTCGCCCAGATACGCGGTTGAGGCAATTCTGTACCGCAGATAATCCTCTTGCAGCGATTCCTGCAAACCGATCGCAATTGCTTCCAGATCGCGCCCGGCCAGCCCGCCGTAGGTCGGGTAGCCTTCCGTCAAAATCAGCAGGTCTTTTTCCTGCCGCGCCAGTACTTCATCGTTGGTGCAAAGGAAACCGCCAATGTTTGCCATGCCGTCTTTCTTGGCCGACATGGTGCACCCATCGCCCAGGGCCATCATCTCCTGCGCAATTTCCTTCGGCGTCTTCGACTCATATCCCTTCTCGCGCAGCTTGATGAAGTACGCATTCTCGGCGAAGCGGCAGGCATCGAAGTACAAAGGAATGTTGTGCTTCTTGCAGACGGCGCTCACCGCTCTGGCATTTTCCATCGAGACGGGCTGGCCGCCGCCAGAGTTGTTGGTCACCGTCAACATCACAAGCGGAACTCGCTCGCGCCCAACGCGCTCAATCAGGCTCTCCAGCGCTGCCACATCCATGTTCCCCTTGAACGGCAACCTGGCGGACGGCTGCTTTCGCCTCGGGAATCGGCAAGTCGCACGCCTCCGCTCCCACAAACTCGACATTGGCTCGCGTGGTATCGAAGTGCGTGTTGTTCGGGACGATATCGCCCTTCTTGCACATCACGTTGAAGAGAATGCGCTCGGCCGCGCGGCCCTGGTGCGTGGGGATGACATGCTTGTAGCCGAAAATGTCCTGAACCGAATTCTTGAACCGCCCAAAGCTGGGGCTGCCTGCGTAGCTTTCGTCACCTTCCATGATTCCTGCCCACTGATGCGTCGACATGGCACCAGTGCCTGAATCGGTCAACAGATCAATGAGCACGTCGTCAGCGGGAAGAAGAAATAGGTTGTAGTGTGCGGCGCGCAGTAATTCCTCCCGCTGCTCGCGGGTCGTCCAGCGGATGGGCTCAACACTCTTAATACGAAATGGCTCAATGATGGTCTTGGTGAACATGTCGGCTCCCGAGCGATTGTACTGGCAGGCAATCTGCTTTCCCAGAGTGGGAAAGGGGCGGTGCTCCGGGTACCCCTCCCCCTCGAATCTCTGTTTTGTTGAAGATAGAGATGGTTTCCGATGCAAAGTATCGGAAACAAATAACTTGCGGGCAAATCATAGTGAAATAAGGACTTAAAGGGTGCTTGCTGGAAAGGGATGGCAGGTGGGTGATACGGTTACCACGAATTCGCGTACAAATGTCACCGATCACAGGTCGAACCACCTACTGGGGATTGGGGTAGTGTCCGGTTGGCGTCTTCGAGGACGACAACTCTCCCTCATCCTTCCGGCGGTAGTTTACGACGGTTACCGGGAAACCCCAAGCGAGTTAGTCACGGTTCAGCGTGATGCATGAACGTCGGGCCGGGTCGGAAAAGAAGATGTCACCACGGATTACACGGAGCGCACGGAGTGGGACAAGAGAAAAATGAACCACGGATTTGCACGGATTACACGGATAGAACATGAGAGAGAAACGAAAATCCACACTTAAGGCCAAAAGAAGGCCTTGAATGGGACACCCGGCGGAGAAGTCAGTTGGTTGGGGGATCAGTTGGCAGGGAACAGGTATGCCGACAACATGCGCTTCATCTCGGTGAGGATGCGATCGCGTTCGCCGCGCGTGGGCTGCTCGTAGGCGAAGGCGATGAGGCGCTCGCCGGCTTCGCTGACTACGCGCAGCATCATGTCGAGCTCGGGGTTATTCGGAATGCCAAGCTGCTCCAGCATGAAGCTCTTTAGCATGCCGGGAAGTCCGACAGCGGGCGAAGCTTCGCGCTCTTTGGTCGCCGCGCTGATGTGGCTCCCGAACGAAATTGCGCGAAAATCGGGATGCTCGTCGAGGTAGGCCACGTAGGCGTCGACCACTAGGTTCAGCAGGCGGCCCGGTTGAAAGTTCGCCAGGTCGTGCATCTCGCGCGCGAGTTCAGGTAGGACGGCCTGCTCGATGACGCTGCGAAAACGATTTACATGCTGCACGGCGAGAGAGTCGATGATTAGTTGCTTGTCGGGAAAGAAGCGGTAAAGCGCGCCTACCGATATTCCGGCCTCGACTGCGATCCGAGTGGTCGTCAGTTCTTCAAGGGGCAGGCGGCAAAGCAGGGAACTGGCCGCATCTACCACGCGCTGAATGGTTTGCAGGCTTCGGGGCTGAAGAGGCGTCCGCCGGGAAGCCGGGGCGGTCACGTAGTCGAGGAGCGATTCGAGTTCTTTTCGGTCGGCCATGGGTGCGGGAATTTGGTTCGCGCATTGACATCGTGCCACATTTAGGATAAAAACGAAAGCGAATTCGCTTTCGCTTTTGGCGACGGCAGGGCAGGTTATTTATGGGTGTGCCGGTATCTCAAATGTGGACGGTGGCTTCCTACGTCCTGAAGCAAAAACTTCGGGGGCGCAGGCGGTATCCGCTGGTCCTGATGCTGGAACCGTTGTTCCGGTGCAACCTGGCGTGCGCCGGGTGCGGCAAAATTCAATACCCCGCCCACGTCCTAAAGACCAATCTGTCGCCCGAGGAGTGTTTCCGGGCGGTGGACGAGTGCGGCGCGCCGATGGTGTCGATTCCCGGCGGTGAACCGCTGATGCACCCGCAGATTGCGGAGATCGTTGAAGGGCTGGTAGCTCGGAAGAAGTACATCTATCTCTGCACCAACGCCCTGCTACTCATAGAGAAGATCGACCTGTTCAAGCCCAGCAAGTACCTCACCTTCTCGGTCCACGTTGACGGCGAGCGCGAGCATCACGATTTCAGCGTCTGCCGCGAGGGCGGATACGACATCGCGATCGATGGCATGAGGGAAGCGGTGCGGCGCGGATTTCGCGTGACCACTAATACGACGCTGTTCGACGGTGCCGATCCTAACAGCGTGCGTGCGTTTTTTGACGAGATGATGGACCTGGGCGTGGAGGGCATGATGCTCTCGCCGGGCTACTCGTACGACAAGGCGCCGGACCAGAGCCACTTTTTGGGACGCGCCCGCACGCGGCGGTTGTTTCGCGCGATGTTGTCGAACCGCAAGAAGAGTTGGGTGTTTAACCAATCGCCGCTGTTCCTGGAATTTTTGATGGGCAAGCGGGATTATCCCTGCACTCCGTGGGGCATGCCAACCTTCAACATGTTCGGCTGGCAAAAGCCTTGCTACTTGTTGCAAGACGGTTATGCCGACACCTTCGAAGAACTGATGCAGGCGACGGAGTGGGAGCGTTACGGTACGGAGTCGGGCAATCCGAAGTGCGCCAATTGCATGGTGCATAGCGGATATGAGGCCTCGGCCGTGCATGACACGTTCGGTTCGCTGGCAGGATTCTGGGGAACCGTGAAGGCGACGTTCTCAACTTCGTACAAAGATGACGAAGCGGAAGCAATGTTGAAAGAAGAGATTCGGCCGGTGCATTCGTACAATCCGCTGGTGCAAATCGGAGAAAGCAGTAATTAGCGATAAGCCTATGTCTGAACCACAACGGAATCTTACGGTCGATGAATTGGAAGTTGTCCCGGGTGAACAGCATCACAAGGTCGAGGGCTGGGTGCCGGAGCTTGCGACAGAAGCTGATCTTCGGGCTGCGCTCGAAGAGGCCTTTGATTATCGCGGCGATGTGACCATCACGCGCAAGGGTGGCAACCGCGTCGAAGGCTACATTTTTGATCGGCGCAATGGCGCGACGTTGGCTGATTCGGTTGTCCGGTTGATTCCACAGAACTCGCACGAAAAAATCAGCATTCCATACTCCGATATCGCCGCCCTGGCGTTCAGTGGTCGCGACACCGCAGCCGGAAAGAGTTGGGAAGCTTGGGTGAAGAAATACTGGGAGCGGAAGGCCGCCGGCGAGCAGGGAATTGCGCTGGAGCCGGAATCGTTGGAGTAGTAGGCTACTCGGCGCCCCGTTTTCACCACAGAGGCACCGAGACACGGAGAGATTTGAAGTCCTCTTAGGGACGCGGACGAGTGGGCTGCAGTACCCCTTCCATGCTGGTTCCAGCATCTTCCCGCAGACAAAACCAAAGTTGGACGGAGCGCCGATTCGCAGGGCTAAAGCCCCGGTCTTCCAACTGACGGAACCTAAGAAAACCTAAGAGGCGAGAAGGCGGCGACATCGACGGTGGGCTCCTGGCCGGTGATGAGTTGTGTCATCACGTCGGCGGTTGCAGGGGCGAGCATGATGCCGTCGCGATAATGGCCGGTGGCCGCGAAATAACCCTGCAACATTGTTTCTCCCAAGATCGGCAGGTTGTCGGGAGTGCCCGGACGCAGCCCCGCCCACGCATCGTGGATGCGCGTCGCTTCCAGCACTGGTGCGACCTTTATTCCCGCGTGAACCAAGTGCTGAATTGTGTCGGGATTTACCTGCTTGTCAAAGCCGGCCTCCTCGACTGTTGCTCCGAGCAGAATGCGGCCGTCGGAGCGCGGAATGATGTAGATGTCGGGTGTGCGAACGACGTGCTGGACCAGCGGACCGTCGTGGGACTCGCCGGCCAACGGAACAAGACAGACCATCTGTCCCTTTACCGGACGTGTCGGTATCGCAATCGGTGCGATCTGCGCGGCCCAAGCGCCGGCGCAGTTGATCACGATCGGCGCCGAGTAGGTGGAGTGAGAAGTTCGAACGCCTGACGCACGATCGTTCGAGACCAAGACCTCTAAAACTTGTGAGCCGGTTACGAAGTCTATGCCGCGGTTCTTCGCGGTCCTCACAAGAGCGCGGCCGAGACCTCGGGGATCGACGCAGCGCTCGGGGAGGTACCAAGCGTCGGATTCCAATCGCAGTGACGGCTCTAATCGCGTCACTTCGTCAGCATCGAGTCGGCGGGTTCCAGAGCACGACGGAACTTCGCCGTCGGGAAAGACGGCAATAGTTCCGACATCACGAAGGTCGGCCGATTCGCCGGATTCCAACTCAACTTCGCGCACAAATTCTGGATAGATACGCGCGCTGGCTTCCACCAGCGGCTTCAATTCTGTCGGTATGTGGGGATCGCAACTAGCGATCATTCCTCCGGCGGCGTGGGTGGCTTCGGTGGCCGGCTCGTGTTTTTCGACGATCAACACGCTCAGGTGCTGGTCCTTCAGGCGCAAAGCCAGCGAGAGGCCAATGACTCCGCCTCCAATGATGACGGCATCCCAGTTCTTCACGTTTTGATTGTAGAGCAGGGAATTCGCGAGCCGCGAAACTCATGGGCAACAAGCAACTTGCGCGCGCAGACGGGGTTAACAAGAACCGATATAATAAATGTGAATAGAGAGTAAATCCTGCCATTTTGAGTTCGGAGCTTGCGCCCGCCAATCGTTGGTAAGTGAAGAGATCGCCCGCGGTGCCAACCGCGGTTTTGAGTTTACTGGCAGCGGGCCGGGATTGATTTCCCGCAAATTCAGAGGTAAGACGAAAGGGACGTTGGATGTACGAAGAAGATGTGGCAAGTCCTGTGGAAACACGGCCCCAAAGCGGTGGCGACCACAGCTCAATTTTGAAGTACGTGTTGCTGGGCGTGGCGCTGATCTATGTGATCGCGTCGCTGTACTTTATGTACACGCTCAAGAACCGCCTCGACGCCTCGGATGCGAAACAACAGCAACTGGAAACAGCGCAGACCGACCTGGCCGCCCGCTTGCACACTACCAAGTCGGAGTTCCAGGAAGCGAGAAACGCTTTGACCTCGGAAGTTGGCTTGACCAAGGCGGAGATCGCGAGGCGCACGGCTGAGCTCGACAAGCAGCAGAAGGCTTCGGCTGCCAAGCTCCAAGCCGAGCAAAGCCAGCAGGGACAACAGATCGCTGCGGTCAATACCGAAGTCACCGGCGTAAAAACTGAGGTTGGCGCTGCAAAGACGGACATCACCAAGACGCAGTCTGAGCTGCAGGCGACCAACGCGAAACTTGAGCGCACGATCGGCGACTTGGGGGTGCAGAGCGGTTTGATTGCGCACACTTCGTCTGAGCTTGAAGTTTTGAAACACAAGGGCGACAAGAACTATTACGAGTTCACGTTGCAGAAGAACAAGCGGACGCCGTTGTCGACCATCAGCCTGGAACTGAAGAAGGTGGACGCCAAGAAGAGCCGCTTCACGGTCAACGTAATTGCTGACGACAAGACCATCGAGAAGAAAGACCGCACGGTGGGCGAGCCATTGCAGTTCTACACGGGCCGCGATCACCTGCTGTACGAAATCGTAGTGTTCTCGGCGGACAAGAACAGCATCACGGGCTACTTGAGCACTCCGAAGAACGCTCCCAAGCCGGTCACGCCGTAGATTGTAACTAGTGGCTAGTGGTTAGTGGATAGAAAAGGAGAGGCCAGAGCTTAGCTCTGGCCTTTTGATATTTGGAAGCCAGCAGGATGTAAGACGCACTGAACCGGGGCTAAAGCCGACAGTTCTCGTGCGGCAATTTTCCGGGCTAAAGCCCGGAGCTTCCACCCAAAGCAACGTTCTGGAACCAGGCCGATCAGACAACAGGCTGCTACTTCGTCGCGGCTGAGGCTTTTTCTGAAAGCACAATGGGATTCTGGTCGTAGGGGTAGACGGTAACGTTCAGCGCTTTGCGAGCGTAGAACTGCTCTTTCGTGATTGGGAACGCAACCATCACGGATCCCTGCGCCTCGCCACCCGGAAGTATCTTCGTTTCTACCTTCAGGGGTTCGGTCGCGTACATTTTCAGGTCAGGAAAGGCCTGGAAATAGCGATCGTAATCGCTGGGAGAAGCTGCGTCGTCAACGGACTGGCCCGCGTCAGTTGTGATGTCAGCCTTGATTTCCTTGATGTAAAGCGTCTTGCTGCCGATGTTGCGGAGCGTTACCTGCAACAGGACCATCGAGTAAGGCTGATCCGCCTGCTGCTGCGCAAATGCGTGGTCAATCTGGCCCTGGGCTATGGGCTTGGCACGAAAGATATAGGCCACACCTACGATAAAAACGACGACGACCACGAGCGCCATAGCCAGCGGCGCGACTGGCGGCAATGATCGTTTCACGCTGTCGAACTCTTCCGTGATGGGAACGTGCCCAGCATCGAATTCGACACCGGGTTTGGGGAAATTTGTGTCCGGCATGGGGCACCTCCTCGAAGAGCTTTGCCTTTAGCTTACGCCTCGCCTACTACGGATTCACCTGATTTGCCGGCCACTGGTGTTTCATCGCGCGACGGAATTCCTTTTCGGGAAGCGTATTGAGCACGTCTGCGGCAGTGAGCCACGCCCGTCGCGCCTGGAGGATGCCGTATTTGATCTTCTCGAAATGCGAAATGTGGTGGGCGTCAGTGTTGATGACGATCATTACGCCGTGGTCGCGCGCCATCCGCAAGTGGACGTCGTTGAGGTCGAGTCGCTCGGGGTAAGCGTTCAATTCCATGGCGACGCGGTTTTCGCGCGCGGTCTGGAGTATGGCTTCGAAATCGAACTGATAGGCCTCGCGGCGGAGCTGAAGGCGGCCGGTTGGATGTCCGAGGATTGAGACGTTCTTGTTGTTGATTGCCCGCAGCAGCCGGTCCGTCATCTGAGCCTTTTCCTGATTGAAAGCCGAATGCACGCTGGCGACGACGACGTCCATTTGCTCAAGCACCGAATCGGAGAGGTCGAGCGAACCGTCGCCTAGGATATCGACCTCGATGCCAGTCATGATGGTGATGCCTTTGATGCGCTTGTTGGCGTCCTTGATGCGAGCGATATGCTGCAACGCGCGTTTATCGTCGAGGCCGTTGGCCATCGCGAGGTTCTTGCTATGGTCGGTGATGGCGATGTATTGGTAGCCGCGCTGCTTGGCGGCTTCGGCCATTTCTTCGATCGAGTTGCGGCCGTCGGTCTCTACCGTGTGCATGTGCACTTCGCCGCGAAGGTCTTCGACGGTAATTAGCTTCGGGAGTTCATGCTTTTCGGCGGCCTCGATTTCGCGGGTGTTTTCGCGGAGCTCCGGAGGTATCCAGTCGAGGTTCAGCGCTCGATAAATCTCTTCTTCGGTCTTGCCGGCCACCCACTTGTTGTCGTCGAGGCGGTTCAGCCCGTACTCGTTGAGAGTTAATCCCATCTTGAGTGCTCTCTGGCGCAGCGAGACGCCATGACTCTTGGAGCCGGTGAAATATTGCAGGCCGGCGCCATAGGAGTTTGGCGACAAGGTGCGGACATCCACCTGGAGCCCAGAGCGCAGCTTGAAGCTTATTTTGTTGTCGCCTTTGGCGAGGATTTGGTCGATGCCAGGGAAGCGCGAGATTTCGTCAATCAGCGCGGCGCGCTCGGTGTCGTTGTCACAACACGGACCGGTGATGAGCACGTCGAGATCGCCGACAGTTTCGCGTCCGCGGCGCAGGGAACCGGCCGGCGTAATCGCGTCGATGCCCTTGATATTTTGCAGATGGAGCTTGAGCCGCTCCGCGGTGCGGTCGGCCTCGTCAATCAGGAAGCGTCCGGAGATACGGCGGTAATCTTCGATCGACTTGAGGATTTTCTGTTCGCTCTTTTCGCTCATGCGCGGCAGGGTGCGCAGCTTGCCGTCTTTGGCGAGTTTTTCCAGTCCGGCGAGGTCGCCGACCTGGAACGCGCTCCAGATCAGGGCGATGGTTTTCGGGCCGAGCCCCTGAATCTTGAACAACTCCAGCATCGAGGGCTGATATTTGGAAAGCATCACCTGGTGAAGTTGAAGTTTGCCGGTGCGAAGCAATTCCTGGATGTTGGCCGCCATGCCTTTGCCGATTCCGGGGATTTCCAGCAGTTGCTTGATGTCATCGGCCAAGCCGGATACTTGGCGGGGATGGCCCTCCAGCGTTTCTGCCGCGCGTCGATAAGAACGGATACGAAATGAGTCGTCGCCGTTGATCTCCATGAGATCGGCGGTTTCATAAAAGACGGCGGCAATAGATTTGTTGTCCAAGAGGCTTTCTCGTGGGAATTGTACCGTGAGGAGAAATAGACGTCGCGCTTGGGCGGTTTTCCGGGCAAAGAAAAACCCAGCCGCGGCGGCTGGGCGGTAGAGAGGCCGAGGAGTTTCGTTAACTACACTTTCACAACGTTGGCGGCTTGTGGTCCTTTTTGTCCATCGACGATCTCGAATTCGACCGGGTCGCCTTCTTGAAGGCTCTTGTAGCCTTCCGCGATCAGAGCGCTGTAATGAACGAACACGTCCGGCCCGTCTTCACGCCCAATAAAGCCAAAGCCCTTCGCGTTATTGAACCACTTTACGGTTCCTTTCAGTTTCACTTTTCAATCCTCCGAGGGGCGGACAACCCGTGCACTCGCGAGCGGGCGCCGTCTGGAAATTGCATCAAGCAGGTTGAAGTCGTGCCACCCATGTTTCGACGTACCCGTTTTCGGAAATACATTTTGACGGAACTGGTAGCGTCACGTTACTGGCGTGGCTAGATTGTTTAGGAAATTTGTGGTGTTGTCAATGCAGTATACAATCTCGAGGTAATGTAGTGATAATACTAGCGTTGCGGCTTAATGCGGAGTTAATGAGTCGGGGGAAGCCGCGGATCTGGCGCTTTTAAGGTTCGATTCAGCAAACCGGCATCATCGCTTCTGCGGTCGTGGGGCACGCAGACTCTCGCTTAGCCACTGAACGCCGGCGATAGTTTTGCCGTCGCGAATTCTCCCGACTGTAATCATTTGCAATACCTTCGATAAAGGAAATAAGTGGTGCTCGATCACTTCGTCTGCCTCAGGCCTCGCGATTCCTGGCTTCAGATTTTCGGCGAGAAAAATAGTCATCGTTTCCTCAAGGAAGCCAGGGCTTGGATAGAAGAAGAGTACTTTGGTCCACTTCCGGGCGGTATATCCGGTTTCTTCCAGTAGCTCCCGCTTTCCGCCAGCCAGCGCGCTTTCTCCGGGATCAATTCGCCCTGCCGGGAGTTCGAGAATGTAATCCTGCGCGGCATAGCGGTATTGGCGTTCCAAAAGGACACGCGGCTCCGCGCCTGAACGATCCATCGCCAGAATGACCACCGACCCTGAATGACGGACGACCTCGCGAATTGCAGTAATTCCGTTGGGTTCTTTTACCTTGTCGCGGGTCACGTGGAAGACGCGACCTTGAAACACCGTTTTCGAGGACAATACGGTTGGCTTGCTCTGCTTGGCAGTTGTGGGAGTCCGGCGCGGTCTCGGTTTCGACGCGGCTTTGGGTTTTCGCGTTGGCATAGAAGTCCAATATAAGGCAATCGGGGCACTGGACCTGAAGTGAGCGTTCGATTTGATATGCTGCGGCCATGCCATCAGTCAAGCGATTGTCCATCCACCTGATTGGCCCGGGGCGGTTAGCTTCGGCGTTGGCCGTCAACTTATCCAGGGCAAATTGGAAGGTTTCATCGCTATTTGTGCGCCGTGGGAAGCGAACGTCTGCCCGTGTCGTGAGGTTGGCGCGCGAGGTTGGGGCGAGCGTCATAAATCTCGAGCACGCGACAGTTCCTGAGGGGTTGGTGTGGATTACCGTTCCCGACGACGCGATCGCAACCGTGGCCAGCCAGATTGCGGCCCGACAGTCGTGGGAGGGTCGAATCGTGTTTCATTGCAGCGGTGCGCTCACCAGCGATGTGCTGGAGCCGCTGCGGGCCAAGGGCGCGAAGGTGGCCGCGGTGCATCCGGTGATGACGTTCGCCGCAGGTACGGTCCCGAATTTGAAGGGAGTGCCATTTGGATTGGAGGGCGATGCTGCGGCCGTGCGGTTAGCCAAGCGAATCGTCAGAGATCTTGGTGGCGTGCCGTTTGAAGTTCGAAAAGAGAACAAGGTGCTGTATCACGCGTTTGGGGCGTTTGCCTCGCCGCTGCTGATTGCACTGATGGCAGTGCTGGAGGAAGTAGGGACGGCTGCCGGATTCGAGCGGAAACAACTGAGATCGATTGCGGGTCCACTGCTTCAACAAACGATGCGAAATTACCTGGAACGCGGGGCTGGAACGGCGTTCACGGGGCCATTTGTGCGCGGCGACGCGGCGGTAATTCGGGCGACACTTGAAGGCGCTACAGAAAGTTCCGCTGGCCCGGGAAGCGTACGTAGCACTGGCGCGAGTGGCGTTGGAGAAGCTGCCAGTGAAGAATCAACCTGCGGTAAAGAAAGTACTTCGGCAGAGGAAGTAACCGCGGGTCCCCGTTTTGAGGCAGCGATTAGAGGCTGGAAAACAGGTGGCCCATGCGATCTTTTTTTGTTTGCAGGTACTTCTCGGCGTGCTCGTAGGGTTCGACTTCGGCCGAAACCCGCTCGGCGACTTCGATTCCGGCATTTTCCAGCGCCGCAACCTTCTCGGGGTTGTTGGAGATCAGGCGCACCTTGGTCACACCCAATTGCTTCAGCATTTCCGCGGGCAGAGTGTATTGGCGATAGTCGGCGTCGTAGCCGAGCTTTTCATTGGCTTCGATGGTATCGAGTCCGCGGTCTTGTAACTCGTAGGCTTGAATCTTGGCCATCAGACCGATGCCGCGGCCTTCCTGCTGCTCGTAGATCAGGATACCCGCTCCGGCGTCGGCGATCATCGCCAAGGCCATCTCCAATTGCTGGCGGCAATCGCAGCGCATCGAGGCAAAGACGTCGCCCGTCAGGCATTGGGAGTGGATACGCACTAGCGGTGCGTTTGACTGGACGTCGCCCATAACCAGGGCAACTGCTTCTTCGGTCCGGCCGTCGAAGTCGCCTTGAAAGCCGAATATGCGGAATTGGCCCCAGCGGGTAGGGAAGTTGGCCTCGGCCAGTTTCCGGATGTTGGAAGTCGTCACCCTTTGATTATAAGCGGTTGAGATAGATTGCGTTGGAACCAGACTGCGCTGCGGTGCGAAGACCGGGACTGAGCGATGGCTAATCAGTGAGGGCGGTAGGGCCCCTGCTACTTGTCTTCTGAAAGACTCTGGTTGGCCTGATGGTGTTTTAGCCTTTGCACAATTACGTGATAAGTGACGGCGTCCCAGGCGTTATGAATGCCGCTGAAGAGCAGCAGCAACGAGGCCGAGGCTGCGGCAAACAACGCTTCGTGCACATGAGTGCGAGTAGCGTAGGCCGACGCCGCGAGCGTGGCATAGGCTGCCATCGGCAGCAGAATATGAAACAACCAATCCTCGAACACTGGCTGATAGATGGTTTGTGCCCGCATGCGCCGGGCTACGAATAGGGAGTACAAGACTCCGATCACTCCCAAGATGCCATACAGCGTAGCAGCGGCGGCGATTTCTCTAAAGGGAGCGCTCAGGAGCGCTGATAACAGCAGCACGGTTCCGAAGTGAACGATGGTTGGAGTCGAAAAAGCCTGCCCAGCCTGGCCCAAACCTTCCCTCGCAGGCAGCCCGGAGATGAGGGTCAAGACGACGAACTGCAATCCGATTAGCGCACCGGCCGAGGAGCCGACGATTACGTAGAAGTTTGTCCAGCCTGAGAGTGCCGTCATGCTGTGGGATTATGTCAGGGCTTGGTACTGTTCGTCGTTCACTTTTTCCATCCAGTCGACAACCTTGCCTTCCAGCTTTTCCTGAATGGCGATGTGCGTCATCGCGGTGTTCGGCGTAGCTCCGTGCCAGTGCTTCTCGCCTGGCGAGAACCAAACCACGTCGCCGGGCCGAAGTTCCTCGATCGGCCCGCCCCATCGCTGTGCACGACCGCAGCCCGCCGTGACGATCAACGTCTGACCGAGGGGATGAGTATGCCATGCGGTTCGCGCACCCGGCTCGAAGGTTACGCTGGCGCCTTGAACCAGCGCCGGGTCGGGCGCCTGAAAAAGCGGATCGATTCGTACCGTGCCGGTAAACCACTCAGATGGTCCCTTGGCGGAAGGTCGCGAGCCAACTCTGTTGATTTCCATCGTTCAAAACCTCTTCAGCTGAACCTGAACAGCGAGTCTGCTGTGACCGATCATCGAGCAACGGGTTAAGCCTTCAATGCTGCCTGGACGTAAGCGGGTTTCATCGGGAGCCGCCGCATCACTTTTCCAGTTGCGTCGTGGAGAGCCGCGGCGATGGCAGACGCCGCGAGCGCATTGGGCGCTTCTGATCCTCCTCCGTACGTTCCGACCTTCGGGTTGTTCAGCAGTATAACCGTGATCTCGGGTATGTCCGACATGGTCGGAATGGGATAGGAAATCCAGTCGTCCTGGGTGATTGCGCTCTCGTCAAACAACACCTCATCGAACAGCGCATTGCTGACACCCATGACTACTCCCCCTTCGACGTTCCGCTTCAACTGCGCTGGATTTATGACAATTCCAGGATCGACTGCCATGGTGCATTTCTCAACTTTGATTACACCTGTTTCAGGAGCGACGGTGATCTGGCACACGCAGGCCCAATACGTCAGATTGCGGAACATGAGGGAAACACCGCGACCCCGCACCGGCGCCGATCCGGTGGATACAGCGTCAGGACGAGGAGACGGGCGCGTGTCCCAGCCGGAAGCTTCGCGCGCAGCTTTTAGCACACCGATGGCGCGCTCTTCGGTCGTATTGTCGAGGCGGAATTGTATGGCGTCCACGCCAGCGAGCGCCGCAGCCTCACTGATAGCCAGTTCGCGGGGATAGTTCTGCTGGAACTGGACCGGCGTACGCATGCTATGGTCGCGAAGACCGACCGCAAGAGGCGAAGCTTTCTGTCCCACTTGAAACGTGCCGTGCCCGCGTTCCTTTACATTCGGAACCTGGGCGTAAGTCCACGGATCGGAAATGTTATTGATCGTGGAAGTGATGAAATCCGAATGCACGTCAGGAGCGGGCATCGTGGGCAGTCCCGCGAGAACCGCGCCAATGAGCCTATCGTCCTGCATGGCGGGCATGTGGTGGTCGGCCTGATATGCGGCCATTTTGCCCTTTTCGTCAACGGCAATCTGAATGTCCGAAAAGGCGGCTGGCGATTGCGTTGCCCACTGCATGTCGTCGGCGCGCGTCCATTGCACCCGTACCGGCTTACCGAGCGCTTGTGACAAAAGCACGGCCTCGTCTTCGGCGCCGGCATTTCCGCCGTTCGACCTTCCGTAATGGCCGGGGCCCGGATACGCATGCACGACAACATGGTCCGGTGTGGTGCGCAGCATCATGGCAATCTCACCACGAAGTTCCTGCGGATTCTGGTTGTGCGTATAGATGTGCACTGTACCGTCGGCTTTGACATCGGCAACGGCCATGGTCGGGCCAATGGGCGCGTGCTTCATGTAAGGAAATTGATAGGTGGCGGAAAGCTTCTTATGAGCTGACGCGAGCACGGGGGCAGCATCACCTCTGTCGGCGCGACCTTTCCCGACGGGCGCGGATTTCCAATCGGCATCTTCCCGAAGGTACTGGTAGAGTTTGGCGTTGCCGGGCAGGCCCTTCCACTCGGTCCACTTCGTGTCTTTGGCTACCTGCTGTGCCGCCTGAATCGCCTCCCACTCTGTGGGAGCGACCACTCCGACGAGATTGCCCTTCACGATGACTTGCGAATTCGGGAACTTGGTTTTGTCCACTGGACCGGCCGACACGAGACTCGAACCCAGCGTCTTCGGATGCACTACGCGCGCGTGCAACATCCCGGGCAAGCGAACGTCCGTAGCCCAGGTCTCTTTCGCTGCCACTTTCGAGGCAATGACGGAACTCGGAAACGATTTGCCGATGACCTTGTACTCGCTCACCGGTTTCATCGGAGGATGACCCTCGACCGTAAGCCCAAGAATGCCGGTAAGGTCTCCCTTAACCGGAATCGTAAGCTTCAACTGCTGCCCTTTCACGAGGTCGCCGTACGAAATGCTCTTGCCGCCTCCTGAGACGATCCCATCCCTCACGGAAAGTTTATCTTTGGGTACGCCGAGTCGCTCGGACGCGAGGTCGAGAAGGGCCTGGTAGGTATAGGCAGCCACCTTGCGGATGTTCGGCGTTCCCTCGCCCAGAAAGTCGAAGGCGCCACTTCCGTCCGGAGTAACATCCGTGCTTCCCTGAACAACCGTGGTGATCGCTTCGAAGGGCACGCTCATCTCGTCAGCCACAATTTGACGGTAAGCCGTGAACGTCGAACCTTGACCGAAGTCGTTCTTCCCGGTGCGAATCAAGACCGTGTTGTCCGCGTGAATCTCGATCCAGGAGCTGGGGAGACTGGGATCGAGCGAGTTCTTCATGCTTGCGGGCTTCGGGGCATCGCCCTTCAGAAGCTCGGGACCAATCAGGCTGAATCCTACGACGAGTGCGCCACCGGCTTTCACGAATTGACGGCGAGTTAACGCGGCTCCGAAGACGTTGTTGGGTTTTTCGCTCGTGGTCGCCATCGCTTACCTCCCCTTCGCCATGATGGTGGCGGCGTGTTGTACGGCTTCGATGATCGCGGTGTAAGTTCCGCAGCGGCACAGGTTCGGCGACACTCCAGACGTGGTGAAGGCCTCTTTGATTTGCACCAGGGTCGGGTTCGAGTTGCTTTCGAGCAGTTCGGTTGCCTTGATCATCATCCCGTTCTGGCAAAATCCGCACTGCGGAGTTTGCTCCGCGATCCAGGCTTGCTGGACCGGGTGAAGCGTGTTCTTCGATTCCTCAGCCGACAAGCCCCTCTGCTTCGCCCATCTTGCGGGCAAACCTTCGAGGGTGGTGACTTCCTGGTTCGGAGCGACGTCGGAGAGTGCCGTAATGCAGGAACGGACTTCCTTGCCGTCGATCAGAACGGAACAGGCTCCGCACTGTGCGAGTCCGCAGCCAAATTGAGGACCACGAAGCTCAAGTTCGTTGCGCAAAACGTAGAGTAGTGGGGTGTCGCCGGGCGCGTGGACATCGCGCCGAACCCCATTCACAGTGATCGTCGCCATAGAGGACTCCCTTCAAAAGCCAGTCTTAATGAGAACCGCAACATCGAACCTTGAATAGTACTTCTTCACGTCTCCGGCTCCGTACTTTTCGCGGAACTTATCGACCACAGACGCAACCTGCTTGGCGTCCGTGAGGATGACGCCCCGAAAGTCAGCCTCGTCACCGCGAGCGTCGACCCCAATTGTCTGGTTCTTGAGTACGTTCTTGTACCACTGCGTCTCCGACCCCTGAACCGGCAACAGTAAGAAGTTCTCGCTGTCCAAGACAAACCAGACAGGAATTGAAATGGTGCGTCCTGACTTTCGGCCGATCACACTAATCTTAATTTCGCGATACCGCGAAAGACGGTCCTTCAGAGAATCATTCTGCGCTGGCATTGGTCACCTCCCGCGCCAAAGTATCAAATTAGAACTCCTTCGTTTCCTCAAGTGATTACGTCTTCTTGCGCATCCACACCTGCCACGTCAGCGGCCCCGCTTCCTTATTGGAAATTGGGTGGCCGGCCAACTTGAGAGCCAGCTTGATCTGGCCGTGATGGTAACCCTCGTGCCAGATCATGTGCTGGAGCAGGAGGATCGGATGATCGTAGTGAAGGTCCATATCCCTGCCCGTCTCAACTCTGCGCTTTACTGCGTCGCGCACAACCTCGGCGCTTTCGTTCAGCATCGGCGCGTGCGATCACGGTCACGCTCAACCGCCCACTCTTCCTTGGGCATCTCTCTAGCGAACTCGGGAGCGTCTTCGGAAACGAACACAAGCCGTACATAGTGGATATGCGTGAACATCTCCGCGACGGAGGGGCTGCCTTCCATCGCCCTCGTCTCCAGCGCGCCATCCGGAACGATGCGAAGCAGATTGACGAGGATTGTGTTGTTGCGGTCCCAGGAGTCCAACAGAACTCCGAGCAGCGGAGCTTCCGACATGTGACACTCCCGTCATTTACCCAAGGATTAGGCGGAATTGTACTTCCGCCCGCCGCCTGGCATGATTTCCCCCTTCAGATGCTCTCAGCGGCCGCTCAGCTTCTGCAGGTGCGCGGGATACCGCTCGCCTGCCAGCTTGATCTCGGAGGAAGCAGTATCAATCTCGCGAAGATCATCCGGAGTCAGTTCAACTGCCGCTCCTCCGATGTTCTCTTCCAGCCGATGCAGCTTGGTTGTGCCCGGGATCGGTACCATCCACGGTTTCTGTGCCAGAATCCATGCCAACGCGATCTGCGCAGGAGTCACCTTCTTTTTCTTGGCGAACTTGCCCACCACGTCTACCAGAACCTGGTTGGCTTTGCGGTTCTCAGGCGTGAAGCGAGGAACGACGTTGCGGAAGTCCGCCTTGTCGAACTCAGTGTCGGCGTTAATAGCGCCGGTGAGAAAGCCTTTGCCGAGCGGGCTGAAGGGGACAAATCCGATACCGAGTTCTTCGAGCGTGGGGAGGATTTCCTCTTCCGGCTCTCTCCAGAACAGCGAGTACTCGCTTTGCAACGCCGCAACGGGCTGGACTGCGATGAGCGCGGCGGATCGTTTTGGCGCCTGCTTCGGAGAGGCCGAAATGTTTCACTTTGCCAGCCTGGATGAGTTCTTTCACGGCGCCGGCTACGTCTTCGATCGGCACTTCGCTATCAACGCGGTGCTGGTAGAACAGGTCAATTACGTCAGTCTTGAGGCGCTTGAGCGAGGCATCGGCAACCTGCTTGATGCGCTCCGGCTTGCTGTTTAAGCCGCCTGTGTTCTTGCCGTTTTCGTCGATATCCCATCCGAACTTGGTGGCGATGACGACCTTGTCTCGGTAGGGCGCAAGCGCTTCGCCTACGAGTTCTTCGTTGGTCCAAGGGCCGTAGACCTCGGCGGTGTCAAAGAAGGTTACGCCGCGCTCGACGGCGGCACGGATGAGGGATATTCCTTGCTGTTTCTCTACGGCTGGGCCGTAGCCAAAACTCAGCCCCATGCATCCAAGCCCGATGGCCGAGACTTCCAGATTGCTCTTTCCAAGTTTGCGTTTCTGCATTGTTTCTCCTTTTCGAACCGGGCCTGGTTAAGATGCCGCTCTTGCGCGTTGTTCTTCGCGCCAGCGGGCGGGTGGAACGCCTTCCCACGTGCGGAAAGCGCGAACAAACGAATTTGAGTCTTCATAGCCGAGAAGATACGCGGCTTCGTTCAGCTCGAGGACAGAATTATTGAGATAGTGCCGAGCCAGTTGGTGGCGAGCGTCTTCCAGGACGCGCTGGAAACTGATTCCTTCATCCTGCAGGCGCCGCTGCAAAGTGCGAATGCTGATGTGCAGCGCATCAGCGATGTCGTCAATAGTGGGACGGCGTCCGGTGAGTTGCTGCTGGATCGCGAGGCGGACACGCTCGAGGAAGCTCTCGTCATAGTTCTCCTGCTTCAGCTCTTTCTCAAGTTGTGGCGCCAACATCCCCAGAAGTTCAGCATTACGAGTGACGAATGGCCTCTGAGCATCGGTAGCGCGAAACACGATGGCGTTCCGAGCGGCTCCGCAAACCACGGGACAGCCGAAGTGCCGCTCAAGGGTCTTCACATGAGAGCGGGGTTGCACGAACTCCACGCGGAGCGGTTCCAGTCGCGTTCCAGTACCGAGGCGACCAATCGAGAGCACCCAGGCAAAGCAACATTCGATGAGGGCGGGCGGCTCCGTTTCGTTGGCGAGAAGCCAGCGAAATTGGATGCTCCACTCGTCATCGCCCACCTGTTGAAGGATTTCTTCTGGGCAGGTGAGCTGTTTGTAGCGCGCCATCTGGCTTACGCCTGCGCCAAAGTTTTCGGTCGAGAGCGCCGCAAGACCGACCGGGTGGAATCGTTCGATCTTCGTTTCCGACCCGAGCCGGATGCCGATTGTGGGATCGCTACTGACTTCGCCGACCGCTCGCCAAAGAGCAAAGAGTTCCTCGGTCTTGAGGAGCACGCGTGGTTCAGCAACATAGCCTGGGGAAGCCCGGCCCTGCGCAGGACCGCAGCGGCCGAGAGTCCCAGTTCTTCCATCTTCGAGAATGCGCTACCGGAGAAACGAAAGTGTTTGTTCATCGGGTTACTCGTTCTTGAGAGATGCCATGTCGATTGAGAAGCGGTACTTCACGTCTGACTTCAGCAGTCTCTCGTACGCTTCGTTGACTTTCTGGATAGGAATGACTTCCACATCCGCAGTGAGATTGTGCGCGCCACAGAAGTCAAGCATCTCCTGGGTTTCAGGAATGCCTCCGATGGGTGAACCCGACACGCTGCGACGGCCCATGAGCAGGTTGAAGGCCTTCACCGCGAGGGGCTTTTCCGGGGCACCAACGAGAGTAATGTTGCCATCGCGCCGCAAAAGGGCGAGGTAAGCATTGATGTCGTGATCCGCAGAGACGCAGTCGAGGATGAAGTCGAAGCTGCCGGCGTGCTTCTGCATCTCGTTGGCGTCGCGCGAGTGGACGACCTCGTCAGCTCCAAGCCGAATGGCGTCTTCCACCTTGTGTGATGACGTCGTAAAGACGACCGTGTGGGCGCCGAGCGCATGTGCGAACTTCACGCCCATGTGGCCCAGTCCGCCGAGACCGACCACGCCAACTTTCTTGCCGTTGGTGACGCCCCAGTGGCGCATTGGCGAATAGGTGGTGATCCCGGCACAGAGCAAAGGAGCGGCGCCAGCTGGGTCGAGGTTCGAAGGAACGTGCAAAACAAACCGCTGGTCAACAACGATGCTGTCGGAGTAGCCGCCGTAGGTCACGCCTCCGAGATGCTTGTCGGGGAAGTTGTAGGTAAAGGTTGGATTAGGGCAGAACTGCTCGAGGCCAGCCTTGCATTCAGGGCAGGTGCCGTCGGAGTCCACCATGCAGCCGACTGCGGCGAGGTCGCCGGCCTTAAACTTCGTGACCGCCGAGCCGACCTTCGTCACGCGCCCGAGGATTTCGTGGCCGACCACGCATGGGTAAACGGTCGCCATAAATTCGCTCCACTCGTTGCGGACCTGGTGGAGGTCGGAATGACAGATACCACAGTAGAGAATTTCGATCTGAACGTCGTGTTCGGTTGGGTCACGCCGGGTAATTGTGCTGGAGATTAAAGGAGAAGTTGCACTGGCAGCGGAATAGGCTTTCGCTTTGTACATGCAGTTACTCTATCTGCTCAACGCACCACCCGATATGCAGAATACGCCATTGTGCATGCAAAATACGCCATGCTTAGAAGTGGCTTATTTTCAATAACAAAGGCTGGCGACGCGCGTGGCGCGAGGTGCAATGCAGCAAAAAACCTGGGCGGCCGAATGGCCGCCCGTAGTGTGAAACCTTCCACCGACTATCTAGCGATGGCTGCCAGTCCCAGAACTCGAGCGACTGCTGCCGCCCGAGGAATGTCCGCCGGAGTACGACGGAGCTGAATAATGTCCCCCTGAAGTCGAGGGAGCCGAATAGTGCGGGGCCGCCGGCGCGCTCATGTGTGCGCTGTAAGTCGGGGCCGCGTGATAGCTCGAGCTCGGCGTAGCGGATCCATAGCTGCTGCGATTCGCGGCATACGTGCTGCCGCCAGAAACACTGCCTCCATACGTGCTACTGGAAGGCGAGTAACTGCGTGAGCCGCCTCCGTAGCTACTGTTGCCCGAGTAGGAACTCGCGGCGTACGACGACGCCGGCTTATAGGCGTAGCTCGACGGAGGGCGCGGGACGTTTGCCGATGCCATGCCGGGATTGCCCTTCGGCGCTGTCTCCTTATTGTTCTCCTTCGGCTTCTGCGTGTGTTGTGCCGGCGTCGACTTCGTCTCCGTCGCATGGGCGGGAGGCGCCGCGTGTGTGGCGGAGGACGGAGGCGTCGTTATCTGGCTGTGTGCCGTCGATTGGTTACTGCCATTCGCCGGGTGAGGAGTCGTGGCGACAGCATCGTGTGCAGCTTGTTGCGGGGCAGGTCCGCCCGTGGATGGCGGCCTGGGAACAACGTGCTGCGAGGCGGCATTCTGGTTTGGGTAATTTGCGTTAGCCTGGGTCGCGGTGTTGCTGTTCCGCTGAGGCGGAGTGGGAACGGAGTTCGGGTTATGTACTCCCAATGTCGCCGGAGCCGCGGGAACGGTGTGGACTTCCGCAGCCTGGGCCGTTGAGTGTGCCGGCGGCGCGTTGTTGGTTACCACCGGACGGTTCGTAGCTGACTTGGGAGGAATACCCGACGTCAGCGGCGCGCGTCCGCCTAGCATCGCTTGCGTGTTCGGAGTTGCATTGGCGCTACGTACCACTGGTGTCCTTGCAGCCTCAGATGTCGGAACGACCTTGCCGACGCGCGCGATGTTCTGTCCGTTCGCAAGTGCCGACGCGGGTGCTGCGGTGACGGCCCCAGGCACGGCGCGATTGACGTAGTTCGTGTTCTGCACCCTGTTGCTGTAATAGTTGTTGGTGACGTTGGTGATGTTGTTGATGTGCGTATTCGTCACGTTCACGTTACGGATATATGTGTTGCTGACATATCCGCCGCGGTACCCGTGATACCAGGGGTAGTAAGGCTCGCCAAATCCCAGCGCGAACCAGCCGCAACCGCCGCCGCCGAATCCGACCGAAATGCCGAAGCCCCAGCCAGCGCCGCCGACCCAACCGACGAGTGCAGGAGCGTAATAAGGACGCCAGCCGATAGCTACGGGGCCAGGTGCCCAGCCCCAATATCCGCCATAGCTCACCCAGCGGCCGTAATGGAAGGGAGCGAAGCCCCAAGGAGCATCGTCGACCCAAGTCCATCCCCAGGGATTAATCCAGGCCCAGTGTCCATAACGGTACGGGGCCCAGCCGGCAGCGACGTTCGTCGGCACCCAGATCGCGCCATAGTTCGGTACCACACGCCATGTGCCGTAGTAATCGAGATCTTCGCGTCCGATGACGCCGGGGGCGACGTACTGCGCAGACTCGGAACCTTCCAGCCGCTTGTCGCGAACCTGTGCCCAATCTTCAAAGCCGTCAGGAGTGGGCGCGGCAAAGGCGTCGTGTTGCAAGGAACCTTGTCCGGTAAAGCGAATTTGTTCGCCGCTGCTGACCTTCACCGCCGGCCCCTGGCCGGTCGCCTGTCCGTTGCCTTTACGCACGGTCACCCAGGTTTGATTGTCGTTGGGCGGAACGTCGATGCGGTAAACGCCCGACTTCATGACGGTAAACGCAAGGTTCGGCGTGTCGATCTCGAAGATCTCGCCCGGCTCCAGGTGGCGAACCGTGAGCTCTAGCGTGCCCTGGTCCAATTGAATCTGCACGGTGTTGTCGCTGACGTTCGTGAGAGTGACGCTGCTCTCGGAATTCATCCGGATGAACGCCGTGCCGACATTCAACTCGGCGCGCGAGTCCTTGTCGGTCCATACGCGGTCTGAGGTCGTCAGGGGACGGTTCAAGCCAGCGGTGACCCAATCGTTGACTCCGCCCGGCTGCATGGAGACTTCGCCGGAAATGTACTGAATGCGGGCTACGCGCGCCGGTGGGTCGTTGGCGGGAGCACCGGCTGGATTAGCCTGGTCCTGCCCCATCGAAGCAGGATTATTGCCGACGCTCTGATCTTGAGGGTATTGCTGTTGCTGACCCTGCGGATACTGTTGCTGCGCAGCCGGAGGATACTGCTGCTGCGGATCCTGGGGGTACTGCTGGTCTTGCGCGAAGAGTCCGCTCGTGAGCGCCAAAGCTATCAGCGCTGTGAGGGTCAATTCTGTGCGCTGCCATGATTTCATTTCTTTCTCCACTGCTTCCGTCTATTGGCCGCTGCGGAAGCAACCTACCCTGCTTCACGCGGCCAGACGTGACTGCCACTACTCTAAACCCGACCTTGCGCCGGGTGTTTCGCGCCGAACCCCGTAAGCAACTGTCTGGAACGGGGTTAAGAAGTGTGAAGCGAAAAACCTGAAGCGAAACCAAATTCCGGGCATCCACGGCGATTTGAACGCGAGCTGCACCGAACCGCGTGCGGCAGAGCTAAGTCCTCTGCTATGCTCATCGGTTCGTCGGGAGGAAGCTCTTGCCGCGTTTGAGAATCGCCTTTCTGTCCGTCCTGCTAGTCGCCGTTGCTTACGCCCAGAACCCGGGGTCGCCAGCCGCTGAGCCGGTACTGCCTTACACCCCAAGCTTAGATGTGTCGGCGATGGACCGCACGGCCGACCCCTGCGTCGATCTGTATCAGTACAGTTGCGGCGGGTGGCAGAAGAACAACCCGATCCCTCCCGACCAGACATCGTGGAGCGTGTACGGCAAGCTCACGGTCGACAATTTGACGTATTTGAGGGGGTTGCTGGAGCAGGCTTCCGTGGAAAAGGGCCGCGATCCAGTGACCCAGGAAATCGGTGACTTCTATGGCTCATGCATGAACGAGGCCTTGGTCGAGAAACTCGGACCGCAGCCCATGCAGCCTGATCTCACTGCGATTGAGTCGATGAAGAGCGTGAAGGACCTTGCGCCGGTTTTAGCGCGGCTTCAGATGCAGGGTATGGCGGTGCCATTCGGTTATGGATCGACGCAGGATCCTGACGACTCGAACAACATGATCGTCGGGCTTGACCAGGCTGGGCTGGGACTTCCAGATCGCGACTATTACACCAAGACAGATGCCAAGTCGATAGAGACCCGCGAGCGCTACGTTCAGCACGTGCAGAAGATGTTTGAACTGATGGGCGACTCCCCTGATGTGGCGAAGAAGAACGCGGCCACGGTCATGCGCATGGAAACCAGCCTGGCGAAGGCATCTCTGACGCAGGTGGAACGGCGCGACCCCTACAAACAGAAGCACAAGATGACGGTGCCTGAGTTGTACAAGATTGCTCCTGACTTCGATTGGAATGCGTTCTTCAGCGCGACGGGCGTTCCAAAATTCCAGATTCTGAACGTCTCGTGGCCGGGCTTCGTCACGGATGTGAACTCGCAGATCAAATCGGCTTCGCTGCAAGACTGGCAGACTTATCTGCGGTGGCACGTGGCCCATTCGCGCGCGCCGTTCCTGTCGTCGGCGTTCGTCAACGCGAACTTCGAGTTCTACCGCAAGTACCTGCGGGGCGCGACCCAATTGCAGCCACGCTGGAAACGCTGTGTGCAATACACGGACAACAACCTGGGCGAAGCGCTCGGACAGGTCTATGTCCGCAAGACTTTCGGCCCAGAGCTGAAAGCGTCGACGGTTGAGATGACGCGCCAGATCGAAGACGCCATGGCTGTGCGCATTCAGCAGTTGGATTGGATGAGCCCGACTACCAAGCAGCAGGCGCTGGTGAAGCTGAAGGCGATCCGCAATAAGGTCGGTTATCCGGACAAGTGGCGTGACTATAGCTCCGTGAAGATTCTGCCGGATGATTTCTACGGAAACGACCTTCGTTTGATCGAGTTTGAAGCGAAGCGGGATGTGGCCAAAGTCGGCCAGCCCGTCGATCGCACCGAATGGGACATGTCGCCACCAACGGTGAATGCGTATTACAACCCGCAAATGAACGACATCAACTTCCCGGCCGGCGTCTTACAGCCTCCGCTGTATGACCCCAAGCTGGATGCCGCGCCCAACTATGGCAACACGGGTTCGACCATCGGCCACGAATTGACCCACGCTTTCGACGATGAGGGACGCCAGTTCGATGCGCAAGGCAATCTCAAAGACTGGTGGACGAAAGAAGACGCCGACCAGTTCGTGAAACACGCGGATTGCGTCGTCGATCAGTACGGCCAGTACATCATCGTCGATGACATCCACATCAATTCAAAGCTGACGGAAGGGGAAGATGTTGCCGACCTGGGAGGAACGATCCTGGCTTACGCCGCGTGGAAGGACGCGACGAAGGGAATGAACCTGACCGATCGCGATGGTCTGACTCCCGATCAACGGTTCTTCGTCGGCTTGGCGCAGTGGGCTTGTGAGAACCAGCGTCCCGAAAACGAGCGGGTCAACGCCGTAACCAATCCGCACTCGCCGGGGAAATATCGTATCAACGGCGTCGTGGTGAACATGCCGGAGTATGGTCAGGCATTCGGATGCAAGGCCGGTCAGCCGATGGTGAAGGCCAGCGACATAGTTTGCCGCGTCTGGTAGGGAAGTGCTGGCTTGAAATTACAGGGGATGCCGCGAGGCATCCCCGGTTTCTTGCGGCTATTTCGATTCGATCCAAGGCCTCTGAAAGATGGTGAGCGCGTCCGTGGCTTGGACGGGATCAACATCAATGTAGGCGTCGGAGACGATCCAGTAATAGCGCTTGACGCAATCGCGTAAGACATCAATCGCGCGATCGAGTCCGCGATTGGCGGTCTCCAGCGCGGCAGGGGTCCGCTCGTGGGCGGCGAAATGTGGATCGATCTGTTCCTTTAAGAGCGTGCCAAGTTTGTCGATTTCGGCGAGGTCGTCGGCCAGCTCTTTATTGGTGAGCTTGTCGTGCAGCATCTCGGGGTAATCGGAAACCTGGGCGATCAGGCGGCGCAGAGACAGAGTGGCGTCGGCCGCAAACAGGCGCCGCAGCCGCATGGTTGTTGCGTCAGTGTAGCTGCCGCGAATCATCAATAGATATGGATTGCTGGAATGGGCGAGTTCGGAATTGGCGCCGATTACTTCGGACTCGAGCTTGCGGTACAGTTCCCGGTCGGTTGCCAGACTCTGCACTAGTTTGCCGACTTCCCGTAACTCCCGGACGGCACGATCGCGAAACTGCTTCTCGTTAAGCATAGGGAAGTAGTGTACCGAAGAGTCTTCGATTTAATCAGTGACGAAGCCGAGCAAAAGGCGACGGATGTCCGTCGCCTTTCGGTCAATTCGAGGGTTTTAAAGCTCCGTGAGACCTAAGTCCGGTTCGCGGGATTGACGCGGCACGGTTTCGCGACAGCCGCACATCCGGCGTCACAGACTACTTCTTTTTCTTCTTTGCGGCCTTCTTGGCGGGTTTCTTTACCGCCTTCTTGACTACCTTCTTGACGGGCTTCTTCTTAGCCGCTTTCTTTACAGCAGTCTTCTTGGGCGGGCCAGCCTGTTCTCCGCCGCCTTTTCTGCCCATTGGATTCGCGGCTTGTTCTCCGCCGCCTTTGGACATCGGGTTTGCAGCTTGCTCTCCGCCACCTTTTTGAGCTCCGAATGGGGACATCGCTTTCTCCTGGGTCAGATGTGATGGTTCGAATTTGCGTTCAACAAAAACTTCTTGAGCACGATACCACGATTCGAAAGTTTCTTGGATATTTCTTGAACCATCCGCGGATAGCTCCGCCGACTTTCAACTTCTAGCACCGCGACCTGCGGTCCGATTCGACTCCCAGCTTTCGGCTCTCGGAAGACTCGTGACTCGACCGGCGGGTGTCACCCGCCTGTTCGCCACCGTAACCCCGATCTGCGAAATGCGCTCGCGGAGGTTCCTGGCCGACCCGGACCTTTGTTACTGAGAAGCGCCGGAGTCGTTCGAAGACGAAAGTCGCAAAGGACTTGAGTTCGCACCGATTGAGGCAGCGCGGAGTGTGACTTTTCATGGAATGCGCGGCGGAGCCTTCGGACTGTTGGCGACGGTGAATCTGGCTGGCATATGCCCGGTGATAGAAATATCGATTCTGCTGATGCAAGTGGAATCATTCGCTCGAGTAATGCAAGCGTTCACTGTCAGAGAGGTCCAAAATGGCAATGCCTGCAATAAAAATCTTTAATATGGCTGTGTGTCGAAATTTACTTGACCATTCGCGATTTCTCGCCTAACGTAGGCAACGCTCCCCAATTACTGAGGACTTATCCAAATGTTTCGGGCAAGTTAATACTTGCATGGAACACCTAGTGGGCCTCTCTTTCTATCGGCTCAGTGCGTCTGTTGCAATCGAGTACTTACAGTCAGCGGTCACGGCAGACGCCACAGCCAAGTGAACGCGGACACCCCAAAAAACGTCGAAGAACTGGTTTTCCACAAGCGAGCGATCAGATTTTGATTGAGTAATTTGCAAGTGGAAAACACCTTACCTAAGTGAGGATGGCGAAGCCTTGTCTGTTTTGACTGCCTACGAATCCGGGTCGAGCGTAACTGTTGCAAAAATCAACGATGGCCGCGCTGCGGCAACGGATGACTCGGCACCAGTTTGGTTGGCGGCGTATACAACCTCACGCCACGAAAAGGTAGTTGCACGGCACTTTGAGGTGCGGAATGTCCAGCACTTCCTGCCCTTGTACACGGTAGTTCGCCGCTGGAAGAACGGCTGCACCGTTCCTGTTGAGTTCCCCGTGTTTCCCAACTACGTTTTTGTTCGTACCGGACGGAATGACACATCGCGACTACTGGAAGTCCCGGGGCTGCTCGCGTTCGTGAGTGCAGGGCGCACGGCATTGCCCATTCCTGACGCGGAGATCGACCTGCTTCAAAAGCAGCTGCCGCTCCGTAAATTCGAGCCCCACCCGTACCTGGTGGCTGGATGCAAAGTCCGCATCGCAGCTGGGCCGCTCGCCGGCGCCTGCGGAGTATTGCTCCGCAAAAGGAGCGGTTTGCGCGTCGTCCTTTCCGTCGACTTGATCCGGCAGAGCGTGGCCGTAGAAGTTGATGCGAATGAACTTGAGCCACTCTAAATTGATCCACATCCTCGACCGATAGACAGCCCCACCCGAAGGAAAGTCTCATGAAGAAGAAGGCAGGCAAGACTGTCACCGAAGTCCGCATCGTGGAAGCCGCGGTGCAGCTTTTTGCCCGAAACGGCTTCAAAGGCACGAGCACGCGAGACATCTCCCGTCTTGCCAGGATCAACGAGGTCACGTTGTTCCGCTATTTCCCCCACAAAGCGCAGTTGTTCAGTGCGGCAGCCGAGTCGCGCCTGAGTCGGATCCGCATGGGGAGGGACTTGCAGAAAAAGTTGGCCGGAGATGCCTCGTTGCATGTCACCGTGCCGATGCTGACGGAGTTCCTGGTGGAGACGTTCTTCTATCCACCCGATTTGCTGAGATTGATTTCCGTGGCGGCGTTTGAAGTCCCCGGAACGGACGGCATGGTGCCTAGACGATCCCCACTTTTTGCAGTTCTTTTACCAGGAGCTTCGACAGGCCATCGATCGCTTTGTCAGCGGATCTCGGATTAAATGTGTCGCTGGTGCCTGTCCAAACCAGTTGCCCATCGCCTGACGTCACGGCGTACACGTTTGTCTCAACCCGTACGGTTGTGTCTTCGCGCAGGTAGTCCGGCGAATACACCACTGGATAGAGCGCGCCGTAGTATCCGTAAAACGAGCCGTAGTACGGATAGGGCATCATGTAGGGCTGTCCCGGTATGTAAGTGATGTTCTTGTCGACTTTGACAAGCCGCGACACGATCACTGCGTCAATCTTGAATGCCTTCACCTGCGTCTTCAGGTAATTCAGATCGAGTTTCGTACCCTCGGGTCGCAACAGAATCGTGTTGCCCGGAACCGCTTCGATACCGTCGCGAGCGACCAGCTTCGACAGTGCGTCCTCAAAGTCAGCACGCACGCCCGGCTTGGTGCTCATTCCCAGAACAAGGATTCTATGGAACCGCGGTCCCGCGTATTCGGGGTTCTTCCAACTGGTGACTAGCTTTGTGGATTTGCCATAAGCAAATGTCACTGCCGCCAAAATCGCTACGAGGGTCCAAAGTTGTTTCTTCAATGCCGTTCTCCCTTGCGACTGTGCGACCACTGCGACTTCAATGAGAGCTATTTTGGGGCGCATCAATGCGCCCGATCTAATCGGACGCCGGCGCAAAGTATCTGCTTCTTGCCAATTCCTCTTGAAGTTCCGGAAGGAAATGGCGGGGTCGACGGGACTCGAACCCGCGGCCTCTGCCGTGACAGGGCAGCGTTCTAACCAACTGAACTACGACCCCGCTTGCGCGGTTGGCGACATACATCGCCGGTGCCCGGCTCCCGGGCGCATCACCATGCTGATTGTTCGGTGACGGATATTGGTGGGCAGTGCAGGATTCGAACCTGCGACCTTCTCGGTGTAAGCGAGACGCTCTAACCAGCTGAGCTAACCGCCCGTCGCACGTGCTTCAGCGACGAGTGCTAGAGCGGATGCAACTCTTCTAATTTACCTGACCGTGCCGTATGGGTCAAACCTGCAACGACCATGCACAAGGGTGAGTTGCCAGCACAGTCCGGACCGTTGTCGGCCGGAATAGTTGTATCCACTACGTAGGGCAGTCGTCCTCCGTAGTTCTTGATAACGACGCTTTGAGTTTGCCGGGTTGTTCGCCCGTCGCCAGCCGATTGTTTATGCGCTGCATAGATTTTTTCAATGCGTGTTTTCACACCTAAGTCCTCCCAAGCCGGTTCTTTCTCAGGTCGCGCGCGTCTAACCATTATTAGTCGAGATGCTTGCGCAAGCAGATCGGAAATCATAACGCGACTTGAGGCAGCGAATCGCTAGAGTTGGCAGCCCGTGCTTCGGTCGCCCCAAAAATACAGGAGTGTCTCAATGAAACGCCTTTTGAGTGTTCTGACTGTCGTAAGTCTGTTGACAATCGCCGCATTCGCTGCAGATGCCGGGTCTGGTACCGTTCGCCTCGATAGCGCTGTGAGGGTTGGTTCCACGGATGTTCCGGCCGGCAGCTACAAGGTGACGTGGACCGGTTCCGGGGACAATGCCCAGGTTACGCTGAAACAAGGTAAGTACACCGTGACCGCACCAGCTCAGGTCGTTGACGCAAAGAATTCGAAAGACGCGTTTGCTACGAAGACTGAAAACGGAGCTCGGGTGCTCACGCAGATCCAATTCAAGGAAACAACGCTGGTGCTGCGCGACTCGACCGCTCCCATCGCGGGCCGCTAATTTTTGTTACACTCGCAGCCTGGGGAACGACAGTCAACCAGGCTGCGAACATTTTCTGTGAAAGCGAGAATATCCGAGTGAAACGATTTCTAGCATTTGTTGGTGTTCTAACGATTCTTGCTGTTTCGGCGTCGGCCCAGGTCCAAACTTGGAAGATCGACCCCAACCACACGGCCGCGCAGTTTTCGGTTCGTCACATGGGAATTTCCACCGTTCGTGGCGCCTTCACCAAGGTCAGCGGCTCGGTCGACTACGACCCTTCTAATCCTGCCAAGACCAGCATTGACGCCACGATAGAGACCGCCTCGGTGGATACGCGCGTCGAAATGCGCGACAACGACCTGCGCAGTCCGAACTATTTCGACGCCACCAAGTTTCCAACCATCACTTTCAAGTCCAAGTCCGCGCAGGCTGCCGGAGAAGGCAAGCTGAAGGTAGTAGGTGACCTCACGATCCACGGCGTCACCAAGGAAGTCACGCTCGACGTTGACGGCCCGAGCAAGCCTGTTACCGATCCACGCGGCAACACCCACGTTGGAGCCTCGGCGTCCACGACCGTTAAGCGCACCGACTTTGGCGTTGGCAGTTCGAATCCCATGGTTGGCGAAGACATATCCATCACCATCGACGTGGAATTGCTCCATCCTGCTGCTACTCCGGCCGCAAAGTAACCAAAAACATCTCTGGGAAACGCGGGCCGCTTCGGCGGCCCTTTTTTCTTGCTTGTTACACTGGCTCCGTGCGCAGGCTCATCATCAATGCCGACGACTTCGGTATGACTCGCGGTATCAACCGCGCTGTCGTCGAAGCATCGGCCAAGGGAATTGTCACCTCCACCACGATGATGGCAACAGCTCGTGCCTTCGACGACGCGCTCACTCAGGCAGAGAGTCTCGATGCACGAGTCAGTATCGGGTGCCATGTGATTTTGCTCGATGGAAGCCCGGTGTCCCCGCCTGACATGGTACCGAGCCTGCTCCAGTCGAAGGCGTCAGGCGAACACAACGAATTTCGCGTCAAGCTGAACGATTTCGCGCGTTCGGCGATACTGAACAAGCTCAATCCTGTCGAGATCGAAGTGGAAGCTTCCGCCCAGATGCAGCGCCTGCAAGACTCGGGTATCAAGCTCTCCCATTTCGACTGTCACAAGCACGCGCACATGTTTCCCTCTGTGCTGCGGCCCTTGCTGCGCGCAGCGAACAATCGGGGACTAACCGCCCTGCGTAACCCGTTTGGCAGATTGTTTCCATTGCCAATCGGGCGAATCATCCGCAATCCAAACCTGTGGAGACGCGTAGCGGAGCTAGGTGTCCTGCGCAGCTTCGTTGCCAACTTTAAAAAAGAAGTGGAAAAGCATGGACTTCGCACTCCCGACGGTTCAGTCGGTGTGCTCGACACAGGAACCCTCGATCTCGAATCCTTTCTTGTGATCGTTGACACGCTCCCGGAGGGCACATGGGAGTTCGTATGCCATCCCGGATACAACGACGCCGAACTCGACCAAGTACGTACGCGGCTCCGCCGGTCGCGCGAAACCGAGCTAGCCGTGCTCACTTCTCCCGAAGCGCGGTCAGCGCTTGACCGCCGCGGCATAGAGTTAATCAGCTATCGCGAACTCTAAGTCGCGACTCCCACGAGTTCCTCACGTTACAATGGCTGTCCTGCCATTCATGCACCGGATGCGCTCCGTATGAATCCATTACAACGATCGCCAGAAGAGTATCGAGACGCGTTTCAGCGGGTCACAGACCTGGCGCTTGGGTTGCTGGCTGAGTTAGAGCACCGTCCGTGTTTTCCAAACATCACTGGCGAAGAGTCGCGTACACGATTCACGCAGCCACTGCTGGAACAAGGCATGGGCTCCGCCGCTCTCGATGACCTGCAACGTGTAATCGACGCTTCACGCCTGCCCAACCCGCGTTTTTTTGGATACGTACTCGGCTCTGGGGAGCCCATCGCCGCGGCCGCCGACTTGCTCGCGAGCGTTCTGAACCAGAACGTCACCGCATGGCGCTCCGGCCCCGCTGCCGTGACCATTGAACAAGTTGTGATTGGCTGGCTCGCCCAAGCCGTCGGATGTGACGGATTTGTCGGCAGTCTCACCGGAGGCGGATCGACCGCCAACCTGATGGCCCTCGCCATGGCGCGCGAGACGCGCACATCTGCAAATGAGTCCGGCGTTTCCCATTCGGCTACGGTGTACGCCTCAGAACAGGCGCACATGTCGATTCCGAAAGCGGTAGCGCTGCTGGGGATCGGTCGACAGCATCTGCGCATGGTTCCGTGCGATGACAAATTTCGCATGCGCGCCGACCTTCTTCGGCAAGCGATCGATGACGACATCCATGCCGGAAAAACTCCCATTGCAATCGTAGGCACCGCTGGCACGGTCAATACCGGCAGTATCGATCCTCTGGATGAGCTCGCCGCCATCGCGAAGTCGTGCGGCGCATGGTTCCACGTTGACGGAGCCTTCGGGGCACTCGCTGCCATCGCTCGTCCCAATTTGTTCGAGGGGATTGCGCTGGCCGACTCGATTTCGCTCGACCCGCACAAGTGGCTTTACCAACCGCTTGACTGTGGCTGCCTCCTCTATCGCGATCGCGCGGCCGCGCGCACGACTTTCTCCTTCACCGGCGACTACGCGAAATCGCTGCTCGAAGATCCCATCGAGAGCTTTGCCTTCTTCGAGGAGACACTCGAACTTTCACGCCGCTTTCGCGCCTTGAAGCTGTGGCTCTCTCTGCGCTATCACGGCCTCAGCGCCTTCCGTCGCCAGATTGAAAACGACCTTGGGATGGCTTCGCACCTGGCGCGCTGTATCGAGACCGCGCACGACCTCGAAATCATGGGGCCCCACCCGCTTAGCGCGGTCTGCTTCCGTTTCGCCCCGAGCTCGCCTTCGCTAAGCGAAACTCAACTTGACGGCCTCAACCTGAAAATTCTCAACCGCGTTCAGCGCGCCGGACGGGTCTACATTTCCAACGCCGCCATTCATGGGCGCTTTGCCTTGCGCGCTTGCATCGTTAACCATCGCACCACGCCACCTGACGTCGAAGCCGTGGTCGACGAGGTTGTTACAGTAGGACACGCAGTACTCTCAGAGGCCTGATCCCAGAATGTCCACTAAGCCAGCAATTGCACAGCCCACCGATCTCGACCAGATTTACGCTCAAGCACCATGCCGCGCTGATCTTGCCGGTTCCACCATCGATCTTTGGCCGCTCTATCTTTTTCACCCTGGTTCCGTAACCGTCAATATGGCCGTCGACATCCAGACGACCTGCAAGATCACGCCGCGCAAGGGCCGTGCCATCCATCTCAAGTCCATCGACACCGGTCGCGAAGACCGCTTCCCGAATCTCGACGCGCTGCTGCAGTCGAAGCGCTACCGGCACGCTCTCGCGGCCTACTTGGTGCGCTTCTTTCAACCCAGGCAGGGTTTTCTTTTGGAAACGCACTCCGAATCGCCTGCCGGAGCAGGTATTTCCGGCTCGTCGGCCATGATGATTTGCACCAGTGCGGCACTCGCCCGTTTCGTGGGCCACGACATCGGCATTGAGCAAATTCGCGTCATCGCACAGAACATCGAGGCGCAACTGATTCGCGTTCCCACCGGGTGCCAGGATTACTATCCCGCGATGTACGGAGGTGTGAACGCAGTCCATCTCGATCCCGACGGTATCCACTGCGAGCCCATAGCCATCGCGTCGGAAGAAGTGAATAAGCGCTTCGTGCTGCTCTATACGGGGGCACCGCGCCAGTCGGGCATCAACAACTGGGAGGTCTTCAAGCAGCACATCAACGGTGAGAAGCATGTCATTCGGAACTTTGCTGAAATCTCACGCATCGCCCGCGAAATGCACGTTGCCCTGAAGAACGCCAAGTGGATAGATGTCGAGCGCCTACTGAACGAGGAGTGGAAGCTGCGCCGCACAAATGCGCCCGGTATTACCACGCCACTCATTGACAAGCTCATTGCCGCAGCCAAAAAGCAGGGTGCGCGCGCTGCGAAAGTTTGCGGAGCCGGGGGCGGCGGCTGTGTCATCGTGCTCATCGAAGAAGGTTCGCGCGATCGGGTGCAAGAGGCCATCTGCAAGAACGGCGGGCAGGTTCTGGACTTCCAGATCGCTCGCAGCGGCCTTCGGTTTCATGGGCCGGCGCAACCATCTTCGGCGGAGTGACCATGTTCACCGATCGTGAAGGACGGCTCCAACCCGGATCGGCCTTTGTACTTTCCGCGCTACTCAGCTGCGTTGCCTTCTTTATCTGCGCATATTTCGCCGGCGCTCTAGCAGGAGATCACACTCTGCGCTTCGAGCTGATCTTCCGCTCGTGCTTTGCCGGATTGCTTCTCGCCGGCTTCAGTTGGCTTCTCACCGTCGGCAACCATGTTGAGGAGCACCGCATCGCAGCGCAAGGTCTGCCGCTCGCGCCCGGTTGGCTTGGCCAACTCGCAGCGGGCTGTGGTCTCGGCTTCGTCCTGATCGTGATTGCGGTTGTCGCAGTCGCGCTTTTCGGAAATCTATCGTTTCATTCGGCGTTGAGCGCTCAGAGCATTCTTCGAGTCCCCATCGTGCTTTTCGTTCTGATCGCCGGCTCGCTCGCCGAAGAGCTTATGTTTCGCGGCTATCCCTTTCAGCGGCTCGCCGAAGCCATTGGACCGGGCGGAGCCATCCTGGTTTTTTCCGCCCTCTTTGCCATGGTGCACTTCATGAACCCAGGGGCAAACGCCTGGGGCTTACTCAACACGGTTGGCATCGGAGTGGTACTTTCCGTGGCGTATCTGCGTACGCGAGCCCTTTGGCTGCCTTGGGGTCTCCACTTCGGCTGGAATGCGACACTTGGCCTGTTCTTTGGCCTGCCCGTAAGCGGCCTTCGTCTGTTCAACGTCGCGCTGCGTACCACGGCCACCGGACCTACCTGGCTGACAGGCGGCAGCTATGGAATGGAAGCCAGCCTTCCCGGCGCCTGTGTCGTACTTCTCGGACTGCTCGTCGTTTGGCGCGCACCCCTTCGCCGCTTAATCGACCCAGCAACTTTTTTCCCGCGACCAGATCCCACCCCACTCAACCCTCCCGATGTCACAACCCCGACACACCGCCCTCCTCAATTAGGCTTATAATTCCGCCAACGGGGTCCTTTAATGAGCCGCCATTGCCATCTGCGGTCTTGGCTTGCAGCATTTTTGCTGACGGCGGTTTGCGGACTCACGTCAGCCGCTCCCGCTCAATCGTCCAAGCCCCCCAATTCCACTCCGGCACCTGCTTCCACGCCCAGCCCCGCTGCAACGCCCACGTCTTCCGAAAAGATGACGCCCCAGACGCGTATCCAGGTGATTCGCAGCTTGCAATCCGAGCGCGTTTTTGCCCGCGTGTTGTTCCCACAAGGTGAAAAGGGCCTCAAGCTCAAAGACGGCGTGGTTAGCCCCGATCAGATGGCCATTGCCCAGCAACTCGCTGAATACGGTGCGGCAGTCAAGCCGGGCGACCGTTGCGTTATCACCGATGTGCAGATAAAGGAAAAAGAGATCATCCTCGAGATCAATGGTGGTACCAAGAAGAAAGGGAAGTGGTACCAACATATTCAGATTGCCGGAGCCGGGACCTCTTCCACTCCGATTCCGGGAGGACCCAGTCCCCAGAGCCTCGACGCTCACGGCTCGTCCGTCACGCTGGTGTTCGACAAATACGTTCCCGAGATCAGCGGTGACCAGCTTCGCGCCATGCTCGACCCGGTCTTCGACTTCAAGGCGTTGTCCGCCTCCGAGGCCTTCGAGAAGACATTGTCTCCCAAACTCCAGGAAGCAATTAAGGATCACAAGATCCTCGTCGGTATGGACAAAGAGATGGTCATGTATTCCAAAGGCCGTCCGCAGCAGCGCATTCGCGATAAAGACGACCAGGGGCAGGATTACGAAGAATGGATTTACGGCAAACCTCCCGAAGAAGTGGACTTCGTTCGCTTCAAGGGCAACGAGGTTGCGCGTCTTGAAGTCATGACCGTTGACGGTAAGAAGTCGATCCGCACCGAGAGGGAAGTCGACTTGCCCGCGCCTGCTGATACTGAAGTTGCCGAGAAGAAGCCCACACCAAAACCGCAAGCGGCTCCCACCCTTCGCCGCCCAGGTGAGGAAGTGGAGTATCCCACGACCACCTCCACCGGCCGAGCTTCTCGTCCGCAAGACCCTCAGAACCCGAATGACGGTTCGACCAACCAGGGTTCTACCAATCCGGTTCCGCCCCAAAACACTCCGACTACCACGCCCCCAATCAACCCCAATGCCGGGTCTCCACACATCGTTCCGGCGTCATGAGTCCGCGCGCCCACAATTTGGCGCGCATCCTTCGCCCCGTTACACTATTTAAGTGAGGATTGCGCTCGCTCAAATTAACCCGACCGTCGGTGATTTTCAGGGCAACTCGGCCAAAATCATCGACTACTCTCTGCGGGCCAAGAGCGCCGGTGTCGAGCTTGTCCTGTTTCCCGAATTAAGCGTCTGCGGCTACCCTCCGCGTGATCTGGTCGATCGCCCCTCGTTCGTAGAGCGCAATCGCGAAACAGCCGAGGAAATCGCCCAGCGCACCGTCGGAATCTCGGTAATTGTTGGCATCGTGACGCCGGCCAGCGCGACCACCGGCAAGCGCGTGAAGAACTCGGCAGCTTTGTTGCGCGATGGCAAGATTGTCGCCATCCAGTCCAAGCGACTCTTGCCCACCTACGATGTCTTCGATGAACTCCGTAACTTCGCTCCCGCAGACCACCAGTCGTTACTCACAGTGGCCGGTACCTCGTGCGCTCTCACCATCTGCGAAGACGCCTGGAACGACAAGAACTTCTGGGACCGCCGCCTGTACGGCGTCGATCCGGTCGAAGACCTCATTGGCGCAGGCGGCAAGATTCTGCTGAATATCTCCGCATCGCCATTCGCGCTGGGCAAGCGTGAACTCCGCCGCGAGATGCTCTCCACCATCGCGCGCCGTTATCGTGTGCCGGTCGCCATGGTGAACCAGGTCGGCGGCAACGACAGCCTTGTTTTTGACGGATCCAGCTTTGCCCTTGGCCCTGACGGCCAGCTTCTCGCGCAGGCCGCTTCTTTTTCAGAAGACATGGTCTGCTTCGACACCGCATCGCTCACCGGAGACGTTCGTTCTACTGAGGATGGCACCGAAGCCAGCGCCTACGCCGCGCTCGTCCTCGGCACGCGCGACTACGTACGCAAGTGCGGATTCCACAAGGCTGTGCTTGGCCTGAGCGGCGGCATCGACTCAGCCCTCACCGCTGCCATAGCCGTCGACGCTCTCGGCAAAGAAAACGTAATCGGCGTCGGCATGCCCGGCCCCTACTCATCGCAGGGCAGCATTGACGACGCAGCCGCACTGGCCCGCAACCTTGGAATCCAATTCGAAGTGATTCCCATCGGCGACATTTTCAGCTCCTACTTGCAATCGTTGAAGCCGGTTTTCGCCAATCGTCCGGCCGACGCTACGGAAGAAAACGTCCAGGCCCGTGTCAGAGGAGCGCTCCTGATGGCGCTGTCCAACAAGTTTGGCGCGTTGGTGCTCACCACCGGCAACAAGTCTGAAATTGCTGTTGGGTATTGCACCTTATACGGAGACATGTGCGGTGGTCTCGCCGTTATCTCCGACGTCCCCAAGACGCTCGTCTATCGCTTGGCGGGTTACGTCAATTCGCGCACTCCTGTCATTCCACAATCCACCATCGACAAGGCGCCGTCTGCCGAGCTGCGTCCCGACCAGAAAGACAGCGACTCGCTGCCGCCCTACGACGTTCTCGATACAATCCTGGAAGCTTACGTGGAAGACAATCAGTCTCCCGACACAATTGCCGCGGAACACAACTACGACCCTGCCTTGGTGTTCCAAGTGGCGCGCATGGTGGATCGCAACGAGTACAAACGCCAGCAGGCGGCCCCGGGACTCAAGATATCTGCCAAGGCCTTCGGCTATGGCCGGCGCTACCCGATAGCCGCGAGGCTCGATCCTTGATCGGCCCGATTTCGCTTCGCCCAACACTGAAAGGAAAAGATGAAGAATAGCTGGAAACTGCCTGTTATTGTGTTACTTGCAGCACTATTTATATGTGCCGCTGCCACCGGCCTGCTCGCCCAATCGGGCCCCGCCGCCAGTAAACCGGCCGCCTCATCGTCTGCCCCCGTCACCGAAGCCATGGTCGAGTCCTTCCTCAAGCAGATGTTCGGTTGGAACCAGGAATTGACTTGGAAAATCGCCGAGATCAAGCCCTCGGAAGCCCCGGGAGTTTCCGAGGTCACCGCGATCTTCAATACTCCGCAGGGACAGCAGGTGTTCCGCATTTTCGTTATGCCCGACCAGAAGTTCGCTCTGACGGGAGATATGGTTCCGTTCGGCGCCGATCCCTTCGCGCCGGCTCGTGCCACCCTGAAGTCTGCCACCGGTCCTTCGCACGGCCCATCCGATGCACCCGTGACCATCGTCGAGTTCGGCGACTTGGAATGTCCGGCATGCAAAGCGGCCCAGCCTCAGCTCGCCAAGCTCTTAGAAGAAGAGCCTAAGCTGAAGCTCATCTTCCAGAATTTTCCGCTTGAGTCGGTCCATAAGTGGGCCTTGCTCGGCGCCAAATATTTAGACTGCGTCAGCCGCGAGGGCAACGAACAGACGTTCAAGTTCATTGCCACGGTTTACGAGCACCAGGGAGAGATCACTGCCGACACTGCGGCCACAATGCTGAAGGGTTACGCCAAGGATGCTGGCGCGAATCCTGACACCGTCGCAGCCTGTGTTGCCAAGCCGGAGACGGACAAGCGCGTCCGCGAGTCAATTGCGCTCGGTGAAAAACTCGGCGTCAACAGCACTCCGACTTTCTTCATCAACGGACGCAAAGTCGTCGGCTTCGGCAACAACACGCCTTACGAAGTAGTCAAAGCGATCGTGGAATTCAATCTGACGGCCGCCGCGAAATAGAAACCTCGCAGCCAACCCTCAGCCGGAGCCTTGCTGCGTCGTTACGAAACTCGTTCCGCGAAGTGTGCAGTGGTGTGGCAGCGAGGAAATCCAGTGCCGCAGGCACGGAATAATCGTAGCCAAGCACGGAGCCGAAGGCGGAGTGCTGGGTCATCTGGACATTGATCAGAGTCCCTCAGGGACGGCACCGATTCATAACGACCTGCTTGCGCCCCGGTCTTCTCTTGCTAACGTTCCAATCGGTATTCTCGGGTCGAAATACTCTCGTCGTTGCAGGCTCGCCTAGTGCCCCAGCGGCAATTGCAGCGCGAACCCTTCCTGTGGGGCCACCCTCACAATGTGCGGCGTCATGATAATCAACAATTCGTCGTCATTCACGTTCTTGTCGTGGACGGAGGTTCCGTAGCTCAGGCCCGGCACACGGCTTAAGAATGGATACCCCGACAAGCTCAACGAATCAGCCTTGGATAGCAGGCCAGCTACCACTCCCGGCTCGTCGTTCTTGAGCGTGATGTTTCCCACGTATTCGCGGTTGTTGATGATCGGGACTCCGTTCACGCTGGCCCCTGCGAGCGACCTTATGTTGATCTCGATCTTCAGCCCTACATCACTGTCCGTGTGGATAATCGGCGTGGCCTTCAGGTTCAGCCCCAGGTCCTCGAAATTGAAGGAAGGGAATGGAGCTTTGTACGATTGGTTTCCCAGTACCTGCGAAATTGCGCTCGAATTGTAGATTGGCGCAAACGTGGCATTCACGATGGGATATCGCTCGCCCACCCGCAGCAATGCCGGCGTGTTCTGCGACATCCGCAGCGTCACGTGCTCCAGGCTGCGCACGTCCGATTCGTTCACGCTAAGGTTCACGGCAATCGGCGGCGTCGCAGAGATGCCGCCCAGCGTCAACCCGCCGCCGAAGGTCGCGAACGGCGTTGTCAGCAGCGGATTTTGTGCCGCCTGCTGCACCTGCGCCAGCAGCGCTTGGATCGCCTGCGAATTCCCCTGGTTGATTCCCCCCGAGGCAATCAACTGGTTGATCGCGTCCGTGGCTCCCGGCACAAGAGAGGCCAGTAGGGCCGGACTGAGATTGAATACGTTGAAATTCGTCGGGAGCTGAGTTCCGATCTGCCGCACCAGGTTCGAACTGATCTGGTACACCCGGATGTCCAGCATCAATTGCGGCCTGCCGCCTGCAAGGCTCTCAACTAACTGGGTGGCTGCCTCTACCACCGGTAGCGGCGCGCGGATCGTGATTGTCGATTCCGCCGCATCTTGCGAAATCAACTTGATTTCAAGCAGCGTACGCAGTGCGTTCACTGTGTCCGCCAGCTCCTGCGGTGTCAGCACGTCGCTCAGGTAAAACGTCCGCACCGCCAGGCGCTCGAAATTCTTTCTGTTTTCCAGGCTCTCGGCCACCACGTACATCTGCGATCCCGACAGCGCGATCCAAAACGTCTTGGTGGATTGCGTTGCAGCTTCCATGGCTTCGGCAAACGTCACATTGTCGATGTCAAAATGAAGCTGTCGCGTCTGCACCGAGTCATCGATGGTTGCTGTAATGCCATACGCGCGCGCCACCTGCGTGAGTAGCGTTTTAGAGTCCCCGCGATAATGGAAATCCTTGCGTTCCTTGCTGGGCGACAGGCGCACATCGATCGACTTCTGCGTGCTCGCCAGTGTCTTGCTTGTAACTTTGTCGTCCTGCCATACCGAGTCCCTCAGGCGCTGCCGTGCGAACTGGTTCGTGGGATCAATTTCCAGTGCTCGCTGAAACTCCACTGTCGCGGCCATCTCGTTCTTGGCCAGCATGTCTTGATTGCCGCGCTCCAGCGCCTCCATCACCAGTTGCTGTCGCGTGATCTCGCGGGCCGTGATGTAATTGACGCTACGCGGGTCTAGTTGCGAAGCCCTCTCAAACTGCTCCAATGCCGCTTGCGTGTTGCCTGCAGCCTTCAGCTTCACCCCTTCGGCAAAAGTCCGCTTGGCCAGTGCGACTTCCTTGGAGGTGGGTGGCGGCGCCACAATCGCCTGCGCCGGGATTGTTGTGGAAGCTGAAGATGATGTAGAAGCAGGGGACTCAGGAGGCGTAGCAGGGCTCACCGTCGTTTCCGAAGCACTCCCGACATTCTTTTGCGGCGGTGGAAGAGCGCTGCTCGCATCTTGGCACCACAGTGCACTCGAGAGAGCGACCAAAGCGAGCATAGCGCCGGTGATTCGCATGGACACCGTGATTCTAAGCGATTCGAACAACAGTTGTCTCACTTCGGCTGACGCGGCGACCGCGGCGTCGCCTATGCTAAACTTCACCCACCGCTACAGGAGTGGGGATGAAACAATTTCTTCGGAAGATGCTGTTCGCAGACTTGGTCAAGGGTATGGGCGTCACCTTTCGCAACCAGTCGCCGAAACAGATGATTACCGAACAGTACCCGCTCGAGCGCCCACAGATTGCCGAGCGTTTTCGCGGCGCTCCTCGTCTCAACAACAATCCTGAGACCAACGAGACGCTCTGCATTGCGTGTGATCTTTGTGCCGTCGCCTGCCCCGAGAACCTGATTGTGGTCGGCAGCGAACGCAACCCCGTGACGCGCCGCAAGGAACTCACCGAATTCACCTACGACCTGAGCCGCTGCATGTTTTGCGGACTCTGCGAAGACGCCTGCCCGGTTGACGCGCTGGAACTCACCCAGGACTTCGAGATGGCGCAATACAGCCGCGAAGGCCTCATCTGGAACCGCGAGACCCTCGAGAAGGGCCCCACGCCGCTTTCCTACAAGCGCTAAGTCAACTCCGCGCCAAATTGAAAGGGACGCGACCTGGTCGCGTCCCTTTGCTTGCTGAAAAACTCACTTCGGCGACTGAATCGCGTCAGGGCACGACTTCAGTCGTGCCAATAGGACTTTTAGTCTTGTCATCCCTCGCGGGCTTTAGCCCGCGAGGGATCTGCTTTTCCAACCTCTTCCGCAGCTTCACGCCGCGACCTGGTCGCGTCCCTATGTATTTCGCCTCGAAAGATCGCTACTCGAAGATCAGAATCGCCGCCGCAATCACTGTCGTCCACAAGCCACGCTTGTCACCCACCGCCGTTTGCGTGTGGTTCATCGTGCGCACGATCTTATTGGACAACCGGTAGACTTCCTTTTTCTCGTCCCACGACTTGTCAGCGTCGAAGTCGACATCGAGCGTCGTGGCCAGCATCTCCGCCGCAAGCTCCTCGGCGTAATCGCCTGCTAGATCTTCCTTTTCGCCGAACGAGTGGTGCTCGCTCAAATATCCATAGGTACTGCGGTCGGCAGGAATCGCCAGCCCTATGCTCGACGCCACCAGCCGGTGCGGTTCACGTGTCGAGTTCTCGGCCACCACCGCGAACGTTACTTCACCGGGGTAAAGATATTTCAGCCCCTCTTTGCGCGGAATCAGTTTGCAGTGCGGCGGAAAAATTGACGACACGCGCACCAGGTTCTGCGCTGCGACGCCGGCATCTCGCAATGACAGCTCAAATGATGTTAAGCGTTCCTTGTGTTTTCCCACACCCTTGGTGAGGAAAATACGCTTAGGAACCATGCTTTTTCCCAATTCTCTTGCCTCCGAGCGAGGCATCAGTATGCCCCATTTGAAAAACTAGCACAGGCTGGCGCGCTACGCATAGAAAATGTCTGGTTAACCGTTACGTAATGTAACCAATTGTTCACAAACAATTGATGGCGCTTTGATGCGTCTCCAGTCTGCGCCGACTAGAGTGACTTCAATAGCAAAACCTGATCGGAGAGAGTGGGGAGGCGGCCAAACAGCCACTCCCCGATTTTCTTGCCCGCCTGTCCCACAATCAGGTACCACACATGGCTGGTAAATTCCCAAACCGCCCTCCTGCCGGTTGTTTCTATCCACTAACCACTACGCTCGGGTGCCCCACCCTTATCGCCCGTCTTTGGCGATAGGGTGGAATGGCTGCCGCCCCAGAGCCTGCCCTGAGCTTGTCGAAGGGTTCGCACCCTTCTTTCGGGCGCTGACCTGGGATAACTCGATTTGCACTCCCTTGTCGCTCCCACTAACATTCTTGGGTCATGCCTGTAGCCCAAGAAACCACGAATCCCGCCTACTTACCCGTCAAAGCCGCCCGCGGCAACCAACTCTCCTGCAAAGGATGGGCCCAGGAATCCGCCCTGCGCATGCTGCAAAACAATCTCGACGCTGACGTCGCCGAGCGCCCGCAAGATCTCGTCGTGTATGGCGGCACCGGCCGCGCCGCCCGTAACTGGGACTGCTACCACGCCATCGTCCGCTCCTTGCAAGCTCTGGAAAACGACGAGACGCTGCTGGTACAGTCCGGCAAACCTGTCGCCGTGTTTCGCACCCATGACTACGCCCCGCGTGTCCTCATCTGCAACTCCAACCTCGTCGGACACTGGTCCAACTGGGAGCAGTTCAACGCCCTCGAAAAAGCCGGACTGATGATGTACGGCCAGATGACCGCCGGCTCGTGGATCTACATCGGCTCGCAGGGCATCATCCAAGGAACCTACGAAACCTTCTCCGCCGCCGCCGACAAGCATCTCGGCGGAGATCTCGCCGGCAAGCTCATCGTCTCCGGCGGCATGGGCGGCATGAGCGGAGCTCAGCCCCTCGCCGCCACCATGACCGGCGCCTGCTACCTCGGCATCGAAGTCGATCCCGAGCGTATCAAGAAGCGCCTGCGCACCGGCTACTGCGACTTCATGGTCAACACGCTTGACGAAGCCCTGCGCATCCTCAAGAACGCCGTCCGCAAGAAAGAAAACATTTCCGTTGGCCTCGTCGGCAACTGCGGAGATATCATTCCCGAGCTCGCCGAGCGCGGCGTGGTGCCCGACATCCTCACCGACCAGACCTCCGCCCACGATCCCCTCAACGGATACGTCCCTAGCGGCATGACGCTCGAAGCCGCGAATGAGCTCCGCAAAAACGATCCCAAGGCATATGTCGAGAAGTCGCTCGACACCATGGCCCGTCACGTCGAAGGCATGCTCAAGCTCCAGAAAATGGGCTCGGTGACTTTCGATTACGGCAACAACATTCGCAAGTTCGCCTTCGATCACGGTGTGAGGAACGCCTTCGATTTCCCCGGCTTTGTGCCCGCCTACATTCGTCCACTCTTCTGCGAAGGACGCGGCCCCTTCCGCTGGGCGGCACTCTCCGGCGATCCCGCCGACATTCACGCCACCGACGACCTCGTGTTGCAGATGTTTCCGCAAGACCGCGTCCTCAGCCGCTGGATTGACCTTGCCCGCAAGCGCATCAAGTTCCAGGGATTCCCCTCGCGCATCTGCTGGCTCGGCTACGGCGAGCGCGCCGAGTTCGGCCTTGCCATGAACGACATGGTAAAGTCCGGCAAGCTGAAGTCGCCCATCGTCATGGGACGCGACCATCTCGACTGTGGCTCCGTCGCTTCGCCCTACCGCGAAACCGAGTCCATGAAAGACGGCAGCGACGCCATCTCCGACTGGCCGTTACTTAACGCGTTGCTGAACACTGCCAGCGGCGCGTCGTGGGTTTCCATCCACAACGGAGGCGGCGTTGGCATCGGCTACTCCCAACACGCCGGACAAGTTACCGTCGCCGATGGCACCGACGCCATGGCCAAGCGCATCGAGCGCGTCCTCACCAACGACCCCGGCATAGGCGTCGCCCGCCATGTGGACTCCGGCTACGACGAAGCCACCCACTTTGCAAAAGAGAAGGGAATCAAGATCCCGATGGCAACCGACTAGGCGCACAGGGCGTACGCTTGCGGCATCGTTGCTCACGAACGACCATCCAACGCTAGCTCAACCGGAGGGGATCAACATCTTTCGTCGCCGCTGCGGCATAGGCCAGCCAGATAAATGTGGAGATCACATCGGCTGCGCCGTTAACGCCTCTCAATGTCGCGTGACTGAAGATAACTCTATTCGACAAGAGGGCTATTACCCACAAATTGACAACGGCAAATAATCCAAATCCAACTGCTATGCCAAAAACGAGGCTACGCCTCGAAATGCGTACGGCGGCGCCGAACATCACCATAAAGAACGCCAGCGCAAATTGCGCCACGCGGACGGCTCTCCTCATTACCCAGATTCCATTCATCAAATTGTCAACGTCGGAGGCGAACGGCCACATTCCGATCACCGCCATAACCGCGAACGCACACCAGCACAACAAAGGGATATTCCAATGCTGCAGGGTCTCGGTTCCGTCAGCGACTTTCTGCACGAGTTCAACCAGAACAGCGAAACTGAAAAGAACGCTCAGGGCGGTGATGACCCAATCGACCCAGAAAAAGTACCCCCAGTGGCGAAGCGGAAATTCCACAGCGAAGGCAGCAATTTGAAAGACAAGGTAGTTAAAGAAGACAGGGAAGTCGCGTTGTAGCCTACCGCGCTGCATATACGCTGCGATGGCGATCATCACCACCGGAGGAAGACACCAGAAAACGTAACTGATCGGCTGAATGCGCATGGACATGGAGTTGATAGATCGTAGCGCTCAACTTCCGAGGCAACAAGCATAAATCTCGCAATTGATTCGCGTCAGCGCCCGGCTTTAGCCGTGCCGCCAAATCCTCGTTTAAGGTTTGTCATCACGAGACGGCCTTGCCAGCGAGGGATCTGCTTTTGTCTTTCCGCAAGTGGGCAGTCCTCTAGTCCTGTCATACCGAGCGCCCGAGTCGAGGGCCTGCATGTTTTGGGTTTCGTTGTCATCCTGGGCGGAGGCGTCGCCTCTTTGCGACGCCGCAGTCGAAGGACCCCCTTTGGCCTGCATGATTTACCTGAATCGTCATCAGGCGTCTAAATAGCTTCCTTTTCCAATCCCCGGCGTGTAAACTCGCCGCTTAATTTGTTCCTCTTCGCGAGAGTCTGGCCCTTCCATACCCCACAGAAGGAGCGCGACCCAATGGCCTCGAAAATTGACGAAAAATATGCTGCCCTCAAAGCAGCGGGATTGGACCTGGGACAGCCCACCTCCGCTGAGCAAAACGCAGGCTACGGCGGGACCTACCGCAGTTATCAGCACGGAAATATCTACTGGCACCCTGTCATGGGCAACTCCGCCCACGAAGTCCACGGCGGCATCCTTTCCCTATACCTCTCTCGCGGCGGCCCTGGCGTCAACCCGGCGACTGGCATCCGTGAGTATGGCTTCCCCCTCACTGATGAACTCCGCTCTCCTCTCGATAACGGCCAAACGCCCTACAGCACGTTCGAAACAGGAGCCATCTACTGGACGCAAGGTACCGGTGGCGTCGTGATGTACGGCGATGTCTATAAGGGCTATCGGCAAAATATCAATGGTCTCGGCTTACCCATCTCTAGCGCCACAACCATCTGGATCGGCTTCGGCCTCTATTGCGAGAGGGGCATCGTCTGGACATGCCCCGGTCTACAGGGATTCTGTTTCGCCGGCTTTATCACGCCGCCGCTGATGGGCATGCCTGTCATCGCCCAGGCAGGTCAGGCTAACGTAAATCTCGGTCCGCTCATCCAGTGGAGCACCCCCGGCAACGAGCTAACTACCAAGCTCGGCCCGAACGTTCCGCCTGAAGCCCTCGCCATGGTCTGGAAGAACCGTCTCACGCTCTCTCCCGTAGGCGGCGGCCCTGATGTCTGGCTTAACCCCAGCGACCCCAACCTCGATTCAATGACCGCCCTCGAGACTGCCGTCCCCATCTCGCTCAGCACCATGGCCGCACTGCAAGACTCCAAGCTCTACGACTTGAAGCTGCACCCACCCGTCGGTAACGTCTACAACCTATCGCCGCACTGCGTCTACGCTAAGAATTCCTGGGAAAACTTCGGCTTGTTCCACATCACTGACATTCATCTAAGCTTGCGCAACCAGCAGCTCCGCGACGCTCTCAACCACGCTGGTATGGCCGACGCCGCGCAACATTACTCCAACTGCCAGGAGTGCTTCCGCGACTTCATTAAGTACGCCAATCACCTCCACTCCCTTGGTCTCGCCGATGCCGTCATGGCAACCGGCGACCTCGTCGACTACGTCGCTGAACCCGGCGATAACAAGTACCTCGGCAACTACGTCCGCCTCCGCCGCATGATCCTCGGCCAGCCCTTCGACTCCGGCGTGCCCGCCTACGAAGAGCTGCAGGTCCCCATCTTTCTTACCTTCGGCAACCACGACTACCGGCTCAACCGCTTCGTTTTGAACTTCAACATTGACGTCAATCTCTACGTCTACGAAGACGTCGTCCCCATGGACGAGTACTCCACCTTCAACATCACACCCGATGAGGCCGTCGCGGCTCAGGGCGGTCCCGTCAAGTACGGAATCTCCGACTTCAAAAAGGCGCTCGCCATGCTGCAATATGACGACACCAGCGCGGCCTACGCCTACTTCTCCAGGTACTTCACCCCACGCCGTACTTTCATCGTCGAATTCGGCGCGAATCGACTCGTTATGCTCGATAACGGTTGGGATGCAGGCGTACCCCAGATCGATGGCTGGACCGACCTCGTCAAGTTCTTTTACGAGGATAAGACTGGCAATCTCTCCCGCGCGACCGACTGCGCTGTAAACGGCACCGTCGATGCTTCGGGCCTCAGTTACGACGTTCTGCTCGAATCACTCCCCGCTCTCTCCCAGGCTGGCCAGAACGGCGTTGTCATCGTCGGCATGCACGTCCCGCCCTTCTCGCCCGTTAACTCCGAATTCCCTTACTACCTCCGCGAAACCGTACATCCCACCGCCGACCCGGCGCTCACCCAGGAGTACCTCAGCCGCAACGGCTTCAAGACCGACGGCTGGACCAACAACGGAACGTCTTACTTCCGGGTCGGCGAAATCGGCAACGGCCACGGCCTCGATAACGGAGTGATTAGCGAATACGGCATGGACTTCATCCGCCAGCTCGCTGGCATTGGAACCGAAGTCACTCGCCCCGTCGATCTCTTCCTCTGTGGCCACCACCACCAGCGCATGGAGTACCGCCTCAAATGGAACGGCTCCGATGTTGAGTTCTACATGGACTTCTACATGGAGTCGCCGTCCACTTACTACAGCACCACGGCTCCCAGAGACTTCTCCGATGGACACAACACGCTGAAGAAGGGCGAACCGATAGCCATCAAAATTGACCCCGCAGCTCCCATGACCGGCGCGTTCTCCACGGTCATAGCGCAGGAGAACACACCGCAAGGCACTCTATCCGAAGTGCGCGGCACCATGTCCCTGCCGCCCTACAGCGACACCCTTGACGCCACCAACGACCCTAAAACCTGGTGGCAGAACCATCGTCCCATCGTCGCCCAGACCGCAGCTCTCGGCCCCATCGATCCCCGCCAGCGCTTCGACCCTCGTTGGGAAATCACCTACACCTTCGCGTCGGGTTCAACTTCCCCGGCAATGCCCCCCATGGTCATTACGGTCGAGTCCAAAACCGAACCCAAGCCCATGGTCGTCGCAGGACAATCCGTCGCCGTACGCCGCATTATGACCTCCCACCCTGATCCCACCTTCAATGGCTTCCGCTTCATCCGTGTGGAAGGCAATGTCATCCAGAACGTCCGCTACATCAATCTCGCCGACCTCCGTGCTGCCAACTTCAAGCTGCCCTGGGAGTCCTTTCACAAACGCCCCATCGTTCTCGGCCCGCTACACGATAGTCCAGTCAAACGAACTACCTGAAGGGCAAGTGGAGCACCTGAGAAGATTCGAATTTCTGACCTACAGCTTCGGAGGCCTTCTTTTCGGAGGCCTCCTTAAGCACGAGAAGTGTCTCACGGGTGTCATCCTGAGCGGAGCGCTCGCAGAGAGCGAAGTCGAAGGACCCCTTTCACGCCTATGAAGCCGCATCCCGCCCGGCGCTCATATATTCCTTCTTTTGGAAAACGCGGGGTCGCATCGCCTGGCACTCGGACGTTCGAAATCCTCGAACGGCGGAGCCGTGACGCGCTGTTAGGCGTGGGCGTCAGCCCGCGCATCACGCCGCCAAATACCCACAGCCGCGGAGCGGCGTCTTTTGCCCGCCGGATTCGTCTGTTGGGCTCACGGTTCACAACCGTTATCCTCTACTTAGTTCACCGTCTAGGCTAGTCGCATCCATGAACATGCAACAAAAGCTCGTAGAACTTCAGGATCGAGGTTTCTGTGTGCTGCCGGGTCACTTCCAGAGGCCTTTGCTGGATGCGTGCCGCGAAGCGTTTTGGCCGACGCTCCTAACTTATCTGGAGAACAATCACGAAAACTCTAACCGCGGTCTTTGTCGTCACTTTGTGCCGATGCCATTCGCGCCGCCATGCTACGCCAAGGAGTTCTTCTTCGACACCGACGTGCTCGGGATTGTGCGTGGCGCAATGGACGACAGGGTGGTCGCAGACCAATGGGGCTGTGACCTGCCGATAGAGGGCTCCGACTACCAGGAATTTCATGCCGACTATCATCGTCCATTGTTTGCCGAAGCCCCTGAGATGCAGTTGCCCACTTATATCCTGAATGTCAGCTTTGGCCTGCTTCGAATAACGGCTGCAAACGGCCCCATAGAAATCGTACCCGGCACTCACCAGATGCAAAGAGAACAAGCCAGGCGGCTTGTTGCGCTCGGGGAAATCAAACCGATTGCCGTTCCGTTGGAATTAGGAGACGTTCTAATTCGCCATCCTTGGTGCCTGCATCGAGGGACGCCAAACACGATAGACGTACCTCGACCTCTCGTGACCGTTCGTTATGTTCGCCGCTGGTACGTCGATAACAGTCGCGAGGTCAATTCCATTCCACTAGCCGTTTGGCAGTCGCTAGACTCTGCCCAGCAGAGTGCAATGCGTTTCCCTATCGGGCACTGAAGTCTATGACCCACATATTCCTGCTTTTGGAATATGTGGGGTTGTTTCCGCAGCGCGGCTCTTTCCACATTCCCAATTCGGGAAGAATGGTTACCTTCGTAACGGTGCCCCGCGTTTTTTCTCTCGATATCCTCCGCACCTGCCCTTACTCTGAAAAATTGACCCTGCGGAGGTCTCCATGAACTCGCACCTGATCATCCGGCTCTGCCGACACGCTTTTCCCGACGGGCGCCACTGCCACGGCCCCGCCGTTCGAGGACGCGCCTGCTGCCGCCATCACCTCGACGCCCGCACCCGCCTCCACAACATGGCCCGTGGCCGCCGCCTCGCCTCCTTCGCTCGGCTTTGCGTACCCATGAATCGACGCGATCTCGCCATGAACCGTGCCGAAGTCCTCCGCGTCGTGAACACCGGCAGTGTCGATTTCGCCACCGCCAGAATGCTGCTCTGGGCCATGGATCTCGCCGCCGCCACCCTCCCCGCCGACCGACCTACCTGTCCGCGCCGCGTCCATAACCCTAATGTTTCTTATTATGTACCTATAAACCCTTCATTTTCCCAAAGCTGCACCGAAAACCCCTCACAAGTGCCTGAAAACACATGGGGGCAGGGGGGAGGGGTACCACCTCAATCTCGGCTTGGAATCCCAACCCGCGAACGTGTAGGCTTCGTCCAGCCCCGGAGGGGCAACAGATCAAAGCCCAGCGCTTCAGCGCTGGGAAGCCGTAAACGAAATGGGAGTCCCGGCAGGGACGGCATATGAAAAAGAGCACCATTCTGACCCACGCTTCCCAGCTCCTGACGCTGCGTGGCCGATCCGGGCCGCGCCGCGGGAGCCAGATGCGCGACCTCGCCATCATCGAAGACGGCGCCGTCCTCATTGCAGACCGCAAGATCGCCGCGGTCGGCACAACCGACGAACTCCGCCAACAATTAAAGAGTGGGGTGCCCCAGGTTAGCACCCCGCATCTGGGCGCTAACCTGGGAATCGAAGAAATCGACTGCCGCAACAAAATCTTCCTCCCCGGCTTCGTCGATTCCCACACCCACCCGGTCTTCGCCGCACCGCGCCTCATCGACTTCGAGAAACGCATTTCCGGCGCGAGCTACGAAAAGATCGCCGCCGCCGGAGGCGGCATCCGCGCCAGCATTCGCGGCGTTCGCGAATCATCGCGCATCGATCTCGCAAACCATGTCCTACATGCGCTGAACGAGATGGCAGCCCACGGCACCACCACCGTCGAAGCCAAATCCGGCTATGGTCTCGACCCGGCCAGCGAACTGAAATCGCTGGAGGCCATCCAGCAAGCTGCAAAGAACTGGCCCGGCACCGTCGTCCCCACGCTCCTCGCCGCTCACGTCGTTCCGCCCGAGCACCGTGATAATCCCGACGAATACGTCCGCATCGTCTGCGAGGAAATGATTTCCGCGGTCTCCGGGGTGCCCCAGGTTCGGGCCCCGCATTTGGGCGCTAACCTGGGAAACGAGGCCCAGCAACAACTCGCCTCCTACGTCGACGTCTTCTGCGAGCGCGGAGCCTTCACCCCCGAACAATCCCTTCGCATCCTCCGCGCCGCCGTCTCCCACGGACTAAAGACTCGCATCCACGTCGGCCAGCTCTCCCAAACCGCGCTCGAGCTTTTCGCCGAGTTCCATCCCGCCAGCGTCGACCACCTCGACCACCTTTCCGACGCCGACATCGCCTGGCTCGCGAAGTCCGACACCATCGCCACTCTGCTTCCCGCTGCCAACTATTTCCTCGGACTCCCGACATTTCCACCCGCGCGCAAACTCATCGATGCCGGAGCCGCCGTTGCTCTCGCCACCGACTACAACCCCGGCACGTCGCCCACGACTTCGATGCCATTTGTTCTTTCGGTCGCCTGCACCCACATGAAAATGTCGCCCGCCGAGGCCATCACAGCTGCCACCATCAACGGCGCGTGTGCTCTCAATCTGCAACACCGGAAGGGAAGCATCGAACCTGGCAAAGATGCCGACATCGCCATCTTCGAGGCCACCGACTACCGCGAACTCCCATACTGGTTCGGAATGAATCGCTGCTCGAAAACAATTTTGCAGGGCCGCTTATGACTGCGCTTTTCAGGGCAAACAAGAAGGCGTCCCGCAGGACGCCCGTCTTTGCAACCCAATCACCGAGCCCAACGCTACATTCCCGGTTGTCCAAACAAGTGATAGTTCGTATTGAGGGTCGTGACCACCAGTTGTTTGGCAGTTGCCGTCAGCACTGTTTTCTGCAAGTAATTCGTTCCATCAGGAAGGGAAGAGAAGTCCATCGTCAGCGTCACCGCATCCTTGGCCTGTCCCATATACGTATTCACGCTGACATTTGTGATCTTCTTAGCCGCCGGATCGAATGCGATGACCATCTGGTCGCCCGTCTGCACATAATTCTTGAACGTAAGGTTCACCAGGCCGGCAGCAGCGTCTCGGCTCAAGGCGACATTTCCTGCTTGCATGGCTTGCTGCATCTTTTGCGAAGTCGGAGGAACGTATGCCGCCAGTAGCGACTTCACATCGCCCATGTAATCGGCCATCTCTTCTTTTTTCTTGGCGACGATTCGCTGCTTCAGCCTTCCTCCCGACGGCTGTTGCTGCTCTCCCTTGGGATACTTCTCCACCTTGCCGTCAGGCCCGTACTGGCACAGGAACTCCTGCTGCGGCTTGGTATCGCCTTTGAGCGTGATCTGCTGGACGTCCGTCCACTGATACTTATGCAGCTTCTGTTGATTGGCCGCCGCCGACTGCTTCATCGCCGCGAACTTTTGTTTCAGTTCTGCGCTGATTCCACCGCCAGTCTGTCCCGCCGCCGCGCCCGTGAGTAAGATTGCCCCCAATATTGCCGCAACACCTTGCAGTCTCAATCGCATCCCCTGTTCTCCTCAAGATTCGCTAATGAACTGTTACCGCAATTTACTAATTACCAGTTACCCTTGCATCCCTTCCGCTGCCAGCTGCGTTCGAGCATCGACCGCTTCTGCCTCCTTCGGCTTCTCCTCCCACGTCAGCCACTTCAAGTCCAGCACCATGATCGAATACAGCACCGGAACCATCAGCAACGTAATGAAAGTCGCGACGGTCAGTCCACCGATTTGTGCATAACAAAGCGGCTGCCACAGCGGACCGCCGTGCATCGCCAGCGGAAACAGCGCCAGCACCGTTGCGCCAACCGTAATCAGCACTGGCCGCAACCGAATGATCCCCGCATCAATCACCGCTTGCTCGAACGGCTCGCCCTGAGCGTGCATCTCCTCAATGAAGTCAAACAGCACGATCACGTGACTCACAATTACGCCGATCAGGCTCGCAACTCCCAGAAATGCCATGAACCCGAACGATGTATTCATGATCCACAACGCAATCAGAGCGCCGGCAACTCCATAAGGCGCAGCGGCAAATACCAGGAACGGTTTGATGGCATTGTTGAACTGGAAGAGCAATGCCAGATAAATAGAGCCTATCGAAATAGCCAGCACCATTCCAAGATCGCGGAAGCCAGTCTTCTGCTTGTCGTACTCGCCGCCGATGCTGATTCCATATCCCGGCGGCAACGTCGTCTCGAACTCCTTGAGCTTCGGTATCGCAACCGTCATGATCTCCGATGCCAGATGTCCCGGAGCAGGGAACGTATAAACCGACATCGTGCGGAAGTGATCCAGTCGAATGATGCGGTCGGTCGACAGGCTGTTTTCCACGCTCGAAATCTGCACCAGCGGAATCTTGGTCGAGCTCTGCGACCCAAACACGTAAAGGTTTTGGATGTCCGAGAGCTTGGCCCGCTCATCCATCTTCAGCCGCGCCACCACTGGAATGTTCCTGTCGCCGTCCTGCAAAGCCGTCACCGCCACACCGCTCATCGCGCTGGTGGCCGAATTCGCCACGTCCAGGTTGGTGATGCCCGCCATGTTGGCTCGGTCTGGATCGACGTTCAGGCTCACGTGCGCGCTCTCGTTCTGCCACTCGTTCCGTACCCTGGCCGCTGCCGGTGCGCTCCGCAGGATGCCTTCGACCTGCGACGCAATCTGCCGCATCGTCTGGATATCCTGCGCGCTGTTCGCCGTGCTCACGTCCGCCCGGCTCGTTACCCGAATCTCCACCGGATAGTTCACCGGGTTGGTCTGCAACTGCCGCAGATCAATGCGCGCACCCGGAACTGTCGCCGACAGCACTGGCTGCACCTGGTCCACAAATTCCGGCGTGACTTCCTTGGCATTCAGCTCAACGAGCACCTCCGCATAGTTGAGTTGCTGCGACTGCGGAGACAGCGAGAACCAGAACCTCGGGCTGCCGCCTCCCACCCACGTGGTCACGTAACGCAGAATCTGCGACGGCTTGCCATCTTTGTCAGGATGCTGCTTGCCCCACAAATCCGCCTGCTGCCGGATGATCTGCTCCACCTGCTGTGCCGACTGGTTCGCTGCGTCGAAGTTCGCATCATTCGGCAGCCAGACATCGGCATACGACCAGTACTGCACGTCGTCCGGGAAGAATGACGACTTGAGTTGCTTGAACAAGTATCCTGCCAGCAGGATGAACGCCAGCGAAACGATTGCCACCTTCCATCGGTGCTCGATGGCAAACTTGGCAGTTCGCGCATAGCCTCCGGTGAAGCCCTTTGTGCGCCGCTGTTCAATCGGTGCTTCCGGCTTCTTGTCTGCTCGCAGGATGTAAAACGCCATCAGCGGTACGAACGTCATCGACGCCAGCCGAGAAGCCACCAGCGCGCATGTCATTACGATCGGCAGGCTGAACAAGAACTCGCCTGTATTCCCCGAAAGCAGCATGAACGGCAGATACGCCACGATGTTCGTGATCGTCGCATACAGAATCGCAGTCGCAATCTTCGTGGGTCCCAGCCACGGCGCAACAATCCTTGGCTGGCCTTCCGCCAGCATCCGCTTGATGGAATCGCCCGCCACCACTGGGTCATCTACCAGCAAACCCAGCGCAATAATCAGCGACGCCACCGACACCTGCTGAATATCGATGCCCAACAAGTAGATCATCCCGAACGTCAGCGCCAACGTCACCGGGATCGACAACGCCATCAGCAGCGCCGACCGCCACTCCCAGAAGCCAATCAGCGAAACAATCACGACCAGACCGATGGCCTCGTACAGCGCATCCATGAACAGGTCAATCTGTTCCTTTACCTGCACCGGCTGGTCCGAAGTGTGTACCATGACCAGATCCTCCGGCAGGTACTGTTTCACCGCGTCAAGCTTCTCCGTCAGATGCCTCCCGAACAGGTCGATCTGCTGCCCGTCGCGCATGTAGATCGCGAGCGTCACTGCCCGGCTGCGCACCCAGTTGCCGTCTTTGTCCTTCCAGTTCAGGAAGTTCAGGTACGTCGGCGGGCTCTGGTAACCGCGCGAAATGTCCACCAGATCGCGCAAATACACCGGGCTGTTCGAAGAAGACACTCCGATGATGACGTTGCCAATGGCATTCGCATCCGGGAACAGGCCCGAAGGATTGATATTGATGTCCTTCGGCCCCACTTCCAGCGATCCTGCCGGTAGCGTGATGTTCTGCGCCCCCAGCACATCTTTCAGCTTCGAGGGATCGTATCCGTACTGCGCCAATCGCTGTTGCGAGTAGTCGAGATAAATCTGCTCCGGCAGCACGCCCGAGCGCTGTACCTTCGACGTCTCGGGAACTCCCTGCAACGTTCGCTGCAACAAGTCTGTGTAGTCATCGAGGTCGCGATACGAGTACTTCGCTCCGGCGACCTCCAGCAATCGCTTCTCGGTGTCCTCCGGGTTGCGAATAATTGCCGGCTGCCATGAATCCGGATGTAACTCCGACCGATGTAACTGGTTCTGAATGAGTTGTTCGCCCGCGTGTCCGAATCGTAGCGTCATCCATCGGCGAACTGGCATCCAGCCCAACATATCCCGGCCCTTGGAAGAAGTGCAGATCGCTCAGCGCCTTGTTTTGTGCTGCAATCGCCGCGATCTTCTCGAAGTCTGACCGCACAGGATCAGGCGCAATCGACATCGGAAACGCATAGATCACGCTCACCCGAGGCTGCGGTGCGCCTTTTGGCAACTCTGCTCGGGTGCGCACAATCGCCTTCTTGATCGCAATCGCCCGCAGCGCCACCTCTGTCGGATTGACCACCGGACTGGCGACGGTCAGCATGAGCGCTGCTGTATCGCCAAAATTGCTGTTGAACTGGATCGGCCCCGCGCCCATCGGCAGCTTGAGTTGGTTCAGTTTCAGGTTGATGTCAGCGAATTCTTTCTGCTTGTCCTTAACGCTGTCGGCGAGCTGGATGTAAACCACCGACGAGCCCGGGAAAACTCAGCGAGCGGATACCGAAATCCGACGGCGCTGTTCGGCTTCAGGTTGGAATTCATCGCCACGACCTGCTCGATCGGCCGCGTGATGAGTTGTTCCACTTGCTCGGCGGTTGCTCCCGGCCAAGGACATTGCGCCGAAGCCACTCGTACTGGAATGTTCGGGTCCTTGCGCTTCGGCATGTTGTGGTAGCCGAAGAAGCCCCACACAAACGTCGCCAGCAACAGCACAAGCCCCACCTGGCGGTGCTCCGTGAAGTACCGTGCCATGTTGTGGGTCGTCGCGATGAACTCCGCGTCCGATTTGTGCATGTGCGCCATAAAGTGAACTTGGTGGAGCACTGCTTCAGCAGTGCATTCTCTATCTCGCTTTCGTGGCGGCTTTAGCCGCTGAGGTAAATCCTCCTGTTAAGGTTCCCCCGTTACAAGCCCCTCGCCCCAGCCGGTTTCGTATTGGATTGAACTTCTCTATCCACCATCCACTAACCACTTTTACTGCATCACCCTCACTTCTCACCCGCCCTGACCATGTTCGTTCCTGACGTCACTACGCGTTCGCCGGGATTCAGCCCGCTCAATACCGAAATGTTGTTCCCGTACGTGTCGCCCAATGTAACGTCCTGCGGGCGTAGTTTTGGCGATTCCCCCGGCCCATCTGTGAGGTACACGGCGAACCCATCTTTCTTGTCCGGACTCCGAATCACCGCCGTCAGCGGAACCACCATCACCTTCGCATTCGTCTTCCCGCCGCCCAGCACGATTGACGCGATCATCCCCGCCTTCAATTCATTTCGCGGATTGTCGATGCGAACTTCCACGGAATAAACCCGGCTCTTCGGATCGGCTGCCGCCGAGATCGACGTAATGTGTCCCGGAAAAGTGCCTTGCAGAGCCTCGGTCGTCACCGACTGCGCACTCCCTAGTTTCACGTTTGCCATCGCCGTATCCGGAACTCCGAACACTGCTTTGACCGTCCGCGTATCGGCCAGCGTGAAGCCGTTCGTGGCGGGCCCGACAAGCGTGCCGACATCCACGCTGCGCTTTAAAACCCAGCCATCAAACGGCGCTCGCAGTTCGCAGTAGCCCAAGCGCAATCTGCGCCTCCGAAACCTGCGCTTTCGAGTTGGCAACCGCAGCAGTCGTGGAAGCCAACTGTGCCGTTGCATCGTCGAGGTCCGGCTTGGTCGCCGCTCCCACTGCAAACAATTTCGTGGTCCGCTCGTACGACAGCTTCGCCCGTTCGTTCTCCGCCTGCGAACGGTCCAGCGATGCCTTCGCCTGCGCCAGCTTGTCCTTAAAGTCATCTTGCTGCACGGTCGCCAACACTGTGCCCTGCGTCACGTAATCGCCAATGTCGATGTTGCGCACGTGTCCGTCCGCGTCTCTGACCTGCTTGATGCTCGCCAGGTATCCATTCGACTTAAACGACAAATCCACTTGCTGATAAGGCTGGATGTTCGCCGAGTAGGCATTGCTTGACCCGGCGTCGATCAGCTGCACCGCCGCCGTGCGCACCGGCGTGAGAGCCTTGTTCGCCTCCGCCCCCTGACGGCATCCCACCGCTCCCACCAATACCAAGGCTGCCAGCAAAAGGAATGCGCTGAGTCTCCAAAGTGACATTCCCTTACCGTTGTCATCCTGAGCGGAGGCATCACGCGCCAGCGTGACGCCGGAGTCGAAGGACCCCTTTGTCGCCAAAGGATCTTCAGTTCCTCCACGCGTCCTCGGGAGATCTTTCACGTCCCATCGATAGGTCATCATTTATTCCTCACCCATCGCTTTCTGCAACTTTGCGCGCGCCGTCCAGAACGAGTCCAACGCCTCGTTGTAATCTGCGTTGGCCTTCTCTAAGTTCGCCTGCTGTTGCAGCACATCTCGAAGCAACTTCGTCTTCTGGCCAAACTGCTCCGTCACTTCGCGCAGCTTCTCTTTCGCTGAATCCCGAAACAGCACCGCCGTCGTTACGGCCACCTGCGCCTCGTGGACCGCACGATAAGCCTGGTCTACCGACAGCAGTACCTGCGACCTAGTCTCATCCAGATTGACCTTGGTCTCCTCCACCTGGATGCTCTTCTCGTTCACTTCGTGCTTGCGCCGGTTCCAGTCCCACGCTTCCCAACTGAATTCCACGCCGGCCCCTGCGATGTTTGTCGGCACAAAATTCACTCCAAACGGTGATACGTAATGCACCGACAGATCCAAGTCGGGCAGATACTTCGCCTTCGTCTGCCGGACCATGTTTTCCGCCTGCTTGATGTTGATCTCCGCTTCCTTGATATCCGAATTCTGTTCCAGCGCCTTCGATTCTGCCGTAGGCAGATTGTCTTCCGCCGGCGAAAGCTCCGCGGCTGCCGCCGTCTGGAATGGCGTATGAATGTCGCGCCCCATCAGGTTGTTCAAAGTCTGTTTCGCCGTCGCCTGCTTATCTTGCAACTTGAGCAGCGACAGCCTTTCCTGCGCCAGTTTCGCTTGGATCTCCAGCAGCTCCGACTTCAGCACAACTTGCTCGGCGAGATACTGCGTCGAGATTCGCTCCAGCTCCTCATATTGTTTAATCGCCGCCTGCGTGGCCTCAATCGCGTTCTCGCATTCCAGTGCCGTGTAGTACGTCTCGCGCACATTCGACACCACAGCTTGCCGCTTACCTTCAAGTTGTTGTGCCGCCAGGTCAACCTGTAGCCCTTTGCCTGCGATTCCAATGTTGATCTTGTACAGCGTCAGCAACGGCTGCGACACGTTCGCCATCACATAAGCAGTCGGCTGTTGCGGAGTCGTAATCGGCGTATTCGTCGCCGGAATCGGCCCGATACCTGGGTACGTCCCAAACTGTCCTGCCGGAACGTCAAAGCTGATCGGCGCCAGCAGCTCCGAAGCAAAAATGTAGGTATTGAAAGTAGGGAAGCGGTGCGTCTTGAACGCGAGGTAGTCTTCTTTCTTCCCGCCTAATTGCAGCGAGGTGATCTTCAGCATGCGGTTATTCGCCGCTGCCAGCTTCACCGCCTGATCGACAGTCAGCAAGTCTGGCGATTCCTGCGCCAACGCCGCTGTCAACAACCCGCACGCCACGGCCGCAGCCGTTAGCAACCTCATCAGCAACCCCAGTTTCATCGCTCTGCTCTTGGCCCCGATTGATGAGTCAGTTACGACGGAATCTCGCGAAACGTTTGAGTGGAAGAGCCGGCTTTCTGGCAGGACAAGAGGCTCGCCCTAAACAGCACGTCGCTAACCTATTTCTTTGCACGCTGAGTTTAACGATGGTTGCGTCTTTGGGCAACCGTGGAGAAACACACGAGCGGAGGGTTGAGCCCATTCGGAATAGGACAGCTCCGAAGAACTGCAAGCCGAGCGGATCATGACGCGCAGGGGAAGAAGGCCCTGCCCGCTGGAAGCTAATTGCTAGCTGCTAATTGCTTACGGTTAGAAATTAAACATCGCCTGCAACTCGATCTTCCTCGGTGCCGAAGACGATCCATACGGTCCGCCCGCAATGGCATTTGGTTGCCCAAAGATTGGCGAGCTGAGGTTGCCCACCAGCGGAGCGTAGTTGATGTTATTGAAGATGTTGCGGAAGTTGGCACTGAACGTCAAACTGTAACGCCGCGAAGTTGCATTGCCTAATCCAATCGGGCCGCCGGAGGCTCCGCCAAAGCCGCCGGGTCCGCGCCCGCCGCCGCCTCCGCGTCCTCCACCGCCCCCAGGACCTCCGGGGCCGCCTTGCCCCTGACCACCGCCGCCGCTCTTCGTTTCCGGCCCGAAACCGATGGTTTTGCTCACTCTGAGGTTCAGCGCAAACCGTCCCGGTCCCTCGCCATAGTAAGGCGGAATCACCGTCTGCCCTTGCTGCGGCGTTAAGTTAAATGTGCCCCATTTCGTGACGACAATATTCGGCCCCGTTTGCCCAGGCGAGGCAAACGTTGGACGATCGTTGAAGATTGAATCGCCGTTGTAATCCTGTCCGAGCGTAATGTTGAACGGAATGCCCGAACTCACCACAAGAAATGGATTCAGCCTGAACCCGCGTGGCAAGGCGATCGTTCCGCCGATGAACGCGCGGTTGTGCACGTCGTAGCTCGTCGGACCGTAATTCTGTTCCAGGTTGTATTGGTTGTTCGGAAAACTGCTCGCCCCGGTAGTGTTGGCATTGATGTTGTTGTAGGTGTACCAGCCGAACAACGATACCTTCGATCCCACCTTAACGTTCGCATTCACGATGAGCTGGTTCTGCTCGAGGTGCCCGCTCGATTCGTACTGGTAAATATTGCCCGCCGCATCACCAAAAGGCCTTATGCCGCTGGCAGGATTGGTCGGGTCGTACGTGCCCGGCAAAGGTGCGTTGATGTTGCGTGTCAGGAACTGGTGTACGCCCTTCGTGTTCAGATACGACACCGCGATATTCGCGTTCTTCGTGATCTGCCGCTCTACGCTCACCGCCGTTTGCATCACGTATGCCGCCTGCAGGCCCGGTGCAATCTGGTAGGCCGTCGGGAAGCTCTTTGCCGTGTTCAACAACGGACTGCCTTGTGGCGGCACGATCGGATAAAAATTCGGCTGGTCCACAACCACTTGCTGTTGCGTGGTGCCATTCAATCGGTCAGCTTGTAGCACGTACTGCTCGTCAAAGCGGTCGTAGAACATGCCCCAGCCGGCGCGCAGCACTGTCTTCGGAGCGGGCCCTTTACCCAGGCCCCACGCAAACGCCACGCGCGGCGCCACGTCGCCGTAGTCGTTAATGTCTGATTGTGTTTCGTAGCGCAGTCCGTAGCTGATCGTGAAATTCGGCTTCCAGCGCCAATCGTCGGAGAAGTAGAACCCCACGTCGTAATAAGTGACTACAACCGCAGGCGTTCCGTAGGTGATCGAAAACTGCCCTGCGCCGCCGCCTGCCGCGCGAATCTGCGCTGGAGTCCAGCCCGCCGCCAGCCCTTGCTCCGTGATCTGGTAGGCGTCCAGGGAATTGAACGTAAACGCGCCGTTGAAATTTGCGTCAGCATAGTTCGAGTCGCGTAGCGCACGCAGCCGTCCGCCGAACTTGAACATGTGCTTGCCTACCAGCCATGACGTGTAATTCTGAAGCTCGTAATAATCTTGCTTGTCCGTGACGAACTGGGTGCTGTTGCCGCCGCCGTTGAACGCGCCTTGCACGTTCAGCGTCGCATCCGTGACGTCTGGCGTCTGGCCATGACGGTCGCGCAGGTATTCGAACCGCAGTTCGTTAACCACCTTCGCCCCGAAAAGTTGCGTGTCGCTCAATTGCAGCGTCTGCTCCGTGCCGGTTTGGTTATAGGCCTGGCTTGGCAGCGCAAACTGTCCTACTCCATTGTTGTCCTGGTTGTCCTGCCAATAGGAATAACGCACGCTCAGCGTGTTGTTAGGCGTCAACTGAAAATCCGCCCGAGGACTGAAAGTCGTTCGGGTGCGCGGCGTCGGAACGCTGGTGTTGTAGGGCTCTTGCACGAAGGTCGTCGGATCCAGCACGAAGGCATTGACGACTGCGTTGTCGCCGATGTTGCGCCGTTCGAACCCTAGGAAGAACGACGCCTTCTTTCCCATAGGCCCGCCAAAGTTTGCGGTGTACTGCGTCGTATCGTAGGCCGGATTGCTCGTCGCAAACGGACTCGTCGAGTTGAAGTACGACGAGTTGCCCATCACCGAAATCTGCCCGTGATACTTGTCCGTTCCCGGCTTGGTGAAGATTTCGATACGGCCGTACCCCAGCTTGTCGTATTCGGCCGAAAATGGGTTCTGGTTGATGCGAATTTCACGAATCGACGACTTCGGCGGAAGCTGGCCGCCGGTGAATCCATCGATATAGATCTGTCCGCCGTTCGGCCCCGCCGATGGCCCCGCCAGAGCTTGCAGATCGTCCGACAACTCGTCCGGATCGTCAGATAGTGCGTCCAGGTCCTTGCCGGTCAGAACCATCTGCGTGGCGTTACTTTCCGATGAGACATCCAGCCCGACCGCCTGCTCCGACACATTCACGTTTTCTTGCTGGATCTCGATCGACAGTGCCACGTCTATCTTCTGGGACTGCCCCGGACCAACGTCGATCCCATCGACTTCGTAGACCGAGAATCCCTTGGCCGACACTTTAATTCCGTACTTGCCCGCGGCCAGGCTCTTGACGTCGTAGCTACCCGTCTGGCTCGTGATAGTTTTCGTGATCTTGCCGTCCGGTCCCGTGATCTGCACTTCGGCCTTCGTCACCGCTGCGCCCGAAGGATCGGTCACCGTGCCGTGCAGTGAGCCCAGGCCTGTTTGCGCAAAGAGTCCTGCGCTCAAAATCAGAGCGATGAAGCATGCCAGAAATGTCATCCGGAGAATACTCCGGCAGAACCTTGCTTTCATGAACCTTCCTGTCTTACGAATACCGCGCCAAACCCGCGTTTACTTCAGACTCCCCACGATGCCGTTTTTTCTATCCACTATCTGCTAACCACTTATGCTACTGAGCGTCACCCTGTCCGCCGCTCAAACTCCACGGCGATAACATCATCCCCTGGCTGCCCGGCGACGCCGTCAGAATCGGTTCCACTCCACCTACCATCGTGATCGCCGTAACGCCGGCATCGCTGCCTTCGGTCGACACCAGGATCACAGCGTCGCCCTTCTGAAAGTCACTCAGCGTCACCGCCGGCAACCGGCTCAACATCTGTTGCAAGTCTCCGCCGCCGCCGCCGCCGCGTCCGCCATTCGCTCCGCCAGGCGGTCCCTGCGGAGGACCGCCGGCTCCAGCGCCTGCGTAGTTCGGGGCCGCCCCGCCAGCGGGCGCTCCGCCGCCGGCTCCAGGAGCCGCTCCTTCCGGAGTCTGCCCTTTCAAGCGCATCGCAATTCGCTGCGCCATCGGCTGCGGCAGCTTGCGAATCTGCGAATCCGCGGCGATTTTCACCGTCACCGGCTGCTTGGTCAGCAAATCCATCACGATTAACGAACTGTCAGCCGCATTAATCGCGGTTACAGTGCCGGCGATATTACGGAATCGTCCCGACACAATCTCTTCCGCGGCGAATTGTGTGCCATCGTCGTTCTTCGTCCCGCGTGCGCGCAATTGGTCGCCGGGATGGACATCCGCAAGCTTGCTCGCCTTCGCGTCGTCAAACTTGACCGAATTGGCCGCGTACCGCCGAAATACCGTCTTCTTGGTGGTCTGTATCTGCACGCTCTTAGCGCCGCCGAAACTCGTCACCGAAATAGTTACCGTGCCCGCTGCTGGGTCGACGGCGCTCACCAGTCCGCCAATTCCGCGTTTCTGCCAGTCCTCCCGCTCCTGTTGCTGCTTGGCCGCCACGTCCGATTGCTTCATGACGATCACGGACGCAGCTGCCAAGGACTTCTCGTCATCGGAGGCCTTGCCGCGTACCAGTACCCGGTCGCCCACCGTCAAATCTTGCGGCGTAATGGGCGTGGCATTCTTTAAATCGGTCGCTCCCGGAGGGATCCGTACCACGCGCACTCCATCGGGCAGGGAAACGCTCACAGTTTTGCCGTCGTCGGTTGCCAGAACCAAACTTCCACCGCTGATCGATTTGATCTCGCCCACGGCTTTTGCCTGTGGGCCGGGCGCGGTTGACGCCTGCGCGAATGCATTGCCGACGGCGAGAAGCGCCGCCAACAGCGCGACTGTCAACCTTGACCAATTTGCTTTCGTACTCCGGTGCATCATCCCTGAACGTTCCTCGATTAGCGCTACGTGGTAGACCGGCACATGCACTCTTGGCTGAAGGTCGAGTCTGCTATCGCCATCGTAGGGCCTCCTCGGCATTCTACGGAATCCCGCGCACGCGCGCACCCACTGCGGCGTCGCGCTGAGTTCAATCTAATTTTCTTATTCGCGGCGGAAAGGTGCTGTGTCGTTTTGTAACGAAGGGTAACCGGGCCGCTACATTCGAGAGAATCGGACCGAAGCTAGTCCGCGTTTGGAGTATGGCTATTTCGCAGTACTGACCGTCTGGCGATCGCGGCTCAACACTCTATGACGTTCAGCGCCAACCCCGCCAGCGAAGTCTCCTTGTACCTCGACTGCATGTCCAGTCCAGTCTGGTACATGGTGGCTATCACCTGGTCGAGCGAGACTTTATGCTCCCCGGTTTCCCGCATGGCAATGCGGCTGGCGTTGATCGCCTTTACCGATCCCATTGCGTTTCGTTCAATACAAGGAATTTGCACCAGCCCGCCAATCGGATCGCACGTCATCCCCAGGTTGTGCTCCATACCAATTTCCGCCGCATATTCTACCCGCAGGTTCGAGCCGCCCTGCGCCGCCACCAGTCCGCCGGCCGCCATCGAGCAGGCCACGCCAACTTCGCCCTGGCAACCGACCTCCGCGCCCGAAATCGAGGCATTTTCTTTGTACAAAATGCCGATCGCTCCAGCGGTAAGGAAGTATCGGAACAGTCCCTCGTCCGAAGCGTCCGCGACAAACCGCTGATAATAGTGGCCCACGGCCGGAATTATTCCCGCTGCTCCATTGGTCGGCGCTGTCACTACCCGGCCGCCCGCGGCATTCTCCTCATTCACCGCCATGGCGTAAACATTCACCCAATCCATTGGAGCCAGCGGGTCACTCGCCCCAATTTCATTCAGCCGCCGCGCCAACCGGGGAGCCCGCCGCCGAACGTTGAGACCGCCCGGCAAAATGCCTTCCGTTACAAGGCCGCGCTCCACGCAAGCCTGCATTACGCCCCAGATGCGCTTCACGCTGTCTCGAATCTCGTCTTCGGAGCGCCAAGTCTTCTCGTTTTCCAGCACGATTTGCCAGATCGCCAGCTTCTCGCGCTCACCAATCGCCAGCAATTCATCCGCACTGGAAAAGGGAAGTGGTGGCTGCTTTAGTTCAGAGTGGCCATATTCCTCACCCTCTCGAATAACGAATCCGCCACCCACTGAATAGAAGATGGCCGAATACAATTCCGCGCCCGCTTCGTTGAATGCCGTGTAACGCATGCCGTTGGAGTGTCCGGGAAGCATTTGCATTTTGAGGAACAACAGGTCTTCGTCTTCGTGGAAGGGAACTGCTTGCGCTCCCAGCAGCCGCAGTTCGCGGCGCTGGCGAATCTCGCCCACCTTTTCGTAAATCGTCTCGGGATCGATAGTCTCCGGAGCTTCTCCCGACAACCCCAGCAATACCGCGCGATCGGTCTGGTGCCCATGTCCCGTGAGGGCGAGCGAGCCAAACAACTCCGTGCGCACTCGCGCGACTTGAGGAAGCATCCCTCGTTCCTGCAAGTCGAGCGCAAAACGCCGCGCCGCCCGCATCGGCCCCATCGTGTGCGAGCTGGAGGGCCCAACCCCGATTTTGAAAATCTCGAAAATACTGGTTTTCAAACTGCCCTCATCCTACTTCGCCATCTTCTTGATGACGCCGCGTATCGTCCAGAAGTCGTGGGTGAATCCGGAATCGCTTATCAATTTATACGGCATCCAGAAGTACCCTCTCATGCCCCATCGCGCGCTCCATGAGTTTCTCACCAGCACGGCCTGTTTCCTATCATCGTATCCAACCGCCATCACGGCATGACCGCCGTCCCAATAATCGCCCGGCCCGCCTGGTGCTGGCATCATTCCATCCTTCCATTTGCCGGTTGGGGGCACGTAGAAGTTGTGGAACATCTTGAAGCCAAACACCACGGGATGTCCGTCAGCGAGGCAGTTCTTCAAATTTCGCAAGAACCGTTCGCGCGGCACCGACACCAGCGGTATCCGATAGTATTCGCCAACCTTAAGGTTTCCGGCTGCCTCGTATGCGAGTTTTGGGGGTTTCTGAAGGTTTGCCCGCCTCGAATCGTCATACCGAAAGGTCGCTTCCGGGCAAACCCCAATTCTCGCCGTCACTTTCAACGCCCGGCGCAGACTGAGATTGCGCTTCAACCGCTTCTCACCGGCGATGATTCGCTCGTTGTAATAGATGAAGCGACGTGAAGGCGCAGTCACCGGGATCTTCATCAACTTCTGTTCATGGTGCATGGCGGCCGCCAGAGCGTGTGCTGTACAAGATCCTACGTAATATCCCTGGTTCTGTACTGGCGGGCAGTTCCGCCGCAAATCTACGTGGGCCGGCAGACGCTGCCGAAGGTGCTCTGACTTCGGAGGGTAGATGTAGTCGTTCTTGTCCGGCGCGTCTTTGACCAGAAGGTGACGGATTTGCTTGTCTGCCATCTGTCCCGTTCTCACTGAATCCATCTTACGTCGGAGTTTCTTCTCTTGCAGCACAGCGCTCCGGCACTATAGACCTAGCTGACTCCAGCCGTGACTGCTTCGACGTTGCTGAAACAGAGCGCCTACTTTCCGGGTGGCGTTCGCTAATCGTGCTTTTCTTTAGCCTACCCATGCGCCAGCAACTAATCCCTTAGTTACCTTTTTCGACCTGTTCCGTCCAATCAGCGTGCCGCCGAAACCATCTGCGAATCTGACCGAAGCCGAACTGAGGCTCATGGAAGTCCTCTGGCAGCGTGGCCCCTCAACCGTACAGCACGTACTCGACGCCCTGCCGGGCGATAAACCCTTGGCCTACAACTCGGTACTGACGATCATCCGCATTCTGGAAAAGAAGGGCTACGTCGCCCATGCCAAGTCAGCTGACGGGCGCGCATTTGTATACGCCGCGTTGATGGAGCGATCGGAAGCGACGCGTTCCGAGGTCCGTCATCTCGTGCAGCGGCTGTTCCAGAACTCGCACGAGTTGCTGGTTCTCAATATTTTGGAAGACTCGGGTCTTAAGGAAGATGAGCTGCAACGGTTAAAGCAATACTTGAAGGAGCGCGAGTAACTGCGATGCCATTCGATTCCATCATGGAAATGCATGCGTGGATCAGGATAGTGGCGGGAGGGTTGCTGAACAGCCTTCTTGCCGGAACGGTTATCGCTGGGCTCGCCTGGATTTTTGCACGGCTCGCTGGACGGCGTAGTTCCGGCACGCGCTTTGCATTTTGGTTCGCGGCTCTCATTGGAATTACGGTGTTGCCCTGGGTCGGATCCGTCGGGAACTCCTCCAGTCCGGCGGGTTCGACCCGTTCGTCAGTCGCGATCACATTGCCGGAGTCGTTTGCGTTTTACCTGTTTGTAGTTTGGGTAATCGGCGCCGGATTGGGCCTCGCGCATGTCGCGCACGGACTCTATCGCTTGCGCCGGTTGCGCGCTAAGTGCGCGCCGGTTGATTCCGACAAGCTTGATCCCGCGCTGCGGGCGAGTCTTGCAGAGATGCAGTCGTGCCGGCGCGTGACACTCTGTGTCTCTGACGCGGTTCGCGTGCCCGCCGCCGTTGGATACTTTCGGCCCATGGTTGTGTTCCCGGCCTGGACAATGGCGGAGATTCCGACGGCAGAGCTGAACGCCATTCTGCTACATGAGCTTGCGCACTTGCGGCGCTACGACGATTGGACAAACTTGGCACAGAAGTTGCTGAAGGCCGTATTGTTCTTTCATCCGGCGGTGTGGTTCATCGAGTCGCGCTTGACTTTGGAACGCGAGATGGCCTGTGACGATGCTGTGCTGGCCACGACTTACAGTCCACGGGCATATGCCGAGTCGCTGGTAAGCCTCGCCGAGAAGAGTTTCCTTCGCCGCAGTATTCAGTTGGCCCAGGCGGCCGTGAGCCATGTGCAGCAGCTAAAGCTGCGCCTCGCGGAAATCTTGCGCAGGGATCGAGTGGCTAACGGGCAGGGAAGTACTTCGATGGCGAAGGGCACTTTCGCACTGATGTCGCTGGCCGCTATCTTCTTCGCGTTCGGCATTTCGCGGGAGCCGGGTGTGTTTGGATTTTCGAGCAACGTGGGGCAAATGGCGTCCTCCTCATCGGGCGTGCGAGCGATGGCCTCGCCGAACTACGTTCAGCTTCAGCCGACAAGTTTGCGCTACATCGTCCCCAGTGAACTGGCGGCTCCGGCTGTTCGCAAAGTTCAGCCGCCGCAGCTGCGCGTCCTTCGCCACACCGCGGCAAAGACGCGGTTTACCCTGGCGCAGGCCGAAAACAATCGACAGATCGCGGAAGCGATCGCTCCCCCGCGCATCGTGGCGGTCTCAAATTTCCCCACTGACCTGATCTCGGCGCCGGTACTGGTCGTTTTTCAAGGCGAGCAGTTTGGCGCGAACGGTCCAATTCTTTGGCGTGTAACAGTCTTTCATCTCACGCCTGCGCAGCAGCGCATGATCAGCGGAGGATTCCCCAAACAAATTTAGTGCTAGCCAGGCATTACGCCCTGAAGGGCGAGTACCAATTTCAGCAACTAATTCGTTAGTTGCAAATCACTACACAGCGAAACAGGAGCTACGAAACAATGAACAGCACGAAACATCACTCCACCAAGCGCAGCCTCGGAGCCGCGGTTCTGGCGGTCGCCATGATCGCCGGACTCGGCGCTTATCACTTTGTCCAACCCACCAACGCACGGGCTGCCGCCACTTCGAATACTGCCCCGATCGACGACAGTAAGATCGGCGCGCTGCTCTCGCTCGACCAGGCCATGGAAACGGTGGCTGCGCGAGTAACTCCTGCCATTGTCAACGTTGCCGTCACCGCCAAAGTGGACCAGAGGAAAGCGATGATGCAGCAGCAGGGAATGCCCGAAGGCATGCCCGACGATATGCAGCAATTCTTCGAACGCCAGTTTGGTGGACGCGGACAGATGGCGCCTCAGCAGCCGCAGTTCCAGCACGGCATCGGAAGTGGCGTCATCATCTCGCCCGACGGATACATCATCACCAACAACCACGTCGTCGCCGACGCTACCGATATCAAAGTCACGCTTGGCGACCGCCGCATTTTGCCCGCGAAATTGATCGGCACCGATCCCCTGACTGACCTTGCGGTGATCAAGATCGAGGGCACTAACTTCCCCAACGTTCCGCTTGGCGATTCAACACAGCTTCGTCCTGGTCAGACCGTACTTGCGTTCGGAAACCCGTTTGGGTTCCGTTTCACGGTGACACGCGGCATCGTGAGCGCGCTGAACCGTCCCAATCCGTATAACGACGATCCCCGCAAGCCTGGACAATTTATTCAGACCGACGCCGCCATCAACCAAGGCAACTCCGGAGGCCCGCTGGTGAACGCTCACGGCGAAGTCATCGGTATCAACACCTTCCTGATTTCGCCGTCCGGCAGTTTCTCGGGAATGGGTTTCGCCATACCTACGCAGATCGTCCAGCCCACGGTTGACTCGCTGGTGCGTTACGGCAAAGTCAGCCACTCTTACATTGGGGTAGGCATCACTGACGTCACTCCTGAGAATGCCAAGTTCTTCGACTTGAAGGACGCCAACGGCGCGGTCATCAGCGAAGTTCAGCCTGACTCCCCAGGAGCGCACGCCGGCCTCAAAGTCGGTGACGTCATCACTGGCCTCGACGGCAAGAAGGTTTCCGACGCCGGACAACTCCAGGCAGAAGTCAGCTCGAAGCAGCCCGGAACCAAAGTCACTCTGGACGTTCTGCGTGACGGCAAGAACGTCAACGTCCCGGTAACGCTGGAAGAGCTGGGCAGCAAAGACAAGAAGGAAGACCTGTCAGCCAGCGCCGACAGCGGCAAGCCCCGTTGGGGCATCGGCATCGCCGATCTCACCACGGACGTGCGCGAACAGTTACAAGCGCCGCAGAGCCTGAAGGGCGCGGTGATCCAGCGCGTTCAGCCGGGAAGTCCAGCTGAAGAAGCCGGACTCCAGCCCGGCGAAGTGATTCAGAGCGTGAATCGCCAGCAGACGCCAAGCGCCTCAGATGTTCAAAAGGCGCTGGCCAGCGTGCCGAAAGGTCAGGATGCAATGGTTCTGATCTGGGGCAACGGCGGAAGCACGTTCCGCGTTTTGCACGGTTCGAGCGGAGCCTAAGTATCAGTACCCCTGCTCAAGGCGCCAGCCTTGAGTGGCCCCATGGGGTAACTGATGACTGTGGAGCGATCGGTCCTCCTGAATCGCTGCCACGTCAATATGGGCACGGAGTCAATCCGTGCCCATTCGTTTTTCACCGCTTGCCGGAATATCCCTAGTGCGCTTGCAAAATCCCTGGCGGGTCCCAGGTCGCCAGTCCTGGAGGCATAACGGGCAGAATCGAAGGCTGAGAATGACTCATCGAGAGCGAAGAGCTCTTCGTCGGCCAATACAAGCGCATCACCAGGTAAATTGGCCCGTTCGGCGCAGGCAGCCAGTTCGACTTTTTATCAGCGGAGGGCTCGTCCTTCTGAATGTAAATGGTGAGTGAACCATCGGCGTTCTTCTTAAGAGTGGACAACATCGTCGAATTGATCACGTATCGATCGATTGGATTCGCGACTAGGAGTTGGTTCTTGGCGTCGTACATGGTTACCGACCAGAACGCATTCACGGGCGGGAAGCTGTTCGCCGCAAAGGTCATTGTGTAATTGTGTTGCCTGCCGTCGAGAGGGCTGCCGATGCCGTCAGTCTTGGTCCACGGGTAAAGTGCCTCGGCGGCGTCGTTGCCGTAAATTCCCATCATGGCGGCCGCCGCGCGACGCAGATTGTCGCCTGCGTAGGAGTCGCGGTTGCCGAACGGTGCGCCGATCTTCCAACTGTTCACGTTCTTTCCAATCTGTTCGCGCCGATCTTGAATTGCCGTGTAACCGTCTTTTATCGCGGCAACGAATTCGGTCCGCTGGCCCTCGGAGAGTTGTGCAGCATCGAAGGGCTTACCCGGTCCAATGCCGATGGTCGCAAATTGCAGCCGGGTTGCAGTCTCCTCCGGTACCTCGGGACAAAATTGCAGAATGAAGTTCAGGAACTTCGGGAAGTCAGTTTTGAATGCATCTTCGGTGAACTTGGGGAACTCGATCGCTGGCGGCTTCGGCGGCGCGGGCTGGTGAGTGTAGGAAGAAAGCGTCGTGACCGTGTATCCAGCCTGTATCTTCTTCACGTTATCGATGTCTTTTGTGCCAAACAGCTGCGTTCGGTAAATCAGCAGGCTGAATTGGGTATCCGATTGGAACGCCTGCAGAATGCCGGGCGGGGTGGCGCCTAGCCATCCCGGGCCCGAAATCATGTAGCAGCCCTCGACGTTACCAGTTGTACGCGACCCCACATACGCGTAGTTGAAGGTGTACATGTCGATTAACTGCACGGAGTAGTATCGCCCTTTTTCAATGTTGGGAATACAGAAGATGATGGGCTCCGCTCGCAGGTCAGCCTGCAACATGGAATATGGCGTGTCGGCATTGGGCGTGACCACCGCGGTGTCTTTCGGCGTAAAGACATGAGGGTCGCTGACTACCGTATTGAAAGGCCCTTTGTATTGCGAGCTGGTCTTGTCGATGTTGAACTCGTACATCGCCTTGTAATTGGCGATCATCGGATAGGCATAAATGTAGGCGGTTTGATAGTCGTCCTTATGGGTGACGCCTTCATTAAGGTTGCGGCGGCATGAAACGGTAACTAGAGCGGCCGCAACGGTCATCACGACCAGCGCGGCGCTAACGACAGATCTGGGTGAGGACATGGTTCCTCGCTTCATTGGGCGCGACAATGTTTTAAACAGCGTAGATGGAGCAACCCGTCCCATGATACGGGAACTGTGGCTCTGCGACGAGTTGGCGCGGCGAATACCGCGCTTCCAACCAGCTTTCGCCAGTTGCGAAAAGCTAAGCCGACTGCACAAGCCTGACATAAGTGGTGTAGTGCTGGTCGCCGATTTCGGTGAAGGGAAGTAGCGTAACCGGGCCGACGCCAGACTGCGCGGTCCACGACTTCGAAGGGTTCTGCTTGGCACTGAGCAGTTGCTGCCGGGTAAATCGGCGGTCCGTGTCGATTACGGGGAAGAGTACGAGCGGCCCGTACATGAGGGCGACGACATCCGGATGTTGCGGGTCAACCGCTTCAAGACGAGTCGTCATGGGGAGATGCAGCTCCACGCGGTCGCCGGATCGCCATGTTCGGCGAAGGCCGGCAAAGGCTCCGGGTCGGAGATCGATGGGCTCACGCTTTCCATTGATCGACACCGATGCGCCGGTCGTCCACGCGGGAATGCGGAGGTGAATGTTGAACTCTGCCGGACGGCCTGCGGCCAATTGAAACCGAATGACATCGTCGTAGGGGTATTGGCTGGTCTGCGTGAGTTTGATGGCGTCGCCAGCATGATTCCAGCGCACGGTGGAAGGCACATAGAGATTGACGTAGAGATTTCCGGCATCGTGAAAATAGGAGTTCAGATGATAGTCGGCGGCGACTTGCGGCAGCGTTCCCGAGCAACACGGCCAGTGGTGGCGCGAGTATCCCTTTTGTCCGCGGAAGGTGTAGTCGGAATAGTAGAAAGAAGTGCCGTTAGGCTGCAATGTCTTTGCGCCCAGAACGGTGTTGTACATGACACGCTCCATGCTGTCGCCGTAACCCGAGTCACGATTTACGTGCAGGAGATAACGCGTCAACTTGAAATGAGCGTAAGCGCCGCAAGGAGTTTCGAAGCTCTGGTGCTGATCGACCAACGTGGCCGCGAGCGCTCCGGTGTTGGGCTCGAGCAATAATTCGTCAGGGCCCCAGCCTCCGGTGGCAAAGCTCTGGGTTGTCACCAGCATTTCGAAGGCATTCTGCGCGGCGCGCAGGTGCTTCGCGCTGCCCATCGTCAGGTAGGCCTGCATCGCGGAATTGAGAGCGTTAACGTAACTGTAAGCATGCCTGCCCGGCAGTACGTTGACTCCTGCGGCGAGAGGATCGAAGTAAGTTCTGTCGTCCAGGAAGCGGATTGCGAGTTGTTTGTAGCGCTCGCCTGCACCGCGCTGATAGGCAAGGAACAGATTTTCCGGCAGGGTATACGACTCGTCCCAGTTATAGGAGATGTCATCTTGCTTTCCCGGCCGCCAGCTCTGCTCGCGATCGACGGCAAACGGCGGAAGAAAAGGCAACGCGGTGTCTGTCGTCTGTTGCAAGATAGCGAATGCGTTGGGATCGTTCGCAAAGCTATGCGAATCGATGAGTCCGCAGACTAGCTTGTCATAGCAGTAAGCGGGGAAGCGGTTGTTGTCGAAGAACCCGGCGCCGAGCGACTCCGCATAAATACGGTTGAGGCGCAGAACTTTGTCGCGTGTGGCCTGGTCGCCAGTGATGGCGCAGTAGCGCGCCAGTGCAGACACCCATTGGCCGAAAGTTCCACCGGGGCACAGGCCGGCGCTGTCCTTGCGATAGTCGTAATCGGGCTTGTACATATACCAACCGCCGAGGTCAGGCCCGGGTGTTGGAAGGGCGGACATTGCGCGGAACGGCTTCATCAGTGCGTCTTCGTTCAAGCTCATCAGGATCGCGTGCGTGTTTTCGAGTTGCTGCTGATGTGGTTCACTGTTGAGCTTGACCTCGGAGTATCCGAATACTTCGAGAGCTGTGGGAGTAGCTGTCTGAGCACTGGCCAGAATTTCGCGGCCAGGTAGCGCCAGGGCGGCGCCAAGCATGGCGCTACGTCGCAGGAAGTCGCGGCGCGTAGATATTAAGGAGAGCATCCGCCCACCTTATCAAGCAGGAGTTCGCGCGGCAACTTGCCCGCGCCCACCCAGGTTTCGTTCGATCCGGCGAGTGTTGAAGTACGCTACGCGGAAAGAATCGGATTCGTGTTTTCGGTGCCTTCGCAAAAAATAATCTTTTCCAAAAACTACGTCATAAACCAATCCGGAATCGCGGCCCTTCGCGTATTCGAGTCTGTAGCGGGGTTCACTGGCGAAGCTCAAGCGCGGCGTCGCGAGGGGGCAGTGCAGAAGCGTTCCCGGCTGCTAATTCACTGCGAGGTACACCGATGAAAAACCTAACAATCGCTATGGCCATAGCGCTACTCGTGTTGTTGCCGGGCAGCACGTTTGCCTCCAGCCACCGCGAAGCGCCGATAACCGCGCTTGACCATAGCGCCGATGTGACCGATTGGTACGCGTTCGTCAGCTATGACCATCCTGATCGCGTAACCATGATTCTCAATGTCGATCCACTGCTGGAGCCGGCCAACGGCCCCAACTACTTTCCTTTCGATCCGAATGTGACGTACGAGATGCTGATTGACAACAATCGCGACGGAATTCCGGACATCGTATTCCAGTTCAAATTCAAGACGCAGATCCGTCTGCCCGGCGTATTCACAGGGTTCGCCGGCGGAATCGCCGGGATCCCTCCAATTACTGCGCTGAACGGTCCGGGTTCTGAGGGTCTGAGCCTTCAGCAGACTTTCGACGTCATGTACCTCAAGGGTGGAAGGGCGACTGACCTGTCCGCCGGGCAAACGCTGTACACGGTACCGTCGAACGTTGGACCGCGCACCATGCCGAACTATGACAGCTTGTTCCAGCAGGGCGTGTACGACCTCGGAAATGGCGTCCGCGTATTTGCGGGAACCGTTGACGATCCCTTTTACATTGACCTGGGCGCCGCATTCGATTCGCTGAATTTCCGCATGGGAGTCGGGACCATCCTGCCGCCTGCGGAAGACGCGGATGACACTCACAACTACGCTCCCGATGCAGTCGCTGGGTACAACGTCAATACCATCGTGATCGAAGTTCCCATCACGATGTTGACCTCTGATAACAAATTGCACAAAGCGGGAGAGAAAGAAGCCGTCATTGGTACGTATGGCGCAACCTTCCGGCCGCTGATTCAAGTGCGGAGCACCGGGGGCACTCCCTCATCGGCACTGGCGCAGGTGAACCGTGAAGGCAATTCGCTGATCAATGAACTGATTATCGGCACCGGATCGAAGGACAAGTTCAGCACCGACGTTCCGGCTCACGACTCGCAGTTCGCAGCGTTTTTCCTCGATCCATTGCTGGCGCACCTCTTTAACTCCCTTGGGCTTCCGATTCCGTCGGCGCCCCGATTGGACTTGTTGCCACTCGTGCAGTATCAGGCGCCGATTTGTCCGGGATGCGGTCCGAAGGACGCAGGTCCGATCGCTGATTTACTGCGACTGAATACGGGCATACCCCCGACTCCAGTGGCACAGCAGAAACGGATGGGGTTCTTGGTTGGAGATAATGCTGGATTCCCGAACGGACGGCGTCCGATCGACGATGTCGTTGACATCGCGGCCCGCGTAGTTGCAGGAATTCTGGTGGACCCGGTTAAGTACGGTGCCAGGATCGGCGACGGCGTAAACATCAATGAAAACGGGTATGGAACTACCTTCCCGTACGTGATGCCTGCCAATAGCGGTCGTGACAGTCACCACGTTGGCCCCGGTCAGTTCGGATGCAGCGGACAGCCTGGCGGGCTTTGCCCGGTGAACTAGAAAGACCGAGCGGGTACGCCCTGTTCCACACTCGCGCACGAGGGGGACAGGGCTCCCGCACTTTTAGAGTTGCAACGAACCGAAGTGGCAATGTTGCTCACGCCTATTCAGGAGAAAAGTTATGAACACCAGGAAGCTCGTCGCAATCTTGATGATCTTGTTCGGGACGGTCGCCGCGTGGGGACAGAACACTACGCAACCCGGCGAGAAGGTATCACCAGCCCAGCAGGGAATGGCGAAAGCCCAGCGGCTCATCGACAAGAACCCGAAAGATTACGAAGCCTATAACGCGCTGGCGTTGGCGCTAGCCAGACGGGCACGCGAGACCTCCGATCCCACTTACTACACTCAGGGAGAGCAGGCTCTACAAAAGTCATTTGCCATCTCGCCCGCGAATTACGACGGCCAGCGCATTGAAGTTTGGCTCTTGCTAGGAAAACACGAATTTGCGGCGGCTCTGGAAGAAGCAAAGACGCTGAACAAGAGAATGCCCGATGACGTGATGGTCTGGGGTTTTCTGACCGATGCGAACGTCGAACTAGGAAACTACGATGACGCCGAGAAAGCCGCCCAGTGGATGCTGAACCTGCGTCCGGCGAACCTGCCTGGGCTGACGCGCGCAGCGTATCTTCGCGAACTGTTCGGAGACCCTGAGGGAGCAGTGGAGTTGATGAGGATGGCTCTGGACTCCACGCCGCCAGGTGAAGTCGAAGACCGCGCGTGGATCACCACCCAAATAGCGCACATCAGGCTGTCCGAGGGCAAAATCAGCGCGGCCGAAGAGTTACTGCAACAGGCGCTCGTGCTGTTTCCGGGATACCACTATGCGCTCGGAAACCTCGCGAAGGTGCGGATTCAACAGAAACGATACGACGATGCGGTGACCTTGCTCCAGCAGCGCTATCAGGCTGGACCTCATGCCGAAAACTTATTCGATCTAGCCGTGGCGCTGCAAAAAGCCGGTCGCTTGGCCGAGGCAAAAGAAGCATTCACGACGTTCGAACAGAAATCTCTGGCCGAAACCAACAAGGCTGACAACTCGAACCATGAGCTCATCCTGTACTACGCCGATTACGCAAAGGATCCCGCGAAAGCTCTTTCTGTTGCCCAGCGTGAGTATGCACGCCGGCACGATGTGTTCACCCTCGATTGCTACGCGTGGGCTTTGCACGTCAATGGTCGAGACCCGGCAGCCCAGAAGCAGATGGACGTAGCGCTCGCGGTGGGAATCCAGGACGCCAAAATGTTTCGTCACGCCAGTGAAATAGCGATGAAGACCGGCGACGTTGCCGCTGCTAAGAAATATCAACGCCAGGCGTCGGAGCTGGAGGGCGACAGCGCGACCGTCGCGACTCTGAGATAGCGCGAGCAAGAATCCGCCGCCTCCCACGAAGCCCTTGTTTTATGCGAGACTAAACGCCGGCGGTCGCAATGATATTGGCGTTATCTGGGCGAAGAATCGATAGCAACGATGCGGATGAAGTACGCTTCCCATTGCGAAACGTTGGCCGCGTGAGCCTCGAAGTGCAAGCCTTCCTCTTGGCGAACGCGGTCACAGTCTTGGTCAGTTCCGCTGCTTGCGGAGCAGACCTCATCGGCCTCTCTGAAGCCGGCAAGTTGGGGGTGCGACGCAGAGTCGTAGTCCCCTGTGGCAGGCAGCGATTTCGCACCGAGTCGGTTGTGGATCGTCCAGGAGAATGGGGCGGCCTCTTCGACATGATTCTCGACGACGTCACGGCCATGGGAGACCTTGTCACCATGGCGCAGTCTCCGGGCGCTGATCCCTATACCGCGGCGAACCACCTAATCCTCGACGAAGCCATCGCCCTCGGACGCGAGAGGCATGAACAGGTAGCTGCACTTATTCTTTGGGATGGCACTCCCCGAGGAAACCCTGACTACACCGCCGACTTCGGTTCCGAAGCACGCAAACGGGGGTTATACGTACACGAGTTGAGCACACTCTAAGCCCAAGTCGTGCCGCGACGGGCTGGCGTGGAGGCCCTGGGCGGAGTCGAACCGCCGACCTGCGGTTTAGGAAACCGTCGCTCTATCCATCTGAGCTACAGGGCCTTGCCTCTCGATTATCGCATGATGACGCGAGCCCCTAATGCGACCGTTGAACTCCATGCTTGCCCTACGGAGATTTCCGCGAAGGTCCCGCGGAAGACGACGGAGACTTCGCCCCCGACGCCTCGTTCCACCACCCTCCGCCGAGCGATTGGAACAGCGACGCCGAGTCGCTGTAACGGCTGGCGGCAGAATTGGTGCGGTCAATCGCGGTCAGCAAATATTGACGCTGTGCATCGAGCAGCGACAGTTGGCTGATGCCTCCCGCGCTGTAGCGCTGCGACGCGATATTGTAGGTCGCTTCGGCCTGTGCAGCAGCTTCCGTGCGGGCTTGCAGCGTTTGCGCGTCATGCTCCACAGCACGTAGCGAGTCCGCGACCTGCTCGAAGGCCTGCAATACAACCTGGTTATAGGTCGCTCCGGCTTCCTCGTAAGCGACGACGGCCTTCCGTTTTTCGGCGCGCAATGCGCCCCCGTTGAAGATGGGTTGCGCAAGAGCCGCTCCGAAGTTCCACACGCCCCCGCCGCTAGTGAAGCTGGTGCCGATGAGTCCAGCACTGGCGGAAAGCGTGATCTGCGGATACAGGTTCGCTGTGGCAACTCCGACGTTGGCGCTAGCCTCGTGCATCAGCGCGTCAGCCGCCCGAATGTCAGGTCGCTGCCGAACCAGTGACGATGGCACGCTCTCCGGAAGCTCTTCCGGAAGGTGCAGGTTGTCGAGCGTGATGGCGCCGATATGGGCCTCGGCCGGCGGCTTACCGATCAGCACCGCGAGTTGATTGTTGACGACGTCCAGTTGCTGTTCCAGCGGTGGAATCGTTGCCCGGGTTTGCTCTACCAGAGTTCGTTGCTGGCTGATGTTGTACCGCGCAACGCCACCTGCTTGCGCACGCTGCTCCGTGATCGAGAGCTGCTGCTGTTGCAACGCGAGCATCTGGCGACTGAGATCGATCTGCGAGCGCAGTTCCGCCTGTCGGATGGCCGCCGCGACCACGTTTCCCGCGAGCATCAGGCGCGCGCCTTGCAGTTGCCAGTTCTCGTAGTCCACCTGCGCGTTCAAGCTTTCGATCTGGCGCCGATTTGTGCCGAACACATCCAAAGCGTACGAAACCGCCACCGACCCGTTTAGCAATCCGAACGGCGGCGGGCTCGGGAAGGGCACACCAAATGTTGCGAGATCAACCTGCTCCCGCTGAGCGGAGATCGTGGCGTTCACCGCGGGGTATTTCGTGGCTCCCGTGCGGGCGTTGGATTCTTCCTGCGCTTCCTTCAAGCGTGCCGTCGCCTGTGCGAGCGTCGGGCTGTTAGCGAGCGCCTCGCGGACCAGGCGATCCAGTTCCGGGGAATGGAAGAGGTCCACCACTGCGCCGGGATATCCATCGCTGGGTTGAGATGTTGTACCGATCCGGCAGAACCTGGTGATGCGACGGTCGTCTCCGGTTGTGCTTCGGGCGTATAGCCGCCCACAGTGGGTGGTGCGGGCGAGTGGTAGCGCGGCCCAACCGTGCATCCCGCGGCGAAGGAGATGACCAATGCGACAAACCCCAGCCATGCGATATAGGGTGGGCTCGATTTCCCCGCGGATCGAGTCTTGCGTTTCAGGTTTCGAGTTTCGCGAGCAGCGATAGAAGATTTCATTGCGCGCACCTCAATCCAATGTCCGGCGGTAGGTCTTTACCGCGATGGTCATCACAATCAGGGTGAATACCATCAATGGCCATACGTTCGGCCAGGAATTTTCCCATCCATTGCCTTTTAGCAGGATGCCGCGGATGAGCCGGTTGAAATAAGTCAACGGCAAGAGGTTCCCGAGAAATTGCGCCCAACCCGGCATGCCCTGGAACGGAAACATGAATCCCGAGAGCAGTATGTTGGGCAGGAAATAGAAAACGGTTAGCTGCACCGCTTGCAATTGGTTTTGCGCCAGCGACGAGAGCGTGATTCCAACCGTGAGATTGGCGGCAACAAACAAAAGTGCAACCAGGTAGACGGCGCCGACATTCCCGAAGAATGGCACATGAAAGATGAAGCGTGCCGCCAGCAGAATGATGCTCGACTGGATGAGCCCGATGCCGATGTACGGAATCAGCTTGCCGGTCATCACCTCAATGGGCGTCGATGGCATGGCAAGCAGGTTCTCCATGGTGCCGCGCTCCCGTTCGCGAGTGATCGCGAGGCCGGTCATCATCACCATAGTGAGCGTGAGGACGACGCCCATCAACCCCGGCACAACGTTGTATTGCGTGATGCCGTCAGGGTTGTACAGTTTATGCAAGCGCACATCGAACGGTGGCGGCGTTCCCGCCAGCGGCGCTAGCGGGCCGGTCAATTCTTTTTGTATGACGGTTTGAACGATGCCGTTGACGGCAAACAATGCGTTCGCCGCCGCGCTTGGATCGGTAGCGTCAGCCTCAATCAGTAGCGATGGGTGCTCGTGGCGCAGCAGTTGCGTAGTAAATCCGGCGGGAATGTTTACGACGAATAACACTTTGCCCTGCGACAATGCTTCACGACCCGCAGCCTCATTGGGCAACTCCCCCACAAACTTGAAGTAGGTTGAGTTCTTCATTCCCCACAGGACGCTGCGGGTGATGTTCGTGTTGTCCGCGCTGATGACTGCGGTGTCGAGGTGTTTAGGGTCGGTATTAATTGCGTAACCGAACAGCGCCATCTGGATGATGGGTACTCCGACGATCATGGCGAAGGTCACACGGTCACGCCGGAGCTGCAGGAACTCCTTGCGAACGATGGCCCACCAGCGAGCGATAGAGAAAATGCTATTGCGGGTCATGCCTGAGCCTCCAAAATTGTCAGACGTGCGACTCATCATGTAGATGAAAACATCTTCCAGACTCGTATCAATCGTTTCGGCATGCAGTCCTTTGTTTGATCCAATGGCGGCCACGGTACGCGCTAGTGCCGCGGCGTCGGTCCCGCTCACGTGCAGGCCGTCGCCAAAAATCACCGTCTGCTCCACGCCTGGTTGGCCACGCAACGCATCCTGCACTTGGATCATGCCCTGGCCGCGTATGTCCCACGTAGTGAGGTGCTGCTGGTCGATAACTTCGGCTGCAGTGCCTTGCGCCAGCAGCTTGCCGTAGGCGATATAGGCCAGCTTGTGGCAGCGCGAGGCTTCGTCCATGTAGTGCGTGCTCACCAGCACCGAAATTCCGTTTGCGGCCAGCACCTGCAGCTCGTCCCAGAAATCCCGGCGGGCTTTTGGATCTACACCGGCGGTCGGTTCGTCGAGCAATAGCAGCCTTGGGTTATGCAGCATGCAGGCAGCCAGCGCCATACGCTGTTTCCATCCGCCAGAGAGTTCACCGGCGAGCTGGTTGGTCCGGCTCGTTAGTCCGAGGTCCGCAATGGTCTGGCGAACCACGTCGCTCCGCTTTGGAATGTCGTAGATGCGAGCCACAAAGTCGAGGTTCTCAGTGATCGTCAGGTCATCCCAGAAAGAAAAGCGTTGGGTCATGTAGCCGACGTTGCGCTTTATGTCAGCACTGTCGCGAATGATGTCGTAACCCAGACAGGTTCCGCTGCCCGAGTCAGGTTTGAGCAGGCCGCACATCATGCGGATGGTCGTGGTCTTGCCGCTGCCATTGGGGCCGAGGAATCCGAAAATCTCGCCGCGACGAACGCGCAGGGACACGTCGTTCACAACGTGCTTGTCGCCAAAGTGCTTGTTCAACCCGTGCACGTCAATGGCATACTCCGTGTTGTCGGTGGTCGTCATTGCAGCGTCACCTCGAGGGGCTGCCCGGGGTGTAGCATCGCCGCCTTCTCTACCGCGGGCTTGGCGATAACCATGAAAACCAGCTTGGAGCGGTTCTCGTTGCTGTAGATCACAGGTGGCGTGTACTCGACTTGATTCGAGATGAACGTGATTGCCGCAGCCACCTCAGCCGGGCAACCGTCGCAATGCACGTTGATGTTCTGGCCGACTTTCAAGCTGCCGAGCGTGGATTCCGGAACGAAAAATCGGACCTCGATATTTTCAGGCGGCAGTAGCTGCACGATGGGGCTTCCCGCCGAAACCCATTCTCCCGCGCGATAGAGCGTGTCGAACACCAACCCGTCCCGGGGCGACTTGACCTGTTTCTGGTCGAGCTTCCATTGCGACTGTTGCACTACGGCGCGGTCGGCAGCGATGACTGCCTGCTGTGCCTTGAGTTGGTCCTCGCGTCCTGGAAGTTCAGCTACCTCGAGACTGCTCTGATACTGGCGAACGATCGCGGCGTTCGATTCAACCGCGGTCCGGGCCGTGATGAGCTCGGTTTCTGACATGCCGCCTGCGGCATATTGCTTTTCGTAGCTGCTCAGCAGGTCAATCGACTTTTGCTTTTCAGCCAGCGCCTGCGCGACCTGTGCGCGTATGACGTCAATCTCCGGGGGCCGCTTGCCGGTCTTGATGTCTGCCAGGCGGGCTTGGTCGGCTTGCAGGTTTTGTTCCGCTTGTTGCACAGCGGCCGCCTCGGGCTCGCGATCGAGTGCAAATAACGGGTGGCTCGCATTCACCACCTCGCCGCGCGTGACTGACAAGCTGTCCAGACGTCCGCCCTGTGAGGAAGCCACATAGACATACTTGCCTTCCACGTAACCCTCGAAGCCGGACGTCGATTTGCGGGAACAACCCGAAAGCAGCGCGCCCGCGGCAGCCATGAGTGCAAACACGATGCGACTTGAAGGAAGGGAAGTGAGGTTCATCGTTTGCTCCGGATAGGTGGTTTCAGCGGACCAGGTTTGTCTTGCCACGGCGGCACGGGATCGAGACCGTGAAGTAGTAAGCCGGTGATGTGCTTTTGCATGTCTTCGGTGCCGAGCGGAGGCCGCTGGAAAATGTCAGACCAGGTATTGCGGGTGGCCATGTGGACCATCACCAACCCAATGGTTGAGAAGACCACAAGAAGAGGATCAAGGTCGGTGTTCGCGGTTCCCGCAGCTTGCGCGCGCGCGACTGCCATACCCAGGATGCGCACTTTCTCGATGGGCAAACGGCGCAGCATGCGTCCGCGCAACAGCCCGTCTTCGTTGAGAATCTCTCGCATCCATGTCGAGGGGACCCATGGCGCCAGTTCGATTCTTTCCAGCAAGCGAGCGACCACTCCGCGAATCAGTTCTGCAGGGTCATCTCCGGCTTCAACCTCGTCCCAGACGTAGCTGATGAAGGGTACGAGGCGCTCGTTAACCACGGCGTCAATGAGTTGCTCGCGATCGTCGAAGTAGTAATGGACCATCGCCGGTGTGACTTTGGCACGGCGGGCAATCATCGAGAAATTGGTAGCTGCTACTCCGATCTCCGAAAAAAGTTTGGTGGCCGCGTCCAGCAGCAGTGCACGAGTGTCGCGCTCAGGATCGCCGACAGGGCGTCCCGGACCTTCCGCAGTTCGCTTTGTTTTTCGACCCACCATAATTAATTAACGTATTAATTAAATATTATAATAGTTATTCCTGTCAACCTCTTTCTGGGTGCCTCCAGTCCGACGCATCGGGCCCCTAATCTTCCGGTGGAATCTCGCCCACAGCGCTAGAGAGAGTCGGCCCCAAACGCTTCAACTCATTGATTAAAAGCGACATGAGAAGCACCGCTTGGAGGTACTCGCTCTCTTGCTGGCATCCCGCCTCAAGCCTAGGTTGTAAACAGTATGACAACTGAGACAAAAGCGCAGAGCGGTCAGACAATCGGCCAAGGTCTAACTTCAATATACAGAAGGAGTTGCACGCGATTCCATCTGAAAGGAGATGTCTGGTTCGCCTGGCAATCCGCCGATGGCCAGCGCGGGCAGGGGGAAGGCGTGACCCGCGATATCTGCCGGGCAGGAGCGTTCATCGAGACCGCCAACATGCCGCCTATCGCCATGCAAATAAAAGTAGTTATTACTCTCCGCGGCAGAGTAAACGAGGACATGGAGGCACGCCTTTGCGGGGCCGGATCTGTTCGTCACTTGCTCAGCCAAGACGGCGCAGTGGTTGGCTTTGGCACGGAGGTCATATTTCATACTGAATCGCCGGCTGAAGCCGGTTAAGTCATTGACAACACGTACGTTGCACGCAGGTTGCGATCGGCACAGTCCGCAATCTGGTGCATCGACCAATCGACTGTGCCCAGAACAGAAAGGGAAGAAGGCAAATGAAAGTAATTAAAGGAGTTTGCTGGTTAATCATGCTGGGAGCGCTGGCCCTGCCCGCGATAGCGGGATCAGTCAACATGCAATTTACTGGATTGCCAACTGGCAATAACTACTACGGCGTCGCCAGCTATCCTTATGATATTACGGTAAATAGCGGCCAAAACCAATGGATGATGTGCATCGGATACAACGAGCACATCGAAGGCTGGGAGACCTGGCAGGCGAATGTCACAAGCGTGGGAAGCCTCGATCTGAGCACGCATCTGCTGGATTACGAGGCGGCTTTTCTTTTCAAAATGGCACTGGCTGACCAAGGGGCCGATCCCAATCTGAACGCAGCCACCTGGTATCTGTTTGAAGGCAATCCAGGACTGACTCCGGAGGCCGCGGGCTTCGTAACCCTAGCGCAGAGCGAGACTTACACGCAGGGCGAGTTCGGGGATGTTCTACTCTACTCGGCCATCCCTGGGTCGGAAAACGGAAATCTCGGAACCGCGCAGAACTTCCTGGGACCCACGCCTGAACCGGGAACGCTTGCAATGTTTGGGAGCGGGATTATTGGACTGGCCGGTGTTCTTCGCCGCAAAATTAAATCCTAACTACAACAGAATCAGCTTCTCGGGCCGCCTGGGGGAGGCGGCCCGATTGTTTTGAGCATAGGCCGGACTGAGAGCCCCACGACGTGCCGCCAGCGAAGTCAGACTGGTGTCTGCTGAGCAGGACTGGAAGTGGGGTAAGGCGAGCCGTGATGCTTTGTTCCGGACAACCAGTGGAGGACCGCGTCGTGGTGAGGAGTCCCCACGCAGGTGAATTCTGCGCCGGCAGTTCCATCCGGGCGGCACCAGGCCACAGAGGCGCTAACCCGAAGACATCTGTCGAGGAAGGGCAATGAGAATCGAAGTCGGATTTCGTCGCCGATAGTGAACGCTTCCGCTATCGACCTCAACCCGACTCCTCCGGCACTGATGTCGGTAACTTCAGCATCAAACTCCAGGCTCGCGTTGGTTTCAATCAGTACGGGTACATTGATTTCGACGCGATGACTGGTGAGCGTGGTCGACTCGGCGAGTTGTGTGCTGCGACGTCTGCCGAGAGCTATCTGGTACTCGTCCAGCTTTCGGCAAAACGTTCGCCGCGGCATTCCCAGCTGCTGTGCGGCGCGACTCTGATTTCCCCGAGTTGCCTCGAGGGCCCGAACGATCATCAAACGTTCCATCTCACCCAACGTCGTGGCACGTTCGGGAGTCTGTTGATCGAGGTGGTGCGTCTGGTGAACTTCATTGCCAACTTGGCGGCGTATATCGTCAGCCGAGATCAACCTATGAGGCACCGCAATGGCAAGTTTCGTCACTACGTTGCGCAGTTCGCGAACATTGCCGGGCCACTTCATAAGCGAAAGCAACTCCAAAGCATCAGGCGCAAAACTTTTCTCCGAGTGAAGTTGATACAGGAAGTGCAGGGCCAGGGCCGGAATGTCGAGTGGACGTTCTCGCAAAGGCGGCACAGCGATCAGGAACTCGGTGATCCGGTGGTACAAGTCGCGGCGGAAGGTTCCGGCTTCCACTGCGTCCTTGAGGTTCCTGTTCGTGGCCGCGATGAGTCGAACGTCAACCGACACCTTGCGCGTGCCACCCAGGCGATAAAACGGTACTGCATCGAGGACACGTAAAAGCTTGACCTGGACGCGCGGATCAACTTCACCAATTTCGTCGAGAAAGAGCGTGCCTCCGCTGGCCATTTCAAAGAGGCCCGGCTTAGGGGTATCGGCGCCGCTGAATGCCCCCTTCTCGTGGCCAAATAGCTCACTTTCTACCAAGTGTTCCGGCGGCGCAGCGCAGTTGACATCGATCCAAGGTCGCGAGCCGCGAACCGAGAATCGATGAATCGTGCGGGCGACAACTTCTTTGCCGCTACCGGTTTCTCCAGAAATCAAGACGGCTGCGTTAAAGCGAGCGAGCGATTTCGCCAACTGCAGCGTCCGCAGCATCGAGGGGTCGTGGGCGACCACGTCACTGCCGAATTCGTCGCCAAGTCTCGCAGCGCGTTCCATCGACTCACGTTTCTCGAGACTGCCGGACGTAGTTAGATCCTGCACACAGAAAGAATCGGCCGTCATCGGATGGGGTATCAGTACGATTGGGCCAATCTGGCTCAAAGTCGATATTTGATGGTGCCAATTTGGCACAACTCGTCGCCGCTTAAAAACAAAACATTTTGGAAGCAAAGGAGTTAGGCCTCTCGATTTCGTGGTCCGTCGAGTGCAAGGGGAATCAGCGATCGGCCATTCCAGCGGGAGGGTGTAAATGAAGCGCAGTTTCTTACTCGTGGTAGCGGTCCTGATTCCAGTGATCTTGTTTGCGCAGGCAGCAAAGCTCGCGCCGCAGTTGCAACGGACGTCCGGAAGCCAACCTATAGCTGTCATTGTTCAATACAACCCTTCAGTAACGACACTTCAGCCGAACATAGTCTTGTTGCCGGGCGTGAAGGTGACGGGGCAACTAAGCGTAATTAACGCTGTACGCGTCCTTGTACCGACCTCTGCTTTGGCATCGTTAGCCGCGAATCCCAATGTGGCCCATGTTTCACCAGACCGGACTGTCAGCGGAGATCTTAACAACGCTGCGATGGCCGTCGTGGGTAACTACGCGTGGGGAATTGGGCTTGACGGTTCCAGGATCGGGGTTGCGGTAATCGACAGCGGGATACACACGGTGGATGACGTTCAGGCTGCGTCCGGTGGGTCGCGCATTCTGGCTTCCTTCGACTACACCGGCGAGGGCAGCGACGATTTGTATGGGCACGGTACGCACGTGGCGGGCATCATCGGGGGTAATGGAACCGACTCTAAGTGCGCTACTTGCAACGTAAGGATTAAGGGCATCGCGCCGAATGTCAACCTGATCAGTTTTAAAGTTCTAAACAGCCAAGGCCAGGGGAGCGAGAGCTCGGTGATCCAGGCCATACAGTCGGCCATCCAGTTGAAAGCGACATATAACATCCGCGTGATTAATCTTTCTTTGGGCACAACCATTTTCGAAAGCTACAGGCTCGATCCGCTTTGCCAGGCGGTGGAACAAGCGTGGAAGGCTGGGATTGTTGTGGTTGTATCGGCCGGTAACCACGGTCGTGACAATACCTTTGGGACTCAAGGCTATGGAATGATCGAATCGCCGGGAAACGATCCTTACGTGATCACTGTTGGCGCGACCAATACCACGGGGACACCAGATCGCGGCGACGACGTCATGACCAGCTACAGCGCCAAGGGGCCCACTGCAATCGACCATATTGTTAAGCCCGACCTCGTTGCGCCGGGCAATCGGGTTGTTTCGCTGCTTGCGCCGGCATGGTTGGAGAGTACCTATCCGCAAAACCAAGTCCCATTGACCTATTACCAGAACCCCGCATTCAGCGGTCCGTCGCCGAGTTACTTCATCCTCAGTGGAACCAGTATGTCAGCCGCCATGGTTAGCGGTGCAGTGGCGTTGATGCTGCAGCAGGACGCGACGCTTACGGCTGATCAGATCAAGGCGCGGCTGATGAAGACTGCGTATAAGGGCCTGACGCGCTACGTGACGATCACCGACGACGGGGCGACCTATAACGTCCAGTCGGACGTCTTCACGGTCGGTGCAGGCTATCTTGATGTGCAGGCCGCGCTGATGAACAAAGACAAGGCTTCGGGAGTTGCCAAATCGCCAGTTGCGGTCATCGACGTCGCGAGCGGAAACGCTTACTTTGTTGCTGACATGCAGACGCCCTGGGGACAGGCGGCGTATTGGAACCAGCTCCCAGGGGTTACGCCTGTCACCACGTGGGACAGTGCCACTGTATGGGGACCTGTTGAGTTCGTGTCGGGCGCGCCAGCTACCGGCAACTCCGCCATGTGGGGTAGTTCGGCGATGTGGGGCAACTCTGCCATGTGGGGCAATTCTGCAATGTGGGGAAACTCCGCCATGTGGGGTAATTCGGCGATGTGGGGCAACTCCGCCATGTGGGGCAACCTTGTGACCGTCAACGGCGATAACTAACGATTGTCGTTTGTGGCAAGTGGCCCGACCGCCACAGGCCGGGCCACAGGAACCAACCGACCCGAGGACTCTCCTGATGAATTCGCGCGCGACCAAGTACATCACGATCGTAACCGTTCTTGGTGTGGCGGTTCTGTTAGAGGAGCTGGCACGGAGTGCGTGGGTTGCTCCGGGAACGTTCGCCGTATACCTGCTGGCAACCGTAATCGCGTCGGCTCTGAAGGTTGAACTGCCTGGCATCAACGGCACCCTGTCGATTAATCTGGTGGTGAACCTTCTGGCGGTTGTCGAACTTTCTCCTGGAGAAGCGCTCGTAATCGGTTGTACTTCGGCCGTCTGCCAATCCCTGTGGCGAAAACACCGCGTGGAATCTATCCACGTACTTTTTAACCTGGCGCAGATTGCGTTAAGCATTGAGCTGGCGCAGTTGGTGTTTCACCAGACGGCAAGAGTGCTCGGTCCTAGCCTGCCTCTGCGGTTGTTGGCTACGTCGTCGGCATATTTTCTGATCAATACTGGGCTGGTGGCGGAGGTTATCACGCTAACCGAGGGGCGTGAGTTCCGCAAGACATGGTCGGAGTTCTATCTCTGGTCGTTCTCCAACTACCTCGTCGGCGGCGTTTTGGCATGCGCTATAGCCTGGTCGAACACGCATCTTGGTTGGCAGGCGTCAGCCATGATGGTCCCCGTGGGATACCTGTTGTACCGCTCTTTTCGCCTTTACTTGGGAAAGCTCGAGGACGAAAAAAAACACGTAGAGCAAATGGCGTCGCTGCACCTGCGCACCATCGAAGCGTTGGCGTTGGCGATCGATGCCAAGGACCACACGACTCATGACCATTTACAGCGTGTGCGCGTGTTTGCTGTCGAGGTCGGCAAGGAGATGCGTCTCGCAGACCACGAACTGGAGGCCCTGCGGGCGGCATCGCTTCTTCACGACATTGGAAAGCTCGCGGTGCCCGAACACATCATCAATAAGCCCGGAAAGCTCTCGCCGGAAGAATTCGACAAGATGAAGATCCATCCCATCGTGGGTGGAGAGATTTTGGAGCGGGTGAACTTCCCATATCCCGTGGTCCCAATCGTGCGTGCGCATCACGAACGCTGGGATGGCAAGGGCTATCCGGATGGGTTAAGTGGCGAAGACATCCCAATAGGAGCGCGCATTCTCGCGGCGGTTGATTGCCTGGATGCGCTTGGCCTCCGACCGCCAGTACCGGCGGGCGATGCCATTGCACGAGGCCATGGCCGAAGTTGCCCGGGGAGCGGGCACGCAATTCGATGTGCGTGTCATTGAGGTGCTGCAGCGTCGCTTTGAGGAGCTGGAACACAAGGCCAAGGCCCTATGCGACTGGCCCGGAGGCCAAGAAACTCTCCACGAATGTCAAAGTCACGAACGGCCGCGCCCCTGCAGCGGGATTTGAGCGAGCCAACCCGTCCGCGCGGAACGGAGACTTTCTCGCACCGATCGTGGCGGCGCGATGGGAGGCGCAAACATTACTGGAGTTCAGCAGTGACGTTGGTCGCTCGCTGAGCCTTCACGAAACGCTGTCACTTGTGGCTGCGCGACTGCGGAAAGCTGGTGCCCTACAAAGCCGCAGCCATCTACCTGGTTCGCAATCAGAAATTGATTCCGGAGTACGTCATTGGCGATGATTTCCGGGTATTTGCCTCGCTGGAAATATCCATGGGAGAGGGACTCACCGGCTGGGTGGCGCAAAACCGAAAGCCGATTCTTAATGGCAATCCAGCCGTCGAGGCCGGCTATTTGAACGGAGCCTGCGAACGAAGTTGTATGTCATCGGCGCTGGCCGTTCCACTTTTGCGTTGCGACGAAGAAGTGCTTGGCGTGCTGGCGCTGTACAAAATGGAGGCGGACGCATTTTCCGCCGACCATCTGCGGATATCTGCTGGCGATGGCGGAAAAGATCAGCGCATCTGTCGACAATGCAATGAAGTATCAGGCCGTGGCCGACTCAGCCAAGGTGGACTATCTCACCGGACTGCCGAATGCGCGCTCGCTGTTTCATCACGTGGACTCGGAAATCGCGCGATGTTCGCGCGAAGGTGGCCGCTTGGCCGCAATCTTGTGTGACCTTAACGGATTCAAGGCCTTGAACGACCGATTCGGGCACCTGGCGGGCAATAAGGTTCTGGAGACGTTCGCTGCCAAGCTTCGGCTTGTTTGTCGGGAGTACGACTTCATTTCGCGCATGGGTGGTGACGAGTTCGTGGTTGTCACTCCGGGCATGAGCCGGGGCGCGGTTGAGGAAATCTGTCGCCGAGTCAATTCCGCCGCAATGGAAAGCGCGAGTGAGGCATGCCCCGGCGGAACTCTGTCGGCGAGTGTTGGCGCGGCCTTTTTTCCGGACGACGCGTCTGACGCGGAACAATTATTGATCGAGGCCGACAAGCGCATGTACGCCAACAAACGCGAACTTCGACGCTTGATCGAAAACGACGATGTGCCGGCACTGACAGCGGCCATCCAGTGAGGACAAGAGATGCGCTGGTGGAAGAAGCTGGCAATCCGGTTCCTGCTGGCTGCGCTTACCGTAGCCGTAGGAGATTTTCTGTCGGCGACGCTGGCTCGCTACGCCCCGGGCTTCGGCAGCGATGAGCGGCAACTGGATGCGCGCCTGAGCGAGGAAAGTCTTGCGGCGCTTCGGCAGGAATCGGCGGGTGAACGTCATGTCGCGGTCTACTACGCAACGGCAATGGGCCGGATGTTGCGCGGAGATCTAGGGCAATCTCGGGTTCTGCGTCGGCCCGTACGAGAACTCCTGGCCGAGCGCGGGATTGTGACTCTGCGACTGGTCGCAGCAGGGCTGGTCGTGGCGTGGGCGGCCACAATCTCCTTAACACTGTTGGTTTGGCTGAGTGGTTCAGGTGCGATGGACGTCGCATTGTCGGTGAGCAGCGGATTGCTGCTATGTCTTCCGGCCGGAGCGGTTGCGCTGCTGTTAGTCGTGTTCGATGGCCCAGCATTCGTGGCGCTGGCGTTGGTTGTGTTTCCCAGGACTTACCAGTACTTCAGCAACCTGCTGCGTGCGACTGCGCAGATGCCGCACATCATTTTGGCGCGAGCCGAAGGGTCGTCACGATTTCGAGTATTTCTCTTGCATGTGGTGCCGGTAGTTTGGCGCGAGGTCTTGGCGTTGGCTGGTGTCACCGTTGGCATGGCAGTAGGCGCGGCAATTCCAGTGGAGTCGTTGTGCGGCACTCCCGGCCTTGGGCAGCTGGCGTGGCAGTCGGCAATGGCGCGTGATGTCCCAGTTCTGACCAACCTTTCGATGCTTGTAGTCGCTTGCACTGTGCTGGCCAACACGGGCGCTGACATGCTGTCCAACCAGCGCAGGGATGAAATGTGAGCACGCTGCGCCTTTGTGCCATAACGGTGGTGTCAGTCATTATCCTGCTTAGTGTTGCGGGCAGTGTGATGCCGCGGTTCGACTACAGCCGGCAAGATCGCGCGCAAGTTTCTGTGGGCCGCTCCGCTCAGCATTGGCTCGGTACCGATGTGCTGGGTCGCGACCGCATGGCGAGACTGTTGCACGGCACTCGAGCGTCACTCTCGTTGGCGCCGGCGGCAGCCGCACTGAGTATGCTTCTTGCTTTCCTCTTGGGGGCTGTACCGGGGTTTGTTGGCGGCATGGTTGAGCGGTCGGCGAAGATATTCATCGACCTGATGCTGTCAATGCCGTGGCTTTTCCTCTTGTTGATGGTTCGGTCGTTGCTTCCTCTCAACACGTCGCCTATGGCATCGGCCGCGGTCACCTATCTGACGCTTGGTTTGTTGGGATGGGGCGTTCCCGCGCGAATCATGTTGATGCGTTCACGAGGGCTCCGCGGCTCAGAGTTCGTGTTGCTGGCACGAGCCATCGGAGTGTCGCGCTGGCGATTATTGTGCATGCACGTCGCGCCAAACCTAGGACCAGTGTTCACGGCCCAGTTCTGGATCGCAGTTCCGGTTTTCATTCTGACTGAGGCAAACCTCAGTCTGCTGGGCTTGGGAGTGGCGGAACCGATGCCTTCTCTCGGCAGCATGTTACGTGAAATGGAAAACATGCTGTCCATTCGTGGCGAGGCGTGTAGCTTCGCGGGGTTGGCGGTGCTGCTCTTGGTAGTGGGAAGTTTGCAGATTGCGTTTCATCGGAGCGAGGTGAATTGATATGCGTCGCCGAATCGTTGGATTGGCGTTGTTACTTGTACTCTTACTTGGAACAAGCGTCGGAGTTGATGAGCTGCGCTTCTATCTGCGTTCTGATCCCAAGACCTTCAACCCAGCGCTGGTGGATGATGATGCTTCCGAAACTGTTCGGTACCTCACTGGCGGCGTATTGATTCGCCTCAACCGCCAGACCCAGCGTCCCGAACCCGAGCTGGCGACTGCGTGGAAGTTATCGAAAGATGCCCGCACAATCACCTTCCAACTGCGACAGGGAATTCGCTACTGTGACGGGACGCCGTTCACGCGCTGAGGATGTGAAGTTCACGATGGACGCGCTGATGGATCCCGCGATGCATTCGCCTACGGGCGATGCCTTTCGCTCAGGACAGGGAAAAGTGAACACTGTAGTGCTCGCGGCAGACCTCGTGAGCGTGACCTTTCCCGCGCCGGTAGCAGGAATCGAGAAGTTATTCGACCAGGTGGCGATCGTCTCCGCGGTATCGCCGAAAAAAGAGATGGCCGTGCTTGGGCCGTTCTACGTCGCCGGCTACAAACCCGGAGTATTCCTCTACCTGCAACGAAATCCGCACTACTGGAAACGCGATGCGTCCGGGCACTCCTTGCCTTATCTGGATGCGGTGAAACTGGAGATTCAGTCCAACCGCGATATCGAGGTGTTGAAATTCACCCGCAACGAAATCCATCTGATCAACGCTTTGGATGCCGATTATTTCGACAAGTTGTCACGATTGGCACCGGGAAAAGTGCGCGATGCTGGACCATCCCTTGATTCCGAGCAGTTGTGGTTCAACCAGGTCGCGACCGCCCCCATTCCTCCCTACAAACTGGAGTGGTTCAGGTCAAGGAATTTCCGGCGCGCAATCTCGGTCGCTATCAACCGCTCAGACCTATGCAATGTGGTCTACGGCGGGCACGCAATTCCGGCGCGAGGCCCCGTGTCGCCGGCCAACTGGTTCTGGTTCGATTCCAAGTTGCCCGAGGCGCGATTTGACCAAGCGCACGCGATGAAACTGCTACAGGAAGATGGTTTTCAGTTGCGAGCGGGAAAGTTGACCGATCGCAGCGGCCATGCGGTGGAGTTTTCGATTGTGACGAATGCCGGCAATCACTCGCGGGAGCGCATGGCCACCATGATCCAGTCTGATCTGCGGGCGATCGGCATCACGGTCAACGTGGTGACCCTTGATTTTCCGTCTCTCATCCAACGGATCAGCGAAACCTTCAACTATGAGGCAGCGCTACTGGGCATGACGAATGTCGAGCTCGATCCCAACGCGCAGATGAACGTTTGGCTTAGCTCGTCCGATGAGCACCAGTGGAACCCGCGGCAGAAGGCACCAACCACACCCTGGGAGGCCGAGATCGACCGCTTGATGCGAGCGCAAGCGTCAGCATCAGACGACAATGCACGCAAGAAGAACTTCGATCGCGTACAGGAAATTGTGGTCGACGAACAGCCGTTTATTTATCTGGTGAATAAGAATGCGCTGATGGCGATCTCGCCGTTGCTCCAGGGGGTTGAACCGGTGTCCACAAGACCCCAGACCTACTGGAATGTCGAGCGACTTCGGATGGTGAAAGAAAGGGCTGGCAATGTTCACTGAGGACAAGCTGCTCGACGTTTCCCTCAGCGTGGATTACCCCACCAAGCCGTTGGTACTGCGGAACGTCGCCTTTTCGATGCAGCGTGGCGAGGTTCTGGGCCTGGTGGGCGAGAGTGGCTCAGGTAAGAGCACCATCGCGCTTGCCCTGTTGCGACTGTTGCCCTGGAAGGGCGGCCATGCGTGGGGAAAGGTGATATTCAACGGCCATGATCTAATTACGCTCCCCGAGAAAGAGATGGCGAGACTACGCGGGGCCGCGATCAGCCTGGTTCTGCAAAGCCCGATGGCGAGCCTGAACCCGGCGTTGCGCATCGAGAAACAGATGGCGGAGGCTTGGCGAGCACACGCAAAGAGCCTCCGTGGCGAACTTCATGACGCGGTGAAGCATGCTTTGCTACGGGTCGGCTTGCCATGCGATGCTGATTTTCGCCGACGCTATCCGAATCAGATTAGTGTCGGACAGGCGCAGCGAGTCCTGATCGCCATGGCTGTCATGCATTCTCCCGCATTGCTGATCGCCGACGAGCCCACCAGTTCGCTCGATGCAATGACCCAGGTGGAAATCCTGAAAATGCTGGCTACTCTAAATCGCGATTTGGGCATGGCCGTTCTTTATATCTCGCACGATCTGCAATCGGTTGCGTCGATCTGCCAGCGGATTGCAATTCTGCGGGACGGGGAGATCGTGGAAAGTGGAAGGACCGACCTGGTACTTCGACGCCCAATGCATCGTTACACGAAGCAATTGCTGGCGTGTGCTCCGTGGTTACCGTGGTGGTTGGAGCGAGGCCCGAGTGCAACGCGATCGCCGGAATATGAAACCGATATTCAGGCATTGGTGACACATGCACTTGCGACTCCCCAACGATCGTACTGGGGACTAAAGTCCCCGTGCCCGCCGCCGATGTAGTAAGAGACACAACCTTCCGGAGACGAGGAAGACGGTCGAGTGGAGGGCGGCATGGCAGGACGCAGTCGAGCAATTCGCATTCTCACCGCTGATTCCAACCAGATGGCGTGCAGGCTGCTCGCCGACGCCCTTGGCAGGGAACCGGGCCTGTCCGTGGTGGCATCGGCCTCGGATCACGACTCGATGATGCGGTCCTTACTGGCGACAAAGCCAGACATTGCTCTAATTAGCGCGGCGCTACCCGGTGGCCTGATGAAATCGAAGCCCGGAGCCGCGACGTCAATTAGCGCGGCGCCATCGTGCCCGTGGGTGCTGTTGCTCGACCAGAGCGAGCCGCAAATCGTCGTGAATGCATTTCGTGCTGGAGCTAAGGGTGTTTTTTCCCGCACGGAGTCAGACATTCGGCTGCTCGCGAAGTGTATCCGCCGTGTGACGGAAGGGCAGGTTTGGGTTGACAGCAAGCAGATGATGTATTTGTTGGATGCATTGACCGGTAATCAGAATGAAGGTTCGAATGGTTCCGGCGCGGCACCACGGCTTACGCGGCGCGAGGAGTCCGTAGTCCGGTTAATCGTGCAAGGGATGGTCAACCGCGAGATTGCCGATCAATTGCGGCTCAGCGAGCACACCATCAAGAACTATTTGTTCCGAATCTTCGACAAGCTGGGCGTATCGAACCGAGTGGAGCTTGCGTTGTATGCGGTCGCCCGTCTTCACCTCGACGACGTAGCGGCGTAGTCTGACGAAATTTCGCCGAAGCACCGGATGTATACTCGGTTCACCGTTGAAACTAGGATCTGGTGTAAGACTCGGACCGTACGAAATCCTGTCCGCTGTGGGTGAAGGCGGAATGGGCGAAGTTTTTCGCGCCCGCGACACCGCACTCGGTCGCGACGTCGCCATCAAGATTCTTCCCGAAGCCTTTTCCGCCGATCCAGACCGTCTCCTGCGCTTCGAAAATGAGGCGCGTGCGGCGGCCCTCGCTAAACCATCCCGACATATTCGCGGTGTATCAGTTCGGCACGTACGAAGGTAAGCCGTACCTCGTCTCTGAGTTACTCGAAGGCGAAACGCTGCGCGAGCGGCTCTACAAAGGCCCACTGCCTGTCCGAAAAACTATCGATTACGCGATCCAAATTGCGCACGGATTGGCCGCCGCACATCAAAAAGGAATCGTCCACCGCGACCTGAAACCCGAAAATCTCTTCATTACCAAGGACGGACAGGTCAAGATTCTCGATTTCGGAGTGGCCAAGTTGCTGCTACCCGAAGAAGCCATGGCAGAGGCCGCCGATTCCGCTCGAGCCGCAACGTTCCAGACCAACCCCGGTGTCGTCATGGGTACCTGGGGTTACATGTCGCCCGAGCAAGTTCGCGCTCAAGCCGTCGACCAGCGCTCAGATATCTTTGCATTCGGCGCCATCCTTTACGAGATGGTGACTGGAAAGCGCACCTTCGACAAGCCGACCTCGGCCGACACCATGAGCGCAATCTTGAATGAAGAACAGACAGCGCTCACCCAGTTGGCTCCGACCGTGCCGCTCGGGTTGCAAAGAGTCATAGACCGTTGTCTGGAAAAAAATCCTGACCAACGCTTCCAAACGGCGTCCGACCTGGGCTTCGCGCTGGAAGCGCTGTCGGATTCGGCGATGACCTCCGCCGGCGTACTTGCTCTGCCTGCAGACCATCCCGGCCGTCGGAACGCTGGCCTCGCCGCAGCGGCGCTTGCGATTCTGGCGGTCGCGGTAGCACTGGGATACTGGTGGGCCCGACCCGCGTCTGTACCTCGCCTCTCCAACTTCGTGCAGTTAACGCGTGATGGTCAACCAAAATCTTTACTGGGTACTGACGGCTCCCGGTTGTTCCTGGGGCTCGGGGCCTTTCCCTTTCAAGGTGGGGCGGAGATGCCAGTATCAGGCGGAGAGCCGCGTGCGATTCCCATGCCATCTCCACGCGATGTTCCCCTGGTTCTTTCGCCTGACGGCTCGAGCTTGTTGCTGGTCGATGGTCAGGGAGTCCTCCCAGCGGTCCACTTTGGAGTCTGCTGGTGACTGGCGGATCGCCCCGGCGCTTGGGCGACTTATCGGGCGAGACTGGCGCATGGTCTCCCGATGGAAAACTACTTGCCTTCGCCAAGCAGGGCGAACTTTTTGTCGCCAACGCCGATGGAACAGGCGCGCGGAAACTATGCTCCGTTGAGGGGGACATCAGCTCAGTGGTGTGGTCACCCGACGGCGAGCGCTTGCGGCTGAACGGCTCGAAAACCGTAGGCCAGCACGCGTTCTGGGAGGTCTCCGCGGATGGAAAGAATCTGCAGCGCTTGCTGGCGGGCTGGCACTCTCCCCCAGACGAGTGTTGCGGCCAGTGGACTCCCGATGGTAGGTATTTCGTATTTCAGTCAGCCGGTCAGATCTGGTCGATCGAAAAGCCGGGAGTGCTGAGTCGCTCGCCGTCTCCTGTCCGACTGACCTCCAGCCCGATGTCATTGTCTACGCCGATTCCCAGTCGTGACGGCAAGAAGCTGTTCGTCGTCGGAGAAGTGCATCGCGGAGAGCTGATGCGCTACGACACTAAGTCGCACCAATTCTCGCCGTTCCTCGCGGCCATCTCGGCGGAGTACGTCGACTTCTCGAAGGACCGTGAGTGGGTCGCGTACGTGAGCTATCCCGAGGGTACCCTCTGGCGCAGCAAGGTGGACGGCAGCGAACGTCTCCAGCTGACCTATCCGCCCATGTATCCCATGTTGCCGCGTTGGTCGCCCGACGGAAAGACAATCATCTTTTTTCAATTCGAGCAGAACGGCAAGCCCGCGAGAGTTTATGAGATTTCGCCGGCGGGAGGATCTCCGCGCGAATTGATGCCCGGCGACGCCAATGATCAGGTTGATCCCAACTGGTCGCCCGACGGCAGCAAAGTTGTATTCGCCGGAAATCCCAGCCAGGCAAATTCCGAGATTCGCGTATTGGATCCGGCGAGCGGCAAGATATCCTCTCTGCCCGGATCGCAAGGCCTGTTCTCTCCCCGCTGGTCTCCCACCGGACGCTACATCGCCGCCATGTCAGCGGACTCGGCTCACCTTATGCTGTTCGACGTGCAGGCTGCGAAGTGGTCCGAAGTCGCTCAAGGCAGTTTCGGATGGCTGAATTGGTCCAGCGACGGAAATTATCTCTACGTTTTGGATCAAAGTGGCAAGGGTGCCGTTCAACGCATCGGAGTGCAAGACCGCAAGACGGAACTAGTTCTCGAGTTGAACGATTTCAAAACCACAGGCCGATACCGCGGATGGCTGGCCCTTGCGCCTGACGATTCGCTTCTGCTTCTGCGCGAAGCTGGCACCCAAGACGTCTTCGCCCTCGACTGGGAAAAGCCGTAGCCACTTCAGACTCCCAGGCGAACACATTTCGGTGTATTTTCGTTGAATGACGCGCGAACAAGTTTCGAAGTTCATTACGTGTATCGCCCTGGTAGTCGTTGCCTTTCCACTTCTTGTTCATTCGCAGGCCGCACCCAAACATGAAGACACTGAGGTTTACGAGCCAGTTCCGAAGGTCGTGACCCCGGGCGCGACGTGTGCCGCCCCTCCGTCTGACGCGATCATCCTGTTCGACGGCAAGAATGAGAACGAGTGGGCTTCCGCTGCTGACAAGTCTCCGGCTAAATGGATTGTCGCCGACGGACTACTCACCGTTAGCAAGACGGCGGGAAACATCGAGACAAAACGGACCTTCAAGAACTACCAGCTCCATATCGAATGGCATATCCCTGCGAACATTACAGGATCAGGCCAGGCTCGCGGCAACAGTGGGGTCTTTCTGGCTTCTACCGGCCCTGGCGAGGCTGGTTACGAGTTGCAGGTACTCGATTCTTATAACAACGCAACCTACGTGAACGGCCAGGCCGGCAGCATCTACAAACAGGCGATTCCACTTGTAAATCCGGCTCGCAAGCCCGGCGAATGGCAGAGCTACGACGTCGTGTGGACGGCGCCCACGTTTAACGAAGACGGCTCGCTCAAGACTCCCGCCTACGCTACTGTCTTCTTCAACGGTGTCCTTGTGCAGAATCATTTCGAGCTGAAAGGCGAGACGCTTTATATCGGAAAGCCGTTCTACAAGGCCTTCGCCAGCGCTCCCATCAAGCTTCAGGCGCACGGCGACAAAAGCGAGCCAATCAGCTTTCGAAATATCTGGGTAAGGGAACTCAATTAGCGGCTACAGGTGATTGGTGATGAACTACGCGATTCCGATGAGCGCGAGGCAAGAAATTGCCACAAATGGGGAGCAGGGGTGGAAGTTTTAGTTGCGCGGGTAGATTTGAACCACAACCTTTGGGTTTTGAGTGTGCCCGATATTTCGTAAGTTCAACGACTTGCGCGGCACTGATGGTAAGAATTGGGGGCTTATGGTCCAACGACTTATGCGCTACGGGATTCAAATGGGAGCTGGAGTAGATCCAGCATTTAGCAAACCTATCAGAAGGGAAGTCGAAGTCTCAGACAACATCAGCTCTATTTGCACTCAATCAGGTGTAGGCGATCAATCTCGGTCTGTTGATCTTAAGGCGTCAGTCCGACTTCCCAGCTAACGCTCTGATCGGTTTGCTTATGCTGTGAGCAACGCCAAATGAGTCGGCGATAGCGGACACGTCGAGCAGTCCCAGTCCGCAGGTGGCCGTAATCACAGCGCGTTGAGCAAACTCCTGGGGATCGCCGGCGTTGGATGCCGCGTGCAACCACCGAATGAAGATGCTCGCCGAGTCGACCGCGTTCAGGCCTGGTCGATTGGGCACCATGCCATAGCCGACCAAGCCTCCCCGATGAACGAAGTCGAGCGCATGTGAGTCACCAAAAAATAGGTCAAGGCCCGCATCCGCGTCGAAGGAAAGAATGTCTGGCCCTACGCGGAGCATGCGCTCAAACGGACGTGCGGCACAACAGTGCAGCCCAGCGTATGCACCTCGAACTCGTGCATCCTGCAGAGTGGCAGCCAATGCACTGAGTCTCTTCTCCTCCGATACGGAGCTGGCGCTCAGCCCTTCAAGGCACAGAGCCGGTTCATCAACAAAAATCAAGACAGGAAGGCCGGCGGATTTCAGACGATCAATTTGCCAGCAAACGATTTGCGAGACATGAAATGCGATGGCTGCGAACAGAGCGGAATCGGACAGGAACGGCCGATCCTCGTGGAATAGATAAGCTGACAATGTGATTGGTCCTTCAATCTGTCCCTTTACGGCGACTGCATCCTTGAAAACACCTGACGAGAGTGCCTCCTCAAATGCGCCAAAGCCCACAGCATTGGTGGAGGTCAGATCCCCGACACTGCGATGAAGGATTTCAAGCAGTGAATCGATCTGGCCTTCTTTTACTTGGTATCCGTAGCCCTCGTTGCGTGGCTCAATCAGATCGGCAACAATGCCGAGGCCCTGGCCGATGACCCTCTCTTTTTCAGACAGTTGTGGAAGTTGGGGCCAGAAAGGGACTTCCGGCGACAAGCCGGCAACCGCCTGGATCGCCGATGCAACAGAGGTGAGAGGCAGGCTGCCTATGCCGGTGACTGCGCCCGCTGGCGTGAAGGGTAGTCGATTGGTGTGAGTTGGAATCGTCTTAGGTCCCACTCTTTCCGGTCTCCGCAGAGGACGCCTTATCGTCAAGACTCGAGAACCACCTAGCAGGCAAAGAGAAGTTTAACTCTCTTTCCGGTGGCGAGACACAAGTGCTCTGCTAGATCGCGTCTCGCTACCTTGCGGTACTCGGTGCATCCAAACTGTATAACGATCATCTTGCCGATGCTGCATCAAGCGTTAAGCGCTGGTTGCATCGTTATAATTGAAAGGAAGAGCCGCTGCGGCAATTGTGGCAAAGCTGAAGCGAAAGCGCACCACAGGAAGCGGTTCTCAGTTTCGGCCAAGGCCTGCGACTTCAGATAGATAGCAGCAGTACAGCATGGCCCATGGGTATTAGGGAGACATGACGAAATTCAGCCAACATCCGCTGGAAAAGATCCTCGAGAGTCGGATTGCCATCATCGACGGAGCAATGGGCACGACGATCCGTACCTATGGCATGACAGAAGCAGATATCCGTGAGGATCGCTTCAAGGACGCGACCAAGGGTCTGCTGAATAATGGTGACCTCTTTACGCTGACACAGCCGCAGATGATCGGTGACATCCATCGGCGATTCCTGGAGGCAGGCGCGGATATCATTGAGACGAATACCTTCGGTGCGACCAGCATCGCGCAGAGCGAATTCTTCGTGGATGATCCGCGGGAGCATGGTGGCCGGAAGGATCCGGCTTTTTACCAGAAGATTATCGATGATCCGCTTCTCGGCAGGCTGGCTGCGGAGTTGAACGAGAAGTCGGCACGGCTGTGCCGCGAGTGGGCCGATCGTGTCGGGAGTGCAACTTCGCGTCAACGTTTCGTGGCAGGAGCACTTGGGCCTCTGACAGTGTCGCTTTCGAACTCGCCTGATGCTGATGATCCTGGCTTTCGTATGGTTACATTCGACCAAGTGAAGACCGCGTATGCGCAACAGGCGCGAGGTTTAATTGCCGGCGGATCGGATTTTCTACTCGTCGAGACAATTTTTGACTCGTTGAATGCCAAGGCCGCACTAGTCGCGATCCGTGAGGTGTTTGATGAAGACGGGAAGGAACTACCAGTGATGATCTCGGCGGCAGTCGGTCGAGGCGGCGAGACGATGATCTCCGCCCAAACCATTGAGGCTTTCTGGAACGCTGTGCAACACGTGAAGCCCCTGTCGGTGGGGCTCAACTGCTCGCTTGGTCCAGATCTTATGTATCCGTTTCTCGAGGAGCTTTCGGAGAAGGCAGACGTCGCAATCTCGTGCTATCCGAACGCTGGCCTACCGAATCCGCTTTCGGAAACGGGATTTGATTTGGGTCCGCAGGATATGGCCCGCTACCTGGGCGATTTCGCGCGTGCAGGATTAATCAACATCGCAGGCGGTTGCTGCGGTAACACTCCCGAGCACATTGCGGCGATCGCGAAAGCGCTCGACGGTCAGCCTCCGCGCAAGTTGGGAGCGGCGCTCGCGGTGGGATCCACCGCCCGGAGCGAGGGAAGATCTTGAGCGCAGCCGAGGTCGTTAGCGTGGCCGACGCCACTGATCCCAGGCCCCTTCGTCTGTCTGGATCGCAGCCTTTCACCCAGCAACGCGGCGTCTTCATCATGATCGGTGAGCGCACCAACGTGGCTGGTTCGCCCAAGTTCGCGAAACTGATCAAACAAGGTAAATACGAAGAGGCGGTAGGCGTAGCGCGACAGCAAGTTGAAAATGGAGCCAACGTCCTTGACATCTGCATGGACGAGGGCATGGTCGACGGCGTCACGGCAATGACACGTTACCTGCAGTTGCTGGGGAGCGAACCCGAGGTGGCCAAGGTGCCCTTTATGGTGGACTCCTCGAAATGGGAGGTGATTGAGGCCGGACTCAAATGCCTGCAAGGCAAGGGCATCGTCAATTCCATTTCACTGAAAGAAGGCGAAGAAAAGTTTCACCAGAATGCTGCCACGGTTCTCAAGTATGGCGCTGCGGCGGTGGTCATGGCTTTCGACGAACAAGGCCAGGCTGCGACATACGAGGACAAGATTCGAATCTGCGAGCGTGCCTACCGGATTCTGGTCGACGAAGTCGGATTTCAGCCCGAAGACACCATCTTCGATCCGAATATCCTCACCGTTGCCACCGGCATGGAGGAGCACAACAACTACGCGGTTGACTTCATCAACGCCACGCGATGGATTAAGGCCAATCTGCCGCACGCCAAGGTCAGTGGCGGCGTCTCGAATATCTCGTTCGGCTTTCGAGGCAATAACAAGGTTCGCGAAGCGATGCACTCTGCGTTTCTTTATCACGCCATCGCTGCGGGCCTGGATATGGGCATCGTGAATGCCGGAATGCTCGAGGTGTACGAGGAAATCGATCCGGACTTGAAGGTCCTGGTCGAGGACGTGTTGTTAAACCGGCGTCCTGATGCCACCGAGCGGTTGGTTGAATACGGCGAAACGCTTAAGGGCGTCAGCGCAGTGGTTAGCGAGAAGAAAGCAGAGGAATGGCGCAGCGGCACGGTTGAGGAACGTCTTTCTCACGCATTGGTGAAGGGAATTGACACGTACATCGAGATCGATGCGGAAGAAGCACGCGTCAAGTTAGGGCGGCCACTCCTGGTTATCGAAGGCCCGCTGATGGACGGCATGGGCGTGGTGGGTGATTTGTTCGGGGCCGGCAAGATGTTCTTACCGCAAGTGGTCAAATCTGCCCGGGTGATGAAGAAGGCGGTGGCCCACCTGACTCCCTTCATGGAGGCAGAGAAGGCAGAGATGGTTGCGGCCGGACAGGTTGTCAAGGCGCAGGGGAAAATTGTACTTGCGACCGTCAAAGGCGACGTTCACGACATTGGGAAAAATATCGTCGGCGTCGTCCTCGCCTGCAATAACTACGAGGTGATCGACCTGGGAGTGATGGTCCCCTGCGAAAAAATCCTGGAACGCGCCAAGGCGGAGAAAGCCGACCTGATTGGTCTCAGCGGTCTGATTACACCGTCTCTGGACGAGATGGTGCATGTGGCCCGCGAAATGGAGCGACAGGGTTTCAAGTTGCCACTCCTGATCGGTGGGGCGACCACGAGCCGGAGGCACACCGCCATTAAGATCGCTCCGCACTACAGCGAGCCGGTGGTCCATGTCCTCGACGCCAGCCGGGCAGTACCCGTAACGACAAGCCTGCTTAGCGACGACGGAAAATCGGCGTTCATCGCGCAGCATCGCGCCGACTATGATGCGCTGCGCAAGGCCCACTCCGCGCCGCGCCTGCAGGTTGTCTCGCTTGAAGCAGCTCGCGCCAAACGAACTCCGATCGAGTGGCGCGCCGAGGATATCCCGGTGCCCGAGTTTACGGGCGTACGTGTACTGAAGAACTTTCCACTCGCGACGTTGCGCGACTTCATCGATTGGACACCCTTCTTCCACACCTGGGGACTGAAAGGGGTTTATCCCCGTATTCTCGAGCACGAGGAACAAGGTGCGCAGGCCCGCCAGATTTTCACAGAAGCCAACGCTCTGCTGGATCTGATGATCGAAAAGAACTCGATCACCGCTCATGGGGTGTATGGTCTGTTTCCGGCCAGCGCCATTGGCGACGACGTCGAATTGTATGCCGACGCGACTCGCAATAGTCTGCTCGAGCGATTCCATTTCCTTCGTCAGCAGTCAGACAGAGAAGGAAGCGAGCCATGCCGATCGCTCGCCGATTTTATTGCGCCAAAGGAAACAGGAATGCCTGATCACATTGGTGCGTTTGCCGTAACCAGCGGGATCGGCCTGAAAGAGTTGTGCGATCAATTCAGGGCCCAGAATGACGACTACAACGCGATCATGGCAGAGGCTATCGCCGATCGTTTGGCCGAGGCTTTCGCCGAGTGTCTTCATAAGCGAGTGCGAGATGAATGGGGCTACGGTCGCGACGAAGGCTTGAGCAACGCAGATCTGATACAGGAGAAATACCGCGGGATTAGGCCGGCAGCTGGTTACCCAGCGTGCCCGGACCACACGGAGAAGGGCACGCTCTGGCAACTGCTAGATGTGGAAGCCAATACCGGAATGCGGATTACCGAGTCATTTGCAATGTGGCCGGGCTCGAGCGTGAGTGGGCTCTACTTTGCGCACCCGAAGTCGCGATATTTCAGCCTCGGCAAGATCGATCGGGATCAGGTCGCTGACTATGCTGCACGCAAGTCAATGAGCATTGCAGAGGTCGAGCGATGGCTTGGGCAAAACCTAAACTACGACCCTGCGGAATAGCGTTCCGGATCTTTTGCCGCTTGCAATTTTCTAACCCGTTCGAAGTTTAGTTCGGCGCCATCCGGTGTGTAGGTTGGCGATCTTTGGGTTTGCTGTCGCTGCCGGGCACTCCCCGAATCAAGGTGCGAAGTTCGATCACGACGAGCAGTCCAGGGTCCACGTTGTGGGCGGAAATCACGCCGCCGTGAATTTGCACAGCCCGCTTTGCAATGGATAGTCCAAGCCCTACCCCACCGCTGTCAGAGTCTCGCGCTACTTGTGTCCGAAAGAAGGAATCGAAAACTCTTTCCAGAAACTCCTCAGGAATCCCCGGTCCGTAGTCGCGAATGGCAATGCTCGCGGTCTGATCATGAAGCGCGAGTTCCACGTCGATCGGACTGTTTTCGGGGGAATGCTGAATCGCGTTACGCAAAACGTTCTCCACGGCGCGGCGTAGCAACTCGGGGTTGCCATTCACCACAATTCCCGGCCGACCAGAGACCTGAATTCGACCGCCACGTGCTTCCACTTCGACGCTCGCGTCGCGAATTGTCTCAGCAACAAGTTCGTTTAGGTCCACCTCTTCTAAGTCAAAACCGGAAGGACTGCCCTCGGCCCGGGCCATTTCAACAAGGCTCGAGACCAGTGTCGATAGTCGATCCACATCGCGCTTCACACGATCGAGAGCAGCATTGCGGTCCGCAGCGGTGCGGGCCAGCTTCACTGAGAAATGGAGTCGCGCCAGCGGAGACCTCAGTTCATGCGAGACGTCAGCTAGCAGGCGCTGCTCGCTCAGAAAAAGCGTTTGGATGCGCTCCGCCATGCTGTTAAACGCGTTGGCCAGGGTCCCTATTTCGTCATTGCGGCTCATCGGAAGTCGAACAGACAAATCGCCTTCCCCAAAGCGACCGATGCCGGCGGCAATTTTCCGGATAGGCGAGACCACGAATACGGCCGCAAGCCAGCACAGCAGAATACTGGCGCCCGCAACGAGCAGATAGAAGCGGTAGAGCGGTGGCGTCTTCGGTCTCAGCGGAGACATGACTACAAACCAATACCGTCCGTCACTGGATCGATGGGCAATGATGTGCCTTCCGTCCTTCCCTCCACGGAATTTGCTGAGCGGGGCTTGAGGTAGAAGTTCCGCGTGGCTTTGGCCGCTCACCACATCGTTCCCATCCGCATTGAGCAGATAGTGCACGCCGCCGAATACGGAATCCAAACGATGCATGTAGGTCGTAACCGCATCGGGTCCCGTAGTCTGGAGCATTTCCGCCGCTTCCTGCACTGAAACTTCATCCATGTCATCGAAAATGGGATTGAAGTAACTGTCTTCCATCGATTTTGTGATGGCCAGAAACACCACGACGGACAGGGCCAGGATGACCACCATGGCGAGAACGATTGCCAGGTAAAGTGATTTCACGGGATTTGTCTGCGGTTGCTGGCGAAGAGGTAGCCCACTCCGCGGAGGGTCTGGATCTGTCGTCCGACCGGCTCCAGCTTCTTACGCAAATGGCTGATGTGCACGTCGAGAGAGCGATCAAAGGGCGTGAGGCTACGCTCCAGGGTTGCCGTCGACAGTTCTTCGCGTGTGAGCACGCGGCCCGCTGAACATACCAACAGATACAAGATATCGAACTCCACGGCGGTGAGATCGACGGGCTCCGACTTAAGCCAGACCTGACGAGTCTGGCCGTTGATTCGCAATTCGTCGGATGTAAAATGCAGCAGCCGATCAGGATTCGTCTTGCCCGCCCGCCTCAGCACAGCACGCACTCGCGCCAGCAGTTCATCGGGATCAAACGGCTTGGGTAGATAGTCGTCTGCTCCCGCCTCCAATCCTTGGACACGATCGTGCGAGTCTGTCCTCGCGGTCAGCATGATAACCGGCACTTCCCGGCGCCGTCGCAACTGGCTGAGCAGCGTGAACCCTTTCATTCCGGGCAGCATGACGTCCAGAATCACCAAATCATAGCGATGCTCGACCGCGCGTTCCAGACCGTCAATGCCGTTGCGCACGCAATCCAGCGCATGTCCATTCTGCTCAAAGAACTCGCGCATCATCTCACAGAGTTCTGCATCGTCGTCCACCAACAGAATGTGTAGGCCCTTAGATTCGCCAGCAGACACCATTCACGACCTTTTTGAAACTACAGTCTTGCCCTATCGCCAAGTCCAGTTCAATCGTGCTCGGTACAACTTAAGAAAACTTAAGGTTCGGCTATGCAGCAGAACCAATATTGTATTAGGTATTGCAGTATCACAGCCCCATACGGCGCATGGGAATGTATCTCAACCTTGCGGGGCACGGAGACAAATGCAGAATCGCAGGCATCCTTACCTTTTTCTTCTCTCCCTCATTACAACCACAGCACTCATCGCCTCATCCGTTAGTGCTGTTGCTCAGGATCCGGACCGACCATGGATGAATAAGTCGCTTTCTGCGGGAGATCGGGCCGAACTGGTACTAAAACAGATGACGCTCGACGAGAAGTTGGCGCTCCTGCATGGGAACGGGATGGCTAACAATCCAACTTGGACCATGCCTCTCACACCAGGAGCGAATGGCGGCGCCGGCTATGTCGAAGGCATCAACCGTCTCGGCATACCTCCTCTTGTAATCTCAGACGCGGCTTACGGGGTACGCGACAGCGGTGTGAACGGGAGATATGCAACCGCCATGCCCTCCAATTTGGGAGCGGCCTCGGGCTGGGACCCGCAATCGGCCTGCGAATACGGCGAGGTGATTGGTCGCGAGCTCAGGGCTCAGGGATTCAACATGACGTTGGGAGGCGGCGTGAATCTCACTCGTGAGCCTCGAAACGGGCGCACCTTTGAATATGCGGGTGAAGATCCACTGCTGGCGGGAACGCTCGTCGGGAACATGATGAAGTGCGAACAGGCGCAACATGTCGTCGGTGACATCAAGCACTACGTAATGAATGACCAGGAGACTGGGCGCTTCGTTGTGAATGCCCTCATCTCGAAGCGCGCCATGCAGGAATCCGACCTGTTGGCCTTTCACATTGCGATCGGTATTGCCAATCCTGGCGCAGTAATGTGCTCCTACAACCGGATCAACGGGGAATTCGGCTGCCAGAACTCATACACGCTCACCGATGTGCTGAAGAAGGAATGGGGATTTCAAGGCTTCGTGATCTCAGATTGGGCTGGAACTCACAGCACGGTGAAGGCGTCTGCGGCGGGGCTTGACCAGGAACAGCCGATGGCTGACTACTTTGGCCCAAAGCTCAAGGAAGCGGTCGAAGCCGGAAAGGTCTCGGTTTCGGAGATCGACGATCATGCACGGCGAGTTCTCTATGCCGAGTTCCTGTCGGGCGTAGTGGACGATCCGCCCCAGAAGGGTATGGTGGATGCTGCCAACGGGCTGGAGGTCGCACAACGAGTTGAGGAGAAGAGTATCGTTCTCCTGAAGAACAACCAGTCGGTGCTGCCAATTGATCCATCCAAGATCCACAGCATTGCGATCATTGGCGGCCATGCTGATGTTGGAATGATCTCCGGTGGAGGATCAGCGCAGGTGGACCCGCCGGGCGGCAACGCCATTATGCCTCCGGGCCAGGGTGCGACCCACTGGCAGGATCACATTTGGTTTCCGACCTCTCCGCTGAAGGCCCTACGAGCCAAACTGCCGAACACGAAGATTGAGTTTGATGCCGGGACCAACCTGAAATCAGCCGCGGACCTGGCGAAGAATTCGGACATCGCAATCGTCTTTGCGTACCAATGGTTGGCCGAGGATATGGATTTGCCGAGTCTGGCTCTGCCTGACAAGCAGGATGCCTTGATCGAGCAAGTCGTCGCTGCGAATCCCCGAACAGTCGTTGTGCTGGAAACCGGCACGGCTGTCACTATGCCCTGGGTCGACAAAGTAGCCGGAGTCGTCGAGGCGTGGTACGCAGGCAGTGCTGGACATAAGGCGCTAGCGAACGTTCTGGTTGGCGACGTCAATCCGTCCGGCAAACTCCCATTGACATTCCCGAAGAGCGAGAAGGACCTTCCACGTTCTGTCGTTCCACCGCTGCCGGCAGAGGACCAAAGGGTGCAAACGGGGAATTCCAGTACGTATGTTTCGAGCTACACCGTTCATTACGATGAAGGTCCAGAAGTTGGCTACAAGTGGTATGAAGCGCAGCACAAGCAGCCGCTGTTTCCATTCGGGTTCGGGTTGTCCTACACAACCTACGCCTATTCCGGACTGAGCGTCGATCCAACAGCGCAGACCGTAACTTTCACAGTCAAGAACACCGGTAAACAGACAGGCACAGAAGTCGCAGAGGTTTACGCGAAGCTTCCAAAGGGAGCAGACGAATCATTCAAACGTCTGGCAGGGTGGAGTCGCGTCACGCTCGCTCCCGGCGAATCAAAGACGGTGACTGTTGCCATTGATCCAAGAGTCCTCAAGACGTTCAACGAAGTGGACAACCGTTGGAATCTAGCGGCAGGCGAATATGGAGTATTCGTCGGGTCTTCCTCCGATAAGACGTTTCTCACGGGAACTCTCCTGCTTCCATGAGGTCTCGCTTTGCTCGGCTCAGCAGAAACAACGGATGTCCGTCATGCACTTCAGTCCGACGCTGTTCGGATATCACACTAGTTCGTGACTTTGGAAATTGGAGGCAGGCAAATGCATAAAAAACGTTTGCGCGCTTTGATATTGCTGGCGAGCGCCGCTTTAGGCATTTGTTCCACCGTTTGCATTGCGCAACCGGCATCCGAAATCAGAGAGGATCAGCCCGCACTCCAGCGCGCGGATGCCCTGCTGAAGCAGATGACGCTGGATGAGAAGTTACAGCTCATTGTTTCAAGGTATCCGAACAATGCAAGTCCCGGAGGCGGAGCGGGGTACGTGGAGGGTGTATCGCGCTTGCACATTCCCAATATCAACATCTCGGATTCTGGGACAGGCTCAGGGAGCAACAAGCAGCCCAGTTCCACCCTTCCTGCGACCATAGCGGTCGCGGCTAGTTGGGACCGTCAGCTGGCATTCGACTATGCCGTTCAGATTGCCCGGGAGCTGAGAGCCCAGGGATTCGGAATGGGCTTGGGCGGCGGCACAAACCTCGCCCGCGAACCCCGCTGCGGGCGTAACTTTGAGTATCTCGGCGAAGATCCGGTTCTCTCCGGCGAATTGCTTACCCAGCGTACCTTGGGCACACAGAGCCAGCATGTGGTCGCTTCCATCAAGCACTTTGCCGGCAACGAGCAAGAGACCAACCGCATGGGCGGCAACAGCACTATCGACGAGCGCACGCTGCGCGAGTTGTATCTCCTGCCGTTTGAAATCGCTGTTAATAAAGCCCATCCGGGCAGCGTCATGTGCAGTTATAACCGCCTGAATGGCGAATACGGCTGCGAGAATGCATATCTGCTTACCGACATTCTGAAAAACGAATGGCAGTTCCGGGGATTTGTTCAGTCCGATTGGGGTGCAACCCACTCGACTGTAAAGGCAATCAACGCGGGGCTCGACGAAGAGGAAGGCTCTGAACCTGGGCCGACCTGGTTTAACCGAAGTGACGTGCTCTACGCGTTGGCCAATCACGACGTCACCGAAGCACGCATTGACGACATGGTGCAGCGCAAACTCTACGCCATGATCACGACCGGGCTGATGGACAACTCGCCGAATGGAGGCGAGAAGATTGACTCCGCCGCAGCGACCGCGTTTGCGCAGAGCGCCGAAGAGCAGTCGATCGTACTCCTCAAGAACGACGGGGCTCAGCTTCCGCTCTCGGCCGACAGTCTGAAGAATATCGCCGTCATCGGATCTCATGCAGATGTCGCGGTGGGAACGGGCGGCGGATCGGGCGATACCATGAAGCCGGTCACCGGCTCTCTCTCCGACTGCGGCGGGCTACGCTTTGGTATGCACGCCGGTTGCGATTGGTGGAGAACTCCATGGCTCAAACTCGATGTTTCCATAGTTAAGGCGGTCCTGGAACTGGCACCCAACGCAAAGGTGATTTTTGGGGGCAACAAAGAACAGGCGGAGCCTTTCCGAGCCTATTCGCAACCGGAGATTGATGAGGCTGTCGCCTTGGCGGCGAAATCGGATGTGGCAGTGGTCATCGTAAATCAGCCTGCTGGCGAGGATTTCGGTGATTTGCCCTCTCTCAGCCTTGCGAACCCAACAAATCAGGATGCGCTGGTCGAGGCAGTAGCAACGGCCAATGCGCACACCATAGTCGTTCTTGAAAATGGCAACCCTGTGCTGATGCCGTGGCGGAACAAGGTGGCGGCAATCGTGGAGGCTTGGTTCCCGGGCCAAGGAGGTGGACGCGCCATTGCTAATGTGCTCTTCGGCAAGGTGAATCCGTCGGGTAAGCTGCCGATGACCTTCCCCGAGCGCAATGAGGATATTCCCACCTGGGGAGAAGATGGAACGATGGCGAAGGACCCGGTCTATACGGAGAAACTGAACATCGGTTATCGCTGGTACGCCGCCAAGAAGATCAAGCCCATGTTCGAATTCGGTTATGGTTTGTCGTACACGCATTTCGGCTACTCGAATCTTTCCGTGAACACAGCAGTGGACAACACCCTGACAGTCGTGTTCACGGTCAAGAACGAGGGTTCGCTAGAAGGTGCGGAGGTTCCGCAGGTCTATCTTGGAATCAATGACAAAGACGAGCCTCCATTGAGGTTGGTCGGTTTTAGCAAGATCAACCTCAATCCCGGTGACTCGAAACAAGTCCGCATAACGATCTCTCCCCGGATGCAGAGCATATGGAGCGTGGACGCCAACGACTGGAAATTTATTCCTGACAGCCGTGTCTATGTGGGAGCTTCTTCACGCGACATCCGACTCAGTAAGAATTGAAGCCGTCAGTGTACAAGCGTCAATGTAATCCGTACCCATTCTTCTCGACATGGAGGTCGAGAAACTGCAGTGCGCCGAAGAGAGATCCTTCAATGAAAATTAAGTCGGCGTTTTCACTCCTTCACTTGTTGCACTTGCCCCGATTGCCCGCGACTGTGCTGGTGTTGGCGACACTACTGTGCTTGCGTGTTTTAGCGTCAGCCGCGCCTTCGGAAGCCTCCTGGTCTGGAGTGCTGCGAGACAACTCCGGGGCGCCAATCGTAGGAATCACCGTCACCCTTTCCGACGGTTCCGGCAAGAGCGCGTATACGGCAATAACTAGCGCCGACGGTGGGTTCAGATTTTCAGCGATTACGCCCGCAACCTATAAAGTCGCTGCCGTTACGCAGCGAGGCACCTTCCAGGCGGCGCAACCTTTAGTAGTCACCGAAGGCGTCGCACTGACAACAAACTTGCAGTTGTCCTTTGCTGACGCCACTCTCGTCCTGGGCCAAGTGCCAATCGTTTCAGCTTCTCAGGGCAGTGGCGGAGAGCACCTCACCCGGTCGGAAGTATCGAGTCTGCCTCTCAACTCCCGCGATTTCAGCAAGCTGCTTTTGCTGGCGGCGGGCACCATGACCGACACCAACGGAGCTGCGAATTTCACTCAGCAGTTCGCCGTCAACGGTCAGCGCGGCGTGACCTCTGTCTTTGCCATGGACGGAGCCGACACCACCGACCCTGAAATGGGTGGCGCTACCTTCTCGACGTTCAATGTCGATGCCATCCAAGAAGTGCAGTCGAGTTCCGGAGTGATGCTGCCCGAAATCGGCCACGGGGCCGCAATTTTCACTAACGTAGTGACGAAATCGGGAACGAATGCGATTCACGGCAGCGTGTTCGAGTTCTTTCGCAACGCTTCACTCGATGCGCGCAATTACTTTGACCACATTGAACTGAACGGTCGCCGCATACCGCCGTTCAATCGCAATGAGTTCGGCGGAACGGTTGGCGGTCCCGTCGTACTGCCCGGCTACGACGGACAGAATCGCACCTACTTTTTCGGCGAATACCAGGGATTCCGCCAAGTCCTGGGGACCACGCAGGTGCTGTCGGTGCCCACATTGGCCGAACGCCAGGGAATCGACACCACGAGTATCCCAGGCGATACGCTTATCGTCCCGGTGAATCCTGCGGTCAAGCCGATACTCGATGCATATCCTCTGCCCAACGCTCCTGCCGGTCCCTTTGGTGCGCGTACCTATGAAACGTCGTCCAAGGTTTCGACGGATTACGACCAATTTTCCGTGCGTTTGGACCAAACCCTATCCAGCAAATCGCAGTTATTTGGGCGCTTCAGTTATAACCAGATCACCGGTCCGGTTACCAATCCCGATCAAACTGCCATCGACCCCAGCTTCGGCATTCAGTTCTTTGACCATCAGCGCAGCGCTGCCTTGAGTTACGCGCGCGAGATGAATCCCCACCTGACCTTGCAAACTTCGCTCGGATATATCCGTAGCACGCCGAATTTCCCCGCCGCTAATCACACACAACCGGGAATCCTGTTTGGTGACGGCCTGTTCGAGGGATACGGCTCGCCATCAGGGTCGATCTATGGCTCCTACGGCAATCTTTATCAATTCCGTTTAAACATGACCGGCATACGCGGGAACCATGCGATGAAATGGGGTGCTGAGATCCGCGTCAACCATGACACGACTGTGTTCGGCACGGCTCCCAATGGCGCTTACTCGTTCGGTGGCGGCACGGCATACTCGCAAGTTGCGATTCCGTCTCTGAGCGGCACGCACAACATCAACGTGGGTGATCCGCTGCCCGATTCGCTCACCGGCCTGCTCACTGCCACACCCTACTCTTACAACATCAGCTTGCCGGCCGAATTCACTCCCGTGGGCGCCAAGTTCGACGCAGCCGGAGTCCGCCGCCAGGCCTACAACTTTTATTTCCAGGACACATGGAGAGTAACGCCTCGCCTGACGCTCTCTTATGGGTTGCGCTATGAAGTGGACAGTCGCATAGCGGAAGCCACGAAGCGTACATCGTTGCCTGAGTTTTTTGCTGACGGCCAACGGACTTCGTATTGGAACCACCAAGCCAACATGGCTTTCGTTGTGGATCCGCAACCTCCCTACCAGTTCGACTGGAACGGATGGGGCCCGCGATTGTCGGCGAGTTATGACCTTGGCAAGAAAACGGTGGTACGCGCCGGCGGAGCCATCACCACTGGCCTTATGAACCTCTGGCAAGAAAACTTTCTGACGGCGTCGGTACCTTATCTGTTCAATCCGTTTATCACTGCGCAACCCGGTAGCGCGGTTCCCTTTCAGAACAGCGTTGCCGTCATACCGCTGCCACCGGCTTACGACATCTCCGGTAACCTCATCTTCCCCAACGGCCAGAGCACCGACGTCAAGCCCAACACCGTGATGAATCTCCAGCGCTATCAGGATGACGTCGCCGCCGAGGTTCCGGGACACCAAACGCAACTGCCGGCTCTTTCGGCGGTAGCCAACAATTTCAAAAACGGCTACATCGCCAGTTGGACTCTCTCGGTCGAGCACAGCATCGGTGATTTCACGGCGAGCCTCGGGTATGTCGGCACTGCCGGAATACATCTACCCTACGTGTTTTATCCCAACAGTTACACGGGTGCCGATCCGGCATTTGCTCCGTTCACCAAGTTCGACGCTGCGGGAAAGCCCATCGGAGGCGCCAGCACGATTTACGTGGTTTCGAGCGAATCGCATTCGTCCTACAACGCATTGCAGGCCGGCCTAAGCAAAAACTCGGCGCACTGGGGCACGGGTTTGCAAATCAATTACACCTACTCCAAGTCGCTCGACGACACCAGTTCGGTCCAGGGCGGCCAGATCGCCGGCGCTGGCGTCATCTTGCAGACCTCTCCCCAGGACCCGTGGAACCCGGCGGCCGAACGAGGACCTTCCACCTTTGACGTCACCCAGGTTTTCACCTTCAGTTGGATTCAGGTGCTCCCGCTCAAACGCGTGAGTTTTTTGCATTCCGCTCCGCGCTCCCTGATCGATGGTTGGCAGTTTCTCGACATCACGACCTTCTCCACCGGCTCGCCCTTCACCGTCTATTCCGGGGTGCAGCAGACCGGTGCAGGCGCAAGCGGAGCCGATCGCCCTGACTTGGTGACGACGCCGAAACTTTCCACTGGCGGCACGGTGGCCGCAGACTACTTCGGACGAGGAGCGGACAACGCTTCGTTCTTTAGCATCCCTATCAACCTCCCCGGCGGTACGGGACCCAGCCAGGGTTACTTCGGAACGCTCGGTCGCAATACATTTCGCGGGCCCGGTTATCGCAATTTCGATATCGCGCTAATCAAGGACACACCTTTCGGTAGTCGCGGCGGCGCCGAATTTGGCACCTTGGAGTTCCGCGCCGAGTTCTTCAATATCTTTAACTTCACGAACTTCGGTTTGCCTTCGAACGTTGTGCGCGGTAGCGGATTCGGTTACATCAGCAAAACTTCAGGCACCTCGCGACAGATCCAGTTCTCGTTGAAAATCCTTTTCTGATTTTCTTATCTTGAGAGTAAGCCTGTGCGGGATTGGATGGTCGGGCCAGAAGGGACCGGAATCTTCTTTCGAATTGCCCCAAGGCGGCCCTAATAGGAATTGTACCGGGCCACAAGTCTGGTTCTGGGAAGTTGATCACGGCCCAAAGCTACCCCAGGCGGATCATGGTTTGTTCAGAGCTTAGGGAAGAATGGGAGCTGGATCGGGATTCGTGGTGCCAGTTGCCCCTTCGAATTCGCAAGGCGCTGGGTTGCCGACCAATTGTATTTTCTTGAGGTGAAGATTTCGAGGGAAAACAAGAATTGGGGGCGAAGGGTCAGCGGGTAGGTACTGAGAAGTGCCCTCGTCGTGATGAACTGGCCTACTTTCGGATTGTCCGTAAAGCTACTCAGGCCGCCATCGCGGGAAGAATGCCGGCAATGTTCTGCCCTTCAGGGACGGCATCGCGCAGAGTCTCAAACAGCTGAACAGCGAGGTGCTGGATGATCGGATCTTCAATGATCAGGCCGAACTGAGTGATGTACCGAAGGGACATTTCCCTAAGTAGGGCGGCTCGCCGGTTATATATCTCGATTCCCGTTGAAGTGGGGCTGGCCTTCTGGTTGAAGAGAGACGCAGAACGCAGCCAGAGATCCAGTGCTTCGAGGTGGAGAATCACTATCCAGCTGTTGTGGGCAAAGCTAAGGGTGGGATCAAGAATTGCGCACGGCGGGAGAGATTCGCTTAATGAGTGACTACATCCACTCTGGCCACAAATGCTGACACCAAACTCGCTCCTGCGGCAACTCTTAATTGAGCACTGAGAAGAAAAAAGTCTAAGGGGCGAAAATTTTACCTGAGGGATAACTCGATCTTGGCCGTTTCTTGATGGACCATGGCTCGAGGAGCCCGGCTGCAGGCCCAAGTGAGATAGGTCCCCACTGGTCTGAGCCTGCCCGAAACCTTGCGAGACTGTTGAAAAACTCGGTTCCGATTCGAGGTTTTCATTTTTGTTGGGCCAGCATTCGTGTTAAGCAAGACGTTGAGGGGGAACGTTACCGATGATGGGTCAGCAGCCAAGGACGGATGCACTGTTCTACTACTTCCGCTTAGAGGACCAGATTCCTGAAGACCACCTACTGCGCCTGATTGACCGGCATGTAGATTTGAGCTTTGTGCGCGAGCGGCTGAGGAGTCTCTACAGTTCCACCGGCCGGCCGTCGATTGATCCCGAAGTATTGTTGCGCTTGTTGCTGGTGGGCTATTTCTACGGCATTACCAGTGAGCGGCGTTTACTGGAAGAAGTGAAGATGCATCTGGCCTATCGTTGGTTCACGCGGCTGGACTTGGATCAGGAGATTCCGGACCACTCGACATTTTCCAAGAACCGGCACGGACGCTTTCGCCAGTCGGGCATATTTCGAGAAGTATTTGAGGAGATCGTGCGCCGGTGTTTGGCGGTTGGGTTGGTGGAAGGAAAGAATCTGGCGGTGGACGGGACCGTGGTGAGAGCCGACGCTAGCCCAGCGAGTCGAGTTCCGCGAGAGCAGTTAAAGGAAGCGGCCCAGGTTTCAAGGACAGTGGAAGAGTATTTGGCGGAGTTAGACCAGGTGAACCCAGTGTCCGGTGCGGAAATGATCTCCACCACGGACCCAGACGCGATCCTGACAAGCAAGGGTGGGAGGACAGCCGAGATGGCTTACTACGATAACTATCTCATCGATACGACCAGTCGGGTCATCCTGGGGGTAGAAGCTACACCGGCACGGTTCTCGCAAGAGACCATAGCTGCGCGCAGGATGGTCGAGCGAGCCGAGAAACTGGGGATTCGAGCAGAAGATTTAGGAGCCGATAAGGCATACGGCAGTGGCGAGTTTTTGGCGTGGCTGTTGGATCGCGGCGTGCAACCGCACATTCCGGTTATAGACCGTCGTCATCAGACGAAAGGGCGCTTCACTCGCGACCAGTTTCGTTACGAACCTGCTGAGAATGCCTATTACTGTCCTGAGGGAAAGGCGCTCTCGTTCAACGGCCGCCGGCGCGAGAGTCAAGGCTACCTCTATCGCTCCACGGAAGCGCAGTGCGCGAACTGCCCGCAAAAGAAACGTTGCACGTCTGGGCCTTATCGCCGACTATTTGTGCATGAGCAAGAATCCGCCCGGCAAAGCGTTCGCGACCTCGCCGGGACGCCAGCTTACGAGCGTTCGCGGCGGGCTCGCTACAAAATCGAAGCGTTGTTTGCTGAACTCAAGCAGCGAATGCGGCTGCATCGAGTTCGACTACGCCGCCTGTGGAACGTAGATGAGCAGTTCTTGTTGGCCGCCACCGCCCAGAATCTGAAACGCCTGGTACGGTTCCTAACGCAACGACCGCCCAGCCTCAATGCGCGGCTCGGATGAAACGAGATGGCTATTGGTAAGGAGCTAAACAAGCAAAAGCAACCTCTCGACTAAAGCCCTCCCCCACCCAGACCTCACCACTCTCCGCTAGTTTTTCAACAGTCTCTTGCGTTTTTGGGCAGGCGAACCGTACGCCCCCGTGCGCCACGATATCAAGCACTTAGCGGAGCAGACTCACTGGGGGTAATTGGGCAAGCGGTGGAATGCTTTATTGAACGGTTCCGGTCTTTGGCGGCGTTGTGTAGGATCAGTCGACACGAAGGCAATCGTTCTGCAACTGACATTGGGTAGCGTGCTCCAATTTCAGGGCAACTACAACGTTCCGCCGCTTCATGACCGCAAGCGCGTTTCTCGTTTCTAATCCGCGAATATCAGCGGCGAGGAAGCCAGTTGGGCGGTTTGGGCGTTATACGTCAAAGTGGTAGCCCGAAGTTAGCTAAACCCTTGCCGACTTCTCGGTATCGATCCGCATCTTGTGGTCTTATTACTTTACTTCCGGATGCGCGTGAGCAAGGACTTGGGACTGGCACTGGCAGGTGTTTTTGGGGTGAAGCCAGATGCCCGGACAAGATCTATATGGCGGCGGAATCGCCTGTTTTTCGGGCGGGGCGCGCTGCCTGCTCGACTGCAGCGACATTCATTGCTCCGGCGCAACGACGCATTTTGCCCGCGCTGCTAGCGTTGTAATCGTCATGTACATGACAGGGCTGAAGCCTGGGGGCCTCGACACTGGCAGGTGCATGACATGGGCCATTTCGTGAAGGCTCAGGCGTCCTTCTAGCGGATTCCTGAGCATTTTTTAGCGTCCTCACGCGACGCAATTCCGCCCGACCACGGGATCACGCTCACCCTTTTCCTTCATCTCCTTTAGCAACTGACCGCAACGCAGCTCCGCACGTCATTGCTCAATCACAACCAGCAGGATGCCTTCGGACAACGACTCGCTGACCTCTTCATCATCCTATCCTTGTAGTTGACCGACTTTAGAGATGTTTGATTTGACCCTTGCCCTCACCGTCTTTTTGCTTGCTCTGCTGCTCATCGGAGCCGGATGGGTGCAACGTCTGAAGTGATCCCAGGCAACGACACGTTGGGCGCTCTTCCTTCATCACGCTGTATGAGGTGCTCGACTACCTTGGAGATAATCCGTTGAAATTAGCGCTCACCGTCGTATCCCTTGCTTTGCTCACTAGACGGGCCCTTCGCCTAAACGAATTCCTGTCATTGCGACGCAGGGGCACCCAGCTCCACCGGCTCTACAAGAACTGCTAACCGGCCGAAAACTGCAATTCGCGTCGGCACACGCCCCGGTCCCAGGAAATTACCAGACTTTGCCGGTTTCCGGCTCGCCGGAACCCGCCATCGCGGAAGGTCCGCCGGTTAATCTGGGAGTTCCGCATGATGCTCCTCTTTTGATCGATGAAGAGCGTTGGCCGCAGGACTGCAGCTTTGATGTCTTCTGCCGTTGGTTTGACTGGCAACACGATTCGATGCTGATTGATTTCTGCGATGAGACGCTGACGGACGAATTGGGCTGATATTGCCGGGTGTGCAGTCCGAGCCAGCAAGCAGAGAGAACAAAACCGAGATCAACGCCTTAGAGATGCGTCGCACTAAGTGCGATCGGTTTAGCAAGAATGAACGTTCTGGTAGTGACAAGGGCAAGCAGATAAACCTGCACAACTTGTCTGAAATGGAGGTAACATCAATGCGGCGAGGATCCCGGAAATCGGGTTACGCAAAAGCATGCTTGCGAATGAGATTTGTTACCGTGCCGCCGGTTGCGCAATCGCACTCGTCGTCGGGGTCGGCGGCATGTCAGGCCAAACTGGCGCCGCCCAGATCCCGCTGAACAACAGAGTGTTGGTAGTCTACAACTCCAGTGACTCGGCCTCGGCAAAAGTCGCCAAGTATTACGCTGCGAAGCGGAACATTCCTGCCGCTAACTTATGCCGAATCAGTCCTCCCGCTAGCGACAGACTTTCCTGGAGCCAGTATGTCGGGTCGGTTAAAATGCCGGTGCAGAAGTGCTTGAATGCGGTCGGTAGAGAGAGCATTTTGTACATCGTTTTTACTTATCAGACTCCGTATTCGGTTTCAGGATCCAATAGTCCATTGAGCTATTCCTTGGACCAGTATGTTGCGGATATATGGGATCAGTATTCTACCCAGGATGCCTACCCGATGCCCGGCAGATTTCACCCGTACTACGACAATGCCCAGAGCCAGGGGAATGTCTACCAACCCTTTCTGTCGCTGGCCGACTATCGCCTACAGCCATCCGCTCTAACGATCTATTCCGTATGGAGATTGGATGGAGCCACCGAGGCCTTGGCCGAAGGCTTGGTAGATAAGGCCATGGCAGCCGAGTCTTCTGGGCTGAGTGGAAAGGCATGTTTTGATCGGAACCGGGGTGTCCTCGACAACCTTCCCGATACGGGTTATGGGGAAGGGGATTGGGACCTCCACAACGCCGCGAAGTTTACAGGGATGGCCGGCTTCACCGTTCTGGAAGATTCGAACTCGGCCGAGTTCGGCACCCCGCCTGCACCCATGTGTCCTGATGCCGCACTTTATTCGGGCTGGTACAGTCTGAATCACTACAACGATGCGTTCACCTGGAATACGGGAGCGATCGGCTTCCATCTGGATAGCGCTTCAGCGCTGAATCCTCGTGGCGGCCCAAATTGGTCGGCGAATGCGATCATCAATGGAATCACTGTCACCACCGGTTGCGTTAGTGAGCCTTACTTGCAGGGATTAGTGCGCCCTGGTGGAACATTCCGTGACTTGCTGCAAGGGGCAAACGTCGGCGACGCATTTCTGAGAAATACGCGGTGGCTAAAGTGGATGACCCTGAATCTCGGCGATCCTCTCTATCGGCCGTTTCCCAACGGATTGCCACCATTCCACCCGCTGCTGCCGCAAGCCTCCTTCGCGCTCTCCTCGCGTCAAGTCTTGAATGGAGGAGCGGCCTTAGCCAGAATCACGTTAGAGAAGCGAGCGCCTACCGGCGGTACCGTCGTAAGTCTGAGCAGCAGCCAGCCCAAATTGGTCATACCGCCGGCGAGCGTGACCGTCCCGTCAGGAACCACAACCGTAACTTTCCGAATTGAAATTGCAGCAACGCCTTTGGTAACCGCTGATACCACAGCAAAGATCACCGCATCGGGCGTGGGACAGAACACCTTGGCCGTCTCACCCCTACTCGCCAGGCTTATCGTTTCACGACCTTGGATCGTGGCTGGAACATCGGCGACGGGTTCGATCCTATTGCGAGCGAATGCCAAGGGAGGTGGTGAAGTAGTCTCTCTCAAAACCGAGAGCGGCTCTCTGACTGTTCCGGCGACAGTCACCGTTCCTCAGGGAAAGAATCAGGCGACGTTCGCCTTCGGTTCTTCAGCGGTAACTTCCGTAACCACAGCCAAGATCACCGCAACCCTCAACGGAGCGAGCACACAAGCCTCGATTGTGCTCCGCCCGGTTGCTTCTCCACGCGGCATCGGCCATTAGCATTCGTCTTCGAGTCGGGACTCGTCCATCATGCCCAGCCAGCCGATCGGCCTCCACTGAACGACGGGAGGGACGACATCCTCTCTATCTGAGCTGACGGCGGTAGCAGCGCCACGTTCAGCCCGCATAATTAGCCCGCCGCATGCTGGGTGAATAGCAGCGTCAAGGCGTCTTGTGTAAGAGTCGTGGGAAGATCCTGCGGCGGTCACCCGTGCGGTTCGTCCTGCGGCACGGCTGAAACAGTCTGGTCGTATCTCTCATCGCCGCCTGTCCCGGCTCGTTGCTCACGCGCAACCAGCAGGATGCCTTCGAGCAACGACTCGGCAAATGTTTTTCGTTCATCCTTGTATCATGAGAAAATTCACTGCTTCACTGTTTCTAGTCGCTTCGCTGATCGCCGTGAACGCGGGTGCGACCGTCGTAACTTCGATTCCGGGCGGCACGGTCATACCGATGCCGGCAGTCGATTATTTTGGCGGAGGCCCCAACACCTTCGGCACATCCAATATAGTCACCTGGAGTTCAACCAATAGCTCCAACCAGGGCGGCTCGGTGTTTGGATATACGGGCTTCTACGGCTACGGAGCCAATGGCGTCTGGACGGGTGCCCTCGGACCCATGGCGGGCGTGAACGACTCTTTTGATTTCTACGGCGCGAGCGATACCATGACGTTCGCGTTTGCCTCACAGGTTTCATCGGTCGGCGGTTTCTTGAATTACTACAGTGGCGGGAGCACACTCACGACCATCGCGGTATACGACGCCAGCTGGAGCCTGATCGAGTCGTACAACCTGACGTTCGCGACCGATGGCAGCGATGACAGCGGCGCGTTCTACGGCTTTGCGGAGTCGAGCTCGAACATCAAGTACTTCACTTTGACCGATAACTACGTCGGAATCACGAACCTGACCACGAGCACGGTTCCGGAGCCTGGCTCGCTTCTGCTGCTTGGCTCAGGTCTGCTGGGCGCGGTCGGAGTCGTTCGCCGCAGAATCAACCCGTAGTCTGTTTACACTTCGTCTAGGCGGCCGGCCGGGGCATTCGTCCCCGGCTTTCTTCCGCACTAGGCCAGAAGCCAGCCTTCCTCAGCAACGGTTGGTCGGTGGCTCGGCCCTCCCGGAGCTTGTCCAGAAATCTTGTTCTGGGAGATCTGGACGGATTAGTAACGAGAACCCCCCAAGGTCTGCTAATTCTATTGGGCGCATTTCGCGGCGGAAATCCATTTGGTCGTATTGTTTGAATGTTAAGTCGAGTGAGGAGCACGGGTGTACAAAAAGCTGAACTCAACGGGACCGTTGATTCAGAGAACAACCACGGAGGCTCCTCATGGAGAGTATGTATTACATCGGCCTGGATGTTCACAAGAAAACGATCAGCTATTGCGTGAAGGATACGAGTGGGAAGGTCCTGCAGGAAGGCAAGATCGGGGCCACGCGAGGCGAACTGGACAGCTGGATGAAGACTCTTCCTCAACCCTGGAGCGTAGCCATGGAAGCCACGATCTTCACGGGCTGGATCTATGATCATCTGCTGCCCCACGCGGCCCAGGTAAAGGTGGCGCATCCGCTGATGCTGCGCGCCATCGCCGCAGCGAAAAAGAAGAACGATCGGATTGATGCCGGCAAGATTGCTGACGGCCTACGCTGCGACTTCCTGCCGGAATGCCACATGGCAACAACCGAGATTCGGGATCGACGTCGAACCCTACGCTACCGGCATCTGCTGGTGCGCCAGAGGGTGCAACTGAAGAACCGGGTTTCGGGTCTACTGATGGAAACCGGAGTGACCTATAGCAAGCAAAGGCTGCACAAGGTGGGCTACTTCCGTGAACTTCTGTCGAGCAACGAGGAGATCCATTCCAATATTCGACCTTTGCTGAAGCTCAGCCGGGATGCCATCGTACGGCTGCAGAAAACGGAATATGCCCTGGTGAGTTCGCTGCAGCGGGACCCTCTGCTGGCCGACAGGATCAAAAGACTCAGGACGGTTCCCGGAGTGGGGCCGATCACCGCCCTGACGTGGGCCTTGGAGATAGGGGAGGTTTCGCGCTTCCCCTCGATCAAACAGGCCATCAGTTATTGCGGGCTTTGCGGTGACGAAAAGAGCTCCGCCGACAAGGTAATTCGGACTCCGCTTTCCAAACAGCGCAACAAGCATATCCAACGAGTACTGGTGGAAGCCGCGAAGCTGGCGCCCAGAGAGAACCATGAACTGGCGCTGGTCTATGAGACCGAAAAGCAGAAAGGCAATGCCAACCGAGCAACGCTGGCGGTAGCCCGGAAGATGGTCGCGTATCTGCTTGCTGTGGATCGGGGTAAGCGAAACTTCGTGCCGGCAGAAGATCACAAGGGCGTGGCGGCCTAACCACCGCCCGCGGGAGGAAATCGACAGGATTACAGAGCGCGCAGGCTGCCAGGTCCTGCAAGTTAGCCGACTGAGCGAGGGAGGTCAACTCCGGAGGCTCTCTCCGAATTGTTTCGGGACTGGCAGCGAACACAGACTCAATCTTCGGTGACGGCTCTTTGGAGCCCGAGACTGCGAATGGATGTCCGGTTCTGCGCTAGGCAGGAACCATTGCTGAGAGGCATAGAGTGCACGCTACGAGTCCTGCAATCACTGTATCGGGCGCTCTCGCGAGCGCCCCAGGAAGATCCTTGCTTGCTCTTGACAAAGACTGGGTCGAAAATCACGTTCCTCATGCCGGATTCGCTAGAGGTTCGACTCGATAGCCAAGGATTCTGAGTGTTCGGATCATTCGTGCAGCACGACGTTGTGTGGACTTTTCCGACACTGCAGGGCCGCGTTCCTCATACCGAACGCCGTTATGCAAAATTATCCAGATCAGGTGACAGAGGCGATGCGCAATCACGCCGATGGTTTTGTTGTGTCCTAGGCGCGGTATTAGACGACGGTACACGATCTGGAAGATGCTCCCTTTCTGTTTGACAGCAGCATTCGCAGCTTGATTGAGAATGCGGCGCATCTGGCGGTTGCCCTTCGGCGAGCGCCGGCTGCGGTTCACGCCCGCGCTTTCTTCCTCTCCCGGGCATGCTCCCACCCACGACGAGAGATTCTTGGCTGAGGCGAAGGTCGTGGCCTTGGCACCCACTTCGGCAATGATCTGTTGCGCAGAATCCACCCCGAGACCGGGGACCTCGGCCAGCCTTTCGACGGCATCCTGATGCTGGCGGAGCAGACTCGCGATCTCCTGGTCCACTTGGCCGATCTGCTGCTCGATTAATTCCAAATCCAAGAGTGCCATCTTTACCAGCCGTCGGTAGACCGGGTTGAGCTCCGTGCAGGCACCTAGCGCGTCATGCAACTGCGCCGGCGTAGCGCGCAAGCGTTGATCGGCCAAGATGGCCAGAGCCGCGGGATCGGTTTCTCCGTTCGCTAGCGCCTGTAACATACGACGTGCACTGGCACCCAAGAGATCTGAAACCAAACTGGACAACTTGATATGGGCTTCTTCCAGCAGTGCCTCTAACTGATTCTGCAGACGTACTCTGTCACGCGTCCGTTGATATCTGGTGCGTGTTAGTGTTCGCCACAGGCGCTGTTCGGTATCGGGCACGAAGCTCAAGACTAGCTCCTGCGATACGAGCCGTTTCACCAAACGTTCCGCGTCTCGAAAGTCTTTCTTGCGCCCGCGCCGCCCGCGATTGGACAAGGCTTGTGCCAGATGAAGGGTAGCCGACATCCGGCCTGCACCTTCCCGACTCTGACACCTCGGCTTCCAATATCGCTCCAGCGCTCCCCAAACCGGCTTCCAATATTGCGCGGTTGATTCCATCACGACTTCTTCGATCTGCTGTTCGATGAGCCACTCCGACAGCACCCGCAACTGCTCAGGATTGCTACCGTACCAGCGTCGCTCAAACTGATATTCTTCTTCGACTTCGACGTCAGCCACAACCACGGCCAGCTTCCTTTTATGGACATCGATCCCCGCTATCCTATAAGGCATAGGCTTCCTCCTGGGGGGAGCGGAGAGCGTGCTGGAGATTACATTAACCTGGGTCTCGGGCTATCGCCGCTCCCACAGAGGGAGAGACAACGCACCATTTATTCGCTCGATCATGCACGCTCCGGATCAAACTTACATTCGGCTTCAGCATCTCCAATGTCTTTTCGATCTCGCCATCTCCCCGCCGTTCTGGATTATTGCTGGGATCGAAAAGATTTTCATGGAGTTTCGCGGGCCGAAGGCCCCAGTCAACTTACATGGAAGTCGGCAACACGTGGAAGTGTGACGGGCCCGCGCTTACAGTGCGCCACGTCAGCGCATAGGGCGTTACCCGTCAAAGTGGATACTTTCCGTGTGCGCCGTGATACGGCTCCACCACCAATCCCGCTTCGAGGCCGCGGCTCGGCCTGGAATGGAAGCGGCACTGCGCCCTGTCTTGTGGCCGTACCCTCATTGGGTGAGCGTAAACTCCCGGTCACTTCTGAACTCATCCGAGCCAATCGTTACTATGAACTTCACAGTGTTCTTTCCCAAATATTGGCTGTCGCTCTGTTCCCACTGGATGTCCAGGAAAAATGTGTTCGCTCCGCTGGCTACATCATGACCAACCTTCAGCGGGAATGTTCGGACAATTTTCCCGTCGTGGATGATCTGCACGTCCCCGTACGCGGGCGCATTCGAGCCGTGGTCTGTACGATATTGAGCATAGAATTGCACCTGGTCCTTCACGGACGCGGTCGAAGACGATTCCAGCCCTTTGTCTCTCCTGAGCATCTCCACAGGGGCCAGGCCGGGAGTGTTCTGGCTGGTTGATTCGAGACTGAAGTGCCAATCACAATCCGTGAGCGGCGCGATATAAAGAGCGTAGAGGCCTGCGGGCAGAGTGATCGGCATCGGGCCGATCTTATGCGGGACGATGGTCCCAATCGTGACTCCAGACCCAAACGACATGACGTCGTGCGTCGGCGACACACGCTGCAGGTTTCCACCGAAAATGCAACTCTTCGACTCCGGTGTGTAATAGCCTTTGATCGGACGCTTGGCATACACGTAGAGGCTGTACTGACCTCCAATGAGGTAAAAGGAAGCACCGCGGCCGCTGGTCCCTGAGTAGATATAGCCTTCTCCGGCACGAGCTGCTGTTGCGCAAATCGATAGCATCGCGATAACAAGTATGGCCTTCGCGCCTGATCTGGATCGCCTCATACTCCAACCTCCTACGCATTCGTTAACGGCAGAATCCCAGGATTCTGCTGCCTCCACTGATTCCACGAGCCGCTCAATCCGTCTGATTGATCCGGATTTTCAAGCTGCTGGTGAAGTCTGGGGGGGTTGATAGGGTGGCGGGAAATCTTGATCCACCCCAAACGAAGGATGGCATATCCCACGCGAGCTCTTTCGGACTGGAGGTGGGGGTAACGGGGCTGTTAGCCGAGATGCCAGCGTTGCAAGTCGTGGCAACGGAACCGGCGGTGCTACGACTACTCACTACTAAATGAAGGACCGGTTTGCTGTTGTCGATAGTGCCTTTTACTTGAAACGTCATAGCAACACTGCCCTCCATCGTGCAGTGAATGTTCACCGCTTGTGTGTAGCCAATTTGCGTTACCGGCAATGGTGCTTCCCCCTCGAACGACCCGGCGTCCTTGAATTGCAGCGGGATATCGGTGTGTCCGCTCAACTCGGTGTGCTAAACGGAACCGTTCGAGTAGGAATCGCCCGCAGTTTTAAGGGGCCTCGTGGAGCGCACTCGGCACGCTTATGCTGCCTTTTTCAACGCAGGGACGGATTGAGCGAGTTCCCGGAATCCGGCCAGTTGCATGGCTTTCTGCGCTTCCGGATTGCTCATGAAGGTATTCCACACCAGCCCGGTTCGTTGGTTCTCAGCCATCAACATGGTGATGCCAACGTCGATTCCGATTACGTCAGCATTCACCCAGCCGTTCATGGGATTAAATGCATCGACGAGTCCGTAACGATCCCAGACGCCCTTATAGCCACGCATGTTCCGCAGCACGGCCACAGAGTCGGTGTACACAAATGGCAGCGACCCGCCTGCGGCACAAGGAACGACCGTGCCATCGATGGGGCCCATTGCCGGCGGCCCGCCCCATGCTACGTATCCATGTTCGGAATCGGACGAGGTGATTCCCCAAAGATTTTCGGTATAGGTCGGGAATCGATCATGAAGCGAGAGACAGAAGAGTTTGTGTGCCTGCGTGGCCTTCACCGAGTTCTGGAAATAGTCGGCATAGTCGTCGCGCTTGTTGCGACAGTCATACCAGGCCTGCGAATACTGATGGGTAAACAGCGGATCACCCGCCGAAATGTAGGTGATTCCCTGATAGGTGTAGGTTGGTCGCGACCAAGCCTTCCAGGTTGCGGGAGCCAGCGGATAGCTGGGCGACCCGATGCCCAGCAGGTAGATCATCATGAGCTCGCAATAGCGGCTCCAACGACTATCCAGAAAGCCTGATTCCGGTTTCCATCCCATGGAGAGCGTCGCGCCACCATTCAACATCCACGGCCATTGCACGCCCGAATAAATCTTGTTGGCGAGAGCGACGATCTGGCCGTCGTTGTGAAAGTACTGGCGCGCCGTCAGCACGCCGCAAAGCAGTAGGGACGTGTCGATCGATGACAACTCGCACTTCCAGGCGCGCTGTCCGGTCTCCCAGTCAACAAAGTGATAATAGAAGCCGTTGTGCCCCGCGACGAGGTTAACGACTGAGTTGAGAGTGGCGAATACGCGTGCCCGGATGGCTGGCGTTGGCATGTATCCGCGGGCATCGCCAATGCAGAGGGCCGTCAGTCCGAAGCCGGTGGAGGCGATGCTCGCGACTGTATAGGTGTCGGTTCCACTGGACTTTGCTCGATCCTTAACGAGTCCGGTGCGCGGGTTGGCCTGTTCCCAGAAAAACTGAAACGCCGTATGTTCGACGTCGTCGAGCAGTTGCTCGTCTGTCCCCGAGTACGGAATGATGGCAAAGGATTCCTTCGATGGCGTCGCCGCGGTATGAGAGCAACTCAGCCACGGAAAGGCATTGACGACCGGAGCCAGCAGCAGGAGTCGTCCGCTCGTGCTCAGAAAATTCCGCCGAGTAAGATCAACCGTCTTGATAAGCTTTCCCGGCATTTTGGAACAAATCCCTCTGCATTTCCGATGAGCCCAGAGGACGGAACTTCCGGGCACCATTCGCTGCCAGGTGAAAATTTAGAAGCTGAACCTCGCCTGAAGTTGAACCGTTCTACTGCCCAACGCGCCGCCGGCCACGCCGAAGTTCGAGTTCGGAGTTAACGTTCCGTTTGGCGCCACCGAACCCAGATTCGCGTCGATAGTCTGAGAGTTAATGTTCGTCTTATTGAAGAAGTTGTAAACGTCCACACGGACTAGGAACTGCGCTCTCTCTCCCAGCCCTGGGATCCTCGGCAAGCCGAAACCCTTGCTCAGGCTGAGATCGACGTCGTTATAGCCTGGCGAGTTCAAAGTGTTGCGTTGAATTCCAGGCAGTGGCGCAGGCCCGATGGCCGGAAAGTTCGGCCCTGGCACATAACTTGGGGGCGCGAAAAAGGTAGTACCGTTGCCGCCGTAATTTGGGTTTACAGCCTGCATGAATGCGCTGTTACTGGTGCTCGTACCCGCCCCCGGGAGCATCGCTGCGGGACGCAGTTGGCCGTAACCGCTGCTCGAGTAATAGACATTACCATTGATGTTGTAGAAAGGATTCCAGGGAAAGCCGGAATGCACGTTCCATATGCCGCTCAAAGTCCACCCATCCACTACCTTCGAACGCCAGCTGTTGTCGTGGAAGAATGTAGGCTGCCACAAGCCATACAGTTTGAACGCATTTGTCGCATTATAGTTCGAACGTCCATACGCGGCACTCGAACTGTAAGGGTACGGATCCTCGTAGTACGGGCCTGAATTCTCGTCCATGGCTTTCGACCAGGTGTACGCCGCTGATATCTGGAAACTGTGCGAGAAATTGTGCGCAATGCTGAAGATCCCTGCATTGAAGTTCCCATCGCCACTGTTATCCCAGAAGTTCAGGTTATTGACCTTCGGGTTAAGCGCAAACCCGGCCGCCGCGCCGATTGCATTCCAGTTGCTATGTATCAAAAGGTGCCGTGTCTGGTTTCCCATGTAACTCATCGTCATCACCCAGTTGGCCGGCAACTGATACTGGAAGTCCAGTGAATAGTGGTAGACGGCGATACTCTTGGGGTTCGAGGGAAAGCCTGTTACAAAGATTGACTGCCCATTGATCGGCAGGTTATCGGGGCCAAAGGTTGTGATCGTATTTGGGTTGGGTGCATATCCAAAAAGAGAGGTAGGACTGGTGGCTGTTTCATAGAGGATGCCGGTTCCCGCGCACGAGGGGTTGGTATTGAAGGGGTAGGGACAGGTGAAACTTGCCTGCACCGCATTGGGCGGATTGCCGCTGCCGTTGGTTGTGATGGCGATTTCGTTTTGGTTGTAGCTGATGCCAAAGCCTCCGCGGAACACTGCCTTGCCATCATATTTACTGGGCGACCAGGCGAATCCAACCATTGGGCCGAAGTTTGATTTTTGTGGGGTGTAGAGACTTCCACCTACGCGAATGTGGAGATCTGTCAGTGGATTCGGGCCCGCTCCAAACTCCACCACGTCCAGGTTATTCTGCTTTGTGGCAAACGCTCCGAAGTCCGTCCAGCGCAGGCCAAGGTTGATGGTCAGGGTAGGAAGGACTTTAATATCGTCCTGCCCAAAAAAGCCCCATATATTTTCGCGGCCGTCCTGGCGATTCGCAAAGGGAACACCCGTCTGGGAGTCGAACTGGCCATTTTCAAAATAGGGCGCGTCGTTGGCGAAATCCCACAGATTGTGGAAATTAAAGCTGGGCCGCGCCGCATAGACAGGGTTATTCAAGTAATACAGCCGGGTTAAATCGCCGCCGACCTTGATGCTATGCCGTCCAATGATCTTGGTCAGGACGTCACTGTAGGTGTAAGTCCACTGGTTCAGGTTGCTGGGTCCAGGGGCACCGAAGAAGGCGGGATTTGCAGTGCCGATGTTATCAATATTGTCCTGCGGCAATCCAAACGGCGCCTGCGGATTGCTCGTCACCTCATTCCAACGCCACCCCGCGGCATTGGCGCGCGCCTGGTTCAGCAAGCTGGGCGAGAATGTATGGGTCCAGATTGCCGCAAAGGCATCGTTGATCTGTGAGTGATGCCAGAGATTCATCGGACGGGTCGTGCCGTTGTAATCCGTGGTTGACACCGGCACCCAGTAGATTGTGAAGCTGACCAAGTCGTTATGAGTGACATTGGCGTCGAGGCGGCCGTTGAATTGCATCTGTGATGTGTTCGTCGGGTTTACCAGGTTGTAGTACGCCAAGTCGGGTATTCCATCCAGGCCCCCGCCTACGCCCGGAATATTGGGATTGCCACCATAGCTTAGGTCTTGTAAGCCCAAGCCGGTCTTCACGGGCGAGCCCACATCCAAGCCACCCGATACGGTGTTGCAGTTCACCCCTTCTTGCAACCCGATGGATGCGCAGCTACGCTGAATGATCCCGTTCGATGCCACACCGCTTCCCGGAAATGACAAGTACTTTGCCGCGATGCTGCCCGGCGGCGCAACGCTGGCAAACTGTGTTGTCGTATACCAGCCTTGAGACGTAGTCGAGGCTGAAAGCGGGCTGGTCTCCCAGTTAAAGAAGGCAAATAACTTGTTTTTCCAAAGAGGTCCGCCCAGGCTGCCGCCATATTGGTTGAATCGGTTTTCATCACGGTTCAGGCCGCGCTCAGCTGGCGTGCCCGGGTTAGTGGAACCGACGCCGTTCCAACGCTGGTAGGCATTCAGTCCTGGCCGTGACGCCTTGAAAAAGGCACTGCCGTGCAGTTCATTCGTGCCACTCTTCGTGCTGACCTGAATTTGCGCGCCGCTGAACCTGCCGAACTCCGCGTCGTAGCTGTTCGAGACGACCTTCAGGTTATCCACCGAGTCTTCGCTTGGGGTGATCACCGACGTGCCGCCCCACACGGCGCTGACCGTGCTGATGCCGTCAATACTGATGCCGTTGTTCCCATACTGGCCGCCGCCGGCGTTAATCTGTGGTCCGTTCTCCGTCGAGAATATTCCGCCGTTACCTCCACTGGTCCCGCCCGGTCCTTGGTTCCCAGGCAACTCGTAGGCCCCGCCGCCGCCTTGTTGCGAGCCGTCTCCAAAAACTCCCGGCGTCAGTTGCGCCAACTGAAAGACGTCGCGGTTGAACGACGGCATGTGCTGAATCTGGTTGCTGGAGATCGTGCTGCTGATAGTGGCTGTTTCCGTGTCCAACGCCTCCGTTGTACTCGACACCGTCACGGTCTCTTCAACCGCTCCCACCTGAAATTGCAGGTTCAGGGAATTGAGCTGCTCGGGGATAATCTGAACATCCTCAAGCACCTGCTTTTTGAATCCCGGGTGCTCCGCGGTGAGCCGGTAAGGCGCCGGCGGCAACCCGTTGAAGGTGTAAATGCCATTGTCGTCAGAGGTGGCGACCAACGTATTATTCGTGTCTTTGTTCACCAGCGTCACCGTCGCGCCAGGAACTACTTCACCTTGGGGATCACTCACGGTTCCGCGGAGGGACCCGCGATATTGCGCCCGGGCATCGGGTGTGAACATCACACAGCAAAACAAAACCAATAAACTAAGAAGCAGAAACCTCAAACTCTTCATGACATTTCCTCCGGCGTGCAGCGGTTCTAGACGAATAGGCGCGCCTGGAGCAGAGTGAGTTCACGTTTGCGAACCATCGACGAACCGCCTGAATACTCAGGCGGTCAGTTGAGATCGAGTCTCGGCCAGAAACAGAACTTTCAAGGAGGGTTGTGTTGGCTGGGAGTTTCGGCGTGGCAAGCAACTCGCCATCGGCTGAGCGAACTCGGTAACCGGTTACGCCAACAACTCGGGTGGACATCTGTTATCCATTGCTAACCAGCAATGAACGGGTAATGCTCGCGCGCCATAGATAGCAAGTGTGCAGCAGTAACAAGCACCCTGATCTATGAGCCAGTAGGTGTATCTTGGGCGGAACCTTTAATTGCCGCACTCGCGACGCGCCCTTCTTCTTTACTTCATCGCAAGCTAGCACAGTTTTGAAATCCTGAGAGCACCTTTGGGCCGACGGCACATCGGTCGCAATCAAGCTACCCCGACTACTAGGGGTATGAGGCATAACTTTTCTTTTTGGTTGCCCAACCCCAGAAACTTATAATGCTTCGGGTGCGCTGTCCCCTATCTCTTCCGGGTTCGAGCCGCGCCCTTGATCCTGTTTACTGGAACCCTCATGTTGAATATGAGTTCTTCCCAATTCAGGAATTTGTCAGCAGATTTTTCAAAAATCTCTTGCAATCCATCTTCGCCTTTGACACGCTACTAGCGTGGGGGCTTATTCCCACAAAGTTGTTTCTTTTGCTGCTTCGCTGTTCGAGCAGCTTGTTCGAACTTACTGCCATCTTACGGCTCATGGCCGAAAGCTGACAGCTATCGGCCCGCATTTTGGAGGCTCTATGTTGTACCCCGCCGCGCGCGATTCTCACCCCGCATTCCATCCTGTTCCGTCCAATTCCCCCCAGGCAGTATCTGATAATCAACCACCGACAGCTCGTGACCGCTCCCTCAACTCCTTTCATATCTATGATTTATGTATAGCTCGTTTGTTATCTATACTTTGCATCGTATTCGCTGCGTATCTCTATGATTCTAAATATCTGAGGGGGAGGGGGGAGGGGGTACCCTCCGCGTCCCATTCTGGGAAACTGCTGTGGCCGCTTTACCAGGTGCCCCAACTTCGCTCCCGCCGTTTGGGCGCTAAGTTGGGAACTCCCATTCTCGGGAGGTTTCTCCTTGCGTTATGTTTCGTTCTGCCTTCGCTTCCCATTGCCGCCTATTCCCAGGCACTCGCACCCGAAACCATCACCATCGATGCGAATGCGCCCAGAACTCCTTTTCCCCATTTCTGGGAGCAGATGTTCGGCTCCGGTCGTGCCGTTCTCGCGCTTCGCTCCGCCTATCGCAGCGACCTTCAAGAAGTGAAGCAGGCGACTGACGTCCGTTATGTTCGCGGTCACGCCATCCTGCACGATGAAGTCGGCGTCTATGACGAGGACAAGCAGGGCAACCCCGTATACAACTTCACCTATGTCGACCAAATCTACGACGGCATGCTGGCCAATGGGGTGCGCCCGATGGTCGAGATCAGCTTCATGCCAAAAAAGCTGGCCTCCGACCCGAATGCGATCCATCCCTTCTGGTACAAGCAGAACGTCTCGCCACCGAAGGACTACGCCAAATGGGACGACCTGGTCCGCCACTTTGCCCAGCACCTGGTTGAGCGTTACGGTCTCGCAGAAGTCTCACAATGGTATTTTGAAGTTTGGAACGAGCCCAACATCGACTTCTGGGCGGGAAACCCCAAGCAGGCAACATACTTCGAGCTCTATGACCACACCGCTCGCGCGCTTAAGTCCATCTCCCCACTGTTACGTGTTGGCGGACCCGCGACCGCCGCGGCCGATTGGATCGAGCCATTCCTTACCCTCGTAACGCAACAGAATGTGCCGATCGATTTCGTTTCGAGCCACGGATACGGCGACGACACGGTTGAGAATCTGTTTCATACCACCGAACAGATTCCGATGAACCAGCGGGTGTGCCGCGCTATCAAGAAGGTGCACGATCAAATCAGCAGTTCCGGGCGGCCGCAGCTTCCGCTGTTCTGGACGGAATGGAGCGTCCCTTCGTACGGTGATCTCGGTGCCCGCGATAGCACTTATGTCGGTCCGGCCCTCGGTTATGACATCGTCCAATGCGACGGCTTAGTGCAAATGATGTCGTACTGGACCTTCGACGATGTTTTCGAAGAAGGCGGAGTCTCCGACGGCCCTTTCCACAATACCTTTGGGCTCATCGCAGTTGGCGGCATCAAGAAACCTGCATTCTACGACTACGCGCTAATGCATCGACTGGGCGATGAGCGGCTCGCCAATCAGTCCAGCAATGTTCTGGTCACGCGGCGCTCTGACGGCTTGATCGTGGTCGCAGTGTGGAACCTGGTCGAGCCAGATCAGAAGGGCACGACGCACCACATGCGGTTGGAGTTTAGAAACGTAAGCGCTTCGGCGCCCTTCCTCATCCGGCGCGTGGATGAGAAACACAGCAATAGCTTAGCCGCCTACCGTGCGATGGGCAGCCCGCGGTATCCAACTCAGGCACAAATCGAGCAACTCAATCGGGAAAGCGCGCTCACTCCCGCTGAAATCGCCATCTTGAAAAATGGAGTGCTAGAACTGGATGTGCCCGCCGACGGACTGGCGCTGTTAGAAATTCAGCGGTAGTAAGCGATTTGACGGGCCCCGACGTTGTCTTATCGCTCCTCGAGGCTGCTCGCTGACTGTTGATGGTCGCTCCCACGAGAGTCGTGCGACCCAGGGACCGTGGGAGATTACTCCCGGGAAGTCGGGCAGCATCCGGCAACCACATTGGCACCACCACTTGGACGTAAAACGCCCATCCCGGACTTCTGGCGCAGCCGTATATGTACTGGTAAACGCCATAGCATCCGTCGACTGCGAGTTTCCCACTCCACGCCTTGTCCACATTTGTGGAACGGGCAGTGTGCAGCTTGCCCGAACACTTCTGAGACTGTTGAAAAACTCGGTTCCGATTCGAGGTTTTCATTTTTGTTGGGCCAGCATTCGTGTTAAGCAAGACGTTGAGGGGGAACGTTACCGATGATGGGTCAGCAGCCAAGGACGGATGCACTGTTCTACTACTTCCGCTTAGAGGACCAGATTCCTGAAGACCACCTACTGCGCCTGATTGACCGGCATGTAGATTTGAGCTTTGTGCGCGAGCGGCTGAGGAGTCTCTACAGTTCCACCGGCCGGCCGTCGATTGATCCCGAAGTATTGTTGCGCTTGTTGCTGGTGGGCTATTTCTACGGCATTACCAGTGAGCGGCGTTTACTGGAAGAAGTGAAGATGCATCTGGCCTATCGTTGGTTCACGCGGCTGGACTTGGATCAGGAGATTCCGGACCACTCGACATTTTCCAAGAACCGGCACGGACGCTTTCGCCAGTCGGGCATATTTCGAGAAGTATTTGAGGAGATCGTGCGCCGGTGTTTGGCGGTTGGGTTGGTGGAAGGAAAGAATCTGGCGGTGGACGGGACCGTGGTGAGAGCCGACGCTAGCCCAGCGAGTCGAGTTCCGCGAGAGCAGTTAAAGGAAGCGGCCCAGGTTTCAAGGACAGTGGAAGAGTATTTGGCGGAGTTAGACCAGGTGAACCCAGTGTCCGGTGCGGAAATGATCTCCACCACGGACCCAGACGCGATCCTGACAAGCAAGGGTGGGAGGACAGCCGAGATGGCTTACTACGATAACTATCTCATCGATACGACCAGTCGGGTCATCCTGGGGGTAGAAGCTACACCGGCACGGTTCTCGCAAGAGACCATAGCTGCGCGCAGGATGGTCGAGCGAGCCGAGAAACTGGGGATTCGAGCAGAAGATTTAGGAGCCGATAAGGCATACGGCAGTGGCGAGTTTTTGGCGTGGCTGTTGGATCGCGGCGTGCAACCGCACATTCCGGTTATAGACCGTCGTCATCAGACGAAAGGGCGCTTCACTCGCGACCAGTTTCGTTACGAACCTGCTGAGAATGCCTATTACTGTCCTGAGGGAAAGGCGCTCTCGTTCAACGGCCGCCGGCGCGAGAGTCAAGGCTACCTCTATCGCTCCACGGAAGCGCAGTGCGCGAACTGCCCGCAAAAGAAACGTTGCACGTCTGGGCCTTATCGCCGACTATTTGTGCATGAGCAAGAATCCGCCCGGCAAAGCGTTCGCGACCTCGCCGGGACGCCAGCTTACGAGCGTTCGCGGCGGGCTCGCTACAAAATCGAAGCGTTGTTTGCTGAACTCAAGCAGCGAATGCGGCTGCATCGAGTTCGACTACGCCGCCTGTGGAACGTAGATGAGCAGTTCTTGTTGGCCGCCACCGCCCAGAATCTGAAACGCCTGGTACGGTTCCTAACGCAACGACCGCCCAGCCTCAATGCGCGGCTCGGATGAAACGAGATGGCTATTGGTAAGGAGCTAAACAAGCAAAAGCAACCTCTCGACTAAAGCCCTCCCCCACCCAGACCTCACCACTCTCCGCTAGTTTTTCAACAGTCTCTTCTGTTTACGGGCAGCAAGGCGGAAGGATCTGGCACGCGCCGCAATATCAAGCTTGTAGCACCTAACCCGCGGGTAATTGGGCACTCCCCTAGGATGCCGGCAAAGAAGACCACCGGCTCGCCCAGAACACCGCAGGTGATGCGGTGGCGATGACCCTCTGGGGTTAGCTGGGGAAAGCGTTCCTCTCGCCGTGATGGAGGGCAATAGTTAGCCAAGGCCATGCATTCGCGCTACCACTCAAACGTGGCACATGTCATTCCCGTCCGGCGCCGCTTTCGCGAAGAGCAGCGATTTACACGGCACTCCCTTCTCGCGCCCTTTGGCCAGCGCCAGTAGCAACCCAGCCTCACGACGCCGAAGTCAGCCCGAGCCTCCGGCGAAATCGGAACGGCTGGCCCGGCTGATTAGTTCTTGTTCCCGAGGCGATCCTGCTCCATAACTGGCCTCGAAATTTATTTTTGGCAGAAGCGCGGTAGATCTGGGCGCAGCCGCTTATCGTTGCGCAAGCGCTGGGAAACGACTTTGCCTGTGGTGCGAGTAAAATAAACGCCGCACCTGCGGTTAAGAGCGGTGCGGCGCAACCAGGCGTCTCGGGTCGGAGTACGAGTGGTCGAGAACGATAATAATGGCAAGCCGGAAAACGGGCAATCATCGGACCCCGTGGACTCGAACCCGTTTCCGGTGGATGATCCCCGCCACCGTGTCTGGCGGTATGCGACGACGCGCGCTGAACAGGAAGTGCACCAGGCGAACGTGACTTACCTGAGAATGCTAGCCGAGCACCCGGAGTCGGGTGCGACCCATGAGATGCGTCTCCTGACGCTCTCGCGCTACGGTTATCTCATCATCGCGAAATTCGATGCCTGGTCTTTTCGCGGTCTTCACGCGGTGTGGAGCGATCGCGACCTTAAAGCCTTCGATCGGTGGCTGGCTGACTACGCCAATTCATGGCTTGTAGACATGAAGGGCCACCTGCCTCCCGGGGCAGAGGCGGACTGGGAACTGTCTCGCCTTCGCTCAACGCTCATTAGCCGCACCGAACACTGGAAAGCGGAGGCCAGAAAGTATGTTGCTGAACGCCAGGAGCAGGTTGCCGGGTTAGCGACACTTGAGAACACGGCCAGACCCGGGATCACCGCATGGGAAGAACTGGAAATAACGTTTATCAGTGATAAACAGGTTCAGATCGTGGTAGCGGGCGAAATCCGTGAACCCCTGAATTACGACGAATTGGGTTTCGCCGACCATCGAAGCAAGAACCCGAATAAGGCGTGGCTCTCATTGAAGTTCCTAGCTGATAATTGCGGCACAATTTCTGATTCGATTGTGCGGAAACACGATCGGCCGAAAATCGAAAAGCGAATGCAGGGCATTAGGGCAGGACTTCGCAAATACTTCCGCCTGGAAGGTGATCCCCTTCCTTACGCCCGCGGCGCTGGGTACCAGGCGCTCTTTAAAATCAGCACCAGTCCCTCCTTCAGCACCTAGCCTTACCGCTGTCGACGAATTTTCTTCGGCCTCTCCAAAAAAATCACGCCTTGACTTATTGGCATTAGTTCCAGGGACCCGGGTCACAGTTTTCGCCGAAAACTGTGTTCGCTCGCCGAATTTTCGCCGGTATAGGGTAATAACGCTTTGGCTCAATCCTGCGCACACCAACGCGCGAGCGAAGTGAAGCTAAATGCGAGCGGGCCGCCGGATGAAGGCGGCCGGGAATTGACTGGACGAAAGGACTCGAATCCAAATGAAAGTGAGGGAGGAAGCGATTTATGAAGGACGAGAAGATTTCGAACGATGGCCAGCCCGGGACGAAGGCTGCGCCCGAAATTGATATTAACTTTGATCCGGACAAGTTCTCGCTGGAGTCGGACGATGAACTAAACGCGGAGAACCTGCGCCTGTCGCAGAACTACGCCGATGCCATTGGCGTCAAGCGGGTCCTGACCACAATCGGGACCCACAAGCCGAACAAGCAGGTTTATGTCAGGGTCCGACCGGAGGAGGAGTATCGACTGCAGATCGGGGCCATTGAGCTGCGAGATGAAAGGGAACTGTACATCGTGCGGCCCAATATAGCGTCCCAGCTGCCCGGCGAAATAACCAGGTTTGAACTGTTCACCGCGATCACCCGGCAGGAAACCTTGTTCCTGTGGCCGGTCAGGCTGCCGGATGAGAGTGGTCGCGCCAACACCTGGAATACAAGCGCCATGGCGGCGGCCATGCGAGCGATGTCCAACTGGGTGAGAGTCGTCGCCAACATGCAGGCCGGCGGCTACGACCTGTACGAGTCCGGGAACATCACTGCAGAACCACACTGGCCGGATATGTCGTTCGACCAGATCCTGAAACTTGCATTCGCCGATCGCGATATCAGGACAATGGATCACCCGGTCGTTCGCCAGCTGCTGGGCCTGGTATGAACTTCGAAGAGATCTGGCTGCTCGATTTCGAATACACCGCGCGACCGGGTGAGATCGTGCAGCCGATCTGCCTGGTGGCGCACGGTCTGCGTTCCCCCTGCACGATCCGGCAGTTCCAGGGCGAATTCTCCACCTCACCACCGTACTCCATCGACAAGAACAGTCTCATCGTCACCTACTTCGCGACTGCGGAGCTGGGATGTCACCTCGCTCTGGGCTGGCTCTTGCCGGTGCATGTTCTCGATCTTTATGTCGAGTTCCGGGCCAGGACCAATGGCCGGGTACTGGTCCATGGCAACAGCTTATTCGGCGCCCTGACGTTCTACGGGCAGGACGGCATGGATGCCATGCGCAAGGCGTCCATGCGCCAGGTGGCAGAGAGGGGCGGGCCATTCTCCAGTGAAGAACGATCCCATTTGCTGGAATACTGCCGGTCCGACGTCGAGGCACTGGGCGACCTGCTGTGCCACATGGCCAACGATATAGATCGGCCGCGCGCTTTATGGCGTGGGCGATTCATGAAGGCGGTCGCGATCATGGAGCATCGCGGCATACCCATCGACATGCCGGCATTCACTGCGCTGAGTCAGAACTGGCAGCTGGTCCAGGATCGGCAGATCGACGAGGTTAATCGTGACTACGGGGTGTACGACGAAGGCTCTTTCCGTGAGCACCGGTTCGCGGAATATCTGGCGCGGGCAGGTATCGCGTTGCCCCGGCTGTCCAGCGGCAGGCTCGATCTGCGGGAAGACACCTTTCGCACCATGGCCCGGCGTCACCCGCGGCTGGAGCCACTACGCCAGCTTCGAATCACGCTCGCGCAGATGCGGCTGTCAAGTCTCGAAGTAGGTCACGACGGACGCAATCGTACCAGTCTTTCACCCTTCCGCAGCCGCACCAGCCGATGCCAGCCAAGCAATGCGAAGTTCATCTTCGGGCCGGCAGCGTGGATGCGCAACCTGATCAGGCCGGAGGCGGGCCGGGCACTGCTGCACTTCGACTGGAGCCAGCAGGAATTCGGCATCGCGGCGGCCCTGTCCGGTGATCCGGCAATGATTGCCGCGTACCAGTCCGGCGATCCTTACCTGGAGTTCGCCAGGCAGGCGCGGGCGATCCCACCCGGTGGAACTAAAGCGACTCACAGATCAGTCCGTGAGCATTTCAAGAGCTGTTGCCTGGCTGTGCAGTACGGCATGGAAGCCTGCGGGCTGGGGCTGCGGATCCAGCGGCCGGAAAGCTATGCCCGGGAGCTGCTAGGACTCCACCATGAAACCTATCGTCAGTTCTGGGAGTGGTCGCAGTCGGCGGTGGATTTCGGGATGTTGGGCGGCACCCTGAAAACCGTACTGGGCTGGCCGCTGCATATCGGATCCGAAGTCAATCCCCGGATGTTGCGCAATTTCCCCATGCAGGCGAACGGAGCGGAGATGCTGCGCCTGGCGTCGATCTTTGCCACCGAGTCCGGCTCATGGCTATGCGCCCCGATTCACGATGCGCTTCTTGTAGAAAGTTCGGATGATGAAGTGGACGAGGTTGCAGCCGCGGTGGGCGCGGCCATGGACATGGCCAGCGTCACCATACTTGACGGGTTCCAGCTGCGTCGGGATATGACCGTGATCCGGTATCCCGATCGGTTTGGGGATGAGCGTGGTACGCGGATGTGGGAGACGGCTTGGCGGATCGTTGAGGAGCTGAATCAGCCCAACATATGAAGTAATTAGCCGAACATATGAAAAAACTGTGTATGTCCTTTGTATATGTCTTCTTTATATCTTTTTACTAATAAGTAGTTGTCTATGCAGGAGGTCGATAGTGACAGACGATGACAATGAATTAACTGCCGAGAATCTCAGGTTGCCGGCGCAGTTTCCGGCTGGCCAATCCAAAACCCAACGTCAGGACAAGGTGAAAGCCCAGTTGCCGGACTGGTTCCCACGCACAGCCCCGGACAAACCGGCGAACCGCGTTGCTGACACGCACTGCGCCGGGTACTTGGGACAGTGCGTCTTCCGGCAAAGAGCGGGCGAGCGCCCGGCCTGCCTTCATTAACAGACCTCTGGACCTGGTTACCAGGCGAGTCATCAATGACTTCCAATTCTGCGTGTCGTCAGGGAATCACCCGCCGCCGGCAAAGCGCCGTAAACCACAGCGCCCGGCCGCAATCGCTGGCGTAGATCAAGGTTCTCGAGTCTGTTTCCCATGCAGGAGTGATGTCGTTGCACTCGGCTCGCGTCAGCCTTTGGGATTCTCCGGTGTGCATGTCGGCGATCCAGAGATTCCACACCCCACCGGCTAGTTGACTATAGGCAAGCCAATGTCCATCGGGCGACACTGCAGGATAGCGGGCGCGATCGATAGGTAGCTTAGCGATATTTCCTGACAGCTTCGCACTGAACAAACGTGCGATTCCGTCGAAGGTCAGAGCGGAAAAGACCAGCGTCTCTTCAGGCCCGAAGGACATTTCAAGCACATTAAGGTCTGCGGGCGTGATGGGGCCAATTTCGCTTCTGAGGCCGTTTAGCTCTTTGAGCCATATACGACCTCGTCCCCGCTCGGGTCGAAGAAATGCCAACCACTTTCCATCAAGGGAAGCCACAGGCGACTCGGCTCGATGTAACGTCGGCAACATCTGTTTGGCATCCGCACTCACTACCTCGGATTCTTGATCGGCCTCCTCGATCCACTGCTCTGTAGCGCTTGCAGTTTGGGCGAGCTCATCGACCGCGTCATTTCGAAATTGGACGCGACCTTCGAAAATCTGTCCAGAACGATAGCCATCATCCAATAAAGCGGTGAATAAGACAGATCCGTTCGTCGCTGTTGGACTGGTAGCAATCAGAATGCTCGACGACGTGGGAAGACGCCACGGGTAGTTGTCAAACAGCCCTTTTTGGTGATGTAACGTTGTGGTGATTGCAAACAATAGACCACAAGCGAGTGCAACTATCCACAGTCGACGGTCCTTTTCGGCGGTAGCGTGCTCGGGTCTTTGGGCGGCCAACGTTATGTAAAAGAAGACGCACAGCGCGAACAGCAGATAGAGACGTGGAACCGACAACAAGGCCGACCAGCCGTCCCCAATGTTGTTGTTCCATCCGGGGAAGCAAACACCCAGATACAACATCAGTAGGATGGCGAGCGGTGGCCAGTTTTGTTCCTCGTTCAAGACGGTACCCATCACAGCGACAGGCAGAATGAGGAGCGTGAAGTGATAGGACGCGGGCAGCGTCGAGATAGCCAACAGGCCAACCATGAATGCCGCCCATTCCAGGCGTAACTGGCGAGGGCGCATGTCTTCCGGTATTGAATAAAGAATCGCAGGTGAGAGGATCAGCAACTGCAACAGGGGATGGAGTACTGCAAAGAGTACTGGCTCATGAGCAATGGGGTGGGAGTTCCATTCCGGCTCACAAATAAGCAATCGATGCAGCAGGGAAGACAACGAACTGGAAACCAGACTATACGGATCCATCGCATCGCCGCGAAGTGCCCACGGTAAAACTTGAGTCGCGTAAACGCGATTGAGAGTAACGCCAAAGGCTGCAATCGATGCTGCTATAGTCGCAAGGCCTCCAAGCACCAAGCCGCCCGCAGCTCGCCAATCTCGTTTGCGAGCAAAATACAGTATAAAAAGTACAGGGAAGATTTTCAGCCCGAATCCGATGCCCAAGAGCGCACCAGCTGAGAGCCTCTTGTTCCGAATGTAAAGCCACAACGCAGCAGTCAGGAGAAGCAGGAGCAATATGTAATATTGACCGTAGAGAAGGTTGCGGTGCATCGGAAAGCACAGCAGTATAAGGAGCGCCAAGCGGCGCCAGTGGAGTCCGGTCAGCGAGTGAAGTAGTAATGCAGTTCCAAACAGAAATAAGGCATTTAAGCCGAGCCAGACGTGCTTGGCGGTTAGGGCCGGCCACTTAGCGAGCGGACTCATCACGAGCGCAGAGAAAGGGGTGTGCGGAACGAAACCGACGATTGGCTGATCTATCTGGCGATGGTCCTTCTGGCGCTGGATCCAGATCCACTCGTAAATGCGATTTGTGTCATATCCTTCGTGCAGGAGTCGAGCCGCCAGGTAATAATTTGGGAAATCGGTATTCAACTTCTGCCAGCTGCGAGGTAACGTTCGGCCTGCAAAGTAGGCAAGCGCCACCAATAGCACCAGCCACTCTCCGACCAGCACGAATTGAGCGAACCGCTTTTGCGACGTCAGAATCGCCCAGCTTGGCGCGTCCGTTTGAAGAACGCTAGGCAAGAGTGGTCGCCCGTGGGGCGCTGACAGCCGTGAGCTCTGGCCGTTTGGCAGATAGATCCTCCCGAACCTGCTTTTCAATCCACTGATAAGTTCTCGACAGACCATCTTCCAGGGAGATAGTTGGAGTCCAGCCGAGAACCGCTTTGAGCAGGGTATTGTCAGAGTTTCTTCCCCGGACTCCCTGTGGACCGAGTACATGACGCTTGCGAATCGTAACTCCGGCGATGTCGGCGACCATGTCAGCGAGTTGGTTAATGCTCACCATCCGGTCTTGTCCCAGGTTGAGCGGCTCGGCATGGGGGGAGCGCATGAGCCGGTGGAGACCATCCACACAGTCGTCGACATAGCAGAATGAGCGAGTTTGGTCGCCGTCGCCCCAGATTTCGATCTCGGGAGCGTCGGTTAGCTTCGCAAATGCGGTCTTTCGACATAGAGCCGCGGGGGCTTTCTCGCGACCCCCGTCCCATGTTCCATGGGGACCAAATATGTTGTGGAAACGCACAATGCGGGTTTCGATACCGTAATCGTTCCGGTAGTGAGTGCACAACTGCTCTGTGATCAGTTTTTCCCACCCGTATGCGTCCTGAGGGGCTGCAGGATAGGCGTCGGACTCTTTCAGCGGGGCGACATCAGTGACAAGTTGACGATACTCGGGGTAGACGCAGGCCGAAGAGGTAAACAGATACCGTCCGACTCCGTTGATCCGAGCTGCTTCCAACGTCTCCAGATTAATGAGAGCGTTGTTGTGCAGGATTCTCGCGTGATTGCACGAGATGAATCCCATCCCCCCCATGTCCGCGGCGAGGGCATAGACTTCACTGACTCCGACAGTCGCCCGCATGCAACTGTCGCGCCGTCGCAGATCGAGCAACTCGAATTCGTCAGCGTCGGTGGTATCGAATTCAGGGTACTTGATATCCGCGCCTCGTACCCAGTAGCCCCGTTGTTTGAGATAAGTGACCAGGTGATGGCCAATAAAGCCTCCGGCTCCCGTGACAAGAATTCGTTGTGTTGTCAACGACATCTTTATGCCTCCTGAGTTGGTTCGGTTGCGTCTCGGTGAATAGAAACGGATCCGATGGTGACTTACGCTGCCCCGATACCCCGTACCACAGCCGTTATAGTGCGTAACAGAATTGCGAGATCGAGAAAGATATTTTGTCGATGGATGTAGTAGAGGTCGTATTCCATGTTCTTGTGAATGGGCATCGCACGCGCAGGACTGATTTGCCACAGGCCGGTAATTCCTGGGCGTATGTGTAGGCGCTGACGCTCAAACGGGCCGTACTGATCCACTATGAAAGCCATCTCTGGACGCGGACCGACGAGACTCATTTCGCCCCGAAGGACGTTGATCAGTTGCGGCAGTTCGTCGATGCTAAAGCGCCTGATGACTCGACCGACTTGGGTTAGCCGGGCATCGGCATCACTCAGCGGAGACCTTTCATAGTGAGGCGCGTCTTTGCGCATGCTGCGAAATTTCCAGAGTCGAAATACCCGGCCATCTTTGCCTACCCGATTCTGGCGAAAGAAGACTGGTCCGTCGGAGTCCAGTTTGATCAAAATGGAAGTCACAAGAAATAAAGGCAAAGAGAGGGCTAATCCTGGAAAGCAGAGCGCGAGGTCGGCCACTCGCTTGACTACGACACGTGCGCACTCAGACGCCGGAACGGCCCGACTGGCGATCCTAGGAAAGCCAACCATGTCATAGCAAGACCGGCTCCCTGAGGGCCCGCCAGGCTCGAAAAGCGGCGACAGGCCGAGATTCAGCCCTTCGAAGGCTTCCATGGACGAATGGATCGTGTCTTCGGGCGCGCAAGCATCAGCGAAGGCGATCTTGCCCAGGTTCCGATTGCGCGCGGTGCTTTCTTCACTACCCCAATCACGGATGGAACCGGGAACTCGTTTGCTGGAGGTTGCCGGGAATGCCGACCGGCCAGAAATCTCGCTTTCGCATTCGACCGCTCGGCTCGGATGGATGTAGGGGTCGCTTACCTTTTGAGCATCATTACGATCGCGATTCGCCAATAGGTGTTCAGCGCCTGAAGCACGTCCCACAAGCCATCGTCCTACGTAGCGGCTTGAATAGCGTCGGAGCAACAGAAGTCCGATGGCCAATACGGCGCAAAGAGGGGTGCCATAACCGGCAATCCCGACATTGTAGGCCGCAAGTACGAGAAGCAGGAACGAGAACGCAAAGGCACGCACCAGGGCTTCAGTTTCGCCGATGTTCAGTGGCGTAGCTCCTCGAGCATACAGGCCTGTATAACGGAAGATGAGCGCTGTACCAAGCGCTGCAACCGATATGACAATCGGCGGCCATTGTAGATGAGCGAATCCTCTTCCGATACCGGCTGAAGGGAACAAAGGGACGAACGTCCAAAGGACGACAATGATAGTCAGAAAATCAGGGAACAGTTGAATCATCGGTGTCCAGACACGAAGAAAGGGAGGCGAGTTCAGCTCAGTGGCTTGAACGACTGCCGATGGCGATGGTTTTACGTTCTGGATAGCGAGGTTAGGAGTTGTCATTGTGAGTGTTACGAAGTAGCTATCGAAGGGAGGTCAGACAGCGTGCTGAGAAGTAAGCAGCTACCTGGAATCCCGGGTGGTGGCTTGCAACGACGTGTAGACATCACTAGTGCGCATAGGTGGCTCAAAGTGCCTGAAGCCACTGAGCTGCATACCTATGTAGTAAAGAAACTGCGAGTTGTTCACCAGATATCGCTTCCAAAGGCGGGACGGTTCCTGAATCAAACGATGACACCACTGCAACCCGCACTGCTTAACCCAGGCAGGACTGTCTTTGATACGTCCGCAGTGAAAGTCGAAGGCCGCCCCGACTCCGATCATTACCGCTGGTGGGAGGCGTGACTGCAGGCGAGCCATGAACTTTTCCTGCTTCGGTGTGCTGAGGCCAATCCAGATGATGTCCGGACGTAGGTCTTTTAGTCTCTCGACAAGCCAGTGCTCCTCCTCTGGTGTCAGGCTGTGGAAGGGGGGCGTGTAAGTGCCGACGATCTTTGCTCGTGGGAATCGCTTTTGCAGAGAGTGTCGTAGTTCTTCGGCGACACCGTAGTTTCCTCCGCAAAGGAAGTGCGACAAGCCGATGGCTTGGGATCTGGAGATTAGCTCCAGCATCAGATCAGGACCGAAAACTCTCTGCATATGCTTGAGTCCTTGAAGATGACCGATCCAGACGGTAGGCATTCCGTCTGGCACAACCAGGAACGCGTTTGCAAATACCAGGGCAAGATCGTGGTTACGAAATGCTTCCATGACGCCATGGACACCGGCGACACATACATACCCCTTTTGTTTATTCGCAACGGCAGACTCGATTGCCTCTACCACCATCGTCATGTTGACGGCGTCGACTCGTAACCCCAAGATGTTTGCGCTAAGCAAACCGAAGTCCTTACCGAATTGAGGAGTCATAACTCATGGATCGGTCGGCTGGCGAGGAATGGGTGATAGCCCCATCTCTCTGCTCCCGAAGCAGTCTTGAATAGACGGCGACGTGCTGGGGGCCTATGGCATTGGATGAGAACGCATCGAGTGGCCGAGGACCTGGCGGACGGCGGCAAAGCGCCAGGACGCAGGCTCTGGCTAGTTCGGCTGCGGCGGTAGCGGATTCCAGACTGAAGTAAAGACACTCATTTCCGGCGATCTCTCGAAATACAGGAATGTCAGAGCAAACGATGCGGGCTCCGCAACGTAAGGCCTCGGCGAGCGGGAGACCGAATCCTTCGATCGACGACGGCGCTACGAATAGGTCGCAGTTCCTGTATAGCCAGCAGAGCTCGGAGTCTGGCAGCATACTAGCCATAACCACGTTGTTCTTGAGGGACATGGAGGTAATTGTCGACCGGACTAGATTTGTCAGTGGTCCCTGACTACCAACGATGACTAACCAGGTTTCGGCAGGTATCGATTTCTGGCGCAATAAGTCGGCAAATGCACTCAGCAACAACGGAATATTCTTATTCTTGCGATGTTGCGCGACGTTCAAGATGAACGGCCGTCTCGTATCCATTTGACTTGGGATCTGGCAGCACTCGGGATTGAAGTCGACACACGGATAGAGGCGTTCAGCCCTCTCCCTGGCAAGCATCGGCATCAGCGCTCGAAGCCCGGCTGCGGTAAAGTCAGACGCGCAGGCGATATGATCGACATTTGACATGCACTGCCGGAGAAAAAGGCGGTTGAACACCGCGCGGTACCGCCCAAAGTTGTCCGGGATATCGTAAGGATATAGATCGTGCAACGACACTACGACGGGACATCGGAACCGGTTGCGCACGATAGGCACGGGAAATGAAAGGTGTACGACGTCGGCGCCGCAGGACGCCGCAAGTCGTGGCAACGTATTGAGGTAGTACCAGTTGCGCGATAAGGGTGCCCGTGAGAGATCGACGGCCAGTGTCTGCACTTTCGGATCAGACAGGCCAAACAAGGTATTAAAATATCCAGCCTGCCACGCACCCACCAGGAGTGTGATTCTTGAGATATTGGCATTCGCGGCCAAACAACGAGTCAAGCTCCCAGCGTACCGGCAAATTCCGGATGGATGCCGGGAAGATGACACCGCATTTATCAACACGTGCATAGCGATAGGTGCGTTCCAGGGTCTTACGATCGCAGCGCTGCCAAGCGAAATCGGTCCAAATAATAGCCACGTGAGAATTTCCGGATGTAACGCAAGGTTGCCGCCGATGAGCGGAATAGCATGAATCCAGCATTACGCAGAGCCGCGGGCTGCAGATGGGTTGAAAGAGGCGAATATCGCTGCATGACTTCGTTGACTTCTTCTAATTGCCTGTGAGACATCCGGGACGACTTGCTGTCAGGGTGAAACCGAAAATCTCCCAAAAAAGATGAGAGGTGTTTGAAGCGGTAACCGCGGCTGGCAAGCCTAACAAAAAACTCGAAATCCATGGCGTAGGGAAGACTTTCGTCCAACGAGTTACCCTCGTCAAAGACTCGGCGTCGGAAGAAGGTGGAAGTGGTAGGAATGTAGAGTACTCGGTGATAGAGCAGAATGAAGTGGCTGAACTCGATTTCACGCCGCAGCCGAAATACAGTGCCGTCGAGATCGATCCAAGTGGAATCGCCATATAGTATGTCTATACTGGGGTTGTCCTGGAAGGCTTTCGCGACCGCCTTGAAGCAATTAGCCCGATAACGATCGTCGGAGTTCAGCCAGCCAATGATCTCGCCTCGCGCACGAGCGAACCCCTTGTTGAGGGCATCGCTCTGGCCACGGTCCTGTTCAGAGACCCATTGCAGATGTTCCCATCCTGGAGTTTCGGAATGCCCCTTAAGAATCTCAGTACTGCTGTCGGTCGATCCTCCGTCCATCACTATGTGTTCGAGACACCTGTAGTCCTGGTGCCTGACGCTCAACAGAGCTTCATCAAGAAAAGCCGCCTGGTTCAGAGACGGTGTGACAATCGAAATGCTTGGGCGTTGATTCACGGTTGGGAAAGTAAGGTTGACCCGCCCACAGGCAGCGATAATGCGAACATAGCCATGAGCCAAAGCGGGAACGACAAATCGAAACGCTCGGTATCTACGAGCCCACGAATCAAGGCAAAGAGAAGAAGAGCATAGGCTAAAGTCTTTAGGTCGCAGCTTGCGCTCCGTCGAACCTGGAGAAAGAACACCGCGTACAAAATGGCTACGACAACCACTCCGACAACACCGTAGCTGAAGAACTGCTGCAGGAATTCGTTGTGTGCCTGCCATGCTTCGAAGTCGCCGAAAGGAGGAACCACCCAGCGAAAGGAATAGAATCCGTGACCGAGCAATGGTTTTTCCAGTGCAATGGCGAATGATTCGGCCCAGATGAAGGTTCTCCCGGTCAAGGTCTCGGCTCGCGATCCCTGGGCATACATGTCGAGATACGCTTCGAGCAATCCCCAGAAGCCGATCAGGATCGCGTTTGCGATGACGCCGATCTTCACTTTAGCTTGTCGGCTGAGGTTGGCATCGTGCAAGAGGTAGAAGATTGCGGCTGCTAGAAACGCAACGATGCACGCTTTACTGAGCGTTCGCAGCAATGTGATCGCGATCAGCACACCCAGCCATTTCCATCGGCTGCCCTCTCTTGCCAGGCGAAACGCGAACAGGGCAGAAATGGCAAAGACAAATCCTATGGCGTTTGGATGAAGGAAGTCGTCGTCTCCCAAGCGCAAATCATCCATGTCGGGAGCGCACCAAGCAATGACTGCGACCACCGCGGCGCCAATAACAAAGCCCTTCATCAAAGCTGCTGCCTCGGCATCAGGATTTCCCCGGAGCAATAGAGCGACTGTCATGACATCAGCTGCCATGGCGCCCCAGTAGGCCAGCGCTGCGGGAACGGACTGAGTCGTGGTCCAAGCCAGGCTTGCGACCGCGAGCAACAGGTAGCCATTAATCCACCTTAACGTTCGAGGCGTTGGGTTGCGGAAAGAAAGACCTGGCCCGATAAGCGACTTGTATGCCAAAGCGGCTATCAACAATGTGAGACTCAGTCCCACCGTCACAGCAGTGCCGACAGCAGGCTGATCCTGAAACCAAAGGAACGTTAGGCACACACGAAACGCATAGATCGTGCCCGCGGTGGCCGAGAGGGTGGCTCCGTCGCGGTCGGCTATTGCTAGTTGAGCGATGGAGGTCACGATGTCGTCCAGATTGGGCTGTAACCCATCATGCGTTTCCGCCGCTTTCGAACGTGGAACCTTCGGGTACTAAAGCAAAATGTCCGAGCGCATATCGCTGCAGTGTTACAGGCTGATCGAAGGCATTTTGGAGTGTGGTTTCGTACCAAGGACCCCAAGGCACCTTTGTCCAGAAGCGCGATTCCGTAATGGTGAATCCATCTAACAGCAGCGGCATTCGATTCCTGCCATATACCCTGTGCCACGGCGAGTGCACCGCATCGCGTCCGATAGGTATGGTGATGAAGGCTTTACCTCGAGGCGACAACAGCGAACGGATCTTGCTCATCGCCTTCAAGTCGGCGTCGGCGTCCCGTGTTGATCCGTAACGTCCTTCCAGGCCGAAGTGCTCCAATGTGGAGCACGCAACAACAATATCGAAAGGCGGCAGCAGCTCAATGCGATTGAAGTCGCCTTCGATAAAAGTGAAGCCGTTCAGTTCCCTAGCGATGGTGGGGTCGAGATCGACCCCGGTCACTTCATATCCTCGTGCGAGCATAGCCGGCAGCACCGGCGACTCGCCACAGCCAACCTCCAAAGCGCGACCCGGGCCGGGAGGGAGGCTCACGCAAATCCATCCCCAATCAATGATCTTCTCGCCTGCTAGATCGAAACCGCCTCGGGGAGGACGGGGCTGTCCGCGCAGCCACTCGCGGATGCCAAACTCGCGATCGATCCGCTTCGCAAATTGGCCTAAAGCGTTTCCGAAACTCATCTGCGTCATTCCAGAGAGTGTCTGGACATTTCGAATTCAGTCCGCGGAAAGCGCCAGTGCGGCAGAGGTTTGGTGGAGCTCGTGGTCGGGCATAAGTCTGCCAATCTTGAGATACATGACCCAGGTGATGGGGCCATAGAACAGGCGACCTGCAGCTGCGCCGATTAGCCCAAATCGCGGAATCAGCGCGCCAATTGCAATCAGAGTGATCGCTCCGGCCACAAGATTGAGGTACGTCACATATTTCGCCTCTCCCAAGGCCAACAGCGTGTAGTGTCCCGTCACATTCAACGCCAGAAGACCGAAGCTTATCGCCAATAGCGTCAGTATTAACCAAGTGTGATGTGCGAACGCGGGCCCCATCCAGAGTGCTAGCAGTGGTTTGCTCAGCAGGATTATAGGAAAGCTGAGTGACAACACGAGAACTGCATTCAGCCAAAACGCGTTCGAAATGAGCGGCTGCAAGGCTGTTCGCTGGGCGCTGGAATCGCGGGCGCTCAGGTGCGGAAGTAGAAAATGAAGACCCGACGCTATCAAACCATGGATGGGTTGCGCAGCCTGAGTGCAGACGCTGTAATACGCCACCGCTGACGTGCCCAGCAGGGCTCCAATGATCAACCGGTCTGCTTGATTGAACACGATACCTGAGAGACCTTGTAGCCAGCTAAAGCTCCCAAAAGAGAGCAGGCCGGCCAGCGCATCCCTGTGCCATACAGGGAGCAGCGGCACCGGCCCGACTCTGGCACGAACGGCCAGCGCCTGCAACATCATTCCCACCATTGCTATCCCCAGGGTAGCAACCATGATGCTTACAACGCCTTGGCCCTTCGCCACCAGCCCGACCGCCGCGATAATAGTTGCAGCACGTATACCCACTGCGATTTCGACCGCGGGACGATATTGCTCGAATGCGCGTAATACGCTGACAAACACACTGTCGATGGAACGGACCACCAGGAGGACGCTGCCTACTTGCAGAGCTTTGACACAAGCGCTCTGCAGTTCGGGCTCAATCTTGAACCAGTGATGAACCGCATAGGGTGAGAAGGCCCAAAGCGTCAGGGCCACCGTAGTGCTGAGCACAAGATTAATCAGAATTGTTCCGCCAACAACCTGATTCACGCGAAACCAGTCTCCCCGGCCTCGAAAGAGGGAAGCATAGCGAATAGTTGCATCGCCGAATCCGGTCGATAACAGCCCGGCCGCTCCGACAGTCGCGCTCGCAAGCATCCACATTCCGTACTGCGACAGTCCCAGACGATGAATCAGAAAGGGTGCAGCCAGTAACATTCCGAGTGGCTGGGCGAGGTAGTCGAGAACGCCAAAAACGGCGTTTACAAGGCCACCACGGGCTTTTTCCGACCGGCGGGCGGTCACCACAGCCCATTCAACAGCCATCCGCATCTTTCGGAGAGAATTCATTGGCTCGTGCCATTCGGAGGAAATGGAAGTCGCGCCAAACGGGATTTGCAGGATACCTCAATTTCGTGCGCCAGGAGTTTTCGCGAATCGCCGGGAGATACTCTCCGCCACTTGTCGTGGAACAATAAGCCTGCCGCCGTCACCAGAATTGCGGCTCCAGTAAGAACCAGGATCAGCAAAAGGCGTGGAGGGAAGGACTTCTTCTCAGGCCAGCCCGGTGAATCGATCACGCTTACGATTGGTATTGACTTGGCCTCTTCGATTCGGGCGGTTTCGTACTGCTCGGTAAGAAGGTCGAAAACTGTCTCCTGTATCTTCACCTTGCGATACAGATCGGCCCACTGGACCCCGAGAATCGGCAACTGTTTTAGCGAAGGATAGAGAGCAGATTCATCTTTCTGATTGTCACCCGCTGTAACCCGCTGTCCGCTCATCTTCTTGAGGTCTCGTTCCAACTCGGCAACTCTAGCCTGGGCGGCGCGGACACGGATGTTTTCTGGCGTGTAGATCTGCTCCAGCGAATCCACCTCAGACTTCGCTACGATGAGCTGGGCCTCTAGCTTTGCGCCGGCGTCCACCATCGCACGAGTTTGTTCCTTGATGTCGAGAGTCGTATTTTTACTGGAGTACTCGCTGAGTTCGATCTGAGCTTTCTCAAGATCCTGCTGCACAGCGACAAGACGGTGTTCAATGAACTCCCGTTCCCGGCGTGCCGAAGAGGTGTTAACTCTTGCGACCAACTGATCGAGTTGATCGACATACGCCTGGGCCATGTCGCGAGCACGGCGCCGGTCCGTATCGGTCACGACGATGGTGATCACCCCGCTCTTGCGGTCCTCCGTAATCTCGGTTCGTCGGGACAGCTTCTTGACAGCATCCTGACGGTATCGTTTCCGGTAGACCTTCTGCAGGTCAAATTGTTCTACCAAATGACCACGGATCGTCCCGCTCTGTAGCAAGTCCACGAAAAGCGCTCCCGTATTCTTCATGCCGAACAAACCGCCCGCGAGCGCTGTCATACCTCCCATACCACCCGGAATTGCCTTACCCAACATCGCTGCCAACATCGCCGCAGAACCGCCTTGTTGCTCGGGTGGCATGATGCGAGTTGTGGATTCGTACTCTTTGGGGATAAGGAACGCGATTGCAGTACTGGCTAGATTGCCCACAGGGCCGTCCTCAGGAGAATGCGCCGCCTATGCCAGAGAACGAAAGCATTGCCAGGCCAACTTTCTGTATTGACCTGCGGCTGCAAAGGTTCCAGAGCTTCTTGCGGTATCAGCACCGAAGCTTGATTGCTTCTCACTAGCGGCGTCTCCATGTAGGGGCATAGGTGATCTGAATGGAACTGGCGACATTCGTCATTCTGCTCGTGGAAAGTAAGGGGAAGCTCCAGCGCTCATACTGTACCGACGCCTGGAGAGAAATGTCGGGCCGCAGCGAGAACTCAGTTTGAACACTGGCGTCTTTCACCCATCCGCCCTGCAAGAAACTGCGGTCGACCCATGCGCCTCGATAACTCGCCTGGATCTTGTTGCGAGCTGACATCCAGTACGTGCTCCATATCTGGAAGCCACTTCCTTGCCGACCTATCCAACTCGCAATCAGCTGGCGATCGTTGGTGTATCCGCTCAGATAATGAACGTTGAAGTAGAAGAATCCCGGAAACAAGCGCTCCGGAGTCACCGCTCCTTCAGCGCGGAAGTCTACCTTGGCCAGGTGAGGGATTTTGGGGAGATAGATACCTGGGGCCCACGCGCTGTGGGTCGGGTATGCCGGGGGGAATGCCTCATCGTCCGCGAACGAATCACAGTAAAGTGTAAGCCAGTTACGAAGTCCGGGAATCCGGTATTGAACATCGAACGCTGCCCGGCGATCTCCAGGATCGTCGCTACCGTTTGATCCGTTAGCCGAGAATACGCTTCGCCAGAAGGTTCCCAAAGTCACCGGGAAGCCGGGGCCACCGAAGATTACGGTCCTCGACACGCTAAATTCGAAGTTCGCGGTAGGTTTGAAAGATATTTTGCCGCCATGAATATACGGTTGTGGATTAAGTGATTTACCAGACTCGCCAACGACCGTCGAAGTTTTCACAAACTGCTGACCTGATAATTGACCGATAAAGTACTGCATCCTGATCGGTCCCAGGACGCCGAGAAAACTGGGGAGCTTGAATGGCTTGACCCGGTCATAGCGGAGCATCGGAATGGGCAACGCATTGTCGCTGAACAGAAGCGGGCTACTGAAGGTTGGACCCCACCACAACGATTGTGTCCCGAACGACAATTGATTATTCTTGAAATCGACAGAGGCGTAAGCGTCAAGCAGGCGGCCTTTTGCGTAGCCCGTCACGGGCCCGGCGGCCGCCGTAGGAGTGAAGTCAGCCTGGGCAATAGCGTTCTGCGCAGCAAGCGGCACTGCCGGCGTGGGCGAGGAGTTTTGATACTCTGCTCGAACGTAAAACGCGAAAGGACCGGCGACCGCCCGAGTCGCTCCGCCGGCGTACCAGTTTGCTCCTTCCCCATAGGGCCGCCCGAAGTCATTAGTGAGCGTTTGAGAGAAGTGGTAGCCATCAATCAAGGGTTGTCCCGAGATCCCAGTGAAGCGGGTGTAGGCTGATTCGAGTTGCACACCTTTATTTGGGGTTGCGCCTTCGAGCCTTTGCAGCTCAAGCACAAACTCCGATGACAAGCCGCGGTACAACTGCTGGACCAATGCTTCTGCTTCTCCGGCGCCCTGATCTTCCGCTTCCGTCAACAATCTTGCGCACTCCATTCGGGTCCACGGACGGAGACCGACAAAGCCAGTCTGAACGTACCCCAACGCTGCCAATCTGTCGAAGGCCAGATAGATCCAGCTATCAAGGGGAACATAAGTCGATGCCATATTGCCGGGGCTGCGAGGCTTGATATCTTCTGGAGCTGCCGCATTCGACGGCGCATTGCCAGTTCCTTGTGCCTGCATCTTTAGACCACAGAAGGGCATGAGTAGGAACACAACATACGCAGTCAAACAGCCGCGCATTTTCTCCAGCTAGAGCCCTGCCACATGCGCCGTGATCGCGATTGAAGATAAGATCTGTGCCGTGGCCAAGATATTTCGCCACGCCATCGAACCACCTATTATTTTTTGCGGAACCATAACAACATCCCCAGGCTGCATCATCGTGGCGAGAACGTTGTCGTCATACCATTCGCCCGAGTGCCTGCCCACCACCGACCCGTTGGCGCGAATCACGAATATTTCCTTGTGGTTGGCCATATCGGTCTGGCCGCCAGCCCGCTTTAGATACCATCCCGCATTCTTTCCCGGTACGTAGGTAATTGCTGCGGGGTTATAAACCTGTCCACTGACCAGTATGAAGCCAGGTTTTTTAGGAATCGTAAGGACATCTCCATTGCGCATTTCGATGTCGACAGGAGTGTTCTCCCAGCTCGCGATATCGGAGCTGACCTTGATTACGAGCCGTCCAGAAGGTGGCGTAGTGCGCAATTTCTGTAACACTTGCTGCTGCTGTTGTGCCATCAACTGGAGGGCAGCAGCATCGTCAGAGCCCGTGCCAGTCAGGGAAGGCGAAAATTTAGCCCCGAGGGAAGTGGTTTCGATCTGACGGACCAATTCGGAGCGACTTTTTTCCTCCAGTTCGCGTACCTGGGTGCGAACCAGTACGGCGCCCGTTGGGTATGCGGTTGATCGAAATCCTCCGGCGCGCTTCAGTACCGAACTCAGCTTCTCTCCCTCTTCAATACCGTACTCGCCGGGATATGTGACCTCGCCAGCCAGAGTCATCGTCGCGCCCATGTCGTTCCACCCCGACAGTTGGTGAATGATGAGAATGTCTCCGGGCTTGAGGATGAGGTCCGAACTAGAATCTTTATCGATAACGGCGCGGCCTATATTGAGCGCGGTTCGACTACTAACTACTTTCTTCCCGCCTTTTACTTGATAGCTCACCAAATCGGCTTCCGTGAGCAGTGCGCTTCGCTTAAATCCGCCGGCCATCCGAACAAGTTGCGCGGCAGTCATCCCCTCCGGAAGTGGATATGATCCGGGCTCAGCGACCTCGCCCTCGATCTTTACCTTAGGCGGGTCTACCTCATAACGGCTGTAGATACGAACCGTGTCGAATGGCTCAAGGTGGATGGGATCATTGCCAATCAGGGCTTCGGATAGCGTGAACTCAATTGTTTCGGGGCGATAGTCCGGCGGACGGAGACGCACCAACGCGGCACGCTCGGCAGGCTCAGGTAAAAGATCCTGATAGGAGTGAATCACATCGGTCAAGCTCATCTCTTCTCGGTAGGGATACTTGCCGGGACGGACGACATGGCCTTCCAAATAGATAGCCCGCTCGCTGTAAGGAAGAATGGGAGCCACCATGACGTGATCTCCGTCTTGGACTACGAAAGAAGCCAGGGACTTCCGAAGAGCATCAGGACTCCCTCCCTCTGGAAAGTTAACGCTTACAGTGACTCTATTCTCGTGGGCCTCGATGCGCTCCACCTTGATTTGTCCCATCGCCGCTGAGACGAGGAGTCCCCCAGCCAGGTCAAGCACTTGCGACAACTGAGTCTCGTTGTTGAGTTCATAGATTGCGGGGCGCTTTACCATTCCGGCGACCGTAATCTGTGTGCCCGCAGGCGGCACCAGAATTGTGTCTCCCGGTTGCAATCGTTCGTTGTCAGGCCGGACCCCGTGAAGAAAGAAATCATACAGGTCCACTTCGCGGACAAGCTGTTTACCGCGCAAGTGCCGAACTATGCGCAACGATCCGATGGCAGTTGGGCCTCCGGCGGCATAGAGGGCGTTGATGGGAGTCGACAACGAGTTAAGATCGTAAGCGCCTGGTCTCTGCACATCTCCAACTACGTAGATACGAATAGTCCGCATTCGGGTGACGGTCACCTCGACCCGCGCGTTTCTGAACTGAGTTGCGAGCGCATTCTGTATCATCGTCTGCGCTCGCTCGAGGGTCAGTCCCGCCAGAACAACTGGTCCGACCTCGGGCAAGACAATGGTGCCTTGGCGATCAATCGTTTTGGTAATACGTTGTGACACTCCCCCCCAAAGGTCGATGTTCACTCCGTCGCCCGGACCGAGTATGTAATCGGGGCCAACGGGCATATCCAATGCCGCCTCCTTGCCCAACATACCTCGACTCAAGAACACTTCCGAACCAAAACGCCGTAGAGAGGAGCTGGGTGCCGGCACTTGCGAGTAAAGATCTCGCATGGCCATAAGATTGTACGGAGCGGGACGATGGAGAACCTGGGACGCGCGTGCGTCGTTCGCGTCGGGCATATCGGGCGCCGAGGGTCTGGTTTTTCGAGTAGGCGGTTGCTGTTTGCTGCCTGGGTAGTCTCGCCGAATGTCCGCCACCGATGTCGGCAAGTCACTGTCCGCGCTCACCGACTGACTGGCGCGATTGTAGGCGTCGGGGGGCAAGCCCGCAAGTGCCTGTTTCGAAAGTGTGTATTCGCTGGTCGTCTCCTCATCGGGATCGGCAGCCCGCGATCGTGCGGATTGCAGGTCCGAATCCGAAAGGTACCCTCGTGATCTGAGCCAGACGGTAATCGACGAGCGAAACTGTGCATCAGTAGAGATGCGGCTGAAAAGCATTTCGTCGGAGATGGAGTCCTCCTGCACAGACATCCCCTGAGCGTTCAGTCGCTCCACGGCAACTCTCTTCATCTCGATTACCAGCTCGGGTTTTTCGTGCAGCAGTTGGATGATTTGGTCCGCAGTCAACGCGCTGCCGGGACCCACGGATGAAGCCGACTCCGGCTCGCCCATCCCTGACAGACTTGTGACATCGGCTTGATTCTGTGCGGAGGCCGTGACAAAGCTGAGGCTTACGACCATCAGGACCGCAGCCAAGTAGTGGACTCGACGCTTGAATTCTATTGTGCGATTCATGATCAACAACTGGCATCCTCTTGGATGCGAATGAGTTAAAGAAAACGGCGAACTTATCAGCGGGACCGAAGTGATCGAATCGCTTCAATCTCAAATTCGCTGACCTCGACTGCAATAGAGCGCATAATGATTTCGATCGAAACCACCACTCGCAGTTCCTGTTTACGCCTGATCAAAATTCCTTCCATCCCGGCTAACGGGCCAGAGATAATTCGCACTTGATCGCCAGCATTGAGATAGGGATGGGGAATGGCTCGTAGGTTTTCCACTGCGGCGCGCAGAGCCTCAATGTCTTCTGCCGATATCTCGGAGGGATGAGCAGAAGACGACGCCAGGCCGAGAACGCCGGGTATCCGCAATACCTTAACCCGGTCGTATACCGAAGCACGGGCGAACAGGTAGCAAGGGAATAGTGGCATCTCCAAAGCCGCCCGCACCCCGTTCTTCCACAAGTGGCGACAGCGGTGAACGGGCAAGAAAGTCTGCAATGAGTTCATCTGCAATCTCTCTTCCACTCGCTTTTCATGATGAGGACGAGTTTGAACCGCATACCAGTGCGACGGCTCTTTGCACTGCGAGGTAGATTCAGTCTCCACTGCTGCCCTTCTTGTAGTCCGCCACCCTCTTGAAATTGTCAATACTGTGGCCAAGTTGGTCTTTATGGTTTAGTGACGTCACTTTTACAGCTCCGCCCTGTCACTTAGGTATTAGTGACCTACCCATCTAATCAGCCGTAATAGTTGCAACCGCAGCTTTAGTACTGCCCGACACCGGATGCGGTCACTGTATGCCGATCCGTGTTCGCAACCCTGGTCCAATCTCTTTCGCAACCAACAGAGCGCGTTTCCAACGACGGGCTTCAAGCCAATAGTGAACACCTGCTACGATGTGAAACCACAGCCGGAACAATATGTAGCGTACTTCGATCAAACTACCCGGCATACTGTTCAACCCTAGGCTGTTGGTTGAGGTGGCAATCTTGCCGGGAAGATGAGCAGGTAACAGCTTCGTACGACGGGCGTGACGCCTCGCGTGCGTGTCAGATGCCAACGCCTGCTCGAGCAACAGATATAGCTTTGTTCCCGGAAACTCTGTCAGCACCGCTTGCCGCGCATACCGGTTTATCCATAGCCGAACCTGCGTTGGAAGCGTGTCGACGGTCCACTGAACTAGTTCCCCAGGTGCAAACTCTCCGAACAATCAGTCGCTAGCAGCGTGACGATGCCTATTGCTAGTGAACTGTCAGAATCTTGCGCGTGCTCCCTCATGTCGCTCCAGAAGGACACGTCATCGTGCCGACTCCTTACGAAATATCTGAATTCGAGAAGCCACGACAGGCGAGTCCATTCGCCTCGGATGTGCCGCAACAGATGAAAGGCCTGCGCCAGAAACATGTCGCGGGACGCAAGCACAGGAAAGATATAGCCGCTGTTGGAGCGGGACTCCGATCGGTCGATGAGCTCATCTGTTCCGAAAGTACTCATGGGCGGAATAGCTAGATGCAATTCGACCGATCGCTCAGATCTGGGTTTGTAAAGCCTATCGAGGGTGGGTGGCCGATCCTCTCCTGCCTGGAATTCCAAGACATAATTGCCGACACCCTTAAGGCGGTAGCCCATTTGCTGTATGAGTTCACGGCACTGTGACTCATCGCACGGAGAAATCAGGAAGTCGAGATCTAGTTGATATCGAAGCGACAGGTCGCGGCAATAGTCGGGGATCAAGGAAAGCCCTTGAGAGTGACATACCGCACTCCGTCGCTACGGAAGGCCCCGTTAATCTTTACGAACTCTTCGAATAGGTGGGCGGAGCGCTTTTTGTTGTCGGCTTGATTCTGTTCCAGCCGACTGAGAACCGAGACCGGAATCAGACTTTCCAGATGTTGTTGTTTAACGGCCTCAAGGAAATAAAGGGCCACTCCGCTTGCGTCCAGCCAATAATAGCTACGCTCCCAGTCGCTCAACGTAAACGAGCGCAGTAAGGGGGATGTTGCGCTTGGCTTCTCCTGACTGAGCGTCGCGACGACCGCTTCTGCCAGCCGCCGAGTTTTCCCAAGTATCCTCACGTTGCCACGCCACCTGGGCTCCCAGAAATCCGACTATGACACCGCCGCGAAGCCTAAACTACGGCTCAAAGTAACTGTGCACGACTTAGTAGTTGTCACCATAGTCGCGCCGAATTGTCACTTCTTTGTTAAAAGAACGACGCTGTTCGGACATAGTGCTTTAAGCAATATCAGAGCCGTTATGCTTGCTAGGGTAACGGCCTAGAAGCGTAAGCAGGCTGCGGAAAGACGGTAGTCGCACAGCGCCATGTTGCGGACTCCCCACTACTGCTCTCTGGCACAGTCTGACTATCGTGCACTTAGGTCTGTAGCGACCGCCTGTTCGGCGATGATTACCGAGAGCTGATGCAGAAACGTGCCTGCGTCCACATCGGGTGCGAGAAACCCCAAGACCCGCCGACGGTCTCTGTCGACAACCACACATGTTTGTACTCCAAGCAGAACCATTACTAGCGGACCAGAAACGAATAATGTAATTTCGTCGCCTGTACTCGCCACGTCGTCTCGAATGAGCTTCCAGGTATATGAGTCAGGGAAGCTTTTGAATTGTGACCGAAAGCCGTCCAGAATAGTGGGGTCATTCGTCTCTAGTCGAATCAAACTCTCGGCCGCCCCCGTGCTAAACGTGAGAGGCGTCGCTACGAATCTGTGGAGCAAGTCCGGGATGGCAGATTCAAGAATCACGACTCCACCCTCTCCATGCGAAGGACGAATCTGGACAGTTCCTGTGCGGCAAACTGCGGCGTTCCACCGTACCGCAGCCTCCAACTTGGCAGGCATGCCAGTCGTTCAATGATTTTCTGTCGGTTAAGTGCAGCCTCACCCAATTCGCCTGGCAGGGGCTCAACGCTGGACTGTACGTACCGGCGTGTCTGTTCCGCTGGTATCGGGGATATCTCGCACTCTGATCCAGTCGTCCGCTCGAGAAACACGAACCATCGCGGCACGCAGGACTGAACCGACCCCGATGGGAAAGCCTCAGAGGCTGACAGCAAGTAAGCCCACTCGCCATTCAAAGCCACCGACAGCTGAAAGCGGTCCAGTTCTGGAAAATGTTGAATTGCGTCTGGTAGTAGCTTGGCCGACGCCCCAACTCCATGTGCTACTAATCCGTGCCGGTCGCTACCGATGTAGGTCCAATCATCCGACACATAGTTGAGGCCAGCTTGAGCCAACGCCACAGCGAGAGTCGACTTTCCCGCACCCGAAGCGCCCGCGATTAGGATCCCGTTGCCGCCCAATTCTAGGCAGGCCGCGTGTAGGGGCAATATACCGATTGCAGACCCCAGAACTCCAATCGCGATTGGAAATAATGTGTGGGCCCAAAAGGCCGCAGTTCGCGCCGTTTGCGCGGATACGGTAGCCGTTATTTCACGACGAATAAGGTCGAACATGAAAATATTCGACCCGCCGAACGTGGCTATTACGATGTGATCAAGTCCACGAAAGTGCGGAGTAGTTACACAGTCGTCCTTGCCTTGAGAGACGACGACGCGCATTGAGAATCCGATTGCATCGCGCTTTCTATTCTTGGGGTGCCACGAGCTCAGAGTCGACGCCAATTCCAACGAGTTAGTTCTGATCGAGCAGGATGCTCCGGCAATTTCCAGGATGCCGGTGTGGCGAAGACTCTGGTTGTCGACGGCGACGTATTTCATTGGGCAGCGACTTATCAAAAACAATCTACCGCAGAAACCTTGCTCGCGAATGCTGTCGGCAAAGTCCTAACAAACCATTTACACCGCTGTGACAATAGTGGGCGGACGGGACCCTATAGTTCAGCGTCATGGGGCTGTCTCCATGAGCAAGAAAATCGTTTTTTTCTTTCCTTCATTCGCAAGCACCGAAGCGACGGCTCCGCTCGGCATCCTCGCAGTAGCTACTCCGTTGCTGCGCGCCGGTTATCAGAGTCTCCATCATCGACTCCACGATTACGCCCAATTACAAGAAGCAGAGTGTTGGAAGAAGTGCCGCGACGCGATCTGTCTTGGGATCTCGCTTGGTGACCGGCCCGATGATTCGCGAGACCGTCGAAATCGCGCGCGCCTCAAGGAATGGAATCCTGACTTTCCAATTGTGCTGGGAGGATGGCATCCGTCGCTGCTGCCAACGCAAACCCTGGAAGCCCCATTTGTGGATTATGTGGTGCGCGGACAAGGTGAAGATGCTTTCCTGGAGCTGGTGCAGCACATCGAAAGCCGCTCCGCGCCTGATTTGTCGCGGGCATAGGTTTCAAGCGCAACGGAAAGCTGATCTTTACTCCGGAGCGGCCTCTGCGGCCCCTCGCCGAGATGCCCCCAAGGCTTACCATCTTGCCGACTTCGACGCCTATGAGCGGAGCTGCGGACGTCGCTGGGCGATGTACACCTCCAGCCTGGCGTGTCCGTTCAATTGCGCCTACTGCACCAACGCCGGAGTCTATGGCCGAAAATGGAACGCCTTGCCTGCCGAGCAATTTGTGGAAGAGACCGTCGATCTGACGCGACGTTACCAGCTGGAGATGCTGTGGGTCGTGGACGACAACTTCCTGGTCGACCTTGATCGGGCGCGCGAAATCGCTGCAGGACTTGTCAACGCGGGCGCGGATTTTCAATGGAGCATCCAAGCCACCACCAATCTTGGTCGCCCGACTTTCGCATGAAGATCTGAAACTGTTGCGGCGCAGTGGGCTGCAACCAAATCTGCCAGGGCGCCGAATCGGGATCGCCCAAAATTCTGAAGGCGATGAACAAGGACTTTCAGGACTTCGAATCGATCTTACGAGAGCGCGGCGCGTTGCTTGTCCGCGGGCATACGGCCATCGTTCAACATCATCTTTGCTTATCCGGGTGAAGGTGCTGCGAGAGCGACGCGAAACCGTTCGCTTCATGATGGATGTGTGCTCGGCGATTTCCCGGGAGCCGAGTTCTGGACGAATATCTTCACTCCGTATCCGGGCGCGCCGATCATGGAGAAAGCAAAAGAGATCGGCATTCGAACTCCCGACGTCACTTCGAAGGCTGGGCGGACTTTTTCCCCAGATACACAAAGCTTCCGTGGCTCGATGGTGCGGAGCACCAGCGTCTTCAGGTCATGCGCGACTACCTTCGCATCGCTTTCGACCGGGTGCCGATTGCCGCTGACCGGCGTGGGCGATTCACGCGGTCTCGCTCAGAAATGCATCTCTCTGCCCGCGCGGTGGCGACTCGATCGCGATGTCTAGCATTTCCGGTTGAGCTTTGGGTCAACGACAGCTTGAAGAAGGAGAGCGGCGGCGCCGAAGCCCGCGGTCGATGCCAAGCGCTGGAGCCTTCGGTCGAGCAGGAGGCTTGCTGATGCGCGGCAAGGTCATTCTGTTTTATCCCGCCTATGACGGGCCGCCGCTCAGCGCTCCGCTTGCCTGTTGTGCTCTGGCTGCATCGCTCCGACAGGCCGGAACTTTGAAGTGGTAGTGATCGATGCGGCCATCGACCCGGACTATCGAGAAGCACGTTTTGCGAGAGGCGCAGGACGCGCTTTGCGTCGGGATTTCGGTGCTGACCGGGCCGATGATTCGCGGCGCGATCGAGGTTGCGAACTGCAGTTAAGAGCCTCAATCCCGAACTGCCCGTGATTTTTGGCGGCTGGCATCCCAGTCTGCTGCCCGACCAGACATTGACGGAGCCATTCGTCGACATGGTCGTGCGCGGCCAGGGCGAATTGACATTGTTGGAAGTGGCCGAGGCTTTGCGGAGAGGCAAATCGCTCGAGGGAATATCGCTGGGCTTTCCTGGAAAGCGCCATGGTCAGCGCAGCACAACCCCGAGCGCCGGGTGCAACAGCTGGAGTCGCTGCCCACACCCGCTTTCGACCTGGTGGACTTCGACGCTTACGACCAGGCCTGCGGAGTGCGGAAGCTGGCTTACGCGACCAGCGTGGGTTGTCCTTACGCGTGCAATTACTGCACCGACATGGTGTTCTACAAGCGGCGCTTCAACGCTCTTTCGGCGGAACGAGTGGTTGGTGAATTGGCCAGCCTGGTGTCGCGATACCGAATAGAAGAAGTCGCGCTGCTCGACTCCAATTTTCCCGTCGATCTTCGCGCGCCATCCGAATCGCGCAGGGCATTGTCGATTCCGGCGTGAGGTTCCGCTGGACTTTTCAGGCCTCAACCGATTTCCTATGCCGCATGAGCGAGCGACGAGGTCCGACTGCTCGGTGAGAGCGGCGTCTCTCACATGGGGTTCGGAACGGAATCGACTTCCGAGCCTGTTTTGAAGCTCATGAACAAACGCCATCAGCGGGTCAACGAAATGTTTGAGACGGCGCGGAAGGCGGCAAGTTGGCCGGAATCCGCGTGACCTTCAACTTGATCTTTGGATACCCGGGTGAAACGGAAGCGGACCGGCTGATCACGTTCCGCACCATGAGCGAAATTGCGCGTCAGTTCTCGAACGTCAGCTTTTCGCCGAATATCTTCACGCCGTATCCCGGAATTCCAATTTGGCCGCAGTTGCGAGTCGCTGGGCGTGCACTGAGCCAAGTCAGCTTGCGCGAATGGGTGGCGCTGCCACTCGGCGCCAATATTCTTCCATGGCTGCAGGGACAGAACTGGCGCGCGTCTCACCGGATGCTGGACTACTTCTTGCTCAACAACCAAATTTGCCGCACGAACCGGAGTTATCCGTTGTTGCGGCGCAGTGGTTCGCCGCGCGTGCTGTCAGGCCCGTTCGCTGGCGCTTGCGTTCCAGCCGGTATGTGTTCCCCTGGGAATTATGGCTGGCCGAAGTCGACGGAGCGTCTGGTTCGCGTCGTTCGCTTGGTTACGGGACAGCAGTTGCCCAAGGAGGCGGCGAATGCATGTTGAAATCGCGAGTGTGAGGTGATTTGTGGCGGACGTCTTACTGACGCATTCGTACCATCTCGCCTTATGACCGCAAACAGGTGCGCAAGATGCAGCCATATCCGCCGCTGGGTACGCTCTATGCCGCCTCCGTGTTGCGCGCGCACGGGATATTCGGTCGCGGTATTCGACACCATGTTGCAGGACCCGCGCCGGGTTCCGTGAGGCGCTTCAGAGCATCGGCCAAAGTGCGTCGCGATTTACGAAGATGATTTCAACTTCCTGTCGAAGATGTGCCTGACTCGAATGCGCGAAGTGGCATGGCAGATGATCCGAGGCCGCCCGCTCCGCGATCGACCGTAATCGTCCATGGCTCCGATGCCACTGACCACCCTGAAGAATATCTGCAGCACGGAGCAATTTCGTCCTGCTGGGCGAAGCGGAAGATCCTCTGCGAAGCTTGTGTCTGCATTTCTCAACGATAGCGACGACCTGGACGGTATTCCGGGGCTGGCTCGCACTGGCTCCGACGGTAATATACGTCCGGCAGCCAGGAGTGACTGCTCTCGGCGAGCATCGTGGGTCAATCTTCCGAGCCCGCGCGTGACCTGATCGATTTGGCGCCTTATCGGAAGGCCTGGTAGCGAGCTCACGGCTATTTTTCCCTGAATATGGTTGCGAGCCGCGGTTGTCCGTATCGATGCAATTGGTGCGCCAAGCCGATCTCGGGCGATAGGTTCCACGTGCGTCAGGCTGAGTCGGTCGCCGACGAGATGGCCGAGCTGAAGAAGGAGTATGGGGCGGAGCAATCTGGTTTGGCGACGACGTATTTGCTCTGAATCACCACTGGATGCAAGAGTTCGCGCGCGAGGTCGAATAGTCGAAATCGCGCCATGCCTTTCAAAGTTCAATCGCGGGCTGACTTGATGACGCCGGAAACCGTCGCTGCGTTGCATCGCGCTGGTTGCGCGGAAGTGTGGATGGGCGTCGAATCGGGGTCGCAAAAGATCCTCGACGCAATGGACAAGGGGCTGCTGGTCGAACAAGTTATGGACGCTCGTCAGCGGCTGCAAGAAGCCGGGATTCGCGCTTGTTATTTCCTGCAGTTCGGATATCCCGGTGAAACCTGGGACGACATACAGAAGACAGTAACCCTGGTGCGGGCTACCACGGCCCGATGACATCGGCGTTTCCGTTTCGTACCCCTTCCGAACACGGTCTTTTATGAAAGAGTCCAGGCCGAACTCGGTCGTAAGCGGAACTGGCATGACAGCGACGACTTGTGTGTCATGTTCAAGGCCGCCTACTCCGACGACTTTTACCACGCTTTACGCGACTCTCTTCATGCCGAAGTGGATTGCTGGCACACACCTTCGTCTGACGAAGCCACCCGAGATAAGGCTGCCGGTATGTGGTCGCGGGTAATCTCGCTGGAGCCAGTCAGCCGAAACCCGCACGCGACCGCGAGCCATCAGGGCGCGATTCGTACTGAGGACGATTCTCAGTTTGTTCCAATTCGCCGACTGTCTGTTGCCGTGAGGGAAGCATAATGTCCGACCTGCTGCTCACTCATGGTTACTTCCTTTTCGAAGATCCCAAAGAGCTTCAGATTATGAAGCCTTACGCGCCACTGGGCCTTCTATATCTCTGCTCCCACCTCCGCCAACAGGGCTTCGATGTCGACGTATTCGACACTACATTTTCCACACGCGATCTTCTGTTCCGCCATCTCCGGTCGGAGAAGCCATCGATCCTCGGCGTCTATGCCAACCTAATGACCCGCAAAAACGTGATTGAGATTCTGCGGGTGGCGCATGAGGCGGGTTGGCGCACCATCGTCGGCGGCCCTGAACCAGGTGCTTACGTCGAAGAGTACCTCGAGTCCGGCGCCGACTTCGTGGTTTCTGGCGAAGGCGAAATCACCATGCAAGAGCTACTCTTAGCGCTGCACGAGGGTGATACCGGGTCCCTGCCCAAAATTGCGGGGATTGCCTATCGGGATGCCGATGGCACAGTGTGCCGCACCGCCCCACGCTCGCAGATTGAGGACCTTGACTGCGCAGCCTTGGCCGGAGCGTCGCGCCATCGATATCAAGCGCTATGTGAATACCTGGCGTGACGCCCATGGCCAGGGTTCGGTCTCATTTATTACGGCGCGTGGCTGTCCTTACAAATGTCGCTGGTGCAGTCATCAGGTATTCGGACTAACCCACCGTCGCCGTAAGCCCGCATTAGTCGTCGATGAAGTCGAGTGGTTGTTGGCGGAGTATGCGCCCGACATGGTGTGGATCGCAGATGATGTTTTCACTATCCACCATGGATGGATTCGCGATTATGCCTCCGAAATGCGTCGTCGCTCGCTGCATATTCCCTTCGAATGTATCTCGCGCGCCGACCGTCTCAACCCCGAGATGCTCGATCTTCTGGCAGAACTGGGCTGTTTTCGCGTTTGGGTCGGCTCTGAGAGTGGTTCGCAGCGAATTCTCGACGCCATGGAGAGGGGAGTCCAAGTCGAGCAGGTGCAGAGGGCAGTCGAGCTCTGTCGCGAACGAGGCATCCAGAGCGGAATGTTCCTGATGTGGGGCTACGAAGGCGAGGAGTTGCCGGACATAGAAGCCACCATCGAACATGTCAAGCGCTCGAATCCAGACATTTTCTTCACTACGGTGGCATATCCGATCAAAGGAACGTCGTACTATGACCGCGTTGCCAACCAGCTAATTCAACTGAAACCGTGGGCTGAGAGTTCCGACCGCGACCTGATGATCAAGGGACGACACTCACGGCGATTTTATGAGCACGCAGATCGTTTACTCCGCGACGAAGTGGCCCTCGCGCGGTTGCTCAATAACTCTTCGCCCCGAGCGGTCCTGGCTGCGGAATTGCAACAGCGAATAAAGTTGGCTCGTGCAGGCTTGATCTCTAGCTACGCCGAGGTGGAAGCATGACCTCCCTCGTCGCACCTACTGAACACACTGCAGGCCGGGCCTTTGATAGCATCGCGGAACGCTATGATGATATCTTCACCCATTCGCTGATTGGCCGCGCGCAACGCCAAGCTGTGTGGGAGAGAATGCGTCAGGCCTTTAAGCCGGGCGACTACGTCCTCGAAGTGAATTGCGGTACTGGGGAAGACGCACTCTTCCTTGCCCGTCATCAAGTAGTCGTGTTGGCATGTGACGCGTCGGAGAAGATGATAGGGGTCGCCCGAAGGCGTCTCTTGACCGAAGATCCTTCCTCGCCCGTCGAGTTCCACGTTCTTCCGATTGAGCGACTGAGTGAACTATCGCGCGGGCGCTTGTTCGACGGCATCCTATCCAACTTTGCTGGTCTGAACTGCGTGGAAGACCTGGTGCGGGCCGCCGGAGATTTCGCTGCCCTCGTCAAGCCGGGTGGCGGATTGTTACTGTGTATATCTACCAGAGTATGCATTTGGGAAATTCTGTGGTTCCTATCACAAAAAGAGCCTAAGAAAGCCCGCCGTCGTTGGCCGGGCCGCGCACGTGCCATGCTCGGCGAACGCGTCGTAGAGGTCCACTATCCAACCGTCAGGCGTCTCCGTACCGTGTTTGCGCCCTGGTTCAGCTTGCGTTCGGCGATTGGCATTGGCATGACCGTCCCACCGTCCTATATGGAAGCTTTTGTTCGCAGGCATCCTGCTTTACTCCGCGGCATGTGCAACATCGACCGGGTGATTTGTTCCTGGCCGCTATTTCGCGTGCTCGGAGATCATGTCCTGCTCCGTCTGGAAAGGACCAGAGCATGACGCTCCATATCCATCCCGAAGCAGTCGTTACGCCAAGCGGAACCGCGTCGACAGACCGTCAATTGCGACTCCGTTGTCCGGAATGTCGAACCGGCGTTGGGACTTTCGGCGATTTTGAGGGCGGCTGCGCACCTGTCATGGCCTGTCGCGGCTGTGGCTACCTCTTGAGGTGTTCTGATGGCGTAGTCCTGGCCTTAACTGCTGAGCGCGCACCTCATTTCGATCAGTTTATGGTCGAGTATCAGGTTGTGCGTGCCGCCGAAGGGAGGGGAAGCGATAGCCTAGACTACTATCTGGCTCTGCCTTACCGAGATTTATCCAAGGTAAACCAGGCTCAGTGGGATATTCGGGCTCGTACTTTTCGTTGTCTTGAGCGAATTCTAATCCCCAACCTAGAGAATCGGCACAAGTATGCCATGAATATTCTCGATTTGGGAGCCGGCAACGGATGGCTCAGCTATCGGCTGGCACTTCGCGGACATCGCCCCGTAGCTGTTGACCTTCTTACAAACAATCGGGATGGTCTTGGTGCTGCGATTCACTTCCGGAAATCACTTGCATCCCTTTTCCCGAGAGTTCAAGCCGAGCTCGACAACTTGCCATTCGAGGATAGTCAATTTGACGCTGCTATCTTCAACGCGTCGTTCCATTACTCAGAGAACTTCCAGAGGACGCTCGCCGAGACTATCCGTTGTTTGAGACCGGGTGGCTGCATCATCGTGGCTGACACACCGTGGTACTCGCGCGAAGAAAGCGGAGAACGCATGTTGATCGAACGTCGCTCCGCCTTCAAGGAGAGGTTCGGCTTCCCGTCTGACGCGATCAAATCGCTTGAGTTTCTGACAACCGAACGACTGCGTGAGCTGGAACGCCAATTCGGGCTGCAGTGGAAAATGTATTCACCGTTCTATGGAATGAGATGGGCATTGCGGCCACTCATTGCCCGTCTGCAGAACCGCCGGGAACCATCGCGGTTCCGAATCTATGTTGCGGAGGCAGACAAGTGATTATTCTATTTAACCCCTGCGCCACTAAGCCCCGCAACTGCCGCCTGCCCCTCTCAATATTGGCGTTGGGCGCCGTGCTCGAGGGTCGTGAGGAGTACCAAATCGTCGATGGCAATCTGGACAATGACCCGGTCCGGACAATACTCGAGTTGATCGATGGCCGCGAGGTGGATCTGCTGGGCGTCACCGTGATGCCCGGCCCCCAGATGGCGGCAGCCATGGAATGCAGCCGCGAAATCCGACGCTTGCATCCCCATGTCCCCATCGTTTGGGGAGGTTATTTCCCCTCGATCTATCCTGACGCCGCGCTGAATGCCAAATACGTTGACTTCGCGGTGCGAGGTCAGGGCGAAGATACACTGCTCAAACTGGTAGAGGCCATCCGAGGACAGCACGGTCTGGAAAACATCGCGGGGCTGTCGTACAAGGATTTGTTCGGACTGCACCGGCACAACCCCGAGCGTCCCATGAAGGGACCTGATTCATTTCCCTGGACCCCATTTCATCGCGTACCGGTCGACAAATACCTGCGCCCCTCCTACTTTGGTCGGCGAACTGCAGTTCATCACGCTAGTATCGGCTGCCCCTTTCGCTGCAGTTTCTGTGGCGTTCATGCCGCCTATGGCAATCGTGAACGGATGGAGAGCCCCGCGCGCACCGCGGAAATTCTCCGCCATCTTGCAGTTAACTATGGCGCCGACTCCGTCCAGTTTTATGACATGAATTTCTTTATGCGGGAAGACCATGCCCGCGATCTAGCGGATCGCCTGCTTCCGCTTGGTCTTCGATGGTGGTGCGAGGCCCGTGTTGACACACTGTGTAAGTACTCCGACTCGACTCTCGAGGCATTGCGTAGGGCGGGTTGCACCATGATTTTCTTCGGTGCGGAGTCTGGCTCCGACTGGGCCCTCAAAGAGATGCAGAAGGACATCACCACTGAACAGACGTTACAGATGGCGTCACGCATGCGCCAGTGCGGGATTATCCCGGAGTTTTCTTTCGTGATTGGCAATCCCAAAGATCCTGAACGCGACACGCGCGAAACCGTCAGTTTTATTCGAACCATTAAACGCCTTAATCCGAGCTCCGAAATCATTATGTATCACTACACACCAGTCCCTCAGCGAGGCCGCATGTACGGCGACATCGACGGGCAAATCGCCTTTCCCTCCACTCCGGAAGAATGGGCTACCAAGCGATGGATGGATTTCACGCTTCGAATTGATCCGAATACCCCGTGGCTGAAGCGCAAGACGAAGCGGTTAATTGACAATTTCGAACTGATAGTCGGTTCGCGCTGGCCCACCGTGCAAGATATCCGGGCGCCCAGATGGAGTCGAGCTTTATTGAAAGCCTTAAGTGCATGGCGATACAGCTCACGGTTCTATCACTACCCAGGGGAACTGCGGTGGGCCCATCAATTTATCGACTTGCGTAAACCGAAACAGGAGAGCCTATAGGTCCCAGGGCATGTCAGCATCATCAAACATTTCGGATGCTTCCCTCCCGGGGCAGGCAATCAAAGCTTTCGCTCGATGGGCCGAAGTCTATGACCGTCAACCTAACCCTTTTTTATCAGTCGAGGAGCGCTATGTTGAGCAGCTACTGGGCGAGGTTGAAGGTAAGGATGTGCTTGACGTGGGGTGCGGAACTGGACGCTGGCTCAAATTGATTGCAGCTGGTGGCACCAGGAAGTTAATAGGAATTGATAGCTCCAGCGCGATGCTGGATCGCGCTAAGACAAAGCTAGGAAGCGCTGCTGATATCCTGCTGGGCGACTGTTGTGCGTTGCCAATACCCGCCTCTTCGGTCGATATTGTAATCGCCTCCTTCGTGCTCAGTTACCTAGAAAGTCTTGAGAACTTCGCTGCGGAGCTACGCCGTGTTACCCGGGCAGGCGGGCGGATTCTCGTAACGGATCTGCATCCCCAAACGGCCTACTCGTGCGGGTGGAAGCGCGGTTTCCGCTCGAAGAGTGGTTCCGTTGAACTGCAGACTCATTACCGCACGTTGCAAGAGATAGTTGACGGGTTTGGATCCGCGGGTTTTCGCGCGAACTGTATTTTAGAGCCTTCGTTCGGAATTCCGGAGGAAACCACACTCCGCAGTGCCGGCAAGGCGGAAGCTTGTGAGTTGGCCAGCGGACTCCCGGCAATCTACATCCTCCAATTGGAGTTGTCGGGCGCCAAGCGCCAGTCTGGCAGCGTCGCCGGTAACGATCTGCTTTTGTCCCTGACGAACGCATCGGTAGCTGCAGGTCCGCGCACCGCTGCTAAGGCAACAATATCCGTAAGAGGCGGTCAGATAGAATTCGTCGGCTCCCAACCCATCGGGAGCATCAGCCCTCCGGGCACGGAGGCGCAACTAGATCTCACCGGATTCTTGCTTTTACCGGGGCTGATCAACTCACATGATCATCTGGAGTTTGGACTATTCCCCCAATTGGGTCGTGGCCACTATCAGAACGCTCAAGAGTGGGCGACGGATATCCAAACGGCGGATGCTGAGATCATCGCGAAGCTGCGAGGTGTACCGAAGGCCGTCCGTCTTTGGTGGGGAGCAATTCGCAATCTGCTTTGCGGTGTCACTACGGTATGCCATCACAATCCGCTTTCCGCCGAACTGCTGGCGGAAGACTTCCCGGTTCGCGTGTTGCCCGCATTTGGCTGGGCCCATTCGCTAAGTCTGGAGCCCGATATTGTGGCCAGATTCCAAGCTACGTCGGCGCAAGAACCATTCATCCTGCATGCGGCGGAGGGTGTAGATGCGGCAAGCGCGGAGGAGATATTCGAACTTGACCGGTTGCGCGTGCTTGACGACCGAACGGTGCTGGTACATGGCCTGGCTCTAAACGAAAAAGGCGCAGCGTTGCTCAATCGACGTCGCACAGCTCTCGTGTGGTGTCCCACTTCCAACGAATTCCTGTTTGGCCGGACACATGCACGAGAAGTTCTCAACTTAGTGGAAAACGTCGTGATGGGAAGTGACTCTCCCCTCACGTGTCGCGGTGATCTTCTGGATGACATAGGTTTCGCATACAACCAGGTTGGTGTCGACGCGGACGAGCTGTATCGAATGGTGCTAAGTCGTCCGGCGAAGGTGTTTCGAATGCACGAGGGACAAGGCACGGTTCGGCCGGGAATGTGTGCCGACCTCATCGCTGTCCGCGATGCTGGCTCCGATCCCGCTACGACTCTCAGTGAAATGTCAGCCGGCGATATTGCGATGGTAATTATTAGAGGCCGTGTGCAGCTAGCTTCCGATTCGCTAATCAAACGCCTTCCCGCCGCATGCACGGCAGATCTGCGACCGTTGGAGGTGGATGGGCGGATTGTGTGGATTAGAGCTCCGTTGGGTTGGCTATTCGGGAAAACCGTGGGCGCAATGGGAAGTGAAATTACCTTAGGCCGAAGGAAAGTCCGTTATGTGTGCGCAGCCTGGCTGTGAGATACCGCCATGTACCAGCCGAGACGAGCATCTGGTCGTATCGATGCCTGTTCTCGTTCTTAGTGTTCATAGTCGATGTAACTGCCGCTGTGTTATGTGCGACATCTGGAAGAGGGAAGGTGTTTCCGAAATCACAGCGGAGGATATGAATCGGCACAGGGAATCTTTGCTCACGCTAGCCGTCCGGTGGGTGATTCTCTCCGGTGGGGAACCTCTGCTCCACGGCAACCTTCGTGCATTATGTCGGTTCTTCGGCCAACTGAATATTCGACTGACGTTGCTGACAACTGGCCTGCTACTTGCCAAGCGATCTGTCGAGGTCTCGGAAATGTTTGACGATGTGGTCGTGTCAGTCGACGGCCCGCCCTCCATTCACGACTCGATTCGTCGCGTCCGCGATGCGTCGCGACTTATTGAAGATGGAGTCTCGGCTGTCCATTGTGTGAGACCAGAAATGAAAATTGCCGGTCGCACGACGGTGCAAAGAGCGAACCACCATTACTTGTGCGATACCGTTGCCTTTGCGAAAGCAATCGGATTGAACAGTATCTCGTTTCTCGCGGCCGACCTTACGTCGGAGGCTTTCAATCGCCCCCTCCTCTGGCCGGCTGAACGGCGAAGCGAGATAGGCCTCGACGCAAGCGAAGTCAGCGCTCTCGAGCAGGAAATTGAGAAGCTTATCGCAACGTATCAGGACGAGATCAGAGGCGGTTTCATCGTCGAAGACGCCGTCAGACTGCGTAAGATTGCACGCCACTTTAAGGCTAACCTCGGCCTCACCAGGCATGAAGCTCCGGCCTGCAACGCTCCATGGGTGTCATCCGTTGTCGAACACGACGGCTCGGTGCGTCCTTGTTTCTTTCATCGACCTGTCGGAAATATTAATCATGCGTCATTGGCCGAGATCGTAAATGGTGAGGCCGCGCTGTCCTTCCGTCGTTCCCTTTCAGTCAAAGATGACCCAACCTGCCAGCGATGTGTGTGCTCGCTCAACTATCCCAGGGAAGGCGGTTCCTGACCATGAAGCTTGGTGTCATCGGCTTAGGACACGTAGGGTTGGTTGCCGCCGCCTGCTTCGCAGAATTAGGACACCAGGTCTTCGCTACCGACAATGACTGCGAGAAAATGCGGAGTGTGCGCGGCGGTGGCCTGCCGATTTATGAGCGCTTTCTGCCTGACTTGGTTAGAAGATATTTAGGCAATTCCTTGCATTTGCGCGATTCAATTACAGATCTGGTTGACGAAGTTGAGGCTGTATTCATATGCGTTGGCACGCCTGGCGGCACTGACGGTGATGCGGATCTCTCGTGTGTGTATGCAGTCGTGCGCGACATTGCTCGCCAGATGCATGGGCGTCTGCTGATAGTCGAAAAAAGCACTGTACCGATCCGCACATGCGAGATGATTCAGCGAACAATGATCGTGAACGGTGCTTCGCGAGGATCATTCAGTGTAGCGTCGAACCCGGAATTCCTGCGCGAAGGCACCGCTGTAGCCGACTTTCTGTATCCCGACAGGATTGTGATTGGGAGCGACGATGAGTTCGGCCGCCGCCTGCTAACGACCATTTATCTTCCGTTGACATCCGGTGCGTACTACAGCCGCGCCACTCAAATTGAGGGCGCGGGTCGGGCGGCACTGCCTCGTCTGATCCAAACCACCACCAAAAGCGCCGAGCTGATTAAGCATGCGTCCAACGCATTCCTGGCGATGAAAATCTCTTTCATCAACGCTGTCGCCAACATTGCGGAGCTTTCGGGGGCCGACATCGACGAAGTGCGCGAGAGCATGAGTGCCGATCATCGAATCGGCTCGCCATTCCTGCAGGCCGGAATTGGCTATGGCGGAAGTTGTTTCCCCAAAGATGTTCTCGCGTTCAAAGCACTGGCGGGGAGGGCAGGGTATCCGTTCGACCTGCTCAATGAAGTCGCCCGCATCAATCTTGATCAACCAATTCGGTTCTTGAATAAGACTCGTACCGCTCTCGCCGGTTTGCGAGGCAAGCGTATAGCAGTCCTCGGGCTGTCATTTAAGGGCGGTACTGACGACATCCGCGAATCTCCAGCACTTAAACTCGTCGACTGTCTTGTTAATGAAGGCGCGCGCGTAGTCGCGTTCGATCCCGCTGCGATGGATCGCGCTCGATGTGCCTTGCCACGGAAGTCAGTGGAGTTTGCCAACGATCCCTACGGTACAATGCGTGACGCCGACGCGCTACTGATTCTCACCGACTGGCCACAGTTCGCACATCTCGACCTGAATCGAGTTCGCGAACTGCTGCGAGCGCCAATCATCTTGGATGGCAGAAACCTCTACCCATTGGCAAAGATGGCCGAGGCCGGCTTTAACTACATCAGCGTCGGTCGAAGTCCGGTCAAACCCTTTTCCGACACTGCTGATTCGGAGATCTCCCACAGCGCAGTTATAAAAGGAGATCAAGACGCGATTGAAGTCGTCGGTTCAAAACAGCCGCTTGATTGGACGTGAACCAGACCATACGGGTGTACTCACACTCGGAGGGGGCTCGGATGGAACGAATTCTAGTGATCGATGCTGATCTGGCGGTGCAAGGTATCTTGCGACTGACTCTGGGAGACGCCGGCTTCCAAATCGAAGCGGCCGGAGACGGTACAAAAGCGTTGCAAATGTTCCGCAGCATCACACCGAAAGCCGTAATACTTGAACCGCTTTTGCCGGGCAAGTCCGGCTATGACCTATGCCGCGAGATCCGGGCGGCGGATTCCAGTGTTCCGATCGTGGTGCTGAGTGCAGCGAATGACGAGGCCGACAAGGTTCTTCTCCTGGAGCTTGGGGCAGACGACTACGTGACGAAGCCATTTAGTTCTCGCGAGTTGCTTGCTCGGGTTCGTGCCGCTCTACGGCGCGCCCACGAATTCAGTACCAAAGACGAGATCTATCAGTTTGGAGAGATCGAGGTGAACTTCCGGAACATGGAATTGCTTCGCAACGGAACGAATGTGCCGTTTTCGCGGCTGGAGTTCAAGCTGCTTCGCTTCTTCTTGAATAATCAGCAGCGGGTGGTCTCCCAGGATGAATTGCTGGGCGAGGTTTGGGGGTATCCGGAGCGCACCGGTTTCACTTCGGGTTCGGTTCGAACACAGATCCTCGGGCTGCGCAAGAAAATTGAGAAAGATCCGTCTAGCCCGATTCATTTTCGCACCGTGCATGGTTCCGGATACAGGTTTGTTCCGTAAGAGGTTCCCGTTTGGCGAAGACGGCTGTGCCAGTTGCGGGGATAGAGCGGCTCAGGCAATGTTATTGGGATGAGGCCGCCGAGACCTATTGATGTGCTGACATCAAGGGTGTTGCGCGGGCGACGCTATGAGGCCGTGTGTTGCGTCGTCTGCACCGCTGCCATGAAGTATGAGAGCGACAACTGCAACCCAGTTCGAAGATCAATCTTTGGCTCCCAACCGAGAATCCACTTGGCTTTTTCGATATCGGGGCAGCGTCTCTTGGGATCATCTTGAGGCAAGGGCTCGAATTGCACAACGCTTTTCGACCCCGTCACCTCAATCACAAGTCTGGCGCATTCTAGCATCGTGAATTCTGCGGGGTTTCCAATATTTACCGGGAAATGCTCGTTCGACTTCGACAGTGCGAGAATTCCGTCGACCTCATCGCTCACGAAACAGAAGCTTCGGGTCTGTAGGCCGTTTCCATAGACCGTTAAGTTTTGCCCGCGAAGCGACTGGGTCATGAAGTTCGAGATCACGCGGCCGTCGTCTATCTGCAGCCGTGGTCCGTAGGTATTAAATATGCGAACTATGCGCGTGTCCACCTGCTGATAACGGTAGTGCGCCATGGTTGCGGTCTCGGCGAATCGTTTGGACTCGTCATATACAGATCGCAGCCCGATGGGGTTCACGTGTCCCCAATAGGTCTCTTGTTGAGGATGTTCCCCCGGATCACCGTAACACTCCGAAGTCGAAGCCAGCAGGAATTGAGCTTTGTATTTCTTTGCGATTTCAAGACAGTTCAGCGTACCGACCGAACTGACTCGCAGCGTCTCGATGCCATGCTCCAAGTAATCGACGGGGCTCGCCGGAGACGCGAAGTGAAAGACGTAGTCGATCTTTCCGGGATCGAATGGAATACAAACATCGTGCTCGAGGAACTCAAATTGCCGGTCGTGCGCCAAGTGCGCGAGGTTCTCTATGTGGCCAGTCAACAAGTTGTCGGCACAAACCACGGAGTGTCCCTCCGCCAAGATCGCGTCGCACAAGTGCGAACCGAGGAATCCCGCGCCGCCGGTTACCAGTACTCGCATAGGGTGTCCTATTAGCCAAAGCGGCAGGCCGCTCCGTTGGGCAAAATCTTACACAGCACTTCGGTACTACCTCAAAGGCCCTCTCTGGAACTTATGAGTTGGGCGCTTGCGCAGGCCGAACACCGAATCTGACGCCCAAAACGGTGCAGGCTCCTTGGAAGGGTGGTTCCCAAGGGTGCAAGGGCAAGAGAGACGCGGCCCACTCAAAGGATGCAACTTCGCATCGCTCTTTTGCCAGGGCTACCCAAATCCCGTGGAGACGCACTCGCCATTGAACTACCGCTCTCTTGCCAGGAATCACAAACGTTCAACCGCCCAGCGTCAAAAGTACTTCAGGTTGCGGGCGTCGTGATCTTTCAAGATTTGATTCGCAGTTGCCCTTTGCTTGTCGCCGCCATCGGTGGAAACACATACAAACAGGCATCCCTCCTTTAGCACCGGCTCGCACTCGAGGTTAGCTGGGTCTTGAGCGGTGAGTGTCGCCAAGGCACGAATTATCCGGGCCAGCATTCCATGGTTTTCGCCGTGCAGATCCAATTTGCTTAAGCCTTCTTCCGCCATAAATACCGAAGCGTCGTCCTCAGAAAAACCGGCCGCTTTGGGTGCTCGAATCGCAGAAATCAGGTCAGCGAGATCATCCACTCTTGCTGTCACGCTTCAGATCGGCTGGGGCTTAAACCCGTCGGCATGAGGATCGGGATTTACTTTGATTGTCATTCGAAATGTCCTCCAAGTGCATGTTGCCGCGCCCATTAACCCCAGGTGCCGATCTTTCTTGCCGGCATCAATATCCTCTACGGACTGCCTGTGAAGTTTCGGCAAAAAGACGGTCCTCGCCGCGGGTTGCGCGTTGATCGGCAAGTAGCATCATTGGCAGGTCGACTTCGAGAACACGGCTGAAGTACAGGAGTGCAGCCATGGAACACGGTGAGCCAACCAGCGCCGCGGCGGATCCAGAAATCTTCAGCAAGCTAACTCTCATTGCCACTCACTTCGTAAGCGTAAAGTCGGTTCCTCCGGTACCGGGGACGGTCACCGGCTTCGTTTGCAGTTTCATGCCTTCGTGCCAGGCCGCGACGTTGTACTTTCCGTCTGGAACGTTGTCGATCTTGTAGTTTCCCGCGCTGTCTGTTTGTACGAAATATGGCGTAGGGCTGACAATGATGAAACCTGACATTTCTGCGTGAATGTTACAAAAGAGCGGCACCACCCCGGGCTGGTCGAACTTGAAAGGTCGCTTGTCCCCTTGGGGCCAAGTGCCGACGTTATGTGCGGCCTTCTTATTGCCTCCGACAGACGGCCAAAATACGTTGTGTTGCTCATTGTCGCTGTTGACGAATTGGATCGTTGTTCCTTGTTGCACGACCAGAATGTGCGGCACAAAGGCAAGGTTCTTCTGGCCCATGGTCGCGTCCTGCGTGGGCGGAGAGAACGTTTTGCCAGGTATGGCGTCCACATAGACTACGGACTGGCCTGGCGATACTTTCCCTTCGATAGTCCCGGAGAAACTGGCAACGGCTGCCGATGCGATCAGCAGCAGCGTGAATAAACAATTACGAGTCATGAGCATCCCGTCTCCTGGTTGAAAGTTCTCTATGCGAAAACCTAGTAAGCAAAATCCAAACCAAGCACCAGCGTATTGGTATGGAAGGGGTTCAGGGCGACCGGCAACCCGGTCAGCGGATTGGTTGCGATTACAACTGACTGTGAGGGGCGAAACTGGTATTCGACCGACGCTTTTATATTTGCGTGAATGAGAAACTGCACGGCGGGTGTAAACCGGTTGCGTGTTGAGGCATACGGTGCATTGAAAGGCGCCCCGGTGAAGGATGGGTTTGTGATCAGGCCGTTGATCCGGTCAGATGTCGAGTTGACGCCGTCATAACGCATCATCACATACATCCAAGGGTAAGCGAGCCACTCCACATCTACGAATCCCCCACTAAACGTGGCGGGAGTACCGCGAACGAAGCCAACAGGTACGGCCTGATTCAAGTTCTGCAGCGCGATCAGGCTGCCATTGGCATCCACAGGGAGCAAGTTCATATCGTGCCCAAACATATACAAAGCATTTACCTGCAAACAGCAGCGATAATTGAACGTGAAGTTACCTCCGACCCGGTAGAATGGCTCGCGGGCAGTCAGGAGGCTCGACGTACCGTCAAGGCCAGCTGTCAGTAGCCGCTGCACGGACCGTCCGTAGTAGTAATAGCTGCCGAGGTTTACGTACGTGTGGTCATGGGCTCCGGCGGGGCCGGCAGCACGAATAGCGGTGCGGCTTTCTTTGGCGTGCTCCAAATTGAAGCGGTAATTGAAGCTGGCATAGATGTCTTTAAAGTCCGCGTTCGAGGAGAATCCAAGGCCTCCCTGGCTGCTCCCAGTTGCTGACGGAACATATGGACTGTATCCGGCTCCTCCGCCCGTACTCTGATCGACCACGGCCAGCGAGTAGTTATAGCCGCCTGTGTGATGCCCGCCGCTGATCTCGATGCCCTTGCCCGTCGCGGCCAGAAGGGAATGATTATTCACAAATTGTTGCAGCGGAACCATTGAGTTTACGGCGCCGATGTTGGACTGTAGATAGATATCGTAAGGACTGATCCAGATACTGTGTATCTCAGTGAAGGGCAACTCGAGTTCGAACTGTCCGATACGAAGATTCAGAGAGTCCTTCGGAAGCTTCATCAACCGGCTAACGTCGACGAACTTAAGATATGCTTCGCCGAGTCCACCATTTGCGTTAGACCCGCCAAAACTGAGGTAATCATCAACCCAAAACGCTATGTCGCTCCCGAAGTTGCCGGCCGAGAAAAGGCTGAACGAACCAGTTTCGAAGTCGGTCGATGGCACAAACGGCGGCAACGTTCCGGCTGGAGCCAACGCTGCGAATTGTCCGCTGCTGCTGCCGGTGTATTGGAAGTAGCTGTTCATGCGGAATCCGATGGGCGGGATTCCGGGTATTGTGCCAGGCCAAATGGCCTTGGGCCAGAGCTCTTCATTGGCGGGAGCGCCCAGCATCACCGGAGGAATCTTGATCCTCGCTTCATCGTCTTTGGGAAACTTGAAGCCCGCGTCCTTAAACGCCTTGCCGAAATCGTTAAGCTTCGGAAAATCAATGTGGCATGTGCTGCAGCTGATGCCGTACATGCGTGCGAAGGCCGGAATAGCTTGGCTGGTGCCTGAAAACCAAAGCAGAGTGGTAATCAAAATGAGACACGGTGCTAACCTAAATGCACGTCGCTGCATTTTCGTCCTCCTCTAGTGTTTTCTTTCGTCGATCCTCCGGCTTCATCATTGAACGGCTCTTCCCGACGGCTTCTTCTGCCCCAGCCGAGAAAAGAGGTACGACAGCGACCTTGCTTCGCCGCGAATGAGGAACGAGTCATAACCGGATCAATACGGACGCCCTGGGCAGCCAGAGTGCGATGTTCGTTTTTCGATGCAAGTCTTTTGAACTCCCAAAAGGTGAAGCCGAGGCCACTCAGCGTTAGCAAAGCTGCTAGTAATCCCGCGCCCAAGAACAAAGCTATGTGTTGTGTCTCGGCGTGACTCTCGCGGATCGGCAGCTCACTCCATCCTTCGTTCGATCTCGCCCGCCTGTCAGGAATTAGCTCAGTTTGATCATGCCCGATTGGTGCCCCAGTTGGTCGAGAGGGTGAGGCGGCTGATTCGAGGAACGCGGATTCGGAAGGCGGATATAGCGTAAGGTACATGTACACATCCGCAGCTTCATCGGCGGTCAAATAGTCGAAGACTGGCATCCTGCCTCGGAACAGCATTGAGGGATTCCCCATTAGCACGGGCGCGCCTTCGGTCACTTTCTCGATAAGTCCGGATTGGTTCTTGCGGGTGGTCAGGGTTTCAAGCGGAGGGATGACGCCGTTCCCAAGCTGTTCTGGGCCGGGGTTCGGGCCAGCCGCACTGTGGCAGATGTGACAGGTTGACTTAACAATGAGTTCGCCGATACGGACCGGTGACTCGCTCACCGGTATTTGCTCGTTCTCTGCTCCTGGGAAACCGGCAAGCTGACGCAAGTAGGCGAGGATTGATCGGAGCTCTGCCTCGTTCAGTTGCGAGAATGGTGGCATGCTCTTGCCCCCGTTGTGAAGTCGTTGCAGCAAGGCCACCTGAGCCTGTTGCGCAAGCTGCGTTGCCTGGGCCGCGCTCAAAGATGCTCCGACCTTCTTCATTCGTTCTTGAACGAGCCAGACCGAAGTCGCCCGCACCGGGTCGATAATCGAGTTGATTTCCGGAGGAACGCCGAGGCCAGCTTCTCCATGGCATCCCCTGCAATTCAGGCGGTAGAGATCAGCGCCCCGAAGAGTTGCAATTTGTGTTGTGCAACCAATCAGCAGTTCTGCACGCCCGCGCAACAGCACCTCTTCTTGCTCAGACGGAGGCGGGCCTAAGCGCCATGTCTTGCCCATGCTGGTGTCGCCAAACGAGCGGTTCAGGTGGCTCAGCCAGCTTTCTCCCTCAACAGGTGATACCGAAGCGTTCTTCGCGTTTGTACGAATCGCAGGGTCTTGGGGCAGCATGGCTGTGGATGCAGCCGAAGCGTTGCGCCCTCCCAGCAGCATCGCTGCAACAACCAGAAACTGCGCCATTCTCAGATGATTCTTCATCTCACCCCAACCTGCGGGCGTGTTGCCTATCTTGGGGGAGGGTACAGTCTCAGAGTTTGTGAGGTTGTCACATGTGGGTCAGAACAATGTCAACAATTTATAGAGGAGCATTGAGGATGATTAAAACATAGTCAGAAATGTTTCTCTCTTCGTACTGTGTACTGTCACATCACTAAACAATAACAACGGTTTTTGCAACCTGGTGACAAATCTAAGCAGATAGAGTTTTTAATTGATTTACTGCCAATCGCTGCGATGCTCGCATCGTTGCAGCCCCGGCCTGACGGCAACGCCATGCGGTCAGAGGGAGGCGATTGCTCCCTGCTAGAAGCGAGAGCGAGACATTAGCGGGATTTGATCGGTATATCTCAATATGCCGGACAGGGACCTTTTTGAGAAACGTGTTGATGGGTTTGGCTCGCTCGGCGGATTTGTATGTTGAGGATGAGACGTGGCAGATCAGAGCCACCGGCTCAATTCATCCCGCCGATGCCGTCGACCTAAGGCTCCGGGATTCATAGGGTAGACGCATGCGGATACTCGTAACTGGAGGACTGGGAACTGTCGGGGCAGGGCTGGTCTCGAACCTTCGGACTCGTGGGCATCACGTGATCTCGTGCGATATAGCGCACCAGCCGGATGAAGTCGGGTTCTCCGTTGGCACCGACGTAAGTGTGCCGCTCTATGCCCGGTGCGATGTTGGAGAGTTCCGCCAGCTCGAGCGCGTGATCGAGTGCCTGGGCCCCTTTGACTGCGTCTATCACTGTGCCGCCGAGTTCGGCCGATGGAATGGGGAGGACTTCTACGAGTCGCTGTGGCATACGAATGCCATCGGCACAAAGAATGTTATTCGTCTGCAAGAACGGCATAAATTCCGTCTGGTTCATTTTTCCTCTTCGGAGGTGTACGGCGATTGGCCAGAGCTGATGGTGGAAACAGCGACAGACGACTATGCGATTAAGCAGATGAATGACTATGCAATGACCAAATGGGTAAACGAGATGCAGGTGCGCAACTCGATGACGCGATGCGGCACGGAGTCGGTAGTAGTGCGGCTATTTAACATATTCGGGCCCGGAGAATATTACAGCCCCTATCGTTCAGTGAACTGCCGCTTTCTTTATTGCGCTTTAAACGGACTGGCGTGGACAGTATTTCGCGGCCACTCACGTACTTCCACCTTCTTGCCGGATGCAGTCCGTACTCTGGCCAATATCCCCGGCAACTTCAAGCCTGGAGAGACTTATAACATCGGCGGAGGGAATCGACATACCATCGAGGAACTCTCCGATCTAGTTCTAAAGGTTACCGGGGCCTCGTCGAGGTTGGTCCAGTTTCGAGACTCAGAGGCGCTCACCACGCGACATAAACTGGTCGACTCTTCCAAAGCTATCAGGGATCTCGGCCACGAGGATACTTACAGCTTGGAGGAGGGCCATCAGATTACCGCCGAATGGATGCGTAAGGTTTACAATCTGCAGAGACATAAATCAGCGGACTGTGAGCTCCGAAGCTTAGATGGTGACCGTGCGGCTCACGGCGGAGGAGCTAGAACGTCGAACAGCAAGGTGGTGCTGCACGCTGCCCCAGGCTGCTCTACGTTGGCGAGTTTCCACCCTCCAATCATCATGGCGGGGCCATCCTTGTAAAACGGCTGCTCGAGAAGCATGCGGCGGATTGCCTGTGTGTGATCACCTCCACGGGCGGGATAAAAGCTTCGCAATCGACTGGACTGCTCGAATGCCACCACATTGCATTGCCAGTCTATCACCAGGTCTGAATCTGTGGGTATTAGGCCATTGGTGCGCGCTGCCAATGGACTGGGCCTCGGGTTAGTTGCGCTCAGGGCAATTCTGGAGATCAGGAGCAGGCGGATCGAAGCACTAATCACAATTGTCCAAGGTCGCTACTATCTCGCAGCAGCACTTGCGGCTTGGGCCACAGCGACGCCGCATATCACGATAGTGCATGACAACTTTGTTTCTGTGAACTCCAGCCCGTCGAAGTTCTCGAGAAGAGTGTTACGGTACCTGACCGGAAAGACGCTGCGAAGTGCTGCCCACATTTACGCCGTGAGCCCAGAAATGCAGAGCTTGATTCTTAGGGAGTGTGGCGTGGAATCAGAAATACAACTGCCTTCGAGTGCGCTGCCGCCTCGCCATGCAGAAGGGCAAGCTCAGATCGTGCGCGAGGGTGGCCCTGTCGTCTTGTTTGCCGGCACTGCGGGGTACACAGTGCGAGATTGCCTGAATCTACTCGCCGACCTGATATCGAGCCGGCAATTGAAAGCCAAACTGCACGTTTGCACTGCTATGACAGAAACGGAGATGAAGAACTTCGAACGGAACTGCGACAGAATTGTCTGTAGCAGCTGGGTGCCAGGGTCCGCACTGCAAGAAGCACTATCAAGCGCAGACATTCTTTTTCTCCCATACTCTTTCTCGGAAAGTTGTCGCGAGGCTGTGGAGACCGCATTCCCATCGAAGATTGCAGACTATCTGGCTGCGGGCAAGCCCATTCTGGTCTTTGGGCCTCGGTACTCTAGCTTGGTTCGCTATGCGTCGGAACAAGGCTTCGCTGAAGTCGTGGACGAATTCAGCGCTGCTGCTTTGGCGCGCGGTATCCAGAACATCGCCTTCTCACCTGGCTATATGAAAAAGCTAGGCGCCAGAGCGCTCGAGGTGTTCTCGGACAACCACGACGTCAGATGCCAGCAACAGAAGTTCCACCTTACACTTCAGAGGATTGTTCGAGCTTCTCCCAAAGGTAGAGGGCCTAAAGTTCCGTGAACTCCAGGCCACGCATTCACCGGTTGGGCGAAATCGAGTTGTTGGTCGACGGCGCACGTTGAGTAGACAGGTTCTTGTTGGCGGTGAGGATCACGAGCGAGTCGCGTTGCTCAGTTCGACTGGCCGCAAAACCGGCCCGGTTGCTATATGAAATGAGCTCCTCTGCAGTTGAAGGTATAGGAATATAAGGCGCCTCCACGCCACCTCTGCGCTGGTCTAGGTTGTTCGCCAGCATTGCCCAACCTTCCGGTGAATCGAGTGCGATTGTGTCAACGTAAAGCCTGCCGGAAGGTCGAAGAACGCGGAAGGCTTCCATCACATACTGCCAACGCTCCATTGGATCCAGGTGGGCCAACATGTTGGTGCAGTACACAATGTCAACCGACGAGTGTGGAATCTCACCTAGCTTCGCCTCGTGTAGATGTACCAACCGAACATTCGACAAGCCCGCGAGGCGCCTCTGCGCGTGCGATAGCATGGCTTTGGAAATATCACATCCAATCCACGACCTGCACTGGGGTGCAACAGCCCACCCCACCCGGCCCACGCCGCATCCGATCTCTAACACATCATCAGAAGCTTTCAGAGATATTGCGACAGCTATTCTCGCTGCAACCTTTTTCCCAGAGATCTGAAGCGACGATTGGTCGGAATAGCCTGTAGCCGCAAAGGCGGCGCCATCGGAGGTTAGGCCGAGGGAATCCCATACGGCGGAGTACTGAGAGCGGTGCAGCTGATGCAGTCGGGGCCATTCGCGGTTGAGGTGTACGGTGTATCCCCAAACGAAAGCACAGCCCAGACAACAGACCGCCGCAAAGACGGTGAAAACCCTGGCAGCACTGGACATGAGGGCAACAAGTAATTCAGCCAAAGCACAGCCTAGCAACGCGACCGGAATCCATGGCCATGACCGAACGCATTCTCTCAGCCAGAGCTTCAAATCTTGTGTCATAGTGTCTGCCAATGCGCGAAATCAGGAAGATATCGATTGACTGGCGTGCTGCGTGGTCTCTATGACGACGGGCTCACGTCGGCCGAACAACCGTTTCTCTCCCTCGTGGTCTTCCGGAATACTCACTGTTGCCATCCAATCACCTCCTCGGCGACCCGTTCGGCCGCATGTCCGTCCCACAGAGGCGGGACGGTTCGCAGCGTTCTAGGGCTCCTCAATACGCGATCTACTTCGCTGAGCAAACGCTCCATGCTTCGGCCCACTAGAGCGTTCGTCCCCAACGTTATAGTCACTGGACGTTCGGTATTCTCGCGCACGGTTAGGCATGGTATGCCTAAATATGTCGTCTCTTCTTGAACGCCGCCAGAATCGGTAATAACCAATGTCGCTCTCGTTTGCAACCCAAGGAATTCCAAATAGGAAACAGGGTCGGACAAATGCAAGTCACCATCAGGCGATAGACTTATGCCAAAGTCCATTGCACGCTGCCTCGTACGGGGGTGAATCGGGAAGATAATGGACAGGTCTTTGCCGACCTTCTTGAGCGCTCGAAAAAAACTTCCCAAAAACTCGGGATTGTCCACGTTGCCCGACCGGTGCATGGTGACAAGTGCGTAACGCGATGGCAGGTCCGTTCGCAACTTGGCTGTCGCCCTCGGCAACAAGCGCACTAAAGTATCGATCATGACGTTCCCCACCAGCTTGATCCTTTCCCCAGGGAAACCCTCGCGCATCAAGTTCTCGTTAGCGTCAATCGAGGGAGTAAGCAGCAGATCGGAGAGTTGATCCGTCAGAACGCGGTTGATCTCCTCAGGCATTGCTCGATCGAATGAACGGAGGCCGGCCTCGACATGCGTAACCGGAGTTAACGTCTTTGCACAAACCCGCGCCGCGGCGACCGTGGAACTGACATCTCCATAGACCAGAACCATGTCCGGCTTGTTTTCCAGCACAACGGACTCGAAACGAGCCATGATCGCTGCCGTCTGCTGGGCACATGATCCAGACCCGACCCGAAGGTTAACTTCGGGTTCAGGCATGCCAAGTTCTTGGAAGAGCGCTTCCGACATGTTCGAGTCATAGTGCTGCCCAGTATGAACGAGGACTTGACGCACCTGCGGAAAGCAATGCAATGCCCGTAAAACGGGGGCGGCTTTCATGAAATTCGGGCGCGCACCAACTACATGAATGATACGCATGAGTCTATGTGTTCAACCTTACTTTGACGCCGAAACGCTCCGACGTCCGGCAGAGCCCCGCCCGGATACTTCCCGAGGGGAACTCTGCCATGACGGGATTGCTGCTAGTCGCTAGATCACCGCGTTCTAGGCACTCCGCGTGCGGCGTTGCACCAGGATTCTGGCGCCTAGAGAACCCACTGCGCCGAACAGTAGAGACAGCGTCCCGGGTTCTGGCGCGGGCGCGATGCTGCCGAACAATCCGTCCGCCTCGCCATTAATCCCTGCAGTGAAGTAGAGATCGTTCGGATTATTGTTCGCGCCACCCGTTCGGAAGTCGAGCGCCCACAGTCCGTCATTGACAATAGGGCCGTTCCGGCCGTCCAGAGTGCCGAGAAACTGATCCGTTGTAGGATCGAAGATCAGGATTTCGCCGCTCCCGAACTGGCCTATCAGCAGGTCTCCTCCGAAGCTGCCAAATCCCGCTGACGCCAAGGTGATTCCCCAGGGAGCAAAGAGAGAGCCTCCCGTGGCAATCCTCTTCACGAGATTGCCGCTGCTGTCGTACTCATCGACGAACCCGCCGGGTTGGGCTACGCCACGAACTACGTCGGCATAGGTCACGAACAGGTTACCGTTGATGTTCTGTATGTTGTAAGGATTGAAACCTGCGATGGCGTTCGGGTCTGTGAACTTACCCGCGAACATGCTACTCGTGACGTTCTGGAAGGTGCGGTCAAAGACGTTGATATGTCCGGTATTGTCGGCTGCGTAAAGAAAGTTGGCGTTTCCAACGTTGCCATTCGCAAGTCCGGTGTAGATCGCTCCGGCCGTAGTGGCCACATTCACCGCTGTCGTGCCTTCTCCGCCGTTCCAGCCCTGTATTTGCCCGTCTAGCGTGGCAAACAAGAACAACGCAGGACTTCCGTCTGCCAACCCGAAATCATTGGTTCCATTAAATACCTGGCCCGTAGGCCCTTGGGGCCTGCCGATCGCAGGAGTCGAGACTACCAGGGGCACAATGTTCCCGGCCCCATCGTAAAGCGTTGAGGTGTTCGTGCCTTGGTTGGAAACCCAAAACGGCGAGGTGGGCGCAAACGAAACACCCCACGGATTCTTCAGATTTGGGTCCTGGGTCACGGCAACTCCTGGTAGGTCTGAGACCAGGTTGGTTTGCGTATAGAGGCTGCTTGCCGCGAGGTTTGTCGGCAGGACAGCCAACAGGAATAAAGCACTGACGGCTGCCAAAGAGACAGAGAAGGGAGAACGGGGACAACTCATGGAACGCTCCTATTCGTACGGTTGCGGTTGATGGATCCTCTCGAATCGGCCTTGCGACTGAACGAGAGATTTGCGAGACGTTCGACGAGTGGCAGGCGGGGTGACTCGCTTACCAAGTCCAGCGCCGCCCTGAGAGATGCACCTTTCCTCCGCTGGCCATGCGCTCCGTCCCTTTCGACAGTCGGGCATGGTGCGGACAGAAGTTCGGAGTCACTCACGCTAGCCAGCTTATGCCGCAGCGAATATGCCCATGTCATTGGGGTGTCATATCCTTGTGAATTGTTTGTAGTCTCGGCGACAGCAGAGGAAGTAAGATCTACTATCGAATCATGGCAGCCTGGCCAAGTCGGTAGCGAGATATACCCTCACGCGGCCTCCGTTTGTAAGGTCCGCAACCGGATGCTCGCCGAGCCAGAGATTCCCATCTTTGTCGAAGCCCAACGTGCTGGTGTGCCCCGCCTCGATGATCAGCCCTGAATCCGCTCGGCTGAAGGTCCCGACCGACACATTGAATCGGAAGAGGGATCCGCTCGACCCCACAAAATACACATGTCCGAGGCCATCCGCCGCCACTCCATTGACCGACGTCCCGCCCATCAGCAGCTTCGGTGCTCCGCAATTGTTTGCGTTACCAGAACATTGAGTAATGTCTGAGTTGGCGCCGAACACGTAGAAGCCGTCACTTGCGCCTGCATAGAGCTGGCCTCCATTGAACGCGAGCGCAAAGATCGACTTGCTCGTTGGGATTACGCCCACCGAAATCACGTTTTGGTTGGGATCGAAGTTCGTTGGCTGCGGCACACGGAGGAGGCTGTTGTTCTTCAAATTGCCGAAGTAGGCAGCGCCATCCGGGCCGATCGCAAGGCTCGTGGGCTGGTTCCCGCCAAGTCCCTTGTTCCCCACCAACTTGCTGGCGCCGGCAAACGGAAACACTGATGTGTTCGGATCGGGCAGTGGGCTTTGAAATTGGACCATCCACAGCCCGCCATTCCTGCCGCCCATGCTGTGGTCCCACGCCGCCGCAAAAGCCATGGTGTCGTTGACCTTGACGATCTGCCCAGCCGAACAGAACGGTATGCAAACGTTGTTATCGATGGACCAGTTGGAGTTGAGGTTGAAAGGGTACGTACCGGTCTCCAGCGGCGTTGGATTACTTGCATCCGTGAGGAAACTGAGAATGCCTTTGCTATCGCTGATCCAAACGTATGGACCAAGGTTCAGGAAACCGTTGGGGTTCGTAGGTGCAATCACCGAGCCGCCATTGCCAGACTCGATAGTAATGTGGCTGGGTACCTGCGCCGCAGCCAAGGTTGCAAACATTAATACAAGCGCCATCGGCCACATTGACTTGCCTGAATTCATTTCCGTGCCCTCACCTTTTAGATTGGAAATCCCCGAACGGCAAGGCGAGAGTAGAAGACTGCTCTTAGAGAGTTGTCATGCGGAACTAGAGAGCTTGTGAAGGTTTTGAAAATTGTGAAAGTGATCGGCCCCGGGGTTTTTGAACCAGTTGGGATGTTAGTCTTCGGCACAATCGGAAAGGAGGATTGTGCGTGAAGAAGAAGCGGTTTTCCGTAGAGCAGATCGTGGGGGTACTGAAGCAGGCCGAGGTCGGGGTACCGGTCGCCGAGCTGATCCGCAAGGTAGGCATTAGCGAACAGACGTTTTACCGCTGGAAGAAGCAGTACGTCGGCTTGGAAGTGGACCAGGTGCGGCAGATGAAGCAACTGCAGGAAGAGAACACTGCGCCTGAAGCAGTTGGTGGCGGAGTTGAGCTGGACAAGACGATGTTGCAGGAGGTGCTCGCGAAAAAAGTGGTAAGGCCCGCGCGCCGTCGTCCGCTGGTAGACCATCTGCGCAACCTCTACCGGACGAGCGAAAGGCGGGCCTGCCGGGTGCTGCGGATCGGGCGTGGTACGTATCGCTATCAGAGCCACCAGGAACCCTGGACGGAGCTGCGGACTGCGGATTCGGGAGATCGCACAGAGCCGGGTGCGATACGGATACCGCAAGATCCGAGTGCTGTTGAAGCGTGAGGGCTGGCAGGTGGGCAAGCACCTGGTGTACCGGTTGTACCGGGAAGAGGGACTGGCCCTGAGGAAGCGGCCGCAGCGCAAGCGGAAGGCTGTGAGGCAGCCGAGGAGCGGTTCCAAGCCACGGCTCCGAACCAAGCATGGAGTCTGGACTTTGTAGCGGATCAGTTGCAGGATGGCCGGCGGTTTCGGTGCCTGACGATCATCGATGTCTACACCCGAGAGAGTGTAGCTATTGAAGCCGGCCAGAGCCTAAAGGGAGAAGATGTAGTGCGGACGCTCAACAGGTTGAAGCAGGAGCGTGGACCGCCGAAAGATGCTGTTTTGTGACAATGGCAGCGAGTTCACCAGTCAGGCTATGGATCTGTGGGCTTATCAGAACGGGGTGAAGATCAACTTTTCACGCCCCGGCAAGCCGACCGACAATGCGTTTGTGGAATCGTTCAATGGGACCTTTCGAGCGGAGTGTCTGAGATGCCCATTGGTTCGACACCTTGCTCGAAGCCAAGAGAACGGATCGAGGCATGGAGGCAGGAATACAATGTGAGTCGTCCTCACCGATCTCTCGGAGAGAGGACACCGAGCGAGTTCGCCAGTCAGTTCGCGGCTAGCCGCGAACTGACTGCAACCTAAACCAGCCGAGGACTAACTCCAGGCTTGGTAAAAAAGACTGGGCCCATCAAAACCGGAGAAAGTCTCATTATCCCTGGACTGAAGATGGGGGGCAGGTCAAAAGGGCGGGCGGCACACCCGGCGTCCACAACACTCCCGAGCTATCTACAGGCGGTGGGTGTTTCCGATAACCGGGACGCGAGCGGCGAAGTATCCACATGGATCATTCGCGCCGTTGCGTTTCCGTCGTCACTGCCGCAGCGGTTCGACGTGCGACCCATTGGCCAGTTGAACAGCGACCCGCACAAGAGGCTGCCCAACAGTTTGTCCCGAAGGCAGCTTCGAGGAGATGATGTCAAAAGGGGTCAATCAGGGCACACGAGCCGATGTGATCTCTCCCAAGCCGGTATCGCGGGAGTTTGCACGCGAGTGGCAGTTCAACGGTTTGGCGACTTCTCGTCCATGTGGATTGGTTCCGGACGGGTGGCAACACGGGAGTCAGGAATTGCAGTCTTGAGCCTTCATGAACCTAATTGCGCTGTTATCGCCGCGAGTCCGGCCGCACTAGGTTGTTCGCGCGATAGTAGACCACAAGTTGGGTCATAAGGTTCGCCGCTGTGCTCGATGGCGAACGCCAGATGGAGGAGCTGTGGGCTAGCCCGGAAGCGAAGCCAAGCCCGAACAAATGGGGGCCATTCGCACGCCGTTCGCCAAGATCGGTCACCTAACGTCTCCAATGTTCTTGACACATTCCTGACAACTCGATTCGGGCAACCGATTAGTGTTCAGCAATCAGAACTCAACTCAGGCTGGCCAGTGGAGACGTTCAGGTTTGCCTTTGTCGGGGGGCACTTCAGCGGGCGGATCTGGTACATCTCCGCCGGAGCACTTTCCACGATTCTGTAGTTTCCGTACGACGAAAGCCATGGCCAGCCAGAGAGGCAAGCGACCAGTGGCGGCCAGAAGCTCTAAGTCAACTAGAGCCTCACTCCGAACCCAAGATCCAGATCAAAGAAAGAAGGAAAAAAATGATTCCACAAAAGAAAACCGGGGGAGCCGGGCGAGTCTCGAGCCTGGTCCTGTATGCCGCTATGGCGGCGATGTCGTTACTCTTCACGTTGGCGACAGCGTTGCCAGCGCATGCCCAGGGAACGAGAATCCAGCAAAGTGAGCAAATCCTGTCGTTGACCGGTACTGCGGACGATCACGAGCACGACTCGTTAGGGACTGCCGCAGCTATCAGCAGCAACGGTAAGACTATGGTCGTTGGGGCCGTAAACGGCAATGGAGTTGAAGAGGGCACCGGAGCCGTCTATATCTTCGACAAGCTTAAAGGCCAATGGGTAGAGACGGCCAAACTGTTTGCTGACGATGGGACGGCAACGCCCGAGCCAGACGGCAAGTTCGCGAACGACTCGTTTGGAATAAACGCTGCGATCAGCGAAATGGCAATACTGTAATTGTTGGTGCTCCCAATCACGGCCATCCCGGGTTTCCAAAAGATAGCGGCGCCGTTTACGTCTACCAACGCGTGAAGGGAGTGTGGAGCCAGCAAATAGAGCTGCGTTCCCCAACTCCCAACAACCGAACCGAATTTGGGGCCGGAGATGGTTTCGGAGGCATCGGAATCAGCGGAAATACCATTATCGTGACCGATCAGGGCCCGACAGTTGCTTTTCTTCCTGGGAATGTGGATGTTTTCGCGTTTACCAACGGCAATTGGACGCTAACGGCGCAGTTGACGGCGTCGGATGATTTCTCGTTCTTTCCCAGCAGTGCGGCCATCTCTGGGAACACGGTCGTGGTGGGTTCATCCATTAGCGACTCGCCGAGCGCCTTCCAATCCGGCGTTGCCTACGTCTTCCGCTTTCACCAAGGCCAGTGGTCAGGGCCAGTGACGCTGGCTGCGTCGGACGCTACATCGTTTGGACAATTCGGTTCGAGCGTCAGTATCGACGGTAACTTGATTGCCGTTGGCGCCATCACGCAACCGGGCCTCACCGGGCAATCCGGGGCCGCCTATGTCTTTGCCAGCCAGGGAGGTACCTGGAGCCAGACGACCAAACTCGTCGCCAACGATGGGCAGGACTTTGACAATTTTGGCTTCTCTATTTCCAACAGTGGGCAGACTGTGTTCGTGGGCTCAAGCAGCCACACACCACTTACTACAGGCGTGCTGCAAGCGGGCTCCGCATATGTTTTCCAGGGCGACGATGGCTGGTGGAGGCAGACCGCCGAACTCGCTGCCAGTGACGGCATCCCATCGGGAGACTATGGAACGGCCGTCGCGGTTCAAAACAACACGCTGCTGGTGGGAGCTGACCTCCATCACCCCGCAGTGGAGGGCTACGCCGGCGGCGAGGCATACGTTTATCGCCTCAATCCGCAGGACTGAACGGATGTTCATGGGGCCGCGGCTGAAGACAGCCTCGGCGGCGGCCGCTGTGGACAACATGTGAGACGTAATACGATCTTGGCAAACAGCCTGTACCCGTTTCCTGTTCTTCCGCATGAAGGAAAGGGTGTTGGGAATCGGGGCTGTCAACAAAGTATCGGAGTCGACGGCCCGGACAAACCGAGTGTCATTTTCCACCAGACTGGATTGGCCGTGAAAATTGCCGTTCTCGTCAAGAGATTGCTCCCGTGCAGTTCGCGTCGTGTCACGTTGACGTATAGCGCCCAACCCGTGCTGTTGAAGAACTCCATCAGGTCGCGGCCACAAGGACGGAACGGCGACAACCCGTCAAACTGGCTTACTTCCGAGTGGCCGACGAACCGGGAGTTATCCACGGTCGACCGAACGGCTCAGTGCGACCATTCCTCTAGCTAGCCCGGTATTCAGACACGGAGTCCCCAACAGAATCGCTAAACCGTCACCATAGGGCAGAGCTGTTCCCAGCTTCGCCAAGGAAATAAATGTTGCCATTGAAACAGTCAGAAGCTCTTACAATCACTTTCATCCATGAAGTCTGAAAGTGTCGCATTAATGTCCTAGCGGACATACCGTGGCTAAACGTATTCTTCAAGAAGGATAGGGGCGATATGAATCCAAAGCGAATCGGGTTTCTGGGTTTTGATGGAATCACCGCGCTCGATCTTGTAGGGCCCACAGAAGCATTTGCGGCTGCGGTGATGGACGAAGGCAACGGTGGATTTCGCCGCTGCTACGATGTCATGACCATAGGTTTGAACAGTAGGCCTTTCGTGGCAGAGTCCGGCGTTATTTTCAAAGCGCACAAGACACTTCGAACCGCACCGGCGCTCGATACGTTGGTCGTTCCCGGCGGGCGTGGATTACGCCACACCAAAACAAATGCGATTGTGTCGGCATGGCTCAAGAGCCACGCGGGCGCAATCCGACGCGTTGTCACTGTATGCACTGGAATCTACGGCTTGGCCCCTACTGGATTACTTGATGGCCGTCATGTGACCACACATTGGCGTTTCGCACGCGATGTCGCACAACGCTTCCCCAATCTGAAGGTGAACCCCAATGCGTTGTTCCTCAAAGACGGCTGCTTCTACACTTCTGCAGGCATTACTGCAGGTATCGACCTTTCGCTGGCGCTGATCGAAGAAGACTACGGGCCAAGTGTGGCGCTAACCGTAGCACGTGAATTAGTGGTGTATCTGAAGCGGTCCGGCGGGCAGGAACAATATTCCGAACCTTTGCAGTTCCAGGTTCAGTCCACAGATCGTTTCGCGAATCTGGCTGCCTGGATACCTGGTCATTTGGCTCAAGACTTGTCCATTGAGGCTTTGGCCGAGAGAACACGGCTGTGCCCGAGGCATTTCAGTCGTCGGTTCAAGCATGCGTTCGGCAGCACCCCCGCTGCCTTCATAGAAAACCTGCGGCTAGATTATGCGCGCCGTCGGCTCGCCATCTCCGACATCAACATTGAGAGTGTGGCTTCATCGGTGGGATTTCATAGCGCCGATGCCTTCCGCAGAGCGTTCGAGCGACGCTTCGATGTCACCCCGAGCAGTTACCGCAGTCGCTTCGCCGCGCATTCGGGAGCGTTGTCGAAGAGGAGTAAGGGAGCCCCACGATGATAAAACGACTGTGTATACCGTACTGGCTGACGCTGACACTGCTCTTCACGGGGTTTTTCGCGTCGTCGATAACGATTGCGGCGACTGGCCATAAGACTGGGGGGCAAACCCTCGGAAACACAGCATCGGGGATCGATGGTCATTGGGAAGGAGTACTGGATCGGGAAGGGGCCAGAATGGCCATTCGCTTCGACTTCAAGACGGAGGGTGGAAAAACAAATGTTCGGTTCAGCTCCGACTCGTGGATGGTGATGGACTGGCCGGTAGGTGAACTGAAATACGAATCTCCGAAGTTGCAGTTCAACCTTGGGGGAGATAGCGGCGACCATACTACTTTTGATGGAGCGCTCAACGGAGACACAATCGTGGGACGCTTCGTGGGAAGTGAGGGCGAGGGCAGCTTTTCGCTTCGACGAGTCGGGCTTGTCCCGCCTCCGTACGCGACAGAAGACGTCTCGTTCCACAGCGGCAGCGTAACCCTCTCTGGCACCTTGCTCATTCCGCGAACTCCGGGACCTCACCCGGCGGTTGTTCTCGTTCATGGCAGTCTGGCCGAAACTCGATGGGGAACCATCCTCTTTTACGCGGACCGTTTTGCGCGGCGAGGAATTGCGGCGTTGGTTTACGACAAAAGAGGGACAGGTGCCTCGACGGGAGACTGGAAGACCGCGACGTACGAAGAACTCTCCGACGATGGATTGGCTGGCATCCACTTGCTGCAGACGCGCAAAGACATCTACCCCGATCGGATAGGCGCGTTTGGGCACAGCGAAGGCGGAGCAGTTGTTGCAATTATGGCTGCGCGTTCCAAGAATGTTGCCTTCATCATTTCCGCTGACGGAACTACGGGACCGTCCTACAAACAGGATTTATTTCGAGTGCGCAAGATCGTCGAATCGAATGGATTTGCGAAAGAAGAAGTGACTAAGGCCATGGCCTTTTACAATATGTGGCTTCAGGTGGCCAGGACCGGACACGGGCGAGAGCAATTAGATGCAGAGATTCCCAAAGTCGAGAACGAAAAATGGTTTGATCTCGTTGCGCCGCCGCCGACAGATCATTGGGCTTGGACCGAATATCGAAAGAGAGCGGATTTCGATTCCTTGCTTTATTGGGCGAAGGTGAAGGTTCCGGTCCTGCTCCTCTATGGAGAACTGGACGAAAAAGTTCCCACCACGGAGAGTATTGAACAAATTGACGAAACCCTCCAAGCAGCCGGGAACCCGGACTATATGGAAATCCTGATCCCGCGGGCACAACATAATCTGACGGTGCACCCCGAGCCAGGTCCGCCATATACCTGCCCAATGCATCCGCAGGTTGTCCAATCTGGGCCCGGCACCTGTCCCATCTGCAAGATGGCTCTGCAGCCACACGCGCCGTCTGCATGGTGGCACCTTGCTCCCGGTTTAACAGATCTGTTGGCGGCGTGGGTGCATCAACGAACAGACACCACGCGCGACGGCTCAAGCCTCAGCTCGCGCTAATGCGGTAGCGGATTGTGGCCGAGTGACGAGCAACTCGGAAGTAATCCACCTGGACGAGAAACGCCCTACTCGTAGAAGTGCAACCCCTGACTCCCCGGAAGTCTTCTGGTGGGAAACCTACTGCTGAAAGTCAAAATGCCCGAAGATGTTGAAACTCTGGTACTACCTCAAAGGGAGTCGCGGGAGCATTGACGGCTTCTCCAACCTGATCGAGGAGCTCAAGCGCAGAATTGCCAAGAAATCTCGACCCCTCGCGAACGTGCACAATTCGATCAGGTTTAATTCCCATCAATCGCGCACATGTTCCCATCCCAGTCGAGCTGGGTCCTGAACCGCATGAAGGGCGGCCTTTTCACCGCAATTGAAGACCACATAGAGCCAATAATCCCGCTTTAAGCGTTCGGCTGTTTTGTATTCGTTCGCGGTCAGCGCGACCTCACCGACCGCAGCCCGGCCTTTTACTTCAATGAATCGGACATCGGTGAAAGTCTTTTCGTCGTGAGGATGGGGCTTGCGCGAAATGAGGTCAAAGCCACGGTTGTCGGCTTCGACACTCTCAACGACCCACCCCCTCGCAATCTCGTGCCGCTTTGCTTCTTCGACCGCGATCCTCTCAATTTCTTCATCACGCACCATTGGCGCGAACCCCGGGGAATTTCGTTCCGGATGCGGCAACACCCAGGCGCGTCCAAGGTGCTGGATGTCGCCGATGGTGCATTGCTTCTCGTTCTGCAATTCCGCGCGGCGGTTCTCCAGCCGATTGTTCAATTCGTCAAGGTGCGCTTCGGAGAGTGCGATATTTCCGTCAAGACCGGACGGTCGTACCCTCTTGTTGTCTGCCAACCAACTCGGCTAGTTGCAGGTTCTGGCGATGGATGAGCTCACCCAGTGAAATTTCCATGTGCCGCGAGATCGTGCTCACTTCTTTCTCGGGCTGCGCGGCGGTTTCCGCCAGGAACGGCTTCAATGCCGAATCGATCAGCGCGCGCTCGACGGCATCGCGAGCAGGCAGTTGGTCGTCGTTGGGAACAGGTGTACCCCTCGGCGCGGGAGATACGTCAAGCAATAACGTCGGCTGCCGGATGGCGAGTTCGCCACTTGAGGTCGTCTCGACTATGATCAGCCGCCGATGAAGGGTGTTTGCTCTGCCGTCCTTGATGGATGCGGCGAACACATCAAGTCGGTACGGTGCCTTTGCGTGGAGGTCGTAGAAAACGGCCCCGCGGCGCAGGTCGTCTGTCACCCTGGCGCTAACATCGTCCCGAACTGCCTCGAACAATGGATGGCCGGGAGTCACCCATTCCAGCGTCGGATCGGCTGGCAATAACGCCTTGTCGAAGACGATCTTCTGGTACTCACGCCCGAGTTTGCCGAACCTGCCTTCCAGGCGTTCGCCAATCGGCGCCAGCGTCCGTGGGATCTTGCCGACACGATACATGTGCCCGTCTTTCTGCACGGGGCGCGGATTGACTCCCGCGATTGGACCTGCGACTGTGAAGAAATCCTCAATCACTTCAGGGATAAGGCGACGCTCTCGAGCCTCGGCTGATTTGCCCACAATGGACGCGAGATTCAATTCGCGCTTCGCCAGCCCTTCCAGCGTTGATTCTGTAATCCTGCGGAATCGTCCCGCTTCCACCTCACGCACGATGCGCGCTTCAATGTTCGGCAGGTCGGTACGTCGGGCATACATCTCGCGGAAGAGTTTCTCCAGTAGGTTGGAGGGGAACACCTCGCCAATTACGTCGAAAACGTGGTCGGTTCCAAGTTCGTGGCGAATTTCTGCCAGGCGTTCGAGCAACTTCTGTAGAACGCGGCCTTCCCGCGTATTCACTGCTACGAAATTGGAAATGAGGCAGTCGTGCTCCTGGCCGTAGCGGTGGATGCGCCCCATGCGCTGCTCCAGCCGGACAGGGTTCCACGGAATATCGTAGTTAATCATCAACCAGCAGAATTGCAGGTTAATGCCTTCACCGGCGGCTTCCGTGGCCACCAGAACCTGCGCCTCCTCGCGGAATTCCTGCTCTGCGTAGATGCGCGTGCCGGGAGTATCACGGTCGCCGATCTTCATGCCGCCATGAATCTGAGTAACCTTCAAACCCCATTCTCGCAACTTGCCCAACGGACGCCCATCTTTGCCCTCACCCGCGAGGTAGTCGAGCGTGTCCTTGTGCTCGGTGAAGATCAGAAGCTTAATTTTCGAATCGGAGAAGATTTGAAGTTCGCTCAGTACCTTCTTGAGCTTCACCAGCTTGGACTCCACCTCGCGCTGTTCAAGCACCCGCGCCTGGTCGATGAGTCGGCTGATTTGCTGAATGTCTTCTTTCAGCACCGTGGGATCGAAACTAATCGCCGCGTTTTCAATTCCCTCGATGTACTCTTCGCGCTCCTCTTCCGGGAGATCATCTAAGTCCTCCGGTATGTCCATCAGCTTGCGCAGATAGGGTTTGATTACGAACAGCCGTCCACTGCCTATGTCGGAGATGCCGTGCAATTCTTCGGCCTGGCTGATACGTGCCGCGCCGTACACGCGGCGCCAGCCCGACCAAAGGTCTTCCTCATTCTTGCGGCGGATGAAGCGCTTGAAGTTGATACCCCAAACGACATCATTCGACTTCATGAAGTTCAGCGTGGAAAACGGAATAGCAACGGTGGCGGTCCAACCCTGCTCGGTGATTCGGGCTTCGGAAGTCCAGACGCCGTCCCAGCCCGCGTCGCCGTCGTCGTCACCGCCGCCTTGGTCCTCTTCGGTGATCAAGGCGTCGCGCTGGGTACCCAGGGGTGTGACCTGGAAGACGTAGGCGTTACGGAGATCGTGTGCCGCATCAATGACGATCTCGAAGTAGTCGTCCAGGTGCTGGCTGGCGTCTCGGCGCAGTTGGGTGGCGACAACCTTGTTAGGGTCTGAGTCGAAACAGGTAATACCAAAGTAGACGGAGTGCTTGGTGTAAAGTATGCGGACTTCGGTTTTCTCCGTGGGCGGCTGGCCTTCATAGGGCTCCCGCTGCAGAAAGTTGCTGATGGGGTCGCTCGTTGCCATAGCGGATCATCGAGTGTGCCATCCAACTTTGGGAGCAACATCGACGGGGGTCGCCTGCACGATACGAGTTTCAGCTTGGGGGCCATTTTGGTCCGGCATCTGCGGCTGGGGTAGTGCGGTCTGGGCGAGTAGGCACGAAGCGAACATCACCTGCCACGCGAGATGAAACAGTCCGTATGTGCGATGCCTCATTAAGCGGAGGTACCCCGGCTCATCGCAAGTTGCCTCGCAGAACCATGCCGACGGTGCCGGCAACCAGGATGAGGACCGGCTCAGGAATCTTTTTCGTCGCCGTCAGAATCGCAAAAGTTATGACGGCGATGAGCACAGTCGGAACATCCGTCAGCGAGCGACGCGCAAGGATGTAGGCCGCGCCTGCGATCGCTCCCACCGCAGCGGCGGTAACGCCCTGCACGAATGCCTTCACCTGCGGATTGTTGGCGAACCGGCGATAGTAAGGTGCGCCCAGCAACACGAAGAAATACGGGGGAGCGAAGACCGCCAACGCCGCCAGGGCTGCTCCAACCGCGCCGCCCACGAGATATCCGATGAAGGCGGCGGTGATCACGATTGGCCCGGGCGTGATCATGGCGATAGCAACGGCGTCGACAAACTGCTGTTCCGTCAGCCAATGGTACTGACCCACGACTCCGCCGTAGAGGAAGGGGACAATTGCCAGGCCGCTGCCAAAAACAAAGGCCCCCGCCTTCGCGAAGAACAAGAACAGCAAACCAAGAGTTCCCAGGGTAGCTACTCCGGCGCCGCCCGTGATGAGCTTAGCCATATTGCTCGGCAACACCGCAAGGGACGCGTGCGCCGTTAGCGATGGTGGCGCTTTCACCAGCATGGTAATGAGTCCGCACAACAGGAAGAGCCAGACGATCTCCGATTGTGCCCAGGCTGTTGTAATAGCCATGGCAAGGAAAATCGCCCACAGCAGTCGGTCCTTCTTCACCGTTCCCCGCACTAGCTTCACCGAACTCCGCGCGATGATGGCGATCACGGCGGCGCCAATTCCATAGAACATGCCGTGGATCCAGGTAAGGCTGCCAAACTTGACGTAGAACGCGGCCAGCACCAAGACCATGAGAAACGAAGGCACGATGAAAGCGACGCCGGTCAGGGTTCCGCCGAGCATTCCCGCCTGCAGCCAGCCGAGATAGATGGCGAGCTGTGCGGCCAGCGGGCCGGGAGAGAGTTGGCAGAACGCCAGGCCCTGCAAATAGTCTTGCTGCGAAACCCAACGGCGTTCCTCGACCAGATCCTTCTGCATGTATCCCACAAGCGCAATGGGTCCGCCGAAGCCAACGGTACCGAGCCGGAGAAAGTACCTCACGAATCGCGAAAGCGAAACCGGCACAACATTCGATTCGGATGGGAGCGGTCCTGTCTCTGTCATTTGAACAAGATGGAAGTACCCGCGTTGGACCTCGTCTATTTCGCTGAGTTCGTCTTGTCGATCGCGGCGCGCAAGATCTTCGCCAGACTCACTGCGTCGTCGTTCGCCCAGAAATGCATGTAGAACAGCCTCGGCACGTCATCCAGCGCATGGCTATGAAGGGCCATTACTTGCACGCCATTCTCTTGCAGGACCTTCAAAACCAGTCCAACCTCATTCCCCGTCATGGCGAAATCCCCCGCTATGGCGGCCCGTCCATTTCCGGTTGGTTGGAAGTTAATGGCGGTACCTGCTCCCATCGAGGAGGGCGTTTCCATTCCGTCTTCGGTGAGCTTCTCTCCGCGTGGAACGCTGAAGTGCAGAACTCCACCGCTCACGTTGCCTTTGCGCCCCATGGTGTTCTCGACAGCGGCAACATCGAATCCAATATCCGCGGTTTCTTTGGTGCTGCCTCCCTGGGGAATAGGCGTCTTTGTCAGCCCAACCGCGTGCTTGATTGTCTTGGCGAACTTTACCGGGTCACCGTGCCCGCCCACGTGGACGTACAACAGTTTCGGCGACTCTCCAACCAGGTGGTTGTGGAGAGCCGTTATTTCGACACCTCCGTCCTGCAAAGCCTTCATCACCGGAGCGACTTCGTCTTCCGTGAGGACCAGATCGCCCATAATCATCGCATCGTTGTCGCCGACCGAATGGAACGCTGCCCAGGAACCGAGCGCAAGACCTGGCTTGACTTCCGTGCCAGCGACCGTGACATGGAGGTCCTTGCGCGGCATATTGAAACGAACTACATCTCCAGGCAAGTTGGCCGGTGGAAATCCGAAGACGTCTTCGACACTCTTCCACTTACCTGCGGTGGTCGCCTTCTGGTCTCCGGTGGTCTGTGCCAGGGAGGTTGTGTGCAGGGAAACGAGCACGAGGATTACCGCAACCAGAGAGGACATCCTAATCGGTGACAAGTTTGTGTTCTTCACTTGAGTTCCTTTCATGCAAAATTGCGATGGCGTTCATTTCGCGATGACCTTCAAGTTGTCGAAATACGTGACGGAGTCGGCTTTCGTCCAGAGACCAACTTTGCCGGCATCCTTGAATGTGCCGTCCGTGGCCTCGATCTTTTTGTCACCGTCGTAATAGCAGGTGATCTTGTTTCCGACCACCTCCACACGCAGTTCGTGCCACTCTCCTGAATTGACTTTGAAGTTGACTCCTGCGAACTGGCTGCGGCGACCGTTCACCACGTGGTAGAGCCGGTAGTTGTTTTCGAGAGCGTTTGCGCGAACGATGTAATAGTTGTCGTTGACTTGCCGTAACTATCCACGTATTACTACTACAGCTCTCGGTCCAAGACGCACGATTTGCTCCCGGTTCGAGAGCCACTTCGAACCAACCAAATTTTGGAGGATCCATGCGCAAAGTCTTCGTTCTGGCTGTACTGGCCGCGGTTTGCAGTTTGGGTGTCACCCAATCGCAGGCCTCAACTATCACCGTTACTGTGCCCGACCCTGCTCCGAGCGCCTTCCTGTTCTTCGGAAGCGGAAGTGCATCGGTCACTTACTCTTGGGTCACGTTTTCCACGAGTTCAGCTATCTCTGACGGCAACTTCTTCAACGTAGGCAGCCTGTTCAGCGGAGACCCGGCGGTGCTTTCGTCGCAGGAGCAGTCGTTTGGCCTTGCCAACATCCTTGTCACCTTGCCTTGGGCCACCACATATTTCGATGTGGATTACGGCACGTTCAATGGCAGCCCCGTAACCTTCACTGCGTCGAATGGCGCAACGGGAACCTTTGGCAGTACTGGCTCCTTTTATCTAACTCCTGATAACGTCCAATACAATGGGTCGGCCATCACTTCGGTGCTGATTACCTCTCCCGACGCCGTGCTTGACGTAAGAGACGTCACCTTCAATACGCCGGAGCCGAGCACGCTTGTCATGCTGGGTTCTGGGCTTCTGGCGCTGAGTGGGACTCTTCGGCGCAAGTTGATGTCATAAGTTTTCGCGGATTCAACCACGTCCGAGAGCCGGGCCCCACGCCCGGCTCTTTTTCTTGTTTGGAATTTGGCTGTGTGATAGTGATAACGCATTACGAAAGGGCGCCCCTTGGGGTAAGTTGGGCTTTCTACGGATAATTGTTGATATCAGGCCTCTCATCGCCAAGAGCGCTCCCCTTAAATGCTCTCAAGGAGGCATCATTCGGTGATGATGCGATCCGCCCACTCCACTAGCGAGACAAAAATCGCCGGACTGCCGAATTTTGCTCCCCATTGGTTCAAGTCTGCTTCCGCGACCCCACGGGCCCGGGAACAAGCTCCTCAAGCAAAGATCGGAATGTGTTTGGCGACAACCTTTTCGAGAGTTTCGCGTAGCGGCGGCCAGCCGACGGGGATAATGGCATCCACCGTTGCTTTGCGCATGGTGTAGGTTGCTTCACCTACCAAGAAAATCTGCACATCATGGCCGGCTTCTGCCAGCGCAAGTCCATGAACAAAGGGGAAGGATGCTCGGGTTGGGTCATCCGAGCCCCAGGCACTCTTCATCATGATCTTCAGTTTTTGAATTTTTCGCTGCTCTTGCCCCCTACTCAAGTCAGAAGCAAGAAGAGGGACTGCAGCAAGCCACGGAAAGAGTCGTCTGCGTTCCATGTATCATCCTCCTCTGTGAACATTCACATCGGGTTCGAAATTCCGGGCCAGTTTACAACGATTCGGTGACAATAACGGTGACAATAAGGATATTTCGCCTGAACACGAGAATCAGATACCGCAGTGATGCCGAAAACCACTAGTTGAGAGAAGTTGATGGGTAACCCAGAAATTGGACCTCTATGAATAGTTATTGATAACATCTCGTACCCTAACCGGAACGGTGGCGCTCAGCCGGGATTACCTACCACATGGCGATTTCACGCTCGCATCGCTTCGGCCTGCCTCGGTGACCGAATCACGAGCAGTCGTTTTCGCTCGTAACCCTCTTGCAACAATGGCGATTAGGTCGATCGTCTGCCACTCACCTACCGAGCCGTGTGGAACGCAGCATGGCATCACCTAAGTTCTGGTTGCTGACCACCGCGTAATGCGTTAAGCTTTTGAGCCACACGATCCAACCCTTCGGTTGAATTGCCCGCCTTCCTCATGATTGCAGCGACGCACCAGCATCACCAGGAGAAAAGAGGGTCGGTATGCGAGCCAAAACAAAGTCGAGTGCGGTCATCATGTTCGGTTTCATTTTGGTCATGGCGATGTCCGCCGTTGCCCAGGAGAAGAACCCCGAGCGCAACGCCTACTTCGGCGAGACGCACGTCCACACCAGTTGGTCATTCGACGCCTTTATCTTCGGCAATCACATCACTGGCCCAGCCGACGCCTACAAGTACTTCAAGGGCGAAACCATCAAGCATCCGCTCGGCTACGACATCAAGATCACCACGCCGCTGGATTGGGCCGGTGTGACTGATCACTCGGAGTATGTGGGCACAGTCCGCCTGGCACAGGACCCGAGTTCGCCGATCAGTAAGCTACCCATCGCCAAGCAGCTACAAGTGCACGACGCGGCCGATGTCCAGCGAATCTACTTGTGGCTCGGCACTGCGTTGATCAAGGGCACGCCGGTCAAGGAGTTGCTGGTCCCTTCCATCACCCATACCGTTTGGGAGGAGAACAACCAGGCGGCCGACGCAGCAAACGTCCCGGGCAAGTTTACGGCCTTCTGCTCCTACGAGTGGACGTCAACTCCCGATTATCGCAACCTGCATCGCAATGTCTTTTTCCGCGACTGCGCCAAGGTGCCTCAAGCACCCTTCAGCTCTGTCGATTCCGCCCATCCTGAAGATCTCTGGAACTGGATGGACGGACAGCGTAAAGCTGGCAACGAGCTGTTGGCCATCTCGCACAACGCCAACCTGAGCGACGGCCACATGTACCCCATCGACGTGGACAGTTTCGGACGACCGATCGACGCCGCCTGGGCCGTGTCGCGCGACCGCAACGAGCATCTGGTGGAGATTAAGCAGATCAAGGGCCAGTCAGAAACGCATCCCTTACTTTCCCCTAACGATGAGTTCGCAAATTACGAAGTCCTGAGCTACCTGCTCGGCAATCCTGACGGGCGCTTCGATCACATCGTTGGCAGCTACGCCCGGCAGGCCTTGAAAGATGGCCTCACCATGCAGGACGCGAAGGGCTACAACCCTTACAAGTTCGGCATGGTTGGCGGCTCCGACTCGCACAACACCGGCGTGTCAGGACTTCCGTACCTCCATCAGGCCCTTCTCGCCTTTGGACATCCCGGAGGCTTGGCAGTGACCCTGATCGACCCGGACACAGTCAGCGAAACCAACTGCGTCCGCCAGCCGTTCTGCCGAACCGAGATTGGCTTCCCAAAGGCGATCGTTCTGGCGCATCGAATCAACCTTTTCTGGGGGCTGAACTGGCAGGGCATGCAGGCGACGATTCAACAGCTCAAGAAAGGCTCAGACGTTGATTTCGTCATCGGCTGCGTTGACACCCGAAAGGCGCGGCGCGCCATCGACAAATGGGTATTGAACTCGCGGGTACTGTATTGGCTGGATCTCGGCAACAACGCATCCAGCGGACAATTCGTTCTCGGGCAGCCGAAGAACTCCGCCAACAGGAAGAAGAAGGATCGCCTTCCCACGGTGGCCGAGTTGTACCCAGAGATTCTCAAGAGAGACAAGAAGGAAGATTCCAGCCTTCCTGCAGCGCAGCCGAAGCGCTGACCCGGCAGGAACCCTTCATCAAGCGAAGCCGTAACGGACGGCACATCACAGACACTAAGAGTCGCAAGCCAAGGATATTCAGCATCTCTCCGCGACTGGCAGACCGTCTTAGCTCGTTTGTGACTGGGCGCAATCCCAATGAGCCGCTATTTCTCTCACCCGAGGGCATGCGGCTGCACCCAGAAAACCTGGTAAAGCGAAAGCTCAAGCCGCTGCTGAAGAAGTTGGGGCTTGAGGGCGGACTCCATGCCTTCCGGCATGGTAATGCCACTGCCCAGGACCGGCTGCACACTCCGATGAAGGTAAGACAGGAGCGTCTCGGACACGTCAGCTCAAGGACAACGATGGACTACACACACCTGGTTGGAGACGACGACCGCAGGGTGGTGGAGCAACTCGACGACTTGTTTTGTCCTTTGCCGACGAACCCGACAGAAGGGAGGATCATGTAGATGCGAAATTCGCGGCTGGAATTCTGTGAGCAAATTGTGAGCAAGTACAGCAGAAACGCCTTCCGGCTGCGACGGAAGGCGTTTGTAATCAGGAACTTGTTTGGTTGCGGGGGGTGGATTTGAACCACCGACCTTTGGGTTATGAGCCCAACGAGCTACCAGACTGCTCCACCCCGCACTTCGATAATAACGGGATGTGCAGGTCAGGTCAAACCTGCGACGCGCAGTGTTTGGTTGAATCTGATTGAAGTGTTACGCTGATTTGGTGTCCGACAATCAACAAGACGGCAAATCCGATAATCCCGCCGTGATCTGGGCTGGATACTCGGAGATTGCGTTCATCATTCCGGCTGCGGTCGTCGTGGGATTGTTGCTCGGCAAACTGCTCGACTACTGGTTACACACTCATTGGCTCTTCCTTGGCGGCATCATTTTCGGCGCAGTGGTTGGCTTTATCCAAATGATTCGCATAGTAACCAAGGCGAAGGAGTAATCTACTCGCATCGTTTTGAGATGCGGCGGAGTGGTTCTCCGAAATTGCAAGTCAGCGTCCCACGTTTTGTGGATTGCGATTCACCTGCACCATCATCAGTATGGATCGATGACCTTTTTCCCAGGAGCACTGCAATGCGCCGTTGCGGACTTCAAATACTGCTGATAATTCTCGCGTGCACTCTGGTCGGAGTGAGTCACTCCCAGGAAATACGAAGCGAGTTCGCTGACCTGACGGTTCCGGGCAATTGGCTCGCCGGCAATCAGCACGGGGCTGGACGTTCCGGCGCGGACGTATTCTACGACCCTGGCACGGGTGGCGTGCTGATATTGAGTCAGCAGGCTGGCCTGCAAAGAGTAGGCGACATCGCCAAATATTTCGGGGCAACGAAGGATTCTGCGAAAGATGCAGCCAGCGTAATGTCAGCAGTGGAATTCCCACTGCCGCCACAGTACACCGAGAAGGCCTCGAAAGATCTGGTCAAGGGCTCCAAGCCACCGAAGATGTGGGACATGAAAGATGGCGAGGGCGACCCACTATGGTTCTATTCGTCGCAATTGTTTGATGACTACCGCATGCGTAATGTCGGGGGATCGGCCGAGGTCAGCGAGCAATTTATGACGGTTCATGTTACCAAGGCAGAGCAGCGCACTATGGTAGGAGGGGATGCCTTGCTATTTGAAGTTGAGACCGACAAGCCCGCGAACGATGCTGCGCTCAAGCGGTTTCATATGCCCGCGGGATTCAATGGCCAGCGCGTCCGCTACGGTTGGGTGCAATTTGCTCCGGGCGGCATCGCATCCGGAGGCGGGGTACTGTCGGTAGGATTCGCCGTTCCGGCCAATTCCACCTTGAGCATAGACGAAGTTGCCAAACAGGTGAGCCAGGCGAAGATCAAGACTCTGTAGGCATGGATCACAATTGTGCTCGACCTGCGTTACATTGGTCATCAGCATGACCGATCCAGACCTATCTGACTCGCCCGCCGATCGTTTCTACGACTTGGCGTTGGAGCGCATTCGCCGCTTCATCCTTGTTTTGGGGGCTGCTGGGTTCCTGCTTTGCGTCGTCCGCTTCGGACGCGTGGTGACCGCCGGTTTCGTCCTAGGCGCCGTCATCTCCTATGTCAATCACGTCTGGTTGGAACGGGTCATCGCGGGCCTCGGTGAGCGCATCACGAGCGGCCAAAGCACTGAGCGCGGAGGCATTATCGTTGCCCGGGCGGTACTTCGTTACGCATTCCTGGCGGCCGGTGCGTATGTTATATTTAGAGTTTCTTTAGCAGGTCTGTATGGCTTTCTGGGTGGAGTTTGCCTCACGATTGCCGCAGTGGCCTGCGAGGCCGTTGTGGAAATATACGTCGGATTGCGGCGCGGTCTCTGAGGTCAATTTTCTAAACACAACTTCCGCGTCACTTTGTAGCGGAACTGTGCGGGAAACTTAAGCAATTCTTCGATTTTATTGCGATTTTATGCCTGAGCAACTTTGGATTACCGCACTTCTGAATAAGTATCTTGCGGGCGTGACCAATGCCCTCATGGGCGTTTTCCACTTTCACTCCACCCACCCGCAGGCTCCCATCACCAATTACGTCGCCATGCAGCTGGTGGTGTTCGTCGTACTGGTGTTGATCTTCATCGCCGTCCGGATGAGCCTCTCTATAGAGAACCCGAATCCGCTCCAGCATGTGTTCGAAGGCATCTACGGAATGATCGACGAGCAGGGCCGCGAGGTCATCGGCCACGGCCATGCGAAATTCACCAACTATCTGGTGACGCTCGGCATTTTCATACTGACCTGCAACTTGATTGGACTGATTCCCGGATTCGAAGCCCCGACCGCGATTCCGTCGGTACCTCTGGGATGCGCCTTGGTGACCTGGATTTACTACCACTATCACGGTATCCGCGCCAACGGCCCAGGCTACATCAAGCACTTCCTCGGACCAGTATGGTGGCTGGCGCCGCTGATGTTCGTGATTGAGCTGGCGAGCCACCTGGCACGAATTCTTTCACTCACCGTCCGTCTTTTCGCCAATATGTTTGCGGGAGACATGGTGACACTGGTGTTCTTTTCATTGTTTCCCATCGCCCTTCCCGTCGTTTTCATGCTGTTGCATGTAGGCGTCTCGTTCATCCAGACCTACATCTTTGTGCTGCTGGCGACGGTGTACATCGGCGAAGCGGTGGCGCACGAACACTAAAAAATTTGCTGCAAGTGTGAGGGCGTCAGCTCGGTGAGCGCCAACCACCCACTGGCAGTAATTCCTAAGGAGAAACACAATGCGGAAAGTAATGTTCGTAATGTTCGCGCTGCTGGCCATCACCATGATGACCATGCCAGCGTATGCGCAGGGCGCAACCGCCGCTGCACCCGCGACCAATTGGGTCGCTATCGCTTCGGGCTTTGGCATGGCCATCGCCGCCGGATTGGCCGCTCTCGGACAGGGCAAAGTCGGCGCTGCTGCTTGCGAAGGTATGGCGCGCAACCCGGGCGCACGCCCTGGAATTCAGCTCGCGCTGATTCTCGGTCTCGCCTTTATCGAGTCGCTGGTGCTGTTCACGTTGGTTATCATCTTCGCCAAGGTCGTCTAGTTCCGGCTGCGGCAAAATCAGGCGCCCTGTTCCGCAATGCGGGACAGGGCGTTGTTGTCTGTGCAAGATGCGTACGGTAGAGCGGCGCTTCAGCGCCGCGTTCAGTCTGTCTTTTTGAATCGGAGCCGGGTTTCACCCGGCGTCACTTTAACTTACTTCACCAGTTCCTGTGCCGCGCGAATAGCGCTATCGAGCACCCGATTAGGAAGCACACCCAGGTAAATGGTCGCAACCGCACTGATGGCCACGGCCGTTCCTAACGCCCAAGGCATCCGCGCCACTGGTGCTTCCACCCGCTCATCACGCATGTACATGTAGACGATGATGCGCAGATAGTAATACGCCGCGATCGCGCTGTTGATGACGCCGATGATAGTCAGCCCCACCAGGTTCGATTGCAGCGCCGCTGAGAACACGTAAAACTTTGCGAAGAAGCCGCCAGTAATCGGAATCCCGATCAACGAGATCAGGAAGAGGGTCAGCAGGGAAGCGATGAGCGGAGAACGCCGTCCCAGTCCCGCATAATCTTCCAGCGTGACGTAGCGTTCACCTTTACCCGACAAGTGCGCGACAATCGCAAACGCGCCGACATTCATCATCGCGTACGACGCAGCGTAGAAGATAGCCGCCGAAATGCCCGTGTCCTTCGCAGCCGCGAACGCCACCAGTAAGTATCCTGCGTGAGCGATCGAGGAGTACGCCAGCAGGCGTTTGACGTTGTTTTGCACCAGCGCGCCGATGTTGCCAATCGTCATCGACAAGGCCGCGGTCACCCAAACCAGCCAGAACCACCCCGGCGCGTTCATCGCGAACAGAACCCGAAGCAGCACTGCGAACGTTGCTGCCTTCGGCGCCGTCGACATGAACCCGGTTACCGGAGCGGGTGCGCCCTCATAAACGTCGGGCGTCCACACATGAAACGGCGCCGCCGCAACCTTGAAGCCCAATCCCACGAACATTAACGCAACCGCGAGGTAAGCCAGCACCGAAGGTTGACTGCTGAGCACTGCCGCGATGCGATAGATGTTCGTGGATCCGGTCGCACCAAACATCATCGCCACGCCGTAAAGAAAGAATGCTGTGGCAAACGAACCCAGCAGGAAGTACTTGAGTGACGATTCCGCGCTCTCTGCGGCCCGCCGCCGAAATCCAGCGAGAACGTAAGTCGAAATCGACGAAATCTCGATGCTGATGAAGATGAGCACCAGCTCGACCGCCGACGACATCAGTACCATGCCGACCGAAGCGAACAGCACCAGGGCGTAATACTCTCCCGCTTTGATCCGTTGCACTTCGAGGTAGTCAAGAGAGATGAGTACCGTTATCAGTGCCACAAGAAGAACGACAAAATGAAAAAATACGCTGAATGTATCGACGCGAACCATGTTGAAGAATGCGTCGCCGTAAAACCCGGTCTGGTACGCAGTGGCGGCCAAAGAAGCCAAAACGCCGACGAGGGCTATGTAGCCCAGCGGCTTCTTGGAGCTGTCTTCGGGCATGACCGGATCGACCAGCATAACGAGGATGCCGAAAAGACTCAGCACAATCTCGGGAAGTATCCGGATATAATCAACGGTCGGAATCATCGTCCGATCACCTGCATGAGGGCTTGAGTAACATGGGTCGCCGCCGGCGCAGCCGCCTGAAACCCATTGGAGAACTGCTTAAGAGAGTATGAAACCGAGGGATCGATGAAGTGCAGCCAGAGATTCGGAGCCACGCCCATCACCAGGGCCGCAATCACCAGCGGCCACATTGACACGCGCTCGCGCGCATCCATGTCGCTCAGGTTCTTGTTGACCGGATTGGTAATCTGCCCGTAGAAAACGCGCTGGTACATCCAGAGCAGGTAACACGCACTCCAGATCACACCCGTCGCCGCGAGGATTCCATAAACCTGTCGCGCCTGGAAGGCACCACTCAGGATCAGGAACTCGCCCACGAACCCATTGAGCAGCGGCAGTCCGACCGACGACAGCATGATGAACGTAAAGAACGTGGCATACACCGGCATCGGCGTCGCCAGGCCACCGTACTCGGAAATCTCGTAGGTGTGCCGCCGGTCGTAAATCATTCCCAACAGCATGAACAGTGCGCCCGTAGAGATGCCGTGGTTGAGCATCTGATATACCGCGCCATCAACGCCGATCTGAGTAAAGCTGAAGATGCCGAGCACTACGAAGCCCAGGTGGCTTACCGAAGTGTAGGCAATCAGCTTCTTCACGTTCGGCTGCACCATCGCCACCAGCGCACCGGAGATGATGCTTATAAGCGCGAGAACGATAATCCACGGAGCATTCCGCCGTGCCTGGTCAGGAAACAGCCCAAGGTTGAAGCGCAGCAGTCCGTAAGTGCCCATCTTCAGCAGCACGCCCGCCAGCAAAACGGAGCCGGCAGTCGGAGCTTCCACGTGCGCATCAGGCAACCACGTATGGAACGGGAACAGCGGTACCTTTACCGCAAACGCAATGAAGAACCCCAGGAAGAGCCACTGCGCGGCGGTTTCGAATCCTGCAACTTGTCCCGACTGAATCATCTGCTGGATGGTCACAAAGTCGAACGTTCCCGTGTGCGCATACAGCCACAGCAGCGCTGCTAACATGAACACCGACGCGATCATCGTGAAAAGGAAGAACTTCACTGCGGCGTAGATGCGCCGCCCGTGGCCGTAAATTCCGATGATCAGTGCCATCGGGATCAGCGTCGCTTCCCAGAAGAAGTAAAAGACGAACAGGTCGAGTGCGACGAATACGCCGATCATCGCCGTCTCAAGCAGAAGCATGAGGATGAAGAATTCCTTCACCCGATCGTGCACTGACTTCCACGAAATCAACACGCACAGCGGCGTCAGAAACGTCGTCAGCACCACCAGCCACAGGGAAATGCCATCAATCCCCAGGTGATAGCGAATGACCGGGTGCGAAATCCATGGAACGTTCTGCTCGAACTGAAAGCCTGCCTGTGCGTGGTCAAAGTGCCACGGCAGATGAAGTGAAGCCAGCAGACTGACGAGCGAAATTCCCAGTGCGAACCAGCGAATATCGCGATCGCGACGAGGGAACACAACCAGAAGCAGCGCCCCGGCAGCCGGCAGCAGAGTAACGATCGAAAGGATGTTGCGGTCGATATAGTTCATCGCACACCCATCCAGACCATGAAGGCGATGACAACCGCAGCTCCGAAGGCGACCCATCCGGCATACGAGCGAATGTTGCCCGACTGCATCTGGCGCACCTCGTCAGACACGTCCTGCGCGCCTCGGGCACTTCCATTTACCGCCCCATCGATGATGGTTGCGTCCACACCCTTCCACAGAATATTGGTCGAGGCCAGCACAATCGGGTGGATGATCGCCGCTCCATAGAGCTCGTCAATCCTGTATTTATCCAGCACCAGTCGATACAATCCGCCAGCGCTGGCGGCCATCTTCGCCGGCAGGTCCGTCCGCTTGTAATACAAGTACCAGGCGCCGAGGAAACCAACTGCTGCTGCGGCCACCGAGATCGCCATGAAGAGAAGTTCCGTGCCTCTGTCTTCGTGAGCAGGCTCGCTTTCGCCATGCGTCACAGCGGCTTCGCCTCCGGGCGCGACTGCAACCGTCGAATGGAAAACCGGGTCGAGGAAGTGATCGAATCGATCCGATCCGCCGAGTGCCGCCGGAATCCCAACCCAGCCGCCGACAAACGACAGCACCGCCAGAACGATGAGCGGGAATATCATCACCATCGGGCTCTCGTGCGGCCCGCCGTGTCCGTGTTCTCCATGCGCATCGTGGCCATAGCCGTCATGAGCCTCATCGGCAGGTTCACCGCGATACTCGCCAAAGAACGTCATGAACCATAGCCGGAACATGTAGAACGACGTCATCCCCGCGGCAATCACGCCAATAAGCCACAGCACGTGGTTTCCACTCGCCCACGTCTTCCACAAAATCTCATCCTTGGAGAAAAACGCCGCCAGGGGAGGGAATCCCGCGATGGTAAATGTCGCGACTGTCATGCACCAGAACGTCTTGGGCATGTACTTGCGCAACCCGCCCATCCTGCGCATGTCCTGCTCGCCGCCCAGCCCGTGAATAATCGCTCCGGCCGACAGGAACAGCAGCGCCTTGAAGAATGCATGGGTCATCAGGTGGAAGATGCCAGCGCCGTACGCCGCCACGCCGCAGCCCATGAACATGTAACCAAGCTGCGACACCGTCGAGTACGCCAGCACCTTCTTAATGTCGGTTTGCAAAAGGCCAATCGAAGCCGCAAAGATTGCAGTCAGTGTGCCAATCACCGCCACTACCATCAGTGCAATCGGAGCCCGATTGAACACCGCATTCGACCGTGCCACCATGTACACGCCGGCGGTGACCATCGTTGCCGCGTGAATCAGGGCTGACACGGGGGTCGGGCCCTCCATCGCATCCGGCAACCAGACATACAGCGGAATCTGTGCCGACTTGCCGCTCGCTCCCACCATCATCAGCAGCCCTACAGCCGTCAGCAGCCCCGCCGTCGCTTCCACCGGATACGGCGCCAGCGCCTTGAACAGCGTGTCATATTGCAATGTGCCGAAGTGTTTGATAAGCAGGAACAGCGCAATCAAGAACCCGAAGTCGCCGACACGGTTCGTAATGAACGCTTTCTTGCCCGCATTCGCCGCCGAATCCTTCAGGAACCAGAATCCAATCAGCAGGTACGAAGCCAGGCCCACGCCCTCCCACCCAACAAACATCAGCAGGTAGTTGTTCGCCAGGATCAGCGTAAGCATGAAGAACATGAAGATGTTGAGGTAGGCAAAAAAGCGGTAGTAGCCGCCCTCGTGCTCCATGTAGCCGACCGAATAGATGTGAATCAGGAAGCCGACGCCGGTCACCACCAGGAGCATGACCAGCGAAAGCTGGTCGAGATAGATGCCGTACTCGGCGCTAAACGCGCCCGCCGTCATCCACGTGGAGTAGCGCTCAATGTGCGGAATCTGGTCGGCCGGCAGCCCGAAGAACTGCACCGCCACCCAAAGCGCATACGCGAACGCCGAAGCGGTCGCCCCCAGCGCGATGGCATTCACCATCGCCTTCGGGAAGCGCTTGCCCAGCAGGCCATTAATGGCTGCGCCGGTAAGCGGTAACAGCGGAATGATCCAAAGATGAAGGCTCATAGCTTGAGTAAATTCACCCGGTCAACGTTCAGAGTCTCACGCGTCCGGTATACCGAAATAATGATTGCCAATCCCACGGCAGCTTCCGCCGCGGCCACCACCATCACAAAGAACACGAACACGTTTCCGCTGAGGGCCCGTAACTCCGCGGCGAAGGCCACGAAAGTCAGGTTCACCGCGTTCAGCATCAGTTCGATCGACATGAAGATCGTGATGATGTTGCGCTTAATCAGGAACCCAGCCACGCCGCACGCAAACAGAATTGCGCTTAACACCAAGTAATAAGACAGAGGGACCATTTACTCCTCCCTCCGCGCCAGAACGACGGCGCCCAGGATAGCGATCAAAACCAGAATCGACGTCACTTCAAACGGCAGCAGGAAATCGCGGAACAGCAAGTGCGCCACAGCCTGCGGATTGCCAAACCCTTCCGTTCCATTCAGCACCTGAGGCCCGCCGATCGCGATTCGGTCCAACCCCGCATAACGCAGGATGACCCATATCCCAATCGCCAGCCCGCGATCAGCCCCGGCACGCCGAGCATCACGGCCACTCGGCTGCTATGCGGCAGCACTTCTTCTTCGCCCGCATTCAACAACATGATGGTGAACACGAACAGCACCATGATCGCGCCGGCGTACACAATGACCTGCACTGCGGCAACGAACTCGGCGCCTAACAATAGGTAGAGCAAGGCCAGCGATCCCATCACTACGATCAGTGACAGCGCGCTGTTAATGGGGTGTTTTTGCACGAGCAGGTTGATCGCCGCTCCTATGCACACCGCTCCAAAAATAATGAACAGAACCAGATGCATGATGTTCCCATTTCCGGCGAAACATCTCCGGAGCACGTCCCCCAGGATCTTCTTTTACTTACTTCAGCGCCACGATCAGAGCCGTGACCAGAATGTTCGCAATCGCCAACGGTAAGAGAAACTTCCAGCCAAACGCCATCAACTGGTCATAACGGAAGCGTGGCAGTGTGCCACGGACCCAGATGTAAACAAAAATAAACGCAAGTACCTTTACGACGAACCAGAAGATCGGTAACAGGGCCTGCAAAATCGGCGGACCGAATACTGGGCCCAACCAACCGCCGAAGAACAACACCGTAGCCAGGCACGCGACGGTAAACATGTTGGCGTACTCGGCCATGAAGAACATGGCAAACTTCATGGAACTGTATTCGGTGTGATACCCAGCCACCAACTCGGTTTCAGCTTCCGACAGATCGAACGGAATGCGATTGGTTTCGGCATAGGCGGCCGTGAGGTAGATCAAGAACGCAATGAATTGTCCGGTAAAGATGTTCCACTTGGGAATGATGCCCAGAAACGTTCCGGACTGCGCCGTCACAATGTCGCGTAAGCTGAAGCTGCCCGCGTAAATCAACACCCCGATAAGCGATAGGCCCAGTGCGATTTCGTAACTCACCATCTGGGCTGAAGCTCGAAGGCTGCCCAGCATCGAGTATTTGCTGTTCGACGACCAGCCAGCGAGTGCCACTCCGTAGACGCCGATCGAGGTTAGTCCCAGGATGATCAGTAGGCCGATGTTCACATCGGCAATCTGTAAAGGCGTATGTACGCCGCCAATCGTCACCCACGGCCCAATCGGGACCACTGCAATTGCGGTCAACGCTACGGTCAAAGAGAGGATGGGCGCCAGTAGGTATAAAGGCTTATTTGCAAAAGGAGGTGTGACGTCCTCCTTCAAGATGAACTTTAAGCCGTCGGCCAACGGCTGCCAGATGCCGAACGGTCCCACCCTTGAGGGCCCCCAGCGGTTCTGTATGTGCGCCACGACTTTGCGTTCCGCCAGGGTCGTATAAGCCACGCCGGTCAGCAGAACGAAAACCGCAACCACGATCTTGATTAGCGATACGAGTATGTAGAGTCCAATGCTCATGCTTGAGTACGTTACGGCTGCTTCGTTTCGCGCGGCTGCTCCGCGCTCGTTCAAGCTACAGCTACCTGCAAAAGACCGGCGTGCGACAGCTTCGCCGGAGGTTAGTCGGCCGCAACTTCTTTGTTGGCCGGAGTAAGATGCCGCTCCATCACCGAGTTGAGCGTTGTGGAATAGCGTCCCAGGGTTCCTGAAGTGAACAGCGTGTCATTCGCGGGCAGAATCAGCTCCGGCTGCCCGCTGCCGGTTGCGCCCGTAATCTGCACCAGTTGCGTATGTTCGTCCTGTCCGGCCAGCAAACTCAGCCGCGAAATGTCGTAGCCCGGCACCAGCCGCTGAATTTCGTCCAGCATCGCCGTCGGATCAAGCGGGTTCATCTTGAGTTCGAGATTGCGCGCGGCCAGCCACACCGCATGCTGGTCGGCTTCGCCCGACTGCACGCCGCGTGTCTGTCCCATGTCCGCGCGAATACCCGCTGCCGCCAAAGGGAACCAGCTTGCGGACGTCGTATCCCATGGCCTGCGCGATGCGGATGATGCACTCAAAATCGCTGCGCGTGCCCGTGACATCGCCCGCCTTCTTCAGCAATTGCAGATCGCCCGCCGTATTGGTGTACTCCCGGCCTTCTCGTATGCATTGGCGACCGGCAACACCACATCGGCCATCGGCCGCCGTTTCGGTCAGGAACATGTCCTGCACAACGACAAACGTCTTCGACAGGGCGAACGGATCGACGTTGTAGCGCGCCACCGGATTCGACCCAACCACGTACAGCGCCCTCAGCGTACCCCGCCTTCGCTGCCTCCACCATCTGCAGCATGTTCAGGCCCGGCTGCCTTGGGAATCGCGTCCATCCAATCCTCGTGAAACTTCGTCGCGCTATCTGACCGGCGCGTAACCCGGCAGCATGTCGGGATACAGTCCCATATCGGCTGCGCCGCGTGAGTTGGCGTAATCGCCCAGGCAGAGGAACTTCGCTCCCTGCGCCAGGCCAAACTCGACCAGCGACTTCACCGCGGCGCCGCGAACTTCCGATCCGAAGACAATGACCAGTCCTTGCTCGGCTTTGATCTTCTCGCGCAAGTCATTCAGCGCGTCGCGCGTGACGTGCGCGGAAACCACCGAATCGCCGCCGCATCGTTTCCGCCGAGGAATTGCACAAAGCTTGCTTCCGAGCCCGGCGCGATCTGCGCAAACGCCGTCGCCTGCCGCCGCAACTTGATGGGCGCAGAGTTCACCACGTACAGCTTGGCGCGATGCAACCGCACATTCGTGCGAATCTGCCATGCCAGTAGCGGATGTTGCTCCGTCGGATCATTGCCAATCAGCAGTATCGCCGGCGCTGAGCCAACGTCCCGCATCGACGCCGTTGCGTTCGACTTTCCCGCCAGCGCCGAAGCGAAAGCAGGGAAGTCCGCCGTGCGATGGTGGTCGATGTTGTTCGTTCCCAGCACCACGCGCGCGAACTTCTGCAGCAAGTAATTCTCTTCGTTGCGTCGTGCGGTTGGAGCCAATCACGCCGCTCGCGCCCGGTCCCGCCGCCGCCGCTTCTTTGAACTTCAGGCGATCAGCTTAAACGCTTCGTCCCATGTTGCGGGGACGAACTTCCCATCGCGCTTGATCAGCGGCTTGCGTGAGGCGGTCGCTGTTGTTGCGCGAAGTCGAACGCGTAGCGTCCCTTGATGCACAGGAAATCGCCATTGATGCCGCTCTTGTCGCGATTGTCGCCGCGCACAATCTCCATGCCGGTGTCGGCGCGACGCACGCCCAGCGTGGTTTTGCAGCCGTCGCCGCAGTGCGTGCAGACCGTGCCAACGTGCTTCATCTCCCACGGACGCGTCTTGTAGCGATACGCTCCCGAAGTCAGCGCGCCCACCGGGCAGATGTCGATGCACATGCCGCACTCTTCGCACTCCAGGTGGTCTTCTTTATTGGGCGCGATGATCGAACTCGATCCGCGGTTCTGGATGCCCAGCGCCCACACATCCATGCCTTCGCCGCACACGCGGATGCAGCGATAGCACAGAATGCAGCGCGGGCCGATCGAAGTACACCACCGGAGACCACTGCTGCTCCTCCTTGTGGTTCTTGATGTCCATGTACTTGGATTCGGCCGCGCCGTACTTGAACGTCATGTCCTGCAGTTCGCATTCGCCGCCGGCGTCGCATACCGGGCAATCGAGCGGATGATTGCCCAGCAGCATTTCGATCATCGACTTGCGTGCCTGCTTGATCTTCTCGCTCTCCGTCGTGACGACCATGCCCTCGCCCACCACAGTGGTGCAGGCAGTTTGCAGCTTGGGCATCTTTTCGATTTCCACCAGGCACATGCGGCATGCGCCTTGCAGCGAGAGCCCGGGGTAGTAGCAGAACGCAGGCACTTCGATGCCCGTGCTCTTGCAGGCTTCAATCAGCAGCGTTCCCGCCGGGAACTGTCGAGTTTCTTGCCGTCAACTGTGAGTGTTACGTCAGCCACGAGAAACCGCTATTGCCTTGCATCAATCAAAATCTGGGTGCCCCATCCTTTCGCCTGTTTAGCGAAAGGGTGGGAATTAATCACTAGCCACTAGCCACTAACCACTTCTCAAACCAATGCCGCTTCCTGCACCTTTTCAAACGGGCACGGTTTGCCGTCCAGATGTGCTTCAAATTCCGGCCGAAACTTCTGTACATACGAAATGATGGGCATCGCCGCCGCATCGCCCAGCGGACAGAACGTTCGGCCCAGCATGTTGTCCGCCAGGTACTTCATGTTGTCGATGTCTTTCGCCACGCCGTGCCCGCATGAAAGCGCGTCAGCGTCTTCTTCATCCAGTCGGTTCCTTCGCGGCATGGAATACACCATCCGCAGCTCTCATGCTGATAGAACTCGATTACCCGCATCGCGAAGCGCACGATGCACATCGTCTCGTCGAGCACGATCACGGCTCCCGATCCCAGCATCGAGCCGGCCTTCGCCAGGCCGTCGTAGTCGAAGGGATAGTCAATTTCTTCTGGCAACAGGATCGGCACTGACGAACCGCCCGGCACGACCGCCTTCAACTTGCGTCCACCCTGGATGCCGCCGGCAACCTCGTAAATCATCTTCTTCAAGTTGTAGCCCAGAGGCAACTCGTAAACACCTGGCCGCTCGACGTTGCCGCTGATGCTGACCAGGTGCGTGCCGCCGTTCTTCGGCGTACCCAGATCGGCAAACCACTGACCGCCGCCCAGAATGATGTGCGGAACGCTCGCCAGCGTCTCGGCATTGTTGATGACCGTCGGGCCGCCCCACAATCCCACGACCGCAGGGAAGGGAGGCTGGATGCGCGGAATCCCACGCTTGCCTTCCAGCGACTCCATCAGCGCCGACTCTTCGCCCACTTCATAAGCGCCCGCGCCGGAGTGCACGTAAATGTCCAGGTCGACGGCCCGAGCCAAAGATGTTCTTGCCGATAAAGCCGCGCGCGTAAGCGTCGGCCACGGCCTTTTCCATGATCTCGACGAGGTAGCGATACTCGCCGCGCAGGTAGATGTAGCCGGTCTTCGCGCCCATCGCGATCGCGGCAATCATCACGCCTTCGATCACCGAGTGCGGATCGTGCTCAAAAATCAGGCGGTCTTTGCAGGTGCCCGGCTCGCTCTCGTCGCCGTTGCACAGCACGTACTTCGGCTTGGCCGACTGCTTCGGCACAAACGACCACTTCATGCCCGTCGGGAATCCCGCGCCGCCACGGCCGCGCAGGTTCGAAGTCTTCACCTCGTTGATGATGGCGTCCGGCTCCATCGTCAGCGCCTTCTGCAGCGCCTTGTAGCCATCCAGTTCAAGGTAGCGGTCGAGGTTGGTCGCGCCCATGCCAAACCGCTTGGAGACAACCCTGACTTCATCGGGATGTGAGACTAAGTAAGCCATCGCCTACTGCTGTTCCTTCTTCTTGATGCCGTCAATCAGCTCGTCAATCTTCTCCGGCGTCAGGTTCTCGTGATACTCGTAGTTCAGCATCATCGCCGGGGCCCACGAACAGGCGCCGATGCACTCCACTTCTTCCACGTGGAACAATCCATCGGGTGTCGACTGCTTGTTCTTTACGCCCAGCTTCTTCTTGCTGTGCTCGAGAATTTCTTCGCCGCCGCGCAGCAGGCAACTCACGTTGGTGCAAACCTGGAAGTTGTATTTGCCGATCGGCTTCGTCCGCATCATCGAGTAGTAGCTGATGACGTTGCGCACTTCCAGGTCCGTCAGGTCCACGCGCTGCGCGATCTCGTGAATCGCTTCATCCGTGATGGCGCCCAACTTCATCCTGGATGTACAGCAGCATCGGCACCAGCACCGAGCGCTTGGTCGGATAATGCGTCGACATCTCGGTGAAGCGTTTTTCCAATTGGTCAGAGAATTTCATTGCGATTTCGTTCGCAACCTGTATGAATCGTGTACTTACAAGCCGCAATCCCAGCGTCAATCAAACTCACGTTTCGGAGCTGCTTGCTCCTCGCCTACGCGCCCGGCAACGATCTCCGCCTTGGCGTAATTCTCGCTCTTCATCTTCGCTCCAGCCAGCCGCCGCAACATGCAAGCTGGCCAACATGCGTCAGCGCATCCGCAATCGGCCCTTGAAACAACATCTCTGGCTTCGCCGCCAGCGGACGGTCAGAAGCCAGGTAGTCATCAAACTTCCGCAGCGCCGCGTGAAACCGATTCACCTCCTGCTCCCACGGCAAGGGAACCGAATTCTTCCAGGCTTGCTTGCCTTCCGCCATGGACACGGCCCAGTCCAGCAAATCTCCGATGTGCGCCAGAATCATCGCCGGAGTCTTGGGTTTTCCCCATGGCTGAATCCGGCAAACTCCTCGCTCGCCCCTCGCACTGCTTTGCCGCCGCGATAAGCCAGAGTCGCCAGCGTATGCCGCAAGAAACTCGCGCTTGTCGTCTGCCACTCTAGCCAACCCCTCTACCGGTCGCAATCACCCAGCACGATATCGATACTGCCGATCGCGGCAACCACGTCGGCGATCAGCCGTCCTTCGCACATCTTCACCAACGTCTGCAGATTGGCAAACGATGGCGACCGCATGTGCACCCGATACGGCTTCGCCGTTCCATCACTCACCACGTAATAGCCCATTTCGCCGCGCGGCGACTCAATCGCCTGATAAACCTCGCCTGCCGGAACCGTGAATCCTTCCGTCACAATCTTAAAGTGATAGATGAGGGCTTCCATCTCCGTCTTCATCTTCTCGCGATCGGGCAGCACGACCTTCGGCGCATCCGCTTTTACGCGTCCTTCCGGCATGCCCTGCCAGCGCCTGCACCACAATCTTCTGTGACTCGCGCAGTTCCGCCACCCGCACCAGATACCGCGCGTACACGTCGCCATCATTCGAAACTGGCACATTGAACTTGAAGTTTTCGTAGCCCGAGTAGGGAGCATCTCGCCGCAGATCGACATCGACGCCGCTGGCGCGCAGTGTCGGCCCGGTCGCGCACAACGCCAAGGCATCTTCCTTCGAGAGATAGGCGACGTCTTTAAGTGCGGTTTACAAAGATTGGGTTCTGCGTCAGCAGCCCCTCGTACTCGTCGATCTTCTCCGGGAACGTGTCGATGAAACCTCTTCACCCGTGCAAAGAAGTCCAGCGGCGGCTCAATCGCCACACCGCCAATGCGGAAGTACGACGTCATCATCCGCTGTCCGGAAACCGCCTCGAACAGCCGCAAAATATTCTCGCGCTCGCGGAAGCAGTACAGGAACACCGTCATCGCGCCAATGTCCATGGCGTGCGTGCCCAGCCAGACCAGGTGCGAGTTGATGCGCGTCAACTCGTTCAGCATCACGCGCATCCACTGCGCCCGCGGAGGAATCTCCAATCCCAGCAACTTCTCCACTGCCAGGCAGTACGCCAGGTTGTTGGTCATCGGGCAGAGGTAGTCGATGCGGTCCGTCATCGGCACAACTTGCTGATAGAACTTGGCCTCGCAGGTCTTCTCGATGCCGGTGTGCAAGAACCCGATGTCGGGCATGATCCGCACGATGGTCTCGCCGTCAATTTCCAGCAGCAGGCGCAACACACCGTGCGTCGACGGGTGCTGCGGCCCCATGTTGATGATCAGATTCTGATCGGTCGCGGCATCCAAAACCGGAGTTGGTGTCATCTCAGGCATGATTTACCGGTATCCCTCAACGGGGTAGTCCTTGCGCAGCGGATGTCCCTCCCAGTTGTCGGGCATCATGATGCGCTTGAGGTTGGGATGTTCCTGGAAACGAACTCCGAACAGGTCGAACACTTCGCGCTCGAAAAAATTCGCTCCCGGCCAGATCGGCGTCAGCGAATCGACCGTCGGATCCCCGTCTGAAACGCGCACCTTCAGACGAACCCGCTTCTTCGTGACCGTCGAGAACAGGTGATAGATTACTTCGAAGCGCGGCTCGCTCGGCGTCCAGTCCACGCAAGTGACGTCCGACAGCGCGTCATACTGCAAGGCCGGATCGTCTCTTCAGCGCAGTACAAGCGCCCCGCAGCGAAGTCCGCTCCACGTAAATAGACAGCTCGTTGCGATCGAACTTCGCGCCCTCAACGGCGGCAGCATTCCACGCGACCAGAGACGCAACTTCGGCATGCGACTTTAGTTGTTCCAGATCGGTTACGGCAGGTTCCAGGGCCATGGTCAGATCCTCTCCGCCTTGCCCTGCTTGTTCCAATCGATGACGCCCTTCTTCCAGATGTACCAGTACCCGGCGAGCACGATGCCGATGTACACCAGCATCTCCCAGAAGCCAAACATCTTGAGGTCCTTAAAGATGATCGCCCACGGATACAGGAACACAGCTTCCACGTCGAACAAAATGAACAACATAGCGACCAGGTAGAACTTCACCGAAAAGCGCTGACGGGCATCGCCCACCGGCTCCATGCCGCATTCGTACTGCGACATCTTCGCTTTGTTGTACTTGTGTTGGCCGACGAAATAGGAGAGCGCGACCATTCCCGTGGCAATGCCACCGGCAATGACGACATGAATCAGCAGCGGCAGATATCGTGCAAAATAAAAGTCAGGCATTGTCGCGCTATGAACGTAAGAAATTCGCCGTGCTACGAAGGCGGGTAACTCCATGAGTCTATTTGCCGTTAAACTTCGTGTCAACCGCGGAAGGCTCTGTATTCACAGGGGTTTTGCACAACAGTAACGATTCGCAGAAAAACCTGTTGAGCAAGAACAAACGCAAGCCCGCAAGCTCATCCGCCACCTACGAAATGCACGATTTCCAACCGGTCCCCTTCGCCTAACTTGGTTTCATCCCACTGCGCTCGCGGAACAATGTCACGATTCAGTTCCACCGCAACGCGATCGCCCTGCATACCCAGCTCCGCGATCAACTGCGCCAGCGTAGTCACATTCGGGAGGTTCTTTTCATCACCGTTCACGAATAACTGCATGTAAGAAATGTACCGCACCGGGAGCGGGGAACAAATATCCGCGCCGTCGCGTAACTGTGGCAAGCATGGCAACCATGGCAATCGACAATCGAACTGCGAATCGCACCGGGAGTCGCATCGGGTGGGTGCTGCTAGCGGCATACGTCGTGCTCTATGCCGCAACCCTGTTCGCCATGGTTCGCTTCGGAGGTTTCGACCCGGGCGACGCACTTGGAGTCTTCGGAGTGCTCGGCGTTGGCTTCTCTCTCATCGCCTGGCTGTTCACCTTCGGCGTCAAGCCGCTTCCTTATCAAGTCCACAAGCCGGGCAGGGAACTGCAAGCAATCTTGCTTTACATGATCCCCCTGGCAATCTTCCTGGTTTACGGATTCGACGCCATTCACCGCTGGGTTCCGCGTGAGCCGGCGGATTCGCTCGTTATGCTTGTCGTGAAGCTGGCAGTCTTTGTCGCCATTCCGGCATGGATCATGTTCTCGCGCTTCGGCTACCGGTGGCGCGAACTTACGCCGCTTGCCTTGCCAACCAGCCACATCCTCGCCTTTATCGGAATGGCCGGGTTGCTGCTGGCGTTTCAAGCAGTAGCTGGTAGAGGCGCAAAGGACATCGCCGCTGCTCACGTGCCGGGCAACACATTATTGTTTGCCACGCCTCTGGTCTTTCTCTGGCTGGTTCTCGAGGTTGGCGTCGTAGAAGAGTTCTTCTTCCGTGTCTTGCTGCAATCACGCCTCTCGGCAGCCATGCGCTCCGAGCTAGGCGGGATCGTCGTGATGGCCCTGCTGTTCGGACTGATTCACGCACCTGGCCTTTACTTACGGACGAGCGTTACTCAAGAGGGACTTTCTGGTCACCCATCGCTCTGGATGGCCGTAGGCTACTCTGTCGTCATCACCTCCGTTGCTGGCTTCTTTCTCGGAGTCCTCTGGGCGCGCACACTCAACTTCCTGGTATTGGTCATGGTTCACGCCGCTGCCGATTTGCTGCCCAACACGCTCCCAACATTGCAGGCGTTTCATCTCCTGAAGTAAGCTTCCGGCCAGATGATGAAGAACCGATCGCGAAAATAGTGGGGAGTTTCATGACACCTGATCAATTCCGTCGCCTCGTTTTGAGCTTCGCCGGCGCTGAGGAACACTCCCACCAGCATCATCCTGACTTCCGCTTGAACGGAAAGATCTTCGCCACCATCGGATCCCGACCCTTCGCACGCCATGGTGAAACTCACGCCCGAACAGCAGGCCGACTTCATGCACGACTTTCCCGAAGTCTTCTCTCCGGCCGCGGGCGCCTGGGGACGCCAAGGTTCCACCGTTATTTCGCTGCCGCAGGCGAAGAAAGCCATCCTCCAACCGGCGGTCCAAGCCGCATGGCAGAACGCCGTCACCGCCGCCGCCAAACCGAAAAAGAAGAAGCCAACCCGGCGCTAAACCCATTCCGCGCAATGCTATACTGGAGTGTTGCCCGTTGTGTCTGCGGCGCTCCTGACGCGGATGCTTGGTTGAGCCTGCTGGCGGCGCAAAGGGCATCACAACTTCATCTCAGCTACGAGGTCCTCCAATGTCCGGCCATTCAAAATGGGCGACAATTAAGCACAAGAAGGGCGCGCTCGACGCCAAGCGCGGCAAGATTTTCACCCGCCTGATTCGAGAAATCAGCATGGCAGCCAAGAACGGCGGCGACGTCGATATGAACCCGCGCCTGCGTACCGCGGTTGCAGCTGCCAAGGCCGAGAACATGCCCGCCGAGAACATCAAGCGCGCCATCCAGCGCGGTACCGGCGAGCTGCCCGGCGTCAGCTACGAAGAAATCACGTTCGAAGGTTACGGCCCTGGCGGTGTTGCGATCCTCGTCGAAGTCTCCACCGACAACCGCAACCGCACCGTCAGCGAAATCCGTCACGCATTTTCCAAGAACGGCGGGAACCTCGGTGCAGCCGGATCAGTCGCCTACATGTTCCACAAGAAAGGTGACATCGTCATCGCCAAGTCTGCTGCCAAAGAAGACGACTTGATGAACATCGTGCTCGAGACCGGAGCCGAAGACTTGGTCGACGATGGCGAGAACTGGGAAATCATCACCGAGCCTGCATCGTACGAGACGGTTCTTGAAGCAGTAAAGAAGGCCGGTATCACGCCCGAGGTCGCCGAGATCGGCATGATTCCCCAAACCTACACTAAGCTCGAAGGCCACCAGGCCAACACCATGTTCCGCTTGCTCGAAGTTCTCGAAGACGGCGACGATGTGCAGCACGTCTATTCGAACTTCGACTTCGACCAGGCGCAGTTGGAAGAAGTCGCGGGATAGGGAATTAGGTAGAGCGGCGCTTCAGCGCCTCGTCGGCATTGAGTTCGGTGGAAGCGCTGGCCTTTTGGGCCAGCGAATAGAGTTCTTAATTTGTTTCTCTGGGGCTTTAGCCCCGCATCGGCCGCTCTTCGGGGCGGCCGATCGCTTTGGTGGCAAAGTGTCAGTCTTCGTCTCGCCATTTACAATTGTCCTCGCATGACTGCCCGCCGCACTTTTCTCCCACTCGTTATGGCGCTCTTCGCCCTTGTTGGTTGCACGCAGCAGCACCCTGATACTTCAGCGGCGAGGGCCAACGAAGCGACGCCCGCGACCGCTGCAGGAGCGACTCAGACTCCTGCCGTAGATGCAGGGTCGTCGCCGTTGCAACCTATTCCACAGATCAACCCGACGCGCGCCTTTCAGTACGTAAAGGACTACGTCGCCATCGGCTCGCGGCCGGTAGGAAGCCCCGGACACACCAAGGCCGAGCAGTTCATCAAGTCGCATCTCGCGGGCGACAATGTCGAAGTCGATGAGTTTGTCGCGATGACCCCCGTGGGTGAGTTTCCCATCCGCAACATCATCGCGAAGTTTCCCGGCAAGAAAGACGGCATCATCGTTGTCGCCGGGCATTACGAGACCAACTATCCGCTGCCGAAAAACTTTGTCGGCGCTAACGACAGCGGCTCCAACACCGGCTTGATGCTCGAGCTGGCTAACCAGCTTCGCGGCAAACCAAACGACGGCTACAGCGTGTGGCTGCTGTGGACCGACGGGGAAGAAGCGTTCGTGAACTGGACCGCGACCGACAGCCTCTATGGCACCAAGCATCTCGCGGCCAAGTGGCAGCAAGACGGAACCGATGCGAAGATCAAGGCATTTCTCCTGCTCGACATGATTGGCGACGCCGACCTCGACATTCAGCGCGACGAGAATTCAACGCCATGGCTCAGCGACCTTGTGCTCAAGGCCGCGACCACGCTGGGCTATCAGTCGCACTTCTTCCAGACCAAGACCGCCGTGGACGACGACCACATGCCCTTCCAGAAGATTGGGATTCCGGTAGTGGACATCATCGACATCGACTACGGCTATGCCAATTCCTTCCATCACACCACGCAGGACACGATGGACAAGCTCAGCCCCAAGTCCCTCCAGATCGCGGGCGACGTGACGCTGCTCACGATCCAGTACATCAACCAGCGGTAGTCCCGCCAGTTCCAATTTGGGACGAGTTGGTTACTTTCGTTCCATCCGCGGTACGAATTCTCTGGCATCCCATGCCAGGCCGCCTTACAACAACGTTCAGGGGCGGTGGGAGTTGTGTCTCTCGACGGCCCTGCGGCCAGTCCGCCGGTTACGGATGCGTTCTTTGACAATTCGTGGCATGTCCTCCTGGTCTCCCGCCTTTCTTCTGCCGTCCGTTCTAAGTACCTTTAGAATCTATCAAGTACATATAACCTGAATATTTCTGCGAAGCTGCGTCGAATCTGTGCTGCAACTCATTGATTCTATTAGAGGTACAGGAGAGGGGGCACATCTCATACGAGGCCAAAAGGAACCGCCGCAGCGGTTACCTCTGGTGAAAATCGCCTTGCTACTTCACGCCAATAAAAACGTGCGCCTGCATTGCGTTGCCGTCAAACGGACCGTCGTACTGTTCATAATCTGCCTTGAAGGCGCGCGACGGGACGCCAGGACCCTGGAAGTATCCGTAGATCTGGCGCCAGACCACCGGCACCACTTCCTGCCCGGGGCCTTTTGCCGAGACGAACTCGAGATACTTGCCCGCTGGCACCGACACTGCAACCATTCCCTCCGGCGGCTTGGTTCCGGGCTTCACCCTGGCACCGAGAACGACGGTGTATTCGCCGGTCGCATCGCTTGCGTACTTGGTGTACACGGAGACGATCGACTCGTCGGTGCGATCGGGAATGCGGTTCAGCACGCCTTCCATGAACAGGCGCTGCCAAAGCTTGGGAATTTCGCCGTCACCAGTAGACTCGGCGGCATTGTTGGTTTGTACGGAGATACCGATGACATCGAAGGCAGGCTGTTCGGAAGATTTAGGTTTCATCGTATCGTCGGCCCGAACAGAGATTGCGCCCAGAACGAAGGTGAGGGTCAACGTCGATAAGAGGGCAATGGCCGAGCGGGAGGTAGGTTTCATAAGCATTGCAGAGTGTACGACACGGAGGTGCGGGTCTGACAAGTGTCGTCGCAGTTTGATAGTCTCTTTTTCAACTCGGTCTGCTTGAGCCACCTTACATCTGGAGACATTCGATTGAAGATCAGGGTCCTCTCACTCTGCGCTCTTTGCGTGCTGTTTACCTTGCCGTTACTGGCGCAACTCGACCAAGCCAACCGGCAACTGGCGCGCGAAATCCTGAAGGAACTCATCGAAATCAACACCACCGATTCCGTCGGCAACGTGAGCACCGCTTCGGAAGCAATGGCGAAGCGGCTGCGCTCTGCCGGCTTTTCCGACAGCGACATCTTCATCGGCGGTCCCAAGGACCGCAAGAAGAACCTCGTTGTCCGCCTGCGCGGCACCGGCGCGAAAAAGCCGGTGCTGCTGATGGGACATCTCGATGTGGTGGAGGCGCACCGCGAAGACTGGACCAGCGACCCGTTCCAGTTGGTCGAGAAAGACGGATATTTCTACGCTCGCGGCACTGAAGACATGAAGGCCTCGGACGCCATCTATGTCCTGACGATGATTCGGTTCAAGCAGGAAGGATATAAGCCCGATCGCGACATCATTCTGGCGCTGACAGCCGATGAAGAGGGCGGGAAGTCGAACGGCGTCGATTGGCTGCTAAAGAATCATCGTGAATTGGTCGATGCGGAATTTGCCCTCAATGCCGACGCCGGGGGCGTGGTGACTGAGAAGGGCAAACCCTTCGTGGTCGCAATGGGCGCCAGCGAAAAGCTGTATGCCGATTATGAACTGGAAGTCACCAATCCCGGCGGACACAGCTCGCTGCCGAGACCCGAGAACGCCATCTACGGGCTCTCAGACGCGCTGGTGAAGTTGCAACATTACAAGTTTCCGTTCGAGCTGAACGATGTGACGCGCGCGTTCTTCGCGCAAACGTCGAAAGTGCAAACCGGGACAGACTGCCGCCGACATGCTCGCAGTTACCAAGACGCCGCCGGATCAGGCGGCCATCGAGCGGCTCTCCAAGGACCCGTTTTACAACTCGACCATGCACACGACCTGCGTGGCGACGCGGCTGCAAGCTGGACACGCCAACAATGCGCTGCCGCAGCGAGCGACGGCCAATGTGAACTGTCGCATCCTACCCGGCCACTCGCGTGACGAGGTCATGAATGACTTGATTAAGGTAGTGGACGACCCCAAGGTTTCCATGACCTACGTCAACAACGGGATGAAAGTAATCTCGGGCGATCGCGAAAAGGCAGCTTTGCCGCCGGTGAAACTCAATGCCCGCGGTGATGGATCCGCTGACGAAGATTTCGGCCGAGATGTGGCCGGGTGCTCCGGTCGTTCCGACGATGGGGACGGGAGCCAGTGACGGTGTGTACACGAATCCGGCGGGCATTCCGACCTACGGAGTCTGCGGACTGGCGATCGATGTGGATGACGATCGCTCGCACGGACGCGACGAGCGTTTGCCGGTGGAGTCGTATTACAACGGAGCAGTCTTCTACTACCGGTATTTGAAGGCGGTAGGCGGAGGAAAGTAGCGCGACGGCGAACTAATCCGCTACGGGTTTGCCGTACATCGTGGTGTAGTGCAGCGGAATCTCGCCGCAGGTGTGCTGGTCGACCGAGTACACCACGCAGGAGTCGAACGGCCGCGAATAAATGTGGAGGCTGACAGCGCGCTGGTTGTACTCGCGCAGATTTCGCACATCATGGACGGGATTGAGCGGGTCAACGGCGACAGGGTTCGCGGAGTTGATTTCCACCACATCAGTTTCCTCGATGTTGCAGTGTTGGGCGGCGAGATCTTCTTCCAGGACCCTGTAATTGTGGACTGAGAGGCGGCCGACCGGCGCAGCCATCCAGCAGTTCTGGTCTTTGTGGTTGTGAATGGACGACTTCATGCCAACTTCCCAGCAGATGGCGAGCAGTTCATACAACGGTGTCTTGTCGATGAGGTTGCGGGTGTAGTGCTGGGGATTCCAACATAAGAAGTGCGCGAGCGTCTCGGGGTCAACGGTATGACGTTGGAGGAAGGCGAGAGGAGCGTCGACGGTGTCGAAGTCTCGTTCCTTGAGTTTTTGCAATTCTTTGACAAATTGGCCAATCGACACCTTTTGAACCGCTGTGGCCGTCGAATCGTCACTCATCCAGTTTCTCCAATCACTACGCGGCCCAGGAAACAGCCGTCTTTTAGCCCCGCGCATCATTTCATAAGGGCAATTCGGTGTAAAGCGAAAGGCTCCCGTTTCGGGCCACCGAGGATTGCAGGGCCGGTTGAATGGCGCGTTGGTCAGTTTCGGCGGCAACTTTGCCGGGAGTTCGGGTTGTTATCAGTACCAGCGCCGGAGTAGGCCCGGAAGATCGAAGCATTGACCTTCCCGAATGGGCATATAATGGCCGCAGAAGAGGGCACCCGCGACCGACTTTGGATCGCACGTCGAGGCTGATGGCGGGTGAATGAGAGTGCGCTCGGAGCCAGCACTCGGGGGATGGAGTATCCCATGAAGATACCGTTTGGTTCGGTATTCATCGCATGGACGCTGAGTTTCTGCCTGGCACTCCCGGCAGCCGCTCAGTCGAACACGCAGGCGCCGTCAAGCGCGCCGCCCCCCGCTGCGACGGCCCCGGCGAATCCACAAGCTGCTGCACCGGCAAATTCTGACAACAACCAGGGCGCCTTACCCGTCACGCCAGCCGCAGATTCGACCGCGGCAGACATGGATGCGCCCGGCGGTACGCCCGCGGGAGTGAAGAGCGGCAGCAAGAATGACGTGGATGCCATCGGCAACCGCAACGTAGGCGGCCGAGGGATTGGCGACTGGTACTCGACCGAAACTGAAATCAAGATGGGCAAGCAGTACGCCATGATGGTCGAGCAAACGGCACGGCTGGTGCAGGATCCAATCATCAACGAGTACGTCAACCGAATCGGGCAGAACCTGGTGCGGAATTCCGACGCCAAGGTGCCGTTTACGATTAAGGTAATCGACTCGGACGAAATCAATGCGTTTGCGCTGCCGGGCGGCTTCTTCTACGTCAATAGCGGGCTGATTCTGGCCGCCGACGAAGAAGCGGAACTGGCTGGTGTGATGGCCCATGAAATCGCGCACGTAGCGGCGCGTCACCAGATGCAGCAGATGACCCGACTGCAATATGCCAATATGGCGACGATCCCGCTGATTTTTGTGGGAAGTTGGGGCGTCTATGAGGCGGCGAGCATGGCCATCAACCTGGCTCTGCCGATTACGTTCATGAAGTTCTCGCGGAACTTCGAAAGCGAAGCCGACTACCTCGGCGTGCAGTATATGTACAAGACGGGATACGATCCGCAGGCGTTCATCTCGTTCTTCGAGAAGATCGAGGCGAAAGACAGGAAACAGCCGGGAACCTTGGCGAAGGTGTTTGCTTCGCATCCTCCCACCCCGGAGCGCATAGCTCGGACCGAGCAGGAAATCAAACGCATCCTGCCGACGCAACCGCAGTACGTGGTCAATACGTCGGAGTTCGACTCCGTGAAATCCCGATTGGCATCGATTCAGAACCGCAAAAAGGCAGTTCCGAACGCGGATCCGAACAAGCCCACATTGCGCCGTGCCTCGACGACGAGTACCGCGCAGACCGGTACCGATACACAGCAGCCTCCTGACGATCGCCCGACGTTATCGAAACGGGATGACGACTAGATAAAGGTGTGGCAGGGAATATCTCCGGCGGCTTAGGCCGCCGTTTTTTTGCGGCCGCGGCTTAAAGACTAGCTAGGCAACTCGCCGCGGTTCGGGCGCAACAACTGCCGGCGCCTTAGGCTTGCGGACACTTACGATCTTCATTTCATTCCAGTCGTAAGGGAACTCGTGGCCGCAGTCCAGGCAAACCACATAGGTTCCTGCTTTACCGAGGCATGGTTTGAGAGCGCGCGGCGCGCACGGTGATGGGAAAGCTTAAATTCCTGTGGGAACAGCCAAATAGTACGTCCAGGAACTTCATAGATCGCCTCCATGCCGAACGGCGGCAACGTTGACGAATTGGCGATATAGTTCGGGGCTGCCAGATCATGGTCCCTGGCCCAAGAAACCCCAATTGTAGGGTTAGATTCGACTTTGACGGAAAAGGTTCGATGGGACGGAAATCCGACGTAGTTCGTATGGGTTAGAGCTACGAAGACAGGTTCAGCCCGTCAAATCAGCAGGTTACTAAGGAAGCGCTGCTATGCGCCGGGCGTGTCGTGGCTCTTGCACTTGCCGACGATGGCCGTACGCAGTTTGCTGCGAAGGTCGTCAGGCAGTTCGTAGAGATGGGACTCCCGGTAAATCTCGATGGTCATTTTCGTGGTGTTGCACACCACGTAACAGTTATGGCACCACTGAAGATGGTCTTCCAGTTCGGCCTTCGTTTGGGCGTCCATTGCCTCATCGAGGTAATCGGTTAGCTCCTTGAGGAATTCAGAGCAGGTCACTGTTTGCCATCTCCACCCACACGATTTTTGAAGTACTTACTCAAGCGTTCGCGCAGCTGCAACCGGGCGCGAAGCAGACGAGACTTCACGGCCGGAATACTTAAATCCAGAGCGTCTGCGGTCTCTTCCGTCGAAAGACCTTCTACATCGCGCAGCACAAACACCGTGCGAAAACTCGGCGGCAGACCCTGGATCGTCTTGCCTAAGATTTCTTTTAACTCGCCTTGTGTGTAAAGCTGCTCAGGATTCGGAGCCCAATCCGCGACTTCGCGGGGCATGGAATCCTCTTCTGTCTTGATGTCCTCATCCAGGGACACCATTCGCTCAGGACGGCGGCGGCGCAGGCGCATGAGCGCCTCATTCACCGCAATCCGTACCAGCCAGGTATAAAACTTCGACTGCTCCTGAAAGTTCTTCAGGTTCTGGTACGCCTTTAAAAATGCGTCCTGCACCACGTCTTCCGCGTCTTCGCGGTTTTGCGTGATGTGCTGAGCGATGCGAAAAACATTGCGGTCATAGCGCTTCACTAGCTCTTCAAAAGCACTGATATCGCCGGCCTTGGCCGCGTGAACCAGCTTCAGCTCATCGCTTGCCGGTTCTCCCACTTTTGGTTGGATGGTAGCCATGTATTCGCAGATTCAGGAATTTAACAACTTCGTACGTACAACTTTCGCATTATACAGCCCCCGAGAGCGGATTCCGACCCCGGGTGGCTCATCGCGACAAGTCTGCGTGGGAACCGAAACGTACAACCAATTCAACAAAGTGCCGCGGGCGTACATCGGGGTAAACTGAAGGTAACGATGTCCCTCTCCCGTGTTATCGCCACTGTTTTGGCAGGATTGATGCTGCAAACCACTGCCTTTCCTGCGCAAAGTTCGTCTGCCACCACGCCACCGAGCACCTCGTCTACGAAGAAGAAGAGTTCGGGAGCAAAGACTGGCAGCACGAAGAAGCCGTCGACGGCTAGCACCAAAAAGGGACACGCGCGAAAGAAGTCCACCGCGGCGCGGACCATCAAGCTGCACAAGACTTTCGTCGCGTCGAGTGAATTGCGGCCAATGGCGCGGCAGCTAATCGAGTACCGCACGCCTGCCGCCTATGCCGGCGTTGAAGCTTATGCCAGCAAACATGCGGGCACGGAGCCTGGAGCTTTGGCGTGGTTTGCGATCGGCTATGCGCACTACCTGGACACGCAGTTTCCTGCGGCGATTTCCGCGTTGCAGAAAGCCCAGCCAGAGATTGGCGAGCTAAAGGATTACACGTCTTACTACATCGGAAATGCGTACCTACTGAATAACAATCCCGAGGAGTCGTTGACCTATTTGCGCGACTTCGGTGCTCGCTATCCGGACTCGGTGTATGCCGATGACGCAACGCTGGCATATGTCAAGGCGTTGCTGGCAACCAAGCGGTCGGCCGAAGCGGTGCAGGTATTGGCGCATCGTTCGGGTGGTGGGGCTGAAGCCGAATATCTGCTGGGCAAGGCATACGTGCAGAATGGACAGGCTCGTACGGGCGCCGAGGTTCTTCGCAGGGTTTATTACAACTATCCGACAAGCCAGCAAGCCGATTTTGCGGAAGTCGATCTGAGAAAGATTCCTGAGGCGGACACACTGCCTGCTCCGACTTACGCCGAGCGCGAACATCGTGCGGAAGGACTCTACAAAGGGCGTCGGTGGGCGCCTGCGGCCGATGAATACCGCGCGATGCTGCCTGTCGCTCCAGCGGGCCAGCAATCGCAGATCAACATGGCCTTGGCGAATGCGCTGATGAAGCAGGGCCAGAACCAGCAGGCGAAGGAAGTGCTCGCGCGCATTCCGGACGACGGAAGCGAGGCCAGCGCTGAGAAGTGGTATCAGAGCGCCGAGATTGCGCGCAACACTAGCAACGATGGCGAGCTGACCTCGATCCTGCAGCACATGCGTGCCACAACTCCACATTCGCCGTGGCTCGAATCCGCTCTGTTCACCGCAGGCAATATGTACTTGTTGAACAAGGACTACGACAAGGCGATCGATTACTACAAAGAGATCCACGAGCGCTTTCCCGACAGCACCAAGGCTGCGTATGCGCATTGGAAGTGTGCGTGGCTGATTTATCGGCAGAACCGCCCTGACGAAGCGAAGAAGTATTTCGACCAGCAGATCGAGTTTTATCCCGCATCGAATGAAGTTCCCAATGCCATGTACTGGCGGGGCCGCATGGCCGAGGACGACAGGAATTACGGACTGGCGCGCGCGTACTACCTCAAACTCAGCGATCGCTACCGCAACTATTACTACGGCGTAGCGGCTCGCAAACGGCTGGGCACCCTTCCCGACGCTCCGATTGTGCAGGTTGCCAACTTGCAGCGGATTCCTGGCCTAACCAAAATCGAACCCGAAGCCCTGGAGACCGCGCCGCCTGCTGACGACTTGCACTACAACCGCTCGCGCTTGTTGGAGAATGCCGGCGCGGTTGATCTTGCAGTCCGCGAGTTGCAGGCCGGATCGAGTTCGGGCCCTTCGTGGGAGATGGTCGAAGTAGCTCGCATGTACACGGCCGCCGGCGAATATTATCGCGCCCTGCAGGCGTTGAAGAAAGCGATCAGCGGATACTTTGCCATGGACACGACCGCCTTGCCGCAACCGTATTGGGAGGGACTTTTCCCGCGGCCGTACTGGGAGGCATTGCGGCGGTACTCCGAAGAGAACGGGCTGGATCCCGTATCTGATGGCCTCGCTGATTCGGCAAGAGTCGGAATTCAACCCGGGAGTGGTCTCGCACGCGAATGCATATGGCCTGATGCAGTTGCTGCCCAAGACCGGGAAGGGAACTGCCAAGCAAGTTGGCTTATCGGGTTATAAGACCGAGTCGCTGCTCGATCCGACGATCAATATTGAGTTGGGCACGAAATACTTCCGCGAGATGGTGGACCACTTCGGAGGCCAGGTGGAATATGCCTTGGCTGCCTACAATGCAGGATCGTCGCGGGTTGAGGATTGGCGCTCGTCGGGGAATTATCGCGACATCGAAGAGTTTGTGGAGTCGATTCCGTTCACCGAGACGCGCGAGTATGTGCAGGCCATCGTGCGCAACGCCGAGGTCTACAAGCGCGTGTATAAGACTCCTTAGAGTCTTTTCGCAGGAGGCTGAATGCCTGACATCAAATATCCGGGCGTGTACATCGAAGAGATCGATCCGGGCATGCATCCGATTGAAGGCGTATCAACTACGGTCGCGGCGTTTGTCGGATTCGCCGAAAACGGCGCGCTTGATCCGACGTCGATTTCGAGTTTCGCGGAGTACACAGACGGCTTCGGTGGATTTGGGGTGAGTGGATACTTGCCCTACGCCGTCCAAGGTTTCTTTCAGAACGGCGGAGTTCACTGTTACGTCTTGAATCTGGCTGCAGACATGTCGGACGCTACTGTTGCGGTAGCTCCGCTCGGTTCGCTCAGTGATGTTTCCCTGGTCTGCTGCCCAGATGAGCACGCGGTTACGGGCATGACGGCTGCGCTGATCGCACACTGCGAGCAAATGCATTATCGCATCGCAGTTCTCAGCTCGCCGCCGGGCAGCGACCTGACGAATGCGCCTGGAGTGCAATCGTCGTATGCGGCTTACTACGCTCCGTGGGTAATAGTGGCTGATTCAAGTGGCGCTCCAAGAGCGGTTCATCCCGGCGGCCACATTGTCGGAGTGATCGCGAACAATGACGTGCAGCGCGGGGTCTCCAAAGCTCCAGCCAACCTAGCTATCGAAGGAATCATAGGGTTGGAGCACCAGATTACGGAGCAACAGCAAACTGTGTTGAATCCACGCGGCGTGAATGTGCTGCGCAGTTTTCCCGGACGCGGCAACGTTATTTGGGGCGCGCGCACGACGTCCACCGATCCCGAGTGGAAGTATGTCAACATTCGTCGCTATCTGGCGTACCTGGAGAAGTCGATTGAGCAGGGAACTCAGTGGGTAGTGTTTGAGCCCAACGGCGAGCAGTTGTGGGCAAACGTGAAGCAGTCGATTGAGAACTTCCTGTTGAATGAGTGGGAATCGGGAGCGCTACAAGGGTCGAAGGCAGATCAGGCGTACTTTGTGCGGTGCGACCAGACCACGATGACGCAGGACGACATCTACAACGGGAGGCTGATTTGTCTTGTAGGTGTCGCCGTTGTGAAGCCGGCCGAGTTCGTGATCTTCCGTATCGGCCAATGGACGGCGGGAGCAAACTGTTGACTCTACCGCGCGGATAGCTTGATGGCTTGCGCTGTTCCTTTGTAGTGAACCACGCGATCGGGATTTGTGGTTTCGCCTTCCCCTACGCCTTGGTTCTGTCTGACCCTGACGATCGCGAAGTTCCTCTCCTTCAACACTCCCGGAAAGCTGCCGGCGCGCGCGCCGATGGTCAGCGTCTGCGTGGCGTCTTTCCATGTGAACGTGATGGTCGAGTGCTCGCCATGCTCGTAGTCGTAAGTTTCGCCGTCGTCTTCGTAGAGCGTGAATTGGCCATCTGCCAATCCATAAATTCGTAGTTCAATAGGGTCCGCTGGCTTCTCGCTGGTGTATTGCAATTCCGGCCCCATGGGCAGGATGGTGCCGGCGCGGACGAAGACCGGAATTCTGTCGGGAGCGGCAGGCACGTCCACAACGTGGCCTCCCGAGTTGGGTGTGCCTCCCCAGAATTCCCACCATCTTGCACCGGCAGGCAGGTATAGCCTGCGCGTGACGGATGATTCGGTAACCGGAGCCACCAGCATCGATGGTCCGAACAGAAATTCGTCGTTGATGTTCAGAATGCCGCTGTCGGCAGGGAAATCCATCACCAGCGCACGCATCGGCGTATAGCCCTCCGACGTAACCCTCCACGCTGTTGAATAAATGTAGGGCAACAAGCGATAGCGGAGATTGTCATACAGCGTAAGAGTCTGTTGTGCCGCCGACCCAAAGGACCAAAGCTCGTTGGCCTTGCGCGCGCCGTGGGTGCGGAAGATGGGACAAAACGTTCCGTACTCGAACCAGCGAATGTAGATTTCCTGGTACGCGGGGTCGTCAGGATTGCCGCCCTGAAAGCCGCCAATGTCGGTTGTCCAGTAGGGGAGGCCTGACATGGAGAAATTCAAGCCCGCGGGAATCTGCCGGCGCAGTGAATCGAACGTCGGCGCGATGTCTCCCGACCACGAAGTCGCTGCGTGGCGTTGCTGTCCCAGGAACGCCGAGCGCGTGAGGATGAAGACACGTTGCTGGTCGGTGGTGGCCCGCTGGCCGTCGTAAACCGCCTTGGTTTCCATCAGCGGATACATGTTGGCGTAACGCGAACCGCTGCCGAGCGCGGTGTGTGCGCCCTCGAGCATTGCACCCTGCTCCTCGCCGTAGAAGTCCAGCGGTTCGGAGGAATCGAGCCACCAGGCCTCGACACCTTTGTCGTAGAGCGCGGTCTTGATCTGCTGCCAGAACATCGTGCGGCCATCGGGATTGAAGGCGTCGAAGAGACGGCTGTCCGGGTAGTAGCTGGGCAGTTGCGTGCGGCCGCCAGTGACAAAATAATTGTTCGCGAGCACCTCGTCGAAGTTGGCGCCGGGTGGTGTGTAAAACGGCCAGACCGAGATCATAGTGTGCACATGCATCGCGCGCAGATCGCGGAACATGGCGGCCGGGGCGGGGAACTTGCTGGTGAACTGGTGCGAGCCCATTCGCTCCATCCAGCCAAAGTCGAGCACCATGTTGTCGAGCGGAATCTTAAGGTCGCGATATTTCCTGGCGACGGCGAGCATCTCCTGCTGCCTTTCGTATTGCAGGCGCGACTGCCAGAACCCGTACGCCCAAAGCGGCAGCATGGGTACTGGGCCGGTTAACTTGCGATAGGCGGCAATGATCTGATCGAACTGCTGGCCGTACACGAAGTAGTAGTCGACGGCATCAGCCACATCGGCGCGCAGCGCGAGCTTCGGCTCAAAATGATTCTCAAAGCGACCCAGCGACGCGGAGTTCCAGAGCAGCCCATAGCCGCGGCTCGACAACAGAAACGGGATGGTGATGTTGGTGTTGTCCTGCGTCAGAAGAAGGTCGGTGCCACGCTGATTCAGCAGGCCAGACTGGTGCTGGCCGAGACCGTAAATGCCTTCGTCTTGCGTAAGGTCGAAATAGGCGTCGGCGCGAAACGTTTTCTCAGCGTCGACCGAGATCGGAGTCAGTTCGCGCGGGCGTGGCGATGCAGATTCTCGGACCAACAGCTTTCCATCCGCGTCTTCGAACACCAAGGCGGCGGAATCGTGCTCGGCGGTAATACGCAGCCGCTTGGTGGCGATGATGGTGTTCCTGCTGCTGTCTTCCGTGACGGTGAAAGGTATGGGAGGCCAGTCAGTCTGGACGATCCACGGCTGGGGATGCGTGGCATGTGCGGCCACCTGGAACGTGACGTGCAGCATTGACTCGGTACAGACTTGCACGCGCAGCGTGCCGCGCTGGGTACGAAACTCGACGCCGTTAGCGCTGGGGTAGACGCTGACGATGGCATCTGACTTGATCGGAGTTTGCGCCTGCGCCAGCAGGGCACTGAGTAGAACGAAGATCGGCGCAAGCCAACGGGTCTTCATGGGCTGCTGAACAGTATGACCGGATAGTGTACCCGCACCCGGTCAAATTCTCGGGAGTGGAATGCGAACGCCGACGAGCGGTTTACGAGCCGCTGTTTATCGCCGTTTGGCTGGACCTCGTAAAGAGTATCTCCGAGACCAGCAAGACCGCACCAATAACGATGGCGCTGTCGGCGACATTGAAGTCGGGCCAAACATAGCTGCCGATGTAAAAGTGTAGAAAATCTACGACCCGGCCATCCATCACGCGGTCCCATAAGTTTCCGAAGGCGCCACCCATAATGAGGGACAGGCCAATGGTCGTGGTGTTGATGACATGGCCGTTTTTCCAAAGCAGGGTGCCGACTATGAAAAGCGCTACGAGAGAGAACCCGACCAGGGCCGCGATCTTCCAGGGAAACGCCGAGTCAGCAAATAGCCCGAACGCGGCCCCGCGGTTCTCGACGTGGGTGACGAGGAACAATCCAGGGACGACCGTAATGCTGTCGTGCAAGGGAATGAATCGTGCCACCGCCCACTTGGAGAGACGGTCGAGGAGGATGACCGATGCCGCGATTAGTAAGAAGTATTTCCGCATGCCGTTGCCGGATATGGACGAGTCTTTCGCTGTCAGATCAAATACCTTGAATTCCCGTTCTGCGCTCATACGACTGTTAGACGCAGCTTCAGGCCGAAGGAATCCACGGCGTGGGCCTAGTGTGCCGTCGTCGTTGATTCGATTTCTGCGAGTACCGCGCTGCAACGTTCGCAAACCGTTGGATAAGCCGCATCCTCGCCCACATGAATCGAGTAGTTCCAGCAGCGCTCGCACTTCGCTCCAGGAGCCTTGCTGACCGTGATTTGCACGCCGGTGTCGCCGTTTGAGGTTGCGGCCTTTTCCAGTACCACATCCGAAACGATGAACAGGTAGCGCAACTGGTCGCGATGGCGGTCGAGCAGCGCATACAGGGGTTCCGAGGCAGCAATGTGCAACTGCGCTTCGAGACCTCCGCCGATCTGCTTATCGGTGCGCGCCACTTCCAGCACCTTCAACGCTTCGTCGCGAACGGCCAGCAGGGAAGCCCAGTCGGCCACATGTGCAACGGCATCGAAACCCGCCGGGATATCGCCCGCCAACTCCGAAGCCTCAGGGAATAGCGCCAAGTGAACGCTCTTGGGTTGTCCAGCCGTTTGCGGCAGGAGTTCCCAGATTTCGTCTGCTGTGAAGCTCATGGTTGGAGCCATGAGGCGAACCAGGGCATCTCCGAGCTTCCAGAGGGCGGTTTGCGCCGAACGCCGCGCACGCGACTTTGGAGCCGCCGTATACAGCCGGTCTTTCAGCACGTCGAAATAGATCGCGCTCAAATCTACGATGCAGAAGTCCTTCAGCCGCTGATACGCCTTGTGAAACGTGAACGAGTCGTAATGCCCGCGGACATCCGTCGTCAGCTCGGCTGCGCGTAACAAAATGTACTGGTCGATCGCCTCCATGTCGGCAAAAGCCACTGAGTCATGCTTGGGGTCGAAATCAGCCAGATTGCCCAGCACATAACGAAATGTATTGCGCACTTTGCGATAGCTTTCGGCCACGCGTTTCATCAGGTCGTCGGACGCGGTCACGTCTTCGCGGAAATCAACCGAAGCTACCCACAAGCGCACGATCTCCGCGCCCAACTCCTTGATGATGTCGAGCGGATCCACCACGTTGCCAAGCGACTTCGACATCGCCCGGCCTTGCGGATCGAGCGTCCATCCGTTGGTTGCCACGCCGCGATACGGGCTGCCGCCCTTCGCGCCGACGGCGCACAGCAGGGAAGAGTGGAACCACCCGCGATACTGATCGCCGCCTTCGAGGTAGAGGTCGGCAGGCCAGGGCAGCCCGGGCTCGTGGCCCAACACTGCCCCATGGCTCGAGCCTGACTCAAACCATACGTCGATGATGTCCATCTCCTTGCGGAATTTGGTGCCGCCGCACTTGGCGCACTTAGTTCCGGCGGGAAGAATTTGCTCGGCGGGGCGCTTGTACCAGGCGTCTGCGCCTTCGCGGGCGAACATCTCCACGACACTGCGATTGACTGTCTTGTCGTTCAAGAATTCCTTGCAGCTTTCGTCCTTACACTGAAACACCGCGATGGGCACGCCCCAGATGCGCTGGCGCGAGATACACCAATCCGGACGGGTGGCGATCATGTTCGAGATACGTTCCTCGCCCCATGCAGGGTCCCACTTGACCTTCTTGATCTCTTCCAGCGCGCGGCTGCGCAGCGTTCCGCCGGGCAGTTCGCCCTCCATCGAGATGAACCACTGCTCGGTGGCGCGGAAGATGATGGGATTGTGGCAGCGCCAGCAATGCGGATAGGAGTGCTCGATTTTCTCGTAGCCTAGCAGCACACCGCGAGTCTTCAGCAATTCCACGATGAGCGGATTCGCCTTGAATACCTGCTGGCCCTGGTACTCTGGCAGACCATGCTGGATGATGCCGCCCTCATCCACGTCGCAGGTGAGATCGATGCCGTACTTCACGCCGGTGAAAAAGTCGTCCGCTCCATGCGCGGGAGCGGTATGCACCGCTCCGGTACCGGTGTCCATAGTGACGTAGTCACCGAGAACGCCGAGAACCGTGCGATCGAGGAACGGATGGGCGAAGGTCGCATGCTCCAACGTCGAGCCGGGAAAACTTGCCACTTCCTGGGCTTCACCTAGATTGCACTTCTCGATCGTCTGTTGTGCCAGCGCTTTGGCGACGATGTAGATCCACTCGCCAGTGTCGAGCGCGACATATTCCGCGTCAGGGGCGAAGGTCACAGCCATAGAAGCTGGAAGCGTCCACGGAGTCGTCGTCCAGATGATGGTGGCGACGTTCTTCTTGCCTTCGAGCGCCGCAGCTAGCTTGCCGGCTTCACTGGTCAGCGGATACCGCACCCACACGCTGGGGCTGGAGTGCATCTCGTATTCAACTTCAGCTTCGGCCAGCGCAGTCTTGTCGTGGATGCACCAGTACACCGACTTCAGGCCCTTGTAGACCATGTTGCGTTCGTAGAACGCGTAAAAGGTCTCCATCACGACGCTCTCGTACTGGGGAGTCATGGTGGAGTACGGATTTTCCCAACGGCCGAACACACCCAAGCGCTTAAACTGCTCGCGCTGCAGGTCGAGGAACTTGTCGGCATAGCGGCGGCAGGCATCGCGCACCTGCATGGGGTCCATTTCGAGCTTCTTGCGGCCCAAATCGTCATCAACTTTGATCTCGATGGGCAGCCCATGGCAGTCCCATCCTGGAACATAAGGCGCGTCAAAGCCGCTCATACTCTGCGCCTTGACGATGAAGTCCTTGAGCGTCTTGTTCAGCGCGTGGCCCAGGTGAATGGGTCCGTTCGCGTAGGGTGGGCCGTCATGCAACACATAGATTGGCTTGCCCTTATGGGTCTCACGGATGCGGTCGTAAATGCGCATCGCCTCCCATTTTTCGAGCCGTTTCGGCTCGCGCTGGGGCAGGTTCGCCTTCATGGGGAAGTCGGTCTTGGGCAGGTTGAGCGTGGACTTCAGGTCGAGCGGCACTCCGGGTTTCTCCCCTTACGAACGGTCACAGAATGGTTAAAATCGCACGTCGTATCTCACCATTATAGGGAGCGCGCAAACCTCCGTCCAACAGCGGTTTGCGCTGCGGCGAGGGCTTTACTCAGGGGGTTCGCCTCGGGTAATCTCGAAAACACTGACGACGATGCGGGTAATCTGGCATCTATAGCAACTGAGCCCTCGAGAGCGACTGTTGTCTCCTTCCCCCGAGGCAATCGCAACCTTTTGATTCCGGCTGGGTTATAGACGGAAGCGTCGGCGGTTTTTGGACGCCGGCAAGTGGTTTGCAATGGCTTGAACGGGATCTCTGAGTCGACGTAAAGGAATTGAATCGAGTTTATGGCAGAACAAACCACACTTCCACCGGTGCGCGAAACGAGTCCGGCGAGCTACAAAGCCCTGAACTTTCTTCCTCCTGCGGAACTCGATAAGTCCGTCTGGCAATCCTTGGCCGACAACATTCGCTCGCTGATGCATCCGGAGAAGTTGCCGCCGCTGCAGTTGACCTCGAAGCCCATCTCGAGCGAGGGCCAGATGCTGCCCGACGACTCGCTCTGGCATTCGCTGAAGCGGAACTTCCGCGACCGGTTCTCGCCGGAGAAGCTGCCGCCCCTGCAGCTCACTTCGAAGCCGATTGCAGACAACGACTTCCTGCCGCACACCGATGCTGAGCGCGGGCTATTCAGCTCATTGCGCCAAGGTATAAAGACGACGTTCTTCCCGGAAAAACTGCCGCCGTTGCAGCTGAGTTCCAAGCCCCTCCGGGTCAAGAATATCTGGGGAGCCTACGACTACAAGCAGGAAGGCGTAGGCGTTTCGCTTGTTGTGCACGTGCTTATGATTGGTTTGCTGATCGCTGTTTCGATTATGACCAGCCGCCACGTCACGTTGAACAAGACAGCACAGAACGTAACCGCAATCACTGCCGACGATGTGCCTATGGATCTTCCCATGACCACCAAGAAGGGCTCGCAAATGGGCGGTGGTGGTGGCGGTGGAGATCGCGACAAGCTGGATGCGACCAAAGGCAAGCTGCCAAAATTCTCTATGCAGCAACTGGCGCCGCCTGCAGTGGTGGTTCGTAACGACAATCCGAAGCTGGTCGTGGAGCCGACCGTTGTTGTTCCACCGGATATCAAGATCGCTAGCAATATGCCCAACTTGGGCGATCCAATGTCGAAGGTCCTGGGACCTGATTCAAACGGTACGGGCAGCGGCGGCGGTATCGGCTCAGGTAGCGGCGGAGGCGTCGGTTCGGGTTCAGGTCCCGGCGTCGGCCCTGGCCATGGCGGCGGAATGGGCGGAGGCGCGTTCCGCGTCGGTAATGGCGTATCGGCCCCGCGTGCGTTGGATACTCCTGATCCTGAATATTCCGAAGAAGCCCGTAAGGCCAAGTATCAAGGTGTGGTTGTGCTGTGGTTGGTGGTCGGTCCCGACGGTAAACCGCGTGACATTCGCGTGAGTCGTCCGTTAGGCATGGGGCTGGATCAGAAGGCCATCGAGGCAGTCCAGCGCTGGCGTTTTGAGCCTGCGATGAAAGACGGGCGGCCGGTAGCGGTACAGATCAACGTAGAGGTTAACTTTAGGCTGTACTAGACTGAAACTACATAAGTTATTAGAGTGACAAGGGAGGGCAACAAGCTCTCCCTTTTTGTTCGATCGAACGGCCAGGAGTTCTCGAGCATTTCCGGGATTGATGTTTCCCGTCGAGGAGCCGGAGTGCCGCCGGGTTAAAGCCCGGCTCCCATCAAAAGGGCGTGGCGGACGCGGCGCTGAAGCGCCGCTCTACCATGACCGTCCGCAGGTTACGGCTACTCTGGAACCGCTCTAGCTCGTCCCCACCTGCATCTCTTTCATGCATTCCTCGGCCCGCTTCAGCGCGGCCTCGATGTTCTCGCAGATGTTCTCTGCGCCGACGTGCCGATCGAATCCTGCCTGCTGCATGAGCTGCCGCGGCTGCGACAATGCTCCGCAAAACAGAAGCGCGCGGCCAGAAGCATGCAGCTTACTCGCGAGGTCTTCCAGCACCTTCAGACCGGTCGCATCGATGGCAGTCATATTTCGCAGCCTCACAATCACGACCGGCGGCAGGTCATCGAGTTGCTCGCTCACCATGTCCAGCTTGTCGGTTGCGCCAAAGAGAAACGGCCCGTGAATGCGGAACACCCTAACGTAGTCAGGAATGTCTTTGTCTTGCAGGATGTGCGCGCGGCCAGCCTCGACGTAATCGTCGGTGACTTCGGAGACCGTGGTAGTCGCCGTTACCTTGCGGATGAACAACAGCGCCGCCAGGATCATGCCGAATTCGACTGCAACAGTCAGATCGGCAAACACCGTCAGCGCGAAGGTCGCGAGCCAGACCGAGATGTCGGACTTCGATAGCCGCAGGAGTTTGCCAGTCTCGGCCCACTCGCCCATATTGTAGGAAACGACCATGAGGATTCCGGCCAGCACGACCAGCGGAACATGCGAGGCCAGCGGTGCGGCAAACAGCAGGACCGCCAGCAGTGTTAGCGAATGAACCATTCCCGCAACCGGCGTGCGCGCTCCGGAGCGAATGTTGGTGGCCGTACGGGCAATTGCGCCGGTCGCCGGCAGTCCCCCGAACAACGGAGAAACCAGGTTCGCCACGCCTTGGCCGATCAGCTCGACGTTGGGATTGTGCTTGTCGCCGGTCATGCGATCGGCAACGACCGCCGACATGAGCGATTCAATCGCGCCCAGCATGGCGACGGTGATGGCCGGCGAAATCAGTCCATGCACCATGTTCCAGTGAAACTGCGGGATATGCAGATGCGGCGGACCGGACGGAATGCCGCCGAAACGCGTGCCGATGGTCTCGACCGGCAGCTTGAACGCCACAACCGACAGCCGTGACCGAAACCAGCGCAACGATGTAGCCGGGGATGCGCGGCACCAACCTGGTTGTCGCGAGTATGACCACAACCGACAGAACGCCAAGGAACGTCGCCTCCCACGAGATCGTGGAGAAGTTATCGACGATGGCCTTCATGCGGCCGATAGAAATCGCCGGGAACGTGCTCGATCCTGCAGCCCGAAGAAGTCTTTGATCTGTGTGCTGGCGATGAGGACCGCAATGCCGTTCGTGAATCCCAGCACCACGGGGCGCGGAATGAACTTGACGGCTGCGCCCAGGCCAGTGGCTCCCATGACGAACAGCAGCACGCCGGCCATCATCGTGCACATGAACAGGCCGTCAACGCCGTGCTTGGCGACGATACCGGCGACAACCACAACGAATGCGCCGGTGGGGCCGCCGATCTGCACCTTCGATCCGCCCAGCGCCGAGATAATGAAGCCAGTCACCACGGCGCAATAAATGCCGGCCTGCGGCGTCAGTCCAGAAGCGATGGCAAACGCCATGGCCAGCGGCAGAGCAACAAGACCAACCGTGATTCCGGCAGGCAGGTCTGCCAGGAAGTCCTGGAGCGTGTAATGCCGCAGGCACAGCACGGACTTGGGTAACCACTGTTCCATCAGGGACAACCAACTTTGGGTGTGACTCTTTAAGTTTAGTGGATTCGTGCTCACGCCGCGCTCGACGAAAGTCGTACGTGCGTCTTACAGCGTTTTGAGGAATGCCTTGGCTTGCTCAACCTGCGGAAATAATTTCTCCTCCGCCTGAAACTCCTTGCCATGCACACACCGTCGGCTGCCGCGCAGTTTCACCGGATGTTTCAAGTGCAGCATCTCGTGGTACACGATGTATTCCACCGCATAGCGCGGCACCTCCGGATGGTCGAACACCCGGCTCACCACGATGGCGTTATGTGCCGGATCGTAATGCGCCAGGCTGCGCCGCGAGCGCATCCGGCTCCACGTCATCCGGGGACGCGCCAGCAGTCCGTGAAAGAACTGCCGATTGAGGTTTTCGAAAATCTCTTCCAGATGGAACACATCGCCGAGAGGGGATTCAATGCGTTTGCGACCGCGTATCTGCCGAACCAGATGGGCCTTGGCGCTGATGTCGTGGCCCGCCACGTACTTGCGGTACCGTGCCATGTGCTTCATCTCGACCTTCTTGCGGTAGATCTTGGCCAGCAGCACGTGCGCGATCGAATCCAGCACACTCTCGGGTGCGCCTTCCAGCAGATCAGAGAGCCGCACGTGCAACTCGCCATTGCGCATCCGGATGGTGTTGTTCACATTGGCGAAGGGATAAAACTCGAGGCGCATTTCGGGCGCAGGAACGCCAGGCCGCAATTCACAGTAGTTGCGCTGGAAGATGTCCTTGAGTTTTGCTTGCAAGATTCGACTACGCTATCACGTCGAGCGCATCCGTAGAATCAATCTTTGCGCTCGGAGTAGACCTTCGTCAGCTTCTTTTCCGCCGCCAGCTTGTTTTGCTCCTGGAGTGTTTCGCGCGCCGTGGTGGCGCTATCGCCAACGGTATCGGTTGCGTTGATCAGCACAAACGAATATTGCTGCAACTCATCCGGCGGCGACTTCTGCTTGATCTGCCGCAGCTTCAGCTGCCATTCGCTGTCGGCTTCGATCACCAACTTAAGTCCCTTACGCATGTCGGCATTGTGTGAGCTGTACATATCGATGTTGTCTTCGATCTCGTCGAGAATGGAGATGAAATCTTGCAAGAGATCGTGCATCTCCTTCGTCTTGGCGGAGCCGGGAGTATCGCCCTGTGCGCTTTCGATTTCAAATACCCGCTCGCGTGCGAACTTCACCAGCAGCTCCAGCCGCTGGCTGGGGTAATCCGCGGCTTCGCGCATCTGGTCGACTTCTGCGTCGGTCAAGGGATCGCGCTCTTTGCGCTGCGCTCCCGCCGGCTGTACGAGCGTGCTAACCACCAGCGCTGCAGCGAAGAATCGGATCGCGTACTTCATTGTGTCTTGTCCTTGGGCTCGGCTTTTTCACCGAACATCTTTGCCAGCAAATCGGCGCGCAGTTCTTCCAGTTGCAGTACTGTTTTTTCCACTGGCGGACGGTCATCAATACTCAGAGACTGCCCGATATCGCGCATGCGATGCTGCAACTTTCTTATGTCGATTTCCGTCTGCTTCAGCTTCTTGTTGGCAGTGGTAGCAGCCGCCGTGGCGCGCTGCGCGTACGTGAGGACCTCACCGATGGCGGCCTCAGCCTTTTCCACATCGCCGTCGGAATAGAGCTTGTTGGCCAGTTCCAACTGTTGATGAGCGTAGTCCAGCGACAACGTGACCCGCTCTCCGCCCTGGGCCGCGTCGGCGCGCGCTTTCAGGTCGGGCCCGGCCTGCGATCCGGCGCCCTGCGCCATCAGGGTGAAGAGCACCAGGCAAGCGATGGCTGGGAATATGTTGCGCATCTCACTTTTTGTCGGACTTCTTTTCTTCGTACTTACTTGCGTTGCCGGGATCGATCGCCATCAACCGGTGCCGGGCCTGCCACTCCTGGTCGGGCATCTTGCCCGCGTCTGCGGCCAGAAATTGCTTGTAATTCTCCACCGCTTTAGGGGTGTCTTTCAAGTTGTCATACGATGTCGCGCGAAGAAAGTAAGTCGCCGGAATTTCCGGCAGATACTTGGCGCGCGCCGCGAGTGCCTGAATCGCCAGGGTGTAGTTCTTGTTTTCCGCTGCTACCACCGCCAGATTTCCGTAAATCCCTGCCAAGTCAGGCTTCAGCTTGGCCGCCACGAGAAGTTCCACCTGCGCTTCCGCATACTTCTTCTCGATCATCAGCAGCGATCCAAGAGCATAATGCGCTTCCGCATCCTGAGGCAGCCCATCGACAGCAAATCGCAATTGCTCTTCGGCGGCTGAGTAATTTCCCGCCTTGACGTACATCGTGCCCAGGTCGAGTGCACCGTGCGGATCGCCTCCTGGCTTCGACGCCCCAGATCCGAGCGTGGCCGCCGCTTCGTCCTGCTTGCCCTGCGCCGCCAGAACTCGACCTAATTGGGTACGCGCAGCGCTGTTGGTTGGATCGAGTTCCAGCAGATGTCGCAGTTGTGCTTCTGCTTCCGGTAGCTTCTTCTGCTTGGAATACACGTTCGCCAGCCCGGCAATCGGCTCGGTGGCCTTCGGATCGAGCGCTGCGGCGGCCTGGTATTCGCGGACGGCTTCGTCGAACTTCTCTTCCTGCTCTAGTAACAGCCCCGCCGAAAGATGCGGCTCGGGATCCCTGGGATTGAGCTTTGCCGCCTCGGCATAAGCCGCCAGTGCTTGCTGCGGGTCCTGCGATTCTTCCACTAGTCCCAGCGACAGCCATGCCCGCGCCAACCCTTCATCGGCATGCGCCGTGGGCTTGAGTTGTGTCGCCGCCTTCAGGTACCGGGCAGCTTCAGCCTTGTCGCCTTGCCTGCCCAGCGCAACGCCGAGGTTTAGGTTTGACTCGAACACGTCCGGTTTGGCCGCTACGGACTTGCGATAAGCGTCAATCGACTCCGGCGTGCGCTTTGTTTGGTTGTAGACGAATCCCAAATCAAACCATGCGCGATAGTCGGCCGGATTCGCTGCGACTGCCTTTTTAAGCAATGTTTCGGCCGTGGTGAAGTCCTTCTTCTGCATTGCCGCTTCGGCTTGTTCGACTTCCGGCGAGACCGCATCTTCAGTCTCCGCCACCCGATGATGGCGAACCGTGGTTCCGGATTGTTGTCCGGATTGTTGGTAGGGAAGCGCGGCGACTTCGCCCGACGTCATCGCCAGCGCCAGCAGCACACCGTAAACGCGAGGACTATTCCTCATGGTGTGGAGCGCCTCCGTTACGCACGAGTATCGGCGCCAGCCACTGTCCGGTGTACGATTCGGAAACCTTCACGATATCTTCCGGCGTACCGACGGCGACTACGCGTCCGCCGCGCCACCCACCCTCCGGCCCCAGGTCGATGACCCAATCAGCAGTCTTGATGACATCGAGATTGTGTTCGATGACCACGATGCTTCCGCCTGCCTCGATCAGCCGACGAAATGCCGCCAGCAGCTTACTTACGTCGTCAAAATGCAGACCTGTCGTCGGCTCGTCGAATATATAGAGAACACGCGGATGCCGCCGGTTGCGCTCAGCCTGCGTGCTCGCGAAATCGCGCTGTCTGGGTTGCAGATGCGCTGCCAGCTTCATGCGCTGCGCCTCGCCGCCCGACAACGTAGTGGCCGATTGTCCCAGTCGTAGATAGCCCAAGCCGACTTCGTCCAACACGCGCAGCTTCTCGACAATCTTCGGCACGCCAGAGAAAAAGTGCAGCGCGCCCTTCACCGTCAGGTCGAGCACGTCGTGGATGTTCTTGCCGTGATAGCGGATCTCGAGCACTTCCGGCTTGTAGCGTTTGCCCTTGCACTCTTCGCAGATCAGTTCCACGTCGGCCAGGAACTGCATTTCCACGGTCACTGTGCCGTCACCCTGGCAGACGTCACAGCGCCCGCCCGGAATATTGAAGGAGAAATGCCCCGCAGCGAATCCGCGCTTCTGGCTCTCGGGTTGGGCCGCGAAGAGTTCGCGGATGGCGTCGAAAGCCTTGATGTACGTCACGGGATTCGACCGCGGTGTTCGCCCGATGGGAGATTGGTCCACCAGAACAACTTCATCCAGCCAGTCGGCGCCGCCCACTTCGTCTACAAGTGCACGCGGGCCGCCGCTCACCTGGCCGATCTCGGCGGCCACGGCGTTAAACAGCACATCGTGGACTAGCGTCGATTTGCCCGAGCCTGATACGCCGGTGATCGCCACCAGCATGCCCAGCGGTATCGTGACATCTACCTTCTTCAGATTGTGAGCGCGGGCCCCAACCAGCCGAATCGACTTTCCGATCCCTGTTCGTCGCGCCACTGGCATTTGGATTCGCAAATCGTGGTTCAAATATCGTCCAGTCAACGACGCCGGATTCGCCACAATTTCGTCATATGTTCCAGTGGCAATGAGCTTGCCGCCGTTCTCACCCGCGCCCGGTCCAAGGTCAATGATGAGGTCGGCATGGCGCATGATTTCGGCATCGTGCTCGACCACAAGCACTGTATTACCCAGGTCGCGCAGGCTATGCAGAATCTTGATGAGTCGCTCGGTGTCGCGGCTGTGCAGTCCGATGGACGGTTCATCGAGCACGTAAAGCGTGCCTACGAGTCGTGAGCCTAGCGAGGTCGCCAATTGAATTCGCTGCGCCTCTCCGCCAGAAAGCGTTGATGCCAGCCGATCCAGCGAGAGATATTCGAGTCCAACATCATTCATGAAGCGAAGGCGGTCGCGAATTTCTATCAGCAGGCGCTCTGCGATATCGGTCTCTTCGCGCGTCAGCTGCAATTCGGCGAAGAATTTGGTCGCGTCTTCCACCGTCATCGCCGTCACCTGGCAAATGTCCTTGCCGCCAACCTTCACCTGCCGTGCCTCCAGGCGCAGACGCAGGCCATTGCAATCCGGACACACCGAGTATCCGCGATACCGGCTCAGGAACACCCGCACGTGCAGCTTGTACTTCTTGCGCTCCAGGTAATCGAAGAACCCGCGGACGCCCCACCATTTGCCCTCACCCTTCAGCACGAAATTCTGCTGCTCGGTCGTCAGGTCCTGCCACGGCACGTCCAGCGGAATGCCCGCCGCCCGGGCATGACGCTTCATCTCCGTCGCCAGGGTCTTGTATTTGGGTTTGGTCCACGGTTCGATGGCTCCGTCTGACAGCGACAGAGTCTTGTCGGGTATGACCAGGTTCAGGTCGAAGTCGATCGTGTTGCCGAACCCCTGGCACTTTGGGCAGGCGCCATACGGATTATTGAACGAGAACAGTCGTGGTTCGGGCTCGTCGTAGCGAGTGCCGTCGTTCTTGCATTCGAAGCGCTGCGAAAATCGAAAGCGCTGCACGGGCTCATCTTCGCGCGGCGCGGTGTCGAAAATCACTTCGCCAGCCTCGCGATAACCCTGCTCGATGGCATCTACCAACCGGGCGCGAACATCGGGCGCGATCGAGATGCGGTCGATCACTACATACACCGGCTCGGCGAAGTTGATCTCCAGCACAGCTTCAGGCGTAGAGAAATCGACAATCGCGCCGTTTTGATAGAGACGCAGGAATCCGCGGGTGCGCAATTCCATCAGCCGCGACTTCAGCAGGGAATCGTCGGCCGCTTCGATTTTCTTCTTCTTGGCTGTCTTGCGGCCCTTGGGCTTTTCGGGAAGCTGGGCCGCCGGCAACGGCCTGATTGGGAAGAGCGCCTGTAGCCGGGTGCCCTCCGGCGATTCCATCACGCGGTCGGCAACCTCATCGACGGTGTCCTTGCGCACTTCCTTCCCGCACACGGCGCAGTACGTGCGGCCTATCCTCGCAAACAGCAATCGCAAGTAATCGTAGATTTCCGTGGCCGTCGCCACGGTCGAGCGTGGATTGCGCGTGGTGTTCTTCTGCTTGATCGCGACCGCGGGTGCGATTCCGTCAATTGAATCAGCATCGGGCTTTTCGATGCGCTCCAGGAATTGCCGGGCGTACGAAGACAGTGACTCGACGTAGCGCCTCTGTCCCTCGGCGTAGATCGTGTCGAATGCCAGCGACGACTTGCCCGAGCCCGACACTCCCGTAACCACCGTCAGGGAGTTGTGCGGCACTTCCAGATCAATGTTCTTGAGGTTGTGGACGCGCGCGCCGCGAACCACGATGCTGTCGTTCGACATGAGCCCCGGTTTTCAGCAGCAAGTGCGCCCGACGTGAAGCCCATCCCCACAGAAGGCGTCAACAACGGCTGCGGAAACCTCTGATTATAGCTGTTCTGAATACTGAACGCTGCATTGAGGATTGGCCGACGAAATGGCTCTCATCGCCCGAAGTACAGCAGTCCAAAGACGTAAATCCACAGCACGCCCATGAAGTGCCAATACCATGCCGTCACGTCCACAACGATGCGCCGGGTTTCCGGCGGACGCCGCAACCATGACGTCGTTCCCGCATACAGCAGCGCAATGACGCCTCCGATGAGATGGACAGCATGCACTCCCGTGAGGATGAAGAAGAACGAGATGCTGATATTCGTTTCCAGGTCGAGATGACCCAGTCGAAGCTGGTCCCAGGCCACGTACTGCCCGGCCAGAAACGCCAACCCCAGCACAATGGTTATCCACAGCCAGGGCAGGGAACGATTGCGACCGATTTGGATGCCAGGTATATCAGCAATCGGCGCCAGTACGACATCTTCAGCTGCGCGCCGGCGTGCAATCTCCAGCGTCAGACTGCTTAGCAGCAGAATGAACGTGTTGAAGAGTAGCGTCTTGACCGGCAGCGTGGTCGGTACCCAGTTGCTGACGTAGTCGCTGCGTGCCGGGTCCCAGATCACACCCGCTTTGCGCACGATGTAGGCCGTGGTGAACGAGACGAATATCATCACCACCGAGGCGAGGATGAATCCAACCAGCATTCGATAGCGACGCAGGCGCTCGCGATAATTGGGGAAATCGTCGTCGCCGCCCCCGCGACCGTCGCCATCGCCCCCCGGCCAGTCATGGGTCGGGCCGCGCCCTCCGCCGCCGTCAAGCGGCTTTGCGGTTGGCGGCCCACCTTTGGAATACGAAAATCCCATTCCGCTACTTTCCGGTTATTCGCCGGACTCCCCAAAAATTCTTGTGACCTATGATGCGCGTGAAGCCCCCGCTTTTCAACCCGACAAAACTCCTACGCCGCCGCTTTCTGCCGCAGCGCCACGCATCGCAATTGCGTGTGACGCCGCTGCGGCGATAAGCTCCCATGGTGGTTAAACGCGCGTTGATCGTCCTCGTGTTCCTGGTAGCCGTGGTTTATGTGGGCGACTACTTGCGCCTCCGCTATCGCATGGCCACCAATCACGACGCCTTCGGCAGCGTTAATCGCACCGTTTACTACTCGGTGAAGCTGAAGAACGGCAAGACCGAGTTCAGCTACGGCGGACAGCAGGACTTCGAATGTCCCAACACGCTACTTCCGCAATACTGGGAGAAGCCTTGTTGGCTGGCCAAGCGCCAAAAAGACATGCAAATCGATATCGATTCCGGAAACCCCAACAATCCCAAGCTTTATTAGCGGACGTTGCACTTGCGCTGCGCCTCGGCGTTAGTTCATCTTGATGCTATGACCCGCCACAAGCCCGTCCCCGGCCACGAAGTCCAACAGCACGTTTACGGCAACAACTGCTTCGGATGCGGCCCGGCCAATGAAGGCGGTCTGCACCTCGAGTTTCACTTGAACGAAGAGCACAAGCGTTTTGTGTGTGAATTTGCGCTGCCGCAGCGCTTCGAAGGCCCGCCGATGCACGCCCACGGAGGCATCATCGCCACCATTCTCGACGAAGCCATGGGCAAGGTCAGCAAGCTGCGCAGCATCATCGCCGTCACCGGAACCATGCAGGTCAATTACATTCGCCCGGTTCCGCTGGCCACTCAACTCGTTACCGAAGGTTGGGAAGTTGGCGTCAATGGCCGAGAGCACTTCCGCGCTGCCGAGATCCGCAACGACAAGGGCGAAATTCTCGCCACTAGCACCGGAACCTTCATCGAAGTCGATCCCGCGCGGATGTGGGCGAAGTTCCTCAAGGAACGCGAAGGCGATGCAACGTAATTAGGTAGAGCCGAGCTTTAGCTCGGCGTCAACGCACTGTCCTCTAGATCCCGAGCCGGCTTCAGCCGGCGGTACGCGTTCCTTTCGTGACAAGGTGCGTTTCTGCGGGGTTACGCCGCCTGTCAACAAAAGGTAAAATGGAGTGTAAGCCTCGACAAGGGAAGAAGGAACTATGTCGGAAAACAACGGAACCAACACCAGTCTGCGCCTCAAGATCGGCCTTGCCGAAATGCTCAAGGGCGGCGTCATTATGGACGTCATGTCCGTGGCGCAAGCCGAAGTCGCCGAAAAAGCCGGCGCCACCGCAGTGATGGCGCTGGAGCGCGTGCCTGCGATCATCCGCGCCGAAGGCGGTGTCTCGCGCATGGCCAACCCCAAGCTGATCAAGGAAATCATGCGCACGGTTTCGATCCCCGTGATGGCCAAGTGCCGCATCGGCCATTTTGCCGAAGCGCAAATCCTCCAGGAAATCGGCGTTGACTACATCGACGAGTCCGAAGTTCTCACTCCTGCCGACGAGGAGCATCACGTTGACAAGCACGCCTTCAAGACTCCTTTCGTTTGCGGAGCGCGCAACCTGGGCGAAGCCCTGCGCCGCATCGCCGAAGGCGCGGCCATGATCCGCACCAAGGGCGAAGCTGGCACCGGAGACGTCATTCACGCCGTCAAGCACATGCGCCAAATCATCAAAGAGATGAAGCAGCTCACCGTGATGAGCGATCAGGAACTTTACGCTGCCGCCAAGAACCACCAGGCTCCGTACGAGCTCATCAGGATGGTCGCCAAGGAAGGGAAGCTGCCCGTCCCGAACTTCTCCGCCGGAGGCATCGCGACTCCCGCCGACGCCGCGCTGATGATGCAGCTCGGAGCCGAGGCCGTGTTTGTCGGCTCCGGAATCTTCATGAAGGGCGGAGTCACTCCGCTCGACCTCAACAACCCCGTAGAGCGCGCCGACGCTGAAGCCCGCGCCATGGCAATCGTTCAGGCCGCAACGCACTTCGATGACCCGTCAGTTCTGGCCGAAGTCAGCGAACAGGTGCCGAGCGCTATGAAGGGGCTGGCTGTTTCTGCTATCGAAGAGAAGGATTTGCTGCAAACGCGGGGCTGGTAAGCGAGCCGTCAGCTCTCAGCTATCGGCTTTCAGTAAGGGCGCGACATCGTTCGCGCCCTTCGTCATTGCGGGCGAGTCCATAACGCTTTCGGTTAATCTAAAGAGTCGTCGCTTTTAGCTGAAGGCTGATAGCTGACAGCTGATAGCTGATTACTTCCATGACCATCGGTGTCCTCGCACTCCAGGGCGATTTTGATGCCCACCGCCGCCGCCTCGAAGAACTCGGGGCGGAGGTCGTGCTTGTGCGCAAAGTCGAAGACTTCGACAATATCGACGGCCTCGTCATCCCCGGCGGGGAATCCACGACGTTCCTGAAACTCATGCCGCTTCCTCTGCTGGAGCGTCTTCGCACCTTCGTCCACACTAAGCCGACGTTCGGCACCTGCGCCGGAGCCATCCTGCTCGCCAATCGAGTCACCAATCCCGCTCAGGCCGGCCTGAACGCCCTCGACATCACGATTGAGCGCAACGCCTACGGACGCCAGATCGACTCCGCCATCCTGGAAGCAGACACCGGTCTTGGCGGCGCGCCCCTGGAGATGGTCTTTATCCGCGCACCGCGCATCGAACGGGTCGGCGAAGGTGTCGAAGTTCTTGCCAAGCGCGGCGACGATCCGGTGCTCGTCCGGCAGGGAAGCGTGATGGCCGCTACGTTCCACCCTGAGCTCTCCGACGACCCGCGCGTCCACGCCGAGTTCCTCAAGTTGGTCAAGAACGGCGCCCCTTAGACCCCCTCTACTGTTCCTGAAAACAATAGACTTACACGGCGACTGTGCGCAAAGTCTTGCAAACAATTGACTTATACGTAAAGTCTTAGAAGGAAGGGAGTTATGGTCGCTGTCCCGCAAACATCGGTGGAGCTCCACTGGGCTAATCTGCCTGCCAGTGAGCCGAAGCAAGCTTCCCTTGCGCTAAGAGGCATGTGGATGACGCCACGGAGCCTCAGCCAACTCCAGAGCTACCACGCCCCCATCGGGTTCTTGAAAACAATAGACTTACAGCACGACTGTTTGCAAAGTCCTGCAAACAAGTGACTTACAGGTAAAGTATTACAAACATGTGAGTTATCGCATGGGAGATGCGGCTGCTGCCTTAGGAGCTAACGGAGTTGTTCGTTGGTTGTCAAAAAGCCTAATCGAGCCTCGTCCCGCTGGGGGCAAAGGAAGGATGCACCGGAGGCAAGAGTCAAGTCACTAGAAATCGTACGGCGAACGAACAAAAGCAACCAAGTTTTCCCGATTTAGGAAAAGGGTGCGGAACCAAGCAAGGGAGCCGACGCCGCGATGACGATACAATCCTGCCAGGGCCTCAGAGTCTGGTGAAAAAGTCGAAAAACAGATTCCCCGCGGACTGAAGTCCGCGAGGAATGACAAGATTAAAAGGTCTAGCGGCACGACTAAAGTCGTGCCCTGACACGAAACCCTTCGAGGGGTGTTTTTCGACAAACTGTTCCGCCCGAGCCCGATGAAAGGTGCAATGTCCATCTACGACTTCTCCGCAAAGCTGAACAGCGGCCCCGAGCAATCCTTCGCCGCCTACAAAGGCAAGGTCCTGCTCATCGTCAACACCGCCAGCCAATGCGGATTCACTCCGCAATACAAAGGCCTGCAAGAGCTCTACGCGAAATACCACGCGCAGGGCCTTGAGGTCCTTGGCTTCCCGTGCGACCAGTTCGGCCACCAGGAGCCCGGCAGCGACACGGAAATCGCCTCGTTCTGCGAAGTGAACTACGGTGTAACGTTTCCGTTGTTTTCGAAAATCGAAGTCAACGGCGACAACGCAGACCCGCTCTACAAGTTCCTCAAAGACGAGAAGGGCGGTTTGCTGGGCGACGCCATCAAGTGGAATTTCACCAAGTTCCTGGTCGATAAGGAGGGAAGCGTGGTGGAACGATTTGCGCCGACAACTACCCCAGAGAAGATCGCCGACGACATCGAGCGCGAGCTGGCGAAATAAAAACCTGAATCAGCCGCGGATCGCCACGGATTTTCACCGATAGCTTCTCTGTTTGTGGTTTTGTACTCCAATTCTGTTCCGCGTTCATCCGTGTGAATCCGCGGCGAAATGCCTCTTTCTCCGCGATATACTGAACCAACGAGGATGGCTGTGAGTAGCCCAGCAAAAAACCTTCTATATCGAGACCTTTGGCTGCCAGATGAATTTCCACGACTCTGAAAAAGTCGTGGGCACGCTCATTTCCGAGGGCTATCAGCAGGTCCAGAACGAGGTTGACGCCGACCTCATCGTCTACAACACCTGCTCAATTCGCGACAAAGCCGAGCAGAAGGTCTTCAATCGCCTCAACGATTTCAAGAAACTGCACAAGCAGGGCAAGCGCTTTGCCGTGCTGGGATGCGTCGCCCAGCAGGAAGGCGAGAAGATCTTCGAGCGCGCGCCATACGTCTCGCTCGTCGCCGGCTCGGCTTCGTATCGCAATCTGCCAGAAATGCTGGTGCAGATCGCCAACGGCGCAACCCGCGTCACCGGACTCGACGACCGCCAGACCGACGAGACCTTCGATACCGAATTCACCGCGCGCAGCAATCCTCATCGCGGATACATCACCATCATCGAAGGCTGCGACAAGTTCTGCGCCTATTGTGTGGTGCCTTACACCCGCGGCAAAGAACGCAGCCGCACTTCTGACTCTGTGCTCGCGGAAGCGCGCCGCATGGCCGACGCCGGTTATACCGACATCCAATTGCTTGGCCAGAACGTCAATTCCTACGCCGACCCGTCGCACAAGAAGACCTTCGCAGAACTGCTGGCTGCCGTCGGCGAGATCGCCGGCATTCGTCGCGTCCGCTTTACCACGTCGCATCCGCGCGATTTCACCAAAGACATTGTCGACGCCATCGATGCCATCCCGACGCTTTGCGATCACGTGCATCTGCCGGTGCAGAGCGGATCGTCGCGCGTGCTCGAGGCCATGTTTCGCGACTACACCCGCGAGGAATATCTCGAACGCATTTCCTGGATGAAGGCCGCCAAGCGCGAGATCAGCATCACCACCGACACCATCACGGGCTTTCCGGGCGAAACCGAAGAGGAATTCCGCGAGACCCTGACGCTGCTGAGCGAAGTCGGCTACGACGGAGTATTTGCCTTCAAGTACTCGACCCGTCCGAACACTCCTGCGTTGCAGTATGCCGACTCGATTCCCGAGGACGAGAAGTCGCGCCGCCTGCAAATCCTGATGGAGCACCAGCGCGAGATTCAGCGCGTCACGCTACCGGCGCCACGTCGGCCAGGTCTTGGAAGTGATGGTGGAAGGGAAGAACACTGCCCGCGGCCAGATGATGGGCCGCACCTCACAGAACAAGACCCTGAACTTCGTGTTAAATGGAATGCCCGAGCCGCAGATCGGCCAGTATGCTTCGGTCGCGGTGACGCAGGCCTTTCCCAATAGCCTGCTGGGTGAGTTGGTAGAGTAAGCGCTGGGAGTAACCGCCGTGACGCAGAACGCGAAGGCGACGCGCAAGGGCAGGCTGACCGGCTGGATCATGTTCCTGTCTATGCTGCTGGTGTTCAGCCTCGCCGCTTCGCCCGGCCACGCTTCATTCTCCGTCGTTGCAGATCGGCTGCTGGTTGCGGTGCGCCTGAGCCTGGTGCTCGCAATTTCGGTTTTGGTGGTACAACAGAGACTTACTCCGGGCGAGAAACATACCGGAAACGTGCTGCGTCGTATGCGGACATGGTTTTACGATCAGGATTAGCGTGAGACTGTCCGGACTTACCGGGCGGCATCAAAGACCCTTGGGGAGGTTCCACGATGGAAGTCGAGATGAAAATTCGCGGATTGATGATGGACCCGGTCACCAACATGCCCATCGTGATCCTCAAGGAAAGCGACTCCGACTCCGTGCTGCCCATCTGGGTCGGCGTTTACGAGGCCAACGCGATAGCGCTTGAGATCGAGAAGGTCAGCACGCCGCGACCCATGACCCACGACCTGTTGCGCAACCTGCTGGTCGGACTCGAAGCCACCGTGCGCAAGGTCGTGGTCACCGAACTGAAGGACGACACCTTTTACGCTGTCATCTGGCTCGACCGGGGAGGGGAAATTATCAGCGTCGACTCGCGTCCCTCTGACGCTCTGGCGCTCGCTCTGCGCATGGATTGCCCGATCTTCGTGGAGGAGGAAGTCCTCAAGACCAGCAAGCAGGTCGCTAACCTTAGCGAAAGCGCCTCTTCCGAAGACCTGCGTAAGTATCTGGAAAGCCTCGGCGATGACGACCTTGGCCGCTACAAGATGTAGCCATGCCAGACCCGGCAGCGCAACTGCAAAAGCTTTATCTGGAAGGGTTTGAGCTGCGAAACCTTCGAGCGTTTCCCGAATAGTGTCGGCGTCCTGCGTGACGGATGCATCGCTCTGCTGCGGGCCACTCCTAACGGGTTGGAACGGATCGGAGTTCCGGGCTGGCGCATGGGAGAAGTAATGGGCGTGCTGGTAGAACTCGACGGCCGACAGGTCTTTCAGGCCAAGTCGGAGGTTGTCGAGGCGACGCCTGAAAGGCTGGAGATATGGCATCGTTTTAAGAAAGATCTAGATCGTCATCTCAACCAGCCAGAATAACCGCAAGAAGGAAGGCAGGCTCAGGTGAGCCTGCCTTTCAGCCAAGAACGAATTCGAGCTAGACTCCGAGGCGACGGCGGCCGTAGGCTACTGCGCCTACCAGTCCCGATCCCAGCAACAGCAGCGAACTCGGTTCGGGGGCCGTTCCGTTGGTATAGATGGTTAACGTGTCGATAGCGAGGCTATCTCCGCCGTACTGGTCGACAACGTTGAAGTTAAGAAAAGCCACATTGGCCGAGCTGCTCTGGAAGCCAATGAAAATTGCACTGCCATCGGCGGCGGAAGTCGAGTTGCCGGCCATCACGGTCATGCCGATAACGTTACCGATACTGTCGAATGCGGTCAGCGTGGCGGTAAAGGGGCCGAAGTAATCGGACTGAATCTGGGCTCCGCCACCCGCGCTCAGGTTGTTGAACAGCACGCCAATGTCGATGCCAGTCTGTTGGAAGCCACCTTCGTTCCAGAGCAGATGGTCGCCTGTCAAGAAGTTGCCACTCCAACCAGCGCCCTGGTCAAGGCGTAGGAAGTTCTGGGTTCCAATCAAGCTGCCGGTGATACCGACTTCGCCGGTATACAGGGACCCGGTGGAAGTCCAGTTCTCAGGGGTTGTCAGAGGGGTACCCGAAGGGCCAAGTTGCCCCCAGTCCACGGTGTCATTAGCCAAGGCGCCAGTTACTGCAAGCAGCGCACAAAAGACGAAGCCAAACGCAATCTTCTTCACGAATCCTCCTGCGAAAACGGTGAGTTACAGCGATCCGGGTTAACTTACGGCGAGGCAGTTACGAGACTATTGCCAGGTTGGTAGCCAGATTGCCGATCTCGGAACGACCCATAAACAAAACCATTGAGAAGCAGGTTCCCGTATTTCGACACATGTGTCAAGTGTTTTGTCAGTTGATTAATAGGGGGATGGAGAGAGAGGGTCGCGTTGGACGCTGAATGGATTAACATAATATCTGTTATCGGACATTGCTAATCTCTTCAACTCAGCCCAGCAATACCACCTTGGGATGAAACAAGCTCCCCGCTACCCGGCTTGCCAGGCAAACCAGGTCCGACTGGCCAGCAAATACTTTAACCAGTTTTGCCCCTGAGAACTCCGCCAGGTTTACCGACCGCCCGTGGCGAATCTTGCCGAGTGTTTCGTCGTCGGCTGTAACGCTGGGAATTCCCGGCAGCACGCCCCGTAGATGAAACAGCAAGCCATCCACCGAGCCGTCGGTGGCGGCACTGGCGATCTGGTCAATCGTGTGCGCGTCCTCCAGGCCAAACTCCGCTACTTGCGTCCGCCTCAGGCTCGCAAGGTGTGCGCCGCAGCCCATCTTCTGTCCCATCTCGTGCGCCAGGCTCCGGACATAGGTTCCTGACGACACCCGGCAGCGAAAGATACAGCGGTCCTCCTCGGTGCCGGTGATCGCGAACTCAAGCACCTCAACCTCGACCGGCTGAAGCACTACTTCCTGCTTCTTGCGCGCGAGCTTATAGGCTGGAACCCCATTAAGCTTCTTCGCCGAAAACGCCGGAGGCATCTGCTGGATTCTGCCCACAAACCCGGTCGCCAGCCGGGCAACTTCTTCAAGGTTCACTTCAACGGTATGCGTCTCGCCGACGGAATAGCCATCCGCGTCATACGTGTCGGTCGCAAATCCAAACCGGATCGCGCCCTCATACGATTTCTCTGAATTCTCATAGAACTGGCACAGACGGGTCATCTTCCCGATAACCAGCGGCAGGACGCCGGTGGCCATTGGATCGAGCGTGCCTAAATGGCCAATGGAACGCTCCTTGAGAATGTGGCGCATTTTTGCGACCACATCGTGCGAGGTCCATCCCGCCGGCTTGTCGATGACCATCACACCGTTGCGTGCCATGCTTCTGGTATCGTGTACGTTCAGGCGTTGATTGGTCAAATTGACGCGCAACTTATAGATTTCAGCAGGGAAATCGCTTCCCTGCTACATTTCGCCGCCGCAACGCTAAGTAAGACGCATCTATGATTCCGCTGAAGGACGACGCTCCCCGGGTTGGCACACCGTACATCACTTATTTTCTGATCGCGGCCAATACCCTGCTGTTTCTGCTCGAGCTTTCGCTCGGAGGCGGTTCTCGCCAGTTCAACATATTCCTCGATCAATTTGGTTTTGTGCCCGCCCGCGTCCCAATCGTTCTGCTAAACCAGGGATACGTACCATGGGACCTCGTGTACCAGCTGGGCACCCGGTTTGTGACCCCTATGGCGGCCTTCCTGCCAGTTTTCACGTCAATGTTTCTGCATGGCTCCTGGATGCACCTGATCTTCAACATGCTCACGCTTTGGATTTTTGGCGATAACGTCGAAGACTACCTCGGCCACTTCCGCTACATTCTTCTTTACCTGATCAGCGGAGTCGTCGCCATGGCTGTGCACACGCTCTTTAATCTTTATTCGACTGTGCCCACCGTTGGCGCCAGCGGAGCCATCGCCGGAATCATGGGAGCTTACTTCCTGCTCTATCCGCGCGCGAAAGTCCTCACCATCGTGCCGTTCTTCTTCATGTGGTTTATGTGGCTGCCGGCGTGGATTGTGCTGGGGTATTTCTTTGTAGGACAGTTTCTACTGGGTGCCGCGACCTCGATCAGCGTTCGCGGAGGCAGCGCCGGGGGTGTCGCCGTATGGGCCCACGTTGGAGGCTTTCTCGCCGGGATGGCGCTCATCAAGCTCTTCCCTGCCCGCGTTCGCCGCTACAAGTACGGCGGTTTCTGACCCGTTATCAATCAAGGAGTGTCCGACGTCTTACAGCACGCCGTGTAACGGCTCCAGCTCCAACTGCGACAAGTTAGCCTGCGGTGGCAGGAGCACCGCATATACGACAGCCTCGGCGATGCTCTGTGGAGTCACCATCTTGTCGCGCGGAGCGTCTGGCCAGAACTGCTCCCATATGGCGGTGTTAGTCGCGCCCGGGAGCAACGCCATGACGCGGATGCCTTTGGGAATCAACTCCTCGCGCAGCGTGCGCGTGAAACCCAGCGCGCCATGCTTCGAAGCGTTATAGGCAGAGAATTCGGGAAAGACTTGCCTGGCCGCAGACGATAACGTGTTGACAATCGTCGAACCCGGCGGCATCAACGGTATTGCCGCCTGCGAGCACAGAAACATACCGGTCAAATTGATATCGATCACCGATCGCCACAACTCGATCGGTGTCTTCTCAACCGAGTACTTGGCCTGCGAAATTCCAGCGTTATTCGCCAGGATATCGAGCTTACCCCAACGCTTCTTGACCTCGGCAAACACTGCGGCCACCGACTTTGGCTCGCGCACTTCGCAATAGAGCCCGCGCACCTCACCGCCGACACCAGCTTTTGCAGCGATGTCAGCCAACTCAGCGCTCGCCGCTTTCAACGCTTTGCCGTCGCGGCCCGTGATCACCACGTGACAGCCCTCAGCTGCGAGCGCCTGAGCAATCGCGAATCCGATTCCTCGATTGCCGCCGGTCACCGCCGCAACCTTTCCGGCTAATCTTGCGGTTCTATGGGCTGCAGGGGCTGTCGGAGCCACTTCTGCTTGACGTTTGCGTTTGGACTGCGAAAGGCGCGCCGCCATCAGGCTCCGTTGTTGTTCTTTTGGCGAATGAGTGAGAGGAATTCCTGCCGTGTCTGTTGGGCCCGAAATGCGCCCAGCATCGACGACGTCACTGTTGCCGAGTGCTGCTTTTCAACGCCGCGCATCATCATGCAGAGGTGGCGCGCTTCGATCACGACGCCGACGCCCAGCGGTTGGATCGCCTGCTGAATCGACTCGGCGATCTGTACCGTCAGCCGCTCCTGCACCTGCAACCGCCGAGCAAACACGTCCACCAGTCGCGGCAGCTTGCTCAGTCCCAGCACCTTGCCCTTGGGAATGTAGGCGATGTGGACCTTGCCGAAAAACGGCAGCATGTGGTGCTCGCACAGGCTGAACATCTCGATGTCTTTCACGATCACCATCTCATCGTAATCAACCGTGAACAGCGCGCCATTCAATACCTCGGCCGGATCTTCGTTGTATCCCTTGGTGAGATACTGGTAGGCCTTGGCTGTGCGTTCCGGTGTTCTGAGCAAGCCTTCACGAGTGGGATCTTCGCCCAGGCGCACCAGCCACTCGCGCGTCAATTCTTCCATCGTAGCGCTGGTCAATGTCGTCGAAGCTTCCACAACTTCCTTCATAGGTCTCCTGTCCGGCGATCCGCGTCCTTCAGTGGCGCGGCTCCGCTCCGCCGGCATACTCAAAGCTGTTCATGCTGGTCTCTTCAATCCGCACCTTTTCCAGATGAGCCAACTGAAAGCTTTGTTTCAATTTGTAATAAATCACTTCGGCCAGGTTTTCCGTGGTCGGCACATGATCGGCAAATTCTGTCAGCGTATTCAAATTCTGATGGTCAAAGCGCTCGACGATCGACATGCTGCACCGCCTCGTCCAGGTCCACCAGGTTGCAAACCATTCCGGTTTCAGCGCTCACCGGGCCGCTGACCGTGACCTCAACCGCATAGTTGTGGCCATGTCCGTGCGGGTTATTGCACTTGCCGTAGATCGCCTGGTTCTGCTCCTCAGACAATGTAGGAGCGTGCAGCCGATGCGACGCCGCCAGCATGTATCGCCGTGTGAGGTGGGCTTTCATGCTTCTCCGTAGAAATCGACAAACAAGTCGGCCATCTCGTAGAGTCGCACCCGGTGCAGCCTGGCCACGTTCAGCTTTTCATTCAGCCGCTGCCAGATTGCGATAGCGATGTTCTCCGTCGTGGGGATCTTCGCTGCGAATTCCGGGACCTCTTTATTGAGGTGACGATGGTCCATTGCGTCAACCACTTCGCGGTTCAAGATGTCCTTTAACTGTTTCAGATCGACGACAAAGCCGGTCGTCGGGTCGATCTCGCCCTTCACCGTTACCTCAAGAGTGTAGTTGTGGCCATGGCCGTTGAGGTTGGCGCACTTGCCGAAGACGCGGCGGTTCTCGTCTTCCGTCCATTGCGGGTTGTGGTAATAATGCGAAGCCGAAAACTCACACTTGCGGGTTAAATAAATCATGCCCTTCTTTCTCTAGAACAGCTTACAACCTGGTCGCACTCAGCAGTCACAAGTCACCCTTTGTACACCCGCCCCTTCCAACTTACTTTCCCGTGCTTATGTGAGATGTACGAATTCACCAAGAGTATCGCGAATAGAGGCAATCCAAACAGCGCGAGTGAATTTGACAGCCAATCAAAATGCGCGCGGAGGATGCGACGAAGGAACATCGCGATCATCAGGATCGCTCCGGCCGCGTTGATGGCGAGCCCGACTGTATCCGGATCGACAACTGCCACCACCACTCCGCCGACGAACGCAACGATCAAGATGAACTCGAGTGCTCGTTTGGTCGCCAGCCAAAGCGGGCGCGGAAACAGCAGCGCCAGGTTCTTCGTCCACCCCACCCACATTTGTCCGAAGCTGCGATACATGCGCGTGCTGACGGCGTCGGACCTCCGAAACTGCAACTTGTATCCCGCACGTTTTACGAGCCGCGCCAGTCCGACATCTTCGAGAATTGCGTGCGCCACCGCCGCATGGCCTCCCACAGCGTCGTAGGCATCGCGGCGAATCAGCAGGTATTGTCCGTTGGCCGCAGCCGCCGGAGAATTCGGATCGCTCACGTCGCTTGGCCGAAACGTCTTCGCGAGCTCAGCAAAAATCACCGGCATAAGTGCTCGCTCCGCAAGTCCATGGACTTCTTGCTTCGGCGAATACGACAGCAGTGCCGCACCTGTACGCTCAGCTTCACCTATTCCTTGGCGATCGAATCCCCGGCATGCGTCGTATCGGCATCGGTGAATAGCAGCCACTTCCCTTTCGCGACCTCTGCGCCGCTCCAGCAGGCATTGCACTTGCCGGTCCAACCCTCCGGCAGCGAATCGGCCTCAATTACGGTGATCGGAAAGCCTTCCGCTACCGCCCGTGTGCCGTCGCTCGAGTGATCATCCACAACAATGACTTCGTAGGTGGGACCCGCCTGCCCTATCAGCGAGCGCAGGCAGTTCTCGAGGCACGCTTCTTCGTCGCGCGCGGGCACGATGACGGAAATCGCGGGTTCTGTCGGACTGGCAAGCATGAATAACGGCCAGATGAGGAACTAATTGCTAGTGTTCATCGCTAGTTACCAGTGACCAGCTACCAGCAACCTGCCTTTGCTCCGTTATTATAGAGTTGTGAAGCGCGCTCTCTCGTTCCTGAGCCTAGCCTCTTTTCTCGTGTTGGCCTCCTGCAATGGTGGACGCCCTCCCCGCATCGGCGAAACTGCGCCCGACTTCACCCTCACCGATGGGCCTCGCACCATCACCTTGAGCCAGATGCGCGGCAAGCCCGTGTTGCTGAATTTCTGGGCCTCCTGGTGCGCGCCTTGTGTTGAAGAGATGCCCTCGCTGGTCCAGTTGCAGAAGATGGTTGGCGACAAGGCGATCGTGCTCGCAGTCAGTCTCGATTCCGACGATGCCGCTTACAAGCAGTTCGTGCGCGACCACGATGTCGAGCTGCTGACCGTGCGCGATCCAAAACAGATCTCGAACTCGCTCTACGGTACGTTCAAATTCCCCGAAACTTACGTGATTGACAAGGACGGCAAGATTATTCGCAAGTTCATCGGCGCGGTCGATTGGACCAACCCTGAGATCGTGGAGTACGTGAATAAGCTGTAGCCGTAAGTTCCGCCCCCCACTTACAGCTTCACGTTTCGCAATCGCAGCGCGTTGCTGATTACCGAAACCGAACTGAAGCTCATGGCTGCCGCCGCGATGATTGGACTCAGCAACAAGCCAAAGGTTGGATAGAGAATTCCGGCCGCGATTGGAACTCCGATCGCGTTGTAGATGAACGCGAAGAACAGATTCTGCCTTATGTTGCTCATCACCGCTTTGCTAAGTCGACGCGCACGCACCAAAGCCATCAGATCGCCCTTCAGCAGAGTGATTCCAGCGCTCTCGATCGCCACATCGGTTCCTGTTCCCATCGCCACGCCGACTTGTGCTTGCGCCAATGCTGGAGCGTCGTTCACGCCATCGCCAGCCATCGCGACCACTCTGCCCTGCTTTTGGAGTTTCTGAATGACGTCGGCCTTGTGATCGGGCAGAACGCCGGCCTCGAAGTCTGTGATTCCGAGTTTGCGAGCAACCGCAGCAGCCGTGGTTTGATTGTCGCCGGTCAGCATGACGATGCGCGCGCCTTCACCCTGAAGCAGCCGCAAAGCCTCGGCAGCTTCCGTCTTCACCGGATCGGCGATGCCGAGCAATCCAACGGCGCGTCCGTCGATTGCCACGAACACCACAGTCTGGCCATCGCGTCTCAACTGTTCGGCTTGGCTGATCAACTCTCCGAGCGCAACTCCCTGGTCTTCCAACAGGCGCTCGCTGCCAATTGCGACTTCGTGTCCGCCGACGGTGCCGATAACGCCTTTGCCGGTAATCGAGTGGAAGCCATCGGACTGGATGATTTGTAGCTGGTTCGCTTCGGCTGCCTCAACAATGGCAGCAGCCATCGGATGTTCGCTGCCGCGCTCCAAGCTCGCGGCCAGCCGAACGATGCGCTCCTCGTCCTCGCCATCGATCGCAATAACCGACATCAGTTCGGGTTTGCCCTGGGTCAACGTGCCGGTCTTGTCGAGAGCGATGGTATCGACTTTCTGGAATGTCTCCAGCGCCTCGGCGTTCTTGATCAGAATTCCGGCGCGTGCGCCGCGACCTGTGCCCACCATGATCGCCATCGGCGTCGCCAAGCCGAGCGCGCAAGGGCAGGCGATGATCAGCACCGCGACGGCGTTTATGACCGCGTGAGCCAGACGCGGTTCAGGACCGACGAAGAACCAGGCCAGAAACGTAATCACCGCGACCGCCAACACTGCGGGAACGAAGTAGCCGGCGACCTTGTCAGCCAACCTCTGAATGGGCGCTCGGCTGCGCTGTGCGCTGCTCACCATCTGGACGATCTGCGACAGCACCGTTTCTCTGCCGATGCGCTCGGCGCGAACCAGCAACCATCCGGTTCCGTTCACCGTAGCGCCAATGACTTTGTCGCCGGTGTCCTTCTCCACAGGGATCGATTCGCCGGTGATCATTGATTCGTCCACCGAACTGAGACCGTCCACGACGACTGCATCGGTCGGGATCTTCTCGCCGGGACGAACACGCAGCTTATCGCCAACCTGCACCTGATCGAGCGGGAGATCGTATTCGCTGCCATCGTCTCGCATGACACGAGCCATCTTGGGAGCGAGATCAAGCAGGGCGCGAATAGCGCTGCTGGTGCGGCTACGAGCCTTGAGCTCTAGGATCTGGCCGAGCAGCACGAGAACGATGATGGCAGCGGCTGCCTCAAAGTAGACGCCTGGTTGTCCATGTGGCCCCCGTAGAGTCTCAGGGAATATCCGCGGCCAAATGGTCGCGACGGCGCTGAACACGTACGCAACGCCGACGCCCATGGCGATCAGGGTGAACATGTTGGGACTGCGGAACTTCACCGACGCCCAGCCACGCTGGAAGAACGGCCATCCTGCCCACAACACGATAGGTGTTGCCAGGGCAAACTCGATCCATGCGGCAAGACGCGGCGAAATCGCGTGCGCGAACGGTCCAACCATGTGTGCCATCGCGACAACGATGAGCGGAACCCCCAGCAACACGCTCCACCAGAAGCGGCGGGTCATGTCGCGAAGTTCAGGATTGTCGTCGGATTGGGCCGTAACCGTCATCGGTTCGAGGGCCATTCCGCAGATCGGACAAGAGCCGGGTCCGTCACGGACGATCTCAGGATGCATCGGACACGTCCAGGTGGTCTTGGTCGCGGCCGGTGGTACATCCGGTTCCAAGGCCATGCCGCACTTTGGACAGGCTCCTGGGCCCTTCTGGCGCACTTCCGGATCCATCGGGCAGATGTAATCGACGCCTTTTGCAGTTGGAGTGTTCTGAGCTTGGACGGGAGACTTAGGCCGCGGCGACAGATATTTTTGCGGGTCGGCCTTGAACTTGTCAGCGCAGCTTCGGGAACAAAAGTAATAGTCTTTGCCGGCGTGGGAAAGCATGGCCGCGGGCTTGGCGGAATCGACGTCCATACCGCAAACCGGGTCGCGCTCCTGCTTAGCAGAGTTGTCAACGTGCATGCCGCCGAGCTGCACCATCTGCTGCATGCCGCCTGCCTTGTGGCTGGGCGAAAGATACTTCGCCGGATCCGCTTTGAACTTGACAGCACAACCCTTACAGCAAAAGTGATAGAGCTTGCCCTCATGTTCCAGAGAGGCAGCAGCCTTCGCGGCATTAACCGTCATGCCGCAGACCGGGTCTTTGTGAACGGTGCGAGTGGCCGGGGAAATCTGTATTGGAGAGGCATCTGACGGCATGCCCGGCTTGTAGTCCGTCGCCAGATATTTGGATGGCTCGGCCGTGAAACGGTGCATGCACTTGGGAGAGCAGAAACAGTAAGTGTCGCCCTGGTACTGCGCGACGCCGCGGGCGGTGGCAGGATCGACGATCATGCCGCAGACGGGATCGACGGCCGTCAGCCTCAACTGGGTGTCATCGGTTGCCGGTTTCTTCTCGGGCCCGCTCATTCAGGATTGCCTTTGTCAAAGTGGCTGTCATTTCCGGCTTTGTCGGCCACAGTTGCGATGCAATATAGTAGTGATTGCCGGTAGCAGGATCTCTTCAATCATTGCATGAGACGGGGGAATTTTCGATGACCACGGTCGATGTGCTGTTCCGTTACGGAGTACCACCGAACGAGAGTGTCATGAGCGCGTACGGGCAAGTGAGCGATGTTTACGGCATCCGGCGTCTGCAACTGAATGAAGCCGGGCGGACAATTCGGGTTGAATACGACGCCACCCGGCTGACCGAGGCCAAGGTCGAAGGACTACTTCGCGCAGCGGGCTTTGATATCACGGAAAAGCTGGCCCTGGTATAGAAAAAAGCCATTCAAAACAGCAGAAAAGCGAAGCCATTATGGGCTTCGCCTTTCTGTCTTAGGCCGTCTTGGGGGAGGGCCACAGCTTATGAAATCACGACCGGGCAGCTTAAAAAGGGTCATCAATCATGAGGACTCTGGCCGAAAACCTCTTAACTGATGACCCTATGCGCCACTTCGTCTGTCTATGTATTAGCATTCGGCGTGCCAATCGAGCGTTGGTGTAAGCAAAGAAGTTACTTTCCTGCCGCTAGAAAAACCACATGTAAAACTTCCCGGTTACACCGTAATCTTTTCCATGGCACAAAAGGGCCTTGTGCATTGACAATAATCGACAGCGAGGTGATTTCATGGCCCAAACCTTGGATCGTCGGGGCTTTCTGCGCGGCGTAGCGGCCGTTGCAACTGGCGTAGCGGTGGCGCCGGCGAGGTCGTGGGGGCTTGGTTCGGAGTGCGATAAAAACAAGATTTACCTGGGAGTTGCGAGCTACTCGTTCCGGAAGTTCGGGCAGGCGGACGTGGTTCGGTTCATGAACGAGCTGAACACGCCCTACCTCAACGTGAAGGACGTGCACTTGCCAATGACTCCAGTTGGCGAGATCAAACCGACCAGTGAGAGGTACCGGACTGCGGGGTTGACCCTGACGGCGGCGGGCACGATTTACTTCACCACGGACGAGGATGCGGACATGCGGTCCAAGTTTGAATATGTGAAGGCGGCGGGGATTCCGTTAATCGTTGCCGGGCCGACGCCAGAGGTTTTGCCACGGCTGGAGAAATTCGCCAAGGAATTCGACGTCAAGATTGCGATTCACAATCATGGACCGGAGGATAAGTACTTTCCTACTCCGGTGGTCGCATGGAGTGCGGTGAAAGGGATGGACTCGCGAATGGGGATTTGCGTGGACGTGGGGCATACGGCAAGAGCGGGACTGGACGTGCCCGCCACTATTCGGCAGGTCGGAACGCGCCTCTATGACGTCCACATGAAGGACTTGGTCAATGATGGCGGCAAGTGGACGCAGGTTGCGGTGGGGGACGGAAATCTGCCTGTCGAGAAGATATTTGGGGCGCTGGTGGCGGTGCGGTATTCAGGATATGTGGATTTGGAGTACGAGATTCACGAGGATGACCCGATGCCTGGGATGATCAAGAGTTTTGCATACATGCGCGGCGTGGTAGCTGGGATGGGGTAAGAACGACTTTTGCAAAGGGGAAACGCGGAGAAGTCTCAAGTCTCGTTAGTAAGAATCCAAATCCTGGCCGCCCTCCAGTTGCGCCACGGGCGAGAGAGCAGGACAATGTCGGAAACACTCTCGCCCGATGGAAATCTGACAGAGGTGGTACATGGCGAAAATTCGAAACGTCAGCCCCGCAATCGCATCCCTCAGCCTGACCGTGCTGCTGATTTGTTCCAGTGGCGCCATCGCGCAGGAAAAAACAACCAAGTCCGATGCGCAAGCGAGTTCAAACCAGCAAAACCAACTCATTTCCGATGACGACATCCAGATGCTTCGCAAGAACCTGCGCGAGGAACGCAAGCAGGTGGTGGCCGCCAACATGAAGCTGACACCCGCCGAGGCAGAGAAATTCTGGCCCATCTATGACCAGTACGTCTCGGAGCTGGTTCAGAACAACAATACGAAGTATGCCCTGATTAAACAGTACGTCCAGCAGCAGGGCGACCTGACGGATGCGCAGGCCGAAACGGCGGTGAAACAGTGGATTCAGGTCGATGAATCGTTGGCGCAACTGAGATTGAAATATGTGCCTCTCTTCCGAAAGGTGCTATCGGCGAAGAGTACGGCGCAGTTCTATCAGGTGGATCGGCGCATTCAGTTGATGATTGACTTGCAGTTGGCTTCGGCGCTGCCGGTGGCGGAGCAGTGAACGGAAGAAGCGATCCACCGGCACCTCGATTTCCACCCGCGCGATGAGAATCGTTACCGGACCGCGTACGGCGCAGCTGAACATCGTGCCGAGTTAAAACCTGCCCGAACGACTTTTCCTTAGCAGAATCAACCCAGGCGCACACTTAATGACCACCGGGTGTGAGCCAGGTCACGTCCGGAGTGTGGCTCCATCACAGACTTTTCAACTTGCAACCTGAAAAGACATCCGTCAGTGAAAAGGATTGTGAGGGTCTTTTTTACTGACAGCCTCTGAAAGCTTTCGCACATGCAAATTACCCGAGCTGCCGACTATGCCGTTCGTGTCATGGTGCACTTGTCGAGCGTGCCACCAGGCTCGCGATTGCAAAAGAGCGCGCTGGTCGAGTTGAGCGAGGCCCCGGAAAGCTTCCTGTCCAAAGTCCTGCAGCGGATGGTGGCGCAAGGTCTGATCACTTCACGGGGTGGTGGCGGTGGGGGGTTTGAATTGGCGAAGCCGCCGGAAGAGATATCCGTCTTGAACGTTGTGGAAGCGATTGACGGACCGATGAACCTCAATTTATGTGTGCCGGGATCGAGTGGATGTGAACGTTCGCTGGCATGCGCAGTGCATCCGGTATGGGTTGAAGCACGGGAGGCGCTGGTGAAAGTGCTGAGCCGGGCGACGATGGACAAGCTGGCGCGTAAGCGGCTTCATGCGCAAGGCGATGCGACTTACGAGGCGCGGACTGCGATCGGCATTGTCGGGCTAGCCGGCGCGGTGGATCGCGATCCCGAAGGCGACGATCGAAGCGGTGGCCGATGAACTCGAGTGCCAGAGTTATGTGGTTTAAGATTTGGCCGCGGAAAAGGGCAGACCGTCGTTCGTTGCAACAGCGGAGGGAAACGTTGCGATGGAACAGGACGGAATTAACGGCGCTCCGGCACCGGCAGCAACGGCAACATTGCTGCCGAGCGCATCGGTGAGTGCGACACGATGCAGTTAACCTGGAGACTGGAGGCAACTGGCGCCTTGCGCGAAATTGCGTCGGCGCAAAACGCCAGTTGAGACGCCCTCAGGCCCGTTTGATCAGGCGGGTAATCCAGACCAGAATCACCGCTCCGACGAATGCCACGATAATGGAGCCAATCATTCCACCGCCGGGCCAAATGCCTAGCATGCCGAAGATCCAGCCTCCGACGATGCCGCCAAGCATGCCGAGAATGATGTCCACAAGTACGCCGTAGCCCCCGCCTTTCATCACTTGCCCAGCAAGCCAGCCCGCGATCAATCCGACAATGATCCATACCAAAAAGCCCATGTGGTCTCCTTAGATCCCGCTGGTTGCGGGCGACAGAACTGTATACGGTGTAGGGAAAAAGCGCAACGAGGCAATTCCGTGTTGACCTCAAAGTTATTGCTGCTGTTGACGCACCCATCGGCGAGGTGTCGGCAAAATCGGAAGGTTGGTCAGCGGGCGGATCGCGAGGGATTAGCCAACCCATCGCAAGGAAGAAGAAGAGAATGGCGCGCCCTGAGAGATTCGAACTCCCGGCCTTCTGGTTCGTAGCCAGACGCTCTATCCAGCTGAGCTAAGGGCGCGCAGCATTGCGGCTTACAAATTATACCAAACATCCCGGCCCACCTCGAGCCTGCGGCGACGTCGAGCCGAGCGGTGTGGCGCTATCGGGTACGATGGTTTTGTGAACCTCAATGACGCCCCAGAACCCCCGCCCTACCTATCGACGATTCGTGCCGTCATTCTCGATTACGGCGATGTCATTTCCCTTCCCGCTGACCCCGAGGTAGTTCGATGGATGGCGAACTTGTTCGGGTTGACGGAGGACCGTTTTCGCCAAATCTACGGTTCTTTCCGCCACGAATACGATCGCGGAACCTACGGTGCCGCGGAGTATTGGAAACACATCGCCGATGCCGCCGGACGCCAGGTGAGCGACGACGAGATTGCAGAGCTTCGAAGAGCCGATGTGGCCATGTGGAGCCGACTGAATCCCGATATCCTGCTGTGGGCGGATCGCTTGCGTGCGGCTGGATACAAAACAGCGATCCTGTCTAACATGCACGGCGACATGGTGCAACACATCCGTGCCAACGGAGACTGGGCGAAGCGCTTTGACTGCGTCACGTTGTCATCGGAGATTGGTTTGGCAAAGCCGGAGCCGGAAATCTTCGAGCAATGCTTGAAGTGTCTTGCTGTAGCGGCTGAACAGGCGATATTTATCGACGACAGGGATGCAAACATTGAAGCTGCGATCCGCGCAGGTATATCGGGGATCTGTGCGCCGACACCCGAAGCACTCAAGGACATTTTGTCAGCGATCGGGTTCAGCCCGCTCCCTTAGCCGCAAGTACTGACGGTGCGCGCAAAGCAGCCGTACGCGGTCGGTTTCGCGAGCCTAGGTGTCGTCTTCGCGGTCGACTTCTTCTTCCAGTTCCGCGAGTGCCTGATCACGTTCCGAACCGTGCAGTCGGGCATTAAGTTCCTGCAGAGCAACCGATACGACGTGGTAATGATGCAGATGGCCGAATTTGGGATCGCGGGTAAGATCTCGCCAAATATCATGCATTAGCTTGAGGTCTTGCGGACGCAACCGTGGCGCATGCGGGCCCAGAATATACTCCCACTTACGTCCGTCAGGAGCGACGACTACCATCTTCATGCGAGGCTTTGGATCGGGCAGGCGTTCCCATGCGTCGCCCGTTAACTTTCCTTGCTCTTCCGCAGAGAGCTTGTTGGAGAGGCCACAGACCATGAGTGTGGATCCGAGACGTTGGCCGGTGGCGACGATTGCTTCGAAGACGTCGTTGGTCGGAGTAACCAGCAGTGAGACGTGCTTGCCCTCTTTTTCAGCCAGGTTGACGACCGAGGTGAAGAGTTCCTGCTCGTACTCCTCGAAGATGTCGGCCGTATCCATGCTTTCGTTGCCACTGAAAGAATGCTCGCGATGAATAACGCGAGCAGTCATGACCACGACATCCTGCTTAACGGTGTCGGTTTTCGCGAGAATGTCGCGCAGGTAAGCGAGGTTCCTGGGATCGCGAACGGCAACCAGAATGTTGCCGGGGCGGACCTCCATGTCGGCGGCGGTCAGTTCTTCGCGCGCATTGACGCGGAACTGCTCCAATTCGTGGGCTGCGCCGGCGTGGTGCTTCCGGTTGTGATGCTCCGAGACGGTGAAGACGGCAAAGAGAGCGAGGCTGAAGGCCACGCCCGAGATGGTTGCAAGTTGCTTGGTGAAGAGATTCACGATGGCGGTTGCAAACAGCAGGAGTGAGATCAAGCTCAGGCCAACGGGAATCTCAACCTTGCCGATGTGAAAGTTGCCCGGCACCTTCCAGACGCGGTTCTCGGGTTCTTTAAACCGCAGCACCAGCACCGCGAGCGATTTGAAGGCGAAGCTCCAGATCACGCCGAACGCGTAGAGCGACGCCAACAAGTAAACGTTGCCGCGGCTGGCAATGATGGTGAAAATCTGGAGAAAGGCGATGAGGTTGATGATCCGGTAGCTGGTTCCGAACCTGCGGATGGGGCTTGCGGAACCAGGTCGGCATCACGCCGTCTTCGCTGATGCGATTGAGGACGCCATTGGCGCCCACGATAGCGGTATTCACGGCGCCGGACAAAATGAGTACGCCCACCAACACCACAAAGCCCTGGAAGAAGAGCCTCAGCGTGTAAGGACCGACGACGTTCATGGCCAATCCGCTGATGAGGTTGGCGAAGTAGTCGGGTCGCACCTTGTCGGGGATAATCATCACCGCGAAGAAAGATACCAGCGAGGTGAAGAGAAGGCTGTAGACGAAGATGACCAGCCCGGTCTTCTCGAGGTTCTTCAGCTTGGGGTGCTCGATCTCGCGATTAACCTGGGCAAGCGATTCTTCGCCGCTCATGGCCAGGACGGAATGTCCAAAGCCAACCAAAAGCAAGACCCAAGTCAGACTTGCCGCCCAACTGTGATATAGCCAGCCGAGGGACTCATGGTCCATCGTGATGGTGGCTGCGGCTGGCAGCGGCGGCAAATGGCGCGGGTGAACGATCAGCGTAATTACGCACCAGAGGATCAGCACCACGACCATGACGGTCGTGATCTGCATGATGCGGAGCGCCTGTTCGCTGGATTCGTGGATGCCCTGTGTGTTTTTCCACCAGAAAAAGACAGTCACGATTACGCCAAACGCGGCCGCGAAGTACCCTTCCTGCGCATCCGTCATGTGAAGGGGATGGTGGTAGCGGGTGGAAAGATCGGATACAAATCCCGCCAGATACTGACCAGCCGATACCGCGCTAATTGGGCCAGTCAAGACGTAGTCGAATAGCAGCGCCGACACCGAGAGCTTTGCAAGCTGGCTGCCCATGGCCTCCTTGACGACCCTGTATACGCCGCCACGCACGAACATGCTGCTGGACTCGATGTAGATCGAGCGTACGGCGTAGCTGAACAGCATGACCGCTAGCACGAACCACGGAGCGCTCTTGCCTATGACCTTCTCGGCATCACCGCCGACGTAATAAGCAGACGAGGCGAGATCAGAGAGGACAATGGCGGCGGCGCGCCAGAAAGAGATGAACGTCAACATCACCGTTGTGGCGACGAAGACTTTTACCGCCGGCTTCTTTAGAGTTTCCATGGGCCCGCTATCGTTGAAGAGTTGGGAGCCACCAGTCTAACAAGTCCAATGGAGTCATCGGTCATCATTTCTCTTTATGGGAGCGATACGATTTCTCTTCGAAAAAATCGAGAAACCACTGCTTCACGACCGCGGACACGCTTTCCGCACTTCTCGACTTCGAAAGGCCATGAGAAGCCCCGGGGATCTCGACCAGCTTGGTGCGAGCTGGTATCAGCTTGATCGCAGTCTCCAATTCCTCGGCGGTGGCAAAAACGTCCTTCGTGCCACTGACGAACAGCGAGGGCGTTTTCAGCGCCGAGAAGTGAGCGGTTCGCAGTTGCGTCGGTTTTCCCGGAGGATGGAGGGGGTAGGAAAGCAGCAGAAGGCCGTCGACCAAACCGGGATGTGAGGCGACCGCGATGCTGGCTTGGCGGCCTCCGTATGAGCTGCCACCCAGGAAAGCGCGACCGGTGAACTGAGCTTTCATTAACGATACAGCTCGACGCAAACCCTCTTGGTCTTCTTTCGCGGTCGCAGGCGATGGCGGCCCGTGCGGACGTCGCTGACGATATGGCAGATCGCATCGCAAGACGTTGATTCCGACAGACGACAATTCATCGGCCAACTCAATCAGGAGCGATGTATTTGCGTTTCCACTAGCTCCATGAGTCAGGACAAGGAAATCTCCGGAGGAGTCAACAGCGCGGTGCAGCATGCCCCGAACTGGGGCCTCCCCCGGCATCTCATCTACGAAAAGACTGAGCGATGGATAGTTCACTCAGACCTACCGGTTTAACTTCTTGGCCTGGCAAGCTTCTACGACCTTCGTGGGGTCAATTGCTTCAGAGTCGAGCTGCATCTCGACGACCTTGCCGTTCTTGTCGATGAGGTAATTTACGCGACGAGCCGCTTTGTACTTCGGGTTGTAAACGCCGTATTCCTTGGTGGTATCGCCGCCCCAATCGCTCAGCAGAGGAAACGTGACATTAATTTTCTGTGCCCACTCTTTGTTCGAGAACGGGGAATCCATGCTTATACCCAGAACCTGGGTATCTGCAGCTTCCAGCTTGGCAAGATTCTGCTGGAAGTTCTGCATCTGCTTGGTTCAACCACCTGTAAAGGCGAAGACGTAAAACGCCAAGGCAACATTTTTCTTTCCCTTAAAGTCATGCAAAGACACTTTGTTGCCGTTCTGGTCGGTCAGGGTGAAGTCGGGGGCGACGTCTCCGACTTTGATGGTGGGCGGAGGCGGGGTATCGGCGGCTCGCAAGGCAGGAACCATCATTCCGGCGAGCAGCATAGCTGCAAGTACTTGCTTCACGGTCAGTCTCCTCTCGAAACTCGAAATGCTGAGTGGGTGGAAAGTAGGCGTTTCGTCATTCTCGCACGAAGGATTCCGGGAGGCGACTTTTCGAAATTCTTCACCGGACGGAAAATTGCCGACAGCTTGTCCCAAAACGGGAATTCGAAGGCTGAAATGGAGGACGTCATTGCGCAATCCCTGGTGCGGCGATAAAGTGAATGAGTATTCATTCGGCGAGTGGCCGACTCTCCGTTGAACGGGCGAAGGCATAGACGACGACCGTTCAAGAAATCGCCATCACAAAGAATACACGAGGTTTACGGCGATCATCCGTGGCTAAACGCGACCCACATCCCGGCGAGAATGAAGTGCCGAGCCCCCCGTTTCCGGCGGGCCGGAGTTCCGACAAGTACCAGCGAATTCTAGACGCAGCAGTCGCGGTTTTCGCGGAGCGCGGGTTCTTTGTGTCGCGAATTTCTGACATCGCAGAACGTGCGAACGTCGCAGATGGCACGGTCTACCTCTACTTCAAGAACAAAGACGAGATTCTGGCATCGGCGATCAACACGGCCTTTGATGGATTCATGAGCAGGGCGCGCACTGAGCTGGAGAAGTTACCCTCTCCGATCGAGCGGCTGCGCCGGCTGGCGTACCTGCATCTGGAAGCGCTGGGGGCGAACCGAAACCTGGCGGTGGTTTTTCAGATGGAACTGCGGCAGAGCACACGGTCGCTGTCGGAGTTTTCGCATGACCATCTGGTGGAGTACTTCAACCTGGTGCGGCAGGCCATTTGCGACGGCAAGGCCAGCGGCGAGTTTCGTGCGGAAATGCCAGAGAAGATTGCGGCCAACTGTTTCTTTGGGGCCATCGACGAGATGGTTACTTCATGGGTGTTGAGCGAGAAGGAATATCCCCTGGCGAATGCCACTGATCCACTCATGGATATTCTGCTCAACGGCATGCGGACTGCCACGAGGTAGGCGAGGCGGTAAGTATGGAGATTCGAACACTCAATGACGTCTTCTTTACGGTCGTGGGACGCGATCATGACCGCGCCATGCTCTACCGCACGGACGGCGTGTGGACGGCGATCTCGGCCGCGCAAATCCACCGTTGGGTGACGGCGATTGCCCGGCAATTGCAGGGCTGGGGCGTGCAGCAGGGCGACCGGGTTGTGATACTGAGCGAAAATCGGCCCGAGTGGGCGGTTGTGGACTACGCCACGCTCTTGCTGGGTGGCATCGTGGTTCCGATATATGCAACCCAGACTCCGGAGCAGGTGTCTGTATGTGCTGCAACATAGCGAGGCTAAGGTAGCGTTTGTTTCTAGCCGTAAACAATACGAGAAGATCGAGGCAATTCGGCACGATTCGAAACTCGAACGCGTTGTGGTGATGGATAAGATCGATGACCTGCCGGATGTGCCGCAGATGCAGTACCTGCTAAGCGGCGCTACCGATCTGGAAGACTCTGCGATCGAGGCATTTGCGCACACCATTCATCCTGACGACGTGGCCACGCTGATCTATACGTCGGGAACGACGGGCACACCCAAGGGAGTCATCCTTACTCACGGGAATATTGCATCGAACCTGAGCATGACGGTGGAGATGACCGACATCGGCACGGGCGACGCGGCTATTTCGTTCCTGCCGCTTTCGCACATCACGGCGCGCCACGTGGACTACCTGCTGGCCCACCACGGCGTCACCATCGCGTACTGTCCGACAGTTCGAAGACTTGCCGAGGACGCTGCTGGAGGTGAGACCCACGGTCTTTGTGGGTGTCCCGCGAGTATACGAGAAGATCCACAACCAGATCTTGCACAAGACGCAAGGAACTAAGAGAAAGATATTCGAGTGGGCGCTGAAGGTCGGAAGGAAATATCGCGAGCAAGTCATGAATGACGAAGTCCCTGGTGCCTTGTCGTGGAAGCTGGCGAACAAGCTGGTGTTCTCGAAAATACGGGAAGGCGTCGGCGGCCGGTCGAGGCTATTTATTTCCGGCGGAGCTCCATTGGGAAAAGAACTGGCGGCGTGGTACGGCGACATCGGCATTCGCATAGACGAAGGTTACGGACTGACCGAGACGTCGCCGGTGATTGCGATCAATACGCAGGAGAACCATCGCCTGGGCACGGTTGGCAAGTCGCTCGCAAATCTCGAAGTGCGAATTGCCGCCGATGGCGAGGTTCTGGTGCGAGGCCCGTCAGTATTCAAAGGTTACTGGAACATGCCGGAGGAGACTGCGTCGTCATTTGAAGACGATTGGTTCAAGACCGGCGACATCGGACATATCGACGAGGACGGCTACCTGTCGATCACTGACCGGAAGAAAGACCTGATCAAAACTTCAGGCGGAAAGTTCATCGCGCCCCAGCCTATTGAGAACTCGCTCAAGGCGAATATCTACGTCGGAGAGGCGGCAGTGGTGGGCGACAAGCGGCGCTTCCCTTCTGTGCTGATCGTTCCCAATTTTCCAATACTGGAAGAGTGGGCCAGATCGCATGGCATTAGATACGGAACCGCGCAAGGACCTGGTACGCTCTCACCAGGTGCAATCGCTATACGAAGGAATCGTCGACGAACTGAACGAGAACCTGGCGCAGTACGAAAAGCTCAAGAAAGTGCTCGTCCTGCCGGAGGAGCTCAGCATCGCAGACGGCACGCTGACGCCGAGCATGAAGTTGCGCCGCCGCCACCTGGAACAGCGCTATCACAAGCAGATCGATGCGCTCTACGCTGAAGAACGGCAGCCGGTAAGAATGGTGCTGTGACGTAGTGTCGGCGACTTATTCGATCGGTTCGACAGAGATGAGTCGGTTCGCGGTGCGTGCGATCCGGCCTCTGCACGAGGAACGTGGCCGCCAGTACAATCAACATTCCGAAGACCTGAATGGGCGACACCCATTCCCCCAGCAGCATTGCCGTGAGCAGAATGGCGAAGACGGGCTCAAGGCAACTGGTGACGACAGCGCGCGTGGGATCAAGGTGCTGTAGTCCTGTGAAGTAGAAGGAAAACGGGATCAGCATCGACGTCATCGAAAACATCGCCAAGAACAGCCATTGGCCGCCGCTGTAATGCTGCGCGGCAATCTTCCACGGCGGATTCACGATGATCCAGAACGCGGCCGACCAGAGCAGCGCGTAGACGAGAACCGTCCATCGCGAATAGGTCTGGAGCAGGTGCTGGGCATAGATGTTGTAGAACGCGAACGAGACAGCCGCTAGCTCCGCTGCAAGCACTCCTATCGAGCTGAAGTGAACGCCTGACAGAGCCGAGCCAAGGAAAACTGGCACGGCCAGACAGGACACCCACGGCGAACGCACATCCTACGACGGCCAGAAGAACACCGAGGACACGTTGCAGGGTCGGACGCTGTAGGTTGCGCGCGACCATGTACAACAGCACCCAGACGGGCGCGACATATTGCAGGACGATGGCTGTGGCTACGCTGGTGCGCTCGATGGCGAGGTAATAGAAATAGTTCGAGGCGGCTAATCCCAGGATTCCTAGCGGCAAGAATTGGAGCAGGTGGGAGCCCCGGACATGAAGCGCGGACCGGTTCCGGAGCAACAGGATTGGAGCTAGAAATAACAGCGCAATCGTGGTGCGACCTTGGGCGATCATCAAGGGATCAATCTTGGGAAGCACGTGGCCCGACAGTGTGATGCGGCCGGTGAAGACGGCCCTGCCCATGGTGGCGGAGAGGCCCCAGAAAAACGTCGCCGCGGCGATGTAGAGATAGCCGCGGGCGGGATGGTGCTTACTGGCCGAGAAGTTGGGCGAGACGCTCAGGATCGTACCCGATCAAGACTTGTTCTCCAACGACGACCGTTGGCGTCGATTGGCTCTTGTATTTTTGTGTGAGTTCACGGGCTACTGACAGTCCCGAGTCGATGCTGCGTTCTTCAAAGTCCACTCCGCGTTGTGCGAGGAAGTCCTTTACCCATCCGCACGGGGGACAGTCTCGCTGCGTGAATACTATGACTTTCGATTGCGACATCTTAGTCAGCCAGCGCCGATTCGCTGTGCGAGGTGCGCAGTACCCGCTCGACCACATAAGGCGCGCGCTTAGTCGGCTCGTGGAAGTGGCGAACTTGCAACTCACCCAAGAGACCCAAGGCCACAATTGCACGCCCGCCACAATCAATACCGCGGCGAAAACCATCAGCGGTCCGTGCTCGTCCATCACATCAATGTGATAGATGAACTTCTCGATCACCATCCAGAAGGCGATCGCAAGGCCTGTCAGAGAACTGACGGCGCCAAAGCCGCCAAAGAAATGCAGCGGTCGCGACATGTACTTCAAGCAGAAAGCGGATGGTGATGAGGTCGAAGAACACGCGGAAGGTGCGGCTGATGCCGTAATGCGACTCGCCACGCTCGCGATTGATGTTGCGGATGGGAATCTCGCAGATCGTCGCGCCGTAGGCCGAAGCTAAAGCAGGAATGAAGCGGTGCAACTCGCCGTACGAGAGGAACTTCCTGCACCACTTCGCGGCGGTATGCCTTGAAGGTGGTGCCAAAATCGTGAATCTCGACGCCGCTGAGCTTGGCCATCAGCCAGTTGGCGATCTTCGATGGAATGCGCCGCATGACGAAGTTGTCAATGCGCTCTTTGCGCCATCCGCTGACGATGTCGTAGCCGGCGCGAAGCTGCTCGAGGAACAACGGGATATCGTCGGGATCGTGCTGCAGGTCGCCGTCCATGGCGAGCACGTATTCTCCTTGGCAATGATCGAACCCGGCAGCGAGCGCGGAGGTCTGGCCGAAATTGCGACGCAGTTTGACCACCACCACACGCCGATCAACAGCGGCAATCTGCTGCAGCAGCGAGAACGTGTGGTCCATGCTGCCGTCATCGACAAACACCAACTCAAAAGGCTGCTGGGTTGCCTCCATGACCGCCTTCAGGCGGTCGTATAGCTCGGTGACGTTCTGTTCTTCGTTGTGAAAAGGAACAACAATTGAGTACTTGAGCACGGTTCTTCGATTATACCGTTTGGGTCCTATTCGCTGAGAAGTATGGGCTGAGGGGCCTCACTTTGGTGACGGGTCGCGGTTGCGAGACCCTTCATTCTCGGGCAACAGAGCGCTCTGCTCAGCGATGGGAAATGAAACCGAGGGCCCGCTCAATTCCCGCATCGAATTCTTCGGGAGGAGTAATAAGGCTAACCACGAGGTAACCATCGCCGGGAAAGTTGTAGAAATGACCGGGCTGCAGCAGGACCCCTGTGCTTTCTAGTATTGCTACCGCCAGGTCTTCGTCCGAACCCAGAGCGGGCACTCGCAGGACGGCATACCAGCCTCCTTCGAGCGCAAGTCGTTCGCACGAGTTGTGGGTGCTCAACCGAGTGTCGAGCGATGACACATTGTGGTGTATGCGGAGTAGAAGTTGCGGCTGAACGTGGTGCCGCTCAGCCAGCATGGCGGCCACGGCAAGTTGGAGCGGAGTGTTCATAGACAGATAAGTATCGGCAATCACCTCAAGGCGAGCGAGCGCTTCCGATTTCTGGACGGTAGGGCCGCTTACGGCCATCCATGCAATTTTCATCTGGGGTAAGGCCGAGACTTTGGAAAGGCCGCTGAGAGTAAACGTCAGGGCGTCGTGGTTTCCGGAAAAAGTCAGCGGGAACCGAGCCTGTGAGACCGTAGTCGAGGAAGACTTCGTCGGCGATGATTGCTATGTCGTTCTCGAGGCAGATTCGGTTCAACTCGCCGCGCTCGTGGCCTTTGATAAACGATCCGGTGGGGTTATTGGGATGCACGAGCATCACCGCGCGACATCGGCCGCCGCCGGATTGCGCTCGCTTGATGGATGACTGCACCGACGTAAAGTCGATCTGCCAGCCGTGGTCGTACACCAACTCGTAAGGCTCGAGTCGCACGTCGTTCAGGTCGGTCAGAAAGTCGAACAGCGGATAGCTTGGCACCGGAACCAGTACCGAATCGCCGGGGTCGCAAAGCAGTCGAAACACGAACGAATATGCTTCGCTCGTACTTGTGGCGAGAATCAGATCTTCGGGATCGACTGGGCGTCCCTTCTCCACGTAATAGTCAGCGATGGCCTGACGCGCGGAGAGCAGGCCTTTGGCTATCGGTTGGTACGTGAATACTTCCCTGCCGCTTATCGCCTGCACCAAGCCGGCTTCGCGATACGACAGGCCAATTGTCGTTGGGTTGGAAGCTGTGAGATCGAGCAATTCTCTCCCGGCGCGGCGATGCTGAGCCAGTGCTTCGCTGTAGCGGTTCGTTGCCAGGTTCCAGGCGGTGCGGTGAGAAAACATCAGTGTGAGTTTCGCTCGTTCACGATGCGTCCGTGTTCTGAGGACCTTCCCACGCGATCGAAGTATTCGTAGGCTGCGCCGGCAATCTTGGCAATGGCGTTGTTGCCGTCACGCTCGTGCTCCAAATAGGCCGTCATGACAACAATGACAAACGGCCGGTTGGCAGCAAAAACGACACCAATGTCGTTGCGGACACCGGCTAACTCGCCCGGCTTATTGGCGATCACGATGTCGTCGGGAATGAAGCGGGGAATGTCGCTGCTCTTGGGCGTGCTGAGTACTTTGAAATAGTCCGCCGTCAGCTCTTTGTTCAGGACCTTGCCCTGATATAGGTCGGCAAAGAAAGTCATCATCTCGCGCGGTGTAGAGAGGTTTTCACGTCCCGCCTGGGCTGCCTTAATGTCCATCATCTTGCGCTGCAATCTCGTATGCGATAGTCCAAGGGAATCGAGCATTGCGTTTACGTTTTGCATGCCGACATGATCGATGAGGACGTTAGTTGCGCTATTGTCACTCACCGCAACCATGAAAGTAGCAAGGTCGCGATTTGTCACACGGGTTACGCCGGGAGTAAGGCCGCCCATGATTGAACTGTCAGCGACCAGGTCAGCCGCATTTACGGTATACAAGTCACTTAGCCTGGCCTGCCCCGTTTCCGCGTGCTGGTCTTGGCGGTAGAGTTCAGCCAACACTGTGACCTTGATGCACGACGCTTGAGCAAAGACCGCGTCAGGATTTAAGAGGAGCGTTCGGCCATCGGTGAGGTCGAGGATGGCGACTCCCATGGTGCCGTTGAGGTCACGGTTGACTTGCTGGACGGTAGCGTCAAGCTTTTGCCAGAGCAACTCGCCCTGAGCAGGAGTTCCGACGATGTGAGCCGCCGGTGTAGTCCCGACTTGCGTTGCCAATGACGTAGCCGTCAATGCCAACATTAGGACGACGATAACCCACTTGAACATAAGAGGCGGATTATACATAACAGGCAGGCGCTGGGCCCCTTTGTTACGCATTCCGCCGCATAAGTCTTGTCGACGGGCCGCGGGGTCGAGGAATATCGTAGGAGAAGGCCGGAGACGGATTAGCCTCTGAGCCGTGGCCTGATTCGCAAGAAAGTCCAGAGGAGCCTCGCGCATTCACCATGACGAATCCGAAACCTGTAACGATTAGCGACCCTGGTGAGACTCACGCCCGCGGCAGCGCTCTGCTGGTGGGAAGTGATCCGGACTCGAAGGCCGCACTCTCACTGGTACTGGCTCCGGAAGGCTGGGAGATCGAAGAGGTCCGCACCCTCGAAGATGCCATGAACGCAGCGCGCTCCCGGAAGTTCAATCTCATTGTGACAAGTCCACATTCTTCCGGCAAAGAAGATGTTGAGTTTCTGCGCAAGCTCCGCCGGGTCAGCCCGGGCACGCGGGTCATTATCCTTACGGACGAAAGCACTCCGGCGGACGTGATTGCGTCAATGCGAGAGCATGCGTTCGGGTACCTATCAAAAGGTCTGACCCCAGAAGCACTGGCGAATACGGTGCGCGCGGCATTGGATGCACCGGATTGGACCGATGGAATCGAGATCGTATCTGCGACGCCGCACCTGCTTACCCTTGCCCTTCGCTGTCGGCTCATTACCGCGGACCGAGTTCTGCAGTTCCTGCGGGAAATCTGCGACATTCCCGAAGAAGAGTGTCACGACGTGGGAATGGCGTTCCGGGAAATGCTGCTCAATGCCATGGAGCATGGCGGCCACTTTGACCCCGACAAGTACGTTGAGGTCTGTTACATCAGAACCCGGCACGTGGTCATGGCGCGCATTAAAGACCCAGGTGACGGGTTTACGATCGAGGAAGTCCGGCACGCGGCGATTGCTAATCCGCCTGACGACCCTCTCGCCCACGTCATCCGACGGAACGACGCTGGTATGAGGCCCGGGGGGTACGGGGTCATGCTGGCGAAGAACCTGGTCGATGAGCTTATCTACGGCGAAAAAGGCAACGAAGTCCTGTTGGTTAAGTACCTTCCGGGCTTCGAAGAACCCAAGGCAACGACTTAGAGAATCCGCGTCGACAATCGAGTGAATCTGTACCAAACATTATCGAGGGACCGCAGATGAAATTGCGTCATACCAGCATTCACGCTTTCGCACTTCTGGCTCTTGCAATCTCCCTTTCGTTCCTGTCGAGTTCGAGCCTGGCTCAGACGACCAGCGCGGCTGGTAATGCCGCAGATAAGCCATTCGTCATCGAGTATTACTACAAAGTGAAGTGGGGTTACGCGGATGAGTTTCTGACTTTATTCAAGAAGAACCACTACCCGTTGCTGCAAAAGCAGGTCGAAATGGGGCGCATGCTCAAGGTGTCAGCCGTGACTCCGCGCTACCACACGACCGAAGATGGGCGATGGGATTACCGGGTCACCATCGTTTTCAAGAATGCTGCTACGGCCAATGACGGCTTCGACGAGAAGGCGCTCATCAAGCAACTCTATCCCGACCAGGACACCTACAAGAAAGAAGAACAGCGTCGCTTCCAGATACTGGAAGCCCACTGGGACCTGCCAATCAAGGACCTTGACCTCGATGCCCATTAGCGCGATCTGCATCTTCCAAAGGTTGCAGCGGCGCGTCAAACCCGACTAGATCCCACCTACACGTCGTAATACATCTGAAATTCGTAAGGGTGGGGACGAAGGCGAAGCGCGTCCACTTCCTTTTCGCGTTTGTAATCAATGTAGGTGCTCAGCAATTCCTCGGTGAATACATCGCCTTTCATCAGGAACTGGCAATCGCGAGAAAGAGCATCGAGCGCAGCTTCCAGCGAGCCCGGCATCGAAGGCACTTTGGTCAGCTCTTCCGGACTGAGGTCGTAGATGTCCTTATCGAGCGGAGGGCCAGGTTCGATGCGGTTTTCGATTCCATCGATACCCGCCATTAGCATGGCGGCAAAAGCCAGATAGGGATTGCAACTGGGGTCCGGAGGCCGGAACTCAACTCGCTTGGCCTTGGGAGAGGCGGAATACATGGGAATACGGACGGCAGCCGAGCGGTTCCGTCGAGAGTAGGCCAAATTCACGGGCGCTTCGAAGCCGGGCACCAGGCGCTTATACGAATTGGTGGTGGGCGCGATAATCGCCGACAACGCCGGCCCGTGCTTAATGAGACCGCCGATATACCAGAGCGCCAACTGGGAAAGTCCGGCGTAGCCATCTCCGGCAAACAGCGGCTGACCATCTTTCCATAGCGACTGGTGCGTGTGCATGCCGCTGCCATTGTCCTGAAACAGGGGCTTCGGCATGAACGTCACCGTCTTCCCCGCCAGGTTGGCCACGTTCTTCACCACGTACTTGTAGATCATCATGGTGTCAGCCGAGCGCAACAGCGGTTCGTAGCGCAGATCAATTTCCGACTGCCCGCCGGTGGCGACTTCGTGGTGGTGGCACTCAACTTCGAGTCCGCAACTCTGCATCGCCAGAACCATTTCCGTACGGAGGTCCTGGTAGTGATCGGTAGGAGGAACTGGAAAATATCCCTCTTTGTAGCGAGGACGATAGCCCAGGTTCCCTTCCGCGCGGCCCGAGTTCCAGCGGCCCTCCTCGGCGTCAATAAAGTAATAACCTTCGTGCTCGTTCTGATCGAAACGAACGTTGTCGAAGATAAAGAACTCTGCTTCGGCGCCGAAGTGCGCTGTATCGGCAATTCCAGTGGACGCGAGGTAGGTCTCAGCCTTCTTTGCGATATAACGCGGATCGCGGTCGTAGCGCTGCTTAGTCACTGGATCGATCACATCGCAAACCATCACCAGCGTCGGGACCTCTGTAAATGGGTCGAGAACATAGCGCGACGCGTCAGGAATCAGCAGCATGTCGCTTTCGTGGATGGCCGCCCATCCGCGAATCGAGGAGCCATCCATACCGAAGCCCTCCTCGAACGACTCCTCGGTCAGCTGACTGATTGGGAACGAGATGTGGTGCCAAAGCCCCGGCAAGTCGGTAAAACGAATGTCTAACATCTGAACGTTGTTGTGCTGGGCAAAGTCGAGGACGGCTTTGACATCAGCCTTGGCTGCGGCCATCAAGGGGCTCCTTTTCAGTGTAAACCGAAAGCATACGCCGCACGAGCGGCGGTAGGGCATACAATCATTTTATCGAGCGGATAAATACGTAAAATGGTTGTCGGGCGCCTATAGCCAATGGACTTCGATCAAATCGAGACCTTCCTGGAGGTGGCGAGACTCAGCAGCTTCTCGCGCGCTGCCGAGCGGCGCTTCCGCACGCAACCAGCTATCTCCTCGCAAATTCGCTCGCTGGAAGAGGAAGTCGGGGCCAAACTTCTGGATCGCAGCGGCGGGCGCGTGGCCGTTACTGCCGCCGGGAAAGTGTTCCAGAAGTATGCGGAAGAGACGATCGAACAGCGCCGGATGATGCTGATTGCGCTGGCCGAAATGCATCGCATTCCGCGCGGCGAAATTGTGGTGTCGGCCAATGAGGGCACCTGCCTGCACATCCTGCCGGAAGTTTTTGCCGAATTTAAAAAGCAATACCCGAACGTGGCAGTTGGGGTAAAGCGCTCGGAGCATCAGAAGATTCTGGAAGCCATCATTGAAAACTCCAGTGACTTTGGCGTCGTTTCGATGCCGATCAAAGACAAGCGTTACACCGTAGTGCCAATTCACCGCGATGAATTGGTGGTGATAACGCCAGTCGGCCATCCACTCGCCGACAAGAAGGAAGTGGCGCTGGCTGAAGTGGCCCCGTATCCGTTGCTGCTACCCAAACTCGGCCGGACGCGCGATACGCTCGAAACACTTTTCCATGAGCGCCATCTGAAGCCCATCGTTTCGATGGAACTCGACTCCAGTGAGTTGACCAAGCGCTTTGTCGCCGCAAATGTTGGCATCAGCTTTATTTCGCGATCCAACGTTGCCGAGGACGTCAAAGCCAAAGTGCTTTGCGCGATCAAGATTTCAGACGCCGTTGTACAACGCGACCTGGCGCTGGTATTCCGCACCGACAAAGCGCTCAGCCGGGCAGCACTGGCATTCATCGAAATTGCAGTGAAGCTGAAGACTGGGTCCGGCGCAGCGATGCCGGCGAGCGCTCAGTCGTCGTAAACACCGCCCTTCGGCGTCGCTACTCGTGACTGCTGCCGACACTCTGCACAAACTCCACCAACGACCGCACCGGAGTACCGGAAGGACCCTTGGCAATCCACGGCTTCGCGTCTTCCGTCCACGCAACGCCCGCGATATCGAGGTGAATCCATGGGGTATCGCCGACAAACTCCTTCAGGAACATTGCAGCCGTGACAGCTCCGCCCCAGCGTCCGCCGCTGTTAACTATGTCTGCGATGGAGGACTTGATCATGTCGCGATACTCCTCTTCCACCGGAAGGCGCCACATCTTCTCGCCGGATGCCTTTAACGAAGCATTGAATTGCGAGTAAAAGTCGTCGTCGTTGCAGAAGATGCCGGCATTGATCGTGCCCAGCGCGACCACAACCGCTCCAGTCAAGGTAGCGGCGTCGATCAGGTGAGTGGCGCCAAGTTGCTTCGCGTAATGCAGGCCATCGGCCAGCACGAGACGGCCTTCGGCATCGGTATTGATGATCTCGATCGACTTGCCCGACATGGCAATCTGTACGTCGCCCGGCTTCTGGGCGGCGCCCGATGGCATGTTCTCACTCGCGCAGACGATGCCAATGACTCGCACGTTCGGCTTCAACTGCGCAATCGCGCGCATGGCGCCGATCATGGCAGCTCCTCCGGCCATGTCGTACTTCATTTTTTCCATGCCGTCGGATGGCTTAATCGAAATACCGCCGCTGTCGAAAGTAATTCCCTTCCCAACAAGTCCAAGCACAGGCTTCTCGGGCGCCCCGGCGGGCTCGTAGCGCATGATGATGAGACGAGGCTCTTCGACTGACCCTTGCGAGACGCTCCAGAACGCTCCCATCTTCAGCTCTTTGATCTTGTCGGGCCCGTAAATCTCACACTTCAGGCCCACCTCGTCCGACATCTTCTTGGCACGGTCGGCCAGGATGGTCGGTGTCATGCGGTTGCCCGGCTCGTTCACCAGGTCGCGAGTGAAGTTTTGCGCTTCGCCGATGATTGTGCCCATATTGATCGCGGCCTGTACGGACTTCGCGTCAGCTTTTGCCGGAGCAAGGATCGTAACCTCGTCGATCTTCTGTTCTTTGCGGTCGCTCTTGTAGTAATCAGGATCGAAGCTGCCAACATAGGCACCTTCGACGATCACCTTAGCAGCGTTTTCAGCGCTAATTTCGGTCGTGACAGGTGCCACGATTGCGAAGCTCCTCAAATCCTTGCCCTTGACCGAGCGCACGGCTGCACCTGCGATCTTGCGCAGATCAGAGTCCGTGAACTTCTTTGCTTTTCCTCCGCCGATGAGCAGCAGGCGCTTGGCCTTGAGTCCAGCAGGTTTGTGCAGCAACGTGGATTCCAGTGCCTTGCCGCTGACCTCGCCGGAGGCGATGAGTTCAGACGCGGCAGCAATCACTGCTTGATCGTCAGTGAGAATCTGCGGTGCGGGCTTGTCTTTGGCTCCGTTTTCGGACTTTTCGGCTGTATCGATGACCGCGACGACAAGACATTCGGTCTCAATTTGTGATGGCGCAGAGGACGAGAGAATAATTTTCATAATGTCATTTCCTGATCAGGATTTCTTACTGCGGTTAATGGCCTCACGAGCTTCCTTGTCGGCCGTTTTGCGGCGCTCCGTTTCGCGCTTGTCCCAGTGCTGCTTGCCTTTGGCCAGTGCAATTTCTACCTTCACTCTTCCATTTCGGAAGTACATTCGCGTGGGAATGAGCGTCAGGCCCTTTTGGTGGGTCTTGCCGATGAGTTTGTTCAGTTCGTTGCGGTGGACGAGCAACTTACGAGTGCGCAAGGGTTCGTGGTTAAAGATGTTTCCGTGATCGTATTCGCCGATATGCGCGTTGATGAGCCACAGTTCGCCGTCTTTCACCAGCCCGTAGGCGTCCTTGAGATTGGCGCGTCCCCCACGAATCGACTTCACCTCGGTGCCGCGCAAAGCGATTCCGGCCTCGAATTTCTCCATCAAGAAGTAGTTAAAGGACGCGGAACGGTTCACAGTGGCATCTCGTTGGCCACTGGCCGTGGGGTCACGCTTCGGCTGTTTCTCTTTTTCAGGACGCGTTGTGGATTGGGGTGGACGGGCCATCGTAAAACAACTCGAGCGGGGGCGAAACTCGTATGCTAACACACCGTTAAATCACATATATGCAGCTACTGGAGTGTTATAATCGCGCCAATTCTGAACGAAATCCGGATAGCCACGACGCCCGTATTTTGAGAGGGCAAGTTGCTTACTTTTTGAGGCCCCGGCGGTCAGAACTGCTTACGGGAGCGCCACTTCAGGGCAACAGGGACGGTGCTCCGGCTAGACTGCTCATAAGGAACCTGATGAAACGGCTTACCCGTGTCCTGGCCCTGCTACTTATCTTCGGCTCGTTGCCCGCGGTAGCTACCGACAAAGCCAAAGTCCTCTATAACAAAGGCCTCGACGCCGAAATGCGTCAGGACTACGTCACTGCTTACAACTTTTATCATCAGGCATACGAAGCCAAACCTTCCGATATTACGTACCGCGCGTCATTCGAGCGCGTGCGGTTTTTCGCGTCTGCGGCGCATGTACACAAAGGCCAACTTTTGGCGAAGGATGGCAAGCTACAAGAAGCCCTGACCGAATTCGAGCAGGCCATTGCCATCGACCCTTCCAGTTTCATTGCCCAGCAAGAGGCGAACAAGGTCCGTCGATTGCTGCAGCAGCCGGAGCCCGGCCCGGCCTCGCCGAGCGAGGCTGCTGCCTCGGCTTTGCACAAGCGCATGGAAGAGGCGGGTGGTCCAGTGGAACTCGCGCCCATCGCCAACACTCCTATCACGCTCAAGTTGAGCGCCGATACCAAAACGATCTACGAGACAATCGGCAAGCTGGCTGGCATCAACGTCCTGTTTGACCCGGACTACACCTCGCGCCCCATTCGAGTGGAGTTGAATGGTGTCACTCTGGAAGAAGCGCTGGAGATCACCGCTCTGGAGTCCAAGACCTTCTGGAGACCGGTTACGCCGAACACGATCTTCGTCGCGGCCGACACGCCCGCCAAGCGTAAGGAACTGGAGCAGAGCGTTATTCGCACGTTTTACCTCACGAACCTTTCGCAGCCCAATGAGTTGCAGGACCTCGTCAACATCATGCGCACGCTGCTCGACACACAGCGCTTGCAGCAGTTTCCTTCCCAGCAGGCCATCGTGGTGCGTGGTACTCCCGACCAGATTGCGCTGGCAGAGAAGCTCATTGATGACCTCGACAAGTCGCGTCCGGAAGTTGTGGTCGATGTAGTTATCATGCAGGTGCAGCGCAACAAGCTGCGCGATTTGGGCATCACTCCACCAACCAGCGTGTCGGTTGCGCTGGTTGACAACACCGTTAGCTCAACCACCACGTCCGGCTCTAACGTGGGAACGGGTAACGGGTCGGTGACCACCAGCACGGGAAGTACTGCAGGGACGATCAATCTGAACAGTTTGGCGCACTTGAACGCCACCAACTTCCAGGTAACTGTCCCGCCGGCCACGGCGACATTCCTCTACAACGACAGCAACACCAAGATCCTGCAACAGCCGCAGATTCGTGCGCTTGACGGTCAGAAGGCCTCGCTGAAGATCGGGCAGCGCGTGCCGGTAGCCACTGGATCCTTTCAGCCGGGCATCGGCGGTGTGGGCATCAACCCGTTGGTCAATACTCAATTCAACTACATCGACGTGGGCGTCAACATCGATGTGACGCCTCATGTACACGGCACCGACCAGGTGACGCTGAAGCTAGCGATGGACATTTCCGCGGTCGATTCCTACCAGAACATCGGCGGCATTCAGCAGCCGGTGATTGGACAGCGCAAGATTGAGCACGAAATTCGCATGCGCGAGGGCGAAGCGAACATCATGGGTGGCATCCTGGAAGAGACCGAGAGCCGCTCCATCAACGGAATTCCCGGGCTGGCGTCGATTCCCTTCTTCCGCTACTTCTTCTCAACCGAGAACAAGCAGAGGCAGGACAACGAACTGGTGTTCATGCTGATTCCACACATTGTGCGGGCACAGGATGTCTTCGAGAGCAATACTCGGGCAATCGATGTGGGCACGGCAAATGCGATTTCGCTGCACCACAATAGTCCTCCGGCTCCGGACCAGGCGCCTGCGAACGCGCCTCCAAAGACCGGGGGCACCACAATCTGCTGCCGCTCCTGCAGATCAATCAGCGGCTTCGGCTCCTGCGGGCAGTGCGCTGCTCAGCTTCGATCCTCCATCGTTGAGCCAGGCAGTTGGCACAACGTTTACGGTCAATGTCGAATCTGGCCGGCGGGCAAAACGTTTACTCCGTGCCGCTACAGATCCTCTACAATCCCAAAGTTCTGAGCCTGGTGAATGTCTCGAACGGGCCGATGCTATCTCAAGACGGCCAGGCTGTTGCGCTGGTCCATCGCGATGACAGCATGATGGGAATTTTGCAAATGACAGCGTCCCGGCCACCTGGGAGCACCGGCATCAACGGCGATGGCCAGGTATTTACATTGACCTTCCAGGCCAAAGCTCCCGGTCAGGCGACCCTCAGCATTAATCGCGCCATGTTGAAAAACACCAGCATGCAAACTATGCCGGCCGGTGGGTCGCAGGCCATCGTGACGGTGCACTAAGCGAAAGTCGATGCTCCGTATCTCAAAAACCAAGGGCTTCACAGTCGTCGAGCTGATCGTCGCCATGACGATCCTCATGATCCTGACGGCCGTTGCGGTTCCGGTGGTACGGGTCACGATGCAACGAGGCAAGGAGCGCGAGTTGCGGCACGACTTGTGGGAGATGCGCGACGCCATCGATCGATACAAAGATGCAGCCGATCGAGGCTCATTTCAGATTAAGGTTGACAGCCAGGGGTATCCACCCGACCTCGAAACGCTGGTTAAGGGCGTCGACTCCAATGGCAAGAAGATGCGGTTCCTACGGAGCATTCCGGTGGATCCCATGACTGGCAAGACCGAATGGGGATTGCGCTCGATGCAGGACGATGCCGAGTCGGACTCCTGGGGTGGTCAAAATGTTTTCGACGTATATACCAAGTCGGAAGGTACTGGCCTCGACGGCACGAAATACAAAACGTGGTAGCTTGTTGGCCATAGCCACAATTACATGATGCAACGCACCCGACAACTCGGATTTACGCTGATCGAGTTAATGGTGGTGATCAGCATCATCGTCATCCTGATGTCGGTGGCCATTCCCCGATATCAGGCCTCGATTTTGCGGGCGCGTGAGACGGTGCTGCGTGACGACCTTTACACTCTGCGCTCCGTGATTGACCAGTACACGCTAGACAAACAGAAGGCGCCCCAGTCACTCCAGGACCTCGTCGAATCCGGGTACCTGAAGCAGCTCCCGATTGATCCCTTCACCAACGCACGCGACACATGGGTGCCCGTGACCGATGAAAGCATCATGTCACCGGACCAGTCGCAGCCCGGCATCATTGATGTGCATAGCAGTAGCGAACAGAAGTCGAGCGAGGGCACCGCGTACAGCACTTGGTGATGTCCACTCGACAGCTGCCGAGACTATTTCTTCTTTGCCGCTTCGGCTTCCGCCAACCACCCGCGGCGCAACCTTTCTTCCGGAATACTCGACAAATACGGCTTGATGTCGAGTATTGGCGTGCCATCGAGCATGTCGACGCCGCGAACGTGCAGACGATTGCCTTCCCGCTCCACCAATTCGACGACGGTCAGAGCAATGGGGTTAGGCCTATACGGCGACCGCGTAGCAAAAACTCCGTGCGGCTTGTCGCCGATAGGGGTCTTTCCGCACAGCTCGAAGCCCGAGGAGCGATCGAACACCCAGAACACCATCAGATGCGAGAAACCTTCGATGTCTGTAAGTCCCAGCTCGAACTCAGGCAGAATCTCCAGCTCGCCGTCGGCGTCATGCTTGGCACCGAGGCCCCTGGGAATCTGGTCGGTTTCCGAAAATGGACTGCGAACGTAGCCGATTGGGCGCGGGGTGAACATAGTCGTGACTGCCTCATTGTTATCGTAGTGCGGGATCTACCTCGTCCCGGAAGCCACCGAGGCGGATTACATAACCGACGGGCAAGTGATGCCCATCACCGTGAGCAACGCAACGAGTTCGCGGCGGACCACAGCGGCGGTCGCCAGAAGAAACTTCTTTCGTGCTTCATCGGCTTCGTTCAGGATGTGATGGCGATGATAGAAGTTGTTGAACTGCTGCGCCAATTGGAATGCATGTTTCGCGGCGTATGCCGGCTCCGTGGTAGCAATGCACTGCTCGATTACGTTCGAAGTCTTCCCCGCTAGCAGCCAGAGTTCCCATATCTCCGTGCCGCTGTCGTCGGCGAAGAACCGTGAATAATCAATGTCGGCCGTGAGCGCCTGATCGGGCTCGATGCCCGCCTTGCGGAAAATATTGCTGGCACGCACGACTGCATACTGCGCATACGGCCCGGTCTCTCCCTCGAACGCCAGCGCTTCCTTAAAATCGAACGCAATGACCGACTGCTTAGTAAACTTGAGCATGAAGTAACGCAGCGCACCGATGGCGATCTGCTCGCCGATCTTGCGCCGCTCTGTGTTGCTAAGCTCAGGATGGCGGCTGTCAACCTCCGTCTTGGCGGCTTCGATCAGTTTGTCGAGCAGATCGTCGGCCTTGACCCCAAATCCCTTTCGTCCCGACACCTCGATGTAAGCCTTGGCGCGGTTCTCTTCACTGACCTCGTAGCCCAGGTCGATCGCACAGCGCGGCGTCAGCGCCACCATCTCGTACGAGAAATGCGTATAGTGGTCGGCCTTGTCCGGGTAACCTAGCAACCGAATCGCCTCAATCACCGTATTCTGCGGATCGCTCTGCCGCGAGTCGATGACGTTGTAGATAGCCTCGACGCTACCGAAGTGCGGATGGTCGGCCTGCCCGTGCTCAGCCGAAATCCAGCACTCGTGTCCGTCTGAATAATGGAAGAACTTCTGATAGCAGAAGTCGCGGCCCAGCAGTCCGAACTTCCACAGGTGATATGCGATATCTTTCCCTACATATCCGACCGTGCCGTTCGACCGCACGATCACCTTGGCATCTTCGTCCGGGCCGCTTTTATCCTCTGCAGCCGCCTGATCCGCGAGGCCCGAGTTTGCCTTGGTTGAACCAGCAGGACGCGTCATCACCCAACAACCCTTATTCTTGCCCTGCACTCTCGAAGTACAGGACGCCCTTCTCTTTAAGCTGCTGGAACGCCAGATCCCAGAAGTGCAGCCTAAGAATTTCGCTCTCGCGCGGCAGGAAGTCATACTCGATATCGAGACGTTCCATGGTCTCCAGATGACGCCGCAAAACAGCAGTCGAGACCAGCTCGGCGACCTCAGCCATGTCATTGCTGCCCTTCTCGATAGCATGTAGAACATCAAGTCTTACTTTAAGATTCGCCTTGTCCTGTTCGTACCACTGCGAAACCCTCGCATAAAGATCCCAGCAGTAGTAATCGAAGCGAGGGTCGTCCGCAATCAAGTCCTCGATCTGCGCCTTGGACATTTTCTCAAGGTGAACGAAGCCCACGACCACGTCCGCCACCTGCACGCCCGGTGTTATCGATGTAGTTCTGGATGTCGACCGTGTGTCCCGCGGCACGCAACAGGCGCACAAACGTATCGCCCAAAATCGCGTTGCGCAGGTGCCCAATGTGCGCCGCCTTGTTGGGATTGATGCTGGTGTGCTCCACCAGTATCTTGCCCTTCACGTTGGCAGCGCCTTCGCCCTCATGGCTCACGATGACTTGGCGATTCCCCCGCCAGCGGTTCGCGCCGCCACATCGCGCTTCAGCCGAGCGTTGATGTAGCCCGCTCCTGCGACCTCGAACTTGTCGAAGCCTTCGGGCACCGGCATCTCGGCAACAATTTCTTCGGCGATCTTGCGCGGGGCCTTGCGTAGTTGCTTCGCCAATTCGAAAGAAAAAGGCATGGCAAACTCGCCCATCTCAACCTTGGGCGGAGCGTCGATGACAACGTTTTGCAATTCAATCTGGTACTTCTGGCGCAGGAATTGGCGGACGTGATCGGCCAGTTGCTTTTGTCGTTCGAGGTACAAATTGGCTCCCGCTGCGTTGGCAGCTCGCTGACAGTTCGTTACGGGTATTGCACGACGGGACGATGACGCGCAAATCGCTGAAGAGAAAGCCGATTATAACAAACGCCAGCAATGATGCGGGTTTGACGCTGGTGGCAGCGTTACCTATGATGAGAGTTCCCGCCACGCATCACGCGATGCTCTGGCGCGGCGTGCAAGCGGACGTCTCCCATGCGAATTGCTTATCTCGACTGCTTCTCTGGTATCAGTGGCGACATGTTTCTCGGTGCCCTGGTGGATGCTGGAGTTCCCTTCGAGCTCTTCCAGCAGACGGTTGCGGCCCTTAACGTGGGTGCCACTCTGGAGCAGTCGCGGGTTGATCGAAGCGGAATTTCTGCGACGAAGATTGATGTCGTGGTCAATGGACGAGAAGGATCTACCGCGCGAAGAGTTCTGGGAGCAAGCCAGCGCCCGCGAGTCACACGATCACGACGCGGCGCAACGCCATTCCCACAGTCGGCACCTCTCGCACATCCTGAAGGTCATCGACGCAGCTCCCATCAGCAAGAGCGCTAAGCAGACGGCAAGCCGCATCTTTACGGCGTTGGGTGACGCAGAGGCAAGGGTTCACAATGTCCCGGTCGATAAAATCCATTTCCACGAAGTCGGCGCGGCGGATGCCATCGTAGACATCGTGTGCGCTTGCGTTGGCGCTGAAGCGCTTCACGTTGATCGAATTCTGGCCTCTCCGTTGAATGTGGGCAGCGGAACAGTGAAATGCGCACACGGCGTTATGCCGGTGCCCGCTCCGGCGACGCTGGAGCTGTTAAAGGGCATTCCGTTATATTCCGGTGACGTGCAGAAGGAACTGGTGACGCCCACTGGAGCGGCTATCGTCCGCATCCTGACCTCGGGCTTCGGTGCGCGCCCCGCAATGGTCACAGATAAGATCGGATACGGAGCCGGCACGCGCGATTTTAACGGTCACTCCAATGTGCTGCGCCTGATTGTTGGCGACACCGTTGAGTCTGGCGCTGAGGTCACAACTCCAGGCAACAGTGACATTCGCGAGCAAGTCGAAGTTCTAGAAGCGAACCTCGACGACTTAAATCCGCAAATCATCGCCTACGTGGCCGAGAAGCTACTGGCCGAAGGTGCCCTCGACGTGTTTATGACAGCTGTTCAGATGAAAAAAGGCCGGCCCGGCATGCTACTTACGGTACTGGCTCATCCTCAAGATGCTGACAAACTGCGCGGTATTCTGTTGCAAGAGACCAGCACGCTCGGCGTACGCAGCCGCCGCGAGAATCGGCACATCCTCCAGCGCCGTCACGAAAGCGTTTCCACACCATGGGGCGCGGTGCGCATCAAGATCGGCAGTATGGAAGGCCATGATAGAAACGCGTCTCCTGAATACGAAGACTGCCGCAGCATTGCCGAAGGGAACAACGTGCCGCTGAAAGTGGTAATGCAAGAGGCGCTTCGGCTGTATCTGGACAAAAAGAATGGATAACCCTGGCAAGTTCTACATCACGACGCCTATCTACTACGTCAACGCACGGCCACACATTGGTCACGCGTACACCACGGTAGCCTGTGACACGATAGCGCGTCGTCAGCGCATGATGGGCTACGACACCTGGTTCCTCACAGGTACTGACGAACACGGACAGAAGATTGAGCGCTCTGCGACGGCTGCCGGCTGTTCGCCCAAGGAATTCGCCGACCGGGTCTCGGGCGAGTTCCGCCAATTGTGGGAACGCATGAAGCTCACGAACGACGACTTCATCCGCACCACCGAGCCACGCCACGTTCGCGGCGTACAGGCACTCTTCAAGCGCTTACAGGAACGCGGCTACATCTACAAGGGCTCCTACAGTGGACAGTATTGCGTTTACGACGAGTTGTACGTCGACGTCACTGAGCCTGCAGCTCCCTGTCCTGAATGCGGGCGTCCCACCGAAACAGTTCGCGAAGAGAACTACTTCTTCAAGCTCTCTGCGATGGAAGAACCGCTGCTCAAGCTGTACGCCGAGCAGCCTGACTTCATCCGCCCCGAGACGCGCCGCAACGAAGTAATCTCGTTCGTGCGCAGCGGACTGCGCGACCTGTCCATCAGTCGCACCACAGTCACTTGGGGCATTCCTGTTCCTGGCGATGAGAAGCACGTCATCTACGTGTGGCTCGACGCCCTGGCGAACTACATCACCGCGGTAGGATATGGATCCGACGATCCCAAGGGCCAGGCAACATTCGAGCGCTACTGGCCCGCTGATGTGCACATGATCGGCAAAGAAATTGTGCGCTTCCATTGCGTGTACTGGCCGGCACTTTTGCTGGCCGCTGGAATCCCACTGCCGAAATCCATCATCGCTCACGGCTGGCTTCTGTTCGAAGAGAGCAAGATGTCGAAATCGCGCGGAAACATCGTGCGGAGCGAAACCATCCTTGACACCTTGGGCGCCGATACGTTGCGGTACTTCCTGCTGCGCGAAATCGTCTTCGGCGGTGACGGATCGTTCAGTTTCGATGCTCTCGTGCAGCGCTTCAACTCCGACTTGGCAAACGGTCTGGGCAATCTTTCCAGCCGCACGCTCAGCATGATCACGCGCTACTTCGAAGGCGAGATTCCCTACCCTTCGACCGGCGCGCGCGACGAGGATGATGACGCAATCGCCGAGCTCGCTGGGCGCACCATCGCCGAGTTCCACGCGCAATTCGAGCAGTTCCAGTTTTCGCGGGCTCTGGAAACGGCGTGGGGGCTGGTAGCAGCGGTGAACAAATACATTGTGGACCACGAGCCGTGGGCAGTGGCGGAGAAAGACGATCAGGATTCTCGTGCACGTTTGGCCACCATTCTGCACACATCCGCAGAAGCGCTTCGTATCGTGACCGCGTTAGTGCATCCCGTCATTCCGGAATCGACCGCACGGATATGGGAACAGTTAGGGCTCGGTGACATCACGAAGCTCGACTTGCGTAAGCTTGCGTGGGGACAACTTCCCTTGCATACCAAGCTCGGCAAGGTGGAAGCAGTATTCCCGCGCGCCGACAAGAGCACCGTCGAAAGGATGCAACAAATGGAACAGGAACGTGCGGCTCAGTCAGCTCCACCCGCCGCTGCAGAAGCAAATGCGGCGACCACGTCAGTCATGCCGGGGGCGCTTGCAGCAGCGCCGGCTGCACCCGCTGTGTCGCCCGCGCCAGCCAGCACCACCATTACAATCGACGATTTTGCCAAGGTTGAATTGCGCGTCGCCCTGGTGACCGTAGCGGAGAAAGTAAAAGGAGCTGACAAGCTACTGCGTTTGGAAGTGGATCTCGGCACAGAAACTCGCCAGATCGTCGCGGGCATCGCCAAGGCCTACGACCCCGAAAAGCTCATCGGGCGCAAAGTCGTCATCGTCGCCAACCTCGCTCCTCGCAAGCTGCGCGGACTGGAATCGCAAGGCATGATTGTCGCAGCGTCCCTCGGGGAAGACGGCGTGCCCGTGCTGGCCGGGTTCCTGGAAGATGTGCCGGTGGGAGCACGACTCAAATAGTCCGGGCATGTACACCGACTCGCACTGCCATCCCGAAAACAAGCGCTTCGACAGCGACCGGCCTGACGTGTTTGCGCGAGCGAAGGCCGCGGGCGTCGCTACCATGCTGGCCATCGGCAATGGCGACGGACCAGGCACCGGAACTCTCGACTGCGCCATCAGGCTGGCGGAACAGTACGAAGGCGTTTACGCGACGGTCGGCATTCATCCTCACGAAGCTGCGCTCGCCAAGCCTGAAGACTTCGAGGAACTCGTCGCACTTTCGCGGCATCCCAAAGTCATCGCCTGGGGTGAAATCGGGCTCGACTACTTCTACGATCACTCCCCTCGAGACGTGCAGCAGCAAGTGTTATTGCAACAACTGGAACTCGCGCATGCGGCGAAGCTACCCATCGTCATCCACTGCCGTCCATCGGACAATAGCTCCAACGCGTGGGATGATACGCTCCGCTTGCTTCGCGAGCATTGGGCGCCGACCGGTCTGCGAGGAGTGATGCACTGTTTCGGTGGCACTTTGGATCACGCGCGCGCATCCCTGGACCTCGGCTTCGTCATTTCCTTCGCCGGCAACATCACATATCCCAAAGCGCAGAACATTCGCGACGCGGCCTCCATGATTCCTCTGGATTCCATGTTCATCGAAACCGACTCGCCCTATCTTGCGCCCGTCCCGCATCGCGGCAAACGCAACGAACCAGCTTTCGTGACCGAAGTCGCCCGCCAGATCGCCCAGTTGCGCGGCCTCTCTCCGGAGGAAATAGCTCACTACACCACTGCAAACTTCCAACGCTTCTTCCACGTCTCGTAATCAATGGTGATTTTCGTCTCCCGGGCATTTCAGCAATGCCGCAACCCTTGTTACACTAACTACTTATGGCAGAAAACTCCTTCGACATAGTCAGCAAGGTTGACTTGCAGGAAGTCTCCAACGCCATTCAGCAGGCGCTGAAGGAGATTCATACCCGCTACGACCTGAAAGACTCCAAGTCGGACATCCAGCTCGACGCCAAGGAAGAACTTGTTCTGACCTCTGCGGACGAATACAAGCTGAAGGCTGTGACCGACGTGCTTCAGGGCAAGTTGGTCAAGCGCGGTGTTTCGTTGAAGTCGATGACGTACGGCGCCATTGAACCCGCGGCCAGCTCGACCGTTCGCCAGAAGGTTACCCTCCAGCAGGGCATCGCCATTGAGAAGGCGCGCGAAATCGTTAAGTTGGTCAAGAACTCGAAGCTGAAAGTGCAAGCCGCGATCCAGGGCGATTTCGTCCGCATCAGCGGCAAGGACCGCGACACTTTACAACAAATCATCGCCTTGCTGAAGCAGTCCGATTTCGGCATTGACATGCAGTTCACGAACTACCGCTCCAACTAACGAGACTGAATCCGTGAATACGACAGTGACCCGCAACGCAAAAGAAGTGTTCGACCTGTTGCATGACGACCTCGCCGCCATCGAGCGCGAGTTCGGCCGCGACACCGTCTCCGGCGTGCGGGCCATCACGGAAATTGGCGAACATCTGCGGGCGGGCGGCGGCAAGCGTTTGCGCCCCGCACTACTCTTACTTTCCAGCAAGCTGCTGAACTATACCGGCCAGGGCGCCATCAAACTCGGTGCCGTAGTCGAGATTATCCACACTGCCACTCTGGTACACGACGACATCATCGACGAGGCCAAGACGCGCCGCGGGCGTCCCGCAGCTAACACACAGTGGGGCAACGCCAAATGTGTGCTCGCCGGCGACTGGCTCTACATGCAGGCTTTCAAAATCGCCGTACAGGAGCGCAACTTCGCTATCCTCGACACGCTGATCGAGCTGACCCAGGCGATGGTCGAAGGCGAACTGCTCCAGATCGAGCGCCTGGGCAAATCCATCACCATCGATGAGCATTTTGAGCTCATCTATCGCAAGACTGCCTGCCTGTTTTCCGTCTGCATGAAACTGGGAGGAATCCTCGCCGGCGCCTCCGACGCCGACCTCACTCGGCTCGCCGATTACGGCCGCAATCTCGGCATGGCCTTCCAGATCGTCGACGACGTTCTTGATCTCACAGCGTCAGAAGAAGTCCTTGGAAAGCCCGTCGCTAGCGACCTCCGCGAAGGCAAGGCAACGCTTGCAGTGCTGCATGCGCTGGAGCGCTGCACTCCTGAAGAACGTGCCACCATCGAGTCAGTACTTGGCAATGGAGGCTTCAACGGCATTACCCCCGCCGACATCGTTGCCATCCTGAAGCGACATGGTTCCATCGACGCCGCCTACGCCCGAGCAACCGAGTTCACTAAGGCCGCACGCGAGTCCATCTGCACGTTTCCCGACTCTGAGATCAAGCGCGTACTGCTCTGGGTTCCTGAATTCGTCGTCGAGCGCCAGAACTAGCTCCGACCGTCCGATTTCTCTCCGACGCTCGTTTACACTTCACTGCATGGCCGCGCCGAAGGAAGTCGAAATCAAATTTCTGCTAACCGACCCAATCGCTCTCCAGAAGAAAATCACGAAGGCAGGCTTTCACTGCGTTACCCCCACAGCCCACGAGCTCAACACTCTCTACGATCTACCGGGCCAAAAACTCCGCTGGAAAGGTCAACTCCTGCGCTTGCGTAAATACGGTGAGACTTGGACGCTTACCCACAAAGCACGTGCTCAGACAGGGCGTCACAAGTCGCGCGTGGAGCTTGAGACTACGGTCGGCGACGGCAAGCACATGGACCGGGTGCTTCGCGCCCTAGGCTACCAACCGGTGTTCGTATACGAAAAGTATCGCTCCGAATGGAGCGACGGCAAAGGCCACGTTGTGCTCGACCACACGCCCATTGGAGACGTAGCCGAGATCGAAGGCCCTCCGCGCTGGATTGATCGCACAGCGAAACTACTTGGCGTCGCACCGTCCGACTACATCACCAAGTCCTATGCTGAACTTTTCTTCGAATGGAAACGTAGATACAAACGGAAGGCGAAGAACATGACCTTCCGCGAGTGCGGCAGTCGCGCAAAGGCTACCACTCGATAGAGTTCCGCGGAAGCCGAAGCCGGCTCCGGATTTTAGACCTCGCCGGGCCTGAACCGGAGCCGGTGGCTGGGCTATCCGCGATTCTCTTTCTACTTCTTGATCCGCTCCAGCACCGCTCCGGCAATCAACGGCAAACCAACCGTCGCGTCAATCAGTACCTCGGCGAACTTGCCGCCTTCTTCCGGAGGCACAAACTTCCCCCACGAGACGGCCTCGCTATACGTACATCCCGACAGCCCGCCCCAGTTTACTGGCTCCGGACAGATGCGCACGCCATAATGGAAGCGCTTCAGTGGCAGATCCTCACCGCCCCGGCGATGCCTCAGGTCGATGTACGGTCCGAACTGCTGCGCCCAATTACGGGGCACGCCGCCGCCGATCGTAAATATCCCGAGCCGATCTTGCTTAAGCAGCGTTTCTGCGTAGTACTCCAGATCTTCAAACGGATCGTAGCGAAGCGGCGGAATGTTGTTTTTCCTCCGCGCGCGATTATGCAACGCAAAGTCGAGTCCGATCTCCGAATCGCTGAACGCCGGCACAAACACCGGCACGCCTTTTTCGTACGCCGACTTGAGAATTCCCCGCTCCGGCACGTTCTCGCTCAGATACTTTCCGATGTCGCGATTCAACTTGAAAGAACAGAGCGCCTCATTATGGTCCCAGCCCTTCAGGATCCGCGCCACAATCGTCTCGACGAAATCCAGGTTCGTCTCCGGTTCCAGCGTGTCGTACACGCGGTTATAGCCAGCGTCATACAGCTCCTGGTCGTCCATGCGCGGGTCATAGCGGAAGTGCGAGCGCCCGGCCGCCTCGACCAATCCATGCGCCATCAGCGCACCGGTCGAGACGACAGCATTGACGACACCAGCGTCGATCAGGTCGGTAACAACCAGTCCCTGCTTGGCGACGGTCATCGCGCCCGCCAGCGTCATCACCGTGAAGCAGCTTTTATCGCGCGCCATCGCCTCCAGCACCTCAGCGCCGCGGCCTATCTCGCGCCCCGTGAATGCCGTGTTGCCCATGGCACGCACCATGTCATCGACAGAATGAATCTTGCTTAAGTCAAGCGGAGCCAGCGGCACCAGCCTGTCGCTGATGGGGTCATGCAGAATGCGCTCTTTGCCGTCTTCTTGGTGTTGCGAATGATCGGTCACGGTCACCTCAGGAGGGTAATGTAGATAAATTGCGGCGCGAGTGCCTAACACAAAACAAACGCACCCGAACTTTCGAAGCTACAGTCTTCCTGCGCATCGCGTCAACGCCGTGTAAGCGATCCGCGTTTCTTCAAGTTCATCCAGCATTAACATCTGACTCTGCGAACCGTTCCCTCGCCGCGGAATGCTATTCTTTCCCTTCACTGCAATCTCCGGAGCGAAGTGTTGGCAGAACGAAACTTCACAATTGGAATCGTACAGATGTCCTGCACGGCCGATCCCGAACAGAACATGGAACGTGCGGTTGAACGCGTGCGCGACGCCGCAAAACAAGGCGCGGAGCTTATATCTCTACCCGAGCTCTTTCAGACGCAATACTTCTGTCAACGCGAAGACACGGCGCTGTTCGAATTGGCCGAGCCGATCCCCGGTCCCGCGACCGAACGTCTTGGTAAGCTAGCGCGCGAGCTGAAGATCACCTTGATCGCTTCTCTTTTCGAGCGCCGAGCCGCTGGCGTTTACCACAACACCGCAGCCGTTCTCGGTCCCGCGGGCGAGCTCATGGGCATCTACCGCAAGATGCACATCCCCGACGACCCGCTCTACTACGAAAAGTTTTACTTCACGCCCGGCGATCTCGGCTTCAAGGCATTCCAAGCTGACTTCGGCAAGTTTGGCACGCTCGTCTGCTGGGACCAGTGGTATCCGGAGGGCGCGCGACTCACCGCAGCTCAAGGCGCGAATGTCTTGTTCTATCCCACAGCGATTGGTTGGCATCCCGACGAGAAAGCTCAATACGGCGAGGCGCAGTACGATGCGTGGCGTACCATCCAGCGTTCTCACGCTATCGCCAACGGAGTCTACGTCGCCGCCGTCAATCGCGTAGGCTTCGAAACCGGCGACATTCGTGGCAACGAAGCGCCCGGAAAGGGTCTTGAGTTCTGGGGAGGCTCCTTCATCGCCGATCCTTTTGGGCAAGTCATCGCGCAGGCTCCGCACGACAAAGAAGCCGTCCTGCTAGCCGAGGTAGACCTGCACCGTATCGAAGATGTCCGCCGCAACTGGCCCTTCTGGCGAGACCGGCGCATCGACGCCTACGCCCCCATCACCCAGCGATATCTGGTGTAAAGTGGCGAAATCGAAAACTACATTACCCCAAATTCCTACGGCCCTCGGATACCGCATGCCTGCCGAGTGGGAGCCCCACGCCGCCACATGGATCGCATGGCCCCATAATCGAACCGATTGGCCGGGAAAGTTCGCACCTATTCCGTGGGTCTACGCCGAAATCATTCGCAACCTCGCGCGGGTTGAGCAGGTCAACATACTCGTAAACGATGAATCGGCGGAGTTGCTAGCAAGAGACATACTTGTCACCGCAGACATTCTGCCCAAAGACGCCGCTGAGCCGGGCTCCCGCAGTGGCAGCATCAAATTCTTGACGATTCCCACCAACCGCGGATGGCTGCGCGACACCGGTCCGAGTTTCGTAAAGAGCGACGCACGAGGCAAACCAGCCAACGCATCTCTCGGCGCGGTCTCCTGGCGCTTCAACGCCTGGGCCAAATACAACGACTGGAAGCGTGATGCGCCAGTCTCTGCCGAGATAGCACGCGTAACGAAAGCCCAAATCTGGCAGCCCGAAATCGACGTTAGCGGCAAGTCGCGGCGTGTAGTTCTCGAGGGCGGCAGCATTGATGTCAACGGTCGCGGCACACTTCTAACCACGGAAGGGTGCTTGCTCAGCGACGTGCAAGCGCGCAATCCCGGGGCAACTCGCGCCCAGATGGAGCAGCTATTTGCCGACTATCTCGGCATTCGAAAAGTCATCTGGCTAGGCCGCGGCATCACTGGCGACGACACTCACGGCCACGTCGATGACATCTCCCGCTTCGTCGCACCCAACGTTGTCGTCACCGCTTACGAGCCAGACACTAATGACGCCAACCACGAACCTCTGCGCGAGAATCTTCTCCTACTTAGGAAGAGTGCTGACCACAATGGCAAGCCGCTGCAAGTCGTTAAGCTCCCTATGCCTGCACCGGTGTATTTCGACGGGCAACGCCTTCCCGCCAGCTACGCGAACTTCTACATTGCGAATCGTCTGGTTCTGGTGCCCGTCTTCAACGACGCGAACGACCGTATCGCTCTCAATACACTTGCCGACCTGTTCCCCACCCGTACCATCGTCGGCGTATATTGCGGTGACTTCGTCTTAGGACTGGGAACGCTGCATTGCATGACGCAACAGCAGCCTGCCATCTAATTCCATCATGCGCTACGCCTGGGCAAAACTCTGCCCATTACCCACATCACAAACATCGCCAGACCTGAATAGAGCGCACCGTTCCCGATAACTACCGCTCCACCGATGATGAGCTGCGACAGCCCGGTGTCGTCCATGTCGCGAGCAATGTAAACCAGCATGAAAGGCGGACACAGCGTCACCGCGGCATTTAGACCTGCGCCTTCCGCGACGGCCGAGGGATGCTCTCGCCACAACAAGAGCAGCAGAATCGCGATCGCCATGCCTGCGACTACGGCAACGGAGAGCACGATAATCAAAGTTTCATGACGGTTCTTGGGCGGTAGTGGCACGTATTACCTCGAAGAAGGTGTCATTCCCAGACTACTCCTGCATGATGACAGACTTAACTCTTACGCAATTGTGCCGATAACTAGCTTGTGCCCGAAAGACTGCCCATAGCATGGGCGAATGTCGCTGCACCTGGAGGAGCTTCCATGCTGCGCGCTGTGGTGCTGATTACCGCCTTCATTCTATTTCGCACCTTCGTTGTCCCCAGACGGCGCCGCTCTTCGACGGCGATCTCCCCTTACTCGAACTCACTGGACGGAATGATGTCAGCGGAACAGATCAGCGAGGCGCTTGATAACTACGCGGGGCTTCGTTGAACCCTCGTGCTATCCTGCGGGCACATCCCTGCAGGAGGCCCTCATGAGCAGCACCAATCCAACTCCAGCCGCTACAGCCCTCCCGGCAGTTTCGCACAATATGGTCACCACTGCCTTCACTCTGGATGGCTTCACGATAGTGCGGAACTTGGGCCTGGTGCGCGGCATCATTGTCCGCTCGCGCTCCATTGTTGGCACCATAGGCGCCACCTTGCAGACCATCGTGGGCGGCAATATCACGCTGCTCACGAACCTTTGCGAGCAGACCAGAGAGCACGCCTTCGACCTGATGCTCCAGCATGCCGCCGAGCTTGGTGCGAACGCCGTCGTTGGGATGCGCTACGACGCCACCGAAGTCATGCAGGGTGTTACCGAAGTATTGGCTTATGGGACTGCGGTTTACGTGGAGAAAAAGACTTAATCGGTCGGCGGGAATTGCAATCATGGTGAGCCCGGCAGGAATCGAACCTGCGACCCACGCATTAAAAGTGCGTTGCTCTACCAACTGAGCTACGGGCCCACACTCTTCAATTTAACACACGAAAAGTGTTGAAAACGCGGAGTGCGGACCACCGTCTTACGACTGATTTGCGGTTGTGACGCTCAGTGGATGACGATTCTGCGGTTGGCATCCCAGCGTCCTGCCATGCCAGGCATCGGCGCTACGTTTGGCGTCCACTGCGTTACCGAAGAAGCCGCTGCAAGAGTACGGTGGTGTATCACGAACAACGCAAGCTCGAGCCTTCCGTAAACTCCAGTCTTGTCGAAAATTCGGCGCAGCGAATTCTTCACCGCCTGTTCCGTTGTACCAATTCGTATCGCGATCTCGCGGTTCTTATAACCCCGCACCACGTGCGACACGATTCCCAACTCGTGGTGGCTCAGCCTCTCCCTTACCCGCAATCCTACGGCGTCCGGGACGATCTCGTGGGCGACTGGCCGCGTCATTCGGATGACTGTGCCGCCGCGCGACAGATGGCGAATGCACTCCACAACCGTCCTCTGGTCGGCAGAACGCCGGATCACTCCCTGGAAGTCCGACGATAAGGACGGCGAGTCAGTCGAGCCATAGTCCTGCAGGAGCAACACGGCCGTGTTGTGACGCTTGCAACTTTGCCGAATTGTGTCAAACCAACCCAGATAGGCGGAGGAAATTACCAGAACGTGGGGCCTGAATTTCTCTACTCCATTCACTACTCGCTGAGCGGATAGCGGCTGCCCGACGATCCGTATGTCGTCCTCGGACGCCAGCGCGGAAGCCATTCCTATGCGAAAGATTCTCTCGTGGTCAGCTAGAATTACGTTAATCATGCACGGACTACTGCAATCGAACTGCCGCCGACCTGGCTATCTATGTGGGCGATAAGCCTTTTAGTTGCAATGCAGCTGTGGAAAGCTTTAGTTGCGCTTATTTGCAAACCTTCGTACAAAATGGATTTTTTACACGATTGTGGTAACACCGCAGGCCATCTAAGTAGCCGCGCGAAAAATCTCAAGGATTCGTCTGCCTCGCGCGACCCTCCATGAATTCCCTGCCCCTTTAGTTCTCCCGTTTCGGGAACGACGGTTACTTTAGTTTCAAGAGCCTGTCGATATCTGCTGACTTGCCTCCCCTCCTCCATGCAACTCTCAGAGTGGCTCGAGGGCCACACCCTCGGCAGTCGCCTGAGTTCTTTGACAAACCGCGGCCTAACCCTTGTGTTTATAATGATGCACGGATAAGTCACTTGTTGTTAATACTTTATGCTGTTTTCTCTACCTAAGTGATTGATTCTATAGGGTAGACAGGGGGAGGGGTTCGGCTCCCGATGCAGGGAGTCATTGGAGCATCAACCCGCATCCGGGATTGAAACCGGTCGTCCCGATCGAGAACCTTTCCGGAATTTGCTTCTTTGCCCTCGTCCGCACATCCATCAACATAGGGACATGCAAAACGAGAAACCTCGTATCGTCATCATCGGAGGTGGGTTCGGCGGCCTCAAGGCCGCCGAGTCGCTGGCGCGGTTACCGGTAAGAATCACGCTGGTCGATCGCAGGAACCACCATACCTTCCAGCCGTTGCTCTATCAGGTCGCCACGGCAGGACTCTCCCCTGCCGAAATCGCTGCTCCGATTCGCGAAATCATGGCGCGCCACGGCAATGTCGAGGTTCTGCTTGGTGAAGTGTATGGTTTTGATCTCGATCGGCACATCGTGAAAGTGCACGATTTCGACCTGACCTATGACTACCTTGTTGTTGCCGCCGGAGCCAGCCATGCCTACTTCGGACATGACGACTGGGAGCAGTTTGCGCCCGGCCTGAAGACCATTGAAGACGCCCTGGAGATTCGCAGACGCGTGCTGCTGGCCTTCGAGTTGGCCGAGCGTCAGGCGGCGACCACCGGACGCCACCAGCCTCTGAGTTTCGTGATCGTGGGCGGTGGTCCTACTGGGGTCGAACTCGCCGGAACGCTGGCTGAAATCTCACGGCGTTCTTTGACTGACGACTTCCGGAACATCAATCCCTCGCAAACTCGCATCATTTTGCTCGAAGCCGGTCCTTCGGTACTGGCTTCCTATCCGCCTGACTTGCGCGAAAGCGCCAAACGCCAACTTGAAAAGTTGGGAGTGGACGTTCGGGTGAACAGCGCCGTCACCGACGTTCGCTCCGGCGAGATTCACGTTGGAGCCAAGTTGTGCCCGCTACGCTGGTATTGTGGGCCGCCGGAGTCTTAGCCTCCCCGCTAGGACGTGCATTAGGTGCCTCCACCGATCGCAATGGGCGCGTCCTGGTCAACGCCGACCTAACCCTCCCTGGTCACCCAGAGGTGTTCGTCATCGGCGATCTTGCGTCCCTGAAGTTAGCTGAGGGCACGCAGTTGCCCGGCGTCGCGCCGGTAGCGATGCAAGAAGGACGATGGGTGGCAAGGCAGATTGCGGCCGATTTAGCGGGAAATTCGCGTAAACCCTTCCATTACGTGGACAAAGGAAGTCTGGCCACCATCGGACGCGCCGCAGCCGTCGCCGACTTTGGCAAACTGCACATCTCTGGGTTCTTTGCCTGGCTTTCCTGGCTTTTTATTCACATCTTTTTCCTGGTTGGATTTCGCAATCGCATCATCGTCATGATCCAGTGGGCATGGAGCTACTTCACCTACGGTCGCGGCGCTCGACTGATTACCAGCCCTTCTAGCACCGCGTCCCCTCCGCCGTCCGTCTCAGCTTGCCGATTCAACTTCCGATAGCCCGCCGGCCGCCGAATGCAGCCGGCTGCGGCGGACACTGACAAGGCAGCCAATGTGTAGCAGGACATCGAATCTGCCGACCACAAATACAAAAGGCCATCCCGCAGGACGAGATGGCCTCGAAGTATTCCAATAAAAAAGTCGCTAGCTGCGCTTCACGATCGGGTTGTATCCCTCACTCGTGAGTTTGGCTTTCATGCTCTCGGCATCCTGTAATGTTGCAAATGGACCGACCTGCACGTGATAAAACTTGTCGTGCACCGCAGGATTGTTGACCACAAACACGCTGTAGTTCTTCTTCCGGAGAGCTCCCGCCAAAGCTGCTGCGTCTTCCTCGCGCGTCACCGCCGCGATCTGCACCACGAACGTCCCGTTGCCGCAGGCGTCACAGCCGCCAACGTCCGCCTTACGTCGGCGGCTTCGGCTGCCAGTTCGCCACGCGCTGGGGCGCTCGACTTCGTGCCTCGACATTCCGCGAATTGTCGGTGCGGCTCAGCCTTTGCGGTTGTCTTCGGAGCTCTTGCTTCGGATCGCTCGTCGACTTTCGGTCAGTTCGCTTCACGGCGTTGAAGAATGTTAAATCCGGCGACGAAGGCGCATCCGCCTTCTGTTCTGGCCGCCGTCTCTGGCTCGGTCTTCGTCTGCGACGCCGCCGAAGGCTTCGCTACGCTTGAATCCCCCACAATCGGGGCGCTCATCGAAGCATTCAGCGGGGCCTTGTCATTCAGCGCCTGCTCGCGTGCCGACGTCTTGCCCAGCGAGTAGCCGATGGCAAAAAACACTCCGCAAATCATCACCAGCATAAAAAACAGGCCCAGCAGCTTGCCCGGGCCTATCGTGATGTCACGCTCTTCAGCTTCCATACGAATTCTGTCTCCAGCTTTATTGTGCAGGCGGCGGCAACACGGGCTTCTCCGCTTTCGCCGCATCTCCCTGCACCAGCTTCTGCAATCCCGTCAGCAGGTCCACCGGTACCGGGAAAATAATGGTTGTGTTCTTCTCAACGCCGATTTCCGTCAGCGTCTGCAAATACCGCAACTGAATGCTCGTGGGCTCCATCGCCAACAGGTGCGCGGCATCCGACAACCGCTGCGCCGCCGCATATTCACCTTCGGCATGAATAATCTTCGACCGCTTCTCGCGCTCCGCCTCGGCCTGTTTCGCCATGGCGCGCATCATCGTCTCCGGCAGATCGACCTGCTTCACTTCGACGCTCGTGACTTTCACGCCCCAAGGCCCGGTGTGCTGGTCCAGAATCGACTGCAGCCGCGTGTTGATCTTGTCCCGATGCGCCAGCAATTCGTCCAGGTCAACTTCGCCCAGCACCGAACGCAATGTTGTCTGCGCAAACTGTGATGTCTGGTACAGGTAGTTCTCCACCGCGACCACGGCCTGGTTCGGCTCGACCACGCGCAGAAAAATCACCGCATTCACTTTCAGCGTGACGTTATCGCGCGTGATGATGTCCTGCGGTGGGACCTCCAGCACAACCTGACGCAGCGAAACCCGCACGATTCGGTCAATCGGCGCGAATACCAGGATCAGCCCTGGGCCTTTCGCACTGCCCAGCAAACGGCCGAGACGAAATATCACGCCCCGCTCATACTCCGCCAGAATCTTGATGGAGTTCAGCAGGTACAGCACAACGATGACTACCGGAATGACTGACGAACAGATTCATCGCGAGCCTCCCGGCCACAGTCAGTTTAGAACTGCGGCCCTGTCGATTGTAGGCTTATCTCGGAGGCGTAACCCACTTTGGCAACAGCAGAAAGCCCCGACGAAATCGCCGGGGCATGCGCAATCCTGATCGCGAAGCGGAAGTTTCTACCCCACCTTCTCCACTTCCAACTCCAGCCCTTCCATGTCCCGCACCACCACGGGCTCTCCCATCGGAATCCGCGACGCCGCATGCGCGTTCCACAGTTCGCCCTGCACAAACACCTTTCCTTCCGGATCGATGTCCGTCCGCGCCTCGCCCACCGAGCCAATCATTCCCTGCTTCCCGGTTACCACTTTATTGCGGCGCGCCTTCAGCGCGATGCTCATCAGGAACACCGTGATCGCTCCCAGCGGAATGCTTACCGAAAGTGCGGTCCACAACTTCACGCGCATCTCGGGAATCGGTCCGTCCACCAGCAGCAATCCGCCAATGGTCATCAGCGCAATTCCCGCGATACCGAGTATGCCATGCGTCGCGAACTTTGCCTCCAGCGCGAACATTACGAACGCCGCCATGATAAGGGTGAACGCTGCGTAGCGCGTGGGCAGCAGGTTCAACGCAAACAGTGCCAGCAGGACGAACACCACGCCCACCACTCCCGGCAGAACCGCGCCAGGGTGGTTGAACTCCGCATAGAGCGCCAGCGCTCCGACTGCCAGCACCAGGAACGCAATATTGGGATCCAGCAGGAAATCGAGGATCCGCTGCTTCAGCGTCATTTGTAGCTCGACGACCTGCGCATCGACCAGATTCAGCGTGACAGTCTTGCCGTCGAAGCGCCTGATCGGCTTGCCTGATATCTGTTTGAACAAGTCTTCCTGGCTGCTCGCGACGTAGTCGATCAGGTGCGAGTCCAGCGCTTCTTTGTCGGTCCACGACTTCGACTCGCGCACCGCCGACTCCGCCAGCGCTACGTTTCTTCCCCGCGGCCCGACGAACGATCGCATGAAAGCGGCAGCGTCGTTCTCGACTTTCGTCTTCATGACGTCGTCCATCTTCTCGCCGCCGAGGTTCACCGGATGGGCCGCTCCTGTGTTCGTCCCCGGAGCCATAGCCGCAACATCGGCCGCTTCCAGCAGGAAGAACCCGGCCGACGCCGCGCGCGCCCCAGATGGCGCCACATAAACGATTACGGGCACGGGAGACGCCAGCATCTTCTCGATGATCGAGCGCGTGGAATCTACCAAGCCGCCGGGCGTACGCAATTCAATTAGCACGGCATCGGCATTCGTCTGCCGCGCCTGCTCAATCGCGCGACCAATGTATTCGTCGCTAATGGGCTGGATCGTGTCGTCAACCCGGACTTTCACCACGCTGCTGGCGGTGGCCAATCCGGCTGTGAGAACTAACAGGCCGAGAACGTACAACAGTGTGCGCAGTCGCATACATACGGCCTCCTTGCGGAGCTCTGGCTCTATCTTACTTCGTCACCGGCTGCTGCTTCAGGTTATTGATCTGCAATTGAAGCTGGCGGTACGAGGCCTCGTCGTAATTGCGCTTGATGCGCTCGATAGGAATTCGCGGCTGCGCCGGTGCGAAAGCGCCTGCGGAAGCGCCCTGCGATGCCGACGATGCGGTTATTCCACGGTTGAGCATCTCCAGCAGCGACTTAGCCTCGGCGTCGCTGGGCCGAAGTTGCAGATCTTCGCGCAACTGCCTCGCGGCTCCGGCATTGTCGCCATTCTTAAATAGCGCCAGAGCGAGATTGAAGTGGTAGTCGGCGTCGCTTGGGTCAGCCGTCACGACCTTGGAAAAATATTCGGTCGCCTGCGCGCGGCGTCCTCGTCGCGCATCCACTACACCGATGTTGTTGTAGACCTCGGTCAGTGGCAGGCGTGCAGCCAGCGAGTTGAAGGCCGCGTACGCGCGATCCAGGCTGCCCCGGTTGTATTCGGACATGGCGAGCAGAAACGTCGCTTCGCCCGCGGATGGATCGTCGTTGGGCACCTTGGCCAGCCATATCGCAGCCTGCTCGTACTCGTGCTCCTCGTAATACACCCTGCCAAGTTGGAATGCCGCAGCGCCGTAGCCCGGATTCAACCGCAGCGCTTCCTTCAAGTATTTGATTTTTTGCGGTTGACTGGTGCTCACGACTCCCCGCACGTAGTTCTCGAACGCGTCCAGGCGAATCGGCGCCGCCGCCTTAATGAACTGCTGTTCGCTACCCTGTGGAGGATTGGGCATTTCTCTCAACAGAGTCCACGCCAACGAGCTTTGCAAAGCAACGAAATCAGCCAAGGCGCCATTGCGCTTGACTTCCGGATGCAGCTTCGGATTCTTTACTTCAAGCAGCTGCGCACTCACCTGGAACTGGTTTCCGTTAATTTCATAGCTCCCCAGGACCACAAAGTCCGCGCCCATCTGCTCGGCGACGCGGAAGATCGTCGCGCGCGACGGCTTGACCGCCGCCGGCACCCCAGCATGGTCAAAGGAATAGACGCGCTCGTTGCGGTTGACCACATAGAGCCTGGGAGACACCATGCGCTGAACCAGCACTTCTGAACAAGCCTCGCTGAGCCAGTCAACTCCTGCAACCTTTGAGCGGTTCTCAAACGGCATTACGAGCAGCGTGGCGATCGCTTGTCCGCTCTGCGCCATTGCAGAGGTGGCGAGCAAAATCAGAACGAGAACAACCGAAATGTAAATGAAAATGTAGGGCCGGGAATTTGGCAAGTCGAACCGATTCTGGTCATCGCGCTGGTCCGCCCGCGAGAACGGACCTCGCATCATCGACCCCGATTAATGAGCGACGGAAGCGAACAGATCTGACTTGAGCAATGCCTGGAAGCGCTGGTCGTCCGTCTTGAAATGCATCTGCAATAGGTCGTGTTGATTATCGACTCGCATGCTGTCCAGCGCAATCTTTTCGGTTGGAGTCGCGTTCATTCCACGGTACAGCACTCCGGCTTTCAGCAGTGAGGCTAAGCTGGCCGCGGTCATGTTGTCCGAGGTCTTCACGTTCAGGTCGAACGTGACGCCATTCTCGAAATCCATGGTGTAGTCGGAGAGCAACAAACGCTTCTTAATTACGTCGTAATCTGCCAGGGACGCGGCCTGCCCAAGCGCAGACTTCATCATCACCTGCGTACCCTGCTGGTCAAGTACACTCCAGATCGGGGCGCTGTCACTGTCGAGAATCAAATCGTTGATGGCATTGTTCGACGCGAGAGACTCGGCTCCCTTGTCACGAACATCGAGCGCGCCCTTCAGAGAAGCGCTCTCTCCGAATACGATCGTGGTCGGGTCGAGAAAGACCACCTGCATGCCAGATCCCATGGGATATATGTAGGAAAGCGAATACTTTTCCGGCTTCACGCCCTTGAGCTTCATCTTCTGGAGGAATTCCGTCCGCTTGAACGGCCCCTGGGCGATGCCGACTGCACTCAATCCGCCCTTCGACGGACGGTAGGTCACAAAAGTAATCTGCTCAACGTCCTTGTTGGGGTCGATGCCAAAGGCGCGCAATGCGTTTTCGAACTGCTTGAGGTTCTCCGGTAAGACGCGGTTTTTCAACGCTGTAGCGGTCTGAGAACCATGCAAGGCGCGGTAATCGACAGAGACAATTTGCTGAATGGCGGATGGAACCACCGTGCGCGCGCTGCTGCTTAACGGCGCTCCGAATGCTGGAGCGCAAATAAGGCATGCTAAGAGGAGCAAGGAAAGAAGCTTATTCATTGGTTCTATTTTACCTGAGCCTTAGACGCTCTAACCCTCCCTAGCGTCAACAGTTGCTGGCGCTCGCGCCTACGCCGTGACGGCCGCGACGCGCAACTGCACGCTGGCAACAAACGACTTGTCGACGAGATCTTCGAGATTAATCTCAACATTCGCGACTGCGCCCGCAATCGCCGCGTCAGCCAGGGCGATTCCAACCGTGATGTCTGATGCCATTTTGGGATTGGTAATGGGACGTAGCGAGCCCAAAATAGAACGCACTTCCCTGCTGCGTTCGGCCACTCCTAAGGGGACCAACGTAGCCTTCTTCGTCGCGGCATCAACTTCGGCCTGCGCTTCCGGATGCTCCTTCAATTTTTTGAATGCTGCCATGACTTCGTGAAATGCATTCGCGTCGGCGTCGATCGCAGATTTCAACTCTTCGCGGATTTCTGCGAGGCGCCGGATGGCTTCGCTCAGTTGCGCTTCGTATTGGACATAGGCTTTTTTGCCGCGAGACATTCCAGACACCATGCTGCCCAATCCGGCAGCCATGGCACCCGCGGCAGCCGAGGCGCTGCCGCCGCCGGGTGCAGCGGTGGGCGCGGCCAATTGCTCAACGAACGGCTCTACTCCGGCACGCAGGCCACCAACGGCCATCTTGCCGGTCATGACGCCAGCGAGGCGATTCTCAAGAATCAACGAGGAGTCGAAATTTTCGATCTGGAGGAACCACTCGGCGGCATCTTCGAGTGCCTTCTTGGGAATCAAGCCGACGATCTCGCTCGAAAGCGGCATTACCCCATAACGAGCGGCCTCGCGCTTCACGTATTCGTACACACGGGCGATGGGCGTCTGGCCTGTATCCGTAAGATTCATCGAGACTTGAGCCAGGCCGCGAACGCCGACACCCATACCTTTTACATAGCGGAACCCGCCGCCAGAAAAGCGGACGGACTTGCCAATCTTTTTCGCGATTTCGACATCGGGGGTATTCAGGTAAACGTTGTAGGCGACCAGGAACTTACGCGCGCCGACAACGACAGCACCAGCGGTGGGATGCAGCGCCGCCTCGCCAAAATCCGGCATGCGGGCGGGATTGATCTTTATGTCCTCGCGAATGCCCTCGAACTGCCCACGCCTAATGTTTTCAAGATTTTGCCGCTCAGGACGCTGCGCAGCAGCTTCATACAAATAGACCGGAACTTGGAAACGTTTCCAGATTTCCTCGCCGACGCGGCGAGCGATGGCGACGCAATCTTCCAGCGTGATGCCCTCGATCGGAATGAATGGGATGACGTCGGCGGCGCCGAGGCGGGGATGGGCGCCGGAATGTTTCGTCAGGTCGATCAGCTCGGCGGCCTTGCCGACACCGCGGATGGCGGCCTCGGCGACGTTGACTGGGTCGCCGACGAGGGTGATAACACAGCGGTTATGGTCGGCATCCATCTCGCGATCCAATAAATAGACACCGTCTATTTTCATGGCTTCGAGAATTGCATCGACCTTAGACTTGTCGCGACCTTCGGAGAAATTCGGAACACACTCGACGAGCGCTGGCATAAGTTTTGAGGATAACGGAATTCAAAAACAATGCAATTCGGAATTGGCTGACAGCGGATTCGGGGTTGAAGCTTCCGGTGCCGTTAATAATTATTATAATGCCCTTCAGGGCTTTGCTGGTTTTTAGCCATACTGTTTACAATGTGCAAACAGTTACTTACACCCTCATTGTTCATCAATTACATCAGGTAGCGACACCTAACATTCCGTATTTTTATTGGACTTTCGGCTCTTCGATTTCGTCAGTCGAGCGACGATTTTCTGTGGCTCATCCGAGGCGGCTCGCCGATCGCAACTTTGCACCCGATTACTAAAGTAATCGATTGCGCCTCAGCTTGAGGTTGCGAAGGAGAGATAGCGAGTGGCCCCCGGCTGGTAACGACGATCGCTCTAGTGCCAGGTGTAGCCGACCATGAACTGGACCGCGCCGTTGATGCCGGGATTGAGCGTCCCGATGGAGGCGTTGGACAGGTGGTAGATCTTCACCGCGAAGTCGATCGAGTTTTTGGAATTGTGAAACCACTGCGCGCCGAGCTCGGCTCCGCTGGTGAAATTGATCTGCGAGGAGTTGGGCACAGGCAAGTCCTTGCTGCTGAAGACGACTCCGCCGACCGCCGCGAGGTAAGGCGAAACCGTTTTGCCGCCGGTGAAATTCCATTTCGCGATGAACGGATTGATGGCGCCGGCGTAATGCGCGTGGCCGGCGATCCAAAATTCGTTGATGGGAATTACATCGACTGCCATTTCAAAACTGCCGCGCAGCGCGTTTCTGCCGAGCTCGTGGGTGAAGACGCGTCCGAAGCGTCCGGCAGTCAGGAAGGTCTGTGCGCTGGGAGTGTTGGCGAAAGACTCGCTCCCGCCGACGTAGAAGCCGGCGTTCCATCCGGGTGTGCGCAATGCAGCAACCGGATCGGGTGTGTTTTGCTGAGCGAGCAGCGGCAAGCCTGCAAGGAGAAAGGCGAACATCAGTCGGGCAGTGATCTTCATAGTCCGAGAGTGCGTCAAGAAACACTAGCAGCTTTCTGGCGACGTGGGCAAATTGGTGAGACAGCGGAGTTTTCACCACGGAGAACACGGAGAGCACAGAGAAGACGGAGGTCTTCAGGACTAGATTCCGATGAATTTGCGGTGTCGAGCTCAGGTGGGCGCCGGGGTACCGGGCGTCCACCCAACACAACAGGAAGCAGGTCCTTCGGCTCCAGCGGGTCGCCGCGGCGACCCGCCTCCGCTCAGGATGACAAACCAAAAAGTATCAGCTAGCTTTGACAAACTAACCGCAAATCCTTCGGCGCATCCTCGTTAAAGAGGACCTCCGGGACAAAAGCAGATCCCTCGCTTCGCTCGTGATGACAAACTCAATACTGCGTTTGGCCTCTAGTTTGCGCCGTCGCCTTGAGCGAACTTCAGCGTATAGCTCGCAATGCGGGCTCCGTGATCCTTGCCCACTTCGATGTCGGTCCGATAGTGGATGCCGGCGTACAGGCGCGAGAGAGCGGCCTCGTCTACCATCGACGCGAAAGTCGTTGCATCATTGGGAAACAGATACGAGAGAACTGCGGCCCCTGCAGCGGAGAACGTGGAATGTCCCGACTCGAACGAAGGGAAGTTGGGAATGCTGATCAAAGTCTTGATACTGGGGTCGAGCTGAGTAGGACGGGGGTTGAAATAGGCGTATTTCGCGTCCCAGCATCCTACGGCGGCATCGTGCAATGCCATGTCGAGCAAGGCCAGGGCTCGCGCCATACGGACCTCGCTGAATTTGGCGGCGCTGAGATAAGGCACCGCAATTTGATTCCAGTGACCGGGAGGGGTGGGAGAACTTGCCCCATCGGCCCAGAAATAAACGGTTGCCTGCTGGTCGCTGGTGATATTTGCGACCGACTGCTTGACCTCGGCGAGTTCCGTTTGCATCTGTTGAGACGAGGTGGACGGAGGCGGGCCGGGACGTTCGTTCGCAATGTCGGTAGGAGTCATCATCCAGGCCTTCACTTTGCCGAACAGAGGCAACATCGGCGGGCGTGGAGGATTGTCCTGGCTAACCCAGGCGATCTCGCCTCGCCCTGTTGCGGCATTCGCCAAGGCCTGCCAGATGGCTGCGTTACCACCTGCTTTCATTCCATCAGAGCCGGCGCGAGCTTTGAAGATCGCAGCTACCGCCTTGCCCAGTGCGAGCCCAGCCGCGATGTCGCTGGAAGATGCCCTGCCTGACAAAAGCGCAGCTTGCTGCTGGGCGGCAGCTTCACTGTTGATTTCGTCAACCGAAGTGGGAAACAGCAGCGAAAGCAATACGATGTTGACGCCGGAAACGACCGCATCCTCGGAAGGATACGATGGCACTCCGGTGGCCGGCATCAAGGCTCGGACGCCGCTGTCAACTTGCGAGGGTGCGGGACGGTTGTAGAGGTACTTGTAATACCACGCGGCCTTCAAGGCTTCATATTGAGCCACGGCTACGTAACTGTAAGCCCGGGCCGCATACGGCGGATTGCCGAAGGGATACTGCGGATCGGCAAACGGATTGTTGGGGTCGGGAGCAGGATAGGTGCCATTGTCGTTCGGCGCGGGCGGCAGGTCGGCCCGGGCCACCAGCTCACGCATAATCTCATTCCAGCGCAGTACGCCGCTGCCGCTCCATTCCGTTATTGCAGATTGTTGGCCGCTGGTAAGCGATGCCTGCGAGGTCTTGATCGCAGCTAACTCGGCCTGGTAAGTGGGATCGGTAACGGGCAAGGGAGATGGCACGGCGATTTGAGTCGGTCCGGTGAGGACGATCATTTTCCAGGTGCCGGCGTTGGCGTCGCTCGCGACCGGAACTATAGCGGGCAAGGTTTCCGTGGGCGTAACGCTCTTTCCACAGCTTGCGCTCGCGAGGATGACGGACAGCAAACTCACAGCAGCCGCGAGTCGATGCAAGGTAATTCGCCAAGTGTTCATTGCGTGGGTCCCTTCCCGCTGAAGTTGAACGTGTAGAACAGGCCGGTCGTAAAGGTCTTCGCCTGACCGACGTTGCGGCCATCGACGGTGTAGTCGAATTGAAACTTGAAGGCGAGGCTTCGAGGATTGAGAAACGGAAACGGATACATCACCATGCCTCCGACATTGGAATAATCCATGCGATTGGAGACGAACGGCATGTCCTGACGGCGGATGTCACCGCCGCCCTGCATGTTCTGGCGAGCGAACGTGACCTGCGCCATCAGCCCGTTCTTCAGGTAGCCCACGTTGACGATGCCGTTGAATACATTCGGTATGGCAACCTGGTTGGTCATGAAGAGCTGGTTTTCGGTGAAGTAATACGGACGGGAGAGAGTCACTTTGTCGCGCCAGGTGTAAGCCGCCGACCCGTTCACGAACCATCCCTGCCTGGTTTGAAGATTCGCGGTCAGGCGGGTCGATATCGTCGCACTATGGAAACCGATCGAGAGGGGCTGGAAGTCAGGCGTGTAATAGGTCAGGGGAATGCTTCCGGCGACAACGCCAAACAAGCGCAGATTACCCGCCTGGGCAAAGCAATGCCGGTAGAAGTTGTACTTACCAGCCAGAGCGAGGTCCTGGAAGCCCTTCATGTCATGCAGCACGCCTTGCGTGGCATGGGTCCAGATGTAGGGCACCGAGGCAATCACGTTGACTCGATCGGTGATGCCATAGTCGGAATACCAGTTCGCGCTCTGCGTGATCACCGTGCCAAGATTTCCGTTGGTACGCTGGCGCGTTCCCTCCCAGTATTCGTTCCAATAGGAATAGGTGTAGACGGGGCCGGTGAACAGGTTGTTCTTGTTCACCAGGATGCCGTCTTCAATGTTTTGAGCGTGGAGAGATACGGTCAACAACGCGACCAGAAGACATGCTGAGGCAGTCAGCGAGCCTGGCGGCTTGAGTCGGACGCATGAACGAAAGGCGGTCATATTCCCTCTTCATATCGATGCTCGGCTCCGGACACACGAAGGGCGTTCGCTCGGGACTCGCAGTGTGAGCGCCGCGCGGTGAATTTGAACTCAAGGACGCACACTCCAGCTGGAGACGGGTCAGTGAGTCGGCAAATTGATTGTGCGAATCAGGGCGCTGGATTTAAGCCCTGCCGCAACCCCAGTGTGACGAAACTTACAACGATGTCAGACTATTAATTGTTCGTGGGGAGCATGGTCAATACAGCGAATCTACTAGCGGCGGTGCGGTCACTGCGTCAGCGTGCAGATTCCCGAAATCGAGCTGACGCGCGAGTGGTATCTTCGTTTGCTGTCCACTGGTCAGTGCTGTGGGCATAGTGAGGGCGCAAGGTCATGAAAGTGCTGATCGAAAAACTCCTGGCAGCCATCCCTGCTTACGTGCGGCAGATACTCGAACTGCTGCGCGATCCGGAAGGGTTCATCCTCAAGCTCGACCTTGACTGCGATTCGGCGTTGACGGACGCGATGACTTTTCTTGCGGTCTCGTTTGGCCTGACTTTTATCGCGCAGATTCCGCTGCTGCCCGGCAAGCAGGACAAGGAAGTGATGTTCGGGGTTTCCGCGGTGATGGCGGCGGTGGGATTTTTGTTCTCGGTGGCGCTGCTGTGGCTCTCATGGCGGATCGTCAGGGGAAAGCTTAACTTCAAGAAGTTCTTCACGGTCACCTGTTATTTCTCCGGAGTCTCGACGCTGTTGTTCCTGGTGGTGACACTGGTCGGGGTGGGAGTGTTCAAGTCCCTCGATCCCGAGAACGCGAAGACAATGTTCGAGGGCGGTGTGCCTGATCCAGTGGAGTTGTCTCGAAGTGTGGGCTTCCTGAGCTTTCTAGTGCTGCTGGGAGTGGGGTTCGTCCTAGTGTGTATCTGGATTTTCAAGATTTGGCGGACTTATCGCGACTTGAACCAGGTCTCGCGGGCTCGCTCGTCTGTCGCCTTCATGATTTATATGTTGCTGAGCCCGTTTGCCATCGGCCTACAGATGCTGATGGGAGCGAGCCTGACGACGGCCGCTCCGACGCCATTCCCTGCTGAACTGGTTGGTCAATGGGAGGCGCAGCAGAACAAACAAGCGGCGGAGGGAATGGTGCATCTCGCCGTCTTTTACCGCTTCGAAGCCAAGGGAAACTATCTCGCGCTGTTGACCAAGGGCACGACCAACGGCCAGTGCTACACCATGATCAGCGACGGCAACTACGGGCACGCTACGGTCAATGCTTCGACGCTCACGCTCCACTTGCAGAAGCATACGGAGTCGACAGAAAACACCTGCAACGGAAACAAGACCGAGGCCAACAAAGAGTTGACCAACCGGGTGTTCCAGTATGCCCTGCGCCAGACGCCTCAGGGGCAGCAGTTGTGCCTGAGCGGAAAGTACGGGGAAAACTGCATGAGTCCGAAGCGGTAGAGAAGTTGCCGCGGAGCGGACGAATCGCACTGTACGAATGGCGAGAAAATCAAATCCCTCGGGGGCGAAAGCCCCCTCGTGATGACAAAAGAAAAGGGAGCGGTTCACGACAGGCTGAAGCCATGCCCCCACCAAGCTGGCGCTGCGAAACGGCGATTCACGCTAGAGGTGCACGCTAGGATTCGTCGCCGGACTTCCCTGCCTTTTCGGCGCGCTTGCGGCGCTGGGCTGGGTGCACGAACCAGGCGATACCGATACTGAACAGGTACAGCACAATCATGGGCGCGGCGAAGATGCACATGTTCATGATGTCGGTGGTCGGCGTGATGACCGCAGCGATTATGAAGATGATGAGGATGGAATAGCGAAGGTTGCGCCACATCCAGCCGGCGGTGAGGATGCCCATCAGAGACAGGAAGAAGACGAGGATCGGCATCTCGAAGACGATGCCGAGGCCAAGGATGATGGTGAGAAACAGGTCGGTGTATTCGCCGATGGTGATCATCGGCTTGAACTGGGCGCTCCATCCGATCAGAAAATCGAGCGCCGCCGGATAGACCATCTTGTAGGCGAACAGGCCGCCGGCCAAGAAGAGACCTACGGTGCTGAACATGAACGGCATGACGTAGCGGCGTTCTTTGCGATAGAGGCCGGGCGAGATGAACAGCCAAATCTGGTAGAGCACGAACGGCGACGCCACGAAGACCCCAGCAATAAACGAGATCTTCAAATACATGTTGAAGGGGTCGGTGGGGTTCAGATAGACGAGCTTCTGCTCCATGTTGTGAGCAGCCAGCGCCGTCATGATGGGCTTCTGCATGAGCGCGAAAATCTGCTCATGGAACCACCAGCAGGCACAGAATCCGCCGACGATGTAGAGGAAGCTGTAGATGATGCGGCGGCGGAGTTCCTCGAGGTGCTCGAGGAAACTCATGCCGGTCATTTCTTCTGAGCCACGTCGCTGGGCAGTTTCGAGGATCGGGCTAGGCATTCGAACTCGGGACTTCCGGCGCCAGCGGACTGCCCGGAGCTAACTCAGAACTGGCAACATGTGGCAACGAGGCTTCAGGGATCGCAGGCGGCTCCGGCAAAGTAAGTGGCGTGCGCGGAATCGATTCCACGGGTGGAACGCTGACGGTGTCAAAGAGCTTCTCAGCCGGGAGGATGCGCGGATTGTTGTCGGGAGGAGGCGGAGCCTGCTTGGCGCGCTCTTCCAGATCGATGTTCATCATCTCGGTTTCAAGCTGGCTCTTAAACTCGTTGCTGGCTTTCTTGAACTCGGCCATCGCCTTTCCCAATTGCCGTGCCAATTCGGGAAGTTTCTTGGGCCCGAACAAGACAAGGGCCAGCAAGACGATGAAAATCATTTCGGGCATGCCGAGTTGCATAGACTCCATCATAATTGGAGGGATGGTTGGGGGCAAACGGGGAGAACGATTTCACCACGGAGGCACGGAGGACACGGATAAGACGGGTGCAAAACCACGTGCAGCGGGCAGCCACGGATTTTCACCGAGTGACACTAATCGGAATAAGACTTAAAGACGACCGCTAGACTCGCTAGATTAGGTCGGGCGCGCTTCGGGATATGGGCTTAGCGGCTCTCAACCGGCCATCTCGTCGAGCAGCGCGGCGGCCGCGGTCAGGCGGTCAACCCCGAAGACCACCAGGGCGAGGGTCGAGCCGGGCTCCAGTCCAGAGTAGCTGTAGTCAATGTTGATCTGCTTCTCGCCTAACAACGTGGCCGCACGAGCCAAGCCGCCCGGTTGGTGTGGCAGCCTGACTACTGCGACGTCTGTCTCTTCGAATACCATGCGCAGGCCGCCCAGTACCGACTTGGCGGTGGCCATGTCGTCCGCAACGAATCGGGCCAGGCTCTCACCGGCCTCGACGTACGATTGAAAGGCGAGGATGTTGACGCCGCGCTCGGACAGAGCGAGGAAGAACTTTCCCAGGGCGCCGGGCTTGTCTGCGATGGTTACGGTGAATTCCTTCGCCTTCGGCATGTGAGATGGCTCCGTTCGTTGTTAAGAGTCGAACATCCAGTATCGCGGTCTCTGCGAGTAGAGTGCAACCAGTTGAGTGGAATTTCTTGGAGGCCGGGGAATTGACGACGGGATTATTCTGGGAGCACCCGGGGAGGTCGCATCCGAAATGGAGCAGGCGGCGCACTATCTCATCATTGCGGTGGAGTTTGTTTTTGCCGTGGTGATGTCAGTCATCGTGACTAAAGTGATCCACGTGGCGATCGTCTCGATGTATCTGCCTGCCCTGAATGAGAACCGGCGATTTTCGCTCATTTTGGAGATCGTAATTGGCCTCCCTATGACGTGGGTTGTGTTTTGGGTTGCGATTTGGCACGAACCCATCTTCTGGGGAGTTGCGTTTGTATTCGTTCTAGCCGTTTTCGGTTGGGTTCGAATCAGCCGATTTGGCACCCCTGTCAATTAGCCGCGAAAAGGAGTGCTCGCGACGCCGAGCGTGCCACCAAAGTGGACTGGTATTCCTGTTCGCCGGATTGGTTCCCGCAGTCGTAAGCTCACGAAAGGCTTGCGGTTACGTCTGACCTTCGAGGCGGATTCTGCACCGTTGGTGGCGACGCACGCATCCAACTGTGCACCGGAAGAGGTAAATCGTTCGCCAGCAAAATGTTATACTTACGTGCACCGAGACCGTTCCGAAGTCGCATGAAAACCAGTTCCCCGCCCATTGAAGGATCAAATAATGGCCAGTAGTAAACATCGTTCTGCCCTTTTTATTATCACTGTCATTCTTGCCTGCGGTTGTGTGGGCATGCTGTTCGGCCAGCGGCTGACCAATACGCCCGGCCCCAATGACAGCGACCTTCGCGACAGCGTGAAGAGCTTCACGCAGGTCTATGAGGTCGTGCAGCAGAACTATGCGGAACCGGTGAATCCCGACAAGGCGATTTATAACGGCGCGATCCCGGGCATGCTGCGGGTGCTAGACCCGCACTCGAACTTCTTCGATCCGAAGTCGTACTCGGCGCTGCGCGAAGAACAGCGCGGCAAGTACTACGGCGTGGGCATGCAGGTCGGTCCGCGGAATAACAAAGTTATCGTGATCGCTCCGTTTACGGGAGCGCCGGCGTATCGGGCGGGCATTCGTCCGGGCGACGTGATTATTGCAGTGGATGGCAAGGCCACCGACAACATGAGCACCAGCGACGTGGCCGAGTTGCTCAAGGGACCCAAAGGCACGACGGTCAAGATAACCGTGCTGCGCGAAGGTAACGACAAGCCCATCGATTTCAATATCGTGCGCGACGAGATTCCGCGCTACAGCGTGGATGTGCACTTCATGATTAAGCCGGGTATCGGCTATATCCACGTGTCGGGTTTCCAGGAGACGACCGAGCATGAAGTGGCACAGGCGCTGGACCAGTTGCAGGAGCAGGGCGAACTGAAGGGATTGATCCTCGACCTTCGGCAGAACCCGGGCGGACTGCTGAGTGAAGGCGTTGGCGTGGCCGACAAGTTCCTGAAGAAGGGACAGGTCATCGTTTCGCACCATGGGCGTTCGTCGCCGGAGAAGGTGTACCGCGCGGCGCACGGAAATGGCGGGAAGGAATATCCTCTGGTGGTGCTGGTGAATCGCGGAACCGCCTCAGCGGCTGAGATTGTTGCAGGAGCGATTCAGGACCACGATCGCGGATTGATCGTTGGTGAAACCACGTTCGGCAAGGGACTGGTACAGACCGTCTATCCGCTGTCTGAGAATACCGGACTGGCGCTGACGACGGCGAAGTACTACACACCGAGCGGACGGCTGATTCAGCGCGAATATAACGGCGTTTCGCTGTACGACTATTACTACAACAGCCGCGAATCAGGTGATGGCGCGCCCCCGACGCCCAGCCGCGAAGTGAAGATGACGGACAGCGGTCGGACGGTGTACGGCGGTGGCGGGATCAATCCTGACATCGTGATTGCCACGGTCAAGAGCACTAAGTTCGAAGACACGCTGCTGCAAAAGTACGCGTTTTTTAATTTCGCCAAGCACTACGTGATCAACCATAAGGTCACGGAGAGTTTCCAGGTGGATGAAGCTGTGATGCAGGAGTTCCGTAAGTTCCTCGACTCGCAGCAGATTACTTTTACTGAGGCCGAACTGGCGGAGAACAATGATTGGATCCGGTCGAACATTAAGGCCGAGTTGTTCGTGAATGAGTTTGGCAACCAGGAAGGCCTGAAGGTACACGCGGAGACCGATCCGGCGGTACAGAAGGCGCTCGAGCTGCTGCCCAAGGCGAAGGAACTGGCCGACAACGCCAAGAAGACCATCGCGCAGCGCAGCAATGCCCGGATGACGGCACAGCAAGATGCGGTGCCGGCGCCAGCCAATAACCGGTAGAAGTTCGTTTTTCTATTGAGAAGCCCGCCTCGTGCGGGCTTTTTCTTTTGTCCGCTTTCGGGATTCTGCCGAATTGTCGTTGTGAATTCTTGTTGCATCGGATGGTACGTAGCGTTATAGTACGTTTCGTACTATGAAGCGAGAAACGACTTCCCTTCTCGGATATGCGCTGCTGGGGCTGATCCACCAGAAGCCCTGCTCCGGTTATGACCTGCGCAAGATGTTTGCGGAGACGGCGATGGGCAGCTATAGCTCGAGCCCGGGCGCGATCTACCCTGCACTGGAGCGACTGGAAAAACGCGGGCTCATCAAGAGCGAGGTCGAAGAGGGGGCGGGATTGCGCCGGCGCCGAGTGTATCGGCTTACGGCGGACGGTACGGGCGATTTGAAGCGGTGGCTTTCGCGAGCGGTTACCCGAGGCGAAGTTGGCCGGGGCATTGACGAATTGATGCTGCGCTTCGCCTTTATGGAACGCTCCCTGGGATCGAAGGGCGCTATCCAGTTTCTGCGCAACCTGAAATCTGAGGTGAAGGCGTATCTGCCCAGCCTGAAGGCATTCCTAAGGCAGAACGGTCCCAAGATGCCCTTGTCGGCGATGCTGGCGCTCGACAGCGGAATCCGTAATTACGAAGCGTTGCAGCGATGGACGGACTACGCCATCAAGACCTACGAGGCCGCGGTGGCGCGTGGAAAGGCAAAGTCGGAAAGGTCAAGCAAGTAATTGGAGGCACGTGTGACTACTGGCAAATTGGTTTTGCGATTTTTTCTGGGATGGATTGCATTGGCGGCGGCACAGATGGCGGCAGGGACGGTGATTCACGTGAACGCGCCCGTGATGCCGAACACCATGCGCTGGCTGCTACTGTCGGATGCGATGGTGGTGCTGGCGCTCGGGGCGGCCGCCGTGCGCTCTGACTGGAAGGGATGGAAGCTAGGGCTGGCGCTGTTCGCGATACCGGCGGCGATCGCCGTCGTCAACATCATCGAGGGCATAATTTTCCTGACCGGATCGCGAATTGACTGGCGGGGGACTATCTTGATCATGCTGGTGGGCTACGCGATTGCGGCTGCGCTGTGGGTTTTCATCTTCGGAAGCCGGTCGACGGCGGGATTGGACGCCGACTGGTCGTTTCCGGAGCGCAACGTCTGGCAGAAACTGTGGCGGCTGGCTTTCTGCTGTGCGGCATACGTGTTTCTCTACTTCGCGGCGGGGATGATTATCTTTCCCTATGTGCGCGATTTCTATGCGACGCAGCATATTCCGGCGTTTGGTGAGATCGTGACGCTACAGTTCTTTCTCCGCGGGCCGGTGTTTTTATTGGTCTGCCTGTTGCTGATGAGAATGTTCCGAATGCCGCGAGTGAGTGGGGCGCTGGCGGTGGGACTGGCATTCACCGTGCTGAGCGGAGTGGCGGTGCTGATCATCCCCAACCCATTCTTCCCCGACGCAGTGCGCTGGGTGCACTTCTGCGAGGTGACCAGCTCGAACTTTGTGTTCGGCTGTGTGGTGGGATGGGTGTGGGGACGGGCTCAGCGTGTGGGGCAATTGGCGCCAGCGCACGCATAACGCAAGAAAGGTCCCGCCGCGGCAACGCAGCATCGCAGGGGTTCGCCGGATGATTGGATTTGCGATGTCGCCGCGGGACCTAACTCGAACTTCCCTTCACCTAAAACGTCATAGAGCGCGCGCGGTCCGTGCGCGGCGGCTGTAGTACCCTGTCGAACAGCCGTCATCATGCCTCCACATAGCGAAATCTTCAAAGAGCTGTCGTACGTTTTCATTGCCGCCATCGCCGGCGGAGCCTTAGCGTGGAAGCTGCGGCAGCCGCTCATTCTCGGTTACGTTGTGGCCGGAATCGCCATCAGTCCGTTCACGCCCGGACCCAGCATTCACGACCCCCGCACGTTTCAGGTGATTGCCGAAGTGGGCGTGGTATTTCTGATGTTTTCGATCGGCCTGGAATTTTCGCTCGAGGAGCTGGCGAGCGTAAAGTGGGTCGCGCTGATCGGGGGCCCGCTGGGGATTGTGCTGTCTGCCCTTCTCGGCGAAGTAACGGGGTGGCTGCTGGGTTGGGGGGCCATCACGGGGCTGGTTATCGGGCTGATTGTCTCGGTCGCCAGCACGATGGTTCTGTCGAGGCTGCTGATTGACGGCGGCGAACTGCAATCGCAGCATGGCAAGATCATGATCGGGATCACACTGGTGGAAGATCTGGCCGTGGTGGTGCTCATAATCTTGATGCCCGTGCTAGTGAGCATCAATCCCCATCACCTGTTGGGAGTGGCCAAGGCGCTGGGGAAAGCTGCCTTAATCCTCGTGCCCATGGGATTTCTGGCCACGTACCTGGTTCCGCGGCTGCTGGCGCGAATCGCACGTGCCAACAATAAGGAGTTGTTTCTACTGGTGCTGCTGGCGGTTTGCCTGGGAACGGCGGCGCTGACGGAGGCGGTAGGCCTCTCTCTGGCGCTGGGCGCGTTCGCGGCCGGACTGATCGTGAGCGCTTCCCCGTTTGCCCATCGCGCACTCGACCAACTGCTACCGTTGCGCGATGCGTTTGTCGCGATCTTCTTCGTTACGGTCGGCGTGCTGATTAACCCAAGGGCGGTGCTGGGGCACGTCCAGATCCTGCTCGCGATTTTGCTGCTGGTTGTGGTGGGCAAGTTCCTGGTGTGGGCGGCTGTGGTCAAACTGTTTCGCTATCCGTGGGGCACGGCGGTGCTGGTGGGCGTCGGATTGACCCAAATTGGGGAGTTTTCGTTCATCCTGGTGCAGGTGGCGCACGCCAACGGACTAGTCGGCGACGAATTCTATTACGCGGTCCTGGCTGCGTCGTTGCTTTCAATTCTGGCGAATGCCGCACTGGTTCGATACGCGCCACGGGCCCTGGGCGCAATTTCGCCCCGGTTATCAACTCGGTAACTCGCGCCGTTTGTCCTTGAATATGGCCACTTGGCGGCCTAGACTAGGGGCTGCTCTCGCGGTTCTCCCGTCCTCTATGGCGCGATGCGCCAGCCCGGTGGTTTGCCTTCCATATCGACTGTGGTGTCTTGGTTGGCCTTTTGCTACGCTCATGGTGCAATATAGAGTAGTTATTCCACGATACCCACAGCATATTGGGTTAATTGTGTTGACGCCTGTTGGCAACGACAGTAAAGTTTCACTGGTGCCGCCCCGTAGAGCCACTGCGCCAGCGTTCGACGAGTTAAAGCTCTACGCCTGAAGAGGAGTCTAAGTTGCTCAAAATACAGAAGATACAGATTCTTGGCTTCAAGTCGTTCTGTGATCGAACCGAGCTCAAGTTACAGGGCGACGGCGTGGCCGCGATCGTCGGACCGAACGGCTGCGGCAAATCGAACATTTCCGACGCGATTTCCTGGGTTTTAGGCGAACAGTCGGCGCGCTCGTTGCGCGGTGTCAATATGCAGGACGTGATCTTTGCCGGCACTCGCGAGCGCAAGCCGCTGGGCATGGCGGAAGTGACCCTGACGCTAATCGATCCGGAAGTGTACGGCGATGCGGGCGAGCCGGAAGTCGAAATTCACGATGAGATTGCCGAGGCGGAATGGGATGAGCCTTCCCTGCGGGCGGCAGCGGCAAGCGACGCCGACACCTATATCGAGGAGGTTCGTCCAGGCCAGGGCGATGATGAGGCGGCCGAGGGAGGAGAAGGTCAGACCGAGAGCACAAGCGAGGTAACGGCACCGACAACCGCGCCACAGCACGTGGTGTTGAAGATCCGCCGGCGGAAGTTCAAACGGACCTTCAAGGCGGGCGAGATTGCGGTGACGCGGCGGCTGTTCCGTTCGGGCGAGAGCGAGTATCTGCTGAACGGAAAGCTGTGCCGGTTGCGCGACATCCAGGACATCTTCATGGGCACCGGCCTGGGGCCAGAGTCGTACGCCATCATCGAGCAGGGCCGCATCGGCCAGATTCTGAGCAGCAAGCCTACCGACCGGCGCGCCATTATCGAGGAAGCAGCGGGCATCACGAAATTCAAGACGCGCAAGCGGCTGGCGGAAGCACGCCTGGAAGATGCGAAGCTGAACTTGGCGCGCATCAACGACATCTTCGACGAAGTGACGCGGCAGATGAATTCGCTGAAGCGCCAGGCCAGCAAGGCAGAGCGGTATGCGAAGCTGCGTGACGAAATGCGCGCCAAGCTGCGCGTGGTGCTCGCCAGCAAGTTCGCGCAACTCGACACGGACGCCGCGACGCTTGAACAACAACTCACTGCGTTGGCCAACGAACTTCAGTCCAAGGGCGAAGCTGTGCAGGCCATGGAGAGCGAGCACGGCGAGCGCACGCAGCGCGGCTACGCGATTGAGCGCGAGGGCAATGAAAATCGCGAAAGACTGAATGGGTTGGTGATGGAGATCGACCGTGCAGTGGCGCGGCGTCGCACGAACGAAGAACGTTGCGCCGAGTTGGATGCGCGCTCAGCCGGAGCGCAGGCGGAGTTGGCGGGTACCGAAGAGCAATTGGCCCGTCATCAAGAAGAGTTGCAGTCGAACCGGAGCATTCTGGATTCGGCCAACGCAGACGTTGCAGTGGCGCAGGGAGAATTGCAGAGCAGGCAGCAGGAATCGAGTGCGGCATCGGAAACGCTGATGGCCGTGGAGCGCGAGCAGGAATTGCGCCGCGCTGGGATCTTGCAGTCAGTTTCGGCGGCATCGGCGGTACGCAATCACATCACGCAGGCGGAAGAGCGCATTGCGGCTTTGGACCGCGAGTCGCTGCGGCTGGAAGAAGAGACCAGGACCGCGCATCAGCAGTTGGAAAGCTTCGGCGGGCAGCGCGGACAGCTCGGACTGGAGTTTGAGTCGGCTTCACAGCGGGTGGCAGCGTTGGCCGGACAGATCGACGAGAACCGCCTGTTGCTGACTCAGAAGCGTGCAGACGAAGCCCATGCCAAGCAGCACCTGGATTCGCTGCGCGCGGAATATGCAGGGCTCATCGGAAAGAAAGGTTCGCTCGAGGCAGTCATCACCGAGCACGGATATTCGACCGATTCGGTGCGACGGCTGTTCAAGTCAGGCGCGATGAGTGGCGGACGCGCTCCGGTGGGCGTGCTGGCGGACTTTCTCGAGGTTGAAGACCGTTACGAGCACGTGGTAGATGACTTTCTCCGCGACGAGCTGAATTACATCGTCGTGAAGTCGTGGGATGCGGCTGACGAAGGTCTGCGGCTGCTGCGCAGTGATGTGGATGGCCGGGCAACGTTCCTGGTGCATCCCGAAGATTCGCAGGCGAAGTTTTCGTTTGCCGGGGAAGAGGGCGGTTATCACGGGATACAGCGCGACAGCGTCGTCCCTCTGAAGCACTGCATTCGCGTGCTGGATGGTTTCGGAAAATCGCTGGAAGTGATCCTGCCGAAGCTGGGTAACGGCTTTATTGTCCCGGACCCGGAGGTCGGACGCGATCTGGCGTTACAAAATCCGGATGCGTTCTTCCTCTCGCAGTCGGGCGAATGCTTCCATAACGTGACGGTCACGGGCGGCAAGCAGCGCAGCGAAGGCCCGCTGGCGATGAAGCGCGAGTTGCGCGAAGTACTGCTACAAGCATCTGAAGTTGAGCGCTCGATGGCCTCGGAACAAACGCGAGTGGCGGCACTAACGCGCGACATCGGCGAATTGACTTCCCTTCTGCAGCACCTGGAAGACGAGAAGCGCGAAGCCGAGCGCCAGGCCATGACATCAGGCCACACGCTGCAGCAACTCGACGGTGAGTTGGTGCGAGTGCGCGAACGCCTTGTTACGTACGAGCGCGAGCTCACCCGGCTGGTGGCGGAGTGTGGCGAGTCCGAGACCACCATCGCGAGCAATCGCGCGGAATTGGCCGCTCACGAGGAACGGAAGGCGACACTCGAAGGCGAGGTGCAGACGGCACAAAGTAGCCTCGACCAGTTGCGCGCACGACGCGATGAAGCGGCTCAACTCGCGAGCGACGCGAGAGCGCAGTTGGCGATGCTGGAAGAGCGCCGGCGGGGCGCGCTGTCGACGGTCGTTCGGCTGGAAGCGATGGTGGCCGAGGTCACCTCGCGAGTCGATAAGCTCAAAGGGACAGATCGAAGGCGCTGCTGCCGAAAAAGAACAGCGGGAGCAAGAGAACGCGCGGCTAGCCGAGCAGGAAATCCAGTGGACGTCGGAGCGCGAGTCGGCACAGCAACGCGACGGCGAGTTACAGCAGGAGTTGCAGTCAGTCCGGCAACGGCTGGCCGAGCTAGAAGAGGCGCTGAAGACGGCGCGTCATGAGCTCGATGCTGCGCGAGACCGGCGCGGTGAATTGTCAGCCGAGCAGGCGCGGTTGCAGTCCGATGCGCAACACATGGCGGAGACGTGCATCCAGGAATTGAGCCAGCCACGCGAGGAGTTGCTGGCTGATGACACGCTGGTACGCCTGGCGGGCGAGGAATTGGGTAACGAGGAAGTGCTTTACAAGGAGATGCGCACGCGGCTGGAGAACATGGGGCCGGTGAACATGATGGCGCTGGAGGAATACCAGGAGACGGCGCAGCGCCACGAGTTCCTCGAAACGCAGCGGCTGGACCTGCTGCAATCTATCGAGAACACGCTGAACACAATCAAGGAAATCGACACTATCTCGCGGCAGAAGTTCGAAGAGGCGTTCGCGCGCATCAACGAGAACTTTTCGAACACGTTTACCAAGCTGTTCGGCGGCGGGCAGGCGTTTATGCGGCTTACTGACCTCGAGAATGTGGCAGAGAGCGGCATCGACGTGGTGGCATCACCTCCGGGCAAGAAGCTGCAGAACGTGTTGCTGCTGTCAGGCGGCGAAAAAGCGCTCACCGCACTCTCTCTACTGATGGGCATCTTCCAGTATCAGCCCAGCCCGTTCTGCATCCTCGACGAAGTGGATGCTCCTCTGGACGAGGCGAACATCGGGCGCTTTACCAAGCTGGTGCAGGAAATGAGCGGACAAACGCAGTTCATCATCATCACGCATAGCAAGAAGACCATGGGGATTGCGCCGGTGATGTACGGCGTCACTATGCAAGAGCCCGGCGTGTCGAAGCTGGTTTCGGTGCGCTTCCACGACGAGCCGGCCAGGATGACGGCGTAGAGCCCAGCAACTAACGACTAGCAACTAGCCGCCCAGGTCAATGGCCCGGGCGGCATTTCTCTGTCCAGTCGATGGAAGTTTAGGGTCGCGCCTCATAAACGATATTGAAGGGCGTCTCCGTAGCGCGACGGAAGCGGGTGAATCCGGCGGCTTTGATGACCTCGCGGATGCGCGACTCACCGGCTTGGGCACCCAGGCACAGCCCCACCTCCTGCGAGCGCGAACACGGCGTGCATAGCAAGGTTGAGAACGAGTAGTAAACCCGTCCGACTGGATTCAGATTGTCTTTGAGCAGATCGTTGGCGAAAGGCTCAACGATCATCCAAGTACCGTCTTTGGCCAGTGATTCGCGGACGTGCTTGGCAGCTCCGACGGGATCTCCCATATCGTGCAGGCAATCGAAGACCGCGACGAAATCGTAGCCGCTTCCGGGGAATTCTTTCGCCTTCGAAACATCAAACGTGACACGACCGCCGAGGCCCTCGCGTTCAGCGGCCTCGCGGGCGGCTTCAATCGACTTGTCGTGATAATCGAACCCGAAGAATTTCGATTTCGGGTACGCCTTGGCCATCAGCAGTGTCGAAGCTCCCTTCCCGCATCCGACGTCGGCAACCTTGGCGCCAGCTTCGAGCTTCTGCTGTACGTCCTGGAGCGCGGGAATCCAGGTACTCACGAGGTTTGCAGCATATCCCGGACGAAAGAACTTTTCGCAGCCATGAAAGACTCCGTCCACATGCTCATGCCACCCCATGCCGGCGCCGCTGCGAAACGAGTCAGCGATGCGTGGAACGGCAGCGAGAGAACCCAACGCGAGTTCGAACGCCCCGGGTAGATAGGCGGGGCTGTCTTCCTGCGCAAGGGTAAAGGCTTGCTCAGCGCTCAGGCTGAACTTGTGCGTGGCATCGTCGTAAGTGATGTAGCCTCCGGCGGCCTGCGAGGCAAGCCACTCGCGCAGGTAGCGCTCGTCGGTCTGGGTGTTTGCGGCTAATTCTGCTGACGACATTGGGCCGCCGGCGGCAAGCGCCTTATACAGCCCGAGCTTTTCGCCGATCACTACCATTCCGGTGTGCACGGCCGCTCCAAGGTCGGTCACAAAACGCCCGATGAAGACGTTCAGTTTGTCCATGTCGATCGCAGGCGTTTGGGTTGTGCTCATGGGAGGCCTCCTTAGTAGTATTTTCTGGCCAGGAGTCCGATGGGGCGGCCTTGAGAGGGACGAGAGGGCGTTACAGACCCACCCCGGTTGTGGATTTTGCTCCGAAAGCCCGGATGGAGTCAAGACCAGACTTAAGTCTTTGGTTGAGAGTGATGCCCAAGGCTAAGGCCGAGGTAGGCCATAGCCTGGGACCACAACGAAATCGCAACGGCGGTTACTTTCCTGCGGAACTGGCAGACGATCCGAACGTGATGGCGGTATCTTTGCCACCGAAATCAATCTCGCTGATGCTGCGCGAGTCGTTGTTAAGAACAACCTGACTCGTATTGACCTTGTTGGGTAGAGTCTTGATCTGACCTTCGGCGGTGGCGACTTCCTTGTTGCCTTGCATGAACTTCACCTGGGCGTTATTTCCATCGACGTCATACTTGACGGTATAGTCGCCCGCGGGGAGGTTCGTGCCGTTCACGCTGGCGTCATGGAACAGGGTAACGTGCTCGGATCTGGGCTTGGCAACTGCGCTAACTGCTAGCGATAGCACAAGTGCTAGAAATGCGAGACGTGCAAGAACTCGGCTCATTGGATATCTCCTGTGTGCGTTCTTTGGTGAGATGCTGACGACCATCCGGCAGTCGCCTGCTGGGCTTGCCTTTGTCAGTTACGCGTAGGGACGGTATGAGTTCTCAATCGTAAGCAGCGCTATCGCGGCCCACATTTCCGCATTCTGCGGGTCAATATCTGCGTTTGGCGGCGCGCAATCGCGCGGCCACCCCAAATCAGTCTGGAAATGGACAGATACAATGGGACGGAAGCCATGGAATCTGCGCTGAGTCGCAGTTTTGGCGAGATGTCGGCCCGAGAATCGAGCGCGTGACCTTGCGCGACGAGAGTTCGTCGCTATAGTCCTGTTTTCGGACTGGGAGTGAACCGGATTAATTCCAGCCCAAGCGCTTGCGAAGGCCCGTGATGTGCGCCGTGTGATGCAGGGAATGCCACGAATAGAGCGCCAGCAGGCGGTTCAGATCCATCACGCCGATCTCGGGATGGCGCACAGTGCGAGCGAAGTCGCAGGAGTCCATGCTGCGCAGTAACGTCACCCAACGCGTGTGCAAGGCGCTGAGCATCTGGAGCGACACTTCTACCGGTGTGTTGGCCGTGTCAGCCAGCTTGGCCCACATGTCTTCCTTGTAGCCCTTGATGGTGGGCTCGTACTCGGTCAACGCGAGCTTAAAGCGAATGTACGAATTGGCGTGGCTGTCGGGGACGTGATGCACCAGTTGGCGAACCGTCCATCCTTCGGGGCGGTACGGAGTGTCGAGTTGTTCCGGCGACAGGCCAGCAATGGCCTGGCTGAACTTCTCAGGCAGTTGGGCGAGGACATCAATGTAATGGGCGCGTCGCTTGGCCATTTCCTGTTCGTTCTGGGGAGGAACCCAGTCGAATTTGCCGATCGGAAAACGCAGATCTTCCATCTTCATCTCCTGCCTGTTCGTTGCACTATTTTACTCACCTTCGCTTACTCAATCGAGCGGACCTGATCCGCAGGTGTCAGCTCCACCGTACACGGGCCGGGCAAGAGTTCAGGCTTCGTCGTCGGAGCGGCCTTGGGTTCTGCCGGGGGCTCTGCGCTCCCCTTGGCCGGCTTCTTTGCTGCGGCTTTCGCTTTCGCTGCCGGAGCAGGAGGAGTAGTTCCACAGTTGACGTTTCCGCGGCGCAATGCGCGAACTGAGGAAGCGTCCGGGAAGATCATGCCGAGGTCGGCAGACTTTACCGCATCTGCCAGACCTTTGATTTCCGTGTCGCCGCTCACAAACTTCACCTGCTCGTTTTTCGAGGGCGAAGCCAACACGAAGAAGTCACCACTTCCCTTTCCCGTGGCATTGAGCTTGCGCGTTCGTAACGTCTTCAGTTCGGCACGGGCAGCTTCGATACGCGAGTCAAGATCGCCAGTTACGCCAAGCTCAGTCAGGCGGGGCCGGGTCTCCACGCTGGGCGCGTCGACCGCCAACGCAAAGATGTAATAACGGATTGCCTCGTCTTTCTTGCCTCGCTTCTCGGCGATCTGACCGAGGTGGAAGCCAACTTCGCCTGACGGCCGCGCGTCCCAGGCAGCGCGTATGTAGCGCTCAGCAACGTCGAGGTTGCCGCGTTTGAACTCTATCCAGCCCTTAGTGTCCCACACGGCATAGAGCAGATTGGCGGTGAAAATATCCTGCATGCGAAGGCTGTCGAGGTTGACGTCACGCAGTTGCGTCTCCAAGGCGTGGATGGCAGCGTCAGCATACTGGCTGGCGCGTTCGAGCTGTACGTTCTCTTCAGAGAGCGCGTATGCGATATTGTTCCACACCATGGGGGTGGTTGAGATTGCGATGGCGCGATCGAAAGCAGCCATGGCTTTGTCAGTCTGGCCGACCGCGAGGTAGGCCTGGCCAAGCGCAATCTGCGTCAGCGGATTCTTGTCCTGCAGCTGCGCCGCCTTCTCCAGTTCCGGAACCGCATCGTTCCAGCGCTTCAGCTTGCTGTACACCCCGCCCAGTCCGAGGTGGGCTGAAACATCGAGCGGACTAACCTCGATGGCTTTCTGGTATTGCGCGATGGCGTCGTCGTAACGCTGCATGCCTTCGTAAGATGAACCTAGAAACACGTACGCGTACTCATCGTAAGGATTGGCGTCGATCTGCTTCTTGAATGTGTCGGCCGCCTTTTGATACTGGCTGTCCGCGAGATAGACACGTCCGAGGTTGTTCCACAGGTCTTTGTGTTTGGAGTCCTGCTTGGCAACGCGCTCCAACAGCTCAATCGCCAACGGAAAGTTATTGTTGTTGGCTGCCTGCAGTGCGGAATCGAACAATTCATCGGGCGACTGCTCGCCGCTCAGTCCGGCGGTGCCGGGAGCTTTGTTTTCCAGTGAAATCACTTGCGACTGATCCGCTTCGACGGTGCGACGGAACGATGCGTAATCGTCGCGCCGATCGTAGGGGATGTCGGCCATCTTGATTTGCATCTTGCGCGACGCGACAAGTTGGCCGGCGTCGAATTTATAGGTGGAATGGTATTCGGCGTAGTCGCGCTTGACATCCACACCAATGGGAAGGCGCACGCCATATTTGGTGGGTATGCCTAAATTCACTTCGACTGAAACTGTGTTGGAACCACCCAGTTTGATGGGCTTGGCTTTCTTGTCGTCATCGTCGGGTGGAGGCGGAAGCTGGAAGCCCAGCACTGGCAAGAATAGTTTCGGGTCCGCAGCAGACCAGTCAAAGTAATTGCTGACCGCAACGTCGAAGTCGATTTCGAATGGCTTCTCAGTGTTGGCGGGGTCGCCGACCTTGAGGTTCGTGATCTCGCCGCCCTTCATGGGGGTGCTGGCCAACATCATTTCGAATAGGCTCTTCCAACGATTATTGCCGATCTGGCGAATAGCGAAACGAACGCCAAGTTCGGAGTCGCCTCGAGAGACATTGTTGAAGTGAGCGGTGAGCTTTCCGGTTTCGCTCACGCTGCCTTCGCTGCGGCTACGGTCGTAGCCGTCGAACGGAAGTCCGGCGGGGGTGCGAACCAGGGCCGAGGCACCGTCGGGCGCGACTGCGAGCGCCTGCTTGTCACGCAGCGGATATGACAGCATCTGGAAGGGCGCCACGCCGTTCGTACTGTCGAGCCAGATTTGCTGGCCATCGACGTTCACTCGCGTGATTACGTGGTCGAACTGCGAGGGCGACGGGATGTCGGGGTCGAGCTACATGCTGCGAGCCAATTAGCACCGAAGTTGATTCGAATCCCTGCGCGGCCAGCAATGCGGCGAGCAGTGTGTTCTTGTCTTTGCAGTCGCCGTAAGCGTTGGCCAGAACTTCGGATGCGGCGTGAGGCTGATAGCGCCCCAAGCCGAACGACAGGCTGACATAGCGGAAGTCGTTGGAGACGAAATCGTAGAGGGCCGTCACCTTCTCCAGGTCGGTGGTCTTGCCCTGCACGAGTTCCGCAGCCTTGGCCTTGACGGAGTCGGTGGGCACGCGGCGGTCTTTCTCCAGGCCGGCATACCAGTCGCCAAGCTGCTGCCAGCTTTCAAAAGTGGTGAGTTGGACGGACGGAGGTTCATCCTCGTCGCGCCTGCGCGGCGTGCGCTTCTTCTTGTCCTTGCCGTCGCCGTCTTCTTCGTCTTCAAGGTGAGAATGCTTCCAGCGATAAATACGCCGATCGCCCTCGTCGGTAATTTTGGGATCAGCGCCCTGTTCGTTCTTCAGCTTGATCTGGCGCGCCTTTGGAATGTTGATCTCGAGTTGCTCGTCGAGCACGATTCCACGGTCGCGGAAGTCGTAGCTCGTCCAGAATTGCCCAGGCGTGAGCGGGTTCACAATAGTGCGGACGAATTGGTACTCCAGAGTGTCGCCCGGACGCAGAGCGGGCACGCTGATGTGCTTCTCGTGGTAGTCGGTGTACATCAGGGCGTCAGGGTAGGTCACGTCTTGAATCGCGGACTCCTGCGCAGTTACTACCGTGCCATCGGGCTTGATGACGCGAACGTAGGCGATCTCCAGTTTGTCGCTGTATTGACTGTAGCCAACCTTCAACTGACCGAGCGCTTGCACCCCGGCATCGCTGTTGACCTTGATGCGCGCGTCGATCTGCTCGCGGCCGGTGCCATCGTTCTCAAAGCGGAACGTGTCCGAGTAGTGCTCGGTGACGAAGGCTTGCTGGGAGTAGTCCTCCGGCGGCTTGGGGGAAGGTACTGGAGTCTGGGCACAGACAGAGGCGGTCAGGAGACAGGAGAGGGCTGCGAGCCGAAATGTGCGCATAAAAGTTGGTTAAAGAGCTATGTTACGCGGTATGTACGGCATTGGGAATTCGCCGCAGAAGTTGGACGCGTCACCGGTTATTTTGTCTCTCCGCGGACGAACTCGTTGGGAGGCCAGGGCCCTCCTAGACGCAACCGCACTCCCTCGGATGGTCCGGCGCTGCGCAAGGCGGCGATAAATCGTTCGCGGGCTTCACGGTGCACCAAGGCGTACCAGAGGTGCTTGCGCCGGTCCTGGCGCGACCGCCAGTCGCGAACAATGCCGCCGGTTACCGTCTTAAGCTTCGCGTCAATAGCCGCGACACGGGATCCGGATTCCTCCCGGCGCTTCAAATACTCGCGGCCGCTGACGGGAGTGGCGAGATCGGACGATTCGTCGTTAGCCCACGTCGCGGTCAATTCATACTCCACCATGTCGGCTAACTGCTCGAGAGCGCTTGCATAGTGCTCTTTATGCTTTACGATGAGGGAATCGATCGATTCAACGGCGGGAACCAGCGCAGGAAACGAAAATGAAATCGCCGACGCACGAACGACAAGGTCCTTCAGTACCTGGCGAAACTTCTGTTCTGCTGGCAACCGAACAGGCCCTTCAAGAAGAGTTTCGGGGTTGGCGACCTCGCTCCAGTAGACGCGGAGCGCTTCCACATCATGTGAGCTTACGGGAAGGTCAGCGACGCCACTTAGCCCGGAGATGGGATCGGCACAGGCAGGTGTAACGCAATAGAGAAGGCAAGCCAAATTTCAGCGTAACACTCGCCGGAGACGACGCCTGTCGCTCTTCGCCCTCCGCTACGATGAAAAATCCCACTCAGCCATTACGCATGAGTGGGGATTCTACTTTCTACTATACTAACCACTAGCCACTGACTTACCGCCGCGGGCCGCGTCCACGACCGCCACGGTCGCCGCCGCGTCCACCGCCACCGCCAGGACCACCGCGACGCGGACCGCGATCGCCACCGCCGTCACGACGGGGAGGACGGCTCCCTTCGCGGTTGAAGTTCGGCTCGTCGGCGTTCTCGTGCCCGCCTTCGAACGCCACCGGAACCGCAGCACCCTCGGGAGCTTCCTCTCCCTCAGGCAAGGGATCCCCGCCCATCTTGGCGCGCTGCTCTTTCAGAATGGCCTTGCGCGACAGCTTGATGCGGTTGCCTTCGACAGCCAACACCTTCACCAGGATCTGGTCGCCTTCTTTCAGCTCGTCGCGAACGTCGTTGATGCGATGTTCGGCAACTTCGCTGATGTGCAGCAGGCCGTCGGTGCCCGGAATGATCTCGACGAACGCCCCGAAATCGGCCAGGCGCGTCACCTTGCCGAGGTAGGTCTTCCCTACTTCAGCGGTGGCCGTGATGTCGGAGATCATCTGCAACGCCTTCGCAGCCGCTTCCTGATCGCTCGACGAGACGTTCACCTTGCCGGTGTCGTCCACGTCGATCTTGACGCCAGTCTGCTCGATGATTCCACGAATCACCTTGCCACCCGGCCCGATGAGATCGCGAATCTTGTCCGTCGAAATCTGCACCGTGTAGAAGCGCGGGGCAAACTCGCTGATGTTGGTGCGCGGCTCGGTAATCACCTCATTCATCTTGTCGAGAATGTGGAGACGACCATGCCGCGCCTGCTCCAGTGCTTCACGCATGATCTGCGCCGTGATGCCCATCACCTTGATGTCCATCTGCAGCGCGGTAATGCCTTCGCGCGTTCCGGCAACCTTGAAATCCATGTCGCCGTAGTGGTCTTCCGCGCCAGCGATGTCGCTCAGGATGGCATAAGCTTCGCCTTCCTTCACCAGTCCCATCGCAACTCCGGCCACCGAGGCCTTCAACGGAACGCCCGCATCCATCAAGCTGAGCGATGCGCCGCAAACCGTTGCCATCGACGACGAACCGTTCGACTCAAGAATGTCAGACACCACGCGCATCGCGTACGGCCAATCCGTCTCGTCCGGCAGAACTGCCGAGATGGCTCGCTCAGCCAATGCTCCGTGACCAATCTCGCGGCGACCAGCGCCACGCAGGAAGGCCACCTCACCCACCGAGAACGGCGGGAAGTTGTAATGCAGCATAAAGCGCTTCTTGGTCTCGCCCTCGAACGCTTCAAGCCGCTGCTTGTCTTCACCAGTACCTAGCGTGGTGGTAACCAGCGCCTGGGTTTCGCCACGGGTAAACACCGCCGATCCGTGAGTGCGCGGCAACACGCCAACCTCGATCCAGATGTCGCGGATCTGGTCAAACTTGCGGCCATCCGGACGGCGCTTTTCCTTAATCACCTGCTCGCGGAAGATCTGCTCACGCAGAAGATCGAAGTACTTGCTGGCCTTCTTGCGTCCCGCTTCGTCTTCTTCGGGGACCAACTCTTTCACTTCGGTCTTCAGCTTCTTGATCAGCCCGTAGCTTTCGTTCTTCTGATACTTCTCGGTATTGACCGCGTCCGTCAACTTCGCGCCAAACTTCGAGCGCAATTCGCCGAGGTACGCTTCGTCGGTCACAACCGGCTCGACCACACGCTTCGCCTTGCCAACCTTCTTAACCAGGTCGTTGATGGCGGCGCAAATTTTCTTGATTTCCTGGTGACCGAACTCGATCGCGTTGACCACAACCTCTTCGGAGACTTCCTTCGCGCCCGACTCGATCATCACGATGCCGTCCATGGTGCCGACGACCATCAGGTTCAATTTGCCCGCGCGCTGCTCATCGTAGGTCGGGTTAATGACAAACTCGCCGTTCGCCTGGCCGACGCGCACCGCGCCAATGGGGCCATGAAACGGAATGTCCGAAACGCTCAACGCAACCGACGCGCCATTGATTCCGGCAACGTCTGGATCGTTCGTGGTATCAGCCGACAGAACCATCGCGATGACCTGGGTCTCGCAGCGAAATCCTTCGGGGAACAGCGGACGAATCGGGCGGTCGATCTGGCGGCTGGTCAGAATTTCGCGCTCGCTCGGTCGGCCTTCACGCTTGATGAATCCGCCGGGGATCCGTCCCGCAGCGTACGTGTACTCGCGGTAGTCAACCGTAAGCGGGAAAAAGTCGATACCCTCGCGGGGGTCAGGATTGGCGCAGGCGGTGGCAAGAACGGCGTTCTCGCCGATGCGCACAATGCACGATCCATGTGCCTGCTTGGCATATTTGCCTGTTTCAAAGCGAATGGATTTTCCGCCGTGCAGCTGAACTGTTACTTCATGTACTTCTGGTTTCATTTATTTTCCTTCCGTGGAAAACGCAACCGATAGGTTCCCGGGTCCGCTGCGGCCCTGAATGTTGGTGGTCCTGGCGTTCGCTGAGATGGAACGTACCGCGAGGCAGGATGGATGCGGCAGCGGCATAGAGGAATTGGAGGTCATGTCAGCCGAGAGGGGCTGGAACCGAGTGTGCGGGCGCGCGCCGCGCCCGTACCAGCTCGAACAATATGGATGTTCCCGAAAGGCCACAACCCATTCGGGGTCCCCGGCCAGCCCGCGTTGGGCGGTGGCAGGGGAGAAATTGACGCACAATACGCTTGAAAAGCTGTTTTCAGTGGCTGGCCAGCTTACTTACGGATGCCCAGTTTCTGAATGACGACCTTGTAGCGTTCGGTATCGGACTTTCTGAGGTAGTCCAGCAAACTACGACGCTTGCTGACCATCATGAGAAGACCGCGCCGGGAGGCATGGTCCTTCTTATGCGTCTTGAAATGCTCCGTCAGTTCACCAATCCGTTCACTCAGGATCGCTATCTGGACTTCCGGCGAACCGGTATCCGTGTCGTGAGTACGGTACTGGTCAATCAGGGCGGTTTTTTTCTCTCGGGCTAACACTGCTTCGGGTGCGCTCCTACTCTGTTTTAGTCGTATGTTGTTACGTCATAAAGAATAACACGCATGCAGGTGAACCGCAAAAAACTGGCCCGCCCGAGTTGCGGACGAGCCAGCCTTGCAAACAGCGTTCCCTTAAGGAGCCTGTACCGCCTTCAGGATATTGAGCAGCCCGTAGCCGAACGCGGCGTTCGGAATAGACGTCCCAGGAAGGGCACCACAACTCTGCGTGCTCGTGAATGGCGTAGCGGTCTGGGTCAGCGTGGTCACGGTTGTGCCAATCTGTCCGATCAACGCCGGCTTCGCTTGCCACAGAAGAGCGACTCCAGCGGCCACATGGGGCGCTGCCATCGACGTTCCCGACCAGTACCCTTGGTACATGTTCTGGTACGGAATGGCAGCGCGAATGTTGTATCCAGGTGCTACGAGTTCCGGCTTCAAGCGCTGGCTGCCGTCTACCGTCACCGGCCCACGGCTGCTGAAGCGCTGAACGGTGTTGTACGAGTCGGTAGCACCAACTCCGACACCGGCGCCAAAAATCGCTGGAGTGGTTGAGACGGTAGAGCAGTTCGGCCCGTAATTCCCTGCCGCCATCGATTGAAAAATGCCCGCTGCGTTCACAGCATTTTCAATCGCTTGCAGCGTGGTGAGCGAACATCCTTCACTGCTCGGACAGTCCCACGAATTATTGATCACGTCGGGCGCCATCGCCGGGTTCGCCAGTTCCGGATGTCCCATCGGATAGGGCGCTATCAGAAACTGAAAGCACTCAATGTACTGAGCCGGCGAGCCGACGCCGTGTTTGTCCATATTGCGGCAGGCGATAAACTGCGCCCCTGGAGCCACACCGACCTGGTTGCCCAATCCATCGTCTCCCACCATCTCGCTCATGGTGAATGTGCCATGGAATTGTGGGTCGATGGGAACCAGGGAATGGTCGCTGGTCGCGTCATGCCAGCTGTAGCTATGGTCGACCGTTGTACCGTTCCAGCCGCGATAGTGCGACTTCAGAGCGATGTGGTCCCACTGGACGCCGGTATCAGCATTCGCTACCACCATGCCTTCGCCGTGATAACCAAGCGCCCAGACCTGAGGCGCATTCACTCGCGACACGTTCCATTCGATGGTTCCGGTTACCTGCTGCGTCGACTGGCTTTGTTTCGACAAGTTGGGGCCGGTTGGGGTTGAAAGATTGGGCACCGGAATCGAGCTCTGGACTCTTGGGTTGGCGTCGATCCGCGTAACTTCGTTATGCCCGGCCAGTTCGTACAAGAGGTCGCGGCTGGCAGTCACCTTAATCATGTTGACGCCATAGAACGACTCGTAGGGTATTCCGCGTTCTTGCAGCAGCTTGCGCATTGGGGCTTGCGTACGTTCCGCAACCTCCCGCAGCGCGTTGTAAACATATCTGCCTTTCTCCAGCTTAGTCGGCAGGTTGGCGGCGCCGCTCAAGTCAGCCTGTTCGCTGAATACGATGAGCGCCTCGCTACTGCCACCAAGCGCAGTGGCGGACGCCACGCTTGGCGCGATCTTGGCGGGAGCAGCAGTGTCAGCTGCGAAGACAGAAAACGAGAGTGTTAGGCAGTAAGTAACCAGTGCTAAGACCACACCAGTGGGAAATCGGCGACCCATCGGTGATGGCACAGTCAACAGACGCCGGAAGGCAATCGCGTACGACGGACGAGCACTTTCCGCTGTTTTCATTGGGGGACCTGAATTTTGGATTTTCCGGACATCGAAGGGTGGCCAGCGTTGTCCGGAAGGCCGATACTAGGCTCTCTCGCCTGGAATCCAATACCTCTATAGGTTCACCGCGTGCGGAAAACGCCACGAGTCCCACCCGCTGGACTGGGATGTGTACCTGTTTTCAGCTACTTGCGCGGTTATATTATAGTAACTTTAGCTGGTTACTAAAGTTTATTCGATGTGCGAAATAGGTCAGGAATCCCCTGTGCTCTCTTGCACAGGCGAGCTTCAAAACCGAAAACTGAGCGCTGGAAATTCCGCACGGTAGGGGAGGAAGCGCGGCCCAGAGGGCCGCGCTACGGGCAGCAAATCAAAGCGGTTTTGCAGGCGAAGGTGACTGCTACTACATCTGGAACGAGCTGGCGCTTTCCCAGACTGCACTGTGCGACCCGCTGTACAAGCGGACACACTGCATAAATCCAATCTGGCCAACTGATTCAGCTCGCCAGCCTGGACGACAACACTCAAATCCCTAAAGAGAAACGGGTTGGGGAAGCAGGTCCATCCTCGCTGCCTATGGACGTGCTTCCCCTTCGTGCGTTATTGGACTTACTTTCCGAAACGGAACTTACGTAGGAAAAAGCCGAATACCGACAATCCGCCGCCTATTAGCGCCAAAGACGAAGGCTCCGGAACCGCAGACGGTTGGAAGCCGTAGGCGGAAGCCGCTGACCCATCCTGGGCCGATAAGACGCCGATCGTGTAGTACCGAGCGTCGGTCTCGATTACCAACTGCACGGTAGTTTCACAGGGCAATCGTCGCACTTGCTCAAATTGAGTACTGAGCAAAATTGCACATTCAGGAAAAAAGTTGCCCAGGTCGTCTTACTGCGTTCCGCTGGGCCGGTTTTTTAGGACAATGTCTTGCCAGGGTTTGACTTAGAGCTCCTTCCCCGCGGACGCCCTCTGTGGACCACCTGCCACAGGCAGCGCACCATCGACGATTCTTGCCTCCCATGGTGTAATGCTTCCCACGAGGAAATCCGTCCGATGACCCTTTTGCGTTACTTCGCCTCAGCAATGCTGGTCGTCTGTCTGGCCTGTTTGTCCTGCGCCGCGCAGCAAACTGCAGCGGATTCGGCTGATTCGGTTAACGCTGCCCTCTCTCAACTGGATGGCTACATTCGGTCGTCGCTGGCCAGCACCAAAGTCCCCGGAGTTTCCGTCGCCGTTGTTTACAACGATAAGGTCGTGTTTCTACGCGGCTACGGAGTTCGCAAAGTTGGAGAACCCGCGCCTGTCGATCCCGACACCGTCTTTGAGATCGCATCGTTCTCCAAGCCCATCACTTCCACAATCCTTGCGTCGCTCGTCGGCGAAGGCAAAATCGGTTGGGACGGCCGCATCATTGATCTCAATCCGGCCTTTCAACTTTCTAATCCTCAGACAACCAGCCAGATCACGATCCGCGACTTTCTCTCCCATCGCAGCGGCCTCGCCACCGAATCCGGCGACATGCTGGAAGACCTGGGCTACTCCCGTCCCGACATTTTGTATCGCATGCGCGATCTTCCGCTGCCGGGACAATTCCGCAAGACCTATGCGTATAGCAATTTCGGATACACCACCGGAGCCATCGCCGCCGCCATCAAGATTGGCAAGCCCTGGGAAACCATCGCTGAAGATCAGCTCTATTCGCGCCTTGGCATGACTTCTACCAGCTCGCGCTTCTCTGATTACGAAGACCGTGCCAACAAAGCCGCGCTTCACGTTTTTATCAATGGAGAGCCCGTCAACCGTTTCGTGCGCGAGGCCGACGCCGAAGCGCCCGCCGGCGGCGTCTCTTCCAGCGCCCGCGATCTCGGCGAGTGGGTGCGACTCCAACTTGCTGGCGGTAAGTGGAACGGCAAACAGATCATCAACGCCGATGCTCTGGCGGAAACGCACAAGCCCCAGATATGCACTCAACCGCTCGATCCCGCGAAGCCCACCGAGTGTCCAGGAGGCACTTACTACGGATTAGGTTGGGATGTCCGACCCAACCCCAAGGGCCCCACACAGCTCGGACACAGCGGCGCATTCTTCCAGGGGGCAGCCACAGCGGTCTACATGGTTCCCGACGAGCACCTCGGCATACTAGCCCTTAGCAATAGCATGCCCGTCGGCTTGCCTGAGTCGATCTGCCTGTACTTTCTCGACATGGTGCATTACGGCAAACCGCAGCGTGACTATCCGCCGCTCCTGGCGAAGCTTTTCTCCCAGATGATCGCTGAGTCGCAGGACGCCTCGCCCAACTACGCAACGATGGCCCTGCCCAAGGTCGCGATTCCCGCAAAATCCCTAAGCACCTACGCCGGCACCTACACCAATGAGTATTTCGGATCCGTGGAAGTCTCGGTCCAGGAAAATCGTCTGATCCTGCGGTTACCGCCACGCGGCAGCTACCATGAGCTGACGAACTGGAACGGCGACACATTCACCTTTTACTTCGCCAGCGAAAACACCGGCATGGGTCGCCGCGGCGCGATATTCACACCCGAGAAAAATCAAGTCCTGATCGAAATGCTCTCGCCCGAGCACAAGGCTGTCTTCACCCGTTCGCAACCGTAGCCCTCTGGTTGGCCTGACAACGCGAACATCAAGTCATTTCGGTTTGCCATCTTCTCGATTTGTCATCCCGAGCGCAGCGAGGGATCTGCTATTCATTCGTCTGAAGAAGAATGCCGCGGGTGGCCCAGAATTGCCTTCCTGTGCAATTCTGGGTTGCAGCTACTCTCTCCTACCTCGGTGCACGCCCATCGGTACATGTACCTTCGTAACTTGACGCCCTCGATTTCAGCGCTAGACTCGGGCGCAGGGATTGGTGCGTCCAATCCATCCAAACTGCAGAGGCGGCTCGGACAATGTCGATCTTTAACAACTGTGATTACTTCTTCGTTAGCCCCTTTGCCGCTTCGGAGGTCCGAAGTGGCAGCCGCAAGTGCTTATGAAGAGAGACTTTAGGGACAACCCTATTAAATGGAATATTTTGCGGGGAAAGCCATCTCTAAGTCATTGATTTTGGCGATGATGCAGGAGCGGTAGGGGAGGGGGTACGGGCTGACGGCATGGTTCTTCTTTACCAGCTAGCCTCTCCGAATGAAATTACCCACTGGTAAATAGCCATTCTCGCTCGATACCCGAATGCCTGTTGCAACGTCCATTCTGATACTGTACCGAGAGGATGGAATCCGATTGGCGACCGCGGTAATGGAAACGAGAGTCAGCAGGACCTTCAAGGCATTCCAATATCGCGACTTCCGCCTCATGTGGATTGGCGCCTGCACCTCCAGCATCGGTACCTGGATGCAGATCGTCGCCCAAGGCTGGCTGATTTACCGCTTGAGCCACTCGGTCTTCCTGCTCGGCCTCGACCAATTTCTCGGTGGGCTGCCGATTTTTTTGCTGTCGTTGCTGGGCGGAGTGATAGCTGATCGCGTAGAGCGCCGTCGAATCCTGCTCGCCTCCCAGTACATTCAATTGTTCAGCGCGGGAACTCTGACTGTTTTGGTCGCCACCGGAGCCGTCCATGTCTGGCACATCCTGTGTCTTTCGCTGGTGTCGGGCTTTGCCCAGGCTTTCGGCGGCCCAGCCTATCAGGCGTTGATTCCGACGCTCGTCGACCGCGAAGACATGCCCAATGCCATCGCTTTGAATTCCATCCAATTCAACGTGGCGCTGGCTGTCGGTCCGGCCCTAGGCGGACTGACTCTCGCCAGGTTCGGCGAATCGTGGTGTTTCGGGCTGAACACAGTTTCGTTTCTTGCGCCCGTCATCGCGTTGACCATGATCACTTCGCGGTTCATGCCGCAAAAGACCACGGATTCGATGCTGAGCAGCTTCAAGCAGGGCATCAGCTTTGTCCGACAGCAGGGATCGATGGAAGCCTTGATTTTGCTGGCTTTTTGCATGACTGCGCTCGCCATGCCTCTGCGAACCTTCTTCCCGGTCTTCGTCAAAGATATCTTCCATCGCGGCCCAGAGACTTACGGTTGGCTTACCAGCTTCATGGGAATCGGTTCGATCTGCGGATCGCTGGTAATCGCAACCCTGGGAAATTTTCGTCACAAGGGACGCTTTGCGGTCTTGGGGCTGATTTGTCTCGGTGCCGCCATCTCTGGCTTCGCGCTCTCGCACTCGCTGGCGCTTAGCTACGGCATCGTTGTAATAGTGGGATTTTCGATGATGGCAGTCTTCGCGACCGTGACCTCGCTGGTGCAACTGATTACGACCGACGCAATGCGCGGCCGCGTGATGAGCGTTTATAACGTGGCGTTTCGCGGAGGAATGCCGATTGGGAACCTGGTATCCGGCTGGCTCGTCCCGCCCTTCACTGCGCCGCAAGTCGTTGCTGTCAACGGCTTGTTGCTGGTGCTGCTGGCGTCGTATTTCATGGTGACGCGCGCGCGAGTAACTTCTCTGTAGGACTAATAGACTGTTGATCTTCCGGCCCTAGCGCGTGGCTCCCTCCAACAAATATAAATACGAGCGATAAACCTGGCCTGAGGCGCGCGTCATTCCGATTTCGCAGGTCCGGCCGCTGGAGTAGCAGGCTTCGGGCTTCATAGCCTTTATTTCGATTGCCTCAAGACGAGTAGCCGAAGCAGTGAGCTCGGGCAGCAGGAAGCCGCGGTCTCCGGCAAAGGCGCAACAGCCTGCGTCGAGCGGAACAAGGTCCTTCTCGCTGCACGCCTTTGCAATGGCTTCGAGTTTCGGCGTGATGCCAAGTTTAGTAACTGAACAAACTGGATGCAGAGCAACTGAACTCGCCTTGGACGTGACGCGCAGTTTCGGCATAAGTGTGTCGTGAGCGAACTCGATTGAATCCAGGAACGTCATCTTGTCGAAGCGCTGCTGGTTCTCCTCGTTCAGATAACCGCGAGCGTTGCGGAAACCGTAAGTACAAGGGCTGGTATCAACCACGATCGGCAGTCTTCCCTGCTCCGACCACTCCCAGAACCGCTCCATCGCAGCGTTGACGCTGATCGCATGAGCATCGGTCAGGCCCTTCGATGAGAACGGCGTGCCACAGCAAGTTCCCACGACATTCTCCGGGATATATATCGGAACGCCCGCCCGGCGCGAGAGTTCGAGAACCGTTTCCATGAGAGAGCGGTCTTCCGGTTCTCCGGGCAAGCGTCCCATCGTGCGAGAGATGCACGATGGAAAATACACAGCTTGCGCGCCATCGCGAGTCGTCTTCGGAACAGCGCTGGCCGCGTGCGGCATGTCTCCCGTCCACTCGGGCAGGTTCTCGCCCAACATGCTTTTCATCACTCGCGAGATCGCGCGCACGCCCGACGCTCCAATTACCGATTGAGCGGCATGCCCCAATCGCAGCGACCAGCGGACCGCGCCTTCCGTGGCTGCGAAATGACTGGCAATACTCGCTGCCCATTTCTGTGCCGAAGGCGTCTGCCGGATGCGCCGGAAACGCTTCACTAACTGGCTGGTGTCGATGCTGACGGGGCAAGCAGTTGCGCAGAGGCCGTCGGTCGCGCAGGTGTCCAGCGCGGAGTAGGGGAAATCGCAGTCAAGCGCAGCATACAATTCAGAGGACCCTTGACTGTTCTGCAGCCGCTCCATCTCGCGGCGGACGACGATGCGCTGGCGAGAAGTCAGAGTAAGTTCGCGGCTCGGGCACTTGGACTCGCAATAACCACACTCGATGCACTTATCGACTTCCGGCTCGATGGTCGGGAAGCGCTTGAGATTCTCCAGGTGAGCGAGGCGGTCCGAATTGATGATGACGTCCGGATTCAGAAGGTTGTGAGGATCGGCCAGCTCCTTCAGCCGCCGCATGATCGCGTAGCCTTCGGTTCCCCACTCGGTCTCGACAAACGGAGCCATGTTGCGCCCGGTGCCGTGCTCCGCCTTGAGCGCTCCGTCGTAGCGATTGACGACCACATCGACAACGTCGTCAATGAATCGCGCGTACTGGTCGACAGCAGCTTGATCGTTGAAGCCCTGCGTGATGACGAAGTGCAGGTTGCCGTCTTTGGCATGGCCGAAGATGATGGCGTTGTCGTACTCGTGCTTATGAAAGAGCTTGGTGAGGTCGAGCGCGCCATCAGCCAGCCGCTCGATGGGAAACGCAACATCCTCGATGATTACCGTCGTGCCGGTCTTGCGTACCGATCCCACCGAGGGAAACATGCCCGAGCGAATCTTCCAAAGCAGTGCCTGCTGGGCAGCGGCGTGAGTAAACATCGCGGGCTCGACGAGTTTGAGCCCGCCAACGGCATCGGCAGCCAGTCTCTCCAGTTGTTGGCGTTCAGACTCCTGCGTCGACTGGAACTCAGCCAGCAGTCCGGCTGCGCCGTCAGGCAACGTGCGAATTGACGCTGGGATGCCCGCCTGGTTCTCGACCGATCGCAACGAAGCGCGGTCCATGACTTCGAGCGCCTTGGCTCCAGCTTGCCGCAACGGAACGATGGAATCAGCCGCCGCGTACAGATCAGGAAACAACAACAGTCCCGTATATTTCACAGGCAAATCCGGAACGGTATTGAGTACAGCCTCTGCAATGAAGGCCAGCGTGCCCTCGGCGCCGATGAGCACGTGCTGGAAAATGTCCACCGCTTTGTCGTAGTCAAGAAAGGCATTCAGCGAGTAACCAGTGGTGTTCTTCATCCGGTACTTGTTGCGGACGCGTTCGCGCAGCGCCGGATCGCTCTCGAGCTTAGCTTTCAGGTCGAGGATGCCCTGCGCGAGTTGCGGCTCAAGCGCGCGAAATTGCTCATCGGCGTCAGGACGAGCGGTGTCGATGACCGTGCCCGCCGGCAGCATGAACGTCATGGACTGCAGCGTGTGGTACGCGTTCTGTTCCACTCCGCAGCACATACCGCTGGAATTATTGGAAAGAATGCCTCCGATGGTGCACGTGGCGATCGACGCTGGATCTGGGCCGATCTTGGCACCGTACGGAGCCAGCAACTGATTGGCTCGCGCGCCAATAACACCGGGTTGAACACGTATCAGTCTTCCACCGTCTTCGACTTTCAAGTTCCGCCAGTGCCGAGCCACTTCGACCAGCAATCCGTCAGAGATCGACTGCCCTGAAAGACTGGATCCGGCTGCGCGGAAGGTCATGGGGATTCCCATGCGCTGGCTGAATTGGAAGAGCTTGTGCACCTCCTCGGTGTCTTTCGCGAGCACGACAGCCTTGGGAATCAGGCGATAGAAACTCGCGTCCGATGCGAAAGCGATGAGGTCAATAGGGCGAATGAGGATGCGCTCGGCATCGATTTGCGCGCCGAGTGCCGACTTGATGCTGCTTGACGACGCTGGGGCAGAGTTAAGAACGGTGGTAGCCATAACAAATACTTCCCTACCCCGGAGCTTAACGGAGCCGGACATCAAAAGCCTACAAACACGCACTCCCGGCGAAGAGCATTCCTGCATTCACCGGGAGCGCTTGACGAAGTACAACTTTGCGCCCAAGGTGCGGGTGCTCATCAAGGCAGCACGAGGTGCGTGAACGGAGCGACGTATGCCATGAGGAAAACCAGAACCCCGACCAGGCAGGCCAGCGCGATACTGTGGAAGAACACATAGCGCAAGATGTCGCCTTCATGCCCATACCACTCGGTAGCGGTACTGGCGACGACGATGCTTTGTGCGTCGATCATCTTGCCCATTACTCCACCACAACTGTTGGCCGCCGACATCAAGATCGGTGACACGCCCACCTGCTGCGCGGAAATCTTCTGCAAGCTGCCGAACAGCACGTTTGAGGAAGTGTCAGAACCGGTAAGCGCCACGCCCAGCCACCCGAGAAGGGTTCCGAAGAACGGATAGAAATGGCCGGTCCGCGCGAAAGCCAGTCCCATGGTGGCGTCGAGACCTCCATATCGCGTGAGGAAGCCAACCGCCATCATGGCGGAAATCGTGAGCAGCGAGAACCTCACACGCACAATGGTCTTCAGATAAATCCTGAAAATGTCGCGGAGACCGAAGCCCATAATGAAGCCCGAAATGATCGCGGCGATGAAAATGCCTGTCCCGGTGGCGCTCAACCAGTTCAGCCCGAACACCGCGGGTTCCTTGGTGTTCTTGGTTACAACCGGCGGCACGCGTTCGACCAGTTTATTCAATCCGTGTATGGGAAATTGGGGATTTGTGATTTTACTGGGAGGCGTGCTCCAAGTAGCCGTCGAGGTGAAGACCTTCTCCGGCGTGTTCATGATCTTTTTGCCCGTGAAAGTGCCCCAACAGAAAACGATGACGCTCAGGATGAGCCAGGGCAGCCATGCGCGAGCCACTTCTCCGCTGCTGTATCCATGCGAGGCGCGGTGGTCCGTCTTCTTTTCCTCGCCTTCGAAAGTCCAGACACGTTTGGGATGCCATACCCTCAGAAACGCGATAAGAACCAGCATGGAGACTACAGCAGAAATTACGTCGACGAGCCATGGCCCGTGATGATTGGAAATGTAGTATTGCGAGGTCGCGAACGAGGCTCCAGCCACCAGGATAGCAGGCCAAATCTCCAGCATCTCTGCGAAGCCCACGAATGCCCAGATTAACCAAAAGGGCACGAGCAATGAGAAGAACGGCAAGATACGTCCGGCCATAGCGCCGAGTGTGATTTCGCTGAAGCCAGTGACACCAGCGAGAGCGATGATCGGCGTGCCGAGCGCTCCATAGGCGACGGGAGCGGTATTAGCGATCAGCGAAAGTCCAGATGCCTGTAGCGGACGGAAGCCCAGACCGATCAACAATGCCGCGGTAACAGCAACAGGAGTTCCAAATCCGGCAGCACCTTCAAAAAACGCACCGAAGCTGAAAGCGATGAGCAACAGTTGCAAACGGCGGTCTTGGGTAATTCCAGTGAGGCTGTGCTTGAGCACCTCGAAGCGTCCCGCTTCGACCGTGAGCTGATACAGAAAAATGACGTTCAGAACAATCCAGCCGATGGGAAACAATCCGTAGAGCGAGCCGTATACCGCGGTCGCGGCTGCCATGCGGGCAGGCATGTGAAAGCCGACGATTGCTGTCAACAGTGCCGCAATCAGTCCCGCCAGCGCCGCGTAGTGGGCCTTGACGTGGCCGAACGCAAGCGCGCCGAGCAACACGATAACCGGAAGCGAAGCGATGATGGTAGACAGCCACCACTGGCCGATCGGATCGTAACCCTGCCGCCATCCCGAACTGAGTTCAGGCCATCTGAGTATGACGACTGCGGCAACGATCGCGACCAGGGTGAAAACCAATCCTGACCACCCGGACGAAGTTGCGGGGGACTGCTTCGTAGTTTGGGCGGAAACCGACATGCTTGCGCCTCCAGAAAAAGTTCAGCCGCACATAAATCTAGCCTGGAATACGGCGAGAATCTTACGCAGGAAACTCTACTTTGACTACAAGTTTATGAAGCGGACACAACTCACCATTCCCTGTGATGCAAGACACAACCCAGGGTCACGAAGTCCGCCGCGGTGAAGACGCAAAATGAGGTGGCGAATTTGCTTCGCCACCCCGTGATATTTCAGCTACCGCTCCGTTTAGGGCAAGTAATACCGGAACGACGTGAACCACATGTTCTCGATCGCTTCCGGAGCCAGCGTGCTCTTCCCGGGAACAATAGACGGAGCAGTCGGGAAAACACCGCCGTAACCTACCCAAGCTGCGCGCACCAGATAGGAGTACTGCATGCCCATCTGCAAGCGACCCTTGGGACCGTTATACGGCTTGTACCAGAAGCCCGTAGTGCCTTCGACGACGCTCTTGGTCTGTGCACCGCAGCTTCCTAAGATACCGGGCTGGAAACCGGCACCAGTTGTGAAGTAATTTTGCCCAGGCGCTCCGGGCAGGGTTTCCGTCTGGCAGCCGTTGTTGTTGACCAGCGGCGAGCCGTAGCCTACTGGTCCGAATCCTCCGGGCTTGGTGCCGTACCAGGTGCGGCCCGCATACTCGCCACCGCCGTACCCGTAAAAGTCCCAGTGCGGTGAGTGCCACTCAAGGGTGGCCAGAACCTGATAGTTCTGCAATGCTTTCTCGTGACCGCCAGGATTGAGCGTCACGTCTGGCAGCGTAGCGTCGCCGTAGCGGCCGACACCCTTGCCGCCCAAACCGTGCAGGGCGATTTCGATGTGCTTCTGATACGTCAGCCAGCGCGCGTTTGCGCCCCAGCCTCCGCCCCAGATGGTCTGGTTGTAAGCGCCACTCGCCGAGGGAGCCGGCAAACCGGTCGTCGAGTTGACCTCGTTGGCATTGGGATAGATGCGGTTGCGGAAGGCGCTGGCCACGCCGAAGACTTCGTAGTGTCCGAAGCCGGGCTCAAACGCGATCTTGGCCACAATATCCGGACCGACGTTGGAGGAATAGTTGGCAAACTGGTTGTAGAGTCCGGCGCCGGTACCCGGACCACCAATTAGGTAGTTGCTAAATCCCGGGCAACTATACGTCGCTGTTTTCGTTACCGAGTTGTACCCCACGGTTGCCCCGCTGGAGCACGACGTCGTCGCATAGGTAGGAACGCCAGATGCTGTCAACAGCGTCTGAGCGTTCTCCACTGAGAAGCCGGCCCAGATCTTGTTGTGGAAGTTCTTGACCGCGCGAAAAGCGTATTGCCGCGACCAACTAAAGCCAGCAGTGTACTGCGCGTCAATCTGCATCGGCAGCGCTTCCGTACGGTTGTCGAGGCCCTTGCGGTCTTCCGTCACCAACGACCACATCTGGCCGCCTGTGAACGTCCAGCCGTTGTTGAGTGCAGCCTGAGCCCACAACTGACGCTGACGAAGCACATAGCTATTGCTCTGGTTTTCGTTCGAAGTCACGCCAACTCCGAGGAAGTCGGCTTCGAGGTAGCCAGTCAAGTTCATGTTTCCCGCTTTGCCTTGCGCCAGCATGGAGATACGCGACTGACGGCCGGACCCGTAGAACTCGGAGAAGCGTGCCTGGCTCTGGCCGGAGAACGGAATCGCGTTAAACGGAGTGTTTATATCAGAGAACGTGGCGTGCGGACGCCAAACGGTTTCACCCGCGATGAAGCCACCAGGCGTCAGGGTGATGCCCTTGAAGTGGATGGCCAGTGGGCTCTCCAGATCAGCCAGCCGTTTCTCGTTTGCCTTGATCCCGTCGGCGTCGGTGGTCGTTGTCGCCTTGAGGTCTGTCACTTGATGTTGGAGCGCGCTGAAGTCATCGGCAGAAATCGCACCTTCCTTCTTTTCGGCGCTCAATGCCGACTGCGCCGTGGACTGCGCCTGGTTGGCGGCCGACTGCGCCTGTCCTACTTGCGATTGCAACTGTTGGATGGCTGCATCGCGTGACTGAACCTGCTGTTGAAGTTGTTGGATTTGCTGCTGCTGCGCAGCGATCGCGTCTTTGAGTTCTTTCAGTTCTGACGAAGTCGACTGGGCATGCAGCAATCCAGCCATCAATAGACAAACTGCCAGAAGTGTTGGAACCCGGAGAAACCGGAGAGAGTTTCGCACTTTTGCCTCCATGCACATGAGCGCAATTTTCTTGTCGCAGACACGAAAGCTCCGAAGACAGCACTCGCAACCCATCGCTTCCGGTCTGTATTAGGTCTCGGGGGCGAACTTTATGGGCTAGGCGACCCAAGACGGACGGACATAACGCACCGACCCGTGTGACGTTCCGCACAATGTCGATGTGACAAAGGGAGACCGGCGGCCAGACTCTCCCGCAGGAAGATTAATAAATTGTTACAGATACACAAAGAAAGGAATCGGGAGGAACCTATTTCTACAACTTAGGTAGTAAAACGTGTCTAAATCGTCGTTATAGGTCTCTCGATAACAAAGTTCTCCACCAAGGTGCCAAGCAACGATGAAGCCTCGCGGGTGCGACAGTCTGTGTCGGGCAAACATTTCGGGAACTTGTTTTTGCTGGTCACGGAACCATATACGTGCACAAGTACTGCCTGCTAGAAAGCGGCGAAGATTAGCGCATGGGCGGCACAAATCTTTACCACGCTTTACCGGACTTTACCGTGGACTTGCGTTAGTTGGTGTTCTACAAGTATCGACAGCGAACCTGTCAACCTCAGAAGGAGTCAAGAGTATGAAAGAAGTTGGTCGTGGTTGTGAGCGTGATGGCATTGTTGGTATGCGGCGCGGCGATGGTCGCCTATGCGCAGGGACCTGAAGGCGGTCCGCACGGCGGTTGGGCGGACCCGGGCACGATGGGCCAGGCATGGGAATGGCGATGCATGAGCTGAACCTGACCGACGCGCAGAGGGCGCAGGTCAAGACAATCATGCAGGCGAACCACGCCACCATGAAGCCATTGATGCTGCAGATGGAACAGAACCGCGCGGCCCTGTTAGCGGCGACCGCGAATGGCGCTTACGATGCGGCGAAGATCCAGATGCTCGCCAATCAGCAGGCGCAACTGCATGCGGCGATGACGATGAATCACGAAGCCGTGCAGCACCAGATCTACACCCAGGTGCTGACCAGCGACCAGCAGGCCAAGGCCGAGCAGTTCGAACTCAGGCGATCACCCGCATCAACCGAGCACGTGCAGAAGATGGCGAACGGGACTGACGCCGCCTCCGCCGGCTAACTAAGTCAAGAAGCGTTACATTCGATCGGGCAGGACTTCGGTCCTGCCCTTTTTTCTTGCTGCGGAAATTCGCACGTGACATTTGAGAACAATTTGGCGAATGTAATAGTTCTGTCATTTCGCTCCGACAACGTGCACACATCACATACTTCAGCCTTGGCACTTCCTACGATGAAGTTATGGTTTCAAACGGCCCTGATTACATATCCCGTCATCCCAAAGGCACCCAAGCAAAGGTTCTTCTTACTTCGGTATTCGGACCCTACGCACAAGACGACGAATTCGGCAGCCGCTCCATCAATCCGATGGAGCTCTACCACAACCAGGTCACCCGCGAGCAGGGCAGCTTTTCGCTGCGCATGTTCCACCGCTCGTGGGGGCTGATGATGATCCAGCAGAACATCTCTGCTCCCAGCACGCTGCTCGACTTCCCTACCCTCGACAAGTTCGAGAGCGAACTGACATCGCCATCCTACGACATCGTTGGCATTTCTGGCATCATTCCCAACTTCGGCAAGGTACGGAAATGTGCCGGCGAGTGCGCGAGCTGTCGCCGCATTCCACGATCGTCGTGGGCGGCCACGTTGCGGGAATTCCGGGCATCGAAGAAATGATTGACGCCGACCACATCGTGAAGGGCGAAGGCATCGCCTGGATGCGACGGTTCCTGGGCGAAGACTCCAGTGCACCGGTGGTGCACCCGGAAATTCTCTCCGGGTTCGGCTTCCGCATACTCGGCATGAGAGTGCCCGACAACACGCGCGATACCGCCGCGACGATTATTCCCTCTGTCGGTTGCCCCATGGGTTGCAACTTCTGCACGACCTCGGCATTCTTCGGCGGAAAGGGTAAGACCCACCACTTCTACGAAACCGGCGAGCAGCTCTTCGACGTGATGCAGCACATGGAGCACGAGCCTCGGAGTGCAGTCGTTCTTCGTGATGGACGAAAACTTCCTGCTTAACCGTCCTCGCGCCCTGCAACTGTTGGAGCTAATGCAGGAGCACAACAAGACCTGGGCGCTTTACGTTTTTTCGTCGATCAACGCCATTCGTAAATACTCGATGGAAGAACTGGTGCAGCTCGGGATCTCGTGGATTTGGGTCGGCCTGGAGTCGCCTCAATCTGGATACGCCAAGTTGAAAGACTCCGATACCCGCGCCATCGTCGCCGATCTGCGCAAGCACGGCATCAAGATGCTGGGCTCGACCATCGTCGGTCTGGAGCACCACACGCCCGAGAACATTCAGCGAAGACATCGACTATGCGGTTTCGCATGGCACGGACTTCCATCAGTTCATGTTGTACACTCCGGTCCCGGGAACTCCGCTGTTATCACCAAATGACCGCCGAAGGCCGAATGTTGGAGGGTATTGACCTGGCCGATATTCACGGCCAGTTCAAGTTCAACTTCCGTCATGCCGCCATCTCCCGCGATGAGTCGACAGGAGCTGCTCGACGGCGCTTTCCGGCAGGACTTCGAAGATGAACGGCCCGAGTCTGTTCCGCATCTGCCAGACGCTGTTCAACGGATGGCAGCTCTATCACAATCATCCGGAACAACGCGTGCGTGCGCGCTTCGAGCACGAGGCGCGCAAGCTGCGCACCACCTATAATTGCGCTCTTTGGGCGATGGAAAAGCGGTTGAAGCACAGCAATCCTGAAGTCTCGGCCCGCATTCAGCAAGTTGCGGCAGGAGGTCGAGTCAGCATTCGGAATCTCCACCCGTTTGTTGCGCATGCTTGTCGGCCCCGTGTTGCTGTGGACCTCCAAACGCGAGGACCGGCGACTGGCCAAGGGCGTCACCTATGAGCCGCAGACGTTCGTCGAGCGGCACAACTGGGTGGAAGGGAATGCGGCAGGCGAGAATTCGAATGTCGTTGTGATGGCACAGCGCGGATTCCGTCCTTCGCTGGAGAACATTGCCGCCAGCGTGGCAATGCCAGAAGAGCCGGCATTGACCGTGATTGGCGACTAGTCGACTTTCACTCTCTGTGGCGAAAAAGCTATAACCTCGCACAAACAAAAAACGCGGTACTGGGAAGCGCTTGAATTGCCGCCCCAGTACCGCGAAGCTCTTAGATCGCAGCGCAGATGGCTTTGACTTCGGTGTACATCTCCAGCGCTTCGTGGCCCATCTCGCGGCCCCAGCCCGACTGCTTGTAGCCGCCGAACGGCAAAGCCGCATCGAACACGTTGTAGCAGTTGATCCATACCGTTCCTGCGCGCAGCTTGTGTGCCACACGGTGGGCCTTGCTGATGTCCTTCGTCCAGACGCCTGCGGCCAGTCCATACTCGCTGTTGTTGGCCTCGGCGACAATCTGGTCGATATCGCTGAACGGCGAAGCCACCACGACCGGCCCGAATATTTCCTCGCGAACAACCTTCATGTTCGGATTGGTCTTCACCATGACGGTCGGCTCCACGAAATAACCCGGCCCTTCTTTCTTCTTGCCGCCCACTACCGCTTCGGCGCCTTCATTAAGTCCGGACTCCAGATAGCCGCATACGCGATTAAACTGCTCCAACGAAACCAGCGGCCCCATGCCTGTATCCGGTTCGAATCCCGGGCCGACCTTGATCTTCTTGGCTTGGTTAGCGACTCCTTCGACTACCTCATCGAACATGTCTTTCTCAACATACAGGCGCGATCCAGCGCAGCAGCACTGCCCATGGTTGAAGAAGATTGCGCATGGACTGCTCCCGGCTATAGTCGATTTCGCATCGGCATCGTCGAATACGATGTTCGGCGACTTGCCACCCAGCTCAAGCGAAACTTTCTTCAGGTTGCCCGCCGCAGCCTGCAAGATCAGCTTGCCGACTTCCGTCGATCCGGTGAACGCCACTTTATCGACGTCGGGATGCGCCGCAAGCGCCGCGCCTGCCGTCTCGCCGTATCCCGGAACCACGTTGACGACGCCCTCCGGGAATCCAGCTTCGGCAATCAACTCAGCCAGCAACAACGCCGACAACGGAGTTTGCTCCGCCGGCTTCAATACGACCGTGCATCCGGTCGCGAGTGCCGGGCCAAGCTTCCACGCGGCCATCAGCAGCGGGAAGTTCCACGGGATGATCTGCCCGACTACCCCAACGGGCTCGCGACGCGTGTATGCCAGAAACTGCGCCTTCTTCGAGCCGCCTGACAACGGAATCGTGTTGCCCTTCGATCTTCGTCGCCCATCCAGCCATGTACCGGAACAGGTCGACTGCCAGCGGAACATCTGCTACGCGAGCAACGGCCAGGGGTTTGCCGTTATCGAGGCTCTCCAACTGGGCGAACTCTTCCGTGCGCGCTTCCAGCAGATCGGCGAGCTTCCACATGAGGCGGCCGCGCTGCGAGCCCGACATATAGGTCCAGGCATCGCTTTCAAACGCTTTGCGAGCAGCTTTCACTGCCCGATCGATGTCCTCGCGGTCGCCCTCGGCCACCTGAGCCAGCACTTCGCCAGTCGCTGGGTTATAGGTCGGAAAGGTCTTGCCGGATGCCGAATTTACGAACTGGTTATTGATGAACATCTGCCGCGGCTTCCGAAGGAAGTCCTCGACGCGGCTATGCAGTGCTGCGCTGCTGGTTGCGGTTGCCATTGCCATCCTCCGCGGCGGAGCGCGTCATCCGCGTACCTTCGCCGGTCCTTTGATTTGTTCCTTGTGAGGTCGAAAGGGCGTTTCGACTTCGTTGTCGAAACGGTCAAGCCTCACCCCGCGCAAGAGTTTATCAGAGATTCCAGCGCACGGTGAGGCTTGCAGTCGTCAGTTTTCGGAGCTTACTTGCTTTCCAATACCGCCCGGCCGTTCAGAGGCTGCACGGGACGCTCGTCATTAGGGATAAAGCTTGGCAAATTGTTCGATCTGCTCCTTCGAAACCGTCATCGGAGAGACCATCACCAGCCAGGTCACATTCTCGGTGCAGGGCGGGGTGGTCAAAGAACCTGGGAAAGTGTAGTAGCGATGGTTCGCCGGCAAGAGCTGCGCAGCCTGAATTTCGACGCCCGCCGGGGAAGCTTCTTTTTCCTTAACTGACGGAATGTTCGACCAGGTAGTCGCGACGGCCGGATTAGCTCGGCCTTGTTGCAGCAAGACCGACACCACCGCAAGATTGCCGTCTTTGTCCTTATGAACGAGATGGACTTCCATGGGCGAATGCCTGCCATGAATCGCGGTCTCGCTCTTATGGTGAAAATGAAACTGCAACAGCTCGTATGTTTTGTCGCCGACCTTGAGCGTGCTGCCCGGAGCGTAGTTCACCTGCACGGTGTGGCCGTTATCAATCACGTTGAGCGCCGCCGGATGATAGGAGAACTCCACACTTGGCAGGTCCCTCCGTTCGGCATGCGTGATGTTCACCGGAGACTGCGCACGACCGGACTTGCAGACTGGGCTGACTTCAGACCAATGTGTCGGCCCGGTCTGGCCGGAATAGCCCCAGGAGTGTTCTTCCTGAGCATTAAGAGCTGTCGTGAAAGCAAGGATAGTAATGAATCCAAGGAATACGGGCTTAGACAGGCGACTAGCCATAGAAGAGGTCTCCACCAGTGATGTTTGAGCTGCACTTGCAGTATTCAATTTATTGGGGGGCAACGTTAGTGTACCGCTAAACCGTGAATCAGGCAGAGGCTGTGCCTCTCAATTTTGCCTCGAGGTCGGCCGCAATAAGTCGCCCATGAAACCGGCCATTTTCGATGAAGATTTCATTCGTCCGCATGCCGGCAACGATGACCCCCGCCAGATAGATGCCGGGAACACTGCTCTCCAGAGTCTTCGAGTTCACTACCGGCTTGCTGTCGTCGTCGCCGCGGAGCCTGCATCCAAGGTTGCAGATAAACTCGAAATCCGGATGGTAGCCGGTGAGGGCAAAAACCCAGTCGTTAGCGAGCGTCACTTCCCCATCTGGTGTGTCGAGCACAACGTGGTCTGCCGCGATCTCCTTCACGGTGCTGTTGAAGTAAGCCTTCACCTGTCCTGCCTTGATGCGATTCTCGATGTCCGGCTTGATCCAATATTTGACCGAATTGCTAATGCCCTCGCGCCGATGAACCATCGTCACCCTTGCGCCGTGACGCCAAAGCTCCAGCGCGGCGATGGCGGCTGAATTCTTGCCGCCAATCACCAACACGTCGAGATTGAAGAACGGATGCGGCTCGCGATAGTAGTGCAGCACTTTGGGAAGATCTTCGCCCGGAACGTTCATCAAGTTCGGAAGGTCGTAGTAGCCGGTGGCGAGAATGAGCTTGCGCGTTTGATAAGTGCAGTTGCGGCCATGTCGGTCGATGGTACGGACCTGGAAATTCCCATCCTCGCCCCCAATACTCTCAACCGGCTCGTACTGGCGAATATCCAGTTGGTAATGCTCCGCGACCTTGCGGTAGTACTCCAACGCCTCTTGCCGGGTCGGTTTCTGATTCGGACTGGCGAAAGGAATGTCGCCGATCTCGAGTAGCTCCGGCGTAGTAAAAAAAGTCATGTTGCTGGGGTAGTTATACAGCGAATTGACCAAGCATCCTTTGTCGATATTGGTCACTTTGAACCCGGCGCGCTTGGCATCGATGCCGCAAGCCAGTCCGGTCGGCCCGGCGCCGATCACCACTACATCGAAAGAGGTTTGTTCCGCGGAGTCCGGCGGGTTGGGTTCCATAGAAGTAGGATACCGTGACCGGCTGCCTCGGGTACCATCCCGCTCGCGTCCGACTTTTCGCGATCGGACCTAGGCGCGCCGCTCGAACGCCAGCACGCGCTGCGCCGGACCACGCTCCACGTCCCACCAGCGCCGGATCAATGCAACTGCACCCAACGCCGCTCCCAGCGCCATATAAGTCGAAGGCGACGAGTGGGGAGTCATGCCAACAAAATCCGCGAATTGTGCGCCGTTCACCGCGATATACCACCAGGTGACATATAACGCCTCGAACAGCCGTGGCGAGCTCGACCACACACCGCACGCCAGCGACAGTGACGGAATGAACACCGCACCGGCCAAGCATGTTGCCAGCACATGGGCATCGTGATGTATCCACGCCCTTCCCAGCATGCCAACCGCCGACAGCAGCGTTACTAGCGCTCCCGCCGTCCACAGCGCGGGCAATTGCCGCAGGAATGAGTGCGGCGCCGAAAACAGCAGTCCAGCCGTGTTCTCCCGCCGTTCGCGCGTCCCCATCTGCGACCACAGCAGCACAGGAGCAATCCAGACAAGCGGCAGCACATTCGTGTGCTCCTGCACCGGCGATACGATCGCAACGAAATTGATGATTCCCATCACTCCAAAGACCGGCCACGGCACGCTGCGAAGCATCAGTTTCAACTCGGCCTTCACCACGCTCACGAACTGGAACTGCTGCCCGAAGAGGTCAATTTGCGAATAGCCTGCAACCAGCGAGCGCGGCAACGCAGCCGTGGCCCACTTGCTCTCCTGCTGTGGCCCGTTGGGGTTGCGTTGGAACCGCCCAAGGAATCTCTGCCACGCGCTGTTCGCCGCCGCGGTCGCATAATCCGGATCGAATCGCTTGAAGAAGTACCTCCCCAACAGGCCTACCACGACGCCTAGCACCAACCATTCGAATCGAGTTGCCATCGTGGCCAGGTTCCAGTGAATCCCATCCCACAAAAACCGTCCAGGATGGTCTGACGACATGTGACCGACGTTCAGTTCGAAATCGCGTATCCCCGTGATGCCTTGCGCCCGTTCCGCTGCGTGCCCGCTGTTCATGAAGGCCCGGTAGCCAAGCAAATCGAGCCAATTACTCTGCCGGAAGCCGGATGCCGTCAGGAGGTAGACCCAACCAGCGAAGTAGGCTACGTTTCCCAATCCCCGCTTCAGCAGCGGAATACACTCCCACAACACCGCCAGCGCCGCTGCAAAAGTGAGAGTCGGCACAACCATCGGCAGAAATTGCGCCAGGATCGTCAGCGGTTGAATGGGATATTCAGGTCCCCGATGCCTCTGCAGTATCGGTAAGGAGAAAAGAAACACCACTGCCAAAGAGCCTAAAGTCAGGAAATTGCTGACCACTTTACCAAGCAGGTACTCGGCGTTGCTCATCGGAGTGGCTGCCAGCAGCATTCCTACTCGCGTCCCCTCATCGCGTTCGATCGCGTTTTTCACAACGAAGAATCCGAACAGCGTCAGCACCGTGTTAGTCATGATCGCGACAACACCCGTGGACCACGCGGAGTTAAAGTAGCCGTAGTTCTCGCCCAAGGTGACCTGCGCCTTGTCGAGATAGATCATGTACGTCATCCAGGCGCACCCGAGAATCGCTATCCAAAAAGGATATCGTCGTGTCCGCTCGCGGTAATCTGCCAGCCCAATCTGCCAGATCACGTTAAACTGCGGCACCGCCGCCTTCACGCTGCCACCTCAATCGGTGCATTCAGGCAATAGAGATAAGCGTCTTCCAACTGCGCGTTCTGCAGTAGCGCGTTCTCCCATGGCTTGCTTTCTGACACTACGCGCACGTGGAAACCATCGCTGCGCCGCACAATCCCGCTCACCTTGTGATGTTGCTTGAACAGCGGGAAGTCTGCCGCCGACACCACGCACTCCCACACTCGGCCCTCGACGGCCATCAGCAACTCTTCAGGAGAGGTGTGAGAGACCAACTCGCCCTTGTTGACCAACACGATCTGGTTGGCGGTTGATTCCACGTCCGACACGATGTGGGTCGAAAGAATCACGATCCGGTCAGCCGCCAGTTCCGAAATCAGGTTGCGAAAGCGTACCCGCTCTTCCGGATCTAATCCCGCCGTCGGCTCATCCACGATCAGCAACTTGGGATCGTTGAGCAACGCTTGCGCAATTCCAACCCTCTGCCGCATGCCGCCGGAAAATCCGCTCAGCGGACGCTTTTGCGCCTCCACTAGGTTCACGACCGCTAGAAGTTCCTGCACACGCGTCTTTGCCACAGCGGCTGGCAGGCCCTTTACGGCGGCGAGGTACTCCAGAAATTCGACCGCTGTCAGCTTGGGATAAATCCCACAATCCTGCGGCAAATATCCCAGCACCCTCCGCAGCGTATTGGGATGCTGCACGATATCGAAGCTGGAGATGCCATCGTGCCATATCACTCGCCCGCCACTGGGCTGCGTGATCGTCGCCAGGATGCTCATGAGCGTGCTCTTTCCCGCTCCATTCGGCCCCAGCAGCCCCAACACCCCCGACCCCAGTTCCAGCGAGAAGTTATGCAGGGCTCGGACTCCTGTGCGATAAGTCTTGCTAACGCTTTCGATACTTAGGTGCACGCGGCAGCCTCCCGAAGGTTGATGTTGATAGTACGAAAGCCACCTGTGCGAAGTTCCTAGCTATCAGTAGGCCCACGAAGGGCTGTCGAAGCTGCATTGGGGAGTAAACTTTTCTTTTGACTTCATCGTTTCTCACGAGGCTCAATGACCGTCATCCGACAAGACGACCTTATTCAGAGTGTTGCTGACGCGTTGCAGTTCATTTCCTACTATCACCCGGTCGATTTCATCCGAGCGCTGACCCGCGCCTACGAGAAAGAGCAATCGCCCGCGGCGCGCGACGCCATCGTTCAGATACTCGTCAACTCGCGTATGTGCGCCGAGGGCCATCGCCCCATCTGTCAGGACACCGGCATTGTGACTGTCTTCTTGCGCGTCGGCATGAAAATCCAGTGGGACGCCACCATGAGCGTCGAAGACATGGTCAACGAAGGCGTACGCCGCGCTTACCTGCACGAGGACAACACGTTGCGCGCCAGCATCCTCGCCGATCCCGCCGGTGCGCGCAAGAACACGAAAGACAACACGCCCGCCGTCATCAACACGGCCATCGTTCCCGGCGACAAGCTCGACGTCATTGTCGCCGCCAAGGGCGGAGGCTCCGAGGCCAAGGCGAAGTTCGTCATGCTGAATCCATCGGACTCAATCGTCGAATGGGTACTCAAGACTGTGCCAACGATGGGCGCGGGCTGGTGTCCGCCGGGAATCCTCGGCGTCGGTATCGGCGGCACCGCAGAAAAAGCCATGCTGCTCGCCAAAGAGGCTCTCATGGAGCCAATCGACATCCAAGAGCTAATAGAACGCGGGCCAGCCAACCGCGCCGAGGAAATGCGGATCGAGCTCTATAAAGAGGTCAACGCGCTGGGTATTGGCGCGCAGGGACTGGGCGGCCTCACCACCGTGCTCGACGTCAAGGTGAAGGAGTATCCGACGCACGCCGCGAACCTTCCCGTTGCGCTGATTCCCAACTGCGCCGCTACGCGTCACGCCCACTTCGTGCTCGACGGCACCGGACCGGTCGCGCTCACTCCTCCATCACTCGACGAATGGCCGAAGCTCACGTACGACCCGATGGGCTCGGGCGCACGGCGCGTCAATGTCGACACGGTCACTCGGTCCGAAGTCGCCACCTGGAAGCCTGGCGAAGTCCTGCTGTTGAACGGTAAGCTGCTCACTGGACGCGACGCCGCGCACAAGCGCATGACCGACATGTTGAATCGCGGCGAAAAGCTGCCCGTCGATTTCACCAATCGCTTTATCTATTACGTCGGGCCTGTTGATCCCGTGCGCGAAGAAGTCATGGGTCCAGCCGGTCCAACCACCGCTACCCGCATGGACAAGTTCACGCGACAGATGCTTGAACAAACTGGACTTCTCGGCATGGTTGGGAAAGCCGAGCGCGGCCTTACCGCCATCGAAGCCATCCGCGACCACAAGGCCGTGTACTTGATGGCGGTTGGCGGCGCGGCATACTTGGTTTCGAAGGCCATCAAGAAATCTCGCGTGCTGGGTTTCGACGACCTCGGCATGGAAGCCATCTACGAGTTCGAAGTCGAAGACATGCCCGTGACGGTCGCGGTCGACGCAAAGGGCAACGCGGTGCACCAGTCTGGTCCGAAGGAGTGGCAGGCAAAGATCGCGCAGTTGGTGGAGATTACGGCGTAGTTAATCACCACTACTCTAAATGTGGACGCCCCATCGTATCGCCGATTTTGGCGATGGGGTGGGATCGACTCCTCACGCACCCTTCCAGCCTCCGCTATCATCTCTCTGCTGGAGGCAGGGCCAATGTCCAAGCCATCTACTCGAACGGAAAAAGACTCTCTCGGCACGAAGGAAATCCCCGCTGACGTCTACTACGGCATTCAGACCGCCCGCGCTGTCGAGAACTTCCCCATCAGCGGGCTACGCGCTCACACGGCGCTCATTCGCGCCATCGCCATGGTGAAGCAGGCCGCCGCCGAGGCGAACCGCGATCTCGGCCTTGTGGATGCGAAGACAGCCAATGCCATCGTCCAAGCCGCGCAAGAAGTGCAGCGCGGCCAATGGGACCATGCGTTCGTCGTTGATGTATTTCAGGCAGGCGCAGGCGTCAGCTTCCATATGAATACCAATGAGGTCATTGCCAATCGCGCGGCGGAGTTACTCGGGGGAGAACTCGGCGCCTATAAGCATGTGCATCCCAATGACCACGTCAACTATGGCCAATCGACCAACGACGTCTTCCCCACGGCGATGCGACTGGCGACGTTGCTCGAGTTAGAGCGGCTCTACGCAGTTCTGGACGCTCTAATAGTTGAACTGAACAACAAGGGCGATGAATTCCACCACATCCTGAAGTCCGGCCGTACCCACCTGATGGACGCGGTCCCTATGCGCCTTGGCCAGGAGTTTACGGCATACGCTGGAGCGATCAAGCGCGCGCAACGATCCCTTCAAGAACAAGGAGAACTGCTTCGCGAAGTCGGGCTCGGCGGCTCAGCCGTTGGCACCGGCATTAACACACATCCCGATTATCGTGAAAAAGCCGTCGCCAACTTGGCCCGTATCTCCGGTGAAAAGCTCATTCCCGTGGACGACCTGCGCTACGCCATGCAGTCCAATCTTGCCATGTCGTCGGTGAGTTCAGCGCTGCGCAATCTCGCGTTGGAAGTCATTCGTATCTCCAACGACTTGCGGTTGCTGGCGTCGGGCCCGAACACCGGACTTGCTGAGATCAATCTGCCATCCCTACAACCCGGCTCTTCCATCATGCCGGGCAAGATCAACCCTGTGATGGCCGAACTCGCCGCCATGGTTTCGTTCCAAGTTCTTGGATATGACACTGCGGTCGCATTCGCGGTGCAGGCCGGACAGCTCGAACTCAACGTCATGATGCCTACTATGGCGCACAGCGTTCTCACGTCGATCACCATCATGGCGAACATGTTGCGCCAGCTTACGGACTTTTGCATCAAGGGGATTACGGCCAACGAAGAGCGCTGTGAATTTTATGCCCAAAGCACCGTATCTCTGGCAACGGCGTTGAATCCTTATATCGGCTATGCAAAAGCGGCAGAAATCGCCAAGGAGTCGGTGGCGACTGGAAAGACCATCATTGAAATCGCGCGCGCGAAACACTACCTGACAGATGACCAGATCAAAGAGATCCTCGACCCAGTACGCATGACCCAACCGCAGAGACGCCTCGATGCTTCCAAAGAGCGGGATCGCCTCAAAGAACGATCTTGATTCGCCTCCCGGCTATGCCAATCAGAGCGCTCCGCTTGCTGCGACTTTGCGGCAGAGGTCGGGTTATGATGGGCTAGGATCAGCTGCTATGCGTTGGGCCGGTGTTGTTTTGGACTGTCTGCTTCTGTCGGCTACCTTCGTGTCGGCAGAACAAAGCCCATCTGCACAATCGCCACCCATCAGCGAAACCACGGCCACCATTAAGACCAGTAGCCGAATAGTGATCCTAGATGTGCTCGTCACTGATAAAACCGGCAAGCCGGTGCGGGGCCTTAAAGCGCAAGACTTCACCGTTCTCGAAGATGGCAAGCCGCAGAAGATTCGTGGGTTTGAAGAACGCTCCCCCGACATGGCCGCCGCGGGTCAACCTCTGGCCTCGAACTTACCACCCAACACCTACACAAACTTCCTGACCGCCCGTGCGCCCGGAGCGATCAATGTCCTCCTGTTCGATACGCTGAATACCGATCGCCGGAACCTCGCCACCGCGCGCCAGCAATTGCTGCAGTACCTGGGCAAACTGCCCGGCAATTCGCGGGTCGCACTGTTCACGCTAGACTCCGAGCTACATCTAGTGCATGGCTTTACCGACGACCCGCACGAACTCATCGAGTCAGCTCAGAAACTGTCCTCGTTCCCACATCCTATGTATAGCAACGCTCGCAATGTTTCAGAAGAACTCGCGCGGGCCAGAATGGCAGGGCTCGGAAAAAAGCCCGAAATGTATCGCGCCATGGCCTCGTTTCTCTGGACCGAGCAGCGAGGCAAAGAAGAATCTCGCACCATGATCACCATGCAAGCTCTAGGCCAGTTGGCACGAAGTATGGCGGTTTTCCCCGGTCGCAAGAACCTGATTTGGATTTCTGGAGGCATCCCGTTTGATCCCGCCACCACCGATCCCCAAATGCAGAAGATCGCCACGTTGCTGGCAACCACTCAATTCGCGGTGTACCCCATCGACGTACGGGGCGTTCCCTATCTCGGGCCTGATGGTTCCACTCTGAGTGCTGAAGCCTTTCTGCCGCGGGGAGGTAGCTACGCAGAAATCTCGGGCCAGAACCAGGAACTTCGAAGCGTACATGAGACCATGACAACCTTGGCCTCGTTGACCGGCGGACATGCCTATTTCAACCGCAATGATCTGGAGGGGGCCATTAGCGACAGCGTCGAGTCCGGTTCGAACTATTACGTTCTGGCCTATCGCCCTCAGAACGAAAACTGGAACGGCAAGTTCAGAAAGGTCTCCGCCAAGGTGTCGCCGCCAAACACGAGAGTGCAGTGCCGTCCCGGCTATTACGCGGTGCCCGATCCACTCAACTCCTCGGACATTGACCAAACGTTTTCCCAGGCAATGCAGCCCACTTCACCGGCCTCGACCACGCTCATCATAAAGGCGCGAGTGCTGCCTCCGGACGAGCCCGACACGGCAACCCAAATTGACTTCCTGGTCGACGTGCACGATCTCTCATTGACAAATTTGCCCGACCATCGGCAGTCTCCCGACACATTGTTCGTAGCTGCGATCTGGGACGCCGCTGGCAAACCTAGCGGAAGCGTCTCCGCGACCTACCGTCAAGCCTTGAATGACTCCCAACTCGCCTCCCTGCGGCGCACCGGCCTGCAGCTGCATCGGGAGATGCAGATCAAGCCGGGTACGTACCAACTTCGGCTGGGCGTCGTCGATCGTCTTTCGGGAAAGATCGGAACCTTGGACGTTCCGCTGACGGTCAAATCGAAAGCGGCCAGACAATAGCTCGTGACGGGGACGACGACATACGGATTTCGAGTCCTCAGTACGCCCACTTCAGCAGCGTCGCCCCCGAAGTGAAGCCAGCGCCTACGGCGGCTAACAGTACCGTATCGCCCTTCTTCAGCTTGCCGCTTTCCAAAGCGCTCTGCATCGCCAGAGGAATCGTTCCCGCTGTAGTGTTGCCGTAGCGATCGATGTTAATGATGACCTTGTCTTCGGGCATTTTCAGCCGGTCGGCGGTTGCCATGATGATGCGCCGGTTCGCCTGGTGGGAGATGAAGCAGTCGATGTCGGAGCCTGTGAGGTTGTTGCGCTGAAGTATGCGCTCGGTCATCTCCGACATTTTCTTCACGGCATACTTGAAGACCTGCTGTCCATCTTGATGAATATAATGCATGTTCTTATCGACAGTTTCATGCGTCGCCGGGTTCAGACTGCCGCCGGCCGGCATGTACAGATACTGTCCCCCGGCGCCTTCCACCTGTGCCACATGGTCGATCACTCCGGCCTCGCCCTCCTCAGCGGGTTCCAGAAGCACTGCGCCAGCGCCATCGCCGAAGATGATGCACACCGCGCGGTCTTCATAGTTCACCATTACGGAGTTCTTGTCGCTGCCGATCGCGAGCACCTTCTTGTACCTGCCCGTTTCCACGAAAGCGACACCGGTGTTCAAAGCGTACAGAAAGCCAGAGCAGCCCGCAGAAACGTCAAAACCCCACGTGTGCTTTATGCCCAATTTGTTCTGCACCAGGCAGGCCGTGGACGGAAACATCATGTCCGGCGTGACAGTGCCTACTACTATGAGGTCCACTTCCTGCAAGTCGAAGGGATGATTCTCTTGCAACTTCTTGACCGCCTCTACCGCCAAGTCACTGGCTGCTACGCCGGGTGCGGCAATGTGCCGCTCACGGATTCCGGTGCGCTCAAGGATCCACTGGTCGGTGGTCTCGACCATGGTTTCAAGGTCTTTGTTGGAAAGAATTCGGGGCGGAACGTAGGTGCCGAGAGCGGTAATCTTGGCGCGAACAGGACTGGACAATCGATTTCTCCGTCAACTTCTATTGCCGAATGAATGACGATTCATTTTGAACGATGGCTGCCAGAATGTCCACGCGGCGGAACGAGTTGCGCAGAGAAGGCCATGTATCAAAGGCAAAAAGTCAGGCGCCAGTTGACCGCTGCACACAGCAGTGACCTGTTACCGTTGCTTCCTTCCGGACCTGGCGGGGTTCACAGGGTGCGTTGCGCGGGACCAGCGCCCGACCTTCTTCATCATACCATTTTGGGTGCACAGGGCGTCCCGCGAGAGGGAGGGCAAAGGTGCTAAAATAAAGGGATTCCATGCCTGTGAAACTCGATTCTGTAGCCTTGCTCGACGCGCCGGAAGCGGCCGCCGTACCCTCTGCTCGGCAGAAAGTCGGCTTCGTCAGCCTGGGCTGTCCCAAGAACCTGGTCGACAGTGAGGTCATGATGGGCCTGCTTTCGCAGGGTGGAGCTGAAATCACTCCGCGCGCCGAAGACGCCGACATCATCGTGGTCAATACCTGCTCGTTTATCGACAAGGCCCAGCAGGAATCGGTCGACGCGATCCTGGAGATGGCGCAGCTTAAGACTGCGGGTAGGGCGAAAAAGTTGATCGTCGCAGGATGCCTGGTTGAGCGCTACCGCAACGAAATCCAGAAGAACATTCCGGAAGTGGACGCCGTAGTCGGCACCGGCGAATTACAGCAGATCCTCTCCGCCGCCGGAATCGCTCCCGCAGCCGACCAGACGGGGCCCTTCGTCATTCTGAACTCGCGCTCGGAAGGGGACGCGCGCGAAGCCGCCGGACGCTTCTCTAAAGATGGGTGGGACGGCGCCATCGCCGACCTGCCGAATTACCTGTACGACGAGAACACCCCACGCCTACTCTCGACCCCGAAGTATTCGGCCTACATCAAGATTGCCGAGGGCTGCGATCATCCCTGCACCTTCTGCATCATTCCGCAGTTGCGCGGCAAGTTTCGCTCGCGCCGGTTTGAGTCGGTTATCGCCGAGGCGCAACAACTGGCCAAGCAAGGTGTGCGCGAAGTCACACTGATCGGGCAAGACACTACTTGCTACGGCGAAGACCTCGGGCTCAATGACGGATTGGCGCTACTGCTCGAGCGCCTGGCGCAGATCGAAGAGCTTCGCTGGGTGCGTTTTCTATACGCTTACCCGAACAAGATTACGGGCAAGCTGTTGGAGACCATCGCCGCCAACGAAAAGATTTGCTCCTACGTCGACGTGCCGTTGCAGCACGCGTCGCCCGCTGTGCTCAAGAATATGAAGCGTGGGGCTGGAGCTGACATTTTTCTGAAGTCGATTGAGAAGATGCGCCGGGAAATTCCCAACGTCACGCTGCGTACCTCGTTCATCGTGGGATTCCCCGGGGAGACTCTCGAAGACTTTGAGATCCTCTGCGATTTCGTGAAAGAGGCGCAGTTTGACTGGCTTGGCGTGTTCGGCTATTCGGACGAGGAGGGTTCCAGATCATTTGCGCTCGGCGAAAAAGTGCCGCCAAAGGAAGTAGAACGCCGCCGCAATAAGCTGATGTCGATACAGAAACAGATCAGCCGCAAGAAGAAGCGTGCGCTCATCGGGCAGCAGTTTGACCTCGTACTCGAAGGCCCTTCTGAGGAAACCGATCTGCTCTGGCAGGGCCGGACTGCGATGCACGCTCCGGAAATCGATGGCACGGTGTACGTCAACGACATCGGCGACCGCGAAGACGTGCGCGAAGGCGAATTTTATCGTTGCGAAATTACCGAGGCGCACGATTACGACTTCGTAGCCCGAATTCTCTAGGTTTCGCGATGCCAAAAAAACGTACAGTCAGCCTGCGGTGCCCCACATGCAAGAAAATCGTACTCGCCAAAGACTCCGACTTCCCTTTCTGCAGTGACCGCTGCCGTCTCGTTGATCTTGGCAAATGGGCGAGCGGCGCGTACGTGATCTCGGCCCCTCTGAACGATCCCGAAGACATCGAATCGATCTTGGCTGACGAGCATGGCAAAAAGCCAAACTGAACCGACAGCAGCGACTAATCCGACTCCGCAATGGGCTACGCTGGTCGCGACGTTCTTTGGCGCTGGACGCCTTCGCCCCGGGCCGGGGACGTGGGGATCGCTGGCCGCTGCTCTGCTCTGGTGGCTGTTGGCATCGCATCTTTCCGCATCCTTACAATTACCGGCTATCTTCGTGCTCATCATTGCCGTCACAGCCATCGGGATTCCAGCTTCAACGCTCGAAGCCCGCGGTTGCGGCAAAGAAGATCCGTCGCATGTCGTGATCGACGAGGTTGCCGGCCAACTAGTAACGCTCATCGCCTGCCCCATCCTTTGGAAACCCCTGCTGGCGGGCTTTATACTTTTCAGGGCGCTAGATATCGTTAAACCGTTTCCCATTCGTCGCCTTGAGTCCCTACCCGAAGGCACTGGAATCGTGGTGGACGACCTGGGGGCCGGCATCTACGGATTAATCCTTTTGCAGTTGCTGCTGCACTTCCGATTGCTGGGCTAGAGTCCAGTAAAGCGCCTACGACGCGAGAACGAAAAAACACGAGTCCGCATTATGGCCTTACTGAACTTGAACCGAAATCCGCAGATCGACGCGATCGAGCCGCAGTGTGCCTTGCCCGGAGGCGAAGTTCGCATCCTCGGTCACGGCCTCGGTCCGGCCGAAATGCGCCGCCCCGCCGTTCACTTCGGCGACGTGGACGGATCGGTCGTCATCAGCTCCGATCAATTCATCGTGGCCCGCGTTCCCGAAGGTGCCTCTTCGGGAAGTGTAGTGGTCGCCACCAACGGACATCGCAGCAATTCGCGCCCGGTACACGTAGCCGTTCCGATTGCCGATAGCCTTCATCCCGTAGCCAACCCTGCGATCGATGAAGAGGGCAACATCTATGCCACTTTTTCCGGATCGCGCGGACAAAAGGTTCCCGTCGCGATCTATCGCATTGATGACAGCTACACAGCCAAGCCGTTTGTTATGGAGCTGATGAATCCCACGGGCATGGCGTTCGGACACGACGGCATCCTGTTCGTCTCGTCACGTTATGACGGCAACGTCTATCGCGTCTCAAGTAATGGCGCCGTAACGCTCTACGCCGAGGGTCTGGGTGTCGCCACCGGAATTGCCTTTGACGACGAAGGCAACCTCTACGTCGGAGACCGCAGCGGAACCATCTTCAAGATCGGACGCGACCGTCAAATCTTCGTCTTCGCAATGATTGAGCCCAGCGTGGCCGCCTACCACCTGGCTTTCGACAACTCCGGAAACCTCTACCTCACTGGGCCCACGACCTCGAGCTTCGACGCCGTGCATAAGGTCGATCCCCAAGGCCATGTCGAGGTGTTCTACCGCGGGCTCGGCCGGCCTCAGGGACTGGCGTTCGACGCCACCGGCAACCTCTATGTTGCAGCTTCGCTGCGCGGCCGTCGTGGCATCGTAAAGATCACTCCCGACCGCCAGGCTTCGCTCGCCGTATCCGGACAGAACCTCGTGGGCCTCGCCTTCGCTCCCGGCAAGTCAGTTGTGCTGGCCACCAACAGCGGTCTGCATCACCTCGACTGGGGCATCGGCGGACGTCCGCTGATTCCCTCGCGCTAGACGCTCTCGATGGCTTTTTCGCCAATGCTAGACTGAACTGGTGATCGCTGAAATCATCGCGGTCGGCTCGGAGATGCTCACTCCGTTCCGTCAAGACACCAATTCCCTTTTCCTCACCAAACAGCTCAACGAGATGGGCGTTGTCGTCGCCTTCAAGTCAGTTGTGGGCGACAACTTCGACCACCTGGTTTCGGTCGCGCGCGCAGCCCTCGAACGCTCCGATATCGTGATCATCACTGGCGGTCTCGGTCCGACGGAGGATGATCTCACCCGCGAGTGCGTGGCCGCAGCCTTGGGAGTCGATCTCCGCCGCGATCATGACATGGTCGCCGCCATGTACAAGCGCTTTGCCGAGCGGCGCATTCAGATGCCGTCGAATAATGCGAAACAGGCCGATGTTATTCACGGTGCCGTCGTACTTCCCAATCCGAGGGGGACGGCTCCCGGCCAATACTTGGCAACAACCGTCAACGGCCACGCCCGCACTGTCATACTCCTGCCCGGGCCTCCGCATGAGATGGAAGCTCTATGGCGAACCGAATGCGAGCCGCGATTGGAAGAAGAGATACCCCCCTCTGCTATCGCAACTAAGGTACTTAAAACCGCCATGCTTCCCGAGTCCGCCGCCGACCAACGCACTGCGCCCATTTACAAACGGTATCCGAATATTGAAACAACGGTTCTCGCCGGCCAGGGACAGGTCGAATTTCATCTTCGCTGCACGGCGCCAACGATCGAAGAGGCTCAAGCCGCAGTCGATGAACTCGCAGGCGAACTCGAAGACGAACTTGACGATACCGTGTTCTCCAGCGGGGGCGAATCTCTGGAGGAGATCGTTGGCTATCTCCTGCAAATGCGCGATCTCAAACTCGCCGTTGCCGAGTCGTGCACCGGAGGTATGGTTGCCGAGCGTCTTACATCAGTGCCAGGTAGCTCTCGATTTTTCCTTGGCGGTGCGGTAGTGTACTCGAACGACCTGAAGACCCTCTTCGCCGATGTGCCTCCCCTGTTGATCGAAACTCACGGTGCAGTGAGCAAGGAAGTCGCCATTGCTCTGGCAGAAAACATCCGTGAGATCTGTAACGCCGACATTGGAGTAGGGCTCACCGGCATCGCCGGCCCGACTGGCGGGACTGAAGAAAAGCCCGTCGGACTGGTTTGGGTCGCCGTGTCGGACGGCACAAAACACGAAACTGTGCAGCGCCGTTTTCCCGGAGACCGCGAACGCATTCGTCGCTGGGCCAGCCAGCAAGCGCTCGACCTCGTTCGCCGCATGGTGATGTGAGCCATGCGAATGTTCGTGGCCCTTGATATCGACGAGCTCATCCGCGACCGTATCACCGAATTTCGCGACCGCCTGCGATCTCTCGTTCCCGATGTCCGCTGGGTTGGGCCGGAGACTTTTCACATCACACTGCAATTCCTCGGTGAAATCATGAAGCTCGATGAAACCGTTCATGCCTTGCAGGCCGTCAAGTCATTGCCAGTGCATCTGTCGTTTTGCGGCATAGGTTTTTTTCCCAATCCCAAAGCGCCTCGCATCTTATGGGCTGGGATTCAGGGCGACGAACATCTGCAACCCCTCGTCTCCGCCATCTCATCCGCCCTCGCGCCTCTCGGATTCCCACGCGAACCCGGTCCCTTTAGCCCTCACTTGACTCTCGCCCGCTCCGGAAGCGGACGACCGAAACCTGTGCACGGTGAAGAGCCGGTGCCCAGCTTGCAACGTGTTCGCGACGAACTCGCAAAACTCCCGTCACCCGACTTCGGTACAATGACGGCGCACCAGTTCTATCTGTATGAAAGTCACTTGTCGTCGGCGGGACCGCGCTATGAAAAGCGCGTGCCCTTTGGGTTGCGACCGTCGGCAGCCGCGACCAACGGGATCTTTTGAGCCACACTCTTCTCATCATCGCCGTCTCTTACCTGCTCGGCTCGATTCCATTCGGCTACCTCCTCGTACGCATCTTTCGCGGACAAGACGTTCGGCAGACCGGCAGTGGCAACATCGGCGCCACCAATGTCGCCCGTACTGGTTCAAAAGGCCTAGCTATCGCCACACTTCTACTCGACGCCCTTAAGGGATACGTCGCCGTCGCGCACGTTTTCTTTTTGGCCGCACATCATCCAGATCACGTGCCCGATTACGGATCGTATTCCGTATACATTCTCGCCGCGCTCGCCGGTTTCTGCGCTATCGTCGGACACATGTTTCCTGTGTGGCTTCGCTTCAAAGGCGGAAAAGGCGTGGCAACTGCGGTTGGTGCCTTCCTCGGAATTGCACCACTTGCCGTGCTGGTGGTACTCGCTATATTCGTGGTCGTTGTGGCCACCACTCGATACATATCCCTTGGCAGCACCATCGGAGCGGTTGCATTTCCTGTTGCCGCATGGTGGCTCGAACCAGAAACCCGAAGCGCCGTCGTAATGCTGTTTATCTCCGCCTCTTCCCTTCTCATCATCGTCCGTCACAAAGACAACATTCGCCGCCTGCTGGCTGGCAACGAAAACCGCTTCGGCGGAGGAAAGTCAGGTGCCGCTTGAGTCGCATCGCTGTCATTGGTGCCGGAGCATGGGGAACCGCAATCGCCATCGTCCTGGGGCGCCGCGGCGGCCATGACGTCCAACTCTGGGCGCACGAAACCGAAGTCTGCGAGAGCATCAACGCGCGCCACGTCAACGAATTATTTCTCGCGGGATGTCCGATTCCCGATGCGGTTATCGCGACCAACAGACTTGAACAGGCGCTCAGCGGAGCTCACATCGTCGTCAGCGTCATGCCCTCGCATCACACCCGCCGCGTCTTCACGTCGATGCTGCCGCATCTTAACCAAGACATGCTTTTCGTCAGCGCCACCAAGGGCATCGAGAACGACACGTTTCAGCGGATGAGCGAAGTCATCAACGACGTCCTGTACCAGTCGCCCCGGCCATTCACTCCGCGCATTGCAGCCTTAAGCGGACCAACGTTTGCCAAGGAAGTCGCAGTCGGCCATCCTACTGCCATCACCGTCGCTTCGACCGATACCGAACTGGCGGGCGCAGTTCAAACGCAGTTCAGTGATCCGCGCTTCCGCGTTTACACCAACGACGACGTCGTCGGAGTCGAGTTAGGCGGCTCGCTGAAAAATATCGTCGCCATCGCCGCCGGCGTTTGCGACGGCCTCGGACTCGGCCACAACAGCATTGCAGCGCTCATCACCCGAGGACTCGCCGAAATCACCCGTCTGGTCGTGGCTTGCGGCGGTCGTCAGGAAACCATGGCGGGACTCGCCGGCCTCGGCGATCTCGTTCTCACTTGCACTGGAGGGTTATCGCGCAATCGCACTGTAGGTGTAGAACTCGGACAAGGCCGCAAACTGAACGACATCATCGCCGGCATGCATGGCATGGTGGCAGAAGGCGTACTCACCACCAACGCGGCCATTGGCTTGGCGCGCAAGATGGGCGTCGAGATGCCCATCACCGAACAGATGCACGCTATCCTGCACGAGGATAAGTCACCGCAGGAAGCCATTCGCGACCTGATGTCGCGTCCCTCGACGAGTGAGTTGGCGCTGACTCGCGGCCGCTGATTCCCGCGGCTCTATCGCACTGCCTTGGGTTTCGTTGCCGCAGTCAATCCGTCGAAGAAGTTCGACATAATCCGCAAACAATCGCCTTGCGTCATCAGCGCCGGATCGAGCATGTGTTCCAGCATCAGCGAATTTCCCAGTGTCGCCAGGGACGCTCCCATGGCAAACGCCGAGGCGGGAAGTTCCCGGCCGAGGGCTCGCATCACGTCCTCCAGCATGCCGACTCGTGGAGCCACAAAGCGGCGGTGCATCGCCGCAAGCCTGCGCTTCACTTCAGGGTGACGCACGGCGAACAACTTAAACTCAAGCGCCAACAGGCACCATCGCCGGTCCCGTGACTTGGAGAGAAAGAACTCCTTCATAGCCTTGAGCTTGGCCTCAGGCTCCTGCACCTTGCCGATTTCCTTCTCTAAGTTGCTGATTCGGGTGGAAATTTCCTTTTCCAGCAATGCGAAGAACAAATCCTCTTTGCTGTCGAAATTCGCGTAGAAGGCGCCCCGCGTGTAACCAGCATCGGCCGCAATCTCCTCCAGCTTGGCCACTTCGAAACCGTCGCGCGCAAAAATTTTCTCTGCCGATTGGATTAGCCGCGCGCGCGTCGCTTCCGTTCGTTCCCGCTGCCGCGAAGCCGCGGCGGCCCTGATGTTTTCCGTTCGTACTGCCATTACTCGCCATCCCAGAATCTGACCAATAGTTTTGCAACCATTCCCGTTCTTTGGTCATCAAAGCTTCGTGTAGTATTACATACATGCATGTATGTATTAGATATATCATGAAACGCATGCGACGCAATTCTTTGAGAATCCCGCAGACAGGTTGGAAGGTGGCCGTCGCCGCGCTACTGGCGATTTCTGGCGCACAATTGGCTGCCCAGGTGGCTGACTCTTCGCAGTTGGTCCCGCTGCCCAGCGCCGAGTCGGTCATCTCCCGCGACACCAACCCTTACTCCGGCTCCATTCCGCAGGGTAAGGCAACTGGTGACGTCATCGATCTTGGGGTCATGGATGCACTCGACCGCGGTCTGAAGTACAACCTCGGACTGTTCCTGAGCAATCAGACGACCGCCGAGGCGCGCGCTGACCGCCTTCAGTCGCTGAGCCATCTGCTACCCAATATCAATGGCTCTTTCGCCGAGCAACTCTATCGCCTGAACCTCGACGCATTCGGATTCAAGTTCCCCGGGTTCCCGCAGTTCTGTCGGTCCATTCGGACTCACAGCCACCCAGGCGACCGGCAACTGGGAGCCCCTCAACGCGTCCTCGATTGACCGCTATCGCTCTTCCGGCGAAATAGTGAAGGCCGCCGAGTTCAGCTACCGCGATGCCCGCGACACGGTCGTCCTGGCCGTCGGAGCAAATTATCTGCTCGTCATAGCGCAGGAATCGCGCCTCGAAGCCGCACAGGCTGAATTGAAGACCGCCGAGGCCCTCTACCAGCTCGCAGAAGATCAGGAAGCTGCCGGCCTCGTGCCGAACATCGACACACTTCGCGCGCGCGTTCAGCTGCAAGCCCAGCAGGAGAACCTGATCGAGGTCGAGAATGCCCTCGAAAAGCAGCGCATCGCGCTGGCCCGCGTCATTGGCCTTCCGATACAGCAGAAATTTCGTCTTGGTCGACCGCGCACCTCATGCCGATCTGCCTGATGTCGCCGTGAGTGGAGCCGTACAGTTGGCGCTCGCAACCCGCTCCGACTACAAGGCGGCGCAATCGCAGGTGCGTGCTGCCGAACTTCGCCGCTCCGCCGCGTGGAAAGGTTATCTTCCTTCCGTCGGAGTTTCCGGAACCTACGGTGTGCTGGGCTACACGCCCGATTCGATGGCCCCCAACTACAACGCCGCGGCTACGCTCAATATCCCCGTCTTTCAAGGTGGCAAAGTCCAAGCCGACATCGCCTCCGCAGACGCCCAAATGAAAGAACGGCAGGCTCAGGCAGACAATCTTAGAGGCTCGTATCGAACAGGAAGTCGAAGATTCCATCCTCGACCTCAGGGCCGCAGGCAGACAGGTTGATGTCGCCAGGACCGGACTGGATTTCGCGCAGCAGGCACTGAACCAGTCGCAAGATCGCTTTGCCGCCGGCGTCACTAACAACGTGGAAGTCATCCAGGCCCAGCAGCAGCTTGCCTCTGCGAACGACCGATACATCACCGCCCTGTTTGCACACAACATCGCCAAAGTACTGCTGGCCCGCTCGATCGGCAATGCCGAGCAGATGGTCAAGCAGTATCTGGCCGGAAACCCTGCGCTTCCGCCCTCGGTAGTCGTCCCTACAACGCAGACTGCGCCGCCAGCCAGCAGTCCGCCGGTGTCGCCAAATCCCCCACAGTCCAAGTGACAGGTGAAGAACACATGAGTCCTACGAGCACTGAGCAAAACGAATTGAAGTCGCCCGAACATCCAGTCGAGCGCGACGAACACCAGAATGGCGACAACGAAGAGATCCCGCGCCGCGGACTTTTTCAGCGCAATCCCAAGGCCAAATTTCTCGTGTTTGCACTCGTGCTCGCCGCCTTGGTGGCCGTCGGCTGGTACTGGCTCGACAGCAGGAAGTGGGAGAGCACCGACGACGCCGAGATCGATGGCCACATCTATCCCATCAGCGCGCGCGTCGGCGGCCAGGTCGTAAAAGTCAGCTTTGACGACGGCCAGTTCGTACACAAGGGCGACGTCCTCGTGCAGGTAGACAACACTGACTACAAGGTCGCCGTCGATCGCGCACAGGCCGATTATCAAGACGCGCAGGCCAACCTTCTCGCAGCACAGGCCAATGTTCCAATCGCCAACGTCGGATCCAGCAGCCAGATCAATACTGCAGGCGCTGATGTAACTGGCGCCCAGGCGGGAGTAGCGGCGGCCCAGAAGCAGGTCGAAGCAGCGCAGGCGCAGATCGTTGAAGCCCAAGCCAACGCCACCAAGCTAAATGCCGATGTCGAGCGCTACCGCTCGCTCCTTGGCAAGAAGGAAATTGCACAACAGCAATTTGATCAGGCTGTCGCGGCCGCTGCAGCCGAGAACGCAACCGTAACCTCGCGCCAGGCTTCCCTGTTGGCTGCGCAACAGCAGGTGCACGTGGCTCAATCTCGCGTTGACCAAGCGAAGGCTGGCCTTCGCAATGCTCAAGTCACACCCAAGCAGGTCGAGGTCACCCGCGCCCACGCCGCCGCGGCGGAGGCGCAAGCCCAACGCGCCAAGACCGCGCTCGACCAAGCCCAACTCAATCTCGGATATACCACCATCGTCGCCCCGGTTGACGGAGTCGTAGGCAAACGTTCGGTGCAAGTCGGACAAAACGTGGCCCCCGGACAGGACCTCATGGCCGTCGTGCCGCTTCGCGAAATCTGGGTCACTGCCAACTTCAAAGAGACCCAGTTGGCCAAGATGCAGCCGGGCCAGCCCGTGCAAATCAAGGTTGACACCTACGGCGGGAAGAAGTGGGCTGCTCACGTTTCCAGCATCGGCGCCGCCACTGGCGCGCGTTACAGCCTGCTCCCTCCGGAGAACGCCACTGGAAACTACGTGAAAGTGGTGCAGCGTATTCCGGTTCGCATCGACTTCGACAATTCCGACAAGCCCGACTTCAATCAGGATGGCCTGCTGCGTCCCGGCATGTCAGTGACTCCTGAAGTCAATGTTTCTGTCACGCCTGAGGGGAAACCCCGGTAACGCCGCCAACACTGTGACCGCTTACTTCAAACTTTGACAAGACCGCAACGGCCTTTCCCTGGCTTGAGCTGTCGTCACTGGCAACTGATAACTGACGACTATCGATGACTGACGCCGAACAACTCGCGATTGCCACATGGAAGCCGCGCTTCAACCCCTGGGTCATCGCCCTTACCGTTACCCTGGCGACCTTCATGGAGGTGCTCGACTCCTCCATCGCCAACGTCGCTCTGCCCCATATTGCGGGCGGACTCAGCGCCGGCCAGGACGAATCCACCTGGGTGCTCACCAGCTACCTGGTCTCGAACGCAGTCGTTCTTCCGATGTCCGGCTGGCTCACCACGGTAATCGGGCGCAAGCGCTTCTACATGACGTGCGTCGCGCTGTTCACCATCTCGTCTGTTCTCTGCGGCCTCGCACCGACCCTGCCGCTCTTGATCTTCTTCCGCATCCTGCAAGGCGCAGGTGGCGGAGGCATGGGACCCAGCGAGCAAGCTATCCTGGCCGACACGTTCCCGCCCGAAAAGCGCGGCCTTGCGTTTTCGGTTTACGGCATGGCTGTCGTCGTCGCGCCCGCCATCGGCCCAACTCTTGGCGGCTGGATCACCGACAACTACGATTGGCGCTGGATATTCTTCATCAACGTTCCCGTCGGATTGCTCTCACTCTTTTTGACTTCACAATTGGTCGAAGATCCGCCGTGGCTTAAGAAATTCAAAGGAGCGGCCATGAAGGTCGACTACATCGGCCTCTCGCTGATCGTCGTCGGTCTCGGCTTCCTGCAGATCGTACTCGACAAGGGCCAGCAGGACGACTGGTTTGGCGCGACTTATATCACGGTGCTTCTCACACTGGCGGTAGTGTCCCTGATCTGGCTGGTGTTCCACGAATTGCGGCATCCCAACCCGATTCTCGAACTGCGGCTGCTCAAGAACCGCAATTTCGCAGCAACCGTGCTCTTCAATTTCATTCTCGGCGCGGTGCTGTTTGGCACCACCGTACTGATCCCGCAATTTCTCCAACTAATGATGGGCTACTCGGCAGAAAAGGCCGGAGAAGTCTTATCGCCCGCCGGTTTCATGTTGATGATTCTCTTCCCCATCGCGGGCTTGCTTTCTACGAAAGTTGACCCGCGCTGGATGATCGCCTGCGGTTTCGGCATGACCTCGATCGCCCTCTATCACATCACTAACCTCAGCTTGGGCATCGATTTCCGGACCATGATCATGTGGCGGTGTTACCAGATGTCCGGCCTGGCTTTCATCTTCATTCCAATCAGCATCCTCAGTTACGTCGGCGTGCCCCGCAACATGAGCAACCAAGTTTCGGGAATCAGTAACTTTATCCGTAACCTTGGCGGCAGCGTTGGCATCTCCATGCTGACGACGTTCCTCGCTCGCCAGAGCCAGGTCCACCAGACCAATCTGATCGCGCATGCCACCACCGCCAATCCTCAGTTCAACCAGATGGTGCATGGCAGCGCCGCCAACATGGCGAAGTCCGGCTCCGGTCCGGCATTGGCCCTCCAACAGGCATACAACCAGGTCATGGGCCTCATCGAGCAGCAGGCCGCGCTGCTGTCCTACGTCAATGCATTCTGGTGGGCCGCCCTCATCGTGGCTTGCCTGGTACCGCTTCCCTTCCTCCTCAAGAAGCCCAAGCCCGGCGAAGCCCCTGAAGCCGGCGCTCACTAGCGTGATCGCAAAATAGTTCTGATTTGTCATCCTGAGCGAAGCGCTCGCCTTGTCCTTCCGACCCGCGCAATTTTTGGGTCGGGCGAGCGCGTAGTCGAAGGATCTCCCTTTCGTCGATGTCGGCCGGGTGCGCCACACATATCGCCTTCGTTTGGCGATGGAGTGCAATCCAATTCACTCCACCCAAGCTCATCCGACAACACCGACCGTGCGATACTTGACTTGTAATTTCCCCTTGCCGGGATGGCGAAACTGGCAGACGCAGCGGACTTAAAATCCGCAGACCCGAAAGGGTTGTGGGGGTTCAAGTCCCCCTCCCGGCACCATTTAATACCATATTTATCAATAACATATTACCTATTTGTGCCTTCGCTTAGAGGTGAGCCGCTTTGCGTATTTTGTGCTGGTGGCAGTTCTGGTGGCACTTGGTACCTGACTTTTTGCTAGGTTGCGGGCTGACGCAGTAATCAGTTCGACGGCTGAATGCAGAGTGTTGGGAGACAGGTGGGAATACCGGGCCGTCATGGCAATGGTCTTGTGACCTGCCATGGTCTGGATTTGCTTCAGGCCAACGCCAGCCATCGCGAGGCGAGAGCAGAACGTGTGGCGGCAATCGTGCCACCGGAAATCCCTGATCTCGGCCTTCGCCATGGCGGGCTCGAACCAGGCTCTACTATCGTGAATAGCAAACACTCGTCCGGTTGGTTTCTTGCCCGCGGGCATCAGCGACTGCAAGGCAGCGATCACATCGCTGTTCATAGGTATGTCACGGGCATCACCGTTCTTCGTCTTCCGGAGATGGACCTCGCGACGAGTGAAATCTATTTGCGGCCATTCGAGCGAATACTGCTCTGATTTGCGCTGGCCTGTTCCGATTGCAATCACGAGCTCTGGAAGATGCTCCGCGTGGTCGCGCACAATGACCTCGCGCAACCTCTGTTCTTCATCGTCCAGCAAGTAGCGAATACGTCCATTGTCTTCATGACGTTGCCGGACCAGCCGCGCTGGATTGGAGACAACTTTGCCATTGCGCAACGCCTCGCGAAAGATCAGTGAGAACACAGCCCGATAGCGATTGGCCGTCCCCGCCGTCTTGGTGTTGGCGACAATCCAATTGTCAATCTGGGCGGGCAGAATCGAAGCTGCTTCCTTTTCGCCAAACTCGGGCAAGATCTGGCGAATGCGGGATTTCACATTCCGCGAGTCCTTATGGTGGTTCGCGGAGTACGTCAGGATATCCTCGGCCAACACCTGAAACTTGACTCCACCCCGCCGCATGTTTTGCGGCAACTTTTTCCCGGTCTGGATTTCCGCCTTGCGAACTCCATAAAGAGTGATGGCATCGCCACGGCGACCCACCTTTTCGCGATGACGCTGGCCATCAGCGAAATACTGGATCCACCATGTGCCAGAACCTTTGGGGCGCTCAAACACGCCTCTGATCTTTGCGGCAGTCTTGCGTGGCACGCCTTCTCCTCGGACTCGAAGATTACCACTAGTGCTCAGAAGAGTCCGTGACGCGCATTACTGCACGGAAGAGACGGGTCCGTAATGGTTCGTTCTGGCGAACTTCTTCAGGGCGTCTGCGGTGATCATGACCTTGCTGCCCTTCCTTACGGTCGGCAGTTTCTTGCCGGCGATGTAATAATCAACCGCGCGAACCGAAAGCGAGAGTGCATAGGCCGCAGACTTGCGATCGTAAAGAATCTTCTCGACAGCTGGGCATGTGGGGCGGGGATTAATGCTGACTGATTCAAGTTGAGCTTCGTGCATTTGGAGTCCTCCGACGAGGAGGGACTTGCTGCGAAGCTTGTGCTGCTTTCATGATGATCTCCTTGAATCAGCCTACATCTACTATTATAAAGGCCAAAATCGAAGACTTCCGTTCAGGGAGTCACGATAAGTGCATTGATTGGTTATGTTTACGAGCCTGCTAAACGGCATCCCCTGGCTGTCCGAACTTGCGACTCGCGCCGCGGGCGTAGAAAAGTCATTCTTATTCCGGGCTCCGGCTGTCGTCGGAGTAGGCTGCCCCGCGATAAACCGCTTTTCCTTGCGAATCCCTCCTGCTACCGTAATCGACAGCATGGTGAGAACGCTTGATCTCTTCCTCCTGACGCTGGTCAGAGACGGCATAAGGACTCCGTACGATTGGCAGGCGCGCGCGGGGGTTTCGCTGGGTGCCTCTCTGCCCGCCGTAAAGCGTCTCCTCGAAGGGCTTCTCGTGACCGAGGCCAAGAAAGGGTTGAGAGGGCGCCGAGAATTCCAAATTACCCGCTTAGGTCGGGGTGCGCTCGACAATATCGCCCTCTATGCGAAGCAAGCAGTGGACGAACCTCCGGGAGATCTAGAATCGGTTCTAAGGCTTGCCTGCATTGCAGTTTCTGAAGGCAAGATTGAGTTAGCTAGAAAGATATTGCTGCAGGCCGCCGAAGAACAGGCCAAGCGATCCCAGCGGGCGGCGAGGCATGCCAGCGCGGCGTCGAAGGGGTCTTCTGCCGCTGAGCTGTACACTGCGGCATTGGCCCATTGTGATGCGAGCCGCCTGGACGCGACATCCAAGAGTCTCGTGTCCGTAAACTCCGTCTTGCGACTCGACACCCAGCGAACTTCTCCAGTCCGCAAGCGTCGCAAATTACCTCACTAAGCCGTCTCAAAAGGCTGTCGGCGGCTTTGCAGCCAATCCAGCGAGCTCTGACACCGTCCAAATATTCCACCTGTTCAGGACGGCTTGGAATCGACTCCTAGCTGGATTCCTGGGTATCGGGAGCTTGCACGTTAGCGGCAGTCCAAAGGTTTGCCCACTACACGACCGAGTGGATTACGAAATCATGAGCATTTCTCACGGCCTATCTGGTGAAACTTTCCCGCAACAAGACTTCGGGCCCGCAACAGTTCCGATCCCCAAATGCTCATTCCAAATATTCAGGAATGAGCAGAGCGGCTCATTCCTGATTCCCTCGAGGAGGAGAATGAGTAACGAAACGCGAAGCCTCAAGCCGTTTAAACATGCACCCTCCATGGAGATCTCGACATCGTATAAGAAATTTGGAAGGTGAAGGAGATACTGCCATGGCTCGAGATCGCGTTCGTTACTTCGAATTGAACCGTCGACAATGGCTAGGATTCGGAGCTGCTTCTGCTTTGGCAGTCTGGCTGCCTGGTGCTCTGGGTGCACAATCCGCACCCCAATCCTGTATTGCTCCCATACCGCAAAATCACGAGCCGTCCAATGGCGGCCAGTGCCCGTACCCTATTCCATGGCTCGACAAGAACGGCAACCACAACCAACCCGCGATGCCGAATGTCGAGCTTTCAAGCATCTATCACTTCAAAGGGAGGCTGGCGCGCTGCAATGGCTTCCATGGCATGGGCACCGATAATAAAGGCAATCGCCTCGCTTGGGGCACTCCCACTACGGACTACAGCTATATGGCGGGTGAGTATTGGGCGGCACGCCAGACGCACCAAGCCGTCTTCGCACATACGTGACTGACCGTATTCAAGGGACCGGCGGTCCCCGCGAACCAAATTCATGATTTTCATTCCCCCATTTCTCCCGAGGGCCTGTATTGGGTCACGCCTGTGCCTTTGAGCGGACTTACGTTTAGTGCGGACGCCCAGACGGCTACGCTTCAGATGAACAACTTGCCCATCATTGATCAGCCGCGTTGGCCCGCGATGGATGCTGAGACGAATCCGGCATTCTTGGATTTCAAGTTGGTGCTCAAGTCGACTGAAGAGCCTGTCAAGTACGAAGACCCAACTAGGCAGTACCGATTCGAAGGCCGCAAGGCAGTTGCACAGTTGGAGGCTGCAGTACGTGTGCCCACTATCGATTTTGCCTTCAAAACGGATCCGTTAGAAACCTCCACGTGCGATTTCGCAGTGATGGGTAACGAAGTGAATGGCCGGTACTACGAAATAGCTAAGAGCTGAAGCAAATAAGAATTGTTCTGCGTTCTACAAAACGGATCCTGCTTGGCTCTCTCGTGCAGATAAACGTTGCCGACCGATTCCCTACGAGGCCGCGCTCGGGCGCTGTGCCTCACATGTGGCGTCTCGGCCTCGGACCTGACAAATCGGGATTACTGTATGCCGGAGAGAGCTTGCCGGACGGTTCTAATCCATTGCGGGGGATTGTCTGCGGGACAGCAAACATCGGCACCGATAATAGGATCTTCCTCCCGCCGCAGGAGCGATACGATGGGAGTGTTAGATTGGGTTTCCCGGAAATAGGCGACAAGATCACATCGCTCGCGCCAAGGAGCTCCATGACCTATTACGATAACTCCGATTTCGCGATCCGAGAGATCGATAGTTCGTGCTGTCTTCGCCCCAAGAACGGAAACCACAGGATGTCCGAGCGAATGGAGTAGCTCTTCACGAAGCAACAAGATACTCGGCCGAAATTCGACTTGCACAATAGCTGTCATCGTTTTGGAGAAGACAATTCTGAATACCCGAACCCGCTAAGGCGCTGGGGACCCTTCAATTGCATTGTTCACGCCGACTTGAGTCCAAATTTCCTCAGGATAGTCATCATCGGGCACCAGTTCGTGAACGCGGACTGGAGCAGGTTCAGCCCCACGAATGCCGTGAACAAGTACCAGTATGGCGAAACATAATAGCCAAGAGCCACTGAAAGTACCACGAACACTCCTGCAATCATTCGCAATGCTCTTTCCACTGTCATAAACCTGCCTCCGTGAACTCCGGCCTGAACTCCGCCGTAACCGCCGGTGCTTGCTTGCGTTTTTCCACCATGGAATACAAAACTGGCACGGTCATGCGCGACAACAGCGTTGACGCCACTTCCCCCGCCATCAGCGATAACGCCAGTCCCTGAAAGATTGGGTCGAACAATATGACGCTCGCTCCCACCACAACCGCCGCGGCCGTCAACAGCATCGGCCGGAACCGCACCGCACCTGCATCCACCACCGCCTGCGCAAGCGGCATGCCCTGTGCGCGCCTTAGTTCGATGAAATCCACCAGGATGATCGAGTTACGCACGATGATGCCCGCGCCCGCGATAAAACCGATCATCGACGTCGCCGTGAAAAACGCTCCCATCAGCATGTGCGCCGGCAAAATGCCCACCAGTGTCAGCGGAATCGGAGCCATGATCACTAACGGCGTCACGAACGACCGGAACCATCCCACGACCAACACATAGATCAGCACTAGCACTGCTGCAAACGCCAGCCCGAGGTCGCGAAACACCTCGATGGTGATGTGCCATTCGCCGTCCCACTTCATCGTCAGACGGTCAGTTTCATCGGGCATCGCCACGTTGTAACGTTTCACGCCGTAGCCCTGCGGCGTCCGCAGCTTGTCGATGGCCTCGTTCATTTTCATGATGGCGTAAACCGGGCTCTCGACTTCGCCCGCCACGTCGCCCAGTACATACACCACCGGCCGCATGTTCTTTCCGTATCGGCTGACATCGATGGTTTCGTTCTTGACGTTGGTCACTTCGGCGATCGACACCTGCCCGCCATTCGCGGTCGGCAACCTCATCGAAGTCAGTGACTCGATCGCCGATCGACCCGGCCGGTCCAGTTGCACGCGAATCGGCACGTCCTCGCGCGACATTGGATCGTGCAGCAATCCTGCCGGTGCACCGTTTAGTCCCATCTGGATGGTCTGCGTCACCGCCGCGGCCGACACTCCGTTCAGCGCTGCCTTGTCGAGGTCAACGACCACGTTGTATTTAGCCTGCGGATCCTCCACATACCAATCCACGTCCACCACGCCAGGCGTCGTTTCAAACACCTTCTTGATCTGCCTGGCCAATTCCATCTGCTGCTGATAATCGGGACCGTAGACTTCCGCCACCAGCGTTTGCAACACCGGAGGTCCGGGCGGGACCTCGGCAACCTTCAGCCTGGCTCCATACTTGTCGCCAATCGCCACCAGTCCCGGCCGAAGACGCTTGGCGATGTCGTGGCTTTGCGCGCTGCGTTCCTTGCGTGACAGCAGGTTCACCTGGATGTCTGCCTGGTTTGCCCCACGGCGTAAGAAGTAATGCCGCACCAGCCCGTTGAAGTTATACGGCCCCGATGTGCCTGAATAAATCTGGTAATTTACTACCTCGGGCTGCTTGCCAAGATATTCGCCAAGCTCCTGTGCCACTCGAGTGGTTTGTTCCAGCGGAGTGCCGTTGGGCATGTCCACGATCACCTGGAACTCGCTCTTGTTGTCGAAGGGCAGCATCTTCACCTTCACCAGCTTCAACGCCACCAGCGAGCATGCCAGCAGCAGCAACACAACGATTCCGCCCAGAAACATCCACCGCCGCGACGCGCTTTCCAGCAGCGGATTCATAATTCGGCGGTACAGCCTCGTGGTCCAACCTTCTGGTTCGTGCTCATCTGTCACGCGTTCGGCATAGTGCCGTAGCAGTCGCATAGCTGACCAGGGCGATACTACGAATGCCACGATCAGAGAAAACAGCATTGCTGCTGAAGCTCCCACAGGAATCGGTCGCATGTACGGCCCCATCAGCCCTCGCACAAACGCCATGGGCAGAATGGCTGCGATCACCGTAAATGTTGCGAGAATCGTCGGATTGCCAACCTCATCCACCGCCTCAATCGCAATACCACTTAGGCTCCTTCCAGAATTCGCAGGCATGCGAAAGTGCCGCACAATGTTCTCGACAACAACAATTGCATCATCGACGAGTATGCCGATTGAGAAAATCAGCGCGAACAGCGTCACCCGGTTCAGCGTGTAGCCGAATAGATAGAAGATAAAGAGCGTCAGCGCGAGCGTCACTGGAATCGCAATCAGAACCACACCCGACTCACGCCAGCCAAGCGCTAGGGCGATCAGCAGCGTCACCGACAGCGTCGCAATGAACAGGTGCTTCAGCAGCTCATCGGACTTATCTTTCGCGGTCTCGCCATAGTTGCGGGTTATCGATACATTGAGATCGGCGGGCAGGAGGTACCCGCGTAGCGATTCGATCTTCGCCTCAGCCGCGCGCGTTATGTCGGTAGCGTTCGTGCCCTTGCGCTTGGCCAATGTCAGCGTCACTGCGGCATAATCCGACGAGGTCCCGGTTTTAGCTCCCGCACCATTGGCATACAGTACGTAGTCCGCTGGCTCCGACGGCCCGTCCACGATGGATGCCGCCACATCGCGCAGATAAACCGGCTTGCCCTTCGATACTGCAACGACGATCTGCTGCAAGTCGGTCGCGGTTCCCAGGAACCGTCCCGCCTCGACCGTAAATTCCTGGTTGCCACGCGAGAAGCTACCGGCCTCGCCGCGTGCATTCGCCTGTTCCAGTTGCGCAACAACTGCACCCGGGGTCATCCCGTACGCAGCCAGCTTCGGAGTGTCCAGTGTTACCCGAACCTGGCGCGGCAGCCCTCCGATGATCTTGGTCTCCGCCACGTCATCGATCTGCTTGAGTTGGTTGTCCAACTCGTCCGCGATCTGCCGCAGTCGGTAACTGTCATAGTTCTTGCCCCACAGCGTGACGGCAAAGATAGGCACGTCGTCGATAGAGCGGACTTTGATGATCGGCGCTGAAACTCCTTGGGGAATGCGATCGAAGTTCGAATACAGCTTGTTGTATGCCTTGACGATCGCGTCTTCTTCCTTCGTGCCCACGAAGAAGCGAACCACCAGCATGCTCATGCCGGGTCGCGAGATCGAGTAGACGTACTCGACTCCCGAAATTTCCCGTAGCAACCGCTCCATGGGGATGCTGGCGCGCTGCTCGACCTCGGCCGCCGACGCTCCCGGCATCTCGACGAACACGTCGAGCATTGGCACAACAATTTGCGGCTCTTCCTCGCGCGGCGTGCGCAAAATAGCGAAGCCGCCCAGCAGCAGCGAGAAAAGGATGAACAAGGGCGTCAGCTTCGAGTTAATGAACTGCGCCGCCAAGGCCCCGGCGATCTTCATGGGCGCTTTGATTTCGGCCATTACTGAGCCTCGATCTGCTTGCCGCCGAGTTCGCGGTCACCCGGCTGCGACACAACGCGATCGCCGCTTTGCAGCCCTGACAATACTTCCACCCGGTCTCCGGAAGCCGGACCGAGCGTGACAAATCGCAGGCTCGCCAATTGATCATTTCCAATCACATACACGGCTTGAAGTTGCCCGCGGTTTAATACCGCGGCCTTAGGAACCGCGATTGTCTCGCGTTGTCCCTGCGGGAAGCGCGCGCGCCCGAACAGCCCGGTACGCATCTGCGGATTCGCCGGCAGATCGATCTTCACCGTGAACGTCCGGCTTGATGGATCTGCCGCCGGGACGATCTGAACTACTTTTCCGGTAATCGACTGGGTGCCGAGGGAATCGATGACCACCGGGACGTCCGCACCCAATTTGACCGCTCCGATCCTGCTCTCATCCACCTGCACTTCCAAACGGAAATTGTTCGGACTTTCGATGGTGAGCAGGGGAACCCCGGGCGCTGCCATCGAACCTGGCTCGGCAAGCCTCGCAACGACAATCCCGTCGAACGGAGCGTGCACTTTGGTAAAACTCATCGCAGTACCAGCCTGCGAAACGCCCGCTTCAGCTTGCGTCGCGCCAGCATGTGCGGCATCGCGCCGGGCCTGCGCTCCCGCCAGCCGAGTCTTCATTTCGTCGTATTCTTGCGGACTGACCGATTTCTTGTCGTAAAGCATCTGGTAACGCTTCATCGTCGATTCGGCCAGTGAATAATCAGCATCTGCCGCTGCAATCGATTCCTGCGATGCCTGCAAACCGGCCTTGGCTCCGGAGTAGGCTGCCTGCTGTTGCGCCTCGTCGATCGACACGAGCATTTCGCCGCGCTTGACGTGGTCACCTTCGTGCACGCTGACGCGAGTAATGGTGCCCATCACTTGGCTGGAGAGCTGCGCTGACAGTACGGCGCGCACTGTTCCCGTGGCTTCCACTGCATCCGGTACGGTGGCTTTTTGTACCTGCATAACTGCGACGCCGTGCACCTTTTCCGGCGGGATTTGGGATGTTGGCTTGGTCTCAGTGCATCCCGCTAGCGATAAGACTGCGAGGGCAGCCGCGAAAGAAATCAGGCAATGCTTGGAATGAGGATCCCTCACTGAGCCACCGCCGGAGAATCTGCGCTCAACGTACCGGTCGCCAGTTCCACACCGGCATAACTGGCATTCATGCGATACACTGCCTGCCAATAATCGGCCTTGGCGCGATGCGCCGCCTCTTCCACCCGCAACATGTCACTCACCGTGCTCAGCCCACCCTCGTACCGGTTCTGGTTGATACGCAAACTCTCCTCCGCCTGCGCGATCGCTCCCCGCGCCACTTTCACTTGCTGCTGTGCTGCGTCGAATTGGTAATACGCGCTACGAACTTCCAGCCGCACTGCGTCCTGGAAACCTGAATACCCCGCCGAAGCACGCTCCTGCATCGCCTTCTCTCGCGCCAGAGCTGCGCGCTTCGCGCCGCCGGCAAAGAGGTCGAACTGAACCTCGGCTCCCGCCACCCAGTTGTTCGCACCCGTCCATCCCACACTGTGAGAGTCTTCCTCCCAGGAGCCAAACGCATTGACTCGAGGGCCAAACGCCGCCTTCGCCATCGAGACCGACTTCCCTTGCGCAGTACGCTCCCGCTCCGCACGCTTCAGGTCAGGACGCTTCTCAAGCGCCGTTTTTTCCAACTGGTTAACGTCGGCGGCAGCCAGTGCTCGCTCCTCCAACGCCTCCTGTGGCTGAAACGCCGCATCGGCCGATGCACCCATGGCCAAGGCCAGCCGGGTGCGCGCCAACGCCAATTGGTTGCGCCGCTCAATCAACTCCTGCTGCCTGGTCGAAGCCTGAACCTGAGCGCTCAGCAAATCTGAATCCACCGCCATTCCGCTTTCTACTCGCGCCTTGCTCTGCGACTCAATGGCTTCGACCGTCTTCATCGCGTCTTCGGCGACCTGCACTTGCTTCTGCGCCAGCAGTACTCCGTAGTAAGCCTGCACCGTCTGGAAAACGAGTTCCTGATCGGTGCGATTCAATTGCTGCTCGGCTGCCAGATTGAGAAACTTCGCCCTATCCAGCGCCTTCCAACTCTGGGTGCTGTCGAAGAGGTTCCACTGTCCGGAAAATCGGCTGGCATAGTTGCCAATCGGCGTCGGGCGGTTCAACTCGTTCAGTGCGAAGTCGCGCGCGGTAAACTCCTGCTGCCGCAACTTGGTCCCGAACACAAATACGGGATCGTTGCCGCCAGTGAAATTCTCCGCAAATGTGATGCGCGGCAGCATTGGCGCCCGCGCCTCGCGCACGCCGGCAAGCGTCGCCTTGGTGTCGGCTACCGCCATTTTGCGCGTGGGATTGTTCGCCAAGGTCATCTTCACGGCCTCTGCCAAACTCAACGGCGCAGGTTCTTCCGCAGCGGCGCTCAGCGAAATGGTGAGCAGCGCCGCTACAAAACAGAGGGCGGTTCGGGGTCCACACATTTTGATTGGATCTTCACCCGCCAATCGGAACCGCCTGTATTACAGGGACGATCTCGTAGGTGGTCTCGAACTCGGCGCTGAGCTGCAGCATCGCGCCCACGGCGCAATACTTTGACTCCGAAAGATGAATCGCATCCTGCAGCGCTCGCTCAGAGATGTCCACGCCGGTCACGATGTGACGAACTCGAATCCTAGTAAATACATTCGGTGGATCCGGCTTCTGGTCGGCTTCGACCTTCACTTCGTAGCCGGTGATCTCCTGCCGCTTTTTGCGGAGAATGCCGATCACGTCGAACGCCGTGCATCCAGCAAGCCCGATCGCGATCAACTCGATCGGTTTGGGACCGGTGTCGCCCACAGCGTCGTCGATAAGGAAGTGGTGTCCGCGACCATCACTGGCGAGAAACTGCTTGTGAGCGCCTTGCGGGTCCGAAAGAGTAACGCTGCCCGAAATCATGTTTTCTCCGTTACGAGGGGGAGTGGCTTCCATCCTCGACGTGACCCACTATCGGGCCACACGGATAAATGCAGGCAAGTCTCCAGGTGTTACAGGAAAAAAGAGATTATTTCGAATTAATTCCTGAATTGGGAAAGAAGCGTAACTCGCGGTGGGAACGGAACTTAGGCACTCGGTCTAGGCAACGCCGCTACCGCTGCCTGATACTTCTCGACCAACCCCTTGCGCAGCGCAACCGCCCGGGAAGTGTCGCAGACAGGTTCATAGGTGCGGCATTGCTGCACAGCGGACTTCAAACTATTGAGGAACACGACGCATGGCTTACAGTCGGCGATGTGCTTTTCCATCTCGCGGCGGCGCGAGTCAGCCACCAGGCCGTCCATGAAGTCCGACAACGCCGCAAACATCTCGCGGCAGCTTCGCGAGCGTTGCGGCGCTGGCTCCGCCGAAACGTGAATCCTGGAGATCTGGACGGGCTTGCGACCTTCCATGCGCGATAATTGGCGCCTTAAAAGCAGACGTGCGCGATGAAGTCTCACTCGCACCGTTCCCTCACGCACGCCGGTGACTTGCGCAACCTCCGCTGTGTTCAGGCCCTCCATGTCGTGCAGAACAAGCGTCATCCGGTAAAGCGCGGGCACTTTCTGCACGGCCTCGTGCAAACGCTCGTCGCGTTCCGAGCGTAACAGGTCAGCCTCGGGATCTGGCTGTCCGCTGGCCACGAGGTCCTGTAACTCCGAGTAGCTGGGCATCAATTCGTCGAGCGGCACGTGGCGAGTGCGGGAGTTTTTGGCCCCGCGACGGTTCATCAGGCAGCGGTTGCGCGCTACTTTGTAGAGCCATACCGATAGTGCCTGCGGACTCTCGAACTTCGGGAGGTAGGGCATTAGCTTTACGAGCACGTCCTGCATGGTGTCTTCTGCATCCTCAGGATGCCCGCAGACTTTCATGCTGAATGAGTACACTGTGTCTTGCAGGAGAGAAATTGCATTTTCCACGGCGGCGGGGTCTTCGCGTTGCATGTACTCGAGGGCCCGTTCCACGTCGCCGCGCATGTCTCCAGCATAGTGCAGGCGTCGGATCGAGCCAAGCGGTTGCCGTGTAACAAACGCTGAATCCAGTGAAATTTATGAGCATCTCAAGGATTAAGTTCAACAAAGGCGCTGATGCCCGTTCGCCGGGCGCGGAAGTGTCGGGTTCATCCCTCAAGGGCGCAGCGGGCAGCGCATCAAGGAGGTTGAATATGAAACTCTCCCTGGCACTCTGCACACTCCTGCTGGCCCTCTCAGCAATCGCTTTTGGACAGGTTCAGAACGCTATGGCCGATCAGCCGGCTGTCCAGGAAGTGAGCGCTCCGGCGGGCGAAAGCACAATCACCGGATGCCTCGCTGGGAAACACGACGGATACAGGCTGACGGAAAAAGACGGAACGATGCATCTGTTGCTGCCTGCACCGGAAAACAAGGGTTTGCGTACCCACGTAGGAAACGTGGTTACACTCGCTGGTTATAAGGACGATAACCGCGACGCGAGCGCAAGCAGCGATGAAGGAACGGCGCATGGCCTGCGCTTCTTTCAGGTCAATGAAATTGTTTCCGATGACGGCAAATGCAAGCGACCGAAATATACGCGCGCTTGAGGTGTATGACCATGATCTCGTGAGCCCGCCGCGCGGAGCTCCGTCTCATCCGGCGATAAATTACGGTCTTTTATCCACTCAAGACCCGAGACCCTTACACGAGAATTACTTCGCTAGATAGTCGCGAATCCTAGCCCAACCCGCGTTGCAAATTGTCGTTGCCTAAATTGTTCCCGCGGGCAACTCGCTCACAAATCCTGTGTTCTGACGTATATTGAGGGTGCGAGCATACTGGGGTAGTATCCGGCAATGAACTTGCGAACCATGAGAACCAAAATACGACGGCGCGCACAATTAATCTTTTTGTGCGCACTTGTCTTCATGTTCGCCCTGCACGCCAAAACTTCGGTCTACAGTAGCACCGGGTCGGCAAAGGTGACTCCATCCACGGCGTCAAAGCTATGGCTCAACGGACAGAAGTTGGAAGTTCAGTCCGTTGACTCAGGCAGTGGCATGCTGTTCTGGATGGCTGTGCTGTGCCTCGTAGGGGTGTATCTCCATCGAGAACTGCGCGCCCGCGGCGCCTCTCTGGCTCCGCCTCCAAGAAATCTCCCTCTGCGACAAGTTCATAGGTTTCTCCGGCCTCCGCCTTTCCACGCCTAGTTTCCCCTCAGCCTTTATTTTCGCTATTACGCTGGATTCCCGTATTTAGCGGGGAAACCACCACGCTGAGTGGCATCGGATATCGAAACCAGTTCACTTGAAAAGAGGACGTTCATGGTAGTTCGCCGTTGGCACAAGTTACTTGTGTTGGGACTCGTCGTGGCCTGTCTGATCATTGCCGTCGTCGTCGCGAAGCGGGCGCGCGCTAGTTCACGGGGCAACGCGACCGCAACAGAAACAGGTGCAGACAACGAACATGTGCCGTATGCCGCCGTTGCTACAGCGAAGCGAGAGACCATTGCCACTTCCCTGTCCATCGCGGGTCAGTTCATTCCCTACCAGAACGTCGAACTGCATGCCAAGGTGGCTGGCTACATCCGCCATATCGATGTCGATATAGGTGATCACGTCCGCCAAGGGCAAGTGCTCGCCGTGCTTGAAATACCAGAACTCGTTGCTCAGGTCGATGAGGCGAAGGCCGCGGTCCACCACGCGGAGGAGGAAATCGCTCGCGCCCAGAGCGACGTCTCCAGGGCCGAGGCCGATCATGTGGCGCTGAATGCCAATGCCACCAGGCTGGTCAATACCGACAAAGCTCGGCCTGGGTTAATTGCTCAGCAGGAACTCGACGATGCCACGGCGAAAGACCGCGCTTCGGGTGCTCAAGTTGACGCCGCCAAGTCGTCACTGTCAGCGGCCCGTCAGCAATTGGAAGCAGCCAAGGCCAATCAACAGCACTACTCTGCGCTATCCGACTACGCCCGCATCACAGCTCCCTATGACGGAGTTGTGACGTGGCGCTTCTCCGATACTGGCTCGCTGGTGCAGGCAGGAACTTCGAACACCAGCGGCCTGCCGGTCGTCACGCTTGCTCAAATCAATATGCTGCGTCTTCGTATTCCGGTGCCCGAATCGATAGCCGCGATCGTCAAAGTTGGCGATTCAGCTGATGTGCAAGTGCAAGCCACGGGCGAACATTTCACGGGTAAGATCGCTCGATTCACTAACTCTCTGGACACTTCGACCCGCACGATGCAGGTCGAAATCGAGGTGCCCAACCCCACCTATCATCTGCAGCCCGGGATGTATGCCAATGTCCAGCTTAGCGCTGCCAGCCGTCCAAATATCTTGGCTGTTCCTATCGAGGCGATTAGGCGTGGCGACAACAACAAGACCAGCGTGCTCGTGGTCGATTCGCAGAACCGGGTGCAGTCACGCGACGTGCAGACCGGAGTGCAGAGCTCCAACGCTGTCGAAATCGTTGCCGGACTTTCTCCAGGCGAGCGCGTCATCGTGGGCAACCTCGGCAGCTATCAGCCAGGCGAGTTAGTGCAGCCAAAAGCAGCCGCGCTCTCGGCCAATGGCGCGGCTTCGGAGTGATGACCAATGCCTAGTTTCGCGATCAAGTATCCGTACTTCGTTCTTATGCTGTGCCTAGCCATCGTTGTAGTTGGGGTTACGACGGTCGCTCGCATGCCAGTCGATCTGTTTCCACCGATCGACATTCCGGTGGTCGTGGTGGCCACTTTTTACAGCGGCATGCCCCCGGAGCAAATCGAGGCCAACATCACCGACACCTTTGAGCGATTCTTCACTCTGGGAAGCAACATTGACCACATCGAGTCTCGATCGCTGACCGGCGTCAGCCTCATCAAGGTATACTTCCAGCCCGGCACCGACGCGGACGCAGCCGTAAGTGAGATCGCCAACCTGGCGATGGCTGACTTGCGCCGACTCCCGCAAGGCACTTTGCCGCCGGTGGTGTTGAAGTTTGACGCCTCCAGTTTGCCGGTCTGCCTAGTGACGTTGAAGGGGCAAGGGCTCAACGAAACCCAGTTACACGACGAAGGACAGTTCACGGTTCGCAACCAGATTGCCAACGTGCCAGGCGCGTCGGTGCCTCAGCCCTACGGTGGGAAGTACCGCCAGATCCAGTTCTATATCGATCCGGTCAAGCTGCAGGCGGCACAAATGAGCCCAATGGATGTGGTCACCGTCATCAACAATTCCAACAAGATCCTGCCGGCTGGAGACGTGCGGATCGGGCCCAGAGACTACAACATTTACAGCAACGCCCAACTGCCTGACATATCGCAGATGAACGATGTCCCGCTGAAGGCCATTGGCAATGGCGTACTTCGCTTCGGAGACATTGGGCACGCCGAAGATTCTTCCGCCATTCAATACAACATCGTTCGTGTGGACGGGCAGAAGTCTGTCTATCTGCCCATTTTGAAGCAGGGCGGCAACAGCAACACCATTGCTATCGTTGACGGAGTGCGGGAACGGGTGAAGCACCTGCTGGATATTCCGTCCTCACTGATTGCCAATGTGGTGTTCGACCAGTCGCAATATGTGAAGATCGCCGTGGCTAATGTACTGCGCGAGGGCGGCATTGGTCTGGTCTTGACTGCAGTCATGATCCTGATTTTCCTGGGCTCGGTGCGCGGAACCATCTCGGTGTTGATATCCATTCCGGTCTCCTGCCTGGCTGCGTTACTGTTGTTGAACGGAATTGGCGGCACCATCAATACCATGGTCCTGGGCGGCCTCGCCCTGGTGCTCTCGCGATTGATTGATAACTCCGTTGTGGTGCTGGAGAACATCTTCCGCCACATGGAGGAGGGCGAAGACGCTGTCACCGCTGCCGAAAAGGGCGGTCAGGAAGTCCAGTTGGCGGTGTTGGCTGCCACCTTCACCACCGCGATTGTCTTCTTCCCGGTGGTTTTCCTGTACGGCGTCAGCAAGTACCTATTCACAGCATTGGCGCTCGGTGTGGTCCTTGCGCTGGCAGCGTCTTACCTGGTCGCGATGACCGTTGTGCCTTTGTTCTGTGCGAATTTCATCAAAATGGCGCATGGCCACGGCGGACACCAGGGAACGAAATCGGTTTTCGGAAAGTTCGTCGCGGGCTTTAACCATCGCTACAACCGCATGCTGGGTAGGTATGACGCGGCAGTTGCCAAGGCGCTCCGACGACCGGTCGCCACTGTGGTCCTCATCATGGGTAGCTTCGTCCTTAGTCTGGCGCTGGCTCCACTGCTCCGCGTCGCCTTCTTCCCGCGCACCGATCCCGGTCAGTTCTTGATCAACGTGAAGGCACCCACCGGCTCTCGCCTGGAGATGACAAACCAGTACATAGCGCGAGTGGAGAGCGTGATTCGCGGCGTCATCCCGAAAGATGATCTGCAGATGATCGTGTCCAACATCGGGATGACCCCTGACCTCTCGTCCATCTATACCAGCAATTCCGCCCAGCACACGGCCTTCGTACTGGTGAGCCTGAATAAGGAGCACAAGGCCAGCACCTTTACCTATATGGATAGGGTGCGCCTCGAGTTGGAGTCCAAACTGCCAGAGCTCTCGACCTATTTCCAAACCGGAGGCCTGGTGGATTCGGTGGTCAACCTGGGAATGCCCGCGCCGATCGACATCCAGGTGAGCGGCAATGATCAGCATGCCGCATACGCGGTTGCTAGCGAGATGGCAGCCAAGGTCCGGCAGCTCCGAGATGTAAGTGATGTGCTCATCCCGCAAGACTTGGATTACCCAGGAATCGAGCTTAATGTGCGGCGTGAAATGGCGGCTCGACTCGGGCTCACCGCGACCGACGTCGTCAACAACGTGGTGACAGCGCTGACCTCGAATGGCATGATTGCCCCTAGTTATTGGGTCGATCCACACAGTGGGAACAATTACTTTCTCACAGTGCAGTACAACACTCATCAACTGGATACGATGTCGATGGAGGACTTCAAACAGATCCCGCTACACGCCAAAGACAACAGCAGCACCACCATGCTGGAGAACGTGGCCGACATCAAGATGATCAACACCCCGACAGAAGTGGACCATTTCCAGCTCTTCCGAAAGATTGACGTCTACATTTCACCCAAGGGCGAGGACTTAGGCGCGCTTGCCGGCAAGGTGCAAAAGATCATTGACAACACCACGTTGCCGCCGAATGTACGTGTAGAGATGCGCGGTTCCGTGAAGGCCATGCATCAGTCGTTCGTCAGCTTTGGTGTGGGGCTGCTGCTAGCGATCGTGTTGGTGTACCTGATTCTGATGGCGCAGTTTGCGTCGTTTATCGATCCCTTCATCATTCTGCTGGCGATTCCGTCGGGCATTACCGGCGTGATCCTATTCCTGCTCATCACCGGCACCAGTCTGAATGTGATGTCGCTGATGGGAGTGCTGATGATGACTGGCATCGTGGTCTCCAACAGCATTCTCATTGTGGACGTGGCCCGCACCTATCGGAAGGGCGGGATGCTTATCGGCGAAGCCGTCGCGCTGGCTTGCCGGGTGCGGTTGCGTCCTATCCTGATGACCTCGCTGGCAACCCTGTTGGGGCTCGTCCCAATGGCTCTGGCGCTGGAAGCCGGCAGTGAGCAGTACGCTCCACTGGCGCGCTCCATCATCGGCGGCCTCCTGGTCTCGGTGGTTCTAACCGTTTTTATCGTTCCCGCGGCCTATTTACTGATACATCGCAGAGAAGAAGCTCAGCCCACACAGGAGGTACAGGCTTGAGACGCAAGATGTTTCAGCTCGGGGTTCTCGTTTTACTGGTGACTGGTTCGATGGCGGCGCAGGCTGGTTCCCAACCAACTGCTCCACCTTACTCACAATCCGGGAGGGGACCGTCCGCGCCGATGGTAAATCAATCGCCACAGCCAGGCCAGACCTCGGTCCAGTTGCCTGCTTCAGGGACGTCAATTCGATTGACCGTGCAGGATGCTGAGGCACTGGCGCTGAAGAACAACCCGCAGATCTCCGTATATCGATTGTTGTCCCTTGCCTCCCGGCAGGTCACGAGGCAGCAACAGGCCGTTTACTATCCCACCATTTACGGCAGCCTAACGGCCGTTGAGCCAAAAGAAGGATCGCGCATCGCCGCCGGCAATTTGAACAATCCAATTGTCTACGAGCGGGCCGCCGGCGGACTCGCCTTGTCGCAGATGATCACGGACTTTGGCCGCACCAACAACCTGGTCGCCTCTGCCGCACTTCGTGCCAAGGCGGCCGACATGAACGCCGCTGCAACTGCAGACCAGGTCAAGCTCGCAGTCGACGAGGCGTTTTACAATGCGCTGCAAACCTTCGCCTTGCAGCACGTCGCGGAGCAGACTGTTCGCGCCCGGCAACTCGTTTCCGATCAGATTACGGCTCTCTTTGAAAACAAGCTACGCTCTCAACTCGACGTGAGTTTTGCCAATGCGAACCTGGCACAAGCCAACCTGCTTCTTCTGGATACTCAAAATAACTACCAGGCCGCGCTCTCGGCGCTTTCGCAGGTCCTAGGCTACAGCTCGCAACAGCAATTCGATCTCGTTGACACTGAAGCGGAATTCCAGCCTCCGCCTGCTGCCGTGAGCCAGCTACAGGATGAAGCCTTCACCAACCGCCCAGAAATTGCCTCGCAGAACTACGAATATCAGGCGGCCCAGCATTTTCAAAAAGCTGAGCGCGATTTGCTCCTGCCCTCCATCGAGGCGCTTGGAGTTGTCGGGCGCACACCGTTCAGCAACTCGATTGCCGGCGTGTCTCCCTTCACGTCCTGGTATGGCGCAATTGGTGTGAACGTCAACGTCCCGATCTTCAATGGATTTCTCTACCCAGCGCGTTCGCGCGAGGCGGGGTTTCGTGCCCAGGCGGCCGACCAACAGGTTCGCGACTTGAAAGATCGTATCGCCAACGATGTCCGTACAAGCTGGCTGAGCGCAATTACCGCTTACAACCGCATTCGCGTCACACAACAGTTTGTCGACCAGGCCAATCTGGCGGTCGATTTGTCGGAGACCCGCTACAACCTCGGGCTGAGTTCGATTGTGGAACTCAGCCAGGCGCAGCTCACACAGACGGAAGCGCAAATTCAATATGCCGCTGCGAAGTATCAATACCGCATAGCACAGTCGGTTCTTCGCTTCCAGATCGCGGCGCCCTAGGGCAAGAATGAGCAAACGACGCAGAGAACCGCAGGATCACACGAGCATGGCCTTTTGGATAGCCGGGATATTCGCCTGCGGAGTTGTAGGAGTTACTGAGGACATATATTACTTCGCAACCGAGGTAGTGTTTTGGAGTACGTGGCACTTTCATCCCATTTCGATTTTTCTGGGAACACTGGCGTTTCTTGGCCTGCTGTATTTTCTGATGCGGATGCACGACAGGGACCATGCCCTGCTGTACTTGGAGCCATATGTTCCGCTTCTCGTACTCTCCAGCGCAAATCTGCTGTTAAAGGTCAATGGCGCGTGGCTGTTTCCCGTTGCCTTCGCCTGTGCGCTATGGAGCATGGCTCAAGTCCGGCGGTTGCGCGGTCGTAAACCAAGTGCGCGGCGCCTTCCCGCATCCAAAGTCAACGAACCACGGCCGTTGCGGCGTTAGCGACAGGACAGCCTGATTGCGTGTCAAGGACAAGGCGAAGGAGGGAGAAATGCTAAAGTTCACGGTTGTCGTAGCGGTGCTCTTGCCTCTAGTGCACGCCTCACTTGCACAACAAATTCCAGCCGGAACGGTCATGCCAGTGATGTTACAAACGGCGCTGAGCGCCAGGAAAGCCAGAGCCGGGCAGAAGATCCAGGCAAGAGTCATGCAAGACGTTCCGCTGTCTTCAGAGGCGCGAGTAAGAACAGGTAGCAAACTGGTTGGACACATCGTTGAAGTGACTCGGCCGAGCAAAACCGCAGGCTCGCGTATCGTGCTGACATTCGATCGATTGTTGTTTCAAGGCACGAGTATTCCGGTTACGACGAGCCTACGCTCTCTGGCTTCCATGATGGACGTTTTTGACGCACAGCTTCCCACTAGCGCTATCGATGATCGTGGAACCAGTCAGAGTGATTGGGTCACAACCCAAATAGGAGGAGATGCTGTCTATCGCGGAGCCGGGATTGTAATGTCCCATGGCGAGGTGGTTGGAAGATCCACTGACTCAGGAGAGGTGACCGCGAAACTGATTGCGTCTCGCGACGGTGGCTGCCGGGGGTCCATCGTCGAAAATGATCGAGCGCAAGCACTTTGGCTTTTTTCGCCTTCGGCCTGTGGCGCCTACGGCTTCGAAGACCTGAAAATATCCCATAATGGCAGAACTGATCCAATAGGGCAGATCGTTCTGGAGTCTGACAGAAATGTGAATGTATCCGCCGGAAGCGGCTTATTGCTCAGGGTGACAACTCCGCACGAGCATTCTTCGGTTGGAGTTCCCTAAGGCTAAAACGGAAGTTCCGGATCATCGATGCTAGCGGCTAAAGCCTCAAATTGAGGGATGCTCCCCCTCGGACAGAAGGCGGGAGCATCCGATGTCTCCTAGTGGCTAGGCGACCTTACCGAGCTGACTGTTTTCGCGGATTTCCCTCTCGGCATTGGCCCAGTCCTCCTCATTCTTTCCGTCAACACGTCCCCGTGCTTCGTACAATTCGAACGCACGCTGCTTGATTCGCTCAAGCAACGCTTCGGTCGCTGGGCTGGACGAGGACTGCCGCTGTGGTTGTGACGTCGACTGCATTGTTAGTGATTTTGACATATACGCTCCTTGGGGTGCTGTTTCTGTGGTCGTGATTTGATTGAGTGAGGCTCAACAACAACGTTGCGCTGGCGTGTGGGAGCCAGCAAACCAACGTGCGAAGGCGCCACCCGTCGGTATTAATGAACCTGAAAGTGGAGACGGCTGAAACTACAGAACGGGCGGAGCGCGGAGATGAAATTCGGGATCAAATCCCCTTAGCGCAGATGAAATCGGAACGACGGCAAGGAGCAGAGTTGCTCGCGCCGGAAGAGAAACAGAAACGCCTGTCGCCGCGACACACCAGAACAAGACAGGCGAAGTTTTCGGCAGCTTTCGGAGCGTCTCTTCGCCGTCAAGATAGGTCTGTGTCGTCGCTAATGTCAGGGTGGTGTTTTGAATTTCGTAGCGGGCTATCTTCGCGCTAGGGTGGAGAACAGCTCGCGGTCAAACTCCATCTGCAGCTGCTGGTAGGCGCGCATGCCTTCGGCGATCTGGCGGTCGTGCTCGGCCTGATCAGGATCGGAGGCATCCTCGCGGGTCATGAGATGAAGGGTGTGGGTGGGATCGGGGTAGGTACGCATGGGTGTGGCCTTTCCGAAACGGGAATGGCGCGGCCCGTTTCAAAGACTGCGCTTACATAACTCAGTTATATCACTAAGCTCTGTAAGGCCAAACCGTTCCCCTTCCTGCGCACCCGCCAGACCCAGAACCTGGGCGCCATGATCGTCAAGAAGGATCCCGAAGTAAAGAGCTGGGAAGACAACATGTACAACATCCAGTCGATGGCCATCGAAGAGGAATACGGCTTCGGCATCATCAACGAAGGCCAGGCGATTGCCGTCGCTCGCAACGTCAAGGTCCGCTCCAATGAGTTTGTGATGCCGGCACGCACGGTGTTCGATCGCAGCGTGGCTGTTGGTTGTTGGTTCATAAGTGGTATGTTTTTACCGGAAATACCACGGTTTTCTCTCTCGCTCCGCGATCCGCCACCATCCTATCTGCTGCCGCCTCACGGCTCTCAAGCGGAACAACACACGCCAAACAAAGGAGATAGCTGACACCTGAGCTGGTCTAGCCATGCCCTTAGCCCGCCCCAGCCAGCGACGCGGGCTGAAACCTGCCCTTGCCACTTTGGAATCCACTGCCGCAACTCAGCTGGCTGGGGCAGGCTATGGCGCAGGATAGGTACCTATATAGAAGGTAGGTGAGGTGGTCTAGCTGTAGCGGGTGGGAAGAAAAGGGGGGAGGAAGACAGCAAACGAAGAGGAAGAGTCTATCTGTGGCGGGGGGAGAGGAAGCGGATGGGAATATAAGGGGGCCGCCGCCGCCCCCTATGCACCTCTGCGGCCGGGGAGAAAGGGAAAAGACCACTGTCACGGGACGGAAGCCAGACACACCTTCCGGAGAGGAATACAGCAGCTTCGCGAATGCCTCCAGCGGCCGCCCGCGCTTTCCAGACCATTGCAGAACGCCGCTATGGTGAAACTTGCTACAAGCTGACCCGACGAGTCAGGAGATGCACTTCTACGAGTAGGGCGTTTTACGTCAAAGTGGTGGTGCGGATGCAGTTGCCGGATGCTGGCTGACTTCGCGGGAGTAATCTACCACATGCCGGTTCTTTACAACTTAGTGTTATCCGGCCCATTGGGATGACACGATTGATGGAGACGAGGGCGTTAGTTTAGTTGCTGATCGACGGACGAACCGGTAACTTGCGAGTTGCCCATGATTCGTGCCGGGGTGACCGTAAGTAAGAGGAGGCCTGTGATACTTCTCGCTAGTCGATCGAGGGCACTCCTTTCTCGGACCAATCGGGCCCCCCACTCACAACCTACGCGCTGCGCTAGGCTATTCTGTATGGGCCAAGAGTCCTGCGGTATTTGCGATGAAGAAGAGTATTTGGAGAGCGGTAATAGAGGTCACTTTTGTCATTTTCCTGTTTTACTCAAATCTCCTGATGGGAGAATTTGAGCGTTCAGGCATGGGGCAAAAGAGGGGAGTAGTTTGGGCGGTCGAAGATGTCTGTACGGTTGCAAATTTTGAAATTGCAGCGGCAGCAGCAATCATCGGCTACATTCTGTTCGAATTTCTTCGAAGGAATTTTAAGTAATGACGGAGACAGCCTGATTCGCGAATGAACGGCCAAGCCACCCGTCTAATCTGCCTCGCTCACGAGTATTTCTCGAACTAACGGCAAGAGCGGTGCATCGCAAGGTGCACCGCTCTTACTCGACCACTTGCCCCGAAATTACTTGGTGGTCGCCACCACAGGGATGTTCGACGCTAGCTGCAAATTGATCATAAGATCGAGGCGACGGTCGATCTGGTACCACAACGCAGCCTTCTTTGCCGAGATCTCCTTCTCGAATATCGAAGCGTACTTCAAGCGAGTGACCATGAACTGCTGGTCGATAGCCCCAGCTCTCTTCATAAAGTCATTCGCCTGCGCATCGGTCATCGTGCTGTAGGTTGCTGCATATTCCTTGATTAGCGCTACGCGGGAGTCGCTGATCTTAGTAACTTCTGCGGCATACTGATCATAAATCGGCCAGAACTTGGTGGCTTCGTCTGCTGTCAGGTTCATATTCGCCGCAGTGATCTCCTTCTTTGCCGAGCGAACATCCCGCCGCAGCATTTGGATCTCTTGGTCAAGGTTTGCCTTGGACGGTGAGCCTGCGGCGGGCACACTCTGCGCTGCCTGGGCAACCATCGGTATGCTGGCGAACGCCATGGCGCTTACCAAAGCTAGTACTACTAAGGTCTTTCCCTTCATCATTAATTCTCCTTGGATTATTGATAGTTCGTAATTTCAGTATTCCTAAACTGTCTTCTGAACTCATGCCCTTCGATCCGCGCGCGAGCGGAGACCGCCCTGACCTTCGTGAAGACAGGGGTAGCGGGGTTGAGGGCTCGCATAAACATTGTCGGGTATTTCCGCTGTGACAACATTATGTGCATCCCCTTAAAGGCGGTTTTTTATGTTTTCCAAGCTGACCGTCGGCACGTCCACTGGGACACTCGTTGCGATTATCGAAACCGTCCCGTGACAAGTGGTCAGGCTCCCACCGACGCCTAAAGCACGACCGAAGATGTCGCTGTGATGACATATCTGCAAAATGGACGAACGGACATAGGCCTCTCTAGATTAGAGGTGATCGATGGAAACAAATCCTACGAAACGAGCAGGAGCGGCTAACAGCGCAAACTGGGGACGGGTGAAAAATGAAATTCAGTAAACTCGCGAGTTTCGATTCCTGTCGTTAGGCGCCTGGAAGAGTCGGCGACCATAACCTTGTTCAGAAACGACATCGCAGCGAACAGCATAACCGCAAAGGCCAGTGCTCGCAATGCCGTTACAGGACCGTTTGTGGCGGTGAATGGACCTACACTGGTGGGAAACAGCGCTACGAACAATACGCCAATTGCAACCAACAGGGCAACTTTTCGGCGTTGCAATAACATGCTGGGTGTAGGGTAGTTGACGCTTCGGGTCAAATGCAAGTTAGATACCTCTGAATTCAAGCTGGCAGTCCGTCGGCAAGTCCCGCATAAGCGGACGAATTTTGGGTACATGATCTTGACCGGCCACAATTTCGCCCACTCGATGCATCGTCCGTCTCGCGAATCGCGATCATAAACAAGCTAATCTGTGACGAAAGGGGCCAGCAGATATAATCGCGAAAACTGTGAGGTTCCTCCCTATTAGTTCCTTGCTAGTCAGTATTGCTCTGTTCTTGACCCCGGTCTTGGCGCTGAACCCGGACCTGGAATTGACGTCGGCATCCTCTGCTGCGCAACCAAACAGTCGGTCTCAGCCTGCTGCGTCACAAACCGCGGATTTTCGCCCCGAAGCTCTTTCTCCGCCGAAGACAATCGGCGCTGACGCATCGGCTACCAAGCCAGCCCAGAGTGGCGTGACCAGAGTGGCTTCGGCTCAAACGGAGCAATCACAGAATACGGCTGCGAAGAGCTCTAGCTCCGGAACGCTAGCTGCGCCCGATGGATCGGCGTTCACGATGCGCAAGACGGTGAACGAAGTCCACCTGGTGTTCACCGTCACCGACAAGAACGGCCACTACATCAAGGATCTGCAGCAAAATGATTTCAGAATTCTGGACGACAGCAAACCGCCGGAAGAGATCCTGAGCTTTAGCAGCGAGACGGGCCTGCCCCTGCAAGTCGGCCTGTTGATCGACGCTAGCGAATCAGTGAGCAGCCGTTTCAAGTTCGAGCAGGAAGCAGCCATCGAGTTTCTGAAACAAACGATCCGGCGGAAGTACGACCAGGCCTTTGTCATCGGCTTTGACCTGACTCCCAAGGTAACCCAGGACTTTACCGATGACCCCGAGCTTCTTTTGGCCGGCATCAGCACCCTGCGACCGGGCAGCCTCACAGCAATATACGATGCTCTCTACTTTGCATGTCGGGACAAGATGCTGAAGCAACCAGAAGCTGGCCCCGTCCGGCGCGTAATCATCCTGTTAAGCGACGGCATAGACAAGGCAAGCTCCGTGTCCCGCGAAAAGGCCATCGAGATGGCACAACGGGCCGAGGTCTCCGTGTATACCATCAGCACCAATCCGGCCGGCTCCGGCGGACGCGGCAACAGGAACTTGGAACTTATTTCCGAATCAACCGGCGGGAGATTGTACGTGACCTCCCAGATCACCGAAGTCGCCAAGGCATTCGTCGCCATACAAGAAGAACTGCGCAGCCAGTACACGCTGTCTTACAAGCCGGCGGCGTTCAAGACCGATGGTCATTACCGCACCATTAGAGTTCAAGCACAGAACCAGAAAGGCTTGCGCATCTGCAGCCGCAAAGGGTACCGCAGCCTTGCAGAATAGCTCTGGTTTGCGCCCGGCCGACAGAGCGGCATGAAATCCTGCAACTTTTGCGCCGTTGGAGTGTTCTAAAACACTAGCGGCATTCCTGATAGGCGCGGACTATGTCGACCTTCTGGCAAAATGTAGCGCTGTTGGCTACTGTGGGAGTAGTGATTGTTGTGCTGTTCCCGCTGGGCTCCGGGCCGTTCACGGCCACCTACGGGCCCGCATCGGCGTTGCGGTCATTTGCATACATGCGCCATCCTGTCCTCGCTCCTCTCAACCCTTGTAGCTAGACCGGAATGACCGTGCTAGATCGCGATCTACAGCGAGATCGTTGTTTGATGCTGTCGCCGTCTCCGCTTGCGCAACCACCCCCTGCCTTTGCGCTGCTAGATACCCGCCCTTCGCGTACTGAATACGCTCACAATTTGCTGCACCTCATCATTGGAGGTATATGTCCGATTCATTGCATCGCGCCGTCGCGTTGATTGCATTAGCTTTACTGTCGCACTCACGGCTGTGCCAAGAAGCCGACAGTCGCGAAAATCGCGCCGCCGCCACCACCAACGCCTGCACCCAGCGCAACTCTCGCAGCCAGTCCTAACGATCTGCAACCAGGCCAGTCAGCCCCGCTGACATGGAGCACAGAAAACGCGCGAAACGATCTCCATCTCAGGGATCGGTACAGTTGCGACGCAAGGCAGCACGGCCGTCCGTCCGCAATCATCGACCACTTACATTTTGACTGCTACAGGACCGGGAGGGTCGAAGGAAGCCAGTGCGCGTGTCACCGTGACTCAGCGGACGGTAGCTCGGCGGCGAAAGCTTCGCCGACCGACGAGGAACTCTTCTCTGAAAGCGTGAAGGACATCTTCTTTGCCTACGACAAATCCGCTGTGCAATCGAACGAGGAGTCGGCAGTGGAACATGACGCCAAGTTCCTCGCAACACATCCTTACATGAAGCTGATGATCTCTGGGCATTGCGACGAACGGGGCTCTGAGGAGTACAACTTGGCGCTGGGTGACGGCCGTGCGGATTCCGTGCGCGACCAGTTAGAGAGGCTGGGGATCAAAGCTGACCGTATTCGTACCATCAGCTACGGCAAGGAAAAGCCTTTCTGCGCGGAGGAAACGGAGGCGTGCTGGCAAATGAACCGACGCGCCCATTTTTCACTGCAGCCATGAGCAACATTTCGAACCATCGACGGTGCAATACGAGAGAGTGCGCACTCACCGCCGCGTGAAGGAACAAACCTTGTTCGTCGCATCAAAGTGAACGAAGATTAACGTTTTGCAGAAAGCAAAGGGGCGACACTGGTGAAGTGGTCGCCCCAAGGAGAAAGGAGATTCGTTATGAAAGCCACAATCGGGATTTGGGCTGCATCGATCATGTTCGCCGGCACCCTAGGAACGCTCACAGCGCAGGCTAGCATCTGCGTCGAAAGCGGCATACAAACGGCCAATTGAAATAACTGGATGCCTTGAGCAGGGGCCCGTAGCGAAGGAATACGTAGTCCGGGCCAGCGACGGTACTACGTGGGGAGTTAGAGAGTCGGATATGTTGATGAACAACTATGTTGGCCACGAGGTTACGGTCGCAGGCGACGTCTTCCATCCAACCGCGAGTGAACGCTCCGCCGCCGGGGCACACCATTTTCTTCGGGCCTATGACGTGGCGGTTGAGAGCGACAGCTGTCGCAAATAGACGACGCCCGTGTTGAGGCGCCAATTGGATTACACAAGGAGGCGTTATGCGACTCTCGGAGAAAGCGATGACACTCGTCTCCGCATTGCTTTGGGGAGCGGGAATCCTGTTGGTCGGGTTGGTTCATCTGGCGATACCCGCCTATGGAAAAGCCTTCCTCGAAGGCATCAGCTCGGTTTATCCCGGTTTCCACGGGGCGCGCAGCCTTCACTGACGCCCTGGTTGGAACAGGATATGCCCTACTTGACGGAGGAATCGCAGGCTTCGTTCTTGCCTGGCTTTACAATCTCGTCGCCCGAATTTAAGCGGCCTTGAACGTGGGAGCGCAGGAATTTCGCCGGCGGTTATCAAGTCGCGATTGGTTTTCGCCACCTCGCCGAATCATTCACACTCAGGAGGATTCCAATATGTTCGGCTCGTCTCGTTGGTTGATCCTGGCTGTAACCATCGTAGCCGCTTCCGCGGTTCCCGCGCTCAAAGTTCCGTGGCCGATGCGAACACAACCTGCAATTTCGATCCCAATAAACAACTCGCCGTCGAGTACCGTCGTGTCGACCTAGTTCCACGGAAGAGAGCGCTAGGCAACTCCATTCCGTACGGCAAGGTTTGGACCCCGGGCGGCAAACCGCTGACTCTTTTTGCCAATACCGCCTTTACCGTCGGCGGCAAGGACTTTTCCGACGGTGCCTATACGATGTTCATCCTCCCGGAAGAGAAGTCCTGGATCCTGATCGTTTCGAGGAGCACCGACACCAGCGGCAAGTACGACGAGGAGCAGGATATTGCGAGGATTCCGATGCAGTTTGGCGGCCTCCCACAGTCGGAACAGGCATTCACTGCATATTTCGCGCACATTGCAACCGATCAGTGCAATCTTCGCCTGGATCTAGAAAAGGCCCGCGCCTGGGTAGTATTTCAGCGGGAGTAAGGTGCGGGGAGCGATTTCAGGTCTTGAGGGGACTTTCCGCGTTGTTGGGCCTTGATCAAGGACTGAGAAAACCGGGATACGAGCAACCAGTGACGGTGCCCGTCAAGATCGAACACGAGAACGCCTCGCAGATTGACCCGTTTGCTCAATTACTTGGCGTCCTCTCAAGCAAGACCATGTCACAGGAACCTCGCGTCGTGATTGATGTGAGAGAGAACACGGAGTAAATCCGCAAAACCATGTGGAGAAAGCGAGAACAAGTAAATTCGTCGAGCAATATGAGCAAAGCACCCAAATCCTTGTTTCGCTCGTTCTATGTGTTCTTGAGAGACAAGCGTGTTGAGATAATGCGCGGGCTGATCCTTCTTTGTGGTTTCGCAGCGCTTGGGCTAGTGCTATTTGGGCGCGATGTTTGGACAATAATTCAGGTTGTGGCGATCGGATCTGCCTTCCTTATCAGGTATGAAATCTGGCATTGACTCCGCAGTCGGCATCACCGCGAGAGTTAGTCCCCGATATTACTCGGCTTCGCGGGACTGGCTTTGCGGAGCCATTTGCTCCTAGCGCCCCGCAATAAGGAAGGATTGCGCCTATCAGCCTACGCACGATTTGGAGAGCTGACGCCGTAAAATTCCAGGACATCGCGCAGGGTCACGATGCCTTCCAACCTGTGCACATTCGCGCGATCAACAACCGGTAGGACGTCGATCTGGTTGGCCCCCATCCGTTCCAGTGCTAGGTCAAGGCCTTGATCGGAGTGAACATGCGGAAAATCGAGTATGCCGACAATCTTCCGAAGCTCCCGGTTAGCATCTTGCGTGAATTCTCGTTCCAGCGTGGCGCGGTTGATCACTCCGATTACGCCGTCGTTGTCCAGCACGAGCCAGGTTTGGAATTTACTCGAGTTGGCCCGCTGCAGCGCTTCCCCAACCGTAAGCTCGCTCGGCAGTGACTCGGTCAGAGACGCATAATTCGGATTATGTGACGCTTACCCTGTCGTTGGCGGGCTTCGGCCGAAGGGAGATGTATGCCATCCTGAACTGCCAGGGCGTCGTAAATGGGCTCCCGCTGCAGTCGAGAGGCAATGAAAAGGCTCACCAAATTCGCAATCATCAGCGGGACGATGACTGCGTAGTCCTGCGTCATCTCGAAGATCATCAGCACCGAAGTCATCGGAGCGCGCACGATACCCGCAAAGACCGCGCCCATCCCGACCAATGCATACGCGCCTGCCGTCGCGGTGTAGGCGGGCAGAAAATGATGCGCCACAGTGCCTACAGCACCTCCGAGCATCGCGCCAATGAACAGAGCAGGGCCGAAAATACCCCCCGCATTACCCGACGCATAACTTGTTGTTACGGTTATAAGCTTCAGAACCAGCAACAGAACCATCAGGTTCAGCGCCATCCGTCCGTTCAAGACATCGCCCACGTACCCATATCCAACGCCCAAGACCTGTGGCACAAATCAGTCCCATCAGCCCAACTAACAAGCCGCCCGCCACCGGTTGGAACCAGACGGTGTTCTTGGGGAAGCGTAGGAAGCGCGCCCGCATGCCCAGCAGGAGTTTGGTAAAGCTCACGGAGACCAGGCCGCCAGCGACGCCAAGGACTGCGTAGATTCCAAACTCCAGCGGATTGACCAGTTGGTATTGTGGAACTTTGAAAAGAGGGTTATTGCCCAATATGAGCCGAAGTACCATCCAAGAAGTCGCGGAGGCCAGCACTACCGAGCCCAGCACTGGTGCATGGAGGTCGCCCACGATCTCCTCCAGCGCAAACAAGACTGCCGCAAGAGGCGTATTAAAAGCGGCCGCGATGGCCGCTGCCGCGCCCACTGGCAGAAGAGCCTTCACCTTTTCGGGCCGCAATCCCAGATGGCGTCCGATCACGGAAGCAATGCCCGCGCCAACTTGAACGGACGGCCCCTCTCTCCCCAATGGGATTCCGCTGGCCAGCGTGGCCGAAGTGCAAAAGAACTTTCCGATCACGGTTCGCATCGTGATGCGACCTCCGCGGGCATATAGCGCAGCTTTGGTTTGGGGTACGCCGCTGCCGCGAGCGTCGGGAAAATAGCGATACAGCAGGTAGCCGATTCCCAGCGAGCCTCCGACCGGTAACAGCAAACGTCTCCAGCGAGCACCGCCCACAGGGTACAACCGCATCCCTGCGCGTTCCGTCAGCAGGATGAAGGCGACAACTGCCAAACCAGTCAATGCGCCTATTACCAACGCCAGTACGAGGAATACCTGGTCCTCACGATGATGCATTCGTGCTCGGAGATATAAAAGTGGAGTTTTCCACCAACTTCCGCCTGCCCTATTACCGCTTTCACTAATCTCTTCGCTCGACATCCCAAAAGCATATCTCACCGAGCCACCCGACAAAAATGTCTCCGTACGCTGTAATAAAGCCAGTCTCCGAGGTTTTGAATCAATGGAGTTTTGCGAAGCTTCATCACTTGCGCAGCACCGATGACTCTCTTTTCCCAATCGTTCATCGAGCAGAGCAAGGTGGCACTGTCTGATTTGGCACAGCACGGTTGTGAGTTCGGAGTGATAATTGCCTCATGACGGGTCTCGGAGACGAAGAGCTCACTTATTGGGCCAAGCAGCTATACAAGGGTTACGTGATCGTGGTCAGGGCACCAAGATTGCGAAGCGGAGGATTCAGCACCCGCTTGACGATCAGCAAAGATAGCAAGAGTCCCGTAGACGAAAGTCTGATTCACTTCACTGTAGCGTTCCCAACCCCTGTGGAAGCTCTTGAGGCGGGATTGGAGCTTGGAAGGCAACAGGTCGATTCCGGATTCCAGCCCACCCAAATGGTGGTATAAGGGACGCTCTGTGGCAGCCGGAGCCAAATATCACGCACATCTTTCGACCGAGATTTTAGGCAATGGTCGCTTAGGTAGTCCACACTAGGACCGGTCTGATCCGTGAGTGAATTCCGAAACCAAATGACTCATTCACGCCGTCCGCCCGGCATTACCGCCCTCAGCTTCTTCTTCATGTTTGGCACTGTCATGAGCGCCCTCGCAGCCATTATGCTGCTGATGCCCGGAAGCGTATTCGAACCGCTCTGGCGCCTGAACCCTCATGCCCGCGACGGTCTTACCGCAATTGGGTTGTGGGGTGTGCTCCTGATGGGCGTGGTCTGCGTGGCGTGCGGAATGACGGCACTCGGCCTGCGACGCTGCAAGCGCTGGGGCTACCAGATGGCATTCTCCATTCTCACCATAAACCTTGCGGGCGATACGGCAAATGCTGTGATCGCGCACGACTGGCGCACCCTGGTAGGACTACCTATTGGCGGCGCTATGATCGTGTATCTGCTAACGAAGAAGAGCACGTTTCCCTGATCCGAGACTAGCCTTCATGGCGGTAGTAACTTTTGGTAAATCGCCATCCCACCCTGTTACATTCGTGAGTGGGTAACTTCGCTCTGTGGCAGAGTTTGTGACCGATTATTGTCAGTTCGACAATCGCGAGCGTTTGCGGCTTTGGCTAGAACAGCCTCAACTGATAGGGCCGCGAGGGCGAGCTTGGCAACCTATCCCAGTACGACCGGAGGCTGGTGACGCAAACTGAACCGAGCGCGTGGGAGGTGGTGTTGGAAACCGTCATCACCAGGGTCCAGAAGTTTACGGTCATGGCGCTCGCGATCATTCTGACCGTGGTCATGTTGCTCTCCACATTGCACCTCGGCTGGCTGATCGGCGAAGAAGTCCTGAAGCCACCCAAATGGTTGATTCGGTACAGGGCCTGCTGGAGATTTTTGGCTATTTCCTGCTGGTACTAATCGGAGTCGAGCTGCTGGAGACGCTGAAAGCATACGTGAGGAAAGACGTCATTCACGTGCGTGTGGTGCTGGAAGTTGCGCTCATCGCAATGGCGCGGAAGGTCATCATTGAAGAGCCCAATACCGTGCCGGGCGTGACTCTGTTCGGAATCGCTGCCCTCATTCTGGCCCTAGGCACTGCATTTTACTTCGAACGCCAGGCGAAAAGAGAATCTAGCCACGTGGCAAATGGAGGCGGTGAGTTTCATTGACAGGGGAGGTGAATCGGCTTCCGCGATCACCGGCGAGCAACTAGCACCCTGTACCTCGTCAGAAGTTCACTTGCAACCGAACCGTTAGCTGGCGATAAATCCCATCTCGTAGGCAATCCGGAGCGCGCCCTGAGTTTCCTCCCGGGCGCAACCTGCCCCCGTCAGAGCTGCTCTGAGCCTTAGAGACTCGCATCGATGTATGCCAGGAGTCCGATTGTGAGAGATCTGGCCGGATTAGGAACGAGAAACGCCGCAGGATCTACGAATGCTATTCGGCTCATTTCGCGGCGGAAATCCACTTGGGCGTATAGTCGGCAAGCCGTCGAACTGCCGCTCGCGCGCAAACTCCCGAGATTCCGACATCTGGGAAACTACGCCCGAGAAGTCGGTTGTCACCGTTGAGGGTGATGTGTTCCACTGCACAACTCCTGGAATCAGTGGAACACTCATTGGCTGAGCGCAGGATTCTTTCTTCCGCCTGTTAGTGGTTATTCCACTGGTCGCTCACATCTACGTCTTTACGAAAGTGTGTGCATGTCAGTTGCGCAGGAACTTGCCGAACTGGAAGTCCCGCTAGAGTCGGCCCCCACGATTCTCATTCGCCTTTCTCACAAAGCGACGTTGCACATTGCAGGTGGCGTCAATCAGATCATGAATGCGACTGCGCTGAAAAGATGTGTCCCGACCGATTCGGGCGAATGGATCAGAACAGCAGAACTCCCAGGGGCAGAACCTACAATCTTCGATTCGAAGACGTTCGACCTCATTGTCCGCCTCTGGGGACAACTTCGTCCTGCCTACAAAGGAGTGCGATCACAAACCAAATACCGGCTTCACCTTAACGTCGTGGAACTTGCGATCTGCATTTTCGCGGTTCGCTTAGCTGCGAGAGGCTCACGGCGTGACGCCGCACAACAGAACTCCCGTGCTGAGATGTATACCGCCGATCTATTGCGCAGACTTGAAAATCACCGCAAATGCTGCAAGCGAACGACCATACTGACATCTGGTTCGGCCGCGTATAAGTTACTTCAGAACGAATGGTCCGATCTGCGAAATGCCCTTCACGCTGAACTCTATCCATTACGGATGACGTGGATCATGACTCGGAAGTTCAGGCTTGATCACCGCAAGACGCTGGATGAGTGTGTTGCAGCCGCTCGCCGGGGCCTAGGCAGCAATGGCTGGCCCGAACCGCCGGAGACAGAACTGCGGAGGCTCACTCGAATGGCCATCAGGGAGGTGCATCGATACCGCACTGATTTCGGCATGAAAGCGTTACGAGAAAACCCTGAACTGGCCGAAAGATATTTCTCCGACTTTGTCGCAAGGCGGTGGTCGAAATGGGAAGGACTATTGAAAGGGGACACGAATGGCTAAAAGCAAACAAGGGAAAAAGCCCGCCGGCGAAAAAAAACGCACAGGCGGAAAAACGCGTAACGCACTTCTTGCTGACCCCGAGATAAAGAAGGCCCATGACTTAGCCGTGAAGTGGTGGCCGGAGATGGTTACGAACTTTCGGGCCGATTGCTGCAAACGCCTCCAGATGTTGGGATTCACAGTCGACGCAATCGCATCCGATCTGGAAACTACTGACGAAATCATAAACGACTTGCTCGCAATGCAAGAGCGTCGAGGTATCCCTCCGCATTCCCTTGGGTACATCGCCGAATTTTGTTCGACACACTGTGACGACTCTGTTGAACAACAATTAATGGATTTTGCAGACATGAAACGCCTGGGTGGTTACTGGAATCAGAAGACAGCTAAAGACGAATTTATTTCGCCGTCGTCGGGTGTTACTGCGGACAATGCGGTGCCTCACTTAGGTGTCGATACTCCCGACGACGATCGTGAAAAGAGATGCATCATGATAGCGGCAGATCTCGTGTGGTTTCTCGCAACCGAGGTCAGGACTTACTGCCACGAGCCGTTCTTAAGCGCAGTCATCACCGAAGCTCTAAGCGACGACTATGGAATGCGCCCTGACAAGGTTTCAGAGCCCAGAAAAAGCGGAGAAGAATTGTTCAGTGTTATTGATCGCTGTCGTCCGAAGGACTACTACGAATTCGATCTCGCGTTCCGGAGCGACTGGTTTGCCGCCGTAGTGCGGACCCTTGAAACGGACCAGAGCATCCGAGTCGAAGCCACCAGACTTGCGCAGGCAGCTTTGTTAAAGGGCACACCCAACCTTTTGGACAAAGCTAGAAAGCACACACCTAAGTTATTCTTCCGTCTGTTAGGCGCCGCGCATCGCAACTAAAGCCGATTCGCTGAGTTCAAAATGGCAATTCCTGAAGTGGAGAATTCAGACCGACTTTCTGGAAACTCAAAATTGGCTGGTGGCAGTTCTGGTGGCACTTGGTACTGGATATTTGTGCATCAATATGCAATTCGGTGCATGTGGCGACGGTCAGATAAATATCTTCTTTGTAGTGGTTTAGCGACATCTTGCAAGCCAATGCAACTTAATGCAAATCGGTTGAAATAGGACTTAAAATCCGCAGACCCGAAAGGGTTGTGGGGGTTCAAGTCCCCCTCCCGGCACCATCGCAATCTCGCTCACTGCTCCCCAGCTATTCGTCGCTTTTATCGCAATACGGATTTGTCCTATAATCGGGCACTCTTCCCCGATCAATGGACGGCAAAGGGCCAATGGGACAAGTGGCAAGTGCCAAGGGTACACACCGCTTTCGATTGCTGTTTGCCACTGCCGACGATTCGGCTCTCGTCGACATCGGCCAGGATCTAGCGCCCGCATTTTTCATCAGCATCGTCAACACGCCCGCCGACTTGATGGCCGGCATTAGTCAGAGCAATCCCGAGATCGTTGTCGTTGACGTCGACACTGTATCTCCCAACGGCAAGGATTTCTTCTCGTATATCAGCGACGTGCGAGCTTCTGCACCTGGGGCCTTATTGGTCGCGATCTCGCGCAACCCTCTCCGCAAGGCCCGCCAACGAACACGGGCGGCCGGGGGAGACGAGTTCCTGCTGGCGCCAGTCGACTTCGCCGAAATGCGCGACTATCTCCTCGAGGCCGCTGAGTCTCGCACCAAACGATTGGAGGCCGAACGACTGCGAGAGGAGATCAAGAATAAGAATTCATTTTGCGGGCTAATCGGCGGCAGTGATGACATGCGGAGGGTTTACGAGGCCATTCGTCGCGTCGCCCCGGGAAGCAGTACGGTCATGCTGCGCGGCGAAAGCGGCACAGGAAAGGAGCTTGTAGCTCGCGCCATAGTCTCACTCGGCCCGCGGCACAGCGCGCCTTTCATTAGCGTCAATTGCGCGGCTTTGCCGGAAACCCTGATGGAGTCCGAGCTCTTCGGGCATGAGAAGGGCGCGTTTACCGGGGCGCACGCCAGCCGGCCCGGACAGATCGAGCTGGCCGACGGCGGAACTCTTTTCCTCGACGAGATTGGAGCGCTTGGCCTTTCGTTGCAAAGCAAACTTCTGCGCGTGCTCCAAGACCGCGCCGTCCAGCGACTCGGCGCAAGAGCGCGAAAAAGATCGACTTTCGCCTGATTTGCGCAACCAACGAGGAACTTGAAGAAATGGTAAGGGCGGGGCGTTTCCGCGAAGACCTGTACTACCGCATTCATGTCATCCCGATCTCATCTCCCGGCCTTGCGCGAACGCAACGGAGATGTCGCCCTCCTCCTCGAGCACTTCCTCAACGTGTTCTGCACCGCCAATGAAGTGCCGCTCAAGCGTATCGACTCCGACGCGATGGACGTTCTGGAATCCAATCCCTGGCCTGGTAACGTGCGCGAGTTGGAAAATACTGTCCAGCGGCTGGTGCTGATGTCGGAGGGTGAAACCATCACAGTTAGCGACCTGCCCCGACCTTTGTTCAACGCGGTTCGGCCGGACAGGAGAAACTCCTCATCCCCGACGGTGGCGTCGATTTCGACCAGGAGATCGAGCAGATCGAAATCGCCTATCTCAAGGCCGCACTTAACCGCACCGGGAGGCAAAACCGCGGCCGCCGCGCTGTTGCGCATTCCCGTCCAGAAGATGAAGTATCTCTGCCGCAAGTACGGGCTGTGAAGCCTGAGAGGTTAAATACTGACCCATCGAGGGTTAATTTTTAACCTCACCTCTCCTGGAGTCACCGCAGGACCCGAGTTTTACGGACATCCCGATTCCGCCAGCCGCGAACCCGAATCTCACCGTAACGCAAGGACTTCCGAATCGCACCCCACAATCGCATGCCTTTGGCCACTAGGTTGCACTCGTATGTTGCTGAGCGCAGCCAGAACTCTGGCCGAAAAGCTCAAAAACTGGTGAGGAGAAACCTAAATGGTTCAGAAGAAATCGCTGATCAGCAACCTAAGCGCTACCAAAAAGGCCGTTCTGGCCAGCAAGACTTCCGCTCCCGCTCAAGTATCTGGATCGGCCAGCCTATCCAAGGCGGCTCTGTCGAAAACCGCGCTATCCAAGACAGCCCTATCCAAGACCGCTCTGTCGAAGACGGCCCTGTCCAAAACCGCTCTCTCCAAGACAGCTCTTTCCAAGACGGCCTCTGTCCAAAACTGCTTTGTCGAAGACCGCTCTGTCGAAGAGACTGAACTAAGTTCTCTAGGCACGAAAAGTTCTAACACTTCGTCTCGGCTGGTTACAGCCCAATAGCTTAAGGGAGGGGATTCCCCCTCCCTTTGCCGTTTCTCCGGGGTCTCACTCGTTCTTACCAGACCTTACGGCCAACAAAGTCCCGACAATCTCGCGCCCAACCATGCTGGCGATACTCTGCCGTCCAATTCGTATCTTTGCGGCTCCACTCATCTGGTCGCGAAGGCTGCCGTCGTTCGGCACAATCGGCTTCGGCCACATAAACCTGCGTGTTCGCTAGTCCTTTATATGAGCAGCCGACTCAAGCCCAGGCGTCATAACGGCCGAGGCTGGTAGCACTCCGTCAATCTGCGCCAGAAATCGGACTGTACCGGCCATCCAGCAGCAGTCGTACATCTTGGCCCGGCCGCACTTCATCGACCTCAAATTCCGGCACAAAGATGCGGGCTCGCATCGACGCTGGTATCGGCGATTTCGGCCACTGTTGATCCAGCCTCCAAATGCTTCCCTTCAGGTCGGTGATATCGGTGCGACGCGACCACTCCCCGAATGGCCGCGGTGGGCGTCAAGCTGTCCATCGCTAGCCGGCCGCACTTGCTTCGACTGCATATGCTCGGCCTGTTCAGCGGCCGGCCCACATTTTCGTAGTCGAGTTGGGCCAGTATTTGCTCGCCTGCGCATCAGCCAGATTACTCTGGCGGCATGAAACCTCGACTCGACTCCGTAATCTCGCATGCTGAGCAGTGGCTGCCCAGGGACTACATGGTCGCCCTCGCGGACGTAAACTGCCACGACCTTGCCCGGCACACGCCGTTCTGACGAGTCTCGCGACGAATGGGTTCCAGTTCACCCGCGCCTGTACATATCGCGGCCACACCGGAACCAGTCCGACAACCAGAATAGCGCCGCCACCAGCTACGATCCGCCATGGCGTTGAGCCAGGACATGACCCGGTCTTTTTTGTCCAGATAAACGGTTTTCATAAACCTCACAAAGGCTCGAATGCGTGAACGAAAGATGAAGTAGGCCAGTGCAAGCGCGGGCAAGAACGCCCACTCGCGGCTGTAATTGAGAAAGACGTTGCGGGAGAAGCGCACGACAGCAAACAACAATGCATAACTGTACAGTCCGGAAAGAATCGCATATACCACGTAGAGCGTCCGCCGCCGCCGCGGCACGTATTCCACTTCTACCGGCAGCCGAAAGACGTACCGCCGCACCCAGCTGGAGAGATAGGCGGTCGATTTCTCCTTGATATCGGAGAAGCCCAGAATCTCTGAAAAGGCGTAATACCCGTCCAGCTTGATAAGGGGATTCATGTTGACCACTACGACCGCAACGCCGGTAATCAGCATGATTTTGTAGGCAATCTCGTGGGCGTCACGTCCCTGGCGGGGTGCCCCACCAGACGATGGTGCCGAGCAGCGCAGAAAATCATTTCGACCCAGATGCCGGCGATGATCGTAACGAACCGCTGCCAGCGGCTGGCATAAACGCACGCCTCGGTCACGTCCACAAAAAACGCAGGGGTCAGGTAAATGAGGTGAAACCCCATGTTATGCACCTGACCGCCATAGTGCTTGCACGTAAGTCCGTGCGACGACTCATGGAAAAAAGCCAGGATCAGGAAGAGCATCCAGAATTCCGCCAGGTCCCGCGCGCCTTTGTCGGTGAAGGTGTAATAGGTGAGCGTGTCGCGGCCAATGTCGCCCCATCGGCTCATAAACACATAAATCATGAAACGCGAACAGACAACAGCGTCGAGAGTGGTAAACCACGGCGAATAGACCCAGCGCATGCCGCGGATAAAGCATGTCGAAGAAGCGGTCGGGGTCCCAGGCAGAGAACTGGATGTGCGCAATATCGCCCCATTTTGATTTCCGATGCTGGTGCTGATGACGATGCTCAGCCAGCTTCTGGTTCAAGACAATGTTCTGCTCTTGCGGAGTCTTGTACCAGAAGCCCATTTCATCCAGCTTGGTGGCGAAGTCACGCACGTCGTCGGCCGTGTACTGCACGCCGTATTGCTGCCGGTAGGCTTCCACTACATCGTCATAGGAACGCCGGCCATCAAACAATTCGATCAGGCGCCACTGCTCGGGAGGAAAACGGAACAGCTTGTCTGTGCCGCGAATGTGCACCACGATAACCGGCCGCCCTTCGCCGATGTTCTCCGCCCAGATGGTCGCGCGGATCGAGCCGCGGAAAGCCTGACTGCGGGCCTTCTTCGCCGGCAGTTCCGGCAGCGCGGCATTCAGTGCCTCTGCGAGATTCATGGCGTCTTGGGCACGCGGATCGATGCCGTCATTCCCGGCCGAAATCCAGACGGCTTCGTCAGCACAGCAATGACTTCCACAGTTCCGCTGGCCGGGATCGACCACAGGGCTCACATGGATAACCTTGGCCGTAGCGCTATCTCCCGATGCGGTGGACGTCGTCAGAGTGAGTCTGGTCGCCAAGTTTCAGGCTACGCCCGTATTGCTCGGGCAAAGTAAACCGCACCTGCGAGCGGCTCGGTGGCCGTCACCCAAAAGAGCTTTTCTCCACTAGAGACACGTTGCCCCTGGCGCACGTAACGCCGCGCAATCACGCCACTGAAAGGCGCGGTAATCCGCGTCTTCTCCAATTCCAAATCAAAGCCCTGCAGGTGGCGCGGGCATTCAGCAGGTTTTCGCGCTCGCGGTCCAACTCATGACTCGTAGCCTCAAGGTTGTAGCGCTCGTGATCCACTTGTTGCTGGGTTTCGACACCAGCCTTTTGCAATTCCTCCGTGCGATGCAGGTCTACTTCCCGCATCTTGACTTCCGATTCCCAGTTCTTAACGTCGGCTTCAATGCTGCGAAGTTTGTGCTCGGAAGCATCCCGTGCTGCGACCAGTTCCCGATCGTCGAGCCGCGCCAGCAGTTGGCCCTTCTTCACCATTGCATCGACATCGACATCCAACTCAGTAACAACTCCGTCGCGCAATGCGGTGACATCTAACTGCTGCTCTACCACGATCGGCCCCATGGCGACGAATGCTTCAGGCGAAGACGCGGCCGGCTGCGGCTGGGGGCGCGGGTCTACTGCTGAACTGGGTGTCGTAGCAGCCAGCGGAGCGGGCGAGGAACTACAGCCCACCACCGAACAGCAGAATAGCAACAACCAAACACCCACTTAGACCCTTCATCGTTTCTCCTACCATCCCACCCAAGACCAGATCTTCGACCATACCCAGATGCCTAGATTGCGGAAGAACACATATCCCGCGGGATGCAAACCCGCACTGATCTTCGCGCGGCCCTGCATGTCCGGTGCGCAACGTTCCGTCTTCGTTCGGCACCTCCACGCGCGCAAAGAAGACCCTCCCGTCGCCCTGTACCTCACCTTTGGGACTGACAATGACCACCTTGCCGTGAAATGTCTTTACCGGAAACGATTCCAGCTTGATTCCTACGCTCGCTCCAGGCTGAATCAGCACGACATCCCGCTCCGGAACCGCTACGTCCACCGTAACTGACGACGTGTCCACTAATTCCATTACTGGAGACCCCGCCGTGAGCTTCTGACCATGCCAGATCCTGGACGTGGGCCGTCGCCACCACTCCGCTCATCTGCGCGCGTAATTGGGCGGCGTCGAGCTTTCCGCGGGCACGTTGTTCCTCACCGCGCCAATAGTCGGCATCCACTCGCTTTCGTCCTGCAAGCGCTCCGTCATTCATCGCCAGCGCGCGATTCATGTCCTCCACAGCGGCGTTGTACTTAGCCTCCGCGCGCGCCAGTTCATCGGTCTGCTCCCAGTTCTGCATCTCGGCAAGCACCGTTCCAGCCTGTACCCGCTCACCCTCTCGCACATAAACCCTTGCCAGAACTCCATCCACATCCGCGCGCACAAAGTCTGTACGACCGGGCGCAACCGTCGCCTCGCCGTCTATACGCATAGGCATCGGAACCAATACTAAAAAAAGTACGACGGCAGCAACCGTCACAAGCGCCATTGACCGCCGGCGCTTCTCCAGCGCCATGAACTTACGTTTCTTTTCTAGGATTGGCTCCAGCACACCGATGAACGGCACTTCCTTGTACAGCGAAGCATTGCGCAGCGCGACCGTTGCCTGGCTGGCCAGCACTTGAATGATCTCCAGGTGGGCTTCCGAGAGAAAGTCGGGATCGCTACTCTCAAACGATAAAATCCCCAGCCGTCCTTCTTCGTCCGCGAGCGGCATCGCAAAAAATCCACGCGCAGTGCCCTGCTCAAAATAGTGGCGGAATTTTTCTCTCGTCTCTGGACGCGGATCGTCAAGCTCGTCGTCGCGCTGGCTTACGTGAACTTGCTGTTCCAGACCGGACACCCAACGCAAAATCCCTTCCAGTCGCTGCACGTCGGGGTCCGACGAGTTCAGCTGAGGAGTGCCGGAAATGGCCTTGATCCGCAGAGCCCCGCGCTCTTCCAGTGCAATCGCGCCCCTGTCATACGGGATGACTCGCTGCGGCTGGTTCACGATGGCCTCGAGTACCCGCTCCTGGTTCAGCGTCGAGGCAATCTCCTGGCTCACACTGACCAGCGTATGGAGGATCTCGACTTTACGCTCCGCCTCTAACAGCGACGCGTTGTGCAGCGCCTGTGCCGCCGAACCCGACACCTGAACCAGCGTGAACAAATGGTCTTCGTCGAAGTGCCGTGTCTCGTCGCAACTCAGAACTTCCAACACTCCAACCAGGCTCTCTCCATCCATCAGCCCAGTAGCCATTATCGAAACGATGGGCATCTCGCCAGCACATTGGTTTCTCTGTGTCAGGCGCTCATTGTCCGCCGTCACCAGAATGGGCTCCGCATTCTGGCTGACGTCACCAGCGATTCCCCCACCCTCGCCTTCGCGTGCTCCGATCTCGCGAGTTGGATCCCCGCCAGCCTGCTCCACCAGGAGCAGGTCGTCCTTGTCCACCATCCAGAGATTGACGCCGGTGGCATCGGTCAACTCCTGCACCTTCGAACAGATAAGTGGCCAAAGGCTCTGCATATCCAGCGTGGCGTTGAAGACTTTTTCGATGTCGTAGAGTTGTGTCAGCCTCGTAATCGACTGAAGACTCGCATTTCGTTCTGCCTCGTAGTCGATTGCGGTGGCGATCCCGATGGCGGCACAGTACGCGAGTGGCGCGAGGCTATCCAGAACAAACGGCGCCAACTCCTCTTCGAAGTTGACGATCTCGATGCAGCCCAGCAGAGTGTCTTCTAGCTGAATGGGTACATAAGCCAGGCTCGAAATGTTCTGCCGCACATCTAGGTGGGCATACATCTCCCGCGCGATGCTGGCTGCTTCGAACTGAAGTGCCCGGCGCTGTTCCGCCACAACTCCCAGTGTTCCGGAGTCGAACGCAATCTCACCCTCCAGCGAGATGTCACCTATGTAGGCCTTGAGCCGCCAGGAGGGAGATTCCTGATCGTCCACTGTGTACACGGCCACGGCTGCGTTCGGCAGCAACCCCGACACTTCTCGGGCGATGACTCGAACACGCGGTACCAACTCCCTCTCAGACAGGAGGGCGGTTGCAAAATCGGTCAATGGAACCGAGAAGACTGGCTCGGTCGCCAATCAGCAACCTCCTTGCCGCTTTGGAGAGACTAGTGAGTTGGTAGCTGTCGGGATGAAATTCGCCCCGCTCTTGTACACTGGATGACTCTGAGTTAGCGTGAACTTTAGCAAAGCACTACGATGGTGTCAAAGTAATACCAACGTCTTGGGGGGCTTGTGGACATTGATATCCGGAGATTTGATCAGGTCCAGGTAATCCGATTGCGTGGCTCGCTGACTCTCGGCGCTCCCGTGGACGACTTGCGCCAGACGATTGACCACGCCGTTCATGCCGGAGATTCGAACCTCGTCCTGAACATGAGCGATGTTCGCTGGGTCGATTCCAGCGGAATAGGTGTGCTGGTCAAATCCCTGACCTCAGCCAAGCAGGCTGGCGGTTCCCTGAAGCTCGTCAACCCCTCCAAGCCCGCTCTTCAAACGCTAAAGATGTGTAGCTTGCTGACTCTGTTTGATATCTATGCCGAAGAGTCAGAAGCAATCAAGTCCTTTGCTTGATTGCAAGGCTCGAAGTTATCTGCCGAAGTTCGTCACTTCGCAAACCGCGTAACCGAGTGATAGGATTAGTTGCGTGCAGAATCTGCGAAACGTTCCCCTGACCTCCTTCGTCTTGGCATTGCTCGTGATCGCATTGGGTTGCGGTCAGTTCTTCCCCGGTTCCACCACCATCACTTCCCTGGCAATTGCCCCGCAGAACACCACCGTTGCCCCAGGTGTTATGCAGCAGTTTTCGGCCACCGCCACTTACGGCAACAACACCACCGGTGACGTGACCAGTTCCGTGACCTGGAGCAGCAATCTTACCAGCGTCGCCACCATCAGCAGCTCTGGCCTGCTCACAGGCGTTGCCTTGGGGAACGCTACGATCAAGGCGCAGTCTGGCAGCGTCATCGCCAGCACGGGCGTCACTGTCACCAGCAAGCAGGTCACGAGCGTCACCATCGCGCCGCTCACCCAGACCTTGAGCTTGTCTCTCGGGCCCACGACGGTCCAGTTCACCGCTACCGCCACTTACAAAGACGGCACCACTGGCGACGTAACTACGACCTCCACTTGGACCTCGGTTCCGAGCTCGGTGGCTACGATCTCGTCCACAGGATTGGCGACCGCCGCGACGGTTGGCACGGCGAACGTCACGGCAACCAACGGCGGCGTGACCTCAAACTCAGCCACGATCACCGTGGCTCAGTAGGCGTCACCGGGAACGTAAGCTACCGGAACGCAACGATTTGGCGCGCTTACAAATTCCGGGTGCGAGATCGGCTTGATGCTTTAGCCCCGTTTTGGAACTTTTCGCCCTCAGACGCGCGCTTTCCTCAGTACCCAACCGTGCGACTTTTGTAGTATTACTCCGAAATTCACCATCATCTGCTAACGAATTCCAGCCTAAATCGTCTTATTTACAGCAACATAGCAGGAATCACTTCGCCTGTAACAGGTGACAGATCAGGCCCTCGCCTCGCATTTTCCTTGAGTTGAAAATGTAAATCGGGTTACACTGGGTCTATCTGAATCCTGCGATCTCCCTCGCATTGGTGCACGCAATCCATGTAGGGAATGCGTCTCAATCTGGCCGGGACTGGGTGACGTTAAGTAATTTACTTACAACAACTTAAACCAGTCCAGTAGAACTGACATTTTAAGTTGAGCCGGGCGCGACGATCAGACATCTAAAAAGGCAGGAAGCAAATAAATTATGGCAAAGCGACGCGGCAATCCAAACTGGGGAAAGCCTGAGCCTATCGGCCCGGTTGTCCCTACCATCACTGAGTTTGAACAGGTGGTCAAGGAGTTCAAACTCCAACCTGACCAGTTTGTTCGTTCTACCCGACTGCGCGAGTGGGCGCGCAAGAACAAGAACTCGAAGTACATTCCCGAGCCCCTTTTGGAAGCTTGGGGCTTCGAAATCGAGTCGACCCTCTAACCTTCGAGTCTGCAATGACCTGCGGGCCGCCGTGTGCGGCCCGTTTTCTTATGCCGTCTTCATCGGCTGCCTGAAATCCTGGAGTTTTTCATGCCCAAATTCGATAGACATATTTTCGTCTGCGGTAATCAGCGCGCTGCCGACCATCCCCGCGGCTGCTGCGATCCTACGGGAGCCGCAGACCTGCATCGCGAATTCAAGCGGCAGTTGTCGCTCGCTGGCATCAAAGGATCGGTGCGTGCCAACAAGGCCGGATGCCTGGACCAGTGCGAGCATGGGCCCACCGTGGTCGTCTATCCTGAGGCCATCTGGTATGGCCACGTCACCCTCGCTGATGTTCCGGAAATAGTGCAATCTCACATTCTCGGCAACCAGCCAGTCGAGCGTCTCAGAATCGCTGACGCTTGCCTCAACACAGCCTCTTGCGAACATCGAAAGCCCTCGGAATCCTAAGCACTCCCGCGTCCAGACACGGCCTGTTGAACCGCCAGTACGCCTCGGCATCAGCCCGCGACGTCCAATTGTAAGTAGTTTGCTTCTAATCGATTACAGCGACTTTACCGCTGAAACTCGACGCCGATTACAGTTGAGTTGACCCGCGCAAGTGCCCCATGACATAGTTACGTATTCACCACTCTGTAATGTTTTCTTAACGTTTGTGCGGTCCCACCTTTAAGCTGAAACGTTGCTCTGACGAGACGCATTCATGGTTCGCTTCATACCGCGAGAAACGAAGTTCTTCGACCTCTTCGTAGACATAGCCAATAACGTCACCGACGGCGCCCGAGTTTTGTCGGATCTGCTGAATAACTACGACTACGACAAAATGCCGGCAGCCGTTGCCGCGATCACCGACATCGAGCATCGCGGCGATGAGATGACTCACCGCATCCTCATCAAGCTCAACCAAACGTTTATTACGCCTTTTGACCGCGAAGACATCCATCTACTTGCATCTTCCCTCGATGACGTACTCGATTTCATCTTCTCCGCAGCCGATCGCTTGCTGAACTACAAGATCACGGCTCCATCGCCCTCCGCGAAAATTCTGGCCGACATCATCCTGCGGCAGTCTGAAGAACTCGCCAAGGCCGTCGCCTTGCTCGGCAAGGATAGTCAGCTGCTGGCGCATTGTGTGGAAGTGAACCGCCTGGAGAATGAAGCCGACAAGGTGAGCCGCGAGGCCATCGGCCGCTTGTTTGACGGAGAACCCGACCCCATCACTCTAATCAAGCTGAAAGAGCTGTTGGAAGTATTGGAAGAGGCGAGCGACAAGGCCGAGGACGTGGCAGACGTACTCGAGACCGTAATCCTCAAGAGCGCTTGAGACTCCATCGCGTGCAACTGACCGACCCATCCAGACCGAGCGAGCGGCCATGACCACCGGAACGGTGCTACTGATCGTCACGGTGCTTGTCGCTCTCACGTTTGATTTCTTCAACGGGTTTCACGACGCCGCCAACAGTATTGCCACTGTGGTGTCCACGCGGGTTCTGTCTCCGCGTCTGGCAGTGGCCTGGGCCGCAGCCTTCAACTTTCTCGCCGCCTTCATTCTGGGCACCGCCGTTGCCAAGACCATCGGCAGCGGCATGATCCAGCTCGACATCGTCACCCAGTACGTCGTCATCGCAGGATTAGTGGGCGCCATCATCTGGGACCTCCTCACCTGGATTTGGGGGCTTCCGACATCTTCCTCGCACGCACTCATCGGCGGCTACGCCGGAGCCGCCATGGCACGTTCCGCAATCCTGCACGGCTGGGCATCCGCTCCCCACGTCATTCTCGCCAGCGGCTGGACTAAAACGCTGATCTTCATTGTTTTGGCCCCGCTTATGGGCTTCATGTTCGGCTTTGGCATGATGGTCGCCGTCTCCTGGATCTTTCAGAAGAAGTCGCCGCGCCAGGTAGACGGTTTATTCCGCAAGCTTCAGTTGGTCTCAGCCGCAGCCTACAGCCTCGGACACGGTGGCAACGACGCTCAAAAGACCATGGGTATTGTTGCCGGTGCTCTTTACACCGCAGGCGTCATGAACAAGCAGGACTTCGCCGCCAACTGGGGACACTGGCACTGGCCCATCATTCTCGCGGCCAATGCCGCCATCGCCCTGGGAACCTACTTCGGCGGCTGGCGCATCGTGCACACCATGGGCTCGAAGATCACCAAGCTTAAGCCCGTAGGCGGTTTCTGCGCGGAAACCGCAGGTGCCGTCACCCTCTTCGCCACCGCACTCGCTGGTATCCCGGTCAGCACCACGCACACCATCACCGGAGCCATCGTCGGCGTCGGCAGCACGCATCGTCTCTCCGCCGTGCGCTGGGGTGTCGCGACTCGGATCGTCTGGGCCTGGATCTTCACCATCCCAGCCTCAGCTCTCGTCGCCATGCTCACCTTCTGGATCATCCGCCTCTTCAATCCCACGGCGTAAATAACCCGTTGTCATCCTGAGCGGAGCGACCGAAGGAAGCGAAGTCGAAGGACCCCTTTTCTATCGAAGAACTCGCCTCTCCTGCCGCTGCATCACGTCGTTCGCTGACTCTGGCGAGGAGCGAATAGCGAGAGCGTCTTCTCTACTCCGTGCTTCCGGTGAGAGCTCTCTCTTTTGCTCGAATCCTATCCGCGTCAATCTGCGAAACCCGCGCTTGATCTTAACTCTTGGCTTTAGCCTCGTTCTCCTCCGTGTTCTCAGTGCCTCCGTGGTGAAGTCGTTCTTACTTCCCTGCTAGAATCGCTAGTTGCCCATGGCGAACACGTCCCTATTCTGCGATGTCGAAACCGCGCTCGACGAGATCCGCGCCGGACGCATGATCGTCGTCATTGACGACGAAGACCGCGAGAACGAAGGCGATCTCACCATGGCGGCCGAGAAGATCACCCCCGAAACCATCAACTTCATGGCCAAGTACGGACGCGGTCTCATCTGTCTCGCCATGACCGAAGAGCGCCTCGACTACCTGCGCCTTCCGCCCATGTCAGCCGAGAACACCTCCAACTTCGGGACGGCCTTCACCGAATCAATCGATGCCCGCGACGGCGTCACCACCGGCATTTCTGCCTACGACCGCTCGCACACCATCAAAGTCGCCATCGATCCCTCGACGCGATCCAACGACCTCGCGCGTCCCGGCCACACGTTCCCTCTGCGCGCCCGCAAGGGCGGAGTGCTCGTCCGCGCCGGACAAACCGAAGCCTCCGTCGATCTCGCACGCCTCGCCGGACTTGTTCCCGCCGGCGTCATCTGCGAGATCATGAACGATGACGGCACCATGGCTCGCGTGCCCGAGCTCGCCGCATTTTGCAGCGAGCACGGCCTGAAGATGCTCACCGTCGCCGAACTCATCCGCTACCGCATGGCCAACGAGCGCTATGTTCGTCGCATCGTCGAAACCACGGTTCCCACTGCCTACGGCGACTTCCGCATGATTGTCTATGAGTCCGACATTAACGGCGACTCGCACATCGCCATGGTCAAAGGCGACGTGGAGCATAACGGCGACGAGCCCGTACTGGTCCGCATGCACGCGCATTGTTTGGTTGGAGACGTCTTCGGCGCCACCTGGTGCGGATGCCGCGACGCCATCGACGGCGCCATGCGTCGCATCGCCGACGAAGGCCGCGGCGCGCTGATCTATCTGCACCAGACATCAAAGGGCTATTCTGTCGAGAAGCTCGCCGACAAGCTGACGCTGCAATTCCACCACGAACAGCGTCTGCCCACGCTGCCCGAAAGCCAGCGCCGCACTCAGCGCGAAATCGGCATCGGTGCGCAAATTCTCTCCGATCTCAACCTCAAGCGCATCCGCCTGCTCACCAATCACCCGCGCAAAGTCGCCGGCCTCGAAGGCTTCGGTATCGAGATCGTCGAACAGGTCCCTGTCTCTCAAACGCGAAAAGTGATTTCGCAATAATTAGGCCCGCCCACTTCTCCCCACTTAAGGTTTTAGCTTCAGATTGTCAGGAAGCTTGCCGAAAGCTCCTTGCGAAACATCAAACGCCGGATCGCCAATCCACGGCATATCCTTGCTAAGCCTGACGATGGTCTCCCCGTTGACCTCGTTGCCGATTCTCTTCGCCTGAATTTCGGTCAGAATCGCCAGAATGAATCGCATGTCGGCGCCCGTCCAGTCGCCCACAAGAAGTTTCTTCTGCTTGTCCGGCTCCGTCCTTCCCCACGCATCCAGCAAAAGGCGAATGGTGTACGCTCTCCGGTAGGTTTCTTGATACTGTCCATGCTGCGCTGACGGTTGCTCCACCTTCTGCACTGCCGCGATTACCTGGTTCATGTTGTAGTCCTTCATGTCCCATGGCCTGACCGGCGCATCGTACACGTGAGCGAAATTCCCCGAAGACAGTTGCGCTAACCTCGCAGTATTCAGAGAAGTTGGGGACTGTGGAGCATTCGAATCCTCTGCTCGCAATGGATTCACCGCCTGCACCACATCTCCATAAAACAAATCTACCTCCTCCGCCAACCGCAGCAAATCGGCTTTCACCGCCTTTGTCTCCGTTCGGTTCCCTGCTTCTTCCCCTAGCTGCCGCAATCGCTTCGACGTGACTTGCTTGTGCAGGTACTCGAAACGAGCCCTCTCGCCGGCAAATTGCCAGTTGCTCCAAAACGTCGTGTAGTACGGCAGTAGCGCCTTGAATTCCGGGTCCTCAAAAATCTCCTGCGTAACCACTGACCCATTCGTATGTCGTTTCACGGCGCTCGACAAATCCGATTGCATCGTGGTGTAGAACGAACCGAAATCAGGGTTCCCTGCCGCGTACTCCACGGTTGCCAGGTTCGCCTCAAGAGTGCTCCAGATCACGTCGTACGCCGCCTTGTCCTTTTCGCCCAGCGTAAAGAGCGCGTCGAAATACTCTGTCTTGTTGACGGTGAGATCGAATTGGTCAGGACTCGGCTCTTTCAGCACCAGCGCTGAAACCTTCGAGTGGAAGTTCGGGTTGGGGTCGCGCACGATGATGAGCCGGTCCTTCATCGTCCGCAGCACGATGCCGTGTAGGCTCGACTCGTCCACTCCGTTCATGTGAGTGCCAATCAGGGCTGTCACCTGCTTGCCGAAAGCAGGGTCGGCCCACTGCGCTCCCGGAGTTCTTACGGGCTGAACAGCTTTTGGCCGACGCTCCTCTAGCTGCGGCACCGGCGGGGCTGCCTTCGCAGACGCGACCACGGACTGCGACGGCGGCTCCTGCGCTGTCTCCGAACTCTGCTGCTTCACCGGCTGCGAAGCCACTTGCGGAGCAGGTTCTTTGGCGATCGGATCGATGCCCCTGGCAACCGGCGGGACACCGGTTGCTGTGACGGACCTCGATTCCACTTGCGGCGGTTGTACCGCCATCTTGTTCAAACTCACTCCAGACAGCGTCGGCCAATCTGGCGGTTTGACTGGCATGTCGGAATTCAGCCGCCACGCGATCATCAGCTTATTGTCTTTGTCTGTCGCATACGCCGTCAGGATGTCGTAGACCGCGCCGGCAATTCCCGGGTCAAATTTTCCGCCCTGCAATCCGTTAAATCCCTCGACGATCTTTGCCAGTAGCGGCCAGCGATACTCCTTCTGCTCCGACTTGATGTACTCGTCCGCAATGCAGCTGATCCAAATCGTCCGCGTGCCTGTATCCACCTTGGGCGGCGGAGCCTCATTCTTACCCTTGTACAGACCGAAGTTGACGGTGACGCCCTCGTCGCCGAGCGAGTTCAGCCATCCTTCGACAACTGGAATCTCTCTCTCCAGCATCGCCCGCTTGTCTGGCGCCATGCTCTCCAGCCGCGGCTTCAAATACGTGATCGCCTCCCTCAGGTGTTTGAAGAAGTCAACCACCTCATCCACCCACCGTCGCATAGCGCCGTCCTCGTCCCAACCATGGTCAACAAAGTCGGTTGCAATGGCGAACTGCTTCGTGGCTACCGCCGGCTGCGCCGCTGCGCCTCCCAGGTAACTCGAAATTGTGGCAACGTCTTCTGTGGTGACTGGCTCGTTCAGTAGCGCACTCGCCGCATTCCCGTAGAACTGGTGTGAATCAAAGTAATATCGGTTCGGCAGAATGACGACGATACCTCCCTTCCCACTGCTATCGTCGAGCCCCCGCCAGCTTGCATTCGTGTTTTCGCTGGCAAGGAAATACAGATTCACCTCTCGAACCTTCAGTAACTTCTGCTGCAACAGTTCGGCTGCCCGATCGTGGTTACGCAGGCTCGCATTCGATTTTTCCACCAGCAAATTAGCCAGGTAGCGGCTCGGGACTGGTCGAAGGTCCGCAAACTGACTCAGTGAACCCCTGGCCAGGGTGCTCAGCCCGTTCAGTCCGCTCGGCTGTTGTGGATCGAGATAGACCGCATTCAATTGCTGCACATAGACCGGGGCGATCTGCGCGCTTGCCGCTTTTGGCGTCGCTCCCACGGGTGGCTCTCGCGCCGGAGCCGCAGCCGCCATGGTGGGCTCAGCCTTAGTGGACGAACTCACTTCCCTGATTTCCGTTGTTTGCCGTTCTACGACCAACGCTTCCCGTATCCCCGTCAAATACCCTTCATATTCCGCTTGCGTCCTGAATTCATAGGACTCCCGTATACGCGGCATGTAATCCACGCCCAACCGCGGGTACTTAAGAGCGAGCGCCGTGTGCGGAATTTCCGGCATGCTGACCGGAAAACTGGGGACCGAAACATCCAACACTCCATACGTTGACGGGTTCAATTGATTGAGGTCGAGCACCGCCAGGTCTACTGGTTGCGCCCGGCGTCGTCCCGGAGGCACACTGCGACCTGAGATGATCGGCTCGCCGTCGACGAACTCCAGCGTCAGCACCGTTACGGCCGGCGAGACATACGCGACTGAAGAGAATGTCCGCGGCGGCATATGCGTGTCGTCCCAGCGCCCATAGATGTTGCGGGTCGCATCCCTGCCTTTCTCGGAATACAGCTCTCGCGGCACGTAGCTCGCCGGGTCCTCGATCTTCCTATATAGCCAGAAGCTCACAATTTTGAAGCTGTGCTCGTCATACCGGTACACCTTCACCATGAGGCTCGCCTGCATCCGTTCATTCTTCTCGAGTGGATCGGCGCTGATGACGGGGTCGCACAGTTCAAACACAGTCGGCACCCCCGGACGATTGAGTACCCGTGGAGATTGGTGTTGATACAGCTCAGCGTACATCGGGAAGGCGGCGCGCAGTTGCGCGACCACCGCCTGGTAATTCCGCTCCGCCTGTAGCACGCGCTCAACATCTCGTGCGACATCGCCCTGCTCTAAATCCTTGCTTCGATTCGATGTCCTGATCTGTTTATTAAGTTCTTTCGGTTTTACCGAATGTGCCTGTTGCAGGCCTTCCAAAAGTACCCGCTGTACCTCCTGAAGACGCGGGCTCAAGTCAGACGGATTGACAGACAGGATTACGCTCAGCCACACCGCTCCCTGCCCAAAATCTTGCAACAATGGCGATACAGCCAGGTCATTCGGTCCGCTGAGAGGGTCGTTCTTGTCGGGTGGCGCAACCTTCGGCCTGAACTTAAATTCGACTTCTCCCCGCCGCAGCCGCGCTTCAAACACCGCGATAGTGAGTTGCAGAGCTTGCTTGTTGGTTTCGGCCGTTGCTGGAAGTTCTTTGGGAACTGGCTCCCTTGGCGGGAACTCTTTTGGCTTGTTGTTGGTTGAAGTCTGGTAAGAGGCCGCCGCGACAATCGGCGCCATTTTACCCAAGTGGACCGCTACAACGCCGAGCCCCAGCGTCAGCACCGCAATCCAACGCAACGTCGGCGAGTTGGCGCATACCCGCGAACGGAGTCCAAGACCGCGAAGGAAAGGCTCCATGTCTTGCTTTCTGCGGCTCCATGCAGCCCTTTCGGACACTGCCGCCACCTGTTCACTTCGGTTTGGCTGTGAGCATACCAAAAAACGGGGCGGTGACCCAGGGCCTGCCCAATGTTTTGTCGATAGGTTCGCGCCGTGTTTCTCGGCGCGAATCTGTCATGCCGACCGTTGATTGCCGCCTGCGCACCAATCAGCTATGGAAACGGCACCGGTGGTCTGATCAGTGGTGTTTGCACGGGCGCGGCGGCGTAACCATTTTTTTGCACTCGTTTGCGCAGAACTCCGTGTATCTCATTGAAAACGAGGAATTTGCAGATAGGGGGGAGGGGGTACTGCACCAGGCGTTGTGCACATCGATGGCTGAATCGTGGGCTTATTGCGCCGGGGTTCGCGCACAAATTAGGCGCGAACCCCGGAATATCGGCATGGACTTACTAGCTAACTTGGGTCCAGTCAAGGATGACCTTCCCCGTGTTGCCGGAAATCATCGCATCGAATCCCTTTTGGAAGTCACGGTAGCTGAAACGATGCGTAATGACCGGAGAAATATCGACCGCCGACTCGATCATGATGCTCATCTTGTACCACGTCTCATACATCTCCCGGCCATAAATGCCTTTGATGGTCAGCATGTTGAAAATCACCGCTCGCCAATCGATCGTCATCGCCTTCGCGGGAATTCCCAGCATGGCGATCTTAGCGCCGTGGCTCATGTTCGCGATCATCTCCTGCACCGCCGCCGGATTGCCCGACATCTCCAGCCCCACATCAAATCCTTCGCGCATGCCGAGTTGTTTCTGCACATCCGCGAGCGGTGTTTCCTGGGTGTTCACCGCCAGGGTCGCTCCCATTTTGCGCGCCAACTCCAGCCGGAAAGGATTTATGTCCGTGATAACGACATGACGCGCGCCCGCATGCCGCACCACGGGGATCGCCATGATCCCGATCGGCCCAGCGCCCGTAATCAACACATCTTCACCGAGCACCGGAAACGACAGAGCGGTATGAACCGCATTGCCAAATGGATCGAAGATGGCCGCGACTTCCTGATTGATGTCCGGCTCATGCCGCCAGATATTGCTCATCGGCAGCGCGATGAATTCGGCGAATGCCCCGGGACGATTAACGCCAACGCCCGATGTGAACGCGCACAAATGCCTTCTGCCAGCCAGGCAATTGCGGCACCGTCCGCAGGTAACGTGGCCTTCACCGCTCACAATGTCGCCGGGATAGAAGTCGTTTACATTCGATCCGACTTTGACAATCTCGCCTACAAATTCATGCCCAATGGCCATCGGCACAGGAATCGTCTTCTGCGCCCACTCGTCCCATTGATAGATATGAACGTCTGTTCCGCAAATACCCGTATAGCGGACGCGGATCAGCACATCGTTGATCCCCATCGTGGGTTCCGCGATATCCTCCAACCACAACCCGCGCTCGGCGCGGCTCTTGACCAAAGCTTTCATGAATGCCTCAAGCGTATTAGTTTGTCGTGCTCAGCAACATGCGATGGTAACAGTGAAGCCGGTTCCGTTGAAATACAAGGATACAATCTCCATACGCGGCGATCATGCTCATAGAAATCGGACAGGTAGAGGCGATCTTCCGGTATCCCGTGAAATCCATGGCCGGCGAACCACTCGAGGCCGCCAATATGGGCTGGCACGGCCTCGAGGGCGACAGACGCCTGGCATTCCGCCGCTCCAATGATCGCAGTGGATTCCCGTGGCTCTCAGCCAGCCAGCTTCCCGCCCTGATGCTGTTTACTCCTCAGCACCGTGAAGACGGTGTTCAATGTGACCCTCCTACGCATATTCGCACGCCCGATGGCGAAGTGATGCCTGTCTTCGGCGACGACTTGGCCGCGGAGATCGGGCGTCGCTACGGCTCTCCGGTGCAGATGATGCAGCTGAAGCATGGCATCTTCGATGAAGCCAGCATCTCCGTGATCGCCTCGGAGACCGTGCACGAAATCTCACGCCTCGCGGGGCGCACCCCCGACGTGCGCCGCTTTCGCCCCAACGTTGTAGTTCGTTTACTGCGGCCAGTTTCCTATCAGGAGGACGAGTGGTTGGGCGGCGTGCTCTCATTCGGCACGGGCGACGACGCCCCCGCCATCGCCGTCACCCTGCGCGACGAGCGCTGCTCGATGCTGAACCTTGATCCCGACTCAGCCAGTCCTGCGCCAGAAATGCTGAAGGCGGTCGTTCGTGCCCACCAAAACACCGCGGGAATCTACGGCACCGTCACGTCGCACCGGTCGACTGGCAGTCGGCCAGACCATCTTCCTTCGAGGCGCATGACATGGCGATTCCGTACTACCACGTTGACGTGTTTACGAATGAGCTCTTTGCGGGGAACCCCGCTGGGGTCTGCATCCTTCCCGCTTTTCTCGCGGATGGCATCATGCAGAAAATTGCGGGGGAGAATGGGCACAGCGAGACTGCTTTTGTTGTTCGTCGCGCAGACGGCGATTTCGACTTGCGCTGGTTTACACCCACCATCGAGGACGACCTGTGCGGGCACGCGACCATGGCATCCGCCTTTGTGCTCGCGCTTCGGAAACACACTGTATGGCCGGTTCGCTTCCACACCCGCGCTGGCGTGTTGACCGTCGCCCGCAACCAGGGCACACTTGTGATGGATTTTCCCGCCAGGCCGCCTCAGGCCTGTGAGGTGCCAGTCGGCCTCTTGCCGGCGCTAGGCCTGAAGGCTGCGCTGGTGATGAAATCGCGCGATTACCTCGTCGTGGTGGATCACGCTGAACTAGTACGAGCGCTCTCCCCCGATATTGCCGCCCTTGCCAAACTGGAGATGGTGAATAGCGGAACGATCGTGACCGCTCCCGGCGTGGGCGACGTGGATTACGTGTGCCGATTGTTCGCACCGGCGGAAGGCATCGATGAAGACCCCGCAACTGGCTCAATACACTGCACCCTGGCTCCCTATTGGGCCGGGCGACTGGGGAAGAACACTTTTCGCGCGCAACAGCTCAGCGCCCGCGGTGGGTCGCTTGAGTGCACACTCGACGGCGATCGCGTAAAGATCACCGGCAAGGCCCGTTTGTACCTTCAAGGCACGCTCGAAATCTAAACGTCGCTGCGCTCAAGAAGGCACGACGCGGCACTAGTTTATTTTCCCGGTTCGACCAGCCGGTTGTATTTCTTCAGCACCTGTTGCAACTCGGCGTGAGGAATGGCGCGGACCTCGAAGTCGTTGATGCCCTTCATGGTCTTGGCCGCGATCAACGCGTTGACTACCGCTTCTTCGACCGACTGAACCGTCGCCAGAAAGAGCGGGTTCATGTCGTCGTTGGGAACCATGGCGAGCTGTTTCACTTTGCCGCCTCCCCAGGCGCCGGAATTGGCCGTGGAGAATGCGATGAAGATGTCGCCCGAGCCGTCGCCCGAGTAGCTGCCCATGCGTCCGAGCCCGAGAGGCACGCGCCGCGCCAGGCGCTTGAGTTGTGATGGCAGCAGCGGAGCATCAGTAGCGACGACCACGATGATCGAGCCGGTGTCGTCCTTGTGCGGAATGCCCGGGGAAGCTCGCGGCCTACGGGAATTCCCGCGATGCGCAGCTGTGACTGTACCCCGTAATTGCATTGCACCAGCACGCCGACGGTGTATCCGCCGTCTTTCGTCGACAGCTTGCGCGATGCAGTGCCGGTGCCGCCCTTGAAGCCGTTGCAGATCATTCCGGTGCCGCCGCCGACGTTGCCCTCGGCAACTGTGCCGCCTGCAGCGGTGTCGAGCGCGTGGCGCGCGTCGTCGGGCTTCACGTGAAAGCCATTGATGTCGTTGAGTTCGCCGTCCCAGGTTTCGGCCACCACGGGCAGCGACCACCAGTATCCATGAGATCGGCGGCGCCGTGCTCATAGCGCCACTTGATGATGGCGTCGCGCACCACTCCCACACTGTGGGTGTTGGTGATCATGACCGGGCCTTCCAGGAAGCCGGACTCTTCGACCCATGTGGTGCCGGTCATCTCGCCGTTACCGTTGAGCGAGTACCATCCGGCGAAGACAGGGTCGTTGATGCTCTTCTTTCCGCGCGGAAGAACGGCGGTGACGCCAGTGCGCACCGGGCCTTTGCCGACAACGAGATTCCCTTCTCCGGAGATGAGCGTGGTGAAGCCGACCTCGACTCCGGCAACGTCGGTGATTGCGTTGAGCGGGCCGGGGGCGCCGTCGAAGGGAATGCCAAGGTCGCGGGCGCGCGGGCAGGCTGCGCAACGCGCAAGCGGCAACGAGGATCAGGCAGGAGAAGCGATACGTCGAAAATGGAATCGTGACGAGAATGAAGTGCAACAAGGCTCCATCGTAAGAAAGATCTGCACCACAGAGGCACAGAGAGTACGGGAGTATGATCTATTTATATTCCACTCTGCGACCCCGGTGCCTCCGTGGTTAGCCGTCGAGCTGGCGCAGCGTGCAGCACTTCAGCTCGCCGTGACGATCATCGCCTGGCAGGGTTGCTTGCCAATGCGGCGATAGGTGTGCGGGACGCTGGGATCGAAGTAGATCGAGTCGCCCGCGTCGAGTTCGTAGTCGTCCAGGCCGATCTTCAAGCCAAGCTTGCCCTTCATCACATGGAGGAATTCGGAACCCGGATGCTGGTGTGACTTCAATTTGTCTTCGGCGATCGGCTCAAACTCTGCCAGGTAGAGCGTTCGTGCGCCGCTCGTTGCTCTTGAAGTCCAGGCTCTCGAAGTAATACGCGATATCTGAGGTGCCGGGACGTTCGGGCAGCTTGATGCGTTCGTCTTTTCGCACCACCGACACGACGTGGCGCTTGCGCTCGTCGGTAAAGAAGTAGTCGAGGCCAACGCTGAAAACGAGCGCGATGCGCAGCAGGGTCGGCAACGTGGGGTAGAGCTTGTCTCGTTCGAGTTTCGACAGCAGGGCCGGAGACAGCCCGGTATGCTTGCCCAACTCCACCAGTCCCAGGCTCTTCTTCAATCGAAGAGCGCGCAGTTTCGGACCAATCTGGTAGGGGCGAAGATTATCGTCAATCGTTTTGCTGACCACGGGTGACCTCATTTTTTCTTGTCAGTTAAAACGCGGCATTCATAGGTTCTTCACAGTCAAATTACTTGTAGTATTCAACTCTTTCGCTCCATACTCAAATACTTTTTCGCTATAGTCAATAGCGTAGTCGGGCAGATGCGCACTTTCTGTTCGTTGCACGAGCCGCAAGATTTAGGGACATGGTTCGTGCGGTTCCGTGGCGGTGGCTGGCTTGGGGGAGTTGGCCACCGCTATATTTTTGAGTGCAACAGTCTCAGCAACGAAAGCGCAAGTATGAGTTTCAATCCGGTGACATTCCAATTGCTTGGAGTTCTCACCATTGGAGTCATCGGTGCAGATGGCGGATCAGTAAATATGCACACGCCGGGCGACCGCCTAATATCTTTTCCCTTCGCGTAAACTGAATTTGGTATGAATCCAGACGTTCTTGTGGTCGGCGCCGGTGTATCGGGCCTGGTGGCAGCGGTGGAACTGAAGCGGCGGGGTTACTCCGTCGTGGTGCTTGAAGCTTCGGACGAAGTCGGTGGGCGCGTACGGCACGGACGACGTGGACGGTTTTCTGCTGGACCGCGGATTCCAGGTGCTGCTCACGGCTATCCGGAGGCGCGGCGGTGCCTGGACTTCGCAGCGCTCGATCTGAAGGAGTTCGAGCCGGGGGCGATCATCCGTCATGACAATCGGTTCCACAGGGTTGCCGACCCGATGCGGCGCATGCGGAAGACTGCTGCGTTCGGCGTTCGCTCCGATCGGAACTCCCGCCGACAAGTTGCTGGTCGCAGAACTGCGCGGCGAATTGCTGGGGATGGAAATTGACCAGATCCTCAGCGAACCTGAAGAGAGCACGATCGCCAATCTTCGTGAATACGGCTTTTCTGAAAAGATCATCGAGCGGTTCTTCCGGCCGTTTCTGGGCGGGATTTTTCTAGACCCGGAGTTGGACACGTCGGCGCGCATGTTCCACTTCGTCTACCGAATGTTCGCGCAAGGAATGGCGGCAATTCCCAACGGTGGGATGCAGGCGATTCCCCGGCAGTTGGCGTCACGACTCGACGAAGGCAGCATCCGGTTTCAGTCGCCAGTGCAGCACGTATGGGAAGGCGGCGTGCGACTGGAGAGCGGCGAAGAATTGTTGGCTGGGACGGTGGTGGTGGCGTGCGATCCGGTACGCGCGGCGCGATTGCTGCCGGACGCCGGAATTCGCACAGCAATGCGCGGGGTGGAGTGCCTGTATTTCGCCGCAGCCGATGCGCCGGTCGGTGAGCGTTACCTGGTCTTGAATGGCGAGGGCAATGGCCCTATCAATAATTTGTGTGTGCCCAGCGTGATCGCTCCGGGCTATGCTCCCGCTGGATTTCACCTGGTGTCGGTGACGGTGCTGCACACTGCTATCAGCCAGGACCAAATGCTGCGCGACGTACGCCAGCAATTACGTGATTGGTTTGGCGAACAGGCCAACGGATGGGAATTTCTGCGGTCGTACCGCATTGAAGATGCTTTGCCTGACCAGTCGCTGGAACACGGCGGAGTGAGCATGTCTCCGGTGCGCGTGCGTCCTGGGCTGTACGTGTGCGGCGATCACCGCGGCACGGCCTCGCTGAATGGCGCCATGCTCTCGGGAAGGCGGGCCGCTGAGGCGATATGCGGAGAGATCGGGCGATCGTCGGAACTTCAGTAGCGTGGCACCTCACGGCGAGCTGCAATTTCGCATAGTCGAAATGAAGCCAGTACATCTATCGAACAGACGAGTTGGGTCGCGTACGGGTGCGCGCTCCTATTGTTTTTGGCAGTAGCTTGTTCGAAGAAGCCCGCGGGCAAGCGATACGAACTGGAAGGTCGCGTGGTGGCCGTGGACACGGCGGGCCAGACGGTGACGATCGCCCATGGCGACGTGGCCGGATTGATGCCGGCGATGACCATGCCCTTTCTCGTTGCGCAAAATGACGATTGGATTTTTGACAAGATCGCGCCAGGCGATCACATTCACGCGACGCTGGTGATGACCGAGCGCGCTGAGTTGACAGACATCACGTTCACCAAGGGCAGTCTGCCGGAAGGTGACGGAACGTCGCACGCTCGAATTCCAGAACCCGGAGATGTAGTGCCAGACTTCACGTTCCTGAATCAGTCCGGCAAGACGGTTCGCCTGAAGCAGTTTCGCGGCAAGCCGTTGCTGCTGACGTTCATCTACACGCGCTGCCCGATTCCTGAGTATTGTCCGTTGATGAGCAGCCACTTCGCAGAGGTGTTACGACTCTTGCAGAACGACCCTTCGGCCTTTGCGAGGGCGCAGCTTGCTGAGCATCAGCATCGATCCGGAACACGACACGCCAGCAATCCTGCAGAGTTATGGAACAGGCTACGTTAAGACAATCGACCCGAGCTTTCAGCACTGGCAGTTTGTTACCGGATCTCCGGAGGAAGTTCGCAAGGCGGCAGACTTCTTCGGGATCTCGTATGACAAGTCGAGCGGCCAGATCGTACACAACTTGCGCACCGCGCTGATTGGCGCCGATGGCAGGGTCGTCAAGGTCTATCCTGGCAACCAGTGGAAGGCCGCCGATGTAGCCAACGATTTCGCTGGCGCTGCCGGCGCTCAGTAATTCCTCGAGTTTCGCAGGGCCCAGAGCAACTTTCGACCTTGGCAAGCATCTGAATAGAAACAGCTCGATTTTCCCGACATGGCAGACTTGATTCAATTCGTTGTGTTGCACGGCTATGCCCTGGTGTTCTTCTGGGTGATGGCAGAGCAGGCGGGATTGCCGATTCCGGCGGCGCCTTTGCTGCTGGCGGCCGGAGCGCTCGCGGGCCAACATCAGCTGAACTTCGCACTGGTCGTGATCATCGCCGCGACAGGGTCGCTGGTGAGCGACACCTTCTGGTATTTCTTTGGGAAGCGCAAGGGCGCGGTGGTGTTGAACTGGCTTTGCAAGATCGCGCTCGAGCCGGACTCCTGCGTGCGGCGCACCGAGACGACATTTACCAGGCTGGGCTTCCGCACCCTGCTGATCTGCAAGTTCATCCCCGGCCTGAATACCGCGGCGCCTGCGCTGTCTGCGACGGCGGGAATCGGCTTACCGCAATTTCTGCTGTTTGACTGGCTGGGCGCGATGCTGTGGGCGAGCGCGTTCGCCGGCCTCGGACTGGTGTTCAGCAATCAGCTGGATCGCGTCGCCCAGGACATAGCGCAGTTTGGGTCGTGGACGCTGTTGCTGATTGTGGCGGCGATAGTCGGGTACATCGCATACAAGTTCTATCAGCGGCGGCGCTTCCTGAAAGCAGGTGGCTGGCATTCGCATCGCTCCTGAGGAGTTGAAGGCGAAGCTGGACGGAAACAGGCCGGTGACGATCATCGACCTGCGTCATCCGCTGGATTTGCTGCCCGATCCGCGCACGTTGCCGGTGCGCTGCAAATCTCTCCTGAAGAACTCGAGGCACGGCACAGCGAGATCACCCGCGATGGCGAGATCGTGCTGTTCTGTACTTGACCAAACGAAGCCTCCAGCGCCCGTGCGGCGCTGCAACTTCGCAGGCACGGCATTCGCAATGTCGACCGCTGCTAGGCGGCTACTATGCGTGGAAGGACTGGGATTTCCACTCGTGGACGTGCTGCAGGTAGACGCAGCCGCGCAGCGCAGCGCAGATCGCATAATGACTCGCTGTCGCAGACCGTTAGTGACAGCCTTCGAGATTACTCGGCGGTTACTGTTCGAGCGTTTGGCGACGGGAATCGCTTCGCCGTTCACGACTGCGGCGTCGGCATGATTCGCGGCAGCTGGCTTGCTTGTGCGACTTCGATCCTGAGAACGACTTCTCGTATGGGCCGATGTGCCAGATGTCGCGGGCATATTCCAGCACAGTGCGGTCGCTGGAGAACTTGCCGATGCGGGCGACATTGAGGATTGCCTTGCGGCACCAGATCTCGTCCTTCTGGAAATCGCTGGCAGATCTCCTGCTGCACTTCGACATAGCTGGGAAAATCGGCGAGGTGATAGTACTTGTCGCCGCGATGCACGAGTTCGTCGAAGATCCAGCGGAACAGGCCGTGCTCGTTGGCGCAGAAACGGTCGGAGGCGAGCGCGTCCATGACTTCCTTGACCACTGGGATCGTTGTCGTAGCGCTCGCGCGGGTTATAGGTCCCGTTCTGCTGCATCTCGAGAATCTGCTTCGGCGCGCAGTCCAAAGATGTAGATGTTGTCGAGGCCGACTTCTTCGGCAATCTCGATGTTGGCGCCGTCCCAGGTGCCAACGGTGAGCGCGCCATTCATCGACAGCTTCATGTTGCCGGTGCCGGAAGCTTCCATGCCGGCGGTGGAAATCTGCTCGCTCAGGTCGGCGCCGGGAATGATAGCGTCGCCAGCGAAACGCGGTAGTCGGGCAGGAACGCGACCTTGATGGCATCTTTGACGAGCGGGTCGTTGTTCACCACGTCGGCGACGTTGTGGATGAGCTTGATGATCTGCTTGGCGGCCCAGTATCCGGGCGCGGCCTTGCCGGCGAAAACGTAGGTGCGCGGGACCGCCGGGCGCTTCGCCGTGTTCGACGATGTGCAGGTACTGGTGAATGACGTGCATCACGGCCAGCAACTGGCGCTTGTATTCGTGGATGCGCTTGATCTGAACGTCGAACATCGAGTCAGGATCGACGGCGACGCCGAGTTGGCGCTGGATCGACTCCGCCAGCCGCAGCTTGTTCTGCCGCTTGACGGCCTTGAACGCCGCGCGGAACTCAGGGTCTTCCGCGCAAGGGTTCCAGATCGCGCAGGCGGCTGCAGATCGGTGATCCACTTCTGCTCGTTGAGCGTGTGGCTGATCAGGTCGGTCAGGCCGGGATTGGCTTTCATCAGCCAGCGCCGCGGCGCCACGCCGTTGGTCTTGTTGTTGAACTTCTCCGGCCAGAGCTCGGCAAATTCCGGCACCAGCGACTTCACCACAAGTCGCTGTGCAGCGCCGAAACGCCGTTGACCGAGTGGCTGCCGACAATGGCCAGATTCGCCATGCGCACCTGCTTTTCGTAGCCTTCCTCGATGATCGACATCCGCCGAAGCTTTTCGCCGGTCATGAACGGCAGGTCGCTGATCTGGCGCAGGAAGCGCTCGTTGATGCTGAAGATAATCTGCACGTGCCGCGGCAGGACTTTCTCCATCAGCGGAACGGACCACTTCTCCAGCGCTTCGGGCAGCAGCGTGTGATTGGTGTAGGCGAGCGTGCGCTGCGTGATGTCCCAGGCCTTCTCGAACGGCAGGCCGTAGTTGATCGAGCAAGACCCGCATCAGCTCGGCAACGGCCAGGCTGGGATGCGTGTCGTTCATCTGGATGGCGGCCTTGGCCGGCAGCAACTCCAGATCGTCGTGCTGCTGACGGAAGCGGCGCATGATGTCGCCGATAGCGCAGGCGACCAGGAAATATTCCTGCACAAGGCGAAGTTCCTTGCCGGCGATGGCGGAGTCGGACGGGTACAGCACGCGCGAGATATTTTCGCTGGCAATTTTCTGCTCGACGGCGTGGATGTAGTCGCCGCGATTGAAAATCTCGATGTCGAAATCTTCGGAAGCGCGCGCGGTGAACAGGCGCAGCCAGTTCACGGTGTGGCCCGAGGTAGCCGACGATCGGCATGTCGTTGGGAATGCCGAGCACAACCTTGTAGTTGATCCAGTTCTGCTTCAGGTTGCCGTCAGCGTCGCGCTGCGAATCCATGCGGCCGTACAACGGGATGCTGACAGACTTCTTCGGGATGCTCGATCTGGAACGGCGTTCCGTTGGCCTTCCAGCGATCGGGCTTCTCGCGCTGAAAGCCGCCGACGATCTCCTGCTTGAACAGGCCGAACTCGTAGTCGATGCCATAGCCATAACCGGGCATGCCGAGCGTGGCCAGCGACTCAAGAAAGCATGCGGCCAGACGGCCCAGGCCGCCATTGCCAAGTCCTGCATCGGACTCGCTGTCGAGAACTTCGTCCAGGCTGACGCCGAGTCCGGCGAGCACTCCGCGACAGAGTTCCTCAATGCGCAGGTTGGAGAGGTTGTCGCCCAGCGAGCGGCCCATGAGAAATTCCATGGAGAGGTAGTAGAGCCGCTTGGCGTCGTTGTGACGAAAGCGCGACTCGGTCTCGAGCATGCAATCGACGATACGGTCGCGAATGGCGAGCGAGACAGGCTTCAGATAATCGACTGGCTTGAGTTCGGTAGGTCGGGCGAACGAGCGTGTATTGAACGTGGTTCAGGATGGCGTCGCGCAGCATGTCCGCCGGGCGGGCATGGCCCCGGAACACGGAGGCCGGCGCGGAGAACGTCGAGTCCTCAGGCTTGAAGACGTCGTCGGACGAGGGCAAGTCCGCAAAGGCTTGCCGAGGCGCCGGCAGACGCCGACAAGTCGTGGCGTTCCTGCCGGCCTACGTCCGAACCGTTAGGTTTTCCTTCGTTCCCGATAGCGCGACACCCCGACGCGTGGTCAGATTCATATTCTAATGCAGAATCGATTTTTTCCATTCCACGAGTGGGTGACGAGGATGAGCACTTCAGTGCGACGCACGACAGCATCAAGCAATATCAATGACTTGCGAGAATCAAATCACGCCTGATGTTGGATGTTATCGGCTCGTGAAAGTCAGTTTGCTCATTTTTCCGGAAGCAGAAACCGGAATCACCGTGTGCCGCGGCTCCGGCATCGGGATGTCGCCCTTTGCGTCGTGCCACAAGATTGCATTCAGCACTTCGGTATCGGCGGCGTCGGCCACAGAGAAATTCAGCGATGACGATTCTTTCGCTCCCGGCGCGTTCTTTGACATTCGCCTGGTAGATCAATTGATTGTCGCGATTGCGATAGTCAGCCGTGAACACCGGTTGATCGCCTGTTCCCGTGAATAGCGGCGCCATCACGGCGGCATAGGCATCGTTGTTGTTCATCGGCGGCAAGCCCAGCAGAGCCTCCATGGTGTGGATCATGTTCACGGTGGTGTAGAAGTTGTGGTCCACAAACGGCTGTGGCGCGCGCGGCGAATACTTGCTGACGACAAGCGCGATGCTGCGATGTGCGTCCACGTGGTCGGCGCCGTTCTGCGCGTCATCTTCGATCACGAAGATGGCAGTGTCGTCCCAGTAGGGACTGTTGGAGACGGCCTCGACGACGCGGCCGACGGCGAGATCGTTATCGGCGACGACAGGATTTAGGCGTGGGAGAGCCGGCCTTTTTCGCCGCGGTGTGGTCATTGGGCAAGCGAACCAGCGAGAAACTGGGTAACTGTTCGCCTTTGCCCGTCTTGCGCGCAGCAACAAAGCCAGCAAACTCGCGCAGAAACTCATCGGCTCGGAACTGATCGGGATACTCAACCTTGAAATCCGGAAATTTCGGATCGAAGTGATTGCGCAGATCGGCCTTGGTCGGCGAGTTGTACGCCATCAACGGAATCTCATACAGGTAAGGGCTCTTGCCGCCGCCAAGTTCAGCCGGCAGGTCTTCGCCCGGCATGATGGCGCTGCGCTTGCATTTGGGTGCATTCCCTTTGGGAGCGCCAGTGGCGGCGGGAGTGTATTTCTGCTCCAGCTCCTCGCACCAGCGAGTCTCGATGTACTCGCCGTAATGGCGATATGTCATCTTGTGGCGCGCTAGGTTGTCGAAGATGTATCCCGTCGCCGGTTCATTCACGTCGGGAATGTCATCATCGAGTGGGCGGGAATTTCCGACCGTACCTTCGGAATCGTACTCGCGCTCGCCTCCGCGATAGGCGATGGGCCATGCCTTCTCGTTGTAGTCGGTGGTGATGGCAGCGAGAGACCACGGATGTCCGTCGCCGGAGACTTCTCCGCTGTCGTAGAAATTGTCGAGCACGCCAAATTGGCGCGCAAGCTTGTGCTGGTTGGGCGTGATGTCTTCTCCGTACATCACGAGCGAGGGATCGCCGTTGGCTTCCTTGATGTCGCCAAATATCTGGTCGTAGGTACGGTTCTCTTTCATGATGTAGATCACGTGGCGGATGGGATTGCTGCCGCTGGCGAACGTTATCTGATTGGTGCGGCCCTCCATCCGGTTGCTGCGCACCACCTCTGCGGTAAGTGCCTCACGATCGCGCTCGGCATCCTTGACGTTCACGCGCGCCAGCGAGCCATGAATCATGGAGGCGATGTAGGGGTGCGGTGACCGGTTTCCTGCCGATGGCACAATCGTGGCAGAGTTCGGACCGGTGCCGACGCCTTTGCCGGTTGCAATCCACAAGTCCGGCCCGATCAAAGCAAGCGCCGTGGGATACCACTCGGTGGGAATGAAGTAGAAGGGGCGATCAGCGTTTGCTTGGGAGTGCGTGCCCCGTGACTCCCGCAAATCGAAGACAGCGACGGCATCGGAACTCGATGCCGCGACATACAGCATGGTTCCATCTTCCGACTGCGCCAGTGCAATCGGGTAATTGCCGCCATAGGTCTGGTGCGGCAGACGCGTGTCTAGATAGCGCTGCACGGAGCCGTCGGCTGTCGCAATGACAGCGACCTTATCGCGATTGGCCAGCGTGACGTACAGGTGAGCGCCGTCAGAGCTCAGCAGCATTGCGGTCGGATGCGAAGAAGACTCCGTTTCGACTTTGGGCGGGAGAAGACTGATGTGCGCGCACAACCTTCCCGGTGGAAAGATCAAGTTCCGCGACTGAAGACCCGTTCCACAGCGAGCACCATGCGCGAGTTCCCTGCCGGTTCACAACCACCGTGTAAGGAAACGTGCTGGGCACGGACTTACCTTCTCCAAGCGGGAAGCGCTGCAGCACGTGTCCCATCGCGCGCGTCGATGAGCACGGCGTCATCTGCCAGGTTTTCCGCCACGAGCAACGCGTCGCCTCCGGCTCGCTTAACCAGCGCTAAACCGGCGGGATAAGAGATGCTCTGCCCCTGTGGAACATACTCCGCGCCGTAGGTGTTCTTGCGGCCATTGCCGATGGTTACAAGCGGCAGCTTGAGGAAGCGGTCGGGTGTCAATTCTCCGTTGGCAAAGCGATAGACGGCGATGCCGTTTCCAGTGCTGCCCGGCTTCTTGCCCTCGGGATCGGTGAGCGAACCAAATGACGCGTACAGCTCTGTTCCGGCCTCGTTCCATGCGAGGCCGATGAAATAAGACTGCTTGGCATGCTCGCTGAGGCGCGAGTCGGGAAAATCGCGCAACTGGTTGGTCGCAAGATCGAGGATTGCAATCGACTGGTGATAGTCAGACTCGGCAGATCCGAAGCCGTTGTTCAGCAAAGCCAGATATTTGCCATCCGGGCTCTTCGCTGCCGTTACCGGCAAGCTGTTGGTGCGTTGCGGCGCGCCGGGCGCCGGAGTCGCAAGCACCTTGCTTGTCGAAAGATCTATGTCGCGAGGTTTGGTCTGCGCAGCGCCCGTAGTAATCAATATTCCGGAGAACACTGCGGCGAGAAGATGACCGTGTTTCATAGTGCTCCTCATTGTGCTGGCGCTGGTTCGAGCGGCGACAAGGCATCGAGTACAAATTTCATTTGTTCGCGGCGGGCTTGTTGCAGAACATGTTGCAAGATTCGGCCAACACCATCGTCGATCGGCATTGAACCGGATATCAGCACGTCGGCGTGGTGACGACTTGGCAGCACGTATCGCTCAGCCATCGGTGCAACTGTTCCGCGGAATTGCACGATCACCGATTCCGGCGTGCGTCCGCGCTCTTGCACATCGCGCTCCAGACGCCGCTGTAAGCACATGCTCTCATCCAACTCGACGTAGACCGTCGTGTCCAAGAGCTCGCGCAGCTCCGGCCAATACAACGTGAAAAGTCCTTCGAGAACCACGACCGGAGATGGAGCAAGCGACCATGTCTCGGCAGTGCGAGTGTGAATCGAGAAATCATAAGTCGGCACTGCAACGCCCCTGCCTTCGCGTAGGTCGCGAAGATGAGCGATCAGCAATTCGTGTTCAAGTGCGGCGGGCTCGTCGAAGTTTACATTGGCTCGGGCGTCTGGCAGAAGATGTGACAGGTCTCGGTAGTAACGATCCAGCGCCAACACGGGCGCGCGCAATCGCTCGGCAAGATGCTGGGCGAGAAAGCTCTTCCCTGCTCCGGAGGGACCGGCGATGCCGATGAGATAGGACTGCGGTGCCATGCGCCCACAGTGTAAATCAGTGGCGAGCGGTTGGTGGTTAGTGGCTGGAATCTGCGCCGGCGCCCCGTCAGGCTGTCGATGAATTCAGATGCTCCTGAATGCGCGGTATCACGCCGCGTAGAAGTGCAACGAACTTGCCTCGCACGCGTTCGCCAGTTTCCAGTACTTCTTCCTGAGTGATCTTCTCGCCGGTCATACCCGCAGCCATGTTGGTGACGCAGGAAATCGCCAGCACTTCCATGCCGATGTGACGGGCGACGATGACTTCCGGAACCGTGGACATGCCGACGAGATCGGCGCCAATCGTTCGCAGGTAGCGAATCTCAGCTGGAGTCTCGAAGCTGGGGCCAAGCATGGCGGCATAAACACCTTCGAAGATGCCGCCACCCGACCCAGCGGATTCGTCGAGCACCAACCGGCGAAACTCGGCGTTGTAGCAATCGGTCATGTCAGGAAAGCGTGGTCCAAAGCGATCATCATTCACGCCCACAAGCGGGTTCTGCCCCTGCAAATTGATGTGGTCGCGAATGGCAACCAGCGCACCCCGTCCGTATTCAGGGTTGATGCCTCCAGCCGCATTCGTCAGGATTACCGCCTTCACACCCATGCGCCCGAATACGCGCATGGGAAACGCAACCTGTTGCGCCGAGTATCCCTCGTAGAGATGCACCCGGCCTTGCATCGCGGCCACGGCAACGCCGCCGACCAATCCGATGACGAGGTTACCAGCGTGGCCGACAGCGGTACTTTGCGGAAAGGACGGGATTTCGGAATACGGGATTCGAACTGGATCCGTCAGTTCGTCGGCGAAACCGCCGAGGCCGGAGCCCAGAACCAGAGCAATTTGAGGGCGAAGCGGCGTGCGCGACAGGATGTGTTTTGCCGCTGCTTCTGCCATCGCGAATTGGTCCTGGCCGAATGGAAATTGTTCCACGTGGAACATTCTGGTGAAGCTGAAGTGGACTGCCTTTGTCTACTTGCCGATTTCTTCGAGGTACTTTTCAACTTCCAGCGCCGCCATGCAGCCGGTTCCAGCGGCGGTAATTGCCTGACGGTAATGGCGATCCGCGACATCGCCCGAAACGAAAACTCCCGGCGCGGAGGTGCCAACGTGTCCACAAGTGGGCACAATATAGCCTTCGCCGTCGCGCTTCAGTTGCTCGCCAACAAAATCGGCGTTAGGAGTGTGGCCGATGCCGAGGAACATCGCGCTGGTTGGGAAGTCCCATGCCGCCCTGATTTCAGATTGCGCAGCCTCAGACCTGTGACTTCCTGCTTGTTGACGTCGTACACATCGTCGACGACGGTGTCGAGCAGAAACTCGATCTTGTCGTGCTGGCGGGCACGGTCGAGCATGATTTTCGACGCGCGGAATTCGCTCGCGGCGGTGGATGACGGTGACCTTCGTCGCGAAGCGTGGTGAGAAACAGGGCTTCTTCCATGGCGGAATCGCCGCCGCCGATCACGGTAATCGGCTTGCCCGAAAAGAAGAACCCGTCACAGGTGGCGCAAGAGGAGACGCCATGTCCGATGAGGGCCTTCTCATTCGCCAATCCTAGCCAACGAGCAGATGCGCCGCTGGCGATAATCAGCGAGCGGGTGAGAATCGTTTCGCGGCCTAGATTCACTTCAATAGGCTTGCCCGGCAGCTCTTTACCCTTCTGGCTGAGATCGACGCTGACCACGTGGCCGGTTTTGTACTCGGCCCCGAAGCGCGCCGCCTGCTTGTGAATGTTCTCGATAAGCTCGGGCCCCTGGATTCCGTCCGGGAAGCCAGGGAAATTCTCGACCAGCGTGGTGAGCGCAAGCTGGCCGCCGGGTTCGTGTCCTTCGATGACGAGCGGGCTGAGGTTGGCGCGGGCCGCGTACAGTGCGGCAGTGAGTCCGGAGCAACCCGAACCGATGATGACGACGTTGCGAATGTTTTCTGTCATGGAGATAGTTGTAGATTCGGTCTATCCAGAAACGATGCATGGCACCAATTACCGGCCATTGGGATTCTAACAAGTAGCGACCCGGCAGGAAATTCACAGCGACCTGGAAATCCCGGGAAAACCCAGAAGCCCTTCCTAGCGAGATAGAATGGACTTCATGGCGAAGCTTACGCTGGTGTACGGGATGCGTCTTCTCCCCTCCGAAGACGTGCAAGAAGTAGGCAATGCGACGGTCAAGCTCACAAATGGCCGTGAGGCACAGGTGACGACCCACATCGTAGAAGGGTCGAAGGAAGAGATCCAAAAGCAGCTGCAAACGAGCATCGACGCGTTTTTCGACCTTTATCCCGAGATTTAGTTCAAAACATCGGGCCACCGGCCCGTTTTGCGAATAATCCGGAGCCACCGAGTTGCCTACATGGGAACGTCGGGAGTCCTGGATACGTAACTAGCGACACGGGCGCTGTGCAGCACATCTATAATCCGTGAAAGTCCAGGCTGGACATAGGGGACCTTGGCAGAACTCACTCATCTCGAGCAGGCACGAGCCATCCTACGACGCGGGCTGCGTCCTACCAGCAAGCTGGGAAAGACGACGCTGTGGTTCGGGATCGTAGCGGCCGCACTCGAATTGTGGAAGCTGGTATCGCGCTCGCCGGATGGCTCAATGCTGAGCATCTGGGCGACGGTGATGTCGTTCGTGTTTGTGGCGTGCCTACTGCTCAGGGGGGTGCGCTGGGCGCGGCAGGCCCTAATGTGGCGGCTGCGCAACCGCCTGATCGTTACCTATGTATTCATTGGCGTGATTCCGATCGTCCTGCTTCTGGGGATGTGCCTCCTGGGCGGATACCTGTTCGCAGGACAGTTTGCAACCTACGTTGCCTTAGCCGATCTCGACAGTGAATTGCAGCACCTCGTTACCGCGAACAACGCCCTGGCTGCGCAAATTCGCACCCTGACCTTGCAGGGTAAGCTCACACCCCAACTGGCGGCAGAGATTTCCAGCGCTTCCGGTGAAGGACTGAGCGGCAGGACCGTGACCGTGCTCGAGGGTGAGAGGGGCTTCCAGATCGAGCCGGGAGGAAACACGATTGAGATCCAGCGGAAGCTGCCATCCTCCGGCCGCAAAGACTTGAGCACGTTTGTTATGGAGTCAGGACGGCTGCACATGCGTACCGTGCGACATGTGGAGGCCGGTCCGCGGCAAATCGTCGTCATCTCCAATGTGCCCGTTACCGCGGAATTGCTGCAGCGCGCTGCCCGTATCGGGTCGGTCGAACTCTATCCTCCGACAGCGGAAACGGAAGGGGAATCGGCGAAGCCACCGCAGGGAACAGCTTCCGGGGCAAAGCCCGACGATACGGTCACCATAGATATCGGTGATTCCAAGTCGACGGTCAAAATCGCGGGACAGAATGTGACCACCGCTCCACAAAACGTTGCAGCCGGGCGGGTGGAGCCCGCCGCCACCCGCTTCGACCCTGAGTTTCGCTGGTGGACGTTATTCGCGACCACGGATTGGAACACCGGCAAGGAAAAGTCGGGAGCAATCGTGGTCGGCAGCCGACCCTCGATGCTTTATAACGTGCTGTTTGGCACCCTAGGGACGAAGGCCGGAATCTTTGCGTCGGCGCTGGCCGGGATTGCCATAATTCTGGGATTGATCGAACTCGTTGCCTTGTATATCGGCGTGCGCCTGACACGCAGCATGACGAAGTCTGTGGCGGAACTCTACTCGGCGACTCAGTACGTGAACCGAGGTGATTTTTCTCATCGCATTCAGGTACGTAGTCGTGACCAGATGGCCACGCTGGAAGAGTCATTCAACTCCATGTCGGCATCGCTCGCGAGGTTAGTCGCCGAACAAAAGGAAAAGCAGCGACTGGAGAGTGAACTGGCGATTGCACATGAAGTGCAGACGTTGTTATTCCCTGCCCATGTCTCGGGGCTTCCCGGCCTCGAAGTGCACGGCGTTTGCCGTCCGGCACGCTCCGTAAGCGGCGATTATTACGATTTCATCCCATTGCGCAATGACCGGCTGATGATTGCGGTAGGCGACATAAGTGGCAAAGGAATTTCAGCGGCCCTTCTGATGGCAACGGTGCATGCGTTCGTGCGTGCGTACTCGCTGGAGCCCCAACATGAGTTGGAGCCGGCGATGCTCGGCGCGGCGCCAACTAATGTTGGCGGCACGCAATGCCTGACGCTCGACCTGCCACAAGGTGAGTGTGTGCCGGCGTCCCTGATGGCTACATTGAATTACCAGATCTACCGCTCAACGCCGCCGGAAAAATACGCCACGATGTTTCTGGGCTGCTATGACGGAAACTCGCGGACACTAACCTATTGCAACGCCGGCCACTTGCCCCCCATGGTGATGTGCGGTGACGGCAGCGTTCGGCGACTGGATGTTTCCGGCACGGTGGTAGGGCTTTTCGATGGCGTGAGTTACGACGAGAGCCGCCTGCCAATGCATCCCGGCGATATTTTTGTAGCCTTCAGCGACGGCGTCACCGAGCCCGAGAACGAATTCGGTGAGTTTGGCGAAGACCGCCTCATTGACCTGATTCGTGCGAACCGCGGACAGCCACTGGAGCGCATCAGCGAAGTGGTGACGAGCGCTGTGGCGGAGTGGATCGGGGGCGCTGAACAGCCCGACGATGTCACGCTGGTGCTGGCCAGAGCCCGATAGCCTCGCAGTCCCCTGTTTCACATTCAATAGCCCTGCTCAATCCGCCGACGGGCGGCTGGCCGAGGACGGCGCCGGCAGGAAGCGATACCCGATTCCCCGTACCGTGAGCAGGTGTTGCGGCTGCGAGGAGTCTTTTTCGATGTATTTGCGCAATCGCACGATGAAATTGTCGATGGCGCGGGTGTCGGTGTCTTCGTGAAGACCCCAGACTTCTTCCAGAATTTGCTTGCGAGACACCACCTTGCCGCTGTTGCGGATAAGGTGGCGGAGCAACTCGGCCTCCATTAACGTGAGGCGATAAATCTTGCCATTGGCGCGAAGCTCAAGCGTTCCAAAATCTACCTGACGCCCAGCGAATGCATATACTTCGAAGTCGCTGGGGGCGATGGCGCTCTTTCCATCAATATTGGACGGAGGTTTGTCAGCGACTTCTTCCGCACTGAGTCGACCCCAATCGCGCCTGCGCAGCAGGCTCTGAATGCGCGCCAGGAGGATGTTCAGGTCGAACGGCTTGGGAAGGTAGTCGTCAGCTCCAGCGGCGAATCCCTTCAGTACGTCTTCCGGGCGGCCGCGCGCCGTCAGCATAAGTAGAGGGATAAAGTCGTTAGCTTCGCGCAGCTCGGTCGCCACAGTAAAGCCGTCTTTACCGGGAAGCATCACGTCGAGCACAAGGAGATCGAACTTCTCGTGCTTCTTGAGCAGAAGATCTAAGGCCGTTTCACCGTCGCCTGCGACACGAGTCTTGAATCCTTCAGCCTCAAGGTTAAACTTCAGGCCGCGAGCGAGATGCTCTTCGTCTTCCACCAGCAAAATGCTTCCGGTCATGGCCGTCATGATTGATACCGGGGAAGTTCAATGGTGACGGTCGTTCCTTTGCCTGCGCCGCCGCTCTCGGCCCAGGTCTTACCGCCGTGACGTTGAATGACCGCACGCACGATAAACAACCCCAAGCCGCTTCCCTTTACCTGGGTCGCACCGGGATTGAGCACGCGATAGAAGCGCTTGAACACGCGTTTCAACTCGCTGCTGGGAATGCCGATGCCATTGTCCTGCACTTTGATTTGCACATGCTGCAAATCGGGAGTGACGACTTCGACGCGAATGCGCGGATCTTTAGGAGAATACTTCACCGCGTTGTCGAGCACGTTTGACAGCACTGCCGAAAGTTCCTCGCGATCGCCTGAAACACTCAGGCGCTCGGCGGTGCGTCCGTCGAGGTCCCAGGCTACGGATTCGGAAGACAGATGATGGCGGACTCGCGCCAGTTCCACAGCGTCTTGCACCAAAGGGCCGACGTCAACCTCTGACTTGTGCATGGCGGCGTTCTTCTGAGTCACGCGCGCCGCACGAAGCACCTGCTCCACGGTATTCATCAGGCGCTGCGTGTCGTCCAGCATAATCTGGTAAAACTCGCGGCGTTGGACCTCGTCAACGTCGCGCTGCTGCAGGGTTTCCAGGTACAAGCGAATCGAGGTGATCGGCGTTTTCAGTTCGTGAGTAACGGCGTTGAGGAAACTGTCCTGCTGTTCGTTGCGCTTGACCTCGCGCACCAGGAAGATGGTGTTTAAGATCACGCCGGCGATGATGAATCCGAAGAACAGCACGCCGAGGATGAGCGGAACGACCTCGCGCCAGTTGAGGACGATCCAACTGACGTTGAGCACCAGCGCCACGGCGGCGACGAGCACGCCGAGCGTGATGGCAAACGCGATGGTCCTTTTGCGGCTGGTGATGCGCATCGGCTTTCAGAGGAAGAATAGCACCGGGGAATGACGTCCGGTTCGCGGGCGGCAATGCGAAGACGCTAATGCAAGCCGGCTTGAGCCAGCATCTCCAGGAATTGTTGCTGCGTCCGCATGTCGATGGATTGCGCGACCAGCTTACCCTGCCGGTTGTACACGAAGCTCTTGGGAATACCGTCTACCTGAAACAGATCGGTGACCTTGCGCCCCGGGTCGAGAAGGATCGGATAAGTAATGTCTTTGCCATCGAGGTAATGATTCACCTTGTCAGCATCCTCGTCCGATAACGCCAGCACCACGAAGCCTTGCGCACCGAATCGTCGATACAGGCTTTCCAGGTCAGGCATTTCCTTGCGGCAGGGCGGGCACCAGGTAGCCCAGAAATTGGCGAGTACGCCTTTGCCCTGCAGGTCCTTCAATGTCCAACTCTTGCCGCTAAGGTCGGTGAGCGTGAAGTTGATGTCTTGACGGAGCGCGTCGACGGCCTCCAACTTCGTCATGGCAGCCTTGTACTGCGGGTCGTCAAGCGTGGTCTGCACATGTTCGTAATGCACCAGAGATGCGAGTTCCATGTAGGGCTCGGCCGGCTGGCCTTTGTCCTCGGGCTGCGGCAGCTGACGAAGCGCGTCCGCCAAGGTCGTGGCGACATCCTGGAGCGTGTCGTGGCCGAAATCGCCTTCCGTGGAGAGGTTTGCCAATCCAACCGCGAGGGTGACCTTGTTGGGGACGTTCGGCAGTTGCCGAATATCCTGGGCAAGTTTCTTTGTGACGCTGACGCGCTCGTCATCGGGAAGTTTGCGCAGGCCTTTCAGCTGATCGACGATCGGCTGCTCCTGTGCGCTCCAGATGATCTTGGGCTGCTGCGCACCCAACGGCGAAGCTAGCACGACGACAATCGCAACGGCGATGGAACCGAGTTTCCACGTCCGTTGCACCTCGCGAAGTGCGCTAACAACCGAGAGTCGGCGTACGGATTTCATCGAGCAGAGCCTCGGTCGCAATTGTAGAGTTTTCGAGTGAGCGAGCCAGGAGTCCCTCGCCACAAAAAAAGACGGCGCAGTTAGCGCCGTCTCTTTCAATCAGGTTCGATGTGTTACTTAGTCGCCGTAGGCTCCGGCCAGCGCCTCTTCGGCATTGGCGGGCGTTTCTTCAACTTCCTTGATGCGGGCTTCGCGCAGCTTGGGCAGCTTGACGTCCCATATGAGACCGACTGCCTTCAGGGCGCTGATCAGGTACCAGTTGAAATCAACCTCGTACCATGCGAGACCGTGGCGCGCTGACTGCGGATGCGCGTGATGATTGTTGTGCCAGCCTTCGCCGAAGCTCAACAGAGCGACCCACCAGAGATTGCGTGAATCGTCGTCGGTGGCAAAGCGCTTGGAGCCCCACATGTGCGTGGCCGAATTCACGAACCAGGTGCTGTGCAGGAGGAACACGGTGCGCAGGAAGATGCCCCAGAAAACAAACTTCCAGCCGCCGATGGCCAACAGGGTCAGGCCGACGACAACCATGGGCACCCAGTGCCACTCGCTGATCCAGACGTGGAACTTGTCTTTACGGAGATCCGGCACGTAGGGCAGAAGGCCCTGAAGCTTGTTGTGCAGCGATTCGCCGCTCATGATCCAGCCCATGTGCGCCCAGTAGCCGCCGTCGCGCGGGCTGTGGGGATCGCCCGGTTTGTCAGTCACCTGGTGGTGTAAGCGATGCGTCGCGACCCAGAAGATTGGTCCGCCCTCGAGCGCCAGGGTCGCGCAAGTGGTGAGGAAGTACTCGAACCACTTCGGACACTTGAAGCCACGGTGTGTGAGCAGGCGGTGATACCCGAGGCCGATGCCGAAGCTGCCCGCTACCCAGTACAGAAATAAGCCGACGAAGAACGCTTTCCAGCTGAACATGAACAGCGCCGCCAGGGCGCCGATGTGGAAAGCAATCATGAAACCGGCAGTGATCCAATTCGTGCGTTTGTCCTGACGAACCATGAGTCCCCTTGTGTCGATGTGACGCTCGATTCCGCATTCAATTCGGAAGAGCCATTTCCAGACTAGCAACTTTGGGAGCGGGCAATTGTAATACTTATGTCACTGGGGTTAGTGACGAGGAACACGAAGCCATGTTTGCAGCGAAAATCATGGTTTCGCCCGTGTTTACAGGGTGCGGGAGGCGGCTCGATTCAGAACAGGGCGTTGCGGACACGCTGCATGGTGCTGTCATTGAGCCCCTCCAGGACGAGCAAATCGTTACCTCGCAGCTCAAGCAGGACGGCGCCCTCGGGGGTGTCCCATTGGCTCCCGGAACACTCCTGTCCTTCCTTCGCCACTGGACAAGAGTCAGGCAACCGTGACGCGCCTTTGTAACGAGTCGGGACGTAATCGCCATACATTTTGGCGAATGCCTGCGCCGCCTCGGGCGAGTCCCAGCGCGAAAAGTAGATCAGCCCAATCTGGCCTTTCGGCGCCGACTTTGCGTGCACTGCCAGGTAATATCCCCCCCGCCAACTCGAGTAATACTTCTTGGCATCACTATCGGGCGCATACTGCTTTGCCAGAAGGTACACGTCGAAGGCGCCCATCGCGCCAAACTCGTAACGTTCGTAGGCGGGGGCGATCACTTTATCGAGGTCGGGAACAATGAGCGGCGCGACACCGTGACCGTCGATGTACGCGTTCGGTTGCATCACCTCGTAGGTGTCAGCCGGAGGGTGCTGTAGCACTCCGTCGAACGTCGCCGCGACGCCCTTCTTCGCAAGCACGGCGCGCTCGAAGTCAAAACCAAAAGCGTAGGGCATCAACAATGACTCGCGCAGGTAGATCGGCGCCGCTGCCAGCACCGGAAGGTTCTTGCCGTCGGTCATGGACGCGCGCATCGCGTTCGCCACGTCGGGCGCCTGCAAGATGGTCTTTCCAGACGGCGCAAGAATGTAGTCGACCATCGAGAGCATGGCCTGTCCTTCAGCCACGTTTTCGCGGGCCGCCTGCGCCTCCTCGACAACCTGCTCCTGCTGGTCAGGTAGCGTTCCGTTATCCTTGCCGCCGTCACGGAACCATGCTCGAAGGTCGATCGTCTGGTCCTGCAAGGCGTGCGTCAACTCATGGGCTAACACCGGCTTCTGCAACTCAGGACGGACCCAATCGAGCAGATTCACCGTCTTCGTCTTCGGATCGTAGAACGCCGCGACCTGCTCGCGTAATAGCTTCAGGAATTGCGCGTGCAGGTCGTAGCCCGGCGGAATCATTCCAAACTTCTGCAGTACCAACTGCGAGCGCTCGATCCGTTGCGCATCCTTGTCGTGCTTGATGCCTTCCTCGACATAGTGCTCGACCTGGTCACGGGTAATGAGCTTCTTCTTCACCTTGTACTTGATGGGCAGACCAGTATCGTGGCTGACGAATTTCAGAATCTCGTCGACTGAGCGAAACAGCGCTTTCGCCTCAGCCTTCGTGATTGGATGATCGGACTCAATCGATTCCGAATCCGCCTGAGGCGCTGGTGCGGTTTGCGGTGCGGCCGGGCTGGATTGCGGCCGCGATTCCGCGCCCGTCGATGGAACCGTCTGGCCGAGTCCTACTCCGGCGCCAAGTGCAAGAAACAGGATTAGAGCCGACCACCATCGAAAGGATTGGGAGAGAGTGTGAGACCGAACAGGCATGCGAGAGACTTCAGGATACATGAGGGGAAGTTGCGAATGGCTGCGACTACCCAACATGTGAACTACTGCAAGTCTCGTGCACCCACAGCCTGCCTCAATTGTTCGAGGGAGGTCATGTAAGTCGCCAGCGCCTGCCGGTAACTCAGCTCCGTCGAGCGATAGCTTCGTTCGGCATCGAGAAAGTCGAGCAGCGAGGCGGCTCCGTGCTCGTAAGAAAACTTCGTGATCTCGAGCGACTGCGTGGCCTTGTCCAAGTACCCCTTGTCGTACAACTGGACCATCTGCTCGCTCCGGCGCAGTCCTTCGTAAGCATTCTGGACGTCCGTGAGGACTTGCTGCTCGGCGGCTTTCTGCTGAAACTGCGACTGCGTAACAGCGTACTGGGTGCGCGCGATCTCACCCTGGTTCTTGTTAAACACCGGCAGCGGAATCGTGAAGTAGAACGCGCCGAGATTGTTCTGATTCAACCGCGTGTAGTCAAACGCCACGTTGAAATCAACCTTACCGTTTGCTTTAGCCAGCCCAACCTGGCTTTCGGAAGCAGCCACGCTGCGTTGGGCCGCCTGCAAATCGGGACGGCTGGCGAGGGCGCGTGCCTGCAAGTCCTCGAGACGCGCGGTTACCGGCTCGTATGCCAGGCTGCCGACAACGGCATACACTTGCGGCACCGAGTCAAAGCCAAGAAACTTACGCAATGAGGCCAGCGCCTGTGCCCTGACCAGTTGGGCGTTGTTAACATCACCCTCGAATTGCAACGACTGCAACTGGATCTTGAGCAGATCGTTGCGGCTCATCGAACCGGCCTTCTGGCGCTCTTCGCTGATGTCAACCGTCTTCTTGTAACTTTCCAGGAGGCTCTCATCGAACTCCAGATTCGACTTCGCGAGCAGCGCTGCTATGAACAGTTGCGCGGTGTTGGCGAGGACCGAACGCTGCGCATCCGAAACTTGCGCCTCGGTCACTGCGGTCACGGACTTCGCGGCCGCAACTCGGTGTTGCCTCTTCTTGCCTCGCTCAAAGAGATAGCCGACACCAGCATCGAATTGCGAATTATCGTTCCAGTAGTTCGAGTCGTTAAACGAGTTGGGCTCAAACAGAGGGAGATATTGCGCGTCCATCGAGAGGACGGGGTTAGGCCGCAGGTTCGCGGTGATTTCCTGCGCCTTGTTTTGCAGAATCAGGGTTTGGCTCGCTTGTAACGAAGGGTTATTACGCTTCGCCAGGTCAAGAGCTTCTTCCAGCGTGACTGCCCGCGCCAAGGGGTTGATCAACGGAACCGGCACCTGCGGAGGAGCCGTGACGGGCGGCGGAGTCTGCGCTTGTGCCGTTAATATACGACGCGGCTGCGGCGCGTCAGGCAGACCGGAATTCTGCTGCGCTGAGACGCTTCCCGCGGCCAGCAGCACGGCCAATCCAGCAACAGTTGCGAACTCCCGCAATGAGGAAGTCAAAACCATAGAGTTCATTATTCAGTCGCCTCCTCGGCCTCATCAGGCAGAACATCATTCGGCCCGGCCACCCACGCGTAGAAGGCGGGCAGCAAGACGAGGCTCAGAAACAATTCTGTCAAAAGTCCGCCCACAATCACGATGGCGAACGGACGTTGCGAGTCGGATCCAATGTCGTGCGACATGGCAGCGGGCAGCAACCCAAGGCTGGCGACCAGCATCGTCATCATGATCGGCCGAAGGCGCCGTGTCGAGCCCACGATCACCGCCTCCTGTACAGGCAAGCCGCGCGCACGAAGCTGGTTGATGTACTCGATCATCACCACGCCGGTTTGCACCGACACGCCGAACAGCGCCAGGAATCCTACGCCCGTTGAAACGCTGAAGTGCTCGCCGGTCAGCAAGAGTGCGATGAGGCCCCCGATGGGAGCGAGGCCGAGATTGAGCAGCACGAGGAAGCCCCATTTGAATGAGCGGAACATCGAATAGAGCACCAGCATGATGACGAGTATGGTAAGAGGAATGACAACAGCCAGCCGGTGATTGGCGCGCTTCTGGCTTTCGTATTCGCCGGCCCATTCCAGGGTGTAGCCTTGCGGCAGCTTCACCTCGCGGTTCACCTTCATCATCGCCTGCTCGACCGTACTGCCTAAGTCACTGCCACGAACGCTGTACTTGATGGCGATGTATCGCTGATTCCCTTCCCGGTTGATCATTGACGCGCCGTCTTCGATCTTGATGTCGGTAACCTCGCTGAGCGAAACGCGTTCTCCGCTGGGAGCAGCGATTCGAATATTGCGGATGTCGTCTACCGAGCGACGAAACGGCTCCTGGTAGCGCGGAACCAGATCGAAGCGCTGCTCACCAATCAAAATCTGGCTGACGGGATTGCCGCCAACTGCAGTCTGGATAGAGTCCTGAATATCAGAGGCGTTAATGCCAAAGCGGTCGGCTTTTTCGCGATTGACGATGATGTTGACGTTTGGCTGGCCAAGCACGCGGAAGAGTCCCAGGTCTGCGACGCCTGGGACGGTTCGCATGACGGCCATGATCTCCTCGCCCTTCTGCTCGAGATCTTTAAGGTCAGAGCCGAAGATCTTTACCGCCAGTTCGCCCTTCACGCCGCTCACGGCTTCTTCCATGTTGTCGGCGATGGGCTGGGAGAACCCCCAGGTCACGCCCGGGATTTTCTCCACTTCGTTGTCCATTGCCTCAATGAGTAGTTCTTTTCGGCCCCGGAACTGCGGACGCCACTCGCTGCGTGGCTTGAGGTCCACGAAATATTCCGTGTTGAAGAAGCCTGTGGCGTCGGTGCCGTCATCGGATCGGCCTACCTGAGAGACGACTTTCGTGACCTCAGGGAAGCTGGCGAAGATGAGACGCGCCTTGTCCATCACCTCGCCACCGGCAGATGGGCCTGTACTTGGGGATAGGGTACCTCGGGCCCAGATTGAGCCTTCGTCGAGATGAGGCAGAAATTCCGAGCCAATCACCCCGCCAAAGCCAAGGTAAGCGGTAAAGGCAAATACCACGAGTGCAGAAACCAACACGAATGGGCGCCGGACAATCGTCCATGCCAGTGTGCGCTCGTAGTTGACGGTGATCCATTTGACGATGGGATTGTCCCAGGCGTGCGCGCCTTTGCGGAAGATGAAGCTGGCCAGCACAGGCGCGATGATGATGGAAAATAGCAACGCACCCAACAGCGCGAACGTTACCGTCCAGGCCATCGGCTTGAACAGACGTCCTTCCACACGTTGCAGCGTGAAGATTGGCAGGTAGGTAATTATGATGATGGCGATGGCGTAGAACACGGGCCGTTGTACTTCGTGCGCCGCGGAGCGAATGGTCTCATCAACCGACGCGTGCCCTTCCTTCCATCCTTCGAGGCGGCGCTGAATGTTTTCAACCATCACAGCCGCGCCCTCAACGATCATGCCGAAGTCGAGCGCGCCCAGCGAAAGCAGGTTGGCGGGAATGTGCCGTAAATCGAGCAGGATCGACGCGAAGAACAGCGAGAACGGAATCGTGATGGCGACGATCAGTGCCGAGCGCAAATTGCCGAGGAAAAAGAACAGCACCAGCACAACCAGAAGAATGCCTTCGGTAAGGTTGTGCAGAACCGTGTGCGTCGTAAGGTGAACGAGGTCGTCGCGATCGATGTGCGGAACGATCTTCACGCCTTTGGGCAACACGCGCTCATTCAGAAACTTCACCTTGGCATCAATGTCGCGCAGTACGGCTTCGGCCTCGGCGCCTTTGCGCATCTGTACGATGCCTTCGACCACATCGTTGTTGTCAGTAACGCGACCGTCGTCGTGACGAATGGCTTTGCCAAGGCGACCGAGACGGATTTTTGAGCCCTGCGTCACCACTGCAACGTCCCGGATGCGCACCGGCGCGCCGTTCTTGGCGGTGAGCACCGTGGCTCCGATGTCGTCGGTGTTCTGCATCAGACCGACAGCGCGGACGTTGTAGGCCTGCTGCCCCTGCTGGATAAAGCTTCCGCCGCCGTTGACGTTGTTGGCCGCGAGAGCCTGTTCGACCTGGGCCATGGTTAAGCCGTAAGCGACCAGTTTGTCAGGATCAACCTGCACCTGGTACTCGCGCGTCTGCCCGCCAAAAATTGAGACGGAAGCGACGTCGGGCACGGACATCAGGTGCTTGAAGACCACCCAGTCCTGTAACGCCTTGAGGTCCATCACGTCATAGCGGGGATCGGTGCTTTGCAACGTATAGAAGTAGATCTGTCCAGCAGGACTGAAGTCGGCACCGATTTGGGGGTTCAGCCCCGGCGGCAGGCTCACCAGTGTCAACTTCTCCAAAACCTGCTGACGGTTCTGCAGATTGTCAGACTGATCGTCGAACAGCACGGTGATAAATGAAAGGCCCGATATCGAGGTTGAGCGGAGATGCGTAAGGTGAGCGACACCATTCAACTGAGTCTCTATGGGGATCGTGACCTGCTGCTCAACCTCTTCAGCCGCGCGGCCCGGCCACTGCGTAATCACCCACACGTACTTGTCGGCGACATCGGGATAGGCCTCAACCGGAAGGTTGTGAAACGAAATGATGCCCCAGATCAGCAGCCCAACGGCTAAAGCGAGCACCAGCATCCGGTTGCGTAGGGCGAAATTGACCAGAAACCCGATCATCCCTACTGCTCCTCGGCCGCGGAGGCAAGTTGCAGCGCGTTGCTGGCGACCTTTTCTTGGGGCTGCAAGCCGCTCGTGACCTGTACGAAGCCATCGCCCACCTGTGTCCCGAGTTGCAGGGCGACCCGGCGGAATTGCTTGTCGCCGGCTGGAACGAAGACCCAATCTTTGTCGTGCAGATGAACCACCGCGGACGCAGGAATTACCACTCGCTCGATGAGTTGGCGACCCTTAAACGTCGCGGTCACAAACATCCCGGCGCGCATCAGGCCTTTGGGGTTCGCCAATTCGATGCGGACCTTTGCCGCGCGCGTGCTGGGATCGAGCACCTCGCTGATGTTGACTACCCTGCCTGGAAACTTCTGGTCGGGGTAAGCGTTCAACGTGATCTCAGCGGTGTCGCCCACGTGCACTCGCGAAAGCGCATCTTCGTAGACGTCGCACACCACCCACACCGTGGAAAGATCCGCGATGGTAAAGAGGTTGGGCGAGTTGTCCAGCGACTTCACGCCGGTGCCGCCAGTTGTTTGCTGGTCGACAATCACTCCCGAGATTGGCGCCACTACCGGCAACAGTGGCGACGGATTATTGATATTGCCGCCTAACACTTTTATTCGCTGGGCCGCCGTCTGCGTGTCAACCTTGGCCTTGGCGTCCGCGTCCTGCGCCGTCTCAAGATCGGCAAGCGCGATGGCGCCCTTATCGTAGAGCAGTTGCGCGCGCGCCATCTGCTTGGCCGCCAGTTGCTCATCGGCCTTAAACTTCTGATAGTCCGAGAACGCCTGCGACACGTCGGGACTTTCGATCAGCAACAGCGTCTGGCCCTTCCTGACCGTGTCACCCAGTTTGGCCTTGATCTCGACTACGCGGCCTCCGCCCAGCGAAACTACCGGCACCTCTCGATTCACGTCGGGCGCGATCACGCCGTTGACGTGCAGTTCGTCGCTAACCTTGCGTAGCTCAACCTCAACGAGCGGAAACTGCTCGGGGTGGGGCATGGTAAAGACGTTGGGATCGCTGTTGGCTTCAATTTTGGTGTCGGCCGAGGGCTCGGCCTTCGACTTGCCGCATCCAACCAAAGTCACCGCAAACATCAGGCAAATCAGCGCCGCGCTGAGCCGCGGACCAGCGCAGTTTGAGGCGGATAATTCGTCTCTCATAGCTATAGCTTTCATCAGGCACCCGGCTCGGTCGGAGGCAGCAGGAAAAAGTCCTCCGGCCACGACCGAACAGCTTTGTACTACGGCAAAGATTGCGCCGCTTTTACGGCGTACTTAAGCAGACCTGATTAGAGAGAAGGAGGAGCACGCCCTGCGCGTGGAATTCGCTCGCGAACGATTACACGAGCTTCCTGGGACATCGGCCCCATGGTGCGCAGCAAAACCAGAGCAAATCCGAGACAGAGAGCGAACAGCAAAGGAAGGATGCCACTTCCCCACTCGACCTGCACGTGCTGTGTGGGAGCGACGAATTGCGCAACTCGCTTGGTCGCATCTTCCAGGACGGCCTGCGTGGGATGCAAATCATCGCTGGCCGAAACCACCGGGAACAGCAACACCAAAGCGCAAGCCAGCGCCAGAAATGCGCAGCTGAACGAAACTCGCGGCGTGAATGCACGCGTGCGACGATTGCGCAGAAAGGCGAAAATCGCCACTAGCGCAAACGTGACCCACACGAGATTCAGCAAGACTTCCATAGGCCGAGGACTTACTAGTGCCATAAGTTTAGCATCGTGCACGCCACATCGAGTGAGACCGTCCGTTCGGTCTGCCGTTGGAACTCACCACCGCCGCCCCGCTATGATGCTAACCAGTTCCACATAAGGATGGAGTAATGATTCGATCGCGTCGTCTGCTACTGATAGTCACATGTGCACTTCTTCCCACCGGATTCATAACGGCCCAAACCGCACCGCCGCGAACGTCGGACCAGCAGCAGAGCTATCGCAAGTCCATGGAGATCGCCGACCAGCAGATTGCCGACGAGGTCAAATCCCACTCGGAATTGATGAAGAACCTGGAATACCTCACCACGCAGATCGGCCCTCGCCTCACCGGCTCTCCGCAGATGCAAAAGGCGAGCGACTGGACACTGAAGCAGTTCCAGTCCTACGGCATCGATGCCCATCTCGAGACCGCCACGATTGACCACGCCTGGACTCGCGGCATCGAAACCGCTGCCATCACCAGTCCGATCCAGAAAACCATCGGCATCCACGCCTTCGGATGGAGCAAAGCCACAGCAGGCGACATCACCGCCAAGGCTGTCGGACTTTCCATCAACGAACCGTCGGACTTCGATCAATATCGCGGCAAACTGAAAGGCGCCATCGTACTCGTCAACAAGCCGGCCGACCTCTCCAGGGCCGAGCCGAATCCCGAGAACGCCTACGATGCCGTGATCCCGCCTCAGCACGGAGTCAAAGCCGCAGGCATGACCTGGCGTCAGCGCGCCGATCTCATGCGCCAAATTGCCAGCGAAGATCCTGCACTCATCCTCGTCGACAGCGGTAAGCCCGATAGCCTGTTCAACATGACAGGGGGCTTCCCCGCTTACAAACCAACAGCCGCCCCCATGGCGTTCCTGACGCATGAAAATTACGACTTAATCTGGCGACTGCTGCAGACCGGACCCGTGACCCTTACCGCAAATCTCCGCAACACCTTCAGCGAAAAGCCTGCACCGGTCGCCATAACCGTCGCGGAAATCAAAGGCTCAGAACTCCCCGATGAGCGCGTCATCATCGGTGGTCATCTCGATTCGTGGGACCTCGGCCAGGGCGCACTCGACAACGGCACCGGAGCGATGGCAGTCCTCGAAGCCGCTCGCACGCTCCACGCTCTCGGATGGAAACCCAAACGCACCCTCACCTTCATCCTGTTCACGGGCGAAGAGCAGGGCGGCATCGGCGCTGCAACTTACGTCAAGAACCACGCCAAAGAGTTGGACAAGACTGATGCGGTGCTTATCCTCGACACCGGCACAGGCAAGGTGTTCAGCATCGCCCTCGAGAACCTCTGGGAGACCGGCCCGCTGATGTCAGAGATTTATCAGCCGCTGCAAGAAGTCTTCGACATGCAACCGCTGAGCACGCGCTATTTCGGCGCGTCTGATCACGTAGAGTTTCTCGACAAGGGCGTGCCGGCCTACTTTTGTATGCAGGTTCCCGCCCAATATCGAGCGGCGCACCATAGCCAGACCGACACATTCGATAAGGTGATTCCGGCACAGATCAACGAAGACGCTGCCCTAGTGGCAGCCTGGGCGTGGAATGTTTCCGAGATGCCGCCGCCTTTGCCTCACCACGAGGCGTCGAAGGTTCCCGCGGAATAGCAGGCTACGGTTTCTCCGCGCATCCGCTCTTTACGCTGCGAAAGATCGCGTCGAGGATGAGCTGGTTCTCTAGCCCTTCTTCGCCCGGGATCACAAACGGTTTACCAGACTCCACCGCGGCGGCGAACGCCTCGACCTGCGCCGTGTAGGCATTCGCGTTGGAGACTTCCGTCTTTTCGATAAGGTCGAATCCGCGCCGCAGTTCCACCGTCACTGGCTGATCCACAGTCATCGCGTTGACCGCTGACAGCACGCCGTCTTCCCCGATCACTTCCAGCAGCGTCTGGTACGGCGCTCGCGCCGACACTGACATCGTCCCCAGCGTCCCGCCCGAAAAATGAAACAGCGTCGTACCGGAAGCCTCCACCGACCAATGCTCGTCATAGTGCGCCTGGGCCATAACGCTCTCAACTTCTTCGCCCAGCACGTACCGAAGCGTGTCGAAGCAATGCACGCCGATGTCGGCCAGCGGACCTCCCGTGGCCAGCGAGGGATCGTTAATCCAGGTACGCGCGCTCTGCAACAGCGGAGCCACAAATACCGCCCGTGCCAACAGAGGTTTGCCGATTGCGCCCGATGCTATCCGTTCCCGAAACCACCGTACGCTCGGTTCGAAACGCATCACGTGCGCGACGCCCAACATCACTCCAGACGAACGCGCCGCCTCAACCATCTGCGCCGCCTCCGCTGCATTCATCGCCATCGGCTTTTCCACCAGCATGGGTTTGCCGTAGCGAACCGCGTCGAGCACGTCGGCCAGGTGCATCGCATCGGGAGTCGCGATGAACACCGCGTCCACCTCAGGACACGCACACATCTCGGCCGTTGAGGTGAACGCGTGGGTAATGCCGTGGTCCCGCGCGGTTTCGCGAGCGCGCTCGGCGTCGCGGCGCGTCAGCGCTGTCACCCGGCAATTCTTCGCCTTGGCAAATCCAGGCATCAATCGCCTGACGGCGTGCAGTCCAAATCCAGCAATTCCGAATCGCACCATATCTAGTCAAGATACGCGAATTGTTATCATCCCCAGAGACCGATTGCGAGACGCCGCCTTGCCTCCAGCTCACGCCGCCATACGAACGCTTTTCCTGGATGGCCCCGCCGGCCGTCTCGAAGCCCTACTCAATCTTGGCGGTGCCGATGCCTCGCACGCCGCGCTGGTCTGCCATCCGCATCCGCTCTACGGCGGAACCATGCACAACAAGGTCGTCTTTCAAGCCATGAAAGCTTTGCACTCCTTCGGATTCCCCGTATTGCGATTCAATTTTCGCGGCACTGGACTGAGTGAGGGCGAGCACGACGGTCGCGCTGAAGTCGATGACGTACGCGCTGCGCTCGACTGGCTGAAGAAGGAGTATTCCCTTCCCGTTATTTTCGCGGGATTCTCCTTTGGTGCGGCGCGCGGCCTGCGAGCCTGCTGCCCCGATCCCGACGTGCCCGCGTTGATTTCGCTGGGTACGCCGGTAGAGGCCGAAGGCCGCCTGTATTCGTACAAGTTCTTGGCTGACTGTCGCAAGCCCAAGCTCTTTCTCAGCGGCGACCACGACCAGTTCGGCCCGCACCAAGCCGTGGAAGAAGTAGTGGCCAGCGCGGCCGAGCCGAAAGAGTTGGTGTTCATTCCCGGCGATCATTTCTTTGCTGGACACCTAACAGAAATGCGTTTGACCATCGAAAGCTGGTTGCACGAGCTGCTTGATCCGCGCGCTTGAGAGCGCACAACTTAGGCAACTCAGGCCGCTTACGTGTCGCGCCTATAATCTGGGCGAATGATTCCCACGTCACCAACGCCGCTGTCTTCAGAACTCGTCGCCGAGATGCGTCGCATTGCACGCGGAATCTTCGATTACGCCTTGGCCGAATGCAACATCGCCCGTGCGTTCGCGCGCAACCTGAATTATTCGGAAGGCACGCTAACAGCGGCCGGTCACCATTACGATCTGCGCCTATTCAACCGCATGGCAGTCGTCTCCATCGGCAAAGCCGGACATAGCATGGCCGCGGCGCTGTCCCAAATCATTCCCGAGCCTCTCACTGGAATCATTTCGTGCCCCGTGAGACCGGAATCCCCAGTTCCAGGTTTCGAATACTTCTTTGGCGGACACCCGCTGCCCAATGAAGATTCCGTGTGTGCCGGTGAGGCGATTCTCCAACTCCTCCGGACTCTGCCCGACAATTCTTTCGTCCTGTTCCTCATCAGTGGTGGCGCTTCTGCCATAGCAGAACAGCCGTTCTATCCCGCTCTCACATTGTCAGATATTATTGATACCAACCGCGCGCTAGTGCATTCGGGCGCTCCGATTGCCGAGATCAACGCCATCCGCAAACATCTTTCCGCCATTAAGGGTGGTCGTATGGCTCACGCAGCCTTTCCTGCGGAACAACTGTCTCTGCTGGTTTCAGACGTGCCCGACCATGCCCTCGACGCCCTTGCTTCCGGTCCCACAATGCCAGACAGCAGCACCGTCGCCAATTGTTATGACATTGCCAATCGCTACCGCCTGGATCAACGCTTTCCGGAACGGGTCCAGTCGATTTTCCGGGAACTCCAATTAACGGAAACTCCCAAGTCGGGCGATCCTGCCTTTGCCAGCAGCCGCTTCGCAACCGTGTTATCGAACCAGACAGCCGTCAACGCCGCCGTAGAGCACGCTACGTCGATGGGATTCACCGTCGAGGTTGATAACAGTTGCGACGATTGGGACTACGCCGCTGCTGCCGATTACCTGCTCGCGCGTTTGCGTGGCCTTCGTGAGAGCTCGTCGCCCGTTTGTCTCATCTCTGGCGGAGAAGTAACGGTGCAGGTAGGAAGCAAGTCAGGCGTGGGCGGCCGCAACCAACAGTTCGCGCTCTACTGCGCCCAGCGAATTGCAGGCCAGTCGATCGTCGTCCTCAGCGCCGGCACCGACGGCATCGACGGCAACAGCTCCGCAGCCGGAGCTGTGGTCGATGGAACATCCGAGGCTCGCGCCAGTGAGCGTGCACTCGACGCCACAACGGCCTTGGCAGACTTCAACGCCAACCCGCTGTTACACGAAATAGGCGATGAAATTGTCACCGGACCCACCGGCAATAACGTGCGCGATCTTCGGATCCTGCTCGCCTACTAGCTAATCGCGCGTAACTTGCGAGCCCAGCCATGCCAGGTACGCCGCGCTTCCGCCCTCGATCGACAGCTCCACGCGCTCCGGCAACTCGTACGGATGCAACTCTGCAAACGCCGCTTCGAGATCGGCTGCTCTTTCGCTCGTCGTCTTGATAACAAGCAAATATTCCTGTTCGTCCTCGACCTTGTCCTTCCAGCGATACACCGAGCGGATCGGGCCAATGATGTTCACACACGCCGCCAGCCGCCGCTCCATCAGGGCTCTCGCCATTTCTACCGCTTTCTCTGACGACCCAACGGTGGAAAGCACGATGCGTGCATCAGCCATTGCGGCACCCCCTCGCGATTTCTGTTGCGACGCTGCAATTCATCTCCCGAATCTAGCATTCACCCAGGATCCGAAACCGTCCCGCCCGCTCGTGCGCCCGACGTTGGCGATATTGGTTCCCCTATGGACTTTCGCCTCCCCTTCGCTTGTGGCCGTTTGAAATCAGCATTTCACTAGCTACTGTAGGTTTTTGCGCCTGACGGCAAAGCCTCCAGTAACGCTTGAGGGTTAAAAGAGCGCCGTCCACGGCACAGTTGAGTAAACAAATGGCCCGTTCAGATTTTTTTAAAAATTGGGTTCGCCAAACCGGCCGCATCATGGCGACGGTATGCATCGGTCTGCTTGCCGTCTTGATCGGATACAAAGTGGTGTTTGGAGCAAACGGGACCGTTGAGTGGCGCGCCAAGCGGGTCGAATTCCAGCAGCTTCAGCAGGACATCGACAAGGCCACACTTGAGCATCAGGCATTGGAAACTCGTGTTAAGAAATTGCAGTCAGACCCCAACACCATCGTGCAAGAAGCGCGCGAGAAGCTTGGCTACGTTCTGCCAGGCGAGGTAGTACTCGTGCAACCACAGTCCAGGCCTGAACTTCGCGGTACTTCGTTGGCAGAAACGCCTCCTGCTGCGGCTCCCGAGTCTGCCAGGAAGTAACGCATACTCACTCTGCCTGTTCCCACATCGCTGAATTTAAATCTGCCGAGACAATCCACAGCCTCTGCCTGCGATTAGAATGCATCCGTGGGGTGGCTATTGGTATCCATAGCCACGGAGATAGGATTTTCGGCGGTTCGCGGTTTACGCGAAGAAGGGATGTTCCATGAAGAAAGTTGCTTTGGCGGCAGTAGGGATCATGTTGTTTACGGCATGGGCCGTGGCAAGTCCGGTGACCAGTTGGGACGGATGGATCAGTGACTCAAAGTGCGCCGCTAAGGGCGCCAACGCTGCGCACGCGCAATGTGCCAAGAAGTGCGTCGAAGGCGGCGAGAAACCGGTGCTGGTCACTGATAAGGACCAGAAAGTTGTTCCCATCGAGAACCCTGCAGCGGTTTCGGGCCACGAAGGACAACATGTGAAAGTCACTGGGACCCTCACCGCGAGTGGCTCCGTGCATATTGACAAAGTTGCGGCGTTGCCCGGGGACTAACCGGCCGCATCGCATTTTGGGGCGAACATAAGGGCGGCCATATGCCGCCCTTCATTTCTGCGGTTCCACTTTTTGTCCAGCCGTGCGCCGATCGCACTTGAGTTTCTTTGGGACTGGAGCATTGACAGCGGGACTGACCATTCGGGCTCGTTTATATTATAACTTTTATTATAACTTTCCTTGAATCTCTTGGCCGGATTTTCATTATAACTTTTATTAAATCAACAGAAACGCCGCAGACAGCAACACTCCAAACAGGAGCGACTGCCGCAACTCCGAAAAGCCCAGCTTGTGCACGTCCAACGGCTGCCGTCCGCGCACAAACCATAAGGAACCCCGCAATAATGCCGGGACGAAGGCGATTATCGTGAATTTTGGGAAGTAACCCAGACCCGTAGCGATCAAAATTGTGGCGAATAACAACACCTGTCCGGCCAGAAAGCCGTATGCCTGCCGCACTTTCTCGGAAGATGAGTCCGCCCGGCTACTTCGAATTCTGATTTGGACAAAGTGGACCTGGTTCCCCGCGAATAGCCAATTTGCCGCCCACAGTGCGATTGCGATGCGATCCAAGCGCCCGCTCATGATGAAATAGGCTCCTGCCGAGGTCGCCGTAAGTCCAATTGCGCCAATGACCTGCCTCGGCATGCGCCCCGGGTGCCCCATCTGTTTCACGACCGCTTGCATCAAGAAAGCTGCTGCAGCTACTGCGCCAATTTCCAGCAATCCTTTGGCATAGCCCGCTTCAAACAGCCATCCAACTGCGACACAGCTCGCAATTGCCAACGAAAGCGCTACTCTCAGCACCGTGCCGCGCTCCTCGGGAGTCTGCGCCTTGATCGCGCTTGTGCCCAACCACGCCTCCACAGGCGTGCGCAGCCAGAAAAGCGACAACGCTGCGACCACGAATACAATAAGTCCTACGAAGTGGGAGTTGGCTCTAACTGCAATGACTGCACCAGTTGCGAGGGGGGCCAGCAACATGCCCCAGGCGCCGTGCTCCCGGGGAATGACCATCGACTTGAGTCTCGGAGTTTGCAAGATGCCTACTTGAGCTGCCATATCAAACAAACTAGAGGGGAAATTGCCTCTTAGCTATGACATAAGTCCCATCTGCAGCCCGACGTTTTGGCGATTGTTGCAGAAATTGTTGCAACTCTAGACATCGAATGTTATTCATGCGACTCTTGCAAGGAGTAGTGAAGACTGCCGTCCGAGAACGTGCGCGACATTCGCTAGCGTCACCTAAGTGGCTTTATCACTTAGCTTTAGCGTATCCGCTGGCCACCTGAGCAAGCTATATTTCTCATCTGGACTCGGGACTAGATAGAACGGCGCGGGCCAGGAGCAAAGGAACGATGGGAACCCCTGTAACTGCTGGATTTTGGCTCTCCCCCCAGCAAAAATACGTTTGGACGTTGGAGCAGGAAGGCCACGCCCTGCGTTCGGTCTGCCTGTTTGAGCTCGACTGCATCATTTCCCAGCAGGCTTTGGCATCGGCGTTGAAACAAGTCGTTGCGCGTCATGAAATATTGCGCACTACCTACGTCCACCAGCCTGGAATGAAGTTTCCTTTTCAAGCCATTGTGGACGCGGCGGACCAGTCCGTGGAATACATCGATCTTTCCAGTCTGTCGGGCGCGGAACAAGAGGCCAAACTGGATGAGATATTTGGCAGCTTGCGGGCCCCTCGTGTCGGTCCCGAGCCATTGCCCGCTATTTCTGCGACGCTTGTAACGTTGGCGCCAAATCATTCCGCGGTGCTTCTCGCCACTCCGGCGATGGCCACCGATGTCGCTTCCCTTCAAATTGTGGCTCAGGAGTTGACTGGGATAGTCCAGGGACAGCCGCCGGACGCAGCGACAGAGCCGCTGAGGTATGTACAGTTCGCACAGTGGCAGAACGACCTGATTGAGGGAGATGAAGAGAACACTCTCAAGGGCAAACGGTTTTGGGAGAGCCTTCGCGATGCTCCGGAAGTGATCCTTCCGCACGAAGTGAAATCTCCGGCAGGTTGTGCCGAACAGGTCATTGCTCGGGCAATCGACGCGGACAATCTGAACCAGATCGGGTTTGTAGCTAAGCGGCTCAAAGCATCGGAAGACGTAATATTGCTGGCGGCTTGGCAGTGCGTGCTGTGGAGACTACTGAGCGGCTATTCCACGTTCCAGGTCGGCGTGGTCTTTGAAGGTCGCGATTACGACGAACTGCGCGACGCCGTGGGCCTAATCGCCAAGACTCTCCCGATCGACGCGCGGTTTGACGGCGATTATCGTTTTCAAGACGTGGTAGATCATGTGCGGGAGGCAATGGCTGCCGCGGCGGAGTGGCAGGAATACTTCTTGCCGGGCTCGCGGACCGGCGGTGGCGCGGCGGTCTGCTACGAATGGCGGACATCGAACTCCGGGACAGTTGCGGGGAGTGTACGGGCTGCTGTCTGTAACGACGGGTACAAGCTGAAGCTTTCTGTCCAGCGGCGGTCCAACGGACTCCATCTCGAATTTCTTTACAACGCTTTGCAGGTTCCTGCCGAATCTGTCGAGCGCATTGCCGGATACTTCTCAAATCTACTGACAGGCGCGCTCGGTGCTCCCGAAACTGCCGTAAATCGTTTACCTCTGCTGGACAATACGGAACTGCACCGCCTTCTGGTGGAATGGAACAAAACATCGTCGGATTATCCGAAGGATGAGTGTTTCCACCAGTTGTTTGAGGCCCAAGCGGCCGCCACGCCAGAGCGCGCCGCACTACGATTTAACGATGAACTATTTTCGTACCGGGATTTGAACGAACGCGCCAATCAACTGGCGCACTACCTGCGCTCGGTTGGCGTTGGCCCCGATTCGCTGGTCGGTTTGTGCGTGGAACGTTCCGCACAAACCATCGTCGCTGTACTGGGCATTCTAAAAGCGGGTGGCGCGTATGTTCCGCTTAACCCCGATAATCCGAAACCACGATTAGTTCAGCAGTTGGTTGGAGCGGATGCACTGATCACGGAACAAAAGCTGCTCGAGCAGATGCCGGACTTTGCTGGCAAGACTTTGTGCCTCGACTGCGATGCGGCCGCTTGGGCGAACGCGCCGCGCAACAATCCGGAGAATCACAGCACTCCGGAAAATCTTGTATACGTGATTTACACCTCCGGATCGACCGGCGTGCCCAAGGGCGTGGCGGTACGGCATCGCAACTTGGTGAATTACAGCCATTTCATTCGGCGACGGTTGCATGTCGACGAACATACCGGGGGCCTGCATTTCGCTACTGTTTCAACGATCGGCGCGGATCTGGGAAACACTTGTATTTATCCTTCCCTGCTGTCAGGGGGGTGCCTTGCATGTGATCGGCTACGATGTCTCCACCGACGCCGACCGGATGGCGGCCTATACCGAGAAGTACCCCATCGATGTGCTGAAGATCGTTCCTTCGCACCTCGAGGCCCTGTTGCAAAGTCCCGAAGGCCCAGCAGGTGCTTCCGAGCAAAGTACCTGGTGATGGGCGGTGAGACGTTCACATCCTACGTTGGCCGGAAACGATCTTGGCCTGCGGCGGGAGCTGCGAAATTTTCAATCACTACGGTCCGACCGAGACGACGGTGGGTTCGCTGACGCTGCGGCTGGCTGACTTCGACTGGAAGAATTCTTCGGCCGCTAGTATCCCGATCGGCCGTCCGATCGCCAATACTCAGGTCTACATTCTTGATTCGTCTGTTGCAACCGGTTCCTACAGGTGCAATCGGAGAGCTTTACATTGCCGGGGAGGGTGTGACTGCCGGCTATCTGAATCAACCGGAAGAACGGACGAGCGATTTGTGCCGAATCCGTTCCGGACCGAAGCCGGCACCCGGATGTATCGAACCGGCGACTTGGCGCGATATCCTGCCTGACGGCGACGTGGAATTCCTGGGCCGCAGCGATGACCAGGTAAAGATTCGGGGGTTCCGAATCGAATTGGGTGAAATCGAGGCAGTTCTCGGTGCCAAAGCTGGCGTAAAGCAGGCGGTTGTGCTCGCCAAGGAGGACGAGCGCGGCGAAAAGCGGCTGATCGCCTACCTGGTGGCCGATCACGAGTGTGAATAACTCGCCGGACGAATTGAAGACTTATATGAAGCAGCATCTGCCGGAATTCATGGTGCCGCCGGTGGTGGTGGTTCTGCCCAAGATCCCGCTCAATCCCAACGGAAAGGTGGACCGCCAGGCGCTGCCTGAGCCCGACGCAGTTCAGAGCCGAGCAATATGTCGCGCCAAAAGATGCCACTGAAGAAGGAGTGGCACGAATTTGGCAAGAAGTGTTCCGTCGCGAGCGCATCGGCACCGACGAGAATTTCTTTGAGATGGGCGGGCACTCCTTGCTGGCGACGCAGGTCATTTCCAGGATTCGCGAGCAATTTAGAGTGGAACTGCCAATTCGTGCGATGTTCGATTTCCCAACGATAGCCGGGTTAGCCAACGCTGTAAAAACGGCGGGAAATTCGGCTACCCAAAGTGGAAGCCCATCGATTGCTCGCGTGTCGCGCGAGATCTACCGCGCCACCAAGAACTAGGCGTTTTCTCATTAACTAGATAGTGAACTTCCGAAGGGCTGTATTTTCTTCCTAGGGGCATGGCACAATTGTGCCTAAAGGCTGCTGCCGATAGGTCTTAGAATGGCTGTTAATCACAGATATCTTATTGACTTATATGGCTTTATGTTCGAATGAGACCGACAGAATCTTATTGACATTCCTCGAGATTCGCCCTATAAGTTGATTACTCGTAATCGCCTCCGGGTAACTCGCCGTGAGGCAACCTAGCGTTCTGGCCACGCCCATGGATCTGTATGCCTCCGAAGTGCCGACCGCCCCTCCCGGCAGCAATGCGGGACGGTGTCAGGCTTATCCAATGACGCCGAAAGTGGGAAGTTCACAAGCCGCGTGGGAGGCTAACCAGACTTATGCCGAGTACCCGCGCGATCACTGCCTACACGAACTGATCCAAGAAACCGCGCAGCGCAAATCTGAGTCGATCGCCGTCGTCTGCGAAGCCAAGTCACTCACCTACGGTGAACTGGACGCGCAGTCTAATCAACTTGCCCATTATCTTCAAAGGCAGGGAGTTGGCGCTGAGTCATTGGTGGGACTCTGTGTTAACCGATCGATAGAAATGGTAGTCGCCCTCCTCGGTATTCTGAAGGCCGGAGGAGCGTATGTGCCGCTCGACCCTGCGTATCCGACCGACCGCATCAAGTACGTTCTGGATGACGCACGAGTAAAGATACTTGCTCACGCAGCAGGCGTTGCTTGCCTCGCTGCCGCAAACCTCGGCCAAGGTCGTTTGCCTCGATGCCGACTGGCGGGCTATTCCGGCACGAGGATCGCGGACCGAGCTACCTCAGAAGTCAAGCCCGGAAACCTGGCATATGTCATTTATACATCCGGTTCAACCGGAAGACCCAAAGGCGTTCAACTCGAGCATCGCAGCGTGGTGAATTTCCTGTCTTCCATGCAGCGGCAACCCGGAATGGCTGCCAATGATGTCCTCGTAGCGGTCACTACGTTGTCGTTCGACATCGCTGGCCTGGAGCTTTATCTGCCTTTGCTGGCGGGCTGCGCGCCTGGTCGTTGCATCGCGCGAGGCGACGATGGACGGGCGGATGCTGATGCAGCTGATGCAAACGAGCGGAGCGACCATCATGCAGGCCACTCCTACCACGTGGCGCGTGCTGCTGGAATCGGGATGGGAAGGTGACACGAGACTGAAAGTTCTGGTTGGGGGAGAGGCACTTTCCGCTGACTTGGCCCGACAACTTGCGCAACGTTGCGGATCGGTCTGGAACATGTACGGGCCAACGGAAACCACGATCTGGTCGAGCGTTTATAGAGTCGAGGGCAGAGAGGAAAACTGGTTCCGATTGGCAAGCCTATCGCCAACACGACGCTTCTACATTCTCGATAGCAACGGTGAACCAGTGTCCGGAAGGTGTAGAAGGCGAACTCTACATTGGCGGCGAGGGCCTGGCGCGGGGGTATTTCGAACGAGATGAGCTTACTGCGGAGAAGTTCGTCGCCGACCCATTCAGTTCCCTGCCGCACGCCCGCATGTATCGCACAGGAGACCTCGCGCGTTACAGCCCGACGGCAACGTCGAGTTTCTCGGACGGATCGACCATCAGGTAAAGATCCGCGGGTTCAGGATAGAGCTGGGCGAAATCGAGGCGGTACTCGAGCAGCACGCTCGCATTCACCAAGCGGTCGTTGTGGCGCGGGAAGACACGCCGGGCGACAAGCGTTTGGTTGCCTATTTCGTGCCCGAAAATCACACGAGCCTCGCCCCGGGAGAACTTCGGGAGCATGTGCGCCGGCTTTTGCCGGATTACATGACACCGTCGGCGTTTGTTCAGATGGACGAATTTCCGCTGACTCCGAACGGGAAAGTGGACCGCAAGGGCATGCCTGCTGCCAGTTTGGCCGATTTCGAAGCGCAGGCAACGTATCTGGCCCCGCGGACCGACACTGAGCGCAAACTCGTTCGACTGTGGGAAGAAACCCTTGGCGTCAGCCCTATCAGCGTCACTGCGAACTTTTTTGAGTTAGGCGGACGTTCGGTTTTGGCCGCACGCTTGTTCACGAAGATCTTGCGGACGTTTGGGAAAGAGTTGCCACTTTCGACGTTGTTTCGTTCGTCCACCGTGGAGCAACTTGCGAAAGAACTGGAACCGTCCGGCGACAAGCACGAATACTCAACTCTGGTTTCAATTCAGCCCAATGGTACGAAGCTTCCATTTTTCTGCATTCACGGAGGAGCCGGCAGCACGTTATTCTTGCAACACTTGGCGAGGCATCTGGGCTCGGACCAGCCATTCTACGGAATCGAACCCGAGGGAATGGATGGCAGGCGTTTTCAGCGGCCGACAGTCGAGCAGATGGCGGAGAACTACTTGAGTGCGGTACGCAGGATACAGCCCCGCGGCCCTTATTTTCTTGGTGGCTACTGTTTTGGCGGGTTGGTCGCGTTTGAAATGGCACGGATTCTAGAACAGCAGGGAGAACGTGTTGAACTGCTGGCTCTATTCAGCGCGGCGTTGCGGTTTCACCACAAGGTAGCGCCGGATATCGCGCCACTCAGGGTGCGGCCTTCGTTGACGGTCCGGATTGCAAGGACATTGCGCTCGCCGTTTAAGACCGTGGCGAATCTCTGCAAGGCCACGTATTGGCGTACGGTTCCGGTATTCAGGAAGATTACATATCAGGCCTTTTTCAAGCTGGGGCTTCGCATTCCACCTGGCATGCGCACCATGTACGTGACTGAAACATTGGGGCACGCGGAACTGATGTATCGGCCGAAGCCTTACGGTGGTGCCATGGCACTGTTTTTCGGCCTCGGGACGCTTGACTTCGGACCCAATCTCGGCTGGGATGGACTCGCAGAAGAATTTCACCACCATGTTGTGGGCGACGGAGGGCTGGACAGCCGTCGCGACATTATGAACGAACCACTGGTAGTCATCACCGCCAAGAAATTGGCGGCTTACTTGAACCGTACGGACGGAGCATTACTCCGAGAAGCGTCGTTGAGCACGAACTGAGGTCACCCTATGAGCAGCAATACGGCACCAACCAAGAGCATGGGCGCAATCCGCCGCAAGGCGGTGGACTTGTCACAATTTAATCCGATCCGTGAAAGCCTGGTTAGTCCTGACGAACTGCTTCCGCTGGTCATGGAGCCCGCCACCGACCAGGTGGATCTTGCCGACTGGGCGCTCAACAATCGTGACTACATCAACCAGAAACTACAAAAGCATGGCGGGATTCTGTTCCGCGGGTTCAACTTGAAAACACCGCAAGACTTCGAGCGCGTAGCGGCCGGCGTCTACAATGAAATTTATTCCGAATATGGCGACCTGCCACGGGATAGTGCAGGTGGCAAGATCTACACTTCGACGCCGTATCCCGAAGATAAACGCATCCTGTATCACAACGAAAGCTCGCACATGAACCGCTGGGCTACCCGGATCAGCTTCTTCTGCGTGATTGCGGCGAAGGAAGGCGGATGCTCGCCGGTCGTCGACTGCCGCAAGGTTTACCAGCAGCTGGACCCGGCGATCCGCAAGAATTTCGAAGAGAAGGGCTTGATGTATGTTCGCAACTTCTCAGATGGCCTGGACGTGAGCTGGCAGCAATTTTTCCAAACCACCGAGAAGGCGGTAGTGGAAGAGGCATGCGCCAATCAGGGCTTTATCTGCGAGTGGGTAAGCGACGATCATCTTCGCGTCAAGCAGCGTTGCAGAGCCGTGCTGCGCCATCCGGTGACGGGGGAGATGTCGTTCTTCAACCAGGTGCAGCTGCATCACGTACGCTCCCTCGATCGGGACATTCGCGACTCACTGCTCTCTATCTACAAGCGCGAAGACCTGCCGCGTCACGTGTATTACGGTGACGGGTCGGAGATCTCCGACGCCGAAATGGACCACGTTGGGGAAATTTACGAGAAGAATGCAGTGCGCTTCACGTGGCAGGAAGGCGACATGGTTTCGCTGGACAACATGCTGACTGCGCACGCCCGCGATTCATTTGTGGGCCCACGGAAAATCGTAGTCGCCCTCGGAGATTTGGTAGACGGGGCGGAAGTGGACCGCATCAATAGCTTGCGGAATTAGCGGTGGCGAGTGTCGTCGACCAAGAACGGGATCGCTGAAATGGGAGTTGAGAACATAGCCGGAACGGACACGCTTGGGTCCAGCACTACTCAGGACTCGAGGGACGAATACGTATACGTGTTCCCGGTCTCATTTGCGCAGCAGCGCCTCCTGTTTCTGCATCAACTTGATCCCGACAGCACTTCGTACAATGTGCCGTGGTCGATCCGCATTACTGGCCCCCTGAACGTTGGAGCTCTGGAACTTAGCCTCAGTGAAATTGTGAGGCGGCACGAGGTAATGCGGACAACATTTGACGTGGTCGAGGGGCGTCCTGTGCAGATAGTGTCGCCCTTCCAGGGAATTCCGCTGGTGCGGGCCGACTTAAGGGCGTTCGATGATCCTGCACGCGAGGCACAGCAGGCAGCCATGGACGAGGCCCGGAGACCGCTGAACCTCAAGACCGGCCCTGTGGTCCGCACGACCCTGCTTCAACTTGGCGAGACCGACTTCGTACTTCTGATTACAACCCATCACATCGCCTTCGACGGCTGGTCGCGTCGCGTGCTGGTAAGCGAGTTGGGCGCCTTATACCACTCGTATTGCAGCGGACAACCTTCGCCACTGCCTGAGCTTCCGCTGCAGTATGTCGATTACGCCGTTTGGCAGCGCAATTATCTTCAGGGCGAAGGAATGGAGAAGCTGCTGAAGTACTGGAAGCAGCAACTCTCCGGTGCTCCCACAACGCTGGACTTGCCCACCGATAGGCCGCGTCCCACGGTACAGAGCTTTCGCGGAGCATCCAAATCATTTGTGTTTCCAAAAATACTCTCGGATGCGGTAAACAACGCGACCCGCAAGTTCGGGACGACACAGTTCATGACGTTGCTGGCTGCTTTTTACGTTCTGCTGGCGCGCTACTCGGGACAAGACGACATTGTGTTGGGTGCTGTAATCGCCAACCGCAATCGGGCCGAGGTGGAGGACCTGATCGGACTCTTCGCTAACACCCTTCCGCTGCGTGCTCGATTGGAGGGCGACCCCTCGTTTCGCGCATTGCTGGATCGCGTGAAAGAGACGGCGTTGGGAGCATACGCGCATCAAGATATGCCATTTGAACGACTGGTTGAGGAACTGCGGCCGGAGCGCAGTCTCAGCTACAACCCGCTGTTCCAGGTGCTGTTCTCGTTACAAAGTTCCTCGCGGCGTTCGTTTGAACTCGACGGCCTGCAATTGCAACCCCTCGGCGGTGTGGTTGGCACCACAGCAAAGTTCGACATGTCATTTTTCATGTTGGAAAGCACCGATGGAATGAGCGTCAGGGTCGAGTACAACACTGACCTATTCGACGCTGACACGATCGACCGTATGTTTCGGCATTATCTTCGTCTGCTCGAGGGTGGACTGGCGGAACCGGAGCAGCCAATCTCGCGGCTGCCGCTTCTGGACGATGTCGAGCGTCACAAGATACTGATCGAATTCAACCAGACATCTGCGGACTTCCCTGACGACACTCGACTCCACGACTTCGTGGCGCGGCAGGCGGAAAAGACGCCGGGCGATACGGCCGTAATTTGTGGCGACGAGCGAATCACGTATCGGGAATTGAACGCCCGCGCCAATCAACTGGCGAATTATCTGATTAAACGCGGGGCTGGCCCCGAGGTTCTCATTGGGGTTCATACCGAGCGTTCGGTCAGGATGCTAGTTGGGATCCTCGGCATCCTTAAGTCGGGAAGCGCGTACGTGCCCCTGGATCCGATGTATCCGCGGGAGCGCATCCAGAACATTCTGGAAGATTCGCAGGCGCCCCTCGTGCTGACACAGGAATCCATCGTGAGCGATCTGCCTGGCTTCGGCGGTCAATGCATTCTTCTGGACACTGACTGGCCGGCGATTGCGCAGGAACCGGAATCGGAGCCGCTAACCAACGTAAGTCCGTCAAATCTGGCGTACGTGCTGTTTACCTCAGGTTCGACAGGACGGCCGAAGGGTGTCGCGATCGAGCACCACAGTGCCGCCACGTTCGTTCACTGGGCGCAGCTTGCCTACAACACGCAAGAACTGGCGGGCGTTTTACTGTCGACTTCTATTTGTTTCGACCTTTCGATTTTCGAGATGTTTGTGCCGCTCAGCATGGGCGGGAAGGTCATCATCGTCGAGAACGCGCTGTTTCTTCCTTCGTCGCTAGCCAAAGATGAAGTCACACTCATCAACACTGTGCCGTCGGCTATGGCTGAGTTGCTTCGCATGAGGGGCGTACCGGAATCGGTCACGACTGTGAACCTGGCGGGAGAGGCGCTACCCGAACCGCTGGTTGAACAGATATACGCCCACACTAACGCAGAGCGGGTTTACAACCTCTACGGCCCTACCGAGGATACGACCTATTCGACGTACACCGTGGTTCCGCGGGGGACAACGGTCACGGTGGGAAGGCCGCTCGCGAACTCGCAAGCGTACATTTTGGATGCCGAACTCAAACCTGTGCCGATTGGAGTTCCCGGCGAATTGTTCCTGGCGGGCGCCGGACTGGCCCGCGGTTACTACGGACGCCCCGATCTCACCAGTGAACGGTTTGTGGCCAATCCATTCAGCGGGAATTCCGAGGCCCGGATGTACCGCACCGGCGATCTGGCGCGTTTTCTCCCTGACGGAAATATTGACTATTTGGGGCGTATTGATCACCAGGTGAAGTTGAGAGGCTTCCGCATCGAATTGGGCGAGATTGAAACTGTTCTGCTGGAACACCCGGACGTGGAACGGGTCGTGGTTGTGGTGAGGGAAGATCGCGCCGACGATAAGCGCCTGGTCGCCTATCTGGTAGCAACGGCGGGGCGCGATTTCGAGATTACTGCGATTCGTAATTACCTGGAACAGAGTGTTCCGGGATATATGATCCCATCGGCGTTTGTGAAAATGCATAGCCTTCCTATGACAGATAACGGGAAGGTGAACCGCCGTGCCCTTCCCCTCCCTGACTGGTCTCGTGATGAGGTGACGAACCGAAAGAATCCTGCTGACCAGTTTGAACTGATGCTGGTACGCGTTTGGGAGCGGGTGCTTGGGGTTTCCAACATCGGTGTGGACGACAACTTCTTCGACCTTGGAGGTCATTCGCTACTGGCGGTCCGGCTGTTGTCAGAGTTGGAGAAGGTAGTGGGACGCAAAGTACCACTGGCCAGCCTCTTCCGCGGGGCGACTGTAGCTGCGCAGGCGAAACTGCTGCGCGAAGGGACCGAAGCGGATCCTGAGCCTCTGGTCATGGAGTACCAGGTTGGACAGCACGGCACCTCACCCTTCTTTGCCGTAGCCGCGCCAGGTGTTCGATCTCTAGGTTATGCCTTGCTCGGTCGAAACCTGGGCGAGGGTCAGCCATTTTACAAACTACAGGCGGCGGGTCCAATCGCGGAGGGTCGGCCCTTAAACGGAGGTGAATTGCGCGCGCTAGCCCAGCAATACGTTTCGGGCATGCGCGTTGTGCAGCCTGAGGGACCTTATTACATTGTGGCGATGTGCGGAGGGTGCCAGATTGCCGAGCAGATGATCTTGCAGCTTGAATCGCAGGGTCAGACAGTTGCGTTGTTCGCAATCTTCGATACATGGGTTTTGGAACACGCTCACCGTCGCTGGGGATGGCGGATGTTCGGAATTCAGCAGCGCCTGCGCTGGCTCGGTCGTGTCAGCTTCTCCGAGAAATTTGAATGGGCCCGCCGCGCTCTCGGTAAACGGGCGCAGATCTGGACGGGCAAGCACAAGCTGGCGCAGCCATGGGCCGAGGCCTACTGGCCCCAGGACTTTAAGCCTCCGCTGTTCCGCGCGCCGGTCATCTTATTCAAGCGCCCCAAGCAGCCTTATTACTATATCGACGATCCTCTCTTGGGATGGGGTGCCCGGAGTGAAGGCGGCGTCACGACGTATGAGATAAACGCCAGCCATCACGAAGTACTTCGTGAGCCACACGTTCAACTCGTGAGCCGGGTCCTGCTCGACTATCTTGGTAAGTTCGCGAGGCGGGAAGACCCAACCGAGAGATCCGAAGATGTGTTGCAGGTCGCATCCTCCACCTAAGCGCCCTCGAACATGAGCACACTCCCGCACCGTCTCCCGGTTGTTCTAGAGCGCGAGTGCGAGATGGTTCCAAACAACTGGATTGTTCCCCAGCTTCGTGCGGGGGAAGTCCATGTGTGGCGTCAGAAGCTGGATCTCTCTGCTCCTTCGATTGAACAATTTAATGCCTACTTGACGGCTGATGAGCAGAACCGCGCGCGACGATTCCACTTCGACGTGGGCCGCACGGAATTCGTCGTGTCCCGTGGGACTCTGCGAACCTTGCTCGGGTCCTATCAATCCCAACCGGCCGACGAATTGCGATTTGCATACTCGGAATACGGACGACCCAGGCTGGCTGATGGCGTGGGTTCCGAGCCGATTGAATTTAACATCTCACACAGTGGCGGCATAGTTCTGCTGGCGTTTTCACGACTTCACAGGCTTGGTATCGACGTTGAACAAGTGCGGAAGGACTTCGATAGTCTTGAGATCGCCGAGAGCTACTTTTCGCAATCCGAGCGGGCGGTCTTGCGCAGCCTACCTGCCGACATGCGACAGGAGTCGTTCTTCCGCTGTTGGACTCGAAAGGAAGCGTTTATTAAGGCCTTGGGAGAGGGATTGTCTCACCCACTAGATGCGTTTGACGTGTCCCTCGCTCCGGGCGTGCCGGCTGCACTGCTCGCTACGCGGCCCGATGGATGCGAAGCCGCGCATTGGTCTGTTCGTGATGTAGCCGTGCCAACAGGCTACGTAGCGGCGCTGGCCGTAGAAATCGAGCCGTCATTCGGATAGCAGTTTCCGACGTTGCGATTAACCGACGGTCGGCAAGATCACTTTGTATGATTTTCGCCTGACAAACCTATCGCGGTTGGAGACGCCATCTTAAGCTTCCGGGATTGCGAACGCTTGCGCGACTGCTTTTCGGCTTCCTGTTGCGCAACCTCTTCCGCACTCAGCATTGCCAGCGAACTCAACCTAGCATCGGGGTCAGCAATTGCAGCGTCAAGTAAGTTCTCGAAATGGCGAAGCATGCGCTGAATCGTGGCCCGGTCAAATAGCTCCGTGCCGTAAACCCAGTAACCCAATAGGCCGTCAGGCCGTTCGGCGACGAAAACCGCCATGTCGAATTTCGACGTTGTCACCGGAACCTCGAATGGCTCCACTTTTAACTCTCCGAGCTCGCGTTTAGAGCGGGGGATGTTTTGCATAACGAAAAGAGACTGCACGATCGGATTATGGGTCGCGCTGCGCTCGGGCTGGACTTCTTGAACGATCTTGGGAAACGGCACTTCCTGATGCGCATAGGACTCGAGCAGCCCTTCACGAACCCGTCCCAACAGCGAACGGAAGGTCGGATTGCCAGACAGATCCGTACGTACCGCTAGCAGGTTAATAAAGAAACCAATCATTCGTTCGGTTTCGGGCATAGTACGGTTGGCCAAGTCTGTGCCCACCACGATCTGCTCCTCACCGGAGTATTTGGCCAGCATCGTCTGGTAGAGAGCCATCAGCGCCATGAAGAGAGTGGCGCCCTCTTGGGTCGCAAGCTGTTTCAAAGCGCTTAGTTTCGCGGCGGGGATTTGCAGCATTTCGCAGGCACCTGCAAACGTCCGAACCTTCGGACGCTCGCGGTCAAGTGGCAGGTCCAGCACAGGAGGAACACCCCTGAGACGATTACGCCAGAACGCAAGCTGTTTCTCGAGCACGTCTCCCTGTAGCCACGCGCGTTCCTGAGCGGCGTAATCGGCATACTGAATTTTCAGCTCGGGCAGAGGAGACGGATTGCCCGCAGAGTACGCTTCGTAGAGGACTCCAAGTTCCTGCAGAAAGATTCCGGCCGACCACGCATCGCTGATGATGTGGTGCATGGTGAGTTGCAGCACGTGATCGTCGGGAGCCAACCGCAACAGGAGCCCCCGAACGAGAGGCGGCGTTGTCAGATCGAACGGACGCATGGCTTCCTCCACAGCATTCTGACGAGCTTCATCCTCCCGCGAATGCTCTGGAATTGACATCAAATCGCGCACAATCAATGGAATCGTGACTTCATTCGTTATCACTTGGACTGGATTCCCATCTCGAACAGCAAAGGTCGTGCGTTGCGATTCGTGGCGCCGGACAATCTCATTGATCGCGCGCTGCAAAGCATCGACGCGCAGAGGTCCCCGCAATCTCAGTGTGCGCGGAATGTTATAGAGTGGGTTGTTGGGCTCAATTTGGTCCAGCACCCAGAGCCGCTCCTGGGCAAACGACAGCGGCAGGTTTCCGTTGCGCGCAACAGTAGTGATCGGGGGCGGTATTATGCCCTGTTCTTCGCGGCGAGCCGTGTCCATGCGTTTCGCTAGTTCCGCGATGCTAGGCGATTCGAATACCGAGCGGACTGCCACAGGCGCCTTGAAGTGCTCCCGAAGTCGGGAAGCAATCTGCGTCGCCAGAAGTGAATGACCACCAATTTCGAAGAAATTTTCTTCTACCCCGAGACCTTCACGCTTCAGTACCTCAGCCCAGATCGAGGCTACTATTTCTTCGCTCGGGGTTCGAGGCGCTACATGCTCCTTAGCGGCGGCCTTTACATCTCCGGGCTTCGGTAACGCCACGCGATCAATCTTGCCGTTGGCGTTCAGCGGCATCTTCAGCATCACGATAATGGCCGACGGCAGCATGTAATCAGGCAAATTCTCGCGCAGGTAGCGCCGGACGTCATCGGTGTCGGCGGTTCCCACAAGATAAGCTGCGAGAGACTTGTCGCCCCGCTCGTCAGTCAAAGCGAGCACGGCTGCCTGCTTTATCCCTTGATGCTTCAACAATACTGCTTCAATCTCGCCCAGTTCAACGCGGAATCCGCGAATCTTAACCTGGTCATCTACTCGGCCGAGAAACTCGAGGTTGCCATCCGGTAACCAGCGCACGAGATCACCAGTGCGATACATCTTCGACTCGGGGTCTGCCCCGAAACGTTCCGGTAGAAAGCGTTCAGCGGTGCGATCGGGCTGGTTGATGTAGCCGGCGGTGACCCCGTCGCCTCCGATGTAGAGCTCGCCAGCAACGCCAACGGGAACCGGCCCGCCATGAGGATCAAGCACGTAAACGCGCGTGTTTGCGATGGGGCGTCCAAGCGGAATGGTGAGAGCGGCAGAATTCTTCCAGTCGAACTCTTTCAGACGCAAAGTTAGTGAGCCGACTGTCGTTTCTGTCGGACCATAATGGTTCATCACTTCACAGAAGCCGCCCGCGGATACGACCTTCTCCATAAGACCTGGCGTGAAGGCCTCGCCACCCAGAATAAGAAACTTGCGCGGCAGGATGCCAGCTCCGCCGCCGGAGTTCAGTAGGGCCGTCAAATGAGAGGGTACGATCTTCAGGACATCGACGGGATAGTTCTCCATGTACTCTCGAAGACGCTGGCTGTCAGCGGCGATGTCGTGGCCGATAACATGAAGACATCCGCCCGAGAGCAGCGATGGATAGATGCAGGTGTTTCCCAGGTCCGCGCCGAGTGTTGAAACAGTCGCAAAGTTCAGCGGCGCAGGAGACTGTTCCAGTTCCAGGCGCTGCTGGATGAATGATGTGTAGTTCACCAGGTTGCGGTGGCGAACGGCAACACCCTTCGGAGTTCCCGTAGAACCCGAAGTGTAGATCACGTAGACCAAGCTATCCGGGGTTGTAACAGACACCGGATTTGCGATCGGTTCTTGAGCCCAGCGCTCCTGGTGCGTGTCGATCAGAATCAGCGGGCCAGCGAATGGGGGCATCACGCACTCAAACTTCGCTTCACTTATCAAGACCTGAACGCCAGCCAGTTGTTGGGCCAGTCTCGGTTTGGGATGGTCGGCGGTAAGTGGTATGTACGCGCCGCCGGCTTTCAGGATGGCCATTACGGCCACCATCATGCTGGTGCTGCGATCGAGGCACAGTCCAACCAGCGAGTCTGCCCCCACGCCATTTCTGCGCAAATAATGAGCAAGTTGATTCGCTTGTTGATTAAGCTGCTCGAAGGTGATGCAGTCCTCTTGGTACCGAACTGCCGGAGCGCCGGGAGTCTTTGCTGCCTGGACTTCGAACAACTGGTGAATGCCCTGCTGGCGCGGGTATTCCGACGCGGTCTGGTTCCGACCCACCACCAGTTCGTGGCACTCAGAAACATCGAGCAAAGGGAGTCGATTGAGCACCGTCTCCGGATGAGCGGCGGCGTGGAGCAAAAGCGTGAGAAAGTGGGCACTCCACCTCTCTACCGTGGAACGGTCGATGCTCGATGCGTCGAACTCAACCGCCAAGTTCAACGACTCTCCGCTGCGATGCGCCGCCAGCTTGATCAGGAATCGTTCGTCGCATTCCTGCCGGCGAATTGTCGAAATTGCTAAACCGCCGACAGTCTCGGTCGCTGGCAACTCGGCATATTCAAACGCAAATGGCAGAACCGGCGCTTGCTCGTCTGCGGCGACCAATCCGGTGTCGGTCCACGCAAAACTGTCCTGCCAGTTCTTGAATTCGGCGTAGTCTCGTTCAGTCTGGGCCAAGAGTGTCTGGAATGTAGTTCCATCTGCGCAGTCTCCGTTTAGGGGCAGGCTCCGGGCGAACGCGCCGAAAGCACCAGCTAGCTCAGCGTAGCTACGGCCGTCAAAATAGCAGCCAACCGTGACACTTGGCCGGCCGGTCATTCTTGAAAGAAAAGCCTCCCAGCCCGCCAATAGAAATTCGGGAAGCGACGCACTCGGTCTGGAGCCAAGTCTCGACAGTTCAACCTGCCGCAAGACAGTCTCTTGCACAAACTGCCCAGAGCCTTTCTTGTGGAAACCGGCCAATGTGGTACTTAAAGCAGGAAGGTCAATCAGTTTACAGTAGTCTCGCCAATAATCGCGTCCAGCCTTGGACTCTTCGCTGGCCAGCAGTTCTTGCTGCCACTCAGCCACGTCGGCATACTGCATGATCTCGTCAGCTGCGTGAGATGTGCCAGCATACTCTTGCATGATCTGGCGGCTCAACACTTCCAATGTGCGCAGATCGGCGCATAGAGCAGGCAAGCTTAATATAAGTATGTGCTCGCCGAGCCCACTCTTAACCAGCGCTACTTCGAGCGGAGGAGATTTCTCCAAGTCGTATGCCGCTTTCTGTTGATTCACCAGCGATCTGAGCTCTTTGTCCCGCGCTTCCTCGTCCAATCCACTAAGATCTGCTGCTCGCCAGACGAAGTCGGGAGTATCCTGAATCACCTGGAACGGAACTTTCATTCCGGCTTGGCGGTGGAACACCGTGCGCAGAATCTCATGTCGCGACACGATTTCGCGGATGGCATCACGTAACTTCGCCGGGTCCAGATCGCCGCTAACGTGAAGCTCACATTCCGCCCAAAAAGGCCACCCCTCGCCAGCGTACTGCGACCACGTCCGGTCCTGCTGAATCGAGAGACGGAATCCTGCGACTGTCTGATTGCTCATCGGGCCCCACATCCTCCGTCTATCAGTCCTGAGTTAGAATCTTACGTTTTGCTGTCTTCAATTTCTGACCGCCGGCGTGACGGAAATCCTTGTGCTGCGCAGCGAGTTGTTTCTGATCTTCCTCTGTCAAGACTCCCAGCAGTTCGCTTAGCCGCATCGCCGGATTGGCAGTCACTCGCTCCAGAACCAGCTGATACAAGCCAGCCATCCTCGCGATTGTAGTCACGTCAAACAACTCCGCGCTGTAGACCCAGTTAGCTGCGATTCCCTTGTCGGTCTCTGCGACGAATACCGCCATATCGAACTTCGACGGCACGTCCATGGGAAACCAGCTCATCGTTAGGCCAGGGATTGATTTCGAAGAGCGGGGAGTATTTTGCTGCACAAATAATACTTGCACGATTGGGTTATGACCCAAGCTGCGCTCCGGCTGTAATTCTTCGACCAGCTTATCGAACGGAACATCCTGGTGGGCGTACGCTCCCAAGGCGGTTTCGCGCACGCGCGCCATCAACTCGATGAAAGACGGATCCCCGGATAAGTCAGTACGAAAAGCCAGCAGGTTCACAAAGAAACCGATCAGAGCCTCTGTTTGCACCGTAGTGCGATTGGCAAGGTCGGTGCCCAGCACTACGTCCGGCTGCCCTGTGTAATGCATTACCAGAGACTGGAAGGCCGCCATCATGGTCATAAATGCAGTACTTCCCTGCTGGCGACTAAGCGCACGGACGGACTCCAGCAAACTTGTCAGGTAACAGCGAGCGATGCATGGCGCCACGATACGTCGGTCTCTCAGGACGGGGGCGATCCGACGGAATCTGTAAGACAGGCGGAGCGCCCTCCAGCTTCTGGCGCCAGTATGCAACCTGCTGTTTCAGAACTTCGCCCTGCAACCAGTTCCGTTGCCAGACTGCGTAGTCGGCATACTGGATCGCCAGCGGAGGCAGTGGCGACGGCTTGCCGTTGAGCGCCGCATCGTACAGTTCGGTCAACTCACGCAACAGGATGCCCGTAGACCAACCGTCGTCAGATATATGATGGGTCGTTACTATCAAGATATGGTCCTGCTCGTCGAGCTTGATCAGTCTCCAGCGGATGATCGGATCTTTGGCAAGGTCATAGGGAGTCGCACTCTCCTGCTGGACCAGACGTCGGGCTTCCTTTTCGCTCTCCACGAGAGATAGTCCGCTCAAGTCCACTAGCTTAAGGGCTGCGTGACATGGCTCTGCGATGATTTGGAACGGCTCGCCTTTTTCAGAACCGTAATTAGTGCGGAGCACTTCATGACGCGCCACGATCCCGTTGAGCGCGGTCTCCAGCGCGCCGATGTCGAGATCACCCGTCAGGCGCAGTGGGCGCGGAATATTGTAGAGCGCGCTGTTGGGTTCCATTTGGTCAAGCACCCACAATCGCTGCTGGGCAAATGAAAGCGGTAGCTTGTGGTCGCGAGACGCAACCCCGATGGGAGGCGCCAGTGCCCCAAGCTGGCCGCGCTGTTTCAATTCAGCAGCCAAAGCGAGCGTTGCCACCGTTGGAGACTCGAATACGGTCCTTACCGGCAAGTCCACCCTCAGGTTCTGCCGGATGCGCGACACAACTTGCGTCGCGGACAGCGAATGTCCGCCCAATTCGAAGAAGTTGTCGTCAACTCCGACTCGCTCCACTCGCAGAACGTCCGCAAAAATAGAAGCAATTATTTCCTCCGCTGGCGTAGCGGGTCCACGGTAGTTGCCGGACTCACTTTGCGGCTGTTCCGGTACCGGCAATGCCCTCCGATTGACCTTGCCGCTTCCGGTCAATGGCATAGAATCCAGCAGCACAAAAGCCGAGGGAACCATGTATTCCGGAAGTCTGGCGCCGACGTGAAGGCGTAGTTGTGGTATCAACTTGGCCGCAACGCGCTGTCTCAACGGATTATTCGCGTAGGTCGAAAGCGGTCTAAAGGAGTCCGTTTCTCCTGGAAAATTCGTCACCGCGTAATCTGCGACCTCTCCGAGAGCATTGTGCCGCCGCAGAACAACATCGCAGCATCCGTCGATCGCTGATTTCGAAGCGCGTATTTCCACACGGTAAGGCAGATCCCTCTCCAAGCTCCATAATTCTTCCGGTTCGATTGCTCCCGTTATAGAGTTTTCGATGACGAACTTGCGAAGGTCACCAACCGTGCCGGCTCCGTCCTCAGCTGCCAGCCACTGAACCGCCAGAGCCTCGGCGGCCAGTCTGGCATTAGGCACGGCAGTGAGTCCCAGCATTTCAGGTTGTGTCTTTTGCAAGATTTCGACAAGTGAAACGCATGACAAACGCTGCTTCTTCCAGTCGAGCCACGGGCAGTCCACATGTAATGGCGCCTGTTTGGCGACATGCAGAATTACGTCGTAGCGGAACCGCGTCAATTCGTTTTGGAAGCTCGCCGCGCTTCAGCTGGATCTCAACGTGTGTCACTCTTGGCCACCGCTGCCGGATGGCCGTGAAGAACTCAGGATCAACCAGCAGCTCGCCTTCTTGCCGAATGCTTTTCTGCACGCGGCGCGTGAACTCTGCGCGACCCATGGCGTCGTCAGCCTTGAACATCTCCACCGACGCGTGGAAGGCCTCCAGTAGAGGGAAGCTGCGAACGTCTCCAACGAATACCGCTCCGCCCGGTCGAACCGACTTCCACGGCTCCATCGAGGACGGTCATCAAGTATTCGAGATCGGGAAAGTATTGAATAACCGAGTTCAATACGACTGCGTCGAACTGTCCGCAAGTATTTTCCGAATCGAAATCGTGCGCAGCCTTGCGTTCGAGTGAAAGCTGCGGCAGTCGTAAATCGGCCCGCTGACGTTGCTGATTCAGGAAATTTAAGGCGGTTTGCGAAATGTCTGTACCGTAATAGCGCTCGCTGCCCGGCGCCAGCCGGAACAACAGGAGTCCTGTACCGCAACCAATTTCCCAGATTGCCTTGGGATGGAGCGCCAGATGCGATCAACTGTCGATTCCACCCAGACTCGCATCTGCTCGCTGGGAATCGGATCGCCAGTGTAGCTACTGTCCCAGCCGGTAATGTTAAAGGTCGCTTCCTCAACGCCACCGCCACGTCGGTAAGCTTCGTCAAAGGCTTCAGTCCACTGTGAAACCTGCTCGGTACCCAACGCGTCCCCGATCTGCGGATTGCATCACCGCGATAATCGGGATCGGGCACAACATAGGCCACCAGACGCTTGTCGCCCGGCACATCTTCGCGCGCCATGACCACGCTTTGTAGCACGCCAGAATGGCTGTCAAGCGTGGTCTCGATTTCGCCCAGCTCGATGCGGAAGCCGCGCAGCTTGACCTGGTGGTCGATGCGGCCCAGGTACTCGATGTTGCCGTCAGGCAGGAATCGCGCCAAATCGCCGGTCTTGTACAGCCGAGCACCCGGCTCGGCATCTGAATGGATCGGCGATGAACTTCTGGGCCGTCAACTCGGGCTGCTTGAGATATCCGCGCGCCAACTGCACGCCTCCGATGTGCAGTTCGCCCGGCACTCCCACCGGCACCGGCTGCAGGTAGCTATCGAGAATGTAGAGCTGGGTGTTCCAAACTGGCTTGCCGATGGGAACGATCGTCATCGAGCTGTCCGGACGGCATTCCCAGTAACTCACGTCGACGGCTGCTTCCGTCGGCCCATAGAGGTTGTGCAGTTCAGCGTCTATCCGCTCGAAAAAGCGCTGTTGCAAATCGAAGGGGAGCGCCTCGCCGCTGCAGATCACCCTTCTCAAGCTGGTGCACCGCTCCAAGCCTTCTGCTTCCAGGAAGATCCGCAGCATCGAAGGCACAAAGTGCATTGTCGTGATCTCCCTGCTGCCTGGATCAGTTCCACAAGGTAGTTGGGGTCTTTGTGCCCCTCCGGCCGGGCCACCACGAGGCATGCTCCAGTCATAAGTGGCCAGAAGAACTCCCATACCGACACGTCAAAGCTATACGGAGTCTTCTGCATTACACGGTCGCTGCCGTTGAGGCGGTATGCATCCTGCATCCAGAGCAGACGGTTCACAATGCCTTCGTGCACGTTGGGTACTCCCTTCGGCCTGCCGGTCGAGCCCGAGGTGTAAATCATGTACGCCTGGTCTTTGCCGTTGGTGATCACGCGCTGGATTTTCCGACGATTCATGGCCATAGTGTGCCAGTCGCGGTCGAGGCAAACACGTCGGAACCTGTGCAGTCCGGCAAGACCTCCAAGCAGATGCTCTTGCGTCAGAACCACTGGCGGCATCAGCGTCCTCGAACATCGTGCCTCAGACGCGGCTTCGGATAATCGGGGTCGATGCGGAACATAGGCACCCCCGGCTTTAATGGTACCCAGCAAAGCCACCACCATCTCGACCGAGCGCTCGGCGCAGACCGCGACCAGTTTTTCCGGACCGACTCCCAACTCGCGCAATCGGTGCGCCAACTGGTTGGCCCGAGCATTCAGTTCCCGGTAAGTAAGCTGTTTCGACTCGAATCCCAACGCCAGGGCGTCAGGCGTGCGCTCCACCTGATCTTCAATGAACTGCTGCAGAGAACGCTCACGCGGATACGCATGCGCGGTGTCATTCCACTCCACCACAATTTGCCGCCGCTCGGCCTCGGTCAGTAGCGGTAACTCGCTCAGGCGGCCGCCCGGCGTCGTTCGGCAATGGCCTCCAGTAAGCACGCGAAAGTGATTGAGAAAGCGCCTGATGGTCGCTCGCGTCAAAGAGATCGGTGGAGTACTCTACACTGCAGTACAAGCCATCGGGCTTCTCGACCGTAAACAGGCCCAGATCAAACTTGGCAGTTCCGTTATGTACGTCCATGCCCCGCAACTCAAGACCTGGAAGTTGCAGGCTGACTCGCGGCGCATTCTGCAACACGAACCAGACCTGGAACAATGGAATACGACCCAGTTCACGTTCCGGCTGCAGCACTTCAACTAGCTTTTCAAAAGGCAGGTCCTGGTTGCTGTAGGCGCCGAGAGCCAGTCGTCCGCACTCGCTGCAAGAGCTCAAGGAACGTGGGATTGCCTGACAAATCGGTGCGCATCACCAGCGTATTGACGAAGAATCCGATCGAGTCTTCGATCTCCGTGCGGTTGCGGCTGGCAATGGGCGATCCAACGACAATGTCTTCCTGCCGCGTATAGCGATACAACAACGTCTGATAGGCCGCCAGCAACGTCATGAAGAGGGTAACGCCCTGCTGCTGGCTGAGTTCGTTCAGCCGATCGACGAGTTCCCGCGGAAAGACTGCTTTCTCGGTCGTGCCTTTCAGGCTCAGCACGGAGGGCCTTAGATGGTCTGTTGGCAATTCAAGAGTTTCAGGCGCGCCGGCTAACTGTCGCGTCCAATAGTCCAACTGGCGCGATAGATTTTCACTCTTCAACCATCTCTGCTGCCACACGGCGAAATCAGCGTACTGCACTTCCAATTCTGGCAGTGGCGAAGGTTTGCCATCACGAAATGCCTCGTACAACGGGCCAAGTTCGTTGCCGAATTGCCAGATCGACCACCCATCGTTAGCAATGTGGTGGGTGTTGAAGAGCAGCACATGATCCTGTCCGCCTAGTTTCAACAGACTGGCGCGAATGACGGGACCAGTCTGTAGGTTGAAAACATGGCGACCGCTATCCAGCGCCGTCTGACGAACCGAGGCTTCTTGGAACTCCGCAGGTACTTGAGTAAGGTCTTCCACCGGCAGTTCGATCTGCAATTCCGGGGAGATGACCTGCACCGGCTTATCGCCTTCCAAAACATAGAACGTACGCAGAACTTCATGCCGGCGAATGATCTCGTTTAGCGCTTTCTTCAGCGCTGCAACATCCAGCTCGCCGCTAAGCCGCAGTGCCATTGGAATGTTGTAGTAGGGGCTGTCGGGATCAAGCTGGTTCAGAAACCACAAGCGCTGCTGTGCGGACGAGAGTGGCAGCGAACGATTTCGCGGCACGCGGCGGATGGGCGGCCGAGCGTTGTCCGACACTTGTAAGTGTTCGACGCGCTCCGCCAAGCTCAGCTATCGTTGGCGCTTCGAACATAGCCCGCAACGGCACCTCGACCTGTGCCCATTTCCGTATCCGAGACACAACCTGCGTAGCCAACAGCGAATGCCCGCCCAGGCGGAAGAAATTGTCGAGCACGCCAACCCGAGGCAGGTGCAGCACGTCTGCCCAGATCTCAGCCAGCTTTGCTTCCACCGCATTGCGAGGCGCAATAAAGACGTCCGACTCGTCTCGCGAGAGCTCCGGTGCCGGCAGCGCGTTGCGGTTGATCTTGCCATTTGGGGATAGTGGCATGACGTCTAATAGTAAGAAATGCAGACGGCATCATGAACTCGGGAAGTTTCTCGGCGATAAGCGTCTTGAGTTTCTCGACTAGGCCCACTGCCTCTATTTCCGGCTGCGGGACTACATATGCCACAAGGCGTTTGTCGCCAGGCACGTCTTCGCGAACCATCACGACACTCTTGCGGACAGCCGGGTGCCCGTCGAGGGCGGACTCGATTTCTCCCAGCTCAATGCGGAAACCGCGCAGCTTGACTTGATGGTCGATGCGTCCGAGATAGTCAATTTCGCCGTTTGGAAGATAGCGGCACAAATCGCCGGTGCGATACATTCGCGCGCTTGGGGCGTTACTAAATCGATTAAGAACGAACCGCTCGCCGGTCAGATCTGGTCGCCCATAATAGCCGCGGGCCAACCCTTCGCCAGCTAAGTACAACTCGCCTGGGACGCCAATCGGCACCGGCCTCAAATTCGTATCCAGAATGTATGCCTGCGAATTGGTCAGAGGACGGCCGATGGTGACGGTAGTCCCACGCCGCACGAGCGTGTAAGTCGAATATGTCGTGTCTTCGGTGGGCCCGTAGAGGTTGTAGACCCGTCGGACGCCGGTGTTGTCGTAGATCTGCTCGACTAATGACTCAGAGAGCACCTCACCCGCCAGATTCACGGTTTTGACCGAATCTGGCACCCCTCCCATGCGTACCAACTCGGCCATCGCCGACGGCACGGTGTTGATCAGAGTCACGCGGTCTTTGGCGGGCAGTGTGGGCAAATATAAAGCATTCTCGGCAAGGATCACCGCACCGCCGGAGCTCAATGGCGCAAACATTTCGAATACCGATAAATCGAAACACATGGAAGTGGAGAACAGTACGCCCGCCAGTTCGCTCGGCTCAAACGATTGCCGAGCCCAGTGAACGAATGTGGCAACGCTACGATGTTCGATTGCTACGCCCTTCGGTCTTCCTGTTGAGCCGGAAGTAAACAACACGTAGGCGAGATTCTCAGGCTTCGTTTCGGTGGCAGGATTCGAGATCGGTTCCTGGGAGATGTGCGTCCAGTCGGAATCGAGACAAACGCACTCTCCGGCAAAAACTGGCAAGTCGCCGGCGATTGAACCGTGGGTGAGAATAAGCGGGGCCTTCGCGTCTTCCAGGATGTAGCCAATCCTCTCTTTGGGGTAATTGGGATCGAGCGGCACGTAGGCGCTACCCGACTTGAGGATGCCCAGAATCCCGACCAGCATTTCTGCGGATCGTTCGCAGTAAATTCCTATCAATGTCTCAGGACCTGCGCCGCGGCGAATCAGGTAATGCGCTATCTGGTTAGCCTTCTCATTCAACTCACGGTAACGTAGCCGCTGATCACCAACGATGAGCGCAACCGCATCCGGCGTTGATTCCGCCTGCCGAGACACAAAGTCATGCAGCAAGTCTGCCTGGGGAAGCTCGGCCGACGTCCGGTTGAATTCGAACAATATCTTTTGTTCTTCCTCTTCTCCGAGCAACGGCAACTCGCCGATCGTTCTCCCATGATGATTGGCGATGCTCTCGAGCAAGGTCTGGTAGTGGCCCAGCATGCGCTCGATGCTACTTCCATCAAAAAGGTCCGTATCGAACTCCACTCGCACCAAAAGGCCGTCCGGCGTGGGAAACAAAAACCAAGACATATCCAGGATGGAAGTTGCCTGGTGTATGGAAGAACGTTCCACCCTCAGCCCTGACGCCTCGAAATACTGCCGTGGCATATTCTGAAGACCAAAAAGCACTTGGAATATTGGGTTGTAACTTAGGCTGCGCTCGGGTTGCAGCTCTTCCACTAACGTCTCGAAAGGCAGTTCCTGGTGCGCATACCCGTCGAGGGCGACCTGCTTCACCCGTGCCAGTAACTCGGGGAAAGTCGGATTGCCCGACAGATTTACGCGCAGCGCCAGTGTGTTAACGAAGAATCCGATGAGCGGCTCAATTTCGGCATAATTGCGGCCGGCAATCGACGAGCCTACAACGATGTCTTCCTGTCCGGAATAACGGGACAACATCAATTGGAAGCCGGCCAGCAGCGACATAAACAACGTGGCGCCCTCGTTCTGGCTCATGATTGTCAGCCGCCCGACCAGTTCGCTGCCGATGAGATGCGAGCGAACGTCACCGCGATGACTCTGCACAGCCTCGCGAGGCCGATCGGTCGGTAACTCCAGAACAGCCGGAGCGCCCATAAGCTGACTACGCCAGTACTTCACCTGGCGGTCGCGGACGTCATCCTGCATCCATTCACGCTGCCAGACTGCAAAATCGGCGTACTGGATTTCCAGTTCTGGGAGCGAAGGCGGACGCTCGTGCGCGAACGCCTCATAGAGCGCAGCCAACTCACCCGCGATCAGACTGCCCGACCAACCGTCACCTACGATGTGATGCACGACGAACAGCAGCGCGTGGTCGTCGACCGCCATCCGCAGAAGCCGCGCGCGCACTAGAGGACCCGTTGCCAGATCGAACGCAGTGGCGGCCTCGGCGAGAGACAAGCGTTTCAGAGAGTCCTCGCGCTGCTCCACATTCGCGCCTGAAACGTCGGTGATCGGCAGCGGCACGGTCAGTTGCGGCGTAATCAGGACAACCGGCTTCCCGTCCACATTGCCAAAAGTCGTGCGCAACGACTCGTGGCGGCGCACGATCTCATTGATGGTGCGTTCCAGCGCAGAAACATTTAGCGGTCCCCGCATGCGGTACATCGCGGAAATGTTATAGAGAGGGCTTCCTGGTTCTAGCTGGTCAATGAACCAGAGCCGCTGCTGCGCGTAAGACAGCGGCATTTGTCCCTCGCGAGAAACTCGCGTCAGGGGCGGCACGACAATGCCAGTTCGTGCCCGCCTCTCGATCTCGATCAGTTCGACGAACCGGGCAATGGTCGGAGCTTCAAACATCGAACGCAAGGGCAGTTCGACACCCAGGGTCTGGCGCACCCTGGCAATCACTTGAGCTGCCATCAGCGAGTGCCCGCCCAACGAGAAGAAGTTGTCGTGAATACTCGGGCGCTCCACCCGCAACAGCTGTGACCAGACATCAGCGAGAAATTCCTCTTCCGGCGATCTCGCGGCCGTGTATTCCTCGGTGACGCGAGCTTGAATTACCCTGGCGGCCTCGACCGCATGTGCAATTTTGTCAACGGTACACAATTGCGTGGCTACCAGATTCAGCAACCCAAGCTTGGTTGGCGCATCATCCTGTGAGCCGACCTCTGGGCGATTGTCGAAAGCCCAGAAGTTAGTCAGGAACACATGCGCTGCCTGTGCATCCGACGGTAGTTCCGCAACCGCGACGGACGGACAGTTTGCGCGGACTTCCGCTGCATCGATCGCATCACGCGTCACGAAGATGCACCGATTAAGACCAAGACCAAGTTCGTCCGTGATCTCCTTCACCGCCTCCGACATGGCGCTCACCTCGGTGCGCGAGGAGGCGATGTTCTCCCATCCCAGTCTTCCGCGGGCGGCGCCAAAACGCGTCGACAAATCTGCTTCCTTCTCGCGGCTACACGCACCGAGAATCAGGCCAGCTTGCTCTTGCGCCAAGAGGAAGTCCGCCAATGTGGAATGCTCGTGTTCAACTGCAGCGGTGCCCAGCGTGCTGTCCACGTCTAGCACGATCACTTCGCGCGCGGTATGCCCCGCGGTGTAAATGCGCCGCGCAATCATGGAAGCAATTGCGGTGAAAAACGCCTGCTTATAGGGGACGTGGCTTATTTTGTAGTTGTATTCATCAGCATAGTCGGCCACTGGATACCGATCGAGCAGTTCGGCTGAACCAACGATCTGCAACCCATTGATTCCTTGCGCAGCGTCGAGGAGATGTCTCTCCTCGCGCTCAATCGCCGTTGCAAGTTCAGGATTCGAACGCGCCCATTCCGAAGCTGGCGTAATCAAGAGAATTAGCGGCGCGGCCTTGCGCCGCGCAGCCAACTGCAACGCTGCCAACAGATCCTCCACGGAAGAGTGCAATCCACTGGCCACATCTGTTGCGCTGCCGCCTGCGGCTGCATGCAAGTCTTCGACCCGGAGCAAAACTATGTTGGCACCGTAGTGGTTCAACCCCAGGAGGCTTTCTGAATCCAGCAACTGTTGGAGCACCTGGTTAAACAGCGCAAACTCGATGTGCTTCGGCATGCCGAGTTGCTGCAGCCAGAATTCAAGTGGATCTTTAAGCGGCTCAGCAGTAAACGTTGCAGTGATGGCGACGACCTGCTTCCGCGCAACTTTACTGGCTTCGGCCTGTCGTACAAGTACTTCGGGGAGTTCGAACTCCTCAATTGCGGCTTCGGCATTTGTAACGATTTCTTCCAGCGTTTTCTCATACGCTCGCAGAAGCGCGTCCACGGTTTCGGTAGTGAACAGCGAGGTCTTATGCTCGCAGGAAAGTCGTAGTCCACCATGCTTCTCCACCGCAACAAAGCGCAAATCAAGAAGCGACGATTCAGGGTCGAAGTTCAAGTACTCGGCCTCAAAATTACGGCACTTGAGCTCGATCTCCGGGAAATTCTCCATCACCAGACCCACATTAAACAGCGGATTGTCATTGCTGGTGCGCGCCGGATTCACCGCTTCGACGACCTTCGCGAACGGACAATCCTGGTGCGCAAAGGCCTCCATGACAGATTTCTTCTCGCGGTTCAGCAACTGCAGAGTGGTTTCCCCTGCCAGCACAGGGTTGCGCAGCGGTAACGGATTCACGAACGGGCCCGGCATTCTCTCCGTTCCACTGCGGCTGCGGTTGCTGGCCAAAGTGCCCAGCAAAAAGTCACTCTGTCCGGACCACCGATGCAACAACAGGCGTGCGGCCGTTACCATGATGGTGAACTGGCTCGTTCCGTTCGCCTGAGCGAATCGCTGGATGCGTCGCCACAACTCGCTCGAAAGCATGAGAGTGCGGAGGTTGCCTCGGGTGTCCTGTTCGCCTGTCGGCACGAAGTCCGTCGGAAGATCCACGTAAGTAGGCGCGTCCCGAAGCAGCGAGCACCAGTAGTCCACCTCGTCAGACAATCGCTGACCTTGCATCCACTGCCGCTCCCATGCGGCAAAGTCGGTGTAATGCAACTTGGGTGGCGGAAGTGGGTTCGGTTGGCCGACGGAAAAAGCATCGTAGATGTCGCCCAGTTCATCGAGCAGGATGCTGCCGGTAAAGCCATCATTGACCACATGATGCTCGGCGATACAAAGCAGGAACTCGTCGTCAGAGAATCGAACTAGTCGCGCCCGCTGCACCTGCCCGCCAGCCAGATCAAGCGGTTCGCGCACCGTTTCCAGAGCCAGCTTCATGGCGACTTGCTCGCGCCAAGGGGGATCGAACGACGACAAATCGCTAACCGCGAAATCCAGTGCACCGCCATCGTCCACGATTTGCGCAGGGCCGTTCACACCAGAGACAAAGCGAACCCGAAGGACTTCGTGCCGCTGACGGAGCTCATTCAGGCTGCGCTCCATGATTGACGCATCGACCCTGCCGTGAATCCGGAATATACGCGGCTTGTTGTAAACTCCAGATTCCGGATTTTGCTGCTCCAGCAGCCACCACACTTGCTGCGAATGCGACAACGGGAACTCGCGCCGGTCGTCCACACGCACGATCGGAGGTGTCGTTCCTTCGGCCTTGAGATCATCGATAACTTGGGCCAGATGCGCAACCGTCGGATCTTCAAAGAACGCAACCAGGGGCAGATCGACGTGCAACATCTCACTGACGCGGACGATGACTTCCATCGCTCTCAGCGAGTCGCCACCAATATCGAAAAAGTTGGCATCGTTTTCAACCCGCGGTACGCGCAGTACCTCGGCCCAGATTCTCGCTAGCTGGTCGGCAGAGTTCCCTCCGGCCGCCGACAGAATCTCCGCCAAATGCCGGACGGTCGGATCTTCAAAGAACGCTATGAGCGGCAGGTCAACATGTAATACTTCGCTGACTCGCGAGATCACTTCCATCGCCTTCAGTGAGTCGCCGCCGATCTCGAAGAAATTCGCGTCGCAGTCGATCTGTTCAACACGCAGCACGTCTGCCCAAATCCGAGCGAGGGCCTGCTCCAAATCGGGGCGAGCCCCTGACAACACCTCAGCCAGGTGATGAATCGTTGGTTCTTCGAAAAAACTGATCAAAGGCAGATCGACCTGCAACGATTCCCAGACACGGGAGATCACTTCCATCGCTTTCAGCGAGTCTCCGCCGATCTCGAAGAAGTTCGCTTTTCTGTCAACGTGCTTCAATCCAAGCACTGCGGCCCAGATGTTCGTCAAACCGTCTTCGATGGACTTCCGGCCACCGTTCGTAGCAGCTGCGGTGCGCGCGCCCATATCTTTCGTTTCTTTCCCCATGGTCCCCTTAGTTCGTAACCGCGTGGCCCGGTGCCGTAGTAGATTCCGCCAATCGTCCGTAGTCCAGTTTCCCGTTTGGAGTGCGTGGCAGGGTATCGACTACAACTACCTTTACCGCTGGCCGGGGCAAACTAAACGTTTCGCATATCGTCGAACGGATTTCCTCTCCATTCTCGCAGTTCTCCACCGCCGCCATCAGCAAATCGTCGCGCCCGTAACACGCGACACTGGTCTGGCAATGCCTCGAGAGCAGCTTTTCCATGTCATCCAAGTTGAAGCGCTTGCCAAACATCTTCAAGAAGCGCTTCAGCCTTCCAGTAATGTAGAAGTAGCCGTCTTCGTCCCGACGAGCCAGATCGCCAGTGCGAAGCACGCCATTGAGTTCGTCTCCTTTGGCTAAGTCCGCGCGGCTTTCGGCATAACCCAGCATGACGTTGGGGCCACTGTAAATCAACTCCTCGGTTACCTCGTCCATCCGCAATGATCCATCGGGAATGGCGACGCCCACTGATCCGGCTTTCGCACCTAACTTTTCAAACGGAACATACGAAATTCGCGCGGTAGCCTCTGTTTGTCCGTACATTACGAAGAAGTTCCAGCCGCGTGCCAAGGCCAATTCGTGAATCTGTCGGACATATCGCTCCTCGAGCCTTCCACCGGCCTGCGTTAGGGTCTTGAGGCTCACACCCTTACTCTTGAGAAGCCCTGTCTGCAAAAGCATCTCGTAGGTGTACGGAACTCCGGCGAACGACGTGCACCCGTGGCGTTCCAAAGCATCCCAGAATCCACGCTGCAATATGCCATCGTCGGTAAAAACGACGCTGGCCCCGACAGCCAAGTGACTGTTGATGACCGACAGTCCGTACGAATACGACATCGACAATGACGTAATAGGGCGTTCTTCAGGCGATAACCGCAAATACTGGGAGATCGAATGAGCATTCGCCGCCAGGTTCCGCAGACTCAACCGCACCAGTTTCGGGCTTCCAGTCGAGCCCGACGTTGTAAGCAATAGCGCAAGCTCCGGGTTTATCTCTAAGTCTCTTGGCGCTTGGTTTTCGAGCAACTCTTCGATACCTGACCCGCTCGCTCGATAGCCTTCGAACTGAAAATTCGTCGGTTCGGAGAACACCCAGTCGGGCCTGTACACGGCAACGAGCTCGCCCAACAGTTCGGAATTGAGCGATGGGTCGATGAGTATCAGTGCGCTTCCGCTGTTCAATGCGGCCAGATAAGTTACCAGGTACTCGTAGCGATTTCGAGCGACTAACATTCCAAGCGATTTGCGGCCCAAATTTCGTAGCGCCTGTTGCACACGGGCCACATCGCGACGCAAGTCGTGATAGCACCACTTCTCACCGCTGCGAGCATCCACAGCCACGATTGCTTCATCGGGATGTGCCGAGTTCCAAAACTCCATTTTCAATCACCACACAACGGCGACAGCACTAACTAATAGCGTTACTCAAAGATAAATTTCCTGCGTTCGACCGCTTCTTGCCTCTACGTAGTAAGAATTTTGAATTTGGAGTCGCGAGCTGCGCAGTACCGGGAGTACTCAGGCCAGATATTTCGGTGCCGATGAATGCGCAATTGGCTTAATTTTGAATACTTTTGCTCCAACGGTCAAGCGAATTGAAGCCCGTCCGCACCGTGAAAGACTGCCCGCAACTAAGCCCTTGGAACGCCTTCTGATGGATACCTCCCTTCCACCGCGATGTCTCTGGTTTTCCAGTGACCGAAACTGCAAGTAATGGTATGATCTGTCGCAAGCTCAACGACTGTAACTTGCTGAAACATTTGGCTCCGAGCGTTCTTTGGATAGGATGACCGAAAGGCTTATTTCGAGACTGTCAGCATGGGAAGTGGGCGAATTGAGATTGCATCGACGTTTACTGCAACGCCAATAGAGGCGTCGCTCTTGGTGTCTCTGGCAGATGTCGGGATAACTCATGAAGTGCAATTCAAACTGTATGGCCAAATGACCACTTTTATGCTGCGGCCAGACCAGTCTGGTGTCTCGGGCGTGGTTATCTTGCTTCGTCTCGAAGATTGGTTGCGGGAAGGTCTTAAGTCAAGCCCAGCCGACACCCAAGCCACTACAACGGACCGTGAGCTGCTAGCGTCCGGAACGGGAGAGTTCGTTGCGGCATTGTCTGCCTTGGCACAGACCGTCCCGCAAGTTTGGGTCATGGTCTGCCCGTCCAATGGATGGATCGCCACGCGACACAACCTCCGCGCACTGTGTCGAACTTATAGCAATGTCGTTACCGTGCGGGCTCGGAAGCTGCCAATCGAAGTTCTAAGTTGCCCTCGATTCCTACTGAATGGTGAGTGTGATGACCACGCCACCGACCGTTTGGGACAGATGCCGTATACCCAGGCTGCTTTCGACCAACTAGGCGCATTTTTGGCGAGCGAGATCCGACGGACTTTTGGTCAGGCGAACTCGGATGTTTCGCCAGCAGCCTCAGACTCGACGCAATTTGCAAGCTACTTAGCCGGTTTGAATGTCCGGGTTAACATGTCTCGTCCCGCACGGGTCGATCGCGCGCATATAGACCGCATGGTTCGTACGATCGCTGGATTTTCGTTGACGGGCGAAAAGCCATATCTAGCAGACGATGAAATCGGCCGCATGCTGACAACGAGCGATTGCTTCTTGATTTCCGTTACGGACCGACTTGCTAATTACGGCCCAACTGGGTTCGTTCTCTTCCGCGAAGCCAATCAGGAGTTGACTGTCGATGCGATGGCGCTGAGTTGCGTCGTGCTCGGAAAACAAGCGGAATTCGCCTTGCTATCGGCATTGTCTCGCTACGCCACCACCCAAGGCCTGCTCAGAATCGCATTCCACTACGCTGCCACGGACAGAAATCAGCCCATGCAGGAGTTTCTGGAGTCCGTTGCGGAGCGCGCCCCCTCCGGCGGGTATGTAGTCAACGTCTCCGACGTCGAGACCCGAATCAGTGAGTCGGCCGCCAATGCAGGGGCGTGGACTATCGAACTTTGAGGGTTCTCATTTTCTGCCGTCACGGATTTGAAATCCGCCACTGGGGGTGCCGACCAGTTCCGTTTTTCAGCTGGCGCTTCACCTCGCCGGCGCGTTACGAGAGGAGATAGGAGACTCAAGTGCATTCTTGGGGCGGAACGTTCGCTGAAGCAGTGCGAAATGGAAGATAAACAGATTGCTTACAGAGCTATGGCATTGTAGAGTAACGCGTTATTGGATTTCACGAAGTTCCAAACGCCGCTCCGAACTGATAAGAGAATCGGAGCGGCTAATTGTGGCATTAGGAGATATCGAGTATGAGCGCTGAAGGGTCATCTATTACCGTAACTTTCTACTTCGAGACCTCCCGTGCTGTCGGCTCGCCGGATGAGGTGCTAACCCGCATGTGCCACGAACAGACAACTACTGGATACGACACTCTGGCTGGACGGGCAGCCGCACCCCGGCTTGCTCCGTACCAGGCATCCGTTCAAAAACTCCGTCTGATGCCTTCTACGGACGAAGTCGACTGCGGATTCGCCGAGGTCGATTTTCCGTGGAACTCGATGAGCCAGACGGGGAATCCGCTCGAAGACGCCCTGTGCTTTGTGATGGGTGAATCGAGCCACGTTAAAGGCATGCTGAAGCTCCGGATGGTCGACTTGACGTTTCCCGACGACATGATGCGAACTCTTGCGGGTCCCCGCCATGGAGTCCCGGGAGTCCGCAAGATCTTGGGCGTCTACAATCGTCCGCTCCTCATGGGACCAATGCGGCCCGAGGTCGGCCTGGCGCCGGTGGAGTATGCGAAGATCGCCTACGACGCCTTACTTGCTGGCAGCGATATCGTGAAAGATGACGAGTTACTCGTCGATCCTCCCTATTGCCCAATCCTAGAGCGGGCCACTCTTTGCGCCAAGGCTGCGCGGGACGCCGAACAGAAAACCGGCGAGCGCAAGATGTGGGTTCTTCATCTGGGCTGCGACGTCAGCCGCTTCGACGAGTTCTTGAAGATCGGTGAGGCCGCCAAAGTAGATGGTTACATGGTTCAGCCGCGGCTTACGCCCAGTCTGCTGACTCTCATGAAGAGCCGCACTGAGCTGCCCCTCATAGCGCACTATTCGATGTTGACCTTGTTCACGCGTTATGCTCACGTCGGAATCGAAATGTCGTTGATGCTTAAATTATTTCGCCTGTCAGGCGCCGATATCGTGACATTCCCGCGTCCTAATTCGCGGTTTGACGTCTCCTCCGAAGAGTTTACGGAGAACCTTAGAGTGGCAGGTGCACCGCTCGGCGCAATCCTTCCGGCATTTCCGTTTCCAACTGGCGGCAACCGGGCCGAAGACGTCAGTCAGTGCTACTCGATTCTAGGTAACTTCGATTACGGTTTCGTCGCCGGCTCAGCCATGTTTGAGGAACCGGGGGGAATCTGCGTTGGCGCCCAGAATTTGCGCGAAGCACTCGAAAGGTTGTCTGCAAGTGTGAAGCCGGCCGAGGTTAGTACCGTTGACCGATCGAATAGTAACGGCACACCTCAAACTGCGGGCCCCATGACCGTTCAAGAGCTGTATTCAGTCGTCTCGCCGCTGGCCGAGCAGGTGCTTCACATCCCGAAGTTCGACAGCGAGACGGACATGATCACTACCCATTCCTGGGACTCGCTTAGGCACATCCAGTTGCTGGGCGCAGTTGAAAGAAGGTTCGGCATTGAAATCAGCGGCGACGATTCGTTCCGGCTTACTTCCGCCGACAAACTGATTCAGTATCTGCATACGAGGCTCCAGCAACAGGGGGTGCGGGAATGACATCTTCACTCCTGCCCCATCAGCAAACCGAGCGACCGGTTAATTTGCCCTATGCTAACTATTACGATCTCCTCAAAGCCCATACCGAAAGAGATCCCGGCCATCCGTTCCTACTGTTCCCAGAAAGTGGACGTGAGTACACGTACTGGCAATTCTTTCGACTTGCGCTATCGGCTGCCGATTGGTTAACAGCCATCGCTCCCGGCCAGAAGACCATTGCAGTTGTGCTGCGCAATACGCCTGAATTTCTTGCGATGTACTTTGGGGCTGTCTTCCTCGGCATCACGGTCGTACCGATTAACCCCGATCTGGCTGTTAGGGAAATTCGATTCATTATCGAAAACAGCGAAAGTAAGACGGTATTCTATGATCCGGCGTTCACGGCAAAGATTGCCAGCCTCAGCGACGAACTGGCTCCGGCGGTGAGTTTTCGACCCTTCGGAGATGTGGTCGACCTGCCCAATGTAGACATACTGGCCGTGGAGGCGCGATTACCGCGAGTCGAGCCCAACACTCCCGCAGCGATAATCTACACCTCAGGCACAACCGGCAATCCCAAAGGGGTCATCCTCAGCCACATGAACTTTCTGGCTGACGGAAAGGCTGTGTCTGAGTGGTTCCAGTTCTCGCCCGACACGAGAAGTCTGTGCATCCTGCCCCTATTTCACAACAATGGGCTGGTCATTTCACTTACTACCACTCTTTATCAAGGTGGATCGATTGTTTGGACGGACCCTAAGTCGAGCCTTCGCTCATTCTGGCCGCTAGTGGAGAAGTATCACGCCACGTTTACCAGCGTAATGCCTTCTGTGCTGGCAGCCATTCTTGCTTTTGGGCTTGAAGGTCGTTCCGGTTTGCTGAAAGGCATCATCTGCGGGGGCCAGTTGCTTCCATTGAGTCTCGCAGAGAAATTTGAGGCCCGTTTCGGAGTTCCCATTTTCGAGGGCTTCGGTTCCACTGAGGCGTCGTCCTATTCGTCGTTCAATCCCTACCCGGCGGAGAACCGTAAGCTTGGCTCAGTAGGAAGGGTGCTGCCGGTATGCGAGATGAAGGTGGTAGACGAAGCGGACAACAAGGTCCCCGACGGAATCGAGGGAGAACTGTGCATTCGTGGAATCAACGTGGCGATTGGGTATCTCAAACTGCCCGAACTCCAGACGCATCGCTTCCGCAACGGGTGGTACCACAGCGGAGACTTCGGATATCGCAACTCGGATGGCTTCTACTACTTCCGCGGCCGTAAGGATGACCTCATCGTGAAGGGCGGAGAGAAGATCTATCCGGCTGAAGTCGAGAACGTTCTATCGTTACACCCCGGTGTGGCCGAGTCGGCTGTAATCGGCGTAGATGACGCCATCATGGGACAGGAGATCTGTGCCTTCGTGAAGCTAAAGGAAAGCGACGCAACAACCGAGGCGGACCTCCTTGAGTACTGCGGGAAGGCACTCGCGAGATTCAAGCAACCTAAACGAATCATCATCAGCAACGGATTGGCCGATATGCCTGAATTGCCTAAAGGACCAACGAAGAAGATTCTGCACCGCGAACTGCGGGACTACTATCAGAAGCGATTGGCGCACACCGAGGGTCCCGCGGTGCGCTGAACGCTTACTTAGTTTGGCTGGAGACAGACGACTAACCATCAACCGTAGAACCACCACCAGTTTCCACGTACCAATTGTGTTTGAGTACAATCGCCCCATTCCAAGGAGCTTTGCCGGATCCGTAATAGTCTGACTCGACCACATTAACTCGCGCGGCGTAGTTCACCAAATCCGCCTCAGCGTGGTTAATGTCCAGCCATATCTTTACGGTGTAGAGGCCCGGCATCAGCGTAAAGCTGGGAATGTCGCATACAAATACCTGCGGGCCGACTCGTTCTCCCGTCGGACGATCGGGTTCGAACAGACTGTGCGCGGTGAACATCCGCTGGCCGAACATACTCTCAAAGCCCAGGCCTATGTCGAAGCTTCGCGTAGGCTTCGGAAGTTCGAAATATACCTTCAGTCTCAATCCAGATCCCAGTCGAATGCCCTCGCCTACCGGTAAGTCATCATCGGTGAAAAGCTCTACTCGCTTGAGCAATTTGCCAAGATGAGATCGGCGGTCTGTCGCCTGGCTCAGATCGAACGTGTGGCCTTCTGCCCTTGATTGGCTGCCAACATCTTGTTCATGTAGTGGTGGATTGCTTCTTCCGTGCTGTCCCTGAAAATCGATCCTTCCGTCTTGCAGCACGATGGCACGCTGGCACAGCTTTTCGACAACCGCCATGTTGTGCGACACGAACAGAATGGTCCGGCCGGCCTGACTGACTTCACTCATCTTGCCGAGGCACTTTTGTTGGAACGCCAAGTCGCCAACGGCAAGTACCTCGTCCACGATTAGGATTTCCGGTTCTAGATGTGCCGCAATCGCAAATGCCAGTCGCACATACATGCCGCTGGAGTAATGCTTCACTGCCGTATCGACGAACTTGTCGACTTCGGCGAAGGCCACGATCTCGTCAAATTTCGCTGCGATCTCAGACTTCCGCATCCCCATGATGGCGCCGTTGAGGAAAATGTTTTCGCGGCCTGATAATTCCGGGTGGAACCCTGTGCCAACTTCGAGCAGCGAGCCTACCCGGCCATGAATCAGAGCTCGCCCTTCCGTGGGCCAGGTAATTCGCGAAAGGATTTTCAGGAGGGTGCTCTTCCCTGCACCGTTGCGACCGATCACTCCAACGACTTCGCCATAGCCGATGTCGAAAGAAACATCACGCAAAGCCCAGAAAGCTTCTTCGTCGAACCGCCTGCGCCAAGTGCACGAACTTTGCGCGCAGCTCCTCGAAAAAACCCGGGCACAGACTCGCGCAGCGTCTTGTAGGGCGCTGAACCGCCAAGCTTATAACGCTTGCCCAGTCCCTCGGCTTCGATCGCAGTCGAACTCACGGCATTCTCCCTCATAGACTTAGCGCAGCGCAGACTGCTGCTACACGATGTCCGCAAACGTCGACTCCATTTTCCTGAAATACAGCATGCCGCCCATCAGCATCACCGCAACAGCCGCGGCCGACACCCAGATCATCGGACCGGGATGGCCTTTTCCCAATACCGTGTAGCGAAACCCTTCCACGACTCCAGCCATGGGATTCAGTCCGTACCACATCCGCCATTTCGCAGGGACAATTGTGCTCGGATAAACCACCGGCGTGGCGAAAAACCAGAACTGCACGAGGAACGGAATGGTGTGCTTTATGTCACGAAACTGCACATTTAACGCCGACAGCCAGAGCCCCGCAGCTAACGCAGTGGCTACTGCCAACAACAAAAAAACCGGGAACAGGAAAATCGAACTGCTAGGTCTGATGCCGTAATGGAACATCATTGCCGATCAGGATGATAAACGCAAAACAAAAATCGACAAGCCCCGCAATAACGGAACCCATGGGTATGATCAGGCGCGGGAAATATACCTTCTTGATAAGGTTCTGGCTCGCCACTAAGCTGTTCGACGACTCCGTCAGCGCATTGGCAAAGTACTGCCACGGGACAAACCCGACATAGGCAAAAACCGGGTACGGAATACCGTCAGATGGCATCTTTGCCAGGCGGCCGAAAAAAATGCTGAAAATCAGCGTTGCCATCAATGGTTGCAGGACCGCCCACGCCACGCCGAGAGCCGTCTGTTTATAGCGGACTTTGACATCGCGCCAAACCATGAAAAACAACAATTCGTGGTATTCCCACAGAGTGGCCAAGTTCCAGGTGCCAGAACGGCCGCCGTGGTTGGACCACCGTCGTAGTACAACTGCGCTGGCTCGGATGGGTGAGGGTATCGGTAGGCATCGATTCCATTTACGCCCCGGCAGACTAACCATCCCAAAGACATTAGTTGCAATAAGTTAGGTCCGAATGCAGTCCGGCTCAGACAGCGCACGACTGAACCACGCGCTCTGCACACTTAGGCAGTTTCAGTAGTCACCAAGATACCCTAACTCGTCATACCGAGGCGAGTATGTACTCGATGCGAGGCAACTCCATTACCGGTAGCGCTCGCAAATGCGAAATGCTGGCGAGACGAAAAAAGGGCCCCGAAGGGCCCCACTGAGGAGGAGAAACTGTGGCGATTCGTTACTTTTCCGCTTCTGCAATTTCCCGGATCATCTTGCTCGACGTTCCTGGCTCGTAAACACAGAACGGTTCTTCTGCCAGGTAGTCGCCGTTGGCTGCGTAGGCGCGCGCTCGGCATCCCATGCACACGTGACGGAACTCGCAGCAGCCGCACTTCCCTTTCAGGTTGTCGTCGTCGCGCAAGGTCGTTAAATACGGCTGAGTTGGTCCAGATATCGGCAAAGCTCTGCTTGCGCAAATCTCCGGCGACGGCGGGCAGGTAACCACACGGGAATACCTCTCCCTCGTGCGAGAGGAAGCATACGCCAGTGCCCGCCAGGCAGCCCTTGGTCATGGCATTCATGTCGCTGGATGCCCACCCGGATGCCCGGTGTGTCCGACCGGCGGTCCGCCCCCGGCTTCAGCGAGATACCCGTCGAACCCGGCATAGTCATCTCGGTAGGGCCAATGTGTCCCGATGGGGGATGGTGTGCGATTGGGGCGTCCGGAACAGCCTTTCCGGCTCGGCGGTCGGCTGCCCGGCGCTGGCGGGCCACGCGGAAATAATGCGGCGCGCAAGTTGCCTTCAATTCGATGTCGCCGGTCAGCGACTGGTCATAGAACCAGTTCAGCATGCGCTCGTATTCGTCGGGCGCAACCATCTGCTCTTCGGCAATATCGACTCCGCAACCCACGGGAACCAGCAGGAAGGTGTGCAGCGCATCCGCGCCGAGACGACGTGCGAGATCGAGCACTTCGGGCAATTGATGCGCGTTGTGTCTGGCGATCGTCATGTTGATCTGCACCGAAACGCCCACCTCCTGCAAGTTGCGCATGCCGTAAACCGCAGCATCGAATGCCCCGGGAATCCCGCGGAACGAATCATGGGTGGCGGCATCCGAACCATCCAGCGAAATCGAGACTCGCTTGATGCCGGCGTGTTTCACCTTCTCCGCAACATCCTTGGTGACCAGTGTTCCGTTGGTTGCAAGTGCTACGCGTAGTCCGAGACTGTTGGCATATTCCGCCAATTCGAATATATCCGGACGATACAGAGGCTCACCGCCGCTCAGCACGAGGATCGGATTGCCGAAGCTCGGCGATCTGCGCGAATGATGTCGAGCGCCTTGGCGGTTGGCAGGTCGGCGGGCGACATCAATTCTGTCGCTGTCGCACGGCAGTGGATACAGCGCAAGTTGCAGCCCTTGGTGACTTCCCAGAAGACCAGGCGCGGCTTAAATTTCTTTCCCACCCGATGCTGCGAATTTCCATTAGCCTTCTGACATCGTTCTCTCCTCGGCGTCACTGCTAATCCCGGCTCATCGTTCTGTACTCAAAGATAGGGTCAGGTGGCTGGGGAGAGCCGTGAGTCTTATCACTAGCTCCTGTGATGTGCGTCACTAATCGGCCGTTTGCGTTGAAATACGCCAGGCCGGAAATGCCACGGGCAGGCAAGTTCTTCGCCTGCCCGTTGAGTTCAGCAGCATGATTCGTCCGAGTTCTACGGCCCCACCCCACCCGAGTGACAATCGGAGCAATTCACTCCCGACAGGTCACCGATATCGACAGGATGCTTGAACTGTTGCACTTGCATCTGCGACAGGTGGGCTGTGCCTTCTTCTTGATCGAGTAACGTGTGGCACGCGTTGCAGTCCTTGCTGATGACTCTGCCGTCTTTGCTGACGTGGTTGCCGTCGTGACAACGGAAGCAGCCCGCATAGTACATGTGCCCGATATTGTTAGGGTGAGTCTTCCAGTTCACCTTCATCGCTGGAAAGATCGTGGACGTGTAGATACGCTGCAACTCACTTACAGCCGCATTGATCTTGTCAGCCTTGGCTGAAGCCACCTGCGGATACTTTTCCTGGTAGTACTTCGGAATCTTCTCCGCAATCGCCTTCGCACCCTCTTCTTGTGTCTTGTATTCACCTACAAGCGCTTCAACACCTTGGGCCTTGATGAAGGGGAGGCTGGGATCGATGGATCCTGCAATCATACTGCGGTCGACCGAAATATCAGGCGGCGTATAAACGTGCGACGGACGGTTGTGGCAGTCAATGCAATCCATCTTGCGCTTGTTGCCTTTGTCAACCTGTTCTTGCGTCAACGGGGCGTCTTTGCTGGCAAAATCGACGATGTTGCCCTTGTTGTCCTCCATGCGCACCCACGGGATGACCTGCCTCTGCTCATCGGTCGCAATGTAGGTCATGTGATTGGCGATGTTCATATGCCAATGGATGCCGCCGGTGGACTGTCCCAATCCCGGATCGCCACCGCCAGTCTTGATCAGCAAGCGAAGCACGCGCGGAGTATTCTGTTCGTCCGTGCCGTAGTGCGCGAACGTCTTCAACTGAGCACCCCAGAATTTCTTGGGCCAGTGGCACTGCTCGCAGGTATCAGCAGCCGGACGCAGGTTGTGGACCGGTGTCGGAATCGGCCGCGGAAACGTGCCCATTGCCGTGTAGTACACCTGGCGAATTCCAGAGAGCTTCGACTTGACGTACCAACCCGCCCCGGAACCAACGTGACACTCCACGCAGCCCACACGCGCGTGCGCCGACTGCTGGTAGGCAGTGAATTCCGGTCCCATCACGCTATGACACAACTGTCCGCAGAATGTAACCGAGTCCGTAAACTCGTACGCCCTGTAGCTGCCTACAGCGCTCATCAACGCAAAGATGACAACAAAACTGAGGACGAATGCCAGAGTACTGCGCTGAGCTGGATTGTTCAGGTCCAGACGCCCGTACTTGGGTACATGTCCCAACTCACGGTGTCGCCGCCGGCGCTCGATCACCATTCCGACGGGGATCGCGATCAAGCCCACTACCATGATCGCTGGCGCGACCATATACGCCAGGATTCCGACGTACGGACTCGAAACGTGCGAAAAAGCATCCAGGAAGACCAGGAACAGGATATTAAGGAAGGCAACTGCCGCCAACGCGATGCCCGCCAGACTCACTGGGTTTTTATAAAGCTTGGAGTCGGCAGAATTATTTGAGTTTGAACGATTTACGTCCTGCATGTCCGCAGACATTCCTTAACCTCTAAGTAGGATCGGAAGATCGACCCGAAAGTATCACATCAACTTTCTTACGCACACAAAAATTGCCGATTGATTGTTTCTTTATATGACTGGAAGTTCTAGGCGCGGCGCACCCCGCTCCGCGCCGTGTGTGTTATTTGGCACTCCCTACGGGCTCGTCCTCCGATTTCTCCTGGTCTTCGTCGCTTTCCTCTACAGCTTTGAGCAACGTTGCCGCGTCGAGTGGATGCTCATGTTGATAGTGCTCAACTGACATGCGGCCATCGAACCATGCGAAGTTGATCGGGTACGCATCGGGGTCAAAGATTACGGCGTAAAGATGCCATACGATGATCGCCAGCGTGGCCAATACGGCCTCGTACCAGTGGATCGTCAATGCTACGTCAATCCACCATCCCGGGACCCGCGCGCCGATGAGCACCTTGAACCAGGCCATCAGGCCGGTCCCGGCCATGACAAATGTGCCCCATACCAGCGCCCAGTATTCCGCCTTCTCGGCATAGGAGAAGCGACGGAACAGCGGCCTCTGCTCGCTGAATCCCATGTAATACAGCAGTGCGTCGCGGACGTCGGTGGCGTCTTTCCAGTCGGGCAGCATGTCTTTGAACATCTGGCGGCCATCTGGTTTGGTGCAGAGATACCAGACGTGATAAAGGCTTGCGACGATCATCACCACCCCAGCGATTCGGTGGATCAAGCTCCGAACATGCTCGTTCACAAAAGCGATCGCCAGCCACGAGGAGGGATAGTGCAGCGCAAATCCCGTGAGCACCAACGTAATGAAGCTGCTAAGCAGTGCCAGGTGTTGGATTCTCTGCGACAGGTTCATGCGCAGCACCGGCCGCGGATGCCCGATGCGATGCTGTATCAGTTTCTTGCGAAACACAAGAATGTTGTGCAGCACCATACCGCCGATCACTACGACGATCATCCAGATGTAAAACTTGCTGACGAATGCAATAACTTTGCTGCCGACGTCGGCCTGCTGCACACCACCATCGAGGTGGACTTTACTGGTAATGAACTTTGCGTTGGCTCCAGGATGGCACTGCCCGCAGGTCTTCGCGAGGTTGGCATGGTTGATCGTGGAGCGTGGGTCGCTGGAGGGCAAGATGTTGTGCACCCCGTGGCAGCTGGCACAGTTTGCGACCGTTGGAGAACCAACCTTGGATGCCATGCCATGGTAGCTCGCGAGGTACGATGACACTCGGTTACCAGCAACGCCAAATTCCGAAGAGAGCTTCACGCTGGCATGACACGCGGCACATGTCGCCCCGACATTACCGGCTGCTACCGCAGAATTTGGATCGTTGGGCGCTTTGATGGTGTGAATACCATGGCAGTCAGTGCAAACCGGCGATTGCCAGTTACCCTTTGCCAACGCCGTGCCGTGGATGCTTTGTACGTACGCGGATTGCACATCGGCGTGGCATTTGCCGCAGGTAGCCGGCACATTGGCCTTGGCAATCGGCGACTTAGAGTCCGCTCCCGTGAGAATGTCGTGTGCCCCGTGACAGTCGGTGCAGACGGCAGCATATTCCGACCCGCCGTTTACCGCTTTGCCGTGGACGCTTTGCTGGTAAGAGGTAAAGGGCGCCGAACTGACCCCGCTCCCTGCCATCACTAATTCTTTGCCATGGCAAGAACCGCACGTTGCCGGAATGTTGACGTGAGCTACTTTTGATTTCGGATCGCTGGGGGGCAGGATCTCGTGCACGCTTCCGTGACAGTCCTGGCATTTCGCAACGTTCGCGTTGCCAGCCGCTGCAGCTTTCGCGTGGATTCCATGCTCGTAGGCAGTCTGCTGAACAGCATGACAAGTCGCGCAGACTGGTTTTGCGGGCGTAGGATCGTGAGGAAACGCTTTGATGTCGGTGTGGCAGTCAACGCAACCGAAAGAGCTGTGGATCGATGCTTTGAATTTTGCATCGTCCACATGCAGGCTGACCTGCTTCCCGTTCTCATCTTTCGCCAGAGTCGGGTCGCTATGACAGGCCAGGCAATCTTCGTTGCTCATTTTTGAGGTTTTGGCCGCCGGTTTAGGAGCGGCCATCGCCACGGTCGTGAGCAGCAAAGCAAGTAAAACAATCCACCCGCTACGCTTCACGGAATTCCCTCTCACGTTCCCTCCACCCGGTTAAACCTCACTGGATGGTTTGGTGCTCAGCTTTATTTAAGTGTCTTCACGTACTTAACAACCGCACCGATTTCTTCGTCGCTCAATTTGCCCTTGAAGGCCGGCATCTTGCCTTTGCCGTTCGTTATGAGGGCCGTCAAGTCGGCATCCGAAGTCTTCTGGACTTCGGGGCTGCCCAGTGACTTCAGACCCATGCTCTTTCCCATCCCGCTGCTGGCGCTGCCGTCAGCTCCATGACACATGGCGCACTTCGCCTTGAAGATGGCCGCGCCGTCAGCCGCCGCGAACGCAGTGCTCGCCAACGCAATACACGCAATCAAAACCAGACCCTTAATTCTTCATACTTGCTCTTTCCTCCGTTGGATTTATGCGTTTCCACACTGCGCCTGTGGAGGGCGCCAATCACCGTCGCACGCTCCCCCCACCGGCTATCGTGGGCAACGTTTTACCTTCGCAGTTCGCGAGGTTAAGAGGCAGTGAGTCGGCTCACTCCGAACTGTGACCCGCCTCACATGGAGCTTGATTAGTCACTCGGGTCATTGAGACGGATCACCGGTCCTCGGTGCATTAGCAAATTGACCTTGCAGGCTTACTCACGTGGGTGTCGTTGATGTTGGCAACCAGGAAGAGACCCATCCCTACCCGCGCCTCATCAGGCAACCGCTACGGAACTCAACCTGTGAACGAGCGTTCGGTGGGATTCTCCTGTCGCGGAGCATTGTCCTGATTAGGTCTTGGCGCAAGACTCTGCATCCCGTTCAATCGGTACCTGCGACATTCTGTGTCACGGCAGCAGAGAAAAAGCCCGCGAGCATTCGCGGGCTTACTCGGGAATTGCAACCAAAATCATGCCAGCATGGCGCGTGGTCGCAAGATCGTGCGCGGGCGACGGGAGCGCACCATTCCAATACTGCGCACGCGTTCGTAGGCGCCATGCAAGTCCTGGCTCAACATTCGCACCACCTGCATACATACATCGGGATGCTCACGAAGAAACTTCACCAGCTCTTTGCGCTTAACAAACACCACCTGAGAAGCGTCCAGTAACTCTGCGGTAATTTCGTATCGCGTGTTCGACAGCACCGCTCCCAGGCCTAGCACCTCTCCAGGACCTGCCACCCGCAAGGTCAGTCGCTTACCGCCTTCTGCGCAGATCGACAGCTTGGCGCGCCCATCGCACAGGAGATAGATACCGCGGACCGGCCTCCCCTCGGCAAACAGGATCGTGTTCCTCGGATATGTGCCCGTCGACTTGATTTCGTCGAAGGCCTGTAGCGAGCCTGCCGGCATATCGCAAAACGTTCGGTCGGGTCGAAACTCGCAACTCTGGCAACTCGGGATTGGCACGGTTTCCATGCTCTGTTGATACGTCTTCGCTCAATTTGGTGCAGTGATTCCAGTCACCGTTTTTCGTGACCTTCTTCACACGCATGGGACTCATAGCGCACGACGAGTTGCTCAAAGACCTTCATTTCTCAGGAATCCAAGCACACCGATTTGTGCCACAAGAGGTACGCACACGATTCCCGTTTCAGGAGCAACTACTGTGTGATGGCCATCGCTTTCAGCGCCGCTTTGTTTCTGATCAGCAGCGTTGATCCCTTCGCCTGCACAATCTGTCGCTTCTTCAGATCGGCGAAGAGTCGCGTGACGGTCTCTCGTGACGTGCCGATCATCTGAGCAATTTCTTCATGGGTGAGCGCAAGCTTTACGCGAGGTTCGGCCTTGGCGGCCTCTCCGTTCTTGATGCTCCACTCCAGCAAGAGCTTTGCCAGCTTCTCTGCCGCCGAATGCGAAAGTCCCAGCGCTCGAATCTCCCGGCATGCGCCGTTGTATTTTTCGCTCAGTTGCTCGGCTACGCGGAGGCAAGCGTCGGCATTTTCTCGCAAGAAGCGCAAAAAGTCTTCGCGCTTAACGAAGTTTACCTGGCACGGATCGACAGTCTCTGCCGTCAGTTCATAGGGTTTTCCGCTGACTGAGGCGCTAAGTCCCAGGACTTCGCCGGGTTCTGCGATTTTCAGGATGAGGGTCTTGCCATCGGTCGAGCAGATGGAGAGTTTCACTCGGCCTTTGCACAACACAAAAATGCCGCGAGGTGACTGGCCCTCGACGAATAGCACTGCTCCCTTAGGGTAGGCGGTAGCGTACTTGATATTTTCGAAGGATTGCAGCGCAGCCGGTTGTAGATCGCAAAAAATGTGGTCGGCCCGCATTTTGCAGGTCAAGCAATTTTCGATTATGTCCAAGCCGTACGGTGATAGCACAAGGTCCCCCTATCTGGCACGGCGTTGGCCCAGCGCGCAAAGCGCACACCCAGAGGCAGATCTCCTGATAGACCCGAGCATGGCTTCGACTGACTCTGTGCCGTGCGATCTGTCACTTGATCTTGTGACAGAAGCGAAACCTCGAAGCGTCCCTGACTTCGGGGCACTATGCAGGTTTCCGCAGAGCTGCCGCCCGCCTGGCTGCGCTCCAGATGTCCTAAGCAGACTGCTTCTACCGCACACCAAACAAGTACAGAAGTCACATCCAGCTGTGACTGGCGACCAGCAGCAGCCCTCAGCGAAGGCCGATATATGGCCGTAAACTTATGCACACGTGCGGGTTGCAGCGTTTGTACTAAAGTCCCAGATATCCGCGGGTATGGGTCAGCTATCACCGGGAGCCGGTGACGAGACGGGTTCACGTACCGATTCCACAGATTGCTCAGCAGAGGTCTTCTGTTTTCCGAGCGTCATCGTATTGGCGCTTAAGTGGAATTGACAGACTCGACCTTAAGACCACAGACTATCGCCACCATTGAGGACGGCGAGACCGCGGCTAGTCGATATTTCAGCTTTCAATTTATTCCAGCCTGATAAATATTGGGCCAATTTCAGTGGCTATGCCCACTGTGGAGGAAACTACGTGCTTAGGCTTCCCGCATTGCTGCTCGTCTGTCTGTCGGCGATCTCTGTCATCGCCCAAACTGATGCAAATAAACCAACTAACCCGCCAATCATTGGTGTCACCTGGGCGAAAGGGGTTAACACTGGCGCGATTCTTCCGGCAAGACGCAGTCCAAACATGACGTACCACGGCGGTAAGATCATGCCCACCGCAAACATTGCGGCGATATTCTGGGGCACCAGCTGGGGATCTTATTTGGGCGACAAGATCACCGGTATCGACAGCTACTACACCGGTTGGACCAACTCCAACTACGCCAAGGCCAGCGACGAATATACCGGCTCGAATGGCCAAGTGGGCCCAACGTCTACCTATGGCGGACACTACATCGACACGACTGCAGCAAAGGGTGGCGGCAACACCAGCGCGATTCTTGCGGAAGTATGCAAGGTAATTCCCAATCCGGATGCTTCCGGCGACGGGTATTACGCTGTTTACACGGATCTGCCCCGCGGAAGTGCAGGATATTGCGCGTGGCATAGTGCCGGGAGCTGTGGCGGAAAGGCCGTGCAATTTGCATTCTTCTGGAAGTTAGACGGTGATGCCGGCTGCGATCCGCAGGACACTTCAGGCCTGCATTCTCAAGGACTTGCAGCGATTGCCAACGTCAGCGGGCATGAATTGTCAGAAGCTCGGAGCGATCCGGCCTCGCCCGGAGCCTGGTATGACTCCAGCGGTGAAGAAAATGGCGATAAATGCGCCTGGACCTTTGGCGCACCCCTCGTAACTTTCTCAAACGGAACGGAATGGAAGATTCAGGGAGAGTGGTCAAACGCGGCATACACCGCTGGTACCGGATACCCGAACAGCAGCGGTCAAAAAGGCTGCCTGAGCGGAAAGTAAGACTGTAAACCATTGAAACTAAAAATGGCGGCGGGGCAATTACCCGCCGCCATTTTTGGCCAATAGGGCTTAGAGTGCCTCGAACTAGGCCGTGACCGGTTGGCCTGCAGCGACTCTTTCGGTGTCGAGCACCACCGCGATGGCATGCAAAACGGAGGCGACGCGGACAGCGGCCAAGATCTTTTCTTCCCCGAAACCTTTATCCCTCAATACTTTATCGTGAGAGTCCACGCACTTACCGCAGCCGTTGATGGCGGAGACAGCCAGGCACCACAGTTCGAAGTCCAACGGTTCGATGCCGTGGGTGCGGATGACATTCATGCGAAGGCCTGCACGCATGGTCGCATATTTTTCGTTCGAGGTCAGGTGGAGGAAGCGATAGAAGATGTTGTTCATTCCCATGATCGCCGAGGCGCCCTTCGCCGCCTCTAAAGCTTGTGGCGTCAAATGGTTAGCTGCTTCTTCGAGGGCGGTCGCCGTCAAGTCTTCGTTGCGCGAGGCCATGGCGCAGGCCACCACGGTTCCCCACAACCGCTGGTCGTTCAAATCGGTTTGCTGCCGGACAACTGTTGAAAAATTCAACTTCAGATCTTTGGCGTAGGAAGGAATGGTTTCCATTAAAGCGTCGAGACTCATGGGTCCTCAGTGCGTCTTTGGTCAGGCAACAGTGACATCGAGAACGCTCTCGATCATAAACATAATAATGTTTTGCGGGAACGCGATTGACGATGAAATTATAATCACAATAATAATGCCTTGCGGGGCCGCTGATACGGCCCCGCAAGAAGGTAAATTTAGACGCTCAGGGTTTCCTGGCCCTTCTGCCAGTTGCAGGGGCACAGCTCGTCGGTCTGCAGAGCATCGAGCACACGCAGAACTTCCTGCGGGTTGCGGCCTACCGAAAGATCGGTGACGTAAACGAAGCGAATGATGTTTTCAGGATCGACGATGAAGGTGGCGCGCTGAGCGACGCCGGCGCTCTCATCGAGGATGCCGAGCTGTCCGCAAAGATCACGCTTGATGTCGGCCAGCATGGGGAACGGCAGATCTTTCAGGTCGTCATGATGCGTGCGCCACGCGTGATGCACGAACTCAGAATCAGTGCTGCCGCCCAGAATCTGGGCATCGCGGTCTGTGAATTCCTTGTTCAGATTTGCCGAACGCTGCGATTTCAGTGGGGCAAACGAAGGTGAAATCCTTGGGCCAGAAGAAATAGATCTTCCACTTGCCTGCATAATCTTTGTCTGTGATGTTCTTGAAGTCTTTGTCCTTATCAAGGCTCACAGTTGCGGTGACGCTAAATCGGGGAATTTCTCGCCTACTCCTAACATAGTGGTCCACTCTCCATGATGAATTGAATTAATACCGCTAGTTTTCTTGCGTAAAATTGAAGTCGAGGATATTGGTTCGGTATGAAGCGCTGAGCGAGTAGTCTCCGCTTTCGCCCGGCATGATGATTGTAAATCGGTCGTTGGTAAGTTACGAAACACGAGCCAATATCGAGATGATCTCGTCAATGCTGTGCGTAAGGAAGTTCACTTCCAGGGGCTAAAGCCCCATCGTATTCTCATCGTCTTACGGCACGACTTGAGTCGTGCCCTGACGCAAACAGTGCTAAGGGGTAGTGCCTCCGTTCGAGACACTACCCGATGCTAGTACTCAGTTCGCAGCGCGCTTTTTCGCCGCAGCAAGGTCATAGCGATCGTTGTTCATCACCTTGGCCCATGCGGCGGCGAATTCTTTCACGAACGCCTCCTTCGAGTCGTCGGAGGCATAGACTTCCGCGAGTGCTCGAAGCTGCGAGTGCGAACCGAAGATGAGATCGACCCGGGTGCCGGTCCACTTCACTTTGCCCGTCTTGTTATCACGTCCTTCATACACGCCTTCGGCTGCAGCAGAGGGCTGCCAGACCGTATTCATGTCGAGCAGGTTGACGAAGAAATCATTCGTCAGCGTCTCCGGGCGATCGGTGAAGACGCCGTGCTTGGTCTGCCCGTAGTTGGCATTCAAGGCGCGGAGACCGCCGATGAGAACCGTCATCTCGGGTGCGGTTAACTTCAGTAACTGAGCCTTGTCCACCAGGAATTCCTCAGGCGATGTTCCGTTTCGCGAACGAAGGTAGTTGCGGAAGCCGTCTGCCTTCGGCTCCAGAACGGCGAACGAGTGCACGTCGGTCTGGTCTTGCGAAGCGTCGGTGCGCCCCGCCGAGAAAGGAACCTTTACGTCGTAGCCGGCTTTCTTCGCTGCTTCCTCGACGGCCGCGCTGCCGCCCAGAACGATCAGATCAGCCAGCGAGACTTTCTTCCCACCGGATTGCGAGCCGTTGAAATCCTTCTGGATCGCCTCCAGCTTTTGCAGGACCTTCGCCAGTTCGACCGGTTGGTTGACTTCCCAATCCTTTTGCGGCGCGAGACGGATGCGCGCGCCGTTCGCTCCCCCGCGCTTGTCGGAGCCGCGGAAGCTCGATGCTGATGCCCAAGCCGTGGTGACCAACTGCGAGATCGACAGTCCGGATGCGAGGATCTTCGCCTTCAAAGCCGCGATGTCAGTGTCGTCGATCAATGCGTGATCAATGGCGGGAACGGGATCCTGCCACAGCTGGGTTTCCTTCGGAACGAGCGGACCGAGATAGCGAGCAAGGGGCCCCATGTCGCGGTGCGTCAGCTTGTACCAAGCCTTGGCAAACGCGTCTGCGAACTGCTGCGGATTCTCGTGGAAGCGCTTGGAAATCGGCGCATAGTTCGGGTCCAACTTCAGTGCGATATCTGTGGTTAGCATGGATGGCGCGCGACGTTTGGATGCATCGTGCGCTTCTGGCACCGTACCCGCGCCTGCGCCATTCTTCGGCGTCCACTGGTTCGCCCCGGCCGGACTCTTGGTCAGTTCCCAGTCGTAGCCGAACAGATTTTCAAAGAAGTTGTTGCTCCACTTCGTCGGCGTCGTGGTCCATGTGACTTCCAGGCCGCTGGTGATTGCGTCACCGCCAAGGCCCGTACCAAACTTGCTCTTCCAACCGAGCCCCTGCTCCTCGATGCTGGCGCCTTCAGGTTCGACGCCCACCAACTTGGCGTCTCCGGCACCGTGGGTCTTGCCGAAAGTGTGGCCGCCGGCAATGAGCGCAACCGTCTCCTCGTCATTCATTGCCATGCGGGCAAAGGTCTCACGGATGTCGCGGGCTGCGGCGAGGGGATCAGGGTTTCCGTTGGGCCCTTCGGGGTTTACGTAAATCAGGCCCATCTGAACGGCACCGAGAGGATTCTCGAGATCGCGGTCGCCGGTGTAGCGTTCGTCAGCCAGCCACTTGGCCTCGGGGCCCCAATACGTGTCTATTCCCGGCTCCCATACGTCTTCACGGCCACCGGCGAAACCAAAGGTCTTGAAGCCCATTGACTCCAAGGCGACGTTACCGGCGAGAACCATCAGGTCGGCCCAGGAGATCTTCTTGCCATACTTCTGCTTGATGGGCCAGAGCAGGCGGCGCGCCTTATCGAGGTTCACATTGTCGGGCCAGCTATTGAGCGGCGCAAAGCGTTGCTCACCTGAGCCTGCGCCGCCGCGTCCGTCGCCGATGCGATACGTGCCTGCGCTGTGCCACGCCATGCGAATGAACAGTGGGCCGTAGTGGCCGAAGTCGGCGGGCCACCATTCCTGCGAATCCGTCATCACGGCGTGAAGGTCCTTGATCACAGCATTCAGGTCAAGGCTCTTGAATTCCTCCGCGTAATTGAAATCTTTGTCCATAGGATCGGACAGCGAGGAGTGCTGATGAAGGACGTCGAGGCTTAGCTGATTTGGCCACCATTCGGCGTTGTTCGCGGCTCCAGCTGCCGTATGTCTGCGAGGGCTGCTCATAACCGGGCACTTGGCTTCTCCTGCCAGAGCCTGCTCCTGTTTCGTAGGAACGGGCGGCGGAGCTTCGGGGGTGGGTGTCTTATCCATTGGTTCACCTTCCTTCAGTTAAGTAAGAATTCTGTGACGACTACGAACCCATCCTGACTTTTCTCTTGGAGCGATTGCCTCCGGCGAGGCCGGCCGCGCACGACTTGCAGACGCCCTGTAGCTCGACATTGAACTTCTCGAGGCGAAATCCAGAGGGCAACCTGCCCTGAAGCTTCACCGGTTCGAGGAGATCGATATGGAGGTCTGAGATCGAATGACAACGCGTGCAGATCAAGTGATGATGGGGCTGGGTGTTGGCATCCACGCGCCAAGCCCCGTGGTGGGGACTCACATCGCGCAGCATGCCAGCCTGAACAAAAGTCTTCAGGTTTTTGTAAACCGTCGCCAGTGAAATGGACGGCAGGTCTTGTTTTACCTGCTCGTAGATTTCCTCCGGCGAATAATGTCCGGGTCGAGACACCAGCGCTTCATAGATTTTTTGTCTCTGGTGGGTCGCCGCCAAGCTGTGCTCGCGGCACAAGTGGCGAAACTCGTTGTAAGTTTCCCGGCGCATATTTGTCAGATGATAATACTTATCAAACGATTCATCTTAGCGAACAAGAATCTTCACGGAATCAAAAGATTTCTCCGTTAGACTGACAGCCTAATCCTTCTTTCCAAGGCCCAGATGAATTTCAAGCGAATCTGCGTGTTTTGCGGTTCCAATATGGGAACCAACCTCGCCTACCGCTATGCTGCTGTCGAATTGGGACGACTACTTGCTGCGCGAGGGATCGAACTTGTCTATGGAGGCGGGAATGTTGGATTGATGGGAGTGCTGGCCGACACAGTTCTCGCGGCTGGAGGACGGGCCATTGGCGTTATTCCTGAATCGCTTATGGCGAAGGAGGTCGGCCACTCGGGCCTGACCGAACTGCACATTGTGAATTCCATGCACGAGCGCAAAGCGCTCATGTCTGACTTGTCCGACGGATTCATCGCCATGCCGGGCGGCTTCGGAACGTTCGAAGAGTTCTGCGAGGTTGTGACCTGGTCGCAACTGGGAATTCAGTCGAAGCCGTGCGGGCTACTCAACGTCGAAGGCTTTTACGATTCCCTTCTCGCCTTGTTCGATCACGCGGTAGGCGAGGGATTTCTGCGCGAGGAGAACCGTCGCCTGGTGCTGCAAGCTCGTGAATCCAAAGAGTTGCTGGAAAAGATGGCAGCGTTCGCTCCGGCGCCAGTCGATAAATGGATTTGGAAGGTGGAGCGGTAGGTAGCACTACTTCGGTGGGGCGCTCGGCATCATGCTTCCGCTGGGCGACGGAGCGGGCATCGAATCTCCGTAATGTAGCCGCAGCAGCGAACTCTGCGAAGGCCCTACCGTGAGTACGAACAGATTGTTGTACTCAGGGTCCGCAATGCTCACTTTCGGGCCGCCGAGTCCCGCGATGATTTCCGGCACGGTATTGCTGTGTCCGACTACGACGACCACGCCACCCTGACGCGCGCGGATCGCCTTGATGAGTTGCTGCGTGTCGGAGAGAACAATTGGCTCCACGTGCACGCGGCCGGCCAAGGGCGCGGCTGTCAACTGCGTGCGCTGAAACTCCGTTACGTAGATTGCTTCGACGCCAGAGTCTGCCAGCATCGAGGCCAAGAGGTCTGCCCGCTTCTTCCCTGCTTCGCTCAACAGCGGATCTTTTGGAGGCGTTGCAGCTTTTTCAGCGTGACGTGTGAGGATTACCGTCACCTGGCCGAAGGCGGGAATCGCGATAACGACGAAGATGAGAGTGGCAAAGGCCCAACGGCGAAGGCTTGTCGGTTTCATGTTCCTTCCAATGGAATACAACTTATCAATTGTGTCGAGAAGAACGTGCAGGCTGCGCGTTCACCCACTCCCGCCTGTTTTCTGCTTGATTCTTAGTGAAGACCCCTGCGATCTGGGTGCCGCATTTTTGACAGCGGCCATCGTTCAACTTATTCGCCGTTACCGAATGCCACGAGCGTCCGATGACGACATGCTTGCATCCTGGGCAGATCGTATTTCCGCCATTGGAGAAGATGTTTCCTTCGTAAACGTACTTCATTCCCATCTGCATGGCCATGCGTCGAGCGCGGTGGAGCGTCTCAGGAGGCGTGGGAGGTTTGTCTTGCAGCTTGAAGTCGGGATGAAAAGCAGTGAAGTGCAGAGGGACGTCGTCGCCCAGGTTCTCGAGCACCCATTCGCAAAGTTGCTGAAATTCGGAATCGTCATCATTCAGCGTTGGAATGATCAGGTTGGTGAGCTCGAACCACACGCCAGTCTCGTGCCGCAGCCACTTCAGCACATCCAGAACCGGCTGCAAGTGCGTCAGCGTGACCTTGGCATAGAACTTCTCGGTGAAGGCCTTGAGGTCGATATTGGCGGCGTCGATGTGTCGGTAGATGTCGAAGAATGCTTCGCGAGTGATGTATCCGTTCGACACCATGACGGTATTGATGCCAGCCGCATGCGCCTCGCGGGCGATGTCGATAACGTATTCGCCCCAGATGGTGGGCTCGTTGTAGGTGAACGCGATGTGCGGCGAGCGGTGGTCCAGCGCCAGTTGAGTGACGTCGTGCGGCGATAATTCTCGCGAACGCACCTGGTCAGCTTTGGCCTTGGAGATGTCCCAGTTCTGGCAGAAGAAACATCCCATGTTGCAGCCGGCGGTACCGATGGAAAGTATTGGCGTTCCGGGAAAGAAATGATGGAGCGGCTTCTTCTCGATGGGATCGATCGCGACCGCAGCAGGCCGCCCGTACGCGAGCTGTAGCAGACGGCCTCCTTCATTCTTACGAATGAAGCAGAAGCCGTGCTGACCTTCGCCGATGTGGCAATGTCGCGGGCAGAGGTAGCAGTGCAGACGGCCATCGGCCATGGTCTCCCACCACCGGGCTTCCTGAACTGTTGACTTCATAGCAACTACCCTGGAGATTAGTTTAGTCCGAGAGGTGGGGCAACCATTTCAGGGAATGAAAAGGTGGAAACGCAAAGTAACGTTACTTTCAAAGTGGACCTAATTGCGGGAAGGAAAAAGGGGGCGGTGGGCGCCTATTTGGGTTGCTGTCGGGGTTGCGGCGCCCACCTGATTTGGGTTACTTCTATAGACGCATTTTCCCCCAAAAAGTCGCTTTTGCAACACGAAAATCTGAATTATTTTACAGTTCTTCACATTCGGAACAATTTAGGACTGAATTTGGCCGATTTCGGGACATCTTCACGCCTAAACCCGAGAAATCGTGCCGCAATGGCGCTCGACTAAGACCGCGATCGTAAAGTTTCGTTGCAAACTTCAACATTCCCACAATGGCGCTGCTTGTAGACTCGTGCGGTATCCAAGAGGTCATCATCTGCGATTTCTAAATGCACTCGTGCTGGGCTTGATTGTCGCACTGTTTTGTGGTCATGCGAAGGCGCAATCCTCAAATTCAGGCGAGAAGCCGCACTATCGTTACATGCGTGTGGGTCACTCTAACGACATCACAACGAACCCGCAGCAGGGTGCGGCGCTCATGGGAGGCGGCACGGACCAGAACGCCGCATTTCGCTGGCTGTGCGAACGCGCCCACGGAGGCGACTTCCTCATTCTTACCGCGACGGGCGACGACGACTACAACCCGTACGTGAATAAGCTTTGTAAATTGAACTCGGTTGCGACGCTCGCCATTCCTGATAGGAGCGCCGCGATGGATCCGTTCGTTGCCGATACCATTCGACATGCCGAGGCCATTTTCATCACTGGCGGAGACCAGGCGAACTACGTCAAGTCCTGGCAGGGTACGCCGGTACAGATGGCAATCAATGACCGCCTGCGCGAACATGTTCCCATAGGCGGAACAAGCGCGGGCCTGGCTGTGCTGGGCGAATTCATTTTCACCGCCATGAATGACACGGCGTACTCGAAAGAAACGCTCGCCGATCCGTACGACAAAGAGGTCACCCTGGGCAGCGGATTCCTTGACGTTCCTTTTATGCAGGGCATCATCACGGACCAGCATTTCGTGAAGCGCGACCGCCTCGGCCGGTCGGTAGGGTTTCTGGCGCGAATTTTGCAAGATGGTATGGCGACCTGGATCCGTGAAATCGCGGTAGACGAGCGCAACGCGGTGCTGGTGGACGAGAACGGTAACACTTCCCTGGTCGGCAAGGGCGCGGCGTATTTCTTCCGGCCGACGGAGAAGCCCGAGCTGTGCCAGCCTGGCAAGCCACTCACCTTCCGCAACATCGACGTGTACAAGATCAAGGCGAGTGGCAGCTTCCGCATCAAGGAATGGCTAGGGTCTGGCGGCACGGCTTACGTGCTCTCTGCGGTGGATGGAGTACTTCATTCCTCAAACGGGAAGATTTACTAGCCCCCCGCGGTGTTCCCTTTCCATCGGCAAGCAAACGGTGCTACAGTGCGCCTGTTCAGCGCATCCGTAATTCCTCGCCATCGGAGGCACTATGCCCGACCTTTCAGCACTCGCTCCTGTCCACGATCATCCCGGCGATCCCAAGCAGCCTACCGACGGCATCGCGCTATGTCTTTCCGGAGGCGGCTACCGCGCTATGTTGTTTCACCTTGGTTGCGTCTGGCGGCTGAATGAGTTGCAGTATTTGCCCAAGCTCAACCGCATATCCAGCGTATCGGGTGGGTCGATCACCAATGGTGTGCTCGCCCTGAATTGGAACAAGCTCGGCTTCGACGGAAACAACTTTGCGCTGAACTTCGACCAGCAGGTGACCCAGCCCATCCGTCGGATGGCGTCACAGTCGATTGACATCAGTTCGGTCATCGAAGGCGTGTTTGGCGGAGTCTCTGAGCATGTCGCCGACCACTACAACAAATACCTGTTCAACCATGCGAAGCTGCACGACATCGCCGATGCTCCGCGCTTCGTCTTCAACGCCACCAACTTGCAGACTGGCGTGTTGTGGCGATTTTCCAAACCATACATGGGAGACTACCTGGTGGGACTGGTGAGAAATCCTGCCTTGGATCTGGCCACCGCGGTGGCGGCTTCATCCGCCTTCCCGCCGGTGCTGTCGCCTTGTGTGCTGCATCTCGATCCCAACCAGTTCGATAAGACTCTGCAACCGCCGCCGACACTTACTGACCCCGCATATCGCCAGCAGATCGTGCTCACCGACGGCGGCGTGTACGACAATCTCGGACTGGAGACGGCGTGGAAGGAGAACAAGACCGTCCTTGTGAGCGATGGCGGCGGTGCACTCAACCGCGATCCCGATCCCAAGCACGACTGGCTGGAGCAGACCACACGTGTGCTCAACGTCATTTACCGCCAGGTTGTCGTCCTGCGCACCCGCTCGGTCATCGAGTTATTCACTTTAGGCAATCGCGCCGGTTCGTTCTGGGGTATCAACTCCAACATCACGAATTACGGGCTGCCGGATGCGCTGGTCTGTCCGCTCGCGATTACGACGCAACTGGCACAAACGCCAACCCGCTTGAGCGCCGTTGACGACGGCCTGCAGCAGCAGTTGATCGACTGGGGCTATGCAGTTTGCGATGCCGCCATGCGCCGCTGGGTTACGCCCGGCGCACCGGCTCCGTCACAGTCGCCGTATGGGACGTTCAAGAAGCCGTAAGAGATGGTTAAGTCTGCTGGCTGCCCTGAGAAGTTTCGGCTTCCTGCGCAGCCAGCCTCGCCTGCACTGCAATTTCTCTGCGACGTCCGACGGCGTAGTACGCAATTGTGAGCAATACCAGCCATGGCACACCCGCCTGCAACGTTACCCGCATACCATCGACCCACCAGGTCGAGATCAGGATCGCCAGTACAGCTGCGCCGCCCAGAATCGTCGTGAACGGAAAATATTTCACGCGAACCGGCAGCACCCTGTCAGCTCGCCGGTTCCAATGCTGACGAAATCGCAGGTGCGTGATGAAGATCATCAACCACGCGAACAGACCACCGAACAGCGATACGCCGAACATGTACAGATAGGCCGAGCCTGGAAACAAGTACGCCAGCAACACGGCGGCCCCCAATCCCCCGGCAGAAAACAGCAATGCCGCAAATGGAGTGCCTTTGGCCGTGACGCGGCCCAGGCTCTCGGGTGCATAGCCCGCACGCGAGAGCGAAAAAATCATGCGCGTGGCCATATATAAGTTGCAATTCATGCTCGACAGCGCCGCCGTCAGCACCACGAAGTTGATGATCTGCGCAGCCGCTGGTATGTGCATCACTTCAAACACCCGCACAAATGGACTCACCGTTACATCGTGCCCCGGCTGCACTTGCGTCCACGGGATGACCCCAACCAGAACCACGATCGCCCCGACATAGAAGATGGCCAGCCGCGCCAGCAGCGTTCGCATGGCACGCGGCACGCTCTTTGCCGGATCTTTAGCCTCACCGGCCGTGACCGCGACCACTTCGACACCGATGAAGCTGTAAATCACTACCGCGAGTGCCAACCACGTGCCGAGCAGCCCGTGCGGCAGAAATCCACCATAGTTGCGGAAGTTCGCAAACCCTATGGGATGCTCCTGATGCACCCCGAAAATCATTGCGGTGCCCAGCACGATGAACGCCAGGATCGCGGTGACCTTGATCATCGAGAACCAATACTCGAACGTTCCGAACGCGCCGATGCTCATGGAGTTGATCACGATGAGCGCTGCTGAATACACAAGCACCCACATCCACGCCGGCGTATTCGGAAACCACCATTGTGTGTAAATCGCCGCTGCTACCGCTTCGCTCCCGATAGCGATCGACTGCGCCGCCCAGTAGGTGTAACGAATCACGAAGCCCGCCCAGCGCGAAACATAAAGCTCGGCGTAGATGCCGAACGACCCCGCGGTCGGATGTGCAACCGCCATCTCCGCCAGGCAAGCCATCAGCAGCAGGGTGATGATCGCCGCAAATACGTAAGTGAGGATCACTCCCGGCCCTGCTGTTCGAACGGCGATGGCACTGCCGAGGAACAGTCCCGTGCCGATGGCTCCGCCGATGGCGATCATGCCCAGTTGGCGCTGCGAGAGTTGGCGCGCCAAGCCCTGTTCGCGCGCCATCACGCGATCGTGCTCTGGAAATGACTTTGGGGAGTGAAGGGTCATTCAGCGTATGTTACCGGCGGGAGTGCCAGAGTAGTGACCTCATCTGACGGTTGCGGCTCAACCACCGCCCGTGTACAACCATTTATGAAGATCATGGCGTCTGCCAACCAGGGACTCCGGTAGCGTGCAATGCCGGTCGAGCTAACTTATCACGCTCTGCGACAGCGGCCTTTCGCGGCGCTGCCCAGGCAACTCCGCCTCGTCTTTTCTGGTCTCGCTAGCACAATTCTTGTTGCAGGAGGCGTTTTCGTGCGAAGTACTGAAAAAACTGCCGGCATCCTGATATCCGCCCTCATCGTCTGGTTCATCGTGATGATGGCAGCCACCAATTTCCAGTTTCAGGGCAGTCAGTCGAACCGCATATTGCTGGTGCAACTCGGCTCAGACGCGGCCACCCTCAAGCAGGCGGTCCAGGCGAACAATCCACGCGATGCGCAGGGCATCGCCCGCAACATCGAACTGGTGATTCTCAACACCCGCCTTGATTTTGTCTTTATCTTTATCTATTTGCTTACGTTTCTGAGCCTCGCCTACCTCGCCGGGTTGCTCGGCAAGCGGTTCCTTGCCGCTTGTAGCGCGATTTGCATCTGCACTGCCGCACTTTGCGACATCGAGGAAAACAGGGCCATTCTCTCGGCCATGCACGTGACTCAATTCACCGACCAGCTGGCAGTCGATATCACCATGTTTTCCGAGTGGAAGTGGGCGTTCTTCTTTCTCGCCGCGCTCTTGTCTGGGACTGGCGATTTCGCTCAACCAGCGCATCTCGATGTTACGACGGATTTCGGGTGGGATTTTCATTGCCGCCAGTGTGTTCGGCATCCTCGGACTCTCACGTCACCGCGTATCGCTCGACTTCACGATTTGGATGATCAATATCGGCACCTTTCTGGTGACCGTAGCCCTGCTGGTCACCTTGTGGAAGATCTACCAGTCACTGAAAGAACTCAATCACTTCCACGAAGTGCAGCACGCAAAGGCTGCCTGAGCGATTCACCTTATGAAGCGCGTGCTGGTAGCAACTTCAAACCAGGGAAAGATTCGCGATCTCGTCGGCGCCGCCGCGGTGCATGGCATCGAAATCGCGACGCTGCCCAATTTCTCAGCGCTGCCGAGCGTCGTCGAGGATGGCCTAACCTTCGAGGCCAATGCGAGCAAGAAAGCCGAGTTTTACAGCCACTACGGCGACGGCGAGTTGGTGATTGCCGACGACTCCGGCCTGGAAGTCGATGCGCTGCAGGGCGCTCCAGGCGTGCGCTCTGCACGTTACGCCGCCGACGAACACAACCCAGATGAGGAATCGGGCAACTCGGACGACGAGGCCAACAACAACCGACTGCTGCGCGAGTTGCATGGCGTTCCCACGGAATACCGCACGGGCCGTTTCGTCTGCGTCATCGCCGTTGCCCGCAACGGAGCACACCCTAAGCACCTTCCACGGCGCGGCGGAAGGCGTCCTGCTTCCCGCACCGCGCGGTGCCAACGGATTCGGCTATGATCCGTTGTTTTTCTTTCCGCAGATCAGCAAGACGTTCGCCGAGCTGTCGGCCGAAGAGAAAGCACGGTACAGCCATCGCGGCGCGGCGTTCCGGCAGTTTCTGGAGTGGGCGGACCATCTGGGCGATTTGCATCCTCACAACGCTCAGTGACGTTTGTCACCATGTGCTCGCCAGTCCCCTCCGCTATGCTGACCGAGCGTTCGAAATATCCGACAGCTGTCTTCACCACATGAGACACAGAGGCACTGAGAAGCCTGTTTCATGACCAGTTTTTCTCTGTGTCTCTGTGCCTCCGTGGCGAATTGAGTATTTCGCAGGGTTTAGGCATTTCTTGACTTGCGCAGTTGGCGAAATTGATAATGCAAGGTTCGCCCTAACAGCTTGTAATTCATAAGGAGTCGGCGTCGTGGCATCATCCGCCAGTCCTATCGAAAAAGGCACCGTCCCAATTCCCGGGGGAGTTCCCGCGCTGCGCGCTGGGGAGGGCAACTCGTTCCTCCTGCGCAGGCTACATTCGCTCAGCGGAATCATCCCGATCGGCGCATTCCTGCTGGAGCACTTCATTTCCAACTCCGAAGCGATGCATGGCGCGGCTGCTTATAACGACCAGGTCAAGTTCCTCACCAGCCTGCCGTTCGTCGCGGTGTTGGAGTGGGGCTTTATCTTTCTGCCGCTGCTCTATCACTCGCTCTACGGCTTCTACATCTGGTATCGCGGCGAATCGAACGTAGGCGAATATCCCTGGACCGGCAACTGGTTGTACACCTCGCAGCGCTGGACCGGCATGATCGCCTTCTTCTACATCTGCTACCACTTGTATTACATGCGCTTCAGCGGCGTTCACCTGATGGGCGGCGGCTACAACGCGGCCTTCTGGAAGGTGCAGCATGAGTTCCAGAATCCCTGGGCAGTAGCGGCGTACGTCATCGGCATCACCGCGGCTTCGTGGCATTTCTCCTACGGCGTGTGGCTGTTTTGCGCGAAGTGGGGCATCACGGTCGGCGACCGGGCGCGCAAACGATTGGGCTATCTTTGTCTTGGCCTCGCGGTCGTGCTCGTGGGAATCGGTTTGTTTACAATTCGCGCCTTCATCAACGCTCCGATGGAACCGGCCCCGAGTACGACTCAATTCGAGACCACACAGTTGCGTTAATTCTGACGGCTTCGGCCGCCTTATTCATGTTGCGTAGAAATATTTTTATGGCACATCCTAAGATCATCGTCGTAGGTGGTGGACTGGCAGGGCTTTCGGCCTCCATCAAGATTGCCGAGATGGGAGGTCACGTTGACCTCTTCTCCATCGTCCCGGTCAAGCGGTCTCACTCGGTCTGCGCCCAGGGCGGCATCAATGCCGCCAAGAACCTGAAGGGCGAAGGCGACTCCACCTGGCAGCACTTTGACGACACGGTGTACGGCGGCGACTTCCTCGCCAACCAGCCGGCCGTGAAAGTCATGTGTGACATGGCGCCGGGCGTCATCGACCTGCTCGACCGCATGGGCGTGCCGTTCAATCGCACTCCAGAAGGCGTGCTCGACTTCCGCCGCTTCGGCGGAACGCTCTACAACCGCACTGCGTTCGCCGGCGCGACCACCGGTCAGCAGCTTCTGTACGCGCTTGACGAGCAGGTGCGCCGCTACGAGTCGGAAGGAAAGGTCACCAAGTACGAAGGCTGGGAATTCCTTTCTGGTGTCATCGATGAGAACCGCGTCTGCCGCGGCATCTGCGCCATGGATCTGCGCAGCATGGAAGTCGTCACCTTCCCCGCCGAAGCGGTCATCATCGCTACCGGTGGCAACGGTGCGATCTTTGGCAAGTCGACGAATTCCGTGGTCTGCACCGGGTCGGCACAGTCGGCGCTCTATCAGCAGGGTGCGTATTACGCCAACGGCGAATTCATCCAGGTACACCCAACCTGCATTCCGGGCGAAGACAAGCTGCGCCTGATGTCGGAGTCGGCGCGCGGTGAAGGTGGCCGCGTGTGGGTGCCGAGAAAGTTGGGCGATAAGCGCGATTTCAAGAGCATTCCTGAAAGCGACCGCTGGTATTTTCTCGAAGAGTGGTACCCGAAATACGGCAACCTGGTGCCTCGCGACATCGCCACTCGCGCTATTCACAAGGTCGTGTACGAGCACAACCTCGGCATTGACGGCTCGCCGATGGTCTATCTCGACCTGACGCACATAGATCGCGCCACTCTCGATCGCAAGCTCGAAGGCATCCTCGAGATCTACGAGAAGTTTGTCGGCGACGACCCGCGCGACGTGCCCATGAAGATTTTCCCCGGCATGCACTACACCATGGGCGGCCTGTGGGTGGACTTCGATCAGAAGACCAACATCGAGGGCCTCTACGCCTGTGGCGAGGCCGACTACTCGATCCACGGCGCCAACCGCCTCGGCGCAAACTCGCTGATGTCGTGCATCACCGGCGGATTCCAGGCTGGCCCGAACGCCATGAACTACGCACGCGGCGTGCACAAGAGCGGCTACGAAGCACCGCAACACGTTTACGAGTCGGAGAAGAAGCGCCAGCAGGAAATCAACCAGCGCCTGATGAACAGCGATGGCACCGAGAATCCATTCCTGCTGTGGCGCGAGCTCGGCGACGAGATGACCAAGAACTGCACGGTCATCCGCTACAACAAGAACTTGCAGGAAACCGATGCTAAGCTGGTCGAGTTACTGGAGCGCTATCAGCCACGTCAATCTGAGCGACCGGACCCAGTGGGCCAACACATCGTTCGTCTTCGCCCGCCAGCTTTACAACATGCTGCAACTGGCGCGCGTGATTGCCCAGGGCGCCGCCTTGCGCGACGAGTCGCGTGGTGCGCACTATAAACCCGACTTTCCCGAACGCGACGATGCCAACTTCCTCAAGACGACAAAGGCATACTTCGCGGCAGATGCCGACGAGCCCCGCTTCGAGTTCGAAGCCGTGGATACGTCACTGATTCCTCCGCGTCCACGGCGTTACGACGCGGCGACATAAACCAGTGGCTAGTGGTCAGTGGATAGTGATTAGTTTTGAAAGAGCAAGTCTCTGGCTGAGAGCTGAAAGCTGACAGCCTGCTTGGCGAAGAGCGAACTGCGAAGAGCGACTAGCGTATATGGCGAACTCAAAAACCGTACTCATCAAGATCAAGCGCCAGGACAACCCGGACTCCAAGCCCTACTGGGAGGAGTTCGAGCTTCCCTACCGCCCCGGCATGAACGTCACCTCGTCGCTGATGGACATCGCCGCCAACCCCGTGACGAAGGACGGCAAAAAGACCGCGCCGGTAACCTATGACTCCAATTGCCTGGAAGAAGTCTGCGGCTCCTGCGCCATGCTCATCAACGGCAAAGCCCGCATGGCATGTTCGGCGCTGATCGACAAGCTCGAGCAACCGGTCAAGCTGGAACCGTTCTCCAAGTTCCCCGTGGTGCGCGATCTCTCGGTCGATCGCAGCGTGCTGTTCGAGAACCTGAAGAAGGTGAAGGCGTGGGTACCAACGGACGGCACCTACGATCTCGGCTCCGGCCCGCGCCAGACCGCTGAAGAGCAGGAAGATCACCTATCCGTTGTCGCGTTGCATCTCATGCTGCTGCTGCATGGAAGCCTGTCCGCAGTTCAACGACAAGACCGGCTTCGTTGGAGCCGCGACCATCTCGCAAGTGCGACTGTTCAACAACCACCCAACTGGCAAGTCCCTGAAAGTCGAACGCCTGAAAGCGCTGATGGGCGACGGCGGCATCCAAGAGTGCGGCTACGCGCAGAACTGCGTCGAAGTCTGCCCCAAAGACATTCCTCTCACCAAGTCCATCGCCGACGTCGGCGGCCAGGTGATGTGGCAGGCGGTGAAGGATTTGTTCAGGACGTAGGGATGTCCGATGCTCGTGGATTTTGACCTCTAGCGCCAGAAGTGCCCCGCGGACTCCCGTGGACATCTGGCATAGCTATATTGAGAAAGCAGTAATCTGCAAATCGAGAGCGACCGAGCCGCGAAGCGGCGGCTGCGTCGTTAGCCCCGGGCGCGAGCCCCGGCGTGAAGTTCCGAGAAGACTCAGGAGCCGCGTAGCGGCGACCTCTTATGGCCCATACCTACACGTTGAACATCACGCATTGTGTGTTCAGCACGAAGGGGCGCCTGCCAAACATCCTGAAACCGGCAACCACCTGGGACACCCTCCGCCGTGTAGCCGCAAACGGTGGCCTGCATGTTCGCGCAATCGGCGGAACCTACAATCACGTTCACATCTTGTTGGATCTTCCTGCCACCCGCACAATTGCCGACGTGCTTCGGGAGATAAAAAGCCAACTCGTCTGCACGTATCCGCAAGTCCATTCCCAAGTTTGGATGGCAGGACGGCTACGGCGCGATCAGCGTCAGCCTCGTCCGCGGTACGGAACGTAATCAGCTATATCGAACACCAGCAAGAGCATCATTCCAGACATTCACTTGAGGACGAGTATCTTTCGATCCTGCAACGCGCGGGCGTGAAATACGATCCCGAATACGTCTTTGACTGATGTCGCCGCTACGCGGCTCCGAGATCAATTACGCCACGTCCCCGGCGCTTGCGCGCCGGGCTAAACGCGAAGCCGCCGCTGCGCGGCTCGACCTATCCACGAGGCCGTCAGTAGTAACCCCGGGTGTCTACTACTCGCCGTCACGACCTGCCCTTCATTTACAATCCAATCGAATCATCATTCTTGCTTGGAGCCCATTCCTGTTCATGGCCCACTTGTCTCGGTTGATCGCGTTGGCGGCCCTTCTCTCGACATTTTCCCTGGCCCAAACGGCTGCACCGACAACGCCACCACCGCCTAAGCCCAAAGCGAAGGCAGTCACTATTTCGCCAAACGGCGTCGCTACCGGCTCGAAGGCCATCCACAACTCCGCCCTCATCATTGACACCCACGCCGACACGCCCGGCCGCTTTGTTGACGAGAACTTCGACCTTGCGCAAGACGCCGGCCACGGCTTCATGGACTTCAACAAGATCAAGGCCGGCAACCTCGGAGCCGAGTTCTTCTCCATCTGGGTCGATCCCAAAGACTTCAAGGGCAAGGAAATCAAGCGCGCTCTCGACATGATCGACTCGGTGTACGAGCAGGCCCGCCAGCATCCCGACAAGATGATGATGGCCTTCAGCACTCAGGACATCCTTGCCGCGCATCGCCAGCACAAATTGGCAGCCCTCATCGGGGTTGAAGGCGGACACGCGATTCAGGGCGACATCCGCGTGCTTCGCGACTATTACCGCCTTGGCGCACGCTACATGACGCTCACCTGGTCGAACACCAACGAGCTGGGCGACTCCAGTGGTGACCTCACCAATAAAGACATCGAACACCACAACGGCATCACGCCCTTCGGACGACAGGTCGTGCGCGAGATGAACCGGATTGGCATGATGGTCGATATCTCGCACGTCGCCGACCGTACGTTTTACCAGGCACTGGTCTCCAGTCGCGCGCCAGTTATTGCCTCCCACTCATCTGCGCGCGCGCTGACCGATGCACCCCGCAACATGACCGACGACATGCTGGTCGCCCTCGCGCGCAACGACGGCGTCGCCCAAGTGAATTTCTACTGCGGGTTTATTTCCCAGAAGTGGCGCGATCAATCCGCAAAGCTGGCCGCCGACAAAGACCCGGACTACGAGAAGGTGCAGGCGCTTTTCATGACCGAGCGGACGCCGCAAATGGCCGAGCAACTCTATGAGGCCGAGGCAGTCCTCGCAAAGAAGCTGCCCCGCCCTCCGCTAAGCGATCTCATCGACCACATCGACCACATGGTGAAGATTGCGGGAGTCGACCACGTGGGCATCGGCTCTGACTTTGACGGCATCGACTGTTCGCCGCAAGGCATGGATTCGGTCGCCGACTTGCCGAAAATCACAGAAGCTCTTTATCAGCGCGGCTACAAAGCGGCAGACATCCAGAAGATTCTTGGCGGTAACCTGATGCGCGTCTTCGCCGAAGTGGAGAAGACGGCCAAGCTGATTCAGGCGGAAGAAGCGGCTCCTTCGAAAGACAAACGCAACGAAATCGCGCCCGACGCACCGCAGCCATAAGCTAGTAGCTTGATTGCCGCGGGTAGCGCACTGCGTCAGCAAGCATTGAATGGATCGTGAACAGCGCGGCCCAGCCGCAAAGAAAATTATTTTAGAGAGGTCCCATGCATAAACTTCAGACCGCAATTCTCATTCTCGCTGTAGCGGGACTCGCTGCCGCGCAATCCTCAAGCACCGCACCCAAGTCCAGCACCGCGAAGCCGGCGACCAAAACCGCCGCTAAACCAGCGGCCGCGCCCGTAGCGAAGCAGCCTATTCAGGCTACCTTCCAAACCACGGCCGGCGACATCAACTGCACGCTCTTCCCCGACAAAGCACCAATCACCGTCGACAACTTCGTCGGCCTCGCCACCGGCAAGAAGGACTGGAAGAATCCCTCGACCGGCGCTCCCATGCACAACCGTCCGCTTTACGACGGAACCATCTTCCATCGCGTTATTCCCAACTTCATGATCCAGGGTGGCGACCCGCTGGGCAACGGCACCGGCGGTCCTGGATACAGCTTCAAAGACGAGTTCAGCGACTTGCAATTCGATCAACCTGGGCGGCTCGCAATGGCGAACTCCGGGCCTGGAACGAACGGCAGCCAATTCTTCATCACGGAAGTCCCTACGCCTCACCTCAACGGCAAGCACACCATCTTCGGACAGTGCGATAACCTCGACCTGGTGAAGCAAATCGCTCGTACTGCATCCGATCCGCGCAACGATCGCCCGTTTACTCCGGTCAAGATCACGCACGTGAAGATCGTCGATCCAAACCACCCGGCCGCCCCGCCTGCGAAGAAGCCCGCTGCGACAGGAACTAGTACAACCAAGAAGGCCACCACGCCTCCGGCCAAGCCGCAGTAAGAGTGCTCGAATCTGAACGATGCCGGGCCTACAAGCCCGGCATTTCGTTTGTTGAAAGTGCCTGTGTTGAACGCCTGAATGCACGACTTTCGATCATATTTGGCTGCGGATTGTGATATGCTTTCGCCCCGCATAGCGATGGCGCATCTGGGAAACCAGTTCCCACAGTTCGAGTCCCGGGCCACTTCGTGAAGATCGCAGATTGTCTCGGAGGATCCCATGTCTGCAGAGTCCCTCGACCAGTTGAGGTCTGCATTCCGCGGTGAGTTGATCGAGCCATCCCATGCTTCCTACGACTCGGCGCGCAAAGTCTACAACGGCATGATCGACAAGCGGCCGTGTCTCATTGCCCGCTGCGTGGACGTTGCCGACGTCATCGCGGCCGTGAAGTACGGAGCGTCCAACAATCTGCTGACAGCTATCCGCGGCGGCGGCCACAACGGCGCCGGCCTCGGCACCTGCGACAACGGACTCGTTATCGACCTTTCGCGCATGAAGGGCATTCGCGTCGATCCAAAAGCCAAGACAGTTCGTGTGGAAGGCGGATGCGTCTGGGGCGAGGTTGACCACGCCACGCACGCTTTCGGCATGGCCACGCCTTGTGGCTTTATCTCCACGACAGGCGTGGGCGGTCTGACTCTTGGCGGAGGCATCGGCTATCTCACCCGACGCTATGGACTCACCATCGACAATCTTCTCTCTGCCGACGTCGTACTCGCCGACGGAAGCTTCGTCACCGCGAGCGCTTCCGAAAATCCTGACCTGTTCTGGGCCCTCCGCGGCGGTGGCGGCAATTTCGGTGTCGTGACTTCGTTCGAGTTTCGCCTCCATCCTGTCAGTATGGTGAACTTCGGGCCCACTTTCTGGCCGCTCGAAGAAGCCGGCATGGTGCTAAAGGCTTATCGCGATTTCATCCAGAAAGCACCCGAGACCATCAGCGGATTCTTCGGTTTTCTCGTCGTTCCGCCTGCGCCTATGTTTCCCGAAAGCCTTCACATGAAGAAGGTGTGTGGAATCGTTTGGTGCAACACCGGCACTGCCGAAGAATCCGATACCCTTACCAAGCCGATTCGCACCCTAGGGCATCCTCTACTCGACCACGTAGGCCCGGCGCCTGTTCCCGTCGTTCAGAGCATGTTCGACGGCCTGTTCGTTCCGGGATTGCGATGGTACTGGCGTGCCGACAACTTCACGGAGCTGACCGACGACGCCATCGCCCGACACGTGGAACACGGCTCCAAACTCCCCTCCATGCTGTCCACTATGCATCTCTATCCAGTGAACGGCGCACCGCAGCGCGTCGGAAAGTCTGACACGGCTTACAGCTTCCGCGAGGCCTTGTTCGCCGAAGTGATCGTCGGCGTCGATCCCGACCCCGCCAATTCTGCAGCTATTACAACCTGGTGCAAGGATTACTGGGATGCTCTTCATCCCTATTCCGCAGGCGGCGCGTACGTCAATTTCATGATGGACGAAGGACAAGACCGCGTGCAGGCCACCTACCGTGACAATTACCAGCGTCTGGCCGAGATAAAGAAGAAGTACGACCCGACGAACTTTTTCCGGGTAAACCAGAATATTCAGCCTGCCGCTTAGCCTGCAACTACGCAGATAGCGACCGCCACCACCAGAGCAAGAATGTCCCGATTGAGAACAATCTGGAGATTTTTGCGCCATCGCTCCGTCGCAGCACTATGATTTCCTTGAGGCTTTTTCCGCCTCTGTGTGAAATTCCATTTACACTTTCGTCCTTTGGTTAGTCGCTGTGGTATGAACGAGGTTGCTGCCACAGCAAAGGCAAGTGTGAGTCATACGAGGTGCATTACATGGAAGCCCCGCAAGTGCGTACAGGCCGTTCGCCCGCCGAACTGAAACAAGCCATTCTCGACAATCTTTACTACGTTCAGACGCGCATTCCCAAGATTGCCTCTACCAACGATTGGTACATGGCGGTCGCATTCGCCGTCCGCGACCGCATGATGAACGACTGGGTCGAAGCATTTGGCCGAGCCCGCGGAACGCGTGCCCGGTTTGTCTGTTATCTTTCGGCCGAGTTCCTCATCGGCCCTCAGTTGGGCAACAACCTGGTCAACGTTCATCGCATACATGACGCCGTCGAGTCGGCCCTGGGCGAACTCGGCCAGGACCTCGGCAAGCTCCTCGATCATGAACCCGAACCGGGTCTCGGAAATGGCGGCCTCGGCCGTCTCGCAGCCTGCTACATGGAATCCTGGCGACACTCAACATTCCCGCCATCGGTTATGGCATCCGCTACGAGTTCGGCCTGTTCGACCAGGAAATTCAAAATGGCTGGCAGGTCGAGAAGACCGACAAGTGGCTGAGCCTGGGCAATCCTTGGGAAATGTCGCGGCCAGAAATCGCGCACTACATCGGCAGCGGCGGCCACACGGAGCAATATCACGATGAACATGGCCACTTCCGCGTGCGCTGGATTCCCGAGCATGTCGTGCGCGGCATTGCCAACGACATCCCCATCGCTGGTTACGGCACCAACATGACCAACTTTCTGCGGCTGTGGTCTTCAGAAGCGGTCGAGTCGTTCGATTTCCAGGCGTTCAACAAAGGCGATTACTACGATGCCGTGCAGGAGAAGGTGGCGTCTGAGACCATCAGCAAGGTCCTGTATCCCAATGACGAGGCGGTTGCCGGCAAGATCCTGCGGCTCCAGCAGCAATACTTCTTCACTTCTTGCTCCCTGCAGGACATGATTCGCATTCACAAATTGCGCGGCGGCACTCCCCACACATTCCACGAGTCCTATGCCATCCAGCTCAACGACACGCATCCTTCCATTGCCGTGGCCGAACTGATGCGGCTGCTCGTCGACATTCATGAACTCGACTGGGACGAAGCCTGGACGGTAACGCAGAAAGCATTGGCCTACACCAATCACACGTTGCTGCCTGAGGCGCTGGAGAAATGGCCTGTGCCTCTTTTCGGCAGCCTGCTGCCGCGCCATCTCGAGATCATCTACGAGATCAATCGCCGCTTCCTCGACGAAGTCCGCGCCAAGTTCCCCAACGACGATGCCCGCGTCGCCCGTGTTTCCATCATTGACGAAAGCGGCCCGCGCTACGTTCGCATGGCCAATCTCGCCACGGTCGGTTCTCACGCTGTGAACGGCGTTGCTGCGCTGCACACGGAACTGTTGAAGAAAACCGTGCTGCACGACTTTTATGAGCTCTGGCCGGAGAAGTTCTTCAACGTCACCAATGGCGTAACTCCGCGCCGTTGGCTGGCTCTCAGCAATCCTGAACTGTCGGCCTTAATCACCGAGAAGATCGGCGAGAACTGGCTGACTCACGAAGAGGAGTTACGCAAACTCGAGCCGCTCGCCGAAGACGCAGACTTTCGCGCCCGCTGGCGCCAGATCAAGCTTCTCCGCAAGCAGCGCCTCGTCTCGCTGATCTACGAGACGGACCGACATCAACGTCAATCCCGCGACCATGTTTGACGTGCAGGTCAAGCGCATTCACGAGTACAAGCGCCAGCTGCTGAACATCTTGTACGTAATTTCGCTCTACAACCGCATCAAGCACGACGGGCATGACCCCATCACATCGCGCACGGTGATCTTCGGAGGCAAGGCCGCCCCCGGCTACTTCATGGCCAAACTGATCATCAAGCTGATCAACTCGGTGGCCACCACCATCGATGCCGACCAGGCCGTGCGCGACCGCCTGCGGGTCGTTTTCATTCCCGACTTCAACGTGAAGAGCGGCCAGGTGATTTATCCCGCCGCCGAGCTTTCTGAGCAAATCTCCACCGCCGGCAAAGAAGCCTCCGGCACGGGCAACATGAAGTTCTCCATGAACGGAGCGCTGACTATCGGCACGCTCGACGGCGCGAATGTCGAAATTCGCGAAGAGGTTGGCGCCGAAAACTTTTTCCTCTTCGGCCTCACCGCCGAGCAGGTCATTCAGCTGAAGCAAAGCGGATACAATCCTCGCCACTATTACGAATCCAATCCCGTACTGAAGGAAGTCCTCGACCAGATCGCGGGCGGCGCATTCTCCAGCGGAGACCAGCAGTTATTCCGCCCTATCGTCGATTCCCTGCTGAACACGCGACGAATATCTGTTGCTTGCCGACTTTCAGGCGTACATCGATTGCCAGGAAAGCGTGGACCATGCCTACCAGGACCAGGAACACTGGACGCGCATGTCGATTCTCAATACCGCGCGCTCGGGCAAGTTCTCGTCTGACCGTTCGGTTCGCGAGTACGCCCGCGACATCTGGCACATTGAACCGCTGAAGCTGTAAGGCGCCTGCCAGGTGGTCGCCGTGGCAACCAAGGGAACTGCTATTCGCTCCTCGCGACCGGGCGACCGCCGGAACTCGTCCGGGTTTATCGTTGTAATTTTCGGTCAGGCCGTGACCTTTTTCTTCGCCTCATAAGCAGCGCAATACAGCTACCCGGAATCGAATCTTTTGTCGTAGCATCTATTGACTTTCATCCATGGCAGCCACGTCGACAGCCCTCGAGAATACCGAACCCTCCGGTAGCGCTGTCACGGAGGCGCCAGCCCCTACGTGGCGCCCGCAGTTCAATCCCTGGCTCATCGGTGTGGTCGTCGCTGGTGCTGCCTTCATGGAAGTCCTCGACACCAGCATCGCCAACGTCGCCCTTCCCTATATCGGCGGCAACCTGGGCGCAAGCACCGATCAAAGCACCTGGATTCTCACTTCTTACCTGGTCTCTAACGCAATCGTCCTCCCCATCAGCGGATGGTTCTCCAACATGCTGGGCCGCAAGCGGTTCTTCATGATTTGCCTGACCATCTTCACCATCAGTTCGTTTCTCTGCGGATTCGCCCCTAGCCTCGGCGCCATCATCCTGTTCCGCGTGCTGCAAGGAGCCGGTGGCGGCGGTCTTCAGCCTCTAGCCCAAGCTATCCTGGCCGACAGCTTCCCTCCCGAAAAGCGTGGTCTCGCGTTTGCGCTTTACGCAGTCACGGTCATCGTTGCACCTACCATCGGCCCTACGCTCGGCGGTTATATCACCGATAACTACAGTTGGCGCTGGATTTTCTTCATCAACATTCCGGTAGGCATTATTGCGTTGCTGCTGGTCTATCGCCTCATTGAAGATCCGCCTTGGGCCAAAACGAAGGCGGGCATCGCCTCGCGCATCGATTACATCGGCGTTTCTCTGCTGGTTCTGGGCGTGGGCGCACTGCAAATCATGCTCGATAAGGGCCAGGAGGACGACTGGTTCGGCTCCAGCTTCATCACAACTTTGGCGATTCTGGCCGTCGTCGGGCTCGTTTCACTCGTTATCTGGGAGTGGCGCAGCAAGAATCCCGTCATCGATGTGCGCATGTACCGAAACTTCAGCTTCCTCCAGGCCAACATTATGATTTTCATTCTGGGCCTGGTGTTGTTCGCCGCCCTGGTGATGCTGCCGCTCTTTTTGCAGTCCCTTCTGGGCTACACCGCAGAATCGGCCGGACTCGTGCTCTCCGGAGGAGGCCTCTTCTTACTGTTCATGACGCCCGTAATTGGGATTCTCTCGGGCAAGATTCAGGCCCGCTATCTGATTGCCTTTGGTTGGCTCGCCGTCGCGCTCGGCATGCTCTATTCCGGCCGCCAGCTTCAACTCGGATTGAGTTTTCGCAACGCCGCGTGGCTCCGCGTTTTTCAGGTCTTTGGGCTGTCCTTTCTATTCGTGCCGATAAACCTGATTTCCTATGTCGGCATGCCTCCGGAGAAAAGCAGTAGCGTGGCCGGCTTAGTGAACTTCATGCGCAATATCGGGAGCAGCGTGGGCACGTCGATGGTGACCACCATCATCGCCCGCCGGTCCCAGGTCCATCAGGCGTACTTGGTCGCAAACATCACTCCCGGAGCCAGGAACCTGTCCGACGCAACCGCCGGATTGACCGCCCGCATCGTCGCTTCCGGAACCGACGCCTACACAGCCGGCAAAATCGCCTATGCCCTGATCTACCGCACGGTGATTGCCCAGGCAACCACACTCGCCTACGTTGATACCTACATATTGCTGGGGACGATCGCCCTGGTCATGTTTGTGCTCTCCTTCTTCTTGAAGAAGAACGAGCTCGGTGGTCACCGACCCATGGCGGAATAAAAATGGTGGAGTGCAAATGGTGAAGTAGTTTATGATCCCCAACAAATATATGTCGGCATCCACCACTCCCACGCCTGAACTTGGCACCATCCGCGTCATCACCATCGACCGCGAATACGGCAGCGGCGGCGCCGATATCGCCAAGGCCCTCGCCGACCGCCTTGGCTGGAAGCTCTGGGACCAGGCGCTCACCAACGAAATCGCCCGCCACATGGAGTGCGATTGCCGCGTCGTCGAAGAACACGAAGAAAAGCGTGACCCTCTCTACTACCGCTTGCTGAAGTCGTTCATGCGCGGCAGTTACGAAGGTAGCCTGAATGCTCCACGCCTAAAGCTGGCGGACACAGAATGTATTCGGGAGATTACGGAAAAAGTTGTGAAACGCGCCGCCGAAAGCGGTGACTGCGTGATCGTAGGTCGCGGCTCCGCTTACTACCTGCAACCTCGCCGCGATGCCTTCCATGTATTTATCTACGCGCCGCTAAAAGAGAAGGTGCGTCGCCTGCGCAACAGTGGCAAGTCCGAGGCCGATGCCGTCCAACTCGCCGAAACCGTAGACGAGGAGCGAGCCGATTTCATCCGCCAGTATTTCAACGTCGAATGGCCCAACCGCCACATATTCCACCTCATGGTGAACTCGACCGTCGGTGTCAACACAGCAGTCGATACCATTCTGAGCGCTCGCGAGTTGTTCCAGAAAAAGCTCGACGCGAAGCCTCTCGCTCAGCAGCCTGCCGCTCACTGAAGCAGAACTACGTTACGGCCACTTCACCGTGAGGGCGTAGATTTCCTGGGTGCCGATGTCGCGGGTGAAGACCGCCGAGCCGTCGGGGGCAACGTTGATTTGGGTATTGCCGTCCGCGCCGATCGCGCGGGGCAGCTCTTTCAAGCTGGTAATGGTCTCCACTTTATGATCGGCCAGCCCGACACGGAGAGCCTGGGGCTCGGGGCCTCCCGTCGAGTAGTAAACATACTTGTAATCCGGCGAATGGGCCCAGTTTACGACACTTCCCGGAATGGGACCCGGCACGAGGTCGGACCATTTCTGCGTATTCAAATCGAAGACCGCGAGCCTTGCACGGTCAGTGGACGCGGCGACCAGGAGGGCCTTCGCAACCCACTGCACACCGGTGAGCCCATCCGTTTCGGGCACGATGGAACGGTTTCCCGTACCCAGATCATAAATCTGGAATCTGACATGAGGTCGGTCGGTATAATCGGAGAAAACCAGCCGGTTCCCGTCCGGAGACCAACTCGCAGCCCACGACTCCTTCTCTGCAAGCCTCCGCGGCGGCCCTCCATCCATGCTGATCACACTGATCTCACCCGTGCTGTTGCTATACACGACCCGCTTCGCGTCCGGGGAAATGAACGGGTAGTACACATGTACCGGGGGATATGTTAGTTGCATCCGCTCGGTTCCGTCGCTGCGGCTGCGCCACAGCGTGCCTTCGGGGTAAGAAGTATAGACCACCCAATTTCCGTCGCTGGAGAAGGTAGGATCGGAGGCCGAAATCGCCGAGAGAAATGGAACGAATTGCTTCGAATTCACGTCATAGCGGACTAATTGGCCGCGCCCCTTAATGCCCAACGCGAAGATTTGTTTTCCGTCCCGACTCGGAGCTGGGCCCCTGTAGGCCAGCGGCCCGTCAGTAAGCTTCACCGGCGGGTGAATGCCTTGCAAGAACCCGGCCCGCACCTGTGCAGCCCAAAGATCCGGCCGACCTCCGTTTTGATCCTGAAAGACAATGTATCTCCCGTCCGGGGTCCACTGCGGGCAACACATCACTCGTCTTTCACTAAAGTCTACGATCGGGCGCCGGCTTGAACCGTCCAGGTTGGACACCACAATGGAACTGACCGGCCCCAACCAAACCGCGAAAAGCACATGGCTGCCATCCGGAGATATGCTTGGCTGCCTGATCAGTCCATTCTCGCTGAGCAGTTTGCGAGGGTTCGCACCATCTTTCTCTGCGAGGAACAGATCCTTACCTTGAGAGAAAAGAATGTGCCCGTCGGGAGAAAAACTTGCATCCTCGGCTTCAATATCGCCGAGTCGGCGCGGTTCACCTGTGGGTAACGGTATCGTCCATAAAGGAAATGGAGGCTCGGTGTTGGCCCCGGCCAGTGTAAGCAAAGATGACCCTTCCGGTGTCAACCCAACGATATGTGGAACCGGAACTCTAGTGGGAATGATGGCCGTGGGTCCGCCGCTGGCCGCCACTTGCGCAACCTTGGGACTCAGAGCCGTGCCTTCGTTGAAGTAAACCCGCGAACCGTCGGTTAGCAGATTGTCATAGAACCACTTCGGTTCGCCATCATCCGTGAGTTGGGTTACGGCTTCCACCACAGGAACTGCCGGTGGCTGTCTCCACCACACAACAAGAGCGGTGGCGATTGCGATGACGACAACTGCGGAAGCTACGAGCCAGGTCCCTCGCTTGCTGGGCCGGGCTTCGTGGACTCCTGAGACGCTCGAACCACTCGAGTCCGACAGCGCCTCCAGCGCGAACTCCAGGTCCGAAGCGTGCTGAAATCGCTTGTCCGGGCTCTTGGCGAGACAGCGATTCACGATTCTTTGTAACCCTGGCGGCACCGTAGGCGCGACCTGCGAAAGTGCGGGCGGATCTTCGTTCAGGATCGCGGTCATGGTTTCAGCCGAAGTTGCTTTCGAGAAGGCACGTCGGCCGGTCAGCATCTCGTAGAGGATTACGCCGACAGCAAAGATGTCACTGCGCGCGTCGGCAACCTGTCCTCGAACCTGCTCAGGCGACATATACCCGACCGTGCCCAGAACGCGGCCAGGATTGGTCTCGGGCTGGACAGTGACCGTTTGATCGTTGGCGCTCGCCGTCTTCAAGGGATCAAGTTTGGCTAATCCGAAATCGAGGATCTTGACGCGTCCATCTTTCGTCACCCAGACGTTGTCAGGCTTCAGGTCACGATGGATGATTCCGGCATCGTGCGCGGCAGCCAGTCCGCGAGCCAGTTCCACGCCGATGTCGAGCACTTCGGCCAGGCGTATCGGCCCTTTGCGAATGCGCTCGCGCAGGGTTTCGCCTTGCAGCAACTCGGTGACGATGTAAGGCGAGCCTTCGTACTGGCCGACGTGAAAAATCGAGACGATGTTGGGATGGTTCAGGGCGGCAGTGGCCTGGGCTTCCTGCTCAAAGCGGCGGAGACGTTCGGGGTCGCGCGACCAGTACTCGGGAAGTACCTTAATCGCCACGTCGCGCTTAAGAGCGGCGTCGCGAGCGCGGTACACCTCGCCCATGCCGCCCGCGCCCAGCGGTGCGACGATTTCAAACGAATCCAGCCGAGTGCCCGCGGCTAGTGTCATAGGTGGCGAGGATTATACCCCGAGTCACAAATACGATGGCCCAGCGTTTTCAGCGCTGGGCCATACGTAACATTACAAACTCGAATCTAGTAGGAACGGCAGACTTCTAGTCGTAATACTCCAGCCCAAGGTGCGTGATCATCTCCTCGCCCATCAGGTGGCGCAGCGTGTTCTTCAACTTCATCGACTGGATGAACAAGTCGTGCTCGGGATACAGCCCCGGCGCTGTCATCGGAGACTTGAAGTAGAAGCTCAGCCACTCCTGGATACCGATGCCGCGCAACTCCGACGACCGTTTCGCCAGGTCGAGCAGCAGCACTAGGTCGAGCACCAGCGGTGCCGCCAGAATCGAGTCGCGGCACAGGAAATCGACCTTGATCTGCATCGGATAGCCCAGCCATCCAAAGATATCGATGTTGTCCCAACCCTCTTTGTTATCACCGCGTGGCGGGTAGTAGTTAATGCGAACCTTGTGGAAAATATTGCCGTAGAGTTCGGGATACAACTCCGGCTGCAGGATGTGCTCCAGCACCGACAACTTCGACTCTTCCTTGGTCTTGAATGAGCCCGGATCTTCCAGCACTTCCCCGTCGCGGTTGCCCAGGATGTTGGTGGAGAACCATCCGCTCAGTCCCAGCATGCGCGCCTTGAATCCGGGCGCGAGAATCGTTTTGATCAGCGTCTGCCCCGTCTTGTAATCCTTGCCGCAAATCGGCGCTTCGTTCTGTTTCGATAACTGCTGGATCACCGGAATGTCGACCGTCAGGTTCGGCGCTCCATTCGCAAACGGGACACCCTCCTGCATTGCGGCGTAGGCGTAAATCATCGACGGCGCAATGTTCTCGTCGTTCGCCAGCAGGCCCTTTTCGAACGACTCCACCGTCTGGTGCACCGGTCCGGCCTCGATAAAGCTCTCAGTCGATCCGCACCAGATCATGACTTGCCGCTCGGTCTTCGAAGATTGCTTGAACTCGCGGATGTCTTCGCGCAACTGCTCGACCAGTTCTTTCTTGTTCTTGCCCTTCTTGACGTTGGGGCCGTCAAGCTTCTTCACGTAGTTCTTGTCGAATACCGCCTTGCGCGGTTTGATCTCCGACAGGAACGGCTTCACCTGCTCCAGCAGCGAGCGTTCCAGCACGCCGGCCTTACCCGCCGCCGCGTACATGTCGTCTTCGAAGATGTCCCAGCCGGTAAATACCAGGTCGTTCAGTCCTGCCAGCGGCACAAAATCCTTCACCATGGGTGAACGGCCATCGGTGCGTTTGCCCAGGCGAATGTGTCCCATCTGCGTCACCGAGCCAATTGGCGCTGAGATACCTTTGCGCACGGCCTCGACACCCGCTACAAAAGTGGTGGCTACGGCTCCCATACCCGGAATCATTACGCCCAGCTTCCCTTTCGCTGGGGCAACTTCGTTAGTGGCGGTTTTGTTCTTATCCTGCTGGTCAGTAGTTGACATGCGTATCAGTCCGTTTCATGAAGTGTCTGCAAACCTGCTATCTTCTCGTATTCAAGCCACGAATGGCAATCCAGCGCGCTTGAATGGAGCCAATTCGCCTTTCGCTGGCAATATCAAGGATTTGGCGGAAACCATGCCTGACCAGAAAGTCGCGGTAATCACCGGTAGTTCCAGTGGAATCGGTCTCCTCACAGCCATTGAGCTGGCCCAGAACGGATACTCCGTCGTCGCCACCATGCGCGACCTGGCTCGTGCCAGCCGTCTTGAGGAGTCCGCACACAAGGCCGGAGTGCGCGACCGCCTCGACCTTCGCCGTCTCGAGGTCACCGACTTCGACTCCATCCCCGGCGTGATCGATGCCATCGTGCACGACCATGGCCGCATCGACGTGCTGGTCAACAACGCCGGATTCAGCGTCGCCGGGTTCGGAGAAGATCTCGCCCTCAGCGACTACCGCCATCAATTCGAAACCAACTTCTTCGGCGCCGTTGCCATGAGCAAAGCCGTGATCCCAGTAATGCGCCGGCAGAAGTCGGGACATATCATCCAGATCGCCTCCGTCGGCGGACGCGTCGGCGCCCCATTGCTCAGCGCCTACGCCAGCTCTAAATTCGCTCTCGAAGGTTTCAGTGAAGCGCTGCGCATTGAAACCCATTCTCTCGGCATCCGCGTCGTACTGGTCGAGCCCGGCGCCTTCGACACCGACATCTGGACGCGCAACGTCACGGTCGCCCAGGGCGCGCTCGATCCCAATTCGCCCAACAAGGAGCGAAGCCAACGCTTTACCGAGTGGGTCAAAGGCAGCGCCAAGGGCCGCGGCGACGCCCGCGAAGTCGCGCAACTCATTCTGAGCATCGCCAACAACCCTAACCCAAAACTCCGCTACCTGATTGGCGGCGATGCAAAGATGCAGATATGGCTCAAGCGCGTGCTCCCGTGGCGCCGCTACGAGCGCATGGTCGCTAAGTTCGTCAAAATTGACTTATAGAACCTCGCCCCGATTACCGAGCATCTCATCTGTTAGCGACGTTGACGAATCCGGTTGGCTTACGTACCATCGTCAACACGTCGTAGATTATTGAGTCGAGAAATTGACTGAATCATGAACACCCTTCTCTACGCCCGCCCCTGTTGTTGTTGTAGCTAATCGCGTCTCTCCGCGCCTGCGGAGCTCCATTTCAATTCCAAATAGTTAACTGGTCCCGGCGTATTTTCCGCCGCTCCCGCCAATCTACCGGCGATCAACAACCCAATTCCATTCAAGGAGCCAATTCCCATGAGCAGCAAAGTTCTACAGGAAGTCCTCACCGCCAATCAGAACTACAGTGCCGAGTTCGGCAAAAAGGGCGATCTCGCCATGCCCCCCGCGCGACACTTCGCCCTCCTCACTTGCATGGACGCCCGTCTCGACCCCGCCAAGTTCGCTGGCCTGGCCGAAGGCGACGCCCACGTCATCCGCAACGCCGGAGGACGCGCCAGCGACGACGCCATTCGCTCCCTCGTCATTTCCTACAAGTTACTTGGCACGCGCGAATGGTTCGTCATCCACCACACCAATTGCGGCATGGAGTTCTTCACCAATGATGTGATTCGTGGACTGCTGGCCAGCAGCCTCGAAACCGCGGCACTCAGGGAACGCGGCTTCCACGACATTGGCAAAGGCCCAGGTTCCCGCGCCGCAGAGTACATCGAGTGGCTGACCATCAAAGACCAGGCGCAGAGTGTTCGTGACGACGTCGCCCATATCCGCGAACACCCGCTCGTGCCTGCAAGCATCGCGATCTACGGCTACATCTACGACGTGAAGAGCGGCAAACTACTCGAAGTCGCGGAGGCCACCGAGATCGGAAAAGCCGCGTAGCCGACTGTCTCGTTATGCAGCGTGAGGTCCAGCAAAGGTCGCCCTTACGAACGCCGGTTTCTTCGGCGCGAGGAATCTGCTTCCTGCCGGAAGTGCCACGAGGGCGGTGCTTGGCCCGCATTCCCCGAACCACGCAGCGGCGGCTTCGTCATTAGCCCGGGGCGCAAGCCCCGGGTACGCATTCCCAATGAAGACCAAAGCCGCGTATCGGCGACACTAATCCACGACTGAATTCTCTCGCACCCGGTCCTTCAGGTGCGACCATAGGAAATACGCCGCACCCGCGACTAGCACCGCGAGAATTATGCCATCCATGCGATGGAACCACAACTTGAGCCGCGGGTCCTTGTCCCACTGCTCGCCCAAGCGCATCCCGACGTATGCCAGCGCAAAGCACCATGGCCACGATCCGAGAAATGTGTACAGATGAAAGCGAAGCCGCGGCATGCGCGCAATTCCCGCTGGCAGCGCAATAAATGTCCGGACCACTGGCAGCAATCGCGCAATCAGCACCGCCAGCGATCCCCACCGCGCAAAGAAGCGGTCAGCGGTGTTCAGCTCGTGCTGCGTCACGAAAATGTAATGCCCATACCGTAGCGCCAGCGGACGCCCGCCGTAATACCCAATCTCGTACGCCAGGATCGACCCCAGGTTGCACCCAATCGCACCCCAAGTCGCAACCGCGAGTAGTGAGAACCGTCCTGTGTACACGAGGTAGCCTGAAAACGGCATGATGATTTCCGACGGCAACGGAATGCATGCCGACTCGATAGCCATCAGCAGCATGACGCCGCCGTAGCCCGCAGCCGAGATCACCGACGTGATCCACGTCGCAAGAATTTCAATAATGTGAGCAATCATGATTTGTGTTTAGACCGAAGTACCAGAGGATAAAGTTGGACTCGTCGCGCATTGGCCGCGGTTACTGGTTACTGGTAACTGGTTTCAGAATTCCGGATCCGCACGCACCAATTACCAGCAACCAGTTACGCCTTACCGCGGCAGCTTCCCGTCCGCCCATTCGCCGAACTTCTCCAGCGGAACCCGCAATCCCACAAAGAACTGTCCGAACAGCGCATACACTGCGCTCACCTGGTCGAAGCGCATCTCGTAAATCAGCTTCTTGAACACCGCCGGATCGGGCGCAAACAAATCCACGCCCCACTCCCAGTCATCGAAGCCAATCGACCCGGTGATGATCTGCTGCACCTTGCCGGCATATCGCCGACCGACCATGCCATGTTCTTCCATCTGCCGTCCGCGTTCTTCGATAGGCAGCATGTACCAGTTCTTGTCTTCGCCGCGCTTCCGGTCCATCGGATAAAAGCACAAGTACCGGCTGTCGGGGATCTTCGGAAACAGCCGCGGCTTCATCGCCTGCCGCTGCCGCTCCATGGTCTCTTCCACTTCCTTGTTCCACTGGTCAGTCAGGGGAATCAGCCCGCGCTCCGTGAGTTGCTTAAACAACTTTACGCTCGAGTCATACAATCCCAACTCAATCACTGACAAGTACGAATGCACCGGCTCCAGAAACTCCGCAATCCCGTGCGGTCAAGCGTCAACTCCGCCTGGTTCAGGTCATCGAACGAATCGCGGAAGTGCACCAGCATCAGGTCGCCCTTGTGTCCCAGCATCGAATACGCGGCGAACTGTCCAGCCTTCTTCGCCCTCGACAAACGCCGCGGCGACTTCACGTGCAACCTCCACCCGGCGCGCGTCATCCAGCTTGCGCCACTCCGACCAGCTGAAGCGAAACATCTGGTGCAACACGCTGTAGCCTTCCAGCGTTAACGGAACCGCAGGCAGTTCCGTCGCAACCGCCCGTACTTCGGCTTTTGAAGCCATCTAGGAAACCCCACAATCAGCAATCGTATGGATGGAACTCTCTCATTGTAATCTGCTGACAGTGTAATCACTCTTCGCGGGTGTCATCCTGAGCGAGGAAGCGCCGAACAGAGCGCGTCCGAGTCGAAGGACCTGCTTTTTCGAATGAATAGGGTGCCACATCCTGCCCCTTCTTTGAGACACGGTGCGCTCCCGTCTTTTCAAACTGGTGACTGACTTACACACCGGCGACTGGCCACGTTATAAACTGTTCCGTCATCCCGGAGATCCCTCATGCCCCGCGGCAACATCCCCCGCCAACCCTCCAAGGCCGGACGCCACGACAAGGTCACAACCAAGCGTTTCGCTGTCGATCCGATCACGCCTCGTCCCCCGAAGCGTACTCCCGCACCGGCTCAAAGCCAGCCCGCAAGACCGGCGGCCAAGCCCGCGCAATCCAACGCGGCGAAAGCACTCAAGAAGAGCGCCTACAACCCCCTCGCCCCCGCCCGCATCGCCGCCATCCTCCGCGATCTCGACGACCGCTATCCCAAAGTGAAATGCGCGCTGCACCACCACAGCGACTGGGAGCTCCTGGTCGCGACCATCCTTTCCGCGCAATGCACCGACGCGCGCGTCAACATGGTCACGCCAATCATTTTCAAGAAGTATCCGACGCCCGAAGCCTTTGCCGCCCTAAAGCCCGAAGAGCTCGAGCCCGACATCCGGTCCACCGGATTCTTCCGCAACAAAGCAAAATCCATCGTTGGCGCGGCCAAATGATCGTGAATGACTTCGGCGGCAAGGTTCCCAACACCATGGAAGAACTCCTCACCGTCCCCGGCGCAGCGCGCAAAACTGCCAATGTTGTTCTTGGCTCGTGGTTCGGCATCGCCGCCGGCGTGGTCGTTGACACTCACGTGCAGCGCATCTCCCGCCGCCTTGAGCTAACGAGAGAAGAATCCCCGGTCAAGATTGAGCAGGACCTGATGAAGGTCATCCCGCAGAACAAGTGGATCGCATTCTCCCACCAGATCATCCATCACGGCCGCGCCATCTGCATCGCTCGCAAGCCCAAGTGCGCCGAGTGCAACATGGAAACCCTCTGCCACGCCGCCGACAAAACCTGGTCTACCGTTGAAATTCACAAGAACGCGAAACCGTAGCCTTCCGTATTCGCCGGGTGCCCCACACAATCCTGTCTTTGGATTGTGTGGGTCTCTTGAATCTCGAAACCCGAAACTGATGTTGTCTCGCTCTATCTATCACTACCCACTAGCCACTATCCACTGCGTCACGTACAGTACCCCCATGTCCGCCGAGCACTTTGACGTCATCATCATGGGAGCGGGCCTCTCCGGCATCGGAGCCGCCTACCGCCTGCAAACCCGCTGTCCCGGCAAAACCTACTCCATCTTCGAAGCGCGCGCCGCCATCGGCGGGACTTGGGACCTCTTCCGCTATCCCGGAATCCGTTCCGACTCCGACATGTTCACCCTTGGCTACCCCTTCCGTCCGTGGAAAGAAGCCAAGGCCATCGCCGACGGCCCCTCCATCCTCAACTACGTGCGCGACACCGCCAGCCACTTCGGCATCGACCAACACATTCGTCTCAATCACCGCATCGTCGCCGCCGCCTGGTCATCCGACGACTCCCTCTGGCGCGTCACTATACAAAACAACGACGCCGCACTCGAATGTACCTGCGACTTTCTCTACGGATGCACCGGCTACTACCGTTACGACTCCGGCTACGAGCCCTCATTCCCCGGCGTCGAGCAATTCTGCGGACCGATCATCCACCCCCAGCACTGGCCCCAAGCTCTCGACTACTCCGGCAAGCGCGTCGTCGTCATAGGCAGCGGAGCCACCGCTGTCACCCTCGTTCCCGCCATGGCTGACACCGCCGCGCACGTCACCATGTTGCAGCGCTCGCCCAGCTACATCCTCACGCTGCCCGCGCGCGACCCCATTGCCAACTTGCTGCGCCGCATGCTCCCCGAGGGCACCGCTCATAGCATGGTGCGTTGGAAGAACATCCTCATCAGCCTCGGTATCTTTCAGCTCGCTCGGCGCGCGCCCGATTTCACTAAGCGCATCATGAAAGGGGCGGCCGCCAAGAGCCTGCCGGCCGGCTATGACGTCGATACCCACTTCAACCCGAAATACAATCCCTGGGACCAGCGCCTCTGCCTCGTTCCCGACTCCGACTTATTCCAATCCATCAGCTCGGGCAAAGCCTCCATCGCCACCGGACAGATCGACACCTTCACCGCCACCGGAATCCGCCTGCAATCCGGTGAAGAAATTCCCGCCGACATCGTCATCTCCGCCACCGGACTCCAGATGCTCGCTCTCGGCGGCGTCCGCCTCTCCGTCGATGGCACGCCCGTCGATCCCGGCCACTCCTTCATCTACAAAGGCGTGATGCTCAGCAACGTCCCCAACTTCGCCTTCTGTGTCGGCTACACCAACGCCTCTTGGACGCTCCGCGCTGACCTGGCATCGCTTTTCGTAACTCGCATCCTCAGCCACATGCAACGCCATAACTACCACGTTGTGGTACCCGTCTGTGATACGACATCACTCGACGCTAAGCCCCTGCTCGACCTCAGCTCCGGATACATCGCGCGCGCCTCCGCCGATCTCCCCAAGCAGGCATCCAAAAAGCCCTGGTTCATCCGCCAGAACTACATTCTCGACGCCATCACCATGAAGCTCGCCCCCATCAACGACGGCGTCCTCCACTTCGCACCCAACTCTGAGGTGTCATCCTGAGCGGTCGTTCTTGCTTTGTCATCCTGAGAGGAGGCGGCGCGTCTTTTGCGCCGCCGCAGTCGAAGGACCTGCTTCTTGTCCGCACTACCGTTTTCGCCGATAACGGCAGCGGTAAACTTCCCGTAAATTTGCATCGAGCTGTCCGTTTCCGGTTGTAAATCCTCCCCCTGTGCGATAGATTGCTCTCCCCGGGGGGAAACCATGAATCGTTCGCGTGCTTTGCTTCTGTCCATCTACGTCATGCTGGCCGTGTCGCTTGCTCCCAACCTCTTCGCCACCGCGACCATCGCGCCCGGCTACGCTAGCAACTACACGCTCGTTGACCTCGGCCCGGCGGGCAACATCCCCAACCCTTACGGCGGACTGAACATCGTAGGCACCGGATACAACACTCTGCTGCTGGGTGGCACAGCGAACCAGGCTCCGGGACTCTTCTACGACGTCCCCGTCACACGCGGCGCGGGCAATCACATTACGGGCTTTGGTTCTCCCACAGTTTTCGGCACAGCTGGCTCTTACAATGACGGCGGTCTCGCTTACGGCCCCGGCGGCGTACTGTTTTACACCCAATACCCCGTCAACCAGGTCAGCGAAATCAAACCCGGCAGCTCCTCCGACGACAAGACGGTCAGCCTCGCCTCAATCGGCATCGTCAGTTCGACCGGTGCCCTCAACTTCGTTCCCGCCGGATTCCCGGGCGCCGGAGATCTGAAGATTTCGTCGTGGTCCGGCGGCCAGTGGTACAACGTCACGTATGCTTCCGACGGCACCGGCACTTACAACCTGACCTCCGCCACCTACATCAACACTTTCCCCGGCGGACCCGAGGGTTTCATCTACGTTCCTCACAGCTCGCCCCTTTTCCCCGGCAGCAATCTGCTGATGGCTGAGTATTCTGCCGGCACCGTCGGCGCATACCAGGTTGACAGCAACGGCGATCCCATCCTCAGCTCTCGTCAGGACTTCATTCTCGGACTGACTGGAGCAGAAGGCGCGTTCATCGACCCCATCACCGGCGACTTCCTCTTCTCGACCTTCGGTACCGGTTCTGACTCGATTTACGAGATTCAGGGATTCACCCCGACCGTCCCCGAGCCAGGCAGCCTGGCGCTGTTGGGAACCGGCGTCCTCGGACTCGCCGGCGTCATCCGCCGTCGCACGGCCCGCTGAAACAATCGAGCAGCCCCCCCGTCCGCCGGAGCCTACCCGCTCCGGCGTTCTCATTTTGGTCGGTGATTTGTCCTCACGACCGATCTCCAACTGATTGTCATCACGAGCCCGCGCAGCGGGCGAGGGATCTGCTTTTCCTTCACGCCGCCGCCACGCTTCTGCTATCGTTTCGCGTCACTAGCATCTATCACACGCCTACGTGACCCACGTCCTATCGGTCCTCTTCGCGCTCTCCTAAACTCATCCCCGAAGAGAACGAGGGATTTGTGTCCCTCGCCATCGAGACCGCATGCAGACACCTACGCAACGGCCGCTCTTGCCAACTTCCTGCGCTCCGGAATATCTTCAAGCTGTGTTGATTTCCCGTAAGTCCTTATGTTGGACGAATTTACCTGTAACTTCCACGCGTTCAAGAATTTGCGCGCCCGGCACCTCGCAACCCCTTTGTTTGCAGGATTTTGCAAAATCATGGGGGAGGGGGGGTACCCTCGCCGCCGGGTGCTCGACACCGTCCCGTATTGGGAACTTTCTTGCGGGAATCCTGCTTCTCCTGGTGACCGGGATGGGCATCGCCCAACAACCCCTCACCGACCCCACCAAGCTCCAAAGCCACAATGTCGAGAACATGCAGAACTTCACCATCGAGAAGCTCTACATGACGCGCGAAATTGGCGGCACCACTTGGTCGCCCGACGCCAAGCAGATCGCCCTCATCAGCAATATCAGCGGTCGCAACAATCTCTGGCTCGTCCCTTCTGCCGGTGGATGGCCCACCCAACTCACCATCAGCCAGCAGCGCCAGGTCCAACCAGCCTGGTCGCCCGACGGCTCCTGGATCGCCTACGCCTCCGACTACGACGGCAACGAGCTCTGGGACATCTTCCTCGTCTCCCCCAAGACCGGCGAGGTCGTCAACCTCACTACGACCAAGGAAATCTCCGAGCAATCTCCGGTCTGGTCCTCTGACAGCAAGCAGGTCGCCTACACTGCCAAGGCCAAAGACGGCGCCAGTTACGAAATCGATGTCATCGACGTTTACACACGCCGTGTCAGGCACGTTACTCAGAACACTCCGGCGAACTTGTCGAACGTGTTGCCGGTGTTCGCCCACGACGGCAAGTCCATCGCGTACACGCAGGTCCGCGCCGACGGCAAAGACGCCAACGTCTTCCTGTTCGACCTCGCCACGGCTAAGGGCCGCAACCTCACGCCACACACAGGGGATCATCTCTACTTCGCCAGCGACCTCTCGCCCGACGGCAAGACTGCGCTGATTACCTCCGATGCCCACAATGGCTATTGGAACATTGGGTTGCTCGACATCGCTTCCGGCGACGTCAAGTGGCTTACCGACGATAAATGGGAAACCCGCAGCGGCACGTTCTCTCCTGACGGTCACGCCGTTTGCTGGACCGCCAACGTAGACGGCCGCACAGTGATCGCCAGTTACGATCGAGCGAGCAAGCAGACGCACACTTTACCGCTGACGGCAGGAGTGAATACTCTTGCGGGCAATCCCCGGCCCTACTCACCTGATGGATCGAAGCTGCTTTACTACCACCAGGGCGGAGATTCGCCCACGGATGCGTGGACGTACGACATTGCGTCACAGCAGTCACAGCAAGTGACCCACGCCCTCGTGGGAGGGCTGCGCAGCGCCGACATGGTTCAGCCAGTACTCGTGCACTATCCCAGCCGCGACGGCAAGTTCACCATCTCGGCATTCGTTTACGTGCCGAACAACATCACGCCCAGCGGAAAGTTCCCTGCCATCCTCTCGATTCATGGCGGCCCAGCGTCACAGTTTGTCGATGGATTCGATCCGCTGATTCAGTACGTCGTAAATCAGGGCTATCTGGTGATTGCGCCCAACTATCGCGGCTCCACCGGCTACGGCAAGGAATTCCTGTACGCCAACGAGCACGACCTGGGTGGGAGCGATCTGGCCGACGTGCTGGATGCCGCTGAGTGGATCAAAAAAACGCCTTTCGTTGATCCCAAGAAGCTGGTTGTCATGGGCGGCAGCTACGGCGGTTATCTCACGATGATGGCGCTGACCAAGGCTCCGGAGTTGTGGGCCGCCGGCATCGCCATCACTCCTTTCGTGAACTGGACGACCGAGCTTGCCAATGTTGATCCGAACATCCGGCAAACCGATATCGCCATCATGGGCGATCCGGCGGCGAACAAAGACCTCTATGCCGACCGCTCTCCCATTAACTTCATCGATCGCATCAAGGCGCCGCTGTTATTGCTCGCGGGCGGCAATGATGCCCGCTGCCCTGCGACCGAAGCGCAGCAGGTTGCGGCGGCCATCAAGAAGAACGGTGGCGTTGTCCAATTGAAGATTTACGACGGTGAGGGCCACAACTTCTCGCGCATTGAAACCACGAAAGACGCCTACCAGCGCGTCTCCGATTTCCTCAAGGTCCGCGCGCCGTCACCGGGCTGCGGCTGCTCGATTTATGAATAGCTCTCAGCTATCGGCTATCGGCTATCAGCCTGCAGGTGTCAGCCTGTATTTCGCGAATCGCCCTTGACTGACGGCTGATAGCTGACGACTGATGGCTATTTGATTTTGTTTTTGTGCTCAACGATTGCTGCGATCAATCCCGAAACATCGAAGCGCTTCGCTTCAATGTCCACAGGCAATCCGAACTCGCGCAACGTTGCTGAAGTTACTGGCCCAATCGAAGCCGAATGAACTCCGTGATTCGTTGTCGACTTCTTGAGCACAGCGCGCGCGCTGCGAATTCCCAGAAGGCTCACGAAATTCTTCACCGTTGAGGAACTCGTGAAGGTAATCGCGTGCAGTTTGCGCTTGCTCTTCAGCACTGCGCGCAATCGACGCTCGGAAGACTTCGGCGCAACCGTTTCATACGCTTCGATGACATCAACAGTTGCTCCAGCTTTGCGCAACTCACGCGGAATCACGTCACGAGCGACCTTCGCCCGAACCAGCAGCACGCGCTTCCCTTTCACTCGCGTCTGCAGCATGTTTACTACCGATTCCGCGACATACTCTTTCGGAGTCGCTGTCACCGACAAGCCATGCTTCTCAATCGACGACTTTGTTGCTGGCCCAATCGCAGCAATCTTCAAGTGCGCGAGCTGAGGCTTATCAATCCTGCGCTTGGCCATGCGCTCGAACATCGCATCAACGCCATTCACGCTGGTGAGAATCAGCCAGTCGTAGTTGGCGAGATTGTGCAGCACTGTATCAAGTGGAGCAAATGACTTGGGCTTGCGGATCTCGATGAAGGGAATCTCAATGACCTCGCAACCCAAGTCCTTCAAGGTGGACGAAAGCGCGCCTGCCTGCTTTTTGGCGCGAGATACCAAAACGCGACATCCGGAAAGCAGTTTGTCAGAGGTCATATCGTTTACGGCTTCTGCGGCGCAGCCGCGGCATAAACGTCTTCGAGTATCTTGGCTCCGCCGCGCTTCAACAGCGTGTTGCCTACGAGTTCGCCGAGCGCAACAGGATCAGTTCCAATCGCCTGCTCGCGCAGCACTTCGGAACCGTCAGGTCTCGCCACGACGCCAGTGAGATGCAGCTTGCCATCTTTCACCTCGGCGAACGCTCCGATCGGAACCTGACATCCTCCGCCCAGCTGGTTCAGCAGCGCCCGCTCGCAGACCGTCGCAGCGCGCGAGTCAGCGTCGTCCAAGAACGCAAGGTGCTTGCGCATTTCGACATCGCCTTCGCGAATCTCGATGCCCAACGCTCCCTGTCCTGCTGCCGGACACATAAACTGCTCGGGCAGATACTCCTTCACCAGCTGCGTCTTGCCCAATCGTGTCAGTCCAGCCGCGGCAAGAATGATGCCGTCGTATTCGCCTTCTTCCAGCTTGCGCACTCGAGTATCGACGTTGCCGCGAAGAGGAAAGATGTCAAGGTCAGGCCGAAATGCCTTGAGTTGAGCCTGCCTGCGCAAGCTGCTGGTTCCGACCTTCGCGCCCTTGGGCAACGCATCCACACAATCGTAGTGAACCGACAGAAAAGCATCGTGCGGATCGACACGTTCTGTAATGGCGACGATCTCGAAACCCTGAGGCAATTCCGTCGGCAGGTCCTTGAGGCTGTGCACGGCGAGATCGACGCGACCTTCGGCCAGCGCGTCCTCGATCTCCTTGGTGAACATTCCCTTGGTGCCGACCTGCGCGAGAGCCACGTCGAGGATCTTGTCGCCAGTGGTCTTGATGATCTCTAACTCGACTTCGTGTCCCTGCGCAACCAGTAAAGCAGTGATGTGTTTGGCCTGCCAGAGAGCAAGCATGGAACCTCGCGAGCCAATTCGCAGTCGCGCCATCAGTCTCTTCCTCCCGACTTGGAACTCAGCTCAGCGTCATTCTCTTCCGCCTCGGCTTTGCGTGCGTCGCGCAGGTTAAAGAGCTTGCGGACCAAATCAACAATCGTCGTGGATTCCGACGATTCGCGCGCCGCGCTCTTGAGGGTAGTAATCGGTGTATGCATGATCTTGTTGATGATTCCGCGGGAAAGCGCTTCGACGGCCAACTCCTGCTCGGGAGTCATCGTGCCCAGGCGTCCGCGCACGCGGTCGATTTCAGCCTGGCGAACGGTCTCGAGGTGTTCCTGCAAAGAGACGATGGTCGGTACGACGTCGAGCGTCTGCAAGCGGGACTGGAACTTATCGACCTCAAGCTGCACAATGGCTTCGGCGCGGTCGGCCTCGACACGGCGGTCGGACATGTGAGATGAAACGACCTGCTGCAAGTCGTCGATGTCGTAGACGAAGATGCCATCAAGCTTGTTCATCTCCGGATCGACGTCGCGCGGCACCGCGATGTCGATGAAGAACATCGGGCGGTTCTTCCGGCGGCTCAGGAACTTCTCGCCATGCTCCTTGCGGAAGATGGTGTGCGGCGCACCGGTGGAAGTGATAACGATGTCGGCGCGATCGACGGTGTCGTAAAGCTGCTCGAAGGCGATGGGCTCGCCGCCAAACTTCTTGGCCAGCGCTGCGGCGCGTTCGAAGGTTCGGTTCCCTACATAAATCTTGCTGGCTCCGTGGGCGAGCAGGTGGCGCGCGGCCAGTTCGCACATCTTGCCCGCTCCTACGAGATAAACGCTCTTGCCTTCCAAGTTGCCGAAGATCTTCTTGGCCAGCTCAACCGCGACCGAGGCAATGGAAACCGCCGACGATGCAATCGCAGTCTCGGTGCGCACCCGCTTAGCGACAGCGAAGGCACGCGAATACAGCGCATCGAGTTGCGAGTTCACCGCTCCGACGGCGCGCGCCGTGGCGTAAGCCTCCTTAACCTGTCCTAGAATCTGCGGCTCGCCCACGACCATGGAATCGAGGCTGGAGGCGACGCGGAAGATATGTCTTACAGCGTCGCGCTCGCGGTACTCATAGAGATATTTGCGAAAGGGCTGAGTATCGAAACCGTACAACTGATGTAAGCAACTATGCAGGTCGGCATTGGCATCCGTGGCGCGGGCAACCAATTCAACACGGTTGCAAGTGGAGACGATCATCGCCTCCTCAATGCCGGGTTGCGACACCAGGCACTTCACCGCCTCGGCCAATCGCGCCTCGGGAATAGCGAACTGCTCGCGCACTTCCACGGGTGCGGTCTGATGGTTCACGCCGATGACGATCAGATTCATAAGGCCGAGAACCTATGGACGCTGCTGAAGCTGTTGGCAGCCCAAACACCCAGTGCGATGACAAATGCAAACGTTGCCAGCAAAGCCGCGCGACGGCCGCGCCAACCAGAATTCCAGCGCGTGTACAGCAGCAGCAGGTACACCAGCCACATAATGAACGAGAGCAGAATCTTGGGATCGGTGAAGAACAGCGGCCCGTACTTGGCAATCGCCAGCACCGAGCCAGCAATCAGGCCGAAGGTCATGAACGGAAAACCAAAGAGCAGCGAGTTATAGCCGATGTCGTCAATCGTCTGCAGAGGGGGCAGCTTCGACATGACGCCGAAAGTGCTCTTCGATTTCAGGGCCCGCTCTTCCATAAGGTAAAGAAGGCTGGCGCCGAAACTGAGAAACAAGCCGCCGTAGCCGGTAAAGATCATCGCCACATGGACGAAGATCCAACTGCTGCGCAGCGCCGGAGACGTGAACGTTACGGGCTGCTGGCCCACCGCTGAAGCGAAGGTCAGCACGAAGACGATGGGGAAAATCACGACCCCGAGCGAAGTGGTGCGGTATCCCACAAAGAAGATAAAGAAGACGATCATGGCGATGAACGCCAGGAGTGATTCGGAATAGTGAATGGAAGCCCAGGAGAGGCGGCCGATCAGGACGGTGTACTCGACCAGCGAGACGAAATGAAAAATAAGTCCAAAGCCGACGGCGGGTTCGACGATCTTAGCCAGTAAGTTGCCCCGCTTCCCCAGTAACAGGAGGGAGTAGAGCAGGCCAACCGCATAAAACGCCACCGCGACTCGAAGCCAGACTAGAGGCATAAACCCCACAGACTCGTAAAGATAGGTCTGAAACGTTCTTGTAATTGTCAGTATAAACGGGAGAGCAGCGGGGCCGAGTATCCGTGTCACACGAGGGTGTGATGTCCGTCACACCACGCGGATTGGGGCAATACTAGCTGGGGTAATGGAAGGTAACGATATGCTGCGAGGCGATGGTAACGCCGTCTTTCGATGCCGGGCGGAAGCGCCACTGGCGCAAAGTGGCCAGCACGCGATCTTCGATGCCGTAGCCGATTCCGCGAATCAGCTTGAGTTCGACGACGTTGCCCTGCTCGTCTATGGTGACCTCGACGATCACGTCACCTTGCACTCCGGGAGGCAAGTCGGCTCGCGAGACTGCCGGATCGGGAAAGACCTGGGGGAGTGCGGGAATGACCTCGTGACCCGTAAGTGGAGCACCGGGAACGCGGGCGCCGTAGAGCGATCCGGCGCGGGCGGTGGCGTCGAGCGCCGCGGTAGCGCTGGGATTCTCGGTCTCGTGGATCGGCGCTGCGGGCTTGGGCGTGACTGGCGTTTTCAGCGAGGCGGCGTGAATACTAAGCTTAGGCTTTTCCGGAGCTGCGACTTCTTTCTCGGCGCCTATAGGAGCCAAATACGTGATGCTGCCCGAAGATCCGGGTGTGCCCAGCGCGACGTCGGAGGGCATGACGAAGATTGGCGTTGACCGGTAGGTGAGCAGGAACAGAACCATAGCATGCGCGGCGAATGACAGCAGCAGCGCCAGCTCCCAGCGCTTTCGGGCCGTCGGTTTCAGTTCAGTAAACACGCGAGTGCCTCACCCTTCTAGACATTAGACATCATTGGCCGTGGGAAGTGAGCGGAAGAAATCGCGTCAACAGCCTGTCGATCACGGCAAGGAAGTAATCAGCTAGTCAATTCCGACGGATTCCAGCAGGGTCGTGAGCGATTCCGTGTCGAGGACCAATCTGCGGCCGTCGAGCAGCATATTGGTGATCTCGTCAAAGCCTTGCAACATGCGGAGTTTCGCAGCGGCATACTGCTCGGAGTCGCTGAGCGAGCGTCCGCGTTCTGCGGCGTAGCCGGCGAGGGCGTGGGGCGGTAGAAAAATGCTGACAGCGAACACTGACTTCCGGTCGGGACTGACATCAAATATGAACTCGGTCGAGGGCGCAAAAGGATCGTCGGCAAGCGCTGCCCTTTTGCCTACGAAGTAGTACTCATACACATAGCCGGTTTGAGCACTGTAGGTTTTGACGCGACGAACGGTCATGACGAAGACCCTTCAACCCTCGGTCGGGCGCTCGCGAAGCCGCGCAGCTGCCGATTCAGGGCTTACGGACGAGGCATAGACCTCTTTAAACGCGTATGACCTCGACTTCGGTCCAAGAATGGGGAGAATCTCGATGTGCCAGTGGTAGTCGTCTTCGATGGACTTCCAATAGCCCAGCGTTTCTGACTTATGCAACGTGTTGGGCGATGTGTGGAGCACCATGTGGAAGCCGTCGGCAATGCTGCGAATGCGGAAGAGCGTGCGCCGCAGAAGAGCAGCAAGATCACGCAGCGCGCCGGAACGCGAGGCGACCCGCTCGAAGTAGGCTTCGTGGACGCGAGGGGCGATCCAAGTTTCGTACGGAGTGCGGGAAGCGTAAGGACAGCAAACCAGATAGTCGCCGCGAACTTCGATGATGCGCTTCTCCTGCTTTAGCTCCTGCGAGAAGATGTCGCAAAAGACGCAGCGTTCTTTCACGCGGTAGTGCTCACGTGAGGCGCGCAGTTCGTAGAGCACGCGGCGCGGAACGAACGTGGTGGCCACGATTTCCGATGTGGGATGGTCGAACTCCTGGCCGGAGTGCGGGCCGACGTTCTTGATGATGCTGACAAACTTGAAGCGTCCGTCTTTCTTCAGGTCGTGGATGCGCTGGGCACATAGCGCGAGAAACTGCTCGATTTCGCGGTCATCGGAGTTCCAGAGTTGCCGGTCGTGACGGGCGTTCTCGATGATCACTTCATGGGCGCCGACCGCTTGCATGGTGTCGTAGAGGCCGTTGCCGGCGCGTCCGGGATCGCCCTCGACGCGATACAGCGGATTCGGATGGACGACGGCGCGGGCCGACCATGGATTTCCGTTCACCGTAGGCATCGACGTCAGCACGTGCAACTGCTGGCCAGATTCTGGACAAAAAGGACAAAGGAATTCGCTGCCGCGATCGTTATCGTGGTCGTCGCCCGTGATGACCCAGGAACGCGTGATGGGGTCTTTGCGCAACTCCATGGTGTTGTTACTTTAAGCTGCTTGCGGGTAGGGAGCAAACCGCTTTTTCCGTTTGTCACGATTTGAATTTTGCGGAGTTGAGACGTAACTCCTCGGGGACAGTGATTTGTCGACACGATTGGAGAACGGCGCAGCGTTGGTAGAATGAGAGTGTGAAGCACCCCATCCGCCTCATCGCCATCGACCTTGATGGCACTCTCCTGAATTCCAAGGTGGAGCTCTCAACCGAGAATCACGACGCACTGAATCGCGCCCATGAGGCCGGAGTCGAGATTGTCCTTGGCACTGGGCGCCGGCATGATTTCGCCATGCCGATCGCCGCATCGCTCGGGTTCGACTTGTGGCTGTTCAGTTCCAATGGGGCAGTCACGCGCTCCACGCGGGGCGAGACGTTTCACCGTGACCTACTGCCGAAGGAAACAGCGATTCGGCTGGCACAGGCCATGCGACGATATCGTAATTACACGGTGCTGACGTTCGACCGCCCGGCAATGGGTGCGGTCGTATGCGAGAACCATGAACAACTCTATGGCGTAATCCGGCGGTGGATGGACAAAAACGCCAACGTCATCGAGTACATCAGTCCGATCGAACAGGCACTGACCGAAGACCCGATTCAAGCCATGTTCTGCGGACCGATCGAATGGATGGAGCAGGCGCAAAAGGACATTGACGCATTGGAATTCCGCGAAGACATGACCGTGCTGCGCACACAGTATGACTTTCGTGACCTGTGCATAGTGGATATTCTCAACGCGGGCTGTTCGAAGGGACACGCGTTGGAACGGTGGGCGCGACACCGTGGCCTGGAGCGTAGCGAAGTCATGGCTATCGGCGATAATTACAATGATGTCGAGATGTTGACGTTTGCCGGGCATCCGGTGATCATGGGCAATGCCTGCGACGAATTGAAGCTGAATGGCTGGGCGGAAACCCTGCACCATGATGAGCACGGAGTGGCCGCAACGATTGAACTGGTATTGGAGTCGAACGCCGAGATTCTGAATGCGTAGGGCGATTCAATTCGGATTGCTATTCCTGCTGGCTGCGACACAGTTGCGCGCGGCCGAGATAGCGAACCTGCGGAACGGGTTCAGCATCCGGCATGAGCACCATGAACGGATTGGCACGGCCACGCGGTTGTATCTGGGCACTGACGCCGACGCAGGCTTCGTGGATGTTGCGACCGCCGATATTGATGGCTTCGAACCAGCCCCTGCCGAATTAGCAAAGTCTTCTGCCGCTCCAGTTGCCCAAAGGGAATTGGCTGCGATTGTCAGTGACGCCAGCGCGCGCACTCGAATAGACGCCGACTTCATCGCCAGCGTGATTCGCGCTGAAAGCGGCAACAATCCTCGAGCCGTGTCACCCAAGGGCGCGCAGGGACTCATGCAGCTCATGCCCCGGACTGCGAGCACACTCGGAGTGAAGAACAGTTTTGATCCCGCGGAAAACGTTGAGGGCGGAGTACGGTATTTGCGCGATCTGCTGGTGCAATACAACGGCGATGCCGCGAAAGCGCTGGCCGCATATAACGCCGGGCCGCATCGAGTCCAGCAGTACGGTGGCGTGCCGCCATACCCTGAGACGCACGCGTACGTGGCGAGGATCATCAGCGATTACAACCGCAAGAAGCTGGCGCAGATGCGCCTGCAAGCCAAATCGGCGGCGAAGGTAGCGCAGCCGACGCCCGGCGGTGACACACTCGCAGCGAATCGCACGGGCGGCAAGTAATCGGCGTTTGACCCTATTCTCACAGTCAATTACCTTTTGGATTGCACATACGCGGCGAATTCCCAGCCGCAGGCCCGTCGGCACTCATTCATGAACAAAAAGCGAACCCTGGTTACTGTGATCGTCGTGGCAGTGCTTTGCCTGCTGGTTTACTTGCAGGTGCACGCCTGGAAGAAGTTTGATTGGGCCACATTCTGGAGCAACACGGAACACATCAACTGGGCGTACGTGGCCCTGTCGGTGGCGATCATCTACTTTGTCTACGCATTGCGTGCCGTGCGGTGGCGCATTTTCCTGAAGCCAATGTGCGAAACGACAACCAGGCGCCTGCTGGCGCCTCAATTCATCGGATTTGCTGGCCTGTCGCTGCTGGGGCGCGCCGGTGAGGTGGTGCGACCCTACCTTATTGCCAAGAAAGAGAACCTCACACTTACCTCGCAACTGGGAGTGTGGACGGTCGAACGCATCTTTGATATGGGGTCGGTAGCGCTGATGTTCGTCGCGCTCGGCTTCATTGGCGATCCACTGTGGAAGGTCCTTCCGAACACGCATTTGCAGGCCGAAGTACGCTGGTCGGCGATGGTCTTTCTAGGCGGCATCTTGGTGTTGACGGCAGTGGCATTCGTATTGCACCGATCAGGACACGCGATCGGCGAACGGCTCGAAAAGTTTTTGGAGCCACGCAGCCCTGGTCTGGCGCACGGCATACGCGCCAAGGTCGATGCCTTCACTGACGGCTTGCAGACGATTAGTGACGGGTCGTCGTTCGCGCAGTTGTTTTTACTCTCAATAGTAATGTGGGCGCTGGTGGCGGTGTCGTACTGGCTGGTCACGCATGCTTACGGCGGCAGGCTGGCGGAGCTGGGTCCGGCCAGCATCATGGTATTGATGGTTGGCGCCATGTTCGGGTCGCTGCTGCAACTGCCCGGAGTTGGCGGAGGGTCACAACTGGCCACCATAGCGATCATGAACAAAGTTTTCAGCGTAGAGAGCGAAGTTGCTGTCAGCTGCGGTATGTTGATCTGGCTGGCGACCTTTATGACCGTCATTCCCGCTGGGCTGCTCTTGGCTCATCGCGAGCGGCTATCGCTGCGCGCCGTAGTAGCGGCCGAAGAAAAAGCCCAGGCTGCGGCGGAGAAGTAAGCTCGCGTGAGCACGCCAAGGCGATCTATCTAATTTCGAGTCGAGGACCCTCGGGGAGGATCTTACCGACCGAGGGTCCCCGTTGCCCGCCTGTATGTAGGATCTGCTGAATCCCACGACGCGGGCACTTGTTTTAAGTTTGACTAGAACCGCCGACGAAGCCAGTTCGCTGCAAACAGAACACCCGATCCGAGCATAACCAGCGTACCCGGCTCTGGCGTGCCTGGTGGCGGAGGCGCTGCTCCAAATCCATCCAGATAGACATAGCCGGCATGGCCACCATAAGGGCAGTCTGAGCCGAGCAGTGTCAACGTGAAGTCGTCGCCCTGCAGGGCAGTGACGTCCAACGATTGAACCTGCCAGTTCGTGTAGAACCAATTTCCGTATGGTTGAAAGATCGGGCCGTTGGTGGCTGAGTTGTACGACACCAGATACAGCATTGTGCCCTTGGTGTCGTCGGTAAGCATGAGTGTGAAGTTGTCAGAATCGGTCGGACCGTGCGACGCCTCCAGCACTGCTGCCCAAGCGAAGTAAATCTTGGGATCGGAATAGTTGGTTACGGTCTGACTGATGACCGACACGCTGTAGTTGTTGTACCAATCATTGACACGAGCTGCGTACGAGCCGTTGTAGACCTGGTTGAGGAGATTTCCGACGATCGGGTCCGGGCCAGGAGTCACGATCCCCGAAGCGTTGGCGCTGATGTCGTACAGTGATCCACCGGGCAGGTAGTTGCTGGGATAGAGTGGCCATCCGCCGTACCACCAGCCGGCTCCCTGAGTCCAGCCATTGAACGTGCCATCTTCAAACCCGCCATTTGTAAAGGTGCCGGCGAATGCCGGCGATGCGATTGCCAAACAACAAATCAGGACCATCGCAGTCCTGAGACATAGCTTCATAAATCCACCTCCATGCGCATGAAAGTTGTTGTGTTCTATGAATGAGTTCGAAATGGCACCTGGGGATGATGCCCGTCTTGTTCGCGATCGTCTTGAGCTGGCTGCGAGTGGAGAACGTCCCAATTTGGGACTACACGCGAGTCGTGCTCGCTGTGAGTAAGTGCACACCGCTTGCCAACAAACTCGATGCGATGTTGATGCGATGGCAGTCGACCCCCTGGATCGGTGATGGTCACGATGGTGGTGCTATACAAGGAGTTATATGTTCCCGTTTCGGGAAGTAATAGGTTAGTTACTGGACGCAGTAGGAATGAGGCACAAATGATGACGGGCAATTCACAGGCAACATGCAAATGTTTGCGCTGAATGGGAAGGAAACCACCCTTGGCCTCAGGGGTCCATCGAACAAAATGCCCGAAATGAGACGATTAATTCGAACACTGCTACCGGGACATTCAAGATCCTGACTGTCACATCTCCCCTGTTACAATCGAGTTCGTGGGGCGGTTCTGCCCACGTTTTTCCTTCATCCATGAAGTGTCCCTTCTGCGGTTTTGAAAACGATAAGGTAGTCGATTCGCGCGAGAGCAAGGAAGGCGAGTCAATTCGCCGCCGGCGTGAGTGCCTGCAGTGCGAGAAGCGCTTCACCACATATGAACGCATCGACGAAATTCCCTACATGGTCATCAAGAAAGACGGTCGTCGGGAGAAGTTCGATCGGCAGAAGGTGTTGAACGGCCTGCTGCGGGCGTGTGAGAAGCGTCCAGTCTCGATGTCGAAGCTGGAGCAAATCGTGAACGACGCGGAAGGCCTGGTCGTGGACTCGCCTGAACGCGAACGAAAAGCCGCTGAAGTTGGCGAGCTGATCATGAATCGCCTGAAGCGCATCGATAAGGTCGCCTACGTGCGATTCGCCTCGGTTTACCTCGACTTCAAGGACGTGCGAGAGTTCATGGAAGAGTTGAAGGAATTGCTGGATACTAAAGAAACTGCCGGCAATAAATCAAAGGCCGTTAACTAGTACGGCGGGAGCCCATGGCATACACAGTCACATTGATTCCGGGCGACGGCATCGGGCCGGAAGTGGTACAGGCTACAGTACGCGTCCTGGAAGCTACCGGCGTGAAGTTTGTGTGGGAAAGTTTCGCGGCCGGAGCCGAAGCTTACGCCAAGTACCAGGAGTACATCCCGAAGGAACTGACCGAATCGATTGAGCGCACGCACTTAGGGCTCAAGGGGCCGGTGACGACTCCTGTGGGCGGAGGATTCTCGAGCATCAACGTAGCGCTGCGCAAGAAGTTCGAGCTGTTCGCTAACTTCCGTCCGATCATCAATCTTCCCGGTGTGCCCACAAAATACCCGGGCGTCGATTTGATCGTGGTGCGCGAGAACACCGAAGGACTGTATTCAGGAATTGAGCACGAAGTGGTTCCGGGCGTGGTCGAGAGCCTGAAGATCATCACCGAGAAGGCTTCGACGCGCATTTCCAAATTCGCCTTCGAGTACGCCCGCAAGTTCAAGCGCAAGAAGATCCACGCCATTCATAAAGCCAACATCATGAAGATGTCGGACGGGTTGTTCATCCGCTGCTCGCGGACGGTCTCGCGGAGCTATCCGGAGATTACTTACGGCGAGCACATTGTGGACAACACCTGCATGCAGTTGGTGATGAATCCTTATCAATACGACACCCTGCTGCTGGAAAATCTGTACGGCGACATCATCTCGGATTTGTGTGCGGCGTTCGTGGGCGGGTTGGGACTGGTTGCGGGCGCAAATTTCGGCACCGATTGCGCCATCTTCGAAGCGGTACACGGCTCCGCGCCTGACATCGCGGGTAAAAACATGGCGAACCCGACGGCTGTCTTGCGGTCAGCGGTGCTCATGCTGCATCACCTGAACGAACACAGCGCCGCGCTTCACATTGACGCGGCACTCGGGCACGTCTACACCGAGAAGAAGCACGTGACTCGCGACGTCGGCGGTACGGCCAGCACCAGCGAATTCGCCGAGGCGGTCATCGAGGCGCTGCAAACCATCCCTGTCCCGCCCCCGGTCACGCGGGAAGCGGAGTTGTAGCGACCGCAGGCGACACCAATATCCGCACTGGAGTTTGGCGCCACGGCGGATTAACCCGTTTGATAGAATACCGTTGCGCCAGACTTCCGTGGATGGCGCGACTGACTGACGTAATCATCTAACTTCTTTGCGACTCGCGGGTCCGGGCTAGCATTGCGTGAGACCAGCCGTAAACGGGAGATTGTTCTGACTTCACAGACGATTCCATACAACCGTGCCTACCATCGCTTTGCCGTTTTTCTTGCGGTTGGAACGCTGGTGCTGATCGTGCTGGGCGCCGTGGTGACCAGCAATCAGGCCGGGATGTCGGTTCCGGACTGGCCAACTTCGTTCGGCTCGCTCTACAAGATTCCCCCGATGGTGGGCGGGGTGCAGTACGAGCATGGGCACCGAATGTTCGCTGAATTCATTGGTCTGCTGGTCATTATGTTGGCCGTCTGGACGCAGCGCGTCGAACAGCGCACGTGGATGAAGGCGATGGGTTGGACCGCGCTTGCCGCGGTGATTCTACAGGGCATCCTGGGTGGGGTGGGAGTCCTGCTTGGACTGCCCTGGTACATCTCTACGGCGCACGCCACGCTGGCACAGATGATTTTTTGCGTGGTCATTGCCATGGCGCTGTTTACCAGCAAGAGCTGGCTGCAAGACGCCGAGCCGATCGCAGAGGACGGACTGTCACCGAGTACACCCGCGCTGACGGCGATGGCCGCGGCTTGTGTTTGGGTGCAACTGATTCTTGGCGCGGCCTTCCGGCATACCGGCATTCGGCTGTTGCCGCACATCATTGGCGCCTGTGTTGTGACAGCTATGCTGTGTTGGACCGTAGTGCGCGTGCTGACGCGCTACAACCGGCTGCCGCAATTGCAGCGTCCAGCGCAACTGATTCTGGCAATGCTGATGGTGCAGCTTGGGCTGGGATTTGCCGCCTACGTGAGCCGGTTGCTGTACATGATCAATCCACCAAACCCCACGATCTGGATCGTGCTCAGCACGGTGGCACATGTCTCTCTTGGTGCTATAGTTCTGGCGGCCACTGTCGTGCTGGCCATCCAGAGCCGTCGCATGATTCATGACGGCGCGCAGAACAGAGTCATGGCAACCGCGTCACGAAAGGCCGTAGCAGCTTGAGCGCAGCTACCCAGCCATTGGCGATTCCGCGTGTAGGCGTGTCAGCGTTGCTGCGCGACTACTCGGTGCTGGTAAAAGCTCGCGTAACCACGCTGATTATTCTCACGACGTGGTGCGGAGCATTTCTCGCGGCGGTAAAGTCGGGCATCCCCGGGTTGTCATGGGCAGTGTTTAATGCCCTTATCGGCATTGGTCTGGTGAGCGGTGGAACCGCCGCCATCAACGAAGTGATGGAGCGGGATCTGGATGCGCAAATGCTGCGCACTGCTCGGCGCCCGCTGGTGACCAAGAGCTTGAGCGTTATGCACGCGTCGGTGGTCGCATTCGGCATGACCATCGGCGGCCTGATCTACCTCTGGCTGACCACCAACTGGCAGGCGACGCTGCTGACTGGCCTGACAGCAGCTTGTTACCTGCTGGTTTATACGCCGATGAAGCAGGTGCATCCGATTTGCACTTTCCTGGGCGCATTTCCCGGTGCGATGCCTCCTCTACTCGGATGGGTGGCCGTGCGCGGGCGCATCGATGCCGAGGCAGTCGTTCTGTTCGCCATCATGTTCTTCTGGCAGTTCCCGCACTTCCACTCGATTGCATGGCTTTACCGCGAAGATTATGAAAACGCCGGCGTGCGCATGCTGCCAGTGGTTGAGAGTGACGGACGTTCGACGATCCGGGCCATCGTCGCATATGCGATCGCGCTGGTGCCGGTGACGCTCGCTCCCACGCTGATGGGCATGACTGGTTGGACGTACTTTGTAGGCGCGCTGCTGCTAGGTACCGGCCTGCTGTGGTTCAGCCTGCGCATGTGGACCATGAAGCTTACACCGGTTGCATCGGAGTCAAAACCGCGCGCTCGCCAATTGCTGCAAGCAACGGTCATTTACCTGCCCCTGCTGTTTGCCCTGATGATGCTCAACCGAGCGGCATAGAATAGACGTATTGTGAATTCTTCGACAGCAACCCCTGAAGCAGAGACTCCCACGAACGCCACAGACGTCAATTCGACTGCATCGCCCGTCATTCAGTTACAGGATTTACGCCATCAGTACGGCGACCGCGTAGCTCTGGCGGGAGTGTCGTTCGATGTGCGTCCGGCGGAGATCTTCGGCCTGCTCGGCCCCAACGGCAGTGGCAAGACCACGACATTTCGCATCCTTTCGACGCTAATGGTGCCCTCCGGCGGGCGGGCGCTCATCATGGGACACGATGTTGCCAAAGAACCGGGCAGGGTTCGCAGTTCAATCGGCGTTGTGTTTCAGGAGCAGAGCATCGACATCAAGCTCTCGGCGGAAGAAAACCTGATGCTGGTGGGCCACGTGTATGGACTGCACGGCGCTGCCCTGAAGGCGCGCGTCGCAGAAATGCTCGAGCGGGTTGGACTCGCCGATCGCGCGAAAGAGAAGGCCGAGACGTTTTCCGGCGGTATGAAGCGGCGGCTCGAACTGGCCAAGGGTTTGCTCCATCATCCATCGGTGCTGCTTCTGGACGAGCCAACGACGGGCCTCGATCCTGGCGCGCGGCGTGATTTGTGGAAGTACCTTCAGACTCTGCGCGACGAAGAACATGTTTCTGTGCTGGTCACGACGCACCTGATGGAAGAGGCCGAGCGTTGCGACCGGCTGGCGATTTACGCCGAAGGAAACGTGGTTGCTCTGGGCAGTCCCGCCGAATTGAAGAGCGAGATTGGTGGCGACGTCATCTTGCTCGAAGCAGCCGAGCCTGACGCACTGGCGCAGCACATTGAGCAGCGCTTCGGAATGCAGGCTGCGGTAATCGACAACAAGGTGCGTCTCGAGATCGAGCACGGCCACCGATTCGTGACCGACGTGGTCGAAGCCTTCCCCGGCGAAATCGAAGGCGTATCGGTGCACAAGCCAAGTTTGGAAGACGTTTTTATCCGGCGCACCGGACACCGCTTCTGGACGGAGCAGGAAGAAGCGGCGAACTGATGGCGACGCAAACTGCAGCATTACCGGTATCTAGCTTGCACGTCCCCACCCGCGTGGGCATCGTTCTTCCCTCGATTGCCCTGTGGTGGCGCGAGATTGTGCGCTTCTACCGGCAGCGCAGCCGCGTGGTCGGCGTGATTGCGTCTCCACTTCTCTTCTGGCTCGTAATCGGCTCGGGCTTTGGCACCTCGTTTCGCTCCAGCGGCGCGGGCGGACAGCACTATCTCGATTACTTCTTCCCCGGCGCGCTCATCATGATCGTGCTGTTTACTGCAATCTTCACCATGATGACCGTGATCGAGGATCGCAAAGAGGGTTTCCTGCTTTCGGTATTGGTCGCGCCGGTGAGCCGCTCGGTAATCGTGCTGGGCAAAGTACTCGGCGGAGCCACGCTGGCCACATTGCAAGGCGTGATCTTTCTTGTCTTCGCGCCTTTCCTCGGGATTCACTTCAGCCTCGTGAGCTTGGCATTAACCGTGCTAGTCATATTCCTCGCCGCGTTTTCGCTGACCGCGCTCGGCTTCATCATCGCGTGGCCGATGGACTCCACCGGTGGCTTTCACGCCGTGATCAACCTATTCCTGATTCCGCTGTGGCTTCTCTCGGGCTCGATGTTCCCGCTGGCGGGCGCGTCCATTTGGATTCGTGCGCTGATGCGCATCAACCCGCTTACTTACGGGACCGACGCGCTGCGCATGCTGCTGTATCCCGGAGAACTGGCGGACCATCCTGCCGCTCGGGCACGAACCTGCTCGTGCTGGCCACGTTCGCGCTGGTGATGTTCAGCTTCTGCTTCCTGGTGGCCAACCGGCGCAGCACCAAGCCGGGCGTCTAGACCATGGCATTGGGCCTCACATTCTTCCCTGCCCTCAACGCTTTTCTCAACGGTACCAGCGCCGTGCTCATCGGCGGCGGTTATTACTGCATTAAGAGCGGCCGCCGCGAAGCCCACAAGCGCTTGATGCTGACGGCTTTCGTCACGTCGACGCTCTTCCTGATCTCTTACCTGTATTACCACCTCGTGCTACGCGCCGGCGTTACGCATTTCAAGGGCGAAGGCATCTGGCGGCCGACCTACTTCGCCATTTTGTTGTCGCACACGTTTCTGGCCGTCGTGGTGGTGCCGTTCATCCTGGTGACGCTGTATCGGGCACTGAAGGGCAACTTCGTGCGGCACAAGGCGATTGCGCGGTGGACCTTTCCTATCTGGCTTTATGTGTCCGTGACCGGCGTGGTGATTTACGTGATGTTGTACAAGATATTCATCGGTTAGCGGCCCGCCGCTTTCTGATATCCTTTGCAGTTCATGACACATCCCCGGCGGTAGGTAGATAGGAGCGGTTCTCATGGCACGAGGCGTCAACAAAGTCATCCTGCTCGGCAACCTGGGCAAGGACCCGGAAGTAAAGTACACACAAGGCGGTATGGCTGTCGCCCGCTTCTCGCTGGCGACCACCGAGCGCGCCAAGGATAAAGAAGGCAACTGGCAAGACAAGACCGAGTGGCACAACCTTGTCGCGTTCGGACGCACTGCCGAAGTCGCGGGCGAGTACCTGAAGAAGGGCCGCACGGTTTACATCGAAGGCTCGCTGCGCTCGTCGTCATGGGACGACAAAGAGACTGGCCAGAAGAAGTACAAGACCGAGGTCATCGTCAACGAAATGATCATGGTCGGCGGACAGCGCGAGGGCGGCGAAGGCGGAGGCGGCGGTTATAGCGGAGGCAAGTCTGGCGGCGCGAAGGCGTCAGGCGGATTCGACCAGCGCACGCCCGAGCATGAAGAGGCTCCAGCGCACAGCGGCGGCGAGATCACGGATGAAGATATTCCGTTTTAGCTGAATCGCGTAGACACTGCGGCAAACGCAATCCATCTAGCAGTTGAACCACAAATACTTCGGGGACCTTTGGAATCGTTCCACTCGCCAAACCTGGTGAGCGGCTCGCTTCCTCGGGTCCCCGAATGCGCCACTTCGTCTAGTTCACAAATTACGAGCCTGGATGGTTTCTCACAATCAGGTGATTTCCGTAATTTGTGGAATCCATTTCTCAGCGCCCCCAAAAATCAAAACGCGCCGTCGTAGTACCTCTTACACTGCGTAAATTCGGCACGGTCGGTGAATCGCAGGACTCACATCTTGCATCTCACCGTCATGTCACGAACGGTTCTTTACTGGGGAAGCACTGGATTGATCGCAGCGGCCGGGCTACTTGCGGCGGTGACATACCTGTCAGGCAGCCAGCAGGCGGTGGAAGGGTTTGCGCACGTCGGATATCCGCAGCAACTGCGCGTTCTTCTCGGAATTGCGAAATTCCTGGGAGCGATTGCCCTCGTTATTCCGGGCTGGCCCAAGCTCAAAGAATGGGCGTATGCGGGATTTACCTTTGCGTGGATCGCAGCGCCAGTCGCACACTATCTGGCGGGCGATGGCGCGAAAGCGCTTTCGCCATTCGTTCTGCTGCTGCTCCTCATCGTTTCCTATGTGACACGGCCAGCGAACCGGCGGTTGCTATCTGGCACCGCTTTGTCGTAATTTGTTCCGCGTCATTTATTGCGCGTCAAAGGCCTGCGCGTTCCAGAAATAAATTTACCTAGGAGGCGGCGATGTCGCGACAAACGCAGTTGAATTCTTCGGGTCTGCCACGTTTGGCGCTCATCGCCACGGCAATCGGCGCCGTCGCCGTGGGAGCCTTCGCCATAGGCGCTCTGGCCATTGGACGATTGGCAATCCGCAAGCTCTCCATCGATGTCGCCAGGTTGAACCGGCTCGAAATCGGAGACTTGTCTGTGGCGCGCCTCCACACCGGAAAAATTACTTCTACCAACTCGCTCGAGCTTCCCGAAGCATCTACTTAACTGGAATTCAACCAAACGGAGGAATTTAATGCCTGAACCCAAGTCCACCACTACCGAAGTCGACATTTCGCGCGACCGGTTGGCCGAGTTGCTGAACGAAGACCTCTCACGCGAATATCAAGCCATCATCGGTTACGTGGTCTATTCGCAGGTGCTCACCGGTGCGCAATACATGGACATCGCCGCCCAGCTCGAGATCCATGCCAAGCAGGAGCTCGATCACGCTCTCACCATCTCGCGCCAGATTGACTACCTCGGCAAGATGCCAACCGTCACTCCCAAGCCGGTGAAGACTTCGGAAAATCCCAAAGACATGCTGCGCTTCGATCTCGAAAATGAGAACGAAACCATTCGCAATTATCGCGATCGCGTGCGGCAATGTGAAGCGCTTGGAGAATATGCCATGGCCGAACAGATCCGCCAGATCCTGGTGCAGGAGCAGGACCACCAGATCGACCTGGCCACCGCTCTCGGCGAAGACGTTCCCAACGTCAACAGCGGTCCTAAAGCACGCAAGCGTGGCTGACCCGCCAGCCTGATGTCAGCGCCCGGGTCTGCGTTGGCGGACTCGGGCGAAGCCGCTGACATGGACTCCCATTCGGGTGACTTCGCGACGTTGCGAGCCCGAAGGGCGTCATTTGTTTGAGCCGTGCGCGTAAGCGCGCGGTGACCATCCTCTCTGAACCCCAGCCCGCTTTAGCGGGCGGCAGCGCGTTTCGTTGAGTCGCCCCACGTTTGCCAACGGCAGCCAAATATGGGCCACCCGCCCGTTCCCTCTCCGCAGTATCATCTCGTAGAACTCGTGCTATTCCGGAACGGAGGGGAGAAAATGCGTCGGTATCACCACGTTGGAATTCCTACCAGCCAACCGAGACCGGGAGAGCGCCACCTAAAGCATCTGAAGACTTTTATTGTCGGACACGAAAACAGCGAGTTTGGCGTTGAATGGATGCGGTTTGAAGCGGACGCACGGATTCCCGAGTTGGTGCGGCAGGTGGCACATGTTGCTTTTGAGGTGAGTGACCTTGCGTCTGAGCTGGAAGGCCGGGAAATTCTGATTGCGCCGAACAGTCCATCCGACGGCGTGCGCGTCGCGTTCATCGTCGAAAACGGCGCACCCATCGAGTTGATGGAGTTCACCGATCCCAACCATCCGGCGCGGCATAAAGACACGACTTGGAATTGAGATCGTTCCGGAACGCCGCGCATCTAAGGATTCAACGCTTACGCCAAGCTCACCCAACTTTCCCGGACGGCAGTGTTTGAGGATTTTAGCCTATGACAGACTGGTTCGCACGCCCCGTCTTACACGTAAAGGATGTTGAGGCCTCGCTTCGCTTTTACGTTGACCGGCTTGGCTTCACCATCCCCTGGCGCTACGAGGACAACGGCAGAGCGCGCGTTGCACAGGTCGACCGGCAGGGTTGCTCGCTGATCCTGTCCGACCAGTGGCCGGAGAAGGTTGGCAAAGGGCTGATGTTCATTTCCCTGAACGTCGAGCCGACGACGCACGAGGCCGCGGTCGCCGCGTTGGACGCGTTGCGCGCAGAACTCGAGGCCAAGGGCGCTCCGGTCAAGGATGGCTCTTGGGGCTACCGTCTCCTGGTGATCGATGATCCGGACGGCAATCAGCTCTTCTTCAACTATCCGAGCGAGACTGCTTCCGACGAGATTGCTGGAGATGAAGCAATCCCAGGTTAGCGCCCAGAGGAAGGGCGCGAACCTGGGCCACCCGCCGGAAACACCCACATCATTTTCCGGAACGACGCACACACAAGGCGCGGCTGGCGGGGGTGCCCTCCATGGGGTAGAAGGTCCGCGTACCGCCGTTGAAGGCGAAGAACCAAGCGGAACCCGAGCCTAGCTTGGTCGAACTCCACAGGCAAAGGCATCGTTCAGCCGGAACGGTTTCCGGATGTTGTTTGCCCTTGAGTTTTGAGGATCGTAGAGTTTTTCCAGTTCGTCGATCGTGGGCAGTTCCCAACCTGATAAACCCGCCAAAGTGCGGTTTTTGCAGTATTGCTCTGCCTGATGCCAAGTGATGTCATTGCCGTTATCTTTTATCGTCCACATTAGGTCCGTGTCAGGGTCGCAATAGACCTCTTCAGGGCAGTTTCGCTGCTGCACGGCAGTTTGCGGCTGCGAAGGTTGGTTGTTTGATCGAAGCCGCCACAGGATCCACACCAACAGCAGAACGAATGCGCCCGCGGCCAACCCTATCATCATCTTCTTTGAGAGGAGCGGCGACACCTTCTCCCCAGTCGTTTTTCGCTCGCGTTCTTGCTCTTCCAGGCGCGCTTGTTCCGTCGCCTGCTTTTCTTCCTGCTCCAGCCGCTGCTGCTCCGCCTTCCGTTCACGCTCGTGCGCATCCGAGACACGGGCTGCGGTATCTTTCGGGACGGCGGAAGCTGCGGCACTACTGGCAGCCACGGCTTGTTGCTGTACACCCAATGTTCTGAGCAGCGCCTTCAGGCCGCGGTCATAGTCGACCCTGAAATCGACATATTGAAAGGGACGCAGTTGAAAAGGAACCTTGCAATCACGATAGAAAACCGGAATGACGGTCTTATGTTCCTCAAGAGCGAAGGCGACTTCGTCCTCGACGTTGGTGGAGCTGACGGAAGAGGGAGACAGAATTACCAGCAAGCGCTGGCAGCTGTTCAAGGCATCCTGGACGGCGCGCGCCCAGCGCTGACCCGGCGCGATGTCCAGTTGATCGAGCCACACATTCGCACCGGCCGCCTTCAAGTCTTCGGCCAAACGAAGGGCGAATTCGGAATCGTCACGGCTGTAGCTGAAAAAAGCTGTCTGTGGCTCTGTTGGCAAGCCGAGTCTCCGGGTGCATGGAGACAGGAAAGGACATAGTAGCCGATTTAAGAGGAGTTGCGGCGGCATCCCAGGTTAGCGCCAAAAAGCGTGCGCGAACCTGGGGCACCCGTACTTTTAGCGCCCGGAGGTCCGCATGCTTTGGTTCTACGAATCCTTCTTTCCCGTGGTCTGGATCGTTTTTGTTGTCTACTGGCAGATCAAAGCTGCGGATACCAAAGCCACCCAGCGTCTCGAGCCCGCAGCCTCGCGCACCCTCCGCGTCCTCATCTTCCTGATCGCGATCGCCCTACTCTCGATACCTCGCATCCCGCTGCCGTGGCTTTACGTCCAACTCTGGCCGTCTGGTTATTGGCCCTTCTGGCTGGGAGCCGCCATTACCGTCGCCGGCCTTCTCTTCGCCGTCTGGGCGCGCGAGCACCTCGGCCGCAACTGGAGCCGCTCCGTCACCATTAAGCAGGGCCACGAGCTGATCACCACTGGTCCCTACGCCGTGGTCCGTCACCCCATCTACACTGGCATTCTGGCCGGGTTTCTTGGCATGGCGATTGCAATCTCCGAGGTGCGCGGGTTCATTGTTTTCGTCCTCATCTTCCTCGTGTTCTGGGTCAAGCTCCGCATGGAGGAGAAGTGGATGCGCTCCCAGTTTGGGGAGACATATGCCACCTATGCGCGGCAGACTGCTGCCCTGGCGCCCTACGTACTCTGATTGGCGGGCACACGCTGGGTTGGTAATGCCCGCAAGATCAAGAGCCCGGGCCACCCGGCCGGATTGCAAATCACGAGTCCTGCCCGGACGACAGGACTTTATGACCGGCGAGATGATGAGGTTTCCCCCGATGAAGTAGAACGGATTGTCATTTAGGATTTATGCTGACCGAATGGTGAGTTCCAAGAATACAAGGCCACTCACAGCCCTAATCGTGGGTTCCGGCGCTGTAGAAAATGCCTGGGCTCCAGTTCTTCGAGCGCTCCAGCCTCACATCGGTTTTCCGTTGACATCTGACGGGGCGAATTGCTTTCTCGCGCGGATCGTCTATTTGCTGCGCTGGTGGTCCTCCAGCCCTGGAGAAATGGCGAAGGAGCAATTCCATCGGCACAAGGAATTTCTGGTCGAAATCAGAAAAGCGCTTTGCCGAGAGATACGACTTTCTCAAGAAAAGGGTGAACTGAAGGTGCGCTCGGAATTTGAGCCTATCGTCGATTCGATGCTTCTTGCGCACAGCAACTCATTCATGCTGGTCACGACGAATTGGGACACAGTTGTCCCGATGCTCTAAGCGCATACCTGAGTCGGACAATGGATGGTGCCTTAATACCTGTACACATCCACGGCGGCATCGCCAGTGAGGACACCCTTTATCTCCCGACCGAGGTGACTAAGGAACCGTATCGTTCTCCCGAAGAAGACCAACAAATCGGAGGGCTGCACGGATCGATCTGGCGGGGGCTCGAAAAAGCTCGGCGAGTCGACTGTATGGATTGTCATTGTCGGCCTTGGATGCCGAGTTGGGCAGACGCTAGAGCCGGATGGAGTAATCAAAATCTTTGGAGATCAACATGCGTAGCACCCGATCACGAAACCATTGCGCATCGCGCGAACCTCCTCCTCGACCCGCGTCGGCAAGTTACGGTAAGGGGAATGCGCCGGATAATCTGAAGACTAGCCGGACTACACAATTAAGAGAAATCAATCCAAGGCAGGCCGATAGTCTCGATAGAATCTGTTACCAATAAGAAGAGTTGCCTTGATATCTTTTACGTCGGCGGTTGAATGCTCGCGGACGAGCTAGAACTCTGGCTATTAGATGATCCGCACATGGGCCGTGGGCAGCGTGGACGGTCCCTTGGCCAGAGCATCCAGGTCGCACCGCCAAGTAACATCAACTGCTTGTACGCCTCAAGAATGACTCTGTGGATAGTCTCGAGGTCTGCATCATCAACGCGCGGCCCTCGCCTGAGTTTCTGCGGAAATTGTGTTGCCGGTAAAACGAATGCGAAAGTCGGTTGCGCTTCGGAGCGCACGGTCTAAAAGTGCTCCGATTTCCTCAACTGGCTGGCTGTTCCCTTGGCGTTCTTGATGAGCGTTCCGAGCGTCAGGCGGTTTATAGCCCTCATAATCTCGGTGGCGCGTTTCCCGTCCCCACCGATCAGGTCTTCCGCGACAGTCTGTTTCCACAGGAGCAACGTGCCGAGTTCCGTTTCCAAAAGCTGTGCCGCTTCCGAAGCCTCTCCGAACTTCCGGTAAACATGTCGAGTTTGGTAGACCGTCCATTTACTCAGCATGTCACAGTCTGCCAGGCGCGGTAAAGTTACCGTATAGTTGCCTGGTGCCCCAGGTTCGCGTCCTTCTTTTGGACGATAACCTGGGCAGAGGAAAGGGTCTGGTCCTGCCCCACCGAACAGTCTCAACGGGTGATCTCTTGCGAGGGCAGCGACACAATCTTGTTCCTTTCCGAGTGACGAGTGCACTGACCCCAGGTTAACCCAACATAAGGGTGAACCTGGGGCACCAGGCCGAGGCAGAAGTGTTTTTTCTTGACATCCCCTTTTATAGAACCCGGCTCTCAAGTTGCTGCGGAAGAGAAATCGAGGCCAGAGACCTTGACGACGGCCTGCCAGGCGGCTTCCTGGTTGGCGCGATCGTGAAAGTGTGGGTGGCGCATCGCCTCAATTGGGCCTGTGAGCTTCTTCGGCGCCGACGCGAAGAATTGCCCTGAGACATCGGTTCCGAACTCCGATGCCTGGAGGTACCGACGGGCGGCGGTCTCAGGAGTCTGGGTCATGCCGGGGATGAGCTTCACGATTGGGATAAACAGATACTTCAACGCCGGGCCAGCGTTACGCACCGCCTTGGTGTCGGGCGCGCTACCGGGCGAGACGGCGTACACGGCCATGCCGGAGGGTAGCCGGCGCGCCAGCGCCGCGACCCACCAAGCGATGATGAGCTTCGCGTCGGCATACGCCCGGTTGGGCATGTACTTCACGTTCGGCCCGTTGCGCAGCAGGGCTTCAACAGCGGCGGTTCGGTCACCCTGGTGGTGTTTGGCCGCGAAGGCCGCCACGTCGGTGAAGCTGAACAGGGGCACGTCCCCTCGGGCAGGTTCCGCGCCGGCGATAACAATCCGCGCGTTGGGGCTCATCAGGTTGGCGCGGAGCAACCCGACAGTCAGTTGATGATGGCCGATTAGCGGGGCCTGAGAAGCCTCGACGCCCGCCGCAGTGAGTACGCGCTTCTTACCTCCGACCAACCCTGCATTGAGCAGTAGGAAATCGATCGGCCGACCTCGCTTGACGAGCTCGGCGAGGGCGGACTGGACGCTGGTCGGTGCGTTCAGGTCCAGCTCCAGCGGCGTGAAGACCTGTCTTTTGGTCTCCGCCGCGAGCTGTGCGGCCGTTTCCTGGACCCGAGCCAGGCTGCGGCCAGTGACGATGATCTCGCGCCAGCCCTCTCCGGCAAGTGCGCGGGCTGCCGCATAACCGAGCCCGGAGGTGGTGCCGGTGACGAGCGCGATCGAATGTTCCATGGGCATCTCCGTGGTGAAGGGTGAAGGCCGAGTCGTGAGGCCCCGCGAGGCCAGAGCCGGCTTGCTAATATCGAACTATTCAGTAATATATTGTGAGATGACCATTGTCAAGGAGTTTTGAACCAAATGATTCAAAATACCGCTAGACCACGTGGTCGACCGCGCAACTTCGACGAGACGGAGGCGCTGGAAAAGGCGACTCAGGTGTTCTGGTCGAAAGGCTACGACGGAGTGACGATTGACGATCTCGTCGCCGGGATGGGTGTGGGACGGCCGAGCCTGTATGCCGTCTTTGGGGACAAGCGGGCGATATTCTTGCGCGTCCTTAGGGCGTACGCAGAACGGAAGGGCGCATCAGCCGCGAAGGCACTCCTCTCGCCTCAGAGTCTTCGCGACTCGATCGCGGACTTTCTGAGGTACGCCGTCGAAAGTGCGACCGAGAAAGGGTCCGCCCGGGGCTGCCTTCTGATGTGCGTCGCGCCGCTTGTGAACGACGCTGAGGTTCAGCGGTTCCTGCAGAACGCGGCCAAGGGCGGCGCGGCGCTGCTGGAGCGCCGTTTCCGGGATGGGATCAGCGCGGGAGAAATCCCATCTGACTTTCCCGTAGCCGCGCGCGCAACCCAGGTCACGGATTTAGCGCGTGGGCTGACCATGCGTGCGCAGATAGGCACGCCGCGCAAGACGCTCCTCAAAGATGCTGAGGAAGCGGCCGACTTGGTGCTCCTGCCGCGGCGCGTCTGACGGGCTGGTGGCCCACATATCCCGTGGCCCATATCTGCGTTCTGTTGGCAGATGTGGGGCTTTTGCCTTCGGCTTGTCACACCCCACCGTGACCCACGCCCTTTCGTATCCGCCCCCTTGGCGGCAACCATTGCTGCGAGGAGAGGGATTTGTGTCTCTTGCCTTGGTCCGCACCCACTCCGGGGGATCTGAAGCGGCTCTTTGAAATCTCCACGCGCTCTACGGCTGCAACTGCGCCTTGCCCGAGGCTGTATTGAAAGTATTGTAAGTATTGGTATTGATTGTATTGGTAGTATTGGTGGGTAGGACTACTCTTAAAGCTACTATAATTAAATATCTTACGAGGTGTACGGGTGGCTTTGAACATCGGCAAATCACACAATCGGGGGGTCTCACAACTTCAAGATTGTTCGCCGAAGCGACCCATACATTCGTCACCGCGGGTGACCCACATGTCCCTGATTTTGGGAGATAAGGGGCTTTTCCGAACGAGCGCCGCCTCATCAGACGGCCTAGGGACGTCGGCTCAGGCTATTCTGAAGAACCTGCGGTGGAGGTTTTGTGCCATGGCAAAGCTCGTGTATGGATTGAACCAGTCGTTGGATGGCTACATCGACCATCAGAAATTTAGGCCAAGCCAGGCTCTCTTTCGTCACTTCATAGAGCATACGCGCGACGTGACGGGCACCGTGTACGGCCGCGGCATGTACGAGGTAATGCGTTATTGGGACGAAGACCAGGCGGATTGGGACGCGGAGGAACGCGACTTCGCGGCGTGGTGGCGGAACCAGCCGAAGTGGGTCGTGTCGCGCACGTTGAAGTCGGTCGGGCCCAACGCCACACTGGTCGAGGATGACCTCGAGGCGGTGATACGTGGGCTGAAGGCTCAGCTCGACGGGGAGATTGACGTTGCCGGAACAGTCTTGGCAGGAAGCCTAACCGACCTTGGTCTTATTGATGAGTATCGACTTTACCTCCACCCCGTCGTGCTGGGTGGCGGCAAGCCATTCTTCACCGGCTCACGACCGCCGCTCCGCCTGGTTGCCAGCGAACGAATCGGCGAGGACGTGATTCGGTTGACGTACGTTCCCGCTTAGTCACTTCGTCGATAGCACTTGCTTCTGCTGCTCGGGCGGCAGCGCGTGGTAGAGCGCCAGGAAGGTTCCGTTGGTCCAGCCGAAGCCGATGAGGTTTTCGTGGTAGCCGGCTAACACCGGAGCTTCGTCGCTCCCGGTGACTACGTTGTACTTCTCGCGGATGGTGCCGGTGCGCTTGAAGTTGCTCTGGATGGTATCCAGAAACTTCACCGACACGCGGTCGGCGTCGGAGTTGAAACCGGCGCGGCGCATGCCTTCCACCGCGATCAGGTGGTTGGGCGCCCATCCGTAAGGCAGGTCCCATTGCACGCCGGTTTGCTGGTCGCTCATGGCCAGCCCGCCCTCATGCTCGAAGATGCCGATGTTCTTCACGACAGCTTTGGCCTGCTCGGGCGTCGCGAGGCCGACCCATAACGGAAAGAACGCCGTCACGTAGTTATAGGTGGACTGCTTGCCGGTCATGAAGTCCCAGTCGAAGAACATTCCCTTGTCGGCGTTCCAGAGATATTTGTTGATGAGTTGCTTGCGGGTGTCGGCCGCTGCTCGCCACTTCTTTGCGTCGGCAGGGTGCCCGAGAATGGTGGCCATCTCCGCGAGATCCATCTCAGCCTTGTAGAGCAGGCTGTTCAGGCACACGGGCGCGAAGTGATGCGTGGATCCGTCGAACGGACCCCAGCGGAAGGACGGATCATAGCCCGACTCACGCATGGCGCGATCGCCCTGGTAGAAGTCGGCAGTGAGCTTCACGGCGTGCGCGTCGGGACAAGCTTTGTTGTCGCAGAGCGGAACCATCAACTCGGGGCCGATTCCCTTCTCCAGCGTGGGCGCGATGTAGCCGTACTGCGCTTCGGCCTCGGGATGCTTGAGCAGCCAGTCGGCGATGGCGGCGTAGTACTCAGGATGGTCGGCGATGTCGGGCACCGGGCCTTCGCCCACGTCGAAATAGCGTGCGAGTCCGGTATCGCCCGCGAGTTTGGGAGGCTTGATCCAGAGGTCGTGGTCGCGCACGGCGAAATCATAAGCCTTGGCAAGCCACTTGTTATCGGCCTTGCCGGCCTTCTTGTCGGCGGCGTATTGCGCCATGATCATCGAGGTCAGGAAAGGCGGCTGCGAGCGCGTAAGGTAGTAGGCGCGATTGGCATTGAGCACTGCGCCGTAGTTCTCGATCTCGTAGAAGAAGTTTTCGATGATGCCGCGCGCGTAGTCACGCTCGCCGTCTTCGAGCAGTCCGACGATGATGAAGTAGCTGTCCCAGCCGTACATCTCGTTGAAGCGGCCTCCAGGAACGACGTAGCGGTTGGGCAGATAGAGCAGGCCGTGAGCGTTCAAGTCGGCAACCGGGATCGTGCCGAGTCCGGTGATCTTCTTGGGCAGGTTCTCGACCTTCACGCCGCACTTGCTCAGGGCCGCAACTGCTGGAGGCGGCAGTCACTCCGTAGGGCAGGTAGATGACCGAGGTCGCGCCCGCTCCGAACTTGGGATCGGAGATCGACGAGCACTCGTTCATCGAGCGGCCAAGAGTGTTCCACGCATTCTTGATGAAGGGCAGGATGTTCTGCTGCGGAGCGGCAATGGCCTGCGGTCCGGCGGCGGCCTGCGAGAACACCGGGAGTTGCGTCAGCTGTAAGAGTGCCAGCGCTATAAGCACGCTGCGGGAGATACGCGAGGAACAAAGACTCAAGGATTGCATGACGCCGGATTATAGCTGTTGCGGCGCTCAATGAGAAAACTTGGGGGACCCCTGGAACCTGCGGTCTTACTCCTGTCGCAATGATCGCCCTAGCCCTCTGAGGCATGCAGTGCAATAATCCGCGGGTACTGTCCAGTTCAATCAGGAGCGTGTCTTCATGACTCGTTATGCCCTCGCGCGCTCGTCGTCACAACTTTTCAGTCTTCCGACCATCCGGCAGCGGTTGCAGTCGATTGCAATCATGCTGTTGCTTGGCGCTGCTGTTCTGCTATTTGTACCTGGTGCCCAGGCACAATCTACGGAAGAGTTGCAGCAGCAGATCCAGCAGATCAAGAAGCTCTACGAGCAGCAGATTTCTTCGCTCGAGAGCCGCATCGCGTCGCTGGAGCAGGCCAACCGGGCCGTAGCCCATGTGACGCAAGAAAACACCGTGACCGTCAACGACCTGCAGACCGAGGTAGCCAAGCAGGTCTCGGCGCAGGAAGAGCCCAAACTCACCCGGGCGCAGAAGACGGAGATAGAACAGACGGAACTTGCCAACACGCCACGTTATGACACGGTGCAAGATTCCGAGCAAGTCATTACGGAACTGAAACAGCAGGTCAAGGCATTCGAGTTCCACGGGTATATGCGCTCGGGCCAGGGACTGAACAGCGAGGGTGGACAGATGGTCGCCTTCCAGGCGCCGGGCGCACCCGCGAAATACCGTTTGGGTAATGAAGCCGAGACGTATGGCGAAATGATCTTCGTCAACAACTGGATCAATCCCAACCGCGATCCCGACAAAGCCTGGATGAAGACTGAGGTGCTGGTAGAGGCCAACACCACGCAGGCGCAGACCTACTCCAACACCGATCAGTTCCGCTTCCGCGAAGCGTTTATCGAGGTGGGAAATGTGCTGGAGTCGAATCCGACGGCTCAATTCTGGGCAGGCGAGCGGTACTACCGGCGGCTCAATATCGACATCAACGACTTCTTCATTCTCGACACCAGCGGCTACGGTGGAGGCGTGGAAAACGTCGACGTGAAGATCGGGCAGCTGGCAGTGGCCTACCTCGGCGGCGCGAAAGATGACCTGATCACGAGCAATGGAGTCTATCCGAAGAGCTTGCTCGATGTGCGACTGTACGGAATAAAGACGCCAGTGGGACAGCTCGGCGTCTGGTACGACTACTCGTACTCCAAGGGCGGGACGCTGGCCGACGGGAGCATCGTGCCATCCTCAGGAGGCTGGGCCATCGGCATCGGCCACACGCTCCAGGAATGGTTCGGCGGGTACAACCGGGTTTCGCTGCAATATGGCGTGGGAAATGCCGCGAATTTCTCGACCGGCATCGACGAGCCCACGGTGTACTTGCCCAACGCACATACGTTCCGGTTTACCGAGAGCGCCGTGATCCAGCCGAACAACAAGTTCGCGGTCCAGCCGGTGTTCATTTATCAATCCCAGACGAACGGAAACCCTGCCGACGGAACGAATACCTGGATATCGCTGGGAGCGCGGCCGGTGTGGTTCTTCACGGACCACGTCTCGCTCGCGTTTGAGGCTGGCTTCGACCACACCTCGAATGGGTTGGGACTTTATGACGGATGGCTGCGGAAGTTCACTCTGGCACCGCAGATTGGCGCGGGACGAAAGTTCTTCAGCCGGCCGGTGCTGCGGGCCTTCGTCACCTACGCCAACTGGTCGCAAGGTCTGGAAGGCTACGTCGGAGGCCCGGCGTTCAAGAACAAAACCTCGGGCTGGAACTTCGGGGTGCAGGGCGAAACGTGGTGGTAGAAGCTGGCCGCAGCGCCTAATCCGTCTGCAAAGTGCACTCGACTTTCAGCTCGGCGCAGACGTTCTGGATGCTTTTCACCACGAGCGAGGTTGCGCTGGGCTGAGCGGGGTCGAGCGTCGAAGCCACCACGAGCTGCGTCAGTTTGTCGCCCAGCGGGTTCGCTTGCAGACTCGCTGTTTGCACGCCGTTGGTGAAGGCCACGATGCGCTGACGAGGATTCTGCTCGAGGAGTTTGACCGCGGAGGCGTGCGCCTGCACCCGCTGTACGGCAACCTCGTAAACCTTCTGCGCGGGCGCTTCGATGACAACTGTGGCGACGTCGTAGCCGCCCTGACCGTTAGCGCCTGCTTGCTGCATCTGCTGGATGCGTCCGGAAACAGCACGCGCGACAGCTACCCATTGGGCATTCGCAGCGATAGAAGCTGCCACGAGGAACAGTAGGCTTAGGACGATCCGGTGGCGAGTCGTGTTCATCGATGCTCCTTTGACTCAGTTGATTGAGGATATCGTTACTAACCGATTGGGGTGAGGCAAAGTTAAAACGGAACGGAGTTGGTAGTCAAGCGGTGAGGGCCGCGGAGGAAACTGGCGACGTAGAAACTAAAAAGGCACAGCCGAAGCTGTGCCTCTCGCACTTTCGGGGGATGAGCCCGTAGGGCGCCCCAGCATGATGCCAGGCCGCGCGAACCGGCGTGAAGAGCCTATTTACGCGTAGTACGCAGCGTTCTTGTCGATGAACTCGAACTTGTCAGCCGGAACCTCGTCATTGGGGAAGATCGAGTTGGTCGGGCAAACGGGCACGCAAGCGCCGCAGTCGATGCAACCATCGGGGTCAACGTAAAGCTGGGTTGCAGCTTCAAACTTCTCGTCGTCCTTCTTGGGGTGGATGCAGTCGGTCGGGCAAGCTTCTACGCAGAGTTCGTCTTTGGTACAGGTATCAGTGATTGTGTACGCCATGATTGCTGTTCTCCTCGATCTTGTGTGGCCGCCACCCTCGCCGGCAGCAGTCTGGGCGGTCCTTCCGCCAAACTCACTGTACAAAGTAAGCGTACACAGGGTCGGTGATATTCGTCACTTTGCTGTTGTGAGCGAACGCACAATGCGTTTGGAGTAGCGAAACGGGGTGCAGGCGTCGATTTCGACGACGATTGGTCGAATTCGACTTGTAATTAGCTTGGTACATTGGTATTTTGGTACCATGAAAGTGCAAACCGAGCATCCGATCGTTGTAGAACGCGTGCAAACCGGCGTACGAATGGAAAAACGCCTGCTAAAGGTCTTGAAGGGCCTGGCTGAACTGAAAGACATGACATTGGGCGACCTGCTGGAGGGCATCGTGCTGCACGCCTTCGAAGGCAAGGCCCCCTTTTCTGAGAACACTCTGAAAGAGATTGAGAAGCTGCGCAGCATCTATGGGCTGACGCTGACATCGACGGACAGTCACCAGTTAAAGGAGAAGCGGAAATGAAACTGAATCTATTGTTGACCTCGGTAGCATTGCTGGCCGGAGCAATGGCTGCGAGACAAGCGGAGGCGCAGGATGCAAAGGCCACCGCGTTAGTTCACTCGCACAACGAATTCACTTTCGTGGCAAAGGCTTCGTATGACCAAGTCTTCCCTCTTTTTGGTGCGTGGGAAGAGAAGAAGTGGGCCGAAGAATGGGAACCGCAGTTTGTGTATCCGGCAACTCCCAGCGATCAGCCGGGAATGGTCTTTACTGTCGCGCACGGAGGCGTGAAAAGCGTGTGGACGAACACTGCTTTTGACGCCGCGAGCGGACACGTACAGTACGTGTACGTGATTCCTGACGCGCTGGTTACGGTGGTCGACATTCACCTGACGAAAGGCGCCACTAATGAGACGAACGTCTCGGTAGTTTACGAGCGAACGGCGCTCACTGCAGAAGCCAATGATCACGTGGCGCATCTAGCCAAACGAGACGCCGAGAGCAGATCGGAATGGGAGGGTGCGATTAATGGTTACCTGCTGAAAGCCGCTATCAAGAAGGTGGAATCGAGAACGCTATAGTTCCCTGCGGCCTTCCATGGCCTTCTGCATAGTCACTTCGTCGGCGTACTCGATGTCACTCCCTGCGGGAACTCCGGTGGCGATGCGAGTGACCTTAATCTCAGACGACTTGAACAGCCTCGAGATATAGGTCGCGGTGGCTTCGCCTTCGACGGTGGGATTCATCGCGAGGATGAGTTCCTCCAAACCACCCGACTCAACACGACGCACTAGGCTAGCAATACGTAACTGGTCGGGCCCGACGCCGTGGAGCGGCGAAAGCGTACCGTGCAGAACGTGATAGACGCCGTTGTAATTGCGGGTTTTTTCAATGGCGGCGATATTTGTTGGCTCCTCGACCACGCAAACCAGCCGCTGGTTACGCGTCGGGCTGGCGCAATAGACGCAAGGGTCTACGTCTGTAATGTTGTTGCACACCGAGCAGAGATGCAGGCTGGCCTTGAGGTGGCGGATGGCGTCGGCAAGCTGGTCCGCATCTTCGTCGGTGGAACGAAGAATATGGAATGCGAAGCGCTGAGCGGTCTTGCCCCCGACGCTGGGGAGCTTCTTGAATTCGTCAATCAAGCGAGCCATCGGCTCGGCGAATCGGGACAACGTGTACCTCGTTCTGTAATTCCGGGGCTGAAGCCCCACATTCTTTGGAGGCGCATAGTCCCCGGCTTAAAGGCCGGGGCTTCCACCGATTTACATGCCGGGCAAGCCGAGGCCGCCGAGCATCCCGCCTAGGCTGGACTTCATCGCGTCATCGACCTTCTGTGACGCGGCATTGACGGCGGCAGTAATGAGGTCTTGGAGCATTTCGATATCACCGGATTTGACCACGTCCGGCTCGAGGAGCACGCTCAAGACCTGCTTCTGACCGTTCATCTTGACGGTGACGCTTCCTCCGCCAGAGGACGCCTCGACCACCGTCAGCTGCATCTTTTCCTGGAGCTTCTCCGCCTGCTGCCGGGCCTGCGCCAGCATTTCCTGAATATTGATTCCGCTCATAGGGCTCCAGATAAGATATTGTGCCGCCGGCTAAAGCCGGCCCAAAAATAAATGCCGCTCGGGACGCGGCGCTAAAGCGCCGCTCTACCGAATTATCCGCGCTTGTTCAGCGCCGCCTCGCCCAGTTACCCGCGGTCCTTGTGATCGATCACGGAACGGATTTCCGCTCCGAACTTTTCCTGCATGCGTTGCACGACCGGATCGGCCATTGCGCGACTGCGCGCGCCGGCGCCGTTGCCGGGACGAGGAGCGGCCGACGTGGCAACCTTCGGTGCGAACTGCGCTCCGCCGCTGACCATTTTGACTTTCATCGGCCTACCCGATGCCTTGGTCAACGCATCGGTCACGATACGCCGCGGAGCGTCACCCAACGCTACATCGCACATCACCTGCGACATCGCAACTTTCACGGTGATCTCGTTGCCGCGCAAAGACCACTCACCGGACTCGAGGTTGTGCGCCAGCATCTGCTGGTTGGCGTCTTCGAGAGCTCTAAGAACCGCAACGCGAAGTGCTTCAGTGTTTACGTCGGCTTCTACGGCGGGTGGTGGTTCATCAGCGACGGCCACGGCAGCACCCACGACCACTTCAGCCTTAGGTGACGGTGCAACGTTGTTCACTTCTGAGCGCGGAGGCAACGGAGGAATGAATTCCGGCGCTTCCGCCTTGGGCTCGCTCTTGCGGCTGCGGTCGGCCTCAAAAGGCGACGGGCCTTTGAACGGGGACGCGGCGGAAGTGCGTGACGGCAGAGTTTCTGGAACAGCCGCCCTCAGCGGCGGAGCGGCCGCGGTCCGTGCGCTGGCAGCTCCGGCGGCGGACAACGAGGTCCCCGCGCGTCCAGGGTTTGCGGCGGCTTTCACCACTTCCCCACTCAGCAACTGTTCCAGCGGCAGCAAGCGCTGCGCATGGACCAGCTTCAGCAAGCCGAGTTCGAGATGGAAGCGCTGCTCCTGCTTGTAACCGAGATCGGAATGCGTTCGCAGCATGATTTGCATAAAGCGCGTCAGGTCTTCTTCACTGAAGCGCTCTGCGACGCGTGTGACGACGGGCACGTTCGTCGGAGGAGATCTGCAACACGGGCGAATCACTGCCGGCGACCTTCGCGACCAGAGTATTACGCAGGAAGCGTACCAACTGACGTGCAAAGTGCTGCGCGCTTTGGCCCTCGACCAGCAGGCGATCAATCGTGCGCAACACATCTTCGCCGGAGTTGCGGGCCACAGCATCCATCACGTCTTCGAGGATGTCAGAGCCGACGGTGCCGACCAATCCACGCACTACGTCGCCGCTCAAGGTGTCGCCGCAACTGGCGATGGCCTGGTCCATAATGCTGAGGGCATCGCGCATAGAACCGTCGCCGGCCTCGGCGAGCATCGCCAATGCGTTGTCGTCGGCCTTAATACCTTCTTGTTTCGCGATGTCGCGAAGCTGGCCGACGATGTCGTCGAAGCTGACGGCGTGAAAACTGAAATGCTGGCAGCGCGAGCGGATGGTCTGCGGAATATCTTCGGGCTGCGTGGTCGCCATCATGAAGATGACGTGAGAAGGCGGCTCTTCCAGCGTCTTCAGAAGCGCGTTAAACGCGGCATCGGTAATCTGATGGGCCTCGTCGAGGATCCAGATCTTATAACGGTCGCGTGCCGGGCGATAGCGCGCCGCATCGCGGAGTTCGCGAATCTCGTCGATGCCACGGTTCGTGGCGGCGTCGATTTCGATGACGTCCACCGAATTGCCTTGGCGAATTTCTACACAAGAGTCGCAAACGCCGCAGGGCTCCGGAACAGGATGATCTTTCGAGCGGCAATTCAATGCCATCGCCAGAATTCGTGCAATGGTGGTCTTCCCAATGCCGCGATGCCCGCTGAAGATGTACCCATGGGCGATGCGCTGCTGCTCGATGGCGTTCTTGAGGGTGCGGGTAACGTGCTCCTGACCGATGACATCAGCGAATTTTTGCGGCCGGTATTTGCGGGCTAGAACCTGGTAACTCATGGAAGGAGATTCGATTATACGTTCAGTCGCTGTGGAACGGGGGCGCCGAACTCGCACGCGTAGATGAGCGACGTGGCTTACATCGTGAACGTCTAAGTGAAAGCTGCTGGCCGGTTATTTGGAGCAGTTCGGGGTCTGGTAGCCATCGAGCTGCAACACGCGAGGGCCCGAGAAACCCTCCACCGAACTTACAGACTGAACAAAGACGGCGCGGAACTCCTGTCCAGTCGTTGGGACGACGTTGATGCACGATGCCAGCACGGTACCTGGGGCGTAGGCGACAGCCGGGGCCGGGAAACAGGGTTGAGAACCGCAACTACCGCCGTACATCAGAGCTGGGACTATACTCCGTAATTGGAGTCCATTGCCCCTGTTTCTTCACGTAAAGCTTGAAGGTACTGAAAGAACGACGCAGGCGAATCGCGGTCATGGGCGGCAAAGAGGCCGACGCTGCGCAGGGTAACTTCCTTCTTGGTCTTCCACTCAATCCAGTGTTCGGTACCAACGGGCTGACCGTCGGCAAAAACTGTGGCCCGATCAGGGCGAACCACCGGAGCCGCTCAACATGTCCGCGGGGTTCTTCGTGCTAGTGCCGCCGCTGTAGCCGGTGATCTGCGCCTCGCCATGCAGGACATCGAAGAGGTCGGAGCCGCTGATTTGGCTGGGACTCAGTAGCCGGGCGTTGGCCACGATGGCGGCCGCTTCCGCCGACTTCTGCGCTGCATCGAGGCTGAGGTCTTTAGCGCGCTTGTAGCTGGCATCGCGCTCCTGCTTGTCGCGCGCAAGTACGTCAGCACTTTTCTTGGCGTCCGTGTCTCGCTGCAGGATCTCTTCTTTTTCAAGCTGCTCGAAGGCAGCGAGCTGGGCGACCGCCTGGGCCTTGATGGCGGTGATGAACATCTGCGCGGTGCGGGTGGCAACGTCGCGCTCATGCTCGGCGCGGGCATCGGCGGCTTTCGCCTCCGGCCTCGGCCTTTTGGGCGTCGTCGAGTGCGACACTCAGTTTCTGGTTGAGCTCTTCGGCTTGTATGCGAGCGCGCTCTTGCTCCTCGGCGAGTTTCTGTTGGGCCTCGCGAAGTTTATCGGATTGCATACGCGCTGCCTGCTCGACCGAAGCGCGACGCTGCTCATAGAGGGCGTATCCGCCGAAACCGACCGCCAAGCAGAAATGCCGCACCTAGCACCGCAGCCACGATGCGCGTGCGACGCAGTTCCCTTCTCTGGCGTTCCTTCTCAGCTTCAACTGCCGCGTCGCGAGCCTTGCGGCTTTCCTCCAGGAACGCGATAGCGCTGTCGAATCCTGGACGATAACGCTCGCCCCACGCTGCATTCGGCCGCTGCTTTTGCTGCCAGTCCAGCGTCAGCGACAGCTCCGGATCGGTCATCAGCCCCGCGGCTCCCCTGGCGTGCCGCGAGGCGTTTTCGACGAGGCGCTGATATTGGGAAGCGGAGTCGGCTTCGTCGTCCACCCAAGCTTTCAGGCGGACCCAGACACGCATCAAGCTCTCGTGGGAGATATCGATTACCGTGTCGGGGGCGATGGTGTCTGTGGCCGGAGGCATGACAAACGAGCGGCTGGGCTTGCGGAAGGCTGCCAGCACCGTTGTGAGCTCATCGAGGCTCACGCCCGCGATGGCGCAGAGGGTTGTCGCAGTGGTCGGTCGGCGTATGCCGCGCGCGTCGGTTCCCTTGTCGGTAATAGCTTGAAAGACTTTTTCGCAGATTACTTTTTGCTGCTCCGCTTGGAGTTCTCCATAAGCTTTTTCGGCGTGGTAATCGAGGGCATGGGTCATGGTGCCGATGGCTTCGTAGTGCGGCAGGTCGACGGACCCAGCGCCGCCCTCGCGTTGCCATTCAGCCCAGGTGCGATTTAAAGCGTGTTGCAAAATCGAAAGCTGGTCAGGATTGTCGCCAACGTCGTTAACCAGTCGCGTCAGAAGGAGTGGAGCTAATCTCGCCACCGGCAACAGCCGCGGGACCGGCGATCGCCGCGCGGCGTTCATCGCGGGTCATGCGAGGAACAAGGTACTGCCCACCGTTAATTGCTTCCGGCAATCCCTCAAACTGCGCACAATCGCCGAGGAAGTCCGATCGCATCGTAATGACGACGTAGATGGGATGGGGAGAGGCCGCCGCTTCGAGCAGGAGGTTGACGAAAGCGATCGCTTTTTCGTCAGTGCCCTGACTTGCTCCCGCCGACGGTTGCAAGTTGCGATAGCGGAACAGTTCTTCGAACTGGTCAACGATCACCAACAAGTTGGGCGACTGATCGGAGACAGACTGCTCATAGGCGTCAACGAGGCCGAGCTTGCTCATACGGAGCGTAGCTTCGACGATCTCCTGGACCGAAATGCCTTCGATGTCCGCGGTTCGAAAGAGGCCGTCGGGCTGTACTAATGCCTGCGCCATCGCCCGGATGGGGTCGCTGCCCGGACGGAAATGCGCCATGCGCCAGGACGTTCCGGCGGACGACATGAGTCCACGGCGCAAAGCCGGCTTCAGGCCGCAATTGACCAGTGACGACTTGCCACTCCCTGAAGTACCGACGACGGCCAGGAAGCGAGTGGCCGAAAGCTTGTCGATCATGGTATCGACCTGGCTCTCGCGGCCAAAGAACAAGTACTGTTCGCTCTCGTAGAAGGGACGAAGACCCGGGAAAGGGTTTACGAGCCGAGCGGCTACTGCCGTGGCTCCGCTCACGCTTTCGCCTTTCCTGTTAGCGTGCTCAGGAATTCGGTGAGTGCCGCCTCGGAAAATCCGCCGAGGCAATCGATAAGACGCGGCTCCTCTAGATCGATGAGGTCGGTCTTGTCACCGGTGGAACGCTCAGCGAGATAAGTAAACGGAGCGAGCGGCGATTTGCCGGCACGGTAACCGGCGGACTTGCGAATTTCGGCATCGATGGAGCGCTTCCACGCTTCATCCGCTGCGCCGTAAAAGATGATCGCAGAGTCGCACGCAGTAAGCAGGTCCTGATTCGACTGCCGAACCGTGGCGGCGTCGCCTTCGAACGCAGGGACTGCTGAGTCGAGTCCCTGGCTCTTCAGAAGCTTTCGCAGCGGAATTGTCGCCTTGCGGTCGCGTTCGTCGCAGATGATGTAAACCAGCTTGCTGCCCGAATCAGGTGACTCCGTGACAGGCGGAGGTGGAGGTGGGGCTTCCATTTTCTTCAGCGCGGCATGGATCGCGGCCTTCAGTTCCTCCAGGTCACCGGTGATGAGATCGGCGCCAGTTTGCGCCTGAGGATCGCGCAAGAGCAGATTGATGAACTCCTGCTGACGCGGCGACGAGGAAGTTGTGCCCTCCGGCAGCCAGATAATGCGCTTGAGTCCGAAGGTCTTGACGTACTCGATGGCAACTTCATTTTCGAGGACCGCGACCGATTTCTCACTGGGCCCATCGGGAACGATGCCGTAGTTGGCTCCGACGATGTGGACCGATAGCTTGCAGCGGCCCAGCACGGCGGTGAGGTCCCCGACGAAGCTGGCTTCTTCTGTCGGTAACTGCACATCAGCCAAAGTTGGGTAGCCGTGCAAGCGCAGATCGGCAATCACCGCTTCACGGTCCTCACGGCGATCGATGCTGGTATCGGCCATAAACACAGCGGGCTTCTCTACGGCCGGAGCCGACGCAACGACCGAGCTAACAGTCGATAGCGCATCGATCCTCTTGATCAGCTCGGCGACGTCGAAGGCCAGCTTGGCCATCTTGAGGTTGTATTTCTGGTTGAATTCCTCTCCGTACGCGGGGTCAAGCTCCAGCGGTGTCTGCTGCTCATCGAATATGAAGAATGGATAGCCCAGGGCCAGCTTCATTATGTCGGGAAGTGGGTTTTCGTTATCAACCGGAATCTTAATGACCTTCAAGACCCTGGATTTGTTGTCAACCGTCAGGCCGCCCGTTTCGAGCGCGGTCTTGCAAAACTCTTTCGCCTCGCGGGTACACCATTCCGACTCGACATAGCGAGGAGTAAGCACAGAGATCAGCAGGGCCGTCTTGGGAAACTGCTGGATGATTTCGTCGGCGAAGATATCGTTGCCGGCGAGTTTGACGTCACGCCAGATCTCGGCCTTGCGACCCAGGCGCATGCTGAGCATGGCCGACAGGGACACGTGGAAGCGACTAATCCACCCCTGCTGGTTGGCAGTCAGCGGCTCATTGTCGATGTGGGCGTAACTAATGAAGACCTGTTTTTCAAAGGTCATCGCAGTTTGTCACCAACTCAGACGCACTCCGAACTGAAACTGCCTCGCATTATGGGCCGATTCAATTTTGCCAAACTGCGAATACTGAGTGACGCCATCCAAGCTGTAAGAACTGATCGGATTGTAGTAATTCGGGTGGTTGAACAAGTTATACGATTCCGCGCGCAGCGAGAGAGAAAGTGCCTCGCTAAGCCTCAGCATTTTCTGAATCGCCATATCGTAATCCACGTAGCCGGGGCCAGTGAATTGATTTCGACCCGAGTCGCCCAGGCACGGAGTACCGGCCGTGCCGGCGCGAATGCCAACGGTTGATTGCAGCACATACGCCGACTGAGCGCCTGAAGCGTTTTGGCAAGTAGTGCCCGGCAAGACAATGGCTGAAGTGTTTCCGATGTAACCGTTTGGGTTGCCCGTCATCGTCAAAGGGGCCGTGAGACTGACTCGCTGATTCAATTCTCCGGCCACGGGACCGCCAAAGATCGTAAATGGCTGCCCGCTTTCTGCGATGAAAACCCCACTCAGCATCCAACCGGTCAGCCACCGCGATTGGCTTGAGGTGGGAACATCCCAGCTGTACTCAAGGATGAATCGGTTGGTCTGGTTGAAATCGGAGGGGCCGTAGTCATTACGAAGGAAGTTGTATGGGTCTTGCGGAATCGTGTAGGGCGTCACTTGAACACGACCAGCGCCCGTGGTATTGACACCTGCTGTAAGCAGTCCGGTCAAAGCCGAAAAATTAGCAGCGACGGCGCCAGCACTGAACACTCCACTCGGCGGCTGGAATGAGGTGGCGTTCGTACCCAAGGCATAGAGCAGTGGACTGCCCGTACCGTAATAGCCCAGAGCTGACAACTGTGTCATGAGGGGGCCGGGTATTAGAGGCGCGCCGGCTTGCGAGGCGTTGTCAAGCGCTTTCGAGAAAGTGTAGGAAGCACGGGCCTGAAGCCCGTGCCAGCCCGTGGTCGTCCACTTGGCAATAAACGCGTTGTAATTTCCATAGCCACGGTTCGCCGTGGTGAAAATCGGGAGGTAGCTGAACGCGTCGCATGGTTGATCCAGATTTCCCGCTGCCGAGGCGGTGCAGAACCACTCGTTGTTAAAACCTGAATTGGTTGTGGTGGGAAGGTTGGCGACGAAGTTGCCGATGTAGTTAAGCTCGGCTGAGTTATTACGGTTGATCTGCCTGCCTACTGAGAAGTTGACCTGGCGTGTCAGCGGGTTGTTGAAGTTCTTGGGATCGACCGCGCTCAAGCCAAATGGGATGCTGGCCGACTGGTAGAAAGGCGATTGCATACTCGTCAGGCTGGTATTGCCCAAACCGCACTGACGACCGCGGCAAGGAAAACTTCTTTGAAAGTTCTGATCGTAGATTGCCTGCGGATCGGTATCCGAATACTGTATCGGCCGATTGAATCCCAGTTGCGCAATTAGGCTGGCCGGAATTTCATCGTAGAAGATTCCGAAGCCGGCGCGAATGACCGTATCGCCGCTCGGAGTGGACCAGGCAATTCCGACCCGCGGCTCGAAGTTGGTCTTGTCGGCGACAAGAAAATTGGAGTTCCCTGTTGCATTGCAGTTCCATGGCAGCGCTATGGTAGTTCCATAGACCGAATCCCATCCGCTGGGATCGGTGCCGCAGACTGCCCCGTACGGATCGACAACCTGTTTTCCACCTTGCTGAACTAACCCATTGGCAACCGGATCGTAGTTCCATATTTGTCCGTTCACTTCGTTATGCGGCGAAAAATACTCGTAACGGAGGCCTGCATTGATGGTCAAATTGGGCCTCAACCGCCAAGTGTCCTGGGCATAGAACCCAAGCGCGTAGGAGTGAAAGGTCGTATTGAAGGGAGCGGACTGCTGAAGCGAATAGTCAAACGACGGGTCCGAGAATGCAGGCACTCTGGTGCATGTGACACAGGTCTCGCTGTCGCTAGTGAACTCGCCGATGTCGCCGGAGACGACCATGCCGCGGCTGTAGCCACCATTGTTGAAAATGTTATGCAGCCAACGCACGTCGCCACCGGCACGCACAGTGTGCTTTCCCTTGAACCATGTCAGGTTGTCAGTCAGCTGGAATTCCCGATCTTGCCGCATACCGGGCGCACTGAGCGGCGCGCCGATGCGGGCGAAGGGAAACAGACCGTCGAGCGATGGCGTCATGACGGCAGGGGCTCCGCTCGGAGGCGACCAAACTGACTGATACCAGCCGCCCCAAGCCCCGTTACTGCCGGGAGAAGCACCAGCGTACTGCGGATCAAGGCCCGAAAGCAGGTACGTGCTGACCGGACCGATGGGCAACCCCACCTGGCTGCCGTTGAAGTTCGCGTCTTGGGGGGTCTCCTTGACCTGGAACTGGGTGAAACCGCCGCGAATCACGTTCGCCAATCGATCAGAAAATCGGTGGGTGAAGGTTCCCACGAGGTTCTGGTTCAAAACAGCGCGGTGTGCGCCGTTGCCTGGGTATGTGGAGGAACTCGGCAAAGTGTCGTCGTGCAGTTGCGACAAATTCTGGAGGTTGTATCGGAAGGTCCAGTCCGTCCGGTCTGACTGCGTAAAATCAATGCGCCCCAGGTAATTATCGACGTTCGTGTAATTTGGGGCGGTTCCCCGGTAAAACTCGAGAACATCTGGAATGGCCTGCACGTTCGACTGGGGATAAAGCGAGAGCACCGCCTGCGCGATTGCGGCATCCGGATATCCCGGCTGACCTGCGAAATCGGATAAATGGCTCCGGTCATACGAGCTGGGCACGCGCTCAAAGATTGGATTGGGATTGTCAATACGCGTTCCCTCGTAGTCGCCAAACCAATACCAGCGCTTTGCAAACGATCCCCCGGCTTGCCCACCAAACTGCTGCGACGACAACGGGAAGGTGTGGCTATCGTTCTGGGCCAGAACCGCGTTCGGGTCAAACCGCTGCAAGCAGGCAGGCGTTCCGTACTGCACGCCGGGAGCGGCGCAGTACGTTGTGTTATTCGCTGAATTCAGGCTGGTTATCGTGCTGACGTACTGGTTGTAGGTCGCGGGCTGATATATGGGGGAGTAAAGTGGGTTCGTGTTGGGCGCGGGCCCGGAATTCACGGGGCCCGCAAAGGCTGCTGCCTGCGTAAATCCGGATCCGCCGTAGACGGACAACGGCGAAGTGGCGTCCATGGCGCTATCGGCAAAGAAACCGAACACGCTACCGTGAAACTTGGCAGTTCCCCGCCGTGTGATGATGTTCACGGTGCCCCCGATGTTGCGGCCAAACTGGGCATCCGCATTGGCAGTCGTGACCCGAAACTCCTGCACCGCGTCATTCACCTGGAATGGAATCGCCTGGTTACTGCTGGAGGCAACGTTTTCCATTCCGTCCAGAAGGAATGCATTCTGCGTTGGCCGTTGGCCTGAGATGCTGAACGTCGTGTCTTTTAGCTCAGACCATGCGGGAACATCGTGGGTGCTGGAAACGAGTAGACCGACTGCAAGGAAATTGCGGTTAAACAGAGGAAGGCTGCGCAGCTGATTGCTCGTAATCACAGTGCTGACGGAGGTGGAGAGCGTATCGAGACGCGCTTTCGCGGATTCAGCGGTTGAGTTCGCTTGTTGAGGGGCAGCTTTCGCACTGGAACTCGCATGCTGCTGCGCGTTTGGCGATGAGGCTGCAGGTGTCGTTCCGGGCGGCGGCTTTTGATCGGCTGGAGCTTGATCGGTTCCTACGTCGGAGATCAAGCTGGGAGTGGATCGTAACCACGGCTGGAGCTGAGCTACGTTCGAGGCGGTTCCGGCTACCGAATAGGAAGGGGGCCAACCACTAAGACGGAAGGTCTGGGCAGTCGCGTCCGATTGACCTCGCCGCTGTAGGCTTGCAGTTGGACTCGGCGCTTTTTCCGCAATAAATGACGGCAGAATGTGACGAGTTTCGCCGACCTCAACGTCAAATTTCACGCGCCTCGGCGAGAGAACAATACCTGGGCCTGAGGCTTCCACGACATATCCTTCAGCTGGAACTACCTCGGCAAAAAAATACAATCCGTCTGAATTTGTGGTGGTGGAGCGGTCGATTCGCAGGGATTCATTTCTCAACGTTACGTGAAGTCCAGTAACCGGTACGTCCTGCTTGTCGGTAGCGTCGCCAGAGATGAGCGCACGGTCCTGGGTCAGGCTTACAGTTGCGGAAGCCAACAAACACACAGCGAGAAACGTCGCGCCTCTCATAACTCGTGTTCCCCGAAGTCACTTCGCCCTAACCCGCGTGGAACGGCACGGGCTGAATGCCTTCCACCGCTTGCTTGTCTCGATATTTGCTCGAAATGGCCCAAGTAGCCGCCAAGTCATAGCGTTGGCAAGACATTAGCACAATTTTGGAGGAAGGGGATGGCACTTTCGAGCGCCCAAGCGGTGAACGTCGTTCCGCATGACAAACTCTGGTCGATGGCTGAGGCAGAGTGAACTGCACAACGTAGCCCCCCTTTGTCGGCAAAACAAACCCTATGCCACGCCCTTGATACACCCTATAATTACAAAGGTGGGGTGTGGGGATAACGGAACTCCAGCGCCGCGAACTTCCAGGTCCGAAGGAGAACGATGAAGTGGTGTTGTAAGTGGCTGGTCTTGACGTGTCTGCTGACTATAGGCTCGTTGGGTTTGCTCTGGGCACAAATCACCATCGGCAACGTGCAGATCACGCAGGACACGGGCAGCAACGCCAGTTGTCCTACGGGCATAGCCTGGTGCGGTTTGGGCTACAAGCCTTCGGGCGGTTCGAGCTTTTAGGGTTCGAGTGGCGACGGATTTCACGACTATGTTCCGGCAAAGGCGTCCCTCCCTGATGGCGCGGGTTCCCAGTCTGGGCTGAACACACAGTCAAATGCCAACAATAGTGGAGTGCCGCAATTTACCCTTTGTGGTGGAGGCGTTTGTAATGGCTCGCTGGTGAACACATCCTCTGCTAACAGCTGGCGGCGGCCTGGGAACTCGACTCAGACTGATTTGGGGTGGTATCTCACGACGATTAGCACTTCAAACCCAATCACGATCCAGTTCGGGACGGTTGGCGGAAATTCCACGTCCGGGTACACATGTTCCCATTGCATCTCGGAATTCTCCCTCTATTGGGGAAGCGTGGACTCCTGGAACACGACTACCTTCAAAGATGTCGCGGGCAATTCAGTTTCTTTCACGGGAAGCCAAGTGCTTCAGGCCAATTCCACCCCGCCTGGTTTGGGGCAGAACGATACTGCTTCCTTTGACTATGACTTCCAACTTCAGTACAGCGGTGTTGGTGCACACCCTTATCTCTGGCAAAGTGTTTCCTTTTCGTCTAGCTCCGCCGCCTTTGAGTTCGACAATATTGACTGGGTAACGGCTACGGGCACCACCGCAGCACCGTTGACTGTGCCGACGCCCGAGCCTTCGAGCCTGGCGATGCTTGTGATTGGACTGTGTGGAATCGCGACAGCAGTTCGGCGGCGATAATAAGCAACCGTTAAAAAGCGACTCTCCGCGACATCAAAATCGCAACGACAAGCAGCTCAGTCCTCCGTCCATCTTCCGATACTCCGACATCTCGAACGCACGGGTCTTGTACTCGCGGCGCTCCAATTCGCCCGCGAGCATTGGGAAACCAGCCGGAATTAACACATGCTGGTTCACCGGGACGCAGTTGCACGCGTAGCTTTCGTTGGCCGGAATAGTGAGAAGATCGTAGCTAGCGAATTCTTCCCTGTTGGCGAGCTCATCCATCACAATGAGGCTGCGCTTTCCCAAGTACGCGATCCCGCTCTTAAGGTGCAGAATGGAGTCCATCGAGCGAATGTCGACCGTTGATGATGTATATCCGTCAGCGGCAAGAATGCGGGAAAGTTGGCGAGCGCCTTCCTCGTTTGTGCGGTGAGAGAGTCCGATGAAGAAGTGCCTGCCAGCGTCGCAGATGTCGCCTCCGTCCAGAGTTCCTGGAGACTTGACTTCGTGGACGACAGAAAAATTGCGCTGGATACACTCGCGAACTCCTGCGACTTCCCCCAACCGCGAGGCAGCGCCAGGGCGCGCCAGAATCGCTGAGTTCCCCGTCAGAACTGCCGTGTCTTCCACAAACGTAGAGTCGGGGTGACCGAGGTCCGGCGGCAATCGAAAAAGCTCAAGTCCGCAAGCCTCAAGGGCCGCACAGTAGGCTTCATGTTGCTCGAGCGCCAACGCGAAGTCCGGCTTGCCTATATTCGCCGAGGTGAGACCGTCGGCAAAATTCTCGCCTGGCGGACGAACGATAGCGTAACGGAACACTCGGGTCACCTTGGCCTGTTCAATCTTGTTGCTCTAGCATGCGGCTTTTCACTTCCGGCGAAAGATTGCCACCACAGAACAGCACGACCACCGACTTACCTTCGTAGCGATGAGCTTCCTGAAAGAGCGCCGCTAGCGCAACGCCGGCAGAGCCCTCGATCGTCCAATCATGCCCGCGCGCCCACAGCATCGCGTCCATTATGTCGGATTCCGAAACCAGAACGCTTCGGTGCGTTGCCTTCCTGGCCAATTCAAAAGTGATGGAGCCAGGCTCGACGCCGCCTGCGGTGCTCTCCGACAGTGTGTAGTCCTCCGGAAACTCGATAATTCGCCCAGCCCGAATGCATTCGTACAGCACACGGGAATTTTCCGGCCAGCAACCTATGACCTCGGTTTGCGGAGAGCGTGCGCGCAGGTAGCTGCCGACCCCGCTGATCAGTCCGCCTCCACCGGTGGCAATGAACACGGCATCTATCTTTTCCAGCTGGCGCAACAGCTCGACGGCAATCGTTCCCTGGCCCGCCACGACATGCCAGTCGTTATAGGGCGACACGTAGGTACGCCCCGACTCCTCTGCAGCGTTGCGAGCGGCGAGTTCCGCGTCCAACGGATTCGCACCAACCGTCCGGATCCGAACACCGTAAGCTGCGATCTTCTTCCATTTGGCGTCGGGCACCTGTGACGACAGGAAGATTTCCGCGTCGATGCCCCGTGACGCGGCCGCAGCCGCCACCCCGAGACCGTGGTTTCCCGTGGAGGACGTTACGACACCTTTAGCAGCGACTTCCGGCGCAAGACTCAATATCTTGTTCGTAGCTCCACGTAACTTAAAAGAGCCGGTCACCTGCTGCTGTTCCATCTTCGCGAAAACGTGCGTAGACAACGGCACGCGAGAATCACGCGGCAATCTAACTATGGGCGTAGACCGCGCGATCGCGTAGATTCGATTGCAAGCTTCCTCAATTAATGCAACGAGGTCCGGAGGGTCCTGCGAAGCATTCGAAGCATTCGAGGATGTTCGGTCGAGATTCAAGCCCATAGGAACAGGAAAAGTACGGCGTGAAACGGTTGCAGAATTGCCCGCTAAATTGCGGCAACTTTCTTCTTTGACTTCTTTCCTACCGTCGCCCGGCTCGCCGGAACCGCGACGGGATGCAGCGCGACATGTTCCGCAAGAGCTGCTTCCGGCTCCCATAGACGAAATCCGCCGATGAATGCATTGGCATTGTTCCCCGCGCGGCACTTGGGTGGCAACACCTTCAGGAGCTTGACGTTGCCGCCGCCGAGCACTACATCATCGGGCTCCAGCGCTGCTGTCAGTTTTTCCACCACGTCAAACACATTTTTCTTCCACTTCTTCTTGCCAAGGCGAACGATCGCCCGCAATCCGACATAGTCTTCGTAGGTACCCTTGCGATAGGGGAGATGAGCCAACTCCATGGGCTGCAGATTTCCGTCGATGATCATCGCCGAGCCCAGCCCCGTGCCCAGTCCCAGAAACAGCATGCGTCCGCCCTTGTAGCTGCCCAGCGCCTGCATTGCAGCGTCGTTGATCACTTTGACCGGACAGTTGAAGGCCTTCTCAAAGTTGAAGCCTGCCCATCCCTTGCCCAGGTTGTGAGGTTCAGCCAGGATGCGTCCGTCGAGAACCGGGCCAGGATAGCCGATCGAGACTACATCAAACTCCCAGTCTGCGGCAGTTTTTCGTGCCTCGCTTACCATGCTTTTGGCGGTCATTTTCGGACCGGAGGGAAACTTTCGGCGGGTCTCATGTCCCGATGCCAACAGCTTGACGTTGGTTCCACCGACATCAATGGCAAGCACTTTCATTCGCGACTCCAGAGGATAAACGCAGCCGGTAGGGTCAAGCGATGCCCGGCTGCCGTCGCACGAGTTTACACTACATGCTCGCCCGTAGAAGCGCCCCGGCCAACTCGCACCGACTCCGCAAGCTCGCGCAGCAAGACATTCGTCTGTTCCCAGTCCATGCAGCCATCTGTGATGCTCTGCCCATGCACCAGAGGCTGGCCGGGCACGAGCTTTTGCGCTCCGGCGACCAGGTTGCTCTCAAGCATCACTCCGATGATGCGACGATCTCCGCCAGCCAACTGCTGGGCAACGCTGCGACACGAGTCCGCCTGGCGGATATAGTCCTTCGCGCTATTGGCATGGCTACAGTCAATCATTACCTTCGGCCGGAGGCCCGCGGCTTCCAGTTTGATGCAGGTCTCATTCACGGCTTCGGCTGTGTAGTTGACCTTGTTCCGGCCTCCGCGCAAGATGACATGACAATCAGGATTGCCGTTCGTCGCGAAAATCGCCGACTGCCCATGCTTGGTGTGTCCAAGAAAAGTATGCGGATGCGCGGCAGACAGAACCGCCTCAATAGCGATTTGGACGTCACCCGACGTGGCATTCTTGAAGCCCACAGGGCACGAGAGACCAGATACTAACTGCCGGTGAAGTTGGCTCTCGGTGGTACGCGCGCCGATGGCGCCCCAACTCACCAGCCCGGCCAGGTACTGCGGCGTAATCATGTCGAGAAATTCGGTGCCGGCGGGAACTCCCATCTCTGCGAGATCGAGCAGCAGATGCCGCGCCTGACGAAGGCCGTCGTTGATCTTGTACGACTGATCGAGATAAGGATCGTTGATCAGCCCCTTCCAACCAATCGTAGTGCGCGGCTTCTCAAAGTACACCCGCATCACGATGCGCAATTCCTTCGCGTACTCGTCGATCGCACCCTTGAGTAGGGCCGCATATTCCCGCGCTGCCTTGGTGTCGTGGATGGAACATGGCCCAACAATAGCCAACAGTCGAGGGTCGTCGCCGTTCAGGATGGCCGTTATCTGCTCGCGGGCCTGATGCACCGTGGCTGATGCTTTTTCCGTCGTGGGCAGCTCTTCCTCAAGGAAAACCGGAGGCAGAACAACTTTGATCCATTGAATGCGAAGGTCGTCAGTCGAAAAGAACATGGATGGCCCAGGACTACGGTTGGGATGTGTGGAATGCGCGCATCAAGCGCCTGGCACTACTCTAACAGTTCACCATGATGGCTAGTGCGTTTCGCCCGCGCACGGGAGCTGGCCAACTATCTGAGCGTAGTGTGTCAAGGAAAGGATGGCTGCCCCTCAGGGATTCGAATGTAACGGGCTACGCAGTATCAATCACTTAGGCGAAGCGGGTGGCACCGAAAACAACCTATTGCAGCCCATCGCAGCCGTTACTGGACTGCAGTTGGACTGTGGCTTATTCCGTTTGGCACTGACTTCTAATACTGTAAGGCCGGAAGCGTCAACGTCCGGCCTGATTTATGTATTGCTAAATGTGGTCAAAATTGAGCAGGCCGCAAATCCTCCCGAGCGCAGACTTGTGTCACACCGTTTGGGAGCCACTGTGTTTGAAGAAATCCTCACCTGCTATTTGTGTCATCAGCCAGTGGACATTTCCGCGGCTTGCACCGATGGTCGAGGCAAGGCAGTCCATAGCGACTGCTATGCGGGCCTCCTCGCTGAATCCATGAACATCGCGCTCGCCCCGATGCAGCCTGCGACTGAGCCTCAGATTTCAAACTGACCCACTACCGCCAAATCTAAACAGCTATCGGTCCTGGATGGATAACAACGGGACGCCGATGGGCATCCAGAAGGATTTAATGCGCCACGCGTCGATCAAGATGACCATGGACGGTTACGGCGGTGCCATGCGTCACGCGATGCGCGAGGCGAATGATGCAGTGGTGAAAATGGTGATTCAGTGACGCGTAGAAGTGCGTATTGGACCGTAGTTGGACTGCGGCGGTAGCTAAGTGCTTTAAAAATGGCTGCCCCTCAGGGATTCGAACCCCGATATGCCGCTCCAGAGGCGGCTGTCCTACCGTTGAACGAAGGGGCAGTGCGCAAGTAATCCTGCGATTCCGATGAAGGATCCGCATATCAATTCTATTGTTTGTCGGAGCCGAGCGTCAACACGGTCTCCGCGCCGACGCGCACCCCTAATTCGCATGAAAATCTATAACTCCGCAGTATCGCGGCGAAAATAATTACTGCGCGTTAAAATGGGCACCACCATTTCGCAATACGAGGGGCCCATGACGTCATCCCTAGGAACCGCCGCTTTCCCAGCCGATACCGCTGACGTAGCCCGTCAGCCGTTGCTGGCCGAACAGTGCGCCCTGATCGTGGTGGATGTTCAGCAGAAACTATTGCCACCCATATTCAATAAAGATGAGTTAGTGAAGAACTCGCAGTTGCTGGTCCGGCTGGCCAATATTCTTGATATTCCCACGGTCGTAACCACGCAATACGTGAAAGGCCTGGGACCTACGGTGCCAGAGATCGCCTCATTGCTGGCGGAAGCACAACCGATCGACAAGGTGCAGTTCAGCTGCTTCGGCTGCAACGAATTTCGATCGGCTCTGAAGTCCGTGCCCGGCAATCGCAACACGCTGCTCGTGTGCGGCATGGAGACGCACATCTGCGTGATGCAAACCGTGCTCGGCGCGCTCAACGATGGCTACCTGGTGCACCTCGCTTCCGATGCCGTCGGTTCGCGCGTGCGCTGGAACTGGGGAGTCGGCCTCGATCGCATGCGCGCGGCTGGCGCGGTGATCTCTAGTACCGAAATGATGATCTACGAGTTGTTACGCTCGTCCGGAACTCCCCAATTTAAACAGATGCTGCCATACCTGAAGGGCTGAGCGCCCGTGCTTCCAACCCGTTTCAACGCGGAGTATCCTCGCACCTCATGATTTCCCTGGCTCGTAAGTTGCGTCTGGCCGACTTTTTTTCGCTCGGCTTCGGCACTATGGTCGGCGTGGGCTGGCTGGTCGTCATGGACGACTGGCTGTTGCGTGGCGGCCCCATGGGCGTCGCGCTGGCGTTTGCCATCGGCGGCCTAGCGCTGCTGCCGATCGGCATTGTCTATGGACACCTCGTCAGCGCCATGCCAGACGCCGCCGGCGAGATTGCCTACACCGCAGCAGTTTTTCCTCGATCCGTCAGTTTCGCGACCGGCTGGATGATGCTGCTGGCCTATTACGTCGTCTGTCCGTGGGAGGCGGTCGCCATCGGCAGAATCGCCGGCTATCTCTTCCCTGCCCTGAACTCGATTGCGTTATACCGGGTGGCCGGCAAGCCGATCTTTTTCCCGCACCTCGTCTTGGGACTTGGCCTCACGGCATTTCTAACGGTTCTGAATTATCGCGGCATCCGTTTGAGTGCGACCTTGCAGAACTGGAGCACCTTTGCGGTACTGGCCCTTACCATTGGTTTCGTAAGTGCCGGCGTCAGCCACGGCTCCGTTCAGAACCTGCATCCTATTTTCAACGGTCCGGCGTTGGTTTCCGTGATTCTCATGTTGCAGGTCGTGCCCTACTTTATGACTGGATTCGAGTCGATCGGCAAAGCATCGGAAGAGGCCAGCAACGAGTTTCAACCTCGGCGCTTCATGCTCGCGATTCTCCTTGCCATCGTGGTAGGAGCCGTCTTTTACGCGACTGTCACTCTCGCTGTCGCGTATGTTTCTCCGTGGCAAAGCCTGGTACATGAACGCTTCGCCACCGCAGTTGCGTTCGAGCGAGCCATGGATTCGCAATGGATCGTGCGGGTCATTATGGCGACCGCCCTGCTTTCCCTGCTCAAGATCTTCAACGGTAACTTCGTGGCCGCCAGCCGCTTGCTATTTGGACTCGGCCGCCGCGGGCTCGCCGATTCGCGACTGGGACACGTCCATCCATTGAATCGCACTCCGTCTGTGGCTGTCGTATCCATTGGGCTGGCGACTGCCCTGCTGATGTTCGCCGGCGAATCGATCCTTGTACCGATTACTGAAGTCGGATCGCTGGCTTCCCTACTCGGATGGATGGCTTCCTGCGCTGCTTTCCTGCGCATGCGGACTTCGTCGCTGGGCAGCGCTGCAGCTGTCACAGGAATGCTCGTGACCGGGTCTCTGCTGACTATGAAGGTGTTGCCCCAGGTTCCCGGGCACTTCACTGCCTATGAATGGATCGCATTGATCGGCTGGATAGGGGCGGGACTTGTGTTACGCCGCAATCCGAAGCTGAGCGGCACTTCAACTTAGATTGCTCCGCCACGGACGCTAGAATTCTAGAAACTTGGGTCTGTCCGCGTTCTTCGTGCCTCCGTGGCGAATTAATCAATTCGCGACTGCGTTAAGACTCCTGTAGCACCAGCTGGGTGTAGTACTGCGCGGCATGCGGCGAAGTGGTCATGACGGTCTTCTCCGGCAACTCGCCCATATACATCGCGATCTCGTCACATGCATGCAGTCTCGGACAGCGCAGGCAATCCTTGTACATCTTGTCGGGCAGCAATTCCTTTTCGACGACAGTGAAACCCATCTTGCCAAAGAACTCGGGGATGCGGGTAAACAGGCACACGCAGGTAACACTCTGCCGCGCAGCTTCGGCGAACAGCGCATCAATCAACATGCGCCCCGCGCCTTTCCCTTCGGCTTTCTTGCCGATGGTGATGGACCGGACTTCGGCCAGATGCATACCGTATAAGTGCAGCGCGCCGCAGCCGACTACTTCTCCCTGGTCCTCGACGACCACGAAGTCGCGGATGTTCTCGCAGATCTCCGCCAACGACCGTCCCAGCAAGGTCCCGTCGCCTACGTGAATCTGAATCAGTTGCTCGATCGCGATTGCGTCGGGCAATGTTGCATTACGCGCAAACATGGGCAGCTCCTGCATACGTCAAAAGTATTTCCTTCGCTTGCTGCAACGCCGCCCGAACCTGAGAAGGAGCAGTACCACCCGGCACGTCGTGTATGGCCAATACTTGTTGCAATTCCAAAGCCTTGTAGAATCCTTCGTCAGCCGTGATGCCGCAGCTCGCGAGTTCTTCCTTCGAAAGCTGCTCAAGTTCGCAGCCCTTCTGCACGCAGACCTGGACGGCCTTGCCGATCAATTCGTGAGCAATTCGAAACGGCACTCCGCTGCGAACCAGGTGCGCAGCGCCCGCGAGCCCGTTCATGCAGCCGCTGCTTGCGGCTTTCTGCATACGGTCATAACCAAACGTCACCAGCGCCATGAAACCCGTTGCCACCCGCACGATGCTCGCAACCTGGTCGGCGGCCGCGAAAACTGGCTGCTGCGTTTCCTGCATATCTTTGTTGTAGGCGAGCGGCAGACCTTTCACGGTTACAAACAGCGCCGTCGCCTCGGCAAACACTCTCGCCGACTTTCCGCGGATCAACTCTAGCGCGTCCGGATTCTTCTTCTGCGGCATGGCGCTGCTGCCGGTCGAAAACGCTTCCGGCAATTTCACAAAGCCGTACTCCATAGTCGCAAAAAGGATCGACTCCTCCGCCCACCGACTGAGGTGCAAAGCGACCGACGACAGCGCCTGCACAAACTCAATCGCGAAATCCCGATCGCTTGTGGCGTCGATGCTGTTGCCAGTCGGCGCATCGAACTCAAGCGCCTTCGCCATTCCGGAACGATCTAACGGCAAGATCGTACCTGCCACTGCACCCGATCCCAGCGGACACTGGTTTAACCGTTTCCGGCAATCTGCCAACCGCGAAAGATCGCGGACAATCATCTGCACGTAAGCCAGCAGCCAATGCGCCACCAGCACTGGCTCCGCCCGCTGCAGATGGGTGTACGACGGCATCGCCGCATCGGCGGCTTCCTCCGCCTGAGTTACAAATTCGCTGGCCAACTCGACCAGCGACAGTGAAATGGTATCGATCTGCGCTCGTACGTAAAGCCGCAAGTCGGTTGCGATCTGCTCATTGCGGCTCCGTCCTGTGTGCAGCTTGTAGCCTACTTCCCCGGCAACTTCCACTAGTCGCTTCTCGACGTAGTGGTGCACGTCCTCGATGCCGGGGTCGTCGTCCGCGGGAATTCCTTCAGCCGAGATCTGATCGAGCGCCTTCACAGTCAGCGCTAGTTCAGCGGCCGACAGCACCCTCGCCTTCGCAAGCGCGGCGGCGTGCGCTTTGCTCGCCGCCACCTCGTAGGGAAGAAGGATGCGATCGAACGGAAACGACCGCTGCCAAGGTTCGAAATCCGCGTTCAGCTCCTGGCTGAAGCGGCCTGACCACATCTTCACTTCACTACCTCGGTCTTCTGATGAATCAGCGCGCGCGAACGAGCCGGTAGTCCAAGAATGCGGATGAATCCTTCCGCATCCTTCTGGTCGTAGCTCGTGCCCATCGTAAAGCTCGCCACGTCCGGGCGGTACATCGACGTCTCCGACTTGCGCCCGGCAACCGCGATATTGCCCTTGTACAACGCTAGCGTGACCGTGCCATTTATGTCGCCTTGTGCGCTCTTCACGAACGCTTCCAGCGATTCCCTGAGCGGCGTGAACCACAGCCCGAAGTACACCACCTCGGCATACTTCAGGCCAATGTGCTGTTTGAAGTGCGCCAGTTCACGATCGAGGCAAAGCGCCTCCAACTCACGGTGGGCGGTAAGCAGCAGCGTGCCACCGGGAGTTTCGTAACATCCCCGCGACTTCATGCCGACAAAACGGTTCTCGACCAAATCGATGCGTCCAATGGCGTTGCGCGCGCCGATTTCGTTCAGCACTTCTACAGTCGCCACCGGATCAAGCACTACTCCGTTCACAGCGATCGGCAATCCATGCTTGAACTCGATCGACACCTTTTCAACGCTGTCTGGCGCATCCTGCGGAGACTTGGTCCAAGTCCAAGTTGTGTCGAGAGGCGCGTTGTTTGGATCTTCCAGCTCGCCGCCTTCATGGCTCACGTGAAGCAAATTGCGGTCGCGGCTATGGATCTTCTCGCGGCTTTGCGCCACCGGAATCCCATGCGCCTCGGCATACTCCAGGCAGTCTTCCCTCGACTTCAGCGTCCATTCGCGCCACGGCACAATGACCTTCAGCTCCGGAGCCAGCGCCTGGTAGGCGTGTTCGAAGCGCACCTGGTCATTGCCCTTGCCTGTGCAGCCGTGCGATACGGCCGTTGCGCCTTCCTTCAGCGCGCACTCCACCTGGTATTTGGCGATGATCGGCCGCGCCAGCGAAGTGCCGAGCAAATACTTGTGCTCGTACACCGCTCCGGCCTGGATCGCCGGAAATACATAGTCAGTCAGAAATTCCTGACGCAGATCTTCGACGATAACCTTGCACGCGCCGGTCTTGTACGCCTTATCTACAACCGCATCGAGATCGTCGCCCTGGCCAACATCGGCGACAAACGCGATGACGTCGCAGTCATAGTTTTCTTTCAACCACGGAATAATTATGGAGGTGTCTAACCCTCCGGAATAAGCAAGGACAACTTTTTCACGCATGTGCACTCCTCGGCGGGAAGCGGTGTGCACCGCCTTCCAGTAGCAATACCATAATGGCTTTTTGAATATGCAGGCGATTTTCCGCCTGGTCGAACACGACCGAGCGCGGCGAATCGATCACCGTCGCGGTCACTTCATCTCCACGGTGCGCCGGCAGGCAGTGCATGAACACTGCGTGTTTAGCTGCCTTGGAGAACAACTTCTGATTCACCTGGAACGGCATGAAGATCTTTCTGCGCTCAGCGGTTTCTTCTTCCTGCCCCATGCTTGCCCACACATCGGTGTAGACCGCGTCGGCGCCGGAAACGGCTTCAACGGCATCATTTGTCACCAGGATTTTCGATCCGGTAGCAATTGCGAGCTTCTCCGCCGCCAGCAGTACATCTGCGCTTGGCTCATAACCAGCAGGAGTCGCCACCGAGATCGACGCACCCAGACTCGCCGCCGCGAGCATCAGCGAATGCGCAACATTGTTGCCATCCCCCACGTAGGCGAGGCGAACGTTGCGCAGGTCGCCGAACTGCTCCTGCAATGTCTGCATGTCGGCCATTGCCTGGCAGGGGTGCTCCAGCTCGCTCAGTGCATTAATCACCGGAATGGATGCGTGCCGCGCCATCTCGGTCACAGTTTCGTGTGCAAAGGTACGCAGCACCACGCCATCGATCCAGCGCTCCAAGTTGTGAGCGACATCGCTCAGGCTCTCGCGCGCGCCCAGTCGCGCCTGTGTCTGATCCACAAAGAACGAAGACCCGCCGAGGCTGTTGATGCCGGCTTCAAACGTCAGTCGCGTGCGCAGCGACGGCTTTTCGAAAAACAGCACGATCTGCTTACCCACGAGCGTGCCGCGGTAGTCCGATGGGCGTAGCTTCATCGCGGTCGCAAGTTCCAGAGCGCATGCCAGCTCAGCCGGCTGGAAGTCCTGGATCGAGATGAGGTCGCGACCCGTCACCGAGCGCTGCGTGAACAGGCTCTGGCTCGCTCCCGGTGGAATTGTTGTCGCAATCACGTCATACCTCCTACTGGTTCGACCAGTTGGAAAAGAAAAGCAAAATGTCTTAAGTCTTTGGCTCCGAGCGCGACTACTCAGTACGTCGCTCGAGGGCGCGGTCGAAGGCGAGCTTTCTCATGAAGCAATCACCTCCGTACCGCAGTCGATGGGGTGGGTAAAGAACCCCGGCAGAACTTCAGCGCTACGGGCGGGAAGAATGCGCACTCGCGCCACGCCCTTCTTCAGCGCGCTGGTACATGCTTCGAGCTTGGGCAGCATGCCGCCGCTCACCGTCGCCTGCTCCACCATGCGGGCGATCGCTTTCACATCCAGCCAGCGAATCACCGTTCCGTCAGCGTCTCTCACGCCCGCAACGTCAGTGAGATAGATCAGCGCGTCGGCTCCGCAGGCAATCGCGCAGGCCGAAGCCATCTGATCAGCGTTGACGTTGTAGTACTCGCCGTCGAAACCGAGGGCGAGGCTTGAAACCACTGGGACGATTCCCGCAGTCCACAGCCGCTGAATCGCGTCGGTATTCACCGAACGAATCTCTCCAACGAAACCGAGGTCGGGCGATAACTTCTTCGAGGCCCGAAACATTCCTAAATCGCCACCACAGAGACCGATGGCCGCCTGCCCCGCTGCACCCATCGATGCAACCAGTTGCTTGTTAAGCTGTCCGGCGAGGACCATGATGGCAACGTCGCGCGTTTGCGAGTCGGTCACGCGCAGCCCGTTCACAAAGCTGGTTTCGCAGCCAAGCTGCTTCAGCGTGCGGCTCAACGCCGCGCCGCCGCCATGAACCACAATGACCTGGTGACCCTCCCGGCAAAGGCCGGGAATGGCAGCGGCAAACTTCTTCACCAACTCTTTGTCGTCGAGTGTGGCGCCGCCAATTTTCAACACCAACTTCATTGCAGTCCCGCCTTTTCGTCAAAACCGAACATCAGGTTCATGTTCTGCACAGCTTGCCCGGCCGCGCCCTTCAGCAGATTGTCGATGCAAGACACCAGTACTGCTCGCGTTCCGTCCGGCGAGAGCGAGAAGCCGATGTCGCAGTAGTTCGTATTACGCGAGAATTTGATCTGTGGCAGCTTCGCTGCGCCAAATATCCGCACCCACGGCTTGCCGGCATAAAACTCGCGCAGCGATTGCTCCAACTCTTCCGCCGTCGTCGCCTTCACGAGCTTCACGTAAATCGTCGACAAAATACCACGCGGAATCGGCAGCAGGTGTGGCGTAAATTGCAACGACCCGCTATCCAGCCCGAGCTGTTCCAGCATCTCGCCCGTGTGCCGATGGCCAAACACGCTGTACGCCGCAAAGTCGCCGTCCACTTCCACGAAGTGCGTCTTTGCCGAAAGAGATTTCCCTGCTCCCGAAATGCCAGACTTCGAGTCGCAAATCACCCCATGCGCGACGTCGACATAGCCAGCTTGGATCCACGGCGCGAGCGCAAGAATGATCGACGTCGGATAGCAACCGGGATTCGCCAGAAGCGCCGCATCCTTGATTTCTTCCGCGTGCAACTCCGGCAATCCGTACACCGCTTCGCCGTCGAGTTTCGCGGCGACTGGTGCGTCCGAATCGCTGAAGCCGTACACGGCGCGATTCGCTGAGTTCTTCAGCCGCCAAGCGCCGCTCAAATCCACCACGCGAAAACCCCGGCTCACGGCCTCGGGGACCAACTCCCGCGAAAACTCGTGCGGCGTGGCCAGAAATAGCACATCGACGCCGGCACTCTTCATCCGCTCCCAGGAAAATCTCTCAAACGGATATCCGCCATTGCCCGCTATCTGCGGATAGGCCTCGCTCAGGTCCTTGTACGCACTATCGCCATTACGACTGATCAGTAGCGGCTTCTTCGCGCCGTCGTGCCGGGCCAGCAGACGCACCAGTTCAAATCCGGAATAGCCAGTGGCTCCGAACACCGCGGATTGGATACGCTGGCCCATATTTACCGGAAATACCCGCGGATGCGATTGGTCAGTCTCTCCGCCGTGTGGTTATCGGGCGCAATTACGAGAATCGTGTCGTCGCCGCCGATCGTCCCCACAACTTCTTCCCACTCTTCTCCATCAATCGCCGCCGAAACTGGCTGGGCGCTGCCCGCGCTGGTCTTCACCACCACCAGGTTCTGCGCCGTCCTTACTTCGTACACGAACTCCTGGATCAGCCGCTCGATCGAAGGTAGAAACGCGTCGGGAACGTCTCCTTGCGGAAACTTGTAGCCGTCGGGTGTCTTCACCAAACGTAGTTCATGGATGTCGCGCGACAGCGTCGCCTGCGTCACCCGGTGACCGCGACGATAGAGCCTTCGCCGGAGTTCTTCTTGGCTCGAGACCTCCTGGCTGCTTACCAGGTCGCGAATGGCGGAATGGCGGGACAATTTCGACACAGCATAAATATACAGTATGGTGCATATTCATGCAATTGATTGGGTGGGGTATTTTGGGCGATTCTCCGGGGCTGACGCTTAGCTAGACGAGGGCCTTGCGCTGAAGAAACTCTCGTACCACCACGGCCGCATCCTGATGCTTCCCGTCGACTGCGTAGTTCATGGCACGCATTTCCACGGCGGAAATTCGCCCTGCCAGCCGGTCAAATGCCTGCTTCGCCGCAGGAAACCTAGTGAGCAACCCTGGCCGGACAATGGGCACCGCATCATAAGGCGGGAAATAGTGGCGATCGTCATCGAGCACCACAAGTCCCATTGCGGCGATTAGCCCGTCCGTATTCGAACCCGCAACGATATCGACGCTGCGGCTTTCCAGCGCCCGATAGAGCAGCCCAAGGTCCATCACTCGAGGCGCGTCGGCGAACTTCAGATCGTAAGCGCGAATTAGCCCCTTGTAACCGTCCTGCCGCTCGAGAAACTCGTAACCCACGCCCAATCTCATTTTTGGCGCTTCGGCGGCCACCTGTGAGAGCTTCGAAACTCCCAGTCGTCGCGCATCTTCGCCACGCACAACCATTGCAAAGCTGTTGTTGAATCCGAGCGGAGGCATCACGTCCAGCCCGAACTTTTGCCGATACTCCCGATTTACTTGTTCAAATACCTGCTCGGCAGTTCCCGAAGCGTTCTGCTTGAGCACGGCCGCCAGCGCCGTCCCGGTGTATTCGGGATAGGCGTCGATCCGCCCGGCAAGAATAGCCTGTTGGCAAATGTAGGTTCCTGCCAGATAGAAGCGCCGTTGCACCTGCTCGCCACAAGATGTCTCTAGCACTTGCGCAAACAGCTCGCCCAAAATTAGTTGTTCGGTGAAGTTCTTGGAGCCGACCACAATGTCGCGATTCGCCGAACTACAACCGGTACCGAACATGGCGACCGCTCCGGCGACAAATGCGCGACGATCGAGCATACTCAACGATGCCTGCGAGCCAGCAGCTTTTCGATGCCGCCCAACAGAAAGTCCGCGAGAAGCGCCATGGCCGCAGCGGGAATCGCTCCCGCGAGAATTACTCCGTTGTCCACCATCGCGATGCCGCGAAAGATGAGTTCGCCAAGTCCTCCGGCGCCAATGGCCGCAGCAATCGTTGCCACACCAATCGTGATCACCGTCGCCACGCGAACGCCCGCAAAGATCGCCGGCGACGCCAGCGGCAGCTCCACCTGCCACAACAATTGGCGCGAGGTCAGCCCCATCGCCACAGCTGCCTCACGGACCGGCCCGCTGATGCCGGTGATTCCCGTGTAGGTATTACGCACAACTGGCAAGAGCGCATACAGCGCCAGAGCCGTGATTGCGATCCGGTCAACGCGCACGCCGAGCCATGGCAATGGCAATAACAATCCAAACAATGCCAGACTCGGAATGGTTTGGATTACGTTCGTCGTGCCGAAGATGAGCGCCTTGAATTTCGGCTTCCGGGTAAGCAGGATTCCCAAGGGCACTCCGACCACGACCGCTAGCAGCATGGAGATTCCGACTAGCCATAGATGCTCGCCGCTCAACAGGGCCACTTCGCGTTTATGGGTAAACAAAAAGTTCAATCGCTAATTCCCCGGCCCGCGCGCCCAAACTTCGATTTAATCCGGCAGCGGCACGTGCGACGCGCGGTACGCTTGCAGATACTCAGAAACGAGCTCTTCTTTGGACTCAAAGAATTCGCGTCTCGTGAAAGGACCAATCAATCGGCCATCTTCCATCAGGGCTATGCGGTCGCCGAGCAGTAATGCCTCGGCTACATCGTGCGTGACAAAAACGATCGTTTTGCCGAGCTCGCGTTGCAGCTTTTGAAATTCCTGCTGGATTTCCGCGCGCGTTATCGGATCCAATGCGCCAAAAGGTTCGTCCATCAACAGAATTGGCGGGTCGGCGGCGAGCGCACGAGCTAATCCCACGCGTTGCCGTTGTCCGCCAGAAAGCTCATCCGGATAGCGATCTGCAAACTCGCCGTCGGGCAAACCCACCAACCGCATAACCTCAGCGACTCGATCATTGATGCGCACCTCGTCCCAGTTCTCCAGGCGCGGCACCAGCACCACATTCTGCCGCACCGTGTAGTGCGGAAACAGGCCAACATCCTGGATGGCGTAGCCCATTCCGCGACGCAGCCGAATTACGTCCCACTCGGAAGTTGGTCTTCCCTCGACCCACACACTCCCAGACGTAGGCGTCAACAATCGATTGATGAGCTTGAGGCATGTCGTCTTGCCTGACCCGCTACGACCCAGCAGCATCAGCGTTTCACCCCGGTGGACCGCGAACGAAATATCGCTTAGCAAGGATGCACCGACTTCTCCAAATCGGAACGCAACGCTGCAAAACTCAATGGCAATATCATGAACGGTTCGAGTTCGACCGGCACTCGGGTCATCCGGGGGCATTTCGGTTGAATTTAACAGAGTGGAGAATTGGCTGGCCAGCTTTGTTAGAACCAGATAAAAAGGGCGCCTGTTAGGCGCCCTTCATTCGAAACTGAGCTGCGACAGAAGCTATCGCCTGCCGTAACCACCGCCGCCACCGCCGCCGCCTGAGCGCCCACGATCGCGACCGCCACCGCCGCCACCACCGTAGCCGCCTCGTCCGCCGCCACCACCGCCACCGCCCCGCGGGCGATCAGCCTTGGGACGAGCTTCGTTGATATTGAGGTTACGTCCGCCGAGGCTGGTGCCGTTCAGTGCTTCCATGGCCTTGGTTGCTGCGTCATCATCCATCATCTCGACAAACGCGAAACCGCGTGGCTGGCCGGTGTCACGATCCGTGACAATGCTGACCTTGTCCACTGCACCATATGCTTCAAACAACGAACGCACCTGGTCTTCCGATGCATCGAAAGACAAGTTGCCTACATAAATGTTCTTCATGGTTGCCTCGCTTCTACGGGGAGGCCGTTTCGCGGATCAGAGATTGATTGCGCAGCGCGGCCGCTGGTTGGGTGAGTGGGACTACTGGACTCTGCTCGCGACGAAACCCGGGGTCGTTGCAAATACAAAGGAGGGCAGATTGTCTGCCCTCCGAAAAACTGTGAATTAGAGAACCTGTACGTTCTCTGCCTGCCATCCCTTAGGCCCGCGCTTCACTTCGAAGCTCACAGCCTGGCCTTCCTGCAGCGAACGGAAACCGTTCGACTGGATGGCTGAGAAGTGCACAAATACGTCTTCCCCGTTTTCGCGGGAGATGAAGCCAAAGCCCTTGGCATCGTTGAACCACTTTACTGTTCCTTGTTCCATTTGTTTCTGAATTTCCTTATTGTTGATGTTGCGCTGCGGGATCGGAAGGTTACAGGCAGGATCGCTCGTACTGCAGGAGGGATAGCTGCGAAACGCGCCGTTCAAACAAACGCAGCTAGAGTATACACCATCTCATGTATTTCCCTAATTTTCTGCGGTTCGGCCTGCTATATATCTCTCGAATCCGACCTGACGACCACGCATGCAGCTATAGCAACCCCCGTCGTGCCATGAGCGTTAGCACTAAGGTATTCACCCTCGTACCCCATTAAATGGGCGCGACCCGTGGCCTTTGCGATTTCGGCGCCTAACTACTTGACATCCTTGCAAACCGACTACAGAATGACCTTCACTGGGACCGACCGGGACATCTCCCGACTATTTGTATGATTCCTCCCTATTCGCGCTCGGCCCGAATGGCGAAAATGGCAAACACGCAACCCGGGTATTTCAGCCCCAAAGGATATTTCATGCGACAAGGTAAAGTGCTAAAGCTCGCGCTGTCTTGTATCTTCGTTTTTCTGTTGCTGGCTTCCGCCTCCGCTCAACAGGTCCGCTTTTTCCCTGATTTCAACCCCACAAAATCTCCCACGAATTTCTTGTATATGAACCGCGCGCATCTTGTGACGTCGGGGAACAGTACCGTTCTTCAACTCACGGACGGATATCCCGGCGCGGGCGCCGTTAACAACGACCCAGCTTCGGCTTGGTTCACGGTTCCACAGCCCGTGAATACAGGGTTCACCGTCTGGTTCCAGTTTCAGATGAGAACCGCCGTTTGCGTCCCCATGACGAGCAATTGTGATCCCGGCGACGGACTGGCTTTCGTTGTTCAGAATGCGAGCAATGGTGTCTCTGCCCTCGGTGTGAGTGGTGGTGGTCTTGGCTACACCGGAATTGCTAATAGCTTGGCAATCGAGTTCGATACCAGGAAGGACGCCTGGGATCCGACTGCCAACCATGTGGCCGTCCAGAGTTGTGGCACTGCCATCAACAGCCCGGTCCATTCGGGCGGCACTTTTACGGTGGGTGGCCTCCACGGCTTGACGAGTTGTCTTGTTGGTGGTAGCTCTGGGATTTCGAGCTCCATCCCTACTCTCGGCGTCACGTGTGGACCGAGCTCCTGCGCCAACGGGTCCCCACACGACGTGGTCGTCGAATACACGCCGCCGCCGACATCGAATCCGTCCAGCAACGGTAAGCTCATGGTCTGGATCGATCCGCCTTATATTCCAGGCACTCACACTCCGTGCCCTAATAATGTAATTCCCGGGTGTACGGTTGCGGCCGTGGCCGCAATCAATATCCCCTACAACCTCGATCACCAATACAACGCTACCAACGGAATTTCCCTTTCCAGCGGCACCTCAGCTCTGGTCGGCTTTACCGCTTCGCAATCGAGCAACCAGGTTCAGGCCCATGACATCCTTGCGTGGGAGTTCACGCCACACACTGCAACCCAGGTGACGCAGCCTATTCAGGGCTGTCCGCCTTCGAACCCCAACTGCCAGCCTGCACCGACAGTCTTCAGCTATGGCGGTCACGTCACCAAAGTCACGTACTTCCAGGGCTTCGTCAACAACCCCAGCAATCCCTCAGACCCCTACTTGATGACGGTGACGGCGACTCCGTGGTCACGCAATCTCTTCTACAAGGATCGTCTGCTGGGAACACAGTTCTCCAACGAGCAATGCGTCGTTTACCTAGGTACCGGAAACGCTTGCATCGTTTATTCCATAACCTGTGCGTTGTCGAGCAATCCCACGGTCAATGTCACTTGCCCGACCAGCGCGCCCAACACTTGTAATAACCCTGGAGACGCAGGCTGTATCCAGTTCGCGGCCTACTTCTACACAGCAGACGGCATCACGGCCAACAATGCCGATTATCTGTCTGCAGATCCGATTGGCACGAATTACTGGCAGAGCATCTTCCTGCAATTCCTGCCAAACGCGATTGATAGCGGTACAGTCGGAGGCAAGGGTACGAGTTCGGACTTCGTAACAACGTTCTCCGTTGGTGCGAAGCCTGGGCCGTGATACGCGTCCGAGTCCGAGTATAAGTAACCCCGGCTTCGGCCGGGGTTCTTTTTGCTGCGCGCCAAGCGCCGAACGGAAACTATTCAGCGCCAACCCGGGATTGGGATTTAACCCCGAGCGCAAGTCGGGTACTGAACCGGCTAAGACGTAGATTCGATCCGCGACCGCGGATCAGTTCTTCGAACTTCAACCCGCGCGAAACGCGGGAACGTCTTCGCCGCCCTGCCAAAGCACAGGTGGATATTCTTGGCGCAAAGCCGCCAACTTGGCGCTCACTTCGTCCACCTCGGCCTTCGACCAACCGACCGACGAGACTTCAATTTCGCCACCCGGCGCAATGTAGAAAAGTGTCGGCACGTTGGTGAGACCGTACGCGTTGGACACTGCGTAATGATTTGCTTCATTGTCGAGCGCGATGGGAAACGTCACGCCATACTCGCTTGCGAACGTCTTCGCATCAGAGGCGTTGTTCTGCGAGATGCCTAGAAAACTTGCTTTCGTGCTTTTGTGGGCTTGGGCCAACCGCTGGTACAAAGGAAATGCGAACTGGCACACCGGACAACTGATTTTGAAGAAGGCCAGCACAACTGGGCCTTGCTCCAGCAGTTCGTATAGGGAAACACTCTTGCCTTCCGTTGTCTTCAGTGTGAAATCCGGCGCGATCTTGCCGGTAATGAGAGCGGACATCGCTGCAATCCTCCGAGTCTTCCTGTCATTCTTTAGATTGCCACACCAGCGGTTAAGTCGCAGCGCCGAGTTTGCGCAAGACTTTGCGGGTCAGTCCCGTGAGTGCCAGCTTCTGCCACTGCCTTGCGTTGCACCAACGTCCCTGGCCGTTAAGGCTCTTCACCAGCGCTGCCGGGGCGCGCACGACGAAGACCTCATAGTCGGTGTCGGTGATGGAGTGGCGAAACTTCGCCAACGGTTCTGCTTTTGTCCTGCCGGGCAGGTCCGGAAGCTCCCACATGCCGGCCATGCGTCTCCAATCATCGTGGCGTTGCACTAACAGAATCGAATCTCCTTTTCGCGCTAGCGCGTAGTGAACTTTCTGACGCTTTCGCGCGGCTTGTGGTTTGGGAGCCTCGATGCCGCGGGTTGCGCACCACGATATCAACGGGCATATCAGGCATTGTGGTGCGCGCGGCGTGCAAATGGTCGCGCCAAGTTCCATCATCGCCTGATTAAAGTCACCGGGACGCCCCCGATCGAGCAATGCTTCCGCGCGCCGCCATGACAATTCCCTTTCCTCGGCGCGGCCAAACAGCCGCTCTATCACGCGCTCGACGTTGCCATCCACCACAGCCAGCGGCTCACCGAACGCTATACTGCCAATGGCTGCCGCAGTGTAGCGTCCAATGCCAGGAAGTTCCCGCCAACCTTCTGCCGTGCCGGGGAATTCACCCTTCCGCTCGCGGACTATGACCTTCGCCGCCTGATGTAGCCGCCTGGCGCGATGGTAGTAGCCAAGCCCGCTCCAAAGGGCCAGCACAGATTGCTCGCGTGCCGCTGCTAGTGTCTGCACGGTGGGAAATCGCTCCATCCATCGCGCGTAGTGATCGAGTACGGCCGCTACGCGCGTCTGCTGCAACATGATCTCCGAAACCCAAACGCGATACGGCTCCGCATTACGTCGCCACGGCAGATCGCGGCGATTCGCGTCGTACCAGTCGAGAAGTGCACGACGCAACGTGCCTACTTCGCGTGCATTGAGAGAAATCGTCAAGGAGGTTATTTTAGCCGGGTGATTGCGATGCTGTTCGAAGGCCTCAGTGCCGCACAAAGAACTGCTCTTTATCCATGTTCGCCGGCACAGCGACGTCGAAGAAGCCCACCATCATCTCTTCGTACGTCTGGCCGCCCCAGCGAACTTCAACATTAGGATCGGGATTGTGCGGGTTGTCCTCTGTGTTGTCGAACCAGCTTACCGCCTGCAACTTCGTTCCAGCCTTCAGAAATCTCGGCTCCGCCAGCCGATAGCTCAGCTGCCAATGAAAGTGGTAGTGGTTCAGTCGCAGCAGCGTCTCGGTCGTGCCGTCGGGATGAAGAATGTTGTACTCAAATGCTTGTCCGCGCAGATGCATGTGCGGAAAAAAGCTAAGCAGCGTGCAGTCATTGGGCAGGGTCCCCCAGACATCCACGCGATAATCCTTCGTGCGCGGCGGAATGATGAAGGTATGGTTCGTGAGTTGCAGAGTGAGCACGCGCTGCTTTGGAGGTAGCTTCGAAAACACCATCCCTACACTCGTCTGGTCCGTGCCTGCCTTTCCATCCGACGTGTAGTGCAGTTGAAAGACCAAGTCCGACCCGGCGGGAATAAACTTCGCCATACCGTCAGGCCACCGATCCGGCGCGCTGCCCGGAGCGTACACCAGCAGCATGTCGGTGGTCGTCTCGTGCGCTTCCGCGCGCAACTTGGGATCATCAAAGCTCGACGCCGTGAACGGGGCTCCAACCGGCGCAGGTCGCAACCAAGTCGAATTCGGCGGACGCACATAGACAACCGCGTGGTGAACGTATTGCGCACTCGACGGCCGAATCTCCGTGAACTGCACCCACTTATCTTCGGTGAATCCGGTGGGCACGATCTCGTAGGTGTACTCGACGTCTCCATGCGCGGGAATTGGAACGGCGACAGGCATTTGTACAACCTTGTCCGGCCGAGGAATATTCCAACCCCTCGTCCAACGCTTCGCCGGTGGTGCATCCTTAGCCGAGCCTTCAGGCGCGCCCGCTGACACCCACTCCGAAATCACCTTTATTTGCACTGGCGTCAGCGACGGATCGTTCGCGAACTTTCCATAGCGCGGATCGGCGAACCATGGCGGCATGTCTCTGGAAGTAACAGCTTGTTTGATTGACGCCGCCCACGGCTTCACGTCTTGATACGTCACCAGCGGCATGGGAGCAATCTGCCCCGGGCGATGGCACGTTTGGCAGTGTTCCTGAAGAATGGGTACGACGTCTTTGTAAAACGTCGGCTTGTGCGCAGGCCTGGGCGACGCACTTTGCCCTGCCGCACAGATACTAGTTACAACGCACGCCGCAATAACCAGAGCACCAACTCGAACAATGCTCTTCCGGTTGAGTCTCGGCGTCACGTCTTGGATGACCTAGTTCGGCTGATTATGTTCCGGCAACTCTTCTTCTAGAACCGCGTGTCGGCGCAAGAGTTGCGCCAGGTTCTGCGAGAACGCCGAGCGCGGCAGCACCACGTCGCATCCTGCTTCGGTCGCCTTCAGCTTCAGTTCTCCCTGCACATGCGAAACGAAGCCAATAATATTGGTCTCTTTTTTCAGCTTGCTCTTGAGCTTGGGGATGACAGTGAGCGGCTTGGCATTCAGATTGTTGAGGTCAACAATGATCAGTGTTGGTTTGTCGTTGCCATTCTGGCCCATGCGATCGAAGACGTCTTTCTCGGTCTTCACGAAATCGACCTTCACGCCGAGCTTGCGCGCAGTTTCCGTTATCTTCGCCAGGAAGAATAGATCGTCCACGAAGGCGTAGATGCGGGTTGGAGTGTCTGCGGAGATCGGCTGCGGAGCCGCCTCCGGAGTAAACGGCTTACCGCGACCGCGGTCGAGCGAGTGCGTATTCCCGTCGTGCTCCTGGAGCACAGCTCGATAACTGTGGTCCATGGGAGCGGAGTACACGCCGCCCAGCGGTTCACGTGAGGCCGGCCGCCCGCCGCCGGGCTTGTGTCCGCCTGAGCGCTTCTTGCCGAAGCGGCGTCCACCGGCATTTCTGCCCTGCCCCTGGCCCTGACTTGGCCCCTGGCCACGTGACTGGCTAAAGGCTTGGCCGTGTTGCTGACCCTGACCTTGGCCACCCTGGCCCTGCGATTTTCCTTGCTGCTGGTTTGGCTGGTTCGGAGCAGGTCCGCGACGTCCACGCCGCCGCCTGCGTCCTTTCCCTCCGGCGCTGCCGGAAGGAGGATTCGGTCCTTGATTCATGTTGCTCTCTTAGTTACGTTCGTTTACCCGCAGGTTGCGGGATCCCACATTCGTGAACCGCTCTTGCCGGTTGTGCGTTCGGAACCTGGTCCGCGGAATCGGCGTCTCTGCGGTTGAAATCCTTATTGAAATCGAATCAGTTACGTCCGTCTGGCGCTGGAACCCTTAGCGCGAGGAACGCCTGCACGGGAAGTGCGGCGATTGGAGGACGTGCTTATCGTACCTAGCTTTGCTATTGAAACGCAAGCCGCTACAGCTGTTAATACGCTTGCGGACTCTCTTTCGTCAACCCTGGGAAAATCGCACCGGGGCCGGACTTCCTATTTACCGTCACAAAACCGATATGGGGGATCGGCCTTGCGAAATTCTAAAAACCGCGGGGTCCGAGCTGGCGGGTAACTTCACCACCTGACAACAGCTTGCATCAGAATCCGTTACTTTTCCATCATCATCCAGTGAATGGCGCAATGTGGCAGCGAATGGCGTCAATTCAACCTCGCCAGCAGCTGCCGCAACATGTCCAACGTCTCCCGCACGTCGTCCGCATCCGCCGCCTCTGGGCACATCTGTAAGTACGTGCCAAAATCGCGGGCTGCTCCCAGCAACTGTTCGAGATTTAGGCGAACCAGTCCGCGCTCCCGCAGCATGTCGGGACTCCGCGGAGGAATCGCCAGCAACAAGTCCAGCACTGTAAGTCCTTTGGCAAAATTCCGCTGCGTGAAATAAATCTGTCGCAGGTTATTCAGAACGCGAGTCAGTATCTCGCGGTGACTGACAGCCTTCAAATACTCCGGTTGCAGTTCAACCTGGCCAGAATAGATTTCATCCAGTCGCTGCTGGCACTCCTCGCTGGTCACGATGCGGCCGCGATGAAACGGGTCGATGATGATCTCGCCGGACATCACATCGTAATGCTTCAACAGAAAGTGTCCTGGCATCCCAGTGCCGGCAAGCGGAAACCCGACTCGACGCGCGACTTCCATGTAAATCACCGACAGCGTAATTGGAATGCCCAGCTTGCGATCGAGCACGTCATTCAGAAACGAATTGCGAGGATCGTAATAATCGTCGCGGTTGCCGCGCAGCCCTTCTTCCTCGAAAAGCACCCGGTTGAGCAATACGATGGTTTCGCGCGCCGTGGGATTAGTCCTCATTCGATCGCGCACGCGCTGCGCAAGCGTCTCAAGCCGTCGAATGTAGTACGGCGCGTCGAGCTTCGGATATTCGCAGCGCGCTATCGCCAACGCCGCCTCAGCTAGATCAATGGAGGCGTCGTCGTGCGACGGCCCGACCAGTGACGCGAAGCTGGCGGGAGTCGTCGGGCTTGGAGCGGAGCCTGGCATGGGCGCGTGAGCATTGGATGAACTCGCCACTACCAGAGATTCGCGCGTACAAGCCATCCTATTGCCTCAGCATGTTCTTCGCGATGAACAGCACGTTCGCCGGCCGCTCAGCCAGCCGCCGCATGAAGTACGGATACCACTCCGTTCCAAACGGGATATATACGCGCATGCCGTAGCCGTCGCGCACCAGTTTCTGCTGCAAGTCGCGGCGCACGCCGTGTAGCATCTGGAACTCGTACGCTGTGGTTGGAATGCTTTCCGCCTTCGCGAACTGTTTCATCTGCTCGATGATGTTTTCGTCGTGCGTCGCCAGCCCGTGATAGATACCGCTTTTCAGCAGTATTTTCGCCAGCTTGACATAGTTCGCGTCCACGTCCTCTTTCTTTGGGAACGCGATCTCGGCCGACTCTTTGTAAGCTCCCTTGCACAGGCGAATGCGGATTCCTTCGGAGAGAAGCTGCTTGACGTCATCTTCACTGCGATAAAGGTACGTTTGAATGACGGTGCCAACTTTTCCCGCGTGTCCAGGAAGGCGATGCAAGCCACGAACGAAATCGAGCGTGCGCTGCGTGTAGGCCGAGCCTTCCATATCTACACGGACGAAGCTGTTGATCTGCACCGCGTGGGCCACCAGTTCCGTCACCAGCGAAAATGCCAGGTCTTCGCTGACGTCAAAGCCCATATGCGTGAGCTTAAGGCTGATGTTGGCGTTCAGTTTGCGCGACGAAATCTCATCGAGCATGTGGTGATAAAGCTCGGCGCTTTCCTTGGCTTCGTCGGCATTCGTGACGTTCTCGCCCAGGTTGTCAATGCTGACGCTCGCGCCCCAATGGTTGACTTGTTCCGTGGCGCGCACGGCATCGGTCAAGTGAGTGCCGGCGACAAAGCGTCCAGAAAAACGCAATCCGAGCGCTGAATTTTCCGCGAAGTGACGAAGGGATTTATTTTCCGAGAGCTTGATAAAAGTCGCTCTTAGCAAGATGCCTCCACGGGCGCGTGTGTAGAGGCGCTGCCCAATGATTGTTCAGTGTGTGACTCATAAAATTTCAGTTGCTGTAGTTCAAACTCACGATGATATCTCCCGTCCGCGCCTTCGGACAATCGCCAACCGCGACAATTGTGGACCACGGCACATTTAGCGCTCATTCACCATCTGAACCAGCCGCCGCTTTACGCCCGGCCACTCCGCCGCGATGATGGAATAGCGCGCCGAGTCGCGGGCAATGAAATCAGCAGCCATGCGGTGCGCGCGGAGAATGCCTTCGAACTGTCCGCCTATGCGTTCGATCGCCGCCCGCGATCGCTGGTTACGTACGTCGGTGTGCAAGCAGACGCGCAGCACCTGCCACGTGTCAAAAGCGTGCGTCAGCATCAGCAGCTTGGCCTCGGTGTTGGCCGCCGTCCGCATCGCTGATCGCGTCAACCATGTGTACCCAATCTCGCATACTTCGGGCGTGCTGCGGCCGTGCAACGGATGGCCTTCCGGCCAGGCCCACCGCTCGAGGTCGAAAAAGCGGGTTGACCCAATCACGACTCCGTCGCTGACACGGACCGTCGCGAACGCCACCGCTTTCCCGGCGGCGTGCCAAGCCAGCGCGGTCTCGACGTATTTGCGCGCCTCAGCGATCCCGTTCGGCACGGGACTCCACTCATAAAGAGAGCGGTCTGCTTCCACCGCTGCCGCCAAGCCTTCGGCGTGGCGAAGTGCCAGCGGCTCGAGTCGAACGTGGCTGCCTTGCAACAAAGGGGCCTCTACGGGCATGCGCTCCACTATGCCGGGAGTTGGGACGCGACGCAACCGGATGTGCAGGCACCCCCTCCCCCTTCCGCCATGTATTTTCAGGCACTTGTGAATGGTTTTTGACGCAGCCTCCGGCAAATAAAGGATTTACAGGTACATGATAGGAAACATTGAGGTTATGGGCGCGGTTTGAACGGGCAGGACGCGCGGCGGGGAAGGTGGCGGCGGTGAGATCCATGGCCCAGAAAAGCATTCGGGCGGTTTCAAAGTCGAGACGTCCGGTGGCGACGACACGATTGACCTCGGCCCGGTTGCGGGCAAGGTCGCGGCGAGAGTCTGGGACGCGCCAGCGGAGGATAACGCTGCGACGTTGGGCCCGCGCCATGTTGTGGAGGCGGGTGCGGGCGTCGAGGTGATGGCGGCAGGTAGTGCGTCCGCGAACGGAGGCACCTTGACAGTGACGGCCGTCGGTGAGGACGTGGCGACAGGTGCGAATGATCTGGTGCGAATTCATTGAGACCTCCGCTGGGTCGTTTGATCAGGGTAGGGTCGGGTGGGGGGAAATTCGATAGAAAAAGTGAGGGTAGACGTTACGAAGGTAACCAGATTGTTCCGATTTGGGAAAGATTGGGAAAAAGAGCCGCCCGTAGTAAACAACCCCACATATCCCAACCGAAGGGATATGTGGGCCACCCGACCAAATATCCCAAAAGAATATCCAGTTGCAACGGGGGAGTTAAACGCGAAAAGACCCACCCGACCAAAATCGGGCCGGATGGGGCACCCGCAGACCCAGGTTAGCGCCCAAAAGAGGGGCGCGAACCTGGGGCACCAGCGAGCAATTGTGAGCAGATTCGTGGTGATGGAAACCATACGATGGTGACTGTCAAACGTGACAAAGGAGAATTGAATGAAATCTAAAAAGTTATTTGCCGCTGTGTTGACTTCGATCGCCGTGCTTGCCCTGTCGCTGTCGGTAATGGCGCAGAGCACCACACAATCCACCACCACGACGACGCAGAAGCCGCCCGCGGCTCAGACGCAGAGCACGACCACCACGAGTTCGCAGGATCCGACGGCTCCGACGCAGGCTGAGACCACTCAGACCACGGATACGACGGTTACCCCGGCTGCTCCGCAGGTGAAGCAGACCGATTCGACGACCACCACAATTACGCCCCAGCCGAAGGTGAAACAGACTGACACCACGACCACTACGACCGCGCCGCCGCCGGTAGTGAAGAAGGACACCACATCGACGACCACGGTTACGCCGCAACCCCAGCAATAGTTGAGGGGTGCGTGAGTATGGATGTAGGTGGCCAAGTCCGCGCCAGGTTTCCTGGCGCTAACCTGGCCGGAGGGTCTGAATTGCAGGGCCATTGTGCCGTCCCGCTGCGCGGGACTCGGGGAGATTCTTGTGTGCCTTCCCGGCACTCACGTGCCGGGCTACGGTTGTACCGCCCGGCGGGCTGAAAATCTCGCTTCATGCAGAGTATGAGCGGGGTGTGACGAAAATCCCCACTCAAGGCCGCTGCGCGTCCTTGAATGGGGCACCCCCTCTTCACATTCTTGGTCTCTTTGAGGTCTTGTCCGGGCCACCCGCCGGGCTGGAGAATTCGGTAATATGTCGTCCCCGGGGGACTCGCGAACCTATTCTGACGCTTTTCCGGTCTGCCGCGGCGGACTGGGCTTTCTTATGGCGCGCCCGGGGAGCTGGCAGAAATGTCGTGCCGAGTTGTGCAGAACCCAGGTTAGCGCCCAAAAGAGGGGCGTGAACCTGGGGCAGCGGGCTTAACCCGCCTCAATGGAAGTTGCTGATGAGCACGACGTCTCTCGACTGTGTACTACGTGTCAAAGCCAGTTGTTTTCCATCAGGAGACCAGTCGTAAGCAACAATTTGGTCAGGAAAGTTCGTGATCTGGTGTGGAGGTCCGCCCGAGAGTGGCTGACTCCATAGATTGACAGGAGTGAAACCGCCTTTCCATAGCGCATAAGTAATCGACTTGCCATCGGGTGTCCAGCGAAGGATCCACCCCAGAGAATTCCACGGGAGGTGGTACCCGGCCGGCAGGGCGAAGGATCTCGTCACTTTGCCGGATTGGGCGTTCCTAATCACGAGCGTTGGGTTCTTCGCGTCAAACTCGATGTCAGCAATCTCCCGACCGTCGGGAGAGTATCGAATACCATATACGTCTTTATCTGGATCGCTCAAGAAGGACTTCGCGCCCCCATCGACAGAAACTCTGGTCAGACGAAAGATCTTTCCTGGCTGTGACAGATAAATTACCGAACGATCGTCAGGAGAACAGTCCGGAGCAGAGTCCTCGGGGCCTTCCGTGAGTCGCTTTAAGTCATGGCCAGAAGCGTCCGCTCGCCAGATAGTACTTAGCTCCCCTGCGCCCCGACTGGCAAAGACAATGAAGCGACCGTCCTTGCAAAGGGAGAAATCTCCCTGGAAAACGTCTTCCTTGAACAACGAAGCCCGATGCTTCCCGTCCGATGTTAGCGAAAAGAACTCGGATTCCACACTTTGCGAGAGAAGTGTTCCATCCGGCATCCAGGCAAGGCCCAAACCGTCAGATTTTCCCGAAGTGATCGCCGTACCTTGGTCCGGCTTTGAAGCGGGGCCGACGAATATTGTGTAAGGGACTTGCACTTGCACACCGGCAAGCAACCCACCGTCCTTACTCAGGCTCAGTTGCCTGTATCCATCAAGGTCGTTCGTCACCCTCTGCAAACTTCCTCCTGGATAGGGTTGTAGCCAGATCTGCTCCGGCGCTGTAAAGGAAGTGCCCATCAAGAGTAGAAGTCCACTTTGGTCCGGAAGCCACAAGGCTTGCGAAAGGGAGCCTGGAACCGGAATGGTCGTTGGGGGGCCGCCTTCAGCCGGATAGACGATTAAGAGGGAAACCGACTTGCGCCTTGCCGTCACCGCAATGAGCTTCCCGTCCGGGGACCACGACGGTGCTGCCGGTGAATTAAAAACCACCGCTGACCCCTGCGGAGGCTTTGCAACGACATGTTCACCGGTCCCGTCCCGATTCACCACGATTAATTGCGATTGAGGGGCCTCGCCACCGTGAATGAAGGCCAATTTGGTGCCATCCGGGGAAACCCCGATTCCGCCGAAGGTATTCTCAATAATTAACCTGGGCGTTCCACCCAAGGCCGGGACCACGTAGCCCTCGTAGTCACGATCGAAATACAAGTAGTTGCCATCCGGTGAATAGACGATCCCGTTAATCGACTCGGCCGTAGCCGGAACGACTTGGACCTTGCTCACAGGGGACACTTGTTGGACCCACAGGCTGTGTTCTGGATATCGCAATGAATAGGCCACATAGCGGCCGTCGGGCGAAATTGCCACCGCACCAACCTTGCCATTGTCGGTTAGCCGAGTCATCTTCATGTTTTGAAGGTCGAGTTGTGGTGAGTGCGCGTTTGCAAAGCGCTTGTAGATAACCACCGACGCCCCTGCCAAAACGAGCAAAGCTACCACAGCGGGTGCAACAAACCGCCGCATTCCTCTCTTCGGAGTGGGCGCCGCCTGAGCTACTGCTCCAGAAGCATGCGAACTCGAATCTCGCTTCAGGCGTTTCAAATCTGCTCGCAGCTCTGCTGCGGACTGGTAACGTAGCTCCCGGTCTTTCTCCAGGCACTTGCCGATCACTTCATCGAGTTTGGGAGGAATTGCACTATTCGCTTGGCTCGGCGGAGGCGGCGTCGCGTCGAGAATCGCCTTGAATACGACGGCGGAGGTCTTCCCCACAAACGGTGCCTTGCCGGCCGCCATTTCATACAGCACTGTCCCCAGTGAAAAAATATCGGTGCGCGCGTCCAGCGGCTCGCCTCGCGCCTGCTCCGGCGACATGTATGCCACGGTGCCAACCGCGACTCCCGGACTGGTCAGCACATCGGGCTGAGTCATCGTGGCGGCATCGGGCGAATCGACGCCTTCCAGCTTGGCCAGGCCGAAGTCCAGTACCTTGCACTCGCCATGTGACGTCAGAAAGATGTTGCCCGGCTTCAGGTCGCGATGAATGACTCCCCGGCGCTGCGCGGCGTCAAGCGCATCCGAAATCTCGATGCCGTAAGTGAGAAGCAGCTCGACGGGCAGTCGCCCTCGGGCCAGACGCGACGCCAGAGTTTCGCCTTCGAGATATTCCATGACCAGGTAGTCGATCCCGTCCTGCTGACCGATGTCGTACAAGGTGCAGATGTTCGGATGCTGCAAGGCTGAAATCGCCCGGGCTTCTCGCTCGAATCGCTGCCGGCGGCCCCCGTCCGACGAATGCGAAACAGAAATGACCTTGAGGGCTACGATGCGGTCAAGCCGGGTGTCGCGGGCGCGATAGACCTCTCCCATGCCGCCAGAGCCAAGGAGCCAGATGATTTCGTAAGGCCCGAGTTTGGTGCCCGTCGCCAGCATAAGTGGCCGAGATTATAGCTCAGAACGTCGTATTACTCCTGCGGTTTCTCGCGTCCCCGGCCCCTTCCTCACTCCCACTCGATCGTGCCCGGAGGCTTGGAGGTGATGTCGTAGACGACGCGGTTGATGCCTTTGACTTCGTTGACGATGCGATTGGAGATGGTCTTCAGGACTTCGTGAGGGAGGTCAACCCAGTCGGCGGTCATACCGTCTTCGGAGTTCACGGCGCGAATGGCGCAGGTGTAAGCGTAGGTGCGCATGTCGCCCATCACGCCGACCGACATCACGGGCAGCAACACGGCGAAGGACTGCCAGATTTTGGTGTAGAGCCCTGCCTTCTTGATTTCGCCGACTACGATGTCGTCGGCTTCTTGCAGGAGCGCGACACGGTCGCGCGTGACTTCGCCTAGAATGCGGACGGCGAGTCCGGGGCCGGGGAATGGCTGACGCTGGAGGACGTCTTCGGGCATACCGAGGTCGCGTCCGATCTTGCGGACTTCGTCTTTGAAGAGGTCTTTGAGCGGCTCGATGAGTTTGAGCTTCATGCGCTTGGGGAGGCCTCCGACGTTGTGGTGACTCTTGATGGTTTGCGATGGGCCGCGCACGGAGCGCGACTCGATGACGTCGGGGTAGAGCGTGCCCTGTACAAGCCAGGCGACGTTGCCTTGGGTTTCGGCGATGCGGCGGGCTTCCTGCTCGAAGACGGTGATGAATTCTTTGCCGATGATTTTGCGCTTCTTCTCCGGGTCTTTCACCTTCGCGAGTTTGCCGAGGAAGAGGTCGGTGGCATCGACGGCGTCGATGTTAAGTCCAAGCTTGTCGCGCAGGTTTTTCTGCACCGTCTCGAACTCGTTCTTGCGCAGCACGCCGTTGTTGACGAAGATGCAGGTCAACTGCTCGCCGATGGCGCGATGGACGAGGACGGCGGCGACGGAGGAATCGACACCGCCGGAGAGTCCGCAGATCACGCGGCCGCTGCCGACTTGTTTGCGGATGGCTTCGACGGTTTCGTCGATGAAGCGCTGCGGCGTCCAGTTGGGAGTGAGTCCGCAGATATCGAAGACAAAGTTGCGCAGGATGGCGGTTCCCTGCTTGGTGTGATGCACCTCGGGATGGAACTGCACAGCGTAGTACTTGCGCGCGGGATCTTCGAAGGCGGCCTTGGCGTTGGAAGATTGCGCGACGAGATGGAATCCGGGCGGAAGCTGTTCGGCTTCGTCGCCGTGGGACATCCAGACGTGAAGCGGGCCAGTGAGTCCCTTGAAGAGGGCGCAGTCGTCGCGCAGGAGTTCGACGTCGGCGTGTCCGTACTCGCGCTTCTCGCCGGGGCTGACCTTGCCGCCGAGCTTGTGCGTCATCAGGTGCAAGCCGTAACAGATGCCGAGCACAGGCAGGCCGAGATGCAGCACTTGATCGTCCATGGTGGGCGCGTCGGCTTCGTAGACGGACGAAGGGCCTCCGGAGAGAATGATGCCGCCCGGCGCGTAGCTCTTGATCTCTTTGAGCGAGGCCGTACAGGGGAGGACGACAGAGAAGACGTTTTGTTCGCGGATGCGGCGCGCGATGAGTTGCGTGTACTGCGAGCCGAAGTCGAGGACGACGATCGATTGGGTTTCCACTTTTTACTGTGCCAGATGACGGGGGGAAATAGCAATAAGCAATTAGTCGAATCGGTAACCGGTAGCTGGTCACTGGTCACTGGTCAAAGCTGGCCGAGTGCCGAGCCTATAATCGCGGCATGGCGTTCAAGCGCACGCAAAAGATTTACGACGAGGAGATGTTATACGAGTACGCGTTGGGGGCGCTGGGGCGCAAGATGCGCACCGTTGCCGAGTTGAAGCGGTTGATGCGGGAGCGGGTGAAACACCAGGAAGAGATAGGTCAACTGTTAGTTGAGGTTGTGGTCGCCAAGCTCAAGGAACAGAAGTATCTAAATGATACGACTTATGCCGAAAGCTATTCTCGATTTCGCAAGGAAAATGAGAAGTTTGGGCGGCAACGCGTGGTGCAGGACCTCAAGGCAAAGGGCGTCCATGGGGACATCATTGAGAAGACCGTGGGCGCGGCGTATCAGGATGTGAATGAAGAGCAGTTGGCGCGGGAGTTTCTGGCGCGGAAGCGAATCCGGAAGCCCGCGACTCAAAAGGATGCTGCGAAGGTGTTTCGGACGCTGGTGCGCGCCGGGTTCGCCAGCAAGGTGATCTTTCGCATCCTGAAGATGTGGGACGTGGACGAGGCGACGATCACGGCGCTGGAGGGTGAGGCGGTGGAGACGCCGGAGCGTAACCGGGAACCGACCTGATGCACTGACCGGGAAAGGGTAGCAGAGGATGCTGGGAGCAATCGCGGGCGACATCATCGGTTCCGTTCACGAAGGTGCGGGAACTAAGACGACGGAATTTCCGCTGTTCGTTGCGCGAAGCCGGTTCACGGATGACACGGTTCTTACAGTGGCCGTCGCGGACTGCCTTTTGGACGGCGGTTCTTACGTCGATAAATTCCATGAATACACGCACGAGTTTCCGAATCGGGGTTATGGCACGGGATTTCGGCACTGGGTACAATCCGGTGCGCGAGAGCCTTATAACAGCTGGGGTAACGGCTCGGCGATGCGGGTGAGCCCGGTCGCGTTCGCCTTTCAGACGGTGGAGGAAGTGCTGAATGAAGCGCGGGCCAGTGCGGAGGTAACGCATAATCACCCCGAAGGCATCCGTGGAGCGCAATCCGCAGCCGCAGCCACGTTTCTGGCTCGACAAGGCGCGTCCAAGAAAGAGATCCGCGAGTTTGTTCAGGAACAATTCGGCTACGACTTAGACCGCACCATTGCGGACATAAGAAATACTTACGAGTTTGATGTGTCATGCCAGGGAACAGTACCGGAGGCGATAACGGCGTTTCTGGACTCCGAGAATTATGAGCACGCGGTGCGCCTGGCCGTATCTCTCGGAGGCGATGCCGACACGCTGGCCTGCATTACAGGCAGCATCGCGGAGGCGTTCTATCGCGGAGTGCCGGAAGAGATTGCCACGCAGGCTTGGACAAGTCTCAACCATCGATTGCGCAAGGTTGTTTCAGAGTTCTATGAGCGGTTCAAGGTCCCATTTTTCCTACCGAGGTCCTGATGCCTAAGAAACTCGATCACACCGCTGCTATCGCTCACCTTTCGAGCGTGGACAAGAAGCTGGCGAAAATCATCGCCAAGGCGGGCCCGTGCGGGCTGCAGCCGGAGGAGACGCAGGACCTGTTCGAATCGCTGATGGAGGCGATTGTCTATCAGCAATTGCACGGTAAGGCTGCGGCTACGATTCTGGGTCGAGTGAAGGCGCTGTTCCCTGAGAACACAAAGCGCGTGCGAACGCGGCATGGAGAGCAGGAGGGCTTCCCTTCTCCTGAGCAGGTGTTAGCGGCGACACCGGAGCTGCTGCGTTCGGCGGGCCTGTCGCAGAACAAGATGCTAGCGATTCGCGACCTTGCGGCCAAGGCGATGGATGGAACGGTTCCGACAGTGCGCGCGGCTCACAAGATGAGTGACGATGCGCTGGTGGAGCACCTGACGTCGGTGCGCGGCATCGGGCGCTGGACCGTGGAGATGTTGCTGATTTTTCGCCTGGGCAGGCCAGATGTACTGGCGGTAGATGATTACGGCGTGCGCAAGGGGTTCGCCAAGATGCACCGCATGGAGGAATTGCCCAAGCCGAAGGAGTTGCAGGTGCTGGGCGAGAAGTGGCGTCCACATCGGTCGGTGGCGTGCTGGTACCTGTGGCGGGCCGCGGAGATGAAGGACCTGCCAGAGCCTGGCGCCGCGGCGAAAGCGGTGAAGAAAGCAGCAGCCAACAAGAAAGTTAAGAAGAAGGCGGCGCGGCCAGCCAAGAAGAAATCGGCGACCAAGCGCCGAGTCTAGTCCACCCTATTTGTGCTGAGCGAGGAAGTTGATAAAGACCTGTGCGGCAGCGCCCTGGTCTTCGGCGGAAGTGTCGAGGACGAATGCCGGGACGATCGCTGGACACGCCTTGACAGCCCCGCAAATATTTACGGAGTGAGCCAGATCGGCGACCAGCGCCGGGCTTTCGCCCACATCCGAACTGCTGTTCAGAATGACCGCTTCGACTCGCACTTCTTTGTCGAAGTTCCCTTTCAGCGCGGTCTTGTAGTCGATTTCGTGGATGGATTCGACCACGATGGGCGCTCCCGATGGCAATCGCGGATTGCTGGATTGGAATTCGAGTATGCGGTGGTCGAGCTCGTGGGCGTAAGGCGAATAGAGGTCCCGAAAGACATGGACCACGATAGGCTGCTGAACCTTCGGCTTCTTGCAGGCCGGAGTAAAGAGCAAAAGTAGAACTACGGCCAAGTACGGCCAACGATGGCTCATCTGGCCATGATACTTGAGGGGCGAATTTCCGTCATGGGGTTGGGCCTCTTCAGCACGGAGGGAGAGGCTGCGGAAGAACTACCGAGGGCAGGCGCCTCGCGGACTGAAGTCCGCTCGGCGGATCGAAGAGAAACGACTTAGACGCTGGCCTAAAGGCCAGCTCCACCAAAAATCGCCTTTCCCCGCAGCCTGTGAAGCCGTGACTTCTCAAAATCCGGTTTAGCTGAGGCAGGCGCAATTGTTAATATTTGATTGCATTCCCATCTTGGTACACGGTTGCGCGACTTTCCCGTGCCGTTTTCCGCGGTGACATTTGTCATCCGCTGCCGCTGACAATCCGCACTACCCGCCTGAGCGGAACTATTTGAACATAGGATTCGTCAGACAAGGCATCCGAGGATTGCAGAGAAAAGCGATGAGCCAAACCACCGCAACACAGCCGGACCCACTTCCAAACCCACTGGAAGAGTGCGATGCTAAGAGCATTCATTTAGAGGAGAGCCGTAATTCCAGCATGCGTGACCTGAAGGACGAACTGGCATCGTTACGGATCGACCGCGAACCTGCGAAACCGCGCAGATGGGGCTTGTGGATCTTCGTCGTATTGCTGCTCCTGGCGGTCTCCGCGGCGGGAATGTACGTGGTGCAGAACAAGTCGAAGCTCACCAGCTTCACCGCAACCGAAGTTGAGCCGGTGCAAGCCAGCGTGCAAACGACCTCGGGCCCGAGTGCGGGAACGCCAATCCTGACGGCGTCAGGCTACCTTGTCGCCCGCCACCAGTCGGTGATTTCGTCGAAGATTCAGGGGCGGCTGTCAGGCCTGTACGTCGAAGAAGGCAGCTACGTGAAGCAGGGAGAGGTGATTGCCCGGCTCGAAGACTCTGATTACAAGGCATCGATCGCCAAGGCCAAGGCAGACATCGAGTACGCAAAGGCGAACCTGGCGGAAATGCAGCGCCAGGCGAAGTTGCAACAGAACCTCTACAAAGAGAAGGTGGTCTCGCAGGACGCCCTCGACAGCGCAGACTCGCGCGTGCGAATTGCGCAGGCAACGCTAGAGCAGAACGAGGCGGCGCTGCAAATGCAGGAAACCCTGCTGGAGTTCACTGAGATCCGCGCGCCTTTCGACGGTGTGGTGGTGAAGAAGATGACGGAAGTGGGCGAGAGCGTGGCGCCGATACCTCCGGGCGTGAATATTTCCACCTCTTCCGGCGCAATTGTCGCCGTGGCAGACATGAACTCGCTGGAGGCCGAAGTGGACGTCAATGAAGCCAACGTCGGGCAATTGTTCCAGGGCTACCCGGCGGACATTACTGTGCAGGCAATTCCCGATCACGTCTACAAAGGCGTGTTGCGGCAGGTAATTCCGACAGCCGATCGCACCAAGGCGACGGTGACGGTGAAGGTTTCGATCGTCGATAAGGACAAGCTGATTAAGCCGGAGATGAGCTGCAACGTGACATTCATTGAACCGACGAAGAAGAGTGCAGGGAAGGACTCTGCCCCGGTGCGCATCGTCACCATTCCCAAGGACGCGGTCACCACGCGCGACGGGAAACAGGTGGTGTTCGTGATTGAGAACAATCGGGCCCGTGAGGTGGCAGTGGTCACCGGAAACGAGCTCAAGGGCCAGATCATCGTGAAGTCAGGGCTGGCCGGCTCGGAGAGCCTGGTGAATAATCCGCCGCAAAAAGTGGTGGACGGGTCGGCCGTAAAGATCAAAAGCTGATTCGGCTTGAATCGTTCAACGATCTCATAGTGCGGGCGAAAAGCAGATCCCTCGCTTCGCTCGTGATGACAAGACCAGGCAGTTTGCTCCGAAGAATATCTTGAATTGGCAAAGGATGATACAGGAGACAGCATGAGCGCAACCGAGGTGGTAGCGAAACCGCGCGCCGTCAGTGTACAGAATGTCGTAAAGATCTATCAGCGTGACAGCCAGCAGATCAAGGTACTGGATGGCCTGAGCCTCGATGTGCCGCAGGGCGAATTCATGGCGCTGATGGGCCCGTCGGGCTCGGGCAAGACGACGCTGCTGAACTTGATTGCCGGCATCGACCGGGCGACCTCAGGGAGTGTTCGGGTGGCAGGCACGGACCTGACGCCGTTGTCGGAGGGCGAACTGGCGAAGTGGCGCAGCCGGAATGTGGGATTCATTTTCCAGTTCTACAACCTGATTCCCGTGCTGAATGCGGTGGAGAACGTCGAATTGCCGCTGCTGCTGAGTGACCTGTCGAAGAAAGAGCGCCGCGAACGCGCCCTGACGGCGCTGCGCATCGTGGGATTGGCAGACAGGTCGAAGCACTATCCTCGACAGCTCTCCGGCGGACAAGAGCAGCGAGTAGCCATTGCGCGCGCGATCGTGACCGATCCGTCGGTGCTGGTGGCGGACGAGCCGACTGGCGATCTTGATAGCAAGAGCGCCGAGGAAATTCTGGACCTAATGCAGACGTTCAACAAGGAATTCGGAAAGACCATCGTGATGGTGACGCACGATCCGCGAGCTGCTTCGCGGGCGCACACGCAGAGACATCTGGAGAAAGGAGTGCTAACAGCCTGATATGAAGTTCGCACCCCTCGTTCTGAAACATCTGCGTAAGAACTGGATCCGCACGCTCAGCACGGTGCTGGCAATGTCGGTCTGCATCTTCCTGGTCTGCGTGCTGCAAACCGTGATCGCGGCGGTGAACTTCGGCCTGAACGCCGGCAGCACCAAGCGACTGGTGACGCGCGACTACGTGAGCCTGGCGAACAATATCCCGATTAACTACAAGCAGAAAATCGCCGCGATGCCGGGCGTGACCGATACGACCATCGTGTCGTGGTTCGGTGGAATCTATCGTGATCCCAAGAATTTCTTTGCCAACCTGGCAGTCGAGCCGGAAGCGTTCCTACGCATTTATCCGGAAGTTATGCTGCCTCCCGATCAAAAAGCGGCGTGGCTGAGCGACGTGCGCGGCGCCATTATCGGCCGCAAGCTGGCGCAGCGCTTTGGATGGAAGCTGGGTGATCAGGTGCAGCTCGAGAGCTTCATCCCGCCGTACCGCGTAGGCAAGCCGTTCGAGTTCATAGTTGACGGTATCTACGACACCGACGAGGCGCGGTATCCTGGCACGGACCTGAGCTCGATGTACTTCAACTTCAAGTACCTCTACGAAGCCACGGGACAGAGGATCGGAATTGGCACGCTGACGGTGCAAATTGACGACCCGACACATGCGGGAGCGATTTCGAAAGAAATTGACGAGTCGTTCGAGAACAGCGACAACCAGACCAAAACCGAAACCGAGCAGGCATTCCGGGCCGGCTTTGTCGCTTTGGCGGGAAATCTCGCACTGCTGCTGAACGTGATTGGCATGGCAGTGGCGTTCACGATCCTGCTGGTGACGGCCAACACGATGAGCATTGCAGTGCGCGAGCGGCAACAGGAGATTGCCGTGCTGAAAACCCTGGGATTCCCGAGTGCGCTGGTGATGATGCTGATCTTGAGCGAGGCGCTTTTGCTAGGGCTCATGGGTGGTTTGCTGGGCATCCTGATTGCTCGAGGCATCATCTCGCTGCTGACATTCGTGCCGTTCCTGGGCGATGTGCTGCGTGCCTTCCCCAATCTTGGATTGTCGCCGCAGATCGCGACATTGGGCGTGGGCGTCGCTCTGGCCCTGGGACTGCTGGCGGGATTCATTCCGGCGCTCACGGCATACCGTGCACGCATTACCGAAGCATTGAGGCAGGTGTAAGATGGCGCTCCCCATTCGCTATAACATTCGCAACCTGCGCCAGCGCTGGAAGGTGACGTTGCTGGCAATCTTTGGCATCGCGCTGGTGGTGGCGGCGGTGGTGGTAATCGCTTCCATGGGCGCGGGGTTCCAGGCTGCATTGCGCGCCACGGGCTCGGACAACAACGCCATCGTGACGCAGCGGGGATCGCTGTCGGAGCTGACGTCATGGATCGCCATCGGCAACGCGCAGACCATCATGACTGACCCGCGCATCGCGCGCGATAGCAGTGGAACGCCACTGGCATCGTGCGAGATCGTGATCATCGCCAGCAAGCCCAAGAAGAGCGACGGCCGGGCCACGAACATCACCATGCGTGGAGTTACGCAAGAGGCTTTCAAGGTACGCAACGGCATCAAACTGGTCGATGGGCGGATGTTTGAACCCGGGCTCTTCGAGGTCATCGTGGGAAAGAAGATCTCCGACCGCGTGAACGGCTTGAACGTGGGCGACACCGTAAAGGTGCAGCGGAAGGACTTCAAGGTCGTTGGCCTTTTCACAGCCGACGGTAGCTCGTTCGAGAGCGAGATGTGGGGCGACTACAACGCCATGGGACCGGCAGTGGGCCGCAACGGCGGGTGTGAGTCGCTCACGGTGAGGCTGACGAATCCGGCGGTGATGTCGAGCTTCGACAAAGACTTGCGGGCGAATCCGCAGATGCAGGTACAGGCTGACTCGGAGCGCGCATATTACGAGAACCAGGCGGGCGGCGTGGCTGCGGCCTTGAAGATTCTGGCGGGTTTCGTTGGCATCGTGATGGGAATCGGCGCGGTTTTTGGCGCGATGAACACGATGTATGCCATCGTGTCGCAACGCACGCGCGAAATTGGAACCCTGCGCGCGCTGGGCTTCTCGCGCTTCAGCGTACTGGCGTCGTTTGTGATGGAGTCGGTGTTGCTGGCGCTGGTGGGCGGGATTATCGGGTGCCTGGTCGCCATCCCCATGAACGGCTTCACGGCGGGCACAGGACAGACGCAGAGCTTCAGCGAGTTGGCTTTTGCGTTCAAGATCACGCCGGGGATCGTGCTGACTGGACTGATTTTCGCTGTCGTGATGGGCTTTGTGGGCGGACTGCTACCGGCGGTGCGGGCTTCGCAAATGCCGATTACGAAGGCGCTGCGAGAGGCGTAAGAAGTAATTAGCAGTTAGCAATTAGGACGGTGCGGAGGTGCGTAGCCCCCAGGTTAGCGCCGAGAACCGCGGCGCGAACCTGGGGCACCGGCTTAGGTCAGTAGATAGTGTGTGGTAATCAGAAACGGCGCGGATAGTCCGTGCCGTTTGTCGTGTGTTAGGCCCACAATCGGGACGCGCCTAACGCCGCATCCTTCGGCGAATCGAAGCGAAGGCACCCGCCAGCCCCAGACTGGCCAACGTGGTGTCCCACGCTGTGGTACCGGCGACAACGGCCCCCGTGCCGACGAGCGCGACCGTGGCCGGCTCGGGTGTTGGGGTGCTACTGGTGACACAATTGCCAGTGTCAACGGTATTGGTATCCATCGTGACGGCAGCGTTCAGGGCTATTGCCCGGCCACAATCGATGGTAACGCCGGTAGTGAGGGTGACACTCTGGTCCGCGATAACACTTCCGTAGAAGTCGGTGGTTGTCCCCAAAGTTGCGGAACTGCCAACCTGCCAGAAAACCTGGTCGTTCGTCCCCGGATTGATCACCAGCACCGACGAAGCGCTCGCCGTGGTAAGTGTGGTCCCAATCTGGAAGACGATATTCGCATTGTTAAGGCCCTGGAAATCCAGGGTGAGTTGCCCGGTCATCTGGGCTGACGTGGCGAAGAAGTAGACCCCGGGGTGGAGCGTAAGGCCCCCGAGATCCTGACCTGTCAGAGTCTGTGTGAGGGCGAGGCCTGCGAGAAAGTTGAATCCGGTTAGCGCATCGGCTTGTCCCAACTGCGCGACCGCATCGGTCTGGTGAATGGCACCATTAACAATTCCCGGCCCTCCGTCGACAGCTACAAAGCCTGTGATCGAAGTACCTGGCCAAAGACCCAAGTCTCCGTTGATGACGCTCGGGCCGGTGTTGGTCACCGTTGAGGCACCGAGAACGCCGAAAGCATTGGCGCTGTTGAGGACGCTGGCAGAAGTACTAAGGGCAAGGAAGGGGAGAGCGATGAAACAGAGGCGCATCAATTTCACGGCAGTGTCCTTTGCGAGGGGGTAGCCGTTTGGCACTTTAATAATTGTGCTACCCACCTATGTTGTGGGGGAGCATAGCACTAGTCACCCAAAAACATCGCATATCGTCACCCATTAGTGACAATACCGATTTGTGATAATGACTATAATGAGGCGGGTAGAGTGAAGCAAGGCCGAGTTCAACGTTGGTGAAGCAGGTTGCAGAGCCACACTAAAGGCTTGGAAATGTGGTCCGAAAGCAACGCTACTCTGATTGAGGGTCTATAGCACATACATGCTATATACTCTCCGACAGAATTAGCCGCCAAACTCGTAGCAATAGTCAGCGGCGCTTACTAGTTTGTACAGTGGTAGAGGTTATTCCCTCAGTGGGAAAGGGAAGAAGCAAGAATAGCGCAGCGCCACGGTCGCGGAGGTAGCCGTGCAGAAAAAGTTGAAACGCCCACCTCTTGAGTTCGCTGTCGACGTAAATCGAACCCAGCACGAGGGAAGACGCGGTGAAGGCAGTTTCGAGGAGGAATCACCGAACAATCAGAGCAAGAACACTGACCTCGAAATTACACCTCCGAACCCTCTTAAGCTGTTCCCCAGTATTTCCTTTTCGATGATGTTTCGGTTCCTTGTGGTTTCTAAGATTTATCGCAGCCGGATCGTGCTGCTTTGCCGGAAGAACTATGGTCTTGAGCCGAACCTGCTCCTCATCTTAGCGGCAGCCAGCGAAGGTCACGTCCGACAGGGGATACTGGCCCGTAGCCTCGGTATCAACAAGAATGCGATGGTCTTTCTTGTGGACGATCTTGGGTCACGAGGTCTTATCAAGCGCGTCGAGAACCCCGACAATCGACGCGAGAGATTCATTAAATGCACTGACAAGGGCAGACAGATTGTTACCGAGTTAAGAAGGAATTACCCAGAGATCGTTCGATGGGGACTCTATCCGCTGAGTGACGCTCAGATAGAGCAATTCGGGGACTTGCTGTCGCAGATCATCGAATGGCAGTCGAAGGCAACACCCCCCTACCCCTGGTCCGTTCGAAAAAGACGTAGTTGCAGATGGTTAGATCCCGAGTCCAGTCACTCGCCAGCCGGCGCCGTGCACCTTGTGGCGGATATTGAGGGTGATAAGAAGAGCCGTCATGGCTTCGACGATGCGGGCGTTCTCCAGCTTGCCGCCGTCGATGGCACGCACGCCGGGGATCTTCACGGACAGCTCGGAGGCGACTTGCCGGGCATGGTCGTCGTCGCTGCAAACGATAACGTCGCAATCCACATCGTGGTCGCCTTCGAGCAGAGTCGCGGAGAGGCTGTGAAAGGCCGCGGCTACCGAGACATTCTTGCCGACGATTTCTGCCGCCTGCTCTGCCGCGGATCCTTGCCAAACACCTAACATACGCGTGGGGCGTCCACCGACCGCGGCAGCCAGAGGCACCGTGGCGTCAATGAGCACAGTTCCCTGTCGGAAAATCGGCTTGAGTTGCTTGAGAATTTCAGCCTGGCCCGCGAAGGGCACGGTGAGCACGACGGTGTCGCACATCTTCACGGCGACGGCGTTCTCGACGCCTTCGATACTTCCCATGACTCCGGCTTTCTGGGCGATCTCCGCGGCGGCGGTCTGAGCGCGCGCGGCATCGCGCGAACCGATGACAACTTGTTCGCCGGCTCGCGCCCAACGGAGCGCTAAGCCCATGCCTTCGGGGCCGGTTCCACCGACAATCGCGATCACGCCACTTCTCCGGCAGCAACGGGCTGGATAGCGGCTGTTATGGGCGACTCGAAGTAGTGGGTATACGTGGTGTTGCGTTGTGCGGGGACGCGGCCCAGTTCGCGAATCCGCTCCTGGAATTCGTCGACCGAGACGTACTGGCCGGCGGTCGCTCCGGCAAGGCGCGAGATATTTTCCTCGAAGAGTGTGCCACCGTAGTCGTCGGCACCAGCGAGCATCGCTAGTTGCGAGATTTCGCGCCCCAGCTTCACCCAGGAAACCTGAACATGCTTGATGGAACCGGCGAGAAGCACGCGGGCCAGAGCGTGGACCCGTATGTGTTCCTCGAGAGTTCCGCCTGGGCGCGTCAGACCTTGCTCGTACAGCAAGGTGTGGTCATGGATGAAACCCAGAGGCACGAACTCGGTGAAGCCTCCGGTACGTGACTGTATATCGCGCAGCAACAGGATGTGGTTGACCCATTGCTCGGGCGTTTCGCGGTGGCCGTACATCATGGTCGAGGTGCTACGGATGCCGCACTCGTGCGCGGTCTCGATGATCTCGCACCACTGCGAAGTGGTGAGTTTGTTGCGCGAAAGCACGAGGCGCACAGAGTCGTCCAGTATTTCGGCAGCGGTGCCGGGCAAGGTGTCGAGGCCGTTCTCGCGCAGCATGAGGAGATAGTCGCGAATGGACATGCCGGTGAGTTCGATGCCGTACAGGATTTCCATGGGCGAGAACGCATGCACGTGCATGCTGGGCACGGCGGCCTTCACCGCACGCAAGACGTCGCGGTAATAGAACGGCGGCAAGTTGCGAGGGAGCCCGCCCTGAATGCAGACTTCGGTCGCGCCCCACGACGAGGCTTCGCGGGCCTTTTCGCCAACTTCTTCGGGCGTGAGGAAGTAGGCCGTACCGTCGCGCGGGGCGACGCTGAACGCGCAAAACTTGCAGCCCACGAAACAGACGTTGGTGAAGTTGATGTTGCGAGTGACGACGTAGCTGATGACGTCTCCCACAAGCTGTCGGCGGATTTCATTTGCGGCAACGGCGAGGCCGAAGAGATCATCGCCGCTGACCGAGGCGAGAAGATTGCACTCGTGGCGGGTCAGGACGGTGCCGTCGAGGGAGTCGAGAACCTTTTCGAGCGCCGCGCGCACAGCGGGAGAAACTTGCTGGCCCACGGCGGACCACGCGGTATTTTGGAGCGTCTGCGGGTTACACCAGCTCAATGATTGCATCACTTCCCTGTTTCCGGAGCGCGAAATATGCACCGGCGGTTGGTGAAATCCTAGCGGAACAAATCTCGCTCGGCCGAACGAACAATTTGATGCGCGCTACCTTTGGCGCGGCGGTAGCGGTAACCACGAATTATACAGGCGGGAACCGAGGAGTTTTTTCCGCAGAGGAGGCCCGCAGCGCAAGCCAACTCGTCGGCCACACATTCCTCCGTGGCGTGCATTTTGTAGCCGTAAGCGTCAGAGTGGCCACGGAAATCGTGTATGGCGGCCATTCCGGCGACGCCAATAGCCACCTCTTGCAAGCCCTCGCGCCAGGCGCGCCCGAAGCTGTCGGCGATGATGACAGGGACATGCAGCGTGGTGCGTTTCTTGATCTTCTGCAAAATCTTTGCCGCCGAACGATCGGGGTCGAGCGGCAGCAGAACGGCGGTCTTGCCGCCATCCACGTTGGAAACGTCAACGCCGCTGTTGGCGCATACAAGGCCATGGGCGGTTTCGGTGATCAGTACGTGTTCCTTGCGAACGACCCGCTTGGCCTCACGCAGAGCCAGTTCGGTAACACGCGGATCGACATCATTCTTCTTCGCGAAACGACGTGCTGCGGCGGAGGGCTTTACCGTGGCAAGCTCAACCATACGTCCTTCGGCCTTGGAGACGATTTTGTGTTTTACGACGAGGATGTCGCCTGCGTGCAAACGGAGACCACCGAGCGCGAGGGCATCGATCACCAAGTCAGCGACTGAGTCACCGGGCAGCACTTCGCCGATGCCCCAGACGGGCATGACGTGAATTTCGCTGTAACCGGAAACGTCGGAAGGCGCGGGCATCAGCCTGCCGCTTCCCACGATGCGCATGCCGTTACTGGCGTAACCCCAAGCACGCAACAGGCGCTGGGCGTGCGTGCTCCTTTGCGCTGTAGCAGCAGGTCGAGCTCGTGAGGCTGGTCGATGTCAAGACCGATGCCGGGCAATTCAAGGATAACCAGGGGCTTGCCGGTCTTGCGCATGGCTTCGCAATGCGGCAGGAAACTCTCGTTGCCGAAGCGCAGAGGAATGATGTCGGCAGGTCGCCGCACTACGCAGTTGCTGCCCCGGCGATCATAGGCAGGCACAAACAGCGCGCCCTCGGGGGGAGCAGCATCGAGCACAGAATTCAACTCTGAGCTGGTGACCAGCGGAATGTCACCCGGTATTACCACCGTGGTGTCGTAGCCGTGTTCATCGCACCAGGAAGTCGCCATTTCGATGGCGGCTGTTTCGCTCTCATTGCGGCGATCTTCGATGATGCGGAAATTGAACTCGCGCGCAACGCCTTGAGCCGACGGGTCGCCGGTGACGAGAAAAACATCGAGGCGACCGGCAACTCCCGCAGCGGCGGTCAGCACGTCGCGCAGCATGGCTTCGGCAAGTTGTGTGCGATGCGGCTGGTCAAGGGCATCGGCCAGTCGTTGCTTGGCGTTACCCATGGACTTTACAGGAACCAGCAGGGCTACGGGCATGGTCAGATCTTGGCTCCGCGGGCCTGTAGCGCAGCGTGAAGTGTGAAGCGCGCCAGTTCCTGCTTGTCTTGCATCGATTTCATCACGGTGTTGGCGCAGAGGACGTGCAGATCGCCTTCGCGAAGGTGTTCAGCGTCGGCATGGTCGGCCAGATCGACGACGAGCACATCGAGGAAGTCTTCGTAAGCCTGCGCGACGCCGCCGATGGTGCTGGGCCAACCTTTGCGTCGCATGAGCAATCCAGCGGGTCCGGAAAAGGCTTCGCCACCGATGATGGGACTTACGGCGACGATGGGAGCCGAGGTGTTACAAAGCGCCTCACGAATGCCCGGCACTGCCAGAATTGGCCCAACGCTGGTGACTGGATTACTGGGCGCGAGAATCACCGCTTCGGCGGAGGCGATGCACTCGAGCACGCCCGGCGCGGGCGTGGCCTCGTCTGCGCCGTCGAAGTGAATACTGCGGACCTCGACCTGATGGCGCTCGCGCACGAAATATTCCTGGAAGTTCAGGATGCCGTGGGGCGTGTCGACCATGGTGGAGACGCGGTCGTCAGACATGGGCAGGACGCGGGTGCGGATATCCATACGCCGGGCCAATTCGGCTATCACGGCACTCAAAGACTTCCCTTCCCGCAGTAGGTTCGTACGAGCCAGGTGAGTGGCGAGGTCAAGGTCACCCAAACTGAACCACGAGGGCTGTCCGAGGATTGCCATGCGCTCAAGACAACGGAAGCTGTCATCCTCGACGCCCCAGCCGCGATCGGCGCTCAGGGAACCGGCCAGCGCGTAGAGGATGGAATCTACGTCAGGAGAGATGTGCAGTCCCCACCACTCGATGTCGTCGGCAGTGTTGACTATGACAGTGAGGTTTTCGTGGGGAACGACGTGGTTCAAGCCCTGTATGAGCTTCGCTCCCCCGGTACCGCCTGACAGGACAACGATCATCTATGCAGCCCTCGCGTAGCCATGGTCGTCGGAGGCAGCCAATAGACGCCCAGCCAGCAGGCCTCCGCGATCAACAACACTCGACACAAATTCAGGATACACAGGCAAGCGCTGGCGGAGCTGCTGACCGGCAGTTTCGGTGCGACGCTTCAAGTCTTCGAGGTGCGGCCAAGGCGCTTCGGGATTGATGTAATCGGGCGTAAGAGGCGATACCCCGCCCCAGTCGTCGATGCCAGCCTCGAGCAGGCGGTCGTAATGGTCATCGCTCAGGTTAGGGGGTGCTTGGATGTTCATGTCGCGCAGGATCAGCCGAGCCACGGCAATGGTTCGCAGATGATCTTCGGTGTCAGGCTCGGGGGAGTCGGCCATGGGGATCTCAGGCTTGGCGCGGAAATTCTGGATGATGACTTCCTGGATGTGTCCGTACTGCTGATGAAGGCGCTTGATGGCAAGCAGCGAATCAACGCGATCTTCGAGGGTTTCGCCAATGCCTATGAGAATGCCGGTGGTGAACGGTACGCCGAGCCTGCCGGCATCTTCGATCGTCTTGAGACGCAGCGACGGCACTTTGTCGGGGGCGTTGGAATGAGGACCGTTCACGGTCATCAGTGCGGTGCTGGTCGATTCGAGCATGAGTCCGAGGCTGGGATTGGTGTGACGCAAGCGTTCGATCCATGCGGGCGCCATCAGACCAGGATTGGAGTGTGGCAAGAGTGATGTCTCGCGCAGCACCAGCTCGCACATGGCTTCCAGATAATGCAGCGTGCTGCGATAGCCGCGTTTGCGCAGGACATCACGCATCTCGGGAAACGCAGCCTCAGGCTTGTCGCCCAGGGAAAACAGAGCTTCGGTACAACCAAGGGCTTCTCCTTGCTTGGCGACAGCAATGACTTCGTCGGGAGTCATGGTGTGAGCGCCCGGCTGGCCGGGGTCGCGGCGGTAGGTGCAATATCCGCAGTAGTCCCGGCACAAATTGGTGAGCGGAAGGAACACTTTGCGGGAATAGGTAATCACGCCAGGACGATATTGCTCTTTGAGTAATCGGGCGGTGCTCAGCAATTCGGGAAGCACATCGGCAGGACAGTTGAGCAGGCGAATCGCCGCATCGCGGGAAATCGTTTCACCGCCGACGACTTCGCGCAGGAACGCGTCCTGCGGAACGTCATAAGACAACTGCCGTTTTATAGCTTTGAGTGACACGGAACGGACTCTGAACGCGAAATAAGTCGTCGAGGTACGTATCTCGAAGGATAGCGCACTCTGTGACCTGCCGCACCTCGATGACGAGGAAACGGAGACCGACGGCACAGCTCGTTTCAGGATTGCCGCGAGGCCGCATAGCGGCCACGAAAGTACAGGAGAGGGGACCCTTCGGCGACGGTAACTTCTTCCACTTCAGCAACAAAGATGGTGTGGTCACCGGCAGCATGAGCCTGCACGACAGAGCAATCAAGGGTTGCCAAAGTCTCGGCGACGACGGGGGTACCACTTTTCATCTGACTGTAATGTATGGCGAGACGGCGGGCAGCATCCGGATCCCGCTCAGGGTCGGCGAAGAACTCAGAAAGGGCTTCCTGCTCTTCTTTCAGAACGCTGACGCCAAAGCGTCCGCGCTCGCGCACGTGCAGGTAGGTTTCGGCGAGGTGGTCAATACATACCAGCACCAGCGGCGGCCGCAGCGAAACAGAGCAGAAAGAACTCGCCGTCATGCCATGGATTTCTCCCCCCGGGGTGTTCACGGTAATCACCGTGACGCCTGAGGCGAAACGTCCAAGAGCGGCGCGGAATTCCTGTGGCGTGACCGAAGTAGTATCGCTCATGAATGGCGTGCGCTGCGGATTGCCTGCAAGAGGCCTTGCTGAACCGCAACCCTCGCTCAATATACCTGACTTGGTTGGGCCGCAAAAGCAACGCAGAAATGACTCCAGCGGCTGTTACGATGCGGGTGAGCAGTCGAAAGGTACGCCCTAGGATTGTCACGATGATCCATTCTGGTGCATTCAGCGTTCGGCGGACAACTGAGGAAGTGTTTGAGCTGTTGTCGAATCCCGAGCGATTCGCTCCCCTGATGCCCGACTTCGAGAGCATGGTCCTGGAGGATGCGACGCACTTCACACTGCGAACGGCCATCGCGATAGGAGAGATCAAGGGGCATGTCAACCTGGCGATGGAGTTGGTACAGGCATCGCGCCCGACGCTTGTTGAGTATCGGGGATCGGCGACCCTCGCGAGCAGCCCGCTTCGCATGGGAATCAACTTCAGGATCAATCCACAGGCGGAAATGACCGAGGTCACCTGGCAAGGCGAAGTTGCGCTGCAGGGGATGCTGGCGCTGATGGCAGGAAATCTGCTCGAGAAAATGGGACGCCAGAACTTCGACCGAATGGCAGAGCGACTACAGTTCAGCCTTCAGGATGAACAACATGCGGCTGATGAGAGGAAGGGAGCTGCGCCGGTGTCGGAAGGCGTCGATTTCGAGATTTAGAAGTTACAGTTCTTAACATTTTGGAGGCTGGTGAAACATTTGATTCATCCCTCACACTCGATTGTGACGTACCTCACCGCCACTTTAATGGCATGCTCCTACACTGAAGTTGGCTTAATACAGGATCGCTTTAGCGGCGTCCTTTTGGGAGGATATATGCACAATCAGAAACGTATGTTTGTAATACTCATGGCCGCCATCGTGGTAATCGGCTGCAGCCTGATGGTTTCGGCGAAAGACCAGATGGAAGGCGTCGCGCTCAAGCAGACCATCAACCTCACGATGCCGACCGTAGTGGGCGGAACGCTTCTCCCTCAGGGAGAATACAAAATCAATCATGAAATGCAGGGCACCGAGCACATCATGATCTTCACGAAAGTCGGCGGCAAGGCTGGAGCCAAGGCGAAATGCAACCTGGTTCCCCTCAATGGAAAGGCCAAGACCACCGAATTTCGCTACAGCGAGAATGCCAAGAACGAGCGCGTCCTGACAGAAATGCAATTTCAGGGCGACACGTCGAAGCACATGTTGGAACCGTAAGAGACGACCCCACTTTCTGACCGGGACGGGCAGCCAGTGCGGCTGCCTTTTCCTCTTGTGACGTCCGCCAGTGCGACAACAATCAGCGTACCGCGTCTTGCAGGGCTAAGCGCAGGAGGTCGCGCCAATCGGGGAGGCGCAGCCCAAAGGTTTCTTGCAGTTTTCGGTTGGAGAGTACCGAGTTCGATGGACGCCGAGCCGGCGTGGGATATTGCTCGGTGGGGATGGGCACTACACGCTTAGCGAGCAGCGGCGAGCCCCACTCCTCGGTGTCGGCCGGCCATTCCGCTAGCGCCTCGTAGTCCTCAAGAATCTGCTCTGCGAATCCTGCCCAAGTGGTCTGGCTTGCGGCGGTGAGGTGAAACGTACCTGCGTATCCCCAATCGCCAGTGTCGTGGTGCTGAGTACAGCGCGCGACAATTTGTGCGGTAGCTTCGGCAATGCTCCGTGCCCAGGTCGGAGATCCGTGCTGATCGTCGATCATGGTCAACTCTTCCCTTTCGCGCGCCAGGCGCAGCACGGTCCGCAGGAAGTTCTTGCCCCGAATGTCGTACACCCAGGTGGTACGCAGGATGAGATGCGGGCAGCCGCTGGCGGCGATCGCGTGTTCTCCTGCCAGTTTGCTCCGGCCATAAACATTGAGTGGGCTGGTGGAGTCGTCCTCATCGTACGGGCCGGGCTTGCTGCCATCGAACACGTAATCTGTGGAATAGTGAACCAGCAGGCCACCGGTAACCGCCAGTTCTTCTGCGATGCGCCCGGGCGTTACCGCGTTCACCGTATGCGCCAGATCAGGCTCACTCTCGGCGCGGTCCACGGCGGTGTAGGCGGCGGCATTCACCACGATGTCAGGCTTGCGATCACGGATAAACTTCGCGACCTGTTCGGGCTGGGCGAAGTCGATTTCACTGCGTGTATAAGCGAAAACTTCGCCCAGCGGCGCGAGGGTTCGCTGCAACTGCCAGCCAATTTGGCCGGTGGCTCCCGTGATGAGGATCCGCGAGCTCATGGCTGATACACAGGAAGGCGGTCGCGCGGAATCTCGCTGAGCGGAAGGTATTGCTGGTCCTTGGGCGAGAGAATGGGAGAAGGATTAAGCCAGTCGATGCCTAGCCCAGGGTCGTTCCACAACACGCCCTGGTCGTCAGCAGGGTCGAAATAGTCGCTGCACTTGTATAGAAAGTCGGCTGATTCCGAAAGGACTACAAAGCCATGGGCGAACCCTTTAGGGAGATAGAGCGCGTTGCGATTCTGGGCGGAGAGCGCGGCTGCAACCCACTTGCCGAAATGGGGCGACCCGACCCGAATATCAACCGCCACGTCAAGCACCTCTCCCTGCACCACGCGACAGAGCTTGGCCTGCGGCCAGCGTAATTGGTAGTGCAACCCACGCAGCACACCGCGGATGGAATGGGAATGGTTGTCTTGCACAAAGGAATCAGAAATGCCGGCCGTGAGCAGCGTGTCCGCACGATAGGTTTCCAGGAAGAAACCCCGCGCGTCTTCGAACACGCGCGGCTTCATCAGCAGCACACCGGGCAAGCTAGTTTCGACGATTTCCAAACAGGGCCTCTGGAGTTTTGCGAACTCAGGTCCGCGACGACAGAAAGTTCTGCTACGAATCGAAGATTATAATCCGTGCTTCGTGAATATGCCTCGCTGCTCGGCCATCATCGTGACCTACAACTCCGGTGCACACGTCGAGGCGTGCCTGCGGGCCCTGGCGTCGCAGGGCTGCGAGATCGTGGTTGTGGACAATGCATCGCAAGACGACACGGTACTGCGGGTGCAGGCATTGGCAGCCCAGGTTCCATTGCAGCTCATCACAGTTTCGCGCAATATTGGGTTCGCAGGCGGCGTAAATCACGGAGCTAGCGCAGCCGATGGCGAGGCGTTCCTCATCCTGAATCCCGATGCCGTCGCTGAACCTGGCGCGGTGAATGCGCTTATGGAGTGCCTGGCACGTTGCGGAGCAGCCGCCGCTGGAGGGTCGTTATTGGACGGCGATGGGCAACCCGCAAAGGGTTTCGCCTTCCGACGCATCCCAACCCTCGCCAGTCTGCTTTTTGAAGTGCTGCTGGTCAATCAGGTTTGGCCGTCAAATCCGGTCAATCGACGGTATCGCTGCCTTGGCGCCGACTACTCGCAGGAGCGGGAAATTGAGCAGCCTGCCGGTGCGTGCCTTGCCGTCACCCGTAACGCATGGGAAGCGGCGGGTGGCATGGACACCCAGTTCTACCCTGTCTGGTTTGAGGACGTGGACTTTTGCGCACGTCTGCGGGAATCAGGCGCGAAGATCGTTTATTGCCCGACATCCAAATTCCTGCACAGCGGTGCTCACAGTGTGGGACAACTCGCGTTCGCCGAGAAGCAGTCGTTTTGGTATGCGAATATGTTGCGCTATGCTCGCAAACATTTTGGGTCTTGGAAGGTTCCACTATTGCGACTTGGCATCGTGGCCGGTATGGGGTTGCGAATATTGGCGACAACTGTGGGCGGAGGTCCGCGGGGCGTTCCGCGGATGACGGCTGTTCGCGGCTACTGGCACGTGGTATGGAACACAGTGGGTTCAGCCTGATCCGGCATCGCACGGCGCTGCGACGAACTCAGCGCTTGCTGAGAACCTGCTCGAACAACTGCTCATATCGTTTGGCGACGGCGTCCCAGCGATAAAGCTTCTGCGCCCGCTCAAACGCCCGTGCTGCCCAGAGCTGGCGCTCTGCGGGGTCATCCAGTAGCCGCTGCAACTTCGCTGCAAGATCATCGGCGGACTTGGTGTAGCGAATCGCGGCGTCGCCTGCAGTCTCATTGTTTTCCGGCGATGCCAAATACAGGACAGCATTTTCCGCGGCCATGGCCTCGATGAGCGCGGGGTGTACGCCTCCAACTTCGCAGGCAAAAACAAAGACGCCCGCGTTCTTCTGGAGGGCCCAGTAGCCCTCATCGTAGATTGCGCCGAGAAACTTCACTCTCTCGTCGGCCTCAGGCCTCAGACGTTCGAGATAGCCGCTATCGTATCGATTGTCGCCTACCATTACGAACGGCCAATCGGTACGCACCTTGCGCCATGCGGCGAGAACCAGTTCGGGATTGTTTTCCGGTTCCAACCGGCTGACGTAAAGCACGTATCGCCCCGGCACAAGATTGAATCGGTCAACCTTCAGCTCCCCGGGTGGAACGTCGGAGCCATAGCCGATGACGGTCGAGTCTTTGCCATAGCGCTGGCGGTAGTAATCGTGAATTGGCTTGGCATCGGTAACAACCCGCGACGGGGTGAAGGTCGACATCCACTCGCAAACATGTAGCGCGGCCTGACCGAAAGCATTCCACTTGCCGCGGCGGCGGTCGAGTCCATCAACGTTCAATACAACCGGCTTCCCGAACAGCCGAGGAATCCAGGCAAACGGGCTGTTGGCGACGTTGCACATCAGCACGACGTCGTTATCACTGAAAGTCACATGTACCGACGAGAGCAACCCGCTCGACCACGTATCCAGATGCTTTTGGAGAATCGTGGGCACAATCACACGCTTAATGCGACGGTCGTACACGTCGTCGGGCTTCGTGAAGGGCTTACGGCAGTAGACGGTAACCTCATGGCCGCGATCCGCAAACTGTGAGCTCACTTTTTCGGCAAACTGCTCGAAGCCACCATAGCGATTGGGAATGCCGCGCGTACCGACGATGGCGATCTTCAAGGGCGGCCCTCAGAGCTCGAATGTTTAGCGTCGGTAACAGCCAGCATCGCCGCCGGCGGCGGGGGTTCTATGTCGATCGCACGCGGCGTGTCGTGAAACCACCAGAGCAGATTGCGATCTGACACGCAACGGCGACTCTGTATTATCTTCCTATTTCCTCGAACGCTAGCGATGTTCTTCAAGGGATACGCTAGTGCCGACAACATTCGCCAGTCACGCAATAATGCGTAACCCAGAACGTTCAGGTCGCGCCATGCCACCGGCCAGAACAATCGCCAACATAGCCATCCAGATGCGTTCTTCCCGCGCATCAGAAACCGATTCTTTACCGAGTGCCAGTTGATCTCGACTGGTAGGCTCTCGCGCCGTTCCGGAGTAACTCGCCTAACGTGCCAGGCAACGGCAGTTGGCACATAAAGGCAGTTCCAACCCATGAGTTGGCCGCGCCATGCGAGGTCGGCGTCCTCGCGATAGGAGAAGAATTCCTCATCGAAGAATTGGCCGTTTACACTGACGGCATCTACAAACGCACGGCGAAACATCGCAGCGGCACCCGTGGCGCCGAAGACCCATTGCGTGCGGTCATATTGTCCAGAATCGTTCTCTTCGCCGCCTCGATCCAGATGCCGCAGGTTGCGGGTGAAGTAAATCCCCGTCGAGTCGATTACTCGAGTCTGCGGCGGATTCGATTCAGGGTTCCAGCGGAGCAGCTTTCCGCAAACCGAACCGGCTTCGGGATACGACGCGCCCGCATCAACCAAGCGGTTTACAAAATAGGCAGACAATATTACATCAGGATTCAGGCACAGCAGCCAATCTCCGCGCGCCTCGCGCATCGCCTGGTTCTGGCCGGCGGCAAATCCGACGTTTGAATCGTTATAGATCACGCGCCAGGAGGCTTCACGCGGCCTCAGCAACGCCCGCGTTCCATCGGTAGAAGCGTTGTCTATGATGATGACTTCGAGGTCACGGCAATCTTGCCGGTCGATGGATGCGAAGCAGGCGTCGAGATAGCGCGCGGAATTCCAGGTGACAATCAGGACCGAAACCATCGGCCCTTAGTATGCACCCTTGCCGGAAATCACGATGGGAATCGTGCGGAAGAAAATCTTGCAGTCGAGCCACAATGACCAGTTGTCGATGTAGGCAAGATCGAGCTGGATCCAGCGATGAAAATCAACGTCGCTGCGGCCTTCTAATACCCAGATGCAGGTGAGGCCGGGCCGCATGCGCAGACGACGGCGCTGCCACGGTTCATATTTCTCGACTTCATTCGGAATAGCCGGCCGGGGACCGACAAATGACATGTCGCCGCGCAGAATATTCCATAACTGGGGAAGCTCGTCGAGACTGAAGCGACGAAGAATGCGGCCGACCTGCGTAATCCGAGGATCTTCACTCATCTTGAACGCCGGCCCGGAGAGTTCGTTCAGCTGATGCATCTCTGCCTTAAGTTGCTCAGCGTTGTTGACCATGGAACGGAACTTGTAAAGCGTAAATTTGCGTCCGCCCAATCCACACCGGACTTGCCGAAACAATACGTTGCCGGGAGAAGTTATCCTGATAGCGGCGGCAATCGCAATCAGCAAGGGGAACAGCAACACGAGCGAAGAGGCCGCCATCACCAGATCGGCGATGCGTTTAAGAAGAAGCAGTAGCTCACTTTCGGGAGCGCTCGATAGACTGAGAAGCGGCACGTCCCGGAAGTTTTCCAGGTAAATACGTGAATACGGCGACGGCAAAAACTCCAACTGCACTCGTGTTTTTACCCCTACATTGGCGCAATGCGCCATGACCGGCTCAAGGCGCGCCAGTTCCTGCATCGAGACCGCGAAGACTACTTCATCGACGACGCGATCCTCCAATACCCTTTCAACCATGTTGACAGGAAAGATCTCGAAGCGACCGAACCAGTCGTTCAGTTTCGAACTGCCGCTGTTCGGGTCGACGAATCCTACTAACCGAAGACCCATGCCGCGGCTTTCCTCGATGAGCGTAGCCATCTCATGCGCGCGTGTTCCGCAACCAACGATGAGGAAGTAGTGGTACCGGCCCAGCCGGCGCCGCATCCAGGCGATCCCGTTGTAGGAGACGTATCGGCCCACGATCAGCAGGGCGAAATCCACGACGCCAATCAGCAACACATAGGTGCGGCTTATGTCGTCCCAGCGAAACAGGTACAGGCCTGCGTAGATCAGTACCAGGACGATCGCAAGCTGGTTCAGGAGGTTGAGACCCAGCTGGATGGGATTCGACATCTCCAAATCGCGATAGAACTTGGAGGTGTAGCCGACGACCGCCCACGCCATCAAAAATACCGCCATTAGTGGCAAGTAGTGGTTGAAAGGATAAATACCCGGCAGATGTCGACTGAAGAATTCGAATCGAACCAGAACGGTACGTAAGAAGTAGGCCAATACGAACGCAACGCCGCTGACCGCCATGTCCTGCAGCAACGTAACAGTGCTCAGTAACTTGGATCGTCGATCAAACACTGCTTATTGATTCCTGAACTGCTCTCAACGAAGGAGGCAGTGGACTTTCAATCGCCGGGAGTGGTCCCGGCGGAACATACAAATAGAGGGCCTGCTGTGGGGTCGGACCAGGGAACCGCACGACTGTCAGTTCAACACCGCACAGCCTTGATTGTACACCGGTTCTGTTGGAAACACAGCGCTTACGGCTCGCATTCGTACCGGTAGAAGCTCCAGCGCCAACACCCGAGTTGTCGGCGTCCAGAAGTGGGCCTCCGCCATCGACGGCCATATGTTGCAAACCGTCAGTAAAGAACCGATTGGCTAAATACCAACGCTCTTCTGTCGGCCAAACCATAGCACCGTTCGCCTCAAAATGATGAGGATAGGTAACCAGGCGGGTAACACCTCGGACTGTTTGCGGATAAGATAGTTAGGAGCGGTTGCAACTTCATTTGAGCACGCACTTGGAATTTGACGTCCGACGGCGAATGTCTGCCGCAAACATGCCACAATCTCTTACCGACAGCGGCAAAAATCTTTGGTCCCGGACGCGAGCCATCGATCGCATCATCTTTGTGTTCCTGTCCCTGTTTGCGATTGCTCTTCCTTTCTCCATCAAAGGCGCGGAACGTTCCTGGAGAATAGCTCTCGTCCTGTGGCTACTGAAACTTGCAATTGATCGCTCCAGACCACTTCGGCAACCGCTTGCCGGTCCATTGCTCGCATTTGTGGTCCTGAGCGCCATTTCCACGTGCCTCTCACCCGACCCTTACCTGAGTTGGGACCGCATGAAGTTCGTGTGCCTCCTGTTGGCAGGCGTCGTAGTCGCGCAAAACGTTTCGCGCCTGTCGCAGGTGCGCTGGCTCGTGGTGTTGTTTGTTCTCTCGGGCTTCGTCGCCGCACTCTTTACAGGTTGGCAATACACGTACGGCATTGGCGTTCAACTGCAGCAGTTTCCCACTTCATCGCGGCTGGCCCAGTTGGGCTTGGGTACCAACGCCATCGTAACCTCGATCGCTGGCCATGAGGTACGCACGGCCGATGAGTTGACCGAAGCCGTTCGGAGGTTGCCGGTCGGAGTGAGGGTGCCAGTTCATTACCTTTCGTTCATGGCAACGCAATCGAACACAATCATGGCAACGACGGAAGACTTCGTGCAATCGGGTCTTGGCACGCCGGCGATGGTGATGAAGAGAGGAAGGCCCTTCCGGGCGCAAGGAACTCTGGGGCATTACATCGTGTTCGCCGAAATGTTGATGCAGGTTGGGTGCATGGCTTGGGCACTCATGCTCGTCAGCGGACGCGAACGGGTCTGGGCTGGTGTCTTCGGAGTCGCCTTCGTTTGCGTGACGACCGCCCTGATGATGACGGAGACGCGGGCCGCGGCCGCGGGGCTCGTCATCGGTTGTTTGTTGTCCCTGCGGCTGCTCAGTCGGCGTTGGCTGCGCTGGTTGTCGTTTGGATTGTTGTTATTGGTCGCTGCCGGTGCAACCGTGTGGATTCAGCACACCAGAGGCGTGCACTGGGTGGACCGCAGCGATATCGGCACCCACTTTCGAGTGTTGATGTGGCAAGACGGCGTACGGCTGATACGAGAGCATCCTTGGTTCGGCGTTGGCATGGACACCGTTCGCGTGCATTGGCTTGAATGGAACATTCGGGGTTTCATTCAGTACCATGTACAAAGCCATTTCCACTCTACTTACCTTCAGATCGCCGTCGAGAGGGGGATTCCCGCGCTGCTGGCGTGGCTGTGGTTCTGCGGGGCCTATCTGGTGTTTCTTATTCGCCTTTCGCTCAAATGGCAGGGGCAGAACCGCCTCGCTTTCGGTGTGAGCACCGGAATCTGTGCGGGGTTTCTGGCCTTCGCGTTCACGTCATTGTTTCATTACAACCTGGGCGAGGAACCGCTGGCCATGGTTCTGTTCTTCTCGTATGGACTGGCGGTTGCGCTCGATCGAATAGCCCCGGCTGAAAGCGTGATTGAGGTACCTGCGTCGTAAGGACGCGCCCATGAATCGTGCGCCGAGTAATGAAAACCTGGTCCAAACGAGAGACGCGGAACTTGCATGGCACGACGCTTTCTACGCCGGCCATGCTGCGAGCGTCTACCCGGGTTCACTGGAGGAGTTTCGGAGGGTCTTCGTCCGCGATCACCTGACGCCGTTTTGCGACGGAGGCGGAAGTTGGTGGACTGATGCCCGAAAGGAAATGATCGATTCCTTGGGCGATCTGCAGGGGAAACGCATCCTCGACTACGGTTGCGGGTACGGCATGCTTGGCATGTACCTGGGCTCGTGCGGGGCCGAAGTCTGGGGATTCGACTTCTCTTCGGCAGCCATTGAAGCAGCGAAGGCGGCGGCGCTCAAGTATGAACTCCCGGCCCATTTTCAGCAGATGGATGCGGCGGCGCTTCTTTATCCAGATGACTCTTTCGACTTCGCAGTTGGCTTCGGAGTGATCCACCACGTAATCAAATATCCCGGCGTCGCCGAACAACTTCATCGCGTCTTAAAACCTGACGGCAAAGCCATATTTCACGAGACGCTTTGGGACAATCCAGTTTTCAACTTCGCACGCAGATTCACCATGAAGGAGGCTGATGCCGGCGATGCTCGGCTGGGAGAGCGAGACATCCGGCTCTTTTGCCGCAATTTTCGAAGCGTAGCGATCGAGAAGTATCACTTACTGTACATGGCAAAACGACTCGTCAAACGGCCTTGGGCAACGGGAAGTGGGCAGTCTCAGTCTCGTCCCTTCTGGAAAATAGTGAGGAGCTTGGATAAGCAGCTCCTCAGGCTTCCTTTTCTACGACGATACTGCGGCGAGGTGGTCGTGTTCATGCAGAAATGACTTCACCCGAAGTCACTGACGGCTACTTCCCGATCGCCTTCCACTGAAACTGCATGACGTCGGCGAAATGGCGCATCACGAACGTGGGATCGTGACGGCCCGGATAGACGTGAAACTGGTTGGGTATGCTGCGGGAATCGAGCAGTTGATGCAGCTTCTCGCCGCCCTGCTCAAAACCATAGTCGTCATTGTTCCCCACATCGAAATAAATCTTCAGGCGCTTGAGTTGCGCTGCGGGCGCAGTCCGGGCGTAGAAAAACACATTGTTGTGCTCAAAGTACGCGACGTTTACCGGATTGCCGAAGACGTCACCCAGCGCCGAAGCAGGCGAACCTTGACCGCCGCCGGAGAACCCCGGAGGGATTTCCGCAATCAGGGCCGGCATCTGTGCGCTGACCGAAGCAAACTGTTGCGGATACTTGAAGGCCAAGCGCAGTGCACCGAACCCTCCCATGGACACGCCCGTGATACCGCGCTTCGCAGCTGACCCATCGCCGCGATACTTCTTTTCCATTTGCGGCATGAACTCCTTGGTAAGGAAGTCCTCGTAGGGAACCTTGCCGTCTGCCGAGTTGAGAAAAAAAGTGTGTCCGGCTCCCGGCGCGAGCACGATGAAATCGCCGATTTTGCCGGTGCGGCGCAGTTCCTCGATGAGGTCCCAGCCTCCCATATTCAGCAGCGACTGTTCGTTGTCTCCCAGGCCATGCAGGTAGTAGAGCACCGGGAAACGCCGCGCCTTGTCGGTGTCGAAGCTGGATGGCAGAAAAGCGCAGTAGCGCACCGGTCGTTCCAAAACCGTGGACTTGATACTCGCGCACTCGGCACGCCCCTGCGCTTGCGTAGGCGACGGCAGCACCAAGGCCACCAGGACGACGATTGTGGATAGAACCTTGGCCCCGATTCTCTTCATTCGTATTTCAATGTCTGTACCGGATCGAGCTTTGCAGCGCGGCTGGCTGGATACAGCCCCGCCAGCAGGCTGACAACAATTGAGAACGCAATGGCCGCGCCAATCAGCCACGGCGGCATGATCCAGACCGGCTCGCTGGGCAACTGATGCCGGTGCAGATAAATCCCCGTACCGAAGTTAATAGCTTTCCCAATGGCAAAGCCCAGCAGGATACCCAGCACGCCACCGAAGAATCCCATGGCGCCCGCCTCAGTGAAAAAGAGACTCTTCACGTCCTGATCGCTCGCGCCAATGGCCTTCATCACGCCGATTTCGCGACGTCGCTCCAGCACCGCCATCACCAGCGTGTTGATAATCGCCAGCGTCGCCACAGCAAGCGCCAGAGAGCCGAAGATGCCCAGGAACAGGTCGAGTACCGTAAAGAACCGCCGCAGGCTCTTGGTCGCATCGAGCACCGAGAACGTGCGAAAGCCCATTTGATTCACAGCGTCCTGCACCGCCTGCACTTTCCCCGGATCTTTCACGCGCACCGTCAGCGTCATGTATGTTTTGCCGCTGCCGCCGCGTAACGAGCTGCGCATGTCGGTGAACTGCGCCATGTTCAACCGCTCTGTGGTTCGCACTGGCAGGAAAATACGCCCGCGTGAAACGGTCCTCATGCCGCCGTATGGCTCCTGATCGATGATTCCGACCACGCGCAGCGGTTGCTGCTTGCGCACCACCGAGAATCCGTAATCGTCACCGCCGCTGGAACCGCTCTGGCTGCTATTCATCTCCGGGCGATCACTGGAGTCCTGCGCCAGTGCCTGCCGCTCGCCGTAGCGAAGGCCGACGGTCTTCCCGATGAGGTCTTCCGGACTCTTGGGATCCAGCTCCTTGGCGAAATCCATCAGCAGCAAAGCCTCGTCAGCATTGTCGCTGGAGAAAAACTTACCTTTCAGATTGTCGAAAGCTTCATTTTCGCGCGCGGACATAGGCAGCCCGGTCACGAATCCAAAATGCGTCTCGCCATTAGCGACGATCTCGCCCATCACGCGAATCTCGGGCTCAACCTCCATGACATTCGGCAGCTGCGTGATCTTGGTGCGTGCCGCTTCGTCCAACGTAGGGGCCTTCTCAGGATTCTGTACCTTCGCGTCGTCCTCCTTGTCGAAGCCACGGAAATCCTGCCTCGATGTCACGAACACCGTGTCAAACAGGCCCGATCCCGCCAGACGACGCGTGGCCAATTGTTGAAGGCCAACACCCAGCGACAACATCGCCACCAACGACGCCACGCCAACCGAGATTCCGATTGTGGTCAGCCCGTTGCGCAACTTCGACTGGCGCAGGTTCCGAACAGCGAGATCGAGCAGATCGTAGCCTTTCATGCCCGCACCTCCTCACTCGCCAGTTTGCCGTCAGCCAGGTAAATGAATCTCTGGGCGAACCGTTCGGCCAGAGCACGCTCGTGCGTGACCATAACGACCGTCATGCCCATCGAAAGACTCACGTCGCGAATCAGGTTGAGAATATCTTCGCCGGTCCGGCTGTCGAGGTTGCCGGTGGGCTCATCTGCCATCAAGAGCGACGGCCGATTCGCCAGCGCACGCGCCAGCGATACCCGCTGCTGCTCACCGCCCGACAGCTGAGAAGGCCGATGCTCGAGGCGATGCCCAAGGCCCACCCGCTCAAGCGACTCCCGGCTGCGCTGAGCCCGCTCAGCGCGATCGACTTCTGCAAATCGCATGGGCAGCTCTACGTTCTCGACAATCGTCATCGCCGGAATGAGGTGGAACGACTGGAATACCATGCCGACAACGTTGCGGCGGTACTGCGCCAGTTCCAGGGAAGACATCTTCGCCAGGTCGCGACCTTGTACGACTACAGAACCTGACGTCGGCCGGTCCAATCCCGCGATCAAATTCAGAAGTGTCGATTTACCGGAGCCAGACTGCCCCAAAAGAGCTACGAATTCGCCCGGCTCAATAGAAATCGATACACCATCGACCGCGCGAATCAGGCTCTCGCCCATCGGATAGTGGCGCGTGACGTTCTCCGTTTGCACTGCCGGAGTCACTTTGGAATTTCCCGTGGCACTTGTCATTGGTTCATTGGATGCGACACACGTGTGTTCCGGCGCATCCCATCAGCCTCTCTTTGCTCATACGAAGAGGGGAGCATATTCGCTCCCCTCATCCTGTAACGATTTGTAAATGACCCCGCGGCGAGGTTATCTCTCCACCGCCAACCCGACCGCGTTGCCTCCGCCAAGACACAGCGCTGCGATGCCCTTGTGTACGTCGCGGCGAACCATTTCGTAGAGCAGCGTCGTCAGAATGCGCGCGCCGCTGGCACCGATCGGATGTCCCAACGCTACGGCACCGCCGTTCACGTTGACCTTGTTAAGATCCAGCCCCAACTCGCGGGTCACAGCGATAGCTGCAACAGAAAACGCCTCGTTGATCTCATACAGGTCTACTTCTTCGTTTTTCCAGCCCGTCTTCTTCCACAATTGGCGGACAGTCTCCACCGGCGTCATCATTACCCACGCAGGATCGAGACCGCTGGTTGCCTGCGCGACGATTCTCGCCATCGGCTTCAGTCCAAGTTCTTTCGCCTGCGACGCCGACATCAGCACCAGGGCCGAAGCTCCGTCATTCACTCCGGGAGCGTTACCCGCGGTGACCGTGCCGTCTTTCTTGAATGCTGCCTTCAGCGCGCGCAGCACTTCGGCAGTCGTGTCCTCGCGCGGCGATTCGTCAATCGTAAAGAATTGCGGCGGAGCGCCCTTCTTTTTCGACGGCAACTCCACGGGGATGATCTGGTCCTTGAAGCGGCACTCCTTGATCGCTGAGATGGCCTTGCGATGAGAGTTGACCGCATACTCGTCCTGCTCTTCGCGGGTGATTTTGTACTTCTCGGCGACATTCTCGCCGGTATTGCCCATGTGATAGTCGTTGTAGACGTCCCAGAGTCCGTCGTGGACCACGGAATCTACGATCTTGCCGTCGCCCAGGCGATACCCCTTACGTGCCTGCGGCAGCATGTACGGCGCATTGGTCATGCTCTCCATGCCGCCGGCAACTACGACGTCGGCGTTGCCCGTTTGGATGGCCTGCTGACCCAGTGCGACCGCCTTCAGCCCGGAACCGCAGACCTTGTTGATGGTCATGGCAGCTACGCCCGACGACAATCCACCCCCTAGTGCAGCTTGTCGTGCCGGGTTTTGTCCCAACCCTGCGCCCACGACGTTCCCCATGATGCACTCCGACACCTGTGCCGGATCGACACCCGCCCGTCTCACCGCCTCGCGGACAACGATGGCTCCCAGTTGGGGCGCCGTCAGATCAGACAGCGAGCCTTGAAACTTCCCGATTGGCGTACGAACCGCCGACACTATGACAACATCTTCAAGCACAGCCATACTCCCTGCTCCTTACAAAACTGAGTGGCAAACCGATCATTATAAGATGAATTCAACTTGCTACCCGACACTTCCAATCCAGGCGAACCGCCAACTCCAATCGCAGACGACAACCACTTGCTGGCGCCGCTGTGGCATACCGCGGTGCTGATCTTCATCCTGCTCGGAACGTCTGTCGCGGGATCGCGTGGCGTTCACCCGCTCGCAGGCCGCAGTAAGTTGCCGGAATACCTGTCGTCGATGGCTTGGCAATGGACGCTCCTCGGCTTCATCTATCTCGGCACTCGCAAGCGTATCAGGCTGCGCGATCTCATCGGCGGGCGCTGGCCTAACTTCGAGATCTTTCTGCTCGACGTCGTCGTTGCTGCGGGATTCTGGCTGCTGGCGGTCGTCGTTCTGGCGGTGTGCGGCAAGTTCATGAACCTGGATGACGCCGGAAAGCTCGACAGCATGCGCCGACAAATCGGTTTCATGGTTCCTGGCACAAACCTGGAGTTGCTGGTGTGGTTTTGCGTCAGCATCACCGCTGGCTTCTGCGAGGAAATTATCTTCCGCGGCTATTTACAGCGTCAGTTCGCCATCCTGAGTCGTTCGACACTTGTAGGCGTGGTGATTTCGGCGATTGTCTTCGGCGCATCTCACGGGTACGAAGGCGGCTCGCGGATGATTCTGCTCGCAATCTTCGGCCTGATGTTCGGACTGCTGGCGTGGTGGCGTAAGAGTTTGCGGCCAGGAATGATCGCTCATGCCTGGCACGACGCCCTGAGTGGCGCAGTGATGCGGTTACTGAAGTGACTTTTCATCTGAGCCAGACGAATCAGAAATAATCGAGTGCGCGAGTCAACATCACGGACTCGACTTCATGTCGCTCGAAGAAATAAAACCCGTTCTGAGCCAGAAAAACGTCGCCATCACAAAAAATATTTTGTAGGCGTCGCTGGTGCGCATTTCGGCGCCGGACTGAACAGCCCGTGCATTCGTCAGCAACATTTTTGTCACGTCAACTTTTAGGCGACGAGAATCGCCTGTATTCATGCGGCTGTTAGCGATGTCGTCGCGTCGCGTTCATCAGCCTTCCGCGACGAGCGTGACCAACCCGACGTGCGCGACGACGCAACCGGCGGATCGCGTCACCGAAATGCGCAACGGCATGCGCGTTTTTTCCTTGACTATTTATTTCGATGACTCTATACAAAGAACAAATTGCGATGAAGTGATGTCGCAATGTTCCATGACAAATGGAAAGGGAGAATAGACAACATGGCAACCAAGAAAAAGGCACCAGCGAAGAAGAAGGCTGCAAAGAAGAAAAAGAAGTAACTTTTCTTCAGACCGAACACAACGGGGACGCGCAAGCGTCCCCTAACTTTTTGCGAATCATTTTCCAAGGACGGTTGCCTGGCGCTCATCGCGTCATTTGTTTCCGTCATATCTGGGGAGCTTGACCTCCGTGGCGGGGCAAACCGTTCGGTAACCGCACCACTCGCAGTGCTTACCCGGCGAAGCCTCGAACTCGCCCCTGGCAACTCCTTCCGCCACCGCGGAAATTCTGGTCTCTGCCTCGCGCAGAGCCTCCACCGGGCGCGATGTAACCACCGTACTGTTGTCTTCCAGGTTCTGGAAGACCAGCATCTTTACCGGTTTCTTGCCGTTCATCGCCAGCGCATAGACTGACAGTTGCAGGCTCTCGTCGGCTGCGTCCTGTGATTTCGGCCTGCCGGTCTTGTAATCCACGATGACGTAGCCGTCTTCCTCCTCATCAACCCGGTCGATGCGCCCATTCATTCGCGCCCCGGCCAGTTCAGTGTTGAACCTATGCTCCAGCAATGCAATCTTGCCGTAAGGACGCGCGGCCGGCGATGACAGGAACCTCCGCAACTGGCGTTCTCCGTCCCTCTCGTACAATCGCCGCTGCGTCTGGTCATCAATCTTCGACTTTTTGAACTCTTCGAAAAAGTACTGGACGACCTCCTGCTCAGACATCGCACGTTCTTTGCGGACTGAGTCGAAATATGCCAGCAAGGCCAAGTGCATGGCCGATCCGAATTGGAAGTTGGCCTGCGGCTCTTCCGGCAACTGCCATTCCTGTTTGAGCTTGTAGCTCAACGGGCATCGTTCGTAACTCTCAATAGCGCTCGCACTCAGTCTCCGGCCAGTCGTTCTTGGTAACGCGGGCAGAGTCACCCACTCGGAGATGCGCGAGAGTGGTTCCGCGACGGCATGGAGATCTGGAACAACCGCCCTGTTTGGAATCAGCCCGAACTCGACGCAGTCCTTCAGCTCTTTTGCAAGGGTAAGGTCACGCAGGTAGCCGGGCGGGGTTGGATCCTTCTTCCCACTTCCCTGCTTCGCACAAAGAACGAGCCTGTCTTCCGCGCGCGTCACCGCCACGTAGAACAACCGTCTCTCTTCTTGCTCATGCACCGTTTTCGGAACTTCGTTCAGCCGCGAATCCGGATCGCGCAACTCGTCGGGAAACTCAATAAGTTCCTCGCGATACATCGACGGGAACGATGGGTGCCTGACCCGCAAAACAAACACCACCGGAAACTCCAGTCCTTTTGCGGAGTGCACCGTCAGCAGTTGCACGGCGTCGGCCTTCTCCTGCGAAACCGGAGCCTGGCCTAACTCCATCTGCAACGAAGCCGGCACATCGCCTTCCGATTCTTCGGGAGCACAGATATGTCCGTCAGCTTCGATGAAGTGTTCAAGGTAATCGAGAAAATCGCTCACCGTTCCATCACCGGAGATCTGCCGCGGCTTGCGGCTCCATGCCTCAACAAAATCCGCGAATGCCCGTGCATCCGCCGAAGGCGCAATGGCGAATTCTTGCTGCACGATCCCAACCGCGGCAAGCGCGCGGTTCTGCAATCGCCGCACTCGATGCCGGGCCTCGAGCAGTGCTGTAATTACCTGCGAGCCACCGGCAACACGCTCCAGCGCCGACTCCAGGTGGCCATCCTCCGACGCGGCCAACACTTCGCGAAGCTCCGCTCCATCCACCTGGAACCTCGGCAGCGCAGCCACGCGCAACAACGCCACGGGATCGCCACCCACCACAGCGCGCAGGCCAGCCAACAGGTCACGGACTTCGGCTGTATCCAACAAGTCCAGCCCTTTCACGGCGAACGGAATGTTCCGTGCCATCAACTGCCGCACCATGTCGTTGCGGTGGCTGTGGTTTCGATAGAGGACGGCGAAATCGCGCCATGACCTGTTTTCGCTCTTGCGCAGAGTAGTGATTTCCTCGGCGACGAACGCCGCTTCCGATTCTGTGTCTTCCCATCCTCGAACCTGAACCGCGGGAACCGGATTCGGCTCCGGATTCGTGCGTTTGTGGAGCAGCGGCTTGCGCTCCCAGCGCCCGCCGCCCGGCAATTCGACGCTGGCGATATCGCCATTACGCTCAATCACGGAATACGCCGAGCGCAGGATGAAGTCGGTTGAGCGGCGATTTTCCGACATCGTGACGCGGTTTACGCGGTCAATGCCAAAGGTCTTCAGGAAGTGGTCGAAGGTGCCGGCCGTTGCACCTCGAAAGCGGTAGATGGCCTGGTCAGGGTCGCCCACAGCGAACACGTTCGCCGTCTCTCCCGCCAGCAGTCGCGTCAGTTCAATCTGCCCAACATTGGAATCCTGAAACTCGTCGATCAAGACGAATCGTGCTCCTCGCTGTGCCGCCCGGAGGTGCTCCGCGCACGCCGGATCGCCAAGCAATGCGACTGCGCGTGTGATGACATGACTGTATGTGCCCAGGTTCTCAGACGCCAGCATGTCCTCTACATAGCGAAACACCCTGGCAATTTCGTGACAGCGGCCAAGCACCTCGTCGTCGGACATCGCCTCTGCGTCTTTACCACCGCTTACTCGTGGCAGCGGAATTTGCCGGCTCTCCAGCTTCGCAACATAAGCGTCGTAGTCATCTGGAGTTCGCAATTCGTCGTGGCAGCGTTTGAAAAACGCGCTGAGTCCTGCAAGAAACTTACCTGGAGCCGCGGCTTTCACGTAGTACTGGAGCTTTAGATCTTCGATTCGTCGTCGCAGCAGGATGTAGAGGTCCTGATCGTCAATCAGGTCGAACCGCTGCCCCGCGTTGCGCAGCAGAAGGTAGCAGTAGGCGTGGAAGGTGCCGACCTTGAGCCCCGAATCCGCCACTTGATTGATCGTCGCGGAGTCGTCGTTTCCCTTCCACAGCCGCGCAATGCGCTTGAGCAGGTCGCGCGCGGAGTTGTGCGTGTAGGTGACGGCCAGAATTTCACGGGGCTCGGCAAGTCCGTCTTCGATCAGGCGCACCACGCGACTGGCCAGCACAGTGGTTTTGCCGGTTCCCGCTCCCGCCACCACCAGGATCGGCCCTTCGCCGTGGTTGACAGCGTCGTTCTGGTTGGGTGTGAGCGTCAGACCTTTTGGCTGCCACGACATGCTTCTTGACCTCTTGCGCGTAACGAAGAAAAAGCGAAAGTATATTATGCACTCGCAACCGGACGAGAAACAAGCTGAACCAATGAGGAGAATGGCAGAAGTTGAGGAAAAATCGGCAGTAATTCGAAGGCAGTACTGCTCTTATGGCTCTGGTAAGTCGTGCGCACCCGGTCGGAAGTACCGGTTCGCCACCGGATAGAACAGCGCCACCCCGAACACTGCCAACACGGCCGCATGAAATGCCACTTGCTGCATCGAGTGGAAGTAGCTCAGCACAACGTGAAAAGCAACCCACGCGATCGCCAGCCATCGCGCCCAATCTTTACCGCGAAGCAGGAATACTCCGCTGACAATTGCCAGCAGCCGGACCACGAGCACTCCAACATACTCAGCCGGAGGAGTGCTCTTGTATTCGCCAAAGTGGTAAGCGATCCCAATTGCTCCCATCGCGATAAGCACGCAGGCGAGAACCGTAACCGAAATTGGACGCTTGTTCATAGAAAGTCAGGTCGCAGTCTAACCTATCTCCGCTCGCGCAATCGCTAACGCCGCAATGGCCGCAGTCTCGGCCCTGAGTACAGTCGAGCCAAGCGCCGCGGAAATCCAACCGGCAGACTGAAACACTTGTAATTCCTCGGGCGCCCAACCACCTTCCGGTCCAATAGCCAGCGCCAGCGACGACGGTTCGCCGCGTCCGCGCAGCATGTCCGCTAGTTGCACTTCCCCCTCGGTCTCAGCCAGCAAAATGCGCAGCCCCGATTCGTACCCGACCGCATCGGCCAACTTCACGGGATCCAAAATCTCCGGCACGGCCACTCTTCTGGACTGCTCCGAGGCCTCTCGCGCGATCCGTCTCCAGCGCTCAACGCGTTTCCCGGCAGCGAGCGCGAGATGTTTCTCCGTACGCCGGGCAATGACCGGAACAATCGACGTCACGTTCAGCTCGGTGCACTTCTCAATCGCCCATTCCATGCGATCGAACTTGAAGACCGCAAGCAGCAAGGTGACAGGCACAGAAATAGCGGCCGGAACTTCCTCGCCCAGTTCAAATTCCACCCGGCCGTCGTTTACGCTCGATACAGTTCCCCGACGCACGTTCTCGCCGCAGGCCACGTCGAAGACCTGCCCCACCTGTACCCGCAACGTCCGCGAAAGATGCGCGGCGTGTTCGCCGGTCAAGGCGGCGCGGTTCCCACTCACTTCATCGGCGATCCAGCGGCGTCGGGTCATCGTGTCAAGAGTAGCAAGGCAACAGCAATCGCAATGGCAGCATATACGCCTCCAAAATAGCGGTTCTGGCGCGCTAGTTCTTCTTCTGCGAAAACGCGACCGTTCAAAATGAACTCGATGGCGGAAACCGCGCCCACCAGCAGCGCCATGATGAGCCATCTCTGCTGGTGCAGCGGCGACAGCCATAGAAACGGCACCGCCAACAGCGCCAATGCGAGATAGAGCACCCCGCCGATACGAGCGCGCTTGCGCCGCTTGGGGTTCTGATAGCGTGCCAGCATGATCTGCGCCAGCTCCCGAGGGCGCGCCAGCCGCGCAACAGCGGGCAGTGCAGTCACCGCCAGCAGGAACCACGCGTAGATGCGAAACCAGTTATCCAAGGGATTGTCGGGTAGAGCTAGCCTTTAGGCCAGCGTCAAAGTCCGCACTTCTATCAACTATTGCGGACTTTAGTCCGCTCGGTGTCGCACTAGCTGAACATCTCGCGCATCTTGCTCAGGAGCGTGCGGCTCACGGGCTTGTTCTCTACCGAGAGCGTCTGCTGCAACTCTTCCAGCAATTCACGCTGGCGCTTGTTCAACTTGGTCGGAGTCTGCACCTTCATTTGCACGAAAATGTCACCTCGACCCCGGGCATTCAGTTCCGGCACGCCCTTGCCGCGAATCTTGAACGTCGCGCCCGTCTGGGTGCCCTCGGGGACCTTCAACAATTGCTCACCCTCGAGTGTGGGCACATTGATCTCCGTGCCCAGCGCAGCCTGCACCACCGATATCGGTACCACACAGTGCAGGTTCTTGCCCTCGCGCTCGAAGAACTCGTGCTCCTTGCAATGCAGTACGACATACAGATCGCCCGACGGTCCGTTGTAAATTCCCGCCTCGCCTTCGCCTGAGTACAGCATGCGCTGCCCGTCTTCTACTCCGGCAGGGACCTTCACCACGACCGTGTGCTCCCGGCGCACCCGACCCTGCCCTCGGCATTGCGAACACGGATCGACAATCAGCTTGCCGCTGCCCTGGCACGTGCTGCACGTGCGCGCTACCGCGAAGAATCCCTGCTGGTAGCGTACCTGCCCCTGTCCGTTGCAAGTGGTACATGTGATCGGTGCTTTGCCCGGCGCGGCCCCGCTGCCGTGGCACTTGTCGCACTCTTCCAGCCGTCGGACCTGGACCTGCTTCGTAACTCCGAAAACTGCTTCCTCGAATTCCAGCGTGATGTCCTCACGCATGTCGGCTCCGCGCTGTGCGCGCGAGCGCCTCCCGCCGCGGCCTCCGCCGAACATGTCACCAAAGATGTCGCCGAAGATGTCCTGCACATCCACAAAGCTCGACGGATCAAAACCGCCACCACCGCCGTTACCCGAGACACCGGCGTGCCCGAACCGGTCATAGCGCGCACGCTTTTCGCCGTCGGCAAGCACGGCGTATGCCTCGCTGCATTCCTTGAACTGCTCCTCCGCCTCAGGATTGTCGGGGTTGCGGTCAGGATGGTACTGCATCGCCTGCCTGCGGTACGCGCTCTTGATCTCCTGGTCGGTGGCCGTGCGGCCGATTCCCAGAATTTCGTAATAGTCGCGTTTTACGTTGGTTGCCAGCGTTGTTTCCTTCTCAAAGTCTGAATGACGGAACTATTTCTTCGGATTATTGGCCACGCGCACCATCGCCGGCCTCAGCAACCGCTCTTTGATGCGATAGCCGCGCTGCAATTCGTCAATTACGGAATTGTCTTTGAACTCAGCGGTTTCCACCATCTGCACCGCCTGATGTAGGGTGGGATCGAATGCTTCCCCCGCGGCCGGAATCGGTTCTACTCCCAGGCGAGTGAGTGCGTCGTGAAACTGCTTATCGATCAGTTCGATGCCCGAGCGGAAATCTGTTACTGACGCGGCATCGGTCTTCAGGGCGCGGTCAAGGCTGTCGAGAATCGGCAACAGCGACTTCAGCGCATCGGCCAGTGCATAGTCGCGATAGTCCTGCTGCTCTTTCACATTACGCTTGCGAAAGTTGTCGAACTCAGCTTGCAACCGCGCCAGTCGATCGAGAAAATTCGCCCGGTCGGTCCGCAGAGTCTCCAATTCCTCGTTTGCTGCAGCCGCGTCTTCGTTCTCCGCCGAGGGCAGCTCATGCTCGAGGTCGAGTCCGCTCGCGTCTCCATTTTTCTTGTCAGTTGCCATAAAAGTCCCTACGTCTTCTCGTTCCAGAATTGATCAAAGAGGCGCGCAATGTAGGAAACTGCCGTGATGGTGTGCTCGTAATCCATCCGCGTTGGGCCGATAACTGCCAGCGATCCAATAACTTCGTCCCCTACCCGGGCCGGCGCACCTATCAGCACAAAATTATTTAGATGCGGAACCGCATCCTCAAGACCCACCACGACGCGGACAGCTTCCTGCCGGGCATCCAGATAAGCCGACAGCAGGTTTACGATTCGCTGCTTCTCTTCCAGCGTGGCGAGCAATTGCCTCAGGCGGTCGGTGTCTTGCTCCGTAAGTACCAGATTCGAGGCGCCTTCCACGAATACAGATTGCGATGCTGCCTCGGTCGCCAAGGCTCCCTGGGCGAACAACTCCTGTACCGAACTCATCAGCCGATCGTATTCGGCACGCTCCAGCTGCACCCGGCGGGCGATTTCGTCGCGAACTGCATCCATCTCCCAGCCGCGAAAATTCTGGTTGATGTAATTTGCAGCAGTTTCCAGATCTCCGATTGTCAGGTCGTCGGTCAGACGCAATACCCGGTCGCGCACCAGGCCGTTGCTCACCACTACTACGGCCAGGACCTTCTTGTCCGCAAGTCGCTGGAAGTACACATGCTCCAGCGCGTTGCGCTGGCCAGAGCCAGAGGTTATCGTGACACCTACACCGTGCGAGATCAGAGACAGCACGTGCGAGGTGCGCTCCATGAACTCCTGCACGTCATTGATTCCTTGGAGGTTACCTTGAATCAAGCTTTCGTCGGCGGGGGACAGCCTCGCCTCACCCGTAAGCTGATTGGCGTAATAGCGATAAGCCTGCGGCGTGGGTACGCGACCCGATGAAGTGTGGGGCTGCTCGAGGAAACCGGCATCCGCTAAGTCAGACATAACATTACGGATAGAGGCCGGACTGAGGCTCTCACGATTGGAGCGAGCGAGAGTGCGTGATCCGACCGGCTCGCCAGTTGAGATATAAGTCTCAACGATGGCGGTCAGGATTTCGCGTTCGCGCTTACCGATGCCGGGGGTGTCACCCATAATTCCTTGATTCCGCTAAGCCATTTGTTCACAGTTAGATACGAAACAGAGCAAAAGACACGTCCGCAAATCTATTCTAGGAAGCGAGCTGGCCGGTGTCAAGACTGGCACTCAAAGAATGTGAGTGCCAAAAGATGCAGTTTGACCGGGGCGCGCCGGGATGGTATCCGAAGATTTTCGCCCCGTTATAACATTCATTATAAGCCACAAAACGGCGGAATTGGCGGACGATTTTGGACGGCTTTTGGGCGATGTTTCGGGCTATGTCTGGCAGCCAAACGCGAAAGGTGTTCGCTTTTTCCGTTACTTCCGTAACGCCAGTTTTACTGTGCGAGCAGGTAGTTCTGCATGAACAGCTCGATTGTGTAGAACCAGACGTCGGCTTTCCCACGGGGAGACTTCGCTGCCAAGAATAACGCTCGCTCCCCTTGCACTTCTACAGGAAGTGTCATATCTTCATGTAGAAGCGAAAGGGGAAGCATGACCGGCCAGCATATTGACCTTCCACAAGGAACTCTGGATCTTTTGATTCTCCGGACGCTTGCTCTGGGCCGCCAACACGGCTGGGCCATCTCTGAGCGTGTGCAGCAGATGTCGAGTGATGCGCTTCACATTCAGCAAGGCTCGCTGTATCCGGCACTTCACCGGCTGGAGCGTCGCGGCTTGATTAAGGCTCACTGGGGAGCCTCAGAGAACAACCGTCGTGCCAAGTATTACGAGCTCTCGAAAAGTGGGCGTCAGCAACTCGAGGTAGAGAAGGACGCTTGGGCGAAGCTTACGGCCGCCGTGGCCCAGGTCCTGGGAACAGCTTAGGAGGCACGCAATGCTCAGCGATTTAATTTTCCGTCTTCGATCTCTCTTTCGGCGGAGCGCAGTTGAGAACGAACTTGACGACGAGCTGCGATTTCATCTCGAGCAGCAGGTGGAGAAGCATGTGCGATCGGGCCTCACCCCAGAGGACGCCCTTCGGCAAACCCGCCTTGAGTTCGGCGGTTTGGGTCGTGTGAAGGAGGATTGTCGCGAATCGCGCGGCATCACTTTCCTCGAAACGGCCACCCGCGATATTCGCTATGCATTCCGGCAGTTACGCAGGACACCGGCGTTCACCATTACGGTGTTGCTGACACTGGCGTTGGGAATTGGCGCAAATGCCGCAATCTTCACGCTCGTGAATGCGATGCTCTTGAAAAAGCTGCCAGTCGCAGATCCCGCATCTTTGGTGCGCCTGGGCGATAACAGCGATTGCTGCGTGGGCTCCGGGTTTCGGAACGACGGCAACTTTGCGCTCTTCTCGACCGACGCTTATGAGCAGCTGAAGAAAAACGCGCCGGAATTTGAAGAGTTGGCGGCGATGCAGGCCGGATTCGCCTATCGCCCCATCGTCGCGCGGCGCGATGGCACTCAGGCCGGGGCCCGCTCAGTGGCGGGCGAGTTTGTCTCCGGCAACTACTTCCGCACTTTTGGACTTCAGCCGCGGTTGGGGCGCTTGCTGACCGATGCCGACGACACCAAAGGCGCCCCCATGACAGCGGTAATGAGCTGTGAGGCCTGGCAACGGAATTATGCGGGCGATGTTTCGGTAGTGGGAAGCACCTTCTGGGTGAATACAAAGCCGGTAACGATTGTTGGCATTGCGCCGGAGGGCTTCTATGGTGACCGGCTGACGATCACTCCACCGGAGTTCTACCTGCCGATCGAGACCATGGCGGTGCTGGCCAACGCTCTGTACATTCACGACCCTCACCAGGATTGGCTCTACATTGTTGGCCGCTTCAAGCCGGGCGTGGCGATCGGTCCTCTGCAAGAGAAGGTGACCGCACTACTGCGGCAGGCACTGGCAACAGACGGAACTTTTTCAACGGAGCAGGGGAAGACATTACTGGCAAAAGTCCACGTCGTGCTGACGCCGGGTGGTGCTGGGATTCAGGCAATGCAGGAGTGGTACGGATCAAAACTGCATCTGTTGATGTGGATTGCCAGCCTCGTACTGTTGATCGCCTGCGCTAACGTTGCGAACCTTCTGCTGGTGCGTGGGATGGGACGCCGCGCAGAGATCTCGATGCGCGCGGCGCTGGGCGCCATGCGAGGAAGAATTATCCGCCAATTGCTTACCGAAAGCATCGTGCTGGCCGCAATGGGCGGTATCGTCGGACTCGCGGTAGCATATGCGGGAGCGCGCATGCTGCTTCTGTTGGCTTTCCCCGGGGCACAAAGCCTACCCATTCATGCCGGCCCGTCGATCTCCGTTCTGGGGTTCGCGTTCGGTCTGTCGTTGCTGACCGGCATTGTGTTCGGCGTGGCGCCGGCCTGGATTGCCGCCCAGGCAGGGCCGATCGACGCACTGCGAAGCGGTGCGCGGACCACGGCCATGGGGGCTTCCCTTCTGCAACGTGGACTAGTGGTACTTCAGGTAGGACTATCACTGGTCCTGCTGGTTGGCGCTGGCTTGTTTCTGCAAAGCCTGAAGAAACTCGAGAGCGTAGACCTGAAGCTGGACGCCCGGAACCGGTATATCGTACACATTAACCCGCAAGCAGCGGGCTACACGCAAACCCAGTTGGAGGCACTGAGCCGGACCATGGAGGAGCGATTCCATGCGATTCCGGGCGTGTTGAAAGTTGGTATCTCCTCGTACACGCCGATGGAAGACAACAACAACGGCTGGGGTGTCCAAGTGCAAGGTCAGCCGTTCCGAAATGTTGGAGCATCGGTCATACGAGCGAATGCGGAATACTTCGATTCCGTCGGAACGCGGGTGGTTATGGGGCGCGGGATCGACGTGCGCGATACGCCGGCCGCGACCATGGTAGCAGTGGTGAACCAGACATTTGTTAAAGACTTGTTCAAACCTGGTGAGAACCCGATCGGGCAACATTTCGGAGAGCCGGGGCCGGATTCGACTGGAGACTTCGAGATCGTCGGAGTGGTGGAAGATACGGTCTACACCAGCGTGCGAAAGACGGACCACATGATGTACTTTGTGCCGGCGATGCAGCGGCCGAAGAGCGCGCGACAGCCGATTGAAGAGGATGGTTCGCTCTATCTGGGAGCAATTGTGCTCGAAACCGATCGTCCGATGAACGACATGGAAAGACTTGCCAGGACGACGCTGGCCGGCATCAATCCGAACCTGACGGTCGTGCAGTTCCAGACTTTCGATCAGCAGATTGCCGATCAATTTACCCAGGAGCGGATGATCTCGCGACTCTCGACGCTGTTTGGCGCGTTGGCACTGCTGCTGGCGATCATCGGCTTGTACGGCGTGACCGCCTATTCCGTCGTGCGTCGGACCCCGGAGATAGGTATCCGCATGGCGCTCGGTGCCGAGCGCGGAGGCGTGATCGCAATGGTGATGCGGGGGGCAATTATTCAAGCCATAGTTGGGCTGGCCATCGGAATCCCGGTCGCGCTACTCTGCGTACGATTTGTGAAATCTCAACTTTATGGGATCACCAGTGCAGGCTTTAGCGTCATGGGCGGCGCAATTGTGACCCTGGCATTGGCGGCCTTCGTTGCAGGAATCATTCCCGCACTACGTGCGGCATCCGTAGACCCCATGAGGGCTTTGAGGATGGACTAGTTTGACGGAGTTTGGAACTGACCGGAATGGCGGCGTGAGGCCACAAAAGAACCATCATGGTCCTGAGAGAAAATTCCCTAAGGCTACTCCGTTGCCTCCGCGCCGCCGTGGTGAATGTCTTTCGCCTTACTGCCCCAGCAAGTATTTCTGCATGAACAGTACGGTTGTGTAGAACTGGAAGTCGGCGTTCTTCTTTTTCGCGAAGCCGTGACCTTCGTCTTTTGCGGCCAGGTACCAGACCGGAGTTTTGTTGGCCTCAAGCTCTTTCACGATCTGGTCTGACTCGCTCTTGGGCACTCGCGGATCGTTCACTCCTGCAACCACCATCATCGGTTTCTTGATTTCCTTCACGTGATTCATGGGCGCGATGCTTTCGAGGTAAGCACGCATTTTGGGATCGCGTTCATCGCCGTACTCCACGCGCCGAAGGTCTCGACGATACGCCTCGGTGTGCTCAAGAAATGTGACCAGGTTCGAGATGCCAACGATATCGACCGAGCAGGCAATGCGATCGCTGTAGAGCGTGGCGACGGCCAATGTCATGTGTCCGCCATAGCTGCCACCAGTTACCATAACGCGCTTGGCGTCGAGGTCAGGCTGCTGGCCGATCCAGTCGAGAAGTGCGCCGATGTCCTTGTAGGTGTTTTCGCGCAGAAAGCCGTTATCGAGTTGCGAGAAGGTTTTCCCGTAGCCGGTTGACCCGCGAACATTGGGAAAGAGTATCGCCACTCCGAGTTCATTGATTAGATAATTGTTGCGCCCCAGGAATCCTGGCCGCGATTGCCCTTCAGGACCGCCGTGAATGTTGATCACCACGGGGTACTTCCCCGATGCGGGCTTCGTCTTTGGGGCGTAAAGCCAGCCAGAGATTTCCTTGCCATCGAAGCTCTTCCACTTAACGAGCTTAGGCTCAACGAAGTTCTGCGCGGGAACTCCGCCGGTTTCGCTGTACGTCCAGCGCTCGAGCTTGCCAGCTTGCACGTCCACCGAGTACACGTCCGAGGGTGACTGCGCCGAAGCCAGGCTGAATGCGAGGTCGCGGTTGTTCTCGTTCCACTTTAACGCGCTAATCTCACCGGCCGGAACTTTGGGCACGGCTCGTTGCTTGCCAGTGTTCAAATCGAGGACACGCAGTGTGCTGAGTCCGTTTTCGTTGACGACGTAAGCCAACAAGTCACGGTTCATCGACAACTCGGCCGCTTCCACATCCCAAGGATCGTTGCCGAGAAACTTCAACCCGCCGGTTGCGATATCCAGATACGCCAAGCGCTGAAATTCGCCGCCCTTGTCAGTGGTGACGTACACACCCTTGCCGTCGCGGCTGAACCCCACGGCTTGATACGCGACCTTCTCGCCGCCCGGGGGATCCAGCTTCTTCTGGACGCCGGTGGCGACATCCACCAGCCACAGATAGCTCTCATTGATCGAGATGCCTTCCGTCGCCAACAGCGTTCGGTCATCGGGAGACCAGTCGTGCACCTGCCAGCCTCCGCCCTGATTTTCGGTGAGCGGCTTCCGGGTTTCTGGTTTCGCGGCCGGATCAATCACGTAGAAGTCGAGGTCGGCGTTGTTGCGCAGCGTGCCCGCATAGGCGATGCGGTCGCCCTTGTTCGACCAGACAAACTCGGAGTTGCGCGACTTGCCGTCGGTCAGCATAGTGGTATCGCCCGAGGCCATATCGAAACGGAAGATCTGGTACCACTCGCCTCCGCCAACATCTTTGCGGAAGAGGAAGTAGTCGCCCTTGTGGGGCTGGTAGCTGGCGTCGGTAGCGCGATCGCCGTAAAAGGTCATCTGGGTGCGCGCGCCGCCGGGCATTGCGACTTGGTGAACCTGCACGGTGTCGGCGAAACGGGTGCCGATGAGGATCTCGCGCTTTTGCGGATGCCAGCCGTACATCGTGGCCGTGCGGAAGTCGGTGTAGCGCGCTGCGCGCTCGGCGATGCTGGCCGGAATGGGTGGGATGTTCTCCAAGATCAAGGCATCATTCGGCTTAATCGGCGGTTCCTGCGCAGGAAGCGCATGGGCGAAGGCAATCGCAAAAAGGAGGGCAGTACGAACAGAGCACCGTTTACGCAAGAACACGAATACCTCGCAGACAGGTCGGCCGAAAACCTGTACGATAGAGAGTTGAAGCACCAAGGCTAGCGGTAATGGGGCTGGCTGTAAAGCGCGGCAAGGAATGACGATGGCGCTGCCTGGGCGGCGGGTTTTGAATCGTTTTCCGGCCTAATGCGTCTAATTTGTTAAGCAACAGGAGATTACTGGATGGCAGGAAGTTCCCGCACAACGTTCACCAAGCGGCAAAAAGAAAGAGCCCGGCAGGAACGTCAGCAAGAGAAAGCGCAAAAAAAGGCGCAGAAAAAGCAGGATCCTACTCTACCTTCTGAAGCTCCCGCGGAACTCGTGGTAACACATGACGAAGAGGGACAGCCCTTGGGGTTTGATTTCCACGATTTCGCAAAGCAGTGAGTTGTACACTTAGGTACCCTTTGGCGCCCGCCGGACTTTTGGTAAGCGCTGTGATATAGTCCTGTTAGACGCTAACTGCCACGGTAGATGTGGTGCGAACCATCCGATCCTACGTTACGATCTGATTACCCGCCTCTCTGCTTCCGTCGTTTACAAGGCGCTTAACCAAAATTTCGAGCGGCATCTGCAGTATCTTCGCGACTCGCATCTAAGTATGCACATGCGCGAGTTGCCCCTCCTAAGAAAGTAAAAAACGATTGACACAATTTAAAGATATGCCCCTCTCTGCTGGGCTCCAGCAGAAACTGGCGGTAGCACAATTCATCGATTGCACCCCGGTTCAGGAAATGGCCATCCCGCATGCGCTGGAAGGCAAAGACGTTCTGGCTACAGCCCAGACCGGTACCGGAAAAACCCTCGCATTCCTGCTTCCCATGATGGAGAAGCTGATTGCGAAACACGTGCCCGGCGTACGGGCCCTGATCCTCGTCCCGACACGCGAGCTGGCGATGCAAGTCCAGGCCCAGTACGACGCGCTGCGTCACGGCAAGCTGCCCAAGACGGCGCTGGTGATCGGCGGAATGGCCGAGAGGCCGCAACTGGAAGCCGTGCGCAAAGGCGCCGGCGTGATCGTCGCCACTCCGGGACGGTTGGAAGATTACTTAAAGCGCAAGCTGGTCGACATAAGCAAGGTCGAGATGCTGGTGCTGGACGAGTAGTGACCGCATGCTCGACATGGGCTTTTTGCCCTCGATTCGGCGCATTGCGGGAGTACTGCCCAAGGGACGCCAGACGCTGTGCTTCTCAGCTACGTTGGAAGCCTCGGTGGCTGGATTGGTGAATGACTACATGCGAAGCCCCGTGCGGGTCGCGCTGGGTTCGACCACCAAGCCGGTGGAAAGCGTTGAGCTGCACGCATTCGAAGTTCCGGCAGCCGACAAGGCCGACACACTGCGTCGCTTGCTGTACGACGAAAAGGGACAGACGTTGATCTTCGCGCGCACCAAGCGTGGAACTGAGCGCCTGGCGAAGAACCTGATTCGCGATGGGTTCTCAGCGGCGATGATTCACGGCGACCGTTCGCAGTCGCAGCGGGTGAATGCTCTGAGTGGCTTCGATAAGGGCCACTTCAAGGTGCTGGTTGCGACCGATGTGGCTTCGCGCGGCATCCAGTGTGACAACGTCGCGCACGTCATCAACTATGACCTGCCTGATTTGGCCGAGGACTTCATCCATCGCGTAGGCCGTACGGGCCGCGCCGGAGCTGAAGGGACGCGCTTCGACCCTGGTGTCAGGCGCAGAAATCGGCGAGTTGCGGGCCATTGAACGCACGTTGAAGTTGAAGATCGCGCGCAAGCGGATCGACGGCTACGACAGTGCGACGATGCAACCCCGCTCCGACAAAGAACACGCTCGAGTCGCGCACCCTCAACAGGTTGCCGGGCGAAGTGTTCTGCTAAGTTAAGGGTTTGATCCCACCCTTTCGCAAAAACGGTGAAAGGATGGGGCACGAATCACTACGGTTCTGACTGGGGCCGCCTGCTTCGACAACCATCGAATGGAGGCGGTGCCCCGAAAGTTCTTCCCATGGCGCGCGCCGAAACTGACGCAGCGAATGGGAACAGGTGACCCGGTTCCGTCAACCAACGAAAGTACGGGCCACCACAACTTAGTTTGCAACGAAAAAGCCCCGGGAACTCCGGGGCTTTCGTGCGTCTGGACGACGTAATCGTTGCAGTCGAATCTGCCGCCGGGTTAAAACCCGGCTCAAGTTCAAGAGGGACACCGGAAACGCGACGCTGAAGCGCCGCTCTACTCTTCTTGTTACTGGATTTCGATGACTGGGCCGGTTGACTCTTCAACTCACTAACGCGATCGATGACGTGGCGGGCGAACTTGAACAGCGAACGCGCGTGCGGGCGACTGGTCGCCTTCCAGCACGACCGGCTGGCCGGTGTCGCCTCCCTTGCGAATGTCGGGATCGAGCTCGATGCTGCCCAGGAACGGCACGTCGAACTGTTGCGCGGTGCGCTCGCCTCCGCCCTTGGAGAAGATGTCGATCTCCTGCTGGCAATGCGGGCACATGAAGTAGCTCATGTTCTCGACGATGCCCAGAATGTCGACCTTCACCTGCTTGAACATCTCGATGGCCTTGCGCGCGTCTTGCAGCGACACGTCGCTGGGCGTGGTTACAACCACTGCGCCGCGTGACGGGCACGGTCTGCACCAGCGAGATGACCACGTCGCCCGTGCCCGGAGGCAGGTCGATGATGAGGTAGTCGAGCTGTCCCCACTCCACCTGGCCGAGAAACTGCTTGATGATGGAGTGCAGCATGGGGCCGCGCCACACCAGCGGCTTGTCGCCGGGGCTGAGGAAGCCGACCGAGATCACTTTCAGTCCGTAGCGCTCGGGCGGCAGAATGCGGTCGCCACCCACCACTTCGGGCGCAACGCGTGGTGCCCAGCATGAGGGGAACGTTGGGGCCGTAAACGTCGGCATCGAGCAATCCGACTTTGAAGCCCATGCGGGCCAGAGCGATGGCGAGGTTGACGGCGAGCGTGGTTTTGCCGACGCCGCCTTTGCCGGAACCAACAGCGATGATGGAATCGACGCCGGGCAGCGGCTGCGGTCCTGCCGGCGCGGGCCCGTGCATGGGTATGAGAGCTCACGAGTGATTACCTACTGTGGTTGAGATAAGCGGCGCAAAAGTTGATTATACGACGCGCGCGCGTACTACTTTCTGCTCGTACCGGATCTTGAACTCCGGCGCCCACTCTCCCTTATTCTGCAGGAACACGGTGAAGCCGTAGGCGTCGTTGCCATCGCGAACGATGGTCGAGCGAATGTGCTGGGTCCGCCGTTGGGCTGCATCAGGTCGAACTCCTGATGCAACGTCTTGCCGTCAGCATCGGGCGTGCGGTGCCGATGGTCAGCTGGCCTTCCTCCGAGGTGTAGTAGAAGCCGATGGTCTTCTTCGCCGGATCGTAGGCGTAGAAGCCGTTGTAGTGCGGCTTGCCGTTGAACTCGGTGACGAACTCGATGGCCTGATGATTGGGCGCCCAAGTGATGTGGTTCTCCACGTGAGTGACCGAGCCGTCTCTGCGGATCTTTGACGTCGGACACCAGGTCCCGCCGACGAACCAGGCCACAGGAGCCAGTGGGCTCTCGGCAGTCTTCGCGGCGTGGCTGCGACTGGGCAGACACGTCGCTTGACGCCGATTGACGCCAGCAGCATACCACAATAGAGCGATCGTTCGCCTAGTCATCTTCACCTCGTTACTCAAAGAGCCGGTATTGTGGCACGCGCGCGCTGCGAGCCGCAAGCATTCTGGGACAAGCTGCTGGTCACCCGGTCCTGCATACTGCTACGATAGCTGCCAACTCGAATGCAGCCAGCGATGCCACAATCCGAACGCGCAGCTCCCGATCGCTAACTGCTCCTCGTCAGCGAAGGCTGTTGTTGTTGTCGACTGCTACGATCGACACTCCGGCCCGCGAAATCTGAAACCGAATTCCCTTGAACTGAGTCTTAAGCACATGGAGGCACTTCATGAAGATCGCCAATGACGTCACCGAACTGATCGGACACACTCCGCTGGTGCGGCTGAACAAAGTGACAGCCGGCGTGGGCGCAACCATCGTTGCCAAGCTGGAGAGCTTCAATCCCTGCGCCAGCGTGAAAGACCGCATCGGCGTCAGCATGATCACCGAGGCCGAGAAGGCCGGCAAGATCACTCCCGGCAAGACCGTGCTGATCGAGCCGACCAGCGGCAATACCGGCATCGGCCTGGCGTTCGTCGCCGCGGTGAAAGGCTATCGCCTGATCATCGTGATGCCCGAGACCATGAGCGTGGAGCGGCGCGTGCTGCTGCGCGCCTTTGGCGCCGAACTGGTGCTGACGCCCGGGCCCAAGGGCATGAAGGGCGCCATCGCGAAGGCGCAGGAGATTCTCGCCAAGACACCCAGACGGCTTCATCCTGCAGCAGTTCGACAACCCGGCCAATCCGAAGATTCACTTCGAGACGACCGGCCCGGAGATTTGGGAAGACACCGACGGCAAGGTGGACATCCTGATTTCTGGCGTCGGCACCGGCGGCACGCTGACCGGCGTCAGCGAGTACATCAAGCCGCGCAAGGCCATCGTTCAAGGCGATTGCGGTGGAGCCGGTGGAGAGTGCGGTGCTTTCCGGCGGCACGCCTTCGCCGCACAAGATTCAGGGCATCGGCGCCGGATTCGTTCCCAGCATTCTGCGCACCGACTACATCGACGAAGTCGTGCAGGTGTCGAGCGACGATGCGCTGGTGATGGCGCGCCGGCTGGCGGTGGAAGAAGGACTGCTGATGGGCATCTCGTCGGGAGCGGCGGTGGTGGCGGCGATGCGCGTGGGTTCGCGTCCGGAGAATGCCGGCAAGCTGATCGTGGTGGTGCTGCCGTCGTTCGGCGAGCGCTACCTGAGCAGCGTGCTCTTCCAGCAGGTGCGCGATGAAGTCGATGGCGCAGGAGGCCGAGCCGGTCACGGTGTAGGAACCATGCGATCCTATTTTCGTCTCATGCGCGAAGACATCGCCGCGGTGCTGGAGAGCGATCCCGCGGCGCGATCGCGGTTGGAGGTCGTGCTGCTCTACTCCGGCCTGCACGCGCTGTGGTGGTATCGCATCTATCACTGGCTGTGGAAGCACGGCTGGTTCTTTCTGGCCCGCGCGCTGTCGCAGTTCGCGCGCTTGCTGACCGGAATCGAAATCCATCCCGGCGCGCGAATCGGCCGGCGTTTTTTCATCGATCACGGCATGGGCGTGGTCATCGGCGAGACCGCCGAAGTCGGCGACGATGTCACCATCTACCAGGGCGTCACGCTGGGCGGAACATCGCTCAACCATGGGAAACGCCATCCCACATTGGCGATCGTGTGGTCATCGGCGGCGGCGCGAAGATCCTGGGCAACATCACCATCGGCGAGAATTGCCGCATCGGCGCGGGCTCGGTCGTGCTGCGCGACGTGCCGGCCGACTCGACCGTGGTCGGCGTTCCCGGACACATCATCTTCCGCGAGGGCAAGCGCGTGGTCATCACCGACCCGAAGCAGATCAACGATCCGCTTTCCGAGGCGCTGGCGGCGGTGGCGACGGAAGTGAAGATATTGCGCGAGCAGGTTTCGCGCCTCGAAGGCCGCGACCACGTGGAAAGCGAGTCACTCGACGCCGCGATCGAGATGGATTACCAGATTTAGCGTCGCCTCCGCGCCCGTTTCGAGAAGCGCCAATCTGACATTTGCGATTGCTTTAAACTGTGGCGTGACTTTCCACGACAATTCTGGGCCTGGAAGATTCTTACTCACTCTAGGTCTTATCTTCCCTCTTCTGGTCGCAGTGGCAACCACCGCATCGAGCCAAACGCCAACGTCCGGAATTGAAGGCGAACAGAGTTACTACGCAAACGCGCATCCCTACATCGAAGAGCCTCTCAAGCAACTGACGAAACGCATTCCGCAATTGAAAGACCTGAAGCCAGCCCGAAATCAGGACCAGTTGCCTGAAATTCTGGAGAAGGCGGGCAGCCAGGTCGACGACTTTTTCCGTCACATAACTGACCTCACAGCGCGCGAAGAAATTTCCCTGATACGGCTCAAGCAGGACAGGCCGTACACTCAGCCGGAGTTGTCTGGCGAGCACGTTCATGACAGCTACTTAATTCTTCGCCACGGGAGTGCCGGCCAGTCGAAATCATCGAGTACCGCACCGATGCCAAGGGGGGCAGTTACGATCAAGTAGTGATCCAGAAAGGCTTTCTCGTCACATCTGGATTTGCCTTGAGCTGCAATTACTTCTCAACCGGATTTCAATCCGAGTCGACTTTTCGCTATTTTGGCGATCAAAAGATTGGTCAACACGACACCTACGTCGTCGGATTCGCGCAGCAGCCTGATAAGGCCACTCTTACGGTGAAGACGCGCGGGAGAAGTGGTGCGGCGGAGCACATGCTGGTGCAGGGCGTTGCGTGGATCGACAAGAGCAACTTCCAGATCGTGCGGATGCGAACCGATCTGCTTGCGCCGAGAAAAGACGTCGGTGTCAATCAGCAGACGACGGAAGTGATGTTCACCAAGGTCCAGCTCGCTGACTTCGCAACGCCCCTGTGGCTGCCGGCCAGCGTCAAAGTGTTCGTCGAGTTCACGACCCACAACGGCGACGTCGATGAATTTTTCGAGCTCAGCTACAGGAACGAACACCGCTATTCTGACTACCAGCGCTATCGGGTATCGGCGAAAGTGATTCCGTAATCATGCGATGTACTCGAACAGTTAATTCAGACGATCCCAGCAGCCTTGATGATCGCGGCAGCTGCCGCAGCGCCTAGGAGCGGCCCTATTATGGGGATCGGAGCATATGCCCAGTCGGAGCTTCCCTTCCCCGCCACCGGCCAGATCGCGTGCGCCACGCGTGGACCGAAGTCGCGTGCGGGATTGATGGCGTAGCCGGTTGTGCCTCCGAGGGACAATCCAATCGCCCAGACCAGGATGGAGATAAAGTAGGGACCCAATCCCGTAGTCAGCCCGGTTGGAGCTACAGCTTTGGAGCCGATAGCCGCCACCACCACGATTAGCAGCATGGTTCCGATGACTTCGCAGAACAGGTTGCCGGGATAATGACGGATGGCCGGCGAGGTGCAGAAGCATCCGAGCTTGGCGTCTTTGTCTTCGGTGATGCGCCAGTGTGGCAGGAAATAGAGCCACACCAGCGTCGCGCCGGTGAACGCGCCGAGAAATTGAGCGCTCCAATAGGGGACGATCTTGGCGTAGTTTCCTGAGGTGATGGCGAAGGCCAGTGTCACCGCCGGATTGATATGCGCGTCGGCGCTTCCGAAAGCAATCGCTGTGAAGATGCCACAAAGTACGGCGAAGCCCCAGGCCGTGGTGATGACCATCCAGCCGCCGCCTTCGCCTTTGGAACGCTTGAGCAATACGTTGGCCACCACGCCGTCGCCCAGCAAAATCAACACCAGCGTTCCCGCAAACTCGCCCACAAATGGTGAATGCATGTCCCCTCGTCGGTCGATCAGCTATTGCGCATCGTCGTCTGTCCAGTCAAACGTGCGCGTGACGGCTTTCTTCCAGGTGCGATACATCCGGTCGCGCTTCTCTGCCGGCATGTTAGGCGTCCAAGTCTTTTCAACCGACCAGTTAGCGCGAAGGTCGTCGAGATCGCGGTAATAGCCCACCGCCAACCCTGCGGCGTACATGGCTCCCAGCGCGGTGGTCTCTGTGATCGCGGGACGTACTACTGGCCGATCAAGGATGTCGGCCTGAAACTGCATGAGCACTTCGTTTACCACCATGCCGCCGTCAACGCGCAGTACATCGAGTGCAATGCCCGAATCCTTCTCCATCGCTTCAACCATCTCACGCGTCTGGAAGGCCGTCGCCTCCAGTACGGCGCGCGCGATGTGAGCCTTGGTGGCATAGCGCGTGAGCCCGAGGATCGCGCCGCGCGCGTTAGCCTTCCAGTAGGGCGCGAACAGACCGGAGAACGCAGGCACGAAATAGACGCCTCCGTTGTCCTGGACGGTTGAGACCAGCGCCTCGATCTCAGCGCTGGTATGGATCATCTTGAGGTTGTCGCGTAACCACTGCACGAGCGCGCCGGCGATGGCCACGCTGCCCTCGAGTGCGAAATGTGCCGGCTGCTGGCCAAACTTGTAGGCGACGGTCGTCAGCAATCCAAACTTCGACTGCACGGGTTTTTCATCGGTGTTCAGCAGCAGGAAACAGCCGGTGCCGTAGGTGTTCTTCGCCTGTCCCGGCTCAAAGCACGTCTGCCCCACCAAGGCCGCCTGCTGGTCGCCGAGGTCTCCCGCCAGAGGCACGCCTGTCAGAGGCCCCAGCGCGAATTCGCCATAGACCTCGCTGCTGGATGCGATGCGCGGCAGCATCGCCGCCGGAATGCCGAAGGTTGCGAGAATGTCGTCGTCCCATTGCAGGGTTTCGAGGTTCATTAACTGTGTGCGGCTGGCGTTGGTGACGTCGGTGACGTGGACGCCGCCGTTCGAACCGCCCGTCAAGATGCCAAAGTAAGATAAGTGTCGATGTTGCCGAAGATAACTTCGCCGGCTTCGGCAAGCGCACGGACGCCGGACACGTTATCCAGAATCCAGCGAATTTTCAGGCCGCTGAAGTAGGTCGCCAATGGCAGACCTGTTTTGGCGCGAAAGCGGTCTTGCCCGCCGGACTTGGCCAATTCGTCCACGTAGTTGCTGACACGGGTGTCCTGCCAGACGATGGCGTTGTGGACCGCCTGACCGGTCTTGCGGTTCCATACCACGGTGGTCTCGCGCTGGTTGGTGATGCCGACGGCCGCGAGGTCTTTCGCTGCCAGGCCTTTCGACTGCATGGCCTCAGCAGATCACTTCCTGCGTGCGCGCCCATATCTCCGCCGGGCTGTGTTCCACCCATCCCGGCTGCGGATAAATCTGCTCGTGCTCCTTCTGCGCCGTGGCCACGATCTGGCCCGAGCGACTGAAGACGATGAAGCGCGTGCTGGTCGTGCCCTGATCGATGGCGCCAACGTAGTCCGCCATGGTCGCGTTCCTTTGCCTGTGGTTGAATTTCAGCCCAAGAGGATGGTTCTACGCCTTTGTCGTGTCTTTCGCCAAGCCTATTTTCTGCGTCCACGCAGCGAGGGTACCGACATATTCACTCACCGCACGCTGCAGTTTGCGCGGCGTCCCATCCCATCTCGCGCTGCATCACCGCAGCCGCTACCGGAGCGGCCGCCGTCGCCGCCTGCCAACTGAAGAACTGCAAGCCGGTGCGACGCTCCAGCACGTCGTCGAGCGTAGCTGCCATTTCGAAGCGCGCCGCATAGGCAATCTCGGCGCGAATCGCCGGGTACCCGTCGACGACGGGTTGTGCCAGGTCCGGCTCTTGTGCCGCCAGAGTCGAGCACGGCTGCGGCCCGCGTACCGAACTTCTCCGACAGATGCCGCGCTGTTGATTCGCTTATGCAGTAGGAGGCCACCAGCGTCTGCGGATAGGCGTCGCTGTATCCTTCCGAGCCGCTCAGATGGCTGTCGCGGGTGATGCATCCGCCCACCGGCAGCCCAAGCTGTTGCTGCACTGCGTTGACGGCGTCTTCGGCCATGGCGCGATAGGTCGTCCACTTGCCGCCCAAGCACGCTGATCAAGCCGCTTTCGCGGTCGACCTCGACCTCGTGCTCACGAATCAGCTTCTTGGTCTTGTCGCCTTTGCCCTGGCTGACCAGCGGGCGCACGCCGGCAAACCCACCCACGATATCCTCAATCGCGAAGGGCCGCGAAAGGAAACGGTTGAGTTGCTTCAGCAGGTATTCTGCTTCCGAGCGCTTTACCACCAGTTCGTCCTCGTGCGTGACTTCATCGTCGGTGGTGCCGACAAGCAAGCGCCCGAGCCACGGGATGGCAAAGATCACCCGGCCGTCGTCAGTCTTGGGAACGACCATCGCGTCGGTCGTGCGCTCGTCAAGCGGCAACAGGATGTGCACGCCTTTGCTGAGCCGCAGACGCTTCTCCACTCCAGGATTCGCCATCTGCGCGAATGTGGTCTGAGAACGGCCCGGTGCAGTTGACGAAAACCCTCGCACGAACCGTTGTGCGCGCGCCGGATGAGCTGGTCTTCGATCTCCGCCTCGCAGATTTTGCCGCCTGCATCCTGCTGCAGACCGGACGACGCGAGCGTGGTTCACGGCCTCGCCACCCGCCTCGGTAAAGGTCTGCACCAGCGCGACGCAATAGCGCGCATCGTCGAACTGCCCGTCAGCGTAGCCGATGGCGCCTTTCAGTCCGTCGGCCTGCAACAGCGGCCAGCGAGCCAACGGCTTCTCTTGCTGAACGGAAGCGGCTGGCGAAGAAATTTTGTTTGCCCGCGATGCGGTCGTAAATCTTCGTGCCAACGCCGTAGTAAAACGCCTCCCACCACGAGTAGCAGGGGACGAGAAATTCCAAGGGATGCGCCAGGAAGCGGGCGTTCTCCAGCATAATGCGGCGCTCGTGCAGCGCTCGCTTCACCACGTTGTACTGCCCGGGATCGAGGTCGGTCACAGCTTCTTGCAGATAGCGGATACCGCCGTGAATCAGCTTGGTGGAGCGGCTCGAAGTCGCGGAAGCGAAATCTCCCGCCTCGATGAGCACTGTGTTGAAACCGCGCAACTGGGCATCAAGCGCCGTTCCCGAGCCGGTCGCGCCTGCCGCCAATGACACATACATCGAAGCTCGCGCCGTCTATCTTCCGCCAGGCTTCGGAGCGGTGCCTCATGGATTCGCCCGCGAAGCGACTGCGCGCGCCTGGTATAGCCCCCATGCAGCGAGCGTTTGCGCGTCTTTGATGACGTTGTCGCGGATGAGTTGTTGCAGTTGCGCAAGACTGACCTTACGCACCACCAGGTCATGCTCTTCCACATCGGGCTGGCGTGCAGCCTGCGTCAATCCGGTGGCGATGAAACGCATACGTTTTCTGGTTGGTATAAGCCGCAGGCAATATGAATCTCGCCGAGGCATTCCAGTTTTTCTGCCACCAGCCCCGTCTCGCCCTGCAACTCTTTACGCGCAATTTCCGCTGGATCGATGCCTTCCGTCTCGAGGCTGCCTTGTGGAAACTCCAGCGATTTCTCGCCGATGGGATAGCGAAATTGCTCGACTAGATACACGCAATTGCCGTCGATGGGAAGGATGATGGCGCTGTCGCATTTCTCGACCACGCCGTAAATTCCGCGCGCGCCGTTGTCGCGCTCGATTTCATCCTCGCGCACGGTCATCCAGGGATTGCGATACACCACTCGCGTGCTCAACTGTCGAATCGTCATGTCAATTGCTCCGCAACAGTTTCTCACGCAAGCCTGACTTTCGTCGGGATGAGCCGAGTGTGGCATCATGGCGGGAATGGCAACGCTGGCCGACATTGTGGTCGTCGGCCTGGGCGCCGTGGGCAGCGCCGCGCTCTACCAGTCGGCGAAGCTGGGCGCGAGTGTTATTGGGATCGACCGCTTCTGTCCGCCTCACGACCAGGGTTCGTCGCATGGCGAGACCCGCATCACGCGCCAGGCTATTGGCGAAGGCCGCGAGTTCGTGCCACTGGTTTTGCGCTCGAACGAAATCTGGGATGAGTTGGAAGCAGTCAGCGGCCGTGACTTGATTACGCGCAACGGAGGACTCATCCTGGCCTCGCCCAATATCGTCGGCAAACATCACGGCTCGAATTCATTCTTAAAAGAAACTATCGACGCCGCCAGGGCGTTCGGGATCGCTGCACCGGCAGCTCAGTGCCGACGAAATTCGAGAAATCTACCCGCAGTTTCGGCTCACCTCGGACGAGCAGGGCTACTTCGAGCCAGGCGCAGGTTTTCTGCGGCCGGAAGCGTGCATCGAGACGCAAATCGACCAGGCGAAGAAGTTGGGCGCGAGAGTGTTTACGTCAGAAACTGTCTTGGAATTGAAGCCAGGCGACGGAAGCGTCAAGATCGTCACCGACAGCGCCACGTACTCGGCCGCCAAAGTCATACTCACTGCGGGACCCTGGATTGCCAGATTTCTCGACCCCGGAGTTCTCCGGGGATTTCGCTGTCTATAGGCAGACGTTGTGCTGGTTTGCACTCGGCCAAAACGTCGAGCGCTATTCGCCGGAACATTTTCCTGTTTTCATCTGGATTACCGGCAACCGCTTGCAAGACATGCTTTACGGTTTCCCGGCCATCGACGGGCCTGGCGGCGGGCTCAAAGTCGCCACGGAGAGTTACGAAAATAAAGTGGACCCTGACGCGGTTCCGCGTGAAGTTAGCGAAGCATCCACGGCGGCGATGCATTCGGAGTACATCGCGCCTCGGTTCCCTGACGTCAGCCCTCAGTGCCTGCGTACAGCGACGTGTCTCTACACCGGTCACTCCCGACGCCAAGTTCGTCATCGATTATGCCGACACCGACCAACACGTGCTTTTTGCTTCAGCGTGTTCCGGCCATGGATTCAAACACTCGGCTGCGGTGGGCGAAGCTCTCGCGCAGCGGGCGCTGGAGCTTCCCACACGAGTCGACATGTCAGGTTTCGCGCTGAAAGACTGGCGCGCTCAGGATCCCCACAACGCTTAAGGAATAACTAAGGCGAAGGGGCAGCGGCAGGGGAAGCCGCAGGCTCAACGACAGGGGTTTTGTGCCTGTTGGCCAGCTTGTGATGAACGTCGGGCCAAAACTCTTTGAGCACATTAGACAGTCCGTCGTAGAGAATCAGGAAGCCAAAGGTCTGCGCATTTCGCCCAGCGGTGCGCTCTTCCTCGGGGTAATAAACGTTGGAAATGGCTGCCGCGCACGCGTTGCCGATGGACTCCGAATAATTAAAGCGCGTGGCACCGGCATCGGTGCGTGTAACGAATAGCCGGTTCAACGAATAATAAAGCCTATGGGAAATCGGCCCTTCTGCCATGCGGTAGTAGCGCGGATCTTCATGCAGCATGCTAGGCCAAATGGCGGTGGTCATGAACGTGCCAATGCTGTTGTCGGCAAACGAAGCGCCATAGCGCTTCCCATAAGCGCCCCATCCCTGCCCCCAGGACTCGGGATCGTTCTTTGCCTGTGCGATTGCCGCGAGTGCACCATTGAAGGGCCAGACAGCCCAATCAACCGTGCTTGCCGTGGCCAGCCTAAACTTCTGTCCGACGGTGAGCGGCGCAAGGTTTTTATTGCTTCGAACGGTACCGTAATTGGGAAGAACCTCAAAGATGCGATCGTTTTTGGTTCCGGTTTCCTGCTCCAACTTACTCTTGCCGACGGTCTTATCGGGCTGAGTCGTAGTCGGGGCAACTTTGCCATCGGTCGGATCGGGGGTCTTCGTGTCGGAACTACTGGGTGCGTCCGGTAGGGGCTGCTGCGCAATCGCGTGAGGAATATCGGCAACGATGACGGCAATGAGGAATGCGAGAAAAAACCCACGAAAGTGCTTAAATCGGCTGAGCATGCGAAGAAACTATTGTCTCATGGGCGGTACCGCGGCCAGTCCGAGAATCGGTTAAGAACTGTTACACCCTGCCAACTGCCTGATTGTGCCCGGTCGCACCACCGCCAAAGTGGTCAGATCGTTTTGTACTGCGGCTGACTGCGTAAACTCGCGCACCGCCTCCAGTGCGGATGAAGCCACCTCGCGTGCGCTCGTGAGTTCCATTGTCCCAAAGTGCTCCTTGAGCCTCTGCAATCCGTATTCCTCCCGCTTACGGCTCGCCTCGACGACGCCGCGGGACACAAGCAACAATGCGCCCCCACGTGGAACGGCTGCGGTTGGAGCCTCATAGGTTGAAGCCGAGAACAGGCCAAGTGGCATTCCTGTCGCCGGCAATTCGCTCACCTCGGAGTCGTACCGCAACAACCCGGCGTATGCCCGGCGTTGATGTAGCACACGGTACCGAGGGATTCGTTGTAGCAGCCGAGGAACGCTGCGCAGGTGCGCACGCCAGATGCGGCACTACGGATGCTCACGTTCAGGCGTGGCAGAACTCCATCATGGCGTCGGCTTCGTTCACTTCGTCGTTGGCGAGACATGCTGGGCCACTGGTCCGGAAGGCCTCGCGCGCTGCGTCAACGATGCCGCGGTTCTCGGCTGCATCGCCGGCCACGTCGAGCAGACCGAACACCACCCGATCGGAATTGGCGCGCGCGAACTGGTAGAAGTCTCCACCTACACGCTTGCCGTGAACCAACCCTGCAATGTCGGCACCGGCCAACACGGGCAATTCAGCTACGGTGGGCTCGTTCGACTGCCCGCTCTTGTCCCCACGGCCGAAGGAAAATCTCATTCTGGCAACCCCGATTGAAGCCTTTGATAATAAACCCCCGCGCTGCGATTGCAATGCAGTGTTTCATTCGCGTCCTGGCTTGCCAATTCCGCGGCTTCTGTTAGAGTGTCTGCGGCCCGAGTTGGTCAACGACAAGTTCGACTCTAGCTGGTTGTGGGCATCTGGCAGGAGGCTCCCCACGTGCGCATTGTCAGTGTTGGCGAGATTCTTTGGGACGTCATCGGCGAAAACGAGTACCTGGGGGCGCGCCCCTGAATTTCGCGGCCCACGCCCAAAAGCTCGGGCATGAAGTCTATCCGCTCAGCGGAGTCGGCGCCGACACACGCGGCCACAAGGCCACTCGAGCTGCTGAAGGCACGGGGCATGTCAACTGAGTTCATCCAGGTGCTGAAAGACAAGCCGACCGGCACCGCCGAAGTGGAACTCGACATGGAAGGCAAGCCCACCTTCCGCATCGTGCGCTCGGTGGCTTATGACTTCGTGGATCTCAGGGATGCGGAACTGAAGCAGATCGCCGAATTGCAGCCCGACTGGATTTACCTCGGGACGCTTTACCACATGTCGGCTCACTCCTCGCGTCGACGAAAAGACTACTGAAAGCCGTACCCAAAGCCAAGCGATTCTACGATGTCAATCTGCGCGAAGGCCACTGGAGCCTGGCCACCATCGAAGCAACTATCATCCTTCGCCACCGTCACCAAGCTCAGCGACTCGGAAGCCGAATCGCTCGACGCCTCGGTGGACGCCTCCGAAGGGCCCGGGCGATTCCATCGAGAATTTCTGCCGCCGCTGGAGCGACCGCTTCGGATGCCCACCATGTGCGTGACTTTCGGCGAGCGAGGCTGTGCCATCCTCAAAGACGGCAAGTACAGCCAGGCGCCTGGGCTATCACGTCACGGTCGCCGATACCGTCGGCGCCGGCGACGCATTTTCCGCCGCCTTCGTCCACGGCCTGAGCCAGGGATGGGATCCCAATCGCATCGCAGAGTGCGCCAATGCTGTCGGGTGCGCTGGTGGCCAGCCGTTCGGGAGCCATCCCCGAATGGACCATCGCGGAAGCCCATGCCTGATGAACGCAGGCGCGGTGGCTTTCACCGGTCGTATTTAGTACTTTTAAGGTCGGAAATTGTCACGAAGCAGCCGGAAGATCTACTTCCCGGTAACCGTGATTTCGGCGGTGGCCGACTTGCTTTTGTCGGCCGTACTGGTCGCCACCAGATGATAGGTTCCTGGCTTCTCGGCGCCGTATAGGTGGAGTACAGCGAGATCGTTTCATCCTTGGCGGACGCTCCCGCGACTTGACCGTGCCAGCGCTGTCGCCTTCATCCACACTCCAAGTGACCTCACCGGACGGGGCACCTGAAACTTCCGCGACGAAATCCACTCCTTTGCCCTCCACCACCTTGGCCGCAGTGGGATAGATGGTGATGGACGTTGGGCGGGGCCTTCCGCCGAACGACATCGAGGAGCGCACCATCCAGACGATGCCTGCCACGGCAATCAGGGCCACCACAATAGCGCCGATCAGCACTGGTGATGCCTTGCGTCTCGCTTCCACGTCGTCGGGCGCCCGGGGTAGCGGCAAAAGGAACTGACGCATAGCGCGCGGCAGAAAGGCCCGCGGGGGAAATCTCGGCATACGGTTGCGGCGCAGGCTGTTGTGACTGAGTGGCGCAGGCGTTCTGTCCCGGACTGCAGCGGGCGGGTCTGGCGCGGCAAATTGCGGCGCTGGTCTTTCTTCCGCCGGCGCAAGGTCCAGACTCGAGCATACGGCTGCTGGTTGGATCGGTGGCCACGGTGGCGGCGCCGGACGCTGCACTCGAATCGGCGTGATCTCAGCCGTGGAACGGATGGCGCGGGCCGGGTGGCGGTGAGGCGACAACATGGGCGTTTCCACTTGCGCGTCGCTGCAGGCGCAATCCCTCTCTGCTGGCGCGGAACCGATCTCCGCGTGCCGCAATAAGGCACAAAACTTTGCCTCGTCCGCCATCGGTTGACCGCACTCGGTACAGAACATCCATTCCTCCGAACTGTGAAATGTCCGCGCTCCGTAACTTGGCTATGAACCCGAATTTCGGAAATTATTGCGCAGCTTGCTGGGTGATCATCACGACATCGCTATTCAGCTTACCCCGAGTGATGGCCAGTTTGATTGGCGGCCAGTTATAGGCGTAACCGTAAGACGGTCAATTCCTTGAAGTCCGTCAGCTGGGTCGGCGGTCCCCGCTCAAAGGTTGGCTCACCAGGTTCGACACGCCTTTCTCCGTCACTGGGAAATACACTGCCTTGCCATCGGCTGAGAATTAGAAGCCTGAGAGCGGTTCGAGGAAACGATTTGACGGGGCACCCCCGTTAGCGGGAATCACTTTAGTCACAAAGCGAGTCTGGACCGCTTGCCTTCAGACCGTCATCACTGCCACTTCCTGCCGGTCGGGCGAGATAGCGGCGAAATCGCAAAGTCATCCGATAGTTGTTTGGCTCGCCGCCATCCACGGACATTCGCATGAGCAACTGCCTGCCGTTGACGAGCGATGTATAGACAAAGAATTTGCCGTCGGACGAACAGTCCGGCCGCGTCAAATTTGCCGCTGGTCACGACCGAGGGTCTCCCGCCGGTAAACGTCCATCCGGTAGATATTGATCCCTAGGGTGTCTTTGTTGGGCATTAGAGGAGCACTGACTTGCCGACCGGACAGACTGACATTGCCACGATGGGCGAGGTCGACTCGAAGATCACGTTGCGACTGCTGCCATCGGCATTGAGGGTTGCGACATGACCCTGAAAGTCGGAGAGCAGTAATCGCCCGTCCTTAAGCCATCCGACATTTACTTCGCTGCGGGTGTCGATCGGTTGCGGTCGGGATGTCAGTTTCGGTGTGGCCTGCATCACATACAAGCCGATGTCCGGAAACCCCTGAATGGTCACCAATTGCTTGCCATCTTTGGTCACGGCGAGTGAGCGGCCGCTGTAGTTGTTTAGGTCATTGGTGACGCGATGGAACTTCCCGCTGCGAACATCAATTTCGCCGATCTGGCCCTCCCAGCGGGTGGTGGCGTCACGGAAATTCATAAAGAGGTTGCGGCCGTCCGGCGACCAGGTCGGCTTGAGCAACTGCGCCGCGGCGGCATACAACGTCTTCTCCTTGCCATCTTTCACATGCAAGCGACAAGGCGACCCAGATTCTTGGCTCCGGGCTCCACCAGCGCCGCAGCAATCGTCTTTCCGTCGGGCGACCAGGCCGGATCCTGAATCCCGGAATCGGCATGGTCGCCAAGCACGCGCTCGTTGGTACCGTCGCATCGCGATGAATCAGTTTCGATTGGCCTCCGCGCCGCTGTTACGCGGCGAACGCCATCTGGTGCCGTCCGGCGAAAAGGTGACTGCGCTATCCACGTCTTCCACCAGTTTTTCGGTTGCCGCCCAGTACTGGGATTTGGTAAAGGACTCCAATATTGGGGCGCTGAGGTTCGATGCGCACTAAGTATAAATAGCTGCCATCGGGCGTAAATGTGAGGCCCATGTATTGGGCTTCGGTCGCCGGGATGATTTCCTTAGTGCTGCCGGTGGCGATATGGCGCATCCACAGGCTCTGGCGTCCGCTATCGTCGTGGGCGCTCGAAGACGTACTGGCCGTCGGGAGATACTGTGGCCATCGACACTTTGCCCGTGCTCGTGAGCTTTTGCATGCTCATGTTCTGGAACGGCAGTGGGCCCGACTCGCGGTGGCTCCATAGCGAGTAGACCCCAAACGCCGCGGCCGCCAAGATTGCGACTACGACCAAGCTGAGCATGCCTGTTCGAGTTTTGTGCTGCTTCGCGTTGTCCATCAGAACACGGCCGCTGGACGACGCGTGCGTCGCCGCGCTTGCTGCGACGAGTGTTTGCGCCGAAGAACCTGACGGCGGAGTCTGTGCAGTCTGTGAAATCGATCCCGAAGACCGACTGTGTCGCTGTCTCGCTTCAGTCGCTTCAAGTCGCCACGCATTTCCGCCGCGGACTGGTAGCGCAGATCGACTTCCTTCTCCAGCGACTTCTCGATGATCTCTTCCAGCTTGGGCGGAATCGAAGCGTTCAGTTCCACGGGACGCATTGGCGCGCCGCTCAATATTCCCTGAAATATGACGGCCGAGGTTTTGCCGTCGAATGGCAGCTTGCCAGTCGCCATCTCGTACAGCACGGCGCCCATGGAAAACAAGTCGCTGCGCGCGTCCAGTTCGTCGCCTCGCGCTTGTTCCGGCGACATATAGGCTACGGTGCCGACCGACGTGCCAGGTGACGTTAGCTGCGGGCGGACCATCGTTGGAGCGTCGCCTCCAACGGTCTCCATCTTTGAGAATCGGTCACGCGCCAGCTTGGCCAGACCGAAATCCAGGATCTTCGCCTGGCCGCGGCTGGTGACGAAGATATTGGCCGGCTTGATGTCGCGGTGAACGATGCCTTTGGAGTGCGCCACGTCGAGCGCGTCCGTGACCTGGATGCCGATGTCGAGTAGTTTGTCGATCGGCAGCGGAATGCCCTGAATCTTCTCGCCGAGGCTTTCGCCTTCCAGCAGTTCCATGGCGATAAACCACTGGCTGTCACACTCTTCGATGGCATAGATGGTGCAGATGTTGGGATGGTTCAGTGCCGAGGCCGCGCGCGCTTCCAAGCGGAAGCGCTCCAGCGCCATGGGATCCTGCTCCAAGGCAGCTCCCAGGAATTTCAGCGCGACGTGCCGCCCCAGTTTGGTGTCTTCGGCTTCGTACACGACACCCATTCCTCCCGCGCCTAGCTGCCGCAAGATGGTGTAGTGCAAGATGTTTTGACCGATTTCGATGTCCAAGCCGACAGCTCCAAACGTAACGCAACTCTATTTTGCAGGGCGAATGTAGTCAAGGAAGCTGCGCGGGGCAGCGTGCTCGGTAGCACGAAGGCTTCGTCAGCATGTACAAGCTTTGCAACTTTTGATTCTTGTACCCAGGAAGCGAATTTTTTGGTTGCCAACCTCTTGAAAAGAAGGTTAGAATCCCTCGATTCGGTGAGGGGTAGCACCACTATCGCCACCGAATATGACCAGAAGTTCCGCGCTGAAGCCGTACGTCGCAATTCCCATCGATCGATCAACCTGTCCACTTCAATTACAAGGAGTCACGAATGACTACTCGCACCACTCGAATCGTCTTGCTGGCCGCAATGTTTGCACTTGCCACGTCCGTCATCGGATTTGCGCAGGCTCCCTGCGGCTTACCCAACGAACTCTACTGTCAGGCGTGGGATGGCTCAGGTAACCTCTTTGCTTCCCAGAATGACACCGTCGGCGGCTTCGGCAACTTTGCCACCGTGTATGACCAGTTCACCTTGGCAAAAGGAAACTCGCTCTGGGACGTCGAGAGCTTCCACTTCGTTGGCGGATATTTCAATATTGGTCCGCCGCCCTTCGTCACCGCCTTGACGCTGGAACTGTACGCCAACGACAACGGCGGAAGTGCACCTGGAACTCCGATTGCCATTGGGTCTTTCCCGAGCTTCGACGAGACAGGCACTTGGCGACGCAGATTACTCATACGATCTATATTTCCAGAGCTTCGAATGGCCCCTGGCACCTACTGGGCCTCGGTCGTGCCGGATCTCGGATTCCCGCCACAGTGGGGCTGGGCGACCAGCGGTCGGGTCACAATCTCGGCTACCAGTGCTTCTTCGGCACCTGCGGCAGCACGGGCACGAGCTTCGCCTTCGCAGTCGATGGCACTCCGATTCCGGAGCCCGGTACTCTGATTATGCTGGGAACCGGAATTCTCGGCTTGGCTGGATCGTTGCGCCGGAAGCTGCTCTAGGCAAGGCAACAATCCTGCAAGACTACAAAGCCGCCCTCCGGGGCGGCTTTCTTCATGCTCCGGAGCCGTCTTTGCCGAGGATATCTCACGGCCCGTCACCCGCGAATGCGGTCGCTGATCAACATCCCATTGCGTGCATAGCTGTGCCGCGGGACCTCCACGATGGCGATGGTCAGCTTCTCCGGGTTCACGTTGAGCTCTTCCTTCATGATCTCGGTGATGCGTTTCACCGCCCGGCGTTTCTGCTCGATAGTGCGGCCTTCCAGCATGGTGATCTGCACGTGCGCCATAACTGCCCCCTCGCCAGAGAAGTTGCTCGCGCTTAGTTTACTTCGCCAGTTCGTATCCGGCGAAGAAATAACTCAACTCAAAGCGCGCAGTGTCTTCCGCGTCGGAGCCGTGCACCGCGTTCTTCTCGATGCTCGACGCCCACTTCTTGCGGATCGTGCCCTCATCTGCCTTGGCCGGGTCGGTGGCGCCCATCAGTTTGCGGTAGTCGGCGATGGCGTCTTCCTTCTCCAGCGCTATGACGACGATCGGTCCGCTCGACATGAAGTTAGTCAGCGACTCGAAGAACGGCCGGTGCACGTGCACCGCGTAAAAGCCCTCGGCCTGCGCCTTGTTGATGTGCAGCATCTTCATTCCGATGACGCGGAAGCCGTTTTGCAGAAGCGTGTTGACAATGTCGCCGGTGCCGCCCTTTTCGACGGCGTCCGGCTTAACAATGGATAGAGTGCGTTGCAGTGTTTTCATTCTCGGTATCAATCCTTTTGTAGTTTCTTGATTGTCCTTAGGCCTTCGCCAGACTCGGCATCGCCTTCACCAGCGTCGATCCGATCTCCGCCGGAGTGCTCGCCACATGGATGCCCGCGGCTTCCATGGCTTTAATCTTCTCCGCCGCAGTTCCCTTGCCGCCGGAGATAATCGCGCCCGCGTGTCCCATACGGCGTCCCGGAGGCGCAGTCTGTCCCGCGATGAAACCCACCACCGGCTTCTTCACGTTGGCCTTGATGTACTCCGCTGCAACCTCTTCGGCAGTCCCGCCGATTTCACCGATCATGATGATCGCTTCGGTCTCGGGGTCCTGGTTGAACAGCGTGATCGCGTCGATAAAGTTCGTCCCGATAATCGGGTCGCCGCCGATGCCGATCGCCGTCGATTGTCCGATGCCGCGCGTCGTGAGCTGATACACGGCCTCATAAGTCAGAGTGCCCGAGCGCGAAACGATGCCGACGTTGCCTTCTTTGTGAATGCTGGCGGGCATGATGCCGATCTTGCAGCGGCCCGGCGAGATAATGCCCGGGCAGTTCGGCCCGATCAGCCGCGAGTTCTTCGTCTTCAGGAACTCCCACGCCTTCACCATATCGAGCGCCGGAATGCCTTCCGTAATGCACACGATCAGCGGAATGCCTGCGTCGGCGGCTTCCATAATGGCGTCGGCCGCGCCCGGAGGCGGCACGAAAATCACCGTCGCATTCGCGCCTGTCTTGGCCACCGCTTCGCCCACGGTATTGAAGATGGGCCAGCCTTCATGCGTCGTTCCGCCCTTGCCCGGAGTCACGCCGCCCACAACCTGCGTTCCGTACGCCTGCGAAGCCTTGGCGTGGAATGTTCCTTCACGGCCCGTCAATCCCTGCACAATCAGTCGCGTCGATTTATCTACCAGGATGCTCACTTGCCCCCCTTTGCCGCCGCGACAACTTTCTCGGCCGCGTCTTTCATGGTCTCTGCCACGATGAAATTGAATCCGCTCGCCTTCAGGATTTCGCGGCCCTGTTCGACGTTCGTCCCTTCCAGCCGCAGCACGATCGGCAACTGGATGTTGGTCTTCTTCGCCGCGCTCACCACGCCGTTGGCCAGCGTATCGACGCGCAGGATGCCGCCGAAGATATTGATCAGCACCGCTTTAACGTTCTTGTCCGCCAGCAGGATTTCGAACGCGTGCGTCACCTGCTCCTCGTTGGCGCCGCCGCCCACGTCGAGGAAGTTCGCCGGCATGCCGCCCGCGTACTGGATGATGTCCATGGTCGCCATCGCCAGGCCCGCGCCGTTGACCATGCAGCCCACGTTGCCGTCGAGCTTGATGTAGTTCAGCGCGTACTTGCTGGCTTCGACTTCGAGCGGGTCTTCTTCGCTGATGTCGCGCAGTTCCTTGATGTCGGGATGCCGGTAGAGCGCGTTGTCGTCGAAGTTCATCTTGGCGTCGAGCGCGAACAGCCGCCCGTCGGTCGTCGTGATGAACGGATTGATCTCCACCAGCGAGGCGTCGGTATCTTCCGCCGCCCGCGCCAGGGCGATCATGAACTTCACCGCGCCAGCGATGTACTTGGGATCGAGCCCCAGCTTGAACGCGATCTTGCGCGCCTGGTAGGCCTGCAGGCCCATGCCCGGAATGATGTGTTCCTTGATGATCGCGTCCGGGTCTTTCGCCGCGACTTCTTCGATCTCCATGCCGCCGGCGGCCGACGCCATGAACACATTGCGTCCGTTGGTGCGGTCGAGCACGATGCCCAGATACAGTTCGCGCGCGATGGGCAGCGTCTCTTCGATCAGCAGCCGCTGCACCTTCTTGCCTTCGGGTCCGGTCTGGTGCGTGATCAGCGTCATGCCCAGCATCTTCTTGGCCAGTTCAACGGCTTCTTCCGGCGACTTGGCGATCTTTACGCCGCCGACCTTTGCCGCGGCCTCCGGCGTGGATCTGCGCCTTGACCACTACTCCGGTTGCGCCTTCGTGGAAGAGGGCGCGCGCAGCCGTATCGGCTTCCTCAACGCTCTCGACCATGTGTCCGCGAGGCACGGCCACACCGTACTTCGACAGGATGGACTTACCCTGGTACTCGTGAATTTTCATATTGGTATGACGGACGCGGGCCGTGCACCCGCTGCTCTGGCCGCTAGGGGCCGGATTGTCTGCTCCTTATGAGAATGGCGATACAACAGGAAACTTCTTAGTGTACTGGAGGCGGCGAACGATGGAGCAATGATGCGCGAACCGGCGGGTCGGGCAGCTGCTTACCGGTTCGCCTTCAGCATCTGCTCGGCGTGCTTGATGCGACGTGTCGGTCAACTTGGCGCCACTGATCATGCGAGCCAACTCACGCGTGCGCTCGTCGGCGTCGAGTTGACGCACCGAAGTCCTGGTTCTTCCGCCAGACTCCTTCTTCTCAATCAGGAAATGCTGGTCGGCGAACGAGGCGATCTGCGGCAGGTGAGTGATGCACAGCACCTGCTTGGTCGCCGCAAGTTGCTTGAGCTTCTTGCCCACAGCCTCGGCCGCCCGACCTCCGATTCCGGAATCAATTTCGTCAAAGACCAAAGTCCGCAGCCCGCCGCCTTTGGCTGCATGCTGGCGCGCCCGACCCGGCATTCCAGCTTCGATGGTGGTCTTCAGCGCCAGCATCACGCGCGACAACTCGCCGCCGGACGCGATCTCTTCTACCGGCCCTAATGGCTCGCCCGGATTCGCCGAAATGAGGTATTGCACCGCGTCAAAGCCTCTCGCAGTCCAGTTCCCTTCCTCGTCGGCTCCGCTTACTTCCACCTTGAACCGCGCCTTCATCGCCAGTTCGTTGACTTCGCTCTCAACCTGCTTCTCTAGTTTCTTCGCCGCATCGTAGCGAAGCCGCGAGAGGCTCGCGCGCGCTTCGAGATACCGCTCCGCCGCCTTCGCCAATTCGGCAGCGGAGTTTGCGCAGCGCCTCGTCTTTGTTCTCCATCTCGTTGAGCTTGCGTTCGAGCTCGTCGCCCATGCGCGATGACTTCTTCGAGCGACGGCCCGTACTTCCGCTTCAGACGATCGAGCGCCGCCAGCCGGTCTTCGACTTCTGCCAGCCGATCTGGCGATGCCTCGACATCTTCGGCATAGTCGCGCAGTGTCTGGCCGATGTCTTCGACGGTGATGCGCGCCGAATCCAACTGCGCCAGCGACTCGCGAAACTTCTCGTCGATGCGCGCGAGTTCTTCCAATTGCCGGGACGCCGAGCGAATCAGTGCCGCTGCCGAAACGTTGCCCTCGTACAGCGCGTCGTATGCTCCCATGGCCGCCGCCAGAATGCGCTCCGAATTCGCCAGCAGACGCTTCTCAGCTTCGAGCTTTGAATCTTCGCCCGCGTGCAGGTTCGCCCCGCTGATTTCCTTGCGCTGGAAACTCCATAGGTCGAGCAGCCGCACGCGGTCTTGCTCGTCGCGTTCGAGTTCGACAATACGATTGCGAACAGCATTCCATGCAGCGAAAGCGTCGCTGACCGGGGTGAGGTCTGATCCCGCGAAGGTGTCGAGCAGCGCCAGGCGCGAAGCCGCATCAAACGCCAGCACCGCCTCATTCTGCGCGTGGATCACCGCAAGGTGCGGCGCGAGTTGCCGCAGCACGGCGACCGTGGCCGGCTGATTGTTGACGAAGACCCGGCCCTTACCGCCGGCGGAAATCTCGCGACGCAGGATGAGCTGGGCATCGTCGCTGTCGATGCCGTTCTCTTCCAGCACCGCGTCAAGCGCTTTCGACTCGGACTCGAAGACCGCCGCCACAATGGCCTTGTCGGTGCCATGGCGCACCGCGTCGGCCGAGGCCTTATCGCCCAGCAGAAGTGCCAGCGCATCAATGAGAATGGATTTTCCAGCGCCGGTTTCGCCGGTCAGCAGATTGAGCCCGGGGGCGAACTCCACGGCGACGTTGTCGATGACCGCGTAGTTTTCAACCCGCAATTCCAGCAGCACAGTGCGTTCTCGACTCGCGGAAGTAAACCGAAGTTTAGCAGGAAAGGACGAACTGTCGGCGGAAGCAGCTCAATTGTGAATTTGCTTGCCATCAATCGAGCGGTTACTCACAAGGAACCCCGCGCACCAAACTGGGTCCCGCTGCGTCCAACACCTATAATGTCAGCAAGTGAACACGAGGCAGATCACCCATCAATGAACCTCATTTGTACGTTCCTCGCCGCCGCCATCGGCGGTGAAATTTCCGGCCTCATCGAGTCCAGCGGACTCGTCGCCAAGTCCGTTCTTGTCATTCTGCTGGTCTTCAGCGTCATGTCGTGGGCCATCATTTTCAGCAAATGGGGAATGTTTCGCCGTGCGCGCGCCCAGAGCAACCGCTTCATGCGGATGTTCCGCAAGTCGGAGCGACTGCAAGACGTCGCCGCCGTGGCCGAACAGTTCAAGCCTAGCCCGCTGATCGGCGTTTTCGATGGCGCTTACAACGAACTTCGCAAGCAGGCGCCCAATGTTCGCATCGGCGGATTGCAGCGTGCCATTCAGATTGCCTCGTCGGAAGAATTGACTCACCTCGAGAGCCGCCTGCCCTGGCTGGCCACTACCGGCGCTGTAACTCCGTTCATCGGACTATTCGGCACGGTGTGGGGCATCATTGACGCCTTCCACGGCCTCGGCACCGCCGGCGCAGCGACGCTGCGGGCGGTCGCGCCCGGCATTTCCGAAGCGTTGATCACCACCGCCGCCGGACTGTTTGCCGCGATTCCCGCCGTCATCGCCTACAACATGTTCACGCAGCACATCCGCGAATTCGGCGCTCGCATGGACGACTTCGGCCTCGAACTCATCAACGAAGTGGAACGCGCGCAGACCAAGACCGGGCGCAGCGTCCCGGAGAACGTGGGGCGCTGATGGCGTTCACCAACAGCCAGGGCCGCACGCAAAGCTCGCTCGCCGACATCAACGTCACTCCGCTGGTGGACGTCGTGCTCGTGCTGCTCATCATCTTCATGGTGACCGCGCCAGTTCTTCAGTCGGGCATCGAAGTTGAAGTGCCGCACACCAAGACGGTGAAAGAGATTACCGAAGAGCGGCTGGTCATTACCATCGACCGCCAACAAAAGGTTTTCCTCAACAACGATCCCATCAACATCAACCAGATTGGCGCGAAATTGCATCAGAAGATTCGCGATCCGCAGGGGCAGTCGGTGTTTGTGCGCGCCGACCAGGAAGTTCCCTTCGGCGCATTCGCCACGGTGATGGACGCCGTGAAGCAGGCCGGCATTACCAACGTGAGCATCGTCACGCAGCCGCTGGAGAAGAATGGCAGCCAACGCTGACATCTTTCCCGAAGAACACTCGTCGGGCGTTTCGTGGATCGGCTCGGCCGTGCTGCACTCTGCGCTGTTTGCGCTGGCTTTGTTCGGCTACCTCATCCCCAGCAGCCGAGGCGAGAACTGGGGCGGCACGGAAGGCGGAGGCGGCGCGATGAGCGCGACGCTGGTCAACAGCATTCCTCTGCCGAATGCGCAGCCCGAAGCGCAGAACGTGCTCGCCAATGAGTCGAAGGGACTGTCGCAATCGCAGCCGAAAGAGACGCCGAAAGAAGAGCCCAAGGCAATTCCGATTCCGGCGAAAGACGCCAAGGCTGAAGGGCCAGCGCGAATCCGCCGCGGCAAAGAAAGAACCGCCGAAGCAGGTTGCGAAGGCCGAGCCCGAAAACGAGGTTCCTTACGGACAAGGCGGCCCGGTCAGCGGGCCTTATGGCGCGTTTACGTCGGGTGCGACCAAGGGCGGATTCGGATTTCAGGGCGGCCAAGGCGACTTCGGCAGCCGCTTCGCGTATTACGTGGACATTGTGCGCCGCAAGGTTTCGGACAACTGGCTGAAGTACGAAGTCGATCCCCGCATCTCAGACGCACGCCGCGTGTACATCGATTTCGACATTAACCGTTCCGGACAGCCCACAAACGTTCGCGTCGCCCAGTCGAGCGGAATTCCGTCCCTCGACCAGTCTGCGGTGCGTGCGCTGCAGCGCATCGACACCTTCGGGCCGCTGCCGTCGGGTTACTCTGGCAATTATGTTTCCGTGGAATTCTGGTTCGACTATCGCCGCTGAACCAGATGCGGCAGTGATACGGCATTCGCTGTAATGCGCAAAACATCGCAGGAGACTATTCTGGACTCAGGAATGAAACGATTCGCGACCATCCTTCTTTCGGCATTTCTACTCAGCGCATTCGGCGCTCAACTTTCTGCGCAAGACTGGATCCGCACGGGCACCGGCCTCGGGGTCGAAAAGATCCGTCTCGCCGTTCCTGATTTCAAAGCCGCCAACGACGCCGACAGCAAGCGACTGACCACGGCGTTCAGCGTCACTCTGTGGAATGACCTGCAGGCCGCCGGCATCTTCGACATGGTTTCGCCGAGCTTCTATCCGCTGGCGCAGCCGGGAGTGCCGCAAGACGTCAACCTGGGGCAATGGGGCGACCCGCCGCCTAATGCCAACATGCTCGCCTTCGGCAACGTCAACGTGCAGGGCGGATCGCTGAACGTCCAAGGCTGGCTGTTCGACGTAAAGAATCCCCAGTCACCGCAGGTTCTGGGTAAGCAGTATCGCGAATCGGCCAGCGACGAGAACGCGCGCACTATCGCCCACCGTTTTGCCGATGAAATCATCTTCCGCCTGGGCGGCGGCACTCCAGGGCATCGCTGAATCCAAGATTTTCTTCGTCAGCAATCGCGGCGGCGTAAAAGAAATCTGGCAAATGGACTACGACGGTGCCAACCAGAAGCAACTGACGCATGTGCTCAACCATGGCGCTCTCGCCGCACGTTTCGCCGGATGGCTCACGCGTCGCGTTCTCCGCGGTATCGAATTCCGAGTGGCAAATCCTGATGTACTCGCTGGAGCTGAACCGCCAAGTCACGTTTCAGCGCTACCAGGGAGCCAACCTCTCGCCTGCCTGGTCATCGGACGGAAAACTTCTCGCATTCTCGTCCTCGCGTTCAGGGCGATGCCGAAATTTATGTCGGTGGATGTGACCGGCGGTGACCTGCGCCGGCTAACCAACAGCAAGGGCCCGGACGTTTCGCCTACGTTTAACCCCAAGACGAATGCGCAGATTGCCTGGGTAAGCGGCCGCACTGGTTTTCCGCAGATTTACACAATGGCATCGGACGGTACAAATGTCGTCCGGTTGACCGATCAGGGCTATGCGGTGTCGCCATCATGGTCGCCGAATGGACAGTTCCTGGCGTTCGCCTGGATTCGCAATTACGGCCCAGGCGCGCCCGGTGCCAGCGACATTTACGTCATGGACGTAGCCAGCAAGCAATGGGTGCAACTCACGCATGACGGCGGACGCAACGATTTCCCGTCGTGGTCGCCTGACGGCAGGCACATCGTTTTTCAGTCGAGCCGCAGCGGCCGCACGCAAATCTGGAGCATGCTGGCCGACGGCAGCCAGGTTCGCCAGTTAACTAACACCGGCGAAAATACGCAGCCGAACTGGAGTTTTAAGTAGGATAGCTGTTGACGCCGATCGGGCGGAAGGAGCACATTCCGCCCTCCTGAACGAACTGCAGCGAGTGCTCTCGCGATGGGAGAACGAAGTTGAAATTGCGTAAGATTCAGTGGATCAAGATCGTCGCAGCGCTTGTGCTCATCCTGGCCGTAGCTGCGTGCAACAAGAAGAAGCCGACTCCGCCAACCCCGGTTCCGCCTCCACCGGCGCCCGCGCCCAAGGCGATGCTGGTCGCGAACCCGAACGCCATCGTGGCCGGGCAGGCCTCCACGCTGACGTGGTCCACCGACTTCGCCTCAGATGTCAGCATCGACGGCATCGGCAAGGTTGATCCCAGCGGATCGAGAAGCGTCGTACCTGACCGAGTCCACAACCTACCGCCTAGTGGCGAAGAGCGACACCGGTTCAACTGAAGCGACAGCTCGCGTCACAGTTACGCCCAGCCGCTTCGGCGCCGCCGATGGCGAGTTCCACATCGGACAACAGCAACTCAGCTCTTTTCTCGCAGAACATGAAGGACCTGTTCTTCGCCTACGACAGCTACGAGATCACGCCCGAGTCTGAGTCTGTGATTCAAGCCGACGCGAAGTTCCTGCAGCAGCATCCCAGCATGAATTTCACCATCGAGGGCCACTGCGACGAGCGCGGATCGACCGAGTACAACATCGCTCTCGGCGAGTATCGCGCCAACGCCGCCAAGCAGGCTCTGGTCCAGCAAGGAGTCTCGACGACGCGGATACACACCATCAGCTACGGCAAGGAAAAGCCGTTCTGCAACGAAAGCACCGAAGCGTGCTGGCAGAAAAACCGCCGCGCGCACTTCGTGTACACGAAGTAACGTGGCACTCTGAGTGCCGACGCATTCGTCAGATCTCGTTAGCCCCGGGCGCAAGCCCGGGGTTAAAGTTAATGTGCGCGCTGAGCCGCATGCGGCGAGGCACTCCTACGCGTAACCGAGAAATCAGGACCGATAACTCATGCGAATGACGAAACCAACCTAACCGGATTGGCCATTGGCGCCCTATTGTTAATAACCGTTCATCCTGCCTTTGGCGCGAGCAAGGAAATGATTCAGCTGCAAACCCAGGTACAGACACTGTCTGACCAGGTCGCGCGGATGCAACAGTCCATGGACGAGCGCATGGGTGTGCTGAAGAACCTGGTCGAGCAAAGCACCGACTCGGTCAACAAGATGAGCGTCGCGGTCAATGATCTGCAGCGCAAAGCGCAATCCGAGTCATCCGACACGAACTCGCGCCTGGAGCAGGTCTCCGGGCAGATTCAGTCGCTACACGATACGGTAGACGAACTCAAGGCTCGGCTGGCCAAGATCACCAAGCAACTCGACGACATGCAACAGGGCGGCCAGAACCTCACGCCCGGACAGGCGGCTATGGCATCTGGCCCAACCGGTGCGCCCGCCGTGGGCGCCGCGAATCCGGCGAACTCCGCCCCGCCTCCAGACGTTCTATTCAACAACGCTCTGCGCGATTACAACTCTGGCAAGTACGACCTGTCGTCGCAGGAATTCGGCGACTACCTGAAGTACTACAGCAACACCGACAAAGCTGGTGATGCGCAGTTCTATGCGGCCGACATCGAGTACCGCCAGGGTAACTTCGACGCCGCCGTCAAAGACTATGACAAGGTGCTCGAGCAATATCCCGGAGGCCCCAAGGCCCCCGCAGCCCAACTCAAGAAGGGTTATGCTCTGCTGGAACTGGGGCAGAAAGAGGCAGGCATCCGGGAATTGAACAGCTTGATTGCCCGTTTCCCCCGTTCAGCGGAGGCCGCACAGGCCCGCGAACGCTTACGCCGACTTGGAGTTCCCGGAACGAGCGGAACCGTGCCCAAGCCTCACTGAGATTTGAACTTTGACTGGTCGTAGGTGATGACGCATAGAGGCCGTCAGCTACGACAGCCCGCGGGTGGTCATTTCCTGCGCCGGCGCGCCTGCAACCATCCCCTGAGCCAGCAACATTTCTCGTGCCTGCGCCCGGAATGTCGGCAGAATCATCCCGAAAGCAATCGCTCCGGCGATGCAGGCAGCGCCGCCGATGGCCACCGTCCATGGTGCGCCCAGGTGGTGGGCGATTGCCCCAGCGAAGAACGCGCCAAACGGCGCTACTCCCATGAACATCATCGTGTACAGCGCTACCACTCGCCCCCGCATCCGGTCGGGCACCATGGACTGTAGCAGGGTATTGCTGGAGGCCATCTGAACCATCATGGTAAACCCTAGCGGCAGTAGCAGGATCAGCGACAGCCAGAACATCTTGGACGCCGAAAACGCAATCAGGCTCACGCCGAATCCCCCGGCGCAGAGGGCGATCACCTTCCCCAGCCCCTTTAGCCCTACTCGCGCTGCCAGTGTCAGCGCCCCGAATAGCGCCCCTATGCCGGTTGCGCCCATCAGCCATCCCAACTCCCTGGCCCCGCCGTGCAGGATTTCTTTCGCGAACACCGGCATCAGGACCGAATAGGGCATACCCACGAGGCTCACCAGCCCAAGCAGCAAGAGAATTGCCCGGATCGGCGGCGCTTTCGCTGCGAATCGGAAGCCCTCCAGGATGTGCTCCAGGGGAGAACCTTCGGCCACAAGGTTTACAGGATGGGTGATCTTCATCATCAGCAGGCCTGCGATCACGGCGATGTAGCTGACCGCATTTGCGAAGAAGCACCAGCCTTCGCCGACCCATGCCACCACGATGCCCGCTACCGCCGGTCCAATGATGCGCGCACCGTTAAACATGGACGAATTCAGCGCGATGGCGTTCATCAAGTCTTCACGGCCCACCATGTCCATCAGGAATGCCTGCCGCGCTGGAATGTCAAACGCATTGACAATGCCCAGCCCCGCAGCCAGCACCATGATTTCCCACACTTGAATGTGGTTGGTAAGCGTTAGTGCGGCAAGGATCCCCGCCAGCACCATCGAAGCGATCTGTGTACAGATCACCACGCGACGTCGGTTGGCGCGGTCTGCGACTACGCCTCCCAGCGGCGCAACCAGGAACACGGGAAACTGGCTGGCGAACCCAACCGTTCCCAACAGCAGCGCCGACCCTGTGATGCGATACACGAGCCATGACTGGGCTACCGTCTGCATCCAGGTGCCAACCAGAGAGATGAGTTGTCCGGCGAAGAAGAGCTGGAAATTACGATGGCGCAAGGCGCGTACTGCCGTCGCCACGCGCGAGCGCGGCGAGCCCGGCACAACGAATTCTTGCTTCACATCCGCAAGGTCGGCTTCGAGGGCTTTCAGCTCTGAGCCACCGTCATCAACTTGAGCCATAAATTGATTGGATGCGCCAGCTCGGGTGAATGCACCGTCCGGGCCATACAGTCCGAGCGCGCTCTTTCAGAATACGGCATCCCGATCTGTGGTCTCACTCGCATCCAGGTTTGCCAATCGTGTTCGAGGCGGCTATGGTGCTTACGAATGCGTAGCGAGACGAAATCTGCGCGATTCAACTCTTGACCCATGCCCACATTCGCTGCCGTTGACATCGGCTCCAATTCCGCTAGGTTGAAGATCGCCAAGGTTGTGCATGGCCGTTTGCAGTCACTACATGAGGACCGTGAAGTCACGCGACTCGGGGAAGCAGTCTTCGCCAATGGAGCACTCGATCCCGAGGCCATGGCGCTGACCATCCGGGTTCTCAAGCGTTTCCATCGGGCCGTGCAAGACCACGCTGCGGACCGGGTTCGTGTGGTCGCCACCGCAGCATTGCGCGACGCACGCAACAGCCGCGCCTTTCTCGACTGGGTACGCTCGGCCACTGGTTGGAGGGCAGATGTCATCAGCGGACTGGAAGAGGGCCGCCTGATTCACCTAGGCATCGTATCGAACGCCCGCATCGCCCATCAGCGTGCCTTGCTTATCGATCTCGGCGGCGGAAGCTGCGAACTCACCATCTCCAATTCCGGACACATCGGTGACATGATCAGCCTGCCGATCGGAGCGGTGCGATTGACACAAACCTTCATGCACCATGACCCGCCCAAGAAGAATGAACTGGTGCAGATGCGGGGCCTGGTGCGGCGCGAGATTGCGCGCATTCAAAAGCGGATTCGCGAGGCCAAAGTGCAAACCGTGGTCGCCACATCAGGCACCCCTGCAGCCCTGTCGGGCCTCCACCAGGCCAAGACGGATGAGTCCCGAGCGCACACCGTTCCGCACGAAGGCGTTTCGAAGATTCTGAAGGAGCTTTCCAAGGGCAGTCTCGAACAACGCCGTGCTATGCCCGGCATCGGCCCGCGGCGCGCTGAAATCATCATCGCTGGAGCCATGGTCTTCTCAGAATTGATGGACATGTGTTCCTTGCGCACTTTCCGCTATCTGCCGCTCGGCTTGCGCGATGGCCTGCTGACTCAAATGTTGGCCGATTACAGCCAGAGCTCAGCGTTGAAAGAACGCGTTGAGACTGAACGCCGCGATGCAATTTTCACCGTGGTGAAGCATTACGGAGCCGACCTGGTTTTCGCGCAACGCATCCGCGACATAGCCATGCAGCTTTTCCAGCGTTTGAAGTCGGTGCATCGTCTGCCGCCGGAATACGCCGACTGGCTCGAAGCTGCGGCCATGCTGCACGAGGCTGGCGCGTTCATTAACCGCTCAGGACGCCGTCGCCACACCTACTACATCATCGCGAACTCCGAACTGTTCGGCTACACCCCAGTGCAGCGTCGCGTTATCGCCGCCATCGCGCGCTACGTCGGCAATTCCCTGCCGGCGGCTGGCGATGCTGTGGTGAAGTTGGTTCCTCGCTCCGACCAGTTACAGGTGCCCAAGGCGGTGGCGCTCTTGCGGCTGGCCCGCGCGCTCGATCAGGCTCGACGCGGTGCGGTGGGTCATCTCACTGTGCACATCAAGCAGGACGGCCCGGTGTCGCTGACACTTACGCCGGCCTCGCCGGAAGGCGTGGAATTGGAGCTTTGGGCTGTCGAGCAGGAGCGGAATTACTTCAAATCCGTCTTCGGACGCGACCTCTTCGCCGCGCTGCGCTGAGTTCGCTGCACAAGCTTTGGCGTGATGAGCCACCGCAGCATGGCGGGACGTCGCAGTTCTTTTTCCACTTTGGCCACGCCGCCCTTCTTCATCTCGACCGCCGACAACGGCGCGCCGCTTGAAAGCACTCGGTTCACAAACTCCGTCATGCTGGGATCGTGGCCTACGACCATGATTGACAGTTTGTCCTTGTGGCGGTTCAGCAGCGCCTTGAACTGCTCGAAGCTCGCTTCGGGCGCAACGCGTCGTCTCGCACGATCTTTTCCTCGTAGCCAATCTCCTGGGCCACGATGTCGGCGGTTTGAACAGCTCGTGTCAGCGGACTGGAAATGATTACGTTGGCGGTCACGCCGATGTAGGCCATGGCGCGTCCTACGTCGTGCGACTGGGCCTCGCCCACCTTGTCGATGGGTCGCTTTTCGTCGTTGGCTTGATTGCTGAATTGCTTCTGACCTGCGCTTGCATGTCGCAGGAAGTAGATGACCATTGCAGTATTGTGCACCAAAAATCAGGCAGCGGCTATTTTCTGGCTCTGTCGGTGATCAAATGAACAAGACTGAGCGCGCCCCGCGAGCCGAGCTACACGTCAAGAAAAAAGGCGCGCAGAAAACGCCAGTCAATTCGACAATTGTCTTACCGACCGATAATCGGGGCTTCCACCGGCTGAATCAATTGCTCGGGGTTGGCGAAATTCGCCTGCGCAATCCGGATTTGCTCCTTGAAGTTCTCCACCATGTCTTCTTTCAGCCGAACTTCTGTGGGCTTCTTGGCAATGCTCATTTTGTCGATCTTGTCCTGTAACCGCAGCAATCCGTAGAACAGATTCTCCGGGCGCGGCGGACATCCCACCACGTACACATCCACCGGCACGATGCGGTCCACGCCCTGCAACACGGCGTATGTATTGAACGGGCCACCTACCGACGAGCACGCCCCCATCGACATCACCCACTTCGGCTCGGGCATCTGGTCGTAGATGCGCTTTACCACCGGAGCCATCTTCAGCGTCACAGTACCGCTGACGATCATCAGGTCGCTCTGTCGCGGGCTGGGACGAAACACCTCTGACCCAAACCGCGCGATATCGAAGCGCGACGTCGAAGCCGCGATCATCTCGATGGCGCAGCACGCCAGTCCAAACGTCATCGGCCAGATCGCCGACTTGCGTGCCCAGTTGAAGACGTAATCGACCGTCGTCACCAGGAAATTCTTCTCAAACCGATTGTTGACCCAACCCATGAAACCCTCTTTTTGTGGAGGTTACTGACCTTCCATCTTCGCCGATCAACGTCCCTTCAGGCTGTGATTACGGTCACAGGCGAGCCGGGATGTTCAGAGTCTAGGCTTCGCCATCGCGGCACACAAGGGGAGAGGGCGCATCAGAGGCTGTTAATGTCCTTATTCTCAAGAAATGGCTTCGGATATCCATTCTTGGCGACCTTAAGCATCGCATGGCCAATCTGTTCCGTGGTTGTAATGTAATCCGGAAAAATCGCCTTTAGCAGTGGGAGAATGGGCCCGGTCAAGCCGTAGAGGATGCGATAGCTTCTTGTCTTCGAGGTGATACCGTGCAGCGGTTGTATGACTCCAGGACGAAACATGTAGGCGGCCTTGAACGGCAGGCGGAGCAGCGCGTTCTCCGTCTTGCCTTTGACGCGCGCCCACATGTCTCGACCTTTTTCGCTGCTGTCAGTTCCCGTTCCCGACACATAGATAAACGTCATTGCTGGGTTAAGGCTTACCAGGGTTTCCCCTGCCGCCATTGTCATGTCGTAAGTGACATGTTGGTACTCCGCCTCTGACATCCCGGAGGAAGAGACGCCAAGGCAGAAAAAGCATGCGTCGAAGCCGGCGAATTCAGCTCCAGCGTCCTGGAAATGGAAGAAATCACTTCGTACCAGCTCGCGCAACTTCGCGTGCTGTTGACCCGTCACGCCGCGCCCGACCGACAAGACACTCTCCACGTCGGGATCAAGCAGGCATTCGCGCAGAACTCCCTGCCCCACCATTCCCGTTGCCCCGAATAAGATGACATTCATGGCTTCACCAACGTAGCACGCGCACACACCCGGAAGTCTGATCCCCACGCTCGTTGAGAATGTGTCGCGTCACCGAAGTCTTCGGCAACCGGCGACCGGAGCTGCGTATCAGCTAACGTAAGGTACAATTTTCCTTGCCTGCATGCCCTTAAACCCCCAGCCAGCGCAATCCACCTCACAAACCAACTCGTCCCACAAGGTGCCAAGCTCCCGATGGCAGCGCATCGCTCACTCCCCCACTTGGATGGTTCTGATCGGCTTCGCCGTCCGCGTGCTCTACATCCTGCTGGCGCACTCCTACAAGTTTCGCACCACCGACGCCAATTTCAGCTTCGGATGGGAAATCGGTCGCATCGCCTATTCTCTCGCCAACGGACACGGCTTCAGCTCGCCCTTCGGCGGCGACACCGGCCCGTCTGCGTGGACCGCGCCAGTTTATCCGTGGATTGTCTCGCTGGCCTTTCGCGCCTTTGGCAGCTACACGCACGCCGCATCATTCGCACTGCTCACCTTCAACAGCCTGTGCTCCGCCGTCACCGCATGGGTGGTCTATCGCACCGCGCGCCGCGTCTTCAACGAGAACGTCGCCGTCTGGTCAGGATGGATCTGGGCGCTGTTGCCCTACGTCATCTACTGGTCCGTGCGCTGGATCTGGGAAACCAGTCTCACCGCCCTGCTATTCAGCCTCGCCTTCATGCTGACGGTTGAAATGGAAGGCGACAGCCGCGTTACTTCGTGGATAGGCTTCGGCGCCCTTTGGGGCGTGATCGGGCTTACGAATCCCTCGTGCCTTTCGTTTCTCCCCTTCGCCGGATGCTGGCTCGCCTACCAACTCTATCGCCGCGGCAAGTATTTCCTGTTGCCCGCCGCTGTCGGCGCGGTGCTCTTCTGGATGACCATGATGCCTTGGCTCGTCCGCAACTACGAAGTCTTCCACAAGCCAGTTTTCGTGCGCGACAACGTGGGCGTCGAGATTCGCTGCGGCAACAATCCCCTCGCAGAAGGAATCTGGGTCGGCATGTATCACCCCAGCCAAAACCCCATTCTCTATCGCGAATATCAGGAGATGGGCGAGGCCGCCTATTCTGCCGCGCAATCCCGCCTCGCCAACCAGTGGATCGCCGACAACCCCGGGCAATTCGCCACCGTCACCTTTCGCAAATTCGTTTTTTACTGGAACGGCCTGCCTCGCCTCTCCAGCACGGCCGAGTGGATGCAGCAGCATCCTAATCGATGGGCTTCACGAACGTTCTGGCGCCTGATCTTCGACAGCCATGGCGATCCCCGCAACGGCGTCATCCAGGCCCTTGAGCAGGCCCGGACCTCGCTCTTTCTCGCGACTTCTCTGCTCGCCTTCGGTGGCCTCGCGCTGGCCATTCGCAATCGCGTCCACGGCATATTCCTCTTCGCCAGCCTGCTGATCTTTTATCCCTTGGTTTACTATGTGAGTTTCCCGCATCCTCGCTATCGGCATCCGATTGACCCGATGCTGCTGATGCTCGCGGTCTATTTGTTCACGCAGGTGAGTTCACGACGTAAACCCGATCATGGCAATCAGCCCTTCCATACCGACTGAAGACGCAGCTACGCCGCAGTTCCACACCCTCTCCATCATCATTCCGGTATACAACGAGCGGAAGACGGTGATGCGACTGCTCAAACAGGTGGCCGCCCAGCCCGTCGTGCTGCATAAGGAAATCATCATCATCGATGACTTCTCTACCGACGGCACGCGCGAGTTTCTCCAGCAAGCGAACTTGCAGTTTGAGCTGGGCGACAACGGCTCCAACACGGTGAAGCTCGCCCTGCATGAGAAGAACATGGGCAAAGGCGCAGGCGTTCGCACGGGCCTCGCACAGGCCACCGGCGAAATCGTACTCATCCAGGATGCTGACCTCGAATACGATCCCGGAGACTATCCCGAGCTACTGAAGCCCATCCTTGAAGGCCACGCCGACGCCGTCTTTGGCAACCGCTTTCACAGTGGCTCGCACCGTGTGCAGCGGTATTACCGGTTTCTGGTGAACCGGTTATTCTCCATCATCTGCAACTTGCTCACTGGGCTCGCCATCCACGACGTGACCGCTTGTTACAAAGTCTTTCGCCGCGAGTTGCTAGAGCGCATGCATCTGCACTCTGATCGCTTCAGCGTCGAAACTGAGATGACAGTAAAGGTCGCGAAGCTCGGTGCCCGCATTTACGAAGTTCCCATCGTTTATCACGGCCGTACCTACGCCGAGGGCAAGAAGATCAGCTGGCACGATGGCTACAAAGCCTTCTACGACCTCGTACGCTATCGCTTTAAAGATTAGTTGTTCTTTCCTGGGCCGAGCCGCACGGAAATTGAACAAACTGTCCTAACCACGCGTAACTCACTACGTCTAAACCGCGACAGGAGGACGTATGAATATTTCCCGCAAACCATCTCTGATTTGGGCGATTTCCATGGGGGCAGTGATGGCGTTTGCCCTCACACTCTCCGCCAGCGATCAATTCACGGAAGAGTTCCATCGCACAGTTCCAATTTCTGCCAACGGACGTGTCTCTCTTGAGAACATCAACGGCAACGTCACCATCACGGGATGGGACCGCAATGAAGTTCAGATCGACGCCGTCAAGAAGGCCAACGAGCAGCAGAAGCTCGCCGAAGCTCGCATCGAGGTTGAGACCAGCAGCGACTCGGTCAGCATCAAGACCAAATATCCTGAGCACCGAACCAACAACAACCCCGCATCAGTGACATATGAACTGCATGTTCCGCGCGGTGCGCGACTTGATGGCATCGATCTTGTTAATGGGTCACTGACAATCACGCAGTGTTCTGGCGATCTCAAGGCCAGCCTGGTGAATGGATCGTCAAACATTCGCGATCTTGCGGGTCGCGCTGACATTTCCTCGGTCAACGGATCGGTAAACGCGTTCTATAGCTCGCTCAATAACGTGCATGACATTCGTCTGAAGTCCGTCAACGGTTCGGTGAAGCTCGGGCTTCCTCCTTCCCCTAACGCCGACGTTAGCGTCTCTACCGTTAACGGCGGAATTACTACTGATTTTCCGTTGCAGGTGCAGGGAAAATTCGTCGGCCATCATATTGATGGCAAGCTTGGTAACGGCGGTACGCGCATCGAGATCAGTAACGTGAATGGCAGCGTCAAGATCGGGAACGACACTGGCTCCATGTAATCAAACTCGCGTGGCCCACATATCCCTGATTTTGGGATATGTGGGTTCATAATGCCTCAGTACACCTGATACGCCGGCGGGGGAACCTCAATGTCGGGCTTGCGAGCGATCAATAGCAACGCCCCGATTCGCTTGAAGTCGCGCAACTCTTCGGCATTCTTGAACCATTTGCCGCTGTACTCTTCCGGAGTCGGAGTCAGGTCCGGAACTCTGCATCGCCCGCACGTCCTCAAACGTATGGCTCTTAAGCATGTCGACGTACTCCTGCTCGGAGCGAACCTGCACGGGCATCTTCAGTTCCTCCACCCAGCGCAGCGAGTAATGATTGTCGCTGTAGAGGTTGATGAGGATGTAAAGTTCGCCCAACGGAGCCATTACCCGGAACAACTCAGCTAGCGCGCGCTCCTGGTCGGCATAATAGTAGAAAGACTCAACCGAGAGGACCTTGTCGAAGAAGTTCTCTTCCCATGGAATCTGTTGCGCCGATCCAACCACGAACATTACGTTGTCATGGTCGACTGATCCGGCACGAGCGTGGCGAATCATCTCATCGGCCACATCGACTCCTACAACTTGACCGGGTTTGTTGCCGTTGGCGACGGCTTTCGCAATCATGCGGCTCGCCCAGCCCGCGCCGCAGCCCAAGTCGAGCACGCGATCGCCGGGCTTCAGGTTCATCAGCGCGAGCGTTTGCTCGGTGATGCTGATGTGGTGGGCTTCCATTTCCTCGCCCTTGCCTTCAGCGGCCCATTGGTTGAATTCGTCGCGTACGCGCTCTTCGGCAGTCGTTTTGGTGTCGGTCATCGTTCCCTCGCGGATTTCCCAGCCTCTATGCTACAGTCTCGGAATCTCATGGCTCAAACTCCAGACGAACCCTCGAACCGGTCTACCAAACCAGCGTCGTCTCTGTATTGTCCCAATTGCGCCCTCGAAGTCAGCGATCCACTGACTTGTGGCGACTGTTCGGCCGTAATTTGCCGCGTTTGCGGCACGCCGTTGGAAATGCCTGAAGACTTGGGGATCGGATAGTGGCAGATTCGGCCCAGACTCTGAAGGAGCAGTCGTCTAAACACGGTCCAACGCTCGTTCGCGGACTGTCGCTTCTCGACTCGGTGATGCTGATGGTTGGCGGCATCATTGGCTCAGGAATCTTTCTTACGGCCGGACAGATCGCAACTGCCGTTCACAAGCCGCTGTATTTTCTCGGCGTCTGGTTCGTCGGCGGGCTCATCTCCTTGCTGGCTTGCTTTGCCTTCGCCGAAATGGCGGCGATGTATCCAGAAGCGGGCGGACAATACGTTTACCTTCGCGAAGCCTACGGCGAATTCCCCGCTTTCCTTTACGGCTGGATGATCTTTACCGTCGGCCAGAGCGGAACGATTGCGGCGCTAGCTGTTGGGTTCGCGGAATACTTCGGAGCGATTCTGCCGTTCGCATCGGCGCACAAGCCAGTTGCGACGATTCTCGGCTGGACGCTGACGCGCGGACATCTTGTTTCGACTGGCGCGATCGTCCTGTTGACCATTATCAATGTCCTCGGACTCAAGCGCGGCTCGGCGCTGGTCAACGCGGCAACGTGGGCGAAGTTCGCTGCGATCGGCACCTTCGTTCTGCTGGGACTCGCCATCGGCAAAGGTTCGTGGTCGAACTATGCGGTCAGCTTGCCGCTCGATCAGCCCGCTAGGTTGTCGCATGTGATTTCGGGTTTCGGCGTCGCGCTGATAGCTGTTTTCTGGGCGTTCGACGGATGGGTTTACATCACCTGGGTTTCCGGCGAAATAAAGAATCCGCAAAAAGTTTTGCCGCGCGCTCTGCTGCTCGGCATTCTTCTGGTAGGTCTGATCTATATGAGCGTTAGCGTGGTTTATTTGTATGCTCTGCCGATCACGCAGGTCGCCAACGAAACCACCATCGCACAAGCTGCTGCGGTTGCGCTCTTCTCCTCGAACGCGGCCCGATGGCTGGGTGCAACCATTGCGCTGTCGTGCTTCGGCGCAGCTTCGAGCGCGATTTTGTGCAGCGCTCGCGTGACCTATGCAATGGCACGCGACGGAGCTTTTTTTCACGCCATGGGACGGGTGCATCCCAAGTATCGGACGCCGGCAGTCAGCCTGGTCGCGGTGGCAGCGTGGTCCATTGTTCTCGCATTCAGCGGCAGTTATGACCAGCTCTATACGTACGTGATGTTCATGATGGTGCTCTCGTACGTGGCAGCGGTCGCCGGTCTATTCGTTCTACGCCATAAGCGTCCCGATATCGCGCGGCCTTACCGGTGCACCGGATATCCGTACTTGCCGGCGATCTACCTGCTGATGGCGGGAGCGTGGGCGCTGAACTCGGTGTATACGCGACCAAAGGAGACGCTTATCGGAATCGGCATCGTATTCCTCGGCGCACCGTTTTATGCCTTCTGGCGCTGGCAGCTGAAGCGGCATCCGAAGGAACTTCGCGAGTTTGACTAGTCAACAGGAGACCTACCCCCTCCCCCCATGCCTAGTGCAAAGTATTGAAAACACGTGGTTTGCGCGCACGATTCCCGCTAAAATATTAAATCCTAAGGAGTTGCTGGAAAGTTCTTGATTTCATTGGAGTTACCTGGCCATCAGGAGCTCACGAGCTGGGGTGCGATACGGCGGCGGCGGATGGCGCGCTCGCGTTCCCGAGCGACCCGGAGGACGCAATAGGCGCGGGCCCAAGCGGCTTTCAGGCGACGGGACTCGGGATCCAAGTGGAAATAGCAGAGGCGCTGGCCGCGCAGGGCGGGGGACTTGCAGACGGCTCCGTCTGGCTTGAGATAGGTACAGGTGGGAACGTGCATGTCACCTCCAGGAGCAAGTCGTCAATTACCAGTTGCCGAGAAAACAGGCAGCAAAGTCGTACAGCGTCCTCGAGTGGATAGTGGCACGGGTGCGGAGGGTGGTCAACTTACGAAGGTACCCATGAAGTGGAAACTTTGGTAACCAGGTCTTCTTAAGCAAAAGCCGGTCGCTGCGCAGCGGTTATGAACCCAGGTTGGCGGCCAAAGATCGGCCGCGAACCTGGGGCACCGGCACCGGCCATATCCACGCTCTAATCTTTTTCCATTATTGGTGGCACGCCAGCTTCTGATGTAACCTCACTTCAATTCGGGGTGAAAATTGCGCGTCTTCGCTGAGTCTCTTTCCTGACGCCCGTCGGACGGTACCAAACCGAACGCAACCCATACCTCTCACTCATGAAGACCCAATTTCGTTGAAGGAACGTGCATGAAGAGACGTGAATTCTTGAGGACGACCAGCGCGGTCTGCGCCGGAATGGCGATTTCGAAGGCGATGCCGATGCTCGGCCAAACGACGTCGGCCGATGGATGGAAGACCTACGAAGTGACCGCGCGAGTCGAGGTGCTGAAGCCTTCGGGCGTGACCCACATCTGGCTTCCCGCAGCTATGAACCGCCAGACGCCCTACCAGAAGACAATGTCGAACAAGTTTGCGGCGGACGGTGGATCGGCGACGCTGACGGAGAGCCAACAAGACGCGTTGGGGATTGTTTCCGCGACGTATCCCGAAGGCGCAAAGCCGGTGCTGACGCTGACCAGCGTGGTGACCACCAAGAACTACACGGTGGATCTGTCGAAGCCATCGGCGAACCACAACGCGTCGAAAGCGGAGCTGGATTACTTTCTGCAGCCCAGCAAGTACGTGCCAATCGACGGGGTAGTCTTGGAAACCGCCCAGAAGGCGACGGCAGGGGCGACGACCGACGTGGACAAAGCGAAGGCGCTGTACGAATGGGTCGTGCTTAATACGTTCCGCGATCCGAAGGTGCGCGGCTGCGGCCGCGGCGACATCCGTTTCATGCTGGAGTCAGGCGACATGGGCGGCAAGTGCGCCGACATCAACGCACTTTATGTCGGTCTGGCCCGAGCGGTGAGTATTCCTGCGCGCCACGTTTACGGACTAAGAATTGCAAAGTCGCAAGAAGGCTATAAGAGCATCGGGTTGGCAACTGATAAAGCAACGAAGGGCCAACATTGCCGCTCGGAGATTTACCTGAAGGAATACGGTTGGGTCCCGGTCGACCCGGCCGACGTGCGTAAGGTCGCGCTGGAGGAGCCGCCGGGAAACCTAGCGCTGAACGACGAGATGGTTGCCAAGGCCCGCAAGCAGCTGTTCGGCTTCTGGGAAATGAACTGGATGGCCTACAACTACGCCCACGACGTGGCGCTGCCCGGCTCCAGCGGAAAGCCGTTGGTGTACTTTATGTATCCTCAGGCCGAAACCGTCGAGGGCCGCGTGGATCCGTTCGATCCTGACAATTTTAAGTACGAGATCACAGCGCGGGAGCTGAGCTAGGTTCGGTTCACCACCGGGGGCACAGAGACACAGAGGAATTAGGGTCGTTTCGTGGGCTGAAGCTCCCTCGGAATGACAGAACTGATAGTGCTTAACGGCGCGGCTAAAGCCGCGCCCCTTCACAAACCTACTTCACCACGATATTCACCAGTCTGCCCTTCACCACCAAAACCTTGACGATCTCTTTGCCGGCGCAGGCGGCGCGGACTTTTTCGTCGGCCATGGCAGCGTCTTTGATTCGCGGCTTCCTCGGCGTCAGCGGGGACGGTGATGCGGGCGCGGATCTTGCCATTGACCTGCACGGCCATCTCGACCTCATCTTCTTTGGCGAGCGCGGGATCGAACTTCGGCCAAGATTCGCGCAGCAGGTTCGAGGTTTGGCCGAGGGTCTCCCACAACTCGGCGGCGAGATAGGGCGCGAAGGGAGCGAGCATCAGCACCAGGTCGCGCTGCACGTTGGCCATGAGGGATGCGGGTGCGTGCGGTTCGAATCCGCGTTGCACGCTCTCTTCGTGGGCGTAGAGTTCGTTCACCAGCTCCATGATGGCGGCGATGGAGGTGTTGAAGTGCCAGCGTCCGCCGAAGTCTTCGGTGATGCGGCGGATGGTCTGGTGGAGCTTGCGCTGGATTTTGCGCGCTCCCGCGGGTAATTCGCTGGAAAGGGGTCCTTCGACTACGGCTCGCAAAACCGGCGAGCCTTCGCTCAGGATGACACTCCTGTTGGTGTTTGTGTTCGTCGGTGCATTGCGCATGACGTAGCGATAGACGCGGGAGAGAAAGCGGCTGACGCCTTCGACGCCGGCGTCTTGCCAGTCGAGATCGCGGTCAGGAGGCGCGGCGAAGAGCGTGTACATGCGGGTGGAGTCGGCGCCGTACTTCGCGACCATGTCGTCGGGCGAGACCACGTTGCCAAGGCTCTTCGACATTTTGGCGCCGGCTTTGATGACCATGCCCTGGGTGAACAGGCGTTCGGCGGGCTCGGAGTTTTTCACCAGTCCGATGTCGCGCATGAACTTGGTCCAGAAGCGCGAATAGATGAGGTGCAGGATGGCGTGCTCGGCCCCGCCGATGTACTGGTCGATGGGGAACCAATAGTTCACGGCGTCCACGTCGAAGGGCGCCGTGTCGACGCCGGGACTGGTGTAGCGATAGAAGTACCAGGACGAATCGACGAAGGTGTCCATGGTGTCGGTTTCGCGGCGCGCCGGGCCTCCGCACTTGGGACAGGTGGTGTTGACGAACTCGGGCACCTGCGCCAGCGGCGAGCCGTGGGTCTGGGTGATGGTGACGTTGTCGGGCAGCACGACGGGCAGGTCTTTTTCTGGCACGGGCACGATGCCGTCTTTGGCGCAGTACACCATGGGAATCGGCGTGCCCCAGTAGCGCTGGCGGCTGATGCCCCAGTCGCGCAGCTTGTAGGTAACCGTCGCCTTGCCGAAGCCGTGGTCTTCGGCGTACTTCGACATTTTGGCGATGGCTTCGGTGCAGGCCAGTCCGCTGTACTCGCCGGAGTTCATGAGCAGGCTGTTCGTTTCGGTAAAGGGCAGTTCTTCGGGATGCGAGCCGCCGTTGGCGGATCGCCTTCACGGCGCGGCATGATGACCACGCGGATGTCGAGTCCGTACTTCTTGGCGAACTCGTAGTCGCGCTCGTCATGCGCGGGGACCGACATGATGGCGCCGGTGCCGTAGTCCATGAGTACGTAGTTGGCGACCCAGATGGGCACCTTCTCGTCGTTGTACGGATTGATGGCGAAGCGTCCGGTGTCAACGCCGTGCTTGTCGATGGCGCCGACGTCGCCGACTTCCTTGGCTTTGCGCTGCTCGGCGATCAACTCGTCAACTTTGGCACGAAGATCTTCGTCGGTGGCGACCAGGTCGGCGACGATGGGATGCTCGGGCGCCAACTGCAACGAAGTCGCGCCGTAGATGGTGTCAACGCGCGTGGTGAAGACGGTGATCTTGTCGCCTGCGGCGCCAGCCTCGCCGTCGAGTTTGAAGTCGACCAGCGTGCCTTCGCTGCGGCCAATCCAGTGGCGCTGCTGCGAGACGACGCGCTCGGGCCATCCGGGCATGGAATCGAGGGCCTTGAGCAATTCGTCGGCGTAGTTGGTGATGCGGACGAACCACTGCTCCAGCTCGCGCTGCTCGACCAGCGTGGTTTCGTGACGCCAGCAGCATCCGTTGGCCAGCACCTGCTCGTTGGCCAGCACGGTGGCGCACTCAGGACACCAGTTCACCTTGGCGTTCTTGCGATAGGCCAGGCCCTTTTCGTAGAGCTTGAGGAAGAACCACTGGTTCCAGCGGTAATAGTCGGGCAGACAGGTGGCGAGTTCCTTCGACCAGTCGTAGGCGAAGCCCAGGCGCTTCATCTGCACCTTCATGGCGCTGATGTTTTGCAGGGTCCATTGCCTGGGCGGCGTGTTGTTCTTGATGGCGGCGTTTTCGGCGGGCAGGCCGAAGGCGTCCCATCCCATGGGATGAAGCACGTTGTGGCCCTGCATCCACATGTAGCGGGCAAGAGCGTCGCCGATGGAGTAGTTGCGCACGTGTCCCATGTGGAGAGCGCCGGAGGGATAGGGCAACATCTCGAGGACGTAGTACTTCTTGCGCTCGCTGGAGGCGGGCTCGGCGGCGTAGAGCGTGGGATCGTTGGCCCAACGTTCGGACCATTTCTGCTCGATGGAATGCGGGTTCGTAGCGCTCGGGACGTACGGAGGCTCCGGCGGCGGAGGGGACGGATTCGGGCTGCTGTGCTTTGGAATCGGCCATATATGTGCTCAATGAGTGCGAAAGAGATAAACCTTGATTTTACAATGGCAGCGTCGATGTTACGAGAAGGCCACATCGTAGTAGCGGAATGAGCGTCTAAGCGCGAATGCACACACAAAAGCGGGCAATGCGCTACAGATGAAGAGTTTCGCGCCATCACCAAGGCGGTTTCTGATCCGCGCCGCTATGACATACTGCGAAACGATTGCAGCGCAAAGAAGAATGCACGTGCGTGGAGCTTCGCGAGGCTTTCCCCATCAGCGCCGCTACGCTGTCGCACCACCTTAAAGAACTGGAATCGGCCCGACTGATCACCATTTCGCGCGACGGTAAGTTCGCCTGCCGACCTTCCGGCGCGAAGTGTGGAAAAATTACCTGACCAAGCTCTCCAGAACTTTGAAATTTCTTCGGAACTGAATCTTTCTCTGCGACCTGCGCATCAATTAGATAGTCATCGAAATGTCGAAATGACATGTGCGACAGAATTCTCAGGAGGAGCATGACGTGGGCAAACTTATCAGGAAAAACCGCAGTAGTTACAGGAGCTTCGAAGGGCATCGGCGCCGGGATTGCCAAGGCGTTCGCCAGCAGAAGGCGCTAATGTGGTGGTGAATTACGCGCGAGCCAAGGATGACGCCGATAAGGTCGCAGGCGAAATCAAGAGCGCTGGCGGCAAGGCGATCACGGTCCAGGCCGATGTTTCGAAACAGGCCGACGTAGACCGACTGTTCGCGGAGACCAAGAAAGCGTTCGGCCACATCGACATCCTGGTGAACAATGCCGGCGTTTACGAGTTCGCGCCGATCGAACAGGTCACAGAAGAGAGTTATCGCACGGCAATGTTCGATTTGAACGTGCTCGGAACACTGCTGAGCACGCAGGCGGCGATCAAGAACATGAACGGCGCCGGCGGATCCGTGATCAACATAAGCTCGGTGGTGTCGTTGACGCCTCCGCCCGGAGGATCGATTTACAGCGCGACGAAGGGCGCGGTGGATGTGATCACGCGCTCGCTGGCACTGGAGCTTGGGCCGCGTAAGATTCGCGTGAATTCGCTGTCTCCGGGGCTGGTGGAGACCGAAGGCACGCGTTCGGCCGGGACCTCCGAAGGAGAATTCAAGACGATTGCCGTGTCGCGCACGCCGCTGGGTCGCGTTGGGGCTCCGGATGACATCGCCAAGGTGGCGGTGTTCCTGGCCTCGGACGACTCGGGTTGGATGACGGGAGAAGTGCTGCCGGTGGGCGGCGGCGTGAGGCTGTAATAGTTTCCTGTGAGCGAGGGGCTGGGTGACCAGCCCCTATTTTCTTGCCGCAGAGTTCCGTTTGTCTTTGCTATCGGCACGTCGATTCCGGCTTCACCAGGCGCTTCAGCGCATTCACATTCTCGAGATCGTCGAGCGGCTCGTCGATTGGTGTTTCGGCGAGGAACGCGGCGTGGGCGAGGCGCGGGTCGTTGAGCAGACGGCGGAAGGGCTTAAGGCCGATGGTTCCCTTCCCGATGTGCTGGTGACGATCGAGTTTGGAACCGCAGGCGGCCTTGGCATCGTTGCAATGCCAGACGTGAACGTGCTTGAGGCCGACGGTGCGGTCGAGTTGGTCGAGGGTTGCAGTGTAGCCCGCGTCGCTCACGATGTCGTATCCGGCGACGTGAGTGTGACAGGTGTCGATGCAGGCTCCGACGGGAACGTGCTTGCGCAAAAGATGGATCAGCCCAGCAACCTGTTCAAAGTTGCCGCCGAGCGAGAACTCCGAACCGGCGGTGTTTTCGATGAGGATGCGGAGCTTGGCGGCTTGGAGGTCGAGGCCATCGGCGGCCTGAGCGATGCCTGAGGCGGCGCGCTGGAGGCCTTCGTCGCGGGTGGCGCCGCGAAAAGAGCCGGGATGGAGGACGAGGAAGTCGGCCTGCAATGCCAAGGCGCGCTCGATCTCGCCGCGAAAAGCTGCGATGGACTTGGCGTGGAACTCGGGATTGCCTCCGGCGAGATTCACCAAGTAGTTGGCATGAATCGCCAGCGGAGTGAGGTTGTACTTGTCGCGCAAGCGAATCATCTCGGCGACGTGTCCGGGCTGTAGCTCGTAGGGCGCCCATTGGCGCGGGCTCGAGGAGAAAATTTGTAGGGCGTTGCAGCCGAGACGATAGGCCCGCTCGGCGGCGTTGTGAACTCCGCCAGCGGTGGAGGTATGGATGCCGATGCGGCGTGCGGTAAGTTTTGGCGGCTTCGCAGGCGCGGGGAGAAGTTTGAGGATGTCTTTTTCCGTGGAGGAGCCTGGCTGGGGCATTGGTTCGATTTTAGTCTGCGGAGTTTATGTGCGCCAAACTGGCGAACTCAATCCATCAGACTGCGAATCACAGCCACGAGTAGCGTTATCAACGATGCCAGGATCGCGATGACACCAATCATGGCGGGCCATCCCTGCGCCGAACCGTTGAAGGTCACCGACCACTGATCCATGGGATATCCAGCATGGACTCCGGCGCTGCCGTTCCACTTGGACCATAGCGAGGCTAGGCCAATGATGAGCAGAACGGCGGAAGCGAGGAAGAGCTTGCGGGTGCGCATGGCGGCTATTTTGCCCTGAAAGTTCTGGGATAGCCAACCCAGTTAATTGTCGGGCTGTGCTTGCGAACGGTACACTAGCTAGTACAAGGGGTTACCTATGCTGGTGGTCATGAAGGCCAACGCATCGGAAGACGATGTGCGGGTCGTGTGCGAGAAGATCGAGAGCCTGGGACTGCGCGCGCACGCGATTCCCGGAGCTCAGCGAACGGCTATCGGAATCACGGGGAACCGTGGTGAAGTTGAGCCCGCGGCGATTGAGGGGCTCGAATGCGTGCAGGAAGTTATCCGGGTCAGCAAGCCCTATAAACTCGTCAGCCGCGAGTTGAAGGAAGAGAACACGGTGATTCGCTTCCCCGACTCTGAGGCCACGATCGGTGGCAGCGAGTTGGCGGTGATTGCCGGGCCATGTGGGGTTGAGACACGCGAACAGGCCTTCGGCGCGGCGGAGCGGGTTGCCAAGGCGGGAGCGCGGTTCTTTCGCGGTGGTGCATTCAAGCCACGAACGTCGCCGTATGCGTTTCAGGGGTTGGGCGAATTAGGGCTGCAGATTCTCGCGGAAGTGCGCGAACAGTTCGGACTGCTCATCGTTACCGAGGCCGTGGACCATGAGTCGCTGGCGCTGGTGGACCAGTACGCTGACGTGATTCAGATTGGTGCGCGCAACATGCAGAACTTCTCGCTGTTGAAGCGAGCGGGACGCGCGCGCAAGCCGGTGCTACTGAAACGCGGAATGTCGGCGACACTGGAAGAGTTTCTGATGGCTGCCGAGTACATCATGAGCGAGGGCAACTACAACGTCGTACTCTGCGAGCGAGGAGTGCGGACGTTCGCCGACCACACACGCAATACGCTTGATTTGAGCGTGGTTCCGGCGGTGCAGCGGCTCAGCCATTTGCCGATCATCGTCGATCCGAGCCACGGCACCGGAAAGCGGAACAAAGTGACACCGTTGTCGCGAGCGGCGGTCGCCGTTGGAGCAGACGGACTCATGATCGAAGTGCATCCTGATCCGGACCGTGCGCTTAGCGACGGAAATCAGTCGTTGTATCCCGATCAGTTCGACAGCCTGATGGTTGAGGTGCGGCAGATTGCCCGGGTTCTGGGGCGGTCAGTGGCCGATCCGGTCGCTAATCCAACGGCGCGGCGTCCCGCGGGCGCGGCAGCAGACTGATGAACGCTCCGCCGCGGTATGCTTCTGCGGTCCGAGGGATTCTTTCAGCGTTGGCGGTGACGGGTTTGGCCGTGCTAGCAGTAGCTTGCCATGAACGGGCGGATGTCGATCCCGCTTATCACGAATTTGCATACGTTTCGAATGGCGGCAGCGACTCTGTCAGCGTGATTGACACGCTCGCTCTGCGAAATGTGAAGACCATTGCGGTTGGGAAGAACCCGACCGGGGTGGCGGCGAACCAGGTCCGCAATGAGATCTACGTCGCCAATACGGAGTCGAACAACATAAGCGTTATCGATGCCGAGCGAAACATCGTGGTGGCGACCATCGGCGTGCACCGTGCGCCGTACTTCGTTTCCGTATCGAACGACGGCAAACGCGCGTATGTAGCGAACTCCGGCTCGTGGAATGTGTCGGTTATCGACCTCGACAAGCGGGCGGTGATTGCGACCATTCCTGTGGGCAACGCGCCGGGACTGGCAAAGGTTTCACCGGACGGCACCTTGGTGGCCGTTAGCAATCGCGGAGACAATACCGTCTCGCTTATCGATACCCAGAAGCTCGCGGTGCGGAGCAAGGTGCCAGTATGTGCGCAGCCTCAGGACCTGGTGATCCTGCCTGACAACAGCAAGCTGTACGTGGCTTGTCCCGGCTCGAACCAATTGGCATCGATCGACCTCAAGACCGATCGCGTTCTTACGCTGCTGGATGCGGGAAAGACGCCGATCCAGATGGCGCTGAAACCGGACGGCGGCGAAATCTTCGTTAGCAACTTTGAAGCCAACAGCTTCTCGATCGTCGAGGCCTATACCAACGAAATCAGCGGCAGCTACCTGATTGGTAACAATCCGGTACGCGGACTGGTCTCATCGGATAATTCGTTGCTGTACGTCAGCAATTTCAGCTCTGACAACGTAAGCGTTTATGCCATCGACGAAGGGCGAGTCATCGGATCAGTTACGGTGGGGAGCCATCCCGACGGGTTGGCGCTCACGCCTAACGAAGACCACCTGCTTGTGGTGGATACGAAGTCAGGCGATGTCGCAGTGGTGCGGACGGTGAAGACCAGCGACAACTCAAAGATCAGCGCCGCGCGCGCGCTGGTGACCGTGATTCCCGTGGGGAACCAGCCCAATGACATCGTGATCAAGGCCTTCAAGATGGGCGCGAAGTAGGAATGCCCTCCGCCGGGCGTGTCGATAGTTACCGCAGCCGCTAAAGCCGGTCCCAGAGAAAGTTACGTATACACCGCTAAAGCGGTGCTCCACCCATACCCATCGGTTACATGATCTCGCCGTTAACGTTACTGGCTATCGGGAAGCGAGTATTGGAACTCGTACGAGTGCTTTTTGTCGGCGACGATGATGGTAAGCGTGCCAGACAGTCCTGCCAGTTGATCGGTACCGGAATCTGGAACGACACTGACTTTGAGCGATGGGGCACCGCGGTTCATGGTGCCGCTGTGTTGCAACACGAACGTACCGTTGCGACCCATCAGCGTTCCCGAAACGCGCTCCATGGCAACGTAGCCGGCAGATCCCTTCACGCTACTCATCGCCGCCAGCATTTGTCCCTGGCTGGAGGCTTCGAGATCGCCGTGGAACTGTTTGTCGATCGACATTCGTCCCAGTCCTGCCTCTTCGGCATGATCGTTGGCGAGAGGCAGTACTTTCACGTCGAACGTTCCTTTGGCATGCGATGTCATGGGCGCCTTTCCGTTCGCGATGTGGTCAGCGGAGTTTAGTTCGACGCGGCGACGGGCTTCTCACAATACTGGTTGAATGCGGCCGACAGTTGCTGGGCGATGTCTTCTGCGGTGCGGCTTTCGATCTCACTGCGGGGCACGAAATGAACGAGCTCACCATTGCGATACAAGGCGAGGCTTGGGGAAGAAGGCGGGACGCTGCCGAAGTGCTGGCGGGCGCGGTCAGTAGCTTCGCGGTCCTGTCCGGCGAAAACGGTGTACACGCGATCCGGGCGAACGGCGTTTTGCAAGGCGCGGCGAACGCCAGGACGCATCTTTCCGGCTGCACAGCCGCAAACGGAGTTCACGACTACGAGTGCGGTGCCGTTCTTCTCGGCCAAGGCTGCATCAACTTCTTCGGCGGTGTGCAATTCCTTGGCGCCGGCCTTGGTCAGCTCTTCACGCATGGGAATGATCAAAATTTCGGGATACATGGGTTCTCCTGTTGAAATGACGCTCCTCCATCTGATGCCCCAGGGTGCGGGGAAGACGCGGCGACTCACAATATATATTGACTCTACCGCATGAAGCTTCAAGAACAAGTGCCGCTGGCTCCGCTCACCACTCTCGGCGTGGGGGGGCCGGCGCGATATCTGGTGGAAACAGAGAACGAGCCCGACATCCGGGAAGCGCTGCAATTCGCGGCTGAGCGGGGGCTGGCGGTCTTCGTGCTCGGCGGCGGCAGCAACCTGCTGGTAGCGGACACAGGGTTTGACGGCCTGGTGCTCAAGATTCATTTGCGTGGAGTGGAACGCGTTGCTTCGGGCACGGCTGTGATTTTTCATGTTGCCGCTGGTGAGGACTGGGACGCGTTCGTGGCGCGAGCTGTCGAAGAGAACTGTGCGGGAATTGAGTGCTTGAGCGGTATTCCGGGCTCAGTTGGGGCGACACCAGTACAGAATGTCGGCGCGTACGGGCAGGATGTGTCGGAGACGATAAGCGAAGTCGAGTCCCTCGATCGGCAGACGATGGAGGTGCGGACGTTTAGCAATTCCGAGTGCGGATTTGGGTATCGGAGCAGCGTGTTCAACACGAGCCAGCGAGACAACTTCATCATTCTGCGGGTGTCGTTCGAGCTGAGGCGCGGCGGGAGTGCGACTGTGCGCTATACGGACTTGCAGAAGTATTTCGGTGCGGGTGATTCGCAGCCGTCTATGCGACAAGTGCGTGACGCGGTGCGTGAGATTCGGCGTGGTAAGGCGATGCTGCTGGTTCCCGGGGATGAGGATGCCAGGAGCGCTGGTTCGTTCTTCAAGAATCCTGTGGTTACGTTGGGCGAATTGGAAGAATTGGCAACCCGGATGAAATCGCGCGGCTTGGCGATGCCGAGCTACCCGGCCGGCGAAGGAATGCGAAAGCTTTCGGCAGCGTGGCTGGTGGAGCAGGCTGGATTTGCGAAGGGCTATGCTCGTGGCGCAGTGGGAATTTCGAACCGTCATGCACTGGCAATCGTTAATCGTGGAGGAGCGACCGCGGCGGAGATCGTTGCACTGAAGGACGAGATTCAATTGCGGGTTCTGGCTGAGTTTGGGATTTCGTTGCAGCCTGAACCGGTCTTCCTGGGATTCTAGAGGGCGAGAGACGGCGAACGCTTGTGCCATTCGGTCGCCTGTTCGTAGGCATGAGCAATGCGGAGTGCGAGATTGTCTGCGCCGGGCCGGGCGGAAATCTGAAGGCCGACGGGCAGACCTTTACCGGTAAATCCGCAAGGCACGGAAACCGATGGCCAGAACAGCAAGCTGAATGGAGCTGTGTTACGCAGCAGCTTCTGCACTTCGAATGCGCGCAGGTCAGCGTTCGGCATCGCCCCGAGAGTAGCAATCTCGGGAGCTTCGACAAGACAAGTTGGAGTGATGACCACGTCTACGGCGTCGAAGATTTTCTCTGCTTCCCGCCGGGCTGATGCCAACGAATTGCGTGCCCTTTCGTACTCTGCCGGACTGATGCTTGCACAATTATGCAAGCGCTCGAGCGTGGCAGGCTGATAGAGCTCCGGCGATCTCTCCATCATGGGGCGGTGGTAGGCGAGGATTTCCTCATCGAAGTCGGTCCAGCGTGTATTCACTTCCAGCTCCACCTCATACGTGGATGCGGTCAGCGATCGTATAACCGCGAGCGCCTGCTCGGTGCAGTGGATAATGTCGGCATCGCAGTCGTTGAAGAAGCCGGCGCGCGGGATGCCGACCCTTAAGTGCTTAACATTTGCCTCGATGTCGGACGGCGGGCTGTTGTCGGACATGGCGCGCAGTACCAGCCAGGCGTCCTGCACTGTACGAGTCATCGGACCTGCAGTATCGAATGACGGCCTGAGGGGAATGACGCCCAGGTTGCTGAAGACGCCTGCGCTGGGGCGGTGTCCAACGATCCCGCAGAGTGCGGCGGGAGTTCGCACGGAACCTGCGGTATCGGTCCCAATGGCCGCGATGCACATGCCGGCAGCGACGGCTGCGGCCGAACCCGAAGATGAGCCGCCAGTGATGCGCGTGGCGTCCCATGGATTGCGCGCGGGTCCGTAAGCGCTGACCATACCGCTGCCGCCGAAAGCAAACTCGTGGAGATTAGTCTTGCCGACGATTACGACGCCCGCTTGCTTGAGGCGGGAAACGATCGCTGCATCTTCGATTCGCGACGTTGCTGGTCAGCTGGCGACTCGCGGCTGTGGTGGGTACGCCATCAAGGTCGATCAGGTCTTTCATGGCGATGGGAATGCCGTGCAGAGGGCCGCGCCAGTTCCCTGCTTCAATTTCATTGTCGGCGTTGCGAGCTTGATGCAAAGCCAGGTCACGAGTGACTGCGATGAAGGCATTAAGGACAGGGTTTAGCCGCTCGATGCGAGCGAGGCACGATTCGGTCAATTCCAGGGAAGACAATTTACCTGTGCGAATTTGGGTTCCGGCTTCAGCCAGAGTGAGCAAAGAATGGGACATCAGGCGTGGGGACGTTTGCGCTTCTTTGCACAATTCTCGCAGACGCCGTAGATCTGGAAAGTATGACGAGAGGTGACGTACTTGTGCTTGCGGCCAACTTCGCGTTCGATGCGCTCAATTTCGTTGGAGAAAAACTCGACCGAACTGCCGCACTCGGTGCAAACCATGTGATGGTGATTGCGCCGGTTGTACTGGTGCTCGTAGCGTGCGATGCCATCGTTGAAGGCCACCTCGCTGGCGAGACCGCTTTCCGACAGGAGTTTCAGGGTGCGATAGACGGTGGTGAAGCCAATACGCTCGTCTTTCTTGCGAACTAGCCGGTAGAGTTCGTCGGTGGAGAGGTGGTCGCGGGTGTCGAGGAAGGCGCGCAGGATGGCGTCGCGCTGGCCGGTGTGTTTCAAACCTACGCGACGCAAGTGATCGTGGAAAATTGCCTCGGCTTCGCGCACCATCTGCGGCGAAATCGTTAGCTGATCATCGACGCGGTTCTGGCTATTGTCGCGCTTCGTGGCTTTCATTTGGTGTTCGTCCCCGCAACGGCAACAGCATATCACTGGAGAGTTTTGGCTTCCGCATTGCGGCTGGCCGTTAATGGCATGCATCAGGCACAGGCGGCTCGTCTCTCCTATAATCAAGGCTTCGCATGAACACAACTACTGCTTCTACCGCTCGCCGTTCGGATGCTCGCGTCGCAATTCGAGTTGTTGTTGCTCTCCTGGCGCTGGGGTTGCTCGTTTTTCTGGCGTTCGACGTGTGGTTCTACCGCGCGGTGCGCGCCGGGATGCCGCAAGTCGATGGCACGGTTTCACTCGCGGGGTTGTCGCAGCCGGTAACGGTCACACGCGATTCGCTCGGGGTGCCCACGATTACGGCGACAACGCTGGATGACCTGTTTTTCGCGCAAGGATTCGTCATCGCGCAGGAACGGCTGTGGCAGATGGATATGACACGCCGGTTCGCCTCGGGCGACCTGGCGGCGATTCTCGGACCCGACTTTCTTGCGGTTGACCGGGAGCAGCGCATTCTCGGATTGCGCCAGGCGGCGGAGAAGGCGGTTGCGCAGTTGGATCCGGTGCAGCGGGCGCAGTTCCAGGCATACGCCAATGGCGTGAACGCCTATATCGCGGGGCACACGCAAAGCGCTGCCCATGGAGTTTCGTTTTCTCACTTATGCACCGCACGTCTGGACGGTGGAGGACTCGCTGCTCGTCGGTCTGTCGATGACCGAATTCCTCAACCACGGCTATTACCGGGAGACGCTGCTCAAGGAAAAGGCGGTCGCCAAGCTTGGACCGGAACTTGCTGCAGAATTATTCGTGAACTCGTCGTGGCGGGACCATCCGCCGGGATCGGAAGGTAACTCGCTAGCCGACGAGCCGCCCTTGAATCTACCCGAAGGAGAAGATGTTCTGCCGCCACCACCGGCTAAGGGAAGCAAACCCTTACCCGGCAAGGGGACGAAGCAGCCGGCACGGCAGTCGATGATTTTGCCGCCGGGAGGTCCGGCGACTGAACTGTCACCCGAAGTCCGCTATCACGCTGGATCAAACAACTGGGTGATTTCCGGCGCGCACACTGCGAGTGGAAAGCCGCTGCTTTCGAACGATATGCACCTTGAACTGCGGCTGCCGAACAACTGGTACGAAGCACATCTGATTTGCGGTGACTTCGACGTCGTGGGTGTCACATTGCCGGGTATGCCTTACGTGATTGTGGGACACAACCGGTACGTGGCGTGGGGCTTTACCAATGTCGGTCCCGCAGTGGAAGACGTCTTTATCGAGAAATTCAACGACAAAGGCGAGTATTTGACGCCACAGGGATGGGTGCAACCCGAGCGCCGGCAGGAGATCATCCGGGTTAAGGGCAAGCCTGAAGTGAAGTTTGACGTGTTGGTCACGCGCCATGGGCCAATCATCACCAGCCTGGTTCCGAATGAGGGACGCCAGTTGGCGCTGCAATGGATCATTTATAAGGAAGGCTCGTCAAAGATTCCGTTCTTCGAGGTCAACTCGGCAAAGAACTGGGAAGAGTTCCGCGCTGCGTTTTCAAAGTTTGGGGCGCCGGGGCAAAACGTGGTCTATGCGGATGTGGACGGTCACATCGGATATCAGGCCACGGGGTTCGTGCCGATTCGCGCATCCGGTGATGGTTCCCTGCCCGTGCCGGGCGATACCAACGCGTACGAATGGACCGGGTTCATTCCGTACGACGAGATGCCGAGAGCGTTTGATCCGCCATCGGGGATTCTTGCAACCGCGAATGGACGCATCACGCCGGACGGGTATCCGCACTCGATCAGCTTCGAGTGGGATTCTCCGTATCGCACAGAGCGCATCTACAAGCTGTTGAGCAAGCCGAAGAAGTACACGCCAGCGGACATGCTGGAGATCCAGACGGATGTTGTGTCGGAGCTGGACCGATTCTGTGCCGAGCGGTTTGTATATGCAATCGATCACGCGCCCAAGGCTTCGGAACGCGCCAAGGCAGCGGCCGACATCATGCGCGGGTGGGATGGCAACATGGCGGTCGATTCGGCAGCGCCGACGATTGCGTTTTACGCGCGCGGGAAGCTAAACGAACTGTTATTGCGCCCGAAGCTCGGGGATGACTGGAAGACATACTCGCGCTGGTTCATGCTGCCGGTGTGGTTGGAGGGCGCGCTATCGCACCAATCTCCGGAATGGTTGCCGTCGGGCTATGCCAATTACGACGAACTGCTTACTGCCGCTGTGGAGGCCGCGGTAACCGACTCGAAGACACCGCGGTCGCTCAACTATTGGACATGGGGCCGAGTACACCAGATCGACATCAAACATCCGTTCTGGAGCAATTTCCCCATACTCAAAAGGGCTGCGGGTCCCGGTCCTCATCCCTGGTCAGGTGATGGCCTGACGGTGAAGCAAGCTGGAGAGCGCTTTGGGCCATCGGAGCGGTTCACTGCCGACTTGTCAGATCTAGATAACTCCACGCTGAACATCGTCAACGGGCAGTCGGGCAATCTGTTCGACGAACACTACGACGATCAGTGGGATGCGTTTTACAACGGGCACACGTTCAAGCTGCCATTCTCGCCAGAAGCGGTAGCGAAATCAGTGCAGCATCGGTTAGTGCTTCAGCCGCAGTAGGGTGGACCGTTGCGCGAAAATGATGGGCGGCCGAGGGGCCGCCCATTCTCGTTTTCTGGGATCAACTGATCTCTACGGATCTACCTGCACGACTCCATACAACGCGCCCACAAACGCAATCTGGGTCGATTGCAGTTGGCCGGTTGTAGTGTCGTAGATATACAGGACTCCGCCTTCCACCGCATACATCGTATTGCGATTGGGGATGGATTGGAGGCCCGTGACGGCTCCCAGCGGCGAGCCGTTGGAGCATCGGCCGATACTTTGGTGAGATCCACGATCGATAGGCATCCAACCGAAGTATTCGCACAGCTACTGGCGCCGATATAGATTTTGTTGTTATTCGATATCTGCATCGTGGTGTGTGTGCCGTCGCCAATCACCACCGGATTCGGGGTGGTGCGGTTCATGGCACTGACGTCCACTACATCAAATGTTCCCGTAGATCCACCGGGATAGCCCGCCACATACAGCGTGGTGCCCTTCAACAGACCCACGCTGGCTCCGCCGACCGGAACGGTGGCTGTAATCTTTTGAGTCGCCAAATTAAAAGCCATGACGGACGGCGATCCGGCGGTCGATCCGCACTCGGGTCCGCAGTTGAGGACGTAGGCGGTCGTGTTGTCGCTGCTGAAGAAGGCATTGACCGGCCCGGCAAAGCCGGGAATCGCAGTGGTCGTATAGGTCCCGGACGAAATCGAGACCATGTACATGGTGTCGGAGTTGCTGGCAAACACGAGCAGCGTCTTGCCATCGGGACTGATTGAAACGTACCGGGCGCCCGGGATGGGGAGGGTCCCCGTGATGGCGGCGGATACGGCGGTCGTGGCGTTGGTGATAGCGATAACCTGGACTCCGCCCGGCCGGGAGTTGCCGGTGTTCACATTTGGTACCGGTACGTAAACGGTAGACGAATCGGGGGAGAACACCGCCATGTCGGACCAGTCGGCCAAGTTAACGCTGCCGTTCTGGACTTCGGTGGCGTTGAGGATAAACGTTACCGACTTGCCGGATGGGTTGTAGATCAAGGTCTGCGTGTCATCCGGACTTAAGACAGCCCACGAAGCGGAGCCACCCAGGACGATCGAGACGGCCGACGCCGGCGAACCACCGACAGTGCTGTTTCCGGTGTTGTTGTTGGTCGCGGTGTAGTACGCGGTCATGTCCGTCTTGCTGTCGACCACCTGAACATTGCCGGAATACAGGTTGGTGATAAAGGCCCGGTTGTTAAGCTGACTGGGCTTGTTGACGGTTGCATTACCGTTGGGACCGGTTGCGCTGGTGCCGCTTGATCCACAGGAGGCAATCAGGAGAAGTGCCGCCGAACAAAAGAGAAGGAGTACAGCCCTCTTCAAACGCGTACCTCATTCATAGCATTGATAAGACGTGAGTTGTTGAGTTTTCTTTCAAAATTATAGCAAACCATTGAGCGCATCCGTCAGGCACCGCGATGTGGCCTAATGGTACGGTTTACGATAAAGTTCCAATAACGACGAGTGCGACGGACGCAACCAGCATAAATGGCAAATGACCTGCTAGATCGACTGCAAAAAGGGCCCGTACTTTGCGACGGAGCCATGGGCACGCTTCTGCTGTCCAAGGGCATCTTCATCGACAAGTGTTACGACGAGCTGAACCTCTCGCAACCCGACCTGATTAAGGGCGTACATGTCGAATATCTCCAGGCAGGCGCAGAGGTCATTGAAACAAACACCTTTGGCGCCAATTCGTTTCGTTTGTCGAAGCACGGTTGTGTGGATAAGTTGGCGGAAATCAACCGCCGGGGCGCCCGGCTGGCGCGCGAAGCCGCCAAGAGCTTCGGCGCACTCGTAGCCGGGGCGGTTGGACCGCTGGGAATCCGTATTGAGCCGCTGGGGAAAGTAGCGCTGTCGGAGGCCCGCGAGGCATTTCGTGAACAGATCGCGGCGTTGAACGAAGAAGGTGTGGACCTCATCATACTCGAGACTTTTGGCTATCTCGAGGAGCTTCACCAGGCGATTCTCGCCGCACGTGAGGTGAATCCGGACCTGCCGGTTGTGGCACAAGTCACGATCGATGATGACGGCAACTGTCTGGACGGCTCCAGCCCTGAGCACTATGGCCAGCAACTCGAAGCCTGGGGAGCCGACGTGGTTGGCATTAATTGCAGCGTTGGCCCAGCACCGCTGCTGGATGCTCTGGAGCGCGTGCGCGTCGTAACCAGCGTGCCGCTTTCTGCCCAGCCTAACGCTGGAATGCCGCGCCCGGTAGATGGACGTACTGTGTTCCTTTCGTCGCCTGAGTACATGGCGAGTTATGCCGAGAAATTTGTGATCGCCGGTGTGAGCCTCGTCGGAGGCTGCTGCGGAACCACGCCGCGGCACATTCACGAAATGAAGGGGCGCCTCAAACGCCACCACATTCCCACTCCGAAGGCTCATGCCAAGCCGGAGCCGATGGCGCGTCCTGTAGAGCCGCCGCCGATGGCGGAACGGTCGCAACTTGGCCGCAAGATCGCCAACGGCGAGTTCGTGGTTATGGTCGAAGTGGTTCCTCCCAAGGGAACAGACGCGACGAAAGAAATTGAAGGCACGCGATACCTGAAGTCGGTGGGCGTTGATGCGATCAACATTCCGGACAGCCCGCGGGCCTCGGCGCGCCTCAGCAACCAGGCCCTGTGCCTGATGGTGGCACAGCAGGTCGGCATCGAACCGGTGCTGCACTACACCTGTCGCGACCGCAATGTCCTGGGCATTCAGTCGGACCTGCTGGGCGCGAGCGCGCTGGGGATTCGCAACCTGATTTGCATCACCGGCGATCCGCCGAAGATGGGTGACTATCCCGATGCCACGGCGGTATTCGACGTGGACGCGATCGGGCTGGTGAATATCGTCCACAACCTGAACCATGCTCTGGACATTGGTAGCAATCCCATTGGGAACGGGACGAAGTTCGTCATCGGCGTGGGCGCCAACCCGGGCGTGCCGAACATCGAGGAGGAAATTCGCCGGTTTGAATATAAAGTCCAGGCGGGCGCTGAATACGCAGTCACGCAGCCGGTATTCGATTTGCACTTGCTCGAAGATTTCCTGCGCCGCATTGAGCATTGCCGGATTCCCGTGATTGCCGGCATCTGGCCGCTGGTCAGCGCGCGCAATGCAGAGTTCATGAAGAACGAGTTGCGTGTCTCGGTGCCAGATGAGGTCATCGCCCGCATGTCACGCGCAGCTACCGGTGAGGCGGCGCGCGCCGAGGGCATTGCAATCGCCCGCGAAATGCTGGTTGCCGCACGCGGCATGGTGCAGGGCGCTCAGATCAGCGCACCCCAGGGACGCTACTCTTCCGCCATCGACGTACTGGAAGCGCTGGGAAGCGCGCAGCCTGCCACGGTCGAACGCAATTAATCCGAAAGCTCACGTCATTTCCAAAGGAGCCGCATGAGGCCACTTGTCCTGTTTGCGCTGTCGATGTCTACACTTGCCTCGGCGCAAGACCTGTCTACGCTGGTGAATTCCGAGCTGCCACAACTGGTTATGACCTATAAGCAGCTGCACCAGAATCCTGAGCTTTCACACCAGGAGAAGCAGAGCTCCGCTGTTGTTGCCGAGGCGCTGCGCAAGGCAGGTTATACAGTCACGGAACATGTCGGCAAGTATGACGATGGCACGCAGGCTTATGGCGTGATTGCCGTGATGAAGAACGGTGCTGGCCCGACCGTGCTGGTTCGCACGGACATGGACGCCCTGCCTGTCGAGGAGAAGACTGACCTGGCTTATGCCAGCCACGCTCGCTCGAAGAACCAGTCCGGGGATGACGTCGGCGTGATGCATGCGTGTGGACACGACATCCACATGTCGACGCTGATTGGAGTTGGCGAGACGCTTGCGCAACTCAAGAACCAGTGGCATGGAACGCTGATTCTGGTGGGACAGCCATCGGAAGAGACAGTGGACGGCGCACGCGCCATGCTCAACGACAACCTCTACGAACGGTTCGGACGCCCGACTTATGCCATCGCGTTGCACGACGACAGCTCTCTCGAGGCCGGGAAGGTCGGGGTCGTCTCGGGCCCAACGCTCGCGGCCGTAAACTCAGTCGATGTCACCATGCGCGGCGTCGGCTCACACGGTGCGCGTCCTGAGCTGAGCAAAGACCCGGTGGTGCTCTCGGCCGAGTACATCATGGCGATCCAGACGATCGTCAGCAGGCAGATTCCGCCGCAGGATCCGGCCGTGGTCACGGTCGGATTTATCCACGGGGGCACCAAACGGAACATCATTCCCGACGAAGTCAAGATGGGACTTACGATCCGATCGTTCAGTGATGACGTCCAGAAGCAAATTCTTTCCGATCTCAAGCGTACGGCTGAGGGGGTCGCGATCGCGGGTGGGGTACCGTCCGAGCGGATGCCGGTTGTCTTCGTGTCCCCCGAAAGCTCACCCGTCATGTACAACAACCCAGAATTGGCCGATCGTATGCGAGCTGTACTGGTCAAGACAGTAGGTGCTGACAACGTGGTGAAGCTAAGGCCTGAAATGGTGAGCGAGGACTTTGGCCTGTTCGGGCTGGATGGTCACCAGATACCCACGGTCATGTTTCGCCTGGGCGCGATAGCACCGGAAAAAGTGGCGGAAAGCAAGGCCACGGGCAAGCAACTGCCGTCACTGCACTCGGCCTTTTTCGCGCCATCGCCGGAGCCAACCATTCGCACCGGTGTTATCACGATGACAGCTTGCGTGTTGGACTTGATGAGCAAGTAATTTCGTGCAATCTTGATGTCAGGAACGCGGTAATCCGGACTAAGATGTTGTAAGGAGTCGAGAGTTTGGCCAAATTCGAGGAGAGTCTCCAGCGTTTGGAAACCATCGTAGCTGAATTGGAAAAGGGTGACGTGCCCCTTGACCGTGCGCTGGAGCTGTTTGACGAAGGCATGAAACTCTCGGGTTCCTGCCGCAAAGAGTTGGAAGAAGCCGAAGGCAAGGTGGAAATCCTGTTGAAGCGAAATGGCAAGCTACAGCCGGAAGCCTTCGAACCTGCGGATAAGTCGTAAGTCGCATTTATTTTCTTAGCTCGCCCACTTTCAGACCAACGCTACTTCGTAGGTTCTCTGGCGCCGCCCGTCCACGAGCTTTCATGGGAGGTTGAACCATGCCGCCAGTCCGAGTTGTGATTGCCAATCCCGCTGCACCGATACCGAAATTCACTTATTCGTCCTCAACCCGCGAATTACAGAATTTGACGACCGTACATACTGCCGCCGAAGTTCGCGAAAACGTTCCAAGGGTGCGCGCGCAACTTGCCATCGTGGACCTGGATGTCGTCACGTTTTCCGAACTCGCCGATCTGTGCAGAGAATTTCCTTCCACGGCTTTCGTGTGTGTCCATCGCCTGGCCGACGACGATATGTGGACGCGGGCCCTGGCCGCCGGAGCCGTGGATTGCTGCATGAGAGCAGATTTGCCGCGCATCCTGGAGAACGCCGAACGCTACGTCGCGATCAAGCAACCCAGCACGGCGGCATAGTTGGACGTCGAGAGGCGGCCCTCGGAGTTGACTCGACTTCCGCAGCCGTTTAGCTTGGAGAGTTCCATGTGAGTGAGTTGCCTTGACCTCTTTGCGGCCATCCGTTGTATATCCACTTGTTCGAATTCGCCTGACCAGTTCCCTTCTGCCGTTCCTGCTCGTACTCTCAGCTGGGGCCACAGTCCAACAAAAGCCGTCAGTCGCGCCAGGTGGCGAGCCGACTAAGGCCGCCTCCACTGCGTCGGCCATGCAGGACCTCTCTGCACGCATGCAGGCGCTCAACGCGGCGCAGCAGACGGGCGATGTCGTCAAGATCGCACAAGCCAATCGCGACGTCTTAGCTGTCGGGCTTCGAGCCATGGCCGAGCTCAAGATGGCCCAGGGTGATACTACCCAGGCGGTCGACCTGTATAAGCGCTCGATTGCTTTCGACAACACTCCGAAGGCGCATTTGGCGCTGGCTCTTGCCCTGATGGCCGCTCACCGAACCGATGAGGCACTGGTGGAGGTTGAGCCCATCACCAAAGCCGATCCGCAGAATGGCGACGCGTGGAATGTTCAGGGCAAGCTGCTGATGGACAAAAAGAGCTATGGCCCGGCGGCGGAATCTCTCTCTCAGTCGCTGGAACTGCAAGGCAATCCGTTCGTAGCCTATGCGCTGGCGACCGCGTTTCTTAACCTCGGCGAAAACGACAAGGCGGAGGCCATCTTTAAACAACTCACCGAGACGGCTGCCAACAGCACGAGCGTCCACATCATGATTGGTCGCGCCTATCAGAATGCAGGCAGGACGGCTGAAGCTGCACGGGAGTTCAATCGTGCTGCCGAGATCGACGCGAAGGGCTCGCGGGCGCACTACTTCCTGGGACTGATGTACTTGAGCCAGAACGAATGGGTGGCGACGCCACAGGCACGGGAGCAGTTCACTGAGGAAATCAAGGTGAACCCGAAGGACTTCTTCGGCAATTTTTTCCTCGGCTACATCGATAACGCCGACAAGCTGTATGACGACTCAGATCGTTACCTGAAGACCGCGTCCTACGACAAGCCTGACTGGCCCGAATCGTACCTCTATATGGGACTGAATGCCTTTGCCCGGCATGACAATGCGAAGGCCGAAGAGCTTCTGCGCAAGGCGATCGCACTCACCGGCGATGACACGGCACGTAATAATTACCAGATCCGTCGAGCCTACTACGTTCTGGGGCGCATCTGTTTTCAGTCCGACCGCAAGGAGGAAGCTGCCAAATACACCAAGATTTTTGCCGATATGCAGGAGAAAACCGAAGAGGCCAGCCGCGCCAATAGCCCCGCCTCAAAGACGACGGGGACCATGGGGTCTGGCATGGCATCGATGCCTTCGGTTCCTACATCGGCGGTGATTGATCCCGCCGCGCAAGCAGGCGACGCAGCTCCACTGCTGACAGCGCAGCAGAAAGCGGAAGTCACTACCGCCGAGCAACGGCTGGCTGTGATTCTTGGAGACGCTTACAACGACCTTGGGACCTCAGAAGCCCGGCAGAAGCAATACCTTGAAGCGCTTACTAACTTTCAGCAGGCAGAGCGCTGGAATCCGGCCGTCCCTCACCTTATGCGCAACGTTGGCTTCGCCGCCTTCCGCTCGAACCAATACTCGGAAGCTGCGCGTGCCCTGAAGATTGCAGAGCAGAAGGACCCCAACGACAAGATGATTCCGCCGATGCTGGCCATGTCGCTGTTCTCAAGCGATCAGTTTGCCGAGGCGGCGAAAGCCTTTGACCAACTCGGCGATACTGCCTATGGCGATCCACGCGTGGCGTATGCGTACGCGACGTCGCTTGCTCGCAGCGGCCAGAAAGACAAGGCCGCCGCAGTTGTGGCAAAAATGTCGCAACGGCCGCTTCCTCCCGATGCGCAGCTACTTGTGGGACAGGCGTACAGCGAGATCGGCGATCAACCGCAGGCGCTAGCGACGTTTCAGAAGGCGCTTGCCGCCAATCCTTCGCTGCCTCGCGCGCATTATTACGCCGGGATGGCCCAGCTTCGCGCTAAGCAGCCTACATTGGCTGCCAGCGAGTTCGGGACCGAGGTAAAGCTAAACCCCAATGACGCTGAGGCGCAGTATCAACTCGGCAAGGTGCTACTGGAACAAGGTAAGCCGAAGGACGCGCTGCTACACCTTGAAGCCGCAGCCAAGATCGATCCGAGGCTCGAGGGCGTGCATAAGCAATTGGCGGCGGCGTATGGCAAGTTGGGGCGGCCAGCGGATGCCGAGCGAGAAACGAAACTCGCGACCGCCAGCAAAGCCGAGTCACCCATGACGCCGAATCGCTGATTGCTGATCGCTAGTTGTTCACGATGGCACTGACCACTCTCTACTCGCTTGTTATACTTCCCTCTTCATGCTCAAGGAACTCCTAGAAGAAGGTCGCACCCTCGCCGATCAGGCTTTGGAACTTTTGCTGCCTCCGGCTACGCAGTATCCAACATCGATACATAGGGCTATGCGCCACAGTGTCTTTGCTGGAGGCAAGCGGTTGCGCCCCATCTTGTGCATGGAAGCCGCACGAATGATCGATGGGAGACTTCCGCCAGGAGTCGAGGACCTCGGCTCGTCATTGGAGATGTTGCACACTTACTCGCTCATTCATGACGATCTTCCTGCGCTCGACAATGACGACCTGCGCCGGGGACGGCCGACGTGCCATAAGGCGTTCGGCGAAGCTATCGCAATTCTTGCCGGTGACGGCCTGCAGACGTATGCCTACGAGGTGCTGGCGAAATTGCAATGTTCTGCGGACGCTCGCGTTGCCATCATCGCGGAGATCGCGCACGCCACGGGTACCGTGGACGGCATGATCGGAGGCCAGGTGATGGACCTCGAGGCGGAGCATAAGCACGCCGACGCCGAAACGCTCGAGTACATTCACCGCTCCAAGACGGGGGCGCTGCTGACGGCCAGCGTCGTCGCGGGCGGAATGTATGCGGGTGGCGATGCGTCTCAAGTCAAGAGCCTGCGGGACTTTGGCATGAACATTGGATTGGCGTTCCAGATTGTTGATGACGTGCTCGACGTTACACAGACTTCGGAGCAGCTCGGCAAGACTGCCGGCAAGGATACGGCGACCGAGAAATCAACTTACCCTTCGTTGTTTGGCATCGAGGCCTCGATCAAGACGGCCGACGAACTAATCGGGAAGGCAAACGCCGCGCTCGATCGCTTCGGTGAGCGTGCAAACAATCTTCGGGAAATTGCAGCGTTTCTGGTGGAGCGCAAGAAATGACCGCGCCTTCCTTAGATGTGCTTGCCATCGCCGCGCATCGCGACGACGTGGAGCAAACCTGCGGCGGCACATTGCGGAAGATGGCGGGCCAGGGCGCTCGCACCGGCATACTCGATCTCACGCAAGGCGAGTTGGGCTCACGCGGCTCGGCAGAAAGCCGCGCCACCGAGGCCACCGATGCCGCGCGCATCCTGCAAGTTGCATGGCGCGAAGCGCTCGACATTCCCGATGGCCGCGTCGAGAATACCTACGCCAATCGAATCAAGATCGCGCGCGTGATTCGCGAGCAGCGCCCGCGCGTGGTGATTCTGCCCTACTGGAAAGGCCGCCACCCCGATCACTACACCTGCGCCACGCTCGGTTACGAGGCGTGTTTTCTCGCTGGATTACGCCGACTCGGACACACTTCGGCCACGCAGGACGTGGACTCGTTCGAAATCCATCGCCTGCGCAATCACGAGCCGTTTCGCCCGTTCAAGATTGTGTACGCCACACTCTATTACGACGTTCGCCCGACGTTTGTCGTGGACATCACTTCGGAGTTCGAGGCCAAACTCGAGTCCATCTACGCTTACAAGGAACAGTTCGCCGATCAGGCCGCCGGCAGCAAGGACTTCCCGGCTAACGCCGAAATTCGCGAGCGCGTCGCTTCGATGGCCCATTTCTACGGGATGCTGGCAGGCGTGAAGTATGGCGAGCCGTTCTTCCAGAAAGAAGTCGGATTGGTGGACGACTTGCGGCTGGTGCCGGTGCAGTCGATCTAGGTTCGCGTCGCCACCGTCAGTCCATCTCTCAGCGGAACAATCGTCGTGTACCACTCCGGCGACTTGTAGAGTAGCTCGTTGAACTCCACGATGGCGCGTACTTTTTCGTCGGGCTGATGCTCTGGCTTGAGGTCAGAATTTCCCGCCGCGTACGCCACGTCGCCACGCCACAACGTGTTGTCGGTAATGAATAGTCCGCCGCGTCGAACGCGCTCGGGAGCCATGCGCGCCGCACGGGGATAATCGGGCTTGTCGATGTCGCAAAACAACACATCGAACTGCTCTTTGCGTTCCGAGAGTATTTCCAGTGCGTCGCCAACGTGTACCTGGATGCGATCGGCTAGGCCTGCACGCTGAAAGTATCCGCGAGCCTCGTCGGCATTCTTGCGGCTACCATCGGTGTAATGCACCTTGCCGCCCTCGCCCACCGCCATCGCCCACCAGATGGTCGAGTATCCAACCGCCGATCCCATCTCGAAGACATTCTTCGCGCCGATTAGCCTCGCATACTGGTAGAGCAACCTTCCTACGGCTGGCCCTACTATAGGAATGTCGCGGTCTTTGGCCTGCTGCTCGATATCTGTCAGCACGGTGTCTCGCACCGGCAGCATGGCGTAGAGGTAGTTCTCGACTTTAGGATCAGTGATCATAAGGGTTATTCGCTTCTCGCTGTTTGCTTGCAGCTAACGGTCCCTACCCTAGCGTCTGTCCCGCCTGCATTTCGACCACCTCCGGCCCGCTCGCGCCGAGCAACTCCTTCAGTTGCGATGGCCGTCCGACAAGTACTGGAAACGTTCCGAAGTGCATGGGAATGACAAATTTCGGCTGCAGCAGCTTGCATGCGTACGCGGCCTCTCTCGGTCCCATGGTGAAATGGTCACCGATCGGCAGCATCACGATCTCGGGAGCATAGAGGTCGCTGATAATTGCCATATCGCTGAATACATTAGTGTCGCCCGCATGATAGACCTTCACACCGCCCGGAAATTCCAGGACGTAGCCGCACGCTTCGCCGCCATACACAACGCTGCCGTCGTCTTCCTGGATGCCGCAGGAATGCACCGCGTGCACCATCGTGACACTTACGCCGGCGACCGACTGAGTGCCGCCTTTGTTCATCGGCGAGATTGACTCGACGCCCTTCTTCTGCATCCACATGCACAGCTCGAAGATGCCTACCACAGTGGATTTGTGCTGCCTGGCGATCTTCACCGCATCGCCGATGTGGTCGCCATGTCCGTGCGTGCAAATCAACGCGTCGGCCTTCTTCACCTCTTTCTCGCTCTGCGGACAAAGCGGGTTCCCCATGACCCAGGGATCCACATAAATCGTCTTACCCTCAGCAGTCTCAATGCGAAACGTCGAGTGTCCGAGCCAAGTCAGCTTGTTGCCTTTGAGATTCATGCTTGCCTCACTTACTTCTGCAACTCCTGCCAGCCTCTCCACCCACCGTCCATCGAAATTACATTCTTATAGCCCATCTTCTTAAGGTTCACGGCGGCGAGGGCCGACCGGAATCCACCGCCGCAATACAGCACGATCTTGCGGTCTTTATCAGTGGTCACATTGTTGATGTCGCGCTCCAGTATGCCCCGCGGCAACTTCACTGCACCCGGAATGACTCCCTTGGCCTGCTCATCGGCCTCACGCACATCGATCAGAGTAAAGTCTTCCCTGCTGTCCAGCATTCGCTTCACATCGGGCGGTTGTATTTCGTTGATCTGCGCTCGTGCCTCATTAACAAGTTTTTCAAATTCGGGCGAGTGCATGCGTTTTCCTCCGCAAATTGGGATTCTAGTGATTGACTCACGCCGCCGCAACAGCACACAAAACTGGTGCTGAAACCTGTGTTCCACGCGGCTATGCTCAACATCAATACAACTCGCTGCTATCATTAGGGGCTGAGTTTTCGGGGTTATGACAACGAGTACCACAACGCCAATGTCGCCGCCCATCGACAGCTACCTGCTGGAAGTTGCCGATGCGGTGAACACTACGCTCGACCTCAACACCCTGCTGCAGCGTGTGGCCGAGATGCTCAAGCGCATCATCGACTACGAAATCTTTGCCATCCTGCTGCTAAACGACAAGACCCAGGAGCTACGAATCCGCTTTCAGGTCGGGCATCCTCCAGAAGTCGCCGAGCGCATCTGCATTAAGGTTGGGCAGGGCGTGACCGGGCAGGCTGCGCAACGCCGCGAAGCTGTTCTGGTGAACGACCTGACTACTGAGCAGAATGTCATTAACGTCACACCGGGCGTGCACTCGGAATTGGCGGTTCCGCTGATCGCCAAGAACAAGGTCATCGGAGTTCTGGACGTGGAAGCCGACCAGCCTGGAGCCTTCAACGAGGAACATAAGCGGCTGTTGACTCTGTTCGCCTCGCGCATCGCCGCAGGAATTGAAAATGCGCGCCTGTACACGCGCGTGGCGCGACAGGCGCGACAGCTTACGCTGCTGACGGAAATCAGCCGCGAGCTGACCTCTATCCTCAACGTCGATCAGTTGCTCAAGCGCGTCGCCGACCTGGTCACTCGAATCATCGACTACGAAATGTTTTCGATCCTCTTACTGGATCCAACGGGACAACTCCTGCAGCATCGGTTCTCGCTGCGCTTCAAGGAGAGCGTACATCTCAAGCACGAGATCCCGATAGGCGTGGGCTTGGTTGGGGCCGCAGCGCAGAGCGGCCAGGCCGTGCTCGTTCCCGACGTTTCCAAGGATCCGCGGTACATCATGGCGAACCCGGAGACGCGCTCGGAGCTTTGCGTTCCGCTGATTTACAAGGACAAAGTAATCGGCGTCCTCGATATAGAGCACACGCGTCGCGGCTACTTCAACGACGATCACGTACGCATCATGACCACGATGGCGGCACAAGTGGCGATCGCCATCGAGAACGCCACGCTCTACGAGCGTATTGCCCGCCAGGAGAAGCGACTTGAGCAGGATTTTGCGCTGGCTCGCGAGCTGCAATTCCGCCTGCTGCCCCAGAAGCGCCCAACGCTGAAGAACGCCGAAGTCGCGGCGCGTTTTTCGCCGGCACGGCAAATCGGCGGCGACCTCTACGATTTCCTGAAGTATAGCGGGCGCGGCGTTATCGGCATTGCCGTCGGCGACGTCAGCGGAAAAGGCGCGCCAGCCGCTATCTATGCCGGCCTGGTAAGTGGCACGATTAGTTCCCATGCCATCGATGAGCCTTCGGCGGCACAGATGCTCGAGGCCGTAAACCTGTCGCTGGCCGAACGCCCTATCGACGCCCAATATGTCTCGATGGTTTACGCCGTCTGGCACGACAGCGACCGCACCCTGCAAGTGGCGAATTCGGGTCTGCCCGCACCCCTGCGCATCAGCAGCGGCCGCGTGGAGGAAATACCTGTTGCCGGAATTCCACTCGGACTTTTCTCAACCGCTGAATACGAGGAGCGCAGCGTGCGCTGCAAACCGGGGGACGTATTCCTGCTCCTGACCGACGGCATCACAGACGCCACAAGTTCTCGCGGCAACATGTTCGGTCGCGGGCGGCTGGAGAAAGTCGCACTCAAGAACGCGCATCGTAGTGCCGACGAAATTGCGCAGGCGATCTTCGCCGCGGTGAACGACCATGCCAAGGGCGTGGACGCGTTCGACGATCTCACTATCGTCGTACTTAAGGTGAAAGGAACGCCGGCCCAAAAGTGAGCGACTCTCGTCCGCAGGAACGCCCACCAGCCTTCACCTACCGCCGGATCAAGGGCAGGTCGCAACAGCGTGAACTGTTCGCTGACGAGATTCCTATGCGTCAACTTGCAGAACGCTACGGAACGCCGTTGTACGTGTATTCCGCCACTGCGATTCGCGAGAGATACCAGCGGTTCGATGAATCCTTTGCGGAATGCGAGCACACGATCTGTTACTCGGTGAAAGCAAATTCGAACCTTTCGCTTCTCAAGCTGCTGGCTTCGCAGGGCGCCGGATTCGACATCGTCTCCGGGGGAGAGTTGCAGCGCGTATTGCATGCCAGCCGCAAGTCGGCCGGAAAAGTCGTATTCTCCGGCGTCGGAAAGCTGGCGGACGAAATCGACCTCGCTTTGAACGCAGGCATTCTGCTTTTTAATGTCGAGAGCCCCAGCGAGCTGCAACTGCTAAGCGCCCGCGCGACTCACCTCCGGAAAAGGGCCCGCTTCGCGGTTCGCGTGAATCCCGACGTGGATGCGCGGACCCACCCTTACATTTCTACCGGCCTGCATGAGCATAAGTTCGGCGTGCCCATGCGAGAAGCCGCGGAACTGTACCGAACAGGAACTGGGTCACGTTATCTGACCGCCGCCGGTGTCAGCGTGCACATCGGCTCACAGATTACCGAGGTCGGTCCTTTTCGCGAAGCCATGCAGCGGGTGGCAGCGCTCGTCCGGAGCCTCCGTCACGACGGGCACGACATACGTTATGTAGACGCAGGTGGCGGCCTGGGGATTTCCTACGCGAAGAATCCGCGAAGTAATTTTCCTGCTAGGGTCAAGGCATACTCGTCGGCGGTGGTTCGTCCCCTGCAACGCCTAGGACTTCATGTATTACTTGAACCAGGGCGTTCAATCATAGGGCCTGCAGGGACTTTGCTCACTCGTGTAACCTACCGCAAACACAACGACCGGAAGCAATTCTTGATCGTTGATGCGGCCATGAATGACCTGATGCGGCCATCGCTCTACGGTGCCCACCACGAAATTGCGCCTGTTGTTCTGAGCCCGAAGGACCGCGATCCCAGCCGATTCGATGTCGTCGGCCCGGTCTGCGAAACCGGGGACTTCTTCGCCCGCAATCGCGAACTGCAGCCGGTGGAAGAAGGCGATCTGCTTGCCATTCTGGATGCCGGAGCCTATGGCATGTCGTTGGCCTCAAACTACAACACCCGGCCACGGGCCGCCGAAGTGCTGGTTGACGGTACCCGCCACAAGCTTATTCGCAAGCGCGAAACCATTCGCGACCTGCTCGCGCCTGAGCGGGTCTGACCGGCGTGCACCAATCGTGGTATTTAGTTCCTGATTACCTCTCGATTTGCTAATTGCGTTTAGCGGCCGCATGTCCTATCCTCGCTAGCCATTGGAGACCCCATGCAACCGAATCAATACGATGCTGCAACCTCGACTGCGGTCTGCCTCTGGTGCTATTCCCAATACCTACGAAGCACAAGCAGGGCGCGCGAAACGCAGACGTTTTGCTCCAAGAAATGCGAAATTGAAGCCCGCTTCTGGCTGGCTGACAATTTGAAACCCGCAACCGACTAATCCAACGGCGCGGTCTGGCAACCGCGCCAACCTACTTTGCTCGCTTAGCGCTGTCCCCACTTCAGCTTGTTGCGGAGCACCTCGAAGAATGTCCTGCGCACACGCAGAAGCTTCACCCTGTGTTCTGCACGCTGACAAAACACCTGGTCACCCTGTTGCACCGGCACGCCCACCTGGCCATCGATGCTGAGGAAAGCCTGCTCTTCGCCCGTTTCCACTTTCAGTTCGATCTGTGAGTTCTGCGTGACTACCAGCGGGCGATGAGTCAACGAATGGGGACACACTGGCGTAACGACAAACGCGTCTACCGACGGCATCAGCACGGGTCCGCCAGCCGCCAGCGAGTAGGCGGTCGAGCCGGTCGGCGTTGCAATGATGACGCCATCTGCTTTGTAGAGGAATACGAAGTTCCCGTCAATGTAAAGGTCGAATGCCACAAGCCGCGAGATGGCGCTCTTGTTGACCACCACATCGTTCAAAGCGAAGTTTCGCGAAATGCACTCCCCGCCGCGCACTAGCCGGCAATCCAGAACTGATCGCAACTCCACGGGGCATTCACCCTGGTCGACTGATTCCAATGCGGGATACAGTTCGTTGAGCGGAATTTCGGTCAAGAAGCCCAGGGAGCCGAGGTTCACGGCTAGAATCGGCACACCTTCGTGAGCCACCGCACGCGCTGCGGAAAGCAGCGTCCCATCGCCACCCAGTACCAAGGCAAAATCTGGATGCTTCGCCCCGATAGCCGCACGCACAACCACCTGCTCGCCGTTGGTATAGCGGGCCGTTTCTTCGTCCATGTAAACGGTGTAATTGCGCGCATGAAACCAGCCAAGCAGGTCGGGCAGAATGCCCGCCAGCTCCTGCTTCCATGGCTTGGAGATGATGGCGACTGACTTCATGATAGGTCGTTTAGTTCCCAGCCAGTGTAGCGCACTGTGATGCAGATTCCGCAGCGCAGCCAGGGTTGATTTCAACGATGGTTGGTGAGCGCAACAATACGGTAGGTGCCGGCTTCCAGGAGAAGCCGCGCTACCCCATCCTCACCACAACCTCATTGATCGAACCCGATGCTTGCGGTGGAATCGGCATCGTCGCCTGCTTGCCGTTGAGTGTTACCGACTTAACACCTTTTTCAACGCCATCGGGATTTTCAACTTTGATCTTGTACGTCGCCCCTCGCCATTGGCGAGTGACCTCGAACTGCTTCCAATCGGCGGGAATGCACGGGTCGACCACGAGGCCATCAAACGTCAGCCGTACGCCAAGAATCCAGCGAGTGACCGCGGTGTAGTTCCACCCGCCGCTGCCAGTCAGCCACGGATGCCGCGCCCGGCCGTACGCGGTGTGGTCTTTGCCCATCACGAATTGGCAATAGGAATAAGGCTCAGCCTCGCGCACTTCGATCTTGTCGTTCTGGTTGTAGGGCAGCAGCGAGTCATAGAACTTCATGGCCCGTCCGCCGCGGCCGAGCTTGCATTCGGCTATTACGGCCCACGGGTTAGGATGGCTGAAGATCGCGGCATTCTCTTTGATGCCTTTGTACACGCGACCCACAAAGCCGATGTCGTCATTCGGCTTGGAGAACGCAGGCCACAGCAGATGAATGCCATAGTCCGAATACAGATACTTGTCCACAGCGTCCATCGCAGCCTGGCCGCGTTCCGCTGACGCAGCATCCGACACCACCGCCCAGGTATTGCTCTCGATGAAGACCTTACCCTCTTCGTTTTCGTGGCTGCCGACCTTCAGTCCCTTGCGCGGTAATGCCGCGCAGATACCACTCGCCGTCCCACAACTCGCGCTCGCAGGCCGCCCTTACGCCGTCGGCCATCGCGGCATACTTCGTGGCATCGGCCTCACGGCCGAGGTGCTGCGCAGCCTCGACAAACGCGCGCAGCGCCCAGTGGTGCATGAACGACACCATCGCGCTCTCGCCTCCGCCCAGGTTGAGGCAGTCGTTCCAATCAGCGCGAAGACCCTTGCAGATGCCCGTCGCACCGACCTGCTGCGCGGAGAAATCCAGAGCCCGTTTCAGGTGTTCGTAAACTGTGGCCTCGCCTTCGTCGGCGAATGGCACAACCTCATCGAACAGCTCAAGCTCGCCCGTCTCTTTCACGTACTCGCAAATCGTCACCACCTGCCAGAGCGCGTCATCGGAGCACGTGTGCTCCAGGCCGTGAATCATATGCTTCCGGTCGGGCGCGTGAGCGATGGTCGGCGACTTGAACGCCGGCTGCTTCTGCTTCTCCGGATCGAACCAGTCGGGATCGAACAGATGTAGCCCGTAGCCTGCACTCACCTGCCCCTTCAGCAGTTCGATGATGCGCTGCCGGCATCTTCGCGGATTGGTATGCACCACGCTCATCACGTCCTGCGAGGTGTCGCGATAGCCGAGCCCAGTACGCCCGCCTACCTCGATGAACGACGCAAACCGCGACCACACCACGCAGGTCTCTGCCTGATACAGCGTCCAGATGTTGGTCATGGTGTCCAGGCCTTCGCTCGGGGTCTTGCACTGGAACACTGCGAGCTTCTTCTGACCAGTATTCGCGCAGCGCCGCAAACGCTTCGTCCACGGCCGCCACGTTCGAGTACTTGGCCTTGATCTGCGTTCCGGCCGCGCGCGGGCCCACACCGAGCATGAACATCACCCGCGTCTCTTCACCGGGCGCGATCGTCAGCCGCTTGTGCAGAGCCCCGCAATGGTTGCCGCCAAGCTCCGACGATCCGAAGCATTCCCCTCGCTCCACCGCCAGCGGATTCGTTTCGGTGCGATAGTTGCCCAGAAACTTGTCGCGCAGGCAGTCATAGCTATCAGGCTCGAAACTCGCCGCCAAGTAATGAAACGTCTCGGGCTCGTAGAAGAAGTCGTACTCGATGACGCCGTCGGCGTAGCTCGACCCGCTGCATACAGGCTCATCTGGAGGTTCTGGTTGTCGATCTCGATGTGGTGGAACGAAAACTCGACGTAGGAGAACACGCTGAGCTTGCGCGGCTTGTCCGCCGGTGTTCCTGATGCGGACATCCCACAATTCAACGTCATCTTCAATGGGGATGAAAAGTGTCTGTTCCGCCTGGATGCCGTTGTACTCGCACGAAAACTTTGAATACGAAAGTCCGTGCCGGCACTCGTACTTTGCGCTGCGTCAGGTCTTTGCCTACCGGCTGCCAAGAGATCGACCAGTACTCACCCGTCTCGTCGTCGCGCAAGTAAACATAGTGGCCCGGGCGGTCGAGCGGCACGCCGTTCTGGCGGAAACGCGTAATGCGGTGGTGCTCGGCGTTCTTATAGAACGAATACCCGCCCGCATTGTGCGAGATGACGGTGCACATGTCGCGCACCCCCAGGTAGTTCGTCCAGGAAACCGGTACATCCACCCGGTCGATCACATACTCCCGGTTCGCATTGTCAAAGTACCCGTATCGCAACCCTTGCCTCCGCCTGTTCGGTCGACCGCTCTACTTCCCGTTCTGCGCCGTTACAAACTGCCGCAGCCACTGCAACAGCTCCTTCGCCTTCTCCGGCGAATCTGCCTCAACTGTCAGGCGCAGCACCGGCTCCGTTCCGGAGAACCGCAACAGCGCCCAGTTATCGTTCTCCAGCAGCAGCTTGGTCCCATCCATGTGCGAAATGCTGACGACCTTGTACGGTCCAATGTGGCTGCTCGGCGCCTCTTGCAATCGCCTGGGGACGGCGATCCGCATTTCAGGTGTCGCCGGCAGACTCTCCTCCACGTAGTACAGCCGCCCGGTGAGCCCATACACTCGCTCCAGCAGTTGCGAAACTTTCTGGCCGGTCTTGGCCAGCATCTCCACCACCAGCGCACAGGCGAAAATGCCGTCTTTGCCCAGGATGTGGCCGCGAATCGTGAGCCCGCCCGACGACTCCCCGCCCAGCACAGCATTGTGCTCCACCATCGTGGAGACAATGTGCTTGAAACCAACCGGAGTCTCGTAGCACTGCTCGCCCAGCTTCTGCGCCAACCGGTCGAGCAGGTGCGACGTGGAGAGGTTGCGCACCACACCGCCGCGCTCGCCCCGGACCTCGTGCAGGTACCAGTACAGCAGCAGCAGTACATCGTTGATCGAGATGTAGTCGCCGCGCTCATCGAGAATCGCCACGCGGTCGGCGTCGCCATCCATGGCCAGCCCGAGGTCGTAATTGCTTTCCTGCATCTCCGAGCTAAGCAGCCGCAGCGCCTCTTCGTTCGGAGCCGGCGAGCGCCCGCCAAACAGCGGGTTGTGCCGCTCATGGATGAACGTGACCCGGCAGCGCGCTTCGGTCAGCACCGTGCCCAGGGTGAGCTGGCCCACGCCGTACATCGGGTCGACGATGACCTTCAGCCCCGCCTCGCGAATCTTGTCGAGGTCAATCAGCTTCTCGACCGCATCCACATACTCGTTCGTGTAGTCGCGTTTCTCGACGATGCCGGCCTCGAGCGCCAGGTCCAGCTCCAGCTTGATGACATCCGCCTGGCTCAAGCGCGTTCGTCTCCTGCCTCGATCTGCCGTGTCTCGTGGTCGAGCAACAGCGATCCGTCGCCGCGAAACACCTTCAGGCCGTTCCACTCGGGAGGATTGTGGCTCGCGGTAAACATCAGCCCGTATGCCGATCCCTGGACCGCGGTGGCATAGGTGATCAGAGGTGTCGGAGCGTCCTCGGACTGCAGAATTGCCGTGGATGTCGTTTCCCGCGAACACCTCCGCCGAAGCCTCCGCCGCCTGCTTCGACAAGAAGCGGCGGTCGTAGCCGATGATCACTCCGCGCTTCTCCGCCGACTGCCGAGTGATCTCGTTGGCCAGCGCCTGCGACAATCGCCGCACATTGTGCAGCGTGAAGCCCTCGCCGATGAGCGCGCGCCAGCCGCCGGTGCCGAAGGCGATCAGGTTCTGCTCTTCCTGCCGCCGCGGCCGGTACAGCCGCTTCTGCAGGATGAATTCTGCTTGCGCCAGGTCCGCGTCGGTGTTGATGCCCTGCACCTCGTCCTGATCGTAGAGTTGATAGCTTTCGACCTTGCAGCCCGGAGCGGATCAGCTGGTGCACGCAATCCGTGAGCCGGTAGTCGCCATCGACCGGCGAAGGCGACAGAGTTCTGCAGCGCTGCGGCAATCACCTTCGCGTTGACCACATATGCGCCCACGTTGATTTCGCGAATGTCCCGCACCTCGGCCGAGCTTCGGTGTCTTCGATGATGTCGATGATCTGGCCGCCGGCGTCGCGAATGATCCGCCCGTAGGGCAAGGCTTGTCCACCACCGCCGTCAGCAGCGTCAGGTGCGCCTGCTTCAGCCGATGCCGGTTGAGCAGCCCGAGGATCGATGCCGGCCGAAACAGCGGCGTGTCGCCGTAGAGGATCAGCAGGTTGCCATCGAAGTCCGGGATCGACTCGCACACTCGTCGCACCGCGTCGCCCGTGCCTCGCGGCTGGTTCCTGCTCAACGTAGTGGAATTTCGGGCCGAGGTGATCGCGCACTTCCTGCTGCCGGTATCCCACCACCACATAGACATCGCTCGGCGCGCACGACCTGGAGCGCGTTCTGCAAGCACGTACTTCCACGACTGTGTGCTCGCCCAGCTTCTTGAGCACCAGCGACTGGCCCTCGGCATTGGTTGCATCTTGCCCGGCCGCCGAGATGGCGGCCTTCAATTGCTTCCGTCAGAATTGCTATCCATTGGAGCCATAATATCTGTTCCGTCTTAACCGCTACGACTGCTAACCAACGTTTGCGGTTCAATCGCCGGCATCCGACGTACCGGCCCTCGGCCCATGAATCGGCACAAACCGCGCCAAAATCATCGCCGGCACCGCCGAAATCAGCACCCATACAAAAAAGTGCTGATAGCCGATCTTCATCTGAATCCAGCCGCTGGCTGCGCCCGGCACGATCAGTCCCAAGTCCATCAGCGAATTGGCGAAGGCGTAGTGGGCGGTCTGGTATTTGCCGGGCGCGATCTCCTGCATCATCAGCAGCATCACGCCGACGTAATCCAAAGCCGTAGCCGAACATCTCCAGCGACATCGCCAGTGTGATCAGCACTGTGCTGGTTGGTAGCACCGTGCTCAGATAGAAGTACGTCAGCATCGGCACATTCATCACCAGGATCAGCGGCAGCAGCGCGCGCTTCAGTCCCAGCCACGCCGCAAAGTATCCGCCCAGAATGCTGCCAACAATGAATGCGGCCGTTCCAAACGTTCCGTAGATGGCTCCAAACTGCGCCGTGCGTGAGCCCGAGGCCGCCGTCTGCGCGCGCGGCCTTGAGGAACAGCGGCCCGACCTTCACGACTTGTCCTTCACCGGCGCGAAATAAGAAAACAAACAGAAGTAAGAACCAGATATTCGGCTTCTTGCAGAAATCGACCACTACATCCTTGAAGGTCGCCACTACGTCATCGAAGGTTCGCGCGTGTCGTTCCTCTCCACCCGCAGGCAACACGCGCGAGTGAAACAAGCTGAGCACCACCAGCGTGATGCCGACTAGGGCGAATATGATCATCCACGCCCGCACTGCAGGCATGCGGTTCTCCAGGTAGCCGGCAAGAATCAGCAACCCGCCCTGCGAAACGAATCGCGCGATGTTGTAGAAGCCGCCCTGCCAGCCTGCATATTCGGCCTGCTGCTTCGCAGTCAGGCTGGCGATATACAGTCCGTCAGCCGCAATATCGTGCGTGGAAGACCAGAAAGCGATCAGCGTAAATAGGGCGACGCTGTAACGGTAATAGTCCGGCAGCGGCAGGCACAAAGCCAGCACGCCCAGACTCAGCCCACCGACCAACTCCATCAGCACCACGAAGAACTTCTTCGTGCGATACATCTCGAGGAACGGGCTCCAAAGCGGCTTCAGCGTCCAAGGCAGCGCCAGCAAGCTCACCGTGGCTGTGATCTTCACGTTCGACACGCCCATGCGCGAATAGAAAATGAGCGCCATCATGTTGACGGCGTAAAACGGAAGCCCTTCGGCGAAATACAGGGTCGGAACCCACAGGCTGGGGCTGAATCGGCTGCGTGGCAGCGCGCTACTCATCGAGTCCTTTCGTCTTCCGCCGCGGGCTCATGACCGAAGATGTAATGTCCGGCTAGCACTGCCACCATACAAGACTGGCCCATGCCTCTCAAATCGTTGAGCACTTTCGTAATCGAGCATAAACGGTCATATTCGAACATATCGCTAACAGGCCTTATAAAGGCAAGCAACGTCGAAGCGTCGCCCCACTTCCTGCTATCCTCAAGACAACCACTGCAAAGGAATACCGAAGTACTTGCCACCCATACTGAACGCCCAGGGCCTGTCGAAACGCTTCGGAGCCAATCCGCTTTTTGAAGGAATTTCGTTCGTCATCAGCGAACGCGACCGCATCGGCCTGATCGGGCCCAATGGCTCAGGAAAATCAACGCTACTTCGCATCCTCGCCGGCCAGATCTCCAGTGACAGCGGCGACGTCGCCCTGCGCAAGCGAACTCGACTCAGCTACCTCGAACAGGAATCTCAGTTCCCTGCCGGCAAGTCCGTTCGCGAGGTAATTCACGCAGCTTTGAATGCCGCCGGAATCACAGAATCAGAATGGGACGCTCGTACCGGAGAAACCCTCGGTCGCACTGGTTTCGAAGAGTTTGAGCAGGAGGCCAGCGAGTTGTCGGGTGGCTGGCGAAAGCGTCTCGCTATCGCCGAAGCACTGGTGCAGCAGCCTGACATTCTGTTGCTTGACGAGCCTACTAACCATCTCGACCTCGCCGGCATCGCGTGGCTGGAAGAATTGCTGCGGGATGCGCCAATTCGCCTCCGTGATCGTCAGCCACGACCGTTACTTCCTAGAAAATGTAGCCAACGAGATGGTGGAGTTAAGCCGCGTTTATCCCGATGGGTTCCTGCGTACCAGCGGCAGCTACACTTCGTTCCTGGAGAAGAAAGAGGAATTCCTTCACGCTCAGGGCAAACGCCAGGAAGCGCTGGAGAACCTCGTGAAGAACGAGATCGCGTGGCTTCGCCGCGGGGCCAAGGCGCGCACTCGCAAATCAAAAGCCCGCATCGGCAAAGCGCATCAACTGATGGGTGAACTCGCCGATCTCAATACCCGAACGCGCAGCGGCAGCACAGGAATCGACTTCTCCGCCACCGAGCGCCAGACCAAGAGGCTCATCGAACTGCACGATGTCAGCTATACCTATGATGACCGTCCGCTGTTCTCCAAGCTCGATTTCGCAATAACCGCTGGCATGCGCGTCGGCCTCGTCGGTCCGAATGGTAGTGGCAAGTCAACTCTGCTGCGGTTGCTCCAAGGCGAACTCGCTCCCACCGACGGAACGCTTCGTCGTGCCGATTCACTGCAAATTGTCTATTTCGACCAGAACCGCGAGTTGGACTCCGGCGTAACCCTGCGTCGCGCGCTCGCGCCAGAGAGCGACTCGGTCGTTTACCAAGACCGCGTCATTCATGTCGCCTCCTGGGCTTCGAGGTTTCTCTTCGCTGGCGAGCAACTCAACCAGCCGGTTGCGAACCTTTCCGGGGGAGAGCGCGCGCGAGTCCTGATTGCCCGGCTGATGCTACAGCCCGCCGACGTTCTTCTGCTCGACGAGCCCACCAACGATCTCGACATTCCAACGCTCGAAATACTCGAAGAAAGCCTGTTGGAGTATCGCGGCGCACTGGTGTTGGTCACCCACGACCGCTATATGCTCGATCGAGTTTCGACAGTCGTTCTTGGATTAGACGGTTTGGGCGCGATTGGCCGATTCGCCGACTACTCGCAGTGGGAGCTCTGGCAAGCTGAGCAGGTTGAGGCTGCAAAACGTCCGGGGTCGAGCGCCGCAGAAGCTGGCGAGTCGACCGCTCACCTACTCCGAAGAAAAAGCTCTCTTATCTGGAGGCCCGCGAGCACGCCGACCATCGAGCAACGCGTTGCCGAGGCCGAAGCGACGTTAGCCGCAACGCAGGTGGCGCTGGAAGACCCGAGCTATCGTTTCCGACCACGCGCGTATTCTGGCAGCGACTGCCGAATACGACGACGCCCGCCGCATGGTTGACGAGCTCTATGCCCGGTGGGCGGAGTTGGAAAGTAAACTCCGCTAGCTACTTTGCCGTGTCTTCTTGCGCGGTATGTCCCGGCATTCCTTCGTGGCGAACCAGCTGCTGAAACTCGACGGAGAGTAACGGAAACGAACTTGTCTGGAAAGGAGGCGGCAGGCAAATTCGACCTGGGCCTCAGCCCAGCACGCCAACGATTGAATTTCAAAGGGAAAGAATCGAACTCGAAACTACTGCACGAGATGTTCCAGCATGCGATGAATGCCGCCCGAGGCTCTGCGGCCACAGCAGCATCGTGGCGGCTACTCCCGCGAGCACCAGGGCCATATTACGCGTCACGGCCACCAGAGGCTGGAGCGGTTTTTCAGCGTAAGCCGGTTCGCGTAACAGGCGATCTACGCGGGTCTCAAGGTCAGAACCGTCATCCATCAACGACGACAAAACATAGCCGGACGCCGCAGTGCACTCCCAGCTTCGCTACCAGCACCAGCGCCGATGCCAGCGACAGGGCCCGATCCTGATCGCCGTCGACGGCGTCATCGTCTGCCGCCCACTCCGTAAAGTTCATCCAGCCGCGCTCCAGGCCGGCCAAGCCGCCACGAACGGAACCACGTCAGGCGAAAGCAGGAACATCAGCCGTTTCAGGTTGTCGCGCGACGACCGATGTGCCGCCTCATGCCGGAACGCCGCTTCCTTCTGCTCCTGGCTCAGCGCCGCCAGCACCGCTTTCGAAACGACCAGCTTAGGATGCATCACTCCTGCCATCGCCATCATAGCGGTAGTGTCGTTCACGCACTACAACCTCTACATTCTCAGGGATTGGTCGCACTGCATGCGGCCTACGTAGCGTTCTGTGCGCACAACCGCGATCATTCCGCGTACGATCGCGACCGCCCATGCTGATGCTCCCAACAACGCCGCCGCCAGGCAGACCCAGCCGACGCGTTCGCCGGTAATGTCTGGTTCCAGCCATAGGTAGCTGGGCACACAAAAACCTGCAACCATAAACCGTTCAGCGATGCCGGCGCGATGCGAAGTCCAAACAGCAACCGCGACGACGACCGCGGTTTCATGTTTTCGGCTACGCGCAAGGCCACTGCCGAAGATGCTCCGAACCGCCGCCCACACCAGCGCATGCGCCACGAAAAACGTGGCGAGGCACAGGCACAGCAATCGAAGATAGTACGGAAGAATCATTTCTTGTTTGCTTTAGCCAGTTCTTCGCGTTTCCGTTGCACTTTTCTCTCGAGTTCATCGAGCAGCATGACGTCGTGTGTGCCCACCGCATCCACCAGGCACGACAACAGCATGTGGCGGGATTCCACCGGCCCGGCCAGGAAGCCTGACCATCATTTCTCCCGCCCGCTGACGGTCCCAGTCTTCGCGCGACAATTTCGGTCGAATATATGAAAGCCCTGTCGCTCATTTCGCGTTCAAGCAGGCCCTTCTTGTAGAGCCGGTCAAGGGTGGTCATCACCGTCGTGTAGGCCAACGAGCGCTGCATTCGTGTCGCTACGTCCCGCACGTTGCTGGCTCCAACGGTCCACACCACCTCCATCACCTCGAATTCCAACGGCCCTAGCGTCAATCGCCGTTCGGCCGCAGCGGCTATCAACGGCGGCACTTCCCATAAATTCATTCATCAACGATGCTCCAAGGCGTACTCGGCGTAATTCAGAGATTGTATCTTGCCGACATAACGTTGCACTAGAGTAAAACTGCCCAGCGGTTGCGAAATTCTTTAGGGCCGGTAACCCACCTTCTCCATCGTGCGGTTGAACTCGGCCAGGCTTCCGGCTTTCAGCTTTTCCCACTCAGCGATTCGTCTCTTGGCCGCGTCATCCGCTAGCTGATAGACCTCCAGTGCCTGGTGGGGTGTGGTCCGGTCTCCGCCCTCCACTACTCGCAACGCTGCTTGCAACCCGGCGCTGGCGGCGGTTAGTCCCATGGCATTCGGTCCGCTTCCCTTCTCGATCGATCCAATCGCCGCCGCCAATTGCTCGGCTTGCGCACGCAATTGCACCTGGTCTTTCAGTTGCTTCGCAAGTTTGGTCAGACTAGCCTGCTCCGCTGTCATCTCCGCCAGGGCCTTCCCAGTACGCCGCACCTCTCCATAGATTTCCAGCCCCAGTCGTTGTTGCTCAGCTAACTCATCCGCCGTGGCCTTCGAGCGCGGATCCATCTGCACCTGCAACGGTTCACTCGCCGTGACTCCCTCCACAATGAGCTTCGCCTGGTATTTTCCCGGAGCAGCACGCGGTCCGCGTGGCGCCCCATATTCATCCTCTTCAAGCTCTTCGCTGGTACCGGAACTGTCCCAGCGCATGTCCCAGACGAAGCGATGCATGCCCGGGCCAGTCATCCAACGACACCGGCTTCGCCATCCAGCGTTCCGCGATTGGCATGGGAGACAATTTCTCCTCCTTCTTCTCGCCGCTCATGTATCGCCGCACCACCTCGCCCTTGGCGTCAATATCTCCAACGCCAACTTATCTGCCTTTGCCGGAAGATAGTAGTCAATCACCGCTCCGTTGGGCGGATTCTTCGCCAGTGGCTCTTCCGGCGGAAACGGGCTTCCCAGAAACGTGTCGTTATCCACACGCACGGCTACGGCCGGAGCAAACAGTTTCACCTTCTTGGCGTTCGTCCCGGCGGCAATCTGCCGCAGCGGCGTGATGTTGTCGAGCACCCAAAAGGCCCGACCGTACGTGGCGATAACTAAGTCATCGCCGTGGATCACGAGGTCTCGCACCGAGGTCACCGGCAAGTTTGCCTGTAATGGCTGCCAGTGATCGCCATCGTCGAATGACACGTACACACCCAGTTCCGTGCCCGCGAATAGCAGACCGCGTTGCGTGTGAATCTTCCCGGATCGCATTGAGAAATGAGTTCGGCGCAATTCCACTCACAATCGGTTGCCAGGTCTTCCCATAATCCCTCGTGCGATACAGGTATGGCGCCTGATCGTCCAGCCGATGCCGATCCACTGCAGCGTACGCGACAGCTGGGTCGAAGTGCGACGCCTCGATCATCGCGATCTTGCTCCAATCACCCACACCTTTAGGCGTGACGTCGTTCCACGTCTTCCCGCCATCGGTCGTAACGTGCAGCAGGCCGGTATCGCTTCCCGCCCAGATCACCTCGGCTTTCAATGGCGAAGGCGCAATCGAGAACACTACGCCAAATCCGCGTTCTTTCGCGTTTTGCACGGTCACCGGCGTCGTCGGCTTCCCGCCCGATGCGACCGTTGCGCCCGTGAGGTCCGGACTGATCTTCTCCCAGTGCAATCCTCCATCCGGGGTCTTCATCACATATTGCGTGCCCAGCAGCAATGCGTTCTTGTCCGCGGGAGACATCACCAGCACCGGCGCCCAAGGCGCGCGATACTTGCGGCCATCAATTTCTGTGCCCCAGCTCGGCATCGGCCACGGCGAAATGTCCTGGCTCAGTGACGTGCGCCTGTCGAACCGCGACACTCCGCCGTATGCGCTCGTAACGTAAAGAATGTTCTGATCGGTTGGATCCACCACGATCCAGCCGCTCTCCCCGCCTCCTACCAGGAACCAATCCATCGGGGTGATGTAACCATGGTCCGTCCGACTATCAACGCCGGCGCTGCCGCTGTCCTGCTGCGCCCCGAACACGGCATACGGAAACCCGTTGTCCGTTGCCACATGGTAGAACTGCCCAATCGGTTGGTTAAACCATGATGACCACGTCTTGCCGCCATCCACGCTCACGCTAGTGCCCTGGTCCGATACCCAGCACCATGCGACCGGAATTTGCCGGATCGATCCACACCTGGTGATAGTCATCTCCGCCGGGAGCACCCCGGACGATACTCAATTTCTTGCCTCCCTCTTCCAATCGATAAAACGCCACGTTCGGCACATACACCACATCCGGGTTATTGGGGTCGAGGGTTGGCTGGTTGAAATACCATCCACGGCTGGTCAAGCGCGAGTCGCCGTTCGCCAGCGCCCACGTGTTGCCGCCATCATCCGAGCGATACAAGCCCGAATTCTTTCCCGCGTCGATCAGAGCATAGACTTGCCGTCCTTCCGCCGAAACAGTAACGCCCACCCGCCCCCAGTTTCCGTCAGGCAGTCCATTGCCCTTAACCTCTGTCCAGGTCGCTCCGCCGTCGGCCGTGCGAAACAGCCCGCTCTTCCCGCCCTCAAAGGGAGCGTATGTGCTCCACGGCGGGCGATGCGTTTGCCAAGTTCCCGCAAACAGCGTCGAAGGATTTCCCGCCGCAATCGCCAGATCGCTGACACCAATCTCGGGCCCCTGGTCCAGCACATGCGACCAAGTCTTGCCCCCGTCCGTGGACTTGTACACACCGCGCTCCGGATTCGGGGCGTATGCGTGGCCCAGAGCGCCGACATACACCACGTCGGAATTCTTCGGATCGACCACAATTCGGCTAATCTGGCGCGTCTCGCGCAGTCCTACATTGGTCCACGTCTTGCCGCCGTCGCTCGACTTGTACACCCCATCCCCAGATGACAGTTGGCTGCGAATGTCAGACTCGCCCGTTCCTGCGTAAATCACCTGCGGATTCGCGGGCGCCACCGCCAGAGCCCCTATCGACGCAATCGGCTGCCCGTCGAACAGTGGCTCCCACGTCACGCCCGCGTTGGGAGTCTTCCAGACGCCACCATCCACGGCGCCCATGAAGTAGGTGACTCCGTCGCCCGGCACACCCGACACCGATGCCGCGCGGCCGCCGCGAAACGGCCCGATCAGTCGCCATTTCAGGTCGCCAAACAGAGCAGGCGGAACGTTCTGCGCCAACGTTGCGCCCGTCAGAGACACACGAAATGACCACCGCCAGCGCTGACCATCGTTTTGCTGCTCGTTCCATCAATGCGAAGTTTCCTCGCATCTGGATTTTAGGTTCATTTAGACTACACTCCAGCGTGCCGTAAAAGGTCCCCTCGATATCGATACACAAAATCTCACTGTCTGGATGCCCATGCGCTTGAAACTGTTTTTTCTCTGCGTTTTGCTCGCCGTTCCCGCCGTCCACCACGCTCAAACTCAGACCATTGATACTAAGGCGCTCTCGGAAATGCGCTGGCGCAACGTCGGTCCGTTCCGCGGAGGCCGCACTCGCGCCCTCAGCGGCGTACCCAGCCAGCCCAACGTCTTCTACGTTGGCGTGGTCAATGGCGGCGTGTGGAAGTCCACCGACTACGGTCGCACTTGGCAGCCGATCTTCGACGACCAACCCACCGGATCCATCGGCGCCATCGCTGTCTCCCTCTCCGATCCGAACGTGGTCTACGTCGGCAGTGGTGAAGGCCTGCATCGTCCCGACCTCTCCGTCGGTGACGGAATCTACAAGTCGATCGACGCCGGCAAAACCTGGACGCACCTCGGCCTTCGCGATGGCCAGCAAATCTCGCAGATGGCAGTCGACCCTCGCAATCCCGATCGCCTGTTCGTTGCGGTCGCCGGGCATCCTTACGGCCCCAATCCCGAGCGTGGCATCTACCGCTCCACCGACGGCGCTAAGACCTTCGAGAAGGTCCTGTCCAAGAGCGACAACATCGGCGCCGGTGGAGTCGTCATCGATCCCTCCGATCCCAATGCGATCTACGCGACATTGTGGGAAGCTCGCGAAGGCCCGTGGGAAAATGCCGGTTGGAACGGCACTGGCGGCGGCATCTTCAAGTCCACCGACGGCGGCACCACCTGGAACCAGCTCGGGGGCGGACTTCCCGAAGGCGTCGTGCAAGCCTACGTCGCCATATCGCCCAGCGATCCCAAGCGTCTCTTCGCCTCGGTTGCTTACAAGGAGACAGTTGACCTCTACGCTTCCTCCGACGCTGGAGCCACGTGGCATATTGCCACCACCGACTCTCGTCCCCGAGGACGCATTGGCGGCGGCGATCTGTGCGTGCCCATCTTCGACACCAAGAATCCTGACACTCTCTACGTCACTTCAACCGTCACCTGGAAGTCCACCGACGCGGGCAAGACCTGGACAGGTTTCCGCGGCGCGCCCGGTGGCGATGACTACCAGAACATCTGGATCAATCCCAACGAGCCCAACACCATTCTCATAACCAGCGATCAGGGCGCGATCGTCAGCGTCAACGGCGGCGAGTCCTGGAGTTCCTGGTACAACCAGCCGACAGCGCAGATGTATCACGTCGCCGCCGATAACGCTTTCCCCTACCGCCTCTGTTCCGGCCAGCAGGAGAGCGGCTCGGCCTGCATCTCCAGCCGCGGCAACTATGGCGACATCACCTTCCGCGACTGGCAGCCCGTCGCCCTGGAAGAATACGGTTACGCGGCGCCCGACCCTCTCGATCCAGACATCGTTTACGGTGGCAAGCTCACTCGCTGGGATCGCCGCACCGGACAGGCGCAATATATCTTGCCGCTGGCCTTGCGCACGCCGGACTTCCGCGTGGTCCGCACCCAGCCAGTACAGTTTTCGCCAGTTGATCCGCACCTGCTCTACTTCGCCGCGAACACCCTTTGGACCACCAGCGACGGTGGCCGCTCGTGGAAGCAGATCAGTCCTGACCTGACCCGCAAGACCTGGGACGTTCCCGCCAGCGTCGGCGTCTTTGCCAGCGAAGTGAAGCCCACGCAGCGCGGCGTCATCTACGCCATCGCGCCTTCGCCGCTCGACATCAACCGCATCTGGGCGGGCACTGACGACGGACTCATCTGGCTCACCACCGACGGCGGCAAGAACTGGAACAACATCACGCCGCCCACTCTGGCTGCTTGGCAGAAGGTCTCGATCATCGAAGCCAGTCACACCGATCTCAACACTGCCTATGCGGCCATCAACACGTTGCGGCTTGACGACCTGCGTCCGCACATCCTTCGCACCCGCGACGGTGGCAAGACTTGGACGGAAATCGTTACCGGCATTCCCGACAATGAGAACGTCAATGCCGTCCGCGAAGACCCCAAGCGCAAGGGGCTTCTGTTCGCCGCGACCGAGCGCACCGTGTACGTCTCCTTCGACGACGGAGACCACTGGCAATCGCTCCGCCTGAATCTGCCTGCGTCGTCCGTCCGCGATGTCATCGTGAAGGACAACGACCTCGCGGTCGCGACTCATGGCCGCGGCTTCTGGATCCTTGACGACATCACTCCGCTTCGCCAGCTTGACGACAAGGCGCTCGCTGGCAAGGCGTTCCTGTTTGAGCCTGAACTCGCCTATCGCGTGCATTGGGACATGTGGACCGACACTCCGCTCCCGCCAGATGAGCCAGCCGGCCAGAACCCGCCCGACGGCGCAATCGTCAACTACTATCTCGGAGCCGGAGCTTCTGGAGATGTGAAGCTCGAGATCTTCGACAGCGCAGGCAAACTTGTGCGTGCTTACTCCAGCGCCGATCCAATTCCTGCTCCTGATCCCGATCTAAGCATTCCGAGTTATTGGGTGCGTCCGCCGCAGCATCTCAGCAACCAGGCAGGCTTCCACCGATTCATCTGGGACCTTCACTACATGCCAATCGCCGGCATCAAGCCCGAATATCCGATCGGCGCGATCTACATGAACACAGCGCCCGCGTCGACTTCGCCGTGGGCGATGCCCGGCAAATATAAGGTTGTGCTTACCGCCAACGGCCAGAAGTATTCGCAGGATCTGACCATTCAGATTGACCCGCGCGTGAAGACTTCGGTAGCCGACCTGCAACAGCAGTTCGCCCTATCGCAGCAGGTCTACCAGAACATACTGGCGTTGCAGCCCATCAACGATCAGGTCGAACAGCTTCGCGCGCAGATCAAGGCACAGCGTGCCAAGTCGCCAGCAGCCGCCGATACAGCAAAGCTGGATGCTTTCTCGCAGAAGCTCGACGCTTTCGCTGGCGCTGGCGGAGGCCGTCGTCGTCGTGGCACTCAGCAAGCGCCGACGCTTTCCAGTGTTCGGGGAAGCCTGTTTGAGATGTTCTCGGTCTTGCAGGATGCTGACGCTGCGCCAACACCGCAAGCCGCACAAGCGGTTCCGGTGCTGACCAAATCAACGCAAGACTTGCAGAAGCAGTGGGCGGAAATTCAAAAAACCGACTTGCCGCAGCTGAAGTCGCAACTGGGAATCGCCGCACTGCCGCAGGTGGCCGGCGACCTTAAGCCCTCGGAGGGCATCACCACCAACCAGGACGAAGACTAAGTCTCAAGGTTGTCATCCTTCGACTGCGTGTGTCCTTGTTGCGGACTCGCGCAGTCGAGGTACCTGTCTTTTCTAGCGACCATTCAACAGTCACTCTTACAAGTCAGCCACCCGCAGCAAACAGGTAACGATCGACTCCCATTCCCGATCGAAGTCCCCGTACCCCGCAGCCCGATCGGCTCGGCGATACCAATACTTTGCGTTCGGCAGGTCGCCTTCTTTGCGATGAAGGTAGGCATGTACCCACGCTCCATCTGGACCTTCATCGCGCTGGGTGGCCTGGTGGGCTTTGTCCCAATTGTCTTTGCCGTCCCACCATAGCGCCTCGAGCGCGGGGCTAATACCCTTGGGAGGCTTTCTATTCTGCAGCGAGTCGCGAAATGCCGCGATGTCCATTGAATCCTCTTGGCGCAACGTTCTACCAACTACTAGGCGCTAATTCCGGTTGCCCTACAAGGGCCAGCAACACCTCGCTTCGTGTCCTGCGTCACGCCGCGTCGGTACATCGTCGCGGCTGACATCGTGAAAGCGCGGTGATATGTTCTGGAGATGCCGCGCAAAGCCATTTTGATGCTCATAGCAATCTCGCTTCTTTCCACAGTCGCATTCGCCCAACAGTCCAGCGACGACGCCGTGAAAGCCGTTCAAAACCTGGAGCAATATCGCGAGGGACTCATCAAGCTCTGGATGAATGACTTCGGCAATCTCGGCCGGTATCGCGAGGCTAACGCCAAGCTTGGCCTGACCAACGCCAACGAAGATCGTGTCGTCTTCATGGGCGATTCCATCACTGACATCTGGAAGTTCGAAAAGTCTTTCCCCGGCAAGCCCTATGTCAACCGCGGCATCGGCGGACAAACCACACCTCAGATGCTCATCCGCTTTCGCCCCGACGTCATCGACCTTGACCCCAAGGTTGTCGTCATTCTCGCCGGTACCAATGACATCTCCGGCAATACCGGCCCCATGACGCTGGCCGAGATCGAAGCCAACCTGAAAACCATGGCCGAACTGGCGCGTTTGCACCACATTCGCGTGGTGATGTCTTCCGTGCTTCCGGTAAACAACTACACCGAGCGCTCGAAGATGTTCTTTCCGCTGCGTCCGCCTGCCCAGATACTGGAATTGAACGGCTGGATCAAGGACTATTGCGTTCACCACGAATGCATCTATCTCGATTACTTCAGCGCCATGGTGGACGACAAAGGCATGCTGAAAGCCGACCTCGCGGACGACGGCCTCCACCCCAATGAAAAGGGCTATGCCGTCATGGCTCCGCTGGCGGAGAAGGCCATCGAGCAAGCGCTGGAAGCGCGATAACTTCCGACGTCCTGACGAAGAACGCCGCTCTTCATGCGGTCTCGGCGGCCTCCACTTCTTTCGATTCTGGGGCAAGTGAGGTTGGTGGCTTCTTTGTACTTATGTCTTCCTTGACAACGCCTTGAGTCCCACCCCGGCTCTCCTTTGAGTCAAGCGCAGGGAACTCTGCCATGACCTCCTTTTTGAGTTTTTCGCGCTTCTGCTCGTGGTAGTCACGAAGCTCGTGCCGCAAGCCGAGCACTTCGTGGCGCAACATCTGATAGGCCTCCTCGCGGAAGACTCGGTAGGCAACAGAACCCGGGCGCACGCCGGGAGGAAGCACGGGGAAGGATTCGGATTGCCGGTACTGCACCTCTTCGTCGGCTCTTTGAAAGACCGCATCGGTTTCGGCATCAAGATCGGCGCCGGGAGGGATGCCGAATTGTTTTTCAAACTCGGGATACTCGTGGATGCGGGAGTTGTCGTCGGTTTGTGAGCCCACCGCTTCTTTCGCGGCTTTGGCTTCCATCTTCTCGATGCGGCGGTTGTTGGCGGCGGCCAGTTGGACGGCGTAGAGAAGCTTGCCGGCGGCGAGGGGTTCGAGTTGGTGGGCAGCGATGGCCTGCGCGATCTCGCTGATCGCGTTGCGCACGGCGTAAGGGCTGTCGAGCGACGGGATGTCGAGCCGGTAGGGGACGTTATCGCGAAGAGCGCGGGCGCGACGCAGGCGGCGTCCGCGCTGCATGAGGTGGTAATAGCAGTATTTGTTGTCCCGCAGAGCGGGAGAGCCGCAGTAGGCTCCGTCTTCTTTGACGTGGTGGCAGGTTTCGTATTGCATGGCCAGGTTCCTTTCGAAAAATCGCTATTCGCTGTTCGCCTTTCGCTTTTCGCTTTACGCTCTTCGCCCTTCGCTTTAACTGCCTTGATACCCCTCCTACGCTTCCTGAAAACAAAGTGGTTATTGCACGACTCGCTGTAAAGTCCTGCGAACAAATGGGCTTACGGGCAAGGTCGCAGAAACAAAGGGGTTAGTTCGCAAAGTTTACAAAGAACAAAATGGCGCTCGCCCGGTGAGGGCGGAGGCTAATTTAGGGATAGCGCGATCGCGGAGGAAGGTCAGGAAAAAAGTGAAGGGAGAAAAAACTTTAGTAACCAAAATTTCCCGAAATGGGAACAAGATATTCGCGAGGCGCTCTTCGACTTCGCTCAGGGTGGGCTTCGGACAGATAGAGGTGAACAACTCGGATTACTTGTGATATGGCGATTTATCGGAGGGAATCCACTTAGCTGCCGGACGCCTATCCTGCCGTGGGTGGGAGCGAGTTGACGCGCGTTCGTTGGTGACTTTGTCGCATTCTAAGACACAAAATATTTTCCCAATGTGTGCAGGTGTTTGCGCTTTGGCTTACAAGGCTTGATATTCTCTATTGTAAACAAAGGAGATGGTAGCTATTTGAGTGGAACGTAACGTGCACGAGTTACCTGTGGTTATTCAGATTCTTTGCGGAGGAGGTAAGCATGCGCAAGTTTTGTTTGCTAGCGCTGGTGGTTTTGGCGCTGCCGGTTTTCAGCTATGCCACAGTTCTAACCTTTGGTCCACTTTGTAGCGGAAGTTGCGTAGGGGTGTTTCTTGGCACTTACGGTGGGTTCACGTGGAGCGGCGACATGGCCGCCGTAGGCAACGGCTACTACGATTCGACTTATGGGAACACCTATGGTGCTCCGTCTGGCGGAGCGGCCTACAACGGGTTTGGCGATGACGGAACGACCGTCACCAGTGCCACACCATTCTTCTTCAATGGCGCCGACTTCACCGCCTGGGCTGGGAACGATACGTACCAGTCGTACTCTTCGCTCACCGTTACCATCGCCGGGTTCGATTCCAGCAGCCATTTCGTTGGCGGCTGCGGCCAGACTCTCTCGGCCAGCAGCTACAACTTCTTGACCTGCGACCTTGCCAACGTGAGCACGCTTGTGTTCCACAATGACATCGGAACTTCAGGGCACTGGTGGCTGATGGACGACTTTACCTACACTGCCACGCCCGAACCGGGCACGTTGGTGATGTTTGGTTCGGGAATCGTCGGCCTGGCCGGCATCCTGCGTCGCAAGATCGACCGCTAGTTGGTTTGATTATTGGTTCTCGAAGCCGGGGCAATACTCCCCGGCTTTATTCTGCCCGCTCATCGCGCCAAATCCTTGATGGACACCCGCATGGTTAACAGGTTGGTGCGATTCCTCAGTTCAACCCAAGATAGTTGTTGAGATCAGGCCAACTCGTAGCCTATCCGAAGCGGGGTGACCGGAGAGGAATACTCACGCCTTAGCGAGCACTTCGGGGTTACAGCTTGTTCAGGCCATCCAGAGCGGCCACCTTGAACGCTTCGGCCAGCGTCGGATAGTTGAAGACGGTGTCGCGGAAATATTCGATGGTACCGCCGAGCGCCAGTACGGCTTGGCCGATGTGCACGATCTCTGCCGCGCGGTCGCCGATGATGTGCACGCCCAACAACTTCAGCGACTGGGGATCGAAGATGAGCTTGAGAAATCCCTGGTCATCGCCCAGCATCTGGCCCTTGGCCAACTCGGCGTAGCGGGCGATGCCAACCTCATACGGAGTTTTATCGCGCGTCAGTTGTTCCTCGGTCGCGCCCACCATGGAAATCTCGGGGATCGTGTACACGCCATACGGAATCAGGTTGGGCGAGATCGACGCGGGCACTCCAAAAATGTGGCAACTGGCCAGTCTTCCCTGCTCCATTGATGTGCTGGCCAGCGCTGGGAACCCGATCACGTCACCAGCGGCATACACGTAAGGCACTGAGGTCTGGAACTGCTCGTTGACCACCAGCTTGCCGCGGTCATCGGGTAGCAGGCCGATCGCGGCAAGGTTCAGCTGATCGCTGTTGGCTTTTCGCCCGACTGCATACATCAGCGCCTGACCTTGCACTCGCTTGCCGCTTTCGAGATTGGCGAATACGCGATCACGCTCGGCATCGAAGCCCACGGAAACGACTTTTTCTCCGAGGCGAAACACCGTGCCCAGTTGCCGAAGCTGGAAGCACAGGCTCTCCACAATTTCACGGTCGGCGAAATCGAGGATCAGCGGCCGCTGGTCGAGCAGCGTGACTTTCACTCCCAGCGCCGCGAACATTGATGCATATTCGAGCCCAATGATTCCGGCCCCGACCACGATCAACTCGCGAGGCAACTCTTGCAGGTCGTGAATCTGGTCGGAGTCGAATATCCTCTGCCCGTCGATCGGAATTTGCTCATCGTGCGCGGGCCGGGTGCCGCACGCGATCACAAAGTAATCGCCATGCACCTCGCCGGAACCGAGGTCACTTTCGACCTCAATCGTGTGTTCGGCGACAAACTTCGCGCTTCCCTCGATTACCGTCACCCGGTTGCGCCGCAACTGCGACTTGATGACCTCGATCTCGCGTGCCATTACCGCATCGGAGCGAAACACAAGATCTTTCATCGATATCTGGTCTTTTACGGCGTAGCCGCGTCCATAGAAACTGCGCTGCCGCAATCCGCTCAAGTACAGGACTGCTTCGCGAAAAGTTTTGCTGGGAATGGTTCCGGTATTGACGCAGACGCCGCCGATCGAACGCTTGCGTTCGATCACTGCGACCTTCTTGCGCATCTTGGACGCGCAGATAGCAGCTTTCTGGCCCGCCGGACCGCTGCCGATTACTACCAGATCGAATGAGTTGTTGCCGTTCGCTGTCATGGCCTGTGAGACGCACCTCTCCCGCGAAAGTTCGAGCCCCGTGGTGCTGACAGGAGAGTTAGCTTCGGTGAGATGAACCTACCATCAATCCCTGCCGAACGAAAGTCTGCGCCAACATGCTTAAAGATCACACCCCTATCGGCTGCGGGTGAGGGTTCTCAGACGCTACTACTTCTGGTAGTACAACCCCTCAACCACTAACGTCAAGAAACGGCTTGGTCGAACACCCATCCAGTCTCAAAGTCGAATACTTATTTGAGGATTACATGACCCGCCTGCATCGGTCCCGGTTCTTCGCCCTGACCCTCATCGCCACAATTGTCCTTCTAGTATTTCCGGCCATTCTCGGGGCCCAGAACCCTCGCGGCACCTTGCAAGGCGAAGTGCAAGACGCCAGCGGAGCGCGCATTAAAGCTTCAACCGTCACCGTGACGGACAAAGGGTCTAGCCTCGAGCGCAAGACGACGACTGATGCCAACGGACAATTCCGCGTGGCCGACCTTATGCCCGGAAACTATCGTGTCGTGGTCATTGCTGCGGGTTTTGCCGATGCCAGCTCCGACGTTGCAGTGCAAGTGAGTACAGTGCGCGACCTGCTGGTGACGTTGCGGCCCGCCTCGATTCAGCAGACCGTCAACGTGAAAGCTGTACCCTCTTCCATCACTACCCAGCAGCTTGACACCTCGAATGCTGTGAATGGCGGTATCGTTACGGGCAAGGACTTGCAGGACATTCCTTTGGCCGCCCGCAGCTTCGCGAATATCGCGTACATGGTGCCGGGCACGGAACCGGTCGAGCCTTCGGATCCAACCAAGGCGCGCATCACTGCGGTGTCCACCGGCGGCAGCTCGGGATTGAACAATCAGCTTACCGTCGACGGCCTCGACAACTCGGACGACTACATTGGCGGATTCCTACAGAACTTCTCGCCCGATGTAATTCGTGAGTTTGCGGTGCAGACCTCGCAGTCGGATGCCGACGTAGGCCGCACCACCGCCGCTGCTGTGGTGATCAGTACCAAAAGCGGCACCGACGACTGGCACGGCAATTTCGCGGTGTTCGAGCGTGCCGCCGCTTTGAACGCACGGTTCCCGATTGAGAATCCGTCGCCCGAGCCCAAGCAGCCTTTTTCGCGGCAGAATTATGTAGGCACGCTCGGCGGACCGATCATCAAGGACAAGCTCTGGATCTACAGTGGCTTTGAGATGGTGAATGAGCACGCCAGCATCAGTTACAGTCCCGACAGTTTGGTTCAATTCAACGCCATGAACGTACTGGCACAACAAGGATTGATACCCGACACGAGTTCGATCAACGTTCCTAATTTCGTCAACGTGCCGTATCAGTCGTACCTGGGGATGATGCGCCTGGACTGGGCGCAATCGCAGCGCTCACAGTGGTTCATTCGCTATGCGCTCGACAATTCCACCACGAACAATGCGCTGGTGCAGCAGGCCACACTGCCCTCCACCGGAGCGACCACGCACTCCAATTATCAAAATGGCGTGATCAGCAATACGTTTGTTTTCAATCCGACTTGGGTGGGAACCCTTACGCTGGGGACGAGCTATCTTCACGGCACGGCTGACCGTAACGGATACCTGGGTTTCGCCATGGCGTTTCCGTTCAGCTCGACCTCGAAGACAATTTCCGGTTTCGAGACCTACGGCGACAACCAGTTTGTGACGCCGATTACCGCTTTCCCCGTGGTGCGCAACCAGGAGAAATACCAGGTTCGCTATGACATCAGCGGCTCAAAAGGCAAGCATGCGCCTAAGTTCGGCGTGGACTTCATTCACGAGCCAGTACTGAGTGGCGCCTTTCCGGGACAGGCGGAGACGCTCTACATTCTGACGGAGAATCCGACCTACTACCTGACGAATCCTTCACAGCTGACCGCTGAGTTAGACTGCCTGCCTCCCTATGACCAGAGTGGCTGCCAGACGACATTCACGCCTGACGGTAACGGAAGCTTTTCGCAGAATGTGCAGCGCCTGGGCGTCTACGCCATGGACACGTGGCGCGTCACGCCACAGTTGACGATCAATTACGGATTGCGCTACGACACGACTTTTGGATTGTTCCAAGCATCGGGCGTGAGCCAGCTCTTTAACCCTGCCGTGCAGACTGTTCGCGGACTCGACTTGCCTTTGCCAACCGGCATCCCGCAGGATTACCGCAAGGCGTTCGCGCCGCGATTGGGCATTGCCTACAACCCCGACCAGATTGAAGACCTGGTGATTCGTGCGGGTATCGGTATGTACTACAGCGACCTGGCACAAAACGGTTGGGCGACTGCATTCCAGGCGGTAAACACGCCGTCGGCATTTCAGCCGTGCACTCAGCCCGGCGATGCCGGTTGCCTTCCGGGAGCAGCGGACGGCGGCGCGGGTGTAATGATCGATCCGCACTATCACACGCCTTATGCGCTGCATGTGAGCGGAGGCATCCAGTATCAGTGGCACAAGAACTGGATCGTGAGTGCCGATTATCTCCATGAGCAGGGCGTTCACGGATACCGCCGTTACGATTACACCTCCGGCTACACCTTGGCGTCGCCGCTGTTCGCGCCGGATCAGGCTACGCAGCAGGCGAACGTACCGGATATTTCCGTATTCAAGTCGGACAACCGCTCCAGCTACAACGCCATGATGCTGCACGTGCAGGGCAACGTCACGCACCGCTTCAACCTGACTGCGAACTACGTGCTATCGAGTGCGAAGACCTGGGGCTGCGTACTCGGCGAACTCTGGGATTATGTGAACGGTGTTTGTAATCCAAATAACGCTTTCGCGCCCGGCGACTACGGTCCGTCAGGCGAAGATGTTCTGAGCCGCTTTACCCTCGCGGGGATCGTGTATGTTCCGGGAGGATTTCAGGTGACGACGCTCATCCAGGCGGAGAGCGCGCGCCCGATTACGTTGACGACTCCGGTGGACGTGAACGGATTTGGCGATAGCGCGAATGATCGCGCGGTCGTCAATGGAGTGCAAACTAGTTTGGATCAGTTCCGCGGAACGCCGTATGTCCAGGTTGATCTCCGCGTTACGCGGCCATTTCAAGTGAAAGAGCGCTGGCAGATTATGCCGTTCGTCGAGTTCTTCAACCTGTTCAACCGGAACAATCCCGGGGCGAACTATGTAACCAACATCGCGGCACTGTCGACACCAGTAAACAATCTGGCCAACGCCACGGCTTTTTGCCCGACGCCGGCGTGCAGCGTGCCGATTACGAATCCGAATCAGTTACTGCAACCGGCCGGCGCGCTTGGAGATTTCTTCGGCCCCGGGACGACGGTGGGCATTCCGTTCGCCGCCCAACTAGGAGTGCGGGTTACGTTCTAGACCAATTACTTTTTGGTGTAGTCGAAGAGGGTTTTGTTCCGCCGGCTGAAAGCCGGCTCAAGACAGTCATAAAAACCGCATGGACGCCGAGCTGAAGCTCGCTCTACCACTGGTGCAGCCGACCGGTCAATTCCTAATCCGCCTAGTGAGTCGCGTTTGAGTCGGGTGATTCACTTCACGCCCTCAACCAGGTAAAGGTCTGACAGCGTCCGGATGTAGCCGTACACATACGATTTCCCGTCCGCTGAAAGTTCGAGGCCGCGAATGGTGTCAATGCCGGCGGAGTCGCTCGGCACTAGTTGCTTCCATACCTTGCGTTGGCCCGTGGCAAGATCGATCTGGAACACCTGGGCCGGTATTTCGCCGAACCGATACACAAAGATCGACTTACCATCACCGGACCAGCCAGTGGGCATCTCGCCCAGCTCGGTTCCCTTCACCGCTACGGGATCGCCACCATTGACGGGATAGAGATAGATACGGCCGTCAGGCCCGGTGCTGGCTACGGATTCGCCGTTCGGCGAAAGCATGACAAATGCACTCACGCCCTCCGGGCTGATCGGACGAGGCTTCTTATCGTCAACCGATTCCACGTAGAAACGGAAACCATGGCCGGGCTCATTGCCGGAGAACACCAGCGTTTTGCCGTCGGGAAGCCATCGCGTCCAAAGGTGATTGATCGAATCCTGAAACAGCACCTTGGATTCGCCGACTCCTGTCGGCAGCAGCATCAGAGGCGCCGGCGGAGTGTTGGGTCGCACAACCGCCCACTTGCCATCGGGCGACAGGGCAACGGCTGTGCCCTCACTCAGCCGGATTGCCGGCGATCCGTCGGTCTTGCGCAGAAACACGGCATACTTCGGACCGCCACCTTCGCCGCTCTCTGTGAACAGGATCGTGCCGCCATCGGCTGACATGTCACCTGGCGTTGACCAGTCGAGCCATGACAAATCTTTTTCTTTCGCCGCACCGGGAGCCAGCCCGATCAATCCAGCGCGGTCGTTGCCGCGCGTCAGCAGGACGTTGCCGTCGTGGCCCACGTCCAAAATCGTCAGCTCGCCTGGGACCCGCGCCAGCAGCCTCAGCTTGCCTGACAAGTCCACGGCGTAAAGCGATCGATCGCCGCCGGTGCGCGTCGCCGTAAACCATACTTCTTCGCCGCCCGGCGCCCACGCGAATCCCTGAATGCTGTCCCACCCGGTCGAAAGGGTCGTCTTCTTTCCCTGCAGATCTACGATGGCGACTGAGCCGCCATCATCTCCCAAGGTTGGGTGATCGATTAGCGCGACTGAAGTCCCCTTCGGCGAAATGCGAATGTGTCCGATCCATCCATCCGGCTGATACAGCAGCTTCCCGGCGGGAAATTCCAGCCGATGGCGTCCTTGTTCGTAGCGCACAATCGCCAGCGAACTGCCGTCGGGAGACCAGTCCGCCCACTCGACGTTCTCCATCACCTCGCGCGGAGCTCCACCCACCAGCGGTACTCGCGCCAGCGTTCCGGAATACAGGAACGACGCAATAGGGTGACTGTTCAGAGACAGCGCCATTTCGCCGGTCGACGAAACCGCCAGCACGTCTGCGCCGGTCGGCTCCATCTCGTGCGAATCGGGGCTCTCCGGACGGGTGGTGAACAGTTGCAGCGGCTTGCCTTCCCACGCCGCGCTGTACACGATCATTTTCTCGTCGGGCGAGAAGCGCGCGGAGCGCACCATGCCTCGGCGGAACGTCAGCGGATGATACGTCGGAAGCTGCGCCGCTTCCGGCTTGCGAAACAGAAGTGCTCCAATTCCTAATCCGGCCAGCAAAGCCAGCAGCGCAGCAACCGCTGCGACTATTCCCGGCGCTTTCCGTCCTTTCGCTTCCTTCGACGGACTTAATTGTCGGCATCGCGGCAGCGGATGCACTGCCCACCGCACTCGCCCCACTCGAGGCGCGCACGCGCGAGCTGTCGAGATCACGCTTGATTCGCTTCAGATCTCCGCGCAACTCGGCTGCGGTCTGATAGCGCAAGTCGCGGTCTTTCTCCAAGGACTTAATGATCAGCTTCTTCCAGCTTCGGCTGGGATCGACGGGTTCAACTGCGTAGACCGGCGGCGGCGTGCGGTTCAGAATCGACTCGAAGATCACGCCACTGCTGCTGCCCTGGAACGCAACCAAGCCCGTCGCCATCTCATACAACACCACGCCAAAGGAAAACAGGTCGGTACGCGGATCGAACTCGTCGGCGCGCACCTGCTCGGGCGACATGTAGGCCACGGTTCCGACCGTCGACCCGGGACTCGTCATGTGCGGCGTGGCGTTTGTGGCTGTATTCTCGCCGTATTCTGCGACCACCTTCGCCAGTCCGAAATCCAGCAGCTTCGCCTGCCCGCGCTTGGTGACAAAAATATTTGCCGGCTTGATGTCGCGATGAATGATTCGCTTCGCGTGCGCCGCATCCAGCGCATCGGCAATCTCGATCCCCAGCGTCAGCAGCAGTCTCGGTGTCCAGCGGACGCCCCGCGATGCGGTGCTTCAGCGTGAGGCCTTCGAGGAACTCCATGGCAATGAAGGCCTGGCCGTTTGCTTCGCCGACGTCGTAAATCGTGCAGATGTTGGGATGGTTCAGCGCTGAAGCCGCCTGCGCCTCGCGCTGGAACCGGGCCAGGGCCTCGGCGTTCTGGCCAACTTCATCGGGCAGGAATTTCAGGGCGACAAAGCGCTTGAGACGGGTGTCTTCGGCCTTGTAGACCACGCCCATCCCACCGCCGCCGAGTTTTTCGAGAATGCGGTAATGCGAGATTATCTGTTCGGTCATGAACGAAAGCGGTGCCTAAGAGTTGCTTGATGATAGGGCGCTTGCGCCTGTCAGTCAATTTCTTACTCAGAGCCGATCGCTGCAGGCCGGGTCAGTCTGTGGCTACTGTTGCTGTTGGTACGCTCCTCGTATCCGCCCGTGCTGCGCTATACTTCTCCGTTCGCCTCTCAATTTAAGGAGTCTTGTTATGTCATCCCTAGCCATTACTTACGCCCGCGAAAATCAGAAGCGGTTCCTCGAGGAGCTGAAAGACCTCCTCCGCATCCCCAGCGTCAGCACCGCCGAGGAACACAAAGGCGACATCCTCAAGGCCGCCGACATGGTCGCCGACGACCTCAAGCGCATCGGCTTCGAGCACGTCGAGATCATCCCGACCACCGGCCACCCGCTGGTTTACGCCGACTGGCTGCATGCCGCCGGCAAGCCCACCGCCCTTTGCTATGCGCACTACGACGTTCAGCCCGCCGAGCCGCTCGACGAGTGGATCACGCCCGCCTTCGAGCCCACCGAGCGCAACAACAACATCTACGCTCGCGGCGCCGTGGACGACAAAGGCCAGCTCTGGATGCAGCTCAAGGCGTTCGAATCGCTCTTCAAGGCAGGCGGCGGCAAGCTGCCGATCAACGTTCGCGTGCTTATCGAAGGCGAAGAAGAAGTCGGCGGCGAAGGCATCGAAGCTTACGTCAAGGCCAACGCGACCACGGAAAAGCTGAAGTCCGACTTCGCCCTGGTCACCGACACCGAACTCTTCGCGCCTGACATCCCCACGCTCTGCGTCGGCCTTCGCGGCCTGCTCTACACCGAAATCGAAGTCCGCGGCGCCAAAGTCGATCTGCATTCCGGCGTTTACGGCGGCGCCGCGCCCAACGCGATCTTTGGCCTGGTCGAAATCCTCAGCAAGCTCAAGGACGCCGACGGCAAGGTCCTCATCCCCGGCTTCTACGACGCAGTGAAAGCCCGACCGACGCCGAACTGAAAGCCTGGGCCAGCCTGCCCTTCGACGAAGAGGAGTACCGCAAGGCCGAAGTCGGCTCCGACGTGCTCACGGGCGAGACGGGATATTCCGTGCTCTATCGCACCTGGGCGCGTCCCACGCTCGAAGTCCACGGCATTGTCGGAGGCTTCATCGCTCCCGGCGCAAAGACCGTAATTCCCGCCAAGGGCTCGGCCAAAGTCTCGATGCGTCTCGTTCCCGATCAGGACGCCGACGACATTCTCAAGAAGTACACCGCCTACGTCGCCAAGATCACGCCCAAGGGCATCTCGTCCACGATCAAAGTGCACAGCAAGGGCCCGGCCTGCGTCGTCAACACCGACAATCCGTACGCTCGCGCGTCAGTCGAAGCCATGCACGAGGTATTCGGACGCGACACCGTTTACATCCGTTCCGGCGGCTCGATTCCCATCGTCACCCAGTTCGACAAGGACCTGAAGATTCCCAGCATCATGATGGGCATGGGCCTTCCCGACGACAACTTCCACGCCCCGAACGAGAAGTTCCACATCCCGAATTTCTATCGCGGCATAGAGTCGATTATTCGCTTTTTCCAGATTCTGGGAGATGGTAAGTAGTTATTTTGTCAGAGTATTTAGTGAGAATCCGGAGGGAGAGTTTCGGTAGACGGCTCTCCCGTTTTCGGCTACTATCGGGTAGAGATTTTACGTCCCCCCGAACTTTTGACTTGGGAGTTTGTCGTGTCCTGTCCGGCTTTGAGACACAGATTCCGGACGCCTGTCTTGCGGAGTCTGTGGTTTTATTGCATTTTGGTTTCTTTTAGTTCTCTGGTTGCGCAGGGGCAGTCGTCCGTCTCAAATCCGGCTAGCGATCCGACCGCCGTTAGCGATAATCCGGTCTGCGAGTCCGATCCCGGAACCAGTGCTGCGGCGGCGCTCCCCGACGAGCCCGTCGCCAATAATCAGATCCCAGTGACAATCCGATAGATTCCTCCAGCCGCACGAACAATCTCTGTACCGGCGACCACGCCCAGCCCTCACCGCAGAAGGCATCCGACAAGTTCGACCTCAAGGGCGCCTTCTGGCAGTCGTTCGGGGTGAAGGTCTTCTTTGAGGCTTGGCGTGCTGCATTCGATCCTGGAATGCGCTGGAACCTCGTCCACAAGCCGTTTTTCTATGACTGGTTCGCGTCGTATCCGCGGATACAACATGCACCGCTGGGGCGACGGCGATGATTTCGTGGTGAACGACGTCGGCCATCCGCTGGAGGGCGCGGTTTTTGCCCGCAACTACCTGATCAACGACCCTAAGAGCAATGTGGTCATCGGAAAGCATCGCCGTTACTGGATGAGCCGGCTGAAAGCCTTGGGGTGGGCCGCCGCATGGTCCACCGAAACTGAAATCGGCCCGATCAGCGAAACGAACATTGGAAATCAGGGTGGTTTCACTTACGTCCCCGGCTGCGGCGCGTACTCGTTCTGCCTGAACAACCCGAAGTATCCCAAGCCGCCGACGAACAACACTGGCTGGACGGACTTTGTCGTCACTCCGCTGGTCGGCATGGCATGGGTATTGGGCGAGGACACGATCGACAAGTACATTGTCAGTCCGATCGCGGTGAATCATCGCATCATCGGCGGCCGGATTCTTCGCTCCGCGCTCGAGCCCAGCCGCAGCTTTGCCGCGGTCTTTTCCGGAAGGTTTCCCGTGGGACCTTCCCGCGCCCGAGAGCAACTTCATGGTTGCCCGCCATTCCCATTTCCCGAAAGAGGTCGGCGACCTTCAGCGTCCGCCGCTCGATCACTGGGAGTTTGGCGCGCAGTACAGCAACATCAGTCTGCCTATCGTGAGCAACACCTGCTCCGAAGTGGCCTGCCGCAAGAATTTGTCTGGCCTCGGCACCAACTTCGTCTACAACTTCACCCGCGGCGTCGGCATCGACAGCACGCTGAATTTCATCCCCGGACAGCAAGGCTCGCAGCCTATGATGGAGGGCCTGTTCGGCGTCCGCCTGGGAGCCCGCTTCAATAAGTTTGGCATCTTCGCCAAGGTCCGCCCCGGCTTCATCTATTACAATGACGCCTTCCCGATCCAGGGAGAAACCAACAGAGCCAGCTTTACCCGATTTGCCGCCGACGTGGGTGGAATCGTTGAGTACTACCCGGAGCGAAACTCCACGCTACGGTTCGACGTGGGCACAACGCTGGTGCGTTATCTCACCAACCATGCCGATCCGCATGAGTATGAGCTTGGGACCCAGTTGTCGCCGGCGTACATCGTCACTCAGGGCAACTTCCAGGTTTCGACGTCTTACATTATCCGGTTCTAGGAAAGCGGCGTGGTTGGGTTGAGTCCAGGCTCTGAATCGCCATCGACCTTCTGAAAGATTATCTTGGCCGGCACGCCGAGTACCGTGGCGTTCGCCGGTACAGATCGAAGCACCAACGAGTTGGCTCCAACCGTGGCCCCATCGCCTACTTTGATCCCTCCCAGAACTTTGCAACCCGCGCTGAGAATAACGTTGTTACCGATGACGGGCCGCAGTGCTGGATCAAATTTCGTGTCTGCGATTACCGCGCCCACCATTACGCCCTGGGTAAACGTGACATTTCGGCCGATCCGGCTGGCGCCAACCACGGTGCCAACTGAGTGGGGGAAAAAAGCCCCGGGCCCAATGTCACATCTTGGGGTGATCTCGAGACCAAAAAGCACAATGTTGAGATAGGTAAATAGCTGAGTAACCAGCGGCATTCCGGCCAGGAAGAAGGCACGACTGAGACGGAAGAGCACGTTGGGCAAGAAGCGATAGTGCAAAAGCCGGGCCAGAAATAGAAAGACGTTGGGGTGGAGATGCGGCTTTTGCTCCACTTCATATTGGCGGGCGAGATCGCTATACAGCAGCTGCTTCAATTGCGACATGGATCAGCTTGGTATCCGAGTCCTTGAGAATATCGGCGAATTGCCATGCTATTGACACTCGCGGTAAGCCGCAAGTGTCCTGGCTCCACATTCGTCCCAACTATATTGCGCTGCGACCCGCTTCCCTCTTGCGATCGCGTCGGTTCTCTCAGAAATGTCCGCGACTCCCCTTAACAGGGCCTGCGTGATCGACCCAACATCATAAGGGTCGAAATAAAAGGGAGCGTCCTGACAGATTTCGGGGATGGCGGTCACCTTGCTGGCTGCTACGGGACAGCCAGCCGCCATGGCTTCCAGTGGAGGGATACCAAAACCTTCCGAAAGCGACGGGTATACGAATAGGGCGGCGCGTGCGTAGCCTTCGCCTAACATCTCGTCAGCCACTGCCGGGATGCAAAGCACGAAAGGCGTGAGACCCAGGGAAGCAATTTTGGCCTTTTCGTCGTTGGACAGAGGGCCGCCCCCCAGAGCGAGCAAGTCGTAGTCGTCATGCAAGTGGCTGTCGTGGAAGGCCTGCAGCAACGCGGCGAAGTTCTTATGCGCGTTGCGGGCGCCAACGTATAGAAGAAAGGGGCGACTTGCGCGCGCGCGCAGCTGCTCTGCGGCTTCTTGTGAGCGGGGCAAATTGGTGATACCAAGGTGAACAACGCAAGTCTGGTCGGCCCTGATGGGATAGAACTCAAGCAGACAATGCCGGCCATCTTCGGAACTGCAAATCACCTTGTCAATCTTGGCAAACATGGCGCGCCTGGAGCGAACCACCATTGACGCGTCGCGAAACAGGTGTGGGAGCCTCTCATAGGTGCAATCATGATGGGAGGTAATAATTCTCCGGGACCGAATGGTTGGCATACAGCGAAAGTAGGTTGGATGGTAGACGTCAAACTTCTTGCCGAAGACGGAGCTGGCGGTCTCCAACGCTTCGTTGACGGCATATCGAAGCATGCCAGGAGGTAAGGGCGCGCGAGTTCCCGACACTCGCGTGGTTGGCGAAGATAATCCTCGAAATGGGTAGACAGTTTGGTTCAGCCCGAGGAACAACTCCGTCTCGACTCCAGGGACAGTGGACAGGTAGTGCAGCAGTTCGTATTGATAGCGGGATGCACCGCCAGCATTTTGCAACGAAAAAACCTGATGGTCGTAGAGGATGCGCACTTTGACAGTGTCGTGTTTCGAAGAGCAAGTTTCAAGAAAAACAAAGGTGACCGCGGATTTGTGCGGATCAAAGGTACAACCCCTCCGTATTGGACATTTCTGGTCCATTTACCAAAACCAGGGAAAGGACCGGGGAAAGCAGAACCCTCGCCCGCGAGAGCGGACTCGGGATGACAAACCGGAACTATTCTCGTCATGAGAAGATCGCCTACGCTCAGGATGACAAGATGGGCTGTTTGGGCGGATTCGTCACATGACGGCCGATCCAGGCCAGGGCGGCGAGGTAAACGAGGTAGGAGATTACGGTGTTGACGGCGGCAGCCATGGCACCGTAGCGGGGGATGCCGTAGAGGTTGAGAGCGATGTCGGTGCCGGCCGCGAGCCCTACGCACTTCAGCACATGACGCTCCATGTTCCAGGCGAAGTACGCGTTGTTGAGATACGAAGTGAGGAAATCGAGCGGGATGCAGCAGGCGAGAAGCAGCAAAAGCGGCGCTGCGGCCGCGAAGGGATGTCCAAAGACGATGCCAAGCAGCGGCCGCCGATAATAAGCCACCGGCAGCGCGAAAATACAGCCGATGGCAAATAGGGCAAGAAAAATGCGTGGCTGCAACATGCGGCGGCGCTGGACCTGATCGTGACGTGCGAATTGTGGGTACAGCACACCGGTGAACAAGTAGTAGGCCATAAAGACCTGATTGAGGATGCGATAGGAGGCGCTGTAGAGGCCAACTTGCTGAGGGCTGGAGAGAAGGCCGAGCATCAGCATGTCGACGCTGTTAAAGGCGAAGTCGGTCATCCCGGCGAAACCCATGATGCGGGTGCGCCGCCATACCAGGGCCTCGGCGATGTCGACGACCGTGTGGTCGGGCTGGGTGATGCGGCGGCGGTGACGCTGCCACCAGATATAAAAGATGCAACTCTGAAGGACGTGCCCAGCGAAGTTGCCCAGCACCAGCCAGACCAGCAGGTGGGCGAAACGCAGCGATAAGAAAAAACCGATCAGCAGGCAGGCGGGAATGACTGCCTTGACCATTCCTGCCAATAGAAGGTTTTCGCTGCCCCACGCGGCCCAGTCGAGGGAGAAGGCGTATAGCGTACCGATGGCGGAGAAAGCGAGGAGGAAAATCTTGTACTCAAGAGGCAGATGCGTGAGAGCGGCATAGAGCAGAACAAAGGGCAGCGCAGTCGATGCCATCAGATAGCGGCGGCGCTGTACGCGCTGAATGATTTCGGAGGCCGAGCGGGGGAAGCGGGCCAGCAGGCGGGCTCCGACGTGCTTGAGCCCGAAGTCGATGACCGGCATCAGGTAAGTTGCGACCGTGACGGCGAGACCGTACACGCCGACGAGGACGACTCCGTAGAGTTGGCCGAGGAGAATGACCACGGAAGCGGAGAGAATGCGGGCGAGGAACTCACCGGAGCCGAAGCGGAACATGTTGCGCAGGAGTTGTCGGGGAGTGGCGTCCATGCGGGTCAGTTGGAGCGTGAGTTGAGCCGGGCGAGGTCACGCGGCCCCCAGAGATATCCGCGAAGCTGACCGGCTGCGCGCAAGAGGTAGACGTGCGCCATGACAGGGTCGGCCTTGCCGAGACTGACGATAGCTCCGCCGAATGACCGCACTAGATAAGAACCGAAGTCGTGCCATGAATATCCGTGAAGGCGCATCACGTATCCGGCACCCAAGGCGTAGGGATAAGTGTTGGCACGCAAACGCGCCAGGGAATGAAGGTTAGGATGGTGCACGACGAGCGACGGGTCGGGGTCGTACCGCATGCGGAAATCAAGAGCGAGGGCCCGAAGGAAGTAGTCCGATTCTTCGCCGGATTGATAGGGAGTCGCGGCGCCGACGCCGATGTCCTCGCGAAAATATCCCACCGCATCAATGACCGGGCGGCGCAAAAAAGCGGTGACAAAGATGGTTGTGTTCCACAGGTTGGACTTCGTAACCAAGCACGGAGACTGGGGCCATCGCGGGCCGACGGGCCGGCTGTCAGCGTCGCGCATGGTGGTGAATAGTCCATCGTAGCCGGCATTCCGCACCAGCCATTCGACAACGGAAGATAGCAAGGACGGCGGATACCAGCAGTCGTCGTCGGGGAAGGCGATGATTCCACCAGCGGCCACCCGCAGGCCGACATTGCGCGCCCTGCCCGCGCCTTGTTCCGAACGAAGATGACGAATCGCGAGCGACGAATACCGACCGAGCACAGGCACCAGGCGGTCGTCGGGGTTCTGATCGATCACGATCACTTCGAAGTCCTGGAATGTCTGAGCCTGCAGGCTCGCCAGCAGACGCTGCAGCTCGGCGACACGATTCACGGTGGCGACAATCAGGGAAACCATTGGCCAGCCTAAGCTGTGACCCGACGCTCAACAGGAGGCGTGTGTCGGACGGACGACAATAGCGAGTAGATTTTCCAACCGAACCATAGTAATGCAATGGCGATAGTGTTTCGCAAGAACACGGATACCCAGTCGAGCAATTGTCCTTTCGGCATGAGTAGTATCTCGGGAAGCGACATCGCAAACAGGAAGACCAGCAATGCGTTTCCGCTAAACCGGTATAGCGTGTGCAATCCTATACCCAGCGCTAGAGAAATTAGGACGACCAAGATGAGGCCGCCGCCGACGAAGGCTTCTCCGATGTATGAGCCTGCTGTCCCGAAGCCCGCCTCATATTTTTCGGGATTCAAAAGCACGGACACATCCGACGCCAAGTTTTTGCCGCGACGGTAGTTGGAGGCATCACTGGCGACAAAGGCAATTTGAAGTTCGTTCAGGAGATAGGAAACAAAATTCGGACTCAGAACTGGATGATACTTGATCGCGACTTCGGTCACGTTGAGCGAAATTCCCTGATCTTTCACCACGTCGACGGCAGAGAACTCCTGGTATCCCGCTGCCTCATCCTCGCGAATTTTCTGAATTACAAATGCCACAAAGAGCAACGCCATTGCGAACAACACTAGGATGAGCAACCTGGTTCTCTGGATTGTCTTGACCCTGGCCACCCACCATAGCACCGCCACCAACGCGAACAACGCTCCCCTCGCCCCAAGCAGCAAAATAATCGAGCCGGCAGCAAAGTAAAGTGATGTCGCAATGTAAAGCGGAACCTTTCGCCGTTCGAAGACGAATATGGCTACAAAAACGGGAATTGCGATGAGCGAAATACCGCGGACCCAAAAAGGGACGCTGGCTGCTATCGCACTGTGATTGACATAGATGAAAACGTATCCGCCATGCTGTTGGACATATTCGTAGTAGCGATAATTCTTGAAGAGTTGTACGGGCAAAGTGGCGGCGAACAAGAAGTACAGATACGGGAGGTACTTGCGCACATCGGTATCGCTGGCCGGCGCAACCGGCTGGTACAGCCATCGGCACGGCGCATAAACGGATATTGCGGCCAGCGACAGAGCCAGCAGCACGAGTCCGGCATCGTCGCGAGACAGATCGAATGCGGTCAAGGTCAGAATCACAACCCGCATTGGGTCGGGCTCGGCGCCTAGGCAGTAGGCGATAAGGCGGCCACCCTGGAACAAGATCAGAGAGCACAGGAACAGGAAGACAGGATGGCGGCCCTGGCCCAAGTTGGTCCACGCGAGGACGACGAGGGCCGTGAGCAGAAGCACGGTGACGACGACAGCGCCGTTCACAGTAAGCCATCCGGCGACGAAGGCGAGTGAGGCGGCGGCGACTACGGCGAGGTAAGCGAGGACCTCGAAAGCGGCGCTCGGAATCGGCGTTGCGCTGTAGTCATGAAACGGATACGCCGGTGCCTTCGCACTCATTGATCGCTCCGGACGTTGGACAGTACCGACAAGCAATGCCTGAGGCTGTGGCCCCACCCAAAATCGACCTGATGAGCAATTCTTGCGGCAATCACTTCAGAGGCGAGTAAGATACACACTCGCAACACCCTTTCCCGGAATCGCCTCCAGTTGAAAAGGCAGAGCCTGGCTGCGATCGACCGAGCGAAGCACCATTTTCCCCGCATAGTCCGAGAACCGGCCAGCCAATGCGATCGATGCCAAAGTCGAGCCGTATGTTGGGAAGTAGTCGGAATGGATTTCCACGGCGAGTTTCGGTCTCTTCCTCTCCAGCAATCCGCTGGCGCCTTTCAAGACTTCCTCTTCGAATCCCTCGACATCGATCATTAGAACATCAAAGTCTCCGTAGATGGAGCAGAGGTGATCCACCGAGGTGCGTTGAGCGGCTCCGCCACTGTTCGGCCCGGCAGGAACTACGGTAGAGTTGGTGAAAAAGTCGGAGTATCCGAGATCGCCCTTGGCGGAAGCCGAGGCTGCGCGGTGGAGGACATCACCACGTCCGGCGAGGCCGTTTAAGACGAGTTGAGCTTGAGCGACCAAGACGTTCTCCGGATTGATATCCCCACCCAGTACGAAACCGTTCGGACCGACCAGTTTGGCGAGGAAGGTCAGATAGAACCCCTGATGACAACCGATGTCGAGAACTCGGTCGCCGGACGCGATCAGAGCTTTCAATAACTGATCCTCGGGCAGCTTTCCGTGATCCTCCAGAATGTACCACTGCTCGGCCGTCGCATCGTTGACCCAAAAGGAGAATTCCGTGCCATCGAGCGAAACCCGAGAGATAAACGGATACACTCTCGGGGAACGCGGAATAGGCCGTACCTCATAGCCGATGCTCCTCAGAACACGTTTGATGGCACCCTTAAGCATGAGTTTTCGTCCTCTTGTAGAAAAAATTACCGGTGCACGCTGACCTTATGGACGCTGACCAAGCAAACTTTGAACGAATGTGCCTGCGTCACCGTGCTCACGGACCCCCCGGAGATTCGAGCACACCGCGCAGGTACTTGCCATATCCGCTGTTGTCGAGGACCAACGCGAGGCGCTCGAGTTGCGCGGCGTCGATGTATCCGGCACGAAACGCGATCTCTTCCGGACACGCAACCTTGAGTCCCTGTCGCTTCTCGATGGTCTGAATGAACGACGCGGCTTCGAGCAGAGAGTCGTGGGTGCCAGTGTCGAGCCAGGCCATGCCGCGTCCCATGATCTCGGCTTGCAGCTCGCCGCGTTCAAGATACAGGCGGTTGAGGTCAGTGATCTCGAGCTCGTTGCGGCGCGACGGCTTCAGGCGTCGTGTTAGCTCGACCACACGCTCGTCGTAAAAGTAGAGGCCAGTGACGGCGTAGCGCGACTTGGGCTGCTTCGGCTTCTCTTCCAGGCTGCGGGCGCGTCCCTGCGCGTCGAGCTCGACCACACCGTAGCGTTCGGGGTCTTGCACGGGATACGCGAACACTGTTGCACCATGCTCACGCTGCGCGGCAGCTTGCAACATGTGCGAGAGATTGTGTCCGTAAAAGATGTTGTCGCCGAGGACAAGAGCGCAACGCTGCCCCGCGATGAAATCGGCACCGAGCACGAACGCCTGCGCAATACCCTCAGGACGCGGCTGCACCATGTACTGGAAATTCATGCCCCAGCGGGAGCCGTCACTCAGAAGCTGCTCGAAGCGCGGAGTGTCTTGCGGCGTGGAGATGACGAGCACATCGCGAATGCCCGCCAGCATCAGCACGCTGAGCGGGTAATAGATCATGGGCTTGTCGTAAACCGGCAACAGCTGCTTGCTGACGCTTTGCGTCGCGGGATAGAGGCGCGTGCCCGAGCCTCCGGCGAGAATGATGCCTTTCAGCGAAATGGCCATGTCTAGACTGCACCTCCGCGGGTGGCGTATTGCGTGGCAATCCATTCGCGATAGGCGCCGCTGGTGATGGCGTCGACCCACTCCGGATGATCGAGATACCAGGCGATGGTGCGGCGCATGCCGTCTTCGAACGTAGTTTGTGGCCGCCAGTTCAGTTCGCGCTCGATGCGCGAGGAGTCGATGGCATAGCGGCGATCGTGGCCGGGGCGGTCGGGCACAAACGTAATGAGCTGCGAATGGGGGCAGTGCGGCGAACCAGACCGAAGCTCGTCGAGCACCGCACAGATGACGCGAACGACGTCAAGATTGCGGCGCTCGCTGCGGCCTCCGATGTTGTAGGTCTCGCCCGGTCGGCCATTGTGCAAGACGCAGCGAATCGCGGAGCAATGATCTTCGACATACATCCAGTCACGCACATTCTGGCCGTCGCCGTACACGGGAAGTTTCTTGCCGTTCAGCGCGTTGTGAATGATGAGCGGAATCAGCTTCTCGGGAAACTGGAACGGTCCGTAATTGTTCGAGCAGTTCGTGGTCAGTGTCGGCAGTTTGTAAGTGTGATACCAGGCGCGGACGAGATGATCGGAAGCGGCCTTCGACGCAGCATACGGACTGTTCGGCGCATACGGCGTGGTCTCGCAGAAAGCAGGATCGTCTTCCTTCAGCGATCCGTACACTTCGTCGGTAGAAACGTGCAGGAAGCGAAAACGCTGCTTGTCGCTGTCCGATTGTGCCCGCCAGTACGCCATGGCCTCGTCAAGCAACGAAAATGTGCCGTGAATGTTTGTACGAATAAATTCTTCGGGACCGAGGATAGAACGATCCACGTGGCTCTCCGCCGCGAAATGCACGACAGCGACGGGTTGGTACTTTGCGAAGATCCGGCGCACAAGCTCGCGATCGTTGATGTCACCCTTTACGAAGGTGTAACGCGGATCGTCGCTCGCCGCAGCCAGATTGGCGGGATTCCCGGCATAGCTGAGGCAATCGAGGTTGACCAGTGAGGCGGACTCCTGGTCCAGCCACTGCAAGACAAAATTGGAGCCGATGAATCCGGCGCCACCGGTAACAAGGATAGTGTCGTTCATAAGATCTAGAGCGGACTCCGAAGGTAACGGTTGAGCTGCGCCAGGCGCTCGGCTTCCACTGGGTCTTGCTGCTTGCGGCGGACGGCCTCGCGCATCAGGGTTACGAAACACACCAGTACCAACGCCAGCAGCGCAGTCACAGCAACGATGAGCATACGGCGAGGTCCAGATTTCTCTTCAGGTTCCACCGCGCGATCGACGGTCTGCACCAGCACCGCATTCTTGGCCTCGTCAATGCGAGCAGCTTCAAGCTGACGCGAAAGGAAATCGTAGCTCGTGATACTTGAGTTCTCGGGCGAGGCGCAGGTAGTCAAAATTGGCCGTCGCGACACGACCTGTGGGCACTTGCAAGTTTCCTTCGCCGGCATCGCCCCCGCCACGTTCCGTTTGCGACAGTGAGGACGGCTCGTATGTTATAGAAAACATGGTGGACCTGACCGGTTTCGAACCGATGACCTCCTCGTTGCGAACGAGGCGCTCTCCCAGCTGAGCTACAGGCCCACGTAGAAGGGACGACGCGGCGTTGAAGCCTCGTTCCTTCGATTATACAAGCAAGCGCGCGGTTGTGAGAATGCCGCTCAGGTGCTGCGCCCGTACTCATCCAGCGCCACCGCAACCTTCTCCAGCCCGATGCGCGTCATCTCCGGATCCCCTCCAATGCCGATTCGGAAATGCTGCGGCATGTCGAAGAAGCTCCCAGGAACAACGCTGGTCTCATACCTCTCGCGCAACAGTGCGATAAAGTCTTCGACGCTTCCCGCAAGCAGCTTGGGAAATACGATAGTCCCGTGCTCCGGACGAAAAACATCCAGGTCGCGTCTCGCATCGAGAAATTCCGCCAGCGCCGCGCGATTTGCTTCCAAGATTTTCTGCGCGCGTGCGGCGACCTTGTCGAGGTTGTCGAAGGCAATTGCGCCGATGATCTCAGCCGGATGCACCGGCGAAGCCGCATACAGATCGTTGATCCGCCACATGCGATGCGTGAGCTCGGGACTGGCCAGCACCCATCCGCAACGGATGCCGCTCAAACCGAAGGCCTTGGTCAGGCTACTGGTGACCAGAAATTGATCGCCCAGGTGCAGTGCGTTCGGAGGGCGATGTCCGTAGAAGGTCTCGAGATAAACCTCGTCCACCAGCACCCTCGCGCCATGAGCCTTGGCAATGTCACCTACGGCACGAATCGTCGCTTCGTCGGCGTAGGCTCCCGTGGGATTATGAAGGTTGGTCAGGATGATCAGCTTCGTCCGCGGCATGATGTTGCGCTCAACCTCGGCCGGATCGATTCGAAATTCATCTTCCAACCGCCGCTCGAAGCGCCGCAGACTTGCCCCCAGATACAGCGCGGTCGATTCCAGCAGCTCGTACGTCGGATGCTCGATTAGCACCTCGTCGCCCGGATCGAACGTCGCCGCCATCGCGAGATGGTTCGAGAGCGACGTTCCCGCGGACGTTACCACACACTCCGGCGCAACATTGTTGTAGCGTGCCAGCCTCTCGATCAGCGGCGCGTAGCCATACGGGTTTACTCCGTTGATCTCGAGGTCTTCGAGCCGCACCGGCAACTCAGCCAGCGGGTAACTCATCATGCCGCTGGTCGCGAGGTTGTACTTCGCGGCGGAGCGCAGCTTGGCAAACTCCATGTACGGCGACATCATCTCCGAGCGTTTGGGCATTCGTATTCCTACTCTAGAGCATTTCACTTTCGGTCTGTTGAGTGAAGCACCGCTTCAGCGGTACATATTCAGATGCAAATCAAATCGCATTTAGCCGTCGAAGTGGTTCTCCTGTTGGGTGCCCCACACAATCCCCGTTTTGGATGGTGTGGGCTTTTCCCTTCAGTCGAGCGACGAACATGGGCGCAATGAACGCTCTCCTCGTTTCGATCCTGATCCGTGTTCATCTGTGTGAATCCGCGGCCGCTCGTGGGTTTCTAACCACCAGCCGCTAGCCACCAGCCACTTTCCTCCGCGCCCAGAATCCGTACACCGGCACACCCAGCGCGAGAATTCCCAACCCCAGCATCGTGTTCGCCGGATACTTGTAGATCGTGTTGCCCACGACCCAACCAGCAGCTCGCGACGAACAACGCCGTCGTGTACGGATGGCCAGGAACGCGATATCCCTCGTGCCTTTCACGGTCGCGACTGCGAAAAACAAACAGGCTCAAGCCAGTCAATCCGAAGAAGATGAAATCAATCGACACAACATAGTTGAGGATCTTTTCATAGCTGCCGGAAAGCGCGATCACCAGCGTCAGAACGCTCTGCATCACGATCGCCAGCACCGGCACGTGGGTCTTGGCATCGATGCGCGCCACAGCCTGAAAAAACAGCCCGTCCGAAGCCATCGCAAAATACACACGCGGCGCCGTGAGCACTGACTGACTCAAGAATCCTAAGGTCGATACCGCAATCCCGAGTGCAATCAACTTCGCGCCCGTACTTCCGAGCGTGAGCCGCATTACCGCGGACGCGGGCACGGTACTTGCGGCCAGCCCCTCCGCGCCGAGCGCTCGCACGCAAACATAATTCACCCCGAAATACAGCACGATCACGCCCGCCACGCCCAACACCAGTGCTCGCGACAAATTGCGACGCGGGTCCTTGATCTCGGTGGCGATGAAGTTTGCCGTCTGCCAGCCTCCAAACGCAAACAATACCGGAACCATCGCCGCGCCCAGCGCAGTGACCAGATCGAGCGATGGCGGCCGATCCAATATCGGATGCGATACCGCAAACGGAGCTCGCACCAGGAACATTCCCGCGAGCACTAGCGTGGCGATCGCGCCGATCTTGAGCAGCATCAGTACACTCTGCACCCGGCTGCCGGCCTTCACCCCAAAACAGTTCACGATCGTAAGTGCAGCAATCGTTCCAACTGCAACCAGCTTTTCAGAAACCGGCCAACCGGTGAGTTCAAGAAAATATCGAGCAAAAGTGATGGTGACCGCCGCCATGCCTCCGGTCTGAATCACCAGCAGCAGCACCCACCCGTAAAGAAATCCGGCGAGCGGATGAAACGCGTCGCGCAGGTAGGCATATTGGCCGCCAACGTTGGGCATGCGGGCTGCGAGTTCGGCGTAAATGAAAGCGCCCAGCATCGCCACCACGCCGCCGGCCACCCATACGCCAAGTATCAGTACTGGCGTGTGCACCTGGCGTGCGACCACGTAAGGGTTGATAAAAATGCCCGCGCCTACAATGCCGCCCATGACCAGCATCGTGGCGTCGAATAGCCCGACGCGGCGCAGGAGTTGGGCGGGTTCAGTCATTCAGGGGCGAAGTTGTGACTCTAACACGCACCTTCGTTACCCCGTCTCCGGTCCCCTAACGGTGTCCGGGAATGATTATTATTCTTATTATAACTTGGTCAAACTCGGTGTCCGTCGGAGAGAATTCTTTAGCGAAAAACGGCCCGAGTCAGGCGATCCAAAACCGCTTCCCAGTCGGGCGAGTCTGGAGGAGTGTCAACCGCGATCCAGTCTAGCCCTTTGACATCAAGCACATGCAGCAGATCGTAGAGGCGGGCGGCATATCCCGCCGGGTCGTTCGGCATTAGCACAACCTCGGTGACTGCACCGGCTGGAGCGTGGGACAGCTGCAGGTAAGCTCCTCTACCCTGCTCTGGAACCTTCCCATTTTCAATTAGATACAGCTTCGTATGCGGGCTGTAGTGGCGCGGGTGCAACCCGGGGGATGGGTGCGCCGTGGCGGTGGGCTGAGGCGCTCCGCTGGCGATTGGCCCGATTACTTCCTCGATTTGCTGGCGCGATATACCCCCCGGCCGCAGCAGAGTGGACGGGCCTGCTGCAAGGGTAAGTACTGTAGATTCAATGCCTACCATGCACGGTCCGCCATCGAGAATGTAGTCCACACGATCACCAAGGCTAAGGCGAACGTGCTCGGCACTAGTAGGCGAAACCTCCGTAAATCGATTGGCACTGGGCGCGGCAATTGGCATCCCAGCAGCTGTAAGTAGCGCCAATGCAATGGGATGGGCAGGCATGCGCACACCAACCGTATTGCAGTCCGGCGGTCACCAGATCAGGCACAGCAGCGGTTTTCGGAAGCACCAGCGTCAGCGGGCCCGGCCAGAATTTTTCCGCCAGGATTTGCGCCGCGTCAGGCCATGCGGCCACAACTGCCGTCAACATTTCTAAGTCGCTGATATGGACGATGATAGGGCTGGAGTGCGGGCGGCCTTTAGCCGCATAAATGCGCTCCACGGCAGCTTTATCGAGCGCGTTGGCCCCTAAGCCATACACCGTTTCCGTGGGAAACGCCACTAGTCTGCCGGCACGAATAAGTTCTGCCGCTTCAGCGATTTGCGCGGCAGAGACACCGAACTGGCTAAGACCGGTCACAGTCAGTGGCTCCTGGCATGCGACGGATCCGGCGAGGCTGCCGACTCGACATCAATGTGCATACCGGAGTTGGGCGCGACGCCGGGTGGGTAGCAGTTGCCGTCGGCGGCGTAAGTCTTCTGGCACGAGGCAGTTAGCTCCGGACGACGGGGCGACTGTGCGTACTGCCACACTTCCGCGAAGGCTACTCCACTTCCCGACGGAGCGGGCGGCGAGGAGGGAAAGACGCAGCCGGGCGCGGGGCCGCACTGGTCGTTGGAAATAAAGAACTGAATGTCGCGGCCACCAGCGTTTTCGCGGATGTCGTTGGCGGTGACAACGGAAGTCTTGGCCGATTCCTTGAAGGGGATGCCGGAGCAGTAAATCCCTGCGCGGTAACCACTTGCGCTCAATCCATCAACCCACGCGTGGATGTAGGCGCGCTGCTCGGGCAGCATGCGGCCGCCTTGTTCCTGGTCGAGGAAGATGATTGATTTGGGCGGGAAACCATCTGATTTTGCGGCACTTACAGCCGCTGCTGCATCTTGCTTCCCGACCCCCGCAGGGTCGCCAGATGCTTTCAACCCGGCATACTCGCGTCCGTTGAAAAGCAACAGGAATCCATACCCCATTTTGTCGAGCTGGGCTCTATGTGCGGTCCACGTGTTGCGGCTGGCGCCAGGCGGACTATTGAGCCAGTATCCTGTGAAAACAAAGGTCTTATGAAGCGACTGCATGGCAGCGTCGCCGGGATAATCGTTCCGATCAAGACCGAGATAAGCAGATTGTGCCGCGGCAGCGGAAGCCCAAGTCAGCAGCAACAAGATCAGGACTCGAGGCAGCGGCATAAATTCAATATCGCACGAAATCTGCCCAGTCGCCTGGCATATTCGACGGCTTAGAGGGGGCAGGCTAACCCGTCCCATTTCAGCTTAGTACGGCCCAATAATGCCGCCGATACTCCGGGTCTTGGGAAGGGTCAGCGCGAAGGGTTCGACTCCCCAGTACTTCGCGTAGGTGTCGAGGTATTTGTAACCGGAACCTGTGTTGAAGAGCACGACTTCGTCGGAGGCCTTGAGAAATCCCTGATTCAAAAGGACTTCATAGGCTACCAATGCGGCCGCGCCTTCCGGCGCGCAGAACAGTCCTTCGTCGATGGCCATTCGCTTCACTGCGGTCATGATGTCGTCGTCACTGACCGCAACGGCTGTGCCGCTGAGATTCGCGGACAATATCGAGGATGAGGAAGTCGCCGTAGGCCTTGGGGACCCGGAGTCCGGCGGCGAGGGTGTGGGCATTTTGCCACATCTCCGAAGTTGGTTTATCTTCTTGTAACGCCCTGATAATAGGAGCACATCCGCTGGCCTGAATGCAGATCATCTTCGGGCGTTTGCCAGCCGGAATCCAGCCGAGCTGTTCCATTTCGTCGAACGCCTTCCACATGCCGATGAGGCCGACACCGCCGCCAGTGGGATAGAGGATGGCGTTGGGCAGGCGCCATCCGAGCTGCTCGGCGACTTCGTAGCCCATGGTCTTCTTGCCTTCGATACGGAAGGGCTCCTTCAACGTCGAAACGTCGAACCACCCTTCAGCGTCTTTGCGCTCGGCGACGATGCGTCCGCAGTCGGAGATAAGTCCATCCACCAGAGTAAGATGCGCGCCGCTGGCTTCGACTTCGAGGCGGTTGGCGAGGGGGACGTCTTTCGGCATAAAGACATACGCTTCAATGCCGGCGGCAGCAGCGTAAGCGGCGAGCGCGCCTCCGGCGTTGCCGGCAGACGGAGCAGCTAACTTCTTGATTCCATAGTGCCGGGCCATGGTCAGCGCGGCGGACATGCCGCGGGCCTTGAACGAGCCGGTCGGGTTGAGGCCCTCGTCTTTGATCAGCAAGTTCGCGTGCTTGCGGCTGCGGAGCATGGGCGTCATGCCTTCGCCAAGAGTGACGGGAGGGGCGTCGGGGAGGACGGCGGCATAGCGCCACATGGACGCGGGACCTTCGCTGATGCTTTCGCGCGGCGTGTTGGCGCGGATGGCCGCGAGATCGTAGCGGACGTAGAGAGGGCCTCCGTCTGCGGGACAGACGTTGCGGGGGACGTCGGCGGAGAGATGCGCGCCGCAGCGGGAGCATTCGAAGAAAGCAATAGGAGCCATGATGGTTAGGCGGAACATGGAAGTGTAGCACTGGGTCAGTGGATAGTCGTTAGTGGATAGAAAAGTCAGAGGCAACAGCTACCAGAGAGACACCGAGGCACAGAGAGGGCTGGGCGAAAGGCGAGTGCAACCGCAGCCACGGAGGACACGGACCGCTCAGGGGCTGCACTCCCACCAGAGTCTTCGTGGCCAGCACAAACAGCGGATACCCTCGCCCGCTGCGCGGGCTCGTGATGACAATTCAAGTAGTCGTTGGTATAGACTTTTTTCTTCCATGAGATGAGATCGCGCGATGAGCGAGCCTTCCACTCCGCTGATGCGGCAGTATGCCGCAGTGAAGAAAGAGCATCCTAACGCGTTGCTTTTCTTTCGCTTAGGGGATTTCTACGAGCTGTTTTTTGAAGACGCGGTGGTTGCGGCGAAGGAGCTGCAGATCACCCTGACCTCGCGCAACAAGGAAAAAGGCATCGCCATTCCGATGTGCGGCGTGCCGTATCACGCGGCTGAAGAAGTACATCGCCAAGCTGATTCGCAAGGGGTTCAAGGTCGCCATCTGCGAGCAGATGGAAGACCCGCGCGTGGCCAAAACTCTGGTGAAGCGCGAAGTGACGCGGGTGGTGACGCCGGGCACGGCGGCGGATTCGCAGCTGGGGGCGGAGGAGAACAACTTTCTGGCGTGCGTGGCGCAGCAACGGCGAAGTGGTTGGACTGGCGGTGCTGGATCTTTCGACCGGCGAGTTTCGCGCGACGGAGTTTCGCGGCGACGATGCGGCGACGGCGAGTGCGCGAAGAATTGCTGGTACTGCGGCCTGCGAGAAGTGCTGTTCGCGTCTTCCCTGCCCCTGTTTGATCAGCCATCCCCAGGCAGCAGTCGGTAGATGGACGCGCAGGCCGGCAGCGGGCGATGCCGCGGCTGGCGAGCCTGGAGAATGCGACATGGGCGGAGACTCCGCTGGAGGACTGGGTGTTCGCGCCGGACTATGCGATTCCGCTGGTTGAGAATCACTTTGGCGTGCTGTCGCTGGAGGGGTTTGGGCTGGCGGACGTTCGGCGGCGGCGAGCGCGGCAGGAGCGATTCTGCATTACATTCGCTCGACGCAACGCGGGGCGCTGAGCCACGTCGACCGGATCGGCTACTACGAGCGGCAGGATTGCCTGGTGTTGGACGCGGTGACGGTCCGCAATCTCGAACTGCTCGAGCCGCTATTTTCGGGCGGAGGCGATAGCCTCACCGTATTTCGGTCGCTCGATTGCACGATTACGCCGATGGGCAAGCGGCTGCTGCGGGCGTGGATGCTGCGTCCTTCGATTGAGCGCAGACGAGATTGAGCGGCGGCTGGATGCGGTTGAAGCGATGGTGCGGGACCTGGTCGGTGCGCGAAGAGTTGCGGCGCGCGATGGACGGCATCCTCGACCTGGAGCGGTTGCTGAGCCGAGTGACACTGGAGGCGGCGAATCCGCGGGATTTGCTGGCGCTAGGCGGCTTCGTTTGCGCGAGTTGCCGGGAGTGAGGGTGGCGCTGGCGCGGTTTGCGGCGGAGCGATTGCACGGGTTGCACAGCGCAGTGCGATGAGCTGGCCGATGTGCGGGAGCGGATCGCGACGACGGTGGAGGATGAGCCTCCGCTCACGCTGAGCGATGGCGGGGTGATTCGCGGCAGGCGTGGATGCGGCGCTGGATGAGTTGCGCGACTTGAGCCGCAACAGCAAGCAGTACATTGCGCAGATCGAGCAGCGCGAGCGGCAGCGCACGGGGATTGGCTCGCTGAAGGTGAAGTTCAATAACGTTTTCGGGTATTACCTGGAGATCTCGAAGGCCGAATCTGCAGCACGCTCCGGCGGATTACGAGCGCAAGCAGACGCTGGTGAACGCCGAGCGGTTCACTACTCCCGAGCTGAAGGAGTACGAGACGAAGGTGCTGGACGCGCAGGAGAAGATCGTCGAGATCGAGCGGCGGTTGTTTGCGGAGCTGCGCGCGGCGATTGCAGGCGAGGCGAAGCGCATAAGGCAGACGGCGCTGGCTCTGGCGGAGATCGATGTACTGGCGGGGTTCGCGACGCAGGCAGCGAATCGCAGCTATTGCCGGCCGAAGCTGGATGAGTCGAACGATATGGAGATTGTGGACGGGCGGCATCCGGTGATCGAGCAGCAGGATTTGTCGGGCGTGGCAGACCGGTTTGTGCCCAACGATTTGTACTTGAACGGAACAACGCATGCGGTGCTGGTGATCACCGGGCCGAACATGGGCGGCAAGTCGACGTATCTGCGGCAGGCGGCGCTGATTGTGTTGATGGCGCAGATGGGATCGTATGTTCCGGCGCGGTCGGCGCGGCTGGGGCTGGTGGACCGCAGTGTTCACGCGCATCGGAGCAAGCGACAACCTGGCGCGCGGGCGCTCGACGTTCATGGTGGAGATGACGGAGACGGCGGCGATTCTGAATACGGCGACGCCGCGGTCGCTGATTTTGCTGGACGAGGTCGGGCGCGGGACGTCGACGTATGACGGACTGGCGATCGCGTGGGCGGCGATTGAGTACATCCACGCGAATACGCGGGCGAAGACGCTGTTTGCCACGCACTACCATGAGCTGACAGAATTGGCCGACCGCCTGAGCGGAGTCAAGAATTTTCACGTCACGGTCAAGGAGAGTGGCGGCGGGATTGTATTTCTTCGCAAGGTGGTGGAGGGTGCGGCCGACAAGAGCTACGGGATCGAAGTGGCGAAGCTGGCAGGGCTACCGGCGGATGTGATTCATCGTGCGCGCGAAGTGCTGGCGGAACATGAATCGGCGGAGAAGAGCGCGGTGACGCATCTGGCGAGCAGCGAGACGTCGAGCGCGGGGCCGATGCAGTTGACGATTTTCACGCCGCTGTCGCAGAAGATCGTGGATCGGATCAAAGAGACGAATTTGAATGGGATCAGTCCGCTGGAAGCGTTGAATCTGTTGCATGAATTGAAGCGGCAGATGGACTGAAGCAATTGTCAGTTGTCAGTCGTCAGTGGTCAGTTGTCAGAACAAACCAACGCAGCCGCGGATTTACGCAGATGAACGCGGATCGGAGTTAATCTTTTCTCCTATCCCCGAAGGAAGACAAAAAGGATAACCGTCCGCATCCTCGAAGGTGCGGACAATCAGATCCCTCGCCAACTGCGTGGGCTCGTGATGACAATACATTGGAAGATCGCTGATTCACGCATCTCTAAAGCGGTACGCCACTCAAGAACCTTTATCAGGCACTCAATCCAGTCGAGATGACGCGCTACACTGCTGTATTCATGCCTGCCCAAGCCAATCTAAGAGTTCGACAACAAGTTGGACAGCTCATGATCATGGGCTTCGACGGCGCCGAGATGTCGGCGCGGCTGCGCACGATGCTGGCCACGCTCTCGCCGGGTGGCGTAATTCTTTTCAAGCGAAATATAGAAGATGCGGCGCAGACGCATGCGCTGTTGCGCGGCGTGCAGAGGATCGGGTGTCGGCCGTTATTCCGCTGCGTGGACATGGAAGGCGGGACCGTGGATCGGTTTCGCGATGCGGTGGCGAGGACTCCGTCGGTGGCTGAGGTGGCGGCGACGGGATCAGTTGCGCTGTCTCGCAAGCACGGTTCATTGATTGGGCGGCAACTACGCGCGCTGGGGTTCAACACTGATTTTGCGCCGTGCCTGGATCTGGGACTGGAGGCGTCACGAAAGGCGCTGGGATCGCGTACGGTGTCGGCTGATCCTGCTGAAGTGGTGCTGTATGCGCGGGAGTTTCTGGCCGGGCTGTGCGAGGCTCGGGTTCTGGGGTGCGGAAAGCATTTTCCTGGACTTGGCGGCGGGACGCTTGACAGCCATCATGCGCTTCCGTCGATCGAGCGAACCTGGAAGCAGGTGTGGGAGGAAGATTTGTTTCCCTATCGTTCGTTGCGAGGCAAGTTGCCGTTCGTGATGGTGGCGCATGTGGCATATCCGAAGATTGTTCGCGATGGAACGCCTGCGTCGCTATCGCGGCGTTGGATTGACGGCGTACTGCGACAGAAGATCGGGTATCGCGGGTTAGTGGTGTCGGATGACCTCGACATGGGTGGAGTGCTGAACGGAGCGTCGATTGAGGACGCGGCGGTGGGAACACTCGAAGCCGGGACTGACATGTTTCTGGTATGTCAGAAAGAAGAGCATGTGTGGCGCGCGTGGGAGGCGGTGGTTCGTCGCGGCGAGCGAGATAGGAAGTTCGCGAGATTGATTGTGCACAAGGCGAAGAAAGTTGCGGCGTTTGCAGCACGGTCGAGCGAGTTGAGAGCGCGGATGGCTCCAGCGCCCACGGCGAAGACGATAGACATGTTGCGCAGGAGAGTTTGGGAGTTCACGGAAGAGCTGCGCATGAGTTCGCTAACTCCTCCTGAGGAGCGGGCACTGTGATTGTTGCGGGCGTGATGAGCGGGACTTCAGCGGATGGAATCGAGGTCGCGTTGGTGCGCGTGCAGGGGCGCGGATTCCGGTCGCGGCTGGAGTTGCTGGCACATTATCACTTCGCGTATCCGGCGGAGGTTCGCCGGGCGGTGTTACAGGCGATGAACGCGCAGTCGGCAAGAGTGGCTGACCTGGCGCGACTGAATTTCACGCTGGGTGAGTTGTACGCGAAGGCGGTGCAGGCAGCGCAACGGCGGGCGAAGGTGGAGTGCGGGCTGGTGGGATGCCATGGGCAGACGCTTTATCACCAGAGCGCGGCCGCGATGTATCTGGGCAGCTCGGTCGCGTGTTCGTGGCAGACGGGCGAAGGGGCGATCATCGCGCAGCGGTTGGGCGTGCCGGTGGTCTCGGATTTTCGTCCGGCGGACATGGCGGCAGGGGGAACAGGCGCGCCGCTGGTTCCCTTCCTCGATTACGCGTTGTTTCGGCATCGGCGGTTTGGACGGATCGTGCAGAACATTGGCGGGATTGCGAATTTGACAGCGATTCCCCCGCGAGCGAAGCCGGAGGAAGTGATGGCGTTCGATACCGGGCCAGGCAACATGATAATGGATGCAGTGGCGGAGCGGTTGTTTGATGTTCCGTTCGATCGCGGGGGGCGGTTGGCGGCGAAAGGTTCACCGATTGAACTAGTCGTGCGGCAGTTGTTGCGGCGGAAGTTTTTTCATCAGCAGCCGCCGAAGAGCGCGGGGCGCGAGCAGTTTGGGCGGGAGTATGTGGCGGGTATGTTGAGAATGTGCGGGAGGGCGGATCACCACGACATCTTGGCGACGGCGACAGCGCTCACTGCTCGGTCGATTGGACTGGCCGTGCGCGGGATTGTGTTGCCGATAGATGCGGAGAATGTGGTTGAGGGGTCGCGGTTGCCGTCGCGCTATCGCGAGATAGTGGTGTCGGGCGGGGGCGTTCGCAATGGCACATTGATGCGGATGATTCGGGAGGAGTTCGCGCCGCTGAAGATGCGGGTGCGGACGAGTGATGATTTCGGAATGCCGTCGGAGGCGAAAGAGGCAGTGGCATTTGCGCTGATGGCGTACCAGACGTGGCGGCGATTGCCGTCGAATGTTCCGGCGGCGACAGGAGCGAAGGGCGCGGCGATTTTGGGGAAGGTGAGTTACGCGTAAGAAGCTATCAGCCGTCAGCTGTCAGTTGTCAGGCACCGCCTCTGGGCGGCAAATGGCTTCGGGATGGGACACTCTCCTGGGTGCGCTGATGGCGTGTTCCCTGGCACTGTGTGCCTCATGTGCGCCGCAAGCCCGACCTGAATACTGTAGTGGTGGTGATCGAGAGCAGCCCGACGAACCTGGATCCGCGGGTGGGGTTGGATGCGCAGTCAGAGCGCATCGACGATCTGCTGTTCGATTCGCTCGTGCGGCGCGATGAGCATTTCGAGCTGAAGCCGTGGCTGGCGGAGTCATGGGAGGTGCGCGATCCGCAGACGTACGTGTTTCATCTGCACCAGGGTGTGAAGTTTCACGATGGACAGCCACTGACGGCGCGTGACGTGAAGTGGACGCTGGATTCGCTGCTCACCGGCAAGATTCGCAGTTCGAAGGCGGCGACGTATAACAAAATCGCTAGCATCGAAGCGCCTGACGCAGCGACGGTCATCATTCACCTGAAGGAGCCGCAGGCTTCGCTGCTGTGGAACCTGTCGGATGGGGCGATTGGTGTTGTTCCCTACGGCAGCGGCGAGGAGTTCAATCGGCATCCGGTGGGCTCGGGGCCGTTTAGGTTCGTGAGCGCTGCGCAGGACAAAGAAGTCATCGTTGAGCGCAATCCGGATTACTGGGCCGAGAGAGCGAAGTTGGAGCGGGTGGAATTCAAGGTCATTCCCGATGCGACGACGCGAGCGCTGGAGTTGCGCAAGCACAGTGCGGACGTGGCCATCAATTCGCTGACGGCCGACACCGTTCTGACGCTGAAGAAAGATGCCGGGCTTGAGCGTAATGCAGACTCCGGGCACGATTTATGCGTACATTGCGCTGAACCTGCGCGATCCGGTGCTGAAAGATGTGCGGGTGCGGCAGGCAATGGCGCATGCGATCAATGTGCGGCCTATCATTCAGTATTTGTTTCGCGATCAGGCGCAGCCGGCGTACAGCATTTTGCCGCCGGAGCATTGGGCGTACGACGGAGACGTGAAGCGGTATCCGTATGATCCGCCGCGGGCGCGGCAATTGTTGGATGAAGCGGGTCATCGAGCAAAGGACGGAGTGCGGTTTCGCATCACGATGAAGTCGTCGACGGATGAAACGACGCGACTGCTGGCGGCGGTACTGCAACAGCAACTGCGCGAGGTTGGGATTGCGCTCGACATCCGGACGTATGAGTTCGCGACGTTCTACAGCGACATCACCAAGGGCGCGTACCAGATGTATTCAATGCGTTGGATTGGCGGTAACCAGGATCCGGACATCTTTGAGTACGTGTTTGATTCGGGGAGTTTTCCGCCGAAGCGGGCGAATCGGACGTTCTATTCGAACCCGCGGGTGGATGCGTTGATTCGCGAGGGCCGCACGACGCTGGACCAGGAAAAGCGCAAGGTCATTTACGACGAAGTGCAGCAGATCGTGGCGGAAGAGTTGCCGTACATCAACCTGTGGTATCTCGATAATGTGCTGGTGCATACGAACCGGGTGCGCGGCATTGAGATGAATCCGGCGGGAAACTACGATTTCCTGCGGAACAGCGGAAGCTGCAGCAATAAGAGGCAACAAGACGAGTCGGCGATCCAATCGTGCTGCGCAGCGCGTGATACCATCGAAATTCAGCGCTATTTCATCGACATTTCAGGAGTTCGATCCCTAGTGCGCATTCTGTTTGTTGGTGACATTTTCGCCCGGCCGGGGCGCACGATTGTCCACGAGCGGCTCCCCGAGTTGCAGAAGGAATTCGGCGTCGAGCTCACGGTGGCCAACGGCGAGAACGCGGCAGGTGGGTTCGGTATCACGCCGCAGATTGCCGAAGAGCTGTTCGAGCTGGGCATTGATGTCATCACCACGGGCAACCACGTCTGGGACAAGCGCGAAATCATCGACTACATGAACTCGGCCAATGGCAACGAGAAGTCGCTGGCGCGGCGGGTGCTGCGTCCGGCGAATTATCCGGCGGGAAGCCCGGGCTATGGCTGGTACCAGGGGCGCACACGCAGCGGCGTGGACTACGCCGTCATCAATGTGCAGGGCCGGGTGTTCATGGCGAACAACGATGATCCGTTTCGCGTGGCGGACGAGTTGCTGAAGCAGATAACCGCAAAGGTCATTCTGGTGGATCTGCACGCGGAGGCGACTTCGGAGAAGGTTGCGCTGGGCTGGCACCTGGATGGCCGCGTGACGGCGGTACTGGGCACGCACACGCATGTTCCTACGGCCGATGAGCAGGTGCTGCCGGGAGGTACCGCGGTGCAGACGGACGTGGGAATGACAGGACCGTATGCCAGCGTGATTGGCGTGCAGAAGGAACTGATCGTGCAACAAGTTCCTGACAAACATGCCTTCGCGGTTCGAACCGGCGACGGACGATGTGCGGCTGTGCGCGGCGGTGATTGAGTGCGATGCCGTGACCGGGCGGGCGAGTAGTATTCAGCGGATTATGCTGCGGCAGAAATAGGTAACTGGTCACTGGTAACCGGTGAAACGCTCTTCGACTAGAGATAGTCGCTCATTGCTAACGACTAATCCCTGATTTACGCTTCCCTTTATGTCCAAAACCGACGAATTGTTTATGGAAGAAGCGCTGCGCGAGGCGATGCGGGCGCAGGCGCTCGGCGAGGTGCCGATCGGGGCTGTCGTGGTGCGCGACGGCCACATCGTGGGACGCGGGTGCAATCGTCCGGTGACTGATCACGATCCGACGGCGCACGCAGAAGTACAGGCGCTGCGCGAAGCGGGACACGTGATCGGCAATTATCGGCTAATCGACTGCGATCTCTATGTGACAGTGGAGCCCTGCGCGATGTGCGCGGGAGCGATTACGCATGCGCGCATCCGGCGGCTGATTTATGGAGCCGAGGACCCCAAGGCTGGCGCGGTGCATTCGATGGTGCAGGTGCTAAACCACCCTAAGCTCAATCACCAGGTGGAAGTCACTTGCGGCGTGCTAGCAGCGCGGTGCATGGATCTGGTGCAGACGTTCTTCCGAAACCGGCGGTGAAAGCGGCGTTTTGTTAAACTGGAAGGGCTGGCAACCTCAGCCAGTGCAACCGAGCGGAGAGGTGGCCGAGTGGTTGAAGGCACCTGACTCGAAATCAGACGTACTCGTAAGGGTACCGGGAGTTCGAATCTCCCCCTCTCCGCCATAAAACTTCCGTCAATTCCCTCCATGTGTTGACCTGATTCGCAGCCGCTACAACGGTGACAGGTCGCTCTCCTTCTTTTTGGTCCGTTGATTGGAGAAGCGCCTTTCCAGATACTGGCGAGCAAGGTCGCGTCCGCCGAGGCCGAAGGCGATGGCCATGCCTAGCATCAGTGCGCCAAAGACGATGGTGAAGGCAATAAGAATTGTGTGTTGGGCGAGCCCAAGTTCTTCGAACGCCATCGAAATGGTCAGGACGACAATCATCACCTTCACCACATCGCTCACGACCTGCGGCGAAGGCAAGTCAGCATTCACCGCAGACAGAAGGGCAGCGCGGGCGAAAAAGCCGGCGGCCAACATTCCCAAGAACACAGTCAGGAGTGCTCCGAACAAGCGCGGCAAGAACAAGAAGAATGCTGCAATCTGGAACTGAAGCCCTGCGATGCCGAGAAAGCTGATGCCGCCCAGCAGGATACCGATCCAAGTCACCCAGAAAACCAGATGGCAGAGGAGTTGGGAAGCCGAGGGCAACGCGACCTTGTTAAGCAATTGCGCGGCGCCTGCTCTTTCGGAGAGGCGGTCGAACTTGATCAGGCGCAACAGACTGCGCAGCACGATGGTAACGACGTACGCGATCAACCATCCCACAAGAGCAATGATCAGAATCGCCAACAACCTGGGAAGGAAATGGGCTAAGGAGTGGGCAAATTCAGTCCACGCCTGCCGCAGCTCACTTGCGATCATTTCTGCCATTACGAACCTCTTTCCTGCGCGGTCCACCGCTCGAGCAAGTACGGCTTGAAGCGCTCAAACGCACCACACAGCGTTTCAATGCGTTCTTCCATAACCGACGACGAAGCCTGCAAGTTTTCAGCGAGAAACTGGAAAGCCCTGCCGCGATAAAGCGGCGCCAAGGCCTGGATGATGTGGTCGCGACTGATTACCGACTTGTGATAGGCTGCGGCAAATTCGTAGACCGTTTTTACCCATAGTTCGTCGGGAAAGTGAAATTGGTATTCGTCGAGGGCGGCGGCATGTTGCAACTGCCCAAGAATGTTGGGCGAAAGGATCGACTTGAGCACCGAAGACAGGTCAGCGACGCCCGAACAGAACATCTGGTGCAACCGCGAGGGATCAGTGCTCACCTCGTCATTGGTGATGTCGTACGCCGGGCCGATGGTGTCGACCGACTGGACCGTATGGATGTTGGCCCAAGCTTCATTCCAGCTTCCCATCGACCAGAAAAGCGGGCCAACGGATTGCCGCATGGCGGTGACGAGATCGGGAGGCTGCTGTTCGAGGTGGCCCTTGGGCCCGAGGAAGGTCTGGGCGAAGCGGAGGCTATCGGCGAGAGCTTCGACAGTGAAACAAACTTCAGGACCCATTCTGCCGGCGTCGTTTGACCACATGGGATGCGAAACCAGGCGACCGCCCAAACGATCGGAGAAGGCGAACTCTCCTGGATGGGGCTCGCGGACCGGCTTTCCGTAGAGAGCGCGGGTCATGGGATACATGAGGTTAGTGACCAACATTCCTTCAAAGCGGTGGCGGCGATAGATGGGCCCCACAAAGTCGATCTGGTCCCGGAAGATGGGCCGAAGAAGGCGATCCATCCACTCGGGCAGAATTTCTGACGACTCGGGCGCAATAACAACGCAGGCCCGGGCGCGAAGCAGGTCGGCAGCCTCTACGAGGATGTGCATGGCCGTTCCGGGTGAAACTGTGTCGCCGTACTGGCTGCTGATGGTGTGCATGGTCCGGAGGGTTTTAATGTGGCCGGAATTGCGCACATCATCGATCGAGGCAGCACGAACGATTTCGCGAGTGCCATCATGCGAGCCACCGTCGGCGTTGAGGATGGCCACACGATCACGCGGGAAATGTTTGAGCAAGCCGTCGCGGATGACCTGGATGACGTGGCCTATGGTTTTGGCGTGATTGTGGGTATGCAGGCCGACGAGGATGTCGACTTCGCCAACACTGATGAGCTGGCGGAGAAGATCATCGGACAATATGCTTTCGTCGGGCAACAGAAACCTCCACTAAATTCGTCCGCGAAACATCCGGCTCAGAAAGCGCCGGAAACAGCGCTCATCCTGCAACGATTCCGCAGCGGCTAAATGCGCCGCAGCCGGAACCAGTAAAACTGATAGGGCCCTAGCGTCAGCAGGTATGGCAGATCACCGACACGGGGGAAGATGTTCCTGCCAAACATTTCCACCAGAATATTTCCTTTGAAACCACTCAAATCCAGCTCGACGGCCTGCGCTGAAGCTGACAGGTTGTTGACGGCCAATATGGTTTCGTCGCCCAGTTGGCGCACGTAGGCCAGTACACGATGGTTCGCGGGATAGAGAAACTCGATTGATCCGCGACCGAAGATCGGGCTGGACTTGCGCACCTGCAAGAGGCGCCGCATCCACAAGAGCAAGGAATGCTGCGAGCGCTGTTGCCTCTCCACGTTGACGGCCGGGTAGCCATAAACGGGGTTGAGGATGAGCGCTGCGTAGAGGCTCTCGGGATCGGCGGAGGAAAAGCCCGCGTTCCAGCCGCCGTCCCACTGCATGGGAGTGCGCACGCCATTGCGATCGCCGAGATAGATGTTGTCGCCCATGCCAATTTCGTCTCCGTAATAGATGACGGGAGTTCCCGGCAGGGACATCAGCATGCCGTTCATGAGTTCGATGCGACGGCGGTCGTTATCGAGCAGCGGGGCCAGACGCCGCCGGATGCCGAGGTTAATGCGCATACCCCGGTCGTGGGCGTATTCGTCGTACATGTAGTCACGTTCCATGTCAGTGACCATTTCGAGGGTCAGTTCGTCATGATTACGCAGGAACAGGCACCACTGGCACGACTCGGGGATTTGCGGAGTCTGCTGAAGGATTTCGGTGATGGGTTTGCGATCTTCCAGTTTCAGCCCCATGAACATGCGCGGCATCAGCGGGAAATGGAATGCCATGTGGAATTCGTCGCCATCGCCGAAGTAGGCGCGCAGATCGGCGGGCCATTGGTTGGCCTCGGCAAGCAACATCCGGCCGGGAAAATTCTCGTCGAGCTTCTTGCGCAGTTCCTTGAGGACCTGGTGGGTTTCGGGCAAGTTTTCGCAGTTGGTGCCCTCGCGCTCGACAAGATAGGGGACGGCGTCGAGACGGAATCCGTCGACACCAAGGTCGAGCCAGAATTTCATCACCTTCCACATTTCTTCGCGGACGGCGGGATTGTCATAGTTCAAATCCGGCTGATGGCTGAAGAAGCGGTGCCAGTAGTACTGCTTGGAGATCGGATCCCATGCCCAGTTCGACAATTCAGTATCTAGAAAGATGATGCGTGTGCCACGGTAGCGGGTATCGGAGTCGCTCCAGACGTACCAGTCACGTCTGGGATTATCGCGAGATTTGCGCGACTCTTGAAACCAAGGATGCTGGTCGGAGGTATGGTTCAGTACCAGTTCGATAATGACGCGAATGCCGCGGTCGCGAGCAGCGTTCAAGAAAAGCTTGAAGTCGTCGAGGGTGCCGTAATTGGGATGGACTGCGGTGTAATCGGAAATGTCGTAGCCGTCATCGCGCAGCGGCGAAGGAAAGAACGGCATGAGCCAGATGGCGTTGATGCCGAGGTCTTTGAGGTAGTCCAGCTTCTGGGCCAGGCCGCGGAAATCTCCGATGCCGTCGCCATTGCTGTCGTACATGGCCCGCACGTGCACCTGGTAGATGACCGCGTCCTTGTACCAATCGGGACCTGAAGGTAATGCCAAATTCTCATCCTTAAGGCGCGGAAAACCGCCCTTGGACGAAGTGCTGCGCGCATCTCAACTTACCATTAATAAGGGGAGGGGACGTGTGCAAGGCGATACGCTGTAGGGGCGCAACTTTTAGCCCTTAGAACTTGCGACTTCCGGCATCGCAAAGAAACGACTCTTAACTTCCGCTGGAGCCGAAGCCCTTGGCTCCGCGAGCGGCGTCAGTGAGTTCGCCTTCGACGACTTCGCCGGCAAGAAAAGGATGCTCCAGCAGTTGGGCGATTTTGTCGCCTTTTCCGATGTCGTAGGGCTGATCGCCTAGGTTCTCCATGAGGATGATGAGTTCGCCGCGATAGCCGGCGTCGATCACGCCCGCATTACACATGAGGCGCTTCTTGGCCATGCCGGAGCGGGTCTTCACGATGCCACCGGCTGTGGGTGAGAATTCAATGGCGATTCCGGTGTGAACTCCGGCGGCGCCATGCGCGGGCAATGTGATGTCTTCGGAGGCGTAAAGGTCGTAGCCGATGTCCTCTCCGGGATGTGCTACTGTGGGCAACACTGCATCGGGCGAGAGTTTTTTTACTTTGAGCATGCCCGTTCATTCTGCCAGATGACACCGAACTCAGAAAGCTCCAACTCAATTCCCTACTTCAATGAGGCCGCGGTGCGGCGAGTGTTGCGTTACGAAGAACTGATTCCTGCCATGGAACAGGCGCTGGCCGATTTCTCTAGTGGCAAGGTGGTGCAGCCGGTGCGAACCATTTTGCCGGTAGCGGCCCATAATGGCTTTTTCGGTGTGATGCCTGCAGTCTACGGCGACATTATGGGGGCAAAATTGGTGACGCTGTATCCCGAAAATGCGGGAACTGAGTTGCCGACCCACCAGGGCATCATTGCTCTGCTGAATGCTAAGACGGGCGAGCCGCTGGCTTTCATGGATGGGCGTTTGATCACCGAGATGCGAACAGCGGCTGTCACCGCGGTGGCAACCAAGTATTTGGCGCCTGCGAACGCAAATGTGCTGGCGATCTTGGGGAGCGGAGTGCAGGCTCGGGCACACTTCGCGGCGCTCAACGTCGTGGGGAAGTTTGAATCGGTGCGAGTGTGGAGCAGGAATGCGTCTAACGCGCAGGCGCTGGCTGCGGAAATCGGCGGTAAGGCGATGTCGGCTCAGGATTCGGTTCGCGATGCCGATGTAGTGGTGACGGTCACCCATTCTTCGCAGCCGGTTTTGCACGGGTCGTGGCTGAAAGCGAGAGCGCTGGTTAATGCTGTTGGATCTGTCGGCGCGAACAACCGCGAGGTGGATGAGGACGTGATGAATGGTGCCGTCATCGTGGACTCTCGCGAGGCAGCAAAGGTGGAGGCAGGCGAAATCCTGATGGCGGGGGCAACGGTTTACGCCGAGCTGGGCGAAATTATCTCGGGAACAAGGGCCAAGCCCACATCGGAACGAGTCGTGTTTAAGTCGCTGGGACTGGCGGTAGAGGACTTGGCGGCAGCCCGGTTGGTGATGGAGGCCCTCGCCTCCTAGATTCAGTTCATGCTGTGCGAGATGCTGGTGAGGACGGCCCATCCTGCCCCGAATAGAATCGCGATCATCACGAAGAACGCAGCGACCCAGACGATGGCGACGGTCTTCTCCTGCTCCGGAGTGGGTAGCGTAATGCCGATGGCCAGCATCACACCCTTGGTGCACGAGACCAGGAATCGCATCAACATTGTGGGGTACTGTGGGCCGAACGGCTGCGGCCGAGGCTATTATCGCCGTTCTGCGTCCACTGCTACAAATTCCACTCCCAAACGTCGGCGATATCGAACGAAAAAAGGGCGGCCGGCTTAACCGACCGCCCTGTGATGGAGGATTGAAGTTCGTCGCGCTCTACGGCAGGTAATAGCGGAACGACGTGAACCACATGTTCTCGATCGCTTCCGGAGCCAGCGTGCTCTTCCCGGGGACGATGGACGGCGGAGTCGGGTAGATGCCGCCGTAGCCGACCCAAGCCGCACGCACCAAGTAGGAATACTGCATTCCGATCTGCAAGCGACCCTTGGGACCGTTATACGGCTTGTACCAGAAGCCCGTGGTGCCTTCGACGACGCTCTTGGTCTGTGCACCGCAGCTTCCTAAAAGGCCAGGCTGATAGCCGGCGCCGGTTGTGTAGTAATTGCTGTCCAGGAGTTCCAGGCAGGGTTTCCGTCTGGCAGCCGTTGTTGTTGACCAGCGGCGAGCCGTAGCCTACCGGTCCAAATCCTCCCGGCTTGGTTCCGTACCAGGTGCGGCCCGCGTACTCTCCACCCCCGTAGCCGTAGAAGTCCCACTTGGGCGAATGCCACTCAAGGCTGGCCAGAACCTGATAGTTCTGCAATGCTTTCTCGTGACCGCCCGGATTCACCGTCAAGTCAGGCAGCGTAGCGTCGCCGTAGCGGCCGACGCCCTTGCCACCCAAACCATGCAGGGCGATTTCGATGTGCTTCTGATACGTCAGCCAGCGCGCATTTGCGCCCCAGCCTCCGGCCCAGATGGTCTCGTTATAGGCGCCACTCGCCGAAGGAGCCGGCAGGCCGTGGTGGAATTGACTGCCGAAGCGTTGGGATAGATGCGGTTGCGAAATTCACTGGCTACGCCGAAGATTTCGTAGTGTCCGAAGCCGGGCTCAAAGGCGATCTTGGCAACGAAGTCCGGCGACCAACGATTGGAGGAGTAGTTGGCAAACTGGTTGTAGAGTCCGGCGCCGGTGCCCGGACCACCGATCAGAAAGTTGCTAAATCCCGGGCAACTATACGTCGCTGTTTTCGTTACCGAGTTGTACCCCACGGTTGCCCCGCTGGAGCATGAAGTCGTCGCATAGGTAGGAATGCCGGACGCGGTCAAGAGGGTCTGAGAGTTTTCGACCGAGAAGCCGGCCCAGATCTTATTGTTGAAGTTCTTGATCGCACGGAAGCCGTATTGACGTGCCCAACTAAAGCCGGCGGTGTATTGCGCATCAATCTGCATCGGAGTTGCTTCGGTACGGTTGTCCTCGCCCTTCTTAGTTTCCGTCACCAAGCTCCACATCTGGCCGCCGGTGAAGGTCCAACCCTTGTTCAGCGCAGCCTGCGCCCAGAGTTGACGCTGGCGAAGCACGTAGCTGTTGCTCTGGTTGTTGTTGGACGTCACGCCGGCACCGAGGAAGTCGGTTTCGATAGTAGCCGCTCAGGTCATATTTCCAGTCTTGCCCTGGGCCAACATCGAAATACGGGACTGACGACCTGAACCGTAGAACTCAGAGAAGCGTGCCTGGCCTGGCCGGAGAACGGAATGCGAGTTAAACGGCGTGTTGATGTCAGAGAAAGTCAGCGTGCGGACGCCACACGGTTTCATGCCGCGACAAAGCCACCCGGTGTCAGGGTGATTCCCTTGAAATGGATGGCCAGCGGACTCTCCAAATCGCCACGCGCTTCTGGGTGTCCTGGAGTCCTTCGACCGTGTTGGCCGAAACCGCCTTGAGATCGGTAACCTCGTGTTGCAGGTTGCCGAACTCTTCTGCGCTCAGGCTGCCTTCTTTTTTCTCGCCGCCCAACGCGGACTGAGCAGTCGATTGGGCCTGGTTGGCGGCTGACTGCGCCTGCCCAACCTGTGATTGCAACTGCTGGATGGCCGCGTCGCGCGACTGAACCTGCTGTTGAAGTTGTTGGATCTGCTGCTGTTGCGCAGCAATGGCGTCTTTTAGTTCCTTCAGTTCGGAAGACGTGCTCTGGGCGAAGGCGCCCGCCGTCATCCCGAGAGTCAAGGTCAGGGCTAGAGCTTTGATAAGTTTCATCTTTTCTCCTGAAAATCAGTGGCACGATGAACCGCAAAACAAGGGCATGAACGTGGACCCAACAGCGAAGAGAACCGCCCCCTTGGCTACACGTTTAAGGGAATCCTAGGGTGTCAGTGTTACGGAATTGTGAAAGCAAGATGAAAGTTCGACGAACTCGCGGGAGTACTCGGAAGGTCAATCAGCGGCGGTATTCACTGGTTTTTTACTGGCCGGAAAGGCCCGCCAAGTCTATTCTGGAAGAGAGTTTCGTGCGGTTACTCCGGCTCTATACCACCTTGAGGACAACGATATGAGAAAGAATGCGCGTTCCACTTTCATCTTCTCGGCAATCTGTCTTGCGATCGCTCTGGGCTTTCTGGCGACAGCGGCTGTGGCGCAGCCACCCGACACTTCGACAGGTTTCGGTTCGAACGTGAAGGAGGTCTACTTCCCCTTCAACATTTACAACAAGATCATTGACCCGGCGACGCTCGATGCGAATGCTGCCTACCTGAAGCAGAATCCGGACGCCAAGATGTGGATCGCGGGCTACGCAGATCCGCGCGGAGATATCGTGTACAACCTGGTGCTCTCTTACCGGCGCGCGCAGTGGGTGAAAGCCCAACTGGTAAAGCGCGGCGTCGACGAGTCACGCATCGGTTACGCAACTGGCTGGGGCAAGCTGTATCAGACTTGCGCACAGGCGGACGACAGCTGCTTCCAGCAGAATCGGCGTGTGGATGTGGTTGCGCCTGAATCGATGATGTTTCACTTTGCGCAGTAACTCATTCGAATAGTTGCCTCCACTTAAGGCAGACCGAAACGCGGTCTGCCTTTTGCTTTTGGAGGTGGCCGTTTGATGCGTCGTTGCGAGCACGTGCAGATTGGCGAGAGTCGGTTAGGATTGTTATAATCAACAAACCGAAGCACCTCTCCGCGCGAAAGCGCACCTGTGGCCAGGTAGCTCAGCTGGTAGAGCGCAGCCCTGAAAAGGCTGGCGTCGGCGGTTCAACTCCGTCCCTGGCCACCATATTCTTCAACCAGTTACGTCGAATCACCGAAAAGCCCTCAGCCCAGTGTCAGCCCACGATTCTGCTGCACTGTGGTCAATTCACCGTCAGGTTGCTCGATTGCAAAATGGCTTCGAGCATTTCTCCTTGCGCTGCCATTCTGTCTTCGCTGACACTGTGTGCGTACAGTTGCAGCGTGGTTTTAACATCCGAGTGCCGAAGTAAAGCCTGCACCGTCTTCGGATCAGTCTTGGAGCGCACCAGGAAAGAAGCAAGGCTATGCCTCAGGTTGTGGAACCCGAAACGTACCTTCTCACCGTCCTTGAGCACTCCTGCCTTGACCGCTGCCGGTCGGAGATGATCTTCAACTAGCATGTTGGCCGTCCGTGGCTGCCGTCCCTTTAGCTTGAATGAAGCGAACACCCAATGCTCTGCCTTAAAGTACGGGGTCGCGTTCTTCCACTCTTGCATGAACTCAGCCAGCAACGGATGAAGCGGCACAGGCGCGTGTGAAGCCCTGCTCTTGGGTACCCCGACCCGGCCACAGGTCCAAGTGCGACACACACTGATGGTCGACCCTTCGAAGCTGACATCCTGCCACTGCAATCCCAAGCACTCGGAAATCCTCAGTCCAGTGCTCGCGGCCAGCAGCGTCAAGGTTCTCTCTGGCTCCTGCAGCTGCATTAAGACAGCGAATGCCTGCTGCGGAGTCAGTATCCTGGCTTCGTAGTTACTCGTCGTCTTGCAGCGGACAAAGCGCAGCGGGTTGGCTTCCTCAGATCGAGGAATCAGTCCATAGCGCTGACCGTGCTTGAAGACCAGACTCATCACCCGCCGTGTCTTGTCGAGTGTTGGGTTTTGCAATTGTTCCTGTTGCTTGATGGCCTTCAACCACTGCTCGATTTCCAACGGTTCAATGCCTAGGGCAGCCCGCTTCCCCCATCGATCCAGACAACGGTTTTTCAGAATGCGCTTGTACCCTGCGATGGTTGTGTGGGACTTCGGGTCCACCGCTCCGTGAGTCTGACGGCCGGGTTACGAAGTAACGCAACACCCAAGTTTGTCCATCTCTACGGGATTCAACCCGCAAACTTCCACGTTGATACCGCGCCATTTCAGCATGTCTCCTGTTTTGGCGCGGGAGACTGCCGAACAGAGTTTACTGCATGCGAGCGCAAGGCAGAAGCTAGTTCTGATAGCCGAAATCTCCACACCCGTCGTGCCCCGTCTCCCAGGGGATATGCGGGAAGAACTCCCCGACGGGCAAGCTCCAGGACACGACGCGGGCGGAGATGGAGGTACTTCCCCGCTTCTACGGCGTCCACGAACGGTTCACGCTCTGTTACCGGGTCCGGCTTTCCGCTATTCCCAAAGGTATTCATCGCAACTTATCGCTTAGGCAGCGCCGAGCCCCGCACCGCAGTTGGCTGATTGGGTACCTGCTTTTGGGATTCCTTTGCAGCCGACTGAGCAATGGCCTTTTTGCCTACGGTGTCCAAAAGGGACAGCAGCCCGTCGATAGCCGTAATCCACTGGTACGCCTTCTTACCGCCCTTCTGAGGAATGACTTTCACCTGTCCGTGCTTGACCAACCGCTGCAGCACGACGTGCACGGACGCCAAGGGATTCGAGTACTTGGAAAAGTCAAAGCCTTTTCTCTCCATCCGTTGCTTCACTTCACCGGCGCTCAACGGCATGTACGCCTCTTCCAGGGTGACCCGAGCAAGTTCCGTCAGTCCCGTTGTCAGTTCAACCTTGGCGGCATTCTCCCGGGCGGCGCGATCTCCGAGTTCTCGGCAGAGACCTTCTAGATGGTTGATGATGGGCTGCAACTGGGCAATCTTCTGGTCAGTTCCCTGCCGTTGCTTCAGCAATCGGGCCAGCTCTCGCTTTCTGGCCAGCAAGTCGCGGCGATAAGTGGTCAGGCTCATGGTTCATTGATTATACAATATTAGTATACTTGTACAAGTTAAATAATTAGTATTAATGTCTAAGCAATCTAGGGTCGAATCGGAAGTTCCGAAAGGACCGATCCGCCTAAAGAGACGAACGTTCGTGCTAATGGCGCCGATAGTGGAGGGGTGCAGTGTTCAAGAACCCGGATGGCGGACCTGTCAGTGGTCCAGGCAAGGGAAACCAGACTCGGGAGGAGATCGTGACCCGTGCTGTGCAGATTGCTTCACTTGAAGGTCTGGGAGCGATCTCCATCGGGAGCTTGGCCAAAGAACTTAAGATGAGCAAGAGCGGCCTGTTCGTGCACTTTGGGTCCAAGGACAATTTGGAAGCAGCGGTCGTGGAGCGGGCCGGCAATATTTTCTTCAGCCAAGTTCTACTTTCAACCGAGGAAGACGGTCTTGAAGGAATCGAGCGGGTCTGGGCCGTTTGCGATCACTGGCTCGACTTCGTGGAAAAGCGGATGTTGCCGGGAGGCTATTTCTTTACCGGAGCATTCTTTCTGTGCGCGCGACAGGAGGGATCAATTCCGAGAGAGATCAAACGGATAATGCGCCGATGGTTGAACGTATTAGAAGGAGCCTTGACGCAGCCCGCAGGATTGGCGACGTTCACGAGAACATTGACGCCAGACAGACTGCTTTTGACCTCAACGGCCTGCTGCTTGGGTTGCAATGCTGTTATTTGATGGAGCACAAAGATCGCGTGCAAGCTCGCTCGGTGGTCCTCACGAAGCTCGCCAGCCTGGCCACTGACAAGGTACCCGCCAGTGCATTTGACTCCGTGAAGGCCTGGCGGAAATATCTGGAAGGCAGGCACGAGTAAGTGTGCCGAAACTCCTCAGCGGGTTTTTCCACCGCATTCGCGGGCCGAGTAGCACTTCAGGCCGACGGCCATAGCGCTTCTGAGAACGCAAATACGTAATCCGCTCTGCCCCTCTCTTGGTGAGCCGGTAGCTCAGCCAACCGCGCGGCCGATCGGCCCCCCGCTCTAACAAACCTCGTCCCGTCAGGCGCGCAAGATAGCTATAGAACGAGCGACGGCCGGGGCTGGGGTGCAGTTTCCCGCGGACCTGATCGGGCGTCAAAAAGCCGTCCACTTCGACGAAAATCAGGAGCACCGATAATTTAGTCATGGAAACGAAGACCCATGCCGTATGCACGAGTCAGAGCAGATGCCAACCGTATTCCGCCTCTGCACACGCTAGTGGGACGTCACCATTCGAGGCGCGTGTGTCGGCAGCGACTACTACCTTTTCGGTCAGCGCAAGGCAAGCGCCGAGTTATGGCGAGTGAAAGCGGACACAAACGAAATGGCAGCGCCGGTCAGCGTCAAGTTCGCTGACGAGGCTCCAGAATGCGAATTGCACGACCAAGGCTTGTTGGGTGCCGGTGGTCGGCTCTTTCTCCTCGAATTGTTCGGAGGCAAAGGCGATCGACGGGCGAGGAGCTGCGGCAAAGGCGTTCCTGGAGGCGTTCTGCTGATCGATCCACAAACAGGTAGCATTAAGGCTCACTTGGCACCCGAGTTACACTTCGCCCAGTTGATTCCTGGCCCCGACGGCACAGAAACCCTATACGGGATAGATGTGAGGGATACAATCTGGCGCTCAGTGGGTCTGGTGCGGCTGGATGCCACGACGGGTCGGGTTCTCGCGAAGCGGGACTTGGTTTCGGATGTGTGGTCTATCGGGCTGGCGACGATACCGGCGGAACTCGTACCACATGGAGTGGTGGAAGCCATGAGAAAGTGATCACCCTGTTCTTTCCTCGGCAGTTGAGCTATAGCGAGTGTGAACAGCCCATGTCGTACGTAATCGTAGCGTGCCTAAAATCTGCCAGTTCCCGGGCCCCTAATTCGTTGATTATCGGTTGGTAAACGGACGCAGAAGTTGCGTGCCGCAAACACATACTTTTGAGCCAAGAGCACTTGACGCGGCCTCAGAAGTGTCAAAACCACATGGTATCCACACGCCGAAGTGCCAGTTTCAGAGCCGACCGTCGCTCCCGGAGGGATCTCAGCGATTGTCAGCGGCAGACTTCCCAGAAGCGGACTTCTGGGGACTTCAGGTTGCCCTTCACCTATAAGTAATCCAACTCTACTGTTGAGGTGTCACAGCGCAAACACGGCCGCGACACGAAGGCCAGAAAAGGAGATTGTCCGAGTTGCACTTCGAGGCCCTGCCGTAGCACACCATCGAACACCGGATCGCCGGTCTTGTTGGAGGACCTCGGCGTGCTTGAGACAATCAAGGCCGGTCCCTTCGGCTCAACGTGCGTTGCCCTTCGGCCCACTGATTCCGCGGTGTTGGCCACAAGAGATCACGACCTATGGCAGGACGAGATAATTCGGGTCACGCCGTTCAGTCATCACCTCGCCCAACCTTGTAATACTGAACAGTTCCTTTAGTCGTTGGTTTAAGTTGATAAGCTTCAGGTCGCAGTTTGCAGCCTTCGAGGAAACGTACAACCCCACTATCGTACCCAGCCCAGAGCTGTCCATGTAGCTCACCTCTGTTAAATCCAGGACTACCGTGTGGTTCTCCGAGAGTAGCGGTTTCACCGTCGTTTTTAAGGATTGGGTGGTGTCCGACGTGATCCTGCCGGAGCAATGGACGATCGTCTCAGTCGGTGTGCTGTCGATCGTCAGACCCAGTTCGGACTTGGGGACAGAATTCGCAGTCATGGCAACTCCTCTGGCCGAATATTCCCGTTAGTGTAGCCCGATTGGCACGACTGTAGCCACGCAAAATTTGATCTTGCTCGCAGCAGAACAGCCGATTCGCGCTGGAAGCCTCTCCTTACAAGGGCTCGCTGGATTTGAAAATTGTGCCCCGACCGCGAATGTTCCGAGAAGATGCGCGTCGCTGGCGCGAAGCGTTGTCATTGCTATTGTATTGATTTGCCACCCAGACCGAAGAACCGTCGACGCGGTGGGAGTAGCCCGTATACCGCGCGCCCTGGCGGCCAATCACAGGTGGTATTATCGCGGCGGGAGTCAACCAGTGGAACCGACAGAACCCAAACTGCCGCAGGAAGCCATAGAGCTCTACAACGATTTCATTCACGGTGAGATTAGTCGCCGCGCCTTTATGGAAGGCGTGCAGCGACTAGCGGGCGGTCTGGCGGCAGCCACGGTTATCAATGCATTGATGCCGAATTACGCTTTGGGCCAGCAGGTTTCCCGAACCGATGACCGGATCAAGGCAACTTATGAGACCGTGCCTTCCCCGAAGGGCAACGGAAGCATCAAGGGATATCTCGTGCGGCCTATCAGCGCCGACACCCGCTCCGAGACGGTAACGAAGTTGCCCGGCGTAATCGTGATCCATGAAAATCGGGGCCTGAACCCGCATATCGAGGACATCGCGCGGCGTTTTGCCTTGGCCAACTTCATGGCATTTGCGCCGGACGGACTCACATCTCTGGGCGGCTATCCTGGCGACGACTATAAGGGCGGCCAGATGTTCAACAGGATCGACAAGAGCAAGATGTCTGAGGATATGGTAGCCGCGGCCATGTGGTTGAAGTCGCTCCCTGACTGCACGGGAAAGATCGGCGCTACCGGATTCTGCTACGGTGGCTCGACCGCCAATATGTTGGCGGTGCGGCTGGGAGCCGACCTGGCGGCAGCGACGCCGTTCTATGGCGGTCCTCCCGCCCCAGAGGACATCCCCAAGATTAAAGCGGCTATCCTGGTGCATCAGGGGGAGCTCGACACGCGATTGGCAGCGACGTGGCCGGCTTACGACCAGGCCCTAAACGCGGCTCACGTTCCGCACGATGGCTATATTTACCCGGGCGCCGTACATGGCTTCAATTGCGACGCGACTCCGGAACGGTATAACAAAGCCGCGGCCGATCTGGCCTGGCAACGCACGATCGACTGGTTCAACAAATACGTGCGTGCCTGATTCCTCCACGCCGGACGCGCGAGAGTTCCTCCTCCAAGAACGAGGCTGATTTTTTGTCCGCCTGTAGAAATCAGCCGGCCTTAGCCGTCGGCCCTATAGAGATGGCTTAGCGGTTAACCTTCGCCACCTGGGAGGGGAACCAGGGCGCCTATCTAGTGAGACTTCCTACAATGAGACTTATGTCCCGAATAAGCACGCCAACTCGCGACGTGCTGGCAAATCTTATCGGTGTTACGCCTTCAGGCAGAAGTGTGGAGCCAGAGCGGTGCGTGGGGGCGTCCCACCTCCGTGTGCGGCCGCGACTGCCCTACCTTTATGTTCCAGGCTCAGTGCCTAATGTGTGATGACCTCCCCGAGCGGCGTGAATCCGGTCCAGCATTCACCGGGGGGGGGCAGTGTGTCCAACCGTAGGAAGCCTGCACCGCCGGCGCCCCCGTCGCAGTAGAACCCTGCTATAGCATTGGCGAAAGCCCCAGTCGGGTCAATGCTGCTTCCGGCATAGGGCGATCCGGAGTAGGTCTTCGTCCCAACGTTAAGAAAATCGTAGGGGCAACCAGCGGCGGAGCTGAAGCAGGCCGCACCTGTGCCTATCGGATTCGCACCATACTGCGTGGTGTCGAACGCCACCGTCCAGATCACCTGGTCGGGAATCGTGACTGGTGAGGTGAAGGTGAACGTGAGCACTGTCGCGATTCCGCTCTCACATTTGCCGGGGCTGGTCACGCTGTCAGTGATGTCGTTCGGGTTGAACCACTGGTCCGGAGTGTTCGGACAGCGCACCGGGTCCGCCGAAGGGCGAAAGGGGATAGTCTGCGTGGGGCTAACGGTCGCAAGCAACGCCCCCGGGCATGCAATTACCCCACCGGGACATCCGGTGGTTTGCACAGCGTAGATGTTTGCCGTGATCGGCAACTGGAAGGTGGGATTCGCCGGGTCGGTGACACAAGGGTCGTTCGAATCGTACCAGGTTCCGCTCATGCCGCATGCGAAACCGCTGAACACCACGTTCAGCGAAACTAGGGTCCTTCCCGTACCCGTGGCGAGGTTCACTCCGTCTCCTAGCTCATTGATACCCGTGGAGTCGAAGCCATAGGAGGACGGTGAGCAGTCGGCGGCGTTAAAAGGTATCGCGTTGTAGGCGGCGACACTTGTGCTGTCGCCAACGTTACAGGCCGCCAGAACCGTCACAATCGTCCCGCCTTTCACTGTCCCCAAAGTCGCGGTGATCGTTGGGTTCCCAACCCCTGTCCCGGTCACCAGGCCGGGGCTGACTGGTGTGTCGTCAACATGTGCAACGGTGTCCTGCGACGAAACCCAGCTGACCTGGGACGTGAGCCCCTCCATACTTCCGTCCGAAAAGGTTCCAGTGGCAGTAAGTTGTATCGCGCCACCGTTGGCGATAGAAGGGTTCGCCGGGGTAACCGCGATCGATTTCAGTATCGCGGCTGTGACAGTCACAGGAGCCGTGCCCGTAACCCCGGGAAACTCGGGCAGAACCGCGCCGATGGTCACGCCCCCTATCCCGGTGCCCGTTACAAAGCCTTCGCTGCCGGCGGCACTGCTGACGATGGCGAGAGTTGTATCGGAGGAGTTCCAGGTCACGGACTTGGTGAGATCCTTGGTCGTCCCGTCGGAAAACGTCCCGGTCGCATTAAGTTGTTCGCCTGTGCCTATGGGAATTGATGTATTCGCTGGCGTGACCGCGAGCGATGTCAGTACCGCGGCGGTGACCGTCACGGCGGCCGAGCCCGAGACCCCGGCAAGCGTCGCGGTCATCGTCGAGCTCCCAACTCCTGTCCCGGTCACCAGTCCGCTGCCACTAACCGTCGCCATGGCGTCCGACGACGAACTCCAGCTCACCTGACTTGTGAGGTCCTGAGTAGTCCCATCCGAAAACGCCCCGATGGCTGTAAGTTGTTCAGTAGTACCGTTGGCGATCGAAGAATTGGGTGGCGTGATTGTGATCGCGGTCAGTACTGCAGCAGTGACGGTCACGGTGGTGGTACCCGACACTCCTCCCAAAGTCGCGCTAATCGTTGAGCTCCCCACTGCACTTCCCGTTACAAGACCTTGGCTGGGGGCGGTATTGCTGATCGCGGCGATCGATGGTGCGGAGGAAGCCCAGGTCACGAACGCGGTGAGTTCCTGAGCCGTGCCATCCGAGAAAATCCCGTTGGCGGTAAGTCGTCCGCTGGTCCCCTTGGCGATAGAAAAATTCGGGGGAGTAATTGTGATTGCGGTCAGTACCACGGATGTGACGGTCAAGGTAGTTGCAGCCGACACTCCTCCCTGAGTCGCGGTAATCGTCGTGCTCCCCGCCCCCGTCCCTGTCACCACGCCGCTGCTGTTAACCGTTGCAACGCTGCTGGAGGACGAACTCCAGCTCGCCGAAGCCGTGAGATCCTGCGTGCTCCCGTCCGAAAAGATCCCGGTCGCGGTAAATTGCAGGCTTGTGCTGATGGCAATGGACGGATTCACCGGTGTGATAGTCAACGATGTCAAAGTCACAGCCACGCTGAGTGTGGCTGTGCCCGTCACCGGACCAGCACCGCTATTGAAAGTGGCCGAGATGGTGGAGCTACCCTGGCTGTTGCCAAGCGCGAGTCCACTTGAGCTGATCGTGGCCACCGTCAGGTTCGACGAACTCCAGGTGACCTGATTGCTTAGATCCTTGGTACTGCCGTCGCTGTAAGTCCCCCCGGCAGTGAACTGCAGAGTCTGTCCTATATGGATCGTGGAAGTTGCCGGAATCATCAGGATGTATTGGAGTACAGGAACAGGCGGAGCTTGAGGAGATGAGCCCCCGCAGGCGGTAAGCTGACTTATGAGTGCGGCCACAATGAAAAGGGAGAGTCCAACGATGGGCCTAGGAGTCGGTGAGGTGTTCACTAATGGTACCCCTTCCATTCCCTGATCCGGACCCAAGTACGGATGAGCACTCGGTCGTTCCTCAGGAAGGTTTTTAAACACTCCGGAGCGAAGTCGGTCGCAACAGCCAGCGCAGTGTCAGCCTACTTCCCACCACCCTGTCGGCTCCGACCCCAATCCCCGCGATTCCCCCAAGAGACTTAGATTGACAATGGGATGCTACTTACGCCATCTAAACGGAGTCTACTAGTAAAACTCCTAGTGCGGTTGCCCTTTGCCAGCATAGCTCACGGAAGTACAGTAGAAGTCTAAAGCCGAGTTCCGGTGACTGCGCAAATGGCTCGGCCCAACTTCTATCCTCGATGGTGGAAGACAAGGTCGCCGAACAGGTGGAAGCACCGGCTGAAACGAGAACACCCAACTTGCCCCGAGCGACAATCGCTCACCAAAGAGTGTGGATGGAAGGGTGGCGACAGTGGCAACTCGCTGAAGGAAAAGCTTGCTTAAGGAAATGGATGAAGAACTTGCTTGACTACGACCGGCCTTCTCATGGAAGGCCATATCGCACTCTATCTGCCCCGGACAATATAATCAGGGAATCCCCGCTTGTCTTGATTGGCCCAAAACCGGCTTGTGGGAAGTGCTGAACCGAAGGTTGGGCGCATCGTTGGCGGTCTGGAAAGCGTGTCGAAAAGATTTCTTTTTGACCCAAGAAAGCCGGAATCGCGCAAAGCAATTGCAACAATTATCCATTCTTGTGTGCGGAAAGTGTTTTTGGACGGAATCGCCTCAATTAACTTGGCTTTTCGTCAGCCCATGATCCCAGCCCATGATTGCGGCGGCTTACACGTGTTTGCAGGTACTTGGCAGTCTCCCGCGGACCTGTAAGTAGTTGTAGGTTCAGGTTGAACTAGGTCTGAAAAGGCTGGCGTCGGCGGTTCAACTCCGTCCCTGGCCACCATATCTTCAATCACTTAGCTGTCCCAACTGACTTCCCGTTTTGTGGGTCGCAACCCACGATAAGCCAACATCGCGAATCCAAACGTCTATACGACTGGTGATTTCACTTCTGCTCCAAGCAGTTGCTGCAACACCCAGCCTTGAGCTTCAAGCTTCGCAGGAGTCATAGCCCGCGCATAGACATCCAGCGTCGTCTTGATGTTGGAGTGCCGTAACAACTCCTGTACCAGCTTTGGGTCACTCCCATTAGCCACGAGCGCACTTGCCAGCGTGCGCTGGGGCGTATGGAAACCCACCTGGCCGGTAATGCCTGCCTTCCGTGCCGCGGGCTGCAGGTGATCTGCCACCAGCATGTTGGCCCGCGGTGGCTTTCTACCCTTCAGCCGGAAGCTTGGAAAGATGAAATCCTCGTTCCTGGCATAAGGCGTCTCGTTCCGCCACGCTTCGAGCGATGCAGCTAACAGCGGGTGCAGAGGCACCGGCCTTTTGGATGCTTTGCTCTTCGGTGGTCCGAACCTGCCATATACATATGCACGAGTAACTCGAATGCAGGAGTTCTTCCAGTCAACGTCCGACCAGCGCAACGCCAGAATTTCGCTGATGCGAAGCCCGGTCGCAGCGTCGGCCAGCACAAGCACCCGATGCATGTCACCCAGGTTGGAGAGGATGTCCACGCATTGGGACAGCGTCAGCACCACCGGTTCGAAGTCGCTGACGCAGGACTGGCGCACAAACAACATCGGGTTGGTTTCTTGCGTCCTGGGCAGAAAACCACACCGTTGCGCGTGTTTGAAGATCACCAGCATGACATTCCGAATCTTCACCAAGCTCGGGTTCGACAGACCCTTTTCTTTACGCAGTTGCCGCAACCAGTTTTGCACATCGATTGGATCCAAGTCGCTGGCCCGTACCGTCTCCCAACGCGGCAAAACATGCCGATTGATATAGCGGCGGTAAGTTTCAATCGTCGCGTACGCTTTCGGAATCGCAGCTTCGGACTGGTCATCCGAGAGTTCCACCCGGATGTAGTCTTTCGCCAGTTCTCCGAAAGTGACTGGTTTCGCTGCCTTACTCATAGAGCCGTTGGGATCGAACCCCATTGTCCGGAGTCGCGCCCAGGCCCCAGCCTTCGTTTTTAACTCCACCACAGTGCCCACAACAAAGTTCGCTGCGACTCGCGCACCGTCGGCGCGGGTCCTGTAGTACCTGTACTCGAACATGTCCCCAGACTTGCGGGACAAAACACGCATGCTCCCGTGTTGATTCCGTCTCCGTGCCATCTAGTTCTTACCCTTTCCGGCACGGACGGCTGCGTAGGCACAGTTTACCGCACCCGAACCCAGTGCAGAAGCCAATTCCGATAGGCGAAATCGCCAAGTACGGCGTTGGCCACTACCCAGCGGATAGGCTGGAATCGAGCCCTGCCTTGCGAGCTCCAAAATGCGACGTGGCCGCAGATTCAGAAATTGAGCTGCCGCGTTCGCATCGACAAATGGTTGTATATCCATAACCCAAACGCCCCGGATCCTTGCATCTTTAATTGGCTACCATCGGAGACGCAGCTTTGCGGCTTTCAATCGCTCTGCCCTTTGCTCGTCGTCTTCTTCTTCATCTGTCGCTGGAGCAGCCCGATCGAGCGTGAGCCGTTATAGAAGACACGAGCCGCACAGTAGCCGCAGTTAATAAACGGACGCTTGGTTTTGGTCACAAATATGGTGACCCGCCGCCTGCAGACCGGGCACGGTGCCGTACCTAATTCCGGCAACGCTGGCTTCAGTTCTTCGGAGGAATCAGATTTTGCATTATGCTGACTCATTGCATCACCTCGGACGACCACTTCAGGAGGGCTATCCGCTTTAGAGATCTCTAAAGGGAAAGCCGACTGGTATAACTGTGAATCAAGGCGGGAAAAGTAAACCGACAAAACGGAACTCGGAGTTTGTCGCCTCCGAGGAAGCACGAAGTCGTGCTGTTCGACAGCTTTTGGCAGGATTGTGGCGGTGGGTCAGGCGGCATTTGCCTGTGCCGGAAGGGTCAAGGGACATCTCTTTATGGGTCTGTCAGGTATCGGGTCTGGGTGCTCTGCGCCTTAACGGTCACAACATCGAGACAGATCAATCTCATATAGAAGCCGAAGCAGTGTTACGGGCTCTGGGCCCGGAGGCCAGCCCCGCGAAGATCAGAGATAAGCTTGCCGCGGCAGATGCCTTGAAGGTGGGCCAGCACTACAGGAGCATGATGGCGGCTGCCAGCGGCAGCGATTTCGCCAAATTCGACGCCGCTTTCACCGAAGTAGCGAAGCGGGCGGCTAATTTATGGACACCTGGTTTCGAGCCTCCATTCGCTTTGTCATTTGATGCCGCGGTGCAGATTAACCGAGCATTGCGAGCGACTTTAGTTTGCGCCGTGTTGCAGCGAGTTCATCCGTTGACTCTTATAGCCAGAGCCTTGAAGGGGGAGCAGGAGGCCGTACTTAATCTCGTAAGGGCGGACAAGCTGTTCCTCTCGGATCGTTGCACGCAGAACATCATCCGGGACGCAGGATTACACAACGATCAGCCATTCCTGGGGCGATTGGCGAGTGCTCAGAAATCTCAACCGCGGCTTGGGCGTAAAGATCTCATTCACATTTATTTCAACTTGTTGTTTATCTTGGAACTGGCCGGACAGCAGTTGCCCACAATCGATGAACTACAGCGCCTGTTAGACCCCGAGGGCAGAGAATTTGGGGGCCTATACGCTTTCGAGAGGGATCTCCAGCGGCAGCGGGAGCTGTGGACGCAGATGTGGGCCGAGGCAATTTCGGAACTCCCCGGTCTATTTAGTTTTTACCAGTCGGCCTGCCCGGAGCCGAACCAAAAGGCGCATCGGCAATGTGCATAAAGCCTCAAGCAGGATTTCTGCACACGGCAGAATGATTCAGATCGGCTGACGGCGCGAGTCACTTCAAGAGCCGCAGATTGGCGAAGTGCGCTTCGGTTCCTAGCCCGATCCACAACGCCACGGCACCTTCGCTGTCACCGTGTTTTAGATCGTTCACAACCAGCGAGTTTCGTTACAGGCACATTTGTCCGCTCTTTCAATAGAGATAGCCCGGCGTGGCGAGTTAGATCAAATGGCGGTCCGGGTCTCGCACATCAGCGTGACCCATAACGTCGCGAATGGGCGCTGAGTCTTTATCTTGACAAACAATCCACCTAGGAACAAAATCGTCCCATCGTTGCTGTCGACCGCCATTTCTTGTTGATTCCATATAGCAACTAACCCAGAATCCAAACCGCCCTTCGTCTGAAACGCCGACTGGAGACCCTCTTCGCCTCAATGGCATGAGTTTTGGGCGCGTGTCTAATTGGCCGGAGGACCCGCCTTCTTTGCAGCGCCTAATATGCAGAATGTAAATGGCGATAAATCTCATTGACACAACCAGAAGCTCGATCACGCTTGATGTACTCTTCAAGATTTCGTCCGTCCTACGCGGCCTAAAAAGGTGGGGTGACAGCGGCAAATGTCAGTAGATATCTACGATACGCAACTGTTCATTTTGATAGCAAAAGAGCAGGGATTGCAAAGCGCCTCGACGGCCCCGGGCTGGGACGGACCGATAGCAGCAAAGCGGGAAGGAGATTGACGTGATCACAAGCAGACTCATAGATCGAAACGTGAAATTCACCCGCTCGCTTCGCTTCCCGCAGGAAGCGTCTTCTTCGAAGAAACTCTTGCTTGTCGTCGTTCTCGCTATGCTAGGAGCACTTACCGCATGCGGAGACGCGCATCTTCCTCTGCTTACGTCCATTACGGTATCGCCGGCAAGTTCCACCCTCGATATAGGTCAGACTCAGCAGTTTACTGCCCTGGGAACTTTTAGCGACGGCAGCAGCAAAGATCTGACCGGTCTGGTCACCTGGAGTTCGTCGAACACGAGCGTGGCCACGATTAGCGCGAGTGGACTCGCGCTTGGCCAGGGCAAAGGCAGCTCCATGATCTCAGCCCTGTTCAATACGGCCGATGGTCCGGTCACGGGAGCAACAAGCCTTGGTGTTATTGTGACTTTGAAATCGCTGACCATCACACCTGTGAATCCGTCGATTGGCAACGACACAAACCTGCAGTTGACCGCGACCGGGATTTACTCGGACGGAAGTACTCAGGATCTCACCGCTTCGGCGAGCTGGACTTCGTCGTCAGCCGCTATTGCGACGGTCAGCAGTAGCGGCCTGCTGACGGGGACCGGTGTGGGGAGCGCGACGATTACCGTGACTCAGGCGGGGGTGTCCGGTACGATCACCGTGACAGTTACACCCGCAGTACTGACCTCGATTACAATCACGCCACCCGATTCCACAATCGCCAAGGGGACCAGCGGACAACTTACTGCGAACGGGATTTTCTCGGACGGCACGACCCAGGATCTCACCGCGTTCGTGACTTGGGCTTCCTCCGCTGGGTCAATCGCAACGGTCAGCAATGCAGCCGGCAGCCAGGGCGTCGTGATGGGGATAGCGGCTGGGAGCACGACGATCACTGCGACTCAGGGAGGCATTACGGGCCCAACTACGGTGACGATCACACGCCCGGTACTGGTCGCGATCGTGGTCACCCCGTCGAAACCTTCGATCGCCAACGGTACTACTGAACAACTTACAGCCATCGGGGCGTTTTCGGATGGGACTACTCAGGACCTCACAAGTCAGGTGAGCTGGAGTTCGTCGTCGGACGCCATGGCGACGGTTAGTGGCAGCGGACTGGTGACCGGGACAGGAGTTGGGAGCTCGACGATGACCGCGACGCTTGCCGGGGTCTCGGGCTCGGCCGCCGTGACGGTCACCGCCGCGGTACTGACATCGCTCACGGTCACGCCAGCCAATACATCAATTCCCGTTGGCACAGGCGAACAACTTATTGCGACCGGGACGTTTTCCGACGGGACGACCAAGGATCTCACCAAGTCCGTGACCTGGGCCTCCTCCGATACGACGCTCGCCACCGTCAGCAGTGCCGCCGGCAGCAAAGGCTTTGTAACGGGTACTGGGGTGGGGGGCGTGACCGTCGGCGCGGTTCTGCCCGAGTTTCCCGGGGTTACGGGCTCAGCTTCTGTCACGGTCACGGCCGCGATACTGACCTCGATCGCGGTTACTCCGGCGAACCCTTCTATCGCCGACGGTGGCACGATACAACTTAATGCCACTGGGACCTTTTCGGACGGAAGCATGAAGGATCTCACATTTCAAGTTAGCTGGGTTTCGTCGTCAGACACCATTGCACATGTTGATGACACACCGGTCAGTCCAGGCCTGGTGACCGGGACAGGAGTTGGGGGCCCAACGATCAGCGCGACTTTGGGGACGGTGACAGGCGGGACGATTGTGACGGTTCTGGCGGCCTGCAACGTTGGCGACGGCACAAGTGTCGCCGCCTACAACGCGATACCTTTTAACGCGGACAACTGTCAACCGCAATCTTACGCTTTCGAGTCCAACTCCGTCAGTGAGTTCGGAAACGGAGTGGCGCTTGCGGCCAATACCGGGAGGACCCTGGTTTCGCTGAACGTGGTGTTCAGCAGTTTCGCATGCGGCGTGAGCGGTATCTGGTACGACGGCACCTGCCAAACGACGCCCGGGCAGACCTTCGACTGGCCAATCACGGCAAATATATACGCTGTGAATGACTTGACGACACCGCTAGCGACCGTTACACAAAACCAAACTATTCCTTACCGCCCATCTGCGGATCCGACGAACTGCCCAGATAGTCCCCTCAGTTGGTTTAACCCTCTTAACATCACTAACAGCCCCACCAGCCCCGGCAAATGTCAGGACAGCATCGTCACGGTGCTAACCTTCACCTTTACCACACCAGTCACGCTTCCTGACCAAGTAGTCTGGACGGTCGAGTTCAACACCACGGGCTCTGGTCCGGACCCGGTTGGGCCCGCTCCTTGCAATAGCTCCTCCGCGGGTTGCCCTTACGACGCCCTCAATGTGGGAGCGAAGACCTACCCCGGATCGCCTTATGCCGGAACCAACATTGACCCGAATGGTGCTTACCAAAATTCCACCCTCTCGGGCTCCTACTTCGACCAAGGTGCCGGCGGTCTTGGCTTCCTGCGGTTGGACACGGGCCCATCCTGGTGGACCGGAAACACGCCACTGGGGGAGGTCATCACACACTAGGTCCTGAGCCTGGCGCGTGAAACGTAGGGCAGTCGCGGCTGCCCGCGGAGGACGGTAGGAGGAGCTTTAGATCAAACTGCTTGTTCGCAATTGAGGTTGAGCTGCCTGGATCATTGGTGACCGGGATGAAGATGTTAAGGCGGTTGTAACACACAGGGTTATGGAGGAAGCTCATGAAGCTAAGAGCTGCACTTATCGTGATGGCTGTCATACTGCCTGGCTGGGCGGCATGGTCTCAGGACGCTCCCAAAGCGGAGATCGCGATTGACTACTCCTATGCCCGCTTTGCCGCAATCGACTTCACCACGAAAGATTCCGAGTTCTACCGCGCCTACGACTTGAACGGAGGGGGCGGCTCGGTGGTCTTCGACTTCGGCAAGTTCTTTGGGCTCAAGGCCGAACTTGAGGGCTACGGCAGCCGAACTCGCAATATCATCCTCCCGCCCGGTAACCCGTTTATTCCCCAGGGGGCTATGGCCGGCGTCCAGGGCAACCTGTTCACCTACATGTTCGGTCCCCAGATCGGCAAGCGCTACGGGATTTTCCGCCCCTACGCGCACGCCCTGGTTGGTGGGGCCCACAGTAATGTCTATGGCCACGCCTATAGCCTGCTGAATTTCACCTCCAAGTCCTCGTCCAACAATGCCTTCGCAGCCGACGCCGGGGTGGGACTCGACATTGCCGTAAATGAGCACTTTGCCATCCGTCCCTTTGAAGTCAGCTATCTTCGTTCTGACTTCGACAACGTACTTACCAGAAATCAGAACAGTTTTCGCTATCTTGGCGGTGTTGTTTACAACTTCGGCGGCAAGCCGCCGGTTCCGCCATCGGCAAGCTGCACGGCCTCCCCGGCATCGGTCATCGTGGGTGAGACGGTGACGGTAACCTCCACGGGAGCCAACTTCAATCCCAAACACACCCTCACCTATCTGTGGATGCTCAGCGGCGGCAAGCTATCGAGCACAAGTACCCAGACCACCACCGTGGACACCACCGGCTTGTCCGACGGTGCCCACACCGCCAACGTCACCATCACCGACCCCAAGGGACCGAAGAACGCGAACGTAGCCAATTGCGGTGCGAACTTCAACGTTAACGTGCCCCACAATCCGCCGCAGATAACTTGCTCGGCCAACCCGACTTCGGTGAAACCTGGCGAGTCCTCCACGATTACGGCGAGCGCGAGCAGTCCGGACAAGGTGCAGATTTCCAGCTACGCTTACACCGCTTCGGCGGCAACGATCAGTGGGACGGGAGAGTCGGCAATTTTGAACACGACTCCTGATACAGCAGGACAGACCATCAACGTCACGGTGACGGCCACCGATGCTCGCGGCCTGACTGGCAGCTGCACCACTTCGGTCGCCGTGGCTGCACCTACCATATCGTGTGTCAACATCGAAGATTGGGGTGAGTGTACCTTCGAGAAAGACCCCAGGAGACCGTGGCGCGTGGACAATGACTGCAAGGACACGCTGGACAAACTTGCTCTCCGCCTACAGCAGATGCCGAACGGCAAGCTGGAAGTCGTCGGCTATACCGATGAAAAAGAAGTTGTTTCCGAAGAGACTTTGGGCTCGCAACGGGCGGTCAACGTCAAGTACTACCTCGCAACCGATGGACCCACTAAGTCCGATTCGAGCCGCATCGAACCGCGGCAAGGCGGGACCAAGGAAAAGGCCACCCACTTCTACTTTGTTGCTGACGGCACCCTTTGCTCGGGACAAGTGGCGGAGGGTACCCCGGTTGACGAAAGCGTCGTGCAAGGTCGATCGCGGAGTGCAGCAGGGCATTCGAGGAAGACTAAAGAGGCCGCGCCGTCGAAACCCATCCAGTAACCTGAGCTTGCAGTTTCCCCCCCACGGACGGTGCGCGACCAGCACGGTCTGGGGCTAGGCTAATGAGTGGAACGTTGGTCGCGGCTCACGGCTTCGTGCAAGACTCGCTTCGTGGTCCAGTCCTTCGCTCGATTTCATTCTTCGATCAGCGGAGAGTCGCAGATCTATTAGACAGCTTGGACACCATCGATGAAAGCGCGCGCGCGTTGCCAACGACCAAGTGCTGATGATGTTGGTGCGCGCGTGCGTTCTCCACGAGCGATTTCATCTGTCGCCGTAACTACAAAGAAACTTGAGGCCGCTGCTGAGCATGCCTGTAAACCACAACGAGGGCGCTGCCCCAAGGCACTCGCAAATTCTGGATCCGTGGTCGAACGCCGGAAGTTGACTGTGTCTCCAGTCTCAACCGATGCAAGATTCCCTTCTGATGAACTGCCTGATTAAGATGAGTTCAACTTGGGCGACTCTGAATGTACAGTCCAGGTCGGACTCCCGTCCGCGGGACAGAAGTCGGCTTGCGGAGATCTGCTGCTGACAATCGCTGAGATTCCTCCCCGAAATACGGTCAACGCTGAAACTGAGACTCTAGCGGGTGGAAACCATGAGATTTCAGCACAGTCGAATCTTCCAAAATCTTGCCCTTATAACCCGCGTCTTAGATGCCCCACTCAGGCAGGGTTTTCGGCACATTCGAAGGGCGTTGGCTTTACTCTGGCTTGGGGAAGACTCCAGCCACCCAATTCGTTAGCTCCTCACTCTGCGGCAGTGTTGTCGCCAGCCGGTGAAGACGCATCCCATGTGCCCCGACGGTCAACGGTGCGTAGTCCATCGGCTGGGTGAATTCCAAATCACACAGCCCGACTCGCGTATTCAATCCTTGAGGTGTGATAACGGAGGCGACCAGACTCTTCAGTTCTGATGAAAGGCCCTGATAAGAGTGCTTCCCGGCGTTCTGCTCCCTCGCGTCGACCGCGACAATGACGTAGAGATATACCTGCCAGAATCCCACCTGTGCTAGCCGATTCGCCTGCTGGATGGCCTTATCAAATTCCTTCAATTTGTTCGGTCTGCCACCAGCACGGAGGGCCGATATCCCGAACTTTATTCTCTTCATTTCGAAGGCTACCGCCTCCGCGGGGTGATCCGGAGCGCACAAGAGGACATCGACGTCCCCTTTGAAGCGGCCTGGTGCGGTCTCTAAGGGAACTTTCTGTTTGTCCAGCATCCCCCTTGGGATGCCGTGGAGCTCGAACATGTCGACACGCCAAAGCGGATTGGAGAGCAATCGCCGCACGAGTTCGTCTTCGCGAATGTCTGCGATGGAAAGATGAGTTATTTCGGGATCATTCATTTCGCACAGCTTAACCATTCGCCATTCGCTTGTCACTGTGAGTCGCCCATCGGTGCGTTGTGTGACGTGAGTGCCGAAATCCTAGGGGTGTGGTGCATCTGAGACACAGGTTATAAGGGCAAGATTTTGGAAGATTCGACTGTGCTGAAATCACATGGTTTCCACACGAGGGGAGATCAGGATTACGTGTGATATGGCCTGATTACATTAGCGATCAGAGTTTGCCATCGACGAACCCCGGTTTTTCACCCGGAGCTGAACGTCAGTAAAGCCAGAAGTTTTTGAGCCTTCCGTCGTACAAAACCCTTGGCTCGCGATCTCATGCAGCCTTGGTAAGGCATTTCCTCGTGTTTATACAGGTTTCGCCCGATAGTAAATCAGCTAAGAAAGCTTAACGTTCGATTAACTAGCGCGGGTTGCGTAGTCCTTTGTCGCCCGGCTGAGTCGATTTGAATTGGAGCTTGGCATGAAATCTCTTTATCTGCTCTCTATGACGTCGTCAACCTGCCCCTGCTGCGGCTCACGGCTCATGGGAGTAGGAATACGCGAAAGCGGCCGCGATAGACAACTCCCCGGAAGATTGATTGGACTGGGATGTCTATCATGCGGCGCGCAGTATGACGCAGATGGGTTGTTACGCCCCGTGCGTCAGATCGTACCATTTGATTGGAGTGCCGCCACTCCGGCGAGAACGGAAGAACTTCAGCTTCCGCTGGCTGCGTAGGTGGCCCAGAAATAAGAATAAGTACCATCTGTTCTAGGTCGCACGTATGCCGCACGAATTCGATTTGTAGGCTGATTCCACTTCGGCGAAAAATAACCTAGGCATCCAGCGGTATCGGATGGATCTTGCCCGGCTAGCACCGCGAAGATATGCCACAGGCGGCGGAATGGTTTGGCCGTTGCCATGCGATGCTCGGCCAACCCATTTGTGCGGTTATCTCAACACCGGAGCCGTTAGTCGTTGTTGCCAAGTACCTGCGACCATGGCGATAGCCCAACGCGCGCGGTCCGTCTTGTTTGTGGCTGTTCGCGAAAGCGGAACAAGTTTTCGATCGCAGTCGGAGCAATTCTGTTCGGACGGCTGTTCAGTCAAAAAGCTGTTTCGCAAGACACGAATCAAATGACAGGGCTTACAAAAGATCGCCCCTCTGTCAACCGAATTGCTTTATATGCGCGAAAGCCACGTTACACCGCGGATTTCGCGACGCTTGCCGCAAGGGCTGGCACAAAAGAACAGGGCCACCGATATCGGCGGCCCTGAATCCTTAACCATGATGCGTGAAGTTCACGCCTCGGTCAAAACTACTTTGACATGCGGCGACGAGCTATTCCCGCCAAACCGAGCACTCCGGAGCCGAGCAGAGCCAGTGAGGAAGGCTCAGGCACCGTCTGGTAAGTGATCGAACCACCGCCCAGAATGGCAGAATCCGTGATGCCGCCTTTCGTGAACATATTGAGGCCCGTCGTCAACGAGTCGGAACCAGTCGGCTGCCAGGGTAACGGATCGCCAAACAGAGCCGGAATAATCGGGTTCACGTAGGTCACTGTGAACAGACCCTGGAACGAACCCGTTCCACCCAACACCGCGGCGTACAAACCATGGTTCAAGATGCCCTGCAAGCAGACTCCAGTCCCAAGGCACTGCGCCGAATCCACTTCGACCTCGATGCCGAGTCCGGTGCCGTACTGTGCTAACAGGGCGTTGAGCCCAGCGTTGTAACTGGAGGCTATACCAGTTGAAATGTTGGCGGTTCCGACGAGGCTGAAGAATGTTGGTATCTTCGTATCGCTGACGATCAACACCAGTGCTGGTCCAGCCGATAGTCCCGTGGCGTTCGCCGCCACCGGATTCGGCGAGAACAGAAAGTTGAAGCTGATTGCGTCCGCGTTAGCGATGCTAGACATTGAGATAAGAAGTGCAATGCATCCCAATGTGAGAACAATTCTTTTCGTCATTTCTTTCACTCTCCGCTGTTTTAGCCGGCTCACCCCGCTGCCCACGTTACAGCAGAGCAGCGCTGATTGCAGTTGACGTAGAGTAACCTGCACCTCCTGAGAAGTGCAAGTGAAATCTCGGTAAATCTAGTATTTATTATATTTGTTAGTTTTCAGTAGGTTACAGATATTTCGATTACGGAGATCACCTTATTCTTCAAAGTTGAGGTAACTAAGTTGAGGTAACTAACTCTTAGCTAAATACTGTCCGACAGCAATTCGAATTACCGAACGGTACCGACAAGCGGGTCTTGGTACTAACGCGGTCGACGATTTCTGCCGCGCCATCGTGGTATAGCGTGTGCAATGTGCTGTACCAGCCCGCTAGCTGGCCGCGAAGTAACTCAGTCTCGCGTCCGTCTGGGTTCTTGTCGTTCTCAGCATGGAAGGCTTTCATCAGGAATTTGCCCTGTTCCACCAAGCGGTCAATAGTTTCTGCGTTTTGTAATAGCTGAATGAGTGTGCCATTTCTTCTATTTCGAGCCGAAGAGCAAGCTCCATTCGGCCCAAGGATCGGAGACTCAAGAGTTGGCTCTATTTCAACATGCTCGGAAGAGTCTAGATATGACCTACGTCATAGGAGCGAGTGACGCCCAGGCGACAGAACCCTTCGACGGGTAATGCACACCGACAGGTGACGCCGGTCACCGCTGTGGTTGGTTTGCTTCGGTATTGTGGAATGAACGAAGCATTCAAGGGCCCGCACGGGTTGAACGAAAAGACTTCAGCTGTGGCTCCTGGAGATTCATTCAAGCTCATACGACAGTCAGTCGTCTGGAAAGTTCAACGGGGCGAAAAGGAAAGAGGCTTAAGCGTGTTGGATATCACGAACGTGAAATCTCCTAGCCTGCAGGCTGAACATGCGATGACGCTCTTGGGAGTTAAGCAACGCGAGCCTGACAATTCGTGCTTGCGATGTGGATTCTCGGCGCAATGTCCAATATGTCGGTATTTCGAATCCTTTGGCATTCGCTGTCTGTGGTTTCACCAAGATCGTTCGAGCGAGAGCGCCTCCGGTGAACCCATTTCGTTGTTTGTCGCTAGGTGACCCCAAGCCTCGGTTCCGCTCCAATACCCGTCTGGTTTCCGATCCACACCACGACCCTCTTCTGAAGTACCGAAACGTGCTCCAACACAGAGCGCGAGTGCCAACGGACTAAGGGAGTGAAGCAAAATCTCTTAATGCCGTCACTCAGTGGGGGATACCGGGATCCCTTCTTGGATAATCTGAATGTGAGGTCCGTGACCGTTGTCACAGCTAATGATTAGCCGGTGCGCGATTAATGGGTTAGAGAGTCGCACGCCCGCAGGGGGCCTCCGTAGCCTTTAACCTGCGGGCGTTTTGTTGAGCCTGCAGTGTCAACCCAGACGGCCGGATTGCCTACTGCTCGGGGATTTGCGCCAAACGATGGAATACGCTCGCGATCAGATGATCCTGTATATTGCGCCGGGCGCACGCATCGAACCTCGGCCGGCAGCTTTACTCGACATGCGGGGTTTTCCAATTAAAGTCGTAACGGAAGCCGATGGCCGCCTCGTTGGATACATTCATCCCCTCCGCATTCTTGGAGTCGCCGAGGGCTGTTTCGAAGAATGTGTAGCCGGACTTCGAGAAGTGCCATTCGGCGCCGAGAATCGCGTATCTCGTCTTGAAATTGGAGTTGATAAGAGGATTAAGGTGGCGCGGAATATAGTCCTCAAAGCCGAAGATGGCCGCGAACCTCCCGAACTTCAGCTTGGAATAGAGCTCGATTCCATTGGCGGAGAATCCCACAGCCACTGGTTCCGGGCCTCCAGCCGGGTTGGGAACGAACGCTATGTCGCCATTATTTTGCTGAACCCAGACGGCGCCCCATTCCAGATTGCGCCAATCGCCTTTCCCTCCGAGGGCCCAGTAGTCTGTGTTACCGCCACCGAATACCGCTTGCCTAAACTCCGGGTTGAAGTAGGTCTTGTTATAGGCTCCGCCAATCTTCACTCCCCGAAACACCGTCGCTTGCAACGAAAAGCCGAAGCCATTAAAGGCCTGGTAAGTGGCCCCGGTGCGCAACTGCCCCTGGGCGCCGAAGTCGAAGATTTTAGCGAACTTAAGATGGTAGAGGATCGTTTGGTCTGCGCGTCCGGTGCCGGACTGACCGCCGTCCGTACCGGCCGGATAGGTCGCGGTGGACACGCCACCGAAGACGTTGAAGCGATCCGTCGTGTAGTCCGTAACGTCGTAATGGGTAGAGTACTGTTTACCGAATGACAGGCGTCCGAACTTGCCGAAGTCCACGCCGATGAAACCAAGGCGTGCGCCGAAAACAGGGTTCGTCTCCTGATTGATGACGCCGAACCCTTGCGCCGTAGTCGCGCCGGCGTTGAACGTGGTTTCGCTCTGCACCAGGTCCACCCCCCACTCAGCCGTGGCAAACACCTTAATCGGGCCGAAGGTGTTGAAGTTGATGCCCACGCGACTGGCATCGTCCTGCACCTCCGCTGCATTATTATCAATGCCAACGATGTTACGAATGCTGCCGTAGGGATTGAACATTCCCGTATAGTGCACCTCGGGATTGGTGCCGGTTGTGACGGTAGCCATCTCCGACTTCATGTCTTCGGGCTCGAAAGCCGCGCCCGCTTCCGCAGGTATCGCCGTCGAGCGAGATGTACTGCCGGTGGCGAACTCGCCGCTGCAACCTTCCGACACCCAGACTCCCTGCGCGTCATACCCCCAGTTTCTGCCCAGCAGGCAGCTGTTTTCTCCGGACTGGCGCAACATGACTACGCCGGCGCTAGTGTCAGCTGAACAGTGCTGATGCTGATTGGCTATCGAAACGCAGGTGATGACAGAAGAAACGGTTTCCTGTATCTGGTTCTGCTGTGCATTCGTACTTGAGACCAAGCCGAGTGCAAGGACTGGAAGTGCGAAATATCTCGTTAGCTTCATGGTGCCTCTCTTTCAGGGGCGAACCACCCCACCTCCTTGGGAAGTGTCATGGCAACCCCCTGGTTAATCGTGCAGGGATAGTCAGGTTAAGTAACTGCTGCCAGACGAAGGATCGAGTAATTATTTGTCGCGGAGTTTCTGCCCCCATAGGGGCAGCGATGGCCGGTTCCTGATTTGCCTCCGGCTGGGTCATTGCGGTCGCGCCATGCTTGACGGCGGATATCTTTGCCTCTTCGTAGCCGATGTCTTTGACCTGGCAGACTGCCGGCGTGTCGAACAGCGAAGAGCCCAGGACTGTCTTGGTCACTTCCACGACTTGATGAGTGATTGTGAAAGTCCTCTGCTGATCTGTGGTGGCAATAGTCTCCTTGAGTACGTAACCCAGCTGGTCAGCACCATAGTCCTTCAACACGACTTGGTCGCGGCACCCAACGCCCACGCCCCCGCAGTTCAACGCCCAGTACATATCTTCGTAACAGGAAAATTCCGGGGAGAGATCCGCGTACCAGCCATCTAATTCCGTCTTGCTGTGAGACTGATCACCCGCGTTCGGGATGACCTCCGCGGTCAGGCAGGTCTTGATGTGGCACGCCATGTAGCCCAACATTATCCGGCGCTCGCCGGTATCGGTGATGGTGCGAGTGATCGTCACACGCCCGCCCTTGCGCGGAGCTGTGTCGCCTGCGACCTCCGATCCGCTGCCCCCGGTTTACGGCCGAGAGGGGTAGGAGGCCTCGTTGCGCCCCATCTGCATAACGAGGCATTGCTTGCCGATGACACTGATCATGAACCTCCTGTCGCACCGAGTGATCGTAACCGTGCCGCTCTCGATTCCCGCGCTGAACTCGTTGCGTTCTAGTGGCCCTTGGAGATACGCCATGTTACTCCGTGGGTTGGCTCCCATCATCGTGGTGCGGGTCCTGATCTAAGTCAGCAGCGGACGCGACCGAACAAAAACAGGTCACGGCTGCCGCAAGAGCACAGGAGTAGCGCATCAAATGGGTCGCAGAAGGCCTCTCTCAACAAACGGGAACGTTCCTGGCGGAGAAGCCGATGGCTGGCGGGAATTCTAAATGAAACTCGCGGTTCATTTGCAAACGGGCAAGTTTTCACTCAACCAACATCCATATGAGGGTGATTCCCTGAAGCCAAAACACCACAGCGGAGCGGAGCATCGGTGCGCCGGTCACGGTCGTGAACTTTGACAGTTGGGTCTCGATCTGGACTAACTGGGACATCTTTGCTGCCTAAAGCGTAGCACTCGCCCGAGAAACCCGGAGCCTTGGAATCGTCCCCCTTGGACCGGAACGGTTTCTTTTTCACCCAAGAAAGCTGGAATCGCGCAAAGCAATTGCAACGACTATCCATTCTTGTGTGCGGAAAGTGTTTTTGAACGGAATCGCCTCAATTAACTTGGCTTTTCGTCAGCCCATGATCCCAGCCCATGATTGCGGCGGCTTAGACGTGTTTGCAGGTACTTGGCAGTCTCCCGCAGACCTGTAAGTAGTTGTAGGTTCAGGTTGAACTAGGTCTGAAAAGGCTGGCGTCGGCGGTTCAACTCCGTCCCTGGCCACCATCATTTCAAAGCACTTACCTCGAAACACTCGATTTGCCCCAGCCCACAATATGCCCACAAAACGAAGGCATCAGCTAGACAATGAGGTTCGTTGCCGGGTTTTTCTCGGTCCATGAGCCCTTTAACAATTGGGCCAAGAACATCCCCTGAGCCTCCAGCTTGGCCGGTGTAATGGCCTGCGCATAGACGTCCAGAGTGGTTTTGATGCTGGAGTGCCGGAGTAGCTCCTGCACCAGTTTCGGATCGTAGTTGTTCGCGACCAGCGCCGACGCCAGCGTTCGCCGAAATGTGTGGAACCCGAATGCACGGGGCGGGGCCACAACACCAACTTTGAGCGCTGCAGGACGTAGATGGTCGGACAACAGCATGTTGGCGCTCGGAGGCTTTCTGCCCTTCAGCTGGAAGGAGGGAAATACCAAATCTTCTTCCGTGCCGTACGGCGTCTCTCGTCGCCAGTTGAGCAGATGAGCGGCGAGAACGGGATGCAGAGGAACGGGACGCTTCGAGGCCCTTGATTTGGGTTTGCCGAATTTCCCGTAAACATAGGCCCGACGGACGTAGATACATTGGCCGCCCGAGTCGATGTCCTTCCACTGCAAAGCCAGGATCTCCGAAATGCGTAGCGCGGTGGCAGCGCTTACCAGCACCAGCGTACGCAACATCAACCCCAACTGGTTGATGATCGCAAAGGCCTGAGTCGGCGTCAAAATAATCGGGTCGAAGTTGCTTATCGTTGACTGTCGCACGAAGCGGACGGGATTGGCCTCCTCCGTACGAGGAAGAAATCCCACCCGTTGGCCGTGCTTGTACACCAGGCTGATCACCTGTCTGATCTTGGCTCGTGTCTGGTTTTCCAGCCCGCGCTTTTTGCCCAATTCCTTCAGCCAATTCTCGAGGAGGCTGTCGCAAACTTCTCCGTGTCGGCCCACTGGATAACCTCTTGCACCTTCTCCGGCGTCAGCGTTTCTTCATTTCCGAGAGCGCGCAGTAGATTGATCATAATCATTCTCAGGCCGACAATTTCGGACAGAATTGTCTCTTCGGGGAGACTGGCCACAGGTGGTTTCAATTGCGCGAGGAGTACTTCGCGGCACCATTCGCCGACGGTTAGCCCGCGAGTTTGAGCCAGCGCCTCAAGCTGTGCATACTCTTCATCAGTCACCTTTGCTCCCGCCGACCTTGTGCGTGAAACACCCATCATTAATTTAGCGACCTCCCTCCCCGTGGCCATCGGGTACTGCGGGCAGTCTAGGACAATCTCTGCGTCGCGTCCAACGGGGCGAAGGGCACAGTGCTCGCGGAATACCCTGCCAAGAATCTGCACTCTCAGCGAGTTCCCATTCAGCGCTGTCCGAGCGCTCTGCAGCACCCTTTCAGGGGTGGCGTGTCAACCTTCCTCCCGCTGCCGTAGGCAGCGCTGGTACGACAACGCCGAGAGTGTACGGGAATCTTGTGTGCGGGTCGCGGGTCGCGAGACGCAGGCCGCCAAGCCGTTCAGAAGACTTGCAGCGCGGCAACGTTGTCTCTGTCATGGTGCGGCTTAATTACGATCTGGACATCCTGGTCGAGCGCCACGAGGAAGCGCAAAAGGCGTTCAACTGAAAACTGCCGGAACTGGCCGCGCAGCATCTTGGATACATCTGGCTGACGGATGCCAAACAAATCGGCAGCTTCGATCTGTTTCAGGCCGCGATCTCTCATGATCGTGTCGATCTTGAATACAAGCTGGGCCTTGACCAAATGCTCCTCCGCATTCGGCACACCGATATCCTTGAACACGTTGCGGTTTCCGGTTTCGTATCTCTTCTTGTTGGTCATGGCTTTATCTCCCCTGCCGTGCAATCTGTTCGGCCTCGCGCAGCCGTTGCGTAATCAGCTCCATGTCCCGGCGCGGCGTCTCCCGGCCGGTCTTCGATTTCTTCTGGAAGGCATGAAGGACATATACCGTCCCGGCATATCGCAGGGTGTACACCGCGCGGAACGTGTCGCCACGATAGTCCTTAACAACTTCCACGACTCCGGCCCCGCCAAAGCCGCTCAGTGCCTTCGCGTCTCGATGTTTGCCGCCACGTTGCGCAACATAAAGGGCATAGCCCATGTGGTCCTGTACAGGTTCAGGGAACTCGCGCAAATCCTTGCGGCTCGATCCGATCCAGATCACCGGCTTCAAAGGGGGTTCGTCGACCATTGGCAAGCATCAATATAGTGATTTCACTATATTGTGTCAAGGGATGGACTACACGCTTTCTAATGCAGCAACAAGAACGGCGGAGTGCCCGGCACTCCGCCGCGATTCTCTGCGATGCTTATTCTAAGCGGCGGCGGCGGCCTCCGCGACCTCGGGGGCAATGCCCCCGAGGATCATGGCTGCGGTTTGCTGAACAGCTTCCAGACTCTCGCGCAGCAGATTGGCGTCTCCGTGCCAAAGCTGGATGTAATCTGCGGCGGCACTTCCCGTCGCCAGCCCGATGGCGTGGCAGACCACGAAGGCTACGGCTTCGGCCTCAGTCTCGCGGACTTGCTTGGTGGTAAGGGTGCGGCGCTCTCCTCGGTGCAACATCTCGTGGCCGATCTCGTGCGCCAGAGTCGAGAATTCCTCGGCAGGCTGCATCCCGGAAAGCAACGTGATCTTGCCGCCGTGGGATAGCCCCTTGGCAGGTGCGATCGATTCGGAATAATCCAGCGCAATGCCTCGTGACTCCACGAACTTGACCAGCCGTTCACGGTAACCGCTGACATCGCCTTGCACTTCGGTCAAGGTTGGAAGGTCTTTCCCTTCGGTCTGGCTGATGTCGAATACATAAACCGCGCGGAATCCGTAGAGTTGCTCCTGTGACTGCTTCGCGTCGTCGGTCGCCTCTGCTACGATGTCGGCTTTTTTCTGGCCGATCATCGGGGCGAGAATCATGATGCCTTTTTCCCCGCGTTTCACGAAGCGGCCAAGCGAGTTCCACGTCCTCAATCCGGCGACGTTGGTGGCATCGGGTTTCTGGCGGGCTATCAGCATGATGTTGCCGAAGCTGTAGTTGTGGAAGCATCCCATCGCCGAGAGATACTGCATCAATACTTCGCTCTGCCCTGACTCCAGAGCCTCGACGAGATAGCTGACTGCATCTTTGGTGCGGGTGTTGATTTCTTCTAATTTCATTGTTTTTTCCTTTCTGCCGTTTCCGGCCTGTTTTTGTCCTTCACTTGAGCGCCAGCGGACAAAAACAGACGGAACGGTGAAAGGAACTGAACGGGGGCTTGTGAAGGTGGCAGGGTGCGAGTGAAAGCGCGGTGAGTGCCAAACGGGTTTGGGTTTTGTTTGGCGCGAAACCGGCGCGGTCCGAAGCGCCCGCCGGAGCCGCGGCCGAGCGGCGTCCACCCGAACCAAGGCGGAGTGGAAAAGAAGAAGCGTAGCCGCCTAGAAGTTCTTGGGGAAGCCCGCCGAGCTATCAGAGAAAAGCGCCCAGGATACAGCGCGATTCCGAGTCCGATCTGGGCTTGCGCGGGTGTAACTTATAAGATACACTCGGGGTGTGATCGAGATTCGTCGGTATATCACCCGAGCAGGAAAAGATTTGATCGGCTTTCTCTTGGGAACTTCGGCGATTGCAAATCTCTGCGCGAGGGAGTATCCGAACTTCGGATCGACTGGGGGCCAGGATATCGGATGTACTACGCGATGCTGGGCAGGACCTGCGTGCTGCTGCTGTGCGGCGGCGATAAACGCAAACAAGCGTCCGACATAAATCGGGCGATTGAATGCCTCCATGACTACAAGGAAAGGACGCGCAAGCCATGAAACACAAGGCCAGCACCTCTCATGACGAAGCGATGGTTAGGGAGCTTCGTGAAAACCCAGACTTCGCCGCCGAATACTTGAGGACGGCGCTGGAGGATGCGGAAGAGCCGCGGGTGCTCCTGGTCGCCTTGCGCCGGGTAGCTGAAGCCCGGGGTGGTGTTGCCAAGGTGGCCAAGGCGGCTGGTATCGAGCGCGAGAGCCTGTACCGAGCACTGTCGGCACACGGCAATCCTCGCCTGTCCACACTGGTTGCTGTTACGAAGGCAATGGGTTTGAAACTTACCGTTGAGGCCGGGCAATAAGCGGGCGCTTTGCGCCACATTCCCGCAGCCCACAAGAAAGCCCACAAAACTCGCGACCAAGGGTGGTCATCAATGACTTACGGTGTCGTCCGTGCGTTCCAAGTCATTGAAAACATTAACTAACCAAGCTCTGAAAAGGCTGGCGTCGGCGGTTCGATTCCGTCCCTGGCCACCATAATTCTAAAGCGCTTAGCGGCACGAGCCGAAATTCCCGACCCACGATCCATCTCACGATTCGCTGGCTCGACCGACGGTTTCTCACTGAACCTTCTCCGTGAGCAGGTGAATCCTGTCGCCCAATAAGTGCTCCAGGAACTTGCCCTGTGCATCGCGCATCGACTCCATGTCGGGCCGTGCATAAAGCTGCATGGTCGTCCCGAAGTCCTCGTGACGCAGAATGCCCTGCACCGTCTTCGCATCCACTTTCAGCTTCACCAACGCCGTCGCCAGCGCATGCCGGAAGTTGTGGAAGCCGAAACGTACCTTCTTGCCTGCCTTGATGACTCCCGCTTTCACCGCCGCTGGCCTCTAATACGTCTGCACCATGATGGACGCGGACAGCGGCTTCTGGCCCTTGAGCTTGACGCTCGGAAACACGAAGTCTGTGTCCTTTCTGAAAGGTGTCTTCTCGCGCCAAGCGAGAAGAAACCCGGCGAGGAGAGGGTGCATGGGAACGGGAGCCTTTGATGCATCTTGTCCGCGAGAGGAATCTTGTGTTCCGGTCGTCGGGCAGCACTTCGACGACATGGCGACTATTCGCTCAAGTGGATTCCGCTGCGAAATGCGCCCAATAGCATTCGTAGACCCGGGCGTTTACCGGGAGTAATCCTGGAAATGAACGTCGCCCAGACGGTGTGCATGTCATGTTACGTTGATGCACAGGAGCAGTTGACCTCAAACTATGCTCACCCTCAACAGAGTGTGTCTCGTCTTATTAGTCTTGATCTCCGGCCCAAGTCTGTTCGGCGCCGATTTCGCTATGACGGTGACCTCCAAGAATTACCTCGACACTCAAGGTTTTAGCGTATTTCTCTACGACAGCACGTACCATCCCGTTTTCGTAGACCAGAAGAACACGGCTATGGAGATAATTTTCCATGGCCAGCGCATCGCCACGAATGGCGACGTGCGCCTGATGCCAACGCCCGAGCAGTGGGACCTGGTGGCGACTCTCAAAGGGCGCCATGCCGATAAAGCGAACAATCGGCTCACTGCCGAGCTCGCTTTTCCGACCTATGATTTGAGCTACACACTGGAAGTCCAAGCGGAACCAGGCGGGGTCAAGGTCAGCATCAATCTCGACAAGCCGCTACCGCAGAAACTAGCCGGGCGAGCGGGCTTCAACCTGGAGTTCCTGCCCTCGATCTACATGGGCAAGACGTACCTGGTGGACGGAACTAAAGCCGGCATCTTCCCGCGGACGCCTAACGATCCGATGGAAAAGGCGTTGCCCCTGCCTGATGACCCGAAGAAGGCGTACTACCTGGAAGACTGGGAGAAGGCCAAGGGATACACTCAGCCGCTGCCGTTTGCCGAGGGTAAAAGCATCACCCTGGGGGTGGACGACGCGCTGGCCCGGGTCAACGTTAAGTCAGATACGGCCGACCTCATGCTGTTTGATGGACGCGACCGCGCACAGAACGGCTGGTTCGTGTTGCGTTCGCTCATCCCTACGGGCAAGACCACCGGCGCGATCGTATGGCACATCAGGCCGGACGTGATACCGAACTGGACGCGGCCGCCGATGATCGCGCACAGCCAGGTGGGTTATGCGCCGGGATTCTCCAAGGCGGCGGTACTGGAGCTCGACCCGAAGTACAACGGGCCGAAAACGGCCAAAGTGCTGCGCCTGATGGAGGACGGAACTTACAAGCAGGCGTTCGAGGGTGAGATCACGCTTGCAACGCCCTGGCTGCGTTACGCTTATTCAAAATTCGACTTCACCCCGGTCAATGACCCCGGCCTTTATGTGATCGAGTACGCAGACCAGCGTACGGCGCCCTTCCCCATCTCCAAGGACGCTTACGCTAACATCTGGCAAGACAGCCTGGACCATCACCTGGCGGTGCAGATGGACCACGTTTCGGTTCGCGAAGGCTACCGGGTGTGGCATGGCGCTTCGCACCTGGATGATGGCCGTCTGGCGCCCGTAGTCGGGGAGCAATTCGACGGCTGGAACCAGGCTGCGGCGACGGACGGCAAGTACAAAGGCGGCGATCACATTCCCGGGATGAACGTGGGGGGCTGGTATGATGCCGGCGATTTCGACCTTGAGGAGCCGGCGCAACTGAGCGTGATTCAGAGTCTGGCTCTGGCGTATCGCGAATTCGATCTCAAGTATGACGAGCTTACGGTGGATGAAGTCGCGCGTGAAGTTGAGATGCACCGTCCCGATGGCGTGCCCGATACGGTGCAGCAAGTCAAGCACGGCGCACTGCTCATCCTGGCGCAGTTCCACAATCTAGGCCACTCAATCCGCGGCACTCACGAACCAGACCTGCGGCAATACACGCAATTGGGAGATGGAGCGTCGAAAACGGACGGCCGCATCTATGACCCGAAGCTCAGTGCGAACGAAGTGAAGGGCGATTATTCCGGCAAGCCGGACGACCGCTGGATTTTCTCTACCACGAACTCTTATTTCCAATGGAACGCCATCGCGGCGCTGGCGGCAGCGTCCGATGTACTGAAAGGCTGGGACGACGCCTTAGCGAACGACTGCCTCGAGACCGCGATCAAAGCATGGAACGACGAGAAGGCCCACCCGACACCGAGTCAGGCGGGACGCGGCTTCGACGATGCTGCTCCGACAGGCGACCCCGGAGTAGGCGTGCTGGCTGCATCGCAGGGTGTGGTGTCCGGCGCTCAAGGCGGTCGTAACGGACGGAGCAGCTCGGGAGCTCCGACAAGTTCTGGCACGACCAGCGCACCAACAGCTCCTCCAGCCGGCTTCGGCCGTCGCGGTTCTGGCATTGCACAGGACTGGGCTGCGGCCCTGGAATTGACCATCGCCACAAATGGCGCGGAGCCCTACAGGTCCCGTCTCAAGGAGTTGTTCCCGCAAGTGATCACGCCGCAGCAGATGGAACTGCGTGGTTGGACGGCAGTTCGAGCACTGCCTTATCTGGACGCCAGCGCGAAAGATCAAATGCGGGAAGCGGTAAAGATGTACCTGGCGGGTCTAGACAAGGAATTAGACGCCACCCCGTTCGGCGTACCCCCGAGCATGGGTACCTGGGGCGGATCCGGAGCGGTGGTTGACATGGCCATCCGGATGTATTTCCTGCACAAGGCATTTCCGGATCTGGTGAGCTCCGAATACACGCTTCGCGCCGTCAATTACATTCTCGGCACGCACCCCGTATCCAGCACTTCGTATGTAGCCGGCGTCGGTACGGTCTCGAAGACGATGACGTACAGCAACAACCGCGCCGACAACTCTTACATTCCGGGCGCTGTTATTCCCGGGTACATCATCATCAAGCCGGATTTTCCGGAGTGCATCGACGACTTCGGATTCCTTTGGTTCGAGGATGAAGCCGTGGTAGCCGGGTCGGCAAGCTGGGTGGTTGCCGGCAACGCTGCAGCCGCGATCACCAAGGAATCGAAGTAGGACCATGCACGAGAAGGGCTACCGACATGGTTGTTTCCATACCTTCACTTGAAAGCAGGGCTCCCGGCTTCTAAACTTGCCTTCCGGACAACGGAGACCGATCTTGATGCGATATGCCTTTCTGCTGCTTCCGCTCTTCGTCACCGTCCTTCTCTTTTCACAGACTGCCCCGACGTCCAACTCACAAGCGCTGGCTACCCTCCAGTCGAACGTGCGTGTAGTTCTGTTGGACATCATTGTCACCGATTCCAACGGAGCCCCGGTAACCGGCCTCACAGAAGATGATTTTCGTGTCTTCGAAGATAACAAGCAGCAGAAGATCGCCTCGTTCCAGGAACACACCGGCGCTCCCATCACCACGACAGATCTGCCGGCGTTGCCGCCGAATGTTTATACGAACTACCCCGCAGTGAAGACCGCGGATTCCATCAACGTGCTCCTGATTGACTCTCTGAACACGCAAATGCCGGACCAGCAGTATGTGCACCAGCAGACCGTCAAGTACCTGAAAACACTTCCGGCGGGAGCACGGGTTGCGATTTTTACCCTGTCGTCGCGCTTGCGGATGGTCCAGGAGTTCACCAGCGACTCCTCGCGGCTCCTGGCAGCACTGAATGATCCCGCTCTCTCTGGGCCACGGCATTCGCCTATGCTGAAATCGCAGGCGGAGTCACAAGCGGACAGCGACTTGATCAATCAAACCACAGCGAATCAAATGAGTCAGGGCGTGATTCCACCCACTCTCGCGCAGGATGCCGTCGACCCGGTAAATGCCCTCAAATCATTGATAGCTGAGAAAGACGCCGCAATGACGGAAGCCAGAGTTGCCATCACTCTTTCCGCCTTTCAGCAACTGGCGCGTTATCTCTCCGCATACCCGGGACGCAAGAATGTCATATGGGTCTCTGGCAGCTTTCCCCTCGTCCTCTTTGGGGACTCGGCTTCGTCGAATCCATCAGTTACGCCGCGTATGTACATGAACGATATTCAAAGAACTGCTGACTTGTGCACCGCCGCCCAGATGGCAATTTATCCGGTCACCGCGGAAGGGCTGATGATTCACTCGGTTTATCAGGCCGATGCCAGCGCTGTCGGCGAGGTAAGACCCAGCATGATGAGCCAGAACAACGTCGGCCAGATGAGTGCCGAATTGCAGAGTGTTTCTTCGACACGTCAAACTGCGGAATCGCTGGCGAAGAACACAGGAGGGCAGGCTTTCTTTAATTCGAACGGCATAACAGACATTCTGACTCGGGTCACGATCCAGGGCATGCACTATTACACCTTGAGCTACAGTCCAACGAACACCAAGAGCGACAACCGTTATCGTCACACGCGCGTCGAATTGACAGACCCAAAATATGTTCTCTCCTATCGCCGCGGTTACTACGCCACTGACAATAAAACTGGTTTGGGAGCAGCCGATGCGCAGGATCCTCTGCTGCCCCTGATGGGATTTGGCCTGCCTGACATGGCGCAGATTGTCTACAAGTTGAGCATCACACCCTCGAGTGCCAAATCCCCGGGGAGTTCCGGTAACGCAGGCAGCAACTCGAAGGGACCCACTACACACTACACGCTGGACTACGGCGTCTCGCTCAACCAGATTAAGCTGGATGTCCAACCGGATGGGAGTCGTCGTGCTCAACTCGAAGTAAAGGCCGTCGCCTACGATGACGCCGGAAAGCCACTCAACGCGGCGGGGCAGCGTGGGCTCCTGAACATCCCCCCGGAGGGTTTCCAGGAGGCACAAGAATCCGGTGTTCACCTCCAAGAAGAGCTCGATCTCCCTGCCAATACGGACATTCACCTTCGCACTGGGGTTTACGATCTCAACTCAGGGAATGCTGGAACTCTGGGCGTGAGAGTGCGCGCGCAGGCTACCGGCTCAAACTAGCAGGCGATGCCCGCAAAGTCTCGATTGGGAACAGATGGCGTCATTGGCCGTGCTTGTCGGGGAAATTGACGTGAACTGGGTCTGGCACGAGTGCGAGCCTAACGGTCGACGGCACAAATTAGCAACGCACAAAGAACCTTCTGGAAACGGAAAGTGAGGCGAACTTGCATTCGGTAATATTGCGCTCGATTGTCTATCCCGTACTCGCATTGACTTCATTTGGATACGCCCAGCAAAAGGACTCATGCATTCGTCTGAGCGACTACAAGGCTCCGGGTGTCGAAATCACAAAGGCTGTTCACGTAGAGTCGGGAAGCACGGAGCCGAATCCTTATGGGCCAGGCCACAGTGATCCACTTCCCGCATATTGCCGAGTCGAAGGCGTCATCAATCGCCGTACCGGAGTAGGCGGCGAAGAGTTTGGGATCAACTTTGCGCTCGCCCTGCCTGATAAGTGGATCGGCGATTTCCTGATGCAGGGAGGCGGCGGTGGAAATGGATTCGTAATGCCGCCGCTCGGTTTAGTTGCCGCCGGAGATACTCCCGCGCTCATGCGTGGGTTCGCGGTGGTGAGCACGGATACCGGCCACAAGAGTCATGGAGGCGGTTTCGATTTCGGCTTCATGAAGGACCAGCAGGCCTACCTGGACTTCGCGTACGGGGCGAATATCCAGGTGGCGGCGCTCGCAAAGCAACTCATTGCGCAGCACTACGGAAAGCCGGCGGCTTTCTCGTATTTCGCCGGATGCTCCACGGGGGGCCGCGAAGGCATGATTCTTTCGCAGCGTTTTCCTACGGCCTTCAACGGAATTATCTCCGGAGATCCGGCCATGCGCACTGGGCTTTCCAATCTGGCAATCGGCAGGTGGATTCCCATCGCGTTCAACCAGATTGCTCCGAAGGATGCAAATGGAAAGCCAATCATCGAGCAGGCCATCAGTGACAATGACCGCAAGCTGGTCATGGACGGGCTGATGGACCGGTGCGACGCAAAAGACGGAATAGCCGACGGCATGATCTCTGATCCTCTGGCGTGCGATTTCGATCCTGAGATGCTGGCGTGCGAGGGCAAAAGGGACGACTCCTGCTTGGCTCCCGATGAAGCTGCCGCCATCAAGAAGGCACTTGCCGGCCCAAGGACCTCAGGAGGAACGCAAGTTTATCCTGGGTTCCTTTACGACACGGGTATCACGGCGGGTGTGCCGATCCGGGGATTGCTGTCTCCAGGCCCCGGACTGTTCGGTCCTGCGCCGAAAGACATGACCATGGATGTCGCGAAGGAAGCGCTGGCGGCCATTCAGCCGCTCACGGACTCGATGTCCACCAACTTGACGACTTTCTCTGCGAACGGAGGAAAGCTTATTTTCTATCACGGTGACAGCGACGCCTGGTTCTCGCCGCTCGATACATTTGGCTACTATAAAGACATGGCGGCCGCTAACGGAGGACTCGATACCGTGTCCAAGTGGAGCCAGTTCTATTTTGTTCCGGGGATGGGCCACTGTGGAGGAGGCCAATCGCTTGACCAGTTTGATCTGTTAGGCGCGATGATCAACTGGGTTGAGAAAGGGACGGTGCCCGCGTCAGTAACCGCGACCGGCAAGGCATTCCCAGGGCGGCGGCGCCCGCTGTGCGCCTATCCCAAGCATGCCCAATACAAGGGACAGGGAGACCCGCAAGACGCGAACAGTTTCGAATGCCGTTGATTCCAGGAGGCTGAACTTTACCCGCCTATCGGCAACCTGGCCGGGAACAGAGATTCTTGCTGAAGAACGGCATGACGTGGTTCTGGAACCGGTCGGCCACCTTACTGGTATGAGTGCCCGGATAGATTTCGAAGCTGTTTACGATTCCGTACTTGTCGAATCCGTCGTGCAGCTTGCCGGCGTCCGCGCGTAGAGCATCCTGATCTCCAACATCCATCGCAATTCCGCGATATTGACGCAGGGCGTCTATGTACTGGTCCACAAATGCGAGTGGCGCATTTGCCGTCCATTTCGCGAGGACATCAGGTTGCGGTTGACCGTCCTTTGTCGGCAGGTCAAGGTATAGCGGAGGATTCTTAGGATCAGGTGACCAGGCAGCCGCGCTGGCAAGCGTGGCACGGGGAAAGAACGGCAGCTTGGCCGAGTCTTCGGGGGTCTTCACGGCCTCCAAGGCTTTGTCGAGTTCCGGGGGGCCGACAGTCCGCGGCGACAAACAACACGGGCTCATGATGTACAGGCTGCCGAACACATCGGAATGCTTCATTCCAATGCGGGTTGCACCATAACCTCCCATGGAATGGCCCACCAGCCCGCGGCTGGTTCGCTCTGGGATGGTGCGGTAGTGGGCGTCGATGTACTCGACCAGATCGTGCGAAACAACGTTCCCCTCCAGATTGCCTTCTAGCGCCGCTCCGTGGACTTTTATGCGCTCCACGGCCACAGGCTTTGCACCCGGGACTGGAGGTGGCACGTCAGTTTGCACCTGGGCAGCAAGCCGCGGCAACGGAGCAAGAACCATCGTAAGCGCTACGACGCAACGCAATTTCGTCATCATCATTTTGATCCTCTCTCGCCGTCTCCAGCCCCGGACATTGCAGTCTTGCCATGCGTCTCAAGGAGCTTGGATTGAGACTGCCTTGCCACTGTACTCAACGGTCTTGTCAGGGTTGGCTACCGCCGCAAGCCCCGAGCCGTGCCCTGCCGATACCCAAACAATATTGATCTGAATGCGCGCAGGCATTTCGGAGTAGGTGCCTTCGCGATTTCCAATCATCAGAGTTCGCGTGGATTCCGACCAGCGGAACGGAATGGTCGTGCGCGCGCCTTTCTCATAGTCATAGCCGTCGCCTGAATCCTGGTAGAGATTGAAAGTGCCGTCTGCTCCCCGATAAATCCGAAGTTCGATCGGTCCGGCGGGCTTCTCACTGGCGTATTGAATCTCTGGCCCCAAGGGAAGAATTGAACCGGCACGTACGTAGAGAGGTATGCGATCGAGAGGAGCGACGGCGTCAATTTCCTGCCCCCCCTGCTGCGGTGCCCCCGTCCAGAAGTCGTACCATGCCGGCGACTCGGGCAGATACACAGTTCGATGAGTCGCATTGGGAGCAAGCACCGGATTCACCAGGATGGATGGTCCGAACATGAACTGGTCCCCAATATCGCGGGTTTTCGGGTCTGTGCGCCAGTCCATCAGCAGCGGGCGTTGAATTGTGTAGTCTTCGTTGGTCACGCGCCAAGCCAGTGTATAGATGTAAGGCATGAGCCGGTAGCGAAGCTTGTCGTAGCTAATCAGGATTGGCTCGACTCTGTCGAAAGCCCAAATTTCGTTTTGGGGCCTGTGGCCGTGAGTGCGGAAGATCGGACAAAAGACGCCGTACTCAAACCAGCGGGCGTAAAGCTCCTGGAACTTCGGATCGGCGATGGGGTCGTCATGAGGCGGCCAATATCCGCCGATATCGGTCGTCCAATAAGGGTATCCGGAGAGCGCAAAGTTCAGCCCGGCCGCGACTTGGTGTTTTAAACCCCAATACGAGCCGTAGACGTCGCCGGACCAGACTGTCGCTCCGACTCTTTGCTGCCCAAGGAAGGCGGACCGCGTCAGCAGAAACACGCGCTTGCGGTCCGTCGCTGCCTTCCAATACTCCTGGACACCAAGCGTGTGCATGAGCGGAAATATGTTTGTGTACTCGGCACCGTTGCCAATATGAATTTGCTTGTTACGGAGAATTCCGTCGCCCATGTGCGGCCAGAATTCTTCGGGCTCCGCACTGTCAAGCCAGAATGCGTCCCAACCCTGAGCGAAAAGTTTGCCTGCCAGATTGTTCCAGAAGAACTCGCGCGCTTTCGGATTTGTAGCATCATATACGTGAGCATTCGGGACGCCCAGATGCTGCTCGTCCATTTGCCGAAAGTTCTCGGACTTTGTGTCAAACAGGCCCCACACGGACAGCATGGCGTGGACATTTTCATCGTGGAGGAGTTTGAGTTCCGCAGGCACGTCGGGAAAATTCGAATTGAATACCGGATCGCCTTCTGCTTTCCACCAAAACCAGTCTTGAACGATAACGTCCAGCGGAATCCGCTGTTCGCGATAGCGATGCGCGATTCCAAGCACTTCATCCTGCGAGAGGTAGCGGTCCTTGGATTGAAAGAACCCATAAGACCACAGCGGGAGCATGGGCGTATGCCCCGTGAGGTTGCGATACTGATGGATGATCTGGTCCATTTCCGGACCAAACATGAAGTAATAATCGATGGAGTGCCCGGCCAAAGAACTCAAGTTCAGTTCGAGCGGGAAGCGATTGTCGACATAGGTTAAGGAGGCTGTGCTCCACATCAATCCATAGCCCTTTGACGACAGCAGCAATGGAATGGCAACGTCGGTGTTGTTCTGCGCGAGTTCAACTGTCGCCCCGCGGTAGTTGAACATGCCGCTTTGATGTTGCCCCAATCCGTAGAATCCCTCAGTCATATCGGGCGCAAACCGGTCTTCGATGTGGAAGGTCTTCTCTGTGTTCAGCTCGACTTGATCGTAAGTACGAGGAATGGAGTCGCGCTCGCGCAGAAGAGCTTCACCGTTCGTGGTGCTGTATTGGACATTTCCCCTCTTAAGGGATAGTTCAACTTTCAGCGCCTCGGTGGTGAGGGTTGCGACATCGGCTGTTTGCGACAGCTGGAATTTGGCGCCCGGACACGACTCCTTCGAATCGAGCATCCATGGCTGGTTTGGCTTGACCTTATCGGGAGATTCGGGGGTAGCCGCGAAATGAATGACCGTGGAGCGGCAAACCGATATATGAAGGTTCTCGGTCCCCACAGTCGCAGTCATGCCGTCCGGAGCAGGTGCGACCGTGACGGTGGGCAGTGGAGGCACTTCCCACAGCTGTGCGCTTGCACTCGCTACGATCAGGAAGCAGCTGCACATTCCGAGGAGCAAAGCCCAGGCATTCGACTTTAATCTCACAAGACACCGTCGTTTCGTCGTCATCGCTATCCGTCCGAAATACTATTTGGCGCAGGCTGAGTGCATTCGAGCCGTAGAAGCCCGTGGAGACCGCCGCCAACCATTCTGTTTCCCGCAGCCCGACTACTCCGGCAGCGTCTTGGTATTCTTCACGTGGAAGGTTCCCGCAACGGCTGGCGATCCTGTATTCGGCTGCCCGCCGCCGACCGAGACCGAATACCCGCCCTCGGCGATGATCGGCTCACCCGCTTCGCTCACCATGCTCAGATCGCGGTCTTTCAGCTTAAAGAGCACTTTCTGCGCTTCGCCTGGTTTCAGATGAACGCGCTTAAACCCGCGCAGGGCACGAAGTGGTGCTCCCGAAACATTCGGGAAACTGAGATACAGTTGGGCAACCTCATCTCCCTCGCGCGTGCCGGTGTTGGTGACAGTCACTTCCGCGGTAAGCGGATCGCCTGCCATGATGGCGCTCTTGGGGAGCGTCAGCCCGCTGTACGAAAAGGTTGTGTAGCTCAGGCCGTATCCAAAGGGATAAAGGGGCTTGCCCTCGAAATAGCGGTAGGTGCGGCCTTTCATCGCGTAATCTTCGAACGGCGGCAGTTGCTCGACCCCGGTGTAGAACGTGACGGGAAGGCGTCCGGCGGGATTGTTCTTGCCAGACAGCGTTTCCGCGATGGCCGCGCCGCCTTCTTCGCCTGGATACCAGGATTCAAGGATTGCGTTTACATGTTCGTTGGCCCAGTTCACAGCCAGGGCGCTTCCGTTGGCAAGAACGAGCACCACAGGTTTGCCGGCAGCGGTGACGGCTTCAAGCAACTTCTGTTCCGGCTTCGGAAGATCCAGACTGGTGCGGTCTCCGCCTTTGAACCCCTCCTCGTCCACCGGCATTTCTTCGCCTTCGAGCTCACTGGTAATACCGAGGACCGCAATCACCACGTCGGCTTTTTTTGCCGCTGCAACCGCTTCGGGGCTCGGTTTGGGGTCATATTTCGACCAGATCAACTGCGCTCCGACCGGGCCGGAGGTCATCTGCGAATACTCAACCTTGAGAGAAACTTTCTTTCCCTGCTCGAGGCGGATGTGTGACGTCTTTGCCCTCATTTTGTCGGTGGGACCACCCCAGGCTTGGGCGATTTGCTTGCCGTCTACGAAGACCCTCATGGAACCGCCTTGGAAGCGTAAGCCGACGCTGAAATCACCGCTCTGCGCAGGCGTGAGAAAACCAGTCCACCGCACCAGAAGCGGATACTTGCCGGTGGCCTGAGAGGGGATGTCCGCTGCCTTCAGATCAAGCGTGGTGGCGGGAACAGTCGCAAGTACAGTCGGCGCGCCGCTGCCAAAAAACTCACCCGTCGCGAACTCGGCTGTCAGGCCCGGCTTCCCGTCACTAGTGGTAAATACCGACTCGGGAACTGGATCGCCGTCGTTGCGCAGGAATTGCGTCCCCGGAACGAAGTTGATCTGCGCTTGAGGGAACTCTGCCTTCAGGCCTTCCAGCACTGACACGGTATGCGTAGGAGTGCCGGTATAGTTGCCGAGCAGATATCTCGTTTGATCGGCGAGCGGTCCGATCACCGCAAGTTTGATCGGGCCTTTCTTCAGAGGTAGCGTGCCATCGTTCTTGAGCAGCACCATGGCCTCGTTCGCCATAGCACGCGCCATCGCCCTGTGTTCCTTGCTGTCGAGCAGCTTCGGGTCAATCTTTGAATAGGGGTCCATCCCCGGCGGGTCGAACATACCCAACTTGATTCGCGCCGTGTACAGGCGGACCAAGGCAGTGTCGATCTGCTTCTCGGTCAGGATTCCCTGCTTATAGGCATCGAGATAGGGCTTGTAGTCGTGGTCGTCTTTCACCTTAGATACGAAATCCACGCACTCGTTGTCCATTCCGCGTTGCAAGGCCAGAGCCGAAGCCTCAGCCTGTGTCTTGGTGAAGTGATGGTCACGGTAGATGTTGATGATCGCCTCGCAATCGGAGACGACATACCCTTGAAAATTCCATTTCCCCCGCAACTGGTCCTGCAGAAGGAACTCGTTGGCGCAAGCGGGCTGGCCATTGACGCTGTTGTAGGCGCACATGACGGAGCCCGCTTTCCCCTCGGTCACCGTCGCGCGGAAGGCAGGCAAATACGTGTCCAGCTCATCATGCTTGCTCACTTTTACGTCTACGGTGTGGCGCGTTGGTTCGGGCCCGCTGTGTACGGCGTAATGCTTGGGAGTCGAAATGACGCGATAGTAGTTCGGGTTGTCACCCTGCATGCCGGTGACAAATGAAACTCCCAGGCGAGCCGTCAAGAAGGGGTCCTCTCCAAAGGTTTCCTGCCCGCGTCCCCAGCGAGGATCACGGAAGATGTTAATGTTCGGTGCCCAGAAATCGAGGCCCTCGAAGATGTTGCTATTCCCGTCATGCAGACTCTGGACGTGCTTGATTCGCCCTTCGGTACCGATTACGACAGCCATACGGTGAATGGTATCGGCATCAAAAGTCGAAGCCAAGGCAGTTGGCCCGGGAAACTCGGTGGTGCCAGCCGAGGCAATGCCGTGCGAGGCCTCGCTCCACCAGTCGTAACCGGGCACATTCAGGCGCTCGATAGCGCGCGACTGGTTCACGAGCTGCGTTACCTTCTCTTCCACTGTCATACGGTGGACCAGGTCCTCAGCCCTTTGCTGTGGGGACAAGGCAGTGTTCGTATAAGCGGGCTGCTGCGAGTTTTGTGCTGACGCAGTACTAGCTGCTAGGAAGGCAAGCGTAGCAACAAGAACTGCGAAGTTGGGTAGCCGCATTCTTTCTCCTTGATGACGATGTCCTATAACCGTGCTTGGTGAGAGCATTGCATCCCTAAAGGTCGATCTTGAAAGGTCGATCTTGCACTTGCGGTGGCTTTGTCAGAAGAGCCTCGGCGCGAATTCTTTCAAATCGCGACGCCAGGTCTGCCATTCGTGATCGGTTCCTTGTGACTCGTAGAATACGTGCTGAATACCCGCCTCCTGGAGTGACGTATTCAATCTCAGAAGTCCCGCACGCATCCTTTCGGGCTCATTCGTCCCCACGCCAATCCAAAGAAGATGGACTTTCTTGTTGAATGCGGTTGGATCGGCAAATATGCCGTTGTAATCCGTCTTGGGATCGAGTTTTCGGTCGCCAAGCACGAGCATCCCACCTGCGCCACTGAATCCGCCAATGTAGGAAAAGAGGTCCAGATGGTTAAGCGTGATCTGGAAGGCCTGCATTCCTCCCATGGAAAGGCCGGCCATCGCGCGATGATCACGATCCGAAAGGGTACGGAAGGTCGAGTCGATGTACGGGATCAAGACCTGGACGACGTCGTCCTCGAACGCCGAAGCCATTTCCTGCATGGCCTTCAACATTTCAGGAGAACCGAAAGGCTTTCCGGTCAAATCGGGAAGAGGCTGGCCCGCACGCCCGGCATAGCCGTACGCCATCACGATGATCATCGGCTTAGCGGTTCCCGCCGCGATGAGATTGTCGAGGATGAAGTTGGCGTTACCCTGTCGAATCCATCCCGTCTCGTCCTCGCCGGCACCGTGCTGCAGGTAGAGCACGGGATAGCGCTCCTTCGTTTGCGTGTCGTAATTCGGCGGCAGATAAACCAGAGCATGCCGCCAACCGCCTGTCACCTTCGAGTTGTACCAAACCTCACGCACCTGCCCGTGCGGTACATCCTGAATGGAATAGTACGTAGAGCCCGGCTCGGGAACTTCGACCCCGCTTACAGGTCTTCCCCCACCGAAAAATGCGTGGGTGCTGGGATCGCTGACATCCGCGCCGTCGATGATCAATGTGTAGTAGTGAAAGCCAGGAACAAGAGGCGGCGTGGTCACGGTCCAAAAACCGTCGGATTGCTTGACCATGTCGATTTTCGGCCCGCTCCAAAAATTAAGCTTCACTTTGGTCGCATCGGGAGCCTTCACACGAACTTCGACTCTCCCGGCGCTGTCAACACGGGGATAGTCTGCTCCCCACACGTTGGTAGCGGATGGTTGAAAATCGCTATGTTCTTGCGCCCAGCAGAGACTCGCAAGAAGGATCATTGCTATTCCAACGCACTTCATATCTTCGCTCCCTCAGTCACGACTTCGCACGGCAACACCGAAATTCCCCGAGTCCTCGTCGGCGCATTCGGGCACTGTTCGTGGCTCTTATCGGGGCAACCGGGATTGGAGAAGCATCGCGGACGCCGACTTCAGATATCGTTAACTGTAACGAAATGACCATAAAAATGCTAGATATTCTTCGAAAATCTACGGTAGGCTACAGCGCCGGATCGCTGACCGATTGAGCGGCTCGGAAGGACGCGAAACTCCGTTTAGTCATGCGAGTCTCGTTAAGCCTACGGCTTCTTGCGACGCCCAAATCGGGGTAGCAGTCGGCGTGCCAGCGAGGGACAGCTATCGCAGCTTTGTTACCGTTGGGCCTGAGGTATTCCGCTTCACGGCTCTCGCAGTCGTTTTTTTCGCGGTATGCCGTCGTGTCGATGTGCGCACGACCAGTTGTGGTTGCAACACGACTGTTTCAGGTTTGAGTGTTACTTTCGAGTGCAGAATTGCGAGCGTGAGACGCGCAGCTTGCTCCCCAATCTGCCGGCTGTGCTGATCGATACTCGATAGCGGAACCCGCAGAGAATCGTCATAGTGAAGGTTCCCGCAACCGATCACCGCAAGGTCCTCTGGGATGCGTATGCCCTGATCCAATGCATAATTCATGGCGCCCATTGCCAGAGGATCATTGAAACAGAACACTCCGTCGGGCCTGGGCTTGAGACTCAGTAGTTGGCGCATGGCTTCCGCACCACGCTGCTTCGTTTCTACATCGCCTTTGCGTTCCCTGATGATATAAGCATCAACGATCGCCAACCCGGCCTGTGTAAGTGCTTGCTTAAATCCGTCCATGCGGCGCACGCCGGTGCTGGTTTCTGGCCCCCGAATGTGGGCAATTCGCTTACAGCCGATATCGATGAGGTGCTTGGTGGCCAGCCTTCCAACGGCCTCGTCGTCCACACCGACAAAATTCGCCGTAAGGCCAGGCAAGGTACGATCGATTAAAACATAAGGAGTCTTTCGCCGCTCGATTCGGAAGAAAAGGTCCACGGTCGAACGGCACGAGGCGATGACTAATGCATCGAGACGGCGCGCCAACAGTCGATTGATCTCCTGTTCTTCGATAGCCGGATCTTCTTCCGAGGAAGAGATGATCAGGGAGAATCCGCTACCTCTCAAGACATCCGAGAGTGACTTGGCGACTTCTGCAAAAAACGGATGGAGCAGATCCGGAACAACCAGGCCAACCAGATACGTTCGACCGGTGACCAGGCTGCGTGCTGCCAGATTAGGCTGATAGTCAAGCTCTTCTACGCGCGCCAGAACTCGCTCGCGAGTTTCGTCTCCCACATCAGGATGATTCCGAAGGACCTTGGAAACGGTCATGATGGAAACCCCAAGGTCTTTCGCAATGTCCTTCATTCGTGTGGTCATGACTTGTCAGCCAGTATACAAAACACACGTTCCTGCAATTTCCATCCCCCCGATCCTCGACCATCAGGCGTAATGCCGTCCTGAAGGAACTGCAGACGACCGTTAAAATCTTGCCGCAGCTTAGCAACCGTTGACATCGCTAACTTTAACGATTATCGTCCTTCGTGTGCAAACTCCGTTTTGCGCCTTCGGATCGGCCTAATCTCCATTCATTGGTCTGATCAACGGGCGATGAGGAATTCAGGATGAAGAGTCGGCGCGCGTCCCAACACCCGATTCATGGGAGTGTTGACCCTGCGCTTGTCCCTCAAAGAGTTCTGTACACCGGTGCCAGGATGCCGGCGATTGGCCTGGGGACCTTCGGTTCTGACCATGTAGCGGCTGAGGAAATTGCTGCAGCCGTCGAAGCCGCCGCCGAGGTTGGCTATCGGCATTTCGATTGTGCTTCCGTTTATGACAATGAACGAGAGATTGGTTACGCGCTGCAGCAGGTCTTACGCCGGCAGGCCAGGCGAGAACAGCTGTGGATCACTTCGAAGCTTTGGAACGACAAACACGGCGAAGCCGACGTGCTTCCGTCGTGCAAACGATCTCTTACAGACCTGAAGGTCGGCTACCTCGACCTCTATCTCACGCACTGGCCATTCCCTAATTACCACCCATCCGGTTGCGATGTAAGTTCCCGCAGCAAGGACGCAAAGCCCTACATCCATGCGGATTTCATGAAGACTTGGCGCAAGATGGAGGAGTTGGTAGACCTGGGACTCGCTCGTCACATTGGGACCTCCAATATGACGATCCCCAAGCTCAAGCTTCTTCTACGCGATGCTCGAATCAAGCCCGCTGTTAATGAAATGGAGCTACACCCTCATTTCCAGCAGCCGGAACTCTTCGATTTTCTAAGAGCCAACGGTATCGTCTCCGTTGGATATTGTCCGATCGGATCACCAGCACGGCCCGTCCGCGATCGTACTGCTCAAGATACGGTACCGACCCAGGATCCCGTGATCGTCGCAATTGCCAATCGCTTGGGAGTGCATCCGGCGGTTGTCTGTGTAAAGTGGGCTGTTCAGCGTGGACAAGTACCCATTCCGTTTTCAACCGACCGCGACCACATTCTCAGCAATCTGGAAGGGGTCGTGAGCGATCCGTTGACCGATGAAGAATTGCTTTCCGTCAGCACCATTGACCGGAATTGTCGACTAATCAAAGGCCATGTGTTTCTGTGGAAAGACGGCCAGTCATGGGAAGACCTGTGGGACATGAACGGCAAAATTACGCCCCTTTGATTGCTGAATGATCGGCTCTCTTGAACTTGTTATTGGCGATGAAGAACATTGAACAGAGCATGCGTGCTGCGTATCTGCCTGGCGGCTGCAGAGTTGAACTCCGCACAGTGCCGGTACCGCGTCCCGGCGCTGCCGAGGTCCTGCTCAGGGTAAAGGCATCCACAATCTGCGGCTCGGATATCCGTTGTATCTACCACGAACACCTCGGCAAAGGTCCGGAAGGATATCAAGGGGTTATTGCCGGTCATGAGCCAAGCGGTCAGATCGTAGAGGCCGGCCCCGGCTGCCGGCGATTCGGAGTGGGCGACCGAGTCGTCGTCTATCACATCTCCGGTTGTGGACTCTGCAACGATTGCCGGCGGGGCTACATGATCTCTTGCACGAACGAAAAATACCGGCGTGCCTATGGTTGGCAGCGCGATGGCGGAATGGCAGATTACATGATTGCCGAGGAGAAAGACCTCATTGCGCTCCCCCACGAGCTGACCTACGCTGATGGCGCGCAGGTGGCATGCGGATTTGGAACCGTTTATGAGGCGATTGAAAAAATCACGGTCAATGGCAATCACTCGGTGCTCATCACCGGACTGGGGCCTGTTGGCCTTGCAGCTGCGTCGTTGTGTCGCAAGCTCGGCGCCCAATCGATCATCGGAATCGACGTCGTGCCTGAGCGGCTGCAAATCGCACAGTCCCTCAAGTTGTGTGACATCGTCCTGACAGCCGGCCCAGACAACCTAACTCAGGTCAGGAACCTGACCGGTGGCTACGGGGTCGAGCGAGCGATTGAATGTTCTGCGGACGCAACCGCACGCGCCACGGCGATTCGAGCTACTCGCAAGTGGGGCAAGATCGCTTTCGTTGGCGAGGGAGGGGCCGTTGAGTTCAACCCGTCCCCTGACATTATCCATGACCAGAAGACGGTTTACGGCTCATGGGTGACATCGACCTGGCTGATGGAAGAGTTGGTCGAGCGCCTAGTGCGCTGGAACCTGCATCCGGCCGATGTCATTACTCACCGCTTCGGTCTTGAGGACGCTGCAGACGGATATGCTCTTATGGCGTCGGGGAAGTGCGGCAAAGTTGCTATCTGCTCTGATGAGGAACTGGCACTGCAATGACGACGAACTGGGAACAGGTGCTGAAGGATCGGCTGAAGTTCTATGGCCACCGAAACTGGGTGGTGATCGCCGATTCGGCCTACCCGGCTCAATCCAAGCAAGGAATCGAGACGATTGCCGCCAATGAGGAACAAGTCACGGTGGTCGAGCGTGCGTTCGCGATACTCGGCGAGTGCAAACACGTCAGACCGGCAATCTACACCGATGAAGAACTTAGGTTCGTTGCCGAGGGAGACGCTCCGGGCGTCACGTTTTACCGGAAGCAACTCACGCGTCTTCTGAGCGGATATGAAGCCTCTTCCCTGCCGCACGAAGAGATCATTTCCATGCTCGATCGGGTCGGTGAAACGTTTCGGGTGCTTTTGATTAAGACCACGATGCGAATTGCCTATACGTCGGTGTTCGTCGAGTTGCAGTGCGGATATTGGAATACTCAGGCTGAGAGCCGGCTGCGGGCGGAAATACGGTCCGAAGGTCGAAACCGGAAAGCTCGAAAGCATTCAAGAAAGGACTGAGTATTGGCCCAAGAGATGACTTGTTCACCTATGAAGGCGCTCACACAGCAGGCCTCACCGAATGCGGGCAATCCACAACTCGCACCATTGTTTCCATCGGGGCACCTGACGGTTTTCGTTCTGATCACAGCACTTTTCTTTCTTTGGGGAATTCCGAACAACCTGAATGACGTACTGATCCGGCAGTTCATGAAATCCTTCGCCATCTCGCGTTTCCAAGCTGGATTGGTTCAGTCCGCGTTCTACCTTGGCTACTTCCTGGTCGCCATGCCTGCCGCACTTCTTATGCGCAAGCTTGGATATAAAGCAGGATTTGTGATCGGATTGTTGCTCTTTGCTGTCGGAACGCTGCTGTTCTGGCCCGCCGCTATCGTCGGTCGGTATGGATTTTTCCTGTTTGCCTTGTTCGTGATTGCGAGCGGGCTATCGTTTCTTGAAACGGCCTCGAACCCTTTCATTGCTCAGCTGGGTGATCCGGCAAGTTCGGAACGCCGCCTGAACTTCTCTCAAGCTTTTAATCCCCTGGGCTCGATTACAGGAGTGCTGGTGGGCACTGTGTTCATTTTTTCCGGAGTCGAACTAAGTCCCCAGCAGGTAGAAGCCATGAAGGCCCAGCATTTGTACGATGCGTATCTTCGCTCCGAGACGATGCGAGTGATTAAACCTTACTTGGCTCTCAGCGCACTCGCTATTTTCTGGGCCCTGCTGATTTTCCGGGCCAAGTTCCCGAGAATCCAGAGCGAGCATGAGAGCGGCGGCGATCACGGTCACTTTCGCGAACTCTTTGCCTACCCACACTTCCTCATGGCAGTTCTCGCCCAGTTCATGTATGTCGGCGCACAAGTTGGGACGTGGAGCTATTTCATTCAATACGTCCAGGAGTTCACCCACCAACCTGAAAAAGTTGCGGGATATTTTCTCACTGGCACTCTTGCTGCGTTCGGTATTGGACGGTTTATCTCGGCCTGGCTTATGCGCTTCGTGGCTCCCACTAAACTGCTTGGCTCTTATGCCATGGTGAATGTTGGGTTGGTTGGTTTTGCAATGTTGCGGCCGAGCTGGGCGGGCCTATGGGCGTTGTTCGCTACGAGTTTCTTCATGTCGCTCATGTTCCCGACGATCTTCGCTCTCGGTCTGAAAGGACTGGGACCAAACACCAAACTCGGCGGATCGTTGATCGTGATGGCCATCGTGGGTGGGGCAATTCTCACGCCGCTCATGGGACTGATCGCCGAGAGTCGTCACACCATCGCACCGGCTTACATTGTCCCGCTTGCGGCATATGTCGTCATCGCGGGGTACGCATTCCTTGGGGCACAGGCACGCGGTACGGCAGACAACGCAGTCCATCAATTTCCTGGCTGAAAAAGGACACTATGTTCTCTCAACCATGGCATTCGTCGCAGGCGCTTCGCATAGTTGGCGCTGTCGTGTTGGCCCTTTCCGCGACTTCCATCCTGCATGCACAAAACGCAACTGCTCCGACAAGCTCTCAGGATCCAGTGAGCATTGACCAGGCGTGGCAGAAGGCCAGCAGCAAATATGACTCCGCTCGCGCCGCCCTCCTGAAGGAGGTCGATAGCGCTGACAAAGAGGGCCCGTTTCGGCCTGACTGGGAATCTCTTCGAAAGTATGAGGTTCCCGAATGGTACAGGGACGCCAAATTCGGGATTTTTATTCATTGGGGTGTCTATTCCGTCCCGGCTTTCGGCAATGAGTGGTATCCCCGATCCATGTATCAGAAGGGGACCGACGAGTACAAACACCAAATCGCCACGTACGGCCCTCAGGACAAGTTCGGCTATAAGGATTTCATTCCAATGTTCAAAGCCGAACACTTCGATGCCGCCGCATGGGCACAGCTATTCAAGAAGGCAGGAGCGAAATATGTGGTGCCCGTGGCCGAGCATCATGACGGTGTCGCCATGTATGACAGCGGCCTCAGCGACTGGACCGTGGTGAAGATGGGCCCGCAACGCGACACTACCGGAGAATTGGCGAAGGCGGTGCGGGCAGAAGGGTTGCATTTTGGCGTGTCATCGCACCGGGCAGAGCACGATTTCTTTTTGGGTCCCGGCCGCGCCATCGCTTCTGACGTGAACGACCCGAAATACGCCTCGCTCTACGGCCCAGCACAAACCTGGCTGAACAACCAATGGGGCACTCCCGTCAACAATGACTTCACCTACGTCTCCTCCGCTTGGGCCAACGATTGGCTAGCGCGGTCGGCGGAACTAGTGGCGAAATATCATCCAGATATCGTGTACTTCGATTGGTGGATTGGGCAGTCGTCTTTCCGCCCGAACCTCACGCGCTTTGCTGCGTTCTATTACAACAGCTCTCTCAAGTACGATAATTCTGTTGGGGTGATCAACTACAAGGACTATGCCATACAGGAGCACGCTGGAGTACTCGACTTGGAACGTGGCCAACTTGGCGACATTCGGCCGCTCGTTTGGCAGACCGATACTTCGGTAAGCAATAAATCCTGGGGCTATATTGAAAACGACGTTTTCAAGTCGCCCGAATTCATCGTTCATCAACTAATAGATATCGTGAGCAAGAACGGCAACTTGTTGCTGAATGTAGGCCCGCGCTCTGACGGCACTATCCCAGATGGAGTACAGAAGGTTCTGCTCGATGTGGGCGCTTGGCTCAGCATGAATGGTGAAGCAATCTACGGAACCCGTCCCTGGAGGGTGTACGGAGAGGGTCCGACGAAAGTCGTCGCGGGCTTGTTCCACGACACTGACACCGAAAACTACAAGCCCGAAGACTTTCGTTTTACGACGAAGGGCGAGGTTCTTTACGCGATCGGACTTTCCTGGCCGACGAACGGAGAAGCAGTGATTCAGTCGGTGACGGCGGCAGCCGGAAGTAAGGCCGTGCAGGATGTCGCTTTGTTGGGAAGCGATGCAAAGCCACGATTTGAGCAGCGTGCTGATGGTTTGCACGTCCAGCTGCCGGACAGATCCCCAGCCAAGTACGCGTATGTGCTCCGCGTCACATTCGGCGGTGGATCGCAATAGGACATCAGCCGATTTGATTTACAAATGCAGTTTATTTTGTTGACGTTCTCGAGTAATCGGAGGAGTGCCAATGACGCAACCTGTATCGCGCTTCCAGCGTTCCCTTCTTGTAGGAATAGCTCTGATCGGTCTGGGCGGAGTTCCTTCTGCGACCGCCGCAGCAAAAGTCGCAGTCTTGATCGATGCGTCCAAGACCGGAGCGAAGATTGACCGCAACATTTTCGGCCAGTTCGCCGAGCATCTGGGACATGGCATTGATGGCGGTATCTGGGTCGGCCGCGATTCCACCATTCCGAATACACGGGGCATTCGCAATGACGTCGTTACAGCGCTCAAGGCGCTAAAAGTACCCAACGTTCGCTGGCCTGGCGGCTGCTTTGCAGACGAATATCACTGGCGCAAAGGCATCGGCCCTCAACGCTCGGTGAGCCTCAATCCAAACTGGGGTGGGGTAATCGAACCCAACACTTTCGGCACCGACGAATTCATGGACTTCATCAGCCAGATTGGTTCCGATGCGTACATCTCCGTCAATGTCGGCTCGGGAACTCCGCAGGAGGCGGCGGAATGGCTGGAATATATGACCACGGCCCAGCCCACAACACTGGAAAAGGAGCGCGCTGCCAACGGCCATCCTGCTCCCTACAACATCGCTTTCCTTGGCATCGGAAATGAAAGCTGGGACTGCGGCGGCAACATGTCACCCGATTACTACGTGAGCCAGATGAAGATCTACAGCCGCTTTGTCCGCAACTTTAATCCTGCCCAGCAGGACAAGGACCAGATGCAGAAGATCGCCGTCGGACCAGGAGGTGGTGAAGCCCGCTGGACGGAATGGACGGAAACCGTCATGAAGGCCTACCAGCAACACACGTGGAGCTGGGATATCAATGGGCTCTCCATGCATTCCTATACAGTCGTTCACTGGCCCCCTTCGTATGCGTCGTCTGGATTTGGAGAGGCCGAATACGGTCAGATCATCAAGTCGACCTTGGAGATGGACGACTTGATCAACAAGCACTCGGCCATCATGGACAAGTACGACCCGCAGAAGAAGGTTGCGCTGGTCGTTGATGAGTGGGGCGCCTGGTATGCACCCTTACCCGGCAGCAACCCGGGCTTCCTCGTCCAGCAAAACAGTCTGCGCGACGCAGTTCTCGCCGCTCTCAACCTGAACATCTTCGCCCGACACGCCGACCGGGTCCGAGGGTCCAATATCGCTCAGATGGTCAATGTGCTGCAGGCCATGATCATGACCGACAAGGAGAAGATGGTACTGACCCCCACCTACTACGTCTTTAAGATGTACACGCCGTTCCAGGATGCAACGTTCGTGCCCGTGACATTCAATTCGGGCACCTACACCCACGGCGACATCAGCTTGCCTCGGACGGATGCCATTGCGGCTAAAGGCAAAGATGGCAAGCTGTGGGTCGAGATCACAAATCTTGACCCCAATGAGACCGTCGAGGTCGAGTTGAACCTGGTGGGTACCAGCGCGAAAGCCGCATCCGGGGAGACCCTGACTGCCCCTAAGGTTGACAGCATCAATACCTTTGACGCGCCCAACACAGTCGTGCCGAAGCCTATTTCAGCGAAGGCTCAAGGCGGTAAGTTGACCTTGAAACTCGAACCCAAGTCGGTAAGTGTGGTCGCAGTAGAGCAGTGATTCAGAATCATCTTGATTTATTGACGCAGTGGCGGACTTGGACATCGATCTCGCAAAACCAACGCCCTTAGAGATGTAGAATTTCAGGGAACAAAGTCCGGGGCGAGGATTTCGGAAGCCTTAGAGGTTAAGTTGAAATCATTGAAGCCAGCCATGTCTCGCTTGGCCATCATGGTTCTGCCTGCGTTGTTGTCTCTGTCTCTCTGGTCGCAACAAGGGCCAGGCAGCATGTGCAACCTGACTATTCACGTGCGAATGGCCGATGATCGCCAGGATGCCGCTAATGTTCAGGTGCAGCTTCTGAACACAGCGGGACCATTCGTCGGTTCCGCGACAACTCACGCCGATGGGACTGCCGAGTTCCAGGTATCGAGTGGAGTGACTTACCGGGTACGAGTTTCCGGCCGGGGTGTCGAGACCGCCGAGACGGAGTTCTTTATTATGGGCGGCCAGTACAATCAAACCGAGAACCTCAATGTGAGACAAGCTACAGTGGCGACGCAAGACAATAAATCTGCGCCCATCTCTGTGGCGGAGATGCAAGTACCCGCGAAAGCCAGGGAGCAGATGCAGAGGGCCATCGAGGCCTTCGACAAAGGAGATACCAGCAAGGCCACACAGAGGCTCGAGAAAGCGATCGAGATCTACCCGCAGTATGCAAGAGCCTACGAGAATCTGGGTGTGATCGCGGCGAAGTCGGGCGATCGTGCCAAGGCGAGAAGCCTCTATACGAAGGCCATAGAAGTAGACGAGAGATTCGTCCCGGCGTATGTGCAATTGGGACGCTTGGAGATTCAGGAGAAGAACTACACGCAAGCGGAAACCCTGCTTCATAAGGTGATGTTGCTTTACCCTGAGATGCCCGACCTTATCGCATTACTTGCCGGCGCCGAATACGGGAATAAGGAATATGCCAATGCGCTCGCCGATGCGCAGCGAGTTCATACCCTGCCGCATCACGAAAAGGTTGCAGACGTACACTTGCTGGCTGCAGAAATCCTTGAGATGAGAAATCGCAATCAGGAGGCGGCGGCAGAGTATCGGTTGTACTTAACAGAAGCGCCCAACAGTCCCCAGGCCAAGGCGGTGCAAGAAGCCATAACCGAACTGGAAGCGTCCAAGCCTTGATTGGCTCTACGGTTGCAGCGCCGGAGGAGAGCGAGACATTTTAGGCGTTAGCCTGGTATCGAGTTCCTGGCGTAGCTGTTGCACTCGTTTAAATTCTTTCTCCGCCTCGGCCGACTCACCCAGAGCCTGATATGCGCGCGCGAGCCGATAATGCGCATCCGGCTGGCTGGGATCGAGCTCAATTGCCTTGCGAAAATCGGCTATTGCATTCTTGTGCTTGTTCTCTTCCGAGAGCAATATTCCGCGGTCAATGTAAGCCAGACGAATGTCGCTTTGCAGTTGAATAGCCTTATTGAGATCGGAAGCCGCCTGTTCGCGATTGCCGAGTTTCATCTCCGTATCGCCGAGATAGGCCCATGCCTGCGCGTCGTCTGCGTCGTTCGCCAATTCGGCCTGGAATTCGGCTTTCGCCTTCTCATCGTCCTGCGATTTCCAGTAGAGAAAACCCAATCCAAAGTGAACGTTTGGCTCGTGCGGAGAAACCGTCGCCGCTTGCTGGAACTCGGCGATGGCTTCCGGCGTCTTTCCCAGACCATCCAGAGCTTCTCCAATCAGCACGTGGGCGGCCGCCGAGTTTGGCTGCGTCAGCAGAATTCGCCGAAAGCCATCCAGCGCACATTGGTACTGGCCGGCCCACAGACAGCTTTGAGCAACGATCTGCCGCAACTCGACATTGGCGGGATCTGCTTGCACCGCCACGTTCAAAGATTCGATTGCCTTTCCATATTGCTTGTCACCGTAGTAACTCAGCCCGAGAAGCGTATGTGCCTGGAGGTTGCCGGCGTCCCTCGCCGCTGCGGCCTCCAACGGCGCAATCGCAGCCTGAAAATGACCCTGCTTGAACTCGGCCAGTCCCAGGTTCATTTCAATGCCGGGCAGCTTCGGATCCAGCGACAGCGCTTTCTTGTAGGCCGCGACGGCTGCGGTATATTTCTGTTGTTTCGCCAGCACCACACCAAGACTTGCGTATGCACCCGCATCCCGCGGATGTGCGGCAATAAATGAGCGCCAGGCTTGTGCAGCCTGTGGCAAATCGCCTTTCTGCTCAAGAGCAAGGGCCGCAGCCGGCGTGGATTGTGCCCAGGAAGTTGCAAACAGCGCGACGCAGATTACAGTGAGTTTTGAAAACCAGTAGATAGACATGTAGCAAGCACGACGCTGAATCTTATGCTAGCAAAGGCCGAGCTCAACAAAAAACCCCGTTTGCAGACCGGTGGGAGATGCAAACGGGGCCCTAGACCGCGTAAGAGGGGGCGGCTAGAAGACTAGTTTGGCTCCAAGTTGGATGGTTCTCGGATCGTAGGCAGCGGTGATTTGGCCGAAGTTAGAGCCGCCGAGCGTCGTGTTGATTCCACCAGTCTGAACCGAACCTTTGAATTGGGTGTGGTTCCAGATGTTGAAAAAGTCGGCACGGAACTGGAATTGGCTGCCGCGTTTCTCACTGAGCAGGAAGGACTTGAAGAACGACGCATTCCAATTGTCACGTCCGGGGCCACGTAGGGCGTTGTTGCGCAGATCGCCCCACGTGCCCGCCGCGGGCGCCGCGAAGGAACTGGTGCTGAACCACTGGTTGACCGAGTGCGGATAGGTAATCGCTCCGATTAGGTCAGGACGGTTGGTACAGTTAGGAACTACGTTGCAAACGCTGTTCACTCCATTAACCGTACCGCTGGTCGTAATGTTCAACGGCGCCCCCGAAACGGCCTGAACGATACCCGAAATCTGCCAGCCGCCGACAACCGTCTTCATAAAACGATTGGGTGAGTTGCGCAGCCACGGTATTTCGTACACAAAGTTGACAAAGAAGATGTTGGTACGGTCGAACAGCGAATTCCCGTAATCGTACCTCCATCCGACATACGGATTCGACACACTAGCTAAGTCGTTGCCGCTGCCAGTGCCATTGACCGAATCCAAGGCGTGCGACCAGGTATAGCCTGCGTTAACCTGCAGGTCGTTGGTCAAATTCCCGGAAAAGCTCGTCTGCAGCGAGTTGTAGTTACCGTTGGCGTTGTTCTGTGACATTCTCAGCGAGTGGTAGCCCTCATAAGGAACAGTCTGGTTGTACTGGCCCGAACTATTGGTGGCAATCAAGCTCGGCAGCTGGCTATACGGCGCAAGTTCGAACTCCTGGTAGTTGTTCTGATGCCGGCTTGCGCTGCCGACATAGCTCAGATTGAATACCGTTCTGTTTGTGACCTGCCGCTGGATGCCGAAGCTGTACTGGTACACGTACGGTGGCTTGTAGTTGTTGTCCAACAGACCGGTAATGTTACCCACCAGGATGGGAACATTTGGAGTCGTTACGGTTACTCCCGTGGGGAGATTCGTGTGGGGATTGGACAGTGACACATTGTTCTGAGTGAGAGAAGCGCTGAACGGCTGGTTGGGGCCGGCGTTGTACATGTCGTTGCCCTGAACGCGCTCATACATCATTCCGAATCCACCACGTAGCACGGTTTTTCCATCGCCGAATATGTCGTATGCGAAGCCGACACGGGGTCCGAAAATCGCCCAGTTGTTAGCAACCAGACCACTGGGAACTCCGTTATGACCAGCGATACCCAAGCCATTCTGGTAGAACTCGTATCCATTCAGTGCCGCGAGGGGGCTGGGGCCAACACCCGGACTCGTGGGGCTGATGATAGCGCCCGCAAAGCCGGGGACGTAGACCGGCTTGGCAGCCGGGTCGTAGCGGTTCGCATAGAAGTTCGACACTTCATCTTGCGGGTTGACGGTGTGGGGAATTCCATCCCAACGAAGCCCAAGGTTCAGGGTCAGCCTACGGGTGGTGCGCCAAGTGTCCTGGATATACAGAGCGTACGAATTGGCGTTCCAGTTTTGGCTGTCCTGCAGCGCGTTTTCACCGTACGAGTTGGAAAGACCAAGCAGGTAGTCAGCAAAGTCGTTCCCCGTATACTGCCCGTTGAACTGGAACGCACCCTGTGTAGGCGCGAAAAGATCCTGATACTTCCGGTACGTCTGGAAGCTGCCGCCCATCTTCAACTGGTGAGCGCCTTTGCTCCATGAAACCGCGTCTTGGATTTGATACGCGTTGTATCCGTTGTTCCAGGGAACCCAGTTCGATTGGTAGTTCGTGCCGGTACTGCCCGAGAGCTGGATCGAGGGGATGCGATTATAGGGATTCGGGCCGTTGAAGATTCGGTTGAAGGTGAAGCTCGACGGCGCCTTATAAATCCCCACTGGCGTGATGTTGAGGCGGTTGCCGCTGTAGTTGAAGGTGAGTTCGTTCAACAGCGTGGGGCTGATTGTTCTTGTCCACGTGGCAACCGCGCTGTACGACGGATTGCCAAGGGTGTTACCTACCGTAGGGACGTTATCGCCGCTCCACATCGTGGTTCCGAAGCCCTGCGAGATCTGCTCCGCTACAAAGTGCCCAAAGATCGTGTTCTTGCTGTTGAATTCGTGGTCGATTCGCACGATCTCTTCCGTAACGTTGGTCGGCGTGCTGGGGGTACCCTGGAACTGCGTGCCATTGGTCGGCGAAGGGAAAATGCCTGCACCGAGAAGCGACTGTGCGTTTGCATTCAACATGCATGACGGTATGACGTTACCGGGGAACGCCTGACCCTGTACGATTCCCGGAGGTGCAACCCCGCCCGGGCAGTTGGAGAATAGAACCGACGGCGCCACGTTGGCGGTAGTTGGCACGTTAATCGGCGTGCTGAGACCGCTTAAGTTTCCGCCATATTCGCTCGGCAGCGGCACCTGCTGGTTATAGTTGCCGCCTTGAACCAGCTTGCGCCATTCCATGTTGTAGAAGAAGAATGTCGGGTGGTTCTTAGTCCCCGGCACCGGGCCTCCCCCATTAAAGCCAAACGTATTGAAGTTCAGCTTCGCAATTGGGTTTGGAGCGGGGTTGAAGTAATTACGAGCATCGAACACGTTATTACGGACGTACTCCCACGCAGACGCATGGTAGGTCCTGCTTCCCGACTTGATAACGGTGCTCAAGGTAGCCGCAGAGGACAGGCCGTAATCAGCGCTGTAATTGGATGTTAACGCGCGAAATTCGGAGATCGCTTCGATCGAAGGCATTACGGCGAAGTTTCCAGAACCGCCGCGGTCCAGAGCTTCACCACCATCCAGCAAGTAAATATTGTGCCCCGCTCGCTGACCGTTGAAGCTGACGGCGGAGTCTCCGCCGATCGGCGTTGGAGTCTGGAAGTCGCCCTGGAGGCTGGACGCACCCGTAGTTTGATTGACCAGCGTGTAAATACTGCGACCGTTTGTGGCGAGTCCCTCGACTTGTTGTCCAGTGATGACCTGGCTAACTTCGCCGGATTCGGTTTGGACGCCGACGGCGGCCCCTTCTACGGTGACTTGCTCCGAGGCCGAACCGACTTGCAGTCTGAAGTCATAGCGGTCGCGGGCGGCCACGTCAAGCACGATGTTGTTTTGCTCAACCCGTTTAAACCCGGCGACATCAACCAACATGTTGTAATGGCCAATGGAAAGACCAGACGCGGCGTAATTACCGTCGTTGTTGGTTACGTATTGATGAGCGACACCAGTCTCGACGCTTGTAATCGTGATCTTGGCATTAGGAACGAGGGCGCCGGAGGGATCGAATACCGTGCCGACAATCGTCCCTTGTTGTGCAATTGCCTGGGGAACGACGAGCCCCAAGAATAGCAGCAACAAGGAAAACTGAAGCGCCCAACGACGCTGTTCTGCGAAAAGGCTGCACGCAGCGGGTGTGTAAGATTTTTTACTCGGCGTTCTACCAAATCGATTCATATGCCCCCCACCAGAAACAGATTGTGTAACGTCAAGACCAAGCGCGCTTCCCTAGAGCAACCGGGACGGGCGCGATGAAGCAACCCCTAATCTGTGAGATTCGACCAACCGTTACCCCAACGTATCGACTCCCCAGATCGCTAGAGAACCTAGCGTGCTGACAGCCTCGCGACTAAGTGATCGCCTGTCCCCACCGTATGCAATGGTCGTATTCCACAGTCTCTGCCAGCAAATCAACTACGTTAACGTTAACGGTAGCTCCGTTAACGTTAACGGTAGCTTGTATACGTCCTTGCCTCGCAAATGTCAAGCGGAAACTAGCGGCAAAATTCAAGGTGAATCTCAGTAGTCCCGAGATCGGGCTATACTGGTCGCCTAGTGCATCTTCGGTTACCGATGAATCGACCATGCGATGCGAGCAATTGGTACCGAGTTCTCGCCACGACTATCCTGCTTCAAGTAGGACTTTGGTTTGGCTGCCTCGATGCGCATTCCGCCGACGCCAAGTCGGCGACAAAGGCAATGGCCGGACAAGAGCATGCGAAGGCATCCGAGATCGTGTTTTCCTTTGAGCCTATCGACTTTCGGCTAGACAGTTCGGAGACGCCGGAACGTCATGCTCCGGAAACAATGGCTGGCGGGGTCGCCGTTTTCGACTACAACAACGACGGAAAACTCGACATCTTCTTTGCGAACGGCGCTGACATCAACACGCTCCGCAAGGACTCGCCAAAGTATTACAACCGGTTGTTTGAAAACGACGGCAAAGGACATTTCAAGGATGTCACTGAAAAAGCCGGATTGCGAGGGACAGGCTTCGATACAGGCGTTGCGATTGCTGATTACGACAATGACGGATTCGAAGATATCTTCGTGGCTGGCGTACATCGAAACACGCTCTATCACAATAATGGAGATGGCACGTTCACGGATGTAACCTCAAAATCGGGACTCAGCAAGCCGGATCCGGAGTATGGTCCACTTTGGGCCGTCGGTGGTGTTTGGGTTGACGTTAACAACGACGGACTACTCGATCTCGTGGTCATCAACTATCTGAAGTGGGACGGCCGGCACGAGCCCCTGTGCGGAACTCCCGACCACCGTGACTACTGCCACCCGAAGATGTATGAGCCGACTCCCAATCAGCTCTTCTTGAACAACGGGGACGGGACATTTCGCGATGCTTCCGCGGAGTGGGGCTTACGCTCGCATCCGGGCAAGGGCATGGGTGGAGCAACTGCCGACTTCGATCTTGACGGCAAGATGGACATCTTCATCGCCAATGACAAATTGGTTAACTGGCTGTTCCGCAACGATGGCAAAAAGTTCGACGAAGTCGGCTTCCAAGCAAATGTGTCGTTGCGCGAGGATGGCGTCTTCATCTCCGGGATGGGCGTCGATTTCCGCGACCTCGACAACGATGGCTACCCGGACATCTGCCTCGTAGCGCTCGATAACGAGACGTTTCCGATTTATCGAAATACGGGTCAAGGCACGTTCGTCGAAGTCACTCAGTCAAGTGGTATGGCGCGCCTGAGTTCACTTATGGCCGGATACTCCCCAACCGTCGCTGATTTCGACAATGACGGTTGGAAAGACATCTTCGTGACGCGCGGCCACGTGCAGTCCTTGCTCTCGGCCCCCCGCATCGCCGTGGAACAGCCCAATACCGTGTTTCGCAATCTTGGTGGAATGAAGTTTGCGGCGCTGACGGAAGAGGCCGGCCTGACATCGCAGCCACCGGCGCGGCATCGCGGTTCAGCGATCGGGGACCTCAACGGCGACGGCGCGTTAGACGTAGTCGTGAGCGCGATCAGCGCACCTGCCGAGGTCTGGATGAATGCGAGCCCCGGCAATAATCATTGGCTGGAGATCAAACTCGAGGGAACCAAGAGCAATCGGGACGGAATCGGCGCGCGGATCAAAATTGTCACCGCCGGCGAGACCCAATATAACCACATGACCACCGCGGCTGGATACGCATCGTCCAGCGCCGGTCCGGTACATTTCGGTCTGGGCAAGAATGCCGTCGCGGAATTGGTCGAGATTCGCTGGCCTTCGGGAACTGTTCAGCGGTTACGGAACGTGGCCGGCGACCGCATCCTTTTAGTCAAGGAACAGCCCTAGCCGTGAACTCACAGCTTCAATATTGCAAATTTAACCGGATGTTATATTAAACACCCTTCAACCCGGGAGCGAATGTTGAAACGAGTCGGTCTTCAGGAAATTGCGCGCCAGGCACAGGTCTCGATCGGTACGGTGGATCGTGCTCTACATTCCCGTCCCGGCATCAGCGAAGCCACCCGAAACAAGGTGCTCGAAACCGCCGAGAAGCTTGGGTACTCGCCCAACCTAGCGGCTCGGGCGCTTGCTGTCGGACGTTCGGGGTTCCTTATCGGCGTCTGCATCCCCGAGGAAATCCATCATTTTTTTGACCAGATGCGCGACGGAATTTTCGACGAAGCTCGCAGGGCTGCACGGGTCGGCATGGAACTTATCTACCGTCCCGTGCCACGGCTCGGCGAATTTGAGCAGAAGGAGCTTTCCAGCCTCCTCGATGAGGACCTTCGTGGCCTCATTGTTATGCCCGGAAATCCGCTTGTTGTCGGTCCCATCATTGACGCAGCCGAGGCTCGAGGCATCCGAGTGGTCTGCATCTGTAGCGATGCGCCGCACAGCCGGCGCACAGCAGTGGTGTACGCGAACCCGAGTCTTCAGGGACGTCTAGCAGCAGAGCTTCTCTCCAAGTTCATCCCGGGCGACTCTGATGTTGCGGTCATCACAGGTATGCTTCGAACCGAAGAACACCGTCAGAAGGTCGAGGGCTTTCAGTCACGACTTGCCCAGTGTTCCGAGATGACCTTAGCGTGCGTGCTCGAGGCGCACGAATCGGAAGAAGAGAGCTATCAGAAAACCCTGGACTTGCTAAGCGAAAATGCCAACCTTCACGGCATTTACGTAACCACGGTCAACTGCCTGCCTGTCTGCCTCGCTCTTCGCGAGCACAAGAGGACGGATGTTCGGCTGATTACTACTGACCTTTTCCCGCAGATGGTTCCCTACTTCGAAAACGGAATCATCGGCGCTTCGATCTATCAGGATCCATACACCCAAGGACAGACCGCATTGAAAGTTCTCGTCGATCATGTCATTGAGAAAGCTTCCATCGCGTCGAGCAATAGCCTCAACCCGGGAATTGTGCTTCAGTCGAACCTAAACTTCTTCCGGGAGGTGCTCTCCGCCGAAAGTGGAGCGCGCGATCTGACAACCACGCAAACAGGGGAGAGAGTCCCATTATCCGTGGGCTAGAGACCGAGGAACAGGTCGCCCGGTCTCCCAGGATTTATCGCAGCATCATCCACATCCAGATTGTTCGTTCGCAATCGAGGGGCCTATGTCATCCAAGATCAGCCGGCGCACGTTCGTTGCCACCGCCGCTGTTGCCGGTGCTAGTGCTGTTCTTCGTGCACCGGCATTCGCATTTGAGAATCAGATTCCAAGTACGGCCATCGCGAACGGAACAGTGGCGAAGGGCCGCGAGGTCGTGTCCCTGCAAGCGGTTCCCTTTGGTATGAGCAACGTCCGGCTGGGACCGGGCGCGTTCAGCGCGGCGGCGGAAGTCAACCGCCGCTACTTGAAGACACTGCCTCCCGACCGCCTGCTCCATACCTTTCGCCTGACAGGGGGACTGCGCACTTCCGCAGAGCCATTGGGTGATTGGGAAAGGCCCGATTGTGAATTGAGGGGTCACTTCGCGGGCGGGCACTATCTGTCGGCTTGCGCGCTTTCGTTCGCCAGCTCGGGCGACGAAGAGCTCAAGCGCAATGGCGACATCATGGTTGTCGAGCTTGCAAAGTGCCAGGCGCAACTCAAGAACGGCTACCTAAGCGCCTTTCCGGTAGAGCTGTTCGACCGCTTGCGCGACGGCGTAAACGTCTGGGCGCCGTTCTACACCATCCACAAGATCATGGCAGGGCACCTTGACATGTACCTGTATGCCGGCAACCAACAGGCACTGGAAACCTTGGAGAAGATGGCAGGATGGGTGCGGAGGTGGACTGACCCCTTGAGCGAACAACAAATGCAACGCATCCTCCAGGTGGAATACGGCGGAATGGGCGAGGTGCTCGCCAATCTTTACGCGGTAACAGGCAACCGCGATTATCTCAACCTCGCGCAGCGCTTCAACAAAAAGTCGTTTTTTGATCCTCTGGCGGCGCGCCGTGACGAACTGAAGGGCTTGCATGTTAACACCCATATTCCGCAAGTCATTGCCGCAGCTCGCCTGTACGAATTAACTGGCGACAAGAAGTACTGGAGCATCTCTGACTACTTCTGGGACGACGTCACCAGCGAGCGTTGTTATTGCACGGGAGGCACCAGCAATTTCGAATTATGGAGGTCCGATCCCGGAACACTCTCGACACAACTGAGCTCGGAAACGTCTGAAGACTGCTGCGCCTACAACATGATGAAGTTGACGCGGCATTTGTTCGAGTGGTCGCCCCAGGCACGCTACATGGACTACTACGAGCGAGTACTCTTCAATCACCGCATGGGCACGATTGACCCCGAGACTGGCACCACTGTTTATTACCTGACGCTTGGTAACGGCTACTCCAAGATTTACGCAAAACCCTTCGATTCTTTCTGGTGTTGCAACGGCACGGGCGCCGAGGAGTTCGCGAAGTTGACGGACACCATCTACTACCACGACGGCGATTCCGTCTACGTCAATCTGTTTATCGCGTCGGAAGTTAACTGGCCGGAAAGGGGCGTCCGCATAACCCAGCAGACTTCATTTCCCGAGGAGCAAGGAACGACTTTGCTGATCTCGGCGGCCACGCCCGTCAACGTTGACTTGAAATTGCGGATTCCCTACTGGGCGAAGACCGGCGCAGTGAAAGTAAATGGCCACGTTGTCCCTGCATTCGCCGCTCCGGGCAGCTACCTCGTTCTGCGTGGTCCCTGGAAGAATGGCGATCGCGTGGAATTAAGTCTCCCCATGCATCTGCATGCCGCACCCATGCCCGACAAGAACACAATGCAGGCGGTGATGTATGGCCCTCTGGTCATGGCGGCAAAATTCAATGAAGAGCCTGCCGACAAATGGTATCGGCACTTTGCTGCCGAAGAGAAACAGGAGCCCGCTCCAACGCAACAGTTCAAGGGGAAGATTGAGGATCCCGCGAGTTGGCTCGAACCGGCCGGTGCAACACTGACCTTTCGAACCGTGGCACAAACTCAGAGTGCAACGTTTGTCCCTTTATCAAGCATCGTGCACGAACGGTACTCTGTGTACCACGACGTCGAAGAGACAACTTAGCTAACGGGTGTAGGTGAGACCGCTTCGCGACGCACTGATTCGGCTGTCCAGATCAATATCGGTAGTACGTCGCCCATAGGCTCGCTGGGATCGCCGAATGTGAAATAGAGTTTGCGATAGGCCGCGTACAGACCTTCGTAAACTTTCTGTTCCTTCGAATCAGGCAGGTACGTCGCATGTGTCGGACAGATTTTTTCCTGCGCCTCTTCTATGGTCTTAAACGTACCCGCCGCGAGAAACGCAAAAATCGCTGACCCCAAGCTCACCACGGTCTTGCTCGGCACCAGAACCGGCCGCCCTAATACGTTGGCATAAACCTGGTTGAGCACGTTGTTCTTCTGCGGAATGCCTCCGGCATTGATGACACGCTTGATGTTGACCCCGTGCTGCGCCATTCGCTCCAGGATCACGCGGGTGTGCAGCGCCGTACCCTCGATCGCAGCGAACAGCTCATCTTGCGCCGTGCTTTGCAGGTTCCAGCCCAGCGTGATGCCCCGCAAATTGGGGTTCACCAGCACCGTTCGGTCGCCGTTGTCCCACGTCATTCGCAAGAGTCCGGTCTGGCCTGCTCGGTATTTCTCCAGCCCCTTCGAAAGCGTTTCGACATCGGTCCCGGCGCGCACCGCAATCGCGCTGAAGATGTCGCCGACGGCCGAGAGTCCCGCCTCGATTCCCGTTCGCTGTGGATGCACGCTGCCCGGCACTACGCCGCAAACTCCCGGCACCAGGTTTGGTGAATTCGTGATGCCGATAATGCAGGTCGACGTACCCACGACATTGACGATGTCATCGGTCCCGCACCCCGCGCCGATCGCATCCCAGTGCGCATCAAACGCGCCTACAGGAATCGGAATACCAGGCCGCATCCCCAGCTTATCCGCCCAATAGGAAGACAACGTTCCCGCGATTTGCTCAGAGGTCGCGTACTCGCCCCGCAACATCTCGCGCACACCCGCCAGCAACGGATCGACGCCGGCCAGAAATTCCTCCGGCGGCAGGCCTCCCAGCGATGAATTCCACATCCACTTGTGGCCCATCGCACAAATGCTGCGCTTGGCCTGTCGCGCATCGGTGATTCCGCACAGTGTTGCTGCCACAAAGTCGCAGTGTTCAAATGCCGTGACAAACTCGCCGCGTTTCTCCGGGTTGTGACGCAACCAGTGAAGCAGCTTGGAGAATCCCCACTCCGACGAGTACACGCCCCCGCACCACTCGATTGCTTCCAGCCCCTCGCGGCGTGCCGCCTCGGTGATCTCCGCCGCTTCGCCTTTGGCCCGGTGGTCGCACCACAGGTAGTACTCGCCAAGCGGAGCCATACCCTTGCCGACCGGAATCACTGACGATCCTGTCGTGTCGATCGCGATCGCCTCCACCGCTTCGCCCGCCACTCCTGATTTCTTCAGCGCTGCGCGTGTCGCTTCCGCCAGCGCGCGCATGTGGTCTTCGTGCGATTGTGTGGCATACTCCGGGTCTTCCTGCTTGCGATGCAACGGATAATTCGCAACTGCCGAATCCAGCAGTCCGCGTTCGCTGTCTACGATCGAGACGCGAACGCTCAGCGTTCCAAAATCAACTCCCGCAACGATTGCCATCTGCGCCTCTACCGCGGTTCGTGGAAGTACATGTCCCAGCCCAGGTAACGGGTCGTTGCCTCGTAGATGGCCGGAGCGACCGTCGCAAGGTTCGCCGCCACGTGGTGCTCGAATCCGTTTTCGCAGATGTAGCGCAGCAGCTTTTGCATCTCCGGAATCTCCACCACTCCGGCGCCGCCAAACGTATTCAGCGCATCGTCAGTGAATGCGCCTTCGCCCACATAACCACGCAACCTGCCCGCAGTGTCGTCAGTCGAGAACCGCGCATAGCTCATCGGAGCGGCCTTCACCTTGCCCACGCAGGTTCCGTACGTGTTTTCAATGCCCACTGTGCCCGCGATGATGGCCTGGTAGTCCATCTTCACGTCACCAAAAAAGTGCTTTGGCAGGTTCGAGCAATGGAAGCAGACCGCTTTGTTCGGGTCATCGCCGTAGTTGTTGTTCCAGTCCAGCAGGGCCGAAGGCGTACCTGACGCTAATTGCAGCGCATGCATCGCGAGTACACCGCAAATGTCTACTTCGCACGCGCTCGACATCAGGTCGTTGCTCATCATGCTCATCACCGTGCACGGGACGACGCCGAGGTTCTCTTCAATCGAGGTCCAGCATTGCACCGCGCTGATCGCCACATCCGTCGCCTTCATCCAGTCGTCCACTACTGCCGCCAGCTTCGCCATCTTGAGCAGCGCTTCGGCTGGAACCCCGCTCGTCGAGACATACTTCTTTATGCCTTCGAGTTTCACTTGCGCGCGGTCATCACTGTCTTTCATCCGCTGGATGCGACCCAGCACCTCCGACAGATCAAGGGTCTCTACCGAGATGGCATGCGACTCCAGCATCTTCTCGCTGTAGCGGACAGTATTGAACGCCGTGGGACGAGCGCCGATGCTGCCGATCCGGAGGTTCTTCAGCCCTTTCTTGACCCGGCAGACCGCGGCGAACTTCGCAAGGTCCGCGCGAAATTCGTCGGAATCCGGACTGACTGTGTGCGATTTGGTGAGCGAATACGGGATCCCGTACTGGCGCAGGTTGTTGCATGCCGACATCTTTCCGCAGAAGCTGTCGCGCCGATGGGCAATCGTCATCTTCTCTGGGCTGTCCGGCGTTGCTTGCACCAGTACCGGCACGTCAAGGTTGGCCAGCCGCAGCGTGTCTGCAATGGCTCGCTCATCGCCGAAGTTCGGCAGCGTAACGATCACGCCGTCGATCTTCCCGCTCTGAGCACGGAACAGTTCCGCACATCGCTTGGCTTCGTCGCGTGTCTCCACCGCTCCATGTTTGCTTTGCGACGGATCGAGCACCACTGCATCCATACCCGACTTCTGCACCGCCTGAATCATCTCTCCACGGCCGGTCTCTGCTAACTGGCCGGGAAAGAACCCGCGACTCCCGACGATAATTCCCATAGTCATTCTTGAGCCCACACTCATGATTGCATCCTCTATGTCCGACTATTACTTTTCTCTTGCCCGTAGTAGGCTTTCGCGCCATGCTTGCGAAAGAAATGCTTGTCGTGCAAATCGCCCGAAATCTCTGGAGCGTCGTGGCGAATTGCAATCGTACGGTAGGCGACGCGCGCTACGTGTTCCAGAATTACCGCGTTATGTGCCGCTGCGGCCGCATCCGCTCCCCACGTAAACGGACCATGGTTCGCCACCAGCACTCCCGGCACTTTCTCGTAATCGAGGTCGTCGAAGGCTTGAATGATGGCTGTGCCCGTGTTCTTCTCGTAATCACCCGCGATGGCATCTGAGCTCATTACATCCGTCACCGGCACGGGACCATGAAAGTAATCGGCGTGGGTCGTGCCAAAACACGGAATCGGCTTGCGTGCCTGCGCCCACGCAGTCGCGAACTCCGAATGTGTGTGTGAAACCCCACCAATGCTGGGGAACGCTTTATACAACTCCAAGTGCGTGGCGAGGTCTGACGACGGCCGTAAGCTCCCTTCGATGATTTGCCCCTCGAGGTCGGTGATCACGATATCTTCGGCCTTCATGCTCCCGTACGGAACGCCGCTCGGCTTAATCGCCACCAGTCCGTCAGATCGCGAAATCCCACTTACATTCCCGAACGTGTAGAGCACCAATCCGCGCCTCACGAGTTCGAGGTTGGCCTCGAGAACTTCGTTTCGCAGTTTTTCGAGTCTCATCACGCTCCCTGGTCGCCCTGCACTTCGGCGAAACCATAATACAAGACGATTGTCGACGAATCTGTCTCAGGACGGAGGCCCCGAATCTTCCTTACCTTCCTGACGAAGCGGTACCAGTTTGTCGAACGCGTTTGCTTCGAGCTGATCCAGTGAGGCCACGACGATGTCTGCGACAAGGCGCGGACCGCTGCGACTGACGCCGATTCTGAACATGCCCGCTCTACGCGCTCCTTCAAGACCGGCGGCCGCGTGTTCAACGACGATGCATCTGTCGGTTAGGACCCCCAATCGCGAAGCAGCCAGTAGGTACACTTCAGGGTCCGGCTGGCCTCGGCGCACATCTTCAGCGGAAACAATGGCATGAAAATAGCTCGCGGCTCCCATCTCCTCCAGAACCACCTCGACATTCGCGCGCGGCGCCGACGAGGCAACTGCTTGTAGCCAACCGCTTTCGCTGAGTCGCTTGACCTACGCTACCGCCCCAGGTAGCGGCAATACTCCGGCGTCGCGAACGATGCGGCGAATTCGGTCCTCCTTGGCGATTTCGATCTTCCTGACCCGCTCGGAGCCGCACCGGCACCCAGCCACAACGGTATGATGGAATCATTCCGTTGACCGAATGAGGATAGAAACTGATCGTGGGTGATAGAAATGCCCTCATCCGCCATTGTCTCCCGCGACGCGCGCCAATGCAGTTCCCCTGAATCGACTAGAGTTCCATCCATGTCCCAAAGCACTGCGCGAGCAACGCACACGTATAGTTCTCCATCATCTGGACGATCTCCTTCCAGTCTTCTTCGCTTAAAAAAGACCGTTGATTGATGATATTTTCTTCGGTGCTACCTCGATGACGGCGTTGAAAGCGGGTTTTGGCCGCCCGCTGCGGTCAAAGAGCAGCGGATAGTTGGTCCTGCCCTTAACCGGCCAGTCGTTCTTCCATGAGTTCTTGTCCGTGACGCCCCACAACGCTGACCAATCCGGAAAGCTCCTTCTCACAGATCGCCAAGATCGTGGCTGACCGAAAGCCTCGTTACTTTCGTTGGCATGTCGCTGGCGATATTATGAGCGTCGACTTTCTCCACCAGATGTGCCGAATCGCTGCGCACAATCCACGGACTCAGGCCCTCGCCTTTACCAAGGCGTTCAACATCGTCAATGAGTATGAGAACACCCGGGTCTTACCGCGTAATCTAGCGGTCATCTTCTCTGGCTGGGGCAGGAATCAGAATCGACAATCCTCACGGGCACCGGATCACATGGATGCGGGATGGAACAGAACACCGAGTGCCCAAGAACGCGATTGCCTGCCCCGGTAGGTGCGAAGATTGTGGCATCTGCTTCCGGTTGCCGAAGTTGGGCCGTGACGTCGTCTTTCATAAGCACTGACCAAGTTGCAGCTGGGCAAATGTCAGTTGGACTGTCACCGACGATGCTTCAACTATGTTGACGCAGAAGGCTGGCCACTAGATTCCCATCTAGCAAGCGTCACTCCCGAAGACATCGTGAAATCGATCAGCAGAACCGGACTGGGGCTGCTGCCCCGGACTGCAGTAGCTTGCTTCTGTTATGGAACGTACTCTTTCGAGCATTGGGATCTTTCCACGCCGCCGCTTGAACCCACAATTCCAACCCGCGATTCGCATGTCTCTCACGACTTCTCACGGACTTAGGCGGCCACCTGGAGTCAGTTAGGTTGTTGAGAGTACAGCATAATGTAGCTCTGAAAAGGCTAGCGTCGGCGGTTCGATTCCGTCCCTGGCCACCATTCAATCAGTCGTTTGCGAGTTCAGCGCTTACAGGCCATTCAGACCTGCGAGCGTCTTCGCGCAGATCTCGTCAGGACTCCCGGTCGCATCTACCTGCATGACCAATCCGAGGTTCTGGTAAAACTCGATCAACGGCGCCGTACTGCGGTGATAAGCTTCCAAACGAACGCCGATCGATTCAGCGCGGTCATCGTCTCGCTGAAACAGCTTACCCTGACAGTGGTCGCACACGCCTTCGACTCTAGGCGGACGCTCGGCCAGGTGAAACACGGAGCGGCATTGTTCGCAGGTCCGGCGGCCACTGAGCCGACCGACAATCTCGCTTGCAGGCAGAGAGTAATTCACGACCGCGGTCAGCGACAGTCCCTCGTTCTGCATCAACTCCCTCAGTGACTCGGCCTGCGCCAAAGTGCGAGGAAAGCCGTTGAGGATGAAGCCTCCTCCGCAGTGCAGGCAGCCGCTACGCTCCCGGACCATCTCCCAAACCGTAGAGTCAGGTACCAGGGCGCCGCGACGCATGTATTCGGTTGCTGACTGCATCGCCGGACTGAGATCACAGGCGCTGCGGCTCGCCGCTGCGCGGAAGACTTCGCCGGTCGAGAGGTGGCAGGCGCGCAGTTTCTGATTCAACAGTTCGGCCTGGGTTCCTTTGCCTACACCCGGCGCTCCCAACAGGACCAGCCTCCAAGGGCTCTGCGCGCTCTCGGGCAACTCGCATTGCGCGGAGGGTCCTTCCAGCCATGCCGCGCGATCGTTCTTGTTTGGGGTAGGCATACTGGCGAATTTATGAAATGGAAGCGTGTTTCGGCGGTGACGGCCATCACATTCCAGTACCGGCGGCGCGTCACAAGGGCGGTGATAGCCGCCGAGCGGCAAACGGGCGAGTCCCAGTCTGGGGCCTGCTTCTAGCGATTGGCCACGAGTTCCCGTTTGGCTTTCTTGCGCGCCGCCGATTCGGCCTGTTTCTCTGCCTTGGCTGCGGCCTGCTTCAGGCGTCTGAGTTCTTGCGGCGAATACATGCTGCCGCGGCAATTCCGGCTGCCGCACGAGCACGGGGCTTCGTCGTCACCGTCGTAGAGCCAATAGTCATAGGTGATTTCTTCGCCGACCTTCAGTTTGCGGAGTGTTTTGATGAAGATGCGCCCGTTGCGCTCGTCAATTTCGCAATTAGGGTGACAGGAATGGTTGATGAACATGGCCATACTGTGGCCATCGATTACGGTGTCTCCGTTCCCGATACCGAACAAGTAGGTAAACGAACGGCCGTCGTACCGGCGGTCGCCTTCTTCTTTTGTGATGATTTCTCCGGTGTATTCCAGCACAACCGTGCCGCGGGGAATATCCTCAAGGGTGAAGCAGCCGGCTGCATGAATGTCAGAGGACCGCGTAATTAAGCGAGGCAATGATGGGGCTCCGAAGTGATTCGTCTCGCAGTATAACGTAGCGTCGGGTCCGCTACGGTCCGAGAGACTGAAGCGTCTGGGCCGGGTAACGCACCGAAAATGCCTTTGGTCGCTTGTCACAGGCAACACGTGCAATTGGCGGTTCACAATTCCGTCGGGATTTCGTATCTTTAAGGTTCATCCAAATTGGAGGTCTGCCATGATCCATGTAATTATGCGGCACAAGGTCGCCGACTACGGACGTTGGAAGGAAGCGTTTGACGCCCACCTCAACACGCGCAAAGCCGGCGGCGAAATTGCAGCCCGCTTGCTCCTGTCAGTGGAGGACCCGCGCGATGTGACACTCGTTATGGACTGGGATGGTCTGGACCGCGCTCGTAAGTTTGCGGCGTCCGACGAATTGAAGCAGACAATGCAAAAAGCGGGAGTGATCGGGGAGCCGGAGATCCGCTTCCTCGAAGACGCATTTACAGCTCGCCGTTCGGCTGCCGACTGAACTGACAGCGGAACTATTTCGAAAAAACACTTGACAGTCCAACGGGAAATGCGATTCGCGATTTTCTCAGCGTGGCCAACAATTTCCGGCAATCGATGTAAAAAATGGAGCTGAGTGAAACCCGCGAAACCCTCTAGGGATGGGGCTTTCGCGGGACCCCGCAAGCTGTCAAGAATTTTCAACAAATATTTTTCTGGTAAGTTCGAAGTCATTGAGCAACTCCGTTGACAAAGCACTCCGGGCAAATACAATTACGGCCAACTCCAAAACCGATCAGAGTAAGACAGTGAGCGAAACCATTCGAAACAACGACGTACTTCTCCAGGCAGATTTTCCCGACCTCCAACTCTATGCGAGCGGCAAGGTGCGCGACATTTACAAAGTGGACGCCAACCATTTGCTGTTCGTCGCGACCGATCGCATTTCCGCGTTCGACTATGTGCTGGCCACGGGCATCCCCGAAAAGGGCCGCGTGCTCACCCAGCTCTCGATGTTCTGGTTCGAGTTCCTGAAAGACATCGTCCCGAACCATCTGGTTACAGCCGACATCGACCAGTATCCAGCGGAATTGCAGAAGTATGCCGACAAGCTCCGCGGACGTTCGATGCTGGTCGTCACCGCTAACATGGCGACCATCGAGTGCGTTGTGCGCGGATATATCTCGGGCTCGGGCTGGAAGGAATATCAGAAGACTGGCTCGGTGTGCGGTATCAAGCTGCCCGCCGGACTGCGGGAGTCGGACCGGCTTCCGGAGCCAATTTTCACTCCGTCCACGAAGGCCACCACCGGGCACGACGAGAACATCTCGTTCGAGCGCATGGTGGAGCTGGCGGGGAAAGAATTGAGCGAACAACTGCGCGACCTCAGCGTCCGCATCTACACGAAGGCGGCAGATTACGCGGAAACACGCGGGATCATTATTGCCGACACGAAATTCGAGTTCGGTCACACCCCGAAGGGTCTTGTACTGGCGGACGAGGTGTTGACGCCGGATTCCTCGCGGTTCTGGCCGATGGACAAGTACCATCCCGGTGGTGCGCAGGAATCCTATGACAAGCAGTACGTGCGCGACTACCTGGAATCGATCAAATGGAACAAGCAGCCGCCGGCGCCGGGGCTGCCACCGGAAGTTGCGGCGAAAACAAGCGAGAAATACACCGAGGCCTACGCGCAGTTGACCGGGCATCCGCTGCCGGACTGAGGAGAGTTACGGCATGCTGGGGCTCTCGGTGCTCGACTGGGTAATTCTGCTGTTAATCCTGGTGAATGTTCTCGGGGCGATTGGGCAGGGCTTCTTCTACGAACTGTTTTCGTTCGCAGGAGTGATCCTGGGTTACGTGGTCGCTGCATGGCAGTATCCACGGATTGCGGCGTTTTACATCCACTACGTGAATTCGGCGTGGGTGGCGGACATTGCGGGATTTTTCACGATTTTTATTTTGCTTGCTGTATTGGGTGGCGCAGTTGGAAAGACCGTCCGATGGGCGGTCAAGGAAGTGGGACTGCGCTGGTTCGATCGTCTGCTCGGCGGACTATTCGGATTTCTGAAGGGCATCGTAATCTGTACCGTCGTCGTGATTGCACTGGCGTCCTTCAGTCCGACAAGTCCGTGGCTTCAGGATTCGCGCATTGCTCCGTTCATGCTGGCTACGGGTCGCGCCTTGATTTGGGCAGCCCCGGCCGATTTACGGCAGCGCTTTCGCGATGGCTGGAACCTGTTGCGGACGGTCCCGGAACATATCCAACACGCAGGTGGCGACGAAACGAAATGATGCACCCGGTTCCTGGCGGAGCCCTTACTGACGACCAAGAGAGAGGCACTGTGAAAGACCAACTGGAAGCTTTGATTCTGCAAATGCACAAGAGCGGGATCCTGTATTCGGAAGCGGTGCGCGAGTTCAAGAAGCGGTTCATCCTGACGGTGCTGCAGGAAAACAAAGGCAACCAGTGCAAGGCTGCGCGGCAACTCGGGATGCACCGCAATACCTTGAGCCGCACTATCGCGGAGTTAAACCTCGATGTACGGACGTTTCGTCCGGGAGCGCGGCGCCCGCCGCGCAGTGCGCGCCCTTCGTCCTATGACAAGCGCGCGGCGCGCTAGCGTATCGCGACGCCTCACGTTCGACTTGCCATCATTTCCTGAAAATTGAGCAGCAAAAAGCGGGAGCCAACTTGGCTCCCGCTGATGTTTTAACCTGCCTGACTACTGCTTCTTGGCCGGCGCTTTGTGTGCCGGAGCAGCAGCGGCTCCAACTGGGTTACCAGCTTTATCCAGCAGCACACCGTCGGTCATGGTCAGCATGAATGGGGTGGGAGTGTAGCTCGACACCGTGGCCTCAAACTGCGTCAATGTGCCAACCGCGGGGACCGACTTCGCCGGAAGCGGCTTGGTCATGGTCAAGGTGATGTCGGCCTTCTTGTCGTCGATATCGTCGGCACTGCCGGCAAGAGTCAGTTTGGTGGGCGAAGCACTGATGACATTAGCTACCAGCTTGATGGTCTTGTCCTTGATTGCGCTCCAGACTGTGTCAGAGGCCTGGGCATTCCCAGACGACAGCACGAGCTGCCATTCGGCAAAGCTCATGGTCTTAGGATCCTTACCCTTCACCAGGTCGGCAGCCTGCTCGGCCGGCGATGGCGGTGGCGGGGCGGCGGCTACGGTGAATCCAGCCGGCGGCATCACGCTGGTGGAAGCCTGGGCCTGTTTCAGGATGTCGGCCCAACCGTCCTCAGAACCGTGATAGCGGATATATTTTTTGCGCGCATAGTCCAGAATCTGCTGCTGTCCAGGGCCCTGTGCCAAACCGGCCGCCTTAATGGCAAACCAGAAGCCTTCGGGATTCATCGGCTTGGCTTCCAGATCGGCAGTAGCCAGTGGATAAATGTCAGCGATGGTGGGCTGCCCCTCCAGGGAGACTGCATCCCGCAGGTCCTTTTGGGCTGTTGCATTGTCTTTCTTCTGTAATGCCGCGAATCCGACGGCGCCATCAAAAATACTACCAAGGTCATTATGGAACTTGGTGAAATCGGCGTCACTCATGCCGTCGGGCTTAGGAGTGTTGGGAAGAGCGTCCAGTCCCTTCTGGCCATACTGAGTGGCAAGGTCGCAGTTCTTGGGGGCATCCGCACCGCCTTGGGCACACAAGCTGCGGTAATAGTATGAAAGCAGGGCAAGGGCCCGGATGTTGGTCGGGTTAGCCTGGAGTATGCGACTGGCGGTATCGATGGTTTTTGAGGCGTTGCCCGCCTGCTGGTAGGCACCCATCAACTGCACGAGCGCATCTTCCTTCATGACGCTATTGGAATATGTCTGCAGAAACGCTTCGATGGCAGCCGCCTTGGCGGCTGGATCGGACTGTTGAACTGCATTGACGTAGGCGTTGTACTCAGCGGGGTCCTTGATCTGTGGCTTCTGCGCGGCAGGTGCCGCGGGTGCGGCCTGTGCGGCCAGATGCTGGACAACCGGTCCGGCGAGGGTAAAGACCAGCAAAAATGCGACCAGAAACTTCTTCATTCGATTGGCTCCTTAGGGTCTTGGGAACTGAGACGCTCGCCCGGCCACTCACCCGCTGTCGCGCGCTGATCCGGCACCTGCAAAATGCCACTCCCTTGCCGCAAATCCTTACCTACGGGGTATAGTCGCAACATTGCAGAGAGGCGGATTATAAGTAGGTGTCTGCACGATGGCAAGCTACTTAACAACCTGCGCACTTTGGCGTTCGGCGGCCCTCCCAAATGGGTTCCCGACTCAGGAATTATAACCGCGAGTCCCGCGAAAGCGAATTTACTTTCGGGAGGAAGTCATCCATGTCAGATTTGCAGGCACTTTCCGGCTCCGTCGCCTTGGTTACGGGAGGCACGCGAGGAATCGGCCGCGGCATTGCCGAAGCCCTGCTGCAACTGGGCGCAAGCGTTGTCATTACAGGGCGAGACGGGCAGAAAGCTGCCATGGTGGCCGAAGAGCTAGGGGCGACAGCGGGGCGTTGTGAAGGAGTCGAGTGTGACGTCACGCGACTGGCGAGCGTCGCGGCTCTGGGCGCGCATATGACTGAAAAATATGGTTGTTTGGACATCCTGGTCAATAATGCTGGCATTGGCGGAAGCGCTTCGCTGCTGCACGAAGTGAACCCAGAGGAATTTGACGAGATTTTCGCGACTAACGTGCGTGGGGTGTATTACATGATGCGGGCGGTGGTGCCGCTGATGATCGCGAGCGGCGGCGGGCATATCGTGAACATTTCGTCGCTGGCCGGTAAGAATCCGCTGCCCAAAGGCGCGGCGTACTCCGCGTCGAAATGGGCGCTGAACGGGCTAAGTTATTCAGTCGCCGAGGAGTTACGAGCGGAAAATATCCGCGTCAGCGTGGTGTGCCCAGGATCGGTAGACACAGAATTCAGTCCGCATCCCGGAAAAGATCCCGAAAAAATGTTGCGACCCGAGGATGTAGGCCACGTGGTGGCGATGTTGGTGACGCAGAGAAAACAGGCTTTTGTAAGCGAGGTCGTGTTGCGTCCGGCGCAAAAGCCATAGCCTGCGTTGCCGGCTCCCGAGCGACCCGTTTAATAAAAGTTATAATGTATTTGAAGGTCGGCGATTCGGGGAAAGTTATAATTTAAATTATAATATGTCTGAGACGGTGCGACTGATCGACCAGTATGACCGGGCCCTGGGTGGCGACGCGTGGCACGGCGACAATGTCTGGAAACTTCTGGGCGAAGTGCGGCCGGAAGAAGCGTTTCAGCGAGTTCTGCCCGAATCGCACACCATCTGGGAACTGGTCGCGCACATGACATTCTGGGAGACGCAGGTGGCGCGCCGGCTGCGGGGCGAACCGGACCTCCCGGAAGCTGAGTTGAACTTCCCTTCTACGCCACAGGCGACAGCTGAGAACTGGAAAAAGGCGCTGGATCGGTTTCGCCGGTCGAACGAGGAATTTCGCGCGGAGTTGGCAAAGGTTGCGGATTCGCGACTCGACGAACCGCTTTCATCGCCGGAGAAATCGGTTTATGTCGAGCTTCACGGAGTCATTCAGCATCATCTGTACCATGCCGGGCAGATCGCAATTCTGAGGAAGAATTTAGCTAAACGTAAGGTGGCGACCGGTTTGTAATTCGCGAAATCGGGTGCTACCATCCGATTTCGTACAGTAATTGCCGAGGAGGCTTTATGGCAGACAATGATGGAAGCGGAATCTTGTGGTTTTTAGCGGGTTTAGGTATTGGCGCAGCGGTTGGAATTTTATATGCGCCGAAGTCTGGCGAAGAAACGCGGCAACAGCTTCGTGACGCTGCCGAACAGGGGCGCGACGTGGTGAAAGAACGCGCACAGCAGGCTAAAGATCAGGCCGGCACATGGGCCGACAAAGGCCGTGACTACCTGAACAACCAGAAGGACCAGATTCGTTCGGCGTACGAAGCGGGCCGGCAAGCGTACCGTGAGTCAACCGCCGAGGAAGGCGAACCCACGCCGCAAATGTAAGGATGCCCTTGGCGACTTAATCGACACGGCATACAAATCATGGACGACAAACTGACTATTTTCATCGCAGTAACTTCGGCGGCCGTGGTGCTGCAAATGCTGATTCTGGCGGGCATGTACTTCGCCATGCGGAAGCTTTCGGCACAAGTGATGACGGCTACTGACGAGGTCAAGACGCAGGCGCTTCCCCTATTGGAGAACGCCAAGAAGCTGGAAGCCGAGATCAGGCGGATCGTGGAAACTTCGAGTCCGAAGATGGAGCTAGTGCTGGACAACGCGGCTGCCATCACTACCACTGCCCATGGCGCCATAGGACGCGTGGAGACTACGCTGAATGATGTGCTGGATCGAGCACGGTTACAGATCATTCGCGCCGACGAAATGGTGACGCGCGCCATGGACCAGGTGGAAGAAACCACCGAGAAGGTAACCCATACCGTTACGACTCCGGTGAAACATGCCAGCGGGCTCGTGCACGGGCTCAGCACAGGACTGGGCGCTTACTTTGGGCAGAAGAGGCCACGGAAGCCTGGGCCGTCGGACGAGATGTTTATTTAGGGTTGGATCACGAGTTGGTCAAGAGGCGGCGCTTAGGCGCTGCCTTTTTGTTGGATCAGTAGCGTCCCGCTGTTTCAGGTCCGCCCTCATCCCCATCGTCTGATTGCTCACGCTCCTGTTCCTGCAACACGTACTCGATCTGCGGTACCCCGATGGAATGTAGCCGCTGAAGGGCGTTTCCTAGCGCGCCGAAGCTAGGGGAGTAGCCCCGGCGCAACATCTTGCGGCGAAGACGGAGCACAAGGAATACGGCGAACACAATCACGACAAACACAAAGAGAGCAAGAAATAGAGCGACCTCCATCTGCAAAAATGGATCGGTGGAGTGATTCACGAAATGCAACCCTTCTGTGCGCGAGGCACGGCAACCGACAGTTCTACGAGGAGCGCGACTCGGCTGGCGTTCGCCGCGACGCAATCTGACTGGAACCGACTAGGAGGTTGCTGGAGGAGGGCGCTGGAATTGCGTAGTGAGAATCGGAGCAGAAACCGCCAGGGCTGAGGTCCGATTGCGCCAGAAACTTACCGAGGGCAGCGCAAAGACCACTTGTAGCCCGAAGAAGATGAGCGCAAGAGAAAGGGCGTGGGTGTTCTGTCCATCCGTCGCCAGGGCGAGTGACAACACCACACTCAGAGAGACAATCGCGAAGATCGCAACGATCGCTTGAACGTGTTGTCTATGGATCTTCATTGGCTAGTTCGAAGAGTCTACGCGATCCATCCGCCACCCACAACTACATCGCCATCGTAGAAGACGGCCGCCTGGCCGGGGGTAATGGCGCGCTGAGGCTCATCGAAGGTGACGAGCACCTCGTCGTCGCCCGTCCTCTCAATGGTGGACAGCGCAGCCTCGTGGCGGTGGCGAATCTTGGTGCGGACGCGAACGGGCTCACGGAGGTCTTCGATAGCGATCCAGTTGAGGCGCTTGGCACGCAGCGTGGTGGAAAGAAGATCGTCCGGGCCGCCGACAACGACTTGCCGCTGATCGCCTCGGATTTCAAGCACATAGAGCGGCGAGCCTGTGGCGACGCCGAGACCCTTGCGCTGGCCAACGGTGAAGTTGTGGATGCCCTCGTGGGTGCCGAGTACCTCGCCGCTGGTAGTAACGAGTTCGCCTGAGGTGTCGGGAATTGCTTCGCCCTGCTCTTCGAGATAGGCATCGAGGAACTTCTTGTAATCGCCGCCGGGAATGAAGCAAATCTCCTGGGAATCGGGCTTTTCAAAGAGACGCAGTCCGGTACGGCGGGCCTCTTCGCGGACTTCAGGCTTGCGCATGTCGACCCAGCGGAAACAGGGTGCGGCTCAGCTGCTCCTGGGTCAGGCCGAACAAAAAGTACGTCTGGTCCTTAGAAGTATCTGCCGGACGCTTCATGAGCCAGCGGCCAGTGTGCTCGTCATACTCATTGCGGGCGTAATGGCCAGTGGCCAGGAGGTCAGCGCCGATCTGACGGGCGGTGATGAGCAACTGGTCAAACTTCAGATGGTTGTTGCAGAGGCTGCACGGGATCGGAGTGCGTCCGGAGAGATAGTCGTGCACGAACGGGCGAACCACGTCGTCTTCGAAGCGTGATTCCTGGTTCACGACGTAATACGGAATTCCGAGCGTCTCGGCGACGTGGCGGGCATCGTAGACGTCGTCGATGGAGCAGCAGCGGCCCTGCACGGCCTCGGGCATGCCTTCGTGACCTGCGAGGCGGCGCTGGTTCCAGAGCTGCAAGCGTGAGGCCGACGATGTTGTAGCCCTGCTCGCAGAGCATGGCCGCGACGGTGGAGGAATCGACTCCTCCCGACATGGCTACGGCTACGGTCTGAGTGTGCACTTCGGTCATGCTCTAATACAGTTCGCTCATCGGAAAAGCCGAAAAGCGGATCCCTCGCGGGCTAAAGCCCGCTCGTGATGACAATAACAGTGGGCCTTGGCGGCACGACTAAAGTCGTGCCCTGACGCCAATCTTCCCTTCTTGCAAGTCGTGCCCTGACGCCAGTCTTACCTTCTCGAACCACTTGCGCTTACGCACTGGCGCTCAGCGCCTTTTTGTACACCGGGCTGATTTCGCGCAAGCGAGTGACGACCTCAGGCACTAATTGCAACACAAAATCGATGTCGTCGGCGGTGTTCTGCTTGCCGAGGCTGAATCGAAGGCTGGCGCGAGCACGGTCAGGCGATAATCTCATGGCCGTCAGAACGTGCGATGGCTCGATTGCGCCAGACGAGCACGCCGCACCGGTCGATACCGATACGCCCTTCAAATCGAGGGAGATCACCATGGCCTCTCCTTCGAGACATTCAAAGACGATGTTGGACGTGTTGGGCACACGCGGCGCACCTGCGCCGTTCAGTGTGACCTGGTCCAGCGTGTCGAGGATCGTGTGCTCCAGCCGATCACGCAGAGACGCAAGGCGCATCACGCTGCCATCGGTAAAGCCCTGGAGAGCGATTTCCGCGGCCTTGCCCAATCCAACGATGCCGGGGAGGTTTTCCGTGCCAGCACGGCGCGAGCGCTCGTGCCGGCCACCGTAGAACAACGGCTGGAGGACAGTTCCCTTCCTCACGTAGAGCGCGCCCACGCCAAGCGGCCCGTGCAGCTTGTGGGCTGTGAGGGTAAGGAGATCACAGCGAATTTCCTTGACGTCGATCGGGACCTTGCCGGCGGCCTGCACGGCGTCGGTATGGAAGTAGATATCGGCCTCAGCGGCGATGGCGCCGATTGCATTCACGTCCTGCAACACGCCGGTCTCGTTGTTGGCAAAGATAATGCTGATGAGCTTCGTGTCCGGACGGATAGCACGGCGCACATCCTCGGGACTTACCAGACCGCGACCGTCAACCGGAAGGTAGGTCACATCGCAGCCGGTTTCCTCAAGGCGCTTGCAGGCGTTAAGGACTGCATGGTGCTCAACGGACGATGTAATGATGTGATCGCCGGGCTTGGCCAGTCCGAAGAGCGCGAGGTTGTCGCTCTCGGTGCCTCCGCTGGTGAAGACGATTTCGGCCGGACGGCAGTTCACAAGATCAGCGACGTGCTCGCGAGCTTGCTCGACGGCATAGCGCGCCTGCTGTCCCTGCTGGTGAATGGACGAGGCATTGCCGAACTTCTCCACGAAGTAGGGCTGCATCGCCGCAAAAACTTCGGGGAGGAGCGGGCTGGTCGCGTTGTTGTCGAGGTACACCCTACGCATCGGTAAACCTATTTTATCGTGTTAGTTAGATTCGAAGTGGTAAGCGGAGGATTCGATTGTTCGATTGCGTTGACAGGGACGAGTACGCCGCTCCGCGGCTGGGGGTCCATCGCAAAGAATACCCCGGGCTCATGAGGGTGTTACGAAATGCTGCCGTGCCTCCGACACTCCGACGTATTTCGCATGCCAACCCAGCGCTGGGAGCGGTACGAATAAAGAAGCTGCGGAAAAGTCCGAAAAACAGATTCCCCGCCGACTAAAGTCGGCGAGGGATGACAAAAAATAACGAACTCAACGGCACGACTAAAGTCGTGCCCTGACGCAATGCAAAGCGATAGCGGCTCGTCCGCAACCAGTAAAGCCGTACAGGCACAAATCGGGACTCCAGGGACCACTTCTAACGTTCGGCCATAGGTGTGTATTTGGTCGGGTAGATGGGACCCTGGTACTCGGCGCGGGGCCGAATCAGGCGGTTGTCGTTGAGTTGCTCCATGACGTGGGCCGTCCAACCGGAGATGCGCGATACGGCGAAGACCGGGGTAAACAGGTCGATGTCGATGCCAAGCGTGTGATAAGTGGACGCCGAGTAGAAGTCGACATTGGCGTTCAGCTTTTTCTCGCCGACCACGAATTCCTCGATCTTGCGAGAGATGTCGAACCACTTGGGAACGCCGCTGGAGTTTCCGAGATCGCGTGACATGGTGCGGAGATGCGTGGCCCGTGGGTCTTCAGTGTGATACACGCGATGGCCAAAGCCGGGAATCTTCTTCTTCTGGGCGAGCATACCCTTGGCGTATTCCACGGGATCGGCCCCGGCTGACTCGATGGCCTCGAGGATGCGAAAGACGGCTTCGTTCGCTCCACCATGCAATGGCCCCTTGAGGGCCCCGATGGCGGCGGTGATGGCGGAGTGCATATCGCTCAAGGTGGCGGCGACAACGCGCGCGGCGAAGGTGGAGGCGTTTAGTTCGTGATCGGCGTGAAGGATGAGCGCGATGTCGAGAGCACGTTCGGCGGTTTCGGTCGGGACCTGTCCGTTGAGCTGATAGAGGAAATTCGCGGCATGCGACAGGGTGCGATCAGGCTCGATGAGCGGCTTGCCCTTGCGGATGCGATCGTAGGCGGCAACGATGTAAGCGATCTGTGAGGTCAGGCGAATGGACTTGCGCAGGTTAGCTTCCGCATCATTCACCTTCTCCTCGGGATCGTAGAAGGAGAGGGCCGAGACGATTGTGCGCAGGACATCCATGGGAAGGGCGTGCTTCGGGGCCTGGCGAAGCAGGCTGATGATGGAGGCATCGAGCTTGCGCTCGCGCGCGAGGCTGAGCTTGAACTCCTGCAACTCGGCGCGGCTGGGTAGTTTGCCGAACCAGAGGAGGTAGCAACACTCCTCGAAGGTGGAGAAAGTGGCGAGCTCGTGGATGTCAATGCCGCGATAGGCGAGGACGCCCTGATCGCCATCGATGTAGCAAATGCTCGAATTGACTGCGGTGACGCCTTCCAAGCCTCTGGGCGAATCGGTAATGGCCATGAGTTCCTCGGGGCAAATCGAATGAATACGGAATGATTCGATTCTAGGGCAGAATGCGCGGCAACGGGAGTGAGGAATGTCACAAATTTGGGCGATTGGGTGGGTTGGGGGAGTGGGGGAGCGGTGGGCGGCGCGTGGGCGGTGGTTTGCCGGTAGATGCCGCGACGATTATAGTTAGAGGTTTGCTTGACCCGCGCGAGGCTAATCCGTGGGCGAGCGATCAACAGCGCGGCGTACTGCGCCCGGAGCCCTCAATGACCAAACGATTTCTCGCACTGCTAACGCTCCTAATTCTGGCGGTAAACACCCTGGCCTTCGCTGACGAGGGCATGTGGTTGTTCAACGCCTTTCCTGGCGACAAAGTGAAGGCCAAGTACGGATTCGAGCCGTCGCAGCAATGGCTTGACCACGTGCGCCTATCGTCGGCCCGCGCGCCGAATGGGTCGTCGTCGTTCGTCTCGCCGGATGGGCTGATTTTTACGAACCATCATATTGCGCAGGAATGTATTCATAACCTTTCCACCGGCGGGAAGGATTACATGAAGAATGGCTTTTACGCACCGACGAAAGCCGAGGAGCCGAAGTGTCCGGGAGTGGAGTTTGTAGTGCTCCAGGGCATTGAGGATGTAACCGCGAAGGTGAATGCGGCGGCGAAGCCTGGGATGTCGTCATGCAGACGCGGGCAAGGCGGAACTGGAGGCGATGTCGTCGCTGGAAAAGGATTGCTCGACGAATGGGCTCCGTTGCGACGTGGTTACGCTTTATTCGGGCGCGCTCTACCACCTCTACAAGTACAAGCGCTATAGCGATATTCGGCTGGTGATGGCTCCGGAGTTCACGATCGCGTTTTTTGGCGGCGATCCGGACAACTTCGAGTATCCGCGGTATGACCTGGATATTTCGTTCTTCCGGGCTTACGAGAATGACAAGCCGGCGAAGACTCCGGATTACTTGAAATGGTCGAAGACGGGGATCAAGGACGGCGATCTGGTGTTTGTGTCGGGGCATCCGGGGCGGACGGGACGGCTGCTCACCATGGACCAGCTGGCGTTTTTACGGGATGTCCAGTATCCGTGGCAGCTCAAGTCGCTGAAGGGACGCATCGACATGCTGCTGAACTTCAGCGCGGCGTCGGCGGAGAATGAGCGCGAGGCGCAGAGCGATGTTTTCGGGCTGCAAAACAGCTATAAGGCGATTACGGGCTATCAGGATGGCCTTCTCGATAAACAGTTGATGGCGAAGAAGGCAGCCGATGAGAAAGCGCTGCGCGAGTTCGTCAGCTCCGATGCGAAACGGCAAGCGGAATATGGAGATCCTTGGGCAGCGATCGATAAGGCCGTTGCCGTGCAGAAGGAGATGTTCCTGCCGTTCACGTATGTGGACAACATGGCGGGATTCCGGGGGGACTTGGCGCGCTACGCACGGACGATCGTGCGGGCGACATCGGAAAAGCAAAAGCCGAGCAATCAGCGGATTCGTGGGTACCAGGATTCGGCGTTGCCGACGGTGGAACAGCGGCTGTTTTCGACTGCTCCTGTCTATAAGGACCTCGAGCAGCTCCAGCTTGCGGAGAGTCTTAAGGAAATGCAGCAGCAATTAGGCGCGAGTAACGATGTGGTGGTGATGGCACTTGCGGGCAAGTCTCCGGAAGATCGCGCGAAAGAGTTGATTACTGGCACGCAGTTGCAAGATGTGGCAGTGCGCAAGCAACTCTACGACGGCGGCAAGGCGGCAGTGGATGGCAGCAGCGATCCGCTCGTCGTGCTGATGCGGCAGATTGAGCCCACGGCAGCGGCCTTACATCAGAAGGATGAAGACCAGGTGCAGTCGGCACTGCGCAAGAATGCAGGCGATATTGCGAAATTGCGCTTTGCCAAGGGCGGGCTGAGCGTACCTCCGGATGCGACATTTACGCTGCGCTTGAGCTATGGCGACATCAAGGGCTACGAACTCAAGGGCCAGAAGGTGCCGTGGTATACGACGCTCGGCGGGGCCTACGAACACGCCGAAAAGCACGGCAGCAAGACGCCTTATGAATTGCCGGATAGCTGGATCAAGTCGAAAGCAGCGCTCGACCCGAAGACGCCTTTCGATACGGTTTCGACACCGGACATTATTGGGGGCAACTCGGGCAGTCCACTGATCAACAAGAATGCGGAAGTGGTGGGAATCATCTTCGATGGCAACATCGAATCGCTGCCCTGGAACTTTATTTACAGCGACGAGGTAGCGCGCTCGGTGGCGACCGATTCACGAGCCATCATGGAAGTGCTGCGGAAGATTTACCACGCGGACGCGCTGGCTGATGAGTTGGGCGGCGGAACTGCAACCGCAACGTCCCAGGCGAGGAAACCGAGCAACCCGCAGAAGTAATTCTGCGTCTTATTAACTGGCCCGCCATGCGGAATGGCGGGCCTTTTTTCATTGGTGCAATTAGCGTTGCTGCGATATGTAACGCGACTGCAATCTTCCGCCGAATTTGTAGCGGGCGAGGGCACGAAAGGGCGCAGGAGCGTTATACTGCGGCCACGGCAAAACCGTACCCGTTTGCGAGTTCGGACGATTGCCATACGGCCAGAATGCGACTAGTAACCGATTTCTACAATTCACAATAAAGAAGAGGCAGCCTCCGGTGAGCACCCAGGTTTCCGTACAAAACGAAGAGAACGCAGCCAGCGACAAGACACCGCAACAGCTCGAACAACTCTGCATCAACACCGTCCGCACGCTGTCGATGGATGCCGTGCAGAAAGCCAACAGCGGTCATCCGGGAACACCGATGGCGCTCGCCCCGCTGGCGTTCGTTCTCTGGGACAGGTTCCTGCGGCATAATCCGCGCGATCCGCATTGGCCGGGACGTGACCGCTTTGTCCTCTCGAACGGACATGCCTCGATGCTGCTGTATTCGATGCTGTTTTTGACTGGCTACGACCTCACGCTGGATGACTTGAAGAACTTCCGGCAGTGGGGCTCGAAGACGCCGGGGCATCCGGAATATGGGCTGACGGCAGGAGTGGAGACGACCACGGGGCCGCTAGGACAAGGCATCAGTAATTCGGTTGGCATGGCGATTGCGCAGGAGTGGTTCGCCTCGCACTTCGGCAAGGAAGGGCACGACCTGTTCGACTACCGCACCTACGCGATCTGTGGTGACGGCGACCTGATGGAAGGCGTTTCCAATGAGGCCGCGTCGATTGCGGGTCACCTTGGGCTGTCGAACCTTATCTGGTTCTACGACAACAACCACATCACAATTGAGGGCAACACTTCGCTGGCATTCAGCGATGATGTTGCGACGCGCTTCCTGGCTTGGCATTGGAACGTGGAGCACGTCGGTGATGTCAATGATCTCGCCGAACTCGACCGGGCGATCCGTACTGCGCAAGGTGAGACACAGCGGCCGACTTTGATCATCGTGAATAGCCACATCGGCTGGGGGGCTCCGCACAAGCAGGACACAGCGGAAGCACACGGAGAGGCGCTAGGCGTGGAAGAGATGAAGTTAACCAAGGAGTTTTACGGTTGGCCGCCTGACGCGCAATTCCTCGTACCAGACGAAGCCAAAGCCTACATGGAGAAGGCCCTGGCACGTGGCGCGCAGTGGGAGCAGGAGTGGGACGAGAAGTACGCAGCATGGGCGAAGGCGTTTCCTGATCTGGCGAAGGAATGGGACTTGATCCAAAAGCGGGACTTGCCGCAGGGATGGGACAAGGACATTCCGACGTTCCCAGCTGACGCCAAAGGAGTGGCGACGCGCGAGTCGAATTCGAAGGTGCTGAACGCCGTAGCGAAAAATGTGCCCTGGTTGATTGGTGGCGCGGCTGATCTGGCTCCCTCAACCAAGACACTTATTAAAGATGGCGGGAGCTTTGAGCGGGGCGAGTACGCGGCCGCAACTTCCATTTCGGCATTCGCGAACATGCCATGGGATCGATCGTGAATGGCATGGGACTTTCGGGGATACGTGCCTACGGCGCGACGTTCTTCATCTTCTCCGATTACATGAAACCACCCGTGCGTCTGGCAGCATTGATGGATTTGCCGGTGATCTTCATTTACACGCATGACTCGATTGGGCTGGGCGAAGACGGGCCGACACACCAACCGATTGAGCAGATGATGTCGCTGCGAGCTGTGCCCCGGCTGCTGACGTTTCGTCCTGCGGATGCAAACGAAGTCTCTGAGACCTGGCGCTACATCATGACGTTGAAGCACGAGCCAGCGCTGCTGGCGCTGAGCCGGCAGGCATTGCCGACACTTGATCGCACGAAATACGCATCAGCAGCGGGCGTTGCGAAGGGCGCGTACATTCTGGCCGACTCTGGCGGAACACCGGATGTGATCCTGATGGGCACTGGCTCGGAAGTACAGCTTTGCGTGGGAGCGTATGACAAGCTGACCGCCGAAGGCGTCAAGGCGCGCGTCGTTTCGATGCCGTCATGGGAGCTATTCGAAAAGCAGTCGGCCGAGTACAAGTCGTAGGTTTTCCCACCCTCAGTTCGCGCGAGAGTCTCGGTTGAAGCGGGAACCACGCTGGGATGGAGTAAGTACGTCGGTGACTTCGGGGAAGCCGTTGGACATGATGATTTCGGCGCGTCGGCTCCCATCAAGGACCTGATGACCCACTTCGGGTTTACGGTAGACAACGTGGTGGCCAAGGCGCGGTTGAGCATCGAGCCGAGCGAAGGGTTAGCGGCAGCGGCTTCTAACCGAATGGGCTTGGGAACACGCAAAGGACGGAGTTATGCCCGCAGCAACCGGCATCAAGACAGCGCAATTCGGCGTGATTGGGCTCGGTGTGATGGGAGCCAACCTTGCGCTGAATGTTGAGGACCATGGACGATCGGTAGCCGTTTGGAACCTGGAGACCGATTGGGTCGATCGCCTGTTGCAGGAAAATCCGGGACGGCAACTAATCGGGGCGCGAACGTTGCAAGAGTTCTGCCGTTCGCTGGAGCGCCCTCGCCGCATCCTGATGATGATCAAGGCTGGCGATCCGGTCGACCAGACCCTGCAGAAGATGGCGCCCTATCTCTCACCCGGCGACATCATTATCGATGGCGGGAATTCCTTCTTTAAAGACACCATGCGACGGGAGTCCAACAGCCGCCAGACCATGGTGCACTTCTTCGGCATGGGTGTTTCGGGCGGCGAAGAGGGCGCGCGCCATGGGCCTTCGCTCATGCCGGGAGGAGCGCACGAAGCCTACCAACATATAGCGCCTGTTTTGCTGTCCATCGCGGCTAAGAGCGACTCGGGGCCGTGCATCACCTACGTCGGACCTGATGGATCGGGCCACTTCGTGAAGATGGTGCACAACGGCATCGAGTATGGCGACATGCAATTGATCGCCGAAGCCTACGAGATCCTGAGTAAAGCCCTGCAACCGAGCGCGCAGGAGCTGGCTGATATTTTCGGCGAGTGGAACCGCGGGCCGCTGGAGTCGTTCCTGATCGAGATCACTTCACAGATCTTTCGGGTGGTCGACCGGGAAACGGGCAACCCACTGATCGATATGGTCGTGGACAAGGCCGGACAAAAAGGCACCGGCAAATGGACATCGCAGGTGGCGCTGGACCTGGGGATACCCGTACCGACTATTACTGCTGCGATAGACGCGCGGGTCATTTCGAGCATCAAAGAAGAGAGAGTGGTAGCAAGCCAGTTGATTCACTCCTCTGCCGACGACACTTATTCCGGAGACCGACGCGAGATGATCCAGGCGGTACACGACGCGCTGTATGCCTCGAAGATTTGCTCATATGCGCAGGGTATGAACCTCATCCGTGCGGGCTCACACGAGTGGGAGTGGAACATTAACCTGCGCGAAATCGCCCGGATTTGGAAGGGCGGATGCATTATTCGCGCGCGGTTCCTGGATTCGATTATGCGGGCGTATGAGCGGCATCCGGAATTGCCGAATCTTCTGCTGGATTACGACTTCATGACGTGGATTCGCAAGACAGAACAGTCGTGGCGGAAGCTGATTGCCACGGCTGTTCGCATGGGAATACCGGTTCCGGCACTGTCTGCGTCGCTTTCGTATTTCGACAGCTATCGCAGCGCACAGTTGCCGCAGAACCTGACGCAAGCCCAACGGGATTACTTCGGGGCCCACACGTATCACCGCACGGACCGGCCGAACGCGGGAGCGATCCATTCGGATTGGGCGGGGCTGGCTGCGAATTCGGAACGAGTGACAGGAGTGAAGAAGTGAGCGTTGCAACACAAACGGAACCGCTCAAGATCGTACAACCGACGCTACCAAAAGCCGGATCGTGCCTGCTGGTGATATTTGGCGGCACCGGCGACCTGACGAAACGCAAGTTGATTCCGGCCTTATATGACTTGGCTTGCATCGGCTGCACGAATCCTACGTTCGACGTCGTGGGAGTGGGGCGAACCGAGTTGACGGACGAACAGTTTCGCGAGCGCATGCATGAGTTCGCGGCAAAGTCGAAGGACGCGCGCAATTACAGCGAGAAGGGTTGGGGTAATTTCGCCAGCAGATTGCATTACTTCACCGGCGACGCAAACAACCCGGCCTTCTACCCCGAGCTGAAGAAGAAAATCGAGGAGATGCAGGCGAAGGGAGCCAGTAAGAACGTATTGTTCTACGTTTCGACGCAGGCGTCGTTGGCGCCACCGATTGTGGAAGGATTAGGAAACGCTGGACTGGCTCGCAACAGCGAAGGTTGGACGCGGATTGTGCTGGAGAAGCCTTTCGGTCACGATCTGAAGAGCGCGCAGGAACTGAACGTCATCGTCTCGCACGTGTTTGACGAAGAATCGGTCTACCGCATCGATCATTACCTGGGGAAAGAAACCGTCCAGAACATCATCATGTTCCGCTTCGGCAATTCGATGTTCGAGCCTATCTGGAACCGGAATTACATCGACTACATCGAGATCACAGCCGCGGAAACATTGGGCGTGGAGAACCGAGCCGCGTTCTACGAGGAAACTGGCGCGCTGCGCGACATGGTTGCCAACCATCTGCTGCAACTGCTGACGTTGACGGCAATGGAGCCGCCGGTGGCGTTCGATGCCGACTCGGTGCGCGAGATCAAGGTGCAGGTGCTGCGGGCGATTCGTCCAATGACCGTGGAAGAGGTAGCGAAACGCACCATTCGCGGGCAGTACGGGCCGGGCAAAGTGGATGGCGTTGATGTTCCGGGCTATCGGCAGGAGCCGGGAGTAAAACCTGATTCGCTGACCGAAACTTACGTCGCGGTTGAGTTTCGCGTGGATAACTGGCGATGGGCGGGGGTTCCCTTCTACGTCCGCGCGGGCAAGCGACTGGCCAAGCAGGTCACGGAGATTGCCATTCATTTCAAGCGAACGCCACAAGCGTTGTTTGCGAGAAGTCCTGAAGATGTTCACCACAACGTCATCACCATGCGAATACAACCGAACGAAGGGATCTCGCTGAATTTCGGCGCTAAGACTCCCGGGCCGCATATGCGGGCCAGCCGAGTGAATATGGATTTCTCGTATCGGGACGCGTTCGGAACCGCAACGCCGGTTGCGTATGAGACGCTGCTGCTCGATGCGATGCGAGGTGACGCAACGCTGTTCACTCGCCGCGATGAAGTTGAGGCAGAGTGGCGCATCATCACGCCGATCGAGGAGGCATGGGCACAGCTTCCACCGCCGCAATTTCCGAATTACGCGGCCGGCAGTGAGGGACCTGCTAATGCGGATTCGATGATCCAATATGATCGCCACCGCTGGCGCTCGCTCATGCAGGACGACTCCCCGAGCTATGACGACGGCTGCGGCGGACCCAATCTTACTTGTAATCTCCGACGTCGACGGCACACTGCTGGATGACAACAAGGAGTTGACAGCGGGCGCGCCGGCAGCGGTGCAGCGCCTGTACGCGGCAGGACTGCGCTTTACGATTGCCAGCGCGCGTCCGCCACGAATGGTGCGCGACTTGGTGAAGCGGCTGGCGGTGCGCGAGCCGTACGCGTGCTTTAACGGCGCGCTCATTCTCGGCATAGATGAGACCGTACTTCACAAAGTGTCGATGGTTCCGGCGGACGCTCAGGCCGTTGCCGATCGCATCTTGAGCCGCGGATTCGATCTATGGGTGTGGACGGAAAACGACTGGTTCGTCACCAGTACTGACGGTCCGCATGTTGCGCACCATGAGCAGGAGATGGGACGGAAGGCTACGCTACTGACTAACCACGACGTGACGCAGTTGGGCGTGCTGAAACTGGTGGGGGTCAGCGATGATGCCGAGGCCCTGGCCGCGGCCGAGAAGGAAATGGCCGGTATGGGAATTGAGTCGGTTTCGGCGACGAGATCAAGTCCGTATTATCTCGATGTCACGGCGGCGGAGGCGAACAAGGGAACGGTTGTGTTGACGATTGCCGAACTCTTGCATATTCCGGCGCAACAAATCGCGACGATTGGAGACATGACCACCGACACTCTCATGTTTCGACAAAGCGGAGTATCCATTGCGATGGGCAATGCATTCCCTTATGTGAAGGCGCTCGCAACATACGTAACCACGAGCAACGAAGACGACGGGTTCAGTTATGCGATGGACCACTTCGTGCTTGGAGCTCCCCAAACTCAGGCCGCGGGGCATTAGACGGTGTCGGCCAGCACTTTTGAGCAAAAATATTGATTAACTTTCCTCGAATAGTAAGAGCCTTCTTGTGGTTCTTAATGGCAATCCTGTTGCTACTGGGCCTTGCTTCTCTGGCACTGATTTACGTGCCGACGTCCGTCGAGCAATGGCTGCAGAACCGAGTATTGCTCGCCCTGCAAGAACGGTACGGCCCGAGCGTTCAACTAAAGAACCTGCGAGTTCAGGTTGTGCCGGAGTTTCGCGTGACGGCCGATGACTTTGTCATGCCCAATCGCGGGGATGGCACGTTGCCTCCGTTCATAACGATTAAGCACTTTACGGCGCAGACGTTGGCGCTGGAGCTGCTCCGCAAGCCTGTACGCCTTTCGTGGGTGAAGCTCGACGGTCTGGTCATTCACGTACCACCCAAAGGTTCGCGACCGACCGACGGAACACTCGCGCACAAGCACACAAGATTGGCAAACTTCGTGATCGATCGAGTGGATGCCGATGACGCCGATCTGTTTGTGCTTCCGAAACAAGCAGGTCGCGAACCCATGGAGTGGGCTTTTCACGCCCTGCACTTACGCAGCGCGGGCATCGGCCAGGCGATGCGATTCACCGCCGAGTTAACCAACCCCAAGCCGCCTGGACTTATCCGCACCACCGGCAAGTTCGGGCCGTGGAACATGGATGCACCATCAGAAACTGAAGTTGCCGGCCACTACGAATTTCGGGACGCAGACCTTTCCGTTTTCAATGGCATATCTGGCATTCTGTCGTCTGTGGGGGACTATACGGGAGTGCTGGAGCACATCGTGGCTGATGGAACTACCGACACACCCGATTTCAAGCTCGATAGCGGCGCGCGCCGGGTGCACTTGACCACGGAATACCACGCGATCATCGACGGGACCAACGGAAATACCTACCTGCAACCGGTCAACGGTCACTTTCTGGATTCTTCCGTGACCGCGAAGGGCGAGGTCGCTAGCCAGCCGCGCGACAAGGGAAAGACCATCGAACTCGACATCGACGTTCACGACGCAAAGGTGCAGGACATGCTGCAGCTGGCGGCAGACTCTTCGCAGCCGGCGCTTACCGGCAATGTTTCCACAACGGCCAAGTTGCTTATTCCGCCGGGCAAAGAGAAGGTCTTGCGGAAGATTCAGTTAGCCGGCACTTTTCACGTAAAGAATGCACAATTCAACGGTGACGCAAAGAATATGGTCGCAGCGCTGAGCCGCAGGGCGCAGGGTAAACCTGGCGATCAAACGATCCAAGATGTTCCTGCAGAGTTGTTGGGGACCTTCGATTTGCGCAACTCGACACTCACGTTCAGCAAGCTACAATTCGTGATTCCCGGAGTGAACGCCGAGATCCGCGGATCGTACGGACTCGAAAGTGGCGCGGTAGACTTTACCGGTGACGTGCGGCTACAAGCACACGTTTCTCAAACCATGACAGGCGCCAAACGGGTGCTGCTGAAGCCAGTTGATCCCCTGCTTGCCCGTCACAACGCCGGAACGTACCTTCCGGTCAACGTGAAAGGCAATCGCGATCATCCCCAGATCAAGCTTGATCTGGGGAAACTTTTCTAGCCGGGACTTGCGGAGGCTGCTCGGAGAGCGCCTGATCGATGGCAGTTCTCTCGCTGGCAGTGAGCGGCCTGACCTCGCCCTTAGCCAGATTTCCAAGCGCCAACGGGCCAATAGCAACGCGAATCAGCCGCAGCACTTCTATCCCTTCAGCGCCTAGCATACGTCGGATGTGACGGTTGCGTCCCTCATCAAGAACGATCTCAAGCCACGAGGTTTTCTGGCTCGTTCGCAGGATTGACGCGCGAATCGCACGGAGATGTTCTCCGCGATCGGCGACTCCGTCGCGCAGTCGTTCCACTAGGGCTTCAGTCGCTATGGCTGATATTTGCACGCGATAGGTTTTCTCTAAGTGAGAGCGCGGAGAGCTGATGCCCGCGGCCCACTCTGAATCGTTGGTGAACAGCAATAGACCTTCGCTGGCCTGATCGAGACGGCCCACCGGAGCGACCCATGGCAACCCAGGTTGAAGAAGCGTGTACACCGTTGCGCGATCTTTCTCGTCTGAGGCAGTAGTCACGAGGCCTCGCGGCTTGTTCATCATGAGGTAGACCGTCGCGGCGCTGCGCACTGGCAGGCCGTCCACGGTGATGCTGTCGCTTGGGCGAACGGGAAATTCCGGGTCGCGGCGCTTCACGCCGCCGACCGCGACTCTGCCCGAGCGCACCAGATCGAAACCCTGAGTACGCGAGCAAAAGCCAAGCTTTGAGAGCGTACGAGCCAGGCCGACGCGGCGCTGTCCCTTGGGTTTGCCGACGGGATTCACTGTTCACCTGAAGGCTTCATTGACTCAGCAGCTGTCGAACTATCTTGAGCGCGTCCCTTCCAAGTGCCTCCTCGACCCGACCAAAACGCCACGGCGGAGTGGATGGTCGCAACCATGTAGAAGATCGCACTCAACGGAAGCGTGAAAGCCCACGGTACGCTGAGAGCGTAAAAACGCACCATGGGAAGATAGGCCGCGGTCATGAGCAGCCAGCAAACGGCTCCCAGGATAGCCAGACGGACGTGTCCGCTGGCCAGCAACAAGAGGGGAAGCAGATAGGTGATCGAGAGGCCGAAAATGGCTCCGGCTAGCAACACGACCGAATGATCTAGTTGGTTGAAGGCGGTGCGAGCGATCATGCGCTCGATTTCGGCGAGCGAGTTGTAGGCCCTCGTACTGTATGTGTTTGGCGTTACACCCAGCCACACGCGACCGCCAGTCGCTTTGATCGCCCTGGCCAATGCACAGTCGTCGATGATCTGACTGCGAATGGCTTCAATGCCTCCCGCCAATTGCAATGCTCGGGGACGAACCAACATGCAGCCACCGGCCGCGCCTGCCAGCTTGCGCTTGGGATTGCGAATCCAGGCAGGGGGATACAGCATGAAGAAGAAGAACACGAACGCGGGAATCAGCAACTTCTCTGCCATGCTGCGACAGTGCAGTTTCACCATGAACGAGGTGAGGTCGTAGTTCCCTGCCCCGGCGATCGCGACCAGGGCGCCGACATTGGAGGGCGCATGATGGATGTCGGCGTCGGTCAGCAACAGGAATACAGGATCTAGCTTCGTCGCTTGTTCGATGCCCTGCTGCATCGCCCATAGCTTCCCTGTCCAACCAACAGGTAATGCCTGGGCCGTGATCACCTCGAGCCGATCGGACCGTCCGCACTGCCGTGCAGCGTCGCGGGCGGTCTCGGCGGTACCATCGGAGCTGTGATCGTCTACAACGAAGATTCGGATTGAGTCGGCGCAGGTCTGCGCCAACAACGAATGGATTGTGTCGCCGATGACTTCTGCCTCGTCGCGAGCCGGAATGACCACTGCGATCCTGCCTGCCACGAGGCTGGACGCTGGGAGGTCGCTGCTGAGTCGCCAGACCTTCCAGAAGCCGCCATGCCCCAGCAGCAGATAGACCCACGCGAGCAGGCACACCACCCCGGAGATAAACGCGGCGAGAAACATGAGCCTTCAGTTTATCCGTACGGCAATTGGCAGGCCCTTTGGAAATGACACTGTTGCGTAAGCGCTCAACCTGCTACACTCTCCCGCGTTCCTTATGACACTGCCAAGAGTTCCTGTACGCACTGGGTTGTACGCCGATCCTGAAGGCAAGTTCGTCCACAACGTCGTTCTCGAGGCTTGCCGGGAACACGGCGCCAAGACGGCCATTGTGGATACGTCTTGCACACCCTTTCGCCGAATCACGTATGCCGAATATGCCGAACTGGTGGAGCGGACGGCTCGCGGCTTCGTCGCAGCCGGGATCCGGCCGGGCGAGCATGATCGGGATTTTCCTGCCGAACTGCTGGGAGTTCGGCGTCGTTTTTCACGCAGCGACGATGGCCGGCGCGATCCCGACCACCATGAACCCAACCTATCGCGACCGAGAAGTGCATTACCAGATGGAGGTGTCGGACGCGGTCGCTCTGATCAGCGATGGGCCGCTGCTGCAAGGCATCGATCTTTCTGGCCTGCCGGCATTGCGCAAGGTGTACACCACACGCACCGCCGCTCCGGGAGGCATCCGAGCCATTCAGCAATCTCTACACCCACGTTGGCAATGAACAGCTTGCCGGAACCAGAACACGATTCGCGGCTGACGCTGGCGACGCTGCCGTTTTCCAGCGGCACGACCGGGTTGCCGAAGGGCGTGATGCTGTCGCATCACAACATCGTCGCGAACGTGTACCAGACGCTGACGGACGGCGAGCCGGGCAGCATTGGTGAAAACGACTGCGTTCCTCTGTTTTCTGCCGCTCTACCACATCTATGGGCTTGACGGTCGGCCTTAATATGGGGCTGATCCGCGGCTGCACGGTCGTGCTGATGCCACGATTCGACTGCGAAGCCAGCCTGCGGATTGCGGTGGAAGAGGGCGTCACGGTCATTTTGTGCGTGCCTCCTGCGCTGCTGGCATATTGCCACGCCGTTGATGCTGGGAAGTTCCCAGCCAACCATAAGATTCGGTGGGTGAAGTGCGGCGCTGCGCCGCTGGCTCCAGACCTGGCGCGGAGATTCAGCGAGTCGACGGGCATTCCGATTCGGCAGGGATACGGCATGACCGAGGCTTCGCCGGTGACGCACATGGGATTCCTCGATCCGCAGTTCTATCGGGGCGACTCCATTGGAGGCCCGGTGGCGCTAACCGAATGCCGGGTGCTCGACGAAAACGGAAACGAAGTCGCCTCAAGGCGAATTGGGTGAACTGGTGATGAAAGGCCCACAAATCATGCTGGGCTATTGGAAGTCGCCGGAAGCCACAGAGGCAGTGTTGCGCGACGGCTGGTATTGGTCTGGTGACATTGTGCGCGTGGACGAACAGGGACTGTACTTCGTAGTGGACCGCCGCAAGGAGATGATGAAGTACAAGGGCTTTTCGATCGCTCCGGCGGAAGTAGAAGGCGTGTTGCTGGAGCACCCCGGAGTGCGCGATTGCGGTGTGGTTTCGCGGGTCGACGAGGCTGGCGAAGAAATTCCTTGCGCATTTATAGTGCTGAAGGACAGACTTCCTCGAAACCGAGGAAACAGCAGCGAGCCTGAGGGAATTTCGTCGCGGCGCGGCTGACGAGCTACAAGATGCCGCGGGAAATTCATTTTGCGCAGAGCATTCCGCGCACGGCTTCGGGCAAGATTTTGCGGCGCGACTTACGAAAGCTATTCTGAGCGCCTAGCGGCGGTTATCGGTCTGCGGTTCGGGGTGAATCAATACACGGAAGACATCCGGCAATTCTTGGCGGATTTTGCTTTCCATGGCAGTCTGCACGTCGTGCACGCGAGACAAGGGCAGCTCGTCTTTCATGGTGCAGTGGAGTGACAGGTACAGCCGCCCGCCCACTCGCTTGAAGACCAGGTCGTGGGTGTCAATCACTTCCGGAAAGCCTCGAGTAACGCCCTGCACGCGCCTCTCGAAAACAGGTGAATCAAACATCGCCGTCGCTGGTTTCAATCGTGGCCGGCTCGCTTTCGATGTGCGTCAATATTTCGTTAATACTTGGAATGTCTGCCCGAATCTCGCCCTCGAGCCGCGTCACACGGTCATGGCGCTTCCGTCAGTGACATGCGTTCGTCGAGTTCCACGTGCTGTTCAACATGTAATGATCCGCCAATGTCTTGGACACTAATGTCGTGGACGTTGAGGTTGTTTCGGGTGGCCACGGCGCGGATTTGGTCGAACACGCTTTCGCCGTGGCTGGCACGAGCCGTGGCGTTGACGACGACGTCGGCGTCTGGGAGCAACCGTGCACCGCCGCCGCTACTTCGTTGCCCACTTGCTCCGATTTTTGAAACGTCACCGTGCGCGACATTGCCACCGAAACATCGGCGAAATACTTGCTGCCGCCACGACGAATGCGCACCCGGTTCACTCCCAGGACACCATTCACCTGCGCAACCCGGCCAATAATCTGCGAGCGAATTCCAGCAGGTGCGCCATCGAGCAACGCATCGATGGTCTGGCGTGCGAGCCTCCAACTCACATACACGACGATGCAGGCAACAACGAGCGCCGCGACAGGATCGGCTTTTGCAAGCCAGGGCAGGTGGTAATTGCGGCCCGACTAAAACCAGCGCCAACCCAAGTATCACGACGGAACTCGACCAGATGTCAGTCCTGAAATGCAGGGCGTCGGCTAGTAGAGCCTGGCTGTCATACTTCTCTGCAACGCGTTTCAAGCGCCGTGAACGCCAGGCATCGACTGCAATTGAGATGCCCATCACGAGGAAAGCCCATACGCTTGGCTCGATGTCCACGGAGTGGAAGAATAGGCGCCTTGTGGCCTCATAGACGATCCAAACGCAGGTCAGCAGCAAAAGCCCGGTCTCGATGAACGCAGAGAAGTTCTCTACTTTGCCGTGGCCGTACTGATGATCGGCGTCCGCGGGCTTGTCTGAAACGCTTACCGAGAAATAAGTAATCGCGGTAGCCACAAGATCAAGACCCGAATGGGCTGCCTCCGATAGGATGCCCAAGCTGCCCGTGGTAATTCCGACGATGATTTTCAGCCCAGTAATGGCCACAGCGGCAAACACGGAATTCAGCGCGGCCGACTTCTTGTCAGCGTGCTTCTGGTCGTAATTCACGTCTTCGGTCATGCCAGGTATCGGACTCGTCCCTTGGAGACTTGCTCGCGTCTCGCTATGATACGATTTCTGTTAACCGGCACGCCGCATCTGGCGTCACAATCCCGGAGGAACACACCATAATGCATCGTAAATTGATCCTGAATCTAGCGGTTTTGTGCGCCCTGCCGCTGATAACCTTTGCCCAGCAGGCCAGCCCGGCCGCGCCTCCCCCACCGAACGCGAATGGTGGGCAGGCTCCAGCCGCAACTCCGGCGAACCCAACACCGGTAAAAATGGACCAAGCGGTCATCACACTGAAGGGCGGATGCCAGGCCATCGGCACGCTGCAGCCCGCGAAGGATTGCGTCAGTTCGGTGACGCGAGAGCAGTTCGAGAAAATTACCAACGCATTCCAACCGGACATGCCCGCTGACGCAAAACGCAATTTCGCCGTTAATTACGGCAGACTGCTCGTCTTTGCTGACGCCGCTCAGGCGCTTCACCTCGAGAACGATCCGAACGTCCAACTGCTGTTGCAATTCGTTACGAAGCAGGTACTGGCTGATGGCGTTCGCCGGCACTACACCGAAGAATTCGCCCATCCGTCGGACCAGCAGATTCAAGCCTATTACGATCAAAACGTTGCGAAGTATACGGAAGCATCGTTGCAGCGCATCATGATTCCGCGCAATCAGAGTGCAGACGGCAAGCCGAAACTCAGCGAAGCTGAGTGGAGCGCTGCTTCGGGAAAAATCCGCGAACAATGGGTGGCCGGTGAAGACCCAGTGAAACTGCAGCAAGCCGCTTTCAAGTCTGCCGGTGTCACGGGAGCCGGCACGCCCGAGATTTCGCTTGGAGCGAGGCTTCCGGGGAGTCTGCCTGCCGAGCAGGAGTCCGTATTTCAACTAAAAGCCGGAGAGGTGTCGCAGGTGTACTCCGATCCAGCAGCTGGGTACATCTACAAGGTCATCTCTTCGCGTCAAATACCGCTGAGCGATGAGAGAGAATCAATCAGCAAGACACTGCAGAAGCAGCAATTGCAGGACAAGCTTGAGGAGATCAACAAGTCTGCCACTCCTGAATTAAACGAACAGTATTTTGGGCCGGCGCCGGCGCCGGCGCCAGCGGCACCGGGGACGGCCGCACGTCCGCGCCCACCGGGCACACCGCAAGCGAGCCATCCGCCAAATTAAAGGAATGATGCAGGCAAACTCGACGATTCTCGTAACGGGCATTGCGGGCAACCTGGGGACGCGATTCCTGCCCATGTTGTCGGAATTTCGGGTGATCGGCGTGGACCTGCATCCGCCTGAATCTGCTGCCTTTCATGAGTTTTTCCCGGTTAACCTGGGCCATGAGTCGTCGTGCCGGGAACTCACGCAAATACTCCGGGAAACTGGCGCGCGCTCGGTCATTCATCTCGCATTCGTTGTCGATCCACAGCGCTCCGGGGTGTTCGATCTGGAGCGCATGTGGCAGATCAACGTTGCAGGTACCGCGCGAGTGATGGAAGCTGTCAGCGTGGTGAATCGAACCGGCGGCCACGTGCGACAGTTTATTTTTCCCAGCAGCGTATCAGCCTACGGACCTGAGACGCCCGGCCCCGTCAAGGAAGACTTCCCGCTACTTGCTCATACGCTGCCCTACGCGATTCACAAGCGCGAAAGTGACGAAGTCGTGCGCTACCGAGCTGAGAGCATGGGCGACTGCTGCACCTACATCTTGCGGCCGCACATCTTCACCGGCGCGAGCATGCAGAACTACATGGTGGGGACGCTAAAGGGAACGGCGCTCGGGAGCAGTCGCCGGGCCGATCGTATGCGGGCCACCAACAAACGACTGCCGTTGCTGTTGCCGAGCGGGAAGAAAGTATTTGGATAAACAGTTCCAGTTCGTGCACGTCGATGACATGGCGCGCTTGCTTGCGCATCTTTTGCACCGACCGGCGACCGATGCGCCTGTGACCATTCTCAATGTTGCGGCCCACGGCGATCCGCTGACGATCCAGGATTGCGCGGACATTGCGCAAGCGAGTATTAGACGAGTGCCGGGGCGTGCCTTGTGCCGAATGATTCTAAATGCGCTGTGGAAGCGAGGAATTTCTTCCATTCCGCCGGAGGCGTTGCCCTACCTGATCGGGTCTTACACGATGGATACTACCCGACTGCGAGAATTTCTCGGGAAGGACTATCCGCTTGTATTTCGTTATTCCGTAGAAGAAGCGCTCCGGGACTGTTTCGCGCAGTCGTAGCAAGTTCGGGAGAGGCGTGTTTTGTCTATTTCTTGCCGCGGTACAGTCCGGCAATGCCAAAGGTGTACGGCGTCCAGGAAACCTCGCGAAAGCCAGCCGCTCGCATGCGTTGCAGCATTTCGTCTGGAGCAGGAAACCTCTGCACTGATCTTGGCAAATACGCGTACGGCCCGCTGACCCCGGAAATAACTGTGCCGATCGCGGGCAAGACATGGCGGAAATACAAGCGGTAGACGGCGCCGATCAGACCCTTCGGTTCGCCGAAGTCAAGGATTCCGACTTCACCGTCAGCCGCAAGCACGCGGTAGATCTCGGCGAGTCCACGGTCGTAGTTGGCAAGATTTCTGAACCCAAAGGCCGCGGTCACCAGGTCGAACCGTCCCTCGGGCATCGGCAGGTTCAGCGCGTCGGCCTCGACCCAGCGAATTTTCTTCGTTCCGGTCTTGGCTGCGGCCCGCACCAGCATCGCGTGCGAGAAATCGGCACCGACCAGTTCTGAAGACTGAGCGGCCATGCGGCGGTGAAGTGCGAACGTCATGTCTCCGGTTCCACAGCAAAGGTCCAGAACGCGCGCGCTCGGCCGAGAGAGAATCGACTGGAATGCGCGCGCAGTCCGGTTCCACCAGACGCGGTCGATGTTCATCGACAGAACATGGTTCAGCAGATCATAGTTTGGCGCAATCGAACTGAACATGTCGCGGACTGCCACGGCCGCGGCTGCCTCATCAGAGGCACCGACCGGTGCAGCGCCCACGACGTGACCATCGCGCGTGTCGTCCGCTGAATTTCGTTGATTGTTCGCGATCTCGGTCATGCCCGCGAAAGACTCGCAATCTCCGTCACCGCCCGAAGCACACTACCGGCTTCAACGGTGTTCACCACATCCACTTTGCCGATCGACTTTGCCAGAATGAAGTGCGGCACACCGCCAATCGTTTTCTTGTCGGACTGGAGCAATTTCAACACTCGCTTTGGGCTGACGTTCATTTCTGGCAGCGGACCATAGGCGAGCACGAGCGCTCGGATGCGGTCTGCCGTCGCCGATTCGGTAATGCCCATCGCTTTGCCAATCGAAGCAGCCGCGACCATGCCCCAGCCAACTGCCTCGCCGTGGAGAAAGTGCCGATAGCTGGTCGCCGACTCGAGGGCGTGCCCAATTGTGTGGCCGAAGTTGAGAATCCTTCTCTCTCCGCCTTCGCGCTCATCGGCACTAACGACCTCGGCTTTCACTTTGACGCACTCGACAATCAATTGCTCCAGAAGGTCTCCATCACGTCGCAAAATCGCCTCCCGCTGCGATTCCATCAGGTCGAAGATCGCCGGGTTGCGAATGACGCCATACTTCATCGTCTCAAACAATCCTGAGCGATATTCGCGCTCCGGAAGCGTCTTCAGCACGTCAGTGTCTGCGAGTACCATCAACGGCTGATGGAAGGTGCCGACTAGGTTCTTACCTGCCACAAGGTTGACCCCGGTCTTACCACCGATGGCGGAGTCCACTTGCGCCACAAGCGTGGTTGGAATCTGAACGACAGGAATTCCCCGCATGAAAATCGAGGCAAGGAAGCCGCCGACGTCGCCCACCACCCCTCCACCGAACGCAACGACCGCAGAATGACGGTCTGCTCCCGCCGCGACCATGGTAGAAGCCAACTTCTCCAGCGTGCCAAGCCGCTTGGCACCCTCGCCTTCCGGCATGGTCAAGACGATTGCCGAGCGCCCGGCTTGCGCGATCGAATCCAGCAGCCCGCTGCCCCAGAGCTCCAGAATTGGCTCCGTGGACACCACAAACAATTTCGAATTGCGTTGCAGTAGATCGCGCAGCTTCCGCAGCGGCGGAGCGCAACAGGCCTCGCTCAACCAGAACTTCGTAACTTCGCGATGCGGTCTGAACAGGTATGCGAGTCAAACTTCTAGTGTAATGGAAGCCCCCGTTCCTGCGTGAATCCGAACGTTCTAATGAGCTTACGTACTGTCGCGCAGCCTCATTCCATGCGCTTCAAAGGTGTTACCATCAGCTTGACGAGGCGAGTAAATGCGCACGAAATCGCCGCCGACCTGCCTATGAGCGTTATACCGAGCGAAACAGACTTCATCGTGGTAGGGGCGGGCATCGCTGGCCTGCGCGCGTCCGTGGAACTCGCCGCCGCCGGACGGGTATTGTGCCTCGCGAAGCGTGAAGTTACCGAGTCCAACACTCAATATGCACAGGGCGGAATCGCTGCCGCATTAAGCGACGACGATGAAGTCAGCCTGCATCTCGACGACACATTGAAGGCTGGCGACGGACTTTGCAACGAAGAGGCAGCACGCGTTCTGGTTGAGGAAGGCCCTGCGCGTATAGAAGAACTGATCGAATGGGGCACACAATTCGATCGTGCCGGCACCAAGATCGCCTTCACGCGCGAAGGAGCGCACAGCCGCAACCGCGTGCTTCACGCGCATGGCGATTCCACTGGCCGCGAGATCGGACGCTCTCTTTATCTAAAAGCTCAGGCGATGAAGCACATAGCCTTTCGCGAATTCGAATTCACAACTGAATTGATCGTGAAAGATGGGCAGGGTGATGGGCGTGAAGGTCCTCGACAACAGAGGGTCACCTCCACGAAGTTCACGCCAGTTCGGTGCTTCTCGCTACCGGCGGACTTGGCCAGGTCTATAGCGACACTACGAATCCGGCAGTCGCGACCGGCGACGGCGTAGCGATGGCATTTCGCGCTGGCGCTGAAATCAGCGATATGGAGTTTGTGCAGTTCCATCCGACGGCGCTCTACCTCAAGGGTGCGCCGCGGTTCTTGCTCTCTGAGGCCTTGCGTGGCGAAGGCGCTTACCTGCGCAATCTTGAACTTCAGCGCTTCATGCACAAATACCACGAGATGGCGGAGTTGGCGCCGCGCGACGTGGTGGCCCGCGCCATCGCGCACGAACTGGAGATCACGAAGAGGCCGGACGCCGCCGTTTATCTCGACTTGACTCACTTAAATGCCGACAAAGTTCGTAAGCGCTTCCCTACCATTTACGCAACTTGCATGCGGTACAACATCGACATCGCCGAGGAAATGGTGCCCATTCGCCCTGCAGCTCACTACGCGATGGGCGGCGTGCGCACGGACCTCGATGGATCGTGCCTCGGTTCCCGGCCTGTATGCGGCCGGCGAAGTCGCCTGTACCGGCGTACATGGGGCAAATCGGCTGGCGAGCAATTCGCTTCTCGAAGGGTTGGTGTACGGCGCTCGCGCTGCTCGCACGATGCGAGAATGAACCACGCGTACAGCGATCGCTGAAGGCGACGGTACTAAAGCTTCCGACCCAAGGGAATGGCAGCGCTCCCGAGACGGAGAAGCTGATCCAGAAAGTTCAAGCGACTATGTGGAAGCACGTCGCTGTCGTGCGCGATGGGAAGGCGCTCAGAGAAACCCTGGCTGAACTGAATTCCCTGCAAGCCCTGGCGCCTGCGTCAGGCGATCGGCGTGCCCACGAGGCTGCAAATATCCTGCAAACCGGCATGCTCATTACTCGTTCGGCCATCGCCCGCGAAGAGAGCCGGGGAGCGCACTACCGGTTGGATTTTCCGCTGAAGAACGACCTAAAATTCAAGAAGCATTCCGTGATCGAGGGTGACGGAACTCGCTTCGAGTAACGCCCGCTGCGCGACGCCGCGTCAAGCGGTCGCCTTCGCCCGTTTTGGAAATAACAGCGACAACACGACCGAAACCAGCAGCACTCCGGCGACGACGCCCAGCGCAACGCCAATAGGAATGTGCACATAGTGCGACGCCAGCATTTTGACCCCAATAAATATCAAAATTACGGAGAGTCCGTAATGCAGAAAATGAAATACTTCGATCATTCCTGCCAGCGCGAAGTACAGGGATCGCAGCCCGAGGATCGCGAAGACGTTTGAGGTAAAGACAATGAACGGCTCGCGCGTGACGGCCAGTACGGCAGGAATAGAGTCGGTGGCAAAGAGCAAGGTCGGTGGTCTCGATCATGACCAGAACAACGGCAAGCGGAGTCGCGTAGCGCAATCCACCGCGCACCACAAAGAAGTTGTCGCCTTCATAGTCTTTTGTGACCCTGAAGAACTTGCGGAACCACCGGAGCACGATGTTGGCTTCGGGGTTGATGTCCGCCTCGGACTGGCGAAAGAGCTTGATTCCGCTGTAAATCAGGATCGCGCCAAAAACATAAATCAACCATGAGAACGCATTCAGCAACTGGATTCCCACCAGGATGAACACGGCCCGCATGACCAATGCGCCCACCACGCCCCAGACAGCACGCCGTGCTGCAAGCGTCGCGGCACAGCAAAAAAGCGGAAGATCACGAGGAACACAAACAGGTTGTCAACGCTGAGCGACTCTTCGATCACGTAGCCGGTAAGAAACTCAAGTGTCAGTTCTGAATTCTTGCGCTGAAAATTCCCTGTGATGGTATGGCCGAAGAAGTAGATCAGAACCGCAAACGCGCCGGCGAGGGCGATCCATACGAATCGTCCAACCCAGCGCCTCTCGAAACTGAACAACATGCCTGGTCCGATGGAAGACGCCCAGGTCGAGCGCCAGCATCGCCAGGACAAAAACGTTGAACAGAATCCAGAAAATCCAGTTGGTCGGCATCGGAAGGTGGTCGAGTTTCCTATTCTATCTGCGAACAGCGGTCAGTGCGGTTCGCCGACATCAGCCCATCGCGCGTTTCCCGCAGAACGCTCGGAAATACTAGAATAGAGCCAGCGGTTCAGCTTCTCTCGGTGGGCCGTTTGGTTCAGATTCGGGCCGCTCTTACAATCTCTTGGAAAGGACTACACATGTCCCGGCAACCCGGCGTTTACGCCACATTCAACACCTCTGAGGGCACGATCGTGTGCCGCCTGTTTGAGAAGGAAGCCCCTGTCACAGTTAAGAATTTCATTGACCTTGCGGAAGGCACGCGCGAATGGACGGACCCGCGCACCAACAAGAAGAGCAATTCTCCACTGTACGATGGAACGATTTTTCACCGCGTGATTCCGCAGTTCATGATCCAGGGTGGCGACCCGCGGGAACCGGGATGGGTGGCCCCGGCTACAAGTTTCAGGATGAAACCAAGGGCTCACCGCATCGATTCGACAAGGCCGGCAAGCTCGCAATGGCTAACGCCGGCCCCAACACGAACGGCTCTCAGATTTTCATCACAGTCGCTCCTACTGACTGGCTTACTGGACAATCACACCATCTTCGGCGAGGTCATCGAAGGACAGGACGTCGCGGACAAAATCACTGCCCTGCCCCGCACGCGGCAGGACAAGCCTCTTAAAGATGTGGTGCTGAACTCGGTGAAGATCGAACGGGTTTAGCTGTAGTTAGTTCCAGAAAAGAACGAGGCCGCACATAGCGGCCTTTTCTATTTTATTTAGTCGAGCAAAGGGAGCGCGCAGATCACATCGTCAGCAACCGCCCAGTAGACAGCACAGGTCGTTTGCCTTACCTAGGCGACAAGTTCCTGGTGCCGGGTGGCCAGGTATTTTTCTTCGCAGGCAGACGAACAGAAGCACGCGGCGTTCGGCTCGAGTGCTTTCTTTTCATCCCACTGGTCAATGATGAAAATTGTATTTCTGATCGTCGGTGCCCGGCTTGGCCAATTCGATCACCAGGCGCCATCCTTGAGGCCCGCCCTCTCGTTTACCGCAAACACTGCACAAATAGTCCATGATGGGAGCCCCCTTTCCAACAACTCCTTAAAGATGAGTTCATGCTAGTCCTGCTTTTCGAATGTTGTCAGTGACCTAGAACCAAATCAATGCCAACTTCGCCCTGATGTTTATTCTTACGCACTCAATCGTGCTCTGGTTCCCTGAATTAGCTTTCCCATATAGACGAATATGGCCCACTAAACGTCACGCCGACTACCGCACCAAAAGTGTCGCTCGTCACACTCCGTGTATGCTTGAAAAGCGGCACCTGAATGACCAACTGTCACACTTGCGGGCGGGAAATTGCCGCGGGATCCGTGTGCCCATATTGTGGCGCGCACAACGCTCTGGTGCCATTGGTGACACAGGCCACGCCGCAAGTCCCGCGAGGCGCTCGCCGTTTAGATATCTCCGTTACCCATATCATTGTTGGCATCAACGTACTGGTGTTCGTCGCCATGGTAGCAACCGGTTCGTCGTTGCTGATCCCGACCCGCGAACAATTGTTGCGCTGGGGCGCCAACTATGGGCCGCTGTCACTGGGCGCGCAACCGTGGCGCATCCTGACTTCGAATTATGTCCACGTAGGAATCATTCACCTCGGCTTTAACATGTGGTGCCTGTGGAACCTCGGCCAGCTAGCCGAGAGGATCCTGGGGCGCCTGAATTTCGTAGTGCTCTATACGATCTGCGGCCTCGCCGGCAGTCTGGCGAGTTTGTGGTGGCATCCGATGGTCGTGGGCGCCGGCGCGTCGGGCGCAATTTTCGGACTGGCTGGCGCATCGATTGCCGTCTTTTATCTCGGCCATCTTCCGATCGCGAAAGCCGCAATCAGTGGGACAATGCGCAGCCTGCTGACGTTCGTGGGCTACAACTTATTGTTTGGATTAACCCCCGGCGTCGACAACTCCGCCCACATCGGCGGACTAGCCGCGGGCCTTGTCATGGGTGCGGCGCTCTCTAAACACATTCTGGTCGCACCAGAAGTGCGCCGTACATGGGCACGCCTCACATGGATTTCGATGGCGGTCCTGCTGTTATTGGCGAACGTCGGCATTCGCCGCAAGTACCCGGAAATGCCGTTGCTCGCGAATCCGCAATTCATCGCATCCCAGCAAATTGCGGCATCAAGGCGTGCGTTGCTCCAGCGCCATCCGGATGAAGCCATCGCGCAATTGCAGGACGTCATTGACACACTTCCAAATGCGCCCGAGCCTCGCTACTTGCTCGGCGAGGCCTACTTGATGCAGAGCAATCCCGACAACGCCATTCCCGCCTTCCAGGAAGCCCTGCGCCTCAATCCTCAATACGGCGAGGCCGCCGCAGGTCTGGGCACCGCGTACTTGGCCAAGGGCATGAAATCGGAAGCGGAGCAAGCCTTCAAGAAAGCCGCGGAACTGGGATATGACGGCAACTGATCCCCGAATCGACACGGCAAAATAAAACGGGCGCAATCGACGTTGCGCCCGCTGTTGCAGAACTTGGAACGGTTATACCCCGATTACACCTACCAGTTCCTTCACTGAATCAGCACTCTTCTGCAACGCCGCTTGCTCGTCGGCGGTCAGCTTAATCTGGATAATCTCCTCGATGCCCGATGAGCCAAGCTTGCATGGCACACCGACATAGAGTCCGTTGATCCCATATTCGCCTTCCAAGAATGCAGCACAGGGCAGGATCTTTTTCTTGTCTTTCAAGATGGCCTCGACCATCTCCGTCGCCGCCGCTGAAGGCGCATAATACGCGCTTCCCGTCTTGAGGTACTTCACGATTTCCGCGCCACCATCACGCGTTCGCTGCACCAACTGCTCCAGCCTGGTCGGTTCGATCAGCTCCGTAATCGGAATACCTGCAACCGTCGAATACCGGCTCAGCGGAACCATCGTGTCGCCGTGGCCTCCTAGCACGAAGGCCGTGACGTTCTCGACGGATACTTTGAGTTCTGCCGCGATGAAAGTGCGGAAGCGGGCCGAGTCGAGCACGCCCGCCATGCCAATTACCCGATTACGGGAGAATCCGCTCAGCTTGTACGCCGCTTGCGCCATGGCGTCGAGCGGGTTTGAGACCACGATGAGAATGCAGTTGGGCGAATACTGCACCACCTTCCCCACCACATCGCTCATGATTTTGTAGTTTGTGTTGAGCAGGTCGTCGCGGCTCATCCCCGGCTTGCGCGGGATGCCCGCCGTAATGACCACAATGTCAGAGTTAGCGGTATCGGCGTAGTCGTTGGTGCCAAGCACGTGCGAATCCCGCTTCTCGATAGGCATCGCCTCGAGCAGATCGAGGCCCTTGCCCTGCGGCACTCCTTCTACGATGTCGATCAGGACCACGTCACATAATTCCTTGGCTGCCATCCAGTGCGCTGCAGTGGCGCCAACGTTCCCCGAACCAACTACGGTCACTTTCTTACGCATAATTTCCTCACCGATAAGTTATTTTTCTACAGTCACTTGCTAGCGATTCATGAACTATGACATGAACTAAGTAATGTCCGAGTTGCGCCCTCAGCTACTCGGCGCTCAAATCCGCAATCGGTTCCATGTTTTCGATCATGTGACTTGCAAACTCGCTGGTCTTCACCTTCGTCGCACCTTCCAGCATGCGTTCGAAGTCGTAGGTCACTTTCTTCTGAAGGATGGTGTGCTCCATTGAGCCTTCGATCAACCGCGCCGCCTCGTGCCAGCCCATGAAATCGAACATCATGACGCCCGAAAGAATCACCGATCCAGGATTGATGACGTCTTTATCCGCATATTTCGGAGCTGTCCCGTGCGTGGCTTCGAAGATCGCGTGCTGGTCACCGATGTTGGCGCCGGGCGCGATGCCCAGTCCGCCAACCTGCGCCGCCGCTGCGTCGGAGATATAGTCTCCGTTCAGGTTCGGCGTTGCCAGCACAGCATACTCGTCGGGACGTGTCACAATCTGCTGGAAGATGCTGTCGGCAATGCGGTCATTGATCATCAGCTTCTTCTTCCACATGCCGTTGCCGTGCGTGGCGTAGATGCTGTCCATGACTCCCTTGACCTCGGCGTAGAGCGCATCGCGGAAGTCCTGTGGCGCGAACTCTAATCCTGGCTCGACCATCTTCCCGTTCTCTTCGATCGTGAGGCCAGGGTTCTTGTCCTTGTTATCGATGATCCAGCTCTCGCGCTCCGTGATCACTTGATCGCGAAACTCTTCTGTGGCCAGTTCGTATCCCCACTCGCGAAAAGCGCCTTCGGTGAACTTCTGGATGTTGCCCTTGTGCACGATGGTCACCGACTTCTTGCCATTCTCCAGAGCGAATTTGATGGCCATACGCACCAGGCGCTTGGTGCCCGTGATCGAGATCGGCTTGATTCCCACTCCGGAATCTTCTCGCACTCGCTTGTTCGTACCGGCCAACATCTCGTTGTTCAGGAAGTCGATGAGCTTCTTGCATTGAGGCGTGCCTTCCTTCCATTCGATGCCGGCGTACACGTCTTCCGTGTTCTCGCGAAACAGAACTATGTTCATCCGCTCCGGGTGCTTCACCGGCGAAGGGATACCCTTGTAATACTTCACCGGACGAACGCAGGCGTAGAGGTCGAGGATCTGCCGCAATGCGACGTTCAGCGAACGGATACCTCCGCCAACAGGCGTGGTAAGTGGTCCTTTGATTCCTACCCGCAATTCGCGAAACGCACTTACGGTGTCGTCGGGAAGCCAAGTCTTAAAGCGATCCATCGCTTTTTCGCCGGCGAAGACTTCGTACCATGCCACGCGACGCTTGCCGCCGTAGGCTTTTTCGACAGCTGCGTCGAACACCCGGACCGATGCTTTCCAAATGTCGCGTCCAGTGCCGTCGCCCTCGATGAAGGGGATGATGGGCTTGTCAGGGAAAACAAGCTTGCCGTTTTCGTGAGTGATTTTCGTACCGCTGGTGGGTAAAGGAATGCCATTAAACGAAGCTGCCACGAGACACCTCAGGAAGTATGGGTCGAATATTAAGAAGACCCTGGGCAATAAGAACTAATTGTGTCAGGGCACTCGCCGCTTTCCAGTGACGAAGGTCACAACCTTCACCGGAACCTCACGTCCTCACCACGGCGCGTGGCCCCCTTTAGCCATCGCAGCGTCAGATTAGAGGAAAAAACGGGGCTCGCCCGAACCTTCTACGTTATCACTCGGCGCGGAAGCCCTTCAATTAAAAAGGATATTGCGGCCAAATCGCCCTGTTTAAGACCAGGAACGCCGCCGCCGTGGAACCATCGAGCAGCGGCCCAGCAGACCACGCGACGAATCGGCTGTGCCTGCCAATCCAGTTGACTCCTCCCCTGCAGCCAATTAGCTTCGCAAGGTGAAACTGCTGGCCAAGTTTTTCGAGTTTGACCGACACCAAACCACCTTGACTCGCGAGGTAGTCGCGGGCCTGACCACGTTCACCACCATGTCGTACATCGTGGTCGTAAATCCTGCAATTCTCTCGAATGCAGGAATTCCTGCCGGGCCGGCCTTCGTCTCCACCGTACTTATCGCAGTGACCGGCTGCTACCTGATGGCTATCTACGCCAATCGGCCGTTCGCCATCGCTCCTTACATGGGCGAAAATGCGTTCATTGCATTTACCGTCTGCAAGATGTTGGGCTTTGCCTGGCAGACGGCACTGGCCGCCATTTTCATCGCAGGAGTGTTGTTTATTCTGTTGACGATCTTCCGCCTGCGCCAGTGGGTGGTGGACGGTGTTCCCACCAGCCTGCGTTACAGCTTCGCGGTCGGTATCGGCCTGTTTCTTACGTTTATCGGCCTGAACGAGACCGGCCTGGTAGCGATCGGCGTGCCGGGTGCTCCCGTGCAGGCAGGCCATCTCACCTCGCATCCCGCTCTGATCGCGATGTTCGGATTCGTGCTGTTGTCGGCTCTCACCATCCGCAAATTCCCGGGGGCCATCCTGGTCGGTATCCTCGTTACAGCCGTCGTCGCATTCATTGCCGGCACCGCACCTGCTCCAACACATCTCGTGAGCCTGCCGCCGGGCGTCGGCCCGATCTTCTGGCAACTCGATTTTCGCGGTGCCTTCACATGGCGTGCATTTCCCGTGGTCTTGACGATCTTCATCATGGCTTTCGTGGACACGATGGGCACGCTGATTGGTCTTTCCGCCCGTGCAGGCTTCCTCGATGACTCCGGCAGTCTGCCGCAGATCGAGCGGCCGATGCTGGTCGACGCCATCACCACATGTCTCGCACCTGCGCTGGGAACCACCACGGCAGGCGCGTTCGTCGAATCGGCAACTGGCATCGAAGCGGGCGGCCGGACCGGTTTTACCGTGTTCATCACTGGAACTTGTTTTCTGCTGACTCTTTTTTTCGCGCCTCTTGTCGCCGCCATTCCAGCGCAAGCATATGGCCCGGCGTTGATCCTGGTGGGCCTGTTCATGCTCTCGCCAATCACTAAGATTGATTTCAGCGACTACTCTGAATCCATTCCAGCATTCGCGGTGGTGGCTCTCATGGCTTTCACTTTTAACATCGCGATTGGGATATCAGCTGGATTTGTGCTGTATCCGATTTGCAAGCTGGCAGCAGGTAAGCCCAATCAGATTAAGCCCGGCGTGTGGGTGCTTACGGCGCTCTCGATCCTGTTCTTTATTTTCTATCCGTACGGCTAACTTACAGAGAACCGGCAGGAATTTGCGAGGGATAGGGACTTGGTGGGCCCGGAGGGACTTGAACCCCCAACCAACGGATTATGAGTCCGCTGCTCTAACCATTGAGCTACAGGCCCTGCACAAATGAATGAGAGCCGATACGGGGAGGCTCTAACAGCATTGTATGGCTGCCTACTGGAATCACAAAGCCTTCGGTGCGTACTCGATCTGCGCCAGGGTCTTAGAGATTTCCCATGCCGTTTCCTTAGGCGCGCAGCCACTCACTGAGGCGGTTCGTCTTTCTTGACGGCGGGTTGCGATTCCAATCGCTTAAATACGCTGCAGGACCCGCCCGGCAGAAGTACTCCTTTCATCAGGGCGAATTTGCTTTCCATGGCGCACATCATGGAATCCAACTGGTCCTTTTGGGCCTCTTCGGGCGACGCGCCCCTCAACTGCTTGTAGTACGCGATGGCGAGAGAATTGTTGGAATAAGACAGCGCGTAATACACAGACATGTCGGCGTCCGTCTGCACGTGTTTTGTCGACACCGTGAGCTTGCCGTCGATTGCATCGAATCGGGGCCCTAAAGGCACTTTTTCTTTTTTCAGCACCACTGCTCTCAGACTCTCGATCTCATCCGCAACACCGGCGACATCGCTTCGAAACTGCTCCGAGAACCTCTCTCCCTCCGCCCCGACCTTGTCGCACTCTGCTTTTGGCTGCATGGTAATCACCCAACCGTTTGCACCTGGTTGCACCGTCGCCCCAGCAGCTTCGGCAAGCGCCGTCACCTCCACGTAGCTGGCACCTTCTTTGACAATCACCCGGTTCGCAGCCATTTGCTTACCATCCACGTACACCCGATTGTGAGCGGCCAGAACAGGTTCCTTGCTCTGCGACAGTAAATCGACGGACCAACCGACCGTCAATGCGAATGTAATCATTACCAAAAAGACTCGTGGCGTCACAATTCACCTCTGTACCCCGTCCTTGCCCTGTTATGCGGATGCATAGGACATTACTTTTTGCACTGCATCAATCACATCACCAACGTCAGAATCCTGGATGGTAGGGTGCACCAGGAATGCCAGGCTGGTTTCGCCTAACTCCTGTGCCACCTTGAACCGCTGCGCCGGCTGGTACTTTTCAAATGCCTTCTCCCGGTAAATCTCCGGGCAGCTTCCGGAAAAACAAGGAACCCCTTCCGCCTTAATTGCCTGCAGAATCCGGTCTCGGCTCCAGCCATCCCGCAATCTGTCAGGCCTGACAAAAGCGTAGTACCGGTAATAAGCGTGCTCAATGTCCGCTGAAGGCAGTGTCAGCCGCAACGCTGGAATGTGGGCGAGCTCGTGGTTCAGTCGCGCAGCAACTTCCCGGCGCCGCGCGACGCTTGAGCTCACATGCCGCAGCAGGCTCCGTCCAAGCGCTGACTGCATTTCCGTCAAGCGCCAGTTCGTTCCTACCGTGTCATAGACCCGGCGGTACCCCAAACCCTGTTCCCGGACCTCACCGCTCTCAAATCGCCTGCCATGGTCCCGATAGCTCCACGCTCGTTTCCAAAGGGTAGAGTCATTCGTCGTCAACATTCCGCCCTCCCCACCGGTCGTCATGATCTTCTCCTGGCAAAAGGAGAACGCCGCTGCGTCTCCCAGCGAACCCACGGGATGCCCGTTATAGGAGGCGCCCTGCGCTTGAGCACAGTCCTCAACAACTTTCAGGCCGCGCTTCCCGGCGAGCTCCTTGATGGGATCCATGTCGCAGGGCCACCCCGCAAGGTGGACTGCAATGACCGCCCTGGTGCGAGGCGTAATTGCGGGCAGAATTGTTGCCGCAGTGAGAGTCTGACTCTCGCGATCCACGTCTGCCATAACGGGGATCGCCCCAGTCGTGATGATGCAGCTTGCCGAAGCAACGTAGGACCGGCATGGCGTGATTACTTCATTGCCGGCACTAATGCCCAAGGCACGAAGCGCTAACTCCAATGCTACCGTGCCATTAGCCACGGCCACTGCGTGCTTGGACAGTGTGGAATCGGCAAACTCCTGCTCAAGCCGGCGGCCTTGTTCGCCTGTCCGGTAATTCACCGCTCCCGAGCGCAAGACGTCGGCGGCAGCCTCAACATCTTCGCGGCTAAACTGAGGCCACTGCGGAAATGGAGCAGACCGCACTGGTTTGCCTCCATCGATGGCCAGCTTACTCATTGGTCACTTTTCCGCGTTGAAATATGTATAGCAGAGTGCCCCTATTCTCCAAGAACTGGTAGCCCAGCGCTATGGAGATTACGGATTTTCAGAGAACTAGAGAGTTCTGCCGGCGCAATATCCTGCAATTTCAATTACTTGACAATTCTTCACACTGGCAGCAAACGTGCACCTAGATTGTCAATCGGGGTTGCGGTGCATTGAAGTCGCCGTAGAAAAGACACGGCGTGCCCGCTCGGTAAGCCTGGCAACGTCCGGCTAACCAGCGTGAGGCTCGGAAAGGGGTTGCATTCATGGGGTCCGAGCCTCACGAGCGGCATCTGAACAAGTTCCAGCGCAAGGGCTTGCGCTCCAGTCGCCGCACTTTCTAGTATCCCACCGAAGTTCCAATTTTCCAATTCCAGCGCTTTTACCCCCTGCCAAGGACGCCCATTCTTGGGCCATCTTATAATGCCCGTAATAATGCTTTCTCCTGGTTTGAGATGGCATTTCCGTGCTGTTGATTCGCAATTCCAGCCGAGTGTCAGCGAGACTTCCAACCACAAAAAAGAGGGGGAGCCCGAAGGCTCCCCAAGTACCGCAACCCAAATCAGATGGTTAGAAGCTGTACTTCAACACCAAGGTAATTTGACGTGGATGGCTCGAGAACACCTGGTTCCACTGCTCAAAGGTGGATGAACCGGGGATCAACGCATTGCGTTGGAAGCCGGTGTAGCCGATCGGCGCCACGTCACTGATGTAACCCGGCACGTATTGTGGGTGGTTGAAGATGTTGTTGGCTTGGAATTGGAACGAAACCGACTGACGCTCAGTGATGTTAATGCGCTTCAGCAGGGAGAAGTCCCAATTGTTGATCCAAGGCGTAGCGATCGAGTTGCGGTTGACGGTCGGGAATGCGCCCGATCCGGCCGTGATGTACTGTGCGCTCGGATTGTTGGCAAGGTACGCCACGGTAGCGCCCGAAGAATTCCTCAAGGCAGTGATATCGGAGGAGGAAGTTCCGGGAATCCCGTTTGGATTGTAGATACAACGGTCGGGAGCCGAGTCGCCGTTCAGGTTCGAGTCCACGGCGCTTTGGCACGTCGCATACTCGGGAGCCTGCAAGGTGTACAGCGGCGTAAACTGCCAGTTTCCAACCACGTTCTTCATGAACCAATTGTCATTTTTGAAGAACGGCAGGTCGTAAATCGCAAATAACGTCAAACGCTGCCGACGATCGAGAGCCGAAGTTCCGTAATCACAATTGAAGCAGGAGAAGTCCTGCGGACGACGCGGGGTCAGCACTGTCGAAAAGACGTCTGCCGTCGAGTTGTCCAGCAGGTGGCTCCAGGTGTACGACGCCTGGAACTGCAGACCGTTGGTGAAGCTGCGGGTGAATTGCACCGACATCCCGTTATACTTCGAAGCACCGTAAGGCTGGAAAGACACGATGTTGGAGTCGAAGCCAGCATTGGAATAAGCCGGCAGTTCGCTGCCTGTGGCCTTGAGCCCGGCCAGTGTCGTTCCCAGCGAATCGAGAACGGCCTGACTAGGAGCGGACAGGAACGTCGGCAAGTAGCTATTGAGTGTTACCGGCGTCGTCCGATTCAGACGAGTCTGTACGGGAAGGTGAATGCCGCGATTCGATACGAAGCGGACATCCAACGTGTACACCTTGGCAAAGATGTGTTGCACGCTGAGATCGAGCGTCTCGGAATACGGCAGCGTCTGGTTAGGAATGTAGGCGCTGGTGACCGAGCGAGCAACCGCTGGATCGGTAATTGGCGCCGGAAGCGACGGCAATCCGCCGTTGGCCAGGAAATGCGTGTAGGTCCAGAAGCAACCAGCGGTCTGGCCGCCTTGTCCCGGGGCCTGCGTATCGCAGGTCTGTTGCACCTGCGGCGGCAGCGAAAGGATGCCAAGGTTGTCGTAAATGACGTCGCTCGCCATGGCAAATCCAAGTCGAATGGAAGTATTGGGATCTGGTGCCCATGCCATGCCTACTCTGGGCAGGAAGTTGTGCTTGTCAGCCGTAGGCGCCGAGAATGTGAGCAGGCCGGGAACGCTGGCGATCGAGTTCAGGGCTTGCAACTGAGTTCCCTGCGGCTCGCCGGTGTATTCATACCGAATTCCTAAGTCCAAGGTGAACGTGGGCGACAACCGTATCTCGTCGTTGGCGTACCAGTAGACTGCCTTCTTGTTGCCGTAGTACACGACGTTACCGGCCGAACGCTCGGCGAAGTCGCCGTTGTTGGGGTTAGGCGAAAAGTCGTTCAAATAGTCTGACGTGGAGGTCCATTCGTAGTCTCCGCGCACGCGCTGCGTGAACGTCTGCGGGCTGATGTACCAGCGGAATTCGCCGCCGAACCGGAAGTTATTCTTGCCCTTTACCCAGCTAACGTTGTCCACAAACTGGTACATGTTCTGGATCGTCTCTTGCGGAGCGTTTCCATCCGGACCGACCTGGATTCCGTTGAGCTCGTAAATCTGCAGGTTCGGGAAGGTACCCAACCCGGGGAACGTCTGGTTCCCAGTCGGCGTCACATTAGCAAAACGGTTGAAACCGGCGCGGAACTCGTTGTTCACGTTGGTTCCAAAGTTATGGTACTCGCTCAAAGTCGCCAACCAGTAAGTAGTCGGCAGCGTGAGCCAGAAGGTAGGTAACTGGGCATTGGTGTCGAACCCAGTGTTCTTTTCGTACGCCAAACGGCCGCGCAGTGAGTCCTTCTGGGAGATGACCCAGTCAAACGAATTGGCAGTGGTCAGATAGTTCTGATAGCTGGGACCGATGAAGCCAACGTTTCCAACAGGAATGTTAACCGCAGCGGCGGTGAACAGCTGGCTGGGAACGCCAGGCTGAACCTGGATAGCGGGGAGGGTCTGGCCGTTAACAACCACTGTCGGGCACACGCTCGATGCAGAGGAGCTGCCAGCAGGAACGTACTTCTGGAATTGCTGCAAGTTGGTGTTATTGGGGAATAGCTGTCCCAGCATCGTATAGCCAGCGGCCGTCGGCGCGCAGGCCGTGGAAGGCGTCGCTACCTGGCCAATGGCGTTGTAGTCCCAGTTGGTGAAGAAGAACAGTTTGTTCTTGATCACCGGACCACCGAAAGTGCCGCCATAGCGATTGTTGTCGTAGCGCGGATTGCTCGGAGTAGCCGGGGCTTCCGAAAGTGCCGTCTGCGTATCGATCGCATTCAGAGTGCGGTTCTGGAAGTACTCGTACGCCGATCCATGGAAAGTGTTCGTACCGCTTTTGATCGTCTGGTTGAACTGACCGCCAGACGAATGGCCGAACTCGGCCGAGAACTGATTTTGCAGGACCGTGAAGCTGTCAACAGCGTCGTTCGGGATCTGAATGAGCGGACCCGTCACGGACAGGCTGTTGTTGTCCACGCCTTCAATCGTGAAGTTGTTGTTGCGGGGACGGTTTCCGCCGACTGACGGACCAGAACCGACGCCTACTCCACCCGTGCTGGCCACACCCGCGTTCAAGAGCGACAGGTTCAGAACGCCGCTACCGCTTGACGTCATGGCGCTATCGGTAATTTCCTTGCTCACGAAGGTTGTGGAAATGGTGGGCGTGGTCGTGTCGATAGTCACGGCCGTCTCGCTCACCTCAACTGTTGTGGAGGTACCGGCAACGCCGGTCGTGATGTTAGCAGTGGCGGTCTTGTTCAGCACCACTTCAACGTCGCTCGTGCCGCCCTTCATATTCGCCGCACTCGCTTCGAGTGAATAGTGGCCCGGTGGCAAGTTAACGAAGTGGAAATCGCCTTGCGCATTCGTGTGCTGAGTTGCCTTCGCACCCGTGCCCAAGTTCGTCGCCTCTACCGTTGCATTTGGCACCAATGCGCCGCTCGCATCCTTCACGGTTCCCAACAAGTCACCGCTAATCGCCTGGCCAAATGACCACGCCGACAGGAGCAGAAGGATACTCATCAAGGAGATTCCGACCAACAAACTTCTTTTCATTTAGCTCTCTCCGCTTCAACTTGAGAATTACAGAATGACTCGACTAAGCCGACACACCGACTCCGCCTCACCCCTGCTAATGCACGAAGGTGACCAAACAAAGTATGTTTATTTTCTGCAACTTACACGGTGGTGTAGCGGCGTTACTATGCTATTTGGAAGTGGCTTCACGACGACAATCCGTATTTCCATAGAATTGCGGGACAGGAGCCACCCTGCGGCTGTCAGTCGGCCCCGAGAAGGGGCCGAAAGTGAGCTTTTCTGATTCGGGAACGGCCGCCGAGGCTTCGACGTCTCTTCGCCACTAGCCCTTGCCCAACGCGAGGGTGATGAGGGTCTTCTGCTCGAGTTCGTGCGCCTTGGCCGAGCCAGTAGCCGGAGTGGCATTGGCGGCCCGCTTGATGCTCCGCAGCTTGTTTCCGACGATCCGCTTCAACCGCGGAACTACGAACGAAAGAGCCCCCATGTTGGCCGGCTCTTCCTGCACCCAGATGAACTCGGTCGCCTTGGAGTAGCGGCCGAGAACCGCGCGCAGGTCGTCTTCGGGGAACGGATACATCTGCTCAAGCATTACGATCGCCGGCCCTGACATTTTCTGCTTCGTCCGCTCCATCCGCAGCTCGTGGCCAATTTTGCCGGTGCAGAGCAGAACACGCTTGGCGTCGAGCGCTGTTTCGTCGGCCAGTACGTTTTGGTAGCGAGGCAGTTCGAGGTCCGAAGCCGGTGACATGGCTTCCGGGTGTCGCAACATGCTCTTCGGAGTGAACACGATGAGGGGCGTGCGCCATTTGCGCATGGCCTGGCGACGCAGCAGGTGAAAATATTGCGCTGCCGTGGAAGGCTGCACGACCTGCATGTTGTCGCGGGCGCAAAGCTGCAAGAAGCGCTCGATGCGCGCACTGGAGTGCTCCGGTCCCTGGCCTTCATGGCCATGAGGAAGCAGCAAAACCAAGCCTGTCAACAGGTCCCACTTGTCTTCTCCCGCAACGATGAACTGGTCAATGATGATCTGCGCCCCGTTGGCAAAATCGCCGAACTGCGCCTCCCACATCACCAGAGCCTCAGGAAAGTCGCGTGAGAATCCGTACTCGAATCCCATCACCGCAGCTTCCGATAGCTCGGAGTTGTAAATCTCGACCCGCGCCTGTCCCGGCGCCAGGTGACACAGAGGCACGTACTCCTTCTCGTCAACGATGTCGATAAGTACCGAGTGCCGCTGGTTAAACGTGCCGCGACGGCTGTCTTGCCCGCTAAGGCGAATAGGAGTGCCTTGCACAGCGAGCGATCCAAATGCCAGCGCCTCGGCCATGCCGTAGTCCATCGGCCGCTTGCCGTAACCCATCTCGCGGCGCTGCTCCAGCATCTTCTGCACCTTGGGATGGATGTGAAAGTCCGCGGGATAAGTAGTAAGTCCGTCAGTGATGCGCTGGATTTCCGCCGGGGGAAGGCCGGTGTCCACTTCGTCCGCGGGATTCCACGGGCCGCCATGATACGGCGCCCAGTAACTGGGCAACTGGCGCATGGTCGGCTTCTTGGCCATGCTCTTGCCCGCCTTTTGAGCGGTGTCGAGCTCGGTCTGGAACTTCTCCACGAACGGGTGAGGGTCCATGCCCGTTCGCTCGGCATACGCGAGGTAGAGCAGCGGACGGTCTTTGATCTTGCGATACAGGATGGGCTGCGTAATGGTCGGGTCGTCGACCTCGGAGTGTCCGTGACGGCGGAAGCCGATGAGATCGACCACGACATCCGTTCCGAAACGATAGCGATATTCAAGCGCCATGCGTCCGACGCGAACCACAGCGTCGGGGTCTTCCCCGTTCACATGGAAAATCGGAATGGGCAGCCGCTTCGCCAGATCAGACGAGAATCGGCTGGAGTAAGCGTCCACTGGATTCGTGGTAAAGCCAATCAGGTTGTTGACGATGACGTGGACCGTTCCGCCGACGGTGTAGCCGCGAAGATCGGAGAGGTTGAGCGTTTCGGCGGTGATTCCCTGGCCCGCGAAAGCTGAGTCTCCGTGCATGATAAGCGGCAGGACCTTCGCTTTGCCGTCGCGGCCGATGCGAGTCTGCTTGGCACGAGCGCGTCCCATGGCCACCGGATTAACCGCCTCCAGATGGCTGGGATTCGACACCATGTGGATGCGGAGCTTGCCTCCGTCGGCAGCAGTGAACATGCCGGTCGCGCCGATGTGATACTTCACGTCTCCGCCGCCGAGAACACTGCGGGGATCGACGTCTTCGAAGCCGGCAAAAATCTCGGCGGCGGGACGGCTGACGATGTTGATGATGACGTTCAGGCGACCGCGATGGCTCATCGCCAGCACGGCCTGCTCGGCGCCCTTCTCCGAGGCTGCGTTCAGAATCTCGTCGAGCAGCGGAATCAGCGCGGTGTTGCCTTCCAGCGAATAGCGCTTGGTGCCGATGTAGCGCGAATGAATGGTCTGCTCGAAGATGTCGGCGCGAACCAGCTGGTCGAGCACGCGTGTGCGGTCGACCGGCGCCGACATTTCGGACTCCATGTGCTCCTGCATCCAGCGGCGCTTTTCGGGATCAGCGATGTGCATGAACTCGACGCCGATGGTGCCGCAGTAGATGCGACGCGCTGCGTCGGCTTCATCGCCTTCGATGGCGAGGTCAGGATGGGCCAGCGGAGCAAAATGCCCGATGGGATCGAGATCGGCTTGCAGATAACCCCAGCGACGGAACGAATCCATCACGCGTTCCTGTTTCTCGCTGTCAACATTCATCATTACGGTGGACAAGGATGACAAACTCCGTGGCTGCGGCGTTCCGACGAGCGCGCGACCGGTATTTCAGTTGCGTATTGTGGTTAGATTCTGCACCGGGGAGAGGGATGCGTCCGCGCGCCCCAGTTCGGGAAACAGATAGCCACCAAACCACTTAGTATATCGAAACGGCCCGTGATTCGGTACCCTAGGGGACGCGATCGCAAGAGGCATATCGGGCGCCGGATGGACTTCGGCGGCAGAGGAGAAAATGCGAAATAGCCATCTACTAAGGTTGTCGGTGCTCGGTGTCGGACTTCTAACCGCAGTCGGCGGGTTCTCAGCCTGGGCGGCAGACTCACCCGCTGAGCGCAAGCCGACCGATCCGAAATCGATTGCGTCGTCACCCGCGTCCTCCGCGCCGCCGGTGCCGATCGAGGACTTGTTCTACAGCCGCCGCGTCAGTTCTCCGGCGTGGTCGCCGGACGGCAAGCCGAATCGCCTTCACCACCAACCTCACCGGCCGGGCCAATCTTTGGGTGGTGAACTCGGATGGCGGATGGCCGCTGCAGTTGACGGTGTCGGACGACCGGCAAAACGGCGCCGTCTGGTCGCCGGACGGCAAGTGGATCGTGTACCAGCAGGACTTCGGTGGCAGCGAGTATTACGACCTATTTGCCGTGCCCGAGCGGCGGAGGTGCGCCGGTCAACCTGACAAACACGCCGGAAATTTCCGAAACCGAGCCCCTATTCTCGCCCGACGGAAAGACGCTGGCGCTGAATCTACAAACCGAAGACATCGTCCAGCGAGCGACATCGCGCTGATGGATTGGAGGTCGCGGGCGGTGCGAAAGCTGACCAACGAGACAGACCAAGGACCATAGCTGGAGTGCCGCGGCTTGGAGTCCGGATGGCCGCTCGATACTCGCCGACCGCGCGAATGCCGCCTTCACGGACGCGAGTGTGTATTCGGATTGACGTGGCATCGGGCAAAGCAGACTGAGCTGACGCCGCACTCAGGGCAACGTAGTTTATCGCGCTGCGGCGCGTGTCGCCCGACGGCAAGCCGTCTTGCTCACTTCCAACGAAAAGGGCGGATACTCACAACGTGGCATTGCTCGACATCGCGAGCAAGAAGATGAAGTGGATGACCGACAGTGCAATGGGAGGCCTCGGCCGGGGGCTTCTCTCCCGACGGCAAGCTGGCCATCTACGACATCAACGCTGACGGATTGCAGACGACTTACCTGTACGACCTCGCCTCCGGCAAAGCCACGGCGGTCGCCGATGCCGCCAGGATTGACGGTTCCGGCTGGAACGCCAAGCGCGTTCTCTCCCGAAGGCAATTCCCTGCTGCTGCAGTACCAGAGCTCGCAGCGGCCCTCGGACTTCTGGATCTATGACCTCGCCACGCAGAAGCCGCGCCAGTTGACCTACTCCGGCCGTTGCCGGTCTCAGCCCGACGATCTGCCGGCTGCGCAGGTGGTGCATTACAAGAGCTTCGACGGCAAGATGATCAGCGCGTTTCTGTGGATGCCGTTCAACCTGAAGCGTGACGGCTCCAATCCCGGCAGTCGTTCTGCCGCACGGCGGTCCCGACCGGACAGACCGTCGATTACTTCAACTCGACGGCTGCTGCCCTGGCTTCGCGCGGCTACATCTGCATCGCTCCCAACGTGCGTGGATCGACCGGCTACGGCATGGACTTCCAGAAAGCCAACTACCAGGACCTCGGCGGCGGCGATTTGCAGGACGAGGTCTATGCGACGAAGTTCCTGCTCGACACCGGCTACGTCGATGCGAAGAAGATCGGCATCACCGGCGGCTCGTATGGCGGATTCATGACGCTGATGGCCGATCGGCAAGACGCCGGACATCTGGGCGGCGGCGGTCGAGATGTACGGCATCATCGACTGGTACACCATGCTGCAGCATGAAGATCCGTTGCTGCAGGAGTACGAAAAGTCGCTGCTGGGCGATCCGGTGAAGGACAAGCGCCGTGTACGAAGCGACCTCGCCGATCAAGTACATCCGTGACGAAAAAGCGCCGCTGCTGATTCTTGCAGGGCGACAACGATATTCGCGTTCCCAAGGAAGAGGCCGAGCAGGTGGTACGACATCCTGAAGAAGGAAGGCCGCACCGTCGATGCGCACTACTATCCTGCCGAAGGCCACGGCTTCGCCAAGCGCGAAAACCAGATCGATGCCCTGCGGCGAACAGTGGCGTGGTTCGACAAGTACTTGAAGGGCGGATCGACCGGCAGCACGAAGTGACGCCGAGACGGCTGTCAACAGACGATCGCGTTTTTGTTCTCACCGGCGCGGGCGTGAGTGCCGAAAGCGGGTTGCCTACTTTTCGCGGCATGAACGGCCTGTGGCGCGGCTACCGGGTGGAGGATGTGGCAACACCGGAAGCGTTTGCCGCCGATCCGGCGCTGGTGTGGCAGTTTTATTCGGAACGCCGGGAGAGGCATCAAGACTGTACAGCCGAATCCGGCGCACTTCGCGTTGGCTGAATTGGAGCGCGGCCTCGGCGATCGCTTCTTTCTGTGCACGCAGAATGTGGATTCCCTGCACGAACAGGCCGGCTCGCGGCGCGTCGTGCATATGCACGGCCGGATCATGCAGTCGAGATGCTCGAACGCACGGTGCGACGACCGCGCCGTTCGACGATCGCGAGTCTGTATCCGCGGCGAGAGGAGATTGCCGAATTGCGCGGAATGCGGGGCGTTGATTCGTCCGCATATCTGCTGGTTTGGAGAGGTTCCGTTCGAGATGGATCTTGTGCTGCACCAACTCGCGTGCGCGACGGTGGTGCTGACGGTTGGAACATCAGGAGTCGTCGAACCTGCGGCGAGTTTTGTCAGGATGGCGCGGCGCAATGGCGCGCGGACGATTTACGTCGGTCCGGAAGAGCCGGCGAACCGCGACGTTCTTCGATGAGGTGTTGCTGGGGAAGGCGGGCGAAGTGTTGCCGAGATTAGTGGAAGAACTGGTCAGTTAGGCCCCCAGGGGCGTCGGATCTAGTGCCGAACCATTTGGATGTTTTTCTTTGTCGCAAAACCATGTGACCAGCGTCACGGGGGTAGGCCGCTCGATGTGGTAATTCAAGAGAGAGGATACCCGTGCGCCAACTCTTCATTGTTTCTGTGTGCACTATTTCGCTGTTAGCGTTCGGGCAAGATGATCCAGCGCGCAGTCCAGCCCTTACCGTGAGAGGGCACACCATGGGTGAGTCAGTCGCGCAATTTACGAAGTCTTTCGGTTTCGACTTAGCAGATTGCCGACAGCTCGCGCAATTGAGTGAGAAGGAAGCGCGAAAGCAAAAGCTGACTGCTAAGGTCTGGTTGTGCACCGGACTTTCGGCTGCCGAAGAAGGACAAAGCCTCGTTCTGTGGCGCGGAACAGACCCGTTGATTTGGTCTACCGAAAAAAACGTTACTTTTGTTCAACTTAATCCGGGAGAAAAGGGCATAGCCTTTCGCAAAGGGTCATCGCTTCCGAGCGTCTACGGCGACGACGTGACCGTGTTTGAAGCTGGCAAGCTCGTCGAATTCCAAGTTGAGCCGGGACTTAAGTATTCTTTCGACGACCTAATCGATGAACTGAGAGCCAAATACTTGCCACCGACACAGCGCTTTACAGAGACCTTGCAGAATTCATACGGCGCGAAGGTCGATTTTGGTTCAGCGCTGTGGGAGTTCGGCGATGGCTCGGAAATTATCGTGCAGGAAAAATTCCTGTATGTACAAGGCATTGGCCCAGTTCGGCCGGTGACCGTGACATATCGTACGAAGGAACGCGTCGCAGAGATAGCTGCGCACCTACAGAAACCAAAGGCGCTCGACTAGCGAACGAAGTATCCCGTGATGTGGTAAGCCGCGAACGCCGAGACATACGCCACCACGGTCATATACGTGAACTGCGCGGCGGGCCACTTCCATCCGTTGGTTTCGCGACGCACCACCGCCAGGGTTGACATGCACTGCATGGCGAAGGCGAAGAACACCAGCAGAGCCACAGCAGCCGGCAAGGTCAATTCATGCCGTAATGCGTTTTGCAGGTCGAAGGAGTGCACTTCCGCGTCGATACCGTTCAGCGTACCCAGCGTGGCGATGATCACTTCGCGTGCTGCCAGCGAAGTAACGAGGCCGACGCCGATTTTCCAGTCGAAACCGAGCGGCCGAATCACCGGCTCAATGGCGTGTCCAACCGACGCGACCACGCTGTCTTGAATCGCTGGCGGATGGCCGTTATGCAGCGGGAAATTGGTGCCTGCCCAGAGCAGCAGCGACACCAGCATGATCACCGTGCCGGCGCGATACAGGAACGCCTTGCCGCGATCAATCACGCGCATCAGCAGCGAAGTTGGCACCGGCCACCGGTAGGGCGGCATCTCGAGGATGAACGGCGCGTCCTTGCTCCTGAGTATGGTCGATTTCAAAATGCGGGCCGTGAACACCGCCATCAAGAATCCCAGCACGTAAAGTCCCAGCATCGCCGCCGCGCGGGAACTCAAGAACGGCCCCAGCAAGGCACGGCTGGGAATAAATGCCGCGATCACCATGGTGTACACCGGCAAGCGGGCGGAACACGTCATGAACGGAGCGATCAGGATGGTCGCAATCCGGTCGCGCTTGCTCTCGATGGTACGCGTCGCCATGATGGCCGGGACCGCGCACGCATAGGCCGAAAGCAGCGGAATGAAACTCTTGCCGTTCAGTCCCACGCGCGACATGGTGCGATCAGCGATGACCGCAGCGCGCGCCAGGTAGCCGGAGTCTTCCAGTATGCCGATCACCAGGAACAGCAGAAGAATCTGCGGGAGGAACACCAGCACCGAGCCAGTTCCCTTCCAGACGCCGTTGATGACCAGTGAGCGGAACCAACCGTCGGGAAGCGAGGCGCCGACCCATGCTCCAGTAGAGTCGAGAAATCTCTGCAACAGGTTTTGCAGGGGCTGGCCGGCGGCAAAGATCATCTGAAAGACCGCGATGACGACCACTCCGAAAATCAATGGCCCCCAGAAGCGATGCAAGAAGATGTTATCGAGCCGCCTGGTCCATACCGGTGTTGCCGGACGCCGGTAGTTGGCGTTCTCTCCGACCCGCACCGCCCACTCACGCACATGTCGCGTGCTTCCCATGACCGGCAGTTCGAGGGGATCGACAGCCAGCGTAGCACCGGATAGAAAATTCGTAACCGCTTCCAAACCCTCGCCGGTGACCGCACTCACAAGGGCCACTGGAGTATGTAACTCGCGGGCCAAGGCCAACACATCAACGCCGCCATCTTGCTTATGCAGCTCGTCGGCCATGTTCAACAACACCAGCGTGGGCAGGCCCAGAGCGATGACGCGTCCGGCCAGCACGAGGTGCGTATGCAGGTTGTTGGAGTTGAGAACCACGATGACCGCGTCAGGACGCGCCATGCCAGGCATGTTGCCCTGGAGCACATCGATTGCTACACGCTCGTCTTCTGACTTCGGCGTAAGACTATAGATGCCGGGAAGATCGATCAGCGCGACTTCTTCGCCGTCGGCCATACGCATGGAGCCGATATGATGCTCCACCGTAACGCCGGGGAAATTTCCGACCTTCTGTCGCAGCCCCGTGAGCCGGTTGTAGAGTGTGGTCTTGCCTGAATTAGGAGGCCCAATTACCGCGACCGTCCGATAGGCTGTCGCGACGCCTTCGTCTTCGGGGCGCGCCACTGAATGGCAACTCACTGTCGCGCCTCCGTTGTGCTAATCACCGAACGCCGGTGCGCCGACCAGAGACACGTGAATGTGCCGCGAGAGCTCGCGGCGAATGGCCACTTCGGTCCCTTCGACCCGATACACCCGGGGATCTCCACCCGGGCCACTGCGCTCGACGGTCACCTCGAGTCCGGGGACAAATCCCAGGTTCATGAGGTGCTCGGCGATAGGATGGTCCAACTCCAATTCGCGGACGATGGCCCGTTCGCCGACCCGGAGATCGGAGAGTGCTCCCGAGGAGGAGCTCCGTTGCCGCTTGCGTCCGAATATGAAGTTGAAAATCATTTTCAATTCCATTTCTATTCTAACCCCTTACCGCCAGCTGGCAACGACCAAAGTCACACCTATTTGTGACAAGCGAACAATGGCCGAAACTGGAGCGCAATTCGTCCCAAAATGGGAAGACACCCCAGCCTATGGCACACTGTTGGAACACTTCCCCCAGGAGAAGAGGAGCCAGCATGCTGGGTCTCAGTAAAAGTGCCAGCCAGATCGTGCAGTCGACGATTCGCACCATGTCCGTGGAGTGCGAAAAGGTGGGCGGCGTCAACCTCGCGCAAGGTGTTTGTGACACCGAAGTCCCGGGTGTGGTCCGGCAAGCCGCTGAGGCTGCGATAGAAGCCGGCCAAAACCAGTACACGCGGGCCGATGGGATACTTCGTCTGCGGGAGGCCATCGCCCGGAAACTACTGTGCCAGAACGGGATAGCCGCCGATCCCGAGACGGAAGTGCTGGTGACGTCGGGCGTTACCGGAGGCATCGATTCAGTGTGCCGTGCCCTGCTGAACCCCGGCGACGAAGTGATCCTTTTCGAACCCTACTATGGCTACCACTACGCGACGCTCGTGGGTCAGTACTGCAAGCCTGTTCTGGTGTCGCTCGATCCGCCCGACTATCCCCTTGTGACCGATCGCCTGGCCGCCGCGATTACTTCCAAAACGCGGGCCATCGTAGTGAATACTCCCGCCAATCCATCCGGCAAGCTGTTCTCGAAAGCGGAACTGGAAGCCATCGCGTCCATCGCGACGCAGCACGACATTTTTATTTTTACCGACGAGATTTACGAGCATTTCGTTTACGACGGCCAGCAGCACATCAGCCCAGGTTCCCTTGCCGGACTCGCCGAGCGCACTATAACGATCTCTGGCTTCTCCAAGGTATTCAGCATCACTGGCTGGCGCGTCGGGTTCGTGCACGCCTCAGCGCGCTGGACGCCCGCGATTAATTACTTCCACGACCTCACCTATGTCTGCGCGCCCTCGCCCTTTCAGCACGGAGCGGCAGCCGGACTCGAGGAGTTGCCACCGTCGTTCTATTCCGACCTGATTCACGAGTACCAGGGCAAGCGCGAGATGATATGCAGCGCGCTTCGCGAGGCCGGAATGGAACCCAGCGTTCCCGCCGGCGCCTATTACGTCCTGGCTGATGCTTCCGCGCTCCCCGGAGAGACGAGCATTGAGAAAGCGACGAAACTGCTTGCACTCACCGGTGTGGCCAGCGTTCCGGGCGAAGCGTTTTTCCAGGGAGGACGCGGCGAACATCTTCTGCGTTTCTGTTTTGCCAAGACTGAATCGGATTTAACTGAGGCGTGCGACCGGCTCAGCAAGTTGCGCACGCGCCAATCCCGTAGTCACCAGCTAACGAATTGAAATCTTAGAGAGCTACAGCGATTGTTGCGGCCGCGTGGCGACTAATAATGCGGGCGAATACCCGGCATAAATAGTTTGAATTTCCCATCTGGAACGAAAGCCTGTATTTCTAAATCAACCACCAGAAGCACTAGGCCAACGCAGCCGGCGCGTTGGTAATTTTGGGGACGTCAGAAGTTTTGATCAACAGGTTTCGCAACAACTCACGCGATTCGCTCCACTGAATCTGGAGGTTTGAAACGGCTGCGAAGTCGACATTGCATCTGATTTCAGCACCGAAGCAACGTTAACAGGCGCGCTCCCGGGCTGTACGTGGGCGGCCCTGATCAAGACATGTCGACACCCACCTTCGATCCCGCGCTGCGCAGCTACTACAAAGAAGAGTCCGAGCGCATTCGCCGCGATTTCGAGGGTGACGGCTCAGGGCGTGAGTGCACGCAAGGCCGGGCGCGCCTGGTCGACAAACTCCTTCTCCAGTTATGGGCGCAGCAACCCTTACTGTCTACCGCCGGATTCGCCATGGTCGCACTCGGTGGATTCGGTCGCGGCTTCTTATACCCGCATTCCGACATCGACCTGCTCTTCCTCTGTGATAACGAGGCACAGCGGTCGCGCGCGGCTGACGCAGTGCGCTCCATCTGCCAGGAGCTCTGGGACACAGGCCTGCGAGTCAGTCCCACGACACGCACCGTTGACGACTGCGGCCGGTTCGACCAGGACAATGTGGAGTTCACGATTTCCTTGCTCGACTGCCGGCTGCTGTCGGGCGATGCGCAATTGTTTACGCGTCTGCGAGAAAAAGTGGTGCCGCAGCTAGTGGCACGCGAGTCCACAACTCTCATTCAGCGGCTGGCCGAAGTCACGAACACCCGGCACGCGAAGTTCGGGCAAACCATTTTTCACCTGGAACCGAACCTGAAAGATGGCCCCGGCGGCCTGCGTGATTTCCACGTCACTCGCTGGATCGCCTTGATCGGAGAGCTCGCGGCCAGCCGCGCCTGGCCGGAGTCTCTGCAACTTCAGCAGGACTCGGACAATGACGTTTTCGCCGCAGTGGAATTTCTCTCGTCGGCGCGCTGTTATCTGCACTATCGCGGCAATCGCGACGAGAACGTGATCTCTTGGGAGTCACAGGAAGACCTCGCCGCTCGCGGTATCGGCGCCCCCGACGGACCGATATCCTCTGCCGAGTGGATGCGGCTGTACTTCCGCCACGCCAGCGCGATCTATCGCAACGTTACCCAAATCTTGGACCAGGTGACGACTACGAGTTCGGCGCTGGTGCGGTCGTTCCGGCGCTGGCGGTCGGGTGCGTCGAATGACGAATTTTCCGTGGTCGACCGGCGAGTCTACATCCAGCAGTCGGCCGGTGCGCGCGATGCGGAAGTGGTGTTGCGGCTGTTCATTTTCATGGCGCGCCATGGCGTGAAGCTGGCCATGGAGACCGAGCGCCGCCTTAATAATGCGCGACGCGCGCTGCAAGACACTATGCCGCAGGATGCCCGTTTGTGGGCGTATCTGCGCGAATTGCTCGTGCAACCCAATGCTGCCGAAGCGCTGCGAGCGATGCACTCGCTGCGCCTGCTGGTGATGGCAGTACCCGAGTTTGAGACCATCGACTCGCTGGTGCTGCGCGACCTCTATCATCGCTACACCGTTGATGAGCACACATTTCTCACGATTGCGGCGCTCCACCAGATGCGCAACCAGGATGTGGAATGGTTGCAGCCGTTTGCCGATATCTTCGCCGAACTGGAGCAGCCGGAATTACTGATGCTGGCGCTGCTGTTTCACGATACGGGCAAGGGTCTCGCCGGTAACAATCACGTTCACGGCAGCATGCAGCTTGCGCTTCCGGCATTGCAGCGGCTGGGACTCACTGCAGACGAGGCCAAGACAGTGGGTTTCCTGATTTCCAGCCACCTGGAACTTTCGTCCACGCTGCGGCGGCGTGACATCTACGATCCGGAGACCGTGCGCGAGTTGGCCGCGAAAATGGAGACGCCGGAGCACCTGAAGATGCTCACGCTGATGACGCTGGCTGACATCAAGGCAGTGAATCCCGATGCGCTTACGCCGTGGAAGGCCGAGAACCTGTGGCAACTCTATATTGCAACCGCCAATTATTTCGATCGCAGCGTTGATGGCGAACGCTTCCACAAAGAAGCTGCCACCGAACAGGTCGAGCGCATTGCAGCGTTGTTGCCCAAGGGGCGGTCGCAGCTCCTGAAGTTTCTGAACGGCTTGCCGAGGCGCTATTTGCTTTCGTACACGCCGGAACAGGTGATCGGCCACGTGGAGATGGCTAACCGGTTGCGCATCGATCCGGTGCAGATCGGGCTGCGCCAAACTCGTGACCAGCACGAACTGACGGTGGTGACCAAAGACCGTCCAGGATTGTTTTCGATTCTCAGCGGCATTTTGTACGGCTGGGGAATGGACATCACGAAGGCCAGCGCGCTCTCCAACGAATCGGGCGTAATCGTTGACAGCATTTACTTCAAGGACCGCTTCCGCACGTTGGAACTGAATCCGTCCGAGCGCGAGAGGTTCAAGCGCTCGGTAGTAGCGATCCTCAACGGCGAGGCCCCGCTGGATCGTCTGCTGGAGCCACGCTTGCGCGCCGACACCAAGCCGCCCAAGGTCAAGGTCGAAACCAAACTGCGTTACGATGACGACTCTTCGCCTACGAGCACGTTACTGGAAGTCACGACCCAGGATCGTCCGGGCTTGCTCTATACCATTAGCTCAACGCTGGCGGCTGAGGGATGCAGCATCGAGATTGCGCTCATCGACACCGAAGGCGCGATGGCGCACGACGTTTTCTATCTGACGTCGCGTGGCACGAAGCTCACCCGCGATCAGCAGCGAGCCGTCGAGTGGGCACTCACTACCGAGCTGAGCGAATCGCTGCCTTCAAGCTGGTAGAGAAAAATCAGTGCAGAGATTAGCGGGATGCGCTAGTTGCGACTGAGAAAGTATCCTTCGCCCCGACACTCGCGATGGTAGTAAATCTCAGCTCCGCGGTGAGTGACTTTTCAGCCAGGTAAGCCGAGACGCGAGCGCCGACTTCGTCGCGATCCACGTTCTCCGCCAGGAACATGAGCACCGACGGCCCTGCTCCGCTCAGCGCGACTCCATTCACTCCCTCAGTTCCCGACAATGCCGTCAGCGCCGGCAGCAACGGACACAATTGCGCGCGATAGGGATGATGAACCCGGTCGCTCAGCGCCTCTGCGAGCCATTCTCCGCGACCTTGGGTAAACGCCAGTACCAGCAGCATGGCACTCTGCACGTTGTGAATGAGGTCCACGCGACTATAGAGACGCGGCAGCACGCGACGTGCTTCTGACGTGGCTAGCGGGTTCTCCGGAATCGCCACCAGCAGCGGCCACTCGATAGCCACGGGCACCGGCAGCACGCTGATAGCAGGAATATCTCCCGCCCGCGTCACCAATGGACTGCGCGCCAGCACAACGCCTCCATACCAGCACGCGGCGACGTTGTCGGGATGACCTTCGCACGCTGAAGCCTCTGAAACGATGCGCTCACTGTCCCAATCGAGTCCGCCAAACGCGGAAGCCAATGCCACGCTCGCCACGACAGCCGCGGCCGACGAGCCGCATCCCATTCCTAGAGGAATATCGTTGTCTAACTCAATCGCCAGGGCCACGACGGGCTTGCCCTCGCTCTCAAGCAATTTCGTATACGTATCGACGATCAGGTTGCCCGGCATCTTGCCACACAAGTCGGCATTGCGGCCGCGGGCTTCTATGGAGAATTCAGCAGCCGGTTTCGCAGTGACCCGCAAACCAAAATCGAAGGCCAGCGCGGCAGCGTCGAACGCCGGTCCGAGGTTCGCCGAAGTCGCGGGAAGGAACATGCGGAAAGGCATGTGGCTTGGATCGTCGCGATCAGTCATTGGCCTTCTCCTCGGCCTCAAGTTCGAGCAACACCGCATCAGCGCTGGCGTCCAGCACAACCGGACTCTTCCGCTCCTTCCGGGTGAGTGCCAGGAACTGCTCATCCGCCATGCGCGGCACCGATAAATCGCCACGATGGAACTTGATCGTGTACTCCGGATCTTTCAGCAAATGTCCCGTCAGGATCAGCACCACCGACTCCGTGGGTCTAACGAAGCCGCTCTTCACCAGCTTTTTCAAGCCGGCGAGCGTAACCGCCGATGCCGGCTCGCATCCCACACCGTCAGCGCCGATCTCCGCTTTAGCAATAGCGATCTCGGCCTCGCTGACCTGCTCGACGCAACCGTTCGATGCCTCAAGCACGCGCAGTGACTTCCTCCACGATGCGGGATTGCCAATGCGAATCGCCGTCGCCAGCGTTTCGGCTTCGACCGAGACAAGCTCCTTGCCACCCTTCTCGTGCACCGTGCGATACAGCGGATTCGCGCCCTCCGCCTGAATCACCGAGATCTTCGGCACCGCATCGACCACGCCCAGGCGCTTCATTTCCAGAAAGGCCTTGCCTAACGCCGAGTTGTTACCAAGATTGCCGCCGGGAACAATGACGTGGTCGGGGACCTGCCAATCAAGCTGTTCGAGCAGTTCTATGGCTGCGGTCTTCTGGCCTTCCAGCCGGTAAGGGTTCACCGAATTAAGCAAGTAGATCGGGTAGCGCCGGATGATCTCGTCCAGCACGCGAACGCATCCATCGAAATCGGTTCGCAGCTGGCAAGTGAGGGCGCCATAATCGAGCGACTGCGACAACTTGCCCCACGCAATCTTGCCCTCGGGAATCACCACCAGGCTGCGCATTCCGCCTCGCGCTGCATAAGCCGCCATCGAAGCTGAGGTGTTGCCTGTCGAGGCGCACGCGACCCACTTGAAATTGTTCTGCCGGGCGAACGAAATCGCGACCGTCATGCCCGTGTCTTTGAACGACCCAGTCGGATTCATGCCCTGGTGCTTGGCTTGTAAATGGTCAACTCCGGCGATCTTCGCGCATCGCGGCAAGTCGTACAGCGGAGTGTTCCCTTCTCTTAACGTGATAGCATGCGCCGAGTCATCGAGTTCAGGCAGGACTTCGCGAAATCGCCAAACGCCACTTGCATCCAGGGGCTGATTCGATGTGCGGCGCTCGCGCCATAATGTGCGCAACCGCCGGGCCCCAGTTGCATCTCGTGTGGGCCAAGCCGGAAACTCTACTTCCATCAATTCGCCACAATGGATGCAACGGAAATCGACCGCCAGCACATCATTCACCGCGCTACAGGCGATGCAGCGAACGATATGGTTCTTCCCCGTTATGGCCTGTTCCGAATGCAACATTCCCGTCTCTTGGTGCAGGAGTTGTGGGTATTTCACAATTGTAAGGTACTGCGGAGCCATTCTGCCGTCGCGAGTTCGCCCGGCCAGCGCCGTCAAGAAACGCGACAGTTGGCTACACCTGAGCCCAAAAAGAAGAGGGAGGATATGTTGTCCTCCCTCTCAGTGTGTTGCGCCATGAAAGCAGCAAGCGAACTAGCTAGTCGACGTAGGGCTTCCAGATGCCTTCTTTAGCTTCCATCAGCACGACGCTGGCGGCCGTCGGCGCGGCTGTGTAGAAATCGACCCCATAGTTCTTGATCAGGTTCCCACGTTCCCACGTGTTGAAGTTGTGCACCAGGTCGCCCGACGCGTCAAAGTCTTTGCCGAGACGGTTCGGCACCCACTTCCATGTGTAATCCACGCGCGCCAGGTGCGGTTTGATCATCGTGATCTTCTCGATCTTAACGATTTCACGCGTGGCCAGAGGAACGCTGTAAGTCACGTGGTCGTCGGCGTTCTTGCCTTTGTCCACGCATTGAATATCACCCAGCAATTTCTCGCCGGCGGGCGTCAGGCTGACAATGTTGGTGTTGTAGCTCTTCTTGCTGACATTCAGAATGCCGGCCTTCGCCAGCAGCTGATAGTGCGGGTCGTTGGGCTTCTCATTGACGCTCGACACCAGGGTTCCGACGCTGAACGTGACTTTGCCGTCGCCCTGCGCCTTCAGAATCTGATTCACCGAGGCCGTAGCGGCCGGTAGTGTCAATTTTTCCTGAGCACCTTTGACAAAGTAAAAGATCGTCCCGGCCACAACCGCGACGAGCGCCAGAATCATGACCAGCGGACCGAAGCTGGAGGAGCTTTTCTCCATGGCAACTTCGGCGGCGAACATCTCGGGAGCTTCGTAAGTAGGAGTGTTAGAAGTTTCGTTGGTTTCTTTAGGATCGACGACGGTTGGCATTGCGTCACACCTCCGCTAGTGAGGTGCTGCCGGCCGTAGAAACCGACACCAACTTCAGACAGATTTGCCGGATCGGCATCTCGTCAGGATGGTTAATTTTCCATCCAGCCTTGCAGCAACCTTCAACCTCTCCAGTATGAACTGTGCGCACAATGCCGCAGTGAGCGCCATCACAGGGCAGCGTGAGCGATGAACGGAGCTATGGCGTCGGACGAAACGATTCAGGTCGGCTCGGAGCAGGCCGGAGCACGTGACACGAGTAGGTCTTCAATACCAGCCAGATGCGCAGGCCTGGTTCGAGGGAAAGTGATTGACGAGCGCCAGGTGTCAGGTGAACGAAGACCTTGGCGCCGCAGTCAACTTCGGCGATGACGGTGACATCCTCCTGCCGCAGAGACATAATTTTTCCGCGAATCACGTTTCTGGCGCTCAGTCCGGTCGGCTGGCCGCTTGCCAATAGTATGTCTCCGGCACGAACCCCCAGTTTTACGTCTTGACCCACCTCGACCCGCGTAAACGGAGCCTCGAGCGTGAGTTTCGAGTCTCTAACACCGCACGTCATCGTGCCTTGCTCAGGGTGTAACTCGAGCACCGTGCAGTCGAATATATTTTCGAATCCGGCCAACTGTGCGACCGATTCGTATTGCGGACGACTCAACACTTCATGCGGCGTACCGTCGGCCACAACTCTCCCCGCTTCCAGCAGAACCACCCGGTCGCCGAGCGCATAAACTTCCTCCCGCTCGTGCGTGACATAGAGAATGGGCACCTCATGCGCGGCGTTCCACCGACGCAGATCATCGAGAATTCTGGACTTCGTGACCCGGTCGAGGGCCGTCATTGGCTCGTCGAGCAACAGGGCATGGGGTCGGGTGACGAGCGCACGTGCCAAGGCCACCCTTTGCCGTTCACCGCCCGACATATGGGCCGGACGCCGCTCTAAAATTGCTGTAATGCCGAACGATTCAGCAACTTCGCCGAGACGACTGGCGCGCTCCTGCGCCGATAACGAACTTAGGCCGTATCCAATGTTTTGCTTTCCCGTCAGATGGGGAAACAGCGCAACCGTTTGAAAAAGGTATCCCAGCCGGCGGGTACGTGCGGGAAGGTCAATGCCCCGCTCGGAGTCGAATAGGTCCACGCCTGCGACAGAAATTTTGCCGCGATCTGGGTTTTGCAATCCGGCGATGCAATCGAGAATGGTCGTCTTTCCCAGCCCCAGATGCGCCGAACAGCACGGTAAATCCAGCCGCAACCGCAAAGTGTAACGTCGAGCGAAAATGCCGTTCGCGCCGTCTCGCCGTCTCGCGCACGCTTTGCGCAGCGCAACCCGCAGAGCCGCCGCCGAGTGCAGTTCCGGCTTCGCTCACCGCAATCCCCACAGCGCCCACTTGCCGTTGCGACTCAACCCGTACAGCGCCGTCAGCAGCACGAAGCAGATAGCCAGCAGCAGCAGCGCCGTCTGGTTGGCTACCGCGTAATTCAGCGCCTGCACCTGATCGTAAATAAGAATGGAAACTGTCTGCGTCGCGCCGGGAATATTGCCGCCGACCATCAGCACCACGCCGAATTCGCCCAGCGTGTGGGCAAAACTCAGCACCATGCCCGCCAAAACGCCGGGCAAGCCGAGCGGCAGCATGATCCTCCAGAACGTGCGCCATCGCGACGCGCCGAGAATCGCCGACGCTTCCAGCAGCTTGCGATCTACCGAGGAGAACGCGGCGGCCATCGGCTGCACCGCAAACGGCAGGCTGTAGAGGACCGATCCCACGACCAGCCCGCGAAAGGTGAAGGCCAGGCTACCGCCCGTCAGAACGTGATACCAGCGTCCCACCGGACTCAGCGGCCCAATCGCGGTCAGCACATAGAACCCCAGCACCGTCGGAGGCAGCACGATCGGCAGCGCCACCACCGCTTCGACGAAGAACTTTCCCCGCCAGCGCGAGGATGCAAGCCAATAACTCGAGCGGCAGAGCGATCAGCAGCAGAATCAGCGAAACCACCGCCGCCAGCCGAAGCGTGAGCAGCAGAGCTTGCACGATCATGGCTTCGCAGGCGTCCCCAAACCGAACTTGCGCAAAGTAGCGGCGCCTTCAGGCGACAAAACGTAATCCAGAAATGCCTGCGCAGCTTTCTTCTGCTTGCGAAGCAGAAACGACTCCGGCAACTTGGCGCATTTCGGGATAGCTCTCCGACCGGCAACCTCCCAGTACTTTCCGCTCGACATCATCGCGGGCGACTGAGCCAGCGACAATGCGATCAATCCGGCCTGCGCATTTCCCGACTGCACAAACTGCGCGGCCTGGCTCACGTTTTCACCAAAGACGAGTTTGCCGGCGACTTTATCCTTCAGTCCGTAGTGCTCAATCGCCGCCATCGCTGCCCGGCCATAAGGAGCATGTTGCGGATTGGCAATCGAGATCTTCGACACCGAAGGCTCCACTAGCAGATCCATCTGTAATTTGCCGGGATCGAGCGCCGAGCTGTTCGGCACCCACAGCACCAGGTGGCCGATGGCATACGTGCGCAGAGTCGCAGAATCCATCACACCTGCGGCGGCCAGCTTCTTGGGATAGTCTTCGTCGGCCGAGAAAAACAGATCGAATGGCGCGCCGTTCTGAATTTGCGAAAACAGGTTGCCGGACGCGCCGAAAGAAAGCAGCACCTTAGTCCCGGTCGCCGTCTCAAAATCGCTTCGCCAGTTCGTTCAGCGCGTAGTTCAGGTCGGCGGCCGCCGCGACCTTGACGGGCTCGGCGCCCATGCCTGAACTCGTGACCGAAAAAATAAGGAAAAGCAGCCAAAATCGATTCATTGCGTTCCTTGCACTATCGAAGCATTCGCAAACCAACCTGCCAGTTAATGCCGGGATAACCATCGATTGCGGTTCTCCCGCCAAGCTGAAAGGCACGGCAAGAAAGTGCTATACACACCGCGAATTCGCTTTACGGCTTGACCAGCAGTATCATTCCTGTCAGAGTATCGCAAGCGACGCCTTCCGGGGACAAAGCTGGACCTTCTGGCCGCCTTACGCCGATAGAGTTTGACCGTGACAAACTTATGATCCGTATTGAGGTTACACTCAACGCCGATCCTACCGCTATCAGTCCGGTGGTCGAAGGCATCATGGAGATGGCGCGCCGCATGGAATGCGCGTCGGGCAAGGAATTTGAGATCGAAACCGCCCTCCGCGAGGCCCTCGCCAACGCCATCGTACACGGTTGCAAGAACGATCCGACCAAAAAGTTCAATGTTGCGTTGCGTGCGATGAAGAGCGCGGCATGCTGATTATCGTTCGCGATCCCGGCACCGGCTTCGAGCCCAACCGCGTCCCCGATCCTCTCGAAGGCGAGAACATCTATTCCAACCATGGCCGTGGCATTTACCTGATCAACCAGCTCATGGATGAGGTCCGCTTCGAGCGCAACGGCACCGAAATCCACATGCGCAAATACTAAGGGTAGAGCCGCGCTTCAGCGTGGCGCCAACGCACCTTAACCGAACGGAGCCGGCTTCAGCCGGCGGCACTCCTCGGTTGTGAACGCACCATCCCTCGACAGTTCTATCCGCCCGGACGCGACAGCACGTGCGTGAACCGCTGTTTCAGTCCGAGGAACGGCGTCTCCAGCCAGCGGTACGAAACCGCCGCCATTGCGACAGTCGCCGCGAGCGCAACCGAAACGCGCAGCGAGTAGCGGAACAGGTCCGCGGTCTGATCATGCACGGTGTAATCCGAGATGAGTAGACCCAGAATATGAAACACGTACAGCCCGTACGATATGCGCCCCAGATAAACCAAAACCGGGTTGCTGCGTTTCTTGCTGTTTCGCAAGACTGCCAACAGCAACAGCGCGCCGCCAATGGCAACCGACGGATAGCCCAGCACAATGCGCATCGTGGTCAGCGGATCGTTCTTGATTCCGAAGTACAGGCTGCCCAGCGCCAAGCCCGTAATTCCCGCCAGCACCAACGCACCGCGTGAGACCTTTGACAGCCGCGGTATCTCGCCCTTCAGCAGCACTGCCAGCAGAATTCCAATCGCTATCGGATCAAGCTGCACGAACGTGTTGCACCAGACGTCACTCTCGCCAGTATGGTGCATCCCGAGAAACACGCGCGCAGCCGTCGAAATCAACAACAGCAGTCCCGCACAGAACAGCATCCTCGTTTCGCTCGCTAGCCGGACGATGGCCGGCCACGTGATATAGAACTGCTCTTCGATCGAGACGCTCCACAAGGGAAAGATCACCGATGAGGGGAATCCATGAAAAACGATGAACCAGTTCCCCGCCAGCAGGGAGAACCAAAGCCCCGCGCGCAGCGTCACGTGCTGTCCGGGCACGATCCATTGCAGGCCCACCGCCAGCGCAAGGAACGCAAAATACAGCGGCCAGATGCGCAGAATGCGCCGTATGTAGAACGAGCGCACGTCCAGCGTGCCGATCTGGGCCTTCTCGCGAAGCAGTAATTCCGTAATCAGATACGAACTGAGAACGAAGAACAGGCTGACCCCGAAAGCGCCGGTCGCACCAATCCCCGCCAGCACCCGCGCAAGAAACAACGGCAATCCCAACTTTGTCCAAAATGCAGGATCGTGCGGAAACGAATGGTGAAAAAACACCATCAGGAAAGCGAAGAAGCGCAGTACATCCAGTTCCGGGTGATAGAACCGCGCATTCGACGTCCGTGCGGTTTCAACAGTTCGAACTTCAGGGGTTGTGGTGATCGAAGACAATACTCAATTTTAGCTGAAGCGTCCTACCTGATTGAGGAGCGTGGGTGCCCCATCCTTTGCCTTCTTTTGGCAACGGTGGGATAAACGATTTCGCGACCGTTATCCCCGCCCAGCGGCGGAGCCGCGACAGTGCTTTTGGGCCTGGGCGTCAGCCCGCACATCAGGTCCTCATCTCGTGTAATTGCCCGATTTCGCCCTCATGCTATACTCCCGCCACTCAACCGGGCGGAGGCAAGCGTGACGCACAACCTGCATCACAACCATCATCATCCCCATCACACTCACACCCGTCTCCTGACGAGCAAGCCCACGCGTCGCGACTTTATCTCATCGCTGGTTTCCGCCGCCGTTCTTGCTCCATGGGCCCTGGGCCAGACACAGACTCAGAGCGCATCCGACACGGCCGAGCGCTTTCGCCAGATGTCTGAGGACTACGAGAGCAAAGGACTGGCGACGCCGTTCAAGGGAATCACGACCAACGGTGAGGTCGTGCCGGGGCTGTTCGAGATCAAGCCGAGCGGGGTTTCAACCGAACCAGTCCGCCACGCCGCGGAGGCCTTCATCGCCACTCTCACCCCCCTCCAACTCGCCAGAACCATGTATCCCGTGGAGGACATCGAGTGGCGCAAATGGATGAATCAGCATTTTTACGCCCGGCAGGGAGTCTGCTTTGCGGAGATGACCGACGCCCAGCGGCAGGCTGCCTTCGGATTGATGCGCGCTTCCCTCAGCGCAGAAGGCTTTGAGCTGACGCGCAACATCATGCGCCTCAACGAAACGCTCGCCGAACTGAGCGACGATCACGCGTTCCTGGGTGAGTGGCTGTATTACATCCAGGTTTACGGCAAACCGTCAGCAACCGAGCCGTGGGGATGGAAACTCGAGGGTCATCACGCCATAATCAACTACTTTGTGCTCGCGGACCAAGTGGTAGTAACTCCTTTGTTTATCGGCTCCGAGCCAGTAAAAGCGCCATCCGGCAAATACAAAGGCCTCGAGATTCTGCAAAAGGAACAGAACGATGGTCTCGCGATGTTGAATGCGCTCCCGGAGGCCCAGCGAAAACAGGCCATTCTCAACTTCTCCAAGACGGGCAACAACAATCTGACCGAAGCATTCAAGGACAATGTCGTAATCGACTATGCGGGATTGCGCACGAACGATCTATCAGGCCCCGAACGACAACGCTTCCGCGATTTGATTGACCTCTATATTAAGAACATGGACGCTGGCCATGCCCGCGTGAAGATGGATGAAGTGGACCGCTATCTCGACCAGACATGGTTCACCTGGGTCGGCGGCACACAGCCGGACAGCGCGTTTTATTACCGCGTGCAGAGTCCAGTGGTCTTGATCGAGTTTGATCACCAGCAGCCCGCCAACCTGCGGAAATTTGTCGCCGACCCCAACAAGCCTACCCAGCAGCACATCCATTGCGTTGTGCGAACTCCGAATGGCAACGATTATGGCAAGGACCTGCTGCGGCAACACTACCTGGGGCATCCCCACACGACCTGAGCGACGGTGGCTGTGAGGGCTCTCACACTGCAGTGAGACAAACGAATCACCTCGCTCTGGGTCCGGTGCGGATCGCAAGGGTGCCCCATCTTTTGCCTTCTTTGGGCAAAGGGTGGGATGAAGAATCTCGCAATCGCCGCTTCTGCCCCGGCGGCGGACCCCCGACGCGCTTTTAGGCGTGGGCGTAAGCCCGCGCACCAAGCCGCAAGAATTCCTCAGCTTCCGAGCGGCGTTTTTGACAACTAGATTTTCGGTGGAAGCACCACGCTTCAGCGTGATGAATAGGGCCAAGGAAAAGAATGCCGGGCTTTAGCCCTGGTGTTTGCATTGACCGCATGCACTCGCTACTCAGGTTGAGTGTGTCGCAGTCCGCGCTAATTGCTAATTGCTAATTGCTGCCTCCCCCCAAAGTGTCCCACCTCACGTCCCCATGTGACCTGCATCACTTCATGCTGGGTATCACCTGCCCCAGAATCGAACTATCGTTCGGTAATACGTAATTCCATCCGCGATGGCGAAACTTGGGGAAATAGCTAACAGGCTCCGCGCCACCGCCAAGGAACAAAAGCATGGCAAAAGGTTCGGTTCAAATCGTCGTAGAGCGCTGTAAGGCTTGCGGATTCTGCGTGGAGTTCTGTCCGACGCACGTCCTTGCGCTCTCCTCTGCTTTCAACGCCAAGGGATATCACCCGCCCTACATGGTCAACCCGGAAAAATGCAGCGGTTGCGATCTCTGTGGAATGTACTGCCCCGATTTCGCCATCTTCGGTTTCAAAGAGGCTGCCGAGAAGAAAGAAGAGCTGCCGGCCGCCGAAGCACCGGCCGCAAAGGAGGCGCAGGATGCACGCTGACCCAGCCGGCGTTCTTACCGGTTCTCATTTTCTTGACGGCGACCATGCCTGCTGCGAAGGCGCACTGGCGGCTGGCGCACGTTTCTCCGCCGGATATCCCATTACTCCGTCGACCGAAGTAGTCGAGCGCTTCGCCTCGCGCATTCCTACCGTCGGCGGAACTTTCATCCAGATGGAAGACGAGCTCGCTGCCTCCATCGCCATTCAAGGCGCGGTGTGGGGCGGAGCCAAAGCGTTCACCGTCACCTCCGGCCCCGGCTTTTCACTGATGATGGAGCACATCGGCCTCGCCGCCATGACCGAAACCCCATGCGTCTTTGTAGACGTGCAGCGCGGCGGCCCTTCCACCGGCCTGCCCACGCTTCCCGCCCAGGCTGACATGATGCAGGTTCGTTGGGGCTCGCACGGCGACTACGAAATCATCGCGCTCTGCCCGAACTCTCCCCAGGAATGTTTCGACTTGACCATTCAGGCCTTCAATTTTGCCGAGCAGTATCGCTGCCCGGTCTTCGTCATGATGGACGAAGTCGTCGGCCACATGACCGAGAAAGTCGTCATTCCTCCACCTGACCAGATCGATGTGACGCCGCGTCGTTACACCACCATTCCTCCGGGCGAGTTCAAGGCTTACGAGCCGCGCGAAGACCTCGTTCCCGACATGCCGCACATCGGACAAGGCTACAACGTCCACGTCACCGGCCTCACGCACGATGAGCGTGGCTATCCCAACATGACGCCCGAAGTTCAAGACGTGCTGGTGCGTCGCCTGCAAGACAAGATCATCAAGAACGCCGACAAGATCTGCCTCTTCGAAGAAGACCAGATCGAAGGCTCCGATGTCGTCGTCGTCTCGTACGGAATTACTTCTCGGGTCGCTCAACGCGGCATCGAGATGGCCCGCGACAAGGGAATCAAGGTCGGCAAGTTCCGCCTGATTACCGCCTGGCCCTTCCCTGAAAAGAAGATTAAGGAAATCGCTTCCAGGACCAAGGCCATCGTGGTGGCCGAATTGAACCTCGGACAAATGGTGCGCGAAGTCGAACGCGCCGTCGCAGGTAAGGTGCCGGTGAAGTTCATCGGCCACGCCGGCGGCAGCGTTCACAAGCCCGAACAGATTCTGAAGGCCATCATGGAGGTGGCGCGATGACGACCCTCCCCATTCACACCAACCCGACTGACCCGTTCCTGCGCATGGACCGCATTCCCCACATCTGGTGTCCCGGATGCGGCATCGGCACCAGCGTGAATGCCTTCAGCCGTGCATTGATCGACGCCAAGATCGACTTGAAGAACCTGAGCATCGTTTCGGGCATCGGCTGCACCGGACGCGTCGCCGGCTACGTGAACCAGGATTCCTTCCATACCACGCACGGACGCGCCATTCCATTTGCAACCGGACTGAAGCTGGCGAATCCTGACCTCAATGTTGTGGTCTATTCGGGAGACGGTGACCTCTTCGCCATCGGCGGCAACCACCTGATTCACGCTGCCCGTCGCAACGTCGATCTCAAAGTCATCTGCATTAACAACCTGATTTACGCCATGACCGGCGGCCAGACCGCTCCGACAACACCGGGATCGGTCATCACTTCGACCAACCCTTACGGAACCTACGACTCGTCGTTCAACCTCCCTTACCTGGTCGAAGCCGCTGGCGCCGTCTATGTCGCCCGCTGGACCACCTTCCACGTTCGCCAGATGGCACGCGCCATGCAGGAAATGTTTGCCAAGAAGGGCTTCTCGTTCCTCGAAGTACTCGCGCCGTGTCCGACGCTCTATCAACGCCGCAACAAAATGGGCGACGGCCTCGACACCATGGTCTTCTACAAAGAACACAGCAAGGTCAAGAACGGATGTCCGACCAGTGAGGTCTCACTCAGCAAGTCGGGCGACATTATCGTTGGCAAGTTCGTCGATCGCGAACGCAGCGATTACCGCGACCTGATGCACGACAAAATGGTCGAAAGTCTGGGCGACCGCTACGTCGAAAGAGAGGCATGCGCATGCGAAATCTAACCGAAATCCGCTTATCCGGATTTGGCGGCCAGGGCGTCATCCTGTCGGCCATCGTCATCGGTAAGGCCGGATGCATCTTTGAAAACGGCTACTCCACCATGACCCAGGCCTTCGGCCCCGAAGCTCGCGGCGGCGCGTGCAGCGCTCAGGTCATTCTGTCGAATGAGCCAATTCTCTATCCCTACGTCACCCGCCCAGACATCCTTGTGACCATGTCGCAGGAAGCCTATTCCCTCTTCGCCCCGCAACTGAAGGAAGACGGCATCCTCATCATCGAACAGGATCTCGTGCGCATCGATAAGTTGCCTCCGGGCGTGCGCGTCTACAGCCTTCCGGCCACGCGACTGGCAGAAGACCTGGGCAAGCGCATGGTGATGAACATCGTGATGGTCGGCTTCTTCGCCGCCGTTACCAATGTCCTTCAGCCCGACGCAATTCGTCAGGCGGTCGCCGACTCAGTACCTCCGGCCTTCCGCGAACTCAACCTCAAGGCCTTCGATAAGGGTTTCGAGTACGGCACTAAGAATCTCACCGCCGAACTCGACAAAGACGAGCAGCCCATCGAGGTTTCAAGCCTCGAACGCTAGACTCTCCTCCTGCAACAATTGACGCCGGCCATTGCGAGTGGCCGGCGTCTTCTTTTCATGCGGCTTAATCCAAGAAGCTCGTGGTTTGGTCACCTGAGTCAACGTACCGAATCGGGAAGACGCGCGATTTTATTGCGCAATTGCGTCCCTTCGGCCAAAACTCGGACCTATACTTCCCTCGTCGACGCAATCATTGAGCGGTGAGTTCGCTGAAATGTGCAACGAAGTTCACTGAATGTCATCGTTTGTGGTTTGTTGCTGAGGCACTATCCCTCTGTTTTTGGACGCCTTCTCGCATCAACGAGAGTTTTGAATAACTCCCGAACCTTTGTTCCTCCCCGAATAGGACGACCCTCATGGAGGACGAAATGAAACGTGTCTTCTTAGTAGTCACTTTGGCTTTAATGCTGGTTTTGTCGGCATCCTACGCGCTGGCTGCACCGGCCTTAACGTTCACCGTATACACCGACTATGCGCAGTGGTGGCAGGCTACGCAGAGCTGGACCCATTACCCTTTCACCGGAGTTGAGAGCTTGGGCTTTAATCAGAGCGTGCTCACAGACGCCGGGTCTTTTGGTCCGCCACGGGGCGTCTTTCCAGCCGGAACGAATGTGTGGAACGATCGCGTTACGGAAGCCGGCGGCGAAACCACGACCTTCTGGCTGACCGACTACACGAGCCATGGCGGAATGCAGGCCTTCGGCGGCTATTGGGACTTCTCGCCCGCTGGTTGGGGCCAGGGCTTGACTCTCACCATCGGTCTCATCCCGATCGGATCCGAGCATATCCAGGACATCTGTGGAGACGTCACGAACGGGTGCTTCGGAGGCCCGAGCCAGTCCACTCTTGTTCCGGACGGGACCTGGTTCGGAATCGTTGCCAACGAACCCTTCGCCAGCATGACCATTACAGCCGACCATCAGTCTGGCGTTGCGGAGACGTTCGATCTCAGCGCGTTCGACATGGCCCGGACGCCCGAGCCCGGCACTTTGATCCTGTTAGGCACGGGTATTCTGGGGCTTGCCGGCACACTTCGCCGCAGGTTCTTCTAAATCACTAATTGACGATGTATTCCAGCCGCCCTTCGGGGCGGCTTCTTCTTTCGGAGACAGGTCCTCTCCACATTCGTCCGGAATCACGAACAACCATCGACGATGGCCAAGTTTTTTTGAGAGGCTATCAATTCCCGCGGTCTTGAAATGTGCGCAATGCCAGCTGAAATCCGTTGGAGTTCACTTCAACATTGCCCTGGTACGGCCGATCGATGTCGGCGATCGCTACCAGCACGAGCGAAATCAAGAAGGTCAGCACCACGACCTGAAGCACGTGGAAGCGAAAGTTCGGCACGCCAAAAAAGCACGAGGCCGCCACCGTAATAATGCCGCCCGCAATTAGAACGGCACGCAAGATTCCGGGCAACTCCTCCTGGCTGTGCATCAGGCGTGTGCGGCGGTATTCGGTCAGTAGGCGCAACTCTTCCATCAGTTGATATGCCGCGATGGAGTTCACACCTGGGCCAGCCTGGCTCTGGCCTGCCAGCTTCCACATCTGGTTGATGATCATTCCGGTCTCTTTCGGCATTGGCTTGCCGTCCGCCATCGCCGGCCATTCTTCCTTGATCACCAGATTCACATATTTTTCCGTCAACTCGCGGACCTGCCGTCCCACCGCCGGATCAACGTCTTCACTGATCCTCCAGATGTTCACCAGCGCGTTGGCTTCCTGGTCGGCATTGGCCTCGGCCTGCTGAAACATATTCCACACACCCGAAAGCATGAACGCCAGGATCACCGCATAAGTAGTACCGATAACCGCGACGACGGCTCCGGTGAAGTCGTTCGACTCCTTGCGTGTCGGGGCTGTTAAGGCGCGGGTCACCACGAACAGAAAGACCAGCGCGCCAACTACGCAAACCGCTATGACCAGGAAGTCCCAGAGCACTCGTTTTACCGCCTCGAGTCGAAAATGAATTCCAAAGTGTGAATGAGTTTACAGCGAAGAAGGTGGGCTGGGAAGAATTCGCAACCCACTCAGCCCAGGCGGATGATCTTGTGTTCCGGGCAGCGCGCCGTAGCCGCTTCGATGAGCCGATCAATCAAGCCCAAGCCGTGACGAGCAAGAAACGAAACGCCCGCGATTTCCCGCTCCTGCAACACGCGCTCCGGATACAGAGAGTTCTCAATCATTGCCGCATGGCGCGACAGAATGTGTTCTTTCCGCAATTCAGCCTGCGCCGCGCGCTTCTCCAACCGCCCAACCTGGTAGCGCATCTTGTTTGCAGCGCGCTTCCCCGCCTCCACCAGCGTCGGATCCAGCTTGTGCAGCGACTCGCTGATCCGCTGCATGGCCTCTTCCACCCCCAGCAGGCCGCGCTCGAAGTCCAGCTTCAACCCCGGAGGAAGCGATCGCAGTGCCAACTCATCGGCCAACTGCTTTTCGCCGTGAAATAAATCATCGATCTTCAGCTCATATTTGTTCAACAGCTTCTCGATCTTCGGCTCCAGCAGCGTCGCGCTCATGCGCGGCAGAATCGGCGTCACCCGCCCAAGAAGTTTCTCGAAGACGACGCCCACCTGCGCGAAGTACGCAATTTCCGCAGGCCCGCCAATGTACGCCAGCGTGGGCAACCAATAATCCTGCAACACCGGACGCAGCAGCACATTGGCATTGAAATTTTCCGGCTCATCGGCAATCCGCCGCTTCAGTTCGTCCGCCGCAATCTTCTCCTTGCGAATCGTGAACGCGCCATTCGCCCGATGCACCGGAACCCGCGCCCCGTCCACCAGCGCGAACAGCGGAGTCGATTCCGCCGTCACCTTCACCTGCTCGTGATAACCGGCCTTACCGAGCTGCGCATTTCGCGCCAGTATCGCGTCGTCCAACTCGCCGGCACGCTCAATCGCCTCGACAAACAGCGGCGCCGCAATGCGGTGCAACTCCGCATCCGCCGGATCAAGCAAGATCAACCCATGCTCGGCGAATACTTGCGTAAAGAGTCGCGCGAACGCTCCCGAAAATGTCTCACCCTCGCGATAGCTAGTGCGCAGAAATTCAGCCACCGGAGACTCGCCCAATATTTGCGCCGCTCGCTCCACTGCTTCGCCAGTCCCAACGGCAAATCGAACCGTCGCGACGGGCGCATCCGTGCGCCCCTCAGTCGGCGCCGTAAAGGCCGCCAGCTCGTAGCTGTTCTCCTGCAGCAGCGCCTGGTTCACTTCTGCCAGGTCATGGTCTTCCGTCGCCATCCAGAACACCGGCACGCACGCAACGCCCGCGCTCTCCACCTGCTTGGCCAGCGCCAGCACCGACGCCGCCTTGAACAGCGACAGCACCGGCCCGCCAAACAATCCAACCTGCTGCCCGGTGACTACGGCATGCGCGCCCTCGCGCAGCCTCTGGATATTCGCCAGCGTCTTCTCGCCCGCTCCCCACGCCCGGTTCTGCCGCTCCAGTACGTCGGCCACCTGCTCGTGAACCTTGGTGCCTGCGGGAACCGCCGCGGCCCGGGCAGCCACCTGTCCGCCATCCGGCGGATAGGGATAGAACGCCCGCACTTCTGGAGAATAGGAAAGGTAGTCGGAGAACAGCTTGGTCGTGTGCGGGATCGCGCTGAATGGAATGCAATCGGGAATCAAGCCAGGCTCCCGCGACAACACCGGATTGATGAACTCAACGTCATGATCGCTGTGCGTGCTTGAGATCGTGCATTCCGTATAAGACTAGCAGGACACTAAAAGGTTTCGATGATTCGCAGCGCATGGGGATGCAGATTTGCAGAATCATGTGATGAACAGCGGGCGCCCCATCCTTTTGCGCAGCAACAGGGTGAGATGAACGTACGCCTGCAACCTCGCCTCCGGAGACCGCTCCCTCCCGGAGTCATCCGCCCGTAGCACCTTGATGACGTTCCCCACCTGCGCCTCGAACTTCTGCCATCTTGCTCCCATCCCGTAAAGTCCGCCGCCAGTCGCCATCGCACCGGCTTGGCCTGCCGCTCGTCCACTCTCCGCTCCTCCCAGGAGACGGAGTTAGCCCAAATATCAAGCGAAAAAAACCGATACGACATGGCTCCTATTCGCTGTTATCCTCCTGCGGTACTCACACCTCGCCCCGCGGAGGAAACTAATGTCTGAAACTCGACCGGTGTTCCCTATCCATCTTCCTGTCTTTGTAGCCCTGCTCGTACTCCTATGCGCCTCTGCCTTCGGACAGACCGGCGGTAATGGTACAAACTACAGTCAATCGTTTGCCGCGCAAACTAGTGTGACGATCGCAGGCACGAGTCACAACCTGAACACGGCTAACCTGATCGTGGCGTGTTACGACAATGCGAGTCCAGCGAATGAGATTTTCCCGGCAAACAAGACGGTCAACGGCAGCTCGTTCGACGTGATCGTGACCTTTGCGGTGGCGCAGACCGGAAGTTGCACGGTGAATGGGTCCGGGCCGTCGCTCTACACGGCTTCGCTGTCGAGCAATACCACCTGGTCGATTTCGGCAGCAACCCACAATCTCGGGACGCATCCCATCCTGGGTGCGCTTATCGACAGCGCTGGAAACAAGGTTGACCCGGCATCCTACAGTCATGATAGTTCCGGCAACGTGACCATCACCGTTGCCGTGGCACAGGCCTATACAGTCGAGTTGACCAATTAGGAGAACGACGATGAAGAATACGATTTTAGTACTTTCTTCTATAGTCCTGTTGGCGTCCGGCCTCTTTGGGCAAGGTGTCAACGGCCCTCGCGGCACAATATGGTTGAATGATGGGTCAACAGGTACAGCGCTTAACCTGCTGGCCGTGAGCAGTGCCGTAGATAATACGGCGGTCCTTGCCGGTTCTGCGACGACTGGGATTATCGGCGTCTGCATAAGTAACTGCGGCACCACAGGCTCTGCTGTAATTGCCAACTGGGGAGATGTGTCTTGTACATTTTCTGGCACGGCTACCGATGGGCATTACGTACAGGCCGCTGGGTCTGCCAGCCAGTGCGTGGATGCTGGTGCTTCCTATCCCACTTCTGGTGGAGAGATATTGGGGGTCGTGCTTCTGGCATTATGCTTCCCGCGAGAAGGGCGTGGTGGAGATTGAATCGGAATGGACAGCCAGAGACCGTGAGTTGCAGGCGTCAGGCGGCGCAGCCCGGGCATTCCTGCTCCCAGGTTAGCCGCCAAAATCGGGGCGCGAACATGGGGCACCCGGCTGTGCAAACAATGTGCAACTGCTCACCAGGCATAAGAGTGAAGTGAATGGCGGAAATTACGCAATTTTCGAAAATCGCGCCGTATCTTGGAAATTTTCTTGTTTTGGCTGGTTTCTGCCTTTTTCTGTTGTCTGGAATATATAGGGCGCTCATAAGAGCGGGGCTGTTTGTCCCACTGTCTCAAAAACAATCCGCAACCTTTGTTGGCCGAATTCTTAATCATGCGTTTTTGGTCGCAATTCTGGTCATTGTTCTCGGCTTCGCGTATGCAGGCTTCCGTTACCACAATGCGAAGCCGATCACGCAGCAGGCGGGTCCATGCAGTTCGAACATCGTTGGGGATAACAATAAGACCGACATAAACTGTGCGGATAAGACGGGAGGAGGAAAGACAAAATGAAACTCCTCGTAATATGCAGCCTCATATTCGGGATACTCGGCTGTGGTCCGGCCTTAGCGTCCGCGCAGGACAAGTCCGCCGTTGTTCAACAGTCTGGCGACTGCTCTGTAAATATCACCGGGAATAACAATACGACGGCGTCACTCGTTTGCAACGGTGTGGACCCGAAGCTAGCCCAACAGATACGAGCGATTGTAAATGGCACCCGGCGCAACGAGAGCGCCCTCAAGGAGATTTCTGAGAAACTAGACCGGGTTATAAAGCAGATGGCTCAAGAAGCCATCCCCCCCGTTGTGGCTCTCCGCTTTGTCTATCCGAAATCACCTGCATTGGTGCTGATGAACCAATCCGAAGCGATTGCTAGAAACATCAAATGGATGGTAACACTCTGGAACATGGACCTACCGGACCGCAACGATCCGCTGCCAATTCCAGCAACCCTCTTCGACTTTATAAGGCCACATGATGAAGGCGGCCCCGAAAACCTGTTCAGCGGCCCGCTTGTGTCTCCGCTATTGAAACCGGGTGACCGGCTGTTTGGATCCGCATCAGTTATTTGCCCCGAATGTGCCAGGGGTAGGACGTATTTTGTCTATATCGTCTGGGGTGAGGGTGGTTGGTTTTCAGAAGTTGAGGGGGAAAAATCCGGCAGACTCCTTATCCCGGGTAATTTCTTGAAGGAGTCGCGTATTGAGTACTTCAAAGCTCTGGAAGCGGCGGTTCCGGCCCAATTAAGAACGCCAATCGCAGAGCGGTGACGACGGCGGGCGGGCGGCCCGGTCAACGCCCCCAGCAACCGTAAAAACCTAGTCGGGTGCGCCGTTCAAGCGAAGCTTGAGCGGGATTCTCGGTTGAACCGCGACAATACTCACCGAGATGAAGAGCGTCTCGGTACATCGACATCGATTTCGGAGTCCAACGCGACAGCTCTCCGTACCGAGCCCGGAGGGGCGGGTGGCCCAGGTAACCCATCTACCTCAGAAAAATAATCATGACGGTGCCCCAGGTTCGCGCGCGTTCTTTGCGCGCTAACCTGTGATCACTGCACTCGCAACCGCGATTGTTGTAAATTTCCACCATGCCCGCGAGCCCGCGGCGACGTCAGCAATCCGGACAGTCTCATTTCGTCACCTTCAGTTGTTATCGCCGCCAGATACCGTGAGTTGCAGGCGTCAGGCGGCGCGGCCCGGACAATACCTGCTCGTTGGCGGGATGGGACACGCTGAATGGTGGGCCGGGAACTTATGCCAACCACGCGCAGTCCGTAAACGCCCTGATGGTGCAGATGAACGGGTTTGATCTCAGCGGCAGTCCCGTCACTTTCAACCCCGCCTACAAGATCGAAAACGCGCTGGCCTATCTACGGCGCTGCTTTACGCCGACGAACCTGATGTTAAAGAACTCCGTGAAAGACTCCACGCGATGTGCTCAAGCGGGCCGGGGAGACGGCACAGGTCAGTGCGACCCCGGAGCGCTACCAATAAGCGTCGGGGCAATTTTACAAATGACCCAATGAACGTCTCAATCCTAACTAGCCGGGTACCCAATCCAACCTGATTTTGGCCGGGTGGGTCTTCGGTTTATTGCTGATTGCTTTCTCTTCCCTTTCTGGGAATTTTGGTTACTAAAGTTTTTTCGCCCCTCACTTTTTCCCTGACCTTCCCCCGCAACCGCGCTATCCCTGAATTAGCCTTCGCCCTCAGCCGGGGTCCCCACGAAGCGCCGCCTTTGCGGTTCGTGGGGTGGTCATCGGGCGAGCGCGAATTTGTTCTTTACATCCTGAATTCCGTAACCCCTTTGTTTCTAAGACCTTGCCTGTAAGTACTTTTGTTCACAAGATCTTAGAGCCAGTCATGCAATAAACCCTTTATTTTCAAGATGACGCAAGGGGGGTATCGACCAGTTACCAGCTACCAGTCACCAGTTACCACGCATCAGAGGAACGCTATGACCGAATGCAAATCTTGTCACCACGTCAAAGAAGACGGAGCCTACTGCGGCTCTCCCGCTGTGCGGGACCAGAAATATTGCTATTACCACCTCACTCAGCGCGGACGCCCCCTTCGTCGCGCCCGCGCCCTTCGCGATAACATCCCGTACCGGCTCGACATTCCGTCGCTCGACAGCCCTTACGCCGTGCGCGACGCGATCAGCGAAATTGCGCAGGCCATCGCTGCCGGCCAACTCGAACCGCTCGCTGCCGGCAAGCTTCTCTACGCCGTGCAACTGGCTGCCGCCAACAACCGCCGCATCGAGCAGATGGAAGCCAAAGCAACGAAAGACCAACCCATCGCCAACGACAACTCCCGCATCCACGAATATCCCGAGTTCGAAAGGCAGTTCGGTCTCGCACCCGGTGCCGACCTCGATGCCGAAACCGACGCCGTCCTGCAAAAGGCTGACGAAGAGGCGCAACTGCGCCAGGCCGAATCAATACCCGTGCTGCCTCCCGGCGTGCGCCCCGGCTCTGTCGCCTACCGTGTATTTCGCGAGGAGGCCTATCGGATGCTGCGCCTCCAAGTGCACGGTTTGCGGCACGAACTGCGCGACTATCACCAGCAGAAGCGTCAACAGCTCCAAGCGACGGTAAAGAAAGACATCGAAACAGCCAGGAAGCAAGTCGCCTCCGCAACTCCTGCGCCCGAGCGTCGCGCCGACAGCGCTTAGAAACGGAGACGACCACCCGGCCAACGGAAGGCCGGATGAGGCACGCTCCACTCACCGTTGAGGAGAGACCACATTGAGAGAGGAAAAAGTTGGGTGCCCGCTTAGCTAATCAATCCTCTGACACTAATCGCCGTCTCGCCGGGAACCAGTCGCCTGAGGCCGTTCTTGGCAGAGAGTTGGTGAATCGACAAGAACTGTCGCAGGCTGTGTGGGCCGGGACCGGAGGCCCGCTCGCGCAAGACGGACCACCTCACGGAATAGTCGGAGTTGCTGCCGCACCCCGAAGGCGAGTCGGAACCGGGATAGCGCACACTTTGATGCAGAGTCACGCCGCCGGCCTGATCGATGTGAGCGTCCCAACAGTTCTTGACCTTGGCAATCGTACTGCCGGCCACAAAACCATCGCAGTCGGGAAATATGAAACTGGCGAGCGTCACGAACTCCAGCAGCTTGATCCACGATGGATCGTCCCAATTGAAGTTAGCGTTGTCGGGAGCACCGGGATAGGCAGTAATGTCGTTCAAATCATACTGCTCCGGACTTTTCGCCGTGATCAGCGAATTCACAGCCTTGCCCACAAGATCGGCGCTGAAATCCGCCAGATCCTTCGGCAATTTGGATGCGTCCCCGTTATAGATCAAATAGGCGAGCACAACGGGAGTAGTGGATTGGCTCACCAATATCGGCTCGAAGACAAAGCCAATCGGCCAATCCCCGCCACCTACTTTGCCGTTGGAGCGCGACTGGGCTGGAAGTTTATCGCTGCCCACCTGCAGAGAACCGCCCACCTCATCGGTGTCCTGGATAAGGGACCGCGTTTTGTCGATGTGGTACCCCTCGACCGTGAATGTGTAAAACGCCATCGACTCCCCCAATGTCTTCGAATCGTCTTGGCTCTTCCTGAATTGCCCGAGATGAAGCGCGGTGGGGACACTATACATGAATTGTTTTTTGAGAGGGCACGGCTTCACCCGCCGCGATGCGCGTTCAGGACCAAGGTGCGAAAGAGAATGACCCATCGTAGAATGAAGAACCAGCCACCGTTCGCAAGGAAACCACGATGGATGCTGCCGTTCTGCACACCCTTGGGAAGCCGCCCCGGTGCGAGCAATTCCCCGAACCAATCGCTGGCGAAGGCGAGGCGATCGTACAGGTTCACGCCGCGGCGCTGAAACCCATCGACAAGCAATTAGCCAGCGGCTCGCACTATGCCAGTCCTCGCGAACTGCCTGTCGTCTGCGGCTCCGACGGAGTCGGGCATCTCAGCGACGGGCAGCGGGTGTTCTTCGGCGGAACTCGAGCGCCTTACGGCGCGATGGCACAACGAACGGTCGTGCGCCGCGCATTCTGCTTTCCGGTTCCCGATGGCGTGGATGACGAAACCGCCGCCGCTCTGCCCAACCCCGGCGTCTCCGCGTGGCTTTCGCTCGCCTTCCGCGCAAAGCTGGCGCCTGGCGAAAACGTCCTCATTCTGGGTGCGACCGGAGTGACTGGCAAGCTGGCGGTAAAGATAGCGAAGCTTCTCGGCGCAGGTCGCGTGGTTGCTGCCGGGCGCAACCAGCAGGTTTTAAGCACCTTGCACAAGCTCGGGGCTGACGCGACCATTCCCTCGACGCGCCCGCAGAGGAACTCGGCGAAGCCTTTGTGCGTGAGGCCGGTGAATCGGGCTTTCAAGTCGTGATTGATTACGTGTGGGGCCGCCCCGCAGAAGCTTTTCTGGCTGCGATAACACGCAAGGAATTTGCTGTCATCACGTCGGAGACTCGCTTCGTTCAAGTTGGGGAAAGCGCTGGGCCGACATTGTCGCTTGCCGCTGCCGTACTGCGTAGCACAGCGCTGACAATTCTTGGGACGGCCGGGATTCCACCTCGATCGACATTCTGGTCGATGCCTTGCAAAAAGTCATGGCGCATGCGGCCAGCGGGGAGCTCGCGGTGGAGACGGAATGTGTTGCGCTCGCCGATATTGAGAGCGCCTGGCAGCGCGACGAACCAGGCCGCAGATTGGTGGTAACGCCATAACTGTTCACCTCACTCCGAGCGTCGCGCACTCGGTTCCTGGGTCCAATGCATCGGGCAACGGCGGTGGTCATTCTGAATCTCAGTCTGACGCTCCGGATCGCAGGAGGAAGAAGTTAAAACAACCATCCAGCTTCCTGCGCCCCGCACGCAGCATCTATAAGATTGGCTGGATTGACTTCCCGGCCACGGCTGCTAGAGTTGAAACAGCCGATTCACCACGTGGGGGCGTCACGGCTTCGACGGAAGTGATTGCGGTAAAGAGGCATACCGGAGTGCGTGCATCCGTAATCGTGCGCAAAAACACAATTGCGAACCAAAACCTCGCATACGCAGCTTAATTAATTAAGTTGCCGCTCTCTTCGGCTTTGCTCATGGGCCGGAGCCAGGGCGTCATACAGTGAGCTAGCCTCAAAACCTATGTCTGGGGTTCGAGGCGAAACTTTCAGGCTGGCTGGCCGCGTTTCTTGTCCGTTCTCAGCGCGGCTGGCGAGACTGCCGGGTAACCGGTGGGTGAACGCGACTAAGTATGTAGTCTCTTTGCTGACAGCATTTTCGGACGCGGGTTCAACTCCCGCCGCCTCCACCAGTCCTCCTTTATCATCTCTAATCGAGGTTGAAGGAGTCTCCTATGTCGATCCGTCCGGTTAAGCAGCTCATACGTTCCAAGCCAACTCGCGAAGGTGCGGGTGTGCATCTTCGTCGCGCCTTCGGATTCGGAAGCACAAAAGAGTTCGACCCATTTCTGCTGCTGGACGATTTCCGCAACGACATTCCGGAGGATTACCTGGCGGGATTTCCCTGGCATCCGCATCGCGGAATCGAGACCATTACATACGTTTTGGCGGGCACCGTTCAGCATGGCGACAGCATGGGCAACAACGGTGAAATTGGAGCCGGTGATGTCCAATGGATGACCGCCGGTAGTGGCATCATCCACCAGGAAATGCCCAAAGGCGATTCGATCGGCCGGATGCACGGCTTTCAACTGTGGGGCAATCTCCCGTCGTCCCTCAAGATGACTGCGCCGCGCTATCAGGAAGTGAAAGCCACCGACATCCCTGAAATTACGGATGATGACGGGACCCACGTGCGCGTCGTCTCCGGCGAGTTCTGGGGAAAAAAGGGCCCGGTGGATGGCGTTGCAGCCGATCCCATTTATCTCGATGTGTCGATCTCTCCCGGCAAGCGCAAGACTCTCCCAGTGGAAACGACTCGCAACGCTTTTGCTTACGTCTTCGCCGGCGGCGGGAAATTCTGTAACGCTTCGGGACCGCTCGCCGTTCCTACCGAGTCGGTGCAGTGGCTCGATACCACACCTCAAGTGGATGCCGACAATCGGTCGATCGTCGTTTTCGATCGCGGCGACGAAGTCACCGTGCAAGCCGGTGACGACGGCATCCGGTTTCTGCTGGTTTCTGGTAAGCCGCTCGAGGAGCCGGTGGCGTGGTATGGGCCAATCGTGATGAACACGCAAGAGCAGCTTCAGCAGGCCTTCGCGGAGCTTCGCGAAGGAACTTTCCTGAAAAAGGGATCCTCGCCTGGAGTCTGACATTCCATGTCGGCGCTGCAAAGGAGCAGGTCGCGTGGCGGGCTAAGCACTGAGTGAATGGGCAGCGCGAGAGATTGTGCTAGATTCGAAAGACGGTGAGTCTGTGAATCTGTGCCCCCTTCGACATACGGTCCGCTGGCATCACTTGGCTGGCGCCGTAGTCGCCTGTGCGCTTGCTTTCGCCACGGCACCGACCCAGGCCCAATCGCCCGCACAGAGCACACCTCCCTGCTCTGACGCTCCCGTTTTGAAAGGAAGCACGCAGCCCGCCCCGCCTCCCTGTGCGGACCAGCCGCAGGCTGAGTCGGATCCTACGGAGTCCGCGCCCCCGCCTTCTCTGCCTCCCAACGCACCGTTGATCGAGCGGGCCAGAGAGGCGGCGTTCCAGTTCTCACAAAAGCTTCCCAACTTTATTTGCCAGGAGCAAATGTCGCGGTTTGTGCAGCAAGGCCGCGGAGAGAGAGTGCTCCAAGACATAGTCTCGGCGGAAATCATTTTCGAGGACAGGGAAGAAAGCTACCGTAACGTGAAGATCAATAATCACGCCACGGACAAGAAGCTGACGGAAATCGATGGTTCGTGGTCCACGGGCGAATTTGCCACCGCGCTGCTGCAGCTTTTTCACCCTGATTCGAAGGCGCAGTTCCATTCGAGGGGTATGTCTACGGCTTCGGGGATCCGTGCCCAGGTTTACGACTTTCAGGTGCTGAGTCAAAATTCGCGCTGGAGATTGTCCGTCGGCTCGCAGAGTGTGACCGCGGCTTATTCAGGTTCCGTATGGGTGGACCCGAATACCGCGCGCGTGCTGCGCATCGAGATGCAAGCCCGCAATATTCCGTCAGACTTTCCCCTAGATGCAGTCGAGTCAGCGATCGATTATTCGTTCGTGCTGGTCGGCGAGAAATCGTTTCTGTTGCCGGTCCATGCCGAGAACCTGGGCTGTCAGCGGGGCAGCAGCTACTGCAGTCACAACATTATTGACTTCCGCAACTATCACGAATTCAAAGGCGAAATTAAGATCATTCCCTGATTGCGCCCGGATTCCCGGGGAAGGGTAAGCAATGGACTGGAAAGATCATGGCGTGAAGATCGTGCACGCGACTGAGCTGGACGCGAACACGCCGCAGACTCCGGGAATGACTCGCGCGGCAGCTATCACGCACGCGCGCACCGGAGCGAGTAAGTTGTGGGCGGGTACCGTGGTGGTGCAGCCGAACGCAAAGACGGGCGCACACCATCATGGCGAGCTGGAGACCGTGCTTTACATCATTCGAGGTCGTGCACGAATGCGTTGGGGCGACCACTTGGAGTTCTGCGATGAGGCCGGTCCCGGAGATTTCATTTACGTTCCACCGTACGTTCCGCATCAGGAAATCAACGCCCGTCCCGATATTCCCTGTGAGGCCGTGGTCGTCAGAAGCGGGCAGGACCCGGTAGTCGTGAATCTGGATATTGAAAGCCCCGAGGCTGCAAGCGAGACCGGGAGCGAGAAACCTTTCCACCCCAATCGTTAGGGTTTCAGCCGCCTCATGCTTTCACGGACGCGGCATGGCTGGAGGCGGCCACTCGACGGCGTTGAGCTGACCGTCAGACCCGAAGGTCAGTACCGGCGCATACAGCCCCTTGAATATCCGCCGCCACCACATGCCTGTCGCATGCTTCTCGGCCAGCGAGGTGAACCAGTATTGGTAGATCACGGCGCGCACAAACTTTGGAGGCGCATCCGCAAACGGATTCACCGCGAACAGTGCAAGCACATCTGGGCTATTCGCAAGCAGCCGCTGTTCTGCGCTTACCACGAACATGTTGTCGCGCCAGTAGCCGAGTGAAGCGAACCACAGGTTCCATTCGAAACGCGGCTGGTAAGGCGCATAGATGCGCGGTGCCTGCGAAATATCCTGCGGCTTGTAGCGAAACGGATACGGTGTCCAATTCTCGCCGTCATTCGATCCCTGGAACTCGATCTCGTAACGCCCACGCGTCATCACCGCGAACAACCCATAGCGGTTTGCGATACGGAACGGATCCAGCGCGGTCACAGGCGAAGTCGGAAAAGGCGCCTCCGGATCCACGATCCAGATCATCTGGACGGTCGTCGCATAAAAGATCCAGCTCAACATCACGCCCGTGAGCGCAACACGCACAGCCTTTGCGCTTCGGATGGCGGTCCCTCGCGCCGCCGTTACTATAAAGCCAGGAATCGCCGTAGTCACGTCGGAACCGGCGCGTAACCGCTGGAGCACCCACGGCGGCAACCACCGCTCCACACAGCGATCATCCAGCAGCAGCACGCCGAGCAGCAGAACCAGGTAATTCAGGAAGGTGTAATTCGCGGTGAGGATCACCGGAATCTGCCACAACGTCACCAGGAAGAAACAGGCGATACGCCAGCGGCGCGGCAGAAAAGCGCCCACACCACGACCAACTCCAATCCCAGCGTTGCGCCCGTCGCAAAAGCATGGAACCAGTGCGGCAGGTGCTGCACATACCAGCCAATCCACGTCGGCAGCGGACCGTTCTGGTAATACTCATCCATCGCAGCGAACGTGCGCCATTGCGGCTCTCCGCTCGCCAGCTTCACCATGCCTGACTCGAAGTAAATCCGAAACCATTCCCATTGCAGGAGAAACAGGGCCGCGCGAATCGGTGGGCGATCAGTTGCTGATCCGGGCCGCAGTCCTGCGGGCGCGAAGAACAGCGAAAGGAAGCCGGCCTCGAGCAACATTCCATCTGACTGATAGCTGGAGAAGTCTTGCGCCGCGCTGACGAACGAGATAAAGCTAACGAAGCATAAGGCGAGCATCGCTCGCGGCCAAATGTTCAGAACGAGCAGAAACGCGGCTATCAGCCCCACCCAGCAAACGGCCATCAGCATGTTCGGGCCACTCGCCAACCAGAAGAACGTTGGCGCAAACCAGAAACGCTTCAGTCCCAGCTTCGCCAGCGCTTGCAGATATTCGCTCGTCGGCAAAATTCCATCCGGACCAATCAAGCCCTTGATCTGAAACAGCAGAGAGTAAAACGCCGAGAGATAGATGAGTCCAAGGCCGCGCAGAAAAATCCATCGCGGCAGCGCACGGTCAGTCGGTCCGCCTTCCGGCGAAAACAGCCAGCGGGTTACCGATGCAACACTCCGTTCCATGTCAGACGGAATTATAGGAGGCGGCGGCTATCGCGACTCAGCCGGCTAGTCCCCGCCGTAAACCGGGATCGCCGCTCCGTTGATGTCTCCGCCGGCTTCGCCTGCCAGCATCACCACCAGGTCGGCCACGTGCGAGGTCTTGACCCACTTGGCGAAATTGGCCTTAGACATCGCCGCTCGGTTGGCTGCGGTATCCATCGTTCCCGGCAGAATCACGTTCGCTCGTATGTTCTTATCCTTGTTCTCCAGCGCGACCGTCTGCACCAGCGACACCAGCGCCGCCTTCGAAGCTGAGTATGCCGCAACGTTTGCAGCCGGTTGCACTGCCTGGCGGCTGCCGATGGCGACGATCCGTCCGCGCTCGGCCTTGCGCATCACCGGAATCACCGCGCGCAAAACGTAGAACGCGGCGTTGAGGTTGATGTCCATCATCTTCTGCCATGTGGCGTCATCGGTGTCGGCCACGCTTGTGCCTCCGGCGAATGCGCCCATGACGTGCACCAGAATGTCGATCCTGTCGAATTGCGCTTCGACCTTCGCCACCATATTGCGCACGTCGGTCGCGACGACCAGGTTTGCGTTTACCGGGTGGAACCGGCTGTCGCGCGGCTCCTCGCCAGTCAGCGACCGAACCGCTCCGACGACGGTCGCACCTGCCGCCAGGAGTGACTTCGTCACATCGGTTCCCAGACCGCCATTGGCGCCGGTCACAATTGCCACTTGACCCTGTAGACTCTCGCCCATGATGATTCTCCTGTCGCGAAACAGTATAGGAGGAAACGCTTGCCGAATTCGACCGTCGATCCCCGCGCCAAGCTGAAGCAGGAAGCTGCCGAATTCGCGGTGCAGTTCGTGCAGTCTGGAATGGTCGTCGGCCTCGGCACCGGCTCAACTGCCATTTTCGCGACGCGACGCATCGGCGAACTGCTGCGCGATGGCGCGCTGAAGGACATCACCGGTTTCGCTACCTCGAAAGCAACCCAGGACGAAGCCGATGCACCTGGCCATTCCCATGATGGACGCTTCGCTGCCGCTTCCGATCGACGTCACCATCGACGGCGCCGACGAAGTCGATCCCGCAGTTCAACCTCATCAAGGGCGGAGGCGGTGCTCTGTTTCGCGAAAAGATTGTCGCCCAGGCCACGGCCCGCGAAATCATCGTCGTCGATGACAGCAAGCTTTCTCCGTGCCTTGGTACTCGCTTCGCTCTGCCGGTGGAAGTGAGCCTGTTTGGCTGGCAATCGCAGTTTCGCTTTCTGGAATCGCTCGGTGCGGCGCCATCATCCGCAAGAATAAAGACGGATCGCAGTATGTCACCGACTCCGGCAACATGATCTTCGACTGCAACTTCGGTCCCATCCCCGATGTTGAAGCCCTGGCCGCGAAACTTGGCGCTCGCGCGGGGATCATCGAACATGGACTGTTCATCGGTATCGCACGGCGACGTGATCGTCGCTGGCGCGGATGGTATTCGGCATCTTCGGCGTGGGTAGTGGGTGGCTGGTAATTAGCAGTTGGCAACTATCAATTACTAAAAGCGAAATGTGGGAAGCGAAGAGCGAACGGCGAGATGTGCTAATCGCTAATCGCAATTGCTAGCTACTTTTTCACCCGCCGCCCCTCCCCTGCTATCATTGATTCAGCCGATGAATAACCTGAACTTCGCTCCACCGGAGGAGCTGACATTTTCGCTTTGGCGTTCGCTGGTCCTCAATATCATTGACCGCGTCGCGCCTGAGCGCCTGCCTCCGCTTCAGCTCACCTCGAAGCCGATGGATGTCGGGCTGCATGCTGGGCGACCGACTTGCAGCTCCCTGGTATCGCACCGTCTTCACCAATATTGCTGATGTGGTGTCGCCGGAAATCCTGCCGCCTCTGGAGCTCACCTCTAGTCCCGTGGACATCGGTGAAATGCTGGGTGACGCACTGGCGCACCCCTGGTGGGATTCGATGCTTGGCAACCTGCGCGATCGCTTGGCTCCCGAGAAGCTTCCTCCCTTGGAGCTAACCTCGGAGCCTTTCGCGGCCTATGAGGCCGACACCTGGCTGCAAATTCTCGATTGGTCGTCGCTGCTCGACACACCCAAGGTCTACATGCCGGATGCGCCACGCCCGGAAGTTTCTTACGTTGGTGGCGAGATCGTGGTGGAACCGATTACGGTAGCCGCGCCGGAATTTGCTCCTTCGATTCTCGCGGCCCAGACGCAATTCAAGCGAGACATATCCCGCTCCCGTCTTCGCCAGAAGGTGTGGATGTCGCTGGTCGCCGCCGAAGTCGCGTTCCTGATTTTCGCCGCTATCAAGTTCGCCTGATCGTCGTGCACAGGTGCGACGTCTACCGACATAGATGTCATGCGCGACTCTGTCACGAAACGGCCCAGAGTGCTAGCAATGGCACCAGGTTCAACAGAATCACGCCCAGCTTGTAGAAAGTAAGCCCCGCGTATTGCAAGGCATCAAAGGTCTCAATCGAGAGCCTGAACCACCGTTTGTGCAGCCTGTACATCCAGTCATGGGCAAAGATAAAGACGCCGGACCACGTGAGTAGAAGTGCATAGTTAAGAGCTACGCACCAGAGCAGAATGTGCTTGATCTCATTCGTCGTCACAACATGCCTCCGGTCCCCAGACTCTAAAGAATTACCATAGGCGAGTCTGGCTTGATCTATCCCTGATTCTATCTCCGGGGTTCAGGCTACTCCCGTGCTATCAAGAATGGGGGCAATGGTTCGCGCCGAGTTATGCTGTCAGCGGAGTCTCATGCCCCATGCAAAGTCGTGAAATCCGTTTAGCCAGCCGCCCTCAGGGTGAACCTACGCTGGGCAACTTCTCTTTCGCCACCGTCGAACTGCCCGATCCCGGGCCCGGCGAAGTCCAGGTCAAGAACATTTGCGTCTCCGTCGACCCTTATATGCGCGGGCGAATGAATGACACGAAGTCGTACGTGCCGCCTTTTGTAATTGGCGAGGCGATGCAGGGCGGCGCCGTCGGGCGCGTGGTTGCGTCGGCGGACGACAAGATGCCAGTCGGGACCTACGTGTTGAGCATGTATGGATGGCGCGAGGCGTTTGTCGCACCGGCCTCGCAGCTACAGGCTGTGGACGTCAGCCTCGCTCCGCCGTCTGCATATATTGGCATCCTTGGCGTCACCGGCATGACTGCATGGATCGGACTGTTCCGCACGGCTGGCCTGAAAGACGGCGAGACCGTGTTCATCTCAGGCGGCGCAGGAGCAGTTGGCAGCGCCGCATGTCAGTTCGCCAAAATGCATGCCTGCCGCGTGTTGGCCAGCGCCGGAACCGACGAAAAAGTTGCGTATCTGCGCGACGAATTGAAGGTCGATTACGCGTTCAATTATCGGGATGGCGAGCCGAGTGCACACTTGAAGAAGGGCGCGCCCGAAGGCATACATGTGTACTTTGACAACACCGCCGGGCCCCAGTTGGAGGCGGCGTTGTTTGCGCTGCGAAATCATGGGCGCGTCGCCATGTGCGGCGGCATCGCCGGCTATAACACTCCAGTTCCCGGCCCGCGCAACCTCGCGCTTGTCATCAGCAAGCGCTTGCGGATAGAAGGCTTTCTCATCATCGATTGGATGCACGAGGCGCCGTCCTTCTACGCCGAAGCGATTCCCGCGTTGAAGTCAGGCAAACTGATCAATCGGGAGACTATCGTCGAGGGCCTCGACGCCGCGCCCGCCGCGTTCCTGGATCTGCTGCATCCAGGCGCTGGAAATATTGGGAAGATGGTTGTGAAGCTGTCCGATTAATTGGCCATCGCGAGCAAACAAAAAAGCGGAAGCCTCTCGGCCTCCGCCTTGTCACCTCTGATCAACTTACAAACTACAGCGCGCTCATGTTCGACAGGAACTCGCCGTTGGACCGCGTCTTACCCAGCTTGTCGATGAGCAATTCCATCGCCTCCACCGGTGACAGCGGATTCAGCACCTTGCGCAGTACCCAGATGCGCGCGAGGTCGTCTTTGGGAATGAGCAACTCCTCCTTACGCGTGCCCGAACGCTGAATGTCAATGGCCGGGAACGTGCGCTTGTCGACCAGCTTGCGGTCGAGAATGATTTCCATATTGCCGGTGCCCTTGAACTCTTCGAAGATCACGTCGTCCATGCGCGAACCGGTTTCGATCAGCGCAGTAGCGATGATGGTGAGCGAGCCGCCTTCTTCGATGTTGCGGGCTGCCCCGAAGAAGCGCTTCGGACGTTGGAGGGCGTTCGAATCCACGCCGCCTGAGAGCACCTTGCCCGAAGGCGGAACGATGGTGTTGTAGGCGCGAGCGAGACGCGTAATCGAGTCCAGCAGGATGACGACGTCGCGCTTGTGCTCCACCAGACGCTTCGCCTTTTCGATCACCATTTCCGCAACCTGCACGTGGCGCGCAGCGGGCTCGTCAAAGGTTGACGAGATGACCTCGCCCTTCACCGAGCGCTGCATGTCAGTAACTTCTTCCGGGCGCTCATCGATCAGCAGAACAATCAGCACGACTTCCGGATGGTTCGTGGTGATGGAGTTCGCCAGGTTCTGCAGTAGCATCGTCTTACCGGTGCGCGGCGGCGCGACGATCAAGCCGCGCTGACCTTTGCCGACTGGCGTGAGCAGATCCATGACGCGGGCGCTGATGTTCTCGCGCACCGTTTCCAGCTTGATCCGCTCCTGCGGATACAGCGGCGTCAGGTTGTCGAACAGAATCTTGTTGCGCGCTTCGTCGGGAGACTCGAAGTTCACGGCTTCGATCTTCACCAGCGCGAAGTACTTTTCGCCCTCGTGCGGAGGACGAACCTGGCCGCTGATGGTGTCACCGGTTTTCAGGTCGAACTTGCGGATTTGCGACGGGGAAACGTAGATGTCGTCTGGACCCGGTAGGTAGTTGTAATCGGGAGAGCGGAGGAAGCCGTAGCCATCGGGCAGAATTTCGAGCACACCTTCAGCGAAGATGTGTCCTTCTTTCTCGCTCTGGGCCTGCAGGATCTTGAAGATCAGGTCCTGCTTGCGGAGGCCGCTGGCGCCGGGCAAGTCGAGTTGCCGTGCGATCTTGGTCAACTCTGTAATGTTCTTTTCTTTTAGTTCTGAGATTGTCATTGTCACCTACGGGGATTTACAGCAAAGGCGGGATGGTAGAGCGGGAGGCGCGCCGAAGCGCGGCGCGCTTAGGCAGCGCGCCGTTGGGCTTCGGTTGCAGTCTCCGGTTCCTGAATTATTTCTTCACGATCAGCTCCGGCGATGCGATTCAGCACTTCGTTGGTCGTGTCTTGAATGCGCGTGCTCGGACGGTGGAACTTACGGGTTGCCTTGGAGGCGAGTTGGCAAAGGGTGTAACGATTACGTAGCGTATGGACTGCTTCAAAAACCAGTTCAGACCGCATGAAATATCTCCTCTTGTCCTATGAATGACCTGCGCGGCGCTTCTCTGCGGGGCCCAAGTTCCTGTCGGGTGAGTCGTGGCGGGGGAACCAACCTGCTTCCAGCGGCAGCGGACTTCTACTTTGGATGCTGCCCGAGGGTTCTCGGTTCGTTTCTTTGCGCGCCTCGATTCAATCCACACTGGGACTGTAAAGCGCTACCGTTCAGTCACTAAAGTTGTACTTTGTACGCAGCCCGGCACATCTTCGTGCGGGGGTCTTGCCTTCCTGTTTCCTGGTAATGGCGTTCAGTGTGTGGTCGCCTGGGGCAGGACGCCTGGACTGGAACCTACAGGATGCTGCGTAACTCCGAAAGAAGTAAGTTATCCGTACAGCCTTCCGTAGTCAAGAAAAATCGTCCTGCAAGGTTACCACACCGGGAAACCACCTACTGACCATTGGACGTATTTACCAGTGAAACGTCCCATTAATTTTTAACACCCTGTTTTTCAATAAGTTGTGGCTGGATTCCCACAGCCTGTAGGACTCTTCCAACCTTCAGCGGCAATCTGGGGAATATGTACGCGGTTGTATCCCTATCATTCGCAGCACTTTAGGAATTAAGCCCAGAATGTCCGGTCCAGCGTCCGGTATTGGATGGCCTCGGCTATATGGCCAGCTTCTATGGACTCGACGCCCTCTAAATCGGCTATGGTTCGCGCCACCTTGAGGATGCGGTCATGGGCCCGGGCGCTGAGCCCCTGCTTGGCGATCGCCCGCTCCAGCAGGTGTTCGGCTTCGGTCCCCAGCTCACAGTATTTCCGAATTTCGCGGGAACCCATTTGAGCGTTAGCGTAAATTCGCTCCTTCCCTCGGGCGAAGCGGTCGAGTTGGATTTCGCGGGAGCGGACCACTCGTGTTCGAATTTCGGCCGAGCTTTCCGGGCACCACGGAACTGCGCAGCTCACGGTAATTCACGGCCGGAACGTCAATGTGAATGTCAATCCGGTCGAGCAGCGGGCCCGAAATCTCGGATATATAGCGCTGAATGATCATCGGCGTGCAATGGCACTCGCGGCTGCGGTCGTTGAAGTATCCGCACGGGCACGGGTTCATAGCAGCGACCAGCATGAATCGCGCCGGGAAGCTCAGAGACATGGCTGCTCGCGCAATGGTCACGCTGCCGTCTTCCAGTGGCTGACGCATAACCTCGAGCACGTTGCGCGGGAATTCCGGCAACTCGTCGAGGAACAGGACGCCATTGTGGGCGAGGCTGACTTCCCCTGGCCGCGGAATCATGCCCCCGCCGATCAATCCGGCGTCGGAGATAGTGTGGTGTGGCGAGCGGAACGGCCGGGTGCCTACCAGTCCGCTAGCTGAGTCAAGGACGCCTGCGACGCTGTGGATCTTGGTCGTCTCCAGCGCCTCGTCGAAGGTCAGCGGAGGAAGAATCGTGGGCATCCGTTTGGCAAGCATGGTCTTACCTGACCCGGGCGGTCCGATCATCAGCAGGTTGTGTCCGCCTGCGGCTGAAACCTCGATGGCCCGCTTGGCCGTCTGTTGGCCGCGAACGTCGCGAAAGTCAACCGTGAACCGCTGCGCCGAGTCGAGCAGGGCATGAGTATCGACCTTCATCGGCTGGATGCCGTTGCCAGTGTTGAGCAGGTTCACGACATCTATCAGCGATCGCACGGGATACACTGAAACGCCCTCGACTACTGCGGCTTCGCGGGCGTTTACTTCGGGCAGAATGACTCTCTTGATCTTATTCGACCGGGCCGTAATTGCGATCGGGAGCGCTCCTCGAACCCCGCGAAGTCCGCCGTCAAGCGACAATTCGCCCACGAACAGGGCGTCCTGTGGGGGCTCGTTGCGCAATCCGCCGTATGCGCCCAGGATTCCTAGCGCCATGGGCAAGTCGAAGCCCGAGCCTTCTTTTCGCAGGTCCGCCGGCGCGAGGTTGATCGTGGTGTTCGAAGGGGGGATATCGTATCCGCTGTTCTTGAGCGCGGACCGAACGCGCTCGCGGCTCTCGCGCACGGCGGCGTCGGGCAGGCCGACCGTCATGAAGTGCGCATCGTCTGCCTTGATTGCCGAGACGTCGACCTCGACCTCAATGAGGTTGGCGTCGATGCCGTAAACCGCCGCGCTGATGGTCTTGTACAGCACAGGGAAAATAAGCCCCAGAGGAGTAATACAAGAAGGTAACCATGCTGTATGTGACTATTCTCACCGGAGCGAGTGACTACTGATCACCGTGCAAACACCGATCACCCGCAAGTTGATCGAATTCATCGCCCTCCACGTCCGAGGAGAAGGATTTTCGCGGTCGAGAGCATGATGAACAAATCCAGTCCCGCAGAGATGTTCTTGATGTAGAAGAGGTCGTACGCGAGCTTTTCGCGGTTGTCGGCGAGCGTCGAGTTGTAGCCGCGATTGATCTGCGCCCAGCCTGTGGCGCCCGGCTTAATGAGCCAGCGTTGACGATAGAACGGAATGCGGGCAGCGTAGTCTTCCTCCTGATCCGGAACGAAGGGTCTGGGACCGACAAATGCCATGTCGCCCTTCAAGATGTTGACGAGTTGCGGCAGCTCATCGAGGCGGGGCGGACGCAGCCATTTGCCTACTCGTGTGACCCTTGTATCGTGCTTGGCAGCGGGATCGTGACGGCCGTTCTCGCACTCGGCATGCATCGTGCGGAACTGATACATCATGAAAACCTTGCCAGCTTCCCCTACACGAGCCTGTCTAAAAATGACCGGACCTTTCGAGTCCAGGCGAATCGCTAGCGCTACAACCACGAGCACCGGCGACAAGACCACCAGCGCCAACGCCGCCAGAACGATCGACGCAACCCGCTTGTAGACGCGCAACAGTCCGCCAACCCGGAAGCCGGGCGAGAACAGCAGCCAGCCAAGCCTGAGCGAGTCCAAAGCCAGCTTCCCGGTGATGCTTTCGTAATATTCCGCACCGTCGAGGATCTCGACCCCGGTTGCTTTGAGTCCCAGCAAAGCGTCGAGCGGCAGCGTTCCCCGCCGTTCAGAAGCAGTGACGATGACGCGACGGACTCGAGTGCGTTTAGCGAAGTCGGCAAGGTCGCTGGAGTCCACAGTGCGCACTCCGGCGATAGAAATATCGTGGACCACGGCTCCAGCTACCCGCACTCCCAACTCGGGGCGATGGCTGACCTCGTAGGAGAGCAATCCGGCCAGTGGACCATCCCCCAGAATTAACGCTTGCTCAGCAAAGCGAGGCGAGCGATTCAGCATGAAGAAAAAGCTGCGCCATGCGGGCAAAGCTACCGAGGCAGCCAGTAATCCGATCCACAGGACGGTACCGTTCAGCCTTACGTCGGGGACAGCGAAGTAAAACACTGCGAGCGCGGGAAACGTGCAGCCCAGTACCCCCACCAGCCTCGTAAATACCTCGCGGCTGTTGCTTAGAACCATGGAACTGTACAAATCAAAGTAATAGATCATGACCAGCACGACGGCCACGGGAAACGCGATGCGTGCGAAACCGTTTTCGTATAAGAGGAAGATGCCAGCATTGGCGGTGGTGCCTGTCGCAACCAGCACGGCGAGCAGGAACGCAAGAATCAGCAACACCGCTTCACTGAAAGTGAGCAGAACTGTCCGGGTGGGGAAATACGCGTGAAATAAACGGATCATTGTGGCCGCCACCTCCTGGGTCACGGGGGGACAGAACACCACGCTAATTCATACCAACCCCCCTCCCAACTTGCGGTGACCCCAAACACCAAGGAGTGTGATGGGGTGTTCCGATAGGTCGAGGACGCGTCCAGGCAGACACCGCTACACCATGCGTCGGTCAGATGCTAAGCGAGACAAAAAATAGGCGGAACTCTCTCGGAAGCGCAGCGCCCAGTTGCACTATCCGAGATAGACCTTATCGGCCCAGAGTTCCGCCCGTCTGACAGAGTCCACTACTCAGGAGGAGAGCGTGAACTAATGCACAATCTGTGTACCGCAGAACGGCACACATCCCATCGCCACGGATTCTTTCATCCGGCCTCTGGTACGGGCATCCCCCGTCTATCGTAGGCCGGTACAACTTACGTCGTAAACTCAGAAGTCGCGCAACTTCCGAAACTCAGTGCACTATCGTCGCAACAGTTGCGGGCACTACGCGCGCCGGCGCTGAGCTGTCCTGGGCGTCCACCACCGCAATCGTCGCAATATTGACGACGTCTTCTACCTCGGCTCCGCGCTGCAACAAGTGCACCGGTTTAGCCATGCCTGACAGAATCGGGCCGAGCGTCTCTCCTGCACCGAGTTGCGCAAGCAATCGCGCCGCAATGTTGCACGACTGAAGATCGGGGAATATCAGCACGTTTGCTCCGCCTGCGAGACTGCTGAACGGAAATGACTCCCTGAGCTTCTTCGCACTGATGGCGACGTCGGACTGAATTTCGCCGTCAACTACCAGCGTGGGATCGGCATACCGGACCAATTCCACCGCACGACGCACTTTGTCACACAGCGGATGCCGCGTGCTACCAAAGCTGGAGAAAGAGAGCATAGCCACACGAGGCACTACGTCGAAGCGCCGCGCTTCCTGGGCCGCGCACAGTGCGATTTCGGCCAGGTCTTCGGCCGACGGTTCGATGTTTACAGTCGCATCTGCCAGGAAGTAGAGATCGCCCTTGCGGGTGATCAGCAGGTAGATACCACTTACTTTGTGGATGCCCTCGCGCACTCCGATGACCTGAAGCGCCGGCCGAATGGTCTCCGGATAGTTCTGGGTTATACCAGATACGAGAGCGTCGGCATCGCCCATCCGCACCATCATGGAGCCAAAGACATTGCGATGCACCATCTCTTCTTGGGCGGAAGCGAGGGTAACGCCTTTCCTCTGCCTCAGCCGGTAGTATTCCGCCACATACTCGGGCAGCCTCGGATGTGTTTCGGGCTCGACGACTATGGCGCCCTCCAGTGAAATGCCGAGCTCGGCAGCCGCTTTCTGGACTTCGTTGTCGTGACCCAGCAATACCGGAATGGCGATCTGTTCTTCCAGAAGCACATGGCAAGCCCGCAGGATTTTTTCATGCGCCCCTTCAGGGAAGAGCACGCGCTTGGGATGCGCCTTTGCCTTGTGGATCATGATGCGCATCAGCTCGTGCGCTTTGCCCAGCCGCTTCTCAAGCTGTTCGCGGTACTCGGTAAGGTCGATCGGATTCTGTGCTACTCCTGTTTCCATGGCGGCTTTGGCCACTGCCGCCGCCTCCCACACCAGCACGCGCGGATCAAACGGCTTGGGGATGATGTAGTCAGTGCCGAACTTCAGGCGCTCTACGCCGTAAGCGCGACAGACGGAGTCGGGAACGTCTTCTTTCGCTAATGCTGCCAGTGCATACGTTGCCGCCAGCTTCATCTCTTCGTTGATCGTGGTGGCGTGCACATCAAGTGCTCCGCGGAAGATGAATGGGAAACCCAGGACATTGTTTACCTGGTTGGGGAAATCGGAGCGCCCGGTCGCCATGATGATGTCATCGCGCACGGCCTTGGCTTCGTCGTAGGTGATTTCCGGATCGGGATTAGCCATGGCGAATACAACAGGATTCGGCGCCAGTGACGCGATCATCTCAGGCGTAAACGCGCCCTTCGCCGAAAGCCCGAGCAAAACGTCGGCACCCTGGCAAGCGTCTTCGAGCGTGCGCATATCGGTCGCGTGCGCGAACCGCTCCTTGTAGGGATTCATTCCTGCGGTGCGGCCTTTGTACACCACACCTTTGGTGTCAACCATGGTGATGTTTTCGCGCTTCACGCCGAGGCAGATGTAGTGCTCGGCGCAGGCGATCCCCGACGCTCCGGCGCCGTTCACGACTACCTTCACGTCAGCCATCTTCTTGGCCACGAGCTCCAGCGCGTTGACCATCGCGGCGCCGGAGATGATTGCGGTGCCGTGCTGGTCATCGTGAAACACCGGAATCTTCATCGTCTTCTTCAGGGTCTCTTCGATGTAGAAGCACTCCGGAGCTTTGATGTCTTCGAGGTTGATGCCTCCGAACGTGGGCTCAAGCAATTGGCACGTCTTGATGATTTCGTCGGCATTGTGAGTGTTGAGTTCAATGTCGAATACGTCGATGTCAGCGAATCGTTTGAACAGCACGCCCTTGCCTTCCATGACCGGCTTGCCGGCCAGCGCGCCGATATCGCCGAGTCCCAGCACGGCGGTTCCATTGCTGACGACGGCGACGAGGTTTCCTTTGGCGGTGTACTTATAGGCATCGAGCGGGTTCTTCTCAATTTCGAGACAGGGCACCGCGACGCCCGGCGTATAGGCCAGGCTAAGGTCACGTTGCGTGCGGCATGGTTTGCTGGAAACAACTTCAATCTTGCCGGGACGGTTTCCCTGGTGGTAGTCGAGTGCTTCCTGCTTAGTGACAGACATGAAATCCTCCGAATGAATGCGTGTATGAAATGTGCGCGATGATTGCGGAACTGAACCGGGCGCGAGGCCGTTCCAAATGAATGGGAACTAACGCCGAAAGCGATTTGGCCGGATCGTCAGAGATGCAGTCTCTATTTTTGCGCACAAAAAACCTTGAGGAGCCGCAGGGCTCCTGCTGTCTCTATGATGGGACGGTTACAGGGCAGGAAATAGTGCAGATGTCACAACGAGCTGTGAGCCAGCGCAGTTTGAAACGTTTGCAACACATAGTGACTGGTAACTGGTAGCTGGTAACTCGCGGGAATTGTGGCGCGTGAGCGCTGTCGTCCGCAAGAAAAGGGTCATTGCCTGAGCAGTATCCCCACAATACTTGCCGACATCAAGTTGGCCATAGTGCCGGCCAGCATCGCGCGAAAGCCGAGCTTCGCCAGGTCGTGACGGCGGGTCGGCGCCAGCGCGCTCAATCCTCCAATCTGGATGCCAATTGAGCTGAAGTTCGCGAATCCGCACAGCGCGAAAGTTGCTATGGTGAACGACCGTGGATCCATCGCCGCTCGCTCGCCGCCGAGCTTCGTAAACGCCACCAGTTCATTGAGTACCATGCGCGTTCCCAGCAGGTCGCCAACAGCAAGGCAATCGCGCGACGGAACTCCGATGAGCCACGCCACCGGCGCGAAAATCACCCCAAAGATCGTCTCTAACTTCGACGGGAACCATGGCATGCCGTGTCCGGCCAAGAAATTGTGAAGGCCACCGAGAATGCCGTCGATCAATGCAATCAGAGCAAGAAACGAAATCAGCATAGCCGCGACGTTGAGCGCCAGGCGTAAGCCATCCGTCGTTCCTTTCGCAGCGGCATCGAGCACGTTGCTGTCTTTGCTTTCGAACTGGATGTCGTCGAGCTTCGTCGTACCAGCAGTCAACGGAGTTTCAGTCTCAGGTACCAGCATCTTGGCAATCAGGATGGTTCCCGGCGCCGTCATGATCACGGCCGCGAGCAGGTGCCGCGCGTCGATGCCGAAGGCAATGTATGCTCCCATCACTGCGCCAGAGATGTGCGCCATCCCGGCGGTCATGATCACCATAAGCTCCGACATCGTCACCGTTGCGAGATATGGACTGACGGTCAGCGGCGCCTCAGTCTGACCCATGAAGATGCTGGCGGCGACGTCCATCGACTCGACGCCGCTGGCTCCCATGAAACGCATCATCACCTTCGCCAGTTGACGAATAATGAATTGCATCACGCCGTAGTGATAAAGAATGGCGAAGAACGCCGCGATGAAGATAATGATCGGCAGGACTTGAAACGCGAAGAAGAACCCGAATTTCGAGGTCTTCGCGCCCAGGGGACCGAAGACAAACTCCGAACCCGCGAATGAGTAGCCGAGCAAACGAGTGGCAGCGTCGCCCGCCACTGCAATGACCCGCTCGCCCCATCCCACGCGCAGCACCAGCACGGCAAAGACAAACTGAAGCACCAGTCCGATGACTACGGTCTTAGTGCGAATGGCTTTTCGATTCGTCGAGAACAGGTATGCAGAAAGCAGGATGGTCAGAATACCGAGGACGCCGGTTAGTCGTCCCATGCAGTCTCCCTGACGAACCGACAAGACCTGCGACTCGAGATGCTGATGCCATTTCCGCGGATCACTCCGGAGCCCCTAGCTGGCGTACGATCGACACGCTGGCGCTGGCTCCGACGCGGTTCGCACCGGCATCCACCAACTCCACAAGCTGCGCTGCCGTACGGATACCGGCCGCTGCTTTCACTCCTACGTCGTGCCCGACCACTCCGCGCATCAGGGCAACGTCCGCAACAGTTGCCCCTGACGAAGCAAATCCTGTCGAGGTTTTCACGAAGTCCGCCCCTGCATCAGCTGCCAGCGCGCACGCCAGAATTTTTTCCTCCTGGCTCAGCAGAGCTGTCTCAAGGATGACCTTCAAGATGGCTCCGTGCTCGTGTGCCAATTGCGCAAGGCTGCGGATTTCACTCTGCACCAGCACGCGGTCGCCCGACTTTAGCGCGCCAATGTTCATGACCATGTCGAGATCGTGCGCCCCGTTTTGCGCGGCGGCTTCGGCTTCGGCCAGCTTGGTCACTGTCAAGTTCGCGCCCAAGGGAAACCCGACGACCGTCCCGACTTTCACCGGCGTGCCATGCACCTGCGCGGATGCCAGCGAGACCCACACCGGATTGACCATCAGGCCGTGGAATCCGTAGCGTTTGGCTTCGGCACACAAAGTGATGATGTCGCGGCTGGTCGCCGCGGGATTGAGAAGTGTGTGATCGATGAGGCTGGCCACTGAGCGCCAGTCTTGCAGTAGGGCTGCGGCATGCTGGCCCATTACCAAGGATTTAACTGACATAAGCTCCGGCGATTTTACGACGACTCGCCATCTGTTTCCAAAATACAAATATTCGGTAAATTGCGATACCGTTCCGCAAAGTCCAGACCGTACCCCACCACAAACTCATCGGGAATCTCAAAGCCCACGTAGTCGGCATGAATCGGCTGCTGGCGGCGCGAAACTTTGTCGAGCAGCGCAGCGATCTTGATCGACTTCGGCTTGCGGGCCAGCAGCAGGTTCTTCAGGTAGGTCAGCGTCACGCCAGTGTCAAGAATGTCTTCCACCAGGATGATGTTCTTCCCTTCCATCGAATGGTCAACATCCTTCATCAGCTTCACTTCCCCGCTTTGCTCGCGCGAATTTCCGTAGCTCGAAACAGCAATGAAATCAAAGCTGGCATCCAGTTTGATCTCGCGTGCGAGGTCCGCAAGGAAAATGGTCGCGCCCTTTAGTACGCCGATCAGGACCACGGATTCACCCTCGAAGTCGCGAGTGATTTGCGCGCCGAGTTCGGCAACCTTGTTGGCGATTTGCGATTGGCTGAGCAGGACCTTGAGACGCTCCACGTGAGCCCTCGTGTGCAAGAACCTTGCATGGTAGTGAATCACCTGAAGAAACTCAACTGAACAATGCGTCTGCACGGCTGGTATGATGCCGCATTCCGGCATATGGTTTCCGTTTTCGGCTGGGAGGTTTGAATCATGCACCGTCGCGCCATCGGCATGTTGCTGTTCAGCATCGTTAGCATCGCGTTTTGCGGCGCGTTCGCAGCCTCTCGTCCCGCCGGCTCAACTGAAGCGCAAACCGAACGTTATTTCGAGAGCATTCGTAAAGACCCGAACCTGCTTGTGGCGTTCTTGCTCCAGATGCCAAAAGGCGGCGATCTGCACAATCACCTTTCCGGTGCGATTTACGCCGAGACGCTGATCGGCTGGGCGAAAGACCAGCACGCTTGCGTCGATCCCAAGACGTTTTACCTCACTCCGTCGCTGAAGCTTTCGACTGGTGATCCCAATTGCCCGGCGCCTACGGCGCTGGCTGAAACGGCTCTCACCAATCCCGTTCTCTACCGCGGTATGGTGGATGCCTATTCCATGCGCAACTGGGAGGTGTCGGGGCAATCCGGACACGACCACTTCTTCGACACGTTCGACAAGTTCGGCGCTGCTACCCACGGCAACACCGGAATGATGCTGGCCGACACCGCTGCCCGCGCGGCGTCGCAACGCGAAATCTACCAGGAACTGATGTTCACTCCGACGGGCAAGGCGTTCGGCGACATGCTGAACTCTGATGCCGTAAAGGCCATCAAGCTGACCGATAACGCGACGCCTGAGACCCTCTTCGCCATGCGGAAGGCGCTGACCGAAAACGGGTTGCCCGCCGCTATTCAGGATGCGATCCGGGAAACCAATGAGGCCGAAGAGATTCGCGTTTCGCAGCTGATGTGCGGCACGACCGCGGCCAGCCCCGGCTGCCAAATCACACAGCGCTATCTATTCCAGGTTCTTCGCGGCTTGCCCAAAGAAATCGTTTACGCACAAATGCTGCTCGGCTTTGAACTCGCCAAGGCCGACCCGCGTTTCGTGGGCCTCAACATGGTCATGCCTGAGGACTACTACGTCCCGATGCATGACTTCCCGCTGCACATGCGGATGATGCACTACCTGCACAGCCAGTATCCCGACGTGCACGTCACATTGCACGCCGGAGAACTGGCCGAAGGCCTTGTGCCGCCGGAAGATTTGCGCTTTCACGTCCGCGACTCCATCGAGATCGCTGGAGCCGAGCGCATCGGCCATGGCGTGGATGCGCTCAACGAAACCAACTCCTTAGAGCTTCTCAACGAGATGGCGCAGAAGAATGTGATGGTCGAAATCTGTCTGACTAGCAACGATGTCATTCTGGGAGTCCGTGGAAAGAACCATCCGCTGCACGATTACATGAACGCCGGTGTGCCGGTCGCTCTCGCCACCGACGACGAGGGTGTGGCTCGATCCGACATGACGCATGAGTATCTGCGCGGGGTCGAAGATCAGAACTTGTCGTATGGCGACTTGAAGCGCATGGCCCGCACCAGCCTGGAGCATGCATTTGTGCCCGGCGCCAGCCTATGGAGCGACGGCAAGACATTCATACCGTTGAAGGAGTGCGTAGGTGTCTCGTCGATATCGGCCGCTTCAGCCGCCTGTCAGAAGTTTCTAGCCTCAAGCCAAAAGGCCAGTTTGCAATATAAACTCGAACAGCAATTCACCGAATTCGAATCGCACAAGTGGCCGGCTTCTGCGGAAACCGCTAGGCCAGCAGGGCGCTGACCAGAATCGAGCGGCGGTAGTCTTCATACCCGCGCCAGGTGCACTCCGAACCACTTCTGGCGGTCGTGCCAACTCTGTTCGAGTTTGAAGCCACTCTCCCGAAGAATCGTATCGACCATTTCCTGCGTGTACTTGTAGCTGTTCTCGGTGTGGATACGTTCGCCGGCCGCGAAGCTGACGTCCATATTAAGCATCGGCAGAAATACCGTTTGGGCGCGCGTGCTTTCGAGGTAGATCTCCATGCGGGAACATTGCTTGTTCCAAATCGCGATATGCCGAAACGCCTCAAGATCGAAATCTGCATCCAACTCGCGGTTCAATCGCGCCAGTATGTTCTTATTGAACGCCTCGGTAACGCCTTGAGCATCGTTGTATGCGGGCAGCAGCACTTTCGAACTCTTGGCAAAATCGGCACCCAGCAGCAACGCATCACCGGCGCGCAACGATCTGCGGATCCGTCGCAAAATCCTCACCGAATCATCCGGCTCAAAATTTCCAATGCTCGACCCTATGTACAAAACCAGCTTGCGGCCCGAAATCCGGTTGAGCGCCTCCACTCCGCCGGTGTAATCAGCCACGATCGGATTCACCCGCAACTGTGGAAACTGCTGTCCCAACTGTGTCACGGCCGCTTGCAAGGCGCTCGGCGAAACGTCGATGGGATAAAACAGCGCCCGCGATTGCCGCTCCAGCAATTCTTCAATCAGGACACTCGTCTTGCTGGCCGTTCCCGCACCTAACTCCACCAAAGTCAGCGTAGGGCCGGCTGCAGTGAGCATTTCCCGCGCGTGGCTCTCGAATATCCCGCGTTCGGTGCGCGTGAGGTAGTACTCGGGCAATTCGGTGATCTGCTCAAAGAGCGCCGAACCCGCCTCGTCGTAAAACAGCCACGAGGGTAGCCGTTTCGGAGACGCACTCAGCCCTTCACGCACAGCCGCGGCCGTGGCGTCGTTCGCCAGAAATTGCAGTGGTTTGCTAGTCGCCATTCGCCAACCTGATGCCCATGAATTGCCAGCGAGCGTGCGGCGGGAAAAAATTGCGGTAAGTGCGGCGAAGGTGCGATTGCGGCGTTGCGCACGATCCTCCGCGCAGCACCATCTGGTTACACATGAACTTGCCGTTGTATTCGCCTACGGCTCCGGCGGTGGGCCGAAATCCGGGATACGGGAGATAAGCGCTACCCGTCCATTCCCACACATCGCCGAACATCTGGGTGAGCGGGCCGCCTTCGGTTGCGGTGTCGGGCGACAACTTTCCGCTCTCCATGAAGTTGCCTTCGACTGCGCAGACCTCGGACGCCACTTCCCACTCGAACTCAGTCGCCAGCCTCGCGCCCGACCAGCGCGCGAAAGCATCTGCCTCGTAGTAGCTCACATGGCACACCGGTTCTTCCAGATTCACTTTCTGCATGCCATTCAGCGTGAATTGCCACCATTCTTCATCCCGCCTCTCCCAGTACAACGGAGCGCTCCATTGATTGGCGCGCACGTTGTCCCATCCGTCAGAGAGCCACAACGCGGCCGTCGCAGTAGCCGTGGTCGCGCACGAACTCCATATACTCGCCGTTGGTCACCAGCCGCGACGCCAATCGGAACGGCGCAAGTATACCTTGTGCTGCGGACCCTCGTTGTCGAACGAAAATCCCTCGCCTGCGAATCCCACCGAATACACGCCGCCAGGAAACCTCTGCCACCGCATCTCCGGAGCACTGCTTGTGTTTCTCTCGTCGGCGACTCTTCACGATACGCCGGACGCAAAGGATTGGCCGCCAGCCCATACTTCACGTCGGTGACGATCAACTCCTGGTGCTGCTGCTCGTGGTTCAGTCCCAGCGCAACTAAGTCCAACGCCTCACCGGACAAATCCTGGCTCAGCAAGCGCTCCATGGCAGCGTCCACATGAGCACGATAGGCATGCACGTCGCCCAGGCTGGGGCGCGACAACACGTGCCGCATCGTCCGCAGAGGCCTGTCACCAACGGCGTTGTAATACGAGTTGAAAAGATTGCGGAATGCCGGATTGATGGTCTCGTAGCCGGGCAGATACTCACTCAGCAGGAACGTCTCAAAGAACCATGTCGTATGCGCCAGGTGCCACTTCGCCGGACTGGCGTCTGGCATGGCCTGCAGGTTGTGGTCTTCGACCGTCAGAGGCGCGCACAAGGCAAGCGACGCTTGCCGAACCGGGACGAAAGAGTCCTGCGGGGGTACGCTCTCGTTTCGTGTCGCTCTGCCGAGTTGTCGAAGTCGTCTGCATGCTGTAAGAAATGACCTTGAGGTGCCTTCACTCAAGATGCCCCAGACAAATGGAAGCTGCAAAAGTTACGTGAATTTGTAGCTTATTCACGGCCTGTGCCGCAAGTCGAGGCTCGAGTTCACCCTCACTTCGATGCCGTTGGCTTGTTGTAAGTTGTTACGATTTCGGCCCCGGCGTGGTTAAAGGAGGATTCGTCGGCTCCGCCGTCAAGCTGTAGGTTTCGCTTCGCGTATCGGCCCATCCAATCGTTCCAACGAATCTTCAGCACTTCGCTACCCATTTGCAGCTCCGTCGCGAAGTGGATTGATCTTCGAGCGGTGATCGTGTGCCCACTCCACCGCGACCTCAGTGGTCTTCAGCCTGAACTTCCTGGCCAGAAACAGCAGCTCTGGATCGAACCCCCAACGTTCAATCCGTTGCCGCGTAAAGATGGTCTGGATCGCCTGCCGGTTAAAGGCCTTAAAGCCGCATTGCGTGTCTTTGTAACCGCAATCCGAGCACGATCCTGAGTCCGAGGTTGAACAGTCGCCCGTAGAGCCTGGCGTAGAAGGGATTGCCTCTCGGTCTGCAACTCGCGCTGAAGCCAACGCGAACCAATAGCGACGTCCGCTCCTTCCGCCAGCGCGCGCAAACAGCTTGTCGGCCTCGGTAATGGGCGATGACAGGTCTGCGTCAGTGAAGAGCGCCACGTCCCCCCGAGCGCGCAGCATGCCATTGCGCACGCTGTACCCTTTGCCGCGGTTTCCGGAGTTCTCCACCAGCATGACCATCGAATCGGAGGCTGCAGAACTGCCTCACAACCTCTGCCGTGTCGTCTTTCGACCCGTCATTGACCACAATGATCTCGGCGTTCATCCCGCGGCTGTGTACATACTCGAGCACCTTCGGAATCGACGTTGCCAGCCGCTCGCTTTCGTTATAGGCGGGGATCACGATGCTGTGGGTGGGCTGGCTCATTGCGGTTCCGAGTGCGTGCTCATTGTATGACACGGTGTTAAGCGGCGTGGGTTTTGAGCCGCTAATTGCGCGCCCTCCAGCTGGTTACTTTCGTAACTTGCGCCCCTGAAGTCTCAGCATTAGTCTGACCGCAAATGCGCTCCTTCAAAATCATCATCGCTCTGATTTTTCTCTGTGTCGCAGTTCACGCCGCATCCAAGCCCCACGTGATGAGCTTCGGCAAATCTACTACCGTGAAACTTCTGCTCGGCCCATCGGACGAGAAGACTCTGACCATTTCGGTGCGGCCACTCTTTCTCGACACCAAGCTCAAGGAGTACACCACCGGCCCTGCTCACGACATTACCGACCGCGTCTTTGTCGTGCGTCGCGCCTATCGGGTCAACGATTCCCTGCCCACCGAGTCTTCGTCGCAGCCACGATGGCTCTGGCAGCGCGGAGGCTGGCTGCTGGTGGACCGCAACACTGGCCGCATCACGCAACTCAAGTTGCCGGACTTCGATCCCTATTACTCCGACGTGAGTTGGTACCGCGACTACGCCGCGTATTGTGGCGTCGCCGACGACGGCGAGAAAGTTTCGGCCGTCGTCGCCCAGATCACTACCAAGAAGCCTCTCTACAAGAAGCAACTGGAGAAGCTAAGCGGCGAGTTCCCTGCGGCCATCTGCGAGACCCCGTCTGTGGCAGCGAAGTCCGGCGCGCGTTACTTTCGCTCCGCTGGGTGGCGAGAAGCTCTCGGTCGACGTGAACGGACGCTTTGCCGACGTAACCCCCGACACGCCCCGCCGAAGAATGACGTAAACTGTCGGCACCCTGCGATACGCCCAGGGCAAGCTTTGAAGTCTTTCGACGAACTGCTTCGCGACGCTGAAATTGCCCATGGACATCTCTGCGCCGGGCAAGTTCTCGGCGTCCGCATGGCCATGCTCGGCCTCGAACTGCTCGGCCTCGACGATCCCTACGGCAAAGACCGCAAGCGCCTTGTCACCTTTATTGAAATCGACCGCTGCATGACCGACGCCATCGGCGTCGTCACCGGATGCCGCCTCGGCAAGCGCGCCCTGAAGTTCCGCGACTGGGGCAAGGTCGCGGCGACTTTTGTCGATCTGGAATCAGGCCGCGCGGTGCGCATCGCCGCCCGCGAAAGCTCCAAGGCGCTGGCGCGCCAGATGCATCCTGAAATCGAGAACAAGAACCAGCAGCAGATGCTGGCCTACCGCGAGATGCCGAACGACGATCTGTTCGCGATCCAGTGGGTGAAGGTTGCCGTTCCGCCGGAGGAACTTCCCGGCTACAAAGGCGAGCGCATCGTCTGCGCGCAATGCGGCGAAGGCATCAACTTTCAGCGCGAAGTTCGCCGCGACGGCAAGATTCTGTGCCGCGCCTGCGCCGGCGAACGCTATTACGATCCTGCCTAGCTGCAGGTTCGCTGCCAGCGCATGCTCCACCACGTGCGCCGTCCTTCAATACCGTCGCCTCATCGAAATGCTTGCCCAGAATCTGCAATCCGATCGGCAATCCCTCTTTGCTCTTGCCGCATGGAACCGTGATTCCGGGAACACCGACCAGGTTCGCCGTCACGGTGTAAATGTCCGCCAGGTACATCGCCAGCGGATCGTCCGTCTTTTCGCCCAGCTTGAACGCCGGGGTCGGAGTCGTCGGCGTCACGATGACATCCACCTTCGCGAACGCCTCGTCAAAATCGCGCGCCAGCAGGCTGCGCACCTTCTGCGCCTTCAGGTAATACGCGTCGTAATAGCCGGCGCTCAGAGCATACGTGCCCAGCATGATGCGCCGCTTCACTTCGGTGCCGAACCCCGCGTCGCGCGTCTTGCGATACATCTCCGCCAGCGTCTTGGCCTCGTGCGCCCGCATTCCGTAACGCACGCCATCAAATCGCGCCAGGTTCGACGAAGCCTCTGCGGTCGCGATCAGGTAATACGTCGGAATCGCATATTCGGTGTGCGGCAGCGAAACCGGCACGACCTCGCATCCGGCCTTCGCCAACTCCTGGATGCCCGCTTCCACCGCCGCGCGCACTTCCGGATCGAGCCCTTCGCCGAAATACTCCTTCGGAACGCCAATGCGCAGACCCGGTCACCGGCTCGCCGATCTTCCGCCGAGTAATCCGGCACCGGCAAGTCCGCGGAGGTCGAATCCATGGGATCGCGTCCCGCCATGTGCTGCAAGATCAGCGCAACGTCCTTGACCGTCTTGCCGAACGGCCCAACGTGGTCGAGCGACGACGCGAACGCGATCAGCCCATACCGCGAGACGCGTCCATACGTCGGCTTCAGTCCAACCACTCCGCAGAACGCTGCCGGCTGGCGAATCGAGCCGCCGGTATCGGTGCCCAGCGAAGCGACCGCCGTTCCCGCCGCTACCACCGCCGCCGATCCGCCTGACGAACCTCCCGGCACGCGCGATAGGTCGCGCGGATTCTTCACCGGATGGAAGCCTGAGTTCTCGTTCGACGAGCCCATGGCAAACTCGTCGCAGTTTGTCTTGCCCAGAACGATCGCGCCGGCCGCTTCCAGCCGCGCCACGGCAGTCGCATCATAAGGAGCAATGAAGTTGTCGAGGATCTTCGAGCCCGCCGTCGTGCGCACACCTTTCGTGGTCAGCACATCCTTGATGGCGATCGGCACGCCCGCCAGCGGAGGCAGCGCGTCGCCCTTGTCGGCCAGCGCATCTATGCGCTCGGCCTGCCGATGTGCGCGCTCCTTGCACAGCGTCAGATATGCGCCGATCGCCGGGTCTTCCGCTTCAATCTTCTTGTAAAACGCATCCACCAGCGCGGTCGCTGTTGTCTGCTTCTCCAGCACCGCCGTCCGCGCCGCGTCTACTGTCAATATGTCGAGATTCGTCACCTGGGCCCCTATTTCTCGATCACTTTCGGCACCTTGAAAAACGTGCCATCGGTCTGCGGAGCGTTCTTCATCGCTTCTTCGTGCGGCAAGCGACGGACGCAATTCGTCCGCTCGCATGGCATTGTCCAACCGCTGCGCCCGGCGCCGTAGCGGCTCGCCACCTGCGCCATCGGCTCCACGTTCGCGGTGTCGAGCTGGTTCAGCCGCTCGATGTATCCCAGGATCGAGTTCAGGTCTTTCAACATGCGCGCGCGTTCCTCGGCTGTCAGATCGAGATGCGCCAGGTCCGCGACGTAGGAAACGTCTTTTTCCGAAACCATGATTGCTGTCCTCGTCATTAAGCAATTGGACGGGTGGCATGTGGCGCCACCACGAATGAAATGCTCCGCACTTGCTTTCCCGCCAGCTGGTTCAACGCCCGCGAGATACTGCTGGTACATTCCCTGTAATTGATGACGCCACGCAGCATCGGGCACGGCCACCACCAACACGCCATCCACAAAACTCAGTGCGCGGGTCTTTTCCGCCACCGTTCCTCCGCACACCACTGGCCACGCCAGCAACGGGGCCCTTCCCCGGCCTGCCCGCAGACCTTGTCGGCAAATATTTTCTTGAGTGTGGCGCGTGCGTGTTGCATGTCGTGAACTTCGATTCTAGACGACTACTGCGCCAGCGGAAACTCCCGCTTCACCCACTCCACCGCATCTTCCCTGCTCTGCAGCCTGCCCTCGAGCTGCGCATCCTCGACGAGGCAAGAATCTCCTTAAAGCGCGGCCCCGGCGCATAGCCCATCTCAATCAGGTCGCGGCCCGTCAACAATGGTTCAGGACGAATCTCCTCAGGCGTGGTAGTCCGCAACTTTTCCGCTACAAAGTCATACAAATCCAACCCGCCGTGGCTCGCCCTGCAATCAATGCGATGCAATTCCATGTGTTCGTCGAACTTCGGCAGGCGCATGAATCGTTTCAGCGTCGAATCCTTCATGCGCTCCACATCTTTAAAGCGCATGTGGTTCGCCACCAGCGCCTCGATCTGCTCGGTATCGTCGTTGGAAAAATGCAGCCGCTGGCAAATCTCGTGTGCCATCGCTACTCCCACCTCTACATGACCGTCGAAACGAATGCGGTCCGGCGCCACTCGAAACGTCGGAGGCTTGCCCACGTCGTGCAGCAACGCGCCCCACGCCAGCGTGCGCGGGCACCCGGGCCTCAGTTGCTCCAGCAGCATCATCGTGTGCACCCAGACATCGCCTTCAGGATGAAACTGCGGCGGCTGTTCCACTCCGTGCATGCGAACGATCTCCGGCAGCACCTCTCTGAGCAAGCCAGTCTGGTCAAGCAACTCAAATGCCCGCCGCGCATGGCCTTCCGTCAGCATCTTGGTCAGCTCGTCGCGCACTCGCTCGCGGCTCACCTGATGAATCGTCGGGGCCAGCTTCTGAATGGCGGCAAACGTCGGAGGATCGATCGCGTATCCAAACCGCGCTGCAAACCGCACCGCCCGCAACATGCGCAGCTTGTCTTCCTGGAAACGCCGCTCCGGATCGCCGATCGCCCGCACGAGTCCTGCGCCCAGATCTGCTCGCCCGCCGACAAAATCCAGCACTCGGTCGCCATCCAGCGGATCCATCAGCAGCCCGTTGATGGTGAAGTCGCGCCGCTGCACATCTTCTTCCGGAGACTTTGAGTACTGCACCTTTTCCGGATGCCGCCCGTCCAGAGTAGATGCCATCGCTGCGAAACGTCGCAACCTCGACGGGATGCGGCGAACCTGACAGGCATATTTCACGCATTTCTTTCGGCACCGGAACCAGCACCACGCCAAACTGCGCTCCCACAGCATATGTCTCGGGAAAAATCCGCATCACCTCGTCTGGCGTTGCGTCGGTGGTGACGTCGTAGTCCGTCGGCTCAAGACCCAGCAGCATGTCGCGCACACATCCGCCGGCCAGGTAGGCCTGATAGCCGTGCCGACGCAACTCGCGAACCACGTGAATGGCATGCTGCTTCATGGATGAAGAGATTGTATTCGCTGGGATGACGATGGACCGCAGGTTGAGGATAAGGAGCCGGTAACTGGTCACTGGTTAAGTACAAAATCTCGGAAATGGGATAGGCCTCGTGAGCCGCCAGCCACCGGTTGCCAGTTACCAGTAACCAGTCACCTCGTACAATGAATTCGTGCCCGACACCTACATCCTCGGCATCGAGTCTTCCTGCGACGAGACCGCAGCCGCCGTGGTTCGCTCGGGCGAACAGCTCATCTCCAACGTCGTTTACTCGCAGATCGCAACCCACCAGCCCTTCGGAGGCGTGGTCCCCGAGCTCGCCTCTCGCGAGCATCTCCGTGCCATCGTTCCTGTGGTTCGTAAAGCCCTCGAAGACGCTGGTAAAACCTACCAATCCATCGACGCCATCGCGGTCACGCAAGGCCCCGGACTTGCAGGCGCGCTGCTCGTTGGCCTCAGCTATGCCAAGGCCCTCGCCTACGCCGCTGACAATCCGCTCATCGCTGTCAACCATCTCGAGGGACACATCCACGCCGTCCTGCTCGAAGAGCGCCAGAACGGCAACACCGACCTGCAATTTCCCTTGCTCGCCCTGGTTGTCAGCGGCGGACACACACATCTCTATCTCGCCGAGCGCCACGACTCTGGCTGGACCTACCGCAACATCGGCCACACTCGCGATGACGCTGCCGGCGAGGCTTTCGACAAGGTCGCAAAGTTGCTCGAGCTCGGCTATCCCGGCGGACCTGCTATCGATTTTCTCGCGCAGCACGGAGACCCTCACGCGGTGAAGTTCCCTTTCGCTCAGATCAAGCACCGCGATCGCAATCCGCAGAACCGACACTCCGCTGACGAGCGCCGCACCGACTTTTCTTACAGCGGAATTAAGACCGCCGTGCTTCGCTACGTCGAAGTGCACAACATGGTGGAAAGCATTCAACAGCGTCGCGAGGCCATGAAGGCCATCGCCAAGCCCACTCCCGAAGATTACCTCGCCGCCGCCGACCGCCAGACGCTCGATCTGGTTGCGTCGTTCCAGCGCGCGGTCGTGGATGACCTTGTGACCAAAACGCTCGGCGCCGCCATCGAGTTCGGCGTAGCCACTTTACTCGTCACCGGAGGAGTCGCCGCCAACAGCGAATTGCGCACAACATTCGCAGCAACTGCTGCCGAAGAAGAAATCCCGGTTTTCTTTCCCTCGCGCAAGCTCTCTACCGACAACGCCGCCATGATTGCCGCAGCCGCCTATCCGCGTTTTCTTGCAGGCGAATTCGCAATGGCTGACATTTCGTCTGACCCGGGACTGAGGCTAGGCCGCTAGAGGTTCCAAGCCAATTACTAATTACCAGGTGCTTCCTTCTAAACGCACCGCCGCCTTCTCGCGCAAACATCAACTTGTTCGACGGGCAGGCCTATTCTTCTTCGGTGGGAATCTTCGCCTCGATGTCCATATCGCGGAACTCGCTCGAATCGAAGATTTCGCGGCATTCGAGGCATTCCACGAATTCCGCGTCTTCGTCGCGCGACACCACCTGGACTCGAGGATGAAGACACTTCTGCGCCATGGCCTCGCTCTGGGGGTAGCTGTGGGTTGTGTTCGTCGGCTGGATGCTATTCATAGACCTCGGCCCGACCCCTTCGGGCAGTTGCGAATTGAGCGGTATTTTAGAACGGTCTGACGCGATGTCAAGCATTTCCCGCACTTGCCGTATGAAAATCTTCTCTCCATGGGACGAGCCGCGAATTTAAGCCGTCGCGTGCCACTCGGCTGTCTCGAACACGTCACTCAGCAGTTCACACGATCGACATTCGACTTTCTTGTTTCAATTGCAATGTATCCACAGTCGGAAAATCGATTCGCCGGATTCCGCTTCTCAGCCTCGATTAGAAATCGCCGCTCGGAGGATCTCTTCGAGGTGCGGAATTCGAACTCCCGGATAGGTTGCGGACGTCGCCAAACGATCCGAATCTGCCTACCCGAAGGAGCCATCCGCGGCAGTAAACGACGTTTTGAGTCGCATATTCCTCCACCGCTATTCCGCAATGTGCGACAATTTCAATCGCCGATTGCCAAACCATTTAGCCTCTGTTAGTTACCGCTCAATGCAAATCCCTCACTTTCCCTGTAAAGGCTTGCATTTCGGGCACACTAGCGCCTAAAATCAAAATGCGACTGAATTAGTCGCCAATGCGTCTAAGCTATTGGATTTACTTTGCTGAAGCTCACCAAAAAAGCGGACTACGGCCTGATCGCGATGCGCCACTTGGCAGAGCACGCCGACTTGGGCGCCTGCAGCGCCAAGGACCTCGCTGAGATGTACAGCATCCCGCAGGAGGCCCTGGCAAAGATTCTCCAGCGCCTCACCAAGGCAAAGCTGCTGATTTCGCAATACGGCACCAATGGCGGGTACGTTCTGTCGCGCGATCCTCGCAGCATTACAGCATATGAAGTGATCCGCGCCATCGAGGGCCCGCTGTTCATCACCTCGTGCAGCGACGCCACCGCCGATTGCGACCAGAGCGACCGCTGCACCGTCCGTGAGCCCTTGCGCAAGGTAAGTCGCACCATTGAAGAAGTTCTAAGCAAGCTAACCATTTGGGACATGACAGAGCCTGACCAGGAATCTTCACCAGAGCTGGTGACCCTCGGTTGGCCTTCGGAAAAAGCTGAAAAACTTTAGGAGACACTGGCAATTATGAGCACCAAGATCATTGCGGAAGACGTACCCAAGGGCGTGAAGCTCCCCATTTATATGGACAACCACGCCACCACGCGGCCCGATCCGCGCGTCGTGGAAGAGATGCTGCCCTATTTCGGCGAATACTTCGGCAACGCCGCCAGCCGCAACCACGAGTTCGGATGGGTTGCCGAGCAGGCCGTCGAGCAGGCCCGCGAGCGCATCGCCAAGCTCATCGGCGCCAGCCCCAAGGAAATCATCTTCACCTCTGGCGCTACCGAGAGTAACAACCTCGCCATTAAGGGTGTAGCCGAGATGTACCGCGAGAAGGGCAACCACATCATCACCCAGGCCATCGAGCACAAGGCTGTGCTCGACACTTGTAAGCGCCTGGAGAAGCATGGTTTCCGCGTCACCTACCTGCCGGTGCAGAAGGACGGACGCATCGATCTCGAAGACCTCAAACGCGCCATGGATGACAAGACCATCCTGGTCAGCATCATGACCGCCAACAATGAGATTGGCGCGTTGCAGCCTATTCGCGAAATCGGTGCCTTGTGTCACGAGCGCGGAGTGTTGTTCCACACCGACGCGGTGCAGGCCATCGGCAAGGTTCCGTTCAACGTGATTCAAGACAACGTTGATCTGGCCTCGATCACGGCCCATAAACTCTACGGCCCCAAAGGCGTGGGCGCGCTTTATGTTCGCCGTAAGAACCCGCGCGTGCAGCTCGTCGCGCAGATTGACGGCGGCGGCCACGAGCGCGGCATGCGCTCGGGCACGCTAAACGTCCCCGGCATCGTCGGATTGGGCAAGGCCTGCGCCATCGCTCATGAGGAGATGGCCGAGGAATCCAAGAAGATGAGTGGACTGCGTGATCGCTTGAAAGACGCCATCATGGGCCAGCTCGATGAGGTTTATATCAACGGCTCGGTCGAACACCGCCTGCCGAACAACCTCAACATCAGCTTCGCGTACGTCGAAGGCGAATCGTTGCTGATGGGCATCAACGACATCGCGGTTTCCAGCGGATCGGCCTGCACCTCGGCGACGCTTGAGCCATCTTATGTATTGAAGGCCCTGGGCGCGGGTGACGATCTTGCGCACAGCTCGATCCGGTTTGGTCTAGGCCGCTTCAACACCGAAGCCGAAGTCGATTACGTCGCCAAGCGCGTGGTGGATACAGTCACGCGGCTGCGCGAACTGTCGCCGCTTTACGAGATGGCGAAAGAAGGCGTTGATTTGTCGAAGGTTGTGTGGGCGGCCGAACCGGCCCACTAAGTGTTCGCGTCAGGGCACGACTTCAGTCGTGCCGAAACAGATTTTTCAATACGCGGCTTTAGCCGCTGAATTACGGATTTAGGAGACACAATGGCATATAGCGACAAGGTTCTCGATCATTACACCAATCCCCGCAACGTCGGCTCGCTCGACAAGAGCAGCACCGAAGTCGGCACCGGACTGGTCGGCGCACCCGAGTGCGGCGACGTCATGAAGCTCCAGATCAAGGTCAATCCCGTGACGAACATCATTGAGGATGCCAAATTCAAGACCTTCGGCTGCGGCTCCGCCATCGCCTCGTCTTCGCTCGCCACCGAGTGGGTGAAGGGCAAGACGGTTGATGAAGCCCTCCAGATCAAGAATACCGAGATCGTGAAAGAGCTCTCGTTGCCGCCGGTCAAGATTCACTGCTCGGTGCTGGCTGAGGACGCCATCCGCGCCGCCATCGGCGATTGGAAGAAGAAGCAGACACAGGACGCGCCGGTTGCGGTTGAACAGCGGGCGTAAACTGATCAGGGAGATCGCTTCTCGGCGCATCAACGCGCTGGGGAGCGAGGGACGACAATGACCACGGTCAACATTGAAAACCCGGCGCAGGCTCCAGCGGCACCCTCGAAGGGCATCCAGGTGACGGAGAAGGCTCTGGCGCGCATCCGTTCCGCCATGGCCAAGGAAAGCATTTCTCCCACCGAAGGCGGCCTGCGGCTCGGCGTACAGGGCGGAGGCTGCTCAGGTCTGAGTTACAACATCCGCTTCGATACCCAGCCTCGCGAGCGCGATCGCGTTTTCATGTTTGAAGACGTTCGCGTTTTCGTCGATCCGAAGTCGTTCATCTACCTGCACGGCATGATTTTGGATTACGAAGAAAGCCTGATGCACCAGGGCTTCGAATTCCGCAACCCAAATGCCAAGAAATCATGCGGCTGCGGCACGTCGTTCTCGTAGATGCGAGATTTTTCCCACCTAGGTCTCGTCCTTTCTGGACAGGATCCTTCACATCTCGAAGGGGCAGGAAGGGTGGAAGCATCGGCTCTTAGGTGGAAGCACTGGCCTTTAGGCCAGTGATGTAGCGCGTTTATGGTTTCCGGGCTTTAGCCCTGGAAGCGCGCAAGCTTCGCAGCGGCGACACCAGCCCCGAGGGGCGAAATATCTTAGCTCAGCCCGCCGCGGCGGTCTGGGTGGAGTGCCAAAGAAATTCGAGTCCCGGTAGGGACGGCAGACGACGCACGGCGACGCACTAGCGTCACCTTATTTGAATAGATTATGGGAAGCACACACAACTTCGACAAATCCGGCGTGCTGGTCTCGACTCCGTCGAAACCCATCACCACCGAGTGCTGGTCCTGCGGAGCCATGCGCGCCGCGCACTACTGCCAGGAATGCGGCAAGGTTCAGCCCCCGGCCCCTGTCGATTACTTCACGTTTTTCGCGCTGCCCTACAAACTGAACGTCGACACGGCGCAACTGGAACGCGACTTTTACGCCCTCAGCCGAAAGCTGCACCCAGACATAAACGCCCGGGCCAACGACAATGAGCAGGAGTGGAGCCTCGAGAAAACCTCTCAGCTCAATGACGCCTATCGCACCTTGAAAGATCCCATTTCTCGCACTGAATACTTGCTCGGGCTCCAGGGCGTTCATTTCGAAGAACAATCGAAGGCGGCGACCGAAGAGGCCCGCAAGTCTGGAGCGGCCAAGAAGCAAGCCGTCCCTCCCGACCTTCTTGAAGAAGTCTTCGAGCTCAATATGCAACTCGAAGAGTTACGCATGGAAAAGAAGGCGGGCGATGATGACCCCGCTCTCGAGAAAGATTTGCAGCAGCACAAGCAGCAGCTCGAGGCCAAGCAAGCCTCGATGCTCAGCGACCTTGCGACTGCATGGAACTGGTGGGACGCCATCATCGATCGCACCGCCGCGGGCGAAAACGTTTCCGATACCGATCGCACCGCCGCCCTCGATTCGATGCTGGCGATTCTCAATCGCCGCTCTTACATTCGCAACCTGCTGCGCGAAATCGACGAGGCTCTCGAAAGCTAACCACGAACGCATGGCCACTGAACGCATTATCGGAATCGATCTCGGCACCACCAACTCGCTGGTCGCCTACATGGAAAACGACCGTCCCGTCGTCATTCCCGGCGAAGACGGCTTGAACCTCGTGCCCTCGGTCGTCGCCCTCGATGAGCGTGACCAGATCATCGTCGGCAACGCCGCGCGCAAATATCTCATCGAGACGCCCGAGCGCGCCGTGTACAGCGTGAAACGCCTCATGGGACGCGGCGTCGAAGACATCCAGGACGAGCTCAAGCTCTTCCCTTTCCGCCTCGCCGACGATCTCGCCGCAGGCGAGGTGCTGCGCATAAAGCTCGGCAATAAGTCCTACACTCCGCCGGAAATTTCGGCCTTCATCCTGCGCCAGCTCAAGCGCAATGCCGAGCGTTACTTCGGAGCACCGGTGACCAAGGCCGTCATCACCGTACCGGCATACTTCAACGATGCTCAGCGCCAGGCCACCAAAGACGCCGGACGCATCGCGGGCCTCGAAGTCCTTCGTCTTGTGAATGAGCCTACCGCCGCTTCCCTCGCCTACGGCCTCGACAAGAAAGACACCGCAACCGTAGCGGTTTACGACCTGGGCGGTGGCACATTCGACGTCTCGATTCTGAAATTGCACGAAGGCATCTTCGAGGTCATCGCCACCAACGGCGACACCCATCTTGGGGGCGACGACATCGACAATCTTCTCATTGCCATAGCGCTCGATGACATTCAAGGCGACCTCGGCCTCGACGTGCGCCGCAGTGGCGAAGCTGTGCAGACCATTCGCAAGGCCGTCATCGAAGCGAAGATCGCACTCTCCGCGCAAGACGAAACGATTCTTGATGTCGAACTCCCAGGTGGGAAACACTACCAACGCAAGATCACGCGCGAGCAATATGAGCAGCTCATCCGGCCCGTGGTCGAGCGCACTGTCGGCCCGGTCCGCCAAGCGATGAAGGACGCAGGCCTCACCGCCAAGCAGATCGACGAAGCTGTCCTCGTCGGCGGATCCACGCGCATTCCCTTGGTTCGCAAATTGGTGGAAGAGCAATTCCAGCGCACACCCCACGCCGACCTCAATCCCGACGAAGTGGTCGCGCTTGGCGCTGCCGTGCAGGCCAACATTCTAGGGGGCGGGTCTGATGCCACCAAAGAAATGCTACTGCTCGACGTGACACCGCTCTCGCTCGGCATCGAATCGCTCGGCGGCGGCGTAGTCAAAATCATTCACCGAAACTCGACTATTCCCGAGTCGGCCACTGAGCACTTCACCACCGGAGTCGAAGGTCAGACCAACGTCGCCATCCATGTCGTCCAAGGCGAGCGCGAACTGGCGAAAGATTGCCGCTCACTCGCGCGCTTCGACCTCAAAGGCATTCCGCCCATGCCTGCCGGACTCCCGCGCATCGAAGTAAAGTTCCTGCTCGACGCCAACGGCATCCTGCATGTCTCCGCGCGCGAAGCACGCAGCGGCAAGGAAGCCGAAATCGAAGTGCAGCCGAGCTACGGACTCACCGATGAACAGGTCGAGGGCATGATTCTCGAATCTTTCGATTACGCCGAAGAAGATTTCGCCAAGCGCCAGGTCATCGAAGCGCGCAACGAGGCCGAAACGATTCTGGCCGCGCTGGCAAAAGGACGAAAGAGCCCGGCGTGGCAGTCACTGACTTCGCGCGAGCGCGACGACATCGGCAAGCTGGAATCAGGCTTGAAAGCTGTCGCCCCTCACGAGGATTACCAGGCGATTCGCACCGCCATCGACGCGCTTAACCAGGCAACGATGCGCCTCGCCGAACTGATGATGGACAGCGCTGTTACGTCGGCGCTCAAAGGCAAGAACATGGAGACGGCTGACGTGGGCGAAGGCCCCGCTTCGCCCCACCCCATCGCCAAGGCCGAGATTAATAACTAGGTAGAGCGGCGCTTCAGCTCCGCGTTAACCGCATGTTTTTGAAATCAGGGGCTTCAGCCCCGCCCGAATACGAAGAAGGAATTTATGTCCGACGAAAAATCGCAAGGCACCGGAGCCGCCACCATCGACGCACCCGGCACAAACACAGTGAAGGTCACCTTTCTCCCCGAGAACAAGACCTTCGAGTTCGAGCACGGCAAGCTGCCCTATCAGGAGCACGGCAAGCCGCAATCACTCCTCGATGTCGCCTTGAACTTCGGGTTCCATCTCGAACACGCCTGTGGCGGCAACTGCGCCTGCACCACTTGTCACGTCGTTGTGAAGAAGGGCAAGGAACTCCTCAGCCCCATGGAAGACGACGAAGCCGACAAGCTCGACATGGCTGCTGACCTGCAACTTGAGTCGCGCCTCGGCTGCCAGTCCATCATTGAGAAGCCCGGCGAGGTCGTGGTCGAAATTCCGTCGTGGAACCGCAACTACGTCTCCGAAGGAGCTGGCCACTAAGATGTCACAGCGCGCCGCGCCGACGCGATTTTGGGTAGAGCGCCGCTTCAGCGCCGCGTTACCGCGCCCTTTATAATCCAGAGCCGGCTTCAGCCGGCGACACAAGCGAGGAACGGATGCCGCACGAACTCACCTGGGACACCGCCGAAGATATCGGCATCGAACTATCGGAGAAGTTTCCCGACCTGAACCCACTCGAAATCCGTTTCACTGACCTGCATCGTTACGTGACCGAACTCTCAAACTTCACCGCCGATCCTAAAGCATCGAACGAAGGAAAGCTCGAAGCCATCCAGATGGCCTGGTACGAGGAATTTCAGGATCGCCAGGAGTAAAGTCCCTATATTCAGCATTTTACAGCCACGCTTGGTGATCGGTCAGCCTCCTCCCTCAGCGTTTTCGGCATGAACAACGCTCATCGCAGATCGGAGAGTTCAGGCACATGGTCGTCTTGTAGCGGAGAATCCATCCGCCCTGAAGACTGGACAGACTCAATTTGGAACCGATAGAGTAGCCCTCTCTGAGAAGTCCTCCTTCGTTTTTAGTTGCGCGATTAGTGGGTGTTAGATTAGTATCCACTAACTCTCCCTGGCTTGACTTGGGATGCTCAAAAGGATGTGGTGAATGAAGAAAATCGTGATGATGACGGCTGTACTTGTTTTTCTGACCTGCGTTTCCTTCGCGGACCCGTTTGTAGATTTTGCCGGGACGGTCGGCAATCAGAGCATTACCCAGCCTGGTTCGTACACACTTTCGACATACGTAATGCATCCCAGTTGGCAACTCGCGCCCGAGACAGTTACGTTAATGTCAGACGGCTTCGGTTCTTGCAAGCCGGGAGTCTGCACAGGCACATCGAACCATGTGTGGGAGACATTCTCCACTCTCGCGGATGCCACATACCTGACGAATGCTCCGAACCTGGTCACAACGACTGCGACGTACTATCTCAATGGGAACGTAGTCGGCTTGACGACCCAAATCGGCGGACCCGTGTGGCACCCGAAGGCACCGGGCTTCAAGTTCAACGAAGTCGAACTCAGTTGGACCACCCCAACGAGCTACAAATTCAGCTTCCAAACGTTTGACAGCCCCGTGCCTGAGCCGTCCAGCTTGATCCTATTGGGCAGCGGGTTGCTGACTGGCCTGACCGTATTGCGAAAGAAGTTGCTCGCGTAAGTACCTCTCCATCGCGCATCGAAAAAGCCTGACCGCGTCGGTCAGGCTTTCGCATTCCAATCAACTTCAGCTTACCCCACCGGTACCGGCACCGCAGTCCTCACCTTCGCCTCACGCAGATACAGCGCCGCCTCTTCCGGAGGAGTCGGATTCTGATAGAAACCGCTGCCCCACTCAAAGCCGGCGATCTTCGTCAGCCGCGGCATGAACTCGACGTGCCAGTGGTAGTGCTCCATCGGACCTTCCTGCACCGGAGCGCTGTGAATCACCATGTTGTACGCCGGATTGTCCAGCACCGTATCGGCACGCTGTAGCAGGTTCTTCAGCGCTCTTGCCAACTGCTCATACGTCTGCGACGACGAGTTCTCAAACGCCGATTCGTGCTTCTTGGGCAGAATCCACGTCTCAAACGGAAACCGCGGCGCATAGGGTGCGATCGTCAGGAAGCCCTCGTTCTCCGCCACCACTCGCACACCCTCATCCATCTCCTGCCGGATGATGTCGCAAAAAACGCAGCGTTCCTTGAACTTGTAATAATCTTTGGCGCCGTCCAGCTCTTCCAGCACATGTTTCGGGACGATCGGCAGCGCAATCAACTGTCCGTGCGCGTGTTCCAGCGTTGCCCCGGCTGCCGTGCCGTGGTTCTTGAAAATCATGATGTACTTGAAGCGTTTGTCTTTCTTCAGGTCGAGGATGCGGTCACGGAACGCCCACAGCACGTCTTCAATCCGCTTCTCCGGCAGCGTGGCCAGCGTCTCATTATGGTCCGGCGTCTCGATGATGACTTCATGCGCGCCGATGCCGTTCATCTTGTCGAACATGCCATCGGCCGAACGATTGAGGCTGCCTTCGATCCCAAGCGCTGGAAATTTGTTAGGCACCACGCGAACCGTCCAGCCCTGCGAGTCACGGCCGGCGCCGTTCGGGCGGTAGGCCAGCACTTCGTTGGGCGTCTTGCTTTCGCGCCCGGGCAGAAGGGGCAAAATCCGCCCTTCATCTTGACGGACTCCCTTACAAAATCGGTTGGGCGTTTTGCGCGATCAGTCGATATGATCACCCATCGTCCAACGATGGGATCTTTGCGAAGTTCAGGCACTGTTGATTGGTCTCCTGGGGCGCCTCGGATATCTTACGCCATCCCCGTCCCTCGCAGACGATTGCGGGCGTCCCACTAAAGCAGCATTCGTGGGTGCCCCATCCTTTCCCGTCTTTTGGGAAAGGGTGGGATCCACTATCCTCTCGCGTCGCTCGGGTGCCCCACCCTTATCACCCGCCGCGGCGGACGACAGGGTGGGTTCCAAACTGCCTACTGGCGACTGGTAACCGGCGACTGCCTACTGCCTACTGGTGCGCGTGCTTGTAATCGATCGCCACCAGGTGAATGCACTCTTCCAGCACATCCAGCGCGATGTCGGCCTGCTCTTTGCTGACGATAAGCGGCGGAGCCAGCCGGATCGAGTTCGGCCCGCAACCCAGCAGCAGCACGCCGCGCTCGAACGCCAACTCGACGATGCGGTCGCGCTCCTCGGCACCGGGCGTCCGTAGTTTTTTATCGGTCACAATCTCGATACCGATCATCAACCCGCGTCCACGCACATCGCCCACAATTTCCAGTGTCTGCGGCCACTCCGCGATGCGCTCCATGATGTAATTACCCACCACCTCGGCATTCTTCATGCCTTCGCGCTCTAGCACGTCGAGCGTCGCCAGCGCCGCCGCAATCGCCACCGGATTGCCGCCGTACGTCGAGGCATGCGATCCCGGAACCCAGTCCATAATCTCCGCCTTCGCCATCGTTATCCCGAGAGGCATGCCGCTCGCGATTCCCTTCGCGATGCAAACAATGTCCGGCTCCACCGCGGTGTGCTCAATCGCCCACCATTTGCCAGTGCGTCCCACGCCCGACTGCACCTCGTCGGCCACAAGCAGAATTCCATGGCGATCGCAAATCTTGCGCAATTCCTGCATGAATACGGTGGGCGCCACGACATATCCGCCTTCGCCCTGGATCGGCTCCACGAAAATCGCGGCCACTTCCTCCGGCGGCAGAATCGTCTTGAACAGCTTGTCTTCGATGTAACGCGCACAGCCCAGCGCAAACGCCTCGCCTTCCTGCGCTCCGCCAACGCAACCGCGGTACACATCCGGATAGCGCACGTGCGTCACGCCCGGCAGCATCGGCGCGAACCGCCGCTTCTGCTGCGGCTTCGACCCGGTCAACGACAGCGCTCCCATCGTGCGGCCATGGAAAGCTCCTAGAAACGCAATCACATGCGGACGCTTGGTGTGATACCGCGCCAGCTTCAGCGCGCACTCCACCGCTTCGGCGCCCGAGTTGCCGTAGTAAAACTTGTGCGGCCCCTTCATCGGAGCAATCTTCGACAGCCGCTCCGCCAGCGTCACCATGCTCTCGTAGTAGAAGTCGGTGCCCGACATGTGGATCAGCTCGCCCGCTTGCTTCTGAATCGCGGCAACCACTTCCGGATGGCAGTGTCCCGTCGAAGTCACGGCAATGCCCGCCGAGAAGTCGAGGAACTCATTGCCGTCCACGTCTTCCACGATCACGCCTCGCCCGCGCTTGGCCACCATCGGATACGAACGTGTGTACGACGGCGAAATGTACTGGTGATCGCCTTCGAGAACGCGCTTGGCATTCGGTCCGGGTAGAGCGGTCCTGATCTTCGGTCCTGCAACTGGAGTAAGGGTATTGGTGGTCATGGAATTTCTCCTGCGAACTGGCTGAGGCACGGGGAATGTGCCGAATTTCTTAGGTAGAGCCGGCCTTCAGGCCGGCGGTGCAGGAGTTCCAATAATTGAGGGGCTTCAGCCCCGGAAGCGCAATCTGCGAAAGACTCAGGAACTCCCCAGATGCAAATGGTGGTGAGCTAGTCGCCCGAAAAGAGGTTGGGGCGCACCATGCAGGGAGCGAGCTTCGAGTCGGCCCGCGATGAAATCGGCCGCGACCACGACGCACGCGCGCCGGCATCGCACGCAGGATGGGATCCTGCGCAGGCGATCATTTGCGGCTTAGAGACACGGCTGGACATAGTGCAAACCTTTCTAAATTATAGTCGGCTTCTGTCCGCCCCGTAACCCCCTAAATTCAAGCCCGACCGGTCTTTTCAGGAGAAGTCGTCCTATACGCCAGCACCACCAGCAAACTCCGATCACAAGGTGCACCGCGCAAGCAGGCCAAAGCAGGTAGCTGACAAACTCACCGCTAAATCGTAGATACCCCAGGTACAACCCTGCCAGCAGGTTATAGACGACGAGTGCTCGAATGGCTGACGGAGTTGCGTCTTCGTTTCCCGGCCAACACGCCAGCCCCAGGGCGAGCAGCCCAAAGCCAGCCACGCGCGCCACCGCAATACCACTGGTCGAAAGCTCGGCGCCCAACAGTAGACGCGCCACCATTTCAGGAACAGCGATCAACGCGACGCCTGTTGCCGCCTCAATCGCCGCCGAGACTTTCACCAATGTTGTCGCCTTCATGCGTTACACGTCCTCACAGAATCCCGTGTCCAGTCTCTCGTTTTGCCTGGCGCTCGAAGAAGAACGCAATCCCTAGCGCCAGAATCAGTGCCGCGATGCCGAATAGCGTCATTCCGGGCACCGTTGTTCGGTTCTTCGATAATGACCTTCCTCGCCATCGCGATCAGCGCCACTTCAAGCACCACCCGCACGTGAATAACGTCCGTTCCTCACATATGCCTTTAGCGTCTCCAGCAATTCAACCCCGATCAGCACCAGCAGGAAGTACCCAAAGATCTCCAGCAGGCCCTGCACTGGAATGAGCCACTTGGGAGGTTTCAGAATTTCTTCGCCGATCATCCAGCCCAGATGCATCGTCGAAAGCAGCATCACAACGACGAGCATGATCGCCAGCGCCACCACGGTGAGCTTCTGGACATTCGAGATGAGCGATTCCAACAGTCGGTTGATGGTCCCACGGGCTCTGTTCGCTACGCGTCTTCAGCCTCCGAATTGTCCTGGTTACGTGCGCCAGCGAGGGCTGGCGAGCACACAAGCATCTATCGATTGTCTGAGCTCGGCCGCCTAGTTGTTGACTCTGGCCATTGCGTCGTCCACCTTCTTCTGGTCTTCGGCCGACAACTGCGACGGCCCCAGGTTATAGTTCAGCTTGTCGATGGTTCCGGTGAACGCGAAATGGAACCTCATAGCTGAAGTCCACCGGCGTGCGGGTATCGAGCCCGACGTCGAAGGTCTCGTCGATCGACATCAGCAGCGGAATGGTATGCTCGATCGTCTTGCGGGCGACCTCCTTGCCATCCACGCTCAGCACGCCGGTACCACCCTTGGCGGGACCCGGGCCCGTCGTACTTGAAGTCGAACACGATGGTGTGCTTGCCTTCATCGAGGGAAGAAAGCCCTTCCCAGCGGAAGCGCTCCAGGTCCAGGAAGTTGTAAACGAATACCGGTCTGCCGCGGCCGATGTGGAATAGGTCGGTGGCGAAAGCAAGAATCAGTCCGAGGGCCGCGATCAGCAACAGAGCGCGTAGCCGAAGCGCCTTCTCCATCTGCCGGCCGTGCCAACGAAGAGCAGAAGCAGCCCGAAAATCAACAAGCCCCAGACCGATGTACTTGAACAGGTCGCTGCTCGAACAACCAGCTTGCGCTCGGACTCAGCATGAGCGCGTAGCCGCCGAAGCGGCCGCCGAGGGTCGACGATCACTCCCTCTGCGCCGCCGCTGGGGATCGTGACCTCAGCGGTGATGGTGTAGTCCTTGTCCAGAATACTCGGAGCATTGCCCACCGGAATGCCGGGATTCACGCCGGTGTAGGTGAAGATCGGTCTTCCCCGCGATCGCGCTCGGCCGCGGCGTCAGCAAGCGTACGAAGCCCGAGTTATCCAGCGGAAAGACCTGGTATTTCCCCGCCTCTTTCAGGAACAGCGCCTGCATTTCCTTCAGCTTGTCAGGATTGCTGGCCGCCAGGTCGTTGGACTCCGAATAGTCGTCGGCGATGTTGTAAAGCTCCCACTTGTATTGGTCGATGAGGCGGCATCGTGCCTGTTCCCAGCTCCCACGGCGGCGACGGCGGCGTGGTGGCGGCAACCCATCCGTCGTGATAGATGGCGCGGTTGCCCACCATCTCGAAGTACTGCGTGTCGCGTTTCGAAGGCGCGTTGGCGTTGGCCGAGTCAAAGGTGTACAGCATGCTCACGCCTTCGATCGGCTTCTGCTTGATGCCGTTGACCATCGTCGGGCGCCTGGATGCCGGCGGCTTCGAGAATCGTCGGAACGATATCAATGACGTGGTGGAACTGGGTGCGAATCCCGCCCGGGTCTTTGATGTGGCCGGGCCACGAAATCGCCAGACCCTGCCGGGTACCGCCGAAGTGCGACGCCACCTGCTTCGTCCACTTGAAGGGCGTATCGAACGCCCAGGACCAGGCCACCGACATATGCGGGTAGGTCTTGTCTGAGCCCCAGTCGTTATAGTGCAACGCATTGTAGGCCAGGACGGGCTTGACTTCCGGCTGGTTGAGAATGCCGTTGTAGGCGGTCATACTGGTTGAACGTGCCGTAAATGCTGCCTTCCGCGCTGGTGCCGTTGTCGCCGTCGATGTAGATAATCAGCGTGTTATCGAGCTTGCCCATCTTCTCGAGTTCGTCGATCACGCGACCAATCTCATAGTCGGTGTAGGCGGTGTAGGCCGGCAAACACCTCCGCTTCGCGGGCATACATCTTCTTTTCCGTGTCGCTCAGCGAGTCCCACTTGGGCAGCTTGGCTCCGCCATACTCCGCCTGTCCGTCCGGCCACGGCGTCAGCGTCGTATTCGGCGGAATCACGCCCAGCTTCTTCTGGTTCTCGAAGATCTGCTCGCGCATCTTTTCCCAGCCCATGTCGAACTTGCCATGGAACTTGTCGATCCATTCCTGCTTCGGCTGGTGGGGCGAGTGCGAGCCGCCGGGCACGTAATAAACAAGAACGGCTTGTCGGGCGCCGAAGCGTTCAGGTCCCTCATGTAGCGGATGGCATCGTCGGCCATGTCGGTGATGAGGTTGTAGCCGGGATGGCCGACCCATGGAGAACACCTGCGTCCGTGATTGCGGAACAAGTAGGGCGTCCACTGGTCGGTCTCGCCGCCCAGGAATCCGTAGAAGTACTGGAAGCCCATGCCGACGGCCATTGGTCGAAGGGCCCGGCCGCTGGTGCTGTATTGGAAACCCGGCGTGTTGTGGTCTTTGCCGAACCACGAGGTGGCGTAACCGTTTTCCTTCAGGATCTCGCCGATCGGTGGCATTATCCGGCCCGATGATCGGAGTCATAGCCCGGATAGCCGGTGGACAATTCGCCGATGACGCCGAAGCCGACCGAATGATGGTTGCGGCCGGTAATCAACGCCGCTCGCGTCGGCGAGCACAGCGCCGTGGAGTGGAACTCGGTGTAGCGCAGCCCCGCCTTGGCAATGCGGTCCAGGTTCGGCGTCGGAATGACGCCGCCAAACGTGCTCGGCACGCCGTAGCCCTGGTCATCGGTCATGATCAGCAGCACGTTGGGCGCGCCCTTAGGAGGCACCACGCGCGGCGGCCACCACGGTGTGGAAGTCTTGGAGGTTTCCTTGATCACGCCGCCAAACTTCGGCGGCGGCGGCGGAATCTGATTTCCTTTGATGGTGGTGGTGGCGTTGGCCTGACCCAACGTGCCCGTGACCACCTGCGCGGAAGCCAGACTTCCGCTCGCGAAAAAGCTGGAAAAGGCCAGCGCTCCCAATGCCAGAGTTCGGTTACCCACTCCAAAGTTCATTCAATATCTCCACGCAAACAGGGCAAGGTTGTTCTCGCAACCAGTCAGTTGCGATGAGTTAGGTCCGCTCCATCGGAGCAGAGATTTTCCGTCTCGTGTGTCTTGGCTTACGACCCCACAGCTTAGTTTTGTGTGCCACAGACTTTATCCTGTGAGCTGACCTGAAATCAACTGCGGACGGTTTTCCTCGGGAACCGAGGGGCAATTGCGACCAAGCGACTTGGCTGTCCACCACTGGAAAACTCGCCCGTTCTCGCAATAAACTGGAAGTACGTGAGGACGAGACAGCGCCGTAGCTCCGACTAACATCGCGTATGTTGCATCTCGTTAACATTCATTTGCGCCAAGTTCCAGCAAAACGCACTTGCCTCATCGGGTCGTTCATTCTGACTGGGCTGCTCATGACTTCCGGCTGCACGCGTTCCAACGCTTCGGCAGGCGCCACGCAATCGCCAGCATCAAAGACATCGCAAGAAGCCGAGTCGACGAGCACTCTGAGCAACACAACCGCCAACTCCAGCCAATCTCAGCCCGGAAGTCGCAGCAGCATTTCGCCAGGCGCAGTCAGGTAGCGCGCACGCCATGGCAACTTTGGGCAACGCCTACGAGAAGGGCGAAGGCGCTGCACAGGATTTTCAGCAAGCCTTTTCTGGTTCAGCAAAGCCGCCGAAGCCGGAGACAGTTCCGCGATGGTTCGGCTAGGACGCATTTACGCCACCGGCTCCGGCGTACCCAAGAGCTCCAAGGATGCTCTGAACTGGTACAAGAAGGCTGCCGCCGCGGGCAACGCTGAAGCCATGTACGAACTCGGCCGCGCCTATGAAACCGGCTCCGGCGTCCGCGAAGACGTGCAGCAAGCCGTTAACTGGTACGACCAGGCCACTCTGCGCGGGAACAAAGAAGCCAAAGCCGCTTTGGATCGTCTGGGCGAAAGCTTCGAACGCTAGAAATAAAACGTTTGTCATCCTGAGCGAGGACGCGCTTAACAAAGCGCGTCCGAGCCGAAGGACCTGCTGTTTTTTCAACTGCCGGTGCCCCAGGTTCGCGGCCTTCTCTTGGCCGCCAACCTGGGATCGCTGCACTCGCATGCCGTTCGTCTTAACTGACAACGGATCACCGACAGCTGACAACTGTTCTTTATCCTTTCGGCCACAACCACCCAAACATTCCCGCCGTCAGGCATCCATAAATCAGGCCGTCGATCACTTCTTTAATGACCATGCTCCACGGCTCGCCCTTCCAGATCCCGTTCGCGATCTGGCTCAACCCGTACGCCATAAACGCCACCGCGCCGACCACGCGAAATACCTCCAGGTAATTCGTGCCGGGCGCAAGCGTGTGCGCTGCTATATAGGCCGTGAAGAACGAGACGATCAGGCAATACCCGAACCACTGCCCGAGAAACTTGCCCAGTACAATCTGGCCATTCGGCCGAACGTTCAGCGTTCCCACAGGCCCGCGGTTGAACTTCTCTATCGTCGCGGGAGACTTCATCTCCGCATGCGTGGTGTGCGGGAACATATACAGCCCAGGCGTCACTCCCGCTTCCCGGATCGCGGCGCTGACCTTCTCTTCGCCAGGCATGTGCTTGTAGTCGCCATGGTGATACTTCAGCAGCATGTGCATCACGAAGCTGGCAAAAAACACAATTACGGCCGCCAGAATGATCGGCAGCCACAGCGCAGATAAAGCAACCATTTCCTATCCTCCTCGACCTCATGACCTTGTTTCGATTCTTCGGAAACCTATCCTCACGCCTCGCCCCTGTCAAGCGCTTAGCGATGGCCCTCTTTGGTTTTTCATCAAGATATCTCTGCGCGTCAGGACTGCCGCGAAATCCCGGGTTACCGGGAGCAGCGGAGATAGCTTTCCTAGAATCCTCATTGACTCGCAATCCGAGTTAGGTTGCCGTTTCGACATAGGGTGCGAGTTGGCCTGTTTACAGCGATTATGATTCAAAATTTGCGTTACGCTGTTCTGTGTTGCCACAGCCCTGCGGTATTTCCGATGAAAAAGAGTATTTGGAGAGCGATCATAGAGGTTGGTTTTATCGTCTTCCTGTTTTACTCAAATCTCTTGATGGGAGAGTTTGAGCGCTCGGGCATGGGGCAAAAGAAGGGTATAGTCTGGGCGATAGGAGATGTCCTTACGGCCGCAAATTTTGAAATTGCGGCGATAGCCGCGATCATCGGCTACATACTCTTTGAATTTCTTCGAAAGAATTTTCGACAATGACTGAGGACAGCCTGATTCGCGAGTGAACTCCCGAGCTAAATGACTCATGCAAGCCGCCCGCCCGGCATTACCGCCCTCAGTTTCTTCTTTCTGTTCGGCACCGTTATGAGCGGGTTGGCATCGCTGACACTGCTGTTCCCCGGAAGCGTGCTCGAACCGCTCTGGCGTCTGAACCTCGGGCCCGCGGAGGCTTCGCCACCATGGGCTTATCGGCTCCGCTCCTGATGGCTATGGTCTGCGTTGCGTGTGGGATGGCGGCACTTGGGCTGCGACGATGCAAACGCTGGGGATACGGCGTGGCGCTCTCCATTCTCACCATTAACCTTGTTGGCGATATAGCGAATGCTGTGATGGCGCACGACTGGCGCACTCTGATCGGACTTCCGATTGGCGGCGCAATGATTGTGTATCTACTGACGAAACGGAGCGAGTTTGCTCCCTAGCTGGTGAGAAATCGCCATCTCGTGAGTAATCTTTCGCCCGCGGCCCACATATCCGTTCTCCTCGGATAGCTTGTTCCCATTTCGGGACAATCTGGTTACTTTCGTAACGTCTCCCCGAATTTTCCTCTCGCATTCCCTCGCACCTAACCCTTACCCTGATCGAATGACCCCGCGGAGGTCTCGATGAATTCGCACCTGATCATTCGCACCTGCCGCCACATCCTCCCCGACGGCCGCCACTGTCAGGGAGCCTCCGTTAGAGGCCGCGCCTGCTGTCGCCATCACCTCGACGCCCGTACCCGCCTCCACAACATGGCTCGGGCTGGACGCCGGAGCCTCCTGCTCCGGTGGCGCGTCCCAGACTCTCGCCTCGACCTTGCCCGTAATCGCGAAGAAGTCAATCGCGTCGTCGCCACCGGGCGTCTAGACTCTCAGACAGCCCGAATGCTTTTCTGGGCCTTGGATCTCACCGCCGCAAGCCTCCCCCTCGAGCGCGCTCCCCGTCTGCGCCGCGCCCACAACCCCAATGTTTTCTATCATGTACCTGTAAACCCTTTATTTAGCAGAAGCTGCACCGAAAACCACTCACAACTACCTGAAAATACACGGGGGCGAGGGGAGGGGGTGTCGTCGCATGCAGCGCCGCGACGCACAGTGCCATCGCCGGAAAAAGAATCCGCCCAATTCATCATCAAGAACCTATCGTCGGTGTAACCGCGCCGCGAAGAGGCCCGGCGGCGGGTGACCCATGACTGCCTTCGATGGGAATCGTCGAGACCGCACGCCTCATTGCCTGTTTCCAGTGCGCTCCCTACAATCAAGGATTCCGTACTCATACAGGGAAGATTCATGGCGATCGAGCTTTTTAATACTCTGTCCGGCAAGGTCGAGGAGTTCCATCCGCTGGAAGACAACCTGGTCCGCATGTACGCTTGCGGTCCCACGGTCTATGACTACGGACACATCGGCAACTTCCGCACCTTCATCGTCGGTCGACACGCTGCGCCGCTTCCTCAAGCAGAGCGGCTACCAGTTGAAGCACGTCATGAACATCACCGACGTGGACGACAAGATCATCCGCAACGCCGCGCGCGACGGCGTCACCGTGCAGGAGTACACCGAGAAGTACACGCAGGCGTTCCTGGAAGATGCCGACGCGCTGAACATCGAGCATCCCGAGATGCTGGTGAACGCCACCGACCATATCCACGAGATGGCGCACTTCATCGCCGTGCTGCGCGACAAGGGCTACGCCTACGCAGCCGAAGACGGCTCGTACTACTTCCGCATCGCCAAGTTCCCCGAGTACGGCAAGCTGTCGAAGAGAGACTTCACCGGAATGGCAGACGGCGCGCGCGTCGATGTAGACGAGTACGAAAAGGACAATGCCCGCGACTTCGCGCTGTGGAAAGCTCCCAAGCCGGGCGAGGCGCAGTGGGACACCGAGATCGGGCCGGGCCGTCCGGGTTGGCACATCGAGTGCTCGCACATGTCGATGAAGTATCTGGGCGAGACCTTCGACATCCACTGCCGGCGGCGAGGACCTGATCTTCCCGCACCATGAGAACGAGATTGCGCAGTCGGAGGCGATGACCGGCAAGCCGTTCGTGCACGTACTGGGTGCACTCGCGCTTCCTGCTGGTGGAAGGCGAGAAGATGGCGAAGAGCGCCGGCAACTTCTACACCGTGCGCGACCTGGTGCTGATGGGCCACAAGCCGTCGTCGATCCGCTTTCTGCTGATGTCGGTGCCCTACCGCAAGCAGCTCAACTTCACCTTTGACGGCCTGACCCAGGCGGCGAACTCGGTGGAGCGGTTGCGCAACTTCAAGCTGCGGCTGGAGACCTCGCAGTTCCCCGACGGGATCGAATCCGAGAGATCGCCGAAATGGCGGCGAAGGCGTCGGCGGAAATGCGCGCCGGCATGGAAGATGACCTGAACACCGCGCGGGCGCTGGGTGCGATTTTCGACATGGTGCGCGACGTAAACGCCGCCGCCGACAGCGGGCAAGTGCACAGGACAATGTCGCGCAGTTGCTGAAGGTGCTGGCGCAGTTCGACGAGATCTTCGCCGTGCTGAAAGATGACGACGCGGCCAAGGTGAGCGCGATGGTGGACTGGGCCACGGCTGAGGGCAAGGCTGACAAGATCAGTCCGGCAGCAGCAGAAATGGCAAAAGCAGCTTCGCTGTCGGATGCCGAGGTCGAGAAGCTGGTGGCTGAGCATTCGCAGGCGCGAAAGGCCGAAAAATTTCGCGCGCTCGGACGCGATTCGGGATCAGCTGGCGGAGAACGGAATCATCCTGGAGAACACGAAAGACGGCGTGCGCTGGAAGAGGAAAGTAGGGGCTCAGACTTCCGATTCGAGTTCGGGTGGAAGCCTTCGCCCGCGTGTTCAGGCGCTTGCGCCAGGTGGACTTTGGCGGTGGTCACGAGCGCGACGGCGGCGGTGATGATGACCATTCCCGCAAGCATGAATCGGTCGAGACGTTCATGCAGCACGATGAGTCCAAGGATCACGGCAACGATGGGATTGACGTAAGCGTAAGTCGCGACTTTCGGCGTGGGAACATGCTTGAGCAGCCAGACATAAGCGGTGTAGCCGATCCACGAGCCGAAGACCACGAGATAGAGCACGGCCATCACGCCGCGATGATTGAAGACCGCGCGATGGTACTGCCCGGTCGCGAGTGCAAGTGTGGTGTGAGCGACGCTGGCGAAAACCATCTCCCAACCGGTGGCGACAAGCGGGTCAACTTTCATTTGCCATTTTCGCGACAGCACGGAACCGATCGCCCAACTCAAGGAAGAAAACAGAAGGCTGAAAGCTCCAAGCAACTGCATCGTGCCCAGCGAATCGCGATGCGTGATTCTGGGCCAGACCAGAATTGCGATTCCAACAACTCCCATCACCAGGCCGATGATTCCGCGACGCGAAATGCGATCGCCGTGGAACACGAACGTCTCGAGCACCAGGAACCAGATCGGCGTGACCAGCAAGTATGAGCGCGGCGAATCCTGTTGGCACATACTGTTCTGCCCAGGCGAGCGTTCCATTGCCGCCAACGAGAAGAAGAACACCGATGACCGCCAATCGCACAGCTTCGCGCCTCGAAACGCGAACGTTGCGTCCAAACAAGGCGCACGCGAGCAACATCAAAGGTCCAGCGATCAGGAACCGAATGGAGCACATGACCAGCGGCGGAATGCCTTCGGCCGAAGTGATGCCAATTGCGAGATAGGTCGAGCCCCAGAAGACGTAAACGAGCCCGAACGCAACGATGACTTTGAGGCGATGGTTGCCGGACTCGTCGCCAGTTCCAGCTGCTTGCGGTTGAGATGCAGCGAGCTTCGCCATTACGAGGCAGGCGACTTCTGGGTGTGGTTCCGAAGGCGCTGCCCTGTGACCAGAATGTAGTGAATGCCTGAAAGCAGCGTGAAGGCGAAGGTAGCGTAGAGAAATGCGTCCCTCAGTACAGCAACCGAAGGCGCGTCAACAACCTGCGCCAGCACGACGAAGAAGACTGCAGCGATCTGGCACACCGTGTTGATCTTGCCGAAGATGCTGGGACGGAAATCGCGGAAGCCGACCGTGGCGTAAAGAGCCGTGCAGGTGGCCAATATGCAAACGTCGCGGCTCAAGACGAGCACCGTGTATTTCCACGGGATCTTGTGGGCGATCGAGAGTACTAGGAACAAGGAACTGAGCAGGAGCTTGTCGGCAATGGGATCGAGATACTGACCCAGCATGGTTCGTTGATCGAGAGCGCGAGCCAGCCAGCCATCAAGCGCGTCGCTCAGGCCGGCGAGAACGAGGAGAGCCAGCGCCCAGCGCCAGTTGTCGTCGAGAACATTGGTGATGACGAATGGAATGAAAATGAGGCGAAGCAGCGTAAGCTGGTTCGGCGCCGTCCAGAATTGGTTCTTCACCCCATGACTCCCATGAACTCGCACTCATGTCCCCAGCAATTGATTGTGCGGTTTGTTGAGGCAGGTTGGCAACCGCGGAGTAAGAAGGGGCGGTCGCGACCGCGAGGATGTGACGGCGGTCACTGCGCCGGTGGTTGCAACGACATATCTTTCCGACAGCGCTATTGCCGTCCTGTGAGAACGCATGACCTGGTTGACTCGACTGGTGGCCCGCTCCATGGGCACGGCCTCGCGGTACTTCCGCAGTGCCTCGCCGGAACATTTGCGTACGGCACGGTCGGGCGAGATGGAAGCCTATTTCTACCTCCGCAGCCTGGGTTACCGCATCGTGGCGAAAAATTACCGTTCGGCACGCGACCACGGTGAGATCGACATTATTGGATGGGATGAGGGCGTGCTGTGCTTCGTCGAGGTCAAGACGCATTCGAAACATGGATTGGCGCCTCCGGAGATCGCGGTGGACGCAGCCAAGAGGAACCACATCCGATCGGTGGCACGCCGCTACGTGCGGCAATTGCGACTCGACCGTGCTCCAACGTGCCGCTTTGACGTGGTCAGCGTGGTCTTGGGAGAAGAAGGGCTGGGGCCGAAAATTCGACTGCACAAGGGGGCCTTCGCGTGGAAGTCAGAAGGCTCTACCGCAGTGGGATTTCGGGGACGGCACGGTCAAAAGAGCTGGTAGACGGACGTGACCGAGATTGAACGTCTTTCGATTGGCCTGTGGCGCACTTGCTCGCGTTCGCGTGCCCGGCTAGAATAAAAGAGCCACGCATGTAGGCGCGTAGCTCAGTTGGTTAGAGCGCTACCTTGACACGGTAGAGGTCAGGAGTTCGAGTCTCCTCGTGCCTACCATTTCTTCAATCACTTACACGCAAAATCTGGGAGCAATCCCGACTTCTCGGGAACAAATAGGAACAATACGCAAAGAATCAGGCTGGAATCGCAGCGGGAACTCTCATCTCCGCGATTCTATTTTGCGCACTCCGCTTTCTCATACGTGACTGCCTGAGCGTAAACACCCAGCGTGAGGGTTGGCGTTGCGTGGCGCATGAGTTCCTGTGTGACCTTCACGTTGAGCAGGGTTGCGAAAATTCTTCGGAACCGGTTCACGCTGGTCCAGAAGGCATTCCGGCCACAGAAGCACTTGTCTCTCCGAGAACGGACGGCGGGGCACACGTTTGCCGTTGGGGACGTAAGGAGAGGATTTCAGCAGTAGTGTCGACCACTATATAAAACGTCGACGTGCTGCCGGCAGCTAACTCGTCTTCATAATTACAGTTTCAGCTGAGACTTCCGATACTAATAAGAAGCAAGTGCTGCCCATCGCGGATCTCGTCCGTGCGGCAGCCAATAACATATATGAGTTGTATATATATGAGTAAGCCTGCTAGTGATAAACAAAAGGCGGTATTAGCTAAGGCTGGATATTCTGCAACAGAGCTGGAGGCACTCTCTGTGACAATAGCCAGCACGTTAATCGATTATGTGTCCCACGACAATTGGACTCGCCCAAATGTTGCGCAACGGGAGGCAATAGTGGCAGGAGAGATACTCGAGGAAATCAAAGTCACGCAGCTGGACGTCATCCTCGCGCACGTACCGACGTCTGAAGAACTGGAAGAGATCACCAATGGCATGCCTCCTGCGCAGGGGCTTGCGGTGGAGGATGCGATGAGCGATCTGAGTGCGGCGGTGCAGGTTCGTCGGGAGCAATGGTCTGCAGATACTTCGTGATGGCCTTCACGCAAGATTCACGCAAAGGGTCTTCGGCTGACGTTTTCTCGGCCTTCTACTTTGCATACTCTGACGCCTGCTTTGCGCGTGCGTAGGCGTCCTGTTCGGCCGCGCAGATACCTTCCTTCAGTTGAATGCAGACTAGCTCCTTTACAAGGCGGGTGTCACGTGGACGCTCAACCGTGCTGCCACGACCGCTCGGCTCTCGTGATTTGTTTTTTGACTCTCAAAGTCCTCAATGATGCGTAGAGGTCAGGAGATCGAGTCTCCTCGTGCCTGCCATTTCTTTTCTTGCAGTTAGACACTCTTCTCAATTCCTCTCCGCGGTGGCGCGTTATGAACCAACATCTCTAGGGCTTTAGCCTGCGCGTTGCGAAGGTAATCCGGCGCAGCCTGCGCAATTACTGGCTCGCGGCGGGGCCTCGGATTGCGACCAAATAGTCAACGATTTCCGGCTGCTCAGCCGGTGTGATGGGAGCACCGTAGACGTCAACCATTTTCTTGACCTCTTTCTCCCACACAGCGCGAGGAAAGTGCGGCTGCCCAGTGACGTAACGTGCCGTATGGCAAAGCAGGCAGTGACTTTGGAAGGATTCCAGGTGCGGTCCGGGTGGCAAATCGGGCGGATACTGCTGGAGAGTGATCTCTTGCACTGCGCTCTTTGAAGGCTTGGTAGGCTTGCCGTTGTTGCCAGCGGCAGGTTGTTGCGCGGAGATGCCCGTCATGGCGCCGATCAGAATGGCGACTGCGGCGACCGCCAGAGTGACATGTGTCGTCTGTCGCTTCATACGGTCACCACATCTACAAACTCGATCACGTCACGCTGGTAGCCGCTGCGGTTCCATTGAGAAGTCACCTGCTGTTGTCCGTCATTACCGGTTGCCCTTACCCGCAAGCGGTACGTTCCAGCGGTCGGCGGCGTCCAGTCTGTTCGCCATAGTCGCCAGGAATACTGGCCGAGGTCAGTACCCAGTGTCGCGTCTTTCCATGTTTTACCGTCGTCGGTGGAGACTTCGACCTTGCGAATTCCAGAGCCTCCGTCGTTTGCCACGCCCTGCAATGTGAAGGGGTGACCAGCACGCAACTGTTCGTTGGGTGTTGGCCGCACGAAAATTGAATGCAGTGACATCTTTGTTATCGGCACGGTCTTGGGCGCAAGGCTCTGCGGCGTTTCTTCTGCCTGGGAATTGTCGGGAATACGATAGGCGGTGTCCATCCAGAACGTCTTGAGAGGCTTGTCTAATACCGTGATCGCGGACAGCGACTTCACCCAATAGGTCGAGTACCACCCGGGAACTACGAGTCGGAGAGGAAATCCATTCAGCATCGGGAGCGGGGCGCCGTTCATCTCGTAGGCGATGATCACTTCACCGTCACTCGCGCGATCGATGGGCAGCGACTTTTCGAATCGTGGCATCTGCGGCAAGGGAGCGGTATCCAGTCCGTGGAAACCGACTTGTATGCTTCCGGGAAGAACGCCTGCCTTCTCGAGCACATCTTTCAGCCGGACACCCTTCCAGCGAGCATTGCTCATGGCGCCGAACCCCCACTGGCCCCCCGGCACGCGCGGCTCGAAATAGCTACGCGCGTTGCCGGCACACTGGCACAACGCGACCACTGACACTGCTGGGAAATTGGTCTTCAGGTCGGCCAGCGAAAGTGTTAGCTGCCTAGTGACATTTCCGGAAACTTCCAATCGGAAGGCCCTGGTGTCAACTGATGTGGGAATTCCGGACAAGTGCCAACGCACAAAAAAGGCGTCGTTAGGGGTGAGGTCGGTCTGGAAGTAATGCAGGGGAGTTTCAAGTTGAGGTGGCCGGTCGGTGAGAAGTATCAGGTCTGTCTTTTGCGGATATCGCGCCATCTGCGGTGGGGTCGCGGCATCGGACGCCCACGCCGAAGGGAGGAGATTCGACCAGCTCGCGTTTCCTGCCACCAGTTGAGCGGCCGCAGCAAAAGCTCCCAACGAACTTATGAGAGTGGCAAAACGCCGTCGGTCCATTACGCTGCCCAAGTGTGCACGAAAGATTTCCCCCGAAATGAACGCCGTGGTTTGTCGAACATAATGCCACTAAAAGTGACTACGGGCAAACTCGTGCAGACCGAGCAAGCACTAGGCATGTAGTAGTTATTCGTGATTAAGGTGAGCAACGGAAGAATGGCCGAAAGCCAATTTCGCCCTCACCAGTGAGTCTGCTAATATCTGTGGAACCGGGGTCGACCTTCCCTACTCTGGACACGTTTCACGTCGCGTTTGGCCAAGCGGTACGGGAGCGGATTCCTGCACCAGGTAAACCTATGTCCACTTCAGCTTTGCCACACCTCGATGTCCTGGAAGCCGAGAGCATTCACATCATGCGGGAAGTCGTCGCCGAGTCGTCACGGCCGGCGATGCTGTACTCCGTCGGCAAGGACTCGTCGGTTATGCTGCGCCTCGCACAGAAGGCGTTCTACCCGGGGCGAATTCCCTTCCCGCTGATTCACGTCGATACGGGCTTCAAGTTTCGGGAGATGATTGAATTCCGCGACCGTACAGCCAAAGAATTGGGCCTGGAACTCTTCGCCCATACTAATGTGGAAGCCAAGCAGGCCAATGCAAACCCCTTCCAGTTGGGTACGAGCAAGTGTTGCGCGCTGCTGAAAACCAAAGCGCTGCTGGATGCGCTGGCTACGCACAGGATTGATGCCGCCATCGGCGGGGCTCGGCGGGACGAAGAAAAGTCACGAGCCAAGGAGCGAGTTTTCTCTCTCCGCGACGCTTTGGGCCAGTGGAACCCGAAGAACCAACGGCCGGAATTCTGGAACCTCTATAACGGCCGTGTCGAGCCGGGACAAAGCATGCGCGTCTTTCCGCTCTCGGACTGGACGGAACTGGACGTGTGGGAATACATCCGGCGGGAAGAGATCCCCGTGGTGCCGCTCTATTTCGCGAAGGAACGGGAGATGCTGGTGCGCGGCGATTTCCTGATTCCGCTGGACCATGCCGTGGATTTGCTGCCCGGCGAGAAACCTCAGCTGGTAATGTGCCGAATGCGATCGCTGGGTTGCACTTATTGCACTGGCGCCGTTCGCTCGACCGCATCGACGGTAAGCGACATTATCGAGGAGTTGAAATTCTTTCGTCGCTCCGAAAGAGAGAACCGAGTTATCGACCACGATCAGGAAGGCTCGATGGAATTGAAGAAGCGGGAGGGCTATTTTTGAGCACCGCGGGCGTGGAGAGAGACCTCCTGCGTTTTCTTACTGCAGGCAGCGTGGATGATGGCAAGTCGACGCTGATCGGGCGTTTACTGTACGACTCCAACGGCATTTACGATGACCAACTGTCATCGGTGCGGAAAGCATCCGAAGCCAAGAATGTTGAACTCGACCTATCGCTGCTCACCGATGGTCTACGTGCTGAACGGGAACAAGGCATCACGATTGATGTCGCCTATCGCTATTTCTCAACGCCACGGCGCAAGTTCATCATTGCCGACGCACCCGGTCACGAGCAGTACACGCGCAACATGGCGACTGGAGCCTCGACCGCGGAGTTGGCCATTATTCTGGTGGATGCCCGGAAAGGCGTGCTGAGACAGACACGCCGACACACGTTGATATCTTCGTTGATGGGCATTCGGCAGATGATTGTTGCCATTAACAAAATGGATCTCGTTGCCTTCGATCAGAAGACCTTTTTGGACATCCGCGAACAGTTCCGCGATTTCGCCGGTTCGCTACCTGGCATTGACTTGCATTTCGTGCCGCTCAGCGCCCTGGAAGGCGACAACGTTATCGATTCCAGCGAACGCATGCCCTGGTATGACGGGCAGTCCCTGCTGCATTTGCTGGAGACACTTCCGGCGTCGGCGCCGCGTGACGCTGCTCTGCGATTTCCGATACAGAGTGTCGTTCGCCCGAACCAGGATTTCCGGGATATGCCGGCCAGGTTGGATCGGGCATGATCCAGCCGGGGCAGGAAGTGATGGCGCTCCCTTCACGCCAACGGACGACCATAAAAGAGATCTGGCGACACGACAAGGCGCTCGACCACGCTGTTCCCGGGCAGTCGATCGTATTGACTACAGTCGATCACATCGATTTGAGCCGAGGCGACATGTTGGTGCCCGTTGATGCAGCACCGCAGGCCTCCACCAACATCACGGCTTGTCTGGTTTGGCTGTCGCACGCCCCGCTGCACAAGGACACCCGTTACCTGGTGAAACACACGACCAAGGTGCTGGTCGGGAAGATTTCGCGTCTCAATCACAAAATCGAAATCAACTCTTTCGCGAAACTTGAAGCCGAAAGTTTGGAGTTTAACGAGATCGGTGAGGTCGACGAGATCTCCATAGCCCCATCTACTGCGATCCATACCAGCAGAACAGGTGCACAGGCAGCTTCATTGTTATCGATCCGTTCAACAACGATACTGTCGCCGCCGGGATGATTGTTGGCGCCGTTCCGGATCGGCCCACCGAAATCACCGACGGTAGCTATGCCGGATCAGACGTGGCACGCCAGCAAGGGCTGACCGTCTGGTTTACGGGCCTGAGCGGTGCTGGAAAAACCACGATCTGCCGCGCCGTTGCCACGGAGCTTCTCGCCCATGGTTTACAGGTGGAAGTAATCGACGGCGATGTTATCCGTAACTACCTCTGCAAAGACCTTGGCTTCAGCAAGGCAGACCGCGACGAGAATATACGGCGCATTGCCTTTGTGTCGCAGCTGTTGACGCGCAACGGAGCCATCGTGCTGGTTTCGGCAATTTCGCCCTACCGTGCGGCAAGGGACGCAGCGCGCCATTCCATCGGGGATTTCATGGAAGTTTACGTCAATACCCCCCTGTCCGTGTGCGAGGTTCGCGATCCGAAACTGCTTTACCGAAAGGCCCGCGCGGGAAAGATCACCGGATTCACCGGAATCGACGACCCTTACGAGGAGCCATTGGCGCCGGAGATCGTTTGCGACACTGACCAGGAGAGCACGCGAGAGAGCTCTTCCAAGGTAGTGACCGCCGTACTTCGCTACCTGCTACCTGAAAACCAATAGCCGAGATTGCTTCTTGCGTTGTACCGTTACTGCGAAACGGGGATGCGTTGGACCTAACTGCGATTGCCGGAAGAATTGCCGTCGGATTGCTGGTTGGTGTCCTGGTGGGACTCACCGGTCTCGGCGGAGGCATGGTCCTGCTTCCACTCCTGATTTCGGTGCTAGGCGTCCCACCTATCGTTGCGGTGGGATCTGACGCCGTCATTAATTTCGTGACCAAGATCGGCGCCGGCGCCTTGCACTGGCGCAATGGGAACGTGAGTTGGCGGTTGGTACTAAATTTGGCGTTTGGCAGCATTCCGGGCGCGATCGTAGGAATCATCGTTCTTACGTGGGTGAGGGCGACTTACGGAGACGGCGTGAACGTCTTCCTTCGCGGCACAATCGGTGTGCTGCTAGTGGTTATTCCCCTCGGCTACGTATTCAAGTTTCGTTCATCTCTTCCCACGGTTTCTTTCGAAACACTGCAAGCAGCCCGATTCCGCTTTGGTATCGCATTGATCGGCTTTTTCGCCGGTATTCTGGTTGGTCTGACTTCCATTGGATCAGGCAGTGTGATTTTGATGTTGCTACTTGTGTTCTACGGCTTTCCCCCGGCGATGATGGTTGGTACGGACATTGTTCACGCAGTCCTGCTAGCTGCGCTAACCAGTCTGCTGCAATTCAGACTAGGCAACGTCAACTTCATTCTCGTCTCCTCCGTGCTGGTCGGTTCGGTCCCAGGCGGAATTCTTGGTGCCTACCTCACCAACCACATTCCGTCGGGTCGTTTGAAGCAGGTCTTGTGCGCGATTCTCATGGCCGTTGGGGCAAGGCTGCTCTGGGGAGTCTTCGGTCATGCTTAGCGAGCGCCAACAACGGGATTTTCTGTCGCGGATAGAGGATGCATTGGGCGCGGCCAGCGAGATCGCGACTCGATACACACCGGATACATGCGAAATTGACGATAGCGGTGGACGGAATGTCGTTACCGAAGTCGACCGCAAGGTCAGCGCGTTGCTCCGCGCGAAATTGCTCCGCCCAGGCGAGGGCTGGCTGTCGGAGGAAGATCCTGACGATCGAGCAAGGCTCTCCTGCGATGTAGTTTGGGTGGTCGATCCTCTCGATGGCACGCGGGAATTTGTCGACGGGATTCCGGAGTGGTGCATCTCCGTCGGACTAGTCGAGAGTGGAGTGGCGATTGCGGGAGGAACGTCGAACCCAGCAACTGGAGAGGTATTCCTGGGAGCCCTGGATTGCGGCGTGACTTACAACAGCAATTCGGTACAGGTGTCAGGGCGTAATACGCTGCAAGGGGCGCGGGTTCTCGCCAGTCGCTCGGAGTGTAATCGCGGTGAGTGGCGAAGGTTCGAAGGAGCCGCCTTCAACGTGCAGCCAATGGGCTCCGTCGCCTACAAGCTCTCTCGAATCGCTGCCGGCCTTGCGGACGCCACGTGGACACTCACCCCTAAGCATGAGTGGGACGTCGCTGCAGGCGTTGCGTTGGTTACGGCCGCAGGAGGTCGAGTTCGATGTCCTGAGGGCGCACCAGTCGTGTTCAATCGGCGCGAGCCGCTGCTGCCAGGACTGATGGCCAGCGGATCGGACCTTTGGCCTGATATTGTCGAGTTGCTATGTCACGCTTAACTGCCTGCATAACATACGTCCGCAAACGTAGACGTGGCAACGCGCTCATGGCAGCGTTACTTTTCTTGCTTCTCCTCCTCGGGGGATGTCGGCGGGCTGCGGAATTTCGCGAAAAGGTTCGTGAACGGCATTTGTTGGAGGACCTGGCAACTCTTGACCCCATCGACGCCCATACTCATATCTCGGCCACCAGCCCGGCATTTCTGGCGATGCTCGAGCGCCTGCACATGCACGTACTCGACATTCTCTATGTGGACGACACCGACCTCGACCGAGCTTCGCTGGCGAAGCAACAGCAGAATTCCCTTCGCTTTATCGCCTCAAGCAACGGTCGCGCGACGCTATGCACAACGTTCGATCCTTTCAGGCTGACCGACAGCGGCTTCCCCGAATCCGCGCTGGACGAACTGAATAAGGACTTCGCAAAAGGTGCGGTAGCAGTAAAAGTATGGAAAAACATCGGCATGGAGCTTAAGAGCCCTTCGGGGCAATATGTCATGCCGGATGATCCACGTTTTGATCTGATTTACAAGGACATCTCCGCCCATAACAAGACGTTGATCGTCCATGCTGCCGACCCAGATTCCGCCTGGGACGCGCAATACCCTACCTCCGCCGGTGCAAAATATTATTCGGCACACCCCGAGTGGGACATGTCCCAAAATCCGGATGCCCCTCGCAAACAAACAATTCTCGACGCCAGAGATCACCTCCTTGCAGCGAATCCGAAGCTTCGAGTCATCGGTGCACATCTGGGAAGCATGGAGAATGAGCTTGACGAGTTAGCCAATCGCTTCGAGCGATATCCGAACTTTGCAGTCGATACTGCTGCCCGAGTGCGAAGTCTCACTCTGCAGCCTCGGGACAAGGTGCGAGCCTTTCTCTTGAAATATCAGGATCGGATTCTGTACGGTACAGACCTTAGCTTCGATGCAGGAACTACCGAACGGGCAGTCGTTCGGAAGTGGGAGAACCAATATTCTCTCGATTGGCGCTACTTTGCCACGGATGATACCTTCGAATACCGGGGTACGAAAGTCGAAGGGCTAGGTCTTCCTCGCTCAGTGCTCAAGAAGCTTTATCATGACAACGCGTTAAGCTGGGTCTGGGGCATTCGCCGGAATCCACGCTGAAAGCTCCGCTAAGATGCGTCTCGGCACGGTTTGGTGTTGCGAATTCCGCTAGTACAACTTACGTTGCATATTCACACGTCTGTGCTACAATTTCACAACACTTTACGGGGTACGCGCCACTTTTCGATCTACCACAACGGGAGATTCAATGAAGCACGATCGGAAGGTTCCAATTTCTCTGGTTCTTTGTGCGCTGTGCATTCTCTTCGTTGCAGTTCCAGCGTACGCATATATTGACCCAAACGCTGCGGGGTTGGTTTCCCAGATATTAACTCCGCTCTTTATAGCCGGTGCAGCCGCGGCTACGTTCCTCAGGAAGCAGATCGGAGGAGTCTTCGTTAGCCTGGCGAGAAAGCTGCGTGGACACGAAGATGTCTGAGGCGCCGCTCTCGCGTTCTGTTGCAACATCACTCTGGTTTCAGCTGGTTACTCTCTGCATCGGCGCCTTAGTATTCTGCGAGGCGCTCGTGCTGTTGCGTGGAAAGGCCCAAGGCTGGACGTTTTATCTTACGCCTCCTGAGGTTGCGTTTGAAGTGGTCGTGCGCGTGATTGCCGCGGCACTCGCGGGTGTTGCTTTAGGGACCGCCTGTACCGTAGTCGTTGCGCCACTCGTATGGTATTTCAGTTCCTCACGCGAACATGTTGTCGAATGGGTGAAGAAAGCGGCGGTCTTTCTGGTCGTGTTTTTGGCGTCCAGATACGCACTCGAAGTCCTCATCAAGTGGTCGTACTCTTGGTCGACGCATCCCGCGATCTACGACAAGCTCTTGCTCTGGGGCCAATTCCTGACATTTGCAATAGCGCTGTTCGTTCCTCGCCCGCGGAGGGCCGTGGTAACGAGCCTCGACAGCTATCTCACCGATACGATGACGCGTCGAACCGCGCTGGCGACCGTTGCTGGCACCGCCGCCCTGGTGGCGACGGAGTTCGCACTGGGTAAACGTGCGTCTGCCGTCGTAACAGAACTGGTTCCTCAGCGCCCCAATTCGAATTTTGTCCTAATAACCTTCGACGCTATGGCAGCAGAAGACATGTCGCTTTACGGGCGCACTCTGCCCACAACCCCAAACATCGACGCCTTTGCGCGCAAGAGCACCGTCTTCACGAAGTTCTTCGCCGCCTCCACTTATACGACCCCGTGCATAGGAGTCATTTTGACGGGGCACTATCCCTCGGAAAGCAAGGTATATGGACTTTCAGGCCAGCTGCCTCCTGACAACGCCGGAAGAACGTTACCGCACTTGATGCGAGCTGCTGGCTATGCCACCGGCGCGTTCCTCACGAACCCTTGGGCTTACTATCTTTCGAACAGCCTTAGAGACGGATTCGACATCCTGCCCGAGCCCGTCTTTCAGTCAGGCGGAATGCAGGGCCTATGGGACGTGACGACGCCACTCCACCAAGACTCAGGGATTGGCAGCCGTATCGACGAATACTTCGACCTCAACGTTATGTGGAATTCCGTGGCCCATCTTCCGGCCAATCTCCCGTTTCGGTACCGGCCTGAGGCTAGTTTCGAACACGCTCGGCAGATGCTTGCCAGGCTTCCTGAAGGATTCTTTCTGTGGGTCCATGTACTGGGCCCTCACGCCCCCTATCTTCCCGATTCCGAGGACCAGGGACGCTTCGTACAAAAATCTGAATTGCGGGACTCTGGTGAAGACGGGTTGCGCTGGTACCCGCATTACAAGCCCGATCAGCAGGCTCAGGTCGACCGGCGTCGTTTGGCCTATGACGAATACGTGCTGAGCTCAGACCGCGCTTTCGGTGAGTTCATGTCCGACCTGGAGAACTCGGGGAAAATGTCGAATACAACCGTTGTCGTCTCGGCGGATCACGGTGAGAGTTTCGAGGGCGGCGTTTACCAGCATCAGACGCCTTATCTCACCCGGCCAGTCATCCACATTCCCCTGATCATTCGAACGCCTGGGCAACGAGACGGTCGCACGGTCGCAGTTACTGCCGACCAGACGTCGCTTGCGCCAACCATTCTCGATCTTGCGGGCCAGCCTAGGCGCGATTGGATGCGGGGTCAGTCGCTCGCGAACTGGCTGAATCGGGATGGCCAGGGTGCAGGTGAGGGGTTGGCGTACACTCAGTATCTGGAGAGGAACAGTGTCTTTAAGCCTCTACGCCACGGTTCAGTAGGTGTAATCGACGGCGAGTACGAGTATGTCTTCTACCTCGAGACAAAAAAGGGTGAACTTCGCTCCCTCAACCAAGCGCAAATTTGGAACCTCGATCAAAGTGCTGAAAACCCCGCGCGTGCTGAAGCGTTGCACGCAGCCATCCACTCACGATTTCCGGACTTTGTGCCAAGTCGAAATGAGTTATCAAAACTTGACTCTCATCGTATGCGCGCTTTGCAGTATCTTCACTGGCATCGGCTCCCTCCCCCGCGTCGAGGTGTGACTACTTTTCTTCGTGATACTCCTGCTCGGTGTTGACCGACCAGATGTTCTCTTTATCAGTGGATCCGCTGGCGATGTTATCGACAGCGACCATCGCCGTCAGCATGGAATGATCCTGATTGTTGTACTTGTGCATGCCATTTCGTCCTACCAGAAACAGGTTGTCGAATGTGTCGACGAAGTTTCGGATTTCCGGGAAGCGATCATATGAGCCGAAATAGGCGGGGTATGTCTTGTCCATACGAATGACAGTCCCGTCCAGTACCTGGGCCTCTTCCACGATGTCGATCATCGCCAATTCCCTGGTTCCGAGGCGAACCAGTTCCTCGTCGGACATCTGCCACATCTCGTCGCCTTCGAAGCAAAAGTACTCCAGCCCAAGCCACACCTTTGAACGGTCCGCGACCATGTATGGGCTCCAGTTGTTGAAAACCTGGAGGCGACCCAGTTTGACGTCCGGCTCCTGGATATAAATCCAATTGTCTTTGATCAGCGAGTCGCTTTGAGCATGGTCATCCCGCACCTTCAGCTTTTCGCATAGCAGACCGACGGTGAGAAAGTCGCGGTAGATGAGTTGGTTGCCAACCTCTTGCACCGCCGCTGGAGGCGTCGGATCCATCGCATTCAAGAGGTCTTTCACCGGCATGGTCGAAAAGAAAAAGTCACCCTCAAACCTCCGGAGTTCGCCGCTCGCGGCGTTCCTGGCTTCGACCGTCGTGACCCGGGCATCCGCGTGTTCAATCCGGCTGACGAGGAATCCAGTCAGAATTTCGCCGCCCATTTCCTTAACCTGCCGAGCAACTTCTTCCCAGAGTTGGCCCGGCCCCAGCTTGGGATAAAGGAACTGTTCAATGAGCGAGGTTTCCGATTCCTTTTGTGCCAGGTCCTGCTTGTTTCCGCGCAGTCGTCGCAAGTAATGCGAGATAGCCTTCGTGATCGAGAGCCCCTTGACGCGCTGCGCCCCCCATTCGGCACTGATCTTGTCGCAAGGAATTCCCCAAACCTTTTCCGTGTATGCCTGAAAAAACGTTTTGTATAGTTCCTTGCCGAAGCGGTTGATGAAAAACTGTTCCAGGTTTTGCTCGTTCCGTATCGGCCGGATCACCGCCTGCATGTAACTCATCCCGATGCGCATGGTGCGCGCCAGGCCTAGTTTCTGGAGTGTGTCTTTGCTCAGGCTGATGGGGTAGTCGAAAAAACGCCGCAGGAAATAGATCCGCGATTTCCGTTGCCGCACCAGCATGACCAGATCAGTCTTCTCGGGATCTCCAGTCTCCTGCGCCTTGATCTCGCGGGTCTTCTGGTAATAGCTGATCATGGTGTGAGCGGCCTGCGAGGTCTGCACCGGCAGGAACTGAAACCACCAGTTCATCACCCGGTCTGACTTGGAAAAGAACCGATGTCCGCCGATATCGATGCGGTTGCCTTTGTACGACACCGTGCGCGCAATCCCGCCCATGTATTCGCTGCGCTCGACGATGATGGGCTTGATGTCGGTCCGCTTCAGCAGCTCGAACGCCGCCGTCAGCCCGGCCGGGCCAGCTCCAATGATGATCGCAACGCGTTGTTTCATTGACGCACCAACTCCCCGAGTACCTAGCAGTTCTGTCGGACTGAAGCCGTTGAGCAGCTTTGCAACGATATCGCGGCTGCTGGAACGTGCGTCGGAAATAGCGAACGCCTTCCAATGTTTATCATAGCGGGATACCGGGTACCCCCTCCAGCTCCATGCAGAATCAACAACTTACGAAGTAGAACAGTGCAATCTTCAACAAAACACAGGGGTTACATGTACGTCATTATAAATAAAGAAGTTAGGTAGTCTTTTCAGGGATTTGGTTGAGGATTTTGGGTGTTCGTGCGCGATTCGCCGCAAACTCTTAGAAATAAACACGTTACGAGTAAAGTATTGTTATCAAAGAACTTAGCTGGCAGGTTCCTCTGCTGAGGGGGAGCCTCGCCTGGCCCGAGTATGGGGCCAGCAAGAATCAGGAATATAGCAGAGGAGGCGGCGGAGCCAACGGAAATCAGCAGACGTATATGACGAAAGTAACCGAAAATTCCCAAATCGGGACATACGGCAGAATGCCTTCAAGAACGCCGATTTGACCCTGACAGCAATCGGCCCCTCTTTTGATTCTCCTTAGCGGGAGTTTAGAGCTGCGTGTGGTATAAACGCTCCACCTTTGTCTCGTCTTTTTTATAGAACATGCCAAGTGGGATTCCTGTGGAGCCTTTACACCGGTCAGTCAACTCCAACTTTATCTCTGCCCCTGCTTCGGATGAGGCCGCGCTAGCTTCTCGTGTTCGCACCATTGCCTGGTGCGTTTTGCTCCTTGCCGGCCTGATCGAGGCGATCGTCAGCCGTCATGCGATTTGGGCGATGGCATTTCCTATCTCGACATGGGCGACGCCATGATGCGTGGCGATTGGAAGATGGCTTTCAGCGGTTTACTGGAGCCCGCTCTATCCGTTTCTGCAAGGCCTCGCGCATCGACTGCCAATCCCGGCGCTTACAGGAATTCGCGGTAGTTCATGTCGTGAATTCTGTGATTTACTGTTTGCCCTGGGGTGCTTTCGACTTCTTGCTGCAAGCGGCGATAGCAGACGGGACCTCCGCGAGATGACATCGCCGATAGCGACGATCCGATGCCCCATTGGGCGGTGTTCGCGATGGGCTACGCGGTCTTCCTGTGGTCGTCTCTCAGCCTTGATTACGATGCAATCCCCTACTCCCGATATGCTGATGGCGGGATTCGTCTACTTGTCAGTGGGATTGCTGCTACGGATATGGGCGCGGCCTCAGGGCTTTTGCGCTTTGTTCTTAGGCGCTGCACTGGCCCTCGGCTACCTCGCAAAAGCCGCCTGTTTTCCCGCTCGCTTTCGTTTTCTTTGCGATGTCGTGGGTTTTTCCGGTGACTGGCGCCAGGCGGCTCCGCGTGTACTGGTGGCAGTGCTCGCTTTCTGTGCAGTGTCAGGGCCATGGATCGTAGCTATTTCGCAAGCCAAAGGCCGACTTCACGTTCGGTGACACCGGAAGATTCAACTACGTCCGTCGAGGTGAATCATGCATCGCCGAACCCGTTACTTTCAGAATCCGGGCACTGGCTCCGGGCGATTAGTGCACCCCGTGCGAAAGATATTCGACAATCCGCCGATTTATGAATTTGCCACTCCTTTAAAAGGCACATTGCCCGTTTGGTACGACCCGTCTTACTGGACCGAGGGTGCGGTGCCACGGGTATCATCTGAAGCGGGAACTGTCTCGTAATTCACCATTGGCTCCTGTTTTATTTCGATATGTTTTTCCTAACCAGGCCGCGTCTGTTTGTTGGATTCATCGTGCTCTGCCTTATGGCGGGACGGGATCTCGTTTTGCGAGCAGATAGCGGCGCAGTGGCCGGTATGGCTGATGGGCTGGCAGGTTTGGCATGTATGCGCTGGTTTTTGTGGAACTCGTTACGTCGCAGTGTTCTTCACCCTGATTTGGGTGGGGCTGTTTTCGGGCCTCAGAGTGCGGCCCGGACCCGAAGGCCGCCGGTTGGTATCGCTGGTTACTTTCGCGGTGGTCATAGCCATCGCCAGTCCCACAGCTGTATCGATCGCCAGCCATTTAACCGTCTCACCAAGGGCCAGCCTCATAACCAGTGGCAGGTGTCGCAGGATCTGCGAGAGATTGGGGGTCATGCCGGGCGACCGAGTAGCGCGGATTGGCGGGCTGTTCAACGTTGGTTGGGCAAGGCTATTGCGGGTGACCATCGTAGCGGAAGTGCCGCGCGCGAACTGGCGGGAATTCTGGTGCGCGAAACCAGAGGTTCAGGCGCAAGTAATCGAGACGTTTCGCGTCTGGGCGTGACCGCAATCGTTGCCGAACAGACTCCATGGGAACGAGGTATATAAGCCCGGGCCGCAATGGCAGAAGCTGGGAGACGGTAGCATACTATGCTCTCAAGCTAACGCCTGAACGGTAGGTAGGGATTCTGACAATCGGAAGCAAATCGCGCACCGATTTTGGTGAGAAGTCGAGCATGGTAAAATCGCACCACTATTTGGCAGTCCCGCGTAAGAACCAGCTCCGGAGGAATCGATGAGGCCCCAACGGAAGGTCCCAGTGGCTTTTACGGTGTTTGTAGTGTCGTAGTGCTCATCGCAACTCCGGCGTACGCATATATCGACCCTAACGCGGCGGGCTTGATTTCCCAGATCATCACTCCTCTTCTCATGGCTGCGGCCGCCGCCGCTTCACATTTTTCCGGAAACAGGTAAGTGCGGCATTCGCTAGTCTGTCACGGCGCTTGCGCCGCCGTACAGATGTCGTAGGAACTCTTCCGTTGCGATCCATGCTCATATCGCTCTGGTTCCGGCTGGTAACTCTGGCAATCGTCGGCTTGGTGTTCGCCGAAGTGCTGGTTTTGGCTCCCGGAAAAGCCCAGGGTTGGTCGTACTACCTCACGGGTCCCGAGGTCCTATTTGAAGTAGCTGTACGCTTGATATTCGCAGCGTTGGCCGGAATTGTTTTAGGAACCATCTGACCGCTTACTCCTGGCGCCAGTTTTCTGGTATTTCAAGTCATCACGTGAGCGTCTGGCTGAGCAGACGACTCAGGCTGCCATATTGTTGGTGGTGTTTTTCGATTCCCACCTCGCATTGAAGACGCTGATTACCTGGTCATATTCCTGGTGGAGCCATTCCGCGCTCGTCGACATAATCACGCTTGGTGCATTTTATGTGGGCTTCGCACTCGCACTGTTCATTCCTCGTACCAGGAGAGAGCTAGCGGCCAGCATGGACGGATTCGTGGGCGAAAAGATGACACGCCGAGCCGTCATGGCTACAGTAGCCGGGACGGCTGCGCTGGTTGCAACGGAATTTGCTCTCGGCAAAACACTACTTTCCTCAAGTACACCGCCTGCTTCACTCCGACCTAAATTAAATCTTCTGTTGATTACCTTCGATGCGTTCAGTGCGGAAGATATGGCCGTTTACGGTTACAGGCTTCCGACGACACCAAACATTGACGAATTTCGCCCGCAAGAGCACGATCTTCACTAATTTCTATTCCGGCTCCACGTTTACCACTTCGTCTGTAGCAACAATGTTGACCGGGCTTTATCCTTCGGAAAGCCGTGTTTATCAGACGCAAAGCCATGTGCCAATACACAACGCCGGTAAAACCTTTCCTGGTGCGTTGCGCGATGCCGGCTTCGCCACCGGTGCGTTCCTCTCGAACTCAAATGCTTACTATCTCGCAGAAGGACTACAAAACGCCTTCGAATTCCTGCCGGAGCCAACATATCAGCAAGGTGGGCTGCAACATCTCTGGGATGTAACAACGCCGCTGCACCAGAATTCAGGATTTGGAAGCAGGCTCGAAGAATACGTCGATCTTATGGGAGTTTGGAATACTGTGGCCCGTTTGCCACATAACCTCTACGTCCGGTATCGGGCGGTCGACAGTTTCGAACATGCTAGCGAAATCGTCGCTCAACTCCCCGAAGGATTTTTCCTCTGGGTTCACGTCATGACGCCGCACAGCCCCTATCTGCCTGATATGGGGGATCGCGGAAGTTTCCTCGCTGCTGATCAGAAACTGCGCACCTTTGACGAGGAAGGGACACCCTGGAAGCCTCATTACAAACCCGACGAGCAGGGCAGACGTGGACAAGTATCGCCTGCGTTACGACGAGTTCATCGTGACTGCCGACCGCGCCTTCGGAACCTTCATGTCGGACCTCGAGAAGGCAGGGCAAACTGCGCGATACAACTGTCATCCTTTCAGCCGATCACGGAGAAAGTTTTGAAGGCGGTGTGTATCAACATGAGAGTGCTTATCAGACTCGGCCGGTCATTCATATCCCCCTGATCATCCGCACGCCGGGCCAGCAGGAGAGCCGCACAGTGTCTGTGACTGCGGACCAGACATCGCTGGCTCCCACCATTCTGGAGCTTGCCGGACAGGCACGAACCGAACTGGATGCGCGGCCAATCGCTGGTGAAATGGCTGAGTGGAGATGGACAGGGCGAAGGAGAGGGACTGGCGTTCTGCCAGTATTCTGGAGAAGAACAGCGTCTTTAAACCAATACACCACGGCACCGTAGGCGTGATCGACGGCAAGTCCGGTTACCAGTACGTTCTCGACATCGACACTCAAAAGGGTTCGCTGAAACCTCTCAGCGAAGCCCACATCTGGAACCTCGACCGCAGCGCGGAAAATCCTGAGCGCGCCAAGGCTTTGCGAGATGCACTTCACGAGAGATTTCCGGATCTCGTACAGAAAACGACGTGAGCCGACAATATCTCAACCTGACTTCTGCCGCCTGGCGCCAATTGAGGCGCAACTGGCATCTCCGGCCGTCGCCCATGCTGGTGTGGCAGACGCTCGGGTCTGGGTCAGTCTTGTCAGCGATGTCAGGAATGCAGAGGACGGTCTCAGGCGATCAACTATCGCAGGCGAATCTTAGTGGCGCTATCGTTGTGCTTGGCTACTGGCGGTCTGGCACGACGCTGCTGCACGAGCTGCTGTGCCTCGACCAGCGTTACACCTATCCCACTACTCACGCGTGCATGAACCCCCATCACTTTCTATTTTCGGAGGCCGCTGCGCTCGCGCGTGAAGGAGTGGCGGCGCAACGCCCGATGGACGAAATGGAAGTGCGGCCCGGCTCTCCACAGGAAGACGAATTCGCGCTGCTTTCGCTGGGCGCGCGCTCACCATACGAAGCGCTCATCGTTCCTCGAGTTTTGCCTGAGGCACTGAAACTAACGGACCCGCGCGACCTGTCACCTGACGAACAGAAGACCTGGCGCGAAGTGTTTGTGAGTTTTCTCAAAGGAGTATCGGTGCGAGGTGCTGGTAAGCCCATCATTCTCAAGTCGCCTACACATGGAGCGCGGGTGGCGACTCTGCGCGAATTGCTGCCGGATGCGCGTTACATCCTGATCGTTCGCGATCCCATCACCAACTTCGAGTCGGTTGTGCGCATGTGGCGCAAGATGTTTGAGACGTATGCACTCACTCCTATTCCTACCGAAGATGAAATTCGCGAAGCCGTATTGGCTGATCGGCCGCGCTTTGAGTCTAAACTTTCGAGTGCAACCAGCGATCTTCCGGCCAATCGTTTTGCCGTGTTGACTTATGAGGCGCTTGTCGAGGACCCGTTGGCGAGGATTGAAAACCTATACAGACAGCTTGAGTTGGGAGATTTCGCTGTAGTTCGCGATGCGATGGTCGCTGAGATGGACCACAGACGCGAGTATCGGGCCAAGGGAGCATTGCCCTCCAGCGAGTGGCAAGATCGGATCCATCGGGACTGGGCGCCTATTCTGTCAGCCTACTCGGCTACGTCGTCGAGGTGAACCTGGCGACGGTTTATTTGAACGAAGACGCCAAAGCTGAATCTTGAATCTACTTCTTGACTGCTTCCTTTTCCAGCTTCTCTAGTTCCCGACTCAGTTGCTCGGCCTGATCTCGAAGCTGGTGGAGGCGTTCTGCGAGCGAAGGAGCATTGTTTCCAGTAGCGGCCGAGGTGGGTACTTGAGCTGAAGGCACTGCTGTCGGAGTTGCTGCTCCCGTCAGGTCCGCTAAGGCCTGGTCGAAAGTGTCCCGATAGATCAGCCGGTCGCCCATCGCCAGCACCACCTTCTTGAGTTGAGGCATTCGCGCCTCGGTGGCTTGGATATAGATGGATTCGAGGTAGAGGAAGCCGCCGGTCACAGGGAGAGCAATGATATTGCCACGCAATACGCGCGAGCCCTGCTGGTTCCACAGCGTCAGGTCTTTGGAGATGTTCTGGTCCTGGTCGATGCGTGATTCGATCTGCATGGGGCCGTACATTAATTGTTGCTTCGGCAATTGATAGAAGATCAGCTTGCCGAGCTGATCACCATCGCATCGCGCGGCCATCCAGCCGATCAAATTGTCTTTGCCCCTTGGACTAAAAGGCAGAATCAGCAGATACTCGGGCTCCTTCTCTCCGGGCAAGGTGGCCACGACATAGGTTGGCGCCACCGCTTCGGGTTGTCCGGACTGGCCGAACAGATCGCGCGCAATCTCCCAAATATCCTCCTTGTTGTAGAACACCTGTGGGTCGCGCATATGGAAGATGCGGTACGCTTCTGCCTGCGTGCGAAAAAGGGCTTCCGGATAACGAGCGTGACGGCGCAAATCGGCAGGCATTTCTGACGCAGGATGGAACAGTTTGGGAAACAACTTCTGGTAAGCCTGAATGATGGGATCGCTCGGGTCGAAGACATAGAGCGACATTTCCCCCGTGTAGGCATCCACCGTGGCCTTTACGGAGTTGCGAATGTAGTTTGCGCCCTCCTGAATGCCGGCCACCGGAAGGGCCGCGGAATACGGATGCGAGAGAGAAGTCGTGTATGCATCCGCCATCCAGACCATTCTGCCGTCATCGGTGATCACCATGTACGGATCCGGATCCCAGTGCAGGAAGCCGGCCAGGTGCGCCAGACGCTCCTGCACGCGGCGGTAAATCATCATGCGGCTCTGCCCAGTCAGATACCCGGTAAAAACAATGTTCGGTTCGCCCTGGGAAATTGCGGCGGCGAGTTTCAGAGGAAAAGAGCCAACCGGGAATCCGCCGGTGCCTTGATAGGTCGAATACTTATTCTGGTCGCCGGAAGGATAATCAAATTCTTCGCGAGCGGTGTGGACAAAGACAGGATCCTGGGTTTTCTCGCCAAAATAGATTTCCGGCCGGGTTAGCTTAAACCCGGGCGACTTGATTTCCGGGGGCGCATTTTCGATGAGCAGGACGGGCAGGCCATCAGGAGTAATCTTGTTGACCTCGGCGACGACCGCGCCGATGCCGTGCGTGTAAATGAAGCGAGGATTGATCCAGCTCGCACTCGCCTCGGCCGACAACTGGTTGACATCAATTTCGCGAGGAGACAACAAAACCTGTTTGATTTTGCCATTGATGAAGTAGCGATCCACATCCGTGTCGGGAAACGTGTAGTAGGGGCGTAGCGCTTGAATCTGGGTAATGGTTGCGCCATAGGCACGCAGGTCCCACAGCCGCACGTTGGCGAGCAGCGTCGCGTCCTGAACCGGATCGACCACTCCGTTGCCGGAAGGGGTGAACGGACTTTCTGTGGCGTTTCGATTGAGTCCAAAAGCGGCGGTGGTCGCCTCGATATGGCGCTGGATGTAAGGTCTTTCGATCGAAATCTCATTCGGCCGCACGTAAACGGCGCGAACAAGAGCGGGCAACGCCACTTGCAAGACAAAACATGAGATCACTAGGACAGCGGCCTGCTTGAACTTGGAGAGCCAAACCAGCGGTAGCGCTGCCAAGGCGGAAACAATAAGCAGCCAGCGCAACGGAAGAGTGACTTTTTCATCCACGAAGTCGGCGCCGGTCATGAAAGCATGCGTGTTCAAAAGGAGTTCAAAGTTGCCCAGGTAGACCCAGGCAGCAAAACCAAGCAATAGAATCACAGCAAGCACACGCACGAAAGAGTTGCGTGTAGCCCCCGGTAGGTGAAGGTATTGGCCGAAGTCAATCGGCTTTCTCGGTCCGCTTAAGAGCTGGCCATACCGAACCTGTTCGGACAACTGCCAGCCACGGGCGGTACACCAAAACACCATGGCCGAAAGAATTGCCAGCCCAAAAAGAAACCCAAGTAAGTCTGAGTAGAACGGCAGATCGAAAAGATAGAACGGCAACGGGTGCGAAAAAACATTGTCTTGCCATGCGTCTGGTGGAGCGTTGAGACCACGGGACCCGAAAAAGCGCATGACCGTCCAGAAGTCGATCATGGCGGACGCAAACCAGATCGCGATTAGACCCAGTCCGACCGGAACGAGACGAGAGTACCAAGGGTGATCGCGATGACGGATTCCCGCGAAGTGCAGGCCGCGTGCATGCGCCACGATGAGCGCGACGAAAGCCAGCATCGCACCCACCGCCGTCGGGGCAATGCTGTACCAGAGCATGCTGACCCAGGTATTGACCTGCCCGATCTCCTTCCACCAGTTGTACTCAATGACGAAATCGGCGGCGGTCGGGATGGCCCAGGCAGCAAACGCCAGCAACAAAAATGGGATGATCAGAATTCGGATATGTGAAGGACGCATAAAAGCGATCTCGGCGTGTCCAGCAGAAGCGCCGCTTTAGGGCCAAGAGGACACATCTTGAGCGACATGGCATCGCTATTCGAGCGGGTGAGCCTAAGCGTATCACAGGCGAAGAGACTGAGAAATCCGGCAGCGGCCAACCCTGAAACGTCCTCACGATTCTCCGCAATTTGACAAGACGCCTCTGGCGCGGTTGCGCGGCGAAGAAAGTTGCAGCCGTTGCTCGAACTCTTCATCCAAGTATCGAGACGAAGGATGGACTCATAATCTCGGCCCGTTGCGAAACGAATAACTCATCAGGAAACAGGCGACTCATCCGGACTTTCTGGATGCAAACCGAACAGTCGGTCGCGCAGACAACGATTTGCATATCGAAAGGAAAGACAAAATGGCGAAGATGAAAGCCGTACAAGTGCCGAAAGCGGGCGCGGACTTCGAAATCGTGGAACGGGACATTCCTCAGCCCGGTCCGAGAGAAGTGAGAATTCAGGTTCAAGCTTGCGGCGTCTGTCATAGCGATGTGATTACCAAAGAAGGCATATTTCCGGGCATCTCGTATCCACGCGTCCCGGGACACGAGATTGCCGGCGTGATTGATGAAATCGGAGCCGGCGTGAAGAGCTGGAAGAAAGGCGAGCGGGTTGGCGTAGGTTGGCACGGCGGCCAAGACGGTACGTGCCTGGCGTGCAGAAGAGGTGATTTCGCAAACTGCGCGAGCAACATCATTTGCGGGATCAGCTACGACGGCGGCTATCAGGAGTTCATGGTTGCCCCGGTAGAGGCGCTGGCTCACATGCCGGAATCCCTCGATGTCGCCGAAGCCGCGCCGTTGATGTGCGCCGGAATCACGACGTTCAACGCTCTCCGCCGCAATGGCGGGCTCCCTAGCGATTTGGTCGCGGTTCAGGGGATCGGCGGTCTGGGCCACCTGGGAATTCAGTTTGCCAAGAAGTTCGGTTATCGCGTTGCGGCGATCGGGCGCGGACCTGAGAACGGTGCGCTGGCGAAAAAACTTGGCGCCGATGTGTACCTCGACAGCGCCGCGAGTGATGCCGCGGCTGAACTGCAAAAGCTGGGCGGCGCGCGGGTAATTCTGGCGACTGCGCCCAGTGGAAAGGCGATGGCCTCTCTGATTAACGGCTTGGGCGCCAATGGGACGCTCGTGGTAATAGGGGCATCGGCCGACCCGATCGAAGTATCTCCAATGCAACTGATCGGAGGCAGGAAGCGCATTCAGGGATGGTCAGCGGGCACCCCCACCGATTCGGAGGACACGCTGCGATTCTCTGAAATGACGGGCGTCCGCGCCATGATCGAGAAATATCCGCTGGCGAAAGCAGCTGAAGCCTACGCGCGGATGATGAGTGGGCAAGCAGAATTCCGCGTTGTTCTGACCATGTGAGTGTCGCTTCTTTGTTGGGGCGGAAGTCCACTAAGACGCAACACGGCAACAAAAGGCCAAGACCCAGACGAGCAACTGCGGAATGCTCGAGACTGGAGTGAGAATCGAGTATTCCGCAAGCTGTCGACCGTGTATTCAGACTACTGCTGTGGCGGCTGGCCCTGTGGCGGCGGCGGACCGCCGGGACCGCGACCGCGACCCTGGCGGCTCATCATTTCGTCGAACTGCTTCTGCTGGTCGGCGTTAAGGATGGGCTTGATCTGGCTGGCGGATTCCTGCCGAATCTGCATCATCTTGCTCCGGCGATCGTCCTGCGAAAGCGAGGTGTCATCGCGCAGGGCCTGCATCTGCTTGGATTCATTTTCGAGAATCGGCTTGATCTGCTGCTGCTGAGCTTCGCTGAGGTTCAATTGCTGGCTCATGCGCTGCAGCCGCTGGTCGGCGGTCATGGGTTGCCGTGGGCCGCCACCCTGGTCCTGTCCCTGCGGCATCTGCGCATAGACGGCGGTGCTGCCCGCGAGCAGAGTAAAGATCGCGGCTGCATAAAAGAAAGTCTTCTTCATTGGTGAACGCTCCTGGACGCTCGCTGCATTATAGACGCCGCCAAGTAGGCGGTGGCTGCGGTGAGCGGCGTGTTGGACGACATCAACATTGCCATCCACAAACTAACAAGATGTCGTAAGACACGCGCCACGTTGCCTCAGTGCAAATCGAGCGTCAAATTGATTACTTGCGTTGAAACCCTACCAATGGCGATATGTTTTGTGAATTTCTGGCGGCAAAACTATTGGAACTCGCCTGCGCGAACGAGGGAATAAAATAACTGAACCGAACCTGCTGCGAATTGCGCGGAACCTGTGCTCGCAGATGCGCGAATATGAGGTTAAGAACCTGAAAGTGAGCTGCGGGTGTGGTTTTCTCACGCTCGCCACTTGGACGAGCTCATGATGTACTCATCGCCATCGGTTCCGTATTGAAGAGTCGAGCCATTCACGTGCACGTCCTACCGACACCCGGGCGAGTTCGCTTAGACGATTCCCGACGCGACGCTCCGAAAACAACCTGCCCTTTGCCGTGCACCATGCGCTGGTTTGGACGCGTCGTACTGCTGCTTGCGCTGTTCTGCGCTGAGGGTGTGTGGGCACAGAATCCGGCTATTCCGGACGCAGGAAAAGCAGTCGACACGCAGAGTGCGGTGCAGCCTCCTCCGGCAAAGGAACAGCCGGACAAGACACAAAGCGAAAAGTCTGCAGCTGCCAAACCGGCAGAATCTGCTCTGGTCGGCACACTGGAAGGCAAAGTGAAGTCGGGTAGCTCGGTGGTCCCCGGTGCGACGATCACGGCAACCAATGCTGCGAGCGGACAGAAAGTGGTCGGGTGGACTCGAGCCGACGGCAGCTACAAGTTGGCGTTGCCTGCAACAGGGGAATACTCCGTGAAGGCGCAGATGGCGGGTTTTGCTGTCGCCAGCCAACACGTGAACTTGACCGCGGCGAACGCACATCCGCAGCTCGACTTGCAGATCACACTGCTGTCGCGGACACAAAGCGCGGCGGGAGGCGCTTACGCTCGTGGCGGCGGAGCCGGGAACCGTGGATTCCAAGCGCTCTCCGTGACGGCGGAAGCCGGCGCGAACAACGGCGGAGCGGAGAACAGCGATTCGGTCGCACCGTCAGGAATGCCGGTTCCGGGCATTCCTCCGTCAATGGCGACGGAGTCAGTCGCGGTGAACGGCTCGTCGTCATCAACAGGCAACATTTACTCGTTGAGCAACGATGAGATGCGGGCGCGCATGCAGGACGGCCGCGGCCAGCAAGGCGGACCGGGAGGACCTGGAGGACCGGGCGGCGGATTTGGCCCCGGCGGCGGTGGTGGAGGCGGCGGTTTCGGTCCGCTCGGCGGAGGCGGAGGACTGGGAGGGCGCCGCGGCGGCTTCAACTTCAACCAGCCGCATGGCACGGTGTACTACTCGGCGAATACGTCTGACTTCGATGCTGCGCCGTATGCGCTGACGGGCCATCCTTCCGAAAAGCCCGGTTTCTTGCAACAACGATTCGGAGTATCGATTGGCGGTCCGCTCAACATTCCGCATGTTTATCACGGCGGATCCAAGACGTTTTTCTTCCTGAATTACAACGGCACCTACGGCGATACGCCGTACGACTTCTTCAGCACCGTGCCGACTGCGCTGGAACGCAATGGAGATTTTTCGCAGACGCTGATCAACGGAAAGCCGGTGCAGATTTTCGATCCGACGACGGGGCTGCCGTTTGCGAACGCCGTTATTCCGCAGAACCTGATCAACTCGGCCTCCAAGGGATTGTTGAGCTATATTCCGCTGCCCAACCTGCCGGGCACGACGCAGAACTTCCAGTACCTCACCGCGGCGACGAATAACAGCAACGATCTCAATTTTCGTCTGACCCAGGCGTTCGGAGGGTCTTCGGTAGGACAGGGACGCGGACGAGCGCGAGGCCCGCAGAACAACCTGAGCATCGGATTTCATTTCCACGATGCCGATCAGACCATTATCAGTTCCTATCCGACCGTCGGCGGACACACGACGACGAATGGATACGACATTCCGATTGGCTACGTCCGCAGCTTCGGCAAACTGGTCAATACTTTTCGTGTCGACTTCAACCGCAGCACCATATCGACGAATAATCTTTACGCCTTTAACACAGACATCACGGGAGATCTTGGCATTACCGGCGTTTCGCAGAACCCCTTTGCCTGGGGCTTGCCGAATTTGTCATTCACGCATTTTGGCGGCATCACGGACACGAATCCGGTAAACAACCGCAACCAGACATGGACGTTCACTGACAATATGGTCTGGTCCCATGCCAAACACACGCTTCGCTGGGGCGGAGACTTCCGGCGCATCCAGATCAATACGCAGACCGACAGCAATCCGCGCGGCAGCTTCGTGTTCACCGGCGCGCTGACGTCGCAGTTTGTGAATGGCGCCGCCGTGCCGGGAACTGGATACGATTTTGCCGACTTCCTGCTTGGGCTGGCGCAGCAAACGTCGGTGCAGTTCGGATATGACCGTTACTATTTCCGCGGCAATTCGTGGGACCTGTTTGTGCAGGACGAATGGCGGGCGCGCGGCAATCTCACGTTCAACATTGGACTGCGCTACGAGTACGTGTCGCCGCTCAACGAATCGAACAACCGAATCGTCAACCTGAATACGAACTCGACTTTCACGGAAGTTGCGCCGGTGTTTCCGGGACAAGTGGGGCCGGTAACGGGGACGCAGTATCCGATCACGCTAGTGAATCCTGACCGAAACAATTTTGCGCCTCGCGTGGGAGTCGCCTGGAAGGCGGCGAAGAACACCGTAGTGCGCGCTGGATATGGAATCAACTACAACACAGCAGCGTATCAGAACATCGTGCAGAACATGGCGTTCCAGCCGCCGTTCTCGAATACCCAGACGAACATCGCTTCGCCGACGAGCATCTTGACGTTGCAGAACGGCTTCCCGACGACCTCGGCGCTCACGAACAATTACGGCATCGATCCGAACTACGGGCTCGGCTATGTGCAGATCTGGAACCTCGACATCCAACAGGAAATCAGGCCTACGCTGATCGTGAATCTTGATTACACGGGCACGAAGGGCACACGACTCGACGTCCTCACGGCGCCCAACTCGACGGCAAACGGAATCCTGGTGCCGGGCGTGCAGCCCTACTATTGGGAATCGTCGGAGGGCGACTCGACGGCAAACGCCGGCTCGATCCGAGTGCGGAAACGTTTGAGCCGAGGGGTTTCGTTAGGCGGAACCTTCACGTGGTCGAAGTCGCTGGATGATGCCTCGACAATTGGAGCCGGATCGTCGATTGTAAGCGCGAACGGCAAGATCACGGGCGTGACGGTCGTAGCGCAGAACGCTTTCGATCTGTCAGCGGAGCGTGGGCTGTCGAGCTTTAACCAGGAGTTTCGCTTCACCGGCGACTATTTGTGGGAGCTGCCCTTCGGTAAAGGCAGACGATGGCTGGCAGCCGAGGGAAAAGCGCAGGACATTTTTGGCGGCTGGCAGTGGAGTGGCGATTGGACGATTGCGTCCGGCCTGCCATTCACACCGCGCTTTGCTGGGTTCCTACGCGAACGTTAATAGCGGAGTGAACGGTACGCTGAGGGCTGATGTTACCGGATTGCCGGTGACTGTCCCGAATCCCAGCATCAGCGAGTGGTTCAATACCGCGGCGTTTGTTGCTCCGCCGGCGGGGCAGTACGGCAACGCCCGGCGCAACAGCATTATTGGCCCGGGAGAGGTACTGTTCGACATGGCGCTGACCAAGCTGATTCCGCTGAAAGAGTCGCGGTCGCTGGAGCTGCGCGCAGCGGCGAACAACGTCTTCAATCACCCGATCTACTCGTCGATTGACACGGTGTTGAACTCTCCCACATTCGGACAAGTGATTTCAGTCAGCTCCATGCGCTCGGTACTGCTGACGGCGAGGTTCCGGTTTTGAGCAATCTGACGTCGTCACGGTTGACGGAATTCGGGCGCAAATTCGTCGCATTGGCTGCGATGACGGGGTTACTGCTGCCGACAACGCTGGTGGCGCAACAATCACAGACCGGCTACACCTTCAAATCACAGTCGGAGTTGGTGCTGGTGAATGTCACGGTGCGCGACAAGAGCGGCAATCCCGTGCGTGACTTGAAGCCCGAAGACTTCACCGTGCTGGAAGATAACAAGCCGCAAAAGGTTTCGACGTTCGACATCGAGAACACGGAGAACACGCCGCAGGTTCCATTGCAGCAGGCAAACCTTTTGAGCGCTCCCGTAAAGAAGAGCAAGAGCGTTTCGCTCGATGCCAACGCGGCCAGTGCGCAAGAGTCGGCGATCAAAGACCGGCGGCTGATTATCCTGTTCTTCGATCTCTCGGCGATGCAGCCCGACGAGATTGAACGCTCAGCCGAAGCCGCGCAGAACTACCTCAATAAGCAGATGGAGCCAGCCGACCTGGTTTCGATTGTGTCATTGGGAAACACGATCACGGTGAACCAGGACTTTACGTCAGACCGCGACAAGCTGAAGACGGTGTTGCAGTCATTCGATGCAGGCGCAAACGCTGGATTCGAGCTGGGCTCGACGGGCACGACTGAAGGAACTCCCGACACCGGAGGGTCTTTCACGGTTGATGACACGGAATACAACATCTTCAACACCGACCGCCGCCTGCAAGCCTTGCGTGCCGTGGCCGAACAAGTTGCCAACGTGCCGCAGAAGAAGTCGCTGATTTATTTCTCCAGCGGAATGCAGCGAACTGGCATCGAGAACCAGGCGGAATTACGAGCAGCGATCAATTCGGCGGTGCTGGCCAATCTGTCGATTTACACGCTGGACATTCGAGGACTTCAGGCGCTGCCGCCGGGAGGCGAGGCGCAGAACGCCAGCCTGCGGGGAACGTCAGCGTACTCAGGGCGGGCGCAATTGAATGCGCTGGATTCGAATTTCCAGACACAGGAGACACTGGTCACACTTGCAGCGGACACGGGCGGGAAGGCGTATCTCGATTCCAACGATTTCGGGAAAGTCTTCAAGGGCGTACAGGACGATACCTCGATGTACTACCTGCTTGGCTATCACAGCACCAACACTGCCAAAGACGGCAAGTACCGCCGTATCACGGTGAAGGTCAATCGCCCGGGCGTGAAGATCGACGCTCGTCGCGGGTATTACGCAGAGGCCGATTTCCGGCATGCGAATAAAGACGACCGCGAACGCCAGTTGCAAGAGGAGTTGGCGTCTGATCTGCCCAGCACCGATCTGCCGGTGTATCTAGCGACGGCCTACTTCCGCATGTCGGACAACCGATTTTATGTCCCGATGTCGCTCATTGTGCCGGGTTCGGAGATTCCTTTCAGCCGTAGCCAGGACAAGGACAAGGCCACGCTCGACATCCTCGCTGTCGTCACGGACGAGAAGAAATATCCGGTCGGCGAGATTCGTGAAACCGTAAAGCTCGCTGTCAACGCATCGAACGAAGTGCAGCGAAAGAACGTGCAATACGACACGGGGCTGACGCTCTCGCCGGGCAAATATCACCTGAAAGTCGTGGTGCGGGAAAACGAGGCGGGTCGCATGGGATCGTTCGAGACCGACTTCACGATTCCTGATCTCAAGTCCACGCCACTGAAAATGAGTTCGATCGTCATGGCCAGCCAGCTACAAGCGGCGCCGAAGAAGGACGTCGGGAATCCCTTGGTGCAGAACGGGCAGGAGATCGTGCCCAGCGTGACGCGGGTGTTCTCGAACAACCAGCATCTTTACCTCTACTACGAGGTGTACGATCCGGCGAAACAAGCCTCCCCCGAAGGCGGTGGCGCGGCGACGGCAAAGACCGCAAAGCCGGGCGTGCAGGTGATGAGCAACGTTTCGTTCTTCCAGGGCGACACCAAGGCCTATGAAACGGCACTGGTCAAAGTGCAGGAGATAACGGTGCCAAATCGCAAGGCCGCGGTCTTCCAGCTCGATGTGCCGCTTTCGGAGCTGAAGCCGGGGTTTTATACGTGCCAGGTCAACGTGATTGACGACGCGGCAGGACGTTTTGTCTTTCCTCGGCTGGCGATGCTGGTGCGGCCTTAGATCGCGACAGTGTTCTAGCCGATGGAGTACCCGGCGCGCGGCTTGAGAAGCTTGGCAATCACGCCCGTCCAACCGGTCTGATGGGAAGAGCCTACTCCGCGGCCAGTGTCGCCATCGAAACATTCGTAGAACGGGATGTAGTCGGAAAAGTTCGGGTCGTGCTGAAACTTTGGGTAAAGCGCGTTCACTTGGCGAAGGCCGTCCTTATTCTTCAGGAACAGTCTCGCGAGCCGGCGCGTCAGTTCTTCAGCGACTTGATCGATCGTCACATAGCGACCCGATCCGGTCGGACATTCCACCTTGAAGTCGTCGCCGTAGTAAAAATGGAATTTCTGTAGCGACTCGATGATGAGAAAGTTCACTGGAAACCAGATTGGGCCGCGCCAGTTCGAATTGCCTCCGAACAAACGCGAGCGCGACTCGGAGGATTCGTAGTCAACTGTCAGCACCCGTCCGAGCAATGGATCGCGAAGCTGGAATGGGTGTTCGAGGTGATAGCGCGACAGCGAACGCACGCCGAAATCGGAGAGGAACTCCGCGGGATCGAGCATGCGCTTCAACAGCGCCTTCATGCGATGGCCGCGCAACAGTGAAAGCAGACGGCGTTCACCAACTCCGGGGACGGTCCAGCGAGAAACCAGGTTCGCCATGTCGGGACGATATTGCAGAAACCACTCCATGCGGCGCTTGAAGACAGGCAAGTTTCGCCAGCACTTCTGGTTCGATAGTTTCTACCGCGAATAGCGGCATGAGCCCAACCATCGACCTGACTTTCAGGGGAAGCGTATCTCCGTTGGGAAGATTCAGTACGTCGTAATAGAAGCTGTCTTCCTCGTTCCACAGTCCCACGCCTTTTCCGCCAATGTCGGTCATCGCCTTGGCGATGTAGAGGAAATGCTCGAAGAACTTGGTGGCCATGTCTTCGTAAACGTGATCGTGTTGCGCCAACTCAATCGCGATGCGCATCAGATTGAGGCAGTACATCGCCATCCAACTGGTGCCGTCTGACTGGCTGAGAAAGCCGCCGTCAGGCAGGGGCTCATCGCGGTTGAACGCTCCGATGTTGTCGAGTCCAAGAAAACCGCCTTGGAAGAGATTGCGGCCGTGGGAGTCTTTCTGATTCACCCACCAGGTGAAGTTCATGAGCAGCTTCTGGAAGATACGCTCCAGAAATACCAGGTCGCCGGGATAGTCGGGATCTTTCGCGCGCTTCTGCTTGCGGTCGAGTTGGAATACACGATACGCGGCCCAAGCATGTACGGGAGGATTGGCGTCGGAGAAGTTCCATTCGTATGCAGGCAATTCGCCGTTCGGATGCATATACCAGACATGTCCCAACTGGATGAGTTGCTGCTTGGCAAATTCGGGATCGATCTGCGCAAAGGTCACGGTGTGGAAGGCGAGGTCCCAAGCGGCGAACCAGGGATACTCCCACTTGTCGGGCATGGAGAAGATCGCGTCACCGTTGAGGTGGGTCCAGTCCTGATTGCGGCCGGTCTAAACGCGATGCAGGGGGCTCGGGATACTTGTCGTCGCCCTCGAGCCATCGCTGAACGTTGTATGCGTATCGCTGCTTGCTCCAGATCATTCCTGCAAGGGCCTGACGTTGCACGAGGCGCGCGTCAGAATCATCCATGCCGCGTTGCAAGGTTCGCGTAGTATTCGTCGCAGCTGCGAACTCGCGCGGAGAAGAGTTCGTCGAAGTCTCCGAACGGTGCATTGTTCTTAGCCGCACATAGCCTCAGGCGAAATTGCGCACTCTGTTGCGATGGCACCACTCTCACGAATTGAACGCAAGCTTTGGTGCCTTGTTGGGAAGGGTTTACGGCTGTAGGGTCGTTGCCAACGATGTAGCGATGGAATGCGTCCTTGAAATAACCATCGGTGGCCTGCTGGCCGTAAACGACCTGTCCGTTGGTGTCGTTCTCGCAAAACAGCAGCGGCGCGTTACCGTCAACGTAGAGAGAATAGTCGCCCAGGGAATGGTGCGATGCGTGAATCGATGCGCTACCTTCAGCACGAAGAACCGGCCTTAGGGGAGTGCTCGCGTCCCATGACCAGGTATTGCGAAACCAGAGATGCGGTAGGACATGAATGGTAGCAGTCTCGGGGCCGCGATTGTAGACCGTGATCTTGATGAGTATGTCGTCATCGGAAGCGAGGGCGTACTCGACGAAGACGTCCCAGTACCTGTCTTCTTCGAAGACGCCAGTATCAATCAGCTCATACTCGTTGTCGCCCAGGCCGCGTCTCTGGTTTTCCTGAAGAAGTTGCGCATAGGGGAATTCAGCCTGCGGATACTTGTACAGCATCTTTAAATAGGAATGATCGGGTGTCGCGTCGAGGTAGTAATAGCATTCCTTGACGTCCTCGCCGTGATTTCCCTGGGCGTTCGTCAGACCGAACAGACGCTCCTTGAGAAACGGATCTTTGCCGTTCCAGAGTGCTACGGAAAAGCACAGAGTCTGCCGCAGGTCGCTGATGCCGGCGATGCCGTCCTCTCCCCACCGATAGGCGCGGCTGCGGGCCTCGTCGTGCGAGAAATAGTTCCACGCGTCGCCGTCGGCCGAGTAGTCTTCGCGAACGGTCCCCCATTGCCGCTCGCTCAAGTAAGGGCCCCACAGCGTCACTCGGCCCTCCGGGTGGGCCGGACTGTAGGGCTCACTCGGATTCAAGGGTTCGGCGGGCGGCAACGAATCCTGTGGAAGGCTGGTAGAACTCGACACGGTTGTCCTTGGGTGACGGCAATGTGCGCTGAAAGTTACGTAGATGAATTATGTACAGAACCGCGATTCCGTCAAATCGGAGATGGCGGGCGGTGAAGGCCTGCTGCGTCGCACTTAGTCTCGTTTACGTGGCTTACCCACACGCTGCGCAGTGGCAAACATTAGCGCGATCGTGTCCATGTCTTTCGGCTGCACTTTGCCAGGCGGGATGCGCATGTGGGTAATGTCTTCCAGATTCACCAGCAGGTCCACCAGGGCCATGGAGTCAATGAGGCCCGACGACACCAGCGGCGTGTTCTCGTCCAATACGAGATTCGGCTTGCGTACCAACTCGAGAATGAGATCCCTCATCTGCTGCGCTTCGGGCGTCATGAAAATGGCTTCTCCTAAGAATCCGGCGCCAGTTCAGGGTGTTCACGCAACAATTTCTCACGTGTGCCGGCGCGGGCGGGCTTTCCTGCCGTGCTCTTTACGATCCACTTCGGTGGTTTGAGAATAATTGTGCGGACCGCTACGCCGAGGGCAGCGACGACCCGGCCGCGAATTTCGAGTTCCAGCTGAGCAGCATCGGCCAACAATTCTTCTCGCTCCACTTCGCAAACCACCACGATGTCTTCTGTCCCAAGATTGGGATTGTAAATGCCCAACGCAACCGCCCGGCCATCGTGAACAGCAGGATGGGCGGCGACAATTTCTTCGATGTCCTGCGGATAAAGGTTGTCGCCGCCGCAAATCAGCAGGTCTTTCTTGCGGCCGACCACGTAGAGTTCACCGTCGAGTTGAAAGCCAAGGTCACCGGTCCGGTACCAGCCGTCACACAAGACTTCGGCTGTGAGATCGGGACGATTGTAGTACCCGTCGAAAAGGCAATCGCTGGTAATGAAAATCTCGCCAACACTTCCATCGGGCAGAATTTCGCCCTCGTCAGAAACAATGCGGAGTTGGTGCTTGCGGAGCAGGCGGCCGGAAGAAACGAATGCCATCGCGCCTGGGGCTCCTTCCGCGACAGGAGCCACAACATGTTCGCCGCGAAAGCGTTGGCCGTCAATGCACACACGCTGTCGGTCCGTCTGGGTTCGTAATGTCCGACTGCGTCACGGCAAATACATTTTCCGCCATCGCATAGGACGATTGCAGCGCCCCGGGCCGCAATCCAATCGACTGCGAATGCCTGCTGAAATTCGTTCATGCTAGTGGCGCGCACCGGCTCCGAGCAGTTGATCAAGGCGCGCACCGACGACAAGTTGTATTGCGACCAGCGTGAGCGCGGTGTGCGACGCGGTACAAACTGGAGGGCAAAATTCGGCACCCACGCCAGCGTGCATTGGTAATCGCCGATGACTTGCAGCATCGTATCTGGGTGCATCACCCAATCCAGAGGAGACTGCATCACGACGGGAACATGGCAGATCATGGGCAGGATGAAGCAGGCGATGAGTCCCATGTCGTGGTAAAGAGGCAGCCAGCTGTAAATGCGGTCACTGGCACCGTCGATCTGCAACGCGTCAGCGAGGTGCCCGATCTGCGTCAGCACCGCACGGTGCGTGAGTGCGACTCCCTTTTGCAGTCCGGTAGTTCCGGCGGAGTGCTGGATGAAGGCCAAGCCTTCGGCACTAACTTTGCGGCTCTCCGGCTCAGGCGCGCCAGATTCACCAAGGTGCGCAGCGCGAAGCAACTTCGCGCCCTCCCCAATCGTCACGTGGCCAAGCAGTTCGTCGGGAAAGTCTTCGTCGATCACAACTGCTTTAGCGGCGAGATTGGCGGTGACGCCCGCCAGCCCAAAGCGCATACTTCGACGGCTCGACTTTGAAATTTGGATAGGCGAGTATCGCTGGCACCGCACCCAGCATCATCGCCCCTGCGAATACGGCCATGGCATCGATGCTCTGTGGCATGAGGACTATCACCCGGTCACTCGCACCGACGCCGTGAGTCGGAGAGAAACTTCGCTTGAGCGCGGGCGCGGCCCCGAAACTGGTCGAAGGTTACGTCCTCGTGTTCGTCCTCATCCACCCAGGCAGTCACGAATAGCCGATCGCCGGGAGCGGCGTTCGAGGGCATCGATTAGCGTGTGAAATCGGTCCACGGTCGAGTGATGTCTCCGCGGGTTGAGCAGCCATGCTGCACTGGTCCCGCCACTTCAGAACGCACGATACATGAATTGCGCGGTGCTGGCGCTTTGCGTCAGAGTGACCATCAGCACCAGCGCCAGGAATAGCGCGTATAACGGCGGCAACCAGTACCAGCGCCTTCGCGCCAGCACGGCCATCACGCCGGAAGTCGGAGTAAGGGTCGCTTCACTGTGCCGATTCAACGATTCGCCCACCAACAACACGGCAGCATAACCAACCGCCAGCGCCAGTACGAGCCAGTACAAGCTTCCACTGAGGTAGTGCACGCCATAGCTCGATGGCGATCCTACGGACGAGAGCATCTCGCCTGCTTTCGCGAGCGAGCTGGCGCGGAAGAATATCCAGCCCAAGCTGATAAATGCCATTGTGACGAGCCACGAAATCGCGGACCACGCCGCGGACGGCGGAGTGAAGTCGAATCTTCTTTTGAAGTTGCTGAATTTGGCGGTGCGCGACTAACAGCACGCCATGGTAACAACCCCACAGCACGAATAACCAAGCTTGCCTTATGCCACAGTCCGAAGAGCACCATGGCGAGAGATCAACACCAGGTTCCGCCAAAGCATCCCGCGACGCAGCATCGCCAGCGGCAGAAACACGTAGTCTCGAATCCAGAACGACAGTGACATGTGCCAGCGCGTCCAGAAAACCGAAGGCGTCTGCGAAGCGAAAGGGCGATCGAAATTCTCCGGCACAGTGATGCCCAGCATCTGTGCCGCACCGATAGCGATGTGCGTATAGCCGGCAAAGTCGAAAAACAGCTGCAATCCGAAACCAATCGCCAGGCACCACACGTCAGATCCGCTCCAGCGGGCAAGGCGGTCGAAACCGCTGTTGATGCCGTCACCGGCGAGAATTCCCTGCCCTAGTAGCTTACCGAGTTGCATCATCAGGACGCCGGTGGCAATGCGGCTGAATCCGCGTTCGCGATCCGCAGCTCGCACCGCCGCCTCGGATCGAAACTGCGGCAGCATGTCAGGCATCCGGCAGACAGGACCGGAGATCGTCACCGGAAAGAACGCCATATACAACGCGAACTCGACGAGCGAGGGATCGAGTTCCTCTTCGCGGTAGAGGTCGAACAGGTAGCTCATTGCCTGAAATGTCCAGAACGACAATCCAACGGGCAGCGCCAAATGCGCGAACCGCTCCAGCGAGGAAAAAGGCTGGCTGATCGCCAATTCCGGCAAGTACTTGAAGCTGCCGAGCAGCGCGAGATTGAAAACGATGCCGGCCGTCAGCGCTGGCCACGTCGGCCGCTTTCGCAGCCATCGGCCGAACAGATAATTCACGAGCGTCGATAGCAGAAGGATCGCCGCGAACCACTTGATCCATGTGAGATAGAGGACGTAGCTGGCAGCCAGCAGCGCCCATTGCCGCGCGGATTGCTGCCGCACCCGGGCGAACACCGCCACCGTGACCAGAAACACCGCGACATAAATTATCGCTTGCAGCAAAGTGGCTATCCTATTGGATCTGAGTACCGTCAGGCGTGAATACCGGGAATCCATCCCAGGGTTGCGAGAGCTTCAACTGCTCGGCCCCGGCGTCGCGGTCGTAGTTAAAGAGGAACAAGCCAAAGTTGTAATGCAGAACGCGATCGTCCGGCTTCTGCGCGATGGCCCACTGGTATTCGGCAACAGTCTGGTCGGGATTCTCGGGTGGTGCACCGGCGTCGATCATCAGCCGCAGTACTTGGTCGGCGTGATTCAGTTGATTGGTGAATGGCGCCTTCTGCAGGCGATCGAGCATCTCATCGGATATCCGCTGGCGATCATGCGGAGTAAAAGCCAGCAGCCGTTCACAGTCGGCCTGCGTGGGAACTTCGCTCTCAGGAACGGGGTGCCCAGCGATCTGACTCGCGATGGCGAGGAACATGGCGCGAGCCAGCAGGTAGTTGCCATCAGGCGTCATGTGGACGTGCTCATACACGAGTTCGCTGCCCGTGATGCCGTTGGGGCTGTTCTGCGCGAAGACGGCATCGGCATCGACCAGCGTAGTGCCCTGGAATTGACGATGCGACCGAACGATTAATGTCATTGATCTTTCCGTCCGCACGGAAACGCAGGGTGTCGAGATCGCGCGCACGCTGAAAGTGCTGCCTGGCACCGTCGAAATCACCCTTCTTCCAAAGACGTGCGCGCAATTCGGAACTCGAGCTCGGCATATTGATTGTCAATCTGCGACGCGGCCAGATAGGACTTCAGTGCGTCGTCGTACGCTTGATCGGTTTCAAAGGCCGAGCCTTGCTGTACCAGAGTGGACCACGAATTCAGATCGGTCTGGCTGATGCCTTCGCGATGTTGTGAAGCGAAGGGCGCGCAGTCTTTCAAGTTTGTGGCAACAGTGCTGACGATCACCTTCGCACCAGCATCCTGCGCGACTTTGACGGTATCGCGAAGGTTGGCCTCAAAGTTCGAGTAGGCGTAAGGCATAAGTGGCGAACTGGCCGGCACTTGCTTGTCGAGGAACATCTCCATGCCGCCCCATTCGCGCTTTTGAGTTCCCAACTTGGTCAAAAGCTGGCCGATGCGAGTGGAACGCAGAAAAATGCTGGCCCGAATCAACGACAGGCTCATCCCCGACGAAGTAAGTGCGGTGCCCGGACCGTACGGGCCAACAACTTCATTGTTCCCCGAGTAAATGATGAAGACATCGGGCTCGCTGTTTCGCCAGCCCCTTCGCAATGGGCAGCAGAACATGCGAGTTTATGGCAACGCTGCCAGTGTTCACGACTTCGAAATTCATCTGCGGGAAGCGCTGCCGCAACATCACTTCAAGGTAGCGGCTGAACGCATAAGCAGGATCGGGATCGCCCATCGCCGCGGATTCGCCCAGAACGAAAATGCGGAATGTGCCTTGTGGCTTCTCAGCCGGAATGGCATATGCCTGCGGCGTCTTGATCATGCCGGGAGGAAAGAAAGGCGCAGGGAAAAACAGGTTATAGCAGGATGCCGGACGTCCGTGAACCGTGCAAGGCTGCGTCAAGTCTGTGGGAAATCCGACACCAAAAAGCCGCAGGGCCATCTCAACAGCGACTAGAAGTATGCAGGGAATCAGAATCGCGACGGCGAATCTCTTGGTCCATACGCGCCATCCAGATCCTCCTTCTGACCCACTCAACGAAGATTCTGCGGGCGCCATCGGAGGCACAATCTGCTGATTTTCTACTTCGGGTTCAGACATCGTGGGAGTACCGTCGTCGCGCGCACTGACCAAGAAATTAGTTTCTCGCACCTGAGATCAGCCTTGCGCTTTGCTGCTCTTTTCCGCTTCGTCAATCATGCGCTGTACGGCATCTTTTTGTGGGAAGTCAGGATTAGTCTTCAACAGTTTCTGCCATGCCGCAACTGCTCCGGGCAGATCATTCTTCGACTTCAGCTTGATGATGCCAATGTTCATCAGCGCGCCGGCATGATTGGGATCATACGTCAGCGCCTTGTTGAGTTGCACCAGTGCGCCGTCGGCGTCGCCGGTGTAGTACAGGCACGAAGCCAAATCCACGCGCGCGTCCGCATTCTTGGGATTGATCTCCAGCGATTTCTCGAAATATCCTTCCGCCTCTTTGAACTGGTGCGTAGCGCGATAGAGGATGCCCAATTTGTTCAGTGAATCTGCGTCCTTCGGATTGGTCTTCAGCTTCTCCAGCAGTGGGGCGGCCTTGGCATCTGCCATGCGCTTCATGTCATCGAGCGTCATTTGCGGATGCTCTTTGGAGGCGCCAGCCGATGTCGGCGCGCCAGCCACGGAAGCCGCGGCCATTGGAGACGGCGCAGGAGCGCTCACGGATGCGTTAGTAACAGCCGTAGGAGCGGAGCCACGCAGCAGGTACCCCAGCAAAACACCGATCACGAGACAAACGGCTGATAAGACAATGACTTGCACCGGCCGCCACAGCGGATTCGTACTTAAAGGTTGGTTGGACTCAGGTTCCATGAATCGTGAACTCCTTTGCAGAGTACCCGAGCCAAGCGCTCCCGGCTCGCAGAAATCTATGAAACTGCACTCATGATGCCAAACTTCGGATCGAAAGGAGCAAACTTTCTATCGTAGAATCAGGAAGTTGCGTGGGGGCTGCAGGAAATGGGAGTGGCAGGGAGCTGAGAATCGGCGGAATTCGACCCACAAAACGTGTGATTTGACCCGTTTCGGGGACGGTAGAGCTCGTGGAATTTGCGCATAAATAATTGACAGAACAGCTGGTTATCCGCGAGCTGGCTTTGGCTGGAAACCTGCTTCCTGATACATTCACCGAGGAGAGTTGTTGATTCAATCCAGGAGCCTCGACGGATGAGCGCACTTGACGACCTGCGCGCGTTGCTGCGCTTGCGCGCCGTGCAACTGGCTGGATTGGTGGCTTTCCTCGCGTTTATTGGGGGTTTCAGCTTCTATACCAAGTTGTCGGTGATCGACAACGACATCTGGTGGCACCTCAAAGTTGGCGACTGGATTGTGGAGCACGCGGCGGTGCCTCACACCGGAATTTTGTCGCGCACGGCGGCTGCAAGGCCTTGGGTTGCTTACAGTTGGGGCTACGAAGTCCTGATGTCGTATGCGTATCGCTGGTTCGGAATTATGGGCATCGGGTTGTACGGAACGATCTTGACGATCGCGGTGGCTTACGCGATTTACTGGATGCTTTTAGGGCTGTCGGGGCGGTTCTGGATCGCGCTGGTATTGGCCTCGCTCGTCTGTTGGAGCTTTCTTTTCAATGGGATGCCGCGTCCGGTTTTCTTTTCGATGGTGCTGTTCTGCATAACTCTTGCGTTGTTGCTGGAGGCGAACCGCAGCGGCCGTGTGGAATTACTCTACTGGCTGCCCGCGATCTTTCTTGTCTGGGCCAACCTGCATATTCAATTTATCTACGGTCTATTTCTGGTTGGCTTGCTGATGGCCACCACCGTAACCCAAAGAATCGCAAGGGCTTGGGGATTTGAGCCCGGATTCCTGATGCCGGCGACGTTGCCAGCCATGGCCGGTCATCGGAGTTTTCGCGGCCTGCGTGGCCGCCACGATGATCGGGCCGAATTTTTATCATCCTTACGTTGCAGTATATGAATACTCGAAGGCGAAATTCGCCTATAACGTCATCATCGAACTGCAGCCGCTGAGCTTTCGCGGATCAAGCCATTTCGTTCAACTGGCGCTCACGGGTTTCGGGTTCTTCGCCGTTGGGTGGCGTAAGAAGCTGGATCTATTCAAGTTAGCGATGCTTACGATTTGCAGCGTGGTGGCCTATCGAACGATGCGGGATGCATGGTTTATCGCGATTCCGGCGGCGGCCTGCATTGCTGACTTCCCTGCTCCCGAGGGTGAGCGCGACCGCGCGACCAACTGGGCGGAAAACCTTGGTATCTCCTTAGCTGTCATAGCTTTGCTGTTCGTGGCGCGCGCGGCACGGACTTCACTACGCGAGGAATCGACCGCGCCATCAGCAACGAATATCCGGTGAATGCGGTGAATTTTCTGCGGCGAAATCCGCAAAACGGCCCTCTTTACAACAACTTAGGCTGGGGCGGATTCCTGATGTGGTACATGCCGGATTTCCCGGTGGCGATTGATGGCCGCAACGACCTCTATGGCGACGAGCTCGACGAGCTTTTCTATGCCTCGCAAAGTGCTGAATCCGGATACCTTACCGATCCCTACCTGAACGAGTCAGGCGTGGTCCTGTTGGCTGCCGACCTGCCGCTGGCGAAGATCCTCACGGCCGATCCGCGGTTCCAGTTGATTTACCAGGACTCGCTGGCGGTGGTGTTTGCACGGCGGCGGTAGGAACGTGAGGCGGCTAAACTCGACACGGGCGAGCCATGAGGGACTGCGGCGAGTAGGTCTTATTATAATGTTTTTCGCCTCCCCGAAACGGCCCTTGGTTATAAGTTTTCTTATAATGCTTCGTGGTCCGGGACCCGAGTCCGAGCCGTAGTCGAAGAGACCAGACGAAACCAAAACGGGAAAACGAAAGCAGCCTGGGAGATAGCGAGGCGGATTAATTTTCAGGATTCGCTGGCAGTGGCGCTTGCGGGTCGTTCGGGTGCACGCGGCGGAGAATGAAATAGGACTCTCGCTGGTAGACGCTTTGCTTGTACATGTAGTAACCGTCAGAGAAGTGCACCATTTTGTATCCTTGCGATTCCATCTCTGGAATTCCGCGCTGCAACATTAGCTGAGGATCGGCCGAATACGCAATTATGTACTCTGGCTTGACCCGATTGAGTTCTTCGACATTAATGCTGTCACCAATGAGAGGTAACCCGTGGTGATAATAAGCGACTGGTAGATTCCTCAGGATGTTGTGGTCAAAGTACGCTTGCACGGCGACAACGCCAAACAAGTAACCAAAAATATCTCCTCTGTCTGCACCGACTGATTGCAAATACTGAGCCGCATCTTGAGAACCGCTGTAGGGATAGCGGTAGTCGCGTTTGATAACGACGGAGGCGTCCCAGGCATTGACTGCAATGAGGCATACGAGTAATGCGACCATTCCCTGCATCGCCCGGTGCTGTCGGACATTGAACGACTTCTCTTCGAATTCCGTTGGCCAAGCGATCCAAAGTGCGGTAATCACTGCAATAAAAACAGTGCCATGGTGATGGGGATACCCGTGAACCTTGGCATATAAGGCAATCAGCAATCCTAGAGGAAGAAGATAGAGCAGCAACCGGTGCCGCATGTGGCACCATGCAGCAACGAGAACCAGGAAAATCGCGGATGGAAGCCAAAAGTCAAGAAAAGCCCCGGAGATTACAGCCGTCAGCTTCGCCACCGCAGTAGGAAACTTGGCTTTGACATCCTCGGGCGCCTGCGCCAGAGCCCTCTTCACCACAAATTCCCCAACATCGGGCGTTGGCTTAAGAATGATTACAAGAAATAGAAAAGTAAACACCATCACCGCTGCGCAGATGAAGTATCGGTTTCGCAGCGGTTGGCTCAGTTGCGGCCAAAACTTTATCGCCTCCACCAAGTACAAAAGCCCGAAGCAGGCGGCGAGAATCGCGCCGTGAAGCGTCAGCATCGTTAGCAGCACCAAAACCGCCGTCATTCGTTCGGGGTGCTGGATGTCCTTAAAGAGTAATCGCGACTACAAAACAAAGTAGCGGCAGAAGCGTGTAGGGACGTGCGATCACGGCATACTGGTAGACCATCACGTAGGTAAACGCCAAAGGCCAGCGCACATACCACGGGAATGGCGCTTTGAACACGAGGACCGCAACACCCGCTATGGCAAACGCTACTCCGATGTAACCGAGAGCGCCGTAGGGGGCGTGAAACCAGTGTTGCGCTATCCACAAGATGGTGTGCCACAAGCCCGGCGAACCTTCGTAGCGCAATTCGTAGAACCAGATGCGACTAAGCGGCTCGTCGCGAGCAATGAGCCAGGCTTGCGCTTCGTCGGCCCACTTCTCGTGATAGCGCACGGTGAACAACACGACGCAGGAATACGCGAGCAGGACGAGGAAGTTGCCGATGCGCTCCCATGCGGGGGTGGCTTCGGTTGCGGCGGGAAGATCGGAAGATTTCGACGGGAGAAAGGGGTCCTTCGACTCCGGCGCCGCAAAAGCAGCGGCGCCTCCGCTCAGGATGACACCTTCGGCACTCATGGCGTGGAAGCCTCCGGCAAAAGCGAATGGCGCTGCATTGTTGCCGTGAGCGACAAGTGCGGGTCGAAAAAGCAGATCCCTCGGCGACTAAAGTCACCTCGTGATGACAAGTATAAGGGACTGTACGGCACGACTGAAGTCGTGCCCTGACACACAGCGATGGTGCTGAAAGCGGTCATGGCGCGGACTGCTCCCGGGTCAACACGACTGCCACATTGTCAGAGTAGACCACCGTAAAGCCCGCGACCTGGGGCAGAGCCTTGCCCATCAGCGAGTTCTTCTCCAACAAAAGGGTCGCGGCCTGGCTGAATGGGGCGAAGGTGGAAAAGTGCGCTTCGGCGTTCATGACCTTGCCGTACTGGATGTTGAAGTCGTCGCCGTAGAGATCGGTGCGTCCGTCGATGGCGACGGGATATTGCGGCAAGTCCCAGGTGAGGAAGCCTCCCCAGGCGATGGAGTTGAACAGCGGCTGCGGCAAGTTGTGGTCGCGAATGTAGGCGACGGCGGCCACGGGATAGGTGCGTGCGACTTTCGCCAGCAGCGCGCTGTGCGAGCGCGGGAAGTGAACTATGCCTGCGGCGACAATGGCGAAGACCGCCAGGGCGACGGCGAGTAGCGACTGCGATCGTGGGAGTGGCGGGGCTTCGAGCTCTGGTTCGGTTTCCGTTTCGGTTTCGCTGGCAGTCTCGGGCATGGGGAATCCGAGTATGGCGACGGCCGCTATCGTGGCCAGCCAGGCATCGCGCTGCGAATGGAAGGCGGCGAACGCACAGAGCAGCAGAAGCACGATCTGAAACAGATCGCGGGAGCGGCGCATTCCCAGAACAAGGAAGGAAGTTGCTAGAAGCAACAGTAGAACGTAGTCCTGCGGGGAGCGGAAGCGCAGAGAGTCGAAGCCGGGAAAATAGCTGATTGGCGGTGCTGGTGATCCGATCCAAGAATACGCGGTAGCCGCCGGGGCCGTAGGGAGTGAGCAGCGTCGCGACGACGGAGACGCCACAAACAATGTAAGCGGTGCTGGAGAGTGGATAGCCCGGTTCTCCGCCCAGGTGAATGCGCTATGTGTCGCCCACTGCTGCGTCAGGGTTGCTGCGCAAAACAGCACAGCACGAAGATACCGATCACGAAGTTAGGGTCGAGATTGGCCCACAGCAGGAACAGCGGCGCGATCCAGTAGAGACGGCGGACGTCGCCTGAGTTGCGCGCTTCCATCAGCAGCAGCAACTCGATGCCAAACAATATTAGCGATGCGTAGACCGGAAGAGCGGGAACTGCGGCGAGCACGAACTGTGCGACGGCAGAGGTGAGGACGGCCGTCCAGAAGCGACCGCGCAAGCCGCCGGCGAGTACAAACGCCAGCGCAGCAAGAGCGAGCTTGCAGAGAATCGCCAGCACGGGAAGGACGCGCAGATCCGAACGCGTGATATCCGAGGGCTACCACAATGTCGTACAGCCAGGAAGAGGCGATCCAGGGCTGAGTCGGGGATTGCGAATAGAGCCCGGTGTGCGGCAGAGCGTGGTTTTGCAGAATGCCGAGACCGGTGCGCAGGTGCCACCAGAAGTCGCCGTAAGCGGGAATCCACAACGCGCGCTGGTGAACGGCTTCCACAAAGGGCGCGCAGGCAAACAGCAACGCGAGGGCCGATACACGAACAGCGGCGGCGTTGTACCAGCGTGCGGGCATGGCGCTAGTGCACTTTGACGACATGGCTGGGTGCCGACAGGCTGCTGCTTACGGTGCCGTCAGCGTTGTGCGTCACCTGGTGACAGGTGAGGGTGCAGGAGCCGCTGCCGCGGTTGTAGGTGATGGGCAGGCCGCCGTTGGAGCCGACGACATTGACGTCGAAGTTGACCAGGCGCTCGCCAGTGACGTTGGGCGAATTCGCTCCCATGCCGTGGGCGGTATGACAGACGGAACAGGAGAAGCCGTCTTGACCGACGTGGGTGCTGTGCTTGAGCCAAGTGGTGTTGGCGAGGATCTGGGTCAGGTCGTGACACTTGGCGCACATGGCGTAGGGACCATTCACGCTCTGGTCAGGATTGGGGAAGGTGTTGGTCACCAGTCCGCCGGGCACGGCAGCCTGGCTGAACTGATAGTTGCGCTCGAGCATGTGCACGTTGCCGAGCCGTGAGGGCCGTTGGCGCCGGTGCCGCCAAATTCGCGGTTGTCGTCGCTGTTGTGGCAATCGGTGCAGAAAAGCCGCGGACCGGTGGTGCGTCCGGAGGGCTGGCCGTTCTGGAGGAGCATGTATTGCAGCAGGCTGGGCTGTGCGAGGGGACTGCTGCGATCATGAAACACGGGATGGCTCGATGAAGCCGTGGGCTGAATTCGGGAATGACGTTGAGGGCGTCGGGCATGGAAACCAGGCGCATCGGCGAATAGCCAAACTGAATCAGCCGTTGCTTGCCGGGGCCGGAGCCGTGGCAGCGCAGGCAAGTCTCATATTGGTTGATAGCAGGCGTGAGGACGGTGATGCCGTCGAGCGCGCTGACGCCAATGGTTCCCGATTGCGATACGCGCATCGTAGGCGGCGCGCCGAACGTCGTGACCTGATTGGAACCGTGGGCGCTGTGGCAATCCACGCAAGTGGCGTGGCGATTGTTCAACAGCACGGCCGGTTCGGCGGCGTCGTGCGAGTTGGTGCCTTTCGGAAGAGGATGTCCGGCAGTCTTGCTCATCTCTGCCATGACGTTGGGCGCGGCGGGAGAGAAGAAGGTTCCGCCGTTGTGGCAGGTCATGCAAGACTGGGTCGCGGAATCGAGCTCCGGGAGCACCGGGAGAAGCCTGGCGCAGCAGGCGCGCGGGTCCGTTGGCGTCGTGCTCCATGTGACACGAGGAGCAGGCATTCTGGGCGATGGTTGCATACGGTCCCACATGGGCATTGGTGGCGACTTTATTGGCAGCCGATTGGTGAATGCTGCTGGGCCATCCGTTGAGCAGATTGGTTTGTCCCTGCACAACGCGGTTGGGATCGTGACACGCGAGACAGATTTGTCCGCTGGAGCCGTCACGCACGAGAAAATCTTGCGCGATGGGGTCGATCGACTGCGAGTGCGGATCGTGGCAACTGGTGCACTCTACATTTCCGTTAACCAGATTGACTTTGTGCAATGGGTCGGCGGTTGTGCCCGAGGAAACCAGCGAAGCCTGAAGGTCGGCGGTGTCTTTGATGGGCGTCACCAGACTGAAAGGATGAGAGCTGGTGAGATCCTGTCCGAAGGTATCGCCGGGCGTCCAACTGCCGACGGTGGTGACCTTGCCGTAAGCGGCGGTTTGTCCGACAGCGACGGTGCCGTCGTGGCAGCTGAGGCATAAGCTGCTGGTCACGCCCAGAGGCGGCTGGGTGTTGCCGGTCTGATGATAGGTCGTGCTGCTGTAGGGGACGTAGGTCGACTTGGAAAGCTGCTGGTTCCAAAGAGGAGTGACGCCGCCGAGTCCGCTGTGCGGAGCGTGGCAGTAGGTGCATCCAAGATTGCCGGAAGGAACGTAAATGGACGCGCCGCTGCCTGGGGTGAGGTTGTGCATGCCCAGCGTGTCAGCGGGTGGCTGTTGCGAAAAAGCGAAGCTGCTCGAGAGAAGCAGGACACAGGCGACGGCAAACAGGGACTTCACCGGGGTTTGCCCTCCGCCTGCTTGGGCAACCCCTGGTACTGAAAGACCTGCACTCGGCGATTGTAGGAATCGACGACATACACGCGGTCGGAGGAGTCAATCTGCAGTCCTGCGGGAAGCTGGAACTCGCCGGGGCCGGTTCCCTTCCCGCCGAAGTAATACAGGAGCTGGCCTTCGCTGTTGAAGACCTGCACCACGCCCCAGGCGCCGTCGGCTACGTAGAGATGACCTTCGGAGTCGAATCCGATTCCCTTGGGGCGAAACATCCATCCGGTGCCGTCGCCCAGCTTGCCGATCGAGTAGCGGAACGTGCCCGAGCGATCGAGCACTTGCACGCGGAAGTTCATGGCATCGACGACTACCAGCTCGTCGCCATGAAGGCGCAACTCGGTGGGATAGTTAAACTCGCCGTCTCCGGTGCCGTTCTTGCCGAAACTTTGCAGCACGCTGCCTTGCATATCGGTCACGAATATCTTGTTGCGCAGCGTGTCGGTAATGTAGATGCGCTGGGCGGCGGAGTCCACGGCAATGCCGGTGGGGCGCTTGAAGAAACCTTCGCCGCCTTTCAGGCTGCCAATGGCCCGCTGATATTTTCCATCGGCATTCCAAACGAATACTTTGCCCGCCTGCGAGTCGGTGACGTAGATGTTGTCCTGCGCGTCGACTGCGACGCATTGCGGAGTCAGCGTGCCGTCTTTGTCTTTTTCGCGGCGCGTGAGGAACTTGTACTTTTGCTGCGCGAAATCGAAGATGTGAACGCCGTTGGCGCCGGGATCGGTCACGATGACGCGGCCGCGCGAATCGGTGGTGACGCTGTAGGGATTGACCAGGTAGCGGAAGTCAGGAGGCCCGGCGACAACGTCGACAAGCTTGGTCCAGAAGCTACGCTTGGGTTTGACTTCGCGCTCGAGGCTGAAACTGCGCTCCCAGGTGAGCTTGCGGCCGCCGTCGAGAAGAAGTTCGGGGCCGGCGGGCTGCATCGGCTGTTCTTTTGGTTGCTTGGCGAATCCGGCAAGCGACGCCGCCAGCACCAGCACGGCGGCGCACGTCACAACTCGAAACAGTGATCGGTCGCGCCAACCTAGAAGAAATCGAACCATCGGGAAATACCACCATAATACGATGTCACCGTTCCGGGCGGCACTCCGGTGGCACTGATGCCTTGGGTGAAGCGCGTGTAGCCGGCCAGCAAGCTGATGCGGCGGAGGCGATACTGCAACTGGCCGTAAATGATTTCGGTGTTGTTCTTGGAGTAGATGCCGTTAGCCAGGGTGTTGCTCAACGAGCTTACTGTACGTGCCGGTCAAAACCATGCGGCGGATGGGTGTCCAGGAAACGCTGCCGCCGTAGTTCTTCAGCGTTGTAAGCAATCACATTCGTGGGATTCTGCGCCTGGGATCGGCGGCAGCGGGACAATTCCATTCGTTGGTCAGAACCGAGTTTCCCGTTCCCGACAGATACTGCGCACTGAAGGCAAGCTGGCGCAGACTGAGGCTGGTGGAGAACCCTTCGCTGTGGCTGGAAGAATTCTTATCGCTGCTCAGACCCTGCTATGCTTCCGTTGAAGGCCGCGGTCCACTGCACCCGCGAGCTGAATTTGCGGTGAATGTTCGCGTTGTAGTTGTAATAGGACGTGGTATAGGTGATGAGCACCGATTGCACGTTCTGTGCGTAGCTGAAATCACCTGACGTCTCCCAGTCCCCAAAGCGGTGGTAATAATTCACATTGCCGACGAAGCCGATGTTGTTGGTGCCAAGTCCGGTGCTACTGTCCACGATGCCTGCGGAAAAGCTGAACATGTTGAATAGCTTGCGCGAATAGTTCACATTGCCGCTGAGGTACGTTCCGGTGTAGGTCTGCCCGAAATAGGATTGGGTGTAATGCGTGGCCTGGGCGTTAGCGTTGAGATGTTGCGAAAACTGGTAATTGGCACCTCCGCCCACGGTTAGCGAATCGGAACCGCTTCCCAGCAAGTTAACCGGGGGAACTACTACTCCATTGTTGACCAAAGCCCCATTGAAATAAGACGAGAGATTATTGGTAAAGTTCTCATTCGCGTATAGACCCAATTTTGCAGTGGGATGGAAGTTTACTCCCGCCGACTCCTGATCGGCTGAATACGCCGAATTGGTCGAGGTTTGTTGACCGCCCGTCAGGTAATTGTTTGAGTAGCTGGAGTGGTCATAGCTGGCATACATGGAGCCATGCCCCCAATCGATGTTGCGCGAGGTGTTGATGCCCATGTCCTGGCCGGAGCTATCATTTTTCTCGTTGCCTGCTCCCACAAGGAATTCCGGATACACCGAATCTAAGCTGGTGTGGTCGTAGAACGCATTCAAGTTGAATCCTGCCAGGCGATAGGAAGAGTGCACGTTGAACAGACGCTGATCGCTGGAAGCCTGCTCGTTGGTCCCGTACAGCGTGCTGCTGCCGCTGCCTTGCTGGTAGCCGACCGACAGTGTGGGCCAGTCGGGCAAGAGCGCACTCCAGTTCACGCCGAATCCCTGCCCATTACCCTGGGTAGTGAAGTTCGGCGTCGAAGCCAATCCAAACGTCCCAGTACTGTTGTAATCGTACCGATAGCTGACCGATCCAGGAAAATGGCTGCCGGTAAAGAAATTTGCAGTCGCGGCCACGCCACTGGCATTGGTCAGCGACTGGAAGTCCGAGTCGGCCTTCGACTGGTTGTAGTAGGGAGTTATGTTGAAGTTGACGAAGTTAGGGTTGTAGTAGTAGCCATTGAGATTCCCACTGGCTCCGAACTGGAGTCCGTGATTTGAGGGAATCTGGTTGCCATAATCGCCTGCGTAGCCGACGCTAAACAGGCCCCCGGCATTTATTTTCGTGTTGTCGCCCACCTGGATTTGGGCAACCGCCGCTTGGCTCAAAGCCAATATGGTCAATCCAGCGACGATGTGAACCAACTTCTTCACGCGCAGAGCCATTTTCCGGCGGTTGGGTTGTCGGCCCGCTTCCCAATCCATGCCTTTGCATCTTAAATAGGGCACGCCATGTGCCAAATCTTGCTTTGTACTTGATTTATTAAACGCTTAAGAATTATAGCCTTACGAGTTGCCACAAGAGGGGTCGCAGCAAACTACAACCATCCGTGGGGCATATCGCCCAACGCGACGTGGCGAAAGCCACATCTGAGGATTATCTCTTATGCTGTGATAGGGATACGACGAGGGACACCAGGAGCCAGTTGCCAGTTCGGTAACTGGTAACTGGTCACTGGTCGCGGGACTACACGACTTCGATTTTTGCTTTGGCCCGGAGTTGCTTGGCAAAGTTCACGCGCAACTGTTCGTATTTCTGCTTTTGCACTTCGATCTTCAGTTGGCCTTGAACTTCTGTGAAGCTCTGTTTGTGCGGCAGGGTGTGGGCGTTCAAGCGGATGATGGTATATGCGGATTCGATTTGAATCAGTCCACTGACATCTCCAGCCTTCATGGATTGGAATGATTTCAGCACTTGCGGTGGCAGCTTATCTTTAGGAACTGCTTTGTGGTCACCCATGTTCACACGGAAGTCATCTTCCGAGACCTTCTCCGCCAGCAAGCCAAACTGCTCATAACTCTTGGTGGCCTTTGCCTGCTTCAATTCATCGTCCGCCTTCCTGCGGGCTTCCTTGGCCTGCTCGGGCGTTGGTGTGCGCGGCGGCAACACCGAGATGGATTGGAAGGTGTACGATTCGCCCACTTCAAACCGCGAAGCATTCTTGTCGTAATAAGAGCGTACTTCGGCAGACGTCACGACTGCCTTCTGATCGACTTCTTGTTTCAACAACTGGTCGATCAGCATGGAGCGTTCAATCTGCTGGCGCAACGCCTTTTCAGACCCATGCATCTCCGTCTGCATAAAGGCTTGCCACTGCTCGGGACTGTCGAAGGTCTTTTTGTAAGCGGCCTCACCCTGGTCGATCTTGGCTGCGGGAACCGTCATGTGCCGACGTAGCGCTTCCTGATACACAAGCTCCTCGAAGATGATCATTTCCAAAGCGCCCTGGCGAATTTCCGCTTCCTGCGCCTTGGGGAATCCGTTGTGTTGCTTGCCGTAAGGGAAGATCGCGTACATCTCGCGCAGCAGATCTTTGTCGGTCAACACCGCTCCATTTACACGGGCGACGGGCCTGCCGGTCGGTTGCGGTGAAGGCTGCATTTGCGCCGAAGGCATCTTGCCGGCCGCCGGCGGGGCGGAGGTTGCATGAGACGCCACTTGCGCGGATGCCGCGACACTCATGGTTAGTAAAACTGCGGTTATTAATCGGAACTTCATAAAGCCTCGCTGTATTTAGGTCAAAAAAAGGGGGAAAGGTGGCCCTCCCCCCAAAGGTACTGCTATCCGATGTTCACTGGAACACGGTCGGGATGTTGAGGCTGTCGTTGGCTTCATTCGAATCGTTAAAGTGGCACTGACGGCAGAACTGCGTCGTCGAAGCAGCCTGGCCGGCAGCCAGCTTGCCCTGCACGTTCGGGTTGTACGGACCATTGACGAAAAAGTCGGTGGCATAGAACCTGTTGCCGCCGTCGCCCAGGATCGGACTGAGCTTCGACGAGGTGTAAATCGTCATCACATGCTGATTGTGGCAGGTGGTGCAGAGCACGTAAGCCCTGCCGGCGCCGTTGACGCCGAAGGGCTCCGACCACTTGCCTGGCGCCAACGCGGGGAACCCGTAGTTGGTAACAAACTGAGCATAAGGCGAACCTGGAGTAAGAACCATTTGTGTCCCATTAAAGGTAAGTCCCTCCGCGCTCAGGTCGAAAATAGTCGCGTTCAGGCCCACCGGATGATCGTTGCTGTAGTTGCCGGCCGTGGTGCCGTCATTTCCCAAAAGGGTGGGAATCTTCTGGCTGCCGTAAGTGGTATTTTTCAACAGACCGATCTGCTCTTCGTAAGACCAGTTCTGCATCATATTCGTGGGCGTCAGGTTGCCGTCATGGCAACTCAGGCAGAGGAGGATTCCGCCGACTTCCCGGCTTGCGGCGGTTTCGGCGTTAGGCATAACTTCGGCGAATCTGCCATTGTCGCCAAACGCGATCGCTTTACCGTACAAAGGGCTGGCATCCTGTCCCCACAAGGCAAAGGCGCCGGAATCGGAGCCGCCGCCCTCGCCCGAACCGAACGAACCGCTGTGCGGCGCATGGCAGCCCGCGCAGCCGCGGCCCTGATTCTGGTGCGCACCCAAGACGTCAACTGGAGAAGACGCGTTCTGTGCCACCATCAAGCCTGTGACGGCCAGCACGAAGATTACAACCGGAATTATTTTCTTTATGATCACTTTGAAACCCCCACGCTTTGCGTGGCTACAGATCATCGAAAAACCTTCCAGAGGCTTAGGCCTGGCGTTGCTCACGCCGCCTCCCTGCTTGCTTTCGTGCACGCGGCTCGCCATCTTTCGAGACGGCGATTGAATGTCATCAATCCTGCCTGAACTTAAGCAATTTACTACGATTGCAGCGCACGCCGGAAGGCTCTTTTCGAGGCCAGGGGTGCGTGACATGACCAATCTGCGGCAGGAGCGATGGTCAAATTCCGAAGTGAAACCGGAAAAGCTCAGTGTCCGGACCATATTGAGAAAATCGGGGGAAAGGAGATCCTTTCCCCCTGATACTGCTCAAACCGACGTTTACTGGAACACGGTCGGGATGTTGTTGGTGTTGTTGGCTTCGTTGGCTTCGCCGAAGTGGCACTGGCGGCAGAACTGAGTCGTCGAGGCTGCCTGACCGGCGGTGAGCTTGCCCTGGAGGTTCGGGTTGTAGGGGCCGTTCACGAAGAAGTAGGTGGCGTAGTACTTGCCGCCGCCGTCGCCGACGATCTGGCTGTTAGCGGACGAGGTGTAAACCGTCATCACATGCTGGTTGTGGCAGGTGGTGCAAAGCACGAAGGGCTTGCCTGCGCCGTTGACGGCGTAAGGATTCGACCACTTGCCGGGCGCCAGCGCCGGCCAACCGTAGTTGGCGACGAACTGGGCATAAGGCGTGCCAGGCGTAACGGTGAACGTGTTGTTGGCAAAAACCAAGCCGCTGCCGCTGCTGATGGTGGCATTCTGGCCCACCGGGTGATCGTTGGTGTAGTTGCCGGCCGTGGTGCCGTCATTGCCCAACAGGGTGGGAATCTTCTGGCTGCCGTAGGTGGTGTTGGTGAGCAGGCCGATCTGCTGTTCGTACGACCAGTTCTGCATCATGTTGCTCTGGGTCAGGTTGCCGTCATGGCAGCTAAGGCAGAGCAGAATGCCGCCGACTTCCTGATTTCCGCTGGCGATGCCAGCAGGCAGAACTTCAACGTACCTGCCGTTGTCGCCAAAAGCGACGGACTTTCCATACAGAGGGCTGGCGTCCTGGCCCCACAATGCGTAGCTGCCGGAATCGGCTGCTCCGCCGTGACCGGAACCGAATGATCCGCTGTGAGGAGCGTGGCAACCTGCGCAGCCACGGCCCTGATTCTGGTGCGCGCCCAGGACGTCAACTGTCGAGGACCAGTTCTGCGCCATCATCAAACCACTGACGGCCAGAACAAACATTGCTATTAAGATTACTTTCTTCATGATGATTATTTAAAACCTCCAGATTTTGTGTCGCAACACGTCATCTAAACTTCCAGAGGCTTAGGCCTTTGACGGGGAGTGGTAATCAACCCTCCGCCGCCTCCTGACCTTCATAGTGCAATTGTGTGACCAAGTGACTCGTTGCGGCGCGCGTTGAATTCAAGTTTCTGAATTCAAACAACATAATTATGATTTGAAAGCACTACGATGGCAAGTAGATATTACAAAGAAGTTGGGTGAAAAGAGCCAGTTAACAAGGCCAGTGGGTTTAATCACGCAGTCCGCGTAGTTTCGCCGCAGTGCAAATGGCTGAGACGATAGGTGTTGTTGAAATTCGCAACAGCTTGGAAGGCGCCTAGGGGCAGAGGTGGGAGTAAGCCAATAGTGAAATTGGCTCCTCCCAACGGATTACTTCGGTTGGGCGGGCTGGGCCTGAGGTTGCGCCTGAGGCGGCTTGGCTTCTGCCGCGGCAGCCGGTGCGCCCGCAGGCTTAGGAGCTGAGGCGGCGCGCATCTGTTCCCGCTCTTTGCGCAGTTGATCGGCCTCGGCATCGGTGACGTAGCGAAACTCCTGCACGCGGCCGGGATAGATCTCGGAGGTGTAGATGCGATTGCGGCGATTATCGCTGGCGATGCTGACCAGGCCTTGGAACTGGCCGGGAAGCATCCCGTGGCCGCCCATGGCAATCAGCAACTGGCCATCGGGGTTGAAGACCTGTACGCGGTCCTGCATGCCGTCGGCGACCCAGACGTGGCCGTCGCTGTCGATGGCGACGCCTTTGGGACGGGCGAAATAGCCGGGGCCGTCTCCGTTCTTGCCCCAGGTGCGAATGAACTACGCCGTCGGCGTCGAACACTTCGATGCGGTCATTGAGGGTGTCGCAAACGTAGAGATTGCCGTCCTTGTCCACGGCCACGCCGGTAGGCTTGGCGAAGTCGCCGGGAGTGGTCAGCTCGTGGTTCTTTGCCGGTCGTTCCCATTTTGCGAAGCAGCTTGAAGCGTGTCGGCGTCGTAGACCAGAATCTGATCGAGGTTGATGTCGGAGACATAGAGCAGGCGATTCTGGGTGTCGATGGCCAGTCCGCTGGGCTCGACCATGCCATCGGTGATGACGTCTTCGGCTTTGTGCTGCGGATTGAATACCAGAACGTGCTTGAGGCCGGGATCGGAGACGAACAGCCGGTCGTTGTCGTCCATGGCCAGTCCGATGATGCGCTCGAAATGGGCATCGACCTTGTTCTTGATCATCTCCACGTCGCGGGTTTCGGTGTTGAAGATGAAAATCGCGCCGACCTTGGTGTCGGCGACATAAAGCTTGCCCTTGGAATCAACTGCCATGCCGTAGGGTTGCGCCAACTGGAAGAGGACCTTGGTGTTGTCCTGCTCAGGCACGGTGCCGGCGAGGCGGTCCATCCAGCCTTGTTTGGCGGTCTTGGGCGTGTCCACGTCTTTGAGCGGTTGCGCCGAATAAAACGCCATGTAGCGGATGCGGGCGATGGCCGGCGGATTGGGCCAGACGATGTTGGAGTAGTCGATCTTCGGTGGCGTCTTGGGGGCAGTGGCGTCGGCCTTTTTCTTGCTGTTGCCGCCGAAAGCTGCGAAGGGCATGGCGAACAGGAACAGCAACAGCAGCAAAAATGCCGCGGGGCCCGGCTTCATCCGGGATGAGCTTCTGCGTGCGTCAAACATCGAAAACTACCTCCTGCTCCGGCTACCGCGCCTGCAAATTGGTGTGGCAGCTGGAGCAAAATGCCATGTTGTTGGCCTGGTCTTTCACCAGCAAGTCGGGCTGTGCCGAAGAGTGCGGCTGGTGACAGGTAAGGCAATCGATCTTGGTGTGGACTTTCGTAATGTCGGTCGGATCCATGACGTCGGATGCGGGATGTCCGTCCACCGGATGTCCTTGCCATATTTCAGCGGCAGAATGACGACTTTGTTCTTGACGAAATAATCTTCCGGCAACTTCACCGAGCCGTTGAAGATGGTGATCATGTGTTCGGACTCGAGCACCTGCGGCTTGGAGTCGGGACCGTGACATTCCAGACATAGCGCGTTGGTTGTCTTGGCGCGAAGCAGGTGCGCGTTGTCGCTGCCGTGCGGCTCGTGACAGGTCGCGCAGCCCTGCTGGAACGCAGGCTGGTGCAGATGCGCCTTCTTGAACTGCTCGGCCTGATCGGTGTGGCACGCCAGGCACGCTGTCGACCGGATCGGGCTGTATGAAGCCCGGCGTCTTGCCGGCATGCGGATTATGGCAGGTGGTGCAGTCGCCCTGCGCTCCCGGATGTTGCACCTTGGCCTTCTCGATCTTCTCTGCCTGCTCGCTGTGACAGGTGACACAGATGCGCCTTCGGCTCGGTCTGGGTGAGCACGACCTTGCCGTCTTTTGCGGGCTGATGGCAGGTATCGCAGGCGCCGCTTCGAAAGGCGCATGGGTGAAGTTCTGCATCAGGTGGGCTTGTTGCGACTGGTGCGGATTGTGACACTGCACGCAATTGGCAGTCGCGAAGGGCTGGCCCTTGTGCGCCTTCTGCAGATCGGCGGAAGTAGGATCGTGGCAATCGAGGCACAACGCCGGAGTCGCTTTGGTCAGGTGATAGTCGAACTCCTGCTTGCCTCGCTCGCCGGTCTTGTGCGGAACATGGCAGGTGTCGCATCCCATGTCGAGCGCTGCGTGGCGGCTGCCCTTGTCGGGAACGTTCAAGTCCCTGGGTGTGACACTCGAGGCAGAGGTTCTGGCCCTTGTCGCCTGAGGTTGGCTTTAACAGCTGATACTTGTTGTCAGACTGGTGTGGGCTGTGGCACTTGATGCAGTCGCGGACCGCCGGAGGATGCACGGTTCCATGAATCGTCGCTGCGTTCATGTCGGCGTGGCAGGTGATGCACAGGGCCTGGGGCGTCGAGGTGATCAGTTTAATGCGAGTAACGCCTTTAATTGATCGAACTTCGTGGCAGCTGGTACATCCCATCGCGACGGCGGAATGGACAAACTTGCCCTTGGCCTTGTCTTCGTGACATTCGGCGCAGGTTTTGGAATCGGTGTTGGGTTCCAATGGCACTGGATGGACGCCGGCAGACAGATTTGCTGCTCCGGCTAAAAATATCCACGTCAGCAGGACCCGTACGACTCTACTCACAACTTCCTCCACAACCTTACGTCACTACCGTGCACGACAAGTGCCGAATCGAGGATGCTCCTGCGAAATCATAGCTCATTCTTCTAAGCTATTCATTCAACGCTAATTGCAACTTTCAGAAAGTAACCGTAAGGAACCATAGCCGGCCGCCGAACGAACCAGGAATTGCGCCGAAGCTCGCTAGTTGACCGTGAAATCACTCACCGCTAGTACGGTTCCGAAGCCACAAATTTCCGGAAAAGTAGACGCGAAAACATCAAGTTCCTTCGCCTCTTCCGACGCTTACGTCTGGCCGTTCTTGGGAGCGAAAAATCGCCGCCGGTTGGCCGCTTCCCCGCTGCATAACGTGCGCGGTTTAATCACCATGTTGGGTGATATTCCTCACCGTGGCGCACTCTCGCGTTCGAGAACCTCGTCGTAACACTCTCTGCCTCAATCATTTAGGGGACGCGGGATTTTGGTTCCCGACGTGCGATTGTCATTGCTGAATAGAAGGAGCCCTGATGGCCTTCGAATTACTTTCGATTCCAAAACGACTGTACAAGGCACTTGCAAATCTGCGCACCGGAGTGGTCCTGCTCATCACCGTTGTCGTCGTGTCGGCACTCGGCACTTTCATTTTGCAGCGCCCCGTCACTGAGCCCGAAAAGATGCAGGCGGCCTACTCCCCTCAAACCCTGCGTCTGCTGGATCGGCTAACGCTGACTGACATTTTTCATTCCTGGTGGTTCCTCTCGCTGTTAGTGCTGGTGAGCCTCAGCATCATTTTCGTTTCTATCGAGCGCTTCCCCAACGCCTGGCGTTTCTATGCGCGTCCTTACCGCAAGACCGACTCACACTTCCGCTCTGCGAATCCGTACAAGGTTGAAATTCCGATCAAGTCGGCCGAACAGGGATTGAACGTCGCCGAGCGCGCGTTGAAGAAACTGCGCTGGCCGGTGGAACGCGTCGCTGACAACGGCGAAGTCTCGCTGTATTCGGAAAAAAGCCGCTTCTCTGTCATGGCGGTTTATGTCATACATGCCAGCCTGTTGCTCATCTTTTTGGGCGGGATCATCGATGGAGTCTTCGGATTCAGCGGTTTCATGTCGATCCCGCAAGGCCAGCAACGCAATTCAATCGAACTCAAGAATGGAAAGACCAAAGTACTACCGTTTTTCGTGAAATGTGTCTCCGCTGGCCAGGACAACTACGCCGACGGATCGCCGAAGAAATGGTGGTCGAACCTGGCCGTAGTCGCTGACGGCCAGGAAGTGAGCAGCAAGCAGATCGTGGTCAACGATCCGCTGGTTTATCGCGGCCTGCGCTTCTACCAGGCCAGCTATTGGATTGATGGCAAAAAAGTCGACGGGCTGCGAATCGGTTATGCCGGACTCGACAGCAAGGTTATTCCCCTGGAACTGAAAGCTGGGCAACCCGTCGAGATTGACTCCAACACTTCGGTGACGCTGGTTGATTTCATGCCCGACGCATTCGTGCGCGATGGCCAGGTATTCAAGAAATCCGACTCACTGGAAAATGTTGCCTTCGGCCTCGACGTGGTCAATCACGCCGACAACAGCAGCGTGAAGGTTTGGCTCTTCCCCGTCGAAGGACAAGTACTGGGCGCCGAAAATCTGAAGTTTCAATTCCAGAACCCCAAGGCCGCTGCGGACATCGACTTTTCACCAGTCACGGGACTGGAAGTCTCGTCTGAGCCGGGACAGTGGCTGGTGTGGGCTGGTTGCCTAATGATGGGCGTTGGACTCTTCGTAGCGTTCTACATGGTCCACATGCGCATCTGGGCGGTTCCGGTCCGCGACGCCCAGGGCGACGTGCTGCTGTGGATTGGCGGCGCAGCCAACAAAAACAAAGATCGTTTCGAACAGAAGTTCTCAGAATTGATCGACGAAATCCGCAGTGAAATTACAAAGAGCGCTCCCGTGGCCCGAATCTCTGCGCAAGAGCAATATCGGCCGGAACCCAAACTGGTGGGCGTGAAATAAGACGGAGGAATTCAGAGTTATGTCGACGCGAGCAAGAGTAACCTCGATCGAACCACCCGCCGCGACTGGCGGAAACGCCTTACTAGTCCTGGTCGGGCTGGGCGTGGCCTTTCTGCTGATTACCGCGTTGCTGGGCGCGGTCAAGTCTGGCGGAAATCTCTTCACAGAAAGCAACCTGCTGTATGTCGCCCTCATCTTTTACGCAGGCGCCGGTGCGCTTTATATGGGATTCGGCGTCACCGGAACCTCGCGGTACGTCAACTACGCATCGATCAGCACGGCCATCGGATTTGTGGCCAATACGCTTGCGGTCGGGCACCGCTGGTACCTCTCCGGACGGCCGCCCTTCGCCAGCATCTATGAAATGCTTCTGAGTTTTGTGTGGACGCTTGCCCTGCTCACATTGATTGCCGAGAAGAAGTTTGACGTGAAAATCATCGGCAGCGTCACCATGCCGCTGGCCGTGGTCTGCGTCATTCTGATGCAGCTGTTGCCGTCGGAAGTCCGGCCGCTGGTGCCTGCTCTGCAATCCACATGGCTGCACGTACACGTCACGCTGGCGATGTTGAGTTATGCCACCTGCGCGGTGAGCTTCGCGCTGGCCATGATGTTCCTGATCAAAGACAACTTCAGTACCGAGTCGTTCCTGGCATGGACGAGCGCGCTGGTTGCCGGCATTTATGCGGGAATCGTCGCCACTCGCTTCGAGAGATGGGGCGGACTCTCCGTCACAGCGTGGGACCTGGAACACAAGAGCGACGTCTTCCTGGGGCGCGGCGTGCGCCTGTTCGTCACCATACCGGACCTGGGCTGGCTGTTCGTCATCGCGCTGCTCGGAGCGCTGACACCGCTCGTCCTGTACTTTGTGAGCCGCGCCAGGAAAGACGAGTCGTACCTAGCGATCGCGAACAAAGCGATCTTTGTCGGAATCCTGCTGCAACTGGTTGTACTGGCGGCGTTCGTCCTGCGCACCAAAGATGCGTCGTACGCCTCTCCCTTTCAGGAAGGCATCTATCCCACAGCGCTGGCCGCTTCGCCGTTCATGCTCGGCGGAATGGTCACGGGCATCTTCGCTTCGTTGCTTTACCTGATGCTGCTGTGGCGGCGCGCTGACCTGCAAAGCCTGCTTCCCAGCGCCGACACACTCGACCGCGTTACTTACAAGACCATCTGCATCGCTTTCCCACTCCTTACGGGCATGATCGCAACTGGTGCTTTCTGGGCGAACCGCACCTGGGGATCGTACTGGAGCTGGGATCCCAAGGAAACCTGGGCAGCCATCACTTGGCTCGTCTATGCGGGCTATCTCCACATGCGCGTGACGCGCGGATGGCGCGGACGTCGCGCTGCCTACTTTGCCATTCTCGGATTTGGAGTCGTGATCTTCACTTTCCTCGGCGTAACGTATCTGCTTCCCGGCTTACACGCGTACGCATGAGGAGCCCCGCGGGCTGGAGGAGCTGGACTCTAATACGGATTAGGCCCCTTATTTCCGTCCGGCTTTCCAGCCCTTGGAGTTCGTGCGCGATTTGAATGATGGATAATAGAGAACCGCGCACTCCGATGAGCACTCCCTTACAATCCGCAGGAACTGCCGCGAATGTGCACGCCCCCGTAGTTATTCGCAAGCGCCACATCAACTGGGCGCTAAAGGCAGTACTGCCCATCGCCGCGGTCCTGCTCAACGGACTTCTGCTGTTCATGCTGGTGTCGTCGTCGCTCGCGCGCCGGCCCGCGAAATGACGTGATCGCGGTCGCCGCTGGCGGTGCCTTCGTCATTTGCATCGCCGTGTTGATGGTGCTGGCCGTACAGGTACGACGCCCCATGATGGAGCTTCAGGAGAAGTTCTCACGGGTGCAGACTGGCGACCTGGATGTGACAGTGGGCTTTGCCAACCGGAATGATGAAATCGGCGACCTGGGGCGCGACTTCAACGACATGGTGGCGCAACTCAAAGCCAGTCGCGAGGAAATCGACCACCTGCATCAAACACAGATGTCGCGCGCGGAACACTTCGCCACGCTCGGCGAACTGGCGGCCGGACTGGCGCACGAAATCCGCAACCCTCTGGCCGGGATCGCCGGCGTACTCGACATTGCCAGTCGCGACCTGCCCGACACAAGTCCTGCCCGCAGCGTAATGGAAGACGCCAAGCACGAGGCGGTTCAGATCAATCGAATTCTCACCGATCTGCTGGAGACTGCGCGCCCGAAACCGCCGCAGTTCCGCGTTATCGATATTGTCGGCACCATCGAACACGCTGTGATGTTTGCCCGCCAGCAGGCGATTACGAAGCGCATCCTTGTTGAGTTTGAAGTGCAGGATGCCCTGCCGCCGGTGGAGCACGATCCCGCGCAAATCAACCAGGTGTTACTGAACCTGCTGTTGAACGCGATTCAATCCATGGACAAGCCCGGCGTGATTCGCGTCACGCTGCGGCAAATCGACGCTGACACCGTGACAATTACCGTGACCGACCAGGGGAAAGGCATCGCGCCGGAGCACCTGCCCAATATCTTCCGGCCATTCTTCACCACCAAGGGACACGGCACAGGACTGGGTCTGTCGCTCGCGCGCCGCATCGTGGAAGCCCACGCCGGCAGCATCATGGTGGAGAGCACTCTGGGTGAAGGCACGCGCTTCAAAGTCGAGCTGCCCATTCGCAGGGTGACCGAGATCGCTTCGTAGTTCTCTTTTTTTTCTTCGCAGGCGGGAATCGTTCAGGTCGAATCAAAAAAGCCAAGAATCGGAATCGGTTGGGCGCGGAATAAAACTCGCATTGATTCCCGCGCCCAACTGTAATTGTTTACCGGCGGAAACCGCCACCACCGCCGCGGAAGCCGCCTCCTCCAAAGCCACCGCCGCCGCGGTCTGCCCAACCGCCGCCGCCGTGACCGCCGCCCCATCCGCCGGACTGGAAGTTGTCTGCGCGATTCGCACCCGAACTGCGCGAGGAAGCCCAGTTATCGGCGTCAGATTTGTTGAAGCTCGATGACGGGGCGGACCACCCGCTGCCGGAGTGCTGCTGCCAGCCACTGGACGGGTTCGCCTTGTACACGTTACCGTCGTGGTCGGCGTAGGTGTTGTTGTCGTAGTGGGCAACGCCGTTTCCGGTGTTGGTGTTGTAGGCGAAGCCGTGTGCTCCGGCTACAGACTGTCCGGTGTAAGCATTGCCGTAGGTGCCGGCCGCGCCGCCTTTGACCACACCCGTGCTCTGGTTGTAATCCATGCCACGAGCACCGGCCGTGTAGTTGCCGGTGTAGGCGTTGCTCACCTGTCCGGCGCCGCCAGCGTAGCGGTTGCCGGTGGTGGGGTTGTATCCGCTGGCGCGCGTCGCGCTGGAGTAGTTGCCGGTGTAAGCGTTGTAGTTTTGCCCGTGCGCTGCGACGCCGCTATTTCCAGTCACGGGATTGTAATAAGCGCCACGACCGCCGGTTCCGTAATTGCCGGTGTAGGGATTGGCCCAGGCTGCGCGTGTTCCCGCATAGGCTGTATTGCCCCAATGGCCGTAGACATTGGCTGCGGCTGCTCCACCGTAGCCGCCCCATCCCCATGCTGGAGCACCGTAGTAGCCCCAGCCGTAATAGCCGACCGGGCCCCACCACGGACTGCACCACGAGCCCACGGCCATGCCCATGCCGAATCCCAGAGCCCAACCTGCAGCCGGGGTCCAGGCGAAGCCAGCTCCCACACCGTAGGTGTACGGCGCTGGCACCCACACTGTGGGAGTTACGTAGGGGGCGTAGTAATAGCCGGTACCGTACACCACCACGCCATTCGAGGAAACCACGGTGCCGTAGTATCCCGGCGTGTAGCCGACGTAAACCGTCGAAGGCGTCGAGCTGTAAACGTACACGTAGGTCACGTAATGCATCGGAGAGCTGGGCGGAATGCTGTAAATCGCCGCTGGAACCGAGGTCGCGACGGCCCAGGGTCCGCTTGGACCTGCTGAGGTGAACCACACTCCGTTCTGCACCGAGTAATACGCCGTGCCCGGAACATAGATGACCGGGTTCGCAGTGTTCACGGCGTAAGTCAGGTTTGTACCCTGGATCGGCTGGAAATCAGGCGCTCCGTAATAGCTGGCGTTAAACGTGGCAGCCGTGCGCGAAATAGCTGCCGTCTGCGGAATCGAGTTCGCGATCACGGCTTCTTTCGCCTGCGGGGTTCCGGACACCGAGACCAGCACGTCGGCCTTGGGACTGTACGCCGGAATCTTGGCGAAGTCCGTTGGCAGCGCGGCGCCGGAAACATAAGTCCGTTGCGCGTTCTGCAAGGTTGGGGTCGAGAACCAGCGCCCGGCAATCAGGACGTAATAGGTCTGGGTCGGAATGTCGAGAAAGATATCGGCCCCGGCATTCGACACGTAATCCAAGTTGGTGCCGGGAATCGCCGCCATCACAGGCTCGCCCTGTGTGACCAGAAGTTCAGCGGGAACCGTGCTGACGTATACCGTTGGCAGAATGCCCTCGTCATCGGCATCCTTCAGCGATTGCTGCGGATTGCCAAGCGGCTGGTTCGATTTGGTGGACACCGCGCCCTGCAAGATCTTGTCGAGATCCTTGGTCGGCGCGCGGTGAGAGATCGTCCACGGACCTTCCACGGTCGGCGATTCCATCCAGCCGTCCATCAACGCCAGATAATAGCTGTATTTTTTCGGATCGTAGACGATCAGCGCGCGTGTGTTGACCACTTTCTGGAAATTGTCGGCAGTGGCCTGCAGCACGGGCTTGCCGTCGATCAGCGCCAGCACCGCGGGCTTCATGCTGAAGTAAATGATCGGCGGATTGTTCTGCAATTCGAACGTCTTCTGCTTTGCGGCTGCGTCGGTCACGGCCAGGTCGGCCTCAAGCAGGTCAAGCGCTACCGTCTTGTTCCAGGGCAGGTCTTTCAACAGCGCGCTGGCATAAGCGCTGCCATTGTTGGGAAGACTAGGAAAACTCTGCTTGGTGATGTTCAGGTCGAGCAGCGTCACCATGCGGTTGACCTTGTCCACTTCGGTGCGGGCGGTAATCCAGATCACGCCGTAGTCAATACTGGAAGATGACTTCACTCGGACGGCGGATCGTCCGGTAATCTGGTTCCCTGTCCAACTCTCTACCTGGGGCTGGAAAATGGAAATCGTCGCCCCTTGATACGTCGTCACGCGCGGCCACGGCTCGTTCGGGTCGGGCGCTGCTGGCGCCGGCGTGGCTTTCGCGGTCGTCGCCGAAGATTTGGGCGATCCGGCTGCGGTTTGCGCAACGGCCATCACCGACGATCCGAAACTGACGCTGAGCACGAGAAGAGTTGCGATAAATTTTTCAATAGTCTGCTTCATACAACACATTCCCCGTTTCTTGATGCGATCCGACTTCAGTTGTACTCGCTCTTTGGAACGTGCAGCTACAACGATCCAAGAGGTTCGTGTGCGTATCCGGCGCAAGACACTCCGCCGCCACATTTGCGAGTGAGAAAAGTTATCAGGGAAAGTTTACTGGTTTCAAAAGCATTCTGGCGACTCCCGGAGTTCCGGAAGCCCCCCAAACGAGCTATGACCAGCTCGCTTCAGGACGAAAAGGGGTGAAGGCCGCAAGTGACTGGCGGGGGCAAGGCAGACGCGGCTCATTCACAAAAAAAGGCAGGACCAGGGTGCGAACCCCGCTCCTGCCGATGTTCTTTCCAATCACGCTGGATGCAAGTTGCGCAGCCTAGACCACCGGGCTCCGTCCCTGGATGAGGCGAATCAGCAACACGACAACGGCAATCACCAGCAGAATGTGGATGAAGCCTCCCAGGGTGTACGAACTAACCATGCCGAGAAGCCACAGTACCAGCAGAATTACGAAGATTGTCCAAAGCATGTGAATTCTCCTTTTCGCCGGGCGAATTTGTGACGCTAGCGTTGAACCGGCTGACTGTGAGGCTCTGAACTCGCGGTTTGAGCCTGATCTGAGAACTTCTTCAGAGCGGCCAAAAAACTTTCCGATCCAGAGGTCGGTCTTACATGCCCCTGCAAAATGCTCTTATAGGTCGCGTCTTTTCCATAGAGGGCAATTGTCGCGTCCTCGTCCTGCTTGATCACAGCGCCATTCAGGGTCACACCGGCGAAGATGCCGCGAGCGCGCGAGTAGGTGAGAACTTCGGCCCTCATGGTCACGTCAGTGTCAGCCTGGGCCTGACGTCCCACCGGTCCGGCTGCTGCGGACGCATCGGCGCCCAGCTTGAATTTGCTGCTGAGCAGGTTTTCCATTCCCTTGTCATTCATGATTAGCAAAACCAGGTCCACGGCTTCGCCGCCGATCTGAAGGCCCCAGCTCCCGCCACCGATCAAGATCGGCGCCGGCGCACTCCAGCCGGTTGAAGTATGGCAGGAAGCCACGCCACGGCCGTACTGTCCGCCGAACACGAAACCTGCCTTCACCAGTGACGGAACAACGGCAACGCACCTCGCGTTCTTCATGATGCTGTCAGGAATTCCCTTATCAGGGGTCGAGGTGATTTCGTTCAATACTTTCGCCGCATTGTCGACTCGGTTTGTTTCATCTTCCTTGTCGATGCTCCACCCGACGCTCGCAGCACTCACGATCATTGCTGCGCAGACTGCGATCCGAAAAATCAACTTTTTCATTTTGACTGCACTCCATAAACTGGTTTGGGCCTGAACCATTCGCGCCTGGTGTTCAAGCTCTTCGCATACAGTAGTCCGACGCCCAGTGGAGTCGGTATCGGGTATACGCCCTAACAAATGTGGAGATAGTCCTTAGCAGGCAGGTCACGAAGGGCGGCGGTTAGTTTTGCCCCATTCTGTTTCCACCAGATGCGGAACCAAACAACTGTCGAACCAATCCGGTTTCGAAAGACGGGCTCACGAAGAAATGCCCTTCGGTGAGGCTGTGCAGCGCCGAGACCAGCAATTCCTCAGTGTCTGACTTCAGAAGATAGCCGGCTGCTCCCGCCAACGCCGCGGCACGCAGCATCTCCACCGAGTCATGCATGGTCAGGATAAGTACCTTCGCGTCCGGCAGAGTTGAATGCAGACGTTGAGTGACTTCCAGTCCGTTGGTGGGGAGCATCGAGATGTCGGTAATTACGACATCCGGATGCAACCGCATGGCCAAGTCGAGGGTTTGCTCGCCATCGCTGGCTTCGCCGCAGATATCGTATTCCCCGTTCGACTCAAGAATGGTGCGTACACCCCGACGAACAATTGGATGATCGTCAGAAAGCAGCACGCGCACGTGAGAAGGCCCAGACACCTGACGCCATTTCACGTCGTTTCGCCGGGCCTGTACATCGGGCGAAACCCTTATGTTTGAGTTGCATCGATACTAATGCGGTGCCGGGCGAGCATGATTCTGCCACTTAAGCGCTATGGTTCGACAATTTTATTCCGGATTGCGTAGCGTACCAGCTCAGCAATCGAATGCAGGTTGAGCTTCCTCATAATGTTGGTGCGATGGGTGTCAGAAGTTTTGGTGGCAATCCCCAGCGCGGTCGCTACCTCTTTCGCCGTCTTGCCTTCCGCCAGGAGCTGGAGGATCTCCACCTCGCGTATGGTGAGGCGGTGCCGCACGGCTTCGACCGGGGCGACCGCTCCATCCGCACGATTGGAAAGAAACATCTCAGTCACGCGAGCGGTGAAAAACGGTTTGTGACGGCTCAACGCCTCGATGGCGTGCGCCAGGTCCTGGTCGGAATCCGACTTCAACACGTAACCTCGCGCTCCTGCATCGATGACCTCCGCGGCCATCTCGTCGGAGTCGTGGTGAGTGATTACGAGAACTTCCGTCTTCGGACTCGCCTTGCGGATCAGACGTGTCGCTTCCAGTCCGTTCAGGTCAGGCATGCTGACATCAATCACCACGATATCGGGGCGATGCTGGGCGGCTGCTTCTACAGCTTCGCGTCCGGAACGCGCCTCGGCGCAAACCGTCCATCCCGGACGCTCCTCGACCAACATGCGAAGACCTTTGCGGACCAGGTCATGGTCATCGGCAATCAAGATTCGTAAGGTACTCATACGGCCTCCTTCACGGGCAGTGCGACCTGCACCGTGGTTCCGTGACTTGTAGATGAAATTTCCAATTGCCCCCCGAGTTGGCGCATACGTTCTCGCATTCCTAAAATTCCGATTCCAATCATCGATTGCTCTGGCCGGGCCGCGAGCTTTTGTGGAGGAATCCCACAACCGTCGTCAGCGACCATCAGTTCAATCTCACCATTCTTCGCGTCCAGCCTGACCGTCGCGGTCGTGCTTCCCGAATGGCGATGAACGTTCGTAAGCGACTCCTGCACCGCGCGAAATACGGCGATCTCGAGCTCAACCGGAAGCCGGCGCAACGTAAGCGGCAGATCACACTTCACCTGAATGCCGCTGCGTTGCGAAAAGCCATTGACGAACCAGCGAATGGCCGGCAACAACCCCACTTCATCCAGCATGGGAGGATGCAGCAAATGCGATAACGTGCGCACTTCCTTGATGCAGGTGTCCACCAATTCCTTGCTCTCCGCCATGGCATTGCGGCCACGCTCATCCAGATGCGCGGTGTCCCTGCCGAGATACGACAAATTCATCTTCACGGCGGTCAGAATTTGTCCCAGCGAGTCGTGCAGGTCACGGGCAAGGCGGCGGCGTTCGTCGTCACGAGACTGCAACAGGCGCCCACTCAGCCACCGAACTGTGTTCTCTGCGCGCTTCTGTGCGGTCACGTCCTGCACTATGGCCCCGATCTGGGTTACAGCTCCATCGTCTTTAGTGATGGGGAAGAACGACTTGAGCCACCAGCCCATCGTTCCCGGATTGGCCGGCGCGTGTCCCTTGATTTCGTGGTTCAGGACAGGAACGCCTGTGTCGGCTACTTGTTTTATCAGTGGCTCAAGTTCTTGTCCCAGGTCACTGGTGACTTCGCGCACATGGAGACCGTGGTTTTCCTCAGGCGATAAGCCGTTCAGCTTGGAGAACGGACCGTTGATGCGCTGGAACCGGAGGTCTTTATCGATAATCGCCAAGCCGACCGGTGCATTGGAAAAGAACGCGTTCAGTTGCGCATCGCGTTGTTCGATTTCCCGTTGCTGGCGCCGCCGCTCCGTAATGTCACGCGTAATCAGCGCATAGCCATTCGGGTGGCCAAGAGAGTCCGTCAGCAGGGTAAGGTCGGCCGTCACCCAGAACAACGTGCCGTTCTTCTGAACCTGCTGACATTCGTCCTGAATGTGTCCGGAGTTTCGTGCCGTCGTCAGATGCCTGGTTGGCGTATCGCGCTCGCACTCTTGAAAGAGATGATGCAGCGGCTTACCGATGATCTCCGCGTCGCTGTAGCCAAACATCCGTTCGGCGCCTCGATTCCAGGTGCTGATGTTTCCATCGAGGTCGAGACGAATGATGGCATAGTCCTGTATCCCGCTCACCAGAATGCGGAAGCGTTCTTCGTTCTCCTTGGCAAGCGCCTCGGCCTCGGTGCGGCGTGCTACTTCCGACGTCATGACGAAAAAGAGCACTGCGAGGATTAAGCCAGCCAGCAGGTAGGTCATCACTAGGATTGCGACGAATCGCCTCTGCGTCCGAGCTGATGCCACCGTTCTACTATTCAGGAGCTGCTGTTCCTCGTCGTCAACCGCCTTGAGAAGAGGCAAAATCTCATTGTCCAGATCAACGTTGCGAATGGTCAGTTCCGCTTGCTCCGCAGCCGCTCCCGGCTGGCTGTCATGAAGCGCGACGGACTGTCGCATATTCTTCATCCTGTCGTCCAGGGCCGGACCCAACTGGGCAATTCGCTCCTGCTGGCGCGGATTATCGGCGACCAACCCACGCAGATTGTTGAGGTGCTCGGTCGTGGCGTGCAGGTCGGCGTCCAGGTCCGCAACCATCGAACGATCGCTTGTGATCACATATCCGCGCAGCGCCGCAGTCGCCCCACTAAGACTTGCCGACAGCGCGCTCACTTCTGCCATCACCTGATAGGAGTGTGTAACCCAGCCTTCGCGCTCGGCATAACGGCGCGCCCAAACGTAGGAAGCGCTTCCGATTCCGATCAACAGGGCGAGCACGATCGCGAATGCGGCCTTGCGCGAATTGGACGACGATAACCACATAATCGTTACGACCACGTCAGATATCGCGCCTAACAACGGCGGACGGCTGAGACCACTTTTCGTCAATGAAAGCGGAAGACATTTCGGCAGAGCGAAGTAAGGACCAAAACTGGGGCCGGCTCTGCCGGGTGAATCACCCGCCCATCGACGCCATCAGAACCGCGGTGCTAGCACGATAGCGCGAAACGAACCCTCCCGTTCCGTGCCAGCCGACGAAACCTACGACTAAAGTTGCACGACGATTGCCGAAGCGCGCCATTCTGGGAATGTCCACCCTATCGTTCTGAAAACATTGAGATAAAGTATACCGCTACGTACCCGGCGCTTCGCTCTCGAAATCAAGAATTAGTGTAATTCTTACGCAGTGCAACCGCTTTTTGCCGGAAACACCTTACGGTATAGGTGCCAAAGCACGGTCTCGCTCGAAGAACGGACGGCTGGGTGACGCACATAAGAAGAGAGGGTTCGGCGCGGGTTAGCGCCGAGCACCTCAATCAATCCGCCGGAATTTTTGAACGGCGGCATACGGTCAGGGGAGCTTGATCGCGTTTCGATCAGACGCGCCCCATCAACAGCAAAATTACGAGAATCAACACAATGAGTCCCACGCCTCCGCTGGGATAGTAGCCCCAGCCGCGGCTGTACGGCCAGGTCGGCAAGGCACCAATCAGTGCCAGAACCAGAATCACGACAAGTATCGTTAACATTTGACTTACCTCCCGCGCAGTATGCCTGCGCCACATTCAAGTCCGTCGGTTAGTTTGTAAATCAGGCAGCCGTGCGCTGCCTCCATTGGTCGATCCATTGCATGAAAACCGGCAACCTCGTCTCTCGAAGTTCCTCGATTCGCCGGTGTCCAAAATTCAAAAAACTGGTCTCGTCCATCACGACGTCAGCGTGCTCTTCAAAATGTGGTGGCAGCAGGTCCCCGTTCTTCTGGATGAGCACCAAAGGTGTATGCGGGCCGGCAACCTTGAGACGTTTGCCAATAGCTTCGCTATCGGGTTCCTGCATGGCCTCGCAATCAATACAGACGGCGTGCGGTAAGACGGTTCGCAACAGCTCAATCGCTTCTGCGGGGTTGGAAAGTCGTACGAATTGATAGCCCCGGCCCTCAAGCGTCGTTTGCAGCATTCGCGTGCTCGAAGTATCTCGACCGATATACAGGATCTGCTTGTCCAAGACTCGTACCCTCCCGGCTGTAGCGTTTACCGCAAAGCCGAATGCTGACCTGTAATCTACCGAAGCGTGAAACCGGCGTACATACGGGGTGCGCCTTACCACCGTAATCAAGTTCCCGTAGCCCGGACTAAATCTCGCAGCGGATCATGAAGAAGAGGCAGGAGCAGGCGTCGGCAAGTACTACGTTTACTTCACTTGCCGACGCCTACCAGAGGCGGGTTGTAGTCGGCGGGGGGTTGTGTGGATAGTTAGCAGTATCAGCGTTAGCTGCGGAGAGATTAGAGCTTTTTAGCTGGCCGGCGAATCCGGCGATATGCCTATTTCGTTCGAGTCGATCCCGTACGCACCGGTTTAGAAGACCACATGTTTGCGGCCGGAACTTCGCGGGTATTTGCCATGAGGCAATCACTGGCAGCGTTCGGCCTCAGCTTTCGTGTGGAATTTACGGCTGCTGAAGAACACCCTAAGTCGGTTCCGGTCGCGCTGCACTCCGGTAATCACCTTAGACGCATGAATTTATTTCCGTAAGCCAATCGCGCTGCGATAAGTCCCGCATTGTCAGCCGCTTCTGTGCTGCTAGGGCTTTTTCAGCGCCCGGCTACAGCGTGTGCCCGATTCATGAACGGCCGCGACCGGCCTAGAGTCGCATTCAGTTAGACCCGAACCTTGATAGGAACGCCGAACATTACGCGTTTGGCGGACAAACGGGCTCGGGATTTGTTTGAAAAGAAAGAATGTACCTGGATGTCGTCGATAACAGCGACGGCATCCGCAACAAAACGGAAGACGAAATCCGCAAGCATTAGGAGAACGCAATGAATTGGGACCAGGTACAAGGCAAGTGGAAGCAGGTAAAGGGATCGGTCAAGCAGCAGTGGGGCAAACTCACGGACGATGACCTCGAAGTGATTGACGGCCAGAAGGACAAACTTGTCGGCCGGCTCCAGGAGCGCTATGGAATCACCAAGGAAGAGGCCGCTCGGCAGGTTCAGGACTGGTCTCCGCGCGCAGGTGCGACCAGCGACACGCAGCCCGCGAACGACGTGAACAAAGATCAGCAGACCGACGACTACAACCAGAAGAAGCGGGCCAGCTAACCGCTCAGCCCCCCATTCAGGGCCGCTCGCGAACGGGCGGCCCGTTATTCTTTAGGTTGCACAATTCTCGGCTTTCGCTCGGAGTTGCACCGCGGTCACACTTTTGATTTTTCTTTGCACCGCTTGGGCCCGCTGATCATCCATACGTCATCTGTTCGGTCCACCCCAGTATCCAAATTTTCAACCGGAGGAAAGTTAATGAGCATGGGGTTTGTCCTTCTGCTGACATTTCTGATCGGCGTGGTTTCCGGGTTGCGCACCTTCACTGGCCTTTTGGCCATTGTCTGGGCAGCTCACTTCGGCTGGATTCACCTCGCCGGCTCGGCGCTTTCCTTCATGGCTTCGACATGGGCGCTGGGCCTGTTTACCATCCTCGCCCTGGTTGAGTACGTCACGGATCAGCTACCCTCCACGCCAGCGCGCACAGTCCCAATGCAGTTGGGCGCGCGCCTGGTGTTTGGAATGTTGGCTGGTGCTTGTATAGCGATTGCTGGCGGAGTTTCGTTGCTCGCGGGAATTGTGTGCGCTGCGGTGGGCGTTCTGGTGGGCACCTTCGGTGGTTATCGCGCGCGCGCTGCGCTGGTGCGTTCGTTGAAGGTTCGTGACATCGTTATTGCGATTCCAGAGGACCTCGTCGCGATCGGTCTTGGGTTCCTGGTGGTTTCGCGGTTTTAACGCGCGGTGCCGAATTCCGCTCGCGAATGACGATTCGCGTCCAAACATCGATTTAAAACATCCGAGGTAGCCGATGGCTTCCAACCAACATTACGACGCAATCGTCATCGGCTCCGGCCAGGCAGGTACGCCGCTATGCACTGCATTGGCAGCCGCCGGATTTCGCACGGCCCTGATCGAGCGCGAACACGTAGGCGGGACCTGTATCAACGAAGGCTGCACTCCCACCAAGACCATGGTCGCGAGCGCGCGAGTCGCCTATCTTGCGCGGCGCGGATCCGATTACGGTGTCAACACGGGCGAGTTGACCATTGATATGGAGCGCGTTCGCCAGCGCAAGCGCGACATCGTGGCCAAGTTTCGCGACGGCAATCAGGGACGCATCGAGAAGACGGCCAACCTCGACTTGATTTTCGGCGAAGCTCGCTTCGTCGCGCCGAAAACCATCAGCGTCCGCACGAAAGATGGAAGCGAGAAGCAACTCACTGCCGACAAGTTTTTCATAAACGCGGGAGAACGCCCCGCCACGCCGAAGATCCACGGGTTACACGATGCCCCATTTCTCGACAGCACATCGATCATGGAACTCGACCGCGTTCCCCAGCACCTTGTGGTACTCGGTGGCGGATACGTCGGCCTGGAGTTTGGCCAGATGTTCCGGCGCTTTGGCAGCCAGGTGACCATCATCCAGTCAGGCCCGCAGCTACTGAACCGCGAGGATCTCGATGTTGCGACAGAAATCGAGAAGATTCTCGTCGAGGATGGAATTTCCGTTTTGCTGAATGCGACCGCAACTCAGATGGCTCAAGGCGATGGTTCGATTCGCGTCGATGTGCAACTGCCAGCCGGCCCGCAGACGGTGACGGGCTCGCATCTACTCGTTGCCACGGGACGCGAGCCGAATTGCGACACCCTGAACCTTGGTGTCGCCGGAATTCAGACCGGTCCGCATGGATTCATCCAAGTGAATGACCGACTGGAAACCACCGCGCCCGGCGTCTACGCACTCGGCGACATCAAGGGCGGCCCAGCCTTTACTCATATTTCCTACGACGACTTCCGCATCATCCGCACCAATCTCATCGAGAAGGGCAACGCTTCGACTGCCGGGCGGTTGGTTCCCTACACAGTGTTTATTGACCCTCAGCTCGGGCGTATCGGCCTCACGGAGACCGAAGCCCGCACCCAACAGAAGAATGTTGGCGTCGCCAAGATGTCGATGAGTTCCGTCGCGCGTGCTTTGGAAGTGGACGAAGCTCGCGGCTTCATGAAGGTTGTGGTCGATACAGGAACGGAACAGATTCTGGGTGCTGCGGTGTTGGGCATCGAGGGCGGAGAGATCATGGCAATGCTTCAATTGGCCATGATGGGAAAACTAAAATATTCCACATTGCGTGACGGGGTGTTCGCACACCCTACATTGGCCGAATCACTCAACAACCTCTTCACTCACTTCGAGAGCTGACGCCCCGTGACGGCGGTCTCCACCGGCCTATCGTATTCGTTTGCCTGCCAACGACCAAACCTTCTCGATCATGGCAAACAGAAACGCCGTGGTCAGTCCGAACAGCAGCCATCCGTTCAACGCTTCTAAAGCTCCCAACAACTCCCAATGCCCGTGCAAATAAATGTTTGCGTGACCGTAGCTGGTGATGGCGCTGAGCGAATAGAGCATGGCGGAGGCGTTGTCTGGTATGGCGCCGAGAATCCGAAAAGCGACAGCCCATATCGAAGCTTCGAGCGCGTGCAGGCACGTAGCCAGCAAGGTTGCTGTGCCTACAATACCGACGAACACCGCTATGGGGTGACGGCGCTCCGATATGGCACTGGTAAATGCGACGGACTTTTGTCCGATGAGTCCCAGGCCCAATACGTGAATCACCACCGTCAGTACGATGAGCGGCACTCCCCAGAGCCAGTCAGCTCCCCAAGAGGCAGGATTCTCGACGAACAACGCGAGCGTGGCATGGGCAGTATTCATGAGAAGCCTTTCCATCGAAAGTCCGACCCGCACGGCGCACCACGTTAACGACCGGCCAGATCCAACCGTGGTAAATGCTCATTCTGCAAACGAGGCCAACTGCGCGAACAGTTGGCCTCGTTGTTGGGTTTCAGGTTGTTGTTAGTTGCTGGCCGGAGCTGCGGCAGCCTTCTTCGCCTTCTTCTTCGGAGCAGGTGCAGCCGAACGCGACTGTCCCTGTACCGCGGTTTCGTCCACCGTGACCGACTCTTCCTGTGTGAAGGTCGCTCCCTGCGGAACGTAGTAGAAGTGAGCTGCTTTGCCCTTGGTACCGCCCTTGCGCGGTTCCAGACGCGTCGGGTCAAGCTTCGGCCCGATCTCGTCGGTGGTCAGGTAGTACTTCACGTTGACCGCGCGCTGCGATCCCAACTGCTCCGCGTTGACCACTTCTTCCTGGTCGGTGTAGCCCACGATCGCTACCTTGCCGTTCGGCATCTGCTGAACGCGCAAAGCCAGCTTATCGAGGACGTCCTTGCAGTCGTTGTCCACGCGCCACGGCTTCTTGGGGTTCTTCTCGAAGGTGCACTCGCCCCAGTCCTCAACCACCGCGACCTGTTGCACTGCCGGCACGGTGACGCTGGCCGTGCAGCTCGTGCTCAGATTGTGGTCGTCGGTTGCGGTTCCCGTGATGGTAATGGTGTTGCCGGCATCGGCATTGGTCGCCATCAAGGTAGCTGACGTGCCGCTGCCGCTGAGCTGGCCGCCAGTGCTTGTCCAGGAGTACGTCAACGGACGGCTCTCCGGGCTGCTGGCAGTAATGTTAACGGTTGCGCTCTGGTTGATGGCGATCGCATTCGGGCTAACCGAGCAGCTCGCCTTCGGAGGATAGTTCGGCCGCGCCTTCACCGTGAATCCGGCGCTGCACGACGCTACATTGTTCTTCTTCTCTTTTTCGTCGGTGGCCGTTCCCGTCACCGTGTAGCTACCAGGTGCCAGTCCGGTTGTGTCGACGCTTCCACTTGTGCTCGTGCCCGAAACCTTCGCGCCCGTGCTGCTCCACTTATAAGTAAGAGGATGCTTGGGGTTGAAGTTCTGCGCGTTGATGGTTGCGTTGACCGGATCACCCGGGAAAACTTCCGTGGGCGAAGCCGAGCACGCAGCCGTCACCGGCACCGGCGGCTTGCCGCCGAAGGTGTAGTTCAGGCCGCCAATAGGACCGTTCATGATGGTGTCGTAAACGAACTGGTGGTTGGTCGGACGATAGTTCACATCCAGATAACGCCAACCCACCGCCAGACCCCAATGTTGGGTGAACTGGTAGTTCAGCAGACCGAGCACCTGGTAATCCAGGTTTGCCCCACCCGCGCCGGCATCACCAGACACAGTGAGGGCGGCCTTTTCTCCGAGTGGGAAGATGAACCGCGCGCCGCCCAGTCCATCGACCCAGTTGGCCGAGCGCGAATTGCCCAGGCCCGAAGGCTCCAACGTGTTGTTCAAGCCCAGGTACCAGTAGCGAATTCCACCAAGCGCATCCAACTTCAGGTGCTCGCCGTCGTAGAGCCTGTAGCCCAACTTCGGCGTCAAGATCGACTCCGTCAGGTGGGTGTTGATCGACGTCTGGCCGAAATCATTTTGGGGTATCCCATTGTCGATACCCAGCTTCAACCAAAGAAAATCGACCGGCATGACAAAGCGGCCCTTATCGGCTTCCACCGCAACCGGGATCATCCCTTTGAGGACATGAAACACATCGCTGAACGACTCATCGATGCCGGCATTATGGCCGAGCGCTCCAGCGGTACCCCTCACTCCCGTGAACCAGCCGTAAAACGAGATCGACACGCGCCAACTGTCGTCGGAATAGCCTCCGGTCGGATACTGTGGCGCCGGATTCGCCGGAGCCGCGGCAGGCGTCGCCGCCGGCGCAGCGTTTGCATCTGCGGTAGCAGTCGCGTCTGCAGTTGCTATGGGCGTCGCAGCGGTCATGTCCGCCGGCCCTTGTGCTACAACTGGAAGGCAAAACAGCAGGACCAGCATCATCGCGGCCCCGATCGTTACAGTCTTACAGTACGAATTCATCGTTTCTCCTAAAAGACAAACTTCCGGCTGTTGCTGCGCACGTGCTCTGCCGGACTGGCAACACGGCGCGTTGCGATGGCACAATTTGTGCCCAACACCTAACGTCTGGATATTGAAAGTTTACCGTGAGGAAGTGCCCTTTACAAAGATTTGGGCGGCCACGAGGGGCCGCCCAACTTTAGTGGTGGGTCGAACTACTTCCGGTTTTAGCTGCCTACTCTTTCACTTCCGACATCTGCTTCATCACCTGGTCGAGGTTGAAGCTCGCCGGTTTCTGCCGAGGAGGAAATTCCTTGAAGCTGGTCAGCCACTGCCCGACAAACACTTGCGCCGGAGTCAGCAGGTAGACGCGGTCGATCCGCCAATGCGTATAGTCGATCGATTCCGCCTCGGCCCGCTCGAAAGGATCGGCGTGCAGGTCGAACAGCTTGGGAACTCGCAGCGAGACGAACGGGGTTTCCCACACAGAAAAGCCATGCGCAGGCTGCTCGAGGAACATCGCCTTCCACTTGTCATACCGCAACGCAGCCAGTTCGCCGTCGTCCGTCCAATAGAGGAACTCGCGCCGGGGATCCACATCAGTGTCACCCTTGAGGTAAGGAATTAAGTTGTAGCCGTCCAGGTGAACTTTGAACGTCTTGTCGCCTGCCTTGTAGCCAGTCAACAACTTCTCTTTGACGTCGGGCACACCCGCCGCCGCCAGAAGTGTCGTCGCCCAGTCCTCATGCGCCACTGTGCCGTTCACCAACTTTCCCGGCTTGATCACGCCCGGCCAGCGAACTAACAGTGGTACGCGATATCCACCTTCCCAACTGGTGTTCTTCTCACCCATAAACGGCGTCGTTCCGCCGTCGGGCCAGCTCATGACTTCTGCACCGTTATCGCTGCTGAAGATGACGATGGTGTTGTCGGCGATGCCGAGATCATCAAGCTTCTTCATCAGCACGCCGATGTTGTCATCGAGCTGCGTCATGCCCGCGCCGTAGAGGCCCTTCTCGTTTTCCATGGCCGCATACTTCGGAGGCAGGTGGGTCCAGATGTGCATGCGGGTGGTGTTATGCCAAATGAAGAATGGCTTCCCTGCCTTCACCGCGCGGTCCATGTCTTCCAGAGTGACCGCCAGGAACTCGTCGTCGGCCGTCTCCATGCGTTTCTTGGTCAGCGGACCGGTGTCTTCGCAAGTCTGCTTGCCCCATGGGCCGAAGCGCGCGTCCGCAGGCGCCGTATTGTCGGTGGCTGTGGCCTTGCACTTGAACACGCCACGCGGGCCGAACTCTGCCCGGAACGTCGGGTTCTTCGGATAGTCGATGTTTTCCGGCTCTTCTTCGGCGTTCAAGTGATAGAAGTTGCCGAAGAACTCGTCGAAGCCGTGTACCGTGGGGAGAAATTCATTGCGATCGCCCAGGTGGTTCTTGCCGTTCTGAAAGGTCAAGTAGCCCTGCGGCTTGAGCAGATCGGCAATCGTCGGATCTTCCTTCTGGAGTCCGAGCGTCGAGCCCGGCAGTCCGACCTTGAGCAGCCCCGTGCGGATCGGGCTTTGGCCGGTGATGAATGCGGCGCGGCCAGCGGTGCAACTCTGCTGCGCGTACGCGTCAGTGAAGATCGCGCCTTCGTGGGCAATGCGGTCGATATTGGGCGTCTGGTAGCCCATCATGCCTAGGTTGTACGCGCTGATATTGAAGTACCCTACGTCGTCCCCAAAGATGACGAGGATGTTGGGTTTCTTCGCGCTCGTGGTTTGGCCATGCGCAATGGCACTGCCTCCCGCGAATAAGCCTGAGATAGCAACTGCTCCCAGGGTCAGTTTCCGAACACTTGCTCCAAAGTCCATGTAGGTTTCCTCTTCGTTTGTTTGCGGGGGGAAGATTGTTTGCGCGGGGGGTCCTCGCCATCTTACTCGATAGAGCCCTTCCACCAAAGCATTTGTTCAGGGCTGAGACATCCGGCCGGGTGCCCCACCCTTATCGCCTTCTTCTGCGATAGGGTGCGAGACATACTTTTCATACCCTTCCAGGCTTGTCATCACGAGCGGCGTTCTTTGCCGCGAGGGATCTGCTTTTTCTAGCCACCAACCCCCGTGGTGAAGCTTCCCGAATTGGGAATCCCTCCCCAAAATTCTCGGATTTCTCTTGCTTTTCACTCTCCGCCTTTGCCACGCTTGCATCGAGGGGGCGCAGTCCCACGTTGGTAAGCGGTACGACTTGCTGCCGGAATACCGGCAGCCTGTACTAACTCACTGCGGCCGACAGCTGATAAATGAGAGCTGAAGGCCACCAGCTTAGCCCGTTTTTCGGAGGCTCTATGTCCCTTCCCGTCCTTCACCATCTCCACTTTGAAGCCATGTTTCCCGAGCCCGGCCAATCCGGCGAGCGTGAGGCCGTATGACCTCGCCCATTCCAAATCGCGTCGGAAACAGTCAGCTAACTCATTGCGAATCTATGATTTGCCTCCAAGTTTCATGTTTTCTATGTTTTGCATCGGAAATGCGCGCTAACTCATTGCAAACAAAGATTTCGGGGGGAGGGGGAGGGGGTACCCCTCCGCAAATTGTAAAATTGGAGAGTCATGACTTTTCCCATTCGAGTCTGCGCTATCTGCTCCGAGGAGTTCGAGCTGAAACCCGGCAAACCCGGCTTCGCCAATCGCTGTCCGTCATGCAGCGAAGACGATGCGGTTGCCACCACCGAGAAGCCGCGCATGGATGCCGACGAGCGCAAGACCGCTGCTGAAGCCAATGCCGAACGCCGAAGAGTGATGCGCGATCTCCTCTATCGCAAAGACAGCTAACCTTTCCGCGAAAAACGCTGCGACGGAGCGGCCAAAGAGAGACGGTGATGTCGTGGCGATGAACCTTCAGGAACAGTTCGGGCAAATCGATATTTATGTTTTCGATCAGATTCTGCGCGGCAACATCGCGCCCGGCATGCGCGTGCTCGACGCCGGTTGCGGCTACGGACGCAACCTGGTGCATCTGCTGCGCGAGGGCTGCGAAGTTTTCGCGTTAGACACAGAACCCGACGCTGTTCATCACGTTCGCCAGTTGTCACGATCGCTTGAAACCGGATTGCCCGCCGAGAACTTTCAAGTGGGCTCGATCGATCAGATTCCGCTTCCCGACAACTCCATGGATGTAGTCATCTGCAGTGCCGTGCTACATTTTGCGCGAGATGACCGGCAATTCCGTGCCATGCTGGCGGAAATGTGGCGCGTGCTGAAGCCTGGCGGAATGTTGTTCTGTCGGTTGGGCTCGAGAATCGGAATGAATTTCGAACACCTGCGCGAAAACATCTACAAAATTGGCGACGGTTCCGAGTGGTTTCTCGTGGATCAGAAAATGCTTTTGGATTTGGCGGAAGAAATGAAGGCTGTACTGATGGATCCGATTAAAACAACCATCGTGCAGGACTATCGCTGCATGACGACGTGGGTGCTGCGAAAGCGAAAGGTGAGGTCAGACGCTTAAGTCTTGCCGCGAAACAGGTATCCCAATTCGATCAACAGGATGATGACCACCATCAACTCCAGAACAAACCCGCGGCTCTGCTGGAATTCCTCGATCAGGAAGTTGTACAGGCCTTCCGCTGTCTTCAGCTTTTCGTTCACCAGGTTTTTGTATTCCGGAACTCCCACTTTGCTCGCCGCCAACCGATACAACCTCGCTGAGTACATATCGCTAACGAACTTGATGGCGGTGTCGGCGCGCTCCACCAGTTCTGTGACTTCGAGCGTAACTGTGGTGAGCCGTGAAGCTTCGCGGCGCATCTGCCAGCGCCTCCAGATTCCGGCGCGGTGTTTGAGCGAGTCGTAAACTCCGGCTAACTCTCGCGTCAGCGACTCATCGTAATGACGAAACTCAAGTAGTTGCGAATTGGCGTACTCGAGAATTTGGACGGAAGTCTCGGCGCCGCTCGGCGTGTCATAGATCAACGCTGCGTTCCATCCAACCACGATGAGGTCCCGTGGATAATAGGAAAGTGCGGACTGAATCGCATCCTCCTTTTCCGACGGCGCCAACTCCAAATGCTCGCCTCTTACGATCTGGGCGATCTGCGAGCCGTGATCGCGCAATAGATCTTCACCGAGCGGCTCACCCTCGACCTCGTTAAGCAGAAAGATGTAGTAATCTTCGCCAAGCCATTGGCTGTAAGGACGTACCAGCGTCGAAGCCATGCGCTCCAGCCGCGCGCGTACAACCTTCTCGGCTTCTTGTTCCAGTTCAGCACTGGGAACCCAGCGTGCCGCCAGCGTCGACAACGATCCCCAATCGCCCTCGAACTTGAACTTCATGAGGACGCTAACGACTCCATAGTCGTAATACTTGATCTGCGGACGCACGCTCTCCCCGCTCCGCAGCAGAATAGGATCGAGCATTTCGACTACAGGAGGATTCTCAAACCTTACGTACTCGGGAGTCGCGTGTTTGAAGCTCGGTTCGGTCCGGCGTGCTCCGAGTAGGTCGCGCAGTTCATCCAGCTTGATTTCCTCACAGACGTCGTGAAGGATCACTGCCAGGAACGAGCCTTTCAGCGTTGACGCCGTCGCACTGGTCGCCATGCCTCTCCTTCGTCATCGGCCGCAGCTGACGATTCTTGATGCCAAGAATCTTTGCACAGTCGGGGCTGGCATTCCACCGCAGGGCAAACCATGACCTAGCAGACCGCGGCCGAAAACGCCGTCACGAGTTAAACGGAACGTCTTCGACCGCGCGGGTGATGCGATGTGCAAGAGTCTGATCGTGATGGGTTTTGCGGCCTTACCCCTTCGGCTGAGGCACGATCCTCAGGTACGGCCGCGGCGCCTTCCAGCCATCGGGATACGTCTTCTTCGCGTCTTCGTCCGACACAGAACCCGCGATGATGACGTCGTCTCCCTGCTTCCAATTCACTGGAGTTGCCACCTTGTGTTTCGCCGTCAGTTGCAGCGAATCGAGTACGCGCAGAACTTCGTCGAAGTTCCGGCCCGTGGTCATGGGATAGACCAGGATCAGCTTGATCTTCTTGTCCGGCCCCACGACGAACACGTTGCGTACGGTCATGTTGTCGGCCGCAGTCCGGCCCTGAGAACTGCCTGGCAAGCTGGCAGGAAGCATGTCGTAGAGCTTGGCTACATTGAGGTCTGAGTCGCCAATCATGGGATAGTTGGGCGCGTGTCCCTGCGTTTCCTTGATGTCGTTCGCCCAGCGAGCGTGATCGTCCACCGGATCGACGCTCAGGCCGATGATCTTCGTATTGCGCTTGTCGAATTCAGGCTTCATCCGCGCCATGTAGCCGAGTTCAGTCGTGCACACCGGCGTGAAGTCCTTGGGATGCGAAAACAGCACGGCCCACGAGTCGCCAATCCAGTCATGAAAGCGCAGAATCCCTTCCGTTGTTTTCGCCTCAAAATCAGGTGCAACATCACCAATCTTCAGTCCCATCATTCATCTCCTAGTAGTTTTGGTCGTAACGGTTGGCCCCAATATCGTCAGGCGATAACATAACATCGTCGTGACGGGAGGTGCGAGTTGTAACCGGCAATTCGCCGGCGCAGTCAAAGTTTTAACAACCCAGCTTCCAAATCCTCAACAATGTCATCCACATCTTCAATGCCGACGGAAAGCCTGAGCATCGACTCACTTACCTGCATGTCTTCTTTTTGGATGGGCGAATATTCGCAGTAGATTGTCGATGCGGGATGAAGGATCAGGGTCTTGTTGTCATTGATGTTGGTTGCCCTTCGGATGAGCCGCATGCTGTCCATGAAGGCGAAGCACTCCTCTTTGCTGCTCAGGTCAAACGTAAGAATGCCACCGAATCCATGCGGGAATTGCCGCTTCGCGATTTCGTAGTACTTGGAACTTAGTAATCCGGGGTAGTTCACAGCGCGAACTTTCGCCTGTCCACGCTCGAGGTATTGCGCGACCGCGAGCGCATTTTCGCAGCTTCTCTGCGCGCGCATGCTCAAGGTCTCAAGTCCAAGCGTCTGCAAGTAGGCATTGTGGGGCGAGAGACAGGCTCCAAGGTTGCGGTATACATCCGTGCGCATCCACGCCAGCAGTGCATTGGGCCCGAACTTCGGTACCCATGGAGCCACTTTGGGGTTGCGGCGCCAGTTGAACGTTCCGTAGTCGATGATCAGACCACCAACCGAGGTCGCGCCTCCCGAGATGTACTTGGTAGAGGCGATGACTTCCAGGTCCACACCAAAATCCTTCGCCCGGAAGAGGTACGGAGACGTCACCGTGCCGTCAACAATGACGGGCACGTTGCGAGCGTGAGCAATCCTGGAGATGGCCTCGACGTCGAATACCTGAAGCTGAGGGTTGGTGATTGTTTCCAGGAAGACGGCGCGGGTGTTCTCATCGATCGCGGCGGCCAGCGCATCCGTATCCGACAGGTCAACGTAGTTGATGTCAAGTCCCCACGGTCGCAAGGTGCTTTCTAACAGCGAATACGTGTTGCCAAATAACGAACGGGTCGTAACGATGTTCGTGCCCGCCTCCGCCAGCGCCAGAAACACATTGCTGATCGCAGCCATGCCGGAAGAAACTGCGATCACTCCCAGCGCGTCTGCCAGCAGTCGCACGCGCTGCTCGAAGTCTTCAACGGTCGGATTGGAAATTCGGCTGTACGAGTGCGCGGGCAACCGCCCCTCGAACGCCGCTTGCATGTTCTCGGCGGTATCGTGTTCGAAGGCCACACTGTCATAAACCGGCATGCGCAGCGTGCCGTGCGTATCCTTCTTGACGGGTGCTCCGTGAATAGCTTTCGTCGTGAAACCTTTCATTGCTCCACCGTTTTCGCATTGCAAGTTGAATGGGTCAATCCACCACCAGAGATTCAGCCTCGAAGCGCTTGCTGGACTCGTCGCCAACCAGCTCGAATGAATTAGTCTGCGCGGCATTGCCCTGTTGAACGCTAGTGATCACATACGAGCAGCCGGTCCAATGAGCTTCCTCCAGGTCGCTGTCCGACCATTGTGCAGGATCATCGGGGTGAGAGTGGTAAAAACCGATCACGTCTTCGCCGCGCTCGGACGCTTCGCGCTGAATGCGCACCAGTTCCCGCGGATCGATTTGATACCAACTCCGCGATGGGTCGTTGTGAGCGTTACCGCACTGCACCACGGCGCGAACTTCCTTCGATCCGTCTGCCAGCATCTCGCCGGTAAGTACACCGCAGCACTCATGCGGATACGTAGCCTCTCCATGGAGTTGGATTTGTTCAAGCTGCGAGATTGTAAGTTTCAAAACCATAATGAAGGCACTGCTTGCGCTAGTCTAAATGGCGCGCGGGGCGGCGTCCTGCTTGACCTTTCGATGGACATTCGCTAACTTATCTCAATGCATCGTGAGTTTGTGCTCGCTGGCTGTTGTTGTCGCCGCATAACATTGCTGGTGACCGTGCCGACTCGCGATTGTGATTAGATTCATTCTACGAAGTTCAGGTTCAACGGCCCGTCCCAGCAATGCTGAGACGGGTTTTTCGCTTTCTGGTATCAGCCAGCAAGCGAGAGTGAGCACGGGTGGCGAAGTGGCTAACGCGGCGGACTGCAAATCCGTTATTCATGGGTTCAAATCCCATCCCGTGCTCCAAGGTCTTACAATGCTAGGAAATCCAATGGCGCTGGTAATCTCCGCATCGCTCTTCGAGCAACTGCGTCAACATGGGGAGCAGACGTATCCCCATGAGTGCTGTGGCGTGCTCGTCGGCGAATTCGACGAAGCGGGCAACAAAACGGTCAAGACCGTTGTAAGCTGCGGCAACACCCGAACGGACTCGCCGCATAACCGTTACCACATCAGCCCGGCCGAACTGGTGCGTATCCAGCGGGAATCCCGAGCAGCGGGCTATGACATTATCGGGTTCTATCATTCGCATCCCGATCATCCCGCACAGTGGTCGAGCACCGATCTTGCCGAGGCGCATTGGACCCTATGTTCGTACGTCATCACCAGTGTCGAAAAGGGTAAGGCCGTTCTGACCAACTCTTTCCTGCTGCTGGGGGACGACGAATCCAAGCATTTCGTGGACGAATCTATTGAGATGAGCCGCGACTCCGACCAGCAAGCCGAGACGAAGACGCTTAATGAAGAGAGGAAGATATGGCAATCAAAATTCTGATACCGACTCCGCTGCGGCCTTATACGGGAAAGCAATCCACCGCAGAAGTCGCCGGCCAGACCGTCGGCGAAGCTTTGAGCGACCTTGTCACTCAGCATCCTGACCTGCGCAGGCACCTTTACGGAGAAGACGGCACACTGCGCTCTTTCGTAAACGTCTATCTGAATGACGATGACATCCGCTACCTGGCGAAAGAAGCGACGCCGGCGAAAGACACCGACACAATTACGATTGTGCCCTCCGTCGCAGGAGGCTCGACCGCCTCCCGTTGTCGGATTTCATAAGCACCAAACGACCTCGAGCATGGGAGATTCCAATTGGCTCTATTAACTGACAACCCGACGGCAACCCTGAGCAAGGATGAGATCCTTCGTTACTCGCGGCACTTGATCATGCCGGAAGTGGGTATGGATGGGCAGCTCAAGCTGAAGCAGGCCAAGGTGCTGTGCGTCGGAGCAGGCGGACTAGGTTCGCCGCTGGCCCTGTATTTGGCGGCTGCTGGTGTTGGCACTCTTGGCATCGTAGATTTTGACATCGTTGACTACACCAACCTGCAGCGTCAGGTTCTCCACGGCACCAGCGACGTTGGCCGCAAGAAGCTTGACTCCGCAGCTGACACCCTCAGCGAGATCAATCCCAACGTCGAAGTCCGGAAATTCGACACCCGCCTCAGCAGCGCCAATGCGCTTGATCTGTTTCGTGACTTCGACATTATTGTCGACGGCACTGACAACTTTCCCACGCGCTACCTCGTGAATGACGCCTGTGTTCTCACCGGGAAACCCAATGTTTACGGTTCGATTTTCCGCTTTGAAGGCCAGGCTAGCGTTTTCGCTACGAAAGACGGCCCCTGCTACCGCTGCCTCTACCCCGAGCCTCCTCCGGCGGGATTGGTTCCGTCGTGCGCCGAAGGCGGAGTGCTGGGCATTCTGCCGGGACTGTTGGGCATCATCCAGGCGACGGAGACCATCAAGCTGATTCTCGGATCAGGCGAGCCGCTTATCGGGCGTCTGTTGCTGGTCGATGCCCTGGGTATGCGGTTTCGCGAACTGAAGCTGCGCAAAAACCTTGACTGCCCAGCATGCGGCACGCATCCGACGGTGACGGAATTGATCGACTACAACCAGTTTTGCGGGATTCGTGGCGAAGAGGCGCCGGCCACGACCGCCGGGATTCCGGAGATTCAACCCGAGGAACTGAAACGGCGTCTCTCCGCGGGAGAAGACATCTACATTCTCGATGTTCGCGAGCCCCACGAATACCAGATCTGTAACATCGGGGGCTATCTGATCCCTCTGGGCGATCTGCCGAAACGAGTCAGCGAGTTGGACTCCAGCCGCGAGATCGTAGTGCACTGCAAGATGGGTGGCCGCAGCGCCAAAGCAGTGGAGTTTCTGCGCCAGTCGGGATTCAGCCGTGCCTCCAACCTGGCGGGTGGAATTCTGGCTTGGTCCGACAAGGTGGATCCCTCGGTTCCGAAGTACTAGAAGAACGGCCGGTCGCGGGTGTCGCCCTTTTGCGGGAATTTGCTAAGCGCTTGAAAAGTCTTGGCGTCCCCGACGGGATTTGAACCCGTGTTACCGCCGTGAAAGGGCTTATCAGCTGTTTTGGAGCAGTTTGTACCGAGTTGCCAGAACTTAGTTTTCGCCAGCGTTTATGGGGGTATCTTGCGTTCTGACTTTCGTTTCCCTTTAGCCTGCTTTGTGACGATTTGTTCGATTCTTCGTTACCAGAGCGTTACCGGAATTTCGCCAGTACGACGAGCACGGTCGATCTCAAACTTGTAGCTTTCCGGGCGGAATGTGGCATCGTACAAGTTCGCGCTGGCCAAATCCCTGCTGGAGATCGCCGACGGCCAGAAGTCTTTCGTGAAGATGGAAGATCTGGCCCTGGCGTTCTCTCGTCACATCGCTGAGCACATCGGTCGCGGGGACAAACAAGCGACATCACAATCGAACCGATTTCTCGATTCTTGCCGGAAATTCAATCGTGGCGAAATCACGGGATGAACTGAGGAACGCTGCGGTTCGCATCAGAGAAAGATCCGGCACGAGAAACGAAAAGAGAAACATCACGCCACCTCCGCGTGACACGAACACAGGCAGTTAAGTTTGTAGCAGCTCCAATGCGCGTCCTTCGCACAGGGTTTGCTCACCGCTGGCGGATGGGGTTTGTGCATTTTTCTGTCCCCAACTGGACCGCCCTTCGCAATCACGACTTGCTGCCCAGCTCTGAAAACAGCCAGTATTGATTTCATTGCATCACTTTACGCATACGTAGGCATAAAGTCGTTGTCCGCAAGCAGCCTGCGAGTTGCTCGCAAGCACCTACCAGCGCCAATTTGGATCGGTACGCGCTACCACCAGCGCGGCCCCGCTTCGGGTCGCTGGCAGGTAGGGAAAAACTACGAAGGCCGGAACAAATTAATCCTGTTCCGGTTGACCCCTTCGTCGCAATGACAAGAATCCGTTCAGATTTAGCGCCTGTCTGGCTAGCAGGGCAAGCAATACGATAGCGAGTGCGAATTTCAATCGATCATCTCGATGGTGGGGCGATTCGGAGGCAGAGAAATGAGAAAAACCGGTTCAACCGATGCGGTATCACCGTAAAAGAACGAAGTCAGTTCTTCTGTTTAGTATCTCTGAGGCTAATATCCTCTCGTTTACAGTCATGCTCGGCGAATTGAGCTTCTATCTCCCGACCCGCTGCCATGACATCGCGCAGCATAGACTTGAACTGCCAGTTGCAGAGTTCGCAGACACCCCAGACTCCGGCCATTTCGCTTCGCACAAATCGGAGCTTTCGTTTCGGCATGGCCTCCTCGCGGAATTTGGACTAGGAACCGTCAATTCTCATTCGCCTCGTGTTCGCGAACAGAGCAACACCCCAACCATCAGGCAATTGCCGAGATCACTTCAGACGTAGCACCCATCCGGCTCCGATGAGCAGCAGAGCAAGCAAAAAGACGGTGAGAGCGAGAGTCAAATCAAACATCTCTAAAGTCGGTCAACTACAACGATACGTTGAAGCGGCCAGCGAGTCGTTGCCCTGAGGCATCCTGCTGGTTGCTCGTGAGCAATGACCAGCGGAGCGACCACTAAAACTCGCAGCGATGGACAGGCTGCACAAGGCAGCGTACGCCGCCGTCTCGAGACCCCGATCGATACCGGGCAGTACAGGAAGTTGGAGAAGGGGCTGAAGAACTACTTAGGAATGCCTCTAAGTTGAATGGGCGGGAAGCGAAACTAGTCGCGGAGCTTTTGACGCTGCTGGAGGAGCCGCTCCGGGGAGTGCAGCAGGATCTTACCACGACTCTTGCGCAAGATGCCTTGACGCTGCCATTCAGCTAGCATTCGGCTGGCGGTAAAGGGTGTGACATTGGCTTCATTAGCCAGTTCCTCATTACGCACATCGAGTTGAATCCCGCCGGGTACTTTCTCCCCGATGCCCTGCGCGAGGTTGGCCAGCACATAGGCCAGCCGTTGTTGCGCGGAGTGGCAGGTCATAGAAATTTGGATTCCTCGATAGCCCACGAGATAGTCAAACATAATCAAGAGTGCATTGTTGGCGAGGCGGGGATAGCTCGCAACCAGTTGCAGAATGGTGGCGCGATCCCATACCAGCACCGAGATCGGCTTAGTGGACTCGGTGCTGACCAGGTATTCAGAAGAGTCGCACAGCAGTGCTGAGCCTCCAAACGTTTCGCCCGGCGTAATCCTCCACATAATGGTCTTGCGGCCGTCGGGCGTTATGTAGTAGAAGTAGCGGGCACGTCCGCTGATGAGAAGAAACATATGATCGGCAGGTTCTTCCTGATTCACGATCACAGAGTTGGCGGGGTATCGCCGCACCCTTGCAGCGGAGATTACAATCTTGACCTCATCGGAACTGAGACCTGCGAGGAAGCGTGGCCGGAGGTTGCGGATGGCAATGAGCAATTTTGGCAGGTTGCTCGTGCTATTCGAGGTGTCTCTGTTACTCATGTAGCCCTCCCGGAAAACTACACTCAAACGACTTCTTGTACTCCATGAAGGGGAGATGCCATTCGACCGTGCGTGAGGCGGACGACGACTCCAGTCGTGACAGGGGATGATATCTGAGGGGAACTTGGGTTCACAACAAGCCTTAACACTAAAGCAACAATTGTCTTATACATGGAAACGCATGTGGAGTCCCGTAAACCGAAGGAAATTTTTGCTGCCCCGAGAACAAGGCTGCACCACCTCGGCGATCACCGAAAGCAAGGCCGTGCCGCAACGGCGATCAGACCCGAAAGCAAGGCCGCGCCGTGTCCATTGTCTCGCCTTAAAGTTTTGTTGAAAGACCCGGTAGGATCGACGATTTGGGCTGGCCGCTGGGGGCAAGGACGCGCCCTGAGCCTTGGCCAAATGGCCACGTCAATCACCTGCTAGTGCTGAGTTCGGTTAGACCCCAGCCCCGTCCGGCGCATTGACGATGACAACCCTAGCAGCGCGAACAAAATGCCGTCGTTGCGCTGGAGCAATGTTTGGTTCTGCGCTTCACCGTGCCTTGTCCCACTCATTGCTCAAGCGCAACTAGCAGGATGCTCTGGAGCAACGACGCGGCAGGAGTTTTTCTTGATCCTTGTGAAACCAATTCCATACCCCATTTTGGCCAGTCCGGGCAAGATGGACAAACAACCCACTTCCACTTTCCGAGGAGTACGAATGACTTTACGCACCACACGAATCGTCTTGCTGGCCGCTTTGTTTGCGCTTGCCACCGCAGTATCCGGCTTTGCGCAGGCTCCCTGCGGTGTAGCCAACCAGATCACTTGTCAGCCATGGGATGGCGGCTCCAATCTTTACGCCTCCCAGAATGACACTAACGGCTTTGGCAACTTTGCCACCACCTATCAACAGTTCACATTAACCTCGAGTTGGGACGTTGAAAGCTTCCACTGGGTCGGCGGATATTTCAATCCACCCACTCCGGGCACGATCACGGCATGGACCGTGAACTTCTACAACGACAACGGTGGAATACCCGGGAACCAGATTTATTTTGTAACGAACGGGGGGACTGACAACGAGACGTTCCTTGGTAGCCCCAACGGGTTCCCGATCTACCAGTACGATCTGACGTTCTCCGGCGTAAACCTCGCAGCGGGCAGCTATTGGGCGTCCGTCGTTCCTGACCTTGGCTTCCCGCCACAATGGGGATGGGCGACAGGCACGGGTACCGATCCCGGATACCAATGCTTTCAGGGTACCTGCGGATCTACAGGGGTAGGCTTCGCCTACGCAATTGACGGCACAAACCCAACACCGGAGCCGGGAACCCTGATCATGTTTGGCTCGGGCCTGCTTGGCTTGGCCGGAGTCGCTCGCCGCAAGTTCAACCGCTAATCACACATCCCACGTTGTGGGAACATCAGGCCGGGGCAAAGTGCTCCGGCCTTTTCTTCTGCACGTAGGCCGGAAGGCAGGCAGAGCGCCCACCCGAAACGCAGGTGATCCCGCAACGACGCATCACCAAAAACAAGGCCGCGCCGTGTCCATTGTCTCGCCTTAAAGTTTTGTTGAAAGACCAGGTAGGATCACGATTTGGGCTGGCCGCTGGGGGCGCTAAAAAGGCTCAGGATTCCGGAGGGATTTCCTGAGCCTCGGCCAGGGAGGGCCTGTCAATTACCTGCTGGGCTGAGATTTTGGCCTCAGCTCCGTCATGTGCATGACAATTACAACGCTAGCAGTGTGAGCAAAATGCGTCGTTGTGCTGGAGCATTGATGTGATTGCGCTTGAGCAAAATTGGCGGCGACGGTGCACGCTCACCCCCTAAGCAGGCAGAACGCCACGCCCGAAAGACAGGTCTCCCCGCGCCGACGGTCAGCCCCCGAAATTCTTGGCCGACGGCGATTAAGATCGAAGAATTTCCTATTGAATTTGGGGTGGTTTGGGGTGGTCACCCTCGGGCACCGCTGGGAACACTCGACCGCACCGCCTACATTGCAAGTTGTGGAAGTCGAGGCGCAGCAGATCGGCAGGCATGTGAACAAATCCGCAATGCGGACATGGCCACGTCGGCGTTGGAGTGTTGTAGTGGCGTTTGCGTGCCCTCAGGTCGCCAGCCTATTTCGTGCGTCTGAGTGAAGGAGAAATCGGCAGTACGCTTGTCGTGGTAGTAAATCAAAGAACCCAGGCACTAGGATACCGGAGGAATCAGGCGAAGATTAGTGACCTACTACAGCTTGGAGAGTAGAATCACCGCTGTCAATCAGGCCACCTAATTTGCTTCTCAATCAGGAGGGAACATGAAAGCAAGAACAATCGTGCTGACTGCCGCGCTGTGTTTTATTGGATTGGGAGTGTGCTTTGCCCAGAACCCTTTCATGGGCACTTGGACACTGAATGAGGCCAAATCGACACTTGTGCCTGGGGCGGCGAAGAACAGCAAAGTGGTCTACGAGCCTGAAGGCCTTGATGTGAAAGTCACGATAGATGGCACCGACAGCACGGGAAATCCGACCCATAACGAGTGGACGGGGAAGTTCGACGGCAAGTACTATCCCGTCAAGGGCGACGCCAATTCGGACTCGCGCTCATACACAAGAAAGGGCATTCATGAGTTGGATTTCGCGATGAAAAACGGCACGAAGGTTACGACTACCGGTAGGATTGTCGCATCCGACGACGGCAAGAGCCGAACGGTGACCTCGAACGGAACCGATGGCCAAGGTAAGAAGTTCACAAGCACGGCCGTATACGACAAGCAGTAGACCCGCCCTGAGCCGCTGAATTCTCGGCCAAGGGCCGAGTAAAATCGACGATTTGGGCTGGCCGCTGGGGGACGCTCGAAAAAAGGCTCGGGAGATGGTCACTTCGGGCGATGTCAGCGTTCAACCTTCCTCGACATCGGTTTGTACAACCACCCGTGCCCAGTCCAAATTACATTGCGGGGCATGAAGTTTATGATTTCTTTCCGCAGCCTCCAAGCGTGACGCAACGCTGTCGTGGTTGCGGAAGATCAGGTCACCAGTGGTGTTGCACTGCGTGCACCACCAAGTCACCTTTAATTCTGACGGCTGAGACACTTTCGCCCTCCCTTACGCTTTCTCACAGGAAGTACAAACACGTCGCGAGATAGCATAGCATCGCCGCAAAACGGGAGTTCTCCCTGAAAAAAACAGGCAAGTCCGCACCAGTGGTCTAGGCTTATGGGTTTTGTCGGAAAACCCGCTAGGATCGACGATTTGGGCTGGCCGCTGGGAGCCGCGCCAAAAAGGCTCAGGAGTCGGGGGCTTCCTGAGCCTTTACCAAATGGCGCGTGTCAATTACCTGCCAGTGCCGAAGCCCCCAGGCTTCAAGCCATGTCATGTGCATGACAATCACAACGTAGCAGCGTGAGCAAAATACTTCGTTGCGCGGGAGCAATGTTGGGTTCTGTGCTACCCCGTGCCTGTCCCTGCTCATTGCTCAAGCGCAACTACCAGGATGCTCTCGGGCAATGACACTGCAAGTGTTTTCGTTCATCTTTATATAGCCTTGCTGTCGAATCCATGATTCTGTGGAAAGCCCGAGCAAGGTACACGATCGCGAAAAGGAAGAACATGAAAAAACTCTCGCTCATTTTGGGACTGTGCGCTTTGCTGGCACTCTCCACAACAGGATTCGCTTCAAGCCTCTGCACCACTGTGGCTTGCGTGGCACCCACCGACAATGTCAATTGGTCTAGCTTTGGACCTGCGGGAAGTGTCTGGACCACCCCACAAGGCTGGACTTCGACCGGTGCCACCAACTCGGGTCTGATCGGTGTGGTTGGCCCAACCAACTTTACATCGATGCAACAGGGTGTGACTTGGAACGGGAACTTCGCTCAGAATGACTGGTTGATCTGGAACCAGGACGCCAGCAACTTCACCGGTAACGCTGGCCCGACCGGCGTTGTCTTTAACACGCCTGTCTCAGCCGCCGGCGCCCAGGTTCAGGCTGACTTCTTTGGTGCATTCACCGCCACGGTCTGCGACCAAAACGGTAATTGCTTCAGCGAAGCCGGTAACTCAAACTCGAATGGCGATGGCAGCGCCATCTTTATCGGAATCGCCAACGACCCCGGCATCAGTTTCCTGACGTTCTCCGTGGTAGACGTCAATGGCAACAACGACCTAGCCATTGGCACCGTCTCTTTCCAGAACGGTTCGACCACTCCCGAGCCCGGCACGCTGATCATGTTAGGGTCCGGGGTAATCGGTCTCGCCGGTGTTCTCCGTCGCAAGATCAACCTGTAGTCTGTTTACAATTCGCCTAGGCAGCCGGGGCATTCGTCCCCGGCTTTCTTGGGCTCTCCCCTCGCCGTGCTCGTGAACCAGACCGAAAGCAAGGTGATCCCGCAACGGCGCATCACCGAAAGCAAGGCCGCGCCGTGTCCATTGTCTCGCCTTAAAGTTTTGTTGAAAGACCCGGTAGGATCGACGATTTGGGCTGGCCGCTGGGGACGCTAAAAAGGCTCAGGAGTCCGGAGGGACTTCCTGAGCCTCAGCCAGATGGCCCATGTCAATTACCTGCCAGTGGCGAGGCCCCCAGGCCTCAGCCCCGTCATGTGCATGACAATTACAACGCTAACAACGTGATCAAAATGCGTCGTTGCGGTGGAGCAATAAGAGCGCCCGAATAGATGTTCGGAAACTATCGGTCTATTATTCGTAACGAGAGCCGTGCCTACGAAAACTATGTGGTGCGATGATCTCCACAGCCTTTCCCCAGGCGTGCCTCTGGTCATAACGCACGGCCAAAGGCGTTGCCTGCCCTGCTTCCTCCTTCGCAATGAAGGCAAGATGCCGGAAGAACCTGACTTGGCGCTCCTCAATGACGGCAAGAAGGTGGAAGTTCAATCGTTGCTGTGCTGGGAACAAAAGGCCTGCATTTACTGCGGTCGCCTGCTGTACGTCGGAACGCATCGCCTGAAGCGTCCGCTGGTCGCCGCCTGCGATGCCTATTGCCGCGATGCCGCGCATGCCAAACAACGCCGCGCAGGGACGCGGGATGTTCGCTATTGTGAAGGTTGCGGAGCCGAGTACGTCCCCAAACGCACCGACAGCCGCTGTTGCTCACCCGAATGCCAACAGTTGGCCTATCGGCACAGACGCAAGCCTGCCTGAAGAAAGGGCCTCCCGCTCCAGTGGTGCCAAGGAACTCTATTCGTCGGCTTCTTCGTCATTCACGACGCGAATCTTGACGTTCCCGTTCAGCAACCGTGCGGGAATCAGCCATTCACGGTAAGCTTTGCCTTCTTCGATCCACTCATAGTCAGCAATCGCAGATTCTGGAAATGCCAAGTCGATTTCCAGTAACACGGTTGCGTTGATCCCCCCAAAATCGTTGCCATCCAGCGGCCTATCAAACAGAAACACACCCAACCATTCACGGTTCGTCAGGTAACTGCCGCGATGATCTTCAAAGCCGAGCCTGAGCGTGCGGTCGGCCTCGTCTGGTGAAACCATTCGATAGAGTCTCATTGTTCATCATGATAAAGCGCCCCCGAAAAACAGGTCTCCCCGCAACGATGATCACGCCCCAAATTTTTGCGCCGAAGCCAATTAAGATCGACGTTTTGTTTTTAGGTTTGGGGTGGTTCTGGGGATGGCTTGGGGTGGTCTGGCACCCCTTGGGAACGCTCGACCGCCCGTTGGCGAAATCAAGGCGTCGTGGATCAGGTTGGTGGGTCAGGCTGATGCCTAAGTTGCATATCTTTCTCCTACCAACTGGGAGACAATGGTGCCGCCTTTCACATTGCAGCATCAGGGGAGTGTGATTGTGGCGGGGCCGCTCGTCGGGGGGACAGAGCGGCCCTTTCTCTTGCCCGAGTTCAAACTGATCCACTACCCAGATCAGATCGCCAGCCTAACGCCGTGCCAACAAACCTCCTCCAAAATCGAGGTTTTCCACAGTGCATTTGCAAGCACTTACACACCAGCTAATTCGTGTCTGAAAAGACTTGTTATTTGGCACACGCTGGGGTACTATGGCGGTGGAGAAAAGACCAGTGAACGTCACCATTTACGCCAGAGTGAGCACCCGAGACAAGGGGCAGGATGTCAGGAACCAGTTGGAGCAGCTTCGCACCTACTGTGACAAGCAAGGCTGGCACATCGCGAAGGAGTACATCGACCAGCGCAGCGGGAAGAACGGTGATCGTGAGCAGTTCCAGCGCATGATGAGCCACGCCTACCAGAAGGAGTTCGATCTGGTGCTGTTCTGGTCGCTCGACCGCTTCAGCCGCGAAGGCAGCTTCGCCACGCTCCAGTACCTGAAGAAGCTGGACTCGTTTGGCATCGCCTTCAAATCCTTCACCGAGCAATATTTGGACGGCACGGGGATGTTCAAGGACGCGATCATCGCCATTCTCGGCGCGATTGCCAATCAGGAGCGCGTGCGGCTCTCTGAGCGCGTCACCGCTGGTCTGGAGCGTGCCCGTAAGCAAGGCCGAGTCGGTGGCCGTCCCAAAGTGCGCCGTGACCGTGACAAGGACAAGGCGACGATTCAGCAGTTGCGCGAGGATGGCCAGTCGCTGCAGGAGATTGCCGACGAACTGGGACGCAGCAAGAGCGACATCGCCAGGGTGGTGCGAACGCTGGGCTGTGCTGCTGCCGCCAGTGCGCCTGTGATGTTCGTGTAGCGATCCTAAGCACCACGAAGGTAGCACATTTGTGTTGCACGTTTGTCGGATGAATTTGGTTAAAATGTCGCACTTTTGGGTTAGACTCTGCCAGACCCTGTTGGACACTGGAGCGGCTAGTTCCCACCCCTTTTCATAGCCGCTCCTTTTTTATCGCCTTCGGGCGCGAAACCCCAGCCATTGCGCTGGGGCTTTTTCTGCGCGTTTGTCAGCCATCTCGGGCAGCGTCAGTTTGGCTTGACCTCACATGCTTGCGGCAGCAACTCAGGCGCTGAAGATGAAATGCCGAGTTCGCGCTCCAACTCACGAACGCGCCCCAGCAAGTCCTCGTCGCTCACGTCACGGTAGGGCGAGATCTCGTGTTGAATAGATTCTTTCAGTTTGCCGTAGGCCCTCTCCGCGAGGACTTGATAGGCGTACGCACTGCCTTTGGCCACTGCTTTTGCATACGCCTTGTAGATCAGCTCTGGGTTGTTCTCGAAGATGGCCTTGGCAATTTCAGCCGCCAAATCGTGGCGTGGCCTACCCGAAGGATTGCCGGATTGCCCAGGCTTCCATCGCCATGCTGCAATTCGACTTGCATCGCGCTGCCGTGATTTTTGGCGTACAGGCTGCGTGTTCGCAGGCGAAAAATCGCCGTTGTCTCTGGTCGTCTTCCGCTCTTCCTGCGCCTCGATGCTGTCGGAAGTCTTCATGTGGGCGTGCCTCTGATGCGGATACTACCACCAGGCAATTAAGTCCGGCGGAGCAAAGAAGAGAAACTCAAGACTCGTTGGAATTGCATTTAGTTCTGCTTGAGTTCGCTTTGCTCTTCTTGCCTACAAACCGTTCCCTCTGAACCGCGTTCTTATCCTTTTCCCGGTGCCAGCACCTTTTTTGGCTGTGTGGGGAATGAAGTTTTGGCTGCAAGTTGTGCAAATTGTGGATCACCACGTAGAGCCTTGGACGCCTGTTCAGTTGCGGACCAAGCTCGGTATTCTTCATAGAATCGCCGCTGGACGTGAGGAAAGTCAGGCTCTGGCGGATTGACAACGGCACGCCAACCCCCCACACGACGAACGGTATCGAGAATTCGTTGAGAAAGCTCCGGCTTGGGAACTCTGCCCCGATTGCCCACAAAGTCGCGTTCTTCATACTCGCCCTGTGGATTCCGGGCGACATGGCGTGAAATGTAGCGTTGAACTTCATCCCATGCCGCCCGACATTCCGCTTCCTCGACCTCCGCATCGGTTACGACTCCAGCACGGTGAAGCACGTCAGCAATGGTGAGGGTCGGCGGGAAGCCATTCTTGCCGCGAATTTCACGACGGCAACGCGCTAGGCCGCGCTCAATAGCATCATCGGAGAGCGGCTCCAGATCCTCAACAAACAGATTCAGGGCGGGAGCCGACAACTCCCCTCCCATCGCCTCCACTGTTGCCGTCACCATTTCTGCAATCCAGTCTCGGCGTTCAACCGCGTCGTCTTGCGTTGCTCTGTTTGACTGAATCGAGTGCGGCACGATTGCGCTGCGTTCGTGGGCCTCCTGCTTTTGCTTCGGAAACACGACCTGTATTACCTCCTGATGATGGATTGGGGTTGTTCTGTTCTTTGGTTAGCCAACTGACGACGAAGCGCATGATTCCGCCCTTGGTTTTTCGGCGCGTTGGATTAGCCAGCAGCCAAGCCTTCATGTTGCGAAGTTGCTGGCCTACGTGCACAGCCGGGAAGAGCGCACTCCACTCACTGATCTGCTGCTGAAAGATTTGGTACTCAGAATTGTCGTTGAGCGGCAATGTGATAACTGCCGAGACTGGCGTGGAGCCATCAGGCTCCGCGCAGTATTCCTGTTTCTTATCTGCCTCTGCATCTGCATCTGCATCTGCTTCTGCTTGTAGTGACATGCGTGACATTTCACGGTTGTCACGTTCTGTCACACTTTCGGTGTGACACCCATTTCGTTGTTGTTCGCGCCAACGTTGTTGTCGTATGCGGTCTCGCTCACGCCGATCGTCTGGCGACATTTTGAACCTGTACTTGGCGTAATTCAGAATGCGCCAGCCGCCTTCGACAGGCTCGATTCTGCGACCCTCATTCTCGGCCGAACGCGAGTACCGATCGGGTGACTGGAATTTGGCAAGTGCAACTTCGAGATCGGCGACACTTACCCGCGCCATGTCGGCCAGGCCGGGAACGGACGCTTCGACCACGCCATCTTGATCCGCCAGCGCCAGCAGGGTGATCCAGACTTTGCAGACTTCAGGCGATTCGCGCCAGATGGTGGAAGTCACAATCGAGTTGAAGAGTTTGGTGAATCCCGTCATAATTCGTCGGCCCTCGGGCTTCGCTGGACTACTTTTCTCCCTTGCGCTGCCCATCACGGATGAAACGCTGCAATTCGGACTCAGCAATCATCGTCCGACTGCCAATCTTGATCTTTTGCAACAGTCCTTTGCTGATCCACGCATAAATCGTCCATTTGGAAACTCCACCAAGATACTCATTAGTTGCTGGGACGGAGAACAACTTGTCCATCTTCGTACCTCCTTTTGCAGATTTGCCCCACTCATATTTTATTTGCATTCGTTGGTATCTGATGCTATTTTTCTCACCATGCCTTCTACTAAAAGGCGTTACCATAAAACACGATCTTTCAGGGGCGCTTCGCTGGGTGCGAGGATCGTCGATTTTCTAAATGCGCACGATGACTTGGGCGGCAAGAGGCGTGTACTTTCCGTTTTGGCAGACGCAAGAGAGATCGTAAACAACGCGAGACGAACAGGCGACGGACTTTTCGAGATCCGCGACTCCGATCAGTTCCGACGGGCGACCGAACGCTTCAATGAGAAGGTCGGACGTTACAAGATTGTTTCCGGATTTTCATTTCACTCCGAGGGTTGCTGGCACTTCACCGAGTTGTTCAGGGGTAGTCGTCGGCACTCATTCCACGAATTCCAAGCTGTTCACGCTCTGATAGCCATTGCCAAACAGGGGCTGCTGGGCAGCGTTCGCCAATGCGACTACTGCCAGGACTGGTTTTTCGCCCTGTTCTCACACCAGCGATGCTGCGGAGCGCCTCGCGATTGTCGAATAAAGTTGCACCATTCATCAGATGACTACAAAGAACGGAAACGGGTTTACGCGAGAGAAGCATATGCGCGGAACAAAGATCGAAAGCGTCGGCAACGGGAACTGCGGCGAAAAGCAAAGTGAAAGGGTTGGCGTATGTCAAACAATTCTGACGGCATCTACACGCGGAAAGACCGTGATGGCTATTGGATGCACTGGACGGACGCCCAAGGCCGTCGCAGGTGGCGCAAACTAAAGGTCCGCACACTGCAACAGGCACGGACGGCACGGGCAGCGGAGTTGGTTCGGGTCGAACGGGCCAAGGCACTAGGTTTCGCACCTCCCGGACAGGATTCCTTCAAAGACGTGGCAAAGCGATTCCTCGCCCACCAGAAGGCGCGATTGACGGCCAAAGCGTATGAGCGCGAGAACGGCATCGTGAACGGGCACCTATGCAAGTTCTTTACGGGCCAGATCGCCACCGTCCGCCGAGTGGACGTTCAGCGTTACGTCACGAAACGTGCTGGTGAGGTGTCTGCTCACTCGGTTCAGAAGGAATTGAACGTGTTGAAGCACTTGCTTCGCTTGGCGGTTGAGTGGGAGATCATGCCGTTCAGCCCAGCGCAGACTGTTAAGTCTCCGAGGGTTCCCGCCGGCCGCGTTCGTTACCTGCAACCAACCGAATTGCGGGTACTGCTAACTGCCTGCTCCGATTGGCTGCGTCCAATTGTCGGCTTGGCAGTTGCGACCGGAATGCGTCGCTCAGAGCTACTTGGGCTGCGGTGGCTTGATGTGGACGGTGCACACGCCCGGATTATGCTTCCCCAAACGAAAAACGGCGAAGGGCGGATCGTGTACCTGAATCAATCTGCACAAGCCGCGTTAAGTTCAGTTGTCCGTCCGTCGAAGGTTCAGCCATTGGCTGAGGTGTTCGCCGGAATCACGCCGGAGCAGGTAAGTGTCGCGTTCGCTCGGCTGTGCCGATCCCTAAACATCTTAGATTTCCGGTTCCATGATTTGAGGCACACGGCTGCAAGCTGGCTGCGAATGAAAGGCGCAGACATTCATACCGTCGCTCAGCTACTAGGCCACAAAGACCTGAGAATGGCTGCACGCTACCAACACCTTTCTCCGGCATTCTTGGCTGATGCCGTAGCGACTCTGGATGGCGTTTTTGGCATTCCTTGTTACCCAAGCGTTACCGGAACGCAACAGCTAACAAGTGGGATAGTCGCAAGTGCCTGAAAAGATTTGGCGTCCCCGACGGGATTTGAACCCGTGTTACCGCCGTGAAAGGGCGATGTCCTAGGCCAGGCTAGACGACGGGGACGCTGATTGGGAGGGAAACTTCCGTCGAGACTTCTATGATAACAGCCGCGGAAAATCAGTGTCAAAATCGCTGCTGGGGGACGCGCAGCAGCTGATCAGTAAGTCACCCGCCTTCGCAACCTATCGCTCCCCGGGATCGCTTTCTTCGCTGACTAGCAACAAAGGATCCGTTTCCGATTGCAATTGCCAGTCGGGCGATTCCAGTGCGCGCGGCGTCCTTTCTATCTGTTGCGGATCAACCAGATTGCCGGCAGGCAGCGAACGGTCGAGCTCCGAGAGCCGTCTTCCCGCCGGAAAGACCCGCTTCTCCATCGAACTCAGCATGTCATTGTACGATTTCACGGCGCCTTCCAGCTTCTTACCCAGCCCATCAACATGCGCCGTCATCACGCACAGGCGATCATAGAGCTGCCTGCCCGCTTCGCTGATCTTCCGCGCGCTTTCGGCAAGGTTCTCCTGGTTCCAGGCATACGCAATCGTTCGCAGCATCGCTACCAGAGTTATGGGAGAGGCCAGCATGACCTTGCTACCGCCAGCTTCCAGCAATTCCGGTTCAGCCATGAAGGCAGCCCGGAAGAATACTTCGCCCGGGATGAACAAGATTACAAACTCCGGCGTCGGGTCGAACTGAGACCAATAAGCCTTGGCCGCCAGCGCATTGACGTGCTGCCTTACTTGCCGGGCGTGACCTGCGAGATGGCTCTCGCGGGTCTTTTCGTCGGAGGCCTCCAATGCCTTCAGGTATTCCGTCAGCGGGACTTTGGCATCGATCACGATGCGCTTTCCGCCGGGAAGGCGGATGATCACGTCAGGACGCAGTCCATGCCGGTCGCCTGCAACGTCCTCGGCAAACACTGAGACTTGCTCATCAAAGTCGCAGTGCTCCAACATTCCGGCAAACTCGAGCGCACGACGTAGCTGCATTTCTCCCCAGCGTCCCCGCGCCTGTGGCTCGCGAAGCGCTTTCACCAGATTGCCCGTCTCGGCTTTGAGCGCACTCTGCGACTCCTGCAGCGACTCGACCATCGATTTCAGTCCGCCATAAGCTTCAGCGCGCGAAGTCTCCAACGCGCGAACGTGTTCATCCACGCTTTTCAGTGAGTCGGCAATGGGCTTGACCAGCGTCTCGACGGCAGTCTTACGCTTTTCGAGCTCGCTCTCGGCCTCCGACTGCTGCTTTTCCAGTTCGCTTTTCGCCAATTGAAGGAAACTGGCATTGTTGCTCTCCAGCGCTGAAGCCGCCAGTGCTTCGAACTTTGCGCTCATCTGATCCCCGGCAGCCGTCAGCAGGTCCAACTTCTCTTTCGTGGTGCGGCGCTCAGTCTCGAGGGTCGCTTCCACAGCGGCCTTGGCGGCGTTCAGGGAGGAGTACTCCGCCTGCAACTCCGCGAGATGCGACTTCGAGGACGCCAGCTCCTGTTCCAACTCAGTCTTTCGCTGCGCCACGACAGACGAGTTCGATCGCAGGGCAAGCCATGCTATGGCCGCGCCAATGATCAATCCAGCAAGCGTGAAGAGACACTATCGCGATGTTGTTCATTTTGGGAGACGGAAACCCGCTGCTGTATTGTATGTTGGCCGTACCGGTAACGGAAGTGACCTTTCCGCGCGTCTAATGGAGTGCAATGCTAACGTGGCCATCACACGTCGTGTGAGTTCTTCAGGTCGCCGGCTCACTTGATCGCCTGCCTCTCGCTGTTAGTTCTCCTCACTGCGGCGTCAATAGTGCTGGCGGAAGAGCCAATTGAACCGACCGGAGAACAGCAGTTGTTTGTGCTCATCAATCAGGAGCGCGCCAAGGCGGGCCTCGCCCCGCTGGCACTCGACCAGCGCCTTACGCATGCGGCCCGCAAGCACTCAGAACTGATGATCGAGCGCGACTCCTTGGCCCATCAGCTTCTGGGCGAAGACCCGCTGGTCATGCGCCTGGCCGCCGAAGGACTGCGCTGCGATCATGACGGCGAGAACATCGCGCTCAACGGCGACGTGGCCTCAGCCCATCTGGCCCTGATGGACTCGCCCGGTCATCGCGCCAACATTCTGGCTGCGCAATTCAACTCTGTCGGCGTCGGCGTAGTGCGCACCGGCGACCTGGTTTATGTGACCGAAGACTTCGCCCACGTGATGCCTTCGTATTCTGATTTTGAGGCCGATGCCGTTGTCCAGCAGGCAATCACTGACTATGTCCGTGCGCAGGGACTCCCGGTTCCGTCAGAGGACGACACGCACCCAACTGACTCGCATGGCCTGCGACATGGCGCAGGGAGACAAGATCGACGCCGCGCGAGGACATGAGATTCTCGGTGTCGATTTCCGCGGTCGCATGGACCGCCACGGACTTGCGGAAACTTCCTCCCGGATTGCAGAAGATCCTGGGCCAGCCCGTATCCTCGGGCTATTCGCTAGGCGTGTGCTTTGCCACCAGCGCCAGCCAGCCAGGTGGAGTGTACTGGCTGCTGTTCGTTACCTATTGATTGAATTCGGTGCGCCGGCGGCGGCCCCGGCTCGAATCTCACTGAATCGTGGCGGCCTGTACCGCGAGGTCCTGCGGCAGTACCGCGACTTCGCCTTGCAGACCTGACTTGATGTACTGTTCGCCCGCTTTCATCATGTGGATCCACAGGCGTTGGGCCATGCCGTTCTGGTTGAGGAATGCAGTCACTTCTTCCGTGGTAACCTTCGTGCCCATTTCCTGGGCAAATGCCTGCACATGCGTCAGCGTGATTTCCGCCGTCACTTTTTCGCGCCAATACTTCTTCTTTTGCTCAATCATTTCTGCTTCCCGGACAGAATGGATTTGCGTGCGGGAGTAGAAATACACTCACACCGCTTCGCAACCAGATAGAACTTGTCACAGCCTCGTGTGACTTTGGTCACAATGGCCCATCCTGATGGCCAAATCGCCAGCCGCGTCCGGGGATTGGCATGTGCTACCCTGCCTCCATTGATGGCTGCCTTGGCACAGATTTACGTCGGAACTGCGGGATGGTCGTACAAAGACTGGGAAGGCATCGTTTATCCCGCGCAAATCAAGAAATCGCAGCATCCCGTCGAGTACATGGCCAGGTACTTCGACATGCTTGAAATCAACACCTCGTTCTACGGCCACATCAAGCCCGAGTGGGGCAAGCTGTGGTGCCGCAAGGCGCGCGCCGTCAATCCCAACTTCCTGTTCACGGCCAAGCTCAATCGTGCATTTACGCATTCCCCGATCGCGGTAGTCGAAAGCACTTCGCCGAAACCATCCAAGTCGGCCCCGACGACGAGCGACTGGCCAAAGCCGGACTTGACTCGATCGCCAGCGAGAACATGCTGGGTGCTCTGCTGCTTGCAGTTCCCTATTTCGTTCAAGAATACCGACCGCAATCGCGACTACCTCGATGGATTGCTGGAGAAGTTTGGACAATATCCGCTGGTCGTCGAAGTCCGCCATAACGGATGGACCAACGAAGGCACGCTGCGTTACTTCGCCCAGAAGAATGTCGCCTTCTGCAACATCGACCAACCACTGTTAGGCAAAGGCCATCGCTCCTTCCGCGCAGGTCACGTCGCCCATCGGCTACGTCCGCCTTCACGGACGCAACTACGAGCAGTGGTTCGACAGCGATTCGCGCAATGACCGCTACAACTATCTCTACACCCGGCCCGAACTAGAGAAGTGGACGGGGCGCATTCAGGTGATTGCCCGGAAAAGCGCAGAAGACCTTCGTCGTCGCCAACAATCACTTTGAGGGCAAGGCCGCCGTCAATGCATTGCAGATCAAGAGCATGCTGACCGGCGGCAGCGTGCACGTTCCTGCCAGCTTGCGCAGTCATTATTGGGAACTCGGCGAAATCGCCGCCTCCAGCGAAGATGAATAGACTGTTACAAACACCGTCCCACAACGTAGTACGTCGGCACTCGTCACTGCGATGCGGCCATTCATCCGCCATTCCTGCCACTCACAACCCTTCACAGATCGGGCACGGAACCTTTTCGCGCCTCATCCGTATATGTACACAGATGCAGGACCGGTGAGGCGAAAGCCAATCGGGACGCACAACGCACATAAAGGAGACACACATGGACGCGAAATACAATTGGCTGATCGATAACGTCTCGGTCCGCGTCACCCTCAACACGGTGGCGTTTGCGCTCTGGATTGCCGCCTCGATCGCATTCCTGGAGCTCGCAACGAAGTTCTAACCAGAATTCTTCGGCCCTTCCCCAAAGGCTTGAAGTCGCGCGCAGAAACCGGCGCGCGAAATGAAGCCCCGTCCCCTCGCAGGAAGGACGGGGTTTCGTTTTGCCCATTGACAACTCGCGCCATCACAGGCGATTCTTCTTCGCCAAGAGGTCGCCTCACCAAGATGCTTCGAAAGCCACGCCACCACTGGCTGCTAAATAACCTCGAGTAGAATGTGTTTCCGCGTCAGGGCACGACTTCAGTCGTGCCGTGGAACGCCGACAACACGACCGGGCTTTAGCCCCTGGGGGACTTCGACTTACTGTTCCGGTGTTGACTGAATTTTCAGGAGGATCGATGGGACGCGAGATTCTGTGCCGCGCCAAGTCCGGCGGGAAGTGGGTCGCAGGCAAGGCCCTGCTGGAGACTACCGAAGTCATCTTCCGCGGCGACCTTCGCCTGAAGATTCCCTTCGCAGCGCTCGAGTCGGTCGTCGCGCGCAACGGCGAGCTGCATCTGAAGTGGTCTGGTCAGTCCGCTGTCTTCGAACTTGGCGCGCAGGCGGAGAAGTGGGCCCACACCATCCTGCACCCCAAGAGCACCGCCGAAAAGCTGGGCATCAAGCCCGGACTAACAATCTCAGCGCTTAACTTGTCCGGCGACGCCACAATGAAAGACGCGCATAAGCTAGCCGTCGCCTTTTCTGACACGAAGCCGCTGAAGGACTCCGACGTGATCTTTTTCGGAGCTACCACAGCGTCGGAGCTCGAGCGGCATCAAGAAACTCCTGCCATCGCTTGTGGCGAACGGCTCGCTCTGGATCGTCTACCCGAAAGGCCGCAAAGAAATCACCGAGCTTCAGGTGCTGGCTGCCGGCCGCGCGGCAGGATTGTTCGACATGAAGGTCGTAAGCTACTCTGCCACCCATACGGCGCTGAAATTTGTCCGCCCGAAAAGCAAACGCTGACGCCTCATAGCGCCGTCAAGCCAAATACAAAAGGCCCACCGCGCTCGCAGACCGAGACACGATGGGCATTGCATACTTCGCAGATGCAGAAACGGCCTTACGCCTTCTTGGTGCGAACGTCCACTTCGCGCAGGCGGGCGGCCTTGCCACGCAGCGCGCGCAGGTAAAACAGCTTGGCGCGACGCACGTGCGCCGAGCGCACTACTTCGATCTTGTCGATGACCTTCGCGTTCAGCGGGAAAATACGTTCCACGCCGTGTCCAAAGCTCATCTTGCGGACGATGAAGCTGGGTGCGAGCCGTGGCTCTTGGCGATGACCAGGCCCTCGAAAATCTGCACGCGTTCCTTGTCGCCTTCTTTAATCTTCACGTGCACACGAACGGTGTCGCCCGACTTGAATTCGGGCAGATCGGTGCGCTTCGCCTTGGCTAGCAAACGGTCAATAATCGGTGAGTTCGACATTTTTCTTCTTCCTTCGTTGTCGCACGCCTCGCGGCGGCCTGAATCTTTAATTCTTCGCGGGTGCCCCAGAACAAACTCTGGGTGCCCCATCCTTATCCGCATTCTTTGCGGAAAGGGTGGGATCAACTACTCCCGCCCTTCAATCTCTTTCAAAATCTTGCGATCTTCTTTGCTCAACTCCGCCCCGCTCAACAGATCCGGACGGTTCGCTCAATGTCTTTTCCAGCGCCTTGCGTCTCCGCCAGCGCCGAATCTCGTCGTGGTTCCCGTTCACCAGCACTTCGGGAACCGGCATCCCGCGAAACTCCGCCGGACGCGTGTAATGCGGATAATCCAGCAATCCGCCCGATCCACAAGTCGATGACGGCGGCTCATTCTCGCCCCGCACCGGCGCTTCACCTTGCTGCGTGAACGACTCCTGCTGCGCCGACGCTGCATTTCCCAGCGCTCCCGGAACCAGCCGCGACACCGTATCCACGATGATCGCCGCTCCCAGTTCCCCGCCGCTCAGCACAAAGTCGCCAACGGAAATCTCGCGATCAGCAAGATACTCGCCTACGCGCTCATCCACGCCTTCGTAGCGCCCGCAGATCATCACGACTCGCTCGCGCGCCACCAACTCCTGCCGCCACGCTCTGCGTGAACATCTGTCCCTGCGGCGACAGCAGCACCACCGTCTCGCGCGCATCTTCATTCTTGCGCAATCTCTCCGCACGCGGCGCCACGTTCATCGCTTCCAGGCACTCGAAGATCGGCTCCGGCTTCAGCACCATTCCTTCGCCGCCGCCAAACGGACGGTCATCCACCGTGCGATGCCGGTCGTGCGTAAACGCCCGCAGGTCGTGAATCGCAATCTCAATGAGCCCGGCCTCGCGCGCCCTGCGCACAATGCCGTAATCCAGCGGCCCGCGAAAAAAGTCCGGGAAAATCGTTAGAATCTCGAACTTCATTCCGGCCTCCCCACTTCGCACTGAGCAAGCTGACGGGGACCTCCAAAACTTACTTGTGCCCTTTGCGGCGCTCACCGGCCGCCCGGCTCTCGTCCGCTTCCAGCTTCTGCCGCTGCTTCTCCTCGTCACTCAACGGAGACTGCAGTTCCAGCAAGCCTTCCGGCAACTCAAACTCAATCCGCCGCGCCGGCAAATCCGCGTTCTTCAAAAACGCCTCGGCGTACGGCACCAAAAACTCAACTCGCGCTCGCCGTTCTGCGCTTCACCACCAGCAGCGGAGCTTCTCCCGCTCCAAACTGCACATCCGCAACCGCGCCTACCAGCGAACCGCGATTCACGACCTCGCATCCCACCAGGTCGCTGACGTACGCCTCGCCCGCTTCCAACTCCGCGCGCTGCTCGGCAGGAATCTGCAACTCCATCCCCGCCAGCCGCTCGGCGTCGCTGATGCTCTCAACGCCCGCAAACTTCAGCACCACGTGTCCCTTGTGGAACCAGTGCTCCTCGAGCTGCAACTCGCGACGGCTTCCGTCGGCGCCAACCCCGAAAGCTCCGTGCGTTCGGCAAAGCGCTCCGGAAAGCTCGTATGCAACTCGGCCGCAACTTCGCCGCGCCGGCCCTGCGGCCCCAGCACGCGCGCGATAGTGACGAACGCAGCTATTCGACGATCTCCAACTGGTAGCGCTTGCGCGTCTTCAACGCCGCCGCACCCATGATGGTCCGCAAGCTGCGCGCCATGCGCCCCTGCCGCCCGATGATCTTGCCGACTTCTTCCTCGGCCACCACCAGTTCCACCACGATTTGGCCGCCCTCGTCGAAGGCTTCCGCCTCGACTTCGTCGGGCGCGTCCACCAGCGCCTTCGCCAGATGCGCCATCAATGCGGGAATGTCCGCTGTCGTCGCCATCGTTGAATTCCCCTCGGTTGTTGCTCTGTGGGTGCCCCAGGTTCGCGTCCCGGTTTTGGGCGCTAACCTGGGTCTTATCGACCCTACGCCGCCGGAGTCGCTGCCGCTGCTGTTGCCGCAGCCTTATCCACCAGCTTCTTTACCCGATCAGACAACTGGGCGCCCTTGCCGGTCCAATAGGCAATTCGATCGCTCTTCAACAGCACGCTGGCGGGATCCGTGCGCGGGTTGTACGTGCCCACTACTTCCACCGAGCGGCCATCACGGGCGCGGTCTTTTTCAATTACGACAATGCGGTAATACGGTTGTTTGCGCGCACCACGGCGCGAGAGACGAATCATTAACACAGAAGGTATTTCCTTTCCTGCAATTCGCGTCAGGGCACGACTTTGGTCGTGCCGTTCAGCGCCTTTAGATGTCATCCCGAGCGGACTTCAATCCGCGAGGGCCTGCTTACATCGCTTTCGCTCTATCAGAAGCTTGACTCAGGGAGCCGCATGCGGCACAGCATTTCCCTCAGGCGAGACAGGCATGCCAGCGATTGCTCGCTCCACACCCCAAAACAAGTGCCAGTTAGCACCTGTTGGACCTCCGCTGCTGGAGGCAAAGAACTATTATCGCGGAACTTGCGCGTTTTCGCAAGACGCGGCCCTACTTTACAGGTGCTTGCGTGAACCCGCTGCCTACGCCAGAATCGCGTGCGTAATCGACTGCCACCACGCCGGATTCGCCCGCCACAGGTACGTCGCGAGAGCCTGGAGAACCACCATCACGGGCAGTGCGTACAGATACACCTTGTGCACCTTTCCATCGACCACATGATCGCGCGCCATGCCGGCGACGATCAGAAGGTCCAGCACCGGATAGAAGAGGCTGTGGTTAAAGATGAACGCAAAGCGGCCAACTCCCGCGTCCATCAACTGGCAGGTGCCGATGAACATCAGTCGCTTATGGTAATCAGGACGCTTCCTCCAGTAGATCGCTAGCCCAATACACCCGCCGAACACCAGCATGTCCACATAGGGGATCGACATGAACGACGAGCCGTCGGGCTCATGGAGTTGCACCTTATGAAATCGCGTCATGACCACGTTGATGACGCATCCCAGCACAACCATTGCGGCCGCGAGCCCGGCACCAAACCAACCGAGGAAGCGGTGCCATGCCACCTTGTGTACACGCACCAGCCCCGACTGCGCGACGAAGAACACCATCCACGCCGAGAACGCGGCGCCATGCATCCACAGCAGCATCGGCCTGGCCGGTTTCGCGTGGAACAGGTTGTCGCCAACCGTTTTGCTGAATCCTGCGACCACGATCGCCGACATCACCAGCGCCATCGCGAAATAGAAGTATCGGTTCAGAAACGTCTTGAAGCGGTCCGTCGTGATTGCTTCTCTTTTTGTGGCGAGAGTCGCCTGTCCGGCCAAAGTTGACAAGTATGCTCCTGAAAATTGGGTTTGTCCCGGGGAAGATAGTGGCAATACCGTAGCCCGTTTCGCCTCGGATATGCAACTGAAATGATTCGCCAGGCCACTTTGGAGCCGCCAGCACCCCATGTTCGAGCCGCAGCGGCCCTGCCGTACAAGCTCAGATAGAATGTCGGCACGATGCCCGACGTCTTCATCAGCTATCGGCGTGATGACAGCAGTGGATATGCCGGCCGGCTCTACGACCAGATCAGCTCCCACTTTGGCGCGGACCACGTTTTTATGGACGTTGCCGACATCGGCCCGGGAAGTGACTTCGTCCAGGTAATCGAGCATCAGGTCAGCACCTGCGATGCGCTGATTGCGCTCATCGGAAAAAACTGGCTGAGCGTCAAGGATGATCAGAACCGCCCCCGGCTGGGGAACCCCGACGATTTCGTCAGTATTGAAATCCTTGCTGCGCTCAAGCGCAATGTGGAAGTCATACCCGTCCTTGTGGGCGGGGCAAAAATGCCCCGGCAGCAGGAACTTCCAGAATCGCTCCGGCCGTTGTCGAGGCGCCAGGCACTCGAAATTAGCGACGCGCGATTCGCCCGTGACACACAGGACCTGATTGCAGCACTAGAGAACCAAGCCGCAGGAGGTCCCTCGCTTCCCGGGCGCTCGCGGATCCGCCCTGCACTGCTGGCTGCGGCTGCGGTATTAGTCTTGGCGTTGGCCGGTCTTGGAATTTGGCACTGGCAGCAGGCGCGGAATGTTGTCGGCAAGATGGAATCGCACGAGGCCGTCGGCACCACGACCCCGCCACCTGAAGCTGCCCCGCGAAGTTCCTCCCATGCTGACGCCGACGCAGATATTAGCGGGAAGTGGAAGGCGGTGCTGGAGAAGAACGGCACGACGTTCGAGACGATTTTTACCTTTGAAGTTTCTGGAGACAAGCTCTTCGGGAAGGTCGACTACCCTACCGGCGAGGCTGGCATTCTGAACGGCACAATTGGCAATGGACGGCTCTCATTCACAACCAGGCACATTCCCCAGTTCGCAACCGAGGAGGCCACCATCACCGTCGACGGGCGCATCTCGGGCGACGAAATCGACATCGTGATGCAAGACGATAGCGGCTTCGCGAAGGGTGTGGCCCATCGCATAGTCCCGAACCGAACGCCCGATCCAAACACTCACTGACGCAATCTGCCTGGCTGCTCGCTAATGTAAGTAGCAGACTTGGCGTTTGCGTTTCTATCAGTCGCCTACTTCGCCGCCGCGCAATAACACTGCTGATAGCTCTCCACCGTCAATCCCTCGACCGCACAATACAGGGCGCGAACAATCGGCTTTTCACCCGTTTCCGCTGGGCCCGACACCGCATACAGTTTCAACCAGTTCGCCCGCACGGACTCATCTGCAACCACCTCGTCATACACGCGGCCCAAACTGGCCGCATTCAGCTCGTGTGTCTTCCACTGCTTTGTGAATGTATATTCCTTCTGCCATTTTCCCGTTGCCTTCGCGCTGGCAGCAGGAAGGTTCGTCAGGTAGTAAGTCGACTGGTTGGTCGTGCTTCCATCTTTGCTGAAGTTCACCACTCGAAATCCGGGGTTCTGCGAATAAACGGGCGAAATCGCCGGATTCATCAACACGAATTCCCGCCCCTCGCCCTGCGCGCCAATCAATCGGAAGTCATCCGAGTGCGTGTGCGCGGCAAACGCAGCCGCCATCGTTGAGTGATACTTCTCCACCAGCGCGTCGAGCTGGGCCGTCCATTGTGTCGCCCACATGGGAACAATAGACTGCGTACACGTTGCCACGTTGTCCGCGGCGCCGCCTGCCACCAGCTTGTTTCGATTCATCGCCGTGGCATACCCATCAATCCCCGGAGGAATGTGAAACATCAGCCACACTTTTTGGTTGGCCTGTGCTGCCGCGGCCAGTTGCTGCTCTAGCCACTGCATCACCTCCGCTGCCGCCGCGGACGACACGGGCTGGCAACCATGCTCTGAGCTCAGCGGCTGATACTTCTGCGACAGGAAGATGCTATTGAGCGAAACGATCCGCACACTCGAAATCGTCGGATGCGGCACATTGAAACTGCCCAGCGACTTCCAACTGGTTGTGAATCCGTCGTCTCCGCCCGCAAGCTCCCGCGCTACCGGCGCGGTGTCACTCAAAAATGCTCCCCCAGCCTCAATCGTGTAGTCGCCGCAATCGTTGTCATTGTTGCCGGGAGTGATGAAGATCTTCGTGTCTGGAAACTTCCGTCTTAGCTCTAGCGCGAGGAACTGAACCGTCTTGAGCACGAACGCGCGATAGTGCTGCTGGTCGTCGTCATGCGTCGCACTGCGAAAGAGCTGCGGATACTGATGCGCCAACAAATCGCCCGTTACCATCACGAACTCGGGGTGCCGGATCGTCTTAGGAAACTGCGCCATCGCCGACTGCAGCAGCCACCAGTTGGTGTCCGACTTGTACTGGCTGAAGCTCGTTGGTGACGTGCGATTTAGGATCGCCTCCCACTGCTCAGGTCCCGCCTTCACCAGATCATCCACCAGTGCGGGATCGGCCATGGGGTTGAAGTGAATGTCCGAGATGAGCAGGAACTTGCCGTCCGCCGCCCGCGCAATGGCAGGCGTCGCCAATGCAGACACCAGCAGCAGAAAGGCGGTCATGAGTCGCAATCCAAACCTCCGCCTCAGCAGGGCTCGTGAGCCGTACACCGCGACCGCAGTATTGCTTAGCAAGCATCACCCCACACCCAACGGCCAACGTGGCACCAGCATAGCGCGATGTCCCAAACCCAACTCTACCTTTGCTAGCCACCAGCCACTAACCACTAGCCACTTCCTCTATCACACTCAACCGTGACCCACGTCCTATTCGCTTTGCACCCTTTTGCCTAAACTACCGTTGGAAGGATCGGGGAGAGTTGTGCCCTCGAAGGCGGCAACCAGACAATACCCTGTCCTCAGTAGGTGATCGACCCGTGAAAGGTCATGCGCGACTTCAGAACTTCACGCATATTCAAGTTGAAGTCCCAGTCCATCCGCAAGAATTCCAGTCTAAGCCACTTGTCATCTATATTTTACCTGCAACTACCTTGTTTTCTATATTTTGCAGTGTAAACCGCGCCTATCTCCATGAAAACAAAGATTTCGGGGGGGAGGGGAGGGGGTACCTCACACAACCGGATTTCCCAAAATGGAACGCCTCCTGCGTTACTCTGATTCCTGACTATGTTCCGACTCCTCTGCATCACCGCTCACCCTGACGACGAAGCTGGAGCCTTCGGAGGAACTCTGGCGCTCTATTCCGATCGCGGAGTCGAGGTCTCGGTCGTCTGCCTCACCGCCGGAACCGCCGCCAAAAACCGTGGCACCGCCCGCACGGATGAAGAACTGGCCAAGCTCCGCACCGCCGAGTTCCAGGCTTCCTGTAAGTTCTTGGGAATCACGCGTGGCGAGGTCCTGAGCTTTCCCGACAGCAAACTCGACCGCGCCAACTTATACGACGTCGTCGGAGAACTGGTAGCGAGGATTCGGCGTCTACGCCCGCACGTGATCGTAACCTTCGGCCCCGACGGCGGACTGACCGCCCATCTCGACCACGCTATGGCCGGCGTCTTCGCCACCCAGGCGTTCGAATGGGCGGGGCGACCCGACCGCTATCCCGAACAAATTTCTTCGGGACTGCAACCGCACGCGGCGCAGAAACTCTACTACGCGACGGCGAATTTCAAGTTGCCCGACCGCATGCCCACCGCGCCTCCGACGGTGACAGCAAGCATCGAAGTCGGTTCCGAGAGATTCGAACGCAAGAACCAGGCGTTCATGAAGCATCAAACGCAACAGCCTCTGTTTGTGAAGGTGCGCCAGAACCTTGGCAGAATGCCAACGCAGGAAATGTTCCATCTCGCGGCAACGCGCGAACCGCAAGACGCGAAATTCGAAACGGATTTGTTTGAGGGAGTGAACAGTGATTAGCCATCAGCCGTCAGTTGTCAGCTAGAAGAATGTCTGTAATCACTGATAGCTGACGACTGAAAGCTGACGGCTGATAACGGAAGGGCTCTTACAGGTTGAACTCTTCGGTGTAGTCGCGCCAGATTCCGCCTTGGTAAATCGGACGCACCGGAACATCGTTGGCGTGCTTGGCCGTCTTTACCCACAACCACGCCTGCTGAATTTCGTTGGGATGGAAATAATGTGTTTCAGCCGTGAATAGCAACGTTCCACCGATAAACGTCGAGACCACATCTTCCCAAGGCTTGGAGCCAACCAGCGCGACCCGCGCGATGTGGTCGGAATACTTGTGCAGGAAGCGCAACTCTTCCCAGCGTGCCTTCAGGTCAACGCCGTCCATCTCGGTCACGTCAGCCAGCAAGCCCAGCGGACGCTTCTTACGCTCGGCAATGGCGTACTCCAGTTGCGGCTCAAACCCCTTGACGTCTTCAGCGGTTACTTTGCCTGTGACCTTGAAGCCAAACGCCCAGCCACCAGTTTCCTTCAGTCTCTCAATCATGCGAACAATTCCCCTTGATACCAACAGAATAATCCGGAATCTTTGAGGTTATCATGTGCGGACAACGCGAGCCGACTCGGCTTCCATTGATATGATGACCTCGTGAGCAATCAGCAAGTGCGTGGCAAGTTCATCACCTTCGAAGGCCTTGACGGCTGCGGTAAAACCACCCAACTCGAGAAGTTGGCGATGGTGTTGCGGGCCGAAGGTATCGAGGTGCTGACGACGCGCGAACCCGGGGGAACCGAGATCGGGGAGCGCATTCGCGCCGTATTGCTGGACTCGCGGACCGCAGGTCTCGACCCCATGGCCGAGATGGCGCTAATGTTCGCCTCCCGCGCGCAGCAACTCGCGCAAGTTATCGAACCTGCGCTCGCGAGTGGTAAATGGGTGCTCTGCGACCGCTTCACCGACTCCACCGAAGCCTACCAAGGCGGCGGAAGACAACTTGGCAGCGACGCGGTCTTGCAGCTTCACAAAGTGCTCTGCCGGGGCTTCTGGCCGGACCTCACCATCCTGATGGACTCCGAAGTAGAACACAGCGTCAGGCGGGCAAGACGCCGCAATAAGGTCGCGACTGACGCCTCGCACGCTGACGAAAACCGCTTCGAGCAAGAGAGTTACGCGTTCTTTACCCGCGTGCAGCAGGCTTTTCGTGCAATCGCCGCCCGCGAGCCGCAAAGAGTCGCAATGGTGGACGCGCGGCAACCGCCCGAAGTCGTGCATCCCGAGATTGTGCGAATCGTGCGCGAGCGATTACAGACGGGGAGCGACGCGCCAAAAACCATCCGCCGGCAAAGCGCTGAAGGAATACCGAGCTCCGATGCCCTTCGCTGATTTCCAAGGCAATCCGGATGTCGTGCGCACCGTCCGCGAAATGCTGGCGCGCGGGCACTTCCCGCATTCGGTGATTCTGTCGGGACCGCAAGGCTCGGGAAAGTACACGCTGGCGCAAATGGTTGCGAAAGCGATGAACTGCCGGCAGCAACCGCTGACCGACGGCCTTCCCGATTTCTGCGGCGTATGCGCCAACTGCGTCCGCATCGGCGAAGCCGACGCACTGGAAGAACGCTTTGCCGAGGCCGTGGAAGTCCGCGAGAACCTTCGCGACGCCGATAAGAAAGACACGCGCATCCTGGTGCAGACGCATCCAGATGTGACGGTCATTCCACCCGACCCGCCGCAGATGCTGGTGAAGGTCGATCAGGTGCGGCACGTCATCCATGAGATTTACTACCGACCGTCGGAAGGCCGTCACCGCGTATACATTTTCAGCGAAGCCGACTTCATGAAGGAGGCTGCCAATTCCCTGCTGAAGATTCTGGAAGAGCCACCTGAGTTCGCGACGATCTTTCTGTTGACCGACAATCCTTCGGCGCTTTTGCCCACGATACGATCGCGATGCATGCATCTTCGGTTGTCGGCTCTGCAGCCGGAAACACTTGAGCAGTACCTGGCAACCAACCGCCCCGATCTCAAGCCCAAGGAACGCGCACTGGTCGCAAGGCTGTGCGGCGGCGGATTGGGTCGCGCAAAGAGTTTCGATCTGGCGCAATATCTTGCCGCCCGGCAGGATGCGCTTGCCCTCCTCGGTCCGGCGCTGGGAGAGAAAGAGCACAGCGATCTTTTCCGCGTGACCGATTCCTACCGGGGAGGAGCGGATGGCAAGGCGAAAATCGACCAGACGATTCGTACGCTGTACTCCCTGTTCGAGGACTTGCTGTTTCTTAAGTCGGGCACGCCGGAATTGGTGCGAAACACGGATATCGGGTCGCAGCTGCGCAAAATGGCAGACCAGGTTGAGTTCGCCTGGATCGTGGAGGCAGCGAATCGGCTAGGCGAACTAGAAACCGGAATGCGTCGCAACCTATTGCGAACGCTGGCGTTGGATGCTTTCTCGACGTCGCTCGAACGATAGTTCTAGTCGTCAGCAAATTTGTGATGCAACTCATTGTTTTGGCTGGGCGGCTGTGTTAGGGTATCGCCAAGTTCACACCTGAGGATGCTCTGGAAACACCACTTCCCAGAGTCTCGCCAGACCGAAATCCGAAGCAAGCGGCTGGTGGCTGCAATGGCCAGGCTGGTGTGTTAAGTCGAGGAGCAGACACCATGAAAGATTCCCTAGATTCCACTGTCGTGGGTCGCGGTAATGAGTCGGAGGTGTTCGCTAACCGCAGACTGATCCGGCCGACCTTGCGCCGCACCGAGAGCCATCGGCCGGAGAACGGCGACCACCGTGAGCGTGCCGACCGACCGGAACGTCCTGCTAACGGCAAAAAACTCGCCCCGCCGGAGCAGACCCACGCGGAGAATTTCTACTACCAAAAGCAGATGCAGTCGAAGACGCCGATGGTGCTGGTGCTGCAAGATGACGAAGAAGTCCACGGCGTTATCGAGTGGTATGACAAGTATTGCCTGAAGGTGAATCGCGAAGGCGAACCGAACCTGCTGATTTACAAGCCCAGCATTAAATACATGTACAAGGAAAATGAAGAGGGCGACGGAAAGTAAGCAGCCTCATCCTTCCTACAAGAAATAAACCGCGCCGATAGCGCGGTTTTTTCGGTCCGACGATGTTCTGGGACTACAGCTTTGGCAGCACGATGCCCATCTGGTTCTGGTATTTGCCCTTCTTATCCTTGTAGCTGATCTCGCAAGGCTCGTTGCCCTGGAAGAAGAGGATCTGGCACAGGCCCTCATTGGCATAGATACGCGCGGGCAACGGCGTGGTGTTCGAGATTTCGAGCGTAACAAAGCCTTCCCACTCCGGCTCGAATGGTGTGACGTTGACGATGATGCCGCAGCGCGCATACGTAGACTTGCCGACGCAGATCGTCAGCACGTCACGGGGAATCTTGAAGTACTCGACCGACCGCGCCAGCGCGAAGGAGTTCGGGGGCACGATGCAAACGTCCGATTCGAGGCTTACAAACGAGCGCTCATCGAACTTCTTGGGGTCTACGATGGTGCTGTTCACGTTGGTGAAAATCTTGAACTCGTCGGCGACCCTCAGGTCGTAGCCGTAGCTGGAAAGACCGTAGGAGATGACGCCTTCGCGGAATTGTTTCTCCGAAAAAGGATTGATCATGTCGTGCTCAGTGGCCATTTTGCGGATCCAGCGGTCGCTCAGAATGGGCATGGAACTCCTAGATGCGGCGGGTGGGCCGGACTCGTTCGGGGATTCAAGGAACGGTGAGGCCATCTTACGGAATGGCAGCCTCGGTTGACAATGGCCGGCAGCCAGACCCGGCCGGAAGCTACCAGAAGAATTTCTAACTTACAGACAAACTAAGACTTACCCGAAATCGCCAAGTCGGGTAGAATCTCTCCAGCGCTCGGGTTAGAGCGGTTCCCGGGGAACGATTGTTTGCGGAGCCACCTGTGATCAAACTGGACCTGATTAACGAGGTTGTCACGAAGACTGGGGTAACCAAGACCAAAGCCGAGATGGCTGTGGAGACGGTTTTCGAAAGCATGAAGAATGCTCTGGAGAAGGGCGACCGCATCGAACTCCGAGGTTTCGGCGTCTTCACCGTCCGTCCGCGGAAGACGGGCATCGGACGCAATCCGCGCACCGGAGCCGAGGTCAACATACCCCCCGGAAAGGCCGTTCGCTTTAAGCCCGGCAAAGAGTTGCAATCGATCGAGTAGTAGTGCCGTAGCGTTCTAGCCCATCGACCATTGGGAAGCCGAGGTGGGAGCCAGCGTCGTTGTGTCATGGCAACGCTAGCTGCGAGTTCGCACCGAAGTAAACATGTCCGAACCTTCGACACCTCTGGTACGTCCAATTGAGCCTCCGCGCTTTCAAAGAGTGTTGATGGTTGCACGATCGCGCCCTCGCCGCTATTGGCTACACGCGATGTTTCTGCTGCTGACCCTGTGCACAACGCTTGTGGTCGGTGCCCATCTGCAATACAACTTCGATCACAATCTGCCTGCATTCACCACAGAGGATTACAAACTCCCGGTGTGGATGACGCGAAAGATGGTTCACAGTTCAGAACCTGTGGTAGTTGAGCTTCCCTTCCCGCTGCAATGGATTTTGCAGCAGCCACAGCGGCTCGCGATGGGGATTCCTTTTGCCTTTACGCTCTTGGGCATCCTGCTCGCACACGAGTTGGGACACTTCGTCTACTGCGAGCGCTACGGGGTCTACGCTACGCTTCCTTACTTCCTGCCCGGCCCATTCATCTCGCCGATTGGGACGTTCGGCGCGGTCATCCGGATTAAGTCGTCTATTCGAACGCGGCAAGCATTGTTCGACATCGGCATCGCCGGCCCAATCGCGGGATTCGTTGTTGCGGTACCCGTCTTGCTGTGCGGGCTGGTGCTGTCGAAGCCGATTTCGCAGCAGGCGGCCGGTTCGCTGATCGATTTTGGATTTCCCCTGATCTTCCACCTCTCGCACGGAGCGTTGCGGCTAGTTCTGCCGCAAATGCCTCCCTTGGACGCAATGTATCTCCACCCGGTAGGCGTAGCAGCGTGGGTAGGAATGCTGGCGACGGCGCTGAACCTGTTGCCCGGCGGACAACTCGATGGCGGGCACCTTGTCTACGCTGTCGCACCACGGGCGCACAAATGGGTAACCACAACGACCGTCGTGTTGTTGGCTCTGCTTTCGGTCTTTTGGATTGGCTGGCTGGTTTGGGCGGTGATCTTAGGCTTGATCGGGCGCCGGCATCCTCCCGTGGCTCCATGGCCTGGATTGAGCAAGGGGCGGATTGCCCTGTCGCTGCTTGCCGTGGTTTTGCTGGTACTGACTTGGGTGCCCGCACCGATCGTCGGACAGGGCTGGTTGCTGGGCAAGTAAAAAGCACGGCCGAAGCCGTGCTCGATTTTCTGCCATCCTGAGGATCGCGCGTCGCGGGTTCAGCTAACTTCGCCGGCGCACATATGGCGTCTAGCTGGCCTTTCGCAAAACGATCTGCTCATCACGGATGAAGAACTGCGCGGGGCACTTGTCTGAGCCACAGATTACAGGGATCAATCCCGCTACCTGTTTGCGCGTGATCAGGCCTAGCTGGCCGCACTTGGGGCACGAGAGGACGGCCCAGTATGGGTCTTCCTTGTCACCAACGTCGCCGGCATTCTCCAGGACGAAGATGGTTCCAGGCTCCATTTGTTCGGGGATCCATTCGCTCAAGATGCTCAGTTCTCCGATCACGTGCCCTCCTCCGCCGGGGTAGTCCGGCCTTGCTAAAACTCATGAAGCCTTGCGCGCCGCTGCCGTATGAGATGACCGAACGGCAACATTTCGTTTCCTCGCGCCACTGATTACTGACTCGATGCGTTGCACGGTATCGCTCAGGCAGATGGTCAGCATGGGCTGGCGTGAATTCTTCAAGAGATCAACGACTCCGCGGGCGGAATCTTCGAGAAAAATGTGGCTTTCCGTCGGTCAGCAGGTGATATTCGGAGGCGGCGCGTACGGTTTCAACCAGACGCCGGCCAAGTTCTCGCTGGAGGAAGCGAATGACCCGGCGAATTTTCTGGAGAGAGAATCCACGCTGGCGCAGTTCGCAGATGACGGCAACTTCGGCCAGGTCGTCGAGCGAATAGACGCGATTGATGGCCGTCGCGGGCAGGAACAACGATGCCGCGCTCGTCCCACCACTGAAGTTGACGCAGGCTGATGCCGGTCAGTCGGACCACGTCGCGTGATGTGAAGGTCGGCTGCAAAGTCAAAGATCCCGAAACAAAAGTTTCGGAAAATGTTTGAAACATCATAGAGCAGTGAGGGCGACAGTCAACACGAAATGTTGACGAAAGAGGCACTCCCCGTTATCGAGTCGGTGACCTATGTCTGTGGATAACTGCGAGGACGAACGGCACGAATTGCGGGCGATTTTGCTGCGGTGTTAAACTCGACCAGACTGAGCGGGAGTAACTCAGTGGTAGAGTCACAGCTTCCCAAGCTGTTGGTCGCGGGTTCGATTCCCGTCTCCCGCTCCAGAAGCATTAGCGTACATTTCGCGTCCAGGTTCTCAAATTGTCACTTATGCGTGTTCCCGCAAGAAGCTCTTGCCGTGATTTTCGCGGCCGAAAATCAGCAGCAGCGAGAGACACGCGATCACGACCAGTTCGAACGCGGTGAGCGCCCAGGGGTAGCCGAGGCGGTCGCGTAGGGCGAACTCGACGGTAGGCGTTGCGGCGGCCAGCAGAATTCCGATCTGATAGGTGAATCCAGGCAGCAGGCCGCGCACGGCGCCGGGTGAGAGTTCGTTGAGATGGACCGGGATGATGCCCCACGCTCCCTGCACTCCCATCTGCATGACGAACGCGCCGAGTGCGAGGACGATGAGCGTCCCGCCGAAAGCCCATGCGGGCATGACGAGCAGCGACAGCCCAAGCGCGCACAACATGCTGTAGCGGCGGCCGATGCGTTCGGAGAGCAATCCGAAGATCACGGCGCCGATGACCGCGCCGACGTTGTAGAACATGGTGACGTAGGCGACCGTGTTGGGCACAATGCCGTGGCCGTGCTTGAGGAAGTCGGGATACAGGTCCTGCGTGCCATGCGAGAGGCAGTTCATCAGGAACATCAAAGCAATCATGTAGAGCACGAGGCGTTTGTGCTGCATTGCGATCTTAGGGCCGTCAATGGTGCGCGCCACGCGGTGCTGTTGCCAAGCTTCGGACTCCGGAACCTTGGTGCGGATGTAGAGAGCCAGCAGAGCGGGGATGCCTCCGACCCAGAACATTGCGCGCCAGCCGAAGTTGGGTAGAACGACGCGGGCGGCGATTGCCGCCAGCAGATATCCGTTGGAGTAGCCGCTTTGCAGGATGCCAGACAACACGCCGCGCCATTTCACCGGGGCGTGTTCCATGGCGAGCGACGCGCCCACTCCCCACTCGCCGCCCATGCCGATGCCGAAGAGCAGGCGGAGGATGAAGAAGACGGTGAAGTTGGGCGCGAAAGCCGCAAAGCAGTTCGACCGTGGAAAAGAAAATGACGTTGGCCATCAGCGGGCGGCGGCGACCGTAGCGGTCGGCGAGCATTCCGAAGATGAGGGCGCCGACCGGGCGCATGGCCAGCGTGCCGGTGACGGACAAAACGATCTGCGCTTTGCTGACGTGGAAGTGCTGGGCCAGCGTGTCGAAGAGGAAGATGACGACGAAGAAGTCGAAGGCGTCGAGCGTCCAGCCAAGAAAGCCGGCGGTGACAGCGTGCCAGCGATCGGACGATGAGGTGGCGCGAGTTGCTGTGAGGTCAGGCATGAGGCCTTGCCAATAGCGAGTCGAACGAATGACAGACATTACCAGATAGCAGCAGTGCGGTGAACAGAAAATAGAACCGCGCGGACTTAGGTCCGCGCGGGAAGGCTCGAATAGCCGTCAGGGGATGACGGACTAAAGGGCAGAGCTATCCACGGCTAGCCTTGAGCATCTTCCACCACGACCCGGAGATCGTGTCCAGTCATTTCTTTTGGTTGCGGGATGCCGAGGATGCCGAGCATCGTGGGCGCGATGTCTTGCAGCGCGCCGTCGGGCTTGAGAGTAAAGCGGCGAGCATCGCCCTTGAAATTGCCGTTCGGAACCGCGTACTCCGCGGCGACGATGAACGGCACTGGATTCGTGGTATGCGCAGTTTGCGGACCGCCAGTAGCAGGATCGATCATCTGCTCGGCGTTGCCGTGGTCGGCGGTGACGATCATGGCTCCGCCGGCGCGTTTGAGAGCAGCGTAAATCTGGCCGAGACAGGCATCGACGGTCTCGACGGCCTTTGATGGTCGGCGGAATCTTGCCGGAGTGCCCGACCATGTCTGCATTGGCGAAGTTCACCACCATCACGTCGAAGGTTTTCTCTTCGATCGCTTTGATGACGGCGTCGGCGACACCCTGCGCGGACATCTCTGGCTTGAGATCGTACGTGGCAACCTTGGGTGATTGGATCATGCACGCGATCCTCGCCAGGAAACGGCTTTTCGATGCCACCGTTGAAGAAGTACGTGACGTGAGCATACTTCTCGGTCTCGGCCACGCGCAGGTTTCGCATGTTGAGATTGGCCATGACGTTTGCCAGGATATTGCCCAGCGACTCGGGAGGCGACACGACCGCCAAAGTGAAGTGCTTGTCGTACCGCGTCATGCAGACATAGGTCAGGTCTTTGGGCACGCGATCGCGCGGGATAATCGCATCGAGTTCCGCGGCGCCTTCGAGTTCAGAGCCGTTCAACGGAGTGAAGTTCGCTGTTGCGCGCCAGACAGCGGGTGATCTGGCGGGCGCGATCGGCGCGGAAATTGAAATTGATGCAGACGTCGCCGTCGCGAATCGTGCCAACGGGCTCACCGCGGCCATCGACCACAACGAAAGGAATGATGAACTCGTCGGTGACGCCGCGGTTGTAGGAATCTTTGATGCCCTGCACGGGATCGGCGAAACGTCCACCCTCGGCATCGCCGAACACCATCGCGTCGAAGGCCTTCTTTTCGCGGTCCCATTTTTTGTCGCGATCCATCGCGTAATACCGTCCGCTGACGCTGGCAATCTTGCCGACGCCGTATTCGCGCATCTTCTGCTGGAGCTGCTCGACGTACTTCGCGCCATTGGTCGGGAGCGTGTCGCGCCCATCCATGAAGCAGTGGACGAAGACGCGCTCGACGCCGTTCTGCTTAGCCATGCGAAGCAGGGCGTAGAGATGCGCCTGTTGCGAGTGAACTCCCCCATCAGACAGCAGTCCGAAAAGATGCAGGCGCCGATCGCCGGTTCGCGCTTTAGTCATCGCCTCGAGCAGCGCCGGGTTCTTCTCGAACTCGCCCGTCTCGATCATCACGTCGATCTTGCTGATGTCCATGTACACGACGCGACCGGCTCCGATGTTGAGATGTCCGACTTCGCTGTTGCCCATCTGCCCGGTGGGCAGACCGACGAACCGTCCGCTGGTGTGAATCAGCGTGTTCGGAAAGTCAGCCAGCAGCTTGTCGTAGTTGGGCTTGTGGGCCAGCGAGATGGCGTTGGCGTTGGACGGCGGGGCATAACCCCAACCGTCGAGGATGATCAGAACCAGCGGTTTCGGACGCATTACGCCTTCGCCTTCTTGGCAAGGTCGCCGTGATAATTCAGCGCCTTGAGGCCGTTGAAGCGAGCGGCCGGACCGAGTTCTTCTTCAATGCGCAGCAACTGGTTGTACTTGGCGATGCGATCCGTGCGCGAAGCTGAACCTGTCTTGATCTGGCCCGCGCCGGTGGCAACCGCGAGGTCGGCGATGAACGTGTCTTCAGTTTCGCCCGAGCGGTGCGAGATCACAGCGGTGTAGCCATTCTCGCGAGCCAGGTTGATGGCATCGATGGTCTCGCTGACCGAACCGATCTGGTTGACTTTGATAAGAATCGAATTGGCAATGCCGCCATCGATACCGCGCTGCAAGCGCTCAACATTGGTGACGAACAAATCGTCGCCGACCAACTGAATCTTGCTGCCCATCTCATCGGTCATCATCTTCCAGCCTTCCCAGTCGTCCTCTGCGAAACCGTCTTCGATGGATACGATCGGGTATTGGCGCGCCCAGTCAGCCCAGAACTTCACCATTTCGGCGCTTGTGTGCTCGCTCTTGTCAGACTTCTTGAAAACGTACTTCTTCTTGTCCTTGTCGTAGAACTCGCTGGAAGCGGGGTCGAGGGCGATGGCGATCTGTTCGCCGGGCTTGTATCCGGCCTGGGTGATGGCTTCGAGCACGAGGTCGATGGCTTCGGTGTTCGACTTCAGCGACGGCGCAAAGCCGCCCTCGTCACCGACAGCAGTGTTGTAACCTTTCTTCTTGAGCACCCCCTTCAGCGTGTGGAAGGTCTCGACGCCCCAACGCAACGCTTCCGCGAACGACGGCGCGCCAACGGGCATAACCATGAATTCCTGGAAGTCGACGTTGCTGTCAGCGTGAGCGCCTCCGTTAAGAATGTTCATCATCGGCGTGGGCAGCAGGCTGGCGGTGAATCCGCCGAGGTATTGATACAGCTCGATGCCGAGGTGGTCGGCCATGGCGCGCGAGGCAGCCATGGATACTGCGAGAATGGCGTTAGCGCCCAGCTTGCCCTTGTTGGGCGTGCCGTCGAGTTCGCGCATGACCGCATCGAGCTCGCGCTGATCGCTGGCGTCCATGCCCTCGAGTTCGGGAGCGATGACCTCGTTGACGTTGTCCACGGCCTTGAGTACGCCCTTGCCGAGGTAGCGGGTCTTGTCGCCATCGCGAAGTTCAACGGCCTCATGTTCGCCAGTAGAGGCTCCGCTGGGAACAGCGGCGCGGCCACGGGCTCCGCTCTCGAGGATGACATCGGCTTCTACGGTGGGATTGCCGCGGGAGTCAAGGATTTCGCGAGCAAGAATCAGTTCGATTTCGGTCATGGGAATGAGTCCTTCGTCTCGCGCCGGTGGATTTGCTTTCCGGATGGTGAGCGAAAACCAGCCGTGCGGACAGAAAAGTCGTCCGCGAATCGGGCAGTTCTCCGCGACTAGGAAACGCTGCGGCGGGAAACCTATGAAACATCCCATTATAAGGGGAAGGGTCGAGTGTCCGTTCAGGACGCATGTAACAACGGCAAGAATCGGATTGAAACCGTTTAGGCGTAGCCATATAGACACGTCGAGGGCCCACCAAAGGTGTGGAAAACAGTTGGCCGTGGCGCATTCCTTCTGTATCCTCTTGGGAGCAGCAGGGGACGCAGCAAGTGTCCTCATAGCAGCGGCTTGGCCGCTTTTGTGTAGGAATCGGAGCCATAGCCCATGTGGAAATCAACTCGTAAGGAAGATGAACTCACAATGCCGGAACAGAATGCACCCAGAACAATTCAACCTCCCGCCTCACCCGTGACCAGACCGCCCGAACCAACCCGTGTTGAATCATCGCGTGCGGTGGATGTCGCAACCATAGGCAAGTCGGTTGTGGTGAAGGGTGAATTGTCGGGCAGCGAAGACTTATACGTCGACGGTGCGGTGGAAGGCTCAATCTCACTGCGTGGCCAAAGCCTGACCATCGGCCCGAACGGCCAGGTGCGGGCGAACCTTGAAGCGCGTAACGTGATCGTGCACGGCAAGGTCGACGGGAACGTCACCGCGAGCGACAGGGTTGACCTGCGCAAGAGCGCATCGTTGACGGGCGACATTTCGACGGCAAGAGTCGCAATTGAAGATGGAGCTTACTTCAAGGGAACGATCGATATACAGAAAGCTGAGCCCGCCCCGGCCAAGGTGGAACCGAAGCCACCGGCGGTGGTGGCATCTCCGCAGCCGCTGCCCACCACGACTTCTCAAGGTTCACTCATCGAGACCAAAAAGTTCTAGGCTCGCTCTGTTTGCAGCTGACGGGACGCTTTCAGGCGTCCCGTTTTTCGTTTGGCTGCCCTTCGCGCGAGGATCGTTTCGCTAAAGTAGATGCTGGGTTGGTGGCATAACTGGACTACAATGGTTCGCAATGGCGCTGGGTGTGTTCGATAAGATATTCGGGAACTCTGGTCCGCAGGAAAAGGCGAGCAATGTTGCGCACGGAGAACGGGTGCAACGCCGCTCCACCGGCTTCAGCGAGTTCATTAAGTGGATGGCACGCGAAGAGGGCTTGAGCATTCTCGACCTTGGCTCGACGTCTCCTGCCAACATCACGTTCTTCATTGGGCTCGGGCACCGCTTTCACCAGGAAGACCTGTTGCGGCTGGGTTTTGACAAGTCGCTGCTGATGCCGAGCAGTGATGGAGGTACAGCGGTCGATGTAGATCGCTTCCTGGACGAGAACTTGCGCTTCGAGCGGCAGGAGTTCGACGCGGTGATGTTCTGGGACCTCGCCGACTATTTGCCGGAGCCGCTGGTCAAACCGGTGATCGAACGCATTCACATTGGCATGAAGCCCGGCGCGATCTTGTTTTCCTTCTTTCACACCAAAGATGCCGGCGCGGAAGCGCCCTTCTACCGCTACAACATCGCCTCGAAAGACACCCTCGAAATGCAGCCTGCCAATCCTTACAAGCTGCAGCGCGTGTTCAACAACCGCCACGTGGAGAACCTGTTTCGCGATTTCAACTCCATCAAGTTTTTCCTGGGACGAGACAACATCCGCGAAGTGTTAGTGATTCGCTAGCGCGCTGGATCATCGGGCCTGGCGAGTTTTGCGAATCACGTAAGGCAAAACTCCAGGTATGCGGAGCAGTGAAAGGCTTGCGGCCAGAATTGGCTGAGGGCAGGACAAGAGCGTTCGGATGCGCGAGGCGGCGCGAATCAGCGGTCTAAAGTCGCGGTTGTAGGCGCACTGGTAGCTTGCGGCGGCGGAGGCAAGCGAGTTCCTTCCGTTGATGACTGGAATCAGTTCGCGCGCGGCAAGACATCCAGTTCGAAGCGCGATTGAGATGCCATCTCCAACAAACGGATCGATGAACGCCGCGGCATCACCCACGAAGATCCAGTTGCCGCGTACTGGCTCGGGCGTGCGGTAGATAAGCGGTGCCGTAGTGACCGGCTCGGTGGCCAGCCGCCAGTCGCGGCTCCGTTCGGCAAGTGCTGGATGCAGGGCGAGAACCACGTCAAGAGTCTTGGCGCGGTCGGAGCGGACCATGGCGCACGCATTGACAATGTCTGCCGCCACAGGCTGTACGCCACAGTATCCGCGATCAAAAAAATATAAGTCGGTGGAGGGATGCGACTCGTCCTCGCGGAAATGTGCCTTGAGGCCGATCCACTTCGGGCCATTCGGGATCGGAATCTGCGGCCTGAATCGCGACCACCGCCCGGCCGCGATGACTATAGCGGTCGCATGAATTTCGCCGGCAGTTGCAGTAAGCCGGAATGGTCCGCTGCCCTCGATATCGCGAACTTCACAAGCACAAAGCGTGTTCACACCAGCGCGCTGGGCGGCCTGCCATAGCAATCGGTCCATCTCATAGCGAGGGATGCTGAGGGCTGGAGGATCAACCGGGGCATAAATCTTCTGGCCTGCCAGAAAAAGCCTCACTTGGTCGACAACGGGCGCTGCGCGAATGACTGCATCCGCCTCACCGACCTCGCGCAGCAAGTTGCGAAGCACGTCGAGAGATTCGGCAGAGACGAACTCGCCGCAGACCCTCTGGCGTGGGAATTCTCCGGCTTCGAGAATTACGACTTTGGCGCCCAAACGGATGGCAGTGATAGCCGCTGCAGTGCCGGCCGGTCCGCCACCGATCACCGCAAGATCGAAGACGGTCGGCGAACTATCCATCAAGTCGGAGTTTACTTCCAAAGTATGACTCCCATGCGATACAGGAAATGGCGGGAGATACTGAGCTGCCGGGGTGGCAATGCGGCGAGGAGGGACTGCATTTCTGGAACGGTGTAGGCCGCGCGCACGGACGCGGGTGCATCGTGCCGGGTAATCCGGCTGCGAAATAGCGGCAAGCCGAAATAGACCAGCAGCAAGTGCAGGCGGCTGCGGATCAGGTCGTTGATTAGCACGGCCTCCCGAGCTACTCGTGAGGCTTCCGCAATGAGGAGGCGCAGTGGCTCAGGGTCGAAGTGATGCGCAAAGAGCGAACAACTGACGACGTCGAACGCATTGTCGCGAAAAGGCAGTCGCATGGCGTCGCCGCAGACGGAGTCCAAACTTCCGGCGGGCAGGTGAGTCCAGCGGCGATCGAGCAACGTCACTGTCAACGTAATACCTTCTTTTTTCAGGGAACACTTGGCGGAGAGAGGAACGTCGCCCACTCCCGATCCGATTTCCAGAAGTGACAGCTTTTCTGTACCGGCTAATGCCGCGACTGTTCGGAGCAGACTGGTCGTTGTCTGCGTGCCGCCGAACCAGTTGTTAATGTGCCTCAGGTCGCGCAGCGAACGGGCAATTTCCTCGGGCGTACCGAGGTCGTCGTCCAAGAGCTCAGGAACTACGCGACGCTGCATCTAAGCAGATTACGCTTTCAGCGTCTGCATTCGCACCGTGAGCTTCTCTATGAGGTCGGGGCGTAAGTCGTAACCCCGGCCGGGCTTGTCGGCGACCGCGATCGTTCCCTCCGGCGAAACGACGACTTCAGGCTCGATGATGTCTTCCTTCCAGTAGCGCTTCGAAGCCGAGACGTCACCCGGCAGCTTGAAGTTCGGCAAGGTGGAAAGTGCCACATTGTGCGATCGGCCGATGCCCGACTCGAGCATGCCTCCACACCAGACGGGCACGCCGCTGCGCTGGGCGACCTCATGAACTGCGATAGCATCCGTAAACCCGCCAATGCGTCCAACTTTAATGTTGATGATGCGACATGAGCCGAGTTCGAGCGCAGCCTCGGCATCGCGCGAACTGCGAATGGCCTCGTCGAGGCAGAGTGCCGTCTTGATGGATTGTTGTAGCCGTGCATGGAAATAGAAATCGTCGCTCCACAAAGGCTGTTCAATCATCAGCAGCTTGAATCGGTCGAACGTCTTGAGGTGGTCGAGGTCGTTGAGCGTGTAAGCGGAGTTGGCGTCGCAGCTTAGCAAAATGTCGGGCCAGCGGGCACGAACTCTTTCCAACACTTCCACATCCCAACCGGGTTTGACCTTGAGCTTGATGCGCTGATACCCGGCCGTGACCTCGGTTTCGATTTTCTGCAACAACTGCTCGTGCGAATCCTGGATGCCAATGCTGACACCGCAGTTGATGACCCGCTTCGATCCACCCAGCAATTTCCAGAGCGGCAGGCCTTTCTCCTGCGCCTCGGCGTCCCAAGCGGCGTTTTCCAGCGCGCCTTTAGCCATGCGGTGCTCGCGCACTTTGGCCAGCAGCGCGGGCACTTCTCTTCCCGATTGCAGTGTTCTGCCCAATAGTGATGGACCTAAATAGCGGACGATCACGTCCCATGCGCCGTCGATGTACTCCTCGGAGTAATAAGGCCGTTCGCCGGCGACGCACTCGCCCCAGCCTTCGAGCCCATCACAATGCAGCGTGACTAAAAGGACGCGGCGGTCGTAGGTGCGTCCGAAGCTGGTCTCGAAAAAATGGACCAGCGGAATCTGTAGTTCGCGAAGTGTAATCGCTTCAACCTTCATGGGAGCCTTTTCAGACTAGGAATTTGGATCATACGACCAGCATTCGTCCCAACGGCCCAACAGGAAGCGTCCGTTGCCCTCAGCATCACGTTCATAGCCAAGACACGACAATCCCTTCGCGAAGGCCGACTGTAAGGCCATGCGGTTGCGCGATTGCACCTCTTCGGCCTCGGCGCGTAGCGCAGGATCGGCCTTCCACGCGTAAATCTCGTGCGGAACATCGATGCTTTCTTCCACTCGCACGTCAGGCCGGCCGGCAGAGAGCACGGTGGTCACGCGGCGCGAGTTCATCCACCATTCCGCCACCAGGCGATCGGTAGGCAAGGAGCCTTGCAGTGGCGAATTCGTGATGCCGTACTGGTTCACGTTGTAGCGGCGAGCGACGGCGCCCAAGCGCTCAAGATTGAAATAGGAGTTCTTGATTTCCAGCGGATCGAAGGTCCACTCCATCAGCTCGTAGCCGCGAGCAACTGCGTCATCACGCTGAAAGAGCTTGAGCTTTCTCCCCAACCCGATGTTGCGGTAACCGTCTTTCACCGCCACCATGTGGGAGTGAAGATAGGGACGGCCATAGCGGTTGCCCGGAATCGCCATGGCATAGCCCACAAATGTTTCGCCTACCCACGCGCCGACGACCTGCCCGCCGATTTTGGGGGCGAGGGAGAAAATGCGCAGGGGCACGAGTTCGGCATCGCTGAAGCCCCAGACCTCTTTTTGCAGGGCAACGCATTGTGCGAGCTCGTCCAGCATGGTGCAATTGCGCAGGACGATATCGTAGGCAGTCACGGCCGCTCCCGCTGTTTGGATTCCTGCCAGAGCGCTTCCATCTCGTCGAGTGCCGCGCCGGCAGGATTGCGGCCCTGCTCGCGAAGTTTGCCTTCCAGATATTCGAAGCGTCGGCGGAATTTCCGATTCGTCTTGCGCAAAGCTGATTCGGGATCAAGCGAGAGATAGCGGGCAATGTTGACCAGCACGAAGAGCAGATCGCCCACTTCGTCTTCCAGTCGGCCGCGCAGATCTTCGTTGATCTTGCCGCCGCGAGCGCTGGCGATAGAAGACGCGGACTGAGGCTGCGGTCCGGGCTCGGGATACTCCTCAAGGTTGCGGCGCAACTCGGCCGTTTCTTCGCTCAGCTTGTCGAACAAGCCCTCAATATTGGGCCAGTCGAAGCCTACATGAGCCACGCGCGAGCTGATTTTGTAGGCTTCCATGAGCGCCGGCACTGACGAAGAAACGCCGTGAAGCACGGAATCCGGATGGTCGTCCTTCGAGGTCTCTCCACCTTCCTCCTGACGCTTCTTCTTCTCCTCCGCCTTGAGCGCCTGCCAGTTGCGCAGTACCTCTCCCGAGGTATCCGCCTTTACGTCTCCAAAGACGTGAGGATGGCGGTCGACCAGCTTGTTGGACAGACGGTCGAGAACGTCGTCGATAGTGAAATATTTGTCCTCGGCAGCCATCTCGGAGTAGAAGAGCACTTGTAGCAGAAGATCGCCCAGCTCTCCGGTCAGCTCGTTCCAGTCACGAGCGTCGATAGCTTCGAGCACCTCGTAGGTCTCTTCGAGCGTGTATGGCTTGATGGTGTCAAAGGTCTGTTCGCGGTCCCACGGGCATCCGCCCGGTCCGCGCAACCGCGCCATGATCGAGACGGCCCGTTCAAATCGTTCGCCTGTAGTTGGCATCGCAACCAATGTAAATGAGGCAGAGCGGTTTGCGCCATATAGCGTTTATTCAGAATGAAACGTTTGATACAGCAGTTCGGGATCGTCGGAAATGATGCCATCGATGCCCCAGTCGGCCAGTTCGCGCATTCGGCGGGCATGGTTCACGGTCCAGGTCATAATTTGCAGACCACGCGAATGGGCTTCCTCGACCAAGGACGGCCGCACAAAGGAGTCTTGCGGCAGAAAGACGCTGACGGGCATCTCCCGCCAGACCGCAACTGCCTTTTCGCGGTCGCAGAGAAAGCCGAGAGGAAGACTGGCGTCGAGGGCACGCAGCCTGGCCAGGATTTCCGGATAAAACGAAGATAAGACGAATCCGCGTTGTGGCGACTGGGCTTTCAAAGCAGAAATCACACCCGCCTCATTCCCTGGTACCTTGAGCTCGATGTCAAGGTAACAGCGTTGAGCAAATTGAAATAAAACATCCTCAAGTAGCGGGAGGCGGGCGCCACTGCGGCCCTCCAAGTCGGCGAAGTCCGTCGCGGAAATCTCAATCCCACGCCATTTTGGATCGTGCCAGAGCACGTTGCGCCCGTCTCGAGTATGACGGACGTCGAATTCGAACCCGTCGCATCCTTGTTGGAGCGCGTACTCAAATGCGTCGAACGAATTTTCGACGGGGAGGGTCGCGCGTCTCTGGCCACGGCAGCCGCGATGTCCCAGCAGAACTGGTTTTGAGGTCACGTAGGCCCGCTAATCGAGATCGAAATCGCGGAGCGGCCTACCGGTATCAGGCGTTTCTTTGGCCTTGCGCAACGCTTCCTGGAATTTCTTTTCCAGCAGGTCCGACGAGTTCTTTTGAGCTTCCACCGATTGTTGGAAGATCGACTCCTTGCGAGTGTCGCGTTCCTTCATGGCGCGCGCCGCCTCTTCCATATCGTTAAATGTCTTGGGGACGGCCTTTGGGATGTGCGAAATTACCGCCTTGGCTTCGATATCGAGCTTCAGCATCGCACCACAGCAGGGACAGGTAACTTCGAATTGGCCTTGGTTCTTTGCCATTCCCGAATCTTACCGCATGGTGGTGCGGCAAGCCAGCGACGCTACCGCAACTCCTCCATGCACTCTTCCAGCACTCTGCGCGACGGGCGGGTGATGCTCTCGGGCAAAGTACCGAGGGGCTCGTCGGTCATGTTTAGCATGTCGATGAAGTTGGGCGCCTGAGTATTCACGTAAAGCACACCCGTAAGTACTTCGTCGGCTACGTGCGATTCCATGATGCGCTTGATAGCACCGATCTGGTTCGTGGGATCGTAGTCTTCCTCGATCTTGTGCAGGCGCAGGGCCGATCCATCGTGCATGGTCACATTGACTGTAGAACCCGGATCGTATTCGACGTCAATCTCCTGGAACGACGGGACGAAGTTGATGTCGTGCAGTGGCTCTTCATGGTCCTTCATGAACTTGTAAGACTTGGTGGAGCCCTCGTGATCGTTAAACGTGACGCAGGGCGAAACCACATCAATCAACACTGTGCCGCGATGCGCGAGCGCAGCCTTGAGCATGGCGTGGAGTTGGCGTTTGTCGCCCGAAAACGAGCGTCCCACAAATGTCGCGCCAAGAGAGATTGCCAGGGCGCAGGTGTCGATGGGCGGCAGATCGTTGATGACGCCTGTTTTCAGCTTGGAGCCGAGGTCTGCGGTAGCGGAGAACTGTCCCTTGGTGAGGCCGTACACGCCGTTGTCTTCGATGATGTAGATGACCGGCAGATTGCGGCGCATGAGGTGGACGAACTGCCCGATGCCAATAGAAGCAGTGTCGCCGTCACCGCTCACTCCAAGCGCTATCAGGCGATGGTTGGCCAGCACCGCACCGGTCGTGACCGATGGCATACGCCCGTGCACCGAGTTGAAACTGTGCGAGCGGCCCATAAAGTACGCGGGGCTTTTGGACGAGCACCCGATACCAGACAACTTAGCGACGCGCTCAGGTGCAATTCCCATCTCGTAGAAGGCATCAATGATGCGCTCGGAGATGGCGTTGTGCCCGCATCCGGCGCAGAGAGTGGTCTTGCCGCCACGGTAGTCGAGCACGGTCAGACCGACGCGGTTGGTTTTAGGTTGCGGTGTAGCTGTGGCCGCCATTACTTGGCCTCCTGGGAGATGATGTCGTCGGTCACCGAGCGCGCGTCGATCGGCAGTCCGTTGTAGTGGCGAACGCTGCGCAAGCGCACGACATGCTCTGCCGGGATGTCGAGCTTCAACAGATTCAGCATCTGGCCGTCGCGGTTCTGGTCCACAACGTACACGCGTTTATGCGAAGTAATGAACTTCAACACTTCGGCGGTGAAGGGATAGGCCTTCAGCCGCATGTAATCCACATGAACGCCATGGTCAGATTGCATTTGGTCGAGCGATTCGACAAGGGCATGGTGCGAGGTGCCGTAGGCGATGATGCCGATGTCGTTGCCTTCGTTGCGCACCACTTCAGGCTTGGGAACGACCGTGCGGGCATTCTCGAACTTGTGGCGCAGGCGGTCGAGGTTGTTCTTGTAGTCGTCGGGACGCTCGCTGTACTGGGCCTTCTCGTTGTGTCCGCTGCCGCGCGCGAACCATGCTCCCTGCGGATGGTCAATTCCCGGAAGCGTGCGGTAGCCAACGCCGTCGCCGTCCACATCTTTGTAACGCGCGAAACTGCCGAGGCGGTCGAGGTCTTCCTTGCTCAAGACTTTGCCGCGCTTGATTGGCTCTTCAGGATATTCGAACGGCTCCGACATCCAGTTGTTCATGCCGAGATCGAGGTCGCTCATCACAAAGACCGGCGTTTGCAGATACTCGGCCAGGTTGAAGGCTTCGTTTGCCATGCTGAAGCACTCGGAGACCGAGCAAGGGATCAGCATCGGATGAATGGTGTCGCCGTGCGAGAGCTTGGCCACAAACTCGATGTCACCCTGCGAAGTGCGTGTGGGCAAACCGGTCGACGGACCGACACGCTGCACGTCCCAGATCACACCCGGGATTTCAACGTAGTATCCAAGGCCCGCGAACTCGGCCATCAGCGAAATGCCGGGACCAGCTGTAGCCGTCATGGAGCGAGCGCCAGCCCATCCGGCGCCTAGAACCATTCCGATGGCCGCAAGTTCGTCCTCAGCTTGGACGATGGCGAAAGTAGCTTTGCCATCAGGGCCAACGCGGTAAGCCTTCATGTAATCGATGAGGGATTCCACCAGCGATGACGAAGGCGTGATCGGATACCAAGTAACGACCGTAACGCCGGCAAACATCGAACCCATTGCCGCGGCGGAGTTACCGTCAATGATGATCATGCCGGCAGTCTTGTCCATGCGCTCAATCGTGAACGGATCGGCCTTAGTAAGGGACGCGGCAGCGTAATCGTAGCCTGCCTTGGCCGCGTTCCAGTTCAGGTCGGCGGCCTTCACCTTCTTGGCGAACTGTTTGCGCAGGGCCTTTTCCACTTCGGTCATGTCGAGGTTGAGCAGTTGTGCCATCACCCCGACATAGATCATGTTCTTAACCAGCTTGCGCAGCTTAGCTTCGGGACAGACCGTGGCAACAATCTTGTCGAACGGCGCCGAGTAAAAGACCAGGTCCGTGCGCAGTTCGTTCAGCTTCAGCGGCTCGTCGTAAAGTACCGCCGCGCCGGGCGCAAGGTTCAGCACATCTTCGCGGGCGGTTTCCGGATTCATGGCGACAACGAAGTCGATTTCCTTCTTGCGCGCGATGTATCCCTTTTTACTGGCGCGGATCGTGAACCATGTGGGCAGTCCGGCGATGTTCGACGGGAACAGGTTCTTGCCGGAGACCGGAACGCCCATCTGGAAAATGGAGCGAAGCAAAATGGAGTTGGCGCTCTGCGATCCGGAGCCGTTGGCGGTTGCTACTTGAATGCTGAAGTCGTTGACTATGGGCGCGCGGTCGGCGGACGTGGCCGAGCCGCTTGGTGCAATTTCAGTTGTGGCCATCAATACCCCTGATTCGGTTGCCCCACGCAACAAAACGATGGCGTCGGGAATGCCTTGATTATAGGCCAGTCCAGCCCTGACGGAAACTGTGGGTCACGCTAGTGGGTGTACTGTGCTGGTGCGAAAGAGGCACTGGGCTTTTGCGACGGCGACGGCTACACCGTGTTGTAGTACTGCGCCATGGTGCGGAATTTCTTGTAGCGGTCGTCGAGCAGCTGCTGAAGGGGCAGTTTCTCCAATGCGCTCAGATGTTTGTCCAGCACTTCGGCCAAAGAGGCAGCGGCCGCGTCAAAGTCGTTGTGCGCGCCACCCGCCGGTTCAGAAATCACTTCGTCGCAGAAGCCCATCTCCAGGTTGTCTTTCGCCGTAATCCGCAGGGCTGCGGCGGCAATGTCTTTCTTGGTGGAGTCGCGCCACATAATCGAGGCGCAACCTTCTGGAGAAATCACGGAGTAAATGCTGTTCTCCAGCATCAGCACGCGGTCGGCGACGGCAATCGCCAATGCACCTCCGCTGCCACCTTCGCCGGTAATAACGGCGATGAACGGAACCTTCAACCTGGCCATCTCGCGCAAGTTGTGCGCTATGGCTTCGGCCTGCCCGCGCTCTTCAGCACCCAGTCCGGGATAAGCCCCCACGATATCGATCAAGGCAATCACCGGGCGGTTCCACTTCTCCGCGAATTTCATGAAACGTAGCGCCTTGCGATAACCCTCGGGATTTGGCTGCCCGAAATTGCGATACACCCTCTGCTTGGTATCGCGGCCCTTTTGCGTGCCCAGAAGCGCGACCTCTCGTCCACGGAAGCGCGCCATGCCGCAGACCATAGCAGCATCGTCGGCAAACCCACGGTCGCCGTGCACCTCACTGAAGTCGGGAAAGATGCGTTCGATGTAATCGAGCGGATACGGGCGCATGGGATGGCGCGCCATTTCGGTACGCTCCCACGGCGTCAACTTGCCGGAAACCTGGCGGCGCAGAGCTTCGACACGTTGTTGCAGACCTTCGAGTTGCTTCAAGGCGTCCTGGTTGTTCGCGGCAGCGCCTTGCAACTGCTCAATCTGCTGCTCGATGCGTTGCAGTTCCGCCTGCGCGTTGGGGGGAGCGTCCATAGGGTCAGTTGTGTCTCTTGGCGACGGCTAGTCGATGATTCGTACACTGCCGCGACCGCAAAGTTCTTCGACACGATTAATGAAGGAACGGTCCGGCAACACATTATAGCCTTCCGCCTCCATGACGGCAGTGAAGTCGCCCTTGCGTTCCAGGTCGAACAGAACCTTGGCCTCGCCTTTCCGCTCGGCACAAATGGAATGCAACGCCTCAATCGTTCCCTCCGAAGCTGTCTCCAGCGCAATTTTGATGCGGAGGCTGCGCGGCAGTTTGGGCTGGGCTTCTTCCAAGGGCGTGATGTCGTTGATCATCAACTTGGGGTTCGAGCCTTCCTCGATGCGAACGCTTCCCTTCACCAACACCGGCACATCGAGCTTGAGCTTTTCCGAAAGCTTCTTGAACGACTCGGAGAAACATAGTACGTCGACCGATCCGATCATGTCTTCCAGACGGCCCTGTCCGTAGAGGTCTCCCTTCTTCGACTTGGAGACGCGAACGGCCTTCAGGATGCCGCCCACGAGGACGCTCTCGTCGCGTCCAGTCGAAGACTTCAGCTGGCCCAAGTCTTCGGTGGTCAGCGCGTTGAAGTCGAGCAGTTTGTCTTTGTACTTCTCCAGCGGATGTCCGGTGATGAAGAATCCGAGGATTTCCTTTTCGGCAGAGAGACGCTGATGTTCGTCCCAGTCGGGAATATTGGGTAACGGCTTTTCTGTCGGCGCTTCATCTTTCTGATCGAAGACACCGAACAGGCCATGTTGTCCCATTGCGGCATCCCGTTGCGATTTCTGCGCGTGCTCCATGGCGGTATCAACAACGGCCATGAGTTGCGAGCGCCGGCCCATCGCGTCCATTGCCCCACTCTTGATGAGCGACTCGATGACGCGCTTGTTAAGCAAGCGCAGGTCGACTTTTTCGCAGAATTGGAAAATCGACTTGAATGCGCCGATCTCCGTTCGCGCGGCAACGATAGACTCGATCGCGTTGTGGCCGACGTTCTTAACCGCTGAGAGACCGAAACGAATCGCCTCGCCGTGCGGCGTGAAATTCGCAGCACTGACATTGACGTCAGGCGGCTCCACGGGAATTCCCATCTCCCGACACTCGTTGATGTACTTCACCACGTCGTCGGTGCTACCGGACACGGAGGTCAGCAGTGCCGCCATGAACTCGACCGGATAATGCGTCTTCAGATAAGCCGTGTGGTAGGCAAGTAACGCATACGCGGCGGAATGCGACTTGTTGAAGCCGTATCCGGCGAATTGCTCCATCAGGTCGAAGATCTTGGTGATCTTCTTCTCAGGAAAGTTGCGCTCGTTAGCACCCTTGACGAAGCGTTCGCGCTGCTTCGCCATCTCGTCGGCGTTCTTCTTGCCCATGGCGCGACGCAACAGGTCGGCCTCGCCAAGCGAGTAGCCCGCCAGGCGGTTGGCAATCTGCATCACCTGTTCCTGGTAAACGATGACGCCCAAGGTTTCCTTGAGAATCGTCTCCAATTCGGGCAGCTCGTATTCAATTTTCTTGCGGCCCCACTTGCGATCGATGAAGTCGTCGATCATGCCGCCCTGGATCGGCCCAGGGCGATACAGTGCGTTTAAGGCCGTTAGGTCTTCCACCGTGGTCGGCTTGTAGCGCCGCAAAACATCGCGCATGCCATGCGATTCAAACTGGAACACGCCAGAGGTCAGCCCGGTGTGGAAGACTTTTTCGTACGTCGCCGAGTCATCGAGAGCAAGCGTCTGCAAGTTCAGGTGCTCACCGCGCGTTTGCACGATCAGCTTCAAAGCATCGTCGATGATGGTGAGCGTGGTCAGCCCGAGGAAGTCCATCTTCAGCAGGCCAAGTTTCTCAATCGCCTTCATATCGTAGGCGGTGACGATTTCGTCGTTCTTGGTGCGATGCAGCGGAACGAGATCGGTCAGCGGCTGCGGCGATATGACAACACCTGCAGCGTGCACGCCGGAGTTCCGAACCAGTCCCTCGAGCTTCTTGGCGGTGTCGATCAGTTCCTTGGTTTGTGGCTCAGATTCGTAAGCGGCTGCCAGAGCTGGTGAGTCTTCCAATGCCTTTGCGATGGTGATGTTCAGCGTGGGAGGCACCAACTTCACGATTCGCTCGACTTCGGAATACGGAATGTCCATCGCACGTCCGGAGTCTTTAATCGCCGCCTTGCAAGCCATGGTGCCGAAGGTGATGATCTGCGCTACCTGGTCGCGGCCGTACTTCTGCGTGACATAGTTGATGACCTCGCCACGGCGGTTCATGCAGAAGTCGATGTCGATATCAGGCAGGCTGATGCGCTCCGGGTTGAGAAAACGCTCGAAGAGCAATTCGTTCTGTAGCGGATCAATGTCGGTGATGCCCAGCGCGTACGCTACCAGCGCGCCGGCGGCCGAACCGCGACCCGGACCGACAGGAATGTTGTGCTCCTTGGCGTAGCGGATGAAGTCCCAGACGATGAGGAAATATCCGGCAAACTGCATCTGCCGAATGATGCCGATTTCGCGCGACAGCCGCTGCTCGTAGTCCTCCAGCGAGTGTTTCAGCCGACCCATCGCCTGCAGTTCCCGCAGAATGTTAAGTCGGCGCGCAAAGCCTTCGCGCGTAACGTGCTCGAAGTAGTCGGGAATGTTGAAGCCCGGCGGGCACGTCGAACTGCGGAAACGGGTCGTGAACTTTTTCCAGCTTGGTATTGCAGCGCTCGGCAATCTCCAGCGTCCGTTGCAGATACTTGCTCATATCCGGAAAATGCCTTCTGCATCTCGGGATAGCTCTTCACGATAGAACTGGTTGTTGGCGAACTTCAGGCGATTGGTGTCGTTGATCGACTTGCCGGTCTGGATGCAGACCATCACGTCCTGCGCGTGGGCATCGTCTTCGCAGAGGTAGTGGCTGTCGTTGGTGGCCACCATCGGGATGCCGAGGTCCTGCTCCAGCTTCAGCAGGTTGTTCTGGATGCGGTCTTCTTCCGGCAGGCCCTGGTTCTGGATTTCGAGGAAGAAGTTCCCCGTGCCGAAGATGTCGCCGAATATAGCCGCGGCTGCGCGCGCCTTGTCGTAATGCTCGAAGGTAAGCTCTTCGGCGACTTCACCCTTCAGGCAGCCCGAAAGCCCGATGAGTCCCTTCGAGTGCTCGGCCAGAAACCGCTTGCTCACGCGCGGCTTGTAGTAGAAACCGTGGAGCGACGCCTCGGAAGCAATCTTCACCAGGTTGCGGTAGCCTTCGTCGGTCTCAGCCAGCACGATGAGGTGGTTGTAGCTGTCGCCCTCAGGCGCGGCGCGATGGTCTTCCTTCTTGCAGATATAGAGCTCGCAACCCAGGATGGGCTTCACGCCCTTCTCTTTGGCGGCGTTGGCGAACTCCACCGCTCCGAAGATGTTGCCGTGGTCGGTCATGGCCACGGCCGGCATGTTGAGTTCCTTTACGCGATCGACGAGCTTGGTGGCATCGCAAGCGCCATCGAGCATGGAGTAATCGGTGTGCAGGTGAAGATGGACGAATTGCTCAGACATTTAGGTTTGTTCTTCGATTCTATGCGCCCGTGATGTGGAAATCGGGGCCTGAATTCCACCGGTCGAATCATGGTTGCTCGTGCGTTCGCACCGCTTCTTCCGGCGCGAAGCAGCACACCGCCGGTGATTTCCTGTCCTGGGGGCGTTTGCTTTGGCCTTGCACGTGCCGCAGCTTCTTGCGCCCGCCTCTTGGCCACTGCTCGATACGCGAAGATCACTGCCAGCAGCGGTGCGGCCAGCAAGTACTCCCCAGAAGCCGAACATGAAGCTCAGGAGGATCGGCACAGCCAGCGATGCCCACAGCGGAACGCGGGCCGTTCGCTTCATGATGAGCGGCTGAAGCAGCAGTCCGTCCAGCAGGATAATTACTCCATAGAGGCCGAGCAGCCAGAGAAACGAGTCGAGACCGCCGGCAAAGATAGCCGCCACCGCTGGCCCGATGAAAGTAAGGATTGGTCCGAAGTGCGGAATGAACTGGAACAGCGCCGCAAGAACGGCCCATAACGGCGCCAGCGGAATCTTCAGATATGTCAGTCCGGCCCACCACAGAGGCCGACAGCAGATGCGAGTCGTAAGCACTGCGCTATGAACCAGTTCTCAGCGCTCCGCCGGTGATGTTGACGTGTCGCGAGAACTCCATAACCGTTTAGATGCCGCCGCCAAAGCAGCCGCCGCACCCATGCTACACTGAGGCTGAAACCCCCTCCTGGAGCGCATTGCGATGAAGTTTGGCGTCATCATTTTCCCCGGATCCAACTGCGATCACGATGCGTACTGGACGATTCAGCACGTCTCGAAGCAGCCGGTGACGTTCCTGTGGCATGACTCGCCGGACCTGCAGGGATGCGACGCAATCATCGTTCCCGGAGGCTTCGCTTACGGCGACTATCTGCGCACGGGGGCAATCGCCAAGTTCTCGCCGGTGATGGAATCGGTGCGGAAGTTCGCCGCCGACGGCGGACTGGTTCTGGGCATCTGCAACGGCTTCCAGATTCTCTGCGAGTCAGGACTGTTGCCGGGCGCGCTCATGCGCAATGCCGGGCTGAAGTACATCTGCAAGCCGGTGAACATTCGCGTCGAGAGCACGAACACTCCTTACACGCGCAGTTGACTAAGGGCGAAGTGCTGCAGATTCCCATCGGGCACATGGAAGGCAATTACTTCTGCGATGACCGGACGCTGGCGGAACTGAAAGACCAGGAGCGCATCATTTTCCGCTACGTGACGCCGACGGCGAAGTGACGGCAGAAGCCAATCCCAACGGGTCGATCGAAAACATCGCTGGCATCTGCAACGCAGGCCGCAATGTGCTGGGCATGATGCCGCATCCGGAACGCGCCAGCGAACCGGAATTCGGCATGACCGACGGGGTGAAGATTTTCGACTCGCTCGTATCGGCGCTCGTGACGAAGTAGGTCGCGCGGACTAAATTCCACTGTCTAATAAAGAGGACGCGTTTCGGCACGACTGAAGGTGTGCCCTGACGCCAGTACTCACTTAGCGGAACGCTTCCTTATTCACGACGAACGGCATCTTCTGGATGTCGCCGCCGTAATTTCCTTCCAGCACATCGATCAAGCCCTGAATGCAGCGTCCGGCCATTCCGCCATTGGGATCAACCGATAGTCGAGTGACGCGTCCGGCACTGGCAAAGTGCGGATAAAGCCGAAGGCGATCTTCCAACTCCGGGTCGCGCAACGGTGAATCTGCGGGAAGAGGCTCGGTTTCAAAAACATCCAGTGCGGCGCCGGCTAATCCAATTTCTCTTTCAGCGCCCGCAGCAAGCGCAGACTCGTCAATCACCGCGCCACGCGACAGTATTCACGAGGTATGCCGTCGGCTTCATCATCTCCAAAGTCGTCTCGTTGAAAAGGTGGAACGTGGGTTCGCATTCTCTCCTTCGCGGACCAGCGGCACGTGAATGCTGACGAATCAGCCTGACGCAACGCATCTTCCAGCGACACATATTGAACTGTCGTGCGCTCGCGCTGCAAGCCGCTGCTGTAACGCAGGTCCATCACCGCCTGCAAGGCTGCCACGAATTTTTCGTCCTGCCGTTGCGGCTGGTAGCACAGGATGTTCATGTCGAAGCCGCTGCACTTCTTCGCCAGCGCCTGTCCGATGCGACCCATGCCGATGATGCCGATGGTCTTGCCGGTCATCTCATCGCCGAGGAACGGCAGGTAGGGATGCCAGAATCCCCAACGGTTTTCGCGCACCAACTTTTCGGCGGTCCAGAGGCGCGTGAGAGCGCAGCCAAGGCGAAAAAAGCGAATTCCGCCGTGGCCTCCGTCAGCACATCCGGCGTATTGGTGAACGGAATCTTGTAGCGGTTGGCCGCCGCGCGGTCGATGTTGTCCACACCCACCGCGTACTGGGCGATGCACTTGCAGCGTGCCTTCTCCCGCGGCGAAGACCTCGGCATCGATCTGGTCGCGAAGCATAGTGATCAGACCGTCGATGCCGCTCCTGACTTTTTCGACGATAAGGCTGTTCGGCGGCGGCTCGGGGTTCGGGTAAACCTCGACTTCGTATCCGCGCTTGCGCAGACGGGCGAAAGCGGCATCGCCAATGTCGGCGGTGGCAAAGACCCGGAAGCGCGGGTTATCGGGAGTGGGCATCGAATTCGCGGAGCGACCGAGGCTGATTGTAGCGCCACGAAGCCGGGACAACCGTGAGGACCAATCCCAAAGCGACAACCGACTTCGAATCCTAGGTACCCCCCTCCCCACCCCTCTCTGCAGAATCAATAACTTACGGAATGAATTGGACGCAAAGTCGCAGCATTACAGGATTTGCATGCACCTGATAGTAAACAAAGGAGTTAAGCTCGCAAATTGTCAAAGAACAAAGGCCGCGACAGGGACAAGCAAGATGTCGCCTCTGCGTAACGCGCTGTCGAAAGGATTACGCGGGTTGGGACGGCTTGTCAGGAAAAATCGTGCGGGCGCCGAAACGAAAGTAACCTAAATTCCCGAAGTGGGAAAACAACGTGGCCGCGGACTTTCACGGATCGGAACGGATCAACCCACCCTGTCCACAAAGAACGTGGACAAGGGCCGGCACCCGTCTTCGTCGGTCGGGAGCGCAAGAAAAACGGCCCGCTCGCGAGCGGGCCAGGAGCACCACAACAACCACTAAAGGTTCTTCTTCGTCCACTGGTCGATGCGGTCTAGCGCATTCTCAAGGTTCTCCACCGAGTTGGCCACGCTGAAGCGCAGGTAGCCTTCGCCGAAAGCGCCGAACGCTGTGCCAGACAAGCCCGGCGACGCCCGCCTGATCGAGCAGCGCATCGGCCAGCTTCTTCGACGGCCAGCCGGTCTGCGGTGATATTCGGGAACGTGTAGAACGCGCCCTTCGGCAGGCGGCACGAGAATCCCTTGATCTGGTTGATGCCGTTGACGAAGACGTTGCGGCGCTTCTCGAACTCCAGCCGCATGTGTTCGGCTGGCAGTCTGTTCGCCGCGGATGGCCTCGACGCCGGCAATCTGGGTGAAGCTGGCGGTGCAGGAATTCGAGTTGGTCATCAGCCGCGCGACGTGGGTCGCCAGATCGGCCCGCATCACGCCGTAGCCCATGCGCCATCCGGTCATCGCGTAGGTCTTGGAGAAGCCGTCGAGGATGATGGTGCGGTCCTTCATGCCTTCGACCGCCGAGATGCTGAACTGCTCGCCCTCGAACATCAGGCGTCCGTAGATTTCGTCGCTAAGGACCATGATGTCGCGGTCGCCAATGGCTGCGGCGATGTCGTAAATGTCGCTCTTGGTCAGCACACCGCCGGTCGGGTTATGCGGCGAGTTGAGGATGATCAGCTTGGTGCGGTCGTTGATCAGGCCCTTCAGTTCGTTGACGTCGAGGCGGAAATCGCGCTCCTCGCGCAACGCGATCGGCACGGCCTTCCCGCCCACGAAATTGATCATCGACTCGTAGATGGGGAAGCCGGGGTTAGGGTAGATGACCTCGTCGCCCTGCTCGACCAGCGCCATCATGGTGAAGAAGATGATGGGCTTGCCGCCGGGAACCACAACGACCTCGTCGGGCGTGAACTTCACGCCGCGAGATTTGGTGACGTCGTCAGCGATGGCGTCGCGAAGATCCGGCAGTCCGGCGGAAGGGCCGTAATGGGTGTAGCCCATGTGCAGCGCGTCAACTGCGGCCTCGACGATGTTCTTGGGCGTATCGAAATCAGGCTCGCCGATCTCAAGATGGACAATGTTCTTGCCCTGCTTCTCCAGGGCGCGGGCGCGGACCAGAACTTCAAAGGCGGTCTCAGTGCCCAGACGCGACATGCGCTTGGCCAGGTGCAATTGGGCTGGTGCGGAAACGGTAAGTGAGCTCATTTTCTTGTTCCTCGGCGTAACGCGGTTCCTGGGCATAAGCCGCAAGACTCAAGATAGCATTCTGTGGCCAAGGCATGGCTGACGCAGTGACGGGCGGCCTAGTTACTTGTGACGTTGCGCACGGAGGAAAGATGCAGTTGGCAGTTAGCAATTGGCACTTAGCGGACACGAAGGGTGACGGGTAACTGGTAGCTGGTAACTAGCAATAGGGGAGTCGCCGATCGCTATACGCCTTTCGCTCTTCATGGCACGCTGGTGAGGCCTCTCTTGCGGAAACCCGGAATGGGCCGGTTTTACTCGGCGTATTCAATCACGATCATCGATTTTGGCCGACTTCTCCAGCATGGCAGAGACGGAGCAGTACTTCTCTTTCGACAGGCGCACCGCATCCTCGACGGCCTTGTGGGTGACCTTGCCGCGCACGCGGTACACCAGCTTGATGTGGGTATAAACCTTGGGATGGTCGTCGGCGCGCTCGGCTTGCGCGACAACTTCGAGTCCGGTAAACGGCTCGCGCTTCTTGCGCAGGATGCCAACAACATCGCTGGCGGTACATCCGCAAAGCGCGATCAGGACCAGTTCCATGGGAGTGCTGGCGGTTTTCACTTCCCCCGCGTCCATGACGAGTGCGTGCCCTGAAGTGGCGTCGCCTGATGAAACGGTCTTTGTCAGTCCAGATGGCTTTGGCTTCAATCATGAAGTGGCTCTCCTTTACGACCGTTGCTGTCGTTAATTTGGCTTGGGTTCAGCCGGGGGCGTGGCGGGCGGAGCAGTCGGCTGGGCGACCGGCGGCGGCGTTGCCTTGTTCTTCGGCTTGCCATAGACAGAGAGTTGGTCCCTCGGCCGCTTCAGGCGAACCTGGAAGTCCATGTCGGCTTTGTTGATCTGATAGTCATCTCCAAACGTCTGGAATCCCGGGAGCCAGGACCTGAATTCGTAGCGGGCCAAAGGGAATGCCTTCCGTTTCCGTAATGCCTTCGGCGTCAGTCTTCAATTGGAAGCCTCCTTTGGCCTGCGTGCCGTCTTTTTTCACGGGATGAAGGACAACACTGGCAGCCCGCACCGGTTTACCGTTGGCATCATTGATCACAGTGAAATGCAGGTTCGCCGTGGCCTGCTCGGCGCTTTTCTTATCGCTCGCAAAGCAGGACAAAACCATTGAGAAAGTAACGAACAGTCCGAGACACGGGCCGAGGCTTCGCATGGAGGTATTCTAGGCAGCGGGCCGAGTTGTCGCAATCTGGGCCCAGATACCGACCAGTGAGCGGATGCTAGCAAGAACAAACTCCGGCACAAGAGCGAGACCCGCTCTTGACTACGCACGCCGCTACGGCCGGTTGGTGGCAATCCCGATGCGCCACCCAACGCTCAGTGTCACCCTGATCACAGTGCTGGCCGCAGCACTTCGAGTATTCCGACTGGCCGGCCGCAGCCTCAATCTGGACGAGGGCTACAGCATCTTCCTCGCCAGGGCAAACCCGCAAACTTTCTGGACGTATGTTTGGGGAAGTGAGCTGAACATGGCGCTGTACTACGCCTGCCTGCGCATCTGGTGTCACGTTGCCAAGGACGTGTTCGGCATTCGCCTGCTTTCCGTGGTTTTTGGTTCGCTATCTGTACCGCTCATTTATCTCCTGGGTCAGCGGCTGTTCAATCGCGAAGTCGGCGTCACGGCTGCACTGTTGCTTGCCGTGCATCCGTATGCCATTCGCATCTCTCAACTGGCGCGTTCGTATTCGTTAGTTGTGCTACTGCTCATTTTGTCGAGCCTTTTTTTAGTATCAGTTCGACAAACTGGCAGATGGAGCAGTGTGGCCGGCTATGCCGTATCGGCCGCTGCAGCCGTGTACTCCCACTTTTTCGCGGCGTTGGTGATTTGTTCCCAGGCCGTTGCCCTGGCGTTCGGTCAGCGCACGAATCGGGACAAGAAACTTCTGGTGAGTTTCGCAGCTCTGGGATTACTTCTCGTTCCAAGCGTAATATTTCTGATCCATTCGCCAAAAGGAGGTTTGGATTGGGTTGCGCCGTTAAACATGGCTCAACTCGGCGAGGTACTCTCGGCCCTGACCTTGAGCAAGGCGCGCGCCCTGGTTTACGTCATTGCGTGGGGTATCGCGCTGGTAGCGGCAATCCGCTCTTCCCAAAGCGAATATCGCTGGTCCACGCTGTTCGTTATGTTTGGGCTGTGTCTGCCGGTGATTTTGGCGGTAATGCTTTCGGTAGTTCGTCCGCTACTCGTAGACCGCTACTTGACGGTATGTCTGCCCGCGTCGGTGCTGTTGGCTGCAGCTGGAATTGTGGCACTTACTGGCAAAATTCGCTGGCTGGGGGCGATCTTATTGTTCTCGTGGTTTTCTTTTCCGCGTCGGCAATCCGGTTTCAGACCCGGCATCCGGAATACGACGAAAACTGGCGAGCAGCTATTTTCTACATCCTCGATCATGCTCAGCCGCAGGATGTGGTCGTGGTCGATCCCTATGCCCGCTTCACGTTTGATTTTTATGTCGAGCAAGCGGGATTTGGCGGCACAGCGAGACAACCTAACGTGGTTCCGGAACTCGCGACTGCGGTAGCAGCTCTACCTCAGCCCAGTCGGATTTGGGTGCTGAGTCGCAAGTCGGATGGTTTGGTCAGGGAGTTTATTGCCAACGAGCACCGCTATTGCGAAGTCGATTCAACCGGCGAAGGACAGAACCTCTGGCTCTCAACACCGGAGACTTGTCATAACCCATGAGCGGCAGACCTCTGCGGAAGAGCCCGCTCCATGCGGGCCTGCGTCATCCAGAATTGGCGTTTAATTTGAAGCTGGAGGGCCTTGCTTATCACTGGAAGTATCGGCAGCGGGGTCGTCCGTGTGTTTGCGCAGGACCGGGCGACTAGCTCCGTTAACGGTATTGAGACGATGGTTGCTCTGGATTGAGACCAAACGTGCCTTCATGGACTCAAATTCGCTGGTGTCGATTACGTAGCTGTCGCGGTCCGGAAAGTGCGTTCGAATCTCTGACTGCGCAGCCGTGATTCGATCAGCCGTCATTGGGTGCGTGGAGAACATCTTGGAAATCTTGCTGTGTTTCTGTTTCTCCTGCGCCTTCAGGCGCTCAAAAAACTGGATAAAAGCCTGGGGATCATAGCCCGCGGCATAATCGTATTCCAGGCCAAGCATGTCGGCTTCGCGCTCGGAATCCCGAGAGAATTTCAGAAAACTCATGGGAACCACGATGTTGGCGATTTCTGCGATGGCATATCCGGCCGGCCCTCCGACGAACATGAGCGGGATCGAAGCCATGGTCCAAATCTGTTGCTTGGTCATGTTCTTGGTGGCGTGACGGGCGGCCACATGCGCGATTTCGTGGGCCATGATCGCGGCCAATTCCGCTTCACTGTCGGCGGCCAGAATAGGCCGCTATCGACGTAGAAAAAACCGCCGGGAAGCGCAAAGGCGTTGATCTCCCGCTGTCGATCACCTTGATGGTGAAGGGGACGCGCGAGTCAGAATTGCGCACCAGGTTTTGTCCGATGCGATTTACGTAGGCAGTTACTTCCGGATCCGTAACAAGTCTTGAAGTCTGCTCGACCTGTTTCGCCAGGTCTTGACCGACCGCGATTTCGCGCTCTAGCGAATAGAAGTTCAAGCCGTTGCCAACGTTACGATGACCAATCAGAGTCACGTCGTACTTGGCGGGCTCAGTGGTCGGCTGAACGGCTTCCGGAGGCGGAGGCGCAATCGCGCTGGGTGCTGCGGGAGCCGTAGAAGCTGCGGGCGCGACATCTGCCGGATCGGGCGCTCGCTCGCCTTGAGCCTGTATCTGAGATGCAGTCGCAAGGGGGGCTGCGGAGCCATCGAGTAGCAAGCGGATGGGCGTCGGTTGTTGTCTGCGCGGTCGATGAAGTGGCGCCGTGAGGAACGGACTGCGCAAGGAGCACTAAGGGAAGTAGCAGCCCAATGGCCAGGACGGAAGCCACGGTCGGGAGATTACGCCGTTGAACAGGGGGCGTCCTCATATGTGCCGCTCTAATGATGCGACTAACGGGCCAAGTTTAGTGTTCCAAATTGCACACGGCAAGCTTAATCGAACCGATGTGGCTCTGCAACCCGGGAAGTCTGAATGTTCCCCTAGGCTCTCAACACGGCTGGAGTGCCCTAGAATATCGGTTGGCTGGATGGATTGCACCCAGTTCGAGCGGCTCCGACGCGACATTGAGCGAAATTTGAAATTTGAGTGAATTACACTCACATCTCGCTTGACTTCTCCTACGACTTTTGGGTATATTAGCACTCGTTGGACTTGAGTGCTAGCAGCCTCTTTGACTGCACTCAGCGCTCAGTTCAGCGTCTAGGGGAAACCCGAAAGTTGATGAATCGAGCCGTAATCGAATCGGCTCTTGCGGACCGCAATTCAATCCAGAAGTGAATGTTTGAAAGGAGTTCCAACTATGGCAACCAAGCTTACTCCCCTGCATGACCGCATCGTAGTTCGTCGTGTAGAAGAGGCCGAAACCTCCCGGGGTGGAATCATCATTCCCGACAGCGCCAAAGACAAGCCACAGGAAGGCGAAGTGATCGCCGTGGGCCGTGGCAAGAGCAACGACAAGGGCGAGACCTTTCCCCTCGACGTAAAGGCGGGCGACCGCGTTCTGTTCGGCAAGTATTCCGGTACGGAAATCAAGATCGACGGCGAAGACTTCCTGATCATGCGTGAGGAAGAAGTCCTCGGCATCCTGGAAGGCGCCGAAAAGCCAGTAGCCGTTAAGAAGTAACTGCTGTTCCCCGCCGGGGAACGGTCAAGAGTTCTGACACATCGCACGAAATTTAAGGAGATTCAAAACATGGCAAAACAGATACTGCACGGTGAAGAATCACGGCAGTCCATCCTGCGGGGCGTGAACATCCTGGCGGATGCCGTGAAGGTCACGCTCGGGCCCAAAGGCCGCAACGTAGTCATCGAGAAGAAGTTCGGTTCGCCGCTCATTACCAAAGACGGCGTTACCGTAGCCAAAGAGATCGAGCTGAAGGACCCGCTCGAGAACATGGGCGCACAGATGGTGCGCGAAGTGGCGTCGAAGACCTCTGACGTGGCCGGCGACGGCACCACCACCGCGACCGTTCTGGCACAGGCGATCTATCGCGAAGGCGTGAAGACCGTGGCTGCCGGTGCGAACCCGATGGCCCTGAAGCGTGGCATTGAGAAGGCTGTTACCGCTGTTTGCGGCACCGTCGACAACGATGGCAACCGCACGGGTAGCGCCCTCGACAAGCTGTCGCAGAAGGTCACCGGCGACATGATCGCGCAGGTTGGCACGATTTCCGCCAACAACGACCCGACCATTGGCAACATCATTGCCGAGGCCATGAAGAAGGTCGGCAAAGACGGCGTCATCACGGTGGAAGAGTCGAAGACGATGGAAACCCAGCTGGAAGTCGTCGAAGGCATGCAGTTCGACCGCGGCTACCTGTCTCCGTACTTCGTCACCGATCCGGAGCGTATGGAGTCGGTGCAGGAGAACCCGTACATCCTGATTCACGAGAAGAAGATCTCGTCGATGAAGGACCTGCTGCCGTTGCTCGAGCAGATCGCCAAGAGCGGCCGTCCGCTGGTGATCATCGCTGAGGACGTGGAAGGCGAAGCGCTCGCGACCCTGGTCGTGAACAAGCTGCGCGGCACGCTGAACGTGGCTGCCGTGAAGGCCCCTGGCTTCGGCGATCGTCGCAAGGCTATGTTGCAGGACATCGCAATTCTGACCGGCGGCAAGGCCATCACTGAAGACCTCGGAATCAAGCTGGAGAACGTCCAGATGACCGATCTCGGCCAGGCCAAGAAAGTCACCATCGACAAGGACAACACCACCATCGTCGAGGGCAAGGGCAAGGCAGAAGACATTTCGGGTCGCGTAAAGGAAATTCGCAGCCAGGTCGAAAAGACCACGAGCGACTACGACCGCGAGAAGTTGCAGGAGCGGTTGGCGAAGCTGGTGGGCGGCGTTGCCATCATCAAGGTGGGCGCTGCGACCGAAACCGAAATGAAGGAAAAGAAAGCCCGCGTGGAAGACGCGATGCATGCTACCCGCGCTGCCGTTGAAGAAGGCATCGTCCCGGGCGGCGGCGTAGCTCTGCTGCGCACCGCGGCGGCAGTTGCAGACCTGAAGTTGGAAGGCGATGAGCTGATCGGCGCGAACATCGTGCGCCGCGCACTCGAAGAGCCCCTGCGCCAGATCGTCGGCAACGCCGGCGAAGAGGGTGCGATCGTTGTGGGCCGCATTAAGGAGTCGAAGGAAACAAACTTCGGCTACAACGCCCAGAACAACACCTTCGAAGACCTGGTCAAGGCCGGCGTCATCGATCCGACCAAGGTGACGCGCACTGCCCTGCAGAATGCAGGCTCGATCGCGTCGCTGATGCTGACCACCGAAGCGCTGGTTGCGGAACTTCCGGAAGAGAAGAAGGAAGCTCCCATGGGCGGCGGACACGGCGGCGGCGGTATGGGCGGAATGTACTAAGAAGCAGCAATTAGCAGCTAGCAATTAGCTAGATGCAAAAGCAAAGGCCTCGCAGCGATGCGGGGCCTTTTGCTGTTTGAGAGGTAACGGCTCTCACTCGTGCCGATTCAGATGCCCGCGTACCAGGCGTAGCCAGCTTCGGGCGAGGCTGAGCCGAGGCCTTTGCCGAAGCCTTTGAGCGAGTCGGTGAACGTCAGCCGAGTAATGAACTTGACGCTCTTGTAACCGAGTTGGCGCGGCACACGCAGCCGGAGCGGACCTCCGAATCCTACCGGAAGCTCGCCGTCGTTCATCCCGAACGTCAGCAGCGTCTGGGGATGCAGAGCATCGGCCATGTCGATGCTTTCCCACCAGTCGGGTTCAATGGAGAAGTAAACGACATACTTCGCCTGGGGCAGGACACCGCAGGCACTCATAACCTCGTGTAGCGGCGTTCCGGTCCACTCGGCGACATAGGACCAGCCCTCCTCGCAAACCACTTCGGTGATCTGGCTGCTGGCGGGAAAATTCCTCAGGTCGGACAGGGAAAACGAAGTAGGATGGGCGACCATGCCGTCAACGGCAAGCTTCCAGTCCGCAAAACCCGTTGCCTGATGGCTCTTGAAGGCGTCGTTAAACGGCGCTAGTTCGTTGGCAAAAGGCTTCTTCGAAATCATGCTGCGAGGAAATTCGCGAGCGAGCGAGTGCGTGGTCATCAGCCGCTGCGCAGCGTAGGTCAGGGTCTCGCCTGGCCCGTAAATTCCTCCGCCATCGGGCGGGACCAACCCATAGCGCTTTGCCATACCAGCGGCCACAGCCAAACCCGAAGCGCCCGCAGCGAGTGCCAGACCGGTGGTGACAAACTTGCGGCGTGAGATCTTACTCATGTTTGCTCCTAGGAATGGTGGAAACCCCGGTAATCATCGCTCGCATGCGACTGGCGAATCCAGCCCAAATCACCATACCCACGTGGACGCCGAGGAAGGCCACGAGAAATCCAGTGAGGAAGAAGTGAAGGGTGCGCGCGGATTGCCTCCCTCCCAGCAGATTCACGCCTGCCGGGACCGCGGAATTGAAGCCGGGCGAGAGCGCGAGGCCCGTCCAGATGATGAGTGGGAACACGACGAAGATCACCGCCAGATATGCGGCGCGCTGCAGCACGTTGTACGAATATGCTTCGGCTTCGTTCGGCGGCCGGAGGCGAATGTGGTTGGCCATCTCTCGCAGGAACGCCTGCCAGGTGCGGTCGGCCGGAGCCGGAAACAGGTTGCTTCGAAAGTGGCCGGTCGACAACCCCCAGATGAAGTAGAGAAGGCCCGTCAGCACCAAGGCCCATGCCGCTTGAAAGTGAAGATAGCGGCTCCAGCCATTCTGGTCTGGCAACACATAACCGTAGCCGGTGGGAACTAATGCTCGTGAGGCTGGAATGGGTATTTTGAACAGAGGACGAGTGTTCACGTTGCCGGTTTCGCCCCAATAAAATCGCGGGTGAGAGACCACAATCTCAAGTCCGGTTATGAGCAAGGCAAAGAAGCAGATGGCCGTGATCCAGTGGGTCACGCGGACGAGCGCAGCGTGGCGAGCGGGGTCAGAACGCGGCGGCAGAATGGCATCGGACACTGCGGGAGGATAGCACGTTCGTCGCGGAGGAACGAAGGCCCTGATGAAGCTTGCGTTCGCGAGTGGGAAGTGACTAACTGGCGGGCCCGTGAGAAGCTCACGATGACCGCAAACCTCCAGCGCTTACGCACGATGGCAGTGCGGTCTCCACATTGAGAAAAGAACGGTACGCCCGGTATTTTCCGGCCCTGGTCTCTGCAGTCTGCTATCCTTAGCCTATCGATGCGGGGTTTTTAGACAATCTCTCCTGCCAATACGGTTTTGTGACTATTTGCAACAGTGAGCAATATTGTACAGTTTTCTCTACGGACGATATGAGACCCTGCTATTCACCAGAGTCGTCCCTGGAATTGAAGTAACCCACTTCCCGGTCTGACTCCGGCGTTTTTAAGAGCGTCCCTCTGCGACCTCAGCGCGTGACCGGCTGACCCGCCCTGGCACCCTCGAAGGGAGCTGCACGCGCGTGAAGGTTCACCTCATCAATCCCAGCCATGTCTCGTTCGGCACCGCCGTCATTACGCCGCGCTGGCTCTATGTGTTGGCCGGCGCAACTCCCGCGAGATATGGCGATCCGATCCTTGTCGACGAGACGCTCGCCCTGCTTGATCCTGCCACCATTGAGCCCGGCGATATCGTCGGCATAGGAGTTCACACCGGTAATGCGCTGCGCGGCTACGAAGTCGGACGCGATGCTCGCGCACGCGGGGCGTATGTGGTTTACGGCGGAATACATGCCACGCTTTATCCTGAGGAATCGTTGGAACTCGGTGGCGCGCATGCGGTGGTCAAGGGCGACGGCGATGTAGTTTGGGCCACGGTGTTGGCTGACTGCATCAGTGGCACCCCGAAGTCGATCTACGAAGGCGGACGGATCGAGGCTGACCAGTTCTCGGCTGCGCGATGGGACCTGATTCCGCGCAAGAGTTATATGTGGGCGTCGGTGCAGACGGTGCGCGGGTGTCCGAAACATTGTTCGTTCTGTTCGGTGTGGAAGACTGACGGACAGAAACCCCGGCAGAGACCGGCAGATGCCGTCGTCGAAGAGATCGTGCAGTTGCGGCGGCAGGGCTTCCGGTTCATCGCCTTGGCCGACGACAATTTCTATCCCGTGACCTTGACCGACCTGGAATTGGCTGGACGCCAGAAAAACAAGGCGCATCTCGAGCAACTGAAGGCGGTGCGCGCCGAGCGGTTTGAGTTGATGGCTCGCCTCGCGCAGCTACCGAAAGACACTGTCTTTTACACCCAGATCACGATGGAGGCAGCCGAGGACGACGAGTTCCTCAATGCCATGAAGTCGGCGCACATCCTGGGAGCACTAGTCGGTGTGGAAGCGGTCACGCCAGACGGACTGAAAGACGTTTTCAAGGATTTCAATCTCTCGGGGCAGGCGCTGATCGATCGGCTGAAGAACTTCCGCGCGCACGGCATACACGTTCTGGGTTCGTTCATCTTCGGGTTGCCGAGCGACAAGCCGGAAACGTTTGACGCCACTGCGGCGCTCGCCGATGCGGCTGACCTCACATTCGCACAGTTCGTTATCCTGACGCCGTTTCCGGGAACCGTCGATTTCGCCAAGTGGGAGAAGACGGTGGATGTCACTACCGCGCACGTAAACGGCATTCCCCTGACTCGTCGCTGGCTGATACCGCAGGAGACGCGCCCCAAGTACTTTGGGCTTCATCCGACGATGTCTGCCGACGAAGTCCGCCAGCGCACGCAAGCCGTGTGGGACAAGTTCTACAGCTTCGATTCGATCTGGAAGCGGTCGAGCTTCCTGAAGTCGGTGAAGGCGCGTGCGGCGTTTGTGCTGATTTCCAAGATCTATCGGCAGATGTACGCTGACACGGGCATCACGACCGACAGCGCGCGCATGGCGCGGTCAACGAAGATCGCTGGCTGGCTGGCGAAGCCATGCCGGTTGTTGTTTGCAGGCAAGCCGATGCCGGATTTGGAAGTTCCACCATCGCCGGGGCTATATCCAGAGCCGGAGATGGCTGCGGGCGATTAAGTTTCGTCCAGCCACATCGTTGAAAAGGCCTCGCAACGATGCGAGGCCTTTCTGTTGTGGCGTGAGATTACGACTAGGCTGCGATGGCGGCCTGGTATTCCTCGTAGGTGTCCTTGAAGTCAGTGATGCTGTGATCGTGCTCGAAGTGCCAGATACGTGTGGCGACTTCATCTATCAGGTCGTGATCGTGCGAAACCAGAAGCACGGTTCCCTGGAAGCGCTGCAGCGCGATGTTCAGCGCGTTGATGGACTCGAGATCCAAGTGGTTGGTGGGCTCGTCGAATATGAGCATGTTTGGCTTCTGCAACATCAGCTTGCAGAACAGCAGACGCGCCGCTTCACCGCCAGATAGCACGTCGGTCTTCTTGTTGCCGTCTTCCTTCTGGAAGAGCATTTGACCGAGAAGTCCGCGAATCTCTTCGTAGGCCGCGCCGGGCTCCCATTGATGCAGCCAGTCGGAAACAGTCATGCCAGGCTGAATGAGAGCCTTGTGGTCTTGCGCGAAATAGCCCACCGAGGCCTCGTGTCCCCAGATGACCTTGCCGTCGTCGATGAGGGGACCGTCGTAGCCGCTGGTTTTGCGCAGCTCGGCTTCGGGAGTAGTCGGCGAGTTCGCCAGAATCGCGTTGAGAAGCGTGGTCTTGCCCGCGCCGTTGCGACCCATCAGTGCGATCTTTTCGCCGCGACTCACGTTCGCCGTGAAGGCACGCAGCACATGGTTGTCACCATACGACTTGTCTACGCCATGCAATTCGAGGACGTGCTTGCCCGAAGGCCGCTTCTGCTCGAACTTGAGGAACGGGCGCGCGATGTTCGAGCGCGCTAAATCGCCAACTGCCAGCCGTTCGACTTCTTTTCGCCGCGACTGCACCTGGCTGGACCGAGTGCCCGCTGAGAAGCGCGCAATGAACTCGTTGAGTTGGGCGATCTTCTTTTCGCGTTGCGCGTTCTGACTCTCGATCTGCGAACGGATCTGCGTCTTCGCCAGCACCATCTCGTCGTAGGTACCGGTGTAAGTGATGATGGTTTCGTAATCGATGTCAGCAATGTGCGTGCAAACGCTGTTGAGGAAGTGGCGATCGTGCGAAATAACGATGAGCACGCCTTCGTAATTGTTCAAGAAACTTTGCAGCCAGTGAATTGAGTCGAGATCGAGGTGGTTCGTAGGCTCGTCGAGCAGTAGCGCACCAGGATGGCCGAAGAGCGCCTGCGCCAGCAGCACGCGGACTTTCTGTCCGCCCTGCAACTCGCTCATCTGGCGCTCGTGCAGCTCGTCTTCGATGTCCAAACCTTGCAGGAGGATCGCAGCGTCAGCCTCGGCGGAGTAGCCGTCTTCTTCGCCGACGATGCCTTCCAGTTCTCCCAGACGCATGCCGTCTTCGTCGGTGAACTCGTGCTTGTCGTAGATCGTGTCGCGCTCTTGCAAAGCAGCCCAGAGGCGCTTGTTACCCATCATGACCGTGTCGATAACGCGGAAGGCGTCAAAGGCAAACTGGTCCTGGTTCAAGACTCCGAACTTCTTGGGCCGTACCACGCTTCCCTTCTGGGGATCGAGCTCGCCGGTCAACAGCTTCATGAACGTGGACTTGCCGGAGCCGTTGGGACCAGTGAGGCCGTAGCGCTTCCCGGGGGTAAACGCGGTGGAAACATCTTCGAACAACACTTTTGCGCCGTAGCGCATGGAAACTGCACTGACTGAAATCATGATTTTTCTTTGGGACTGCGGGAATTACCCGCATGGCGGGCAGCAGCGTCTTCTATCTAATAGATTAGCATGGCGCTTGGCACGCTTCAGAGAATCTTCGCGCATGACCGTCTCGTAAACTGCTGTAAACAAAAAGGCCCCGCTGATTGCAGGGCCTTCAGTATGCCTCGTTCTGACCCGCTGTTACTGGTCGCTCTGGTCCGCGGCGTTGATCAACGAGTCTTCGCCAACCGTGCGCCAGGTAGCGTCCGGATTGATGGCCGTAATCGCCTTGGCGGCATCTTCGGTCTTGGGGCCGAGGTCCTTTTCGTAGACCACGCCGTTCAGGTTAACGATGAAGGTCATGACGCCCGAATTTTTGTATTCCGCCGGATAAGCCAGGAACGCGTAGCCGCCAGTCATCTTGCCGTCGACGATGTAGCTCTTGGCACCACCCGGAGCCGCTGCCCCTTGCGCTGTTAGCAAGCGGAAGTAGTAGCCATGAAAGGGGTCACCCTTCTTTGTGTAGCCTTCGTTGGCGGCGTACTTGAAGACGGGCCCAATCGGACTCGGCGGATCGTTTTCAGCAGTCGGCCAGTACAACCCATTCTGCTTGCCTTCGTCACTGATCCACTTCTGCGCGTACTGATGCACCGTGTCGCCGTCGTGCAACCCCTCAAAATAATCAACCTGGGCGTCTGAAAGCGCCTGGCAGACCTTGATGGCCGCAAGCTCGTTGTGGCCGATGCGCCGGTAGAGCACCTCTTCCACCCCGGCCTTGCTATCGAAGTACCACTGTCCGGCGGCGCTCTTCTTCAGCGGAACCGGGAAGGGCCAGTTCTCCGCGCCCATAAACAGTGTCAGTTCGCCAGTTGTCTCTTTGCCCCAGCGGTTCATCAGCTCGTAATGCTGGGTGAAGAAATCAGCGTTCTTCTGGTCTTGTACCGGATCGCCAGAGGACAAGATCGGCTGCGAGGACGCCCCGAGCACTGCCAGCATGGCAGTCTTGTCGCCTGACTTCACCGCATCGTACAACGCCTTCGACGCATCTCCCGGCGCCGTATAAGTCTTCTGCCCGGTCTCCTGGGCAGTCGCGGTCACTAGCAGTAGGAGGGTCGCCGTCATCAAACCGGCCATCCACCGCCCAACTTTATGAATTCCTTCGGTCCTCAACATGTGCAATCTCCATAACAACAACCAGATTTTTTAGGACTGGATTCCAATTTCACCGGCAACAAGCCCTTACCTCTTGCGGGCACCGCCACCAGATGGACGCGAAGCCGCTGCAGGACGGGACTGCGGACGAGATGCTCCAGCACTCTGCCGCCCGCGGTTGGCATCGGCGCGGGCGTTTCCACCCTGCTTATATCCGCCAAGTGCGCTGGGATTGGCTTGCTTCTGCCCACCGTAGCCACGGTCTGCCGAACGGTTATTTGCACCCGCACCGGGACGATTGCCCGCGTTGTTGGCGCCAGGGCGGTTGTTGCCCGCGTTGTTCCCGCCGGGACGGTTGTTGCCGTTGGCGTTGTTTCCAGGCCGGTTTTTATTGTTGTTATTGCTGCCGATATTCACGTCGCCGTTGACGTTGACCTTGTTGCCGCCCTTGTTAATGGAGTTGCCGTTGCCGCGACCGCTGTTGTTGTTCCCGTTCCACGCGGCCTTATTATTGCCGCCATTGACCCGGTTGTTGCCGCCGTTGTACTTATTGCCGTTGTTATAGGGCACCGGGCGATTGTTGTTGCGGTAATACGGGTTGTTGTTGTAGCGGTTCCCGCCGTAAAACGTGTTGCTGCGCGAGATGTACACGTTGTTCTGGTACATCGTGTGTCCGCCGTGCCAGTTGCAACCCCAACCTCCGCCGTAATAGCCCCAGCCGCAGCAGCTGTTGTTCATCGACGCGCCAATGGCCATTCCGACTCCGAAGGAAATCAGGCCGGTCGTTACCAAGGCAGCGGTGCTATAGCCGGGCGGGTTGTACGGAGTACCGTAAACCACGGTCGGGTTGTAGGTCGGAACGTAAACCACCTGCGGATTCGCCTGCTGAATCACGATGGTCTGTGGGCTCTCCTGTACCACCTTGATCTCTTTGGTCGTCTTCAGATTCCCCGCGGCCTTCGCTTCCTGGCGCAGTTTCTGGATCGCCGTCATCACGTCAGCCTGCTGGTTGAAAGCAGCGTCGCCGAGCGCCGAAGTCCATGCTAGGTTCTTAGCCATCTGGTCGAGAACCGTCGGGAACTGCGTCAACGCTTTCACGCTGGGGTCCCAGGGCTGCTTGTCTACCGCCGTCATGAGGGCCTGGTCTTTGAGGCCACCGTTGCTGTTGACCCAGTTGCTGGCCGCCGTTATCTGATCGGGATAAGTGGCCGCGCCCAGAATCTGCGCAATCAACTGGTCGGGATACAGCGCGATCGGCGACACGATGTTTTCGATATCAGTTGCGGAGAGCGGCGCCTGGTCCGACTCCTGGTACGGAGGATCAAAGGTGGGCATCGCGAAGGCAGTCGGGCTGGTGGCCGTTACGACAGCGCCAACAAGCAGAATTGCGAATAGTTCTCTCAGGGTTTTCATGGGACAGTCTCCATTCCACGACGGGTCGGTCAGAAATCGACGCCAAGTAACGCAGAGGGCTACCTAAGTACGGCAGAAATCTGGCGTACACACACGCCAAATTTTGCGACTTGACCTCGCTTGCGTGAGCAAATCGACCGTGAACCGTATTCCATTCGGGGGGTTGGATGATCATAACACTCGACTTCAATCGCCAGCAATAAGTTCGCTGTCGCGAGTTATGCTCTAGTAAAGCCACAATAGAGCCCGCCTGGGCCGGGAGAAATCGTTTTGACTGAGCGCCTGTACTACAACAATTCATCGCTGCTGGAGTTCGATGCCACCGTGACCGCCGTCAAAGAGCAAGGCGATCAGGCACTCGTTGCTCTGGATCGGTCAGCTTTCTATCCCACCAGCGGAGGTCAGAACTTCGACACCGGCGAGATCTTTGGGACCGCCAACGGCTCCCGCGTACGAGTCATCGACGTTCGGGAGCAGGAGCAGACCGGCAACATCTTGCATCTTATCGAGTGCCCTCCCGGTTGGATGCGGCCTGGAGTGCCCGTACGTGGCGAGGTCAATGTGCAACGCCGTCGCGATCACATGCAGCAACACTCCGGCCAGCACGTGCTATCAGCGACTTTCGAGAGGCTGTTTAGTTTTGCGACGGTGTCATTTCACATGGGCGACGAGACCTGCACCATCGATCTGACGACCGAGAAAATCATCCCAGCTCAACTGGAAGCAGCGGAGCGGCTGGCCAACGAGATCATCTTCGAGAACCGCGCGGTCGAGATTCGTTACGCGAGTCCGGAGGAAGCGAGGACGATGGGCGTGCGGAAGATTCCTCCAGCGGTGCGAGAGAAGCTTCGGCTCATCGACATTCGCGACTTCGACTTGAATGCCTGCGGTGGAACGCACGTACAGAAGACCGGACAGATTGGCGCGATCTTGCTGCGCAAGACGGAAAAAGTGAAGCAAGGTTCTCGGGTTGAATTCATGTGCGGGCTACGGGCGGTGGCGGTTGCGCGGCGCGATTTTCAATCCCTCACCGACTCGGCCTCGGTGTTTTCCGCCCAGTTGTGGGAGGTGCCGCAACAGGCGCGCAAAGCTCTGGACGACGTGAAATCCGGCCAGAAGGCACAGCATCGGTTGCTGGAGGAAGTGGCCGAGTTACAGGCGGCGAACCTGCTGCGCGTGGCGGAGGAACGTCCCGTAGGCAGCGGGCAAAAACTGGTGGCGGAATTCTTTACTGACCGCAACCTCGACTTCATTAAGATGCTGGCACAGCGGCTGATTCGACAGGATAAAGTGGCTGTCTTTGTGGGATGCGGTGGCGCGCAACCGTCACTGATTTTCGCACAAACGCCCGGGCTGTCAAACGACATGGGTGCCCTGATGAAAGAGACGATGCAAAGGCTGGGCACGCGGGGGGGAGGCAACCGCGACATGGCGCAGGGTGGCGCACCCAATGCTGACAGCGCCGAACATGCCGTCCGCGAGGCCGCCGGCAGGATAGGATAGGGCAGCCGCAACTCGCGCATTGCAGGTCGATTTTGGATTCAAAGCTAATTCTCGTCACCGTACTGATCCGCCTCGGCGTGGCCGCGGCGATCAGCAGCGTGCTGGTGCGCGCGCGGCGGTTCCGCGTTTTGCTATTTCGAGAAGAGCGAACCCTAGGCGAAAAAATCGAAGTCGTCCTGATCATCGGGATTCCGATTGCCTTGGGCGTTCTGGTACGCGGATGGGTACGAAACTTCTACGCCGCAGATATCTCCTTCGAGGGCGCAATCCTGATGGGCGTCATCGGCGGACGTCTGGTGGGGTCGGCAGGCGGCATCCTCGTATCTCTGCCGGCTCTGCTGATGGGCGAGTGGCTAGCGCTGCCGATGAACTTACTGGCCGGGTTCCTGGCTGGCCTGCTGCGGCATGTGGCTTCCGAGCGCGAGGCGGTGTGGTCGTTCTCGCCGCTGTTTGACCTGAGCATCTACCATTGGATTCGCCGCAGCGTTCGCAAGTCGCTGATTGACTGGCAGACTTCGTTCTTGTTGCTGATTCTTGCGCTGGAGTTTGTGCGCATCCAATTGCATCGGGCGTTTCCGAAGCGCATTTTTGCGCTCGACAGCAGCAATTTCTGGGTGGAACTCGCCGTTTACGCCGGCACCGTAATGGCGGTCGCCATCGCTCTCAAGGTGCTCAACAACGTCCGCATCGAGATGAAGCTGGAGCAGCAGGACCGGCTACTGCTACAGGCGCGCATGGAGGCGTTGCAGAGCCAGATTAATCCGCATTTCCTCTTCAATACGCTGAATTCCGTGTCGTCGCTGGTGCGCCGTGACCCAGATTCGGCGCGCGAGATGATCGTCAAGCTCAGCAATATTCTGCGCCGGTTGTTGCGCAAGGGAGATTCCTTCGCATCGCTGCGGGAGGAAGTGGAGTTTCTCGACGATTATCTCGACATCGAGGTCGTCCGATTCGGGCGAGAGAAACTGAAGATACACAAGGAGCTCGACCCCAACTCGCTGGACCACCTGATCCCGAGCATGATTCTGCAGCCGCTGGTGGAGAACGCGATCAAGCACGGCTTGGCCGACAAGGTTGAGGGCGGAAGTATCTTTGTGCGCAGTCGTGCGGCGGGCGGAAAAATTGTTATCGAGGTCGAAGACGACGGCGTGGGCATGCCCATCTCAGGGACGAGCGCTTCCTCAGGCACAGGCATTGGAATGGTGAATGTTTCCGAGCGGTTGCAGGTGGTGTACGGAGATGCGGCCCAGATCACGATCGAAAGCCAGCCCGGGCACGGAACTCTGATAAGGCTTGAGTTGCCCGTCCTGCTGGCTGAGGACATGGGCGGCTCGGTTGCTGGTGCGCTTTATGAAGCGCGCTCCAGCACTTCGCGGTAATAATTCTCGTATTCCGGAATAATCTTACTGGCGCAGAATTTCGCTTGCGCCATAGCGCGCGCGGAAACTCCCATGTCTTCCAACCTCTCCTGATCAGACAGCACTTCGATGGCGTAGTTAGCCATGCCGTCAACATCGCCGACCGGCGCAAGAAATCCTGTCTTGCCGTGCTGGATGACTTCCGGCACGCCTCCGGCATCAGTGGCGATAGGAACCACCTGGCAGGCCATTGCCTCCAGCGCAGCGAGTCCGAAAGACTCGAGTTGGCTGGGCATGAGCATGACGTCGGCCAGCGGAAGCTTCTCGTAAATACGGTCCTGCTTGCCCATGAAGTGAATCTTGTCGTGGATTCCCTTCTCCACGGCAAGCCATTCGGCGCTGGCGCGCTCGGGGCCGTCGCCGAGCATCATCAGACGAGCGGGAATTTTTTTCTGCACGCGGTCGAAGATCTCAATCACATCCTGAATCCGCTTGACCGGGCGGAAATTCGATAGATGGATCAGCAACCGCTCGTCGGGGTTGGCATATTTCGAGCGATTCTTCATGATGTCGGGCGTACGGCAATACATGTCGCAGTTCACGAAGTTGGGAATGACCTTGATGGGATGCGTGATTCCGAAGACTTCGAGGGTGCGTCGCGCCAGGTACTGCGAGATCGAGGTCACGCCGTCACTCTGTTCAATGGAGAACCGCGTTATCGGCAGGTACGACGGATCGGCGCCAACGAGCGTGATGTCGGTCCCGTGCAGCGTGGTGACGTAGGGTAGCTTGCGGCTCTTGCGATGACGATCGCAAGCGAGCATCTGGCGCGCCAGCATGGCGCTCACGGAGTGCGGAATCGCGTAATGAACGTGCAACAGGTCGAGTCCGACTTGCTCGGCGATCTCGGCCATGCGGGTGGCCAACGCCAAGTCATACGGCGGATATTCAAACAACGGATACTTCGAGACTTCGACCTCGTGATAGAAGATGTTCGGAGTCGGCTCGGTCAGCCGAATCGGCTGCGAATAAGAAATGAAATGCACTTCGTGCCCGCGTACCGCCAACTCCAGGCCGAGTTCGGTCGCCACGATTCCGCTGCCGCCGTACGTGGGATAACAGGTGATTCCGATCTTCATGCGAAGTGGTTCCTATCCTCAGTGCAAAGTTTGCTGATGTCCGTATTGATGCTGAGCGCAGATCAGAGCAATTGGATGGATTGTACCTGCCGAAGATTCAGCGTACTGCTGCTGTCACTTAGTAACCGGTAACGCGACTGTCTTGGACGGCACAGAAAAGCGCCCGCCGCAGCGAGCGCTTGCAAGGAGGAATTGTAGCTAGCCGAGATTCAGGGCCCGCTTGAAAGATCCCTTGTCGTTCTTGATCTTTTCCTGGAGCAACATGATGGCGTAGATAAGCTGCTCGGGCCGGGGCGGGCAGCCGGGGACGTAAACGTCAACGGGAATCCACTGGTTCACGCCCTGTACGAGCGCGTAGTTGTTGAACACTCCACCTGAAGTCGCGCAGGCGCCCATGGAGATGACCCACTTGGGCTCAGGCATCTGCTGATAAAGTTCGCGGATGACTGGGGCCATTTTCTGCGAGACGCGGCCGGCAATGATCATCAGGTCCGATTGGCGCGGCGAGGGACGAAACACCTCGGCGCCGAAGCGGGCAATGTCAAAGCGCGAGGCGCCCATCGACATCATTTCGATCGCGCAACAGGCCAGGCCAAACGTCATGGGCCAGATGGAATTCTTGCGCACCCAGTTCACGACGTTGTCGAGCGAGGCGAGGACGACGCCTTCGTGCTGCTGCTCGCCGAAGGTGGCACGCAGTATCCGGGCGCCCTCTCCCGGCTCACCGGCCAGGTTCTCCGCCCGCTCTGCGCCGGACTCAGGGTTCTCGAAATGAGGAGTGCGATTGCTGGTATCCATCGCTGCCATTATACCTGTCTCATTGGACCAACCGCCGAGCGCGATGATGCAGTTTGCGCCTTCGAGCGGGCTAAGAACCGCGCAAAGCCTTAGTCATGCGAATCACGGGAAGGGTCAGCCCAGACTCTAACGGGACGTCGATTCTCTCTACTTCGCGATAGCCATGAACGGAATAGAGAGCTACTCCAGTCAGCGTCGAAGCCATTTCCATCTGATGGAATCCTTCGGCCAGCGCTGCTTCTTCACAAGCTCTCACAAGAGCGCTGCCAATACCCCGCCGCTCCCAACCCGGACGCACGAAGAATGCTCGGATGCGCGATGGTTCACGCGCGGGATCGAGCAGATCGGGCTCCCTGGTGGCACGATGCTGATCGCCGCCAAAGAGCGTTCTGCGGCGGCTCCAGCCACCACATGCGACGATCGTTTTGTCGATCTCAACGGCAAAGTAGGTGCCATCGTGAATCAGTTGGGTGTCAACGCCGTAGACTAGGCGAATCGCAGCCTCGCGCTGTTTGTCGCTGTATTCCTTCGCCTGGAGTACCCAAACGGACTCAGCCACCAGGGCCTGAAGTGTCGGCAGATCGGCCATGGTGGCGAGGCGGATCATGAATCCAGCCTTCTGGGAGTCCGTGTGGACGGTCGAGTTCACGGCGTAACCACGACCTTGCCGAATTGCTCGCGGCCCGCAAGATATTCGTGGGCGGCGCGAGTGTCGCTTAGCGGAAAGGTCTTGTCGACCACAGGCTTCAACTTGCCGGTGAAGACGTGCTTGAGCACTTCGTCGAGTTCGCCCATCGATCCCATGTAAGACCCGTGGAAAGACAACTGCCGCGCAAACAGCACGCGCAGATCGAGCGCGGCATCGAAGCCCGTGGTCGCACCGCACGTCACCAACGTTCCGCCATATTTGAGCGACTTGATACACTCTGCCCAAGTCGCAGTACCGACGTGCTCGAAGACGATGTCGACGCCGCGGCGGTTGGTGATGCGCTTCACCTCGTCGGAAATCTTCTGCTTGTAATGGTCGATGGTGTGGTCGGCGCCGAGTTCACGGGCTTTCTGCAGCTTGCGGTCGTCGCCGGCAGTGGTAATGACCGTCGCGCCCAGCATCTTGCAGATTTGGATGGCCGCCGAGCCCACTCCCGATCCAGCGCCCATGACGAGAACGGTTTGGCCCGCGCGGAGTTTCGCGTTGCCGACAAGCATGTGCCACGCCGTCAGAAATACCAGCGGCACGGAAGCGGCTTCGACAAATCCCAGCGAATCTGGAATAGGGAATACGCTCGCGCGAGGGACCGCGATCAGTTCACAGTTCCCCCCTTCGGCGTTGTTGCCCAGCACCGCGAATTGCGGACAGAAATTCTGGCGTCCGCTATAGCACTGCTCGCAGTGGCCGCAATACAGCATGGGCGAGAGCAACACGCGCGTGCCGGGCTTGAGCTCGGTGATGTATTCACCACACTCTGCGACTTCGCCGGCGATGTCGCTGCCGAGGATGTGCGGCAGTTTCACGCCGGGCAGTCCTTTACGCACCCACAGGTCAAGATGATTGAGCGCGCAAGCGCGAATGCGAATGAGGACGTGGTCTTTGCGCAGTTCTGGATCGGGCGCGTCTTCGTACTTCAGAACTTCGGGACCACCAAATTCGTGGATGCGAACGGCTTTCATCGTTCTCTCCTGGACTTCGGTTCCAAATCTTCGCACAATTGAAAACTGATCAGTGTAACAAGGCGCTGGCGACGTGACTTCCGGGCCAGCGCATAGCCCAATTTACAATCGCGGGATGGCCGAGCACACCGATGTAGTCACAATTGAGAGACTGGTTGTAGAACATTGGCCCCAGATGTGTTCGATCTACCTGGAGGGCATCGCAACCGGCGACGCCACGTTTGAAACCGCCGCTCCAGAGTGGGAGCAATGGGATGCCGGGCATCTGCCGATGTGCCGGTTCGTAGCGCTTGACGCCGGATCGGTAGTCGGCTGGGCAGCACTCAGCCGGGTTTCTGGCCGCAACGTTTATCGCGGCGTGGCCGAAGTGAGCGTGTACGTCAGCAATGGCGCCCGTAAAAAAGCATAGGCAAGCGACTGCTCGCCGATTTAGTGGCATTGTCGGAGCAGGAAGGAGTTTGGACGTTGCAGGCAGGCATTTTCCCTGAGAATCAGGCGAGCGTTGCCTTGCACCAACACTGCGGATTCAGGATCGTGGGAATTCGTGAGCTCCTTGGTTGCTTAAAGGGTGTGTGGCGTGACGTGGTTTTAATGGAGCGACGAAGCCGGGTCACTGGGCTCTGATTCGCGTTGATGCCCCGCCAAGTTTTTTGACTTCCTTCTCTGTCAACTCAATAATGGGCAAAGGCATGGACATCTACGAACAAATCGTCGAGCTGCGCCGCCAGGGCCGTCGCGGCGCCGTAGCCACCATCACTACGGCCCGGGGTTCGATTCCCTCCTTCCAGACCGCCAAAATGCTGGTACGCGATGACGGTTCCATAACAGGGACAATCGGCGGTGGGTGCGTCGAGGCTGAGGTGTGGCAAGCAGCGCGCGAGGTGATGGAAGAGGAGAAGCCGCGAACGCTCACATTCAACTTGAACAGCAATCCCAAGTACGACAACGGTCTGGTTTGCGGCGGAACCCTGGAAGTGTTCATCGAGCCGGTGCTTCCTCCGGCACTGCTCTACATCTTCGGCGCCGGTCACGTGGCCTACAACCTCTACAAGGTCGCTGGCATCGCCGGCTTTGACGTTGTCGTCGTGGATGACCGCGAAAGCTATGCCAACCACGAACGATTTCCGGACGCGCGCGAGGTGATCGCTGAGGATTTCGATCACGTAACGCGGAGGCTGCACGTTCCCGAGTCTGCGTACATGGTAATCGTCACCCGCGGACACCGCGACGACATGCGAATTTTGCGCTGGGCGGTAAGTCTGAACACTCGCTATCTCGGCATGATCGGCTCGCGACGCAAGACAATTTCCATCTACAAAGAGCTGGAGCAGGAAGGCATCGCCGCCGAGAAATTTGCCGATATTCATGCTCCGGTCGGGCTGGAGATCGGCGCGGTCACTCCGGAAGAAATTGCAGTGGCCATTGTCGCCGAGATGATCGCCGTGCGCCGCCGAGTGGAGACGAGTGTGCCCAGCAAATCCGTCGCTTATTCGTCTCACAGCGCGGCGTCTGAAAATGCTCAGGATGCAGTCGTCGAGCCTGCTGAGAATTCTTAGGTTATGGTTGCAAACTGGTCTTTCCTGCACGGACAGCTCCTCTGGGGTTTGATATCTTCAAGCCATAAGTCATGACACGAGCAGCCGGCATTTGCGGAGTGATTCTTGCAGCGGGTGCTTCGACGCGCATGGGCCGCGATAAAGCACTGCTACCCTGGCCTCCGGTGGCGGAAGGGACGCCCGCCGTCAACACTTTCCTCGGCGCCATGATCGATCTCTTACAAGCGGAGTGCGACCTGGTTCTGGTGGTTGCTGGGCAAAACGCGGACAACCTACAACTCGTAGTGGACGCGCATAATGCGTTCCTGGTGGTGAATCCTAAACCTGAGCGAGGGCAGTTCAGCTCGATACAAGTCGGACTCCGCGAAGTGCTGAATCGCGGACGCGATGCCGCGTTCCTCGCACCGGTCGACCGTCCGCCGGTGCTGCCGGGAACGGTGCAGGCGCTGCGAACCGCGTTTCTCGACACTGAGCCGGATGTTTGGGTAGTCGCGCCGGAGGTATCGCGCGAGGCAGGCAAGGTGCACGGGCATCCCATCCTCATCGCCCGCGAGATGATGGAGGCGTTTCTGCGTGCCCCGGCAACCGCGGTGGCGAGCGACATCGAGCATGAGCATCAGCAGCATGTGCTCTATGTGCCTGTAGCTGATGAGCGCGTGGCTGCCAACATCGACACTCCGGAAGAGTACGCACGCCTGCTGCGCGCCGAGACCATTCCCGCGGAGACCACCTTTTGAGCTCTGCGGACCTGCCCAATTCAGCCGCTAAATTTGTTGAGTCCGTGGTCGCTCTTCAGCCGGCGATCGCGGTATTTGATTGCGACGGAACGCTGTGGAGTGGTGATTCCGGTCGCGATTTTTTCTATTGGGAGATGGAGCGCGGGCTAGTGAGCCCGGAAGTCGCCGAAACCATGCGTGCGCGCTACAAGCTGTATGAATCGGGCGAACTGGGCGAGGAGCCGATGTGCGGCGAAATGGTCACCATGCACGGCGGACTGTCGATCGCGGACTTGCATCAGGCGGCCGAAGAGTTTTTCGTCGAAGTCGTCGCCCCGCGCATTTTCTCGGAAATGCTGGAGCTCACCCATCGCCTGGACGAGCAAGGCTGCGAGCTGTGGGCAGTTTCGTCCACCAACAACTGGGTGGTAGAGGCGGGAGCGGCGCGCTTTCGCATTCCTCGCGACCGTGTGCTCGCTGCCTGTCTTCATCACGAAGACGGACTCGCAACAGACCGACTTCATAGAGTTCCAACCGGCGACCTGAAGGCGGTGGCGATACGCGAGGTGATTGCGCGCCCGGTAGATGCGGTGTTCGGCAATTCAGTTCACGATCAGGCGATGCTGGAGATCTCCAGGCATCCGTTCTGCATCAATCCGAACCCTGATCTGGAGAGAGTAGCCATTGCCAACCGATGGCCGATCTACAGGCCGGCCGGAGCCACGAAAGGCTCGAGTGTTCATCCAAATCATTTGGGCGAATAGGCGAACAGCGTACTCTCGATTTCCTCTTCCGCCAGGGCATAGAGGTCGATCCAACCTTCCAGCGGCAGTGAATCTGCGGGCAACTGGTCGCGCCACACGGCGAAGCGCAGCCGGATGCGGCCTCCGATTTGAGCTCCAATCAAGTCAAAGGGCACGCGCATCTCAAAAATCTCGCCCATCGCCACTTCGACACCGTTGCTGCTGGTGGGCCCATTCCCTTCGCCGCTGCTGGCCAGCACATTGCGTTCATTACCGTTCGTTAAGACCCACGACAGCAGATTTGCTCCCTGTGCGTCCGCAACCAGCCGATAAGAGGCGGCTGCGATGCTGCGGTCTTTGGCATCTGAAGTGACTTCGATATTGACGATGATCTGGTAGAGACCTTCGGGTATTCCCTGGTGGAAATCGAGGCGGCCCGAAAACGACTCGGCATCGAGGCCGGCGTAAACAGCATCGAGCAGGAACTGCTTGCCGTGCATGGCGCTGGTGCGCTGATCGGAGGTGTAGCTGGCAGCGCCCATCCACTCAAAATAGCCACTCACCATGCCGTCGACAGTGGCGTGAACATAGGCGGTCTGGGGATGATAGCTAGGCCGCGAATAGCCGCTCGCTATGGGAACCGTCAACTCTTCCGGAGGTACGCCCTCCAAGGCTGTGTACACGTTCGAGAGATGTTTACGATAAAGCTCATCGAAGTCGCGGTCATTTGCGGAGTGGTGCTCTGGGCCATACCACCAGTTCCAGTCGCTGCCTTCCGCGATGAGCAGTTCTTCCCAAGCCAACTTGCGCTGCGCCTCCGACACGCGGTCGGCATTGCGGTCGTAATAGTCACGCGCCTCAGAGAGCAGGTCCCAGGCCTTGTTGTCCTCGGGAGCACCGATCCAGACATTAAAGTTGGCGTTGATCCACGAGCCCGGCACCAGGCGGTTCAGCCGGTTGAAGTTCGAATCCTTGTGGCGCGCAATAGCCTCGCTGATGGTGACCGGCTCAATAAGCGGATCGTGCTGCAATCCGTCGTAGAAGCGGCGCAGGAACTCGCGACCGGACTGAGGGTAATATTCCCACGCATTCTCACCGTCGAGAATGATTGACACCACCGCATCGCGCCCGCGATCGAGTACCGGCCGGGCCGCCTCGCGAATGCTGTGCAAAAGGTGGTTCGCGGCGTCCTGCGGCGGCATTCCTGAATAGACGAATCCAACAAAGTCCGAGAGAGTGTGGTCGCGGAAGACCATGTTTATCCGCGTGTCGCCCTTTTCAAAGCGATGAATGTTGTACAGCATCTCCGCGCTGTCACCGTGCAAGCGTCCGTGGACGTCGCGCGAGAAGTTGTAGCCGACACTCCGGCCGAGCACGCCTTCATCGGTCGCCATCCATTGAATGCCCTGCTTGCAGGCTAGACCGAGCACTTCCTCCGAGACGCTTCCCTCCGAGGGCCACAAACCCATAGGACGAGCGCCGAATGTCTGCTCGTGCAACTCGATGGCCCTGCGAATGTGAAGTGCAGCATCGTCGGGACGGCGAAAACGGCGTGTGGGTAGCGGTAGGCCGGGCGTTGATTCTCCGCCGGCGTTGGTGTCGCAGATCAGCGGCAGAATCGGGTGGTAACCCGGCGTTGTCGAGAGTTCGACCGTTCCACTGTGGGCGGCGGCGGCGTAAGCAGGGACGACTTTCGCCAAAATCTCGCGTTGCTTGGCAATTACAGCGAGTTGATCGTTGCGATCGAAATCTTCACCTTTGCGGACGAGTGCACTGACATCAGGATCGGCCAGAAAGTATTCGTCGAACCACGCAAGCTGAGAGAGTACCTGCAAGTCCGCATAATCGCGGGTCACAAAATAGGATTCTGGCCCCTCAGGCAGGCCGGCCGTCGCGCGGTAACGCTCCCAGAGGTCACGATAGCGCGGATACCGCCCAATCATGTTCACCGGATTGGCCTGAAAGAGGTACTGAAGTGCAAACTGCCGTTCGGCAGCCGTCAGCTCGTTTGCGGGTTTCGCGACCAGTTCGAGGAAAGGGTCGTGCGCTTGCCCCGACACGTAATCCTGAATCTGCGCAATCAGCGAAGGGACCAGGTTGAAATTCTGGTGTACATCGGGAAACTCCTCGGTCAGCTTCACCATCCCGTAGTAATCCTTCAGCGCGTGAAGACGCACCCAGGGAAGGCGATACTCGCCGGTCAGCATGTCTTTGTAGAACGGCTGGTGCATGTGCCACAGCAGCACCAGTCGAATTTTGGGGCCGGATTCGCTCATCGTCGGTTGTGACGCCGAACAAGTGTAACAAGAGATTCACACACTGTGCAGCGAGCAACCGAACGAAGGTGTGACTTACTTCCCGACCAGCCACCAAGGACCGTGTACCTACACATTAAGGGGCTAGCGCTATCAACGAGTTAAGAGACCAGAGCGAACTTACAGGGCCGACGCGCATCCGTTACACTAGCATCGGTGCGGATTCTAACTCGCTACATCCTGAAAGAAGTGAGCTCGCATGCCCTGCTCGGGGTGTTGCTGTTCACCTTCATTCTGTTCATGCGAGACCTCGGGCGCCTGCTGGAACTGGTGGTGCGCAACAGCGCGCCGCTGCCCAGCGTTGGCGAGATTTTCCTGTACTCGCTTCCGACCACCTTCATGGTTACGTTGCCCATGGGTGTGCTCGTGGGCATCCTGATTGGCCTTAGCCGCCTGGCGGCTGACAGCGAAGTCACTGCCATCCGTGCCAGCGGAATGGGCGCGGCAATGTTTGTCCGCGTGGTTGCCATGTTCGCCATCACCGCATGGATGCTGGGCATGTTCAATAGCGTGTACGTCGCGCCTCGAGCTGCCCGCGCACTGTCGAATCTTCAGGACCGGTTGAAGTCATCCCAGGCTTCTTTCGAGGTTCAGCCGAGGGTCTTTTACGAGGAGTTCAAGAACCACGTCCTATACGTCCAGGACGCCATTCCCTCGAAAGGGCAGTCCCTGTGGCGGGGGGTATTTCTGGCAGATGTCAGTGATCCCGCATCCCCCAGCATCACCCTGGCGGAACGTGGCGCTCTGCTCACCGAATCTCCCGAGAAGATTCGTTTCCATCTCGAAGACGGTACCCAGCAGGAGTTGGTTCCTAAGGCAAGAGATCAGTACTCCATAACGACATTCGAGAGCACGGACCTGCCCGTCGAGTTGCCGAACACCTCAGACCATGCATTTCGCGATCTGCAACCTGTGGCTGAGTTGAGCCTGCATGCTTTGCTTCGCAATGCGGCGCAGGACCGAGTTGCCGGCGCTTCACTAGCGACAATCGATCCTGCCTCTTCTTCGTACGATTACCTGAAAGCCCGCTATTACCAGATTGAGTTTCATCGTCGGTTCGCATTCCCGGCGGCTTGCCTCGTATTGGCGGTGGTCGGAATTCCACTTGGACTATCAGCCCACAAGGGCGGCCGCAGCGCCGGATTCGTGCTCACCATTGTCCTGGTGTTCGTCTACTACTTCTTCTCGCTGGTAGGCGTGTCGCTGGCGCGCCAAGGCAAGTTGTCTCCGTGGCTGGGCGTGTGGCTAGGAAACATGTTCTTCTTCTTGTGCGGACTGTTCCTGCTCTGGCGCATTGATCGCATGCCGCTGGACCTGAGCCTGTTCGCCCATATCGGCTCTGCGGTGCGAAAAGCTTTCGAAGGATTGCGCCAGCGGCTTCCAGGCTTGGGAACTGGGCACGGAATTGCCAGCTATCGCCAGAAGCCCCGACGGCGTTACGGCGCCAGGTTCCCGCTGATTCTCGACAACATGATCCTTCGGGATTTTGCGTTGTACCTGGTTATGATTCTCGCGACGTTCCTGATTCTCGCGCTTGTGTTTACGTTCTTCGAATTGCTGACTGACATCGTGAGAAATAAGGTGCCATTCATCATGCTGGCAGCCTACCTCTGGAACCTCAGCCCGTCGCTCGTTTACCTGATGGCGCCGATGTCCGTGATGCTGGCGGTACTTATCACGTTCGGCTTGCTGCAAAAGACCAGTGAATTGACGGCGATGAAGGCAACAGGGTTCAGCATTTACCGCGCGACGTTTCCTGTGATCGTGCTGGCAGCCGCGTGTGGAGTCGGGCTGTTTATCTTCGACCAGCTCTACATTCCTCATACCAACCGGCGGCAGGAGGTCTTGCGAAACGAAATCAAGGGCAAACCTCCACAGACCTATCTTCAAGCCGACCGTAAATGGATTTTTGGCGAATCGAACCAGATTTACTATTACCAAGTGTTTGATCCTGACGCCGACCGGTTCGGTGGTATTTCGGTCTTTGAGTTCGACCCCAACACGTTCCAACTCACCCGGCGCGTTTATGCCGCAGCCGCCCATTGGGAACCGGGTCTGAAGAAGTGGGTATTTGAAAATGGATGGGTGCGCACCTTAAAAGGAGCGTCGATTCAGGAGTACCGCACTTTCGACGTGGCCACTTTTTCTGAGCTGGGCGAAGACCCCAGCTACTTCAAGAAAGAAGTGCGCCAGTCTTCTGAGATGAATTACGAGGAACTTCGCAATTACATTCATGACTTGCAGCAAAGCGGATTCGACACAGTTCGCTTTAAGGTGCAGTTGCAGAAGAAAATCGCCTACCCGCTGATTACGCTGGTCATGGCGATACTAGCCATTCCCTTCTCCGCGCAGAGCCGTCGCGGCGGAGCCTTGGCGGGCGTGGCGATCGCGCTTGGTGTCGCCATCGTGTATTGGGTGACGGCAGGCGTGTTTGAAGCGATGGGCAACGCTAACCAGCTTCCGGCCCTGTTGGCAGCCTGGGGGCCGGACGTAATCTTTGCCCTCGCGGGTGGCTACTTGCTGCTGCGCGTTCCGACGTAAGTACTGCAGGCTTCGAATCGCTCATCACCTGTGATCATCTAACTGGGTTCGGGATGAATGTGATTTCATCGGGTTAAACCAAAGCATGTTCAAATCTCTGCGACCACTCGCGCCTTACTTGCAAAAATATCGCAAGACTTTTGCGATCGGCGCAGCTTGCGTGCTTTGCCACAACCTGATCTGGATTTGTTTTCCAATCGTGCTCGGCCGCACCATCAATGACCTCAATAAGCACTTCACCACGCAAACGCTCCTGAAGTATGCGGCTGCGCTGATGGTGATTGCCCTCGCCAAGGGCGCCTTCCAGTACTTAACTCGATGGATCTTGATCGGCGTCTCGCGCGAGATCGAATTCGACTTGCGCAACGACTTATTCGCGCATCTGGAGCGCCTTTCCTACAGCTTCTACCAGCGCACGCGTACCGGCGACATCATGGCCCGGATGACCAATGACCTAAACGCCGTGCGTATGCTGGCCGGCCCGGGAATCATGTACACCGCGAATACCATCGTGTTTACCGCTGTGTCCATGGTGTTCATGCTGAGAATCAGCCCGAAGCTCACGCTATTCGCATTTCTGCCGCTGCCAATCTTCAGCATCGTTGTCCAGTATTTCGGCCGGCGGATTCACGAGCGCTTCGAACGAATTCAGGCGATGTTTTCCGACATTTCGGCGCGCGCCCAGGAGAACTTTTCGGGAGCACGCCTGATCCGCGCCTACGTGCAGGAAGAAGCCGAGATTGAGCTGTTTGAGCGCGAAAACAAAGAGTACATCGGGCGCAGCCTGAAGCTGGTGCGGCTGATGGGAATGTTGTGGCCGACCTTAGAGACGCTGCTCGGGATCGCCGTCGTAATCGTGCTCTTCGTCGGCGGACGCGAGGTCATCCAGCACCGCATCAATGTCGGCAATTTTGTCGCGTTCAACTTCAATATGGTTCAGCTCACCTGGCCGATTATCGCCTTGGGGTGGGTCATTAACATCTTCCAGCGCGGCACCGCTTCGCTGGGACGCATCGCGAACATCATGGCCGAGAAGCCCGAGGTCACCGATGCCGGTGTGCCCGCCACGGGAGCTCCCCAGGAAGTTCGCGGCGAGATCGAGTTCCGGAACCTCAGCTTTCACTACGGTGACACATTGCAGGCCGCCGAACGAGGCGAAGGGCGCACTCACGGCGACGAAAATGTCCTGCGCAGTGTGAACCTCAAGATTCCTGCCGGCACAAGTCTTGCTATCGTGGGGCCGACAGGCTCAGGAAAATCGACGCTCGTGTCGCTGATTCCTCGTATCTACGACGCCGCGCCCGGTTCGGTCCTGGTTGACGGGCGCCCGATTCGCGAGCTTCCTCTGGAAGTCCTGCGCAGAAACATCGGGTTCGTACCTCAAGAGACCTTCCTGTTCAGCGACACAATTCGCGAAAACATCGCGTTCGGCGCAGAGCACGCGACTGACGCCGACGTTCGCCGCGTCGCGGAAGCGGCCAGCATCGCCGACGATATCGAAGGTTTTCCCGAGGGATACAGCACAACCGTCGGCGAGCGCGGACTTACACTTTCTGGTGGCCAGAAGCAGCGCACGGCGATTGCGCGCGCCTTGATTCGCAACCCGCGCATCCTTGTGCTCGATGACGCTCTTGCCAGTGTTGACACGCAAACCGAGGACCGCATCCTCAATCATCTTCGTGAAATCATGCACGGCCGCACGACCATCTTCATTTCGCACCGCGTATCAACAGTTCGAAACGCCGATCGGATTGCCGTGCTTCGCGACGGCGAAATCGTCGAGTTGGGGACTCACGACGAGCTGATTGCGCGCGATGGTTATTACACCGAGCTGCACGACAAGCAATTGTTGGAAGAAGAGCTGGAGACTGAGACGGTCTAACTCACAGTTGAAAGCTGCTATACGCCGCTTTACTTGCCCTCGGGCACATCAAGGTTCAGGCTCTGTGTCCAGCCTGTCTTTCCGTTCGGAAGTTCGATATGGACCCACCACGATTGCTTTCCCATCTTAGTCACTCTTGCCGAGCAGTCGGAACCTCCGCACCCTCCGCCGTCAGGCCCGACGATAAAATCGGCGTTGATATCTTTGTACCAACAACCATCTACCCAGAAGTCGGCAGTGCCGTCGTCCAGGCGCGCAAAACGTAGAAGCGTGTCGCCTTCTTTGACGTTCATCTCACCGATTGATTGTGTGACCCGCACAATGTCGGGCGCATCCACGACAATTACGTCCTCCAGCACTTCGACTACCGTACCGGAAGGAACCGATGCGACCTCACGTCGCGTTGGCCGCCACGTATCGGCAAGCCCAGCCGTTTGGTGGACCCGAATTGGGGTGGGTGACGAGCCGAAATGCCCACTCGCTCGCGTCACTGGGAGCTTTGGAGGATTCGCACTGGCTAGGCAGCTTTGCTGCAACTGCGCCCATCCTGACGCCGGACAGATCAGCACAAGAGCCACAAGCCCGAATGTCAGGCAGCGGTTACCCATTGTGAGTTGTCTTCTCCAGAACTGCACGCAACGCATCAAGAGCCAACTGCGCTGCATGTCCCGAGGCTTCCGGCAGCCCGCCGATCGCCTGCACGATCGTCGACCGTTGAATCGCCTTCGCTTCCGAAACACTCTTCCCAGTTGCCATTTCGGTAATCAGCGATCCGCAAGCCATGGCGGGAACGCACCCCTTGGAGCGAAATCGTATTGCGATAATGCAGTTCCTCTCGACCTTCACCGCAAGTTCCAGAATGTCGCCACACGCCGGATTCTCGACGCGCACACGTGCATCCGCGTCGGCGAGATCGCCGGCGTTGCGCGGATGTTCAAAGTGATCGAGTAATTGAGAAGAGTACATCCTCGTTCAGCAGGGTAACCCATCCTTCGCGCACTACCAAGTGGACCGGCTCTCCGTATAATCAAGGCCACTCATGCCCTTCGATTTCACCCCACAACGTGTCGTTTGCCTCCAACCCAGCGCGACGCTCACGATGCGCGACATCGGCCTGCTGGACCGAGTTGTGGCTTGCACACAGTACTGCGCCGAGGTATGTCCTGAGGTCTCAGACGGATCGCGCAGCATCGTCTCTGACTCATGGACCGCACAGGAGCGGGAAATTCGCGCCGCCCGTCCCGACCTGGTCGTCGCATCCGTTCCGTATCAGGCCGAGGCGGTAGCTGAAGTGCTGAAAGCGGGAGTTCGCTTCCTTGGCTTCGCGCCCCGCACGCTGACCGACATCAATGCGGATATCGCGGCGATTGCTGCAATCATGCGTGTGCCTGAACGCGGCGAAAGAGTGATTCGAGATATGCAGGCCGCAATCGAAGTCATCCGCTTAACCTGTGCCAGCGACGGGGAGAAACCTCACGTGTTTTGCGAGGAATGGGGCAAGCCCTTGATCGCCTCCCAGCCTTGGGTCGCCGAACTGGTTGAATGCGCCGGCGGAACATTTGTCGGCGAACCCGGCAAAACCACTACGGCCGAAGACGTGGCGCGCGCCGCTCCCAATGTTGTACTCGCGGCCTGGTGCGGTGCAGGCAACCGCGTCCCCCTCGAAAAGATTGTCGACCAACGCGCATGGCACGAACTGCCGGCAGTGCGGAACGGCCGCGTCTTCTGCATCAGCGACGAATTGCTGAACACGCCTGCGAGCAATTTGGTACAGGGGTTGCGCGCCATCGCGTGGGCCTTGCATCCGCAACGGTTCGTCCAGCCTGCCGGAATTCGCCAGATCGAAGCATCGCCGATCCCCTAGCAATCCGGCATGAGCACACTCGCACCTGTGATAGCCTCCCTCTTGAACACTCTCGTAATCTTGAGGAGCTTCGTTTGACCAAGCAAGTGGTGGCAGCGCTGATCTTGCGCGACAACGAGATTTTGTGCTGCCAACGAACCGAGCACCAGGCGCTTCCTCTGAAGTGGGAGTTCCCGGGCGGCAAGATCGAGGCCGGCGAAACTCCTCCCGAAGCGCTGCGCCGCGAACTGGAGGAAGAACTCGGCATCCTCGCCGAGATCGGTCCAGAAGTCACACGCGTTCTGCACACCTACGCCAATGGAAACTCGGTAAACTTGCGTTTCTTCGCCATCGAACACTTCGCGAACGAACTGCAAAACCGCATCTTTCGCGAAGTACGCTGGGTGAAGCGATCTGACCTGCCGTCACTCGATTTCCTCGACGCTGACAAAGAACTTGTGTCACGCCTTGCCGCCGGAGAACTGCTCTAACTCCCGCCGCCCGAAATAAACCAGGCAATCGTGAGTCCGATCATGGTGATGGTTGTCGCCCACGCGATGAAGTTGAACCAGGTTCCGTTTACATGCGGCCCCATCAACTCGCTCTTGTTGACCAGCAGCAGCATGAAGATGAGCACGAATGGCAAGACGATGCCGTTCACCACCTGCGACAGAATGCTGATCTTCACCAGCGGTATGTTGGGCATCAGGATGACCGCCCCGCCGGCGATGAGCAGCAGCGTGTAGAGCCAATAAAAGACTTTGGCCTCGCCGAACTTCTTGTCCACGCCCGATTCGAATCCCAGCCCTTCGCACACGGTATAAGCCGTCGAGATCGGCAGAATCGATGCCGCGAACAGCGAGGCGTTAAACAATCCCGCGGCAAACAGGATGTACGAAAACTCGTTCGACAGCGGCCGCAACGCCTGGGCGGCGTCGGCGGCGTCGCGAATCTGTCGCACACCGTGCGCGTATAAAGTAGCGGCGCAGGCTACCACGATGAACCAGGCGACGATGTCGGTAAACAGGCATCCCAGGATCACGTCCCAGCGCGAAGCCTTGTATTCTCGCGCCGTAATTCCTTTCTCCACAATCGACGACTGCAGATAGAACTGCATCCACGGCGCAATCGTCGTTCCCACCACGGCGATCACCATGTAGATGTAACCAGTTTCGTGCCAGGCCAAACGCGTCGGCGGCTTAAACGTCGCGACAAACGCCTCTTTCCAGCTCGGACCAGCCATCACGCCGGCAATAATGTAGGCGAAGTAGAAGAACGATGCCGCGAGGAAGACCTTCTCCACGCTCTTATAACTTCCCTTAACCACCATGAACCACACCAGCAATCCTGCGGCGGGAACGCTGATGTATCGCGAGATGTGAAACAGCTCGAGACTGCTGGCGATGCCTGCAAACTCAGCGACGATGTTGCCGAAGTTGGTGATGATGAGGCCGAGCATCATGAAGAACGTGATACGAAACCCGTACTCTTCGCGGATGAGATCGCTGAGTCCCTTGCCAGTAACAGCTCCCATGCGCGCCGACATTTCCTGCACCACAACCAGCGCAATCGTCATAGGGATCATCACCCACAGCAGCATGTAGCCGAACTGCGCTCCAGCGGCGGAGTAGGTGTAAATTCCGCCAGCGTCGTTATCGACGTTCGCTGTGATGAATCCCGGGCCAATTACGGCCAGGAACATCAACAGGCGTATCCTCCAGATTTTTAGACGCCGAGTTTCAGACATGACAAAGGGTTGTTGCGGTCAGATGGAACTTACGTCTCAGAATAACTGTGCACTGCGATTCGCGCCAACTTTTTGGGAAAATCGGCTCTATCCATCGCAGCTTACAGCTTTGCACGCAGCATATTGATGACGTCGTCCGCCGTGATTACGCCGGTCAACGCCCCTTCGTCGTCGATGACCGGAAGGGTCAGCAGGTTGTATTTGTCGAAGATTTCCGCAACCTCTTTCTCATCGGCTCCGGGATGAATCGTCGGCATATGACCCGTGCTGAGCATCATCAGCGGCGTGTCCGGAGTGGCCAACACAATCTTGGCCAGCGGAACCTGTCCGAGCAACTTCTCCCGCTCTCCGATGATGTAGATTGTGCTCACACTCTCGACGCCGCCCTCGAAGTTCCGAAGCATCTCAATTGCATCTGCCACGCGAGCTCCCGACTTGAGCGCCATGTAGTCGGTCGTCATGCGCCCGGCGGCGGTGTCTTCCTCGAAGGTCATCAACTCGGCGACTTCGGCCCGCTCCTCGGGCTCCATTTCGGTCAGAATGTCTTGCGTGTCCTCGGGAGACATGTCGCCCAGCACGTCAGCGGCAGCATCGGGATCCATCTCTTCCACGATGTCAGCCGCGCGGTCCGAGTCCAGCGAACTCAGCACCGACACCTGCATCTTCGGGTCGAGCTCTTCCAGCGTCTCGGCCGCAACTTCCTCGTCCAGCGTCTCGAACACCGCCTCGCGCTCGGCTGGCGCCAGGTCTTCCACGATGTCGGCAATATCGGCAGGATGCAGCTTCGACAGCCGATCGAGCGAGATCTTGAGCTTCACCCGTCGCGCCGGATCGGTCTCGATGAGGTCCACAAATTCCCACGGAATCATCCGAGGCGGAACTCTCTCCATCATCGAGCGCAACGCTGATGACGGAACCACTCCACGCAGCAAACGACGAATCGCACCGCGCGCGCCCACATCAACAGCGCTCAATTTCAGGACAATGTGCTCGTGGCCGAATTCCTGGTGAATGTCGACGTCATTTACACGCACGACCTTGCGGCCGTAAACGTCGATGATCTGCTGGTCGAGCAGGTCGCGCTCCAGCAGCAACATACCTTCGCCGCCGGAATAGGCTGTCCAGTCCGCAGCCAAAGTGTCGGCACGCACGCCGCCATTCACCGACTCCACGGAGCGAATAGCGAGCAGGCGTTCGCCTTGGCGGGTCTTTACGACAAATCCAGAGATTCGGTTGGGATCTTCTTGCGGAACCAGCGCGACCTCGCGCACTTTTCCGACCGGAGTCGTGCCCGATGGGTCGTAGACCGAGGCGCCAATCAGTTCCGAAAGTGCGAGCGATGGCATTACTGCCAATATAGACGAAGCATCCGAGGATGCTTCAGGAAAAGTGAGCGGACTTCAGCCTAGTTACGAATGTTCGCCAGCAGTTCTTCGACTTCCGCCTTCTTGTCGGCTGCCAACGGCAGTAACGGCAGCCGCGGCGTGCCTCCGAACAGGCCGTTGAAATCCATCGCATATTTCACAGCCGGAATGCTGAGTTCGCCAACGATGCGAACCGCGGCCTTGGCAATACGTTCCTGCTTTTCCGCAGCGAGGGCCAGTCGCCCTCTTTCCAGGCTGCGTAAATCTCGTAGCAGGCGGTGGGAGCGCAGTCGGCAAAGGCCAGAATGGCGCCGATTGCTCCGGCGTCGAGGGAAGGAGCCAATTTTTGTGCGGCGCCAACCAGCACCTGGAAGCCGACTTCTTTCTCGCGGGTCTTCAGACCGCCAACGACTTTCACTGCGCTCGAAGAGGGTTTGGGGGCGGCTTCACCCGCAGTCCCGCCGATGGAAACCAGATGCTCCGCCCTCATCCATTGGCAGGAGCGGCGGCGGCTTTGAGCATGCGTCCGGTAACCGCAGCGAAGGTTTCCGTGACAGTAGCTTTGCGCTTGATGTGGCGTGTGCCTTCGACCATCTTCTGTACTTTCTCGATGGAGCCGGACGATTCCTTGATGCCGATGAGGTTCGGGTGCTCGGCGAGCTCGATGACCAATTCGGCGGGAATGTCGTAGCCGGTGGCTTGCGGAAAGTTGTAGATGATCACCGGCAGCGGCGAGCGGTCGCACACGAAGCGGTAGAACGCCAGCATGTTCTGCCGGGTTCGCCATCTGGCCCTTGTAGTAGTGCGGCGTGCGCACCATGGCGACGTCGTAGCCGATGTCATGGGCATATTCAGTCAGGCGCAGCGTCTCCGATGCCGACTCAACAGCGGTTCCGGCGATCATGACCTTTTCATTGGCGGCCGCGTCGATCGCGGTCTTCAGGACCTCGCGGCTGCTCGTCATCGCTGAGCAGAATGGCTTCGCCGGTCGAGCCAAGCACCACGATGCCCGCAGTCGGCGTGCGCGAATAGTGCTCGACGTTCTGCTCGAGCTTGCGGTGATAGATTTTGCCGTCAGGATAGAACGGCGTGGTGATGGGAGGGAAAGATGCCGTGAAGAAACATAGTGATATTCAGTTTATCGCGTCGGATTCTTGCGGCGTAGCTGCAAACTCCATGACCCTGGCTAACAAGGCAAGATCTATTGAGAAAATTTTAGCGATTTCGGGCACGGGAATTCCGTCGTCGATCGCAGACATCACCTCGTTAATGGGAGCTTCCGTGCCACGAAGCAGCCACATGCTGTTCGTGCCGTCACTCACGAGTTCTGCCTCGGGACATTGTCTCCAGTCCGCCTTGAGGGCGCGGGCGAGCCAAACCAAGGAAGGCGCTTGCGGAGCAGGTTCGAAGGCCGGCGCGGTAGACCTCGGGACTTGTCGCTTGGCTTGGCCTGAGCCGCCGGTTCGTAGCCTCTCCGCCCATGCGTCAAAGGCTTCGACAACTGCGTCCTGAAGGGTCAGACCTTGTTTGGCGGCGAGGGACTTGATGCGGCGCCTGTCGGAGTCGGTGAGACGGAGTTGAACCAAATATCTCGCGGGTTTTGGCATCGTTTTGACCCCCTCCCTCACTCACGCGATTGCAGCCAAGGCGAGCGAAGGAATGATGGATAACATTATTATTTTGTGCAGCTTAGTGCCGCATCTCAGCACCAATACTTCCAATACTGCAAATACAAATACTATCAATACTTCCAATACTCGCCGGCGTCTCAGTTTGGAAAGGCAGAGCTTTTCCTCGCCTCGCCATCTCAAAGTTCTACCGAAGAGAGGGCAACCGGAAAAGGGCGTGGGTCACGGAGGGGTGTGATGGAGGAAGCTTAACTTGGATTGGCGGAGTTACCTCAGCGGCTAAAGCCGTGCTGTCAGGCGGCTGTTTAATGCACCGCTGAAGCGGTGCTCCACCCAAAAGTGCTCCTGCCAAGGTGCTCCACCCAAATTGCTCTTCCCAAGGCGCTCCACCTAAGGCGCCCCACCCAAAGTGCCCCACCCAAGAGCTCAGCACCCAAGCTCTCGCTCGGATTAGAAATCTCACGGCGACTGCGGTTACCCGTCACTGACACAAAACGACTCGTGCGGCGATATTGGGTGGAGCACCGCTTCAGCGGTGCATTTCAGTTGGAGATATTGTCCGCGGCTTCAGCCGCTGAGGTAAGTCATGGCGATCCCCCATCGAGGCCAAACCAGCAGCACAACCTACTTCATCACCGCCGGGACCTTTTGCAAGAAAACTTCCTCCAATCAGAACGGATGGCTGATTTGTTCTGCCAGACAATGTATCGGTATCGCGCCGAACGCAAGTTTCTACTGCATGCCTTCGTCGTTATGCCTAACCACATTCATCTGCTTCTGACGGTGCCGGAAGGCCTCACCTTGGAACGGGTTGTCCAATTCATTAAGGGTGGATTTTCACATCAGGCGGGCAAATTGATGGGAGTGGTGGGCCGGTATGGCAGAAGAGCTTCGTTGATCGGCGAGTGCGCGATCTAAGCGAGTTTGAAAAATTCAAGTCCTATATTCACCAAAATCCGGTTCGCGCGGGATTGGCGGAGGCATACCGTTACTGCTCGCTCAATCAAGAATTCGAGACGGATGAATTACCTCAGCGGCTAAAGCCGCGTTCTGAGGCGGCTGTTTAATGCACCGCTAAAGCGGTGCTCCACCCAACGTGCTCCGCCCAGCATTACTTCACACAGCGGTGCTCCACCCCAAAGGTTTATGCAGACGGGCGGGCGAATTGGCGGAGCATGATTGTGATTCTAGTCGAGCATCCGCTGTTGCATTACTTCAGCGGCTGAAGCCGCGCTCCGAGATAGCTGTCTGATGCACCGCTGAAGCGGTGCTCCACCCAAATGTTTAGGCAGACGGCAGATTCCGTGCGAACTGAAGTCCGCGAGGAATGACAGAGGTAAGGGATCGGTACGGCGCGGCTAAAGCCGCGCCCCTTTCCAAACTGTGGGACGCGCGGGACGCTGGCCTGAAGGCCAGCTCCACCCTACTTTGCGGCGGCGGCGCGCTCGGCGTGGAGTTGCTGGAAGGCGTAGACCTTGACGTCTCCGCGCTGGAGGGCGGCGATGCCTTCACAGGCGGCGCGTCGCTGCCGACAGCGTTGTGATGGTGGGGATGCGTGCGGTCACGGCGGCGCGGCGAATCGCCTTCTCGTCAAACCAGGGATCGGGGCCGTGCGGCGTGTTGATGACGAGCTGAATGCGCTCGCCCTTGATGAGGTCGACGACGTTGGGACGTCCTTCTTTGACTTTGTAGACGCGCTCGACTTGCAGGCCCGGCGTCTTCGATGAGCTTGGCCGTGCCGTGGGTCGCGACCAGACTGAAGCCCAGCTCGACAAACCGTTTCGCCAGGGTCGGCAATGGCGGCTTGTCGCGATCGTTGGCGCTGATGAAGACACGGCCTGAGGTCGGCAGGACTTGTCCGGCGGCGGCTTGCGCCTTGGCGAAGGCTTCGCCAAAGTTGTCGGCCACGCCCATCACTTCGCCGGTGGATTTCATCTCCGGACCGAGCACGGTGTCGACGCCGGGGAACTTGCCCCACGGGAAGACGGGCGACTTCACGTAGAAGCAAGTTGCCGGTGTCGAGGTCGGTGGCGCGCTCGACGTTTTCCGGAAGGAAGTCGCGCAGCTTGCGGCCGGTCATGAGGCGAGCGGCGATCTTGGCCAGCGGCACGCCCGTTGCCTTCGAAACGTACGGCACGGTGCGCGAGGCGCGCGGATTGACTTCGATGACAAATACCTTTGTCGCGCTGAATCGCGTACTGGATGTTCATCAGGCCGACGACTTTGAGGGCGCGCGCCAGGCGGAAGGTGTAGTCGCGAATCGTCGCCAAGCACTTGCGGCGAAAGATCCACCGAAGGCAGCACGCAGGACGAGTCGCCGGAGTGAATGCCGGCTTCTTCGATGTGCTGCATGATTCCGCCGATGACCACGTCTTCGCCGTCGGAGAGCGCGTCGACATCGACCTCGGTGGCCGATTCGAGGAAGTGGTCGATGAGCACCGGCCGCTCCTGCGAGTATTCGACCGCTTCTTTCATGTAGCGGTTGACGGAGTCGTCGTCGTAAGCGATGACCATGGCGCGTCCGCCGAGCACATAGGAGGGGCGCACGAGCACGGGATAGCCGATGCGATTGGCGTTGGCCAAGGCTTCTTCGACGCTCGCGGCGGTGGCTCCGGGAGGCTGAGGGATGTCGAGTTCTTCCAGCAGTTTGCCGAAACGCTTGCGGTCTTCGGCGAGATCGATAGATTCTCGGGCGAAGTGCCGATGATGGGCACGCCTGCGGCCTTGAGCGGCAAGGCAAGGTTTAGCGGAGTCTGTCCGCCGAATTGAACGATCACGCCGATGGGCGCGCCGCTGGCGGCTTCGTGCTCGTACACCGCCATCACGTCTTCGTAGGTAAGCGGCTCGAAGTAGAGGCGGTCGCTGGTGTCGTAGTCGGTGGAGACGGTTTCAGGATTGCAGTTGACCATGATGGTCTCGAAACCATCGTCGCGCAGGGCGAAGGCCGCGTGGCAGCAGCAGTAATCAAACTCGATTCCCTGCCCGATGCGGTTGGGCCCGCTGCCGAGAATGATGACTTTCTTGCGATCGGTCGGAGTGGCCTCGTCCTCTTCTTCGTAGGTCGAGTACATGTACGGCGTGAAGCTCTCGAACTCGGCGGCGCAGGTGTCAACGCGCTTGTAGACCGGACGAACACCGTGCTTGGCGCGCAAGCTGGTGCGACTGCTTCCGAGCAGGCTGCTGCCGTCGCCCAAATGCAGAGCCTGGCCGAGGCGCGCGTCGGAGAAGCCGACGCGCTTGAGATCGCGCAGTTGGTCGGAACTCAGCGACTCGGTGGCTAGGTTCTCCAGATTGGCCTGCTCGTCGGAGATTTCCTTGAGCTGGTAGAGGAACCAGGGATCGATGTTGGTCATCTGCGCGATCTCGCGAACGCGTCATGCCTTGCGAGAGTGCGTAGCGGATGTACTGCAAGCGCTCGGGATGCGGCGTGACCAGGCGCTTGGTGAGGATGCGCGGCTCGATCTTTTCCGAGCCGATGCGCTTGCCGGTTTCCAACGAGCGCACGCCCTTCAGCAGCGCCTGCTTGAAGGTGCGGCCGATGGCCATCACTTCGCCGACGGATTTCATCTGCGGGCCGAGGGATTCGTCGGCGCCGGGAAATTTTTCGAACTGCCACTTGGGAATCTTCACCACTACGTAGTCGAGCGTGGGCTCGAAGCAGGCCGGAGTCTTGCGCGTGATGTCGTTGGTGATTTCGTCGAGCGTGTAGCCGACGGCCAGCTTGGCGGCGATCTTCGCGATGGGGAAGCCGGTGGCTTTCGACGCCAGCGCCGACGAGCGCGAGACGCGCGGGTTCATCTCGATGACGACCATGCGGCCGTTTTGAGGATTCACGGCGAACTGAATGTTGGAGCCGCCGGTCTCGACGCCGATCTCGCGAATGACGGCAATCGCGGCGTCGCGCATGGCCTGGTATTCGCGGTCGGTGAGCGTCTGCGCGGGGGCGACGGTGATGGAGTCGCCGGTGTGCACGCCCATGGGATCGAAGTTCTCGATCGAGCAGATGACGATGACGTTGTCGGCCAGGTCGCGCATCAGCTCGAGCTCGTATTCCTTCCAGCCGAGGACGGATTCTTCGAGCAGCACTTCGTGCACGGGCGAGAGATCGAGTCCGCGGGCGAGCAGTTCGAGCAGCTCTTCGCGGTTGTAAGCGATGCCGCCGCCGGTGCCGCCGAGGGTGAACGAAGGCCGAAGGATGACCGGGAAGCCGATCTTGCTGCTGAAGTCGATGCCGTCTTTGAGATTGTTGACCAGCGCCGACTTGGGAACTTCGAGGCCGATCTTGGTCATCGCGTCTTTGAAGAGCAGGCGGTCTTCGCCCTTCTTGATGGCGTCGAGCTGCGCGCCGATGAGCTGCGCGCCGTACTTTTCGAGGATGCCGCTGTCGGCCAGCTCGACGGCGAGGTTGAGCGCGGTCTGTCCGCCGACGGTCGGCAGCACGGCGAACATGCCGGGGCGTCCGCTGACGGCGAGCATCTCGGCTTCGACGCGGATGATCTCTTCCAGATAGGTGAGCGTGAGCGGCTCGATGTAGGTGCGGTCGGCCATCTCCGGGTCGGTCATGATGGTGGCCGGGTTGGAGTTGACCAGCACCACCTCGTAGCCTTCGGACTTGAGCGCCTTGCAGGCCTGCGCGCCGGAGTAGTCGAACTCGGCCGACTGCCCGATGACGATGGGCCCGGAGCCGATGATCAGGATCTTCGCGATGTCGTTGCGGCGTGGCATGCTAGCTGTGGCTCCCCTTCCACTCCTCCATCATCTTCACAAAATCTTTGAACAGGTAGTGCGAGTCGTGCGGGCCGGGCGCGGCTTCGGGGTGATACTGCACGCTGAACAGCGGCAGCGAGCGATGGCGCAGGCCTTCCAGCGTGTTGTCGTTCAGGTCGATGTGCGTCAGGTCGACTTCGCTCTGCTTCAGCGAATCGGGATCGACGGCGAAGTTGTGGTTGTGCGCCGTGATCTCGACCTTGCCGGTCGCCATCTGCTTCACCGGATGATTGCCGCCGTGATGTCCGAACTTCAGCTTGTAGGTCTTGCCGCCCAGCGCGAGGCCGATCAACTGATGGCCGAGGCAGATGCCGAAGATGGGGACCTTGCCCATCATGCGGCGAATGTTCTCCTGCGCGTAGGTCACCGGCTCGGGATCGCCGGGGCCGTTGGACAGGAACACGCCGTCGGGCTTCATCGCCAGCACGTCTTCGGCGCTGGTCGTCGCGGGAACCACCGTCACGCTGCAGCGACTCGCCCACCAGCCGGCGCAGAATGTTCTGCTTGATGCCGTAGTCGTAGGCGACGACGTGATATTTCGGCGCGGCGTCCTTCACGCCGACCACTTCGGTCGGCTCGTAGGAGCGCACGCCCTCGTCCCACTCATAGACGCGCGGCGTGGTGACTTCTTTCGCCAGGTCGGTGCCGTCCATCTTGGGAATCGAGCGCGCCTTGGCGACCAGCTTTTCGGGATCGATTTCGAGGGTCGAAATCACGCCGCGCATCACGCCGTTGTCGCGCAGGTGCCGCACCAGCGCGCGGGTGTCGATCTCGGCGAGCACGGGAATCTTGTAGCGCTCGAGATATTCTTCGGCGACCTCCTGCGAGCGCCAGTTGGAGCTGACGCGCGAGAACTCGCGCACGATCAGGCCCTCGATGTAAGGACGGGTGGCTTCGTTGTCGTCGGAGTTGGTGCCGTAATTGCCGATCTGAGGATTGGTGAGAACGACGATCTGCCCGGCATAGGAAGGATCGGTGAAGATTTCCTGATAGCCGGTGATGGAAGTATTAAAAACGACTTCGCCGTAACATTCGCCTTTTGCGCCGTAGCCTTTGCCTTGGAAGATGCCGCCCGTCTTCCAGCGCAAGGATTGCCTGCATTGTTTCTCCGGGGAGTGGATTTTATCGATTTTATCAGGTATCGGCGGCTAGTGACTGTTGCTCGTGCGAGGCAAAATTGTCCGGGACATTCGCCGCAGAGCTGCAAGTTTGATGGCGGCTGGGCTCATTTCCCAAGCTAGCGCGGATCTCGGGGTTCCCGATGTCGGAGATGACCTTCCAGGAGCCGTCTTTCTGCAGCTGCCAGGTGGTCAGGTATGAGCCCTGACGACCTGGGCTTGCCGTCAGTCGTCGTTGAAGTGGACTTCATAGCGCCCGACGGTGAAGCCGAGTATCACCCGTCGCCGAGGAATTCGGCCTTGGTGGGCTCCCAGGTCAGTTTGAACCCGGCATTGAGCTGCTTGCCCATGCCGGCGCGAATCTGGTCGAGTCCGACCAGGGGCTCGGCGGAAAGCTCCACGGCGTTGGGAGCCATGAACTCCATCCAGCCGTCGATGCCGCGCTCAGCGGTGGCTTTGGCGAAGTCGTGTTCGGCTTCGATGAGGACTTTGGATCGCGGTCGGCAGCGAGGCACGCTGAAGTCGAAAGCAACAGGAAGGTTGGCGTCAGCATGGATGTTTCACAGGGCCTCCGGAACACGGCTATTAATCTAGCAGGCTGCGGGCAAGATCTACAGGTGCGACGACGAACTGAAGTCCCGCGCCGGTTCAATGAGGCGACGGCATGACTAAAGTCATACCCGATCAAGAGTCTCTAAGCGAGTCTTCAGCACGCTGAAAGTCGTGCCCTGACGCAATCTTTCGCAGTCAAGTCTTTCAGCCAATCTAGTGCAGTTTGCCCAGCTTGGCGAATGGCCAATAGCCGAAGACTGCTTTGCCGTAGATGAAGCTCTCGTCCACCGGGCCAAAGTCGCGGCTATCGTTGGAGAGGTTGCGATGATCGCCCAGCACGAAGTAGGCATGCGCCGGCACCACGGTTTCGGCATACGAACGCACATCTTCGTACGTGGAAGGAACGTAAGCCTCGGCGACCTGGCGATCGTTGACGTAAACCAAGCCGTCGTCGATGCGGACGCGATCACCCGGCGACAGCGATGACGCGCTTGATGTAGCTCTTGGAGATATCGCGGGGATAGCGGAACACCACGACATCGCCGCGATGGATGGGCTCCAGCCGATACACGAACTTGTTGATGAAGACGCGCTCCTGGTCTTCGAGCGTCGGCATCATGCTGGTGCCTTCGACCTTCACCGGCTGATACAGGAAGAGGATGAAGAACGCCGAGACCGCGAGGAGATCACGATGTCTCGCACCCACCGCGTCAGAATGGGCGGGACGCATGACGTGATCTGCGCCCTGGGCGGAAGGCAAGACGTCCCCGATTCCTTAGCCGTCGAGTCAAATCTCATTGTTGGGTGTTTCGTAAGGCATGTGAAGGTATCGAAAAACGAATCCGCGTAACTCTATTATAGTGGTTGAAAGATTCAGTAGCAGCATTGGAATGGGATCTGGGAGATATTCCCTCAGTTCGATAAAATAGCTGCCGGAGTTTGCAATGAAACAAACAATGACCTTCGCGCTGGTGATTGCGCCTCGCGGCGCTGGCTTTGGCCCAGGGAGACCACGTACCTGCTTACAACGACAGGCGCCCTCGGCCAGTCAATTCATGCCGATTTTGCCAGCTGACCAGCGAGTTGGTGAGAACTTCAAGTTTCCCTACCAAGTGCATGCCTACGAGCTGGCCTCAAAGATTCCCGTCGTCATCAGCCAGATGCCCTGCTACTGCTATTGCGAGCGAATCGGACACTCAGCCTGCATACCTGCTTTGAGTCGAATCATGGCGCCCACTGCGGAATCTGCATGAAAGAGGTGTTTTACGCGTATCAGCAGACGAAACTGAAGAAGACACCGGCGCAGATCAGAGCAGGAATCATCAAGGGAGACTGGAAGGCGATTGACCTGGAAGCCGCGATCGAGCATGAACTAGACCGCATTGGCGGAGGCAGCGTCCGCAGTTGACGCCACCGCCGTATGCGGGTATAACTCAACTCCAAACAGCCTTTAGGAAATATGGGTTTTCCACAACCCGCAGAGGTTGCCCCCCGTTTAGCGACTCGAAGGAAGCTAGTAGATGAAGAAAAAAGAGCCAGAGAACGTTCAGGGATCCTCGTCGAAATCGCAGAAAACAAATGGCTTGACAGCTTCCAAGTCCGGCATCGAGAACAGCAACCGGACGCCCAAACCCGCCAAGCTCACGGACGATCCTCGTTTTGCACAGGCTGTGCAAAACTATGAGGCCGGGTCTTAAGTGGTTGCAATCGCACAAGTACGACAAAGCCAAGGCGTGTTTCGAGAAGGTGGTTGGATCGAGTCCGGAACTTGCCGACCGGGCCGCGAGCCACCTGAGTGCCTGTAACCAGCACCTGAATCGTGACTCGAATACCTTCAAGAATCCTGAAGAGCGATACGACTTTGCGGTGTCGCTGATGAACATGGGCGACTACGTCAGCGCGCGCGAGATCTTCGGCGAACTGACGCAGAAACATCCGAAACTGGATTTTGTGTGGTACGGGTCGGCGGCCCTCAACTGCCTGATGGGACACTTCCCCGACGCCATCATCAGGACTGAGCGAGGCGATTCGACTGAATCCGGCGAACCGTTTCCAGGCCCGCAATGATTCGGACTTCAAGAGCCTCTCGGATGACCCGCGGTTCACCGAACTGCTATATCCTGATACCAGCGTTGAAACGCCTCCCGATCCCCACGGCTGGCACTTTTAACAGCACGTCCTGGAGTGATGCGAGCTAGCAACTATCCCGCCGCAGTGCGTCCCATAAAAGTAGTCGCCATGGGCGGCGGTACCGGACTCTCCACGCTTCTCCACGGCCTGAAGCAGCACGTTGTTCTTGCCGGCGAAGCAGCCTTCGACCGGACGCTGCCCTTCATTTCTGAGTTGTCAGCGATTGTGACGGTGAGTGACGACGGCGGCTCCAGCGGGACGACTTCGCAAAGAACTGAACGTTCCTCCACCGGGGGACATCAGGAACTGCATTGTCGCCCTGTCTGAGAAGGAAGCGCTGCTATCGCGGCTGTTCCAATACCGCTTCAAGGCGGGCGAGGGGCTGGAGGGCCACAGCTTCGGCAACCTGTTTTTGTCGGCCATGACCGACATCACGGGCGATTTCAGCGAGGCCGTCAAACTGGCCGCTGCGATTCTTGCGACACGCGGTAACATTTATCCCGCGACGACGAGTAACGCGCAGATTCTACGCCATCATGGACGACGGCACGGTGGTACGCGGCGAAACCAACATCACTGCCAGCAATCGGCGAATTGTGGAGCTTCGCATGGCGCCGATGAACGCCAAACCGGCGAGGGCCGCTCTGGAAGCGATCGAGAATGCAGACTTGATCACGATTGGGCCGGGATCGCTGTTTACCAGCCTCGTGCCCAACTTGCTGATACGCGACCTGTCAAAGGCCATCGAAGACTCGCGGGCCACCAAGGTTTACGTTTGCAACCTGATGACGCAGGCGAATGAAAGCCTGGACCTCTCGGCATCGCAACACATCCAGGCCATCTACAAGCACGCTCGGCACAAGTTCTTTGACTATGCCCTGGTCAACCAGACCCCGGCTTCGCCGACCATGGTCAAGAAATACGCAGAGAAACAGCAATCGCAAATCGTTGCGGATACCGCGGGCATCGAAGCGCTGGGAGTGAAGCCGATTCTTGGCGATTACCTGGCCGAGGAACTCGATCCAAACGAGGGCCTGATCGCCCGGCATGAAACCCACCACATGGCGCACGACCTGCTGCAACTGATGCTGAATCCCAGCGAACCCCAGCCCGTACGAGTGAAGCAACGCGCCTGAACTTCTCTGGTCTTGATAACCTGTAGGTGATGACGATCCAGGAGTCCAGCATCCAACCACCCGCCCAAGCCCGTTCTGCCAAGTTTGCCATCATCATTCTCGCCGCAGGCAAGGGCACGCGCCTGAAGTCGCGCCATCCGAAGGTCCTGCACCAGATTGCGGGGCGAACCCTGCTGGGACACGTGGTGGCAGCGGCGACGCAGATTGTTTCGGCTGACCATATCTTCGCCATCATCGGACATGAGGCAGACCGCGTGCGCGAAGCCATGCGATCGGCAGGAATCCAGTTCGTGGAACAAGTGGAGCAACGCGGAACCGGGCATGCGGTAATGCAGGCGCGCGAGGCTCTGATCGGCTTCGAACACGTACTGGTGCTCTCAGGAGATGTGCCACTCATTCGTCCGGAAACGATCGAGCGGGTGCGGGACTTCCACATTTCTAACGCGGCGGCGATGACCGTCCTGACCGCCGAGCCGAGTGACCCCACCGGATATGGCCGCGTGTTTCGCAAGTTCAAGAACTCGGCAGCCACCGACGAAGTTGACCGCATCGTCGAGCAGAAAATGTTGCAGAACGGTGAGGGCGAGCAGCGCGAAATCAATTCCGGCATCTACGCTTTTGCAGTTGGGCCGCTCTTCGCCAATATCGACAAACTCACCACGGCCAATCGGGCCGGCGAGTTCTATCTCACCGACATGGCGGCGCTGCTCGGACATGCCGGCCACAAGGTTCTTGCATTGCGGGCTGACGATTCCAACGAAGTGCTGGGCGTGAACACTCGCGTCGAACTGGCTGAGCTTGATGCCAAGCTGCGCGCGAAGAAGGCGCGTGAGCTCATGGAATCGGGAGTAACTATCTTTCGCCCCGAAACCTGCGATATCGATGCCGACGTACAAATCGACGCCGATTCCGTGATTGAACCATTCGTGCAGATCATCGGACGGACCACGATCGGTTCCGACTGTCGCGTTCGCTCTTATTCGATTATCACGAACTGCCAGATTGGCGACAAGGTGCTGGTCAGGCCGGGTTGCATCATGGAAGACTCGACGGTTCGCGAGGGCGCGCAGATTGGCCCGTACTCACATCTGCGTCCGGGCAGCGACATCGGCGAGGGCGCGCATGTCGGCAATTTCGTCGAGACCAAGAAGACGAAGCTCGGGAAAGGGTCGAAAGCCAACCATCTGTCTTATTTGGGTGACGCAGTCATCGGCGAAGGCGTGAACATCGGGGCGGGCACCATTACCTGCAACTACGATGGGGTGAACAAGCACGGAACGGTCATCGAGGATGGAGTATTTATCGGCAGTGACTCGACGCTGGTGGCTCCCGTCAAGATTGGCGAAGGAGCCTACGTGGGCGCGGCCTCGTGCATCACGGAAGATGTGCCGGCAGACGCGCTTGCGATCGGCCGCGGGCGGCAAGTGAACAAAGCGAATTGGGCGGCAGAAAAGCGGAAGCAGATGAAGGCAGCCAAGAAGCCTTAGCTGCAAATTATTCCAAGCAAGAAAATGAGGGAGGCTTTCGCTTCCCTCATTTTCGTTCCGAGCGAACTGACTGTTTTACTCCGCTGCGGGCTCAATTGTAATGGCCGTGGTCGTCCTAAAGCTGGCCGCCGACTCCGCCGGGATGCTGAGTTCCTTGTTGCCGGTGAAGGCCGCGCCTGCAGTACCGGCGCCAGCGCCGATCAATCCGCCGATGAGCGCGCCCTTACCGCCGCCAGCGATGCCGCCGATCAAGGCGCCTCCGCCGGCTCCGCCACCAATCAACACAGCTGAGCGCTTGCCTTTGCCCTTTTGGGTCACGACGTACTCATCCGTGCCGACGTTCATCGGTACGCCATTGACGTTGATCGATGTCACTCGGATAGCAAGAATTGCTTCGCCCTTGAACCTGCCTGCGGACTTCGCTTCCGAAACGACGCCGGTTACTCCGGAGCCAGCCGGAATTACGACCTTGCCGTTGACCGCAATGCCGTTCGCCAACTTACCCGTGAAGGTCTGGCCGTCCTGCGCACTCTTGGAGTTGAGTCCTTCACCCATCCGGACTGTAATCGTCTTTCCGGCCGGAATTACGATTGGCGGCGGGGGAGGCGGCGGGGGCGGAGCTTGTTCAGCCACAGGTGCAGCAGCAGATGTGGCTGCCAGGAGCTGCTTCAGGAGTTCCGGCAGGAGCTCCAGGCTGACCAGCAGCAGGTGCCTGAGCCTCTTGCCCCGTCGCTGCAGGGGCCGTCTGGGCCGGCTGCTCTTTCTTGCTACACCCAATGAATCCCGCCAACAGCAGTGACGCGAACAAAGCAACGGTAATTCGAGAACGCATTAACTTCTCCTTTTAAAGAAATGACGCGGGTTACGCCTTCCGCCAACGAGGGGAATTTAGGCGCATTCTGGGCTAGTATTTACGCCCTTAAGATTACCAGCCCCAGCGCTGTCGCTAAAGCGAAAAAACAAGCTACGAGACCGCTAACAACGTGGCGATGAGCCTGCCGTCCGGTTATTCGCTGGCAGCTACGGATTCAAGCAAAGGCTGCCTCTTGGCTTCGTGCCGAAGAGCAAAATAGCCGACCAAACCGGCCACCAGCGAAGCTCCCAGCACGGCAGTCTTGGCCTCCATCAGCTGAGTTGCATCGTCGAATGCCAGCGAGCTGATGAAAATCGACACCGTGAAGCCAATGCCCGCGAGAATTCCGACTGCAGCCATCTGAAGCCAGCTCACTCCCCTGGGAAGACTGGCCACGCCCGACTTCACCGCTCCTATGCTGAAGCCGACGATTCCCAGCGGCTTGCCCAGCACGAGTCCGGCAACGATGCCCCACGCGATGTGGCTGGTCAAGACGCCCTTGGCCGCGCCTCCCGAAAAAGTGACACCGGCGTTGGAGAGGGCAAACAGCGGCAGCACGACAAACGAGACCCAATCATTCAGTTTGCGGGTTGCGCGTTCGGAGGCGGACTCGGTGGCGTGCAGCAATTGCTCGAAGCTCCCCAGCAGGCGGTATGCGGTGGTCATGTCTCCCTCGCTTTGGGCGGCGCGGAAGCGCTTCATCATGTCGATGCCGATCTCCTGAAACTCCTTCAGCGAAAGCCGTGGGCTGGTTGGCACCAGGAAACCGAGGATGACGCCGGCGATGGTCGCGTGAATTCCCGAGCGCAGGATCGCCACCCAGAATGCGGCGCCCAGCAGCACGTAGGCGATCTGGCGCGTTACGCCAACGCGATGCAGCGCGAACATTACCAGCAGGATGAACGCACCCACAAAAAGCGCTTGCACGTGCAGTGCGCCGGTATAGAAGAATGCGATCACCATGATCGCGCCGATGTCGTCGGCAATGGCCAGCGTCAGCAGGAAGATCTTCAACTCTGACGGAATGCCCTTCACCATCCCCAGAACGCCCAGGGAGAATGCGATGTCCGTCGCCATGGGCACGCCCCATCCGTGTTGGCCCGGCTTGCCGTAGTTCAGTGCCACGAAAAACAGCGCCGGAATGATCATGCCGCCCAACGCTCCGACGATCGGGAGGGCGGCCTTGCGCATGTCCGCTAACTCGCCATGGACGATTTCATGCTTGATCTCCATGCCTACGAGGAAGAAGAAAATCGCCATCAAGGCGTCATTGATCCAGGCGTGTATTGGGAGCTGAATCGTAGACAGGGTGAGTTCGAGTTCCCAGACGTGATGGTAAGAGTCGTGCCACGGCGAATTCGCCCAAACTAATGCGGCAATCGCCGCGCCCAGGAGCACCACGCTGCTGATGCCCTGTATATGAATGAATTCCTGGATGGGCAATACAAACGCACGCGTGATGAGCGACTCTCGCAGTCGCATCTGCATTGCGCCGTATGTGCGGGGAGGTATTGCCATGGTTACGTCCGGATCAAGATGACTTCGTCAGGTCGGTTCATCCATTCAACCGAGAAATCTTCCGTAGGTCAACCTCATTACATTACGACAGCGCCAAAGCGCGCCGATAACATTTCAGCTATTCTGTTGCCGCAGATGCACTCGACCTTCCCCATCGTTCGCAATGTTTTGCTGGTGTACGCGGCGCTGCTGCCCATCGTCAACCCGTTTGGCATGGCACCGATATTCGCATCGATGACATTTGGCTACAGCCTGGCGATTCGCCGCACCATGGCCATGAGAGTGGCAATTAACGGCATGGCACTGTTGATCGCCTCGCTGTTTGTCGGCTCCTACGTTCTCGACTTCTTCGGAATCAGTATCGGGGCGGTGCAGATGGGCGGCGGCCTGGTTGTGATGATTTCGGGCTGGCGGATCCTCAACCAGCAAAGCAATGTGTCGGATCGAAACTTAGATACCCAACCGAGCAGTGAGACCATCTTGTCGCAGGCATTTTATCCGTTAACCATGCCGCTTACAGTGGGCCCAGGTTCGATCGCGGTTGCGCTCACTCTGGGCGGCAATGCGCATGCCGAATCGCATTTGCAGCACTTTGAAGGCGCAATCGCCTCCACAATTGGGGTTGCCCTCATCGGAATCACGATCTACCTCTGCTATCGCTTCTCCGACGCCTTGGAGCGGCTCCTTGGCCCGACCGGCACGAGCATCCTGATTCGCCTCTCGGCCTTCATCCTGGTATGCATCGGCATCCAGATCATGTTCAACGGAGTGAACGAGTTTTATGCCGAGATGGTGCAGAACGCAAAAGATGCTGCCGCCGCAGCCCACTAGTCCAGAACCGGCCCAGAACTACGAGCCTTCTTTTTTGTGGCAGTCCGCGCACTTCACCGGCGCAGCTTTGCCCCGGGCATTCTCCGTCTTATGACAGGTGATGCACAAACCGGCGGTCGCCGTGGAGTTATGAAATGCGGCCTGGAGTCCGACCGTTACCGGCGGCGTCGGTGGTTTGGTGTGGCAGTCCGTACAACCCTCCTGCGCGGACTTGAGAGGCTTCTCGGGTTTCGAGGCGTGATGGCATACCTCACACCTGCCGGCGACCCGCATATGCGTCGAATGGGGAAATGTGACCGCGCCCATTGAGGGGCCTTTTAGAGTCAAGGGCGCCGACGGCGACTGCTGGCCCACCGCGGCCGCGATTACCGTCATCATGCACGCAAATAATAACCACCAAGTTCCGGATCTCAGGTGCATCACTGGCCCTCCGCGGCAGACGCGAATCAAGAATAGAATTTCCGTCGCGGGTGAATTCTAGTCCGCCGGCGGCGCCGGTTCAGTGACGCAGCATGCACAGCCTTGTGACCAACTCTCTCGCGTGAAGAATCATTGGCCTGAGCTTTGCATCCAATTGACTTCGTGTACATTAACGTTCCACCAGGTGATTCACTATGAAGCTAAAGCGTCTCCCTTTGTTGCTCCTCATTCTCGCCCTCACGTTCGTCTTAACCGCCTGCATGGCAGCCACTGACGCTCCCGCCGTCGGCACAGCCGCGCCCAACTTCACGCTGAAGTCGCAGGATGGCAATCCGATTACGCTGTCGCAGTTTCGCGGCAAGTGGGTGGTGCTGTATTTCTACCCGCGCGATATGACCAAAGGCTGCACCATCGAGGCCCATAACTTTCAGCGCGATCAGGACAAGTTCACTGCCGCTAACGCAGTCGTCCTGGGCGTCAGCGTGGACGACACGAACTCGCACCAGCAGTTCTGCACCAAGGAAGGTCTGACCTTCAAACTGCTCTCCGACACCGACCACACGGTTTCAGAGGAATATGGCTCGCTGGCCAACATGGGGGTGGTGAAGTTCTCGAAGCGCCACACGTTCCTCATCGATCCTCAGGGCAAGATCGTGAAGGAATACCCCGACGTGGATTCCGACATCAATCAGCACAGCGAGCAAGTGCTTGCCGCCTTGGCGCAGTTGCAGAAATAGTCGCAGCCCGCGGCAACCCATCTTTCTCGGGCTCATTGGGTGCCCGAATACCGCGAAATGCTGCCCAGTTCGGTTTCGAATGCGCGTTCGGATCTACGCGTCATCTTCGCCGTCGGAAAAGACCTCAGGGGCTGAAGCCCCGTCGTGTGCCAGCCTCTTACGGCACGACTAAAGTCATGCCCTGACACGAAACGGTCGCGAAAGCGGGTCTTTTCGCCCCCGCCGCGGCTGAACCCGTGCCCTGACGCGAACCAGCACGAAATCGATTTTTTCGGCGGCCTGTGAACCCCCTCAACCGCACATAACCTGGGCAAATTTTCACGTTCTCTCCACGGCCTTCGACTCTACGTATGTGACGCAGGTCACAGACCTGTGCGGTATGGGGTCACAGATACCCGGCCCGCCGAGGGCTATCGTGAAAATAACGATTTTGTAAGTAACTCAAAGAGCCCGAACATCGCTCGAGCCGGGAAAAATACCTTGAAAAACACCGAAGTTTCGGAAGTCGCGTCCGCCGCAATCTTAGAGCCCCCCACAACGGAAAGCGTCCCAGGTTCACCGCAAACCTCGCCCCGAGGCGAGCATCATGCTGGAGGCAAGATGTCGAGAGAGAAGGTAACACTGGATGGCAATGAAGCCGTAGCCTACGTGGCCTACCACGTGAGCGAGGTGGCCGCCATCTATCCCATCACCCCATCGTCGCCTATGGGCGAGTCGTCTGACGCCTGGTCTTCGATCGGCGAGAAGAACATCTGGGGCACGGTTCCCAAAGTCATCGAGATGCAAAGCGAAGGCGGCGCAGCTGGAGCACTTCATGGCGCGCTGCAGGCGGGCGCATTAGGCACGACCTTTACCTCGTCGCAGGGACTGCTCCTGATGATTCCGAATATGTACAAGATTGCCGGCGAGTTGACCAGCACCGTGATTCACGTGGCCGCGCGCGCCGTAGCTGCGCAGGCGCTGTCGATTTTCGGCGATCACCAGGATGCGATGGCCACTCGCCAGACCGGCTTTGTCATGCTCGCGTCGAACTCGGTTCAGGAAGCCATGGACCTAGCGTTGATCTCTCACGCCGCGACGCTGGAAACGCGCCTTCCCTTCTTGCATTTCTTCGACGGCTTCCGCACCTCGCACGAAGTAGCCAAGATCGAGCAGCTCACGCTCGATGACATGCGCGCCATGATCAATGACGACCTGGTTCGTGCGCACCGCGAGCGCGCCCTGTCGCCTGACCATCCAGTGCTGCGCGGATCGGCTCAGAATCCTGACGTGTATTTCCAGGGTCGCGAGACTGTGAATCCTTATTACCTGGCGTGCCCAACCATCGTTCAGAACACGATGGACAAGTTTGCCGCGTTGGTTGGCCGTCAATATCACCTATATGAGTATGTGGGCGCGCCCGACGCAGAAGACGTGATCATCATCATGGGTTCCGGCGCTGAGGCCGTGCACGAAACCGTCGATGCTCTCACCGCGCAAGGCAAGAAAGTCGGCGTGTTGAAAGTTCGCCTGTATAGGCCTTTTGCCGTCGAGCAATTCCTGCAAGCTCTTCCGAAAACCACCAAGCGAATCTCGGTGCTCGATCGCACGAAGGAACCTGGCTCGATCGGCGAGCCGCTCTACCAGGACGTAATCATAGCGCTGACCGAAGGCTTTACGGCGGGCAAGGCTCCGATGGCAAGCTTCCCCAAGGTAGTCGGCGGACGCTACGGGCTTTCGTCCAAGGAATTCACTCCGGCGATGGTCGTAGGCATATTCGACGCGCTGAAGAATCCCGCTCCGAAGAACCACTTCACCGTCGGTATCAAAGACGACGTCACGCACACCAGCCTCGACTACGATCCGGAATATTCGACAGAAGACGCGGACACCGTGCGCGCGATGTTCTGGGGCTTGGGCGCCGACGGAACGGTCGGAGCCAACAAAAACTCCATCAAGATCATCGGCGAAGAAACTGACCTTCACGTGCAGGGCTACTTCGTTTACGACTCCAAGAAGTCGGGAGCGGTCACCACCTCGCACTTGCGCTTCAGCAAGAAGCCAATTCACTCCACCTACCTCATCTCGAAGGCGAACTTCGTAGGCTGCCACCAGTTCGGATTCATGGAGCGGCTCGACGTGCTGAAAGCGGCGGTCCCCGGCGCGGTGTTCCTCCTCAACAGCCCGTTCGGGCCGGAAGAAGTTTGGGACAACCTGCCACGCTCGGCGCAGCGCACCATCGTCGAGAAAAAGCTGAAGTTTTACGTTATCGACGCGGTCGAAGTGGCGCGCGTGGCCGGCATGGGCGGACGCATCAACACCGTCATGCAGACCTGCTTCTTCGCCATCAGCGGTGTGCTGCCGCGCGAAGAGGCGATTGCCTCGATCAAACACTCCATCGAGAAGACCTATGGCAAGCGCGGCGAGTCGGTTGTTCGGAAGAACTTCGCGGCCGTGGATGCTTCGCTGGAGAACCTGCACGAAGTGAAGGTACCCGACGTGATCACGTCGAAGTTTGAACTTCGCCCCGTGGTTCCTGCGGAAGCGCCCGAGTTCGTGCGCAACGTCGAGAGCCTGATGATGTCAGGTGACGGCGACCTCATCCCCGTCAGCGCGATGCCGATCGATGGCACCTTCCCCACGGCGACCACACAGTGGGAGAAGCGCAACATCGCCCTGGAAATTCCGGTGTGGGACGAGTCGCTGTGCATCCAGTGCGGCAAGTGCGTGCTGGTTTGCCCGCACGCCGTCATCCGAGCCAAGGTGTACGACGCGAAGTCCATCAATCACGCGCCCGATGGCTTCCAGACGGCCGCTCCGAAGTGGCGCGAATTTACTGACCTGAAGTACACGCTGCAAGTCGCGCCCGAAGATTGCACCGGATGCGGCCTCTGCGTCGCGGTTTGTCCGGCCAAGAGCAAGAGCGAGGCCAAGCATCGCGCCATCAACATGGAAGCGCAGCCTCCGTTGCGCGAAAAGTACAACGAATACTGGAAGTACTTCCTCTCGATCCCCGAGCTCGATCGCGGAACGGTTTCGCACACCCAGGTGAAAGACGCGCAACTGTTGGAGCCGCTGTTTGAGTTCTCCGGCGCTTGCGCAGGCTGCGGCGAAACGCCGTACATCAAGGTAATGACCCAGATGTTCGGCGACCGCGCGCTGATCGCCAACGCCACCGGATGCTCGTCGATCTACGGCGGTAACCTGCCGACCACGCCTTACAGCGTAAACAAAGAAGGACGCGGCCCAGCCTGGTCGAACTCACTGTTCGAAGATAACGCTGAGTTCGGCATGGGCATGCGCCTGGCGGTCGACAAGCAAAAGGAATACGCCGAAGAGCTGGTGCAGCGTATGGCATCGGCCATCGGTGAAGAGCTGGCAGTCGGCATTCTGAGCGCCGATCAGTCCACCGAAGCCGGCATCTTCGCCCAGCGCGAACGAGTGAAGGCGCTGAAGGCCAAGCTGGCCGGCGACAAATCTGCGGCAGCGAAAGACCTGCTGGCTGTGGCTGACGAGCTGGTCAAGAAGAGCGTGTGGATCATCGGCGGCGACGGTTGGGGCTACGACATCGGATTCGGCGGACTCGATCACGTCCTCGCTTCCGATGCCAACGTCAACATCCTGCTGCTCGACACCGAGGTTTACTCGAACACCGGCGGACAGATGTCGAAGGCAACGCCCCTTGGCGCGGTAGCGAAGTTTGCCGCTGGCGGCAAGCGCATCCCCAAGAAAGACATCGCCATGATGGCGATGAACTACGGACGCGCTTACGTCGCGCACATCGCCATGGGCGGCAACGACGGCCAGACCATGAAGGCCTTCGCGGAAGCCGAGGCGCACAACGGGCCATCGCTGATCATCGCCTACAGCCACTGCATCGCTCATGGCTATGACATGGTGTACGGCATCGAACAGCAGAAGAACGCAGTGCTTTCGGGGCACTGGCCGCTGTTCCGCTACAACCCAGCGCTGGCCAAGGAAGGCAAGAATCCCTTCCAGCTTGACTCACGCGCGCCCAGCATTCCGCTGGAGAAGTACATCTACAACGAAACCCGGTACACGATGCTGGTCAACAGCAACCCCGAGGAGGCCAAGACGCTGCTCCACGAGGCACAGGACAACGTCAACGAGCGCTGGAAACTGTACCAGCACATGGCCACGATGAGCTTCGAGAAGTAGCGAGGAGAGATTTCAATGATCGACCTGACAACCAATTACCTGGGACTGAAACTGAAGAACCCGATCGTGGTCTCGGCCTCGCCGCTGACTGAGAAGCTCGAGAACTTCGAGCGCCTGCGCGATGCCGGCGCCTCGGCCATCGTGATGTATTCGTTGTTCGAGGAGCAGATCGAGGCAGAGAGTGAAAACCTTGACGCGGCGATGGAGTACGGCACCAACAGTTATGCCGAGTCCACGTCGTATCTGCCCGATATGCCGAAATACCAGATCGGGCCCGATCGTTACCTGGAGCTTCTGCACAAGGCCAAGAAGCTGGTCGATGTGCCCGTCATTGCCAGCTTGAATGGCAATTCGCGCGGCGGCTGGACCCGTTACGCCGAGCACATGGAAGAAGCAGGCGCCGATGCTTTGGAGCTGAACATCTTCAACATCCCGACCGATCCTTCGATCACGGCGGAGCAGTTGGAGCACGGCTATTGCGAACTGGTGCGCGCCATCCGCAAGGTTGTGAAGATTCCGATATCGGTGAAACTCGGCCCGTACTTCACTTCACCGGCAAACTTCGTCAGGCAATTGTCAGCAGCCGGAGCCGATGGCGTGGTCATCTTCAACCGCTTCTACCAGCCCGACTTCGACCTTGAGGAACTGGAAGTCACGCCCAACCTGGTACTCAGCAGCCCGCATGAACTGCGCCTGCGCTTGCACTGGGCGGCGATCCTTTATCACCAGGTCGAGACCTACATTGCCATCACCGGCGGCGTGCACGATTCATCCGATGTGTTGAAGTCGATGATGGCTGGCGCGCACGTGGCCATGATCACATCGGCGCTGCTCAAGTATGGCATCGAGCACATCGGCGTCGTGCTGGCGGGCATGGAACGCTGGATGGAAGAGCACGAGTATCAGTCCATCAAGCAGATGCGCGGCAGCATGAGCATGGTCAACATCGAGAACCCCACGGCATTCATGCGCGGCAATTACCTGAAGATGCTGGGATCGTACAAGTTCGGCGATGCCGGCTCAGCGTTGCCGACGTTCTAAGAGTTTTTCCTTCGTCTGAAGTAAAAACGGCCGGATTCCCGATGGGAGTCCGGCCAGTTTCTTGTGTCTTTGCGAATCACTTCAGCACGATCACCAGCGTCCGCCCGTCGCTCTTGATCTCGCCGCCCGTTGCCGTCTTCGTCTCTTTGATCTGCTTGGGACGCACGAGGTACCCCGTCGCCTCCACCGCTCCCGTCTGGGTCAACGTTGCTGCGATAAAGTCGCGTTCGCCATCAACGTTGGCGTCGATCTTATGTGTGATCGCGTTCTCCTTGCGGTTGTCTTTCTCAATGCCGATATCGTGCGTACCAGCGCCAGCCCACAACGTCTCCCCGTTCGGCCCTTTGAATGGCGTCTGCCAGATGCGGAAGTGGTCGCGCTCGCCGATGACCTTAACGGCTTCCGCTCGCGCAAAGCCATAGTCCTGTCCGCGTCCGAACAAAAACAGCGTACTCATCGGAACGGTAACGTAGGCTTCTTTGTTCAGCGTCGCGATCAGCGCACTGACCACTGCATCCTGGTTTGTCTTGTCTGGAAGGATCCATCCTGCGGCCTTGAACGCCGCCGTGACCTGTTTCTCGCTGCCGACGATCACGAAGTTGACCAGGTCGCCTTCGTTGCCGCCCGGCGCGGCCTGATCGGTCACGCGGTACGGCAGCTTCGCATCCAACTCTTTGTAGAGCGGCTGGAAGTTGTAATTGTTCGGATTGGCTGCTGCTTTCGGGGCCGCTGTCCGCTCGATGCGAACGTCGTATTTGCCGGTCGCCGCAAAATACGAGTCCTGGTTAACTCCGAGGTAAAGGCGTCCGCTGACGACCACGGTCACAGTTCCATCCGCTCCGAGCGCAAATGGCGTTGCGGCGCGGTCGTTGCCCACCTGTCCTACAAGTGTGCCGCGTCCCGCGCTGGGAACCGTAAAGTCGCGCAGGGTGTCCTTCCACTCGCGCGGAGCGCCCGCCGGAGTCACGCCTTTCTTGTCGCTGAAATCGACCGTACCGCTCGCCGTGATGTGCAGCTTGTCGCCGGCGGTGACGTCCATTCCCGAGTCGACCCACCGCTTGCTGCCATCGATGCTGACATTGCTGGTCGTCGCTGTCGCAGTCGGGCTCTCGGCCGCCAACGGCAGCGCTCCGCCGCACGTAAAACATGCCAGGCAAATCGCACCGGCTACTACGATCCCTCTTACACGCTTCATTCAATTCCTCATATTCGCTATCCGTTCCAACCAGGCCGCGAAAACAAACACGCCCACCACGTCCTACTGATGGACCGCTTCGTCGAACGCCATCTTGCCGAGGTACATGGGATGGGAGACCTTGGAAGTGTCGCTTGGCCCATAGACAGGATACGGCGTGTTCTGCGCCTTCATCGGGAAGCCCCAGACGTCGCCGGTACGCATGTCCACCACGACTTTGCCCCAGGTGACGTTGCCATCGGGCTTCTTCAGGGACACTGTTCCCTGCTCGATGAAGAACGGATACGGCGATCCGTTTTGTGCCAACACAGAAGGCGGCTGCGCTACAGGACGAAATGCGACCACTGCCAACAACACCACGATCGCCGCCAGCAACAGTTTTACCAACCAGTCGAATTTCATACGACCTCGCAGCTCGCCCGCATCTCCGCCAACCAGCGCGAGGATTCAGGCTGAGCAGGTATTTGCTGAAAATTTAGTCTGTTTGGGCCGCGAGGTAAACCCCTCGGCGGCCGAGGCTCGATGGTTTTGCAGTGCGCGCCCGGTGAATGGCCGGCTTCAGCGTTCGATAACCGTGATCTTTCGTTCGCAATCGTCGGCATCGCCACACACGTTGCAGGCGCGTTGAGTGGTGCGGAATTCCTTCAGCGCCACGTCTGAGCTTAGGTAATGCGACTTTACGGGTTCGTCGCGCAGCAGGTCGGTGCTGAGATATTTCTTGTTATCGTCAGCGAAAACCGTGGCCACCACAGCATCGCCGCCCAACGCATCCTGAACCTTGAGCGCCGCCAGGAAGTTGGCTCCCGAGCTGATGCCTACGGCCAGCCCGAGTTCGCTCGCCAGCTTTTGCGCCATCAGAATGGAATCCCCATCGCTGACTTCGACGACTGGCTCGAGATCGTCCAACCGCAGAATCGCAGGCACGAACTCGTCCGAGATTCCTTGTATCCGGTGCTGCCCCACCTTGCATCCCGTCGACAACGTGGGCGACTCGGCCGGCTCCATCGGATAGATCCGTGTCGCCGCATTCTTCTGCCGAAGATACTTTCCCACGCCCATGACCGTCCCACCTGTGCCTACGCCGGCAACAAATGCGTCAGCCGTGAGACCTTCTGACATGAGTTGCAGGTAGAGTTCCGGGCCTGTCGTGGTCGCATGCGCCTCCACATTGGCGGTGTTGGAGAACTGCCGTGGGAGAAACACGCCTTTCTGCTCGGCCGCCATCTCCTCCGACATCCGGATGCTGCCCAGGAAGCCTCCCTGCTGTTTCGTCACCGGCACAATGCACGCTCCAAGGCTGTGAATCAGGTCCATGCGCTCGCGGCTCATCCAGTTGGGCATGAAGATGGTCACAGGATGCCCGAGCGCGCGACCCAGTGCCGCGAAGGCGATGCCGGTGTTGCCACTGGTCGCTTCCGCAATCGTGTCGCCTGGCCGTAGCCGCCCTTCCGCATACGCCTGCCGCAGGATGTGCAGCGCCATCCTGTCTTTGATGCTGCCGGTCAGGTTCATCTGCTCGCTTTTGGCGTAAATGGTGCGCCGCTGACCGCGGAACTCGAATTCAATCGCCAGCAACGGCGTGTTGCCGATGAGGCGCTCGAGCGCGCGAAAGCGGCCGGCGATGGCAGGAGTCCTATAAGAAGCAGTCGTAGCCATAAGGGTGACCTTTACCAGTTTGCAGGGGAATCGATCCGCCCGGCGAGAGTCACTATCACAGATGCTTGTGACCAACGTCATAAGCACGCAATTGAGAGCGCATTGCCTTCACCGCAAAAAACGCGTTCCTCTCCGCCACCACTATACGAATGGGAATTTTTGCTATAGTATCCAGCAATCTTGGACGAGTTCCGGACCACCGGGTCCTGCGGCCTTCGCGCTCCTCCAGGATTTGCAAGACGGGGTTGGGCTCCAGTTCGGCAGACTGACGTCATATCAACGGCGCGGGCCAGGCTTGCTACACCGCAGCCGGTGTATTTTCGAGCTATTGGTTTGGTAGAGTCCCCATGAGGCACAACACAAAATGCGGTTACGGCCGGCGTTTACTTTCGATCACGGCAAGCGTCCTGGTGTTTCTGTTTGCCTACCATGCCAAGACGTCAGTCTACGCAAATGGCCTGGGAACCAAGCCCCACACTGCGACGTCTTCCAAGCTGTGCATCTCGAGCCAGAAGATGCTCAAGCCTCAACCCCCTTCCAGCTCGGTCTCGCACTTCCAGTCTTTCGATTTCAGTAATCCGTTAGCCGGCCGAGTCCTGCGGCAGGTTGAACTCGCGCCAGGCTTTGCACCGGTGATGTGTTTCAGCGGTCTATCACCCCCACTAAAACTCTTGGAGAACTCATGAAACGGCCATTTGCCTTGCCGCTACGTCTGATTGTCGCGACCGAAGTTCGCGCCGAGGCGACGAAGGTTGCGGCCCCCCAGAATGCCATCCGAAGCATTGGACGCCTTCCAGCAGCAATCACTCTCCCAAGCATTTGCACTTTAGCGCTCCTCCTTTTCACGGCAGCGCCCGGCACCTCACAAATTGTCGGCGGAGCCATAACGGGCGTCGTGCACGACACTACCGGCGCCGCACTTCCCGATGCCACGGTGACCCTCACCAACCTTGAGACCCGTTCCCAGCGAAACCTGGCAAGCAATGATGTGGGGCGTTACGGCGTTCCATCTATCGCAGTGGGGCGTTACGAACTGAAGGTCAGCAAAGATGGATTCCAGTCCCAACTGCGGACTGGAATCGACATTGTGATCGGACAGACCGCGGTTGTAGACGTGACGATGTCCGTCGGCAATGTGCAAGAAGAAGTAACCGTTGACGAGATCGCTTCCCCGGTCATTGTTTCGACCCAACAAAGTTCCGGGCTCGTCAGCGAGCGCCAAGTGAAAGATCTGCCCTTGAACGGGCGAAGCTATGACGAACTCCTCGCGCTGAATCCCACGATTGTGAACTACACGTCAGAGCGGTCTGGCGGAATCGGCACCTCAAACTCCGCCGTAGGGAACATGTTCGCGGTGTCAGGGCACCGTCCGCAAGACAACCTCTTCCTCTTGAATGGCGTTGAGTACACCGGTGCTTCCGAAATCAATGTCACGCCGGGAGGCGCCAGCGGACAGCTGCTGGGGGTCGACGCGGTACGCGAGTTTAACGTGGTGTCTGATACGTACGGCGCGGAGTACGGTAAGCGTCCGGGTGCGCAGGTAAGCATTGTCACGGCTTCAGGCACGAATCAGGTGCATGGCAGCGCCTACGAGTTCCTTCGCAACAGTGCGCTGGACGCAAGAAACTACTTCGATCAAGCATCGATCCCGCAGTTCCAGAGGAACGTTTTCGGTGGGTCGGTTGGCGGACCGCTCAAAAAGAACAAACTTTTCCTGTTCGGCAACTACGAAGGATACATTCAACACCTCGGCCTGAGTGATGTGACGCTGGTTCCTGACAATCAGGCGCGTCAGGGCTATGTACCCGATTCGAAAGGGGTGCTGCATTACGTGGGAGTCGCTCCGGCCGTAGTTCCCCTGCTGTCGCTCTGGCCGGTGCAGAACGGCCCCGAGCTCGGCGGAGGTATAGCGTATGCCTACAGTCATCCTCTGCAGAGCATCCGGGAAGATTTTGGCACCACGCGCCTCGATTTCAACATCTCCGGCGAGGATTCCCTGTTTAGCGCGTACACCATCGACGACAGTTCGGCGGACACTCCCTCTGTGAATCCTCTGAGCCTGGTGGCACTGAGCCTGCGCGAGCAGGTATTCAGCATTCAGGAACAGCACGTGATCTCTTCGACGTCCCTCAACACCGCACGCTTCGGGTTCTCGCGTGCATACTTTGTGTTTACCGGCACCACGCCTGTCGATCTGCCGGGATGGGTGCAGGACAAACCTATCGGCGCCGTCGTGGTTGGGGGCGGCACGGCACTGAATGGCGCATCCCAGATCAGCCTCGCCGGCACCAATGCCGGAAGTAATTTACGCGCTGCGCGAAACCTGTTTACGGTCGACGACCACGTCGTATTCTCAAAGGGCATTCACCAGATCGAGGCTGGAATCTGGTTACAGTGGATCCAAGCCAATGACAACCTCGCCCAATATCAATATGGGCAGGCTTCGTTCGGCAGTCTCACCTCGTTCCTCCAGGGCAGCGTGTCTACCTTCACCGTTGTGCCCACGCCGACTCCTTTGAACTGGCGCTCCGTGGAAATTGCGGGATTCCTTCAAGATGTGATTCGCGTCAGTCCGCGGCTCGAAGTGCGAATCGGCCTCAGGCTCGAGGGCACAAACGGCTGGAACGAGGCGCATGGAAGAGGTTCCAATTACCTCTTCGATACCAACCATGTCATCGCAACGAACCCCCGCGTAGGCACCTCCGTCTTCACCGAGAACCGGGCGACGCTGCTGCCGGAACCGCGCGTCGGATTGTCGTGGGATCCCATCGGCAAAGGAAGGACTGTCATCAACGCCGGGTTCGGCATGTACAACGCCCTTTTGGATAACATCGACTACCGTCTCGACCAAACAGCTCCCTTCAACACGACGCAAGCGCTGAAGAACGTACCTGTTTCAAGTCTGCACATTGTGCCGGGAACTCCCTTGCCGAGTGGCAGCCTCATCTCGCCTAGTGGTATCCAACCCGACTCCTACACGCCCACGATGATTTCCTACACATTGAAGGTTCAGCAGCAGATTACGGCAAACATGTCGCTCAGCCTGGGCTATGTCGGATCGCATGGCTACCATCAAATGCTGTCGGAAGATGTGAATGAGCCGGTGCCGACGATCTGTCCCGCAGTCCCCTGCCCAGCGGTGCTTCCGGCGGGGACCGCGTATTACCCGAAGGGCGCGCCGCTGGCCAATCCCAATCTCGCCAATACCACGACCTGGATTTCCGAAGGCGTCAGTTCCTACAACGGGCTGGTGGTCGACGTGCGGCAAAACATGAGCCGCGGGCTGCAATTCCGAGGCGTCTACACCTGGTCCAAAAGCTTGGACGACGGCACGGCATGGAACAGCAGTGTGGGTGCGAATGCGCCGGGATTTGTGATGTTTCCTCTCAACCCGAAGCTCGACTGGGGACCATCAAATTCCGACGTGCGGCATCTGGGAGTGATCAGTGGGACCTATGAGCTGCCGCTCGGAGAAGGCAAACGCTATTGGAACACCACGGACGGCTGGCGTAAGCAGGTGGCGACGGGTTGGTCCGTCAGCCTGGTCGAATCGCTGCAATCCGGATTCCCCTTTACGCCGCAGTTGGGTTTCAACCCGACGAACAACGGTGATAGCCGCAATCCGATTCGCCCGTCGTGGAACCCGGCTTTCACCGGCCCGATCGTCACGGGCTCAGTCCACCAATACTTCAATCCCAACGCGTTTGTTGTGCCGCCTTCCGGGACGTATGGCAACATTTCGCGCAACTCGCTCTTCGGCCCCGGAATGGCGGAAACGGACTTGTCATTCTTGAAGTCGACCAGGCTTTCCGAAAGGCTCAATCTTCAGTTCCGCGCCGAGTTCTTCAACCTTTTCAATCACACCAACTTCGGAACTCCGAACCCTGTCGTGTTCAGTGCCGCGGCCTCCGGTCCGTCGCCAACGGCCGGAGTGATCACATACACCCGCACTAGTTCCCGGCAGATTCAATTTGGACTGAAGTTGCAGTTCTGACAGTAGGAACGCTGAGCTCGCCAGAAGTAGCCACTAACTACCCTCGCCGCGGAAACAGAAATTTCAGCATCGGCCCGACCCGTTCGGCCCAGGCCCACTCGGTGTGCTGAGCGCCCTGAATCTCGTGGTACTCGAAGTCTTTGCCTTGCCTCCAGCCCTTCTTGAGGAGCATGCGCTTCAGCGCGCGCACATCAGGCATGGCGCGGCGGCCTTCGTTAGTGCCTATGTCGAGCCAGATACGCTGGCCCGTCTTGTGCGGAATCTGGTCCACATATTTCAAGATCACGCGATCGCGCCACCACACCGATGGAGAAAGCACCGCCAGCTTCCCAAACACATCGGGATAGTGCATGCCGAGATAGATCGTGACCAGCCCACCGAGCGACGATCCGCCCATGCCGCAATTCTCCGCGCCCGCTAGTGTGCGGTATTGATGCGCCACAAACGGCTTCAGGTCTTCCACCAGCATCTGGCCGTAGGCGTCGGCATTGCCGCCGCCAAGCCGACGATCTTCCAGAGGCGTGTACTCGTTGATGCGTTTGGCGCCGGCGTTATAGATTCCCACAATCACCAGTGGTTCAATCTCGCCGGCGGCAGTCATGGCGTCGGCCGTCTCGCCCACGTGCCAGTAATTGCCTTTGATGAACGAGGTCTCAGGGTCGAACAAGTTCTGTCCGTCGTGCAGATACAGCACCGGGAAGAACCGACTCGGATCGTCGTTGAACACCTGCGGAACATACACGATGAAATCGTGCTTCTCTTCGAGCAGCTGCGAGGCAAACTGTCTGTGCATGTGCAGCCGCGATTGCAGGCTGCTGGGGCCGGAAGAATTACTCATCGATGGGGCCGGAAAGTGGGCATCAGGGCTCGGGAACGGTTCCGTGGACATTCTCTTGTAAAATAGATGTACCACCCGCTCCATGAACAACAGGCCATTGCACTCGGCCTGCCAGTCACGCGAAGTGGTTCCCTAGAGTAGCAATTCGCAATTCGTTCCAGCAAATTTCTTTCATGAAAGGCACATCATCGTGCATCGTGAATTTCACAAATGGTGGTCCAAAGACCTGCAGCGTGACATGTCGCTGCTGCAATTCGGACACGCCGGCCGCAAGATCCTCGTCTTCCCCACTTCCCGCGGACGCTTCTTCGAGTACGAAGACAACAAGATGATCGCCGCCGTCGCCGACAAGCTCGACAACGGCGAAATCCAGATTTACTGTGTTGACAGCGTTGACGACGAGAGCTGGTACAACAAGCGCGCGCATCCCTACTGGCGCTTGCAGCGGCACCTGCAGTACGAGCGCTACATCATCAACGACGTCTTCCCGCTGATGTGGCACCGCAACTGGACGCCCTACACGGCCGTCACCGGATGCAGCTTCGGTGCCTATCACGCCGCGAACTTTGCCTTCCGCCATCCCGACATGGTCAACGCCAGCATCTGCATGGGCGGCTCGTTCGACATTCGGAGTTTCATGGACGGCTGGTCGAGCGAAGACGTGTATTTCAATAACCCGCCCGAATATCTGGCCAACTGCACCGATGGATGGCGTTACAACCACATCCGCACTGTGCTGGCCACGGGCGAGTGGGACATGTGCTGGCAGCGCAACGAGGAGTTCGCCTCCATTCTGCGCGGCCGCGGCATTCGCCACGAGCTGGCCGTGTGGGGAGACCAGAGCTATCACGACTGGCCCTGGTGGCGACCCATGGCGCGGCTTTACTTGTGATCGAGATCGGCGTCTCGGCTCGCGTTTAGGCTGGGGATTGGGCGTGGCAAAACCCGCTTCCATCCCCTAAAATACTAAGTATCACTGAGCGCGTCCGGCGCTGTTTCCTGGGGTCATTCCACAGCTTGGTTGCGGCGGAAGTGGCACTGAGTCTGCACCGCCCCTGAAGGAGAAGTTGTGAAGAAAATCGGCATCATCTTCGGGATGGAGACTACTTTCCCGCCCGCACTGGTCGACAAGATCAACTACATGAACGAGCCGGGCATCCAGGCCGAGCTCGCTTCGGTGGGTGAAGTCCGCATGGCCCATCCGTCCCCGTATCACGTCATCATTGATCGCATCTCTCACGACATTCCCTTCTACCGGGCCTATCTGAAGAACGCCGCGCTGTGCGGCGCCACCGTCATCAACAACCCGTTCTGGTGGAGCGCCGACGACAAGTTTTTCAACTTCGCATTGGGCGACAAGCTCGGAGTGGCCATCCCTGCCACCGTACTGCTGCCGCACAAGCAGCATCCCGTCGGCACGACAGACCGCTCCATGCGCAACTTGCAGTTCCCCATGCCCTGGGACAGCATTTTCGGCTACGTCGGCTTCCCTGCCTTCCTGAAGCCGTTCGACGGCGGGGGCTGGAAGGACGTTTACAAGGTCAACAATGCGGAAGAGTTCTTCAAAGCCTACGACCAGAGCCGCGATCTCTGCATGACCCTGCAACGCGGCGTAAAGTTCAAGGAATACTTCAGGTGTTACGTCGTAGGCCAGGAAAAGGTACGCATTATGCAGTACGATCCATCGGCCCCGTTCCATGAGCGCTACGTCAAGAACGGCCCGCCGATCGATCCACAATTGCTGGCGCGCGTGGAGAAAGACGCCATCACCCTGTGCAAGGCCCTCGGCTACGACCTCAACACCGTCGAGTTTGCCTGCGAAGACGGCATCCCTTACGCCATCGACTTCATGAACCCCGCGCCTGACGCTGACATCAATTCTGTCGGCGAAGACAACTTCCACTGGATCGTTGATGCCGTCGCCGAGCTAGCGATCCGCAAGGCCAAGGAGCACACCGGCAAGGTCTCTGAGTATCGCTGGAATGCGTTCCTAGCCGGGCAGCCCGCTCCCGCCGCGACTCAAGATGTCGCAGCGAAATCGGTCAAAGTTCCCAAGAGCGCTACCAAGGGGTAATGCAATGAAGCGGCCCAGCCTCAGCATCGGAATCGAAGAGGAATACCAGACGATCGATCCGGAGACCCGCGATCTCCGCTCGCACATCCAGATGGAGATCCTTTCCAAGGCCAAGCTGAAGATCCACGAAAAGGTCAAGGCCGAGATGCATCAGGCCGTTGTCGAGGTGGGCACCAAGGTATGTAGCAACATTAAGGAAGCCCGCGAAGACATGCTCAGCCTGCGCCGCGAAATGATCAGCGTGGCCTCAGAGAATGGGCTGCTGCTGGGCTCCGCCAGCACCCATCCGTTTGCGGACTGGAAAGTGCAGGAGATTTATCCCGACGAGCGCTACTACCGCGTGGTGGAAGACATGCAGTTGGTGGCGCGCGCCAACCTTGTCTTCGGACTGCATGTTCACGTTGGGATTGAAGACCGCGACACCGCCATCCACATCATGAATTCAATGCGGTATTTTCTGCCGCACATTCTGGCGCTTTCCGCCAACTCTCCATTCTGGATGGGCATGGAGACCGGATTCAAATCGTACCGCAGCAAAGTTTTTGAGCGCTTCCCTCGCACCGGCATACCCGACGTCTTTGCCAACTGGGCCGATTACGAGACTTTCGTCAATCTGCTCATCAAGACCAACTGCATCGACAACGGCAAGAAGATCTGGTGGGACATCCGCCCGCATCCGTTCTTCGAGACCATTGAAGTGCGTGTGTGCGACATTCCGATGCGGCTCGATGAGACCCTCGCCATTGCTGCGCTCATCCAAGCCACGGCGGCGATGCTCTATAAGCTGCACGCCTCCAATAAGAGCTACCGCATCTACGGACGCGCGCTCATCAGCGAAAACAAGTTTCGCGCTTGCCGCTACGGCCTCGACGGTAAGCTCATCGATTTCGGCAAGGAAGAAGAAGTGCCGATCAGGAAGCTGATGCTGGAATATCTGCATCTGATCGACGATGTGGTCGACGAACTGGGCTCGCGTGACGAGATCAATTACATCCACGAGATGCTGAACATGGGCAGCGGCGCCGATCGCCAGCTCAAAGTATTTCGTGAAACCGGAGACCTGAAGAAGGTCGTGGACTATATCGTGGAAGAGACGAAGGTTGGCATATTCGACGACGTGCCAGCCCGCCGTTAGGAAATTGCCACTTTGCTGGCGCATTCATAGAATTGAGAGGAAGGAAGTTTCTTGACACCACCATTGCTGACTGACCTGACCACGACGCCATTTGATCCCGAGCTCTCGCCGGGGGCCTACAACGCGGTGAACACCTGCCTGCGAATCCAGCCCGAAGAAAAAGTTACGGTCATCACTGACGTGGCCTGCCGCGAAATCGCCGCCAGCATCACCAGGAATTGGCTCAAGGTCGGTTCGCCCTTCAAGACTTTCGTGTTGGAAGAAGTCGCCGAGCGCCCGCTCACCAGGCCTGCCGCGGGAAATCGCCGACGACATGGAAACCAGCAATGTGAGCATCTTCGCCGTGCGCGTGCAGCAGAACGAGCTGAAGTCGCGCATGGAGATGACCGACATCGTCAATCGCCGTCGCATGCGTCACGCCCACATGGTCAACATCAGCCAGGACATCATGCGCGAAGGCATGCGCGCCGATTTCAACCGCGTTGACGCCCTCAGCAAGAAAGTGATGGAGATCGTCACCAAAGCGAAACAGGTGCACGCCAAGAATCCTGCTGGCAGCGACCTGACCGCCGACCTCAATCCCAACTACAAGTGGATCAAGACCAGCGGCATCATCAGCCCTGACAAGTGGGGCAATCTGCCCGGAGGCGAGATCTTCACTACGCCCGGCGAAGTCAACGGCGTCTATGTAGTCGATGGCGTCGTCGGCGATTACCTCTGCGAGAAGTATCCCGACTTGATGCACCAGCCGCTCACCATTCACATGAAGGCGAACCGCATCACCGAAGTCTTCAGCGAGAACAAGGCGCTCGAACAGGAATTCTGGGCCTACACCCACACCGATGAAAACAGCGACCTGGTGGGCGAGTTCGCCATCGGCACCAACATCGAGCTGCGCCGCATCTGCGGCAACATCCTGCAGGACGAAAAATTCCCCGGCCTGCATATCGCTTTCGGCAATCCCTACGGACACCACACCGGCGCGCAAGTGGTATTCCAGCACGCACATTGACGTGGTAGGCACGCGGTTCGACATCTGGGTTGACGGCCAGCAGATCATGGAAAAAGGCCACTTCCTTATCGAGGCATAAGCAATGGTCCCCGCGCTACGCGAGGAGTTCAACCGCAACTTCACTCCGGCGAAGTACCAGAGCTTTCTGGACTCGCTGGGGAAGAAGTGCGGCACGCCCATCAACTTCCGCGTATCGGAAACGCCGTGCTTCATCCCCAAGGAACTGCTCGATCGCATGGCGCAGTACGGCCACGATCTGACGATGCAGTTGCTCACCAACCCGAAGTATCTTCGCGTCTCCGACAAGACCGTCCCGCCCGAGTACAACGTCGCCAACGAGAACCCGCGACCGATGTTCGTATCGGTTGACTTCGGACTGGTTCGCAATCACAAGGGCGGACTCGATCCCAAGCTGGTCGAGCTGCAGGCCTTCCCGACGCTCTACGGCTACCAACCGCTCTCCGCCCAGCTCTACATCGACCATTACGGACTGCCGAAAGACTTGGGCATCTATCTCGGCGGATTCGATCACGACTCCTACCGCAAGCTCATGCGCGAGGCGATCGTCGGCAACCACGATCCTGAAAACGTGATCCTGATGGAGATCGATCCGCAAAACCAGAAGACCCTGCCCGACTTCCTGGTCACGCAGAAAGAACTCGGTATCGCCATCGTCGACGTGGTCTCGCTCAAGAAGCGCGGCGACAAGCTCTACTACACCAAAGACGGCCGCGAGATCGAGGTCAAGCGCATCTACAACCGCATGCATCGTCGACGAGCTTGTGACGCAAAGGTATCGAGCTTCCCTTCGACATCCGCGAACCGCTCGACGTCGAATGGGCCGGACACCCCAACTGGTACTTCCGCATCAGCAAGTTCTCAATTCCCTACCTCAACCATCCGTGCGTGCCCGACACGTGGTTCCTCGACGAGCACCCGAGCATTCCGGACGACAACGAGAAGTACATCCTCAAGCCGCTGTACTCGTTCGCCGGAGCGGGCATCAAGTTCGCTCCTACTGAGGCCGATATCGACGCCATTCCCGCCGCCGAACGTCACAATTACATCGTGCAGGAGCGCCTGCGCTTCGAGCCCGTCATCGCCACGCCCCATGGCATGACGCAGATGGAGACCCGCATCATGTACGTCTGGCCGGAAGGCGGCGAACTAACGCCGGTCTTGCCGCTGATCCGCATGGGCCGCGGCATGATGATGGGCGTGGACCACAATCGCGACCTCGAATGGGTTGGCGGCACTGCGGGTTTATGGTCAATAATTCGTAATTCAAACGAATAAAAGCAGACTCAACACACCCAGCTCCATCCGAAAAGCGTCTAAACTGTTGCGATGTCCGAACCTTCGCAGAAAACGACATGCTGCATCGTTGGCGGAGGCCCCGCGGGAATCATGCTGGGCTACTTGCTGGCCCGCTCCGGCGTGCCAGTCACCGTGCTCGAGAAGCATGCTGACTTCTTTCGCGACTTCCGCGGCGACACCGTACACCCCTCTACGCTTCAGGTGCTGTACGAACTCGGCTTGCTGCGATGATTTCCTCAGAGTGCCTCACCAACAGTTAAACTCAGTCGGCGGAGTCTTCGGAGATTTTTCCTTCCGCGCGGCCGACTTCAGCCATTTGCCGACGCATTGCAAGTTTGTGGCACTCATGCCGCAATGGGATTTTCTCAACTTCTTCTCTCAGCAAGCCCGGAAATTCCCTCAGTTCCAACTGCGGATGCAACACGAAGCTAGTGGATTGATCAACGCAGACGACAAGGTTGCTGGAGTCCGCGTTCAGAACGCCGGAGGGTCAGGTTGAAATTCGCGCTGAGCTCGTCATCGGCTGTGACGGCCGTCATTCCATCATGCGGCAGGCAGCGCAGCTTGAAGTGATTGAATTGCGGTGTTCCAATTGATGTGTTGTGGTTCCGCATCAGCCGCCATGCCGGCGATCCCGAGCAACTTCTTGGGAACATCAACTACGGAAGGGCCCTGGTTCTCATCGACCGCGGCGATTATTTTCAGGCCGGATTGATCATTCGCAAAGGTTCTTTTGAGGAAATTAAGGCCGGTGGCCTTGAGTCCTTTCGCGAGATCGTGGGCCGCATTGCTCCTTATCTCGCAGATCGCATGGAAGAGCTTAGAGACTGGGAGCAGATCAAGCTTCTATCGGTCCAGATCAACCGCCTGCGCCAGTGGTACAAGCCCGGGTTACTATGCATCGGCGACGCCGCTCACGCCATGTCGCCGGCCGGAGGCGTAGGAATCAACCTCGCGATTCAGGATGCCGTCGCGGCTGCCAACCTTCTCACCGATCCATTGCGCGAGGGTCGCGTCACTGAATCGACTCTCGCCCTTGTGCAGCAGCGACGCGAGTTTCCTACGATTGTCACCCAGCAGATGCAGGTTTTCGCTCACGGCTTATTCCAACGGGTGTTTCAGAATACCGGGCCGGCAAAGGCACCTTGGCAGCTCAAGACGGTAATTCGCATTCCAGGAGTGCAGCGCATCTTCGGTCGGATGGTTGGCATGGGAGTCCGTCCCGAACACATAAAAGGCACCAGGAAGACTGCGGATCGGCGCGCAACCCGTATCAGGCGCATCGCCGTGGGTGTCGGCGTTGCGGCGGCGGTGCTGGCAGTGACCTTGCTGCGACGGCGGCGACTCCGTGCGGCCTGACGACTTCTCCGCGTCGCATCCGGCCCAGCACCTACGTCCAAGGCGTCAGAATAGACTTCACGGTCGTCTCAAAGTGCGACGCGTTGCGGGTAACGAGCGTCAATCGATGGACCTGAGCGGTGGCAGCGATGAACGCGTCGCGGGCTTCAATGGGACGTCCTATCGACTCAGTGCGGGCCACCAGCTTGCCGCAAGCGTCAGCTACCAGCGCATCGATCGGAAGGACCCTTCCCTCAAAACGGAGAGGCAAATCGTGCTGCAGCCATCGATCGAGCTGCTTGCGCCGCCGGCCCGCTGCCAAACGCTCCACGCCGTATCGCAGTTCGGTCAGAGTAATGACGCTGAGGAAGACGCTCTCCTCTTCCACGCTGGCTAGCCATGCGACCAAGCCGGAATTGGGACGCGGCTTAGTCGACTCCGACACCACATTCGTATCCAGCAGGAAACTCATAGCTCGGGCTTATTGAGGTTGAGCTTGAGGCGTGGAGCTTTGACGCTGGCGCCGCTCAGGGGTGATGCAGCGAAGAACTCTACCAGGTTGCCTTTCCGATTGGCCTTCCGTGTCCATTCTTTCGCGGCGACCACCATGACAGTGGTGCGTCCGTGGCGAGTAATTCTCTGTGGCCCCTCGGACTGCGCCTTTTCTAACACCTCACTGAATTTCGCCTTCGCTTCGGCCACAGTCCACACATCGGTTCCCATAGTCCGCCTCCAGCCCCTCGCGATGCCCTATTATAGTCATAATAGTCATTTCTTGGAAGCTTGCGACTTCAATCCCATGCTCGCCGGGCGGACCGGCTCGAACCCGCAGTACCGTTCCCACAAAACTTGCTCCTGCAATTACGAATCGCGGCCGCGCACACTTACATAAAATAGCGGGGTTGCTAGTTGGCTACGGCCTTTTCTGTCTCCACCGCAGCTACATCTAAGCTCTTCAGATATTCATTGATCGACTTCGCCGCCTTGCGGCCCGCGCCCATCGCCAGGATGACCGTCGCGCCGCCGGTAACAATGTCTCCGCCGGCAAACACGCCCGTTTTCGACGTCGCCAGCGTGTCGTCGTTCGCCGCAATGTAGCCGCGCTTGGTCACCTGCAAGCCCGGAGTGGACGATTGGATCAATGGGTTTGCCGTCGTTCCCGCCGCGATAATCGCGACCGAGCATGGCGTATCGAACTCCGATCCCTTAATCGTTACCGGACTGCGCCGCCCGGAATCGTCCGGCTCGCCCAGTTCCATGCGCGTGCAACGCACTGCGGTGAGGTTGCCCTTCTCGTCTCCAATAAACTCCACCGGATTCACCAACATCTCGAAGCGAATGCCTTCATCCTTGGCATGGTGTACTTCCTCCACGCGGGCCGGCATCTCGGCTTCAGTGCGGCGATACAAAATGCTCGCCGACTTCGCGCCCAACCGCAGCGCGCTACGCACCGCATCCATCGCGGTGTTGCCGCCGCCGATCACCACCACGTCGCGGTCTTTGCACGGATACAGCGGCTCGTCGAACTCCGGGAAGCGATACGCCCGCATCAAATTCACTCGCGTCAAAAACTCGTTCGCCGAGTAAATTCCGTTCAGGTGTTCGCCGGGTACGTTCAGGAACCGCGGTAGCCCCGCGCCCGTCGCAACGAAAGCAGCGTGATATCCCTCTTCATGGAACAGTTCGTCGATGGTCACTGTCTTGCCAACCACGACGTTGGTCTCGAAATCCACGCCTTGCCGCCGCAGCGCTTCCACTTCATGCGCCACGATGTCCTTCGGTAACCGGAATTCAGGAATGCCATAAATCAGCACTCCGCCCAACTCGTGCAGCGCCTCGAATACGTGTACGTTGTGACCCATCTGGATGAGGTCGCCCGCGCACGCCAATCCCGCAGGACCGCTCCCGATGATCGCCACTTTCTTGCCGCTCTTTTCCGCGCTCGGCGGCAGACCAAACTTTCCGCTCTCACGCTCCCAATCGGCGACAAACCGCTCTAGGTATGCGATGCCCACCGACTCACCCTTCTTGCCGAGCACGCATCCTGACTCGCACTGGTCTTCCACCGGACAGACGCGTCCTGTGATCGCAGGCAGCGCATTGTCCTGGCGCACCTTCGCGGCAGCGCCCTTGTAGTCGCCCTTCACGATCAAGTCCATAACTGTGCGCACATCCACCGACACCGGGCATTTTTCCATGCATCCCGGCTTGCCGCATTCGATGCACCGCAACGATTCCTGCCGGGCGTGTTCCTCCGTGAAACCAACGTTCACTTCCTCGAAGTTGTGGGCGCGTATCTGTGCCAACTGCTCCGGCATCTTTTGCCGCGGCAGCTTGATGCGTTCTTTGTTGGACAGAGGATTGTTGCTCTTACTCATGGGCCACCCCCGCCGCCATCGCCGCACACTGGTGCTGATGAATGTTGTCGCGCACTTTCTGCAACTCCTGGAGCGGATTCGCCTGCAACCGCTCGATGCTCGCCTTCTCCAACTCGCGATACATGTTGTTGCGTTGCGTCAGCACTTCAAAATTCACCTGGCTGGCATCAAACTCCGGTCCATCGACGCAGGCGAACTGGCTGCTGTTATTCACCAGCACTCTGCAGCCGCCGCACATGCCTGTACCATCCACCATGATCGAATTCAAGCTCACCATGGTCTTGATGCGCTTCGGCTCCGTGACCTTGGTGCACGCGCGCATCATCGGCACCGGACCGACAGCCAACACATAATCCACCAAGCCCGCATCCACCAACTCCTGCAGCTTCTGCGTAACCAGCCCCTTCTCTCCGGCCGAGCCGTCATCGGTCAGGACGTACGTCTCGTCGCTCACCTGGCGCACTTCGTCTTCGAGCACCAGCAAATCTTTGCTGCGTGCGCCGACGATCGAGATGACCTTGTTTCCCGCCCGCTTGAGTTCGCGCGCGGTCGGATACGCCATCGCAGTACCAACGCTTCCGCTCACGACTACGGTGGTTCCGAATTTCTCAATCTCTGACGGCTTGCCCAGAGGCCCAACGATGTCGAGAATGGAATCGCCCACCTCGAGCATGTTCAGCAGCATCGTGGTCTTGCCGATACCCTGCACCACAATCGTGACCGTTCCAGCCTCGGCATTGGCATCGGCAATGGTGAGGGGAACGCGCTCGCCGGTATCGTTGAGGCGGATAATGACGAACTGGCCGGGGCGCTGTTTCTTGGCGATCCGCGGCGCCTTAATCTCGAAGAGCTTGATTCCTCGCGCGACTTGGCGAGTAGCGACAATGGGGAACATCCGAAGTCCTCCACCATCGATTCTGTCGGGGACCGACCCAAAGGTCTGTGGCATACGTCACATCGCCCCGGTCACAGCGCACAAACGCCCAATACCTTGGTATTCCTCTAATTTACGCACCTTTCAAGCAAGCCGCAGGCACCCCGAGTGCATCTCATGGATCTGGTGTTTACAATGGCAGCAACAGGTGGGGATACAGGCGTGAGAACTTCATCTTTCACCTTCGAAGGCCCTATTTCTCGGAAGCATTTCCGCGCGATCTCGAGGTCGGCAGCGGCTACTCGCGCTCTGATCCTGTTGACCGTGCTGAGTGCGTCGGCCCTGGCACAACAGCCGCCCGCACCTGCAAGCCAGGCACCTCTTCCGAACGCGCCTTCCTCGACCGCACAAGGTCAGCACTCATCTTGGAAGCACGGGCTCGCCACCGCCGTCAAAACCATTGGCGACGACGAATGGCACCTGATTAAAGCGCCGTTCGAAACCGAATCCCTGGGTTTCGATACTGGTACGCCCTTCCGCAACACTACCCTCTACTGGAACGCTGCCGTTCTGACCAGCACAGGAGTGCTGATCGCGAACGACGAGTCCGTCGCCTACCAGGTTCCGGTCGCATGGCACCCGACCAGCACGAATATCGCGAACGCCTGCACGTACGGAACAGCGGCCGTCGCCGGAGGAATCTATGTAACCGGCCTCTTCACCCACGATGAGCACGCGCAGCGCATCGGAGTGCTTTCTGCTGAAGCGGCCATCGATAGCTTTCTGTTATACGGCTCGATGAAACTGATCTTCAACCGCCAGCGGCCTTACATGGGCAACGGCGACGGCAAGTTCTTCGCCGGAAACTTCAGCAGTGGATCATTTCCGTCAGGTCACGCAACCTTCGCTTGGACTCTCGCCTCGGTTGTCGCGCACGAATACCCGAAGTGGCAGGTGCAACTCGCCATGTACAGCATGGCAACCGCCGTCTCGACCACTCGTGTCACCGGAGGCCAGCACTTCCCCTCCGACGTTTTTGTGGGTTCAACTCTAGGTTTTCTGGTTGGACGATACGTAGCCAACAAAGACAAGCACGCCGACCAGCCGGCGCACGCGGGCAATAAGTTTACCCGCCTGCCGAGCGCAGTTCTCGACCACGTCAGCTTTCAATAGTTGCTGGTCTATGCCGCTGAACAGCTTCTGAGTAAATCACAGCATTGGACCGCAAAATGAAAAAGGCCGCGAATCGATTCGCGGCCTTCACGCCTGGAATTTTCGCTTCGCCTACGTGCCCGGAGGAACATCCGCTCCCGAGCTGAATTGTGCTGGCTTCGGCATCAACCGGCCTGCGCCCTCGATGTTATAGATCGCGTTCGCGCCCATATGCGCCGGCGTTCCCGAAAGCAACTGCTCTTTGCGATACACCAGGTTGCTGGCATTAAAGGTGGCCAGCTCAAAACCGTGCCCATGCGTAATCGCATCCGTCGGGCAGGCTTCGACGCAATACCCGCAGAAGATGCAGCGGTTGTAATCGATGTTGTAGACCTTGGCGTATCGCTCCGCCCCGCTGATCCGGTTCGTCTCCGTGTTATCGCCCGCTTCGATATAGATGCAGTTCGAAGGGCAAGCGGCTGCGCACAGGAAGCAGGCCACGCACTTCTCCAGGCCGTTCTCGTCGCGCTGCAACACGTGCATGCCGCGAAAGCGCTCCTGGAACATGGCTCCACGGTTCGGCCCCGGCCCATCGGGATAGTTCTCCACCTCGGTCGGTTTGAACATTTCCCCGAAGGTGATGCTCATGCCCTTGGCGATTGCGGCGATATTTTTGACAATTCCCATACGAGAAATCAGTATATCAATCCGGAAGACGGGGCGTGTTGGGTGCCCCGTTCTAGCCCGATTTTGGCCAGGGCGGGGCCTTTGACCTTCTGCGTCAGGGCACGACTTCAGTCGTGCCGATCAATCGCCCAACCCCACGGCTTCACCCGGCGGGTGGCACGGCCGGCGTCATGCCATGACGGCGGAAGACGTCCATCATTCTCGCGCGGTCCGGCGCGCCTCCGGCGGCGGCGGCCAGTACTTCGGCGGCTTCCCGGAAGTACGCGGGACCCATAATCGCAGGGGATATGACGGCGAGCTGCTTCGCATCCTCGTTGCCAAGATTATCGAAGCGGTGCGCTGCGCCCCGGGGGATGCACAGCGCCTGCCCGGGACCAACCTCGATAGGCGTGCCATCAACCGTCCAGGTAAGGACACCCTCGATGCCGTACAGGACCTCCTCGTATGCGTCATTCTTGTGGGCCGGTGCCGCCAGCTTCTGCCCAGCCGGTACCAGCACTTCGAATACCGAGACGCTCCCGTTGGAATCATTGCCGGTGAGGAGAAATCGGATCCCTAGCGGACCGATCTTGATGGACTCTTCCGAAGCATTGACGCCTGTCATCCCCTGCTGCATAGTCTCCCCCTTTTGAACCAAGCCATCCTACATTGATTCTCCGCAATCGAGGGAGGAACCTGAAATCGGCGCGTGGCCTGCTCTGACCGAAGTCGAACGGCTCGCGTCCCCGGGGGTGGCCCGCCCAACGCACTTACCATTCTGGGTGCACCGTTCTAGCCCGGTTTTGGTTAGGGCGGGGCTTTTGATTTCCTGAAGCGCTATTCGGCGCTACCACGCCTTGCTTTCCGATCTTCCCAACTAGGCTCAGTGCATTCGCAATCGCCGCTCCAGACGCTGTGTTGTCGAACACGCACCAAGCCTCTGCCTTCCTGGCGAATCGCAAAACTTGTGATGCCAGCAGTTCCAATGCGCCGTCCTCGTACGACGAATAGTACCGCCGCGGAGAACCGTGAAGTCGAAAATAGACCAGCGAGCCGTATCCGCCGGGTTGACCCGCCGCAGGAACGCAAGCCGGGTCAGCCGCAACGCGAGCGATTTGAAACTCCTTCAACAAATGATCGGCCTCGTCGCTGAACCAGCTTCGATGCCTAGGCTCCCACACCGCTAACCCTTGATATCCGCCCCGAAAAACAGTAAGGAATTGCCTGGCGATGTCGTAGTCGAAGACCAAGCTGGGCGGAAGCTGAAAGAATATGGGCCCTAGTTTGTCTTTCAGAACGCTTATCTGACGCAGAAAAGGCGGCAGAAGCTCCGAAGCACTTTTCAACTTGTTTTCGTGGGTTATCGTCTTCGGGACTTTGACTGAAAACCTGAAGTTATCAGGGACCGACTCTCGCCATCGTTCCCAGGTATCTGTCTTATGAGGCCGATAGAACGACGAGTTGATCTCACATGCATTCAACACTTGCGCATAACGATGCAGATGGCTGGCACCGGCAGCAAAATGGTCACTCGACTGTCGTGGAATACTCCAACCCGCGCATCCGATCCGTAAATCACCCACGCTCGGCGATCCGGCGGCGAAATCTTCCGAGTCAGAAGACGGAGTTAAGCCAGTTGTATCCCGAACGCGTTTGCGACTCATAATTTGTGATGAAAAGGCGAGTTAGCCGCGCGCCCTACGACACTCTAGTCCCGCCTAGCGGGACGGCAGAAGAAAGCCCACCGTTTCAACGGTGGGGAATCTGAACCGTGAACCCATTCCACTCTGCCGAAGGCTTGCGCGCAGGGCGCTGCGGCGACCGGAGCGCACAAATTAAAATCCTTGCTGAGGCTACTTCCGCGCCGCCTTCAAGATGTTCAGATGGTTCTGCGCGTGTCCCGCGATGATGTATGCCAGCGCTCGCACAGACACCGGATTTCCATTCGCTTTACCTGTCTGCACTTCCGCCTGAGGCGAAATCGATCCCACCAGGGCGATCGTCGCTCCGCGAATGTTCTTGAACTCCACCATCAGGTCGTGCCGCACGCGACTATTGAAATCTCCGGCGGCCACATAATCGTCCTGCTCAAAGCCCTGCAACTCTTTCTCGTCCCCACGGGCAAAACGCATCAGGCGATACGACATTACGCGCTCGGTATCGCACAAGTGCCCGAGGACTTGCTTCACGCTCCACTTTCCCGGCGCAGCAGGCTTGCTGGCTTCATCTTCCGCCACGCCTTGGACGACTGCCACCAATTCGTCCCACTGCTTCAGCAAAAATTCTTCAATCGGCGCGTCAGGCACAAGCGAAATATAGTTGGCATAAAAATCGGCGTATTCGTTTGGTTCAGGACGCGAAAGCATACGGGGGTCTCCCTGTCAGTTTACTTTTCGTTGATCGGGCAAATTGCAGCCGGCGCGGATTCTCGGGCCGAGAATTTCGAGCAAACTGCACCGTGCAAGTCATTGAAAATAGTAGCTCCAATTTGGGACAACTCATTATAATGGCTGTTATAACTGGCAAGTTTCCAAACCGCTTTCCTACTCCAGCCCAAACTCTTTCCACCGCTCCGTCACCCGCCGCTTGGTCTCGGCATCCATGGTAATCTCGTCTGGCCAGGGACGCGTAAACCCCTCGCTCGGCCATTTGCGTGTCGCATCTACTCCCATTTTGGAACCGTAATCCGGCAGCCGCGACGCATGATCCAGCGAATCCACCGGCCCCAGCGTGAACTGGATATCGCGCTCAGGGTCTATATTATTCAATACCTTGAGCGTGACCTCGCCGATGTCCTGCACGTTCACATCTTCATCGACCACCAGAATGCACTTGGTCGACATCGCCTGCCCCAGTCCCCAAATGGCACTCATCACCTTGCGCGCCTGCCCGGGGTACGACTTCTTGATCGAAACGATCATTAGGTTGTGGAACACGCCCTCAACCGGCAGGTTCACGTCCACGATCTCCGGAATGCTTAAACGCATGAGCGGCAAAAAGATACGCTCGACCGCCTTGCCCATCCAGGCATCTTCCATGGGCGGCTTGCCCACGATGGTAGTCGAATAAATCGGGTCTTTTCTGTGAGTTACACAGGTCACATGAAAAACCGGGTACAGGTCTTCCATGGTGTAAAAGCCCGTGTGATCGCCGAACGGACCTTCCATTTTCAGCTCGTCCAACTCGACATAACCCTCCAACACGATTTCGGAAGTTACTGGAACTTCAAGGTTTACCGTCTCGCACTTCACCAGTTCGACCGGCTTCTGCCGCAAGAAACCAGCGATGATGAATTCCTCAACATCCGGCGGCGCGGGCACGATCGACGAGAACATCATCGCCGGATCAGTTCCAATCGCAACCGCAACTTCCATTCTTCCAGACACTTGCGTGCCCTCCGCAACCCGCGAGCCTCCGCCGGATCGCGCCATCAAATTCAGCGCCGCCGTCAGCGGCTGGGCCGCATTTTCCGCGGCCTTCCGCCGCATCTGCTCGCGATAATGCTCAGCACCCTGCTTCTGCCGCTGCCAGTGCATGCCAGTGCTTTTCCCGTCATAAACATGCAGGCGATACGTGCCAACGTTGCGTTTTCCCGTTTTAAGATCGCGCGTAATTACCGATGGCAGTGTGATAAACCTCCCGCCATCCTTCGGCCAGCATTGCAAAATGGGGAAATCGAGCAGCGAGAAATCGCCCTTTAAAATCACTTCCTTACACGGCCCGGTCGCAACTTCCTTGGGAAAAAACTTGCCCACTTCCGTCAGCAGCGGCAGCATCTTGATCTTGTCGAGAAAGCCTTGCGGCGACTTCACATCCATAAACATCTTGATGCGAGCGGGAATCTCATCGAGCGCATCCACTTCGAGCGCCAGCCTCATGCGCCGCTCGGATCCGAACTGGTTGATGAGCACCTTCGCGCCCGGATGCCCTTTGATGTTTTCAAACAGCAATGCCGGTCCGCCCGGGCCAGACTTGCCGCGTGCCGGCCACTTGGATACCCGGTCGGTGATCTCGGCGATCTCCAGCACAGGATCGACTTCCGCCTTCACCCGCTTCAATTCCCCGGCCTTGTCGAGCGCGGAGATCCATTCCCTCAGGTCGCTATACGCCAACGGCTAGCCTCGTGTCGGTGCAGTTTTGGCAACTCACGATTATAGAGGGTGGGAGAATATTCACCACGGAAGGCACAGAACGCACGAAAAAACGGAACGTGGAAAAAGGAAGTTGCCAAGAACTCTGCCCCACGCTTGCTAAAATACCAACTACGCCACCCCGAGTTTCAGCCATGACAAATACTTTCTCGTGCCGTTTTGCCGCGTCTCTCTGTTTAAACCTGTTATTCATCGCGGCCACTGTTGTCGCCCAGCCAGCGCCGGCAAAGCCTGCGCAGGTCCATGATCTCAAGGTCACGGTACTTTCCACCATGTTGGTCGGCGAACAGAAGGGCATCGGCGAGTGGGGCTTCGCCGCCCTGGTGGAAGCCGACGGACATCGTGTCCTCGTGGATACCGGCGCGCGGCCTGAGACCGTGCTGCAAAACTCGCGCGAGTTGGGCATTGACTTGTCAAACGTGAAGGAGGTCGTGCTCACTCATAATCACGGCGATCACGCAGGAGGACTGCTGACCCTTCGCCGCGAGCTGATGAAGAAGAATCCCGACGCCTTGTCGGTGGTGCACGTCGGAAAAGGTATTTTTTATAGCCGTCCTTCCTCGGATGGCGAGGACAACGATACGCTCCTCATCCGCAAAGAGTACGAAGCCACCGGAGGCAAGTTCGTCGAACACGCGACGGGCTTTGAGATTTTTCCCGGCGCGTGGTTTTCCGGCCCAGTGCCGCGCAAATATCCGGAGCACAACTGGAGCGTCAAGGGCAAAGTGCAGACGCCCGACGGCCTCGTAGAAGACACGATCCCTGAAGATTCGTCGCTGGTACTGAATACGCCGCGTGGGCTGGTGGTTGTTACCGGCTGCGGACATGCCGGCATTGTAAACATCATGACGTACGCAACGAACAGTTACGTCAATGCGCCGGTGTACGGAGTAGTCGGCGGCATCCACCTGTTCCCTGCTGGCGATCAGCAGTTGGACTGGACTGCGGACGAATTCAAGCAGTTCCACGTTTCCAACCTGCTGGGCGCACATTGCACGGGGATCGAAGCCGTGTATCGCCTGCGGGAGCACGCGGGAATGTCGCGCAAGTCAGCGGTAGTCGGAACCGTCGGCTCGACCTTCACATTGAAAGATGGAATCACAGTGGGTGCGCTGGCCAAGTGACTTGGCGATTCCCTCCTGATCCGAGGAAACGCTGCAAAAAGAAAATGCCCCGGCAACCGTCGCCGGGGCGGATCTCTGAGACTTAAAATCTAGCGCTTCTTCTTAGCTGCCTTCTTCGTCGTAGCTTTCTTCGGAGTCGGCTTCTTTGGCGCGGCTTTCTTGGCTACAGTCTTCTTCGCCGGCACTTTCTTGGGAGCCGGCTTGGCCTTCACGGGTGCAGCCTTCTTCGCCGCCTTCGCTTCCTTTTTGGACGGTTTCGCCGGCGCCGCCTTCTTTGCCGCAGGCGCTGGCTTGGCAGCCGCAACTGGCACAGTCGTTGGTGCAGGTGCCGCTACCGGCGCCGCGCCGCCCTTAGGCTTCCTGCCACGCTTCCCAGGAGCCGCAGCGACAACGGGCGCTGCAACTGGTGCGGGTTCGAGCACTGCTGCCTTCCCGCGTCCACGCCTTGCTGGCGGTGGAGGAGGAGGCGGCGGCGGCTCATATGGCTTCAGGAAGTTCAAAATCTCGGTGTGCGAACGCAGTTTGCCGTCGAGCAGAAGCAGGAACGCCTTTTCCAAAATCTCCGGGTACTCAGGCAACTGCGAGGTAATTCGCAACTCGGCCATCTCGGCAAACGGCAGCTTCTCGCGGAACTGTCGCCACTTGGTCATGAAGTTCTTGAGCTTCTGGTCAACGCCCGACTGCCGCGTCGTCATGCTCAGGAAAAGCATAGTTTCGGGGGCGGCAGCGCTTAGAACCTTCCACGCTCCCGAATTGCTGTTGGCTTCTTTTCCAGTGAGCTTCTTCGCCAGTTCGTGAGCGTCTTTCTCCAGATGCTTCCACTTCTCAACGAAGTCGCGCCGCGGAATCATGCGCTGAATCTCGCCGGCGTCCTTGTCGGTCAGCTTCTTTGCCAGGAAGTACATAGAGATCGGCCCGGTTTCCGGTGTGTACCCCAGGTCGTTGAGGGTCTGGCGCAACTTGATAGCTTGCCCAAGATCGCTGGACTCTGCCTTGGCCACGCTCAGGTGCGGGTGCAGCACCTTCAGCCAGCCTTCCTTTTCCAAGGCTCGCATCACTGCAATCGGATCGTCCTCGTGGGCCAACTGTTCCATTTCGACCCCGACGGCCCGTTTGCCCACGTACTCGATGTAGTTGTTTTCCTTGGCCGCGTCGAACCGCGCCTGCGTGCGCTCCTCTAATGGCCAATGGAATCTGGCACTTAAGCGGGTAGCGCGGATCAGCCGGATAGGATCTTCCAGAAAAGCGTAGCTATGCAGAATGCGCAGAACCTTGGCTTCGATATCGGCCACGCCGTTAAACGGATCGAGCAGTAACCCTCTCGACCCTGGATTCAGCGAAAGCGCCATCGCGTTGATCGTGAAATCACGCCGGCGGAGATCCTCGTTGATAGTCGCTGGAGTGGTGGTCGGGGGCTTGCCAGGTTTATCGTAAGTCTCTGAGCGAGTTTGGTTTAGCTCGGCTCGGACGTTCCCCGGTAGCAACAGGTGCAGTGAGCGAAGATCCTCATCGACGCCCTCCACGGAAATGCCAGCTTTGTCCAAGTCTTTCTGTAGCTTAAGCGGATTCCCTTGGATGGAAAGGTCGATGTCCCGAATCGGAAATCCGGTTATGAGATCACGGATAGTTCCGCCGGTGAGGTAGAGGTTGAGTCCTGCGTGCCTGGCTATGTCTTGAATCAGGGTCACGCCACGCTGCTGGTCCGGCGTGAGCCGGGTCTCCATGCTATAGATGTAGTCTGCCATCTAAATGTATGACTCTTAAAGTGTTAGCTAAGGTGGCTCGGAGTTGGCCGAACCGCACACTGATAGTCTGTCGCGACCCTTTTCAGTGGCTTGTTCGGGTGCCGTGGCACGCGCAACTTACTCTGAAGCCAACACTTACAGCGTTGTGCACCTGGTTTGCTGCAAGCCGACAATAACACAACGTTATCGATTTGGCTACAAACTACTGTAGGATAGGGCACTTTTTCGTCAAAAGTGCGACAATCGGTATTTACGCACTCAGCCTGACCCCAACATATGGGTACCACACACAAAAAGGTGATTGTCCGGAAAATGGACCGCGACACGGTCAATGGATACGTGTCGGCGGCCTTTATTTCGGACGGTAAGGTCGAGGTGCTGAATACAGCCGGAAATGTCGTGGCGATCGACTTGAGCGAGGTCAAAGGCATCTATTTCGTGCGCGAATTCGGGGACTCCGAATCCCTGACCCGGAAGACGTTTACCTCCCGGCCACGGACGGAAGGGCTTTGGGTGCGGCTGCGATTCCGCGACAACGAGATCATCGAAGGCATGATGCCCAACGATCTGGTGCAGGACGGGCGCGAAGGGTTTTCGGTGATTCCGCCGGACAGCCAGTCGAACACGCAGCGAATTTTTGTGCCCCGCGCGGCTCTGGCCGAGATGACGGTCCTGGCGGTGATAGGCGAGAAGAAATCGCAGCGGCGAGGCCGGCGTCCCGACGATACCCGCCAGGTACCGATGTTCACGTAATTTGAGACTCGTGGCTCGGCACACGTCGAAGCCAGTCCTTTGCAGCTTTCTTTTGCAAGTCATGGCCATCCTATGAAACTTGGCGAAATCGCAACCGCCCTGAATGTCACGCTGGAAAACGGGGATCCTGAAACTGAAGTTACTGGTGTTGCTGGAATCGAAGAAGCGGCCGCGGGGCAGATAACATTCGTGGCCAATCCGAAGTATGCGGCTGCGGCCAAAGACAACCGCCGCTGCCGCGGTCATCGTGTCCGAGGACTTCCCTGCCACCGGCGGCGCGCTACTGCGCAGCAAGAACCCGTATCTGGGCTTCGCCCGAGCGATTGACCTGTTTTACCAGTCTCCGAAATATGCGCCCGGAATTCATTCCACGGCAGTCATCGCGGCGAGCGCGAAAATCGGCGCCAACGCTCACGTCGGCGCTTACGTGGTGATCGACGAGAGCGTGGTGATCGGCGAAAACGCGGTGCTACTGCCGCATGTCGTCATTTACCGCGGCGCGCACATCGGCAACAACTTCCTCGCCCATGCCCACTCCATCGTGCGCGAGGACTGCCGAATTGGGCGACAACGTCGTGCTCCAAAATGGAGCTGTCGTCGGCTCCGACGGCTTCGGCTTCGCCCGCGATGGCGACCACTGGGAGAAGATCACGCAGTCGGGGCCGACAGTGGTGGAGAGCGACGTAGAGATCCAGGCCAACGCCTGTATCGACCGCGCCAGCGTGGGTGAAACGCGCATCGCGCGCGGCGTAAAGATCGATAACCTCACGCAGGTCGGCCACGGCTCGGTGGTTGGCGAGCATACGCTGCTGTGCGCGCAGGCGGGATTGGCGGGCTCGACGGTCGTTGGCAAGAACGTCATCATCGCCGGGCAGGCCGGGATCGCCGGTCACTGCAACGTGGGCGACGGAGTGGTCATCACCGCGCAGAGCGGCACGCACGGCGATATTCCCGCCGGCACGATGGTGAGCGGATCGCCCGCATTCGATCATAAGCAGTGGCTGCGGGCGGTGAACGCTTTCATGAAGCTGCCCGAGATGGCGAAGACCTTGAAGAAGCTGGCTGCCGCGAAACGTCCGAGAAGCGAAAAGTAGTACGTGCTTTCTGTTGACGCAACGTAACCTGATGGATATGGCCCGCCGTACACTAACCTCTTGAACAAAACACCCACAAGAGAGTTCGCCAGCCGCACGGCATGGACTGGAGCAGCGATACGCCGAGCAGCGCCAGGATGCGATGTTCACGCTCGTGCTGGGCGGCATCTCGATCGCTGCGCTGTTGTGGTACTACGCGCATCAACAGATCCTGCTTTACGGAGACGCCGTCGCGCACATCAACATCGCGCGGCGCGTGCTCGACAACCGCTCGTGGCTGTCATCATTTTTTCAGTTGGGCACGGTGTGGCTGCCGCTGCCGCACATCCTGATGCTGCCTTTCGTGTGGAACAAGGCACTGTGGATGAGCGGCATCGCCGGCTCGATCCCAACATGGTGGCGTACATCGTCGGATCGCTGGGGATTTTCCGGCTGGTCAGTGCCCGCGCACCCCGCAGCCGCAGCTTTCGTCGCGGCCGCGATTTACGCACTCAATCCCAACCTGCTGTACATGCAGAGCGACGGCGATGAACGAGCCGCTGTACCTGGCGTTCTTCATCTGGGCGATCGTCTATTTCGACGAGTGGATTCGTGGGCTATCGGCGTAACGGGAGCGACGCCACCGAGCTCGCCGGAGCGTGCGCTGGAAGGCTGCGGCATCGCCCTGGCGGGCGGCGCGGCGACCCGCTACGACGGATGGTTCTTCGGCGCGATCATGGGCGTGCTGGTTCTGGGGGCGTTTGTGCGCTGGTGGCGCTCGACTCCCGATGCGGCGCGACGACGCCGCCATGGCCAAAGTCGCTGGTCGAGTTCCTGCTGCTGAACGCGCTGGTTCCGGTGTTCTGGCTGGCGTACAACCATCGAGTTTCCGGCCATGCGATGGACTGGGCGAACGGGCCATACTCGGCACAAGGCCATCGCTGAGCGCACAACGTCGCGCGGAGCGCCGCCGTATCCGGGCAAAGACCACGTCGTTACCGCGGGCTTGTATTTCCTGAAAGCGGCGAAACTCAACGTTGGCCCCGGACAATGGGGTGCACGTGCTTTTGCTACTTGCTGCTGGCGGCATGTTGATTGCCGTTTGGCGTTTTCAGAGTACTCTCACTTGGCTGCTTGCTGTGGGTCCCACTGCTCTTTCTATTCACTGTCGATCGCTTACGGCAGCGTGCCCATTTTCATTCCCACGTTGGTGGCCGTTCTCGTATTACAACGTGCGCTATGGGCTTGAACTGCTGCCGGTATTCGCGGTGTTTCCCGTGCTTCTCAGCGTGTACGCTGTGCTGAGCGGTTGTCGCAACGGCCGCCGGCAAATAACTCGTCTGGAGCGTGCTGTCGTTGTTGGTAGCGGCAAGCTATCTGTCGATGTATGCGACTGGTCCCGATCACGCTGAAGGAGGCGCGAGGTCAATGCCCGCACCCGCATGGTCCTTGAGGATGCGCTGGCGCAGATTTCTCGTAGCGCTGCCGCCTTCGACCACGCATTCTGATGTACCAGGGCGAGCACGTAGGCGCATTGCAGCAGGCGGGCATTCCGTCTGCGTAACGTCATCAGCGAAATCAGCCATCCCGACTGGGAGTGGGCGCTGCTCGATCCCGCAAAGCAAGCCGACATCATCGTCGCGTTCAAGGGCGATCCGGTTTGGATGGCAGCGCACGAACACCGTGCTGAATTGACGGAGTCGTTCACGATCACGGTTCCGGAGCAGGCCAAGTGCGCGATCTACCGTATCGAACCGTGCCGGGGGCGCGCCGTTACCGACGCCTGCGCAGTAGCACACGCGCGGCGTTCGACCGCTTTGCTACACTCAAGTCTTTCTTATGGCCTCTATACCGTTCGTGAAAGCCAGCGCTTGCGGCAACGACTTCCTGATCATCGCGATCGAGCACGCGCCCGACGACATCGCCGCGTTCACCCGCCGCATTTGCGACCGGCACAACGGAGTCGGTGCCGATGGCGTGGAGTGGGTGCTGCCCGGCGACCGATGCCGACTGGCGCATTCGCCTCATCAACGCCGACGGCTCCGATGCCGAGATTTCGGGCAACGGCACGCGATGCGTGGCGGCGTGGTATTGCGCCGAGCACGAACGCGACTCGGTCGTCATTCACACCGACGCCGGCGCTAAGACCTGCGAGCTGATGGCCCGGATTGGCCAGACCTTTGAGTTCCGCACCGCCATGGGGCAGCCCGAAGTCGGCGGCGACAAGACCGTCAGCCTTCGCGACAGCGTGCTCAACGGCATCACCGGTCTCCATGGGCAACCCGCACTACGTCGTATTCGTGCCTGAGTTTCAGTCTGGCTGGCAGAAGCTGGACGCGCCGAAGCTTCGACTCATCGCGGATTTCCCGCAAGGCACCAACGTCGAGTTGGTCAAAGTGATCAACGAGCACGAAATCGAAGTGCGCTTCTGCGAGCGCGGCGTCGGAGAGACGATGTCGTCCGGCACCGGCTCGTCGGCCTCGGCTGCCGCCGCCATTCACGCCGGACGAGCACAATCGCCGGTTCGGGTGCACGCGCCGGGAGGCGCGCAAACCGTCGAGTGGCACGGCGAACTCTTGCTCTACGGGCCAGCGACGATACTCTGTCGCGGCGAATTTTTCATTTAAGATAGTCCTTCCTCATGGCGGCTTTCGCACAACCAGAACGCCTGCGCCCTGCCGCTCTGCGGCCGGGAGACACAGATCGGAATCATCGCACCCGCGGGTCCGATCGACGCCGACGCGCTGGAAGCGGGCTGCGCCTGGCTGATGCGCAAAGGGCTTCAGCCTGTCTACCTTCCGTCGATCCTCGACCGCGATTTGTACTTTCGCCGGCAGCGCCGCAGCGGCGGCTCGATGAGTTCCATGAGATGTTCGTGCGACCGGAAATCAAAGGCCATCATTTGCGCTCGCGGCGGATACGGTTGCAATTATCTGCTGCCGCATCTCGACCTCGAGCTGGTGCGCGCGAATCCGAAGATTTTCTGCGGCTGTAGCGATGTGACGACGCTGCTGACTTACCTTTGCGATGCCGCGGGCATGGTGACGTTTCACGGGCCGATGCTCAACGTGGACGTCCGGCCGGACGGCGTTGACGAGGCGTCGTGGACGGCTGCGTTGATGTCGGGCGAGCCGTACACGCGCGAGTTCGCGGCCGACGAAGTACAGACTCTGGTGCCCGGCCGCGCCGAGGGCATGTTGTACGGCGGCTGCCTGTCTTTGCTTTGTGCCTCGCTTGGGTACTCCTTACGAGATTGAGACCCGCGACACGATCCTGTTTATCGAAGATCTCGCCGAGCCGGCATTTCGCATCGACCGCATGCTGATGCAACTGAAGCTGGCCGGGAAAGTTGGAGGGAGTACGCGGCATCATCTTTGGCGAGATGCTGGAATGCGGGCCGCGCGATGGCGGCGACTACACCTTGCAACAGGTCGTGCAGCGAGTGGTAGGCGACTGGGGATTCCCGTCGCCTATGGACTGAAGTCCGGCCACGTGTCGCGAAGCAATTTCACGCTGCCGCTCGGCGTGCAGGCGTCCTTAACCGCCGGAACGACACGTTCTCGTTGGCGCTTTCAGCCTCGGTCCAGAATGCTGCCGCCGCGATGTTCGCAGCCAAATCATGAACCCCAAGCACATCCACCTGATCGGCATTTGCGGCACCGCCATGGCCTCGCTGGCAGGAATGTTGCAGCAGCGCGGCCATCGCGTCACTGGATCCGACGCCGCCGCTTATCCCCCGATGTCCGACTTCCTGGCGTCACTGGGCATTCCGGTCGCGCAGCCATTCAGCGAGCAGAACCTTGAGCCGCGGCCCGACCTGGTGATCGTGGGCAATGCCATCTCGCGCGGCAACGTCGAGCTGGAATACGTGCTCGACCAGCGCCTGCCGTTCGAATCGATGGCGCGCCTCGTGCACGACGAGTTTCTCGCCGGCCGCGAGCGTCTGGTAGTGGCGGGCACGCATGGCAAAACAACTACGTCCTCCCTGTTGGCGTGGCTGTTTGCGGAAGCCCAGCGTGCCCCCAGTTTTCTCATCGGCGGAATTCCGGAAAACTTTGGCAGCTCTTTTGCCCTCGGCAGCGGGCCCGGAGTTCATCATCGAAGGCGACGAGTACGACACCGCGTTCTTCGACAAGGGCCCGAAGTTTCTGCACTACTTTCCCGATGCCGTCATTCTGACTTCCGTCGAGTTCGACCACGCCGACATTTACCAAAACCTCGACGAGGTGAAGACCGCGTTCAAGCGACTGGTAAACCTGGTCCCGCAAGCGCGGCGTGCTGGTCGCATGGGATGGCCACCCGAATGTGGACGAATGCGTCGGCCCGCGCGCTTCTGCCGGGTGGAGCGCTACGGCTTCGGCGAAAATTCCGACGTGGCGAATCTCGGACGTTGACTACGACGAATGACTCAACACGCTGGACGGTCTCGCGCGACGGCGCGCCCTGGGCCGAGTTCGAATCGCAACTGGCGGGCGAATACAACGTGCTTGAACGCCACCGCTGCGGCGGCGATGGCGGCCAACTATGGCATTCCGGTCGGAGACGATCGCCGACGGCCCTGCGCTCTTTCCGCAGCGTGAAGCGCCGGCTGGAAGTGAGGGCCGAAGTTCACGGCAGTGACCATCATCGACGACTTCGCGCATCATCCCACGGCAATCGCCGGCACACTTGAAGGCGCTGCGCACGCGCTATGCCGGACGCCGCCTGTGGGCGGTGCTCGAGCCGCGCTCCAACACGCTGCGCCGCAAGGTATTTGAGGCCGAACTGGCCGAGAGCCTGGCCAGCGCCGACGAAGTCGTACTGGCAGGCGTGTTCAAGTCGGACGCGATTCCGGAGGCCGAGCGACTCGATCCTGAACACGTGGTCGCCGGTACTGCGAGCTGCCGGAACGCCGGCGCGGCTGCTGTCATCGGCCGATGAAATCGTCGAACGCTATCGCGCCTGAGTTGCGCGAAGGCGATGTGGTAGCGATCCTCTCCAACGGCGGTTTCGGCGGCATCTACGAGAAGTTGCCGGCAAAGCTGAAGACCGCTGCACGAGGCTCGACTCCAGCGTGAGATCTCCGTTCGCAATCTACACTTGCCGGACTGCGCAGCCTGATCCTGTTCTGCGGAGGCCTGGCGCAACCGCAGCTGGGCTCGCACGCCGGTCACCTGCGCTTCGCCGGCCGACGTCGCAGCCGCAGCCGACGGAGTACTTCGTTTCGCTCGCCGACAACGCCAACCATCTGGCGCATGTCAGCATTCGCTTCACCCAAGCCAGCGGGCACTATCGTGCTCGACATGCCGGTATGGAACGCCCTCTACCAGGTGCGCGACTTCGCCGCCAATGTCGAAGACGTTGCGCGCCGCGAGATGCATCTGGCAGGCCGGTCCCGGTGCTGAAGACAAGACCAGCGAGTGGCGGGTGACGCCGTCCGGACCCTGCGTCGTTGCGGAGTACGACATCCACCTCGACGCCGGAGGGCCGTTCGGGGCGCAACTCAGCACTGACCACGGCTTCTTCAACTGGGCGATGGTGCTGATGTATTCGCCCTCCACGCGCTCGCAGAAGCATGAGCATGCAGTTGCTCGACGTGCCGCCGGACTGGGCGCTGCACGACGTGCACGTCATCGGCGAAGCGCCCGCCGGCAAGGTTGAGCAGGCAGTCGGCGTCGCCGACAACTATGATGAGCTGGCTGACAGTCCCGCCGAAGTCGGCATCTTTCAGCATTTCGATTTCCAGCAGGATGGCGCGACCTACCACATTGTGGTACATGCCAGCCCAGCGACTACGACAGCGGCCAAACTGCAAGACACGCTTCTCAAGATCACCCACGCCGAAGTCGACTGGATGGGCGACCGCCCTTTCGACGACTATACGTTCCTGTATCACTTTCCTCACGGCCACGGCGCAGGCGGCATGGAGCACGCTTACGGCACCGCAATCGACATCAATGCGAAGTACCTCGGCGGCAACATGATGCCGGTTGCAAGCGTCAGCGCCCACGAATTCTTTCACCTGTGGAACGTGAAGCGCATTCGCCCGCAGTCGCTCGAGCCTATCGATTATCAGCACACCATGGACACGCGCGCGCTGTGGTTCAGCGAGGGCGTAACCAGCACCGTCGGCGACATGATGCTGTCGCGCGCCGGACTGCATCAGCGAGCGGCAATATCATGGATCGCGTGGCTGGCGAGATCACCGAACTGCAGTCGCGTCCCGCACACGCGTGGCAGTCGGTAGAGGAGTCGAGCCTCGACGCGTGGTTCGAGGGCAACGCGTTTTATCGCACGCCTGAGCGCAGCATCAGCTACTACAACAAGGGCGAGATCGTGGGCGTTCTGCTCGACCTGCGCATTCGTCAGCTCACCAACGGCCGCAAGTCCCTGCGCGATCTGTTCCACTGGATGAACGACAACTATGCCAAGAAAGGACTGTTCTTCCCCGACTCCGACGGCGTGCAGCAGGCCGCCGAAACCATCACCGGCCAGAGCTTCGCAGAATTCTTCCACGAACTACGTCGCCGGCGTGCGCGAGCTGCCGTACAACGACTTCTTCCAGTTCGTCGGGCTGCAGGTCGCCGAGACAACCGCCGCACGCTCCACGACGCTGGCTTCACCACCACGGCGAACCTGGGTGGACAACCCGAAGTGGCAACTGTCGAGGCCAACAGTGAGGCCCAGCGCGCCGGTGTGAACGTCGGTGATCGAGTCATCGCAGGTGAACGGCAAGCCCGCTGACGCCGGACTCGACGACGCAGATATCACGAGATGCGCGAGGGCGCGACCGTCAAGCTCAAGTTGGCGAACGCGAGAGGCGAGCGCACAGTCAAGCTCAAGCTCACCGCGCGTAACGAGCAGGCATTCATCCTGCAGGATGTCGCCGAACATCACGCCCGAGCAGCGCGCCCATCGCCAGGCTTGGATTCACGGCGACGACGAGACCGGCGGTGCTGCAGTGATTCGAACTATCGTGCATGCTCACGTTCTGGGGAGTGTCGATCCTGATCGTCGGACCTTTCCTGCTGCTCCATGCGTTCGTCACTCGCAGTGTCGACTGTCATGTATCGCGTGGCAACCTGGCTCGGTATCACCGGCGTTCGCCTGGCGGGCATCAAGATTGAAGTGCGCGGTCTGGAGAATATGCGACCCTGCGCAGAGCTACATCTTCATGTCGAACCACGTGTCAAACCTCGATCCGCCGGTGTCTCGTGCCGTCGATTCCCGGCCGTTGTTCCGTGCTGGTCAAGAAAGAAGTCTTTCGTATCCCGATTCTCGGAACCGCGATGCGCATGGCGGACATGGTGCCGGTCGACCGTCACAATCGCGAGGCGGCGATCGAGAGCGTCCGCGCCGCCGCCGAGGTCATGCGCCATCGGCGTGCACATGGTGATCTTTCGCCGAGGGTACACGCTCGACGCGACGGCCGCTTGCTGCCCTTCAAGAAAGGCCCATTCCATCTCGCCATCGAAGCTGGGCGTGCCGGTTGTTCCGGTGACGCTGCTGGGCACTTACGAGTGCTGGCCGAAGGGACAGTTCGCCAGCCGACGCCGGAACGGCGACGGTAATGTTCCATCCGCCGCATAGATCCGTCGGCGTTTGGCGACCGCGAGGCCTGATGACGGCGGTCGCGATCGCGATCGCCAGCGCGTTGCCCGAAGACCGCCGCTGAATCGCCAGACTGCCCCGGCGAGAGCGGCCTTTAGCGCCGCATCAAATTGGTCGCCAGATCGAAGACAAGCCGGGCTTCAGACCCGGCCCCTCCTCTAAGACGATCCGACCGCTAGTCCAGGTGAGTCAATTCGCGGAACACGTTGAACCGCTCGTCGATCTCTTCCCGCGTCAGCGACTGCAAACGCTCCGTGCCGAAGCGCTCCACAGAGAACGAACCCATCACGCTGCCGTAAAACATCGCATGCTTCAGCACGTTGCGCGTAACTTCTCCCTGCGACGCGATGTAGCCCATGAATCCGCCGGCAAAGCTGTCGCCCGCACCGGTGGGATCGCGAACTTCTTCCAGCGGCAATGCCGGAGCACGAAACGGATGATGTCCGCCCGCAAACTGTCCATCGCGGAAGAAGATGGTCGCGCCGTACTCGCCGTGCTTGATGACCAGCGCCTTCGGCCCCAGTTCCAGCACCTTGCGCGCCGCACGCGGCAGGCTGTTGTCGCCCGCCAGAATCTTGGCCTCGGTGTCGTTGATCAGCAGCACGTCCACGCGCTTCAGCATCTCGCCCAGGTTCGCGCGATGGTCGTTGATCCAGTAATTCATGGTGTCGCCGCCCACCAGCTTGGCGTTGGGCATGGAGTCGCGCACCTGCGCCTGCAACACCGGATCGATGTTGGCGAGAAACAGGAATTCGGAGTTCAGATATTCGGCCGGAATTGCGGCTGAAAGCTGGCGAACACATTCAGGTCGGTCTGTAGCGTCTTGGCCTCGTTGAGATTGTCGCCATACTCGCCCTTCCAGAAAAACGTCTTGCCTTCGGCGCGCTGAATGCCGCGCGTATCCACACCGCGCTTGTTCATCACGGCTTCATGCTCGGGCAGGAAGTCTTCGCCCACCACGCCTACCACGCGCACATCCGTGAAATAGCTGGCGGACAGCGAAAATACGTGGCGGCGCCGCCCAGCACTTTCTCGCGCACACCGTAAGGGGTTTTCAGGCTATCGAAGGCAACAGAACCAACAACGACGATGGACAAGACTGCGCTCCTATTTGTTTTCGTTCTGAAAATATTTTCCGACGATGAGTTTCAGGCGCTCCAGCGTGGCTGCCGGCACCTTGTTCTTTGTCGGTGATGATGGCATGCTTCAACGCCGAACCGCAGGCGCATACGCGCTCTTTGGGCATCGCGGCCACGGCTTCTCGCACTACGTTGCTGGCGTTCTCGGCATTCTTCACCAGCACCCCGATGATCTGATCGACCGTTACGTGGTCATGATCGGGATGCCAGCAGTCGTAGTCGGTCACCATGGCGACCGTCACGTAGCAGAGTTCGGCTTCGCGGGCCAGCCGCGCCTCGGTGAGGTTGGTCATGCCGATGACGTCCATGCCCCAACTGCGGTAAAGTTCGACTCGGCCTTGGTGGAGAACTGCGGCCCTTCCATGCAGAGATACGTGCCGCCAGACTTCACGTTGACTCCAGCGCGCTCGCAGGCCGCTCGTGACGCACTTCGGCGGCTTCATCGCAAATCGGCTCTCCGAGCGCGACGTGCGCAACCAGGCCGTCACCGAAGAACGTGTCCACGCGATGCCGCGTGCGATCCACAAATTGGTCGGGAATCACGAAGTCCAGCGGCTTGTGCTCTTCCTTCAGCGATCCCACGGCCGAAAGTGAAAGATGCGCTCAACCCCGAGCTGTTTGAAACCGTGGATGTTGGCGCGATAGGGCAACTCGGTCGGCATCAGGCGATGTCCGCGGCCGTGGCGGGACAAGAAAAGCGACCTTTCGCCCTGCCAGCGTTCCTAGCACGTAGGCGTCGGACGGCGCGCCAAACGGCGTCTCCAGCGACACTTCGCGCACATCGGTCAGGCCCGGCATGGAGTACAGGCCACTCCCGCCGATAATTCCAATCTCTGCCTGCAAAGGATTCACCTCAAGGATGGAGTGCAAACCCTTCGATTATACAAAAGCAGCGGCGTCGATCGAAGCGCGCCGACGATCACAGTGTCTTGAGGTATTCGATGATCGCCCACCGTTCCTCGTCAGTAAGCTCGCGGCCAATAACGCCCTTGCCCGGCGTGTTGCGGAATTCATGGCCCGCATTGGAATTACCTGGATGCGGATCGTTGGGTTGGTCGGTGCGGAACTCAAACGCGCCGTCGAACTTCGCTGTGCTGTAGCCGACGTTCTTGGGATCGAATTCGCGGCTCCCTACATAGAAAGTCTTGCCTCGCTGGTCCGCCGGAAGCAGCATCTGATACAAGCTCGGCACTGATCCGTTGTGCAGAAACGGCGGCGTCGCCCACAGGCCGCCCAACGGCCGGGCACGGTAGGCCAGCGGAGCCACGACGCCCGCGTCGCGGTAGCCACTCCATTCCATCTTCTGTTCGGCTGACAAACCCAGCGCGTCGTAATTCATGTCGCGAATTTTGCCGGTGACAGCTCGCAGCCCTTCCGCGGCAGACACCGTCCCCAGTCCCAGAGGTCCCGTTACCGCAGTGCGCTTCGACCAGTCGGTGGCTTCGGTGGGATCGGTGCCGATCTCCTCCAGCGGAATAACGTTCAATTTCACGAACGACCGACCTCCCAGTCCCGGCTCCCAGTACTTGGGATCCTGTATGTCCGGCGAATTCACCGGCGGCAGGTGGCAGTGCTGGCATTGTTGCTTGTAGAGTTCGGCGCCCTTCTGCGCTTTCTCCCGGTCGATAGGCCCGAGCAGTTCCTCAGGCCATGCCGGAGCCGACAGTCCGGCAAAAGCGGTAGGGCCGGCCAGCAGGTCTTCCATCTGCCACTGGCTCTTTACATTGACCGTTGAGCGGTAGAGGTTCGCCGGATCGGTGAGATTGACCCGGGCGCGAACGCCCAGCGCCTCGCCAATGTTTCTCACCATGGGCTGCTGAATCGAAGCATTGTATTGCACCCAGGCAAACCAGCTCGTGTACCACACTGGAGGGAAGCTGACGGGAGAATTGGCCGGTCGCAGGTTCGCGTTGTCGAGTTCCGTGCCAAACACAAAATTGCCGATGCGGCCCAGGGCGTCTGTTCGTCCAAACCCACCTTCAACTTCGTAGAGTTTGCGGGCATCAGCCTCATGCTTCTCCGCCAGGCCTGTATTCAGAAACTCCTCAAATTCCTGTCGCAGTTTGGCCTTGGCCTCGGCAGTTGCATTCCCGCCGAGAACAGCCCGGGCAAATCGATCGAAGCGACCCGGGACTTTGTCGGTGAAGGCCACTGCGTAACCAAGCTCGGTCTGGAACGAAGCCATGTCCACGTTCGCGGACCCGCCGTCGATACGAATTCCCTTGCCCTTATATTCCACCTGTCCGGTGTGGCACGCGGCACAGTTCAATCCGACGACGTCCCGGCGCTCGCCAGTCTTCACGTCAATGACTGTGTCTTTGGCGAAGCCGACCGGTAGTCCTTGCGGATTCTCCGGACTCGTGGGGTCGGTCAGGAACCCGAATCGCGCCAGGTAATCGGGATCAGAGAATTTCGGGACCATTCCGAACACCTTGAGCTCGGGCTGCTCCAGCGCGAGGAACCATTGGTAGGGCATCAACTCGGTTCCCTGCGCTGCGTGATAGAACCATGTGCGCTGACTGGCAGACCAATTCTGCTTTGCGAACTGAACGTCCACCGGCTTGTAGGCCGGCATCTTTTCGCTGGGGCGGGTGACGAATATGGCCTGCAGTTGCTGGCAACCAACCATTGAGATCGCTAAGACGGCAACCGCCGACAAGGAAAGCAGGGTTTGGAACCGGATCGTCATCAGTGTTCGCCTCGAAGTCGCTCGACACCCACAACTTACCAACAACAAATAGGGATGCCGGTGAGTCTACACCACGAGACACGTTGGGAACGCTGAAAATGAGTTCTTCGGTTTGGTGTTGCGTCAGGGATGCTTTATCGCATCAGCATCGCTGTGTGCGAGCCCTGCGCCAGTCCTAGTGACCAGTTCACCGCATTGATGAAGAAGTTGGGAAAGATGCCGATGCCGATCGTCCCCGCCGCGGTGACCGCCAGCGCCAGCGTCATTGCCGGGCCCACGCTCACCGGCACGCTGTCAGTCGCGGGCTTGATGATCATCGTGCTGGCCATGCGCATGTAGTAATACAGCGCGATCACGGAATACAGGACCGCCACAGACGCCAAGGCGTAGTGCCCGGTCTGGATCAAGCTGAGGAAGATGAAGTACTTGCCCCAGAAGCCTGCCAGCGGAGGAATGCCTGCCAATGACAACAGGAACACCAGCATCAGCATCGACTCCACGGGCGCCTTGAAATACAGGCCCGCCATGTCGTCAATGTCGTCGCCGATGATGTTACGACGCCGCAGCGAAGTAATCACCGCGAACGCCCCGAGGTTCATGAACGTGTACACCAGCAGGTAGATCATAACGGCCATGATCCCCGTGGAGTTGTTCACGCCATCACTCGCCACCAGGCCGAGCAGCATGTAGCCCACATGCGCGATAGATGAGTACGCCAGCAGCCGCTTGGTGTTGTTCTGCGAGATGGCCGCCAGGTTGCCGACCGTCATTGTGATGATGGAAACGATAACCACCAGCGGCACATACATCGAGCGCAGCGGCCCTAGGCCGAAGAGGAAGATCCTCAGCAGCAGCGCCCAACCCGCGGCTTTCACGGCAACCGACATGAAACCGGTGACGCAGGTCGGCGCGCCTTCGTAAGCATCCGGAGCCCACTGATGGAACGGTACCGCCGCAATCTTGAACAGCAATCCGACGGTCGTAGTCAGCAGCGCAAACGCCACGATCGGATCGTGCGGCCGCGTAGCCATCACTTCCTGCAACTTGCGGGCGATGACTCCTAGGTTGGTGCTGCCGGTGACGCCGTAGAACAGCGAGAGCCCGTAAGCGAACAGCCCCGACGAGAACGCGCCCAGCAGCAAATACTTCAGCGCGGCTTCGTTGGAGCGCTTATCGCTCCGCAGGAAACCCACCAACACGTACGTCGAAATGGCCATCAGCTCGAGGCCGATGAACAGCAGCACAATGTCATAGCCGGCGGCCATGCACATCATGCCGACCACGGAAAACAGCAGCAACGCGTAAAATTCTCCGTGGTTCTCCCGCTCGATCTCCAGATAGCGCATCGACATCAGGATCGCAATCGCCGCGCCAATCAGGAACAGATAGAAGAAGTACAGCGCGAAGCGGTCAACCACCAGCGCGCCCATGAAACCGCTAAGCGCCTCAACGTCGATTCCGCGTCGCTCGGCCATGCGATAGACAAGATGCAGCTTTCCCACGGCAATCGCCGAAAACGCCACACCGGCCAGCGCGGTGAAGGCATTCACGTTCTTCCACTCCTTGGGCAGCATCAGGTCGATCAGCAGGATGCCCAGCGCAAACATCGCCAGCAGCACCATGGGCAGCGCCAGCAGATAGTCCGTGCTCGAAAAATATAGGCCGAGCGAATTGCTCACAGTTTCACTCATTTTTGAAGGGGCACGGCTTCAGCCGTGCCGTTAAGCCCGCTGTTTTGATTTGCCGCGCGGACTTCAGTCCGCGCGACGGCTTGCTTCTTCGTCACGCCGGTCTCGCTTGCACTTCCAGTATTCGAGGGCGCTTTCACCTCTGGCGCCTTCGGCGCCTCAGGCAAAGGAGTAGCCGCATCCGGCTGCACCGTCATCGCGGGCTCACCCGCAACCACCGGCTTGGTCAGTCCGGGATAATCCGGCCGAATCGTCGCCACCAGGTGGTTCACCGGCGTTTCCAGTATCTGGAACAACGGCTTCGGATAAAGTCCAATCGCAAACGCCAGAATCACCAGCGGCACAAATGTCGCCATCTCGCGCGCTGAAAGGTCCTTCAGGAGCGCATTCTTGGGATTTTCGTTCTTCCCGAAGAACACGCGCTGATACAGCCACAGCAGGTATGCCGCGGCGAGTATCACGCCCGGTGCAGCCCATGCTGCCCAATACTTGTTCTCCATGAATGTGCCCTGCAGGATGGTGAATTCGCCTACGAACCCGTTCAGCAGTGGCAGCCCCATCGAAGACATAAACATAATGAGCGCGACCGTCGCATACATCGGCATGATGGTCGAGATACCGCCATACTCTGAAATCTCGCGCGTGTGCCGCCGTTCATACAGAATGCCGACAATCAAGAACAGTGCGCCGGTCGAGATGCCGTGATTGATCTGCTGTATCACCGATCCGCTCAGTCCCAGCGGGCTCATCGCGAAAATGCCCAGCGTGCAGAATCCAAGGTGGCTAACCGACGAATACGCCACCAGCTTCTTCATGTCCTTCTGCACCAGCGATACCAGAGCGCCGTAAATGATCCCAATCAGCGACAGCGTGATCACCAGTGTGCGCACCCAGGTTGTCATCGCCACTGCTGGGAAGAACGGCAGCGAGAACCGTATGAATCCGTACGTTCCCATCTTCAGCAGAACGCCCGCCAGGATCACCGAGCCCGCCGTGGGCGCTTCCACGTGCGCGTCAGGCAGCCAGGTATGGAACGGGAACATCGGCACTTTGATCGCGAATCCAAGGAAGAACGCGAAGAACAGCCATATCGCCGCCGGCCCTGCAATCTTCGGTGCCGTCACATACAACTCGGTCAACGAGAACGTGTACACGCCCGTGAGCGTGTGGTGATGGAAGTACAAAAAGATGATGCCCAGCAGCATCAGCACTGAACCGAACAATGTGTAGAGGAAAAACTTGATGGCCGCGTAAAGTTTGCGTGGGCCGCCCCAGATGCCGATCAGCAAGTACATCGGTACCAGCATGGCTTCCCAGAACACGAAGAACAGGAAGAAATCGTTCGACATGAACACGCCGAGCATGCCCGTCTGCAGCACCAGGAACCATGCGTAGTATTCTTTGCAGCGGTCCTGAATGGCCTCCCACGACGACAGAATCGAAACCGCTCCCAGCAGCGTCGTGAGCATGATCAGCAGGAACGAAATGCCATCGATGCCCAGCACGTAGCCCGCGCCGATCGAAGGGATCCAGTTATTGGGCGTGCCTTCCACGAACTGGAAGCCGCTGCGCTCTTTCAGCGCCCAGAACCACGGAACCAGCGGCAGCGAGATCGCGAACCCCAGCATACCGAAGATGTTCGCGACCCAGCGGATGGCGTCTTTACGTTCCTTCGGTATGAATAGCAGGAGTATCGCGCCCACCAGCGGCGTGAACAAAATTATCGAAAGTATGTGGTTATACATGAAAACTCGCTCTTCGCTTTTGGCTGTGGGCGTTCAAACGCAACCTTAAGCCTCTATCTCAACCAAACTTGTCAGGCTCCCAGCTTTAGCTAATTGCTAAGTGCTAATTGCTAGGTGCTTCCTTCACCACTTCACCACGTAATAAAAGACGAAACACACCAGTCCCGCGACCATCACCAGTGCGTACCACTGCACCAGTCCCCACTCAAGAAGTCTCACCGGATACGAAGCCAACCGGGCCAGCACTGCGGGCCCATTTACACCAACTCCGTCGATGACCCACTTGTCCCACCACGCAGAGACCCTACCGGAAAACGTCGTGATCCAACCGGCTCCGTTCACCGTGCCGTCAATGACATTGGCGTCAAACTTCCACAGCCCTTCGCCCAGGCCCAACATCCCGAGGCGCACCCCGGCCACCTTCGTCCGGCCGGTTACAAACCAGTCGTAGATCTCGTCCACGTAGTACTTGCGGAACAGAGTCTTGTAGAACCGCGGCGAAATCTCGTGGATCGGCTCTTTGTAGCCCTTGTCGGCGTGCTTGTACGCCCGCTGCGCCAGGAACCATCCAGCAATCGCTGCGCCCACCGAGGCGAACATCAACGCATATTCCAGCGGATCGGTGTGCTCCACCTGCTTCTCGCCCGCCGCGACCTGTGCCGCATGGCCTTCTTCCTCGAGTAGGATCGCTTCCTTGGCGAACACCGGCTCTAGGAACTTCTCGAACTTATTCGACCCTCCCAGGCTGTGCGGCATGCCGAGGTATCCCGCACCCACCGCGCACAACGCCAGGATGACCAACGGCACGGTCATCGACTTCGGCGACTCATGAATGTGGTGCTCAACCTCATGGCTCATGCGCAGCTTTCCAAAAAACGTCAGGTAAATCAGCCGGAACATGTAGAACGAGGTCATCAGCGCGGTCAGAAACGCGATGTACCACAGGTAGCGGAAGGCACCCGCCTCGCGCGACCACGTCTCCCACAAAATGGCGTCCTTCGAGAAGAACCCCGCGAAGCCGGGAATGCCCGCGATCGCCAGCGTGCCGATCAGCATCGTCCCGAACGTTGTCTTGATCTTCCCGTGCAGCCCGCCCATGTGCTGCATGTCCTGCTCACCGCTCATGGCGTGAATCACCGAGCCCGACCCGAGGAATAGCAGCGCCTTGAAGAACGCGTGCGTGAACACGTGAAACACACCCGCCGCGAACGCGCCCACGCCGAGCGCCAGGAACATGTAGCCCAACTGCGACACCGTCGAGTAAGCCAGCACGCGCTTGATATCGTTCTGCACCAGTCCGATGGTCGCCGCGAAAATCGCGGTCAGCGCGCCAACAATTGCCACGGTCTTCATCGCGTTCGGTGCCAGTACAAACAGTGCATTCGACCGCGCCACCATGTACACGCCCGCCGTCACCATGGTCGCGGCGTGGATGAGCGCCGACACCGGCGTCGGACCTTCCATCGCATCCGGCAGCCAAACATACAAGGGGAACTGTGCCGACTTGCCGCAGGCGCCGATAAACAGGAACAGGCAAGCCGCGGTAATCCACGGATCTCCTATCAGGAACTTGCCACTGCGCGCTATCGCATTCACTTGCGTGTACTGAATCGAACCGAGATACCAGGCTATCGTCAGCAGGCCGAGAATGAACCCAGCGTCACCGATGCGGTTTACGATGAACGCCTTATTGGCCGCCGTCGAAGCCGAATGGCGCTGGAAGTAGAAGCCGATCAGCAGGTACGAGCACAGGCCCACGCCCTCCCATCCCACGAACATCAGCGCATAGTTGTTCGCCAGGATGAGCGTCAGCATTGAGAACATGAACAGGTTGAGGTAGCCGAAGAAGCGGTAGTAGCCGCCTTCGTGCGCCATGTAGCCCATCGAGTAAATATGGATGAGCATGCCCACGCCAGTTACGAACATCAACCAGATGGCCGACAGCGGATCCAGCAGGAACCCGGCATCAGCACGGAACTGCGCCGTGCCGCCATTAGTCACGTACCTCAGGCCGCTGTCGCCAGTCCCCAACCACGTGAACATCACTTTCTCAAAAGTCTTGCCGGGGGTCGTGGCCGAGTATCCGGTGTACTGCCAAACTGCGAGGCACGTCCAGGCGAAGGCCAGCACCACCATGCCAACGCAAATGCCGTTCACCGCCGACTTCGTCAGCTTGCGTCCAAAAAAGAACATGCAAGCCGCGCCCATCACGGGAAACAGCGGAATCAACCAGATGTGGTCTAGAAAATACATGTTTAGCTGAACCTCGGTTACTGGTGACTGGTAACTGGTCAAACCTCTCGGCCACCAGTTACCAGCTACCAGTTACCATTTCAAAAGATCCGCCTCATCCACATTCACCGTCTCTTTATTACGGAAGAAGGCGATGATGATGCCCAACCCGACCGCGGCCTCTGCCGCCGCATCGGTAATCACAAAGATCGCGAAAATCTGCCCATGCAGTCCGTACAACCGCGAAAACGCCACCAGGTTCAGGTTCACGGCGTTCAGAATCAGCTCAATCGACATCAGAATGATGACCACGTTGCGCCGCGTCAGCACGCCAATCGTGCCAATAATCAGCAGCGCCGCCGCCACTACCAGGTAATGCAATGTTGTGATTTCAGCCATGAATAACTTCCCGGTCAGCCTCGTTTGCCATCTTCTTCACTTGCGTCCTTCTGAAACTGACAACTGATAGCTGACGACTGACAACTGCTTTTCAAATCCTCTTCTTCGCCATCACAACGGCGCCCACAATCGCCACCAGCAGCAACAGCGACGCGATCTCAAACGGCAGCATGTACGGCCCATACAGCATCACGCCGACCATCTGGGTGTTCGCGCCTTCCGGTAGCACAGCTACCTGGTCCACTGGGAAAATCGCCCGTCCCTGACGCATGACGAACAGCAGCAACCCACCCAGCGACAACGCGGCGATCAACCCCACCAGCCACTGCTTGTTGAACTGAATCTCGCGAATGTTCTGGTCCAGATTCACCAGCATGATGACGAACAGGAACAGCACCATGATGCCGCCGGCATAAAGCACGATCTGCACACCAGCGACGAACGGCGCATACAGCATTAGGTACAGGCCGGCGAGCGAAACCAGCGTTCCGATCAGCGACAGCGCGGCGTGCACCGCATTCTTGCGCGTAATCACCGCAATCGCGAACACAATCGCCGCAATCGACAAGCCGTAAAAGAAAACTGGTGTGGCAACCGGATTCATTTCGCGTACCTCACCGGCTCCTGCCCATGCTCCAGCGCCGCCTGGTCCAGCACCATGCCGTCTCGGCTATACAATGCCATCTCGTAGTCCTGGGTCAGTTCTAGCGCATCGGTCGAACAAGCTTCTTCGCATAGGCCGCAGAACATGCAGCGACTCAGATCGTAGGTCCACGAAACCACTTCCTTGCGCTTCGTCACCGGATTGCGCTCGCCCTTCACCACGATCAACTGTTCCGGACACGCCAGCGCGCACAAGTTACAAACGATGCACAACGACTCGCCAGTATCCGGATTCACGTTAAGCCGCGGCTGTCCGCGATAACGCTCGAACACCACCGGACGCTCCAACGGATACTGCTCCGTGATCCGTTCCTTCTCCGACTGGTTCTGGAACGTCACCGACATTCCCTTCACCAGGTCAACCAGAAAAACCTTCCGCAGCAACGGAGCCAAACTCACCGTGTCCTCCAGGTAGAGCCGAGCTTTAGCTCGGCGTCACCGGCCGTTCTCTTATAGGTAGAGCGGGTCTTCAGGCCCGCGTCCCCGCACTCGCTTTTCTTGCGCGAGTCGGCTTTAGCCGACGACACTTCGGGGACGAAGCTCACCGTGGCCCTCCCACTACCGCCGCCCACAATTCCTGACGCATGCCGACCAGCGCAGTCGCGATCAGAACGCCCAGCCCCATGGGCAGCAGAACTTTCCACCCGACTTTCATCAGTTGGTCAAACCGATAGCGCGGAAACGTGCCGCGATACCAGATGTACAAGTACATAAAGCATGCAACCTTGGCCACGAACCAGAAGATGTCTTGCACCCGCTCGCGCACGCCCGGCAGCAGCAGCACCAAACCAACCAGCGCCAGCAGTGCGGCGAACACGCCCAGGCCAATCGCCTGCGCGCGCATCTGCACGATCTTCGGCATTCGTATCGTTCCCAGGAACGTCCCTGCCGCCATCGCCAGCACGGCCAGCCCCGGAACCAGCGAGAACGCCAAATTCCACGCCGGCCCGCTCAACGTGTTCTCGAAAGGCCGCAGCCATCCGCCCAACCACAGGGTCACCGCGATCGACGACACTCCCAGCATCGCCGTGTATTCCGCCAGGAAGAAGAGCGACCAGCGGAATCCGCTGTATTCAGTGTGAAACCCCGCGACCAGCTCCGACTCCGCTTCGGGCAGATCGAACGGCGCGCGGTTCGTCTCAGCAATCATCGCAATCGCAAACACAACAAACGCGATGAATCCCAGCGGGAAGAACTTGAAGATGAACCACGTGCCCTGCGCGTTCTGTGCCTCAACAATGCCAATCATGCTCAGCGTGCCGGTACCGGTTTGCAGGCTGGTCATCAACACCGCGCAAACAATCGCCAGCCCCATGGCGATCTCATACGACACCATCTGCGCGCTCGACCGCAGCGAACCCATCAGCGGATAGTTCGAGTTCGACGCCCATCCCGCCATGATGATGCCCAGCACGCCCAGCGACGAGATGCCCAGCATGAACAGCACTCCGATGTTCATGTCGGTAACGGCGTGCGTGCGCCCGAACGGCACCACCAGGAACGTCGTAAACGCCGTCATTGTCACGACGACCGGCGCCATCCAGAACACCAGCTTGTCGGCGTTATTCGGGATGATGTCTTCTTTGATGAGCAGCTTCAGCGCATCGGCGAAGGGTTGCAGCAAGCCGTGCGGGCCTACGCGCATCGGGCCCAGGCGAATCTGCATGTGCGCCAGAATCTTGCGCTCCAGCCAGTTCATGGCGATCACCGCCAGCGAAATCCCCAGCGTGATCGCGATGATGTATACCGCGGCCCACAGCTGGCTCCCCGCCTCACCCGGCGTCACACCCGAATTCAGGTAACTTTTGATTGCGTCCAACATTTCAACGCTCTGGTAGAGCCGGCCTTTAGGCCGGCGTCTACGCCACTTAATATTTGTTCCTCGCGGGCTTCAGCCCGCGAGCCCTACCGATCCACCTCTCCCAGCACGATGTCGAGCGTACCGATCACCGCCACTACGTCGGCGACCAGCATCCCGCGCACCATAACGTCGAGGGCTTGCAAATTCACAAACGACGGTGGACGCACCCGCACCCGATACGGCTGGGTCGAGCCATCGCTCACGATGAAATAGCCCAGCTCGCCCTTGGGCGCTTCGATCGAGTGATACACCTCGCCCACCGGAGGCTTTATGACCTTCGGCACCTTCGCCATAATCGGCCCCGACGGAATCGACTCCACCGCTTGCTGCAAAATCCGCACCGACTGCCGCATCTCAGCAATCCTCACCAGGTAACGGTCATACGTGTCGCCGTTCACCCCGGTCGGAATCTCAAAATCCATGTCTTTGTAGCACTCGTACGGCTGCGCCCGGCGCAGGTCCCACTTCACGCCGCTCGCCCGCAAAACCGGCCCGGTCACACCGAGCGCTATGCAATCTTCGGGCTTAAGAATCCCGACATTCTTGGTGCGTGTCACCCAGATGCGATTGGTGGTCAGCAGCTCTTCGTACTCGTCGAGCTTCGGCAGGAAGAACGCGCAGAACTTCTTCACGTCTTCCTCGAAACCCTCGTACGTCTCGTAAATGCAGCCGCCGATGCGGAACGCATGCGTCGTAAGACGCGCGCCGCAATACTTCTCAAAAATCCTGAGTATCTCTTCCCGGTCTCGGAAGGCGTAAAACAACGGAGTAATCGCGCCAATATCGAGCGCATGCGTGCCCAGCCAAACCTGGTGGCTGGAAATACGGCACAGCTCCGTCATAATCATGCGAATGTACTGCGCCCGCGGCGGCGCTTCCACGCTCAGCAACTTCTCAACCGTCTCGCAGTAGCCCAATCCATTCGAGACCGCCGCCACGTAATCCATGCGGTCCACGTACGGATTGAACATCGTGTACGTCCGGTTCTCGCCGATCTTCTCCACGCCGCGATGCAGATACCCGATGACGCACTCGGTGCCCATCACCTTCTCGCCATCGAGCTTCAAGATGACGCGCAACACCCCGTGCGTGGACGGGTGCTGCGGCCCCATGTTGAGCACCATCTCGGTGGAGTCGAGAAATGTCTTGTCCTTCGTGTCGAGATCAAGGTATTCGAGTTTGGTTGAGTCGCTCATTACGATCGTTATCGCTTGCTGACTTCTTGCACGGTAGAGCTGGCCTTCAGGCCAGCGTCCAAGTCGTTATTTTTCTCATTCCTTGCGGGCTTTAGCCCGCGCGGCCCTTCGTAGTGAACCACTCGCACCCTGCGGTCGCTCATTGTCCACTCTCGATTCCCAGGTTGATCTGCACCCACTCTTTGTCCTGCAGCAGAATGTCGTAATCCTTGCGCAGCGGATGCCCCTTCCAATCCTCCGGCAGCAGAATCCGCTTCAGCCCCGGATGCCCGTCAAACACGATGCCAAACATGTCGAACACTTCCCGCTCCAGCCAATTGGCGGTCGGCCAGATATGCACCGCCGATTGAACATGCTCACCGTCCGAAATCCGCGCCTTCACGCGAATGCGCTCATTGTGCGGGAACGAATACAGCACGTACACCATGTCAAACTGCTGCTCGCGCTTGGGATAGTGCACCGCGGTTACATCCACGAGATAATCGAATCCCTCGGCCTCGCGCATGCGCAACAAAATCTCCGCCAGCAGCGAGCTGTCGACAGTCAGATATCTCTGTCCCAGGTAGCTCAGCGCTTCAATCCCCGAGCCATATTGCTGCTTGAGTGACGCAACCAGATCCGAGTCCCACGGCTCCGGCACAGGTCCTGCCGGTTTCGCAGGTGGCTTAGCGGCAGCGGGGGGTGTAGGCGTTGCTGCGGGTGCAGCGGCCGGCTTGGAATCTCCCGCGGGAGCAGCTGCCGTACCGCCTGGGGCGGACGCTTTCGCCACCTCGGCGGTTACTGTCGGCGCGGCGTCAGATTTCGCAGGAACGCCAGCGTCCGCGGGCGGCTTGGCGCCCTCCCCTTGGGGTGAAGCAGACTCCGGTCCCTTACTCTCTTCGGGCATTCAATGCCTCTCCATAAGTCACCGGTCAGCCTGACCGGGGCAACCCTTAAGTTGTAGCAGCTTCTAACTCTAACTCTGACGTGCGAGGGTCACGGCCGACAGTGATTTCAATCACAACTGTGGAAAACCCGCACTGCGGCGCGAGTTGCCCGGCATTCCGTTTCGACCCCAAGTCACTCCCTCGCCCAAAAAACAAAATCCCATCCGCGCGTCAATTCCACGGATGGGATTCCAAAATCTCTCACGGGTGCCGAAGACGGCTACACCCATTCCAAGGCTCCCTTTTTCCAGATCCAGATGTACCCCACGATCAGGATGCCCAGGAAAATCGCCATCTCCAGCAGCCCAAACAAGCCCAGCAGCTTGAACTGCACCGCCCACGGAAACAGGAAGATGGTCTCCACGTCGAACACCACAAACAGGATGGCGACAATGTAAAACCGCACCGTATAGCGCCCGCGCGCGTCGTCAAACGGCGTAATGCCGCACTCATAAGGCATCAGCTTGATGTCATTGGGCTTTCGCGGACGAACCAGGTAAAAGATCGCCAGTGTTCCCGCTGCGACCAGGAACGCTACGAAGGCAAAAGTGAAGATCGGAACATAATTCTGCGGCATCGTGAACTGCCCTTATTATCACTCCACGCAGGAGCGGCGTTAAGAAGAAGCGCAACTATAACGCCTCGCGCCCCCCGATTCAATGACGCATGTCACAAATTCAAGGTAGAGATGGCCTTCAGGCCAGCATCGAGGTCGTTTCTTTTTTCTTTCGCGGACTTTAGTCCGCGCAAACCAGTCATCCGCTCAGCGGCGGAGCCGCGACGCGCTGTTAGGCTGGGCGTCAGCCCGCGCGAGGCCGGCCAAATCAAAGTATTACTCTCGGAGCCGCGTATTCCCCGCCTGAGGTACTACTAGCGTAATAAACGCAACAAATACAGGCATTACCTTATCCTCAGCAGTCGCTCATTCTCCTACTTTGAAAGCGGACTGAAAGTGGCGCTTCTCCGATATTAGAAGTTGCGCCATAGGTCACGCACGAAACAACAGTCAGCGCAGCGCCACTGCCGTCAGTCCGTATCTCACAGGAGGAGCTCTAAATGGTAAGTACGGCAATTAGGGGGCAACGGCTTTGGAAGCTGGTTGTCCTGGCTACAGTCACTCTGTCATTGACAGTCATGGCGAACGCATCGCTGCTCAGTGTGGGTAGCACAGCGCCGCCCACACCACTCACGCCGAGCGGTCCAGTATTGGCCTCGACTTCGGGCACGATCTCGGCCCTCACCTTCACAGCCACCTACACCACCTGGGTGTATCAGGATCCGAACAACACCTTCTGTACCAACTGCCTGGATTTCGTGTACCAGTTCACGAACCAGGGACCAGCACCGAATCAGCGCTACTCAATGTCGAGTTTCTCCGGCTACATGATTGATGCTGGGACCAATCCGTTTGGAGTCCACGATCCGAACACCGTTTCCCGCAGCGCTCTGCTCGGCGGAGACGTGATCAGCTTCAACTTCGATCAGTTCGGCGATGACATCACGCCGGGCACAACGACGGTGCAGCTGGTGATCGAAACGAATGCTACAAATTTCCAGCAAGGCGTCTTATCCGCACAAGACGGCTCAGCCGGTTCTGCCTATGGTTACGAGCCGGCCGCACCCGCCGTACCGGAGCCGTCGTCACTGATGCTCTTGGGAACCGGCACATTGGCTTTCGGTACCCTTCTTCGGAAGATTGGCAAATAGCCGTCGTACGCGTGTTCTCTAATAAGCGGAGCCCTCCAGCTCCGCTTTTTTTGTGCAAGCTCATCTTCAAAGAAGGTGGCCCACATATCCTGATTTTGGGATATGTGGGGTTCTTGGCAATCCTTCGGCTGTGCGACTCACTTACGACCCACCACGCTCCAGCACGCAGGGCTGAATTTGTTCTAGCCGTGGGCGTAAGCCCGCGGTCGAGTGGGATATTGGCCCAAGCCGCGTAGCCGCGGCACGGGTTTCCACGCGGCCTCGTCAGCCCGCACTGGGCGAGCCTTCGCCCTCAGCTGCAGGGCGGCGGTATTTCGCTCTATAGACCACTTCAGCACAGTTTTAGTGCCAGTCTTTGCTGCCCAGCAGCGTAACCAGCGACTGGCCCGCAGGTGTGGCCGTAACCGCATTCTTGAGCACGATGTCGCTCGCGCTGGCGGTCTTGTCATAAAGGCGCTGGTCGGCGTTAGCGTCCGGCTCCAGACTGGCGCCATTCAGGGACACGCCGGCAAAAAGTCCTTTGGCACGGCTGTAGGTCACGATCTCGGCGCCTCCGGCCGTTCCGGTAGCTGTGGCGCTGCTGGGGCCCGCCGCAGCGGTGAGGTCAGTGCCAATCACGGTCTTGCCCGCGAGTACCTTGTTCACTGCCGCGGGGGCCATGAGCAGAAGCACGAAGTCGGTAGACGAACCTCCGACCTGCAGACCAGCGCTGGCGCCGCCGATCGTAAACATGGCTGGTGCTGACCATTTGTCGCCGGTAAAGTTTTTGTCGCGGCAACTCATTGCGCCGTGACCGCCGCTTCCTCCAACTCCAACGGCGAACTTCTTCACGCCGGGCAGAACGATGATGCAATCAGCGGTCACCAGCAGGCTGTCTGGAACGGCCTTGCTGCTGAGCATTGCCTGTAACACAGTTGTAGCGTTTCTGATGGTCTCTTCGTCTTTGCTCTTGTCGGCGGCCCACGCCGGAACCGTCCAGATCAGGAGCAAGGAAGTGAGCAAAAAGGATGTAGCTGCTTTGGCCTTTGGCACGAGCATCTGTAGACTCCTCTCCCACGTTGGCAAAATGTGCCGCAGATTATATCTGCAATCATCTACGCAACAATCCAAGGTTCGCGCATATTCACAGACTTTTCATCTTTAGCTGAAGCACCTTCGTCGATCCTCCCTGCCAACGACGGCCCAGGAACACAGCTTGCGCCGATGCCCCACATATCCCTGGTTTTGGGACATGTGGCCTTTTGACTTTCGGCTGTGCGACTCACTTATGACTCGCCACACTCCCGCCTCCTTCGCGGGTCGGACGAGCACCGGAGCACGACCCAAGCCCCGCGTTTGCGCTTCTCGGGGTGGGTGCGCGAGTTGAAGGGACAGCGGGCGCGCCGTTCTACCCGTATGGCAGGGTGTTTTTGAACTTGCCTCTCGGCTTAGGTTCCTCCGAGTTCTCCGCGTCTCCGTGGTGAACGCCCTCTTTCCCATTTCGGGACGCTTTGGTTACCTTCGTAACGTCGGCCCGCACTTTTTTCTTCGAACTCCCTCGCGCCCGGACCTACCCTGAACATTGGCCCCCGCGGAGGTCTCTATGAACTCGTGTACCCCGATCATTCGTCTTTGCCGCCACGTCCTCACCACCGGACGCCGCTGTCAGCAACCCGCCGTCCGCTGCCGCACCTGCTGCCGCCATCACCTCGACGCACATGCGCGCCTCCACAACATGGCTCGCGCCCGTCGCCTCACCACGATCCTCCGCCTCCGCGTCCCCGAGACCTCTCGCGACCTTGGCTGGAACGAAATGGAGATCAACCGCGTTCTCGCCACCGAGCGCCTCGACCCTGACGCCGCCCTGTTGCTGCTCCGCGCCATGGCTTTGAGTGCCGCCTCCCTTCGCGACGAGTCCGCCGTCCTCCGCCGCCATGCCCAAGAACGCGCCTCTAACCTCAATAGAATCTATGATGTACCTCTAAATCCTTTGTTTCCAGGAAGCTTGAGCTAAAACCTCTCACAAACGATTGAAAATACAAACAGGCAGGGGGAGGGGTTGATGGCTGACGGCGGATGTCTGATAGCTAATGGCTGATGGCTCGTAGCCGCCATCTATAATCAAAGCTTCACCACTTAGGACAACAATTTTGGCCCTCGACCAGAAAATCTACGAACTCCGCAAAGACAAGCTGAAGCAGATCGAAGCGTTAGGCCAGCTTGCCTATCCCTACCGCTACGAATCCACGCATACACTTCCGCAGATTCTCGACGAATACCTGCCGAAAACCGCCGAGGAACTGGCCGAGCCAAAGGTCAACGTCAGCGTCGCCGGACGCATCATGTCCATTCGCCTGCAAGGCAAGGCCGGATTCGCCCACCTCCAGCAGGGCGGCAAGAAGCTCCAGATCTACGTCAAACTCGACTTCGTCGGCGAAAAAGGCTTTGCGCTCTACAAGTTGCTCGATCTCGGCGACTACATCGGCGTGAAGGGCTACCTCTTCCGCACCCGCACCGGCGAACTCACTGTCCATGTCGAAGAAATAACCTTCTTAGTGAAGGACCTCCTGCCCTTGCCCGAAAAATGGCACGGCCTGCAGGACGTCGAGACCCGCTACCGCCGTCGCTACGTCGATCTCACCATGAACCCCGACGTGCGCGAGGTCTTCATCAAGCGCGCCAAAGTCGTGCAGTCGCTGCGGGGCTTCCTCGACGCCAACGCCTTTGTCGAAGTCGAAACTCCGATGATGCACTCCATCGCCGGAGGCGCGGTCGCCAAACCCTTCACCACGCACCACAATGCGCTCGACATGGACTTGTTCCTGCGCATCGCGCCCGAGCTGTATCTCAAGCGCCTGGTGGTCGGCGGCATGGACCGCGTTTACGAGATCAACCGCAACTTCCGCAACGAAGGCATCTCGACGCACCACAATCCCGAGTTCACCATGCTCGAGTTCTACATGGCTTACGCCGACTACCTCGACATGATGGACTTCACCGCGCGCATGCTCGCGCAGGTCGCCGTCGACGTGAACGGCACATCCATCTCGCATTTCAACGGACACGAGATTGACTGGTCGAACTTCGAGCGCCTTTCCATGCGTCACGCCATCATCAAATACTGGCCCGAAAACGCAGGCGAGAAGCCCGCGATGACCGACTTCTCCTCCGCCGAGGGATTGAGCGCAATGGTGCGCCGCTACAACGCCTCCAATCCGCACATCCCTTACGATCCCGGCGCACCGCTGGGCAAAACTATCGCCGAGATTTTCGAGTTCGTCGCCGAGCCGCACTTGATCCAGCCGACGTTCATCTTCGACTTCCCTCTCGCCATCTCTCCGCTATCGAAAAACAAGCGGGAGCCCGAGGAGAATGCCGACTGGGTCGAACGCTTTGAAATCTTCGTCGGCGGTCTCGAGATCGGCAACGCCTTCAGCGAACTCAACGATCCCGAAGAACAGCGGCGCCGCTTCGAAGGTCAACTCACCGAGCGCGCCCGCGGTGATGAAGAAGCGCATCAAATGGACGAGGACTACATTCGCGCCCTCTCCTACGGCCTGCCACCGACGGCGGGAGAAGGCGTGGGCATCGACCGCCTCACCATGCTGTTAACCGATTCCCGCTCCATCCGCGACGTCATCTTGTTCCCACTTCTCCGTCCGCTCAAACGCGAGGAAGAAGAAGCGCTCGACGCCGCTGAGGAAACGAATCCACCGAACGGGTAGAGCTAGCCTTCAGGCTAGCGTCCACGTCGATGGTTTTGAAGGGGCACGGCTTTAGCCGTGCCGAAAAGTAACGTAACGAACCGGGCTTTAGCCCCTGAGGTACTTCGAAGTTCGACAAAGAATTATGAAGACATCAATATATTTTGCACTTCTCTTTATCGCCGTATTAGCCGGTTGCCTCGCAGCTACCGCGCAGGGCCCCGTGCTCTTCGACGGAACCAACCCCGTCGTTCTGAGCTTCCAATCCGCCCCCGGCGCCATCCCCTCCGACGACGCCATTCCGCGCGCGCAGCTGATTACGCCCGAGCAACTCAACCAGGTCTTAAAGACCGGTAAACAGAAGCCGCTCATCCTGAACGTCGGCCCTCGCTCGATGTACACCCAGGCGCACATCCCCGGCGCGGAATATATGGGCGCCGGCTCCAGCGACGAAGGCCAGCAGAAGCTCCGCGACCGCGTGAAGTCGCTGCCCAAGAACTCTGCCATCGTCATCTACTGCGGATGCTGTCCCTGGGGCCACTGTCCCAACATGCATCCCGCTTTTCAGGCGTTGCACTCGCTCGGATTCACCAACGTGAAGGCCGTCTACATCACCAATGATTTCGGCGCCGACTGGGTCGATAAGGGCTATCCTGTGGCAAAGGGAGACTGAGTTCCGCACATGTCTTCGAAACGCATCCTGATTTACGGCGTCGTCGCACTTTGCCTGCTTGGACTGTATGTCGCTGGCCGACGGAAGGCCGCCGCACCCAAGGTGACCGCGTCCGGCAACCTCGCCCCCGACTTTAGCGTCACCGATATCGACGGCAAGAAACTCTCGCTCTCCGACTACCGAGGAAAGGTCGTCCTGCTCGACTTCTGGGCGACGTGGTGCACACCCTGCCGCGCTGAAGTTCCTGCGTTCGTCGAGATGCAACAGAAGTACGGGCCGCAGGGCTTCCAGGTCGTTGGCATTTCCATGGACGACGATGCCAAGCCAGTGCGCGAATTTTACCGGGACTACAAGATTAACTATCCGGTTGCCATTGGCGACGACAAGCTGGCGCAAGGTTTCGGCGGTGTTCTGGGATTACCGGTAAATTTCATCATTGACCGCGAAGGCCGCATTCACGCCAAGTACCTGGGCGCAACCGATGTCGCTGTCATCGACAAGGCCGTCAGCGATTTACTTTCGCAGCCTTGAAGTCAAACGAGGAATAATAAAATGCACTTACCAGCTTGGGCCGCAATCGTACTCTCCATCCTCGGTTACATTGTGCTGACCCGGTGGCTGCTGCCCAAACTCGGCGTGTCCACTTGACGAACCAACTCCTGTTCCGTCGAGTCTCGACGGAGTGACCCGAACCAAGTGACGCCGCCGCCCTGCAAACCCTCAAGGGAAGTAATTTTTCAAAATACGCTCCCAGTCTGCAGCAACTCGCCTTGCCTTACAATCGCCGAGTGCCTTCCGCAAATTTTGATCTGGATTCCGCAACTCGCCGCGCGCTCGGCTACGAACTCATCGACATCATCGACGCGTATTTCGAGTCGCTGCCCTCGCGTCCGGTGCAACTTCCGCTCGAACAGCGCACGTTTGAGCCGCTCCGCGACTCGCTTCCCGAAATCGGCGTACTCGAATCAACCGCCAACACAGAGTCACTCGCTCTCTACCTTCGTGAAACCTCCCACGAACTGATCGCCAAAGGCTTTCACGTCCCCGCTGCCAATTACTTCGGGCTGATGAATCCGACGCCAACCTACGCTGCCGTATTGGCCGAAGCTCTGGTCGCTGCGCTCAATCCGCAACTGGCGACCATGGCTCGCTCGCAGTTGGCATCCAAGATCGAGGCCGAAACCGTGCGCTGGATCGGCGAGCGCTTCGGCTGGCAGCAACCCTTCGATGGCACTTTCACCAGCGGCGGCAACGAGGCCAACTTCAGTGGACTCGCTTTGGCGCTCGCCCATCACTTCCCTTCAGTCGATTGACGATGGAGTCGCATCCATCGGCGCGCAGCCAGTCGTTTACGCCTCCGCAGAAGCCCATCATTCCCTCGACAAGTCCGTCGGACTGCTCGGCCTCGGCCGCAAAGGCCTTCGCCGCATCGCCGTGACCGACCGCATTCAACTCGACCTCACGCGCTCTCCAGCTCGCAATCCGCGAAGACCGCGCCGCCGGCCGCAAGCCGTTCTGCGTCGTCGCCACCGCAGGAACTACCAACTCCGGCGCCATCGATGACATCGCCGCCCTCGCCGACTTCTGCAACCGTGAGAATCTGTGGCTTCATCTCGACGGAGCTTACGGCGCCTCCGCCGTATTCAGCGATACGCATCGAAATCTGGTCCGCGGCATCGAGCGCTGCGACTCCGTCACTATCGATCCGCACAAGTGGCTCGCAATGCCATTCGCCGCCGGCGTCATACTCACCCGCCATCAACAAACCTTGCACCAGGCATTCGGAGTCAGCACGCCCTACATGCCCAAGACATCCGCCGGAATTCCGTTGGACAACTTCAAGGTCAGTACTCAGTGGACGCGCCGCATGAACTCGCTCAAACTCTGGCTTACGCTGAAGTTGCATGGTCGCTCGGCCTACGAGCGACACATCGATCGCCAGATGGCACTCGCCTCACAATTTGCCGAACGAATCCGCGCCAGCGAAGACTTCGAACTCACCTCGCCGATGTTCGTACCTATTCTCAACTTCCGTCTCAAGAACTCAGGCGGGGGCGAAGAACTCACTCGCCGCCACCTGGCCCTGGTTGAGTGCGTCACCCGCGACGGCCGCCGCTGGATCTCCGAAACACAAGTCTGCGGTCACAGCGTTTTGCGCATGATGGTGATCAGCTACTTGACAGGCGAAGAGCAACTCGCAGACTTGTGGACCGCGCTGACGGCTGCAGCAGGGGACGCGCGCTGATCCGCACGTCCCTACAAGGTGAGCGTTCATCCCATGGCACCGCGAAATAACCGAAACAAATCGGGCGCAACTGTTTACAATCGTCGAAAGCCCGTCGGCAGCGTGCGCATCTATGGAGTCCGCTAATCTTAGTTTCGAAGAACGCATCCTCGTAGTCGACGACGATGATTCGATCCGGAGCCTCATCACTTCAATCCTCTCTCGCTCGGGATACGATTGCCGCTCCGCCAGCAGCGGCGAAGGTGCGTTAGCAACCCTGCAATCAGACACAAAGTATGCACTGGTACTCTCCGACCTCGCCATGGATGGGATGGATGGGCTTGCCCTTTTGCAGCGCGTTCGCAAGCTTGACCCTCAATTACCGATTGTGATGGTCACTGCCGTTCACGATATCTCCGTTGCGCTCGCTGCTATCCGCGGCGGCGCCTACGATTACCTGCTCAAACCGTTTGAGCGCGATCAACTTCTCGCCACCGTGCGGCGAGCGCTTGAGACCCGGCGACTGAAACTGGAGAATCTCGCATACCAGGACCGGCTCGAAGCCCTGGTCGCGGCCCGCACCGAACTCTTGCAGCAGACCAATGCCGATCTCGAGCGCGCAATGGTTGACCTCGAACGTTCTTACGACATTACCTTGGAAGCCTTGGGTGATGCGCTTGATCTCAAAGATGCCGAAACGGAAGGCCACTCCAAGCGTGTCACCGCTTTCACCATCGCAATCGCCCGCGCCATGGAACTTCCCGGTGAGCTGGTACGCGTGATCGCTCGCGGCGCATTCCTGCACGACGTCGGCAAGATGGCGATACCCGATGCCATCCTGCGCAAACCCGGTCGCCTTACTCCCGAAGAGCAGATGCTTATGCGCAAGCATGCTCTGTTGGGCTATCAGATGCTCCGCAAAATTCCGTTCCTCAAGGAAGCCGCCAACATCGTCTATTCCCATCAGGAACGTTTTGACGGCAGCGGATATCCGCGCGGGCTCAAAGGCGATCAAATTCCTCTCGGGGCCAGGATTTTTGCCGTGGCTGACACCTTTGATGCCATCACGTCCGATCGTCCCTACCGCGCTGCCCAGTCGATTTCGTCAGCACGTCGCGAAATTCAGCGCTACTCCGGATTCCAGTTCGACCCGGTAATCGTCGATACGTTTCTATCGATCTCGGAACGGATTTGGCGGTCACTTCGTGATGAAATTGACTCCCAGACTTCATCCAAAAAGCGTTGATCGCACCCTCGGAGGTATTCGCCATGAGCGCTGTCCTGAACCAAGCCGAGATCGACCTAGCCCTGCAGGATCTGCCGGGATGGGCCGCGCGCGGCAATTCCATTGAACGGATTTTTCAATTTTCTGACTTTGTTGGCGCAATGGAATTCGTCAATAAAATTGCCGCCGCTGCCGAAGCGGCCAACCATCATCCTGACATCCTGATTAACTACAACAAGGTGACACTCACACTGGTTTCGCACGATTCCGGAGGCGTGACCCAGCGCGACATTCGCATGGCAGGAAAAATCAACAAGGTTGCGGAAGAGAACGGCGGAAGCGCCGGGCATTAACCACAGCGGAATCGAACTCGTCTGAAATCGGACTCGTTTGCGACTTAGTGCTTTGGATCTCGCTTAGCTCTGCGACTCCAACGACTGCGAAATTTGGTTCAGCGTATTCTGAATACGCTCCATTTCGAGTTGCGCGTTATCGTTCCATTCCTGCCATCGCTCCGGAATTGGTTCGAACCTGGCCCACACTCCTCGAACGATCTCGCGACCCTTGGCGGTCAGAAAGAAAGCACCGACACCTCCAGCTCCTAACGCTAACAATGGAACCAACCATTTCCGCATCGGCTGCTCCTTGGGCGCATGTGGCACACGAAGACGATCGCAACCCGACTCAATTATCGTCCCTATTGATCGGATGTGTGATACCCAAATCGTGTAACGAGCAGGGTAGCAATCTTGATTCGGGACATTCCCAAAATCCAACAGCTGGCCGCAAAAATCAGGGCTCCCCGCAGGGAGCCCGGTAATCAAACTGTAATCGAACTACCTCAAAGAGGATGAGGAAGACGACGAAGGACTATCGGTCCGCTTGAGCGTTGGACGGTCATCGTCGTTCTGCGTCCCATTGCCATTGCCGTTGGGACTGCTCGCCGGGTTATCAGCCGTGCTGCGACGCAGCGTCGGACGGTCTTTGTTGCCATTGTCGTTCTGCAATTTGTGCTTGTTGTTAATCGACGCCAGCCGCGACTTCACCTGATCGAACTCCGAAGTGTTCACCACATACTCATCGCGCGGCGGCAACACTGTGGCCATCTCCTGCTGGGCGTGCGCAACGCGATCAGGTGTCATCGGATGCGAGGAAAACGCCTTTGCGATGGCTCCCGGCTTCTTCTTTTCCTGGGCCTCGATCTTTTCAAAGAACGATATGAACGACTGAGGATCGTAGCCGGTCTTGTACATGTACTCCATGCCCAGGAAGTCGGCTTCGCTTTCAAAATTGCGCGAGAACTTCATGAAAGCCAGCGGAACGCCTACACCCATGGCAATCTGCGTCGCTTCATACACCGCCCATCCACCGGGCACGAACACCAGTGGAATGCTGGCCAGATTCACGATGTTGCTGCGTGTCTGCTCACGCGCCACGTGACAAGCTGCGACATGGGCGATCTCGTGCGCCATCACTCCCGCCAGCTCAGCTTCGTTGTCAGCCGCAAGGATCAGGCCGGAGTTCACGTAGAAATATCCGCCTGGCAGCGCGAATGCGTTGATCTCGTCGGTGTCGATTACTTTGATAATGAACGGAACTTTCGAGTCAGAGTTCCGCACCAGGTTCTGACCAATACGGTTCACGTACTCTGTGACCACCTGGTCCTGAACGAGCTTTACTCCATGCTCTACCTGTTGCGAGTACTGCTGCCCCATTGCAACTTGCTTTTCCAGCGAGTACCAATTGCCCGCGCCGGTGTTGCAACCCACGTTACGATTGCCTATGGCATCGATATTCTTCAGTGTCGTAGGGCTTGGAGCATTCTTGTCCGGTTTGGCGGGCGCCGCGGAATCGTCGGGAGTCGAAGCCGCAGGCGCGGTCTGTGCAGCGGGCGCACCCTGCGTCGAAGGTGCAGTCTGGGACGGAGGCGTGGTCTGGGGCTGTGGCGCACTCGGCGAGCTTTGCGTCGGATATCCCTGCGCCGCCGCTGAGGCTGAAGCCACCAGCATGGCGAGGGCGAATACGCCTAATTGCCTGATCGAAAAATGCATATTCACACCTTGGGGAACCTGGTCCCGTGCAAGTTCCGCATTCCGGCGCGGCCCTGCTGTCCCGTGCCAATAGAAACCCTGGAACCCACGATGAGTTTCCCACCCGCCTCTATTCTACGCCGGTTGACCCGGCAAACATACGATTACTCGACGCGAACAGTCTCACTTGGTTTCGCCAACCAGCCCATGAAGGTTCCGGCGATTAGAAGCCGTTCGAAGTCCCCGGTAACCGTCTGATCGCACTCCTGTTAAACTCACAAGCGACCCTTCGCACTAAATCAAGGCGCAACGCTAACCCACTCTACTAGAACGGCTTACAACGTGGATATCGCGCGGCCGACCCGCCGCCGACGACTGCTGCCGCACTCGAAGGTCGTATCGAACATGGTAGACTGAACACTACTCGTATGGCTCAAATACAACGCAGAAAGTCTTACACGGCCACCATCGGAGGCGTCCGCGTGGGCAGCGATGCACCAGTTGTGGTGCAGTCCATGACCAACACCGACACGGCTGACATTGAAGGGACAATTCGACAGGTAGCCGCTTTGGCGCGGGCAGGTTCTGAACTTGTGCGCGTCACCGTGAACAACGACGCCGCAGCAGCAGCGGTGGCTCCCATCGTTGACGGTCTCGATCGCCTGGGCATTCGCGTGCCAATCATCGGCGACTTCCACTACAACGGACACCTCCTGCTCAAGAAGTTTCCAGACTGCGCCAAAGCGCTGGCGAAGTACCGCATTAATCCCGGCAACGTCTCCATCGGCAAGAAAGACGACGACAACTTCCGCACCATGATCGAAGTCGCCATTGAGAACGACAAGCCCGTCCGCATCGGCGTGAACTGGGGCTCGCTCGACTCGCAGCTCCTCACCCGCCTCATGGACGAGAACTCCAAGCTGGACGAACCCAAGGACGCCCGTGACGTCACCATGGAAGCCATGGTGCAAAGCGCCCTGCGTTCGGCCGATCTGGCGGTAAGTTATGGTATGCGTCCCGCGCAGATTATCCTCAGCGCCAAAGTCAGCGGCGTACAGGACCTCATCGACGTGTACCGCGAACTCGCGAAGCGCTGCGAGTATCCGCTGCACTTGGGGCTTACTGAAGCCGGCATGGGCGCAAAGGGCATTGTGGGCAGCGCAGCGGCGCTGGCGGTGGTGCTGCAAGAGGGCATTGGCGACACGATTCGCGTTTCGCTGACTCCCGCGCCGAATGGTGATCGCACCGAAGAAGTCACCGTGGGCCAGCAGATTTTGCAGTCCTTGGGCATCCGCAGCTTCACCCCGCAAGTCACGGCCTGCCCCGGTTGCGGTCGTACCACGAGCACTTTCTTTCAGGAAATGGCGGAGCAAATCCAGAGCTATCTGCGCGAGCAGATGCCGAATTGGAAGACGCGTTACTCCGGCGTAGAAGAGATGAAAGTCGCGGTCATGGGATGTGTGGTCAACGGTCCCGGCGAATCCAAGCACTCCAATATCGGCATCTCGCTACCGGGAACGTTTGAAGAACCCAAGGCTCCCGTCTACGTCGATGGCCGCCTTATGACAACGCTGAAAGGCGACCGTATCGTGGCCGAGTTTATCAAGATCCTCGAGGACTACGTGGAGTCCCATTACACAGCGAAAGAACAGCTGGTTTCGATTCAGTAAATCCGATTCACTCGGCAGACAATGAGGCGCAGAGGATCAACCCTGCGCCTTTTCCTTTTTGCACAGGAATCTGGCGCCGTCCCGTGAAGTACAATCTCGCTAACAACGTCCCCAATTTTGGATTCCTTGAAACGGCCGACCGACAATGCGCAAGCCATGCTCGACGGATGCGAAGTTCGCGTCGTTTCGAAGGCCACGCTTAAACTCCGCCTGCTGAAGAAGCTCAAGTGCACACTGAAATACGAGAAGTTGGCTTGGCAAGCTGGCGCCACACTCGTCGCCGGAGTCGATGAAGTAGGCCGCGGATGCCTCTTCGGCCCAGTCACGGCAGCGGCCGTCATCCTCAAACCGGACTATCGTATCCGCGGTCTGCGCGATTCCAAGCTCCTCGACCGCGAGACCCGCGAGAAACTCGCACCACGGATCCGCGAGAACTGCCTCGCGTGGGCGGTGGCGTCCGTTGACGTGGCCATCATCGATCAGATCAATATTTACTGGGCCTCAAGGCGCGCCATGGAAGAGGCTGTCGCCAAGCTGACGCCATCACCGGACCACCTTCTCGTGGATGCCATGAAGCTGGCCTGCGAATGCCAACAGACGCCGATCATTCACGGCGATGCCCTGTCGGCCTCGATAGCAGCTGCATCGATCATCGCTAAGGTCGAGCGCGACGCCATGATGCGCGAGTTCGACTCCGTTTATCCCGGTTACGGACTCGCCTCGAACAAGGGCTATAGTGCTCCCGTGCATCTGAAAGCCTTGCGAGAGAAAGGCCCAACTCCTCTGCACCGCATGTCATTTGCGCCGGTGTGGATATCGACCGCGCCGCAGGAATTGCTGGAATTTATGGCGGAAGAATCTACAACTAGGGAGCCGAGCAGTACGAACCTCGACTCCTAAGTCTGCTACTTCTTCAACGCCGACTGCCAATTCACCACGACGTTCACGGAGACGCTGCCCGTGGTCTCGGCCTGCGAGACGTGGATGAGGAGCCGGCCGTCCTTGCCGGCGTCGAACTGGGTTAGCTCGGGGACGCCGAAAAGAGCCTTCGGCACGTCATGCTCAAACCTTTGGCCGTCGGCCTTTACTTGTACCGCCATCATCTTGTTGTCGCCGGGGATGAAGTAGAGTTCGCGTCCGTTGCGGCTCCAGACCGGATAATCTCCGCCTTCCGTCGAGATCTGCCATTTGCCGCTGTATTCGGCGAAGTTAGCGCCAGGAACGATATCAGCTCGCAAAGAAACTCCTTGCCAGTTGGATGTCCGTCGCCCAGTTCAATTTCAACGGTTAGTCTCGAGTTCCGCCCTAGTTGTCGCGACCAAATTCTTGGCACTACGGCGCGTAACGGGTAAAGACAAAGTCCCGAGCTTTGGCAGGCTCGTGGCAGGGGAAGCAGGTTTTAAGTTGAGCCGTTTCGTCAGGTTTACCTTCTTTGAATTGAGCGAATCCCCAGCCGCCGGTCGTTGCGTATTTGCTTGAGTCCTTGACCATAAACTGAACGTTGATCGGGAGACCCGGCCACCCACGATTGCTGTAGGCCGAAAACTTTGTTGTTTTCCTCAGACGAATCGTAACGCCAAGCCAGCCGGACAATAACTGTTCCGTCCGGGAACGGCAGCTTCGCATTCCCGGTAGGCCTTGACCGCTGCGTCGTTGCCCAGAATGGCACGCAAATCGTTGTTTTTGCCGGCTTCGTGGGCCACGGAAATCAACTTCCAATCGCGGTATCCCGGGGGAATTTTGATTCCGAAGATCGGGGCGGCCTCTCCATCGGACTGTCCGGATGCGCGGGTCAATAGACGACCATGCCCATCAGCGCCACAGCGGCAACCGACAAGAACGCGATCCGTTTCATTCAGTGTCCCTCCGTCGAAAATGTGAAGCGTCATCCCTCGACGAGCTGCTGGCCGCCGTCGATGTCGTAGGTCCCGCCGGTGAGGGCGGTGTTGGTCATGATATGTACGGCGAGCGCGGCGACGTCGGCCGGTCCAACGACGCGCCGGATGGGAAGCGTCGCGCGAAGCTGATTGCGGCGGTTATCGAGCTGATCGCCGAGGAGTGTTGCTGACAACGGCGTGTCAACGAAGCCGGCGGCAATGAGGTTGACTCGGACGGGAGCGAGCTCGAGAGCGAGGTTCCTCGTCATAGCAGGACCCGCGGCAGTGAGGGCCGAGATCAACGTCATTCCCTGCGCGGTATGGCGACCGCCGGTGCCGCCCATGAAGAGCAGCGTCCCTCCCGAGCGAACCTTGCTCGCTGCGTTGCGAGCGACTTGCAGCGGCAGCAATATGTGGGCTTCCAAGTCGCGGCGTGCCCTCTCGAAGTCGAACTCTGCCAAAGGCGCGTAGTAGGGACCGGGGCCCGTAACCAGCACGTGGTCGATCGGCGTGGGCAGCTCATCGAAGAACCGACCGAGCCGTTCGAAGTCGGTGGCATCGAAGGCCGCGCTGCTCAGCGCACCGACCTCACTCGCTGCTCGCCGCAGGCGATCTGGGTCGCGGGCGGCGAGAATCACGTCAGCTCCCTCGGCGCGGGCGCGCCGGGCGGTCTCGAGCCCGATGCCGGCACTGCCGCCGATCACGACCACGGTTTGCCCGAGGAGTTCTGGTTCGCGCTGAACGCGAGACGCGCTGGTTGCGGTACTCATGATTCCTCCAATCAGCGATCTAAGATTACTGCCGCCTTAAGGCAAGCGGCTTGGGAGTTAACAGGTGTCGGCATACGTGCAAGGAATTCGTTCCCGGTATTAAGGCGCATAGTGAGTAAAGACAAGGTCGCTCGCCTTCGTCTTCTCGTGGCAAGGGAAGCAGGTTTTCATAAACGCCGCGTCGCCAGGTTTGCCCTCGGCAAAGTGACCGAACCCCCAACCGCCGGTTGCGGCGTACTTGGTTGAGTCCTTGACCATGAACTGAATGTTTGTGGGGGCGCCGGGAACGAAAGATTGGGCCTGGCCGAAGACTCTGTTGTTTTCCTCGGATGGGACGTTGCGGTAATGCAAAGCAGCAATGATTGTGCCGTCCGGGTACGGGAGCTTGCCTTCCCGGAAGGCATTAAACGCGACATCGTTTCCCAACACGGCACCTAAACTGTTGAGGTTGCCGGCTTCGTGGGCCGAGGAGATCCACTTCCAGTCGCGGTAGCCTTGAGGGATTTCAGTAACGAAGATCGGCGCGGCGGCCTCTTGATCGGCAGGCCCAGATGTGGGCGCCGCCGAGACAATAATGGCGCCCGCTAGAGCGGCTGCAACTAACAGGAAAGCGATCGGTTTCATAAGGTTCCTCCTTTGTAAGCCCTTGAGCGCCACGTCTGCTCTTCAGAGCCATCGATGCACATGCGCTGTCGGCCAGATGACAATGAGGTTGGAGTGGCTCACTTTGGCGGCTCCGTCCCGGCTTGCTCGCTGATCATGTATGCGGCGTACCAGTCGGGCCAGTTCTCATCTCTTTTGCCGGTGCGCTTCTCATGCTCGCCGTGAGCCGTTTCCGCACGCCGAAGCGCGCTCGCCAGGTCATTTACGGAGGCAAACGTAGTCGCCGAAGAGTCGATGCGCCCGGGAAGGCGGGCCGTGATCTCCTGCAGCAACCAGCCATTGCCGTCGGGATCGCTGAACGAGGCGAACGAGCGGTAGCTGCGATGCTCAGGGTCGCGGCCGCTGACTCGCCGTCGACCGAACAAATAGGCATCGTCGGTGCCAGCGTAAACGCCGCCGGCGTCGTGGAACACCTCGCTGATCTTGACGCCACGGCCGAGCAACTCGGCGCGGGCGGCTTCGATGTCGGAGACGATGAGGTACAGACCTTGGGCGGAGCGAGGTGACGCCGAGGTAACGTTCCTGCCGAATATGACCGAGCATGCGGAACCGGGCGGTGTGAACTGGATCACGCGGAAGTCGTTACCGGAATCGTAGTCGGCATCGAGTCGCCACCCGAGCCTCCCGTAGAATTCCTTCGCGCGGTCGACATCCGAAACCGGGATGACGACGATCTCGAACTTCATGTCGATGGTAGCGGCGCTCGCGTCTTTGGCTTCGGCGCTACGGACTGCATCCTTTCCATCTGCCATGCTCTTTCCTCCTAAGGAGCACTTAACGTGTAGAACCGACAAACTCTCGGACTAACGCGGCGATCTCGTCGGCCGCGGTATCCAGTGCGAAATGGCCGGCGTCGAGAACGTGAACTTGAGCGGTCGGCACATCCCGGCGATAAGATTCCGGCTCCGAGATGTCGAACGACGGGTCATACTTTCCCCAGATCACCAACAGGCGCGGCTGCTTCTGTTGCATCCACGCTTGCCATTTGGGGTAGGACTCGACATTGGTGCGATAGTCGTAGAACAAGTCGGTCTGAATCTCCGCTTGCCCGGGCGAACTCAGGAACGCGAACTCGTCGGTCCAGAAGTCAGGGTCGTAACGGTCTACGTTCGGATCGCTTCCGACATGGCGCGCTATCGTCGTCGCCATGGAAAACAGGTTGGTGCGAAGAGCGCTCTCGTTGGCGGCCCGGTCGGTCCAAAACGCCCGTCGCGTGCTCCAAGGTGCTCCAAGTCCTGTGTTGTGCGCCACTGCATTCTGAACGATGAGGGCTTCGACTCGGTCGGGATGCGCGAGGATCATGCGAAAGCCAACGGGACCGCCGTAATCCTGCATATAAAGCGTGTAGCGCGAGAGAGCAAGCGCTTCGGTGAAGTGGTTCATGATCTCGGCGATGTGATCAAACGTGTAGGGAAACTTCTTCGCGTCGGGCCAGTCACTGTGCCCGAAGCCGGGATAATCGGGCGCGACGAGGTGATATTGATCGGAGAGTCGCGCGAACAGCGGCTCGAACATGCGCGACGACGAAGGCAGTCCATGGAGCAGGAGAATCGTCGGCGCATCCTTCGGGCCGGCTTCTCTATAGAAGATGGAAAGGCCATCGATCGGTATCGTGCGATAAGAAGTCGAGTCTGTCATGATCGCTTTCCTTGCGTTGGGCTGGGCGAGCAAGTGGGATGACGCGAGCACTAGAGAAATCGCCAACGTCACACGGAAGCACTGATGCGATCGAGTCCGGCGGGGAGAGGAGACAACACACATTGTTTAGCTCTACCGAGTCATTGTCTGCTTGCTTTAAATCACCAAGGGTAAGGGCCTAACAACGGTGGGGATCGTTCTTGAAAAGAACTGATGCAGCGGGCCGGCTGAGAGTTGCGGAGTTTATTCTCGTCGGGTCACTACTCTCAACAAGCGCTCCACTAATGTTCCTCTTTACATTCCCGGCATTTTCATGCCGGCCATGCGGCGGGCGAAGCTGGGCTTGCCCATGCCCTTAAACATCTTGCGCATCTGGGCGTATTGGCGGAGAAGTTGGTTGACTTCCTGCACGCTGGTGCCTGAGCCGCGAGCGATGCGCTTGCGGCGGCTGCCATTGATGGACTCGTGATGCTCGCGCTCGTACGAGGTCATGGAGTTGATGATGGCTTCGACGCGGGTGAGTTCTTTTTCGTCGACGCTGTCGGCGGCCTTATGCATGTTGGCCAGCGGACCGATCTTGGGCATCATGCCGATGATGCTCTTGATGGAGCCCATTTTCTTGACCTGGCGCAGTTGATCGCGGAAGTCCTCGAGCGAAAAGCCTTCGTGGCTCATCGCTTTGGCTGCGAAGTCCTGCGACTTCTTCTTGTCCATCGTGGCTTCGGCCTTCTCGATGAGCGAGAGCATGTCGCCCATGCCGAGAATGCGTCCCACGATGCGGTCGGGATGGAAAGGTTCGAGCGCTTCGTACTTTTCGCCCGTGCCAATGAACTTGATGGGCTGGCCGGTGACATTACGAATGGAGAGCGCTGCGCCGCCGCGGGCGTCACCGTCCATTTTGGTGAGTACAACGCCTGTGAGGGCGAGCTTCTTGTGGAACTCGTCGGCGGAGCGGACGGCGTCTTGTCCGGTCATGGAGTCGGCAACGAAGAGGATCTCCTGCGGATTGAGGATCGATCTTCAGCGACTGCATCTCATCCATCAACTGCTCGTCGATGTGCAGACGGCCAGCGGTATCGACGATGAGGACGTCGCATCCGTTGCTGATGGCGTCGCGCCGCGCTTCTTTTACCAGGCGCTCGACGGTCGCAGTGTTGGCTTCGCCGACTTCGCCTTCGTACAAATGCGCCTTGACGGCGTTGGCAACAACTTTCAGTTGCTCGCGCGCGGCAGGACGATACACGTCAACCGAAACCAGCAAGGGACGATGTCCGCCCTGCTTCAGCCAGTGCGCGAGTTTTCCCGAGGTGGTGGTCTTACCAGAACCCTGCAAGCCCGCCATGAGGATGACGCTCGGCGGCTGCGAAGCAAACTTCAGCTTGGCCGTGTCTTTGCCGAGAATCGCGATCAGCTCGTCGCGGACGATCTTAATGACCTGCTCGGAGGGCGACAACGACGTCATTACCTCCTGGCCGACCGCTTTCGCCCGGATCTGCTCGATGAGTTGCTTGACGACGTTCAGATTGACGTCGGCTTCGAGCAGCGCCATGCGAATTTCTTTCAGCACGTCGCTGATATTTTCTTCGGTCAGGGTGCCTTGACCGCGCAGGTTTTTGAATGCGCGTTGGAGCTTATCTGTAAGATTCTCAAACATTTAGGTGTCCCAGGCGCGACGAGGATAGTACTGGCCGCGAAGCATCAGAATACCATGCTGCCGAGGCAACGCGGAGTACGGCTTGGGATGTTCACTCCTCGCTATTCGACCATCCTTCGTCGCCGTTCGCTTCTTCGTCTTTTCGCTTTTCGCCTTTCGCGCTTCGAATCTCGATGCTCGGCTTGTATCCCTCCCCCTGGATTAGTGATTTCAGTGAGTTACGTATCATTTCCCGGATAACGGCCGCATTTAAAACGGTTTAGATGTACTTGATTGATTTGATTGGGTTTAGGTGGCCGGATTTGCAGGCTCGGCGGAGGATGCGCGGCTCGTTCACGGCGATCGATGTCGCGGGTTAAGCCACGGGCCATACGCAGCGCCCAGGAGATCAGCGGGGCGACGGCGGGATCAACGCGGCGGCCTGCGAGAGCGACCCGAAACCGGATTTCGGTTTGATGGATGGCGGCTGCGTCCATAAGCGAAACCGAGAGGACGGAAGTGGCGCGGCGAGCACGTGCCATTCGACGGAGACGCACGCCGATGTCCAGATGGTGGCGGCAATAGGAACGGCCACGGACCGCAGCACCGAGGCAGAACGATCCGCGCGGCAAAACGTGGTTGCAGGTACGGATGTGCAGGGACTGGCCGAATGGCGAACAAACAGAAGAGTGCATAAGCGTCCTCTCTTGCAACGTAAGCAGACGGGGACAGAGGAAGTCACGCGAAAAATGTGGTGCCCACGGAACGAAAGTAACCAGTTTTCCCAAATTGGGACTAGAAGAGTTTCAATCCCTGTGAATCGGGGGCGAGTGGAGCACACCTTCATTCAGGCGTGCAAATGGATCAGCAATCTTTGATTGCGCTTCAGCAGCTGAAGTAACGGTCGAATTACCCCAGTGGCTAAAGCCGGGGTCCTTTGGGCATTGCCCAATGCACCGCTGAAGCGGTGCTCTCACCCACCCGTTCACCAACTGCAAGATTGTTCTCATCAAGGCGTGTCGGGAGCCGGGCGAAAGACCTCTGCGGCCGCGAGCACGGTGTTGGTATGAACGCTCACGGTGTCTTCCACGTGGATGGCATAGCCGCCGGCGAGCGTGACCATCACCGGAATGCCGCGGGCACGGGCGACGCGGAAAACGAGTTCGTCGCGCTGCTTCAAACCCTCGATCGACACGTCAATCCGCCAAGTTGGTCCTCGCGGATAGGGATCGGCTCCGGCGACATAGCAAATCAGTTCCGGCTCAAATTGCCGAAGTCCGGAACTAAGCGCGTTGTCGAGCCACTGGAGATATTCCTTGTCGCCGCAACCATCGGGCAGATTCACGTCGATCGATGACGGCGGCTTCGAAAGAGGATAGTTGTTTTCCTGGTGAAGCGAAATGGTGAAGACGTCTTTGTAACTTCTCCGTTCGCGAATGCTGCCGCCGGAGAGTCCGAATACCGAACCATGATGTGCCGATGGAAGGCTTGCGGGTTGCGTGTTCGCGCCGCCAAAAATCGCGGCGGTGCCATTGCCCTGGTGGACATCGCAGTCTACTGTCATCGCGCGCTGAATGATTTTGCGCTTCTGCAGACTGCGAATGGCAACGGCGAAGTCGTGCATCATGCAGAAGCCTTCGCCGTGATCGGGGAAAGCGTGATGGAAGCCGCCGCCAATGTTGACGCAAACGCCGTCGGCAACGGCGCGCTCAGCCGCGAGAATCGAGCCGCCGGTATGAAGCATGAACGTATCCACCACCTGAGGCGAGTAGGGGATCTCCATCTGCAACTCTTCGCGAGCGGTAAGGCTGCCTTCCATGAGCTTGTTAACGTAATGCGGCGAGTGCACCAGCATCACGTCGGATTCGGACGCGGGGTGCGGTTCGAGGAAATCGGAGGCGTCAACTGATCCGAGCGCGAACAGGCGCTCGCGGATGAGGCGGTACTTGTCGGCGCGAAAGACGTGTTCGCCGATGGGAAGGAAATATTTCTCGCTGTAAACCAGTTTGAACGGCAGCATGGAAGATGGCCCGATAGGCAACGAAGCAGTATAGTCCCCGACCTCGTCAACGCGGAGTGACGTTGCGGCCTACCTATTCGTGGTAGAAGCGGCCTGACCTAAGTGGTCTAGGCGAATTCCTGATTCTCAGTCACACTCTCCAGATTACCAATCCCAACTACGTAAAGAGGAGAGTTCCCTGATGAAACAAATCGTGCGCCTGGCAGTAGTAGCGGCGTGTCTATCATTTGTGATGGTGGCGGCGGCAAACGCGCAGGTTCCAGTAAAGGAAGGCAGTGTCGAACGCGTGGTGTTGCTGCACGTGAATGCGGGCCACTCGGATGCGTTCTGGGCGGACATGAAAAAGAATACGATCCCGATCTGGGAGGCCGAGAAGGCTTCAGGAATCATCATCGACTATCAGTGGTTCGTGAACCAGACGACGGCGAACCCAGACGATTGGAACGTGGGTTACTCGCTCGTATACAAGAACATGGCGGCATTGGATGGACTTGCTGATAAGGTTTATGACGTTCGTATGAAGCACTATGGAGACCAGTCGGCGGAGCAGAAAGTGCTCGACAAGCGCGCGGACAACGCACACGTAGTGCAGAGCGTACTGCTACGGCAGGTGTCGATTCGGTAGGCTTGCAAACAGTTTCGGATGAGCGGCGCGGATGAGTCCGCGCCGTTTTTTTGCGCCCGCATTCGCTCGTCCCACCCTGTCGCCGAAAGCGGCGACAAGGGTAGGGGACCCAGCTCGGCGCTTCCTCCTCAGGGGCTAAAGCCCCACCATCAACGCAGACGAGCCGGCACGACTGAAGTCGTGCCCTGACGCGGGAAGCTTCGGGATGTGAGATTGCGTGATTTAAGATGACGAGCAATGGCTACGGCTGCACAACTCGTGTCATTGCGGCGCGTGGCGGGGCACAATGTGCTAGCGACCACGGGAGCGGCGCTGATTATGGTGTTCGTGGTGTGCGCGCTGTTTGCGCCGTGGATTGCGCCGCAGGACCCGGCGCGGATTGATTTGCCGGCGCGTCTGATGGCTCCGTCAGGAGCGCATTGGTTCGGAACGGACGAGTTGGGGCGCGACATTTTTTCGCGCATCATTTTCGGGGCGCGGATTTCGATGCTGGTGGGCACGAGCGTGGTGGCGGCATCGCTCTCGTTGGGGCTGATCTTCGGGTCGATCGCGGGATACTACGGCGGATTTCTTGATCGCTTATTGAACGTGGTAGTGATGAACGCGTTTATGTCGTTTCCAGGAATTTTGCTGGCGATTGCGTTCGTGGCGTTTCTTGGGCCGGGGCTGTTCAACCTTATATTGGCGCTTTCGATTGGCGGGTGGGTCGGATACGCGCGATTGGTGCGCGCGCAGGTGCTGGCGGTGCGGGAGCGAGAATTCGTGGAGGGGGCGCGGGCGGTGGGCGCGAGCGACCTGCGGATTATCACGCGGCATATTCTGCCCAACATTATTCAACCGGTGATTGTGCAGGCGGCGATTGGCATGGCGGGCGCAATTCTGGCGGAAGCGACGATGAGTTTTCTTGGGCTTGGTGTGCCGCCTCCGACGCCGAGCTGGGGGTCGATGCTGAACGATGCGCGATCGCACCTGTTTGACGCGCCGCACTTGGTGCTCTTCCCTGCTGCGGCGGTCATGCTGGCGGTGCTGTCGTTTAACTTCGTGGGCGACGGGTTGCGGGATTTTCTCGATCCGAGGTCACGGATTGAAGTGGGGTTGTAGACGAAGAGCATTCACCACGGAGAACACGGAACCCACGGAAAAAGTCCTGGCAAAAGACAAAACCACGGTCCACCACAGAGACACAGAGGCACTGAGAAGTTCAGGTCACACACAATCCTAGGCTTTGGGTCGCCCTGCGATGTCACTGCGATGCTCATCGACTTGTTCTAAAATCTCGTCGGGTAACTCTTCGAGGTTTGCATGATCTCTTGCAGATACACGGCTTTTATCGGTACGGTGGCGATTGCTGCGTTAACGGCGTTGATGGCTGTGTCATGTGGCGGGCAGGCGGCGCAAAGTTCAACCAGCACACCGCCGCCAGCGCAGACTTACCAATTGGTGTGGTCGGATGATTTCAATGGGGCCGACGGGTCGGCGCCCGATGCGACGAAGTGGGCGATCCAGACGGGCGGGAATGGCTGGGGCAATAACGAACTGGAGTACTACACGGCGCGTCCGCAGAATGTGCAGGTGTCGGGCGGGAACCTGGTGATTACGGCGGTGAAGGAAGACTACACCGGGCCTGACGGCGTGACACAGCATTACACCTCGGCGCGCATGCAGACCAAAGGATTGTTCTCGCAGACCTATGGACGGTTTGAGGCGCGGATCAAGATTCCTAAAGGCCAGGGCATGTGGCCGGCGTTCTGGATGCTGGGGTCGGACATTGATACGAATCCGTGGCCGGCGTGCGGCGAAGATCGACATCATGGAGAACATCGGGAAAGAGCCGGCGATCGATCACGGATCGCTGCACGGGCCGGGGTATGCTCCGGGAAATGTGACCGCGAGCTACACGATTCCGACGGGAGGGCTGTCGGACGATTTCCATCTGTACGCAGTGGAGTGGGAGGCGCAGCAGGTGCGCTTCTACGTGGACAGCACGCTGTATGCGACGTTTACGCCGGCAAATTTGCCTGCGGGTTCGCCATGGGAGTTCAACAAGCCGTTCTTCATTCTGTTGAATGTAGCGGTGGGCGGGGGTTGGCCGGGTGCTCCGGACGGGACGACGCAGTTTCCGCAGCAGATGCTGGTGGATTATGTGAGGGTGTACCAGAAGCAGTAGCTAGGTGGCTGGTAGACTGGTCAGCTGTGTCAGACTGGTCGGCTGGAACCAGTCGTTTCGCGAAATTTCGGCGATCTTGCATCCAAGTACATATGGCTACTGAGAAAGCAGTATTGGGCGGGGGATGTTTCTGGTGCGTGGAGGCGGCCTTCCTGCAACTGGAAGGCGTGGAGTCAGTGGTTTCCGGCTACATGGGCGGGAAGAGGCCGAATCCGACGTATGAGCAGGTTTGCACCGGAGTAACCGGGCATGTCGAGGTGGCGGAGATCACGTTTGATCCGGCGAAGATCAGCTTCCACGATTTGCTGGAGGTGTTCTTTACCGCGCATGATCCAACGACGCTGAATCGCCAAGGCAATGATGTGGGCGAGCAGTATCGATCGGTCATCTTCTATCTGGATGAGTCGCAGAAGAAGACGGCGGAAGAGGTGATCGCGGAGTGGACGCGGGAGAAGGTGTTCTCTTCGCCGATCGTGACGGCGGTGGAGCCGGCGCAGACGTTTTATCCGGCCGAGGATTATCACCAGAATTATTACGAGAACAATCCGGGTCAGCCGTATTGCATGTTTGCGGTGGCTCCGAAGGTGAAGAAGGTGCGGCAGAAGTTTGCGTCGCGGGTGAAGGCGGCGGTGTAGGAAGAGCATTCACCACAGAGAACACGGAAGGCACGGAGAAAATGGATCTAAAAACATTGCCCGATTCTGAATTGGCTACTCGCGTGGCGAAGTTGTGGCCGCACCGAGCACATGAGGCGGACGGTGCGTTGGGCCTGGCCTGCCGGCTAGGTTTACATCGCTGGCAGCGCTTGGAGCTTTCAGCACTCGTCCCGGACAGGGACATTCTTTATTGCTTCTGGTGCTCGAAGGTCAAGATCGATGGGACTGTTTACGACATTTAGAGGTAACCCACGGCTAAAGCCGAACGGTCGCACGCTCCGATTCGCCGGGTTAAAGCCCGGCGCTTCCACCTTGAAAACAAGTGAAGGGATAGAAAACAGCGATGGCGGATTCGCTTAATTTCAGTTTGTGGTTTCCCAGCTTCCAGGAAGACGAGATGATGCCGCGCACGGTTTCAGTGATGCGGCAATTTTTGTTTTCGGAGGTGCGGGAGGGGATTACGTATTTGTCGGTGCATCCGGTGGCATGGTCGGAGCCTACAGTGCTGGAGCGGCGATTTGATCCGGGGATTTCGCCGGAAGAAGCGGCAGAAATCGCCGGCGAGTTTGTTCACGACGATTTTGGGTTTGTGTTCGAGGCGTTCTGGGACTTGTGGGTTCCGAATGCGGACTCGGAAGGCGACGCTTGGGTGCAGCGGCCCGATGGCCGTGAGGTTTGTGGTTCATGGAGTGCAGTTCGATGAGGGAATTTACACCGACGACGGGCATGTCGAGGTGGATTTCGGGTTGGATACGCCGTTCTTGTTTGAGGGCCTGCGACTGTCATCGGAAGATGAAGAGCATGTGCGGTTCAACGTGGCGAAGCTGGTGGCGTTCACGATCGCGGTGCAGAACCACTGCAAGTTGAGTGGGAGGGTGTTGTGGTCGGAGTCGGAGAATAATCTGGCGCAGAAGTTGATTGCGCAGTTGCAGCAGGTGCAGTAGGAACGTAACTGGTAATTGGTAACTGGTTTTATTCCATCCCACCGATTTGTAAATGATTCCCAACGAAAAACCCCACCCCGCCAAAAGATGGCGGGATGGGGCACCCAGTTCGTTCTTAATCCAAACAACTACTTCGTGCGGCCGCCTTCGATTTGGAGTTCGGCGCTGGCGCCTGCCTGGGCTGCGGCTAAGCGGGCGGTCAGCACACGGTAAGGTGAGCAGGAGACGTAGTTCAAGCCAACCTGCGCGCAGAATTCTACGGAAGCGGGATCGCCACCGTGCTCTCCGCAGATGCCGAGCTTGATTGTCGGGCGAGTCTTGCGTCCCTTTTCGACGGCCATCTTGATGAGTTGTCCGACGCCCTGCTGATCGATGGTGACGAACGGGTCCTGCTTCAAGATGCCTTCGGCGAGGTAGGCGGTGAGGATCTTGCCCACATCGTCGCGCGAGAAGCCGAAGGTGGTCTGGGTGAGATCGTTGGTGCCGAAGCTGAAGAACTCGGCTTCCTTTGCGATCTCATCGGCCATCAGGGCGGCACGCGGCAACTCGATCATGGTGCCGACGAGGTATTCGACCTTGGTTTCTTTCTCGGCGAACACTTCTTCGGCAACGCGGCGAACGATGGCAGCCTGGTTGGCCATTTCCTTGATTCCTGTGGTGAGCGGAATCATGACCTCGGGCTTCACCTTCACGCCTTCTTTGGCGACCTTAACGGCCGCTTCGAAGATGGCACGCGCCTGCATTTCGGTGATCTCGGGATAGGTGATGCCGAGGCGGCATCCGCGCAGGCCGAGCATCGGGTTGACTTCGTGCAACTGCTCAACGCGGTTGAGCAGCGTGTGCAGTTCCTTCAGCTTGGGCGAGCGCGGTTTGTTGATTTCCAGCTTCGCGATCTCGACCATGAGCTCTTCGCGACGCGGCAGGAACTCGTGCAGCGGCGGATCGAGAGTGCGGATGGTGACGGGGAATCCGTCCATGGCGCGGAAGACGCCGACGAAATCGGCACGCTGCATGGGCAGAAGTTTTTTCAGAGCGGCGCGGCGATCTTTCTCGTTGCCGGCGAGAATCATGGCGCGCATGTGCGCCAGACGGTCTTCGGCGAAGAACATGTGCTCGGTGCGGCAAAGGCCGATGCCTTCGGCGCCGAACGCGCGGGCCTGGAGGGCGTCGCGTGGAATGTCGGCGTTGGCGCGAACGCCGATGCGACGGAAGGGCTCGGCCCAGCTCATGAACTTGAGCAGCTCGGGATCGTCGGGATTGGCGTCAACGGTCTTGAGCTGGCCGTTGATGACGCGGCCGGTGGTGCCGTCGAGGGAAATCCAGTCTCCGGCTTTGAGGGTCTTGCCTGCAACCTTGATTTCGCGGTTCTTTTCGCTGACGTCGATGTCGCCGGCTCCGGCAACGCAGCACTTGCCCATGCCGCGAGTGACGACTGCGGCGTGGCTGGTCATGCCGCCGCGCGAGGTGAGAATGCCGCTGGCGACTTCCATGCCGTGAATGTCTTCAGGCGTGGTTTCGGCGCGGACGAGGATCAGCTTGGTCTTGGGATCTTTCTGGTAGCGCTCGACGGCTTCGTCGGCGGTGAAGACGACTTGTCCGACGGCGGCGCCCGGTGAGGCCGGGAGTCCGGTGGCGAGCACTTCGACTTTTACATTCTTTTCGTCGAGGCGCGGTACGAGGAAGTCATAGAGCTGGTTGGCTTCGACGCGGAAGATGGCTTCTTCCTTCGAGATGAGGCCCTCTTCGACCATCTGGATGGCGACGCGCACGGCGGCGCGGCCGGTGCGCTTGCCGTTGCGGGTCTGCAACATGTAGAGGCGGCCGTCCTGGATGGTGAACTCGAAGTCCTGCATGTCGCGATAGTGCTTCTCGAGGCGCGTGGTGATTTCGCGGAGCTGCTTGTATGTGTCGGGCTGAATCTCTTCCAGCTTCGAGATGTGGATCGGGGTGCGGATGCCGGAGACCACGTCTTCGCCCTGCGCGTTCATCAGGAACTCGCCGTAAAACTCTTTCACGCCGGTGGCGGGATTGCGGGTGAATCCGACGCCGGTGCCGCTGGTGTCGCCGAGATTGCCGAACACCATGGCCTGCACGTTGACGGCGGTTCCGAGCATGTCGTCGATGTTGTTGATGCGGCGATAGGTCTTGGCGCGATCGTTCATCCAGGAGCGGAAGACGGCGTCACGCGACATCACGAGCTGGTCGTGCGGGTTCTGCGGGAATTCCTGCTTGGTGTGCTTGAGGACGACTTTCTTGTACTCGGCGATGACTTCCTGGAGGGCCTTGGCGTCGAGCTCGGTGTCGAGCTTCACCTTGCGCTGCTTCTTTTTGCCGTCGAACACTTCTTCGAATGCGTGCTTGGGAATGTCGAGCACGACGCTGCCGAACATCTGAATGAGGCGGCGATAGGAGTCGTAGGCGAAGCGCGGGTTGTTGGTGAGCTTGGCGAGGCCGGCGACGGATTTGTCGTTGAGGCCGAGGTTGAGGATGGTGTCCATCATGCCGGGCATGGAGAACTTTGCGCCGGAGCGGACGCTGACGAGCATTGGATTGTCGGCACCACCGAGCTTCTGGCCCTGGAGCTTCTCGAGCTTGGCGAGGGCTTCGTCCATCTGGCGGTTCACTTCTTTAGAGACGCCGCCGTTGCGCATGTATTCGCGGCAGGCTTCGGTCTGGATGGTGAAGTCCGGGGGGACGGGGAGCTTAGCGTTGGTCATTTCGGCGAGGCCGGCGCCTTTGCCGCCCAGCACGTCCTTCATCTTTCCGTTGCCTTCGGCGTGATTGTCGCCAAAGGAGTAAACGTACTTAACCGATTTTGTGTCGGCTGCTTTTTTCTCAACTTCCAGTGTTTGTGTGCTCATTGTTGTTGGTCCTCTGCTGAATGAATGACGTTATGAAGATTTGGTTTCGGTAACGATCTCGCTGAAATCGGCGATAGTGGAAAAATCACCCAAGAGCGTTAGCAACAGCGCCAGACGGTTGGCGCGCACGCGTTCGTCGTCGACCATGACCATGACCTTGTCGAAAAACAGGTCGATGGGCTGGCGAAGACGGCTGATCTCGGTAAGGGCTGCAGGGTAATTCTTTTGATCACGTAACCGGCGAACCGTTGTAGCGGTTTCGATGACGCGGGCCGCCAGGGTCCTTTCGGATTCCTCGGTCAGGGCTGATGGGTCGAGCTCGCCGGCAATTTTTTTGCCACCTTCGTGCGCCTGACGAAGAATGTTCTTGGTGCGCTTGAAGGCAACGGAGATGGAGGCGAAATCTTCGGAGCCTCGGACTTGCGCGAGGGCTTCGGCGCGCGCGATGGCGTCAACCACATCGTCGCTACCGGCGGCGAGGACGGCGTTGACCACGTCGTACGAGAAACCGCGGGCGTCTTTGAGATAGAACTCCAGGCGCTCGCGCAGGAAGTCAGTCGTTGAGGCGTTGTAGTCGACCTTAGGGTCGAAGCGTTTCTCGGCTTCGCTGCCAGCGTACTCTGCGCGGGCGTCGGAAAAAAGCTTTTTCAGCGAGAGCGGCAACTTGTGCTCGGCGATGATCTTGACGATGCCGTTGGCGGCGCGGCGAAGCGCGAGCGGGTCCTTGGAGCCGGTGGGCTGGAATCCGAGGGCGAACATGCCAGCGATGGTGTCGGCCTTGTCGGCAATGGCGAGCACGGCGCCTTCGACGGTCGGAGGCACGGCGTCGTCCATCGATTCGGGCTGGTAGTGATGGTAGATGGCATCGCCGATGGCTTCGGCGGTCGGGGGGTGGAGGTGCGGATCGAGGTCCTGCACCTTGGCGTAGAGTCCGCCGATAATGCCTTGAAGCTCGGTGAATTCTTTGACGAGGTCGGTGGTGAGGTCGGCTTTGCAGAGCAAGCGCGGCCTTGTGAACGATGCCGGGACGGACGGCTGAGCCGGCGGTCTCCAAGATGGCAGAGACGAGGCTGCCGAGTTTCTGGACCCGCATAGTCTTGTCGAAGTAGCTGCCCAGGTCTTTCTGGAAGGTCACGGACTTAAGCATCTCGACGCGATCACGCAGCGAGATTTTCTGGTCGGTGTTCCAGAAGAAGCGGGCATCGTTGAAGCGGGCGCGCAGGACTCGCTCGTTGCCGTGGCGGATGAGTCCGTCGGGATCGCTGTCGGTATTCAAGACGGCGAGGAAGTGCGGCGAGAGATTACCGTCGGCGTCTTCGAGCGCGAAGTACTTCTGGTGATCACGCATGACTGTGACCAGCACTTCGGCGGGAAGAGCGAGGAACTCGGGCTCGAAGCTGCCGAGAATGACGCTCGGGCACTCGGTCAGATTCACTACGGTGTCGAGCAGCGATTTGTCTTCGCGCCAACGCGCGCCGGGAACAGTACGGGTGGCGGCGTCAAGGGCCTTGCGGATACGATGCTCGCGCTCGGCGGAAGTGGCGGTAACGAAATTCTTCGCCAGCGCTGCGGCGTAATTCGCGGGCTGGTCGATTTCGACTGCGCCGCTGGAGAGAATGCGGTGGCCTTCGCTGGTGCGGCCCGCGATGATGCCTCCGAATTCGACAGGGACGACCTGGGAGTCCAGGAGCGAGACCATCCAGCGGAGAGGGCGGACGAAGCGCTCGGCGGTTTTGCCGCGCCAGTACATGCTCTTGGCCCAGTAGATTCCGGAGATTTCTTTGGGCAACAGCTCGGCCAGGATTTCGGTGGCGGCGCGACCTTTCTTCTGTACGGTGGCGGCGAGATATTCACCCTTGGCGTTGGAGATTTTTTCCAGCGCGGCGACGGGCACGCCAGCCTTTTTCGCAAAGGCTTCGGCGGCTGGAGTGGGGACGCCATCCTTAAAGGCAATCTTGAGGGATGGTCCGGTAAGCTGCTCCTGTACATCAGGCTGTTGGGCGGCGACATTGCGGGCCAAAACTGCGATACGACGGGGTGTAGAGAAGGATTCGATGGCAGGTGATTCGGCGAGGCGCTCGCGGGTGAGAAGGTCTTTGGTGCGGCGAGCGAGTTCGTCGCGCGCAGCGTCGATCATGCGCGCCGGGATTTCTTCTACGCCGATCTCAAGAAGGAAGTCAGACATGAATTCGTGCGTTCCTATTATTGTGCGCCATTTCGTGTTGCAATCGTGTGACTGGGGTCACAGGAATGCAATTAGCAATTAGCCAGGTTAGCAATTCACGCTTGCCTTTCGCTCCTAATCGGTTCCGCAATTTCTTTCACTCCCGTGGCGTAGTTTGTTCGGCTTGCTGCTGGTCGACATAAGCCTTGGCGACGCCGACGGCGAGGGCGCGGATGCGAGCGATTACACCTACGCGCTCGGTGACGCTGATGGCCCCGCGAGCGTCGAGAATGTTGAACAGGTGCGAGCACTTCAGGCAGAGATCGAAGGCGGCGAGAACTGGAAAGCGGCGACGATCGTCGCGGGTCGCCATTGGCTTTTCGCTATTCGCTTCCCCGTCATCGCCCAATTCTCGCTCTTCGCTTTTCGCTCTTCGCTTTTCGCCAGAGTGTCCGCTCGGAGCTTTGATCCAATTCGCGTTGTAATCATCCAAGAGCGCCTGGCACTCGGCTTCGTACAGGCGCAGGTGCTCCCAGGCTTTGTCGACGTCGGCGCGCTCGAAGTTGTAGACCGAGAACTGAAGCTCGTCCTGGAGGCGGATTTCGCCGTATTTCACGGGACGGCCATCGGGGCCGACTACCCAGGTGATGTCGTAAATGCTGTCCACATCTTGCAAAAATGCGGCGATGCGCTCGAGTCCGTAGGTCAGCTCGGCGGAGATGGGGTCGAGGTCGATGCCGCCGCACTGCTGGAAGTAGGTGAACTGGGTGATCTCGAGTCCGTCGAGCATGACCTGCCAGCCGATGCCCCACGCGCCGAGCGTGGGCGACTCCCAGTTATCTTCTTCGAACTTGATGTCGTGCTTGCGCAGTTCGATGCCGATGGCGGCGAGCGACGCGAGATAAAGTTCCTGCACGTTGGCCGGCGGCGGCTTAAGGATGACCTGGTACTGCATGTGCTTGAAGAGACGGTTGGGGTTCTCGCCGTAGCGTCCGTCGGCGGGACGGCGCGAGGGCTGGACGTAGCCGACACGATAAGGCTTGGGGCCGAGGACGCGGAGGAACGTTTCGGGCGCCATGGTTCCGGCGCCGACTTCGACATCGTAGGGCTGCTGAAGGACGCAGCCGTTGCTCGCCCAGAAGGTCTGGAGGCGAAGGATGAGTTCCTGGAACGTCAGCGGGTTTTGCGAGTTGGCCAAGTGTTTGTTCTCGTGAAGTACGTTGTAAGAGTTCAGAAGCGCAAAACGCCGCTCCGCGGCTCGGATTTCACTGCCACCATACCGCGGGCTTACGCCCACGGCTAAAAGCTCATCGCCGCTTCGCGGCTTAAAAAGCAGATCCCTCGCGGGCTAAAGCCCGCTCGGGATGACAAAATCAAGGAGCTCGTTCGGCACGAGTGAAGTCGTGCCCTGACACGGACCTTACAGCTTGCTCAACATCACGGCGGTTACCAACTTCTTGTCTATGTGCCGCTCCAAAATTTGCACCAGGTAACGGCGCAGATCAGAACCTTGTTTCTGCGTCCATGGCTCGTCGGCCAAGGCTTCGAGCGGGGTGCGAAACATCCGCTGCGCCGCCGCCCGCGATTCCAATGTCAACTCGGACGAAGCCAGGCGCTTATGTTGCGCGCACATCAGACCGTCAGCCAACGCGTGATAAAACGCCTTACCCCCATTCAGCGACTCGCCGCAGTTGCCGCAAGTGGTGAGCTCGGGAAGAAAACCCACCAACCGCACCAGCCAAAGCTGGAAGTATGTGAGCGGCATCCAGATGGAGCCACTGCGCAACTGCCGCAAGACCGAAGCCGTCAACCGGAAAATCGTGTCGTTGGCTTCGCGCTCGGGCAACAACTCATCGAGCAATTCCGCGACGTGCTCTAAAGCCACGACGCGGGCGTAATCCATTTCGTCCGAGAGCGGCGACTCGAGAATGTCGCAGGAATCAAGCCGCGCCAACTCCTGCCGCTCGCGATCTTCGTAATACACACGGACGCAAGTGAGAGGTTCGAGCGCGCCGCCGAACCGCCGTCGCGATTTCTTGGCGGAGCGCGCCACTCCCTTGATTTTCCCTTCGGCCCGGGTGAACAGAGTGACGAGAAGATCAGCTTCGCGCAACGGATAGGTTCGTAGAACGATCGCTTCCGATTGCTTCAAAGCCATGAACTGTCGCCTGACGACCGGGAAACAACTGGAGCGGATGTGCCGAGATGTTGCCTGCGTACATACAGGCTACGAAGGATCGACCAAGCCACTACGCCGTAACGCATCATTTTAATGGCTAGGGTTGGTATGTGCAAAGGGAGGCTGGGGCCACGGAGATTAGTGCACGCGGTGCGGCGTCGGATGGACGGATAAGCCGACCGCGAGGCAGTGATTGGCGTCATTGTCACGAAGGACCGATGGCACCTGCTGCGGGGTCGCGCGATGCTAGAATTCGCCCAAGGCATTCATTTTCGCGAGTTGCGCGCGCCCCGATGGCAGACACTCCACCGATTGATCGCTCCGAATCCGAAACTGCTCCCCCGATAGTGGTACTTACAGGATTCATGGGCAGCGGCAAAACGACTACTGGTAGAGCGCTGGCGGAGATGCTGCGCTGGGAGTTTGTTGACCTGGATGAATGGATCGAGCGAGACCAAGGGACCTCGATACGGGAGCTTTTTCAGCGATGCGGAGAGGCGGAGTTCCGGGAGATTGAACATCGCGCATTGGAAAGAGTGCTAAAACAGTGTTCGCGTCCGACGGTCCTGGCGCTGGGCGGCGGCACATTTGCGCAAGCACCAAATTACGTCGTGTTGAAGCGAGCCGGGCTGCGGACGGTGTTTCTCGAAGTTTCGGTGGAAAAGATGATGGAACGCTGCCTGGACGTCGAACCGGATTTGGAGGATGTGCGACCGCTGGCGAGCGATCCGGTACGGTTTCGAGAGTTGTACGAGGAGCGGGTGGAGTGGTATCGCCGGGCGCATCACAGCTTCAGCGCCGAGGGACGGACGCCCCAAGAACTGGCGCTGCATATTGTTGCGAAATTGAAATTGACGGCTGATGATTGAGTGCGACTTCTCAGGTCGCGATGTGCGGCGAATGCGAGGCTAGAACGTCAACTTCGCCGCGCCGCTGTATGTTGTAAACTTATTTTTACAAATCATGTCTACGCAGAAAATTCCCGTCGGAATTCTCGGCGCTACCGGTGTTGTCGGTCAGCGCTTTCTCCAATTGCTGGAAGGACATCCCTGGTTCGAAGTGGCGTGGCTGGCGGCGTCGGACCGTTCGGAAGGCAAGAGCTACGAGGATGCGGTGCGATGGCGGCTGAAGACGCCGATTCCAGAGTTCGTGCGCAAGATGCAGGTCTCTCCGGCAGGGCCGGAAGGCGCGCCGAAGGTGATTTTCGCCGCGCTGGATGCGGGCATCGCGCGCGAACTGGAGCCGAAGTTCGCCGAGGCGGGATGCGCGGTGGTCAGCAATTCGTCGGCGTTTCGCATGCAGCAGGACGTGCCGCTGGTGATTCCTGAGGTCAATGCGGATCATCTGGCGTTGATCGAGCAGCAAGAGCTGGCGGAAGAAGTCGGGCGGTTACATCGTGACCAATCCGAATTGCTCGGCAATCGGACTGGTGGTGGCGCTGGCGCCGTTGCATCAGAAGTTTGGCGTGGAGTCGCTGTTTGTGACGACGATGCAGGCAGTGAGCGGAGCGGGATATCCGGGCGTGGCGTCGCTGGACATTTTGGGGAACGTGATTCCCTTCATCAAGAACGAAGAAGAAAAGATGGAAGAGGAGACGAAGAAGCTCCTCGGCAAGCTGAACAGCCACAGCGTGCAGGACGCCGGCTTCTCGATGACGGCGCATTGCAACCGCGTGGCGGTGGAAGACGGGCACACGGAGTCGGTGTCGGTGAAGCTGAAGACGAAGGCGTCGGCGGATGAGATCATCGCGGCGCTGACGGAGTTTCGCTCGAAGCCGTATGAGCTGGGTTGCCCGCTGGCGCCGGAGCATCCGGTGGTGTATGACGCGGCGCCGGACCGTCCGCAGCCGCGGTTTGACCTGGATCGCGGCAACGGCATGACGGTGAGCGTAGGCAGGCTGCGTCCGTGCGGCGTGCTCGACTACAAGTTCACCGTGCTGTCGCACAATACGATTCGCGGCGCGGCCGGGGCGGCGCTGCTGAATGCCGAACTCCTGAAAGTCCAAGGCTACCTTTCGTGACGACGTGACGCACGACCATCCCGACTCGCGGCGGTAATGCCGTGATCGTCATGAAATTTGGCGGGACCTCGGTTGAGGACGCCACCGCAATTGATCGCATCGCCAGGATCGTTAAAGGACGGATGCCGCAGCATCCGCTGGTGGTGGTTAGCGCCATGTCGAAGGTAACCGACGGGTTGCTGGCCATGGCGGCGACCGCAGGCAGGGGCGACGACGACAAAGCGGTAGAGATGTGCCACCAGGTTCGGGAGCGGCACTTCACCACCGCGGGCGAGTTGCTGCACACCGGGCTTTTTACGGAAGTCCACACACAGTTACAAGCAGAGTTCGAATCGCTGGAGCACTTGCTGCGAGGCATCTCGGCGGTCGGTGAGCTGACGCCGCGCACGTCGGATTATGTGGTGTCGTTCGGCGAGAGGCTGTCGAGCATTGTGGTGACGGCAGCGTTCTGTGCGCGCGGAGATTCCAGCGGTGCTGCTTGGATGCGCGCAAGGTCATCATCACAGACGGGCAGCATGGTCGGGCGATTCCGCAGGTTGAGGAGATCAATCGCCAGTTGCAGGTCCATGCACAACCGCTGATTGCTGCTGGCAAGGTGCCGGTGATGGGCGGGTTCATCGGATCGACGCGCGAAGGGATTACGACCACCATCGGGCGCGGTGGCTCGGATTTTTCGGCGGCGCTGGCGGGCGCGGGGCTGGACGCCAAAGCGCATCGAAATCTGGACGGACGTGGACGGGATGAAGACGACCGATCCGCGGATTTGTCCGGATGCGCACCGCATCAAGATCATCAGCTTCGACGAGGCAGCGGAGTTGGCTTATTTCGGCGCAAAGGTGCTGCATCCGGCAACGGTATTGCCCGCGGTGGAGAAAAATATTCCGGTGCTGGTACTGAACTCGCGCAATCCGTCGAATGAGGGGACGCGCATCGTGGCGCGCACTCCGAAGTCGAAGTCGCTGTTCAAGGCGATTGCGGCCAAGCAGCGGATTACGATCATCGAGATTGTCGCGGCGCGCATGCTGATGGCGCACGGCTTCCTGGCGAAGGTGTTTGAGATTTTCGATCGGCATAAATGCGCCATCGACATTGTGTCAACGTCAGAGGTCAGCATTTCGGTGACGGTGGATTCGAATGAGGCGATTCCGGCGATTGCGGCGGAACTGGAGAAGCTGGCGTTTGTGAAGTTTTCCGGGCGGCAGGCGATCATCTGCCTGGTGGGGGAGAGTATTCGCGAGCGGCCGGGCGTGGCGGCGCAGGTGTTCGACGCAGTGAAAGACGTCAACGTGCGCATGATTTCGCAGGGCGCGTCGGAGATCAACATGTCGTTCGTGGTGGAAGAGGCGGACGTGCCAGTGGCGATCAAGAGGCTGCACGCGCGGTTCTTCTCTGAGCTCGATCCTGAGGTCTTCGATTGACGGCGCGGCCGTTACATCTCGTGTTGCTAGGACAGGGAAAGACCGGGTCACTGGTGGCCGAAGTGGCGGCGGAACGCGGACACAGGACGACCTTACTAACAGAGATTGAGAACCCTAACGGCACGTGGCTCACACGCGACAATTTGCGCGGTGTGGATGCGGTGATTGACTTCACAACTCCGGATGCCGTGCTGGCGAACATCGCTGCATGTATTGCGGCGAGGACGCCGATGGTGGTGGGAACGACTGGATGGTACGGCGAGATGGGCCGGGTGAAGCAGGAAGTGGAGCACGCTGGAACGGGACTCGTCTTCGGCGCGAACTTCTCTTACGGAGTGAACCTGTTCTTCCAGATCGCGCGAGCGGCGGCTCCGGCGCTGCAACACGGTTACGCCGGTCATATCACGGAGCGGCACCACGTCCATAAGAAAGATGCGCCGTCGGGCACGGCAGTGGCACTGCAGCGGGTTGTTGCCGAGGCGGGCGGCTCGCAGGTGGAAATCACGTCGGAGCGTGAAGGGGATGTGATGGGAGAGCACATGCTTGAGCTGGTTTCCGGCGGTGACCGAATCGTGCTGAGCCACGAGGTGAAGTCGCGGCGGACTTTCGCGGAAGGCGCGGTGCTGGCGGCGGAGTGGATTGCCGGAAAGACCGGCTTCTACGACTTCAAAGATATTTTCTGCCAGATCTGATTTTCACAGCGGTTCGCCCTACAATTTGGGCAAGAGGTAGTCAGACTCATGAAACTGCGTGGTTGCGGCACCGCCCTGGTGACACCGTTCCGCCAAGATGGCTCAATTGACGAAATGGCGTTGCGCCAATTTGTGCGCTGGCAGATCGACTCGGGCATTGACTTTCTGCTTCCCTGCGGGACAACTGGTGAAACACCGACGCTGACGCATGACGAATGGCTGCGCGTGATCGACATCACGATTGAAACGGCCGCGGGACGCGTGCCGATCATGGCAGGGGCGACCTCGAACAGCACGCGAGATGCGGTGTCAAAAACGAAGGAAGCGTCGGCGAGACCCGGCGTGGACTTCATTCTGTCGGCGACTCCGTATTACAACAAGCCAACACAAGAAGGCGTATACCAGCATTTCCGCGCGGTAGCGGAAGCGTCGCAGAAGCCGGTGGTGCTATACAACATTGCCGGCAGGACAGGAACTAACATCGAAACGCCGACGCTGCGGCGGTTGGCGGAGATTCCCAACATCATTGGCGTGAAGGAAGCGAGCGGGAACATCTCGCAGATTGCTGAGGTTTGCGCGACCCTGCCGGAAGACTTCCTGGTTTTCTCGGGAGACGATGCGATTACGTTGGCGGTGATCGGACTGGGTGGCGTCGGGATTATTTCTGTCGCGTCGAATGCGATTCCGGCGGAGATTACGCGCATGACACAGGCGGCACTGGCCAACAAGTGGGACATGGCGCAACTGATGCTCCGGAAGTACTTGCCACTGATGCAGGCGTGTTTCATGGAATCGAATCCGATTCCGGTGAAGGCCGTGCTGTCGATGATGGGCCGGATGGAAGAGGTTTATCGCCTGCCGATGTTGCCGATGCGTCCGGAAAATCGTGCGAGACTCGAAAAGGTCGTCACCGAGGTCGGGTTGTTGCAGCCACATTCAGTAACGGTGCAGTAGGGGCGAATTGCACTTCCCTTGTGTTTTCTCGAAAACAACAAGAAAGCAGATCTCTCGCGGGCTGAAGCCCACTCGTGATGACAAAGAAATAAAGACTCGTTCGGCACGGCTGAAGCCATGCCCTGACCCAGTCGTGCTGTGACACCAACCCACCATTTATACTTCCCGCAATATGCACAATCTGCAAGAAGACATCGAGCGGTACTACGCTGCGGGGGCCGCGGCGGCAAATGACCATGGAGCACGCACCACGTTCGAAGCGTTTCTCAATGCCCTGACCTCAGGAAAAGTGCGGGCGGCGGAGAAGATCGACGGGGCGTGGCGAACCAATGCGTGGGTGAAGAAGGGCATATTGCTCGGCTTTCGCGTCGGCGTGCTTACGGAAAGCGGCAACCCCAAGACCTTGCAGTTCGTCGACAAGGACACTTATCCGATTCGACGTTTCGCAGTCGAGGACCGGGTGCGCATCGTGCCGGGTGGGTCGTCGGTGCGGTGCGGAGCTTACGTAGCACCTTCGGTGGTCTGCATGCCTCCGATGTATATCAATGTCGGAGCTTACGTCGATGAAGGCTCGATGGTGGATTCGCATGCCTTGGTAGGATCGTGCGCACAGGTTGGGAAGAATGTGCACATCAGCGCTGCCGCACAGATCGGCGGAGTGCTCGAGCCGATCAATGCGTCGCCGGTGATTATTGAGGACGACGTGCTGGTGGGCGGAAATTGCGGCGTGTATGAAGGCACGCTGGTAGGCACGCGCGCTGTGCTGGGCGCTGGAGTGATTCTGACGCGGTCGACGCCGCTATTCGATTTGGAGCACGGGACGATTCATCGCTCGAGCGAGACGGAGCCGTTGCGGGTGCCTCCGGGAGCGGTGGTGGTGCCGGGATCGCGGGCGATTACGAAGGGCAAGGCCGGCGAGTGGGGGCTGTCGCTCTATACGCCGGTGATCGTGAAGTATCGTGATGAGCGCACCGACCGTGGCGTTGAGTTGGAAGACATTCTGCGGTAGGGACACTTGTGATGGCTGGCAGCGAACAACGCGAGAGAGTGTTCCTGGTGATCGCCGTGGTGGCGATGGCAGCTGCCGGGCTGATTTGGGCAACGTCGGGATCGGTGACGCTGCTGCTGATCATGCGGTGGCTGATTCTGCTGACGCTGATGGCGTACGCGTCGTTTCGCCGGTCGCTGACGGCATGGATTTTCGTAGCCATGGTGATGGGCGCGGAGGTGGGTTACGACCTGCCGGAGGTAGCGACGCATCTGCGAGTGCTGGCGATGATCTTTCTGCGGCTGATCAAGACGATCATCGCGCCTCTGTTGTTTGCCACGCTGGTGGTGGGCATTGCCGGACATTCGAACCTGCGGCAGGTTGGACGACTGGGGCTGCGCTCCATCATTTACTTTGAGGTGGTTACGACGATCGCAATCTTTCTTGGGTTGGGAGCGATCAACCTGAGCAAGGCGGGTGTAGGGGTCCAACTGCCGGCGGCTCCTGCGGCTGAGAGTGTTCCGACGAACAAGCTAAGCGCGGAAGAGACGATCCTGCACGTATTTCCAGAGAACATCGCGAAATCGGTGGCCGACAATGCCGTGTTGCAGGTGGTGGTGTTCAGCCTGATTTTTGCCGTGGCGCTGGCGATGGTCAGCGAACCGAAGCGGGCGGTGATGCTGGCGTTCTGCGAGAGCCTGGCAGCGACGATGTTCAAGTTTACGAACATCGTAATGTACCTGGCTCCGATTGGCGTGGGCGCGGCGGTGGCATACACGGTGGCGCATACGGGCTTCGGCATCCTGGCGAGTTTGTTGAAGCTGGTGCTGACGCTGTATGCGGCGCTCCTGGTGTTTGTGTTTGGAGTGCTGCTGCCTATCGCATTGATGTTTGGCGTTCCCCTCAAGCGATTTGTAAGGGCCGCGATTGAGCCGGTGACGATTGCGTTCGCCACTTCGAGTTCGGAAGCCGCGCTGCCAAGGGCAATGGAGGCGATGGAAGGGCTGGGCGTGCCGCGGCAGATTGTTTCATTTGTCATTCCAACGGGCTATAGCTTCAACCTTGATGGAAGCTCGCTATATCTTTCTGTGGCAGCAATTTTTGTCGCGCAGGTCGCGGGAATTCACCTCACCCTGGGACAGCAATTAGTGCTGATGCTCACGCTCATGCTGACCAGCAAGGGCGTCGCGGGAGTATCACGGGCCGCACTGGTGATCTTGCTGGCGACTGCGAGTTCGGCGGGGCTTCCCACGGAGCCTGTGTTTTTGCTGTTGGGCGTCGATCAGCTTCTGGATATGGGACGGACGGCGGTGAATGTGCTGGGGAACTGCCTGGCGACCGTGGTCATGGCGAAGTGGGAAGGCGAGTTCGATGAGAACGCCGTCCCATCTGTGGAAATGGCGGCAATCTCACAGTGATGGACGAAGTCGCGCTGAAATTGTGATGGGTGTTATGCGCCCGGGAGTTGGAGAATTTGCGCGGCGTCACGCTGTGCGCGAATTTCCAGATGCCGCTGACGGAAGTGCTGCACGGCTCGGCGTCCCCAAACGCGCATGAAATAGTAGTTCAGACCAGCGCCGACAACCGAACTCACTAATGGGATAAGCCGCGCGGTCCACTTCTCGACAATCTCTGCGCTCGCGCTGGCGGCGATGCGCTGGATCACGCGTGGAACGAACTTCGAGACAACCTGCTTTTCCACCAGCTCGCGGCTGATGTCAACACCGGCGGCGCTGGCTGCGGCGACCCATAACTCCGCTTCTTCCTGCTCGGTGTTGTAGGAAAAGCCGTAGATGAGGCTGAGTTTCTGGATCATGCGAATGGTGATGGCCGCGAGAATGCCGAGGTCGGGGATGATCGTGAACATTCCTCCCATGCCCAAGCCGGCGCCTTCGGCTGCGGCAATTTTCATGCTGCCGCGAATGGTGTCTTCGGCGATGTCGTCGAGGAGTGCGACATTGACGGAGTAAACGCCATCGTAAGTAAGCGCGGGAAGGTCATAGGCGATTCGCAGGTGCTGGAGATAGTGATCGGGATCGACCTTCACGGTGTCGTAGGCTTTGAGAAACGCGCTGCGTACGGCGCTTTCGACTCCTCTGCGGAGGAGAGACTTGCGCGAGTTAACACCAGACTTCGTCACGATATAACCAGTATAGGCAATTTTGTCGCGACGCTCCCGAAGTGCTCACAGCCCGCACAGCTTTTGCTGTGCTAGCATCGGAACTACTGATGCCTACTGGAAAACTTCAAGTTGTACCGCTGGGTGGACTCGGCGAATTTGGCATGAATTGCATGGCCATTCGCTGGGGCGATGACATCATCGTGATCGACGCAGGCCTGATGTTCCCCGAAGCCGAATTGCTCGGCGTGGATATCGTAGTTCCGGAAATTACCTACCTCATCGAAAACCGGGAGCATGTGCGGGCGATTGTGCTGACGCACGGGCACGAAGACCATATTGGCGCGCTGCCATGGATCTTGTCGGAACTAAACCTTCCGGTTTACGGCACCGAATTTACTCTCGCGTATGTGGAAGGCAAGCTCGAAGAACACGGCCTGTTGGATGATGCGGAACTCAACGAGATCGAACCCGGAGTGTCCTTCAAGATCGGGCCGTTCACCATCAATCCCATCCAAGTGACGCACAGCCTGGTGGATTGCGTCGCGTTGGCCATCCACACTCCGCTGGGAGTGCTGATTCATACCGGCGATTTCAAGGTCGATCCGACACCGACCGATAACAAGCTGTTTGACCTGCATGCCTTTGCGGAGTACGGAAAACAAGGCGTGCTGGCACTGTTCCAGGACTCGACGAACGTAGAGCGGCGAGGTTACACGCCCAGCGAACGGGCAGTGCGGGCGCGCTTCGAAGAGATCTTTACGTCGACGAAGCGACGGCTGTTCGTGTCGTGTTTTTCGTCATCGATTCATCGCATCAAGCTGACCATGGAGATGGCGTTCGAACATGGGCGCAAGGTGGCGCTGGTCGGGCGATCGATGATGGAGTCGGCTGAGATCGCGCAGGACCTGGGATACATCGATGCTCCGGAAGGATTGATTGTGCATCCCGCGCAGGCGAAGGACCTGCCGCCGGACAAAGTGTGCATGCTGATTAGCGGCACACAGGGCGAGCCGATGTCGGCGTTGTCGCGCGCAGCGGTGGACAATCACAAGCACGCGCGCATTCAGACGGGCGATACGGTGGTGCTGTCATCGCGAATTATTCCGGGCAATGAAAAAGCGATTTACCGGGTGATCGATCACTTGTTCCGGCGCAATGCGCACGTAATTTATGACGACGGATCGTCGCCGCCGGTGCACGTGAGCGGGCACGCGAGCCAGGAAGAATTGAAGCTCATCATCAACCTGGTGAAGCCGCAGTATTTCATTCCGATTCACGGGGAGTACCGGCAGTTGAAGTTGCATGCGGAACTGGCAGGATCGATGCACGGTTCGGTGGGGCACGTGCTGATGATAGAGAGCGGCGACATTCTGGAGTTTGACGAGCTCGGAGCGAGAAAAGCGGGACGCGCCTCGGTGGGTCGCATCTGCATCGATTCGAACTCAATGGGCGATGTAGTGGAAGACCTGGTAATTCGCGATCGGCGCCACCTGAGTGAAGACGGGATTGTGCTGCCCATCATCGCAATCAACAAGCTGACCGGCAAAGTGGAGACGTCGCCGGAGATCGTGATGCGCGGGTTCTCGCCGAGTTCAGTAGACGATGATTTTTCGGACCAGGCACGGGTCGTGGTGATGAATACCCTTGAGGGTTCCAGCGATGAAGAGCGCGGCGATTACGGAATGATCAAGGAAAAGATCAGACAGGACCTGAAACGCTTCATCGTTAAGCACACGTCGCGTCGGCCGCTGATCATGCCGGTGATTCTCGAAATCTAGTATGGTGACGCTCGAGCAGATCAAACAGGCGCAGGAACGATTGCGCGGCATTGCAGCGCGAACGCCGCTGATTCGGTACTTCCCCCCCGCGAACAAGCAAGAAGCAGTCACTGACGTGACCGGCGCGAGCCAGCTTTTCCTGAAAGCTGAAAGCCTGCAACCTATTGGCTCGTTCAAATTGCGGGGTGCTTACAACAAAATTGCCTCCTTCACGGACGACGAGCGAAGGCGAGGGGTCATCTCGTATTCGAGCGGAAACCACGCGCAGGGTGTGGCCTATGCGGCGCGTGCCATGGGCGCGAAGGCGGTGATCGTCATGCCGCGCAATGCGCCGAAAATCAAGATCGACAGCACCGCAGCGTTGGGGGCAGAGATCGTGTTCGTCGGCCCAGCCAGCGCCGAACGGATGCAAAAAGCCGAGGAACTGGCGCAGCAGCATGGTTACGCGATCGTCCCTCCCTATGACGATGATTTCATTATCGCGGGACAGGGGACGGCCGGACTGGAGATTCTAGAGGACTGCCCTGACGTGGATTTGGTGCTGGTTCCGGTGGGCGGTGGCGGATTAGTCAGCGGAGTGGCGAGCGCGATCAAGCTGAACGGATCGTCGGCAAAGGTGGTAGGAGTGGAGCCGGAGTTGGCGAACGATGCGCAACAGAGCTTTCGCTCCGGCGGCATCGTGAAATTGCCGGCAGAGCGAGTTTCGAGCACGCTGGCGGATGGATTGCGTACGCAATCCGTCGGGACGCGGAACTTCGAGCACATCCGGAAGTATGTCGACGACATCGTCACAGTGACGGAAGACGAGATACGCGACGCCGTGCGGCACATGGTCAAGGGCGCGCGCATCGTCGCCGAACCGAGCGGAGCGGTGACGTTCGCGGCCCGGCTCTTCCATCAGAAAGAACTTCCGGCATCGAAAAAGACGGTTGCGGTGGTCAGCGGTGGCAACATCGAGCCGCAATTGCTGGCACAAATCATTGCAGAAGATACCGAGGTCGAATAGAGTCGCGTCGGCGACCTGGGCGGCCGAAGTTGGAGAACTACAGGTGTTGGTGAATCGCTTTCTATTTGTGTTTGCGCTGTTGATCGCGATGCCGATCGGCGCTATGGCGGTGATTGAACGTGGCGTCATCATTCGTGAGGCCGTGATCTATGTCTCGCCCGATGCGTCGGCGGCGAAGCTGTCGAACGTCGGCCGTGGGCGTGAAGTGGCAGTGGTAGAGCGCGCGCCGGGCTGGGCGAATGTCGTGGCGACGGTGGAAACCGATCCGGAGCAGGAAACTTCGAAGAATGTGACCGGCTGGATTGTGGACAAGGGGATCGTGACGCCAACGACTCCCGAGGGCGACAAGATTGTTTTTGGAGAAGCTGAGGACGCGGAGGCAGAAGCGAGCCGCAGGACTGGTCGCAAAGGCGCCGCTCAGGATGCGATGCGACTCTATGCTGGCGTGGCCGAGTACTGGCCTACTTCACCACTGACAGCCGAGGCCGCATACCGCGCGGCGGACATCCGCTGGCAGATTGAGGCGGCTGACGAGGCGACGCGTCCGTCGATGCGGCAGAGCGACCCCTCGTTGAAATATCAGCTGGATGAGCAGTACATGAAGAAGGTAATCAAGAAGTTTCCGGGCACGAAATGGGCGGACCTGGCAGCCTATCGCATGCTCGACAATAAGACCTGCGGCGATTGGGCGGCGGAGGCGAAATGTCCTGAGCTGGAGGCGGCGCTGTACATGAAGTACGTGGCCGATCATCCGAATTCTCCCAAGGCTCCCGAGGCGCTGTACAAGGCGGCGTGGAGATACTCGGCGCTGATCGTGATTTATAAGTCGAACAATGACGCGAAACGGTCCGCAGACTCAACTGCTCGCGCGATTAGTACGGCGAAGAGGATCGCGACGCAGTTTCCGGACAACACGGAATGGTCAACCCGGGCGGAGCGACTGTTGTACATGATTCAGACCAACATGCCCACATTTGGGAGCACGGTGGAATAGATTGCCAATACTTGAAGCGATTGTTCTTGGTATCGTGCAGGGACTCACGGAGTTCCTGCCTGTCTCCAGTACTGCACACCTCGCGCTGGTGCCGTGGCTGGTCACGCGTCTAGGAATAGCGAACTGGAGCGATCCGGGATTGACGTTCGACGTAGCGCTGCATACAGGGACTCTGCTGGCCATCCTGGTTTACTTCTGGCGGACGTGGATCCAGATTCTGCGCGCGGCATTTGGGGGAAAGGTTGTCAGGTTCTCTGAAACCAGCGACGCGGGTGTGAATTTGACGCCGGAAGAGCAGCGGCGAGAGAGACAGCTGTTGTGGTTTATGATCGCGGCGACGATCCCGGCGGGGCTTGCGGGAGCGCTGCTGGAAAAGCGCATCGAAACCAGCTTCCGCGCTCCGGTCGTGGTCGCTTCGATGCTTATTCTGGTCGCGATCGTGATGTGGCTGGCCGAGCGGGTCAGCCGTTTTCAGAAGCCGCTCAGCGACATAACCCTGCCGGATGCAATGACGGTGGGAATTTTGCAGGCGTTTGCGGTGATTCCGGGTGTATCGCGTTCGGGAATCACGATCAGCGGCGGACTGTTCAGGAACTTCACGCGGGACGCAGCGGCGCGATTCAGTTTCCTGCTTTCCGCGCCGATAATCGCGGGTGCTGCGGTGCTGAAGTTCCACCACATCCTGAAAGAAGGACTGCCCCCGGGGATGGCAACTGCTTTTGCAGTGGGCATGATCGTTTCTGCCGTGGTGGGATATGCAACGATTGCGTGGTTTATTCGCTATCTTCAGGTGAAAACTCTCAAGGTATTTATCGTTTACCGAATCCTGCTGGGCGTGGCGATCCTGTTGCTGGGATACTTCGGCAACTTCTCCGGATAAGCGCCGGATGGGGAAGCTAATTCGCCAACGGCCAAGGGTTTATTTCCCATCCTTTGGCGACCTGTTCTTGGGATAATCAGGGCTGGCTCTGGCGTACTTCGGGCAAGCCGCGAGTTCGCGCGTTTCTAGCCTCTGCGCAGTTGGCGGGGGATGTCTGCCTGCGCTGGATGAGACAGGTGGATGGTGGCTGAGAAACGTGGAACGGTGCGGCGCTCCAACGCCAAAATGACTACCCTTACGCGCGTATTCACGCCTACGTCGAACCGTCGGCTCAACGAGCTGGTCGGCTTTCTGCTGCTGATATCCGCGGCCTTCCTTGTTCTCGCACTGGTATCGTATTCACCGCTGGATCCGTCGATGAACACCGCCGCCACGCCTGTGGCGGGCCATCCAGCACACAATTGGGTGGGGATTTTCGGCGCAATTGGCAGCGACCTGGCTCTACAACTGCTCGGCGTCTCGGCCTTCCTGGTTCCGGCGTTTCTGGTGCTCTACTCGGTGCGGTGGTTCCGGTCGCGGCCAGTCAGTTCTCCGTACGTGAAAATGGTCGGGTTAGCGGCGCTGTTGGTGTCGAGCGCGGCACTAATTGGGCTGCTGCCGTGGAGTTTCCGGTGGAAGGGTGCGTTGCCGGCCGAAGGGCTGCTGGGCCGCATCATGGCGGATGAGATGATCCACTACCTGAACGTCGTGGGTGCGTACCTCCTGTGCGTGGCGACGATCGCCGTAGCGTTGTACCTGTCCACCGCATTTTCGTTTGGCTCGCTGCGGATCTGGTCGCAAACGCGATTCTCGTTCGCCTACGCCGCTCTGGATCGCTTCGCCGATTGGCGGGCAGAACGTGAGCGCAAGAAAGCAGCGAAAGATCTGGAGAAGAAGCGGACGGCTGCTAACCCGAAGCCCGTAGTGACGGCCCAATTGGTGCCGCGGCGGGCAGACAACGCGACCGAAGTGCCAACCGGTACGGGTTCGACGCGCGTACCAATGCCAAGCGGCAAGGAAGGTGGCCGCAGCGGCATCGAGCGCATGTTTGAAGCCGAGATTGAGCAGTTTGCGAAGCCTGAGCCAATAGCCGCAAAGAAGCGCGAGATTCCTGTAGAGGCGGTTGCGACACCAGAGGAGCTTCCGAGTCCTGCTGGGCCGATCGCTGTGACGTCGCGGGCTGACGACAATTTACACGGCAAGACGACCATGCCGAAGCTGGCGGGGGGCTACAAGTTGCCTTCTACGGCATTGCTGCGGCGCCCCGACGAGCACAGTGTCATCAACGAAGAAGAACTGAAGACGACGGCACAGGTGCTCCAAGAGAAATACGCGGAGTTTGACGTTCGGGGACAGGTCACACAAATTAACCCCGGCCCAGTCGTGACGACGTTCGAATTCAAGCCGGAAGCGGGAATCAAATACAGCCGCATCACGGGATTGAGTGACGACCTTTGCTTAGCGTTGCGGGCGGAAAGCATCCTGATTGAGCGGATGGCGGGCAAGTCCACGGTTGGACTCCAGGTGCCGAACCACAATCGCGAGACCATTTGGTTGCGGGAAGTGGTGGAGTCGCAGGAATTCCTTGGTGGCAAATCGAAGCTCACGCTGGCCATGGGTAAGGACATCAACGGACGAATCGTCACCGCCGATCTGAACAGCATGCCCCACCTGTTGATTGCCGGGTCGACTGGCTCGGGCAAGAGCGTGGCCATCAACGCCTTCATCATGTCGATTCTGTACAAGGCGACGCCGGATGAAGTGCGGCTGATCCTTGTCGATCCAAAGCGGCTGGAACTGGGCAATTACGAGGGCGTGCCGCACCTGCATACGCCGATCATCACCGAGCCCAAGCTGGCGTCGAATGCGCTGCGGAATGCGGTGCGCGAGATGGAGCGGCGCCTGAAGGTGCTGGCGGAAAAGGGCGTCCGAAACATTGACCAGTACAACAAGCTGTTCGATGGCGGCACTCCGAACCTGTTCGAAGACGGCACAGATGCCAAGCCGCTGCCGTTCATGGTCATTATCATTGATGAGTTGGCTGACCTGATGATGCTGGATGGGCCCAACGTGGAAGCGTCGATTACGCGGCTTGCGCAAATGGCACGCGCTGTGGGAATCCACCTCGTGCTGGCGACACAGCGGCCTTCGGTGGACGTGATTACCGGCCTGATCAAGGCGAACTTCCCGGCCCGCATGTCGTTCCGCGTGGCAACGAAAATCGATTCGCGCACCATTCTCGACGCCAATGGAGCCGAGGCACTGCTGGGACGAGGCGACATGCTATACCTCCCAAACGGCTCGGCCCGCGTACATCGTGTACACGCGCCGTTCGTCACCGAGAAGGAGATTGCCTCGGTGGTGGAGTTCTGGAAGGCGCAAGGCGCAGCCCAGTACCAGGAGAACTTCCTGCAGGTGCCGAAAGAAGATGGAGACGGCTCCGGCGCTACAGGCGACGGCAGTGCGGCAGAGGGCGACAACGACGAATTGTTCCAGGACGCGGTTCGGATTGTTCTGGAATATGGCAAAGCCTCTACTTCCCTCTTGCAGCGGCGGCTGCGCATTGGCTATGGACGGGCGGCACATCTGATCGACCTGATGGAGCGAGACGGCATTGTGGGCGCGGCCGACGGTCCCAAGCCACGTGAGGTCCTCAAGCGGCCTGACTGGCTGAGCGAAGTTGAGGACGCAATGCGGTAAACGGATTTGCTGATCATTCGCAATTTGAAAAGGCATCGTTTATCGCGATGCCTTTTTCGTTGCGTGAAATTCGTAGGACTAAGACCTAGAAAGTAAAGGCCAAGCCACCGCGTACGCTACGGGCCGACTGCACCAGGTAAACGGTGTTGCCGTCGGGACCGAGGACGGGGACGTATCCCTGTGCGAGCAGGTTGCGGAGGTCGATGATGGCTTCCATGCGACCCGGCACAAAGTGCATATGCGGGATGGGCTGGCGCACGAAGAAGTTGAAGTAGGCGTCCGTCTGTCCCGCCGATGCATTGAACATGTCCACGGGAGTCAATGCAGCCCCACTGGTCCAGCGGTAAGAAATGATCCACTGGGTATTCCAGCGAGGAACGGTGCCGTTCAACTTGAGAGCAGCGGAATGCCGCCAGGTCTGGTGGAGATCGCCACGAATGGCATCCCAGCCAATGCCGGGGTGCTCGAGATCGAGGACGCCACCGTAGGCGTAATCGATTGTTCCGGTAATGTCAGATGTAAGTCTCCGCTGGTAGACGAAACGCACGCCCTGGGTTTCGATGGCATCGCCGTTGTAGCTAAAGGTTCCCGAGTAAACATCGGGCAGAGCGTCACCGGTGTCGATGCCGATTTCGCCGACACCGAGCAACGCAGGATCTTTGACGCGGTCGCGGAAATACGCCACCTGTAAACGATCGTCGCCAAACCGCTGAGACAGAGAAAGCTCATGGTGGTGCGCATTCTCCAGTAACGGAGCTCCGTTGTACATGGTCATGCGCGGGCCAGCATCGCTCATGTCGATCTCGGAGGAGGAATCGAAGGCCTTGCTGGTGGCGCGCGTGGTGGGTTCGTTGGTCGCGTACCGGTATTCAATGACCGTGGAATCGCTGAGATGCCAGTCGGCGTTGGCATAAGGACGGAACGCGTTAGCCCGGCCCATGAACTGGATGGTCTGCAACTCGCCGCCGTATTGGAGTTCCAGAAAATCTCCAATCGTCAGCGTATTTGCGGAAGACAACGCAAATGACTGGAGGGACCCGCGATGAATGAGGACGTCAGGGCCTGAATAGCGCCGCATGGTGAAGGCCAACTGGTGGGGCGGCCCGTCGGTTCCGCCGGTGACCATGGTGGCCCGCAGGATTCCGTCGGGCGTCCCAGTTCCGTAGCCCAGGCTGCCATCGAATCCCAAAATCGCCTTGCCAAAAACAGTCTGCTCAAGACCAAACGCCGTGCCCATGTCGGACGCGCTCCCATAGCCCTCGTTGGCTCCGCCAGCCATGAAAGCCAGCGAGCCTTTCAGGCCATGGTCGGTTTGATCGGCCTCAACCACTACCGGAATACCATCGTCGAACCGAAGGATGGGGCGATTTGCAGTTGACCGCAGCGTCCACTTCCAACTGTCGTCATCGTCGTTGGCGCGCTTCCGTACCGGCATGATGCGAGCGGCTTCAAAGAGCGTATTCAGAGTGATGTTTACAACTTTGGCGGCGCCAGCAGCCAACGAGACATCCTCGCGAACCGTGGGCAGGAAAGAAGGGGCGGATACGCGAATGTCGTAGTTACCGGGGTTGAGTCCGGCGATCGTAAAATGCCCGACCGTGTCGGTGTAGGCAAGGATGCGTTGGCCGGTGCCGACCGCGAGCATCTCTACGGTCGCACCCATCTGCGCGGTGCCGGTGGAGTCCGTTACCGATCCTGAGATCGAACCAGGGGCGACTTCCGCCGCTGCGCCAATGCACAGTGCGAGTGCTACGAACAACCATCCAAGTATTCGGGTCATTACGACACTCCCAAACAAAGGATCCCTGGGACCAAGAAAGCTCGCGAAGCGAAATTCCCGTCCACTTCACTGACTCGAAACCTACTCAACTGCGAACCTTATCGACGGCGTCACTTCCTGTTTTGAAACGTTGTCGTCCACCTTTACCGTTAACCGGTATATTCCAGGCGGAAAGCTGGCCAGAGCCAAGCTCTTTTCCAGCGTCATCTGGTCGCCTAGGTTCCCCATGGTGTCCGTCGACTCCGATGCGTGGAGTACCGCCTTATTGTCGGCGACATTTACGATTTCATATTCAATCTTGGCAGACGGTCTCTTCGTTTTCTCATCCGATTGCAAATTATAAACCTGCATCCAAACGTTCATTCGCTGGTCACGTTTGAAGCTGGCCGGCGTGCCGTCGGCGGGTTCCAAGTGGGGATAGGCAAATTTTGTCTGGCCAATCACGAAGTTGCCTGAGCCGATGTTCTTGGCCGGTACTTTTTCCATGTGGTCAGACAAAATTACGGACGAATACGCCAGCTTGTCCTCGTTGTAATCCGGCACTACGACGCCGTGGCTCCAAGTTCCTACGCGGTCGCCGTTGATGTCTTTCACTACTACGTCAAAACGGTAGCGCCCAGGCCTTAGAGGCAGGGCTTTCCAATACAAGGACGAATGCTGCTGCGTCTTCTCCAGTAGATCGTTCGGAACGTCCACCTGAACCGTGTCTTCGAATGTCTGGGCAACCTTGCCGGTCAATCCAGTGACGCGACCGAAGATGTTAACGGTTCCGCGCTGAACGCCGTCCTTGTTGATGAAAGTAATGTCTTTGTTCTTGACTTGAATCGTAACCGGAACCAGCACGGTGTCGCCTGTCACTCTGACAAAGTCGGTGCGAATGTCGAACGGCATTAGGTTGACATTGATCTTGTGGTTGACGACCTCTTCCAAATCCTTGAACTTGACTTTGGGTGCCTGATTCAGCAGCGCCCATTGCTCTAACTTGTCAAATTGCTTGGTTGAGTCCATGCCAGAGTTCGGCCCCAGGGTACTGTTCGTGATGCCCGCAATTCGGTCCGCTTTGCTGGTAAGTCCCATCTGCTCGTATTGAGTTAAGCCAGCGCCCGGAGTGTGGAGCAGAGCGTCTTTCTCATTGGGATCGATAGTCATGTGGTAGTCGCCGCACATGCAAGTGTCGACGAACTCGATCATGACTTCCTGGCCGTGAGAACCCATGCCCTCGAGGTAGCGATACCGCCAAGTTTCGAACGGATACGTCGAAGTCTCGCCGCCGCCTTCCTCCATCGGCCGGTTGTACTGTCCGCCGGAAGGGTGCGCCTCAATTTCATCCGGTGGTCCGTACACGATGTAGATGCGTCCGCGATCGGTCATCCAGCCGGGCTTGCCGGCAGGAAAGTGCTCATTGGCGTAGGCGATACGCCGGTAATGCTCTTCCTTGTACTCGTTCTCCGGAGTGTCGGGAGTGGGGTCGCGGCGAAGCCAGAATTGCTCAATGAACTGATCGCGTTCCTCGTCGTTGGAAAGCTGCTTAAACGCAGACATTTCTTCCGGAGTAATGATCCAGCGAACATCCTGGTTGAGCCATTTCTTGTAGGTTGAGCCCAATTCCTGCTTCAGCGCCTTGGCGTTCGACTTCTTTTGCTTGTCAGATAAAGGCCGCTTCAATGGATCAGCCTGAGAGCCGCTGGGCGATGCAGAAGCGTCCGGTGCGGCAGGCGAAGCTTTCGCCGGGTCATCCTGGGAAGATCCGGCCTGAACGGACACCGCGGTGGCTGCGGGCTTAGAGGAATTATCGTCCGCGACGGGAGCCGAACTCTGACCGACCGACACGGCGACGGCAAAACAGAGAACAAAATTCAACGAGATTAGGAGGCGGGAAATACGCAACTTCATGTATGCGAGCGAACTCCTGGAGAGACACTTCTGACTGTTAAATTGTATGTTCTGGAAGCGGTTAAAGCAAGAATTCACCGTCCCCCTCCAGGCCGAACAGCTAGCTGCGCCTTGAAGTTAGCAACCCCGTTCCTGTAGCAAAGTCGCTTGAATTTGCTAATTACGGCGGGGGCATCCCGGAGTGCACCTCAAACAGTGCGGATGAGGCCACGATATCGATTCTGTGGCGGAGAAGCGCTATAATCGGCTGCTAGAGGAAATCCCCCGAATCCCGTCCAAGAACGTAACAGGGTGGCGTTCGTCTGCGAGACACCCGCGGTGAAAGAACGTCTGGTGAATGTGAACGAGGTGAGGAACCTTCCACCGCGTTGAATCGTACTAACTTATAGATTTGAGTACAGATTGTGGTTGGTTGCGTCTAACTGAGGCTCGATGAAAAACTGGAAGAAAATAGCACTCATAGCCGCGGGCGTAGTGGTTCTTCTCGCAATGGTCGGTTTCACCGTCCAACAGAGCAGGAAGGGCGTGGTGGCTGTCCAAACGGGCAAAGTCGTCCGCGAGGACCTGGCGTCTGTCGTCACCGCATCTGGGGAGATCAAGCCCAAGGTTTACGTCAATATCGGGGCGAACGCCTTCGGAAAAATCACTCGCCTTTACGTGAAAGAGGGTGACCGCGTTAAGCAGGGTCAAATGCTCGCGACCCTCGAAAACGTGCAATCCTCAGCCGACGTGGATGCCAATCGCGCGGCTGTGAATGTTGCGCAAACCGATTACGTTGCAGCTCAGAGAGCGGTTGATACGGCGACGGCCGACCAGCATCAGGCGGAGGCGGAATTCGAAAGGGCTAAGCTCGATTACGACCGGTCTGAGGCGCTCTATAAGGCACAACTGATCGCCAAATCAGACTTCGACACCAAGAGAGCAGCTTACGGAACGGCGACCGCGCAACTGGGACAAGCCAAGGCGAAGCTCGCCCAAGCCAACGCCCAGATGGATTCGTCGAAACGCCGGATTGGCCAGAACGATGCCAACTTGCGGCACGCCGCTGACGTCTTGAGCAAAACCGAATACCGGGCGCCGTTCGATGGCGTAATTACGAATTTGCCGGTGCGCGAAGGCGAAACCGTTGTCATCGGCATCCAGAATGCGCCGGGCAGTACGCTTATGACCATCGCGGACGTCTCGATTATTACCGCGGAGGTAAAGGTCGACGAAACCGACATTGTCAACGTCCAGCTCGGCCAAGCAGCGGAAGTCACCATTGACGCGATTCCGAAACAGCGCTTTAAAGGCATTGTGACGGAGATTGGCAATAACGCCGTCCTGCGGTCGACTGGAGTATCAACCGCTCAGACAACGTCCAGCAGTCAGGAAGCCAAAGACTTCAAGGTCGTCGTGACGATCCAGGATCCGCCGCCGAACTTGCTGCCCGGACTGTCAACGACTGCCCGAATCACAACGGCTTCGAAGAGCAGCTCGCTGGCGATTCCGATTCAAGCTCTAACTATCAGACAACGCAGTGACTTAGCCCCGGAAAAGAAGTCGAAAGAGGCGGAGGTCCAAGCAGCGTCGCTGACCAAGGGCAACCCCAAGGAAGAATTACAAGGGGTATTCGTTCTCAAGAACAAAAAAGAAGCCGTTTTCGTACCAGTTACGACAGGCATCAGCGGAACGACTGATATCGAGGTAATTAACGGGCTGAAAGAAGGGGACGAAGTCGTGACCGGAAGTTACAAAGTGCTGCGAACCTTGCGCAATGGCGCGAGCGTAAAGGTCGACAACACCACCGGCACGAAAAAGGAAGAATCCTAGACCTGGAAACCGCCGGCCACCGGCAGGAAGGCACGGGAATCAGTCGTGATGGACAATGCCAACCAGCCACCGCTAGAGGAGAAAAAAACGATGGCGACCGAACTGGTAGATCTGACGGAACCGATTACAAGCGCACCTTCTGAGTCGTGCATCATTTGCACGGAAGATCTCTGGAAAACTTATGACATGGGATCGGAGCAACAGGTTCATGCGCTGCGCGGCGTGAATGTACGCATTCAGCGGAATGAGTATGTCGCGATCATGGGTCCGTCGGGATCGGGGAAATCGACACTGATGAATCTGATCGGCTGCCTGGATACTCCGAGCCAGGGGCAGTACTGGCTAAATGGGCAATTGGTCAGCGAGCTTGATGACGACGAACTGGCGCGTATCCGGAACAAAGAAATCGGATTTGTATTTCAAACCTTTAACCTGCTGGCCCGAGCCACGTCCCTGCACAATGTTGAGCTTCCGCTGATTTACGCAGGAATGCCGGCGCAAGAGAGAATCGACCGAGCCAAACAGGCGTTGACTTCAGTTGGCATGGAATCGCGCATGAATCACAAGCCGAACGAATTGTCAGGCGGGCAACGTCAGAGAGTAGCAATTGCGCGGGCGCTGGTTAACACGCCGTCCATCATTCTTGCGGACGAGCCCACAGGAAACCTGGACTCCCAAACCGGTGTCGAGATCATGGCGCTGTTCGACCGCTTGCACCAACAGGGCAACACGATTGTGCTGGTAACGCACGAACACGACATCGCGGAGTACGCGCACCGAATCATTCACATCAAAGACGGTAAAGTGTTCAGTGACCAGAAGACTGCACGAGCGTAAACGTCAGACAGTTTCTCGAAGACCCGCCCGGCTAACCGCCGGGCGATTTTTTTGCGGGCAAACGGGTTATTCTGCTGAGTGCGGTGTTGGTACGCCACGGGGTGGTTGGGTTTTGTTCAATCGTTCACGAGCGGCATGGGTGCCGATTGCAGTGCTGCTGATGACCGCTATCGCGGCGTGGGCGCAGTTCGGCGTCCCACTGAACCACTCGGACGAGAAGCTGGAGCCTGCACAGATCCGCGAACTCGTCGCACAGTATTGCCGGTTGGATTATGCGGGAGCCCGGCTGAATCCGGCGGAATGGCCGAAGATCCAACCCACCGTTGCGTGGAAAGCCAATCCGGACTTTTCTCTCTTCATGGTCACGTCGCGGTTTGACGTGAGCGGACAGGTCGATTCCGTGCATGGCAAGTATGAGATCGCGGTTCAGTACCGAGTGCTCGGCAAGTATGACTTGTCCGAGGGATACTCGCAGGATTCAAGCAACACCATCGAAACGGTTCGATTCGTCATTTCGGAAGTAAACGGCGAGTGGCGCATCACCGAAGCGGAGCCAAATTACCCGCACCCGTCGAAAGCAGCGGCTCTACAGTGGATCAGTCAGAAGCAAACGCAAGCTTCCGATCCTGTCGCCCAGACGATCTATAAGCAAGCTTTGGAGAAGTTGCAGGAGCAGAAGTCGTCGCCACTCGCAAAGTAGAAGAAGATCGCTGGCGCGAATACACGGCGAAAAAGCGGGCTCGTGCTTACTGGGCTAATCCAGATGATGCTGAACTCGCCGAACGAACCGGCGCCGCTGCCGGCTTCACGGAAAAATAATCGTGATCGTATAGGTTTCGGTAGAAATGCCCGGCAAGCTCGGCGGCCTTGGGGCCAAAGGTGGGACGCCCGCCTTGCAGGAATATGACGGTCACGATGCGTCCGTGTTCGGTATTGGCGTAAGAAGCAAACCAACCGAAGCGGGTGCCATTCTTCGAGCACGTCCCTGTCTTGCCGAGAACCGGCTCCTCAATGAAGCTATCGCGTAAGTGGCGCGCCGTGCCGTACTCGACTGCGCCTGACAGTCCGTCGGTCATTTCGGGAATAGCTCCTGCGATATCAAGCTGGCGTTTCACCTTCGGGATGAAGTTCGTGATGTCATCTGGCGAATTCGGGTGCTGCAGGTAATACAGAGTGCCGCCATTGGCAATCGCAGCCATAAGCGCCCCGAGTTGCAGCGGGGTCAGCGAGATGCTCTCACCAAACGAGCACATCTTCCCCACTCCGCCTAGCTTGGCGTCGAGCACCGTCGACGGGAATGTGCCGACGTGTTCACCCTGAATGTGGTAGCCAGCAAGCTCTCCCAATCCATACTGGTGAGCGTAATAGCTGACTCGTTCGAAACCGAGCTTCTGGCCGACCGCCGCGAAATACGCGTTGTTGGAGTGGGCAAGGGCGGTGGTGAGGTCCATCCGGGAATACTTGCCCAGCTGAATCTCGGTATCTTTCGTGATTACGTTCTCACTCAACGCGGCGAGCGCGACGGCGACTTTAATAGTCGAACAGGGCTGCGCCCCGGCCGAGAGCGCCAATCTCTGGTTCACCATGGCAAGCACGCGTCCAGAGTCAGGATCGATGGAAACGACCGTCCCATTCATATTGCCCAAGGCTTCAATGGCTGCCGCCCGAACGATTGGGTCTTCGCCAGCTGTGATGTCGCCGTCCACTTGATCCAAAGCAAACGAATTGCCCGAAAATCGTTCGTGGTACTTCGACTTCTTGCCGCCCTTCTTCGCGGTTTTGGTAGTTGTGACATGCACGCTGCTGGCTTGGGCGCTGCTACGAGTGCTGTGTTTGGCTCGCGCCATCTTCTTTTGGGTGGCGGGGCTCTCTGTAATGTGGTGCGACTTGGAGTGGGGCTTTTTGGGCGGAGCAATGGTGGCAGCGGATGCGAAGGTTGCAAGCATCCACGTTATCAAACCAATTAACAGCCCGATAGCGGCAAAACGGCGCTTCATCAAAACCCTAGACCCCAGAAACCACAAAAGTAATTGAGGCAGTTTGCACTTCAAAAACGGGCAACTTACCCGTTTGCAATGCATCTGCCTCTTGCTTACTTAAGTACTTATCATACAAAGCAACAAAAGTCGCCGTAGCAACTGTGGTTCTTTCGTGGGAGCAGACCCATTTTCGAACCAAAAGTTCTGCGGTTTCAATTTGAAAATCACGCTCTTCACGCTGGCAGTTAGAAGGAGGAGGCGCCACCGGGGAAGCATGCTATTGCACCTTCGCTGCGGGGTCCAGGCTGCGCGAGTAGATGTAATCGTCGATCACCCGTTCAAGGCTCCCTTGCGCCCGCAGGATGTACTCGATGGCGTCGCGGACTGCACCTTTTCCGCCTTCGTGGGGCGTTACATAGTGCGACTCGCGAAGCACCTCATCGCGGGAATTCTTGACTGCAATGGACAGGCCGCATAGGCGCATGACGGGCAGATCAATGATGTCGTCGCCCACGTATGCGACCTCTTCCGGACTTAGGTTTTCCTTCGCAAGAATGTCGTGAAAGGCAGCGGCTTTATCCTGCTGGCCCTGGTACACGTGCTCGATTCTTAGGTCGCGGGCGCGGAGGGCAACCGTTTCCGAAATCCGCTTGGTAATGATCGCGGCCTTGAGTCCGCCCAGCCGCATCAATGAGAAGCCGGTGCCGTCGTGGGCGTTGAAGCCTTTGGCTTCCATCATCGTCGAACTCGAGATTCCGAATCCGACCTTGTCGGCCATTCTGTCGCGATGTTCCTGGGTTCCCGCTCCCGATACGCCACCCGGCGAAGGAAAGAGGAAGATCGTGCCGTCGGTCATGACCCCGTCGACGTCGAAAATGATCAGTTTTATCTTCTTGGCGCGTTCTTCGGACATGCGGTCATCTTAGCAGCCGCAGGAAAGAAATAAAGTGCAGCGAACAATTGGCGAAAGTCGAGAAAGCGGCTAGAATGGCGAGCATGCCCGCGGTCGAAATACCGGTTTCCTTGGCATGGGCCCATCCGCTGGTGGCGGAGTGGTTTCTTGCGAAATTCGGATCGCCAACCGAGCCTCAGGAACAGGGCTGGCCGGAAATACTGGCAGGGCGAACCACGCTGATCTCGGCGCCTACCGGTTCGGGCAAAACGCTTGCCGCATTCCTAATCTGTATTGATCGGTTGGTGCGCAAGGCGCTGAACGGGAGCCTCGTCGATCGCACCGAAGTTTTGTATGTCTCTCCGCTCAAAGCGTTGGGCAACGATATCCAGAAGAACCTCGAAGGGCCGCTGAGTGAGATTCTGGCCCTTGCAGCAGAGCGTGGGATGCTGATGCCAGAGATTCGCACTGCCGTGCGTACAGGCGATACCCTCGCTAAAGAGCGGCGCGAGATGTTGAAGCGTCCTCCGCACATTCTGGTTACTACTCCAGAGTCTTTATACATCCTGCTGACGGCTGACAAGAGCAGAGCCATCCTGCGAGATGTGCAGACCGTGATTGTGGACGAAATTCATGCCGTCGCCGACGACAAGCGTGGTGCTCACCTTGCGCTTTCTCTGGAGCGGCTTGATCGACTGGCCGAGCATCCGACTCGCATTGGGTTGTCGGCTACCCAGAAGCCTATTGAGTTGATTGCCCACTTCCTGACTGGAACGGCGCGCCCTGCTCCTGCCATCGTCAACATCGGTCACCGGCGCAAGCTCGACTTGGCAGTTGAAGTTCCTGCATCGGAACTCGGCCCTGTCGCCAGCAATGAAATGTGGGGCGAGATCTATGACCGCATCGCGGCGCTGGTGCTCGAACATCGCTCGACTCTTGTCTTCGTCAATACGCGGCGACTCGCAGAACGGGTTGCGCTGCATCTGAGCGAGCGGATTGGGGAAGAACTGGTGGCTGCGCACCATGGAAGTCTCGCCCGTAAATTGCGGCTCGCAGCCGAACGGAAGCTGAAGAACGGCGAGATCCGTGTGCTGGTGGCGACTGCTTCGCTGGAACTTGGTATCGACATCGGAAATGTCGATCTGGTCTGCCAGATCAACTCGCCGCGAGCGATATCCGTCGCATTGCAGCGCATTGGACGCGCGGGTCACTGGCGCGGAGCAATTCCCAAGGGTCGGTTGTTTGTAACGACACGCGACGACTTGGCCGAATGCGCAGCAAACGTTCGGGCCATCAAGAGCGGCGACTTGGATCGCATCGCGATACCTGAGAAGCCTCTCGACATCCTTGCACAGCAGATCGTCGCCATGTGCAGTTGCGAGGAATGGAACGAGACAGACCTCGCGGCATGCGTACGACAGGCCTACCCTTATCGCGATCTGACCGACGATGAGTTTGAAAGCATCATTCAGATGCTCTCCGAGGGCATCGCGGCGCAACGCGGGCGATACGGCGCCTACCTCTATCGCGACATGGTGAACCAGAGGCTGCGAGGGCGGCGAGGCGCCCGGCTGGCTGCAATCACCAGTGGTGGCGCGATTCCTGACACTGCGCTCTTCACCGTGGTGGTGCAACCCGACGAGATTGTTATCGGTACGCTAGACGAGGACTTCGCTGTCGAAAGCAACGCCGGCGACATCTTCCTGCTGGGAAATACCTCATGGCGTATCACGCGGGTTCAATCGCGAACGGGCCGGGTGTTAGTAGAGGACGCTCACGGCGCGCCGCCCAGCGTGCCGTTTTGGCTGGGCGAAGCTCCCGCGCGAACGGCGGAACTATCACATTACGTGGCGGACCTGCGGGAACGGGTGAGCCAAATGTTGCCCAATACTGCTCCGCTGCCGACCCAAGTCGCGGTGTCAGAGGACGGCAGCGAGGCATCTCCCAAAAGAAGAATGCGCGGGCTCGAGCTCAGCCCCGAGGTCCTGAACGCGGTTGCATGGCTTAGGGACGAGTGTGGACTGGATAATTCCGGCGCCGAACAGCTTATCGAATACATCGTGACCGGGCGCGCAGTGTTGGGCGAGGTGCCGACTCAAAAGACCATCATCGCGGAACGGTTCTTCGACGAAGGCGGCGGTATGCAGCTCATTTTGCATGCGCCGTTCGGCGGCCGGATCAACAAGGCGTGGGGCCTGGCGTTGCGCAAGCGGTTCTGCCGGTCGTTCAATTTCGAATTGCAGGCGGCTGCGACGGACAACGGCTTGAACATTGCCCTCGCCGAACAGCACAGCTTCCCGTTGGGAGATGTTTTTCATTATCTCCAATTAGAAACCGTGCAGGAGATTCTGGAGCAGGCCGCATTGGCGTCCCCGATCTTCGGAACGCGCTGGCGCTGGGATGCCAACCGCGCCCTCGCGCTATTGCGATTCCAGGGCGGCAAGAAGGTTCCGCCGCAGATTCAGCGCATTCGCAGCGATGATCTGCTGGCGTCGGTCTTTCCCGATGTAGCGGCATGCTTCGAGAACATTGAGGGCGACATCAAGATTCCCGACCATCCACTGGTGAAGGAAGTCATGAAGGATGTCCTCACGGAGGCGATGGACATCGATGGGCTGCGTGAAGTGTTGGCGGGGATTCGAGATGGATCGATTCGTTGCCTCGCGGTGGATACGCCAATTCCCTCGCAGTTTTCTCACGAGATACTGAACGCTAATCCGTACGCTTATCTCGACGATGCTCCGCTGGAGGAGCGGCGTTCGCGCGCGGTGCAGATGCGCCGAGTGTTACCGGAGGCGGTGCTAAATGAGGTCGGTCGCCTGGACCAGAATGCCATCGCGATGGTGCGCGAGGAGGCGCGCCCGGATGTGCGAGATGCCGACGAACTGCATGATGCCCTGCAGACGCTGATTGCGCTGCCCGAGGACCTGCCTGAGCCGGATTGGGAGACGCTGGTTTCCAGGTGGCAGCCGTGGTTTGCGGAACTGATGGAAGGATGGCGAGGCTTACGAGCTGTCGTCGGGAAGCGGAGCTATTGGGTCGCTTCGGAGCGGGCCAAGGAATTTACGCTCATCTATCCTGAGGCAAAGTTTGAGGTTGCGCCTCCGGAGCTAGCTTCGACCGCAGCCTCGCGCTATGACGCGCTGCTGGCCATGATTAAGGGCTGGGTGATGCATTTGGGGCCGACGAGTGCCTCAGCGCTGGCATTTCTCCTTGAATTGCCCGTTTCCGAAATAGTTGGCGCTTTGCTCCGAATGGAAGCTAGCGGATCAGCGCTGCGAGGCAACTTCACGGGCAATGCCACGGGCAACGAACCTGAGACAGCGGAATGGTGCGATCGGCGGCTGCTGGCGCGGATCCATCACCTGACGATCGCCACGCTGCGCAAGCAGGTGGAGCCTGTCACCGCAGCGCAGTACATGCGGTGGCTCCTGCGGTGGCAGCATGTTACTCCAAACTCTCAAGCCAGTGGCGAGCGCGGATTACTGGAGGTCGTGCGGCAGTTGCAGGGATTTGAGATTCCGGCGAACGCGTGGGAAAAGCAAGTGCTGCGGCCGCGTGTGAACTCGTACGATCCAGCAATGCTCGATCAATTGTGTCTGACAGGAGCGGTGGGTTGGGGACGCCTTTCACCTCATCCCGCGACCCTGGAGGACGCGGGCAACGGGAAACGGCGCGTGGTGCCGACCAGCGTAGCTCCAATTACCTTCTTCGTGCGAGAAGATTCCGATTGGATGCAGCCACGGAACCCGGAGGATGATGAACGAGTGCTGACCGACAGCGCGAGGACGGTGGCGGAGTTTCTGCGAAAACGCGGAGCCTCGTTCTTTGCTGATATCGTCCGCGGAACCGGGATGCTAAAGGCTGAGGTGGAGACTGCGCTTTGGGAATTGGTCGCAGCGGGGCTGGTAACCGCCGACGGATTCGAGAACCTGCGGACGCTAATCAACCCCAGTCGCCGATCGGCGCCGGGTACGCCGAAGGTTGCCAAGCCGCGACATTCGACGGGCCGTTGGTCGCTTCTGTACACCGCGGAAGTTGGCGACCGGAACAAAACGCTGGAAGCAACGTGCCAGGTGCTGCTGCGCCGGTATGGCGTCGTATTCCGCGAGGTGCTGGCGCGCGAATCGAACTTGCCGAAGTGGCGGGAATTGCTGATGGCCTATCGCCGACTGGAAGACCGCGGCGAAGTAAGGGGCGGCAGGTTCGTGAACGGCTTCCTGGGCGAGCAGTTTGCGCTGCCTGAGGCCGTGGAATCGCTTCGAGCGATGCGCAATCTGCCGGCAACAGGGGAGACGTTAGTTGTTTCGGCAGCCGATCCGTTGAATTTGGTTGGGTTCATTGTGCCAGGAGAACGCACGCCGGCGATTTCCGGCAGGTACGTTAAGTTCCGCGACGGTGTTGCTGTTGATCCAGAAGAAAGAAACGCGCTACTGCGTGAGGCCGGTGCGTAGTGATCGATCGCGAGTTAATTGAAGGCATCGACTACTACGTGGAAGGTGGACTGTTCGTGTTTACAGCAGAGTATTTGCGCGAACGCGGATATTGCTGCACGTCAGGCTGCCGACATTGCCCTTACGGTTTTGAGCGAGAGGATTCTTCCATCCGCTCAGCCGATGCGAAGAAAGCCAACGAGAGCGAGCCGTAACCCGCTCTCGCTCCAACCTATCCCATCACGCTGAATTTTTCCGGGGTGATCTTGAGCAATACGCGCTCCTCGCCGGGCCGTGCAAACGGGTACTTGTCGGCGTCCAAATATTTCTTGGCCATCTTGTCGATGTGTTTGTCAGCGCCATCGACAGTAATCTCATCGACATTTCCCCTGACCTCCAGATAGCGGTATGGATTCTCGGGATCGATAAGGGTCACTGCTACACGAGAATCGCGGCGAACGTTTTTGTCCTTCTGGCGGCCAAGCGCGGTATTGATCAGCACTTTGCCATCGACAAAGTCCACCCAAACCGGGGTCGTTTGCGGGCTACCGTCGGGCATCAGGGTGGTGAAACTTCCGAATGCGCGTTTCTGGAAGAGGTCCTTGTGGCTCTCGGGAACTGTAGCGGACATGAATAATCTCCTTGGCGGCTATCGCGACGCGGCACTGCTCGCACCGCCGCTGTGTTTGATGCCGAAGCCATTCTAGTGCAGTTTCAGCGAGGGTGTGTCGGCAACGGGTGGCAGATCAAGATGGCCCGAGCGCCTCTCAAAAACAGAGACGCTCTCTGGAGATTGGGAAAGCTCGATGCCATGAGCGCGGTTGAATCTAACTGTGGTGGGTGTACCCCCTCCCTACCCCTTTGGCAGAATCAACAATTTACAAGACGAATTCGGTGCAAGTTATTACAAACAAATAAGTTGTACGTACATCATAGTAAACAAAAGGGTTAACTCGATTTCATTGGGCCTTTGGGGCACCGGGCCTTTGGGGCACCTAAACGCACGGGGGGGGTTGCGATTCCGTGCAAGACGATGGAAACAAAATAGTTATTTGCAAAGTCTTGTTATCAAAGAACTTAGCAGACGGTCTCTCCGCTGAGGAGGCACCTCGCCTGAGCGCTTGATCTGCCAGCCGGAATTAGAAATACACCAGCGTGTGCGGCGCGCCAACAGAAAACCGTCGGTGGATGGTACGAAGGTGAAGAAATTTCCCAAAGTGGGATGTGCGAGCCGGAGGTTGCAAGGAAGCTCGAACGAAATGACGGGGCTGGATGGCCCAGCCCCGATTTCGAGGTGACTTCGTTCGGTCCTATCTGACACCCATCAGCAGTTCCATGGTGAGCTGATCGAGGCGTTCGTACTGCAGGCCCTTGGAGGCGAGTGCAGCGCGGTCGAAAGAAGAGGCCAAGAGCTTCCCTGCTGCGACGGCAGAGTAACTGCCAACCTGGCCACCCTTGACGTTATTGGCCGCTATTTCCTGAATGATCGCCTGAATCTCTTTGTCTTCGTTCCACCGCTTCGCCTTCTCTTTGAAGATGATATAGGTGCGCATGCAGCCGCGGGCGAAGTCCTTCACACCTTCGATGTCTTCCGTGCGATACGCGTGAGCATCGAAGTGACGGGGACCCTGGTAACCGACGTCTTCCAGAAACTTCACGAGAAAGAACATCGCCTTGGGAGTGGCTGAGCCAAAACGGTAGTCCTGGTCATAACGGCCTGGGTACTGGTCGTTGAGATCGATGTGGAAGAGCTTGCCGCACTCCCATGCCTGGGCAACAGCGTGAAGCGCGTTGAGGCCGGGCATGTGCTCGTGAGCAACTTCGGGGTTAACACCCACCATCTCGGGATGGGCCAGCGTTGGGATGAATCCGAGATACGCTCCAGTGGTTGCCATGTAGATGTCGCCGCGCGGCTCGTTAGGCTTGGCTTCCATGGCAAACTTGAATCCGTACTTCTTGTCGATGTTGTAGTCGCACAAATAATTCAGCGCTTCGCGCAGCCGCTTGATAGCGTCATCAGGACGGCGGCAGGCGTCGGTCTCGGCTCCTTCCCGTCCGCCCCAGAGCACGAAGATTTTAGCGCCTAACTCGGCGCCAAGGTCCATGGCAGACATAGTCTTCTGAACGGCGTAGGCGCGCACGGCGGGATCGTTGGAAGTAAAAGCTCCGTCACGAAAGACGGGGTCGTAGAACAGGTTCACGGTGGCCATCGGGACGCAGATGCCGTGTTTTTCGCACGCCGCTTTGAATTCGCGGACGATGCGGTCGCGCTCGGCGGGTGTAGCGTCAATCGGCACAAGATCGTTGTCGTGAAGATTCACCCCCCATGCGCCGACTTCTGCGAGCATGGCCACAATGTCGTTCGGTGGAATGGTGGGACGGACGGCTTCGCCGAACGGATCGCGTCCGCGGTTGCCCAACGTCCAAAGGCCGAAGGAAAATTTGTGTTCGGGACGGGGATCGTACTTATCGTTTGCCATGATTCCTCCAAAAAAGTCTGCGCGTTACGTGCGCGCGGATGAACTTGAGTTGAGCCGAATTTCGCGCAGTGCTGGATAGACACGGCGGAATACCTCGTACTGCTGATTCATGACGGCGCTGGCCGCTGGATCGGGCACGATCTCATGGGCGACGCGCACGGAAGACAAACAGGCCTCGTCAACGCTGGACCACACCTTCGCGCCCACGCCAGCGAGGAGAGCAGCTCCATAGGCAGCACCTTCTTCGGCCTGGAGCACTTCAACAGAATGTCCGTACACGTCGGCTTGAATCTGTCGCCAGAGCGGCGAGCGCGCTCCGCCGCCACCCAAGCGAATACTCGTCACAGGCACGTTCATTTCGCGGAAAATCGAAAAAGAATCGCGCAAGCTGAACGCCACGCCTTCCAGGATGGCGCGTGCGACATGACCTCTGCCGTGATTGGCGGCCAAGCCGACAAGCGCTGCGCGCGCCTGCGGATCGAGATGCGGGGTGCGTTCGCCCATCAGATAGGGCGCCCAAAGGACGCCATCGCAGCCCGGTGGGACGGTTGCCGCTTCCTCGCAGATTCGTTCGTAGGGATCGCGGCCGTCGTCGGCCGAGGCTCCGAAGTTGTCGCGGAACCAGCGCAGTGAAAGCCCTGCGGATTGGGTAACGCCCATGATGTGCCAGCGTCCAGGAACCGCGTGGCAGAAGGTGTGAAGCCTGCCCTTGGGATCGAGGGCGGGACGATCCGTAGCTGCGAAAACTACACCGGAGGTCCCGATGGTGGCGTGTACAGAACCGGGCCTGACGATGCCCATTCCAACCGCACCGGCGGCCTGGTCTCCGGCGCCGGCGACCAACGGGGTGCCTTCCAGTAAGCCTGTCGCCTCGGCCCCTGCCCGCGAGATCGTAGCGCATGCGTCGGGCGACTCAAAGAGAGGAGGGAGACACTGCGGATCAATTCCTGTCGCGCTCGCCATTTCGGTGGACCAGCGGCGGTTAGTGACGTCCAGCAGAAGGGTTCCGGAGGCGTCGGCCATGTCCATGCCGTACTGCCCCGAGAGTCGATAGCGAACGTAGTCCTTGGGGAGCAGCAGAGTGCGAAAGCGCTCGAAGAGATGTGGCTCGTGTTTACGAACCCAGAGGAGCTTGGTTAGGGTGAAATTAGTCAGCGCCGGATTGCAAGTCCAGTTGATGATCTGGGTCTCGCCAAGTTGGGCAGTGAGTTCAGCGGCTTCGTCGGCGGTGCGCTGGTCGCACCATATGAGAGCTGGCCGAAGTACGTCACCAGCCGAATCGAGAAGGACGGCTCCATGCATCTGACCGGAGAAACCGACCGCCGCTATTTCCGACGACGCGGTGCCCGATTCTTTGAGCAGTTCGCGGATAGCTTCGCAAGTGGCGCGCCACCAGTCGTGGGGATCCTGCTCGGCCCAACCTGTTTTTGGCGACGCGAATGGCTGGTGCTCAGAAGTGCGTGCGGCGATCACGGCACCCGAGTTGTCGATCAGCACGGCCCGAGTTCCGCCGGTACCAACATCGATTCCAAGAAGTCTTGATGGCATGAATAAGATTTTCCAGACTGGAGTTCGCCTGCGGGGCGGACAACGATAAGCAGGGTTGCCCGCAATACACCTTACTACGATTGCAATTCCGAGTTCCCTCTTGGATTATTACGCGGAATGAGATGAAAGAAAAGCCAAATCGTGTACGTTAACGGTGATATAAAGTAGGCGAGGCGCCATGAAGAACACGCGGAGCGGAATTCCACGAATTGCCGAACTGGCCGGGGTGTCGATCGGTACAGTGGACCGAGCCTTGCACGATCGCCCGGGCATCAATGATGAGACGCGGCAACGGGTGCTCGACATTGCGAAGAAGATTGGCTACCGGCCGAACCTAGCCGCCAGATCTTTGTCTACCGGCAAGCGGATACGAGTTGGCATCTGCGTCCCACAGGAAATCAGGTACTTCTACAACGAGATGTGGGAGGGCATTCACGAGGAGGTACGTCGGTACTCAGACCGGGGGATCGATTTTCTTCTGCATCCTGTGCCGGAACTGGGAAAGGGAGAGCGGCAGGCATTTCGCAAGATTCTGGATTCGGACGTGCGCGGGATCGTCGTGACGCCGGGAAATCCAGATGCGATGGCGCCGCTGATCGATAGCGCCGAAGATAGGAACGCTCGCGTCGTGTGCGTGTCCACGGATGCTCCTGAGAGTCGGCGTTCGTGTGTGGTTTGTGTTGAACCGCATCTGAACGGATCGATGGCCGGAGAACTGATGGCAAAGTTCGTTCAACCGGGCGAAGAGGTCGCGATTATCACGGGCATGCTGAAGACCGTTGACCACTGGAAGAAGGCCGAGGGATTCACCCAGAGCTTCACAAAGTATTGCGACGGCGGCTCAGTGGTGGCGACCATTGAGGGCCACGAAGATCCAGAGGAGAGTTATCGCAAGACACGCAAACTGTTAAAGCACTTCCCTCATCTCGCCGGCATTTACGTCAACACGGTGAACTGCCTGCCGGTTTGCCAGGCGCTCTCGGCAGCCAAGCTTGACGATCGTGTGTGCGTCATCGCTACAGACCTGTTCAAGGAGATGGTCCCGCTGTTCAGGAACGGCACAATCGATGCTTCGATACATCAACGGCCGTACCGCCAGGGACAACTCGCCGTCCGCGCTCTGGCGGAGCATCTGCTCCACGATGCGGAATTACCGAAATCACACTATCTGAATCCGGCCGTCATCCTGCGTTCCAACCTGCAATCTTTCCGAGAGACGGGCGGATTGGGAGTGTGAAGCTGAGGCGGTCCGAGCGCCCGCGCTCAAGTACGGGACATCTGCATTACTGCACCCATCTGTTACCTTATTGACCATCCGATTCAGGAGGCCTCGTTGCCCAATTCTCCGGCGTCCGACAACTCATCTGCAAGGCCCATGACCGTGGTGTGCTTAACGAGTTACTTCAAGGGCACCGAGTTCATGATTGAGTGCAAACGGCAAGGATGCCGCACGCTGCTGGTCACAGCACAGAGCCTGACCGATGCCGACTGGCCGAGAGAATCGCTCGACGACATTTTCTATGTACCCGACGAAGACAAGACATGGAAATTGCAAGATGTGCTGCTGGGAATCAGCCACCTGGCTAAGACCGAGGTCATCGACAGGATTGTCCCTTTGGACGATTTTGACGTGGAGACGGGAGCTACCCTGCGCGAGCACCTGCGCGTTCCGGGTATGGGCGATACGACGGCGAGGTACTTTCGCGACAAGCTCGCCATGCGGGCCAAAGCGCAGGACGCGGGCCTTCCGGTGCCGGAGTTTGTGCACGTCTTGAACTACGGTCAGTTACGCGAATTTATGCAGCGGGTTCCTGCGCCCTGGGTGCTGAAGCCTCGCTCCCTGGCGGGCTCCATTGGGGTCAAGAAGATCTCAAGCGCCGATGAATTCTGGTCTGCGGTTGATCAATTGGGCGACAAGCAATCCTTTTATCTGCTTGAGCAGTATGTGCCGGGCGATATTTTCCACGTCGATACGATCACATACGAAAAGGAACTGAAGTTTTCAATCGCCAGCAAGTACGGGCGTCCGCCCATGGATGTTTCGCATGAGGGAGACATCTTCACCACGCGCACCTTGACGACGGGTTCGGCGGAGGAAGTTGCGCTGCGGTCGCTGAATGAGAAAGTACTGAATGCCTTTGGAATGGTGCGCGGCGTTTCACATAGCGAGTTCATTAAAGGGAGCGATGGAAAGCTGTATTTCCTAGAGACGTCAGCCCGGGTAGGCGGTGCTCATATCGCAGACCTGATCGAAGCTGCGACCGGCATCAATCTTTGGGCTGAATGGGCGAAAGTTGAAATCGCGGGAGGTAAGGCACCTTATAACGTAACGCCTCTGCGAAATGAGGCGGCCGGATTATTGATTTCGCTGGCGCGGCAGGAACATCCCGATACGTCTGCGTACACCGCTCCCGAGATCGTCTGGCGGATGAATAAGAAACATCATGCCGGACTCATCGTTCGGTCTACCGATCCCGAGCGAGTTGAGCGACTGGTTACGGAATACGCCAAACGGTTCCGCCAGGACTTCTTCGCGTATCAACCGCCCCGCGAGAAACCCACAAGCTAAGCGGGTCGTCGCCGGGGATCGCCCTAAGCGTGATCATAGAATCGGAAAAACAGAGACTGTTTCGACACTGGCTCTGCCTTCGCAACAAGCCCCGCCATCTGCTTTTCACTGTACGGCGTAAATTCGCGCGCCAACTGGACATTGTGCTCCAGTTGCGCGATCGAATCGCACCCGATAATTACGGTCGAAACCGGCAGCGAGAGCGAGTAGTACATAGCCTGCCGCATGTCGAGAGTTCCGGGAGTTGGAGCCAGTACCATCCCTTCCCATGAGTGCTTCTGCGCTTCGATCGGTGGGGGCGTCCACGAACTCAGGATGCGTCCCCGAGCGGGAACCTTCATCCCGATGATGCCCATCTGCTTCTCGACAGCCAACGGCAGCAGTTTCTCGGAAAAACTGTAATGATGAGGATCGGCTGCGTTGACGGCCATCAATATCGCGTCGAAGGGATAGCGATTGATGCAGTCGATGAGTGGCTCGGGACGGAAATGCCCCGTAAGGCCAAGGAAGCGCACCATTTTCTGTTCCTTCGCCTGGAGCAAGGCTTCCATTGCGCCGCCCTTGGCGAAGATTTGTTGGACTTCGTTGTCGGATCCGATGTCGTGCAACTGCCACAGGTCGAGGTGATCGGTGTTCAGCAACTTGAGCGACTCTTCCAGCATTTGCAGCGAGCCGTCTTTGGTGCGCTCGCGAGTCTTGCTGGCGAGGAAAGCCTGATTGCGCCGCGTCTTCATGACCTCGCCGACGTAGCGCTCGCTCCAGCGCTGCGGGCCGCCATAAATCGACGATGTGTCGATGTAATTCACGCCGAGATCGAGGGCTTTTTCGATGATCGGAACTGCGACCGCAGCATTGTCAGCGCGCTCGATCGCAGCCTGGCCGCCAAGGCTGAAGATTCCAACGCGATAGCCCGTCTTGCCGAGGTTGCGGGTTGGCATGGCAGATTCCGTGGCGGGGTTCGACGGAAGGGCGGGGATCGAAGCCGCCGAAGCGGGCATAGCCGACTGTGCAAGGAGACCGGCAGTAATGGCAGTGCTTGCCTTGAGAAAGTCACGACGGTTGTTCAGTAAGGGTTTGCCAGTGTCTTTCGGTTCCATACGCACCTCAATGCAGATGAGTTGAACGGTCAGCAGCGCAGCGCCAAAACCGGTTCTGTAACTGCGTTGGCAGCATTATACGCCGGAGTCCAGAGAGCATTGACGCAGGAAATTCAGGCCAGGTCGAGTTTTAGATGGAGTCCCAATCAGCCCTGAAGTAAGCCGCCGAATTGCTGAAACAGGTATTCGCTATGAGTGGCACCAACAAGGATTCGTCATCGGGAATTTCTCCTCGCTCGACACCAGCACCGAGAAAGTCACAGAGGATCCTTCGGAAGTATTCGTGACGCGGGAACGAAAGAAAGGAGCGCGAGTCGGTCGTCATTCCGATGAATCGCGAGAGCAGACCCACACTGGCCAAGCAATTGAGGTGCTCGGTGATTCCCTGCTTCTGATCCATGAACCACCACGGGGGCCCCCATTGCAAGGCCTGAGGTGGGTCGTTCGTTGTGGTTCCACGGCCATATGAATGGAAGCTACCGGCGAGGGTCGCGAAGACATGGTTGTCAGCCGGATTGGAGTTATAAAGAACAGTTTTTGGCAAGGCGTTCTCACGCTGAAGGAGATCCAGGAACGTGGCCAGAGCCAGCCCTTGTGGGTAGTCGCCGATTGCGTCGAAACCCGTATCGGGACCGAGCGTCTTCGCGGCAACGCTGCTTGCATTGCGAAGCGCACCAAGGTGGAGTTGCATTACCCAATCCATCTCGACGTTGAGGTTGGCGAAGAACAACATGAGGAAAGTGGCGTAACGTTCCTGATGTTCGGCGCTGATAGGTTCACTCTTGAGCGCGCGGTCAAATATTTGTGCAGCCTCGGTTTCGGTGCACGGTCTTGCGGGACAACGGACAAGCCCGTGATCGGAGGCGCGGCAGCCGTGGTCGGAGAAGTACTTGTGTCTCTTGCGCAAGGCGTCCAGGAATGAAGCCAAGTTACGGATTTCTGTGTTGGAAGATTCCTCCAGCTTCTTGAGCCAGGGCAGAAATATCGCCGACCGGTCGATGGCGAGGGCCTTGTCGGGTCGGAATGTAGGCAGGACCGCTACGTCAAATTTGCGCTGCGGATGGCCGGGCAGGGCGTTTGGAACTAGCTCGGCGAGAGTTTGGTGAGGCGAGAGGTCGTCCGTCGGGTCGTCGGTTGTAAAAATGGCTCTCACATTGAACTTGCGCAGAATTGCCCGAGCGGTAAGGCCGCTTTCCAGGATAGCGTTCGCCTGCTTCCAGATCGCGGGTGCGGTAGCGGGGCTGAGGCGGTCGGTGATGCCAAAGTAACGCTGAAGCTCAAGATGAGTCCAATGGTAAAGCGGGTTGGCCACAGTGTGAGGCACCGTTCGCGACCAGGCGAGGAATTTCTCATAGGGTAATGAATCCCCGGTGCAGAACGACTCGGACATCTGGCCGCCATACGCACGCATGGCGCGCCACTTGTAGTGGTCGCCTTCCAGCCAGATTTCATAGAGATTGTTGAACTTGCGGTCGGCGGCGATATCAGCAGCGCTGAGATGGGTGTGGTAGTCGAAGATGGGCTGTGGCTGGGCGTGTTCGTGGTATAACCGCCGCGCGGTTTTGGTGTTCAGGAGGAAGTCTTCACCCAGGAACGAGGCCATGCTGACATGCTCTCCGCTTTTCGTCTTATCCGCAAGCATCATGGTTTACGCCGCGGGAATTCGGCAATACAGAGCTGCGGCCATTGGCCGGGTGAATACGCTATCCTTCCAATCAAATGGTTATAGGAACCGGATTTGTCGACCGAACCCTGACGACGGATGAAATAAGGCACGTGGTAGCTTTGGGCGCCGGCGAGATGCAAATCGACGGCGCGCGAGTGCTCATCATTATTCCGGATGGCACGCGCACAATGCCTATGCCCCTGCTGTTCGAGATATTGCAACAGGAGATAGGAGCTCGCGCGGCCGCATGCGACTACCTGGTCGCTCTCGGAACCCATCCCCTAATGAGGGATGCCCAGCTTTCGACGCTCATTGGCCAGCCTGTCATTAACGGGGTTTGCGGCACTTCCAAGGTTACGAATCACCGGTGGGACCTGCCCGACACGTTCGCCGAGCTAGGGGTCATTCCGCGAACGGAGGTCGCTCGCATCTCGGCGGGTCTGCTGGACGAGGCGATTCCAGTTCGAATCAACCGGCTCGCCCTTGATTACGACCAGATACTGATCTGCGGTCCAGTGTTTCCTCACGAGGTGGTCGGCTTCTCTGGTGGAAACAAGTATCTTTTCCCGGGCATCGGCGGCCCGGAGATGATCGGCCAAACCCATTGGCTGGGTGCACTGATGGGAAGTTACGCCTTAATCGGCACTCATAGCACGCCCGTGCGCGAAATGATCGATGCAGCAGCAGAGATGCTGAAGACGCCTGTGGCGTGCCTGTCACTCGTGGTCACCGCTAATGGGGTTGCTGCAGCGTATTTCGGACCAGGGATCGAGTCATGGAAGGCCGCAGCGGATATTTCCTCGCAAGTGCACATCGAATGGGTCGACAAGCCTTTTCAAAAAGTTCTTTCGGTAATGCCCACGCTCTATGACGACCTGTGGACTGCCGCTAAAGGAATGTACAAGGTGGAACCGGCGCTTGCCGATGGCGGCGAGGTCATCATCTACGCCCCTCATATCAGCGAGGTCAGCTACACGCATGGCGCCGATATCGATCGAGTCGGGTACCACTGCCGGGATTACTTCGTGCAGCAATGGGAGCGCTTCAAGAACGTTTCACGAGCGGTGCTCGCACATTCCACCCATCTACGAGGGCAGGGATCGTACGATCCGCAATCCGAGGTGGAGGATCTCCGCGTCCGTGTGACTCTAGCCACCGGAATACCCGAAGATCGCTGCCAGAACCTCAACCTGGGCTACCTTGATCCCGCCAGCGTGCATCTCGAGGAATGGAACGGGCGTGAAGCCGACGGCATCAAGCTGATCCCACGGGCAGGTGAAATCCTGTACCGGCTCAAGAAGACTCCGGGCGCTAATGACTGACGGCCGAGCTCTTACTTCGCATCGGCGCTGGCTGGTATGCGGGCTATTATTCTTCGCTGCAACCATCAATTACATGGACCGGCAGGTCATCGCCCTGCTGAAGCCGACCCTTCAAGGTCAACTTGGATGGACCGAAATCGGCTATAGCAATATCGTTTTCGCGTTCTATCTGGCGTATGCCGCTGGTCTGCTCTTGATGGGACGCACTATCGACCGCCTTGGCACTAAGAAAGGCTTTTCGCTGGCTGTGTCGGTTTGGAGCGTCGCGGCCGTGGCCCACGCCGCGGCGCGCAGCGTCGCTCAGTTCGCCGCAGCGCGCTTTGCTCTTGGGCTTGGCGAGTCGGGCAACTTCCCGGCGTCTATTAGGACTGTCGCGGAGTGGTTTCCCAAGAAAGAACGAGCGCTGGCCACCGGAATCTTCAATTCTGGCGCCAACATTGGCGCAGTCGTGGCGCCGCTGGTTGTTCCGTGGATCACCTATCGATTTGGCTGGCAGATGGCTTTCATTGCTACCGGGGGACTCGGCCTGATCTGGTTGCTAGTGTGGTGGGCGTGGTATCGACTACCTGACAACGATCCTCATATTTCAATCGCGGAGTTGAGCTATATACGAAGCGATCCGCCGGACGTGATTTCTAGAAGCGTCCCACTGAAAGCACTGATCTCTCACCGCGAGACTTGGGCGATTGCCCTTGGGCGGTTATTGACGGACCCGATCTGGTATGTCTACCTGTTCTGGGTCCCAGATTTCCTGAGCCGGCGTTTCGGACTCAGCCTGAAGTCGATGGCCGTTCCCTTGTTTGTGATTTATACCGGCGCAACCGTCGGAAGCATCTTCGGAGGCTGGATCTCGTCGGCTCTGCTCAACCTGGGCTGGACGCTGAATCGCAGTCGCAAGTCTGCGCTGTTGGTTTGTGCCCTTGCCGTGGTACCCGTCATATTGGCGGCATACACCGAACATTTGTGGCTGGCGGTGGGAGTTGTGGCCGTTGCCGCCGGTGCGCACCAGGGCTGGTCGGCAAACATGTACACACTGTCGTCGGATATGTTTCCGAAATCGGCTGTCGGAAGCGTCGTGGGATTTGGAAGTATGGCGGGTGCGATTGGCGCCATGTTTGCCGCGAAGGCGGTGGGATATGTTTTACAGAGCACCGGCTCGTATACAAGCATTTTTCTGATCGCCGGAACGGCGTATTTGGCAGCTTTGCTGCTGGTACAGCTATTAGCTCCTCGCATTAGGCCAGTTGCGCTTACATCGCAGTAATCGCGGCCCGGTTTGGCGTCGCTACTGATTGACGCCTCCGGCCATGAAGCCTCCGTCAACAACGATCACCTCACCGTTCACGTAACTTGCGGACTCTGAAGCAAGGAAAATCGCCGCACCGCAAAGCTCCTCCACATTTCCGAATCGCTTCATCGGAATGCGGGTGATGAACTCTCGGCCGCGAGCCGTGCCTTCCAGAAGGCTGCGGTTGAGGTCGGTTGGGAACACCCCGGGGGCGATGGCATTGACACACACACCGCGCGAGCCCCACTCGAGAGCCAGCGATTTGGTCAGGGATGCGACCGCAGCTTTGCTCGCCGCGTAGGCAGCAACTTCATAAAGAGCAAGGAAACTTGCAACCGAGGCGATGTTCACAATGCGTCCATAACCTCGATCAAGCATATGACGGCCAAACACTTGGGTCGCTCGCAGGGTTCCGGTAAGGTTCGTTTCGAAGATGTTGTTCCAGTCCTCTTCCGAGAATTCGAGCGTCGGCGCACGCTTGGTTCGGCCAGCACAGTTAATGAGGATGTCGACGCTGCCGAAGTGGGCTACGGCTTTAGTCAGAAGCTGCTCAAGGCTTGCACGATCGTCCACGTCTGACGGACAGCGCAGAGATTTTCGACCCGTTGCCTCAATTTCAACGGCAACACTTTCGACCAACTCGGCACGCCTTGAAGTGGCGGCAACGTTGGCGCCGGCTTGTGCGATTCCCAAGGCGATCGCATGACCGATTCCGCTGGTGCCGCCAATAATCACGGCCGATCTGCCGGAAAGATCCAGACCCTTGTATCCCATCTAGTGGTCCTCTCAGTGAACTGAAGCAAAGCGTAAGAATTGAATCATATCGAATTTCCTCTGAATGCTAGCCAAAGCGCGCTCGCCCCATCATGGCCCGACCAACTTCGAGCTCGCCTCGACAATCTGCCATGTCACAGCTATAACTTTTCAAGCACCCCACGAGGTCACCGATCATGCGCCGTTGTGCTTTTGCCCTAGCAATTGTGTTTGCAGTTCCCTTTCTCAGCGTGATTGGCACCGCCCAGACCAAGCGATCAATCACCGACAAAGACCTATTCCGTTTTCAGTGGATTGGCGATCCACAGGTGTCTCCTGACGGCGCGCATGTGGTCTTCGTGCGTGTCACGGTCAGCGAGAAAAAAGACAATTACGACACCGCGCTCTGGATGATTTCGACGGCAGGCTCCGACGCTCCGGTCCGCCTGACGACCGGCAAGCGCGATTCCCAGCCGCGCTGGTCGCCTGACGGAAAGTGGATTGCGTTTGTGCGCGGCAGCGCCGAGCCTCCGAAAGACGGCAAGCCACCAGCGGCACAGATTGCACTGCTCTCGCTGTCGGGAGGCGAAGCCTGGGTAATCACCGATCTGCCGCACGGCGCCGGCAATCCGGTCTGGTCGCCGCAGGGCAAGCAGATCGCGTTTCTCTCCGACACCAATGCCGAGGACATCGCGAAGAGCAAGAAGAAAGAAACCCCCGCCGAGCCAGAGCGTGAGAGCGACGTGAAGATCATCACCCGCGCGGTCTACCGCTTCAACGGAGCAGGCTATACCGACCCCAAGCATCCAGGCCACATCTGGATCGTCGACGTGCCTGCGAACAGCGACGCCAAGAGCGCACCAAAGCAGTTGACCGACGGCACGTTTGACGAGGAATCGCCGATTTTCAGTGCCGACGGCAAGCAGATCATCTACCAGACCGACCGCAATCCCGAGTGGTACTACGAAACCGCAAAAACCGAAATCATGTCGGTGCCGGCAGCGGGTGGAACGCCGACGACGATTGCGAAGATCGACATGGGTATCGGTGACATGGTGCTTTCGCCGGATGGAAAGCAGCTCGCGTTTCGCGCGTCGTTGACCAAGCCGATCCAGTCATACACGCAACCGGACCTGTGGGTGCTGACGATAGGCAGCAGTACGCCGAAGAACTTAACCGAGAACTATGACTTCGACATCGGGAGCGGTGTCTTCGGTGACAACCTGGCACCGCGCGCTGCCGGAGGGCCGAAACCAGTCTGGAGTCGTGATGGCTCGCACATTCTTGAGGTCGTAGGCAAGCAGGGAAAGACAATCCTGACGTCCATCGACCCCATGAGCGGAAATGTCGTTGAGCTCACAAAGGGAGAGCAGGCGGTTATGCAATTCGGCACGTCGGCCGATCAGTCCGTGGTGGTGCTGAACGTCTCGACTCCGACAATGATTGACGAGCTTTTCGTGTTGGGCAAAGACGGCTCGCAACGGCAAATCACGAACATCAACGGGCCGCTGTTTTCGGAGCTGAACCTTACGCAGCCGGAAGAAATCACGTACACCAGTTTCGATGGCAGGAAGATTGAGGCGTGGGTGCAGAAGCCGCCCGACTTCAACGCCTCAAAGAAATACCCGCTGATTCTCAATATTCACGGCGGCCCACATGCCGCTTATGGATGGGTGTTCGATCATGAGTTCCAGTGGATGGCGGCCAAAGGATACGTCGTGCTCTATCCAAATCCGCGTGGCAGCACGACCTATGGACAGGAATTCGGAAACATCATTCAGTACAAGTATCCCGGCGACGACTACAAGGACTTGATGGCTGGAGTCGATGAATTGCTGAAGCGCGGATACATCGACGAAAAGAAGCTTGGCGTCACTGGCGGCAGCGGAGGCGGATTGCTCACTGATTGGACGGTAGGTCACACCCATCGCTTCCAGGCTGCAGTTTCGCAGCGCGACATTTCTGACTGGACCTCCTGGTGGTACACGGCGGACTTCACGTTGTTTCAGCCTAGCTGGTTCAAAGCACCGCCATTCGACGATCCCAAGGACTACATCGAGCGATCGCCAATCACGTACATCAAGAACGTTGATACGCCGATGATGTTCATCCTCGGCGATGTGGACTGGCGCACTCCTCCGGCCAGCGGCGGCGAACAAATGTTTCGCGCACTGAAATACATGCACAAACCGACGGTGATGGTGCACTTCCCTGGCGAGTCTCATGAACTGTCTCGCTCTGGTCAGCCGTGGCACCGCGTGGAACGACTCGATCACATCATTGGATGGTTCGACAAATGGCTGGAGGGGATTCCGAACCCCGAATATAACATGCCAGCGGATGCGGCAAACGTTCCACAACAGAGTGCGAAGCCGTAATACGTATTCAGGCGAATCGGCCTGGAACTGTGGAAGGACCATTAGGACGCGGTTTCCTCAGCTGGGGCCGAACCAACTCGAAGAAACGAGTCCCGCAGCTTTTCGTGCTGCTGCGATAACCGGAGATATGTTGTCTCGTCTCGTCTCGCCTTTGACCGGATAATGCTGGCCAGCGCTCGCTTTTCTCCGGGCGTCCAGTTTGTGATGCCCGGGGCGAAGGTTAAAGCCAGCGCGAAATCGCTCAGAGTCTTTTGCTCAGGCAAGCTCCATGAGGCCGGATCCACGCCAAGCGATTTGCAGAGCACAGACGTCGTTCGCTGCCGCATCTTTGCGGCATCGCCACCGAAGCGCGCCGCCATCTCTCGCTGGACTGCCAATCCTAATTTGCGGGTCGAAAACGAGTCCCAACGTCCTTTCGGCGCCGATCCGAATTCAAAGAACATATGGCCCTGTGCCAATTTGCGCAGCGCACGAGACGATGTGCGGTGATTAGGATCGCGCGCCATTTGTTTTTCTTCCCGAATCGTCAATGCCAGCAGATCTGGGCGACCCGGCCTAAATCCGAGCTTGCGGTAGAACCAGAAGGCGCCTGACTTGATAGCCTCTTCGTTGTCTTGGCCAATCTGGTACGGATACACCGAGAAGCAGGAAATACCAGCAAGCTGGTTTAGCAAATGCAGCACCTTGGAGTAGATCCAAGCGGTTTCGCCCTCCCGGAAAGCGTAAAACGTGTTGAAGCCGACTTCCATCCATTCGAAGAGCCCGATCGCCTCGAAGTAATTGACGGGCACGCCGTTCTTGAGCGTGAACCCACAGTAGTACCCACGCAGCGGCAGTCGCCATGCGGGAGCGAGCCCCCAGAGGAAAAGTTGTACGCCTCTGCCGACATCGGCTTGAAATGCGTGGCTCGGATCTGCATACGTCGTGCCCTGTAATTCGCGATAACGCACGGCGAGTGCATCTCGCGCCATGTCGATAATTTCCAACGCTTCAGGACCGGCGAGTTTCCGCAGCTTCAACGGCACAGAGTTCAATTCTTCGAGAAGTGATACTTGCTTGCGTGGTATGAGTGGCGCGTCGTGAACAAAGATCCGTGATACTCGACGTCGTGCCAAGGTACGGCTGGCCATTGAGTTTTCGAGGCGCCAACTCAGGTTGACGCCCAAGCTGTCGTACAAACTGGTTCGCTCCTGCCCTGCAATTGGCAGCGCCGCAAAACTCTTCAGCAGCCATTTCATGTCATTCTGCCTTGATCCAGCCGCGGCTTCGATCCATCGGAGGTAGGGAGTGTCCGCTTCGACGAATGAATCATCAGCGAGGAGCGGAAGGCAATTCGGCAACACCGTCGCCATCTGGCGATAGTGCTCGTCTATGTTCCATTCGGCATCGATGTGCTGCAGATGGCGAGAAACCAGCCACCGTGCTAACTCGTACGTCCAACTGTTCGTTACGGTTGTGCCAGCGATGCCGGAAACCGATTCATCGTCGAAAGCCTCGACGTCGTCGGGGTTGGCCGCAAACCGCTCAACTTGCGGTTGCAAGTGTCCAAGAAGCGCGTCGGCATGCTTCGCTACCGCGGCGCTCTGAGGAAATGCTCGAACAAAAAGGAGGCCATCGTGGGCCCGAAGGAGAGACTCAGCATCCTCGAATTCAACGTGCCGAAGTTCCTTCAGGACCCGCTCGCACTTGCGGGCAGAGCCCGGCCCGTAAGACCTCTTCATCTGCTCAAGCTCTCGCAGGAGAATGACTTGTCGTTGACCCAACGTAGCTCCTCGGACGATATAACGAAGCCGTGCCAGTTTACCGTGGGCACCGGTCGCAAGCAGCAAGAAACAGCCAGTCTCAACACTCGAATTGGAACTAAAGCTTCGCGGACGACCTGCCGAAGAATATTCCAGTCATGCCCATCACGACCGAACCCGTCGTCGCACGCGTTGCCCTTCCCATCGCGCCAGATCGGCGAATACAAGACCGGGTGTTGACCCGTCTGCCGATTCGCATCCTTGCCATTGAGGGAAATCCCGTCTTCTATCCCGGCGTCTGCACAAATTTGGGGCGCGGAGGAGTGGGCTTCGATACCTCCGCTCGAATCGAAGTCGGAAAGGTCGTTGAATTTGAATTTGTGCAGGTCGTCGATGAGTCGGTGCGCTATTGGCTCCGAGTCCTATTCCGAAATGAAGGTCATTACGGAGGGTATTACGTCAACGACGACGGGTCAGAAATACGTGCGTCGAACTGAAACGGCGCACCGAGGTCCTCGATGCGCCGTTCGAAATATTTGTCAGCTAAACAGAATTACTGCTGCCAGCCCCCACCCAGAGCTTGATACAAGGTCACGTAACTCGCCAATTCGTTGTACCAGGCCAGCGTAAGGCTCAACTGTGAGTTGAAGTATTGCTGCTCGTTGTATTGCACCTCGAGGAAGCTCGTGACGCCGCCCTGGAACCTTACGTTGGATAAATGTGCTGCCTCGGAATACGACTTGGTCTGTTCTTCGAGCTTTATGCGGTATTGGCGAGATTGCGTGTATCCAACCAGACCATTGGAAACGTCGCCGAGCGCCTGGTTGACTGTCTTCTTGTAAGTCAACTCCGCTTCGTCTCTTTGTGCCCAAGCTAGACGGTATTGGCTCTTGATTCTTCCGCCCTGGAAGATGGGCTGGGTGGCTTGCAGGCCGACTGCCCAGAATGTCGCTGGCCCGGCCACAAAGGTTGAGAGTGCTGTGCTTTGTGAACCGAAGAGCCCAGTCAGCGAAAACTGCGGGAAGAAATTCGCCTTGGCTACACCAACGTTGGCGTTGGCCGCAACCAGATTTTCCTCCGCGCTGCGAATATCGGGACGCCGCTCCAATAGAGCGGATGGCAGACCGGCGGGAATTTCCGGCATATGCGGCTGGGCCGTCACATCCAGGCCGCGCGCGATCGGACCCGGGTTCTGGCCCAGGAGAATGCTGATGTTGTTCTCCGTTTGCTCGATCAACTGCTGCAGATTGATGACCTGTGCTTCCGCGGCCTGCAACAACACTTCGGCCTGATAGACCTCCATGATCGAGGCTTCCCCACCCTTGAACCGCACGTTGTTCAGTCTCAGAATTTCCTGGTCCGCGGTAACCGTCTCCTGTGCGTATTTCAGCTGAGAATCGTAGGCCCGTAACAGGAAATAGTTGCTGGCCACCGAAGAAACAAGCGTCGTGCGAACGACGTTCTGACCGTATTCGGTTGACAGCAACGTCGCCTGTGCAGCTTCCGTAGCGCGGCGGAACTGCCCCCAGAAATCCACTATGTACGACATCTGAATGTCCAGGCTGCCATAAGTCGGCGCATGAGGAGTGGTCAGCGAATTGCGCTCATTCACGATGCCACCCGCGCCGTTCAATTGGGGATACTGATTGGCCTTGGTGATTCCCAAATTCGCCTGTGCCTGCAGTACCCGGGTAGCCGCAATGCGCAAGTCGTAGTTGTTTTGCAACGCTTGCCTTATTAGCACTTGAAGCTCTTCGTCCTGGAAGACCGCCCACCATTTCATGTCGCCAAATTGTTCACCCGTAGGCTGCGGAGTCGGGCAGACCGCGATACTGATCAGGAACAGTCGTGGCCGGGCGTTTGTAATTCGGACCGACCTTGCACGCGCACATGGAAAGCACGAGAACGACCGCGATAGAAAACTTTGTGCTAGTCATGGGCTTCTCCCGAGGCGGGCGTCGGCGAAATACCGGCTGTTGGCTCATGTTTCTTCCCGCTGAGTTTGGCTCCAAACTTTTCAACTACCTCAAAGCTCACTGGAATGAAGAAGATCGCCAGTACCGTGGCTGCCGTCATACCGCCGATAACGCAGGTACCCAAGGTTTGTCGGGCGATCGCTCCCGCGCCGGTCGCCGTCCACAGCGGAACGCAACCCAGAATAAAGGCGAAGGCCGTCATCAGAATCGGCCTGAGTCGCAATCTGGCGCCGGTCAGGGCTGCCTCGACAAGGGGCTTGCCATTGTCGTACTCCATCTTGGCGAATTCGACGATCAGAATGGCGTTCTTGGCCGAGAGTCCGATCAGCATGATCAGACCGATTTGGGTATACACGTTGTTGTCCAACACGCGAAGGTACAAGCGTGAAGAACGCTCCGAAAATTGCAATCGGCACGCCGAGCAGCACAGCAAAGGGAAGCGTCCAGCTCTCATATTGCGCCGCCATGATCAGGAAGACGACAAAGAACGCCAGGCCGAAGATGGCCGCCGGCGACACGCCTTGCGCCGCCTTCACTTCCTGGTAAGTCATGCCGCTGAAGTCAAAACCCATTTGGCCCGGCATGGTCTTCTTGAAGACGTCGTCAACGGCGTCGATGGCCTGACCCGAGCTGTAGCCTGGAGCTGCGTTGGCATTAATCTGCACGCAGTTAAATAGGTTGTAGCGCATCACGAACTCCGCGCCGGCACGCGGATAGGTGCTCGATAACGTGCTCATCGGCACCATGTCGCCGGCGGTGTTGCGCACGTAAAACTTACCGAGGTTGCTGGCATTCGTGCGGAACTTGCCATCCGCCTGAACGTACACCTGCCATTGCAAGCCGAAGCGATTGAAAAAATTGACCAGCGATCCGCCCATGAAGGTCTGCACCGTCTGGTACAAATCCTGCAGCGGAATCTGTTGCGTCATGGCCTTGGCATTGTCCACGTTCACGCCAACCTGCGGGACTCCGAACAGCGCGGTCGTCATCACACCTGACAGCTCCGGACGCTTTCGGGCCTCAGCCATAAATAGTTGCGTGTTCTTCGCCAGATAGTCGATTCCGCTGCCCGACCGGTCCTCGAGAATGTAACTGACACCGCCCGACGTGCCCACACCAGGGATGGCTGGCGGCGAGAACTGAAATGCTATGCCTGCCGGTAACTGCGCCAGAGCTTTCGTCAAGTGCCCCTTGATGCCGAGATAACTGGTTTCAGGGGTCTTCCGTTCCTCCCACGGTTTCAGGGAAATGAAATAGAAGCTGCTGTAGGTCGCATTGACCCCGCTCAGCAGGCTGTATCCCATGACTGCGCTGACGTACTTCACGCCGGGCGTGTCCATGATGATTTTTTCCACTTCTCGAGAGACTTCCGAGGAACGCTGCAGCGACGACGCATTCGGCAACTGGAGCCCAGCGTAGACGTACCCCTGATCTTCGTCGGGCAGGAAACTCTTGGGCAGCTTGCCACCATAGTATCCGGCGGCCACAATCACGGCGCCCAGCAGCAGGAACGCGAGCCACGCATTGTGAATGAGATGGGCGCACCAATTCACATAAACTTCGGTGGCGCGTCCGAATACGCGATTGAACCACCGGAAGAAAGCCCCCAGCGGCCCGCGTGCTTCCTTCTTGGGACGCAGCATCATGGCCGACAGCGCCGGGCTGAGCGTAAGCGCGTTGAACGCCGAGAACAACACCGAAATCGCGATGGTGACGGCAAATTGCTTGTAGAGCTGTCCGGTAATTCCAGGAATGAACGCCGTCGGCACGAACACTGCCGCCAGGATGAGCGCGATGGCGATGACCGGGGACGCCACCTCTTCCATTGCCTTAACCGCTGCGTCGTGCGGTGTCATTCCGTGCTCAATGTGATGTTCGACCGCCTCCACCACGACAATCGCGTCATCCACCACCAAGCCGATTGCCAGCACAAGTCCCAACAGCGACAGCGTATTAATGGAAAATCCCAGAATGGGAAAGACCATGAAGGTCGCAACCAGAGAGACCGGTACAGCAATCAGCGGGATAAGCGTGGCTCTCCAGCCTTGCAGGAAGATGTACACCACGAGGATCACCAGAATGATGGCCTCAACCAGGGTGTGCTCAATTTCCTTGATGCCTTCGCTTACCGACAACGTGGTGTCGAGCGCGGTGATGTAATCGAGACCCTGCGGGAACCTGCCCTTGGCCTCTTCCATCAGCTTTACGACGTTGGCCCGGGTGACCAGGGCGTTGCTGCCCGGCGTGAGGTATAGCGCCATCAGGGCCGCCGGCTGCGAAGGCTTGTGCTCGCCTTCTTCCGGCACCGTCCCCAGCCGAGCGACGAACGAGTAGTACTGAGAGCCCAATTCGACCCGCGCGACATCTTTCAGGCGCAGAACCGACCCGTCGGCCTGCGCGCGGATAACGATTTCATCAAAGTCTTCAGCCCGTGGGAGACGCCCCGGCGCGCGCACATTGTAGGTAAATTGCTGGCCGGATGGAACCGGTTCCCCGCCGATCTGGCCGCCCGGGTTGACCTTATTCTGGGTCTTTACCGCATTGATGATGTCGGTTACAGTGACCCCCAGGTTCGCCAGAGTGTCGGGATTGACCCAGATTCGCATGGCATACGGCCCGGCGCCGAAAATCTGGACCTGTCCAACTCCTTGAATTCGCGTCAAGGCATATTGCAAGTTAATTGTGGCGTAGTTTGCCAGGAAAATACTGTCGTACTCCCCGTTGGGAGAGTAAAGGTCGAGCAGCATGAACGGGGCCGTGGTGCCCGGCTGTACGATGACTCCCTGTTGGTTCACTTCCGATGGAAGTTGCGAGTTGGCCTGGCCGCTGCGCATCTGCGCCAGGATTTGGTCGGTGTTGATGTCGGTTCCGAGTTGGAAATCGACATACAGCGTCATGCCGCCGCCCGAGCTGGCGCTCAGCGAGTACATGTAATTCATGCCACTGACGCCGGACATCTGCTGTTCGATCGGCGTCGCTACGGACTCAGCGATGGTGGTCGCGTCCGCGCCTGGGTACGTCGCCTTCACCTGGATCATCGGGTCGGCGATGTTCGGGAACTGGGCGGTCGGCAACCCCAACATCGCGACAATCCCGGCCATCATCATCAGGATCGCAATGACGATGGCCACAATTGGCCGGTTAATGAAGAATGTCGACATGGTCAGTTGCTCCCTGCCGCTGACTCAGCCGGCGCCTGGTAAGGCTTGGGACTGACCGGAACTCCTTCTTTCACCAACTGCGGATTTGCTGCCGCAGCCATCTGAATCTTTTGGATACCTTCGACAATTACCCGTTCACCCTGCTTCAGGCCGTCGGTGACAATCCAGTTCGGTCCCACTCTTGCGCCCATCTTGATGGAGCGGAACATTGCTTTATTTTCTGGCGTGACAACGAGGATTTGATACTGCGACTGGACTTCGATGACGGCGGGCTGGGGGACCAGTAGCGCGTTCTTGTTGTCGGATGTCTGAATGCGCACTCGTCCGAAGCCGCCGGGGCGCAAGATAGCATCCGGGTTGGGGAACTCCGCGGTGAACTGAATCGTTCCGGTGCCGCTGGCTACCTGGCGGTTCACCTGGATGATTCGGCCGGCGTGCGGATAGTCCTCATTGTTCGCCTGAACGTAGTTCACCGGCACATTGCCGGGTTTTCCGGTGCGAACGAAATCAGAAATCCTGGCCGCGCTCTTCAGGTAAGCAGACTCGCTTATGTTGAAATTCGCCCAAATCGGATTGGTTTGAGAAACAGTCGCCATCTTGGTAGAGGTTCCCACCAGATCACCGATCTGCGAGTTGGAGTTGCCGGCGATTCCATCTATGGGTGAGTAAATCTTCGTCCAGGCGAGATTCAGCTTGGCGTTTTCCAGGTTCGCCTTCGCAGCTCCCACCTGCGCTTTTTGCGCCGCCTGAACCGAGAGATCCGTGTCGAGCTGCTTCTGCGGGATCGCGTTCTGCGCCGCCAGTGGCGTGTCGCGCGCGACGTTGGTGTCGGCTTCTGAAAGGTTTGCCTGGGCAACCGCAACCTGTGCCTGCGCCTGCTCCACTGCTGCCTGATACTGACGCGGATCGAGCTCGAAGAGGAGTTGGCCCTTCTTCACGACATAACCGTTCTGGTAATTCTGCGTCAGCAGGTAGCCTTGGACCTTGGGGGTAATGTCTGCATTGACGGGCCCGGTCAGCACCGACACCCACTCCTCGTAAATCGGAACGTTCTGTTGGGCGACCTCGGCTACCAACACTTCGGGCGGGGCAGGCTTCTCTGCGACCTCTTTCTTCTCGCAGCCGGCTGTCAACGCCAGTGCACCGAGACAGCAAAGCAGAAGTGCTACGGCCTTTCTGCGTCGAGCCGCGGAACTAGTTGATGCAGAACGCGGCGCAGATTTCGGTGCGAATCGATTCGCCGTCATGCCAATCAGGCATTGGACACCCCTCATCGTAGTCACGAAGTCAATGAAATTATGTGAAGTATAGTTCTAGCGCAATCGGTGTCGAATTGCCAATGCAACCCCCCAAGTTTCCCAAATCGGGAAGTGATTGAAAATATTGGTCGAGCCCATCGCCAAGGTCTAACCCTTAGGGTGGTGCTGCGCCAATTAGTGTTGGCAACAAGAGATCAGGATCGGTGGGCGGCATTTTGTTGAAAGCTTTACTGGTCTGCCTTGACAGCTGTTCGCGCGACGTTTTACTGTAAGCGCCCACTGGAGTGAGGGATTAATGTCGCAGTCTGCTGTTGCTGCTATTTATGACGAGCCTGATCAGGCAGGAAGTCCAGCAGGACCTTGCGTGATGGTTGTGTTCGGCGCCACGGGCGACCTGACGATGCGAAAGCTGGTGCCCGCGCTTTACAACCTTGAGAAGGCGCATCTTCTGCCCAAAGAGTTCGCTGTGTTGGGAGTCGCCCACGATGACATGACCTTGGACGATTTTCGCAACAAGGTCACCCGCTTCCTTCAGGCGGAAGATCATGGCATCGACCACTGGGAGCGATTCACGCAATCGCTTCACTATCTGCAGGGAGACTTCGGCGATCCGGCAACCTACGCGAAACTGGGCGAGAACTTGCCGCCATCGACCAACAGTTCGGAACTGGGGAGAATTACCTGTTCTACATGGCAACGTCGCCAAAATTTTTCAGCCAGATCGTCCAGCAACTCGGTGACTCGGGTTTGTCGCGTGAAAAGAACGGACACTGGCGCCGGGTCATCATCGAGAAGCCGTTTGGTCAGGACCTCGAGTCCGCGCTATCTCTCAATCAGAATGTCAAGGCAGTGCTGTCGGAAAAACAGATCTACCGTATCGACCACTACCTTGGCAAAGAAACTGTTCAGAACATCATGGTGTTTCGGTTCGGAAATGGGATTTTCGAGCCCATCTGGAACCGCCGCTATATCGACCATGTCGCGATTACCAATGCAGAAACAGTTGGAGTTGAGCTTCGTGGCGGGTACTTTGACACCGCCGGCACGCTCCGCGACATGGTGCCCAACCACATCATGCAGCTCATCAGTCTTACCGCAATGGAGCCGCCGGCGTCATTCAGCGCAGACGCGGTCCGCGATGAGCAGGCAAAAGTTCTCAATGCGATTCAACCGCTGAGTTCGGAAGACGTCCTGCACCAGACTGTCAGAGGCCAGTATGGCGAGGGCATCGTCTGCAAAGAGAAGGTCCAGCCTTATCGCTCCGAGCCGGGAGTCTCTCCCGACTCGAAAACTGAAACCTTCGTAGCCATGAAGCTGAACATCGACAACTGGCGCTGGGCAGGCGTTCCCTTCTACCTGCGAACAGGAAAGCGGCTGGCTAAGCGTCACACCGAGATTGCTATTCAATTCAAGCGTGCACCTTTTCAACTGTTCCGCCAGACGCCGGTGCACAAACTGCAAACCAACCGCCTGGTAATTCAGATCCAACCTGACGAAGGCATGGCACTTGGATTTGGCGCGAAGATCCCGGGTCCCCAACTTCGTTTGGGTTCGGTCGAGATGAGTTTCGAGTACTCGAAGTACTTCGGCGCCGAGCCATACACCGGATACGAGGTACTTCTCTACGACTGCATGATGGGCGATGCGACGCTGTTCCAGCGCGCCGACATGGTGGAAGCCGGCTGGCGAATACTGGACCCGGTAATCGATGTTTGGCGGGCGCTTCCTGCCCGCAATTTTCCAAATTATGCCGCAGGCTCCTGGGGGCCGAAGGAAGCCGACGACCTGATGGAACGCGATGGCCGCCACTGGAGGACAATCGAATGATCCTTGCCGGAGACATCGGCGGCACAAAGTCACGCCTTGCGGCCTTCGAAACCGAAGGCGCCCGCCTTAAGTGTGTGGTGGAAAAGATCTATCCCAGCAAGGAACACCAAGGGCTCAACGAAATCGTGGCCGACTTCGTAAAGACCGAGGGGATTCCCGCGCGTTCTGCGTGCTTCGGTGTCGCAGGCCCCGTGCAAGGCGGACGCAGTAAGATCTCAAACCTTCCATGGGTAATCGATTCTCGCGAACTGGCCGCGGAATTGCGTCTGTCATCTGTGGGTCTGATCAACGACCTGGAGGCATTCGCGTACGGCATCGACTTTCTTGAATCGAAGGACTACGTGACATTACGAGCCGGTGCAACCGACGCCGCAGGCAACATGACAGTAGTTTCGGCGGGCTCAGGCCTGGGAGAAGCCGGTCTTTACTGGGATGGCTTCCGTCATCATCCTTTCGCCTGCGAAGGCGGCCATACCGAATTTGCTCCCAAGAACGACGTCGAGGTCGAATTGCTGAAGTTCTTGATGCAGAAGTTCGGCCACCAGCATGTCAGCTACGAACGCATACTCTCAGGACCCGGTGTGCAGAACATCTACGAATTCTTGCGCGATACCGGACTGGAGGAGGAACCCGACTGGCTGAAACAGCAGATTTCGGCAAGTGCAGATGTCCCCGCGCTGATATCGCAGACGGCGCTGGCCAAGAAAGCACAAATCTGTGATCGAACCCTGTCGATTTTTGTGAGCGTCTTTGGCTCCGAGGCTGGCAACTGTGCCCTCAAGTACATGGCCACCGGAGGAGTCTTTATCGCTGGTATTGCCGGCAAGATTGTCCCCAAAATGCAGGAAAAATATTTTATGGAGTCTTTCCTCGACAAAGGACGCATGCAGTCGTTGCTGGAAACCGTACCAGTCAAGATTGTGCTGAACGAAGACACCGGATTGTTTGGCGCGGCCCGGTTCACGCTGCTGCAGAAAGCATTTCGCGTCTAGCGGATCGATTACGTCGATTGACCCGCGGCAGCGCGATCCGCAATCACCAATGCATGCTCCTGAGAGACTCGTCCGCCCGGAATCGATGGGTCGGCGTTCAGCAGTTGGCGAAGTGCGTTCACCTTTTCACTACCTGTCACCACCCAGAGAATCTGGCGGGCGCGGTCGATCACCGGATAGGTCAGAGTCATGCGATTTCTGCCCTGGTACACGCCTGTGATCGCAACGTCGCGATCCGAGACTTGCAAGACCGGGTCGCCGGGGATAAGCGAAGCTGTGTGGCCGTCCGGTCCTAATCCCAAATGGACGAGATCTATTACCGGCGGCGAGCCCGCTAGTTTTTCGATCGTCCGAGCATATTCAGCGGCACCGGCCGCTGGGTCGGGGTTCTCCACCGGCATAGCGTAAATGTGCGACTGTCTCGATGGGCGCGTTCTGCAACAACGTCACTCGCAAGTGCGTTAGGTTGCGGTCCGGATCACCGGCCGGAGCGATGCGCTCGTCCACTTGAAAAACGTGGACATCGTCCCACGGAACAACTTCGTTCGCCAGCTTTCGAAGCATTACCCAGGGAGTCCGGCCTCCGCTGACCGCGATCAGAAAACGGCCGCGCGCCTGAACCGCTGCACGAGCACTCTCCGCAATGATGGCAGCCGCCCGCTGCGCTACCGCTTCATCATCCGCCAACACTTCGATATTCATAGAGCTTCCCTACTCGGACTTCTTCTCCAAGTGTCCGCCGAAGCCGAAACGCATCGCCGACAACACCTTGTCCTGGAATTCGGCATTGCCGCGCGAACTGAAGCGCTCAAATAATGAACTCGAGAGCACTGAAACCGGAACGCCTTCGTCGATCGCAGCCTTGATGGTCCAGCGGCCCTCGCCCGAATCGGACACCCGGCCAGCAAACTTGCTCAGCGTAGGGTCACTCACCATGGCCTGCGCCGTGAGATCAAGCAGCCAGGAAGAAATCACGCTGCCGCGCCGCCAGACCTCGGTGACGTCGCGCAAATTGAGATCGTATTGGTAGTGTTCGGGGTCGCGCAGCGGCGTGGTTTCCGCGTCGATCTCATGCTGCTGCTTGCCCACGTTGGCATTTTTCAAAATGTTTAGGCCCTCGGCATATGCGGCCATCAGCCCATACTCGATTCCGTTGTGCACCATCTTGACGAAATGGCCCGCGCCATTCGGGCCACAGTGAAGATAGCCCTGCTCGGCAGTTCCGTCGAGCTTCTCGCGACCCGGTGTGCGTGGAATATTGCCGATACCCGGAGCAAGCGTCGCAAAAATCGGATCGAGATGCTTCACGACCTCGTCTTCTCCACCGATCATCATGCAGTAACCCCGGTCCAGTCCCCACACGCCACCGCTGGTTCCGACGTCAACGTAATGAATCTGTTTCGTAGCTAACTCCTGGGCACGCCGAATGTCGTCGATGTAGTAGGAGTTGCCCCCGTCGATCAGGATGTCGCCCGGCTCGAGAGTGGGCAGCACGTTTGCAATGGTCTCGTCCACCACGGCGGCCGGAACCATCAGCCACACGGCGCGCGGCTTCGCCATCTTCTTGACCAGGTCTGCCAACGACGAGGAAGGTATGGCCTTCTCTGCCGCAAGTTCTTGTACCGCCTTCGGGAACATGTCAAACACCACGCATTCGTGGCCACCACGAATCAGCCGGCGCACCATATTGGCGCCCATTCTTCCCAAACCCACCATACCGAGTTGCATCGTTATCTCCTTACTGGAACAGGCGAGACGCTGCGCGACCATCGACCACAGCGCAGGCGAAGTGAACTAGTTTGATTGCTTCAACTTCCGATAGTAGCGAATCACATTGTTGGTGGAACTGTCGTGCGAAAGCTTTGGGTCTTCGACGCTTTCTAGCTCTGGGATTATGCGTTGCGCCAGGACTTTACCAAGCTCCACGCCCCACTGGTCAAACGAATCGATGCCCCAGATTGCTCCCTGGGTAAAAACATTATGCTCGTACAACGCCACCAGTTTGCCCAGTGCTGCGGGCGTGAGTTCTTCGCCCAGGATCGTGTTCGTCGGGCGATTACCTTCGAATACCCGGTGCGGCACAAGCCAATCCGGCGTTCCCTCGGCCTTCACTTGCTCAGCCGTCTTGCCGAATGCCAGTGCCTCGGACTGCGCGAACACGTTGGACATCAACAAATCATGATGGCGTCCAACCGCGTTCAGTGCTTTGCCGAATCCAATGAAATCGCACGGAATCAGCCGCGTCCCCTGGTGAATCAATTGGTAGAACGAGTGCTGTCCGTTGGTGCCCGGCTCACCCCAGTAAATCGAGCCCGTCTCATAGTTGACGGTAGTGCCATCCAGCCTTACATGTTTGCCGTTGCTCTCCATCGTTAACTGCTGAAGGTAGGCCGGAAATCGCTTTAGGTACTGCTCGTAGGGCAGCACGGCTACCGTTTGCGCGCCGAAGAAATCGTTGTACCAGAAAGCTAGCAGCCCCATCAGCACCGGCATGTTCTGTTCGAGCGGTGCGGAACGGAAGTGCTCATCCATCTGATGGAAGCCTTCCAGCATCTGGCTGAAGTTTTCTGGACCGATGGCGAGCATGGTCGATAGCCCGATTGCTGAGTCCATCGAGTAGCGTCCGCCAACCCAATCCCAAAATACGAACATGTTGGCGGTATCGATGCCGAACTTTGCTACTTCAGTCGTGTTCGTCGAGACTGCGACGAAATGCTTAGCAATCGCCTTTTCGTCACCCAGTGCCTGCAACGCCCAAGCTCGAGCCGTGTGCGCGTTGGTCATCGTTTCCAGGGTCGTAAACGTCTTTGAGGAAATGATGAAAAGGGTTTCGTCGGCGTTGAGGCCTTGCACGGCTTCTGCAAAATCGGTGCCATCAACGTTCGAAACAAACCGGAACGTCATATCGCGCCGACTGTAATACTTGAGCGCCTCGTAGGCCATCACTGGGCCGAGGTCGGAGCCCCCAATACCTACGTTGATGACGTTGCGGATCGGCTTGCCGGTGTGCCCCTTCCACTTTCCGCTCCGCACGCGGTCGGCAAAATCCGACATCTTGTCGAGCACGGCGTGGACCTCGGGGACGACGTCCACCCCGTCAACCTTGATAACTTCACCCTTCGGAGCCCGCAAGGCAATGTGCAACACGGCGCGGTTTTCACTGACGTTAATCCTCTCGCCGCGGAACATGGCGTCGCGGCGAGCTTCTAGCCCTGACTCCCTTGCCAGCTCCACCAGCAGCCTGAGCGTCTCATCGGTCACACGATTCTTCGAGTAATCGAGGAAGAGGCCGACAGCATCCAGCGTCAGCCGCTCGCCGCGCTCAGGATCCTCGGCAAACAACGTCCGCAAATGCACGCTGCGGATCTTTTCGTAGTGAGACTGCAGCGCCTTCCACGCGGGACGCTGCGTAAGCGCCGGGATGCCTTCCACGACGTCAGTGGGCATCGAATTCTCCTTGTTTGTTCCGACCGCTCGGGCCGCTCACGCCGTCTGCAGCGCCGCACTCTTGGACGCGATCACACTCATGAGGTCGTTCCAACTTTCCACGAACGACTTCGCGCCATCGGACTGCAACTGGGCCGCCAACGCGTCAATATCAACGCCGGCCTTGGCAAACTCCGCCAGGACCTGTTCGCAATCGCCCCCGTCTACGGACATCACACCTGCAAGCTCTCCGTGATCGGCAAACGCCAGCAGCGTTTTCTCGGGCATCGTGTTGACCGTGTCTGGCGCTGCGAATGCCTTTACGTACAGAATGTCGGAGGCCTTGGGGTCCTTCGTTCCTGTGCTGGCGAAGAGAAGACGCTGCGGGTTATACCCTGCCGCGACAATTTTCTTCCACCGAGGCGAAGCAAGTAGGTCCCGATAGGCCTTGTACGTGCGCTTGCCGATGGCAATCCCCAGTTTGTCGCGCAGGTTCTCGGGCACTGTCTTGTTAGCGGCCACGTCCCAACGGCTGATAAACACAGAAGCGACGGAGCCGACGTTCGTATCCAGCCCAGCCGCAATGCGGCGCTCAATTCCCTTCAGGTACGCTTCGGCTGCAGCAAGATACTGTTCGCGCGAGAAAAGCAACGTCACGTTGACCGAGACACCTGAGAAAATCGCCTCTTCGATCGCTGGCAGCCCTTCCTTCGTCCCCGGAATCTTGATAAAGAGGTTGGGCCGCGCGGCTCGCGCATGCAGGTCTTTTGCCGCGGCCGTCGTGGTTGCGGTGTCGTAGGCAAGCAGCGGCGAGACTTCAAGCGAAACCCAGCCATCCACCCCATGGGTCTGGTTGTAGACGGTCCGGAAAAAGTCTGCTGCCCGCGTCAGATCTTCGAGCGCCAACTCGAAGAACAAGGCCTCGCCCGACTTTCCGTGCGCCAGTCCTTCGCGAATCTTAGCGTCGTAGCTGCTGCTGTTCTTGATGGCCTGGTCGAAAATCGTGGGGTTCGAAGTAAGCCCCGTCACCGAGAGCTCGCTGATGTACCGTTGCAGCGTGCCGTTATCGAGAATGTCGCGCGTAATGTTGTCGAGCCACAGGCTCTGACCAAGATCATGCAGTGCTTTAGTTGCATTCATCATTTCACCTTCCCGTCGCCATCGTTCGTAATTATGAGCATCCTTCAGAGAGATCGCATCTGGCAGCTTGCTACGCTTCCGTACTTAGTTGGATTACCTCGCCAAACTCAGGATGCGGCAATTCTTATTTCTCGATCCGCCCCGGTCAAACGGTTCCGCGTATCCCGGCCGTGTTGAATCTCACGTGAAATGCTGCCCCTTATCCACGGTGAGTTGAATTGTGCCACGTTTCCGGGGGCATCCGCCATCCAGCCTCTTCCTGATGTTATGGGTCTTCTCTCCGCGCTGCGCTAATCCGTTCCAAACTCGGCGCCAGTTCCGGAGTTCTGCTCACACCCCACATAGTAAGCTAGTCGTTCTGTTCGACGAGCGACCTGCAAGGTTGACTTCGTAACAGCGACTTCGCCATCAGGAGTGACGCAATGCCTCAGTTCGAACGCAGATCAATCCTGCGCAAACATATCGCCAAGGCGCTGCTGGCATTCGCCTTCGTGGCAAGTGTGTCTGCATTTGCCGCGGACTCGAAATACCTAGTCTTTGTCGGCACCTATACCGGTAAGGGCAGCCTGGGCATTTACTCCTATCGTTTCGACGCCGCTACCGGTAACCTTACACCCCTCGGACTGGCCGCCGAATCGCCGAATCCTTCATTTCTCGCCGCTGATCACGAAGGACGATTTCTCTACGCAGTAAACGAAGTGAACGAGTTCAACGGAAAACCGACGGGCGGTGTCAGCGCGTTTGGGATTGACCGTGGGACAGGCAAACTGACGCCGCTGAATCAAGTCTCGTCGATGGGTGCAGGTCCCGCTCACATCTCACTCGACCAAACGGGCCGTTCCGTCCTTGTTGCGAACTACGACGCCGGCAGTGTCGCTGCTTTTCCGATTCTGCCAGACGGCAAGCTCGGACCAAACTCTGCGTTTCAGCAACAACTCGGGTCCGGCGCCAACAAAGAGCGTCAGGAAGGGCCGCATGCCCACGCCATTGTCGCTAGCCATGATGACCGGTTCGTCCTTGCCGCAGATCTGGGGGCCGACAAGATCTTCGTCTACCGGTTTGATTCGAAAAATGGCTCGTTGTCACCGAACGATCCGGCCTTTGTGGCCCTACCGCCGGGCTCAGGTCCCCGGCACCTGGCGTTCGGAGCTTCCGGTAAGTTTCTTTATTTGGCCGACGAGCTAACGGGCGCTGTGTCGGTGTTCGCCTACAATCCCCAGTCGGGAGTCCTCTCGCCGAAACAGACTGTCTCGGCTCTTCCCGATAACTTTCATGGCGACAATACGGAGGCAGAGATTGCCGTCGACCCCAGTGGCAAGTTCTTGTACGTTTCGAATCGCGGAGACCAGACCGATAGCTTGACGGTCTTCCAAATCAGCGCCACAGACGGGACACTAACCTTCGTTCAGCGCGTGCCCAGCGGTGGCAAGGCTCCGCGCAATTTCGCCATCGATCCCACCGGCCAGTGGCTGCTCGCAGCCAATCAGGGTTCCAACAACATCCAAGTCTTCCGAGTGGACCGTCAGTCGGGACGCTTAACCGCAACCTCGCAAGTTACAGGAATCGTCGCGCCTGTGTGTGTAATTTTCGTTCCAGGTAGGTGAGCTGAAGAGGGGGCAGCTGAAAGCAAATTCGATGGATTCCGCGGAGTGCGTAAGTCCAAGAAAAGAATGGCTCCTCAGGTAGGACTCGAACCTACAACCCTCCGGTTAACAGCCCGCCTCTTTTTACCTGCGCGCCCGTATTTTCAGCGACTTAGCCAGAGCCAACAGTACGTTTTGGAGCCCTTTCGGCGCCCAATGCGGTGAAGTTTGCGGTGAAGTTTCAGGCACAGTCCGGCAATCCAAGTGGCAAGCCGCTAGGCTGGAATCGAAATGGCGCTAGTCTGGCGATCCGAGCCGATTAGTAGCTGACCTCGTTTCCCTGACAGGTTTGCTGCTCTGAGCAAAACGCGCACGGCTTCGATGCAGGCGTGCTGCGGCGGCGAAAGTGGCTGGACGGCGCAACACGGCGAAGCTCGCCGGCAGAAAGTGACCAAAGACGCTTGACGATTGGGAGTTGTAAGACTCCTTTAAGATAAGGGTGCACAGCGACAGGCTGTTGGGATCTAAAACGGAGATTCCGGCTAAGAGTTAGTTACCTCAACTTAGTTACCTCAACTTTGAAGAATCAGGTAATCTCCCTAGTCAAATACCAGTAACCTACTGAAAAAGAACAGAATATGGTAAATCTCCAATTTACAGAGATTTCACTTGCACTTCCCACGGTGTCACGTTACTCTAGCTCAGCTGCAATCAGTGCTGCTCTGCTATAACGTAGGCAGTGAGGTGAGCGTAGATCACCCAGCAGCGGCCGAAACTTGGAGAGAGTGAAAGAAATGACGAAAAAACTTGTTCTCGCGTTGGGGTGCATTGCACTTCTGGTCTCAATGTCTAGCATCGCTAACGCCGATGCGATTAGCTTCAACTTTCTGTTCTCGCCGAGTCCGGTGACGGCGAACGCCACGGGACTATCGGCTGGACCCGCACTGGTGTTGATCGTCAGCGATACTAAGATACCAGCGTTCTTCAGCCTCACCGGTACCGCCAACATTTCAACCGGCATAGCCTCTACTTACGTTGCTGGGCCCAACGCCCTGTTAGCGCAGTACAACTCAGGACTCGGCATCGAGGTCGAGGTGGATTCGGCGCAGTGCCTTGGGACCGGAGTCTGCTTGCAGGGCACCTTGAACCATGGTTTGTACGCCGCGGTGCTGGGTGGAACAGGTTCATTCCAGGGATTGTTTACCGTGACCTACGTGAACCCGATTATTCCGGCTCTGTTTGGCGATCCGCAGGGCTGGCAGCCGACTGGTTCCGACTCGTTGACTACGAGCTTCAACATTTTCTCGAAGGGCGGCAACACGGCTTCTGCCATTCTGGGCGGTGGTTCGATCACCTACCAGACGCCGGTGCCTGAGCCTTCCTCACTGGCTCTAATAGGCTCGGGTGTACTCGGACTGGCTGGTATAGCTCGCCGTCGCATGTCAAAGTAGTTTTGACCGAGGCGTGAACTTCACGCATCATGGTTAAGGATTCAGGGCCGCCGATATCGGTGGCCCTGTTCTTTTGTGCCAACTGAGAGAGACGCCTTGCGGCAAGCGTCGCGAAATCCGCTTAACTCTCGACCTTCGCACACACACGCTCAGGGGAGTTTTTTCTCCCGCTGGGTCGAAATGACACGGCCACTTTGCCTCGAGTAGGCGCTAAACGACTCACGTCATTAGGCGGCCGGAAATGGCATGGTTCTTGCACTTAGTTTGGTGATCGTTTCTTCGCGTGGGTGACGAGGATCGTCTTCGTCGCCTGAAACCCAAGCGGCACATTTTTGAAAGGAGTGTTTCGATGCGTCTCGCACAGAAGAAGTTGCTGTTGCTGCTGCTGCTGCTGCTGACAGCTTGCTTGTTCCTGCTCAGCTCGCCGGCTTCGGCGGAGGTGATCACGTTCAACAGTCTCCCCGGCAATGGCGCTGCGATTCCAAACGGATTCGCCGAGATGGATTGGACTAATTTCTACGATGTAAGCATGGCGGAATTACTCACCGGCAACAATGTTCCTGGCGGAGCTCCCTTTGCTACGTTTGCCACCGACAATGGCGGGCAGCCCGCGTGGTTCGCCTCGACGGGAACCTTCTCCTTTGCCAGCGCGATGCTCGGCACAATGGGTGCGGTTCCGATGCGCGTCGAAGTGGTGGGCTTGCTGAACGGCAAGGTAGTGGATCAGTCCATGCTTACCCTGACAGGCTCGGTGCCGGTTAAGGAGACTTTCAATTGGGCTGGGATCAACGGAGTACGATTTGAGTCACCATCCGCCGCGAACGGAAAACCGTCTCAATTCGCACTTAGCCAACTGGTGATCAACGCTGCGTCGGTGCCGGAACCAACTTCGATGCTTCTGTTGGGTTCGGGATTAGGAATGCTGTGCATCCAGGCCCGCAAGCTGCGGGGCAGAAAGTAAGGCCCGTTTTCGCTTATCTTTTCGCTGTGGTGGCCCGAGGTGCTGCCATCGCTATCTTCAGCCCGGTTAGCCGATAACATTCGGCCTGCCGGGCGTTCTATTTTGCGTGAACAGCGAATTCGTTCCGGATCACTCCCGCTAGATTTCCTCGCGTCGCTCGTTCTTTCTTCCCGTCAAGGTGCTCAGCCGCGTCTTCCGCGCCAAGTTCGTCGCCGAACTCCGCAGCGCTTTCCTTACTGGCACGCTCCAGTTCAAGATCTCACAATCAAGGGAAAGATCTGGCCTTGTCAAGACTCGATCACAGGTTCGCTCCGAACAGATCTTCCCTCATTGCACTTGGTACAAAATTCGCCGGTCACGTCACAGGCCGACACGTGTATTGCCGCTGTCGCAAAACGGCATATATTGAGGTAACGTTTGATTCGCGCGGAACAATCATTTTCTCCGCGGCGGGCTTGCCGTCGGGAGAGGGAGGTAACCCCATGCAAGTGGCTGAGGTATCGCATCCCAACATCTGGGAACTCGTCTCGTTCATTGTCCAGGTTGTTCTGATCAGTGGAGTCGGAGGGTATCTGAAATACCGCTCTGATCTGCAGAAAGAGCGGGAGAACATTCTGCAGAAGCATCTTGATCGCCTGTCGGCCGAGTTGAAGCCGGTGCTGGACAGCCAAGCAAGCCTGGCCGCCGAAATCTCCACGAAATATTACCTGCCGGTACTGAATGCAGTTCGTTCGGTCGAGCTTTACGCCGACACCTACGAAGTCATGATACAAACGCTGGCCGACGGACGAGCCCAGCCGGAAGTCAAGCAGGCGCTTCAGGAGGCCTTGCCGAACTGCGCAAACTATTTATTCGCGGAAATGAAAGCGTTGTATGAAGCGGTTGGGAACCTGATTCGCTCCGGCTACATATGGGAGCTGGAAGAGGACATCGGGCGGGAGAACATCAAGCATATCTTCAATTGGTATAACGCGGCCGAGATCCCAGATCTTCTTAAAAGAAACTCGACCGATGCGCTGACGGATTTCCTGGAGAGCTGGAAGACCGCGGAACTCCAGCCCTTGCGCAAGTTGAAGAAGCAGGTATCTTGGCAGAAGTTCCTATCAAGCTACTATGGCAAGCTGCGCGATGCGGTTCGGGTTTAGGACAGGGCTGGCGGCGGGTGGCCCGATCTACGCTTCTTCTCGAACCAAGAAATCCCGACTACACAGCCTTCGTCCGGCCCTCCCACCGACGCCGAATGTTGGGCGGTAGCCCCAGAAGGCGCTCACCGTTGCAGTTCCGCGCTTGCGCAGCGATTCCTGATCACTCTTGCGCTGAATTTAGTCTCCGAAAAAGGACGAGGGTCACACAGGCTTGGGTTACTTCCACAAAAACTACAGGTAGGTGCAGTCAAAAGGATGCTACTTCTTTCCCTATCTGCTACGCTGAGCTAGCTTGGAGGCCTTAATGTGAACATCCACTATGTTCTAACTTACCTAAAGGCAGAATTGAGCCGACTGGACGGCGCAATAACTGCCCTCGAAGGATCAAGCCCTCGCCGAGGCCGTCCACCCAAATCTGGATCACGTAAGAAGACGATGAGCGCAGATGCTCGCAAGAGAATAGGCTTGGCAATGAAGCTTGCTTGGGCAAAACGGAAACGTGCGTCCTCCCCCAAGAAAGCTGCGAAGAAGACCGCCGCGCCAGCCAAGAAACCCGCTCGCAAGTCCATGAGTCCCGCAGCAAAGCAGAAGCTGGCGGCCCTTACGAGAGCGCAGTGGGCTGAGAAGAAGAAGAAGGCTGGGGCTACGACTCTGTAGAGGCGCTAACGGCCGTCAATTTCGCGAGCTTCGCACTGGGCGAAAGGCACAATGCTGCTCATAAATACGCCCACCCTGGGTCAGACCCGAAAGCAGGTCTTTGAGCTCGTTCCGCGCCTCGGACTCAGCCAGTTCATGTGTCGATGCATGCCCCCACGAAACTAATATGTCGGGACTCTTCGCCAAGCAGATCATCCAATGATGGCGCTGGTGTCTATTCCTGACAGACTCTGAATCAAAGGAAAGAACATAAGGATAAACAGCTTTCCTCATTTTACCTTCCTCGGCTTATCTCGGGTCTGCAGCACAGCACACCCCATGTCCCGATCATACGCTGGTTTCGGTGCTTCTTTATTGATGATTCTTTGCATTTTGAAACCGCTACAGGGCTCTACAACCCAGGGCGCAACCAATCAGAATATCTCTGCTGCAGGTTAGGGGTTGGCGACGACCGGAATCACTTCAGACGTAGCATCCATCCGGCGGCGATGAACAGCAGAACGAGGAATAAAACGGTGAGTAGGGGTTTCAATCAATCATCTCCAAGGCGGTTCGAGTAGACGATTTAGGCTGGGCGGGCGTTGAGCGCCGCGGTGATGCGGAGCAACGTGCCTATCGACCGTTCAACGAGCCACGTTGAGCGATTAGGTCGCGCTCCCGTTCGTTGATGCGTGACAGGTCAACATTCTCAAGAATGGTGAGCCTGATTCGTCTTCTTTCACAATGTGCTTGTGCCAATTCGCGATGAATGCGCCGAAACCCATCAGGTTTTGCCGTCTATAGGCCCTGCCATTCAAAAGGTTGTAAATGTTTCTGCCGTATTCTTTTACTGGTCTACTTATGTGCGTGTACTTGCCGATATAGGTACCACCCCCGTCAATATTCCATTCGTAGATACTGGGATGTGCTTCGTCTACGCCGTCGACCACTACAAATTCATACCAGTCTTTCGGAAGCCTAAGAGAGTGTTCATTGCTCATTCTTGCGTTGGTTCCTTTGCGCGTCAGATGGCTTCCGTCATCTCAGCAATATGTTGTTGGCCGGCGTTGTATGCGTCTAACCGTGCGTAATAAGCAGACCACTGAGCTTGGTTGTGCGCTTGTATTTCTGCCTCCTCCTGCTTGTGTCTGCGGTAGCCATGGGCGAGGAACATTGTTATCGCAAACAGTACAACAAGGTACATCAGTACTAGGCGTCCTGCTTCTGTACCTAGCGGCACCACGAGCCAGAAGATGCTGTAGAACAGCCACTTCAGGATGGAGGGGGCAGCGTTGCCAATCGCCACCCCTGTTGCTATCTTTGGTGCGGGAGGGATCAGGCAAAGATTAGTGACCTACTACAGGTTGGAGAGTAGAATGGACGCTGTCGATCAAGCCACCGAATCTGCTTCTCAATCAGGAGGGAACATGAAAGCAAGAACAATCGTGCTGACTGCGGCCCTGTGTTTTATTGGAGCGGGAGTGTGCTTTGCCCAGAACCCTTTTATGGGTACCTGGACACTGAATGAGGCCAAATCGACACTTGCGCCTGGGGCGGCGAAGAACAGCAAAGTGGTCTACGAGCCTGAAGGCCTTGATGTGAAAGTCACGATAGATGGCACCGACAGCACGGGAAATCCGACGCATAACGAGTGGACGGGGAAGTTCGACGGCAAATACTATCCCGTCAAGGGCGACGCCAATTCGGACTCGCGCTCATACACAAGAAAGGGCATTCATGAGTTGGATTTCGCGATGAAAAACGGCACGAAGGTTACGACTACCGGTAGGATTGTCGCATCCGACGACGGCAAGAGCCGAACGGTGACCTCGAACGGAACCGATGGCCAGGGTAAGAAGTTCACAAGCACGGCCGTATACGACAAGCAGTAAACCTGCCCTGAGCCGCTGAATTCGTGGCCAAGGGCCGATTAAGATCGACGATTTGGGCCGGGCCGCTGGAGGACGCTCGAAAAAAAGCTCGGGAGCCGGGATAGTCGCTTCGGGCCATGTCAGCGTTCAACTTTCCTCGAAGTCGGTTTGTATGACCACCCGTGCCCAGTCCAAGTTGCAGCGCGGGGAATGAAGTTTATGGTCCGTTTCCGCAGCCGCCAAGCGTGACGCTACGTTGTCGTGGTTGCGGAAGATCAGGTCACCTGTGGTATTGCACTGGGTACACCACCACGTCACCTTTAATTCTGACGGCTGAGACACTTTCGTTCTCCTTTGCGCTTTCTCACAGGAACCTACAACCACGTCGCGAGATAGCATAGCATCGCCCTAAAATGGGAGGTTCTCCCTGAAAAAACAGACGATGCCGCCTGGTGAAAACAGGCAGATTGCTAACCCCGAAAGTAACAGTGCGCCCGCGCCGATGATCGCCCCAAATTTTTGCGCCGAAGCCAATGTAAGATCGGCTTATTGAATTGGCGGGGTGGGGCATCCCTCGGGCACCGCTGGGAACGCCTTCCCGCACTGGCGGCATCGCCGGTTGTCGAAGTCCAAGGCGCAGTGGATTGGGTAGTCTGTCAAACTGACACTTAAGTCGCATATCTTTCCTCCACAAACTGGGCGATACTGGCACCGCCTTTTCACATTGTGCAATTGGGGGAGTGTGATTGTGGCGGGGCCGCTCGTCGGGGGACGGGGCGGCCCTTTCGCTCGCCCAAGTTCAAACTGATCGCGATCCTAAGCACCACGAAGGTAGCACTTTTGTGTTACATGTTTGTCGGACGAATTTGGTTAAAATGTCGCACTTTTGGGTTATACTCTGCCAGACGAAGTTGGGCACTGGAGCGGCTATTCCCTCCCCCTTTTCATAGCCGCTCCTTTTTTATCGCCTTCGGGCGCGAAACCTCAGCCATTGCGTTGGGGCTTTTTCTGCGCCAAGACGGGCTATTTCCTCGCTTGGAACCACAGGGCGTGATCACACGCCCGAAAGATACGCGTGTTGTTGTGGTTAGCTTGTCGGTTTGTTAACACGTGCATGCAACATTCTGGCAAACTAACAAACTCAACATTTAAAGAAGGTTACAGCGAACGAATTTGATGTTTTTAGTTGCGCGAGTGGTGGCGTTAGATTAGTATCCACTAACTCTCCCTGGCTTGACTTGGGATGCTCAAAAGGATGTGGTGAATGAAGAAAATCGTGATGATGACGGCTGTACTTGTATTTCTGACCTGCGTTTCCTTCGCGGACCCGTTTGTAGACTTTGCCGGGACAGTCGGCAATCAGAGCATTACCCAGCCTGGTTCGTACACACTTTCGACATACGTGATGCATCCGGCTTGGCAACTCGCGCCCGAGACAGTTACGTTAATGTCAGACGGCTTCGGTTCTTGCCAGCCGGGAGTCTGCACCGGCACATCGAACCATGTGTGGGAGACATTCTCCACTCTCGCGGATGCCACGTACCTGACGAATGCTCCGAACCTGGTCACAACCACTGCGACGTACTATCTCAATGGGAACGTAGTCGGCTTGACCACCCAAATCGGCGGACCCGTGTGGCACCCGAAGACACCGGGCTTCAAGTTCAACGAAGTCGAACTCAGTTGGACCACCCCAACGAGTTACAAATTGAGCTTCCAAACGTTTGACAGCCCCGTGCCTGAGCCGTCCAGCTTGATCCTGTTGGGCAGCGGGTTGCTGACTGGCCTGACCGTATTGCGAAAGAAGTTGCTCGCGTAAGTAGCTCTCCATCGCGCATCGAAAAAGCCTGACCGCATCGGTCAGGCTTCCTTATTCCAATCGCAATAAACCTATCCCGCCGTCACCGGCACCGCAGTCCTCAAACCCCGTGCAGCGATCGGCGAACCTAACCAACTCGAAACCCGCAGCATCGCGCTGCAGGCATTTTTGTGCGTGCTAGGGCCATTCTGCACGGTGTTAGTTTGGCTTTGTCTCCGATGCTGGAGGCGGTTCGGGCGCAGAGGACGATATTCCCAACTCGCGCTCAAGTTCGGCGATTCGGCTAACCAAGTCCTCGTCGCTCACGTTACGGTAGGGCGAGATCGGGGTTGGCAATGACCGGAATTACTTCAGACGTAGCACCCATCCGCTGCGATGAACAGCAGAGCAAGCAATAGGACGGTGAGCGAGAGTTTCAATCAATCACTTCCAAGCTTGGTTTAATACGAGACCGAAGCCTGCGTTGCGGCCTACGTGCAGAAGAAGGCCGGGGACCGTTGCCCCGGCCGTCTAGACGAAGTGAAAAACAGACTACAGGTTGATTTTGCGACGAATGACTCCGACCGCGCCCAGCAGGCCTGAACCGAGCAGCAGAAGTGAGCCAGGCTCCGGGACCGTGCTCGTGGTCAGGTTCGTGATTCCGACGTAGTTATCGGTCAAAGTGAAGTACTTGATGATCGAACTTGACTCCGCAAAGCCATAGAACGCGCCGCTGTCATCGCTGCCATCGGTCGCAAACGTCAGGTCGTAAGACTCGATCAGGTTCCAGCCGGCGTCGTACACCGCAATGGTCGTCGCTGTGCTTCCGCCACTGTAGTAATTCAAGAAACCGCCGACGGACGAAACCTGCGAGGCGAATGCGAACGTCATCGTATCGCTCGCGCCGTAGAAATCAAAAGAATCATTCACGCCCGCCATGGGTCCGAGAGCACCTGTCCAGACGCCATTGGCTCCGTAGCCGTAGAAGCCCGTATAGCCAAACACCGAGCCACCCTGATTCGAGGTATTGGTGGAACTCCAGGTGACCAGATTGGATGTGCCGAAGGTGTTGGGGCCTCCGCCAAAATAATCTACTGCCGGCATGGGTATGACCGTGCCACCAGGAATCGAGGTTATGACGGTCGCACCCGCATTCACAGCGGTCAGCGAAGCGACTAGAAACAGCAATGCAGCAAATTTTCTCATGATACAAGAGTTACGACCAGACTGTTTCAGCTTTGCCACAGGACGAACCGCACTGGTGGCGTGAGGCCGCATATATTCTCAAGAAAGGCTGCCAAATTTGAATTCATGAGTAACCCCCCAGTCACAAGCGCGGCGAAAATTGCCTTAGCTAAGTGCGCGGTCAACGCCACGAGACTTTTAGGCGTTTTGATGAGCCTTTCTCTCCGGCTTCGGCGTGTCCCAATATGCGGTTTTACAAGTGGGGCAGATCTTCGGAATCCCGGGTGTACGGGGAAACCAGGTCTTGCCGCACCGCTTGCATAGGTGCAATGTGATTACTTGCGTCATATGCATCACTTTACGTATGCGTAGAAGTAAAGTCGTTGCCCGCAAACAGCCTGCGAGTTGCCCGCGAGCAACCTCCCAGCGCGAGTTTGGATCTATCCGGACGCCGCCCCGCGATAGCCATTCCATCTGTCTTCAACCCACAAAACGGCCTGCTGCTGGCCGCAAATTTGCCGGTCAAGACTCCGGGGCTGCAGACAGCACGGGGTTAAGCGTGCCTTCGCTGGCTGCATATCGTTGCTCGAGCATCGCCGCTGAATTCAGGCTCGGCGTCGAGCCAAAATCGCCACGCCAACGGCCGACAACATCAACACATAGCTCGCCGGCTCGGGCGCGACTGGGGATGTGTGCCCGTTTGAGATTAGCGATGTCTGCCCGTATGAGCTTGGCGTTCCTGAACCCGTAGAGAGACCGGGCAAGCCTCCCCCTGGAACCTGGGGAAGGTTCGCGACTCCGGACCCGCAGCACCACAGCGGAGATGGGCTGACCGGCGGCCAGAACTTCGTTGTCCTCCCAACGGTGGGAACGCCAGGGACGTCTTTCGCGAGCCGAGCCGGTTCGGGTGCAGACTCCGCAGTCCTTAATACTGGCGGAGTGCCGCTGTCAAACACCAAGTCCGGCGGCTCAAGCGGTGGCTGTGGCAACTCCGTCGCCCCAGGCGGCAAATCAAAGGCGAGCAGATTGCCGCAGCGTGCCCGAATGAAATGAGACTCATCGCGCAATACCAGCTCTCCGCGAGGAACGAGGATTCGATGATTTGTCCAGTAAACTGACTGCCCAATGCGGTAAGAGGCGTACATGTAGACAGGCACAGGCAGCCGCTCGAAATGCAAGGCATACGGGGAGATCCCGCGGTAGTGTGCAGCTACGACGGGATCGCGCTGGACTGAGGCCTGAACTTCGTCGATAGAAGCGACGCCGCCTGGTATTACAGAGTAGGGGTGGACTGCGCGTTCGGCGCGCGCGTTCGGCGCGGGCATGTAGGCCTCAATGCCGGTCGCATGGGAACCCGCCACAACCCGGACCGTCTGCCTCAGGACCCAGCGATACGGCACCAAGGTAATCGTCAGCAAGCCGGACAAGGCCACTATCAAAAACAAGACCAGCAAGAATTGCCAAGGGCGCCGATGGTGCCGATATCGTGATTTTTGAAGATTAGACATTCAACAGTCGTCCTCCACCGGGGTCGTTGGTCGACCGTTTGCATCGGTGCAGGTAATTACTTTCATGTACTTAACCTTACGCATACGTAAGCGTAAAGTCGTTGTCCGCAAGCAGCCTGCGAGTTGCCCGCGAGCAACCTACTAGCGCTTGATTCGCCAGACATCGGAACTTTCACGACCGGCGAAAGCGTTAGCGCTTCGTGTCACTGAATGCGGCAATTTGCTACAACAACCGTCGAAGCTCCGCAACGGGCGCAGCGCAACCTCGAAGCCGAGGCCTACGGGGAAATTCCGCGACAGGTTGGAAAGGCGGTTGTTACTACGTGACAGGGTGAGGGTGAGAGTTTGAGGACTACCCTTTTGCTTCGCACATCCATTGCACGGGCGATGGCGAGACAGGCGGGCGTATCATCGACATCGGTGGACGAACAAAAAGCGAAAGTGTATTATCGCTCAGGTGGTGCTAAGGAGGAACTACCCGCGGGCAAGAAGATGGGAGACAAGCATGCGTAAGATGCGGAAGGCGCTTAGGCGACGCCTCCGCTGTGCCGGTACTGTAGCTCACGGGACCTTGGCATTCCCGAAAATTGACCAACTCTAAGCTGGCGGCTATGGCGGCAAGCTTCCGAGTGCCGTTGTTCTCCGGAGCCGCCGGCACGATCTTGCGAGGATAGCCATGAATCTTCCAACAGCTCGTCATGATTTCAGGCTATCGAGCTGCTTTTTCACTTCAGCGGCCTCGACTGTAATTGGGATTGATCTTCAGTACCAGTTCCAACTGCTGGCGCGCGAGCACTGGCTGTTGCGTCTTCTGGTATGCCAACCCAAGGTGATAGTGAATATCAGGCGTTGTCCGGCGCTTTGGTTTTTTCTTGCAGCTTGAGTGCCTCCTGGAGCATGCTGATTGCCGACCCGTAGACCCCTTTCTGATAGTAAACCCAGCCTAGCGTGTCAGCCGCATCCGGAGAGTCCGGCATGCCGCGGCGCGCGATCTGGGCCAACGACATGGCGACGTCGATGTTGCCACCACTTTGCAGCATGACATTGGCAAGATTTTTTGCCGCGACGGGTCATTCGGCTTGAGGCCAAGGACTTTCTGATAGGCGTCCTGAGCTTTCGTCCAATCCCGTTTGGATCCATAGAGCCCGCCCAAGAGGGTATAGAATTCGGGCACATGAGGATGGTCCTGGATCGCCTGCTGACAGGTAGCGATCGCTTGGTCTGCTCTCTCCTTTTGCCACTTGTACCTGACCAGCTGGATCGCAGCCTCGGAATTATTCTTGTCGAGTTCGAAGACTTGTTAAAGGCCGCCTCGGCGCCGTTCAGATCTTTCTTGTCGCGGAAAAGCACGCCGCCGAGCAGACGTAGAAGCTGCTATTGTCGGGCGATTTGGCGATTTGTGCATTGGCGGCGGCAATCGCCTTGTCGATTTGGTTTTGGGCGAGATAAGTGTTCATCAGGCCGCGAAGCGCGTCGGTTGAATTGGCGTCACGGTCAAGCGCGTCCTGGTAAGCCTTGCCGGCTTCATCGTACTGCTTCTGAACGAACTTCAGGTTTCCCATGCTGAACATAACCCGAGGTGGCTCTGCGGAGTCCACTTCGATGGCCTTGCGTATGTCTGCTTCCGCGGCCGTGAACTGCTGACGATTGATTTCAGAAGGGCGCGCAGCGCATAGCCCTCGGGCGAGAGCGGGTTGCAGACTGAATCATCTGGGTGGCAGCTGTCTTCCAGTGCGACTCATGTCACCCTGGCGCATCGCCAGCAACGCCAAGGGCGCGCTGAGCCTCGAGCAGGTCCGGACGAAGACGCACCGCCTCCCTCCATTCGGTCTCGGCGCTCTGCCAGATCGCCTGACTTTTGAAACGCAACTCCCAGACTGGTAGTGGGCCGCAGCGTTGTTGGGATCATTCTTGATCACGCTTTGCAACGTCACGATGGCGTCATTCGGATTGCCGCTCGAGATCTGCAGCTGGCCGCGATAAACCAAGGCCTCATTATCATTCGGGCTGGCCTGTAAGAGTTCATCATTGAGCTTGCGCGCCTCATCGAAACGGTTCTTCTGGATCAGAAGTTGAGTGTAATTTTTCTTGACCTGAATATCTTTGGGATGCTCCTGGTAGAGGGCGGCGTATTCGGCGGTGGCTTTGTCCAGGTCCCCGGTGGTGCGGTAGAAGTCACCCAGCATGCGGTAGTCCGCCGAGTTGTCCGGAAAGTCGCGCTTGACCTGCTTGCAGAAAATCTTCTGCTTCGGTCTTCTTGCCCTCGACCAAAAAAAGGCGGGCGAGGGCGGCCCGCGGTTCGGGATTTTTCGGGTCGACGTCCATGGCTGTGGCGGAATTCCTGCTCAGCTTGTCCGTACCGACCGCGGGCCTGGTGATACGTCCCCAGCATTAGCCAAGCGCTCACCGCCTTGGGATTCAGTTCAACGGCTTTCCTGAAATTCGCTTCGGCTGCGTCCGGTTGACCTTTCTTCAACAGCAGCAGCGCAAGCTGAAGATGCAAATCTCCATCGCTGGGCGCGAGAGCAATGGCTTTCTGCATTTCCGCAATCGCCGCCGAGATGTCGCCTTCCGCCGCCAGAAGATATGCGGCCGCGAGATGAGACTTTGGGATCGTCCGGGCGGTGTTGGAGCAGCCAATCTGTTTGCTCTTGCGCCAGCTGTAAGTTCGTGATGGCCGATCAGCAGTTTGGCCATCTCGCATGCGGGCCGAGTAGTTCTCGGGCTGCAGCTCAACAGTGCGAGCCAGTTCCTGATAGGCCCGGCCTGCTGCTGCTGAATCTTGAGGTAAGTCTGGGCCAGTTGATAATGAGCATCGGCATAAGCTGGGATCAATCTTGATCGCGTTTACAAACTCGATCGCCGCTTCGCGATACTTGCCTTTCTCGAAGTAGCGCTGGCCGCTGTGAAAATACTTCTGCTTGCGCACGTTGGGATCGCGCGAGCATCCGGTAAACGTAGTAGCGATAAGGGTGAGAATCAGAATAAATCGGAAACCGACCGGAGTCCTCATGGGCAACCTCTCAGCACTCACTACAGGCTAACTGGGCAGCATTCCGAAAGTATAGGGCACGCCACTCGGATGCACCAAGAGCGACACGTCGTCCGGCCTCACCTTTCGTAAACTAGAAGCCCATCTATGGCTTCGGCTCTCCGTCCTCGAACCCGGGACATTTAGGCTTCCTGCATCGCCAGCCGTCTTTATTGCGCCTCGAAGGCGATGTGGAAATTGATCTGGTTCCTGCGGGACTTACCTACGCCCCCGAACGCCTGAGCCCGAGTGAGGTGGATGAGCGAGCCCTGCGCGGCCTCGTGGGAATGGTGAAGATCAAACACACGGTTGTAAACGGCATTCCGACGTTCCGAACTGCGGCTTCGTCGTCGCTTTCGCTGTGACCGTTTTGCGGAAGCGGTTGCGGTCTCCAGTGTTAGCTCCGCACGCGGCATAAGACGGGCATAAGAAAAGAGCCGGATTGTTCCGGCCCTTTCCTTTGGTTCTCGCTCTAGAAGCAACCTGCTACACGCGGAATTTCCGGCGCAGAGTCGCGACACCGACCAGAGTACCGCCGAGCAGCATGAGCGTCATACCGCCGTCGGGAACTCCGTGCTGGTTGGGGCCGACCACTTGGTCAAACTCTTGAGAAGTTCACCCGTGATATGGGCCACTTGAGATAATGCTGGTCGGCGAGTAGACGGTCACGTCCGTGTAGAGACCGTGCTGATAGCAGCCGATGCTAAATGCAATCAGTGCATTAACTGCCGGCGTTGTCGGGGCTCCCCAAGTGCTTGGAGCGAGTGGATTGAAGATCGTCCAAATCGCTTCATTAGATATTGCCGGTTGGCGGCGGTCATTCGCTACTCAATATAGACTTTCTCACTATAGGCCTGGTCTGCCTGTTGTTTGGCTCCAACCGTTCCGCACGGCCATCTGAGTCTGTGTAAGGTCACCGCTGGCTCCGAAGATCACCTGGGCAGTCCACATTGAGCTCCCATCAATGTGGTCGACAAAGTCATCACAGAAAAGCATCGTTCGGAGTTTCCGTCTAACGGACATGAGGTACGGACCATATATTCCGTCGTCATTGCTCAGAAGTTGCATGGTGACTTCGCCGCTTGCGCCGCAGGCTGCAAGAGAAACAAAACTCCTAATGCCAGGAACAACGTAATGCACAGTTTGGATCTCATTTTCAGTCCTCCCGGTAGGTGCTAAAGCACGAACTCTGCACAAAGGTAGCTGCAATCTTGCGGCCACTCTCAGCGAGTCTTCTGGCTGTTACTTAAACCTAATTGTTTTAATCACATACGATGGCGCTGCGATTACCGTCCCAAGTCCACGAATTCCCCTGTCCTCTTTGTTTGTAAGGGATTCCGACACGGACATCTGCCTTGCCTCTTGAAGTTTGGTCGCAACCCACTCTGTACCAATGGCTTACAGGCCTCAAACTCGTCTCGTTGTGACCGTAAACAGAATCGACAAAAACCGAAGCTCCGGCGTGGCTATCCTTACGTCCATCACGAATCCCGAGCGATACCGAGCTTTTCCATCAATTCATAGAGCGTTGGGCGGCTGACGCCGAGTTCCAACGCGGCGGCAGTGACCTTCCCCATGTGACGCCGTAGGGCTTCCTTGACCATCTCCCGTTCTACAGTTTCCCGCGCTTCCTTCAGCGTCTGCGGCGGCAAGGCGCTCAGGGTGTCGGTCAATTCCAGGTCCCGGACAGTAACGCGCTTGCCATCCGCCATGATCACCGCCCGCCGCACCCGGTTCTGCAATTCGCGGACGTTTCCCGGCCAGGGGTGAAGACTCAGGGCGCGCAGCGCATCGGGCGCAAAGGTCAGACCGGGCTTGGCGTGTTCGATGCCATAGCTCCTTAGGAAAGCCTTCGCAATCATGACAATGTCGTCCCCCCGCTCCCGAAGGGGCGGGACCTTGACGACGACCACGGCCAGGCGGAAGTACAGGTCCTCGCGAAACTTCCCGCTGGCGATGGACTCCTGAAGGTTCCGGTTGGTGGCCGCCAGGACGCGGGCGTCGCTCGGAATCTCATCCCGTCCTCCAACACGCTGGAAGCGTTTCTCCTGAAGAAACCGCAAAAGCTTCACCTGGACCGGCGCCGGCAGCTCACCGATCTCATCGAGGAAGAGCGTGCCGCCCGCGGCGGTCTCGATATGCCCTTTGCGCTGCGTGTGGGCATCCGTAAACGCGCCTTTCTCGTGGCCGAAGAGTTCGCTCTCGAGTAGGTTCTCCGGGATCGAGTTGCAGTTGATGGCCACGAACGGGCCACTGGCCTGCTGGCTGCGCCGATGGAGCGCCTGCGCCACCATTTCCTTGCCGGTGCCGCTTGCGCCCAGAATCAGTACCGGGGCGCTGGTGGGGGCCACCTTGCGGATGAACTCGAAGACGGTCTGCATCTGTGGACTTGCGCCAAGCATGTCCTCGAAGGTGTGGGGCTGCGCGCTGTGTTGGAGGGCGCGGTATTCCTGCTCGAGATCCGCCAGATACACGCAACGATGCAGCACGAGCCTGAGTTCGTCCATGTCTACCGGCTTGTAGAGAAAGTCGTAGGCGCCTGCCCCGACGGCGCGGATGGCGTTCTGCTTGTCGTTCTGACCGGAGACGACGATCACCTTGGCCAGCGGGTCCAACGCGAGAATCGCCGAGAGTACCGCGAGGCCTTCCTCGGGTTCATTGGGGCGGGGCGGCAGTCCCAGGTCGAGCAGGGTCACCGCGGGACGATGCGCGGTGAACGCGGCTAAGGCGTCAGCGCCGTCGCCTGCCGTGAGTAGTTCGTAGTCCCTGCCCAGCGCCCACTTCATCTGGGTACAGATGTCCTCGTCGTCGTCGACGATCAGCAGTCTGGTCATTTCACGTCCTTGACGGGCAGGCTCACCCGAAACGTAGTCCCCTTCCCTACCTCGCTTTTCACCCGGATACTGCCTCCGTGCGCCTCTACAATCATCCGGGACTGATACATGCCGATGCCGAGCCCCTTTTTCTTCGTACTTTGGAAGGGGCGGAACAAAAAGTCATTCAGGAACGCCGCGCTCATCCCGCAGCCATTATCCGTGACCGAGAGAACCACGCTGTCTCCGAGATGCTGCGTCCGGAGGCAAATGCGGCCTCCCGGGCCCAGCGCATCGCGCGCGTTGAGCAGCAGGTTGGTCACGACGCTCCGAATCTGTTCGCGGTCAGCGAGCGTCTTGGGCAGCGGCTGTAACTCTTTCGTCAGCTCTACCTGCGGCATTTCATCCAGCCCATCGAGGACTTCGCCGACGAGCTGATTCAGATCGGCTTCGGTGGGGTTGAAGGCAGGCCGTTGCCGCAGTGCGCTCAACCGTCCGATCATCTCGTCGATTCGCCGCGCTGTATTGCCAATGGCGCGCAGGGCGTCCTCACGAAACAACGGGTCGTCGAAATGCTCCGGCAGGTTCTTCAGCATCAGGTTGAGCGATGCGGCGGTGTTCTTCAGATCGTGCACGAAGAATGCCGACATCGTCCGGAACGCCTCCAGTTCCCTGGAAAGCGCCACCTCATTGGCCAGGCGCAGGTTCAATAGCACCGACGTCACCTGGTCTGCGATGCATTGCAGCAGATGCACTTCCTCGGCCGTGTAATGCGCACCATTCACGCGGTCGGCGAGAATGAAGGCACCAAGGCTCTGTTCCCCTGCTCGCAAGGGAACACACCAACGATGGCCGCCGTTGGGAAACGTTGTCGGATTGAGTTGCCGCAATTCCTCCGCCCAGGGCTCGTCTACCCCTTCGAGATCGAACGGCGACGACCTCGCGCGCAGGCCAGCCGCCACGGCGCTGGACGTCGCCGCAGGTGGATGGCCAGGGCTCGCCTCACCCGGTTGCGGCGCGGTGGACGCAGCCACGATGAATTGCTCCTTCTGCTCGTTCAGCAGCCAGATGGTTACCGATAACACGTCAAAGGTTTCGCAAACCAACTTCGCGGACGCCGCGCAAAGGCCGGCTTGATCCTTGACGTTGGCCAGCCGCCGCGAGAACCGGGTCCAGATCTGAACGGAATCGTGCTGGGCCCTTGCGAAATGGCGGCCAACGAATTCGTGGATGCGCTGCCGGAGGCGATCGGAAAGAAGCAGCACGGCCAGTCCGGCCATTCCCAGGAGCAGGATGAAAGCCGCGAATTGGAAACTCCCCGCTCCGCCAAGCCGCCTCACAATATTGGCGAGGACTCCGACGACGAAAAGATAGCTGCCGACGAAGAGGACGGTCAGGGATGACCCCAGGACGGCCCGAGACGGGTAAACCTCGATCTCGGCGAAGCCGGTGCGCACGTAAGCCACCACCAGGAAGACACACCCGATCAGGAGCCCGCTCGACTCGAGGCCCAACCAGTGCGGGTCGTACACGGAAAAGAGAACTGCTTCGCTCTGAACGTAAAGGCGGGCGCCGAAGATCACCGCAAGGCCCAGGACCACAAATTTGATTCGCCAGCGCATCGTTCCGACCGCCGACCGGAAGGTCTGCTCCAGATTCATCAGTATCCACAGGTTCGCTACGAGAAGGATGATGTTCAAGACCTTGGCTACGGCACTAAACCGGAACTGCGGCCCATGGGCCGCCTGCCCTCCCGCAACTACCTCAAGAAGCTGGTGCTGGAAACCGAGCGCTATACCGATGGGCAGCAGAGCGACAACGGTCAGCGGAATTCCCCAGCGCCTAAACGACTCGCGGTAATCGCCGCGCGAATAAGTCAAGCTGAAGCCCAGCCAGGCCGCGGATAGAATGGACTTGACGATCAACCCTAGCGTCAGCCCGCGAAGCACTTCGGCCAGCTCCGTAGCGCGCAGAATCACGCCCGACAGGAGGCTATCAACAGCGAGAGCCGCCATCCCGGTGAAGAAGAACAGTCTGGCGCGAGAGCGCTTCTTGGGCACCAGGCTGATAAAGGCCAGGAGAAGGCTGAAAATCGCAGCCGCGAAAGGCAGGAGGAGGAAAAACGTCACGGGGTCCTCAATCGGCGAGGTTCAGCCGCTGCTCCTGGTGCCACAACCACCATAACAATATGAAAAGGGGAATAAGGGACAGCGCGAAAAAAAGCGGCCCGCCGCGATGGTGAATGGAGCTGTCAATCATGTAGGGCCCAACATATACGCAAAGCAGTCCAATGACCAGGATCCGGAACCCGTTCCGTAGGATTCCGAGCGGAATCACGAAGGCCACCAGCACGATCCTTCGCCAGCGGGTCCTCAGAAAGAGATGGGACATGAGCAAACTGGAGATGAACAGCACCCAACTGGAGCGGATCCCACTGCACTCCTTGGCTACTTTTAGCGTCATCCCAGGGATGGACAGGACGACACCATCCTGGCTCACTGGGCACCCCGGCGATTGAAAAAAGCAGCTGGGCGGCGGACGCGGATGCCTGCGCGGAAGCGACTTTTCAGCCAATTCACCGCCGCGTCCGGCAGCGGCACCATGAAAAACAGGAACGCTACCGGAAAGGCCGCGGCGGCCATCCATTTCGAGCCGAGGAATAGAAACCCGCCGGCCACGACGAAACTCACAAACGATAGAGCCATCAGGGCCAGTCCATCATTGATACTCAGGCTCCCGCGCCATCCGATCCCTGCTGCCAGCGCCGCGATTCCGATTCCTCCCATCGCGACCGTTCCGGCAATCGAACTGCGATACATAGCCGGGCAGCGTCCCCGTTCGATGTAAAGTAGATAACCGCTGATAAACGGAACCATGAGGATGTACGAATCCAGGTCGCTCTGGGCGGCGTACACCGTCAGCCTGATGAGCGGCTGAAGGAACAGCAGTATCAAAAGAAGCAGGTACGCGGCGCATCCGCCAACTCGCAACCGTTGCGGACGCGGCAGGTTCCGCCATCTCGCCCACATGCCACCCCGCTGGGCGATGGCTGTCGTTGCCACAAATTTCGCTCCTTCGGATGGCATCAGGTGCACCGAACTCGCGCCCGATTGTTCGTGCTGCGAGCGAACCCAAAGAAGGGTGCGATGAAGCGGCAAGACGAAGCTTCACCGCTCGGTTCGCTGTCGGTGATGCAGCTCGGCTGATCCTCCATGACCCTCTCCACGCCGTTCAGCTACCCCCTAATCACAGCTAAGGTGCAGACGGCGGAGCCAAGCTTCGCCTTCCTTTTGTCTGCAAAGCTGCTACAGTTGATAGTCTAACTAAATCGATAATGCGCCCACATTTACTTCTGCCATTTCTTCCCTCTTTGCAACACCTTGCAATCGGTCTCTCGGAGAGAAGACGCCCGACGAGTTCGCTAGCCAGTTCGCGGCTAGCTGCGAACTGACTGCAACCTAAACCAGCCGAGGACTAACTCCAGGTTTGGTACAAAAAGACTAAGCCCATCAAGGCAGGCGTGGACTCTCAATCTGCTTGGTACGAAAGATCGGTCATGTCACGCACCCGAGCGCCGGTCCGCATCGAACGGTTATCGTCCATTTTCTCCAGCCAACTGTCGGCCATCCGCTCGGCTTCAAGCACCTGATCGATTCCCATGGTCTTCATCGCGTCTTCATAGTCTCGCGACATCCGTCGCATGGCAATCGAGTACCAAGCGTAAGCATGCAGCACGTCACTTGGGTTCGTTCCGTTGGCCGCGAAGAACTGGGCGAGCGCAAGTTGCGCCATGAGCACTCCCTGATCAGCGGCGCGATGACAGGCGACAAAGGTAGCCTCATCCCGTAACCCCCCGTCGCCGAGGTGCTCGAACAAGTACTGGAGGGCCGATTGTGAGTCGCGATTCCCGCTCATGGTCATTAGCAGAAGCTCGACGCGATTGGATACCCCCAGTTTGTCAAAAATCCGAAACAGACAATTCTTGACCGTATGCGGGCTCAGGCCAAGTTGATCGGCAATCTCGCGATTGGTCAGGCCTTGGGCCACGCCCTGCACGATCTCCGACTCCCGCTTGGAAAGTAGATTCATGCCCCGCGCATCCACTGCACGGACACTGCGGGATGCCGCGATGGCTTGCACCAGGGCGCCCATCTGTTCGCTGTTAGCCCAGATCTGCCCCTCGTGGACTCGCCGCACGCATTTATTCAAGATCCCTACAGATTCGTTCCGACTGAAGACTCCACGCGCACCGGCGCCAAACGCTTCCACCACCATTTCATGCTTTGAGGTGTCGAGGAGCATCACGGCCGACACATAACTGTGCGAAGAGTGCAGACCTTTCAGAACCTCGAACCCGCGGCCGGGTTGCTCGTCTATTGTCGAACTCAACAAAAGGACATCAACATTCTGGAAATCGGGCCGCGTGATCAGAGCCGCAGAACCGGAAGTGCACGTGGTGACATGCAATCCGTCGTCACGTCTCAATGCATCTGCGAGGAGTTCGGTGTGGATCCGTGTATCGTCACTCACGAGCACACGAATTACCGAAGAGGTGGATTGGTGGCGCACACTATCCTCCCATTCGAAATGACCGTTGGCGCACAACCTCGCCAACGCGGTATTCTTTAGGGAAAGTTCGTCTCCGGCACGAACGACCACAAAGGCCAGAGATGAGAGCATCGAACAATAACAGTAATTATGCCGATTGAACAAATATGCAGTAGTACTGCAAAGTCGACATGCCCGACTCCATCCAGAGAGTACGACAAGACTATTCACTCGGACAAGAAAAATGTGAAACTTTCTTGCACGGTTCATTCAGTTCCCAAAATGGAGAAATCTGGCTGTTGCACATGCCCACAAAAGTGTGGGCGTCCCATGCACTGCAGTGTCATCGTGACGGAGCTCTCGTAAGAGCCGAGGTGGTCGGACTTCAAGCCCGAGCTGAGCTGACAAGTCTTGGGGATGGTAGACGGCCTCAGCATGGCTTAATTGTCGGATTCCAAGGGTAAATCGCGGATGCGCGGATCGATAAACATTGCGATCGTGATAGTCGCACGTCCCGAGTGAATGTTCTAGCTGGCGTAGCTTCCATGTTTCGCAAGGTGGGGTCCACGCATAGCCCGGTATAGGACACCGGGCTGACGCGTGAGACTAAGCTCTCCAAGAAGATATTCTCACCACTCGAGATGAAGCCCTCTAGCCCGATGGAGACATTATCGTGGGAGGCTGTGCACCTCTTGCAGTACTTTGCAACTAGCACTACGCTGCAACCAGACTGGCAAGAGGCCTCCTTGATAGTAATAGTTACCTCCTGCCAATGCCAATTTTCTGAGAGTCAGGCTCACGGCAGTTGTAGAAGACATCGATTGGCGCGATCTGTTGTTGTGGCTTCCCGCGAATAGCGCGGTAAGTCGAACTATCAGGAATGCAAGGTGAAGATGTGGGCACGTACGGGTCAAGTACCTATGTGACTCAGAGGGCGAAGCTATGAGCACCGGCAATCAGCCATTGAGCCAATCGGGGTCACCTTGTTTGGTTACCAATGTTGGCGAGGCGGACCCGGAGAAATGGTTTGCCGTGCAGACCCGTGCCCGACACGAGAAGGTGGTCGCGCAGCGGCTTCGGGAGCGGGGGTCGTGACGTTCCTGCCCTTGGTGAAGGGGGTACATCGCTGGAGCGACCGGCGGAAAACGGTGGAATTGCCGTTGTTCAGTTGTTACTTGTTCGTAAGGCTGGCGCCAAGAGCGAGACACGCCTGCGAGTGCTTCTTATCGACGGTGTACTGAACTTTGTCGGACCGCGAGGACAGGGAATTGCGATTCCCGATGAACAGATTGACTCGCTTCGCAAGCTCTTGCAAGAGCATCTGCCCTACTGTTCCCATCCCTTTTTGAAGATTGGTCAACGTGTGCGCATCCGCAGCGGCGCGTTGGACGGCGTCGAAGGAATTCTGGTCTCACGAAGCGGCGAGCGCACCTTGGTCGTATCCGTCGATGCAATTGAACGGTCGCTGGCGGTGCGTATCGAAGGCTACGACGTCGAGCCGATTTAGGGTCTTGCGGTACCTCAACCTGCCTGGTCGCGAGAATCTTCCCAAGGAGCCACTAGACCTGTGGCGACAAAAGCAATAGAAGCAGTGCGACTGCTGGTCGTAAGCCGGGAATCCGCCGTTCTTCGTCCACTTTGGTCAATGGGCGAAGCGAATTCCTGGCAACTGGAAAGCGCTGCCAGCGGCTGGGGGGCCATGGAGCGAGTGCAATCCGGCGTCACGCCGGATTTGCTCCTGCTGGATTTGCCGCGCGGCGACACGGATGGCCTGCACATTTTGCGTTGGCTGCGCCGACTTCGCCCCGAGCTGCCGATCATCCTGATTTGTGATCCCGATGACGCGTCCAAGCAACAAGAAGCCTTGCGGATGGGAGCGAGGGATTACCTGGTCAGACCGCTGGAGAAGCAGCCGTTCGAAGAGGTCATCAGACGCCACCTTACCGGGGCGTGCGCGATCGTCGAAACGGACATAACCAGTGACGATGTCGAGCTGGTTAGTGGCGAAACCTTCTTCGTCGCGGCCAGCCAAATCATGCGAAACCTCCGGACGCAAGCAGAACTGCTGGCCGTGGCCAACGTTCCGGTGCTGATCCTGGGCGAGAGTGGTAGTGGCAAAGAGACGGCTGCCCGCCTGATTCACAAATTGTCCGTCAGATCGGGATTTGGGTTCGCCAAGGTGAATTGTGCAGCGCTCCCGAGCGATCTGCTGGAAATCGAACTTTTCGGATGCAAACGAAACGGAACCGATCCGCCAAGTTCGAGGCCAGGCAAGCTGGATCTGTGCCAAAAGGGCACGATTCTTGTTGATGAAATTACTGAAATGCCGATGGCGCTGCAGAGCCAAATTGCTGGAGGTGTTGCAGAACAAGCGATTTGTCAGACCCGGCAATGGGACGGCAGTCGAGGTCGATGTTCGCAGTTCTGGCGGCCAGCACAACGAGTGTCGAATCCGCGCTCGCGGAAAACAAACTTCGGGAAGACCTCTACTACCAACTGAGCGCTTATACGATCCACGTCCCGCCGTTGCGGCAGCGCCAGGAAGAAATTCCGGTTCTTGTTGCGCCATTTTATGCAACAGCTCGCCAAGCGATATGGACTCTCACCGCGAACCTTTTCGGCTGGCGTGCTGCAAGCTTGCCAATCGCATGCGTGGCCAGGGAACCTGCGAGAGCTGGAAAGCTTCGTAAAGCGTTACCTCATGGCGGGAGACAAAGAGCTGACCTTCGGCGGGCATAATTCCGCGCCGTATGATGGAGCTGTATTACGAAACTGCCGTCGCGCCACCGGTGAGCCTGCCGCCGCCACCGACTTGCCCGCCACAGGGCGGTGGTTCCAATCATAACTCTCTCAAATCCGTGGTGCAGAGCGTGAAGTTGGAAGCCGAGAGAAACGCGATCGCCGCAGCCCTGGAAAGCACGCGTTGGAACCGAAAGGCGGCTGCGCGCCTACTGAAAGTCAGCTATCGGACATTGCTGTACAAGATCGAGCAGTACAAGATGAGGCCTCCGGATGTATCGGACTCCTCTTCATTTCATGGATTCAAGAGCAACGGAAATGGGTTCCAGTAATGGCAAACCTATCGGGGGAATTGACCGAGGCGTGATCGTAAATGCCCCGGCGCTCGAGTCGAGGGACATGCGCTTGGCAGCAGCCAACCAGCCATACTCGGACAGCTTCGCCATGTTAAATGGTCGCGTATCAGTGATCAATTTAGTGAGAGACCCCCGTCGCTGCCGTCCTTTCCAATATCAATCTCCAATCCGTTCAATATCTCTTTGACATGACAGCCGCACCCAAGCCTAATACCCAAGGAAGTCAGCGTGGTTTCGACCTTCGGCTCTTTCTGGGGATGGCACATCGGCGCCACCTTCATTTCCTGCCCGCTGTTTCTGGGATGGCTCGTAGTATGGGGATCGAGCTGGGTACTGCCTGCGCGCTACGAATCGAGCACGCTGATTCTGGTGGAGCCGCCAACCATGCCCAAGGATTACGTCGTGCCGAACGTGAACGAAGATTTGCAGGCGCGGCTGCAGAACATCACCCAACAGATTCTGAGCCGTACGCGCCTCCTGCATATTATCGAGGAGCTCAATCTATATGCGAAGGACCGAGGCCGGCTAGGCCCGGACGAGATCGTCGAGCGGATGCGCAAGGACATTGAAATCGAGCTGGTGAAGGATGAGAAGAAGGACGTAACGGCATTTCGGATTCATTATTCAGCCCACGATCCATCGATTGCCCAACAGGTCACAAGCAAGCTGACCAATCTCTTCATCAACGAAAATCTGGAGGTGCGGCAGCAGCAATCCGAGGGCACCACCAAATTCCTTGGCGACCAGATGGAGTCGTCCCGGCAAAACCTGGAGGTCTCAAGAGGAAAAGATCCGCGAGTTCAAAGGACAGCATGTTGCGAGAACTCCCCAGTCAACTGGCAAGCAATCTCCAAATCCTGAGCGGGCTGCAAGCGCAATTGCAGACTGAAAATGCTGCTCTCAATACGGCGAAGCAACAGCGAGTCTACTTGGAGACGTTACAGCGCGAATACCGAACACTCGGGGGGCGTCCGGAAGTCCAGAAGGTGATCCGATGGATTTGTCGTCCATCGAGCAGGAACTCGAAAGACTGAAGATGCAGCTGGCGGACCTTAGTTCTCGTTATGAAGACGGATATCCGGAGATCCGTAAGCTGAAAAGTCAGATTGCTGCGATGGAAAAGATGAGAGACCAACGTCTCGCGGAATTGAAAGACAGAAGCAGCAAAAACAGTTCCGAGGCGAACCCGACCGCGACTGTCGACGACAGCGCGGACGTCAAGACCAAGCCCCAATTGATTCAATTGCAAAGCCAGTTGCAAGCCAATCAGGCCGAGATTAAGAACCGCGAGCAGATGATTGCAGACCTGAAGTCGAAAATTAACGACTATCAGGGTCGCTTAATCAAGAGCCGGTGCGGGAGCAGCAACTCGCGGATCTGACTCGCGGCTACGATGAATCCAAGGCCGCTTATGACGACCTCCAGAAAAAGAAGAATCAGTCGGCGATGGCCACCAGCATGGAACTGCTTCAACAAGGCGAGCGTTTTCGAATTCTCGATCCGCCCAGCATGCCCATTAAGCCCATCTTCCCCAATCGCCTGAAGTTCTGTTTCATCGGGATCGCTGTGGGGTTAGTGCTGGGAGTAGCAGTGGTGTGGGCCCGCGAGGCAGTGGATGATCGAGTTTACAGCGAAGAAGAACTGAAAGGCTTGTTGCCGGTGTCGGTGCTCTCGGAAATTCCCATCATCAATGCTCCGGCAAACGAGAGGGCCGAACAGAAAAAACTCTGGCTCGGCTGGGCCACGGCGGCTGTGGTACTGTGCCGCAATCCTGGCGGGATCCGTTGCTAGCTATTTGGCCGGCTGACTTCAACCCTGATGTACAAATCCTTTTACAATTTACAGCGTAATCCCTTCGAACTCACTCCGGATCCTTTCTTCCTTTTTTCCACTCCTCGGCACAATGAAGCACTGGCGACGCTGTACCACGGAGTGCGAGGGCACAAAGGGTTCATCGTACTGACCGGTGAAGTCGGCACAGGGAAGACGCTGTTACTGCGCTGCCTGCTTCAATTGCTCGGGCAAAGCAACGACGTCGCCTACGCGTATGTGTTTAACAACCGTGTGTCGCCGGCGGAGTTCCTGCAGTACATCGCGCGCGACTTTGGTCTCCCGGCTGCCGGCAGAAACAAGAGCGAGATTCTTTTTGATCTCAGCCAGTATGTGATCGACCGAGGTTCGAGAAAGCTCACGACCGTCCTGGTCGTGGACGAGGCGCACCATCTCTCGGCCGACATCCTGGAAGAAGTTCGGCTTTTGACGAACCTGGAAACGACCCAGGAGAAATTGTTGCAGGTCCTGCTGGTCGGGCAACCGGAACTGAACGACAAATTGGACTCCGCTGCGCTCTGGCAACTGAAGCAGAGGATCGCTCATCGCTCACAGCTTTCACCGTTTGGATCTGAACGAGACCGAGGGCTACATCGAGCGCCGTCTCCAGCTGGCGGGGCCAAGCTCGAATGGCTGTTCGGTATTTCTTCCCGAGACCATCGTGGCCGTTTATCAGCCATTCCCACGGCATTCCTCGGCTGATCAACACCATCTGTGAAAACGCACTCATCACGGCGTACGCTCGACAGAAGCGCAGCGTGACTCCGGAGATCATCGAATACGTCGCCACTGATCTTCGCTTGCACGTGGACGTGTCCCAGTCTCCGCCGGAGGAGAACTCCGAGGACCTCGATGAAGTCGACATTCGGCGGGCTGCCAAGAGCTTGCTTGATCTGTTGCAATCTGAATCGACTGTCGATACACGACGACAGAGAGTTACGAACACCGGTAACCATCGAGGGCTCGCAAACATGAGCCAACTATTCGATGCCTTGCAGAGGTCCGAGTCTGAGCGGTCCGGGAGCCGATCCGGCGAAGTTGTCGGCTGCGGCCGATTTGCTGGCGGTCGCCGAACGGCAGGTCATGCAGTCCGCGACCGACGGCGACCGCCCCGCAGAGAACGAAGGACAGACCGAGAATGGTCACCGGACACGGAAGGTGCACGATGACCAGTTCAGTCAATTCCAGTCGGTGCGGGCGCTGGTGCCTCCCCAAAGCAAACTTGTCTGCATAACGGAGGAGGAAAGCCTGGCTGCGGAGAAATTCCGATTTCTCGGGAGTCCGGTTGAGACACCTGCAGCAAAAGCACCCCCTCAAGCGTGTGCTGGTTACAAGTTCGATTGCCGAAGAAGGTAAGAGCACGGTCGCTGCGAACCTTGCGTGCGCTTTGGCCAAGAGGCACGCGCAGAAGACGTTGCTGTTGGAGGGGGATCTCCGACGGCCCACGCTTGGCCCAGCAGTTTGGTCTTGGAAAACTCCCCGGCCTCAGCGAGTTGTTGCAGGGTGAGCCTGCCCCGGCCATGAACATCTATCAGCTTGAAGGTCTGGGTTTCTGGATCCTGCCGGCCGGCAGTCCGCTCAAGAACCCTATGGAACTTCTGCAATCGGGAAGACTCTCATTGCTGATGGATCAGCTGGCGGGTTGGTTTGACTGGATCGTGATCGATTCTCCTCCGGTGCTGCCTCTCGCGGATACCAGCATCTGGATGCGCCTGGCAGACGGGGTTCTCCTCGTGACACGGCCGGGAAAAACTTCAAAGCGTCAACTGCAACGGGGCCTAGAAGGCGTGGAGCAGCCGAAAGCTGCTCGGCGCAGTCGTCAATGGTTCCAGCGATGCGACTGTCAGGCGACTACTACCATTATTACTATGCTGGCCACAAATCTGTTCCCCGGCAGCCGGCCAGCCGACAAAATGATCCGCTGGAATCAAGCCAGCTATCTTCCATAACGTCCCGAGCAAAGCGGGCCAGCGAAGAGTCCCTCATCACGAAGTAGTCCAGAATCAGCCACCTGCTCCTGGCCAGGAAACCATGGTGCAGCGCAAGAGGAGGAAATCGTGGTCCTGCAACATAAGGGTAATGGTTCAAGTCCGGGCCCTTTTTCATTGAAGTCGGTGTCGGTCGGAGAACGTGGAGATCCTGCACGAAGATGCTTTTAAGCGAATGATCTCCGTCGAGCGAAAGAGAACGGAGCGCTCCCGGAAACCGTTCCTGCTCATGCTGCTGGAGACGGGCGGGCACCACACTTCAGAGAAGAATGGGAACGTCCTTGCCAAGAGCCTATCCGCGCTGCGGGCATCCACGAGAGAAACCGACGTGATTGGCTGGTACAAGGACAAGTCTAGCGCTGGCGTGATGTTTACGGAACTCGTGATCGATGACAAGAACTCAATCCTGAGCACGATGCTGGCAAGGGTTAGCAACGTTCTGCAAGACATCCTGACATTTGAGCAATTCAATCAAATTAGTATTTCGTTTCACTTCTTTCCGGACAAATGGGATGATGATACGACTCAGCGTCCCAGCAATCCGACGCTGTATCCCGATTTGTCGGAGCGTGAGAAGGCCACCCGGAATCTCTTCCGTGATCAAGCGGATCGATGGATATCCTCGGCAGCGCCCTGCTGCTCGTCATTTCCGCTCCTATCTTCCTGATCGATCGCGTTGGCGATCAAAGTGTCGTCGAAAGGCCCGGTGTTCTTCAAGCAACGGCGGGTCGGACAGGACGGTAAGCCTTTCACATTCCTGAAGTTCAGGTCGATGCATGTCGACAACGATTCCAGCATTCACAGAGAATACGTGACGCAATTGATTGCCGGCCAGGCGCAACGCAATCCCGCCAACGGAAATGGGGATGGCTGCCGGTGTCTACAAGCTCACAAACGACGCAGAATCACGCCGGTAGGGGCGTTCTTGCGGAGGAGCAGTCTGGACGAACTTCCGCAGCTCTTGAATGTGCTCAGGGGAGAGATGTCGCTGGTCGGACCGCGTCCGCCGATTCCCTACGAATTAGCAGCCTACCAGACGTGGCACCGGCGAAGGGTCCTAGAAGTCAAGCCCGGCATTACCGGGCTGTGGCAGGTGAACGGTCGATCCCGGGTCAAGTTCGATGAGATGGTCCGCCTGGACCTTAGATATGCCGAAACCTGGTCGCCTTGGCTCGACATAAAGATCCTCCTGCGCACGCCCCGGGCGGTGTTGGAAGGACAAGGCGCACATTAAGGGCGACTCCCCAGCTTCGTCCCCGCATTTCGGTTGGCATGCATCAACGAAGCACATATTCCTCTTAGGGTGGGTCACTTTGCCATCTGCACCGCTGCGTGCAGTTGTCAATCGGCGACCACTCTCGAAAGGCGGTAAGAACATGGTGAATTTCGGCGTAATTGGATACGGCTACTGGGGCCCAAATATCGTCAGGAACCTGGTTGGCTTGGAGGAGGCGCAGCGTTTTAGCTATTTCCGACAAGCTCGCTGCCGCAAGAGCACGGGCACAAAAGGCGCATCCCGGAATCCGGGTGACGGCCGATGCATCCGAAATAATATGCATCGACTGAAATTGATGCAGTCGCGATCATAACTCCTGTTTGGACGCACTTCGAGCTTGCCAAAGCCGCCCTTGAGAACGGCAAGCACATTTTCGTCGAGAAGCCTTTCACCAGCACTTCAGCGCAAGCAGAAGAACTGATCGATCTCGCAGCCGCAAAGAACTTGAAGATCATGGTGGACCACACCTTCCTCTTCACCGGAGCCGTAAGGAAGATCAAGCAGTTCTTGCAGGAAGGCACGCTGGGCAAACTTTACTATTACGACTCGACGCGCGTGAATCTGGGTCTGTTCCAGCATGACGTAAATGTGATCTGGGATCTTGCGCCCCATGACCTGTCGATCATGGACTATCTGATCGGGGAGAGCCCGGAGGAGATTGTTGCCACCGGTCAGAGCCACTTGAATGGGTACTGAGGACATTGCCTTCATCACCTTGTATTTCCCGAACGAAGTCATCGCGCACGTCAACGTAAACTGGTTGTCGCCGGTCAAAGTCCGCACTACGCTGATTGGTGGTGACAAGAAAATGCTCGTGTGGAATGACCTGGAAGCAGACGAGAAAGTCAAGATCTATGACAAGGGAGTGCAAGTCACGAACACCGAGGGCGTTTACAACTTGCTTGTCAACTACCGATCGGGCGACATGTGGGCTCCTCGGTTGGAGCAGGCCGAGGCGTTACGCCAGGAGTTGACCTACTTCGTCGACTGCATCACCAAAGACCAGACTCCTTTCAATGACGGGCAAGCGGGCCTGCGGGTCGTCAAGATACTGGAAGACGCCAGCGAGTCCCTGCAGCCGTCATCGCGCAGTCGTCTGCTAAGTAACCTCATCAGTTCCGTCGGAGTGGCACGGCCGTTCGACGGATAATTCCGCAACTTCCATGAAAAACACGAGAACGAGCGCGGCAGTGACGCCGAGAATTCGTACCTCTGTGTAGCGGCCGATGTAAAGCTGGGCCGCGATGTGAAGCTGTCGAAGTTCATCAATCTGTACGGCTGCGAAATCGGAGACGAGACAAAGATCGGGGCGTTTGTTGAAGTGCAGAAGAATGCCAAAATCGGCAAGCGCTGCAAGATTTCGAGCCACACCTTTCATCTGCGAGGGCGTGACCATCGAGGACAACGTCTTCATTGGTCATGGGGTGACGTTCATCAACGACACTTATCCGCGTGCGACCAGCGCCGGAGGCAAATTGCAGACCGAAGCCGACTGGAAAGTGGAACCTACTGTGGTCAAGAGCTGGGGCCTCAGTTGGTTCCGGTGCCACAATCCTATCCAGGCTGACGATAGGGAAGAACGCGATTGTCGGGGCGGGAAGTACCGTCACGAAAGACGTGCCTGAAAATGCAATTGTCGCGGGAAACCCTGCGAAGATATTGAGATATCTCGTCGGCGACGACCGGACGGACGCGACCGTGAACAGAGCAGGGGAATGAGTGTAGCTGCGCGACCGGGGCCCGCAAGCCGAGGAATCACAGTTGGCTGAATCCCGCAGAGTCGTACATCATCAAAATGGAGGCGTAGACAATGAGCAGCACTCATATTCCGTTTCTCGATCTGGTTACTCCTCACTGTGGAGATGGAGGAGGAGCTGGTCGACCGTTTTTCGGAACGCACTACGCACCGCTGCATTCATAGGAGGGAAAGCGGTAGAAGATTTTGAAAAGGCATTTGCGGAGTTCTGCGAGGTCAGCCATTGTGTTGGTGTGGGCAGCGGGACAGACGCGCTGCGTTTCGCGCTTATGGCCGCCGGGGTCAGCCCTGGAGATAGCGTACTCACCGTGCCGAACACCTTCATCGCCACCACCGAAGCCATTTCGCAGGCCGGTGCGCATCCGGAGTTCGTCGATATCGACGAGCGCACCTATCAATCTGGATCCTGAAAAGCTTCGCGAATTTCTGGAGACGAAGTGCGATCTCGATCAGCTTACTGGAAGGCCGGTTTCTCGCCGTACCGGCCGGACGATTACGGCAATCGTGCCCGTTCATCTCTACGGACAGCCGGCCGACATGGATCGGATTCTGGAGTTGGCCGAAGCTTGGCATCTCGTCGTAGTCGAAGATGCCTGTCAGGCTCACGGAGCGGAGTATTTCTCGCGCAAGGAAAATCGCTGGAGAAGGGCTGGGTCCATGGGAAAAGCGGCGGCCTTCAGCTTCTATCCCGGCAAGAATCTGGGCGCTTGCGGGGAGGCGGGAGCGGTCACGACCAACGATCCGGACCTGGCGCAGAGAATACGGATGCTGCGCGACCATGGCCAAGCGGAGAAGTATTACCACGACATAGAGGGGTACAACGGTAGGCTGGATGCGATTCAGGCTGGAATTCTCCGATTAAAACTCGACCATCTTGCAGACTGGAACAGCCAACGTCGAGACAAAGCCGAGACCTACCGAGAGTTGCTGCGCTCCGTGGACGGGGTCACGCTTCCAGTCGAGCCATCGTGTGCTCGGTCAGTCTACCACCTCTATGTTGTCCGGGTACAAGACCGGCATGGACTGGGTGAGTTTCTGAAGGCAGCAGGTATCGGTACCGGCATCCATTATCCGATCCCGCTTCATTTGCAGAAAGCGTATAGCACGCTCGGTTACCGACAGGGAGACTTCCCGGTGACAGAAAGGATCGCTGCTGAGATTCTCTCGTTGCCCATGTACCCACAGCTCACAAGAGCATATCAAGAGAATGTTGTCCAAAGTGTGGAGGACTTTCTGACGGCCGCGAGCAGCTTCTCGTTACCGTTAGCGCCACAAGAATCTGTGGTTTAGCTCGAGATGTTCACAGCATTCGACGGGCCAAGCTGAACTGCAGCAATTCTCTGGGGATAGCCGCGGCGGGCGTCGGAGGGACAATGCACCCGGTTCCGAACTCGGCGTCTTATTCAGCGGCTATTTGTATCTTGACGAGAAGAAAATAGACGTCTGGTCCAATGCAGACCCTGTTTGGGTGTTGCCCTTGTGAATCCGGTTTGGCTTCTCTGTGCCCTCGAGTAATCCGGATCGACAGCAAAACAAGTACGGATTTTCGGTAACAGTTCATTATGCCCGTTTACCAGATTGATCCTACCCGAGATGAGCGTTGGGACGAATTTCTGCAGAAACACACGAACGCTTCGATCTTTCATACACGGGGTTGGCTTGAAGCATTGCGACAGACTTACGACTATAAGCCGATCGCCTTCACAACCTCACCTCCAGGATCTCCGTTAACCAATGGCCTTGCGTTTTGCGGGATTAGCAGCTGGCTGAGCGGGGCCCGATTGGTGTCGCTGCCATTTTCTGATCACTGCACCCCGCTGGTCCAAAGTCCGGACGAACTGACCGTCTTACTAGCGTATTTGCAAGAGAAGCGAGACGCTGAAAAGTGGAGTTACATCGAGATCCGACCAACAGATTCAGATGTGGCACGGCGACGCTCCTTTTGGAAAAGCAAGAGTTTCTTCTTTCACAAACTGGACCTGCGGCCCAGCCTGGATGAGATCTTCCAGAATTTCCATAGAGATTGCGTGCAGAGGAAGATTGCAGCGCGCTGAACGGGAGGGACTTACTTACGAAGAAGGAAGATCGGACGCATTGCTGACCATGTTCTACAGTCTCCTCCTAATGACGCGCCGCAGGCATGGGCTGCCAGCACAGCCGGTCGACATGGTTTCGAAACATCCTGACTTGCGTGGGCGATAAAGCCAAGATTCGTGTTGCATCTAAGGATGGGCGCCCAATTGCGAGTATCCTTACCCTCCGCTACAAGCACGTACTCGTTTACAAGTATGGTTGCTCGGATCGCAGATTCAGTAATTTGGGCGGCACACAGCTCTTGTTCTGGAATGCGATCCAGGAAGCCAAGAAGGATCAGCTTCGCGAATTCGACATGGGGCGCAGCGACTGTGACGATCCTGGACTAATTACGTTCAAAGATCGATGGGGCGCCACTCGAACTGAGTTGGTTTATCTCCGATATCCTGCGAGATATTCCCACAGTGTTTCGGAAAGAGGACAAGCTTTCATTAGCAAGTATGTCTGGTCTCACGCGCCCAGCTTCATGCTTACTGCTGCCGGCAAGAGCGTTCTATAGACACATGGGATAGCGATTTCCGGATGTGTGCCAGTTCTTGTTCTGAGGGCGAAGTGCTCGGGCCTTGGTAATGTCACAAATGGTTTGCAGCGGCTTCCAGTTGACGGGTCAGGCCATGCCCGGCAATCTCAAGCGATGTCCTCCCATCGATAGCGCGGATTAGCGTACAGATATGCTGAAGCTTCCTACATACGTTCTCATCACCCCAGCTCGGAATGAATCTCAGTTCATAGAGCTGACTGTTAAGTCTGTGGTTTCTCAGACGGTGCGACCGCTGAAATGGGTCATCGTCAGCGACGGCTCGACCGACGGCACGACGACATCCTCATCAAGTGCGCAGCGGAATACCCATGCATTGAGTTGGTGCGGATGCCGGACCGGCAAGAGCGATACTTCGCTGGTAGGTTCATGCTCTCAGTCCTGGATGCGCCATGCTGCGCGCGCTGATTACGACGCCATCGGAAGCTTCGACGGTGACGTTTCAAATTTGGCGAAGAGTCCTTTGCTTGCCCCTGAAACTGCTCGCCGGCGGCGCCTGGCGCTAGCCGAAAAACTGTGACGATTTAGGTTCAAAGCTTGCGGGCTTGATCGATTGAAGCCTGTGCTGGACTGTGGAACCCGCTAACGGAGTCTATTTTGCACACCTGTATGGACTATACCATGCCACGTATCAACGGGACTGTCCCGAGCGGCACTCGGAAGATAATGCTCATTTCCAACCAGGTGATGCATTACAGGGTGTCGGTCTACAATTACTTCCATAGGCGATTTCGCGACTCAGGCTTTGAGTTTTCAGTCATTGCGGACCGACTTCAAGAGCAAAACCAAAGACCTCTTGAGTTTGAATTTCAAGAGGTGGCATTCGATTTCCTAAAATACCGAAAGGCTATTATCGATACTAAACCGGCGGCGGTAATACTGTTTCTTCATATGAAGGATTTGATTACTTGGCCGTTGATCCATTGGCTCAAGATGCGAAGGATTCCTTTCGCCTTCTGGACGAAGGGCGGAAACTGGGATGCCAAAAAGAGCAGGCTGCGCTATCGGATGTTTAACTACGCCCATGGCACGGCCGACGCCTTGATCCTTTACTCGGAGGCGTGCCGGGACTTTCTAAGTCCGAACCTTCGCTCGAGGGTGTTCGTCGCCAACAATACGATCAACTACGAGGATTTCCCAACCGTACAAGAACGCAAGGAAGAGATTAAGAAAGAGTTTGGAATTCCATTCGAGAAGGTCGTGATCTCCATCGGGCGCATGGGGACGGGTCACGGGCGGAAGCGTGTAGATCACCTGATTGAAGTATTTAATGGCATAGACCGGGACGATGTTGGTCTCGTGATAGTAGGTTCTGGTTTGGGTGAGGAGTTGAGGGGAAGGATGAATCCTCGGAACACCCTCTATCTCGGCGAGGTCCATGACCCAAGAGACCTGCGAATCAGCAAGCTGCTTAAAATGGCGGATGTGTGCGCTATTCCCGGTCAGGTAGGCCTGGGATTAAATCAGGCATTTTACTGGGGGCTGCCGGTGGTGACGGAGGATTGCGATCAGCCGCCAGAGATCTGCTATCTGAAGCCAGGGCGAAACGGGTTTATCGTTCCTTCTAACGATCTGGCATCGCTCCGGGATCGGATTCTCTATTTGCTGGATAACGATAAAGTGAGAGCTGACTTCTCCAGGTACGCTCGCGAAGATATTCTCAAGGAAGCTTCCATCGAAGGGATGTTCTCTGGCTTCATGGACTGCGTGGACTATTTAGCGGGTCGGTAGATCCTATGGCAGAAGAAAAGCCACATATTACTGTCTGCATCTGTACTTATAAGCGGCCAGCGCTTCTTAAAGGGTTGCTCGAGGAACTAGGCTGCCAGGTGACCGCCAGTCTATTCACGTATTCGATTGTGGTTGCCGACAACGACGAGTCACAGTCTGCCAAGATGGTGGTGTCGGAGTTCGCCGCCAGGTCGGACATTGCTATCACCTACTGCGTGCAACCTCGCCGGAACATTGCACTGGCGCGGAACACGACCGTCGAGAACGCCACTGGGGACTTTATCGCCTTCATTGATGACGACGAATTCCCGACCGAACGGTGGTTGCTGACTCTCTTGAACGCCTGCTACAAATACGGCGCAGATGGTGTGCTGGGTCCTGTAATGCCATATTTCGACGAAAATACCCCAAGGTGGGTCATCAAGGGCGGCTTCTATGATCGCCCGACGCACCCGACCGGTATGCGCCTGGTTTGGAGTCAGACGCGGACTGGGAATGTACTCATGAGAAGCAGACTGTTTGTGGAAGGTCAGCGATTCGATCCTGCGTTTCTGGCGGCATCGGACCAGGCTTTTTTCAGAACAGCAATCACAAAGGGACATACGTTCAGCTGGTGCAATGAGGCTGTTGTGTACGAAGTTATTCCGCCAGGGCGTTGCAAGAGGTCATTTCTGGTTAGAAAAGCTTTGTTCAAGGGAGCATTTTCAAGGCGCATTGCCGGGTCCGCCCTATTTCCATTTGCCCTGTCTCTCATCGCAGCGCCGGCGTATTTTGCTGCGCTCCCAATTGCCCTCGTCTTAGGGCAAGCCACGTTCATGAAATACACTTTCAAATTCTGCTACCACTTGGGCAGGCTTCTTGCACTGGTAGGCGTGAATCTCATCAAAGTACCATACGTCACGGAATAGGAGACGGAGTGACTCAGGCCCAAGGCGGGGCTTTCACTGCCGGGCTCAAGGACGGCAGGGCCTGAGACCGCGCTGTCCGAGAAATCCGGACGAGGAAGGCTGGAGTTCTCGATCATGATTACCACGGTTAAAGTTTGTGACAGGGAGATAAGGATTGAGGGCCGGCTGCTTCGCATTGCCCGCCTAGAGCGGGAAAGGCACGAAGGCCTGGCCGATCCAGAGGCGGTCCTCGATGGCCTCCAGCGGTACCCGTACAAGGCCGACCTCTTCACATTCGTGCAGCGGCTGCCCGAAACCAAGCCGAAGTACTCGTACCCGATGGAGTGGGACAATCTCGCAGTTTTGCCTATCTCCACCTTCGACCACTGGTGGAAGAAGCAGGTCGATAACAAGACCCGGAACATGGTTCGGAAGGCGGAGAAGAGCGGACTAACGCTCAGGGAGGTACCATTCGAGGATACCCTCGTTAGAGGAATCTGGGAGATTTACAACGAGAGCCGGTTCCGGCAAGGAAAGCGATTTCCCCACTACGGCAAGGGCATCGCGACGGTCCATAGAGAGGAAGCGACGCACCTCGATCACAGTATCTTCATCGGGGCATTTCTTGGGGAAGAGATGATCGGCTTTATCAAGCTGGTTGAGGACGATGCCCGAAAAGAGGCAAGTCTGATGAACATTGTCTCGCTGATCCGGCATCGAGACAAAGCGCCGACCAACGCTCTCATCTCAGCGGCAGTGCGAGCCTGTGCCGACCGCGAAATCCCCTATCTTGTTTACTCGAAGTTCGCTTACGGGAAGCGGCAGCGCGACACGCTCAGCGACTTCAAACACAACAACGGGTTCAAGCGGATCGATCTGCCCCGCTATTTCGTTCCTCTGAGCCTCTGTGGTCGAGCCGCCTTTCGCATGGGATTGCATCACCGCTTTTATGACCGCGTACCGGGATCCGTGGCTACCAAGTTCCGGGAACTCCGTGCCGCTTGGTACAGCAGAAGGTATAGCATCCATGACGGAGGCTTCTTAGGGGCCGGTTATGCCAGGCATCGTTGGCCTCATCACAAAAGCACCACGCGAAGCCGCCCAGCAACAATTGCTCGCCATGCTTGGGACGCTTCGGCATGAGCCCTTTTACGTCACGGGAACATGGTGCGACGAATCCCTGGGTGTGTATGTAGGGTGGGCGGCGCGTCAAGGGTCATTTTCGGACGGCATGCCGCTTTCGAATGAACAAGGCAATGCCGTCCTGATTTTCTCCGGAGAGGACCATCCCGAGCCGGGCACCGCTGCCAAGCTGAAGGAGCGCGGCCACACGCTGAGCGCGGACGGTCCGTCCTATTTGGTTCACCTATACGAGGAAGATCCATCATTTCCCGCGGGTTTGAATGGCTGGTTTCACGGGCTGCTGGTGGACCGCCGCCGCAAGACGGCCACGCTCTTCAACGACCGCTACGGCATGCATCGCCTTTACTACCACGAGTCGAAGGACGCGTTCTATTTCGCCGCGGAAGCCAAAGCGATTCTCGCCGTTCGTCCTGAGCTGCGTCGAGCAGATACCAAGGGCCTCGGGGAATTCATCGCTCTGGGCTGCGTCTTAGAGAACCGAACATTATTCGAAGGCATTTACGTGCTGCCGCCGGCTTCGGCCTGGTCGTTTCGAAACGGCTCCATCGAGCGCCAGGCAAGCTACTTCCAGCCACAAGAGTGGGAAGAGCAAGAACCTCTGGAGCCGGAAACGTATTATCGCGAGCTGCGCGAAGTCTTCTCGCGAAACCTGCCCCGGTATTTCAATGGAACGCAGCGCATCGGGATGTCACTGACCGGGGGACTGGACACGCGGGCGATCATGGCTTGGCACAAGCCTTCCCCAGGCTCGCTGCCCTGTTACACCTTTGGGGGAACTTACCGTGAATGTCGCGACGTGCTGGTGGCGCGCCAGGTGGCTCGCGCTTGCGGTCAGCCGCATCAGGTGATTCGTTCCGGCCCGGAGTTTATCTCCAGCTTTCCCGATTACGCCGAGCGAACGGTCTATCTCACGGACGGCTGCGCTGACGTGAGCTGTTCGCCTGTCCTCTATGGGTGCCAGAAGGCGCGGGAGATTGCTCCCGTGAGGATGACCGGCAACTATGGTGATCAAGTCCTTCGAGGGCTGCGGATGTTCAAGCCCAGCGCGCCGGCGCCGGGACTTTTTGCTTCGGACTTGCTTCCTCACCTTGCCAACGCTCGCGCAACCTACTCGAAAATTACGGACACGCATCCGCTTTCGTTTGCCGCCTTTCGCCAAGCGCCCTGGCACCATTACGGCCTTCTGGCCCTGGAGCAGACCCAGCTCACTATGCGGTCGCCCTTCTTGGATAACGATGTGGTTCGGACCACCTTCCGCGCGCCGCAGTCTGTGGCCAAGAATAACGACCTCCGCATTCGGCTGATCGGTGACGGCAATTTGGCCTTGCGGCAGATACGGACAGACATGGGATTCGCAGGCCACGGCGAGCAATTTCCCGGCGCCATTCTTCGCCGTTACCACGCTTTCACGTTTAAGGCCGAATACGCCTACAACCACGGGATGCCCCAGTGGGTGGCCCAGATCGATCATCTTCTGGCGCCGCTCCATCTCGAGCGCCTGTTCCTCGGCCGGCACAAGTACTACCATTTCCGCGTCTGGTACCGCGATGCGCTTTCCAAGTACGTTCAGGAAATGCTTCTAGACTCGCGAACCCTTTCCCGGCCTTATCTTGATCCCAAGGCGCTGGAAGCGGTGGTGCGTCGCCACCTGAAAGGCGACCGCAACTACACCACGGAGATCCACAAGGTACTCTCGCTGGAACTGCTGCACCGCCTTTTCATCGACCCTCAATGCGCTCATACGAGCAATTAATAAACGTCTGGAGATAGTCGCTGAATGCACCAGGCCGTTGCGACCGTCATCTATGTCGTCGGCATCCTCGGCCTCTTCTACCTCGACCGGGACGACGGACTCGCGGATGTCCAAAGCCCTTTGGATTCCGGCCGTGTGGCTCTTCCTGATAAGTTCGCGCGGCGTATCACTCTGGCTTGGGATGGCGCCGCTCCTCCGCACGCCAGAAGCCTATGTGGAAGGAAGCCCAGTTGACATGGCCGTTTATACGAGCCTGCTGATTGCCGCTCTGGCGGTGGTCATAAGCAGAATGGACCGGGTGGGGCCGTTGCTGCAAGAGAACGGCCCAATTCTGTTGTTTTTCGCGTTTTGCGCCGTGAGCATTCTCTGGTCTGACTTTCCTTTCGTTGCCTTCAAGCGATGGATCAAGTCTGTCGGGGATCTTGGCGATGGTCCTCATCATCCTGACCGAGCCGGACCCGATGGGCGCGCTGAAGCGATTGATCACTCGCCTTGGTTTCATTCTGTTTCCCTTATCGGTTCTCTTGGGCAAGTACTATCCCCACCTTGGGAGAAGGTTGACCAATAGCTGGATGGCAGAGATCACCGGCGTCACGACTCAGAAAAACACCTTAGGGCTTATCTGCATGCTGTATGGGCTTGGCTTCCTTTGGATGCTGGCTACCGTTTATCGCGACCGGGCGGATCCTAACCGTACTCGCCGGCTAGCGGCCTACGGCACTATTCTCATAATGATAGTGTGGTTGCTAGCGGCGTGCAATTCTACGACGTCCATCGCTGGCCTCACCATGGCGGGCGGCGTGATGCTCCTGGCAACTCGGCCCTCCCTCGTCCGCAAGCCAGCCACGGTACACCTACTCGTTCTCGCTGTACTTTTCGTCTCGCTGTTTCCCATTTTCCTGGACAGTTCCGTCCTGAGTGCAGTGGGAAAGGACCCGACCCTTACGGGAAGGACCGAGACTTGGAAATTGCTACTCAGCATGCCTATTAATCCGTGGGTCGGGACGGGATTCGAGAGCTTTTGGCTCGGGAGATCGGTTGCAGAAGCTATGGGGTTTGAAGATCTATGAGAACTTCTACATCAATGAGGCTCACAACGGCTACATCGAGGTTTACTTGAATCTTGGATTGGTCGGTGTCAGCCTCATCTGCCTTCTTCTGTTGACGGGATATCGGAAGATCATCGCCGCGTTCCGTCGGGATCCGGAACAAGGGGTCTTACTTCTCGGTTTCTTTCTCGCTGTGCTGTTCGAGAGCCTTACCGAGGCCGCCTTCAGGATGATGTACCCCTCGTGGTTCTTCTTGCTCCTGGCCACCATTGCCGCTTCGCAAGTCGTTGCATTTGAGGCGGTGGCGCAGCCGGGGAACGAGCCCGCTGAATGCGCGCAATGGATCGGCGCGGAGACGGTAGCGCGAACGTGGGAATGGACCGATGAATCTGAGCTTCGCATCTCTCAGCGTTAGTCGCTAAAGGCTGCAGCGCGGGCGGCATTCCGCCGGTTTATCAAGCTTAGCGCGGTGCTCTCCCTGGTTCATGGGACCTTCGGCAGCGGCGAGCTCCGGCCCGGTCACTCTCCGAACAAGCGAAGTAGATGACACGAAATTGATCCCGTACAGCGAGAAAGCGATGAAATAACTCGGAGAATTCATGAGTCGGTTACGTATTCTGCTGTTGGGGCCGGACTGTAATCCGGAGAAGGTCAGCATTGCTTTTGTTACCTATTCTCATGCGGCAGCGCTCGCCCAACTCCACGATGTTACCTTGGTCGCCCGGTCAATAGTTGAGGACGCTCTGCGGCGCGCAAAGGCGCCGTTTCGCGCCATCGAAGTGGTCCGGATGCCACTGCTCGACCGCATCTTTGCCTGGAGTTTCCGCAGGATCTTCAAACGCAACTACTGCAGCCAGGCGTTGACCGCTTTCCGCTATCCGTTTTATGTTGCCTTTGAATGGCGCGCCTGGCGCCAGTTGCGGCGCCGAATCCTTGCGGGCGACTTCGATGTGGTTCTGCGTCTCGTACCGATGACAGCGGTGTTGCCGAGTCCTTTCGCTTTCTTTTTGCGGAAGGGGCCTATACCCTTCGTGATCGGGCCGATTACTGGCGGACTTCCCTTTGTGCAGGGTTTCAGCCAGGCCAACGACCAGAGGCAATGGATCTCCGGATTGAGAAATCTATACCGGTTTCTGCCTTTTGCTCGGTCCACCTACCGCCGCGCGGCAGCGATCATAGCCGCTTCGTCCCAAACGTATGCCGAGTTTGCCGCGTATTCCGAGAAGCTGTTTTTCGTCCCGGAGCCCGGCATCGATCCCTCCCTGTGTTTAGGTGACTCGCGCAGTCGGGAGCCCGGCGCCAAGCTTGAGTTGATTTTCGTCGGGGGGCTGATTCCCTGCAAAGCCTGTGATCTCGGGTTGCGCGCGGCTGCTCCCCTTTTGCGTAGCGATTTGGCCTGCTTCACCGTGGTCGGTGACGGCCCGGAGCAGAGCCGCCTCGAGCAGCTTGCGAAATCCCTTGGGATCGAGAAGGCTGTTTCCTTCTGTGGTTGGCTTAGCCATGCGGAAGTCCTCAGGCGCTTGCGATCCGCTGATGTGCTGGTGTTTCCATCCGTTCGCGATAACGGCGCAGGCGTGGTCTTTGAAGCTCTCGCGAGTGGCGCCGTACCCGTGGTCGCGGACTTCGGTGGGCCCGGAGATATCGTTGATCCGGAGGTAGGGTACAAGGTATCTCTTACCAATGAGAGCGAATTCGTGGCGCAGATGGAAAAGATTCTGACCGAGCTCGCGGGCAATCGGGACCTTCTCAGTCGCTTAAGACAGCGAGGCATGTCCTACGCGCGGGAGCGTCTCACTTGGGACGCGAAGGCACAGCGCACAACTCAGGTCCTGAATTGGGTCGTACGGCGGGGTCCAAAGCCAAACCTTCCGCCGCCAAAGATTCTGTATCTGGAGCGTGCGAGCTGATCTTGTGAAGCCTAGAATGCCCGGCAGACTGAATCGCCGAAGCGCCTTATTTTCAAGCTGCGGCGACGCAAAATACTGGCGGAGAATATGGCACCAACATCCGGGACACCTTACTAGACATCATCGGGTGGACAAAAAGAGAGGCAGCTCAAACCTTGAAGCTGAGACACAAATTAAAGCACAGCCTATACAAGCTACTCAACAGACCTGGTCTCCGATTTACTCTGGCGGCGTTGGCTACAATCATTATAACCGTCAGAGTAGGAAAGCTATGCAAGATATCTTATGAGGGCGAGTGGGTTCAGAGATTCCCATCGTGCACACTAGTCGAGCCGAGGCTAACGCTTTGGACGCCCAAGGAAATTGAGAAACACACTGTTGATTTATTTCTGTATAGGTATCTTCCTCACGAGGGAGATATGATCGTAGACCTTGGTGCGGGTACCGGATGGGAGACACTATTGTTTTCGAGAAGTGTGGGTACGTCCGGCCGTGTCATATCGATAGAGGCCCACCCCAGAACTTTTCGTTGCCTGTCGAAGATGTGCGAGGAAAACCGACTAGAAAATGTCACGCTTGTTCAAGCGGCGATCGGGGATCAAGAGCGAGAAGTACAAATCAGTGATTCTAACGAACATGAAGGAAACAGCATTATTAGAGTGGGCTCAGGAATTCGAGTGCCGGGCACGACGCTAGACTCCATCTTCCGATCACTCGGTTTACCACGGGTAGATTTCCTCAAGATGAATATAGAGGGTGCTGAGAGCCTTGCGCTTTCTGGCATGGGAGAAATGGCGCAGAAGACCAAGAATATTTGCGTAGCATGCCACGATTTCCTCGCGGACGACGGCGGCCCGAATGAGCTGAGAACGAAGGCAGATGTCATCGGCTTTCTCAAACAGAACGGCTTTGCTGTTTTCGTTCCTGAATCTGGCTTCCTCCAATATTATGTGTACGGGCTGAATGAGAAGTTGCTCGCGGAAGGATAAAGCATATTCTGATTGATCAGCTTACGAATTCAACTCGCTGCCTTCCAGGAAAACGATAGCGACCCGTTCTGACGACCTTCGATCGAGTGCGTGGATCACTCTCCGCCGCTTCTAGTCCGATTGGCGAGTACGGGGCGGAGCCCGCAGGCTGCGTTGGCAGTCGGGGAATATTCCAGCGGATTAAGCGTGTCAGCTGACCTTGAGGTGGACAGCTTATCCGACGGGGCGCGGTCCGAGACCAGATATTCCCCACTGAGGATGCTGCACCTTGGGGCTTGCGAAGTGAGGGACGGCCCCCGACCTTTTGGACTGGAGATGCGACGAATTAGCGTCGCGCCCAATTATAAGACCACTGGAATTCGTTGATTCAAGGAGGACTCGCATGGAATTAGTTCTACCAAAACGACGCTTTGCGATGCTTCGTCGGGCCATCCGTCGAAACATGCCTAGCTTCTACGGCTGGGTGGCCGAGAATCCCGCACTGCGGCGCGCCTTCCGTTCTATTAAGGGGACGCAGAGGGTCAGCGTAGGAGACGACCCTGCTGAGATATTCACAGCGATCTATGAAAAGCACTACTGGGAGGACGATGAATCCCGCTCGGGCGGCGGCTCTAATCTCTATGCGACGGAAAAGATCCGAAAAGCGATCCCTGGATTATTCTCAAAGTATGGGGTTCGCTCGGTACTTGATATTCCGTGCGGTGATTTTGTTTGGTTCAAAGAAATGAAATTGGATCTCGAGAGCTATATCGGCGGCGACATTGTTGTACCGCTGTCGCATCGGTAGCCGAGAAATACACATCTCCGACCCGCTCATTCCGCGTCATGGATCTAACCAAAGACGAATTGCCGGATTGCGATCTTGTTTTAGTCCGGGCCTGCTTTATCCATCTTAGCTTTGAGTTGATGTTCGCGGCTCTGAGAAACATCACTCGATCGAAAATCCGCTATTTGTTGACGAACCCAATTGGTCGATGTTAAGGTGAACGTCGACATCAAGACAGGCGCTTTCCACTACCTGAACCTCTGCGAGCCTCCGTTCAATCTTCCACCGCCTCTCGAGGTCGATCGATGACTATGCAAAGGGACTTCCGCCACGCCAACTTGCTTTGTGGCTGGTCGATGACCTGCGTAATGCGGCTTCGACCCGGCTCTGATGTTTGGAAGCAAGTCCGCTCTAAACCGTTGAACATTCGGACTTCGCACCTGTCAGGCTAAGTCAGTGAAAAGCGGCTTGGAAATCTGTCGGCGAGCAGGCAGACCTCTAGGCGGACTGTGACGCCTCGCAACAGAGGTCGCGATTCGCACTGATCCCGATAGAGATACGGCCCACCGTGGAAGGAATGAACCAGAGCAAGGGAGCACCGGCTGCCCGTTGGGTGCGGCTCTACCTAAGAGAAGGAATGATCCCATTTGACGCCGGCGGCGCCTTCCACCCTGTAGCTGAAGGCGGCGAACTTCGACGCCTTGCAGTTCGAGGCGCGGCAGCGACGGTTTCCGCCGCAGGCGTGTCGCTCCCGTTCCAGATTGGTCTGCCACGGTCGTCCTGGCCCGGCTGCTGACTCCCGCCGATTTCGGCGTGGTGGCCATGGTCACCACCTTCAGCCTGCTCTTGATGAGCTTCGGAACAAGTGGCTTTAGTGAGGCCGTCATTCAGGCGGAGATGGATCGCTTTCTGGCCAGCAATCTTTCTGGATCACGTGCGCGATAGGACTGATCCTCACGATCGGGTTCGCCGCGGCGGGTCGCTGCTCGCGCGATTCTACCGAAATCCACTCGTTGCGCACGTCGCGGTCGCGATATCGGTGGCGATCTTAATTTCCGCAGCCTCTACCATACACTCAGCTCTCCTAAGACGAGCTATGAGATTCAATGCCGTTTCCGCCAACGACGTCGTCGGCCTTGCTGTATATACCGCTGTGGCGATCCTGCTGGCCTTGAGAGGCTGGGGATACTGGGCGTTGGTGGCGGGATTCGTCGCAAAGGGGCTCAGCACGACTATTGGGGCTTGGTGGTTGTGCCGATGGATTCCGAACCTGCCACGGCGGGGAGTGGGGACGCGCGCTATGTTAAGATTCGCCGCAAAAGTGTATGGCAGGTTCAGCGCGAACTATTTTGCGAGAAACTTCGACAATCTTCTGGTTGGCTGGCAATTCAATGCCGGGGCCCTTGGATTCTACAAAAAGGCTTATGACTTGTTCGCGCTTTCGGCCAGCCAGCTTACTGCGCCGCTCTCCAATGTCGCCCTGGCAGCGTTGAGCCGGCTGAATCAGGACCCTGTTCGCTTCAGGCGATACCTCGCCAATTCGCTTGGGATCATTGCGTTCGTTGGCATGGCGGTGGGGGCCGATCTTACTTTGGTCGGCAAGGATCTGGTGCGCCTGGTGCTTGGATCCAAATGGTCGGAATCCGCCAGGATCTTCGAGCTATTCGGGCCGGGAATCGGAGTCATGCTGCTCTATAGCACCGTTGGCTGGATCCATCTCTCCATCGGGAAGCCGGGGCGCTGGCTTCGCTGGACCCTGGTCGAAACGGTTGCTACGGTTTTGTTGTTTGTTCTGGCATTGCCCTGGGGACCTGCAGGCATCGCGGTGGCCTGGAGCGTGTCCTTTTGGATCCTTTTGATTCCCGCCTTCTGGTATGCCGGGCGACCAATCGGGCTTGGTGTTTCGTCTCTGATAGCCGCTGTCTGGAGGTATGTTGCCGCGTCGCTGCTCGCGGGCTTAGCAACTGCCGCCATCATCCGAGGCACGCCAATCTCGGCTTCTCCGGCGGGGGCTGGGACTGCGCTGGAGGCCATCATGATCATTTCAGCACTGTTTGTCACGCTTTATCTGGGCGCGGTCATAGTGTTGCACGGCGGATTTGCTCCCATCCGTCAACTGACGAGCCTTTTGCGCGAGCTCGCCCCTACACGAAGAGCCACGAGACCGGTCGCCGAACCCGTTTAACGATGCAAATGAGCCAGCCAGCAACTCACCCGGAACGAGCAGCCGTCGGCTACCTCGCAAGGGCAGAGACGGCGGCTTGCAGTAGAGGAGCCAGGATCCTATTCAGAAGGCGGCTCGCTGTAAGGACCGGCGTTCCCCTAATTTCCTTTACCTTCGATGACTTTCCCCGGTCGGCCTTCCTCGAGGCCGGCTCGATCCTGAGGCAATATGGCGCACTGGGAACGTACTACGCATCCCTAAGCCTTATGGGAAAGCAATCTCCTCTGGGGCCGATGTTCCAGGCAGAGGATCTCAAGGAACTTGCCATCTGGGGCACGAGCTTGGATGCCACACGTTTGGGCACTGCCATTCTTGGAACACGCCTCCTGAGGTGTACGAGAGGGCAATCATCGAGAACCAAAAGGCGCTCAACGACCTGCTCCCTGGAGGATCGTTCCGAACCTTCGCTTACCCCCACAGTGCGCCCCGGCTTGCAGTGAAAAAAGTTGCCGGTAGGTATTTCCTGTGCTGTCGCGGAGGAGGAATGAAGGCGGGGCGCTATCTTCTTCGCCATGCTGCGGGAGGCCAGACATTCAACTCCGGGATTACAGATCTCAACTGCCTTTGTGCCTTTTTCCTGGAAAAGAGCAGGGGCAATCCTGAGGCTGTGAAGAGCTTGATCGATCAGAATGCCCGTGCCCGGGGATGGCTGATTTTTGCAACACACGACGTCTGCAGGGACCCAAGCCCTTTCGGGTGCACCCGCGATTTCTTCGAGCAGGTTGTGCAATGGGCTCTAGAATCAGGCGCGCGGATTCTGCCGGTTGTGGAGGCTTGGAAGTACTCCGAGCCTCGCCGTCGAAGTGATGCACGGACGCTCAGTGCCGACACGCGCGGGCGTGCAGTCGGGCGTCCGGCTTGGAGCAATCGTCAGTGAGGAGTGGCCGTGAGGTTCGTCGGGGGTGCCGGACGTGACCCTGCATCTAAGGTCGCGCCGATGTTCGGAGCATTCCCAAAGAGCACCCGTCTCCCCGTGGAGTCCGAATAGAGCCACACCGGGTCGCCCTTCGAGCGCGTAATGCTGCTCGCCAGGGTCAGCGTATTGGCTTGGTAGTTGACCGCCGTGATGCAGACGTGGTTCGTGACCGTCGTGACCGCGATACAGTCGGAATTGGTGCCCGTAATCCCGTAGCCGTCCTGAAAGAATCCCGCGTCATAAACGATGAGCGACGTGCCAGAACCGCTATCCCCGCTCGCCACGGTCGTTAGGTACCTTCCAGCATTCAACGCCGGCGAACCGGCTTTAAGTCGAAGTCGCTAGCAGGGTTAACAAACGTCGGATCGGCGTAGATATTTCCTGCATCTGTCAGCATCAAGCCGAAAGTGCAGCCTGCCAGTGTGCCAGCTACGCAGCTTGTGTCGAATGCAAGATTATTTCCGCTCACGAACCCCGTCAGACTGGATGAATCAACCGTGTAATACTGCTGCGAGGTTCCCACTGGATTCGCTGAGTTGTAGATCAGGTCGTTGATAAAGGCACTGTTGGTAGCGCCATTTATGAAGTTGCCAACCAGTATTGAAGTCTGAAGCGCGTCATTGACAATCGTGTTGTTGTAGTCCTTGATAAATTGGTACTCGAAATCGCCATACCCGGTGCCAACGTTGTACATGGTGTTGAATCGTTGAATCGAGTAAGAAGAAGTATGGCTTTGCATCAGCCATGCATGGGCGCCGCCCACACCGAGGATGTCGTGCTCGTAGTTATTTTCAACCAGCAGATTGCTAGTTATACCAACCTCAACATAGTCAACGTGGTTCTGCTGTGGGCCAAAATCATTAGCAGCATTAACCGGACCGTAGGAGTTTCTCAGCAGGACGATATTTGAACCGCTTACCCCTATGCCATTGGAGGTGTGGCTTATCGTGTTATTAGCCACCAGAAGGTGGTATCCATAGGCAGTCATTCCTGTGGCGGCGTTGAGATTTGTTTGTCCTGGAATGGCTGAACACCACGAGATGTTATTGCCGGAAAACGTCGCGTAGGATGCCCATCCGCTAGTTGACCCAGTAATACGGATGCAGGCATTGCTCTTTCCAACCTGGGTAATCGTGTTGTTTATGATCTGAACCCCGGCAGTGGCTGCTGTGAACAAGACACCAGCACTTGCGTGGGTCAGTGAGGGGTCTGTGATCGTGAAACCGTTAACTATGACGTAGCTGGCTGAAATTGAAAAGCCATAGACGTTGACGGTATCGCCTGGGTTGACTTGGAACGTGATGCAGGAAGTGCAGGCGTCCCCAGTGCCGGTGCCGGAGTGCGACAGCGCGACCACCTCGTTGTAGGTTCCAGCGTAGACCGTGCAGGTGTCTCCGGCCACGGTCGCGTTGGCACAGGCTTGGATCGTGGTATATTGGCCTCCACCTCCTGCCTTTACGTTGTAGACGGTAGCCTGAAGCATACAAGGCAGGAGCAAGCCAACGAAGGCGAGGATTAGTCGCGCGAGCCCCGTGCCCTGACGGATTCCGCGGCTGCCCGGAAGGTGCACGATTGGATGAAGAACCCCAGGCCATGCCTCCGCCTCTTCGGGCTTTAGGCTGTGTCGTTGGCAGACTTTGCGTTTGACTTCACAACGTCTCACGTTCGTAGACCTCCTCGGACAGCAGACGATTCTCCCACGGACTGCTAGCGAGCTGTTGGATTCACGACGTCACCACGATTCTATGACATGTCGAGTTACATGTGCTCTTGACGGGTGACGTGTACAGTTACGAAAGTAACCATGTGAGCATGGCCAGGCTGGTTGGTGCTAACGGGGATTTCATTATCAACCGGATTTCGCATGGCCCGGGTTCATGTTCGACTATATCGATATGCTTCCGGATCACGGCAATACGGTCGTGATAGGCAACACGGGCCCCCACTTCCGGAGCGTGCCTGAGCGGCTGCGCGACGAACAGGTCTGTGGATTTCGTACGGATTACTGATGGACGGGAGCAAAAATGGCAAGCACTATGGCATATGCTGGTAAGCACCTAGGGGTCCAAGGCGGGAAGTAATGTTTTCCGGGATCAGGTATACGAATCCATCTGTCCGACTGTCCGATTGGCTGGAAGAGAATGATTACCGCGGCTACGACACTTTTGACGGCCTGAACTCAAGATGCTTGCGCCCGTTCACCTTCGACAACAAGTTCCTGCGCACAGTGCTCCAGCAGGGGGTGCGTCGGTTTCCGATCAACTTGCGCCCCCTGTTGGGAATTGCCAAGAGCCATTCCACCAAGGGCATGGGCTTTCTGGCCAGAGGCTTTATGCGTCTTCACGAAGCCACTGGTGACACGGCCTGGCGAGACAAGGCGGAGTTTGCGCTGCAATGGCTGATCGAGAACCAATCCAAGGGCTATAGCGGCGCGTGCTGGGGCAATCATTTCGATTACCAGGCGCGAGGGGACTTCTATTTACCCAAGGGCGTGCCGACCGTGGTGTGGACCTCCCTCATCGGTCACGCGTTTCTGGACGCCCATAGCCTGCTTCCAAGACGATCGATATCTGCAGGTTGCGGTCAGTGCATGCGAGCACATCCTGCGTGATGTGGAAGCATCTGCCGAAGGAAACGATTCGGTTTGCATAGCTATACCCCGATCCACCACCATCGAAGTTCACAACGCCAACACTCTCGCCGCCGGCCTGCTGGCCCGCACCTATTCGTACACCCGGGAACGAGTCGTACCGAGCTCTGGCGGAGAAGGCGATTCGATACACGGCCCAGCACCAGAGGCCGGACTCATCCTGGTATTACGGCGAAGCTGCCGAATCTGCCACTGGGTCGACAACTTTCATACAGCCTATGTGCTGGATTCCTTCAAGCACTACACCGACAGCACGGGCGATCGACCGCTTCGAGCAGAACCTGATGAGCGGGTACAAATACTGGAAGAACACCTTCTTCCTGCCGGATGGAACTCCGAAGTACTACAACCACAAAACCCTGCCGATCGACATCCAGTGCTGTTCCCAGGCGATCGACACGCTCGTGTTCTTCCACGACCGCGATCCGGAGAGCCTGGCGCTGGCGCTGAAAGTCGCCAAATGGACGATCGAGCAAATGCAAGACCGCACTGGTTATTTCTATTATCGCCGGTATTCGCGAGTGGCTGGTCAACAGAACTCCCACGCTGCACTGGGGACAGGCGACCATGCTTTGCGCGCTCGCCGGACTTTACAAACTGTTGTAGATGACGGAGCCCTTGTCGTGAAGAAAAAGGTCCTTATCATAGTGGAAAACGAACCGGTTCCTTTCGATACGCGCGTTTGGAAGGAGGCCTCTTCGCTGCACCAGAACGGTTACGAAGTGACCGTATTGTGTCCGCGCGGGAAAGGATACGAGCGAAGGCACGAAGTCATCGATGGGATTCACATCTACCGACATCCAGCTGCCCAAAGAGGGAAACACCCCCTTGGGTACCTCTGGGAATACGGCTGCGCGCTGTTTTGGGAGTTTTTCTACACTTGGTGGATCTTCCTGCGGCGCGGATTTCATGTCATTCAGGGTTGTAATCCTCCCGACGACATTTTCTTGATTGCTCTGCCGTTCAAACTCTTGGGGGTCAAGTACATCTTCGACCATCATGATGCGAACCCGGAACTATATCTTTCCAAATATCCCAGGAAGGACGTTGTCTACAAAATTCAGGTGTGGCTTGAAAGTCTGACCTACCGCTTCAGCGACGTCGTCATGGCTACCAACAGCAGTTACAGGGACATCGCCTTGACCAGAGGTGGCCTTGATCCGGAGGATGTATTCATTGTCCGCAACGGACCAGACCTGAGAACATTTAGACCGGTCCCCCCGAACCCTGCTCTGAAGTACGGCAAGCCTTACCTCATCGGTTATGTCGGAACCATGAGCGTACAAGAAGGCTTGGACATCCTGCTTGATGTGGCGCTGCATATCAAGAAACTCGGGACGTCGCGACGTTCATTTCACTTGTATCGGCGGGGGGCCGGGATTGGCTGAACTCCGGAAGATGGTACAGGATAAGGGTCTCGAGGACATGGTCAACTTCACGGGAAGGATTCCCGACGAACAGTTGTTGGAGATTCTCTCCACTGCCGATGTCTGCGTCAATCCGGACAAGCCATGCGAAATGAACGATATTTCCACGATGATCAAGATCATGGAATACATGGCTTTGGGCAAGCCCATCGTTCAATTCGATTTGAAGGAAGGCAGATTCAGCGCCCAGGAAGCATCGCTGTATGCCGATAACGAAAAAGGGGCGGCTGATTTTGCCGCCAAGATTGTCTGGCTGCTGGATAATCCCGATGAAAGAAAGAGAATGGGTGAGTTCGGGCGCCGAAGGGTTGAAGAGGAACTAGCCTGGGAGTATTCCGTCGCGAATCTGCTGGCAGCCTATCGGAGAGTTTTCGCCAAGGGACACAATAATTGCCCCGCAGCTTAATCGCAGGCAGTCCGTGCGAAGTGAGACGAGGAAGACGATTTGCTGCAGAGCACGAGGAAACGGATCAGTAAGTTGGCGTTTCAATACGGCTATCTTTCGCGGCAATCCATAGGCATTCTTGTTTTGCTGACCTTATGCGGCATTCTGATTGTCGGATTATGGCCTTTTCATTCCCCCAAGAATCGAGTGCATTGGCTGGAAAATGAGAACGGTCTGCAGTTTGATCGCTACGGCACGATATTGAGCACCGGCATATTGGAAAGCGCGAGTTCGGACGCCCGTCGACTAGCCTGGAGTTTTGGATGGCGCCCGCTTTGACGTGGGATACCGGCGCCCTGATTGCATTTTATGATCCCTTGACTGGTCGGCAATTCTCGCTACGCCAACATTACACCGATCTCGTATTGCAACGCGAGACTGGCGACCCGCATCACCAATCCGGCCTCGTGGAGATGAAGGTAAACAATGTCTTTCGCAAGAAACAGGCCTTGATAACTGTCACCTCGGACAGGACAGAGACGGCTGTCTACATCGACGGCCAATTGGCAACAAGGTCGCTGTGGTTCGGGCTTTCCGCTGACGATCTGACTGGGAAACTCATCGTTGCTACCACTGCTTTGCAAAGCCATAGCTGGTCCGGTCAGGTACGTGGCTTAGCGCTTTACCGAAGCAAACTATCCCCTGAACAGGTTGCCCAGCATTTTCAGGATTGGATGCAGAACGGAAGCCCTACGAATACTGACGATGAGCACGCGCTTGCGGTCTATCTTTTTGATGAACGTGCAGGCAACGTCATCCATAACCGAGTCACATCGGGAGTGGATCTGTATATCCCTGAACGGTATCTGGTTGTGCATCAGATCCTTCTCGAGTCGGCATGGCAGGAGTTCCACAAACAACGGAATTATTTGAAAAACGTCTTCATCAACGTGGCTGGTTTCGTGCCGCTAGGGTTTTTGTTGCATGCCTATTTCACATCGGTACGACGAATCAGGTACGCAGCGCTCGCCACGGTGATGGTCGGAGCAACCGTGAGCCTCACGATTGAAGTCCTCCAGGCCTATCTTCCAACCAGGGATTCTGGTATGACGGACGTAATCACCAATACGCTTGGTACGTGTATTGGGGCTGTGCTTTGCCGTACAGCAGCACTACCGCTGGGTCGCCTGCTGGGAGCGACGCAAGAAGTTGAAAACTCTGACTTATCCTCGAGCCAGGAAGCCAAATGAAAGGCAGAGTCGAGAGCGGGTTATTGCAGTTCTTGAAGAAGGTCGATTTACACTCTCGTGTAGCTCGTCAGCGGTGTCCCGTTGCAGAGAGTGTCGCGTTGGGTGTCTCCACTGCCGTAGGGCGGCTTAGCAACCGGTGCAATGGAGATCGGATGAGGGAAGATTCGCAACCTCGGAGTCCGATGAGCACTGCAATTACGGAGCACTACCGCTGTCCGGATAACTTTGCGGACTTCCCCTTGACGGGAAACTTGTCCGACGACACAGGTTATTTTCGGTTCGGTAAGGACACGATCTGTTATGGACAGACAGCAGCGGGCTTTCGGGCAAACCGAGTCGGCGCTGTCCTCTATGACGCTCTCGACGGTGTAACAACTCGCGGTTCAAGCGTCTTTCTGCCATTTAGCCCGACCGATGTTGTCGATAACCTGCGTTTTGAGCGTTACGCGAGGGACTTCAGACTGAGTGCCTTGACCTATGGCAGCGATCACTAAGGAGTGCGTACTATTTTCTGCGGCCATGGATGCAGGTCGAGATCCGCAAACATATTCAAAAAGCGCGCTTGAACGGATGGCAAAAACAACCTTTTCCCCGCTGGCCTGTGGACACGACCGTTGAGGACTTGAGTGAACAACTGTTGTTGCGTTCCATGAAGGCCCAGGATGTTGAGCGGGTTCCGTTCGTCTGGTTCTGGCCCAATGGGGCCCAGAGCTGTATTGTGATGACTCACGACGTCGAGGCTGAGAGTGGGCAGAGCTTTTGCACCGAGTTGATGGAAATAGACGACTCGTTCGGCGTGAAGGCATCCTTTCAGTTGGTGCCCGAGGGACGCTACAAGATCTCGGACGCCCTCGTTGAGAGCATCCGTGACAGGGCGCACGAGGTGAACATTCAAGACCTCAATCATGACGGGCATCTCTTTCGCGAGAAGGAAGAATTCCTGCGCCGTGCTGAGAGGATTAACAGGTACGGCGAGATCTATGGTGCCAGGGGCTTCCGGGCTGCGGTGCTATACAGAAATGAAGATTGGTACCATGCGCTGAACTTCTCTTATGATATGTCCGTTCCCAATGTCGCACACCTCGATCCGCAGCAAGGCGGCTGCTGTACTGTAATGCCGTATTTCGTTGGGGACATCCTGGAAATCCCACTCACCACAACGCAAGATTACATGCTGTTCCACTTGCTCGGCGATTATTCCCTGGATCTATGGAAGGCGCAGATAGAGCTAATCGTGAAGAAGAATGGCCTGATGAGTTTCCTCATCCATCCGGATTACATCATAGAGAAGAGAGCACGCAGCGTCTATCGAGATCTGTTGGGAGTTTTGCGTGACCTGGGAACAAAGGTAAAGCTATGGGTCGCCCTTCCGGGAGACGTTGATCAGTGGTGGCGAGCACGAAGTGAAATGCGCGTGATAAACCACGACGGTCGGTGGCAGATCGAGGGGCCAGGAGCAGAACGCGCCACCCTGGCTTTTGCGCGGGCATGTGGAGACCATCTTGAATACGAAGTAGGTCCTCAGCCGCAGTCGATCGAGGCCGCACAGGGCGGCGGTGCTTGTAGTGGAAGCAAGAGCTTGCAATGAGCCTACTTTCACGCGCACACGTTTCAGTAAAGAGAGCACTTTCTCATGAAAACTCCTTCTCAACTTGGAATGGTGCCGCTTTGGTTTGCGTCAGACGCAACAGTCGCTCGGCGCGAGAGGAAATTCTTCCGTTTCGTCCTGGAATGCCCTGTGTCTCTAAAGTATCAGGTTGACAGCCCAGTCATCGAGGTCCAGGCCATCATTCAGAACGTGAGCATCGGCGGGTTCTTGCTGACGAGCGCCGCTATGATTCCCCAGCCCACAACCGTGACCTTTGTCATTTGCTTAAGAGGAGAGGTGGCTGGTCGGCCGATTTACCTGAAGGGTAACGGTGAAATCGTGCGCGTCGAACAAAACAAGGACGATGCGAGTTTTGCGATTGCAGTAGAGTGCACAGGATCCCATCACTCAATTGGAGACATCTTCTCGGCCAATGTAGGCTTGGTGCTGGCCCGTGCCGTACCTCATGCCTGCCAGGCGCCAAGATGCGACCGCCAACTCTGCAGGTTCTCGAAGAATTTGGGAAAAAGGAGCTGTGTCCGTCAGCACTGGGGTTATCTCAGCGGGTGCGGAATTAATCAGTAACAGGTCCCGAGAGTGAACTCGAAGGGGCCAGAGACATGAAAAACCCACCTCCAGATTGGAGCGTGGGTTCTTTGCTTATGGGCATATCCAGATCAAGGTGTGGGTGCCGGCCGATGTGCACATTCGTAGCATTTAGCGCAGAGCGTGATCAAATTCTGTTCCTGGTGGCCATCTGGGTGGCTCCGAAAATTCTGGTCGTGCACCTGCGAATTTAAAATGCCACCGCGCATCGGGCATCCCCAGCCGTCGGCGTCAACTGGGCGATCCTGTCGCGACTATTAGGGGGGCTTACGGTGCTGTGACTGAGCTTATGCTGCCTGCAAATGGTCATGGGACATTAGCGGCAGCTTGGTTCGAGTAAGCGCTTTCTATGCCTTGTGAATCGACTGCGGTGGTGGCGTAGTAGTACGTAACTCCGCTTTGCACCGTCCCGTCGGTATAGCTCGTGCTCGCGATTAAGCCGGAGTTTAGCAACAAGTATGACCCACCAGAAGTCAGGGAACGGTAAGCATTGTAGCCAACGACCCCCGAAGATGTGCTGGCAGTCCATGACAGTGCTATGAACGGCTGGGACCTCATCACCGTCAGGGTGGTCGAGCCGCTGATGGAGCCGGAGGCCGCCTGAATCGTGGTGCTACCTGCCGTCACGCCCGTGGCCAGTCCGCCGCTGACGGTGGCGACCGAGGTGGAAGTCGACGTCCAGATGGCGGTTCCGGTGAGGTTCTGATGACTGCCATTCGTGTAAGTGCCAGTGGCAGTGAACTGCTGCTGCTGTCCAACGGCAATGGAGGGACTGGTCGGTGTCACGGCGATGGATACCAAGGTCGGTGCAGTCACGGTCAGTCCGGTAGAACCGCTGATGGAGCCGGAGATCGCCTGAATCGCGGTGCTGCCTGCGGCCACCCCAGTGGCTAGTCCGGCGCTGACGGTGGCGACCGAGGGCGCGCTGGAGGTCCAGGCGGCGGTGCCAGTGAGATTCTGATGGCTGCCGTCGGTGTAGGTACCGGTGGCGGTGAACTGCTGCTGCTGCCCGGCTGCGATGGAGGCATTTGCCGGGGTCACGGCTATGGAGACCAGGGCGGCGGCGGTAACGCTCAGGTTGGCGTAGCCGGAGATGGAGCCGGAAGTGGCCTGAATGGTGGTGCTGCCGCTGGCGACGCCGGTGGCCAGCCCGGGAGCGCTCAAAGATATGCCACCGCTGCCGGTGATGGTAGCGACAGTGGGGGTGCTCGAGGTCCAGGTGGCGACGCCGGTCAAGTTTTGATGGCTGCCGTCGCTGTAAGTTCCGGTAGCGGTGAATTGCTGTTTCTGTCCGACGCTGATCGAGGAGGTGGCCGGCGTGACCGCTAAGGACACTAGTGCTGCCGGCGCAACGGTCAGCGCGGCGCTGTTTTTGACCTTGCCCAAGCTAGCCTGAATCGTGCTACTGCCCACGGCCTGCGCGGTGGCCATGCCTCTCCCGCTTACGGTGGCAATGGAAGCTACGCTCGGCGTCCATTTGACAGAACTGCTCAAGTCTTTCTTGCTGCCATCTTTATATGTACCAATCGCAGTGAACTGCTGCTGCGTTCCAACTGCAATCGTGGGGCCGGTCGGCCTCACGGCCAGCGACACCAAGATCCCGCTGTTGTAAATCTGTTGGATTTGTGAGGTGGTTAGCGCGCTGTTGTAGATTCGTAGGTCGTCAACGGTGCCGGAGTCAAACTCTGTAGCGCCCGCACGCGAGAAGAGAAAAATGGGATTGTTCGCAAAATTGTTCGTATTGGTAGAGGCTTGCAGACTGCGGTTTACCGTTTGTAATACGCCGTCCACATAAAGTTGTATTTCGTTGCCTCCGGTCTGGCTCTTGTCAAAAACGGCTGCGAGGTGATGCCAAACTTCGGAAGAGGGTTGACTGTAGCAGTTCTCAGTGGGTCCCACGTTGCCACGGAGGGCTACCTGAATCCCACTGCAAGTGGCATCGTCCGGAAATAAACCGAAACCTGTGGTGGAATTGCTGAAATCGGCGCTGTTCACAAATAGGACGTGTCCTCCGCTGGTCGAGTAGCTGCGATTCGACCACAGGGTGACCGTCACGGCTTGAGTACCACTAAGGTCAATCGGAGGGATACTCACATACTGCTTTTTAAGCGCATCAGCAGAAACAGCGTAGTCGATGAGTCCCGGCAACCAGCCGACTCCATTGATCAGCGTGGCGTTATAGCGATTACCGGATGAGTCGCTTGCGCTGGTTCCAGTACCATCATCGAAGGTCCAAGCACCGACTGGAGATTGCGCTTGGGCAGCTGACGCAAGGACGAACCCGACTAGTAGAATGAGTACGAATGAGAGATAGGTAGCACTTTTTTTACTCGCCAGGGACATATCCTTCCCTTTGCTGGTCGCACCGGCAAAATTAGGTTTCAGTGTTAACCATTGTCGAGCTGTTCAACTTCTGCAAAGATCGTCTACTGGATTCTCCTAACTTTAGCGGAGCACATGTCAGCGCGGACACCATGTAGGCCGGTACGGCAGACCTGAGGAGACAGTAAGCAGTGCTGTTCTAGAGCAATTCATCATCGTATGTTTCGTCGCCGGGGTTCGGCAAGACCGAAGATCAATGGCTCACGTCTCAAAGTCGATAGACAATCAGGATGCCACGCCGTAGGCGGGCGACGACGTCCAACTCGAGGCTATTCCAAACGATAGTAACCAATTTTGTGGTTACCCACCCCCTAACTAATTGGCCACGCTCGCCCAATCAATTCCCGTGAGGTCGAGCACTTCCAGATCGGCAATCAGCGGCTCCCACGAGAGGAATCGCACCTCTGCCGGAATCTCCCGTAACACATTGCTGTCGTAGGTCACGCGGTCTCTCAGCTCTTTGCCGGGGCCTGCAGCAGTTGCAGGCAACCGACGACGATGAGCTTCACGCCATGCCGCCGGCTGTAGAGTCGCGAGATCGTGCACAGGTCTTGCGCCGTCAGTTCATCAGGATCGACAATCCAGACTGCCCAGTCGCCATCTCGGCCGCGATGCGCGCCAGCTTGGCGTATTCCTTCGTTGTAAGCTGCGCGGGGTTCCGAGACTTGTAGGCCGAAATCTCCAACTCACCCTGGAGGATGCGCCGGCAGAGTCGCCGTCGTGCCATCTCGAGCCAGAAGAAAAGGACGCGCACGCCCCGGCTCGCATTGGCGGCGGTAATCTGCACCCCCACGCCGTCTTGCCCCGCGAAGGCAGCGCACCCACTCAATACTCGTCCTCGCGAATCCGATGGTGATCTCGTCAGCGCCCTTCACGCCAGTCGGCGACTCAAAGCTCCAGCGTTTTTTATCCGTTCTCGCGTTTTCGGAGTTCCTTCCGAACGTAGAGCAGGAGTGCGTGACCCACGAACCGAGCGCGAGCTTTGAGGTGAGTCCGGAACAGCAGCGCCAGTCGCAGGAAATTCTGGATCATCTGGCCGCGGTCCACAGCGCACCAGTTCAGCTCACCGAACTCAGCATCGGCTGGAAGGCATGGCGGACCTGCGATTCAAACCGGAGGGCGGCTCCGCCATTGCAAGTTTTCAATCCGAATGCGGTGAAATGCGGTGAAGTTTTGTTTTGGGAATTTGTAACTTATTGAAAGAATGGCTCCTCAGGTAGGACTCGAACCTACAACCCTCCGGTTAACAGCCGGATGCTCTGCCATTGAGCTACTGAGGAGTGTCTGAAGCGCTTGCGCGCTGATTTTTTTATTTTAACGGCAGAAAGTCACCGCGTCAAAGGTTGGCGCGGCAACTCATACCGCGCGGACTCCAGGCTGCCTTCATTCCAGGCCCAGCGGCATGAATTATCGACCATAATGTCATGCCGAGCCGACGGGCTACAACGCGATATTTCTTCTCAATTCTGCACAAACCTGTCAAAATCCACACCCATGCCAGCTACTCGCCACTTGCTCGCTAGAGACATCGAAGATTCCCGCGACTACCTTTACACCCTCCCCAAACATCACTCCCGCAAGCCTTTGCCCGCGCGAGTCGATCTCCGCGCGAAATGTTCTCCTATCTGGAACCAGGGTAACCTTGGCACTTGCACGGCGCACGCAGTGGCAGCCGCTTTCACCTATGAGCAACGGCTGCAGGGCATGTGCGCTATCAATCCCTCTCGGCTGTTCATCTTCTTCAACGAGCGCAAAGTTAGCGGCCAGCGCAAGTTGAAGCCCGTGCTGTATTTGCGTGACGCTTTGAAGGCGGTAACCCGGCACGGAGTATGTCATGAGTCGGTTTGGCCGTATACCGAAGACCCAAATCGTCAGGACTAAGCCTTCAAAAGACGCATTTGCTGCGGCGTCTACCCGGAAGGTTTTCGAGTACCATCGCATTCCCCATTCACCCAAGCCGGGGGTGTTACTGCGGAACCTGAAAGCTTGCCTGGCTGATGGCTCTCCGATTGTCTTTGGCATTGAGATTTACGCAAGTTTTGAAACCGATGAAACAGGTAAGACCGGAATCATGCCAACACCCGACACACAGCGCGAAGTGTTCAAGGGCGGGCACGCCGTCATGATGGTGGGTTATGACGACCGCAGGAAAGCCGTTTTGGTCCGAAATTCCTGGGGACCAAAATGGGGAGTCAAGGGGCATTTCTGGATGCCATACAGGCTGATCACCAACTCGAAACTCGCCCACGATTTCTGGACGATTCGTGGCGTGGTTGCCTAACTACCATCAACGGATCGCTACATCGGGCAATCAGCTTGCATCCCGCGGATGCTGATTTGTTCTACTCTTGGGGCATGCCACATACGTCGGTGATGCATGTAATTGACCCGCTTTTCGTCCCCCATGCTATAAAATCTCGCTTCGTGCTGCATTCGCTATCTGGGAGCGTTCTACCCGGAGGACAGATGCAAGTACACCCGACGCGGCCAAACCTCAACACTTCCGTCTTGAAGTGGAAGCGCGTTTCCGGGATTAGCGCAGGTCAATTGACGATATTCGAAGGTCTGGCATTGACAGCAATGCCGGAAATTCGCGTCGTCCGCCTGCTGGATGATCTCAGGTGTCATATTGAGTCTCGTCGCAGACCACCGCGGGAGAAGAGAATTCTGTTTGGCTAATTCAAAGGGCGGTCACAACTCCAAGCGACCGGCCCGTCGGAGGATTCATATGCAACGCTGGTTCGCCAACTTAGGGCGACTGTCATACCTTACTGCTTCCATCTTTCGCTCGACCAGGTCGATGGTGTCGCTGGCTGCTCTGGTCGTGCTGACGGGCTCAACGGCCTTGGCACAACCCAGCGAAGGCGGGGGCGAAGCCAATCTGCAACTGCCCGATCTCAGTTCTGTCAGCTTCCTCGGTATTGACGGTCACAAGCTGCTGATGATCGGACTTTTGTTTTGCCTGTTCGGACTGGCGTTTGGCCTGGCCATCTACATGCAGCTCAAGAATGCTCCCGTTCATCGCTCTATGCGGGAAATCTCTGAGCTGATCTACGAGACCTGCAAAACATACCTGGTCACCCAGGGCAAATTCATCCTCGTGCTTTGGGTCTTCATCGCGGCCATCATCACTGCATACTTCGGATGGCTGGCGCCGGTTCCCGGAAAGCCAATCGCAATTACGCTGCCCATCATTCTGCTATTCAGCCTGATCGGAATTGCGGGCAGCTATGGCGTCGCCTGGTTCGGTATCCGGGTTAATACGTTTGCAAATTCCCGGACGGCGTTCGCCGGTCTAAGCGGCAAGCCTTACCCGATTTATGCCATCCCACTCAAGGCCGGCATGAGCATCGGCATGATGCTCATCAGCGTTGAATTGCTGATCATGCTCTGCATTCTCCTATTCATTCCGGGCGATTACGCTGGCCAGTGCTTCATCGGATTTGCCATCGGCGAGTCACTGGGCGCGGCCGCTCTCCGTATTGCTGGCGGCATCTTTACCAAGATTGCTGACATTGGCTCCGACCTGATGAAGATCGTCTTCAAGATCAAGGAAGACGATGCCCGCAACCCTGGTGTCATTGCTGACTGCACGGGCGATAACGCCGGCGATTCCGTTGGCCCCAGCGCTGATGGCTTCGAAACCTATGGCGTGACTGGTGTCGCGCTGATTACCTTCATTCTTCTCGCCGTGAAGGATCCCCACATCCAGGTGCAATTGCTGGTGTGGATCTTCGTCATGCGCATCATGATGCTGGTTTCCAGCACCGTCGCTTACTTCTTGAACGAAGCGCGTGGCCAAGGCGCGATACGGCAATGCTGACAAGATGAACTTCGAGGCGCCTCTTACTTCGTTGGTCTGGCTTACCTCGATCGTGTCCATCATCCTGACTTACATCGTTTCGAAGGTGATCATTCCTGACCTCGGCGGCGATGCCACGCAATGGTGGAAGCTGGCGACCATCATCTCTTGCGGCACCCTCGCCGGGGCCGTCATCCCCGAACTGGTGAAGGTATTTACTTCGACGTGGAATCGGGACACGTAAAAGAAGTGGTCACCTCCGCGGAAGAAGGCGGCGCTTCGCTCGACATCCTGTCGGGCCTGGTGGCCGGCAACTTCTCCTGCTACTACCTCGGCTTCACCATCGTCGGCCTGATGGGCATTGGCTATTACTTCAGCACGTCGGATTGGGCGGACTAATCAACGGCGTTCCCCTCATGCTGGCTCCCGCCGTGTTTGCCTTCGGCCTCGTGGCTTTTGGCTTCCTGGGCATGGGACCGGTAACGATCGCTGTTGATTCCTACGGCCCAGTAACCGACAACGCTCAGTCAGTATACGAATTGTCATTGATCGAGCAAGTTCCGAACATCGCGGCTGAGTTGAAGAAGGATTTCAACATTGACGTCAACTTCGGTCGTGCTAAAGACATGCTCGAAGAGAACGACGGAGCGGGAAACACCTTCAAGGCCACGGCCAAACCCGTTCTGATCGGCACCGCGGTTGTGGGCGCTACAACCATGATTTTCTCCATCATCATGGCGCTCACTCACGGCCTCACAGAGAACGTCGACAAGCTTTCGCTCTTGCACGCTCCGTTCGTACTGGGATTGATCAGCGGCGGCGCCGTCATCTACTGGTTTACCGGTGCGTCGATGCAGGCGGTCACCACCGGCGCTTACCGCGCGGTCGAGTTCATCAAGAAGAACATCAAACTGGAAGGCGTCGAAAAGCTTCGGTCGAAGACAGCAAGAAGGTCGTTGAAATCTGCACCAAGTACGCGCAGAAAGGCATGTTCAACATCTTCCTCGCCGTATTTTTCGTGACCCTGGCATTTGCCTTCGTGGAGCCGTTCTTCTTCATCGGCTACCTGATTTCGATTGCCATCTCCGGCTTGTACCAGGCGATGTTCATGGCCAATGCCGGCGGCGCCTGGGACAATGCCAAGAAGATCGTCGAGGTCGAACTGAAGCAGAAAGGCACTCCCCTGCATGACGCAACTGTCGTGGGCGACACCGTGGGCGATCCCTTCAAAGACACGTCTTCGGTTGCGCTCAATCCCATCATCAAGTTCACCACTCTCTTCGGACTGTTGGCCGTTGAGTTGGCGGTGCAATTGACGGCTACCAGCGGAACCGTGTTTGCGCACATCCTCGCGGTTGTGTTCTTTGCGATTTCCTTCGTGTTCGTGTGGCGTTCGTTCTACGGCATGCGGATCGTGAAAACCGTCTAGGCTACTTTCTTACCCCAGCAAAAACGCCATCCCTCGCGGATGGCGTTTTTCTTGCTCTTAGCTCTTCGCCCGGCAATTGCCCGCGCTCACTGGCCTTTCATTTTGTCCTTCACGTTGTGTGCCAGCTTCTCAATCTGTTCTGCTTTCTTGATAACGTCGAGCGAAATGATGTTTTCGTTCGTCTTATCCACGTATTGCTTCAGTTCGGTGGCAAGTTCGAGCAACTTGTCAGTGTCTTTCTTGATCTCCTGTTGACGCAGTTCGTTCTGTTTCTTGACCAGGTCCTTCTTTTGCTGCAACGTGAACGAATCGTCGCGGTCCTGCTGTTGCCGACCGCCAGACGTACTGGCATCCGGCGGGGGTCCCATGTTCTGCGCGACCCCGCCAGGACCGCATAGCATCCCTAGCGCCAAAACAAGCGAACAAATTAATCTCAGCGGCAATCTCGACATCTCAGTCCTCCGGTGCAGCGCTAATGTGGCGTACTCACGTTTCATGCACTTTTCTTCAACCATCGTAGTTGCCAGGCTGGGCATTCGGCATTGCTATAATCGCTCCACGAATGGCCGGTCTCGCACTGCTTTCATTTCGCTCCAGAATCCGTAGCTCCAAACCGCCTCTTGCGCGTGCTCGATGACTGGGGCGACGACGCGTTCGATTTTCTGCGATACCAGGCGCCAAAGATAGTAGCAGTCCTGATAATTGCGTTTATCCTCTCCCGCCTTCTCAAGCTCGCGTTACGGCATCTTGGCAGGCTTGGCGATCGCACGGATCAGCGGTCGGCAGTTCGCTCGCAGCAGTTTCGCACACTCTCCGGCGTCAGCTACAGCATCGGCATTCTGGTGATTACCGGCATCGCGGGAATGCAGATTCTCGCGCTTCTCGGCATCAATATGGGGCCGCTGCTGGCCAGTGCGGGCGTTGCGGGCCTCGCCATTGGATTCGGCGCCCAGACGCTCGTCAAGGATTTCATTAATGGCTTCTTCATCCTGGCGGAAAATCAGTACGACATCGGCGACACCATAAGAATCGCCGGTGTGCAGGGCGTGGTCGAAAACATGACTCTGCGGAGAACGGTCTTGCGCGACGCCGACGGTACACTTCATACCGTACCGAGCAGCGAAATCAAGGTCGTGAGCAATCTCACGCGCGATTGGACGCAGATCAACCTGAAGATCTCAGTCGCTTATTCCGCTCCCAGCGATCAGGTCACTGCCCTGCTGACGCAAACTGCTGACGAACTCGCCAAAGACCCGCGCTTCGCCGACCTGATCGTTTCTCAGCCCCAGGTTCATGGCATCGACAAGGTGGTCGGCAGAACGGTGGATTACCTGCTGACACTCAAGACCAAGCCGGGATCGCAAGATGCGGTGCGGCGCGAGTTGCAGCAACGCATCAAAGTCTGCCTTGAGAAGAACAACATCGAGCCCGGCGACCACAATCGATTGACCATCGCCCAGCCCGCTGCACCTACCGTTCAGCAGTAACACTGAATTACTTGCTCGATGAACCCAACCCAGCCCACTTCTCCAGTAATTGAATCGTGGCCGCATAATCCAGGTCGTCCCAGCCTTCCTCGCTCGAAAGTTCGTAAATCTCGTCTACCGTCTCGAGCGCCGGCAGCTTCACCCGCATCTCCTTCGCCGTATCGAGCAGCAAGTGGATGTCTTTATGCATTAGCCGAAGTGGGAAGTTCGGCGAGTAGTCCTGCCGCAGTACAAAAGGAGCTTTGTAGTCCACTACTCCCGACCGAATCATCGATGCCTGCACCAGTTCGACCATCTTCTGCGGCTCAACTCCCAACTTCCGCGCCAGCGTCATTCCTTCAGCGAAGCCTTCATAAATCATCGCAATCTGAAGATTCATGCAAATCTTCGCCGACTGGCCTTTGCCCGTGTCGCCCACGTGAATGACGGTCTTGCCCATCGCCTTGAATAGCGGATCCATCGATTCGACGGTCACCGCCGGACCGCCCACGATGAAGATGAGCTGGCCATTCTCTGCGCCGATCTTAGAACCAGTCACGGGCGCATCCACCCACTGAACACCTTTTTCCGCAACGCGCTCAGCGAACCTCAAGGTAGCGGACGGCGAAATCGTGCTGGAATCAGCAATGACCATCCCTTCCCGCAGCGACTGCTCAATGCCGTCGGCGGAAAACACCACCCTCTCCACGGCGGCGGTATCAGCCACGCACATCCAAACGATGTCCGCATCCTTGGCAGCGTCGGCCGGCGAAACCGCTGTTCGAGCCCCGTCGACATGCTGACGCGCAGTTCTGTTCCAAACGGAAACTTCATGTCCTGCTTTCACCAGGTTCGACGCCATCGGTCGGCCCATGATGCCCAACCCGAGAAATGCAATTCGCATTAGCTTCTCCTTTGCCCAATTTGATTTAAGCTGACCCGCCACAGCAGGTCAAGGAATGCTGTCACACCCGGCTTGCCCGACCTTCGCATCGTCGGGGCTACTTGGAGCGTCCAATCAGGAGCAATGATATCGGCAAACATCCGACGCAAAGCACGACAGTTCAGCACACTTGTAGGACGCTCAGCGCTCATGCCGCGCACCGGCACCCATCGAAAACCAGTAATGGCCGGCCGCGAACAACTGGGCCTCACCTTCATCGGTCACTCCAGCTTTTTCCTTCAACTCGGCGGAAAGAACCTGGTAATCGATCCCAACTTCGCGCAATGGATTTTCGTGCTGAAGCGGCTTCGACGCCCCGGCCTGCGCATGCGCGATCTACCGCCGATTGATGCGGTTCTGGTCACGCACGCCCATTTTGATCACCTGCACCGCCGGTCTCTTCGAACAATAGCAAACCTCTCGCGCCGTAAGACGGGCAGGCGACCCTTAATCATCGTTCCTAAGCACCTTCGCGACCTGGTCAGCGACTTGGGATTCTCGCGAGTGATTGAGTTGGAGTGGTGGCAGAGTATTCACTTAGGGAGCGTTGAGATTACGCACACGCCGTCCCGTCATTGGGGAGCACGCGTCATTCGCGACGTGCACCGCGGCTACGGCGGCTTCGTTCTTCGCTCCGGGAAGCATTCTGTGTACCACGCCGGAGACACGGCATATTTCGACGGATTCGCGGAGATCGGTGCCCGGCTGCATCCTGAATTGGCGCTGCTTCCGATTGGCGCCTACCATCCGGCTTCGTTTCGCAATGTGCACACCAGTCCCGAAGACGCTCTGCAAGCCTTCCAGGATCTTGGTTCGCGCTGGATGGTCCCCATGCACTACGGCACGTTTCGCCTGTCCTATGAACCCGTAGATGAGCCGGTGCAGAGATTGCTCAGCGGAGCACGGGAATCTGGGCGTGGCAGACAAAATCCGACTGATGCAAGAGGGCGTAACGCAGATCTTCTAGGAGGATTAGCCTCTAGTGTTACCGTACAGCGGCGCTTCAGCGCCGCGTCAGGCATCGCTTTTTGAAGGGAGCCTGGTTTTAACCCGGCTGCACTCGTGCCGCCACGGGATACACCGAGCCTGAAAATACTTAGATCGCTGTCAAGGCCTGCTCCAGGTCCGCAATCAGATCATCGACATCCTCAACACCAACTGAGATGCGCACCATGCCGTCGGTGAGTCCGATCGCCTTGCGCCCTGCGGCGCCAATTGCTGCATGCGTCATCGTGGCGGGATGAGAAATAAGGGTCTCAACTCCCCCGAGCGACTCGCCCAGCGTGCACACGCGAACTCGCTTCAAAAACTTCTTCGCATTGGCCAGTGATCCCGTCTCGAACGTGATCAAGGCCCCAAAGCCTGACATCTGGCGGCACGCGAGTTCGTACTGCGGATGGCTTTTCAGCCCAGGATAAAACACCTTTTTCACTTTGCGATGGCCGCTGAGATAATCGGCAATCACGCGACCACTCTCGTCATGTTGCTTCATGCGCACAGCCAGCGTCTTAATGCCCCGCAGCACCAGCCAGCATTCGAACGGCGACAGAATGGCTCCCACGGCCTTTTGTACAAACGCCAGCTTCTCTGCCTGCTCCGCCGTCGTGCATACCAGTACACCGCCGATTCCGTCGCTATGTCCGTTTAAGAATTTCGTCGTCGAGTGCAGCACCATGTCCGCGCCCAGCCCAATCGGCTGCTGAAAATACGGCGACATGAACGTGTTGTCCACCACTACCTGGCAACCCCGCTTGTGGGCGATTTCGCTCACTGCAGCGATGTCCGTCAATCCCATCAGCGGATTGGTCGGCGTCTCGATATACACAAACCGAGTGTTCTTCCGGATCGCCTTGGCTACGTTACGCGGGTCGGCTAGTGTTGACGTAGGTGAATTGCAATCCAAAGTTCGTCAAGACTTGATTGAACAGCCTTGGAACTCCGCCGTACAGATTGTCCGAAGCGACAATGTGCTCGCCACTCTTCATCAGGCTCGCGATGGCCGAAACCGCCGCCATTCCGCTGGAGAAGACTCGCGCCGCCGTGCCTCCCTCTAGCGAAGCCAGGTTCTCTTCCAGCCGCGTCCGCGTAGGATTCCCGGCACGCGAATAGTCATAGCCCTTGGTCTTGCCCAGTTCTTCCTGCGCGTAGGTAGAGGTCGCAAAAATCGGAGGAGCCACTGCCCCTGTGGACGGGTCAGGAGAGTTTCCGACATGAATTGCGCGCGTGGCGAATCCCGGCTTCTTTTTCATAATGATTTCGCTTTTCGAATTACTGAAAGGAATCGTCCGCACTCTTTCTTTGCGAACCGTGCGTATCTACTCTTCTTTGAAATGAAATATGTCTTTCGACAAATACCGCTCGGCGGAATCCGGAATGATCGTGGCAACCCGTTTGCCGGGCCCCAGCTTTTTGGCGATTTCGATGGAGACAAAAACGTTCGCTCCCGCGCTCGATCCCGCCAACACTCCTTCGATCGCGGCCAGCTTCTTTACCATGTCGAATCCATCGCGATCGCTCACTGCGATGATTTCGTCAGCCAGTGACGCGTCGAAAGTCTTAGGAATAAAGCTCGCTCCAATGCCTTCAATCGCATGGTCGCCCTTGGGCCCGCCACCGAGAATCGACCCTTGCGTCTCCACTACAATCGCCAGGACAGTTGGGAATTCGTTCCTTGAAATACCGGGCAACTCCCAGTGAAGGTTCCGCCTGTACCTGCGCCAATCACGACCGCATCCACGCGCCCTTGCATCTGTTCGAAAAGCTCTCGCGCTGTCGTTTCGTAATGGAAGTCTGGATTGGCCTGGTTTTCAAATTGCGCAGCCATGAAGGAATTCGGAGTTTTGGCGGCCCGTTCTTTGACGTAGCGAATCGCGCCTTCCATGCCGTCAGCGTGGGGCGTACGAATGACCTCGGCCCCTAGCGCCTCCATCAGCGTCACTTTTTCTTGCGAAAATTTTTCGGGCACGGCCAGTACGACGCTATACCCTCGGCCGCAACCGATCAGGGCCAGCCCCACGCCCGTATTGCCGGCAGTCGCTTCGAAAATCGTGGCGCCCGGCCGCAAGCGGCCGTCCTTTTCGGCGTTCAAGATCATTCCCAGGGCAGCGCGATCTTTAATGCTGCCGCCAGGGTTCAGATACTCGAGCTTCGCGTAAACGTCCGCGGCATCAGCCGGAACGATCTTCTTCAAATGGAGAACTGGCGTCTCGCCGACAAGTTCTGTGATCTCCTCGGCCACGCGGAGGGTGCTGATTTCGGCAGTTTTCATGATAGTTCCGGCATCAGAGCGGACTCACAAGGGTACGTGATGCCCGGCGCGCCGGTCAACGCTGGCCAATGCGCCGCACATGATAGGCTTTCCATGCCCGAACAGACATTTTAGGGAGGAATACTCCGATGGCTCGCTGCCGTCTGTATCAGTTGGTGTTGTGTGCCGTGATTGCTGCGCCGCTATTGGCTTTTGGTCAAACTTCCAGCTCGGGCGCTACCTCATCGAAGATAACCGGCACGATTACCTATCGAGTGCGCATGGCATTATCGCCGGATGCCGCTATCGATGTGCGTTTGGAAGACGTCTCAATCGCCGATGCGCCCGCCAAAGTGGTAGCGGAGAACACGTTCGCGTCGCTCGGCCAGCAGGTACCGATTCCTTTCAAGTTGCCTTACGACCCGCAGGCCATCCAGCCGTCGCATCGCTACTCGCTACGAGTGCAGATCAAGTTGGGAGAGAACCTGCTGTTCACAACGACGCGGGCCTATCCGGTGCTCACCAACGGAGCACCAAGTACCGTGAATATGGTGGTCGATCCGGCCGGCGCGATCCTCAGCGCCAGCAGCAACTCCCGCGACGCCGGCCACGGCGGGACCGAATGCGCTGCGTGGCACGCGCTGGATGCTGATCGAATTGCACGGCAAGCCAGTCACCGCGATGAATCCGCAGAATCCGGCGTTTCTGATGCTGGCTACGGACCAGAAGCGTTATACGGGATCGTCCGGCTGCAACAGCCTTACCGGAACCTTCCAACTCAGCGGCAATTCGCTGCAACTGCTCGGCGGCGCCATGACGATGATGGCCTGCCCTGACCCCATCATGAAACAGGAGCAGGAGTTCAACCAGGCCCTCACCGCCACCGGCTCTTACAAGATTGAAGGAAACACGTTGGAGTTGCTGGAGCGGAAGAAAGTGGTCGCCAAGTTTCAGGCAGCTCCGCCGTCGAACTGACGGCGGCAGCCACGGCACCAGGATTAACTATTTAGCCGTGCTAGGCTCGGTTGGACTTGCCGCCCGCTGCTGTCCTGCATAGTAGCCGCTGCGCGTGCGCACCTGGAGTTTCTTGTATCCCTTGGCGTTGGCATCGACCTTCACGGTTCGAAATCCGCCCTCGGTTTGTGGCTTCGAAGAGTGATATCCGATGGTGTACTGATTGCGAATATCATGCGCAATTTGCTGCGTGATGGAGTCCACCTCGGCCAATCCCTGCGGAAAGAACGCCATGCCGCCGGTTTCCTCGGCCATCTCTCGCAGCGCCCGCTTGGCCCGTTTGGAGCGCTCCTCGGCCAACAGCCCGATGGTATAGACCGTAGGCCCATTCTCTTCTTGCAGCCGCCGAATCGCTTGCTCCAACGACTCCCGGCTGGCATTGTCTTCGCCATCCGTAACTACCAGCAACACCTTCTTCTCTAACAGGCCGGACTTCTTCAGGTGGTCCGACGACGCCACAACCGCGTCGTACAGTGCCGTTCCGCCCCGAGCTTCAATGCGCTCCAGCGCGTCCTTCAGCTTCGGAACGGACGCGGTATAGTCCTGGTCCAGGAAAAAATCCTCGTTAAAGTTAACGACGAACACTTTGTCCTGAGGATTGCTGGACTTCACAAAGTTGATGGCCGCAGCATTCACAGCCGGCCTCTTGTCACGCATCGATCCCGAATTGTCGATCACGATCCCAACCGCGACAGGAATATCCTCATGACGAAACGACGTTATTTTTTGCGGCTGGCCATCCTCGAACACCGTAAAATCCGCGCGATCGAGACCAGTCACAATGTGGTTCTTGTCGTCTACCACCGTGGCGTGAAGTGTGACTTCGTCCACTTCCTTGCGAAAAACGAATACGTCGCCGCTTTTTTCGGCGGGAGCCTGTCCCGTAGTTGCCGCAGGAGGACTTGCCGCTGGAGGATTTTGGGAGGCCGGAGGTGCCGCTTGCGCGGTTACCTGTAGTAATCCAGGCGAAGAAAATTGCCAGCAGTAGAACAGCCTTGCTATTCCGTCGGAGCATAGTATCCGGTCTTAGCGTACACGTGCAGGGGCGGCAGGCCCTTCGGCGGATTCAGCCTCACCTTGATTTTGCGCCACTTTCCGTCGCGGCTTGGGTTCGTCGGTCGATACCCAAGCACGTACTGATTTCGCAACTCGATGCCGATCTTGGTGGCGACATCGGCCAACTCATTGGGATTACCGATCGCGAAAGTCCGGCCGCCCGTCACGTCCGAGAGCTCGGCCAGCAACTGCGGACCTTCGCGCTCCTCCGGCGTCTTGAAATCTCGATCATAGAGACCAATGGCATAAATCTGTACATCGGCCTCTTTCACCAGCGACTTGATTTCGCTTTCGGTGTATCGGCTATGGTTGTCGCCGCCATCCGAGATGATCAGCAGCGCCTTCTTCTGGTGCTTGGCCTTGCGCATGCGATTCATTCCCAGGTAAATCGCGTCCAGCAGCGCAGTTCTGCCCTTCGGCACCGCGTACACAAGCTTGTCCTGGATGTCCTCAACCGACGTCGTAAAATCGGCCAAAACCTCCGGTTTTTCGGAAAACGTAATGAGAAAGAATTCGTCCTCCGGATTCGCCGTCCGGAAAAACTCCACCACCGCTTCGCGCGACTTGTCGATTTTGTTCGACATCGATCCGCTGATATCGAAAATCACGCCCAGCGACACTGGCGCATCCTCGCTGGAGAAATGGCGAATCTCCTGCAGCTGCCCGTTGTCGGTCAGCTCAAAGTTTTCCTTTTCCAGGCCCGTCACCAACCGGTTCATCGGGTCAGTGATCGTCACTGGGACCAGCACCAGATCCACATCTTTGCGGATCGGCTTGGTGTGCGTCTTCAGCGAAGGATCCACCGACACTCCCGCCGCTTTCGCCTCGGCAGCCACATCCGAGAGGCATCACCGTCGGGTCAGGTTTTGTGTCTTTCTTCTGTTCGCGGGGAACAACGTGTACATCGGTCTGATCGCTCTGGCAGAATGCAGGCAAAGTCAGACCACCGCAAATCGCAACCAAAAAGCATCAGCGCGACTACGTGGCACTTTCGCTTCAGGAGGCTATAAACAGCCGGGCGCAGGAGAAGTTTCGTTCGCGTACCGAACGGCTGGAGGGTCATCGAGAGTGACGCCTCGACTCCCGTAATGCTTCCCCGGGCCATAGGTCCTCTACTCAGGTAGGCAGAATGGTATCACAGCATTTCGCGCACGGTGTCAAAGTACCGACACATTCCGACACGCACTCTATCATCAAGATGCAACCGCAGCTCTCCCGGTTTCCCCAGAGCCTGCTGCTACAATCGAGCTTACTTCGATTCATCCACTTCCATTCAAATTACGGGACGAAAGCACATTCAGATGGCAAAAATATTTCCCTTCCGCGCGCTTCGTTATGATCCCTCGAAGGTGTCGAGTCGGCGACGTCGTAACCCAGCCCTACGACAAGATTTCGCCCGCCGCGCAAGACCGCTATTACAAGACCAGTCCTTACAATCTGGTGCGCATTATCCTTGGCAAACCCGAGACCGGTGACAACGAGGGGCAAAACGTCTATAGCCGCGCCGCCGACTTCCTGGAGAACTGGCAGCAAGAGGAAGTGCTAGCTCGCGACACAGATCCGTCCATTTATCTTTATACTCAGACGTTTAGCGTGCCCGGTGATCCGTCCGGTACACAAGCCGAACGCCGCGGATTCATCGCCGCCGGCCAACTCGAACCCTACGACGCCAAAGTAGTCTTCCGCCACGAGCAAACCCTCAGCAAGCCAAAAGCCGACCGCCTCAATTTGTTGCAGGCAACCAAATCTCACTTCGGCCAGATTTTCATGCTGTACAGCGACCCGGCCGAAGAGGTCGATTCCATCCTCTCCCAGACTCGTCCGCCCTGACGTCGAAGTCACGGACGAATACGACGTCATCCATCGCCTCTGGAGAGATATCCGACGCTGCCACGATAGCGCGCGTCCAGCAAGCCATGTCCGACAAGAACCTGATCATCGCAGACGGCCATCACCGTTACGAGACCGCTCTCAATTACCGTAACGAAATGCGTCAGCAATCAGGACAGTATCCGACGGCGCGCCCTACGATCGCATGATGATGACGCTCGTCAACATGGATTCGAAGGGCCTGGTCGTTCTTCCCACCCACCGCGTAGTTTTCGGCCTCGCCGCCTTTGACGAATCCAAGCTCGTATCGCCGATCTGCAGAAATACTTCGAAGTCGAGAAGCTCGATCGAGCGGGCGATTTGTCCCCTGCGTTGAACCGCATGCACGAAGCCGGCCAGCACAGAACTGCGCTTCTGGCTGTCACCGCGGGTTCTTGTTATCTTCTGCGCGCCCAGGACAGCCAGCAGTCCTCGTCTCTCGACGGCCAATCCGCCCAGCAACGCACACTCGACGTCGTACAGCTCCACAAACTCATTCTCGAAGAAACTCTGGGAATGTCGGAAGAAGACATCCGCGACCAGAAGCACTTGAAATATGTGCGCGAGGCTCGCGAAGCAGTGGACGAGGTGAGCCGCGGCGCAAACGTAGCTTTTCTGATGAACCCGGTCCGAATGGAACAAGTGCGCGACATCGCCTTCAGTGGCGAAGTGCTTCCGCAGAAATCAACTGACTTCTTCCCCAAGCTGCTGAGCGGCCTGACCATCTATTCCCTGGAGGAAGCCGCGCAGCCTGCCGTCACCGGAGGCCGCTAGGTTGCCGCGATTGCGCCCTCGTTCGGTCGCATCGCGGGCCTGCTATTGCTCGCCTCGGGTGGCGTGTTCGCCAATTGGCACCGGCAATGCGGTCGTGCTGGCGCAACCGCGCGAGGGCGCGCCGCTTCCGTCTATTCCCGCCAGGCCTACTACACCGTTCCCGCTGACGCACAGAACGGCCAGCCCTATGTCGGACTCGTTGAACTTCTCGAACCGCTCGGCGCCGTGGATGCCCGGGTCGATGGCAAGAAGCTCAAGCTGAAGTTCACCGCCCCAGGCGGCCGCGAATTAGAACTTCAGTTCCAGGACGGCAAAGATAAGGGCAAAGTCAAAGGCGACAACATAAAGCTCCCCGCCAACTTCTGCAATCCAGAACGGCCGCGGCTACATCCCGCTCTCGGCAGTCAGCGAGGTGCTGGCGCGGACGCTCTCCAGCAAATCAGGTTGAATCCCACTGCACTGCGGCTATTCATCGGTGATGTCGGCGAACACTTCACGCTCGACCTCCGCAATGGCACGCCATCGAAACTCTTCATCAGCTTCGATTCGCCGGTTACACCGACCATCGCAACCGAGCCCGGCCACATCCGTTTCACGTTTCGCAAAGACCCCGTATTGCCGCCGTGGACCATGCCAGTTACACCGATCCCTCATCACCGGGAGCCAAATTCGTCGAACACGATGGCATCGCGAACTCGACATCACCGGCACGGGAGCCATGATGGCCAACTTCGCAGACGGCGGCAAAACGATCGTCGTCACTGCGGCGCCGGCGCCTCCTCCCCAGGTCACCCAGCCGCTGCCCCCGCCCGACCTGCACATTCCTACTCAGCCTACCGAAGGACTCGCAAAACCTTACACTGGCCCTAGATTTCTGGTGATCATCGATCCCGCACACGGAGGCACCGATGTCGGTGCGGCCATCACTCCTGACGTCGCCCGAAAAGGATCTCGTATTAGCACTCGCCCGAAAGTGCAGCACGAACTGGCGAGCCACGTATCGCCTCCGCCCTGCTCCGCAACTCCGACATAGCGATTTCTCTCGAGCAGCGCGCGATTTCGGCCAACGCTGCGCGTCCAGCCCTGTATATGGCGCTCCACGCCGCAAATACAGGCCGCGGTGTTCACGTGTTCACCTCGATGGTGGACGCCAGCAGCCTTAACACTCGCGACTTCCTCCCCTGGGACCGCGCGCAAGCTGCGCTACCTCGACACAAGTTTGGCGGTCGGCTGGTTCGGTCTCCGCGGAGTTGGAAACCCGCAAACTCTCCGAACTCGCTCTTTTCGGCTTCTCTCCGCCCGATGAACAACATCGCCGCGCCAGCCATCGCCGTTGAAATCGCGCCTCCAAGCGACGACGTGTCGGATATTTCTAATGCGGCCTATCAGGAACAGGTCGCGCAATCGATCGCTGCTGGAATCGTCGCGATGCGAAGCAAGATCCCCGAGGTGCGGCCGTGACTCGTCGCATCCTCATCATGTTCCTGGTGTTGGTCGTGGTCGCCGCCGGACTGGGGCTTTACGCTTACCACCTGAAGAGTCGCGTCGCGCTCGAGGAACAGCGCCTCGCCCGCCAACAAACCGTCGTATTGCCCCCGTCCATCGGCCCCGCCACCTCAGTCACGTTTTACGTCGCCTCCGACGCAGAAGGCATCCTGCATCGATCACAGGAGACGATGCCGCTCCCGGAAGAGCCAGCGAACGTACACGAGCGATCTTGCGCGCCTTGTTCGCCCGTTCCACCGCAGAGCTCTCACCCACTCCTTCCGGCAGCCCCGGCTCCGACCTTCGCGACGTCTTCCTTTTTGGAAGTGACACCGCTGTCGTTGACACCAGCGCCGCATTTGCTGACTCCCGCCCGTCCGGGGTGCTTGCTGAAGAGCTGACGATTGCCTCCATCGTCGCCACTCTGAATGCCAACAATCCGAAGATAGTTCGCGTCAAGATTCTTGTGGACGGCAAAGAGCGCGAGACCCTCGCCGGCCACGCTGATCTGCGACGCTTCTACACCGCTGCGGAAATAGACCCGTTCGCCAAGGACGCGAAATGAGCCTTCCTCGCATCGGCGTCTTCGACTCGGGCGTTGGCGGACTCACCGTTCTCCGCGCCATGAGCTGCGCAATTTCCAGCACATTACATCTATTTCGGAGACACGGCCCGCCTGCCTTACGGCACCAAATCGGCGGAGATCGTGGCGCGCTACGCCACCGGCGCTGCGAGGTTCCTCGAATCGCAGAACATCGACCTTCTGGTGGTTGCCTGCAATAGCGCGACCGCGCTGGCTTTGCCGCAGATCGAGCAGTCGGTCAGCATTCCCGTTGTCGGCGTCGTCGAGCCGGGCGCGGCCGCCGCCTCGGCAGTCAGCACTAGCCGTGCGGCGATTGTGATCGCTACCGAAGCCACAGTCAGCAGCCACGCCTATCAGCAAGCACTCAGCCGCCACGGGATGGCATCCCACGAAATGGCTTGCCCACTGTTTGTCCCCCTGGTCGAAGAGGGCTGGATCGACCATCCTGTCACCGAACAAGTCGCTCGGATTTACCTCGGCGAAGCCTTCGCAGCAGTATCGGACCAAGCCGATGTATTGGTACTAGCCTGCACGCACTATCCGTTGCTGGCGCCACTCTTGCGACGCATTACACCGCCGCACGTCACCATCGTCGACTCCGCGGAATCCACCTCGCAAGCCGTGAAGGCCATGCTCGCATCGCTCCCATCCCCGGCGAACGCCGGGACCAAAGCTGTCCCCGCTCACCGCACCTTTCAGTTCTTCGTCACCGACTCAACCGGAAAATTCAAGCGCCTCGCAACCCGATTCCTCGGCCGCCAGGTCGATCACGTGGAGCATATCGACCTCGGCGGATAAAGCACTCTCCTGGTGACCTGTAGTCTTGTTTGTCATCCCGAGCGCAGCCCGCCTCGGGCGGAGTCGAGGGACCTGCATTTTCGCCGGGCGCCACACAGCGGCTGCATGCCTCTCTCGAAACCCGAAACTTGAAACTCGAAACTGCCCTTTCTTATCACACGCCGACGTGTCGGGCGTCTTGCCTGCTCTGTCGCTTGTTCCGTAAAAGAGCAATCGTGAGGCATACGGATATGTGTCTCTGCCGGCGACGACGCCTAGGCTGCCGCCCGCTGCCGGTTCTTTGAAAATTCGAGCTCGAACTTTCGATAGCGAACGACGTACGAAAATCGCTGCGGTAACCCCTTTGAATCTGCTTAGATAGCTATAACTTATATATATTTCAATGACTTGCTGACATGTCTTTCCTAACCCAATGATTCTAAACAACCGCATGTTAAAATCTTCGGCATTGTGCACTACAGCACTACAACACCACAGCAACTCTACGGCCTACGCTCTGGACGTCGATTCTGCGAATAACTGTCCAGAGCTCGAACGCATACAATCGCCTCTTATGGTTTATCGCTCTGATCATCGCGCCTGTGACCAGCTTCGGCAGGTCAAGATCATCCCCAACTACATTTCCCTGGCGGAAGGTTCCTGCCTCATCGAGGTAGGCAACACTCGTGTTGTCTGCACCGCCACCATCGAAGACACGGTTCCTCAATTCCTGCGTAACAGTGGAAAGGGCTGGGTGACCGCCGAATATGGCATGCTGCCCCGCGCCACGCTCAACCGTTCGCCGCGCGAAGTCACCAAGGGCCGCGCCGGTGGCCGTACCCACGAGATTCAGCGCTTGATCGGCCGTTCGCTTCGCGCCGTCACCGATACTGAGAAGCTCGGCGAGCGCACCATCTTCATCGATTGCGACGTCATTCAGGCCGACGGAGGTACCCGGACAGCCTCCATCACCGGCGCATTCGTGGCCCTAGGGCTCGCCATGACTGCCATGCTTGAAAGCGGCTCACTCAAGGGCTCACCTCTCACCGATTACGTAGCCGCCACCAGCGTCGGTATCGTCGACGGGGTAGCCATGCTCGACCTCTGCTACGAAGAAGATTCCCGCGCCGACGTTGACATGAACCTGGTCGTAACCGGGAGCTGGAAAACTCGTAGAAGTGCAGGCAACAGCCGAGCATCGCCCGTTCGACGACGCCCAACTCGCTGAAATGATGGCACTGGCTCGCAGGGGAATTGAATCGCTGGTTGCGCAGCAGCGCGCATTACTGGCCAGTTTGCCACTTCAAAAGTAGGGTCAACTTGTTTTGCTGTCGGCTGTTACTATGCGCGGATTCATTTAGAATGGAGTGTCCTGTATTTCTTTGCCGCAGGACCAGCCATTATCAGTAGGGCCGTACCAAAATTCATACCGGACGCTCAGCGCCCGAGGAGGATGCCTTGAAACTTACACCTGGAAAACTGCAGGGAATGCAGAATGTGTCGAACGAGCGCGGAGTCATTGCCGCCGCAGCTATGGACCAGCGCGGCTCGCTCAAGAAAGCCCTTGGAACCCGGGCCACCGACGAGGGTTTGACAGAATTTAAGACCTACGTGACCGAAGTTCTTACCCAGCACGCCAGCGCCATCCTGTTGGACCCGGAATGGGGTCTGGAACCCTCCAAGCACCGCGCCAAGGGCTCGGGCCTGCTGTTGGCCTATGAGAAGACGGGCTATGACGCGAAGCTGTCCGGACGCCTGCCTGACCTGCTCGACGTATGGTCCGTCCGCCGCCTGAAAGAAGCTGGCGCCGATTGTATCAAGATTCTGCTCTACTACTCGCCCTTTGACGATGCCAAGATCAACGATCACAAGCATGCCTGGACCGAGCGCATCGGCGACGAGTGCCGCGCCAACGACATTCCCTTCTTCCTCGAGCTGATCGGCTACAAAGAAGGCTTGGAAGACAAGGGCCCCGAATTTGCCGCACTGAAGCCTAAGGTCGTTGCCGATTCCATGCGCGAGTTCTCCAAAGACCGCTACGGCGTGGATGTCCTGAAGGTCGAAATCCCAGTGAACCTCCAGTACGTCGAAGGCGCAAAGTCCTTCAAGGGCCCCAAAGTCTTCACCAAGGCCGAAGCTCTCGACCACTACCGCGCCGCTGCCACCGCGACCACCAAGCCGTTTATCTATTTGTCGGCCGGCGTCAGTAATGCGGAGTTCATCGAAGACCTCGAGTTCGCCAAGGAAGCCGGAGTCAAGTTCAACGGCGTTCTCTGCGGCCGCGCAACCTGGAAAGATGGCATCCCAATCTTCGCCGAGAAGGGCGGATCAGCATTCGACGCATGGCTCAAGGACGAGGGCGTGAAGAACATCCAGAACGTGAACAATGCCCTGAAGGCTGCAACTTCGTGGTTCAGCATTTACGAAGTGCCTGAGCCGGCTCTGGCGAGCAAGTAGCTCATATCGGTAACAAAACTAAAGCGCGCGGACAAATGTCCGCGCGCTTTTCATTTACACGGCTAAAGCCTTTATTTTCTGCACTTTGAGCAATACCCGCCGATCTCAAACCGCGCCACCAGAATGTGAAACTGACAGTCCCGTTCCACTTGTCCCTTCACCCGGTCAAAGAGGTCGCTCTCGAATTCCTGCACGCTGCCACATCGTAAACAAGTCATGTGCATATGATCGCGCTGCGGTCTCCGTTCGTAGAAGTGGCCATCGCCCTTCACATGCAGCAAGTCGAGCTCATCGACCAGCCCTTGTCGCTTCAGCAAGCCCAGCGTCCGGTAAACCGTCACCCGATTGATGTCGGGATCGATCTTGGCCGCCTTGCGCAGTATTTGGGCCGCGTCGAGGTGTTGGCTGGCGGTCTCGATGATTTCGAGGATGATCTTGCGCTGACGAGTAAGCCTGATCCCACGGCTTAACAGTGCGTTCTGCAATGCTCCAGGTGTGGCTGTCTTCGGAAGCGGCATCGCCCCGGGCCTCCTCTTCTCTTGTTGCATCTAGTTGCAACGCCGTTGCAACAATTTCTTACCCGATTACTTGAACTGCCTTACCAGATGAATTCTAATGGTTATATACCAGTTGCAACAGTGTTGCAACTTAGAATTATAACACCGAATCCGAACAGGTTCCACATTTATTGAGGTTTTTCTATGATCAACGCTGCTTCTCTTCGCATACTGCCGCTTGCTGTGCCTCCTCTGGTTCGCCTTGCCTAATGCTCTTCGCCGGCGACCGGCCTTACTTCATCACCTACGACCGACCATGGAGGAGCCGGGAAATCTGGAAATCGAGATGTCAGGTCTCACCGCCGCTCCTAAAGACGGCAACCAGTTTCTGTCCGGCGTGACGGAATTCGAATACGGTGCGAAGGGCTGGTGGACCACTGAGTTCTACCTGGATGGCCAGACCACGGCCAACGAGAGCACGATTTTCACCGGCTTTCGCTGGGAGAACCGTTTTCGGCTCTTGATGCACGACCACCTCGTTAACCCGGTTTTTTACGTTGAGTACGAAGACACGAACGGGGCAGACAAGAGCCTCGTCGAGGTCGTAGGCTTCGACTCGCAGTACGACGGATTGGTCCCAAACCAGATAGCCAGCCGCGACCGCCAACGCGAACTCGAGACCAAGCTGATCCTTTCCAGCAACCTCAATGGCTGGAACATCGCAGAAAACTTCATTGCGGAGAAGAACCTGGCTGGCGAACCGTGGGAGTTCGGTTACGCCGCAGCCGTGAGCCGTCCTCTGTCGTTACTCGCCTCTGCCGACGAATGCACTCTATGCCGCGAAAACTTCCAGGCCGGGGTTGAGTTCTTCGGCGGACTCGGCACGGCGAACAAGTTCACCGTTCACGGCACATCGCAATACATTGCCCCAGTACTTTCCTGGCAGGTCGGCGAATGCTTTGTTCAAGCTGTCGCCGACGTTTGGTTTGACCGACGCCAGCTACCGGGTAATGTTGCGATTCGGAGTGCAATACGAAATCAGCGGATTCCGCCGCAAGGTCGAGAAGCTGTTTCATTGATGCTTCCCTGTAAAATGCACAAGGGAGGAATTCGTGACTCGACGCTTACGCATCATCGTTAATTACGCCACCATTGCAATGATCGCAGTAATACTTTCTATGACTCCGAATGCTTTCGCACAAAACTTCCGTAACGCTCCCGCCTCAGCGACTGAATTGAAAAACCCATACTCTGGCGACGCATCCGCCGCGGCCGGCGGCAAGAAGGTCTTTTCTCAGAATTGCGCGCAATGCCACGGCAATGACTTGCAAGGCATTGGTCCGGCTCCGGCTTTGACCAGCGCGAAAGTTAAGAACGCCGCTCCGGGCGAGTTGTTCTGGTTCATCACCAACGGCGATCTCAACAAGGGAATGCCGGGATGGGCACAAATACCTAAGCCGCAGCGCTGGCAAGTCGTGACTTTCCTGGAGTTGAAGAACGGGGCCAAGTAACTAGCGGCGCTGCATGAATCCCGAATTTTCGTTATAACTGAGTCGTGACGACGACTTCGCCTTTTTTTGCTCCGAAGACTGCGCTGATTACAGGCGCGTCGAGCGGCATAGGCCTCGAACTGGCGCATCTTTTTGCCCGCGATGGCTACCGCCTCGTGCTGCTGGCGCGCAATCGCAGCACGTTACGTCAGATTGGCGACGATCTTCAGGCCCGCTACAGTGTCACGGTGCGAATCGCTCCCAAAGACCTTGCCCACCCGGCTGCGCCCACCGAACTTTTCCAGGAACTCCAGGAAGCCGGCATTCTCACTCGATGTGTTGGTGAACAACGCCGGCTTCGGGCTGGCTGGTCCCTTCCTCACCACCGATTGGGCTCAAGAAGCCGAGATAATGCAGGTCAACATGGTCGCCGCCACTCACTTAACCAAGCTCTTCCTGCCTCAAATCCGCGCCCGTGAGGGCGGCATCCTAAACGTCGCCAGTACCGCCGCCTTCCAACCTGGTCCGTTCATGGCCGTTTATTACGCCAGCAAGGCGTACCTCTTGAGCTTTAGTGAAGCCCTGGCCGAGGAGCTTGACGGTACCGGTGTTACCGTCACCTGCCTCTGCCCCGGTCCCGTGAAGACCAACTTCCAACAGCGTGCCTACTTGCAGGGCACCGCAATGATGAACAGTCCGCTGATAGTGGATGTGCGAGATGTCGCCCGTCTCGGCTATGAAGGATTGAAGCGCGGCAAGCGAATCGTGATTCCGGGATGGAAGAACCGCATCGGAGTCGAGTTGCTCCGCCTTTCGCCGCGAAAAACGGTGACGAAGGTCGTTCGCAAACTCCAGGAAAAAAAGAACGGCTAATTGAGAGATGTACCCTACAGATTGAACAGCTCCCGGAGTCGCTTAGTCTGTGCCCGGCTCACCGGAATCTCTGCTTGCTTCCTGTCGTCCATCCGGATCTGGTAAGAGCTTTTAAACCATGGCACAACTTCCTTGATGCGCTGAATGTTCACCAGATACGACCGGTGTGCCCGCCAGAACACATTGGGATCCAGAGAATCGAGCAGCTCTTCCAACGTCCGGCAGTTCGACTGGCCTTCCATGTTGGTTGCAACCACCGTGATAATGCCGTCCTCGATCGACGCGTAGCAGATATCCTTCTGATCAACCAACAGCAGCCGGCCGCCCGCCTTTAGCAGTACCTTGGCGGCCTGAGGACGCTGTTGCTGCTCCAGCATCTTCACCAGTGTGTCGATCTGTTCAGTCGGCGTGGCTGAGGAACCCAGCTTCTTCTTCGCCTTCTCCACTGCTTGCGCGACACGTTTCTTGTCGAACGGCTTGAGCAGGTAATCGACCGCGTTCACTTCGAACGCCTTGACCGCATACTGGTCAAATGCCGTGGCAAACACGATTTGTGGCATCGCAACCTTGCGGTCAAGCAGCTTCTTGATGACGCCGAAGCCGTCCAACCCAGGCATCTGTACGTCAAGAAATACGATATCGGGAGACATTTCCTTGATGAGATTGACGGCCTCAACGCCGTTCTTGCCCTGCGCCACAACGTCCACTTCGCAGTCTTTCAGCAGGTATGCAAGTTCGTCGCGTGCCAGCTGCTCATCATCCACAATCACTGCGGAAATCGCCATTCTCGCTCCCACCGGTGGCTCGCGAACCGAGCCTAAAACGCCGTTCCGTGCCAGTGTAGCAGGCGAGATAACAAGCTCGCTGTCGTAAACTAGTAGTTCATGGTTGTCATCTACGGCATTCACTCGGTAAGCGAAGCCCTCAAGTCCGGCGTAAGAAGCTTCGATTACGTTGGCGTTTCGCGCGAACGCCACGATCAGCGCGTGCAGCGCGTCATCGACGATTGCCGCGCCTCCGGAGTCCAGGTCCGATTTCTACCGCGCGAAGACCTCGATCGCATCGCCAATACCCACACGCACCAGGGCGTCGTCGCAGTCACTAGCGGCAAGGCATATGCCGACGTCGATATGCTGCTCGAGAAGAAGAAAGCTGAGCATAGCTTCCTGCTGGTTCTAGACGGCATCGAAGATCCGCATAACCTGGGCGCCCTCATCCGCACGGCTGACGGAGCAGGCGCCGATGGCGTCATCATTCCCGAGCGGCGTGCTGTTGGGCTCACCGGCACCGTCGTCAAAGCTTCTGCTGGGGCCTCCGAGCATCTCCCCATCGCACGCGTCACGAATATCTCGCGCACTCTTGAGGAGTTGAAAGAGCGGAACATCTGGATCGTCGGCTTGGACGAACGCGGCACGCAAAGCTACTTCGAACTTGACTACAACATGCCCTGCGCCGTCGTTCTTGGCGCCGAAGGCAAGGGCATTCACGACCTGGTTCGCAAGCGCTGCGATTTTCTGGTTTCCATCCCCATGCTGGGGCACGTTCCCTCGCTCAACGTTTCTGTAGCCGGTGCGGTGGTCATGTACGAAATCGCGCGCCAACGCCAAAGCAAGCAGCCCGATGGAAAGTCTGCACGTTCCAAATGATCCGCTGCTTCGTCCTTGCGTTCTACGCGTTCCTCGTGGCAGTTCCTGCTCGAGCCATCGATCGCGAATCCTTCACCGTCACTCATTACCAATTGGAAGTCCAGATCGACCGCGCCTCTCATGTAATGGCCGTGACGGGCCGGCTCTCTCTCCGCAACGATTCGACCTCGCCTCAGAAAAGCATCGCCTTGCAGATTTCCTCTTCGCTGGCATGGAACGGCATCGCTTTCAGAGGCGAGCCCGTCGAATTTCTCGACAATCCCTACACCTCAGACATCGATCACACGGGCGCGCTGTCGGAGGCAATCGCGACACTTCCGTCACCGGTCGCGCCCGGCGGCAAAATCGATTTAGACATCCAGTATGGCGGCTCCGTCACGGCAGATTCGACCCGGTTCACCCGAATGGGCGCCCCCGCGGAAATTGCCCGCCGCAGCGACTGGGATCAGATTGGTGAGTCATTCACGGCTGTCCGGGGCCTCGGTAACGTTGTGTGGTATCCGGTATCGTTGCCCGCAGTCAGCATGAGCGAAGGCAGTACTGTCTTCGCCGCAATTAACGCCTGGAAGACGAGGCACAAGGCCTCACAGTTTGACGCGCACATCCAAGTGATTGCAGGTGACGTAAAGCTATGCATCGCCGGTAGCGCGATGGCTGCGCCTTGCGGTGAGTTCAGCGAAACCGCAGATCCGCGCAGTGAAGGCGTTGCGAGCGAAATCAGGAACGACATTCACTTGAACGGTCTCGGCGGAATGTCGCCCGCGTTCGCCGTCGCGGATTACGTCCGCCTAGAGCGGCCTGCCGTCACGGTATTCCACGTCCCGTCCGATGCCTCGATCGCCAAAGACTACGCTGCTGCAGCCGAAGCGAACGCTCCCGCATTGGACGAGTGGCTGCCTCCGCGTGCCGACGCCATAACCGTTGTAGAGCTGACCGACCCCAACGCCAATCCATATCAGGACGGCCTACTTCTCTTTACGCCATTGCGTCAGTCCGACACCGCTACACTCGGATTGTTGCTGATGCCGACTCAGGTCGCCGCCCGCTTCCCTACCCACCGTCATTGGATCGAGAACGGCCTTCAGCGCTTCCTGCAAGCACTCAGCGTCGAAAAACGAACTGGCCGCAAAGACGCCTTAGAGTTTCTGAACGAGTATCTGCCTCCACTCGTGCAGACTGAGCAAGCGGCCGACCAGCCGACACCGTCCGACAAACCAGCAACCTCAAGTTCGACCAGTAACTCTCTGCGTGAATACGTCGGACGAAATTCTTCTGCGCGGCAAAGGCAGTTTCGTCTTTTGGATGCTGCGCGACATGTTGGGTGATTCCGTCCTTCAGAAGGCGTTGGTCGCCTATCGTCCCGCCGACGATACGAGCCCGGCTTATTTTCAGGGCCTGCTGGAAGAAAGCCACAAGCGAGACTTGGAGTGGTTCTTCGACGATTGGGTCTACCGCGATCGAGGTCTGCCTGACTTTCACATCGAGAACGTGTATGCCCGGCCCTTGCTCAACGACCCCAACAAGATGACCCTGGTAACTGTCACGGTCGAAAATCGTGGCGGAGCGAGCGCTGAGGTACCGGTAATATTGCAGGCGCCTGAAGGCGAAAGAACAATTCGTGTCCGCGCCCTCGCCCACCAGAAGTCGTCGGGAAGGTTGCAGCTTCCGGGTATGCCGACTCATGCTGTTGTCAACGATGGAAGTGTACCGGTACTCAAATCCGGCGAAAATACATACGATGCGCCCGCGCCGCCAACCCAACCCGAGCAACCCAACCCGCCTGAGCCCCAATGAGCGCGGCTTGCCAACAGGTGGGCGGGAACGCTACAACCATGTGCAAGTGCGTTTGCGCCACTCGCGCTCGAAAGAGGCCTGATTGAGTTATATCCAGTTCCTGGGTGCAGCCGGAGTCGTCACCGGCTCGAAGCATCTCATAAACACGGGCGATGAAAGCGGCAAGCGCGGAATCCAGGTCTTAGTAGACTGCGGTCTCTTCCAAGGCCAAAAAGAATGGCGCGAGCGCAACTGGCAAAACCTGCCAATTCCGGCGACTGAAATCGACGCCGTCATCCTGACGCACGCACATCTCGATCATTCCGGATGGATTCCTCGCCTCGTCAAGCAGGGATTTCACGGCCCGATTTACGCTACCGCGCCGACCATCGACCTGTGCGGTATCCTGCTTCCCGACTCCGGACACCTTCAGGAAGAAGACGCAGCATTCCACAACCGCTTCAAGACGTCCAAGCATGACCCAGCACTGCCGCTATACACAATGCAGGATGCGCAGCAGTGCCTGACGCTGTTCAAGCCGGTGAACTTTAACGAACCTAAACGTCTGACCGACGAGCTGTCGTTCCAGTTCGTTCGCGCCGCGCACATTCTTGGTTCGTCCATGGCAGAAATTTCTCTCACAACTAACGGGGTCAATTCTCGCCTCCTCTTCACAGGTGACATCGGCCGGGTTCGCGACAGCGAAATCTCCCCTGGGCGCGTGTTGCATTCTGGCCCCACGGAGAACGAGGTTTGCGATTACCTTGTCATGGAAAGTACCTACGGCAATCGCGAACACCCGCACGACGATCCCAGGCCTGAACTCGCCGCCTTGATCCGCGCCACCGTTCAACGGGGAGGCAGCGTCGTCATTCCCGCATTCGCGGTCGAGCGCACCCAGAAGCTTCTGTTCATGTTGAAAGAACTGATGGAGACCGATCAGATTCCCCGGATTCCTGTACATACCGACAGCCCTATGGCCATCAAGGCTGTCCAGGTTTTCTTGAAATACGCCGACGAATTCAGTCCTGAAACCAAGGCATTGATCGACAAATACGGCTCTCCGCTGGACTGGCCCAACTTTTACTTCGACCAGACGGTGGAAGACTCCAAGAAAATCAACCAGTCGAAGTATCCCGCTATCATCGTGTCTTCCAGCGGAATGGCCGCTGGCGGCCGCGTCCTGCATCACCTCATGCAGCGTCTACCCGACCCGCGCAACCTGATTCTGTTCATTGGATTTCAATCGCCAGGCACGCGCGGCTACGACATCAAGAACGGTGCCGCCGAGATCAAGATGTTTGGCCAGGTAATACCTGTAAAGGCACAGGTAGCGTCGTTGGAGCAGTTCAGCGATCACGCCGATACTCCCGAACTAATGGAGTGGCTGCACACTTTCAAGACGCCGCCGAAACAGACTTACTTGGTGCACGGTGAGCCTGCAGCTTCATCACAACTGCGCGAGGTGATGATCAAAACCCTTTCCTGGAACGTTCAGGTGGCTGCTTACAAACAGAAAGTCCAGATCACTTAACCGAGGAAGATTCGATGGCGACATACGGCTTGGTGGAATATGCGGACGCCAGTCCCGAAGTGCGAGCGATTTACGACGACATCATGGCCACTCGCAAAGTCGACTGGATCAACAATTTCTGGAAAGCCATTGCCCACGATCCTGCTTTGTTGAAGCGCACCTGGGAAAGCATCAAGCAAATCATGGCGCCTGGCGCATTAGATCCGTTGGTCAAAGAGATGCTCTACGTCGCCGTCAGCGTCACCAACGGCTGCGGATACTGCATCGCTTCGCACACGGCGTCAGCCCGCAAGCAGGGCATGACTCCTGCTATGTTCCACGAATTAATGTCCGTGGTCGGAATGGCCAATGAGACCAACCGGCTGGCGAATGGCTATCAAGTAGAAATCGATGACGCGTTCAAACCCAAACGAGTCTGAAACCTGCGTCGTTCGAGCTCGCCAAGTCTATCGGTATAATGGAATCCTCCTATGAAAGCCTACGTTTACGTCTCGCTGAAGAAGAGTGTCCTCGATCCCCAGGGCAAAACCATTCACGGCGCTTTGAAAAAAATGGGCTATCAGGGCGTCAGCGATCTGCGTCAGGGTAAGTATTTCGAGATCGCGCTGGACGACGGTATCGCGCGGGAAGACGCCCAGGCTGAAGTCGAACGCATCGCTCGCGAGGTACTTACCAACCCGGTGATCGAGGAATATCGTTTCACGCTCGAATCCTAGGGACAAGTCTGCGCGCCGCTCAGTATTTCTCTGTAGGCATAGCGGCAATCGCGTCGCGCTAAGCGCCTTCTCACGTCCAAAATCAGATAAGATTTAGAGAGTATCTTTCGATCTCCCGGATCGAGTGCGTGGGTACTCTTCACGGAGAAGTTCGACCATCCCATGGCAACGGAGCGAATCTGATGTGCGGCATAGTCGGTTACGTCGGAAAAAAACGTGTAGTCCCAGTCATCATTGACGGTCTGCGTCGTCTGGAATATCGCGGATACGACTCTGCGGGAATTGCCGTCGCGGGCAACGGCGAAGGACTTCAGGTACGCCGCGCGGAAGGCAAGTTGCGCAACCTCGAAGAAGCTATCCAGCTGAATCCGCTGGACGGCACTTACGGCATAGGACACACGCGGTGGGCTACGCACGGCCGTCCGACGGAAGAGAATGCGCATCCCCACCGCGACTGCACCGGCAAAATCGTCGTAGTGCATAACGGCATTGTTGAGAATTACATGAGCCTGAAGAAGAAGCTCATTGCCGGCGGCCACAAGTTTCGCACTGAAACCGACACCGAAGTCATCGCTCACCTCATCGAGCAGGCGATTACTGATGCCGGAGGCAAGCTTCCACTGGAAGACGCCGTCCGGACCACCGTGAAGCAACTGACCGGCGTGTTCGCCATCGCCGTAATTTCTTCCGACGAGCCTGACAAGATCGTCGCTGGGCGCAATGGTCCGCCTGCGGTGATTGGACTGGGCGACAACGAATATTTTGTTGCCAGCGACGTTCCCGCGATCCTGTACCACACTCGCGATTTGTTCTTCCTCGGCGACGGTGACCTGGCCATCATTACTCCCAATGGCGTGCAGTTGACCGACTTCGACGGAAACCCCGTCACCCGCAAGGTGCAGCACATTACCTGGGATCCGATCATGGCCGAGAAGGGCGGATTCAAGCACTTCATGCTCAAGGAAATCTTTGAGCAGCCTCGCGCCGTGCGTGACACAACTCTCGGCCGCGTTTCGCTCGATACCGGCAAGGTCTTCCTCGACGAGATGGACATCTCGGAGGACGACTTCCGCAAGCTCCAGCACGTGTCCATCGCAGCATGCGGAACCAGTTGGCACGCGGGGCTGGCCGCCAAGTTCATGATCGAGCGCCTCGCCAAGCTGCCGGTTGAGGTCGATTACGCCAGCGAATACCGGTATCGCGATCCGCTGACTGGTCCGAACGATCTCAACATTCTCATCACGCAATCTGGCGAAACCGCCGACACGATCGCTGCGATGCGCGAGTCTCGCGCCAAAGGTGCCAAAACCTTGGGTGTATGCAACGTGGTTGGCTCTATGATCGCGCGCGAAGCGAATGGAACCATCTACACGCACGCGGGTCCAGAAATCGGCGTCGCCTCGACTAAGGCGTTTACCGCGCAACTCACCACGTTGTTCCTGTTTGCGGTTTATCTCGGAGAAGTTCGCGGCACTGTCAGCTCCGAAGAGGCCAAGAAATTGCTGACGGAACTGACTCTGATCCCAGGAAAGTTGGACGCGTTGCTTGGCGGCGAAGACGTAACCGAAGATTTGGCCAAACGTTATCACCGCGCGCACGATTTCCTCTATCTTGGCCGCGGAATCCACTATCCAATCGCGCTTGAAGGCGCGCTGAAGATGAAGGAAATTTCCTACATCCATGCCGAAGGCTATCCTGCGGGTGAGATGAAGCACGGCCCGAACGCTCTCATCGACGAGGAATTGCCGGTCGTCATCATCGCCACTCGCGACATTCATGACGAAGGCTCGGTTCTGCGCTACGAGAAGACAATCTCGAACCTGAAGGAAGTGAAAGCGCGTTCCGGCACTGTAATTGCGGTTGCCACCGAAGGCGACGAGGAGATTAAGGAATCCGCGGACCACGTCATCTATGTTCCGGCGGCTCCCGAATTGCTCGCCCCGATCCTCGAAGTGGTTCCGCTGCAACTGCTGGCGTATCACATCGCGGTCCGCCGCGGCTGCGACGTCGATCAGCCTCGCAACCTGGCCAAGTCTGTAACCGTCGAGTAGCGATAACTCCTTTCTGCGAAGCGCGGCCAATCGGCCGCGCTTTCCTATTACGGCCATTTGCCGCGAAATCATTTCTGCCGCATCTAATAAAACGTGACCGACAACAGTGCCATTTCGACGACCGAGAATTCCGTCCCGACGCCAAGCACCGAGGTGCGTCAGCCCGCGCGGCGAGCTTTGCTCTCTGCTCGACTGACTCGCTCGGTCTTGCTCTCCGACCAAACCAAGCATCTCGAATTCACGGTTGAAGGCGTCGAGAAGTTTTCTTTCGTTCCCGGGCAGTTCGTGTCGATCGAGCAGCCGAAGCCCGACGGAAAAGTTCATACTCGCGCTTACTCCATTGCTTCGGCGCCAGGTTCGGTGCCTTCGTTCCAGCTTTGTCTTAACCGCGTGGACGAAGGATTCTTGTCGAACTGGCTGTGCGATCTGGAAGAGGGGGCAGTGGTTCAGTTCCACGGGCCGCATGGCACGTTCACGCTGCGCCAGCCGCATCAGGATTCGGTGCTGATCGCGACAGGAACGGGCGTTGCACCGATGCGAGGCATGCTGCATTGGCTCTTCGAGCAGCCGGAGCGGCATCAGGAGCGGGAATTCTGGCTGCTCTACGGTACGCGCCACGAAAGCGGGCTCTACTACCGCGACGAATTCCTGGCTATCGAACAAGCTCATCCTAAATTCCACTATCTTCCGACGCTCAGCCGCGGTGCCGAAGATTGGAAAGGACTGCGCGGATACGTGCAGGACCACTTGCGCGAAATCGTGGGCGACCGTCGTGATATGCATGCCTACATTTGCGGCCTGCACCAGATGGTCGATGCCAACCGTAAGCTGTTGAAGGAAGAGCTCGGCTGGGACCGCAAGCAGATCGTGTTCGAGCGGTATGACTGAGCCGGGGAATTCTCGATTTGGGTACCCCCTCCCCCTCCCCACCAAATCTTTGTTTGCAATGAGTTAGCGCTGGTTTCCGATGCAAAACATAGAAAACACAACGCTTGCAGGTAAATCATAGATTCGCAATGAGTTACGCGCGGATTTGCGGCCGATATGGGAGCCACTGAGGTCATGCGGTCTCATTGTCGCTCGCCCGATTGGCGAAGGTTGAGGTAGAAGTAGCAGTAATCGCGGTGTTTGAGTGCAGGAGAACCGCAGTAGACGCCATCTTTTCTTTGAGATGGTGACAGATAGGAACGGACATAGAGCCTCCGAAAAACGGGCGGCCCTCAGCTCTCAGTTATCAGCTGTCAGCCGTCAGTGAGTTCGTGCACGCTGCCGGTATTCCGGCAGCAAGGTTGTACCGCGTACCACTGGGGGACTGTGCCCCCTCGATGCAAGCGTGGCAAAGACGGAGATTGAAAAGCAAGAGAAATCTGGAAAATCTGGGGAGGGATTCCCGATTCGGGAAGACTCGGAATTCACCACGGAGGTCACGGAGAGCACGGAGGTAGATTCGAGCAAAAGCGAAACCTACCGCTGAGACGAGGAAGAAGGTTGGCGGTTGTCGATGGTTCGTTGACAGCGAAAGGCAGAAGACCCACCCGGCCGGAAGCGGGCCGGATGGGCACCCATTGCCAGGGATCGTAGCGACATATCCCACATTCAGGGAAATCGCAGACATTCATATAGAGTGAACTTCCCCAGCGCAGGCACCGTAGCTTCGGTTAACTTTTACAAGGGGACACATGCGTTCAAACATGAACCCAGGCAGACTCGCGGGGTTGCTTTATGTACTGACCTCGGCTCTTGGCTTCTTCGCCATGGGCTATGTTCCCGGCAAGCTGATCGTGCATAGAAACGCGGCGGCAACGGCCGCCAACATCGCAGCTTCCCAGACGCTTTTTCGCTTTGGCATCGTTGCCCAGCTCATTGGTCAAGCGGGCTTTATCTTCGTGGCGCTGGCTTTGTACGATCTGCTCAAGGGGGTCAACAAGCGGAATGCGACGCTCATGATGGGATTGATCGTGATCTCGATTCCGATAGCGTTTGCGAATGAGCTGAACGCAATTGCAGCCCTGGTACTGGTGCGTGGAACTGATTTTCTGACCGCTGTCGACAAGCCTCAGCGCGAGGCGCTGGCGATGCTGTTCCTCAATCTGCATCATTACGGAATCGTGGTCGCCGAAATATTTTGGGGCTTGTGGCTGTTTCCCCTGGGATGGCTAGTGTACCGGTCGCGATTCCTGCCGCGGTTTCTCGGAGTGTGGCTTGTCCTGGCCGGCTTCGCCTGGGTGGTGCTGAGCCTCACGGGCATTCTGTTGCCCCAATATTCCGATAAGGTGGGTTCCTTCACGCAGCCTGCTGTCATCGGTGAGATCGTGTTTATGTTCTGGCTGCTGGTGCTGGGCGCGAGGCCCAGGCCCCTCGAGGGACCGGCCTCCGGAGTTCCTATTCCAGTTGATGCATAAGGCGAAAATTCCCAATGAAGGCCAAAAGAAGGCCTTGAATGGGGCACCCGCGTAGAATCGGCTAATTGTCGAATCATGTTCCCGGAATTAGCCGGCCATCGAATATCAAGCTGAACGGAGCAGAACCATGCGATCCAGTATTCCTCAACTGCCTTGCATTACCGCCGTGTCGGCGCTCTTCCTCTGCGCCGCGATCGGAGTGGTTGCTCAATCCACTCCCAGCACGGCGCTCTTGGCGCTTTCCAAACGTGACCACACGCTCGCCATTGTGGATGCGAAAACGCTCAAGGTCATTGCGCGGGCGCCAGTGGGAGTCGATCCGCACGAGGTAGTGGCGTCGTCTGATGGGAAGACGGCCTATGTCTCAATCTATGGTGGGGGCCGCTATCACTCGCTTTCCGTGATCGACCTGGTGGGGCAGAAAGCACTGCCTGATATCGACACCGGTGCGTTGAATGGCCCGCACGGACTGACGTTTTTGGGAGGAAAAGTGTGGTTCTCGGCAGAGGGCGCGAAGGCCGTTGCGAGCTATGATCCTGCGTCGGGCAAGATCGATTGGATTATGGGCACGGGCCAGAACCGGACGCACATGATTTATGTCACTCCGGATGAGAAGCAGATCTATACAACCAACGTCAGCTCGGCGACGGTCAGCATTTTGGAGAAGGTCACGCTGCCCCCGATGAGACCGCCTCAGGGAATGAAGCCGCCACCGGGATCGCAGCCTCCTCAGCCTCCGCCTGGAGGGAACCAACCACGCATGGATTGGAACCAGACCGTCATAGCGGTCGGCAAAGGCGATGAAGGATTTGATGCGTCGCCGGACGGACGCGAGCTATGGACAGCGAATGCGCAGGACGGAACCCTCTCCGTGATCGACCTCACGACACGGAAGGTAACCGCCACGCTGGATGCCAAAACGTTCGGCGCCAACCGGCTGAAGTTCACTCCGGATGGAAAGCTGGTGCTGATTTCGATGCTGGGCAACGGCGATCTCGTCATCTACGACGCAGCGTCGCGCAAGGAATTCAAGCGAGTGCCAATTGGCCATGGAGCCGCGGGCATTCAGATGGACCCTGACGGCAGCCGTGCCTTCATTGCGTGCGGTCCTGACAATTACGTCGCGGTGGTGGACCTGAAATCGTTGACGGTTGAGGGGCACATTGATGTTGGCGGCGAACCGGATGGTTTGGCGTGGGCGGTCAGACCGTAGTTCGAGCCGCGGCGAGCCGGACGAGAGAGGTCCGAGAATTCGATACGGCTCGAGCACTTCCGACTCACGTTCAGGAAGCGGACAGTGTGTCCTTGACGAGCTTGAGAGCTTGGCTAGAAGCTGCGGCGAAAGCCTGAACCGTAGCTGGATCGCTCTCAGCCGCCGCGGTCCAATTGATGGTCAGGCAGAAGTACACCCATCGGTCGTCGAACAACATGCCTCCGGGAGCGCAAAGCGCATGGAATCCGGCGACGTCGATGCTTCCACCCTTCACGAATGCACTGACTCCGAGGGGCATCGGCATCTTCCAAATCGCATCGCCCATGGACAGAATCTGGCGGAATTGGTTTAGCGTTGGTGGGTTCTTGAAGAATTCTCCCTGCAAGGCGCGCGAATAATAAGACACGAAGTCGTCGGCGGAAGACGACATCGTGCACACCTTGTTGAGCGGGGCATTGGTCATCGACTGGTTCGCCGCCGCTGTCAGTGCATCCCAGGTGAAGCTTTGATGGTCCTTGGCGCCCAGCAAATAACCGATGAATGCGCGGGTGCTGTCGGGAATCGAGGTATTCTTCAATCCCATGGCAGCGATCTGGGCGCGCACCTTGTCGGGGCCAACGTACTTCAGGCACATGTCGGTCGCGGTGTTGTCACTGTGCAGGATCATTGCCTCCAGCGCTGTGCGCTCGGAGACCTTTCCGATCAGGTTAGGCGGATTGAAACTGGCGCTGTCGAATGACCACACGCTGGAGTCGAGTGTGAGCTGCTGTGAGGCGATGGTCCTTGACACGTCGGGCGCGTCGGCCTGGCGCAACGCCTCGCAAAGTACAAACGACTTGAAAGCGCTGCCGACGAACAGCACTTTCGAGGCATTCGATTCCACCAGGAATTCCGGTTTGCCGTTCGTCGCGGGGGCATGAATTTTCACGGCCACGTCACCTGGAAGTGACTTGAAGAGGGCGAGAATTTCTTGTGGAGAGGCGCTCGATTTGGCTTCCGCGGCTACCGGCTCTATTGCCGGGATGATGCCTAAGGCCGCGGCCCCTGCTGCAGCTCCAACGAATTCCCGTCGTGATGGCGACATGTAAGTTCCTTCCGATGCGTGGTCAGACGCCGCGCGGGGACCGCGCTTATTGCAGCGCGTTGGTCAGGAAGCCGCCGACTTCTTTCTTCAGGCGCGACAGCGAATCACTCTTGATGTACATCATGTGTCCGGCGTCGTAATAGCCAAGGGTGATCTTCTGATGCTGCTGAAGCGTGAGGTCCATGTGATCGAGCGTGTACTTGGTGGCGAAGTACGGAGTCGCGAGATCATAATAGCCGTTGGCCACGAACAACTTCATGTAGGGATTCTTGACGAAAGCCAGCCGGAGCGATTCGCTGGTGTCGGGGAAGCCTTCGCCAGCAGAGCCCCAATCCCACTCGCCAACGCCGCCACCCAGCACGTAATACTCAAGATCGCTCTTGAAGCCGAGGTCGGTGCGAACGTAGTTGTTGAAGGTCTCGGTAAAGGGTGGGCGGATCACCGCCATTGATGGGTCCCAGTATTGGCCGGCGCGTCCGGTGCGGGTGAGGTCGTCGCCGGTGAAGCGACTGTCGAGACGACCGACGGTGAGCTTCTGGCTCTTCAGCAACTCGCGGCAAAAGAGTCCTTGCTCGAGACGCATGTCGTTAAAGTCAACCACGCTGCGGTCGATTCCGGTAAACCGCGAGACCTGATCGATGAGACTTTGCCGCTCCTCTGCCGTGAGGCTGTCGCCCTTGCCGAGCGAGGTTGCGTACGTTCCAGCGGCGAATTGCTGCGCGTCGGTGAGGACGCTCGCGAGATCGCGCTGCTGCAGGTCGGCGGGCAATTTCTTGTGATACCAGGCGGTTGCCGTGTAGGTGGGCAGAAACAAGACGTAAGGAAGATCGTTGCCGCGCGAGAATTCCAAGGTCTGGAAGTTCAGCACGGACGAAATCAGCACGACGCCGTTCAACGCGATGCCGTGATCGACGAGGTATCCGCTGAGACCGGCGGCGCGGGTGGTTCCGTAGCTTTCGCCGACGAGGAAGAGAGGTGAGTTCCAGCGCTGGTAGTGGCTCAAATAGAGGCGAATGAACTCGGCGACGGAGGAAATGTCGCCCTTCACACCCCAAAACTTCTTGCCCAGTTCCTTTTTGACCGCGCGGCTGTAGCCCGTCCCGACGGGATCGATGAAAACCAGGTCAGTCTGGTCGAGCCACGTATCTTCGTTGTCGACGAGTTCGAACGGAGGCTGCGGCATGGCGCCGTCGGTCATCATCTTCACGCGGCGCGGACCGATTGCACCAAGATGCAACCAGATTGATGCCGATCCGGGACCGCCATTGAAGGAAAACATCAGTGGCCGCTTGGGCGCAGCGCCGTCGAGCGTGTACGCCATGAAGAAAATGTTGGCTTCGATCTCGCCAGACTCCTCGTTGCGGATCGGCATGAAACCGGTGGTCGCTGTGTAGCGCAGAATTTTTCCGCCCACATGAATCTCGTGGTGGGTGACGATGGGCGGCTCTTCTTTGGGGGCTTTGTCTTTTTCCGCGTCGCCGGCGGGTTTCGCGGACTTCTCGCCTGCTTTCGGGGCGTCGGCAGACTCTTTTTGTTGAGCGCTCAAGGCGAGGCTAAAGGCGGCAAACATTACGATAACGGCGATGAGACGAGCGAAACGCATCCGATTGGTCTCCAAGGTGCGGTGCCTGCGGGCAGGCAATGTCGCAAAGATTCTTGAAACTGTAACACGACGGCTGAGATGAAACTTAGAGCTTCGCGGTCTTCCTCGCGCGTTCGAGCTTGGCAGCTTCACGACGACGAAGCGCGCCCTCGTAACGGCGCTTCTCGCTTTCTGTTTCGGGAATAACAGGAGTCACGGGGAGCCTGCGGCCGTGGCGATCGACCGCGACGAATGTGAGATAGGCCTTGGCCACTTTTTGCCGGGTGTTGGAGATGTAGTTCTCAACCGAGACCCTGACACCGACTTCCATCGAAGTCTTGAAGACGCGGTTCACCGACGACTGGAGCAACACCATGTCGCCCACATGCACAGGCACGAGGAAGTCGATGTGGTCCATGGAAGCCGTCACCACGTAGGAGTGGGAGTGCCGGTGTGCGGCCAGGGCGCCTGACAAATCGATCCAGTGCATTAGTCGTCCGCCTAACAGCGCCCCCAGCGGATTGGTGTCGTTGGGCAGGACCAGCTCAATCATCTCGGACTTCGACTCGCTGACTGGCCTGGCATTCATTTCCGTCTCTTGCTTTTCCATGTGGATACCTGCTTTCAGGTTGATGCGGCGTCGTTCACTTGTGCGTCACAGCCACTGCCGTGTTTCTAGAGAACAAGCTCTTGGTTGTGTTACTCATTCTAACGGCATCGCCGAACCTGCTGCATCGAGAGCAAGAGGACGCACGTTGATCACGGTGCACCGCATCTTGTAGAGTGGGCACTCATGGTTGACCACGACCGCATTGCCGCACTACAGGACATTCTAGCTTCCAATCCCAACGATGCCTTCGCGCGCTACGCGTTAGGTCTGGAATACTCTGGTTCCGGAGACAGCGACGCCGCGTTGACCGAGTTTCAAAGCCTGCTAGCCACGCACCCTACGTACACGAACGGATATTTCATGGCGGCGCAGGTGCTGGAGCGCGAGGGACGCCTCGACGAGGCACGCGATATGCTGTCGAAAGGGATTGAAACAGCACGCCAATCCAATAACCGCCACGCACAGTCGGAAATGCAGGACATGCTAGACCAATTGCAGTTCCGGGAGTGAATTGAGCCGGACAAACGGCTGGCCGACTTGGAAGATTTACCACCGTCGCGCTGTACGGTAGGCGATAATTGCGAAAAGATGCTTGAATTCATCGATTTCATCAGGCGCAGCCCGTTGGTTGATGCCGATACGGCACGCACGCCACGCCAGTTGACTCCACGAGCCGCCAGCCTCCTGCTATTGTCCTTACTCTTATTCACTGGCGTGACGGCCGCGCAGCAGAGTGGCGCGGCCGCACCGGCTAAACCCTCTTCGAATCCTCTTTCGGCGCTCCTGAAGGAAAAACCCAAGGCCCCCGTCGTCGTGCCCGAACTTCCGCCGGCCATCGCCGAAAAGCCGGCCGGCATACCGCTGCCTGACGTCGCAGCCCGGTCAATGGAACTGGCACAAAAGCTGCGCGACGCCACTTCGAATCTACCGACGGTTGAGCAATTCGATAGTCTTCAGAAGGACGTTGACGACAATGGGGCGCTGATCGACAGCAAGTTGGAGGCGACCAACCAACTGCTCAGCGGAAATCCCAACTCTCTCGAGGTACGGGAAGAGGAGAACTACTGGCGTGGATTAGCGGCGTTTACTTCATCCTGGCAGCAGCAATTGCTGACGTGGGCGAATGACGCTCAAGCCGCGATCACCCTGGTGGACACGCAAGAACCTATATGGACTGCCACTCTGGAGGAGAACAAAGACAATCACGATCTGGGTCCGGTGCTCACGGTACTGCAGAATAATCTGGCCGATCTGCGGCGGGTGCGAAAACAAGCGCAGGGAGTACTGCAGTCGGCCGTGAAGTTGCAAGTCAGGGTTGGCACCGTCGATCAGACGGCGGAAGGCATGGTCTCGCAGTTATCGCAAGCGAGAACCAAACTGAAGGGGCACTTGTTAGATCGCGACAGCCTGCCGCTCTGGAAGATCTCGTCGCGGCGCCAATCAGGCGAAAGCAGTGCATTGTTTCATTCCGTCAACAGCCGCTTTATTTCGATTGCGTTTTACCTGAAGGAGCATTGGGCCGGGATTGTCTTTCTGCTCCTGGTGATGGTGATGTGTGTGGTGGCAGCGAAAGGCATGCACGATCTAGTGCGTGACAAGCAGCCGACAGATGAAATCGAAGCTGACGCGTTTCGTACTCTCCATCATTGGTTTGCCCTGGGTGTGCTGCCGACACTGATCGTTGGTTATGTCCTCGTCCCTTCCGCACCCATTACGCTGCTGGGCTTCATCATTACACTGTCATTTATTCCGATCCTGATCCTCCTGCCTCCGTTGATTCCCTCTCACATACGTTTGTTGTTGTACATTTTCGCGGGACTGTACGGCTTCAACTGGTTTATTACCATGCTGGGCTTTTCGCCCGTGGTGCGGCGTGATATCCAGTTCTTCAGCAATCTCGTGCTATTTGCTGTGCTTGCCTACCGCGTGCGCCCTGCGCGCACTCCACTTCTTCAAGAGTCTTTGTGGGGACGGCTGTTGTCGTTTGGCATTCGCGGCGCCGTCGCACTGCTGGGAATTTCGCTGGCGGCGGACCTCTTTGGCTACGTCAAGCTCGCCCATTTCCTGGCGGTTGCGTTCGTTTACAGCACGTTTGTCGCGATTACCGCTTTTACCGCCGTGCGGGTAGGAACGATTCTTCTCACAGTTGGGTTACGCTCACCGCTGGCAGAACGTTTCGCCGCAGTGCGGCTGCACCGTGAAGGGATCGCCCGCTGGATACCCAGAATTTTGCGTTGGAGCGGTGTCTTAATCTGGATCACGGCGGCCTTGGATCTACTAGGTTTGCGAGATGGTTTGCTGGCAGCAACACAACGTTTTCTTGACTTTCAGATTGCGGGCGCGGCCAGCGGCGTTACCTTCGGCAGTCTGCTCGGCTTCTTCCTGATCCTCACACTGGGCTATGCCATCGCCAGTACGGTCCGTTTCTTCTTTCGGGAAGAAGTCTTCCGGCGGTTCCACCTGTCGCGGGGCCTGCCGGAACTGATCTCGTCCATTGTTTATTACTCGTTGCTGCTGGTTGTGGTGTTGGCAGCCGTCAACGCCGGCGGCATTGAACTGAACAAATTCACAGTCTTGACCGGCGCATTCGGCGTCGGCATCGGATTCGGCCTGCAAAATATCATCAATAATTTCGTGTCTGGCCTGATCCTGCAATTCGAGCGGCCCATTCACATCGATGACATTCTGGAAGTGGACAACAACACAGGCCGAGTGACGCGAATCGGAATCCGTTCCAGCACGATTCAGACATTCCAGGGTGCAGAGGTCATCATTCCGAACGCCACGCTCATTTCGAACAAGGTGATTAACTGGACGCTGTCGGAGTCGCGACGACGACGCGAGTTGCCGGTCGGTGTGGCGTACGGGACCGATCCAAAGCTCGTCTTGAAAATCCTGCGCGACGCCGCGGCCCGGCACGAACTGGTGCTGACCAAGCCTGAGCCGATGTCATACTTCAGGGGATTCGGAGACAGTGCGCTGAACTTCGAACTGCACTTCTGGGTGATGCAGGAAAACAACAGCCTGCTCATCATCAGCGAAGTAGCCATGGCAGCCATGCAGATGTTCGAAGATGCCGGCATCGAGATACCGTTTCCGCAGAGCGACATTCATCTGCGCTCGGTCGATCCCGCTGCGGCGGCCGCGCTCCCTTCAGGCGGAATCGAAGCGCTCGGCGTTAGCGACGAATCTGGCTATGCTCCCGCTCCGCCGGAACTTGGAGCCGGCCGGAAATCACGAGACTGATCGACCGCACCGCCACTCGAATCAAATTCCATCTGCAGTACGTCTGTAAATTTTCTTCCCGTTCAACCGGCGCCAATGCAGCACTCGCTGCTGGCGTAGAATACGAACAATCGATTGGCCGTGTGGGAGGCCAGTCAGGACCCTGGAGGTACCCCGGCCTTGAGCAAGCTTCCGCAGAACCTGTCTGAACTTCGTCGCCATGCGCAATTTTCCGAAGAGCGAGTTTTATCGCGCCGCGTCAAAGACGAGCTGCGCGACAACCTGATTGCAAGATTGCGCTCGGAGGAGCCGATCTTCCCGGGCATCGTCGGTTTCGACGACACCGTTGTGCCTCAAGTCGTAAACGCCATACTGTCGCGACACAACTTCATTCTTCTCGGACTGCGCGGGCAAGCGAAGAGCCGCATCCTGCGCGCAGTGACGGCGCTACTCGATCCGCGGGTACCCTACATCGCAGGCTGCGAAATCCACGACAATCCGTACGCGCCTCTGTGCCCCCGTTGCAAGCAGTTGGTGGCGGGTGATGCCGACAACGTCCCCATCGCCTATCTCACTCCCGAGGAGCGCTACGTGGAGAAGCTAGCCACGCCTGACGTTACGATCGCCGATCTGATCGGAGACATCGATCCGATCAAGGCAGCGAAGAGCGGGCACGAACTGGGCAGCGAACTGACCGTGCATTACGGTCTGCTTCCCCGCGCCAATCGGGGGATCTTCGCGGTCAACGAGCTTCCCGATCTGGCAGGAAAGATCCAGGTGGGGCTGTTCAACATCATGCAGGAAGGCGACGTCCAGATTAAGGGCTACCCGGTTCGGCTTCCCCTCGATGTGATGCTGGTGTTCAGCGCGAACCCCGAGGATTACACCGCGCGCGGCAAGATTGTGACGCCACTGAAAGATCGCATCGGCTCGGAGATTCGCACGCACTATCCCGCGACGGTTCAGGAAGGCATCGCCATCACCGGACAAGAAGCCTGGATCGAGCGCAATGGCCACCAATTGCAAGTGCCGGACTTTATTCGCGAAGTCATCGAGCACACCGCATTCGTCGCGCGCGAAGACAAGCGCGTGGACAAGCGCTCGGGCGTGAGCCAGCGGTTGCCCATCAGCGCGATGGAGAACGTGATTTCCAATGCCGAGCGGCGTGCGATACGCTCCGGCGAGAAGCTGGTTGTTCCGCGTATCGGCGATATTTACGCCGCCATGCCTTCGATCACCGGCAAGTTGGAGCTGGAGTATGAGGGCGAACTGAAGGGCGCCGATCATGTCGCGCGCGATATCATTCGCGCCGCCGTGGCGCGCTCCTACGACAAATATTTCCAGGGAAACAACAACATGAACCAGATCGTCCAGTGGTTCGACTTGGGCGGCGAAATTCAGTTGCGCGACTCGGCCAGCGCACAAGAAATGCTGCACAAGCTGAGGGGTATCCAGGGACTGTTCGACAAATTGAGCGCCCTCGGGGTCAGCGGCAAGGAACCTTCGGAGCTTTTGGTTTCCGCCGCGGAATTCGTGCTCGAAGGCCTCTATGCTCACAAACGCATCGGCCGCAGCGAAGAGCGGCTGTTCACAGCGGGCGAGAAGCAACCTAAGCGCGAAAAGCAAAATATGCGCGATGAGGATGAAGAGCGCGAGTTCCGTCGCCAGCGCAGACCGTACAACTAAGAAGCAACTAGTCTTATGGTGATAGTTGCTAGCTGCTAGTTGCTGTTCTTATGAAGTTCATCAAGTACAAAAAGTACGTTCCCGAACCCGCGTCCGAAATGAGCATGGAAGATCTGCTCTCGGCGCTCTCTGACCATTTATTGCAGAGCGGCTTTCAGCGGCAGTACTCCGATTATTACGATCAGAACTCCCAGGAGCAGACCCTCGACGATCTGCGCAATGCGATCGCCGAGGCACTCTTGAACAGCGACATGCTCGACGAGCGCATGCGCGAGCAGCTTGAATCGATGACGTCGGAGCAGTTTGACCAACTGATCGAGCAACTCATCGACCGCATGCAGCAAGAAGATTACATCACCATCGACCAGCCGCATAATCCTTCGCGCAGCTCAACCGCGGGTGGGCAGGTCGGTGATGCGCAGGCGCAGGCGAAGTTCGAAATCACCGACAAGGGACTCGACTTCCTTGGGTTTCGCGCTCTTCGCGACCTGCTGGGATCGCTTGGCAAGTCGAGCTTCGGCCGGCACGACACGCGCGATACCGCGACCGGTATCGAAGCCAGTGGCGCATCGAAGAGCTACGAATTCGGCGACACGCTGAACCTCGATATCACTGCTACGCTCTCGAACGCGATTCAGCGCGAAGGGCTGCACATTCCGCTGAACATCGAGTACAGCGACCTCCAGGTGCATCAATGTGAATATCAGTCGTCGTGCGCGACGGTGCTGATGCTCGACTGTTCGCACTCGATGATTCTGTACGGCGAAGACCGCTTCACCCCGGCGAAAAAGGTCGCGATGGCCCTATCGCACCTGATTCGCACCCAATATCCGGGCGATTCACTGTCTCTTGTGCTGTTTCACGATTCTGCGGAGGAGGTTCCGCTGTCGCAGTTGGCGCGCGTGCAGGTCGGCCCGTACTACACCAATACGCGCGAGGGGCTGCGCATGGCTCAGCGAATTCTTCAGCGCCAGCGCAAAGACATGAAGCAGGTCATCATGATCACCGACGGCAAGCCGTCGGCCCTCACGCTGGAGGATGGCCGCATCTACAAGAACGCTTTCGGGCTCGATCCGATGGTTGTAAGCGAGACGTTGCAGGAAGTATCCAAGTGCAAGCGCGCCGGCATTCTGATCAACACGTTCATGCTCGCATCGGACTATGGCCTGGTGCAGTTCGTGCAGAAGGTCACGGAAATGTGCCGCGGCAAGGCCTACTTCACCACTCCGTACACCCTCGGCCAATATCTGTTGATGGACTACATGTCGCGCAAGACGAAAACCGTGCACTGAGCCATAGCGCCCACAGAATCGGAGAAAACGAAAGGCCGCCATCGGCGGCCTAGTTTATTTCCGAAGTGAAGACAAACCTCGAATTTACGAAGCCGTCTCGTCCTCTTTCTTCACTGCGGCTTCCGCGGCTTGGAATCCGATCTTGGAGTGCGTGCCGTCGCAGAACGGCTTGTTCACGGAAGCTCCGCAGCGGCACAAAGAAAACGCTGGCTTGCCCGTCAAATCGTAAGTATTGCCGTTCGCATCGACAAGCTCGATGGTTCCTTCAGGGGCTTCAACCCGGTAGGGTCCATTCGGCCGAATGGTGATCTTTACTTGCGCCATCTTGTGTACTCTCCTCGGTTCGCACCGCGTCTCTGAACCATTGTAGCGGAGCGCGGCGCCGCGGAAGAGTCGCCAGAATTGCATTGAACAACCGCCGGGCGATTCCGTATTACCCTTCACGAAGGCTGTCCGCCAACGGACACGATAATTGCGAGCGCGGACAAGCCGAGGTCAGAGTGCGCGTCATCCTATTGATTAATAAGGGGTATAGGGTGGCATGTGCCGTGCAATTTAACCATTGACTCGGGGTGCGTTCGATCGGTGCTTAAGAAGGGCTAAATATGGGTCAAGACCTGCGTTGCGCGTTCAGACAGCTCAAGAAGAACCCTGGATTCGCGGCCATCGTGGTACTCACGCTCGCGGTTGGCATTGGCGCGGTCACTACCGTGTTCACGTGGGCGAACGCAGTGTTGTTCAATCCGTGGCCACAAGTCGAGCGAGCCAGCCAGATTCGCAGCCTTGACGCCAGCGTTCAAGGCGGTCGTGGCTATACGCTGCACTACGACCAGCTTCTATATCTGCGCGAGCATCATCAAGGATTCGCGGAGCTAACAGCACATGAGATGTTTGCCGTTGATCTCGCTGGCGGTGATGCCCGTCCGCAGCGCTACTGGTCTGGGATTGTGGCCAGCAACTACTTCCACCTGCTCGGCGTAAAGCCGGCACTGGGACGCACGTTCGCTGTGCATGACGACCGGGCTTATGGTTCCGCGCCCGAAGTCGTAATCGGCTATGACCTGTGGCGCTCGCGATTTCAGTCTGATCCTGGAATCATCGGCCGTACCATCAACGTGAACCGGCAGCCTTTGACCATCGTCGGCGTTGCGCCAGAAAACTTCGTTGGGATTTATGGCGGCCTGGCCCAGTCGATGTGGATCCCATTCAGCGAACTCCCAGCCTTGACTGATGGCAAAGCCGATCCGCTGATGACAGGAAATTTCGGGCTCGAAGTCGCGGGCCGCCTGCGACCTGGCGTTACCACCGAGCAGGCTTCCGCCGAACTCCATACTCTTGCCCACCAGTTCGCCGCCGGCAAGAAATCGTCGTACTTCAATGGCTGGGACTTATTTCTTTCCGACCCCGCTCATATGACGCGGGGGGTATTCGGCGATGTCACCGCCATCGTTCCTATCCTGCTGAGTGCTGCTGGACTACTTCTGGCGCTGGTGTGCGCCAATGTGACCGTACTGCTGATTCAGAGGAGTTCGCGGCGCGCGCGGGAATTGGCCGTCAGAGCTTCACTGGGGGCAACGCGCAGTCGGCTTCTTCGTCAGTTGCTGACGGAAACCGCTGTGCTCGCCGTCATCGCCGGAGCTGCCGGATGGCTGGCTAGTATCGGCTTGTCGCGCGCCATGTATGGGTTGCTGCCAAAGGTCGACATGACGTTTGTGTTTAATTTGCAGCCTGACCTGCGCATCCTGGCGTTCGCCATTGGCCTCACTGCTATTACCGTCTTCGCGTGCGGGCTGTTCCCGGCCCGGCAGGTGGTCAGGATCTCGCAGATAAGCGCGCTGCACGACGGAGCAACGGCTGTCGTGGGTAGCCGTTCCCGCACCCGTCGCAATGCGTTGCTCAGCCTCCAGCTTGCGTTGTGCTTCGTGGTCCTGGTTGCCAGCGGATTGCTGACTCGTACCTTGTGGAATGTCGTCCATCGCGACCCTGGGTTCACCACGAACAACGTCCTGGTTGCGTCCCTTGATCTCACCCGCGCCGGATATAACGAGCAAAGCGGGCTAGCGTTTCAACGCGCAATTCTGGAGAGGCTGCGTGGCGTGCCGGGCGTCAATTCCGCATCGCTGACAAGTTATGTTCCCATGGGCCTCAGCGGTGGAGGTAACGTCCGCGACGTTGCCGTTGCCGGGTATCAACCGGCCAAAGACGAGAGCATGAGCACCGTCGTGGACTCGGTGGCCCCGGACTACTTCAAGGCGCTCCAGATACCCATACTGCAGGGCCGTGAGTTCAATGACCACGATGCGGAAGGCTCGCCGTGTGCGGTCGTCGTGAATCAGGCCATGGCGCAAAAGTACTGGCCGAAGGGTAACGTCGTTGGGTCGCAAATCACGGTCGGCAAAAAGTCGTGCGAAGTGGTGGGAGTGAACCGCAACATCATCTACCGCAATGCGTCGTCGGATATGGGTGATCCGGTCGTTTACCTCTCAATGGCCCAGGACTATCAGAGCTGGTTTTCGATCGTGCTGCGCGGCAATACCTCTGCCCAGAACCTGCTCGCAGGACTTGACCAGCAGGTATCGGCACTCGACAGTACCCTACCTATCAATGACGTAGAAACGATGCGCGATCATATTCAGGCGTCGTATTCTGATGCTAAAGTTCCCGCGCAAATGATCGGCATATACGCCATCTGCAGCCTCCTGGTTGCGACGCTCGGCGTGTATGCCGGACTGGCGTACTCGGTAGTGGAGCGCACCAGAGAGTTTGCTTTGCGAGTTGCGCTGGGCGCAGAGCGGCGTCGCATTTTTGCGATGGTTCTGCGGGAAAGCGGATGGATCGTGCTCTGCGGCATTGCCGTGGGCGGAGTCGGCGCGTTTTTCGCAGTGCGTGTGATGAAGAGCCTGCTCTATGGGGTTTCCCCGTTCGATGCCTTGAGCGCCGCAGGCTCAGTTCTGGTCCTCATGATTGCTGCCGCTTTTGCAGCCTGGCTGCCGGCGCGCCGTGCCGCTTCGATTGAGCCTATGCAGGCTCTGCGCTCGGAGTAAGTGTGATCGAAGGAGATTGCCCGTGAATTCGATATCGCATCAATTTCGATACGCCATCCGGCAACTTGCAAAGTCGCCAGGATTTGCGATTGTGTCGATTCTCACGCTCGCACTCGGCATCGGCGCCAACATCGCCGTCTTCTCGGTCACGAATGCGATCCTGTTGAACCCGAGCGGAATTCCGCACGCCGACGGATTGCTCGCCTTGCGTGCGCGTTATGCGGCCATGCCCGACCTGCAAAGCATTTCCATGTCGGCTCCCGACTTTGCCGACGCGGCCGCAGGCAAGGACACTTTTTCCGGCGCAGCTATCATGAAGGCGGCGAGCTTCAACTACAGCCGTGAAAACTCGAACCCCGAGTTGCTCAATGGCGCCCAGGTATCATCCGGATACTTCGATGTTTTCGGAGTGCGCCCTCTCCTCGGACGTTCGTTTACCGCCGACGAAGACCAGCCCGGCGCCGCCCGAACCGCAGTCTTGTCGCACGATGCCTGGAAGAAACGCTTCGGAGCTGACCCCAGCATTGTCGGACGTTCCCTCGTCCTCAATCAGCAGTCCTATCAAGTCATCGGCGTCATGGGACCGGAATTCAATTGGCCCAACCAGGCCGAACTCTGGGTTCCGATCGCACTGCCGCCGGCCCGCTACCATGACCCGAACTATCGCTACAACGAAAACCTCTTTGTTGTCGGCCGGCTTCGTCCCGGAGTAACGCTGCAAGAGGCAAATGTTTATCTCAACAAGAAGGCGCAGGAGAACATCGCTTCCGAAGGCACAGGAAGCTTTGGTCGATCTTCGGGATGGGGTATGTTTTCCGTATCACTGACTGAATTCATCGGCGGCAGCCTACGCAAGCCGCTCTCCGTTCTTCTCGCAGCTGTCGGCATGGTGCTGCTGATCGCCTGTGCCAACATTGCCGGGTTGCAGATTGCACGCGCCTCGGCGCGGCAGCGCGACCTGGCCGTCCGCACTGCATTAGGAGCCTCTCGATGGACCCTCATTCGTCAGGCGTTAATAGAAAGCGTGGTGCTCACGATTGCCGGCCTCGCTTTAGGATTCCTCGTCGCTTATGCCGTTGCTCCACTGCTGTTGCGAGGACTTCCTCCTGCACTCGCAGACCATTTGCAGCTTTCGTTCCGCGGACCGGTATTGCTGTTTGTGGTTTTGATCGCAGTGATCAGTTCGTTGCTGTGTGGAGTGGTTCCTGCCTGGCATCGCACGCAGCCCGGCTGGTTCAGCGCGTTGACGGAATCCGGCCGTTCTGGAACTTCAGGCCGAGTCAGCCAGCGTGCCCGCTCGTCGCTGGTTGTGTTCCAAGTCGCTCTGTCACTTGTGCTCCTGGCTGGCGCCGGACTGCTCCTCAGCAGCCTGAAAGCAGTGGAAGCGGTAGAAACAGGCTTTCAGCCGTTCGGCCTTGTCTCGGCCCAATTCTCGCTGCCGCCGACGGTTTACGATAAAGACGAAAAGCAAGCGGCCTTTCTCACCGCGCTTCAGGATCGCCTCCGTAACATCCCCGGCGTGTCTTCGGCCGCGCTGATTGACAGTCTTCCGTTCAGCAACAACGGAGGAATGTCCAGCTTCTTCATACAAGGCCGCCCCAGCGGTCCGAACGACCCTGGTCCGCACGGCGAGCGTTCGCCAGATTTCGCCGGGGTATTTCTCGACATTGCGCGTTCCTCTTCTACAGGGCCGCGAGTTTACCGATGGAGATCGCCAAACCACCGAGCAAGTCGCCATGGTTGACGAGGTACTGGCGCGCCAGTACTGGCCCGGACAGAACCCCATCGGCCAGCACATCGGCTTCAGCGATCGCGTCAAGGGCCCGTGGTTCACCATCGTCGGACTCGTCACACATTCACGATCTTCATCCCTTGAGTCCGATACCAACGAAGGTTTCTACTACATTGCCCTGGCGCAATCTCCCAGCCCCACAGCGGCTATTGTCGCCAGGAGCACTCGTCCCGCAGCCAGCGTAGCCACGGACCTCGCTGCTGCAGTTCGTGCTGTGGACTCGAGCATCCCCATCTACGACGTCAAAACCATGGAAGAGCGCGTCAATGATTCTCTGACGGGACGCAAGTTCGTACTGATTCTTCTCGGCACGTTCGCAGGACTCGCCCTTCTGTTGTCGGCGCTCGGACTCTACGGCGTCATCAGCTACTCGGTGCGCTTACGTACCCGCGAGTTGGGCGTGCGCATGGCGCTGGGGGCGCAACGCAGCAGCGTGTTGCGTCTGGTCTTGATGCAGGGACTTCGCCTGGCGGCCATTGGCATTGTGTTCGGCGTCGTCGCTGCTGTTTTCCTGGGACGCTTATTCACGAGTCTGCTCTTCCGGGTCAGCATGTTGCATGTTGCGCCGTGGTTCGGCGCGGCTGCGCTACTGGTCGCTACCGTATTGCTGGCGAGCTATTTGCCCGCGCGGCGGGCCGCTTCGATTGAGCCGATGAAAGCACTGCGAACCGAGTGATTTCTCGAATTTGTTTGTGAGATAAAAGCCATGAATTCTATTCTTCAAGACCTTCGATTTGGCCTGCGACAGATGCGTAAAGCTCCGGTCTTCACGGCCGTTGCTGTTCTGACCCTTGCACTGGGCATTGGCGCCAATACCGCGGTGTTCACATTGCTGGACCAGGCGTTACTGCGTACTCTACCGGTTTCGCATCCCGAGCAATTGGTTCGCTTGCACTCGACCGGCGACTCCCCTGGCCATTTCAACTCCTATGGCGGCGATGATCACGATTACTTCTCCTATCCCATGTATCGCGATTTGCGAGACAACAACCAGGTACTGGAGGCGGTGATCGCCAACAGCCAGCAGAACGTGGCTCTGCAATGGAAAAACAAGCCCGACATGGCCAGTTGCGAACTGGTCTCGGGCAACTACTTCGAAGGCCTTGGCGTTCGGCCTGCCTTCGGGCGCTTAATTGTTCCCTCCGACGAGGCGCTGAATGCGAATCCCGTCGTAGTGCTGAGCTTCAATTACTGGAAAACCCACTTTGCCAGCGATCCCAACGTCGTAAACCAGATGTTGTCGGTCAACACGCAGCCCTTCACCATCGTCGGCGTAGCACCGCCAGGATTCCATAGCATCGTTGCCGGTTCCACACAGGACGTATTTGTTCCACTCACGACAAAAGCAATCATTACGCCTCGCTGGCAAGACCTGGAAGACCGTCGCTCGCAATGGATTACTCTCACCGCCCGACTGAAGCCCGGCGCGAGCGTACAGCAAGCGGCAGCTGCGATGGATCCCTTGTGGCACTCATTGCGGGCGGAGGAATTCAAGACCTTCAACCACAAAGATCGCTGGCAAAAACGCTTCCTCGATGATTCGCATTTGCAGCTGGTCGACGGCGCTCGTGGATTTTCTCCGCTGCGCGACCAGATCCGCGTGCCGCTGCTGGTGCTGATGGGAATGGTCGCACTGCTCGTCCTGATGACGTGCGTGAACGTCTCCAGCCTGTTGCTGGTGCGCGCGGCAGGCCGTGCCCGCGAAATTTCGGTGCGCTACGCGCTCGGCGCCGGCCGCAGCCAGATTATTCGGCAGTTGCTGTTGGAAGGCGTTACGCTTGGGCTTCTGGGTGGCGCGTTGGGAGTCGCGATGTCGCCACTGGTGGCGCAGGTCTTGATACGCCGCTTGCTGGGAGGCGGTAGCACCGACGTACCCTTCACCTATGCCCCTGACGTGCGAATCCTGCTCTTTGCCTTCGCACTTGCATTTGTGGTCTCGATTGCATTCAGCCTCGCTCCCGCGCTGCACTTTCTCAATCCTGACGTGGTCGGCTCGCTCAAGCAGCAAAACGTGACCAGCGCTCCCGGAAAGCTTCGCTTCCGTCGCATTCTGGTGGGCGCGCAGGTGGCGCTCAGCCTGCTGCTGCTGATTGGCGCGGGCTTGTTCGTGCGCACCCTGCGTAATTTGCAATCGGTCAACCTCGGATTCACTCCTGATCATTTAGTCGGGTTCAACGTAAACCCGCGCCTGGCTGGGTATCAGCCCGATCAGGTGAATGCCTTGAACCAGCGCATTCTCACTGCGCTCTCGGCGCTGCCCGGCGTCCGTAGCGTAGCGGGCACCGATGACCCGGACCTTTCAGGCGAAGACGATAGCGGCAATGTCCGAATCGTGGGCTATAACCCACGCGATGACGAGGACATGCAGGCCGAACAGCCCTGGGTTACGCCGCAGTACTTCACCACCATGCAGGTCCCACTGTTGGCCGGACGCCTGTTCACCGAGGACGACAACGCCGGTAAAGAAGACGTTGCCATTGTCAATGCCAGCTTTGCGCAGCATTATTTCGGTACTCCCCAGGCTGCGCTCGGCCACATTGTGAATTTCGGCAATATCGAGAAGCCACTAAACACTTTAATCGTTGGCGTGGTTGGTGACACTAAGCATAAGGGGGTTCGCGATCCCATTCAGCGAACGGTTTACCGGGCGCTGTTCCAGTCGACAGAGCCGAATTTTGTCACCTTCGTGATTCGCACGTCGCAACCTCCGAACGCCATTGAAAGTACTGTTAGGACGGCCATGCAGCAGTTGGACTCCAAACTGGCGCTCGGCAAGCTCCACACCATGGACGACCAGATCGCCGACAACCTGTCCAGCGAACGACTGGTCGCCATGCTGGCGGTCAGCTTCGGCGTGCTGGCGGTTTTGCTGGCTGCGATTGGGCTTTACGGGGTGCTCGCCTACTCCACGGCACAACGTACTCGTGAGATCGGCATCCGCATGGCACTTGGTGCGGCGCGTGGCAGCGTGGTGCGCATGGTGATCGGCGATGTTCTGTGGCTGGCGGGCATTAGCGTCGTCATTACTATCCCGCTTTCGTTGTTTCTGACAGGGATGATTCGCAGCCAACTGTACGACGTCAGCTCTTACGACCCGATGTCGCTGGCGCTCGGAGTCGTTCTGGTCACACTGGTTGTATTGCTGGCGGCGATGCTCCCCGCCAGGAGGGCCGCTTCCGTTGATCCCATGAAGGCGCTTCGCACCGACTAATCGGTGACGATCGCTGCCTGGCGATGCCTTCGCAACCCAGGCAGCGGAACGCTCAGTGGGTCACCGCCGCAGCTTGTCTGCTCACCAGCCGCGGCTTCACTGGTCTGGCCGTCGGGGGAGCGGGACGGTCTTCGAGCTTGTGGCGCATCTTCTCCGCCATCTCGTGCACAATACCGAGCTTCTCCGCGGTGGACGGTGCAAGTGACTTCTCACGCAACGCCAGCTCTACGTTCAGCAGGATGGCCGTCACCTCGCTGCGCAATTCATTGCGGAGTTCGTATCCGGCTGCGCGCATCGAGGCTGCGCGCTCGCGCAACCGTCGTTGCAATCCACAGTTCACTTCTGTCGCCACCCTCTCAGCCCCGTGGAGTGCAAGGTTGACATAGATCGGCAAGGCGTTCCCTGCGTGCCCAAGTACCAGGTTCTCGGCCCCACTGTCGGACTGCTGAAACGATTCATCCATCACCAGCACTTCCGACTCGTGTAATTGCAGGCACTCGATTGCCTTTGCCGAAGCCGATACGACGAGCGTCTTGTGGTGAGTTTTCTTCTCAATGGCCGCTGCGCACTCCTGGGCACGCGACGAACCGGTTATGAGCACGATCACGGTTGTTCTCCATTCTGCGGGCAAGGCACACCGCAACCGTGTACGGCCGTTACGCTATCGAGCCGTACTCCTTCAATTTGCGATAGAGCGTGGTTTTGCCGATGCCGAGTTGCTTCGCCGCCTCCAGCTTGTCGCCGTTCAGAAGCACGATAGCCTGCAGGATGGCGCGTTTTTCAATCTCCGCCAGCGGCGCAACTGTCTCAGACTCAGAGGTCACTGGCACCTCCTGGGTTTGCGCCTGGAAGTTCTGTAGCGCCGTCGGCAGATCGGCGATGTGCATGGTGGGACCGGTAGTCAGCGCGCACGCCCGTTCCAGGCAATTCTCCAGCTCGCGCACATTTCCCGGCCAGTCGTAGTTGAGCATGAGTTTCAGCGCATCGTCGCTGATGTTGCGTTGCACTCCCGTGGTGCGGGCCACGCGCTCCAGAATGTGGCCGGCCAGGAGAGGAATGTCCTGTTTGCGTTCCCGCAGGGGAGGCACTCGCAGGGTCAGCACATTCAGGCGGAAGTACAGGTCGCGGCGGAATGTCCCTTGCTGCACTGCCGCTTCCAGATCGCGGTTGGTGGCAGCGAGAATTCTCACATTGATGGGGAATGCCCGCGTTCCGCCCACGGGTCGAATTTCTTTTTCCTGCAACGCGCGCAGGAGCTTGGCCTGAAGGTCCACCGGCAATTCGCCTACTTCGTCAAGGAACACCGTGCCGCCTTCGGCAGCAGCCATCAAGCCGTCTTTGGAACGGACGGCGCCGGTAAAGGCACCCTTAACATAGCCAAACAGTTCGCTTTCGATCAGGCTCGGCACCAGCGACCCGCAATCCACCGGAATGAACGGACGATCGCGCAAGGGGCCGGAATAGTGGATGGACCGTGCCACCAGCTCTTTGCCCGTGCCGCTTTCGCCCAGAATCAGAACAGGATGTGTACTCGACGAAGCCTTGGCGATAATACGGTACAGGCGGTCCATCTCGGGAGCTTGCCCAACCATCGCGCCGAAACGATGCCGCGACTTGACCTGCTCCCGCAGCAGACGGTTCTCCGTCGCCATCTGCAAGTGCGCCGTCACCCGGTCCAATATCAGCCGCAGTTCGTCAAATGTGAATGGCTTGGTTATGTACTCGTAAGCGCCGGTCTTCATGGCTTGCACAGCCGACTGTACGGTTGCGAACCCGGTCATGATCACCACCACGGTGTCTGGCCTGCGCCGTTTGATCTCGCGCAGCACCTCCATGCCATTGGTGCCGGGCAAGCGCAGGTCCAGCAGCACGACATCCACACTGGTGGTGTCCAGAATGCGGTAGCAGTGCTCCGGTGAGTCGGCAATTCGCGTGGTAAAGCCCAGCGTTTGTGCGACGTCGCGGCACGACTCACGCACGGAACGTTCATCGTCTACTATCAACAGGCTCAGCAGGTTCGTATCCGCATTGGACACTAAGTGTGGCTCGGCTTCGGTTGTCAGCACGGTTCGGCCTTCTTCCTGGCAGCTCGGTGACAGCTTCGAGCGTGCATGAAGTGAAATGGCAGCAACTTCCATAGTTATTGTCCCTTTTTGGGAAACTCGCTAGTGCGAGCATCACACCATCGTGTGAGGCACTTTCCTCCCACGCTGCGTGCTCTGTGCTGCCGAGGACCTACAGTGGACCAGCACTAACTCCGACATATTTCTTGGCAGCGACGGGTTGAGCGGCCAGGCGTTTCAGAAGGACACCCGCGCGTTGCGCGCTCCGCTGGATTTCGTGCGTATTTCGTCGCATGCGGCTGTAGGAGGGCAGCTTCCATTCCATGATCTGAGCATTGAGCACAATCGTGACCAGCACGTTATTGAGACCATGCAGGATCTCGCCGAAGTCCTCCAGCTTCACGGCTAGCGCGGTCGTATCTTCCGGCGCGACCCGGCCCACGGACCCTGCTCCGGCCGTTGGATCAGTGCCAGGCCTTACATCGCAACCATCGCCACTCAAGGTCATCTGCAATCTCCGATCCGCCTCAATCACTGCGCATGAATCGGATTGCACGAGGCGTGCCACATTCCCCTGCATTCGCTAAATGCTTGTCCATGTGGGGGTTCGCACAATTCATCAGTTTAGGAGACTTCTCGTTGACGGTCTCGAATTCCAAATTGGTGCGCTTCCCAGACCGATTCAACTCGCCAAGGCTTCGCGACAGCTGTGCTTCGCGGTCCCAATCGCCGTCTTTTCACTCCGGCCCTGCCGCGATATTCCCCGCGTAAATGCTTGGCGTAGTGCGTCTTTCCCCGAAGCACGAAAAATCGGCTCGACTCCTTGGTCGGCAATTGTGCGCTCCCGCGATGAGCATTTCCCGGATTGGCACTCGTTACCGTGTTCCTTCCCGATTCGGCCTGCGTCCCATCATGCGACGCCAAAAGAAAAAGGCCGAAGACCCGTCAGGGCCTCCGGCCGTTTCTTAAATCGAATCGAACTACTTCCGGTCGCTGACCTTTGCCGCTACGTCTGTCGCCGCAGAGGGCAGCGATGCGGTACCGCTCGCCCGTTGCAGGAGCAGTCCGTTGTGCCACGATACCGCCAAAACCTGGTCCTGATAACCCATGGCAGTCCGAATCGAGAACGTAGACTCAGGTCCCTTCTGCCATGTCAGGCCACTGTCGGTGCTGGCGTAAACTTCGTGCGAATCCATTGCCGTGGCCAGCAAGCGCCCCAGCGCTAGATCGTATTTCACCGCCAGCACATGTTTCGACGGCAATCCACTTAATACGTGGACCCATGTTGTACCGCCGTTGGGAGACTGCGTCGCCCCCTCCCGGGTTGCGAGCCACAGGACGGAATTCGGCGCCATGGTGAAGTTGTAGATGCCGGTGACATACGTCGGAATCGTCACGTCGGCCCAGGTGCGCCCTCCGTCGCGCGACAGGAAGGCCCGCTTGATGGTCGCCAGCGTCAGGGTGCCATCTGGATAATCGTTGGCCGCTACGAAGTCAGTTTCACCATCCACCGGAGTTCCGTACCACTTCTTGCCGCCATCGACGCTGATGAAAAGTCCTTCGTTGGTCGCCGCATACCAAGCCTTGTCCGTAATCTGAAGCGAGCGCACGCGCGGCGCGATGGCAATGGGAATTGGAACCTCGACTGGCCCTTTCTTGGCCGTGGACGCGGGTTTTCGGGTCGCTGCCGTTCCCGTCTTCTTGGACTTCGTCGCCGCCCGCGGAGCCGCAGGCCCCGGTTCCGGCTTGGGCTGCCACTCCGGCACCGGTCCCACAATCATTACTGCCGGCTGCCATGCACCCAACAGCGACGTCAGCGAGAAAATGCCGTGGTTCGTGCCGGCGAAAATGACACCGTTCTCGGCTTGCTGCAAACTAAGAATGTCGCGATCGCCCAGCCCCTTGCTCACCTGGAGCCAGGTCTTGCCTACATCATCCGTGGTGAACATTCCGCCGTGGACTTTGTCATTCACGATGCCTACGTACAGCCGGTTCTTGTCTTTTCGATCAGGGATGACCGCACCCACCACGCGATGGGAGAAGCCGCGGTTCGAAGCAGCGTACTTGGCGAACCCGTCGTTACTGGCCAGCACGCCGCCGCGGTCGGTCGCGATCAGCACCCGCTCGGGAGTACGAGGATCAATCGAAATGTCATTCACTACGACATCCGCCGAAGTCACCAGCGTCCATCGGGCGCCACCATCCGTGGTCTTCCACATGCCGCCGGTGGTTCCCGCGTAGACAATCGAAGGCCGCACCGGGTCCTGCTTCAGCACGCGGGTGCGAATTGCCGAGTGCGGCAAGCCCTGTACGCGGTGGAACAGGTCCGCGCCGTTATCGCTTTTGTAAATTCCGGAGCATGCGCTGGCATACACACGCGACGGCGTCTTTTGATCGACTATGATGCTGAACACATCGGAGTCGTCCAACATTCCGTCCTTGATGTTGTGCCAATTCTGTCCGCCGTTCGAGGTCTTCCACGCAAGATGGCGCGTTCCGGCGTAGACAATATCCGGATTCACCGGATCGATCGCCACCGAGACGAAGTTCTTTAACGAAGCGTTATTCTCCAGCACTTCCGGTTTGTCCGGGGTCATCTTCACCCAGTTAGCTCCCGCATCGGTCGAGCGGAACACGCCATCGAGGGCGCCGATCACCAGCACGTTGTGATCGCTGGGCGCCATCGCCAGAGCGCGAATCGACTTGCCGTGCGCACCCTGCAGCGGCCTCCAAGTCATGCCGCCGTCGTCGGAGCGGAACACATCGCCCTCATCGTCGTGATAGAGGCCCCATCCCGCGGCAAAGATTGTCTTAGTATTGGTAGGGTCGAACACGATGTGGTCGATCACGAGATCATCGCCAGCCCCGAGATGGGCAAGGGGTGCCCAGGACTTACCTGCCGTCCTGCGACTGGAACAGCTGTCCCGCGCTGGTTCCCAGCATCATGTGGTCGGGATCACTCGGGATCGTAGGCCAGACTGCGCACATTGCCGCCATCCGGGCCGATCAGTGACCAATCCGCCGACGGACCTGCGGCAGCGCCAGCCGTCGCGAGCAGCGCAAAACCCAGCGCCACGACGGCGCCGGCAAACATGAGTCTTTTCATTACCACGCGTACATCTCCCATTCCGAATTCGTGAGCCGAATAGGCCCGCAAAAATCATACGGGCTCGTCCCGCGAGGCGCACAGTATCAAAGCCAATGCTGCCCATGCGGGACAAACGGAGCCGGCGACTCCAGCAGCGAACGCAAGGCTTTTTCAGGAAGGACCTACTGCGAAACTGCTCGCATCCAGTGTAACTCCCACCGCCGTCTCCAGGGGAACGCAGAGGGCACAACCCCCGAACCGCTGAGTTCGATGGTTCAGGAAAAAGCCGGTGAGAGGTCGCCCTCTCACCGGCAAGTTATTGCTTTAAGGCACGGAGACTACTGCGCCGGGGGCGCGGCAGCCTTCTTGGCCTTTTTCTTGGCCGGGGGCTTAGCCGCACGCGCCTGGCCCTTCACTGCGTTCTCGTCAACCGCGGTTCCTTCCACGACTTGGCCCTGGCACAGATTGCCATCGGGCACGAAGTAGAAGTGAGTCGCCTTGCCCTTCATACCACCCGCCTTCGGCTGGATGCGCGAGCCATCGGCCTTCGGACCAAGATCGTCCTCGACCAGGTAGTACTTCACGTTGACCGAGCGCTGGCCATCGATGTCTTTCGCGTCGATGTCTTCCTGCTGGTCTTTGAACCCGACGCACTTGCAGCTTGCCGCTCGAGTTCTGCTGCAGACGGAGGGCAACCTTGTCGAGGACGTCCTTGCAATCGTTGTCAACACGCCACGGCTTCTTGGGGTTCTTCTCAAAGGTACACTCGCCCCAATCCTCGATGTTGACGCACGAAATGATCGGATTCACCGTGACACTAGCCGTGCAACTGCTGCTCAGAGTGCCGGGTTCCCGCCAGCGCGCGTAGTCGTCGCCGTGCCGGTCACCGTAATGGTCTTGCCCGCGTCCGCAGTGGATGCAGTCAAGGTCGCTGTCGTGCCGTTGCCACTCAACTGCCCGCCTGTCGCCGACCAGTTATAGGTCATGGGCCATCCCTGCGGGTCGGTGGCGGTCATGGTGATCGTCGCCGGATCGCCGGAGCCAATCGGAGTCGTCGGGCTGGCCGAGCAGCTCACTACCGGTGGCAGCGGCTGCTTGACAGTGAAGTTCGCCGCACACTTCGCCGGCGGGATGGGGTCGGGCTTGCCCAACCAGTTTAGATGATGGCCGGAGTCAAGATTCTTAAACGAGGGGTCGACGTCGGTGATGGTCGAATTCACCACGTAGTTGCCCGCCGCCACCCCGGTAGTTCGACGGTTGTCGTCTGCGCGCTTGCACTGGAGACCGTGCCACCATTCGTGGTCCAACCGTAGGTAACCTTATGCTTCGGGTTGAAACCGGAGCCCATGGTCGTGACCGTCACTGGGTCTGGCGCAAAAACCTCGGTCGGCGTGGACGAGGCGGTACAGGTAAGTGGCGGGTTGTAGTAGCTGCCCAGGTTGAACACTACGCCCGCCGACAACCGAACCATGTTCCAGGTGGAACTGTGGTTGTTGTAAACGCCCGGATTGTACGACGTGTAGAGATAATCGGCCTGTGCGATGCGCAGCGAGATGAAGTGGCTCAGCGTCAAATCGAAACCGCCGCCACCACCTACTGTTGCCCGCCACTCGGAATTCAGGCCGGCTGGCTCAATGTGCGCTGCCCCGAGCCATCACACGCACGAACGGCGAGAACTGGTCGTTGTGCCACTTGTACTGCAATCCCACCAGGCCCAATCCAACATTCGCTTCGGTGCTGTTGTAGTGGCCGCTGCCATCGACAACGATGCCCAAGTTATGGGCTTGGGGAAAATAGAAGGTACCGGATGCGTTCCATCCATGGGCGATATCGGGGACGTGGCCCCAATCAACATAGCCATTCGGATGCAACCAGGAATAGCCACCGAAAACCTCGGCCTTTGGCTGTATTTGTTGCGCCGCGGCCAGCGCCCCCATCATGCAAACCGCAATCGCTATCGCGATCGACGTCGCAAAAAGCCGTTTCGGAACTCCATCACAAAACGCCATTCTTAATTCCTCCGGAACTCTAGCAGTACCGTAAGCAAAAGTGGCCTACCGGGGTTCTATTTTGAACTTGTCAGGTACCCAATACATCGCCCTGCATAATAGCCGAACCGATTGTACAGCAAGCGGTAGGATAACAAAACCATTGTTTCCTGCTGTTTACTGCTTTTATAACCGGGCGGTCAGAACATCTGCTTACGGTCATTTGCATCTCGCCTTCGTGTCCCACAACATAGCTGCGTGACCTACGCCCCGACGTACGGCCGAGTTGCATGTGTTTTAATCCTACATCAAAGAACGACACATCGCTAACGGAAATCACGGAAAATTCAGGTTCTGCTAATCAGAAATTCGCGTGCCTTCGGTTCACGGCAACGTCGGCGTGCGTAGGGTGCTCGATTTCGTTGCCTGTGCGGGCAAGTGGAGTTTCCGACTTTGCAACCCTCAGCTTCTGCCGGCGTCGCCGCGAAAGTGTTACTTTAGAACAAGCCACCTAGTCGCCAATCCCCGTTCTGGAGAGCAGGCGAAAAGCATTCGCGAAATCGGCCGGGTGATGGCCACCTTTCATTGAGTTTATGTACGCTTCGCGAGTGCACCTTTTCTCCCAAGAGGCAGCGAACATCCATGGATCAGGAACGCGTTTTGATTGTCGAAGATGAGGAGAACGAGCGCACAGGGCTTGCCGAGTTGATTCGTGCGTGGGGCTACGAAACCGAAACCGCCGTGGATGGCGTCGACGGCTGGGCCAAAGTGGAAACGTGGGACCCTGCCATCGTTCTCACCGATCTCAAGATGCCCCGCATGGACGGCATGCAGTTGTTGGAGCAGATCGCTGAAGCTCCGCAGCAAGTCGCCGTCATTTTGGTGACCGCACTGGGCAGCGTCGATGCCGCAGTTTCGGCGATGAAACGCGGTGCCTTCGATTTCATCGAAAAGCCGGTGAATCCCACGCGTCTGCGCAACATTCTGCAGAACGCCGCACGCCTCAGGGGAACAGAGCGCGAACTCGAAGCCAGCCGTCGCCGCCTGCGTGATGTTGGCGTATTGGGATCGCTGGTCGGTTCCTCGAAGTCAATGCAGGAAATTTTCCGCCTCATCGAAATGGTTTCGCCCAGTACGGCATCGGTTCTCATCACGGGCGAGAGCGGCACCGGCAAGGAGCTGGTGGCTCGCACCATTCATTCTTTGAGCAGCCGCAAAGGACGTCCGTTCGTGGCGATCAACTGCGCCGCAATTCCCGAGACGCTGATCGAAAGCGAAATCTTCGGCCACGAAAAAGGTTCCTTCACCGGCGCGGTTGAACGTCGCACCGGATGCTTCGAGTTGGCCGAAGGCGGCACTCTGCTTCTCGACGAGATTGGCGAGATGCCTATCGGCACGCAGGCCAAGCTGCTGCGTGTGCTGGAAGACCGCAAGCTCCGCCGCCTGGGAGCAAAGACAGAGACCTCGGTCGATGTTCGCGTGCTGGCCGCTACCAACAAGCCCCCGGAAGATGCGGTGGCAAAGGGGCACCTGCGTAACGACCTGTATTACCGGCTGAACGTCTTCAACATTCACATGCCGCCTCTGCGTGACCACATGGATGACCTCACCGATCTTGTGCACTCACTGCTGGCCGACATGAATGAGAAGCACGATCGCAAAGTGGCCAGCGTGAGCGATGCCGTGATGGCGGCGTTCCAGCAGCATGCGTGGCCAGGAAATGTGCGTGAGCTTCGCAACACTCTCGAACGGGCGGTCATCATGTGCGGCGGCTCTGCGATAGAACCCAAGCATCTGCCACCGGGCTTCGGAAAATTCATTGCCCGCGCGCCCGTGACTGACGCGAACTCGATCCACCTGGGAGTGGGTACGACCGTCGACGAGGCGGAACGTCTGCTGATCCTGAAGACGCTGGAGTCAACGCACAACAATAAAACCAGGGCGGCGGAAATTCTCGGCATCAGCCTGAAGACGCTACACAACAAGCTGAAGGAATACGGGCAGCATTCGATGTCCGGGCACGGCGAACAAGACGCGGCGGCCAGTTAGGCCTCGGCCCGCAGCGTTGCGAAGCCGTCACGACGCCTGTAGAATGGTGAAGTTGCCAGCCAGTCGAGTGTCGTTTGCTCGGTAGCTTCCCGCGCCGAAGTGGCGGAATTGGCAGACGCGCATGGTTCAGGTCCATGTACCCGCAAGGGTGTGGGGGTTCGAGTCCCTTCTTCGGCACCATACGAGATTGAAAAAGCTCCGGAAACCCGGAGCTTTTTTTATTGGCGAATTCTTCCGGAGCTACACCAGCAACGCCTGGTTCGCACCAACGTACTGAATCGCAAACAGGGTTTCATCGTCGGCGCGTTCTATGGCGCCGCGAAACTCCTGCAGGCAATCGCGGCATGAGACAACGAACTCCTGCGGGCACCACGTACTTCTTTCCTGAATGAGGCTTTGAAGCTTCGCGACGCCGTACTCCGTGCCGTGCGCGTTCTCCGCTTCGGTAACGCCATCCGTATAGAGCACCAGCATGTCCCCCGTGTGTAGTTCGGCGGCCTTCGCCGGGAACTTCTGTTCAGAGAACAGGCCGAGCGGCATGCATCCGCTTTCCAACAGCTCTACTCGATTGCCTGAAACTAGGAGCGCTGGTAAGTGGCCTGCATTCACCAGTTGCAGTTTTCCGTTTGCGCTGCTGTAGCCGAATACCAGAGTCGCGTATTGCATCGGTAACTTGCCTTCGCAGAATAGCCGGTTGGCGTGAGCCAAAAGCTGCTCTACATCGAGCCCAAGCGGGATCAGGGCGCGGAAAACTGCGCGCAGGTTGGCGGTCAGCATGGCTGCCGCAACTCCTTTGCCGGCAACGTCGGCAATCAGAAAATAGGTCCCACCCTTGCCGTCGCTGACAACGTCGCAGTAGTCGCCGCCGATAACTCCTGCTGGCTGATAGTGATACGCAACCAGCCAGCCGGGTATTTCGGGGTTCGAAGGCGGCAGAAGGCCATTATGGATACGAGCTGCGAGGCCCAAGTCATATTCCAGCGCGCGCTGCTGTGCAGGTGACAGGCATCCCAGGCAAACAGAAACCAAGGGGTCGCGCAAAAGCCGCTCGGTTTCCACGCTCTCGTGGCAAACTTTGCATTCGCCAAAGTGTCCCGTATCAATGCGTTTCAGGGCCTCATCGACCTGGGTAATAAGCTCATTCGCCTGCTCGGAAGGATGCTCGTCCAGGATGTGTTCGAGCTGCTCAAGCCGAGCCACCAGTTGTTCACGTGCGGCTTGCAGATAAGCGGTTTCGACGGTCGCCATATGTAACACCTATATCGAGTAGACGGCTGAAAGTGCCTGCGGATGCATTGAATTTGGCACCGAAAAACCAGCCTGTCAGCCCAATTTACAAGGCTCTGGCAGGCCTCAGGAATCCGGATCTTGTGCCCAAACGACATTTTCATCGAAAGGCTTGCGCCCGTCGTATTCTGTGGGAATGAATCTCGTAACTGGGCTGCAGCCGGAGCGGAACCCGTGGCGGGAGCGCATCGCGATTGCGCTGCTAATCGCGCTGGCCGCCAGCGTTGGCGGCGGAATCTGGTGGTATCGATACAGCAGCACTCCGGAATATTCATTGGCTGAATTGGGCCGCGCGGTGCGCGATAAGAATTATGGCAAGGCCAGCCAGTTCGTTGATGAGGAACGAATTGCGCAGGCCATCAGCCAGTCGCTGACCGATGTGCTGATGGCGAAGTATACGAAGAAGTTTCAGGACGACCCGCTACCGTTTACAGAAACGCGCATTGAGTGGCTGCACAAGTTCGCGCCGAAGTTCCAGGACTGGTCGATGATCGGCGCGCGAAATGCGATTCGTATGTTATTGAGCGGAAACGGGATACTAACCGGAACGTCGGGATTTGCGCAGCTCGACGCGCATAACTTTTCCGACTTGCACGTGCTGCGGTCGGAGGTAAACGGCGATACGGCCGATGTTTTTATTGGTGGCTTGCCACAGCCTAACCCGTTTGATTTGAAAGAGATTCGAGTAAGAATGGTGCGGGTGCGTGACAAGCGGATCTGGAGGATTGAAGAGGTCCCTGACGCAACCCCTATATTTTCCAAGTACTTCGACGCACCTGTGCCGACCGTGCGGTGAAGAACAATTCACCATGGAGGCCACTGAGAACACGGAGATTTAAGAATATAGGCGTCTAAACTGCCGCATTATCCGAGTTGACATGGCAAGCGCAAAACTCAGGACCAGAATCGTGATTATGGCCGGATTGCCTGGCACCGGGAAGACTGCGCTCGCCGAGGCGCTGGCGCAAAGGCTTGATGGCATTGTACTTAGCAAGGATGTGGTGCGGGCGGCGCTGTTTCCGCCCCGAGCGATTACCTACTCCGGCGGACAGAATGATTTCTGCATGTCGGTGGTGTTGATGGCGGCGCAGCGCATTGCGGCGGACCACGCGGTGCCGTTCATTTTCTTGGACGGCCGGACGTTTTCGCGGACGCATCATGTGCAGCAGGTAAGACACGCGGCGGCGATGATCGGGGCGGGGTTGAGTGTGCTGCATCTCCATTGCCCTGAAGAACTTGCGCTGGAGAGAATCAAGAAAGATCAGGGAAGGCATGCCGCCAAGAACCGCGATCCGCTGCTGTATTTCCTGGTGAAATCGTACTTTGAGCCGATCACGCTGACGAAGCTGGATGTGGACACTTCGCGTCCACTTGAGGAGTGCGTGGCGCAGTGTATCGCGTATCTCACCACGGGGAACACGGAGCGCACGGAGAATTCTTGAGGGCGAAGAACGCCGAGATCCATCATCAAACCAGATGCCACTTAATAGTTATTATAATGCCTTTTTTGTATGGTTATTACGCCGTGGCGCGGCTGCGACGTCGATAGATTACCTCAGCGGCGAAAGCCGCGCGAGCCTCGTCGATTTTTTGTGCACGCCTGAAGGCGTGCTCCACCCGAAGCAAATCAAAAGCAGATCCCTGGGGACTGAAGTCCGCGAGGAATGACAAAATAAGAATGGCCTGTGCGGCGCGGCTAAAGCCGCGCCCCTTCAAAGCGCAGCAGTATGGCACGACTGAAGTCGTGCCTGACGCGGGCGTTGCGGCGCGGTAATTTGTTGTCGCATCAACTTTGCCTATAGCGAAAAGCAGATCCCTCGCTTCGCTCGTGATGACAAGAATAAGAAAGAGGGATGACATGACTCGGACCTGTCCCAAAAGAAGGAACAGGGTGGAGCACCCACACCCTGTGGTCGTGTCGTTGTGCGACGGGCCCAAGGATCGGATCGAGCTACGGAAGCAGCTTTTCGACGATGGAGTAGCTGTCGGCGAGGGCGGAGTCGAGGGCGGAGGGATCTTTGCCGCCGGCTTCGGCCATGTCAGGGCGTCCGCCGCCGGAGCCTCCGACTTTTTTCGCGACTTCGGCGATGATTTTTCCGGCCTGAATTTTTGCAGTGAGATCTTTGGTGACGCCAACGATGAGCGCGACTTTGCCGTCGGCGACGGAGCCGAGGACGACCACGCCGGAGCCGAGTTTGTTGCGCAGGTTGTCGATGAGCACGCGGAGTTGAGCGCGCTCGAGGTTGTCGGCGCGCGTGGCGAGGACTTTGATGCCTTTTACCTCGCGAACATTTTCGGCCGCTGACTGAACCGAGCTTGACGCGGACTTCATGCGGACTTGTTCGAGTTCCTTGCGGAGTTTTTTTAGTTCGTCGTCGCGGCGGTCGAGTTCCTGCTTCAGCGCTTCGGCGGGGGATTGATCTTCTCCACCGCGCACAAGAGTGGCGACAACGTTTTCAAGTTGATGATCTTTGCGGAAGTGGCGAAGCGAGCCTTCGCCCGTAACGGCTTCGAGACGGCGCACGCCACTGGAGACGCTTCCCTCTTTCAGAACTTTGATGAGGCCGATTTCTCCGGTGGCGGAGGTGTGCGTGCCGCCGCAGAGTTCGGTGGAGAAATCGCCAATGCGGATGACGCGGACGCGGTCGCCGTACTTTTCGCCGAAGAGCGCCATCGCCTTGTATTCGTTGACGGCGACATCGATAGGCACGTCTTCGATGACCTCGACACGATCGTTGCGCAGGACTTCGCGGTTGGCGAGGTCTTCGATGTCCTGCAATTCTTCGTCGCCGAGCGAGGCGAAGTGGGAGAAGTCGAAACGCAGGTGCGAGGGATCGACCAGTGAGCCCGCCTGCTTGACGTGCGAGCCGAGCACCTCGCGCAGCGCAGCATGAAGAAGGTGCGTACCGGTGTGATTGCGCATGGTGGCGCGGCGGACTTCGTCGTTGACGACGGCGTCAAGCTTGTCGCCGACGTGAATCGGCTGTTTGGCGACGACGCGATGGGCGCGAACGCCTTGAACAGGAGACGTGACACCTTCGACGTCAGCGACAAGGGTGTTGTGGTCTTCGGAGTAGAGCAAGCCGATGTCGCCGACCTGTCCGCCGGAGTCGGCGTAGAACGGAGTGTGATCGAGCACGATCTCGCCGCGCTCGCCGGGAAGTAGTTCGTGCGCACCGAGGCCTGGCCTCGCGGGCTGAAGCCCGCTCGGCGGGTCAATAATAAGAGCCTTATCGGCACGACTAAAGTCGTGCCCTGACGCGGGACCGTCGCGGAGTGAGCTTCCCGGCGACCCAGAACTCGCCGCGCTGCCGGGCAACTTGATGATGGCGAGGACTTCGCAGTTGTCGGAGCGTGTCTGACGATAGCCTTCGAACATTGTCGTCGGTAGAGCCTGATACGCGGGGCTCGCGGTTGCTTTGCCGCCGCCCTTCCAGGAAGCCTGAGCGCGTTTGCGCTGCTCTTCCATGGCGGCGTCGAAGCCGCGTGAATCAAAGGTAACGTTCTGATCTCGACACACATCCTCAATGAAGTCTCTCGGCAGTCCGAACGTGTCATATAGTTTGAACGCATCTGCGCCAAGCAATGCAGGCTTATTCCATTGGAGAACTCGCTCCGCCTCAGATGGGCTAAGCGAGAAATGGCTTTCCCTTCCTTCCCGATCGAGCGCGGCTACATCCTCCGCTTCTCTGTATCTCAGCCTAGCGATATCAATCTCGGTTTCGAGTTTGCTCAAACCAATGTCCATCACGTTCGCGAAGCGCGTTTCTTCGCCTTTGATAGTCTCGGACACACGATTCGCAGACTCAATCAGTTCTGGATATGCGTCCTTCATCATGTCGCGGACGGCGAAGACCATCTCATACAGGAACGGCTTTTCGGCTCCGAGCAGGCGTCCGTGACGAATTGCGCGGCGGATGATTTTGCGCAGCACGTAGCCGCGGCCTTCGTTCATGGGCAGCACGCCATCGGAAATGAGGAACGTTGCGGCGCGGGCGTGGTCGGCGATGACGCGCAGCGAGGCCGCCTGGTGATGCTGCTCTTCCACGTCCTCGCGCTTGAGTTCTTCGTCGAGTTGCTTCGTTCCAGTCAATTCGGCGGCGCGCTTGATGAGCGGCACAAACAAATCCGTGTCGTAGTTCGAGATCACGCCCTGCATGACGGCCGTCACACGCTCAAGACCTGCGCCAGTGTCGATTGATGGCTTAGGCAGCGGATTGAACTTGCCGTCCGGCCGACTTGTCGAACTGCATGAAGACGAGGTTCCAGATTTCGACGTAGCGGCCGCACTCGCAGGGGAACTGGCAGTCGGTGTGTCCGGCGTCGCTGGCGGCGATGCCCATGTCGTAATGGATTTCGCTGCAGGGGCCGCAGGGGCCGGTGTCGCCCATCTGCCAGAAGTTGTCTTTCATGCCCATGGCGAAGATGCGCTCTTTGGGGACACCTACGTCGAGCCAGAACTTCTCGGCTTCGTCGTCGCGGGGAATGTCGCCCATGCCTTCGAAGATGGTCGCGTAGAGCTTGTCCGGATCGATGCCGAACCAGTCTTTCGAGGTGACGAGTTCCCAGGCGTAGGCGATGGCGTCTTTTTTGAAGTAGTCGCCAAAGCTGAAGTTGCCCAGCATCTCGAAGAAGGTGTGGTGGCGGTTGGTGAAGCCGACGTTTTCGAGGTCGTTGTGCTTGCCTCCGGCGCGCACGCATTTTTGCGAGGAGGTGGCGCGGGAGTAGTCGCGGTGCTCGAGGCCGAGGAAGACGTCTTTGAACTGGTTCATGCCGGCGTTGGTGAAGAGCAACGTGGGGTCGTTGGCCGGGACGAGCGAGGAGGAGTGGACGATTTTGTGTCCCTTCTGCTCGAAGAAGCGCAGAAACATGGAACGAACGTCGGAACCGGAGGGCTTGGGCATAAGAATTCGGGTCGTTATCCGCGAAAAATCAGGCGAAAAAGGTCGTCTGCGGCGGGAAACGTAAGTAGTGATTTTAGCATTGGCAGGTGATCGCAGGCTGCAGCGAAGACGTTCACCACGGAGAACACGGAGCGCACGGAGAAACTGGGAAAAATACAAAGGCGAGCATAGATGCGAATAAATGATGATCCCATCCTGTTTGACGCGAACGAAAAGCAGATCCCTCGCTGCGCTCGTGATGACAAATCGTGAGAGGAGTGATTCCCGCAGTGTCGCAACAACGGGAATGGACGGGGCACCCAGAGCGCCAATTGACCGGCGCAGTCGAACCGCCTCATAATCTGAGTGCTCAGCGAAGTCCGCTACTCATAAGGTGGCCAGCAGTGAATACAGAAGATCCGAAGGACCGCCGTCCTTTCTCGACGGCCGGGCAGAAGCTCGACGAGACGATTTCGGAAGCGGCGAAGCGCATCGAAGAGGAAACCAAGCTGCTCGTTGAACTACATCAACGACGAGGTGGTGCCGCTGGTGCGGCAACACTCGACGACGGGCCTGCGGGTGGCGTCGGACAAGCTGAAAGAGTTTGCCGACTACATGGAGTCGACCAAGAAGAAGGATTGAGGCCGAACTTCTACGCTGACCGCTCGACTGTCGCCGCTACGCGGCTCCAACATTGCTCGCGATCGAGCCCGGGGTTTGCACCCGGGCTAACAGCGAAGCCGCCGCTTCGCGGCTCGATCCACGCGCCACACTAGTTCTCACTCTCGTTGTGTGCGGATTGTTGCTGCTCGGCGGGTGCCATAAGAATTCCGCGTCGGCGAAGCATGTACCGCCGCCTCCGACGGTAACGCCCGCAGCTGCGCCCGCCTGCGACGACTACGACTGCGAGTAAGCCAGCGCCTGCGCCTGCGGTGTCGTCCAAAGACCAAACCTCTTTATGTGGAGACTGGGCTGGCGAGCTGGTATGGGCCGAATTATCACAACAAAAAGGGCTCGAACGGCGAAGTGTACGACCAGAACGGGCTGACGGCGGCGCATCGGACGATTCCGCTGAACTCGGTGGTGCGGGTGACCAACGAGACGACCAAACACTCGGTCGTGGTGCGGATCACCGATCGCGGGCCGTTCATCGAAGACCGCATCATTGACCTGTCGCTGGCGGCGGCCAAAGCCGTGGACGTGTGGCAGCCGGGCACGGCGGTGGTGAAGGTGGAAGTGCTGTCGTCGCCTGCGCCGATCGCCGAAGGCGGACGCTGGTGCGTGCAGATTGGCGCGTTCCAGAGCGAGAACGAAGCCCGCAAGCTGAAAGAGAAGTTGCAGGACCGCTATTCGACTGCGAAGGTGGTTCAGTTCACCGGGCCGACGGGCGAGTGGGTGCGGATTCGTCCTGAAGGCGACGATAAAGAGAAGGCACAGGAAGTCGCGGCGAAGACGCACGTGAAAGAGGGCGGCGTGTTTCTGGTGAGGCTGGATTGAGGGAAGCACGTAGCAATTAGCTTGGCTATTAGCCAAAGTCAGTCGGTGCACCCGACAGATTCTGCCCGAACCCGGTCGCATGCCGCACGGCGAAGGATTTTCGCTATTCTGTTGTACATCTGAATCGCACCTGAACAATCATGCCGAAACCAGGCCGCCTGAAGACGACGAAGCTCACGCCGCTGTCCATCCGCTTTGATCACGCCCTGTTGTTTGCCGCGCAGGTGCATCGCGAGCAGGAGCGCAAGAAGAGCGGCATTCCTTATATTTCGCACTTGCTGGGCGTGGCGGCGATTGTGCTCGACTATGGCGGCGACGAGGACATGGGCATTGCCGCGCTGCTGCACGACGCGGCCGAAGACCATGGCGGCAAAGCGATGCTGCAAGTGATTGAGCAGATGTTTGGGCCGCGGGTGGCGCAGATCGTGGATGGCTGCACGGATTCGTACGGCGATGAGGGCAAGAGGAAGCCGAAATGGTATCCGCGGAAGCTGCGCTATATGCGGCGGGTGCGCCATGAGGACGCGGAGACGCGGTTTGTGTCGGCGGCGGACAAGTTGTACAACGCGCGGGCAGTGCTGCGAGACGTGCGGCAGTCGGGCGACTCGGCGTTTGCGCCGTTCTCCGCCCCGAAGGCGAAGGTGCTTTGGTATTACCGCTCGCTGGTGCGCGAGTTTCGCGCCGGCGGCGTGACGCATCTACTGAAGCCGCTGCTGGATGACTATGACCGCGTGGTGACGGAGCTGGAGCATCTTCGGGACTGCTGGCCGCTCCGGTGAAGCCGCAACCGCAATGGCAAGCTGAAGCGGAAGAAGTAGGGCAATTGAGGCTGGGCGCGGCGCGATGCGTCTTTAGATCTCATAGATCAATGACGGAATCTGAGCAGATCACCGAGTTGCTGAAGAATGCCAAGACCATCGCGGTCGTCGGGCTCAGCGACAGCGCAATGCGCACGAGCTACGGGGTTTCGGAGTATATGCAGTCGCAGGGGTATCGCGATGATTCCGGTGAATCCGATGATCGCGGAGTCGCTGGGCGAGAAGGCGTATCCCACGTTGTCAGAGGTTCCGGAGAAGATCGACATCGTTAACGTGTTTCGGCGTTCGGAGTTTGTGCCGGAAGTGGTGGACGAGGCGATTCGGCTGGGGGTTCCGGCGATCTGGATGCAGGAGGGCGTGGTGCACGAAGACGCGGCGGCAAAGGCGCGGGCGGCGGGGATCTTCGTGGTGATGGATCGGTGCATTCTGAAGGAGCATCGGCGGTATCGTGCGGTAGGGCGGAAAATCTACCACAGAGACACAGAGGCACAGAGAAACTCGAGTGCATTCTGGAATTTCGAGCGTGATGCGGCATTCGCGGTGTGCGTTCAGACTTTTTCTGATTTTTACTTCTCTGTGTCTCTGTGCCTCTGTGGTGAAGTACTTCTCAGCTTCTTGATCTCTTCCAGCCGCGCTTTGATGCGCTTCTCTATGCCTTCTTCCGTTGGGTGGTAGTAGACGCGGTCTTTCAGGTTGTCGGGGAGGCACTGCATGTCGGCGACTTTCTCTTCCAGATCGTGCGCGTACTGGTAGCCCTCGCCGTAACCGACAGACTTCATGAAATTCGTGGATGCGTTGCGCAGATGCAGCGGAACGGGGTCTTGCGCGGTGCGCTCGACATCTTCCTTCACCGCTCCGTAGGCGGTGTAGAGCGCGTTTGACTTGGGCGCGGCGCAGAGGTACACCACCGCTTGCGCCAGCGCGAGGTTGCCTTCGGGCATGCCGAGGAAGTCGACGGCATCGCGCGCGGCCAGCGTGATGTTCAGCGCGTTGGGGTCGGCGAGGCCGATGTCTTCGGACGCCATGCGCACGATGCGGCGGGCGATGTAGAGTCCGTCTTCGCCGGCTTCGAGCATGCGGGCGAGCCAGTAGAGCGCGGCGTCGGGATCGCTGTTGCGCACGCTCTTGTGCAGCGCCGAGATGAGGTTGTAGTGCTCCTCGCCGGATTTGTCGTACATGAGCACGCGCTTCTGCAGCGCGTCGGTGACGATGGCGTCGGTGATGCGCCGGTCTTGTCTTGTCTTTGTTCTGCGCGAGCGTGGCGGCGACTTCGAGGGCGTTGTAGGCGCTGCGGGCGTCGCCGCTGGAGTAGGCGGCGATCTTTTCCAGCGCGCCATCGTCGGCTGCGAGGTGGAGGTCGCCGAGGCCGCGCTCGGTGTCTTCGAGCGCTCGCTGCAACAGGGCGACAATCTGCTGCTCGGTGAGCGCCTGCAGAACGTAAACGCGGCTGCGCGAGAGCAGCGCGGAGATGATTTCGAACGACGGGTTCTCGGTGGTGGCGCCGATCAGGCGGATGCTGCCCTTCTCGACGTAGGGCAGGAACGCGTCCTGCTGGGCTTTGTTGAAGCGGTGCACTTCGTCGACGAAGACGATGGTGCGCGTGCCGTACTGCCGCGCGCGTTCGGCCTCGGCCATGACCTGCTTGATTTCCTTGATGCCGCTCATCACGGCCGAGAACTCGATGAACTCGGCGTGGGTCATGCCGGCGATGATCTTGGCCAGCGTGGTCTTGCCGACGCCGGGCGGGCCCCAGAAGATGAGCGAGCCGGTGTCGTCGCGCTCGATCTGCACGCGAAGGGATTTGCCGGGGCCGAGAATGTGCTCCTGCCCGACGAACTCGTCGAGCGTGCGGGGGCGCATGCGCTCGGCAAGCGGGCGGGTGCGGTCGGGTTCGTCGCGGGATGGGAGAGTTTGGAAGAGACTCATGGAATTTAATTCACCACGGAGACACGGAGAACACGGAGAATTTCAGGCAATAAAACCCGGCACTTGATGCCTTTCTCAAGCACTACGATATTGACATTGTTCAGTAACCGCCGCGAAAATTTGCCAGCCGCATGCAGGTGAGCAGTTCCATCACCAGGAGGTACTGAAAGAATTCTAGTCCTCCGTGTCTCTGTGTCTCCGTGGTGAACTTGCCCTTTGCCGTGCGGCCTCGTACAGAATTACCGAGGTCGCGATGCCGGCGTTGAGCGACTCGACTTTCGATGATTGCGGGATGGCGACGAGTTCGTCGGCCTGCGCGAGAATTTCTTTCGCCAAGCCAGCGCCTTCGTTGCCGATGATGATTGCTACCGGGCCGCGAAGGTCGCACGCGTGGATCATGGTTCCCTTATGCGACGAGGTTGCGAGCACCCGAACGCCGCGGGCTTTCAGACTCTGTCAGCGCGTTTGCAAGTTCGACCTTCACTGTCGGTAGAGCGAAACATCGATCCCGCCGACGCGCGTAGGGCCTTCCAGTTCCACGGGCTGACGGTGCGTTCGCCGAGCAGCAATCCGGTAGCTCCAAATGCTTCGGCGGAGCGCGCGATGGTTCCGAGGTTGCCGGGGTCCTGCAGTCCGGCAGCGATGACGACCAGCGCGGGCGCGGGACGAAATACATCGTTGAGAGCGAACTGGCTGAACTTTCACCAGCGCGGCCATGCCTTGCGGCGTTTCGGTCGGAACGGCGCTGGCGAAAACATCATCGGGCAGCAAGCAAGCGTCTCGGTGTGCGCCGAAAGTTGCGGCAGCAGCTTGTGGGCGCGCGCGCAGCGCCGACTCGCTGAAGAACACAGTCTCAGTCTTCAGGCCGAGCGGATCGCCTCTTCCAGCAGGTGCATGCCCTCGACGGCGACCGCTCCTGATCGTTGGGCGTGGCATCATGAAAGGCCTGGCGCAGGCTTTTCACGCGCGCATTCTGGCGGCTCTCAACGCGCCGCAGACGATCTTCGGATTGTTGCAGGTCGGGCATAACGATTCCTGAAACAGGCGTCTATCGTACACTGCGATGCGCGAGTGCGAGCAGCGACGCGCTCCGTCGTGATAATCTGCTCTCTTGCAAACCATGGAGACTGCATTTGTCGGGGTCCTCCATCATTCTTTCTTAGCGAAGAGGCCAGTTTGCGTCCCGAAATCATAAGAATTCATAGCGACCATCCGGAAGCATCGCAAGTCGCCTACGTCGCTGAAAAGATTCGCGCAGGCGAGGTGGTCGGAATGCCGACCGACACGTTTTATGGCCTCGCGGCCGACCCATTCAACCTGCACGCCGTCGATCGTATTTACGAAATCAAGACGCGCTCGCGGCACAAGCCGCTTTCGCTACTGATCGAGTCGGTGGATCAGGCGTCGGAACTGGCGTGGCCGGTGCCCGAGATATTTTTCCTGCTGGCGCGGCGCTTCTGGCCCGGACCGCTCACGATCATCGTGAAGGCCGACCCCAAGCTGCCGCTCAAGGTCACTGCCAACACCGGCAACGTGGCGCTGCGCGTGCCTTCGGCGGAGGTTCCGCTGGCGATCGTGCGGGCGTTTGGTTCGCCTATCACGGCCACGTCGGCCAATCTGCACGGCGCTTCAGAGTGCACCAACGCACACGAAGTGCGCGACCAGTTAGGTGATTGCCTGCCCTTGATTGTGGACGGTGGAGAATCCCCCCGCGATATGCCCTCCACCATCGTCGATCTCACCAGTGAAGATGGCACGTGGCGGCTGCTACGCCGCGGCGCGATTCCGGCTGAGCAGATCGTCGAGTTGCTGGGGCAGGAGTAGCCGCCACGGGGCACGACCAGCTGCAAACTCATCCTTCTTCGCCGTGTATTTCCGGATCGGCATCCTGCTGTGCGTGGTCGTATGCTGCTGGTGCATGTCTCTGCGCAGTCATGCGCGAAGCCAACGTCAACGAGGCGCGCCCGGCGGATGCGATCGTCGTGTTTGGCGCTGCCGAGTACGTGGGGCATCCTTCGCCGGTGTATCGCGCGCGGCTCGACCATGCTTACCAGTTGTTTCGCCAGGGACTGGCGCCGCTGATTATCACCACCGGCGGCGCGGGCAAGGACCCGAAGTTCAGCGAAGGACAGGTTGGCCGCGACTATCTGGCTGAGCGCGGCGTTCCGGACGTGAACCTGATTGCCGAGACGCAGGCGGGCGACACCGAAGCAATCGGCCAAGCGCGTTGCGGTGATCATGGAGGCGAATGATTTGAAGTCTGCGCTGCTGGTGAGCGACGCGTACCACATGTACCGCGCCAAGCGGATGATGGAGCGCGAAGGCATCGCGGTGTACATCTCGCCGCGGCCTGATTCGATTCCGAAGACTCTATGGGGACGCCTGGCTGGCGGCGCTGCGGGAGGCCGTGAGCTACATGCTGTACCGGATGCATATGACGTAGGAAGCTGGTTTATCAGCCGGCAACTTTCAGCTATTAGACTTCCGGCAGTGCCTTTTCGCGCGAGTCGGGCTGGATCGTCTTTGTCGGTAGATCTGGTATTACTTTTGCTATAATGTAATGGGAGGACGATATGGAATCCGCGATTACCGTGAAGGGCCAGGCAACCATTCCTAAGGCAATTCGGGAGCATCTGCGGTTTAGTTCCCGGGGACCGGGTCAAGTTCTTCGTGCATCCGGATGGCACCGTCGTGCTTTTGCCAAAGCGACCTGCTTCGGCCTTGCGAGGGTTTCTGAAGCGGGAGCGGACGGCGGTCACGGTGGCCGAGATGAACCGGGCCATCGCAGAAGCGGGCGCTGACGTTCGAGCAAAGCAGCCGACGTAAGTGATCGGACTCGATACCAACGTTGTGGTCCGTTATCTCACGCAAGACGATCCACAGCAGTCGAGGAGAGCAACACAGATTTTTAACAACCAGCTTACCGACTGCAGAGCCCGGCTTCCTCTCAGTGGTGACGATGACCGAAACGGTGTGGGTGCTGGGCCGCGCTTACGGGCTTCAAGCGGCGAGGAAATCGCTGCAGCGGTCGAGCGCATGCTGCAGACGGACGTGCTGGTCGATTGAGAACGAGCAGGAAGTTTTCACGGCGATGATCGGCGCTCAAAAAAGACGTGGCACGTTCGCCGATGCCCTGATTGCGGCGCTTGGCGCGAAAGCGGCTGCGACCATACTTTGACGTTTGATCGAGAAGGCTTGCGGTTGGCAGGCTTTCAACTCGCGTAGGCGTGAGCGACCGACGTCCTCTACTTCACCAGCGCCAGCAGCCGCACCGGACCGCCGGAACCGTTTTCCAGCTTGATGGGAGCAACGACAACGGTTGCGCCTGAGGGTGGAAGCAGTCCGAGGTTGGCGACGTTTTCCAACTGGTAGACGCTCGACTTCGCGGTGAACTGGTGCACGGGGTACGTCTTGCTCGCGCCGGGATCAATGCTCATGGTGTCGATGCCAAGGCCAACGACGTTGCGCGTCTTCACCAGGAACTGCGCGGCTTCCAGCGAGTAGCCCGGAAAGTGCGGCACGCCGTCGGCGGCTGCATTGCGAAACGCCTTGGGGAAGTTCCAGCGATCTTCCCATCCGGTGTAGACCATCACCACGGCGCCCGTAGGAATCTCGCCGTTCTTGCTTTCGTACTCGGCGATGTCGGCGACGCTGATCTCGTAATCAGGATGCTCGCTCGTCTTGGCGCTGACATTCGAGCACCACAAGCGGGCGCACCAAGCGCTCGGTGCGGAATCTGGTCCACCGTCCACATGCCCTGTGCGAAGTGCGCAGGAGCATCGAGATGCGTTCCGTAGTGCTCTTGCGTGCTGAAAGTGCGGGAGTAGTAGCCGTCGTGCTCGAATGTTGCCCAATTCTTTGGCGCTGAAGGGCGACTTTTCGGTGCCCTCCCAATTGGGCGAGTGGTCGTTGAGGTTGTGGGTGAGGTCGACGACCTGGCTGTAAGCGATCTGGTCAGACATAGAGGACTTGTGCTGCGCGAAAAGCAACAACGCCAGCGCCAAGCTCCAGCCTATCGCAAATGTCTTCCAACGAACCATGCGTGACTAATACCTAAACCCAATTCTCGACCGATTGATGCGCTGGGTCGCTGAGGAATTAGACGCGCCGAGCATGCCTGTTTGTTTCGGAAAAGCGATGAGCGAATGGCTACTTGTTTCTTTTCAGCGCAAAGCTGAACCACAGCGAGTTCGACCCGTTGTAGTTGATGCCGGCATGGCTCTGCGGCACGAAGCCGGCACGTTCGGCCTCCAGCGAACAGCCCTGGCAGGGCTGCTCGAGGACGATTTCGTAGCGGCCATCTTTCTTGATATTGGCCGTGCCGAGCACCTTGCCCGAGGCGTCGGTCAGGGTAACCGTCGAGCGTGGCAGAGGGATAGCCGCCTTCGTCGGTCACCACGCCCTGCACTTTGCCGCGAGGAGGCAGGCCGTCGGGAACATAGTCGCGCATCGCGTAGCCGGGCCCGCGCAGTGGACGTCCGCCCATCTGGCCGGTGACTTTGTCGTGCTCGAGTGCCAGTACACCGTTGACGAAAACGTATTCGAAGCCACGTTGAGGTGCGGTTCGGGTCGTCGAAGGTCGCGACGTCTTTGACGGTCGCGGGATTGAAGATGGTGATGTCGGCGAAATAGCCGGGGCGCAACAGTGCCGCGATTTTCCAGCCGCACCTGTTGTGCGGGAAGCGAAGTGAATTTGCGGATGGCGTCTTCCATCGTGATGACGTGCTCGTCGCGAACGTACTTGCCGAGGATGCGCGCGAAGCTGCCGTAGGCGCGCGGATGCGCCTTGCCTTCGCTGAGCGGGCCGGTTGGACTGACTCTCCGGATGGTCGGTGCCGACGCTAACCCAGGGCTGCTGCATCGCGAGCTTCACTTCGTCCTCGCTCATCATGAAGTAGACGGCGCCCACGTTGTCGCGGTCGGCGATGACCAGGTCGAGGGCCGCGTCCAGCGGATCTTTGTTCTCCATCTGCGCGATTTGCGCGACGGTTTTGCCTTCGTACTTGCTTCAAGTCCGGGATTGAGCACCGAGGCGACCATCATGCCCTCGTCCGGGCCGCCGGCGCTGAGCCAGAGGTTCTCGAATCCAGCCCCTTTGCCTTGCAGGTCTGTGCGAATCTGCGCGCGCGTCGGCCGGATCTTTCAGGCGCGCGACGAATGCATCGGTCCCGCCATCGTGATACTTCGGAGGAACGATGGCGCCGAGCGAAGTTGCCGCCGGCAACGTAGGGATACTGGTTGGCCGTGACATCGAGGCCGCTGGCGCGCGCTGCTTCAATGGCGGCGATGACCTTAGGCATGTTGCCCCAGTTCTGCTTGCCGGCAACCTTTAGGTGAAAAATCTGCACGGGAATGTTGGCTTCGCGACCAATGCGAAAGGCTTCGTTCAAGCGCGTCGAACTCGGCGTCGCCTTCGCTGCGCATGTGCGAGGCATAAACTCCGCCTTTGGCCGCCGCTGACTTTCGCCAGGGCAATCAGCTCATCCGTCTTGGCGTAATTTCCGGGCGCGTAGATGAGCGAAGGTCGATACACCCATGGCTCCGTCGCTCATGGCGTCGTCCACGGCGATTTCCATGTCTTTCAGCTCGGCGGGGGTGGGCTGGCGATTGGCGGTGCCAATGATCAGCCGACGCACCTGCGCCGCACCGACGTACGTCCCGAGATTGATGCCGCTTCCTTGCTTGGTCAGCCTCTGGAAATATTCCTCCAGCGAACGCCAGTCGGGCGTGATCTTGAAGTGCTGAAAGACATCGGCGTATCTCGGCGTTGGTCGCGTCATTGGTCGGCGCGATGGAATCGCCTTCGCCAGTGATTTCCGTGGTGACGCCTTGCGTGAGCTTGCTGACTGCCTGCTTATCGACCAGCAGGTTGAACTCCGACTGGCCGAGCATGTCGATGAAGCCCGGGGCGACGATGAGGCCCAGTGGCGTCGATGGTGCGCTTGGCCGTGACTCCCGCAGCGGCGTGGCCGACAAACGCCACGCGGTCGGCGATGATGCCGACATCGGCGTACGTCCACGGATTGCCGCTGCCATCGACCACGCGTCCGTTGCGGATGAGCACGTCGTACTGCTGGGCAAGCGCGGTTGTCCGCCATCAGCACAACACAGCGTCAGTAATGCCAGTCTGATTTTCGCCAACGTAGCTCCTCTGCGATCTGGAACGGATCCGAACTCGGCCCGGAGACTCAAATCATGCGATGTCGCAGCAGCAAGGCCGCGATCAGCGCCAAGTCGGCCGCAAATACCGTGCTGACGAAATTCACCGAATCGTTGCCCATGTCTGCCGCGATTTTCGAAGCTCGCGCCCAGGAAGCTGTCGAACAGCATTCCTGCGATCCCGGCCAGGCTGATCATCGGTGCCCAACGCCACGAGACCAGACCGACGAGCGATGCTGACCACGCCACCAGGCTGGCCGCAATGCAGCCAGCGAAGGTGCCTTCCAGGCTGATGGCTCCGTTAGTACCCGGGGGCACGCAAGTTAAGGCCCAGAATCAGCCGCGGCTGCGCGGATAGCGCCTGCCCGACCTCGCTGGAAACCGTGTCGGCCGCTGCTTCGGCCAGAACCGCCATAGCACCGACCATCAGCATCGCGGAGTGGCGGGGAAACACGGCGGCTGCCAGCGCGCACAATCCCGCAGCGCCCAGATTGGCCAGCACTTGCCGGGCATTGCGGCCTCCTGCGCGTTCGGCGACGCCCAGGCTCGATTTGCGCTCGGCACCCCAACGGGTCGCCAGCATGGTCAATGAACAGCACGGCCAAAAGGGGAAGAAACGCCCACAGGCCAGCGGCATACATGAGCAGGAAGGCGATGAGTGCGCCCATAAGGGCTCCGCCGTCGGTCACCGCGCCCAGAGCCGCGCGCCAGGACGGCAAAACCACCGAGATAATCGCCGCCGGCAGGGCGCCCGCTGGATGAATGCTGATCACGTGTTGTCCAGGTATTTCCTTCAGGCTCAGCGCCGCCGATGGCGGCAGAATAGCTTCAGGCTCGATAACAGCCTTTGCAGCGAATCCTATCAGAGGCGAGTCTTGCCGGGACGAGCGCAGATAAATTGCCAGGCATATGACACTTAGGTCTAAGAGATTTATGGCCGTTTTGTACTACTCTATCGTCAGAGTCACGATGAAGGCGCGCCACGAAAGCGTTTCGAGAGGCCTATCCGCGTCGCGGTGGTGGAGAACGATCCATTGCGGTTCGTGGGGTTTCGTGCGCTGTTTGACGAAGAGCCGGATTCGAGTGAAGAGCTTCACTCCGGCTTCCATCTACAAGGCGCACGGGTACGACGTGGTACTGATCGGCTCGCGCACGGGAACAGCGATGTATGAGGTCATGGCCGGGCTCAAGTCGCTGAATCCCTCAGTACGCATCATTGCGACCGGCAATCTGCACAACGAAGAATGGCGTTGCGTGCCCTGTGTGCGGGCGCCAAGGGCTACATCGAAGAGTCTTCGTCGGCGGAGGAATTTAGGCAGGCCATCCGCGCGGTTCATGCCGGGTCGGTGTGGGCCCCGCCCACTGTGCTCGAGCAAGTTCATCGAACGGGTGACGTAATGTATCGCGCCGCGGTACTCCCGAACAGCCGCTGGTGTTCACTGAACGCGAGCGTGATGTGCTTCACTTGCTGGTATCAGGCCGCTCCAACAGAGAGATCGGGGAGGCACTCAAAATAGAAGAACGTACAGTCAAAGCTCATGTTGCCAAGCTCTATGCGAAAGACCGGCGTCACCAATCGCATTGCCCTGTCGGTGCATGCGCTGACACATTCGCTCATGGGGGTCGGCCAGGCGGAATACGTCGCCTTGCGTCAGCCTCGGTGAAACCAATTCATGCGACGTGGTTACTCTCAGGTTACCGCATGGTTACTAAAGTACATGCCCATGTACTTTAGTAACTTGCGCGAGTTTCCGCGGCGGACGCATACTGCACTCACCTACCACAGAACCTGGGAGATAGGGCTGGAGAGGGACGCGAGGGTCTCCTCCTCCAGCCCTAAGTTTTTGTCACCGAAACGCGCCAGCGCCCAACCGCACCAAAACAGTCATGGACGCTAGAGAGTAACCAGCGGCGTCGCAGCAACGCCGCGAAAACGACAGGGCATTTCGCAATAAGATGACTTCAGCCGGAGTCGACTGGCCGCGATCCTGATTGGAGTTGAACTATGAAGAAAGATTTCTATCGTCTTGCTATTGTCGCTGGCGACCGCGGCGTGGGCCCAGTCGGGTGCCCGCAGTGCCGACATGGAGCGCATTCCAAAGCGCATCCACCATCCTGGGCCAGATCATGGAGGCGCCGGATAAGGCGATTCCGGACAGCATCATGGACGGCGCGAAGTGCATTGCGATCGTGCCCTCCATGCTGAAGGCCAGCTTCATCTTCGGCGCGAACTATGGCAAGGGCGTTGCCACTTGCCGAACCGGCAGCCGGCTGGAGCAGCCCGGTGTTCTTCCGCATCGAAGGCGGCAGCTTCGGCTTCCAGGCCGGAGGACAGGCTTCTGACCTGGTGCTGATCATCCGCACCGATGGACGGCATGCAGCACCTTCTGCAAAGCAAGTTCAAGCTCGGCGCCGACGCTTCGGCCGCCGCGGGCCCGGTGGGTCGCGATGCCCAGGCCGCGACCGACCTGACCATGCGCGCCCAAATCCTGACTTATTCGCGCTCCCGTGGGCTTGTTCCTCGGCGTTTCGCGTCAACGGCGCCGTGGTTCGGCAGGACAACGGCGATACCCAGGCCTTCTACGGCAAGGACTGGACCTTCTACTCGCTGCTGAATGGCCAGGTTCCCGCTCCCGCCGACGCCAGACGTTCCTGAAGACCGTTGAGCATTACGCGCCAACACGGCGCGCGGGCAAGCCGGCAGTTGCTCCAACACCGGCGGCTGCGCCGGATGCGGCGCCAGCAGCCACGCCAGCAGCGGTCGCTCCGGTTGAGCCAAGCGCCGCGGCGAAGCCAGCTACAGATCCGGCGGCTGTGCCGGCGGCAACGCCAGCGGTAGCACCCAGTGATCCGACCAGTAATAACCGATAGCGGCAGTACATTCTGGAATCGGGCGGTGGCTGCGGCCACCGCTTTTTGTTGCGCTGATAGCAACACGCACGTAATCTCGCGATTGCCTTCCCTTTTGGCGCGGTGCTAGGGTCGAACTGTCCCCTGATGCTCTACCGACTGCAATACATACCGCTATTGGCGCTGGTGCGCTTCGTCGGAATGCTGCCGCGCTGGCTCGCACGTGGCGTAGGACTACTGATCGCTGGGGCGGCGTACCACGGACATCCCCGCCTGCGGCGCGTGGGCATGCGCAATCTGGAGATGGCCTTTCCGACGAAATCGGTCGGCGAACGCCGCAAGATCCTGCGCGGCGTATATCGGTCTCTGGGCCGGCTGCTGGCAGAATTCTGCCTGTTCCCTCGATACTCTACCGAGAACGCATCGCACAGTCGCCATCTACCAGGGATTCGAAAACTTCGAAGCAGCGGAAAAGCGCGGCAAGGGCGTGCTCTTTCTCACCGGCCACTTCGGCGGATGGGAGATCGGCTCGTTCTTCCATTCGCTGCAAGGGCCATCCCATGCGCATCGTGGTGCGGCCGATCGACAACCCGTATGTGGACGCGCTGGTCACGCGCTATCGCACGCTGCACGGCAACAGCGTGATCGGCAAGCAGGGTTTCGCGCGCGGACTGCTGGCGGCCATGGGGAACAACGAAACCGTCGGCATCCTGATGGACACCAACATGACGCCGCCGCAGGGCGTCTTCGTGGACTTCTTCGGCATACCCGCCTGTACCGCCGTCGGCATCGCGCGCGTCGCGCTGCACACCGATGCGGCTGTGATTCCGGCGTTCACCATTTGGGACCCGGTGCTGCGCAAGTATCGCGTGGAGTTCAGTCCCGCGGTGGAACTGGTTCGCACCGGTAACGATGAAGCCGACGCCGTCGCCAATACGGCGATGTTCAACCGCATCTTCGAAGACTACGTGCGCAAGTATCCCGACCAATGGCTATGGGTGCATCGCCGCTGGAAGACGCGGCCTCCGGGAGAACCGCCGCTATATTAAGAGTTACTCACCACAGAGGCACTGAGACACGGAAAAACTCAGGCGAAAAAGGAACAGCGACCGCGGATTTCGCGGATGAAGGCGGACAGGTCGTTCATTTCCTATTTCAATTCTTCTCTGTGTTCTCCGTGCCTCCGTGGTGAACGGTTTTGACTTTGTGCTAAGTCGTTTTGAATTTCTCGAATTACTCGCCTATAACTTACGCATGTCGCAAACCTTGCAAGCCCTAGCGGGATTCACCGCCTCCCGCCTCATTGGCGACGGTCGCATCGAAATCTCCAAAGTCGCCAGTGTCGCGCACGCTCAACACGGTGACATCGTCTTTGTCGAGTCTGCACGGCATCTGGAACTGGCGATGAACTCGCACGCAAGCGCCGTCATCGTCAGGGAGGCGGATGCCGAGATAACGACAAACAAACCTCTGCTGCTCAATCGCAATCCGCGGCTCGCCTTTGCAACGGCCGCGCAACTGCTTTACCCCAAAAAGCAATACGCGGCTTCGATCCACCCGTCGGCTGTCGTCGATCCGCGCGCCAAAGTCGCGGCTTCGGCGAGCATCGACGCGCACGCAGTCGTCGAGATGGATGCCGTTATCGGCGAGCGCTGCTTCGTCGCTTCCGGATGCTACGTCGGCGAGGGAGTGGTCATCGGCGACGACTGCGACATCTATCCGAATGTCGTGATCTATGCCGGAACCACGATCGGTCGCCGTGTTATCGTGCATGCCGGAGCAGTACTGGGGTCCGATGGATTCGGCTTCGTACGCGATGAGAAATTCGGGCGATACGTGAAGTTTCCGCAGGTCGGACGCCTCGTCATCGGCGATTACGTTGAGATCGGCGCCAACTGCACGATCGATCGCGGCGCACTCGACGAAACCGTTATCGGCCCAGGCACAAAGCTCGACAACCTGGTGCACATTGGACACAACTGCAACATCGGCGCCAATGCGGTGATCGCCGCGCAGACAGGCATCTCCGGCAGCTCAAGCGTGGGCGACGATTGTGTGCTCGGCGGACAAGTCGGCATGGGCGATCACGCCCACCTCGAGTCGGGCGTCATTCTGGGCGGGCAGGCCGGAGTGCTGCCCAACAAGACGATTCGCGGCAAAGGAGTAATTTTCTGGGGAACGCCGGTGAAGCCGGTGCGCGAATACCTGAAAGAACTCGCCACACTCACGCGCCTCACCCGCAAAGCTGAGAGATCGAAGTAATGGCCATAATCGTCGTCGGCGGACACTCGCGCAGCGTAGGCAAGACCAGCGTTGTTGCTGGCATCATCGCCGCGCTGCCCGAAATGCGCTGGACTGCCGTCAAGATAACCCAATACGGGCATGGCATCTGCTCGGCGAACGGCGAGCCATGCGACTGCGAGACGGATGATCATTCGTCGGCGGTCACCGAAGAACGCGATCGCAGCGGTGAAAGCGATTCTTCTCGCTTCTTGGTTTCCGGTGCGGCGCGTTCGCTATGGGTACGAACCCGCCAGGGGATGCTGGCGGAAGCCATGCCGCGTCTGCGAAAAGAACTGGCGAGCGCGGAAAACGCGATTCTCGAATCGAACAGCGTGATGCGCTTTCTGCGGCCGGACCTATACCTCACCGTCCTGGACGCTGCAAATCCCGACTTCAAGGCGTCGGCCAAGGAGTATCTCGACCGTGCCGACGCCGTTGTTCTTCACGATGCTGCTCAGGAATTTGCGTGGACAAATATTTCGCTGAAGCCCGTCGCGGGAAGGCCGATCTTTCGCATCACGCCGCCGCCATATATCACGCCCGAGCTCGTCGATTTCGTGCGGGAGAGAGATTCACCACAGAGGCACTGAGACACAGAGGAAACTCGAGCAAAAACTTAGATAATTTTGCGGGTCGTCTGTGACTGCCATGCTTTGTTCTCTCAGTGCCTCTGTGTCTCTGTGGTGGAAATTGGCCGCTACTTTGGGTCCATCTTCAGCGACACGGAGTTGATGCAGTAGCGCAAGCCGGTCGGCTTCGGACCGTCGGGAAATACATGTCCCAGATGCCCACCACAACGGGAACAGGTTACTTCAATGCGGTGCCTGCCTAGGGTGTTGTCGTCGTGCTCGTCGATCGTGCCTTCTGCCGCAGGTTGGTAAAAACTCGGCCAACCGCATCCGGCATCGAACTTGGTATCAGACAAAAACAGCTCCTGTCCGCAGGCCGCGCACTTGTATACGCCCGGATCGGTCGTGGTTTCGTACTCTCCGCTGAAAGGCATTTCGGTTCCCTTCTGCCGCAGGATGCGATACTGCTCCGGCGTCAGTTCCTTGCGCCACTCTTCTTCAGTTTTATTCACTTTGTCAGCCATCTTGGTCCTCTTGTCGTTAGATTCCATCGCTCCCCGTTCCGTTGCAGCGTGCCAATTCACTAGTGACTGGCCCGCAACACTGTCACGTACACATGTGACGCGGCGCACAGCAGGTTGGTGAGTTCTCTCTTATCAACGAAGGTACCGCAATTCGAACGAGCGTTCTGCGACTGCGGCACTCATTATGGCAAATCTCAAGGATGCAGGACACCTGTGGCGAATGGCGGCAGTTCTCGCTGCTGGTGTGGTTTTGTTCCTGGTGGTGCGAAGTATCTTCGTGCCCAAGAGCTTCGGCCAATACGGGCACTACAGGGGCGCCGCCCTGGCGGAGATTGCGGCGAAACCGATTCTGTTTGCCGGCCATGGGGCCTGCGAGAGCTGTCATACCGAAGTCTTCGAGGTGAAAAGCAAGGGTGTTCACGCCCACGTCGCGTGCGAGGCATGTCACGGCCCGCTCGCCAAGCACGCCGACGATCCCACAGCACTCGAACCTCCCAAGATGGACGTCGCCGTGCTATGCGTTCGCTGCCATGAGGCTAACAAGGTAAAGCCTGCGACCTTTCCTCAAGTGGTTTCGGCGGAGCACTCCGGCGGCGTGGCTTGCAACACTTGCCACCAGCCCCATAGTCCGCGAATTGGCGGAGCGGACACCGCGAGCGCAGAAAAGACAGGCGAGGAGAAGAAATGAACATCACCCGCCGAAAACTCCTCTATCTGCTCCCCGCCGCTGCGATCGCCTGGGACTCGATCATTGCGGGCACTCCCGAAGCCGCACCGAACTACAACATGACCGACCACTGGTGGGGTTTGTTGATCGACGTCACCAAGTGCATTGGCTGCGGAACCTGCGTGCAGGCTTGCCAAGCTGAGAACAACGTCCCTGAAGGCTACTACCGCACCTGGGTCGAGCGTTATCACGTGGCGGGGTGGCCGACTGAGAACCCAACCGTCGACTCGCCGGAAGGCGGTAAGCACGGTTTTCCTGAGTCGGCGGCAGAAGGCGGAAAGAACTTCTACGTGCCAAAGATGTGCAATCACTGCACGGACTCGCCTTGTACACAGGTTTGCCCAGTGGGTGCGACCTTCGTTTCGCCCGACGGCGTGGTGCTAGTAGACCAGACCTATTGTTTAGGATGCCGCTACTGCATCCAGGCGTGCCCGTATGGCTGCCGCTTCCTGAATCCCGAAACCAAGACGGCGTCGAAGTGCACGCTTTGTTATCACCGCATCACCAAAGGCCTCACTACCGCTTGTTGCGAAACGTGTCCCACGGGAACCCGCCAACTGGTGGACCTGAAGAATCCGAACGACCCGGCCCACAAGTTTATTGAGACACACAGCGTCCAGGTCTTGAAGCCGCACCTGGCTACACAAGCCAAGGCGTTTTACTACGGCCTCGATGGCTCGGTGCGATAGGAGGATACATGCACGGCATTCCGGTGGAAGGTTTCATGTATCCCAACGAGGTAGAGCTGCAGTGGAGCGTGCTGATCGTGCTCTATCCGTTTCTGACGGGGCTAGTTGCCGGCGCGTTCATCCTGGCATCGCTGGAGCGTGTGTTTCGCGTGGAAGAAGTAAAGCCCACGTATCGCTTGGCGCTGCTGACGGCGCTAGCATTCCTACTGGTCGCTCCGCTACCGTTGCAGTTGCACCTCGGCCATCCCGAGCGCTCGCTCGAGATGTACCTGACGCCTCACACCTCGTCCGCCATGGCCATGTTCGGCTTCGTGTACCTCTGGTACCTGATGGCCGTTCTGGTACTGGAAACCTGGCTCGATTATCGCCACGACATCGTCGTGCTCTCGCAAACTACGACAGGATGGAAGCGCTGGCTCTACAAGGCAATGACGCTGGGCTCCAGCAACGTTAGCCCAGCGGCCCTGGCGGTTGACCAGAAAGTCGGCTGGATCATCACCATCATTGGCATTCCCTCGGCCTTCCTGCTGCATGGTTATGTCGGCTTCATCTTCGGCAGCGTGAAAGCCAACCCGTGGTGGTCATCACCGTTGATGCCGGTGGTTTTCCTGTTCTCGGCGATCGTCTCAGGCATTGCTACGGTCATGCTGGTTTACATGTTTCTTTGCCGTGCGCGTGGTGAACAAATCGACATGCGGTGTGTCGACACTGTCGCCAAGTACTTGTTCTATGCATTTCTTGTAGATTTCACCCTCGAGTTACTCGATCTCATACACCGCATTTACGAGGCGGACGAATCCTTCCGCAGCCTCGATTTCATGGTGCACACCAAGCTGTACATTCCGCATATCGTGATTCAGATATTGCTAGGAACGTTCACGCCAATCATCCTGCTGGCGACTACGCAAGTGATACGGATGACGGAAACCAGGCGCAAAGTGCTTTACAGCCTTGCCGGCTGCCTAACGCTGATTGGCATTTTTGCCATGCGCTGGAACGTGGTGATTGGAGGCCAACTCTTCTCCAAGAGCTTCCTAGGCTACACCACCTACAAGTTGGGATTGATCGATCGCGAGGGCCTTCTAGTGGCGATCGTGCTGACTATCCTGCCCTTCTTCATCTTGTGGGGACTCATCAAGCTGCTGCCGCCCTGGGAAGGGGTGCAGGAATCCCAACTGGGAATGGCACACGGGGACGACTAGAGCGCTGCCTTACTCAAACTGTTTACGAAATCCCTCGAACAGCTGCTTCAATTCGCTGACTTCGTGTTGCAGACTGGCGACCTGCTCTTCGAGACGCGCGACCCTATTGCCGGAATCACCTGCGTGAACCTCGGGCGCCGGGCTGCGCGGCACGGACTCCGCTTCAACTTCTCCCGATAACAGATGCGCGTAGCGGGATTCCTTCGTCCCCGGCTGACGCGGCAGAACCGCCGCCAGCGGAGGTTCGCGCTGCATCAGTTTCTGCAAACTGCCCTGCACCGCATCGAGGTCTTCAAACTGGTGCATGCGCTCCGTGCGTCCGCGCAACTCGCCCGGTGTCTGCGGACCGCGGAGCAGCAGCACGCAGAGCACGGCAGTCTCGCCACGCAGCAGGTTGAACACTTCCTGCAAGCGGTGCTCGTATTTCGTCACGCGACTGTCGGCTCCCCTGGCCGGTCCCGCAAGATTGAATTCCTGAAGCCCTCCGAGCGCGTCGCGAACGGCATTCTCATGGAGCGACATCACCGGTTCACGATTGTTCTTCTGGTTACAGGCGTTCACAAGCGCATTCAGCGACAGCGGATAATAATCCGGGGTCGTGATGTCTTTCTCTATGAGCGCGCCCAAAACGCGCGCCTCAACCTCATTCAGAACAATATCCATTCGATTTTGGTCTTCCCCGTGCCCCCCACATTCCTAGAGCCGCGGCAGCAAGAGCAGTCGAATCAGCGGAATGAAAATCAGCAGCAACGCCACTACCGCCAGTCCCATTCGCACTCCGTGCGTCTTGAAGCGCTGGCTGATCGCTACTAGTAGTAAAACCGTCGCCAGTACGACAGTAACGCGGACATATTTGTCGGATGTACTGCGTGCAGCAGTGCCCCGCTCGAACAATTCCGTGGCCTCGTTGCCCTTCTCTACAGACTCCTCCGAATGCGCATTGTGATACTCCTTCATCACCAGCGGCCCCGGAGGCGCATCGGGATTGTTCAACGGATCGGTCTTGACCCAAGCGACGAATGCCTCCCGAAATTCGGGCCGAAACCTGCGCTCAAATAGCTGGGCAAGTTTCTCGTTCCCGGCAGACTTCGCCTTGATCCACTCGGTCACGGCCGAAGCATCATAAATTTGCTCCTGTCCACCGCGCGTCGCCAGTCCTTGCGCCTGGACGCGAAGCCGTGTCGACTGCTCGTAAAGTTCATCCTGCATGCCATCCCATTTCGCGGCCTGATAGCCGCTCCAGGCCGTGCAGATGGCCACCAGTGCGAGCACGATGGCTTCCACCACTTCCAACACCTCGTGCCATCGCGACCTGGGCCCATGATGCTCGTCGGCTTCGTTAAGATGGTGGGCGATTTCGATGTTCGCCCCGCCTCGTTCACCCATAGTGCTCCCCCGTCGCTACAAGTTGATGATTGCCAAAGAACTCACATCATACAACTACAAATAGGCTAACTAAACGGCGACGAACAACCGCAAGTTAGAATCGACATACCAATGGCGAACTCCGACCCAACACCGGTCTTCGAGGTGCTTTTCGACTATGCCGAACCCAGTCCCGTGGCTGACGAGGCACTCGCACACTATGGCAATTTCGGTCTTCCGACTCCTCCGGCGGAGCGCCCGTGGATCTATTCCAATTTTGTGCAGTCGCTCGATGGGATTGTCAGCCTGCTGGGAAAGCACGCGTCGGGTGGGGAGATTGCCCAGTCTAGCGCTGACCGCTGGCTGATGGACCTGCTGCGCGCTCATGCCGACGGTGTGCTGATGGGCATGAATACGTTACGCGAGGAACAACGCGTGCGCGGGCCGGAGAGTCGAGGCATTGTTTTTCAGGTGGTTGAGCTGGAATTGCTGCGACTCCGCGAAAGGCTCGGCAAAGGACGGCAGCGAAATGTCTTCGTCACCCGAGGCCTGGACGTGAAACTTTCGGAGTGGAAGGCGTTTGATGGCGGAGCGGTCGATGCTGTGATTGTGACTTCGCCGCTGGGTGCAGAGCGCCTCAATGCGCAGAGTACGCATCCACACGTCACGGTGATAGCAGCTGGAGAAGGCGACAGCGTCGATCTGCCGACAGCCGTTCGCAAGTTGCGTAGGGAGCTGGGCATTCAGTACTTGCTGTGCGAGGGCGGCCCGACGCTTTATGGCACGCTGGCGCGCGCCGATCTGGTGGACGAAAAATTCGTCACCGTCTCGCCTGTAGAAACTGGTCAACTCGTTCCCCCGGAACAGGAGCGCTTGCCGAGCGAGCGGGCGGTCTCGCCACTCATGCGTCCGACCGTCTTCGGCGGCCCCGGCTTCACCCGCGAATCCATGACCCACTGGATTTGGCTTAGCTCTCGCAAGTCCGGGGATCACCAGTTCCATCGCTACCGCCGCAAGCGCGACTAGCGACCTTCGCGAGTTGACAGCTGCTTCTAGCGAAGCAACTCGTCCACCACGGCCTCGACGTGTATCACGGTCGTGTCGAGAAACTCGATACCCTGATCAGCAGCGTCGCGCAACAGCAGCGGAAGTTCCGTTCCAGCCAGGACGAGTGCTTCGATTCCATCGTCGGTTTGCATTCGCCGCGCAATGTTCATGATTTCTTCGCGCGATTGCGGAAGGAACTGGTTTTTCAGCAGCTCGCCAATGTACTTCATGTGGATGAAGTCGCGCTCCGGCTCGGTGGGCGTCACAATGACAATCCCCGCGCGCTGGAACTCCTCGGGGTAGAAGCTCGCGCGCATCGTGAAACCGGTTCCAAACAGACCAACTTTCTTCAGGCCCAGCGCCTTGGCATGGTTGACGGTCGCGCGCACGATGCTGAGGAGCGGAATGACTGACCGCCGCCTGAACTTCGTCGAAGACGAGGTGCGGAGTATTCGCCGCGATAAATGCAAAGTCCGCGCCCGCGTTCTCCAGCGAATCAACGCCCGCAGCCAGGTAATCCGCCAGGTCATGCAGCCGGCCAGCGTCGAGCATGGCGAGGCCCTTATCTGACGTCAAGGCTGTTGATGATGATGTGCGGATAGCCGCCGTCCGGCTTCCGCTCACGATAGCGCGCAAGGATCGACCGGTAGTAATCGATGGTGGACTCAGGCCCGAGCCCGCCGATCATGCCTGCGGTTCGCATATGGTTTCCACCTGGCTACATCCCTTTTTCCAGCGTCTCGGCCGCGCGATTCAACGCATCCGTCAGCACCTTCAACTGCTGCTGCGTCAGGGTCGAATTGCCGGCATCAATCGCTTCGTTCACGCCCGGGATCACCACCGCCGCGTAGCCCGTGTACGTTCCCGGAGCGTAGATCGCGTGCTTGTACCAGGGACGGTCGGGCAGGCCGTCGATGAGGAACCCGCGCTCGGCATTGATCAGCGCCTGGTTTTCGCGGTTGGCATCGCCCTTCATGGCCGTCTGCGCCTGGAACATTGCGCCGCCCGCTTTTTCCAGCCGCGCTGCCGCCTGCTTGCGCGTCGTCAAACGACGGAGACTTCGCCCCAAACGCTTCCTTCGACTTGCTCTCCGCCGCCTTCACGTACTCGCCGATTTCCTTGCCGTAGTCTTCGTAGTTGAACGGCAGACACATCCTGCGACGCCATGCGGATCAACTGCAACCCATACACCCGCGCCATCTGCTGCTCGTAGACAAACGTCGGATCGCCAAACTTGGTGAACCATGCGAAGTTGTCGAACACCGAGTGGTACACGCCATACGGCCCGCCCGAACCGATGTCGCTCGAAGGCACGCCCAGGTGCTGCAGGAACGGCGTGAAGTCGGAGCCGCTGCCCAGGTCGCCGACATTCACATCTTTCCTCACCGATTGCGTTAGGCTGCCGCGAAGATCCGCCGAGTGCGTTGGTCGCGTCCGCGCTCTTTCTCGCGCCTCTCGCCTTCCGCCTTCCACTGCGTCGTAGACGCTGCCGCCCTTCGGACTCGGCACCGCCTGCGACACCTCGCGTATGTACTGCTTCAAGCTCGGCACCGCCGACGCGCCAAAGTTCGGTCCCGCCACGGCGACGTCCATGTTGAAGTACGCCACCGCCTTGCGCAGTTCGTCGGCGTGCTGCTCGGCAAATTCGGTCGAGCCCATCAGAGCCTTCTTCTTCCGCGTCCCAACTGGCGAACACGATGGTGCGCTTCGGCTTCCATCCCGTCTTCAGCAACTCGCCGACGCCATGTACAGCTTCCAGTTGCGCTGCCGTGCCGCTGTTCGGATCGACCGCTCCATACACCCACGCGTCGCGATGGTTGCCGGTAACGACCCACTGCTCGGGATGCTCGCTTCCCTTCACCATGCCGATGACGTCGTAGATGGTCGTCCACTGATAGTTCTGCTTGAGCAGCATGTGGACCTTCGCCGGTCCTGGCCCTACGTGATAGGTGAACGGTAGCGCGCCCTGCCAGTCGCGCGGCGACTCCGGCGCCACCCAGGTTGGCGAGAATCGGCGCGGCGTCGTGATACGACAGCGGCGTCGTAGGAATGCGCGGCATGTCGGTCGCCTGGTCCGGCGAGATGCGCTTGCTGTCCGGAAGATCGGGCACCGAGGCGATTCCCGGCGTCGTCGGATCGCCCGGGTAGTGGGACAGGTACTGGATCGAGCCGCGCTGCACGCCCGTGTCAGGACGGTACGGCCCCTTGGGATACTTGTCGCCCTTGAAGTAGCCGTCGTCCCACGGATCGGAGTAGATGATTACCCCGACACATCCATACTCCGTCGCGACGAATGATTTCACTCCGCGGAAATTCTGCCCGTAGCGCACCACGGCGATCTTGCCTTTCGGTCTCGACGCCCATCTCTTTCAGCTTTTTGAAATCTTCAGGACGCCCGTAGTTCGCATACACCGCATCCGCGGTCACGTCGCCTGAAGGCGAAGAAGCCGTTGAACGCCATCACCACGCGCGGGTCGTCCTGGTAGGGATCGTCGCCATCCACATGCTCGCGCGATGGCCCATGCATCACCACGCCCGCGGGCGCGACCAGGTCGACGTGGATTTCCGCCGGCGTGTTCATCCAGACCTTGTATTCCTGGATGTAGGCGTCGAGTCCGGCGTCTTTGTACTTCTGCAGTACGTACTCGGCGGTCTTCTTGTCTTCCGGCGAACCCGCGATGTGCGGCGCTTTCGTCAGCGTGCGCAGGTGCTCCTTCGCCAACTCGGCGCTGGGCGCGGCGAGAAAGGTCTTCTCGGCCGCGAACTCGGCCGTGGCGTCGCGGTAACCGCTGATCGTGGTCGGCGGCGTGAAGGGAGCCTTGTCAGTGGGCTGCTGGCTGTAGGCGAGGGGAGACAGGTTGAGTGTGACAAGCAAGAAGTGAGGCAAGAACACGTTTCAATTGAGAGGTTCTCCTCGGAGAGCGGGTTGCATTTAGATTAACTGAATAACGCGAAATCGTGGAGAGCGGCTCAGAGTAAACTGCTTCCTTGACAGCCCGAGGCCCGTGATGCAGTTTATTCGCCATGTTGTCTTGGTGACGCACCTCTCTTTTGTTTTTTGGCTTCCTGCGGCGTTGGCGCAGATGCCAAGCTCCATGCCCGCCGAAAAACCTCCGGCGACCGAACGGCCAGCCGACAACCAACTCACTAAGGCGCAGACGCTGCTACATCAAGGCGATCTCGACGGCGCCGCCGAGGCGGCTGATGCAGCACTCAAGCTCAAGCCCGATTCTCCTGCGGCCAATCTCGTGATGGCGCAAGTGCTTTTTCATCGCGGACAAATTGGGGAGTCCAACGAATACATCCAGAAGACGCTGAAGCTCGACCCAGACAATGCGCGAGCGTGGTTGGCTTTGGCACGGGTGGCGGAGGTAGTGTCGTTACACAAGAAGGCGACAGCTTGCATCGAGAAGGCACACTCACTCGCTCCCGACGACCCTGAAGTCATGCTGGCATGGGCGAACATCCGCCCCACCCGCGCGGAAAAAATCGCTGCCTACCAGCAATTCGCCGACGCCGAAAAGAAACGCTCCGGCAAAGAACCGGAATGGGTTACGCAGCGAATCGAGAACCTCAAGAAACTGGGCGACATCAAGACCGACGTCCTGGCCAGCGCTCTGGGTCACTATGACGTCCCCATCGACTACATCCTGCACGATTCCACTCACCTGCAAGGTTGGGGCGTGAAAGTCGCCATTGGCAACTGCAAACCGGTAAAACTTATGATCGATACTGGCGCCCAGGGTATCCTCATCGGCGACGGCCTGGCGCAGAAATGCGGCGTCAAGAAGCTCTATCCTGGATTTATCACCGGAATCGGCAGCAAGCCGCCACTCGGAATCTACACCGGGCTGGCCGATACCCTTCAGGTGGGTACAGTTCAATACCAGAACGTGTTGATCGACGTTGAAGACCGCACGCCCGTCGGCGATGAGTCCGGCCTCATCGGGACCAGCTTGCTCTCAAAATTTCTCATCAACCTCAACCTCAACGACTACAAGCTCACACTCGACCCGCTTCCTACGATTCCCGGCGACGACGGCAAAGACGGCCCCAAAGACCGCTATGTCGCTCCCGAGATGGCAAGCTATGCCAAGATATTTGTCGTGCAGGACCACCTGATGATTCCGACCAAGGTTGGGAAGGATCCTAAGCCCGCTCTCTTTATCATCGACACCGGCGCCAGCAACAACTTCATCGCACAGGAATACGTCGCGAAACTCGAAAAATTGACTACAGAGTCCGACATCGTCGTGCAGGGTGTGCAAGGCAAGGTGCAGAAGGTCTTCTCGGCCGACGACCTAACCCTGCAATTCGCCGGATTTCGCCAGATGAACCAGCGCCTCATCACCCATAGCCTCGGTCAGATGGGTGATATACGGATCGCCGGATTGCTGGGCTTACCGATCCTGCGCTGGTTCACCCTCCACATCGATTATCGCGACGGTTTGGTTGGCTTCGAATACCACGAACCAAAAGGCGTCGACAGCCAACGACTGCGCTGATCTGGTTGGGAGGGCGAGCATCTGCCACTAAACTGGCCCTTCGGATTACACTATAAGGTCATGCGAAATTTCACTTTTCCACACTCGCCCTGCTCGTCCTTATGACTACTCCCGTAATCGCACCGCCGCCGCCGACTTCGGCCCCACCAACCCCTTGCTTACTCCCAGCAGCTTTGCCCTACCAGACGCCGCCCTTCGACAAGATCAAGGACGAGGACTACCAGCCGGCGATTGAAGCCGGCATGGCCGAGCAGATCAAGGAAATCCAGGCCATCGCCAACAACCCCGCGCCGCCGACGTTTGACAACACCATCGTCGCCATGGAAAAAAGCGGCCAACTGCTGACATCGCTCAGCTGCCGCGTTCTTCGCCCTGGCCGGCGCCAACACCAATCCAACGCTGCAGAAGGTGCGCTCCATCGAGGCGCCCAAGCTCGCTGCCCACCGCGACGCCATCTTCCTCGAACGACAAGCTCTTTCAGCGCGTCGCCGCCATCTACAAGCAGCGCGATTCGCTCAAGCTCGATGCCGAAGGATAGCGCCTGGTCAAGTACGACTACGACGAGTTCGTCCACGCCGGCGCCAATCTCAGCGAAGCCGACAAGGTCCAGCTCAAGAAGCTCAACGAAGAGCTCGCCGGCCTGTCCGAACACCTTCAGACCAAGCTGCTCGCCGCCACCAAGGCAGGGCGCTTTCGTCACCACGGACAAGGCCGCGCTTGCCGGACTGCAGCGACGCGCGAAATCACCGCTGCCGCCGGAGCCGCCAAGGCACGCAAGGTTGAAGGCTACGTTGTGCCGCTGCAGAACACGACCCAGCAACCTGCACTTGGCGAACTTGACCGACCGCAACACTCGCGAGGCGCTCTTCAACAACTCCTGGAACCGCGCCGAACACGGCGACGCCAACGACACTCGCGACACCATCGCCAAGATCGCCCAGCTCCGCGCCCAGAAGGCCAAGCTGCTCGGCTTTCCCAACTTTGCTGCCTGGAAGATCGACGACCAGATGGCCAGGACACCGGAAGCGGCTCTTGAAGTTTATGGACGCCATCGTGCCCGCGGCGACCGCCCGCGCTGCCGCCGAAGCCAAAGACATTCAGGCAGTCATCGACCAGCAGAAGGGCGGCTTCCAGCTCCAGCCGTGGGACTGGGAGATTTACTCCGAGCAGGTGCGCAAGGCCAAGTACGATCTCGACGAAGAGCAGGTCAAGCCCTACTTCGAGATGCACAACGTGCTGGAGAACGGCGTCTTCTACGCCGCCACCCAGCTCTACGGCATCACCTTCAAGGAGCGCCACGACCTGCCGGTTTACGACTCCGACATGCGCGTCTTCGAAGTCTTCAACGCCGACGGCAGCTCGCTCGCCCTCTTCTACTGCGACTACTTCAAGCGCGACAACAAGCAGGGCGGCGCCTGGATGAACAACTTCGTCGAACAGTCGAAGCTGATGGGCACCAAGCCGGTCGTCGTGAACGTCGCGAACTTCTCCAAGCCTGCCGCCGGGCGAGCCCGCGCTGCTCACCTCCGACGACGTGCGCACCATGTTCCACGAGTTCGGACACGCGCTGCACGGCATGTTCGCCAACACTCAGTATCCGAGCCTGTCCGGTACCTCAACCGCCCGCGACTTCGTCGAGTTCCCTTCGCAGTTCAATGAGTACTGGTCCGAATACCCGAAGGTCTTCCAGAACTACGCCAAGCACTACAAGACCGGCGCGCCCATGCCGGCCGAGCTGGTGGAGAAGATCAAGAAATCGCGCACCTTCAACAAGGGCTACGACATCACCGAACTGGTGGCCGCTGCCGAACTCGATATGCAGTGGCACGTGCTGCCAGCATCCGCACCGTTGCAGAAGCCCGACGCGTTCGAGAACGCGGCGCTAGAGAAGACCCATCTCTCGTCAGCTACGTTCCGCCGCGTTACCGCTCCACCTACTTCAGCCACATCTGGGGCAGCGGATACGCCGCCGGTTATTACGCCTATCTCTGGACCCAGATGCTCGCCGACGACGCCTACCAGTGGTTCGTAGAGAACGGCGGCCTCACCCGTGCCAACGGCGACCGCTTCCGCCAGATGGTGCTCTCGCGCGGCAATACCGAGGACCTCGAAACGCTTTACGAGAATTGGCGCGGCGGCAAGCCCACCATTGGGCCGATGCTGAAGTACCGCGGCCTGGAAACACCACCAACTTCCAAGTAGCTGCGCGAATCAAGAAAAGAGTGCGCCCCGTTCTAGCCCGATTTCGGCTGGGCGGGGCCTTTGACTTTGCGACGTTGAGAATCCGGATGGCCTTAAAAGCGCAAATTACGGCGCGCCACTGACTTCGCAACCAGCCGCCCGACCAACGCACCCGATAGTAATTGCAGAAATGTATTCCGGTGGCTGTCTCCCACGATCTGCAAATTTTAATTTTTGATTTTCCTCATTCTGCCTGTACACTTGCCAGACTTTTGCACCAAAACCGACTTCATTTAAGGAGACAGTTGAATGGCGTCACCACCAGTTGAAGGGGATTCATCCAGCCAGAGCGTTTCTGGCGTTACCGGCACGAACACAGCCGGAGGTTCCGGGGTCAAGGGATTTTCCAACGACGGCCGCGGCATGGAAGGTTGGAGCACGAACAACTACGGCGTCACCGGTGATAGCAACAAGTTCCCTGGGGTTCGTGGAACTTCGGCCACAGGCAGAGGCGTCGAAGGATGGAGCACCAGCGCCGAAGGCGTTTTTGGCACTAGCACAACCGGGAATGCGATCTTCGGAACGGCCAATGGAGCCGGGACTGGCGTACTGGGCACCAGCAAGACTGGTGACGGCGTTGTCGGGACTGGACGCCGTGGGGTGTTTGGATCAAGCGATACCTTCCAGGGAGTTTCCGGATTTAGTAAGGTCAACGCCGGCGTGGCTGGCGAGAGCACCAGCTTCGTGGGCGTTTACGGCGTCAGCCACGATTCCAACAACGCCGGAGTTATGGGAATTAACGACAAGGGCGGTTGGGGCGTCACCGGCAGAAGCGCAACCAACACCGGCGTTTCCGGCGAAAGCGTCTCCGGCATCGGGGTGCACGGAAAAGGCGGCAACCTCGCCGGATTCTTCGAAGGCAACGTCAAGGTGGTCGGCGATGTGAACGTGCAGGGCAACATCCACGTCGCCCAGGGCGGCGACATCTTTCTCGACGGCGCCGATTGCGCCGAGCAGTTTGACGTCGCGAACTCCAGTGAAGTGACTCCCGGGACGGTGCTGGTGATTGGGCTTGAAGGCTCTCTGGAAGAAAGCACTCGGCCCTATGATCGTCGCGTGGCGGGTGTGGTCTCGGGTGCAGGCAAATTCCGGCCCGGCATCGTACTCGACGGCAAGACACACGATCCCAGCCGCCGGGCCATAGCACTTGTCGGCAAGGTCTATTGCAAAGTGGACGCCAGCGCCGCTCCGATCGAGGTCGGCGACCTACTCACCACCTCGCCCACGCCCGGCCACGCGATGAAAGCGCAGGATCCAGCTAAGGCTTTCGGAGCGTTACTCGGCAAAGCACTCGGCGCTCTGCCCGACGGACAGGGACTGATCCCCGTGCTGGTCGCCCTGCAATAGCAGCTGATAATCCGCTCGCTCGAACGTGTCCAATGGGCATGACGTTAGTTTAGCCGCGAAATCGGAGGACCAACACTTTTTTCAACTTGAGTGACCTTCTGCAATCGCTTTCAAAAACCAATGCCGCCGGCACCGCAAAGGCGCGCGATGCCGGACGCCGCATGGAAGGAAGAGTTTTCGAAACCGAGGGCTTGCAACTGCCTCTAGCCCGCTGGACTTGTCTGCGCGGGCCCCACACTCGGAGCGCGTCCGGCTTTCTGCGCCACGCCAGGTTGCGGTACGTTTAGCATCGCCCGTACTTGTGGCAGCGCGGCTCGCATTGCCGCTTCGCCTTGCGCAATCAGTTCCGGAGTGCGCTCGAAGCAGTCATAAGCAAACCCATTCACGTCAGGCTCGATCACAAGATTCGCGTCCTTCTTCCAGGAATCCACCAGCCTCGCCTGCGCGATCGAGAAGCACTGTCCGATAACCTCAAACACATGCCGCGGCGGACGCGCGTCGCTCCAGTGGGCGCTCAGGTAGATGCCGATGACGCGGTCCGCGCCCATCTTTCGTAGCGGAGTGGTTGGCACTGCGTACGCCAGCATTCCATCAATGTACGAACGCCCTTCGATTTCCACCGGCAAAAACATTCCCGGATAGGCGCAACTGGCACGGATAGGATCCACCAGCGGCCCCGTCGTGAACATGACCGCCTCCCCGGTACGAAATTCTGTTGCTGTGATAGCCAGCGGAATCTTCAAATCCTCGAACGTATGTTGCTTGAGGACTCGCGCAAAGTACCGCACCATGCGATCGTTGTTGTAGAAACCGTAGCGAGATAGTGTCAGCCGGGCGAAGTCGGCAAATCGAAGCGTGCGTGCCATGTCCGCCAACTCAGCCGCCGTCATTCCGCTGCAATAGGCGGCACCAACAATGGCACCCACACTCGTTCCGGCCATATAGTCCACCGATATGTTTTCTTCCTCCAGCACCTTCAGCGCGCCAATGTGGGCGATGCCGCGTGCGAATCCTCCACCGAGCGCTATGCCAAGAGTCAGCTTTTTAGGAATTACGTTGGGTACTTGGGTGAGTGCGCGCGAGAAGACTTGGACCGAGCGTACGAGCCGACTGATTTTCAACTTACACCTGCCGTCTTTCCTGGCCCTGCAACCTTTTGGATGTCACCGTTGACCTTGCGGACGTGAATACAGCATTCTGTCGCACATCTTGCGGTATTTCCCTGATCACCGTAAGTGACTTATCGAACACCGTTGCGCGAATTTTATCTCGCATTCACCTGCGGGGCTGTCATGGTCGGTCTGCCATATTCCGCCACCATGCGCTACGCGATGCGCTGCGGCGCAAAACTCAAACCACCTTATAATCCCGCCAATGGCTTCGCAACCCCCGGCTACGCCCGATCAACTGCTGCGCGTCCATTGCGTAAAGGTGTTCGTGCGCGACCAGGAGCAAAGCCTGCGCTTTTACCTCGATCAGCTTGGCTTTCGCCTCGTGGCAGACACCGTCCTCCAATCCGGGGAGCGCTGGTTGGCAGTCGCTCCCCCCGATGGAGATACGGTCCTCGCACTGGTGGCTCCGGCCCCAGACTCCGGACAATATGCATCTGATTGGCCGCCCTACAGACGTTGTCTTCGTGACCGACGACGTCGTCGCTCGGTACAGCGACTGGTCGCACCGCGGAGTCAAGTTCCGTCCGTACCGAAATTGCGCCGCATCAAGCATGGTGAAAAGCCGCCAGTTGCGCCGGGTACAGCATCAGATGCTGAACCAATTGTCTGGGGAGGCGTATTCACTCGGTTCAAAGACATCGACGGCAACTCTTTCTCACTGGTGAGCCTCGACGAGGTCACACACGCGATCGAAGCCGAACGCCGCGCAATGCGAATCGACTCGAAGCCGAGCGCCGCGTCGCCCAGGAACTCGAAATCGCGAAACACGTCCAGGCCCGCCTCTTTCCCCAGGAGCTGCCGCCCGTTCAATCCCTCGACTACGCAGGGAGTTGCCTGCAGGCGCGCCAGGTCGGCGGCGACTACTACGACTTCCTCGCACTCGGTCGCGATCGGCTCGGCTTGGTCATCGGCGACATCGCCGGCAAAGGCATCGCTGCCGCGCTTCTCATGGCTAATCTTCAGGCCAACCTTCGCAGCCAATGCGCCATGGCCATCGACGAACCTGAGCGTCTGTTGCGTTCGATCAATCGACTGTTCTTCGAGAACACTCCCGAGGCTGCCTACGCCACATTCTTTTACTCCGAATATGACGACAAGACCGGACGCCTGCGCTACGCCAACTGCGGCCACCTCGCAGCGTTGCTGATTCGCAGCGACGACCACGTCGAGCGGCTCGATCTCCACCGCCACCGTCCTCGGCCTGTTCAACGAATGGGATTGTTCGGTTAGCGAAGCCGAACTGTTCGCAGGCGACACCTGGCGCTTTACACCGACGGCGTCACTGAAGCCTGCGACGGCGACTACCAGGAGTATCGGAGAACAGCGCTTCGTGGATAGTCTGCAGCAGCCACCGCCACCTGCCCTCGCATCGCTGGTGGCTACGGTCATCGACGAAGTGCGCCAGATATTGTCCTCACGAGCAGCAGGACGACATCACGCTGGTCGTCGCCAAATGCAGATCACGTGCCGCGCAAAATCAGCTCGGCTTGCCTTACGACTGGAGCGTCTGAGGCAGACGTGCGCCATACCCTCTCGATTTCGGATCGTTAGTTTTTTGCCTTCTTCACTTGCCACTACGCTGACTTCTTTCTGCGAAACTAACGTTTTCTTTGCTCCTTTACCCATGATCCGAGAAACTCTCCGCTGGCGGCGTTGTACTACGTAAAATGCGCGGCCGCTGGTATTTGGCGGTCATCGAGCCGCACATGGACCGGCCCACGAAAGAACATCAGCTGCCGAGAAGCAAGCGCACGCCCGCCGACGCCGAACTCATCGCTCTCCCCAAGGGCTCCGTCGATCCCGGTGAGAGGCCCGAGCAGACCGCATCTGCGCGAAGTTCGCGAAGAAACCGGCGTCCGCGCCGAGATTGTCGCCAAGCTTCTCGACATTCGCTACATTTATGTCCGCAATTGGGGCAGACCGCGCCAAGGTTTCGAAGACAGTCAGCTTCTACCTGCTTGATGTATCGCTCCGGCCGCCTCGGCAACATCGCCCCCGCTATGCAGGTCGAAGTGCAAAATGCCTTCTGGCTCCCGCTGGACGAGGCGCCCGCTAAGTTAAGCTACAAAGGCGAGCGCGAGGTTGTCGAACAGGCCCTCGCCTATGTTCAGGCCCATCCGGAACTGGGGGAGCATGCCGCAAACACCGCACATTGAGCGCCACTTCACCGCCGGCGAAGTCGTTCGCGACGTCGTCATCGGCATGTCCGACGGCCTCACCGTCCCCTTCGCCCTCGCTGCCGGAATCTCCGGCGCGATCGACAACAGCCGCCTCGTCGTCGTCGCCGGGCTCGCCGAAATCGCCGCCGGCTCCATCGCCATGGGCCTCGGCGGATACCTCGCCGCCCGCAGCGACGCCGAGCACTACGCCAGCGAGCGCATCCGCGAAGAGCGCGAGGTCGCAGAGATCCCCGACGAAGAAGCGCGCGAGGTCGCAGAAGGTTTTTACCGACTACGGACTCACGCGCGAAGAAGCCGCTCCCGTCGTCGACGCCCTGACCAAGAAGCCCAAGGAGTGGGTCGACTTCATGATGCGCTTCGAACTCGGCCTGGAGGAGCCCGACCCCAAGCGCGCCGTGCAGAGCGCCGCTCACCATCGCCGGCTCCTACATCGCCGGAGGCTTCATTCCCCTCGCGCCCTACATGATTTTCCACAGCTCCCGCCAGGCCCTGATCTGGTCGGCCGTCGTAACGTTGGTCGCGCTTGGGCGTCTTTGGCTACATCAAAGGACGCTTTACCGGCGCCAAGCCCCGCCGTTCTGCCTTGCAAACCATTGTAATTGGAGGACTTGCAGCCGGAGCCGCCTTCCTGATCGCCAAGGCCATCTCTTAGCCCGTTTCGGGAACCAAGGCGAAATATTTGTCGATTTTCATTGACTGAATGAGGATTCATTCATTAACATCGTCTCAACTTAATACGGCGCGCGTCGTTGCCATCCTCACCCCACATCTTACGGCGCGCGCTGCTTGTATTTTGAGCCGGTTTGTACGAGAGGAGAGCACAATTGAATCGCCATCTTCCTCGTCTTCGCACTCATTCGCAGTCATCTCCCAAAGTTCATCCTGAATTCGCCACTCGCACACAATCGAAGTTCATAGGAATTCTTTCGAGCCAGCACGAAGCCGAAATCATCACAGCCAATATCCGGCTCGCCGCTGCGGGCCGGTCAGAAGTTTGGAGCGGTTGAACGTCCATGCAGAAACGGATCAATAAGGTCGCCGTCCTGGGCGCGGGCACGATGGGCGCCCGCATCTCCGCGCACCTGGCCAACGCCGGTGTTCCCTCTTACCTGTTCGACATCGTTCCGCCTGACGCCGACGGCCCGGCGCGCAACAAGTTCGCCGCCGCCGGAAAAGAAGCCGCCGTCAAATCCAAGCCCGCCGCCTTCATGAAGCCGTCGCTCGATTGCCTGGTCACCATCGGCAACTTCGAAGACGACCTCAAGAAGCTCGCCGAAGTCGACTGGATCATCGAAGCCGTCATCGAAGACCTCGACCTCAAGCGCGAACTCCTCCGCAAGGTCGACGCCGTCCGCAAGCCCGGCACCATCATCACCACCAACACCAGCGGACTGCCCGTCGCCAAAATCGCCGAAGGCTTCTCCGACGACTTCCGCCGCTCGCTGGTTCGGCACGCACTTCTTCAATCCGCCGCGCTACATGCGGCTGCTGGAAGTCATCCCGACGAAAGACTCCGACCCGGCGTCGATGAAGGCCATCGCCGACTTCTGCGATCTTCACCTCGGCAAATCCGTGGTCTACGCCAAAGACACGCCCAACTTCATCGCCAACCGCATCGGCACCTTCTCCATGCTCAACGTCATGCGCGTGATGCAGGAGATGGATCTCAGCGTCGAAGAAGTCGACGCCCTCACCGGCACCGCCGTCGGATGGCCCAAGACCGGCACCTTCCGCCTCGGCGACATGGTCGGCCTCGACATTCTCGGCCACGTCGTGCGCAACGGCGCCGTCAACATTAAGGACGAGCGCAGCGAACTCACCCTGCCCCCATTCTTCAACGAGATGCTCACCCGCAAGTGGCTGGGCGACAAGACCAAGGGCGGCTTCTACAAGAAGCAGAAGGGCCCCGACGGCGAAAAGCGTTTCGCCCTCGACTGGAAGACCCTCGAATATCGCGAGCAGCAGCGGCCCAAGTTCCCGGCCCTCGAAATGGCGAAGAACATCGAAGACCTGCCCGAGCGCCTGCGCACCCTGATCGCGCCCTCGAAAGACAAGGCCAACCACTTCCTCTGGAACGTGCTTGACCGATCTCTGGACCTACTCCGCCAATCGCGTCCCCGAAATTGCCGACTCCATCGTCGAAATCGACAAGGCGATGAAGACCGGCTTCAACTGGGAGATGGGCCCGTTCGAGCTATGGGACGCCGCCGGCGTCGCCCAGACCGTTGAGCGCATGAAGAAGGAAGGGCGTCCCGTCGCCGCCAACGTCGAGAAGTTGCTGGCGTCGGGCAAGACCACCTGGTACGCCGACGATCCCAAGACCGCCAGCGGCCGCAAGTATTTCGACGTCGCCACCGCGACTACAAGGCTGAAGAAGTTCCCGCCGGAGTCTGGTCCGTCACCGTCGCCAAGAAAGCCAACGGAGTGGTCAAGAAGAACGCAGGCGCTTCGCTCATCGATCTCGGCGACGGCGTCGGCTGCATCGAGTTCCACTCCAAGATGAACTCGCTCGGCGGCGACATCGTCTCGTTCATCACCCAGACGCTGAAGCCCGGCGGCGCAGGCGACCCGTTCGACGCCTTCGTCATCACCAACGATGCCGGAAACTTCTCCGTCGGCGCCAACATCATGATGCTGCTGATGGGGGTGCAGGAACAGGAGTGGGACGAAGTTGACATGGCCATCCGTCAGTTCCAGAACATGACGCAGGCCATCAAGTTCTCGCTCAAGCCCGTCGTGGTCGCGCCCTTCGGCATGTGCCTCGGCGGCGGCACGGAAATCACCCTTCACGGCTCACTCTCGCCGGCCTCACGCCGAACTGTATGCCGGACTCGTCGAAGTCGGCGTCGGCTTGGTGCCCGGCGGCGGAGGCTGCAAGGAGATGACGCTCCGCGCCATTCACAAGGCCACGCACATCCGTCCGCAGGGACGCGGCGAGAGCGTCGAACTCATGGAAGCCATGAAGCAGGCCTTCGAGATCGTCGCCATGGCGAAGGTCTCGACTTCGGCGCTGGAGGCCAAGGATTAGGATTCATCTCGCCGCGGCGACCTCATCACCATGAACCGCGAGCGCGTCCTGACCGACGCCAAAGACCCGCGCACTCGAGCTAGTCCACGAGGGCTTCCGTCCGCTGACTATGCGTACCGACATCCCCGCGCCCGGCGAAAGCATCTTCGCCACGTTGAAGATGGGTGTGCACATCATGCGGCAGGGCGAATTCATCAGCGACCACGAAGTCAAGATCGCCGGGAAGGTCGCAGAAGTCCTCTGCGGCGGCGCCGTCAATCCCGGCACCCTGGTCAGCGAACAGTACCTGCTCGACCTGGAGCGCGAAGCTTTCAAGTCCCTCTGCGGCGAGAAGAAGACGCAGGAACGCATCCAGTACACGCTGAAGACGGGCAAGACGCTGAGGAACTAGAGACTCGTGTCAGGGCACGACTTTAGTCGTGCCGAACCGGAATGTTTTATCTCTCTCCGCGGACTTTAGTCCGTCGAGATGGCAGTCAGGAGTCGTCGAGCCGTATAGCGGCGGAATTGGTTTTGACCGTGGGCGTAAGCCAACGGAAGACGCAAGTACTTTTCGTTTGAGCTGACGGCTGATAGCTGACAGCTGGGAGCTAAGAAATGCGTGAAGTCGTAATCGTAAGTGCCGTTCGCACCCCGGTCGGCAAGGCCTACAAAGGAACCCTGCGCGCCACCCGTCCCGACGATCTGGCCGCCTGCGCCATCAAGGGAGCCCTCGAGCGCGTCCCGCAACTCGATCCCAAAGAGATCGAGGACGTCATCCTCGGCTGCGCCATGCCCGAAGCCGAACAGGGCATGAACGTCGCCCGCATCGCTTCCCTGCGCGCCGGGCTGCCCATTGAGGTATCGGCTATGACCATCAACCGCTTCTGCTCCTCCGGCCTGCAGGCGATTGCCCAAGGTGCCGAGCGCATCATAGCTGGCGGGGCCGAAGTCGTGGTCGCCGGCGGAGTCGAGTCCATGACCATGATCCCTATGGGCGGCAACAAGGTCTCGGCCAATCCCTGGCTGGTGGCCAACTATCCCGACGCCTACCTCTCGATGGGCCTCACCGCCGAACGCCTCGCCGTTCGCTTCGGAATCACCCGCGAGCAGTCCGACCAGTTCTCGGTCGACAGCCACAAGAAAGCCTTCGCCGCCATCGAAGCCGGCAAATTCAACGACGAACTGGTTCCCGTACCGGTCAGCTTCACCACGCCCAACGGAAGCAAGCCTAAGCGAATCGACAGCGTCTTCAAGATGGACGAAGGCCCTCGCGCCGACACCTCGCTCGAAGCCCTGGCCGCTCTCAAGCCGGCCTTCCACGCTGAAAGGCACGGTCACCGCCGGCAACTCGTCGCAGATGTCCGACGGTGCGGCCGCTGCCATCGTCATGTCCGCCGACCGCGCTAAGGCCCTGGGCTTGAAGCCGCTGTCTGCGCTTCGTCGGCTACGCCACTGCCGGCTACAAGCCGGAAGAAATGGGCCTCGGCCCGGTCTTCGCCATTCCAAAGGTCTTGAAGTTGGCTGGCCTCAAGCTCAGCGACATCGCTGTCATCGAATTGAACGAAGCTTTCGCCGCGCAGTCGCTGGCGGTCATCAAAGAAGGCGGCCTCGACCCGGCGCTAATTAACCCCAACGGCGGCGCAATCGCCCTCGGGCATCCTCTGGGATGCACCGGCGCCAAGCTCACCGCCAGCATCGCCCGCGAGCTGCAGCGCCGCAAGGGCCGCTACGGCATGGTCACAATGTGCGTCGGGGGCGGCATGGGCGCAGCCGGCATTTTCGAGAATTTGCAGTAAGTAAGAAGGATGAACCACCGGGGCACAGAGACACAGAGAAGAACGATCGAATTCTGAGGACGATAAAACGCAGGCATTCTGGTTCAGCGAATGCAATTGCAACTACGAAGGGTTTAGACCAAAAGGGTCTTCTCTGTGCCTTTGTGTCTCTGTGGTGAAAACGATTTTTTGAGACAAACAACCGAGGTTGAATGATGGCAACGACAACCGTAGCTCCCAAGACGAAACTTACGGGCGGAAGCTTTCTGCTCGAAGACCACAACCTGCAAGACGTCTTCACTCCTGAAGACTTCAACGAAGACCAGCAGATGATCGCCAAGCTCGCCAACGAGTTTGCGGTCAACGAACTCCTGCCTGCCGTCGAACAGATCGAGCACAAGGATTGGCAGGTCACGCGCGATCTCCTCAAAAAAGGGCGCCGAAATGGGCCTCACCAACGTTGACGTTCCGGCCGAGTACGGCGGCTCCGAGATGGACAAGATCTCGTCGGCCATCATCGCCGACCAGATGGCCAAGTGTGGCAGCTTCGTGGTCTCCATGGGCGCACACGCCGGCATCGGCACGCTGCCGCTCGTCTTCTTCGGCACCGAAGAGCAGAAGAAGAAGTATCTGCCCCGGCTGGCTTCGGCCGAAATCATCGGCGCCTACGCGCTCTCGGAGAGCACCAGCGGTTCTGACGCGCAGAACAGCCGCACCCGCGCCGTGCTGTCGCCCGATGGCAAGCACTACATCCTCAACGGCGAGAAGATGTGGATCACCAACGCCCACTTCGCCGACCTGTTCACCATCTTTGCCAAGCTCGACGGCAAGAAGCTGACCGCGTTCCTGGTCGAGAAAGACTTCCCCGGCTTCTCCGTCGGCGCGGAAGAGAAGAAGATGGGCATCCGCGGCTCGTCCACCGCTCCGCTCATCCTCAACGACTGCAAGGTGCCGGTTGAGAACGTCCTCGGCGAAATCGGCAAGGGACACATCATCGCCTTCAACATTCTCAACGTGGGCCGCTTCAAGCTGGGCGCGGGCTGCGTCGGTGGTGCGCGTACCTCGTTGCAGAACGCCATTGCTTACGCCAAGGAGCGCAAGGCGTTTACCAAGATCGATCTCTGACTTCGGCCTCATCCGCGAGAAGCTGGCGCAGATGGCCGTCGGCATCTATGCCGGTGAATCGATGGTCTATCGCACCGTCGGCATGATGGAAAACGCCATGCCCGAAGGTCGAGAAGAGCAGCGAAGTCATCCGCAAAGCCATTGAGGAGTACGCGGTCGAGTGCTCCATCATCAAGGTCGCGGGCTCCGAGATGCTCGACTTCGTGGTTGACGAGACCGTGCAGATCTACGGCGGCTACGGCTTCGTCGAGGAGTATCCGGCCGAGCGCGCCTATCGCGATTCGCGCGTCAACCGCATCTTCGAAGGCACCAACGAAATCAACCGCCTCATCATCACCGGATGGTTGCTCAAGCGCGCCATGAGCGGACAGCTTGCGCTGCTGCCGGCCATCAAGAAGACGATGGACGAAGTGATGGCGGGCCCCTCGTTCGAGGAACTGGAAGGCCCCATGGCAGCCGAACAGAAGATCGTCAGCAACGCCAAGAAGCTTGCCATGCTCGTGGCCGGTGCGGCTTCGCAGAAGTACATGCAGAAGCTGGCCGACCAGCAGGAAATCATGGGCGCGATTGCCGACATGGTGATCGAGTCGTTTGCCATGGATTCCTGCGTACTGCGTGCGCGCAAGCACATCGAGGCCAACGGCGAAGCAGAAGAGCGCGCTAGTGACCGCGATGACGCAGGTCTACATCGCGGGTGCGATGTCGAAGCTGGAAGCGGCTGCCAAGAAAGTCATCGCGGCCGTGGCCGAAGGCGACATGATGCGCACCCAGATAGCGATCGTCCGTCGACTGGTGAAGTTCGAGCCCGTGAACGTGATCGGCTTGCAGGAGCAGATCGCCGCGCGCGTGCTCGAGACCGGCAAGTACGTAACAGCTTAGAAAGGCTTTAACCACAGAGGCACAGAGACACTGAGAAAGTTAGAAGATCGAGATTTGGTTTTCTCTGTGTCTCAGTGCCTCTGTGGTGAATCTTCTTCTTTCTTTTCCGAATCTCTTCCATCACCGATGCGATGAGTTCCTTCGCGTCCGTGATTCCCTTCATCACGATCTGAATGTCCATTGCGGGCTTCCCCGGTTGCCGTGCGCTCTGGCAATAGACCCCGTGCTGGCCCACCATGGTGAGCGCATCCGTCAAGGTATCAAGCGCAACCGCCAATCGCCCTCGCGGCACTCCCATCCGGAACTCATAGTGCTCCAACTCTTCACGCTTCTCATCCAGTACGCTCATAGGCTCGATTGTAACGTCTGCCGCGAACGTGAATAATAGGGTCGCTGCATTCGTCGTATGATTGAATCGTTAGAGGAGAGTGCAATGCAGAAGAGCCGCATGTTATTCGTCGCCGTCATGATCGTCATTCTCGCCGCGGGCGTTATCGCCCAGGAACAGCCCAAGCAACCGCCGAGCCCTCCGGGCAACGGCGTCCGTCACCTTCGCTGATGGAAAGACCGTCACCATCGACTACGGCCGTCCGTCGATGCGCGGCCGCAAGATCTTCGGCGGCCTGGTTCCCTACGGACAGGTCTGGCGCACCGGTGCGAACTCCGCCACCAGCCTGAAGACCAATGTGGGCTTGACGATCGGAGGAGCCAGCGTCCCTGCCGGTGAAGCTACACCCTGTACTCGATCCCGAGCGAGAATGGCTGGAAGCTGATCATCAACAAGGAAACCGGCCAGTGGGGCACCGAATACAACGACAAGGAGGACCTAGCGCGCGTGGATATGAAGGTCTCCAAGAACGCGACCCGACTGAGCAGTTCACCATCTCGATCGACAAGTCCGGCGGGAACGGCGCAACGCTTAAAGCTGGACTGGGCCGACACGACTGCCAGTGTCGAAGTTGCCGAAAAGAAGTAGAAGGTTTAGAGCGGTGTGCCATATCGGTTCGGACTTGTCAGGTGCGCACCAGCACGACTCACAATGATCGACAAGAACATGAAAATCGAGATCCGCCGTTGCCTGGTTTGAGGCGGTCTACGACGCTTGGCCGGCGGCCTCAAGCAAGAGCTTGAATCGAAATACGGCATCAAGCCGAGGGTGAAGCACGCTTACCACGAGCTTGAGATCCTGGTGAATGACCGCAGCGTGTTCTGCTATACGCGCAAGCAACGGATTCCGACCGTCGAGGAGCTACTCGCTCTGGTCGAAGAGGCGGGGGCCTAAACAACCCCTAGGCGGAGAATTACCCGGCCAGCTTCGACCAATTGACTTCCTCGTCGAATTCCACGCCCAAAGCTTTCCCGCAGGCACCTTTGCAACTCAGCCTCGCCACTCAACACTCGTTCCATTCGTGCGCCTTCACTTGTCACAATTAGGCGCATACCAGAGAGGGTAATCCTCCCCTCAGGAGTTGCGATAGAGCACACTCTGCGACGGGTAAATCCCGACTCAGGCGAAGTCTGCTGGTAGTGGTTCATGTACTCGAAATCGGAGAGGTGACGCGGAACCTCGGTAAATCGATAGAGCGGGGCCTCTCCGTCATCGTCGTTTCGGAACAGTTCCCAAACGCCATTCTCTTTGACAACACCAAACAGCCCTTCCGTGTTCCCTGATGCGAGGCACCCGCCAACAGTGGCAGTGGATCGACAAACGAGTCACCAAACCCGACGTCAGCAACCCACGGCTCGTCCAAAGTGACCCTGAGCAGCATGTGGTCAAAATCAGGCCCGAAACTGCCGTCGGCGCTCCTCACTTGGGCCGAAAGCATACAAACGTCGAAGCCCAGGGCATTAAGTAACTCGCAGAACAGGCCATTCAGTTCGTAGCAGTAGCCACCTCGACTACGCGTGACGACCTTCCGGTATAGCAGATCAGAGTCGAGGCAAATACGCGTGCCCAGCGGGATATCGAGGTTTTCGAAAGGAACAGTAAACAAGTGCTGACGATGGAGGGTGCGCAGGGTATCAGCGGAAGGCAAGCGCGGTCCGTCGTACCCGATGCGGCGCAGATACGCCTCGACATCCATGTTCAGACGGGTAACTGCTCCTGCAGCCAGCCGACTTCCTGCAGCTTCGGCTCTGCCGTGAGGTCGAGCACCAGGTTCTCCAGCATGAGCCGCTTGCTGACCGGATTCGACCGAAAGCAAGATCGGCGCGGGCGATCTCCCGGATTGCGCTGGTGAGGTCGCGCCGCGACTTGTAGCGCCTGGCCTGCCGGATAATATCTTCTGCTGCAAATGGTGGCAATCCGGAATCCCTGCCACAAAGCCTGCCAAGTGCACGGGTATCACGAACGTTGCGCTCGAAAATGACCAGCATCTGGCGAAACGTGCGCGACAGCATGTAAAGGTGACCGATGGCCGCTTCGTCTCCGTCGCCCGGTGTTCAGGATCGCATCGAGCACAGCCAGCGCCCGGGCGCGATCGCGCGCCGAGATGGCGTCAGTCAATTCGTAAAACGAGCGCTGCTTGGCGGCGAGCACCATCGTCTCCACGTCGCCCAGCGTAATGCGCTTCTTGTCGCCGACGAACAGTACCAGCTTCTCAAGCTCATTGGCGACCATCATCATGTCGCCGCCGAGTGAGTCAACCAATTCGCGCGCCGCGTCAATGTCGAGCTTCACGCGCTTCGATGTTCGCCGTGTCGATCGCCCACTTCACCGCGTCGCCTTCATCCACGCGGGCAAATTCCAGAACAGTGCAATGCTCGCCCAAAGTCTCGCGGATGCGCTCGTAACGGTCTTTATCCTGTAAGTCCATGCGACGAACATCGGCAGGAATGCTGATGTGGTCCGCCACGAAGACCATCAGCGCATCGGGATTGGGGTTCTTGAAATAATCTGCGATGGCGGCAAACTCATCGTCGTGCTTTCCGCGGGTGTAGAGGTTTTTCACGCCGCGAATGAAGAACACCTGGAAGGGCGCCATCAGCGACGGAGTGCGCGCGCGATCAAGCACCTGCTGCAACTCGATTTCGCCGAGATCCATGTCATACACGCTGAGCTCGCGAACATCGGCCGGAATCAGCGACTGCAGTACAGCGTCGCGGCAGCGCTTACGAAAAAAAGCCTCATCGCCCACAAAGACGTATCCCGGCGCCAATTTGCGTGCCTGCACATCGGCCACGAATCGGTCGGATGCGGCGAAGCTGCGCATCAATAAGCCTCCAGGATGTTGCTCACGAGCGATTTGGCGAATTCGTTCGCGATCCGCAAGAATGCGGGGTTCGACTCGTCGAAGAAACTCGCAGTATCGCGAGAGACCTGATACTGCTCGCGATACGTGTAATTAGGATTATCGAAAAGTACTTTGCCTGACTTGCTGATGAGAGAGACTTTCATACCGATAGTGACCAACGAAGACGAAATGCGGCCGGTAACCGAATCGTAGGTTAGCGGACTATTGGCGGTGTAATTGACCAGGCCCTTCAGGGTCGCATCGGCTGCGCCGTCGTTGTTTGAGGTCACCACTTGAAAGTTAGATCGGCTTCGCAGTTCCTGCACGACTGCTGCCGTCATCGTCTGTTCTACGCGGAACGTCTGCGTCGCATTTTCGAACATGGGAACGTAGATCGTGTGGATGTTGTCGGGTAGGCGCACCGCATGCCCGCTGGTGTGATAGCCGCAACCTGCTGTCAGCAGTAGGGCTACCGCCGCAAACAGCATCGCCGCCGCGGCGGAAGGCGATCTCATCACTGCACGGTCCCGCGCGGGCGCCCGGGAATTAGCGACTCCGCACATTCCACGGCGGCAACAGCCGCGATGCGCAGGTTGTCGCTGGCGGCCCAGATCCAGAAGCCGTTGCCACGTCCGGCATCATTCCGTATCACCAACTGAATCTGCTCCTGACCTGCGGCGTTTACATTGCTGGGCGCATCCTCTCCCTCATGCCAGATCGCAACATGTTCGCCGGACAGTGCGCCGCCAACTCCTCGACCTGGGCAGCGCGCTCCAGTTCAATGTAAAGCGAGAATCCGTGACCGTGGAAGATGGGAGCTTGCAGAAGCATCAGGGAAGGTACTTCGGCCCCGCCCTTTACGATCTGTTCGAAATCGCTCTTGATGCGCTTCTCAACCGTGGCCAAAGTCGGCTTCGAATTCGCACCGTAGCGGTCGAGCATATTGAACGCCACCTGTGCGTCAAAGACGTTCTTCGGCATCTGCTGGAACGACAACAGATTGATCGTCTGCTCATGAAGCTCGTCCATGCCGCGCTTGCCGCGCTCGGAGGCCGGCTCAAGAATGGTGACGATCGAATTCTTCACCTTCGCGACCTTTTTCGCGCGGAGCAGGAGCAATGCGAGCACGGTCGAAGCAGAGATGCGCCACCCGCACGGGCCCACTGATGAGGTCCACTTGAGGGACGCTGCCCAATTCCCGTTCTATCCACGGAGCGCGAAGTTCCACACCCTTTTGGCCTTCCAATCCGAAGGAAAGATCAATGATGTCGCTTCCGGCTTTCTTGGCCATGGTCCAGGTATTGCGAGTGAAGTTGTCGTCAGAGGCAAAAAATGCGAAGTCAACATTCTCCATGTGCTCGGGCAAGACACTCTGAATGAAGGTTGGCTCGTCGCCAATCGCTTCCAACTGCCCCAGAGACTCATCGTCATCCAGCAGACGTATGTCGTGGGAGGGAAAGTTGCGCTCGTTAAGTACGTCTTTGAGTTCGCGGCCCTTGAGTGTGCCAGCACCAACGATTGCAACGCGGAACAAGCCACCCCAACTGCCGGCGTCAGGACGTACTACAGGTATCGGTTTGGGTGCGTTCTTCATCAGGCGTGCGAAGCCTCATCGTGCGGAGGAGGAGGCGGCAGAGTTGGCCGCCGCATAACAAAAGAAAGCCGAGCCAGGATTCCGGCCAGCGTGTATACGAGCGCTATTAAGAACAGAACGTATCGTGAGAAGAACCAGCACAGGCCAATGCCTCCCCCGATAACGATGATCCAGCGGAAGTTTTGCGGCTTCCCCAAGCCCAATTCCTTGAAGCTGAAGAAGCGCCAGGTGCTGACCATCAAGAAAGGCGATCACGAAGACGAAAACCGCCCAGGCAATCGACTGCCACCACTCCTGCAACGGGTTTCCCCGCATGAAGTGAACTAACGCTGCCACCACCCCAGCGCCAGCCGGAATGGGCATTCCGACGAAGTACTTCTTGCCCGGACGCCCCGGATTCGAAGGTTGCGGGTTGGTTTGAATATTGAAGCGAGCCAGGCGCGCCGCTCCCGCCATGAGAAAAACAAAGGTTGCAATCGCGCCCAACTGGATGACTTTGCTGCGCAGGTCCGAATCGTCCATGAGCGGCAGCGAACGAAAACCCCAGAGCCACGCCAGAATCGCGGGAGCGATCCCAAACGTAATTACATCTGCCAGCGAATCAAGTTCCCGACCGAACGAACTGGTCGTATTCGTCATGCGCGCGATACGGCCATCGAGCCCATCAAACAGGATCGCGAATCCGATCGCCTTGGCTGCGTGATCAAAATGCCAGGGTCGGTGGCCGTACCCAGGATCGCCTGCGAGATAGCGTAATAGCCCGCGGCAATATTGGCTGCGGTAAACAGCGAAGGCAGGATGTAGAGGCCCTTGCGTGCCGGACGGGATTGGACCCCTCGGCTTGATGTTCCGCCGGGTATCGCTCATCGCGCCTCCGTCGATTTACGGGTCGCCAGTACCGCCGCCGGAGCCAGCGCGAGCGCCGAAGAGCCACCCGCCACGTGGTCCCCAACCTTCACTTTCACCGCGACGCCGCGGGCAGAATCACATCGACCCGAGAACCAAACTTGATCAGCCCGACACGCTCGCCGCGGACACGGAGTCGCCAATTTTCTTGGTGCAGACGATTCGGCGCGCAAACAGCCCCGCAATCTGCTTGAAGACCACCGTTCCGACAGTCGCCTCGCACGGTCACGATGTTCTGTTCGTTTTCTTCCGCCGAAATTTCGCCCATCGCATTGCCGAACTTGCCGCGCCGGTAGATCACATCTCGTGACGGTGCCGGAGATCGGCGAGCGGTTCACGTGGACATTGAACACGTTCAGAAAAATACTGATGCGGGTGCGAACGCTCTCCATTCAGCAGGATCTGCGAAACATCGGTCACTTTGCCGTCCGCAGGAGAAACAATCACCGAACCATCGGCTGGAATCTGGCGGTCGGGGTCGCGAAAAAACCACAGAAAAAATGCTCCCAGAAGCAAGAGGAATCGCTCGCCAACGCCGGCAAAGTCAACCAGCCAGCAGGAAGGCCGCCCCAGACAAGCCAGCGCGTAATAATAGCCATCACGAACCATGATTATCTCAATGATTATAGAACTTTAGGCCGGAGTCTCGACAGAATTGGGCGACTAACGGAAGGTCCGACATTGAAATCGACTGCAGGGGATAGATACAAGTGCGGTGAGACGGCAGGAGGCGGCCTCTGCCGCCGTTGGCAAGGCTGCAATCCTGATTAGGCGACCGGTTGGCCGCTGCGGAATTGTTGTTCCAGCGATTCCATCTGGTCTTTCAGGCGGAGTTTCAGCTTCTTGAGTCGCACTTCCTCTACCTTTTCTTCTTCACTCAGAAACTTCTTGGTGACGAGGGCGTCGAGGCGCTGGGAGTACTGGGTGTGCTCTTCCGCCAGTTTGCGAAAAACTTCGTTGCTGGCCAGAAGATGGTCACGGACCTGAGTTGCCATTCAGTGAACCTCCGATGGGATCTTGCGAGAAGCACAAATTAGCACACGGCCAATTATGCTTCAAGGGATTTTGTCACACAAGCGCAATGTAAAGCGATAGAGGAGCGCATCCTCAGCAGGATTCTGGTAGTAGTCCTTGCGTCGGCCCTCCATCTTAAAGCCAATGTTTTCATAAAGTCGCACGGCAGCCAAGTTCGACTCCCGTACCTCGAGGATTATCGCCCCTGCGCCTGCCGCTCGGGCTGAGGCCACCAATTCTCGAATCAACAATCGCCCAATCCCCCCCCGGCGGCGCGCACTTGCAACTACGACGTTTTCGATTTCCCAACCATCCGCAAGACAGCGCGCAATCAGAAATGCATCCAACGTCGTTTCGCTCGAGTCGACTGCGACGAGGATCGCACGATCAGGCGCGCCTGGCGCGAACAGCGGTTCATACTGGCCCGCTGTCCAGTGCGCCGCAGATGCCGACTGTTGTTCGAGGCTTCTGATTTGCGGGATGTCAGACGGAATGGCACGCCGGATTCGCACAATATCACTGACTCCGCGGCATGAACAGTTCGGCGTCGGAGCGCCGGATGTAATCGGCGTCGAGTGTTGCCGGATCGATCAATTCACCCGCGAGTAGCTTGCGCAGTCCGATGCGCGCAATGGTCTCGGCGTCCAGCGGTTTGACCAATAACACCCCCGCGCCCCCGGATTCGCGAAGCGCCGGGAATGTGGTAACGACGCGCGATTGATTTATGTTCGGCGCAAAAACGAAATCGCGGAGCTTGGTAATGTATTGCTTTTTCAGTTCCGCCCTCTGGTCGCGGATGGCGTATTCCCCGACGTACAACTCGCCCCGGCCGGCGTCGAGAACTGCTGTCACAGTCTCGACATCTGCGCCGTGGGTAAGAGCCAGCGCCTCTAGCATCGAAACCGCGGCCAGCGGCCTGCCCAAAACCTCGCAGAGGGCTTTCGCAGTGGAAAGTCCAACTCGCAGGCCGGTAAATGACCCAGGCCCGTCAACCACCACGATGCCATCAATGCGACCTTTTAAAATTCCCGCCTGATGCAAAAGCTCGGCGATGCACGGAATCAACTGCGCCGAATAGGTACCACCTTCGAGGCCATCCTGCGCTAGCACTTCAAAGGCACCCGCATCGCCGCGGCAAACCGCCACGCTACCCTGCCGCCCCGAGGTTTCAATGGCAAGAACCAGCATCATCGGCCGTCTTGTACCGCGTCTTCCACCAGTTCCAGCAAAACTCCACCCGCGCTCGCGGGATGCACGAACACATAGCGGCGCCCGCCGGCCCCGACCTTAATTTGTTCATTGATCAGCCGCGTGCCTGACTCCTTCAGCCGCCGCACCGTTGCCTCGAGATCGGGCACATGCAGCGCCACATGGTGCAGACCCTGTCCGCGCTTCTCCAAAAACTTCGCGATCGTGGAATCCGGCATCGTGGGCTCGAGCAGTTCGATGCGGCTTTCTCCGACCGGAACCATCGCCACGCGAACCTTTTCGGCTTCGACGACTTCTTCGGGCAAAACGGTCAGCCCAAGCTTCTCATAGAACAGTTTGGCCTCAGCCAGCGACCTTACGGCAATTCCCAGGTGATCGATCCGCGTCATGCGTGTTTCCCCAGTTCTCCCACGATCTCTTCCACCAGCGAATACGGATCGCGCTTGTGCTCAGCAACCTCAGCGGCAATGCGATCGGCTTCGCCGTTACTGAGATAATCTGTGACCACGCGTTGAAAGAGCGCGTCTCTCAGCATCTCGGTGATGCGTTTCCGCCAGTTCGCGACTCGCAGATGTTGTCCGAGTTCGCTCTTGCTCAAATGTACGCGATAGCTCTCGATGGCCTGAAGCACTTCTGGAATGCCCGTGCCGTCGCTGGCCACAGTCTTGACGATCGGCGGCGTCCAGTTGTCATGGCGCATAGCCAGCGACTGCATCGCGCGGATCTCGCGCTCCACCCGCTCTGCACCATCACGGTCCGACTTGTTGATCACGAACACGTCGGCAATCTCCATGATGCCCGCCTTGATTGTCTGCACGTCATCGCCCATGCCGGGCACCAGCACGACCACCGTCACATCCGCGAGGGTAACAATATCGACCTCATCCTGACCGACACCGACTGTCTCAATCATTACCAGATCGCGACCACTGGCATCCATCACAGTGGCAACATCGGCTGTGGTGCTGGCGAGTCCGCCAAGCGAGCCTCGCGTAGCCATGCTGCGGATGTAGATCCCCGGATCGGCATAATGCGATTGCATGCGAATCCGGTCGCCCAAAATCGCGCCTCCGCTGAACGGGCTTGTGGGATCGACCGCGATGATGCCGATAGTCTTCTGCTGTTTGCGGTACTCCCGCGCGATCTGATCGACCAGCGTGCTCTTGCCCGCGCCCGGAGAGCCAGTCAACCCCAGAAGCATCGCATTCCCGCTGAAAGGAAAAAGCGCCTTCAACAGCTCGGTCGATTGCGCCGTGCGGTCTTCGACCACAGAGATGGCACGCGCCAACGCGCGCGGATTGCCTTCACGCACGCGCGCGACGAGATCCTGAATGTGGCCGCTGGTGGTCAAAGAGAAAGTATGACTGAACGCTAGTCTTTCAGCACCTGACGCGCAATTACCAGCCGCTGAATCTCGCTGGTGCCTTCACCGATGGTGCATAGCTTAACGTCACGATAAAACTTCTCGGCCGGGTAATCCTTTATGAATCCATACCCGCCGTGAATCTGCACGCATTCGTTGGCGCAGCGCACAGCAACCTCGCTGGTAAATAGCTTCGCCATGGATGACTCCTGCGTGGTTTTCATGCCAGCGTCTTTCATTGCCGCGGCACGATGGGTCAACAGGCGCGCTGCGTCGATTTCAGTAGCCATGTCAGCCAGTTTGAAGCCGATCGCCTGGAACTCGCTGATCGCCTTACCGAACTGCTTGCGCTGCTTAGCATACTTCACGGCCGCTTCGTAGGCGCCCTGCGCCATGCCGAGACCTAGCGCGGCGATCGAAATCCGCCCGCCGTCGAGCACCCGCATCGCGTCAATGAATCCATCACCCTCTTTGCCCAGCAGGTTCTGGCCAGGAATCTCGCAGTCTTCGAAGATCAGCTCCGACGTATCGCTGGCGCGCAGTCCCAACTTGTTTTCTTTCTTGCCAGCGCGAAAGCCCTTGGTTCCCTTTTCCACGACGAACGCCGACAGGCCGTGCGTGTGCGCTGTCTTGTCAGTCACTGCAACGACGACTGCGACATCGGCGTAATGGCCATTGGTAATGAACGTCTTGGTCCCGTTCAGTACCCAGTTCTTGCCTTTGCGTACTGCCGAACAGCGCGCGCCACCAGCATCGGAACCCGAGCCTGGCTCAGTCAGCCCCCACGAGCCGATGAACTCTCCACTCGCCAGCTTCGGAATGTATTTCCGCTTTTGCTCCTCGTTGCCCGCAAGAAAGATGTGATTGGAACCAAGCGACGTGTGCGCCGCGACGATAATGCCCACCGAGCCATCCACGCGCGACAGCTCTTCGATCGCCGTAACGTACTCGATGTATCCCATGCCTGAGCCGCCGTACTCAGTTGGGAAGACGATTCCCAGCAGACCGAGTTTGCCCAGTTCCTTCACCGTAGCCAGCGGAAACTCACAGGCCTCATCCCACTTCATGACGTTAGGTGCGATCTCGCGCTCGGCGAACTCGCGCACCATTTTCTTCAGTTGCAGTTGCTCATCCGAGAGCTGGAAATCCAAGAAATCCTCCGCGCCCGCCATGCGCAGCCCTCCCACAGCGGTCTGGAATGCGCACAGCGAAACTAATGATTATGGCACAGGGGTTTCGCGTCGGCTAGACGGCACGCTGGTTGGCGGTGTAGAGTTCGCCGACCACTTCCAGCGCCTGCGCGCATTGCTCGCTACTGACGTCAAGGTGGGTGACGAAGCGCAGCAGCTCGTCGCCTACTCCATTCGCCAGAACCTTGCGACCCGCAAGTGCGCAAGAGATTTCCTCGGAAGTCTGACCGGTCCCAGTGATGTCGCAGATCACGATGTTGGTCTGCACCTTCTCGGGATCGAGCGTGAAGCCGGGAATTTTCGCCAGCCCTTCCGCCAAGAACTTCGCGTTGGCATGATCGGTAGCCAACTTCAGTGGACCTTCTTCCAGCGCAATGAGTCCCGCAGCGGCGAGAATCCCTGCCTGGCGCATGCCTCCACCAAGGGCTTTCCGGTAGATGCGGCCCTGATCGATAACGTCTGCGTTGCCAACCAACATCGATCCCACGGGCGCACCAAGTCCCTTCGACAGGCAAAACATCACCGTGTCGGCCTTGGCGGTAAGCCGATCGACTGGAATTCCAAGGGCGACCGACGCGTTGAAGATGCGCGCACCATCCAGATGCACGGGCAACCCGAGTGCGTGCGACTGATCGCAGATTCCGTTGAACACCTCGAGCGGAGTCACAGTACCTCCGGCGATGTTAGCAGTGTTCTCCAGCCACACCAGTCCGGTTTTTGAAGAGTGGTAACTGCGGGGGTGAAGTTTGGATTTCACGTGCTCCCAGGTCAAAATGCCGTCTTCCGCCCACACCGGCCTCGCCACCAGTCCGGAAAAGTGCGCCATCATCGCCATCTCATAGTTGAAGATATGGCCGCGCTCCTCGCAGATCACTTCCTCCCCGTGCGTTGTGTGCAGTTTGGCCGCGATTTGATTGCCCATGGTGCCACTAGGCACAAACAGCGCTGCCTCCCGCCCGAAGACCTCCGCCGCGCGCTGCTCCAATCGATTAATGGTGGGATCTTCCGCATAAACGTCATCGCCTACTTCGGCCTCTAACATGGCCCGCCGCATGGCCGGCGAGGGCTTGGTGACAGTGTCGCTGCGCAGGTCGATGACGAGGTCTGCGGCGGAAGCCTGATGTGCATTAGCGGTATCGGACATGTGCGCCCTTTTAATATGAGTTCAGCGATGAGTCTAGCAGGACGATGCGCGCAGGCAGGCGCGACCGCTCGGGCGCGAGCCTGTCGAATTACGTGCGCAGTGAAGGCTCGTCTCGCAGGAATCGCGCGAACACTTCATTCGACAACAACCGGCCGCGCGCTGTTAGCCGAACCTGATCACCTTCAACTTCCAACAGTGCCGCTTCCACCAGATCGTCGAATACAGGCTCGATCCCCTTCAACGCGTCCGCTCCGAAGCGCCCGGTGATCTCGCGCAGAGCTATGCCGCGATTCATGCGCAGACCGAGAAATAATGTTTCTTCCAAAGCCATCTGCGAGTCAACCAGCACGCGCGACGAAAGCAGTTGATGAGTTCGCGCCGTCACTGGTTCCGGCTGGCTAGCGGAGGACGAATAGGCTTCCAATGAGTCCGGCGATGCAAACCGCACAGCCTCGATTCCCCGCTCCACAAAGGTTTCATCAGCGGGCAACATCGAGTGCGCATCCACACCAAATCCCAGGTAGGGTTGCCGCTTCCAGTACTTGAGGTTATGTCGCGAGTCTCGCAGACCAATCCCATGCGTCACCGGCCGCGCGAAGTTCGAAATCTCATACTGATGCACGCCGCCGCTCTCCAGTCGCTCGCACGCCGCCAGATACAAATCCGCCGTCATGTCTTCGTCGGGCACAAAGTGCGCATGATAGCGGCTGCCACCCGCAATCAACTCGCTACCTAGACGCGAATCTTCATCCACTTCCAGCATGTACACGCTGACATGCGGCACTCCCGTGGCCAGCGCTTCTGTAAGAGTTAAATCCCAGCTCTCCGCGGTCTGATGAGGCAGCCCGGCGATGAGGTCGATGCCAATGTTGCCGATGCCAGCGGCTCGTAACCGAGCAATGTCTTCAAGTGTGATCGCTTTGGTATGCAAACGTCCGACCGAAGAACACTCCTGATCGACAAACGACTGGACGCCGAGGCTAACCCGGTTCACACCGCAGCGAACTAACCCATTCAACACTGGAACGCTGAGCGTGCCCGGAGCGCACTCAACCGTAATCTCCGCGTTTGTCTGAACGTCGAAACTTTCGCGCACCGACCGAAACAACCGTTCCAACTCGTCAGGAGCAAGGACCGATGGCGTGCCGCCGCCAAGATAAATCGAATCGACGTTGCCATCGAATCCGCCGCCAAGTTCCGAAGCTATCGCTCGACTCGCTGCGATCTCAATAGAGACCTGCTCAACGTACTGCGCGAAGGCTCCGCGCGAGAACACTCCCGACGCAAAATTGCAGAAACTGCACTTTGTGCGACAAAACGGCACCGAGATGTAGATTCCTAGAGACAAATTGTTGACACTCGAGCTGCGGGAATCACTGTCGGCAAGACAGAGGTCTCGTCTATTATCACTTAGGCGGGCGCAATAAGTCGCAATCGTCACTCGCAACAACCTAATGACGAAAGTCGGTTCCTTCCACATCACGAAAGAGGCGATTTGAGAAAGCGTGTCGTAATTACAGGTATGGGTGTGGTCAGCCCGAATGGAACCGGGACCGAGCAATTTAGTCACGCGATTCTCACCGGAGCCAGCGGCGTTCGTCGCATCACGCGTTTTGATGCAAGCGACCTGCGGGTACAAATTGCTGGCGATGTGCCCGACTTCGACGAACTCGCCTGGGTTGATGCCATTGAGCGCAAGCACCTCTCGCGTTGCGTGCCGTTGGCCCTGGCGGCATCGACCGAGGCCCTGAGGCAGGCAGGCATCGATCCCTTGAATCTCTCGTTGGAGGAACAACGCAAAATAGGCGTCGTTCTTGGTACTGGCGGAGGCGCGGGAGACTTCGCCGAAGAGAACTATGGGCACTACTACGAAGGCCGCGAAAAGCAGGCGAGCCTGTTCGTCATTCCCAGCGGAACCATGGGCACAATGTCGAGCGAAATCAGCATGCGTTTTGGTCTGCGCGGCATGAGCCACGTGATCACGACTGGATGTACTTCTTCTACCGACGCCTTCGGGTACGCTTTGCGGCAAATCCAGTTCGGCTTTATTCCTACACTGCTCGTGGGTGGCGTTGATGCGCCGATCACCCGCGGCATCATCAAGGGCTTTATCCTGATGCGGATCATGTCCACAGCCTGGAACCACGCTCCTGAGCGTGCCTCGCGGCCTTTCTCTTCCGACCGCGACGGCTTTGTCCTGGCCGAGGGCTCGTGGATGTTTGTACTTGAAGAACTCGAGCATGCCCGCGCCCGTGGTGCTCAGATTCTTGCCGAGGTCGTTGGCTACGGCTCGACGTGCGAAGCCTTTCATCGCGTGCGTCTTCAGGAATGTGGCGAAGAACCGGCGCGCGCCATCCAGATGGCGATGGACGATGCCGGCATCGCCGCCACTAACGTCGGCTATGTCGCCCTGCATGGCACATCCACTCAACTGAACGACCGCATCGAAACCAAAGCGCTTAAGTTGGCGCTTGGCGATCACGCGTACTCCACGCCGATGTCGAGCCTGAAATCGCAGATCGGCCATCCGCAAGGAGCGTCCGGTGCGGCGGGGATCGCAGCCACTCTGATCGCAATGAAGTCCAATCGGCTTCCACCGACCATCAATCTGGAGAAGCCTGATCCCGAATGCGACCTGGACTATGTTCCTCAGTCCGGACGCAGTGCTGTAATCGAACACGCGGTATGCAACTGCATCGCCTTCGGTTCGAAAAACTCCGCACTGGTGCTACGCCAACTTGACTAATGCGAGAGCCGTTCGCTTGCAGTCAGAACGCACAACGCGATAAACTCCGCCCCATTCCTGCCTGAGGGTACTGATGCTGCGCTCGCGCCTGCTGAAGCTTCTCACCGTCGTGCTTTTGTTGTCGTGCGTTCTCTTTGCCGCCGATGCCAAGCCGGCTCCTACCATCCACGACTTTCGCGCCAACCTTAAGTCCGTAGATGGCTTGTTCCCGATCTCGTGGGACGCCAAGACGGGACATCTCTATTTGCAAATCAGCAAGTTCGACCAGGACTTCCTGTTCCTACCGTCGCTGCCATACGGTTTGGGATCCAATGACATCGGACTCGACCGCGGCAAACTGGCCGAAGGCAGGCTGGTCCATTTCTCGCGGATCGGGCCCAAAGTGCTGCTCATCCAGCCGAATCTCGATTATCGTTCGTCGTCTCCCAATCCTGCCGAGCGAATCGCAGTAAAGCAGTCGTTCGCTGAGTCGGTGCTTGCAGGATTCAAGATTGAGGTCGAAGAGAATGGCGTGGTCGTCGTCGATGCCACTGACTTCTTCCTCGGCGATGCGTTCGGTGTCGTCCAGCAACTCGCGGAGAGCAAGCAGGGCGCCTACAAGGTCGACAAGGAGCGCAGCGCCATCCTGCTCGACGACACCAAGAACTTTCCGATGAACACGGAAGTTGAGTCGGTGCTGACCTTCGTAACCGACAAGCCCGCCGAGAAATCGCTGGTAGCGACGGTTGCACCCGATGCTTACTCCGTTACGCTGCGTGAACATTTTTCGTTCGTGCAATTGCCCGAGGCCGGATACACGCCCCGCGCCTTCGATCCGCGGTCGGGATATTTCGACGTGATGTACCGCGATTACTCCGCACCGCTGGGCGCTCCGATTGATCTGCGATTTATCTCGCGGCATCGGCTTCAGAAAAAAGATCCGACAGCGGCGGTCAGCGAGCCGGTGAAGCCCATCGTCTACTACGTTGATCGCGGTGCACCAGAGCCCATTCGGACTGCTCTCGTGGAGGGCGCGAGTTGGTGGGCTCAGGCCTTCGAAGCCGCCGGCTTCAAGAATGCATTTCGCGTAGAGGTACTGCCCGAAGACGCAGACCCGATGGACGTTCGCTACAACGTCATCCAGTGGGTGCATCGCTCTACGCGCGGGTGGTCGTATGGAGCGGGCGTGACCGATCCCCGAACGGGCGAGATCATCAAGGGACAGGTCACGCTGGGATCGCTGCGCGCACGTCAGGATTATTTGATTGCAGAAGCTCTGCTTGTCGCCTTACAAGCAGGGCGTAGGGGTGCCCCCGCAGTTGCAGGCGATGGTGCTGGCGCGCATCCGGCAGCTCGCCGCCCACGAAGTCGGCCACACGCTCGGACTGGCCCATAACTTTGTGGCCAGTGCGATTGCACCCGGCACGTCGGTAATGGATTATCCGCACCCCTGGATCACGCTTGACCCCAACGGACGTCCCGATATTTCTCATGCATACGCAATTGGAGTGGGCGCATGGGACAAGGTCTCGATTCAGTACGGCTACTCACAGTTTGCGCAGGGCACCGATGAGCGTATTGCGCTCAATGACATCTTGAGTAAGGCGCAGGCCAGCGGGCTCTACTTCATTACCGACCAGGATTCGCGGCCGCAGGGCGGTGCGCATCCGTACTCGCACTTGTGGGACAACGGTCCCGACCCAGCTGCAGAGTTGGAGCGCATCCTGACGGTCCGCTCGGCGGCACTGGCGCAGTTCGGCGAGAACGCGATCCCGATGGGAATACCGATGGCGGACATCGAAGACACTTTGGTTCCGCTTTATCTGCTCCATCGCTACCAGACCGAAGCCGCGGCCAAAGAAGTCGGCGGCCTCAACTATCGGTATGCGCTCCGCGGCGATGGGCAGATGGTTACGGAATATGTCTCTCCCGCGAACCAGCGCAAAGCGCTCGCGGCGCTTATGAAAACGGTCTCGCCGTCAACGCTCACGTTGCCCGATTCGCTATTGCAGATCTTGCCGCCGCGGCCACCGGGATATCCACGGACGCAGGAGTCGTTTGCCGCTCGTACTGGTGTCACGTTCGATCCGCAATGGCGCAGTGGAGGCTGCCTCGGAGATTACGTTCGGCTTGCTCTTCGATCCGCAGCGTGCCTCGCGCCTGGTCGAATACCACGCCCGCGATGCGCAGAATCCCGGGCTGCAAGAGGTTATCGAAGCGACTATCGTCGCGACGTGGAAGGCTCCGCAGCTCAAAGGTGGGCAGGGTCAGGTGCAACGGACTACTGAAACCGCTGTCGTTGAGCACTTGCTGGCTCTCGCTGCAAATCGAGCGGCCGCCAGCGACGCACGCATCGTGGCTCGCGACGAAGTAGTCTCCCTGCGGAAGTTTATCGCCGGTGTTTTGCCTACAACGGTCGAACAACGTGCACAGCAAGCAGCAACACTCGCCCGCATTGACCAGTTCCTGAAGGAGCCGGATAAGTTCACGCCTGCGCCACCAGCGCCGGTGCCACCGGGCCAGCCCATCGGAGACACTGAGGACTGACCAGGAACTTCGGCCCGCCAAGTTCGCAATGTTCTTCATCAGTCAGAAGCCCGTGGTGCATCCAAGTTGGGTTACTACAAATACGCACTCTTGATTCGCTAGAATCATTCCTGGGACCATGGCTGCAATCCACGAAGAAGACGTACTGGGCAAAGCTTACGACAGCCGGCTGATGAAGCGGCTGCTGGGCTACCTGCGTCCGTATCGCTGGCAGGTGATCGTCGCGCTGGTGGCCATCATCCTGAAGGCCGGCGTCGACGTGCTGGGGCCTTATCTCACCAAGGTCGCCATCGACAAGTACATGGCGAACCGGCCCGGAACTCCCTCGTGGCTTGACCGCTACCTGAGCAGCCAGCCGATGACGGGTATTGCTCAGATCGCCTCGATCTACCTGGGGCTGCTGCTGCTGAGCTTCGTCTTCGAATTCACGCAAACCTACATCATGCAGTGGGCGGGACAGAAGGTGATGTTCGATCTGCGGGCCGAGATCTTCCGCCATTTGCAGCGTCTTCATATCGCCTTCTACGACCGGAATCCGGTTGGCCGATTGGTTACTCGCGTCACCAGCGACGTTGACGCGCTGAACGAAATGTTCACCGCCGGAGTTGTCTCGATCTTCGAAGATATCTTCGTACTGATTGGCATCATCGCCATCATGCTCAACATGAGCTGGCGGCTGGCGCTGATTACGTTTGCCGTGCTGCCGATCATTTTTTACGCAACCTCACTCTTTCGAAAGGCTGTGCGCGAAAGCTATCGGCGCATCCGAATCGCTATCGCCAAGATCAACTCTTACCTTCAGGAGCACGTGACCGGCATCGTCGTGCTGCAACTCTTCGGCCGCGAAAAGCGGTCGTACGAGCAGTTCGAGAAGATCAACCGCACGCATATGGACGCCTTTAAAGACGCGATCCTGGCGCACGCGATTTACTATCCCATTGTCGAAGTCCTCTCGGCCACCGCGATTGCCTGCGTGATCTGGTTCGGCGGCAATCAGGTGATCCGCAACGCTGTCAGCCTCGGAGTGCTTGTGGCGTTCATGCAGTACGCGCAGCGCTTCTTCCGTCCAATCCAAGACCTCAGCGAGAAGTACAACATTTTGCAATCGGCGATGGCCTCGAGCGAGCGCGTCTTCAAGTTGCTCGACACGAAAGTCGACATCGTGTCGCCCGCTATTCCAAAAGTGCCGCAAGGGCCCGGCCGCATCGAGTTCGACCACGTGTGGTTCGCTTACCGCACGCTTGCCCAAGCGGCTGAAGAGGCTACCGCGAAAGGCGAAAAGCTCAAGACCACAGCGGTCGCCGGCGTGGACGACTACGACTGGGTACTGCGAGACGTGTCGTTCACCATCGATCCGGGTGACACCGTCGCGTTTGTCGGACACACGGGCGCGGGAAAGACGACAATCATCTCGCTGCTCCTGCGCTTCTACGACGTGCAAAAGGGTGCGATCCGCATCGACGGCGTCGATATTCGCGACATGGATCTCGCGGAATTGCGTCGTCGCTACGGCGTCGTTCTCCAAGACCCGTTCCTGTTCTCCGGCACTGTGGCAGACAACATTCGCCTCGGCTCGCGGTGGATCGCCGACTCCTCGATCGAAGATGCAGCTGAGCAGGTCAACGTGGCCGACTTCATCCGCTCACTGCCCGGAGGCTTCGGCGAAGATGTAAAAGAACGCGGCAGCACCCTCTCGACGGGACAGAAGCAGCTCATCTCGTTCGCGCGAGCGCTGGCGCACAATCCGAAGATCCTCATCCTCGACGAAGCGACTTCGAGCGTGGACACCGAAACCGAATTCCGCGTGCGCGATGCGCTGACTCGCATGGTCGAAGGCCGCACGTCGATCATGATCGCGCATCGCCTGAGCACCGTGCAGCGGGCTAACAAGATCGTCGTGATGCACAAGGGCAAGGTCCGCGAGATCGGTTCGCACCAGCAACTGCTCGCCAATCGCGGCATCTACTGGAAGCTCTACCAGCTTCAGTACAAAGACCAGGAACTGCCGGCCTCTGCAATTCCCCAGGGCGAAAGCCTTGGCGTTGGGGCCTCGGCGGACGACTAATCGGTCCCGCCTGCCTTATCACGCTGATACGTGACCTTTGTACTTTCGCTGCCTCGTACATATTCCGTAGGATTTCGCTGATGAAGATGAGGGGATTGCTGTGCCCTGACTCGTCCGCCCCGAGCGAACTCGGAGTGGGCCGTAAGTTCTTTGAATAGAATGTTATGCCTTCAACTCCCATGGAATCTTTGATTTAGGCACCAAATAGTCGCTAAGTGATTGATTCCAGAGACTTGAGGGGGGAGGGGGGTACCCCCGCACTTACCGCGAAATGTTGCTGTCTGCTTATTCTGCGGCGGGTTCCAGCAAAGCGAGTAACAGCAATGCCCCAGCAGGCAGCAGCAGCGTCCAGATGGCCACGCGGGAGGCGAGAGCGGCGCCGAGGATGGCCCCGGCGAGAAAAAATGCCCAAAGGCTGCCCAGCAGAGCCGCACGGCGCCAATGGGTATCTCGCTCACTTTGTGCTTGAGGAACGGGCGAGCGAAGGATCCCCTTCGCGACATGCTGGGCGAGATTGTTCAAGTCGCCGGTCATAAAGCCAAGACTCACGGGTTGGCCTCCGATCTGTGTGACCGATGTGTTCAACAGTCCCATGGCACTGCTCAGCATGATGATGCCCAGCCATCCAGGCCATGCAAGGTATGCGATCGCGACGCTGAGAGCGAGCAGGAGGGCGACCAAGACCGAGATTCGACGCAGCGCACAACTTCGATCCGTGTGTACCAGCAGCGTTCCTGCCAGGATGCCCAGCAGGAAACATGGAATTGGGAGCAGGCTGTGGAATGCCGCAGACAGATTGCCTTGACCGGCGTGGACTCCGCCGGAAGTGGTATTCCCAGTCATGAAAGAGGCATATACCCCGAAGTTGAGCAGCGCGTAGGCGTCAACGTAGCCGGAGACCAACACGCGCGCTCGGGCACTGAGGGCCAGGGCAGCGATGTTGTTCGAGTCCGACATGGAGTCTCCGCAGGTCGAACAATAGTACAAGAGGGATAAGCAGATCCCTCGGTCGCTAACGCGACCTCGTGATGACAACTGAATAGGAAATCCAACAAAATCCCCACACAAGCTGGCGCTCGTGTGGGGTACCCTCTGCGGTTTTCAAGACGCGCGTTAGGGAGTTTTGCTGAAGTCGAACAGGTCGAACAAGTCTCCAATGGCAGGGCTGTTGGTGGGGACGTACGGATTGGACGGCGTCGAAACCGGGTTGGGCAGGTTGTCGCGGCTGCGCCCACTGATGGTTGGCAGGTTCCAGTTATGTTCAATGAACTTCAGGACCGAAACGTGGTCGGTGTAGGTATGGGAGATGTGGCCCGGGTCGGTGTACGGCGACACGACGATCAACGGGATGCGGGTGCCATCTCCGAAGAAGTCGAGAGGCTGCACATAGCCGGAGTCATAGTAGCCGCCGCCTTCATCGGTAGTGACGATGATCGCGGTCTGCTTCCACAAAGCCGGGTTCTGTTGCAGTACTCTGAACGATCTGCTTCACGAAGCCCTCGTAGAGGTCCCACTTGGAAGAAGCCGGGTGACCATCGACCCACCCGCTGGGCTTTACGAACGACACCGCCGGCAAATTGTTGGCGTAGATGTCCTTGTAAAGCTGAGTGGTGTCCTGAATGTGCGAGGTGCGTATGGAGGCGTTGGTCATAATCTGCTTCTGGTACTGAAAACCATTGCAGATGTTGCAGTACTGGTCGCTCTTGTAGCCGACCGTACCGTAGTGGAGCTGGTACTTGTCGCCCAAATACGCGTTCCACTGGTCGTTGTAGCTCTTCCACGAGACGTTGTTGGCCAATAGCACGTCGCCGATGCTGGCCTGTGTCGTGCCGGGAATGGTGAACGGAGTGTTGTTCGAGTTGTGATCGGCATAAGCGTCGCTGCCATCACCAAAGTAGCCCGGATTGTAGTTGTTCACCAGATAGTAAGCATTCGGGAGCGCAATTGGGATTGATCGGTGGGTTCAGCGAGGCCAGATAGTTACGGACCTGGCTGACGCCGGGCTGAGTCGGTGTCGGCGCAGTTGACGTAGCTGCCACCGCCATACACGCCGGTGGACGTGCCGTTGTTGCCGAATCCGCCGTAGCCGTCCTGGACCCAGAAGTTATTGGTTCCTGGCTGCGGAGTCGGGGTTCTCGACTTCGTCGACTGGGCCGCCTGCCCAAATCGTCTGGTTGTGCGGGGGCGTCAGCGGATTGCCGTTCGAATCGCTGAAGTAGATGGGGTCGGCGAAGAACAGCATGATGCTGTCAAGACCGGTGCCGCCCATGGAAGGCTGGTGGTAGTTGTCGCTCATGGCGTAGTGGTCGGCCAGCCACTTGGTGTAGGGCGCGTCGCCCTGCTGCATGTTGTAGAACTCCATCGCCGTGGCACCCTCGCCGGTGGTCACCTTGCCGGGAGCGTAGTCGGTGCTGAAGTTCGGAAGGTTGCGCCTTGCCGTTGTTGTTGGAGCCGACGGTCACTTCGGTCCAGGTGAAGTAATCGGCCAGGCAGCCGCTGGGATTCGAAGCGGTCGCATGGCTCACGTCGCAATCTTCCTGCTGCCACATCTGGAACAAGCGATGCACAGGGCTGGCTGCGTATGAGTCGTACGGCATGGTCGTGCCGTTGGTGATCTGGAATGGTCCCGGGGGCAGCACCGAGTATGGAGCCGTCTGCGAGACGCCCGTGATACGGCTGTCAGGAACTTTGCCGGTCAGGCCAGTGCCGCCTGTAAGCAGGTACTGATAGTAGTTAACGGGATGCGGCGACAGACCATTCTCGGAAGAATAGGCATCGCCAATGTTGCAGATGCCGTTGTCCTTGCAGACATCGGTGGGGCCGCCATTCAAAGGGGCTGGCTCAAACGTATAGGGCGTTTTACCGGTAGTCGGAGCCAGCTGGAAGCTGGTGGTGTTCGAAACGTCGGCTTTATACTGCACAGCCTTCGAGTAATTTGCACCCGGAGTGCCGTCGGACTGGATGATCCCTTCGGAAAGCAGATTGTTCACCGAGTCGCTGGAAACCGGTTGATAGGTGGCAAATATGTGGTCGAACGTGCGATTCTCGCCCACGATCACGATGACGTGCTTGATGGGGGAGGCGGTGGGAAGACTGGCTGCGGGGTTGGTCTTGGGCGGTTCCGCGGCCCGAGCGGTTTGTACTATCGGTCCGAAAAAGCTCTGCAACATTGCGATCAAGGCAAAGACCGCACGCGCTCCGTGCAGGAAGTTGCCTGCCGATTTCTTAAACTGTCTCGTCATAGTTCCTCTTCGTTCGTCTTTGTTGGACCCAAAGGGGTCGGAGGGATGGTTGGGTTGTATTGCCTACGGTGAACGAGTGAGAGCCTTGGCCAGATGCCTCTCGAAGTACTGCGATTCCCGGATTGCTACTGCGAGGCCAAACGGGCCTCATGACGATGTGGAATTTCTACTCAGCGGGTACCCCAGCGCCGAGAGAATCTTGCAGTGAGCTGGATTCGTCTCGAAGCTTGATTGGCGTCAGAGTAGGCGATAGTTCGTCGCGCGGGGGTCAAAAGACTGTGAAAACTGCGAGACGTTTGAAAGGAGTGTTACAGGATGTGAACAAGATGTTGATCACTCCCGATAACGGGAGGGATTTGGCGTTTTGAGGCGACGCGCTCGCGGCGCCGACCTGCTCAGGATGACGACAAATAGAGGTTCCCAGCGGCGCGAGTGTCATAATTCCAACGTGCGACTCTTGATTTCGGCGGGCGAAGCTTCGGGCGAACTTTACGGTGCGAAATTGATGGAAGCCCTGCGCGGACTAGTTGGAAGTGACGCAACTCCGCTGGAGTTTTTCGGCGTGGGCGGCCAGCAGATGCAACAGGCGGGATGCGATCTGGTGGTCAACGCGAACGAGATCGCCGTGGTGGGACTGGCCGAAGTTGTCGAGCACCTGCCGAGAATTTTTCGGCTGTTTCATAAAGTCGTCGCGGAGGCCGAGCGGCGACGGCCCGACGCAGCCGTGCTTATCGATTTCCCTGACTTTAATTTTCGGCTCGCCCGCGAGTTGCACAAGCGCGGAATCCCGGTGATTTATTACGTCAGCCCGCAGTTGTGGGCGTGGCGACAGTCACGCATTGAGCTGGTGCGGAAATATGTGCGGAAGATGATGGTGATCTTCCCTTTCGAAGAAAAGTTCTATCGCGAGCGCGGGATCGAAGCTGAGTTCGTCGGGCATCCGCTGGCGGACATTCAGATCCCTACGACTAGTCGCGAGGAGTTCGCACTCCAACATAGGCTCGACCCGACGCGGCAGTGGATCGCGTTGCTACCGGGCAGCCGGCGGGGCGAGGTGGCGCGGATCTATCCCAAGCTGTTGAGCGCAGCGCAACTTCTTGGGCCAGAATACGTTTACATAACTCCGGTAGCCTCCACGCTCGATCCGGAATGGATGACCTCGCTTCTGCACGGCCACAAGGGACCTGCCATAACGCTGACACACGACGCGCGCGCAACACTGCTGCATTCGCGCGTGGCTGGTGTCGCGAGCGGAACCTCGACACTGGAAGCGGCGCTGATCGGCACCCCGTTCGCGATGGTGTACCAGGTGGCGCCGCTCACCTGGACACTCGGCCGCCGTCTAGTAAAGGTGGACCGCTTCGCCATGCCGAACTTGATTGCGGAGCGCGACGTGGTTCCAGAGCTGGTTCAGGATGGCTTCACTCCGGAGCGCGTCCGCGACGAACTCATGGCAATTCTTCATGATGGCGACGCACGCAGCAGGATGATCGCAGGGTTCGGCCACGTGCGCGAGAGACTGCGCGTGTCCAGCGTTTCCGGCGGTGCGAGTGAGCGTGCGGCGCGCGCGGTGCTTGCTGTGCTGGGGCGACCATCGTGAGGCTCATCCCCGCGGCCTTTCAAGTAGTTTTTCCATCATTTATAGTGACCTGTAGGCAGGAGTTCTCTCCAGAATGCAAAGCGCAGCGCGAGCCATAGGGCGCGTCGTCGTCATCCTAAGTCTGTTTTCACTCGCCACCGCCTTGTACGCGGCCGACCGGCAGCGCATCCAGGTTGAGAGCTACGTCATTCAGGCCGTGGTGACTCCGGAAACACACCAACTGAAGGCGGTTGCCCAGGTCAAATTCACGGCTTTGGACGACATCAGCGTCGCCACTTTCACCCTGCACAATGGCTTGCGTCCCACTCGCGTGCTGGATGCCGGCGGGCAAGTGCTGTCGGCCGAGCGCATCAGCCAGGATTCGACGGTACGAGTAGCGCTTCCCACAGGACTTTCGAAAGGCGCGGCTTCAACGCTGACGTTTGAATATGAAGGCACGCTCCAGTCGGCCGACGACAGCCCGGTACCGGGCCTGAAACTGGCATATATCGGCGACCCGCAAACTTATCTTCTCTACGCCGGAGCGTGGTTCCCCATGGTGGGCTATGGTGTCAACCGGTTCTCATCCACGATCGGAATCAGCGCTCCGACGGGCTATACGATTATCGGCAGCGGAACTGACACGACGGGCGGCATGCCGGCGATTTCCGAAGGCGCGGAAGCGCCGCGTGCAACGGCCGGAAAAAAGCCGGGAGCTCGAACGAGTCCGGAGAAGCTGAGTATTCCTTCGGGTTACACGACACACACGTTTACGTATTCGCGTGCGAGTTTTCCGGGAACCATCCTCATCGGCAAATATGAGAAGACGAAGGACTCAGAGGGTGGCCTCGACGTCACGGTTTACACCTCCGAGAAAAACAAGGGATACGCGCAGGCGTATGCCGAAACGTCTGCGAAAGAGTTTTTCTTTTACACGTCCACATTCGGGCCAGCATTCAGTGGGAAACTGAACGTAGTCGAAATTCCTGACGACACGGTTCCATCGGCGTGGGCGCCGGAGATTGCGGCGATCGCGGCCAGGACGTTCAACCCCAAGGTGAGTTATCGTTTGCTAGCCAACACCATCGCGCACCAGTGGTGGGGAACGATGGTGAGTCCGGCGACGCGCAACGACTGGTGGCTGAATGACGGCTTCGCGCGATATTCCGAAGCACTGTACGTGGAACACGTCGCGGGACAGGCGGGATTCGAAGAAGTGACGAAAGACATGGCGGTGGGAGCGCTAGCGTACATCAGCGTGCCCCTGTCGCAAGTCGGCAAGATGGACGTGTTCTCGCCCGAATTCCAGACGCTCGTTACCGACAAAGGCGGCAGCATCCTGAATATGCTGAACTGGGTTATTGGTGAAGAGGCGTTCGACAAAACGATGCGCACGTTTCTGACGAAGTACTCCGGGAAAACGGCCACGGTCGCAGACCTCGAGCAGGTAGCCGAGCAGGCTTCAGGCCAGCAGCTCTCGTGGTTCTTTGTGCAGTGGCTGGATTCGACCGGCGCTCCGGAATTCAAGATGAAGTACACCATCTACCGCACGCAGAAGGGCTTCCGCGTCGTGGGAGAAGTGCAGCAGGATTTAGACCTATTCCGCATGCCCGTGGATTTGAAAATCGATACTGACGGCAAGTCGGAAACCAAGCGCATTGAGGTGTCGGGGACGGACTCGGCCTTCGCGGTCGAGACTTTCGGCAAGCCGCGCAAGATTTTGATCGATCCCGGCAATCACGTGTTGAAGAATTCGCCGGAGTTGCAGGTTCGCACATCGATCGTGCGCGGGCAACAGGACATCGAGCAGGGAGACTTCCCCGAAGCGCTGAAAGAATTCCAGAAGGCGCTCGACGTGAACCGCAACAGTTCGCTGGCGCACTATCGCATCGCCGAAGTGTTCTTTCTGCAACACAACTATCAGTCGGCGGCGAACTCGTATCGCGAGGCATTGAACGGCGACGGCGAGCCGCGGTGGACCGAAGTTTGGAGTCACGTGCAGTTGGGCAAAATCTTTGATCTGACTGGACAACGCGAACGCGCCAGTAACGAGTATCGCCAGGCGCTACAGACCAACGACAACACCGCCGGGGCACTTGATGAGGCCCGAAAGTACTTGCAGGCCCCTTATACTCCACAAAGCGCACCGAGCACACAGTAGGATTGAGTAAAGTATACCTACTTCATGGGGAGTATGGGAGTATGATAGTTACTTAACTGTCTTATCTATAGTAAGTTCTACATAGTTCAGCCACCGTCGCTATATAGTTATTACCTTCCGATCATTTCTACATACCTAGTTAACCTTAGCACTTTCATCTTGTTAATCCGAGGACGGTGGGAAGCTGCTGGGACACTAAGTGCAAGAGTTTGCACTTCGAGTATTCCCGCATCGAAGAATTTCCGCCTAGCATTCAATGTAACCAGATAGACAATCTCAACGCAGCAACGGCAGTCGAAGTGCTCTTGGCAAGGTGGCTATTGCTGAGGACGCGCTCGGGACGAATGCTTGTCCCAGATATTAGCGCCAGCGAATCTAACCATAGCGCCACTACGGTCGGATCGGATTTACAGGAGGAACCCGATGGTAAGTCAGGCCACATCGGCGCGACGGCTCTGGAAACTCGTTGCGCTGCTCACGTTCACGCTGTCGCTCACTGTAGTCGCGCAGGCATCCGTGCTCGGCGTGGGAGGCACGGCTCCCCCGAGCCCGCTCTTCCCGACCGGGACGACGCTGGTGTCGACATCAGGCACAATCACAACACCCACCTTCTCAGCGAATTACACAACGTGGGTCCAGAGGGACCCGAATAACACGTTTTGTGTAAATTGCCTGGATTTCATCTACGTGTACACGAACCTTGGACCAGATGTTAACGAGCGCTATACCATGTCGAGTTTTGCTGGTTTCATGGTCGATGCGGGCACGAACCCTTTCGGAACGCATGATCCGACTACGGTCGATCGCAGCGCGTCGGCGAATGGACGGGTTATCGGCTTTAACTTCGACCAATTCGGCGACGAGATGGCGCCAGGCCAGACGACCGTTAACCTGATTATCGAGACCAACGCTGTGACCTGGACTACGGGATTCTTGTCCGCTCAGGACGGCACAGCGGGCAGCGGAGTCGGGTTTGCTCCGCTGGCTGCCATACCCGAGCCGGCGTCGCTGATGCTGTTGGGCGGCGGTATCCTCGCAGCCGGAGGCTTTCTCCGTAAGCGCGTGGGATAAATGGATCTGAACTAGGTCAGTAGAGCGGAGCTTATGCTCCGCTCTTTTTTTGGCCAATCAGCACTTGATCGCTTACGACCCGGACGGAGCTCATTCCAGCGATTCAAGATAAACATGCTGTTTTCAGTAGTTCTACTACTATCCACCGATGCCAAGGCTCCCACTCCTCGAGCCATGCCCACCTCAACGAAACTAATGGCGATTGATTACTAAAATCATTTATAGGTTGCTGATATAGATCGTCTGAGTTTAAAATCCACCAAACAACCCACACGTCTCGCAAATAACTTCACTTAAGTTGTGTTGATGCTAACGCACTGGCCCTTAGGATCGGCTCATCCCTCGGATTGCGCCTGTACGGCTGAGCGCAACTGGGAATCCCATCACTTTTAAAGGTGGTCCGTGGAAATAAGGAAACTTGAAATGCTAAAGAGAATGCCTGTTCAAAGGCATCGCGCAATAGGACTCATTACGTCCCGGGGTAAATTGCAAGTCATCCGGGTTCTTCTGGTATTCGCCTTGACGGCACCGCTTTCTGCAGCCGATCCGCACGCGCTCGCCAAGATCGAAGCGAAAGTGGCGAATGACGCAGCTAACCTGGGCAGCAGTGAAGCACTCATCATTCTGAGCGAACAAGCCGATTTGAGTGGAGCCGAGAAATTATCAACGAAGGCGGAAAAAGGCCAGTACGTATTCAACGCCATGCGGCAGGTGGCCGAGCGGTCGCAGGCGCCGCTGAGACAGATGCTGAAGGATCGCGGTATCGCCTTCACCTCCTATTTCACCGTCAACATGATCAAGGTGCGCGGCGATCTGGATACTCTTTACGAGGTGGCCGGACGCGAGGAGGTCATGCGAATCGAGGCCAACCCGCGAGTGAAAGCTCCGGTGCCGGATGCAAATTCCGCGTTCAGGCCCGCCGCTCTCGCGGGCATAACGGGTCAGCAAACGACGGGCAACGGCATTGAATGGAACGTGCAGCGCATCAACGCTCCGCAGGTGTGGGCCATGGGCTACAAAGGCCAGGGCATCGTGGTGGCAGGAGCTGACACCGGCGTACAGTGGGACCACGTCGCCCTCAAGTCGCACTATCGCGGATGGAATGGGTCAACCGCGAACCACTCCTACAACTGGCATGATGCAACCAGTGCGCATTCGCCGACCCCCGTGGATCCGCAATTCCACGGAACGTTCACCATGAGCGAGATGGTGGGCGACGATGGCATGGGAAACCAGGTAGGCGTTGCGCCCGGCGCGAAGTGGATCGCGTGCCGCAATATGGATCAGAATGGAGTCGGCTCCCCCGCGGAGTACATCGAGTGCTTCGACTTTCTGCTCGCTCCCTACCCCTTCGGGCATCCTGAACTGGCGAATCCGGCGATGGCGCCGGATATTATCAACAATTCGTGGGCGTGCCCACCCAGCGAGGGATGTTCGGTCAATACGCTGCTGGCAGCGGTCAATGCTGTGCGGGCGGCAGGCATCTTTGCGGCGGTCGCGGCAGGCAACAGCGGCCCGGCGTGCTCCAGCGTAAGTCAACCGCCTGCAATCTATGGAAATGCCATGGGCGTGGGTTCTACGAACTCGTTGAACTACATATCGTCGTTCAGCAGCCGCGGGCCGGTTACAGCAGACGGAAGCCGACGGCTGAAGCCAGAGATCGTTGCGCCCGGCGAGAACATCCGCGGCGCGATTCCTTACAAGAATATGTACCAGGGATATTGGTCTGGCACGTCGATGGCGGCGCCGGAAATCGCCGGCGCAGTGGCACTGTTATGGCAGGCCAAGCCGGGGAAATACAGCGGGAACATTACGACCACCGAGAATGTGCTGACCCAAACAGCTACCCACATCACCAGTACCCAAAGTTGTGGGACGTTCAACGGAACCGCCATCCCGAATGCAGTGTTCGGGTATGGACTACTGAATATCTTGACGGCTGTGCAAGCGCCGTAGCTAAACGCTTGGCGATACGAAGCTCAGGCCGGTCAACCGGGCGGCCTGTGCTTTGTTACGCCCCGAGACAAAACGAGCACTTGAAATGTCTCTCCCATGCCTTCGGGCGAAATGAGGTGTTTGAGTTGGAGGGCAACCTTGGCCCGCTCTTGCGGAAGCACGCAATTCTCGAAGGCATCGGCAAATTGCGTGGATTCGCCGATACCGAGCAGGAGTTGCGACTGAGTCAGCAGGGCAAGCGCATTCAAGTTTTCATTCGCTGCGACGGCTTGTAAGGCTGTGAAATTCACGTGCGCTGTGATGTCCTGTTCGCCTGGAGCCTCGTAGGGCGAAGTGCTGGCGATGTGATGGCGATAGGTCATCAGGGTGTCGCGGTGGCGCCCGGCGAGTTGCTGCTCGCGGGTGTAGCCGTAGTCGATGATGACGGCGAAGCCGGATCTATCTGCGAATGTCGCGGAAATTCGACGCATCCAGTCCAATGCTGCCAGCGAAACCTCAACTCGTTCGCCGGGCTCGGGATGCACCCCGTAGCGGTCGAGGAACTCCATCTCAGCGGAAGATGCAGGGACAAACTGCTCAATGAACCTTCCATTCTGCTCGTCGACACGAACCGCCCCGCGATAGTCGATGATCTCAACCGGGAGAGCGTCGAAGAACTCGTTGGCGAAGAGGACCAGCGGAACACTCTTGTCTGACGCTGCGGATTCGAGTGTCGGCTCGATTGAGGCAGCGCTTCTTGCGAGGTGTTCGTGGAGGCGTTGATGAAGGCGTTCGCGAAGGACCGCCGACTGTTCAACCAGCCGGTAATGCAGCGCGCTTGCGAAGTCAGGAAATTGCCGGGTGGCACAGTCGAGCACGTCGCAGGCGAACAACCCTCGACCGGGGCCAAGTTCGATCAAGTCGATGTGCGGAGGCGAGCCGAGTACGCGCCACATCTCCTCGAATTGGCGCGCTAGCAGGCGTCCAAATACGGCGTGAACGTCGCTCGATGTATAGAAATCACCAGCCTTGCCGAATTGCTCCAGCGCGCGTGAGTAGTAGCCGAGCTTGGAGTGGTAAAGGCAACGCTCCATGTAGCGCGAGAACGGCATAGGTCCTTCGCGGCGAATCTCGTCAACGATGATTTCGCGGAGAGTCAAAGCTTGCCTTCGCGCTCCATCTGCTGATGCTCGTGGCGATGTTGCGGCGTTCGAATGAACATCTCGACCAGGTAGTCGTGCAGGCAGTCGAAAAGCTGGCGTTGGAAGGCCCACTCGAATTGCGGATCATCGAGATCGCGAGGATGCAGTTCGAAGTAGTAGATATGAACCGACGGTGCGGCGAATTTCGGCCGAATGACAACCTCTACGGCCTCGCCCTTGGCGCGAGCATCGAACTCCACCAGCGGATGCTCGTAGAGCCGTAGCTGATGTAGCACGCGCGCTAGCCGGTCGTGAGTCATGGAAGGATTGTAGACGAGGCGGAATCGGCCCAGTTTGGAACTGTTCAGCGGGTTATTTCCGCATTGTTCTCGCTTGGCGCCAAACCCGCGCCTAAAATCGCTTCGAGGACTTAGTCGTCATGCCGAGGTTTGCAATCTTGTTACTGCTGCTCGTCTGTAGTGCGTTCCCGCTGCTTTCCCAGTCCGCCGCCGACCAACTGCCCACAGTCACAACCGGAGGGAACATCAATCCTGAAGTAGTGTCTGACATCAATGCGCAATTGATCTGGCTGCTGGCGGCAGCGCCAACGGTTAGAGATTCGCTGGATGAGGCGACGGCCCGCAGTGTGTATCAGCGACTTGCTTTTGGTAACGACGCCGCGAACGGCCAGAAGGTCAACGCAGCGCTGCGCGAGTTTCGAGTGCATCACGATGCAATCGCCGCCGAGTACAACGCACTGATTCCTTCCGTTGCCCGTGAAGACGTGTGGGTGGAATACCGGAACTTTCGCGTCAAAGTAAATGATCTAGTGGCCGAGACTGTGCGAAACATCTACAGCATGTTCCCCGACAGCGCCAGCCAATTTCACACGGCCATCGAGCAAACCAAACGCACGATTTATCTGTCGGCATACAAGAGCAGCAGTGATCCCGACTACGCAAGCAGTCCCAGGGCTGCGGCGACCGGGTTCACGTACATCCAGGGAGCGGTCACGGGCGACACGGTCGTCAAGCAATCCGCGACGAAATACGTTACCGCAGTGATTGCTGGAATGGTTCCCGGATGTCCTGGAAGGGTATTTCCGACAGTCGCCATCGGAGGAGCCTCAGTGGAGGGTCCCCATTTGCATCCATGGGAGTACATGGACTTTCAGAGTACTCAAACAATTACGGACAATAAAGCGGGCTACGGCATTGCAGTGAAATGTGCCATTGGAGAGCGGTAGCGCATTGATCGACGAATTTGCCCGCTATTCGTACCGCAGCGCCTCGATCGGGTCCAACCGCGAGGCCTTGATCGCGGGCAGCATACCGCTCACCAGTCCGACCAGTCCGAGAATGATGGTAGCCACGATGACAATCGTCGGATCGATGATCAGGCGGATGTCGGCGGCTTCCGCGTTCTTGGCGACCGCACTGTAGAACGTAATGCGTCCTGCCAGAATCGAGACAGCGTAGGCGATGATGATTCCCGCCACGCCTCCAAAGAACGTAATTGTTAATGCTTCGGCGAGGAACTGGAAGAGAATGTCGCGACGACGGCCGCCAAGCGCCTTCTCCACGCCAATCTCGCGTGTACGCTGCGTTACGGCGACGAGCATGATGTTCATCAGGCCCACGCCGCCGATTCCGAGCGTAAGCGTACCAATGAAGCCCAGCAGAATCTTCAGTCCCATGGTGATGATCTGGAACTGCTTAAGCTGCTTCATCATGTTGAAGACGAAGATCGCGCGCTTGTCGTCGGGCTTGAAGTTGTATTGGTCGGCGAGCACCTGCCGCACCTGTCGCTCCACCTGCTCGAACTGATCGCCCTCGTACGCGACCCAGATGCCGTCGAGGTAGTGCGTGTTCTTGAGATCGCCCATGGTGGAGAACGGAATTTCGATGACGCGGTTCACGCCATCGTCTCCCTCTTGCATGCGCGGCTCGAGCACGCCGATTACCTTGAAGCTGATGCCGTCAACGCGGATATATTGTCCGAGCGCCGCGGTACCCGAGAACAGCTTGGACTTGGCTTCTGACCCAATCACGCAGACTCGCGCCTTGGATTCCTCGTCTTCTTCATTGAAGAACTGGCCTTCGGCAAGGTGCATTGCCTGGATCTTGAACATCGCAGGGTAAAAGCCCTCAACGTTGAGGGTATAGGTGCGCACATCGTACTGGACGGTTCCCTGCTTGTAAGAAGCCGGGGTGATTCTCCGGACCAGTGGAGCCGCGTTCACGATGCGATCAACGTCGTCGAGGGTAAAGCGGATTTGCGTACCGGCCTTCTGGCCTCCGGCCTGCTGCGAGGTACGACCGGGGAACACGCCAATGATGCGGGTGCCCCACTGGGCAAAGATGGTTTCGATAGCGCGCCCAAAGCCGTTGCCATAGGCCAGCAGCAGCACGACCGTGGCGATACCCCACGCCATGCCTAGCATGGTGAGGGCGGTGCGGCGGCGGTTGTAGCGCATCGCCTCGTAAGCCTGCGACAACAAGTCCCGAATCATAACTACTCCTGCCTCAGTGCTTCCACCGGCTGTAACATTGCCGCCTTGCGCGCGGGATATAGTCCGGCAATGATGCCGGCAACCGCCAACGTCACAATGGCGACGGTGGCTGACATATACGACATGGTCGGCGGATCGAAGCCAGGCGCAGCTCCTGCCAGCCCGCTCATCAAACCCATGATGAGTGCTGCTCCGCCCATACCCAGGGCTCCACTCATCAGCGTGAGGAACGCCCCTTCGGCGAAGAACTGCATCATTATGCTGCGGTTGGTCGCTCCCAATGCCTTGCGCAATCCGATCTCACGGGTGCGTTCACTCACCGCCACCAGCATGATGTTGATGATGCCGATGGCGCCCAAGCCGAGGGTCACTAGTCCGACGCCGCCGAGGAAAATGTCCATTACATCGAAAATCTTGCCCACGGTCTCAGCGTTCTTGACGGTGTCCCAGTCTTCAAAAGCATCTTCACTGCGCCAGTCGAAGCCATGGTTGCGGGCGACGACCTTGCGCACTTCCTGGCGGGCAAGGGTGTGCTCGTCGCGCACCCTCGGGCGGTAATTCAGGAACGAAATCGCATTCTCTTCCTGGTCGCCCTTTAACGGAAAGAACTGGTGCATCATGCTGAACGGGATAAACACCCGGTTATTGGTGGCGTTGTCATCACCGTGCCCAACGCGCTGCACCACTCCGACGACCTCGAAGCGAATGTCGTTAAGCAGAATCGAATTCCCTACGGCGGTCCGGCCCCCGGGAAACAGGTTCTTCAGCATTTCGTCGGCGATGACGCAGACGAAGCGCTTTTCATTATTGTCTGCATCATCAATCCAGCGTCCTGCTGATAGCGGGAGGTAACGGATCGTGTTGTAGTGGGGGAGAACCCCAACGACCTCTCCGTTGGTGTTGCCGAACTCGCTGACCTCGCGAATGTCCGTTCGCCTGATGACCGGTGCAACCGAGCGCACGTGCGGGGCTTCTTTCTGAATGTCGAGGTAGTCCTGATAGGTGAGCTTGTAGGGATGGCCGGAGCTCATGTTACCTGCCACAGCCGGATACCGGCCCGGAAACATGAACATGATGTCTTCGCCCATGGAGTTGAGCTCTTTGCGGTTGCCGGACCGGAATCCCTCTCCCAGGCCGACCAGCAGGAGCAGCGACCCCACCCCCCAGGCGATGCCAAACATGGTTAGGAATGAGCGGAGCTTGTGCGCCCAGAGTGTCCGCAACATCTGCCGGATGATCTCGAAAAACGCCATAGTCCGCCCTGAAATCCGCCCCTATCGACTATACGTTGAACAGCAGGATCAAGTTCCCCGACGCGGTGTCTGCCAAGATGCCAGAATCTGCCAACTTAGACACCACAAGTTGCTACATGTGAGCAACTTAGGTGTAAAGTGGGATGAGTTGCGGATTCCCGTTACCAGTTCCCTTTATTGATCAAAAACGGCACCCGGATGAGCGAAACCCGGGTTGAATCCGGTATCATAGAGGCAAGCAACCAGCCGTGACCTTTCAGTCGTTCCCCTTAAGTTGGCACGGACTTGTTGCCCAATACTATCTACAGGAGTTCAAGTCAGAAATGTCCAATACACCGAAGGCCACGGACGGAGAAACCCCAAAGAAACGCACTCGCAAGGCCGCCAGCGCGCCCGAAGATAGCACTAAAGTGACGAAAGTGTCGAAAACGGCCGTGGCGAAGAGCGCAAAACCAGTACCAGTCGCGGCTGTGCCCGTGGCACAGGCAGTGAAGAGCGAAGTATTCACCATGCAGTCCGTGGAAGAAAAGGTCCGGCAGCGCGCCTATGAGCTTTACTTGCGTCGTGGCGGCAGAGGCGGTTCGCCCGAGCAGGACTGGTTCCAGGCCATGCAGGAAATTTACGGCGAGTCGGTAGCCTAGCCCGACCGTTTTCTCGAAAGCACTCATATCCGGGCGAAATTGACGTCGCACGACCGAGCATTTCACCTGCGACAGCCCCGCGCGGCCAAAACCCTCCTCTAATTGAGAATCACGTGGCGCGGGGCTGCTAAACGCAGTATTCTTGAGTCATTCCTGAGGATGTATCGCAGTATGTCAACGCAATCCAAAAAGTACCTGCGCTTCGGGGCGGTAATCGCCGTCATCTTGGTGTCGCTCAGCTATCTTGCCTACACTGGCGTGCAAGACAGCAAGAGCTATTACGTCACGATCAAGGAATTGAACGGCATGGGCGACAGCGCGTACACCAAGCGCTTGCGCGTAGCTGGAAACGTAGAGCCAGGTTCGATCAAACGCCAGGGCACACACCTCGAGTTCAACTTGGAAGAAGAAGGCAAGCTGATTCCCGTGGTGTACAGCGGGACGGAAGCGCCTCCGGATACCTTTAAGGACAACGCCCAGGCGCTGGCCGAAGGCAAGTACGGACGTGATGGCGTCTTCCACGCCAGCAACATCCAGGCCAAGTGCGCTTCGAAGTACGCTCCGAAGCCGGGAGCGACACCGGCGACGGGCGAGGCTCCCGCGAAGACTGCGCAGAATACCCCACAGCCGGGAGGCCAAGGGCAGTAACTTGCCGCATCTGGCTCCGCTGAACCTCAAACTATGACGGGAACCGACGATTCCTCCAACCAGCCCGTCATTATCCTGCAAGATTTGGTCAAGTTCTTTGGTAGGTTCGCCGCATTACGGGGAATCTCCGACTCGTTTTTGCGTGGAAAGCTTTACGTCGTTGTAGGCGATAACGGTGCGGGCAAAAGTACTCTGCTGCGGGTCGTCGCCGGGTTGATGGAGCCGAGTCAGGGATCGGTCACGCTGTTGGGCGCAAAGAACGTTCGCGACGTGGCGCAGCGCATTGGCTACATGGGACATGCTCCGCTGCTCTATGACGAACTCAATGGCATGGAGAACCTGCGGTACTTCGCGGGGCTGTATGGGATCAACGACGACGCGGTTTGCCGCGCGGCAATGCAGCAGGTGGGCTTGGATCCGGAACTCGAGCGGCGGGTGGGTCAGTATTCGCAAGGCATGCGGCAACGGCTATCGCTGGCGCGAGCGGTGCTGCACAATCCTGAGTTGATGCTCCTGGACGAGCCGTTCTCCAACGTGGACGTGCGCTCGGCAAGAGACATGGCGGCGATATTGGGCCGGGTCCGCGACCAGGGTAAGACGATTTTCGTTGTGACGCATCAGGCTCCGTTGATGGAGCCGGTTGCGGACGAATTCGTGCAGATGGCGGCGGGACAGATCGTCGCCCGCGAAGCCCGGAATCGCAACGCGGAATCCGCTGGCGTTCTGCGCGGAGGCTCGCAATGAGCAGCCTTAGCGTGATGTCGCGAACGCTGATGAAAGACCTGCGCATGGAGTGGCGCTCGAAAGACGCCATCAACTCCATGCTGTTCTTCTCGCTGCTGGTGGTGGTGATCTTCAGCTTCGCGTTCAACCCGAATGCCGAAGAATCGCGGCGCATCGCCGGCGGACTGATTTGGGTCGCGTTCCTATTTGCGGCCGTGGTGGCGCTGAATCAAACCTGGGCGCGCGAGTTGCGCAATCAAGTGCTGGATGCGTATCGGGTTTCGCCGGCGCCGCCGAATGCACTGTTTCTGGCCAAGGTGCTCGGGAACTTCCTGTTTGTCGTGATTCTGGAAGCGCTGATGGCTCCGCTGTTTGTTGTGTTCTATCAACTGCGTTCCGTCGGGCCGGTTTGGCAACTGGTCGTCATTGCGTTGTTGGGAACATGGGCGCTGGTGGTGAATGGCACGTTTTTCGCGGCGCTGTCGATTCGCACGCGCAGCCGCGAAATCATGCTGCCGCTGATTCTCTTCCCTATTTCGATTCCGGCATTGCTGGCGATGGTGGACGCTACGACGATGGTTTTGACCGGCGACGGCACGCCCGACTTCTGGCTGAAGATGTTGCTGGTTTACGATGTGGTGTTCACCTTAGTTTGCCTTCTTCTATTTGAGAGTGTGCTCAACGCAGAATGAAATCTCTTAGCATTGGCTTCATCATCTTTACGCTTGCCCTGCTGGCCTTCAGCACTTACCAGGCGCTGGTTGTCGCTCCCACCGAGCAGACCATGGGCGACGTGCAACGCATCTTCTACTATCACGTTCCTTCGGCGTGGGTGGCGGGAGTGTGTTTCTTCGTCAATTTCCTGGCGTCGATTGTGTATTTGTGGAAACGCAATCTGAACGCCGACGCGCTGGCGGCCGCGAGCGCTGAAGTGGGCGTCGTGTTTTGCACCATCGTTCTCATCACGGGGCCGATCTGGGCGCGGCCGGTGTGGGGCATCTGGTGGACTTGGGATGCGCGGCTGACGACAACGCTGGTGTTGTGGCTCATCTACGTTAGTTATCTCGTGCTGCGACGGTTCGCTTCCGGCAGCCAGACGCAGGTGCTGGCGGCGGCGCTGGGAATCTTCGGCTTCGTTGATGTTCCGATCGTGTACATGACGATTCGATGGTTCCGTACACAGCATCCGTCGCCGGTAATGGGTGGCGGGAAAGATTCGGGACTCGCTCCTGAGATGTTGCACGCCTTCTTGTGGAATCTGTTGGCGTTTACGTTTGTGGGCATCATTTTGATTGCGGCGCGTTACGTTCTTCAGAAAATGGAGAACCGGGTGGAAGCCGCCCATGCTCAACTCGCCTTGAAGGGAGTCACGCGATGACCGGAATCGTTGCTTTGAAGTCGGCCTACGCGGTGGTCTGGATCATCGAGCTCGGCTACATCTGGTACCTGGTGGGCCGGTATCGGGCTGTCCGTAGCGAAATGAAGGACCTCGAGCGGTCCAAGTAAAGGCGAACGTGAGCGAGAAGCACGGAACGCTACGAGTCATCGCGGTCGCTAACTTCCTCTTCGCGACGCTTTTCTTCATTTTCAGCCTGCCGTTCTTGTGGCACCAAGTCCGGGTTATCCAGACTTGGCCGGAGACTGACGCTCAGGTTCTACAAAGCGAGGTCGTGGCGGCGCCTCCTGCTGGACACGAAAATCTCTATCGCGCCAAGTTGCAAGTGCTCTACACCGTGGCGGGACAACCGATTACGGCCGAGATGACGAGCTTCGAAAGCACCAACTACGAAGCTACGTTGCGCCGCACCGAGGAGTTTGCGGTCGGCAGCCGACACCGGGTGCGCTACGACGCCGCGAATCCGTCGCAGGCACGGCTGGGAGCCGGTTGGAATCGGACGTTCTTTGCCCTGCCTCTGATCGTGCTGGCGATGGCGGCTTTTTTTGCCTGCGTTGGGGCAGTTTGTCTGGCCATCGCAAAGGCATAAAGCAGCCACTGATTTCCACGGATTCTCACAGATCGGAATCGACAAATAGTCCAGACACGAGGGCCGTGGTCTTGGTTTTTTATGCCCGAGATTGTCCGCCTGCGAGACCCTCTATCCCCCCTCACCCCATCTTGAAAACAAAGGGTTTATCGCACAACTGTGCGTAAGTTCGCACAAACATTAGCACTTACAGCTAAAGTATCAGAAACAAAGGGGTAACTTCGCCAGGACTGTTTACTAGTCGCGACGGCTTCAGTCTACCTTCTAGTTATCAAAGAGCCCCGTTGGCCTGCACCCTTGGGTGCCAAGCCTCAGGCGAGAGACACCAATCCCTCGCCTCACGTAGATGTTTTATGCGTAGGCGGGTAGACCGGAAAAGGACGTGGGACACGGAGCAATGTGATAAGTGGAGGCGTTGGCAAGAGCCCCACGTTTGCCAACGGCAGGCAAATTTACGCCACGGGATATAGGGGCCACAGCGGGGTAACCCGCGAAGTACAGGTCTGAGTTTGGTGGGTACTGGCTGGTAAACCTGCATTCGCTGGTTTCCGGAAATTGATTCGGGGGCTCGCGGTCTTGGAGCCGCATCAATTAGTGGCTTGTTTTAGCATGTTGGCGAACTTGCCGTGGCATTCTGTCGCGAGTGACATTAGCTCGTCGTATCCGGTACTCCCTCGCAGCTTTGCGAGGAGAGGGTCGCTCTGCAAAGCGTTATGCGCGCAATAGTTCTGTGCGATGGCACTGTTTAACAACCGCAGGGCAGGTTGGTTATGCCCGCAGTACGCTAGCGAACTTCCAGCCATGTAGCGTCTCTCGGGATCGGTATTAGCCAAGCGCAGCCGTTTCCGCTTGGCGAGAGGAGCTCTCCAAGGATGATCGCCGTGACGGGTCTAGGCAGGCCTCAAATAGGTCAACATTCATCGAGCAGACGATTATCAAAAGTAATTTGGTGCACGCTCTCAGTGCATAGGCGGGTTTACCCCCCCCAGTTGGATGTATGCGCTGAGCATGGGCAGCATATTCCGAGGCCCGATCTAGATGAGCGAATTCCATCGCCATTTGAGGCTGATTTAGCTGCATAAATGTGGTGGCACAAGAACGAAATTGAAAATCGCCTCGATCCAACGCAAGCGCGGCCCGACATTCTTGTGCCGATTCCACCAGCAAGCCAGCATAGCGCAACACATAGGCTAGTATGAAATGGGCCTGAGCACTTTCAGGTCGGCGTTTGACCAACGCCACAGCTTGGGCCGATGCATCTGCAAGTTCGCCATGCTCTGCATCGTTGGCGATCAATGCTGCGGCTGTGGTTACCAGGCTCGGGTCCAGTCGTAGCGCATGCTGCCAGGTGGACTGCGAAAGCCTAAGCGCCTTATCGCCGCCGCCACCAAACCTGCCATCAAAGAAATAGCGAAGCCCTAAAGCTTCCCAAACAGGAGCATAACTAGGGTCTAGGGTGACAGAACGCTGCAGCATCGATATTGCCTCCCTGTTGGGAATGGGATCGCGCGCAGTCGCGATACCACGGAGGTAGAGGTCGTACGCTCCTTCATTAGTAGGGCGAGTCCCAGCTCCCTCTGGGGCGAGGGTCCCTCCCAGCGCGGGAATCAGTTCCCTCTGTAGTTTGGAGATAATTTGCTCCCGCATGCCAAGCATGTCCTTCGCTGGGGCAATTACCGTGTCTCGCCAGACAATTCGGTTCGTTGCGACTTCTGTCGCCTCAAGCGTCACCTCAATTTGGTCATTTTGTGGGAGCGAATTCCCCGCTCACTATCGATGTGACTCCCACCTTGCGGAGCAGCTTTCACCAAATCGACGGGCGGCGAATAAAGTACCTAAACACAGAGTTAGATGGGCGAATCGAGAATGATTGCACGTGGCCCAGAATGGAAGCGACCTCGTCCGCTAGAGCAAGCTTAAGAAAGTCGATATCTCCGTCAGAGCTTGAGTTCTGAAACGGCAACACTGCGATCGCCTGTCGGCTTCCTCCGAGATCGAAAGCGCCTGGTTTGCAGTCCGAGAGACCCACTCCGGATTGACGCCAAATGAGCCAGACAATCGCGACAATTGCTATTAGCGCAACCAAGGCGTGCGGGTGCTCCAGGACGCCGCTCTAGGTGGTTCGGGGGACGGTGACGGAGGTTCGGGCTGTGGCGAGACGATCTGCGACTCAACAGTGGCGATAAACCGGTAGCCACGTCCCGGAACAGTCTCGATGTATTCGGGTTCGGTAGCGGAGTCGCAGAGGTAATCACGCAGCCGGCTGACCGCAGCGTTTAGTCCCTTGTCGAAATCTGACGAAGGTATCTTCGCTCCAAAGGCGACGTTTGAGTTCCTCCCTGGTCACCATCTCCCGGGCGTCGTAACTCGTTGGGTCAAAACCGCAATCGGCTGGCCAGCGAGCGGCAAGCGTTCACCATTCTTGCGCAGTTCTCCCGTTTCGAGCCGACAGCTCGAACGGGCCGAATCGGACTGTCTCCGGTGTCTTGCCAGCTTCCGGCATAGCGCGCCTATGTGTGACGGGGAGTTTATCACTGTTTTGCAGAACTGAGATTTGAAGATTCGGTAGCCCACTCCACTGCTACCCGCCATAAATTTCAGCGACTTGCGGATGGATTCAGAGCTACGTAAATCGAACCTCGCTGGTATGGAGGTAGCAGCGGGCAAAGCCCAGATTCGGTGGCACCAGAGGGGTGACCACCGTGAAAATCTTGGATTTTGCTTGCAGTTCTCTTCGCCGCGTGCGTGGCGCAGACCCAAAACCAAGACCTGAAGTTCGAGAGAGTGAATCCACCCAACGATGGACTAACACCAAACTATAATACACTTCGAGTGCAGCCAGGACTACGACGGAACCTTGAGTGTCTGAAGGACGTCGCGGCGTTGCGAAAAGCGCTCGCTCCCTATCCGTTGCAGCTACTGGGCGAATGGTCGTATTACCTCGTGATGGCTTTCAGACTGGAAGGAATTGGTAAGCAGCCGGGGTGGAGTTCGGGTGAGCATCCGGCATTCTCTTTTGCTTCTTGGCAGATGCCACGGTCCTAGATCGCAGTCTTTTCTTCACCAACAGCCGACCGCACTAGCGAGATAATAGAAAGGTACTTTCCTGAACCCCAGAGTTTGGTGAAACTGGGCGATCACTCACGAAATGGGGCATGCCATCTGCCAGGAGACAGACGAGCTGCCGTGCTGACGACTACGGCAAGCAACTGCGCGACGGCAAGGTTCCCGATTGCAGCAGAACGCCGGGACATAACCCAGTGGCTGTGGCCCAGAATCCGCGGATGAGGAAAAGGTGAAGAGACACCAAATCCCTCGCCTCGTTAGCCCGCGGGGGATGTTTCCGGCTTCGGGTTACAACTGCCGAACTGAAAATCCCCAGCCGGCCAAAATCGGGCCGGATGGTGCCAACCGCCTGTGATGGGTGACAAAAAAACCCGCCAACCGAAAGAAGGTTGGACCGGGCACCCGCGTGAGCTTTGACCGGGCCACCCGCCTAGGCGACGTAAGAATAGACTTTGCTGAGATTGCGTTCGAAGATTCTGGCCGGAAGTACACTCGTGACCAATTGGCGTCCGCCCGCGACAAGCTGATTCTCCCATTGCCCGATTTGGCCCATCAGAAGCGAGCGTAACTGCACGTGGCGGGTTCGCACGCGGCGCAGCGATTCGTAGCGGCGCAGAGCCGATTCGGGAGTCGCCTCTTTGCAAAACGACTTCGCAAGAACGAGCGCGTCTTCGAGAGCCATGCAACCTCCCAAGCCGAGATTTGGCGTGCAGGGATGGGCGGCATCGCCGAGCAACATGACTCGTTCATGTCCCCATCGTTTCAGCGGTGCGAGATCGTAAGCGCCATTTTTCAGAATGTCGCCCTCGTCTGTCGCGCTGATTAGACGTTCTACCGGCTGGTGCCAGCCCGCGAACATGCGCAGGAGTTCACCCTGACGCCCTTCGGAAGAATCGATGTGGCCCGAATCGGTGTTTGCAGTGGCGTACCAGGTGAACCGGTCGTCGCCGGTATTGAGGATGCCGAAGCGTTGTCCTCGTCCCCAGGTTTCGCTGTTCGAGCCGGACGGAACAGCACCTTTCAGACGCGCAAGCCCGCGCCAGATGGTGTAACCCCGGTAAATGGGTTCGTGGACGCCCAATAGCTGAGAACGGACGTGCGAGCGGATACCATCGGCACCAATAACGAAATCGTGTTCTGCAGAGATACTTCGTCCTTCGCCACTCTCGGAGAAGTTAACTCTGACACAGGTTTTACGCTGCTCGAAGGATTCGAAATCGTGGCCGAGGCGAATCCGTTCGGGCGGGAGCGCCGACAGCAATGCGTCCAGCAGGTCCGAGCGGCGAGTGCACAGCGCGGGCACCTCAAACCGGCCCAGCCCGATATCCATCAGGACCGTACCGGCGCGGGAGCGAACAAGGAAATGTTGGTTTGGACCGCTCACTGCCGCTACTCGTTCAAGCAGGCCCAATTCCTTTAGTACCCGGGTGGCGTTTGGCCAGAGCATCATACCCGCGCCGACCTCGCGGAACTCGGTAGCCTTCTCGTAGACTGTGACTTCAATGCCTGCCTGGCGGAGCGCCACGGCTGCGGCGACTCCGCCAATTCCACCGCCAATGATGCCAATATTAAGTTTATGCAGGTTCATCGGATTCATTTATCGATCACTCTCATAGCGGGCAACTATCAGGCACGACGAGTGGTGAGCTCTCTCCAGTTGAGGCCAAGGTCGACGACAAGCAGGGAAATGAGCGTAAACGCGATGACGCCGACGGCGGCGAAGGTATCGCCCAGATGGCTCCAGTAGCGGGGCCAGAGATTGAGCACGCGGCTGGAGACAAAGGTGAACGTGACGGCATAGGAACGAATCATCCATTGCCGATGCTGGACGATCTGGCGGTTTCGCGCGGTGATCAAGGCTGCAGTAGTGCAGACGATCCAGGCGGCGGCCTGCATGGAGGTTCCGGGCAAGCCGGGGCGGCCGGCGGCGAGGGCGATCCCGGTCAAGGCACCGACAAAGACGCAGGCAACGTAGATGCGGCCGAGGACGCGATGGAATTTCAAGTGACGCTGGCGAACGCGCGAGGAGAACTGCAGAGGACCGGCCAGGAGAGCGATGACACCGGAAAGTGTATGGGGGATGAGGAGATGGCGGTCGGCGATGACCTGCAGACGGTAGGCGTGGTACATGTGGTAGTCGGTAACGAGAAGAATTTCTGAAGTGATGAAGACAAAAAGCGCAGTGAGACCAAGAGAGAGCCAGAGAACTGTCTTGAATTTGGAACGGCCGGGGCTGTGCGTTAGCAGGGTGGAAGACGCCATCATTCGCCGCTTAGATGGATAGACCTAATGTGGGGGCGACGAGGGCCAGGGCCGCGTGATTTTTCATATGGATATATAAAGTGTCTCATAGCCGGCGTCCGTCAGAGACGTCGGGTGCAGCCCGTGGGTCCATCCGCAAGCAGTAGTAGTAACCCGAAGGAGATGGTTTTGTCGCTCTCTGGCTTGTTCTCGACAAGAGAACCTCGCGGGCTAAGAAGTAGTCGCATTTTCAATGCGATACGGCACGACTAAAGTCGTTCTCCGAGACAAATCCGTCGCCGAACCGAGTTTATCCGCGAGCTTTTCAAGGGACTAATTTCGCTTGCAATAGAGATAATCCGAAAACGGACAGATGGCGGAACTTTCTACCTAGCGGGGGTGAAATACTAGTGCAATCGACAGCAGATTGGTCGCCGAGGTGGCGTTGCTAGCCGAGCATACCGACGAACAGCTCCTGAAACTGGCGCTGGACGGAAACGAAGACGCCTTTACCGCCCTCTACCGGCGGAGGCAGGCGTCTGTCTATCGGTTTGCTTTGCACATGAGCGGTTCTCCGCAGGTGGCTGAGGAAGTGGTGCAGGACGTATTCATCTTCCTGCTGCAACGCGGACGGGACTTCGATCCGGAGCGGGCTGCGTTGGGGGCCTACTTGTTTGGCGTGGCGCGTAATTACGTTCGCCGCGCCATGGAGAAGAGCTACACGGAAGCGGCGACAACCACTCCGGCGGAAGACGATGATCCGGCGCTGGTGACAGATTTCGATCCGGTGCGCGACATTGCACGCGTCCAGACGACGCAGGCAGTGTGGAAAGCAGTGCTGTCGTTGCCAGAACATTACCGGGAAGTTGTCGTGTTGTGCGATTTGCAGGAACAGACGTACGCCGATGCAGCCGTGGCTTTGGGCTGCGCTCTGGGAACGGTACGTTCGAGACTGCATCGCGCCCATGACATGTTGATGAAGAAGCTCAAGAATACTGCCCCGACGCTGGCCGGGTTGTCGAACAATGCCGCGAGGTGCGTGTCATGACCTGTAGAGACTTTATGGATGCTACCGAACTGCTGACGCCGTCGCAGTTGCTGCAATTGCCCGCGGAGGAACAGCCGCTTGCCGCACATGCTAACGAGTGCCGCTCGTGCCGGGAGTGGATGGAATCGCACCGGGTGCTGGGCAATGCATTTAACGCGTTGAGTTCGGACACTCGGGAACAGCAGGCTGGGCCGGAAGTGGAGCGGGCGTTGCTTCAGTTCTTCCGCCAGCAGGAGTTTGGAGCGCAGGTCGTGGTGATGCCGCAAGCCTGCTGCTGCTTCGCTGTGGACGCTGAGCCGGATCTTCGAATATGGCGCCTACGCTGCAGTGGCTGCGGCGCTCGCCGTGGGTGTGTTCCTGGGAGTGCGTGTGCTGCGTGACCAGCAGAACAAGCCCGCTACCGTGCAGGCCACGGTAACGGCGCCGCAGACCAGCGGCCCGATTAGTCTTGCGACCGATACCAAGAGCGGGGCGACGGAACTCCCTGCGAATGTCGTGGCGGACGAGAAAGCACGTGAGGTGGCCGCGCAGAATCCAGTGGTTGCGGTGAAGCGCCCTTCGTCGGCCGCGACCAAGGCTGAAACGAGCACGGGTGAGACGGCCGGGTATGTGCCGCTCATGCTGTGCGATCCGCTGATCTGTTCGGGTGACGAACAAGTCATTCGAATGGAATTGCCCGCGCGGATCGGCGTCGGACGGTAGTGCTGGCCAACCGGTGCTGGCGGATGTGGTCATCGGAGAAGATGGATTGGTTCGCAGGATGCGAATCGTGAATTGAAGTTGCTGGTGGTTCCGATACGAGGTGGAACTATGAAGTTTAAGAATTGCGTTACGTCGTTCTTAGGGTTGTTGGCTGTGACCGTACTGGCCGCTGCGTTTGTTGTCGCGCAAGGGCCGCCTCCGCCTCCTGCCGCTGCACGGCATGATGATGATGGGCGGGCCCGGTGGCATGGCTGACTTTGGCGAGGGAAAGACGGTAAAGGGCGTGCCGCTGAGCGGAGAAATTGACATCGTTCGCGATATGACTCTGGCCGACGGCAATAAAATTCACAGCGAATCGCAATCGAAGATGTACCGCGATGCAGAAGGCCGGGTACGCCGGGAGGTCGGCGTGGACCTGGCAATGCCCGCAACCGGAAGCGTGAAGCACAATCTGATTGTGATTACGGATCCGGTGGCTGGAAATCGTTACATGCTGAATCCGGGTAATAAGACAGCCCACCAGTCGGCCTTACGGGGACCGAAACACGACGGCCCCGAGCAAGAGGCGCACGTTCACGGTGGGGGCGGGCCGGGTGCAGTCACGCAGGAGCAATTGGGAACGAAGACGATCAACGGCGTGCAGGCGGAAGGAATTCGCGTCACCCGAACGATTCCCGCAGGAGAGATGGGGAACGAGAAGGCCATCTCCGTGGTTACGGAGCGTTGGTATTCAGCCGACCTTCAGATGGCCGTGATGACGATCCACACGGACCCGATGATGGGTACGGTGACCACCAAACTGGTGAACGTGACGCCGGGCGCGCCCGATGCGACGCTGTTCCAGGTTCCGTCTGACTACACGGTTAAGGCGGGAAGGCCCGGCGACCCAATGTACGTACCGGCAAAGCCGTAACGAAGTTTCGCAACTGGTTCTGACTCGATCCCGGCGCCCACACGCCGGGATTTTTCACTTACGCGGCATCGCTGACACGAGTCCATAGGAGGCAATTCGTTGCAGCAAGTTGACAACCTGTTTCGGGGAACAGGCGTACAATTCTGCCACTAGGCGACTCCCGCCCTGAAACAGTATGCTGCGGATTCGTTCCACTCACCTCGCGCAAGTCTTCTGGCTCTTCCTACCGCTGATGTGCGCCGGGCAATCCATGGACACCGGCCGTTCGACGAGCGCACAAGTCCTGGTTCGGATCACGTTCGAGAACGAACGTCCAGCCGGTGACCGCATCCATGTCGAGTTGTTGACCGACGCCGGGGTCTCTGTCTCGAATGCGTTTACCGACCAGGAAGGGCGAGTGACGTTCCACTTGACGTTTCCCGGAGCGTACCGATTGCAGGTTTCGGGTAGCACGCTGCAAGGATCGACTGTGGCTACTTTTTACGTGGAGGACCAGGACAAGAGTAAGACGGTCTTCGTAAAAGTGAAGCCCAAAGTCGAGCAGGATGGGGCTACCAGCAAGCCGAATACGCCCGCCGTGACCTCGGCGGCCGAGTTGCGCATTCCTTCAGAAGCGCAAAAGGCGTTCCACAAGGGAATGGACGCCTGGGAGCATCACGACACCCAGAAAGCTGCCGAGTATTTTCAAAAGGCAATCGAGCTCTATCCCGCCTACGATACGGCTTATAACAACCTGGGCGTGATGTACTACCAGGCGAACCAGACAGACAAGGCGAGGGCCGCGTTCGAGAAATCGGTGGCATTGAACGAAAGGAACGCCGACGCGGACCGAAACCTGGCACGAATCCTGATTCAAGACGGAAACTTCAGCCGGGCGACAGGACCTGCTGAAGAAGTCGCTGCGCGGTGGAGCCGCTCAATCCAATTACGCTGACGCTGCTTTGCGTGGCCGAAATTCAGTCTGGGGATGTCGATGGCGCGCTGGTCACGGCACGCAAGACGCACCAGCTTCCGCACGAGGGCTATCCTCTGGTGCATTACGTTGCAGGACAGGCGCTGGAACGTGAAGGCAAGCCGCAGGAGGCATACGCCGAGTATGAGACCTACCTGAGCGAGTCGCCCAATGGCGCCGAAGCGCCACAGGTGAGAACTGCGCTCGCGCGACTCACAGCCGGCAGCAGGCCGGCTCCGCAGTAGCCTTCGCCGGACTTCCCGCTGGAGCGTGGCGCCTGCTGTATCCTATTTCAATTGCCATGATGATCAAGCTCTGCTTTGGTTCTCTTCCTGTTGGGACTTGCCTCCGCATCGTTCTCTGCCGATAACCCGACCGCCGTCCACGGCGGGAATGGCGTTGTGTTGCCCCCGCCGCCGCCCACGAAAGCGGAACCAGTGACAGAGACGATCCATGGAGTCACCGTCACCGATCCGTACCGTTGGCTGGAGGACTCGAAGAGTCCCGCTGCGCGCGAGTGGCTCAATTCGCAGATCAAGTACACCGAGGACTACCTGGCGCAGGTCAAGGTGCGTCCTGAGGTGGTGAAGCGGCTCACGGAACTAGTGCGGGTGGAGAGCTACAGCATTCCCGAAGAGCGCGGCGGCAAGTATTTCTTCAAGAAGCGGCTGCCGGAAGAGAACCAGGGATCGATCTACATGCGCTCCGGTCTGAAAGGCAGCGATGTGAAGCTGGTTGATGCAACTGGCCTGAGCGCGGACCAGAATACGTCGATCAATATCGCCGACGTGTCGAAGGATGGGAACCTGCTGGTGTACGAGATCCGTGAGGGAGGCGCAGACGAGCAATCCGTCCGCCTGCTGGACGTGAAAACGGGCCACGAATTGCCCGATGTATTCCCTCCGGCACGTTATGCCGGCATGGCGCTGAGCCCGGATGAAAAGGGGCTTTACTACTCAAAGTTTGAACCGTCGGGTTCGCTCGTGTTTTATCACCAGTTGGGAACGCCTGTTTCATCTGACAGTATGATCTTCGGAAAATCGGTTGGGCGGGGAAACGCTGAGTGCGATGGACTTAATCTATCCGGAGGTAACTGAGAACGGACGCTACCTGCTGATTCACGTCGCTCATGGCGTTCCTGCCAAGCGGGTTGACGTTTACGCGAAAGACCTGCGTTCGGCGAATGCACCAATCGTTCCAGTCATTCACGGAATCGACAGCCGCTTCCAGCCAGTGAATTGGGCAGACGACTTGTACGTGCTGACCGACTACCAGGCGGAAAATTATCGCGTCATCAAAGTCAGCATTGCCAATCCGGCGCCGGAGCACTGGGTGACCGTTGTGCCCGAGGGTAAGGATGTAATCGAATCGATCGGGATTGTTGGCGGCAAGCTGTTTGTGACCGGGCTGCACGACGTGATCACGCAGACGCAGATTTATACGCTCGACGGCAAGCCTAGTGGAAAGATTATGTATCCCACTCTGGGCGCTGCGTCGGCGGTGTACGGGCTGCAAACTTCGAATAACGGGTTCTACAGTTTCGAGTCGTTCACGATTCCCCCGGCGATCTATCACTACGACGTGGCCAGCGGAAAAACAGAGGTCTTTGCCAAACCGCGGGTGCCGTTCGAGTCTGACCAATACGAAGTGTCGCAGGCGTTCTGCACGACCAAGGATGGCACGCGAATACCAATGTTCATCTCAGGCAAGAAGGGGCTTAAGCGAAACGGCCAAACGCCGACGCTGATGTTCGCCTACGGCGGATTTAATGTGAGCCTGCCGCCACATTGGGACCCGGAATATGCATGGTGGATGGAACAGGGCGGATATTTTGCGCAGCCCAACCTACGGGGTGGTGGCGAGTACGGCGAAGCGTGGCACAAGGCCGGAATGTTCGAGAAGAAGCAGAACGTATTCGACGACTATTTCGCGGCTGCGCAGTTCCTGATCGACAATCAAGTACACCTCACCGGCGCACCTTGCGATCCGTGGGCGTTCCAACGGCGGACTGCTGATGGGCGTGGCCATGACGCAGCATCCGGAAATGTTCGGCGCCATCTGGTGTGGCTACCCGCTGCTCGACATGCTGCGCTTCCAGAACTTTCTGGTTGGACGATGGTGGACGGCCGAGTATGGATCGGCAGAGAATGCCGAGCAGTTCCCTTACCTGCTGAAGTACTCGCCGTACCACAACGTGAAGAAGGGTCTGAAATATCCGGCGATCATGTTCAATACGGGCGACGCGGATACGCGTGTTGATCCCTTGCATGCGCGAAAGATGACTGCACTGATGCAGGCCGATAGCGGCAGCGACCGTCCGATCCTGCTGCACTATGAATTGAAGGCGGGCCACAGTTCGGGGGTCTCGATTACGCAACTGGTGAACGACACGGCCGACGAGCTCTCGTTTCTATGGAACGAAACCGGCGGGAAATAAGGACGACGTAACTCTCTAACTAGCAATGCATATCGTCCTCACCTCGGTAACATATGTTTCGTTTTGGTAATTCGCCTCCACTTTTTCGCGGGATAAGGGCGTTGTCACCTGCCGACGTGACCCCTCTCACAGAGTTCCAAAGCAAATAAGAACAAGCTCGTAGATAGCAGGAGCGGGACGGTCCATTGTGAACCTCACTGCGTGTCCTGACGACGTTTAGCGCGATCGATTCGGGGCGCACTGGGATGGATGGTCGCGGCAGACGGCTCGTTGCTAGTGAGCTTTGCAATTGAATGAGCAGTAAAGTACACATTCTGCAGTTAGAAAGACCTTATATTTATCGAGGAGAGGCCATAATGTCATACGTCGTACACGTCACGATGATCGAAGAAGAGGAAGCGCTGAAGACGGGGATGGTTGGCTCGAGGATCCACATCGACGGGAAATACGAGTACAAGAACCTGGAGATCGCCCGCGAAGCAGCCGAGGTGGCTTGCCACGCAGCCGCCAAGCTGAAGCCGTCGCGCACCAAGACCATCGATGATGACGATTGGACCGGGCATCCGGACCGCTCGGACTAGACTCCTCGGTGCTGCCGAGGGTGCTAGAGTCAGTGGGAGCGAGGTGCCGGTGAAATCGTGTCTTAAGCTTGCGGCAGTTCTGCTTGTGCTGGCGACGTTCGCGGGGTTTTCCCTCTCCGCCCAGGAGAAGGAGAAAGCTGCTACGAACGCCGCTACAGAGTGGCTGGTTCTGATCGACTCCGGCCAGTACGGTGAAAGCTGGTTCCAAGCGTCGAGTGATTTTCGCGGAGCTGCTTCGAAAGAACAGTGGATCCATGCCCTTGATACGGTACGTGCTCCACTCGGCAAGCTGGTATCACGGCAACTGAAGAGCGCCACCTACACGACCAAGCTGCCCAACGCCCCTGCCGGTGAATATGTGGTCATCCAGTATGACACCGGCTACGAGAAAGCTGCGGGCATGGTCGAGACGCTTGTAATGATGCAGGAAAAGAACGGAAGCTGGAAGGCGACCGGTTATTTCATCAAGCGCGCCGGCCAGTGAACGTGAGCCTGTTCCCGTCCGGAGAATGACGAGTTCCCTGCTATTAAGACCCACCGTCAAGCGACTTTTTGATGGATCGACCTCGCACGTCGCACAGACGCAGTCATCTTGCCGTCACAGCAGTCGTCTTGCCGTACCAAAAGATGACGAGGCGACGCATTCTCAGATATGCTGGCTGACGACCAGCCTAGAACAAGACTTTTTCGCAGTTGCCGACTTTGGCGAAACCTCGAGAATAGGTCTGCGCACACGGGTTGGACTACACAACCGCAGAGGACAAAGGACACAATGAAGAGTTCACAGGAAAATACCGGCAAGAGCGCAGCGCGCGCGGTAACTATCGCATTCTTTTCCATGATGGTGCTGGGCAGCGTGGCAGGCATGGCACAAAACCCGGCTATGGAACAGAAACTGACGGCCATCAAAGACGCACAAGCTGCGAACAAGCAGAAACTGGCGCAATACACCTGGACGGAAACAGAAACCATCGGCATCAAAGGCAGTACGAAAGATACAAAGACATACCAGGTGCAGATGGTGAATGGCCAGCAGCAGAAGACGCTGGTCAACAACCAGGCGGCGCAGTCGGGTGGACGGGAAGGCCGGGTGAAAGAGCGGGTCGTCGATAAGAAGAAGGCGGAATACCAGGAATACGGACAGCAGATTGGCGCGCTAGCCAAGCAGTACACGACCCCAAATCCCGAGGCGCTGATGGCGGCCAAGCAGGCGGGGAACATTTCTCTCGTGCCCGGTTCCGGCACAGTGAGCCTGGTGATCAAGAACTACATCAAGCAGGGCGACTCGATGACCATGGTGGTCAGCGAAAAGACCCATTCGCCGGTCAGCGTGCAGGTCAATTCCTACCTTAACGATCCCAAGGACGCGGTCACTATCTCGGCACAGTTCGCACAATTGCCGGACGGCACCAACCACGTCGCCAGCATGTCGATTGATGGTGTGAGCAAACAGCTCACCGTCAATGAAGTGAATTCGAACTACCAGCACCAGTAAGAGGTGGACCGCTCGGGCGAACGCAGTGTGCGTTTGCCCGAGTTGCCTGCGAAATACGTAATGCTGTTACTACTTACCTTGCGGAGCGCGAGTAGTTCGGCCGTCTCTTCGCCTCGATCAGATCAGGCGCACTTCGCGAGATGACCCTGATCTCCCTGCGACAGATCAAAGATCCTCGGGGTGTCCTGCCCCTCGATGGAAACCTCGAGCCGCAAGCTAGACCCGTTGAGGACCCCAGTATAGGTCGCCGTTACTCCGGAACCGGTTGGTCCGCCATCAGCCGCAGCAGGTGCCGGCGTCTCGGCTTTATATGTGCCCTGGAACTTGAAGCGCCCCTGAGCGTCCAGCGCCAACCGTTGCGAGATGCTTCCCCTCGCGCAATCGAACTCGATATCTGCGCCGCCGTCGCTTACATCCATGCGGATGTGTTCGCCGCCCCAAACGCCGTTCGGAAGCACTTGGGCTGGACTAGAAGGGCTGGATTGCGCCGGACGCAAACCCGTCATTTGGCCGGCGCAGCCTAGACCGACGCTCGCGATGATTAGAATTACCGTCACGAATCGCATCTCACCATCTCCTCGAAAAATCGCTCGCCCGGAAACGACGGAGCTCGTATCCGCATACCGCCAGCCTTGATTTGGCTGTGTCAGTCGCTCGCAGTCCGGTCAGAAAATATTGTATGGCTTATGGCGGAAACGTTCGTTCTCGAAGGGAGCCGATCAGCTCCCCGATGTGAGCTTCGGAGTCAGCAATCCAATGTCAGAGCGCCGCGGTTGTTAGCCGCGGCGCTCTGCAAAGGGGGGAGGGACTTCGTCCTATTTGTGGCTGCGTCTCCGCCACAATCCCGTGAGACCCAACAAGCCGGTGCTCAGCAATACGATGCTGTCCGGTTCCGGCGCAAGGGACGTCCTCACGCTTACGGTTCCGTCGCCGAAAGTGTTGAAGCTCAGCGGACCGCCGGTGAGATCCACTGTCACCAGCGAACCCGTCACCTGGTTACTGCCGTAACAGGACGAGAAATCAGCCGTACACAGAAACATCTGAAATTCGGCCGGAGTCGGTGAGGGGTTGCCGTCGTTGGGGGCATTGTTGGTGAGGGTCACGAGCATCGAAAAGTACGTGGGATCAAAGTTCTGGGTGAACAGCGAGAGAAAGCTGCCATCCTCGGTGAGCCCCACCGCGCTGGACAGGTTGCCGCTGCAGCCGCCGGAGCAACTGTCCGTGCCCACGTCCGGGCCGGAGCCGCCGTAGAAATTAAAGCCCGACAGGAACACGCTGTTATTCCCCGGCAAGTCATCGCCAGCGACCAGGGCGAATCCGAGGCCTTGCGTGCCGGTCAGGCCGGAGGTGGCGGTGATGAGGTACGTGGCGGTATTAGCGACCGCCGGCATGGCCGCCAGCACGATTAGCATTGCCGCCAGAAATCCTAATTTAACGAAGCGCTTCATTCAGTTATCTCCCGTTCTTACAGTTATCTCTCGTTGTAGTAGCCAGCGCCGCGAACTTGGCCGCGGCGCTGGAGTAATTCACGTTTCCCTTATCGCGCCCCTGGACCCGCCAGCACCCGCGTCGTATAGCCGATGTAGGCTTTGCTCGGATTCGTGAACTGCAGCGTGATCGAGACCTTCTGGCCCGGTCCCAGACTGCCACTGTAATTCACATACGGGCTGATGGGCGGAGCCAGAGAACTGGTGTTGCCGCTGGCACCGTACACGGTCGCGTTGGTTGTCAGGTTGTCGAGCACCAGCGAAATCGGGCCGGGGATCGTTGAACCGGAGTTGTTGGTCAGAGTTACGGTTTGTGCGAAGCGGCCGGTGATCGGGTTGTAACCGATTCCACCCTTAGCGATGCCAACCGAAGCGCTGACGTCCAGCGGAGAAACGTTCAGCGCAGCCGTGCCACTGCCTGCAGCATAAACCGCGTCGCCGGCAAAGTTAGCCTGTACGCCGGTTGGATAGCTCCCCGCATTGATTCCCGCCAGGCTCGCCCCCGACAGAGTTGCCGTACCAGCGCCATTGGTTGTAGCGCTGCCCACAGCATTGCCGTTCAGGGTGAAGCTGATGGTCTTGCCGCTCACCGGATTGCCACCGGAAGTCAGCGTGGCCGATACCGTGGTGGTTCCTCCATAGATACCGCTGGCGGGAGCCGCAATCACGGTGGTCGGAAGCGGATTCTCGGGTCCGGTGGGCAGCGGCCATGCATAAGCACCACGGCTGCGGGTCCACAAGGCCAAGGTGGTGGATCCACGATCAACCGACATGTCCCAAATCATGACGTTGGGCAGGCCGTTGTTGAAGCGGTTCCACACCGGAGGATTGGCGGTGATGTCGTCGGTGTAGTACAGCCCGAAGTCAGAGCCAGCGAACACCTGGCTGGGGAAATTCGGGTTGACGATGATGGAATCGACAGGGATGTCGGGGATATTGCCGGTCTTGTCGGTCCAGGTAAACCCATCGCACGGTGTCGAGGTCATGGTGCAGACGATCCGGAATACGTGGCCCGGGAAACCTGGGGTGTTGTTGTTGAATCCGCCGACGGTGGCGTATCCGATAGGAGTACCTGGGGCCGGCGAACTGGGATCCAGGGCGATGCCCATGATAGGACGGTTGGGCAACACTGCGTTGCCGCCGGTCACGTTCACCCAGTTGGCTTGCGCTTGTACGCCAGTACCCAGATTGAAACCGATCTGCACGTTGCCGTCGTTGGTTCCAGCGATGGCGACGCTCTGGTACTTGGGCGAGTACTTAACCTGGTTGATATACGAGCGATTGCCCAAAGTGCCTTTGGTCAGGTTCGCCGTGATCGGGTTATTGGTTACATACCACTGGCTCGTGGAGAAGGTGGCATTCGCGCCACTGACCGTTTCCCAAACGCGGGTCGTTCCGGCCAACAGATGTCCGCAACCAGAGGTCGTGCCTGCAGTTGGGCAGTCATCGCCGCCTGCTATGCCTCCGTGGAAGAGGTGGACAGGCAGGACGAACGACTGCGTGTCGCCAGTCCAACTGCCTCTCCAAGAAGACCACGTAGCCCCGGGCAAGGTGCAATTGTGGATACAGCGGCTGAAACCACCGCTGTTGTTGCCTTCCCAGTAGCGAAGACTGCCGGTGTCATCGCCCGGCGTCGTTCCGCCCAGGAATCCGCCACCGTTCATGGAGAAGTTCGCAGCATTGATGTTCGTAAAGACAATCGAGTTGCCGCTGCTGCCGCCATTAACGGCAGTGACGACTACCGAGGCACCGCTACGCGCGGCCGTGACCACGGTTGGGATGTCACGAGTAATCGCGGTGACGATATTGTTGCCTTCCGTCGTTGTGCTTGTGCTCAGCACGACCTGACCTGTGCTGCTACCCGAGGTGACGAAGGTGAAGACCTGCGGACCGATCTGGAATTGCTGACCGGCGCTCGCGCCACCCGTGGTCAATGTGATCGTGCCTTGAGCCTGGGTCGAACCCGTGCCCCTGGGATCGATCAACCCGGAGAAGCCGTCGCCGCCTAACCCCATCTGCCACTGCACGGCCTGGGTGGGGTAGCCGGAGAACATTGCTGAGCTGGGTCCATTGTCCTGGGCGCCGCCCACGGCGGAGGGATTCGCCGAAGTGGCAAAGTTGCCGCTGATGTCACCGGAATAGAACTCGATGGCATCGATGCCGGTATCAAGATTGAACCACGTCGGACGAGCCGTGTTTAAGGCCGCGACGCTGGCATTAAGAGTGCCGTGCACGCCACCGTCGTTACCAACCAAAAGCTCGTCAGACGAACCGTGAACAAAGGCAAGAGCATGCTGGTCCACGTGAACTACGTGGTTGGCCACGCTGGTGCCGTTATATCCGCAAGTGAGGTCATACCATGCCGTGCCGGTGCTGCTGGCCAGCCAGACTTCGAACGTATCGAGCGTGAGCGGGCTAGAGTGTGCTAGCGAGCCTTACTGTTTCTATCCAAGTCTCCTCAGAGCCACAGACTTCGTATCCGTAGATTCGGGATCTGCCCAATATCTTCTGAGACTGTTGAAAAACTAGCGGAGAGTGGTGAGGTCTGGGTGGGGGAGGGCTTTAGTCGAGAGGTTGCTTTTGCTTGTTTAGCTCCTTACCAATAGCCATCTCGTTTCATCCGAGCTGCGCATTGAGGCTGGGCGGTCGTTGCGTTAGGAACCGTACCAGGCGTTTCAGATTCTGGGCGGTGGCGGCCAACAAGAACTGCTCATCTACGTTCCACAGGCGGCGTAGTCGAACTCGATGCAGCCGCATTCGCTGCTTGAGTTCAGCAAACAACGCTTCGATTTTGTAGCGAGCCCGCCGCGAACGCTCGTAAGCTGGCGTTCCGGCGAGGTCGCGAACGCTTTGCCGGGCGGATTCTTGCTCATGCACAAATAGTCGGCGATAAGGCCCAGACGTGCAACGTTTCTTTTGCGGGCAGTTCGCGCACTGCGCTTCCGTGGAGCGATAGAGGTAGCCTTGACTCTCGCGCCGGCGGCCGTTGAACGAGAGCGCCTTTCCCTCAGGACAGTAATAGGCATTCTCAGCAGGTTCGTAACGAAACTGGTCGCGAGTGAAGCGCCCTTTCGTCTGATGACGACGGTCTATAACCGGAATGTGCGGTTGCACGCCGCGATCCAACAGCCACGCCAAAAACTCGCCACTGCCGTATGCCTTATCGGCTCCTAAATCTTCTGCTCGAATCCCCAGTTTCTCGGCTCGCTCGACCATCCTGCGCGCAGCTATGGTCTCTTGCGAGAACCGTGCCGGTGTAGCTTCTACTCCCAGGATGACCCGACTGGTCGTATCGATGAGATAGTTATCGTAGTAAGCCATCTCGGCTGTTCTCCCACCCTTGCTTGTCAGGATCGCGTCTGGGTCCGTGGTGGAGATCATTTCCGCACCGGACACTGGGTTCACCTGGTCTAACTCCGCCAAATACTCTTCCACTGTCCTTGAAACCTGGGCCGCTTCCTTTAACTGCTCTCGCGGAACTCGACTCGCTGGGCTAGCGTCGGCTCTCACCATGGTCCCGTCCACCGCCAGATTCTTTCCTTCCACCAACCCAACCGCCAAACACCGGCGCACGATCTCCTCAAATACTTCTCGAAATATGCCCGACTGGCGAAAGCGTCCGTGCCGGTTCTTGGAAAATGTCGAGTGGTCCGGAATCTCCTGATCCAAGTCCAGCCGCGTGAACCAACGATAGGCCAGATGCATCTTTACTTCTTCCAGTAAACGCCGCTCACTGGTAATACCGTAGAAATAGCCCACCAGCAACAAGCGCAACAATACTTCGGGATCGATCGACGGCCGGCCGGTGGAGCTGTAGAGACTCCTTCAGCTCGCTCGCGCACAAAGCTCAAATCTACATGCCGGTCAATCAGGCGCAGTAGGTGGTCTTCAGGAATCTGGTCCTCTAGGCGGAAGTAGTAGAACAGTGAATCCGTCCTCGGCTGCTGACCCATCATCGGTGGAGTTCCTCCTCAACGTCTTGCTTAACACGGATGGTGGTCCAACAAAAATGAAAACTTCGAATCGGAACCGAGTTTTTCAACAGTCTCTTCTGATTTTGAGCACGAGAATTACAAGATGTCACGCTAAGCAATTTCAAACACTTAGCGAAGCAGATTCCTAGAGGTAATTGGGCCAGCCAGAGAATCCCAATCGGAGCTGGTTGCACGCCTGCAATGAGCAGACCAAAGTGGATTAGTTTAGCAATGGCTGGGAGAATTGCCACCGCGGCGTGCGGGGTTGACTCTACCTCAAATCGCTCGATCGTGGCATGGCTGGTGCAAGTATCAAACTTCTACCCTCCACCAGACTTCCATTTAGCGCACCGATCGCCTGGGTAGCCTCCGACTGCGAACCCATTGAAACAAAACCAAAGCCCTTGCCACGGCCGCTCTCCCTATCCCTCACTACGTGGACCTCGACGGGATTCAATCCGTGATTTTGGAAGAGCGTCCGCACAGTTGATTCGTTCGCCGAATATGGAAGACCGGCCACGTACAGCCTTTCGGTGACATCGACACTGGGCATTCTCCCTCCCTTTTGCCGATCAATTTGAGATGAAAGAGCGAAAGCTTCATTCACTACTAGTCGCCTGCCTTTCACATTCAAATCCCGCGAATCCACGGCGTCCATTGCACTTCGCCCATCAGTCATCTCGACGATTCCGAACCATCGGGCAGCGTGGCCGGAGACCCGCGGAGGAACGACAACCTCCGCAATGGCGAGCCCAGCTGCGCCGAAGGCCGAACGTAGTTCGTCCGTTGTCGTGCCGGGCGGCAGATTACCGACATACAAGCGCTTTGAAACTTCAATCTCAGTAGCACCGACAGCGGCCTCTGCTTCGCGCATCGTATTTAATTCAACGGCGTCTGAGGGGTCCAGATAGACATCCGGCGCACCGATTCTCTCCTCCGCATGAAGTTTCAGATATTCGACAAGTTCCCAAGCGTTCTTCGCTGCCGTGATGCGAGAGAACTGCCCGCCAAGTCCTTTGGACGCGATCCTTCCCGCAACTCGCTTTGCGAGTTCGAGGTCCGATATGAATGTGTCTTCCGCGCAAGCGGCCAGATACTCGGGGTTAGCCATCAGTTGTAGGTGTACCAAACCAGAAGCAGTGATCTTGATAAGATCACCGTCCTGAATCTCGCTGATGCGTTGGTGTTCTGCAACAGCGCACCCCTCTCTGATGAGTTAGGCCAGGTCCGCCCGAACGCGGTTCGCATCGTGACCGAGCTGGCTCAGGTCGCGCAACAGGGTCTCGACTTGATGAAAACCCGGCACTCCAGCGGGGCCTTTGACCGATTGACGTTGTTCAAGCCAGTGGAGTATCGCCAGCCTAACAAAATGATCCGGCAAAGCGTCGGCAGGGTCGCACTGAACTAAGTTCTTAATGTATGCCTTATCTCCATCGTAGTAACGCCTCTGCATACGAAGCAAAACACGGGCAACCACCGAAAGCGGAAGGACATACTTACCCTCAAAGAACCGGATCTTGTAGATTTCGTCTTCGCCTATATGACCGCTCATACAGAAATCTAGGAAGATCTCGAGTGCTCGCCGCACATCTCTGCCCGCGAGGCCGGTCATGATCCGCCGCACGAATCGGTCGTGAGCAAATAAGGACCTTAATATGCTGGCCAGATACAAGGCTTGATCTGACGCAGGATAGGATACGTGCATTCCGTTTGGCAGGACGTAGGAGAGTTTGAGTGCGGTGCTGCCGGTGGCTTCCATCTCCTTCAACGCTAAGTGAGCCAACAGGCCCCGTAATCCACTGATTCCAAACGTAAGCGATTTGGGCAAGACCGACCCATCACAGTAGGTGCGTTTTCCGTGCCGGCTACAGGAATCACCCAATTAGCCCATCGAAACCTAGATGTTAGCCTGAGGCTTCACGGTTGTGCGCCCGTAAAGCAGCCGAGCAGGTCTACGTATTTCGGAAATTTATTTCGTCCGGAGGCGGCGATGCGCATTGCACTTATTGCTCCACCTTTCATTTCCGTACCGCCAAAACGCTACGGCGGGACCGAGCTTTTCATAGCCAACCTTGCGTGCGGTTTGACAAAACTCGGGCACGACGTAGTGGTGTATGCCAATGGTGAGTCCGAGGTTCCCGTCGAGGTGCGGTGGATTTATCCGACAGCGCAATGGCCGCCTGCCGGCGAATTCACAGATACGCTGAAAGAGATGCGCCAAACCGCTTGGGCTGTCAGAGATGCTGCGGACAGTTGTGACATCATTCAAGTCAATAACCCCTACGGCTTGCCGTATTCCGACTTCACTAGCGTTCCTGTCGTCCTTACACTTCACCACGAGCGTGTCCAAGCGCTGAGTGAGTTCTATGCCCATTACCCGGATACGCAGTACGTAACTATCAGTGATTTCCAGCGCCGCCGGGAAACGATGCCCCATATGCGGACCATTCACCACGGCATCGATCTTTCCTGTTACCGTTTTGGTCCGAAGAAGCAGCAGTATCTCAGCTTCCTGGGGCGCATAGCGCCCATCAAAGCGCCTCACTTGGCTATTGCAGTCGCGAAAAAAACGGGTATTCCGCTGAAGATCGCGGGCGAAATCCAGCCTATTTTTCGCAATTATTTCGAAACTGAAATTGAGCCCCATCTCGACGGTAAGTTCATCGAATACGTGGGAGAGGCTGATTTGGAAGCGAAGAACGAACTGCTGGGCAATTCCCTGGCGATGCTCTTCCCTATCCAGTGGAATGAACCTTTCGGATTGGTGATGATCGAGGCCATGGCTTGCGGTACGGCGGTACTGGCGCTGTCAGGCGGATCGGTGGAAGAGGTGGTGCAAGACGGCATCAGCGGTTTCGTCTGTCATTCGGTCGATGAATTGGCGAGCCACGCCCGCAATATCGGGACCGCGATTCGGCCCTCGACTGTGCGAAACTACGCCGAACGGTATTTCTCCATGGAACGCATGGCATCTGATTACGCACGATTATTTTCTGCGATCAGCGGTTCGACTCTGCCTAATTCAGTGGCCGATTCGGTGCAGGCAGATGACAAGGAGCCAGCAGCGGCATGAGCTTTCCCATCTCGGTGAGCGATCTGGTCGAAATTCCATCGCCATATGTCGAGCCGCGACTTGCCTTTCAGGAGCAGGCGACGCGCAAAGTGGACAATCTCACCCTCATCGATGGTAAGACTTTTCTGTCGACCACGGTAGCGGGAGATATTGTGCCCGCAAGCGCTCCGGATGTGGGATTCTTTCACGACGATACCCGTTTCCTAAGTTATCTCGAACTGCGAGTCAACGGCCGGCCCGGTATTGTCCTCTCTGCGAATGCTGAAAAAAGCTTCGTTTCCCAGATCGAGCTGACCACCGAACAAATGAAGTTGCGCGATTCCTTTGAAATCGCCGAAAACACCGTCCATATCCGCCGGCAGCAATTGCTCAATGCCGACGTACTGTTCGACAGGTTCTCGCTCATCAACTTCAATCGACACGAACTGAACCTATCGATTGAACTCTTCTTCGAAGCCGATTTCGTGGACGTCTTTCAGGTCCGAGGCACGGTGCGACAGGTACAGGGCCACTACTTCCGTCCTATCAGGCACGGCAACAGTATCGCTTTTGTTTACCGCGGGCTCGACGGAATACTACGGCGAACATGCATCGAGATGATGCCTGTTCCCTCTCGTCTGGAGGAAAACAGCGCTCATTGGGACATCACCGTGCCTCCCTTGCAGCGCTCGGAGATTGAACTAACTGTCACTCCCTTGGTCGGCGAGCAGGACAGCCAGTCGGTGGTGAGTGAATTCGCGTCATGCCTGAGTGAAAGATGGCACCGCTTTGCGAAGTGGGAACAGTCCTCGACCCAATTCACGAGCAATAACAGTCTTCTCGATGCTGCGCTCGAGACTTCAGTGAGTGATTTCCACGCGCTACAGATTTCCGACCAGGGACGAAACGTGGTTGGTGCAGGCGTTCCCTGGTTTGCCACGCTGTTTGGGCGGGACTCGATCATCGCCGCCTATCAGGCTCTTTCCCTAAATCCGCAGCTCGCAGTCGATACTCTTCACGTGCTGGCTCATTATCAGGGGAAGGAGATCAACGACTGGCGCGACGAGCAGCCCGGGAAGATTCTGCACGAATTTCGCCAGGGCGAGATGACGCGCTGCCACGAACTCCCGTTCGGTCCGTATTACGGATCCCTCGACTCCACTCCGCTGTTTCTTATCCTTCTGAGCGAAACTTACAACTGGATCGCGGATGACAGCCTGGTCGAGAGTCTATTGCCGGCGGCCTACGCCGCGCTGGACTGGATCGACAATTATGGCGACCTCGACAACGATGGTTTCGTGGAGTACTCCCGGCATTCAGAGAAAGGCCTGCTGAACCAGGCTTGGAAGGATTCGTGGGATGCCTACATGCGACCCGATGGTTCACTCTCGCCGCCTCCCATCGCGCCGATCGAAGTCCAAGGTTACGTCTATGACGCGAAGTATCGCATGTCCTCGTTATTGCGAACCTTCGGCGACACCGCCAGATCCGAGAAGTTGAAAGACGCAGCCGCCGAGCTGGCCGCACGCCTGGACAAGGCGTATTGGATGGCCGACCGCAACTACTTTGCGATGGCTTTGGATGGCGACAAGGAACAGTTGAAGTGCATCTCCTCCAACCCGGGCCACCTCTTATTCACCCGGTCTGTCAGCAAAGAGCGATCTCGCGCCATTGTTGCCCGGCTCATGCAGGCCGATATGTCGAGCGGTTGGGGATGGCGCACCCTTTCTCAAGATGAACCCACGTTCAATCCTCTCAGTTATCACCGCGGCTCGGTCTGGCCCCACGATAATTCGCTGATTGCGCACGGCATGGCATTGAACGAGTTCCGGAGCCAGGCAATCGAAGTTTTTACATCGTTGTTTCAAGCGGCCCTGAACTTTCGCAACTACCGCTTGCCCGAGTTGTACTGCGGAGTTCAGCGTCGCGAACACGACGAACCGGTGCAGTATCCCGTCTCCTGCTCGCCGCAGGCATGGGCGTCCGGTTCCTGGTTTCTGATGCTGACGTCAATCCTGGGAATCCGTCCCAACGCTCCGCGAAACGTATTGAACATCGTCAATCCAGAGTTGCCCGAATGGCTAGGTCATCTGCGCATCCGCAATCTTCGTGTGGGCAACAGCCGCGTCGGGCTGGATTTCACCCGTCACAACGCGCGTACTTTCTGCAACGTAGTCGAAGTCGAAGGCGAACGGTTGTTGGTCAACGTGGCATTCAAGAAATAGATACCGCGATGTTTGGGCTCAGGTGCCAGCGCTTCGCCAGTTCGCTGACCGTGTAGCGCTGATCGTGGGCGATGCTGGTTCCTTCAGCTCCACGGTGGGCCTCCTGTCGGGCACTGTTGGCCTTGCTAAGGACGTTTGCGATTACGAAGGAACAGCGACTGTAGCAGCCGGACGGCCAATTCGATTTTCGGATCTTCGATGGGGTGCAGGAATGGCCGAGGCCATTCGCGTGAAAGCTAGCAAAGGGGTACAGTGCCCGTCTGGTCGCAAGCTTCTGCTGGCCATGGTCAAACCCCGACAGCTCAGGCCAATTAGCCAACGATGTAAAGCTTGATGGATTCAGCATCCCGGGGAATGCGATGCCGAATGCAGGAAGACTAGCGCCCGGCATTCCGAAGTCGAACTTCTGGGCCGCAGGTCACCCCTCCTCAGTTCGTGGGTTTCGAACCATTGCCTATCGTAGACGCTTTGCCCGTGTCGCAAACAAGTGATTCACTGACGACTGGCCTTCTCATGGCCATGTCGTACCCTAACAGGAACTGGGCCGCCCAGCCGGATAGGGGTACTCAATGGGGATTTCGCAACACGTCGCGCTGCCGGCATCCACGTTCCCGGCCGGGATTGCCCGGTGCCAGCCCCACGCCTGCGGAGGTCGATCTGAGCTTCAACCAGACTGGCGCGTCCCTTTCCGGCAGCTTCACCCTGGCAGCAGTACCCGAACCGAGAACGATGGTCTTGTTGGTTTCGGCCTCCTCGCGCTAGCTGGCGCGATCCGAAAGAAGACCAAGTCGTAACTCGTTTGTGCTTTGCCCGGAAAGCTGGGGGCAGTCGCCCCCGGCTTTTCTTTTGTCCGCTCACTGCGCCAAGTCCTTGGTATCGAACGAGGTAAGCAGCAGGTGGATGCCATTCCTCAATTCAAAGCAAGATAGCTGTTGTACTCAGGCTGTGTCGTACCCTATCCGACCGGATGCAATGATCGAGCCCCGTGATTGAGTTGTGTTCCTAAAACAACTTCTTTTCGGAACGACGGGATCGCCAGTTGACGCCCTCGGATTCTCAGCAACTTAGAGCGGCTTTGGAAGGAGTGTTTCTGGAACATGCAACACATTCCGAAATGCTGGTGAGAGGGCGGTGGTACGGAGCGCCGCACCTCGTCATCCGAGGCGCCACTTGGAAGCCCACGTGAGTGGAATTTCCAAGTGCTCCACGATGTTAACGGCGGTCTGGCAGCGGGCAACGTCTTCTGGCTTCATCTCGGTTGTCGTGGGGGAGCCGAAGCCAACGAACTCCTCTGGTCGGCTGAACTCTCCTTCGCCAATGCCGAGGGCGCAATCGTGGCAATCCAAAATGGCGAGGATCCCGTCCACGGAAGGCCGCCCGGGACGGTCCGCACCGACCCAGGCCACACGGTCGCCCGACCTGAGGCGCCAAAGGTTGGGGCCGTCCAAGGGCTCTTTGGGAAAGCGACCCTCTTTGATTCTAGCTTCCATCTTCCATACCAGGGTGTTACACACTTCAGTTGGATGCAGCTCGAACCACGCCGGGAAGTCTTCGGGTCGATTCGTGACCGTCACACGGTAGCCGTCGCGCATTTCCCAAAAATCGTTGATGTGAATCGACCCCGACCCCAGAGGAGGTCGGAGAATCTCATCCACACGATGAAATCGCCCCGACGGCATGGCCACAGCAGAGTCGTATCTTTGGCGAAGCGAATGATCTCGGGTTGGTCGGCGGCACTCATAGGTGCAATCACGACTTGTGTCCTCGGCAACGCCAAGGAGCTGAAATATGGACGCTGTGCCGGCTTGCCCAATTGTCAGCCAGCTTCGTTCTCCGCCTCCACCCTGTACATGTCTGCGATCCAGAAGAAGATCCTGAGAGCCAGTGGATTCTGAACCCAGTCTGCGGACTCAACAGTCTCTTTGAGCATCTCTTCGGGAGGGAGGTGTCGCATGATTGGTCAAACTCTAGTTTGCCAAATCTGCCATCAGCCAATGAATATCTCTGAAGCTCGAACTGACGACCAGGGTAAAACTGTTCATGGCGAGTGCTACGCGAAAGCGCTCGCTAAACCTGATTCTTTTCAGTCGGAGGAGAGGCGAAAGTCTTCGACCGCTGCTTGAGCTGCCTGTTTTCGAGGAGAAGGTGCACTCGAGTCAGGATTCTCGCGTCTCGACAAGAGTTGATTACCAAGATACTCATCGCAAGCCGCTGACTCCGCGAAGTGATCTCAAACCCGGCCGACATATCATTTTTGTGCTGCTCGTCTACCCTTCTCAATACATTTCTTAGCTTGTGCCGGTCCCTTAACTCCTACAATGCTGTATTTCTCGCCTGACAGCTTGTGATAGTTGACGAAGAACTCCTCTAACTCTTCGCGGAACTGTTTGCCCAGATCGTCGATATGTTGTATGTCCGCCCAACTGTGATTGCCTTTTTCGACCGCTACTACGCGATCGTTTCTCTCTTTGTCTTTTTTGTCGCCCTGCTCGCCTTCGATAACGCCGATGATGCGACACCTGAGGACGCAACCTGTGAACGCCGGTTCGTCCATCAGTACTAACACGTCCACCGGGTCGCCATCATCCGCCTTGGTGGAAGGGACGAAGCCGAAATCATAGGGAAAATCCATGCCCGCCGGGAGGACCCTCTTCAGTTCAAACACCTTCTCCTTGGGATCGAAGGCGTACTTATTGCGGCTTCCCTTGGGCGTTTCAATAACCACGCGGATGAGTTCTGTGTTGTCCTTATCAAGCGGACGCAACCGCGAGGGGTCTGCGAGAGTATTTTTGTCAGGCCCATTCTTACTCATGCAACCTCCTATTCTTCGAAAGCTCGGTCCGCGCCTCGAGTCCTCGGGGCGGTGTCCTGAAGAACTTGGTTCGTAAAGTTCTCCAGACAGACTTACGAGCGATCCATGTTGTCACGCATACGAGTAGCCATGCCAGGGTTGCGGCTGAAAGCACTACCGCCATTGAGCCGCGAGGCAAACACCTCCAGACAATTACAGCAAATACCATAAGACCGAGGCTTCCGATGGCAGCTCCCGCCGCATCCACCCCTGCTATCTCTCGTGCGCGGAGGATTCCGGTTTTCCCCACTCGTTCCTTCTTCTGCCTTTCATGCTTTTCCAACAGAGTAGCTGTTGCGGGGAAGATGGCCGGAAATGCCAGGAACAATCCTCCAACGCCGGGACCATAGCGCTTGGCGATGATTCCGGCCAGCGCCGTAACCAATCCGCCGAAGGCAAAGCGGACAAGATATTCGTACCACTTCGACCGACCGAGAGCTGCGATATTGATCTCAATTGTCATGAATCAGTTCATGAACCCGTACAGCCCCAACGCAACTCCGAGCCAGAGGAGCAATGCCACGCCCGTGACTGGTAATGCGGCCCATTTCCGCCGAATCAGCAATCGACTCACAACCGATGCGTAAATGAAGAAGGCGAATGCGCCGACAATCATCCAGCGGCCTTCAAGGCTGGCGTATGTGGTGCCGTGCTGCTTGACGGCCAAATACAAACTTGCGAGCGCGACCGACGGGGCAGCGCCGAAGAGTCCCGCGAAACTCTTAGGTTTCAGGAGGTCCCCAAGAATCGAAAAGCAGGAGACGACCATGCCCCCGACTACCGCTCGTAACAGGATCTCGTGCAAAGTCCCTCCGGCGCGGGTTTTACGTTTATTGCCATGTTGCGAAAACCCCAATCGACACAGCCAACATCACTACGGTAGCGGTCCAACCAACGATTCTCAGATAAAGCGGGATCGTAAATTTGTCCATCACCCTCTTGCTGCTGGCCATGTGCATGACAATAGCCATCAGAGGCGCAGCCAACACTCCGTTCAGAACGGCGGCCCAAAACAAAGCCCGTATTGGGTCGATGTGCAAGAAATTGAGCGCTATTCCTGCCAGCGTGGCAACAGCGATGGTGATATAAAAACCAGGCGCCTCTAGCGCTTTCTTCTCCAGGCTGCTCGGCCATTTGACGGCTTCGCACGTGGCATAAGCAGCCGAGCCCGCCAGAACCGGAACGGCCAGCATACCGGTACCGATGATCCCGCAGGCGAATAAGCCGGCGGCCCAGCGGCCGACCAGAGGTTGCAACGCCTGAGCGGCCTGTGCCGCTGTGGCAACGTCGGTGGTGCCATGAGCGTGTAGGGTGGCCGCCGTCGTCAGAATGATAAAGAAGGCCACAATATTGGACAGTGCCATCCCGAGATAAGTGTCCATTCGGATGCGGCCCAGCTGGGCTGGCGCCTGACGTCCTGCCTGCTTGAGAGGTTTCTCCCCGCGATTATTCTTGACCTCTTCAACCTCTTGCGATGCTTGCCAGAAGAAGAGATAGGGGCTAATCGTTGTTCCCAACACGGCAATGAGGCCCGTGAGGTAGTCCTTACTCCAAGTTAATTTCGGCAGAACGGTTGCATGCAGAACCTGCGGCCAAGATACATGCACGAAAAACGCAGTCGCGATGTACGCAAAGAGCGAGAGGGTTAACCACTTCAAATACTTAACGTAACTTGTATAGGGAACCAGCACCTGCAACAGCACCGACGTAACGCCGAAAAGAAAAATGTAAACCCCCGTTCTAGCCGGCAGTAACAATTGGGCTGCTGCACCCATTGCGCCAATGTCTGCCCCCAGGTTGAAGACGTTCGCTATCAGCACCAAAGTTATTACAAAGCGAAGTGTCCAACGCGGATAGTATCGGCGGAGATTGGCGGCGATGCCACAGCCGGTGACGCGTCCGATGCGGGCACTAGTCTCCTGAATGGCTGTCATCAGTGGATAGGAAACGACCATAGTCCACAGCAGGGAGTAGCCAAACTGCGCACCCACTTGCGAATAGGCAGCAATACCGCTCGGATCATCGTCGGACGACCCGGTAACCAGTCCCGGACCCAGGAGCAGGAGAACCGATTTCAGCCCGCGATGCGCCGACGGTTTGTTGTGGTTTGAGTCGGAGATCGAGACTGAAGTGGCCACTTGTTTATTGGTTTGCGCGAGTTGTTCAGCGATCACGGCCATAGAACCCCGAGTCCCTCGACCAGCGGGCCGGGGAACCGACGTCTTGGGTTGAAGACGTCCGGGGCCGGCCCGCCATTCGTTGTTTTAAGCCGCTCGACCGGGTTTACGGGATCGAGGGGACGGCTCCTCTGAACTCTGATCATTCGCCGCAGTATTGATTTCCTGAGAGAGTTCAGTGAGTTTTTCGTCCGTCTGCTTCTCTTCATCCAGTGTCTGCTGGAGAAGTTCGAGGTGCTGGGTTTCGCCCAACAACTCCGCAAAGGCGCAAACCGTTCCGTATGCCGCAATCTCGTAGTGTTCGACGCGCTGGGCCGCCCCAATGAGTGCCGCATCCATGACGTTGCCTTCGAAATCGTCACCGATAACCTCGGAGCCCTCTTCGATGAGGCCTTCCATTCCGGCGCATTTCTTGCCGCTCGGACGTTCGCCCAAGGCCTCGAAGATCTGTTCCAGACGCTCCAGGTGACCGCGAGTCTGCTCCAAGTGCTCGGTAAAACCGTCGCGCAACTCTTCCGAATTGGCAGCTTTGGCCATGTTTGGAAGCGCCTTGGTTAACTGTTTCTCGGCGCTGTGAAGGTCCCGTAGTTCGTCCACATAAAGTCCACGAAGTGAATTTTTGGTTATCGCCATGCAACCGCCTCCATGTGGCTGAGACTAACGCTCTCGTATATGGCTAGGCTATCGGGGTAATACCGCAGTTTGCGCAGCCAATGTCCTAATTCAAAGCAACAGTCGGTCGACGGTCCGTATACAGAATTCGGCGTATGCGCAATTACGTGCATTTCATCCACGCGCTACGGGCGATACCCGATTCGCCGGTCACTCGGCAGCGGCTAAAGTCGCATCGTTGGTGGATCGCGCTTTCGTCCGTGTTCCGCTTAATGACCTGTTTAGGAACTTATATTCCGAATCCCGCGAGTGCGGGCGTCGTAAACGAAGTGGAGACGAAATGAAATCCACAAAAAAAGGTCCAATTCGATATGCCGTAGTCGGTCTGGGATATATTTCCCAAATTGCTGTTCTCCCGGCGTTTGCTCACGCCCGTGCCAATTCAAGGTTGACAGCGTTAGTCTCGGGCGATTCCAAGAAATTGAAGTCGATGTCAAAAAAGTATGGCGTGAAGCTGACGTACTCCTACGAACAATATGCCGATTGTCTTGCCAGCGGTGAGATCGATGCCGTTTATGTAGCGCTTCCGAATAATGTGCACCGGGCGTATGCCGAGGCGGCTGCACGCGCCGGAATACACGTGTTATGCGAAAAACCCATGGCGATGAATGAGTCGGAATGCGAAGCCATGATTGCCGAGGCGGAGAGGGCGCGGGTGAAACTCATGATCGCATACCGGCTGCACTTCGAACGGGGAAATTTGCAAGCCGTGGAATGGGTCAATTCCGGCAAGATTGGCGAACCAAAAATCTTCAATTCGATCTTTTCGCAGCAAGTGAACCAGGGAAATTCGCGCCTGACGGCAGACTTAGGCGGCGGTCCGCTTTATGACATGGGCGTTTACTGCATCAATGCCGCGCGCTACTTGTTTCGGGCGGAGCCGGAAGAGGTAATGGCCTGGAACACCGGTCGCGACACCAAGCGATTTCTCGAGGTACCGGCGACTACAACTGCTGTGATGCGCTTTCCGGGCGACAGAATTGCTTCTTTTACGTGCAGCTTCGGAATAACAGACCGGTCAACTTTTGAAGTTGTCGGAACCAAGGGTACCGTCAAAATGGATCCCGCCTACGAAATGGTCGAGACGCTCAAGGCCGAAATGACCGTCGGGAAGAGGACCACTAAACGATCGTTTCCGAAGCGCGATCAGTTCGCTCCAGAACTTCTGTATTTCTCCGATTGCATTCTGAATGACACGGAACCCGAGCCATCGGGCCGCGAGGGTCTGGCCGATGTACGAATCATCGAAGCTATTTTACGGTCTGCTGAGAGCAATCGGCCAGTCGTCGTGAAACAGGTTGAGATTCCGGGCCGTCCGAGCATGAAGCAGGAGATCGCGAAGCCTGCGGTTCCCAGGCCGCGACTAGTAAAGGCTGAACCCCCGGCGGCGTAATCCCATAGACCACGTCAACAGATCGCGGAGCTGCCCCAGAGTTGGACGGGGAAACCAAGTATCGGGCACTGCCAGGTAGCTGCACCCGGAATTCGCCGCGGAATCTGGGGCGGTGGAATTCCACTTGAGCGAATAGTCGCCGTTCCGTCCTTGTGGCCGCGACCTGGTGGAGTTCTTTAACAGCACGGGTTGGGCGTTATACGGCAAGTTGACGTGCCGTGCCTTCACCAGATGCTGGCCGACTCCCGAGGAACATATTCCATCCGGTTTAGATAGGGTGCGAGTTGGCCTGTTATCAACAACGATTGTGCGGATGCGCTACTTCCATTTCGAGCGCGTCCGCTCTAGTCTAGCAGGCTGCGGAAAAACCTCTGATTTCTACGAACTCTGTCCTGCTTGGTCGTCGTGTGAGAAGGAATGAGTTGGTGTCAGTTGACTTGCTCGATGAGCTGAGGCTTTGTTGCTTTCAGCGGACACACTTCGGCCCTGGCCTATGCCGTTTGCGTTGACAAGTTGCGCAGCCGGACCAGGTTATAAACCGCGCACGCGAAGGTGAACACCCAGTCCACTTTGAACAACCCGCGATGTCTTACCTCGCGCAGCAGCGCAATGGTCTTGAGCCAGCTGCTCGTGCGGGGACTACTGCTGCCCCAGTTGCATCATGCGGAGTTTTCCGCCTACCCAGGCGGTTGGTATGGCGAGAACGATGAGTGCGACGGGATACCAATGGGGACCGAAGGCCGGTCCCTTGTTCCATGTCGCGACCGCACCGACAATGCACACGACAAACCCCAGCATGCCAAGCACCAGGGCGTGCATCACGGGACGATTGGGCGCAAGCCGTGCGGCGATGTAGCTGCTCACGACACCGTAGACGGTACGATAGGCCGTCGCCAATAGCAAGAGTGGGCTGGATACCGGTTGGCCCAATGCCGGGAAAAGGCCGATTGCGTGCAGCAAAACGTCTGTGCCTACTGAGAGAAGGATGCCCGCGAGCATGCCCGCGAGCAGGGCGAGCAGGCTTCGTCCGAGACGGCGCGGAGGGTGAGTCTCATTCATGTTTCGTTGTTCCTGGAAGCTGACTCCGGCAGGATTATACCCCGAGTCACGAGTTCTGAAGCTAATCGCAGCCGGTTCTGGCTGTATGGGCCATACTTCGAGAGCTGACTGCTTCGGATAGATGTTGTGAAATCCCCATCTGTTAAGTAATCCCGGCCAGGTCGCCCCGTTGGGATAGGCTACGACTTGGCCTTCCATGAGAAAGCCGGTCGTCAGTGAAATCGCTGTTTGCGACACGGGCGAAGCGTTTACGATAGGCAATGGTTCGAAACCCACGAACTGAGGAGGATCAATCGAAGCAACTTAGGGTTGTTCTTATGAAGAAGAGCGTTTGGAGAGCTGTCATCTGAGGTTGGTTTTATCGTCTTCCTGTTTTATTCCAATCTTTTGATGGGAGAGTTTGAGCGCTCGGGCATGGGGCAAAAGAAGGGCGTAGCTTGGGCAATCGGGGATGTCTTTACTACTGCTAATTTTGAAATTGCGACGATAGCTGCGATTATCGGTTACATCCTCTTTGAATTTCTTCGAAAGAGATTTTAGGCAATGGTCGTTTAGGTACTCAATACTAGGACCGGCCTGATCCGTGAGTGAATTCCCAAACCAAATGACTCATTCACGCCGCCCGCCCGGCATTACCGCCCTCAGCTTCTTCTTCATGTTCGGCACTGTCATGAGCGGCCTGGCAGCCATTATGCTGCGGATGCCCGGAAGCGCACTCGAACCACTCTGGCGGCTGAACCCTCATGCCCGCGACGGTTTTACCGCAATGGGGTTTTGGGGTGTGCTCCTGATGGCCGTGGTCTGCGTGGCGTGCGGAATGACGGCACTTGGCCTGCGGCGCTGCAAGCGCTGGGGCTACCAGATGGCACTCTCCATTCTCACCATAAACCTTGCGGGCGATACGGCAAATGCCGTGATCGCGCACGACTGGCGCACCCTGGTAGGACTACCTATTGGCGGCGCGATGATCGGGTATCTGCTAACGAGAAGAGCACGTTTCCCTGATGGCAAGACTAGCCTTCATGGCAGTAGTAACCTTTGGTAAACCGCCATCCCACCCTGTTACATTCGTGAGTGGGGTAACTTCGCTCTGTGACAGAGTTTGCGACCGATTATCGCCACCTCACAATGACGAGCTTTTGTGGCTTTGGCTAGATCTGCAGACAGCTATCTACTGAGACCGTCCGGCGCTTTTTGCAGGTACCGCTGCGAGGATTCTGCAGCAATTTCTTGGTGGCGGACCGTTTCTTCCAGCGGCCCTTCCCCATCAACTTCCACCGCCCTGCGAACGAATAATTCCCCCGCGGAGGCAAACTCCTGGTGGAATTATCCCTTTGACAAACCTGCCACTAAAGTCTGAATTTCTGCAGTCCCTTAGTCTGACAGAACCTTAAAGTAGTAGTGACGCTTTTTGGCGCTCCGCCTTGACCCACGCAGCGCGTAGCATTGTTGGCACTATGGAAAAGCCGCTTGTCTGCCCCTTCTGTGCGGATTCCGCTATTGAGCCGATTTCGGGCGCTACAGTGAGTGCTGAAAGTGGCTCGGACGGGCACCGCGTCGAAACGGCTCAGGGTATATCATTGCAGTCGATGGCACGTCTTCGCAGTATTTCCGCTGGCAACATTGCAAGAGGAAATTGAGACTCGCGGAAAGCCTGCTACGCTTTAGGCGCTTTCGCCTTCTTCTGTAGTGGTTTCTTGCGCTCCGGCTTGGTTTCCAGCGCCGCCGCTATTGTCTGCTCGAAACTAAGTGGAATCGGCGGAATCGGCTTCTCGTTCGTCACTCTTTGCGTCGCTTTGTTCTGCAGCCGTTTGCTCATTCGCTGGTGTCCCTAGATTTAAGAGTTGCTGCTGTCCAATGGGGCCGGACTCTGGAACGGACTCCTCGGTGGGCTCCGGTGGGAGGGGGAGGTCGCAAATCCTGACAACGGGAATTTTCCGCGCAAAGGAGTTCAATCATGGCGCAGGATTCAGAGCAGGCCTTTGAGTTTTTCCGGTTCAAAAGTCAGGGAGAAAGCATTTGCCTGTCACGTTTTCGTACAATCAAGCCGTATAGGTCAGAGCCTCTGGATACCGCCGAAGATGAGCACAGAAAGAAGTGCCCTAACGGGATGGAGATCCCTGAAGGCCCCCTCCCATCTACTCTATAGAATATGGCGTTCACCACTACCCGACTCCGCTAGCACTCCCTACAGGTACGATTCTTCGTGCTTCGCGGCCCTCAGCTTACGAACGACCTTGTCTGATGCGATGAGCCTACGTTCCAAATGAGATTGCGGGCGGACGCCACCAATGACGCGCTCGCACCGCATATGAGGACCAGCCCGCACGTAGGGCAGCGCACAGTCAGGGCTTGGGTTTCGATTAAATCGCCGGATAACATTTGCGGAATTATGCAAGTGAACCGGATGCGCTGTCTGTGCAATTGTGCACAGTCTCGATTTCATATGCACCACTACTCGTGGGGTTCAGATCGCTTGCGCCGGGTCTCAAGCAGCCGTGGCGCGCCAATTGGTAGGAACTCGCTCAACTCCCGGTTAGCCGCCGAACCGTTCAGGATCGTGGTATGGCTCGAAAGGTGGATTGGCTAATTCTCAGTAACGGGTGACTTGGCCAACAAGCGAGCGATGGTATTGAGCAGGACATCGGGCGGCTGGCATTTCGTCAGAAAGCCATCGGCAAACTCCAGACCGAGGGGTCGGTCGAAGGCACCAGAGATGATCAGTATTGGAACCTCCGGTTTTAGCTCCTTCATTTCTTTGGCTAATTCTGTTCCGGTTTTGCCACTGAGAAAATGATCGGCGACCACCAGTTGAACGCGGTGCCGCTTGAAAAGCTCCAAGCCATATTCACCCGAGTCGGCAGTCAACACATCGTAGCCAGCGTGAGCGAGCAGCAGCTTCCTCACGCGCAGTGCGACTCGACCGTCATCTATGCACAAGATAAGTGGTGTCGCTGAGGCGGCCGAAGACGAAGCCAGGTTCATGGCGGCTCCTTATCTGGATGCGAAAACATGCCCAATCTGCGGGTAGATCACAGCGGACGAAGGAAGGATTAACTTCGTTCTGAAGGGGCCGACTGCAACCGGCTCGCACTTTATCGCGAAAGCATACTGGCTTCGACGGATCAAAACTGGTCAATATTGCTCACCCAGCAGAATCTATTGTTGCCCGGGCGCCGACTCAGTGTGGGCATTGTGCCTAGATCACGAGCTACGCGGAAGTTCGGTGTCAGTTGACGCTAGCAGCCATCGCGTGCTCTATATGACAGCCTGACCTTGATCACCTGCCGACCTTGACCAGCATGTTGGATGTCCACCCATGCAGTTCGCCGCTGCCTTCCGCTCGATTGGTGTTGATAAATCGCCATCTATTAGGTAATCCTGAGCATGGCCTTCGGTCGCCAGACAGTGGGTGACCAGTCGCCGTCAGAGCGGCTCTGCCTATACCCGGACAGCGGCTCATTGACGCGGGCCAGAAATCTCGTTCGGGGAAGTCACCTGGACGTGTTGTCGCCTACGCGTCGAAGTGAGATGGATCCGCGCTTTCGCGCACACATCCGCGCAAAGGGCGTTTTACGGCCACGTGGATGCCGGCCTCGGTCCAGGCTCCAATCTCCATATGAGCCGCGTCCGGCGCGACACAAAATATATTCACCGAGGCAATCCCTGCATCTATCAGGCGCCAAGTATGCGAAACAACAATAAGCAATCGGGTAAATACCTTATTAGCCAAACTCTTGCGCGGTATTCCCTGGGCCGTCTGGCTTGAGTTAAGATTCGCGTTGCCCTGCCGACTACCCAAAGGGCGGGCGCATACTCGCGATGGACGGTGCGGGTACTCCGGTGACTCTGGTAGTGGACGAGCACGAGCCGGCGAGTAGAACCTGTGGGTGTTTCGCCGCAGATCGAACTCGCTGTCTGGCTGGAACTGTTAAAGGGAGAGATGCCATGGAAGATAGCAAGGCATCGCGCCCAACGTTGTGGTGTGCGACATCAAGATGCACCCCTAGGCTGTTCTCGTAGCTTGGAGACAATATGAAGAGAACTGAGCGTGCCGCGAATCCCACCAAAACTATTACAGACAGCGCGGTGAGTGCGAAGGGAAATGGAAGGACTAGTGTGGGTGGCGAAGACCCCTCTGTTGATCTAAGCATGATTCTATCCAGCTTGCAGACGATGCGTGACGGCGACTTCTCGGTGCGCCTGCCCGGGAACTGGGCAGGACTGGCGGGAAAGATCGCGGACACCTTCAATGACATCGTCAAAGCAAACCAACAAATGGCAAAAGAGCTCAAGCGTGTCGGACAAGTGGTGGGCAAGGAGGGAAGAACTCGGGAGCGCATGCGATTTGACCTGCCGAAAGCAGCTTGGGGCGAGATGGAGATGTCGGTTAATACCCTAGTGGATGACCTGCTGCGACCCACGACCGAAGTGACGCGTGCGATTGCCGCCGTGGCCAAGGGAAACTTGACACAGACCGTCCAACTCGATGTAGATGGGCGCCCGCTGGAGGGTGAGTTTCTGCGTTCGGCCAACAATCGTCAACACCATGATTCAGCAACTCGGCGTGTTTACGTCGGAGGTGACTCGGGTCGCGCGCGAAGTGGGCACGGATGGGAAACTTGGTGGACAGGCGAAGGTGCCGGGCGTCGCCGGGACGTGGAAGGACCTCACGGACTCGGTTAATTCAATGGCCAGCAATTTGACGGGACAAGTGCGGAACATAGCGGAGGTTGCCACTGCAGTTGCCAGTGGTGATCTCTCGCGCAAGATCACGGTCGATGTTCGCGGCGAAATTCTGCAGCTCAAAGAAGCCATCAATACGATGGTCGATCAGTTGCGTTCGTTTGCGTCCGAGGTTACGCGTGTGGCGCGCGAAGTGGGCACTGACGGCAAACTTGGTGGGCAGGCGGTCGTACCTGGGGTGGCTGGCACATGGAAGGACCTCACGGATTCCGTTAATGCCATGGCAGGCAACCTGACTGCTCAGGTGCGCAACATTGCCGAGGTAACGACGGCTGTGGCCCGAGGCGATCTGTCGCGCAAAATCACGGTGGACGTGAAGGGTGAAATTCTTGAGCTCAAAGACACGATTAATACAATGGTGGACCAGCTTAACGCGTTTGCCGGCGAAGTGACACGAGTAGCGCGCGAGGTGGGCACCGAAGGCAAGCTGGGCGGTCAAGCACAGGTTCCCGGGGTAGGTGGGACATGGAAAGACCTTACAGACAATGTGAATTTCATGGCCAGCAACTTGACGGGCCAAGTGCGCAACATTGCCGAAGTGGCGACGGCGATCGCCAGCGGAGATCTTTCGCGGAAGATCACGGTGGACGTTCGCGGAGAAATTCTGCAACTCAAAGAAACACTCAACACCATGGTTGACCAGCTAAACCGCTTCGCAGGAGAAGTGACGCGTGTGGCGCGCGAGGTGGGCAGCGAAGGACGACTCGGCGGACAAGCCAATGTTCCGGGTGTGGCAGGCACTTGGAAAGACCTTACGGACAACGTGAATTTCATGGCCGGCAACCTGACTGCGCAGGTCCGGAACATCGCTGAAGTGACTACGGCTGTTGCGCTGGGGTGATCTGTCGCGCAAGATCACGGTCGACGTAAAAGGCGAAATCCTTGAATTGAAGAACACGATCAACACTATGGTGGACCAGCTGAACGCGTTTGCCGGCGAGGTGACACGCGTGGCGCGTGAAGTGGGCACTGAAGGTAAATTGGGTGGTCAGGCGCAGGTGCCCCGGAGCGGGTACGTGGAAAGACCTCACTGACAACGTGAACTTTATGGCCAGCAACTTGACTGGCCAAGTGCGCAATATTGCCGAAGTTGCGACCGCCGTTGCAAGAGGCGATTTGTCCCGCAAGATCACCGTCGATGTGAAGGGCGAAATCCTGGAGTTGAAAGACACGCTCAACACCATGGTGGACCAACTGCGATCTTTCGCTTCCGAAGTGACGCGTGTGGCGCGAGAGGTCGGCACGGACGGCAAACAGGGGGGCCAGGCACAGGTGCCAGGCGTCGCTGGTACATGGAGGACCTCACTGACTCGGTCAACTCGATGGCGAGCAATCTAACCGGCCAGGTAGAAACATCGCGGAAGTCGCCACTGCTATCGCGAGCGGTGACCTGTCCAAAAAGATCACGGTGAATGTCAGCGGGGAGATACTCCTGCTTAAAGAAACAATCAACAGGATGTTGGATCAGCTCAACGCGTTTGCGGGAGAAGTAACACGCGTCGCACGCGAAGTTGGCAGCGAAGGACGCCTTGGCGGACAAGCGAACGTGCCCGGAGTAGCTGGGACGTGGAAGGACCTGACCGACTCCGTGAATTCCATGGCCGGCAACTTGACCGCACAGGTGCGAACATAGCCGAGGTGACGACGGCGGTGGCGCGAGGCGATCTGTCTCGCAAGATCACCGTCGACGTAAAAGGCGAGATTCTTGAATTGAAGAACACCATCAACACTATGGTGGACCAGCTCAACGCGTTTGCCGGCGAAGTGACACGCGTAGCTCGCGAGGTAGGCACCGAAGGTAAGCTGGGCGGCCAGGCGCAAGTCCCAGGCGTGGGTGGCACCTGGAAGGACCTGACCGACAACGTGAATTTCATGGCCAGCAACTTGACCGGCCAGGTGCGCAACATCGCCGAAGTAGCTACAGCGATCGCTAGCGGCGACCTGTCCCGCAAGATCACAGTAGACGTGCGTGGCGAAATTCTCCAGCTCAAAGAAACCCTGAATACGATGGTCGAACAGCTGCGTTCGTTCGCGGCCGAGGTGACGCGTGTGGCACGCGAAGTGGGCAGCGAAGGACGCCTCGGTGGGCAAGCGAACGTCACGGGTGTTGCCGGAACATGGAAGGATCTCACCGATTCCGTCAATGCTATGGCCGGCAACCTGACGGACCAAGTCCGAAATATCGCTGAAGTGACTACGGCCGTGGCGCGCGGCGATCTCTCCCGCAAGATCACCGTGGACGTAAAGGGCGAGATTCTCGAATTGAAGAACACCATCAACACGATGGTGGACCAGCTCAACGCGTTTGCGGCCGAGGTAACGCGTGTGGCACGCGAGGTAGGTACCGAAGGCAAGTTGGGTGGCCAGGCGCAAGTTCCGGGTGTTGCCGGTACATGGAAGGATCTCACGGACAACGTGAACGTAATGGCTGCCAACCTTACCGAGCAGGTACGCGGAATTGTAAAGGTCGTGACCGCCGTCGCCAACGGTGAGCTCACCAAGAAGCTAACGGTGAACGCCAAGGGCGAGGTGGCCGCGCTGGCTGACACCATCAACAATATGACGGACACCTTAGCTACTTTTGCCGACCAGGTGACCACGGTCGCCCGAGAGGTAGGTGTGGAAGGAAGGCTCGGTGGGCAAGCCAACGTACCCGGCGCGGCCGGTACGTGGAAGGACCTCACCGGTAACGTTAATCTTCTCGCTGACAACCTAACCAACCAAGTGCGCGCTATTGCGGAAGTTACTACCGCCGTAACGAAGGGAGACCTTACGCGGTCCATCCAGGTAGAAGCCAGCGGAGAGGTGGCCGAGCTCAAAGACTATATCAATACCATGATCGACAATCTTCGGCTCACCACGGACCGAAACAATGAGCAAGATTGGCTCAAGACAAATCTTGCGCGGGTGACCGGAATGCTGCAAGGCCAGCGCGACCTTACGACGGTGGGTCGCATGCTCTTGTCGGAATTGGCGCCACTCGTTGATGCCCAGCAAGGCGTGATCTATCAGATGGACTTGGAAGGCTCGGGCACAATGGCCCTTCTGTCTACGTTTGCCGACAATAGACAAAACGGGCACCCCGACTACATACGAGTAGGAAATGGGCTGGTGGGGCAATGCGCCGCAGAGAAGCGGAGCATGTTCATTACAGACATGCCTCCCCACGTCGTACCCATCCGGTCAGGTTTGTTTGAGGCCGTTCCACGAAGCATTATCGTACTGCCGATTCTCTTCGAGGACCGCGTGAAGGCAGTCATTGAACTAGCTTCACTGAGTGTCTTTACGGCCTCGCATCTGGCGTTCCTCGAGCAACTCACGGCGAGCATCGGCATCGTGCTCAATAGTATTGAAGCTACGATGCAAACCGAAGGACTCTTGAAGCAGTCACAGCAACTAGCGACGGAACTGCAAACGCAGCAGACAGAGTTGCAACAAACGAATGAGCAGTTGGCACAGAAGGCCCAGCAGCTCGCCGAGCAAAACGTCGAAGTGGAGCGCAAGAACCAGGAAATCGAGCAGGCCCGCAGGGCGGTGGAAGAGAAGGCCAAAGAATTGGCACTCACCTCCAAGTACAAGTCCGAGTTCTTGGCCAATATGTCCCACGAGCTGCGGACGCCTCTTAACAGCATCCTGGTCCTCGGTCAGCAGCTTAGCGACAACCCCGAACACAATTTGAGTCCCAAGCAGGTGGAGTTTGCACGCACGATTCACGGCGCGGGAACGGACTTGCTGAACCTGATCACCGACATCCTTGATCTGTCGAAGATTGAGTCGGGAACGGTGTCGATACAAGCCGAAGAAGTATTCTTCGCAAGCCTGCTCGAAATGATCGCGCGTCCGTTCCGTCACGAAGCGGAAAGCCGACGCCTAAATTTTGAAGTACACAGCGATTCGGCGCTGCCGCGAAGTCTAGTCACCGATTCGAAGCGTTTGCAACAGGTGCTCAAGAACCTACTCTCCAATGCCTTCAAATTTACCGAGCAGGGCAGTGTATCCCTGAAGGTATTCGCAGCCGAGAACGGGTGGAGTGAGAGTCATCCGGTACTTGGAAAGTTAGCGTCAGTAATCGCCTTCGAGGTCACAGACACAGGCATCGGAATACCATCGGAGAAACAGCGGTTAATCTTTGAGGCTTTCCAGCAAGCGGATGCCGGAACCAGCCGCAAGTATGGTGGTACCGGATTGGGGCTCGCCATCAGCCGCGAACTTGCGGGATTGCTGGGAGGCGAGATTCAATTGCGCAGTGCACCCGACAAAGGGAGCACTTTCACGTTGTACCTGCCTCAGACATATGTAGGACAATCGGCTGTAGTCGCAGGTCGTGATGGCAGGCCATCGTCGCAGGCGCTGCGTCGCGAAGAGCCCTCCAGTATGACTCCAGAGCGGTTGATGGATCGGCTTCCAGATGACCGCGGCGAGTTGCAGAAGGACGACCCCATTCTTTTGGTTGTAGAAGACGATCCCCATTACGCCCGCATATTGCACGACCTAGCTCATCGGAAGGGATTCAAAGTTCTCTTGGCTACGCGTGGAGCAGAAGCATTAGAACTGGCGAAAGAGTTCCATCCCACGGCAGTCTCACTGGACGTTTTCCTGCCGGATATGCTGGGCTGGACCGTACTCAACCATTTCAAGCAGGACCCAACCATGCGTCATATTCCGGTACAGATGTTGACCATGGATGAGGACCGGCAACATGGATTGGCGCGGGGAGCGTTCGCATTTGTAACAAAGCCGACGACTTCCGATGACTTGGAAACTGCGTTTGCCAGGATAAAGGATTACACGGCGGTACGACGCAAGCGGCTGTTAGTAGTGGAAGACAACCCCGGCGAGCAACTCAGCATCCGGGAGCTGCTTGGCTCTGACGATATTGATGTCCAAGTTACGGCCACAGGTTCCGGCGCATTGGCAGCAGTGGAAGAGCAGCCGTTCGACTGCGTGGTGCTTGATTTGCGCCTTCCAGATATGTCGGGCTTCGAGGTATTGGAGCATTTCCGGGATACTCCGTCTCTGGTGAACTTGCCGGTGGTGGTATTTACGGGGAAAGACCTGTCCGCGGAAGAAGATGCCCGTTTGCGAGTGCTGGCGAGAACCGTCGTGGTCAAGGATGTCGAGTCGCCTGAGAGGCTGCTCGACGAGACTGCGTTGTTCCTGCATCGCGTAGTAACCGATCTTCCGCCGGAAAAGCAGAAGATGCTCGACCGCCTTCACCATTCGGATGAGGCACTCGTGGGCAAGAAAGTGCTAGTTGTGGACGATGATGTGCGAAACATCTTCGCGCTCAGCAGCGTTCTGGAACGTCGCGGAATGACGGTTCTTACTGCTGGAACGGGCCGAGAAGCAATTGCCACTCTGGAGTCAACTCCCGACGTGGCCATTGTGCTTATGGATATCATGATGCCGGAGATGGATGGATATGAGACGATGCAGGTAATTCGGCAGAACCCTTCATTCCGCCGGCTCCCGATTGTTGCGTTGACTGCCAAAGCCATGAAGGGAGACCGTGAAAAATGCCTTGAAGCGGGCGCTTCTGAATATCTAGCAAAACCTGTCAATACGGAGCAATTACTAGCGGCCCTGCGGATGTGGTTTCATCGGTAGCTTGGCTTGTTGAACATGGTTCCTGCGGGTTAGTTGGTGCAGAGACGCGCTGAGAGAGACAAACGACCATGACTGAACATCAGAAGATCAACATCCTTATGGTCGATGATCAACCTGGCAAGCTGCTCAGTTACGAAGTCATACTCGAAGAGTTGGACGAGAACCTGATCAAAGCCCGGTCCGGTCGAGAGGCGCTAGACACTCTACTGAAAACCGACATTGCGGTCGTGCTGCTGGATGTGAGCATGCCTGAACTGGACGGTTTCGAGCTGGCCGATATTATTCACCAGCATCCGCGCTTCCAGAAGACAGCCATTATCTTCATTTCCGCAGTGCATCTTACAGACATGGACCAACTCAAAGCGTACCAGCGAGGAGCCGTCGATTATATTTCGGTCCCGATTGTTCCTGAGTTGCTGCGGGCCAAGGTAAGCCTCTTCGCAGACCTGCATCGGAAGACGCGTCAAATGGAAGTGCTTACCCGTGATCTCCGCAATCTTTCCACTCGACTGATGGCGGCGCAGGATGAAGAACGGCGGCGAATCGCACGCGACTTGCATGACAGTGTGGGGCAAATGGTCGTGGCGCTTTCCATCAACGGCAAGTTGGCGCTCGCGGAGGCCGACAAGCTCAGCGCCCTGGCAAGTGGCGCTTTGCGCCAGAATGCGGAGATCACGGAACAACTCTCGAAAGAGGTGCGCACGCTGTCCCATCTATTGCACCCACCTGTTCTTGACGAAATAGGTCTGGGTCCTGCCATAAAAATGCTGGCTAGCGGTTTCGCCAAGCGCAGCGATGTGGAGGTCGCCGTGGACGTTGCCCCGGACATCGGCCGGCTAGTGCCTCATGTGGAAATATCGATTTTTCGAATCGTGCAGGAATGCCTGACCAACGTCCACCGGCATTCAGGTAGTAAAACAGCTCGCATCAAATTATGGACGTCCGAAGCGAACCTGCTCACCGTTCAAGTTGGTGACGAAGGCATAGGCATTCCCCCGGACACTCACATCTCGATGTCCGTCGGAACCAACCATGGAGTGGGACTTAGCGGAATGCGGGAGCGTGTAAGAGAACTTGGAGGCACGCTCGACATTCAATCGAGTGATCGAGGTACCACCGTTACCGCGCAATTTCCCTTGACTAAAGCGGCACCTGTCGGAGTATGAGGCGGCACTCTCGTAGGCGCCTGAAGGCGCGATTGTTCCCGCTCCAGGCCGTATAAGGCATTCTGCAAGATGGCCGATCAGCGTTCGAAACAATTTCTTCCCGATTTGCCTTTGGCGGTAACGTAAGGGACGAAATCTTCCCCGATCCACTGCGCATGATTGTGATAACTGCCGCCGCTACTTCGCCGAACGACGCGGTTCAACCGGGCGTTGCGAATGGTCCAGGTTGGACAAGTCGATTCTGAGCCTGTGGCCGGAACCAAGGCGAACAGCCGCGGGACTCGAAACGTACGGATATCTCCCGTCGCCGATAAGGCTTATACCCGATTTCGCTCTTCCTCATCTCAACCTAACGTTATTGCAGCGCGCTCTGCGTCGCCACCGGTGTATTGGCACTGTTCACCGTGTGCCCCGCTGCAAGTTCGTTCACGCTCCGTTTAGGTCCCAGGGAGTGCCACTACGATTTGAAAGGAACACTGGAGGTACGGTTATGGCACCCGAGGAGGGTAAGTCTCAATTCACGAAACTCGTGGTACTGCTGGCATTCACGCTGATGTGCTTGCCGGCGGCGCAAGCGTCGATACTCAGCGTCGGGGGAACCGCTCCTCCGACTCCGCTTTTCCCGTCTGGGTCGACGCTGGCGTCAACTTCAGGCACGATCACAACGCCCACGTTCACAGACACTTACAGCACGTGGGTGGTAAGAGACCCAGGCAACACGTTTTGTGCAAATTGCCTGGATTTCATCTATGTGTTCACAAACAACGGACCGGATGTCAACGAACGTTACTCGATGTCCAGTTTCGTTGGCTTCATGGTTGATGCGGGCACGAACCCGTTCGGTGTCCACGATCCAATTACGGTTGACCGCAGCTCAATAACCGGAGCTGTGGTTGGCTTCAACTTCGACCAGTTCGGCGATGAGATGCAGCCAGGCCAGACGACGGTTAATCTGATCATCGAAACCAATGCTGTAACGTTCACCAGCGGCTTCTTGTCCGCTCAGGACGGCACAGCTGGCAGCGGCCTGGGGTATGCTCCGTTGGCTCCGATCCCAGAACCTTCATCGCTTGCGTTGATAGGCGGAGGGTTATTGGCACTGGGTGGATTCCTCCGCAGATTACGAGGCAGATAGATCGGCTAATAACATCTGACGGGACATCACGCGCGGTCGAGCCTTGGGGCTTGGAGGTGTACCCGTCTTCTTTCCTTCTGTTCAATGAGGAGCCTCAAAGACCCGCAGCCGTCCGGCCGTGGGAGATCTGTCGCCGTCAGACCAGCTTTGTATGCTCGGACAGACAACCGTTGAGGCGAGCCACAAGTTTGGTTCGGGGAAGTCACTTGGACGTGTAGTCGCCATCTCGGACAAGTGGAGCGGCGAACTCCCAAGGAACCGGCTTGTAGGAAGTTACGAACCGGCGGGCGGACCCAATTTCGCCACGTCACTGATCCAGCTAAGCCCCGAGTCGCGCAACCGATCGCTGGGCGCTCCCCTTACTAATGCCGAGGCTTCGGCATACCTGGGACCACGAAAGCCCTTCGCGCCGCAGCGCAGCCACCTGGTCAGCGTCAACTTGGGCGCGGGGCCTTCCGAACTTCTTGCCTTTCGCCCTCGCGTTTCGTAGGCCTGCCTTGACTCGCTCCTGAATGAGCGAGCGCTCAAATTCCGCCATGGCGCCGATGATCTGGAACATGAGCCGGCCAGAAGGCGTGCTGAGGTCGAGGTTATCGCGGAAACTAATAAACGCGACGCCATAGGCGCAGAGGTCCGCTAGAGCGTTGACCAAGTGCTTCAGTGAACGACCGAAGCGATCGATCTTCCAAACGAGGACGGCGTCAAACTTCCTCCTGTGAGCATCCGCCATGAGCTGGTTCAGTTCAGGCCGGGATTCCTTTGAGCCTGATACGCCCTGATCAACGTATTCCCTAGAGAGGCTCCAGCCGCGGCGGGATGCGTACTCGCGCAGTTCGTAAAGTTGCATCTCCGGGTCTTGCCCGTTCAGAGTCGAGACTCGGGCATACAACGCAACTCGAGCGATTGTTGCTGGGGGTTCTTGAGTGTGTGAAGTTGTAGTGCTACGTTGATTGACAGCCATTGGGTGCCTCCTATTAGGTGCCCTGGTTAGCGTCGTGTCGGTGTTGCAAGCACTGGCACGGCGCGTTATTGTCTCATATTGTTTGTACGCCCGAGCTAAGCATCTGTCAACATAAAATCGATGATCTGTCCTTTGTTCAAGCTTGCTTCACCGTAGCGCACGGAATAGAATGTCCGCATGCGCCGAAAAACGCCAAAGAAATACATGACTAAGAGCCGCAAGGCAACGCAACTGTCGGTGGCTATGAGCGCACTAGGTCGCATCGGTGGATATGCTCGCGCTGAAAAGTTCAGTGCGGAAGAACGCCGAGCAAGCGCCGTTAAGGCTTCGAGAGCAGCGGCAAAAGCCAGAACCGCAAGAGCCACCGAGCGGCAGGAATCGAACCCGGGGGCGCATGACCAAGGGTTGTGATCGGCGTTTCACGTTTCACCTGTCGCGGGCCTGGCTCAGTTGTGGCTGAATCTCCTTGGCTGAGCCCGGCGCCTTGTTCGGGAAGCGCATAGTGCGCAGCGAGAAGCTGCGACAGGGCTTTGAGTTTTTCGCCTCACTTGCCTCTCGATTATCCCGACGTGTAATCTGTCGACACTCATCTTATGAATAAATGGGGCATATTAGCCTCGGTCGTGAGCGGCGGACTCGCTGGTGCCCTTGTCAATGGCATACTCAACCGCTATTTCTACTTGCGGGCTCTCCGCACGAAGTTCTACCCAAAGCTGTTGAACTTGTTCACTGCCTACGCAATACGAATGGAGAAACCAGGGGGACGATATTGGAAAACAATTGTCGGCCTCAGCCCCGCTTCCGAAGACGAAGAATTTGTGGAACACCGGTCACTGTTCATATCCAAAATCGTTCGCTTCAACGAGCTGAAAGAGGCGCGGGTTCTGCGACAGGCATTCATACAAAATATGTTTGCCGAAAAGACGACTTCGGGCCTCCCATGGGAGCTAGATCTCAAACCCGAAATCGATGCTCTAGGCCAATGTCTGGGAACGGTTAGTAAGAAATTAAATTACTGACGTTCATCACTCGAACCGGGGTTCCCTTAAACGAAAGGTGCGCTCACACTTTCTATTTCCTGAGAATCTGTTCTCTGAACCACATCGTTTCCAGTAGCGTCTCCTCCGAATCAAATAGCGAGAACGCGTTTAAGTTGAAGTCGTTCAGCACTCTCAAGACTTTGACTCTTTCGCCGGCAGGAAGGTCAAACTTCCACAACAAATCCTGTCCCGGGCGTGGGTGGTCGAAGATGCCCTGGTGTGAATGAAAGCGCCATCCATAGTCCTTGTCCAATCTTCCGCAAATCGTGTAATCGGACTGCTGCCGGAAATGCCTGCGATGGCTGCGGACGTAAGGACCCATAGGACGGATAGTAGGTTCGCCGACAATCCCGCCCTTATAGCCTTCTGGCCTTTCGCAATAAATGTAGATTGACCTCTTCTCGGCCTCTCCAACCGAATCATTTCTGAACGCAAAAAATGCCGCAACGTATGGTGAGTGTGACCAATCGAGGAGAGGTGAAGGAAATCCATGGTGTCGCAGATAAACCATGTGTCGATAAAGGTCGACAGGCGGAAAGCTATCCGGCCCGGGCACGAGTATTCCCGGGTCAGAAAATGTCATTGCAAGTTTCGAGTCGTACTCCGGGACACTTTCGCCCGTAAAGGTCGCAACTGCAGGTCCGATTCCACCTGTGATGAGTTCGTAATACTTCTCGAACAACATGTCGGACTGCTGATGACGTTCGAGTGTGGTGGTCAGTGGCCATTCGGAACTCTCTTGTCCACGAAAGAGAAGCGGCGACGAGCGTTTACCCGGGTACTGTGCCCGTATGTTCGTAAGCCATTTCTCAAATTCGTCCCAATCACCTTCGCCCACTTGGGTCGGCTTGGCTTGTCTCAAGGACCGCTCCCGCCAATCATTTTGATGATGCAATCCAACTATACTCAGGCGAAGTCCGAGAGAGACCGAGCACTTTTCCATATCCCATCCCGACAGCTAATTTTTTCTTTTGGTGATGCGGAAGAGTAGTTGACACACTTTTTCGGGTCCACCAAATGCCCAGGAGAGAGGTCATCAAAAGTTCTTCAAAATGGTGACACGGTGGTGACACAGAGCAAACATTTCAGGCGACCCGCTTCGAGGCCGCCCGTAAGCCACTAATTTTATTGTAGTTAGTTGGTAGCGCTACCGGGAATCGAACCCGGGTTTGAAGATTGAGAATCTTCCGTCCTAACCCCTAGACGATAGCGCCACTCCGGGGGCAACTTCCTGATTATAACAAACTTGCAAAGTGAGCCAAAGCCGCTCCAGAAGCGGCTTTGCAAGGGATTGACAAGCTCCCTGCCGAGGCGCAGAATCCTATCTGCTAAAGGCGAATAAAAAGCGAAAGTAGCTGCCTCGCCGTCCGTCATCTCCGAGGTTTTCATGCCATCCACCACCCCACTGCGCGCGCGCGTAGAGTCTGCGCTCGGCGAACATCTGTCGTCCACGTTGTTGCTGCGCGAAAAATCTACGCCGCTGTTGGTGCCTACCGGCGTCTTCGCACTTGACGCGCTCACGGGAGGACTGCCGCGCGGAGCATTGAGTGAAATCGTTGGGCCAGCTTCTTCGGGACGAACAGGTGTGATGCTGGCGGCACTGGCCGGAGCCACGCAGTGCCAGGAGGCTTGCGCCTTGGTGGATGCCAGCGACAGTTTCGATCCAGCATCGGCCATGGTGGCAGGCGTAGACCTCGACCGCCTGTTATGGGTGCGCTGCGGAGAACGTGATCGCTCTTCTCACCGCCACGGTCAGCGTCGAAGTTCGCTGGGGCGCCTGGAGCAAGTTCTGAAAGTAACCGACCTGCTGCTACAGGGAGGCGGATTTGGCATGGTCGTACTCGACCTCGGCGATGTCGCAACGGAAAGCGTACGCCGTGTGCCGCTGACTTCGTGGTTTCGCTTTCGCCGCGCAGTGGAACCGACAGCCACAGTGCTGCTCGTGGTGGAGCGCGAGCCATGTGCGAAAACCTGTGCCTCACTGGTGGTGCGCTTGCAGCGAAAGGCAGTCTGCGCGTGCGATACAGTTTCTCAGCCAGAGACCGAAGTTCATGGATGGAATGTCGTCAGTCGGATAGCCCCCGCGATTCCTGCCAACAACGTGGTGAGCCATGCCGCCCTGCTGCGCGGCGTGCAACTGCACGCCGAAGTGGTGCGCTCGTGGATGGAGCGCAAGCCCATGCATTCGGTGGGCACTGAATTTGAAATGCGCGCTGCCTGGTAATTCTGCGGTACTGGGGTCTTGCATGTTCGCCTGCATCTACGTTCCCGATTTTCCTGTTGCCGCCATGGTTCGTGCCGAACCGTTGTTGCGCGATCACGCGGTGGCAGTGCTCGAGGGTAAGCCTCCGCAGGTACGGGTGGTCGCACTGAACGACAACGCCCGCTTGCTGGGAATGGAAATCGGGATGACGAAACTGCAGGCCTTGATTTTTGCGGATGCGAAAGAGATAGAGGCGGTTCCTGCGCAACTTGTGCCAAGAAAAGCGTTGGCACAGATTGAATTCTCTTCGCCCCGCAGCAAAGCGACCAAACCAATGGCGGCGGTCCTGCGGCAACGCTCGCCCGAGCATGAACAGTCATCACACGCCGCGCTGCTGGACGTTGCACATGCCTTCACACCGCGCGTGGAAGATACGCATCCCGATCGCCTGCTGCTCGACCTCGAGGGACTGGAGCGGCTTTACGGTTCGGCCACCACCATGGCCCGCGAGATTGCATCGCGCGCAAGCGGTGTAGGACTGGAGTGCAATGTAGGTGTGGCCGCCAATCCCGATGCAGCCATGCATGCCGCATGCGGATTCAGCGGCATCACCGTGCTTCCCGTGGGCGAAGAAGCTCGACGGATGGGAGTTTTGCCACTGCATGTCGTACTCGATTCGTTTGATATCGCGAGCAGCGGCCAGACGGGATCAGCCGCGCGCGACCGCCAGAAGTTGCGCGCACAGATGCTCGACACGCTTGAGCGCTGGGGCGTGCGCGACTTTCGCATGCTGGCGCTGCTGCCAGAACATGCTCTGGCAGCGCGATTAGGCGAAGCGGGCACGCGACTGCAACAACTCGCGCGCGGGGCTGTCATGCGGACGCTAGCACTCTGCAAACCTCCAGTGCATTTCGAAGAAGCCATGGAATTGGAGTCGGCAGTTGAGACGCTCGAGCCTTTGTCGTTCGTACTAAATCGCCTGCTCGATCAGTTGTGTGCACGGCTGGAAACGCGCGCGCTGGCCGTGCAAGAGCTGAAGCTGCGTTTGCAACTCGACCAGCGCGTAGCTTACGAGCAGACCACGACGTTGCAGGAACTAGCTGCCGAACGGAAGACATCGCTCTCCTCGGACTGCCAAGAAGGCGCTTTTTACACACGCACGGTACGTTTGCCGGTAGCTATGCGCGATCCCAAGGTCTTTCTCAAGTTGCTGCAATTGGATTTGATGGCCCATCCCCCCGGAGCGCCTGTCTGCAAACTGTGGATCTCGGCTGAACCGGCGCGTCCGCGTTCGGCGCAGCGTGGCCTGTTTCTGCCTATTACTCCTGAGGCTGAAAAGCTGGAAATTACGCTGGCGCGCATCGACGGAATCGTAGGCGAACGCCGGGTCGGTATTGCGAAGCTGCTGGATACACACCGGCCGGATGCGTTTCGCATGGAGCGGTTTGTTGCTCAGCCGGAGAAGAGCGAGGTGGCCGGCGGTGCGACATTGTCGGATACAGCACAGTCGCCACCGTTTGCCTTGCGCATCTTGCGTCCGGCCCGACAGCTGCGCGTGCAACTGGCAGATGGGCGTCCTGCCAAGCTGGTAATGATGATGCGGGACGGCGAGTGCAATGAACTTCATGGGATGGTTTTGTGGTCGGCAGGCCCTTGGCGATCGTCGGGGGACTGGTGGGCCGAGCGACCGGCTGCCAATCAATGTGAGCAAGCTTCGCATGCCTGGGACCGGGAAGAGTGGGACGTTGCACTTGCCAATAACGATGGCACAAGCATCGCGCTTTATCGCATTTATCGGGATATCGGCACGGGCTGCTGGTTTGCCGATGCCAGCTACGACTAAAACGTGTACATCGAACTTCACACCCGCTCGGCATTTAGTTTTCTGGAAGGCTCTTCCCTTCCCGAGGAACTGGCCGAGGTGTGCCACTCGCACCAAATGCCGGCGATGGCACTGCTTGACCGCGATGGCGTATACGGCGCCGCACGCTTTCATCTCGCCATGAAGAAGCTCGGCTTGCAGGCGCATATCGGGGCGGAAATCACTTCCCTGCTGCCGAATGTGTTGCTCGCTGACAATGTGGTCCTTCCTCGCGTTTCCCTGCTGTGCGCTTCGCGCGAGGGATACCAGAACCTGTGCCGGTTGATTACGCGTATCAAGCTGCGGGCGCCAAAACATCCGGCTATGCTTCCACGGCAGGCGAAGCGTGCGTCCACAGAAGAGCTGCTGTTCCATTCGCAGGCAGTTGCTTCCGCCTCCGACCTCGCGGAGTTTTCCTCCGGGCTGATCTGCATGACCGGCGGAGATGAGGGGCCGTTGGCCTCGACTCTTGCACGCGGAGGCACGGAAGAAGGCCGGCGTACGCTTGAACAACTCGCGGACATCTATGGCCGCGACAACGTGTATGTGGAATTGCAGCGTCACTACAACCGCTCTCAGGAGGCGCGCAACCATGCGGCCATTGAACTCGCCCGCAGTCTGAAGCTGCCGCTGCTCGCCACACAGGGCGCGCAATACGCCAAGCCGGAAGAGCGCCAGATTCTCGACGTATTTACCTGCATACGCCATCATCACCACCTTGACAATGCCGGGCGATTGCTTTCGCGCAACAGCGAACGCCACATCAAGTCGCCACAAGAGATGCTGCGGTTGTTCGCCGATCTTCCCGAAGCCACAGCGAATACGGTGGAACTCTCCTCGCGTCTGGGCTTCACACTCAACGATCTGGGTTACAAGTTCCCTGCTTATCCCGTTTCCGCCGGTGAAACTATGAGTTCGTTCCTGCGGGAGCGCACCTTCGAAGGGGCATGCGAGCGCTATCAGCGGCCCGGGCAGAACGAGTTGTGGCAACGAGCGCGGCGACAGATCGAGCGCGAACTCACGCTCATTGAGCGGCTCGAACTCGAAGGCTATTTCCTCATCGTCTGGGACATCGTGCGCTTCTGCCGTGAGCAGGGCATCCTGGTGCAGGGTCGCGGCTCGGCGGCCAACAGCGCTGTCTGCTATTCGCTAGGCATCACGGCCGTAGATCCCATCAGCATGGAACTGCTGTTCGAGCGCTTCCTGTCGGAAGAGCGCGGCGAGTGGCCCGATATCGACCTTGACCTTCCCAGCGGAGACCAGCGCGAGCAGGCGATTCAGTACGTTTACACGCGCTACGGCAAGCTGGGCGCGGCGATGACGGCTAACGTCATCACCTATCGCGGACGCTCGGCCGCACGCGAGGTGGGCAAAGTGCTCGGCTTTGACGAGGAGACGCTTGGGCGGCTCGCCGGGCTGGTGAGTTCGTGGGAATACAAGGACCCGGGCGACACACTCGAGCGCCAGTTCCGCGATGCCGGGTTTGATTTGCAGCATCCGCGCATCCGCAAGTTCTTCGAGCTTTGTGTAGCGATACAAGATCTGCCGCGCCATTTGGGACAGCACTCCGGCGGTATGGTCATCTGCCAGGGGCAACTCGATTCGGTTGTGCCGCTCGAGCCGGCAACGATGCCAGGCCGCGTGGTGGTGCAGTGGGACAAGGAAGATTGCGCCGACCTGGGCATCATCAAGGTCGATCTGCTGGGGCTGGGCATGATGGCTGCGCTCAAAGATTCGCTCACGCTGATTCACGACCACTATCAAGAAGATGTCGATCTCGCCATGCTTCCTGCGGATGATCCGGTGGTGTATCGCACCTTGCAGAAGGCCGATACAGTAGGCATGTTCCAGATCGAGAGCCGGGCGCAGATGTCTTGCCTGCCGCGACTGCATCCCACGCGCTTCTACGACATTGTGGTACAAGTCGCTATCATCCGCCCGGGGCCGATTGTGGGCAAGATGGTCAATCCGTTTCTGATGCGGAGGCAGGGGCGCGCGCCGGTGGTTTATCCGCATCCTTCGCTCGAACCGGTGCTGGAGCGCACGCTTGGGGTGCCGCTGTTCCAAGAGCAGCTTCTCCGCATGGCCATGATTGCTGCCGGATTCACTGGCGGACAAGCGGAAGAGTTGCGCCGCGCGATGGGCTTCAAGCGCAGTGAGAAACGCATGCGCGACATCGAAGTGAACCTGCGCGAAGGCATGGAGCGCAACGGCATTTCGCGCCAGGCGCAGGAGGAGATCATTCTCTCCATCACTTCGTTCGCGCTCTATGGCTTTCCCGAGTCGCATGCGGCCAGCTTTGCCCTTATCGCTTACGCCAGCGCTTACCTCAAGTGCCACTACCTCGCGGCTTTCACCGCCGCGCTGCTCAACAATCAGCCGATGGGATTTTATTCACCGGCAACCATTGTGAAAGATGCGCAGAGGCACGGGTTGAGGGTTAAGCCAGTGGATATTAATTGTTCTGACTGGTTGTGCACGCTGGAGGAAGAAGCGAATGCCTCCGGCGGCCCCTCGCGGACTAAAGTCCGCTCGGGAGAATCAAAAACAGACGTCCTAGACGCTGGCCTAAAGGCCAGCTCTACCCAACAACCGAGCCTTACTACAAACCTTAAAGGCGCGGACCATCCAACGCTGCGCATGGGGTTTCGCTATGCCCGCGGGCTGAGCGAGGAAGCCGGCAAGGCGATTGTTCGCGCACGTGGGCAGCAGCCTTTCGAGTCCATCGCCGACCTCGCCCATCGCGTACTCGAATTGCGCCGAGACAACCTGGTGCAACTGGCTTCCATCGGGGCGCTGAACTCCATTGGTTGCGCGACGGCGAAAGAGGCACAGGCGCAACTTGATCATCCGGGTACGAAGCAACGCTTGCACCGTCGCGATGCTCTGTGGCAGGTGGAACGCGCCGCGCGGTTTGCCGGGCCGTTGCTGGATGGCATTCCTGAGATCGATGAGGCTTCGCCGCTGGCGGCGATGACTCCCGAAGAGCGCCTCGTCGCCGACTTTCACGGTACCGGACTCACGGTTGGGCCGCATCCCATGGCCTATCGGCGGGCTGATCTGAAGAGGGCACGGGTGCTATCGGCGCACGATTTGACGCAGGCCAGAAACGGCAGCTACGTGCGCACCGCCGGATGCGTAATTGCCCGGCAGCGTCCGGGTACGGCCAGGGGATTTGTTTTTCTTAGCCTTGAGGACGAAACCGGGATCAGCAATGCAATTCTCACGCCTGACATCATGGAGCGGGACAGGGTGACCATCACCTCGGAGAAGTTTCTGCTGTTGGAGGGGGTCTTGCAGAACCAAGATGGGGTGATCTCGGTGCGGGTGGAGAGGGTGGCTCCCCTGAGGGAGGCATACTCGACAGGGGCGGTGGACATCACGGATGCGGAGGTGAGGTCGCATGACTTTCACTAGCATGAAGGGAAATGTGGTGCCCCCTCCCCTATGCTGACTTAGAATCAATAACTTGCATAATGAATACTACGCAAAGTATAGATTCTAAAGATAGTTACACGTATATCATTGTGTCCATTAGACTTAGCTGCCAAGAATGGCGGCTTCGGCGCCTAAATTTGTATTACTTGTCATACTTTAAATACAAATACTTTCAATACTATCAATGCAAGGCATTCTCATCTCCGTGCAGCGCCAACGATGTCAAAGAGCGATTGGCCCGCGCGCTGGACGCGGGATGAGGCAGGGACACGAATCCCGTGCCCACAGATTGGTTGTAGATCGCGGCGACGGGAAGCGGTAGGAAAAAAAGCAGAGGCGGAAAACTAAAGTAACCAAAGCGGCCCAAAATGGGAACTGCGCTGCGGACTGCTGCAATGTCGCGCGCGCCACTTGGGCGGGGACCCGTATTGCTTCCGAAAGAGGAAGTGACATATACTCCGGCAAACTTCACGTCACATCGGGACCCCGATTTGACGCAATCCAAACTCTGGCCAACCGACAGAATCAAGAGGCAAAATGAGAAAAGCTTTTGTAGTCCTCGCGACCCTACTAGTCGCGGCATCGCTCACTCTGCGGGCAAACGCCAGCACATACGACTTCAGCTTCACAGGTCCGGGAGTAAGCGGGACCATCACGTTGACTTACGGCACCGCTGCGGACGCGACGTATCCCCAAGCCTTAGAGGTCAGTGGAATCAGCGGAACCTTCTCTGACTCCAATAATGGCCTCAACATCGTAAACGCACCCATCGGTTCGCTCCTGGCACTCACGCACTCGGCACCGGAAACTACCAATTTGCTGGCGCCAAATGATTTCAGCAAGTTCGCGGTAGCGACTGGTCTGCCGGCACAGAACGGCGGATTCCTAACCTATGACAACCTCTTCTGGCCGGGCAGCTCGCCGCAAACCGCCTCCGACTACCCGCTCTATGGAGGATTTCTGGACATCTATGGACTGATGTTCGATATCGGCGGAGGCAGAGTCGTGGACTTCTGGAGCAACGGCGGCGAGCCTTTCACGGGTCACATTGATTATGGCGTTGCGGTCGCGACAACCGATGTGTCTTTGGATTATGTCAGTGGTGGAGTTTTGGTGACACCAGAACCCGGCACGCTGATCATGTTCGGCTCAGGTATCGTTGGTCTCGCAGGGTTTTTGCGCCGCAAGATCAACCCCTAGTTGGTTTGTGTTTTGTCGGAGAGCCGGGGCAAGCGTCCCCGGCTTTTCTTCTGTAAGGCACCAAGGCACGAGTGAAACATATGCCGACATTGCGCTGATGAACGAATACGTTGTGGAAGTAAAGCTTACACTGAGAGCACGGGTGGCAGTCACGTGCCAGAGAAGGCCACCGGGATGACATCAACGAGTGACCAGTCGCACAGGGTTTCGCTTCCATAGCACCTCGCGTTCCAAGTGAGCAAAAGATCCTTGAGAAAAAAACAAAGCGCAAAACCTCCGAATCTTAGACCTAATCAGCGTCAGTGCGTGCTCGACCAACGTCGCAACCTCAAAATGGCGGTGTCGGCGCATGCCTATGTTCGAGGTAACACCCTGAAGTTCTACGAGTGGCTGAAATCTCTGGAAAGAGGAACCTTGCCGGAAGGGCCTGCGATCTGGATCTGCGGTGACTGCCACGTAGGAAACCTGGGACCGGTAGCGAATGCTGAAGGCGAGGTTGAAATCGAGATCAGGGACCTGGATCAGACCGTCATCGGCAATCCTGCACATGACCTGATTCGACTCGCGCTCTCGCTGGCAACCGCAGCTCGCGGTTCCGATTTGCCCGGTGTCTCAACCGCGCTAATGATGGAAGAGATGATCGTTGGATACGAGGAAGCACTGGTTAATCGAGAGAAAGAACCAAAGCCTACCGGCAAAGCCACTGAGCCGATCAGGTTTGTGCTCAAGCAAGCACTGAAGCGCAAATGGAGACATCTGGCTGAAGAGCGAATCGAAAACGTGAAACCATCCATTCCTCTGGGCAAATGTTTCTGGGTACTTTCGAAAAGCGAGAAGCGTGACATTACTAATCTGTTTCGGTCGGAAGATGTCCGGAAGCTCATCACCAGCCTGCGACACCGGAACAACGAGAGCTCGGTTGAGGTGCTGGACGCCTGCTACTGGATGAAGGGATGCAGTTCGCTCGGAAAACTACGGTTTGCAGTGCTGGCTGAGGTCAGCGATGACAAGAAAAGCGATCTGTGCCTTATCGATATTAAGGAAGCGGTTCGCGCCGCCGCCCCGAGTTGGCCTGACGCCAGGATGCCGAGGGACAATGCGCGTCGCGTCGTGGAAGGGGCGCGCAGCTTGTCACCCTATCTGGGCGAACGGATGCTCGCGGCGAAGTTGCTGGGGAGGCCGGTAGTATTACGCGAATTGCTGCCGCAGGACCTGAAGCTCGAAATGGACCGCCTGACTCGGGAAGAAATTGTCGCCTCTGCGCGGTTCCTCGCTTCGGTTGTAGGAAAAGCGCATGCGCGGCAAATGGACGGAGCTATGCGAAAGTCCTGGATGGCAGAACTTCAAGGCAATCGAACGAAGAAGCTCGATGCTCCATCATGGCTGTGGACCAGTGTTGTTGACTTGGTGGCGAGACACGAGGCGGCCTATCTTGAACATTGCAGGCAATATGCCTTGGCAGCCGCCCAGTAGACCCCGATGATTGGTGGAATCGATTGACGCGGTAACGAAGTTGCTTCTTGCGATATCGACAAGCTCACTTCTTATCGGCGCCTGAGATAGGCTGTCCTGGCCTGTCGGCTGGATATTCGTAGACGCCGCGACCGGCTTTGCGGCCGAGGCGGCCGGCTTTGACGTACTGGACCATGAGCGGCGCGGGACGGAATTTCTCGCCGAGGGTCTTGTGCAGGTACTCGAGGATGTGCAGGCGGGTGTCGAGGCCGACCAGATCAACCATTTCAAACGGACCCATGGGATGGTTCAGTCCGAGCTTGAGCGCCTTGTCGATGTCCTGCGGTGAAGCCACACCTTCCTGCAACATGTAAAACGCTTCGTTGCCGATCAGGGCGTTGATGCGGCTGGTGATGAAGCCGGGCGCCTCTTTGATCACCACGACTTCCTTGCCCATGCGCTTGCCCACGTCGACAGCGGCGGCGAGAGTCCCGTCGTCGGTTTCCAGCGCGCGCACAATTTCCAGCAGCTTCACTTTGTGCACGGGATTGAAGAAGTGCATGCCGACACATTTGGGCGCGCGATAAGTGACGGAAGAAATCTCGGTGATGCTGAGCGACGAGGTGTTGGTGGCGATGATGGTCGTGGGGCGGCAGACCTTGTCGAGCAGCGTGAAAATTTCGAGCTTCGACTCCATCTCTTCGGGCACAGCCTCGATGACAAGGTCGGCCTCGCGGGCGGCCTGCTCGACGGAGGACGCATACTCCAGGCGTCCGAAAGCTTGATCGGCGTCGGTTTGCGTGACCTTGCCGAGTTCTACCGCTTTATCGAGATTGGTGCGGATCTCGGTCTCGGCTTTGCGCAGTGTGGTGGGCAGAATGTCTTCGAGAATTGTGCGATACCCGCCCAGCGCGGCGGCATGAGCGATGCCGCGACCCATGATTCCAGCGCCGATGACGGCAATGGTGCGAACGTCGGCCATCCGGCTAGACCCCCTGCTCCAATTGGGCGAGGATCGAAACGAAATTGGGGTCGGACTGGCGCATGTACTCGGCCAGACGTTTCTTTTCGTCTTCGGAGAGGAGATGAATGCTCACGCTGACGCGGCGAAGCGTTGCTGCGATGTCGTCCACGAAATTCATATTGCGGATGAGTTCACCACTGGCTGGCATAGGAGTCCTTTCGACTGCATAAAGAGGGTAATGATGGTTCGTCGTGTCGCGAACTGGCGCGACAGCACAACCTGCTATTCTCGCTGCCGCTCAGGATTAAGTAAAGGAGAGGGGCGTCACGGGAGTTTGCAGGATCCATCCCTTCCCAAAAGAAGGGAAAGAACGGGGCACCCAGATTCTTCTTAGGTGAGAGGAAAGCAGATCCCTCGCGGACTAAAGCCCGCTCGGGATGACAACATTAAAGGGTCTGGCGGCACGACTGAAGTCGTGCCCTGATACAAAACAGGGCGAATCGACCGCAAGATCACACAACGAATTCGTTCAGATCAATCGCATCTCGGGATTCACCCGAGCGCTTTGGAGGCGCTTCGCGATCGGTCACTTCGGTGAGAAGCGCGAGTTTCTTCGCGAGGTCTGGCGTCAACGCTCCACTGTGCAATCGCCACGACCAGTTGCCGCCGGGTTTGCTGGGGATATTCATGCGGCAATCGCTACCCAGTCCGAGAACATCCTGCACGGGAATGACAGCCAGGGTCGCTACGGATTCGAACGCGGAACGGATGAACGACCAATTAATTCCGTCGTCCACTTTTCCGAAGTACTGCGTGGCCCAGGCTTTCTCGCGCTCGCTGGCACTGTTGTTCCACCAGCCGACGGTGGTGTCGTTGTCGTGGGTGCCGGTGTAGACAACTGAATCCGGAGTGAAGCGGTGCGGGAGATAGATGTGCGCGCCCTTGTCGCCGAAGCCGAACTGCATGACCTTCATGCCCGGCACATCGAGCTTCTTGCGCAGAGCGTGAACTTCGGGGGTGATGTATCCGAGATCTTCGGCGATGAACGGCAGCTTGCCTAATTCGTTCTTGAGAGCGCGGAAGAGTTCGAAGTTGGGGCCGGGCGTCCAGTGTCCGTTGACGGCGGTTGGATCTTCTGCAGGAATTTCCCAGCAGGCTTCGAATCCGCGGAAGTGATCGAGGCGAATGATGTCGCAGGTGGCGACCGCCCACTTCATGCGCTGGATCCACCAGTCGTATCCCCGCGATTTCAAGGCGTCCCAGTCATAGAGCGGGTTGCCCCATCGCTGGCCGGTCTCGCTGAAAGCATCGGGCGGAACACCGGCGACCACTTCGGGGGAGAGATCCGTATTGAGGCGGAAAATGTCGGGGTGGGTCCACACATCGGCGCTGTCATAGCTGACGAAGATTGCGACGTCGCCGATGATGCTCACTCCGCGCTCGCCGCAATAGGCGCGCAGCGATCTCCACTGCTCGAAGAAAGCAAATTGGAGGAAGCACTCGACCGCAATGAGGTCTTTGAGTTCTTCGCGCAATTGCGCCAGGGCGTCAGGCTTGCGCTGGGCAATTTCGGTTGACCAGGAGTTCCAGGCAGTGTCGCCGAAATGCTCGCGCAGAACGGCAAAGAGCGCGTAGTCGTCGAGCCACCAGCCGTACTCTTTGCAGAATGCCTTGTAGCGAGTGCGCGGGCCGTCGCCCGCAGAGTGCAGAAAATTCCGCGCGGCCTCGCGCAATAGCGGCAGCTTATAAGCGCTTACCTGTTCGAAATCGACGGCCGACAGCGGCAGGGCGTCGGCTCCGATGCGGTCGTGAGCGAGGTATCCTCGCTCGACCAGCCGGTCCAGGCTGATCATGAGCACGTTGCCCGCGAAGGCCGAGGTGCAGGAATAGGGCGAGTTTCCCCAGCCAGCGGGACCGATGGGCAGCACTTGCCAGAGGGTTTGCTTGGCGGCCGCCAACCAGTCGATAAAGTCGTACGCAGCCTCGCCCAGGTCTCCGATGCCCCCGGCAGAGGGCAGAGACGTGGGATGCATCAGGATGCCGGCTGCGCGTTGAGCAAACATGGTTAGTGAGCCGAGATGATCTCCGTAGCGAAAAAGTGACGAAGCCTGACCGCTCGAATGGATTCGCCTATAGAAAACATAGGCCAGCGGTTCGCACCGCTGGCCGCGTAATCAGTAATGCCGCGGTTCTACGATCCTTCGCCTACGCGACTGATGCGTTCCATCTCTTTCTTGTTGATCTTGATCTTGCCATCTTTCTCCAACTTGTCGCGGAGGTTCTGCACGTACAGTCCCTCCAGCATCTGGCGCTTCTGGTCGAGCAGCGATTCCTTGGCGCGGTCCCATGCGACCTTAGCTTCTTCCGGCGTTGGTTGCTGCTTCTCGATCACGGCCAGTACGACACCACTTGCGGTGCTGCCCTGGATCGGGCCGCTGATCTGCCCGACTTCGAGACCGAAGGCGGCGCTCGCGGCTCCCCCCATCGAACCGATGTCAGGAACCTGAGCGGTAGCGTTCACCAGGTCGCTGGTCTTGACAGTCGCGCCCAGATCCTTCGCCGCCTTCTTCAGGTCGTGTTCGGCGTGCGCGCGGTCAGACAATTCCTGCGTCTTCTGAGCGAGCATGGTTTGCGCGCGCTGCGCTTTGAACTGATCTTCGAGTTGAGCGTGAATCTGATCAGAGGTGGGAGTTTGCGGGGCCTCGATCTCCGTGACCTGGTAGATGGCGTAGCCTTGAGAGGTCTGCGCCATCGCGGGAGCGTCGCCCTTCTTGGCTGCGAAGAGCGCGTTCGACAATTCCTGCGACGGGCCGATGCCTGGTAACGGCTCACTCTGCGCAATCAACTCTGTCGAAATTACCGTCAGGCCTTTGTCGGCGGCGGCCTTCTCCAGACCAGCGGTTTTGGCCTCGGCTTGGGCCGCATTGGCGAGGCCTTGCGCTGCCGCTGCGCCTTTCTGCTGCTTGATGGCCGGCTCGATCTGGGCTTTCACTTCGTCCAACGGCTTCATGCGCGCATTCTGCTTGTCTTCGACGCGAATGATGTGAAAGCCGTAGCTGGTCCGAATGATGTCGGTGGTCTGGCCTTTGGGCGTGGTGAAGGCTCCCTGCTCAAACTCGGGAACAGTGCGCCCTTTCGTGATTGGCGGCAACAATCCGCCATTCTGCGCGCTGCCCGGATCATCGGAATACTTCGTCGCCAATGCCCCGAAATCTGCGCCGGCCTTCAACTGCTTCTGTACGTCTTCGGCCTTCGCCTTGGCTGCTGCTACTGCCTGAGGATCGACCTTACCATTCGCATCCGGCGTCGGAGTCTTAATTAGGATATGACGGACAGTGACAGTCTCAGCGATGCGGAATTCGTCCTGATGCTGGTTGTAGTACGACTGAAGATCGGCAGGCGTAACGGGCACGTTGGCCGCGACCTTTGCGGTGTCAACCACAATGTAACGAGCCTTGCGCTTTTCCGGGATGGAGTTCACGTACTGCTGCTTGTTCTGGTCGTAGAAGGCCTTGAGTTCGACGTCGGTGACTTTCACCTGCTTCTTCACGTCGTCGAGGGTGAGCACGGCGTAGTCGAACTTAATCTTGGTTCCGTCTTTGGTCACCTGCTCCTGGATTTCTTTGTTGCTGACGGTGGCCGCTGCACTGACCGCCGAAAGTAGCTTCTGCTGGGCAAGCTGGTCTTTCAGCTCCTTCTCAAACTGCGGGACACTCAAGCCCCACTGGTTCTGCACGAAGGTCTCGTACTGTTCCTGGCCGATGAACTTCCCTTCGGGAAAGAACAACTGACCGAACTGTCCCTGATGAAGGTAGTTGGCCAACTCGCTGTCGCTTACGGCCAATCCCATGCGGTCGGCCTCATAGGCAATGGCGCCCTGCGTGATCATGCTGTCAGCGGCACGCTGCATCAGGAAGGGCATTAGCGTGGGAGGCACGTTGCCGCGGAACTGTTGCCGTCCGATCATGCGAGCGCGCTGGCTCACTTCTTGCAAGGTGACGTCTTCGGTGCCGACCTTAGCCACGACGCCAGCTGTGTCTATGGTGGACCCAAAATAGTCGCCGAACATGCCGCCGGGAACGAGCGTGATAATCATCATCACGCAAACGATTAGTAAAAGTCCGCCCAGAATAATCTTCTTCGTCGGGCCAGGGGTTTGCAGAAATCGAATCATGCTTTGACAGAACTCCAAGATTGAGTAACGGAATCCTCTATTATAGCTGAGGCTTCGCCGATTCGTCGTGAGGGCGGCGGAGCGTCGCAGCGCGCGAATTGGCGAAATTTCGCAACGCCGCCTGCTGTCGCTGGGTCGCCACTCGGGTGCGATTATTCCCCGAACAAGGCGTCCTACTTCCCTGTCACCGCATCTACTGTGTTGTAATTACAAGAACATACGTATGTCGAAACTTTCTCCAGGCCTGCGCGGACGAACCATCGCCGCCAAGCGCCGCCTACGCGAACTGGCAATGATTGCGAAAGGCGTGATCTCTACCGACCACCCGGTAATGGCGCACATCATTCCCATTCGGCGCTGCAATCTCGCCTGCAAGTACTGCAACGAGTACGACGATTTCTCCAAGCCAATTGCGCTCGACGTAATGAAGTCGCGCGTTGACGACCTGGCGCGCCTGGGCACGAACATCGTCACGTTGAGCGGCGGCGAGCCGCTGCTGCATCCCGAACTCGACGAGATCATCGCGCATATGCGGACCTATCCGATCATCGTAGGCATGATCACGAACGGCTACCTGCTGACGGCCGATCGCATCCAGCGATTGAACCGCGCAGGGCTAGACCACTTGCAAATCAGCATCGACAACGTCATGCCTGACGATGTCTCAAAGAAATCTCTGAAGGTGCTCGATAAGAAGTTACAGTTGCTGGCCGAACACGCCGACTTCCATGTGAATATTAATTCGGTGGTGGGTGGCGGCACACGGAATCCGCATGACGCGCTAGTGGTGGGACGCCGCGCGGTGCAGCTGGGCTTCACCTCGACCATCGGCATCATTCACGACGGTGAGGGGCAGTTGCGTCCTCTGGCAGATGAGGAACGCGAAGTGTTCCTGAAGATGAAGAAGCTGGAGAAGAAGAACTACTCGCGGTTCAACTTCTTCCAGGACAACATCGCCCACGGCCGGCCTAACGACTGGAAATGCCGCGCCGGCGCGCGCTACCTCTACATTTGCGAAGACGGGCTGGTGCATTATTGCTCGCAGCAACGCGGGTACCCGGGCGTACCGTTGGACCACTACTCAGTGGACGACATCCGCCGCGAATTTCTCACGGAAAAAAACTGCGCACCGCATTGCACGGTTTCGTGCGTGCATCAGGTGTCGTACATGGACTTCTGGCGCGCTCCACAGACGCTGCAAGCTCCGACATCGCCAGTCGATCAAGGGCAGCTCGTACAGATCGACTAACGTGATTGCGTTCAGGCGAAATTTGCACGCGTTTTCGCGGCCCTCGCGCGTTCCGTCAGCAGCATTTCGGATGCTATAATTATTTTGCCTTCCGATTGTTCCCACACAAGCGGGCGCGTAGCTCAATTGGCAGAGCAACTGACTCTTAATCAGTAGGTTGAAGGTTCGATTCCTTCCGCGCTCACCATCTTTTCAAGAAGTTAGCGAACGTCTCCTGCCGTTTCACCTGCCGTTCAACGCTAACTGAGTGACTTTCCCGCTGGCTACGGCCATTTCATCCGTCACGATGTCCCCGTAGATGTTCATTGTCGTACGGATGTCCGCGTGCCGCATGAGCTTCTGTTGCACAGCTAGGGGAGTTCCTACAGCGTCAAGCCATGACCGATACGTGTGACGCAGCGAGTGAGTACCGAGTCCGCCGATTCCAGACTTAGCGCCTGCCTTCTGGTACATTCGCCAAACCTGATCGTAAGACCAGGGCAATCTTCCAAGCTGCGCCGGAGACGCGAACAGCCAATCCTCAGTAGCCGAGAACTGTGTCGTTTGCTTCCAGAGTTTCAACGTGTCCAGCAGCGCACTATCAATGTGAAGAGAGCGCCGCGACTCTGGCGTTTTCACGTCGTCCGTGATCTGGGCGACAATGCCACGTTCTACTCTGAGCTTGCTGTCCAGCCAATCAACGTCGCCCCACTTGAGGGCGAGTGCTTCGCTGATTCGCAAGCCAAAGCAGACGCACAGCAGAGCCATGGTGCGGAATGGTTCGCCCAGATGTTGGATGAACTTCTGGAACTCCTCCACGGTGAGACTGCGCGGTTTTTTTGTTCTCTTCGTTGCCTGTTTGATCGTTACCAGTTCCATCGGATTCCGCTGCGTTGGTACGTCACCGCGCCACATCGCGAAGTCCCACAGGATGCTGAGCACTCCCCGAATGTGAACCCTGCTCTTCGGTGCGAGCGTCAATGATTCAATCCACAGTTCCACGGGCCGAGCCTGTATGTCTGAGAGCGAACACCCGCCCCACTTGGGGAGAATGTAGTTGCTGATCCAGACTTCGTAGCTTCGTCGCGTGTCACTGCGTTTCGGCATCTTCTCTGCTCGGTACTGATCGACTAGCGTGTTCACGGTTGGTGCCGCACTGCTGGTGCTGACTCGGTTCTCTACCGCATCGCGCAGGGGCTTTGCTGCCTGCCACGCTGATGCCTTCGTAGGAAACTGGCTCAAGGTGCCGATCTTCTTTGAGCGCCGCTTGCCGTTCTCCCAGAAGAAAAAGTTCCAAGTCTTGATGCGTTTATCGAGTACCACACTGCCATTTCTGTTCCGTTGTCTCACTGAATCCTCCGTTTCGTGAGAGCAACAGACGGCGGGGACATTGTAGCGTCCAAGTCCTCAGTGCGAAAGCGCCATGTCATGCGCTCCGTGCCGGAAAGAACATGACCCTTGACGCGTCCCTGCCTGGCCCACTTGAGAAGCGTGCGAGGTTCGATCTTTAGATAGGCCGCGGCTTCTCTGGCCGTGAGCCATTCTGATTTACTCTGCGCAGGTGGTGTCACCGCGAGAACTTGATCAGTCATAGTGCCCCGTTGGTTGTCTGACTTCGCCAGGGCAGTCTTGACCGCCCAGCCCGTGCGCAGTTTTGCTGCTGTCAATCGCCAATGCGCGCCGCACCCGCGAGACCGGCACGTCCAACGACTTCGCGATCTGGCGCAGCGATCTTCCCTGCCCTCTCTGGGCCTGAACTTGGGTGACATCGATCTCCGCCCGTGGGCGTCCAATCCGCTTCCCCATCGCTCTGGCGTGCGCTATGCCGGCTCGCACACGCTCTGCGATCAAGTCGCGCTCGAATTGCGCGACCGCGCCCATGATGTGAAACAGCAGTTGGTCGCTCGGTGTGGTTGTGTCCACGTTCTCCGTGTAGCTGATGAAGTCGATGCCGAGCGCACGGAACTCTTCCAGGCTGTCCACCAGGTGCTTGACCGACCGAGCGAAGCGGTCGAACTTCCACACCAGCACAACGTCGAAGATTCTCTTCCGTCCATCGTTCATCAGCGCGTCAAGCTGAGGTCGCTTGCGTTGGGTGCCGCTGACACCCGTGTCAACGTACTCGCACAATCGATCGAATCGCTGGCTGGCGTAGCGCCTGAGATCTTGCAACTGCATCTCGCAGTTCTGATCGATGGTGCTGACCCGCGCATACAGCGCCACAGTCCTGGGTTTGCCGGGGTTCATTGGAGGCGCTCCGGCACTGGTTTCATCTTGCGGCGGAGAATGCGCATCGATTCCCGACCGTTGTAGAAGACGCGCGCAGCACAATAGCCACAATTGATGAACGGCCGCTGCGTCTTTGTCAGATACACTGCCAACCGACGTTTACAGATGGGGCACAGTGTCGTTCCTAACTGCTCGAGGGCAGGTTTCAGCTTTGGTGTTTTGTTTTGGTTCGCGCTCTTTGCGGCGTCCGACGGGCTTGCGTTATCTTCGGGCATAAGGTTTCTCCGGCCTTAGAGATCTCGAGAGCTTTTGGGGCTCTATCCTTAGCCATCTGCCAAGAGGAGGTTTTGAGGATCGGGGTGTAACTTTATGAAGCAACAAGCAAATACGGCTGCCAAAACGGTAAACAAGAGGTTTTGGCGAACGTGCCCTATCTGCGTTCAGAACAAGGTGGCCTCACCCGAGTTCCAGGAGTTCTTTCGTTTCATAGAACATATGGAAGAGCACCTTCAGCCCGAAGTTCGGCCCGTAAAGAAGAAGAGCTCAAGCCGCTATGTGACCGAGGAGGAACTCCTCGCCTTTAGCTTGGGTGTCGAACTGCTGGAGGTGCCCAAGGGGAAAATCGCTGACAAGGCGGGCCTGCTGGTTGTGGTGTCGCTTTGGTTGCAGGAAGCTTTGGCGGCGTGTCCCGAGCTTAACAACATCCGTACCAGCGATCTTAAGGTAGCCGACCAACTGGTGGATCTAGTCCGGACCCTGCCGGATGATTTTGCCGAGCAGCGCGCCTATCTGATGCAACATCAGGATCGACTGAGGGAGGTCGGCATGGACCCTAAGTGGCTAAGAAGGCCAGGGAGCCAGGTTGGCTTTGTTGCCGACTCGATGGCCGGAGCAAAATGGGGTGTGCCTCCCTCTAGCTCCCGCGAGTACATCCGCCGGTTCAACCCGAAGACGAAATCAATGAATCGCGGCGTCGCCGCAAGAGCTGGGCTGCTTGACGACTTAGTCAAGGAAGGCGCCTGGTGGAACCCAAGAGCACTTGACGAGAGCTAGAGGTCATTCGGCGTGGCACAACCCTTCCCAACGGTTTTGACACGGGCAGGCTAGCGTTCTACCGGCAAGGTCCAGCAGCTGTATCGAACGCGCGCTCGATTTATCGTCCCAGTAAACGGAAATATCTCAGCCGGGCGTGTCCGCGCTCGGTCAGTCGGTAGGATAGATAGCCCCGCCTCTTATTAGGACCAGTTTCCAGCAATCCTTGCCGTTTCAATCGCAGCAAATAGCTGTAAACGCATTTCCTGTCCCAGCATCGTTGTAGCGCCACCCACACCTGGTCCGGCGAGATAAAACGATTGGCGCGCGCAAAGATTTCTAGGACTGCGCTTTTGGTCATGAGAAGTGCGGGCTATCACATTTATCATACACTAGCGTAAGTTTCGGCCGGAACATAGTTTTAGATTGTTTTCACAACTTACGCGAACCTGCGACTGCGCAAAACAACTTCTCCCGCGAACGCGAAATTTACAAAAAATAACGAAAAAACTATTCGTTTGTATTACGAGATTGTGAAATCAGTTTTCAGAAGAATGGCGGAACAATCCGCTACTGTGCGGAAAGGAAACCGTTTCGGCCCACTTCCGGCTTATGACGGCTCGGCAGTCATCGCTTTGTAGCCCGAATTTGAGATGGCGCGTAGCGCTAAACCTCAGGGGGAGTGCTTCCCTCGCCCACCGCGACAGGACTATTCTTCCGGAATGACACTTTCAGCTCGCAATCAACTCGCAGGGACCGTCGAGGAAGTTCAGCTCGGCGGCGTAATGGCACATGTCGTAGTGCGCGTTGGGGAGAACCTTATTGAGAGCGTGATCACCCGCAGAAGCGCCGAAACCATGTCACTCAAGAAAGGCGATACCGTCAAAGTCGTAATCAAGTCTACCGAAGTGATGCTCCAAAAGGACTGAGAGCCACTCTATTACCACAGCAGTTTCAATCCGAATTGAACCTGACGAGCGGTGGTGGAGGTGCTGGTGATGGCCCCTGCCGTGCCGGATACACCAGTGGGCGTAAAAGTAATCAGGCTGGGCGTGTTGAAATTGGCCCGGTTGAGCAGGTTGAAGATCTCGGCACGAAACTGCAGACTGAGGCGCTCACCCAGCTTGGTGTTCTTGATGGCAGAGAAGTCCCAGGTCGCCAGGCCCGGGCCCACGAGGTTGTTGCGCGTGGCGTTGCCCCAGAATCCGCTGTTGGCTGGTGGCTGGAGAAAGAAGCTCGGATTGAAGTACTGCGTAGTCGTGCTGATAATTGGGTTTCCGTTGAAGTTGGGGTTGGCGAACGGCCGAACAGGATTGCGCGTGTCGCCATTGTTAGAAGGGTTATAACTGAGCTGCGCAGTGAACGGGAATCCGTTCATCGCAGTGATGATGCTGTCGACCGACCACCCGCTGATGAGCGCGTTGCCGAATCCGCTGAAGTTATTGGCGTAGGACTTGCCCTTGCCGAAAGGCAGGTCATACACCACGCTGACGACACCGACATTTCTGATGTCATAGGTTGCCGGGCCCCAATCGGCCTTGATGTCGTGTGGGTTGGAGATCAGACCCGGAGCATTTCCGGCCGTGGTCTGATTGAGCGAGTCGCCGTCGTCGAGCGCTTTGGACCAGGTGTAGACGCCGCGGAAGGAAAGTCCGTTGCTGAAGCGGCGGTTCACATCAACTTGCAGGGCGTTGTAGTTGCTATCTCCCCAGGAGAACCAGGTCCAGGTGTTAGCGATCGTAGGATTCTGCTTGGGCCGTCCGACTGGTATGTAGAACGAGCCCGCCGGGACTGGAGTGCCCGCCAGTCCGACTGGGAAGCTAATGGGATAGGTCGCCGGGCAAGGCGATGCGGGACAGATGGTCGGATAAGGCGTGTTGGCATCGACGCCGACAATCTCGTGATAGCCGTGCGAGCCAACGTAGCGCAGCGTCAGCGTGGTGTTGGCGGTGAGCTGTTGTTCGATTCCCAGAGTGTAGGAAATGAGCGTCGGCATTTTCAGATTGGGTTGGACTCCGCCGGGTACGAGCAGGGCCTTCGAGGGAACGGGCGCGGCTGGATTGATAGGCAGCGCGGAGACCGGCAACGCGGCGATACTGTAGGTCGGATTGAACGGAGCGTTCTGGTCCATGCGGTAGCCGAGCGCGTCCTGTAATTCGTTGTACATTCCGAAGCCTGCGCGGAGGACGGTCTTGCCGGGGTAGAGACTCCACGCGACGCCAACCCGCGGTTCGGGCAAAAACTTGGCGTTGTTGGTGGTGAATGCGTTGTTCCCAATGTTCGGCTGGTTGGAGATTACTCCGTTGTTGAAGGTGTAGTTGGCGGCGCGCCCGTGGGCTTCGTTCCATCCGGTGGAAGATTCTCCTCGAAATCCCAGCGTCACCGTCCAAGAGGGACTCAGCCGAATGGTGTCCTGCGCGTAGATTGCGGTGAAGAGCGAGCGCCAGTTCATTTCTGTCGGCGCGGGATCGTAGAGGAAGGTTGAGGTGACGCCGGTCAGGAAGGTCGCGAGGCTGGTGAAGGTCGCCTGCCCGTACTGGCTGAGAGCGATGGTTTCGTTACTTTGAAATTGCTGCACCCACACGCCGAAATCGAGTTGGTGCTTGCCGATGGTCAGCCCCACGCGGTCTTCGTAGGTGTAAAGGTTGCGCGCCATGGTCAGGTTGCTGCCGTTGTTGCTGCCCGCGAGCCCTACTTGCGCCTGGGGATTGGAGGCCGCGCTTCCGCCGACTACAACCGCGCCCACGAGCTTGCCGACCAGGAATCCCGGCACTGTGGCGGCCGGAGTGCCGGGTGTGGGTTCTCCGGTGAAAAAATACCCTGCGCGCGAAAAGCCGAAGCGGGCCGTGTTCAGTAGCGTTGGTGAGAAGACATGCGTTTCCTCAAGGCTCAGCACCTGTTCGCGCAGAGTCAGGATGTCGGTGCTGTAGGGATTGGCGGTGGTAGGCGTAAAGTCATTGCCGTCGTCGATGGTGTAGACCGCTGAGAAATTGTCCTTGGCGGAAAAAACATGATCGAGACGCGCGTTTCCGAAGTACTCGCGAATGGTTTGTAGCGGGCTGCTAAAGACCTGAGCGATACCGTTGAAGTCGGGAGCATTGGCGGGAGGCGTGGGCCACAAGTTCAGCAGTGGTCGAACACTCGGTACCGCTTTCGCCCGCGATGTGAGATCGGGAACGAAGGCCGCCGAAGTCTGGTGCAAGTTCTGAATAAATCCTTCGAAGTTGGCAAAGAAGAAGGTCTTGTCCTTCTGAATCGGGCCTCCAACGGCGGCGCCAAACTGATTGCGCTGGAATGGCGGCGCCGAGCCGAGGTCAAAATAATTGGGAGCATCGAGCGCGTTGTTGCGCAGAAATTCATAAACCGAACCGTGGAACTGGTTCGTGCCCGATTGGGTGACGACCGTGACCTGCGCGCCGGGGCGCTTGCCGTACTCGGCGCCGTAGTTGTCTCGAAGAACGTTGAATTCGCGCACCGCTTCGACACCGATCAGGTTTTGGCTGGGACCGCCGGGCTGCATATTGTTCTCAGCCGCGCCGGTGAACTCCACTCCGTTGAGCAGGAAGAGATTCTGTTGCGGACGGTTGCCGGATACGGAGAAATTGTTGCCCGTGCTCGAATTGGAGACGCCGATGCCACCCGTCTTTTCCCAGGTGAAGTTCACGATTCCGGGGTTCAGCATCAGCAGCAGGTCGTAGCTTCGTCCGTTCAACGGAAGCGCCTTCACTTCTTTTTCACCGACGAGGCCCGAGATGTCCTGGGAGGTCGCGTTGACCAGCGCGACGCTGCTCTCGACCTTCACCTGCTCGGTTATCTGGCCGACCTTCAGGCCGAAATTGGCGGTCGCGTCCTGGCCTACGACCAGGAGAACACCAGTGCGCACTTCCTGGGCAAAGCCCGTCTTGGAGGCGGTCAATTCATAGCGACCGATGGGCAGGGCGAGCAATTCGTACATTCCCGCTTGATTGGTGGTCGCAGTGCGAGCGATTCCAGTTTCCTGGCTGGTTGCCGTGACCATGGCTCCCGCAACGACAGCACCGGTCTGGTCCGTCACTCTCCCGGACAGGACAGCAGAAACCTGCGCACGGGCAGGAAGCGCAGAAAGACACGCCAGAAACAACAACACCACTCGCTGAAAATGCACGGAAGTCGTCATCTCTCTCCCTAACCTAAAGGGATCGTGCCGGACTCAATGGTCCGCGCCGATCCTTTGAGCAGCCGAAGGTCTATCGATTTAATCGAATCAAACTGTGGCTGTCAAACGAATTTAGTCGGGTAAGATGATCATGACTTCGGTAGACTTGATCAGCGCGGCCGCGATCTGGCCCTTCTTGAGCCGCAATTCGTGGACCGCGTCGGCGGTGATGATGGAGGTGATGTGCTGTCCGCCGACCGACAGCGTCACCTGCGCAAGCAGGCCGCTGACTTTGATATCGGTGATGCGGCCGATCAACTGGTTTCGGCCACTGATGCGGCGGAAGGTGCGGCGTCGCTTTTCTCGGGTACCTTTAACAGTGACAGGCGGCAACACACGGTCGATCTCCGACTCGGGAATACGATGATGGCCACCAGGGGTTCGCACACTCTTCAGCTTGCCCTGATAGATCCACTGCTTCAGGGAGGCGTAGCTGATCCCGAGCACCTGGGCCGCGTCGCGTGGGGTGTACAGTTTCGGCATGGAGAATGTCGGTTCGTGTCGAGAATATCCGTGCGGTAAGGCAATGGCAATTCCAATTTCTTTTAGTGTGGGGGAACAATGGCGCAACGACGATCTCTGCATGGTTTGATCGCATGCGGTTTTCTCTGCTTTGTCGCCGGATCATCGGCGCAAACCCTGCAGATCGTCAGCGCCGACGGACAATCGACGACATTGACCGCTGCCCAGATCGCGAGCTCGCCACACGTAACCGTAAGTGTGAAAGACCACGATGTCCCAGCCCAATTTGAGGGCGTGTCCTTGGCGACGCTGCTTTCCAACACTGGGGTTCAGTTAGGCGACAAGTTGCGGGGACCTCGATTGACCGAAGTGCTTATAGTGGAGGCATCTGACGGCTACAAAGTCGTCTTCGCCCTGGCGGAGATCGATCCGGCCTTCGCCACCCGGGAAATCATTCTCGCCGACAAGCGTGACGGCAAGCCGCTCGACGCCAAGGAAGGGCCTCTGCGAATCGTAGCCCCTGGCGACAAGCGCCCAGCGCGATGGGTCCGGCAGGTGGTTATTCTGCGACTTGTTCTAATCAAATGACTTCAATCTAAGCGGGCGCTCTTCGACGCCGGGGGAGTTTTCCTATTACGGGATATTCCTAAATAAACCCTGATTCCATCTAGCGGGTGGGGAGTCGCGGCACGAGATACGGGGTTCTTGAGAAACTTTCTGATTCGGAAATCGCAGTGCTAAAACCATGAGGTTTTGAACCGCGGCGAGAACCACTGAACGGACACAATCAAATCAACGGCTTGGCGTCCGCCTTCAAAGATCGTTTTCGGCACAGTACCGAAGGGAGCCGAGCAACTAACTCTTAATCTCACCGACCAGAGAGGCACCAAAGCACATCAAGTTGCATTAGCTCGCAAATACAGCAACTTCGTTATGGGGCGCATTGCACCATGACGCAGCAAAGCGCACCGAATCCCAAAACGAACTGACACCAGAACTGGCACCGCAATTCGGAAGCGACGTTTTTTCGGATTGGTGGTGAGATGACTTCTCAACAGCGCAGCCAACTTCTAGGATCTATCGTGATTCGCTAGACCTGCCCCCCATGTTTAGTCCAAGGATAATGAGACTTTCTCCGGTTTTTGTTCGCCCCGATGGCCGCTGTTTATAGCGGGGATGGAGGTGTGGGGGAAGGGGCCGGCGTTTGAGGTCCCTTCCCCCACTTCATCCACGTAGAAGCCTGCCGATTGCCGAGCAAACTCCATCGGGGTACGGTACTGCAAGCTGCTGTGCGGCCTGCTTCGTTGTAGTCTCGCCTCCACTGCTCGATTTTCTCGCGTGCGTCAGCCAGGCTGCTGAACCAGTTCTCGTTCAGGCACTCATCGCGAAAGCGACCGTTGAAACTCTCTACGTAGCCATTCTCCATCGGTCGTCCGGGTTGAATCGTATGCCACTGCAGGCCCTGCTCGTAGGCCCACTGATCAACCGCGCGACTTACGAACTCGGGTCCGTTGTCGCTGCGGATCTGGCGCGGCAGACCGCGGCTGTGCTTCAGTTCTTCCAGCACGCGCACCACGCGCACTCCGCCCAGCGAGGTGTCGACCTCGATCGCCAGGCACTCCCGCGTGTAGTCATCCACGATGTTCAAGGTGCGAAACCTCCGTCCCGAGCTGAGCGCATCGCTCATGAAGTCGACCGACCACACCTGGTTGGCGGCCACAGCTGCCGGCAGCGGCTGACGCACCGTGCTGCGCTTCCGCCCGCGCTTGCGCCGCAGCGACAGCTTCTCCTCCACGTACAACCGGTACACCCGCTTGTGGTTTACCTGCCAGCCTTCGCGCTCCAGCAGAATCTGCAGCCGGCGGTAGCCGAACCGGCGCCTGGCCTCCGCTAACTCGCGCAGCCGCACGCGCAGCGGTTGGTCCTGGCTCCTGCGTTTCCGATAGCGACAGGTTGCACGATACAGTTCCATCAGCCCGCAGGCCCGTCGCTGGCTCAGTTCTACCTCTACTTGCATCACCAGCACCGCCTCTCGCCGCGCCTGCGGGCTCACCACTTTTTTGCGACCACCGCCTTCAACGCCCTGATGTCCACCGCCTGCTCGGCTACGATGTGCTTCAGTTGCCGGTTTTCTTCTTCCAGTTGCTTCAGTCGTCTGGCCTCGCTCAGTTCCAGGCCGCCGTACTTGCTCTTCCAGCGATAAAAACACGCCTTCGCAATCCCGTGCCGCCGGCACAGTTCTGCGGTTTCCACCCCGCCTTCCGACTCCTTCAGGATGGCGATAATCTGATCTTCGCTGAATCGACTCTTTCTCACGACTCCTCCTCTGGCCCTGGCGGGCCATCCTAAATGGAAGAAGTCTCTTTTCCTATGGGCTATTTCGCGGGGAGCAGGTCACATGCACGGCCCCCGAAGTCAGGACTGAGTTCGAGCGATCACTCATCCAGGAGCGTGTTCGGGCGGGCCTGCGCAACGCGCGGCTCAAGGGCAAGAAGTTCGGCAGACCCCGAGCGAAGGTTGATGCCGACCGAGTGGCCGCGCTGCGGCGCAAAGGACTTTCTTGGTCCCAGGTATGCCGAGCGCTCAATGTGAGCAAGGGGAGCGCCCAGCGATCAGTCGCGCGGCCGCCCCAATTACACAGCGGAACCTAACTGGATAAGGAATAGTAGGCGGTTGCTGGCCCCATTTCGCGCAATCTATCTTTGAAGGTGCGGTGGGACGCTGCCATCAGCTCCCGGCGGTCGTGGGCGGCGCCATCCCAGCCTAAATAACTGCTGCACTAATTCCTGCGGCCGCGCCTGAGATTTGCCTTAAGCAGGGTTTCCGAAAAGGCGGAACACATCTCAGCAAGAAAAAGCCGGAGCAGATCGCTCCGGCTGTGGTGAAAGTTGTCTTGGGAACTACAGCGACAGCTTGCGACGAACTACGCCTGCGGCTGCCAGGATCCCCGATCCCAGCATGACCAGCGTGCCCGGCTCTGGGGTCGGACTGGTTTCAACGCCGCCTTCGTAGATCACGTCAGGGGAGCTCTCGAAGGGATATCCACTGACGTTGTAGTTGGGAGCGGTGAGGACGTCCGAATTGTTGCTGAACACCGGATGTCCCGGTAAACCTGCGTAATAGCTGCCGATCGAGCAGTTGCAGCCCTGCAACGCAGTTTGATCGAACGTGAGCGTATAGGTTACCTTCCCGACCTGATACGTTATGTCGTCCAGCACGTAGAAGTCTGGGGTGCCGGTAAAGGTGAGTTGGCTAACACCTCCATCGTTGACAGTGGTGAAAGCACCCAACGTGTAACCCGAGTTAACGGTGCCGGAGAGGAAGCCGTCTGACCAAGTCAGGGGATCCGGCTCGGAACTGTAGAAGCCAACAAATGTTACCTTATTTCCGAAGTCGACGGTAATTTGGGCAAACGCGGAACTAGCGATCGCCAACACCACCGCAAGTAGCAAGAACAACTTGAGACGCATGCAAGTCTCCTTTCGGTGGGCGATTTTCTCGCCCTGTTGTGCGCAGTTATAATCCAGGATTTCCCTTTTGTCCCAGAGGGTCGCCATTTTGCCACCGCTCCCCCTGGAAGTCAATCTTTTTTCTCTCTTAAGTATTTGAACCCCATTCCGGAGCGTTCCCGCGCACTGAGAAACGGCGAAACATGGCGCACGCTTGGCCGCAGCGAGGCCGCTGCTACCGGGCGCGGTTCAGCCCCGGCGATTTTCGCCCCGGGATCCAGCGGGAGTCACTTCGGCGGCTGCCGGTGTCCCGATTTAAGGGGAGTTACGTAGAACTCTATGAATTGGTGCGCCCTTTCGTCGCCTTCAAGTTCCGACAGAACGCGATAGTGATCGGACCCACGCCCGGCACCCTCCTCAACCTCCGTAGCCGTTCCTTCAGCAGTGGATCTCGTTGCAGCGAACTGAGCAGGGCGTAATCGAGCTTTTGCGACCGGCTGATCAGCTCGCGGCTCAGCTTCAGCAGCGGCCGTATACTCTCGTGCACGTCTTCGTTGCCTGTCATCAGCTCCGCGAAGTAGCCCACCTTGTGCAGTCGCTGCTTGTTGTAGCTGACCCCGGTCTCCATCAGCAGGCCGGACACGCGGTTCTTTATCTGCACCATCTGCTTGATTACAAGGCTGCGATAACGAAGCGTGCGGCGCCGGTCGCGGATCTCGGTGGTTGCCATGTGGCACTCGGGCAGGAAATCGCACCGCAAGCAATCGGCGATCTTGCCGGCATCGATTCTGTCGTTTTTCTTCCTGGCCGCAGCAATCGCACGCAACATCAAAGGATGCGCTACCTTCACCTTCTCGGCATGCGAAAGCAGGTGATCGTAAATCCACCCAGTAAAGATCGTCGCTTCCATGGCGATGGTCCGGGGCTGAGGCATCGTTCGGATCCACTCGTCCAGCTCCCGCCGGGTCGATCCAATCTTGCCTTCCTGATACACACGACCGGCCGCGTCCTTCACGCAGTAGCTGATCGTCTTCTTGTGTACATCGAGTCCGATGAAGTACATAGTCTCTGAAGATCCTCCGAGGTGTTTTCTGAATCAGCTTGGCGCTGAGTTCAGCTTCTTGTAACACCTCGCGCTCCTTCTGGACTTAGCATTCAAATAATTCGTCCAAGTGACTTCCCGGAACAAGACTCCTGGGCAATCTTCGGGAAGGCGGACTTCCCGATCGGCTGTCGCTCAGGATTACTTACGACATGGCGATTTCCCGGCAGTTATTCGGGGAATAGCACCAACGGACGCCAGTTCCGGTACCTGCCGACTACGGGTCATCTGACGCAACATCGCGCCACCGACAACCGCGTACTGAACCAGTTGCCTGTTACCGAGCATCGTTCACACTGCCCGCAAGTATGTCAAAGACTAGGAACGGTCCCGAGCCTTGTTGTCAAGAAATGAAGAATCACCGCACGAGCACCTTAGTGCCATTTACTCCATGGCACTATAGGAGTAGCTTGTCTCCAATAGCAGTACCAGTAAAGACGAAGTGGCGCATTGCCCCCTAAGCGTTTCCTCCCCCGAAAGATGAAAGCAAAGGGGGCGTTTTATTGTCGCGATGAATCACAAGCTGCCGTTTCCCGAAATCTGAGAGCTTGTGTTTTGAGTTGAGTTGAATGGTGTAATTTGCGAAACAAAAGGTGGTGGCATGCGAGAGACGATCTTGGATATCGGTGCATGGCTTGTAATCTCTACCGCTATTCTCGTAACGTTCATCAAACTGTTTATGCGCGATCCCCAGCGGACGTACCTGCGAGGCGACCGACACAAAGTTCAGGATTCGAATCGCCTCAAATTTGCTTCGGCCGTCTTCATTTGTGGCGATTTTGCAATAACCAACCCATAGCGCCGGAAAATGTGGCACAATCTCCAGAACCAAATAAGCCTCCGGCATTTCCGACGCCTTTGCGCCACCGTCAGGAGCCCGATGCACTACACGGAAGTCAAGATCTCCTGGATTTTGGGATTTGCCCTTTTGATCGTTACATTCGTGGCGACTCCAGGACTTGCGCAGCAGAGCGTACCAGACGCCAAATCGAAAACTTCAGCCGCCTTGCCCGGCGGACAGTACGCCGAGACCGACATCTGCAAAACGTGTCATGAGGAAGTCTGGGACAAGCACTTCGCCAACACTCCTCACGCAGCGCTGCTCAAGGGCGAGCAGCACGGATGCCAGTCCTGTCACGGCCCCGCGCAAGCTCACGTCGAAGGCGGCGGAGACATCACAAAGATTATCCGCTTCGAGACCCTGAGCCCGGCGCAGACGGCGGCCATCTGTACTAAGTGTCATCAGTCGAGCCTCGAGACCCAGAATTTCTCCAAGTCCGCGCATCTCGCGAACGGCCTTAGTTGTACTTCGTGCCACAGTCCACACAAATCTGCGGATGTGAATTTCATGCTCGTCAAGTCGCAGACGGAGCTCTGCTTCGGCTGCCATGCCGCGCAGAAGGCGGAGTTCGCGCGGCCCTTCCGCCATCGCGTGGAATCAGGACTGGTGCAGTGTAGCGACTGTCACAATCCCCACGGAACGCAGACCGGACACCAGGTTCGCGCCGCGGCGGGCCAATTTGCAGTCTGCACCAAGTGCCACACTGACACCATGGGGCCCTTCGTTTTCGAACACGCTCCGGTGAAGACCGACGAGGGTTGCATGTCCTGTCATACGCCGCATGGCTCCACTAATCCACGACTGTTGCAAGTCAACAACATCAACTTCCTATGCCTTCGTTGCCATACGCCGAATATGAATGGAGCCGCTATTGCTCCTCAGGGGCCGGCCCACAACCAAAACGCCAAGTACCAGGCTTGCACCATGTGCCACACACAAATCCACGGATCAAATTTCAGCCCGGTGTTCTTCCGGTAGCACGAGGATTGGCATGGGAATCCGAACCATTGGCGCACATTACTTACGGCTTGGGGTCATCATTGCCGGGCTCTTGATTGCCGATCGGGGCAGTGCCCAGAATCCGCCGCCATCCACTCCTCCTACACCGCCTCCGCCCGCCACTGCGGACGAAGGCAAAGACATCGGAGGGTTTCATGTGACCCAGTCGATTGAGTTCGGTGGTCGCATTAACGATGTCTCCGGAAGCCAGGCCATGTACGACACCCTCGTCAATCTGCAATCCGGAGCACGCATCCTTGAGCAGTCGCTCACCATGCAGTCACTCACCCATCAGGACATCTTCGACAGCTTAAGTATGAACAGCTTCGGATGGGGTGGCGATCCGGAACAGGCCCTTCGGCTGCGAGTCTCCAAGTACGGCTGGTACAACTTCAGCGGCAGCTACCAGCACATGCAGAATTATTTCGACTACGACCTGCTGGCGAACCCTTTGAATCCGTCCGCCGGAGCGTCGCCGTATATTCCAATTCTTACCTCGCCACACGCCTTCTACAACCGGCAGAACCTGTACAACTTCGACATCGTAATTCTGCCAATGCATCGCCTCTCGTTCCGCTTGGGTTACAACCGCAATCGCATCAGCGGGCCGTCATTCAGCAGCGTTCACCAGGGAACGGATTCTCTCAACAACGACAACTGGGACACCACGTTAAACGGCTTTCGTTTTGGCGCCGACTTCCGAGTTAACAAGAAGACGACCCTGAGCTATACCCAGCTCTTGCAGTATTACGCCGGCGGACAGAATTCAATCTTTGAACACTTTCAATTCCTGGCCGCTTTCCAATGGCAGCTCGGTCACCTTCGGCCTGCCATGGTTCAACAGCGGAAGCCCGTGCAGCGCGCCGCAGACCAACGGAATCGCCAATCCTGTCTGCAATGGGTTCACCAATTACAGCCTCTTTCAGCACGACAATACTTCCATCCCCACCGAGCAGGTGAACCTGACGTCGTCTTCGCTGAAGTGGTTGGACTTTAACGGCCAATACCAGTACAGCCACGCCAGTTCCAGCACGCCCTTGCGAGAGACGTTTTTCGGCTTGTCCACCAGAGCCAACGAGCTTGGCTATGACACTGGTGGCAGCAAGTCGAATTCCCGGTGGAACTCATCGTCGGCTGACATTTCCGCTACGATTCACCTTAGTGATCAACTGCGGTTGGTCGAGACGTTCCGCTTCCGCAACTTCAGCGTGGCCGGAACTTTGCTCGACCAGGAAGCCGCCTACTTCAACGCTGCCAGCCTGGGCGCAGGCTCGCTGTTGAATCCCATAGCCACATTCCCTCCCACGATCCTGACTCACGGCTCGAGTTCGTCGGCCGACTTCACCAATGAAGTCACCACCAACATGATCGGGCAGAAGACCTACCAGAATGATTTCCAGGTGCAGTACGACGTCTCGCGGAATGTTGGCGTGCGCGGTGGATTCGTATGGAGCCAGAATACGATCCAGCCGGGCAATACCTATCAAGCTGCACTGCTCGACATTTACTACCCAAACACGCCCAATCGGGGTAATTGCTCTGGAATGCCCCTGAATCCTGACGGCAGTTGCACGTTCGTTGGCGAGATTACGCCGTGGGGCAGTCCGACCACTGAGATCAATCGCTACTCGGGTGTCCTCGGCGCCTGGTATCACAATAGCAAAGGGCTATACGCGAACGTCGATGCCCAATTCGGCGGCGCCGATAACTGGATCTATCGCACCGATCCCACCAGCTTCTTCAACATCAAGGGCAACATCACTTATGCGCCGCATCCCTGGCTGATGCTGGGGGAACACTTCGCCTTCCAGCAAGGCAAGAATAACGCCGCCGACATCAATTACAACCAGCACAACTACGTCACCATGGTGAATGCCTCCATCATGCCAGGTAAGCGCTGGGGATTGGATCTGGCTTACAACTTCGACGCAATCCAGCAGAACATAATCATTTGCTTCGAGGGCGCCACGGTCGCGGGATCGATACCTTGTATCGGCGACACCAGTCTGTTGCAAACCAATGCTTTTTATCAGACCCACACGCAGTATGGCTATTTTGCTTTCACCCTGACGCCGATCGAGCGAGTTACCGATTCGCCTGGGTTACAACATCGTCGACAACCAGGGCAGCACCACGTCGTTCAATCCGCTGCTTCCGCTCGGTCCGCTGTCTTCTACCTACCAGTCGCCCCTGGCTGCGATAGATGTACTCCTGCACAAAAACGTGACCTTCAAGGCTGCTTGGAACTATTACCAATACGGCGAAGGATCATTCGTCGGTCCCACCGACTCCCGCTACTTCCACGCCAATAACACGACGCTGGCCTTGCGCTACGCCTTCTAAAGCGGTCGGCGATGCCTGAGCAGGATGCCTCTTGGTGCGCTCCGAGCAGCATAAGCTGAACGCGCAGAGTGATGCCTGAAGCAGGCGCGATGCGTCCCAATCAGGATCCGTCACCCGAACACAGTTAGTTAAAAGAACTGAATAGGACCGCGAACACAGACAATCACAGAGACGTTGCCGGTAAGCTGTCGCGCAGTTGGTGCTGAGATTTACTTTTTAGATTGGCAGAGCGTACAACGAAGCAGCCAAGCGCCTCAGTCCGCGATCGCAGGCGATAAGGTCGAGGTGAAGTGAGGTCCAATCGGCCAGCAACACGTTCTCGCTTCCTTCTCCGGCGTAGGTCTTGAGATAGCCGCGGCAAGATTCGCAATAGTCAATGCGAAGGCCTCCTTCACCTTCCACTGTCAGAGCTGCGAGGCTGCGATCGTTCTGGTTCTCGCAAAACGGACATCCGGTTCGCCGGTAACGCCAGCGTGTCTTGCAACAACCGCAACAGAGGAGTCGGATGCGCGCAGGATCTGTACCGACCAACTGAGCCATGCTAGGTGGTGACCCGCAAGTTGGGCAGTAGCTGCGCGACCATCGCTCCTCGTCACGCCATGCAGCAAACGCCTCCACCATAGGGCGAAGGTGCCGAGCCAATGCAGTCCAGCCAAAGTAATGTAGGAGGCCCGGACACGAGCTCGCGTAAACACCTCTATCAAGCAGCCAGGCCACGGCCCGGCGAGGTGCGTCCTGGTCGTCGTGCAGTTCGGAATGTAGAGCTCTGGTCTCCTGTGCTACCTTGCCCGGCAGGGGAGTTGAGGACAACCTCTCGATTAACAACACAAGTACTCTCTCCGCAGCAGTGAGGCCGGTGAGCACTGCCGTGCTCTCGAGCAGCGGCACGCCCTCCTGAAAGTCAGCAGAGTAGTTGTCCCAAATGGGGGTACGAGGATCTTCGTTGGGGATTGTGGCCGCCGCAGTCTCGACCAGTGCGTGCAACTGCGCCACCGGTTGCAGGTATGAATGCCGCGACAACCAGACATCTCGAGTCACGCGATCATTCCCCCTGTCCAACCTGTTCTCTCGGGAGTACAGGCAGAAGTCGGGCTCCCAGGCCGAAAAGGAAGATGGTCGCTGCGATGAGGCCAATCGAAATACCCCACTCGAATATGCTCGGGGCATAGCTTTCCGGTGCGATCTGCGGCATTGCGCCCTTTAAGATCCATGGCCAACAGGACAACATTGACGCGGTTGAAAACCACGCCCAACGCAGTCAGCAGTGCCCCGACGAAAAGTATCGGCCGGCGTTGCCGGAGCAGTCGCTCCCAAGTAGTGCCAAGGGAACGACGCCTCCGAGGAAGATCTCGATTGCAAAAAGCGCACCGAGTCTTCCTGAAAACGCGCTTGCCGAACCTCCCCGCAAGCTAAATCGCCAAGCCGAAAGGCCAAATAAACCAGAAGCGACCAGAAGGTGATCTTGCCCAGAGATGCAAGTTGCGTGAGCCGCAGCTGGCGATTCCACGCTTTCGCGATCCACATCTCGACCAGGATGACGAGAGCAGTTCCCGCCGCGATCGACGACAAGAAGAAAGAGATCGGCATCACGGGCGACCACCATTGCGGAGCCAGCTTAGTCGGCATCAGCAGGAAAAGCGAACCGAGCGAACTCTGGTGCATCGTGGAAAGAGTGACCGCCGCAATAGCCAGCATGATGGGTTCGGCCTTCTTGCCTCTTGCCCGGAATGCCCAAGCGATGAAAGCAGAACAGAACCGCAGTGGCCGCTGCGTACAGTTACTCGTCGTGAAAGAAGGTACACGAATAACGTCAGTGCGAAGCGCAACGTACATGCCGGACCATCGGCTCCAGATTTCCATTGCCCTCTTGAAGTCCAAATCGTTCGAAAGGCACGGGCAGGAACTCAAGCAGCAAAACCGTTACGTACAGACCGACGCACCAGGAGACCTCGAACATGGCCGATTGCTCGGGAGCTTGCAGACCCAACTGATAGAAGTGCCAGGGCAATCCCAGGTCGGCGATCAGGGTGACGGTGACGAACGAATAACTCAACAAACCCATCAGGACCGCGGAACGGCCCATCGAATAAAGGTCTTTGCGTTGGAATACGTAGATAATGCCGGCGGTTGCGAACGCTCCCGCAGCCACCGCAATCCACACCAAGTCAAAGACAATCCAAAGTCCCCAGGCGTAGGTGTCCGAAAGGTGAGTGCCCCCTCCCAGACCGAGAGCAAAACGGGCGATCAACGAAACGACTCCGAACGCCATGAGCAACAGCATGACCGAGTTAAAAGGAGTGAGGAGCTTGTGCTTCAGGGATTCGAACTCTACGTGTACGTGTCGTCGGCTGACCCAAGGCTCGAAGCCGACTGCGCCCCAGCTAAAGACATCCTGCGCTTGAACAGCGTGTAAGCACCAGCAAGGAAGGAGCCGACAACCATCACGGCGGGAGGAACCGCGTGCAGCGCCATTTTGGAGAATGCCGGAAATGATTTCTCGCCGACGTCTGGAAACCCAAGCTTCTCAAACGGCACCGACGACAGATACAACACACTTGTCCCGCCCGCTTCCTTCTCTCCATAGATGTGATCGACATATTTGTCGGGATGCTTGGAAATCCGACTGTGCGCTTCTTGCAGTATGTCTTCCCGCGTTCCGAAGCGGAGGCAGTCGGCAGGACAGGCCTTCACGCAAGCGGGAGTCGCGATGTTGTCGCGGTAAACACTTGCTTTCAGCCTCACTCAACGCCTGTCCATTGCGAGTAATGGGCAAAGGCTGATCGGAGCGATCGGCACAGTGGGTACACTTCTGAATTTTCGGGGTGAGCGAGTCCCATTCGGTGGTTGGGACGCCCCACGGACACGCCCAGATGCAATATCGGCAACCGATACATTGATTCGCGTCGTAGGTGACAGGACCATCCGGCTGCCTCTGCAGAGCGGTGGTGGGGCATGCCGAGGCGCATGCCGGCTCCAGGCAATGCAGACAACGCCGCATCGTGAAGAGGTAGTTAAGTCCTCCGGGCGCCTTCATCATTCGGTAGTTCGTGGTACGTGATCAAGGTGTAAGGTGTTCGCGCTCAGGGTCACAGGATTCTGAAAGCCCAATCCAGGCTCCAGCTCTGTATGTTCGCCGTCACGTTCGTTCCACTGTTTGCAGGCCACCTGGCACGCACGGCATCCGATGCATTTGGTGATGTCGACCAATGTCGTCTTGATGGGAGTCTGCGGTCGTAGCTTGCGTCATGCTCTTCTCCCAGCAGTCTTCATTTGTGGGCGACGGAGCCCCTTGCACCTTAACTACATTGACCAGGCAGGCTTTCGTTTCTTGCGTTCCGGCTCCAGGATCGACAGCATCGATCGTGAGGTGATTGACGCTCGCCCCGGTCGATAGCCCCTGATAGCCCCAGTTATATGGCATCCAAACGATCGTTACTTCGCGTCCGTCGGCCTGCAACGTCTTCATCCTCGGCGTCACGACAGCCTTCACCGTAACTTCGCCGCGTGCCGAAGTTACCTTCACCCAATCCCCAGTTTTTACTCCCAGCTTTGCTCCGAGGCTCACGGGAATTTCGAGCATGGGTTCCGGAACAAGCTCATTCAGCCAAGGAATGTTCCGCGTTGAAGAGCCACCGCACCAGTGTTCCGCAACCGTCGATGTCATGAGCACGAAGGGGAAATCCTCAACCTTGCCGATCGGCTGATAGGATTCGACCCGCGGATACTTCAGCACGGGATTGTGTTTCATCTGCGGATGAAGAATGTTCCCCACCGGACTCTCGACAGGCTCGTACATCTCCGGCAGCGGGCCGTCCTTCGGCACGTAAGCCACATCGCGCGGATACCCCGGATGCTTCTCGTCCGGGTCCGAGTAGACGGCCGCGAAGAGGCGCCCGACGCCCTCCGCGCCCTGGTGGAAGGCCCGCTGGCCGTTCGGCGTGGCGGGTCCGTCGGTCGAGGACGGGGACGTCCGGCACGTCGTATCCCGTCCAGCGCTTCGCCTGCTCGTCCCACCAGACGATGGGTTTCGAGCCCGGATAGGGCTTGCCGTGCCGGTCGCACGACGCTCGGTTGTAGAGGATGCGCATGTTGTTGGGCCAGGTCCACCCGAAGCCCGGATAGAGGCCGAGACCTCCCGGATCCGTTTGCGAGTCGCGACGCTTCGAGAGGTTCTCGCCGTTAGCGAAGACGCCCGCGTAGATCCACGCGCCGGACGACGTGGAACCGTCAGCCCGAAGATCGCTGACCTTGCGGACGAGATCGCCTGCCTTGAGGCCGGTCTCCGGGTTGTCGCGCAGGGCGTACCCGTTGATCTCGCGCAGGACATCCTCGGCGCGTGGTGTAGTTCCACGATGCCTTCTTGATAATGTCGTCTCTCGGCTCGGTCGAGTCCTTGACCTGATCGCGCACCGTGCGGAAGACGAGGTCCACGATCTCGCCGTCGGACTTGGCCTGCCCCGGAGGCTTCACGGCCGCGTGGCGCCACTGAACCATCCCGCCCGAGTTGCTGATGGTGCCGTTCTTTTCCATGAAGAACGCGGCGGGCAGCAGGATCACCTCGGTGGAGATGGACTTCGGGTCGACGCCGGGCCGGCGCCAGAACGCCGCGGTCTCGGTCTCCCAGATCTCCTGGACCACGAGCGTCTCGAGCTTCGCCATCGCGTCGAACGTTAGCTTGAGGTTGGGCACGGTGACCGCGGGATTCTGGCCGACGATCCAGAGGAGCTTCAGCTTCCCTGCGAGGGCATCCTCGAACATCGGCATGGTCCCGTAGTCCTTGGAAGCGTTCCGCTTGGGCAGCCAGGCATAGGCATAATCGTTCTCGGCAGTGGCCGCCTCTCCGATAGAACGCCTTGAGCGTGTTGACGAGATACCGGCTGTCGGCGATCCCGTTCTTGCGCACGTAGTCGTGGATGGTCGGCTCGGCGTTCGACGCAGAGTTGAGATAGCCCGGCATGTAGTTGTAGAGCACCGCCATGTCGCACGCGCCCTGCACGTTCGGCTCGCCGCGCAGCGCGTTGACGCCGCCGCCCGGCTTGCCGATATTGCCGAGCAGGAGCTGCAGGATCGTGAACGACCGGATTCCCTGCACGCCGGTCGTGTGCTGGGTCATCCCGAGTGCGTACAGGATGGATCCCGGCCGATTCTTCGCCATCATCTCCGCGATCTGGCGGATCTGGGCGGCCGGAATGCCGGTGATCTGCTCGCCCGTCTCCAGCGTGTACCGTGAGACAAAGACCTTCAGGCGCGAGAAGACGCAGTTGCGGGTCATCCAGGCTCTTGGCGACCCGGGGCTTTCCCCTGGCATCGAGCTGATATCCCCAGGTCTCCGTGTGGTACTTGTGGTTCTCCGCGTCGAACCCGCTGAAAACGCCGTCCTTGAACTCGAACGCCTGATCGCCCAGGAAAAGGGCGTTGGTATGGGTCGTGACGTAATCCTCGTCGTACAGCTTGTTGACGAGGATGTAGTTGATCATCGTGTTCTGGAACGCCGCGTCGGTGCCGGGCCGGATGCGCGCGTACACGTCCGCCGTCGCGGAGGTCCGGGTGAATCGCGGATCGACGTGGATGATCTTCGCCCCGTTCTCCTGTGCCTTCCGGATCCACTTGAAGGCCATGGGGTGGTTCTCGGCCACGTTGCTGCCTTCCACCAGGATCGTCTTGCAGTTCTGCAGGTCGATCCAATGGTTGGTCATCGCCCCCCTGCCCGAACGAGGCCCCCAGACCGGGGACCGTGGGGCTGTGTCAAAGTCGCGCCTGGTGCTCGACGTAAGCCAGGCCGAGCAGCCGGGCCGCCTTCTGGAAGAGGTAGCACTCCTCGTTCGTGTTCTGCGCGCCGCCCAGGAATGCCGATCGCGTCCGTCCGATTGACCGGAACCTCCTTGCCGTCGACCTTCTCGGTGGCGATCCACGTCGCGTCGCGGGTCTTGCGAATTTTCTGCGCGATTCGATCCACCGCGTCTTCCCAGGAGATTTCTTCCCAATGATCGCTTCCTGGCGCACGATACTTCGGCGTCATCAGGCGATTTGGCGATGCGTGTGTCGCGAACATGGAGATTCCTTTGACACACAACGAGCCACGATTCACGATGTGGTCGTAATCGCCTTCCATGCTGATGAGTTTGCCGTCTCGTACCGCGGCAATCATGCCGCATCCACACGAGCAGAAGTTGCAGGAGGTAGTGAACTCGCTCACGTTCGCGAGCTTTCAAGTTTTGAGTCGCGGCCCTCACCGTCGAAAGGTCGAGGAGTTCACCGAGTGCCAGCCCTGCGCCGGCGCCGACTGCCATTTTAAGCAGGTCTCTTCGCCGAATAGTTGGCGAGCTGAATCTCGGCGGAATCAGGTCTGACGAATCGCGGAGGGGCCCTGCCTGCTGATTTCTTATTCGAGGGTTCCATGTCATCCCCATTCCACGGACGAATAAGCTCGAGTCTTGCAGCTCGATACGGCGGCAAGACCGCCGACTATTAAATGTCGCAGGGCTAGGCGTACGGTAGTACGGAACGCACAGATGAGTCAAGGGCTGGTGTTTTAGTGCCGGGCTCGTTCGTTAAACACTAAATCTTGACATCTTCTACTTGCATCAGTGGATATAATCCAGCCCATGGCTAGCCGTTACGAACCGGCCGGTATGGTTTGTCTTGACTCGGCATTGGTTGAGTCTGGTCGGCCTGGCGTTCATCGCAACCGCAGCTGATCTCGTGGCTTTTTGTCTTGCCCCTACACCTGAGGGGCCACGTTGATAACCCTTACACCGGGATCATCATCTTCCTGATCATTCCGGTAGTGTTCTTCACGGGTTTGTTGCTGGTTCCAATCGGCGTCTATTTGAGCAAGCGTCAGATTCAGAAGGGTCTGACAGAAGAGACTTTCGACCGCAAGGCCGCACTGCATCGGCTGCTGTGGTTCTTTGGGCTCACAGCAGTTGCGAATGTTCTGATCGGCACGCAATTCACCTACCGCGCCGTTGAACACATGGAAACGCCACAATTCTGTGGCGCGACCTGCCACGTCATGCGTCCTGAGTTTGCGGCTTACCAGAACTCGCCGCACTCCCGGGTAGAGTGCGTTCAGTGTCACGTGGCACCCGGTGCAAGTGGTTGGGTCAGCAGCAAAGCTGCCGGAGTTCGTCAGCTCGTAGAGACGACGTTGAATACATATCACAGGCCGATTCCCTCAGCGATTGAGACGCAATCGGCTCGTGCCGGCTCGAGAAACTTGTGAGAATTGCCATTGGCCGCAGAAATTCGGCGGCGTTAGCCTTCGGGTCATCAGCAAGTTTGCAGAGGACGAGACCAACACTCGCACTGAAACTGTTCTGATGATGATGGTAGGTGGAAGCAAGCTGGCCGGCATCCACGGAGCTCATTTCGGCCCCGGGGTCCACATTCGCTTTGCAGCGGCCGATGCAGCCAGACAATCCATTCCGTTGGTCGATTATCGCAATACGACAACCGGAGATGTTCAGACATTCATCGCATCGGACGCAAAGCCAGATTCAGTGAAGTCGCTCCCGACATACGAGATGCAGTGCGTCGATTGTCATAACCGTCCGACACATACTTTCGATCTGCCGGAGCGAGCAATGGACAAGGCTCTCGCCGCAGGAAATATCTCGGTGAGTTTGCCTTACATAAAGAAGGAAGGTGTCGAACTCCTGAAGGCAAGCTACGCGACAAACGAAGAGGCGAACTCGAAGTTGCCGGCAGCGCTCGCCAACTTTTACCAGCAAAAATACCCCGACGTTTACGCACAACGCACTCAAGACATCAATCAAGCTGGTCAGGCGGTTCTTGCGATTTACAATCGCAACGTCTTTCCGGACCTGAAAGTCACGTGGGGTACTTACCCGAACAACCTGGGCCATACGGATTTTCCAGGATGTTTCCGCTGTCACGACGGCTCGCATACGAGCGGCGATGGAAAAACGATCACTCAAGACTGCAACACTTGTCACGAGCCATTGGCGATGGACGAGGCCTCGCCGGAAATCTTGAAAACTCTGGGAATCGCGGATCGGATCTCGAAAGTGCAGAAACAATGATTTAGTAGCGCCAACAAGTATGAAAGATTTGGAAATCAATCATAATTTAGGAGCAAGGTATGAAACGCAAGTTTGTTGTTAGTTTGGCAGCGATGTTACTGATTGCGTCTTTTGCCTCGTGGGCGGCGGATGATGGAGCGGCCCTTTACAAGGCCAAGTGTGCGGGTTGCCACGGTGCCAGTGGTGAAGGCAAGCCAGCGATAAAGGCCCCCGCGCTCAAGGGGACAAACTTGGAGGTAAGTAAAATCGCGGAGCACATCGCCAAGGGCGAGCCGGAGAGTAAGGCACCGCACAATAAAGGAGTCGCGAGGCTGAATGATGAGCAAGCCAAGGCGATCGCTGGATATGTCAAGACTCTCAAGTAGGTTGTTTGCAATACAACTAACCCACAGATAGGAAGAGATCGCCAACGTCAGTCTATGCCCGGCGTGCGGCGGGCGTGTCGACTCGAAGCACCGCTGCGACTGCTGATTGGACCCAGACGGGCTTTTCCGGGATTACTCCCGATAAGTCGGCCAGTGTCTAGGAATGCTTTCCTTTCATTTGGCCGTAAAACGCCCCATGGACGGATGTGATGCGGCGAACTCGCGACGACATTTCATTTCCGCGCCTAGCCGGCTATATACACATGTGGATTTGCTTCCGGCTTGCCGACGACCCGGGAGTTTATCGCGGGCGGCGCATCGACCGTCAGTTATCTCGTTTCTCCTCCTCGAATTCGGATAGTGTCGCGAGAAGGTCGGAGGCGGCGTTCAGGTTGTACCCTGCGAGCTCCTTCATGAGCCAACGAATCTTCGGGGAGCGGTCCATACGATCGGCGAATTTCTTCGACAGCCATATCGCCAGCGGGATGATGGCCAGTCCGAATAACAGATTGGCGAGCAGATAAGCGGCCCCGAGTGTTTTGTAAGCGTCTATCTGCAAGAATCCCTCTAGCGCGACAATCAGGAGTGGTGTCCAAAGAAGAAGCGCGAGCAGAAGCGTCCACTGGAAGTGACGGATATGTAGCATCCGAAGAGTTTCAAGCTGCTTCTGGATGACGGCAACCGGCTTGCTATAGTCGAGATAAAGTGCGAGTCGAATCTGCTGGATCAGCACAATCAAGGTTGCAATCTCGAACACGTCCAAGGCGGCAGCAGGTATCACAAATCGCACCGTCGCAATATGGTCGCCGATGAAGGATCCAAGTACGATGATGATGGCAAGCGCAACGGCCGCCTCCAAGGCCAGGAAAACGGCTAGGCGCCGCAAGACTGCGCTTACATAACTCAGTTATATCACTAAGCTCTGTAAGGCCAAACCGTTTCCCGTTACCGCGCACCCGCCAGACCGACATCCTGATGTTCAACTCCCAGAACCTGGGCGCCATGATCGTCAAGAAGGATCCCGAAGTAAAGAGCTGGGAAGACAACATGTACAACATCCAGTCGATGGCGATCGAAGAGGAATACGGCTTCGGCATCATCAACGAGGGCCAGGCGATTGCCGTCGCACGCAACGTCAAGGTCCGCCCCAACGAGTTTGTGATGCCGGCACGCACGGTGTTCGGTCGCAGCGTCACTCGTTGTTATGTCGTTGTCCCGTAAGTGGCATCTTTTTACCGGAAATACCTAGGTTCTCTCTCTCGCTGCCATGTGCCACCCTCGCACTCTGCTGCTAAACGGCTCCTCGCACCAAGCTCTATCTGCATGCACACACAACCAGTTAGCCGCACACGGCCGCTGGGCGACACGCACGTGAGCGATCCGGATGGCGAGAGAACAGCACGCTGCAGGCTAACGGCTGCGATAGCGGGTGGTGAGTGGATAGATATGGGGATGGTGGAAGGGGAAGGAAGCGAGAATGATCAGCAGATGATGGGAGATTGGTTGGTGAGCGAGACGCCAGTATGTCAGATGACCTTGGCGGGTGAGGGTATATGTATATAGAGGATGGGGTGAAGAACATTGGCGGGTGGGGCTAAGTGCTTTAGGCGCCGCCGCTTTCCAGCGGATCCTCACATGGTCACTGACTCAGATTCCCCGGCCGCCGGCCTTCCCGCCGACCGCCCCCACGAACTAAACAGACTCCTTCAGCCTCCTGCAGAATCAGAAACCCTCTGGTTTATCATGCCATCTGCTATCTGCCAGACCCCGCTCCTGACAACTCCCAACCTCCGAACTCCGCCCGAAACCACCCGCACCCTCTCCACCCCAAAGTGCGGAATCCGAGTAAACCGGCCCTGAGAAGTGCGGAATCGCAAACCACCAACTCACAGAGGTGCGGAATAGAGGACAACTACCTGCTTTAGGCTGCGGATTCGAATCGCCAGGATCGGAGAACCGACCTCCAGTGACTCTCATAGCTCCTGAAACCCTTCCCCTTACTTTCCCCAACCAGACTTCCGCGGAGTCAGAGAATGCACTTCTACGAATAGGGCGTTTTACGTCAAGTGGCGTGACATGCCGTAACGGATGCTGGCCCACTTCCGGGGGTAATCTTCCCCAAGCCGGTTTCAGACCCGCGTGACCAGCGTTCAAACTCCCGACACCAAGTCAGACCTATGTCCTGAAGGGTCACCAGAATTCACTCTTCAGCTACAACGGCATGTTAGTTGAGGTGATCGAAACAGGCGTACTATGGTGCTGTTGTCGAGGTCAAAAAGGAAATTCTGGTGGATAGGAGAAAGGCGTATGGCTCGACCGAATTTACTCAGAATCACCTCCGTCGCAACCCTTTTGGGGATCGTGCTCGCGTTAAGCACGGCCGTCTCCGCCGAGACCCAAAAGGTCAAAGGGCTGATCAAAGCGCGCAATGGCGACACCATGATCCTGCAGACTTCGGATTCCCCGAATCTGGTAGTAGTGTTGACCGACAGCACTGACGTAGCCCAAGTGCAGGGAGTATTAAAGGCGCGCCGTAAGCAGATGTCGATGGCCGCTCTCATTCCAGGACTTGCCGTGGAGGTCGAAGGAACCACGAACGACCAAAACCAGCTCGTGGCTACGTCGGTCAGGTTCAAGGGCAACGATCTAGAAGATGCGCAAAAGATCGAAGCTGGCATGCACGAAACCAAGGTGCAGAACGAGCAGCAGCAGGCACAATTAACGGAACAGCAAAAACAGATAGAGGCAAACACCGCTCGCTTCGGCCAACTCGACGATTACTACATCTGGGACGAGCTAACCGTTTACTTCGGCAACGGCAAAGTCAACGTTGATCAGAAATACATTCCTCAACTGCTGGCGCTGGCTGAAAAAGCCAAGACCGTTAGTGGCTACATGATCGAAGTGAAGGGCTATGCCTCGTCCGTGGGGAGTGTCACTTTGAACCAGGAGCTGAGCGAGGACCGTGCCGACAATGTGGCAAACATCCTGCTCCAGCAGGGTCACGTTCCCCTGACTCGAATGATGGCCCCAGGCGCCATGGGCGAGAGTCACCAGGTCGGCAACGATAAGACGGCTGAAGGCCAGGCGGAGAATCGTCGCGTAGTAGTACGCGTTTTGCAGAACAAAGCCATCGCCGGAATATAGCTGGCGGCTGCCCGCTGGTTGTCTCAAACCGGCCGGGAAGATGCCTGTCCCGGCGGAGGGGCAGCATCGAAAAGATAGACTGCGATCGTCCACGTCGATGTGCGGGATTTCATGTTCTTCCCCTCTTTCATTCGTGAATGGCGATTCGGGTTAATACCTTTTTGAACCTGTGGCTGCTTAATGGGCATGCGTTCCCCGCAGACACCGTGGTCAAGACACGGGGCGAATGCTCCGACCGCACCACCTACGAAAGTAATCCATATTGGGACATGCGGATAGGTACTGATAAGTCGGTTTTGCGTTAGAAATTGCCTGGCGACTGCCGCTGTGGAAACAATCGGTAACGGCGCCGCCTATCGCAGCGGACAACCACAGGGTCTTTGGGCAAGCACCCCAAACACTACACTTCACCGCCACGCGATCGAACGCTTCAGGTCAAGTACTTTGGTAATTCCCACCGAAATCCAAAGAAGAAGTTCGTTTGGTCAACAGTTAAAAAGTAAATGTCTGGTGTTGCATCCCAAAACCTACGGCCGTTTCCCCCTCGCTTAGGAGTGCCGGCCCTTTCCCCTTTCCGGCCGCAGAAACAACTTTGATTTGAGCCGTATGACAACCAAATATTCCTTCTGCTTAACCGGGACAATGAATGGCGTCGCATGACCCGACTAAATGGATCTCTGTTCTCGCGCCCTCACAAGTTCTCCCTCCTCGCCGGGTGGAAGCAGAATGTCGCCATCGTTCGGTTGCAAGCTAGAGATCAGCGTCGCCTTCGCTATCTCCTGCGGCCGCCTCCACCCATGCGCGCGCCGCCGCCACCGTAGCCGCGCGCGGAGTTGAAGTTCTGCGTGCGCTGCGCTCCCTGGTTGCGCATTTGCTGTTGGTTTTGCAATGTAGGTTGCGGTTTGTTGACGTTCTGCCATCCGTTGCCGCTGTTGCTCGACCAGTTCCCTGTGTTCTTGTTGTACTTGTACACAGTGCCGTCTTTGCCGGCGTAGACGTTATTCTTGCCGGCCGCGATACCAGCGTTTGTGTTGGTGTTGTACACGAAGCCGCCGCGGTTCGCCGAGCCCTGCCCGCTGTAGATGTTCCCCACGTAACCAGCCCCACCACCCGCCACGATGCCAGTGTTCGGGTTATACGTTGCTCCGCCGCGATATCCCGCTGTGTTGCCCGTGTAGATGTTGGTGTTGGTGCCGCGCCCCGCGACCGTCGTCCGCCCGGTTTCCGTGTTGTGATAGGCGCCGCGCGTCGCGGCCCCGTAATTCCCGGTGTACGGATTCGCCCAAGCCGCCCCGGTACGCGAATACGCCGTGTTGCCCCACACTCCGTACACGTTGGCAACCGCCGCTCCGCCCCACGCGCCCCAGCCGTAATACGGATACCAGCAGCATCCGTAGTAGCCCATTGGTCCCCACCACGGGTAGTAGTACGGATAGTAGCCGTAGCCATATCCGAATCCGAAACTCCATCCGCTGTCGGTCGTATAGGTGAATCCAGCTCCCACTCCGTAGGTGTACGGCCAGCCGTACCACACTGTGGGACCAATATACGGCGGATAGTACCATCCCGTGCCGTAAACCACAGTGTTGGTGCTGGCCGAAACCACCGTGCCGTAATATCCCGGTGTATAGCCGACGTACACCACTTCAGGCGTCGAGCTGTACACCTTCACATACGTCACGTAGTAAAGCGGCGAACTGGGAGGAATGGTATAGATCTCCTCCGGCACGCTGTCCGCCACGCGCCACGGCCCCTGCGGACTAGGCGCCTTAAACCACACTCCCGCCTCCACGCTGTAATAGTTGTTGTCCGACACCTTGATGACCGCCGCGGTCGTGTTCTTGGCATACTGCATCGACGTCCCCTGGATTGGTATGAACGTCGCCTCGCCGTCGTATTGCACCGTGAGCTTCGCTTCCGCGCGTGTAATCGTCGCCGTCTGCGGAATCGAGTTTGCAATCAGCGCTTCCTTCGACTGAGGTGTACCCGGGACCGACGCCAGTACGGTCGACTTGGGATTGTCGAGCGGAATCTTGGCAAAATCCGGTGGCAGGCCCTTACCGTCTTCGAAGCTCCACGGGCCGTCGAGTGAAGCGCCCTTGAACCAGCGGCCTGAGATCAGAATGAAGTACTGCCCGTCCAACCGAAAGATGTTACCGTTCGTGTTGATCACATATTCCACGCCCATATCCGGAATGGGGTTGTACTTCGGCTCGCCCTTGATCTCGATCAACTCCGCTGGCCCGTACACGACGTACACCACCGGGATCTCCTCTTTCTTGCCCGCCTCCTTGAGCGATGGTTGCTGCTTAGCTTGCTCAGGGTCCGGGTTCTGCGCCAGGTTCTGGCTGACCAGGAACTCCTCGGCCTTCTTCATGTCGTCCGGCAGTTTCTTGGCATACTCCCACGGACCTTCCAGCTGCTTGGCCTGCAGCCACCAGTCCTGTACCCGCAGGTAGTAGAGCCTCTTGTCGCTTTCAAACAGGATGACCGACCGAGTATTGATCACCCGCTGCAGTCCGGTTCCCTCCACTCCGCGCGATTGCGGCTCACCGTCCACCAGCACCAGCAACGATGGCTTCGACGAAACAATGACCTTCGGCGGGTCATTCTTGACCTCGACCTTCTTGATCGCTTCGCCTTCGGCCTCGACCATCGCTTCCAACCGGTCAAGCGACATCGTCTTGGTTGCGCCCGGCAATTTCTTTTCCAGCAGGGCCGTCAGTTCCGCTTCCTTCTCGTGCGCCACAGGAAATTTCACCTTGGTGATCTTGGCCTGGTCAAATGTCACCAGCCGGTTGATCTTGTCCACCTCGGTGCGCGCCTGAAACCACACCACGCCATATTTCGCCGCGCCGTCTTTGCCCGTCTTCGCCTCGACCGCACAATACAGGTCGATGAGATTGCCTTCCCACTTGTCCACTTGCGGCTGATAGACCAAAAATGTGTTGGCGCCGCTCGTAAAGGTGCGCGGCCAGCCGCTTTCCTTCGCTTGCGCAGGCTGCAACTTCGCCTTCTGCGCGCTGGGAGCGTTGGGCAGTGGCTGTTGGGCGATTGAGGCGCTAGCAAGTAAGAAGACAACCGTGACTAAAATCCAGCTTGCGGATGAACGAATTTGGCCTGAGTATCGACGAACCTGCAAAACCAAACCTCCGGCGCACCCGGATGATGCGCATTAGCGAAATCACTTGCTCAACATGATAAGCATATAGCCGAAAGGTGGCACCTGTCGCTGCCGCAAGAAGCGCAGCGTCGGGGAGGACGCAGCTTAGGTTCGCAACCTGACGGACTCCCATCGACGCGGGCTCGAAGTCTCGTTCGGGGAAGTCACTTGGACGTATTGTTTGAATGTTAAGTCGAGTGAGGAGCACGGGTGTACAAAAAGCTGAACTCAACGGGAACGTTGATTCAGAGAACAACCACGGAGGCTCCTCATGGAGAGTATGTATTACATCGGCCTGGATGTTCACAAGAAAACGATCAGCTATTGCATCAAGGATAGGGGTGGGCAGGTCCTGCAGGAAGGCAAGATCGGGGCCACGCGAGGCGAACTGGACAGCTGGATGAAGACTCTTCCTCAACCCTGGAGCGTAGCCATGGAAGCCACGATCTTCACGGGCTGGATCTATGATCATCTGCTGCCCCACGCGGCCCAGGTAAAGGTGGCGCATCCGCTGATGCTGCGCGCCATCGCCGCAGCGAAAAAGAAGAACGATCGGATTGATGCCGGCAAGATTGCTGACGGCCTACGCTGCGACTTCCTGCCGGAATGCCACATGGCAACAACCGAGATTCGGGATCGACGTCGAACCCTACGCTACCGGCATCTGCTGGTGCGCCAGAGGGTGCAACTGAAGAACCGGGTTTCGGGTCTACTGATGGAAACCGGAGTGACCTATAGCAAGCAAAGGCTGCACAAGGTGGGCTACTTCCGTGAACTTCTGTCGAGCAACCAGGATATCCATTCCAATATTCGACCTTTGCTGAAGCTCAGCCGGGATGCCATCGTACGGCTGCAGAAAACGGAATATGCCCTGGTGAGTTCGCTGCAGCGGGACCCTCTGCTGGCCGACAGGATCAAAAGACTCAGGACGGTCCCCGGAGTGGGGCCGATCACCGCCCTCACCTGGGCCCTAGAGATGGGGGAGGTCTCGCGCTTCCCCTCGATCAAACAGGCCATCAGTTATTGCGGGCTTTGCGGTGACGAAAAGAGCTCCGCCGAAAAGATGATACGGACTCCGCTTTCCAAACAGCGCAACAAACATATCCAACGTGTACTGGTGGAAGCCGCGAAGCTGGCGCCCAGAGAGAACCATGAACTGGCGCTGGTCTATGAGACCGAAAAGCAGAAAGGCAATGCCAACCGAGCAACGCTGGCGGTAGCCCGGAAGATGGTCGCGTATCTGCTTGCTGTGGATCGGGGTAAGCGAAACTTCGTGCCGGCAGAAGATCACAAGGGCGTGGCGGCCTAACCACCGCCCGCGGGAGGAAATCGACAGGATTACAGAGCGCGCAGGCTGCCAGGTCCTGCAAGTTAGCCGACTGAGCGAGGGAGGTCAACTCCGGAGGCTCTCTCCGAATTGTTTCGGGACTGGCAGCGAACACAGACTCAATCTTCGGTGACGGCTCTTTGGAGCCCGAGACTGCGAATGGATGTCCGGTTCTGCGCTAGGCAGGAACCATTGCTGAGAGGCATAGAGTGCACGCTACGAGTCCTGCAATCACTGTATCGGGCGCTCTCGCGAGCGCCCCAGGAAGATCCTTGCTTGCTCTTGACAAAGACTGGGTCGAAAATCACGTTCCTCATGCCGGATTCGCTAGAGGTTCGACTCGATAGCCAAGGATTCTGAGTGTTCGGATCATTCGTGCAGCACGACGTTGTGTGGACTTTTCCGACACTGCAGGGCCGCGTTCCTCATACCGAACGCCGTTATGCAAAATTATCCAGATCAGGTGACAGAGGCGATGCGCAATCACGCCGATGGTTTTGTTGTGTCCTAGGCGCGGTATTAGACGACGGTACACGATCTGGAAGATGCTCCCTTTCTGTTTGACAGCAGCATTCGCAGCTTGATTGAGAATGCGGCGCATCTGGCGGTTGCCCTTCGGCGAGCGCCGGCTGCGGTTCACGCCCGCGCTTTCTTCCTCTCCCGGGCATGCTCCCACCCACGACCACGGCCAGCTTCCTTTTATGGACATCGATCCCCGCTATCCTATAAGGCATAGGCTTCCTCCTGGGGGGAGCGGAGAGCGTGCTGGAGATTACATTAACCTGGGTCTCGGGCTATCGCCGCTCCACAGAGGGAGAGACAACGCACCATTTATTCGCTCGATCATGCACGCTCCGGATCAAACTTACATTCGGCTTCAGCATCTCCAATGTCTTTTCGATCTCGCCATCTCCCCGCCGTTCTGGATTATTGCTGGGATCGAAAAGATTTTCATGGAGTTTCGCGGGCCGAAGGCCCCAGTCAACTTACATGGAAGTCGGCTATGCGTAGAAGTGTTATCGACCTGTGCTTTCGGCGCGCCACATCCGCGATTAGGGCGTTTTACGGCAAAGTGGCGATGCCAATGCGGTTGCCGGATGCCGTCCGACTTCGCGGGAGTAACCTCCCACATGCCGTCTATAAGGACGAAGGCAGCCGCCGGACCGGTGCGGAAGTGGAAAACGGCTTTTGGTTTTCCAAGGCGCGTCAGCGCCGTCTTCTGCACGGGTCGGTCTGGATGCGAGAGCGCCCAATCAGTTTCCCGGTCTAATCGCCGTGGCGATCGACCACAGCATGTGGCGGGTTGCTCTCGATGCGAGCGATCTCCGGATAGGCTGTGTTGGTGCGCAGCATCCAGAACAATCGCACGGCTAACCTCCGCGCCGCTGCCACCTTCGCTACTCCCTTTTTCATGCGATGGCAGCGATGCTTGTACTGCTTGCGAAACCCCTCATCCAGGCGACATACCGTCTGTACACTCTCTACCAGCAGCATGCGCAGAAACGGATTACCCTGTTTGCTGATCGACCCCAGTCGCCGTCTTTTACTCGAACTGTGCTCGCTCGGGATTAGGCCCAGATAGCTGGCCACCTGCTTGCCACGTTGGAAGCGTGTCACATCTCCCATCGTGATTACATAGGCCAAGGCCGTGATGGGACCAACCCCGGGTTGTGTCATGAGCAGGCGTGCTCGCGGGTGCTGATGCGCCGCCCGCTCGACCGCCTGGTCCAACTTGGCAATCTGTGGGTTCAGCTCGCTGAGCAGCTTCAGTAAATCCTGTCGACGCTGTGCCGCCCAACCCTCCAGCGGCAACTCGCGTAATACCTTCTGCCCGGCTTCGTTCCACAGCTTGTGCTTGAGTTGCACACCCCGATTCAGCATCAGATGCTGCAACCCGTTCTTCACTCGCGTACCGATCCCAACCAGGCGATGGCGATGAATCAGTAACTGACGCAGGTCACGCTCAGCTCGACTCGGGCGCCACAAACGTGGGAAGCGATCCTCGATCAACAGCTTCAGGATGTGGGCTGCGTCACGACGATCGGTCTTCTGCTTGCGCACGTAGCTGGCACGAATCTCCGCCGCATCCCCGATCCAGACTTCATGGCCTAAGCCATCCAGCAGATCTTCGAACCACTGCGTGTTGCCGCACGCCTCGAAGCCAACTCGTGCCGGTGACGGAAGCGAACGATAAAACCGCTCCGCCTCCCCATTGCCGTTCTCCAGCTTCTGCTCCCGGATCTCTCCCGTCGCAGAATCGAAAACTGCTATTTGCTGCCAACCCGGATGGAAATCACACCCTACAATAGTCATGAAGGTTTCTCCTGACCCGGATGCTCTTGTCCTCAACAAGAAACATACAGGTCGTCAGAAGTCTTCGTCCTTATCCCATCAGTTTTCTGCCAACATCGCGATTGTCACCTCACATCTAGAGCTGAATCCGGAAGTTTCCTCATCTCGACCGACCCGGCGCCAATTCATGAAAAGATCTATGTTAACCAACTGACATTCTGTGATCTTCTCGGGGACGGGGATAAATCGCCGGCAACCAAGTTTGCCGATGTTACGTCATGTCAGATTCTCTCGTGGGCCGGTTCTACTTTCCAGTAAGGCCGATGGTCAACGTGTATGTGGCCATCGCGTTTTGCCGTGCGGCATTGCCCATCAGATAGACCCGGATCGTGCAGTCGCCCGCAGTCGGCAGCGTTCCCTCGTAGTCGTCGCCTGAAACGAAACCATTGAACAGCGCCAGCGCGTCACCTCTCGACATGACGTTGAAGTACACAGACTTGTTGGACGTCTTGAAAGAGACCGTGACCTTCTGTCCGGCGGCCGCCACTATGACGTTATCCGCTACGGCGTGGCCCGGTTGGTGGTATGTAGCCTGACAGCAGTTTGAGCAGATAGACTATCTGGTTGACGGCCATTAAATTTACACAAGACAGCCGGAGGTCGAACGCGTTGTACGAACCACTCTGCAAAAGGTGTGCCTGGGACCAGCACGGAAAGGCCGCCTCTTATGCCAGCCGAAGACCGCGAAGACTCACGGCAGCAGGTCTCGTAATTGGCTTGTGGGCATTCTTGTTAGCGACCCCAATCGCGCAGGCACAGGCGCCGCAGGGAGCTGTCAGTTTCGAAATCACCCCGGTGGTGAGCAAGGTCCGATTTCACGTGAAGGCGTCGGTTCGTATCGAAGGAACGTTTGAAAAATGGGATGCGAAGCTCGCCTTTGCGTCGCCGGACCCCGCGAGTGGCGTTCTCGAGATCAAGATTCAGGCCGACAGCGTGCATACGGGAAGCCAGATGAAAGATGACCGGCTCAAAAGCGATAACTGCTTCGACGTAAAGGACTATCCACAGATCACTTTCCGTTCCAGCAAAATCGTCCAGACGGGACCGCACAAATTCGACGTTTGGGGAACGGTGACGATCCGCGGGGTTTCGAAAAGCGAGAAGTTGACATTCACGGTTGATCGCAAGGAAGGCGGCAAGGGCACGATCAAGGGGAACCTCTGGTTCTATCGCGAAGACTATGGATTAGGCGGAAGCATTCCGTTCGTGACGATTGCCGATCAAGTGGAACTGACCATCGAGTTCAAGGCGAAACGGGCCAGCGGGCCTCCTCTTCTGTTTAAGCCATAATCGAATCGGGGTCGCCGATTCCACGGCCTGCTGAGAGGCGAGTTTTTGACATCTGCGGCGATGTCGGGCAAGCGCTTGCCTATGCCACAAAGCTCTGCGGAGCAATTAGTAGGCATGCGTTTTTTGCCTCTTCCAAGCAAAACGGAATTGTTGATACGTTCGGATGATTGCAGAGCCGGCAATCCAGGGTAATGCTGCCCGAGCACAGATGCCGCTGGATACACCTGCCATTCACCTGCCGTTTGCACTGCCTTACATGTACTAAGATCGTCTAGAGTGCCGTCTGTCGCTCTGTATCCTGTTGAATGTACGTTACTGCGCGGATTCGATTCCTTCCGCGCTCACCAACTAACCCTCTTGGTTGGTGGCAGTTACCGGTAATTCTCCCGACCCTTCAGAAACCGCATCTTCGGCACTGTGCCCAAAATTGTGCCCACTCAAATACGAGGACGCATCGAAACTGGGTCTTTCGGAGGAATAAATGTAACGATGAGAGAGGTACTTGGGAGGCCCGATTCCGTCTGTAGGGGACGCTCGCAGATCGCGGGCCAGTGGCTCGGCCTGGACCACTCTAAGCGAACATCTGTTCGATAGTGGCCATTGGCAAAAACAGACGGTTAGGATGTTCCGGCAGTTGAATAAAACCGTATTCGGAATAGAACTTTATCGCTTGATCGTCCTTGGCATCCACAACAACTGCCATCGATGCGATTTCTTTGCTTAGCGATAAAGCTCTCTTCAGTGCGCTCATCAAGAGCATTTCACCCAAGCCTTGACCTTTGTGCGTTGTTGCTATCGCCAATCGTCCTATCAGGGTGGCCGGGAGAGGGGAGTATCTTCGCATTTTCAGTTTTTCCAGTACCTCAGGAGAGCGAGCAGTATCTGAGAGCAGCACTTTGCGGCCGTCCCCGTAATGACGCCGCTTGAATGTCACCCAACACCCGAAGGAGTATGGCCATTGGTTTCGCGTGGTTAGATACTGAGACTTGTCCCGCACTATTCGTAGACAAACCCTGAGAGTGGTGTGTGCGCAATCATATTGGGTCGAACATGGTAGCGAAGGGGGCCTATTGGCTATACAACGACATTCGTAAACCCGGCGGGCCGGTGGAATGTGCCTGGCCGCGATTTGCGGGAAGCCTTTCTGCGTTATGCGGATGTGCTCCATCCTCCGAGATAGTCGTTCAGTGCTTTTGTACTGCCGCACAGAACTGACCACGACCGGGGAATCTCTAGCTGTGTGGGTGGCGGGAGGATACGAAGCGGCGGCCCGACAGTGCCACATTAATGGCGGGGATCAAGTCGGTCTTCATGTTTGATTTCAACACAAATCCAAGTGCTCCCTCCGCCATACAAGCCTCCACAAGCTCAGGGCCCTCATGGACCGTCAGGAAGACTATCGTTGCTCCTGCACCCATTTCTCGCAGTTGACGGGCCGCTGCAAGTCCGTCTAGTCCCGGCATCGATATATCAGCCACAATCACATCCGGATTCAGCCGCCTCGCCTCCAGGACCATTTCGAGACCGTTGTGAGCCACTCCCACCACATCGAATGTCGGCTGCAAAAACCTTGTCACCCGCTCCAGCACGAGGGGATGATCGTCGGCCAGCAAGATGCGCCGTCGATTCCCAGAGTCTTCCGGCATCCCTGGTTCTGACATATGCCCTTCCGATGGCGACAGACTGTCGCCCAGACACATTCACAAAGCACCCTGATGGTAGGTTTGGGACTGAGGCATGACAACTAGGGGAATCCCTAGTCGCGGAAGTAGAGCATCGAATCGATGAAAATCAAGAGAGCGGGTTCTGCTTTTGAGGAATGGGATCGAGGGAGACCAGCCCCTCTTTGATGGCGAAAAGCACCAGGTCGGCATTGCTCTTCAGGTTGAAGGTTTCCATTATGTGGTACTTGTGAAACTGAATCGTCTTCTCGCTTAGATCCAGGCGTCCAGCGATCTCCTTCAGCGGACGTCCTTCCGCACACATCTGCACAATTTCACGTTGTCTTGCCGTTAAGTGCGTGGAGTAATGGCGCACCCGGGACTTTTGCTTCACCCAATCTTCTGGTCTGAGTTTGGGTGTCACGTACGATTTGCCATGCAGCACCTGGTCAATAGCCTTCAACAGCTCAGAGCCTGCGGAATGCTTGAGGACGAACCCGACCGACCCCAATTCAAGAACGGCAGCAGCCAGATTGGGGTCGTCCTGCATGGTCAGGAATACAAGTTTTACGTTGGGATGTTGGTGGCGTACCCGTTTGGCAGCATCCAATCCGTTTAAGAGTGGCATCCCGATGTCGACGACGATGATGTCCGGAATTAGCCTCCGAGCTTCAGTTATAAGTGCTCGCCCGTCAGCAACAGTTCCCACAACCGTATAGTGCTTCTCCAATAGCAGCCGAAGGCCTTCAGCGAAGACGACATGATCGTCTGCAATCAGGATTCGTGGCCGAGTTTCCATGTGTCAGCTTCCGTCCGTAGGTCGTGCTGGTCTTGAGCGGCAGACTACCCGCATTTCAAGCAACGTCCAGTTCCGATGTGGTGACGGTTCCTGGGACTTGTTCAGCAATCGATTCGCTTTGAACCGCAACAGAGGCCAGCTCGATCGGCGTCCAGACATCGATCCTAGTACCTTGTTGCATCTCCGAGTGAATCTCGAATCGGCCAGATACTAGACGTACCCGCTTGCGCATGCTCCAGAGACCGAGACCCTGAGGGCGCGCGCCGTCTTCAACATCGAAGCCCCCCCCATCATCGGAGATGGATAAATGAAGGGTGCCATCGACTTTCTCGATTCTCACCTGCGCATGAGCTGCCCCACTGTGTTTCTGCACGTTTCTGAGTGCTTCCTGGACGATGCGAAACAGACACAGCGCAACCTCAGGGGACACGGAGCGCGGCAGATCCTGATGGGAAAATGCAACCTGGGTTCCGTGTTGTGCGCTGAATTCCCTGCAGAATGATGCTACTCCCGCAGCGAGGCCTAGCCTCTCCAGTGTCGTGGAATGCAGACGGTGCGACAGGGAATGCAGATCGGCGCCAAGTTCGCTGGCCGATTCCATGAGCTCCCGCATCTGCCGATGGGTTTCGGGCAGGGACTCGGGAATGCCGTCCGCTGCAGTTTCCAGTCCGAGCGACAGCACGGCCAGCCTTTGGCTGAAGTCATCGTGAATCTCGGCGGCGAGCCGGCTACGTTGCTCGTCATGTGCATTGATCAGCAGGCCGCTGAGTCTCATCTGTTCGTTTCGTGCAGCGTTAAGCTTCTTCCGCTCGTACAACAAGTAGCCCACCAGCGCCGTTAACCCCAAAACAATTGCCAGGCTTGAAAATACAATCCATCTCACTTTTTCCCAGACAGTGGATTCCCGGTTGAGAACAACGCTTCCGGCTGGCAGTCTGCTTTGGCTGAGATTCCAGCGCTTCAGTTGTCTCGCATCAAACATGTAGTTGCTGGGCCCATCCACGATCGGAATATCGGCCGGGTTCTTTCCCGCAAAGATCTGTGAAACAAGGTCTGCGGCAATCTTTCCCTGCTCGGCAAAACTAACCACGTACCCCCCAACTACTCCACGTCCCACGTACACATCGGAGACGCCAAACACTGGGGCGTTTGCAGCTGCGGACACCAGCGGAAGAGCGGTGGTGGCGTTCAGGAATTGATTGCCGCTGGCGTCGCGGAAGAAGGAGACGTAGAGGACGACCGTGTGCTCCGGCAACTTGCGCACTCGCTCAAGCAAGCTGTTCATGTCGAGATCGGTGAGGTATGTGAAGTTCAGGGGAAGGGGTTGCGCGTTCAAACCGGCTCTAACCAGCTTCAAGTTGTCCTGGTCAAATCGCGAACTTCCGCTCACGACCACGACATTCTGGAGTTCCGGAGAGAGCTGCATGGCCGCCTCAAGCGTTTTTGCCACGTCCAAGGTCAACCAGGATCCCGTGAAGCGTGAGGACAAATTTGGAATTCCGGCCTGCACTGGTGCGCTGGCACAAAACACGATCGGCACACCCGGCAGGAACGTCTCTGAAACGCGAGCGAGGAGCCTGAGTGGTCCCGGCCCCACGGCAACGATGACGTCCACCTTCCGATCCTCATACTGTCCAACCAGTTGGTCTTCGTTGTCGTTCTCGGACCTTTCGTCGGCAAATAGAGTCGAGTCAAGGCTCTCTACGTAAAACTCAATCTGATACCGCGGATCGCCAGCCAGGCGCGACATTACCTGTTCCGTTACTAACGCGGAAGCAGGATGAGCCAGCCCTACCTCATTGATGATGAGAACGTTCTTGCGGACGGGATTCTGCCCAGCTGCAGCCAACGCAGCCAGTAGGCACACCAACAGGAGACCGGACCGTCTGCCACGGACCGCTGAGGTACAATTCGGGCGAATGATACCGACCGCCATGTTGGTGGACGCCTTTTCTTTGCCTGTCATCAGTGGCGCGCTGTGGTCGGATTACGCGGTGCACAGCAAATCATTATGGCGATAACTTGCACAACCATAACACTTTAACTCGCGCATATACAAGATAGATTGTTCTTCCCGCAAGGGCCCTGTTCGCATCCCGCTGTCCCGGTAGGTGCTATTTTGAGCGGAACAAGAGTTACTAGACGCCGACGACCGCCGGGGGCTCGTGAACGCTGACAAACCCTGTGGCTAGGAATACTCCTAGTATCCGACGTTGCTAAGCAGTTAGAGAATGCCTGAAGTTGTGTCGTACGGCAACTTACTGTGGAACAGGGCTGTTCTCCAAGAATTGGTTCACAGACGACCCGGCATCAGATAGCAGAGATTCGACACTTCAACAAGAAGGAGATACAAAGCCGTGACAATCACACCAGGTAAAGGTACGGCGATTGCGAAGTTCATCTTTCTCACACTGGTTTGCTCACTGGCGATTGTGGCGCACGCAGCCGACGCTGACAAAGCAAAAGAGCAGCAGGAGATCCGGAAAATGGCCCAGGATACCCTGCAACGCCTTTATAAGGCCGAGCCGAAGGCCAAAGGCGCAGTCGCGGGAGCGGCAGGGTATGCAGTATTCAGCAATACGGGCGTAAAGATCCTACTGATGGGATCCGGCAAGGGCGCAGGCATCGCCGTGAATAAGAGCAAGCAGGAGACGTTCATGAAGGTGGTGGAACTCCAGGCCGGCCTCGGATTTGGGGTGAAGAAATTTAGTGTGATTTTCGTCTTTGACAACGCTAAGGCGTTCGACGGCTTTGTTAACTCCGGCTGGGAATTCGGCGGACAAACCACAGCCGCTGCCACGACCGGGGAGAAGGGCGGAGCGCTGGCCGGAGCGGCTTCTGTCTCGCCGGGTGTCTGGATGTATCAACTGACGGACAAGGGCGTGGCCCTCGAGATCACCGCCAAGGGCACCAAGTATTACAAAGACGACGACCTGAATTGAAAGCTTAGCTGCGCTGACCGGAGCTTAACGCGCTGGAGAATTAATTCAGCGAAGTAGGCTGCCGGTGTGTGTCGAGTTGCCAGATTCACCGGAGGAACCAATGAAGAAGTCAGCGATAGCCCTTGTTACGGGAATGTCACTACTGCTGATCCAGAGTGTGGCGTTCGCTCAGAAATCCGAAACGGCGGCATCTGGGCCGACAGTTAGTGAGCAAGACATAGAGCTGTTGCGATCCGACATACGCTCCTCGAAAAAGCAAATCATTGCGGAAAACATGAAGCTGACCAGCACCCAGGCTGAAAAGTTTTGGCCAATCTACGACGCGTACGCTCAAGAGACCACGAAGCTAGGTGACGGTCGTTACGCTCTCATAAAGGAATACGCGAACCACTACGAGGACATGACGGACGCTCAAGCCGAAAGCCTCGTCAACAAAATGGCAACGTTGGACGAGCAAACTGCGACCGTGCGCCAGCAGTGGATTCCGAAATTCGCGAAGGTGCTCACCGGAAAACAGAATGCGTTGTTCTTTCAACTGGATCGGCGCATCACGCTGCTGCTGGATCTGCAGTTTGCCGCCAACATTCCGCTTGTCAAGTAGTGTACAGCGGTCGTTGACGAACAGGCCGGAGCTCGACATACTTCGTTTGATGAAAGGAGAAATAGCGATGAACATAGTAGGTAGGAAGTTTGGGTGGTCGGTGGTTGCAACGACCGCGGCTTGCTTGGCCCTTACCCTGAGCCTGACCGCGCAGGTGGAGACACAAACTACAACAACGGCAGGCAACGCTAACGTCGTAACAAAGGTCGACCGAGGTGAAGTCGTCACCGTCTCGGGCAACGACCTGGTCGTCAAGATGGCGGATGGCACTCTCCGCAATTTTGAGAATGTGCCCGCGAGCGCCAAAGCGACAGTAGATGGTAAGCAGCTCGGCATTCACGATCTGAAGCCGGGCATGAAACTGCAGCGGACCATCACCACTACCACAACTCCCATGACCATCACGACTGTGGAGACTGTTAAAGGGAAGGTTTGGGCAATTACCCCGCCGCTGAGCATCATCTTGACCCTGGAGGACGGCAAGAACCAGCAGTTCAAGATTCCCGAAGACCAAAAGTTTGAAGTGGATGGACAGATGCTCGATGCCTTCAGCGTTCGCAAAGGTATGCTCATCACCGCAACGAAGATCACGCAGCAGACCGCCGAAGAAGTTACGCAATCGAAGACGGTGACGGGCGCGGGAGCGCCAGCGGCCGCACCAACTTCTGCGGGATCGCCACAACCAACGCCGCCGCCCGCGAATGTCCCCGTTCTGGTCGCGGTGGGCAGCGAAGAGGCGGTTCCGGCGACGGCAGCAGAACCTGCCACAGCACCGGCGGCGCCAGAGGCCACGAGCGGCTTGCCGTCGTGGGTGATCTGGTTGCTGGTTCTTGTAGTGTTGGCTGCCATCATTTGGTGGTATATGAGCCGGAAGAAGTGATCGGCTTGATGATCGTCAAACGCGCGTCACGGGAGGTGCCCGTTTCTTAGTGGGCAACTCCTAGGAGTGAGGTGATTGCGAGTGATGCCTCAGACAGATGAGAACTCTCTAAAACGCATATTGATGAACAGTCCGATAAGGGCCATCCACAACTTCACTCTCCGTACCATCGGCGGTGTCCTTGTTGTCGTCGGCACCGTGTCGCTGTGGCGGGGCGAAACACCTGTTCTGGGTGTCGGCATCCTAGCCGGCCTGCTCATACTGATCGGGCCGAGCCTCTTGAAGAAATTGTAGGCGTATGCTTGTCTGTGAGCCATAGCGTCTGACCGGACTAGGGATTTTCCTAGTTGCTCATAGGGTAACCGGTTTACATAATTACGGTCTCAACCTGAAGGCTATGCCGTCGGCGTGCCAGGGAGGTTTTGGCGTGCTACAGGACCGTGATATCCGAAGTTTTGGTCGGCTTCAGAGATTGTTGCTGATCTTCGGGATATCTCTGGTTTCTCTCTATCTCGGCAATCTGGCCTACAGCGCCCTTTACTCGCGCGCCAGCCTGCAGAGCTTTTGGGTCTCGCGAGCGTCCGCCCAAACAGCAGTCGAAGGGCATCCTCAACCACAGGGCAGCCTGCCCGACTTAAGCCTCTGGTCAGTAAAGCGCATCAAGGCTTACCAAGCGAGCCTGCTCGCGAATGTCCCGTCACCATTGGGGGTTCTCGATATCCCCTCGCTTCAATTGCAGGTCCCGATTCTGGAAGGAACCGACGATCTGACATTGGATCGGGCGGTCGGACACATTACTGGCACGGCGTGGTTAAGCGATGGCGGAAACATCGGAATTGCTGGGCATCGTGATGGGTTCTTCCGAGCACTGAAGGACATTCACGTCGGAGACACCATCGATCTGCATTCGCAGCAGGGCAGCACGCAGTATCTGGTCGATGAAATTGAGATAGTGTCGCCCGACGATGTCTCCGTTCTCGAGCCGCGGGCTAAATCTTCCCTCACTTTGGTGACTTGCTATCCGTTTTACTTCGTTGGAAGTGCCCCTCTTCGTTACATCGTTCATGCATCGGCTGCCGACACAAACCAACAGAAGAGTTCCGAGCAGAAGGGCATGAAAGCGAAGACCCGAGCAAACGAACGCGCTGATTAGCTTCAGTTCGGTCGCGAGAGCTGTTCAACCAAGATTTTCTCAACCCATTTCACAGCGGAGAAAAAGCAATGAATTCACGCAGCATAATCAGAAAGAGCCTGATGCTTGCGGCCGGGGCGTTATGTCTCGTTGTCGCAATCTCGGGCATCGCACAAGTGCAAACCCAAACCACCACCACGGCCGGCCCCGCGACAAAGACACTGACAATCGAGAATGGTGAAGTCGTTGCGGTCGAAGGGAACGATCTCTTCGTCAAGATGCCAGACGGCACTGTTCGCGACTATCCCAATGTCCCCGCGAGCGCCAGAGTCGACGTGGACGGCAAGCAGCTTAGTGTCCACCAACTCCAGCCGGGCATGAAACTGCAACGCGCAACCGTAGTCTCAACAACGCCGCAGGTGGTCACAACCATCCAGACCGTTACTGGCAAAGTGTGGCACGTGAACCCACCAGTTTATGTCATCCTCACTTTGGAGAATGGCGAGAATCAAGGTTTCAAGATCCCCGACGGCCAGAAGTTCACGGTGGATGGCACTGAGACCGACGCGTGGGGACTGAAGAAGGGCATGAAAGTGACGGCAACGAAGATTGTGGAGACTGCATACACATCTGTGTCACAGCATACGCAAGTGACCGGAACGTTCCCGGCGAGTGGGACCGTGTTGATAGCTAAAGGTGCTCCCACTGCTGCGCCGGGTGCCGCAGGAACCACCACTACTGCTTCGACCACTGGTTCGGAGCACTTGCCGAAGACAGCGACAGGCTTACCTCTCGTGGGAATTCTTGGGCTGTTGTTGATTTCCACTTCGCTCGGGATGGCATTGCTTCGCAGGAGTTTTGGGCTGCGAGGGTAGGATTTCGCCCGAAAGCGTCAGTCGATTTAAAGTAACCGCTTCGGCCCGGTCTGACGAGGGTGATATCGTTTGGTCACGTCGCGCCGGGCCAATCAACTGCGATAAGGCGGGATAGCAGCTAGGTCCCTGTTGTACTTGCTCGGCCACCGTATCAGCGTCCGTGTTTCGTAATGTATAGTGACGGGAATTAGCACCTGTAGGAGAAGAAATGTCGATTACAAAGCGTGCAACTGCTGAGTTCTTTGGAACATTTTGGTTAGTCTTTGGCGGGTGCGGGAGTGCCGTGTTGGCGGCGGCGTTTCCAGGCCTGGGAATCGGTTTCCTGGGTGTCGCGTTTGCGTTCGGCTTGACCTTGCTGAGTATGGCCTTCACCATCGGCCCTATTTCCGGATGTCATATCAATCCTGCAGTTTCCGTGGGGTTGGTGGCGGCAAAGCGATTTCCGGCTTCGGAGTTGCCGGCCTACGTTATTGCCCAAGTGGCGGGCGGAATCGTGGCGTCGAGTGTCCTCTATGTAATCGCGAGCGGGAAGGCCGGATTTACGCTGGCTGCCGGCTTTGCCTCTAACGGGTATGGGGAACACTCGCCCGGTGGCTATTCACTGCTCGCCTGCCTGGTGGCCGAAGTGGTTCTCACGATGTTCTTCCTTTTGATCATTCTCGGCTCGACCGACGAACGAGCGCCGAAAGGCTTTGCCCCGATCGCGATTGGATTGAGCCTTACATTGATACACCTCATTTCGATCCCGGTGACCAACACTTCGGTGAACCCCGCCCGCAGCACGGGGCCGGCGCTGTTTGTGGGAGGGTGGGCACTGGGACAGTTGTGGCTTTTCTGGGTTGCTCCGATTGTTGGGGCGGCCCTGGCCGGGGTCATCTACCGCGGGTTGTTCGCCGAGGGCCCTCAAGAAACGGTTCGCGCCGCTGAGAGCGCGCGCTGACCGCGTGGAAAGGGCCTCATTGAGAGGAGCGCGCCACCTCTAGAGCAGTATTTGTATCTGTGGATGTATAGTGTTCGCGCATAGTCTTCGGGTTGACGTTCGTTAAGCGGCGGCGCCAACCCCGGCACTTTTCCCATGTCGTACTTGGGCCGCTGCTGCGCCTTTGGTAATTCCGGCCTACAAGATGATAAGCGCCTCTTCCGATGGCGAAAATGTGATTGTCCCAACAATTCCAGGAGGGTCGACTATGTCCAATCGGTGCGAGATTCCTGGCGAACCTGTCTGGCGACAAATGACCGAGCTTCAGTCTCGTAAGGAAGTGATCGAGGGTTGGCTATCGAGTCCCGTCGTTCCGGCTCAACTAACCGAAGTCCTGCAGGAGATGCTGGCAACGACGGAGTTTCGGTTGCAGCTGCTCAGAAATCAAGAGCCAGATAACTTATCGCCTCTCCGCAAGGCAGGATAACTCCGACCGCGGTTTAATTCCGAGCCGAACCACCAACGAGTCGCGTCTCGCGCGACCTTCACCGCTTCGGCAAGACCGCCTGATCAGGACCGATGCGATATCGAAACGAGAAGGAGATTTGTCATGAATCAGCGTAAGAACCGTCGTCAGCTTGCGATTGCGATTTTGATGGCTAGCATGGCTGTTGCCGTCGTTTGCCTCTTGATACCCATGTTGGTCGTCGCCGCCGACGATGCTGCAACCGAGCAGGCGCGTGTTAAGTCCGCGGGCGATGCGCTTGACGAACTGGTCACGAAGGAGAACGGCATTCCCACAGGCCTTCTCAACAAATCCGAATGCGTCATCATTTTGCCTTCGACGAAGAAAGTTGGTTTCATCATAGCCGGCCAATATGGCCGTGGACTGATGAGCTGCCGGACCGGAGAGAAATTCGATGGTCCGTGGAGCGCGCCCATCATGATGAAATCCAGCGGCGGTAGCGTCGGACTCCAAGCCGGCGGCCAATCGACGGACTTCGTCATTCTCGTTCTGAATGATAAAGGAGCGCGCGCCCTGATGAAGGGCAAAGCCAAGCTCGGTGCTGACGCCAGCATCGCAGCGGGTCCGGTTGGGAAAGAAGCAGAAGCTGCGACCAATGCTGGCATGAGTGCGGAGATGCTCTCCTACTCTGAGGCGAACGGTTTATTTGCCGGGGTCTCTCTATCGGGAACTTCCCTCGCTCCAGACAGTGGCGCTAACGAAAATCTCTATGGCAAGAAAGTGACCGCGCAGCAGATCTACGCCGGTCAAGTTCCGGTACCTGAGCAGGCAAAACAGATGCTTGCCACGCTGACGGAAAAGTCTCCGAAGAACCTTTCGGAAGGTAAGTAATAACCGGCAAGTCGAGCGCCAGTTGTTTCCGAATGGAACGGACAGAGAAGACAGCAGGTTGCCGTAGCTGGTCGGCGTGTGGGCTTTAGTGACTGTATACAGCTTGACGGTCAACGGAAGTATCCCGGTGATCTTCGAGACGATTTTGACATGTGGAATTGCGACCCACTTACGCATCGAACGATGGGCCACTCGCGTCGGATTAGTGCGCAAGTAACGGGGAGTTCGCCCAGGTGGAGCCGAGGGTAACTCTGGCACCTACGCGCGAAGAAGACTGCAGAGAGCGTGTCCCCTCTCGATCGTCAGATGGGATCAGCGTCTATGCCGGAAATTTCCTTCTTCCATGGGGAGTCATGATGAAACTGGCGTTCCGATTGATCGTTCTCATAGTTTTCTTACTCTTCCCGCTGGACTTGGTTATCGCTCAAACGCAGATGAATCAGAAGAAGGCGGCGACTTCCCAAGAGCCAAAAAGTGGGACCCTGGAGCTTGGCAAATCCTACGCCGCGTTGCGGCCTGAGCAAAAACGGCTGATCGACGACTTCATTAGCAACTACAACGCCACCACCGGGAGCGACCTTGTCGCTGAACTGGCATACGACAACGCTCGACTTTCTATCCGCACCACGTTCGACGCTGTTACCCATGCGCTGCTGAACGCTAAGATGAGCGATGCCCAAGGCAAGAGCCTGGGTCGCGCGATTGACCTGGTGGAAGCCGTCGACCAGGTGATGGGCGAGGAATCCGGTGTGGGAGGCGACCTCCAGTTCCGCCTGTATGTGTACCTGAAGCCCGACGCCGTGGACGTCCTGAGTCGCAGCCAGGAGTTCTTTCACGATAAGGACAACAGCGTGTATCACAAGGGCTTTCCAATTTGTTACAGACTGAAAAATGGGCCTCCTTCGATTCAGTTCTCCATTTCGCGCGATCATAAATTGTCCGACGTTGATGTCGACTATCGTTCTTCCGGATTTCCTAAAGGGCTGGTCAATGGACACCTAAGCGCCTCCAACTCGGACGTCCGCGCGGGAAACAACCTCGACCGCCATGACGGCCGCTGGTCGGGCCTGAATGGCTGGTGGCGCGACGTCTTTGGGCAGCTTGGAACAGGCGGAAAGCCGCCAAAGGAGAACGCCACTGCGCGCCTCGGGAACATTCCCTTAAATCCCGGCGTGAAAGCCGATCAGGGAGTCGATAAGAGCGCGCACGATTTCCTGCAAAGCTGGGTTGTGGGGAAAGAACCGAATAAGTCAGTCGCGTACTTCTCGCGCTTCAGCTATCCGTGTTTGGAGGTGGTGGCGCAGAAGGGCGGACAACCCGTGCCGCTAGGCATGATTCGGCTGCGCACAATGATGGCGATGCAGAAGTTTAGCGATAGCACAGGCCCGGTAAATTCCGTTGCCGAGGTGTTCGAGCCTGCCGACAAATGGTCGCAAGCATTGAAACCGGCAAAGAACGCGTATGCATCCGAATTCCTGCTGGTGAGCGTGCCGGCAGACATGGGACCAGACGAGGAATGCGTTGCCTTACCGAAGAACAACACTAAAGAGAAATACTTCGCGACCGCGTTTCGCGGAAAACAAGGAGACAGCCGGAACAAGATAATGTCCCTGCTTTGGGCTCAGGAGGGCGGCTACTGGAAAATCATGGCCGTCCGCATCGAAGACGGCAGTGATGCGGGCATCGTCCCAAAGAACTCCGTAGCTCAGACCGCACCCGCAGTGGAAGAGCCGCAGAATATTGCCGGCGATCCCGCCGCCGTGAAAGACATCACGGAGTTTTACCAGGCTTGGATAGTGAAACGGAATGTTATCCAGGCTTCCGCCTTTGCGTCACAGCGCTCCTACCAGTGTCTCCCGGCACCCTCCGCAGACCAGAAGAAACTGACGTCCATCGCCAGAATTCAGTTTGGGCTGCAACAGCCGCTTGCACGAATTCCATCGGGTGCGAACCTCTCGGACATGATGTCGAGTTTGCAGCCCAGTAATGATCTGCTGCGTCCGGTTCGGCAGGAAAACTCGAATGCTTTCGCGATTATGGCCGTGCCGGACCAGAAGGCCGATAGCTTTCTGTGCCAGCATCGCCAGGTGCCCGATGTTTCTCCGGACTTGAAGTCTGCTGATGCAAAGTATGGAGCATATTATTTGAGCGCCAGTCGACTGAGCTATGGGGAGGAACAGTCACCCGCTCTCCTGTTGTTGTGGACCAAAGAAGAATCGAGTTGGAAGGTTGTCGCTTGGGCTGTGGAACTTCCGTAATAACTGTGAAGTTGGTGCATTGAGCGGAGGCCTTTTAGGTGGTCTCCTCTATTGTTGCCAGTGTCTGAGACGAGCGTTGGACTAGCCGGATCTGGGAGCAAGCATTCTCGAAAGCGCGAGAGGTCAGGAGCAAACCGATGCAAATCAGCAAACGCACTTTGAAGATCGCTGGAATCGTTGTGGCGGCAGTGGTGGTAATCCTCATCGCACTTCCGCTTTTCATCAATGTCAACAGCTTCCGTCCGAAAATCGAGTTGGAAGTGACGAGCGCATTGGGTCGGCCAGTGACCTTAGGAGACCTGAGCCTTTCGCTCTTCAGCGGCACGGTAGGCGTGGAGAATGTCAGCATCGCCGACGATCCGGCCTTCAGTAAGTCGCCGTTCATCACGGCGAAGTCGTTGGAAGTTGGCATCGAGTTGATGCCGCTCATCTTCTCCAAGCAACTCAACGTGACGGGGATCGTGCTAGACGAGCCTCAGATCACATTGCTCAAAGGCTCCAATGGAACCTGGAACTTTTCCAGTCTCGGCGGGACCGGCAAAAACAACCCCTCTGAACCAGCAAAGTCGGGCGCCTCCCAAAACCTTTCGATTGCCAAACTGGAGATCAAAGATGGAAAGCTGGCGGTCGGCAAAGCCAACTCCACTACGAAGCCGCAGGTTTACGACAAGTTGAACGCGGAGGTTAAGGACTTCTCGCTCACTTCTCAGTTCCCGTTCGAGCTGACCGTCAACCTGCCCGGCGGCGGCAGTGCTAACCTCACCGGCAAAGCAGGCCCGATCAATCCGCAGGACTCGGCCAAGACCCCGTTCGAAGCCTCAATAAAGGTGAAGAACCTGGACCTCGCGGCCTCGGGTTTCATCGATTCGGCGAGCGGCATTGGCGGCTCCGCCGATATTGAGGGAACGTTAAACTCAACTGGCACTCAGGCCAAGGCGGTGGGCGTAATCACATGCGAAAAACTCAAGCTTTCGCCCAAGGGGTCACCGGCCCCGAAAGCGGTGACCATCAAATATGCAGTCGACGATGACCTCGATCGAGAGGCTGGCACCATCACCCAAGGGGACGTAGGATTCGGCAAAGCTGTCGCCCACCTCACCGGCGGATTTCAGACTCAGGGTGAAACGCAGGTGATGAACATGAAGCTCAGCGCCCCGGACATGTCGGTAGATGAACTGGAAGCGATGCTCCCGGCCCTTGGCCTAATGCTTCCTTCAGGATCGAAGTTGAATGGCGGAACCCTCTCTGCCGACTTAGCAATCAACGGTCCGCTCGACAAACTGGTGATCTCCGGCCCTGTGCGGATGTCGAACACCAAGTTGGCCGGTTTCGATATGGGTGCGAAGTTGGGAGCTTTGTCAGCCTTCAGTGGAAAGGCTCCCTCGAGCGCTGACACCACGATTCAGAATGCCAGCTTGAATGCGCGCATCGCTCCTGAGGGGACGAGGGCCGACGCCATCAACGTGACGATACCATCCCTGGGCGTCGTAACCGGCGCGGGCACGATTAGCCCGACCGGGGCGCTCGATTTCCAGATGGTTGCCGACCTGCAGACCGGCAGGTCCGAGGCAAGGACAGAGAGAACCGGCCGAGGCGGCAATGGGGGAGGGGTGTCCTTCAAGATTCAAGGGACGACATCCAACCCAAGCTTCGTTCCCGACGTTGGTGGCATTGCTGCTAGCGCTGCAAAGGGGGCGATACAGCAGTCTGTCTCTGGCAAGACCAGCGGCGTTGGGGCAATCTTACCGAGGAAGAAACCGAAATAGTACTGCGCACATCCCCCTTCTCAGCTCTAGCCTGTGGCTGGGCGTAGAAGACCGATAGTCTTCTGTACACCGCTGTACGTGAGGTAAATGGCTTGCTGTTTTCAGGTCTAACGATCACATTTCTCAAGGAGTTCGGCTTCGGCCTGTGGCTAGTTTCTCCTTTGTTCCTAAGCTTGGCCGCGGCCATCGCCGTTTTGGGGCTGGTGGCCGGCAAGAGAGAAGGATGGTCGCCATTCGACAGCGTCTATTGGTCCTTCGTCACCGCGACCACCGTAGGTTACGGCGATTTCCGACCGGTACGCAGGATATCTAGGGTGATTGCCATCGCAATCGCCCTGCTAGGGCTAACGATGACGGGCATTCTGATTGCGGTGGCAGTCCACGCAGGCTCCGTGGCTCTCGCCGTGCATGATGCCGCAGCAAGTGTCAGGTAATTCCCAAGTGCTCGCTGTTTGCTGTCTGCTTGCTCGGGCAGTGGGCGCGCAACGCTCGATTCTTAGGGAGGACTCAGACAATGACCAACGAAACATCCGCAACGGAAAATGATTACGTCGCTCGGGCGGTCGAAGCGTCCATTAACATCGGCCTGGTTGCCTTGCTCGCGGCCGTCTGTCTCCTGATATTGGCCCCCTTTGTTCCTATCGTTGCTTGGGGCGTTATCATCGCTGTGGCTTCTTATCCGGTCTTTCTAAAGCTACAGCACATAACGGGACGTGGGGGTTGGGCAGCCGCTATCTGGACTATTCTTCTGCTGGCCGTGTTGATCGTTCCGGTAGTTCTGCTGGCCAACAGCATGGTGGGGGGCGTCCAAAGTTTAATGGGCCATCTGGACGCAGGAACGTTCATCGTTCCGCCTCCACCGCCGAACGTCGAAAGTTGGCCTCTTATTGGTGCTCCTTTGAACCGAATCTGGAGCATGGCCTCGAACAACTTCACGGAGGCTGTGAAACTCTTCACGCCGCAGATCAAGACTTTCCTTCCTAAGCTACTTTCTGCCTCTGCCGGCATCGGCTTAACCGTGCTGCAATTCTTCTTTTCGATTCTCATTGCGGGAGCACTGCTGGCGAATGCCCAGAGCGCCGCAGAAGTGACGCGAGCGTTTGCCAACCGACTTTTTGGCGAACGAGGCGCCGAGTTCCAGAACCTGGTTGGTTCCACCATCCGAAGTGTGACTTCTGGCATTCTCGGGGTAGCGCTCATTCAAACCGCGCTGGCTGCAATTGGTTTTCTCGTCGTAGGATTGCCCGGAGCGGGCTTGTGGGCCGTGATCTTTCTCATTGCCGCTGTCCTGCAGATCGGGATCCTTGTACTCATCCCCGCGGTCGCAATGGTCTTCGCTACCGCAACCACCACCACAGCCGTTGTCTTCCTGGTTTGGTGCGCCTTCGTAGGCTTGTTGGACAACGTGCTGAAGCCCATTCTGCTGGGCCGTGGGGCCTCGGTTCCAACCGCCGTTGTTTTCCTCGGCGCCATCGGAGGGTTCGTTGCTATGGGGATCATCGGCCTGTTCGTCGGCGCGATCGTGTTGTCAGTGGGTTACAAACTGTTTCTCGCTTGGATCGAGCCCAACAGCACCGGATCAACCAATACCGCGGGCGCCTAGAAAGCTGATGACTCCGTTTCGGGTTGACCATGAGTTTCGATACCTACTGGCAAAACCTCTGGCGCCACGCCGCCACAGACCTCAGTCGCGGAGCAGCCGGTAGGATCAGCACTGAATGATCCTTGCCAACTGGATCGGTGTTCGCTACGAGCAGCATCCCACTGCCGCAGTGTCCAGAAACCAGCATGCGGGAGATTACTCTCACCGAGTTGGCATTGCGGAAACGCTTGGCGCAGGCCGTTGTTCTATCTTGTTCTGGGCCACGAGCACACTAAGTTGTGACGAGGTTCGACACCAATCGGACAAACTACTCATGCCATCATTAGCAGGCACCGCAAACAAACTAGCTAGGCCACGGTCGACAAGGTCTGCAAAACCCTTACTTTGTAAGTTCAACCTCGGGCCCGGAAATCGTTGAAACCATTCATTTGCTGTTATTGAGGTAGTCAGTAGGTTGAAGATTCGATTCCTTCCGCGCTCACCAACTTCTGCAAAATTCTCGTCCGGTTCAACATAGATTGAATCCCCGAGCGCGCTCCGTGCCAGTCGCATTCCTCAAGGCTCTAGCCTTACGCAGCCTCGCTTTTCGTGATGTAGAAGGAAGATTCCCATTCTGGGAATATCGCTGACGGAAGCGAGTGGTAATCGGTCTTCTCCACGAATGGCCGCATTTCCCCGATGTAAATCGATCGAACCGGCGACCACGAGCGGGACTCCCCGGGGATGCTTTCAGCAATATTAACTCGCGATTGTGCCGATGGTCACAGCGGTGCGGACTTGCGTGTTATACACTCGCGCCACTGAAACAGGACATCGGGATAGAAGTCGTCCGGCTGGTCATCAAACCTATGCCGGGCGGACTATCGCCGTACTTCAGAACCGGTAGCGCCACTTCACCTCTACCGCAAGTTCTGAAGTAACCACAACTCGCTCGCACCCTCGCCCGGCTGACTCCGGCGCAACCTCACGAGTGGCGCGAGCACAGCCGGCTCTCTAATAACAGCCGGGACAACGCGGCGCCAGAGTGCGAACGATCACGATGGAAGCTACCCGCTCACCCAGGGCATCTCTCGGAACACAAGCCGTCTGGCTGTTTATTGCCAAAGTAATCAGCGCAGGGATCATGCTGGGCGTGCAGATACTCCTGGCGCGCGCATTAGACCAGAATACTTACGGTCTCTATCGCCAATCGTCGCTGCTGCTGGGAACCGGTGTTCTCGTACTGACGTTCGGATACATTTTCAGTGCCTACTACTATTTTCCGCTGGGAATGGAGCACCGGCTGGCAGCGGCATGGAACATCATTCTGTTCCTGGGAGGCGCGGGGACCTTAGCGTTGCTGGTCTTCACGGTTTATCCCAAGACGATTCAGTTGCTTCTCGGCGGGAGCGAACTCGTACCGTATGCGCCACTCATTGGGTTAATCCTGTTTCTGCAATGCCTTGGCTACCCGCTCGAACACTTTTCCATCGCGGACAGACATTTCAAGCTCTCCACTGCTTTCATCGTGGGCATTCAATTGTCAAGGGCCGGACTGCTTTACGGGGTGGCGCTCTTCGCACCTACTCTTCGCAACCTGCTGCTGGCGGTTGCTGCGCAAGGGATCGTCCAAGTAGCGGCATTTCTATCGTATGTGGGCCACACGTTCGCGCGCTGCTGGCACATGTTCAGCCGACGGTTCTTTGTGGAACAGTTCGTGTACGTGTTGCCGATGGCGCTCGCAGGCTTGCTCTACACTCTCGGCCTGAAGATACCGAGCTATGTTGTGGCGCACCAGAGCACTCCGGCGGAGTTCGCAATTTTCTCAGTGGGTTGTTTCGAGGTGCCGTTCATGGGGCTGGTGCGAGAGGCATTGGGTTCCGTGATGATCCCGCGCATCAGCGAGTTGAAGTTTTACGGCGACCTGGATGAGATCCGGCGATTGACAGCGCACGCCTCAAGCAAGCTGGCAATCGCGAACTGTGCCTTTGTGGGTGTGTTGCTGGCATGTGGCCCCGGATTCATCACCTTCCTGTTTTCCCGACGCTACTACGCAAGTTGGCCGATCTTTGCCATCATGCTAATTCCGTGGCTGTTCGAGATACCGCTGATGGACCCGATTGCACGCGCGTTCCCGGAAGTTCAGCGAAAATTACTTTTGGCACGAATCCTGCTCCTCAGCCTGTCGGTAGCGGTGATGATCGCCTACGGTCCGCGCTACGGGATGATCTTTATCGTGGCCGTTCACGTGATCGTAGGTGCGGTGGAACGGTTGTATGTAATGCGGTTGGCGGCGCTACGGCTGAAGTTTCGCACGAGCGACTGGCAGTTATGGCGCACGCTGCCCATGGCCGCGTTATCGGCGATGCTGGCTGGCGCGACAGGACGATGGGTCCACCACAATCTGGTCTTATGGCCAGAGATCGTAAGGCTGCTGTCGTGCGGGGTTGCGTTCACGATGGTGTATGGGGTCGCGCTCTGGGCAACCAAGTCAGTTTCGCCCGGCGACTTTTCGTCGATACTTCGATTCCTCCGCCCGTCCCTCCCGGCTATCGAACTGGCCGAGGCAGCGGAAGTGGAAGAGGTGGTTCTGTAGCGCCTCGATATCTAGTATGCGGTCGCGGCCTATCGGTAGCGCATCGCGCGGTCAGCATTTCGCTTCCAGATTGAAGCGCCGTAATCGCTGTGCCTCTTCGTCAAGGACTGCTGATAGAAACTGAATCCTGTGAAACGTCCGCGCATCTGTGAAACAAATTTTGCAAAAGGTACCGCCGCGTACCGCCGGTAGCACGGCCCACCCCGGAACCCATCCATCGCGGCAGCGAGCGGCGCCTCCCCAGGAGGGTGAGAATGAAACTTTCTTTGTCGCTAGTGGCGCTCCTGTTGCTTTCCTCGGCAATCGCGTTTGGCCAGAAAGCCAATTCCGCCAACGGCGGTTCGAGTACGCAGCCTGCCAGTGTTCCGGCAGGAGAAACCACCATCACAGGTTGCTTGAGCGGCCACCATGACGAATACCGCCTGACGGAAAAGGACGGCACGGTGCATTTGCTGCTGTCGGCACAAAAGAATGGCCTGCGCAGCCACGTCGGAAACATCGTGGAATTGGCTGGGCACGCCGATAATAACCGCGACGCCAGTTCCAGCAGCGATGAAGGTACGGCGCACGGCCAGCGCTTCTTCCAGGTCAACGAGATTATTTCGGACTCCGGCAAATGTAAGTAGCGCCGGAGACTACCGAACAGCGGGCTTGAGACCGTAGTTCGGAGCCAGGCTTTGGTAACAGTAGTTTTTTCGGCCGATCACAGGTCGACAGGCCGCCGTGTACGTGTGCCACCACTTAGAAGCGGCCAGAAGAAAAATCACAGAAACATTTTTTGGCATATCTGGTCTAACTAAGTAGTGGAGCCCGAGTCGATGTTGTTGAGCAGTCTGCATCGCACAAAGTGCTTCGGTCGCGATCTAGCGACGAGGATTAACGGCGCACGTTTTTTGTGCGCGCTCCTGCTGATCCTGTGCGCCAACACATGGCTGGCGCGCTACGGGATTCAGCAACGAACCCTCAAACTGGCGACCACCCAAGCCTATGTCGATGGCAACGAGACCCTGCGGAAATTGCCACACGCCGAGGCTCCGTTGGTGTGGCAAGCCGCAGCAATTGCCAGCTTTGCGGTGCCCACACAACTTGCAGCAACACTCGCGGCTAGCGTTCCGAAAGCTGTACCATTCACGGGATTCGATTCCGCGCTTTGCTCTCGCCCTCCGCCTGTTTACTAGTTTCCGCTGGCCACGATTCGCGCACCCGCGAGGCAGGTTCAGCAGTTCTGCTGCGCCGTTGCCTGGGTTAGCTCACTCGCCAGTGCGCGTTGGTGCAAGCCTTACTGGCAAGGAACTGCGAGCAGCAGGATCTTCCCCGTTTTGACTAACGTCCCTAATTCAACCAACCGCAGCGCAGCACGTTTTCCAGGAGGTCATATGTCACGAGCGTTAGCAATCGAACCAACCACTCAGTCCATGCAGCAGCGGCCAGTGGATGGCCAGGACTCCAAGATTCAGGAAAAAATCAAATTGCGGGCCTACGAGTTGTTCCAGTCTCGGGGAGCCGTCGACGGCCACCACCAGGACGACTGGTACCAGGCGGAAAAGGAAATCCTCCAGCACGACCAAGTCGATCAGGCCGCGTAGCAAGTGCCAGAATACGCCCTCGTCCGAGCGCCCAAGCTTGGACGGGGGCTATGCCGAACGATGGCGCCGGACGACAGCAGTCCCCCTGAGAGACGGCAAATTACCTCCGCCGTGTGACACCTCTCACAGTAATGCCGGACATTTCGTGAAATTGTAATAGCGTCCGTCCTTGCGCATGTGCGGAAGCCGGGTCATTTCGCGCGGCGGACACTCCCGGGGCAGCCTAAATTGTGAGCGCCGCAGTTTTGACCGCTCGGCTGCGGATGCCGGGAGAGAGAGGTACACCATGTCACCATCGAACCACACGCATCCGCTTTCGTGGGGAGACACCTTCTTCCTGTATTTGGAGCGCGAAGGCCAGCCGATTAATATCGCTTCCGCTTGCGAGTTTGAGGGCAAGATTTCGAGGCGCGACTGCGCCAGGTTCGTTGAGTCAAAGTTGCATCTCATTCCGCGCTACAAACAGCGCGCGGTGTTTCCTCCCTTTCATCTCGGATTGCCCCAGTGGGAGCTCGATCCCGAGTTCGACACTCTTAACCATGTGCACGAGGTGGTACTCAAACACGGCACCGATAACGATTTCAAGGCCGAAACGGCGAAAGTAATCAGCTCGACGCTAAACCGTAACCATCCTCTCTGGGACATCACGCTGGTGCGGGGATTGAGTGGAAATCGCACGGGCATGATCATCCGTATTCATCACTGCATGGCAGACGGTGTCTCGGGAGTGGGCATCATGCATGCGCTGCTGGATGCCAGTCCAACGCCAGAAAAGCCGGCAGCCAGGAAGCCGCGGACAGAGCGCCCACGGCCGACCGATTCTGTGGCGATTCTGCTCGACGAACTGCTGAAGACGTACCAGACATTCATGCAGGGTGCGTTGACCGCGCAGAACGAAGTGTTGACCATCGCTCGCGAAGTAATCGCAGGTGCTGCTCAAGGACATACGGAGGAACTCCTTCGCCTGGTGCCCGAACTTGGATCGCCTTCCGATCGGCTGCCCTTCAACAAGATTTGCCGTGGGCCGCAGCAGATCGCGTGGGGAGAGCTCCCAATGGCCAACATCAAGGTCATTCGTGAAAGCTGCGGCGGCACGGTGAATGATGTCGTGTTGACCGTAATCGCCTCGACCGTACGGCGCTATGCAAGGCAGCACGGAGTCGACGTGCGAGGACGTCAACTGCGGATGATCGTCCCGGTAAACATAAGGGGCGAAGGCGATGTCAGTGAGTTAGGGAACCGCATCACTTTCCTGCCGATCAATATTCCGCTGTTCATCGGCGAACCTCGTGCGCTACTGGCTCGCATCAGCGAGCGGATCTCTTTCTTGAGAAGCATCGGCGTACCGGAGATGGTAGGAATGTTCGGAACGCTGATATCGAAGGTGCCTCTCGCGGTGCAATCGGCGCTGGTACCGGTGTTGACACAACTGCCGCTTAGCCTGGCCAACATGATCTGCACCAATGTGCCGGGACCGCAAGTTCCCCTGTATTTGCTGGGGCACAAGCTGCTGCGGTGCTATCCGTATGTTCCGATCGGCGGTGAGATGGGTGTGAACGTTGCCATTTTGAGCTATAACGGCGTCGCCTATGTAGGATTCGGCGGCGACGTCGCGGCCGTGCCCGACATCGAGCGCTTCGAAGAGATGCTGCGCGAAAGCTTCATAGAGTTGTGCAGGGCAGCGGCGAGTCCGGCTTCGGTGATAGGTGACGACGAGAAAGCGGCTCGCAGACCCACAAGGTCGAGGGGAACCCCTGCAGAGGAAATTAAGACCAAGAAAGCGAAGCCGAGGATGAGGACGATTCCGGTCGCCGAAACGCAACCAGCGCGGAAAAAAGCGAGCCGCAAGCCGGCGGCGTTTACTCCGCCGGCTGCGTCGAAACGTGCAGCCTCGGCGCCGCAGCAAGAGGTATTGGCGCAAGCTGGGGACTGAGCTAGCTGGTTCGGCTCAGTGCTGTCCTGGTCGCTTTCAAGGTATTCATCAGCGACTCGCGCGGCAGGTTCTTGACGATCGGCGCGAGTATGAGGCCTAGACCCAGTGGCACGTCGCGGGTCAGCGACATGGCACGACACTCCACGATTACGCCGTCGCCTTCTGCCATGAATCTCCAATAGGAATACAAGCGCCACAAGAAACCGTAGCCGGTATCGGGCGGATGAACTTTCTCCTTCGGCGTTCCGGCGTCATCGACCTCGCAAATCCGCGTGCTGTAGGAGCGAAGAAACCATCGATGGTCGCTCACCCGCTGGTAGTGCACGTCATGCTCGGTGTCCATTACGACGGTGATGATCTTCTTTTTAAGCAGCCGCAGAAAAATGGTGAAGTTGTTGCCGTGGTGAGTGAGCAGACGCGAGTCCATTACCTCGGGCTGGTAGATGTTCTTGTGGTTGTCGTAGTCCTGAACGCGGGCGAGAGTTTTCTCGAGGGTCGTGCATGGAATGGAGGCGGCTCCGATCCAGTCGTGGATGAGACCGCCGGGAACATGCACCGGCGAATCGCCCGCCCAGAGTTGCGCGGGGATTTCTCCCTTACGCACACGCCGCGCGCGATCAGGGTTTTGGTCCGTCCAGAGAAATGGGGCGGCGCCGTCAAGGCTGGACTGCATCGCGTCTTCGGCATCACTAACATACGACTGAAATGCGTCGAGCGTTTCTGGCTTCAACTGCACGACGCTTACGGCTTGTGCCATGGTGGCGACCTTTTCGCATCGTGAACTGAGGGCATGACGCTGTCAAGGAAGGGCATCACGCCGCGCGGATTCCCAAAATGGCAAAGCATCTGTTTTGTCTCCGCGGCATGCAAGTATCTGAGCCATTTAGGCTTCAGTCGCGGCGGGTCGAAACCTATCAATTTAGAAGCGCTAACTCGCCCTGCTGCGTCGCACAAGCGACAGATAGTTCTTGACATAGATGCCGGTAAATACTACCGTTTACTTGGATGCTGCAATGCAGCAATCGAGGAGGCAATCATGAAACAGGAAGTTAAGACCGCGCCGATGGCACGGGAATCGTCCTTCATCAATCTGCTGTCGGGCTGGGTGCAGCAGGGAGTCGAAAATTTCTTCGCAACGCAGCGCATTTTAGTGGACCTGGCAATGCGCCAGAACGGTACGGTGATCGACCTCATGCGTGAAAAGCTGACGGCACCCGACTTCCAGCCGGTAGCCGTGGCCAAAGAGTTTGCCGGCGAGGGCCTGGCGAACTTCATCGAAGGCCAGAAACTGCTGCTTGGGCTGGCGCAGCGCGAGAGCGAGATCCTGGCGACAGGCGTGAAAGAACGGATTGGCGGCTATGCTATCACCGATGCGCTGGTGAACACCATTCATCGCAGCGTTGAGACTTTCGTCGAGATGCAGATGGATTACTTGAAGAGCGCCGGCAAGCAGGTACATGAGCGCCTCGCCGCCGTTAAGTCTGGTGAAGAGTATGACGGCGATACGCTGGTCGAGCTGGCCCGCGGCGGGCTGGAGAACTTTGTGCAGGCGCAGAAGAAGTTCCTGCATGTGGTGGCCGAGGAGGCTTCACGGATGACGGGTGGCAAGGAAGTCACGGTCAGCAAGGCCAAGAAGACCGAGATGACCAAGCTGGCGGAGGACGCGGCTGACACGTTTATCGAAGCGCAGAAGAAGTTGATGGACGTAGCGGCGCGCCAGATCCATGTGAGCCTGAAGGCAGCCGGAACCGCGGCGAAGATGTTGCCATCGGTTCCCTATCGCGAGATCCCAGACCTGACGCGGGAAGGATTCCGCAGCTTCGTTGAGGCCGAGAAAGCCGTGATCGAGTCGGTGACCCGTCGTCCGACGCCGAAGAAGACGGCAAAGCCGACGGCGCGCAAGCGTCCGCGGACAGGAAAGCCGCGCGCGATTCCGGTGAACGCATAAACAGAAGACACAGACCTATGGGTGCGCCGCGATTTGGGATCCGGTGAATTACCCAGGCAGGCACGGCGTTCCGCTGCAACCACGGTGGAACGCCGCGCCTTTCTGGAGTCGTTGAGAGTCACATAGCGGATGAGAGCGGCGTCACAGCCATGTGGCGGATGCCGCCCTACAATCGGCAGCGAATCAATTCAATGGCAGAAATCAGAAGCATGGAGAATGCGCTTGGCCTGGTGATGACGGGCGGTGGCGCCCGTGGCGCGTATCAGGCAGGCGTGCTGAAGCGCATCGGCGAGATCCAGCGCATCCAGGAGGAGGGCAATCCGTTTCCGATTATCGGAGGATCCTCCGCAGGGGCGGTGAACGGGTGTGGGCTGGCGGTCGGTTGCGACGAGTTTTCCATCGTCACAAGAATTCTCACCGAGCTTTGGTCCGAACTTCGGCCCTCCGACATTTTCCGCTGCGACGCGCTCTCTCAGGCACGCAACTCGATAACGTGGATCCTTGACCTGTCATTTGGCGCAGTGTTGGGCGGTGGCAATGCACGTTCGCTCCTGGATGCGAGCCCTCTGCGGCAGTTCCTGGCGGCGCATCTCGATACCAGCCGCATCCAGGACAATATTCGGCGCGGGCACCTCTACGCCGTCGCTATTTCCGCCACCAATTACAACTCGGGCAAGAGCTACCTTTTCATTCAGGGCGCGAAGGGGCACCCGATGTGGAACCGCAGCCGACGGGTTACACTGGCCACGAAAATTACCACCGATCATGTCGCAGCCTCGGCAGCGATTCCGCTGGTGTTTCAGCCGGTGCGGCTCAAGACAGCAAAGGGTACTGCGTATTTCGGCGACGGCTGCGTGCGGCTGCAACAGCCACTGAGTCCTGTAATTCGACTCGGCGCGAAGAGAGTGTTCGGCATAGGTGTCCGCGGCGAAAGCCTCGAACACCAGGAAGAAGCGTCTTCGGACACTGAGCCTTCGTTGGCACAAGTGATGGGCGTGCTGTTCAACGTCATGTTTCTCGATCACCTGGCTTCCGACATCGAGCACCTGGACCGGCTGAACAAGCTGATGCGTGACGGGCAGATCAGCCAGTCGGAAACCGAAGATTGCGAGAAGATGCGGCCGCTGGAGACGCTTCTGGTCACGCCTTCCGTTGATCTGTCTGAGCTGGCGCGGAAACATCAGAAAGACATGCCGTACCTCATCCAGTATTTCGTGAATGGGCTGGGACGGGATGCGGTCAGTTGCGCCGACCTGATGAGCTACCTGCTATTCACTCCGAGATATACCCGCGCACTCATCGACATCGGCTATAACGACGCCAACAAGCGGATTGATGAAATCGAAGATTTCATCTTCTCGCCGAGCGACGACGCCCCCACCAATGGCCGCGGTGCTGCTAAAACGAAAGCGGGCGCGCCTGCCAGGAAGCCATCCAAGCCCATCGCAGCCGAATAACGATCTTCAGCGCAGACCTACCCATTCGGATATACGAACAACCGATCCAGAAACTATTCGTAGCGCAGCGACTCAATGGGATCGAGCTTGGCGGCCAATTTCGCCGGCAGAGTTCCAAACAGGATGCCGACCGAGCAGGAGACTGCGATGCCAATGACCGCCGCGAGAATGGGCACGGGCAGGTAGATATCGGTAAACAGGCGGAGCGACAAGGGTATCGAGATACCCAGCAGCGTGCCGATGACGCCGCCGACAAGTGAAATCAATACGGCTTCAGTAAGAAACTGCAACTCGATTTCGATGCGGGTTGCGCCCACCGCCTTACGGATGCCGATTTCACGGATGCGTGTAGTGACGGTAGCCAGCATGATGTTCATGATTCCCACGCCGCCCACGACCAAGGTAATCACCGCGAACAAAAGAAGGATGAGCGTGAAGGCGTTGGCGGTCTTCTCCGCAACCTGAAGCACGTCAGTCAGATTATCGACGTCGTATTGCGACTCGGGACGGTGGCGCGACTTGATGACTCGCAGAATGTCACTGGTTCCCTGCGGCACACTCTCAGAGTCGAACATGGTGAAGTAAATCTGGTTGATGGCCTTGGTGCCGGTCAAGCGGCGGGCAACCGTGTAAGGGATCAGGATGGTGTCGTCCTGAACTTCCGAACGGCCAAACGTTTCCATGCTTTCGCGGAAGGTGCCAATGATGACGAAAGGCACTCCGGTGATTTTGATGGTGTGGCCGAGCGCCAGATCGGCGCCTCCGTAATTGAGCTCAGCGTATTTCTGAGTGACCAGACAGACCTTGTTGAACATCTCGGAATCGGTGTCGTCAAGGAACCTTCCCGCCACGGTCACCATCCGTCGAATCTGCTGGTAATTTGGATCCACTCCCAGGATCAGCACGTCAACTTCTTTGCCGCTGCCTCGGCTAACGCGCTCGTGCAGGTTGAGTACCGGGGTCGCGGCTTTCACCTCAGGCACCTGCTGTTGGACGGCCACCATGTCTTCGAAGGTGATGTAGTCTTTCACCGTCGTGCTGCTGCCGGCATTAACGAGACCCCGGTACTCCGCCCATACCAGATTGGTGCCGATGTTTTCAATCTGCGCCATTACGTACTGCTTCCCGGTAAGGGCGACAGTGACGACAAGGATGAGTGAGCTGGTTCCTATGACCATGCCCAAGGCGGTCATGGTGGCGCGTACTTTGTCCGCGCGGAAGGCGGCGAAGGCCTGCGAGATGAATTCCCCGAAGGCAATCGTTCTGCCGATTCCCGCAATCGTCTCGGGCATGGGTTTTGCCCCGAGGTGCGACATAGATGGCTACCCCTTTCCCAAGAACACCAAGGTGACTGGCGGATCGTTGCGAAAGACCATACTTTGATGCTACATCAGCTGGTAGCGACCCAAGGACAATCCTCGCTCTAGCTTGTTATGCTGGTAAGAGTGCGAATCGCGTCCTGCGTGCCCAATTGGCACGGTGCCGCAGATCGCGTATTTCTCTGATGCCGTCGCTCAACAAGACTCGTCCCGAAAACCCAACCCGAAGTGATTCTCCGGTCCAGGCAACTACTTTATCCGGCAGACTGCTGGATCGAACCATTCTGCGGCCTGCAGCAAGCAATTGGGGCGTATACCTGGCGGTAATTTTGATTGCTGCCGCAGTCTATCTGGCGTGCGCAGTATCTCCGCCGTCGTTGCAGGATGATGTGGACGCCGTGCAGGCGCAGATCGCGCGCAACATGATTACCTCCGGCGATTGGGTGACGCCGCGGCTGGATGGCATCATCTATGTCGAGAAACCGCCGCTTATCTACTGGCTGATCGCTCTCAGCTTCAAGGTCTTCGGCGTTCACGACTGGGTAGCGCGGATTCCTGTCGCGCTGTCAGCCATTGCCCTCTGCTGGTTGACTGCGGCATTCGGGATATGGGCGTTCGGTAAGCGGGCCGGGTTTTACGCGGGGCTTTGCATGGCCACATGCGTCGGGCTATGGCTGTTCACGCGCGTGCTGATTCCCGACGTAATGCTTACCGCGACCATCGCTCTGGCGATGTGGGCGTTGCTGCGCGCTCTCGACGAAGACGAGCCGTACCCCCGGATGTGGGCCTATCTTTTAGCCGCCAGCCTAGGTACGGGATTGCTGCTGAAGAGCCTGATTGGAGTCGTGTTTCCCGTTGCCGCCGGATTGATTTATCTGGCTGTCACGCGGCAGTTGTTCGTGGCAAGGACGTGGAAGCGCCTGCACCCGCTCGCGGGCGCAGTGATAATCCTGCTCATTGCGGCGCCATGGCATGTGCTGGCAACGTTGCGCAATCCTCCATATTTCGACTTCACGATGCGCAGCGTCCCTGGCGAGTATCACGGTTTCCTGTGGTTCTTTTTCATCAACGAGCAATTACTACGATTCTTGAATCTGCGTTACCCGCGCGATTACAACACGGTTCCGCGGGTTTATTTCTGGCTGCTTCACCTCGCGTGGCTTTTCCCGTGGAGCGTATACTTCCCGGCTACCTTCCAGCTGACATACAAACCTGTGGATCGAGCCAGTAAAACCCGCCTGCTGGCTCTGTGTTGGATCGGGTTCATCCTAGTTTTCTTCACCTTCTCGACCACGCAGGAGTATTACTCGATGCCCTGCTATCCCGCGATGGCGTTATTGCTGGGCTCGGCCATCGCCTCGAACGGGAAGTGGATCTCGCGAGGAACTCGTGCACTCACAGTTGTCACCGGAATTTGCGCTGTCGTGTCGATAGCGATCCTGGTGATGGTGCGGAACGTGCCGGTGGTTGGCGATATATCCAGTGCCCTGAGCCAGCATCCCGAGGCGTACACGCTCTCGCTGGGGCACATGGAAGACCTGACGCTCCGCTCGTTCGCGTATCTTCGGGTGCCACTAGCCATAGCCGCAGTGGCACTCTGCGTCGGATTTGTGGGAACGTGGCGGAAGCGCAGTCAATTGGCGGTCATCTGGGCGGCCCTGATGATGGTGTTGTTCTTCCAGGCCGCGAGGCTCGCGATGCACGACTTCGACCCATTCCTGTCGTCGCGTCCCATTGCCGAGGTCTTGAATCATTCGCCGCAGGGAACGTTGATCGTTGACCATCACTACTATTGGTTTTCTTCCGTGTTCTTTTACACGAATCGGCCCGCCCTGCTGCTAAACGGCAGGGTTAACAACCTCTTATATGGGTCCTACGCTCCCGGTGCAGCGGATGTTTTCATTGATGACGCAAAATTTCGGGAACTTTGGGCCCAGCCCGGGGTGAAATACGTGGTGGCTCGTGGTCCGGCAGAGGCGCGGATTTCGGGTCTTGTCGAAACCGGGAATCTGCACATCCTTTACACTGGAGGAGGCAAATTTCTGGCTTCCAACCAGCCTGCTGCGGGCGATAACAGTCGCTGATGAATCGGATTCTGGTAGTGGTTTTGACGAGAATTTTTGCAACTTTAGCAGGCTTTCGTGCAGTCTTATTCCTAGTGCAAGTCACGCAGTAGATTGGCCCTTTCAGGCCGTACTTACCGTATTTGAGGAGATGAACAAATGAGGATTGCCGTTCTGGGTGGCGATGGATATTGTGGTTGGGCGACTGCCCTTTACCTGTCCCGCAAGGGCCATTCCGTTGCAATTATCGATAATTTCGCGCGGAGGCAGTGGGACCACGAACTGAGCGCACAGTCGCTGACTCCGATCCGCCCGCTGCATGAACGCCTGTCAGTCTGGCAGCGGCTGACGGATAACGTCATCGAGTCGTTCGTTGGCGATATCACCGACTACGACTTTCTTAGCTCAATGGTGAAGTCATTTGAGCCGGAGGCGATTGTTCACTTCGCCGAGCAGCGGTCCGCCCCTTACTCGATGATCGACCGTAAACATGCGGTCTTTACCCAGGTTGGCAACGTCACGGGGACGCTGAACGTTCTCTACGCCATTCGTGAGCTCGTCCCCGATTGTCACCTGGTAAAGCTGGGCACGATGGGCGAGTATGGAACGCCCAACATCGACATCGAAGAGGGCTACATCGAGATTGAGCACAACGGCCGCAAGGACGTACTGCCCTTTCCCAAGCAGCCGGGCTCGTTCTATCACCTGTCCAAGGTGCATGACAGCCACAACATCGCGTTCACCTGTAAGGTCTGGGGCATTCGCGCCACCGACTTGAACCAGGGCGTGGTGTATGGCACGGTGTCCGACGAAGTCATGATGGACGAGGCACTAATCAATCGTTTCGATTACGACGAGGTCTTCGGCACGGTGCTCAATCGCTTCTGCGCGCAGGCGGCCTTGGGCTATCCGCTGACCGTTTACGGCAAGGGCGGACAGACCCGCGGCTTCCTCGATATTCGCGACACAGTGCGCTGCATCGAGATTGCCTGCCTGAATCCTGCCAAGCCAGGAGAGTTCCGTGTGTTCAATCAGTTCACCGAGCAATTCAACATTCTCGAACTCGCTCAATTAGTGCAGGAGAGCGGGAAAGACCTGGGGATGAAGGTCGAGATCGAGCATCTTCCCGACCCGCGAGTGGAGCTCGAAGCTCACTATTACAATGCCAAGCACTCCAAGTTGATCGAATTGGGATTGGAGCCGCATCGACTGTCAGAATCGCTGCTGGATTCGCTGATCAACATCGCGATCCGCTACAAGGACCGAATCGATGCGACGCAGTTCGTGCCAACCGTCAACTGGCGGAACCATCACAACGCGCACCACAGAGAGCGGGCAACAGTACCCATGGAGCAGAGCACGGTCTGACCGGAACCCACGTCGAGCTTGAATTCGTAGGATGCCGGGTGCGAGAAGTGGCCGGGACGGCTATCGTCTGCTGAACCAAACCAGCGTGGCCCCGATGCAGATAATCAGAAGGCCCAGCCATCGCTCCCGGCTGATATGTTCTTTTAAAAACACCACTGCTCCGAGAGCACCAGCGAGGTAACTCAACGCCGTAATCGGGACCACGAAGGTTACGTTCTCGATCGCCAGCACTGCCAGCAGCGAGAAAAAGGCGAGCGTCATGAGTCCGATGCCAAGCCACACCCAACCGACGCGCATGGCTCGCAAAAGGAAGCGGTAGATAGCAGCCGGTCGAAAGTCGTGGACTTCTCCAACGGTCTTCATACCGCGACTGATACAAAGCTCGCCACCGGTGCCGCCCACCACCACAAGAAATAACATCAAGAATTCCTGCAATGCTATTTCCTCTCCGTGGTGTGCGCAGGTGTCCGCCCTACGAGAAACACTCCCACGCAGATGACGGCAATTCCGGCCATTCGAAGGGGAGACACAACCTCTCCCAGCAAGAAGTAACTCAGTACGGCAACTACGGCGTATGAAACCGAGGAAGCCGGTTGAACATAGCTGAAGTCCGCCCACGTCAGCACCAACAAGTACGCAACAAAGAAGGTCAGTAGAGAGGCGATACCTAGCCAGATGTACCCTGAGGCGAGGATGCGAGCCAACGTATGCACGACATCGCTGACGGCCCAGGAACTGCCGGGACCGATCCGTTTCATCCCCTTGCCCAGCAGTACATTGCCGAGCGGGCCGAAGATGACGATAACGAAGATCAAGAGCCGGGTCTTAAAAATTAGCCGCCCGGAACTTCTGGTGTGATCGAGATTTCTTCCGTGTTCGAGATCGTCCAAGATGTGTGGTTATTCGGGTCGCGGATTAGCAGTTAATTCCCGCGCCCTGTTCTGGAGTTTCGCCCGGGAGGCCACTGTTACTGATTTTACCGGATCGACAACAAGCTTTGTAGCGGTGAGCGGACAAAACCATTGTTTGGTATTCTGTAGTTTGAGTTCAATGCCCCATGGGCGACCGCTTGCGTGTTTCACTTACCGCGGCGACGAACGGTGGTCCCTTCCAGTCTTTGCAATGGTCGATTGATCGGAGGAGCGCAACAAGTTGACGTCGATTGAATCGATCATCCTTGCCCTGGCAGCTGTGCCGTTCATTTATTACTTCATCGTTCTCTACAGTTCAGTCCATTTTTTTCTTGACGCCAAGCGCCGATATCCGCCAAACACAGACTTCACGCCTCCGGTGAGCTGCCTTAAACCGATCAAGAACCTTGACGTGGACGCGTATGAGAATTACGCCAGCTTTTGCCGGCAGGACTATCCAGATTACGAAATTGTCTTCTGCGTCGACGAAGACGATCCCGCACTGCCGGTGTTAGAAAAACTGATTCGCGACTTTCCCGATCGTCGAATTCGTTTACTCTTCGGCTCCGGCAGGTCGGCGATCAACGACAAAGTAGCAAGGCTGGTACGGCTGACTAACGAGGCCGAGCATGATCTGTTCGTGATTACCGACGGTGACGTCCGCGTCCGCCCCGACTACTTGCGGGCTGTCGTGGCGCCGTTCCGCGATCCGAAGGTCGGAGCGGCTACGTGCCTCTATATGTCGACCAAGGAAAACTCCTTTCTCGAAGAGCTGCAGTCCATTTCGATGACTTCAGATTTTTTCGCCGGAATCCTGGCCGCATGGCAGTTGGACGGCGTCAAATTTACGCTATCGCAAACCATTGTCACGACGCGGAGAAACATCTTCGGATTCGGCGGCTATCAACTCATTGAAAGCCGTCCCGCCGATGACCTGTACATTGGCCGCTTGGCGTCCGAGCAAGGTCTTGAGGTTAAGCTCCTCCCTTACGTCGTGCAGACTGTCGCCGATTTCCATTCGCTCAACGACCTGATCGAAAAGCGGGTTCGCTGGATGACCGTAATGCGTCACATGCGGCCGTGGGGCCATCTGGGTCTACTGTTCACATGGGGCTTGCCGTGGGCGCTGCTAGCGATCGCCGTGCATCCTTCACTGGCGGTGGCAGTCGCTTATTTTGGAGGATACCTCGCCTGTAGAATCGCGATTGCCTGGCTAATTGGCGCATACGGTATGAAGCAGAAGGGGCTATGGAAGCTCCTTCCGCTGATTCCGGTTTGGGACGCGATGGCGTTGTTCATTTGGCTTGTCAGCTTTGGACGTAAGACGATCCGTTGGCGGGGAGTCGATTACAACCTTCACGAAGGCATGCTCGTGCCTCCCGACACGGGCGCCACGCACGGGACTGCCACCTAGGGCGAATCGCGTCACTGCGACCGCTCGTTTGACCGAATCGACCTTTATGAAATCGTACCTTGTGACCGGCGGCTGTGGTTTTATCGGCACTAATCTCATCTCGCGCCTGGCTGAGCGCGACGCTCGCGTCAGGGTGCTCGACAATCTCAGCGTGGGCAAGCGCTACGATGTCGCGCCATTCGATGTGGATTTGCGCGTGGGCGACATCCGCGACGCTGCAAGTTTGCAGCAGCACTTCCAAGGAATCGACGTGGTAGTGCATTTGGCAGCACATACCCGGGTGATCGAATCGATTTCTGAACCAGAATTGAATTTCCAGATCAATGCCACCGGTACGCTCAACGTCTTGCAGGCTTGCCGGCTTTCGGGCGTCAAGAAAGTGATATTTGCTTCCACGGGAGGCGCAATCCTCGGCGAACAGACGCCGCCTGTTCATGAAGGCATGGTGCCAAAACCCGTGTCTCCGTACGGCGCAAGCAAACTCGCTGGAGAAGGTTACTGCTGGGCGTTCCACGGTTCGTACGGTTTGGACACTGTCGCGCTGCGTTTCGCTAACGTATACGGACCGCACTCGTACAACAAAGGCAGCGTTGTGGCTCAGTACCTTAAGAACATTCTTAAGGGAGAACCGCTCGTAATTTACGGCGACGGCCAGCAAACTCGCGACTTTGTTTTTGTGAGCGATCTGGTCGATGCGATCCTGCTAGCCGACGCGACTGACGCGGCGGGCGAAGTTTTTCAAATTGCATCCGGCCGTGAAACTTCGATATTGGAACTGCTCGCCACCCTGCAGCAGGTCATTCCCCAGGCGGCATTCGATGTCCGACACGAGCCGGCGCGGCCGGGCGAAATTTTACGCAACTACGCAAGCATCGAAAAAGCCCATAGAATGCTGGGCTTTGGGCCCAAAGTTCCGTTGGATGAGGGCCTCCGGCAAACCTGGGCCTGGTTCGAAGCAAACAGACAGAAAATCTCGTGAGCAGGTTCGAAAGCGCACGGCGGCGCCTGATTCGCAGTCCTCATCATCGTGGCATTACGCTCAGAAGAAACATGCAACCGAGTCCCCGGCTGCACGTCCAATACATCATGGCCGGAGGAACCGTAAAGCTTGTTTGCGTCGCGCTGCAGGCAGTCGTCGCTGTTACTTGCTTGACGGCCGCAGCGGCCGTAGCCCAGCAGCCCGTAGTTGTGGAGTTATTCACTTCCGAAGGCTGCTCGAGTTGCCCGCCGGCCGACGCGCTGCTCAGCCAACTCAGCAAACAAAGAAACACCACGAGCGTCGAGCTGATCCTGCTTGAAGAGCATGTCGAATACTGGAACGGTCACGGATGGAATGACCGTTTCTCTGCTCCGGCCTTCACCCAAAGACAATACGAATACGAGAAGCAGTTTCACCTGGCATCGGCGTACACCCCGCAAGTTGTTATTGACGGCCGCCTGCAAACCTCGGGTGGCAACCCCACCGCGATTCAGCAACGCCTCGCCGAGGCAGCACGCGCGCCGAAATCAGCAACGGTCGCGCTCAATTTCACCGCGCCAGACAAACTCCAAGTGACGGCGACCGACCCGAGCAATGACAAACTGCGCGTGCTCCTGGCCGTTACTGAAGACAACCTGTCCACGAAGGTCGGTGGCGGAGAAAATGGCGGGCGCGTTCTCAAGCACGACGCGGTTGTACGTGACCTTCGCCCGATTGGCACGCTGTCGAACGGCCGGTTCGAGAAGACGGTCAACGTCTCCGACAAATCCGACTGGAAGAAGGACGACCTGCGCGCCATTGTGCTGCTTCAAGACGAGAGCGACGATTCGATCCGCGGGGCCGCGAGCGTCCCTTTCAATACCCACGCCACGGCGGCGGCCGGACACTGAGCCACCCGCCATTTTTCTCAACCACCCCGCCGGATACTGCACAAATGGCGCCGGTTCGCCACAACTGATGCCCGCTCAAGGTGTTAGCCTAGATGGGTTGCATTAGCCGTCATTTCCACGAGGTAGGCACCATTGCTGCGCTTTCTGAAGCTGTCTCTCATCTTTGTCCTGGTCTCAGTTTGTCTTGCGGATAGTCTCATCTACATGCGGGTGGACCGCGCCGTCATCGAAAAGCGGCTTCAACCCGTTCCCGCCACTGACAAAGATCGGGTCGACACGATCCGCGCGCAGTTCCGCGCCGCTGGTTGCGCGCCGGAGATGATTCAGGAGCAAGCGGTCCCGAACGAGGAGCTGCCCAATCTCATTTGCATGGTTCCCGGTCCCGATCCCGGTGCAATCGTGATCGGCACTCGGCTGGAATCGAAAGCGAAGGGCGAGGAGGCGGTGGTAGATTGGGGCGGCCCAGTGCTACTCCCACTCCTTGTCGAATCCATGATTTCCGCGCCCCACCACCAGACGTTTATCTTTGTGGCTTTCGCCGGGCACGATCAAGGGCTCGCGGGCGCCAACTATTTCCTGAGCCAGTTGAACGACGACCAGCGTGGCCAGATTCAAGCAATGATCCAGATCGACCAGGTGGGCCGAACGCCAGCGACTTACGCATTCGCCGAAGCGGACAATTCGCACGTATCAACCGTTGGCAGGCGCTCGATCGCAATGGTCAATCAGCACGCTCCCACGACATTGAGTAAAGTGCTGCCATTAGCTGCGACGAGCCTCAAACTTTCAGATCCTCCGCAGCAGAACAACGACATCCCAGCGACCGAGGCGCGGGTGTTTGAAGAGGCGAAGATTCCGTCTATCGTGATCCACTCGCCGAGCTACTCGGTGATCACGACGCCGGGCAGGTTGGAGCCGGTCCGCCTATCGCGTACAGCGGTCGATCCCAAGCTTTATACCGACACCTACAATTTGATGTGCGTTTATCTGCTCTACTTGGACAAGGTTTACTACCTGGCCCACTCGAAGACTCCGGCGACCCAAACAGCACAAGCCAGCAGCACATCGAACTCCTCGCAACCAGGAACAACGGCGGTGACCGCGACAAATGCGACACCCCCCTCCCCCGCCGTAGCTACATTGGAATCGTCCTCGCAGCCTGCCAAAGCGCTGACCACACCTACCGCGGAAAGTGCTGACGCAAATCCGATATTTCGCACCACGGCCCGCCTGGTGCAGGTGGACGTTGTCGTCACCGACAAGCAGGGACGGCCGATCCCTGGGCTGAAGGAAGCTGACTTCACGATTTTGCAGGACGGAAAGCCACAAAAAGTCAGGGTGTTCGAACCACACGCGGGCAACCCGGCGGCCGACCAGGCGAGCGCTTCTGCCCAGGCTCCCAAGCTGCCGCCCGATACTTACTCCAACCGCCCGACCGCAGCCACTAACGACAGTTGGACGATCGTGCTCTTCGACGTTTTAAATACGCCCACCTCGGACCAGGAATACGCACGCAAGCAATTACTGCAGTTGCTGGGCACCATCCCCAAGGGTCGCCCGGTTGCGCTTTACGTTCTGACGAATCGACTGACTATGGTCCAGGGCTTTACCGATGAACCGGAAGCGCTGCTCAAAGCCGCGGAGAACCTGAAGCCCTCGCGTTCCCATATATTGACCACAGAAGCTGAGCGTCAGCACGAGGTAGGCGCGATCACCGCTGCCAACGCCGAACTGTTTGCGAGCGCCCCGGGTGGCACGTTGACTGACAATCCCGTGGCCGCCGACGCGAACAACCGTCCACTACAACAACTGCGGGATATGGAGAGTTTCCAGATCTCAGATCGCGCGGGCTTCACACTCGCGGCCATGGAGGCCCTGTCGCGCGCCGTGTCCGGCTATCCCGGACGCAAGAACCTGATCTGGTTATCGGCCAGCTTTCCAATCCAAATCATGGCTGACCCCAAGCAGGAAACACAGCCCTGGCGTAACTCGAGCAACTACCGAAACGCGCTCGCAGACGCCGGCGTTTTGCTGGCAAAGTCGCGCATTGCGGTTTATCCCACGGATGTGCGCGGCTTGCAGCCTCGCGGTCTCGACATCTCGACGTCCGCGAGCGAATCCGGCAATTGGACCGGAGCGTCGAACGCTTCGGGTTACGGTGACCTCATCGGACAGCAGACTGCGGCGTTCGCTGAAGAGCGCACCACGATGAAGCAGATTGCCGAGCAAACTGGCGGCGAAGCCTTCCTGGGTACCAACGACCTCAAACTGGCCATGCAACGCAGCATGGACGACGGGTCTACTTACTACACTCTGGCGTACACGCCGGACAAGGTCGATCCGACGACCGCCTTCCACAAGATCGAAGTGAAGACCAACCAGCCTGGCGTCAAACTGGCGTACCGTCGTGGCTACTACTCGCAAGGCCAAAAAGCACCGGCGCCGGCTGTCGGCGCGGCCGCCTTGCGTGGTGCACTGCAACCCGGCATGCCGCCAGCCACCATGGTGTTCTTTTACGCGACGGTGCTACCGCCCGACGCTACGCACAAAGACGTGCGCATCCAGTACGTCGTCAACCCCAATACCATCACCTTTGAAGACGTGCCCGATCAAAAGAAGCGCATCGTGCTCGATTGCATTGCCATAGCCTACGACAAGGAAGGCCACGAAGTCGCTCACGCATCCGACACGTTGGATGGCGCAATTCAATCGGCAGCTTATGAGACGGTGATGTCGCGCGGCGTACCCGCGAAGCAGGAGATGTCGTTGCCGAAGGGCGTGTACAACCTTCGGCTCGGCATCATGGACCGCGCCTCGCAGCAGATCGGAACGCTCGACGTACCGTTGGTGGTCGGCGGATCCGAAGCCGCGAAGAACTAGCTAGGGAGCAGTCGCAGCGAGGTTCTGGTAGTACTCCTGAAGCACGAAGAACGCTTTCTTCTTCTGGCCGCCGTCGGAGATCAGCCCCTTGCGATTGTAGTAGTCCTGAACGCCTACGAGTGTGCGCCGCGGCGAGCGGAAGTCCATCAGAATCCATGGGCTCAGACCGCGCAGAAATGGAATTTGCTTCAGCATCGCCACCTGCTGGCGATAGATCGCCTCCTGGTATTCCTCGGTCCAGCGCTCAGTGGGCGCACCGTGCAAGCCGGCCTTGGCGTCGCCGCCGAATTCGCTCATGATGAGCGGCTTGTTGTATTTCGATTGCCAGCGCGTGCGTGCGGCCAGTTCAGGCGTGCCTTCGTACCAACCGATGTATTCATTGCACCCCATCACGTCGAGGTACTCGGCGATCGGGTCGTCGAGCACCTTGGTCCGAACACCATCAGCCGAGTCGGGAAGCGTGGTGACCAGCAACGCTGCCGTTACCAGACGCGTGGGGTCTTCCGTATGCGCGGTGTTGATCAAGCTCTTCAGAAATGTCAGCCGTGCGGGCGTATTCGGCGTTTCGTTCGCCACTGACCACAACACGACAGACGCCTTGTTGCGGTCGCGGTGAATCATCTCCCGCAACTGGTTGGTGGCATTGGCCAGCGTCGCAGGGTTCTCCCAGTCGATCATCCAGTAGACTGGCACCTCAGACCACACCATGATGCCGATGCGGTCAGCCAGGCGCGTCATGCGCTCATCGTGCGGGTAATGCGCCAATCGCACGAAGTTGCAGCCAAGTTCCTTTGCCCACCCAAGTAGAGTCTCAGCATCCGCCTCGCTCCAGGCGCGGCCGGAATGGTACGGGGCCTCGGCGTGAATCGACACGCCGCGAAGAAAGACAGACTTCCCGTTGAGCAGTATGTTCTCGCCCTGGACCTCAATCGTGCGGAAACCAACACTGTCTTTCAGATGGTCGTCAGCGGCGATGATCTCGACGTCATAGAGCTTCGGAGCCTGCGGCGACCAGCGCTCAAGGTTTGTTGCAGAAACGGAGAACGACGCATGCCCCTGCGCGTCTGTCGAACCGCCCTTCGAAACACCCAGTTCCGGAATCTTCACGCTAACGGGAGTGCCCTCTTTCGCGCCCACAACATGCGCCGAAAAAGTAACTGTCGATCCCGGCCCTCGCTGCAACTGCAGCGAATAGTCGTCGACGAACACCTCCGGCGTCTCGATCAGCGATACATCCCGCGTCAGCCCACCGTAATTCCACCAATCCGTGTTGAGCGTTGGCACGCCATCGCGCGTGCGCTGATCGTTAACGTGGATGACCACGAAGTTACTGCCATCATGAACGATGCCCGTCACTTCACAATCGAAAGCGGTGAAGCCTCCCTCGTGATCGCAAGCCTTCTTGCCATTCACCCAGGCATTCGAAATGTAGTTGGCCGCGCCAACATGCAGGAATACTCGTGTCTTCGGCTTCGGTTGATACTGAAAATCCCTTTCGTACCAGACGGTTCCTTCATAGAAGAACAGCGAGTCGCGCTGCGAGTTCCAATCGCCCGGAACCTTCAGTGTTGCCGATTTAGAGAAGTCATACTCCACCAGCTTCTGGCTCGCGTCAGGCTTCTCGTTGAGAAAGTAGCCATCCGCCCGCACCTTCATGCGGAAATCGACGTAGCCATTGTCGTAAGGATCGACAATCACATGCCAGTCGCCGTCCAGGCTGATTGAAGTACGGTGATCAGAATCGACGAGAACGGTTGGTTTCTCGTCGGCAATTGCAGCCGCAGCCAACAGCAGCATAAGTGGGAGAGCGAGACCGGAAATAAAGAGGCGACGACCACGTAATAGAGTCACTTGATTGACCAGCCTTGCTTCTCGCGGGGGGATCCGCGGGAAACACGGAAACAAAGGCTAACGATAGATGGATAGGCGCGACCCAAGCCGCGCGATTTCACGCCGCAAGACACGGATTCACTTCCCGTGCACAATCTCGCTCAGGTTCTGGTAGCTGACGCGCAGGCTCTCGAATGGCGGGAGCTTGCCGTTGTCGCGCTCCACAAAGTAGTGCTTCACACCAGTCTGCTCGGCAGTCTCGAGGACGGCTTTCCAGTTGATCGTGCCCGCGCCAACTTCGGTAATGTGCTCGGCATCAGGTCCCAGCATCTGCGAAGTCGGGAATCCTGAGATGCGGTCTTTTAAGTGCAGCAACTGGATACGGCTGCCGTATTTCTTCAGCATGGCGACCGGATCCTGGCCAGCCTGGGTGATCCAGTAGCAATCCATCTCCAGGCAAACCAGCTTAGGGTCAGCGTTCGTGGTCAGAATGTCGAATCCCGTCGTGTTGCCGAACTTCTGGAATTCGTAATTGTGGTTGTGGAAGCCGAACTGCATTCCCATGCTTTGCGCTTGCGTTCCCCATTTGTTGAACTGGTCAGCCGCCTTCTTGAAGCCGTCCGCGGAGGTCCACATGTCCTTGGGCAGCATTGGGCAAATTATGTACTTCACACCGAGTTCCTTGGCGTAGTCAAACTTCGTGGCCAGGCCATCGTAGTCGAAGTGGCCGCTGGGAACGCTCAGTCCGTTGTCCACAATCATCTTGCGCAGCTTGTCCGCCGGATGCGTGTACACGTTCCAGTAGGTCTCGACCTCGTTGTAGCCAATCATGGCGATGTGGGCCAGCGTCGCGCCCAGGTCCTGCTCCGCCTGCTGGCGCACGGTGTAAAGCTGCACGCCGACGGGGAACGGTTTGAGACCGGCGGCAAATGCCAGGTCAGAGAGTGCCAGCGTGCCCAGTCCAGCGGCAGAAAACTGCAGGAAGTCACGTCTTGTAATCATGATGCTCCTCTCGAACTGCAAAATGATCTTGCGATTAATGCGGATGCGGCCCGGTATACGCCGAGCAACACGGAGCCTGCACGGGCGTGAACTCCATCAACTCCACCCGCGTACCGTCAGGGTCGTACAGGTTCAACTGCCACTTACCGTCCTTGCCAATCTGCTCTTTCTCGTTTTCGCTGGGCTTCCAGCCGCGTGACCGCAAAAGCTGTGCGGCATCGTTGACCGAAGGCACACCCAGCGCAATGTGATTCAATACGCCAAGTGTATGAGGCGAGAGCTGCTGGCCTTCGCGCACCATCATGTACTCCAGCCACTGCGTGCCGTCCGGGACCTGCATGTCGATCCAGTCGGTTTCATCGTCTTTCATGCCCCCGTGCCAGTAGACGTGAAATCCCAGCACGTCTTTGTAGAACTTATCTTCGGCGGCACGGTCATGGACCACAAATCCGGCATGAATCATCACCTTCGATATCGGAGTTTCGGCACTGCGGCCGGTCAATTCGGGGCGCTCTTGCACGAACTCGATGGGATTCCCCTCAGGATCTTTCATCGCGAACCACAGCGCGCCACCGCCGCCAGGACTGACTTTGTCGGGCACTGGCACGCCGTGGCTCGATAGATACTTACGCACGCCTTCCGCGTCAGGCGTCGCAAACGCGACGTGCGCAGTGAGGTTCGGCCCGTGTCCTGCCGGAAGCGGCTCAAGTTCTACCGCTTGTACCCCAACGTGGTACTTATTCATTTGCGGCGGCTCGACCGCCATGCCAAGCAATCCACTGTAGAATTTCTTGGCGGCTTCAAGATCGCTGCTGTAAAACGCGACGTGAGAAATTCCCGTGATAGGCGGCCGTTGTAGAGGAGCCTGGCCGTAGCACGCGGCCGTTAGGGCAAGTAGAAAAAGGGCTAAACACCGTCGCATAGAAGACTCAAGAAAACCGTTTCTCTTGTGCGCAACGGATTATAATCCACCACCTAGCCGAGTTGCCGCGAATCCCAGCCAGCCGTGCTCTACGGCGCTTTTTTCAGCACCGCACTTGCGTACTCGTCTTCGGCGATGACGTTTTCGAATTTGTGCAGATCGGCGAGCCGATCCGATCCGATATTCGGATCGCTGATGATGTACTCTCGCGAATAGCGCAGCGTCGATCCCGACGCCTCAATCTTGCTGGAATACTTTGCGAACCCTACATCGATGTGCATGGGCTCGGGCAGGTCATCCACCACAAAGCCGGGTGGCAATTGAATTTCAAACACATCCTTCTCAGCGCTGGCGCCGCCTAATTGCACCGGGTATTTCCGCTTGGCCCACTCCAGGATGAGGCTCTTGTCGCCAACCACGCGGGGTCGCACCAGCAACAGAGGCCCTGACTTCTGCGAGTAATTCTGCGCGCTGAACTGGAATTCCTGCACCAGTTCCGGCCCCCGGCTGCTGGCATCGCCGAAGTTTGTCTTTTCGAGGCTGACGCCTTTGAGCGACTGCTGCAGGTAATGTTCGACATACTTCCTGCGATCGGTTTCGTTCGCCGCAGCCATCCACATACGCTCGCGAACCGCGTGATCGCCGGTGCGCCGCTCCACCAGTGTGCCGGTAATGGAACCATCGGCCTGCAGCGTGAACTTTCCTTCCCGTTCATAGCGGTTGGTGTCGGGTGGAAGCACTGGCAGTTGGATCAGTTCGCCGCCCGTCTTCGTTACCAGCAAGGCATAGCTTCCCTGCAACGCTGAGCGCAGATCACCAACTGGAGTGTATTCATCCGTTGGATCGAAGATCAGGTAGCGTTTGCCGCCCTTAGTGGTGACCACACTTCGGTATTTTCCACCCGGAGTTTCCGCCGGAAGCTCAATCGCCAGAATTGCGTGGTTGAATAGCGTTGAAGGAACATCCGGCTTCACCACGCCGCGCTCCGTGTCCACCAGAACGTATTCCGATCCGATACCAGCGTCGCTCATCATCGTGCTAAGCAAAGTCACTTTGTCTTTGCAATCGCCGTAACGAGAATGGTAGACGTCGGGAGCCGGATGCGGCTGATAGCCACCGACGCCAATCGTTATGGCAACATACCGCACTTCTGATTGCATGAAGGCAGCCAATGCCTTGATCTTCTCGTCGAAGCTCTTGGCGCTCGCCGTCACCTGTTGGACTTGGGCGGCGATCTCGGGATTGTTAGCCCGTCGTCCCTCGGTGAGGTGGTAATACCAATCCCCGATGGCCTGCCACGTTCCAAACGTTGTGTTTCCGGCGGGAGGATAGAACGCCAGCTCCATATGTCCCGCCAGCGCGCCATCAGCCGGCCGGCGCTTCTCTTCTGCTATGCCAGCCAGATCAGTGCAGCTCCATTGCCAGCGATTGGGACTGAGTTGCACGGCCTGATGTGCCGGCTGGTTGGCCCAACTCGCCTTGTACTCCCATCCCGCGGGCAGTTGCAGCGTAAACCGCGACTCGCTGACAGGAATGTCTTCCTGGAAAAACCAGTGCATCTGGTCCACAAAAGTATGCCGGCGGACGGTGTATTCGAATGCGATCACGCTGCCGGGATTCGACGCGGGGGCTTCCGCCGCGCGAAATTTGATGTCGGTGTACAGCGACTCCTGGAAGGGACTTACTTCGATAAACTCCTTGTCCTTGACTTCGTATTCCCGCCCGCTCTGATCGATCGACCAGGCGTGAATGCCCAGCAATTTGTCTCCCGCGCCCAGATATACCTTCAGTTCACCTTCTCGACGTCCCTCGGGACGGAGGATTCGCACCACGCGCCGCGAGGAAAACTCCATCTCGCCCGGACCCGTGACAGTGGCCGTGGAATCATCCAGCAAGACTACGGCGTTGGTGTCGGCGGGATACGCTGCGGGCGGCTTGGTTAACGCCGCATGTACCCAGTCCGGCACAATGGACGACCACGCGAGTATCGGCCCAAACAGCACGCAGACCAGCAGCGAGTCACGCAGTCTAATTCGGTGCATTTGCCACCCGCTTCAGCAGCACTTGCTGGTCGTCGTATTCCTTGACCTTATCGTAGAAGCCTTTGATCGTCTTGTAGTCATTCGCCCCCACCGCAAAGGTTCCGATCGTCAGGTTGCGGGTCGAAGTGATCACATTCTTTTCCTGGCTGCGGTCTGCCTTGTAGATGGCATAGTCCAATTTGACCGACTCGTTACTGGGCAGGCTCTCGACCTGGAGTCCCGTCGGCAGCGTGACTTTCACATCGTCAACAACCGCGCTGGGATACTCGAAATAGACCGGATGCATGCGATCGTTATGGGTAAACATCGCCGGACGGGAATACTCGAAGATGTTCGCCGGCAACAACACCCTCTTGCCCGCGGACATCAGCATGGGTGACGTCACTTTGAACTCCGCGACCAGCGGGGTTTCGGAGGCGGTCCAGTCGGGTTCTTTAGTCATGGTGATTTGAGCTTCTGCAGGAAGCCAGCTTCTGATTTCGTCCTCGAGGATCTTCGTTCGCCCGACATCGTCTGTCTGCAGTCCTTCCAGACGACGCAGAAGCGCCTCTTGGCCAAAAAACGCTGCAGCCATCGCCCCGTCAGCTTGCCCTTGCTCGTTCAGGCGGAGACGGGCCACACGTTTCGTGAGTGCCGTCATGTACTCAGGCTCTGGAGTATGCGCAATTTCGGTGCCGCCGTTCGCGGTCTGCCGGATGCCTTGCGTCGCCGAGTACTTCCAGTTCAAGACACCATAGGGACAAAATCTGGTGCCCGGATCGAGAAAGACATCTTTGTCGTTTAACCGAACGATGGCGATGTACGCATCCAACTGGTCCATGCTGAGGTACTTCGCCTCGAAGAGGTTTTCGCTTCGGTCCGTGACTAGCATCATCCAGGCAGGAATGCCCGCCGCCCGCACCATGGCCACAAACAGCAACGTTAGGTCGTCTCGATCGCCGCTCTTTTGGCGAAGCACATCTTCCGCACCCCGATTGTCGCGCTGCCCCGTGACCTTTTGCTCCTGCGCGGTCTGCTTGGGGTGATAAGAAAGGTTGTCGAGCGTCCCGACGTAGGCATAGATCTTCTTTACCTTCTGCTCGGGCGAATCTCCGGGGGCCACAATGCCTGCCACCGCTTCAGCGATGCCGCCCTTCTTGCCGACGAACCGATCGACGTCCTTGGTCCAATACTTGCCTTCTTCTGTCCAGTACTTGTCGGCATTCGCAACCGGTCGATAGTAAAAACGCACAAAGTACTTGAATGGCGTCGACGGCGGCATGTGTTCTTCTTCCACGAACGCAGGAATGTTGTCGAGGTCTAAGTCGTACCGGTCGTGCGTGTTCTTGATTTCCGCGCCCTTGGGCAACATCCACGTAAGCGAGGCCACGTCCGATTTCGCCGTGGCCCATCACGATGTCCCCGGATGTGGCGGTGAAACTGAAGTGTTGCTTGCGCTGAAACAAGTCCTCTTGTAGCGACCAGCGCGGCGCCCATAGGGAATAGTCGCCATATCGCACGGTATAGCGGTACTCCAGGATGCTGCCTACCTGCACGTCGGGCAGGGTGATGGTCTTCATCTTGATCTTGATGGTCTTGCTCTTGACGTAGTCCTTGTCGAAGGGTTTGCCCTGGAACTCAACAATGCTGCCGTCAGGATGAATCGTGCGTCCATGCACGTCAGTGATGTTTGCTTCCTGCCGATAATACGGAATCTGTATGTCAGCGTACTTCCGCCCGGCCTCGGTCAGCACCTTGATCCGCATGTACACCGAGTGATAGTGGTGCTGATCGTTGTCGATTTCCTCGTGATAGAGAACGAACGCCGGGGCGCCCGGCTGCTCAGGCAAGTCTTTCATCTGCAGTTCCGCAGGATTGATGGGCTGCCAAGCGACAGCAAACCCGGCGCCTGAGCTAAGTAAAAGGAATAAAACTAGAACTAACGACGTTCGAGGTTCTCTCACTCTTGCAGAAGCCACTGTCTTTCTCCGCTCCAGCACTCGTGACACTTTTGTAATAACAGCAGGAAGTCGTGTTTATAACTCTGCTATACACCTTCGAGCAAGCATTTTCTCCGCGGCGTATCGTCATGGGGGAAACAACGGCCCTGCGAGTGAAACTAATATCGTGTTGGTAGAGTGATCACAACCGCCAATGTGACAGTTTTTGGGGTGTCACAAGCCCAGTTGGCGACTTCTTGCTACTGTGACACGTCCTGGTACTGAAGAATTTCTAGGGTGGAAGGCAAAAATAAGGAGCAAATTGCCGTTTGGAATGGGGTGGGACCACCGCAAACGGCAACCTGCTCCAGAAAGGTGCGAGGCCACTTCAACCTCGCAAGAATCAGATTAGCTTCCCCCGCAGATCGACGCAATAGCGGAAAAACACTAATTCACATCAATTAGTTTGCGGGGCTATACAGACAGGAAACTATGCCTTGACTAGTGCGGCTACGGGATGTTCACGAGTCCATTCCGAATGGCATATACCACCAATTCCGCAGTCTTGTGGATGCCGAGCGCGTCCATGATGTTGGCGCGATGCACAGCCACGGTGTTGGCGCTGAGATTGAGATGCGTGGCTATTTCTTTGTTCGAAAGCCCGCCCACAATCAGCTGTAAAACCTCGAGTTCTCTGACAGTCAGACCAGTCTCTCGCTCGCCCTTCAGATTGGTGCGGCGCGCGATCTGGGGGTCCAGAACTTCTTCCCCGGCCGCCACCCGACGGATGGCATCCACCAACTCCAGGTCGAGTGCATTTTTCAGCATGTAGCCGCGCGCCCCGGCCTCCAGAGACTGCCGCACCCATGTGTCTTCCGAGTGCATGCTCAGCATCAATACTAGGGCCTTCGGATTGTGCTCAAGAATCTTACGGGTCGCCACCAGTCCGCTGCTGCCGGGCAAGGCGCAGTCCATCACGATAACGTCTGGCTTGAGGCTGCTGGCAAGGTGTACAGCTTCATCGCCATCGCTGGCTTCGCCCTTAACGACGATATCTTCTTCATCTTCGAGAATGCGCCGAAAGCCCCGGCGCACCAGCGCATGATCGTCCACCAATAGAACTGAGATCTTATCTGCCATGTGCTCCTAAACGCCGACTTCGGCGACTTCCTTTGGAACGGTCAATCTCACCAACGTTCCTGCTCCCTGCGGATGCAGAAACTCTAAGGTGCCGCCAACCAGTTCGGCGCGCTCGCGCATCGCCACCAACCCTATGCCGCGCCTGCCATTGGGCTGAAATCCGCTGCCGTGGTCCTCAACGTCCAACTCCAGCGCTTGTTCGAGAAACCGCAAACGCACCCACATTTCCTTGGTTCCCGAGTGTCGCGTGGCGTTGTTCAGCGCCTCCTGCAGGATGCGATAAACGTGAATACCGGCGCGGCTTTCCACCGGAAACGACGTGCCCGTCTTGCTGTAGTGTATGACGATTCCGTTCTGCCGTTCCACCATGGGGAGATACCAGTCCACGGTGCTTTCCAAGCCGGCCTCTTCCAGCGTCACGGGATGCAAGGCCTGCGACAGGCTGCGTACCTTGTCGAGCGCAGTTTGAGCGATCTCGGAGACCTCCACCAGGTCAGCCCGCAGCGGTGAGCCTTCCGGCGCCTGCCTGCCCGATCGTCTCAGCATCGATCCCAGCGCCGTTAGTATCTGCCCAAACTCATCGTGCAACTCGCGCGAAATATGCAGCAGCGTCGATTCCTGCGTCGCAATTAACTTTTGCGCCAGTTCGCTACGCTGCTCTGACAAGTCAGACAGCCGTTGAAATAACAACCGGTTCGAGCGGATGAGATACAAGCTGGTCAGCACAATCGGCACCAGCGTGGCCGCGAGAAATAACAGCACCTGCCGCTGCACCCGATAGTAAATTTCCTGGATGCGCTCACCGGCTTGCTGTTCCGCTTCGTTATTGGCCACCAGTTGCCGCGCTACGGCGATACTCAAAGCAGCCTCGTGCGCCTGCAACGAAACGCGAATCTGGCGTCGGGCTTCGTCTTCATTTCCCGAAGAAGCCAGCGCGAACATGTGGTCAGACGCCCCCCAGAACTGCGCCAGCGAATCCTCCATGTAATGCCGCTGCTCCGCCGTGCGGTACGCCATGGAAAGCTCAGCTTCCTTCTGCATGGCATCGCTCAAGTCCTGCCGGATGCGCTGAAACTGCGCCGCCCACGCGCTCAGCGGATACGGATCATTCGCGTCGAGCATGTCGCGCATCGCAATTCCCAGCGAATTCAGGTCATTCTGGATGCGCAACAGTTGCAGCGAATCTTTACGGTTGCGGTCGATGATGTTGCTCTGCAGCTCGCGCAGTCCCTTGATTTGGTAGGTAATGTAGCCGGTGTAAGCCACCACCGCCGCCAGCGTCACCACCAGGCCAAACAGTAGTCCCGCGGTGGGAGTACGCCCCGATTTCAAGGGATTTGCCACGGTTCGAGCATACAATGTGGCGCTCTCACCGCCAATTGCACGCGGCTTATACCTGTACTTCCTGGTGTTCGGGAGCACCAACGCCAAGCGATTCAATCTTGCGCGCATACCACCCAATACCCCGCGCCGCGCTCAATCCGTGGGCGAAGATGCTCAACGCTACGGTCACAATCACCGCCAGCCGAGTCGTACTTTCTCCCGGCAGATACAACCCCTCTTCCAGGTACACCAGACCAAGCACAATCGACGCCAAGCCGCGCGGTCCGAACCATCCCATGAACAACACGCTGGCCGGGCTCAATCGCGTACCCATCAGAGCAATGGCGACCGGCACCATGCGCACTACAGTGAGGCTCAAGATGGCATAGAGAAATATCGCCGGTGTGTACATCGGCCAATCTTTCAGGATGACCACACCGAACAGGAAGAACACGGCGAGGTTGAACAGTTGTCCCCATTCCTCCGCGAACTCGACGCTGTGCTTGCCGGCATCCTTGAACCCGAACTGCACCGTGATCCCCGCAACGAACGCCGCAATGAACATGCTCGCGCCCACCTCTTCGGATATCACCATGCACAGCAGCGGCAGCGCCACTACGCCCACCTGGCGAAACGGCTCCGAAATCCAGTCGCGGCGATGCGCCCAACCCAGCAGCCATCCGCCTCCCAGTCCTATCGCCGCACCAACTACGACGCCCAGTCCAAGCTGTTGCCCAATAAACTCTGCCAGGCTGTGCGGTTCGCCGATCTTGGCCGCCGCCAGCGCCATAAAGAAAAGCAGGAACGGCACAGACAGCCCGTCATTCAGCCCGGCCTCCACATTCAGCGCCTGGCGAATGCGCATGGGCACCCGCGAGCTGCTCACGATGACCTCTCCCAAACCCGCATCAGTGGGCGCAAGAATCGCCGCCAGAATCCCAGCCTCCCACAGCGAAAGGTCGCGAAAAATCAGGCGCGCAATCACTGCTCCGAGAACGATAGTCAGCAGCAGTCCCGAGGTCAGCAACCGAATCGGCAGGTTTTGAATGCTGCGCAGGACCGCAAAGTCTGTGCGGCTGGCGTCGGTGAACAGCAGCATCACCAGGCCAATCTCTGCCAATCGCAGAAAGAGGTTCGCGTTAAATCCAGCCTCTAACAGTGCCGGCAGAAACGGGAACATCAACATTCCGGCCAGCGTGAACACCATGGGCGCGGTCAAGACGCTCCGCTCGAGTCGCCGTGAAACCAACGAGTACGCAAACAGCACCGTGATGAAAACAACAATCGGAGTGATCACGTTTACTTTGTCCGCAACCCCAGCGCTCGCAAAACGGCATCGTCTTCTGTAGTCGTCCCATTTTTCTTGGTGACTACGCCGAAGCCGCCTTGATAGTCCCACATCGTCCAGCCAATGTGGTTCTGCTCTAATGCCGACCGGACGGCTGTCAGCCAGCGCATGCGATCGTCGGGGTTCGAATAATTGCGATACACGCCAAACTCGTTGCAGGTGAGAGGCACATTCCGCGCCTTCCCCCACGCCGCCAGGAACCCGATCTCGCTCGCGATACGGCTTGCATCCCAATGATCCAGCCCAAACTCCGTCAGCTTCCATCGCGCCCAGTCATCTGACTGCTTCGCCATTGCCGCATTCACGACCTCAGTTGTTCCCGGAAACGGCACCTGCCGGAGAGTGACCCAGTACGCCTCTCCCCACGACGCGCCTTGATGCGTGAAGATGTGCGGCGAATAGTAGTGGAAGTTCACGATGTAGTTGCCGTCGGCCACCTCGGGCATGCGAACCAAATCATCGGGATTCGAATACTCACCGCACGTAACGATAATGGTGTGCGCAGGCGCAGCACGGCGAATCACCTGTACCAACGTCTGTTGAATCCCCGCCCAGCGATAAACGCCCACCTCCGGCTCGTTCAGTACTTCGAAGAACACCATCTCCGGATTCTGCTTCGCGTAGTAACCGGCTGCCCGGCCCCATAGCGCGGCGAACTTCTCCACCGCCGAATCGCTGCTCGTCAATTGCCGCTTGTAATCGTCGCTGGGATGGATATCGATGATCACCGCAAGTTCTTGCGACACCGCCTTCGCAATAACTTCATCAAGCACCTGCACGCGCTCGCACTGGTTCAACGGGCCATCGCACTGAAAGATCGCCGGATCGATGCTGACCCGCACATGATCGAATCCCATCGCATGCATCTTCGCGATGTCGTCCAATGTCGTGGAACTTCGCAGTCGTTGCGGGCTGTAATCCCGCGACTGCGCAAACCACTCGCCCGCGTTGATGCCGTGTCGCAAATGTTCGACCCTCTTCCAGGCGGGTGAGGCCGTTTGCGCGGCAAGCGAAAGGCACATCAGCAACATCAGTATTGCGAATATTGATTTGCGAATCATCGGCTCCGCACCTTGTGTTGGCGTTGAACTAGAACGTGCACCTCGAATGGTATCAAGCCCCCTAGTTTGTGCCGTGACTTTCCCTCTCCAGTAAACTGGATTGGAATTACTCACGGAGCGGCACGAAACACCATGATTGACGTCGGACTAGTCGGATTTGGATTTGCCGGGAGCACGTTTCACGCGCCGGTAATTTCCGCGGTCGAGGGGCTTCGCCTCGCCGCAATTCTCCAGCGTCAAGGTGACGAAGCTGCTCAGGCCTGCCCTGAGGCGACAATCGTTCGCAGCCTTGATGAGTTGCTGGCAATCCCTTCCATACGGCTGGTCGTCATCGCGACGCCCAACACGACGCATTTCGATCTTGCCAGGCGATGCCTGCTTGCTGGTCGCGACGTCGTCATCGACAAGCCCTTCGCGCCAACCTACGCCGAGGCCGCCGATCTGGTCGCAATCGCCGAGAAACAACAGCGGATCCTTTCCGTCTACCAAAACCGGCGCTGGGACGGTGACTTCCAGACCCTGCAACATCTCAACCAGGAAGGCAAGTTCGGACGCATCGTGCTTTTCGAGTCGCACTTCGACCGCTTCCGTCCGCAACTCAAAGCCAATGCCTGGCGCGAGCGCCCTGAACCCGGCAGTGGAGTGCTGTTCGACCTCGGCCCCCACCTGGTCGATCAGGCCATGGTGCTGCTCGGCGAACCCGAGGCAATCGCGGCCGACGTCCGCATCGAACGCGACGGCGCCACCGTCGATGATGCCTTCGACATCGCCCTGCATTACCCGGGGGCCCGCGCCCTGCTGCGCGCTGGCATGATGGTAAGCACCCAAACCCCGCGGTTTGTCGTCCAGGGCACACAAGGTGGCTATCTGAAGTACGGCTTGGACCCCCAGGAAGACGCCCTGAAGCGCGGTGAGCGGCCTTCCGGCGAGTTCTGGGGCTACGAGGCTCCCGAGCGCTGGGGAACGCTCCTGAAGGCAATGGGCGATTCCTTCGTATCCGACAAGTGCGCCACTGAACCCGGCGACTACCGGAAATACTACGCCAATCTGCGTGACGCGATTCTCGGCACTGCGCCGCTCGCGGTTACGCCGCAGCAGGCGCTGCGGGTCATACGGGCGCTGGAACTCGCGGCCGAAAGCAGCCGCACGGGCCGTGTCTTGCCTTGGAAGTCCTGACTTCCGCTACTGCTTGGGCTGAGGATTGCCCTTCTCGCGGGCCTGCTCTTTGATCTGTTTATAAACGGCGAGTTCGCGGTCGGCGTCCCCTGTGCGTCCAGCCTTACGGTAAGCCGCCTGCAATTGATAGTGCACGTAGTCGGGCTTCGGATCGAGCTTCGCCGCCGCCTCCAGGTGCTCGATCGCCTGCTGATACTGCCCGGCGTCCAACAGCGCCTTGCCCAGCTGGTACTGGGCCTGCGCATGGTCTGGATGGGCCGTTGTAATGGTCTGCAACAAAGCCAAGGCCTCGTCCTTGCGCGAGGTCTGCAGCAACGCATACGCCAGGTGATACTGCACATTCGAATCGTCAGGAGTGATCTTCATCTCCTGTTCGAATTCTGCAATCGCCTCGTCGGGTTTGCCGAGCTTGATCAGGGTTTCTCCGGCATAGTAATGAACCCGCGGCGCTGAAGGGTCCTGCACGATTAATTTCCGATAGACCTTGAGAGCATCGTCGAAGTCGCCGGTCTGGCTGTAGAGGTCGCCCACTCCCATCATCATGTCAGGTGGCAGAGGCTGTTGAGCCAACTGGTTGAGGATCTGCACTGCCTTGGTTGGGTCGTTCGCATGCGCCAGCGTGAACGCGTATGCATAGGCCGTGCGCGGGTCGCGGTATACCGCATCGCCTAACCCATCGAATGCTTTCGCCGCTTCGACATACTGCTGCGTGGTGAACAGGGCCATCGCCAGCATGCCGCGGGCAGCCTGGTCCTGTGGGTTCTGTTGGACAGCGATCTGCAACGCTCGCGCCGCCTCTCGGTTGTCGCCCAGCCGAAAGGCTGCCAGCCCCAGGTTGCGCATCAGTTCGGGAGTGGAAGGGTCCCATTTCTCAGCTTCCTGGAAGTGGGCCAGGGCACGGGAATAATTCTTTTGTCGCGCCTCCGAAGTGCCCCAGTCATTGAACGTCGTGCCTAGAACAGCCCGCAATTGCTGTTGTCCCGCCTCGATGGCTTTCTTCTGTTCTGCCGTTAGTTGGGCGCCAGCTCCATTGCTCTCGTTGCCTTGGGGCAAACCCGCAGCGGGCAACGACGCCGTGGTGATCACAGCAGGGGGCGCGCCCGTCCCGCCTTCCGCCATTTCAGACGCAATGGCCGAAGAACTCACGGCCAGGGACTTGTCGCTCATCTCCCTGGCTTTCTTCAGGTACTCATTGCCTGCCGGCTTGTCGCCCTCGTTGACCAGGATCCTTCCAAGCACGATGTAGGCCCGCCGGATCTGGTAGTTCGCACGTGCCTGATCGGATCCCGTCAGATCCACCGCTTTCAGCAGCGCAGTCTTCGCAGCAGCATTGTCCTGGGCCTTGGAGTAATTCAGTCCGAGGTAAAGCCATGGGTCCGGGTTTGTGGGGTCGGCCTCGGTAGCTGCCTTGAGATGCGGATTGGCCTCGTTGAGCTGGCCTTGCTGAGAGAGCAGGACTCCCTCATAGAAATGGCCGAAGTATCCCTGCGGATACGCCTTCACTTCCTCCGCGAACTCCTTCAGAATTTCAGGGTCGGGAGCCCAATAGTTCTTTTCCAGCAGAGTCGCGCCCAGGAAAGCGTGAATGTGCGGCAGCGTGGGGTCCATCTTAGCGGCTAATTGGAACTCGCGAATCGCGTCGTCCAGATACTTCGTCTCGCGATAGGCCCCGCCGAACACCTCGTGCCAGATCGCCCGGTCCCCGTAATCGTTCAGCATCTGCTTGAACACGGCTTCGGCTTTGTCCTTCTCTTTCAGCTGCAGCAGCGCGTGGGCCAGCGCATACTGCATGTTTACGTCGCGTTTCAATTCCAGCGAACGAGTCAATGAATCGACTGCCTGCTTGTAGTCACCCTTGGCAGAGTACGTTTTGCCCTTCACGGCCCACGCATGCGCGTTGCCGGGCTCGGTAATCACTACCTTTTCGGCCTCTTCCAGCGCACTGTCGGCCTTGCCGTCGGACAGGAACACGATGGCCAACTCCAACCGAACTTCATTGACATCTTCGAGGTTCAGCGAATCTCGATAAATCTCTATGGCTTTCGCGTAGTCACCCGTCGTCGAACTCAATACGGCCATCTGGTGCAGCGCAGCGGCCGTCACCTTGCGGCTCGTTTGCTCCACGACCGTGGGATCGCCGCTCCGGATCGCTGCTCGCTGCGCCTCGATGCGGCTCAATAGATCGTCGCTTGAAGGCGCCGTTTGCGGCGGTGCCGCCGGTTTCTGTCGGGTATTCGGCGCAGGCTGGTTCTTGGGCTGCTGCGCACCAGCGTGAGGAGGCAGCACAGGCAGTATCGCGACGCTGCAGAGGGCTAGGACCAGCCGTAGCTGTCCGGCCCGAGAATCAGCGTTCACAGCTGTTTTCCCAATCGGTGAGGAGGACGCGCGGAACACGCAGAGGGAACCTAAATATCACGGCCAGCAGACCAAAAAAATGAACGGCAGCACCTGATTGTAGCAGGCACTGCCGTTCTATGTTGGGACCCGAAAGTCAGTTCGACTAGAAGATGATCTTCAAGCCGTACTGCATCTCTCGAGCGTTCTTCGCTTGCGTAGCCTGGCCGAGAGTGAGGCTATTGGACTCCCGGGTGATGATGTTGTTGGTGACGCTGCATGGCTGGTACACGCCGGCAATCGATGGACCGCAATTCACGTTGTTTGCGATGCTGCCGCCCTGGGTACCGTTGATGCTGCCACCACCGTTGAAGTTCGGATGGTTAAAGAGGTTGAACATGTCAAAGCGGAACTGGATGCGCACACGCTCACCCCATACCCGCCAGTTCTTGTCGATGGAGAGGTCGCTGTTACATACCCCGGTCCAGCGCAAGATCCGATCCTCATGATGTTGGAGGGAATGGTGCCGATCGTATACCCGATCAGTGTGGCTGCGTTCGGGTTCAGCACCTGCGACCCACCCGTGTTAGCAGAGCAGCTCTGCCCAGTGGCCAGAGGCCGCTGGTTGGCGTTGTAGCCGCTACCAAACAAAGAGGTCAGGGTACCGCCACTGGCGGCATCGCTCACCCCAGCTTGGGAGTACGTGGTGGACGTACCCGACGCGTACTGCGTGATCGCGCCGAGTTCCCACCCGCCCGCAATTGACTGAACGATTTCGTTCTGTCCCTTCAGGTCAGGCAGGTAGTACACCAGGTTCGCAATGAAGATCTGCGGACGGTTGATTTGAGTGTTGCCATAGTTCAACGAAGGGTTCCCGCCCCACAGCCAGGTATGCCACCCCAGACCTGCGGAAGAGTCGTCCAGTTGAACATCGCCAAGGGAGTGTGAGTAGGTGTAGGCAGCCTGTATCTGGAACTTCTGTATCTGGTACTTGAACAGCGCCTGCAGCGCGTTGTAGTTCGCCGAGCCGGCATGCGCAAACATGTTCAAGTTGCTCCAGACCCCAGCACCGTATGGGCGAAGTCCATTCATTCCGCTGCTTTGATTCAGGAATGCGCCCGCCAGCCAATCTTGAGGAGCCGGCGAGTTCGCGTCGTAGTTATCCAGCACATGTACGGCATGGTTGCCGACGTAGGCTACTTCCAACGTCATGGTCTTGGTGAAGGCGTGTTCCACCGCCAAGTTCCACTGTTCCGAGTACGGAATGATCGCAGCCGGGTTGACACCGCCGGTAGGCGATGCGGAACCGAGGGGCAATCCGGGTGCGTTGGGACCGTCCAGGGTACGGGTCACGTTCGCATTCAACACGAACGGGACGTTGTTGGTCATGGCGTAGCCCAGAGGTGAAGTGCGGTCGCGCTGGTAGAAGATGCCGAATCCGGCGCGGACGGCGGTGTTGCCGTCACCCTTCGGATCCCACGACAGACCAATGCGCGGAGCGAACGCGTTGTACTTCAAGTTCTGAACGTACTTGTTCGGCCCCGGGGTTCCAGGCGAGAAGCTCGTTCCGAGCACCTTGTTCGCCTGAGTGCAATAGTCGGTTCCGGGTGCGATCCATACGCCGTTACACGCATCCGCGCCCAACGCCGGGTTGTACACCGCGGGATTGAAGTTGGACACTGCGTTGTTCGGGTTGAAGGGCGGGTTCAGAATCGAGTAACGAAGTCCAACATCGACCGTCAAGTTGCGGCGTGCTTTCCAGTTGTCGGCGACGTAGAACTCGTAGTCGCGCCACCGGATCTGGTTGTCAAGGTTTACCGAGGGTTCCGATAAGCCCCATTTTGCGCCCGGAACCATGACGTTCGCCAGTTGGTTGCCCGTCGGCATGTTGGTGTCCCAGTCGGAAGTACCGAACGTTGGGTACTGCTGGCTGTTAGCACCGTTCATCTCGTGCTTGCCGTTGTAGCCCAGGAAACCGCCAAAACGGATGGTGTGAGCACCAAGAACCTTAGAGAAGTCGTCTCGAATGGTGTAAATATCGAGAGCGTTTGTCCAAGGGGCGATCATCCACATGTTCTGGCCGTTACCATAAGCGCCAAAACCACCCCAGATCGTAGGAATGCCCACGGGGAAGGTCTTGAACGATCCCGGCCAAAGCGAAGGAATCGCTGCCGTGGTTGCTGCCAACAGAGACGGGTCAGTTCCGCCCGGGGTGATGTTGATGCGGTTGTCCGAGTACGCGAACTCAATATCGTTCACCATGGTGGTGCCGATGGTTGAGGTTAAGCGCCCCATGATTTGCCGCGAAGGCTGCGACCAGTTCGATTCCAGAGCCGGCCACGGATCGTCGCCCCACAGATTGGTGTAAAGGTTCGGCGAATTGTTGGTCCAGCTGTCCTGCGTCCAGCGGAACATCAGTGTATTCGCATGGCTAAGATTGTAATCAACGCGGACGTTGAATTCCGACCAGTCGATCGGCGAGGTTGGCGACACGACCCAGTTGTTGCCGTTCGCGAGTGGCGTGGCAAGGTCGGGAATCGGGAATTCCTGCGCCAGCAGTGAGCCGCCCGGATCGACGGTGTTTAGCTTGTAGGGAGTGGCAGGGTTCGCCAGGCCGTACTTCACCAGATTTTGCGGCTGCGGAGCGCCGCAGCTCGTAGTGGTGAAGTCGCCGTTCCGGTTAGCCACCGAAGGAACGCAAAAATCGCGGGTGTTTCCGCGCTTCTCTTTGTTCCATTCCTGGCTGTAGAAAACGAACAGTTTGTCCTTCTTGATCGGACCGCCGATCGAGAAGCCGTAGTCGTTGCGCTGCTCAACCTGCTTAGAGAGGAAGGGATTGTTCGGGTCCTGCGCCTTGGCGCCGGCTGCGAAATAGTCCCATGCATTCAGAGCAGTGTTACGTCCGAAGTACAGTACGTCGCCGTGCCAACGGTTGGTGCCGCTCTTGGTCACGATGTTGATGACCGCGCCAGCCGCCATGCCGTATTCCGCACCATAAGAATTGCGCAGCATCTTGAATTCGCTGATCGCTTCGATGGAGGGATAGAGGAGAATGGTGCGGTTGGAACCAGTGTCGTTGTTGTTGGCGCCGTCGATCATGAACAGGTTGCTGGTGTAAGAGTTTCCGTTCACCGAAAAGTCGACACCTGAGAGCAGGCCCTTGTTCTGGCTGTCATAGCTATTGGCAGCGGAAACGCCCGGCTGCAACTGGGTCAACTGTACGAAGCTGCGTCCATTCAGCGGCAGTTCGCGTACCTGCTCGCCCGTGACAACTTCGCCCAGTCCGGCGTTATCCGTCTGTACCTGAATTTCGCTGGCAGCCACCGTTACTTGCTCGGAGGTGCTGCCGACCTGGAGTTGCACATTAAGTACGGTTGTGTCGGAAGTGTGCACCTCCACGTTGTTGGACACCGACTCTTTGAAGTTCGGCGCCTTCACCGTCACAGCGTAGGTGCCCACGTTCACCTCGGGAGCGATGTATTCGCCCTGAGTGTTCGTGGTTACCGTGCGTTCCGATCCGGTTTCAACGTTCTTGACAGCTACCGGAACGTTCGCAAGTACTGCGCCGGACGGATCGGTCACAACGCCGCGGATCGTGCCCGATGTCTTCTGCGCCAGCATTGGCACAGCACACACCGAAACGACTAGCAGCGTCAGGAAGAACCATCTACCCAATCGATTCATTTGTTCCCCCACCAGAAACAGATTTCGTTACGAAGAGCAAGCGCACGAACCCGAAGGAACTCGGGCCGCACACGTTAGAGCAAACGCGTGATGCAAAAAATTCGTTCAAACCTTACTCTGGAATATCGATTCTCTAAGCAACTTAGAGAACCGGTTTTCTTTACAACCCCGCGACTAGTTAATTTATGTTATTGCCCCATACCTCTGTCAACAGGAAAAACAACAAATTTTCAAAACTTGCCTCTACCTTACCGATTTTTCTAGCATTTTTCCCATTTTGGGACGAATTCGGCGAGCCTGCCACAAAAGGGTTACTTGGTCAACGAATACCTGTTGCGCAGTTTGTAAACTCGTGGTTACATTCAAGGTTCTCCCAGGCAGCATGACCGACGGCCCCAAATCGACGCGGCAAACTGGTACCACACTCAAGGACCTTGCCAAGCACCTGGGACTGACCAAGGGAACTGTCTCCGCAGTACTGAACAATTCGCCGTACGCCCGCGCTATTCCCCAACACACCAAAGACCGCATTTTTGCTGCCGCCGAGGAGTTGAATTACCAACCGAATTTTTTTGCGCGGACACTTCGCAAGAAGCGGACTTACACCGTCGGAGTGCTGTGTGCCGAGATCGGCGACGCCTACGGCAGCGTGATAATCAGTGGCATCGAAGAAGTTCTCACGGAACGGAAGTATTTCTTTGTCACGGTGGTGCATCACCACAACGAGCAGATGATGCTGCAATACTCCGACATCCTGAAGAACCGCGGTTCGGAGGGATTCATCACCATCGACACGACGCTGTCGGCAATTCCGTCGCTTCCTACCATCGCGGTTTCCGGTCATCGCGAAATGGAGGGCGTCACCAACATTACGCTCGATCACTTGGCGGCAGCGCAGATGGTACTGGACCATCTGTGTGGCCTGGGACATCGCCAGATTGCTTTTATCAAGGGGCAACCGCTGAGCATCGATACACAATCGCGATTTGAGGGCTTGGTGGATGCGGCCGGCAAGAGTGGCATCGAAGTGCGAGATGACTTGATTATTCAGTTGCCCGCCGACGATCCGTCTCCCCAAACCGGCTACGAAACTGCCAAGGCGCTTCTGGCGCGAAAGATTCCGTTCACGGCATTGATTGTTTACAACGACATTTCCGCGGTAGGCGCGATTCGCGCCATCAAAGAGACGGGGCTTCGGGTGCCTGAGGACATCTCCGTGGTCGGCTTCGACGACATTCGCGAAGCGGCCTACCACCTTCCCAGTCTTACGACAGTCCGCCAACCGATGCGCAAGATTGGAGCCATGGCGGCCGAGGCGCTGATCGAGCGCCTGGAAGGCCGCGATGGACACGCAGGCGGCATCCTGGTGAAGCCGGAACTGGTGATTCGCGAATCCACCGGACCCGTGCCGAAACCATCTCTCGCTTAACGGAATCATCGCTGATCTGCCATTCCCCTGATTTAGCACGTGACCGCCATTATACCCAGATCCGCTCAAATGCAAACAATTTCGAACATATTTTCTGTCTGGAATTGACTATCTCTATATATATTGGCTGCGAATTATTTTGATCGCGGTTGATCGTTAGGGCTGGTGGGGCGGTGATCCGGCCTCAGGCGACTGGGGCCGTTGCGGGCGCAACTTCTGGTACAGCTTCAACTGTTCGTCGGCCTCCGACTTCAGATCAAGCTTGTTGTAAACACGCGCCAACTCGTAATGATTCTGGGGCTCATCGGGAGCTTGTTCGACGGCTTTCTCCAGCGCGGCGCGGGCCTTCGGCAGGTCATTCTGTTGCAAATATAATTGCCCAAGCTGGCCGAATGCCCTTGGGTTCTTCGACTGGATGGACACCGACTTCTCCATCTCTGCGATCGCGCCGGGAAAGTCACCTTGCTGTTTGGCGATGAGCCCCAGGAAAAAGTGAGCATTCGCATCGTCAGGACCGCCTCCGCTCGAGGAGCTCAGGTATTTCTTGGAAGCATCCAGGTCCCCGGCGTTGAATTCGACCACGCCCATGGCAAGTTGTGCGCCCTTGTCATTCGGTGACTTGGACAGGACTTTTTCCAGCAGGGGTTTTGCTTCGCCCCAGTGGTTCCCTTCCACAAGCACAATGGCGAATGCCAGCGCGCTGGCGGTTTCGTTGGGACGAAGGGTGTACCAGCGCTGAGCTATGTCGTGTGCGGCTTGCAAGTCGTTCTTGCGCATTTCCACGTACACCACGCTCTGCAGCAGGTCGCTGCGGGGCGGCCCGGAGGCGAGGGCGGCGTCGAGAAACTCGGCAGCCTTGTCCCACTGCCCCCAGAGAATGGCCAATGAAGCCGCGGTCGCCAAGCTATCTTGCGACTTGGGATCGAGGCGAAGCGCCTCATCCATGCTGTGACGGGCCTCTTGCTGATTGCCGGAAGCGGCTTGCGCCCTCGCAGTGGCGGCGAGGAACGACGACGTTACTTTTTGATGAGGTTCCGCCAACTGCAGCAATTGAGCCGCGTCCTTCGTCATTCTATGGTCAATCAGAGTATTGGCAAGCGCAGGGACGATCTCAGGATCGGAGGAGGCATGGCGGAGAACGTCGGCAATTGCCGCCTCTGCGTATTGCGAGTCTCCGCGCACCATATAGTCGGCCGCAACACCGGCAACAACCTGTCCGTCCTATTGACCGGTGGAATCGTTTTCACTACGGCCAGCGACTTCGCGAAGTCACCGTTCTTCTGATAAGCAGCGGCCAACTCGGTTGCGATATTGAAATTCCTCGGCGCCAGCTTGTGGCATGATTCGTACTGCGGTAACGGCTTCAGGCCAGCGCGCTTCATCGCGCAGCAAAGCCGCGAGGTTCTCACACGCTTCCAGACGATTGCGGGCTGGCAGCGACGGCGCGGCGAAACTGCGTCTCGGCCTCCGGCCAGTCGCCCTGTTGCCGACGCACCACGCCCAGCAGCACAATGGCCTTGGGCATTAGTGGGTTGCTTTTGCAGAATCGCCTGCAACTGCCTGGTCGGCATCGTCGAGTTTCGATTGCCGGATCAGAGTCTGTATGGCTGTGAGACTGGAATCCTGCGCCAATCCGGGCGTCGCGAAACAAACAAAAACGAACATCCAGACAACGAGGACGCGCGATGAGCGAACCGACCGGGCGAGTCGGCTTGGACTGTCGCGACGGATTAAGAAGAGAACATTCAATTAGGAGACCGCGAAGTGAAGCACCTTCAGGTTAGGTGGCGCGCGGAATGAGTGTCAAGGCGGCCAGGAGCGCCAAGGTGCATAAGCTAGAATGAAGCTGTACCGCTCTCGTGCCTGCCAATCCTATGCGTCTGTTTTGCGTTGCGCTGCTGATAACGGCCTTGTCTTCGGCGTTCGGCCAGACCGCGCCCATCCATTTTCACAACGCCAACAAGGAAGCCGGGCTTCCGGTGCCCAGCACCAAGCCGCCGGCGGAGATGAAGTACATCGTGCAGCAGATGGCTGGAGGCGTCGCGCTATTTGACTGCGACAACGATGGCAAGCTCGATATTGCTGTGGTCACGCCTTCGACCATCGACGGATACAAGGCGGGCGGCGACCTGATGGTGACGCTCTATCACCAGGATGCCGGATTCAAGTTCACCGACATCACCGAGTCATCTGGGCTCACTCGCAAAGGCTGGGGCATGGGTCTGGCCGTGGCCGATTACGACAACGACGGCCTGCCCGACTTATACGTGACAGGCTATGGCGGCAACGCGCTGTATCACAATCTCGGCAACTGCAAGTTTGAAGACGTCACCGAAAAGCGCGGGAGTGGGCGGCGGCGGCTTCAGCACGGGCGCGGCCTGGGGCGATTACGATCGCGACGGCAACGTCGATCTGTTCGTCTCGCGTTACATTCACACCGACGCCAGGAACCTCGGCCGATATCAAGACTGACTACAAAGGATTGGTGGTCGAGGCGCCGTGGGGCATGTCGGGCGAGACCGACTTGCTGTTTCACAATCCGGGGAACGGCAAGTTTGAAGAGGTTTCGAAGAAGGCCGGGGTGAGCGATCCGGAAGGACGGCTGGGGCTTGGCGTTGTGTGGGGCGACTTCGACAACGACGGCTGGCCGGATCTTTTCGTCGGCAATGACACCGAGCCCAGCTATCTTTACCGCAACAGGCACAACGGCACGTTCGAGGACTTAGCGCTGCTTTCAGGTGCGGCGGTGAGCGCGGAAGGTAAGGCGATGGGCTCGATGGGCGTCGATGCGGGGGATTTCGATCGCGACGGCAAGCTTGACATCACGGTCGGAACCTTCGCTTATCAGCCTGACAACCTCTTCCACAATCAGGGCGACGAATTTAACGACATCACGTGGGCGGCGAAGCTGGGGCAGGCGACGTTTCGATGGGTGAAGTGGGGCACGGGCTTCGCGGATTTCGATAACGACGGCTGGCCCGACATCATGGTGGCGGCAGGGCATATCTATACCGCGATTGACACGCTGCCGGGCGAGCCGCGATTTCGGGAGCCGATGATGGTGTTCCGCAACACCGGCAAACTCGACGTTCGATAACGTCAGCGACACTTCGGGCGTGAATGACGAACCTCTTCAGTCGCGGCGCGGTATTGCGTTTGGCGACCTTAATAATGACGGCAACATCGATGCGGTGGTGTTCAACGTCGGCGAGCCGCCATCGATTCTGCTGAACGACTCGAAGAACGCAAACCATCGCGTGATGTTCAAGCTGGTGGGAACAAAGAGCAACAAGGCGGCGATTGGCGCGCGCGTAACGATTACCGCTGACGGCGTTTCGCAAATTCGCGAGGTCAAAGGCGGAAACAGCTACATTTCGCAGAGCGATTTGCGGCTGCACTTCGGGCTGGGGCCGAACACTGCGAAGATCGAGAAGGTCGTCATTCGCTGGCCCAACGGGAATACCGATGAGCTGAAGGACGTCGCCGCCGATGCGATCTATACGGTCGTGGAAGGGGCGGGGATTAAGGAATCCAGCCCGTTGCCTGCATTGGCAACGAGCGGAACCAAACACTAGCCACAGCCGTCACTTCTTCTTCGGCACGATCTTGTCGCGGTCGACGATGCCGCTGCCTTCCAGCACTGAGTAGAACTGGTCTGCCTTGAGGTCCTTGATCGTCTCGACTTTGCCTGAAGGCCAGCGGATTTCCAGCGAGTCGATCTTAGTCGCATCGTTCAGGCCGAAATGCACACGGAAATCGTTGTTGGAGAGATAGCTGCCGCCGCTGAAGATCTCCGCCGTCTGGGTCATGCCTCCCGCGACCAGCTTCAGCCGAGCGCCGATTGCCAGGCGATTGCTCTTGGTTCCCGCAAGTTCAAAGCTGACCCAGTGTTTGCCGGGAAGTCCCTGGTTGTGCAGGAGCATGGGCTCGCCATCGAGGTCGGCGATGATGACGTCCATGTTGCCGTCGTTGTCGAGGTCGGCGATCGCCAGGCCGCGGCTCACGCGCGGAACCTGCAGCGCCGGACCAGCCTGCGCTTCGGCGTCGCAGAAGTTGCCGTTGCGCTCGTTCATGAACAGGTTCTTGGGCTGGCGATAGCGCGCGCCCGAGGGCAGTTGGTCCACCTGGGGATAGACCTGTCCGTTCACCGAGATCAGGTCGAGCCAGCCATCGTTGTCGAGATCGACGAACGCCGTGCCCCACTTCACCCAGGGCAATGCGGCGACCGCGACTCCCGCATCGTAGGAGACGTCGCGGAAATCGTAGCCGCCCTGGTTTAGATAAAGGACGTTGTATTCGTCGGCGAAATTGGTGACGTACAGCGAGGGCAGGCCGGTGTGGTTGTAATCGCCCAGCGCAATACCCATCGAACCCTGCTCGGAGCCGTCGGCGCTGACGGCCGTGCCCGACTCGAGTCCGATGTCGGTGAACTTGCCGTTGCCGTCGTTGCGATAGAGATACTTCGGCGTGGAGTCGTCGGCGACGTAGATGTCGGGGCGGCCCTTGTTGTCGAAGTCGGACCACAGCACGCCGAGTCCGTAATAGCCGCGAGAGTCATCGACGCCCGCCTGCTTGGACACTTCCGTGAACGTGCCGTTGCCGTTGTTGTGGTAAAGCGAGTCGCCTGCGCCGCGCAGGCCGCGCGGTCCGCATTGCACGTCGATGCCGCGATACTTGCAGGTCGGGCTGCTGCCGAAGGCCGGCATGTCGCTCAGCTGGAAGTCGACGTAGCGGGTGACCATCAGGTCGACGAAGCCGTCATTGTCGTAATCGCCAAAAGCCGCGCCGGTGGACCAGCGCGGATCGTCGATGCCCGCCTGCTTGGTGACATCGGTGAAGGTGCCGTCGCCATTGTTGCGGTAGAGAATGGTGTGGCCGAGGCAGGTAATGACCATGTCGGGCCATCCGTCATTGTTGTAGTCGCCTACGGCTCCGCCCATGGCGAAGCAGGGAGTGGCGACTCCGGCTTTGTCGGTGACGTCGGTGAAGGTGCCGTCGTGATTGTTGTGGTACAGGGCGCCGCGCGCCGGCTGGTTCTTCAGCGCCATCGCCACCGTCGGAGCGTTGGTGAAATAAATGTCAGGCCAGCCGTCGCGGTCGTAGTCGAGCACGAGCACGCCGCCGCCCATCGACTCCACGATGTACTTCTTGTCGGGATCGGCGACGTGGGTGAACTTGATGCCGGTCTTTGTCGGTCACGTCGACCAGTTGCGGGATAGGACGGTCTTTGCAGACCACGTTTTTCGCGCTCGCAGGAGGCGGCGGCGCAACGGCGTGAGCTTGCGAGAAGGCGTTGATAGGTCGTCAGCACGTCAAGAAAAGAGCGAGACCGGTGCGCAGGCGTACGGAAGTTGGCATGAGTCGAGAGTCCAAGATTTTATTATCGCAGCTTAGTCAGGATTGGCAGATTGGCGGCGGAACATAGCCGAAGGCATGGTCAATGACCGATGCGACCTTCAGCACGATTTCGTCTTCGAACGGACGGCCGACCAGTTGCACGCCGACGGGTAGTCCCTCCGGCGATCGGTCCGACGGGAACGACCGCCGCGGGCGCAGCCAGCAGATTGAACCACTGCGTATAGCGCATGGCGTCGAGGTACTCGACTTGCTTGGCCGTCGATGGTCCAGCTGCGCTCGCCGTGGCGAAATGCGGGCACGGACGCAACCGGGCATAGCAGCAACGGAAATTCCTGCATCTGCACCAGCAGTTTGTGGCGAATGATGTCGGCCTCGGCCCAGGCGGTCAGCAATTCTTCGGCCGTGAGCGGTCCGGCGGCATGCGCCCGTGCCAGGAAGTCGCGAAAGACCGGGCTGAGTTTGTCTTCGTGGCCGCGGACCAGTGGCTCTTCGAACATCGCGCCGCAGCGCAGGAAGAAAAGCTCCCACAGCTTGCGCGCCTGCTCCAGCGCCTTTGGGACGAAACGGGCGGACATCGAAGCCCGCGCTGCGCAGAGCACTCAGCGGCGGCTTGCACTGCTTTGCGCGTTTCGGGCGTCACTGGCGTCAGGCCGTCATCTTCGAAGTAGCCGATTGCAGTCGTTTGACATCTTCGAGGCTTGGCTGTTCGAATGGGACTGGCGGGCTGCGGGATCGACTGGGTCTTGCCCGGAGAGCACCTGAAACAGCAACGCGACATCGTCGATGGTGCGCGCCATGGGGCCAATCGCGCCGAGAAACGAGAATGGGCCGATGCACGGCGGCAGGTGGCCATTCGCTGGGAATGCGCCCCGGCGTCGGCTTCAGCGAGCAGATGCCGGTGAAGTGCGCGGGCACGCGCACTGAGCCGCCGCTGTCGCTGCCCAGGCCGCCGGCGGACATTCCGGCGGCGATGGCCGCCGACTCTCCGCCGCTCGAGCCGCCGGGCGTGTAGTCGAGGTTCCAGGGATTGTTGGTGCGGCCGTGCAGCAGGTTCTCGGTCACGTAGGCCATCAGGTATTCCGGGCAATTGGTGGTGCCGAGAATCACCGCGCCCGCCGCGCGCAACCGCGCCACGACGGTCGCGTCTTTCGTTGGAATGTTCCCGCGATTGACCAGGCTGCCGATTTCGCAGCGATGGCCCGCGGTCGAGATCGACGACTTCACCGTTACCGGCAGTCCGGCCAGCGGCCCGCTGTGGCTTGCAGCGTTGTCCGAAGCGCGCGCCTGCTGGCGCACGCGCTCAGCATCAAAATCAACCAGCGCGTTGATCTGCGGATTCAGCCGCTCGATCTGGCGGATGTATTCGTCGGCCAACTCAAGCGCTGAAATCTTCTGCGTCCGTAAGCAGCACCAGCAGCTCGCAAGGCCGACTGCTGCGTGACTGGCTTCATCGCGCATTTGCCTTCACCGGAGTAGCGGCGGCAGGCGCGGGGACAGCGCCGAACGGCCGCTGCTGCACGATGCCCGAGCCTTCCTTCACCGTGATGGTTTGTCCGGCCGCGACCTTCGACAGCTTATCCACCTGGCCGCTGGGCCAGCGCAGTTCGATTTCGTCAGCTTGTCCGGCCTTGCCGAGTCCGAAGGTCAAGCACCAATTCGCTCGACGACAGGTAGCCCGAGCCGCTGCGCAGCATCTGCGTTTGCCGGTCGCCGTCCGGCCTTCACAATGGCCGATGGTGCCAATGCCGTCACGATTCGACTGCGTGCCCACCAGCTTGATGCGCAGGCTGTGGTTGCCGTTGCCGCCTTCGTTGCGGAACAAGCACCGCGGGCCCGCCATTGGTGGTCATCAGCAGGTCGAGATCGCCGTCGTTGTCGATGTCGGCATAGGCCGCGCCGCGTCCAACGCGGGGCGTGCCAAGATCGGGCCGACCGACTTGCGTCGACTTCGACGAAATTTGCCTTTGCCCTGGTTGTGAAACAGGTGCGGCGACTCGGCATATTTCACGCGCTTCTGGATGCGCTCGATCTCGTTCTCGATGTGGCCATTGGCGACGAAGATGTCGAGCCAGCCGTCGTTGTCGTAGTCGAAGAACAGCGTCGCGAATCCCAGCGTCAGCAGGCTGCGGCGGCCGACTTCCGAACGCGGCGCTTCATCCACAAACAAGCCGTTGCCTTCGTTGTGGTAGAGCGCCAGCATCTGGTTGGCAAAATTGCCGATGACGATGCTCGGCCGCCCGGTGTGGTCGTAATCGGCAGCGTCAACGCCCATGCCCGCGCGCGCCACGCCGTCTTCGCTGAAGGCGATGCCGGCCGATACTGCCGATTCGGTAAAGCCTCCCTTCGTGTTGTTGACGTAGAGCTTGTTGGGCTGGGTGTCGTTGGCGATCACCAGGTCGGGCCAGCCGTCGCCGTTCACGTCGAGTACCGCGACGCCCAGCGACTTCGACGAGTTATCGAAGAGTCCCGCTTTGGCGGTCGCGTCTTCGAACTTGCCGTTGCCGAGGTTGTGCCACAAGCGCACCGACGCGCCCTTGTACGATTCGGGCGTGCAGTACGACTTGTGCGTGCCATCGAGCGTGCAGTAGATGTCGCCTTGCGGGCTCCATTGCACATAGTTCACGACGATCAGGTCGAGCTTGCCATCGCGATCGTAATCGAACCAGGCCGCGCTGGTGCTGAATTCGTTCGGACCCAGCATGCCCGCGGCCTTGGTGACGTCGGTAAACGTGCCGTTGCCGTTGTTGTGAAACAGGTGGCTCTGGCCCAGCGCGGAAATGTAGATGTCGTCGAAGCCGTCGTTGTCGTAATCGGCCACGGCGACGCCCATGCCGTACAGTGAAATCGCCAGCCCAGCTTTCGCGGTCACGTCGGTAAACGTGCCGTTGCGATTGTTGTGATAGAGCTTCAGCGTCGAGGGCTTGCCGGGCGTGGTCCAGTCTTTGCCATTCACCAGCAGGATGTCGGGATAGCCATCATTGTCGTAATCGATGAAGGCGCAACCCGGCCCCATGGTTTCCGGCAGCCACTTCTTCCCGGCGGCGCCATTGTTGTGCACGAAATTGATGCCCGCCTGCTTGGTGATATCGCGGAAGGTGACCTGTGCTGCGGCAGACTGAAGCCAGCGAAGCACACAGCAAGATGAGAAATGATGACTTTCGTATGACGTTCATGGCGTAGTTATTTGCCCCCTGCGGTCACGAGCAGGCTTCACGGCCACCGTCGCTGGTGTCTTCGCCGGCGTCAGCGGAGCGCCGAAACATGCTCGTGAATCAGTTGGCGTTCGTTGTTGTCCTCGGGATGCAGCCGGCGGTAAGGACCGGTGATGGTCTGCGCCGACTCGTCGGCCTTGAAGCGCAGGTAGAGCTTTTCGTATTCCTCGGCCTTGGCGGTGTCGCCTAGTCCCCTATAACTGAGCATCAGATTGTAGTTGGCTTGCAGGTCTTCGGGATCGACCGCAATTGCCTGCTGCAATTGCGCAATGGCCTCGGGATACTTGCGCGCCAGGAAATAAGTACGCCCTAGATCGTTGCGTACCACGCGGTCTTTGGGATACTGCTCCGCCACCTTTTGCAGGCGCGCGGCCGCGCCGTCGTAATCGCCATCGGAGCGCAGCACTCGCGCATAGAAGTAGTTCGCACGCGCGAGATTCGGATTGATGGCCAGCGCTTTTTGCAGCACCGTGCGGGCACGCTCCATGTCGCCCTCCTGCACAGCCACGCGTCCGAGGTTCACCCAGCCATCGGGATTCTTAGGATCGGCCTCGGTGACCTTCTCCCACGCTGCCGTCGCGCCCTTGAAATCACCTTGCAGGAACAGGCCGATACCGTAGTCGTTCCAGCGCTGCCAGTCGGCCTTCTCGACAATCGTCTTGGGATCGGGAAGCGGCGCGCTCTTGGGCAGCACCGTCAGCTCGACCGTGTCCTCGGCAATGACGACGATCGGCAGGTCGGGAATTTCGTGCAGCTTGCCAGAGACCTCGCTGAGATTTCCGTCGAAGGTGAACTTGCGGTCGTCATAACCCTTAGCCGTTTGCGGACCAACCGGCGGCTGCTGCGAGACACCGGCATACGCGAAGTGAGTGTTCCACCAGGAGAATTTGCGATAGCACAGCTTTGCGGTCAGCGTGATTTTGCTGCCGGCGTTCTGCGGGACGTTCATACGGTAGTGAATCGTGTCGGCTGCGCCCGGCGGAATCAGACGCACATACACCACCGCGCGTGTGGACCACGCATTGCGCTTGTTGATGGGGTTGCCGTGCTCGTCAATCTGCAGCGAGCGATAGAAGTGTGCGCCGGGATCGACCGTCCCCTTGCCTTCGTCTCCAGCCTTGCCGCTCCAGAAGATCGTTTGTCCCTTGTCGTCCACGGCCTTGAGTTCAACCCAGGTCTCGGGCGCATCGACGGTGCCGCCGGGGAAGAAGTGTCCGACCTTGCGGGTGCGCACCACGACGTCGATACGTGCGCTCTCGCCGCGGCGCACCGTTCCCGGCACCTTATCGAGGGGCGCCGTCACCGGAGCAACAACTCCCGCGGATTCGCCGGTGGTCTTCATCTCGGCTTCTTCGCCGACCGCAAAAGTCGTTTGCAATTCGGTCTGCGGGCCGCCCGACGCGCTGATCTTCGCTGAAGCAGCTCGACAGCGCGAAGATATCGATCGTCAGCGCGCCACTCTTCAGGAAGTTCTCGGTCATCTCCAACTGGTGCGCGTCCTGATTGGCAGTGGGCAGTGCGGTGTTGGCCGCCGGGAACGAGTGTGAGTGAATCTTGCCCGCGACATTGCCCATGTCATTCGACTTGGTATCGGGCATGTGGCAGTCCTGGCAGCCCTGCGCCTTCGGCGGGTAATAGAACGAGCGCGCGCCAAAACCCGAGACGCCGCTAGCCTGCCAGTTGTCGTACTCGTTGAAGCCGCGGAACCAGCGGTAGTTATTCACTGGCACATCGAGGTGCACCTTGTGGCACGACGAGCAGAATTCCGGCGTCTGTTTCTGCATGAACGGCTTGAGAAAGACGCGGCGATGCGGCTCGGGATTGAGCTTGATGCTGAAGTCGTGGATCCAGCGCAGCACGGGGTTCTTGGTGGCTGCTAGTTCGTGCAGCGCCGGGTATTCCAGCATGAAGTCGCCCTGTCCCATGGTGCTTTTCACGCTGACGATGGAGTGGCACATCATGCATCCCATGCCGGCCTGCGCCTCGGGGCGATGCACGATCTCCTTGATAGGCGTGTCCATCATGCCGCTGTAGAGCAGCGCCGGATCGTGGCAGCCGGCGCACCACTTCGACGGCTTCACGCCGTTCACGTCTTGCATGTACTCAATGCTCTTGCGGTACCACTGATTGTTGAATGACGAGAAGTGATGGGCCGAGCTGTTCCACTGTTTGAAGATGTCCTGGTGGCAGCGCTCGCAGGCATCGGACTCCATGAAGAACTTCGAAGGGATCTTGCGATCGCCTGCGACCTGCGATGAACTCGGAAAGAACGGATCGTTCGCGCCGCCACCTTCGTTGTTCATCGAGAGCGGCGCAATCTCGGGATTACGGATGACGTAGCGCTTGCTCCACGAGGTGCGGGCGTACTGAGCGCGTGAGCGTGATCAATACGGCGACGGCAACGGCTCCGACCACTGGAACCCACGCGCTGCGATTGCGTCACGATTCCGGCTGAGCAGCCAGCCCAGGAGCAGCGCGACGGCCAGCGCGGACACCGCGCCGTGCGACAACAAGCAGCTTGGTGTGCGGACGCGACGCACCGGTATAGATCAATGCCAGGCCCAGCACTGCGCCGACGACAAGCACCAGCGTCGCCAGCTTCACGATGAGTGGTTGGCGCATGGCCGCGGGCAACAATCGAAGTCCGCCGATGCAGAACAGCACGCCGAGTCCGACGTGGGCCAGCACCATGCCGGCGTAAAACACGTTCGGCGCCGGCCATGCATAGAGGTAGATGGCCGAAAGCGTCAGCATGGCAATCGAAAGTGCAGCTAACTTCTTCATTCTTGTCCGATCGCGCCCCCTGTGCTCTCGTCATTGCGGGAATCGTGCGAGTTCTGGCGCGGCGTCAGCGGCTCGGGATCGATTGTCCGCGTGCCGTAAACAAAGCGATAGCCCGTCGCCTTGCTCGCCCCGGATTCGAAGCGGTCGTTCCACTCGAAGCGATAGCCGTTGGCCTGTGCATCGTCGGGATAGTGCTGCGCCACGGGATACGGATACGTGCTCATGCCATGAAACGGCATGTCCGCAACGGTGAACGGAATCGCTTCGTAGAAATCCATGTCTTTCACGAATCCGTTGGCGTAGAAGAAGTAGTCGCGTTTCCATCCCTGCGGAAGCGAGGGCAAAGCAGCCGTGTCGAACTCGGCGTCGATGTCTTCGCCGGTGCCGAAGATCGCGAACTTGTTGTCGATCGAAGTGAGCAGCGGCGTGACGTCGCCGTATTGCGTGTAGCTGCCGCGGAATCGCGAAAACGGGCCCGTCGTGCTGGCTTCTTCGTAGCGATAGGTCAGGTCGCCGGGCGTTTCGCCGTCTACCTGGCGCGGATAGCCGCGGAATCCCAGCGTCGCTAAAGCCAGTGGCAACTCGGTAGTGCGCACATCGCGTTCGCGCGCTGGGCCGTTGTCTACTAGGATTTCGTCCCAATAAATCTGGAGGTTCGAGGTGATACGAATTTTCTGTGCGCCCGCCGGCAGCTTGCCAGTTAGATCGACAGTGATGGTGCGCGGCAGTCCTGCCGGAAATCCCATCTCATCGATCACCCGCTTCCACGAACCGTCAGGCATTTGCGCTTCGATATAGGGCGAGATCGGCTTCAGCCCTGCCTGCCACGCGGCGTACATCGAGGTCGCGCTGAAGTACTCGATGAAGCCGGTCAGGAACAGCCGCAGCGGCTGGCGAGGAGTCCACGCGCCGAGATCGATCGTCAGCGAATGAGTGTTGGCAAATCCTGCGTACGGCAGATTGGTGAAGTCGCGCACATACTGGTGGTCGCGCGCGCTCACCAGTTGCAGCACGTCTTTGCCGTTGTTGTCCCACGCACCAGCGGGAGGATGGGGCCGCGAGGTCGCGATCGTCTTGCCGCTGGCGAACGGAGGATCGTCGAGGAACCGCTCATCCGGGTACACATCGACATCCGCCGGATGGTCGACTGCCACCATGCGCAGCTGGTCGATGTAGTTGACTTCCTCCATAGGCTCGCCAAAACGGAGGCTCAAGTAGCCGTCCTTGGCGCGCAGCTTCGAACCATCGATCTTCACCCACTCGTCAGGATCGGGCGTGTTCTTCGCGACTGGTGAAATCCAGTGGCCGATGACACCTGCGCCGATTACGTCGGTTATGAACTCATACTTCTCGCCGTTCCACGCGAACAGCGTCGGACACGAACTGCCGCGCCGGTCGAGTTCGAGGAATGACGCGGGCTTGTTCACAGCGACGTCAATTTCGTCTTGCAGCACGCCCGTTGGCCACAACATGCGGACGATGTCGGCATTGTCGTTCTTGCCAAGTCCGGCGAGAACTTCTGGCGGTCCCTGGCTCAGATAGCCCGCCCCGCCCGCAACTTCAAACTTCTGCCACGTGCCGTTGGAGAAGATTTCGACCTTCGTTCCGAGTCCGGTCTTGTTGTCAGCCAGTCCCTTGAAGTCGATCTTCAGCGCGTGGTTCTTGTTGCCGCCCTGGTTGTGCAGCACTACCGGGTCGCCGCCCAACTGCGTGACCAGCAGATCAGCGGCCAGGTCGTTGTCGAGATCGGCGGCAATCAGCGCGCGCGCATCGTGCAACTTAAGCTTGTCGAGCCCGAGCGACACGGTCACATCTTCGAATCCCTGCGCGCCCTTGTTTCGAAATATGCGAAGCTCAGTTCCCTTCGCCGTCTCGACAACTGCGGCGAGGTCAATCCATCCGTCGTTGTCGAAATCGATGGCGGTGACGCCATAGCCTTTAGTTGCGTCGGCAATGGGTAGCGGCACGCGCTCAAACTTCGTTCCATCTACGTTGCGCCACAGGCTAACGCCCGGTGCGCCGGAGTGCGTAAGGGCGATGTCCATCCAGCCATCTTTGTTGAAGTCGAAAACGTAAGCGCCTGTGCTGGGGGGCAGTCCCGCCGCATCGTAGAGCGGCATCGCCTTGAATGGCCCTTCGCGCTGATTGAGGTACGCCGTCGGCGCGCCGTTCGCGCCCGTCACCACCAGATCCACTGCGCGGTCGTTATTGATGTCGGAGAGCATCACGCTCGTCGCACCGTCCCCCGACAGTCCGGTTTCTTTCGTCCAGTTGGTGAACGTGCTGTCGCCGTTGTTGCGCCACACGACTGTATTAGTGGAATCTTTCAGCCCCGCGACCTGATTGCCGGTCACGATGAGGTCCAGATCACCATCATGGTCGTAGTCGACCCATGTCATTCCTGCCGGCTGGTTGAGCGACGTGATGCCGACTTTCTCGGTTACGTCCGTGAACTTCCCGCTACCGTCGTTGTGAAACAGCACGACGCGGTCGCTCAGCCCAACGGCAATGTCATTCTTTCCGTCGTTGTCGTAATCGCCCACCGCGCACGAAACGCCCTTGCCCTTCAACGCCAAACCGAACTGTGCCGCCGATTCTTCTTTGAATTTTCCCTCGCCCAAGTTACGGAAAATCTTCAACGCAGAATCGCCCTCCGCCATCGCAACGATGTCGAACTTGCCGTCACCATCGACGTCAATCATGCAAACACCGCCGCCCGTCGTCGCGGCCTTTGCGACATTCGCGCTGCCCAACGCCTGCGCCACAAACGTCACCGGAATCATCGGCCCCACCGCCGGCTCATTGGTAATAACGTCCTGCGCGACCGAGTATTTCCCCTGCTCGCCATAGGTCAGCGTGATCGCCGAAGAGATCTTGTTGTGCGTCAGGTACTCGAAGCGTTTCAGATGCTCGCGTGCTTCATCGGTCTTGCCCGAGCGCTGTAATGCGCGCCCCATGCCGAACTCGGCCGAAGCGTGCAGCGGATTGATCTTCAGCGCCTCCTGGAAGGCCTCAATCGCCTTCGGGTAGTCCTGCTCCTGGCTGTAGAACGTACCGAGGAAGTAGTACGCATCCGGATCGGTGGGATCAATCTTCAATACTTTCTGGAAATCGCTGATCGCCTCAGCGGTGTTGCCTGAACCGCGATGCACCAATCCAAGGTTGTACCAGACCCGCGGGTTGCCCGGGTCTTTCGCCTCGGCCTGCCGCAACGCCTCCTCGGCCTCGGGAAGTTTCTGCTGATTCAGCAGGGCAATTCCCTTATTCAACGCAGCCACCGCCAGCGACGGATCGAGCTTATAGGCCGCGTCGAAATTGGCAGTCGCCTTCTCCATAAGCTGCTGGTTCATCATGGCAACGCCCAGGTTATTCAACTTGGCTGCTTCGGCCCGCACTTGCGGGGTGTCGGCCCAACTACCCACGGCGAACACGCACAAGCCGATAACGCCGGTCACAATCCGGCGGAGAGTTGCATGCATTCAGGCTGTCTCCTCAGGGACAACGGCGAGAGTAAACCTGATTATAAGGTTCAGAGCCGTTGCCAAGCTGAGTCGCAGCCACCCGTTCATCGTTCGCGCACTCCACCTTTTCGCGCCAGTCAAACCAGCGACGTTCGTTGCCCGGCGCCTGAGGCGCAGCCACAGGCAGATCCTGTGCACTCCCCGAGTAAAAAGCGGGTTTTTCAGATGTCGATTGTCGGGACTACCGTCCGAGGGCGCCAAACGGTCCTGCAAACATTCCAAGGGCCCTGAGCCGTGTCGGCACCCCTACCGCACGCGTTTCCCACAGGTTTCATTACAGCGATTTCGAAACCCGCCAACAATAATCCAAAAACACTACGGGCCCTCGGCCGTGAGGGTCGATAAACGCTAATTTTGCAGGAACTTCCACAGCCCGCAGAGCGTCATATGAGTGACGGAGCTGGCCTAGTATGACAGCACGCGCATTTGGGTGAGGAGTGGCGTGATGTGGTTTGCAGATCGCCTGCGCGCGACACTCTGGCGGTGCCGCGTTTTCGTGTGGACGGCCGCCTGGCTGCTGCCGCGCAGCGAACGCACCTCGTGGCGTGCCGGCCAGCAACGCCGCTTCTGGCATTGGTGCCACTTCCTCGCCGAGTCGGGTCAACTTACCCCGCAAAACCGGCTGCTGCTCGCCCGCGCCTGCTGGCACCTTATCCCCGAGGCTTTCTGGATTCGCTACGACCGCGATCGCTTTCGCGCCGGCTTGCGCGGCCTCGCGGGATCGCCGTTGTTCCTGCTCGCCTCAATAGCGCTAGCCTGCGCAACGTTAGTTCTGGTCAGTGGCGTTATTCCCGTGACCCGCATGGCGCTTTCAGAGCCGGTGGAGCATTCCGACCGCATCGTTGTCATCACCCTCGATGGCAGCGGCATTAACGGCAAGTACAGCCGCACGCGCTCCGATACCCTGCTCGACCTGTCCTTGATCTGGGCGAAATCCAATTTGGCCCAAGGACTGGCTCCCTATTCCTGGGGACCGGGCACGCTGCTTTTGCCGAGCCGGGACCTGCCCATCGCGACCGCGCGAGTGGGCCCACATTTTTTCTCCACGGTTGGCGAGAACGCTTTGCTCGGCCGTAGTTTCTCGCCGCAAGACACGCAAGATTGTCTGACCTGCGTCGTGTTGAGCTATCCGCTATGGCAGCGTGAACTGCACGCCGACCCCAACATCGTTGGCAAGCAAGTCGTTTTGAACGGCGCGCCGCACCAGGTAATCGGGGTGCTGCCTCCCAATTTTCGCCTGATTTCGCCCGGGATCGCTGTCTGGGGACTCATCGACCCTGCCACGCTATTTACCAACTTCCAGCGCCGCGTCGGAGCGGTCGCGCGATTGCGCGACAACGCAACTACTTCGCGCCTGCAAAGCGAATTGAGCGACCTGACGGAAAGTGCCGGCTACGTTCACCCTTCGTCGCAGTTGCAGGTCGTAACTGTGGCAGCACTCGCTCGGCGGAATTTCTCGAGCGCATTGTGGTTCTTGTTACTGGCAGTAGCCTGTGCCGTGCTGGTGGTAGTGCTGCGGCGTACGTCGAATGGATTTGGCAGCCTGCCGGAGCGTCCCGGCGCGCGAGCCGTTTGGCTGGGCTTTTTCTCGCTGAAGTCGGCCCTCCTACTTGGCTTGGTGGCGTTGCTTTCGTGGACTGTGGTCCGCGGGATCGCGAACCTGTTTGCCGGCTCCGCCTATCCACTGTCGGACGAGTACTCCATCTGGCTGTTTCTTCCGCTCGCCATTGTGACCCTGTCGTGGTCGGTCCGCGATCAGCAGCGCCGTTGCCGCGCGTGCCTGCGCCGGCTCGAATTACCGGTTGAGATTGGCCGCGCGGGCTCAGTCCTGCTGAATTGGGCCGGAACGGAAATGGTCTGTCCGCAAGGTCACGGCATGCTTTATCTGCCTGAGTCGTCGGCCAACGCGCTCGACCAGGGCCGCTGGAGCACGCTCGACAATACCTGGCAGAGCCTCTTTACCCATGATCAGGACTGACAGTCTCCGTGGTTACATGACGCTGCTGCGAACGCGAGAATAATGCCCGCCGTACGGCTCGCGCCAGGTCGGCGACTGTATACGGCTTTTCCAGAAATATCGTGCCATCTTGCAGCAGCTCGCGGCGCGCCGCGCCATCGTCCGTATAACCCGAGGTGTACATCAAACGGATTGCGGGATAGCGTACCGCGAGTTGTTCCGCAGTTTCCCTTCCATTCATGCCCGGCATCACCAAGTCCGTCATGATTAGATCGACCTTGCCTTCGTGAATTTCACAGGTCTGTAACGCCGTTTCGCCGCTGGCTGCTTCCAGCACGCTGTAACCCAGTTGTTGCAGGCAATCGCGTACATTGGCACGAATGGCGTCTTCGTCCTCCACAATCAGAATCGTCTCCCCATTCGGTTGATCGGCAAGCGTCATAGGGCGAGCTTCCGTGCCAACGCTCGAACGGGTTACCGGAAAGTACAACTTGAACGTCGTCCCCAAGTTCGGCTCGCTGTATACCCAGATGTAGCCCCCGCTTTGTTTCACGATTCCATAGACAATTGCCAGTCCCAGTCCTGTGCCCTTGCCCATTTCCTGGGTGGTGAAAAATGGTTCGAAGATGCGGGGCAGATCGTCTTTGGCGATGCCGCATCCCGAATCGCTCACCGCCAGAACAACATAAGTGCCATGCTGCACCGGAGGATGAGTATTGGCATACGCCTCATCGAGTTCGACGTCGGCCGTAGTGATCTCAAGCGTTCCGCCGTCTGGCATGGCGTCGCGGGCGTTCACCGCCAGGTTAAAGACGATCTGGCTGAGTTGGTCGGGGTCGAGCGTCGTGTTAGACAAGTGTTCGGCCAGCCGCGTCACCAGGCGGATGTCTTCTCCGATGATGCGGCGCAACATGTGCAACGTGTCGTTGACGACCGCATTAATGTTGACCACCCGCGCCTGCATTACCTGCCGACGGCTGAACGCCAGCATCTGTTTGGTGAGCGCCGCTGCGCGATCCGCGGCATGCGATACCTGCAACAGCGAACGCGTCAGCGGATTCTCTGGCGTTATCTGTCCCAGCATCATCTCGGTTGAGAGCTTGATGACCACCAGGATGTTGTTGAAGTCGTGGGCGACGCCGCCCGCCAGGCGACCCACTGCTTCGAGCTTCTGCACGGCGCGTATCTGTTGCTCCAGCACGCTCTGTTCGGTCAGGTCTTCGATGTAAGACTCGACGTCGTCCAGTTCACCGTTCGCATTCTTCGTAAGGTAAGCGGTCACCCGCACTCGCGCAGTGCTTCCGTCTTTTCGTCGCAGCGAAGTTTCGTGCGCATTGAGGCGATTGTCTCTCAGCAAGAGGTCCGCGATCTCCATGCGGTTCGGGGCTACGCAGAAAATTTGCTCCGAGATCGAAACGCCAAGTAACTCCTCTGCAGAGTAGCCCAGCATTCGGCAAAACGCCGGATTCACTGACTTGAATTGGTCACGCGACAACGACGAACGGCAGATTCCAAACGGAGCACGATGGACTAACGACGAGCGCGAATCACAGCCTTCGTCACAAACTGGTTCCGCGGCGTTGTCCGGGTCGGTGTGGCGCATACAACCTCCCCATACACGTCTCGAGGGTCAAATTGGAGAAAACAATTTTCGAAAGATAGCACTTCTATGGCGAGCTGGCCGTGACGAATTGCACACTTTCGTGTGACAAGCTGCCCAAGATTCGTCGGCGTAAATATGGATGGGAATTTCTGACTGTCGTTTACCGCGGGTTCACTGGCGGTAAGCCACAGGCGCCGGAGGCGGACGGCGGTCACGTCGCACCAGCCACACGATGAGCCAAATAATCAGAATGATAGGAAGCAGAGGCACCACCACCAAACCCAGAAACAGTCCCAGGAACATAGCCGGGCCCGACTGACCCACGACGCTACCTTTTACCGTGGCATTCGGGTGCCGATTCACTCCTCCGCCAAGTCCAACGGTGTCGCCGGCAACACTGGCGTCTTCTCCCAGTCGAACGCTGCCACCCACAGCTACCACGTCGCCGTGAGCCGTTCCGTCCACCACGATGCTGCCGAGAATCGCAACGGTGTCGCCCGACGCGGTTCCCGCCATGTGGATCGAACAAACCAGGCAGACTACATCTCCCACCTGTTCGTCGGGGTCAACCGTAATGCTCTGGAAGAACTGCACGCGGTCGCCATGGCCGTCTTTGGCCAGCGCTAGATTCGGCAACATAACTAGCGCCAAAACCGTCGAGAATAGGAGCAAGCGTCTCATGGGTGGAAATCTCCTGCGGGCAATGGTACCGGACTTACTGTAGGTACGACCAACCACGTGAATAGGTTCCATCGCTTTTCGGGTCACTATCGCAACCTGGCTCTTTCGTGCCATAAAGAATCACGACGCGGCCAGCGGGCATCCATTTAGAAGTTGTGATTCTGCGGAAATCGGTTTTCCCGGCGACTGTAACGAAATCCGAATTGGCGAATCAATACGAATAACAAGTAGATCCACAATAGAGACCATCGTCAGGAGCAGGTCGGTTCATGCTGTTTAAGAAATCGCCGGAGATTCCGTCTTCCGAAATTACACCGAAAGAGCTTTACCTAAATCGCCGGCGGTTTATTGCCGGTGCAGGCGCGGTCGTGGGGGCGGCTGCGGGCGCAAGCGTTCTGGGGAAGTTGTTCTCACCGTCGCAGACTGTGCTGGCCAACGCCAAGTTGGATTACACCAAGAGCCAGTACAGCACCTCCGAAAAGGAGACGCCCCTCAACGACATCACGCACTACAACAATTATTACGAGTTCAGCACCGACAAATACGAGCCCGCCGAACTGGCCAAAAATTTCAACCCCCGTCCCTGGTCCGTCAAAGTGGAAGGTCTGGTCAACAAACCCAAGACTTATGACATTGACACGCTGTTGAAGCTGCATCTCGAAGAGCGCATTTATCGCATGCGTTGTGTCGAGGGATGGTCGATGGTGATTCCCTGGATCGGCTTTCCCCTCAGCATGGTTCTGAACGATGTACAGCCGAACTCCAAGGCCAAGTTCGTGGAATTCACCGCCCTCAACGATCCAAAACGCTTTCCCGGGCAGCAACGCGGTGTCCTCGACTGGCCTTACGTAGAAGGTTTGCGCATGGACGAAGCCATGCATCCTCTGACGATCCTGGCCGTCGGACTATATGGCGAAACCCTGCCCAACCAGGACGGCGCGCCCATCCGTCTGGTTGTGCCATGGAAGTATGGGTTCAAGGGCATCAAGGCGATCGTGAAAATCAAGCTGGTCGACAAAGAGCCGGTCTCGACCTGGACCAAAGCCGGTCCGAGCGAGTACGGCTTCTACTCCAACGTGAATCCCAACGTCGATCATCCGCGCTGGAGCCAGGCCAAGGAACGTCGCATCGGTGAATTCACCAAACGCCCAACTTTGATGTTCAATGGCTATGGCGACCAGGTGGCCTCGCTCTACGCCGGCATGGACCTAAAAAAGAATTTCTAAGCAGACGCCGTGAAACCGAAGTACTTCAAACCGATTGTGTTTCTCGCCGCCCTTGTGCCGGTTGGCAGGCTGGCATGGAAGGCATACAACTCTGCGTTAGGGGCGAACCCGATCCAGGTCATCACGTGGTCCACCGGAACGTGGACGCTCGTCTTCCTGATGGTCACTCTATCCATCACGCCACTGCGCAAGTTGACGAAGCAATACTGGCTAATTCAATACCGGCGCATGTTGGGGCTGTTTGCTTTCTTCTACGCGTCGCTTCATTTCACCACCTACATCTGGCTCGACCAATTCTTCGACTGGCAGAGCATAACCAAAGATGTTGTGAAACGCCCGTTCATCACCGTTGGTTTTACCGCATTCTTGCTGATGATTCCGCTGGCACTCACTTCGAACCAGCGCTCCATTCGCTGGCTGGGCAAGAAGTGGCAGGCGCTGCATCGGGTCATTTACGTCATTGCCACACTGGGAGTCATTCACTACATCTGGCTGGTAAAAAAAGACCTTCGCAAACCGCTCATCTATGCCGCAGTGTTAGGAATACTTCTGCTCTACCGGATCGTGAATTGGGCCGTCGCCCGCTCGTCTTCGGACTCTCGCGAGGGGCAACCGAGCCGTTTGCCGGGCAGTCGCTCCGCCGCAGCCGATTAGCTCCGCCTGCCAGCCTGCGCCCGACCTTGCGTTATCATCGTGACATCTTTTCTCGATGGCGGTAGAAAGCGGCTCCATGGATGAACGCACTTTCCAACGATTGCTGCGCCGCGCGGTCGCCATTCCTGTGGCGCTGTTGGGATTGCTCGCCATTATTCTCTCCGTCGAGATTCTGACCCTCACCGAGTCCCTTCGCCTGGTGGACCACACCGACCAGGTAATCGCCAACGCCCGCCAATCCATGCGTTACATGGTGGATATGGAGTCAGCCGCCCGGGGCTTCGAACTCACCGGAGACGAGCGCTTCCTTCGGCCCTTTAAGAATGCTGAAGCACAACTGCCCGCCAGCATCGATGCCCTGTCCAAGTTGACCAGCGACAGCGAAGTGCAACAAAGCCGTATCCGCGAAATTCGGCGTCTGGACCAGAACTGGGTTGAGTGGGCGGAGCGCGAAATCGCAGCCCATGCCAACAAGCGGCCCACCGAAGCGGAGCTATTGCAGGGCGACGCCCTCATGGAACAAATCCGCGCCCGGCAGCGAGAAATCCTCGCTGAGGAAGACCGGCTGCTTCAGTCGCGGACGCACAAGGCCACCAGCCTGAGCCATGTGACGCTGTTCACCGCCGTCGGATTGTCGGTCATCGTGGCGGGCCTGCTCTTCACTCTTACACGGCGTGAACTGCGGCAGCTTTCCGATAGTTACGAGAAACACTTCCACGCCGAGGCGGAAAAGAGCCGGCAACTAGCGGAAAGTCGCGAGCGATTTCAGATCACGCTGAATAGTCTCGGCGACGCGGTCATCGCCACCGACGCCGACGGCTCAGTTCGGTACATCAACCCGGTAGCCCAGCAGCTTACGGGCTGGACAAACCACACGCAGGCACAAGGGCGTCCGCTAAGCGAGGTAGCGCGGCTGATCGACGAACGAACGCGGGAACCGTTCGACGACCCGGTCGAGGCCGTACGCGACTCCGAAAGAATCATTGGAATGTCGAACCACACCTTGCTCCTAAGCCAATCGGGCAAGGAATACCCCATCGAAATGAATGCCGCACCGATTCTTGAGAGCGGAAAACTGTCAGGCGTAGTCCTGGTCTTCCGCGATGTAACCCAGCGCCGGCAAACCGAACAAACTCTTCGCGCCAGCGATCGATTGACCCAGGCCGGCCGCATGGCGGCCACCATCGCCCACGAAATCCGTAACCCACTGGACACCGTCTCAAATCTGCTCTTCCTATTGCGCCAGGGCAGCTATCCCGACCCGGAAACCAGGCATTACCTCGATATGGCCGGAGAAGAGCTGGCACGCATCACCCAGATCACCGGCCAGCTCTTGACCTTCCATCGCGAGGCCCAGGCGCCGGTGCAAGTGGACGTCGTCAAGGTGCTGGAAAGCGTCCTGACTTTGTACGCGCCCCAGATTCAAATGGTGGCAATTAGCGTAACGAAGCGTTTCGAGACGCACCGCTCGGTTCGGGGATTCCCGGGCGAGTTGCGCCAGGTGTTTGCCAACCTGGTTGCCAACGCCATACACAGCATGCCGACAGGCGGCAGGCTTCTAGTGCACATCTATGAATCAAGCCTCGCTACCGATCCAGCCCGCCGCGGTGTACGGGTTACGGTGCTCGACAACGGCGGCGGAATTCCTCCCGATGTGCGCCAGAATCTCTATTCGCCGTTCTATACCACCAAGGGCGAAGGCGGCACCGGTCTCGGTCTTTGGGTTACTCGCGGCATCATAGAGAAGCACGAAGGCACCATACACTTCACAAGCACGGTGCGTCCCGGCCGCTCCGGGACCGCCTTCTCAGTATTCCTTCCCTTTGAGCAAATCGCCGGCCGGCTCGACATGCCCAAGCCACCGCATCCCGCCTGACTTCCGGCAAATCTACAAAGCAAAGGCCGGGCACTTGGCCCGGCCTCTGTATTCAACTCCAAATTGCTATTGGATGTCGAAGTTTTCCTGGTGCAAAAGCGCGTCGCTTCTCACCAGTACGGTCTTGCCGGTCAACTCTTCCATTTCCGTGATCAGCTTGCCGTTGCCCGCCTTCAGCGCCTTGGCAACTTCCGGATTCACTCGCAGCGTTACGTCCGTTCGGTCATGCGCCTTGATCATCTTGCGCATCTCGATGTAGATTTCGTTGCAAATAGTCGGAACCGACTTCACGAAACCCGCGCCGACGCAATAGGGGCAAGCTTCGCCGAGTGTCCGCTCCAACGACTGCTTCACTCGCTTGCGGGTGATGGCAACCAGACCGAAATCGTTGAATTGAAGCGCCTTCGACGGAGCGCGATCGGTGCGCAGCGCTTCTTCCAGGGCCTGCATGACTTTCGCCCGGTTCTTGCGTTCATCCATGTCGATGAAGTCGATTACTATGATGCCGCCCAGGTCGCGCAGCCTGACTTGCCGAACGATTTCCTTGACGGCCTCGACGTTCGTCTTAACGATGGTGTCTTCCAGCCGCTGCGTCTTGCCGACGTACTTGCCGGTGTTGATGTCGATCGCCACCAGCGCTTCGGTCTGGTTGATGACGATGTAGCCGCCGCTCTTTAGCCACACCTTCGACTTCAGCGCGTCGTTGATCTGGTCCTGGATTCCGAAGTGCTCATACAGCGGAGTGGTCTTCGTGTACAGCTTGATGCGGCGCACCAGAGACGGCTGGAAACGCTGCGCAAACCGGACCACGCGCTCGTACTCCTCTTCAGTGTCCACCCAGATCTGCGAGAAGTCGGCATTCACCTGGTCGCGCATCACGCGCTCCACCAGGTTCAAGTCGTGATAGATCAGCGCCGGCGACTTGCCGTTGTCAGCGCGGGTTTTGATTTCGGCCCAAAGGTGTTTGAGGAAGCGAATGTCGGCGCGCAACTCGTCTTCCTTGATGTTGGCTGCCGCCGTGCGAACGATGAAGCCTCCCAGCCCGTTCTCGCGCTCGCTGGTCACGATGCGTTTCAGGCGCTGGCGCTCTTCCTCGGAGTTGATCTTGCGCGACACACCGGTGTGGTTCACCGTCGGCATGTAGACCAGGAACCGTCCCGGCAGCGCGATGTGACTGGTGATGCGCGCTCCCTTCTTGGCGATGGGCTCCTTGGCGATCTGGATCAGGATCTCCTGCCCTTCCTTCAGCAGTTCGGAGATCAGCGGCACCGGCCGGTGCGCATTCGAGCGCACGTTGTTGCGACGCCCGCGGAAATTGCGCCCACCGCGACGGTCACGGTCGCCTTCGCCGCCACGACGCGGCTGGCGCTGTTGATAAGCAGCTGTCGGCGCGGCAGCGCGCACTTCGGCGCGTTCATTACTCTCTTCGCCGCTCTCCTCCTCTTCTTCTATTTCCTCTATTTCCTCTTCGCCTGCGGCAAAAGTGTTTCGCCCCGCTCCTCGGCGGCGACGACTTCGTCTTCGTCCACATCGGCGATCTTGGGAATCCAGCGATCGCGAATACCCGTTATCGCTGTCGAGGGTCTCCTCTTCCAACTCCAGCTCCGAATCACCGGCGACTTCGCTGATCGCCTCCAGATTTTCGGGCATCGGATGAAACTCCATCTCGTCGTCTTCCAGCGTTTCGTGCTCAAGCGTGCGGCCGACCGGCGCCTCGGAGGGCGCTGCTTGTTGATGAAATTCCTCGCCGGACTCTGTGACTTCCGCAGACTCGTGATGCCCTTCCGGAGAAACTTCAATGGTGCCATGCTCGGTGGTTTCAACTGGAGCGTGGCTCGGCGCACTCGCCGCGTAGGTCTCTTCCTCCGCTTCCTCCAACTGGACTGCCGGACTGGCAACTGCGATCGGTTCAGCCTCTACAGCAGCCTCAGCCACCGGCTCGACCATATTCGTCGGTTCCGTGGCCAAATCATGCACGGACGAAATTGTCTCAGCGTGAGTTGGCGTCGCCGCTACCTCCTCGGTCACTTCGTAATCTTCTTCTTCGGTGACCACCGACTCTTCGACTACATGCGAATGGACTGGCGCTACGAAGTCCTCGACCACTACTGGCGCTGCGGCTTCAGTGGTCGTTTCCTCCCACTCGGTCTCCTGCACCGGTGCCGCCTGCGGCAGGTTGCGATATTTCGAAATCGATTCTCCCGGCAGCACAATGGGAGAGTATCGGGCAGGCGCCGGACGGCTCTCTGCTACGGGACGGCTCTCGGGTGCCGGACGCATCGGAGCTACGGGCTCCGCAACTTCCGGCTCAGCTGCCGTTACCGCAGATTCGTTACGCGGCTCCGGACGCGGCGAGCGCTCATCTCTGCCACCACGACGTCCACCGCGACGGCGGCGTCCACGCCAGCGCCGGGCGCCATCGCCTCCGGCCGCTTCTTCGCTTCCAGCTTGCTTCTCTTCTCCACCTTCGACGTCGCCTTCAGAGTCGCCCTCCGCAAGGTCCTCGACCGCTGCTATAAATTCGGCGTTTTCATTCACGCGAGGTTCCACCGCCGCTGGTTCACTGGCAGACTGTGCCGGGCGGCTCAAATTGCTGCTCGGCGGAGGCGCTGGAATGTCTCCGTACTCCTCCGAATCTTCTTCGCCCGTCAGTTCCAGGAAGTCCGACACGTAAAGAAACGCGTCGCGCTCCAGTCCGATATCGACGAAGGCCGACTGCATTCCGGGAAGCACGCGCGTCACGCGGCCTTTGTAGATGGATCCTGCTAGGGTGTACTCGTTTTCGCGCTCGTAAAATACTTCCGCGACTTGATCGTCCTCCACCAGCGCCACTTTGGTTTCGTGGGGAGTGGATGACACGTAAAGTTCTTTGTTCATGGATGCTCCGCTGGACCGGGGCGCGCGTTCAGCAGGCGGACGAGGAGAGAACTAACGGTGCGATCATGCCAAAACGACACACGGGCTCTTGCCCGGATGTGCTCCAGCCTGATCTTTGCTACAGCATTTTTTGGAAATCGTCTGCACCGGTAATCAACAGGCTCCTGGTAGTTTGTGACCACACCTTCGTTGGAAGGGGTCGTTACCCGCCATCCATTTACCTGTCTTGCAATCCTGTCCGGCCCACCTATCGGGCGGCCGATCCGTGCCCTCGTTCGTGAAGGCTCTCGTAATCTTTTTGTCACCCTTCGAAGGCCCTGATCCCATTTGGATGGCCTTCCCGGCGAGTGAGCCCGGCGCTTGCCGGCCCGCGTCTCAACTGGCGCGATATTCCTAAACCGGCAAAAACTCGAAAATCAATTCACGAATCGGCGCATTCGGATGTTCATCACGATCCCCAGCGCCAAAAACATGAACAGCACTGACGATCCCCCGTAACTCATTAACGGCAAAGGGATTCCCGTGACCGGCATAAATCCTACAACCATGCCAACATTCACCAGAATGTGGAACGCTAATACCGCGACCACACCCATAACCACAAATGCGCCTGCCCGGTCAGGGGCCGTCTGTGCGTTCTGTATCAAACGCATCAGCACGATAAAGTATAGCAGCAACAGGCCCATAGCGCCGATGAATCCATGTTCCTCGGCGAACGCCGCAAAGATGAAGTCGGTATGCGGGACTGGCAGGAACTGCCCCTGGGTCTGGCTGCCCTGCGCGGTACCCTTTCCAAAGATGCCACCCGAGCCCACCGCCACCAGAGACTGTATCAACTGGTAACCCTTGTGTTGCGGATCGGCTTCCGGCTCGATGAACGTCGTCAAACGGTCGCGCTGGTACGGCTTGAGCACGTGCCATCCTACCGGTGCAAGCAATGTAGCAATCAGCACGATGATGAGCGCATGCTTGGCCTTCATGCCGCCGAGAAACAGTCCCATGATGGCGATCGGGAGGTAGGTAAGAGCCGTCCCCAAGTCGGGCTGAGCCAGCACCATGAGCATGGGAATTCCCACCAGCGCCCCGGCCTTGACGATGTCCTGTGCCTCGCAGTCGCTCTTCATGTCGGCGAAATACTTGGCCATCGCCAGGATGAGCACCAACTTCACCCACTCCGACGGCTGAAAGTGGAACGAACCCAGCCGAACCCAGCGCCGCGCGCCGAGATACTTCTGTCCGAATACGGAGACCGTCAGCAGAGAAACAATCGAGGCCACATAGAAAACCGGCACGCGTTCGATCAGTGCCTGGTAGCTCACCATGCTGACGCCGAACATCAGCGCAACGCCGCCCAGCACCCAGTAAATCTGCTTAACGTGTACGCCCATGAACTTGGTGTTGAGCGTCGCGCTGTAAATCTCGACCACTCCCAGAGCACAAATCAGAAGCACCAGCGCCAGCAGCACCCAGTCAAAATCGCGGAACGAGACGTACCGGCTCAAGGATCTCTCCTGGGCAACACCGCGACCGCAGGTGACGGCGCAGGCTTGGCCGCCGGTTTCTTCGCAGGTACCTGACTTGGCGCGACGGCAGCAGGCGAGGTCGTCGGCTTCAAATCCGGCTGCGTCGGTAGTGCCTGCGCGGGCGTTTCAGGCTCGGGACTTGCCATCTCAGTGTGTAATTCAGTCGCTTCCAGCGAGGGCGCTGGCAGAGCGGGCTTGGCCAGTTCTGCCCCGGAAACGCTCGGAGCCGTTTGCGCTTTTGGATCGAGCGCCACGGCAAAGTGTCCGCCCTGAAGCTTGTTGTCTCCGGGCTTGGCGTCGCCGTCATGCCAGACCGCGGCAATTTCGGCCTTGTTCTCAGCCGCAGCCTTCGCTACCTGGGTCTGGCGGTTGCGCTGCTTTTCGACATACGCCTTAATGACTTTCGTCGCCACCGCTGCCGCCAAAGCGCCGTGCTCGCCACCTTCGAACAGGCACGCCACCACAATCTCCGGATTTCGTCGCGGCGTAACTCCTACGAACCACCCGTTGTCCTTGTAGAGGCTCTTTTCGGTGGCACCCATCTTCTTCTTCAAATCGTTCGACACGGTCTGCGCGCTGCCGGTCTTGCCGGCGATATCGATTCCAGGAACCGCCGCTCTGCCCGCAGTTCCCATCGGCGAAACCACCTGCGCCATGGCGTCGGTGATGATCGTCCAATTCTTTTCGTCGATTGGAATCTTGGTTTCGTCGTTGTACTTAGCAACCTGCTTGAACCCCACAGGAAACTGCTCCGGGAACGCGACATGGGGCTGCCGAAGCGACCCGTCAGTAGTAATAGCCCCAATTGCACGCGCCAACTGGATCGGCGTGGTCGCCACCGCTCCTTGCCCGATGCCCACGGAAATCGTTTCGCCCGCATACCACTTCTGCTTATAGTTCTTGATCTTCCATTCTTCCGACGGCATCACGCCGGAAGACTCCTGGGGAAGATCCACGCCGGTCTTCTGTCCCAGTCCCAGCATGGTCGCGTACTTCGCGATTCGGCTGATGCCGAGCTTCTCCGCCAGCGTGTAGAAGTATGAATCGCACGACTGGTAAATCGCCTTGGTGATGCTCACGCTGCCGTGCGAACTATGTCTTTCTGCGATCCAGCACTTGAAGAAGCGCCCGTAGAAGCTTTTGCCGCCGCCGCAATTTACCACCAGGTTTTGTGCCACGCCTTCCTGCATTCCGGCTGTGGCCATGATGATCTTGAACACCGAACCCGGCGCAAGCTGCGCCTGGATCGCTTTGTTCAGCAGCGGCTTACCCGGGTCTTGGATGAGCTGGTTCCACTCGTCGCGCGTGATGCGCACCGCAAACGCATTCGGGTCAAACGCTGGACGGCTGACCATCGCGAGAATCTCGCCGGTGCGCGGGTCCATCGCAACAATCGCACCGGGCTTGCCTTCCAGCGCCTGCTCGGCGGCGATTTGCAGATCCAGATCGATCGTCAGCTTGAGTTGCTTGCCGGGAACGGCAGCCACGTCACTCAGCGTGCCTACTTCCTTTCCCCGGCTATTCACGATGACCTGCCGCGAGCCGTTCTTTCCCATCAAAATATCGTTGTAGTACTGCTCCACGCCCGACATTCCCACGATGTCGCCCGAGTTATATAGCTCCCACTGCGGCTGCGTGAGCATGTCTTCACTGACCTGCCCAACGTAGCCAATAACGTGAGCCATGAATCCGTTCTTCGGATACAGGCGGCGATGCACGGTGATGATGTCGAGCTCCGGCAGATCGGCGCGATGCGATTCGATGAACGCCAACTCATCGGGCGTGATGTCGTCTTTGAGAAACAGCGGCTGATAGCCGGGAACCGCCTTCATGCGGTTCAGTCGTCCGCGCAGTTCATCCGGAAGAATATGCAGGCCCTCGGCGATCTTGTCGGCATCGGCATCGAGGTCGCGGTTCTGGTCGCGCAGCAACAGCACAGAGAACGACGGGTAATTGTCAACGATGATGCGACCTTCGCGGTCGAGCAGCTTACCGCGAGGCGCGAGAATCGGGACTTGTTTGACGCGGTTCTGTTCGGCCAGCGAACTGTAGTAATCGCTGCGAGCCACCTGGAGTCGCCACAACCCAAAGGCCAGCAAAAGGAAAATCCCCAGCAGCACGTATTGCACTGCCGTGAGACGGAAGCCCGAAACTTTTTCCTCGCGACCAAACATGAGTAACTACGGGGCCCTTGCAACCAGCCGTCAGAAGACGAAGTGTGCGACCCGATTCAATCCGCGGCGCAGTCGACCCGGCAGGCAGGCAAACGCTAGCCCCTGCGACCTCGATCTGCAATCTCCGCGAAAGAATGACTGGTGCAAGCCTTTCTTCTATTGTATTCCGAATTGCCCGTTGAGGAAGGCAAAATTAGCGTGTAAATCCTGCCGTTTGAGGGGCTTGGGCCACACCGATGCAATCTACTCAGCGCTGTTTGAACCGGTCCAGCAACTGATAGAGGAACACTCCCACCACCGCATTGGCCAGTCCGGCGATGGCAACGTGGCTCCAGCTCCATTGCACCGACTGACGCAGCAGGCCATGTCCCACTCCGTAGTACACGGCCTCATGGATGACGAGAAACACGTAAGTGATCAGGAAACGTGTGCCCGGGTTCTCGACGTCGATCTTCACTCCCAGCGACGAAGCCATGTAGCCGATGATCGTGTCGGTAATGCCGAACATCCCGATGGGATGCGCCGGTCCTCCCAGCGCGTCCTGCAGCAGGCCGATGATCGCTCCCGTGATGCACCCAGTCACAGGATTGCGTCGCGCTACCGCGAAGAAAATCACCACCATCATCGGCAGGTCGAGCACCGCCAGCCAATGCAGTTTGGCGGTCACGAACGCTTGAATGAAAATCGCGATCAGCGGAACAAAAACGATTGTGAGCCAATTGAACTCGTAAACCGCAATCTGGTCACGCGATGTGTAGCTTCCGCGAAATGGCATGGCGCGCGTCGTCACTGGGGCCGCACCTCAGTCGGTTTTGGCTTCGCCGCCGGCGACGTCTTCAGAGTTCCCGCGGGATTCGCAGGTTTCCCCGCGCCCTGTCCCGATGCTGTGTTGGCAGGATTCGTCGCCTTCGCGCCTCCAGGCACAACCGCCGTTGTTCCCGCACCACCGGTCCCCGGAGGGCCCGCCGCTCCCGGCTGCACAATCGCATTCCCGGCAGCATCGACAGCAGGCGTCACCGGCACTCCCGGCAATCTCTCGCTCAAAATGTCACTCGCTCGGATCGGCCCCAGGTCTTTCGTGTCGGGAGCTCGATCCTGCACTCTGGTAATAACCAGTACTTCCTCCAGCCGATCCAGCCGTGCGGAGGGAATCACGCGGATGTTCAGAAACAAATCTTTCCCCGGCTCCACCGAAGCCACCGTCCCGACTTCCAGTCCCTTGGGGAAAATTCTGTCGCCCCCACTCGTGATCACCGGCTCGCCCGGCTTAACCGGCTCATCGCTCATGATGTATTGCAGCGAAGTCGTGCCGTTCGCGGCGCCCTTCAAAATTCCCTGCAAGCGCGAATCCTTCAACGCGGCGCCAACTCCGCTCAGCTGATCATTAATCGGCAGCACCTGCGCCGACGTCCGCGACACCTGCACAATCTTTCCGACAATTCCCGTTGGCGTGATCACCGCCATGTCGGGCTTCAGTCCGTCATCCGATCCCTTGTCGATGTAGAGAACGCGCGATTGTTCACTGCCGCTGGTGCCGATGACCTGCGCCGCCACCGTGCTCTCGACGTATTGCTCCTTGAACGCCAGCAACGTCTGGATGCGGCGCGCCATCTTTGCATCTTCATCGAGGCGGGCCTGCTCCAGCTTCATCCGCTCGATCTCGGCGTGGAGTTGTTCATTCTCCTGCCTGACGTTGCGCAGGTACACATACCCCGTCCATTTATCGTGCGCCCACTTCTGGCTATGCACCACGGCCTTTTCGAACGGAGTGACCGCGCCGATGGCCCACACACGAATCAGTCGCGTGTCGCCCTCCGGCGCTGGACGCCGCACCTGCACCGCCAGCGCAATAATTTGTGCGAACAGGATGGCCGCCAGCACGATCAGGTTTTTATAGCGGCCTAAGAGAGTTTCCATACCAATGCCGGCACCAGCGGGCCGGACTGAACCCGCCTAGTCGATCGAAATCTTGCGTAGCAGCTTGAAGTCGCTCAGCATCTTGCCCGTGCCCAGCACCACGCTGCACAACGGATCGTCGGCAATCGAAACCGGCAACCCGGTTTCTTCGCGAATTCGTTTATCGAGGTTCTTCAACATCGCTCCGCCGCCCGTCAGCACGATACCGCGATCGCTGATGTCGGCCGACAACTCAGGAGGCGTGCGCTCTAGAGCCACGCGAATCGCATTCATAATTGTCGAAACACACTCGCTGACGGCTTCCCGCACTTCACCGTCATCAATGGTGATCGTCTTCGGTACGCCCTCGATCAGGTTGCGGCCCTTGATCTCCATCGTCATCGGTTTCTCCAGCGGATACGCCGATCCAATCTCCACCTTGATCTGCTCAGCCGTACGCTCGCCGATCAGCAGGTTGTACTTTCGCTTCATGAAATTCATGATGGCTTCGTCCATCTGGTTGCCCGCCATGCGCACCGACCGTGAATACACGATGCCGCTCAGTGAAATCACAGCGATATCAGTAGTTCCGCCGCCGATATCGACTACCATGTTGCCGCTGGGCTCGGTGATCGGAAGTCCCGCACCAATCGCGGCCACCATCGCCTGCTCGACAAGGTGCACTTCGCTCGCCTTCGCGCGATAGGCCGAGTCCATGACCGCGCGCTTCTCCACCTGCGTAATCTCCGAAGGCACTCCGATCACGATGCGCGGATGCACCAGCATCTTTCTGTTGTGCGCCTTCTGGATGAAGTAGTTCAACATCTTCTCGGTGACTTTAAAGTCGGCGATCACGCCGTCTTTCATCGGCTTGATGGCGACGATGTTGCCGGGCGTGCGGCCAAGCATCTCCTTGGCCTCTTTGCCCACAGCTTCTACTTCACCGGTGTTCTTGTTGATGGCGACAATGGAGGGCTCGTTGACCACGATGCCCTTACCGCGGGCATATACGAGCGTGTTGGCGGTGCCCAGATCGATGGCGAGGTCGCTGGAGAACATGCTGAACAGCGAACGCATGTTGCCAACGCGCGAGGTTTTATGAAATCCGTTGGATGACATTACGACTGCTTCTTTCTAAATATAAGGACGTGGTCGCCATCATTGTCCCACTTCTGCCGCACACGTGACACGCAATCCTGTTACCTATCCCTGTTCGCAAAATTGAGGGTCTAAGTGTTTCAGGGTCTTGCGGTTCCGAGGACGCCGGCAGGCCAGTCCACTGCTGCAAATGCTACGAAATAAGACGCCAATGGTCACACCGTATGGCCAATAGAGTAACACCGGAAGCGAAATCGATTGGAATAGCCGCTAACTGCGACTTTTGGGGGCAAGTTCCGCGGAAATCCTCTCCCGCCGCCCACTCTTAGGATCTGTCATCACGAGGGAGGCTTTTAGCCTTCCGAGGAATCTGCTTTTCGTCGGCGTCCCCGCGCACCCTGTCATCAACGCCCTCCTCGCCCATTCTTGTTACTATTTCCCGTCGCTCTATCAAACCGATTCAGGAGCATCCAACTTTGTCGACGAACCGGCTTTTTCTTCCTTGTTTCCTTCTTCTCGCCGTCACATTCAGCTTCGCCGCCACCTCAAAAGATGTCGCTGCCGCTCAACTCAGGCTGGGAATTCCGCCAACTCGTCAACGGCCCCACCGTAGAATCCGCGAACGCCGTGATCAAAGACGCGTCGCAATGGCACCCGGCCGTCGTGCCAGGATAGCGTTCACCTCGACCTGCTGCAGCAACAAGCTGATTCCCGATCCCTTCTACCGCGACAACGAATCCAAACTGCAATGGATCGAAAACGCCGACTGGGAATATCGCACCACCGTCAGGCGACACCGGCACTCCTATCGCAGAAAAACATCGATCTCGTCTTCGAAGGGCTCGACGCCTACGCCAAGGTCTATCTCAACGACAAGCTCATCCTCACCGCTGACAATATGTTCCGCGAGTGGCGCGTGAACGTGAAGAGCTGATCTCAAGGCCGGCGCGAACTCGCTGCGTATCAGTCTTTCCCTCGCCCATCAAGTCTGCCAATGAGATTGCCGCCAACGATCCCTGGCAGCCCAAGACGCATGTCGAGCCCAAGACCTACATCCGCAAAGCCGCCTACGAGTACGGATGGGACTGGGGCCCGCGCTTCGTCACCAGCGGCATCTGGCGTCCCGTGCGCCTGGAAGGATGGGACGCAGCACGCATCTCCAACGTCCACATTCGCCAGCTCGATATATCCAGCAGCAGTCGCGCATCTGCTCGCCGAAGTCGAAGTCACTGCCGCCGAAACCGGCAACGCAACCGTCTCCTCGACTACGCCGTCGGTTCGGGCAAGCACGCCGACACCTCGCGCAGCATCCAGCTCCAACCTGGCGTTGAACCACGTCGCCCTACCGATCGACATCGCAAGTCCCTCATTGTGGTACCCCGCTGGATACGGCGCTCAACCCATTTACAAATTCACCGCCCAACTGAGAATGGCCAAAGGCAGTGCTTGACGAAGCTACCGCCAAGACCGGACTGCGTTCGATCGTGCTCCGCCGCGAGCCCGACCAATGGGGACGCTCCTTCGAGTTCGTCGTCAACGGCATCCCCGTGTTCGGCAAAGGCGCTGACGTCATTCCCTTCGACAGCTTCCCCACTCGCGTCACAACCCAGCAATACCGCTCGGTGTCTGCAATCCGCGGTGGACGCCAATATGAACATGATTCGCCATTGGGGCGGCGGCTACTACGAGACCGACGAGTTCTACGACATGTGCGACGAACTCGGCATCATGATCTGGCAGGACTTCATGTTCGGCAACGACTGGCAGCCCGGCACTTACGACTGGAAGCTCAACGTCACTGCCGAAGCCGAGCAGCAGTTGAAGCGCTTACGCAATCACCCCAGCATCGTCATCTGGTGCGGCAACAACGAAACCGAAGTCGCGCTCGCCTGGAAAGACCGCGACAAGCTCGCTCGCCGAGGTCCGCTTCCAGATGTGGCAAGACTACGTGAGCACCTTCAGCGGCATACTGGCCGCCGCGGTCAATCGCCTCGCACCCGAAACCCCGTACTGGCCCAGCTCCCCCAGCTCCGACTACGAAGAGCTCTCCGACAAATACCAGTCAGGCGACATGCACGACTGGTCTGTCTGGCACGGTCGCGTTCCCTTCACTGACTACGAGAAGCACAACCCCCGATTCATGACCGAGTACGGCTTCCAGTCGTTTCCCGAGATGCGCACCGTCGAAACCTTCACCATCCCCGAAGATCGCCTCAACATCTTCACGCCCGTCATGCTGGCGCACCAGAAGAACCTGGCCGGCAACTCCATCATCCGCGACTACATGCTGCGCGACTACTCCCAGCCCAAAGACTTCGCCTCATTCCTCTATGCCAGCCAGGTCTTGCAGGCAGAAGGCATTAAGATCGGGGCCGAGCACCTTCGCCGCAATCGTCCGCGCACCATGGGCTCCATCTACTGGCAGTTGAACGATTGCTGGCCGGTCGCTTCATGGTCAAGCCTCGACTACTACGGACGCTGGAAGGCGCTGCATTATTACGCCCGCCGTTTCTATGCGCCGCTGCTGGTCTCGCCCCATCAGGAGGAAGGCAACGTCGCGGTGTATGTCGTCTCCGACAAGACGTCACCCACCGCAGCCACACTGCGCGTGCGCATTCTTAGCTTCGATGGGGCAGTCCTGAGCGACAAGTCGCAGCCGGTGACGATTACTCCGCTGTCCAGCAAGGTGTACCTCACTATCCCCATGCTCGATATCAGCAACATGCCCAACGCCGACCTCGGCAAAATCTTCGCCGTCACCGATCTCCTGGTTGACAACAAAATCATCTCCAGTAACGAGCTTTTCTTCGTTGAGAAAAAAGACATGCAGCTCCCGCCTGCGAAAATCACAAGCGATCTGACTGCGGGTGCCCCATCCTATCGGCCCGCACTGCGGGACGATAGGGTGGGATCCAACACCGCCGCGACCGAGTCAACCTACACACTCCACCTCTCCTCGCCCCTGCTGGCCCGCAGCGTGTACGTCACCTTCGGCAACCTCGACGCCAAGCCCGCCGACAATTACTTCGACCTCCTGCCGGGACAGGCCGTAGATCTTCCAATCACCAGCAAGGCGTCTCTGGACGATCTGAAATCAAGCCTGCGCGTGATCTCGCTGACCGACGCCTTCGCCCCGCACGAAGCGACCGTCTCGGCGGGGAATTAGAAAGTCGGGCGCCCCATCCTTTCGCCCGCCTTTTGCGAAAGGGTGGGAACGATCGAGGGTGGAGGACGCCTATAGGCGTCCATTGCAGGCAGTTTTGCTTTGAAGAGGCACGGCTTTAGCCGTGCCGCGCAGCCGCTCTCAGCTTCCCAGTAGGCCGATGGCGCGGGAAGCGATGGCCAGCACCGTCACCAGCGAGATGAGGCTTTCCGCCATCATCAGCAACTTGGCGCGCGAGGTCATGGGCATGGCCTCGGTGGGACCGAAAGATGTGGCAGTGCAAAAAGCAAGGAACAAATAGTCCACGTAGGTCGGTTGCCAGGGTGGCACGCTTCCATCGTCGGCATCTTCGCGCGGAAAGCGCCAGTCGGGCATCTGTTGCATGCCACTTACGCGCGACTCGGCCCCGCCCCGATCGATCCACCAGTACGCTACTGAGAACATCAGCACGTTCGACGCCCACAACGAAATGCTGGAGTTCAGAAGCTGGATTCCGGTAAGCCCGACGGGCGGTTCCAGCATTGCTTGAAAGAGATCTTTGAGATCGAGGACGATGCCGAAAGCGGCGACCGCGAGAAAAAGGATGATGGCTGCCTTCTCCAACTTTAACCAACGCTGTTTCGCACGAGCCAGATGCACGGCCAGCATGGGCACAATCAGCGAAGCCGCCAGCAGAACAACGGCCCAATGGGGAAACACCTTCACCCGCCCGGGTAACTGGGTGGACGCGTACACCACCATTCCCATCAGCACGATGGGCCATCGCGGTTCAAAAACCGTAGGTTGGGCTGAATCATTCATGGTGTTCCAGAAAAGCCTACGTTACGGACTCAACTCCTGCCGCGTAACTGTTGGTGCGCATGATAGCAGGTACGCGGGCGCGTGCTGAACGCGAGCAGGCGATTCTTGCTTGGGTGCGGATTTTGACCTTCATGCTTTGTCATCACGAGCGCAGCGAGGGACCTGCTTTTTCTAACCCGACGAAAATGCGCGTGCACCATGAACGCCCTTGCAATCACGAATTCGCCGCACCGGATTTACCCAATCCGCCCCCCCCCCGGCAGCTCTTTTCCAACTCCTCTCCGTGCCCTCCGTGCCTCCATGGTGAAGCTTTTTCCCTGCTCGCACGTACTAAGACTTTGGAGACCACCATGAAACTCTCCGTCTTCATTCTCATCGTTCTGTTACTCGCCACGCTTACCGCCTGCGCCCCGGGCCCCAACCACCTGCAAGGCACCACCGGTCCCCGCGACACCGTCGCCGGATTCTGGCTCGGCCTCTGGCAAGGCTTCATCGCTCCCTTCGCCTTCCTCATCTCGCTCTTCAAGCAGGACCTGAACATCTACGAAGTCCACAACAATGGCGCCTGGTACAACTTCGGATACCTCTTCGGCCTGATGTGCTTCTTCGGCGGCGGCCGCAAGGCGCATCGTAGTCGTCCGTAGAGTCGCCGGTTGTATTCCGCCCCGCTACGTTTAGAATTGCGCCGAAACTGTTTTCCTGTAAAAACGGTCGAGCTCTTTCCAGGAGGCCCTTCGTGACCAGCCCTTCGCGCTACTTCCTTCTTCTCGCCGCCATCATCACCAGCTTTCTCACGCCCGCATCCGCCGACCTCAAGATCAAGACCCGCACCACCGTCATGGGCCACTCCACCGAAAGCACGGTTTACATCAAAGGCCCGCGCGAGCGCAATGAAATGAGCTTCGGAGGCCATGGCGGCGCAGTCACCATTACGCAGTGCGACCAGAAGCGCATGATCACCATCAGCGGCAACAATTGCTCGGTCATGCAGATGGGCGGAGGCGAAACATCCTGCCCGGTCACCCCAAACCCGCGAGCGATGGCACGCGAGAACGCCGAACCCACTCCGCCTCGCAAAGGCGGCGTTGTCACCATTACGCGCAACGTCACCGACACCGGCGAGCGCCAGGACATGTTCGGCTACAAGGCGCGTCACATCAAGACTTCCATGATGATGGAGTCCACTCCCGACGCCTGCAACCAGTCCCACATGAAAATGGAAACCGACGGTTGGTACGCCGATCTCTCCGCCGGATTCTCCTGCGCCGACGAATCCTACAAAGCGATGGCCTGCGGCGGCATGGGCGGTCGCGCCCAATGTAATGACCGCATTGTTATGAAAGGTGGCGGCGCGGCTGCGATGGGATATCCCCTCAAGCAAACCACCACCGTGATGACCGACCGCGGGAACTTCACCACCACCATCGAAGTCGTGGAGTTGACCAACGCCACCCTCGAAGACCCGCTGTTTGACATGCCTCCCGGCTGCAAAGTAACCGACATGTCGGCAATGATGGGCGGCGGAGCCGCTTCTTCTACGTCAGCTCCTACTCCTGCCGCTCCCGCCGCAACAACTCCTGCTCCAAAACCAGCCGCCGCTCCTGCGCCCGCTGCCGTCGCGCCGAAAGCCGCGGGCGTCGTCCGCGTCGGCGTCGTCAAGATCAAGGATGCAACCGACCAGGGTCTGCCCACCGACAACATGCGTCTCGACCTGATGGACGAGCTCACCCACAAGCAGCTCGAAGTCATCCCGCTGGAAGCCGAAGGTCCGCCAGCGGCGGTCGAAGCCGAAGCCAGCTCCAAGCAATGCGACTACATCCTTTATACCGTCGCCAGCCAGGTGAAAGACCCCAACTCCGGAGGCCTCCCGCCCGCCTCGCTGCCCAAAGGTGCGACCCTCGACGCCACGAAGTATCAGGCGCTCACCGCTGTCACGCTCTATAAGGTCGGAAAGCCCGCGCCCGAACTCAAAGACGCGCCCGTTGCCGCCAACGGAGACCAGTTCGCCGTCAACGCCGTCATGGCAACCTTCCCGCTGGTGTCCGACAAAGTCGCCCAGCAGGTTGACTCCGACGCGCACCCTCAGGCGGCAGCCAAATCTACCAAACCGCCCACCAAGAAACCCGGCGCCGCAACCAAACCGTAGTAACGTGTGGCCCACATATCCCTGAATCTGGGATATGTGGGGTTCTCCCCTTCACTTCCCCTGATACTCCACAAACAGCTCAGGGAACTGTTCCTTCAGCGCCTTGGTCTTGGGCACATCGCACACCTGGATGTACGGGTTCCCCGGATTATGCAGCGCGTAATCCTGGTGATAGTCTTCGGCGCGATAAAAGCCCTTCAGCGGAGTGACTTCCGTGACGATCGGCTTGGGAAACGCCTTGGCCGCATCGAGCTGCGCGATGTATGCGGTGGCAATTCGCTTCTGCTCGTCATCGGTATAGAAGATGGCCGAGCGATACGACGTGCCAACATCAGGCCCCTGGCGGTTGAGCTGCGTCGGATCGTGCACCACTGAAAAGAAGATGCGCAGCAGTTGGCCGTAGGTGATCTTCGACGGATCGTAAACCACTTCCACCGACTCGGCGTGCCCGGTGGTTTCGGTCGTGACCTGGTCGTAGGTCGCGGTCTTCGCCGCGCCGCCGGAGTATCCCGCCGTAGTTTTCACCACGCCCTTCACCCGCTCAAACACCGACTGCGTGCCCCAGAAGCATCCTCCCGCGAAGACGGCAGTTTGCTTGCCCGGCGCAGCGGCCAGCGGAGCGTCAACCTTGGCGGCCGGGATCGGCGCGCTGGGCGCAGCCAGGGTTGTCGTACAAGCCAACAGCGCGATGACGATGCCGAATGCCAAAACGAACGGAAACAGACGATTGAGTTTGTGCATACCTAAAGTACGAGACCTCTGCTGGTATCGGATGCGCGACGGCGCAGAAAGACACAGGGCGACTGGAAGGTGCCGCCGGACCAGCGGAAACTCACCGATTTGGGACTGAAGTCGGTGATAATAGGCCGAGCTTTCGTCACGAATCCCTACGCGCTATCGTAAGAAATCGGAAATCTCGCAGAGGCATTTCAGTTCAAGGAGCCAACCATGAATAAGAAAAGAGACTGGAGAGAAGCAGCCATCAAGCTTGGTACGAGTGTTCTGACAGCAGTGTTTCTCTGCGGAGCGCTGCTACTTGCGATCACGTTCGGATCTTTGTCCGCGAGAGCGCAGTCGGCGCCTGCTGCCGCCGGGAAAACCGACATCATCGCCATCGACATTTCGCTTGCGCCCGATAACACGATGATTCAGCATGCCACGACCGACAACGCCCGCCTGGTGAAGGTCTTCCCCAAAGGTTACTCGCTCGACGCGACACATCGCCCGCACATCACGCTGGTTCAGCGATTCGTTCATACAGCGGACCTCGATAAAATCTACGCCGCTGTCGGCAAAGTAATCGCCACCTCCAATGTGACCAGCATGAAGCTGGAAGCTTTCAAGTATTACTATGCCCCTGGCGGAGATCTTGGCGTCGCTGGCATTTGCGCCAGGCCTACTCCGGAAATCTTGAAGCTCCAGGCGGATGTCATCGCCGCCGTAGCTCCGTTCACCGTCGAGACCGGACCTATCAGTGCGTTCACCGCTCCCCAAGACAGAGCGGCCCTTAACGCCGACCTTATCGCCTACGTCACGACATTTGTTCCCGCAATGTCGGGGAACAACTTCAATCCACACGTCAGTATCGGGGTAGCTCCGCGAGAGTATCTCGATAAAATGATCGCCGAGCCCTTTACGCCGTTCACCTTCTCTCCCGTTGGAGCCAATGTCTATCACCTCGGCCCGTATGGCACCGCTGCGAAGAAACTTAAAGAGTGGAGACCGAAGCCCTAGAGCCGCGCTGGAGCATGGGTGTATCGCACATGATGCCCCGATAGCCTGCGGAATGCTGAGCGGCAGAGCCGCGGCGTGATGTTAGGCGCGGGCGTGAGCCCGCGCACACCGCGCAACACAGCCACCACGCATCTCCCAAAAAGCGACCAACCACCAGCCCCAATGTGCCAGAACTCGATGACACCGAACGGGCCTAAGAAAAAGCCCCAAAACTGTGATACAGTCTCGCGTAATTCCATGAAACCTGAGCGCTTTTTCTACACCTCCGCGGGGGCGATTTTCCTGGTTCTGACCGTCCTCGGTTTCCGGCATTACATCTTTGAGGGCAGACACTTTGACGGCAGTACAATCGATCCGTCGATGCTGGCGACGGTGGTGGCGCACAGCTCGGCGATCTTCGCCTGGTTTGTGCTGTTCTTCGTGCAGTCTTTGCTCATCTCCACCCAGAACCGCCGCCTGCACATGAAACTCGGATGGAGCGTGCTCGTCATCGCCTCCGCAATCGCCGTGACCGGGCCGCTGGTGGCTACTCGCTCGATACGCCTCGTTCCACAACAGAATATTTTCGACTGGCCCGGCCCTCAGTTTCTGTTGGTCATGTATACGGAGATTGCGCTCTTCGTGACCTTCGTTGCGATCGGCGTGCTCAATCGAAAGAGACCCCGCATACACCGTCCCATGATGCTGCTGGCCAGCCTGGTGATTCTCACCGGAGCGACCGCCCGCATACCGCTGGTGAATTCGATCTTCGGGTTTCACGCCTGGATGGCACTGTTCGGGCCGGTCGTCTCCCTGGGGGCGATTTTGTTGCTGGTGCGGCTGGCGATGACCCGCAGCTTCGACCGCGAATTCGCCACAGGCTATGCCGTCCTGGTCCTGGTTACGATCGTGGCGGCCAGACTGGCAGTGACGAACGTGTGGACCAGTTGGGCGGGAACCATCTTGAAGGGTTGACGGAATCCCACCGTCACTTTCTTTGATACCCGAGCCGCAAGACGAAAACTCCTACCCGCCAAACTAAGGCGAAATGGGCTACCCGCAATGGCGCGCGGGCACCCCTCCCCCGAACATTGTGCGACGGGACTTCGATGGAATCGAATATCTCGTAAATTATTTATTTACAATGTGTTACAGGCAGGCGTGACGACCAATACTACCAATACAATCAATACCAATACTTACAATACTTTCAATACTCCGCAGGCCGAGGCGCAATTGCAACCCTAGGACGGGCCGAGATTTCAAAGAGCAGCTTCCGATCCACGAAATAGGGCGCGAACCGGGGCAAGAGACACGAATCCCTCTCCTCGCGGTGAATTTTCGCTCGATGGAGCAGGCTACGAAAGGGCGCCGGTCACGGTGAGGTGTGATAGCCCGAAGAGTTGCCGGTGTCCGAATGATCGAAGAGTGGGAGCGATGTCGGGGTGGTAACGAAAACCCCCACCCGGCCAACGGAAGGCCGGATGGGCCACCCACTTCAAGATTTTCTGTGAGTCTGAGCGCCGGGCGGGCCACCCGCCACCCTCAAGACTATTTTCTGAAGTATGCGGTTACCTGGGCCACCCGCCCAGCTCAGGCAGCGCCCCTGACTCCCGACTTCTGTTCTTCCATGGCTTTGACGGAGTTTTCAAACGCCGTTGCCAAAACGCCTTTGCCAACGGTACCCAGAACCAATCCGAGGAATTTCCCCTTGAGGGTCTTGCCCTCGCGCACGACGGTGTAGTCAATGTCGGTCAAACCGTCAGGCCGGCGAGTGAAGTTATACGTGTGCCCGGATGCGCCTCCCCAGGTGTTGGAGTCGGTCGTGGTAAGAACGACGTGCAGGGGATCGGACCAGTCGTAATGAAGACGCTCCCAATATCCCTTAGCGCCCTCGGTGACGTCGGCCTCGGTGGCTCCGCGAAAGTGCACCTTGAGATCTTCGTCGGTGCTGTTACTAAAGATCTTCGAGCGGCCGGGCCCGAAGTCAGTAAGCCCGGCGACGTACTGCTCGGGCGTTAAGCTGGTTGTGCGGTGGAGGTGGATCGTCGCCATGTGCGTTTCCTTTCGCTGAGTGTGTCTGCTGGAGGCCCATGCATCGATCGTGAAGTTTGCAACTTTCTCGTCTTCAGCAACTCATTCGGAGTGAGCCGCTGCGCTTTTCCGCTTGGGAGCATACCACCACTTCGGCCCAATCTAGCCACGACAATTTCCAATAAAACATCTGCCGTGACTATGGGACACATGTCGGCCGGGTGGCCCAGCTTAAGACGTAATTTGTTGTATCAGCGTGAAAGGGTGGGCCGCCCGCCTTAGGTGTGGGCCGTTAATGGAGTCTGGGTGGCCGATAGGGCCATCTTCCGTCGTTTCATCATCCAGACACGCACGCGCCAAGCCAGTAGCCATGTGAACAGAATGGCGTACAGATACGGCTTGGCTTCACTTCTTTTCATCCAAACAAAGTGGAGGACAGCTGCGATCACAATGGCATAAACCGAGGTGTGCAACGATTTCCAGCGCCGTCCCATCCGCCGAATGGAAAGGCTGTTTGAAGTAAACGCGAGAGGAACCATTAGAATGAACGCGCACAACCCCATCCAAATGAATGGCCTCTTGCCAATGTCGACACTAATCCGCTCCCAGTGAAAGGATTTATCGAGCCAAACGTAAGTCCCGAAATGAAGCGACGCGTAGAAGAACGTCAGCAATCCAAACATCCTTCGCAACGAAATGATTTCATTCACTCCAGTGAGGCGTCGCACCGGTGTGATCGCGAGCGTTACAAGTAGCAGGATCATCGTCCAATCACCCGTCTCATAAGTCATCGCTTCGACGGGATTGTCACCAAGAGTGTGGTGGGAGCCACGCACTGCCAGGATCACTGCAGGAGCAAGACAGGTGACAAGCAACAGCAGCTTTACTACCTTCAAACGCATGCAACAGGTACGAGCACAAAGGGCGCTCAGTTCTCCCACACCGATGACATCATCACAGAAGTCGTTGCGTTCATCCCACAGATAGTTCTTTGGATGGCCCAGGGCAAACACCTCTTCAACCCGAACAATTCATGAGTCGGGTGCCCCATTCAAGGACGCGCAGCGGCCTTGAGTGGGGATTGTCGCGGGTGGCCAAGAATTGCCGACCTCGGGCTCTCATCGAGATTCGCAACGAAAATCCCCACTCAAGCGGCTAACAACCGGCCGCTTGAATGGGGCACCCGACCTGTAGATTTTTGGAATAGAGGAAGTGGTTGTCTGGGCAACCCGCCGCTTGCGTAAAATCGGCTTGACTCACCATGCTAATTGTGGTTAACTGCGCGAACCCTGCGATAAGAGCACGGCTGGGAGGTCCGGAGATGGCGCGATTGTTAGTTTTCGCGTGCATGTTTTCGTTAGCTGCGGGCGTGTTTGGCGATGCGTTAGCCCAAGAACAAGGCCCGACGGCGGGGTGCTTGATTGCCTTCAACAACACTCCGGCAACGCAACAAACAGCTCAGGCGGGAGGGACACGCGAGACGCCAACCGCCGAACAGAGTGTAAAAGCGGCTGCTCTCCTCGACGCGCTTCGTCCACCGCAGGAGGAAGAACTCAAACAGCTTGGTGGCGTTCTTCGAGGTCTCGCGCAGGCTAGTACTGCCCAGCTCACTATGGCAGCCCTCGGCAAGGGACAGCCGTTCACGCTAGAGCGATTCGGCGTACTAATCGCAGACGTTCGATCCATCGTGATCATGTCGAACGCGCAGGCATTGCGGGAACAAGCGGCCCGGTCGACGAAAGTCGATCCCGAGACTCGGCTCTGGATTGAGCAGCGTGTCCAAGTTCTCGAGACATGCGCTCCAGCGCGCTTCCAAGCTCGCGGGGGCCCCGTGGTCCTTACGCTAGTGACTGCCCTGGTTGCCAAGTATCAGAGCCAACTGGAACCGTTCATCTTCCAGAGTCCGGAACCGGCGGTGCCGGCTCCGCAACCGCGTGGAATCGAGACGAAGAGCCGATGAGAACTCTGCTGCTCGCCGCTATCGTTGCGCTGGTTGGAAGCCCATGCGCTGCGCAGGATTTCGAGCTTGAAATCACTGAGCAGTCGCTCAATCACATTCTTTCTCAGCTTGGCGACCCGGGCAAGGGTGGCAGCTACCAAGTGAACGCGCTAGGTGCGCTGGGCTACAGCAGCTGTCAAGCGCTCGGTACGATGGACTGCCCGGGCGGCAGCACCGCGACGAATCAGCAGACCACGGCGACGCCACCCGCAGGCAGTGTTAGGGCGCCCAGTCAGCAGGGGACAATGACCCCGCTTGCTCACGACCTTACGCCAGCAGATCAGACGGTTAAGGCAACCCCGAATGTCACGCTGAGAAATCAACAAGCCAAGTTGAGCCCGACTGTACGGCTTTCGCTTTGCCAGGGACCGAATGGCAAGCAGGTGATCGTGCCGGGGGCCGAACCCGTCGTGTGGCAGTGGTGGATCACAGATTCGCATTTCACTATTCAGGAGGGGCAACTCACGTTTTCTGCGAACGTACGGTATCGAGTCGGTGCGCAGTGGTTCAGCGATCAGAGAACGGTCGCTGCAACAGTCAGTTTCGACGCGGCGAACCAGCGCATCCGGATTGACGTTTCCACTTTCAATGTTCCCATCCACTACGCTACCCGTGGACTCAACGAGACGATCACGGAAGTCGACGTGGGTCGTTACATGAGCTTCGGCATTCCGACGAAGCGGCAAACCTTTCAAACGACCAATCTCAATGGCACGCCCAAAACTGTCAATGCTCAAATCCAGAGCGCCAGCGTGCAGTACCTATCGGGAAAGATGCAGGTGAAGCTATATGCCGGGTTCAACTAAGGGTGTTCTCGGTCGCGAGCGGTTTTGGAGGGTTGGAGCCTGCCTGCTGGTGCTGAGTCTCGCGATCAGCGGCTCCGCTGCAGCCGAAGACGGCACGTTTCGGATTTTCGCGTCCACGCTTAACAAGTTCGCCGCTGCGCTGCAGCCGCTCACCACCACTCGAACCTGGTCGTTCACACTTTGGATTCCGGTGCCGAATCCCTTACTGTTAGGTATTCCTACGCCAGCACCGGTCCCCTTCACTTGTGATGCCACTGCATCCGTGACAGGCATCAACTTCAGTATCACACCCGGATCGGCCTTCGTAAGCGGCAACGTGAATGGCACGGTGTGCGGCGTACCCTATCATTCCGTTGTCTCCACCCCGGTCGTGATCACGGTGGATTCCTCGACCCGGGTACTGATGGTCCATCCTGCCGGCCCGATGTTTGTCAACGCAACCGTAAGTTTCCTGGGATTCAATATTGCGGCGCCATTCAATGGCGTCAACGTCGCGCCATTGTTATCCGGGGGCATCGCTCTCGGCTCCGTTCCTTTCGAGATCGAGACTCCGACGGCGCCGCGTACTTTGATCCTGGTCACTCGCAATCCTCAGCTGTCGCTTCAGAACGGTTACGTCGAGGTCAAGGTCGATGCGCTCTTCCGCTAGAGGTGTCGGTACGTTAAAGTGGCTTGGAGCCAGCATCTGCGGCGGACTCATTTTGATCGCTGTGGGCTGTACCCTCGATACGAGTCTACCGCCCGAACCACCGCCCGTTAGCGCCCAGATACGAGTCACCGTGACTGTTGTCAGAGACGGCCCGGTCAACGTCTTCGTGAGTGGCACGCGCACTCAAGACGCGGGAGGCGCTCCAGCTTCCGACTCCATTCCGCAGGACGAAAAACCACTACAGCTGGTTGCAGTCGGTTATCCCAGGTCGGTCGAATTTGACTTCCCGGAAAGCACGACGTTCATTCAACCCGGTAAATGGGATATCAAGGTTTCTGTAAAGTCGGTCGTCCCCGCGGGCCAGGATGATATGCCTTGGGAGATGACGTGCTCGGTCCTCGCCAAGACTGACGCGTTGGCTATCGTCAACGCCCAGGAAAATCTCCCGAGCTGTACCGGTGACTTCGTGGTCTTTCAAGGTGAGGATGTTGGTATTGGCGGCGTTACGGTTCCATCGGACATCCGCGTCGGCGACAAACCTACCATTTCGTTCACCGTTCAGAACTCAGGAGTAGACAGCGCAAGTTTCAATGTCGTGGTTCGGGCCAAGAATTCCATGGGAATTTCTAACCCCAACGAAACGTGGACCTCGCAGGTGCAAAACCTTCCGTCCGCATCATCGCGAATCGAGCCTCAAGCGCCTACCCCCCAATCATTTGGGACACCAGCGGAATAGCTCCCGGCCAATATTTCCTCGATCTGGAAATAGAGCCTCCGCTCTCAGGCGACAAGACTCCATCCAACGATCGGTTTACCTCGGCGCCTTTCACCCTTAAACCCGGCGACAGCGATGGTGACGGTGTGCCGGATGATCAGGATAACTGTCCCCGGGTACCGAACCCCGGTCAGGAAAACTGTGAAGGAGGTGCCGTGGGAGACGCCTGCAATGTGCCCAATATCCAGGGGTTCTCGCCAAATTGCGGTATCGCTGGAGGCGCCACCGTCACCGTGATCGGCTTTGGCTTTGCGAACATTAAACCCGGCGATATCACCATCGGGGGGCAAACAGTATCAAAGGTGAAAACGGCTACCGCATGCCGTCTGGACTTCATAAGTCCGATCGATAGTCCGGTGGGTATATTAAGTATCGCAACCTCACCACGCGTCGAGGCTAACTTGTGTTGCGCAACGCCTCAAATCAGCGCCTTCAATCCCATTCAGGGGCATCCTGGGGACACTGTGACGGTTCTGGGCTGCGGTTTCGTTGGCGTCCAGGTGGTTCTAGAATCGGCGGTCACTGGAGGCCCGATCAGCAACCCGGTCACTCCTGATAATAACTCCACGGCAAACACTCTCTACTTCAAAGTGCCGACCGTGGCTCCAGGGGGATACATTATTCACGTGATACACAATGGGGCCCCGACGTTCGACATCACGCCTCCTCCCCCAGTATTTATGGTTCAGTGAGCGGCTCGTCCGCTGTCGCAGGTGGCCCTCTATTCCGTAGCCCCCTCGGACCCATGGCCTACATTTGCCTGATTCTGGCAAGTACGGGGCGGCTCTTCACTGCCACCTCTCAGCTTGCGGCTTCGTCAGCGTCCCCCATAAACTAGAGGGTTTGCACTCAGATTCCAAGAGTCATTCGTAGGAGGCAGTTTTTATGGCAACCGCAGAACAGGCAGTGACGAAAACGGCCGCGGGCAAGGCTACCGTGTACAAGAACTTTATCAACGGCGAGTGGGTGGAGAGCCACACTGGACGCACGTTTGAGAACCTGAATCCCGCCGACACGCGCGATGTGGTCGGCGTGTTTCAGCGCTCGGACGCGGAAGACGTGAACCGCGCCATTGATGCGGCCAGCGAAGCCTATAAGAAGTGGCGGCTGGTGCCGGCTCCGCGGCGCGCCGAGATGCTGTACAAGGCGTCGGAGATCCTGATTGGGCGCAAGGAAGAGTACGCGCAACTGATGACGCGCGAGATGGGCAAGGTCATCAAGGAGACCCGCGGCGACGTGCAGGAAGCCATTGACTGCGGCTACTACACGGCGGGCGAAGGGCGCAGGCTGTTTGGTCCGACGGTGCCGTCGGAGCTGCCTAACAAGTTCGCCATGGCCGTGCGCCAGCCGCTGGGCGTGTGCGCGATGATTACGCCGTGGAACTTCCCGATGGCGATTCCGTCGTGGAAGCTGTTCCCTGCCCTGGTGGCGGGCAACACGGCGGTGATCAAGCCGGCGCAGGACACTCCGCTGTCGACGTTTAACTTTGTGCAGGCGCTGGTGGACGGCGGCATTCCCGCGGGCGTGGTGAACATCGTGAGCGGATATGGGACGGAAGTTGGAACGCCGATGACGCAGCATGCGGCGGTGCGCGCGGTGTCACTGACGGGATCGACGGCCGTGGGACGCATCGTCGGCCAGGAGGCGGCGAAGACGTTCAAGCATTGCTCGCTGGAGCTGGGCGGGAAGAATCCGATGATCGTGCTCGACGACGCGAACCTTGAGCTGGCGCTCGAAGGCGCACTGTGGGGGTCGTTCGGGACGACCGGACAGCGGTGCACGGCGACGAGCCGCATCATCGTGCAGAAAGGCGTGTACAAGAAGTTTGTTGACGAGCTGGTGGCGCGCGCGCAGAAACTGAAGATCGGCAACGGGCTGGATGAGTCGGTGGACATGGGTCCGGCGGTGAATGAGTCGCAGATGAATACCGATTTGAAGTACATCGAGATCGGCAAGGGCGAAGGCGCGAAGATGATGTGCGGCGGGCATCGGCTGGAAGGCGAAGCGAACAAGTATGGATGGTTCGTGGCGCCGACGGTGTTTGCGGACGTGAATCCGAAGATGCGGATTGCGCAGGAAGAAATTTTCGGGCCGGTCGTGTCGATCATTCCGTGCGATGGGCTGGCGAACGCTATCGAAATCGCGAACGACATCGAGTATGGGCTGTCGTCTTCGATCTACACGAAAGACGTGAACAAGGCGTTCACGGCGATGCGCGACTTGTATGCGGGCATTACGTACATTAACGCTCCTACGATTGGCGCGGAAGTGCACCTGCCCTTCGGCGGAACGAAAGCCACGGGGAATGGGCACCGCGAAGGCGGGATCGGCGCAATCGACTTCTACACCGAGTGGAAGTCGGTGTACATCGATTACTCGGACACGCTGCAAAGGGCGCAGATTGATCGGGGCGAGTAGGAAAGCGTAACTGGTAACTGGTGATGAAGCAGATTGGGCACGGTTTCAAACGTGCCCTTTCTACGTTTAGACCGCGGGACTCGCGTTGGTTTTTTGCTCGCGTTTCAGCTCTTCGGCAAGCAGAATGGCTTCGCCGATTTCTTTCATCGTCTTGCGGCGGCTGCGCGCTTGCTTTTTGATGATGCTGTAAGCCTCTTCTTCACTCACTCCGAACTCGGCCTGAATGATTCCTTTGGCGCGCTCGATGATCTTGCGCATGGCCAGCTTGTCGGAGAGTTCGGCGATCTCGCCTTCCAGTCGCGCGAGTTCAATCGCTGCTCCAACCAGATGTCCGATTGTCGATATCGACTTGATCTCGCGGGGCGTGAAGCGATACGGCTCGCGATGTTGCACGTTGATGACGCTGACAACGCGTCCGCGAGAGATCACCGGAATCGACAGGAACGAGTGATAGGAATCTTCGGGCAGTTCGGCGAAGGCGCGGAAGCGCGGGTCTTTTGCGGCGTCGCGCTCGATGACTACCGGCTCGCGATGTCGCGCGACCCATCCGGTGATGCCTTCATCGAGAGGCACGCGCAGGCTGTCGACGACTTCAGGATGAGGGTTCTTGGAGGCGCGCAGCACGAGCGAGTCGCCTTCCAGGACGTAGATGAAGCAGGAATCGCAGCTTACAAATTCAGAGACAAACTCGACGATCTGGTCGAGCACTTCATGCAAGGGATCGGCAGCCGCAATACGAGTGCTGACGCTATGAAGGAATTCAAGGGTAGGAATCGGTTCTACAGTATCCATAGTTTCATGCTAACGGGGAATGAGGGCACTTCGCATCGATAGTTGCTATGGCGCGAATCGCAATTTTTCATGAATCGAATTTTGCTTTTCAGAATCGCAAAAACGGGGACGGCCGACGGTGGGTGGGTTGCGACCGTCCCCCAGTGAAAACTCGATTAACGTCCTTCGGCGACAGCTACCGGCGCAGGTGCGGCGGAAGCCAACGCTTCCTTCGCGGCCGGCGTCGCAAAGTGCAGGGCGATTTGCGGCTCGGCAAAGCAGATGGAACTTACGCTCCACGCTGTGCCGCTGCGGTGCATGCTCACCGAGGAAGCTGTGCAGCTTGCGTATTCATCGGTGCTCACGGGAAGCACGATCATTGCCGATCCTTTGCCTTCGGGCGTGATGTACGCCTTGGTATTGCCCTCCAACGAGAGCGTCACCATGTATTCACCCGCCGGCAAGGTTGCTTCCCCGATGCGGGAATCGTGCGGAAGTTTGAACTTCGCTTGCGCGTCTTGCGCGTGGGCTGAGAGAGTCATGGCAGCGGTCAGGGAAAGCATCAGGCTCAACTTTTTCGCGAATGTCATTTTCGTCTCCAATCGAAAGTGCGAGTACCAGGCGCCCGCCGGCGAGAGACACCGGTGCGCAGAGCGGTCCGGGTGTACTCGTTGGTTGGGCTGGAAATCTTTGTCGCCGTACTGCCGCTCAACGGGGAGAGCTATGGCGATGTCGCAAAGACTACCGAAGCCGTGTAAGCCAGGCGTCTAGCTGAAACCTGACTTGCGGATACAGATCAGCTTGGATTGGAAGCGAATGCGCGTCGAGGAGCATTCACTGACGAGAGAGTAGCTTGATTACGCGGGAATGGGAAATTCAAAATCGTTATAGCTGTTATAACGCGCAATTGCGCGATGGTAATGAACCTGTAGCAAGGGCGTCAACGCAGTCTGGGGAAGCGACGCCGCACGGTTGCAGGGTTCTGCGGGGGCTTGATGCGCTTGGTTCATAATGGTCTTTCGCGCCGAAGAGAGCCGGGTCGTCCGTATTGAAGGACGCTCCGATGCCTACCGAACAAGCCGCTCATGTTGTCGCAGCCAAGCGCATGGCCAACGTGCGCTATGCCATTCGCGATCTTGCCGTCGTCGCCGATGAAGTCGCCCGCGAGGGACACAAGATCCTCTACCTCAACATCGGCGACCCGTGTAAGTTCGACTTTCCCACTCCGCCGCACATGATCGAGGCGGTGCACAAGGCAATGCTCGACGGCCACAACAGCTACGGCGAGTCGCTGGGAATCAAGCCGGCGGTGGATGCCATCCGGCATGAAGCCGAAGCGAACGGCTTCAAGGATATTCAGAGCATCTTTGTCGGTTACGGCAGCGGCGAGGTCATTGACAGTTGCCTGACCGCGCTGGTCAACCCGGGCGACAACGTCTTAACGCCGAGTCCGGAATATCCGCTCTATGGCGCAGTGCTGGCGAAGCTGGGCGCGGTTCCGAACGCGTACGATCTCGACGAGGCAAACGGCTGGGAGCCTGACGTCGCGGACATGGAGCGGAGAATCAATCCGCAGACACGGGCGATTCTCCTGATCAATCCAAGCAATCCAACGGGCGTGGTGATGTCGAGGCAAACACTGGAGAAGGTGCTGGATCTCGCTCGCGAGCACAATCTGGTCATCCTTGCCGACGAGATTTACGACAAGCTGATTTATGAGCCGGGCGCGAAACACATTTCTATCGCGACGCTGGCGCAAGATGTGCCGATCATCACGTTCAACGGACTGTCGAAGGCGTACCTGGTTCCGGGATGGCGCATCGGATGGGCCATTGCCACTGGCCCGCGCGAGGCACTGCATCATTATCTGGAAAGCGTTCATCGCTTACTGCGAGCACGCTTGTCGGCGCCGCATCCGTTTCAGCACGCGATCAAGCCGGCGCTCGAAGGCCCACAAGACCACATTCCCGTGATGCTGGAAAAGCTGCGCCGCCGCGCGCACATCACCGAAGACTGGGCCAAGCGGACGCCCCGAGTCAGCCTGGTCAAGCCTAAGGGCGCGTTCTACGCGCATCCGTCGCTCGAGATTCCCGAGGAGGACCTGACGTTCGTGACCGATCTGCTGAAGGAGAAGCATGTGCTTGTGGTGCACGGATCCGGCTTCGGGCAAAAGCCGGGCACGCGGCATATGCGAATCGTGTTTCTGCCACAGGACGATGTGTTGCACGCGGCGTACGAGAAGATCAGTGAGTTTATGCGCGAGCGGTATAAATAAGAACTTTGGCCGCGGATTTGCGCGGATCTACACGGATTAGGCGTGGGCGAGGATCAAAAACCAAAACCCACCACAGAGACACTGAGACACAGAGAAGAGTTACGCAAAAGGCAAAATCAACCGCGGATTTCCGCAGATGGACGCGGATCGTTCTTGAGATTTTGTGATTCGTTTTGATCCGCGATATCCGCGCGATCTGCGGTTTCCTTCTGATTTGAAGGCGTTTCGACATGGTTGATATTCACTGCCACATACTCCCCTCGATTGATGACGGCGCCGACTCGTGGGAGACGACGACGCAGATGTGCCGCATGGCCGCGCGCGATGGCATCACGCATATCGTCGCCACGCCGCACTGCGATGGGCACTACGAATACGACCGCGCGCACTTCACGGACATGCTGGCGACGTTGAGCGAGGTCGCGGGCGGCCACCTGACCTTCAGTATCGGCTGCGATTTTCATCTTTCCGGACGCAACGTCGAGGCTGCAATGGATGATCCTCGGCCATTTGCGCTGGGCGAAACCCAATACATCATGGTGGAATTCGATCACCACGGGATTCCGTCGAATGCTGTCGATTTGCTACGGGCGATTTTGAGCCGGGGGATGGTGCCCATCATTACGCATCCCGAACGGAACGCATTTCTGACGAAGAATCTGGATGCCGTGCAGCAGTTCATCAAAATGGGATGCCTGTCGCAAGTGACGGCGAATGCGTTCACCGGGTTCTGGGGACCGAAGTCGAAGAAAGCGGCAGAGAAGCTGCTCCAGAAGAAGGCGATTCACATCGTGGCGACTGATGCGCACGATTTGAGCCTGCGACCACCAGTACTTTCTGAGGCACGCCGGCGAATTGCGGAGCTAGCGGGAGCCGCGATGGCCGACGCGCTGGTGGAGCACAATCCGTCGGCGATCGTGGCGGGACAGAGCGTGGCGTTGTAAATATCTGGCGATAAGAGCAGTCGCCATGGAGGGAAAGCAGATCCCTCGCGGGCCGAAGCCCGCTCGTGATGACAATCAAAAAAGACGTGTCGGCACGACTAAAGTCGTGCCCTGACGCAAGACCAATCGCATGTAAGGATTTCCGCAGCATGTCCGTCGGCGGCTGAAGCCGCCTTGTGACGACAAGAAGTGAACGACTCGGACGCGGCGCTGAAGCGCCGCTCTACCTGGTTACTGCCGGATGCGCGGATTGAGCGCTGAGTATGCCACGTCGGTAAGCAAATTCACTAAAACGTAGGTCAGGCCGATTACCAGGATGCATCCCTGGACCAAGTAATAGTCGCGATTGGAAATAGCTTGCACGGTGAGGCGACCGATGCCGGGCCAGGAAAAGATCGTCTCGGTCACGATGGCGCCCGCGAGCATGGCTCCGAACTGCAAGCCCACAACGGTCAGCACGGGAATCATGGCGTTACGAAGCGCGTGGCGATAGACGACAGTACGCTCCGACAGACCCTTGGCGCGAGCGGTGCGGATATAGTCCTGGCTTAACTCTTCCAGCATGGACGTGCGCACCATGCGGGTGAGGATGGCAGCCAATGCGCCGCCCATGGTGATAGCTGGGAGCACGAGATTTTGCCACGATCCAGAGCCGGAGACGGGCAGCCATCCGAGTCGAATCGCGAAAAACAAGATGAGGATTGGGCCGAGCGCGAAGTTCGGGAACGAGAGTCCTAGCAAGGATAGGAAGCTCAGCGTTCGGTCGTCCCAGCGATTGCGATGCAGGGCGGAGCGAACACCTGCGGGAATCGCAAGCAAGAGCGCGACGGTGAGAGCGGCGAGGGTGAGTTGCAGCGTCCACGGGTACGCATCGCCGATGATTTGTCCGACGTTCGTGTTGTAGCGCAGCGACTTGCCCATGTCGCCGTGAACGAGACCGCGCCAGTAGTTCACGTATTGGGTGCCGAGCGGAACATCGAGTCCGTAGGCGTGGCGAGCAGCGGCTATGTCGGCGGCGGGCGCGCCTTCACCGAGCATCTGCTGAATCGGATCACCGGGAACAAGGTGAATCAGCAGAAAGACAACTGACACGACGAGCCAGATGACGGGTAGGAGATAAAGCAAGCGGGTTCCGAGGTAACGGAGCATGGGAGGCCGTCTCAAAAGTACCATTGGCGGCGAAATAAAACTGTCTTAGAGGCTGAAGCCGGATGTTAATCTGCGACACCCACTAGCTCCCCTAAGCAGCATGCTTATGAAGTCGGAAAAAGCAGATCCCTCGCGGACTGAAGTCCGCTCGTGATGACAAATAGAAGGCTCACCGGCACGGCTGAAGCCGTGCCCTGACGCGTGCAATGCGTTCTAGGTCACTGCCGGAGTTGTCGACGGTTGGGGTTGCAGCGCCTCGATCTTTACCGCGCCGACGCGGAGGTTGTCGAGGCTGGCGACGGTGAAGCGGCGTCCTTCGTATTCGAAGTTGTCGCCGACGGCGGGAATGCGCTGGAGGACGGTGAGCACGAATCCGGCGAGGGTTTCGAAACCTTCATCGCGCGGCAGGCGGATGTGGTATTCGGATTCGAGGTCGCGGATGTTGGTGGCGCCGTCGAGCTGCATCGACGTGTCGCCCGGAGCGAATACGGGGCTGGTGTCGTCGTACTCGTCTTCGATTTCGCCGACCAGTTGCTGCAGGATGTCTTCGACGGTAATCACGCCAGCGGTAGAACCGAACTCGTCCACCACAACGGCGAGGTGGCGCTTGCGCTGCTTGAATTCCACGAGCATGTCGGGCAGCGGCTTGGTTTCGGGCACCACCAGCACTTCGCGCATCAGGTGACGGACCTTGACGTCGCTGGAACGGCCCTGGCGCTGGCCAGAAGTCGTCTGGCCCAGGCGGTATTGCATCCAGCGCATAAGGTCGCGTGCGTAGAGGACGCCAATGATTTGCTCGGGGCCGCGATGCGGATCGTACACCGGAACGCGGGAGTGCTTGGCGTCGGCGACACGCTGGAAGGCTTCGTCAATGGGCATGTCGCCGGAGAGAGAAAAGATGTCAGGCCGGGGCACCATGACCTCGCGCACGAAAACGTTTTCGAGGTCGAGCGCGCGTTGGATGACTCGCTCCTGCGGGGCCTCGAGAACGCCGGTGCTTCGGCTCGCCGAGACGATCAGCTTGAGTTCCTCGGAAGAGTGAACTCCGCCCTCGCGGACCTGGCGTGCGCCAAACACCTTGAGCACGACGCGCGACGACGTAGTCATCACGGCAAGAAGAGGCGCGGCGAGGGTCATAAATACGTCCATCGGGCCGGCTACGGCAAGCGCGACCGTCTCAGTGCGCTGGAGGGCGACGGACTTGGGCACAATCTCGCCGAGGATCACGTGCATGTAGGTGATGAGCAGAAAGGCAGCCGCAACACTGACCGCGTGCGCGTAGAAGGTGGAGTGCGGCAAGTGGCTGAAGAGCGGTTCCAAGACGCGCGCCATGGCGGCCTCGCCAATCCAGCCGAGGGCCAGACTGGAGAGGGTCACGCCAAATTGCACCGCGGCAATGAATTCGTCGAGTTTCTGGTGGAGCTTCAGGACGGTGCGGGCGCCGATGCGGTGAGCGTCCAGCAGTTGCTGGAGCCGAGTTTCCCGCAGGCTGACCATGGCAAACTCGGCGGCCACAAAAAATGCGTTCGCTGCGACGAGCAATACGACGGCCACGATGCGCAGCACAACGAAAGTAACCATCAGGGTGAAATCTTATCACCCGAAAACGATGGCCGGGCCGCTGACTTGAGGTAACCAACGCATAATCAGTGAGTTGCGCAGGAGAGAGAGTGTTGCTACCGTTTCTTTTCCCGAAACGGTCTAACAGACGGTAAAGGCGGGTCGGGACCAGCCTTTTTCCGCATCGGGTACGGAACTTCCTTCCATACTGGAACGTACAAACCAACAGAAGCGACAGCTACCTAAGCGTCGGGAGGCAGCAGTGGCCAACGGCAAAAATAAGAAGAAGCGTCTCATTATTATCTCGGTTGTGGCAGTGGCCGTTGTGGCCCTGGTCGTGGTGGCTGTTGCAGCTACGCGCGGCGGCACCAAGATCGATCCCACCAAGCTGGCGAAAGTGGAAAAGGGCGACCTCGCCAAGAGCGTCGTCGCGACCGGCAAAGTCACGCCGATCACGAAGGTCGAGATCAAATCGAAAGCCAGCGGCATCGTGAAGAAGCTCTATGTGGATGCCGGCGACACGGTGAAGCAGGGGCAGGTGCTGGCTGAGTTGGACCGCGTGGAAATTGAAGCCACGGTGAACTCGCAGCGCGCACAGTTGCTCTCGGCCGAGGCCAACCAGAAGGGCGCGGAAGCCGACATGAAACGCGCCGAGGTGGATGCGCAGGGCGTGGACATTCCGACGTTGCAGCGGGCTTATGAGCGCGCACAGGAAATGGCAAAGAGCGGCGTGGTTTCGACCTCTGCCCTCGATGATGCACAGCGGGCCTACATTCTGGCGGTGAATAAGCGCGACGTTGCCAAGGCGCAGTTGGTGGTGCAGCGCGCGAAAGTCGCGCAGGCTGCGGCCGACGTGCAAAAGGCCAATGCCAGTCTCAAACAGTTAGAAGAGCAGTTAAGTTATACGACGATTGTCGCGCCCATTGATGGCATCATCCTGTCGCGCGACGTGGAAATGGGTGACGCGGTCAGCTCCATCCTAGTGATGGGCTCGGCGGCAACGCTGGTGATGACCATTGGCGATACCAGCGAGGTGTACGTGAAGGGCAAGGTGGATGAGAGCGACATCGGCAAGGTGTACCTGGGACAGCCGGCGCGCATCCGCGTAGAGACGTTCAAGGACAAGACATTTTCCGGCAAGGTCACGAAGATTTCGCCGATGGGCACGGAAAAAGACAACGTCACAACTTTTGAAGTGCGCGTGTCGATTAATAATCCGGGCGGCGTGTTGAAGGCCGAGATGACTGCCAATGCGGAGATCATCTTGGAGGAGCACAAGAACGTGCTTATGATTCCGGAAGGCGCCATCCTCTACGACAAGGACAAGAAGGCATCGACCGAGGTTCCTGACCCGAAGGGCAAGGAAGGCAAGCGCAAGGTGGCGCTGACCATCGGAATCTCCAACGGCGCCAAGACCGAGGTCCTGTCGGGAGTTAAAGAGGGCGACGAAGTGGTGTTGCAACAGTAGCGAGCGTGGATCCTCCTTGGGCTGCCGAAAACGGCAGCCCGAATTTTTGCACGACGCCGTTTAGCTTCGTGCGGACCGGGATTCGAAGCGAAACCAAATTAGGGGTTCAATCATGAAACGACACATTGTTGCTTCGGTAGCGATTCTCCTGCTTCTTCCTACGCTGGTGTTTGCTCGTGCGGAAGGCAAATTTGACCGCACGCTGACCGTATCGGGTGCGGTGAATCTCGATCTCACGACCGGCTCGGGCGAGGTGCTGATCAAGACAGGCGGTTCGGACAAAGTGGTGATCCACGGGCGCGTCTCGAGTGGCGATTGGTGGGGAGGAAATGCGGACGCTGTTGTTCATAGCGTCGAGTCGAATCCGCCGATCGAGCAGAATGGCAGCTCGATTCGCATTGGCTACAACCTGCCGGAGGACGCCAAGCACCATGTCGCTATCTCGTACGAAATCACGCTTCCTCCCGACACCACGCTGGCAGTGAATACGGGCTCGGGCGAAATTTCCGTCGAGGGCGTTCGAGCATCGGCGAAGTTACACACCGGTTCCGGCGAGATTCGCGCACAGGACCTGGGCCCGCAATCGCATCTAGAGACGGGCAGCGGCAGCATCCATGCGGAATCAGTCGCGGCGCCCATAACAGCCAGCACGGGCAGCGGATCGATTCAGGCGGAGCTGACCGGGAGCGGAGATATTGACGTTCATACGGGCTCCGGGAGCATTGACGTTCGCGGGGCAAACGGTAGCGTGCGCGGCCGCACTGGCAGCGGGCACGTCCATGTTGACGGAAACGTGAAAGGACCGTGGCAATTGCATACTGGGTCGGGAGACGTACGACTGGTTCTGGGCTCCAGCAGCGGGTTCGAATTGAATGTGCACACGGGATCGGGCAGCATCCATTCCGAATTGCCGATTACCGTGCAGGGTACGCTTAACCGGCACGAATTGAAGGGCGCGGTTCGCGGTGGAGGGCCGGAACTTGAGGTTTCGACCGGTTCTGGCGACGTTGAGATTCGGTAGCGTTTTCATGGATTAGGAGTGCGGCCGCCCTGTGGGGCGGCCGTTTTTGTTTGCGGGATTAGCGGGAGGCGTCAAGAAGTAAATCCCTGGCCGACTAAAGTCGGCGAGGGATGACAAAACGAAAGGAAGTGAAACTAATCCAAAAGCGTGACCTCATCGCCTACATGAATCGTTCCCGGCTTGGTCACCGAGCAATCGAGGGCCATGGTGCCGTCAAATTCGCCGACGATGCGAAACAATACCGAACGGTCTTGCGCAAGAGTGTCGGGGTCGTAGGTGGTCATGACGCAGCGCGCGCGCAATTGAGCGGCGTGGATTTTTACATCGCCGAGACGCAGATGCTTGCCTTCCCATTCGCGCTCGGCCAGACCTTCGACGCCGCCGATCAGAATGTTGGGGCGGAAGCGACGGCGGTCGAGCCCGATTGTTTCGATAGCTCCATCGGTTGCGACCAGCAAAGGGAAAGACGTCGAAGCGTTCGGTTCCGGGAACGTGAATCAACTCAACCGACTCACCGACGGCTTGCGCAACGAGCGCGCGTGCGGCGGGGTCGTCCCACGGAAAACCGTTGATCGTAACCTCCCCAGTGCCGGGCGCAATCGCTCCCTGAAGGCCCAGCAAGCGGTGATGAGTGCGCGAGGTGATGACCCGTTTGCGGGCTGCGGACAGCACCACAATTTCGCGGTCGCCGCGAATGCCTGACTGGAGAACCTCGACGGCGTCAACCATTTCGCCGCGCAGGCTCTTCACCGGATATCGCCAGAGCTCCTCTACGTACATTCCGTCATTTTTGTGCATGTTGGTGTTCATCGGATGCGCGAGGTCGTGCTTGGATTCTTTCGCTTGACCTCGCCCACCGGATGCGAATAGCTTGCAGGGCATGGCAGAACCGCGCGTCGTTACGTTCACCACTGACTTCGGCTTGCAGGACCCGTTTGTCGGCATCATGCACGGGGTGGTGCTAAGCATTCATCCGGAAGTGCGGATCGTGGACATCTCCCATGCGGTGGCATCGTTCGACGTGCTCGACGGCGCGTGGTCGATCGCACAGTCGTATCGCTATTTTCCGCCGCGCTGCATCCATGTGGTTGTGGTCGATCCGGGCGTGGGCAGTGCGCGACGGCCGATCCTGGCGGAAACCGACGATTACATGTTTGTTGCGCCTGACAATGGCGTCCTCTCTCTGGTAGAGGCGCGTGAGACCAGCTTCAGCGTGCGGCACATCACGGCCGACCGTTATTTCCTGCAGCCGGTGAGCCAGACGTTTCATGGACGGGACATCTTCGCGCCCGTTGCGGCTTGGCTGGCCAAGGGTGTAGCGCCCGAGGACTTTGGTCCGCAGATCACCGACTACGCGCGTTTGCCAATGCGCGGCATAGAGAGCAGTGCGCCAGATCGGCTGTGCGCGACGGTTCTGAAAGTGGATAAGTTCGGGAACCTGATCACGAACCTGACCGAGTCAGACCTGCCCGGATTGTTTTCGGCGACGCCTCAGGCGATTCGACTGTTAATCGCGGGGCATGTCATCACTCGCGTGTGTCGCTCGTACGCGGAAGGTGCCGGAGACGAATTGTTTGCCATCTTCGGGAGCTCTGGATTTCTGGAGATTGCAGCGCGGCAGAACTCGGCGGCGAAGAAGTTGTCGGTACGCGAGGGCGAGCCGGTGAGTGTCAGGTTCGGCGGCTAAGGATTCTTGGGTTTGACGCGGGCATAACGTTCCATTTCGCCCGTCCAAGTAAGAAAGCGGACAAGTTCGCTGCGCTCGCGCCAGGCAAACGAGAAGAACTCAAGGAACCCGATGCTCTGCATTTTGATTCCCGTGTAAGTCTCGATGCGCCAGAGCAGGTACGGGCTGCGCCAAGGCGCGAGGCGATGGCCCCGCGTGGCGTTCCAGAGAAATCGAACGATGTAGCCGATGTGCTTCAAGATATCGCGGGCGCCGCACCTTCAGGATCCAGAAGTTCCAGTATAGCGAGAGCGGGAGGCCCGGGTTAGCGCCGCAAAGCAGGGCGCGAACCCGCGGCTCCCTCCTTATTTGCAGCGCAGCGTGCGTGCTAAACTCGGCTCGCATGTCCAGCAATTCGGAAACATCACGCCAAGCTGCTGAAGACCGCTACTATGCGGCACTCGACCACTACGCCGAAGGCCGTCTGCTGGAGGCGATCAGCGACTACGAAGCGGCGATTGCCGCCGATTCGACATTTCTTGACGCCATGCACGGACTGGCACGCGCCTATCAGGATAGCGAAGAATTCGACAAGGCGATTGCCGTCGCGCACCGGATTACCGAACTCGATCCTGATGACGTGCTCGCGCACACCAGCTTATCGATCTTGTATCAGCGCAAGGGAATGGTTCCGGAAGCGGAAGCCGAAGCAGCCAAAGCGCGCATACTGGGCTGGAAGCAGCAGCTGAAGGCAGGCAAGACTGAGCAGTCATGAAGGCACGTGCAGAGTGAACTTCGGTGGGTTCGCGGTCAGAGAAATCCGTGAAACGAAGGTTATAATGAAGCGCGTCTAAGAAACCGAGCATCCTTTGCTTGAGCCGGGTTAGTACAACCTGGCGCCCTACGGCCCCGGGTTCGGAATGCCCCCTGTTACTCCAATTCGTGCGCAAAAGAAGCGCAGCAGCACTCCTGCAATCGTGGGGCTGTCGATCGCGATTTTTCTTCTGTTTTCCGTTATCTTCGCGCAGGCGACATTCAAGCTCTCGTTTTTGCAGCCTGATACCAGCGAAGAGACGCTGATCTATGCAGCCCTCTCGGCGTTCATCTTTCTGCTATTCATTGCCCTGACGTTCGTGCTGCTGCGCACGCTGCTGCGCCTGTATGTAGAACGCCGCAGCGGCGTGATGGGTTCGCGGCTGCGCAGCCGCATGGTGATGGGAGCACTGCTACTCTCGCTGGGGCCGGTGATTTTCCTGTTCCTGTTTTCCTACGGGCTCATCAACCGTTCCATCGAGAAGTGGTTCTCGCGCCCGCTGGAAGACGTGCAGTATCGCACCGGCATCGTGGCCTCGCTGCTGACTGACTACGCCGCGACGAATGCGCAGGTCGAGGCGAAACGAATCGCATCCGCTGCGGACACGAAGAAATCATTTGCGACGGGAGATTTCACGCTAGTGATGGGCGAATTCCGGCGTAGCGAAGTCAGCCTGCAAGGCGGATTCGCGTTCGCAGTGGTGGACGATCGAGCCGAGGCCAGCTTCCATGCGCCTGAAGCCTGGCCGTTATTGCGCGATCATCTGCCTCTCAAGCCATCGCCCCCGGCGAAGACCACTGCGTTTGACATCTTCGAGAAGACGTATGTGCTGGGACGCGCGGCGGTCAACCAGAACGGGCAAATCCTGGTGGCCATGCCACTGCCGGCCAACTACTCGACAGCCCTGCGCGATATCGAGCAGTCGCAGCAACAGTATGACGAGTTGCGCAAGCAACGACGGCGTCTGCGCCGCACGTATCTAGGCTACCTGCTGCTGTTGACCGTGGGCGTGCTGTTCGCGTCCACCTGGCTGGCACTCTATCTGTCAAAGATGGTGACACGGCCGCTGCTGGCGCTGGCGGAAGCGACGCAGGAAATTTCTCGCGGACGGCTTGATTATCGCGTAGACGTGCAGGCCGGCAGCGAAATTGGGCAACTGGTGAACTCGTTCAACCAGATGGCTGCGGACCTCGAGGCCAGTCGAGCGAACATAGAGGCGTCACGCGAGGACCTTGCCGACGTCAATGTTCAGCTCGAACAGAGAAATCGCCACATCGAAACCATCCTCGAGAGTATTCCTACAGGCGTGCTATCGCTCGACGCATCGCATGAAGTCACACACATGAATGGAGCGGTGCAGCGCCTACTGCATCTCGATGTGACGCCGCGCCACTCGGAGCTGACGCTGAGCGAGTTGTTCCCAGAGGAAGTTACGGCCGACCTGGAGCGCCAACTCCGTAAGGCCGACCGCATGGGGATGACTGGCAGCCAGATGGAAATCGTCACGCCGCAGGTGAGCTTAACCGTCGCGGTCACGGTGGCGTCGCTGGACTCGCCCGCTGCATCGCAAGGCGCTGCGGTTCAGTCCATGGGTTATGTCGTGGTGATGGAAGACATCACCGACCTGCTGCGCGCACAGAAACAGACGGCGTGGAGCGAAGTTGCGCGCAGGGTTGCCCATGAGATCAAGAATCCGCTGACGCCGATCGCGTTGTCGGCGGAACGTATTCGGCGTCACCTGGAGAGGGGCACGCCGCCCGATGAAGCATCGCTGAAGATCATTCGCAACTGCGCCGACACGATCGGATCTTCGGTGCAGACGGTGCGAATGCTGGTGGATGAGTTCTCTACGCTGGCACGTTTCCCTACCTCGAGACCTGTGCCCTCGGACATCAACCAGATTGTGGAAGGCGCGCTATTGATGTTCGATGGCAGGCTGAGCGGTATTCGCGTGCAAAAACTGCTGGCGACCGACTTGCCCGCCGTCCACGCGGACCCGGACGCTATTAAGAGGGCCATCGCCAACCTAGTGGACAACGCAGCCGAGGCGCTGCAGCAATCGATGGTGAAAGAGATCGCAATATCGACGTCGACAGCAGGCTTGCGCGACATGGTGGAGATCACAGTGTCTGATACGGGCCACGGCGTCACTCCCACGGTAAAGGAAAAACTGTTCCTGCCGTACTTCTCTACTAAGAAACGTGGCACCGGTCTGGGGCTGGCAATCGTGAGCCGCATCATCGAGGACCATCACGGCTCGATCCGCGTTGAGGAGAACACTCCCATCGGAACGCGGTTTATCGTAGAGTTACCAGTAGCGTCGGCGGTAGCGGCATCAGACGCACCTTCGGTACATCATGCACACCATCCTGATCGTGGATGACGAGTCGGAAATCCGCAGTTCGCTGCAAGGCGTGCTGGAGGATGAGGGCTACAAGTCAATTCTGGCTGACAGCGCCGAGGACTGCCTCGCCACGCTCAGCCGCAAGCCCGTCGACGTGGTGCTGCTCGACATCTGGTTGCCCGGCATCGACGGTCTGGAAGCGCTGGAGCGCATCGTCGCCATGGACGATCCGCCGGAGGTCATCATGATCTCAGGCCACGGCAATATTGAGACCGCCGTGCGCGCGACGAAGCTGGGCGCATTCGACTTCCTGGAAAAACCGCTCTCCATCGATCGCACACTCATCGTGCTGAAGAATGCCATCGATGCCAAGCGACTGCGCAGCGAAAACCTGGAGTTCCGGAAGCAGTTCCAGGCGCGCAGCGTAATTGTGGGTGACAGCATCCCGATGAAGGCACTGCGGCAGCAGATTTCGCTGATGGCTCCGACGAACGGGCGCGTATTGATTTATGGCGAGTCGGGGACAGGGAAAGAACTGGTGGCGCGCGCGATTCATGCACAAAGCTTGCGCAAGGACGCGATGTTTGTCGAAGTCAATTGCGCCGCCATTCCCGAAGACCTGATCGAGAGCGAATTATTTGGACATCGTGCGGGATCGTTCCCGGGCGCAACGGCTGACAAGGAAGGCAAGTTTCAGAAGGCCGACGAGGGCACGCTGTTCCTCGATGAAGTCGGCGACATGAGCCTGAAGACGCAGTCGAAAGTGCTGCGCACGCTCGACGAAGGCCGGTTTATTCCCGTGGGCGAGGAAGAGGCGATCACCGCCGATGCGCGGGTGATTGCCGCCACCAACAAAGATTTGGAAGACGAGATCTCCAAGGGAAATTTTCGCGAGGACCTGTTCTATCGGCTCAACGTGATTCCGTTTTATGTTCCTCCGCTGCGAGAGCGCAAAGAGGACATTCCACTGTTGGCCAAGCATTTTCTGCGGGAGTTCTCGCATACCTACAACCGGCGTCCGAAGGAATTGTCGGAAGACGCGATTGATGCGCTGGTACGTTACACGTGGCCAGGCAATATTCGTGAATTGCGCAACTTGGTGGAGCGCGTCGTCATCATGAATCCGGCGATACCGAAGCTCGAACGCAAGCACCTGCCGACGTTGATTTACCGAGAGGGAGGTCGCCGCAACATGGGCGAGTTCTCAAGCCTGCACGAAGCGCGGGCCTCCTACGAGCGCGAGTACATTCTGAAGAAGCTCGATGAGAATACGGGAAATGTGGCGCGTACCGCTGAGGTGCTTGGCCTGGAGCGCAGCCACCTTTATCGCAAAATGAAGACATTGGGGATTGCAGTGAAGGAAGGCAGCTAGCGACTAGTAGCTAGGCGAGCTATTTCTCCCTGTCTGCCTTTTGGGCTTCCGAGAGGTGCTCCAACTGGCGACGCCAATCAATTTCCTCGACAAACGATCTTGAATCGCGCCAGCCGGCCTGAACTTTGACGTACAGTTCCAGAAATACTTTGGTGCCGACGAGCCGCTCTATCTGCTGGCGGGCATGTGTGCCGATCTTCTTGAGGTTAGCGCCCTGCTTGCCGATGAGGATGGCCTTCTGCCCCTCGCGCTCACAATAAATCGTCGCAGCGATCTTGGTTAGCTTGGCGCTTTCCTCGTAGCTGTCGATCAAAACTGCGGTAGCGTGAGGCACCTCCTGCGAGGTGAATTGCAGCACCTGCTCGCGGATCAACTCGGCCACCAGGAAGCGCTCGGGTTGGTCGGTGACCTGGTCTGCGGGAAAGTAGTGCGGACCTTCGGGAAGCACTCGCACGATAGCGTCCAGCAGCGTGTCGAGTCCATCTTTCTTCAACGCCGAGATGGGCATGACTTCTTTGAAGGCAAGCAGTTGCTGGTAGTGCGAGATCACGGGCAGCAGCCTGTCTTTGTGCAGCGTGTCGATCTTGTTGAGCAGCAGGAAACATGGGCACTTGGTGCGCTTGGCGATGTCGAGCACGTACTCGTCTCCACTTCCGAACTTCTCTCCGGCATCCACGATCAGCAGCAGCAGGTCGCATCCCTCCACCGCGTCGTAAACTTCTTTCATCATGCGCCGGTTGAGTGAGTTGATGGGCTTGTGTACGCCGGGAGTGTCGATCAGGACGATCTGCCCGGCCGGCTGCTTCGCTTTCTTCGGGACGTTGACGATGCCCTGGATTCGGTTGCGCGTAGTTTGCGGCTTGCGCGTCACGATGGCGACTTTTTCGCCGACGAGCGCATTCAGCAGGGTTGATTTACCGGCATTGGGGCGGCCAATGATGGAGACGAATCCTGAGCGGAACGCCATCAGGCACGCACCTGTTTCGGTGTCGTCACATTTTGCAGGCTCACGCGAACGCGCTCGACACGGCGGTCTGTGGCTTCGAGCACTTCGAAGCGTAGGCCATCTTCTTCGAACACCTCTCCGGCCGCTGGGATATGACCGGCGAGCTCACTAACAAGTCCAGCTATCGTGGTGGCCTCGTGTTCATCGGTGCGGAGGCCGCCGAGCAGTTTATCGAGCAGGTCGAGATCGGTATTGCCGTTGAAGATATAGGACGTATCGCTCTCCTTCACCACGTCTGTCTTTTCGTGTTCGTCGCGGATTTCGCCAACAATTTCTTCCACCAGGTCTTCGATTGTCACGAGTCCGGCGACACTGCCGTATTCGTCGACTACGATGGCCAGACGAATGTTCTGCTGCTGCATTTCGCGCAGTAGATCGCTGCTCATCTTGGTCTCGGGGACGAAGTAAACCTCGGTCTTCATCAGGTCGCCGACCTTCGTGGTGGCCGCGTCGGTGTCGGAAACCTGCAACAAGTCTTTCGAGTACAGGATGCCCTTGATGTGGTCGATGCTGTCCTCGTACACCGGTATGCGCGAATACGGCGACTGGTTGAGCATTTCGATGAACGTGGCGACGTTCATGCTGGCGGGCACGGCAACGATTTCGGGCCGCGGAGTCATGACCTCGCGCACCGTCTTGTCGCCGAATTCCACGACCGACTGGATCAGGTCGCGATCGCCTTCCTCGAGGATGCCCTCTTCCTGGCCAGCCTCGATCAAGGCGTCCACGGCCTCGGAGGGATGCTCGGGTTCCTTATCTGCGTGCTCCTTGGTGAGTGAGGCGACAGACAGGGCGAAACCCAGGATCATGGTGACCGGCATCGCAATGTAGATAAGAATCCGCAACACCGGCACGAAACGGGCCAGCCATTCTCCTCGGGTTCGCACGAAGAAGATATGCGGCAACAAGCGGTTGAAGATAACGATGATGAAGATGAGGCTCACCGCCGCCTGCACGAGGTCGAGCGCAACCCAACGGTTCTCCTGGAAGAGCATGTAGCCGATCAGCACGCCGATGGACGCGGTGCAGATCTGCGTCAACACCGCCATCGACAGCGATGCCCGCTGGGACGTGAAGCCGAGCCGCGGCTCCACGTGATGTTCGTAAGCGTCGATGTTCTCCTGGAATTCGCGAGAGAGGAATTTGCCCATCTCGTGGTAGAGACGGTCCACGTAGGAAACCAGGGTCAGCAGAGCCGACAGCAACAACAGCAGGAGCCATAACGGGAGGTTCATGCGCGACGGCCTCCGCGCTTGGTGAGCCTTCTGCGCAGGACCGTGCCTGCGTTCGATGAGGCCGACCGGAAGCTTCAACTTCTGGCGCAATTCAGCTTCGCGCTCGTGCATCTCGCCGTCGTCAATCTCGTGGTCATAGCCTGCCAAGTGCAACATGCCGTGCAGGATGAGGATTTTCACTTCCGTCGCCAGCGAGTGTCCGAGTTCGGCAGCATTGTCGGCAGCAATTTCCAACGAGATGGCAATGTCGCCCGCGATTCCCGGAGTCACCGATGGAAACGACAATACGTCGGTGGGCTTGTTCTTCTTTCGGAAGCGGCGGTTGAGCGACTGCATCTCGCGATTCGAGGTGATGCCGATATTGACCTCGCCCGCAATATCGAGCGCGCGCTGCACACGCGTCGCATAACGGCTTAAGGTTTCAGCGCTGGTCGCCGTCGAGGCTGGTGGTTTGCGGTTCACGTCGGCTAAAGGAACAAATGGGAGGGCGCACGGCCCTCCCACAGTATGGTAGCAAGGTTCTACTCGGAAATGCGGTTTCCGGTCGTCAAATCCGCGAGCGGAACTTCGGCCAGCGCGGCGTCGCGGTCAGTGTTGGGCGCGTTTGCGTTCGCTAACACGCGGCGTGGCGAACCCGTTGTTCGCTTTTAGATCGAATGACAGTTGTTCGTTGCGCCCCTTATGGTCTTCGTAGGCGCGCACAATGCGCTGCACCAGGTGATGGCGCACCACGTCGCCTTCGTCGAAGTAACAGAAGCGAATTCCTTCGACGTCCTTGAGTACGTCGATCGCTTCAACTAATCCGCTGCGGCTCGGGGTTAGGCAGATCGATCTGCGTGATGTCGCCGGTGATGACCGCCTTGGAGTTGAAGCCCAGGCGGGTGACGAACATCTTCATCTGTTCCGACGTGGTGTTCTGCGCCTCGTCAAGAATGACGAAAGCATCGTTGAGGGTACGGCCGCGCATGAAGGCGATGGGCGCAATCTCGATGACGTTCTTCTCGAGGTAGCGATCCACTTTGTCGGGATCGAGCATGTCGTACAGGGCGTCATACAGCGGGCGCAGGTACGGATCGACTTTCTCCTGTAGCGTTCCGGGCAGGAAGCCCAGACGCTCTCCGGCCTCCACCGCCGGGCGCGCCAACACGATGCGGGCCACTCGCTTCGACATCAGAGCCGAGATCGCCATCGCCACGGCAAGATAGGTCTTGCCAGTTCCAGCGGGGCCGATTCCGTACACCATGTCGTTCTTCTCGATAGCCTCGAGATAGCGCCGCTGGTTAATGCTCTTGGGTTGCACCGACCGCTTACCGAACGAGCGCTGCTTACCGGCCTCGGCCAAGCTGCGCAGGGTGGCCGTGTTGTCGGAGGTCAGTACCTTCAGCATGGTGCCGAGGTCGCCGTTCACGAAGGTGAATCCGTTGCGGAGCAGGTGCTGGTAGTCAGCAAAAACCTGCTGGGTGCGGGCGACATCGTCGGGTGCTCCCTCGATTTCAATCGAGTCGGAACGCATGCCAATGGCAACGTTCAGGCCTTGTTCGAGCAGGAGCAGATTTTCGTCGCGGGTGCCAAAGAGAGTTTCGATGTTGGGGCTGATCTCGATTTGAGTCTTCATCTAGGGTCGGTTAGTGCCTCCAGGAGCCGGGTGCGATCATGCGTGGCTGGCCGAACAAATCCGCGCTGGATTTGCAATTTGCCGCACAGAAATTTTTCAGGATCGGAGGAAGAGGTACGTCGGGAATGTTCGCCGCAGCGAAAATACCGCACATTGCTGGTTAGCGTAATCCCGATTCGGGAGAGAGTCAATTGCGATACTTCCCGCAAAGATAACACTCGTGATTCGCCGTCGCGTCTGTGCGAAATACCAGCCTCCAGTTGGTTGGATGCCCGGGCTGGCATTAGGACGCCCATTGCCGGCGGTTTTTTCAAAAGGGCTTCCGGCTGTCGCTCGGGAGGGGTGTACCATTCGGGCTATCCGGGGTGAAGCCATGAAAATCAAGACTGCTAGGCCGTCCTTCTGATGCTGAACATTGCGCGTCCGCACAGAACGGCGCACCGCCATCGGCAGGGCCAACGCAAAAACTCCAGCAGCACAATCCAAAATCGACCCTGCCAAGGAAGCCGACATCCGCAAACTGATGCAGCTGACCGGGTCCGATACGTTGGCGGCGCAGATGATGACCAGCATGGAGACCAGTCTTCGGCCGAGCCTGATCAATGCCTTCCCGCCAGGAGACTATCGAGCCAAGCTGAGTGGACCTGTTTTTCGAGAAACTCGGCGGCAAAATCAGGGGCGTCGACGACGCGAGCTGACGATCCCCATTTATGCCAAGTACTTCTCCGACGAAGAGATTCAGCAGCTTACAGCGTTTTACCAGACGCCTGTCGGCGCAAAAGCGATCAAGGTGCTGCCTCAGTTGATGAACGAGGTCATGACAACCAGCCAAGCCTGGGCCAGCAGCTCGGCGCAGGAATGTATGAAAGAAGTGCTCGACGAGCATCCGGACCTCAAAGAGGCGATGGAAGAAGCGCAGAAGTCGAGAAAGCGCAATAGGCACGCCAGTAACTATGATTTGCCGGATGCCCCGAGCCTCCTGTAGAATCATGTATTCGGCTCACGTCGAGATTTCTGTCTGAAGGATCAAAGCATAGTATGGCGAACCATTTTTCGGCGCTGAAGCGCGCCCGTCAAACCGAGAAAAAGACGGCTACCAACCGCGCCAACAAGTCACGTCTGCGTTCCGCCCTGCGCTCGCTGCGCGAGGCCATTGATAATGGCGACAAAGATGCTGCCAAGACGGCATTCAGCAGCGCCGCGTCAGTCGTGGATAAGGGCGTCCAGAAGGGCGTTCTGCACAAGAACACCGCCAGCCGCTACAAGGCCCGGCTCAACGCGCGCGTTAAGGCTATCGCAACAAAGTAAACCTTTTGTCTTCAAAAGCTTAAGGCGGACCTCATGGTCCGCCTTTCCTTTTTTGAACGCCGGCTGTCTAGGACGTGGTCAGGTCTCGCCGCACCAGGTACGCGTCGAGGAAGTAGCCGACGCCCAAGGCCAATGGGATGACGCCAAAGTAGGCTGCCATCCAGGCGTCGTGCTCGAACCGTCCAATCAGTCCAAAGGTGACAATATAGCCGATCGCGCCCGCGGTCAGCAGGATTCCGGCCCGGCGAGACCGCGCGACCTGCGAAAGCTCCGGCTCCATCGGGACCGCGACTCCGCGCGCCATGGCCGCGATGCGCTCATCGGTACGCAGTTTCCGCACCCGATAAAAGGTGTACAACGCGGCGAGCGGAATTCCGAGCGCCATGGTTACTGCCACTAGTCCAATTATTTGTCCGTCCATTGTGATGCTCCTTCCGGCACGATGCCCGCGCGCCGCTGAATCTCATGCTTCCAATGTGAGATACGAAGACGGGTGCGGGGGAGTTCCGTGGAGATTGCTTGCGGTATCGAGGGCTAGTGCCAAAAAAGGAAGGAGAAGCCAGGCTCCTACTTCGAGTGTCTTTCCTGTTTAGATTCGCTACTTTGCCACCAACTCGCCTTGCGGCTTCCAGCGCAAGATCGGTTTGCGGGCAGCTGCGGTTTCGTCCAGCCGCGAGAGGCGGGTTCGGTAAGGCGCTCCGGCAATGATTTCCGGCGAGGTCTCGGCCTCTTCGGCTATCTGCTTCATGGCATCGATGAACAAGTCGAGCTCTTCTTTCGACTCGCTCTCGGTTGGTTCGATCATCAAGGCACCGGGCACTACAAGAGGGAAACTCACGGTGTACGGATGGAACCCATAATCGATGAGGCGCTTGGCGATGTCGCCGGTCTTGATGCCCTTCCTGGTCTGGATTTTGTCGCTGAACACGACCTCATGCATGGTCGGGGTGTCGAAAGGAAGTTCGTACAGTCCGAGTAGGTGCTTGCGGATGTAATTGGCGTTGAGCACTGCGTCTTCGGTGGTAAGACGCAGACCTTCGGGCCCGTTGGCCATGATGTAGGCCAGTGCGCGAACGAACATGCCGAAGTTGCCGTAGAACATGCGCACACGCCCGATCGACTGCGGACGATCGTAATCCAGTGCCAGCGTTCCGTCGGGCTTCGTGACGACTACCGGCGTGGGCAGGAAAGGCTCCAGGATTTTCTTGCAGGCGACGGGACCTGACCCGGGACCGCCTCCGCCGTGGGGCGTTGAGAAAGTCTTGTGCAGGTTGAGGTGCATCACGTCAGCGCCGAAGTCGCCGGGACGCACCTTGCCTACCAGCGCATTCATGTTGGCGCCGTCCATGTAGAGGAGCGCGCCCTTGGCGTGTAAGACGTCGGCAATTTTATGAATTTCCTGCTCAAAGACTCCAAGCGTATTGGGATTGGTGAGCATGAGCGCCGCCACGTCTTCGTTCACCTGGGCCTCCAACGAGGCCATGTCAACCATGCCGGCGGCGTTGGACTTCAGGTTCTCCACCGAATAGCCGCACATCGCCGCGGTAGCGGGGTTGGTTCCGTGTGCCGAGTCAGGCACGAGAATCTTCTTGCGTGGATTGCCCTGCGACTCGAGATACGCCCGCACCAGCAGGATGCCGGTCATCTCACCATGCGCACCGGCCGCCGGCTGGAGCGTGATCGTGTCCATGCCCGTGATTTCGATGAGCTGGTCGCTGAGCATCTTCATGATGCGGAGCGCGCCCTGCGAAATCTCTTCGGGTTGGTAGGGATGCGCTTCGGCTAGTCCGCCCAAACGCGCAACGACTTCATTTACGCGCGCGTTGTACTTCATGGTGCATGAGCCCAGCGGATACATGCCATGATCTACCGCGTAGTTCCACGTTGATAGGCGGGTGAAGTGCCGAATGATTTCGATCTCGCTGACTTCGGGCATGTTTCCGAGGTCTTCGCGCGTCGAGTTGCCGAGCAACTTCTTCGCTTCAACCTCGGGCACATCCAGCGGAGGCAGCTTGTACGCCTTCTTGCCGGGCGACGACTTTTCGAAGATCAGGCCTTCATTCTGGCTGAGGTGGGTCGCAGCCTTCTTATAATCGCTGTTCATCGCGCCACCTCCTTCGCCGCCGCGTCAATGGTGGCTTTGGTCGTCGTCTCCGTACAGCACCACAGCGAAGCGTTGCCCAACTCGGGATAGAACTTCTTCAGCGGGAAGCCACCTACGATCTTCTCCTTCAGCAGGCGATCGTTGATCACGAGGGGTTCGCCGCCGGTCTGGATGACGAACTCATTGAAGAAGGGCGCGCCATCGAATGGCAACTTGGCGCCGCTTTTCTTGAACTGTTCGGCCGCGTAATGCGCTTTCGCCAGGTTTTGTTCTGCCAACTCTTTCAAGCCCTGCTTGCCGTAGATGGTCATAAAGATGTTGCACATCAGCGCCACCAGCGCCTGGTTGGTGCAAATGTTCGAAGTCGCCTTCTCGCGCCGGATGTGTTGCTCGCGCGTCGAAAGGGTCAGCACGAAGCCGCGTTTGCCGTTGCGGTCAACGGTTTCGCCGGCAAGGCGCCCGGGGATCTGGCGAATAAACTTCTCGCGAGTTGCCATTACGCCGCAGTAGGGGCCCCCGAATCCGACCGGCACGCCGAATGACTGCGCCTCCAGGCTGACGATATCGGCCTCAGCCGGAGGCTTCACAATGCCGAGCGATACGGCTTCGGCAATCGAAACCACAAGCATTGCCCCCTTCTTGTGAACGATGTCGGCCACTGCTGCCACATCTTCAATCGTTCCGAAAAAGTTTGGCGACTGGATGAGCACGCCGGCAGTTTCGCTGTCCACAGCCTTGTCGAGCGCCTCGAGATCGACGCGCCCATTCTTGCTGTAGCCCACGGTGGAGAGTGGCATTCCCTGGTGACGCGCATAGGTCGTGATGACCTCGCGGTATTCCGGATGCACGCTCGTGGCGATTACCGACTTGTGGCGTCCAGTGACACGGACGGCCATCATCAGCCCTTCGGCCGCGCCAGTCGAACCGTCATACATAGAGGCGTTGGCCACGTCCATTCCAGTCAGCTCGCAGATCATCGACTGGAATTCGAAGATTGCCTGGAGAGTGCCTTGTGCGATTTCCGGCTGATACGGGGTGTAGGCGGTAAAAAACTCTCCGCGCGAGACAAGCGCATCGATCACCACCGGACGGTAGTGCGAGTAGGCTCCTGCGCCCAGGAAAGTCGCATAGCCCTGGCCGTTTTCGGCGGCGCGATCGCGGAAGAATTCGACGATTTCGCTCTCCGCATACGAGCGCGGAATGTTGAGGTCACGCGTGAGACGGTATTCAGCGGGAATGGCGGCGAACAGATCGTCGACCGACTTCACCCCGATGTCGCCCAGCATGGCCTCGCGGTCTGATTGGGATTTCGGAAGATAGCGCATGGATATATAGCCTTAGATGAAACGTGAGGCGCTAGTCGCAATGCGAGCGTGCGGGCCCACCAACAAATTGAATGTGGGGAAAAGACGTCAGTGGCCGCCTTCTGCGGCTGCAAATGTTTCGTAGTCTGCTGCTGAAAGCAACTTGCTGGCTTCCGCTGGGTCTTTCAGCGTGACCTTGATCATCCACGCGGCATGGGCGTCTTTGTTCACGTCTTCGGGCGTAGTGTTCAGGGCTTCGTTGATCTCGGTCACGGTGCCCGACACCGGCGCATACAAATCAGAGACGGCCTTTACCGACTCGACGGAGCCGAATGTCTGTCCGGCTGTAATCTCGGCGCCTACCTTGGGCAATTCGACAAAGACGATGTCGCCGAGCGAGTTCTGCGCGTGGTCGGTTATGCCGATGGTGCCGGTCGTGCCGTCCACCTTCAGCCACTCGTGCTCCTTGGTGTACTTGAAATCTGCGGGATAAGCCATTTCGTGTCCTCTTCAGCTCGGGTCCAGGCCCGGCGAGGTTAGCGGGATATAAGACAACTCTTTAATTATGAACTACGACTGCTTCTTCGGACGCTTATAGAACGGAATTGGGACAACCTTGCATTTCACTGGCTGGTTGCGGATCTCGACGGCCACTTCGGTATCGAGTGGCGCGAATTCAGTAGGGACATAGGCCAGAGCGATGTTTTTCTTCAGGAATGGCGCGTAGGAACCGCTGGTCACGCAGCCGATTTCCTTGCCAGCGAGGTCCTGCACCTTGTATCCGTCACGCGGGATGCCGCGCTCAATCGATTCCAGACGCTACCAGCGTGCGGGTGACGCCAGCGGATTTCGCCTTCTCCAGCGCCTCGCGACCGATGAAATCGCCCTTGTCCATCTTGAGGAAGCGGTCCAGGTGCGCCTCCCAAACGTTGATGGACTCGGAAATCTCGTGGCCGTACAGCGACAACGCGCCTTCCAGCCGCAGCGTGTTGCGCGATCCCAGGCCACAGGGCACAATGCCGAACTCTTCGCCGGCCTGCATCACTGCGTCCCATACGCGCGCGCTGGTTGCTTCGTCGCTGGGAACGTAAATCTCGAAGCCATCTTCCGCAGTGTAGCCAGTGCGGGCGATCAGGGTATTCGGCAGGCCACACACCGTCCCGTACGTAAACCAGTAAAACTTGACCTTGGATAGGTCGGCGTCTGTTAGCTTTTGCAGCGTCGCCGCGCCCTTGGGGCCTTGAATAGCAATTTGCGTGTAAGAGTCGCTCAGGTGCTCTACCTGGCAATCAAATGCCTTGGTATTCTCAACTACCCAGTTGACATCTTTTTCGCGGGTGCCCGCATTGATGACCAGCAGGTAGTCGTCGTCGGCCATTTTGTGAACGATCACGTCGTCGACGAACGTGCCCTGGGGATACAGCATCGCCGAGTACTGGCATTGGCCGATCGCCATCTTGGAGGCATCGTTCATGGTGATGTGCTGGACGGCCGCCAGGGCCTGCGGCCCATGAATACGGATGTCGCCCATGTGACTGACATCAAAGACCCCTACGCCGGTCCTGACGGCCAGGTGCTCTTTCATGAGGCCGCCGTGCTTTGGATACTCAACGGGCATGTCCCAACCACTGAAATCGACCATTTTGGCCCCCAGTTGGCGATGGGTGGCGTTCAGAGCTGTCTTACGAATAGCTGGGGAGGGCTGGGTATCGGAAGGCAAAATACGACCCTTCGGCGCACTATCGGCGCAAAGCAGGATGGCCTAACAAAGTACGGTAACACGCGCATTTTCATACGGTCAACGACGGACGTACGAGCCTGATAGCAGATCACTACGACGTTTTATGTATGGTCAAGCGACCCGTAAGTACGGTACAACTCAAGCCTGCCCACTTAGGTGGCGGACTGTTGGAGGCTCAGAAGCCAGCTTCAGACGGATGGACTTTTACGATTCATGACGGCTACGTCTTTGCTGCATTTGGAAGTGGAAGCTGACCGGGATAACGGGATGGAAACGGCACCGTCCAAGACGGTCCTATGTGTCGATGACGAGAAGATCGGGCTTCGCGTCCGTAAGATCATGCTCGAGAGCCGCGGCTATCGTGTGCTTACGGCGAGCGATGGTGCGGAAGGACTTAAGGTCTTCGACGAAAACCCCGTGGACCTGGTGGTGCTCGACTATTTCATGCCCGAGTTAAATGGCGGAGAGGTCGCCGCTGAAATGCGCCGTCGCCGTCCTGGTATACCCATCGTTCTGCTGTCGGCGTACTTCTCGCTGCCGCCGGAAGCGCTGGAAGTGGCTGACGCCTTCATCACCAAGGGCGCCCCCCCCGACGTACTCATCGAAAAGATCAAGAACCTGTTGTAAGTTGCTCACAGATTTGTTGCAAGCGAAAAGGGCACATCGTCTGTGCCCTTTTTCAGCGAACTTCTAACGGCTTAGCGACCGAAATACTTGGCGTTAAGCTCGGTGTATTCCTTCCACTTTTCCGGCAGATCGTCGAGCGCGAAAATTGCAGAAACCGGGCAGACCGGCACGCACGCCCCGCAGTCGATGCATTCGACAGGATCGATATACAGCATCGTTTCCGCCGCATATTTCTCGCTGTCCTTCTTGGGGTGGATACAATCCACCGGGCAGGCGTCTACGCATGCGGTGTCCTTGGTGTTGATACAGGGTTCGGCAATTACATAGGCCATAAAGCGGGTTCTCCGTCAATTCTTTCGGCTCGACGCTTACGGGTCGGTGTAATTCGATACTACCAAATCGGGCGGGTTTTGTTGAGCGCAAGAGTCCCGACAAAAAGCGCCATGAGCCGCTGATGCAACTCATGGCGTTACGGTTGATTCCGCGAGTTAAGTCTGTGATGACGCCTTCCTGGCCGCCTGGATGAACGCCTGTATCTCCGGCTTAATCTGGTGCTGTTTCTGCTGCACTGGCCAGTTCGGGGAATCGGAATACATCTTGTTCAGCCCCTTCTGGATTTCGGGGTTTCCGCCAGTGAATTCGGCGACGAGTTTCTTCCATCTGGCCACTAGCGACTGTGCGGCTCGGCTCGCCGGATCTTCGCCTAGGGCCGCCTCCACGTCGCGGAACAGTTCATTCCACTCGCGCGTGACACGCTCCTGCAATTCCGGTGACCAAAGGCTCTTTCGCTCTTCGACCTGCGCCTTGGCCTGTTCACTGAAGTACTTGTTCGTCCATGCTGTGTCGTTTTGCATTCCAACCCTCCGAATAATGTGAGTGATGAGCGTCCAGTCGGGTACAGGCGAGGCGAGAAGCGCCACCCGCGCCGCCGAGATTGCCTCGATGGTGCGATCCAGTTCGAGACGCTTCTCGGCGAGCACAAGCTGTTGCGACTGCAACACCTCGGGCAGGCTGGCAACCTCTGCTTGCAGAAGTTTTCCGATGGACTTCAGAGGCAGTCCGAGAAACTTGAGAACAACAATCTGTTCCAGGCGCGCGAGATCGCTCTCGCTGTAGAGCCGGTAACCCGCATCGCTGCGATAGCTGGCTTTCAGCAGCCCCAGCCGGTCGTAGTGATGCAATGCTCGCACCGTTACGCCAGCCAAAGCCGCGAATTCCTGCGCTCGGTAGAGCCTCGTTGTTCCGCGGTTCACGTCCGCCTCCACACACATAGTCGGGCCTGACGTTGCGTCAGGGTCAAGTGGAAAATGCAAGATTTTCGGCAGATCAGGAGCGCGCGCGGGCCGTTTCCGGCTGTGCAGCCGGCTCATACTCCACAATGTATCCGGCAACCGCACTGGCTGCGACGGTGAGCGGGCTGGCCAGGTACATGAGGCCGGGACCGCTGCGGCCGGGGAAATTGCGATTCTGCGCGCTGATCACCACTTGATCGGGCCGGGTGGAAACTCCTGGACCGGCGTTGATGCAAGCTCCGCAACTGGGTTCGATGACGTGCGCACCTGCCTTCTCGAAAGTCTCGAGGTATCCTTTGCGAATGCAGTATTCGCGTGTCTCCTGCGATCCGAACTGGATGTAGAACTTACAGGAGTCGGCAATCCGCCTGCCATGCTTTAACGCTTCGCGCAACACGAGCGCGTACATGTCCATGTCTTCGTTTTTTCCGGCGGTGCAGGTTCCACCGTAAGCGATCTCCACCGGCACAGGCGTATTCAGTTCCCGCACGAACTTGCCGTTGCCGGGATCGCCGGGCGTCGCCACCATGGGATAGATCTCCGCTGCATCGAGTTCGATGACGTGCGCATAATGCGCGTCGGGATCGCTTTGCAGGCCCTCAATCAGCGTTTCGGCTTCAGTTCGCGGCATGCCGCGGCGCTCCATGAGGAATTCGACCACCTTCTCGTCAGGCGCGACGATGCCGGTGAAGCCGCCTATCTCCGCCGCCATGTTAGTCATGGTGGCGCGTTCGTCCACACCCAGAGCCTCGATGGCCTCGCCTGAGTACTCAATGACTTTCGCTAGCGCCTTGCCGCTGCGAATGTAGTCCATCGAGAGCAGCTTGAGAATGAAGTCTTTCGCAGTAACGTTCTCGCGACGCTGGCCGCGAACAATGACCTTTACCGACTCCGGCACCTTAACCCGCACATCTCGCGTAAACCATGAATTGAAAACGTCGGTGGTGCCGATACCGAAGGCGAGGCAGCCCATCGCGCCGACATGGGGCGTATGTGAGTCGGAACCCACGTTCAGTTGGCCCGGCAAAGCGTAAGTCTCAGTAATGATGGAGTGGCAAATCCCCTCCGACCCTTTGCGATCGGTCAACTCTCCGTGTAGTCGTATGCCACGCGACTTCGCGAAGTCCTGCTGCTTAAGCTTCAACTGCGTCGCCAGGTCCAGGAGTCCCATCTTGCGCTTCTCTTCCGAAAGTACTTCGTCGAGAAACGTCAAATGGTCGCGGAAAAACAGGATGCTACTGGCATCATTCACCGGCTCGTCTTTGCCCAAGTAGTGTTCGTAGAAAATAGCCGCCATGGGCGTAACGTACTCATGGCTGAAGCGCAGGTCGGTCCGTGCGAAGCCAGTGTCGCCTGGCTTGACGGCCTCGACCCCAACCCTGCCGCTACTGTGCAGCATGTGGCGCGCAAAGATCTTTTCCGAGATGGTCATCGGCCGCGGCTTGGTCTCGATCGGAGGCAGAAAAACCTTGCCTTGCAAACGCGCGACATTAAACGGAAACAGCCCGCCGTACTCAATCACCTGCCGGGTAATCTCATCCTCGCCGAGGGTGAACTCGCGCAGCTCGATGGTTTCGCCGCCCCGAATCCTGTCAATGAGTCCGAAGTCAGTCGACGTCAGCACGCCGAGGTTCTGACAGTTCTGCTTGTAGATACGCTCGATGTTTTCGGCGATCACCAACTGAATGCCCGCCGACATCTCGGCATAAGGCGACTGCTCGCGGCTCGACCCCTTGCCGCGGCGCTTGCCGCTGACGCACGCAACAAATCCGCCGCGCTTCACGTCGCCGCGCTTAATCGGCGTCTCACTGCCGCACTTCAATCCCGTGTAAGGAAACTCGCCCAGCGTCTCATCGAAAAAGAAGCAGATGTGTGCCGGGGTGATCTCGTCGGTCGAAATGTCGTCGCGCAGCTTGGGATTGCGCTCGGGATGCTGGGTGTCCCAAGGCAGGTCTTCACCCGCCAGTTGGCGCCGGATAAGCTCGGGGTCTTCGGTAAGGAAAAGAATGCGCCCCTGCAGCTTGACCTGTTCGGGACGCTTGGCAATCTGGCGGTTCAACAGCGAGGTAATCACGGTGAGATTTTACCGCAGAAAACGCGGCCCCGGAGAGAGCGGCCCACTCATTGAAAAACCGCGATAGCGAGTTGCGCTACTCGCGCATGGAAGCCTGGCCCTTGTTCACCTGGTCCACCACCTGCCAAACGTTAGGTGCGGGACTTGGCGTATTCAACCGGCGGGGGCAGCGGCTCAAGGCCGCGTCCGGCAAGGATCTCACCGAATTGTCCGACCACTTCATCGTGGATGAGACCGTTGGTCGCCAGCACTTCGCGGCTGTCGAGCCGGAATGGCGTTCCGTCGAACCGCGTGATCCTGCCGCCCGCCTCCTGCACGATCAGCACACCAGCAGCGGTGTCCCATGGATTCAGATTGAACTCCCAGAAACCGTCATAGCGCCCCGAAGCAACGTTGGCAAGGTCGAGCGCGGCAGATCCCGCCCGGCGAACACCGTGCGAGCGCAAAGTAATCTGCTGGTAAAAGTGAATATTCGGGTTCTTGTGCCGCTTGTGGCTGGGAAAGCCTGTCCCCAGGATAGATTCAGCCAGTTGGGCAGTCTTCGAGACATGTATGGGCTTGCCGTTTAACGTAGCGCCCTGTCCTCGCTCGGCGGCGAACAATTCGTCGCGCGTGGGATCGTACAGTACCCCGACCTCAAGCTGATCGTCTTGGCGCGCCAATGCAATCGAGACGCAAAAAACCGGATAGCCATGCGCGAAGTTCGTCGTACCGTCGAGCGGATCGACAAACCACCGGTACGCTGCAGAGGTGTCGGTACGCGTGCCCTCTTCGCCCACAATACCGTGCTCCGGCCAGAGCGCTTGCAAGCGCTCGACAATGAGCTTTTCTGAGGCCCGATCGGCAGCCGTTACCAGGTCGACGTCACCCTTGTACTCAATCTTGATTTGCGGATTGAAATAGGTCAGCAACAGAGCGCCGGCTTCTCGCGCGATTGGTTCCAGTTCGTGGAGGTATAGGCTCATTTTCGTGGAGGGGCGCCAGCGCGATCGACAATCTTTTCCGTTCGCGACTTGCTGGGCAGGTCTTCCGCTATGTAGGCGATTTCGTGCTTAAAGATGAATAGATTAGGAGCACCATCCCTGGTCAGGCGCACCATGCGGCGATCGTAATACTCAATCCAGCCGCGCAGCACTTCCCCGTCCATCAACTTAATGCTGACCGGCGTCTGCTTCTCACCGAGCGCCTTGAGGTAGGCGGCCTCCTGGCGCGTGTCGTCGGGCGGTGGAGTCTTCGTCTTGTGTGCGTTGGGGGTATTACCCGCGCCTTTGAAGCCCATCCATCGATTCTACACGGGGGACAAAGAGCCTCGTTGCCGCGATATCAAGCCGTTTTTCTGATGCGCTGTGGATCACGCCTGCGTCTTCTTGTACTGATCAAATGCCGCCAGAAAGCGATCGATATCTTGCTTCCGGAGATAATACGGCGTTGAGAGACGCAGCTTCGAGGGCTCGCCGCCGCGGATGCGGATCTTCTGCGTCGTCCACATCCATTTCTCCAACGCCATGCGTTGCACCGGTGGAACATTGACGGTCACGATGGCGCAACGCATCGCCGGATCGGGCGAGGTCCATGACTCCGCTCCGCGCGCAGTCATCTGCGCCAGCATGTAATTCGCGAGTTCGCGGTGGCGCTTCTCGATCTTGTCCATGCCGATGTCGTTCGCCATTTGGACGGACGCGCGCATCCCCATCAGCGATGGCACGTTCGACGATCCGATCCGCTGAAAACGCTCGGCCCGGATCTTGGTGTCGTCCCAGCCGGCGGTGGTCACTGTGCTCCACACCTGGTCAATGACCTCGTCGCGCACATAGAGAAAACCCGAACCCTTTGGGGCTTGCAGCCACTTGTGCGGACTCGCCGAGTACATGTCGCACCCGATGTCATGTACGTTGAGCGGCATCATGCCGGGCACATGCGCACCATCGACCGCTACGAGAATTCCCTTCGACCGCCCGAGGGCTGACAACTCCTTGGCCGGCAGCACGACTCCCGTAGCCGTGGTGATATGGCTGAAGAAGATCACACGCGTTCGCGGTGTAATCGCATCGCTGAACAGGTTCAGCACTTGCGCAGGACTCGTAACCGGCTTGGGCAGTGTCACCATCTTTACCACGGTGCCGTAACGTTTCGCTTTAAGTTTCCAGGGCCCTTCTCCGCTCGGATGCTCCTGGTCGGTCATCAGCACTTCGTCGCCCGGCTTCATATCAATGCCGTTGGCAATGTAGCTGTTCCCCTCAGTGGCATTGCGCACCAGCGCCAGTTCGTCGCGAGTACAGCCAATGAACGCTGCCAGCGGATCGCGGTACGCGTTGTATGGCTCGTAGCCCCAGATCGGATAGTTTTCCGGATCTTCTTGCGCCATCTGCTCCGTCTTGGTGTAGCCGTCAAACACCGCGCGTAGCACCGGCGCCGGACTCGACCCGACGGTTCCGTTGTTGAGGTACACCTCGTCTTCGGGGATGAGGAACTGCTTCCGAATCTCGGCCCAATAGGCCTCGTCGTTCCCGGAGAATTGCGCCGCATCGGGCAGCTTCGCGGGCATGTTGGCCAACTGCGCCAATAACGGGTGTCCGGCGGCTAGCGCGAACCCGAGACCTGCGGTCGTACGAGTGAGAAACTGCCTGCGATCAAGCACTACCACCTCCTGAATCAGAAGTGCGCCATCATACGACTTGGCGTATCGGCTGGCAAGCACGAACGACTCCCTGGTGCGTGAGTCGCGCGGTTCGCGATCCTGCGCTCGGCTGAAGGATTGCTTGGTTACTTCGCATTCTCATTGGCACCGGCCATGAAAAAGGCAGGCTCCAAGGAGCCTGCCAAGCGAGCAAGAATTCCGTCTATTTCAGGAAGCGGCGGCGAACAACTCCAAACGCGCCGAGTACACCTGACCCCAGCAGTAGCAGCGAAGTCGGCTCAGGGATCTGGCCACCATAGATTGCGCCGTCGAACTTGATCCCGTCGCTGGTGTCGAAGCCGTAGCCGAATGGATCAAAGTAAGATTCGCCGTCGCTGGCAACCGTAACGTTCAGGAAATTGCCGTTAAGAATGCAGCACACCGGAAAGGGGCCGCCGACTCCACCGGCAACTGGATCCTCCTGGATGTCCGTGTAGTGAATGTAATTTACATAGAAGGACGAGCCCGGCAGACTTGGATCCGAGAAGAACAGGACGCGGAACGCCCCGTTTGGTCCAAGACTGTCGAAAGTAATGATGTCGCTGGGACCTCCTCCCGCTTCCGTCATGCTGATGTACGACGGTGCGCCGGCCCAGGTTTGGTTGAAGAAAAAGCCGCCGTAGGGCTCGCAAGTGTTTCCATTCTCACCGCCACACGGGGTTACCGCCGGCAAGACGAAGCTTGGATTTGAGCCATTCAGCGACGAATTTGTCAGCCAGGATGGACTATTCGAGTAGACGATCAGAGGTGGCTGAGCCCAGGCACTGATGCAACCGAGGCTGACAGCTAATACGAGCAACAGAAGAGCGCGTTTCATGATTCCTCCCATTCTTGCGTCGAAATGACATGCCTCGACCTGAGAGTCGAGTGGTGCACTTTGAGCCTCCTACCCGGGACGACTTCTACATGGGCTCAGCAGAGCCCCCGTTCATCACAGCTAATGTCCGGCAGTCACCGGAAAATAGGTACCCAACGGGACTCAACTGAGAATGTTGAGCGGTCGCGCTGGGAGAAGGTGCTAATAGTCTAGGACTGGTGGACTGCCGTAACGCAGAATTCGGATAGAGAAGTTGGGAAATTCCCGGAATGGAATAAGACTGCCGTTCGGCTTGCCCATGCAATGTTGCACTGCGGCAACGCGCGATTCCGTGAGCCAGAAGGACGGTTGAGCACCGAGGAGCTTCCGAACCTAAAAATGGTCAAGTGATTGGTGCGAAAGGGGGGACTCGAACCCCCACGGTTTTACCCGCCAGATCCTAAGTCTGGTGCGTCTGCCAATTCCGCCACTTTCGCATTTAGAAGCAATGGTTTGTTTGCACCATTTTTAGGGCAGTCTAATCGAAGGGGCTTTTGAAGCGACTGAAGCAAAACTTGCGACCTTGCTTTGGTCGCAAATGGTTTGGCTATTCAGTCACTTCGAAACCCGATTTCCATCGATCACTATTGTAACGCGCCGCATAGTCCTTGGACCTCGATTGATGAGTGCCGACACCACGAATCGACGGGTTTTACGGGCGGTTTTGGATGATGCCGACAGACCGCCAAGGAAAGCTTCAGTAGTTAGACTCCTAAACTCCATCGTGTTTCTGAAGCATTCCTGAATCTCCTGCGTCACAGGAGACTTCTCATATCTGGGTAGACTAGGCCGGGGGGCGGAAAAAGCCGCTTAGGTGTCTGCTTCAATCGACGCCGACATCGGCTCGTTGTCGGTGTCTGTCATCCCGGCCGACGTGAAACAGGTTCGTCTTGGCCGGAAGAGTCCCGCGCTTTGGCCGGTGACCCAGCTGTGGATTGGGTTCGAACCCTTAGAACGAAAATGAAAGGCCAGGTATGTCGGCTAAGCAAACGGCAATCATAACGGGAGCAACGGGAGGTATTGGCACTGGCTTAGTCGACGGCTTTTTGGAAGAAGGTTATAACGTCGTCGCAACCTCTCGTGACTCCAATCGAAAGTTGACTACCTCAGGCAGCCTGGTTCTCCTCGCAGGCGATATCGGCAAGCAGCAAACGGCTGCCCAAGCGGTCGAAGCAGCAATCAACAACTTCGGAACCATCGACGTTTTGGTGAATAACGCCGGCATCTTCCTAACCAAGCCTTTCACTGACTTCACTACCGAGGACTTTGACGCCCTCGTGTCCACCAATCTGCTCGGATTTTTCTACATCACTCAGCGCACTGTGAAAGAGATGCTAAAACAGAAATCGGGGTGCGTTGTGAGCATCACCGCGGCGCTGGCCGATCGGCCAATCGCTGGCGAGAACGGCTCAATTTCGATGATTACCAAGGGTGGGTTGAATTCAGCGACGCAGAATCTCGCAATCGAGTATGCGAAAGACGGCATCCGCTTTAATGCCGTAGCTCCCGGCGTTGTGGATACACCAATGCACCCCAATGATCCCAACGACTCGACGCTCCAGCAGGCCATGAAAAAGGCAACGGTGAAAGATATTGTCGATGCTGTTCTTTACCTGGTACACGCAGGTCATGTGAGTGGAGAGATTCTCCACGTGGATGGCGCCGCTCCAGCTCGTCGTTGGTAGAACGGAGCGACAGACGGATTCTAGCCGGACACTGACTTCGATGAGGTATGCGTGCCCAGATTGCTTTCAGTAAATGTCGGCCTTCCGCGCGACGTGACATGGAACGACCAAACGGTCCGAACGTCCGTCTGGAAATCTCCAGCTGTTGGACGGCGAATGGTACGTAAGCTCGATATCGACGGTGATGCGCAAGCCGATTTAGCGGGTCACGGAGGAGAGCATCGAGCCGTTTTTGTTTATCAGATGGACTCCTATCACTATTGGGAACGCTTTCTCGGACGCAATGACTTCGTCTACGGGCAGTTCGGAGAAAACTTCACCGTTGAGGGACTTCCTGACAATGAGGTGTGCATCGGCGATCGATACCGCATCGGTAGTGCTGAATTTGAAGTAACGCAGCCACGCGTGACGTGCTTCCGCGTCGGCATCCGCATGAATGAACCTCGTATGGCGGCCCTGCTCGTAGCACATCACAGACCAGGATTCTACTTTCGTGTTTTGCAGGAGGGGGAAGTTGGTGCTGGCGATGACATCGTGAAAATTACTGACGGTCTCGAGCGAATCAGTGTGGCCGAAGTTGACGCCCTCCTGTATTTGCCAGGGCATTCCAGCGAGCAACTGCAAAGGGCGCTACGCGTTCCTGCGCTTAGCGAGGGTTGGCGGAGTTCGTTCCAGGCAATGCTCCAGCAAGACTTGAGCTCCAAAACTATGGTGGGGAATCCGGGACTCGCCGATGAGGAACAGGCACCCGCATGGCCTGGATTTCGACAGATGCGAGTCGCGCATATTCATAAGGAAACCGATAACGTAACTTCCTTCGTTCTGGCGCCAATCGACGGGCAAAGCCTTCCTGTCTACCAGGCAGGTCAATTTGTAGTCTTGCGGCTGCTCGTCGATCCTGGCAAAGCGCCTGTTCTTCGAAGCTATTCGTTGTCTGATCTGCCCGGAGCCGATCATTTCCGCATCAGCGTCAAGAACGAATTGAACGGGATTGGAAGTTCATTTTTGTGCAATCGTGCGCGAGAAGGCGATGTATTGGATGTTAGTGCGCCGCGCGGCAGTTTTACTCTGCATCCCAGCCAGAGTCCTGTGGTTCTCGTCAGCGCTGGAGTCGGCGCAACCCCCGTGACGTCGATGCTGCACACACTCGCCGCCGAAAGATCGCAACGAGAGATCTGGTGGATCTATGGAGCGCGCAATAGCGTCGAGCATCCATTTGCAGAAGAAACGCGTTCATTGCTGAAACAGCTCTCTCGCGGACGAGGATACATCGTGTACAGCAGGCCCGCCGAAATCGACCAAGTCGGGGCAGACTTCGATGCGACTGGCCACATTGACGCGGCTTTGTTACAGAAACTTGGCGTGTCACAGGGTTGTTCACACGCCTCACCTACCACAAGGGCTGCCCGGATCGGGCCCCACGGTCTCATTCGCGCGTAGTGGGATTACCGCCGCTTGGGATCCGAAATTCGGAAGTTTGCTTGAACTGGCGGAAGCGTGCGATGTTCCGGTCAGATGGTCGTGCCGGACTGGCGTCTGTCATACCTGCATGACTGGTCTGATTGGCGGATCGATTACTTATAGCCCTGAGCCCCTAGAGAGGCCGGCTCCCGGGAACGTGCTCGTGTGCTGTTCCCAGCCAAGCGCCGGTGTCATTCTAGACCTTTAGGAGAAACAGGCGGAGTGTTCATCAGGACCTCTCGCAGAAAAACAGTTAGAGGGCTGAATCCACTGTTGCGGCCAAGACATCTAGAACGTCAAAAATTGTGTGTGAGCACGAATCCTGAAGCGAAGCCTTGTAGCAACGGATGATTTTCGCGCCCCTGCTAGCGACCCGATGACGCGTTCACATTGGGCGACGGTGGGATGCGGGCAGACCGACTCGCGGGACAGTTCTCCCACGATGGGACGCCTCGAAGGGGCGGCTGCGCCCAGGAAGACTCGTGCAACGGGATGGATGAAGAGGTGCAAATGCTAAATCTCGAAACTGGTGATCGAATTGAAATGTTCTACGAAAACTCGCCTGCCACGACGATTCGCGCAACAGTCTGCCGTTTGGCGACTGATTGGGATGAAGGGATGGGCGTCGAGATCGAAGATTATGTCGCTTGTTGGATCGAGATCACCGTGGATGAGCCAAGCGACAGGAATGCAAAACAGTATCTACTGCTTGGCACGGATTCCCAGTATCGGCTAAACGGCCGCCCAGTAACCGTTCTTACGAGGAAGGACTAGGAAGACCCGAAGTAAGCGCGGGGTGGCCCGAACGCCGTGCAACATCTATCTCAAGCAATCCCTACAAGATTGGCCAGGCAATGAACAACTAGCAGACCAAGAATGCTTCGTGTGCGTTTCCCGATTTGTCTGTCCAATGCCGGCTGTTCCTGAAGACTTGCGAGTCCTTGTTCGCAGCTGAGTATGCTTGTCCGCTGCGTAGACATCCGCACTTTACGAACGGCAGGCGCCGTCGAGAACCATGCGACAAATATCTTCGATGAACTTCTCGCTCAGCCCGTCTTTCCAGATAAGAAAGCGCATATAGATAGCGCCGTACAGCGAATCCAGGATCAGATCGAGGTCAGAGTCCGCGGGCAACTCTCGCCGCTCGATTCCCTTGCGCAGCGTCGCATACGCCTCCAACCGTCGTGGCCGCACAAAGCGTTCGCGGAAGGCTTCGATCAAGTCCGGGTCGGTTTGTCCGCCGCCAATCAACGCCGCGACAATCTGCCCCCGACGCGACCGAAAGAGCTGCACCAAGTGGCCCACCTGGAGGCTCACATCGGAATAGACCGAGCCCGTGTCAGGAAACAGCAGTTGCTTGTGAACGCTAGACGAAAAGGCGTCCACGACGAGCGCTCCCTTGTTTGGCCACCACCGATAGACCGTTGCCTTGCCGACATTGGCATCGCACGCGATGGCCTCGATCGACAAATCGTTGTAACCGGTGTCCGCAACAATCTCAATGTGCTGCGCAGGATCGCGCGGCGGGACGATTCGCTGCGGGGGCGTCCCGGCGACCTTTTTTCTAACACCACAGCTTTTCCCGCCATGGGAATAAGGTATCATCTATAAATCTAATACGCACCGTATCGAATCGAAAAAGCTTTGTGCGGTACCGGAAGCAACCAAGGGTGTCTCTGCTTCCGATTCGTGGGAGATAAACTACACCGATGTGGATTGTCTGGCTGGCCCTAAAGCGCCCTTATACGTTTATCGTGCTGGCGCTCGTCATCGTCATCGTGACGCCGCTGGTGATCCTGCGGATGCCCGTCGACGTCCTGCCCGACATCAACATTCCTGTCGTGAGCGTGGTCTGGTTTTACGCCGGTCTGTCGCCGAGCGAGATGGCCGACCGCATCATCAGTAACTCCGAGCGCGGCCTCACCACAACGGTCAACGACATTGAACACCTCGAGTCGCAATCGCTGACGGGTATCGGGGTAATCAAGATTTTCTTTCAGCCGGGCGCCAACATTCAAACTGCTTTGTCGCAGACTACGGCTATCGTGCAGACCGCATTGCGCTCTATGCCGCCCGGCACCACGCCGCCGCTCATCATTACGTACTCTGCCTCGTCCATTCCGATTGTTCAACTTGGGCTGAGCAGCAAAACCCTGCCTGAACAGCAACTGTTCGACCTCGGCAATAATTTCCTGCGTACCCAACTGGCGACCGTACCGGGCGCTGCCACGTCCTTTCCCGTACGGTGGCAAGCAGCGCCAGATCCAGGTTGACCTGAGTATTCCGGCGTTGCAGGCCAACAATCTTTCGCCGAACGATATCGTCGGCTGCCCTCAGCGCGCAGAACCTGATTCTGCCGTCCGGCACAGCCAAGTTCGGTTCACTTGAATATCAGGTTGAGACGAGCGGTGCGCCGCGCACCATTGAGGAACTGAATTCGCTTCCAATCAAGACGGTCAATGGCTCCACGATCTACATGCGCGATGTCGCCCATATACGTGACGGGTTCGCGCCGCAGACCAACATCGTTCGCATGGACGGCCAGCGCGGTGCGCTGATGTCGATGCTGAAAGTGGGCAGCGCCTCCACGCTGACGATCGTCGAAGGCGTGCGGAAGATGGTTGCCCTGGCATCGCAATCGCTGCCGCCCGAGCTGAAGGTCTCGGCGTTGTTCGACCAGTCGGTCTTCGTGCGCGCTGCTATCCAGGCGTAGTGATCGTGAAGGCTTGATCGCAGCCGCGTTGACCGCCGCCATGATCCTCCTCTTTCTCGGCGACTGGCGGCCTACGATCGTGATCTCGATCTCGATTCCGCTGTCGATCTTTATCTCGATCATCCTGCTCAGCTTTCCTCGGTCAGTCCATCAACATCATGACCTTGGGCGGCTTGGCGCTCGCGGTGGGAATATCTGGTGGACGATGCCACTGTGGCCATCGAGAACATAGAGCGACTGCTGGCACAAGGCAAAGAGTTGGAAGCCGCAATTCTAGAGGGCTCGCACCAGATCGCTGTCCCGGCATTCGTTTCGACGATTTGCATATGCATCGCGTTCGTGCCCATGTTCTTCCTGACGGGCGTAGCCAAGTTCCTCTTCGTCCCACTGGCCGAGGCAGTGGTCTTTGCCATGCTGGCCTCTTACTTCCTCTCGCGATCGCTGGTTCCCACGCTGGTGATGTACATGATGAAAGGCCATCACGAGCGTGCGGCTGGACCGAAGAAGTTCTTCGGCCGGATGCAGCAGGGCTTCCAAAACAGCTTTGAGAAGTTTCGCAACGGATACTATGAGTTGCTGGAAACTACCATGCAGCACCGTGCGCTCTTCGCCTCCTGTTTTCTTCTCTTCTGTGTCTTGTCGCTCGGGTGGTACTTCTTTTTGGGAGAGGACTTTTTCCCGTCGGTAGACGCTGGCCAGATGCGTCTCCATGTTCGCGCCCGCGCGGGTTTACGGGTGGAAGAAACTGCTCGTCTGTGCGATGAGATCGAAGCCTACCTGAAAGAGCAAATCCCAAAAGAAGAATTCGTAAATGTGCTCGACAACATCGGAATTCCGAACTCAGGCCTCAATCTGTCGTACAGCAACTCGGGGGTCATAGGTACTAGCGACGCGGAAATCCTGATCGGATTGAACACTGAGCACCACCGCCCTACTGCTGAGTATGTAAAGCTGTTCAGGCGGGAGTTCCGCAGCGGTTTCCTGGAGTCGAGTTCTTCTTTCAGCCTGCTGACATCGTTACGCAGATCTTAAACTTCGGACTGCCGGCGCCCATTGACATTCAGGTGATCGGCTCCGACATGCAAGCCAACTACACGATTGCTCAACAGATAGCGAACCAAATGCGACAGATACCGGGCACGGCCGATGTGCATGTGCAACAAATGTTGAACCTGCCAACTCTACGGCTTGACATCGACCGCAATCGTGCGACACAAGTTGGAATGAGTTCCCGTGACGTTGCCCAAAGCGTGCTGATTACGCTGAGTGGCAGCGCGCAGACCACACCGAGTTTTTGGCTGAATCCCGCCAATGGCGTCACCTATCCGTGGCGGTGCAATCGCCCCAGTACCGCGTTACATCCCTGCAGGAACTCATGAATACCCCGGTGAATAATGCGACCGCCCCGGGCTCGCAAATGCTGGGGAACCTCGTGCAGATCAGTCCTGTCGTAAGGCCCGCCGTCGTCTCGCACTACAACGTCCAGCCGGTAATGGACATCTACGCCAGCACCCAGGGCCGCGACCTCGGCGCAGTCGCAAAAGACACCATGAAAGTGCTGAAGCCTTTCATGGATCATCTGCCGCGTGGCACGCGTATCGTCGTTCGCGGCCAAGTCGATACGATGCGGACTTCGTTTTTTGGGCTTGAACTTGGATTCCTCGGGCGCCATCATCCTCATCTATTTCCTGATCGTGGTGAATTTCCAATCATGGCTCGACCCGTTCGTCATCATCACCGCTCTTCCCGGCGCGTTGGCGGGAATTGCATGGATCTTGCTGCTGACGCGCACGCCACTTAGCGTTCCGGCTCTGACCGGGGCCGTGATGTGCATGGGCGTGGCGACCGCCAACTCGATTCTGATGGTGTCGTTCGCACGTGAGCGCATGGAAAATGGTATTCCCGCGGTTCAGGCGGCTCTCGAAGCCGGCTATACCCGTATTCGTCCCGTACTGATGACCGCTCTTGCGATGATCATTGGCATGTTGCCGATGGCGCTTGGATTCGGCGAAGGCGGCGAGCAGAATGCGCCTCTTGGCCGCGCGGTAATCGGTGGACTTTTGTTCGCCACTGTGGCGACGCTGTTGTTCGTACCTTCAGTATTTGCCCTCGTTCACAGCCGGAGCGTGGCACGCAGGAACACGAAATGAAACAACCGTAACTGGAGAGTGGACTGTAGCAGGGAGTGTAGCGAGCCATCATGCAGACTGGAACCGATCCAAATCACGCCGAAGCGCGTCCACCAGACCGAGCAGGACGCGACGGTAACGCCGCCTCCTGAGCTTCCTGCGGTGCCACCCCGCAAAGCCCTGCTCATCGTTGCGGTCGTGCTGCTCGTTCTTGTTGGCCGGCGGCGCCTTGAGCATGTTCAGCCGCATCCGCGCTGGGCACGCGCTCGCTCGCGAAACTGAAGTCGAAGCGGTGCCCATCGTCGCCATCATTCACGCCTCCTCCGAGAGCCCCGACGAGACGCTCGTACTTCCTGCTTCGGTTGAGGCCTTCGAGGAGTCGCCGATCTTCGCTCGCACCAACGGCTATTTGCTCCGCTGGAATAAGGACATCGGCAGCAAGGTGAAGAAGGGTGAATTACTGGCGGAGATCGACACGCCCGAAATTGATCAGGAGTTGATGCAAGCACGCGCCACTCGCCAGCAGATTTCTGCTCAATTCGACATCGCGAAAATTTCTTCCGACCGTTGGCAGAACCTGCGCAAAACCGACTCAGTTTCGCAGCAGGAAGCGGACATGCAGACCAGCAGCTATCAGCAGGCCGTGGCCAATCTTGCGGCCGCCGACGCCAATGTCCGCCGGCTCGAGCAGATGGAATCGTTCAAACACGTTTATGCGCCATTCTCCGGCGTCGTGACCAAGCGCAATGTCGATCCCGGCGCGCTGATCAACGCTGGATCTGCAGGCAAGCCGCTCTTTGAACTGGCACAGGTCGACCCCTTGCGCGTGTTTGCCAGTGTTCCGCAGACTTATTCGCAGGCCATCAAAGTCGGCATGCCCGCCTATCCTCGCGCTTCAGGAATTCGCCGGCCAGAAATTCACCGGCACTGTCGCGCGCACTGCGGACGCCATCGATCCCACTACCCGCACCTTAATGACGGAAGTCGATGTTCCGAACACCGACGGACGATTGCTCCCGGGCTCGTTCGGCGAGCTGCACTTCAAGCCCGCGATAAATGTTGCCAAGCTCACCATTCCAGTCAATGCCATGCTCTTCCGCCAGGAAGGCCCGCGTGTCGCGGTCGTGGCTCTGATAGCAAAATTAGGCTTGCGGCCAATCTCAGATTGGCCGCGATTACGGTACCAGCCTGGAAATCTTGGGCGGCGTCACCATCGAAGATCGCATCGTCATCAATCCCACCTGATTCGCTCCAGGAAGGCCAGGTAGTACGCATCAGCGACGAGACTTCGGGAGGAAAGAAGTCATGAAGCGGCTGGCCGCGACCATGCGGTCATCGTCAGCGCGATTCTGGCAGGATGCACGGTCGGCCCCAAGTATCAGCGGCCGGTGGCCCCTGCTCCCGAGGCATGGTCGAGTGAAGGCCCGTGGCGCGCAGCCGCTCCCAAAGACTGCAATTCCCAAAGGCGCATGGTGGGAGGTCTTCCACGACGAACAGCTCAACCAGTACGAGAAGCAATTGCTCGCCGCGAACCAGTCGTTGGCGGCGGCGCAAGATCGCCTCGCTCGAGGCGCGTTCGCTGGCGCGGGTCGCATCCGCTGGATTATTCCCGACCATGAACACCGACCCTAGCGCGTCGGGCGTGCGCTACTCGGCAAACCGACCCGGAAGTTCAACGCCTGAAACTGCCTGACCCAAAGCGTGTACCAGATTCCCTTCGCCCTGAACTATGAAGTCGACCTGTTCGGTCGCCAACGCAAAACGCTCGAAGCCGCTAATGCCAACCTGCAATCCACGGCCGCGGACTTGCAGAACGTTCAGCTCGTTTTAACCGCTGAATTGGCCGCCGATTACTTCAGCCTCCGCGAGCTCGATGCTGAAACGCAGGTCGTAGCAGGATTCGATTTCCATTGAGAAGAGAGGTCTGGAACTGGTCAACAACCGCCACGAAGGCGGAGTTGCTTCCGGGCTTGACCTGGCGCAGCAGCAGACCATTCTCGATGCGACTGTAACGCAGCTCTATCTGGTGCGCCAGCAGCGCGCGACCTTTGAGCACGCCATGGCAGTTCTCACGGGCAACTCCAGCTTCGACGTTCAAGGTTCCAGTTGCTCCTTTGGATACCACCCCACCAGCGGTTCCTCTAGGTGTTCCTTCCGACATGCTGGAGCGCCGTCCCGATGTGGCCACCGCCGAGCGCACCATGGCACAGCAGAACGCGCTCGTCGGAGTAGCCCAGACCGCGTTCTATCCGCAGTTCACCATCTCCGGCGGTGGAGGATTCCAGAGCATCAGTATCGGCTCGCTAATCACCGCGCCCAGCGCTATTTGGGCCGTAGGCGGAGACTTATTGCAGCCCATCGTTAACGGCGGGCGCAATCGCGCCACGCTGGCCGCGACGAAATCCTCATACGACGAGTCGGTCGCCAACTATCGCGAGTCCGTACTCGTGGCCTTCCAGCAAGTGGAAGACGGGCTGTCGAGTCTTGACGCGCTGTCGCAAGCTGCCGCCAGCCAGAACTGCCGCCGTTCACTCCTCGCAGCGCTCCTTGGAGCTGTCTAACAACCGCTACGTTGGCGGTGTCGCGACTTACCTCGACGTCATCACCGCGCAAGTTTCACTGCTCAACAACCAACGCCTCGCCACGCAACTTCTCGGTCAACAGATGGTCACCTCGGTCTATCTCGTAAAGGCGCTCGGTGGAGGTTGGGATGCAGCAGCGCTCCAGAACGACGTCGTCCATCCCAAGGCCAGTCAAATCGTTCAGCCGTAGCCGACCCTTCTCGAAGTCACCCCGTTGCAATTCTCCGCCGAATCGGGAAGAATGCTGCCCACAGGGGTGAATCATGAGCGGAGTTCGAGTTCTGGTAGGCACGCGGAAAGGTGCGTTTGTACTGACAGCTGACGGGAAGCGCGACAAGTGGGAGATCAATGGTCCTTACTTTTCGGGGTGGGAAATGTACCACCTGAAAGGCTCGCCAGTCGACCCAAACCGCATTTATGCCTCGCAGTCCAGCGGCTGGTTCGGCCAAGTCATTCAGCGCTCGAACGACGGCGGAAAGACCTGGGAAGTGCCCGACGGCGGAAAGGTCCCCGGTCCGGAAGATTTCATGAATCCGGCGCCCAACAAGTTCGTCTACGACACTTCGGACACCACCGGCAAGCCGCTTACCACGCATCAGTGGTACGACGGCACCCAGCATCCCTGGGAGTTCAAGCGGGTGTGGCACCTGGAACCGTCGCTCACCGATGCCGACACCGTGTATGCCGGAGTGGAGGATGCGGCCATCTTCCGCTCGACCAACGGTGGCACCAGTTGGCACGAGCTTGCCGGCCTGCGCGGACATGGTACTGGGTCGCAATGGGCACCGGGCGCGGGAGGCATGTGCCTGCATACCATCATCCTCGACCCCAGCGACCCTAAAAGGGTGTGGATCGCCATCTCGGGCGCGGGCGCGTTTCGCACCGACGACGGCGGCGCGACCTGGAAGCCCATTAACAAGGGACTGCGCTCGCCATACGTTCCCGATCCAAACGCCGAGATCGGCTACTGCGTGCACCATATCGCCATGCACCCGTCGCGGCCGGGCGTAATGTTCATGCAGAAGCACTGGGACGTGATGCGCAGCGACGACGCGGGCGACAACTGGAACGAAGTGAGCGGCAACCTGCCAACCGACTTCGGCTTCGCCATCGACGTCAACTCCAACGAGCCCGAGACGGTTTACGTCGTTCCCATCCAAAGCGACTCCCTGCACTACGTCCACGAGGGCAAGCTGCGCGTGTACCGCAGCAAGAGCGGCGGCAACGAATGGGAACCGCTCACCAAAGGCTTGCCTCAAAGCAATTGCTACGTTAACGTGCTCCGCGACGCCATGTCGGTCGACACGATGGACCCGTGCGGCATTTACTTCGGAACATCTGGCGGACAGGTGTACGCTCGAACGACAACGGCGACAGCTGGAACCCGATCGTGCGCGACTTGCCGGCTGTGCTGTCGGTGGAAGTGCAGTCGCTGGCATGATTCGCGTGGAGTTGCCGTATCACTTGCGCACCCTGGCGAAGGTCAGCGGCGAAGTGCAATTGGAAGTCAAGGGCGCAGTCACGCTGCGTTCGGTGCTGGATGCGCTGGAAGCGCGCTATCCGACGCTGCAAGGCACGATCCGCGACCATGTCACGCAACAGCGACGTCCGTTTCTGCGCTTCTTTGCCTGCGAAGAAGACCTATCGCACCAATCGCCGGATTTAGCTTTACCGGAAGCGGTGGCTTCCGGTAAAGAGCCGCTGCTGGTGATTGGAGCGATTGCAGGCGGATAATTCCCAAATTGGGAAGCCTCGGGCGCTTGGTACCCCCCCCACCTGTCAAAATATCTGGAATCAAGGGTTTACACGGAAATCGGCCCAAGCCGTAGAGCCCATGATGGTTATCGGCAAAGTACAGATTTCAAAGAGCTTGCCGGGGCGCGAGAAGCTAATAGCGCGTCAGCCAACCGACATTTCGTCGGTCGAAGTCAGGACCCTGCGCGCTGCATTCTTACGGCGAAGCGAACCCCCAACCATCTGAATACACGCGTAGTCGAGGAGGCGTAAGATGAAATCGACAGCCCGACATGACGAAGGTAACCAAAATTCCCGAAATGGATAGCACAAGGGTGGTGGGACCAAGCGCCGTCGCTCCGGGGCTCTGGTTTTCTGTTCGACGTACCCGCGGGCTTACGCCATACCACTAACACAAATATCGCCGCTGCGCGGCTGTCATACGCGAATCCGGTTCCCTGACCAACGGAATCCTGGTACAAGCCGCTTCACGTGCACAGGCGCGAACAGATGGCGGGAGTTAAGACGGCTCTGGATGAAAAAAAACAGCCGCCCCGCCAAGCGGGACGGCTGCCTTGGTGAAGGCTAATTCACGGTAAGAGTAGCCGTCCCCGGAACGCCATTGAAGGTGGCGGTGATCGTAACCTGCCCTGGTTTGACGGTGCTGGCAATACCGGTGGTCGCGATGGTTGCGATGGTTACATCCGACGACGCCCATGTCACCTGCGTGGTCAGGTCAACCTGGCTTTGGTCACTGAAAGTACCTACCGCTTTGTAAGTTACCTGTGAGCCCGCGGTAATCCCCGGGGGGCTGTTCGGAGTTACGGTGATCGAGAGTATGGTCGCACTGGTAACAGTCAATGTCGAAGGCGTTGCATTGACAATTCCTGCGAACACCGCGGTGACTCCTGCCTGGCCGGGAGAAACGCCTGTAGCCAATCCAGGACTACCAGGCAGGTTGGTGATCGTGGCCACTGAGGACGGGCTAGTGGCCCACGTCGCATAAGTGGTGAGGTTCTGTGTGCTGCTATCTGAGAATGTGCCAATAGCCGTGAATTGTGTCGCCACCGTTTCAGGTACTCGGGTAGTAGCTGGCGATACCGCAATCGAAACCAACGGGAACTGAGTCACTACGGCGGTCGCACTATTGCTCGGAATACTTTGGTATTTCGCCGTAATCGTTGACGTGCCGGGCGCCAGCGTGGAAGCTGCTCCCGTATTTGAAATGGTTACCGACGACGGTAACGTCGAATTCCAGGTGGCAAGAGTAGTTAGGACGAATTGAAGTCCGTCACTGTAATTCCCGTAAGCCTGGTACTGAATCGTCTTCCCAGCGGGTAACACGGTTTGCGCCGGCGTAATCAGTATGGTGTTCAGGGTGGACGTATCTACCGTGAGAGCGGCGGTTCCCGTTTGGCCTCCGAAGGTCGCAGTGATGCTGCTGGTGCCTGGGGCCACACTGGTCGCTATGCCGAAAGCGCTGATGGTGGCTACCGTCGGGGTCGCAGAATTCCACGTAACATTCTGGCTAATGTCCTGAACGCTCATGTCCGAGAACACTGCGGTCGCGTTGAAGTGTTGAAGCACCCCGGCAGGCATTGTCGGTGCGCTTGGGGTCACTGTAATCGAGTTGACAGTTACATTGTTGATGCTCAGTGTAATGTTCTGAGTGACCCCGCTATAGGTCGCGCTAATGACAGCAGGACCAAAATTGGAAGCGGACGCCTTCACCAAGCCAGTATTAGTTCCAACCGACGCGACATTGGGCGCCGAAGAACTCCAAGTAGCCTGATTAGTCACGTTGAATGAGCTACCGTTGGCGAGGTACGCGGTTGCGGTGTACTGCCGACTCGTTCCAGCCGCAAGATTTGTTGTGCCAGGCGTGATCGTAATCGACTGAACATTCGGAGGAATAACTGTCGCAGTCGTGGTGCCCGGAGAAGCGGGAGATTTGGTTGCCGTAATCGTTACGGGACTGGAAGTTGTGCCAACGCCGGTCGCTAGTCCGGTGGGGATAATCGTGATCTTCGTCGTGTCGCTAGAGCTCCAGGTCACACTACTTGTGATGTCCGAATGCGACCCGTCACTAAAGTTACCAGTGGCCGTGAATTGCTGTTGGGTTTGATAGACGATTTGTTGCGCCACGGGCGTCACGGTGATGGACTGAAGGGTTGCCGACGTCACAGTCAAAGCAGCGCCTGGACTGACAATCGAACCCAATGTAGCAGTGATCGAGGCAGTACCCGCCGCGACTCCAGTGGCTACCCCTTGCGACCCTTGGGTGTTGCTGATTGTCGCGAATGAGGTGTTGGACGACGCCCAGGTTACGGTAGATGTAATCACGCTGGTGGTGCTGTCAGCATAGGTCCCTGTCGCCGTGAACTGTTGAGTAAAGGTCTGCGCAACTGACGCTGTTGCCGGAGATACGGCAATCGAGACCAAGGGGTTCGTAACGGTCATGATTGCCGTGCCCGAAATGTTGCCCTGGGCGGCCATGATGGTGACGGTAGAGTTGGGCGTTACTGCCGTAGCTAGTCCGCTCTGCGTGATGGTTGCTCCCACGGAGGCGCTCCATGCCACAGTGCTCGTGATGACCTTAGTGCTGCCATCAGCGTAGGTTCCGGTGGCAGTGAACTGTTGGGTATTGTTGGGAGCGACAGGACTGGTTGACACCGAACTGGGCGTGACAGCAATCGAAACTAGCGGGTTGGTCACTGTCAGGATGGCGGTGCCGGAGATTGAGCCCGACGTCGCGGTAATGGTTGAGGTCGCACCCGCGGTCTTGGCAGTGGCCAAGCCACCTGAGGTGATTGTGGCTCCGGCGCTGGCGGACCAGGTGACGGTAGGAGCAGTGAGGACCTGGATGCTGCCGTCGCTGTATGTGCCGGTAGCGGTGAACTGCTGCGTACCGTTGGGCGCAACCGACGTGGCAGCAGGTGTCACGGCGATGGACTTAAGCGCAACTACAGTGGAACTGCCACCACAACCAACAAAAAGGGTAACTGCCATTAACAGGACGACCAGCACCAGTTTCTTCAATCGCACACTACTCCTTGGCAAAATTGCCGACGAACCGCAACCAATCGATGTTATGAGCCCGAACTTAATGCGTATCGGACTGGTAAGTAACTCATCAATAATACCGACAAAAGGTGGAAAGGCACTACCACAAGAGTGCAACGTGCGATTTATGAAGGGTGTACGCCTCCAATGGGGCCGTAATCGGTAGCGGTCGAGTGCCCGAAGGTAACGCGCGAGTGAACTATCGCGCTCGTTTTTAGCGCGCAGCATTTTGGGAGGCTTAGTGGGTCGCGCACACACCTAAACTGGCAATTTGCGATGAGTCGAGCGCAACCGCACCGTGACCACAAGAATATGGCCGCGGACTTCGAGTTGTCTGGCTGGTAAGCCCTGCATCGAGTTCCGCGGCCGTTGCGACGGCAATCTTCAGGAGGCCCCCGCGCCATCCTCTGACGCGGGGCTTGCGCCTATGTCAGGAAGAACTCGCGGGTGACCTTTACCCACTGGTCTTCAGGAAGCGTTCCGGCGATGTCACTCACGGCCACGCCGCCGTCCTGGGCCAAGGCTCCCAGGGCGCTGGGAACCAGACGCTGCAAGCGGAGGGAAGATTCTTCGGTCCACCAGCGAGCCAACGCTCCACCGAGCAGGTTGCGGAAGTTGGTCTTGGAGTCGGGCGACTGCACGGTCACCATCCAGCCTTCGCCGTATGGGTCGTTGGAGATCAACGACGGGTCCCTCACTGCCGACTCATTGATGTCGGAGACGCTGCCTTCAATAGGGGAAACCATGTCGATTTTGATTCCGTTGCGAACAACGCTCCAGATCTTCTGGCCTTGACGAACCCACTGGCCGCGCTGGGGCAGAGTAACTTGCTCGATTTTGCCGGTCAGTTTGGTGGCGAAATCGTCCATGCCAATGCGGACCAGGTTGGGGCTCTCGCTCAGCGCCCAGGTGTGTCCGGGATGATAGCGAATATTGTCCGGAACCGAGAATCCGCCGACCAGGCTGGGCTTCGACCTGAGCGGTTGCCGTGGCTTTGCTCATTGCAGGGGCAACAGCGATCGCGGGTTGCTTGGCCTTGGAATAGAAGAAATCAATCGCTAAAAAGATGGCGAATGTGGCGAGTACGAGTAGGACTGTCATGGTCGGCCTCCTGATCGTCGTTTCGCGCCTTAGGTTCGACGCTTTACGCCCTTCTTTAATGCACTCGGAACGCCAAAGGAATTGACGGGAACGGGGTGCTGGGGAGAGAGCGATGCAAGAGTGTGCGTTATGAGGAGGTTAGCGCGAGGTGTTGCAAAGTCTCACAATGTGGGAGTGGTGAATTGCAACGTAGTGGTTTGTTGTAAATAGCAACAGGTTGGTGCCGGAAATGGCTGAAGATGCACGTGGCGGGAGATTCTGGCTATAGGAATGAGTGAGTTACGCGGCCTTTGTGCGACCGTTGGGCAGTGTTGCAAATTTCATCGGCACTGATGCGCAATGCATCGACGTTTGCATTATTGCGAGGCTTGGCCCTTGAGAATGATTCCGATTTTTTCGGTTTTTCCCGCGGCGGTGGGTATGGCAACGGTCAAGACGGTCACGCCCTGGTCGTCTTTGGCTATGCTGCCTGACGTTCCGGCGGGGGCCATGGCAAGAACCGCGGGATGAGGGGTTCCGGTCGTCTTGGCGCTCAGGGCGACGAGGCGCTTGAGGGGAAGGTTGTCCGCCGGGGCGGTGTCGCTTGCGATCGGGGTTGCGAGCAGGAAGTCGGGATTGGGGGAGACGCCCATGTGGTTGGCATCCTGCGGAATGTATTGATAGCGAAGGGCGTAGGTTCCGGCGGGAATGGCCTGGCCGCGATAGTCGGAACTGCCTTTGGGGAAGGTGACGACGCCGACGAACTCGCCCGTTGGCAAGGTCGGGATAGAGGGCGCCGGCGGCATCCTTATTAGCGGCGGCGAGCGCGCGGGCGAACCAGAAGTCGGCAGCCCAGCCGTCGTCGAGGGTGACGCGGTATCCCTTGTCTTCGACAGCTTGCTTAACTTCGGGTGAAGCGCCGGGGGTGGGCAGCGGTCCGATGCGGTCGACAGCGGCGAGCGGGACCGCAAAAATACAGCCAATAATAATTCCGATAATAATAGGAAATAGAAGCGCTGAGACGGGTTGAGTGCGGGAGTTCATCCTGATGCCGAACATATCGCCCTCGGCGCGCGCTGGCCGCAAGTGCAACGGAATAGATGTACGAGCTACCGTCCGGCGGCGTGCAGGTCAGAGTGCGGTGATGCTGGCGCTCTCGCCTTCGCTGAAAGTGGCCGATGTAGGCGCTGCGGCGTCCGTGAGCTGCTCCAGCGAGAGTCGAGGCCGTCGCCCTGGAATTCGTCGGTGAGTGCTACGGCCGACATGGCGTGATCGACGTCGGTGAGCGGCGGATAGTAATCGGTCTCGTTGCCGCAGATGTGGTCGTGATGGTTCAGCGGCCGAGTGACGATGGTGGCGAGATGTCCGGCGCGCAGAACGGCGTTGCCCTGTATGTGAGATCAGCGGGAATGTCGAGAACCACAGGCACGTAATCGACGCGGACGATGTTTTCGAGCAGGCGTCCGGCCTGATGCTGGGCGAGAGCGATCAGCGCCGCGCGCTGCGCGGGATTGGCGGCGTTGTCGACCATGAGCACGGACTGCGCGGGATAGGGGTCGCCGTAAGGATCGCCAAGCGTTGCGCGGGCGCGCACGGCGGCGGCGACAGTGAGGCCGTCGAGCTTGACGCCGTTCCAAGAGCCTTGGTCGACGTGCCAGGCCATGAGCGCGAAGTTGCCGGTGAGTCCGACTTCGCCGTTGGCGAAACACTGCGCGACATAAACGTCGGTGGAACGGGACTCGATGTAGTCGCCGCGAAGCTGCTGGGCCTGCGAAGAAACCGCCAACGACAATGCGAAGGCAACGGACAGAATCGTAGCTTTGCGCATGGGATACTCCTCACCCAAGGTTGCTGCCATTTTAGATGAAATGGGCGGGCGCCACGGCTTCGTTTCGTGGCGGGAAATTGGCGGTCTACAATACCCGGCGATGACCGACGACCTGTTGCGGTTCCGGCCGGAGTTCCCCGATTCTCGAAAGCACAACCTACATGATCAGCAACTCGCTGGGTGCGATGCCGCGCGGCGTCGCCGAAGAGTTGCAGCACTACGCCGAGACCTGGAACACGCGCGGGCGTGCGCGCATGGGAAGAAGAATGGTGGATGCTGGCCGCCGCAGGTGGGCGACGAAATCGGCGCGCTGATGAATGCTCCGAAGGGGTCGGTGGCATGCCTGCAGAACGTCACCACTTGCGAGGCGACCGTCGCGTCATGCCTCGACTTCAGTGGTCGGCGCAACAAGGTGGTGTACTCCGACCTGAACTTTCCTTCCATCATGTATTTCTGGGAGGCGCAGCGCGCGCGGGGCGCGCGCGTGGTGATGGTTCCGAATGACGACACAGTTCACGTCAATACCGAGCGACTGCTGGATGCGATCGACGAAGAGACGCTCATCGTTCCCATCTCGCACGTGATCTTTCGCAGCGCGTTCATTCAAGATGTCGCGGCGATTGTTGAGAAGGCGCACCGCGTGGGCGCGTACGTTCTGCTGGATTCGTTTCAGTCGCTGGGGACGGTGCCGTTCGATGTGCAGCAGCTGAATGTCGATTTCTGCACTGGCGGCGTGCTGAAGTGGCTGTGCGGCGGGCCGGGTACGGGATATCTCTACGTGCGTCCAGACCTGGCGAAGAAGCTGAAGCCTATCATTTACGGGATGGATGGGACACCGTAATCCGTTCGACTTCGAGATCGGGCCGAACCAGTACACCGACGGCATTTATCGGTTCACGCAAGGGACTCCGAACATCGCGGCGCTGCACGCGGCGCGTCCGGGGGTAAGAGATCATCGCCGAGGCTGGGGTTGTAAACATCCGCGAGAAATCGAAGCGGCAGACGGCGCAGCTCATTGAGATGGCCGACCAGCGCGGGTGGCGGGTGAATACTCCGCGCGATGCCGAGCGGCGCGGCGGAACTGTGTCGATCGACATGCCTGGCGCGGAGCGGGTGTGCGCGGAGTTGCTTAAGCGCGATGTGCTGGTGGACTACCGTCCGAAGGCCGGGGTGCGCTTCTCGCCGCATTTCTACAACACGGACGAAGAGTTGGTGCGAGCGATCGAGACGGCGGACGAAATAGTGCGCGCTGTGCCTGTCTAACCGGCTCTTGTTAATCGCGTGTGATGAAATTCGAATTACCGCAAGGGCAAAAGCCCAGTCACATTTTCAACATCTTACGGCACGACTGAAGTCGTGCCCTGACACGAAGCGGAACTGACGACGAGTGTTTCATCAGCCTGTGAAGACGTCGCCAATCAAAGCAGCTCGCCGATTCCCGAGGCGCAGCCGTTATTAACTGGATACGTAATCGTTGACACTTCGCCTTTTCTTCGCTCACAATGGGCGTGGAGGCTGAGCGCAACCATGGCCCTGACTCGTCGACAAAAACAGGTTTACGACTTTCTCGCCGGATTCGTCGAAGAGCATGGCTATTCGCCTTCGTTCGAAGAGATCGGCGAAGGGCTTGGACTCAGTTCGCTGGCCACAGTGCACAAGCACGTCAGCAACCTGGAAGAGAAGGGCCTGCTGAAGCGCGACTACAATCGCAGCCGGTCTATTGATCTGCTGAAGCCTCGCGGCCGCATGCGGCAGATGTTGGGCGGAACCGTACTCTTCGGAATGACGCTGCCTTTGCTGGGACGGATCGCCGCCGGGCGACCGGTGGAAGCGATGGAGAATCCCGAGACCATTTCGCTGGCGGACTTCACCCGCTCGAAGGATGTGTACGTTTTGCAAGTCAGCCGGCGAGAGCATGCAGGACGAGCACATCGTGAATGGCGATTACGTACTGGTGGAGAAGACCAACACGGCGCACGATGGCGAGATCGTGGTGGCTCTGGTGAACGGCTCAGACGCAACGCTGAAGCGCATGTACCCCGAAGGCGACAAAATTCGCCTGCAGCCGTCGAACGTCTGCCATGCAGCCCATCGTGGTGCCCGCCGCGACGGTGCAGATCCAGGGACGAGTGATCGGGGTATTGCGGAAGTACTAAGCCGCGCCGCCGGCATGAGGGCCTTCCAGGCAAAGAGACGTACCTGGGCCGTCCGCGGCGGACGGCCGTGATGACAATGCAAAGAGAGGCAAGCATGCCATTAGTATTTCGCGCCATTCCTTCAACGTTGTAGTATTGTCGCGGGAGAAATCCAATGACCCTCATCCGCAACGCCTTCCCTTGCTACCTATGTCCGCCTGATGCGCGCCGCCAATACGCCCGAGCCTGCCTCCCGCAGCTTGGGCGACAGCGGCCTCACACTCACACAATTTGCCGTCCTCGAAGCCCTCTACCACCTGGGACCGATGTCGTTATCAGAAATCGCCGGGAAGGTTTTGACCACCGGCGGCAACCTGACGATGGTGGCCGGGAACCTGGAACGGGACGGCCTGGTTAAGCGGCAGAAGTCGCCAGAGGATGGTCGGGTGCAGATCTTGGTGTTGACGCCAAAGGCAAGTCGCTGATGCGTCGGGTGTTTCCGATCCATGCGGTGGCGATCGCGGAGTTCATGGCGGCGGTTGCAATGTGGGTGGAATTGGGAAACGCTCGGGCGAGTTGTGCAACGAAGGATTCGGGCGGCCAGCGCAGGGAACGACTCTGCGTTGAGGCACCTCGCGGACTAAAGTCCGCTCGCTGCGATTCATTCGCACCGACAAGCGTTAATGCTGTCGCCTGAAGCACGGCACAGTCGCCATCCGCGCCACGCCTGAACATGTGAATCTTCCTTTAACGTTAAAGCATCTATATGTTAGTACAACGAGGAGGACAGCATGATTACCATTCGGCCATCGGCAGAACGAGGACACGCCAACCACGGCTGGCTCGATACCCACTTTACATTTTCGTTTGCCAACTACTACGACCCAAAGCACATGGGATTTCGCGACCTGCGGGTCATCAATGAAGACTGGATCAGCGCGAACCAAGGATTTGGCTCGCACCCGCACCGCGACATGGAGATCATCACTTACATCGTCGGAGGGTGAATTGAGCCATCGCGACAGCACCGGCCGCGAAGCGTCGATCAAGAGGGACGACGTGCAGCGGATGTCGGCGGGCACGGGCGTGGTGCATAGCGAGTACAACAACTCGGACGCGCCGGTGCATCTGCTGCAGATCTGGATCATGCCTGAGGCTGATGGCTTGAAGCCAAGCTACGAAGACCGGACGTTCACGCGCGCGGAGAAGCAGGACCAATTGCGGCTGATCGCTTCGCACGACGGGCGGGAGGGATCGACGCGCATCAACCAGGACGCGAGCGTGTACGCTTCGCTGCTCGCAGCGGGAAGTCGCTGGAGCTGCCGCTGGCGTCCGGACGGCATGCCTGGGTGCAGTTGGTCAGCGGCGAACTGGACGTGAACGGAACAAGGCTGAAGAAGGGTGACGGGGCAGCCATCAGCAGAGGAAGAGAAGCTGAAGCTGGCGAGCGTGGGTGGTAACGGCTGCGGCGGAGTTTCTGGTGTTCGACCTGGCCTAAACGGTGCGGTATAAGTCAGCGGGAGGCGAAGGCGCCTCCCGCTAATTGCTTGCGCGAAGCTACTTACCTTTGTCACCACGAGCGACTTGGCAAACTCGTCGAAGACCGGCTCGAATTTGGCGGCATGCTGGCGGCGTCGACAATTGCAGTTGAGCTGCAACTGGGAGTGCCCTTGCCCTTGAACATGTAGAAGTACCGAGTGAAGGTTTGACCGTCTGGGCGACTTAATGTTCCAAACCAGCTTGAAGCCCTTGGCGCCGTCGGCGGTGACGAACTCGGTCTTGGAGGCGAGGGCGCGATCGGGAGTGGCCTGATGTGACGGTGCGACGGACCCAGTCGTCATAGTAGAAGTCGGCGTGAGCGAGAACTGGATGGAAGGACGCGATGGGATCGGCGGTACTGACCAGCCAGTCCAATTCTCCGGCGCAGCGCCCTTACGGCACCCTTGTTCCAGCCGTCGCTGTACTTGAACGAAAATTCGTTCGGCAAGTCGTAGGTCTTTTCCTGGGCAAAGGCCGCTGATACCAACAAGACGAGCAGCGCAGCACTCACGAATAATTTCTTCAATTAGGATTCTCCTTGGGCATCAGGGCTGCCGACACCCATCGGCGGTTACTGGCGGGGAGTGTTCGGGAAGAGCGCGACGCTTAGTATGAACTCGAAGGCGCCCCGGTGTGATCTCGGCCACCCTGTCTGAGATTGTACACGTCGCGTGAGAAGGCTCCGGTGGGGGAGGTCAGTCGCACATCGTTTACCATCGCACCGTGAGTTCGAGAACAGGACGGCCAAGGCGCGTGGGCTGGGTGCGTGAAGCAGTACGCGTTCGCGGGGTGCTGGGTGCGTTTCGGTACTACGCGTCGGTGCGCTTGAATTGCTGCGCGATCTTGATGCCGGGAAGGCGGCGCTCGCGCTATCGGCGACATCGACTACGACTTCGACCACGGAGTGGATACTACGTGGGCGACGGTTCCTCTGCGGACACGCATTCGCGAACTGCTGTCGGGAGGGCAGTATCAGCCGTCGGAGCCGGAACTGTTTCACCAGATCCTTCAGGCGGTACCGGCAAAGCCTGAGGGGTTCACGTTCATCGACCTCGGATCGGGCAAGGGGCGCACGCTGCTGATGGCGTCGGATTATGCGTTCAGTCGGATCATCGGCGTCGAGTTGCTTGCGGAACTGGACGCGATCGCCCGCGAGAACATCGCGCGCTATCACGGAGAGCAGCAGAAGTGCTTCGCGCTCGGAGTCGCATGCGGGAGATGCGCGGGAGTTTGCAGTTTCCTGCGGAGCCCACGGTGCTGTACCTGTTCAATCCGTTTCCGGAGCACGTGCTGCGAACGGTGCTCGGCAACTTGCATGAGTCGCTGAAGGCCGTCGCCGCGGGAAGTGTTCGTCATCTACCACAACCTGGTTCATGAGCGGGTGTTCACCGAGTGCGACTGGCTTCAGGTTGTTTACCGGACCACGCAGTTCACGATCTATCGCGCGGCGTAACACTCTCGTCCGGAACCATTACCGCTACTGAGCAGGCCTGCCGGATTCCCCTAGTATCAAAGTCAGAAACTGTTCAGGTTGGTGGCCCAATGAAGAAGTGCCTGCTGCTATTGATGATTTGCGTCGCGGTGTCGGGAGCCTTCGCGCAGAAGAACGAATTTGCTGTATTGGGTTCGAGCTTTCAAACGTCGGCCAGCTTCAACGTGCATGGCGGAGAGGGCCTGCAAATCAACTATGCCCATCGGCTCGTTGACATCAAGTTGGCAGCGCTGTACCTGGAGATTCCGTTTGAAGCGGGATGGGGCGGCAGCCGCTCGATCACCCAGGGCAACCTGTTGCATGAGGACTACAACACCACGTACCTAACGCCGGGATTGAAGCTGAAGATTCTGCCGACGTCGTTCATCGCTCCGTACCTCGCGGGCGGCTTGGGATGGGGCGGGTTTCGTTCGACCAACACCAGCGCGACTTCGAACAAGTTCGCGGGAGACCTCGGCGGAGGGGCGGACTTTACGATTCTGCCGATCCTGAGTCTTCGGGCCGAGGTGCGCGACTACTACACCAGCGCTCCCACGTTCGATGTCCAGTCGGTATTTCACGGCAGCGTGAATAACGTGGTGATCAGCGGGGGAGCGGTGTTCCGGTTCTAGGCACAAACGAGGACGCCGCGTGGACTTGAGTCCACGCGGCGTTTTTTTGAGGTGTAGTTGCGGCGCCCTTTGAACTTGCTCAGGACACGATCTAAAGCCGCGCCCGTCAACCTCTAGAAGGAGATCTTGGCGGCGACTTGCATGCCGCGGGGACCGCCTCCTCCGAGGAACGGATTGCCGATGCCCACGTCGCCGGTCGCCGTTAGCGCATAGGAGCCGACGCCGCGGCCGTTGCTGGCGATTCCGTTCACGCCGGGATCCGCGATGAAGTTGGGCAGCACGGGATTGGCAAAGTTGGGGTGATTGAAGATGTTGAAGAACTCGGCGCGCAGCTGGAGCTGCACTTTTTCAGTCAGCTGCGTGTCTTTGAAGAACGAGAAGTTGAATTCCTTGAACGACGGGCCGGTGAGCTGATTGCGTCCGAGGTTGCCGAAGTGGCGGGTGCCGGCAAGGCAGTTGCTATCGCCGGAGCGACGTGATGGCCGTGGTGTTGCCGAAGGTGCAGGGCACAGCGAACGAAGTCAGGTCGAGGTAATTGGCCGGAGAACTGCCGTAGACGAATGGGTCCGACCACATCGGGACGGTCGAAGCCTTCGCCGGAGCCGGAATAGTCGCCTTCGAAGTTGTAATTCAAAGTGAAGGGCTGGCCGGTTTGCAGGTTGAGGACGCCGTCGATGCCCCATCCGTTCTTGAGCTTGGCATATTCGCCGCCGTACTTGGGCAGCTGGTAGGAGAAGTTCAGGCTGAAGCGCTGGCGAATGTCGAAGCTGGAATTGCCGCGCTCCAAATTCGTGGCCCAGCTATTGTTGGGCTGCGCGGCGTTGGGGATGAAGTCTTCGAGGTCGCTGGCGTTATCGATGGCGTGCGACCAGGCGTAGTTGGCCTGCAAGAAGAGTCCGTGCCAGGAATTCATCTGCAGGCTGGCCTGCAAGGCGTTGTAGATGGAGTTGGCGCTGGAGACTTCCTGATTGACGTAGAAGAGGTTGGGGAAGTTGGTGCGGGGAACGTTGAAATTGCGCCATCCGGGCCGTCGAATCCCGCGATCGGACAATTCGGCGCGGTGTAAACACCGGGTACGCACTGAGCGGACGAGAGGTCGTAGGCAGTGATCTGCCCCTGCGTGGGCTGGTTGATGTCCTGGAAGCGGAAGAGCTTGGTGCCCTTGGAGCCGACGTATCCCGAATTGCGCCAAGATCTTGTTGGTGATCTGGTGCTGGATGTTGAGGTTCCAGTTCTGGACGTAGGGAGTGCGGATGTTGGGGTTCACGCCGAAGTAGCTGCCGAGCGGTGAGGCTGCGCCGTAGACGGGCGAATCGGGAACGATGGTATTGCCGCTCAGACCGGCAAATCCGATGGGAGCGACGCCGACTCCCGTGTAGGCGGGGCCGGGACAGTAAGTGCAGTTGTAGGGAGCGTGTCCCAGGAAAATGTCCTGCGAGAAGGCGTCATAGAACATGCCCCATCCGGCGCGAATCGACGGTCTTGCCATCGCCGAACAGGTCGTAAGCGAACGCGATGCGCGGCGCGAAGTTGTTGTAGTCCTTGTTGTAGAGGCTGGAGGGGCCGCCCGTGACCACCGACCTGCACGAGGGTTCCGCCGTTGTCAGGGGTCAACTGGTAGAACAGATTGTTCTTTTCGCTGGGCACGCCGAAGTAGTCCCAGCGCAGGCCGTAATTAACGGTGAGGCGCTTGGTCCAGCGGAAGCTGTCTTGCACGTAGACGCCCTCGCTGTTTTCCGCCTCATGACGGTTGGTGTAGCCGGAGGCCTGGCTGCCGCCCGAAGGGATGCCTTCGAGAAACGCCGTCAGTGGGTCATTCAGGTTGTCGCCATTGAAGCTCAACTTGCCGCGGAAGTTGTTGTTCTGAACGAGAGTGATGGTGGTGCGGCGGAACTCATATCCGAACTTGAAATCGTGACGCCCGATCTGCCAGGAGTAGTTGTCGATGAAGTGCCAGTTGGAATCGACGCGGTTGCGCGGGACGCTGGCGGTGGCACCGATTTGAGAGAACCCGCCCACGTTAATCTTCGGCAGGCCGTAGTTATAGGACGTGACACCGGTGTCGAGTCCGATGGAGAGCTGGGTTGAAGCTCTGGTCTTCGGGGAAGAAGCCTTCGACGAAGCGGTTCCAGCCGAGACGGGCTTCGTTCACTTGCGCGGAGTTGACGATCTTGACCCAGGACAGCGAAACGAGTTGCACGGTGGTCGGCGTGGTGGTGTTGAATCCCGGCAGCAGACCTCCGGCCAACTGGGCGAAGGGGAAGCTCTGGTTGCTGCTGCCGTAGTAGTAGCGGCCGGTGAGGTTGTTGTTGGTGTTGGGGTTGTAGTCGGCCTTGGCGATAACGCTGTTGACGTTGTTGAAGAAGCGAGTCGAAGTAGCGAGGTTCGGACCGTTCGGGACAACCGGTGGTGTCGCTGGCGACTCCGGGAATGTTGGGTGAGGGCCACGGGTTGCGCGCCAGCAGGTTCAACATGGTCTGGCTGAGAGGAATGCCATTGGCTGAGCGGCTTGGGCTTCAGCGGCAGCGATGGAAGCAGCGTCGGGAACACAGCTCTAGTCCGGCTTGTGCGCCGCTTTCGCGCTGGCCTTCGTAGTTGACGAAGAAGAAGGCCTTGTCTTTCACGATCGGGTCCGCCGAGGGAGTCCGCCGAACTGGTTGTTGGTGAAGGGATTCTTCGGCTGGCTGTCGATGTTGAAATAGTTGCGCGCGCCCATGGCGCCGCTGCGGTAGTACTCGAGTAGCCGAGCCGTGCCACTGGTTGGTGCCGCTCTTGGTCACGATGTTGACGACGGCGCCGCTGTTGCGGCCGTACTCCGCCTCGTAGTTGGAAAGCACACGCAACTCGGCGACGGCGTCAATCGGAAGAATGGTGGCGGGATCGCCGAATACGCCGGCCTCGTTGATGGCCGGATCGTTGCGGTAGCCGTCGTTCATGTCGGTGCCGTCGAGCAGGAAGTTGTTGGAGCGGCCGCGCGAGCCGTTCATGGAGAAGGTGCCGAACGAGCCGGGCGAATCGCTGATCTGGTCAGGCGAGCCGGCGACGCCGGGGTTCAGGTAAATGAGCTTGGTGTAGTCGCGTCCGTTGACAGGGATGTTGGCGATGGCCTGCGCATCGAGAGTGCCGCCGAGAACGTCATTGGTGGTATCGACCTGGGCGACGGCTTCACCGGTGACTTCTACGGTGTCGGAAACTTGTCCGAGTTTCAGCGAACATCAACCCGGCGTTCGGTGGCAACATCGACCACCACGTTACTGGTGACAGCGGTCTGGAATCCCTGCTGCGTAACGGTGACGGTATAGGTGCCGATGGGTAACTCGGTGATCGAGTAGTTGCCTTCGCTCGTGGTTTGCGTGGTGCGTTCCAGTCCGGTGGCGGTGTTCTTTGCCTTAACGGTGGCTCCGGAAACTACTGCGCCGGAGGTGTCGGAAACGGTGCCAAGAATGGTGCCACGGAAAGTTTGGGCAGAAACAAATGTCGCCGATACTGCCAGCAACACGAGGAGGAGAACCACGCAACCCTTGGAGTTCATTCGTCCCTCAGAGACAGGTAAAGATAGTTGTTGCGAGATTATAAACCGCGCTTGGACGCAAGCGTTATGCGTGACTTTTTATGGAGTGCATCAGTTTTTTAAATGTTCGTATTCGGACTGCGCCTGCTTGCAGCAGCAGTAAATCAGGATCGGCCTGCTTCCACAGCGCGAGGAGGTCTTGATAGGAGCGCCGTGCGCCCGGCTTGTCGCCGGCAAGGGCCTGCGCACGCGCTAATTGCAACAGCGCCAACTGACTTGACGGGTGCATTCTGTGCCAGGCCGCGGTGGGCAAGCATCTTCTGGAACTGCCCCGCTGCCTCGGCTCGCTTGGCCGGCTTTCAGATAAGCCATGCCGCGAACATAGATCGGTGACCATCACGCTGGTGTTGACCATGCCCAACTCGTAGGGCTTGGTCACTTCCAGCAGGTCAATGGCGTGCTTCGCGTCTCCCTTGCGCAGCGCCATGGAGCGCGAATGGTGGGGAGCCAGTAGCTCTGGATGATGGTGTCCTCTGGAGAGTCGGCATTCAACTGGTCGGCGATCTTCTGGGCCTGGGCTACGTCGCCGGTGCTCGCCTGGGTTGCAGCTGCCGCGATGCGAACCTCCCGACCTTGCGATGATCGTCAGCGCCTGGCGGCCAGTTGCCGGGCTTCGGCGGGATTTTCAAACAACGCCTCGCGGAAAGCTGCATTGGCCAGCCACAGCGCAGCGGCCTCCGCCGAGCCTTCGCGACGCGCAGCTGCAACGGCACGCTGGGCAGTCTCGCGCGCCTTCTGGAGATTCCCGTGGACAGCTTCGGTGTCAGACTGCAGGTACAGCATCGCGGACTCGGCTCCGGGAAGCTCGCCGCCGACTGCATTTGATGCTTCATTTCGGCTTCGTCGTTCTGAAGAAAGGCGATGCCGTAACGCATTTCGCGCAGGTACTCGTTATCAAGGCCTAGTTGCTTTGCCTGCTGAAAGATAGCCAGGGCCTCGTCAACGCGGTCCAGCGCGATATAAGCCGCCATCAGGTTTGCATAGCCCGTAACCGCGGAGGGCGCAACCTCGATGGCGAGCCGTGACTGCTCGGCAGCCTTCTCGAATTCGCCCATGACTTCGTAGTTCAGCGCCAGATTGACGTGAGGGGCTGACTCGTTGGGATATTCCTGCGCCCACTGCTTGTAAACTTCGTTGGCTTTTTCCAGGTCGCCGATGCCAAAGCTGTAATAGGCAGCCTCGATGTAGAAGCGTTCACGTTCGCTGACGCGGTCGCGCAGTTCAAAAGCCTTGCGGAAGTTCTCGCTGGCAGCCGAACTCTCACGCAGGTTGTATTGCGCCATGCCGAGCGAAGCGTAGGCGCGAGCAAAATTCGGGTCCAGCTCTATGGCCCGCTTGTGGTAAGGAATCGACTCGCCGTCGCCTTTCAGGGCTTGCATGGAGCGGCCAATGGAGTAAGCCTGTAACGCCTCGAGCGAAGAGGTCGTGACTTATCCAGCGGCTTGTTGTAGTGCTTGACGGAGACAAGAGACTCGCCGAGTTTCTGGCGCATTTCGTCGCCAACTTCACCCAGTTGCTTCAGCACGTTGTCGCGCTTGGCGGCTTCGATCTGCGCGCTGGCGAGGCTGTCGCCATTCTGGCAGTTCACCGCTTTCAACCCGATCAGGTAGTGGGTCCCAACGCTGCCGATGGAGCCTTCGAGCAGCGCCTTGCTGTTGCTGCGCAAGCAGACTTCAAGTGCAACTTCGTGGGTGAGGCGCGCGTCGGCAGGCTGGTTCATCATCTTAAGCGCCGCACTGACGCGGCGCTCGGAGAGCACGTTGAGGAACGGAGATTGTTCCAATTGAATGGCGAGCGCCTGCTTCAGCGTTCCGTCGAAGACTGCATCGCCGGTGGTGTTCACGAAGTCGGCGATGACGACGGTATCTTTTTCGCCAAGAGGGGCAGTATTGTGAGAACGCTGGTAGAGGAAGTATCCGATAGCGCCTGCGACGAGCAGTACCGCTGCAAGAACGCCGCCGATTAGCTTCCAGTTCCGTGCGGGCGGCGGTGCCTCCTCTCGTCTTCCTCCAGCTCGGGATACACCGATATCGGCTTGATGCGCTCGTCGGACTTCCTGCGATGGATGTTTAGAGCGCTCGGCCGACTTGCGCGACGGCGGCTTAGTGATGTGCCGCGAAGACTTCGGTTCCGGGCGCTCAATGTCGTCGATAGTGGCAAACATCTGCGAGTCGGTGGTGTCGCGCTTGATGCGCTTCAGGTCGGCGCAAATCTCCGAGGCATGCTGATAGCGCAGTTCGCGGTCTTTTTCGAGACACTTCGCGATGACGTCTTCAAGCTTCTGCGAGACGTCTGGATTCAGGCGGACAGGCGCAATCGGCTCGGAATGAAACAGCGCATCGAACATGTTGGCCGAAGTGCCGCCACGGAAAGGCAACAGGCCAGTAACCATCTCGTAGAGGACGATGCCGAAGGAGAACAGGTCGGTGCGGGCGTCGAGGTCCCATCCACGCGCCTGCTCAGGAGACATGTACGCCATCGTCCCCATGAGTTTGCCGGGATTGGTGAGCCGCGCGCCTTCCGGCTCGGTCATCATGGTGCTGCGTTGCGCGTCGATCAGCGGCGACGGGAGGACCTTGGCAAGGCCGAAGTCGAGCACCTTGGCATGGCCGCGGCTGGTGACGAATATGTTGGCCGGTTTGACATCGCGGTGGACGATGCCCTGTTTGTGCGCTGCGTCGAGTGCTTCGGCGACGTCGAGCGCAACCCGCAGGGCCGGGTCCATTTTCATCGGATGGCCGTCGAGGATCTGGAAGAGCGAGTTCCCTTCCATGAACTCCATGACGATGTAGGGGCGCCCGGCGTCCTGGCCGATTTCGTAGACGGTGCAGATATTGGGATGGTTCAGCCCGGAAGCGGCGCGGGCTTCGCGGCGAAAGCGTTCCAGTGCCGTCGGATCTTCGTTCATTTCCTCGGGCAGAAACTTCAAGGCCACGAAACGTCCGAGGTCGAGGTCTTCGGCTTTGTAAACAAGCCCCATGCCTCCGCCACCGAGTAACTCAACGATTCGGTAGTGGGAAATAACGGTATCGATCATTTGTTTGGGGGGACCAGACGAAGCGCGCGTTCCCTTGAAATGGTAGGGAGTGCGTGAACCTAAGTCAAATACTAAGAAGAGGTTTGCACTTTAGTCTAAGGCCTGCGGGCACGGAAGTTGGAGAGGTGCCCCACATTCGTTTTCAGCCGTTTGCGGGCTTTGCTGGCGAGGTTCGTTTCGTCAGTCCGCCGCGGCCACGGCGGGCGCGGGCAGGGGCTTGGTGTCACGCTTGGGACGCAGCTTCCGCCGTGCGGGTTCTTCGATGAAGCGATACACCAACGAGGAGACCACCAGCATCATTACCGTCCACAGGGCTATGCCCACAAATCCGTTGAACCGAACTTGCTGCGTCGTCATGTCGTGAAAGAACGGCCACACGAAGAAGGAATGCAGAAGATAGAAGCTGTAGCTCGCATTACCGAACAGCACCAGCACGCGGTTGTTGAGCCAGCCGACCCATTTCGGTTCGAGCGCGATGCCGTACACGAGCGCCGCGAAAGCCGGTCCGGACAACGCCGTGTGGACCATCAGGTAGGGAACAAACTTGGACGCGATTGCGGTTCCAGCGGCGCCCAGAAGGCCAAGCCCGATAAGTGGCATCGCCATCTTGGGATTACGTTCGCTGCGCAGGAAGAGGAATCCGCAGGCCATGCCCATCAGGAACTCTGGAAGTCGCACCAAGGGAAAGAACTTTACAAAGTTGACCGCAGCGCTCCAGTCGGCACTACTAACATAGGGCGCGCCCGCGGGACGAAGGGCGAGAAATCCACCAGAGATGGCAAGGCCGACGATCCAGCAGGCGGTAATGATTGCCCAAAGGACTCGGCGCGAGAATTTGCCGAAGCGCATTAGCAGGAACGGGAAGAGTAGGTAGAAGAATGCCTCGACTGAGAGACTCCAACTGACCGCGTTCCAGGAGAGTGCGGCTCCTGGGACCCAGGATTGCAGTAAGAGCAAGACCAATCCAGTCGCCAGCGCGAAGTGATGTTCCCCAAAATCGAACATGGGGATGTGCATTTTCAGCGCGCCGTAAATCCAAAATGGCGACGTGAGCAGCAAGGCAAAGAGGTACGCGGGATAGATGCGCGCGAAGCGGGTCTGCCAGAATTCACCGAGCACGATGTCTCGACCGGCATAAGTGTAAACAAGGATGAAGCCGGACAGAACGAAGAAGAAACTCACGCCGACATAGCCGATCCCGGCGAAGGTCGCCAGCCAGCCGGGGCCGCGAATGACTCCGATTTCCTTCATGTGGAACAGCGCCACGTGAAAAGCGGCGAAGAACCGCACCGAAGTCAAAGCGGGCAGGCGGGGGCGAGGGACTTCAAGGCTCATGAAATTGATACGGAGGCCGAACAAAATCGGTTCCCTAAGATCAAGAGTCTAGCAGGGTCTAACGTGAATTTTTCGTGACTAGAAGTCTCGGCATTGGAGAAGACTTCTCCGTGACAGGAATGTCTACCGAAGTTCTCAAATTCCGGAAACAACGGATGCGGGATCGGTTACCTCGTCGGAAACCACGTTGAAGCGTGTCAGGTTGGCCGCCCCGAATGAGGTCGTGATGGCTACATCGGAGGCGTCACGTCCGGTCGCCATGAGCACCCGACCGATGCGCGGCATGTTATTGCGAGCGTCAAATACCCACCACTGGTTCTCCAGGTAAACCTCGAACCAGGCGCTGAAATCCATTGGGAGCACAAGCGGAACGCCGATGTCGCCGAGGTATCCGGTGGCATAGCGCGCCGGAATGTTCAAAGCGCGACAAAACGCGATGGCTAGATGCTGATAATCGCGGCACACTCCAACCCGGCCGGTGAAAACATCGAGCGCCGTGAGCGTCGGACTCGCGTGCTGGTAGCCGAACCTTACCCTTGTGTGAACCCAGTCGCAGATAGCCTGCACCCTTCCCCAGCCTGGCGTGACCTGGCCGAACAGTTCCGCCGCTACGTTTGACAGCCGGTCGACCTCGCAATAGCGGCTGTTCAACAGATAGATCAGCGTGTCGTCGGGCAACTCGCCCACCGGATGCTCGCGCGCGTCGGGCGATACCGGATCGGTGGTCCCGGGGTCGTCAATCAACGTGCTATTGCTCAGTCGGAGCATGCCTTGCGGCGCTACGAAGCGGGTGCAGCGATTGCCGAAACCATCCATGTAGTTGGAAAACGGGACGGCAGGCTCGATCTGCATCTCATCCGGCTCGCGCAGGTCGGCAACGCGAGAAGGATGCACGCTTAACATCGAGACCATCGCCACTGGTGCAGGAATCGCGAACTCGATGTCGTATCCGAGACGAATGAACATGCCGCAGTATAGCCCTTTCGACGGGCGCGGGGCCTACGGCGACTTACTTAGTCGCGGCCTGAATTTGCTCGAATGGAACGTTCATAATCCCGTAGAGTTGCCACTCTTTGTAATCAAAATGCCACCACTCGTTGGGATTGACGATGAAACCTTCGTCTTCCATCGCCTTGCGCAATAAGGCGCGATTGGCGTTTTGCTTCGCGGTGCCGCCTGTGTAATCGGAGTGCGCACGCTCTGACATTTCGTCGTAGCCGCTGGGCATGTCGAGCGGCTGACCGGTCTTCAAGTCATACGCGGTGAGATCGACGGCGCATCCGCGATTGTGCTTCGAGCCTTGCGATGGATCGGCAACATAAGGGTGCCCCTCGATGGGCGTGCCGTCCCAAAACATTTTGGTCACGTACCAGGGGCGGTAGCCGTCGAAAATCAGCAGTCCATAGCCCTGTTTATGCAATTTCGCATTGGCCCGCACTAACGCTTCGGCCGCCGGGCGCTGCAGGAACGCGCGCGCCTGGCTGTAGAACGGCGTGCCCATGAAGTTGTTGTCGGAGGCGTAGTGGATATCGAGTTTTATGGATGGGTCGAGCTTTACCAGTTCGACCAGGTCGGGCTGACGAAATGTGCCAGTCTCGACCGGGGGTTGTGCCTTGAGGGCATCGGCGCGCAATTGCGGCATGGGCCTGAGCGGTGTGATCTTGTAGGCTTGCTGCTGCTGTTGCGCCAGGAGCGCAGTGCAACCGAGCAACAAAACTGCGATTCGACGTAGCATGGTGACTCAGCATAAATCAGGACGGCCGCGAGATGACGGCGTCCTGTAAGTTAGTCTGGAATCTTAGGACCACTACCGAGATGCAGGGAAACGAGTCTGTTGTAATCCGTCCGGCGCGCAATATTCTGGGTAGCCTGCGCGTTCCCGGCGACAAATCCATATCGCATCGCTACGCTATGATGGCGGCGCTGGCGCCTGGACGCTCGCGGCTGGAGAACTATTCCCCCGGTGCCGACTGCAACAGCACGCTAAGTTGCATGCGGGCTCTAGGCTGCACGGTGGAGCGCGACGAAAAGGGCGCGGTCGTGATTGACGGCATCGGCCCGCAGTTGAAGGCGCCGACGAGCCAACTCGACTGCGGCAATTCGGGATCGACGATGCGGATGCTGTCGGGCATCGTGGCGGCACAATCTTTCAGTAGCGAATTGATTGGGGACGAATCGCTGTCGCGGCGTCCGATGAAACGCGTGATGGAGCCGCTACGCACGATGGGTGCGGAAATCACTGCCACCGACGATCACGCGCCATTGCACATCAAGGGTACTCGGCTCAAAGGCATTGAGTACGCAGTGCCCGTCGCCAGCGCGCAGGTAAAGACGTGCCTGCTCTTCGCTGGCTTGCTCGCTGACGGATCAACCGTGGTGGACGAGCCCACTCGCACCCGCGATCACGGCGAACTCGCGCTCCGAGCCTTCGGGGCGGAAGTGAGCACGCTCGCGCAACTCGGTGACGATTGCAGGCGGTCAGCCACTGCATCCGCTGGAGGCATTTATTCCCGGCGACAGCTCGTCGGCTGCGTTTTTTCTTTGCGCGGCGGCAATCTTTCCGGAGTCGAATCTCGTTATTGACGGTGTGCTGCTGAATCCCACGCGCTCGGCACTGCTGGATGTGCTGGCGGCGATGGGATGCCGCATCAACATGATGCGAGTGGAAGAACAATTCGGCGAGTTGGTGGGGACGATCTCGCTCATCGCCAACGTCAGCAAGCCAGTGGAAATCTCGGGCGCACAAACCGCGCTCCTGATCGACGAGTTGCCGGTACTGGCAGCCATTGCTCCGTACACCGCAGGCATGGTCGTGCGTGATGCCGGTGAACTGCGAGTGAAAGAGTCGGATCGTTTGTCGGCAGTGACACGCAATCTGCGGGCTATGGGCGCTGAGGTCGAACAGACGGCCGATGGGTGGAAGATTCCCGGGGGGCAGAAGCTACGCGGTGCCGAGATCGAGAGCTTCGGGGATCACCGCATCGCGATGGCATTCGCTATCGGGGCGCTGAAAGCCGAGGGCGAGACGACCATTCACAATTCGGAGTGCGTGGCGATTTCGTATCCAGGGTTCTTCGCCGACTTGGAAGCGCTGCTGGAGCGCTAGCAAGATTCGAGCGCGCACCAAAAAACAAAACGGAGCGGCATGTCTGCCGCCCCGTCAAAATTTATCAACTTCTTAATTCTTAATATTCGCTATCGTCCGGTGTGACTGGCTCCGGAGCATTGCCCTCGTCGGGGGCGATGGCGAATTCCGCGCGCGACTCGCCAGCCGGCACGGCCTCGCCGTCCTTCTTCTTCAGACGAACCACGGTGATCTTGGCGAAGCCTTCTTCGAACTTCGGCGGACGCAGCTTGCCGGCCATCCGCAGCATGACTTCTTCCGGAACGTTGCGCTCTCGGCGGTGGTTGCGCTCGATACACACCTCGGGCGGAACGTCGAAGAACACCGCGTGACATTCGTAGCCGAAATCGTGCGCCAGCTTGATCCAACTGCGGCGCTCGTGCGGCGACAGGTTGGTGGCGTCCACGTAATTCCATGGGCGGCGGGCCAACAGGCGAGCGCGCAACATGGAACGCAGCGTGGAAAACACCAGGTCCTGGTAGCGCTGCTCGGTAACGTCGTCAAACAGCAGAATGCGCACCATGTCGCTGGAAAGCGGCAGAATGCTGTGGCGCTTGAACCATGTGCTCTTGCCCGAACCCGGCAGGCCAATGGACAAAACAACTGCGCCCTTGGACTTCTTGGAATCGTGGGGAGCCGGAGGACGAGCTCCTGCGGCTGCTACCGGCTCGGTCACTTCGGGTGACGCATCGGCTTCCGACCCTTCGCCCGTTGGACCACCCGGCGTGGGTAGTGAAGGAGCCTGCCCCGGAGTGGGCGCTGGTGCCGGAGTCTGGGGGCGTCCACCCCGCCCGCGGCGTCCGCGACGGCGATTGCGATCGCGTCGCTGGCCCGGAGGAGGTTCGTCACCGCCGCCGCCACCGGTCTGGGCGGCGGGCTGTTCCTCGTCGTCGGGCTCACTTGGCGCAGGGGGCACATAGCCTTCCACACGGTTGCCGATATCGTCAGGAATGGGGTCGGGGAATCTGGGTTGAAGAGGCGCCGGTTGTTGGTCCTGCCCCTGCTTTTCTGGTTGTGGTTTGCGCCGCTTCGAACGGTCGCGCATCCATCTGCGCATATTGCACTTGTAACACGCTCGGGCGGCTGGCGGCAATTGACCGAGGCGGTTCACTTTCCATAAAACCAACACTAATGTGACTGGCGGCATACCCCTACTGTGACATGCGGCATTTGCCGCTCACTCTGCTGGATGCTAACCTTTTGATATCCGGACAATTCTCCGGGCATGCAATCTTATTCAATCTGTTTCGGCTTATTTGCTGTTGCAGCACGACCTTACCTAGAGAGGTGTTATGGCGATTAAAGTTGGTATCAACGGATTTGGCCGCATCGGCCGCAACGTGCTTCGTACCGCACTCAATGACAAGGAAATTGACATCGTAGCCGTCAACGACCTCACCAGCCCCAAGACCCTGGCCCACCTGCTGAAGTACGACTCCGTACTGGGCAACCTGTCGAATGAAATCACGGCGGGCGAAGACTTCATCACCGTCGACGGCAAGAAGATCAAGGTATTCTCCGAGCGCGAACCAGCCAAGCTGGATTGGAGCTCGCTGGGCGTGCAGGTCGTTATCGAGTCGACCGGCAAGTTCACCAAGGCCGAGCAGGCCAAAGAGCACCTCAAGGGCACGGTCAAGAAGGTCATCATCTCCGCTCCGGCGACCGGCGAAGACATCACCATCGTGCTGGGCGTCAATGAAGAGAAGTACGACCCGGAGAAAGACAACATCATCTCCAACGCGTCGTGCACGACGAACTGTCTGGCGCCCGTGGCCGTGGTTCTCCACGACAAGTTCAAGATTGTCAGCGGCACCATGACCACGATTCACAGCTACACCAATGACCAGGTGATCCTCGACTTCCCGCATAAGGACCTGCGTCGCGCTCGCGCGGCGGCTTTGTCGATGATTCCGACATCGACCGGTGCGGCCAAGGCGCTCTCGCTCGTGATCCCCAGCCTGAAAGGCAAGCTCGACGGATTCTCGATGCGCGTCCCAACGCCGAACGTCTCGGTGGTTGATCTCGTGGTGTTCGTCGAGAAAGCGACCTCGGTGGAAGAAGTCAATGCGGCCCTGAAGGCGGCTTCCGAGTCTGGCCGGTTGAAAGGCATTCTCGGATACGAGACCGCCGAACTGGTATCGTCGGATTACAAAGGCGATTCGCGCTCTTCGATCGTTGACGCACCCATGACTCGCGTCGTGGCGGGCAATTGCGTGAAGGTCATCGCCTGGTACGACAACGAGTGGGGATACTCCTGCCGTGTGCGTGACCTGATTCATTACCTCGCGTCCAAGGGCCTGTAATCCAGCAATGCTGAAGTAAGCGACTGGCGCACGGGGCGGCCCCAGTTGCTCAACCGAAATTCCCGGCAGGTCACTCGACCTGCCGGGCAGCCCCATCGGTTTCCCGTTCGACTTCCCTATCGGACGCCCACACCTATTGGCTCCGGCGGGATGTACGACTTTCGGCTTAGCTGTTCAGACTGGCACGCCACGAGCGTGCGGGGGTGTTATGTCGAAGCTGTCGATTCGCGATCTTCCTATCAGCGGTAAAAGAGTTTTCATGCGGGTGGACTTCAACGTTCCGCTCGACGATGGCCGGGTGATGGACGACACTCGCATCCGCGAGACGCTGCCCACCATTGAGTACGCATTGCGGCACGGCGCGCGCCTGATCCTGGCGTCGCACCTGGGCCGTCCCAAGGGCAAGCCCAATCCGAAGATGAGCCTCAAGCCGGTGGCGGAGCGCCTGCGCATACTGCTCGACGAAGTTCTGCGCCGCGGCGAAAACGTTGGGTTCTCGCCTGACTGCATTGGTCCACAGGCTGAAGAAATGGCCGAGAAACTCGAACAGGGGCAGACGCTGCTGCTGGAGAACCTGCGCTTCCACGCGGAAGAAGAAGCCAACGATCCCGAGTTCGCCAGGAAGCTCGCCAAGCTCTGCGATTACTACGTCAATGACGCCTTCGGGTCTGCGCATCGCGCGCATGCTTCCACTGAGGGCATCACTCACTTTGTGGAGAAGAACGCCGCCGGCCTGCTGATGGAAAAGGAACTCGAATATCTCGGCAAGGCGCTCAGTCATCCGCAGAAGCCGTTCGTCGCCATACTTGGCGGAGCCAAGGTGAGCGACAAGATTGGCGTCATCCAGCACCTGATGAGCAAAGTTGACACGCTCATCATCGGTGGCGGCATGGCCTATACCTTCCTCAAGGCGCAGGGACACGAGATCGGCAAGTCGTTGCTCGAAGCTGACAAGCTCGATCTGGCGAAGCAAACGCTCGCAGAAGCCAAGGCCAAGCACGTGAAGCTGCTGCTGCCAGTCGATCATGTCGTGGCTGACAAGGTCGCACCTGATGCCAACATCAAGCACATCGGTGAAGGCCAGGCGATTCCGGCTGACATGATGGCGCTCGATATCGGGCCGAAGTCGGTCGAATTGTTCATCTCCGAAATTAGTACCGCCCGCACGATCATCTGGAATGGACCGATGGGGGTATTCGAAATCGAGGCGTTTGCCAAGGGCACGAAAAAGATCGCCGACGCAGTGGCCGACAACGGCGCCGCGACGTCGATTGTCGGTGGCGGAGATAGCGTTGCCGCCGTAAAAGCTGCTGGCATCGCCGACAAGATTTCGCACATCTCCACAGGCGGCGGCGCCTCGCTCGAGTTCCTGGAAGGCAAGAAACTTCCGGGGGTCGAGGCATTGACCAACAAGTAGGAGCAAATTTCGAAGTATTGTCCGTTTTGCTCAACTGCGGCAAGCCGCACCATTATTTGTGATGCTGTCAAACTGTATGCTGAAAATAAATCCTTAAGACTGGACTCATACCATGCCTCGTAAAAAGCTCATCGCCGCCAATTGGAAGATGTACAAGACTCCAGAAGAAACTTCGGCCTTTTTCCAGGAATTTCTGCCGCTCGTTGCCGGACACGACCGCGACGAGATCGTCGTGTGCACGCCTTACGTTGATCTGCACACCGCCGTCGCCGCGGCCAAAGGCTCGAATGTTTTTGTCGGCGCGCAGAACATGCACTGGGAAAAGGAAGGCGCTTTCACTGGCGAGATTTCGGCGCCGATGCTCAAAGCTATCGACGTCACGCACGTCATCCTGGGGCACTCCGAGCGGCGGCAGTATTTCAACGAGACCGACGACACCGTAAACCGCAAGCTTGAGTTCGCCTTGGAAAGCGGACTCACTCCAATCGTGTGCGTCGGTGAAGTTCTGGAAGAGCGCGAGGCGGGACTGACCGAAGACGTACTGCGCCGCCAATGTATGCGCGCCTTCAACGGCATCTCGGCGAAGAAGGCGGCGAAGATGACCATCGCTTACGAACCCGTTTGGGCAATTGGCACCGGAAAGACGGCGACGCCGCAAATGGCGTCAGACGCGCATGCGGTAATCCGCCATGAAGCAGGCAAGGCCTTCGGCGACGACTTCGCCGCCGCGCTGCGCATCCTCTACGGCGGCAGCGTCAAGCCTGACAATGCGACTACCCTGATGTCGGAGGAAGAAATCGACGGAGCGCTGGTCGGCGGCGCCAGCCTCGATGCCAAGAACTTCACCAAGATCGTGAAGTACTAGGAAAAACTTCAACCCAAAAACAAAGCCCCGTTCTACCTCTCAGTAGAACGGGGCAACTTTATAGACGAAAAACGGTTAGCTAGTACCCCGCCAGCTCCACCAGCGCCTTAAATACATCGCTCGACTGCGGCAGAATTTCGTCCTCCACCTGCGGCTGATACGCGACGAAGGTGTCTTTCGCGGCGACGCGTTTCACCGGCGCGTCCAGGTTGTCGAACAGCTCGTCGGCGATGCGGGCGGCGATTTCGGCGCCGTAACCCCAGCTCAGCGTGTCTTCGTGGGCAACTAGTACGCGGTGCGTTTTGCTCACGGAGTTGGCAATCGCCTCCCAGTCGTACGGATTGAGCGTTCGTAGATCAATCAGCTCCACACTGACATTCTGCTCGCGCTCCATGCGTTGCGCCGCTTGCAGCGAACGCGGAACGAGCGCTCCGTAAGTGATGACAGTAATGTCGTGACCAGCGCGCACCACCTTCGCCTTGCCAAATGGAACCATGTAATCCGGGCCCGGATAGGCTGCCCGCCCGAAAGTTTCGCGATACAGGCGCTTGTGTTCGAGAAACAGCACCGGGTCGTCGCAGCGAATTGCTGTGCGCAGCAGTCCGTTGGCATCGAGCGCATTCGAAGGGAACACCACCCGCATTCCTGGCGTGTGCGTGAAGATGCTCTCACCGCACTGCGAGTGATAAATTGCGCCGCCGGTGAGATATCCGCCGATCGCAACACGGATCACCGCGGGCGAAGAAAAGCCATTGTTGGAGCGCCAGCGAATCGTCGGCAGTTCATTGCGCAACTGATGCATTGCAGGCCAGATGTAGTCGAAGAATTGAATCTCAACCACAGGCTTGAGACCGCGCTGTGCCATGCCGGTCGCGCGGCCAACGATGTTGGCCTCGGCTAGCGGCGAGTTAAAGACGCGATCGGAGCCAAACGCGGCCTGCAATCCCGAGGTCAGTTTGAAGACGCCGCCCTTCCCCTTCACCTGCTTGTCGCGCAGATACTCTTCGCGGCTGCAATCGGCCACGTCTTCGCCGAACATCACAATGCGTTCGTCGTGCTTCATCTCGTCTTTCAGGCAGGCATTGATGAGGTCGGCCATCGTCTTCTCCCCCCTGCGGGTTTGCTAGGCAGCGGGGGCCGAATCGGCTCTGTCTCAAACGCCGACGAAGTCGGATCGAGATTGGGCGAATACAAATACTGCATGTAGGTGCCGGGCTTGGGAAACGCAGCAGCAATCGCTTGATCCGCCGCATCCTGCACTTCTTCGGTAAGGTCGAGTTCCAGTTCGTGCAACTTGGCTTCGTCGAGAATTCCCTCATGCAGCAGGAAGGCACGAAACAGCGTAATGGGATCGCGCTCGGCTTCCAGTTTGCGCTCGGCCTCGGGACGATAAAGCTTTTCGTCATCCGAAAGCGAATGCGAATAGGGACGAATCACGTGGCCGTGTACGAACGCTGGGCCTTTGCCGGCTCGAATGTATTCGATGGCCGTCTTCATCGCGGAGTAACTGGCAAGAACGTCGGTGCCGTCCACCTCTGCAAAGTGGAAGTCGGGGAATCCGCTGACAACCTTGCTGATGTTGCCGCCCGGAGTATTGACCTCGACCGGCACGGAGATCGCATATTCGTTGTCTTCGATGACGAACAGCATCGGCAGTTTGAGGTTCGAGGCGGTGCTCAGAGACTCCCAGAACTCGCCCTGGCTGGTAGTGCCGTCGCCACAGGAAACATAGACGACTTCGTCGCCCTGAAACACGACGTCTTTGAACTGGCGATAATCGCCGTCAACCTTTGCCGCCGCTCCCGGATGTTTCTGAAAATACCGGCCGGCCTCGGCGCAGCCCACGGCCTGAAGGAACTGCGATCCCGTCGGAGATGAGCCCGTCACAATGTTCAGTTTGGGTGCGCTCCAGTGCGACGGCATCTGGCGTCCGCCCGACGCAGGATCGTCGGCCGCTCCCACCGCTTGCAGTAGCATGTCGAGCGGCGTGTTGCCGACGGCGAGGCACAGTGCGCGATCACGATAGTAGGGATAGAACCAGTCGTAGCTTGGACGCAGAAGCAGGCCTGCGGCCACCAGCAAAGCTTCATGTCCAGCGCCTGATATCTGGAAGAAAATCTTCTGCTGCCGCTTGAGCATGATCTCGCGGTCATCGATGCGACGCGACAAATACATCAGCCGGTAAATCTCGATGAGATGTTTCGGCGTCAGTCCCTCGTATTTGTCCGCGGCTTCAACCGGCGCAACGGCGATCTTTGGCTCTACCTTGGTGGTTGCCATCTATGACCTCGAGCGAAATTGGAACCCCGTGAACGGCGCAAACTCGTTTTATTGTAAATCCCAAAGGCTGGCTGAGCCGAACTGCTGGCGTTCCAATTCGGCCGTCTGCCTCACATCGCGGTCGTGCCTGGCTGGCTATACTGGATGGGCAATGATACGCACTTTTCGGCCGATCCCGTTGGAAAAAATTAAGCTGGTTTTGTTTGATCTCGATGGCACATTGATCGACTCGGAAAAAGACCTTGCCGCCTCGGTGAACGCCATGTTGCGCCACTTCGGCCGTAAAGAATTGCCGCTCGAGGTCATTGACACCTACATCGGAGACGGCGCGCCAATGCTCATCCGCCGCGCTTTGGGCGACCCGGCCCACGCCTCGATTGTGCAGGAAGCGCTGAACTACTTCCTCCTTTATTATCGCGATCACAAGCTCGACTCAACCCTGCCGTACCCCGGGATTCCCGAAGCCCTGAAGCGATCCGTTTATTTGGATGGCCGGCACCGGCAAATGGCTGTACTCACTAACAAGCCCGTGCGCGCCTCGCGTGACATCCTTGCCGGCCTGGGATTGTCGCAATACTTCTTTCAAACGTACGGCGGCAATAGCTTCGAAACCAAGAAGCCGGATCCTCTTGGCGCTCAAACGTTAATGAACGAGGCAGGCGCCGCGCCCGAGGAAACCATCATGGTGGGCGACTCAGAGGTGGACGTGCTGACGGCGCGCAATGCGAACCTATGGAGCATCGGCGTCACCTACGGCTTCGCGCCGCAGTCGCTGGAACGGACTCATCCGGATGTTGTGGTCGATACTGTCGAAGAACTGGCGCTGGCACTGACGATGATGTCAGCTGCTTAAGCCCGGCGCTGATGAGTTTCGGTTTGTGTTTCCTGCAGGAGCGCAGCTGGCACTTCACGCACGCGCAAGCTGACTTCGAAATTGGGAGTTACCGGACCGCGTCCCCAGCGGTTGACTTCCCAGTGCGCGCGCACGAACTTCGCACCGACAGCCGGCGAAAGATCCACCAGCAGCGGATATTCTCCGATGTAAAACTTCTGCGGCAACGTGACCAGCGGCTTCACTTCCCACATTGCTCCGTCGGCCGATGTGAAGAATGACAGCTCGATCGACTCCTGCTCGACCACTTTGGTGATCGAGAGTGTCGCCAGAAGCACAGGATTGGCGGCTCCGCTGATATCGACCGCCGCACTGTCGCCTTTGGCGGTGATGACGGTATTTTCGGGAATGAGAGCGACATCAATCATGACGCCCTCATTCTACTGAAAGCGGCTACCCAACGCGCGTGACGGCGGTCACAACGGTTGAATCCTGACCCGCCGGCGGCCGATCCCGCGCAATTGTCGTCGGCAGGTCAGTCGAAGACAGCATCTCGTTCCATGTCTTTTTCGGGAAAAATATCCCGTTTCGGGACGTTTTGGTTACGAAAGTACAATACGAAGACCCCACCCCCTGTACCTTCGTAACCCCTTGACACAGTCGGGTTGTGTCCTACGTCACAGTGCTCGAGGTTAGCCACGGCGAACCATGAAGAGTGAGGAGGGCCTCTCACTCGCATGAGACGCTCGCAGACCGCAAGTTATCGCCGATCGATCATCTGCCTCGCCGTGACTCTGGCGGCGATGGTGCTGATTCTGATGCTCCCGGCGCGCTCGCAGGACGGCAGCGCCTCGCTGGAAGGTCGGGTCGAAGACCTGAGCGGAGCGCGCATCGCGGGCGCTAATGCCGCGCTGACAAATTCCGACAATGGCTTTCACGTAGTCGCCAGGACAGATGGCGAGGGCCGATTCCACTTCGCCATGGTCACTCCTGGAACATACGCCGTCACTGTGTCAGCGGCTGGCATGGCCGACGCAACCCAATCAGGCCTGAAATTGCATGTTGGCGGTTCGTTTCAGGTGCAGTTCAAACTGCGTCCCGAGGGCCGTGCCGAGAGCATTGTGGTAGTAGCGCCGCCCCTTGTACTTGATCCGGAAAGCAGCGAGGTAGCGCACACGATCGATCAGCAGGCCATCACCGATCTGCCTCTGAACGGACGCCGCTATACCGACCTCGCACTGTTATCGCCAGGCGTGACCCAGGATCCCCGTGGTCTCACTTCGGGTTCGAACGGAGACCTGTCATACGGCGGGACGCGCGGCTATCAGAACAGCTATCTCGTCGACGGCGCGGACAACAACAACAGCTTTTATGCCCAAGCCCGCGGGCGCTATCGCGCGCCCTACCAGTTCAGCAACGAAGTGATCAAAGAGTTCCGCGTGTCGTCGAACGGTTACAGCGCTGAACTCGGACGCGCAGGCGGTGCGGTTTTCAACGTGGTGACGAACTCGGGCGGCAACCACTGGCATGGTGCGGGCTTTCTCTATGCCCGCGATCGCACCTTCGATTCCCAGTCGGCTTACGTAAGCAACCAACCGTACGAACAGCAGCGTCAGTTTGGCGGGACGATCAGCGGGCCGCTGGTGAAGAACCAAGTGTTCCTCTACCTAGGATATGACCAGCATCAGTTGACGGTTCCCGAGATTGTGCAATTCGGGGGTGGCGCCAGCACAGTAGTTCCCCAGGCCGCCGATTACGACTACCTCGACCAGCCGCTTGTCTTTGGCGCGGCGGCAAAACTAAATGCGATGGCTGGCGAGTATCCCACCTACATGGGCGGCAACGCAGGATTCGCCAAGATCGACTTCATGCTTTCTTCCAAGCAACTGCTGTTCTTCCGGCTGAGTACCTCTCGCTATTCCGGCACGAACAATGTGTACTTCGACCCGGCAAGTCCAGTCTCGACCTACACCGAAGACAACAATGGCTCCGAGGACGTGGCTACCGAAAGCCTGGCGGCCTCGTGGACAAGCGCTTGGACCAACCGCCTGTCGACCAACCTGCGAGCACAGTTCTCGCGCGACCTCCAGCAATCGTTCGCCAATTCAGACGCGCCGAGAATCAAGATCTACAACGTGGTGGACGGCATGGGTCGGTCAAGCATCCTGCCGCGAATGACCCAAGAGCACAAGCTCCACGTTGCCGATACTTTGAGCTACAACAAGGGGCGAATGAACTGGAAGTTCGGCGGCGATTTTCTGCAAGGATGGATTTACAACTACTATCCTGCGATGTTTGGCGGCGAATTCTACTTCGACAACGTGAAGGTGAACCCTTGGTTTTTCACGCCTGCAAAATATGGCGAGCCGCTCACGCCGCTACGGGCATACGCTCACGGTGTGCCGCGGTACTACATGCAGGACTTCGGCAATGCGGAGTCGCATCCCAACTCGCGCTCCTACGCGGCGTTTGTACAGGACACGATTCGGCTGACTAGAAAATTCACCGTTAACGCCGGGCTGCGCTACGACCTGCAAACCTTTGAGGTGCCCGGGCTGGTCAGCAATCCGCTGTATGCACCGGCTGGAAAAATTCCCGCCGTGACTGACAACTTCTCACCTCGCATCGGCTTTTCCTATTCCGTCGGCGAAAACCATGCCTGGGTTTTCCGTGGCGGCTTCGGCCGGTTCTACAGCTTGATCCCGGCGATGTATGCGTCACAAGTAGCGACAGACAACGGCCTATCGAACACCGAGCTCATTCTCGACATCATGAAGCCGGCCGATGCGGCCATCTTTCCGAAATATCCGGACGCGCTGGTGAACTGTCCTCCGGGAGCGACGATCTGCTCGCCACCGGCGCCGATCGCGAGCCACCTCTCGTCGCAGGTTTCCGCATTTGCTGCCGACTTCCAGACGCCGTACACCGAGCAGGCGAGCGCGACGGTGGAGTACGGTCTGACACGCAAGCTCAACCTCTCGGCCAGCTATCTGTACGTGCATGGCGAACACTTGATTCGCTCGCTCGACGTGAATTTGCCTAAGCCGAAAGTCACCGAGTATCCCGTGTACGACGATCAGTCGGTGTTCACAGGGCAGTATTACTCGGTAGAGTCATTCTCGACGTGGCGAACAACTAAGTCGGTGGATTGCCCGTATCCACCGTGCATTAACGACCTGCAAAGGCCTGATCCGCGGTTGGGGACCATCAACTCTTTCGAGAGTGCGGCGACCAGCATTTACAACGGCGTGACGATCCTGCTGAAAGGCCAGGTCGGCAAGCAGCTTTTCATCCGCGCCGGATACACCTTTGCCAAGGCGATCGACGACGGCACCGATTCGCTAGTAGTGGGACGTCCGGGCAACGTGCAGAATGCTTACGCGACACAACTGGAGCGCGGACTCAGCGTAACGGACCAGCGCCATCGATTCGTAGCTTCCACCGTTTATGAACCGCTCCCGATCCACTACCAGTTTCGTGCTTTGAACGCGATCCTAAATAACTGGAAGGCCTCCAGCGTATTCACCGCCGGATCCGGAAGACCTATTAACGCGACAATGGCGGGCGATTCGAACCGCGACGATAACATCTACAACGACCGGCTGCCTGGGGCGCTTCGAAATGCCTACATTGGTCCCGACTACTTCACGATTGATCTTCGAGTCAGCAAGGACTTGCAGTTGAGCGAGCGGGTGCGCCTCACGCTTCTCGCCGAGTCGTTCAATGTAAGCAACCGTGTGAACGAAAGAGTAGACATTACGGACGATGGATTTCTCAATTCGGCGGGACAGTTTGTGGCCTACTCGACAAGGGTTGGCAAGACGCAATACCCAGGGGAGTTCATAAAGAATTCGAAGTTCCTGATCCCCACCAACTCGTACGCACCCAGGCAGGTCCAGTTCGCCGTAAAGGCAAGTTTCTAAAGCGGTTAAAGGTGTACCGAAGCACATTCGTGGATGGAGATATGGCCGATGAATGGCGCAATCTAGCGGGAGACTTAACTTGACTTCCCGCGGGAAGATTGGGATAACTGAGGAGTCCGTTTCGGACGAGTTTGGGGGTGTATACCCGTTGGCCGAAGTACGAATTCAAGAGGGCGAGTCCTTAGAGAACGCTCTTCGCCGCTTCAAGCGCAAGGTTCAGACCGAGGACATTATTAAGGAAGTGAAGCGTCACTCCTTCTACCTCAAGCCGGGCGAAAAGAAGCGTGTAAAAGAAGCGCTGGCGCGCAAGCGTAGCCGCAAAAAAGCTCGCAAAGAGCAGGACTAATGTAACCGCAGGGCCGCTCGAAAAGGGCGGCCTTGTGCTTTTTGTCCCGTGACATCGCACGGGAACTTTATATCTGGAATAAAGCAGTATTCAAAGCAGTGACCATGCGTGGGGCATGGTGGGCCGAACCAGGGGCAGTGCCTGAGCGAGTGGTTGGCAAGCGCGCGTGCGACTTTCAGTCCCGCTGGCGCGTAAAGCCATTACCCCCCTCGACTCGCCGGGAACTCGGGCTGAAGGGAGCAACACTCCATGGAATTCCAGGATAAAGTTCTGAAGTGCATCGACTGCGGAGATGATTTCGTCTTCACTGCGGGCGAGCAGCTTTTCTTCCACGACAAACAATTCAAGAACGAGCCTAAGCGCTGCAAGACCTGCAAGGCCAAGCGGGCCGCAAACATGGGCCCTACGTCCGCCGGCAACTACTCAAAGGTGGAAACCCGCACGAACTGTTCCGGATGTGGGAAGGAAACCACCGTCCCGTTCAAGCCGACCCAGGGCCGACCGGTGTTTTGCCGGGAATGTTTCCAACAGAAGCGCACCGCGGCAGCCTCGGCCTGATCGCCGATACTGAGATTTCCCGGACTCGCTGTCCCTAGTTAGGGGACAAGGCAGCTGCGTTTGTGCGGCCGCGAGTTTCTTGCGCCAATTGACCCAGTGAGTCCCCTAGCAGGCATCGCACCTTTCCCCCTTATAATCACAATGTGGGGACGTACTTCGTAGAAAACTTCGGATGCCGGGCGACCCAGGCCGATGGTGCCGCCATCGAGCGGCAACTTCTGGATCGAGGACTGGCGCGGGCTGCGTCGCCGGGCCAGGCGGAAGTTGTCGTCCTGAACACCTGCACGGTCACCGCGTCGGCTGACCAAGACGTCCGTTCAGCCATTCGCAGAATTCATCGCACCAATCCGGCGACGAAGATCGTCGTCACTGGCTGCTATGCGCAACGAGCACCTGAAGAAATTTCAGCGATCCCAGGGGTGAGCCTCGTCGTAGGCAATTCCCACAAGAGTGCGGTCGCCGATTACGCCATGCCGTTTACGAGCGCGCGCGCCTTCGTGCCACTGACGAGCATTGGTGCCGCTGAGGCGCCCAACATAATTGTTGGCGACATCTTTGCGCATACCGAACTGCTGGCGGCTCCGGTGTTTGACGGAGACGACGCTGAAGGCAAGACGCGCCCCAACCTCAAAGTTCAGGATGGCTGCAACAATCGCTGCTCGTTCTGTATCATCCCGTCGGTGCGCGGACGCAGCCGTTCGCTGGCCCTGGAAAGTGTGCTGCGCGAGACCAACGACCTGGTGGCGCGCGGTTATCGCGAAGTCGTACTCTCGGGAATTAATCTCGGGCGCTGGGGGCGCGACCTCACGCCGCGCAGTAACTTTGCGGATATGCTGCGGGCGATCCTGGGAAATACCTGTATCGAAAAGCTGCGCATCAGTTCAGTTGAGCCCATGGACTGGACAAATGAACTCATCGAACTGATTGCAACTTCGCCGCGGATCGCCAAGCACGCGCACGTGCCCCTGCAATCGGGCAGCGACTTCATCTTGCGGAAGATGCATCGTAAATATCGACCGTGGCATTATGCCGACCGCATCGAGCGCATTCGGCAAGCCATGCCGGACGCCGCCATTGGCGCCGATGTGATGGTGGGGTTCCCGGGAGAAACCGATGGTCATTTCGAGGAAACGCGGGCGCTGATCGACAGGTTACCGTTCACTTATTTGCACGTGTTCACCTATTCGTCGCGTCCGGGAACGCCGTCGGCGGCAATGCCGGACCAAGTCCCCGTGCAAGTGGCGCGGGAACGTAACCGGTTACTACGTGACCTTGTGTCCCGCAAGAAGCGGGAGTTCATGAAGTCATTCGTGGGACGGTCGCTCGACGCGCTGACTCTCACGCTTCGAGAGAATGGCCGCACCGAAGCATTGACGGACAATTACCTCAGACTATTCGTGCCTGGTAGTCACACTGCAAATCAGATGATTTCCGCGCGTGTGGAAAGCTTAACCAACGACGAGCTGTTTGGCCGAGTACAAATTCCGAGGACTTAGTCTCCGCCGTTACAAAGAGGACTAAGAACATCCGTTTTTGCCGGTTTTGGTTACCATGACGCATTTTCAAGAGCCTGCCGGAGATCTAGACCTTGTATGTAAGTTATTGTAACAAAAAGAGATTTTCGTAAAAACACTATTTTGCGAGATTTTTACTTGCGTAACGAGGTTACTTCGGTCAGGCTACCGGAACTGTGACCGAGCGTCAGTTGTTGCTTTGACTGATACTCCTGGTTTATCAGATAAGTTTGAAAGCAGGTTCTGCGAGTGGTTCTGGCGGACTTGCTTTTGCAGCCGTTGAGACAAACATTCAACATATGGGATTTGGTGTGAAGGGGAAAGTCATGAAACGTGTTTCCATGTTCTTGGGTGCGTTGGTTCTGCTCAGCATTGCTTCGGTGAGTGCATCGGCGAGTTCGTTGCCGCCCGGGCTATCCGACAAGTTGACAATCGCTGGGAGCAACGGCGGCGCCAATAATTGTGCAGGCAACAGCGTCGTTAACATCTTTGAAGGAAAAAACGGCCAGGATACATATCTAAAAGGAAAACCTTCCCAGGTTGACTGTAGCGGCAAGTACGGATTTGGGCCGATCGAAGCGGGAATCCAGAGGGATTTTATCCAGTATTCCGTCACTGGAAAGATGAGATCCGATAGCGGCCCAGAACCGACTGTGGACCCAGGAGAATCGGATTCCATCATCCTCACGATCACGGCCTATTCGTATCCCGACGGCTCGGGGCCGCTCTCAGATTTGTTGACGGTCACGGTGAAGGATTCAATGGGTCTGTATAACTTCACCAAATCAGTACCGATTTTCGAGCTTCCCAACGGGAATGACAGCGGAGTCGCTGTGGTGGATTTGGCAGCATTGACGGGAGGCTTCCACTCGTTCACGGGAGATTGTTGTGATACGGTCAACCTGTCTGGCGTGGTAAGGCTTCAGTCGATTCCTGGCCCAGCCAATGGCGATCCCGGCCTTTTGGAGACCACAACCGAGGTCATTCGGTTGGGGGCCTATTCCGATGCGACGCCTGAACCTTCTACCCTGCTGCTTTTGGGTACGGGTCTTGCGGGTATAGCCGGCCTAGTTCGCCGCCGCAGCTCAAAGTAACCGTCAAACAACTTCACTCATTGCAAAGGCCGCCTGAACCGGGCGGCCTTTTCCTTTGTGTAATTGAGCACTCACCCTAGCACTTCCACAGCTACCAAATGCGCTGATGGGTCTCGACCTGAACGAAACAAGGGTCGGGCCAGTCTCATCGATTTCTTCGCCAGAGAGACGGCATAAAGTGGATTTCAGTTGGGTACAGCGAGAGTCGTTCATGTCTATTTTTCTTGCTATGGTGGTACGGATTTTGCGCGTGACGCGCGCGTAGAACGAAAGGTTGCACGTAAAACCCGTGCTATACTTCGACTTACGGCAGTTCACTGGAGGACCGTATCGATAAGCGTTTTATCCGCACAAATGAGCGCATTCGCGTCCGCGAAATTCGCGTGATTGACGACGAAGGCAACCAACTGGGCGTCATGCCCCCATTCGAAGCGCTCAAAGTGGCCCGCGAAAGAAACCTGGACCTGGTAGAGGTTTCCCCTACAGCGCAGCCCCCGGTTTGCCGCATCATGGACTACGGCAAGTACCTGTACGAACAGGAAAAGCGCGAACGCGCGGCCAAGAAAAATCAGCACCAGATCGTGGTCAAGGAAGTGAAGTTCCGCATTAATGTGGACGATCACGACTACGAGACCAAGCGGAACCACGTGCTTCGGTTCCTGGCCGAAGGCGACAAAGTCAAAGCCACAATCTTCTTCCGTGGACGCGAGATGACGCGCCAGGGCTTGGGCCGCGAAATTCTCGAGCGGCTGATCAAGGACTTGGGCGACAAGGCCGTGGTGGAGTTCCGGCCGCGCCAAGAAGGCAACACACTGCACTTGATCCTGGCTCCGCCGAAGGTGCAGGCCCCGCAGAAGCCACCGAAGGCGCCGAAGCCGCAGGCTGCTGCTGCTCCAACTCCTCCGCAGGCGCCGCCGGCACAGCAGTAAGCGCACAGTTTTCAGATCTGCCAAATGGCCGTCCCGCAAGGGTCGGCCGTTTTTATTGCTTGCGGCTCGCCGCATGAGTGGCAGAATCGTCGGCCTGAACCCCCGACCAGAACATCCGGTGAAATGTGTCGTCCATCTCCGCGGGTGAGGGCGGCGCTGCCTGGGCCATCCACCACGATAGCAACGATAGGAAGGCGCCAGAGAATGCCTGCGCGATTGCGGCCCTTCGCGCGGCCGGAATGGTGCGAGTGGCAGGAAAGTTCTCCAGGCGACGCTCGATGGCCCGCGCGAAGTATCCTTGGCCGAGTTCCAGAAAATCACGGTGCTTGTCGGCGGCGATCAATGTTGTATGCAGGTGGCGCATTTCCGCGACGTGCCGAAAGAACTCGCGAACCGGCACGACGCGATTCGACTTCATCTTTACGATCCAGCAGCAAAGTCGAGATCTTCCCGAAGAAGTCTTCCAGGTCGCTGAGGAACAAGTCGTCTTTGTCGCGGTAGTGCGAATAAAACGTGGAGCGGCCGATCTCGGCGCGATCAAGAATTTGCTGGACGGTGATGCTCTCGAATGGCTGCTCCTGCATCAGAGCGAGAAGAGCATCACCCAGGGCATCGCGCGAACGAGTCACGCGGCTGTCGATTTTTCTTGTCGGTCCCTTTTTTCCGGACATAAGCAGCCTCATTGTTCAGGATTGTCGTCGGGAATGCAAAACCGCATTGACGGCCTTCGCAACTGCTCACTACAGTCCATGGAATGACTGACAACCGACTTAGTGGAATGGGCCTGATCGCCGGATCATGCGGCATGATACTCACCATGGCCGTGCATCCATCGGGCCACATCGCAGCGGCACAACTTCCAGACATGGTCCGCAAGCTGATTCTCGTACATGGATTCGCCTTGAGCTGCGTCCCGGTGCTGTTTTTGGGAGCCCTGGGACTGTCTAGGCGATTGGAAACTCAAAACCGCCTCGGCGTCACTGGTCTTGTCGTTTTTGCATTCGCCTTGATCGCGGTGATGAACGCAGCTGTCGCGGATGGACTTGTAACCCCTAGTGTGCTGGAGCGAATCGTCGCGTCTTCGGGTTCCCAATCGGCCATTGACACTTGGACGATGTTTTCGCGCTACACGTTCATACTGAATCAGGCTTTCGCGCAAGTTTATGTGGCAGCGTCGTCGGTTGCGATCATGGTGTGGTCTGCTGCGGTCTGGCGCAGCCGAAATTTGCCCAGGGGCTTGGGCGTTTACGGACTGCATAATGGGGATAGCCACAATGGCGGCAATGTTCTCCGGTCACCTTCCGCTGGACGTCCACGGGTTTGGCGCCGTCATGCTCGGGCAGGCAATCTGGTTTGTGATTGCCGGAGCCGGGCTCTGGAGCGGCGATGTGCGACCGGCAGCCACGGCGTAAGTAACGGCGATTCCAAGGGTTGGATGCTCTGGTCCGTCGTGGCCAAACTTCCGCGGCGGATTTGTTGTAAAATAAAAAGACTGCTATGCCAAAGCTAAAGACACACAGTGGAGCGGCGAAGCGCTTCAAGAAGACGGGTACGGGCAAATTTAAGCGTGGACACGCTTTTAAGCGCCATATCCTGACTTCGAAAGCTTCCAAGCGCAAACGCCATCTCGATACCGATAGCATGGTGGACAAGGCGGACCAGAAAAAAGTGGCCCGCATGCTCCCCTACTAGTCCTGAAGTAGGCCGCATTGTGCGGCACCCGGCATCGGCTCCGAGCCATGACGGGCAACAGCGAGTGAAGAGGCTATTCCGGGCCCCCCGAAGTTTGGGCGTGGTCGATGTCCCTGCCTCCAGCCGCTAAACGATGTTAAAAAGGAGAAGCAATGCCTCGCGTAAAACGTGGTACCAAGCGTCATGCCAAGCGCAAGAAGATCTTAGAGCGCGCAAGTGGCTATTACCTTACAAAATCAAAGCTCTACCGGCAGGCGAAAGAGTCGGTCGAGCGCGGACTAAAGTTCGCTTACAGCGGCCGCAAGCAGAAGAAGCGCCAGTACCGGTCGATCTGGATCGTGCGCATCGGCGCCGCCGCCAAGATGAACGGCATCAGCTACAGCCAGTTGATCAACGGCTTGAAGAAGGCCGGCATCGAACTGGACCGCAAGATCCTGGCTGACCTCGCGGTGAAGGACGCAGCAGCGTTTACGTCGCTGTGCGGGCAGGCGAAAGCCGCTCTCGCAGCTGAACCGAAAGCCGCCTAAAGCCGTTCATCCCAGGAACAATTAGTATTCGCGCGATGGGCGGCCGCAGGGCCGCCCGTTGTACTTTAGGGAAACTCACTCGTGTATAGCTTTCCCAAACTCGAAGACTACTCGCCCGCGGCGCTCGATAAGGCCGTTGCTGACCTGTTCGCGGCGCTCGAGGCTGAGATTGGCGTCCTTCAATCCGAAGCGGACTGGAAAGCGTTTCGCGATAGATGGATGGCCCGCAAGAATGGTCTGCTGACGCAGGTCAATGACACTTGGCTGAAGGCCGCGCCGAAAGAAGCCAAGCGCGAGGTCGGCCAACGTGTTAATGAATTGAAATCGCGCGCCGAAGCAGCGATTGAAGCAGCGCAGTTTCGTATTCATGCGTCGTCTTCTGGAGCGAAGTTGGTGTCCGAGCGCCTCGACATCACGCTCCCCGGCGTGCAGCGGCCCATCGGCGTAAAGCATCCCGTTCTGCGCGTGCAAGACGAGATTGTCGCCGTCTTTAAAGCGATGGGGTATTCCGTCGGAGAAGGTCCCGAGGTCGAGACCGACTACTACAACTTCGAGTCGCTGAATTTTCCGCCGAACCATCCGGCGCGCGACACGCAGGACACGCTGTTCATTGCCGACCAGGAGCAGAAGGCCGCGCGCGACCGCCTGCTGCTGCGCACGCACACCTCGCCGGTGCAGATTCGCACCATGGAGATGCAGCCGCCGCCGGTGCGCATCGTCATTCCCGGCAAGGTGCACCGCAACGATCCACTCGACGCCACGCACTCGCCGGTATTTCACCAGGTCGAGGGGCTGGCGGTCGATACCAACATCACGTTCTGCGATCTAAAGGGCACGCTCGATCACGCCATGAAGGCGCTGTTCGGTTCGTCGGTGAAGACGCGCTTCTATCCGTCATTCTTCCCGTTCACCGAGCCCAGCGCCGACATGCAGGTGAGCTGCATCTTCTGCGGCGGCAAGGGCTGCCGCAAATGCAAAGACAGCGGCTGGATCGAGCTACTGGGCTGTGGCATGGTCGATCCCAATGTTTTCGAGTTCGTGAAGCACAACGGCTACGACTCGGCGAAGATTTCTGGCTTCGCGTTTGGCATGGGTGTGGAACGAATTGCCATGCTGAAGTACGGCGTCGAAGAGATTCAGCTGTTCTATGAGGGCGACGTGCGGTTCTTGGAGCAGTTCGCATGAGGATACTCCCCGCATGGCTGCGTGAGTTCGTCGACATCAAGACCGACGACCGCCAACTCGCCGAAGACCTGACCTCCGCCGGAATTGCAGTCGAATCGGTTGCCGAAGAGCACGGCGCGACCATCTTCGAGATGGACCTGACCACCAACCGCGTGGACGCCATGAACCACTATGGCGTGGCACGGGAGGCGGCGGCGATCTACGCGGCGGAGCTGAAGCCGTTTGCGCCGAAGCTGCCGGGAGATGCAGGTCCCTCGACTGCGGCGGCAAAGCCGCCTGCGCTCGGGATGACAAACAGTTTCTCCATCGTCATCGAAGATGGGGAGGGTTGTGCGAGGTATACGGCGCGCATCATTCAAGGAGTAAAGATCGGTCCGTCGCCCGAGCGCATCGTTAAGCGTCTCGAACGTCTTGGTTCGAGGGCCATCAACAACGCGGCCGACGCGACGAATTACGCTATTAACGAGCTTGGGCATCCGACGCACGCGTTTGACCTCGACCTTCTGGAAGGCGGAAAGATCATCGTGCGCCGCGCACGCGCAGGCGAGACGCTGAAGACGCTCGACGGCGTCGATCGAAAACTAACTGTCTATGACCTCGTCATAGCCGATGCAGTCAAGCCGGTCGCGCTGGCCGGAGTGATGGGTGGCCTCGACTCGATGATCACCGAAAAAACAACGAACGTGCTGATCGAGTCGGCGTGGTTCGACCCGGCGACGGTCCGGAGCATGGCGAAGCGCCATGGCATGCACACGGACGCCTCGCATCGCTTCGAGCGGGGAGCCGACTGGGGCATCACGCCGGTCGCTTGCGATCGCGTGGCTGAGTTAATTCTCGAAACTGCCGGCGGCTATCTCGTTGGCGAGCGCATTGATGCAGTCGCGCGCAAGATTGAGCGCTCGCCGATCGCGCTGCGTCGTTCGGAAGTGAAACGCAACCTCGGCATCGAGATCAAGCCGGCCGAGATCGAGCGCATCTTGCGGTCACTTGGATTCGGCGTTGCCGGAAGTGGAGGGGACTTCAGCGTCACCATTCCCACTTGGCGGCTGGATGTCGAACGCGAAATCGACGTCCTGGAAGAGCTGGCACGCATTTACGGCTTCAACAAGTTTCCCAACACCCTGCCGTCATTCACCGGCGCGGTGCGGGCGCTGCCCAACGAAGCCAAAGATGCACGCGTGCGCGAGACCATGCTCGCACTGGGCTACGACGACGCCATCTCGATCACGTTCATCTCAGCCGAAGACGCCAATACCTTCGGTGGTGGCGAGCCGCTGGCGCTGGCCAATCCGCTGAGCGAAGAAGCGGGTTACATGCGCAATTCGCTCGTGCCGGGTCTGCTGAACATGATCGGATACAACCTGAATCGCGGCACCAGCGACGTGCGCTTGTTCGAGGCCGGAGAGGTCTTTGAGAAGCTGGGCGAGCGTCACGACGAGCATCGCCGGCTGGCCTTTGCCGCCACCGGCAATCTTACGCCGCATAGCGTCCACGCCGGAGCCGAGCCAGCAACGTTCTTTCATCTGAAAGGCGACATTGAGCAACTGCTCAGCGCGTTCCAGTATGACAAGCTTTACTTCGACGACAAGACGCCTGATTATTTCCACCCCGGACGCTCTGCGCGGGCCGTGCTCGACGGCGAGACCGTTGCGCGCTTCGGACAGTTGCATCCCGAGATGGCGGCAGCCCGAAAGCTGCGACAGGACGTGTTTCTCGCAGAGGTGATGCTCGAACGGCTTTACAAGCGCCCTCTGCGCGAACCGAAGTATCGGCGCTTCTCCAAGTTCCCAGCCGTGGGCCGCGACTTCTCGTTCTTCTTCGACGACGCGGTCACCTTCGAACGCATCCACTCCGCCGTTTTAGCACTGGGAATCGCGGACATGCAGTCGTTCGCGCCAATGGAGATTTATCGCGGTGACAAGACCCACCCGGGCAAAGCCGGCCCGGATGGGGCACCCGGCAAGTACTCGACGCTGCTCCATGCTGAATTCCAGTCGCAGGAGCGCACGCTGCGTGACGACGAAGTAGCTCAGTGGTCCGCGCAGATCGTGAAAGCACTCGAAGAGCTGGGCGGCGCACTCAGAGCGTCATAAGATCCAGTCCACCGCTGAGGCACTGAGGAAATCAGAGAAAGAATTCTCTGTGTTCCTCAGTGCCTCCGTGGTGAACGATTTCTTGATGGCTTGGCTAAGAACTTAGCCCGGGAACCCCGCACTCTTCTTCACATTTTCCGCCTGCCAGAGGTGTCGCCGGTTGTGGATAGCGACGATCAATAGCTCCGTGTCGACGGTGAGATGCAGCGGGAACAGCGGGTCCTTCACCTTGAGGTCGCCCAAATCGGCGTCGCCCCACTCGCGCACGAAGTCGGCAAGCTGCTTCTGCAGCTCTTGAAACTCATCCACCACCGCGCCAGTCAGCTTTGACGGCGGCGCAATCTTCTTGGGCGCCGGCAGCTTGATCTTCGGCGGAGGCTCCTCCATCCCCACGAACCAGCGCGTAAACCATCCTGACGGCTGGATCGGCACCTTGCGCGGCTCCAATTGGTCCTCGTTGTTGGCTACGGCGTCTTGAAACGCCTTCACGTACTTCCCGTTCATGATGACGAGGTGGTCGAGGCACTGGGCGACGCTCCAACCCTTGCCGCCGTTGGGCTGCCAGTTGAGTGCGGCGTCGCTAAGTCCGCTCGACAACGCGAGGGCCTGCTCGCTCTGGCGTTCGAGTTCCGACACGAGTTCCGCGGGGGTGTATTCCAATTTCATCAGGGCTCCGGAGGCGCCTCGATTCTACACAACCTGCTGCCTCGGCACCATCGCTGTTGCATGATTCGGAACGTCCCGCGATTTCTTGCAAAATGAGCGGCGCTGAGCGCTCAAGAATGCACAGGATGCTGCGATATACTGCGCTGAGTTAGCCCAATTTTTGAGGTCGATCTTTACTTATGCCGTCGAATACCGTGGAAGCTCCCGCCGCCTCGTCCAACGCTGATTTTCATTCCCTGGAAGAGAAGATCCTCAAGACCATCGAACTGCTCGAAGGTGGAGCGTGCGGCCAAGGCCACAGCCGAACGCGCCGCTGCCCGCCTGCGCGAGCAATTGACGCGAGCGCGAAGAAGAATTTGACTCACATCCGCGCCGAACTGGTCGCCTTGCGCAAAGAGCGCGAAGAGGTACGAACCAGAGTAGAAAAGATGCTGGGTCAAATAGAGACCTTGACGGCCGAAGAATAGGCATAAAATCGCAGCAGCGGAGCGCGCGTCAAGGGCGCGTTTCGGGCATTGCACAGGTTCGGGAGGCTCGCTTGGCTCAATCCAACGGCAACGGCAGCGTTCGTGTCGAGATTTACGATCAGACTTACCAGCTTCGCGGCACCGACCCGGAGTACATTGGCACGCTCGCCGATTACGTTGACACCAAGATGCGCGATCATCGCGCAGCAGGCGTCAACCGTGGACTCGCTGCGCGTTGCCGTGCTCGCCGCCCTCAACATCGCCGACGAATACCTGGTCCTGAAGAGTAAGTACGAGTCGCATCGCCAGCGATTATCACAATCGCGCCGAGCAGTTGTCAGGCGCGCTGGACGAGGTGCTGGAAGAGGCGCGGCGGGTGGGGTAAGACTGATCACGTCATACGGCGCGTCGAATTTGTTTCCTCTGCGACTCATTTCGGATTCAATTTTTCTATGTGTCAAATAGAAAAATATCTGCAGGTTTTTCCGCTCCTACCTCTTGCTATCGCCCGCAGTATTTCGTAGCATCCCCTCAGACAGCCGGCCTGCAAAGTTGGTGTTGGTGGCAACCGTTTTTTGAACCAATGCTCAATGAACAGGGGGCCTCACTCGCGGTTCGGTGTGCGATGCTCCGCCATGCGGAGATGCCTAAAGAGTCGCGGAAGGTTCCCACCGTTACGACGGGTTCATTGACGGCCCACTGAACACGGCCCCGCGGGTCGGCGGTTTTTTGTTGGCTGCTTTTCCGGCTGCTCGAACTCTACTGCTTCACCGCGATGTAAGTAGCCTTCGTCCCGTGCAACTTGTCGTCTACGTCGATGGTCATGGTCTTGCCGTCTGCCGACACCGACATTAAGGCAACCGAGATCGCCTTGCCGTCGCGATAGTCGGTTTCCACAATCGAGTTGCCGATACGCTTAAGCGAGACGCTGGTAGTTCCCGGATCTCCCACATATGGCGCCTCCTTGCCATCGATCTTGGCGTCATAGGATTGTCCGGTCGGAGTGCTGTAACTCATCGAATCGCCACCAGTCTTGTAGCTGAAGATCAAAGCGTCGCTAGTCGCGACGTCCGCCGTGGCCTGCCGCCACGAACCGGAAATGGCGTTCGACCCAGCGGGTGCCTTGGCTACGCGAGTCGACGTGCCGGTGCCACTAACCGGCCCACCCGTCGGGTTTCCGTAGTACGTCCAGGCATCGTAAGGGTGTTGCCGTCGTCCGACACAGACATCGAGTCTTTCCCCACGTCCTTGCCATCTTTGGTGGACACCGTCTCCACATGTTTGTCGTCCACGACCTTTACCATCAGCATGTCCATGTACGGATTGCCGCTGACCTTCTGCAACTGTCCATCGGCCTTGACTTTGATCTCGGGCTTGCACGTCTTACATTCGTACATCCCATTTTTCAGGAGATACTCGTCCGGTTTCTTGGGAAGTTTCGCTTTGCTGAGGTCGACTTTCCAAGTGCCGTCGAATGGGCTCTGCGACCATGCAAGCACGGGAATCATCACGAGGAGAAACAGAAGCTTCTTCATACCATTTCCTTTCGATGCGGACATTCGCAGTGGCGCCGGTCGAAAGTTTATCCCAACTTGTGACGAAAATAGCAGGATTCTCCCCGGCGATTCGGCTCGTTGAGCAGTAACCGAAGCTGCATTACCGCGTTGCCGATTTCTATTTTCCTTTCACCGGCGGTTCTGTTCTACTGCTACGTTCCGCCCCATAGATAGCTGTCGCATACGGTAAAGCACTCTCCATGGCCACGGAGAAGTCCAACGCGCGCAAGCGGTTGCTCGACCCCATCGAGCGCAGCTCCGAAGTATTGTTCGGGCTCGATCATGGTGCTGACTTTCACCGGGTCATTCCGCGCCTCGGGCGCCGATCACGACAGCGTGTATCGCATGTTGGTGGCCGCGCTGGGATGCAACCTGGCATGGGGCATCATTGACGCCGTCTTCTACCTCATAGCCACACTCAGCCAGCGTGGTCACAACCTATATTGCTGCGCGACGTCCAGACGTCCAGCCCCGAGAAGGGCCGGAGGCTCATCAACGACGCCATGACCGACGACCTCGCGGCGGTGCTGACGGAGTCTGAGGTCGAATCGGTTCGCGCTCGCATGTTGCAGGTACCCAGGAGACGCTCACGCGCCCGGCTGCGCAGGCCTGATTACATGGCGGCGTTCGGAGTTTTCCTGCTTGGTGTTCCTCTCGACGTTTCCCGTCGTGCTGCCGTTCGTCTTTATGCGTCGTCCCGTGCGTTCCTGCGTGTTTCCAACCTGATTGCGGTGATCATGCTGTTTCTGACGGGGTGCGCCTATGGTAAGTTCGCGGGCGGCACGCCATGGCAAATCGGAGCGGTGATGGTAGTAATCGGCCTGTGCATGGTGGCGCTGACCATCGCGCTGGGAGGCTGACGATGGTGCGATGGCGGATGATGCTGGCAATCGTCTCGCTCGCGGTGAGTTCGCTGGGCCCAGACACCAGGCGCCAGCGAAGCCGGAGCCCCACAGCGCAGCCGCCACCACGCCGACAGCCGACGCGGAACCTTGGGAATACTCTCTCACCGTGGATGGCTACATCATCGAAGGCGAGGACGGCTACGCCTCGCCCACCTTTACCGCCGACCATGGCTGGCTGCACCTTGAGGCGCGCTACAACTACGAGAACTTTCGCACCGGCTCGCTTTGGGCCGGGTACAACTTCAGCTGGGGTAAGACGTGGCAGTTCGCGGTGACTCCGATGGTTGGCGGCGTATTCGGCCGCACCAACGGCATTGCGCCCGGATGCGAGGCGTCGCTCGCCTGGAAGAAGCTGACCTTCTCCATCGACAACGAATACGTTTTCGACACGACTTCGAAATCGGGCAACTTCTATTACACGTGGCCGCAAATCACATACCAGCCGGTGAATTGGTTCAAGTTCGGAGGCGTCGCCCAGCGTACCAAGACGTTCGAGACCCACTACGATACACAGCGCGGGTTCTTCGTCGGGTTCATGCGCAAGAAGCTCGAATTCACGACTTACGTCTTCGATCCCGGCAGCAGCAGCACAACAGTCGTCCTGGAGATGGGCGCCTCGTTCTGAAATCCAACCACGTCCCGCAAGCATCTACAATAGAGCTGTGTTCCCACGCTTATTTCACATCGGTAGTTTCTATTTGCCCACCTACGGCTTCATGGCCGCGTTGGGTCTCATCTTCGGCCTGCTGCTAATCGTGGCCTTAGGCCGCACCCGTGGCATCGATCCGGACAAGCTATGGAACTTGGGCATCGTAGCCATTCTTTCTGGCGTCGCTGGCTCCAAGCTGCTCATGCTGGTGGTTGATTTCAGCTATTACAGCGAGCATCCTAGTCGAGATTTTTGCGCTTTCGACGCTGCAAGCCGGTGGCGTCTGGTCGGGCGGACTGGTCCTGGCGATTGTGATGTGCGTCTGGTACATGCGGCGTAACGACATGCCGGTCCTGGCCAGCTGCGACGTCTTCGCTCCGGGACTCGCCTTGGGGCACGCCTTCGGGCGTCTGGGCTGCTTCGCTGCCGGCTGCTGCTGGGGACGCGAGACGCACGTTCCCTGGGCGGTGACCTTCAAGAATCCGCTGGCGGCACAGATCGTAGGCACCCCGCTGGATATCCCGCTGCATCCCACGCAGCTTTACGAGTTTGTGCTGGAGATATTCAACTGCCTCTTTCTGATTTGGCTATTGCGGCGTAAAAAGTTCGAAGGCGAGATCATCGGCACCTACCTGATTCTCTATGGCGTCGGCCGCTACTTCATCGAGTTTTTTCGGGGCGATCCCGGACGGGGCGAGCTGTTCGGCTTCATGACCGGGACGCAGGGGATTTCCATGTTGCTCGTTCTGGCGGGGGGCCTGTTGTGGTTGTGGCGAGTGCCGCTACGGCAGCCCGCAAAACTGGTTTCAGCACGGTAAGGCAAAGGCGCGGAATAAAACGCGGATTTCACGGATCCGACGGGTGTCGTGATCCGCGAAATCCCCGGTCGCTTTCCTTCTCGAGCTGACTCGCGATACCTGCCCTACTGCTTGCCGGTCGCGCTCTTGTCCTGGATGGACACCAGCTCAATCTCAAAAATCAGCGTCGAATTCGGGCCGATCTCGCCGCCTGGGCTGCGTTCACCGTAAGCCAGGTTCGACGGGATGAAGAGTTGCCACTTCGAACCAACGGGCATCAGTTGCAGCGCCTCGGTCCAGCCCTTAATCACCTGGCCAACGCCAAACGTGGCCGGCTGGCCGGTCTTGTACGAGCTATCGAACTCGGTGCCGTCAATCAACGTGCCGCGGTAGTTGGTGACGACGGTGTCGCTGGCAGTCGGCTTGGGGCCAGTCGCCCTGCTTGATGATCTTGTACTGCAATCCGTCGGGCAGCGCGACCACTCCTTCTTTGGTCTTGTTGGCTGCCAGGAACTTCTCGCCAGCCAGCTTGTTTGCGTCTCCGGCCTGTTGCGCCTTGGCCTGCTGTTTCTGCATCATTTCGGTTCGGAACGCCGTCATGACTGTCTTGGCTTCCTCGTCAGTCATGGCCAGCTTGCTGCCGGTCAAGGCATCTTTCAACGCGCGGGCCAGGATCGCTGGATCGACGTCGAGCGAGTCTTTTTTCATGCTTTCGCCAATGTTCATCCCGATGGCGTAGCTCAGCTTTTCCTTCTGTGTTTTCAAAGTCAGCGCCTGTGAGCTCGTGGCCGCCGTTGCCGCGTGCGGCTTCGTGGTTGAGCTGGATTGAGCGGTGGTGCCGGTTTTGGCGGCGGTAGCCGGCTTCGTAGTTGAGGCCGGAGTCGTCTGGGCGGCAGCTGTGCTTAGCAGCAGGATGCCGGCCGTCAGCGTACCGGCCGCTGTGAGGAGTAGTTTTCGCATATCTATGATTTTCGCATTGATACGGCCAAGTGGGCAAAACAGCCTGGCTTCTCCAACGCGCAAGAGTGGGCTCGGCAGCGGATTGTCGCCGGACAATTACTCCCGCCGCGAATAGCGATTATTGCCTGGCAAACTTAAGCGAGCACGGCCGGCCCTCGGTGCGTGCGCCCGTCCCGCTCGCACCTTCAAAGTGGGCGTCGATATTGTATCCGTACTCCGTGCCTCTTGGAGTGTCCCGCCCGGGCACGTACTCCTTGGAACCAGTGCGGCCCTTCGCATACAGGGAAGCATGACCATCGGGAGGAATGGTTCCGTCGATCTGCAAATAGCCCGGCTGTCCTTCGTCGCCGTGCAAGCCGTGAAGGACACCGTCAGTTACTGTACTGACGAATTGATAGGAGAAGCCCAGCGCGTCCCTGAAGTTCGAGCAGGTCACGGTCGTCTGCCACTTGCCGTCGAAATTCTGCTTGTCCGCTGCAACCGAGCCGTTTGCCAGAAGCAACATGAATAGTGCCGACAAAAGATATCTCGCATGACGCATAGCTTTCCTCCTTCGATTCGTCATTGGCCCAAATGCGCAGTCCCTCCAACCGGTCGCCGCGGTCTTGAATATACCCGGTGCTGTTTGTCGTTCGCAAAATCGCTGGATGATGATGGACTGGACAAGGCGTTGTGCAGACGTACTGGCCTCTCAATCTCCGGCGGGGTCGAACTTCCCACCTTATAATCGAACAGGAACTTGATAATCGAATAGGCTTCGGGTTCGGCGCGGACTTTTCCGAACCCAACTCCGCCTCAGAGGAATTCATGGCCGCACTGATTGATGCCATTGACGTCAAGCGTAAAGATTTTTTTGAGTTCGAAAATGTCCCGTACTGCTGCATGGAAGCTGAGGTTTCCACGCCAACCGCTCGCGGCGGACAGACCCTGGTGCGACTGAAGATGCGCAACCTGCTGACTAGTGCAGTTTTTGAAAAAACCTTCAAAGCCAGCGACAAGTTCAAGGAACCCGACCTCCAGATCGGCCCAGCATCGTATCTGTACAGTGACAACGATGGCTCGCACTTCCTCGACCAGGAAACTTATGAGACCCTCACCCTCACCGAGGACATGATGGGCGACGCACTCGACTTGCTGGTCGAAGGCGCAATCATTCAATTGCACAAGTTCAACGGAAACCCGATTGGGCTCGCTCTGCCTAACCAGGTTGAGTTGACGATCGCCTACACCGAGCCCGGTGCAAAGGGCGATTCGGCGGGCGGCAGCGTGACCAAGACCGCCAAACTTGAGACCGGACTGGAGATTCGCGTGCCACTTTTCATTAAGGAAGGCGAGAAGGTCAAAGTATCGACCGAAACCCGCGAGTTCGCGGGACGGGCGTAATTCGGACGGTTCGTATTCTCCTCAATCCGGCGAGGCCCGTCGCCGTTATAATCCCGTGATGCCCGAGCCTATCGCCGGCCACGGAGACGAAATGGAAATCCATCCCCCGGAAGCACCGATCCACTCTGTTAAAGACTTCCTGTTGCATTTGTCCATGATCGCCATCGGAGTTCTTTTGGCGCTCGGTGCCGAAGGACTGGCCGAACATGTGCACAATCGTCACCTGGTACGCGAGGCCAAGGAGAATATCATTGGCGAAATTCGAGACAATCACCAGACCTTGCAGGACAATCTGCCCAAGCTCGCGAGTAATGAACAACTACTCAAGACGACGCTCGAATCCTTGGAGAAGATCCGCTCCGACCGCCGTGTGAAGACCCCGGATGTCGCGCTCAATCTGAACATGTTGATCTTGAGCGACAGCAGTTGGAAGACCGCCGGAACTACGGGGGCTTTGGGCTTAATGTCCTATAGCGAGGTCAAGCAATTTGCAACCGACTACGATGTTCAGGACACGGTCAATCGGCTGTCGGCACAGTTAACAGACTACTGGCTGGCCATGACCGCCATGAATGGCGATGCTTCCACTCTCAACAATCAGCAACTCGACGACCTTATCCTTCGCGTTCAGCTCGCGCTGTCTCATTTGCAGGCCTTGGAAAATATCTGCAAATCGCTCGACGAGGAATACGCCAAGCGCCTGAAATAACGCTAAGGCCCGGGCCTACAGCGGTTCCGTTCTCGTCGCTCCGGCGATGTTGTCAGGCTGGTCAGAGAACGACTTACCCGGCGCGTAGGCCGCTTTCTCCCACTTGTTGCCGGCCCTGCGGATCACGTCATGCCAGCCGTCGCTCCAGGTGATGCGCGCCTCATCGCCGAATACCGTCCACGTTCCGTTTGGATCTCCGTGGCTCTTGGTAGCCTTGCCGCCCTTCTCCAGAGTGATGTTGAAGGTCTGGCCGCCAGCTCCCAGGCCAACCTTCCATTCGCCAACAAACGTGGCGGCAGATGTTGCGCTTGACTTGCTGCTCTGACCGGCCGCCAGGCAAGCCGCCAAAACGGCAAATACAAACGCCTTAAATACGAGCTTTAACATTGCCAATCTCCTGTAGGATCCGAACGTTTTTGACTCTCAGACCCCACCATTCTAAGCCGTGGCTCGGCTGATTCCTTCCAGAATCGGACGCGGGTCGTAGTAGACGCGGATGGAGACGATTTTTCCTTCGGCGACATGGAAATACTCGAGAAACGGAATCATTCCGAAGATGGTGTCGATTTTGAGCACGGCGGCGCAAGTCTCGTCGTCGGCCGTCAGCCGCACGACTTCGATGCTCTTCAGTATCCGAAAGAAGTCCGCCAATCCCTTCTGAAAGGCAGCAAGGCCTTGATACCGACCAAGCGGACTTTCGAACACTACGTCGGGATGCAGGGGCAGGCTCTCGGCGTCATTCCTCCGAACCGCATCGATATATGTCTCAACCACCCGGATCACGTCGTCACGCACGGACTCCCCTCCCGCTGTTCCCTAACTTTACCAGCCCATGCCCGTCAGACAAACTGTCGGCAATAAAGGAGAAATGCTATGAAGCGGTATTCGCGTTTACTAATCGCCATCACTCTGCTTGTGATCGTAGGAAGCACTCTCTACAGCCAGGCCCAAGCACAGAACCAACCACCGAGTCCTGCGCGCTCCCGCGCTGACGAGACTCTGGAAATGTGGAACGCCATCGGGAACAAGCTCATCGCCATGGCCCAGGATTTTCCCGAAGACAAGTACGACTACAAGCTACAGAAAGATGAGCGTACTTTTGCCCTGAACCTTCTCCACGCCGCCGCACTGGATTTCGTCCTGATACGCAGGATTTCCGGATCAAACCTCGGGCCCGACTTCGGCGAGGGCGACAATCCTACGCGTGACCAATTTAAGACCAAAGCCGACGTCGTGAAGTTCGTGCAGGATGCCGTCGCCGACGGAGCGCAAGTGATTCAACAGCAGGGCGATGCGGGGCTCGACAAAACATCGAAGTTCTTTGGGAACCGGCTGGCCCACAACTCCGCCATCTGGACGTTCGCCATCGAGCACAGCGCCGAGCACTACGGGCAACTTGTGGTGTACTACCGCGCGAACAACATGGTACCGCCAGACTCGCGACGTTAGTGCGCTGGCAGGCCGCAAGACAGCCCGATTGCGCTACCCAGATGTGTGCGCTATTCTCCGACAACATGAACGCAATGGGCCAGCCTGGGCTTGAGTGTCCGCCGTCACAGCACACAGCCTGCATACGGAAGACACAAACGAGGCCGCTGCCGTGATCAGTTGCCTCATGGTGACCTTGGACCGGCTGGCATTGGCGAAGCTGGCCATTCGCTCCTACGCTGAGCAGAGTTATGCGAGCCGCGAACTGGTAATCGTGACCGATGGCGAAGAAAGTTTCCGCTCCGCCCTGGCGCGCTACGTTGAAGAGCTGGGCATCGCTGGCGTACGCATCATTTACCCCGGTTCGCACGGATTGACGTTGGGCGCGCTGCGCAATATTTCCATGGATTCCGCGCGTGGCGAAATCATCTGCCAGTGGGACGATGATGACTACAGTCATCCCGAACGGCTGGCTATCCAGGCGCGCCACATGCTCGCCCAGCAAGCCGGCGCCTCCTTTTTTACCGATCACCTGCAATACATCGAGCCGGAGGGCACCCTATCGTGGCTTGACTGGAGCATCGACGGTCGGAGTAAAGGTTTCCTGGAGCTTGCCCCCGGCACCCTCATGATGCACCGCGACACTCGTTTTCGCTATGTTGAAAGCGGTCCTGATGCGCGGCAGGGCGAAGACTGGCTCTTCATGCAAGCTGTCTATGGATCCGTACCGGTTGCGCCACTCAAGGGAGTCGGCCATCTTTATCTGTATCGCTACCACGGACGCAACACTTTTTCGCGCGATCATCACAGTAGCCTGCGGGAAGAACGCTCGCGCTCCAACGCGCAGCTACTGTCAGACTTCGACACACTACAGGACGCCATTCGCTACTATCCCATTCCGCGGCCGTGCTCCGTTGTGGGGCGCGAGGGTTTGGCGTTTGTGTTGAATTCATGAAGCTATCCGTACTAGTTGCCACCAGGAACCGTGCCCACGCGATTGTTCCCTGCCTGGATTCCATTGCGGCGGCCTTCACCCATGCCAGCCTCACTAACGCTGAAATCGTCGTCGTAGACAACGCTTCCACGGATGACACCGCATCGGTCTTAAAGGCGTGGGCAAGCGCCAGTGCTGTTCCTGTAACCCTGCTGTACGAGCCGCAGAAGGGCAAGGGACGGGCGCTCAATCGTGCGCTCCGGGCTGCTCAAGGCGAAATCCTTGCATTCACAGACGACGATTGCCGCTTGAGCAAAGACTATGTGAACGACCTGTCGCGCCACGATGCGGCGGATAACGAGCTGGTGTTGCGTGGCGGCCGAATCGAGCTGGGCGATCCAACCGACTTGCCCTTTACCATCAACACCGAACCCACTCGCAAGCGCTGGCAACGAACCATGAATTCGGCAAGGTACGAACGTTTTCGTGGCAGCATCAATGGCTGCAACATGACGATGAGTCGGGCACTGGTTGAACGCCTTGGGCCTTTCGACGAGAATTTCGGCCCCGGCTCAGTCATCGGTGCGGGAGAGGACACGGATTACATCTATCGCGCCTATCTGGCCGGCGCCATACTGGAATATGTGCCCGACATGACGGTGATGCACCACCATGATCGAAAAACCGCCGAGGAAGGGAAAGAGCTCTTTCGCAGCTACATGATAGCGGCCGGGGCTTTATACGCGCGATACTTTTTCAAGGATCCAAACCTGTGCAGGCCTTTTTACTGGGACTGCAAGGGTGCGATCGGAGAGATCATCAGCGGCACCAATACTTTTTTGCCCGAAATCGGCTTTTCGCACAGGGATAGTGTCGCGTGTTGCCTGCGGGGAGCCGCCAGATATCTTTTCCTGCCCAGAAGACATACTCCTGACAGCGTGCGCTACCAGGAGGTGACGAGAGGCGGATCGGGTTCGGGCCGCTTGGCATAATTCCCCGCCGAGTTCTACCATCTTCCTCAGTGTCCGACTCCGTCTTCCCCATCACCATCACGGTTCCCGCTGAGGCCGCCGGGCAGCGCCTCGACCAGTTCCTGGCTGCGCAAATACCTGACACCAGCCGCGCCCGCGTGCAGTTGTTGTTGGAAGAAGAGAAGGCCCTCGTCAACGGCAAGCCGTCCAAACCGTCGCTGAAGCTCAAAGGCGGCGAGACCATCAGCATCCTCGGCGACCCTACGCCTCCGCCGCTGCGCGCGACGGCAGAAGACATTCCGCTCGACATCATCTACGAAGACGACGATCTCGCCGTCATCAACAAGCCCGCGGGCATGATGGTGCACGCTGGGGCTGGGGCCACCGACGACGACCGCAACCGTGGCACGCTGGTAAACGCACTACTGCACCATTTCACCCGGCTTTCCGAGGTTGGCGGGGAAACACGTCCCGGCATCGTGCACCGCCTCGACAAGGAAACCAGCGGGCTGATTCTCGTCGCCCGCAACGATGTCGCCCATCGCAACCTGTCCAAACAGTTTTCCGGACGTGAAGTGAAGAAGCGCTACATCGCGCTGGTGCACGGCTGGCCCGAGCGCCCTCGCGGCACCATTACCGCCGAGATCAGCCGCGATGCCATCCGCCGCATTCGCATGACCACCCGCGGCAGCGGAGGCCGCACTGCCGTCACTCATTACGAAGTACGCGAACGCATCGACTCGCCCTACGGCAAATTCGCCCTGATCGACGTGCGCATCGAAACCGGACGCACCCACCAGATCCGCGTACACATGGCTTCCATCGGTCACCCCGTCGTGGGCGACACGCTCTACGGGGCCGCAGGCGTGCTGCGCTCGTCAGCCGCCCCGCGCAAATCCTCGAAGAAACGAAGTCCAACCGAACGCGACACCGAAGCAACCTCTCATGAGCCCCAGTCCGGCGCACTTCGCCTCAGCCGGAATTTCCTTCACGCCGCCGCTGTCGATCTCACGCATCCACGCACCGGCAAGCCGCTGTCGTTTACTGCTCCGCTTCCCGCCGAACTTACGGCGTACCTCGACAAGCTACGCCCAAGCCAACCGCTATAATGATGTTCCAGATGCGGACCATTTCGGTTCTTTTGTTGAGCATTTCTATTGCCTTGAGCGGGTTTGCCCAAAGTGCCGCCCAGGACCCGAACCAGCAGCCTCTGCCTTCGGCGCCTTCGGCAACCAAATATCCGCCCAAACCCACGACTCCTCCCGTGGATACTGCCCCCACGCAGACGACGCCTTCGCAAAGCTCATCGACTCAACCAACACCAGCTACCGCTGCGCCAGCCGGACAGGGCAAGTCGCAATCACCAACATCGACGCCCGCCGCACAGAATCCTGCTCCAGCACCGACCCCTACCTCCGACGATCAAGAGGAAAAGTTAACCACCATCGTCAAGCAGGTGGACGAAGTCAACGTCGTCTTCACCGTCACCGACAAGCGCGGCAAGTTCGTCAACGACCTGAAGAAAGAAGATTTCCAGATCGTCGACGACGGCAAGCCTGCTCTATCAATTCGCTCGTTCCGTGCCGAGACCAACTTGCCTTTGCGCGTCGGCCTGCTGATCGACGCCAGCAACTCCATCCGTGACCGCTTCAAGTTCGAGCAAGAAGCCGCCATCGAATTCCTCAACCAGATCGTGCACCTGCAGGACCAGGCGTTCGTCCTCGGCTTCGACACGACGCCCGAAGTCACCCAGAACTTCACCAACAACACCGAGGCTCTGGCCAAAGGCGTGCGCATGCTTCGTCCCGGCGGCGGCACCGCCATGTACGACGCCATCTACTACGCCTGCCGTGACGAAATCATGGCCAAGGACAAAAGCAACATTGAGACGCGCCGCGCCATCATCCTCTTGAGTGATGGCGACGACAACCAGAGCCGCGTCTCACGCGAAGAGGCTGTGGAAATGGCGCAGAAGGCCGAAGTCATCATCTACACTATTTCCACCAACACCAGCGGACAAAGGCTGAAAGGCGACAAGGTACTCGAGCATTTCGCCGAAGAAACCGGCGGGCGCGCTTTCTTCCCGTTCAAAATTGCCGACGTCTCCGACGCTTTCTCGCAGATTCAAGACGAGTTGCGCAGCCAGTACGCCATCTCGTACAAGCCGGCCGACCTGCAACCTAACGGCAAATATCACAGTATCCAGATTCTTGCCGATAATAAGAAGTACAAGGTGCGCGCCCGCAAGGGTTACTACGCACCCTTGCGCTAGAATAGGCAACACTTATGCCGCCGGTGGTTCGCGCTCAACTCGATTACTATTCAGTGTTGGAAATTGCGCCGGCCGCCGACACGATCGAAGTGAACGCGGCGTTTCGCCGCCTCGCCTGGCGCTATCATCCGGACCGCAATCCCGCACCGGGCGCGACCGTTCAGTTTCAAGACATTAACGAAGCTCACCAGGTACTCAGTGATCCGGCTCGTCGCGCCGAGTACGACGCCCAGTGGCATCCTCGCGCCGCCAACCAGTCGCATCGATCATCCACTCCGTTACGGCGCGGCCATCGCCGCTGGCATAGACACCGTCACATGCGAGCGGTGCTGCTCACTTTGTTCGCTATGGTATTTGTCTCCAGCGCCTGGATGGTGATTTTCACAGTCATGACGGCCGCCCACTCCGGCGGACTGACTTACGCCTTCGATTCCTCGTCGCCGTCCGTCACTGGAGGAGCCTCCACTTGCGGCTTCTCCATGGAAATGTTCCCAGTCACCTACACCGATGCGCACGGACGCGCGAATACAACCTGGGGAGCCGACGTGCACAACTGCTACGGCGGATCGGCCCGGATCGTCTCCTCGCCAGACGCTAGGGTCGCCCGCGTCGGCAGGTTTGCTAGCGACTCCGAAGCGCGCTAGGCCAAACCCTACTTCTTCCACCGCGTCGCCGTGTAATCGATCGCTTCCTGCACATTCAGCTCGCGTGTACTGACCCCGGTACGCACGTATAGCTTCGGCGTCTCGCCCTCGCGCAGATACACCGGACGATGCGCCTTGCTGATGATCGTCCGGCAAACGTCATGCCCCTCCACGGAATGAAACACCGCCTGCACGCATTGGCAGGCGTCGCCGCCCAGCTTGCTCGCGACGGACGTCATCAGCACCTGCTCGAAGCCGTCTCGATCCGGCTTCTTCAGCGCGGAATAATCATGCTCCAGCCCAACAATGCTGCCGTCGTCCGCTACACCGATGAGCAGCGTGCCGCCCTGCGCATTCATGTACCCGGCCAGCGTCTTCAGCACGACCGTCTCGAGCGATCGATTGATCCGGCTCTCGCGCAGGTCCCATCGAAACGTGGACTTGAACTCCAGCACGGCGCTTTCCCCGCCGGCGATTTGCTGGCGAACGTCTCCTTCTAGAGCGGCGCTCAGTTGCCGAATCTTCTCCGACCGCCGCGCCATCGAGGCATAAATCGCTGCGCCGCCGAGACTCAGCAACACACCCACAAGCGCATAGAACCCGGTCTTGCGCGGCAAATTTCCCCGCAACGCCTGGCTAAGCTGATCGCCGGCAAACGCCATCGCTGGCGTGCCTGAAGTGTGGAACTCTGTGTAATACACGAACTCATTGACGGGCAGCAGCACAAATACACCTGCCGCAATTCCTAACAAAATCGCAACGGTAAAGATCCGCAGCCGCGTCCGAATTTTCCAGGAGAGTTCCATGCAAAGAGTTGGTGAAGTACCGTCGGCCTTAACTAACCACTATCCACTAGCCACTAACCACTTTTCTTATTCAATCCTGTCGTGCTTATACTCCGCCGCCGTCAGCGCCTCGAGGATTTGCCGGATGTGCTCTTGTCCGCGCGTTTCCATCGAGAGGTCGATGGCCGTGTCGCCCAGGTTCACGCCGTAGTAGGTTCGGTCATACTGTGTCTCCACGATGTTGGCGCGCAGGTCTGCAATGATCCTGGTCAACTGGTGCAGCGCGCCCGGCCGGTCGGTGAGATGAATCCGCAGCCGCAAGCGGCGTCCATCTTTCGCCAGGCCGCGCTCGATGATCTTCGCCAGCAGGCTCACATCGATATTGCCGCCGCACACCAGCGCCACTGTCTTCTTTCCGTCTAGCGACGTCTTGTGTTGCAACAGCGACGCTATCGCTACCGCGCCCGCACCTTCCGCCAAAGTTTTTTCCTTTTCCAGCAGAACCAGAATTGCGTTGGCGATTTCTTCTTCATCAACGGTGACAATCTCATCCACGTAGCGCTGCACCAGCGGCAACGTGATGTCACCCGCGCGTCGCACCGCGATGCCGTCTGCCACCGTCGCTGATGCCGGAATCGTCAACGGATGCCCCTCTTCGGTCGCGCGCAGCATCGAAGGTAGCCGCTCAGTCTGCACTCCAACTACCCGAACTCCCGGCCGGCTCTCTTTGATCGCGCAGGCCACGCCACTGATCAGTCCGCCGCCACCTATGGGCACAACCACGGCCTCAAGGTCGGGCACCTGCTCCAGCAATTCGAGTCCAATGCTTCCCTGCCCGTTGATGACCTCAGCGTCGTCGAACGGATGCAGAAACGTCATCCCCTGCGTCGCGCAACTCTCCAGCGCGTACGAATACGCTTCGTCATAGTTGGCGCCATGCAGAATCACGTCGGCGCCGAAGCCCTTGGTGGCCAGCACCTTCACCAGCGGCGTCATCAGCGGCATCACGATTTGCGCCCGGATGCCCCGCGCACACGCGTGATACGCCACCGCCTGCGCGTGATTTCCTGCGCTCGCCGTAATTACGCCGCGCTGCTTCTCGGCCTCGCTGAGGGTAAGAATCTTGTTGAGTGCGCCACGCTCCTTGAAAGCGCCGGTGCGCTGAACGTTATCTAGCTTGAGATAAATTTCCGCGCCCGTCATGTTCGACAGCTCGGCAGAGTGGCGGCATGGCGAGTTGACGATGAATCCGTCGATGCGCTCGCGCGCCTGTTGCACCGTCGCCAGCGTCACTGCCGGTGCGCTTGTGGTGGAAGCGTCGCTCATGCGCCGCCTTCTACGCCTGAATACACAAATTGCAGCAACATTCCTGGTTCGCCTTTTGGAATGGGAGTGTTGCTTAGTATTTCACAGCAGCAGGATGTTTCGGAACGTGCGCGTAAGGCCGTGGCGGAACTTCGTGAGCTACCCTTCGTAAGCCTTCTTCAAGCCGGCGATGTCCAGCTTCACCATGCCCATCAGCGCCTTCATCATGCGGTTCGATTTTTCCGCATCGCCTTTGCCCATCAAGTCGCCCAGCATGGTGGGCACAATCTGCCATGACAAGCCGAACTTATCGGTCAGCCACCCACACTGAATGACTCTTCCGCCCGCCGACAAGGCGTCCCAGTAGTGGTCGATCTCTTCTTGCGTCTCACAGTTCACCACAAACGAAATCGCGTTGGTGAACTTGTACATCGGCCCGCCATTGAGTGCCGTGAACTCCTGGCCATTCAGCGAAAACGACGCGACCATCACGGAGCCTTTCGGTCCCGGGCCGGCGTCGCCGTAGCGCGACACGTTTCCAATCTTCGAATCCTTGAAGATGGAGGTGTAATAATTCATCGCCTCTTCGGCATTGTTGTCGAACCATAGGAATGGAGTAATCTTCTGCATCGGTTTTCTACCTCACCCCAACCTCTGCCGCACTTTCAGTCGGCAACCCGGCCGTCTTCCACGCGTCGTACCCTCCCGTGATATCTACCACATTGTGGTATCCCGCGCGTTGCAACAAACTGCACGCGATCACGCTGCGATACCCGCCCGCACAGTGCACCGCGATCGGCTTATCTTTGGGAACATCCGGCAGCGCCGCCCTGAACCGGTCCAGCGGATGCCAATCCGCTCCTTCGATGTGTCCCGCCTGGAATTCGCCCTCGCGCCGCACGTCGAGAACACCAATGTCCCCACTCGACAACCTCGACGCCAATGCTCCGGGAGACAACTGCGGCAACTGCTCGACCCCCAAGCCTGCCTTTCGCCATCCCTCTATGCCGCCCTCCAGATACCCGGCAACATCTTCAATGCCGATGCGCGCCAGCCGCACCCTCGCTTCACTCAACTGTTCGGAATTCTCCGCGATCAGCACCGGACGCGACGACAGTCCCAGAACCGCTCCCGTCCAGGAAGCGAACTGCCCCGACAGCGGAATACATACTGATCCCGGCACGTGCGCGGCCACGTACTCATTGCCCTGCCGCACATCGAGCGCCACCGCGCCCCGGTCGAGCATCGCCTTCAACTGCTGCGGCGCGATCGCTTTCAACTCGGGCAGGTCCCCCAGTGCGGGCGCTCCCGCGCGGTTGATGGCCGCGTCCTCCAGAAAATAGTCTGGTCGCGCGGGAAGGTTCGACGTCATCTGCTGCACGAATCCTTCACGATCTTTGATTTGCAGCGCATAGTTCGTCAGCCGCTCCGTCCCAATCGTTGAAAAGCGCTCCGCGCGCATGTTGCGACCGCACAGTGACCCTGCTCCGTGCGCGGGATACACCATCACACCATCCGGCAGCTTCATCAACTTGTTGTGCAGCGAGTCGAAAAGCATACCCGCCAACTGCACCGGCGTATGCGTCGGCGACAAATCCGGACGTCCCACATCCCCAATAAACAACGTATCGCCCGTCAGCACCGCCCAGGGCTGCTCGCCCTTCTCTTCGTCCGTCACCAGCAAGCTGATGCTCTCCGGCGTGTGTCCTGGCGTCGCCAACACTTCTACGCGCAACTTGCCTAGTTTCAACTGGTAGCCATCCTCCACGGCAACGTGCTCAAACGTCGCCCCGGCCGCGCGCGACAAGTAAATCGTGGCACCCGTCCGCGCCGCCAGCTCGCGATGCCCCGACACGAAGTCGGCATGCAAATGGGTCTCAAAAATCGCTCGAATCACCAAGCCCTGCTTCTTCGCAGCTTCCAGGTAAATCTCCACATCACGCTGCGGATCGACCACAATGCCCTCGCCCTCTGATCCCAGCAAATACGAAGCATGCGCTAGACAGCCGAGGTAAAACTGTTCGAAATACATAGAAGAAACGCCCTTTGCGTTCAAGATTCCGCGAACGTCGACCCCAACGAAAATACTCGAATTCCCCGAAGGAAGTCCACTGCAAGAAATACCATGAATTAGCACAGAATCGATGTAAAGTTACGGAATCGTCAGTCGAGGGCTGAAGGCACCCGGCCCATCCGGAGCGTGACGTTAACGGCCAGACTTCGAGCGCTTTGCACCGCCACTTCGTCAGCGGCCCCGATCGCGAAAGGAGACCCATCATGATACTGCCATCTAATTCTCCCTCCACCAGCAACCGAGTCGTAAGGTCGCTCGCACTGCGGGTACAAACCGCTGCCCGTGATGCACTGGTTCCTGCCCCTCCCGAGACTGACAATGGGGACGAAGCCCGCTACCATGACAAGTCCGGGACCTATACAAAAGGAATAAAGCAGGCAGGTATCGGCGTTGTCGATCCCGCGGCCTACCACTCGTTTAAGAAGGCGCTGACCAGCGGCGATCCCGCGGACTTCGCAGCCATGCAAATGGGCGGTCCCCGCACCCTCAACGGTCCCCAGGGCGGCATTGCATTCGACCTCGAAGGTTTCGACAGTAGCCAGTTCGCATCTCCACCAGCGCCGGCCTTAGCGAGCGAAGCCTACGGCACCGAACTGATTGAGATGTATTGGGCCTCGCTGCTTCGCGACGTGGCCTTCACCGAATACGCTACGAACCCTGTGGCTGCGCAGGCGGCGAGTGAGTTGTCGTCCATGGGCACGTACGCTGGACCAAGAGACACCAGCCACAATGTCACGCCCGATCTGCTGTTCCGCGGCCGTTTTCCCGGCGAGACCATCGGGCCTTACCTCTCGCAGTTTCTCCTTAAGAAGACCGCATTCGGAGCGTTGCCGATCAGCCAGCAGTACACGACGCTCGCCGCCAACCTCGACTACATGACCGACCCCACCACTTACCAGCAGGTGCAGAATGGCATCACTACCGGGAAGCAGGTCGTTCCCGCTGCCGCGACGTACCTGCACGACGGACGCGGCCTCGGGGCCTACACTCACGTGGACGTCCTCTACCAGGCTTATTTCATCGCTTATCTGGTACTCAACACCATTGGCGCTCCCTTGAATCCCGGCAATCCCTACAACGGTTCCAAGACCCAAAACGGATTCAACACCATGGGTCAGCCAGACATCGCAGCCACACTCGCCGCTGTCGCGAGTGAAGCGCTCAAGGCGGTCTGGTATCAGAAGTGGTATGTCCACCTTCGCCATCGGCCCGAGTCAGGCGGCGCCGTCGTTCATCTGCTCAAGACAGGCCAGGGCAACACCATCCAGGGACACGTGAACCACAACGTGCTGCACTCTCAGGCGGTGCAAAGCAGCTTCGCCAGGTACGGTACGTATTTCTTGTCGCAGGCCTTCCCCGAGGGATCGCCCACCCATCCCGCTTATCCCACAGGCCACGGCACCGTAGCTGGAGCCTGCATCACCGTTCTGAAGTTTTTCTTCGACGGCGGCTTCGTGATTCCGAGCCCGCAAGTGCCGTCGAGCGATGGTTCGACGCTGAACGACTACACCGGCAGCGATGCCGGACAGATGACGGTCAACGGTGAGTTACACAAGGTAGCCGATAACGTCAGCTTTGGTCACGGCATCCACGCTGGCATTCACTGGCGCAGTGACACTGACACCTCGGTTGAACTCGGAGAGGCGGTGGCGTTGAGCGTTCTACAGGACCGCGCCAACACGTACAACGAGAAGTTCACTGTCAATCTCACGAAATTGGATGGCAGCATCGCAACCATCACCAACCAGTGAAGATTCGGCGGTACTTCAGGCTGGCGCCGCGCTTACGATGGAATATGTCTCGCAGCTGAGCTGGCCGAGTTCACGGCAGCATCATAAATTTGCGGCTGCTCTTCCTTTGAGCAGGGTCGGATGCGCCAGCTGCCCAACGAGTCCATTCGGCATGGGCCCACAAATTCCAACTCGAGTGGCTAGACCAGACGACGGCCGCAAAACTCGGAATAGGTAGGTTAGAATCGCGTCGTTCTCCATGCACCGCGGAGGCGCCGAAATGAGTGACACCAGAATCCATTGGGGACGAATCCTGCTCGGAGGCGTGCTCGCGGAAGCAGCTCTCATCCTCGCCATCGTCCCTCTGGGCTTGCATCTCGGCGGCAATTTCCTGCTTTACGCCGCGCCTCCCGGATCGTTCATTACCTGCTTTCTCGCAGCCCTCTGGGTGTGTCGCGCGATCGAGTCCCGCTTCATTCTGCACGGAACGCTGGTGGGAGTGGTAGCAGCGTTGATCTATGTCGCCTTGACCCGCGCGCAACCCGAACCTGTCGCCTACATTATGGCCCACGCGCTGAAGCTAGTAGGTGGAGCATGCGGCGGCTTCATCGCGCACAGACGACGGCCAGCATTTTCGGCTTAGCTAAGGATCAAGTGCCAGTGAAAGTCAAAAGTTGCCAAAGGAGGTCCGCCATCCGCCGATGATGCGGCCAAAGGTCCGGCCCGTCTTCGTGCGCTACTCCGCCCGCAGGGCCTTCATGGGATCGATGCGCGCCGCGCGCCGGGCCGGAATCAAGCTCGCGGCCAGTGCCACTAAGATCACGACGACCAGCGCACCCGCAAACGTCAGCGGATCATTCGGACCCACTCCGAACAGCATTGAGCGCAGCAGGCGTGAAGTCATAAAGGCCAGCGGCAACCCCACCCCAACTCCAACAGCGGCAACCACCAGGCTTTCCCGCAAGATCATCCACAGTACCTGTTCCCATTGCGCACCCACCGCGAGGCGAACCCCGATCTCGACCGTGCGGTTGTTGACCCGGTACGCCAGGGTCCCATAAAGACCGGTCGCGACCAGCAACCCCGCCAGCAATCCGAAGAACACCGATAGTTTGGAGAACAAGCGCTGCCGCGAGATGGACTCCTCAAACTGTGCCTGCTGCGCCATCGGCTTTAGCAAAGGCAGGTTGGGATCAATATCGCGCACCGCCTTGGCCACCATGGGCAGCATCGCCATCGGATCGCCTTCGACATGCATCTCGACGTTCATCTGCCCTACACCGCCTCCGCCCACTTGCGTGTACGGAGTCCACGTCATTGGGATGTCCTTCTCGTCCATTCCCGTGTACTTGTTGTTGCCCACGACGCCGACAATGGTTCTATCGTGTGGCGCGGTCCCAACGTGATGTCCCAGCGGATTCTGATTCGCCAGGTAGCGCTCGGCGAACGTCTGGTTGATCACCACGACCCGTTGTGAATCAGCCGCGTCCGACTCAGTAATGCCGCGGCCCTCGAGCACCGGGATTCCCATCACGTGAAAGAAGTCCGGACCAACATCATTGCTGCGCAAGGGAGCAAACTTTCCCGTGGTGATGTGAGGATTGGCACCGTCCACGACCGCGGCATCATTATTGCTCCATCCCGCCCCCGGACGGTTGCCCACCAGCGAAACCGATTCAACGCCCGGCAAAGGCCGCAACCGCGTTAGCAGCGTCTGGTAGAACTGGATCGTCTCCTGGTTGGAGTGCAGTCCTTGAGGATTGATACCGAACACCAGCAGTCCCTGGGTCCGAATTCCCAGTGGTACATTCTCCAGGTTGCGTAGCGTGCGCAACAACAGTCCTGCGGCCACCAGCAGCACAATGCACATCGCCATCTGCGAGGCGACGATGATGCGACCGAAGCGGGACTTGTGCTTGTCCTGCGTGGCCGCCGCTCCTGAACTTTTCAATGCCAGTCCGGCGGGAACCGACAACGCACTGCGCAGAGGAGCCAGGCCGAAAAGTAGCGCGGCGAGCGCCAGAATGCCGAGAGTAAAGAACAGGACAGAGCGGTCCGGTTGGAGGCTGGTCTCCAGTTGTGACCACGCAGCCAGCGCCCGGGTAGCAGGCGCTGCAAAGCTCCACGCTAAAACCCCGCCTGCGATCACCAGCAACAGGCTCTCGGTAAGCAGTTGGCGAAACAGGTCCATGCGCCCCGCCCCGATCGCCAGACGCAAACTGAACTCGCGCTGGCGCGACTGGTTGCGGGCAATCAGCAACAGCGCGACGTTGGTGCACGCGATCAGCAGCACCAGTGCGACCAGGCTCATCAGCAAGTAGAGTGGCCGTTGATAATCTCCGGCGAACTCATCCAGCCCTCTCGCAGGAGCCAGCGAAAGCAGTGGCTTCTCCTCGCCCGCTTTCGGCAGTTCGATACCGAGGTAAGCTGCGTTCTGAAATTGCGGCTGCAACTGCGAGACAGCCTGTTGTGCCGTTACGCCCGGGGCCAACCGCGCAGTCAGCAGCAGGCACCACCAGTCCGGCACGCCATAGAATGTCTTGCCATCCTTGCCCGAGTCGCCCCACGCATTGAGGTCCACCCGATTTTGCAGCGGAATCCAGAAATCGGTATCGCCGGTGCCCCTTTCCAATCCCGTGAAGCCCGCAGCCGATACGCCGATGATCGTCAGCGGCACTCCCTTCACGTATAGCGTCTGGCCCAGCACTTCGGGATCGCGCGCAAAACGGCGCGTCCAGAAGTCATAACTCAAGACTGCCACTTGCGCATGGTTGGTCTCGTCTTCCAGCGTGAAACCGCGGCCGCGCGCCATTTGCACGCCCAGTCCGGAAAAGAAGTTGCCGCTCACGATCTCCCCGGCGGCGACCTCTGGCTCGGTTCCGTATCGAATGCTGACTTTGCCGACCGCCAGTGGCGCGGCTGCGATCAGGTCTGAGAACACGTCATGCCGCTGCCTGAGCTGCTCAAATTCGGGATAGGCAATCGAGGTCTCATCGTCGCCCGTATTGCTGGTATGGTTTGGCCGTCCCGTGACGCGAAGGTTGTAAACCCGGTTCGGTTCGGGCACTGGCAACGAGCGCAGCAGCACCGCGTTCATCACGCTGAACACCGCCGTATTGGCGCCTATTCCGATCGCCAGCGTGAGTATCGCGGTCAAGGCGAACCCGGGCGACTTACGCAACTGCCGTACAGCGTAGCGGAGATCGTTGATCAGAGTGTGCATGGGCACCTTCGGTGCAAGAAATCCAACCACAGTAGTGCATGTTGCCAGCCAACGGCAACGCCGATGATTCAATAACTTACCCGCGTTTCTATCACGCCGGATGATCGGACAGTCGACTGAGTGTTCGCTATCGAACAGGGGAATACCCGCCGGTAATAAAACTGGGTGCCTAGTGCCAAGGTCCGCACTCTTTTGGGCTCACCTCGGAGCGCTGTGTAATCCGCGTTGTCACACACCACCGTGACCTGCGTCCTAGCGCATCCCCACTCCCGAACCTACACTCTTTTCCGGAACGATGAGGGAGAGCTGTGTCCCCAAAGACGCGGCCGGGACTTCACCTCGTCGTCGAAGTGAAGGTGATTCGACCTGTGATGGATCCTGTTCGTTCTCGATGTCTTGCCCATCTCCCTGCCAGAACCTCTGTCCGCCCTCCCAGAATCCCACCTAAGCCTTTTGTTAAGATGAATTTGCCGCTAAGTCATACGCGCAGAAGAATTTACGAGGGTCATTACCCGTATCTTCAACAGAATGACGATTTTGCAGAATATACGGGGGAGGGGATACCCATCCTCAGTCCCGTTTTGGAACCACCGCAATCCCCAACTCCTTCAGCTGCTTGTCGCTCACCGGAGTCGGGGCGTCCATCATCAGGTCGATGGCTTTCGCCGTCTTGGGGAAGGGGATGACTTCGCGCAGGCTGGTCGCTCCGGCAAGGATCATCACGATGCGGTCGAGGCCGAGCGCTATGCCTCCGTGCGGGGGCGTGCCGTATTGCAGCGCCTCCAGGAAATACCCGAAGCGCGCCTGCTGCTCTTCGGGCGACATGCCCAGCGCCTTGAAGATGATGCTCTGGATGTCTTGCCGGTGAATACGGATGGAGCCCGAGCCGAGCTCGGTGCCGTTGAGCACCACGTCGTAGGCGAGCGAACGCGCCGCGCCGGGATCGCTCTCAAGGATCGCCATGTCCTCTTCGTGCGGCGAGGTGAAGGGATGATGCGCCGCGTTCCATCGTTTCTCGGTCTCGTCCCACTCGAACATGGGGAAGTCGGTGACCCAGAGGAAACGGAAGTCGCGCTTGTCGAAGGCGCCGTGCTTGGCCGCGAACTTCTGGCCGAGCGCGAGACGGAATTGCCCGGCGGCGGCGTAGATGGCAGTGGCTTCTTTGCGGGACTTCGCGACGTTGCCACCTTCGGGGCGCTTGGCTCCGGCGACGAGGACGAGAAGGTCTGTGTCGCCGGGTTTCGCAATTTCGCGAATCTTTGACACTGCGTCCGGAAAAGTTTTCTCCAGGCGCTTGATGTCCTCGAAAACTTTGGCGTCGCGGCGGTCGCCGAAGAGCAACTTGAGGTCGTCGCGCTCTTTGCGGGAGAGCTCTCCGACTTTCGGAGTAACGATGGCGACGATGGGCAACTCGGGATCGAGATTGAGCGTAGCGAGTTGCTCGGGTGCGAAGGCCGAGCGCACGTCAGACATGGCGGGCAAGCGCATGTCGGGCTTGTCGATGCCGTATTGGCAGATAGCCTCGTCGTAGGTCATGCGCGGGAACGGCGTTTGCAACTCGACGCCGATGGTGGTCCAGGCGGCGGTGAGAAAGCCCTCAACGACCGCGTAGATGCCTTCGGGGCGCGCATAACTCATCTCGAGATCGATTTGCGTGAACTCGGGCTGACGGTCGGCGCGGAGGTCTTCGTCGCGGAAGCAGCGCGCGATCTGAAAATATTTGTCGAAGCCGGAGATCATGAGGATCTGCTTGAACTGTTGCGGCGATTGCGGCAGTGCGTAAAACTCGCCGGGATGCACGCGGCTGGGCACGAGGTAGTCGCGCGCGCCCTCGGGCGTGGAGCGCGTCATGAACGGGGTTTCGATCTCGAAGAAACCCTGCGCGTTGAGGTATTCGCGGATGGCGAGCGCGACGCGATGGCGCAACTCAATGTTGTACTGCATCTCGTTGCGGCGCAGGTCGAGATAGCGGTACTTGAGACGCACCTCTTCGTTGGCGATGTCGTTGTCGGAGGGCGAGAACGGCAGCGGCTTGCAATCGTTGAGCAGGCGGAGCTCGTCGGCGATGACTTCGATTTCGCCGGTCGGAATGTTCTTGTTGATAGTGCTGGCGTCGCGCAGTTTGACGCGGCCGATGACGGCAATGACGAACTCGGAACGCAGCGCTTCGGCTTTCTTGTGCAGTTCGGGATCGGCTTCGGCACTGATGACAACTTGCGTGATTCCGGTGCGGTCGCGCAAGTCGAGGAAGATGAGATTGCCGAGATCGCGGCGGCGGTTGACCCATCCCATGAGAACGACGGAGGAGCCAGAGTCGGAGGCGCGAAGGGCGCCACACATATGAGTGCGTTTGAGATCACCTAGAAAATCGAGCATTGGGGTCCTTAAATAAGGGGAAAGAATGATTTTACCGGATTGGAGTAGGTGAGTGGGTCGGAAGCCGACTGGAGTTCCCTCGACTCGGACGCGCTTTGTTCGGCGTATCCTCGCTCAGGATTACGGCGTTAGTTGGAACGGCGCAGATACTCGGCGAGGATCTCGCGCGCGACGGGCTCCTGCTTGCCAGTAGAAAGTTCTTTCACGGCGAATGATCCGGAGTGCACTTCGTTTTCGCCGACGATGACGATGAAGCGCGCGCCGGCCTTTTCGGCCGCTTCGAAGGACTTCTTGAGCCGGAACGCTTCGTCGCCGAGGTCGGCGGTGACGCCCGCGCGGCGAAGTTCGCGAGCAAGCTTGAGCGCGGACGGATTCATACCAGCGCCGAGAGGAGCGATGTAGGCGTCGAGCTTGGCGTCGGCGGTGATGCCTTCGGCTTGCAGGGCGAGAATGAGGCGGTCTTCGCCTATGGCGAATCCGATGCCGGGAGCTTTGGGGCCGTCGAGCGACTCGGAGAGGCCATCGTAGCGCCCGCCGCCGAGTACGGCACTCTGCGCGCCGAGATCGCCGTGAGTGAACTCAAACGTGGTGCGGGTGTAGTAGTCCAGGCCACGCACCATGCGCTCGTTAATCGTGTAAGGCACGCCGACGGCGTCGAGCATGCCGCGCACGGCGGCGAAGTTCTCGCGGCAGGCGTCGTCGAGATACTCGCTGATCTTGGGAAGCTTTTCGATAATGGGCTGGTCTTCGGGAACCTTGCAGTCGAGCACACGCAGCGGATTGGTTTCAGCGCGGCGCTGGCAATCGGCGCACATAAGATGAACGACCGGCTTCAGTGCATCACGCAGGGCCTGATTGTAGCGGGCGCGATCGGCGGCACAGCCGACGGAATTAAGTTGCAGCGTCCAGCCGCGCAGGCCGAGTTCGTCGAGCAGCGTGGCTAGCATGTCGAGGACCTCGGCGTCGCGCGCCGGAGATTCGCTGCCTGCGCTGGGTGGGCCGATGATTTCGGCGCCGATTTGATAGAACTGGCGATAGCGGCCCTTCTGCGGACGCTCGCGGCGAAACTGCGGGCCGATGTAGAAGAGCTTTTGCAGCGTGCCGCGCTTGTCGAGCTGGTGCTCGATGTAAGCGCGGACTACTCCGGCGGTATTCTCCGGACGAAGAGTCAGCGATTGCGACTTTTCGCTGGCGGCGCGGGCCTTGTCTTCCCAGGTGAACATCTCTTTCGTAACAATGTCGGTTTCTTCACCGACGCCGCGCGAGAACAGTTGCGTGTCTTCGAAGACAGGAGTGCGAATCTCGTGGAAGTTGTAGCGGGCGAAGACATCGCGCACCTTGGCCTCGACACGGTTCCAGAGGTCGGTGTCGGGCGGAAGAAGGTCGCGAGTTCCACGGATGGCCTTAATCATGGTTGCTGGTGACTGGTAACTGGTGACTGGTCGCGCTGCATCTCCACTAACCAGCTACCAGTGGCCAGTTACCTCTTTCTTTCTGCGAGGTATGTCTCTTTGTACCCCAGATAATTCTTTGCATAGCGCAAGATGCTTTGCTGTTGTTCTTCGTCAAGCTGACCACGCACTTTGCCGGGGACGCCCATCACCAGCGAACCGGGAGGAATCACCGTCTCCTCGGGAATCAGCGCGCCGGCGGCGATGATGGAACCTGCACCGATGCGCGCGCCATTCAAAATGATGACGCCCATGCCGATGAGGCAGCGGTCTTCGACCACGCAACCGTGCAGCGTGACGCTGTGTCCGACGGTGACCCAGTCGCCTACGACGACGGGCCACTGGTTCAGCATGCCGTGCATGACGGAGTTGTCCTGGATGTTGCTGTTGGCACCAATGCGGATGGAATGCACATCACCGCGCACTACAGCGTTCATCCAGATGCTGGAGTTTTCGCCGAGCACCACGTCACCGATGACCTGCGCCGACTCGTCCACGTAGCAGGAGTCGGGGATGGTGGGCCAGATGCCTTTGTAGGAGCGGATCATGGTTGAATCCTTGAAAATATCACGCCGGATGGATGAAACGAAATTCGCCACGGACAAGAATCGTGCTCCTAGTAGAGTATTGGCATGAAGACGAATGCCAACCCCGACCCGACGCTGAAGCTCAAACTCGCGCCGAAATCATTCTTGCAGAAACACTCGCTGGGCTTGGTCGCGTTAGGCGTTGTCGTCACGCTGATTGTGGCTTACACACGCGCCGATCCCTCGACCCATCTCGGCTCGTTTTTCGGAAATGCTATTGCCGACTGGTCGGGTGTACTGGTGACGGTCATCATGACGAAGCATCTCTACGAGCGAGGATCTGCAGAGAGCAAGAATCCCAGGAGCAAATGGAAATCGCCGACCCTGGAGTTTTTGCGCAGCCATTCGCTCACGGTGTTTCTGGTGATTACTGGTGCGGGCTGGGCTTATGTGTTCAGCCGCATGGACGCGAACAGCCGATGGGGGCAGGTGGTCGGAAACCTGGTGTCGGAGTGGACACAGATTCTCGGATTGGTGTGGATGACAAAGATATTGATGGAGGTGGGGTCGAAGGAGGGCGAGCGTTGACGCTTGCGCTCTACTCGCGCACACTAAAGGGCGGCGGCGTATTTGGCCTATTCGCCTGGAGATACTGGAGTGTCAATGCGGTTATTGTTTGTGATCGGACTTGTTGTACTCGTGCTGGGCCTTCTGTCGTTCTTCGTGCCCGTTCCCACCAGTCACACCCACAGCGCGAAGATCGGCGACGCCAGCATCGGCATCACAACGCATGATAGCGAGAAACTCTCTCCGGCGATTGGCGGAGTCCTGTGCCTCGCGGGCGTGGTTCTGTTGATTGCGGGATCGCGCAAGTAGGGCAATCGAAGATGGACGCCTGCGAGTCTCCTACTACCATTTCCCCCAGAGGATAAGCACCGATGCGCTGGAACCACTACGTTTCCTACTTCTTCGGCGGAGCATTTCTCGCCAACTCCATTCCGCACTTCGTCAACGGAGTCTCCGGCAACGCCTTCCAGAGCCCGTTCGCGTCGCCACCCGGAGAAGGCCTGTCTTCCTCGACCATCAACGTTCTCTGGGGACTCTTCAATCTCGCCATTGCCTATCTGCTGATTTGCCGCGTCGGCAGCTTCAATCTCCGCAAGACTCAACACGTCTTAATTCTCGGCGCTGGCATCCTCATTATGTCCGTGATGCTGGCCCACACCTTGGGACGCTTCCACGGGGGCCTGTAAAACAACCGCGGCCGAAGCTGCGCTCCGCGCACAAGCGGCAGCTACCGCTCCGAAGTATCGAACCCAGCGCCTCGCCCACCACTGGAACAGCCTTCCTTCCGAAGAAGGAGGATGAAACGGCGGTGGGCGTCCCCACTTCACGCGCAAACTGGTTCCGTTGACATCTCCGCGCAATCCCTATTCAATGCAAGGACGCGTCGGGCGCCTCCGTCTGCCGCCACTTCCACCAATCCCAGTTGTTCAAGAGGAGCAAGCTGCATGAAGAAGGCTTTGATCTGCGCAGTCTGTATGTTCATACTGGCCACTTCGGCGTGGTCACAATCGACCGAGAATGCCGTTGCCGCTCTGGAAAACCAGTGGCTTCAGTCGCAAAAGACCAACAACGTTGACCTGCTGATTCCCTTGCTGGGCGACAAGTTCGTCAACACCTCAAGCGAGGGCAAAGTCACCGGCAAGGCCGAAACCGTTGCCGACTATAAAAAGTCCAAGTGGACCACCGCCGAGAACACCGACGTCAAAGTGATCGTCTACGGCGACACCGCCATCGCTACTGGCATTTACAACGGCAAGGGAACCGACGACGGAAAGCCCTTCAACGTTCACGAGCGTTGGACTGACACCTGGGTCAAGATGCCAGGCGGCCAGTGGCAGTGCGTCGCCAGCCAGGGCACTCCCATCGCGAAGTAAGAGCCTTCTGGAATCAAAAAAACCACCCAGGCAAACTACCTTGGGTGGTTTTTTCATGCGTCCCTCTCAGAAATATCCTGAAAAGTTTGCCTGATCACTCAACTACGGCATCAGTACGGTGTCGATCACGTGAACGACTCCGTTAGACTGAAAAACGTCAGCGATGGTCACCGTCGACATGCCGCCCTTTTCATCGGTGAGCACGACGCTCTTGCCTTTGATTGTCGCGGTCAGGTTTTCGCCGTTGACTGTCTTCAGGTTTGCCTTGCCTCCGCCGGCCTTGATCATCTTGACCAGCTCGGCGGCAGAAACGCGTCCGGCAACAACGTGATAAGTGAGGATCTTGGTCAGGGTTTCTTTGTTCTCCGGCTTCACCAGCGTGTCAACGGTGCCGGCCGGCAACTTGCCGAAAGCTTCGTTGGTGGGCGCGAACACCGTGAACGGTCCAGCAGAAGACAGCGTGTCCACCAGTCCGGCTGCCTTGACCGCTGCGACCAGCGTAGTGAGATCGGGTGAAGCCGAGGCGTTCTGCACAATGGTCTTGGTGGGGTACATCACGGCTCCGCCGACCGAGGGGTCCATCTTGTCAGCGGCAAATGCGCCCACGGAAAGCACCAGGGCGAACAGAGATACCATCAGTTTTTTCGTCATATCGTTTTCCTTTTCTTTGCCTTGAGCGTTATGAGATTGTGGGGCGCTCAATTCAATAACGTGCGAACAGAACGATTGGATTGCTTCGTTTCCTCACGCACAGGTGCATAGATGTCGGGTCGGAACAGAAGACCTACACGAATATGCTTGTTATTTCATGGCAGGAAAATTACGGGATCTTAATTGCCTTGCTCAGACAATTCGAATCAGAAACGCGCCGTTTCGGCATGGGACGACCAGGATGCTTGTTCGCTGGGGACTCTGCGATATAATCCTCGGCACATTGCCGGAGGAGGCACATGGCGCAAGAACTGACTTGGAACGATACCAACAAGATCGGTATTACGCTGTCGAACACCCATCCCCAGATTGAGCCGCACACCGTGGAGTTGAACGATCTGCACGGCTATGTAGTGGGACTCGTCGAATTCAAGGGCGACCCCGCGCACTTTGATGAACCCACCCTCGAAGCCATCCGCGAGGCCTGGAAGAACGAGTTCCTGGAACGCACCCGTAACTGGGCGTAGCCGCGGCATCCCAATTCCCTAGGGCAGCGTGTCGTAAGCGGCGGCGGCGATTTCTCCTAGCGCCTGCCCCGCCACGTTTTGCGCGGCATCGGGATCGTTCGGCAAAACGGTGTGGTTCACGTAGGCCGCAAAGCCGATCGTGCGATTCGATTTCGTGATTACGTATCCGGCCAGCCCTTTGCCATTCAACATCTGCCTTCCGTTCAGCCGGTCTTCGGAACCGAAGGTGCCGGTCTTGGCGAATACGTGTCCCGCGGCCTCGCTCTTCACCTGTATCTTCGCCAGCGTTCCGTCTTTACCGAGAATCGGAAGCGCACCGAAAAATGTCGGGAAGTCAGCCCGCGTCTTCCAGTAATTCAGATAACGGCAAACAAAGTCTGGTGTGAACAGATCGGCCCAATCGCCTCCTGCTCCGTCTCCCTGCGAGGCTCCGCTCATGTCGAGCCGCGCGCCCTTCAGAAATTCGTTCTCTACCTTGAAGCCGGCATTCAGAACATCCTTGGGGGCCTTGGCCGACAGCAATCCGAGCAGGTAGATTCCCATGCTGGCGTGCAGGTTCTGGCTCACCTTCAGCGTCACTTTCACGTCCGCCGACAGAGGAGGCGAAACATGCTCCGCAACTGCATTCTCGGATGTGTAGTTCTTCTTGAGCACCGCGAAATCCGGCGGAGCCGAAGACTGCGTCGGCTTGATCTCGACTCCCGCTTCCGCGATAGATTTCCGCAACGCCGCAGTAGCGAAGAGTGTGGGTGACGGCACGGGATACGCGCCAGTTTGCGTTTCGGCGCCCAGCGGAATGTTGCCCGTCAGCACAACCTCAACCGAACCATCGCCGTGTGGCATCGGATTGGAAGCATCCAAACTCGGCTTGCTGTCGGCCGCGCCCGTAACGATCTTGTTGGTGAAATGCAGATACGAGGTTTCGGGGGAAACCGCTAGCAATACCGGATCGCCGGGCTTCGCGCCGGGCTTGCCGGCAATGTCCACCACGTTATCGTTGACGATGATGGAAGAAAGTACGACCTCGGTGCCGCCTTCTCGCTGGCCATCGGGCATGAGCGAGGCGTCCACATAGGCGTTGCCTTCTACCTTGCGAATTCCTTTTGCGGCGACTTGTTTCGCCATCTCGCGAAAAACGGTAAGCGGATCGCCGGGCAATGCCGGTCCTTGGTAGGAGTGATCGTGGTCCACGAACGCAAGCGTCCCATCGGGCTGGATGCGGTTCGACAGGTTGGGATCGCCGCTGGCCACAAGAATTAGGTCACCTTTCAGCGTTCCCTGCTTGTCGATCGGCCCGGTACGATAGATAAAGGTATGGAAGCGGTAATCTCCGAGTTTCGCCAGCACCGTTCCTTCCGTGAGCAGCTTCGTCGTGGAGGCGGGCACGAACATTTTGTCGGCGTTCAGGGAGTACAGGACTTCACCGGTTTGCAGGTCGAGAAATTCGATGCCGAAGTTGGAATGCGCGAACACGGGGCGCGAAATAACAGCTTGAATCTTCGCCGCCAGCGCGGCCTGTGACTGCGCCGCTGCAATCGTAGCGAATGAAGCCACCACGAGAACCAAGCCTGCAACCATGCGCTGCGCGCGCCAATACGGCTTCGAAAAAACCATTCGGAAATCTCCTGTTGAAGAATCGTTGCCCTGCGGTGGAATGAAGTCTGCGCTCCATTGTAACGACGTATCCGCGCACGCGCGTCAGGTCTGTACAAAGCCTCGATCATATCCATGTCGCGGAATTTCGCATATACTCGCCTCGTCTGAGAGGAACGATATGGCCGAAATCAAGCCGCGCTTCGAATTTCGCATCTGGGCGGAGTCGCTCGCACTGCTTCGCACCAAGCTCGAGGTGATGGCTCCAGCGAGCGAGAAATCGAGTGACGAGACCTACCTCATCTCGGCGGCTACCGACCGCTGCAACGCCAAGATTCGCGCCGATCTGATGGATATCAAGGTTCTGATTGCCGAAGACCGCGGTCTTGAGCAATGGAATCCCACGCTCAAGGCGGGATTCCCGCTGAGTGCAGGAAAGATTGCCGGCGAAGTGTTTCCCAGCCTGCGGCTCGATGCTCCTTCGCTGGCCAGGCCCGAGTACAGTTTCGACGAGTTCCTGAGCGAGGTCATTCAGCCGAATCCGAAGATTGCGATCGTATCGGTCTCCAAGGTTCGCTATCAGTTCAACATCGGAGTCTGCGCGACTGAATATTCTCGTATCAAAATCAATCAAGTGGCGCGAGATACCGTCGCCGTCGAATCCACTGACGCTGATGCGGTGCTGGAGCTAGTAAACAAGCTTGGTGTCCACGAACCGAACGTCAGCTACATTCGCGAGATCAGGCGCATCCTGGGCTGGGGCAAGTAGGGAGGAAAGACTATGGGCAAAGAAATTGAACGCAAGTTCCTGGTAAAGGGCGATTCCTGGAAAGCGAAGGCTCAGGGCAAGCGCTACCGTCAGGGATACCTGAGCACCGTCAAAGAGCGCACCGTTCGCGTGCGCACTGCGGGCGACAAGGGCTACTTCACTGTCAAAGGGATCACCCAGGGCGCCAGCCGTGCGGAGTACGAATACGACATCCCATTTGCCGATGCGAACGAAATGCTCGACCAGCTATGCCTGAAGCCGATCGTCGAGAAGACCCGTTATCGCCTCCCCCAGGACGACATCGTCTGGGAGATCGACGAGTTCGAAGGCGACAACAAAGGGCTGATCGTCGCCGAGGTCGAGCTCAAAGACGAGAAGCAGTCTTTCACGCGGCCCGACTGGCTAGGCCAGGAAGTAACTGACGATCCTCGCTATTTCAACGCCAACCTGGTGGCGAAGCCGTTCACGACCTGGTAAAGATAATTCCCCGCGACTAATCGCCCGCTCGCGCGTAATACCCCTGACGGGCCTGCACCTTATAGTCGCCGGTTTTAGTGTGGATCGCGATCTTGCGATACGAACCATCGAGCTTTGAGTTCGTTGGCGAATAGCCGATGTTGTACTGGCTGCGCAGCTCCTGCTGGATCTGGTCGAACGCCTGCCGCAGCTTCTGCTGATTGTTGCCGACTTCAATCACGCGTCCGCCAGTTTCTTCAGCCAGCTTCTTCATGTCACCGAGACCGAAGCCCTGGTACCAGCCTCCGCGGTCCGCAATCAAAATCACATAGCAGATGGTGTCGGCCTTTTGCGCCGCTTCAATCGCGTCGCGAATCTTCAGCCGGCTGCCTTCATCTTCGCCGTCGGTGAAGACGATCATCGCCTTGCGGCCGACTTCGTTTTTCAGCTTCTCATCCGACGCCAGATAAATGGCGTCATACAACGCGGTGCTACGCGGATGCGAATTCGGCACGGGTCCGCCGCCTAATCCCACTGGGCCGCCACCGGCCGAACCGCCGCCGATTTCCAGCTTGTTCAGCGCCCGCCGAATAGAAGACACATTGTTCGTGTAATCCTGGTCGAGATCGATGTCAGAGTCGAAGTTGATCAGGAACGCCAAATCCTTCGGCCGCAGCACGCTGTTCAGAAACTCGACGCACGACTCCTGCTCGATGTTGCAGCACGCGCGTCTGGCTGGGACTGGTATCGATCAGCAACCCTAGCGTCAGCGGTTGGTCGGAATCCGCCGCAAAGTACTTGATCGTCTGCGGCTTGCCGTCTTCCTGCACGTCGAAATCCTGCTTCGTTAGCCCAGGAATCAGCAACCCATGCTTGTCTTTCACGTTAAAGAAGATGCTGACGACGTTGACCTGCGCCTTAAACGTCTGGCCAGACTCCTCCGGCTCCTGCGACTGGTCGCTTTGCGCAGTGGGAGGCACAGACGAATGAGGCGGCTCTTGATCGTGCACTGACGACTGGGCAGCCAGCCACGACGCCGACAACACCAGCAACGCGAAAACTACGAGAGGACGGACGCGAATCAACAATTTACCTGCTTTTTCATCCCGGAATACCTTCATTGTATTGCAATCGCTCTGCTCTGTAACCCGAGGTGCCACTACCCTACCCTTGCGGTTATACTGAGGCTAAGTTCCGGCTCTTTTGGAGATCAGCCACCTGACATGTTGAAGCGTGGATGCCGTAATTGGGCCTCTCTGGCCATCTTGCTAGCGGCCGTCTGTCTCGCCGCCACCATTGCCGCGGCGCAACAGCCGCTGCCTGATGCTCCCAGGCCGCAGAACAACGCGCCCGCTCCGGCTCCCACGCCTACGCCCGACGTTACTGCTCCCGTTCCCGGAATGGGTGACACTCCTGCTCCTGACAATAACCCGCCAACCTCCGGAAACACTCGCCCGGCCAGCGATTCGTCCAGACAACCCGCAGGCCCCGCCTCCCGGATCGCAAGGCATCAAGACCGTGCCGAGTGGCCAGGGCGCAGGCGCTCCGACCAACGACTTCGACGAGCTCTTCAAGCTCGAAGTGAACGTCAACTTCATCAGCGTTCCCGTCACCGTAAAAGATCACGAAGGCACACCTCATTGACGGCCTCCTCGCGCAGGACTTCAGCATCTACGAAGACAGCGCGCGCCAGACCATCACGTTTTTCACCAGCGACCCGTTCCCGTTGTCCGCAGCGCTGGTAATCGACCTCGGAATCTCCGAGACCACGCTGAAGAAGCGTAGCCAGCACCTACTCGGCCCTCGACGGCTCGTTCGGCCCATTCGATAAGGTCGCGGTTTTCACCTACGGAAACACAGTGTCGAAGCAGTCGGACTTCGGCAATCCGCAGCGCCTTCAGCTTTCGCTGCAGCGCATTCGCGACTTGCAGGGAGAGAACCCCGGCGCGCCCGTCCTCGGAGGCCCGTTCGGTTCCGGACCCACGCACCAATGGCAAGCCCGTCGACCCCGGCCAGCTTCCGCTGACCAATCAAACCCCGCAGCGCGAGTCGCACGTACTGAACGACGCGATCCTCACCGCTGCGACGGACCTTTCGCATCTTTCGCGCGGCACCCGCAAGATCATCTTCGTGGTCAGCAGCGGATACGAATACGGCAGCCGCGCCAGCTACGCGCAAGTGCTCAAGGTTCTCCTGACCAACGACATCGCCATCTACGCCGTCGGAGTCGAAGGCGCAGTGATTCCCGGCCTCAACAAGCTCGACAAGCTGCACATTCCCGGACAGGGCTACACCGACATTCTTCCCAAGTACGCCAACGCCACCGGTGGAGACGTCATCGACTCCTCCTCGCGCGAGGCCATTGAAAACGCCTACCAGGCCATCACCTCGCAGGCGCGCAACCAGTACACCATCGGATACACCACTCCGCAGCGCGCTTCCAGCTCGTATCGCGATATCGAAGTGCGCGTAAAGCGTCCGGGATTGCTGGTCAGCGCCAAGCACGGATACTACCCGCTGCCCCCGCAGAAGCACGCCCCCGCCGAGCCCACGCCGGATACGACCACGCCCCCAGCTGGGACTCAACCCCCGGCGACCCAACCACCAGCCCCCAACCCGAGCGAGTAGGCAGACATTCCACGCTCGCGCTGTTTTTTTGATTTGTCATCCTGAGCGCAGGCGGCCTTGCCGCCGCAGTCGAAGGACCTGCTTTCCCGCGACGAACTTTAAGGATTGTCATCACGAGGTCGCCGCGGCGACCGAGGGATCTGCTCGGCGGCTGGCCCACCTTTCCCCGGTTTTTGGGAATGGGTGGGTTCATACCCAGCGGATCTTTTTGTGTCTTGTCATCACCAGGTCGCCGCCCAAGAGAACGAATGCTTACACGCGCAACCGATACACTGAAGTGCCTTCCGAGAACGGCGCAAATATCAAAGTGCCGTGTTGCGGGACGACAAATCTCGGATATACTTTTCCTCGCAATTTCCGAGGTCAAAAACATGGACTTTCGGAAGAGAGAGTTTGTACTCGCGTCCACCAACGACTCAGAGGAAAAAATCATTTCCTTGGACCAGTCGGGAGGGTAGGCTACCGGCGAGCGAACCGGGCGGTGCCCACCCTGTCCACGGGAATCCAGTTGCATTCGGCCCAAAGTTAACGTCAAGTTGAAAGGATCAGCCCATGAATGAAGGCAATTGCAATTGTTGTTGTGCCTATTTGAATCCGCCGTGGTGGGTGACGATGGGTTTCGTGCCGCCCGCCCGCTTTCAAACCGAGGCTCCACCGACTCCCGCGCAGCAAGCCACCCCCGCCCAGCAAACCACTCCCGCGCAGCAGACCACCCCTGCGTCGCAGGCCAATCCTGGGTCGCAAACGACTCCGGCGACTAATCCTTCCGGACCTTCAGGGGCACGCTCGGCCAACCCTGCGCTGCAGGCACCGCTGACCCTGGCCAAGGTTGCTGGAGATTTAGCGACAGGCAACATCGTCGCTACGATAGGCGACTTGATCCAATTACTTTAGAGAGATAGGTAAACTCATGCGCGACGACAAAACAATCCTGACTCTGCTCCAGGTAGCTGTGCCCGCAAACACGCTTCTAACCGTTTCTGCTGAAGTGAAGATCCTTGAGATTCTGGGCATCGTCTCCAATCCCGAATTAGTCGCGGCGATGAATCTATCTATATCGCTAGTGCCCCCGACAACCTCGGCCACTATGAAAGGATTGGTGCAACTGTTAAGCGCTTTGATACGAATGAACCCAAAGAGTACCAAAACACACCATAGCGCTCTGGATAAGCTCCTGGCGAGCTTAGCCAGCGCTCCCGACGCGGCTCTGACCTTCGGCACATTCTTGCCGATTTGCGAATCTTTGCTTGAGGCGCGCCATAAGTTGCACAAGGTCGAGGCTTGAGAGGGCATCTAGTCTCATGAGCAGGTGTGTCGGCTGCTGTTATGTTGCCTACCTGAATCCGCCGTGGTGGGTCACCATGGGTTACCCGCCGCCTGCCTGCTTTCAAGGCCAATGTCCTGCAGGATTTCAGAACCCGGGCACTCCGCATCAGATACCCAGCCAAACACAGCCCCCTCCGCCTGGCCAGACGCATCACTTTCCGCCCGACCAAACACCGCCGGTTAAGTCGCAACCCCACGATCCCGGCTCAAAAGCTATTGGTGTGGCGTCTGTAACCATAGCTCCGCCAGCCTCCGTGATGAATCCGGGGGACGCTATGGCCTTCACCGTCTCGCTAACAGGAGCGGCAACGACAGACACGATCCTGATCCCCATCGTGTACCAGGCTCTTGATAACGGCTCTTACTCGCCGATCGACCAATCGGTGTTCCAGGTTCCGCAAATTAAAGTTCTTGCCGGCAGCACGACTGCTACGTTCGAGATGCAGTATCAAAGTCAGTATCCTTCCGGCAACTACGTCGTCAGCATCGTAACGGCAGACGAAGCTTCGGGCGTCGCGGACCTTACCAAGATTCCCGTGACTACATTCGCGCCGTTCGTTATTCAAACTGCAGAACAACCCGGTTCGGCGCCGCCGCCAACACCGTTTCCGGGACGTCAGGACTTCAGTGTTGGAATTGCGCCCGCTGCCTTGGCGTTTGACGGGACGAGCATTTGGGTTGGGAACCAAGGGCGACAAGGAGGAGATGGGATCCAAGGAACCAGCGTCTCCAAACTCTCTGCGAGTGATGGCTCCTATCAGGGCACGTTTCCCGTAACGGGCTCGCCATGGGCGGTGCTTACTGCAGGGACGACCGTGTGGGTCGGGAGTTTCGACAGTTCCGATCTGACCAGCTCAGGAGGTCATCTCACAGCGTTTGGTCCCCTTGGCGATGTCCTTCAAGAGTTCGACGTCCCAGGGCAACTTACCGCGTTGGCTTCGATTCAATACGATGGTGTTCCGGAGCCGTCTATCTATTTCGTGGGCCTCGCCGGCGACATTTTATGGAGACTGGATCCGACCACTGGTGCCGTGCAGGGTGTCGGCCCTGTTGGCGGGCATGTTCAGCTAGCTCTCCTCTTTGATGGAACAAACATTTGGAGTAGCAATGCTTACAGCAACACGGTAAGCAAGATGGACAACTCTGGTGTTTTGCAGTCGACCTTCCAAGTCGGAAAGTTGCCAGGTGCGCTCGCTTTCGATGGAAACTGCATCTGGGTGGCGAATGCTGGCGACAACACGGTTGCTCAGCTGCGCGTTAGCGATGGTCACATTCTAAACATCATCGCGACAGGACGCTATCCTAGTGGCATAGCATTCGACGGCGCTAACGTCTGGGTCACGAACGGGGGCGATAACAGCCTGACCCAAATACGAGTTAGTGACGGCGTGGTGTTAGGGACTTTCGCCACAGGACCAACTCCCGGCGCAGTTCTGTTCGATGGCGCCCACATCTGGGTGGCGAATTACGGTTCCAATACCGTTAGCAGGTACTAACTAGGCGTGGACTGATGAGTGCGAGTATCCAACCCGGCCTGGCGCCCGAGGTTCGCGCCCTCTTTTGAGCGCTAACCTGGGCGAAGTCCCTGCCACTATGCCGCTTTGCGAGGCTTGATCTTGTTCAGCGGGGCGCTAGTTGCAGCAATTCGCAGACCGTAGTCCGTTTGCAGGTTCATCCAGAACTGCGGCGTCACGCCAAAGTTATTTGCCCAGGCGCAGGGCGACGTCGGCGCTGATGGCCCGCTGCCCGCGCACGATCTCGTAGATGCCGGGTAGATGCACCGCCTTGCCCAGCTGATAGCGGTGACTCCCATCGGCTCCATGAACTCCGTGCGCAGAATCTCGCCGGGATGGGCCGCAATCGTTTTCTGTTTTCGCCGGGGCATGTGCCGTCTCTTTAGGTGAGCAATATTGCACAGACAGCGCCGCGGATAGCACCCTATGTTTGTGCCTATCTTTTGGGGGTATCTTAGGAGTTTCTAAATGCGAGGCAAAAATCGCGCAGACTTGAACGTGGCCACCTCCTCACCGTCTCCTGCCACCTTTCAAGGAGCTTCCCTGTTGGGGTTGGTGTGGCAGTGCGACGTTTGTCAGATGGGGAGTGTCTTTGACGCGTCCACTGAGACGCACTTTTTTGCGGTCGTACTAATGGCAAAGAGAGACCACGAAAGCATTAGCCCATCGTGTGAGTGGAACCCGACGAAATTTCGCGGCCGTCTATTTCACTACCAGTGATTCAAATACTACTACCGTAATTCTTACTTTTTTTCGGCCGTCGGGTGGCCAACAATCGCCTGCTCCGGGAATTGTGTGGCAGATGCCATCGTCGCTGGGCCCAACAATCCTGGCGCTCTCCGTACTCCAGTCCCGCCTCGCGGGACGGCAGAAGATAGCCCACCGTTTCAGTGGGGGTCCCTACCAAGCGCCGTTTTTGCCGGTGCCCCAGGTTCGCGCCCGCCTTTTGGGCGTTAACCTGGGACGCACACTCCAGTCTCTCCTCGCGGAACGATATAAGAAAGTCCAGCGTTTCAACGCTGGGAAAACGTGCGATCTAAATCCCCGAGTCCCCCGGGGACGACACATGATCGCGAGGGCTTCAGCCCGAGCCTAAGTCGCACCGAATCCTCTCTGTCACTGTGGTGCATTCCCGCGCATTTCCCAAAACGGGAACACACCACCCGCTCTTCGCAGATTTCTCTTGCAATTCCCTTCTCGCCTTTGTCACGCTTGCATCGAGGGGCGCAGACCCCCGCTTGTACGCTGTACGACCTTGCTGCCGGAATACCGGCAGCCTGTACTAAATGACTGCAGGCTGACGACTGATAACTCAGAACTGAAAGCCTCCAGCTTAGCCCGTTTTTCGGAGGCATGTATGGACCTTCCTACCTGCTACCATCTCGTGGCTGACGGCATATTCTTTACTACTCCCGTCCTTCTAAACCGTCGATCCCTCCCACTACCCAATCGCATCCCAAGGGCCTCCGAACATCACCCGAGGTCGCCAAAGTGCGCTCGCAAGTCCTTACGGCAGAATGATTTACCTGTAACTACTTTGGATACAATAATTTGCGCGCAAATCGTGCCCTATCTCCATGAAAACAGGGAACTGAGGGGGAGGGGCGTGGGGGTGCCGTGCGGAGGCAGAGGGGACCAGAAGATCCTCTTGCAACCAAGAAGAAAGGGACACCTTGCGGCATCCCTCGCCGGAGTTCGGTTGTGACTGAGTGCTACGGCACTTCGATGAGTTCGATCTTGCCGTCTTTGCGGCGATGCAGGACTTTGATGTTGCCCTTGGCGTCGCGGAAGACGAAGACCTCGCGGTCGCGGAATTCGCACTCCTTCACCGCTTCTTCGATGGTCATTGGGCGCATCGCGATGGAGTCGGAGGACTTCACCAGGTGCGCTTCGGTGGTGCGGGCGATGGACGGGAACTTGTGCACCACGACCGGAACTGCGGTCTTGGAATTGGAGCCGACCGTGATCTGCGCCTCGGCGTCGGCCTCGACCGGAGCTTTCCAGCTCTTGTCCTTGGGCTTGCGGTGGGTGGCGCGGCGGCGTCCGTTGCTCTTGAGCGCCTGGGTCTCGATGTGCTCCAGGGCCTGGTTGACGGCGGAGACCATATCGGTAGACTCGGCGAGTCCGACGATGTGTCCGCGGCGGCGCTTGACGGTGATTTCGGCGATGAAGCGGTGCTTTTCGTTGGTCAGGATGACCTTGCTTTTGATGCTTTCGCCAAGGATCTTGCTGAGTTTGCCGAGGCCCTCTTCGACCTCGTCACGAACGGCGGGAGTGATTTCATATTGACGTGCCAGGTATTCAACGTTCATGGAGCTCCCTTCAGGCCGCTGGACTTCGCATCGCAGCGGCAAAAAAATCTTCACCACGGAGGCACGGAGGACACGGAGAATGCATGGTCAAGAAATTCCGTGGCTCGGCCTTAATCGAATTATGTTATAGCGGATTTTGATGCGACGGTCATGCTGTTCCGATTCAAAACGCTTCCAAAGCAAAAAATGCCGGTAGCCGGAAAGCTAGTCTTTTACCCTGCGCTGGTGGGTGCTCGGGATGCGCATGTCTTCCCTGTACTTCGCAACCGTGCGGCGAGTGACCTGGATACCCTGCGACTGAAGGATGTGGGTGATCTGCTCGTCGGTCAACGGGTGGGCGGGATTTTCCTCTTCGATGAGCTTCTTGACGCGGCGCTTCAGGATGAGCAGCGAGGTGCCGCCGCCTTCGGGGCCGTTCACGCTCTCGGTGAAGAAGTAACGTAATTCGAAAACGCCTTGCGGAGTGTGCGCGTACTTGTTGGCCACGGCGCGACTGACGGTCGAAGGATGCACGCCAATCTCTTCGGCCACGTCCTTGATCATCATCGGCTTGAGCTGGTCGATGCCGTGGTCGAGGAATTCGCGCTGGCGGGCAAGGATAACGTAGCACACGCGCAAGAATGGTCTGCTTGCGCTGCTCGATGTTCTTGATGAGCTGGATGGCCGACTTGTAGCGCTCTTTGACGTAGTTGCGGACGTCTTTCTCGGCGGCGTCGCGATGCAGCAAGCGGCGGTAGGCCGGGTTCAGGCGCAACTGCGGGACCTCTTCGTCGTTCATGACGACGATGAAGCCGTCGCCCTGCTTGACGAAGGCGACGTCGGGCTCGATGAGGCGGGTCTCGACCTTGTTGTAGCGCAAGCCCGGGACGAGGATCGAGAGTACGGATGAATTCCATGCCCTGCATGACCGCTTCGAGGGGGCGATCCCATGGCCTTGGCGACATCTTTGTAGTTCTTGAGCTGGAGCGCGATGCAGGTGCAGGTCGACCATAGTGATGGCGTCGTCAATCGCAAGGCGCGCGCCATTCTCGGCGTCGTGGTTGCCGTTGCCGTTTTTGCGCTCGATGGCCTTGAGGTGGTTGAGCTGGGCGAGCAGACATTCGCGCAGATCGCGGGCGCCGACGCCGATTGGGATCCATCTGGCGCACCAGATCAATGGCCTCGCGCAGGGCGTCGCGGCTGAACGGGACGCGCGAGGGCTCGGTGCGCGGGGGCACCAGCGCGGGACGCGGGTTCATAGCCGAAGAGGCTTCAGAGATTCGTCCGAGGTGTTCGGGATTCGGGGTTTCTTCAGAGACGGCGCGAGGTTGCTTCCGGCGTGACGGCGGCAGGCACTGGCAGAAGCTCGGTGGCGCTGTCTGTGCGGACGAGCGCTGGTTCGGCGGCAATTGCCGGCATCTCGATGGCGCTCTGCTCGTAGCCCATCAAGCCGAGGAGTTCGTCTTCGGTGGCGATGAGGTAGCCGTCTTCATTGAGATTGCCGATGACCAGCTCAGCGGCGCGGTAGACGTCTTCTTTGACGTGCAGGGAGCCAAGTTGCCAGAGCAGGTGGTCGGACAAAGACGTCGGCTTGGAGAGGAAGTTTTCGAAACGAAGGCCGCTCGTTGTCTTCCATCTCGATGGGCGTACGCATGCCGGGATCGAGATAGTCGCGGAAGAAGCTGCCAAAATCGATTTCTTCGAAGGGGTCTTTCTCTTCGGCGGTCTTGGGAGGTTCTTCGAGGGCGGCGGCGGAGCTGTCGCGTTCTTTTTGCTCTTCGCGGGCAGAGACGTCGTCGAGGAGGGGGACGATGTTTTCCAGCTCCTCGAGAACGGGGTTTTCGGTCAGTTCAGCGGTAATCATGTCGGTCAGCTCGAGCTTGTTGAGCGCGAGGACGCTGACCATCTGCACGAGCCCCGGAGTCAGAATTTGCTTCTGAGAAACGCGAAGACTCAATTTGGGCTGCAATAAAACCATGACTGCGGGAAGCCTCGGGGCCCTATTCCTCCTGCGAAAATTCTAAACCTAAATGAGCGAGAAGCTCTCGCCGAGGTACACGCGTCTCACTTCCGGATCATTGCCGAGTTGCTCGGGAGTTCCGGCACGGAAAATTCTGCCCTCCGTTAATGATGTAAGCGCGGTCGGTTACGGACAGCGTCTCACGCACATTGTGGTCGGTAACCAGCACACCGATGCCGCTCGCCCTCAAGTCGGAGATAATCTTCTGCAACTCGAGCACGGCGATGGGATCGATGCCCGAGAATGGCTCATCGAGCAAGCATGAACGACGGCGAAATACACAAGCAACGGGCGATCTCGACGCGGCGGCGTTCGCCGCCCGAAAGCGCGTAGCCCATGTTCTTGCGGATGACTCCCAAACTGAGCTGGTCGATCAGCCGCTCCTGACGTTCCCGGCGCTCGTGCCAGGAAATTGGTTGCGCCTCGAGCACGGCCAGGATGTTGTCTTCCACCGTCAGCTTGCGGAAGATCGACGGCTCCTGCGGCAGGTAGCTGATGCCGAAGTTCCGAGCCCGAAGGTACATGGGAACATCGGTAATATCCTGATCGTTGATGAACTACTCGACCGGTGTCGGCGGGAATGAGGCCGACAATGATGTAGAAACTGGTGGTTTTTCCTGCGCCGTTGGGGCCTAGCAGGCCGACGACTTCACCCTGTTTTACGTTCAGACTGACGCCGTTGACGACCCTTCGTCCGCGGTAACTTTTGCCGATCTCGTCAACCGATAAAGTCTGCATTTACTTAGTGATACGAGCACGTGTCACGGTCGGCGCAGGGGCCTTACTTTCTACGAGCACCCTATCATCGCGACTATAGAAAGTCAACGAATCGCCCCAGACCTGGCCGTGTTCGGCATCAAAAATGCTGGCGGTTTTCCCAGTCAGGTAATATTTGCCGTCGTCGGCGGTGTAGACGAGGCGATCGCCGACTGCCGCGGCGGTTGGGTTCGGTCACGACAACCTTGCCGATAGCGACCATGTGGTCGAGACGGCTGGGGCCGTCAGGAGCCGGGAACCATCGCTTTCGCCTTGGATGCGGCAAGGATCGGATGCGGCGGCGTCGGCCGGCTTCAAGATAAATGTCGATCTGCTGCGCACTGACCGTGCCGGTAGGACTTTTCACGAAGACATTGCCGGTATAGCGGGCGCGGCGCTCGGCATCAACATAGGTCAACTTGTCGGCGGTGACGTCAACGGGCGTCTGCTTGCCGTCCTGACCCTGCTGGACGAAGAGACTGGAAACTGACTTCGCGGTGTCGGCATGGGCGACGAGGTGCGGTTCTGTTGGTCGAAGTCGATGAACGGGTGCGCGAACGACATTGGCCGCCTGCCAGAGGCGGACGTTTCCGGTGTAATGCGCAATTCCCGGCTGCTGCTTCGAAGTCATGTGTAGCGCGGTGACATGGACTGGATCGGATGCCGCTAACAACGCGCCATTAGGCTGAGGCTTGAGATCGCTGTAAGTGGTCTTGACATTGCCGTCGGCGAAACCTTCGCCGGTCTGGCGGTTCAGGCGGAGAACGTCCGCCGGTGGTGGTATGCCGCCATCAATGGCGCGGGGAGAACCGTGCAGCACTAGTATCTCGTCAGCGGGAGTGTAGGTCGCCGTTGTCGGCAAACATGGCGCGACCGCCGGTATCGGGGTTGGCGGAGGGCTCGTGATACTGAAAGTCGCCGGTCTGCACGAGCTTCTCTACGCCACCGTCGGGAGCGAAGGAGACGTCAAGGTTCTCGAGGTACTGACCTTGTCGGGCTGGCCAGGCGAGATGGAGACGATGTGGGAATCGGGCGAGCCATGCAGCGTCTGCATGCGGTTGGCCTCTCCGAACGTGGCATGAAACTTGCCGGCAGTCGCAACGGTAGTGGAGTTCGACGAGCCCATGTCCTGGCCAGGCTTCGGGCGGAGTCTTTGCGACTTAGGCGATCCGGGAGGCGCTGGGAAAATCGTGATCTGCGCCTTGCCGACGGTGTCGCCTGTCTTCAGTTCGTTGCCGTTCTTCAAGGACGAAATTCAGCTGGTCGGCTGCGATCTCCATGGGCTGGCCGGGCGAGCCGGGCTTACCGGGTTGGGGATCTTGCCGCATGCGAGCGTTCTTCACCATGTGGAAGAACTTGGGCTGGTTGTCGGCCTCGAAATCCATGATGAACGTGTCGGCCGAGCCGTGACTGAGGTTGTCGCCGCGGGTGTTGTATTTGGCGCCTCCGGTGACGATGGCTGCAGCACGGCATTCTGCGGCCCCATATTGAGGTCGCCGCGCGGGCCTGAGATGTCAACGATAGTGGGGCCGCGGACTTCGATGTTGACGTTGCCTTCGGCCGTCGGCGTGTTGCACGGTGTTGTCGGCCTCAAACAACATGGTGATTTTGTCGGCGGTGAGGGTGCGGTTGGTCTGATAAATACCGCCGTTGAGAAGCACCGCCTGGCGAGGATCTTTCTGGATGGTCCCGCTTGGGCCGATGATGTCGGCGGCATTATCGCCGGTAGTGACGATGTGAACCTCAGACTTCAGCAGCAACTGATTGGTGCTGGAATCGTAGTACGCGCCCTTGGCGGTGCCGGAGGCTTGCAAGGTGCGGAACTCGACGACATCGTCGGTGTTGGCTTGTCCGGTTTTCTGATTGAAGGTAAGCGACTGCGTGACGATGTGGATGGGGTTCTTGAGCTCGTCTGGCGGCGCCTGGTCGGGTTTGATGGGTCCCTCGGCATAGCCTTGCAGGTCGATGTGCACCTCGCCGATGCCCTTGACCTCGCCACTGACCGGATCGTAGGTAAATTCCTTGCCATAAATCTGGTCGTAGCGATCATGCGCCTTGCCGTATACGACGATGTGAACGTTCTTGAGGTCGGCGTTGCCACCCTTCTTGAACTGCACGGCATTGGAAGCACGGATGGTGTAAAGGGTGCGTCCGGCCTCGGACTTGGAAAGCGTAAAGCCTTCACTGGTTTGTTGAATGTCGATGCCGAGGACCTGCGGAGTGTTATGAAGCTTGGGGACGACCTTCAACTTGGCAATGTAATAGGAAATGGTAATGACGCCCAGAAGGGCCACGGCCGACCATGCCAGCCACTTGCGCAATTGTGCGACGGATTGCATTCCTGACTTCGATATTACGCTGCGATTTGAGAGGTGAACAAACGCTCAGGCAAGCTTGCCGAACAGCGACAGGCTGGGTTCGGAAACGCGGACGACGATGCAATCGGAGGGCATGTCGTGCAGCGCCTGGCAGCGCTTGGTCCAGCCGGCCATCATGAATCCAACGGCAGCGGTGAAGAGCGAGAGGAACTTCATGAAGTGACGTACCGTGGCCTGCCCAAACGATAATTGGCCGCCGGCGGAGGTGAGCACCTGCAATCCAACGATTCGCTTGCCTAGGGTGGCGCGATAACGGGAGCTCTCAGAGAAGGCACAGTAAAGCCATGCTCCGATGGCCAAGATTGGGATGAACGCGACACCGGTCATGTAGCGAATTGTGATGGGGCTGACACCGGAAGGTGAACTGAGTTGCCGGAGGATGAGTCCAACCGGAACCGTAAGTATGAGAGCCCCGAGGATCTCGATCAGGACATCGATAGATCCCGCCCAAACGCGCAGCCAGAAACCGGCGTATTCCAGACTCGCCTTAGGTTCCATAGCCTGTTTCGTCGGTTTCAATAGATGGATATCTTTCGCCTCGGCCTGCTGCGACTTGCTGAGAACATCGCCACAGAATAGACAGAAGTCCCCGTCGGGCAAGAGTGGATTGCCGCAACTGGAGCATAGCTGTTGGACGGCAGCTTCCATCGCAGCGAATACTATCGCTAAGTAACAGATCTGTAAAGTAGTTATGAGTGTGGTACTACGCCGGGACTGGATTGGTGCGAGCGAAGTCAACGAGAGTGAGTTGCACTCCACCAAAGTCGGGATGGGTGTTGAATTCCACCGTAAAGGCGAGATCAAGCCTATCTCCTAATAGCAGCGACTCGTGTTGTGCTCTCGCTGCCAATCTCCAACCGACGACGTCACGCGTTTTCTGCGCGATGCCGTTGCCGCTAGTGACCCGGAGCTTCAGGTGAGTTTCCTTCATGATGCGGGGCGGTTGCACAAGTTTTGCTCCCCGCACCACGAATGTGGGCCGCGGATTCCCTGCGCCAAACGGCTCGAGTTGAGAGAGAGTTTCCCATAGCTTTTGACCTACGTCGTCGAGAGAGAGTTCGCTGTCGTACGGCAAGATTGGCACGAAGTCATCGGGCACCAAAGTTCTTCGGGCGAAGGCATCGAGTTTCGAGCGGAGTTCGGAGAGGTTTGAGACCGGAAGGGCGCATCCGACAGCGTGGGAGTGTCCACCAAAGCGGGTGAAGAGCTCGGGGAATGACTCGAGCGCATTGAGCAGGTGAAAGGCTTCGATGGAGCGCCCGGAACCGTGGGCTTCGCCGTTCTCGCACGAGAAGACCAGCGCCGGGCGATGATAGCGCTCGACAACCCGAGTGGCACAGATGCCAATCACGCCGCGATGCCAATTTTCGCCGGCAACGACGAGCGAGTATGCGTCCCTCCACTCGGGGACGGAGTCAATCTGGCGAAAGATTTCTTCGAGGATCTTTTGCTCGGCGAGTTGACGATCGCCGTTTAGTTCACTCAATTGAGCCGCCATTTCGGCGGCGCGGGCTTCGTCTTTCTCGGTGAAAAGGCTGATGACGCGCTCGGCAACGTCCATGCGTCCGGCAGCGTTCAGCCGCGGCGCTACGCGAAAGGCTATATCGCCGGCGCTCAAGGGGCGCGAGCTGTCGAGGTTGCAGCAGGCCAGCAGAGCCTTTAAGCCGGCGTTGCGGGGATCGCGGAGACCTTGCAATCCGAGTTTGGCAAAGACGCGGTTTTCGCCGACGAGCGGGACGGAGTCGGCGATGGTGGCGATGGCGACAATCTTCAGGAACGAAGGCAGCAGGCGCTCGCGGCCTGTGGCTTCCAACAATGCCTGGGCGATCTTGAAAGCCACTCCAGCGCCGCAGAGTGACTTACACGGGTACTCGCAGCCGGCCTGGTTCGGATTCACAACAGCAATGGCCTTGGGAACACCGTCGGCCTGCGGCAAGTGATGGTCGGTGACAATGAGGTCAACACCACAGCGCGCCGCGGCTTCGGCAGCGGCGAAGGCACGAATGCCGGTGTCAACACTGATGATCAGCCGGATGCCTTCTGCGGCTGCGCGCTCGATCACGTCATCGCGCATGCCGTAGCCTTCGCGGATGCGGTGCGGGACGTGAAACTCAACCTTGCCGCCGCAGAGTTCGAGAGCAGCTTTGAGGATGACTATGGCGGTGGTGCCGTCCACGTCGTAGTCGCCGTAGATGAAGATGGTCTCGCCGCGCTCGATGGCCGCGCGCAGGCGCTCGACGGCGGTACGGAGTCCCGCCATGAGGTAGGGCGAATGAAGATGGGAGAGCGAGGGTGAGAGAAATTCCTGGGCCTGTTGCGGCGTGGAGATGCCGCGGGCTGAAAGCAGCGTGGCGATTAAGGGGGAGAGTCCGGCATCACGAATGAGAAGTTCGATGTCGCGGGGATTGGACTCGCGGAGACGCCAGCGCACCTAGTGTTCTTCGTCCTGGTCGGAGCCGTCGACGGCAAGAGTGCCGAAGTCTTCCACCAGATCGAGCAGGCGCTGATAGCGCTCATACCAGTCGGTGGAAACTTCGTAGAGGAACATGATTCCCTGGTGCGGCCAGCCGAGTTGCAGAAAGCCGGTCTTGTTCACGAAACTGCGCAGCCAGCGCGCCTCTTCGATGTCGTCGTCGCTGGGATAGGCGGTCTGCTGGAGCCGCTGCACGAGGTAGTCAAGCTCGTCGCGCTGAAGGACCTCTTCGTCCATGGAGAGAAACGCGCAGCCGGCTTTCTTGGCCAGCTCGACAAAATCCTTCCAGCTTTCGGGATTGTCACGCGGGTCCCACATGACGCTGTGTACGTCTTCGGTGACATAGCCCTGGAAGCGGCTCATGCCGTGACCCAGGATGAAGGCCACCATGTCGTCTTTCAGGCTGGAGAGATCGTCGGTCATGGCAGATTCTCGCGACGCGGACAGCTGCCGCAGATGTCGCAGTAAGGTCTCATCATACTCCCAACTTCGGGACGTGGCACCACTGCGAACAAGGATGAAATGGTGAGAGAAGCACGGAGAAAACGGGCAGACGGATGGCGTTTCCGCTTCCTCTAGGACCGAAAAGTGCCCTGCGGCCTTGACGTGGATGGCTGAGAATGTTTACCTATGGAGGTTCCGAGTCTCAAGAAGGGCAGCGCCCCAATGCCTGTGAACGAGACGCCACTCAATTCGGCGATCTTCGATCAGCTTCTGCTGGCGATGGCGGGTGACCCTGCCGGCCTGGCCGATCTCTACCGCGACTACCTGGCTGATGCCTGGCAATCCTTTCAAGTGTTGCGGGAAAACGTGGTGAAGAGAGAGTTTGCTTGCGTCCAAGCCCGGGCGCATCAACTGAAGGGCAGCAGCATGGTGTTGGGTGCGCACGACGTGGTCTGCTTCGCGACCCGACTGGAGAATGGTGCCATCGCAAGTAATCTTGCGGACGCCGGTGCAGCGCTGGACGGCTTGCAAGGGGCGTTGCGGAACATTCAACTTGAACTGGTAAATCGTCTGGGGCCGAGCGTACTTCCGGCCGGTGAGACGGCGGCCTAGCAAATCGTAAGCTTAACCAGGCATAGGAAGCAGTGGTAGCCAGCCCAATCCGAGTATTGCTTGCAGACGACCATCCGGTGGTGCGCGTCGGTCTGCGCAATATGCTGCAAGCCGATCCCATGATCCAGGTGGTGGGGGAGGCACGCGACGGAGTGGAAGCCCTGGAACTCGCGCGGAGTCTGCACCCCGACGTTCTATTGCTGGATCTGGCCATGCCCAACGTCGCGGGCATGGATGCCCTGCGCGAAATGACTGCAGGCGGACTCAACACGCGGACGATCGTACTCACCGGACTGATTGATAAGCGACAGGTACTGGAAGCGTTGCAACTCGGCGCGCGCGGCGTGGTGCTGAAAGATGCCGTTGTGGAACACCTGACGACGTGCATCCGCGCGGTCATGCAAGGACAATATTGGCTGGAAGGACACCCGGTACAGAACCTGGTACAGGTGCTGCGCGATCTCTCGACACAGACGGCGCCGCCGCCACGCAGAACTTACGGGCTTACCGCGCGCGAACTGGAAGTGGTGAACCTAATCACCGAGGGCTGCACCAATAAAGACATCGCCAAGACGTTTGGCATCAGTGAAGAGACGGTGAAGCGCCATCTCACGAACATTTTTAACAAGCTTGGCGTGGGAAACCGCTTGGAACTGGCACTGTTCGCCCTGAACCATAGCCTGCTGCCGCTCGAAGAAAACAAGTAGAAACACGCTTGCGGCTGACGGGGCGCGGGAACTCTGGTAGTCTCTGGCCACAGGAAATTCGTTACAACCATGCCCTCGAAGAAACGCGCTACTTCGCGAGCTTCCGGAAAGAAATCTGCCACCACTCCTCGAAGGGTGCCACCTACCCCTGCGCGCGACCGGCACGAACTCGTCATCATCACCGGGATCAGCGGCGCCGGAAAATTGTCGGCGCTGAAGGCGTTTGAAGACCTCGGATTCTACGCCGTGGACAACCTTCCGGCGGGACTGATCGCTAACTTTGCCGACCTGGTACGCGACTCCAGCGAGATTGAGCGCGCCGCACTGGTGGTTGATATTCGCGAGGGCGCTCGCCTGGATAAGCTGCCGCAACTGTTGCAGACGCTGCGTGGCTCGCTGAAAACCACTGTCCTGTTTCTTGAAGCCAGCGATGAAGCGCTGCAACGCCGTTACAGCGAAACGCGAAGGCCGCATCCGCTGGGACACCAGAACTCGGTGAAGGCTTCGATACGCGACGAAAGAAAACGCCTGCAACCAGTGCGTGACGTGGCCGACCTGGTTGTGGATACCACGAAGTTCAATGTGCACGAGTTGCGCGCACTGCTGACCGAGCGCTTCCAGAGCGTGGAACGCAAGCAGAACACGCTGATTTCGTGCATCAGCTTCGGTTTCAGCAAAGGCGTGCCCGAGGATGCGGACCTCATGTTCGATGTTCGGTTCCTGCCGAATCCGCACTTCGTGCCGAAGTTCCGTCCGTTTACCGGACGGAATCCGCAGGTGGCGAAATACATCCTGTCGTTTCCGCAGACCAAGGAATTCATTAGCCGCATTTCCGAACTTTTGGTGTACCTAATTCCCCACTACATTCACGAGGGCAAGAGTTACCTGACGATTGCGTTCGGCTGCACCGGAGGCAAGCACCGCTCGGTACTGATCGCCGAGGAAGTAAAGAAACGGCTGGCGAAGGCGGGGTTCAACGTAAAAGTGGTACATAGGGACTCGCCGGTTAGTGGATAGTGGATAGTCGATAGAAAAGGCCACAGCGGCGGCGGAGTTGCGCAAGGTGGCGACAGTATTTAAGTCCTACCCAACCAAGCGAGGCTTGGGCAGGACACTCGCGCACTCGACGACCGGACAAGAGATCTAGAGTTCATGGCTTAGTCCGTTCCCTTCCAGCGGTCATCTTGGACAACCAGCAACTGTGCCGGTGATGCGAAGAAGATCAAGTGACGATCGCGGTCGGCCAGGTTGGCGCTTTGGCGCCCGAATGCCTGCAGCACCGGCGCATCGTCGGGATCGTTGTTTCCCAGGACGCTAAACATTCCGCGGCCACCCACATTGTCAAAGCCGGGGTTCACCTGCCATGGCGAGGAAACCTCGATGGTGCCTCCTTCGGCGAGTTCCTGATAGCGCGCGGGTTGCACGTTCGCGGGTGCATGGTCGACGAACTGGGGATGCTGCTTCTTGGTCACGTCTACAGCAGTCAGTGGTGATGGGCCGTGCTCGATGTACAGATAGGTTCGGCCATACTCGAATTGCGTGTAGAGGCGGGTGACTGGCTGGCCGTTCAACGGTAAACGCGCCAGGACCTTCACCCCTTTGGGCGCAGGCACGCTGGCGGAGGTCAACGCGCCGGCAGGGATCGCGTTCATCGCGCGAAGCTGCGAGAAGACCGGAGTTGCCAACAAAAGCGAGCAAGCAAGTGTACGAACGACGATCCTTGCTACCCGGCCGCTGGTGTTTTCAGACTGAATACTTTTCATGACGTTCACTCCTGTTGCTGCGGCATTCCGAAGATCGAAACCCGAGCTGAATATGTGTTCTGTTCGCGCTCCATTGCCGTGGGTGTGCGGCGAGGGAACATTTCCCGCTGGCGCCTTACCTTTCATCTCGGGCGTTTGCCGGTTCGCTGTGTTGCTCTGGGTAGATAACCGACGAGATCGGTTTTTATTCCGCTGAAGTGGATTGGTCGGGAAAAATTGTGGAGGAGTCTTTCACGAAGGCTCGAATCCCGCGGTTATGAGAACGCAGTAGACGGTCGGTATTTCGGCTAGTTGCCGGTCGCCAAAAGCCAGTCGGCAGTAAGCGCACGCAATCGTCAAACATAGGTACTGCAAGTGGCTTGCCGTAGTAGAAGAGTGCCATATCGCTCCGCTGCCAAATTCCGCTAGAATCACTGCTTGCACAACACTCTCTCCAAGACGACAACTCTGGCCGAATTACGCCGGAGACCGCGATACCTATGCGTCAACTGAAGCGACTGCTGCACTACGTCAAGCCGTATTGGTTTTATGTGGTGGCTTCCGTGGTGTCGATGGCGTTTGTCGGCGCGCTGGACGCATTTCGGCTGTTGCTCATCGGGCCCATCTTTGACTTTGTTCTGAATCCCGGAGAGCAGTCGCACGAGCTGCACCTGCTGCCGACTTCACGCTGGGTGCTGAAACTGAACTGGTTTGTCCCCGGGCACTTCCACAACGTGTGGACGATGGTCGCCTTCGCGTTGGTGACGGCGACGGTACTGAAGGGAATTTTCGACTACCTGGGAACCTACCTGGTGAATTACGCAGGCTTTGGCATGATCACCGACCTGCGTAACCAGCTTTATTCCGCGACGCTCAAGCGTTCGGTGGCGTTCTTCCAGAAGCACACAACGGGCACACTGCTGTCGGCGCTGATCAACGACATGGAGCGGGTGCAGTACGCCATGTCAACGGTGCTGGCGGAATTCCTACAGCAACTATTCACGCTTATCTTTACAGCCGGTGTGGTTGTCCTGCTGGGCGGGAAGCTGGCGTGGGTGCTGCTGCTGTTCGTGCCTTTCGTGCTGGGCTCGGTGCGGCGCATTGGGCGGCGGGTGCGCAGTACCACGCGCAAGGGCCAGGACAAGCTGGCAGAGATCCAGAACATCCTGCACGAGACCATTACAGGCGTGCGCATCGTGAAAGCGTTCTCGATGGAAGCCTGGGAGACGAAGCGCTTCCGTGAGGCGGCAAGGCGGCTGTTCCGCGCCAACCTGCGTTCGGTCAGCGCTGCAGCCATCAGCTCGCCCATGATGGACATTTTTGGGGCGATTGCGATTGCACTGCTGATCCTGATGGGGCGCGAATACATCAAGCACGGCATCTTTACCGAGGGCATCTTTCTCGCATTTATCGTGGCAGTATTCAAGCTTTATGAACCGGTGAGGAAGTTCGCGCAGTTCAATAACAACTTTCAGCAGGCGCTGGGCGCGTCGTCGGCCATTTTTGACTTTTTGGACGCCGCCGACGACGTCAGCGAGAAGCCGGGCGCGATCACAATGCCTCCGTTCCACCAAGGCATTCGATTTGAGCACGTTTACTTCAGTTATCGCGACGAAGACACACATCGCGAGGTCCTGCATGACATCAACCTCGATGTCGCGCCAGGAGAGGTGGTCGCGATTGTCGGCTCGAGTGGTTCGGGCAAAACCACGATGGTGCATCTGCTGCCACGCTTCTTCGACGTGACTCATGGGAAGCTACTGATAGACGGCCACGACCTGCGCGATTTGACGGTGGCGTCGCTGCGTTCGGAGATCGCCATCGTCACGCAAGACACCATTCTGTTCAACGATACGGTGCGCAATAACATCGCTTATGGCCAGCCTACGGTTCCGATGAAGAAGGTGGAAGAAGCGGCACGCGCCGCCCTGGCGCACGACTTTATTATGGGGCTGCCCGCCGGCTACGACACCATGATCGGCGAGCGCGGACTGCGTCTAAGCGGCGGCGAGCGTCAGCGTATTTCGATTGCGCGTGCCATTCTGAAGAATGCGCCTATTCTGGTACTCGATGAGGCGACCTCGGCTCTCGATAGCGAGAGCGAATCGCTGGTTCAGACGGCGCTGCAAAACCTGATGACGGGCCGCACGGTGTTTGTAATCGCGCACCGGTTGTCAACGGTGCGGCGCGCGGACCGCATTCTCGTGCTGGAAAATGGCATGATCGCCGATGAAGGCACGCACGAGCGGCTGATGGCGCATACCGGGACCTATCGCCGGTTGTACGAGCTGCAATTTGTGGATGTCGAAACTGCGAATGGAAGCGAGTGACGCACGAATGAACATCCGTTCCATGACGGGTTACGCGCAGGTAAAGCAGCACGTGAGCGATGAACTCACGATTACGCTGAGCTTGAAGTCGGTCAATCATCGCTTTCTCGACTTACACCTGCGCATGCCCAACGAACTCGATGCGGTCGAGATGAAGGTTAGCGCCGGGTACTCAAGGAGAGCCTGCATCGTGGACATATCGAAGTTACTCTCAGCCTTGAGCGGGCGGGCGGAGCAGCATTCTCGGTCAACCGCGAATTGGTCGGCGGATACCTGAGCGCTTTCCGCCAGGCGGCCAAGGAATTTGGAGTCAGCGCCGAGCCCGACCTGAATGCCGTGCTGAAACTGCCGGGAGCGCTGAATGCCGCCGAGCTCCGACGAGCCGAGCGAAGATCTCGAAGAGGCACGTAACTTCGGCGCTCGAACAGGCCATCGAACGACTCAATCACATGCGCGAAGAGGAAGGCCGCAGCGCGGTGACAGAGTTGCGCGAGCGCATGCAGCACCTGTCGAAAGCTACGCTAGAGGTCGAATCGCTGCGCCACAAAGTCCTGAAGGCGTATCACGACAAAGTGCATGGCCGCATGCAGGAGCTAATTGGCACGTACGCAGATGCCGATCGTATTCTGCAGGAAGCCGCCATGCTTGCCGAGCGCAGTGACATCCAGGAAGAGCTGGTGCGGATGAAGAACCACATCCAGCACTTCCTGTCGCACATTGACAGCGGCGGCGAAGTCGGCAAGAAGCTCGACTTCCTGTTGCAGGAGATGAACCGCGAGGCCAACACTTTGTTGTCGAAGACCACCGGCGTTGCCGGAGAAGCGCTGCGTATTACCGAGCTGGGGCTCGCCATGAAATCGGAGATCGAACAAGCCAAGGAGCAGGTGCAGAACCTCGAATGAATGAGATCGTCTTCATCATTTCCGCGCCGTCGGGCTCGGGCAAGTCGACACTGACGGCGGAGCTGCGCCGCAGCGTTGAGAACCTGGAGTTCTCCATCAGCTACACCACGCGGCAGCCGCGTGGCAGCGAGCAAAACGGCCGGGAATACTTTTTTGTAACGCGAGAAGAGTTTGAAAAGATGATCGCAGAGGGTGCAGTTTCTCGAATATGCCGAGGTCTTCGGCAATTATTACGGTACGGCGCGCAGCTTTTTGCAGGAGGCGTTCGCTCGCGGCAACGATCTCATCCTCGACATTGATGTGCAGGGAGCGGCGCAGGTGAAGCGCAAGTTGCCCGAGGCGGCCAGCATCTTTATACTTCCGCCGTCACGCGAGGAACTGGAACGAAGGCTGCGACGACGCACCCTGGCGGAGAATGAAGTTCGGCGCCAGTTGACCGGCGACGGCAAATCGGAGGAAGAACTGGAGGCCGAAGTGCAGCGTAGGCTCCAGGAGGCGTCCCGCGAGATTGAGAATTATTCGGAGTATGACTATATTCTGGTAAATGAGAAGGTTGAGCCGGCGATTGACGTACTGCAAGCCATCGTCAAGTCGGAACGGCTGAAGCGCTCGCCGCAATTGCCACGCGCAGTGGACGAGCATGTGCTGGCAACGGCCGAGATGGCCGAGCGGGCGAACATGATCGAACAGGTGCAGGCGATCTTGGCGACGTTTGCCATATCGTCTTCACAAACGACAACGGAGTGATCCATGAAGCTGGTTGAAGGATTTGACAGTAATTATCGATATGTCCTGGTCGCAGCCCGGCGCGCCCGCCAACTTCAGAACGGCGCACGGCCCGTGGTGGAGCCGCACTCGCACAAGGCGTGCAGCATTGCGGAAGAAGAGATCAATGCCGGCAAGGTTAAGTGGCTGATACCGGCGCCAAGCGCGACGCCGATCGGGGAACCTGCTGATTCCATGTCAGGTCCGGTAGGCGGCGAGGCGGACGACTAGAGAGTCAGCTGCCAGTCGCCCGAAGTCAGTCTCCCGATGGCGGCGAGGCGACATGGGGCGCTGGAGAGTACGCTGCCCAGGCTCTCGCCGAAACTTGGCGGCCGAAGAGCCGTCGACAACGGTTGAGAATCTAATAGCGTGCTCGCCCCATCACAGAGAACTGCATGAAAATCGCGCTGGGAGTAACGGGAGGCATCGCCGCCTACAAGGCCGCGGAGATCGTGCGTCTGATGCAGGACCGCGGCGTGCGAGTGCAGGTTGTAATGACCGAAGCTGCGCAGGAATTCGTGCGACCGCTCACTTTCGCGGCGCTGTCTGGTGAGAAGGTCATCACTGGGATGTTCTGCTGGCGAGCGAGCAGCCCAACCTCGACTCTGCTGTGGAACACATTGCGGTCGCACAATCCATTGACGCACTGCTGGTTGCTCCAGCGACCGCCGACACGATCGCCAAGTTTGCGCAAGGCATCGCCAACGATTTTCTCTCTACGCTGTATCTCGCCACAAAGGCGCCGGTGATTGTTGCTCCGGCGATGAACGTCAACATGTGGGAGCATCCGGCGACGCGCGCCAACCTCGAAATGCTGCGGCAACGCGGGGTGCAGATCGTCGAGCCGGGAAGCGGATATCTGGCGTGCGGCATGATTGGCGCGGGACGGCTGGCGGAGCCCGAGCAGATTGTCGCCGCGACGCTGGAGCGCCTGGGCGTTTCGCAGGACCTCGCCGGCGAGACGGTTCTGATTACCGCTGGGCCGACACATGAGCCGATCGATCCGGTGCGGTACCTGGGCAACCGCTCGAGCGGCAAGATGGGTTACGCGCTGGCGGAAGCTGCGTTGCGGCGCGGAGCGAAGGTGATTTTGGTCAGCGGGCCGAGCGCGCTTACGCCTCCGTCGGCGGCGGAGACGATTTTCGTCGAGACCGCGCAGCAGATGCGGACCGCGGTGCTCGACCGCTGGGAGCACGCCGACATCATCATCATGGCGGCGGCAGTGGCCGATTATCACGTGAAGAACGCCGTCGTCCGAGAAGATCAAGCGCAGCGGGCCGATAACGCTGGAACTTGAGCCGAACCCTGACATCCTTGCCGACCTCGGGCAGCCTGCGTGCCGCGGCGGGCAAGAGCATTCCGGTGCTGGTTGGCTTTGCCGCAGAAACCGAGAACCTGCTGGACAACGCCCGCGCCAAGCTGGCGAAGAAGCGGGTGGACGCCATCGTGCTCAACGATGTTTCGCGCGCGGACATCGGCTTCAATTCTGACCTCAATGCGGTCACGATCGTCACGGCAAGCCGAAGCTGTGGCGGTTCCGGAGGCCAGCCAAGCTGGAAATTGCACAGAAAATTCTGGACGCCGTAGTTCGCAAGCGGCAGGCAAAGGCTACACTGGTGACTTCACCGGTCCGTAGCTGATGGCCCTCGATTCCACACGAAAATCCGCGATCCGCGAACGATTGGGCTTTTATCGCGAGCTCGGCATTGGGCCGCTGTATCGGCGCGAGGTTTCGGCGGATTCGTACGCACTTGATCTCGGCGAGGCGCTGGTTGAAGTGGTGGGTTCCGTCGCCGATGAAATTGCGGAAGATCAAGAGCAAGCCGCACAGGAGGCGTATCTGCCCACGGGCGACAACCGCGAAGCAAAGTTGAAGGTCATTCTCGATGACATCGGCCCCGATTGCCAGCGCTGCAAGCTGGCGCAGCAGGGACGCAAGCAGATTGTCTTCGGCACCGGTGATCCCAACGCCGAGTTGATGTTCATTGGCGAAGGCCCGGGCGCGGACGAAGACGAGCAGGGACTGCCGTTCGTGGGGCGTGCCGGTCAGTTGCTGAACAACATGATTACGGCCATGGGACTGAAGCGCGAACAGGTGTACATCGCGAACATCGTGAAGTGCCGTCCGCCGGGGAATCGCACGCCGGAGCGCGACGAGTGCGACACGTGTTCGCCGTTTCTGATGCGGCAGATTCGCGTGGTGCGTCCGAAGGTGATCGTGGCGCTGGGCGCAACCGCTGCGAAAAATCTATTGGGGATGAATGACTCGATGGCGTCGTTGCGCGGGCGGTTCTACGATTTCTCGCCAACAGCGAGCCACTCCGACTGACACGGGACTGAACCGTTCGACTGCAAGCTGGCAGTGACGTATCATCCGGCGTTTCTGTTGCGCGATCCGCGGCAGAAGGCGCGAGGCGTGGAAAGACTTGCAGATGGTGATGAAGTATCTGGGGCTGCAAACCTCCGGCGAAAGACCATGACACGAAGGCAGCTAGCCGCCTATGTCCCGCTTCTGCGATGTGGCCGTGCCAGTCCCGCTCGACGCCACATTTACCTATGGCCTTCCGGAAGACATGCCTGAGCCGTGCATCGGCGGTCGAGTGATTGTGCCCTTCCGCGAGAAACGACTGTGCGGCATCGTCACTGAGTTGCACGATCACGAGCCGAGCTTTAAAGCCAAGCCAGTGCAGCAGGTGCTGGACACGACGCCTGCGCTTACGCCGGAGCTGATGCAACTGGGCCGCTGGATCGCGCACTATTACATTGCTCCGATCGGCGAAGTGCTGCGCACGATGCTGCCGCTGTCGGCCGAGTTTCGCCGCGCCACCGGATACCACATCACAGAGAAGGGACTCGATGCGCTTCATGCAGCTTCGACCGTTGGCTCGTCCCTGCGCGCGAAGGTGGAGCCAGAACAGCAGATGCGCGAGTACGCCGTGCTTAACCGCCTGGCTGACGGCGAGGTCACACGCGAGGCGTCGTTGCGGTCAACGGCGGGAGCGACCCGTGCCGACATTCTCGGTTTGCTGCGTAAGAAGTGGATTGTACGCGAAGACTTGAGTGGCGTGCGAGATGCCAGCCGGACCATTCAAGATCGCGACGCTGAAAGATGTCGCAGGCAAACTTAACGCAAACCAGCAGACGATCGTGGACTACCTGGAACTTCAAGCGGGCAAGCGGGCGCCGGTTTCGGCGTTACGCGAACTGGCGGTACCGCGCACGACTATACAGACGCTCGTTCGCCGTGGCGTTTATCGAAATCAGCGAAGAGCCCGCCAGTTTCCGCATGTCGGGCATGAAACCCCGAAAGCTGGAGTTTCTGTTCAACCCAGAACAGAAAGCGGCGCTCAAGCAGATTGGTGCTGCGGTCGATGCAGGGCAAGTTCCTGCCGATACTGCTGCACGGCGTCACCGGTTCGGGCAAGACCGCCGTGTACCTCTCTGCCATGCAGGCAATGCTGACAAAGGGGCGCTCGGCGATATTGCTGGTTCCCGAGATCGGCCTGACTCCCGCGATGGCTGCTGATCTGCACCAGATATTCGGCGACGAAGTGGCCATCCTGCATTCGGCACTGACCGATGACGAGCGCGCGGAGCAGTGGAAGCGCATCCGAAATGGCGAGTGCCACATTGTGGTAGGGACGCGGTCGGCGGTGTTCGCTCCGGTGGCCGATCTGGCGCTGATCGTGGTGGATGAGGAGCATGACCACTCCTACAAGCAGGACGAAACGCCGCGGTATCACGCCCGCGATACGGCTGTGATGCGCGCCAAGATGGCGAATGCCGTCGTGGTGCTGGGTTCGGCAACGCCGTCGCTGGAGACCTACTACAACGCGCAACAGGGCAAATACAAGCTGCTGGAACTTGCCGAGCGTATCGAGAAGCGGCCGCTGCCCGAAGTCGAGATACTCAACATGCGCGCGGAGTTCCAGCGCACCAAAAAAGACGAAGTCCTGTCGCAAAAGCTGGTGGAAGAGATCGGCGAGCGGCTGGAACTCAACGAGCAGGTGATGGTACTGCTGAACCGGCGTGGCTACTCGGCATTTGTATTGTGCCGCGAGTGCGGTGAAACCGTGCAGTGCAAGAACTGCGCCATCGCCATGACCTATCACAAGCGCGAGCATCGCCTGGTCTGCCATTACTGCAACTTCATGCGGCCTGCGCCGAAGACGTGCCCCAAGTGCGGCAGCGAGTACGTGCAGTATCTCGGCACAGGATCAGAAAAGCTGGAGCAAATGCTGCACGGTATGTTTCCGCAGGCGCGGATTGGGCGACTGGACCGCGATACCGTTCGCGGGCGCGATGACCTGGAGCACATGTTGTGTGCGCTACAGGCACGCGAGATCGATCTGCTGGTGGGTACCCAGATGATAGCCAAGGGACACGACATTCCGAACGTTACTCTGGTAGGCGTTGTCGGCTCAGACGCGGCGCTCGGCTTTCCGGACTTTCGGGCCGCTGAGCGCACATTTCAGTTGCTCACGCAGGTCGCAGGACGCGCCGGACGCGGCGAGACTCCGGGCAAGGTGGTGTTGCAGACATTTTTCACCGATCACTACGCCATTCAGTTCGCCGCGGCACACGACTATAAAGGCTTCTACGAAAAAGAGCGCGCTTCCGCAGTTGGATGCACTATCCACCCTTCAATGCCGTGAGCAACGTGCTGGTGCGCAGCCCGAAACTCGATGAGGCACTGGCGTGGTCAGGCATTCTGGGCAAATGGTTCGAGGCGACGCGCCTCGAAGGCGTGCGCGTGATGGGCCCGGCCGCAGCGAGTATCGTGCGCTTGAAGACGGAGTACCGTTACCACTTCCTGCTGAAGTCAGCCAGTCGCGAGCGCATGAACAACGCGTTGCGCGCCATGATCGAGCACGCGGTGTCGCAAAAGATTCCGCGGACTAATCTGGTGGTGGACGTGGACGCACTGTCGTTGACGTGAGGATACTGGATAGTGGTTAGCGGATAGTGGATAGAAAAAGCAAGAGCGACCACGGATTAACACGGATTACACGCACAGAAGTTCTTCTCCAATAGAAAGAACCGTCCCGTGCGAGCCGCTTCGTTCGGCCGGTGCGATCGGGATCACTCTCCGGAAAAGGCTATTTAGGCCAGGCTTTCAGCGCTTTCCTCACCTGCACCAGTTCGCCGAGATGATAGGCCTGGTGATCGGCCGCCAGCAGCGCTTCGCGCATGAGCGTCTGCCCCTGGCCGCGATGTATGGGCTCCAAGAGCGGCCGTGAGCGGTCGAGCACCAGTGCGCGCATTTCTTCCAGAAGGTCTGTGATCGTGCCAATGCATTGGTCCCATGCTTCCTCCTGCGGCGGGACGGGCGAAGGCGGCCAATATCCCTGCGGCCACGGAGGAGACTTGTGACGGCCATCTTTCGTGAATTCCACGATGTCCCACAGCGCGATTCGCAGGTGCTCGAGCAATTCCCACGCGGAATGGGTGAAACCTGGCGGCACCTCGCCGCGCAGGTCAATGGGAAAATCATTGATTACAGTATGAAAGTCAGCATGGGCTTCACCCCAGTCCAACACCTTGGCCAGTAACTGTCGGATTTGCTGTTCCTGCGTCATGTTGTCTCCTGCTCGAGCGGAGTAATGGTAGCAGGTGTGATGCCGTGCGGAAAAAGCAGGAGCTAATTTTGCGCTGCGCGAAATTCCGGCGGCCGGGGCCGAAGCTGTCGCCAAGGTGCGGTCTGGGCGGGCAAGCGAGTAAGATAGTGTCATTCGACGGGGACGGCGCAGCCTGTGGACTCGCGTGCTCCTACGTCATGTGGGTATTCAACTTTCATGCCTCAAATTGGTAGCTTTACGCTTCTTCTGGCCCTGGCCCTGGCGGCGTATTCGTTTATCGCCGGCGCCGTGGCGCTGTACCGCAAGGATGACCGGCTGACTGAGACCGCACGCCGAGCGGGCATCGCCTGCTGGGCCGCGGTGACGGTTGCGTCCGTCGCGCTGGTGATGGCCGCCTTCGGCAACGACTTCTCGGTCGCCTACATCATGCACCACAGCAATCGCGACCTGCCGCTGGCCTACAAGTTCGCCGCGCTGTGGTCGGGACAGGAAGGCTCGCTGCTGCTTTGGGCGTGGCTGCTTTCGACCTACGGGCTCGTCATGCGCCTGCGCTACAAGGTCGATCCGCAGCTTACAGCGTACGCATCGGCCATCGTCGCCGCAGTGCAAGTATTTTTCTTATTGCTGGTGAATTTCGCTGCCCATCCGTTCGGGCTGGTGAAGGGCACGATCCCGGCCGACGGCAACGGACTGAATCCGCTGCTGCAATATCCCGAGATGGTGATCCATCCGCCGATGCTGTACCTCGGCTACGTGGGCGTCACCGCGCCGTTTGCGTTTGCACTGGGCGCGCTGATGATGAAGTATCCCGGCGAAAAGTGGATACACATCACCCGCCGCTGGACGATGGTCGCGTGGCTGTTTCTTACGGTCGGAATCTTTCTCGGCGCTCACTGGGCCTACGAAGTACTCGGTTGGGGCGGGTACTGGGGATGGGACCCGGTGGAGAACGCTTCCGTGCTGCCGTGGCTCACCATGACTGCGTTTCTGCATTCGGTCATCATGCAGGAGAAGCGCGGCATGATGAAGATGTGGAACATGTGGCTCATCTTCACCACATTTCTGCTAGCCATCTTCGGCACATTCCTCACGCGTTCCGGCGTGGTGAGTTCGGTGCACGCGTTTGCACAGTCGGGCATCGGCATCTGGTTCGTGTGGTTCATTTCGATTGTGTTTGCCACGTGCGTGTTTGTCTTCATCCGCAATCGCGACACGCTGCGCAGTGAGCACCGTCTGGATTCGCTGGTCTCGCGCGAATCGAGCTTCCTGTTCAACAACCTCGTGCTGCTGGTCTCGTGCTTTGCGGTGTTGTGGGGCACGCTGTTTCCGGTGCTCTCAGAGTGGGTGACGGGCAGCAAGGTCACCGTCGGGCCTCCGTTCTTTAATCGCGTGAACGTGCCGATTGGATTATTTCTCGTGTTCCTGACAGGTGTCGGCCCGCTGCTGGCGTGGCGGCAGACATCGGTTGATAGCTTGCGGCGCAACTTCCTGGTGCCCACGGTGATGGCCGTCGTCGCGGCCGTTGCACTCATCGCGGGGGGCATGCGGCCGTGGCAGGACAGCGCGTATTTTTACTCATTGATGGCCATCGCGCTCGCTGTGTTCGTCACGGGAACGATTGCCGGCGAGTTTTGGCGCGGCGGACGCGTCATCGCGAAACAGCAGCACGTCAGCATCTTCAGTGGCATGGTGCAGATCACGCGCCGCAACACGCGGCGCTATGGCGGATACCTCGTCCACATGGGCGTGGTACTGATCATCATCGGGTTTGCCGGACTGCCCTTCAACATCGACAAAGAGCAGGAAATGGGTTTCGGCGACAAGATGCAGATTGGCCACTACACGCTGGTGTGCCAGTCGTACACGCAAGACGACAAGCCGAACTACAGCAGCGAATGGGCCGTGCTCGATGTGTACAAGAACGGCAAGAAGCTCGACACGATGTTCCCCGAGCGGCGGTTCTACAAGGCCAGCGAGCAGACAGCGACTATCGTAGCCAATCGTTCGCGGCTGAATGAAGACCTCTACCTGGTGTACACGGGACGCAACCCCGATACGGGCAAACCGATCATCAAGGCGCACGTGAATCCGCTGGTGGCGTGGATCTGGATCGGTGTTCAGCTGCTGCTGATTGGAACGATCATCGCCCTGTTGCCGAGCACGAAGCCGGTGAAGTATGCAGTGAGCGCGAAAGAGCGCGAAGCCGCAGCCGCGGCGAAACATGGAGCCGTGGAAGTGGGCGGAGACTAGTCAGTGGCTAGTGGCTAGTAAGGATGCAGCGACACTAGCTCGTTTCAAAGCACAGTAATTCAGACGAAATGAAAGAACCTTCACGGACTCAAACGAATTGAAACTCGAAACCAGAAACTCGAAACTTCGTGTTGTCCAGCTCGTGCTGATTGCCGTCATGGCGATCAGCTTCATGGGCGCGGATGTCGATGCTCGCTTTAACAAGCTGGGCCATCAGATGATGTGCATGTGCGGCTGCAACCAGGTGCTGCTGGAGTGCAACCACGTCGGCTGCGCCTACTCGGAACGCATGCGCAATGAAATGACTGCCGGCCTGGAGCGTGGCGACAATGACTCGCTCGTACTGCAGAGCTTCGTGCAGAAGTACGGCAACACCGTGCTGTCGGCGCCGACGAACAGCGGATTCAACATTGTGGCCTGGATCATGCCCTTCGCGGTGTTCGCGCTGGCGACGGCGATGGCGGTTTGGCTGGTGCGTTTGTGGAAGTCGCGTCCTGTCGCGCATACCGTGGCAGCACCTGACCTGGCCGCCGAGGAATTGGATGCCCTGCGCCGGAAGGCGCGGGAGGAGACGGAATTTTGATGCACTCGTTTATTTTCATCGCTGAGGTTGCCAACGAGACGCCGTTCATTTTGTTTGGCTGCGCGCTCTTTGCCGCGGCGCTGTTCGTCTACGTGTTCTACGAGCCCGGCGACATTGACGCGGGCGAGGCCAAGACGCGCTACGGCTATCTTCAGGAGCGCAAGGAAGCGACCTACGAGAACCTACGCGACCTGAGCTTCGAATACAAAGCCGGCAAGCTGAGCGAGGTAGATTACGCCATGCAGCGGGCTGCTCTGGAAGACGAAGCCGCCGCCATTCTGGCCGAGATGGAGAGTATCGAGAAGGCACGCGGCGCAGCGAAGGGGGTGCGGGCGTGAAGGTTTTCCGCACCGACAAGCAACAGAAGAAGCAGACCCTTCGACTCGGACGCGCTCTGTTCGGCGCGTTCTCCCTCAGGATGACGATGGTTGTAGGTGGCTTGCTGTTCGTGATGGTACTCGCCAGTGCAGTGTCTGCCCAAAACATCACCGGAACCGTCACGAATGGCACTACCGGCAAACCTGCGGCGGGTGACGAGGTCACTCTGCTTTCGCTCTCGCAGGGCATGGAGGAGGTCGGCTCGACCAAGACTGATGCGCAGGGCAAGTTCGTTCTGAAAGCTCCCGCCGAAGCCAATGTGCCTCACATGGTGCGCGCGACGCATGGGGGCGTCAGCTATTTCCCACGTGGCGGTCCCCTGATGCCGGGCGCTACCACTGCCGAAGTCACTGTCTACGACACAGCGAAGAAGGTTGACGGCCTGCAACAGATGGTCGAAGTCGATCGCATTCAGGGCGACGGCAATCAGCTCCAGGTGATTGCGTTGTTCGCGGTCCAGAACGAGTCGAAGCCTCCGCGCACCCAGGTGGCCGACCCTACCTTTGAATTCGTGCTGCCCGAGGGCGCGACCGTCGACTCCGGACTCGTACGCGGCCCAGGCGGGCAGCCCATCAACGATCAGCCCACCGAAGCCGGCGCAAAGAACCATTACGGGTTCAGCTATGCGCTCAAGCCGGGCGAGACGCAATTCCAGGTGTCGTACCACTTGCCCTACAGCGGCAAGGCGAGCTTTTCGCCGAAGCCACTAGGCCCGGTGCAGCACTTAGTAGTCATGACCGCCAACGGCATCAGCTTTACGCCCAAAAATCCGCAGCGCTTCCAGCCAATGCCCGATAGCCCGGGCGTAATGGTTGCCACGGACGCCAAGCCGGGAGAGGACCTCAGCTTCAGCGTGTCCGGTATGGGCCAGTTCAAGCCAGATGGCGAACAAGCCGCAGGCGGAGGTGCCGCTGCTGGTGGTGCTGGCGGTGAAATGGGCGGTGGACAGCCCGCAGGTCGCGACAATCGTCCTGGCGGAGGACTGGGCGCTCCCATTGACTCCAACGACCCGCTCTTCGATTACCGCGCTGTGATCCTCGGGGTTTTTGCGCTGGTGCTGGTGATGGGAGGCTTCTACGTTGCTGCGAAGTCGAACTCGCCGACTCCCGCGACTGCCGGTGGGCCGGTTTCGGTACCAATTCCGTCAGCACCAGCTCCTTCTGACCGCAACGCCAAGCTGCTCGACGCCATGAAGGACGAACTCTTTCACCTCGAACTCGACCGCCAGCAAGGCAAGGTCACACCAGCGGAGTACGAGAAAGCCAAGGCCGCGCTCGATGAGACCATGAAGCGCGCCGTATCGCGCCTGAATCGTTAGCGCCAGGCCTGCATGGAACACTGTATTTCGCCAACTCCGCTGCCGGAGTAGAATCGCTTTTCGCGATTGCAGGAGTGCTGTCGCAAGTTGCCGTGTTTTCTGCATTCTGCGAAATGAGGATTGAAGCACCATGGCAATCATGCAAAAAGGCATAGCGTTGGCGGCGGCGCGCATGCCCAAAAAGATCACGCCGCGGGTCCACGCAGCGCTCGACTACGCTATTGCAGGCACTTTTCTGCTGGCAGGCGCCGTGTTCTGGAAGCGCAATCGGCGCGCCGCGGTCGGTTCGCTGCTCTGTGGTGGAGCGACGGCCGCAGTCAGCTTGCTGACCGACTACTCGGGAAACGGATCGGGCAAGCCGATTTCTTATCAAATGCACGGGCAGATTGATACCGGCCTGATCGCCATGACCGCCGCCATGCCCAGGCTGGTACGCATTGAAGGCGAACCGCAGGCCAAGTTCTTCTCACGCCAGGCGCTGGCCAAGACGGCGATTACCGGCATGACGAATTTCGACCGTCCTAAGCGCCGCTCGTCAAAGCGCGAGTCCGATGACGAAGAACAACTCGGAATCTAGCACGTAGCCTCGCAACCTCCGCCGTCCGTCTACATCTACATCAGCAGGCCACTCCTATGGGAAATACCTTTAAGACTGCCCTGCTGCTCACCGCGATGACTCTGTTCCTGCTCTTCGTGGGCCAGATGATTGCGGGCGAGCGCGGCATGATGCTGGCGCTGGTTGTAGCCGTCGTCATGAATTTCACTTCGTATTTTTTCAGCGACAAGATCGCGCTGGCTGCCTATCGCGCCCAGCCGGTCACGCGTGAGCAATTGCCGCGCGCCTATGAGATCGTCGAGCGCCTGACGCAGAAAATCGGCATCCCGATGCCGAAGATATACGTCATCCCAAACGACTCGCCCAACGCTTTCGCCACCGGCCGCAATCCCGAACACGCCTCGGTGGCCATGACGGAAGGAATCCTCAAGCTGCTCACGGATGAGGAACTGGAGGGCGTGCTCGCACACGAGATCGGCCACGTGCGTAATCGCGACATCCTGATCAGCTCGGTGGCAGCAACGTTGGCCGGCACAATCACCTTGATCGCGCGCATGGGCTATTGGGCTTCGCTGTTTGGTGGCGGAGGCGACCGCGACGACCGTGGTCGCGGCGGCGGAATCGTGGCCCTGCTGATGCTGATCCTGGCGCCGATAGCTGCCACGCTGATCCAGCTGGCCGTGTCTCGCTCTCGCGAGTACGAGGCGGACGCCAGCGGCGCGGGCTACACCGGCAATCCGTTTGCTCTGGCCAGCGCACTGGGAAAGCTCGACGCCTACTCTAAGCGCGTTCCGATGCAGGCTACGCCCTCCACGGCACACCTTTTCATTGTGGCGCCGCTGCTGGGTGTGGATTTTTCGAGTCTGTTCTCGACCCATCCGCCGATCGCCAAGAGAATCGAACGCCTCACGGGCAGGCCGGCCGAGCTTCAACCCTAAGAGTTACTAGATGATTAATTTGTTGGCTTGTTGGAGATTTAACGACACCGTTGTCCCGCTGATGGCAAAGTAGTTATATACTGTTCAAACGAGAGTGACGGATGGCCATATAAAGCTATTATTTGCAACATCCAACCATATTTTCAGCGGGACTGGCGCGAGTTGGGGGTCCGGCAATAAAACCCGATAAAATTGCGTGCAATAGCACTTTTATCCCATATCGCATGTCAGACCATAGTGCATAGTAACCATTATTGTATTACTTCCCGGGGGACTCCGTGCAGTTCAGTCGTACTCAGATTTGGCTGCTTTCCGCAATCGTAGGGGTGGTGGGTTTGGCGTCGCCTCAGCGGAGTTTTGCAACTCCCAGCCAGAACCTGGATTCCTCCAACGATTCCCGCCTCCTCTCGGAACTGGCTTTTGCTGAAGTTCCTGGCGCAGAAGATGGCGCGGCTTCCAACACGACCTGGACGGTTGATACGTTCGCTGCGCCGTCTGAATTTGGGACCGGCGACAAGTTTCTCAGCATTATGACGCTGTCGTCTGACTTGGCGGACATGCCGGATGAAACGCCTCCCGGAACCAAGGTTCCCGAACCAGCCTCATTGATGTTGGTAGGTAGTGGACTGCTCGCGATTGCCCGCGCATCGCGTCTCGGCAAGCCGCGCTGGAAGTTCGCCCGCACCCAGACCATAGCGATCGACTGCGCCGTAACCCGCTAGCTTCTTAAGCCTTCAGGCGGGGACATCCTAGCAACAACTCAACCGGACTTCCAATTCTTTCTCGGGTTCTCCGAAAGCCTCCTCCGGAATCGGCTGGCCTTGCAGTGTCTTCCAACAGCGACGACTGGTTTCGATCAGCACCAGCACGACCCCCACGATGAAAATGCTCATCAGCATCGAATCCAGGTAGCCCTGAAATTCTTTGCCCGGCTGGTGCGTTAATGGCCAGAAGATCGTGTTGATCCCCTCCACGCCGGCCGTCAGGGTCGTGACCGCTACGAAGCACATTGGGACTGCCGTGACCCACGCGTACTTCGTCTTCCCCATGTTGACGAGAAACGTCGTGCAGACCGCCAGCGCAATGGTCGCCAGCAACTGATTTCCGGTTCCGAATAGCGGCCAAATGGTGGAGATGTTTCCGGTATAGATCAGGTATCCCCATGCCAACACTACCAGCGTCGTTGCACCCAGCGTGCCCGGCCACCATGCGGTGTCGGCAAATGGTTTATGCGCCCTGCCCATTAACTCCTGCATGACGTAGCGCGCCACGCGGGTGCCGGTGTCCACCGTGGTGAGGATGAACAGCGCCTCAAACATGATGGCGTAGTGATACCAATAGCTCATCAAGGCATGCATGCCGGGCAGCCCGCGAAAGATGTGCGCCATGCCGATCGCCAGTGAAACCGCGCCTCCGGTTCGTCCCGCGAGTTGCTCGCCGACCTGCTGCGAGAACACGTCGAGGTCAACGGGATGCATGCCCAGCTTGGCGAATACCGCCGGTGTGGTGTTGATCGCGAAGTAGTCGCCGGGATGCATGGACGTCGCAGCGATCAGCGCCAGCACCGCCACCGTGCCTTCGCACAGCATCGCTCCGTAGCCGATGGTTCGCGCGTCGGTCTCCTTGTCGAGCATCTTGGGAGTCGTTCCCGAAGAAATCAGCGAGTGAAATCCTGAGATAGCGCCGCAGGCGATTGTCACAAATAGAAACGGAAATAGCTTGCCCTTGATGATCGGGCCACCTCCATGAATGAATTGCGTCGTCATGGGGAACTCGATGTTCGGATGGACGGCGAAGACACCAATGATCAACAGCGCAATCGTGCCCAGCTTCATGTAGGTCGAAAGATAATCGCGCGGTTCCAACAGGAACCACACCGGCAGCACCGACGCCACAAATCCGTAAATCGCAATCAGAACCGTGATCTGGTGCGCGTTAAAGGTCAGCACTCCGGCCGCCGATGACTCGGCGAACCATCGGCCGCCAATTACACTGGCAATCAGTAGCACAACGCCCACCGCACTGGGGAGGGCAATCCTGACTTGGCCAGGCGATGTCTTGAACATCAGGATCCCCATGAGGATGGCAATCGGTATCGTCATCGCAATCGTGAATACGCCCCAGGGACTGTTCGCGAGTGCGTTCACTACCACGATGCCGAGGCCGGCCAAGGTGACCAGCAGAATGAACAGCAAGGCGATCATCGTCACCAGCCCCGCCCACGGACCAGCCTCGGCGCGCGCGATCTGCGCTAGTGAACGGCCCTGGTGCCGGATTGACGCGATCAACACCGTAAAGTCGTGCACACATCCGGCAAAGACAGCGCCCAGCAGGATCCACAGGAATCCCGGCGCAAACCCGAATTGCGCCGCCAGAGTGGGCCCTACCAGCGGGCCTGCGCCCGCAATTGCCGCGAAGTGATGCCCGAACAACACCCACTTCGGCGAAGGAACATAGTTATGGCCGTCTTCATACTCATGCGCCGGCGTGATGCGGCGGTCGTCGAGGACGAGCACTTTGGCAGCGAGAAACGCGCTGTAATACCGGTACGCCAGCGCAAAGACGCAGAGTGTTGCCAGCATGATAGGAAAGGTGTTCACGCTGATCTCCTCAGGGCTGGATTTTGCTGCTGCATAACTGAGCCGACTGTAGGCATTTAAGAACCGAGACCATCTTCCGCGTCGGTTACCGCCTCGTCAATGACAGATCGCACTGACTGACGTACGCGTGGTTGCCCCGCCCTGAAAAACGCCAATGTGCCGACGACCGGCGATTTTGTTGACGCTTCGACCCGATTTGCTATACTGACGAAACTCATTTTTTTTGAGGAAGGTTCCCAACGCTATGCTGAGCACCACCCGAATGACCATGGCCATGTGTCCCCCAGGCGGGGACCGGTCTGCGTCGGGGGATTAGCAACTAACCACCTCCCACTACAGAGCGGCCGCCTGGGGGTGAAGCCAAGGCGGCGGCGAGTACCAATCGCCTAATCACATAACGCTCTAGCCCAGGGAGGTCGAGTTGTCTTACGACGAAGATCTTGATTTTTCCACGTTAGCCATCCACGGCGGTCGTACGCCTGACACGCATGCCGAGGCGGTGGTCTTTCCCATCTTTCAATCGGCGACGTTTGCGCAGCAGGCAGTCAGCGTCACAAAAGGCCACAGCTACTCGCGCGTCTCGAATCCCACGGTTGACGCGCTGGAATTCGCGATCGGCGCGCTGGAAGGCGCGCCGCAGGCCGTGTGTTTCCGCACCGGAATGGCCGCCGTGACCACGCTCTTTCTCTCAACGTTAAAAGCGGGCGACCACGCCATTATCTCCGATGTGATTTACGGAGGCACCGTTCGCCTCTTCGCGGAGATTCTGAACGGCCTAAGCGTGTCGCACTCGAGCATCGATACCTCCGACCCCGCTGCGGTCGAGAATGCAATAGCGCCGAACACGCGCATCATTCTCATCGAGACGCCGGGCAATCCAACGATGAAGCTGACCGACATCGCAGCCATTGCGTCGATCGCGCGCCATCACGGCGTTCTGGTGGCCGTGGACAACACATTTCTAACCCCGGTGTTGCAACGTCCGATTGAGTTAGGCGCGGACATCTCCGTGCTCTCCACGACCAAGTACATCGAAGGACACAACTCCACCGTCGGAGGCTCGCTGGCCTGCCACGATGAAAAGCTTCTCGAGCGGTTTCGACTAGTCCGCAAGACGATTGGCGCAATCCAGGCGCCGCTCGACGCGTGGCTGACGCTGCGCGGCCTGAAGACGCTGCCCATGCGTATGAAGGCCCATTCCGAGTCAGCCGCTACAATTGCGCAATGGCTGGAAGCGCATCCCGCAGTCTCGCGCGTGTACTATCCCGGCCTAGATTCGTTTCCGCAGAAGTCGTTGGCCGAACGCCAGCAGACTTCCTTCGGCGGAATGTTGAGCTTCGAGTTGAATGCCGGCCCGACTGAGGCATTTGCTGTAATGAATGCACTTCAACTGTGGATCCGCGCTGAGAGCCTGGGTGGTGTCGAGTCATTGGTGACACACCCCGCGACCGCAACTCACGCCGACATTCCTGCGGAAAACCGCCAGCAACTGGGCATTACCGATGGTTTGATACGCCTGTCCGTCGGATTGGAAGCTGCCGACGACCTCATCGCCGACTTGCAGCAGGCGCTGCACACCGTGTTCGGCGCCACTTCGGAAAGGAGCGCAAATCATGAAGTTTGCCAGCCGGCTGGTTAGTTTCGACGTGGCCCCGGGAGATCCGTTTCGCCCCATGGCGACCCCGATTTATCAAACAGCGACATTTGAGCAGGAGGAGGCGACGGCTTTCGGTCCGTACGACTATTCGAGGAGCGGCAATCCCACGCGCACTGTGCTCGAGGAGCAAATCGCCTCGCTTGAGAACGGCACTCGCGGTCTTTGCTTTTCCAGCGGCATGGCCGCCATTAGCTGCATCACGCGCTTACTGCGCTCAGGCGACGAGATCGTTGCCGAAAGTGACCTATACGGCGGGGCCTGTCGCCTTTTCACGCGGGTACTCGAGCGCACAGGAATCACCGCCCGCTACGCCGACGCTTGCGACACCGACGCATTTGCGTCGCACATCACTGAACGTACGAAGTTGGTTTATCTGGAGTCGCCGACCAACCCTTTGCTGCGTGTGATCGACATCCGCCGAATCGCGGAGCTCGCCCACGCCCACGGCGCTCTGCTCGCCGTGGATAGTAGTTCAATGTCGCCTTACTTGCAGAACCCGCTCGACCTCGGAGCCGATATTGTCCTGCACTCCGCCACCAAGTACCTGTGTGGGCACAGCGACGTCACTGCCGGCGTGGTGGTGGTAAAAGACGACGAGTTGGCCAAGCAGATTTATTTCATGCAGAACGCCGAAGGCAATGCTCTCGGCCCATTCGATGCCTTCCTGTTTCTCCGCGGACTCAAGACGCTAAAGCTCCGTCTCGATTGCCAGCAGAAGAACGCGCAAACGATTGCCGAGTGGCTAGAGGCGCACTCGCTGGTCACGGGCGTCAACTACCCGGGGCTCTCCAGTTCCCCCGGCTACTTGTTGCAGCACAAACAGGCGCGCGGCGCAGGGGCCGTTCTGAGCTTTACGACGGGATCGGTCGAAGCTTCGCGCCGCATTGTCGAAGCCACCGGCATGTTCAGCATTTGTGTCAGCTTCGGCAGCATTAATTCCACCATCAGTTTGCCGGGATGCATGTCGCACGCGAGCGTTCCTCCAGAAGTTGGAGCATTGCGCGAATTGCCGGCGGACCTGGTACGGATTTCTGTCGGCATCGAAGACGCAGGAGACCTGATCGCAGATTTGGAGCAGGCATTTGCCGCACTGGCTTTGCCTGCCGAAATCGTTTCGGAAGCAGATGCAACGGAAGTGGCGTGACAAATTCGAGCTCCTCTGTGTATCGGATTCCGGCACTACTACACTGTGGGACTAGGCCATTTAGCCGAGGCCCTCGGTGTCTTGGGGGCGCGCCGGCAACGCAGCACCGCCGGCGCGCCTACCTTACTGACTCCTTGGGGCGAACGGTCCAGAGTCTCTGGCGCTGGAGACTCCAACTCTTGTATATCTGACATTGTGGTAGTACCAGAACTTCGATAACCAGCGTGCGTCTTCTCCGCATTGTGTGCGTACACGGAGCCGCTCAACACACACCCAAGAGAGGCTTGCAGTTTTGGTCACACCGGACTGCTATTCCACCCCGGAAGTTTTCCACAGGGCTCTGGCGAACGCTGTAGGACTACTCTGTCGCCCCAGCTTTCGAGCTTCCCGCAACTGCAAGGTGCCATAGGAGTTGCCTGAGTTTCGCTCAATTTCTGAGGCTGGCTCTCATGGGCCGCCGATTCTGCGGTTTACTTTGGCCTGCCGGTCGGCGATAATGACGGTATCGCGTTCATCATTCACCGAACCCTTAACACTCACGCGTCGGCCCCCAAATCCCAGGTATCTGACAGTGTGGGAGGAGTAAAATGCAGGTAGAATCCGACAATTACAGCGATATAAGCCAGCGCGAACGCATTTGGTTTTTCCCTAATAAGTTCTGGGCCGCCACCAAAGGTATGCCCGCCGACGAAGTCAGCGAGTTGATGGAAGAAGTTGAAAAACTTGCCGAGGCGAAAGACGTCGAGGCTTTAAAGAAATATCCCTTCGTTTTTGTGGGCGACCCTTATAAGGACGACCGCCCCGCCGCCTAGTCGGGCCAATTTGTAACTACTCTTCTTGGAGCGGGCCTTTCGCCTGCGATCGCTGCCGCTGAGAAAGCGTTTTGAACGCAATCGGCATCTTGATACAGGTCTCGAGCAGGTATCGGGCCCGCGCCAGTTGTTCTCCGAACGGACTCACAGCATTGGTCAGTCCTCGCGCAGAGATCACCAACGCCCCTTCACTCTTCTCCACCACCGCAGAAATGACCCGCTGATCGTGCGCGTCATCGAGCGCATTGGCCAGCCGCAGTATTCCGGCCAGAGGCATTAGTTCCGTGCGGCGAAGCGCTGGCAATCCCGAAAAAATAGGATGATTCGACGCCGGCAATCCGCCGCGATGGTAGTGCGCAACGATGGCTACGCCCTGCAGGTATTCTTCCGTCCACCCGACGGGCGGAGTCAGGCTGCGGATCTTTCGATAGCCGCGCTTGCGATGCCCGCCGCCATCTTTGCCGCGCCCCACATCGTGCATTACTGCTGCCGCCTCCAGAATGCGGCGAGCCGGCTCAGATTCCGGTAACAGCCCTTCGCGCGTCAACCCATCAAAAATTTCCAGCGCCAACCGGGTCACTAGCTCGACATGCTTGTCGTCCGGATCGTGGAATTCGGCCCACGTCCGCATCTTTTCCAATGCGGCCTCCGCCAGGGCGTCACCCGAAGGCAACTCCGCCCGCCACTTCTGCCACAGTGATTCCCGTCCGACCATCTTTTTGCGGTACGAGGTGGTCCGCTTCTGCCGCTCGTTGGCGATGGTGCGCTGCCACAACACTCGCTCTTCCGAACCAACCTCCGGATGAGACTTCACCAGCGCCCACAGCACGTCGAAGTCGTGCACTTCACCCAGGGCGTCCTGTAGATCACGCAGATCGCGCGACCATCGCTTGTGCCGCTCCGGCAAGAAATTCTCCACCGTGTAGCGAAAACGTTTAATGCCGATGCGCAGCTGGTGATACGCCACTGCGCTCCGATTGCGCAGCGCCGTGCGATGCAACTCGTAAGCCTCGTGCCAGCGCTCCAGGGCCAGGTACTGGAACACCGGCCCTTCCAGCGCAACCCGCGTGGCCCGTTCGGCCAGTTTGCGGTTGAGCGCTAGCCAGCGCTCCCCGTCAAAGTTCTGCACCGCCTCTTTTGCTGCCAACTTCAGCGCGGCTTCTTTTTCGCGCAGCGAAGTCAGCAATACCTCGCGCAGGGGATCGTCTTCCGCCGAGAGTTTCGCGATCCACTCCATCATCACTTGCGTATCCCGCAGATCGCCCAGGCTCGCAAACAATCCCTTGCCCAGTTTCTTCATCTGCCGCCACGCGGGATCGGGATCGACCGACAGAAACCCATCGGCCAGCGAGCGGCAGCGCCGAATCGCGACCCGCAAATCGTGCACTGGATCGCTGGCGAAATCTTCGCTGGCCTTGTCGGCCTCTTCCAGAACGCGTTCGGCCCAATAGCCGAGCCCCGACTTCTTTTCCTCGGCGGCGATCGCGACTTCGCTTGTGTTTTGCAGTTCGTTACCAGCGTGCATGATGAGTGGCCTTCCCTCATTATTGTCGCAGAGCAAGCCACGACGGCGGCAATCTACCTCGCCGAAGCTCCACCAGGTCCAGGAATGGGTTCGATTTTCCCCAATAGAAATACATACGACGCGATCCCAGCCACGAGCACCGCGGCGGCCACCAGGAATGCCCTCCGGAATGACTGCGAATTCCCCACTAGGTACCCCGTGATTACCGGCGCCAGAACACCCGGGAGATTGGCGACGAAGTTCATGATGCCCGCCACCCGCCCCGTGCTTCCCGGCGGCGCGATCAATCCGGGAATCGACCATCCCACTGGCGCCGATGCAGCCAGTCCGCACAACGCGATGGATATCCAGAGAATCGCCACCCGAGGATTACTGGTGCGAGTGGCTCCGGCAACCGCCAGTCCGAGGACCAGGCCGGACACAAGCACGGTCTGCCGCACTCTCGTTGAATTGTGGCCGCGCCTAATTAGGTGGTCCACCAGCCACCCACCGACGATCAAATCGCTCACTGTCGCCGCCAGCCATGGGACCGCCGTGTAGAAGCCCGACCGCAGTATGTCGAGGTGCAACGCGGCGCTGAGATATCCAGGTAGCCACGTGAGGAACAAATAGAAGTTGTAGTTGTAAGCGGCCATGCCTAAGGCCAGCCCCCACACTTTTTTCCGCCTTAACAGGAACCACAACGACGCCGCCCCAGTCGTGTCGACCGTTACCTCGCGCTCACCTCCGCCCGCTGCAATGTATTCGCGCTCTGCCTGCGACAGCAGCGGGTCATCGGTTGGATCGCGATACACGAACCAGAACAGCGCAAAATAGCCCAGGCTCAATAGCCCGGTGAACACGAAGCTCATGCGCCATCCCCAGTAGTGCACCACAACTGCGACCACGGGAATCCCAATCGCCGACGCAAATTTTGCGCTGGCGTCAAAGATGGCGGTGGCCAGACCGCGCTCGCTGCGCGGAAACCAAGCCCCGATGGCTTTTGCATTCCCCGGAAATGTCGGTGCCTCCGCGATGCCGAGCATCAAGCGCGCCGAAATCATTCCGGCAAAGCCACGAACCAGTCCGGTGGCAAACGAAGCCACGCTCCAAAGAAGTGCACTGATGCGAATCACCGGCTTCACGCCGTAGCGATCCAGCACCGGGCCCGATGGAAGTTGCAGCAGAATGTACGTCCAGCTGTACGAGCTCAGCAGGTATCCAATCGCCACTGTGCTCAGTCCGAACTCACTCTTCAGCGGCGTGATCGCGACCGAGAGATTCACCCGGTCGAAGAAGTTGACGATCACGCCGATTCCCAGCAGCACGGCGATGCGCCAGCGGCGGCTGGACCAAACGGTCGGGGGCTGAGGTGAGTTGGTCATGGAGCAGTCGTTCCGACAGTAGAACACACCCGCCGCCAAGCATCAGGACGCGCATTTGACCAGTCTGGCGGACTCTCCTCAGCTGGGAGCGCGATCTGCTCCAGCATCCAGACTCCAACTGTGCCCGCTTGGATTCATGCAGTACACTACGTAGCTCAGGCAGCAGCGAGTCTATGGCGCGCTTCGACTTCATCATCCCGGTGTTCAATGAGGCGCCCGCCCTTGAGCGTTTCCATACCTCCTTGAACTCCGCCTTATCTTTGCTGCCGCAGCACTCGTTCCGCTTCTTCTACGTGAACGACGGCTCGTCCGACGAATCGTCGGCCGTCCTCGATCGTATGGCAGTCTCGGATCCGCGAATTTTCCCCATTGAGCTGAGCCGTAATTTCGGGCATCAGGCGGCCATCAGTGCTGGCCTCGACGCATTCGATGGCGACGCGGTCATCATGATGGATGGCGATGGAGAGCATCCGCCGCAACTCGTGCCCGAGATGATCAGCTTGTTCGAATCTGGCTACGACATTGTGCAGACCCAGCGCAATGACGCCCAACGCCAGGGGTTTTTTCTCAAACGAATCACCAGCGCCATGTTCTACAGCCTGATTAACCGTCTCGGCGAGACCAACGTCGTCTCCGGTGCTGCTGATTTTCGCTTGCTCTCGCGCGATGCCGCAGAAGCCCTTCGTGGTTTGCCCGAATATCACCGTTTCTATCGCGCCATGGTGCAGTGGATCGGCTTTCGTTCCGTCATACTGCCGTACACACCCGCGCGACGCATCGAGGGCCGCTCAAAATATTCGCTGGGCAAAATGCTGCGCCTCGCCAAGGACGGAGTGTTCTCTTTCTCCCTGGCGCCACTCCGATTGGGCTTTGTCATCGGAGCGATCTTTATCCTGCTCGCTATCGCCGAAACAGTTTATGTGCTGAATTTCTGGGTCCGAGGCGAAACCTCAAAGCTGGTTCCCGGTTGGAGTTCCCTGATGCTGGTGCTCACCATCAGCGCTGCGACCTTGATGCTGCTCATCGCGATTCTGGGGATCTACGTCGGCATGATCTTCGAAGAGGTCAAGAACCGTCCCGTGTATATCGTGCGCTCCGCCAAATCGCTAGTCGCGCATCCGCCTAAGAGTAGTTAGTCCGCCCTGCTCTGCGGGATAAAGTAAACCTGAAAGGTCTGACCCACGATTGCTACCGGCTTTTGCTGCGCAACCCATTGAAAGCATTCAGGATGCAAAAGCGCTCGGCGAACCTCGATCGCAACCCATCCAGTTGCCGTCCCACCGCACCACGGCATTATTTCTGTGTCCGGCAGTCCCAGCGACTCAGGGACATAGAAGCCATCGTAAGCAATGGCGACGTGCTTCACATCGTGCTCGCGCAAATATGTCGACAACCGTGTCAGGTCCTGCCCCCAGTCCAGATCGCTGATCACCAGATATCGCGACGGGTCTTTGCCACCGAACTCGTTGAAGTAAGCGAGATAGTCCGGATGTGCACGGACGGACGAAACCACCAGCCATACGACCAGCAAGATCGCCGCCGCTTGAAATGCGAGACGGTTGCTTTGTCGGTTCCAAAGCACGGCCAGCCCTGCGGCCGCGAGAATGCCCAATAGTGCAAACATCGGCATCACATAGCGCACACCACTGTTCAAGCCGCTAGGCGCAGTCACCAGCATGATCATCACCGCCGAGGCCAGCGGCACCGCGATTTCCCAGTTGCCGCGGTTTCTCCAGTACTGATTTGCGGCAGCCTTTGCCCCAAGCGCCGCAAGCACTAACACGGCAAGAGGTGTTTTCAGCATCAGTGCCACAAAGAAGAAGTACCACCACCCGCCTTGCTTTCGCACATGACCAAAGAGATATGCGATGGTGCCTTCCCCGTGCTGAGCCCGCATCATACGAATGCCGTCGACCAACTCCGGCGCTGGCACCGGCACTCTCGAGGTCACATCCCGCACTACGCCGGTGAGCCGTGACGAGGGACCGAACAACTTCGCCGCCGTGCGGTCTGGAACCGAAGTGACCTGACTCAGCGGCGCATGCGAGAAGCGATATACCGCCCACGTCACCAGAAACGCGCACAGCAACGCAACGCCAACGGTCCGAAATAGTGCCCGCCAGTTCGGCTTACCAGCCGCGACATAAAGCACCAGAATCGCCGCGCCACAAGTCGGCAGAAACGCGACGGTGGAAAACTTGGCGCATAGCGACAAGCCTGCGGCGATGCCGAATTGAGCGGCAGTCCATTTGCCAGGCTTTCTCAACCACAATGTCAACGCGTACAGGGCCCAGCAGAACATCGCAGTGAACGCAATGTCCGTCGTGGCCACCGCCGAGTGCGCCAGGATTGGTGGCAGCATCGTGAAAACCGCTGCGGCCATCAGACCTACCGGTGCACCATATAACCGCTTCGTCCAGAAGAACACCACGATCGTGCAGATCACGAAGTAGGGCAAGACACCGATGCGGGCAAGTGTCAGATTTCGCCAGTAATGTCCGTCAGCCGAAAGAATGGGATACGTATCTTGCCACTTGGCGAACTGCTCGGGCGCTCGAAGCCCCACCATATATGGCAAGGCCGCGACTGAAATGCGAGCCAGCGGCGTGTGCTTGGCCTCGATCGTGTACGTTCCCTTTTCCCACCACTCGATGCCGCAGGCCAGGTGCGATGGCTCGTCGATCGTGTGATTGAAGACGTGGTAGGTGGAGACGATGCGAACGATCCCGATACCGATCAGCAGCGTTAGGCAGAGCGCCCAGGCAACCGGCCGCGCGAAAAAGCCAGTAGCAACCTCCGGCAGCTGATCCCGATTCGACTCTCGCTCCTCGGTGGTTTGTCCCGTTGTGCTCACTGGCCGCTTAACTCATCGACCCGGCTGCGTTCACCGTTTGCTGAATGACCGGCAGCGACACACTCTGCTCTGTAATCATCGGACCGCGCATGATGCCTAGACGCGCCGAGTAGAGGTCCTTGGGGAGCCCTTTCATGTGCAGCAACACTTCGCTCACTACCTGATTCTCGCGCTTGAGCTGCAGTGTCATCCCGGACGGCAACCCCGAGATGCCGAAAAGATCGTCGGCAATGCGTTCCAGCCGGAACGCCGGCTCGTTATCGATCAGAACGTTAAGCTTGCCGTCAATCAACCTGACCGACGCCTGCGCGCCTTTCGCCAGCATACTCAGCGGCTTCCCGATCACGAACATGGGCATGAACTCGCCCGGAATACGGAAGTCGCAGGCAAACCGCCGCAGTTCTGCTTCCGATGCCGGAATCGGCTCGCTGGTAATGGAAATCCCTTCCGCGCGCCGCCGTGCGATGAAGTCCTCGGGAAACAATCCAAGCACAAAGTCGTTGATCTGAACGTCGATTACCATGTGCACGCGCACGACCTGACTGTTGTTCTTGACCGAGTGCACTTTGGAGAAATCGCCATACCATAGTTCGCCAGGGTTCATTACGACTTGCTGGCCATCGATGTGGAAGATTACGTCCGGGTGCGTGATGATGGGAATGTGCAGGCGCAGCAGCCCGAACTGGAAGCTGGTGTGAAAGTCGAAGTGGTCTTTGATGTGGCCTTCCGGCGGCAGAAACAGGATACGAACCACTTCTTTGGGGCACTCCAGCTCACGCAAAATCTGCCGGAAGTATGGCGCCTGCTGCAGCTCTTCAGTTTCCTGGTAATGCTCGGTTCCCGCCGCGCTGGGAAAGGTCGATTGCTTCCCGCCCATCGAGTACAACGCAATGCCTGTCCATTCGCCTTGGTGATAAGGACCCGGCTGGGGAGCACGCCTCACCTCCTGCAACGTCTGCAGGTCGCGTTGCAGCAGCGCAACATCATAATTCCGGGGCAGACGAATGGCGGAAAGATCCGAAGCGGGCGACATAAGACCTCCAAGCCTGGAACAGATAGTGGAAGCCATTATAGGGGAGGTGAATCCAGAGCGGAACACGTCGGCTGCGAAAGAAGAATGGGCGCCTGACTTGCGCCCGACCCTCATTACTTCGAAGCCGACTTCGACTGGAAGTTCTCAAAGAACTGCAGGGCCTTTGGCACAGCAGCAGCGACTCCCGTCGCGTACGTTACCCATGTATTGAATACGTCACCCTGGGTGTAAACCAGGAACGCAACCACCCCCACGCCGACAATCAGCAACGACGTTTGCAGCGAGAACGGACGCGCGCCGGCAATTTCCTTCTCCCAAAGTTTCACGGTATGCCGAGGAAGGGCGTGCGGCAGGAAGTGTTTGAAGCCCGGGTCGGTGACGGTCAACAAACCATGCTTGCGCTCAATAAGCCCCTGCTCCAGCAGTTCTTGCACGATATCGCTGCTGGGCGGGTTGACGACTTTTTCCTTCGCCAACTGAAGCATGACCAGCTTTTCGTTTCTGGGCAGCCCGGCGAACAGCCAGTGAAAGTACGATCCGGCAGAAATACGACTCTGGTAGTCGGCATCGTCCTCGTCTTTTCTCTGTCGCGGTGTCGTGTGCAGGTTGATGCGGACAAACGATCGCAGCAGAACTCGCCACCGCTCACTGGCCTCGATCGAAGTCAGCATCACTGGGTCGATGCTGGAAATGATGATCACGCTATTGCCCAGCGCCGACAGCAATCTGGTCAGGGCTGAATTGGCTTGCGCGGCCGTCTCGTCTTTGTCAGATAGCCGCTCAAAGTCGCGAAGCACCAACACGCGTCCGTCGCGAACCGCCGCGTCAATCGGATCTTCGACCGGAGTTGCGCCGGCCGCATTCGACCTCCCAGCGATAAGAATTTCGTCCGCCTGACAGACTTGGACATCTGGACGCCGCAGCACGCTGTCAATCTGGTGGTCGGTATCGGGCCCGATGAGCAGAAGATTCATCGGAAGATCCGCCATCAATGTCGCGGGATCCAGTTCAGGATTGGAACTCTTCGCCAGCGGAGGCGTGTCCAGATCAAGCAGGAACAGTCGCGTAAAGCTCAATCGCACCAACCCATATATGGCAGCGAGAAAGATCGCGGTGCCCGCCAGCCAAAGCCAGTGTCCCCACGGAAACCGGAACGGCTGCCAGACGGCTGTGATGGCGTGGACCGGTCCGCCGTTCGACAGGTTGGTCAATTTGAGAGTTCGATCTCGTCCGTACCCGCTCGACGTCCACTTCCACACGTCAGACTTGCCCTCTGCCAGGTGGCGATCATCGGCAGCCGTCTCGTTGTAGGGGTAACTGAGCGCACTGAGCAACGAGCTGTCATCGGCCGTATCGACGTTCGATCCACCACCAGCCTGCTGCTCATTCGAGACATCAATGTTGAGAAGCTCGTGATAAGAAAACACCGGCATGCTAGCCGCCGATGCATGCGGGCCGCCCTCCAGTTGTTTGGCGTGCTGGCCATCGGGAGTCGCAAGAATTCGCGAGTGGAAGCCTCCGAGCCTGACACTCTGGTAGAGCGATTGGATCGCCAACGTGCGGTTGTCGAGGTCGCTGGCGAGTTGCAGCAAATTGCGCTTGGCCAGCAGCCATTGCCCGTAATTGGCCGTCACCTTGAAGAAACACAGGCATGGCAGCACTGAAATTAAAATCACGAGCACTGCAGCGGCATGGAAATATGAGGACTGCCACTGATTCTCCGGGTCTTGATCAAACACCGGTGCCTGCTCATCTTCTCGGCGTCCTGCGATGATCGCAGCCCAACTCAACACAGCTGCTGGAATCACCGCCGCCATGAATAAGAGAACGCCGGAATGCACGAAGGGAGACAGCAGCAAGATCACTACCGCGGCGACAACCCCGACGAGCGCGATGCGCCGGTATCGTTGCACCTTGCGCGAATCAGGCCAGAACCATTCCGCTGCTTTCCCTTTTCGACTGCGGTGCACCACGACCATCACCACAATGGTCATCACTACATAGAAGAGAAACAGGATCGTAACCAGGCTCAGTATTTCGAGGTTCAGCACTTCCTCAAGATGCAGGTCGCGGAAAATTACGATGGTCCAAAGCCCGTCCTGATTTCCGGCTGCCATGGGCATGACGTACATGCGATGCGGTCGGCCGATGTAGTCCGCCGTAACCGCCCCTTCCGAACGCATGTGCACGCGCGATCGCAAATCCGGGTTCTGTCCGGTTTCAGCGAAGAAGTTCTCGCGCAGGTTGCGCGTCGTGTCGGAGTGGAAGACGACCGTGCCGTCGGGCGCGAGAACGGCAAATTGATAGCCCCCTGGTAAAACCGCGTTGTAGACAGAGATCGGTTGGGTCACCAGCGACTCGGCGTATCGCTTCTCGCGGCTCTCATCCCCGTTCTGACCGGCCGCGACATTAGGGTCGGGAACCACTTTCCAAAATACGGTGGTGTTCTGACCTGTTGTGGAGGAATACTGCGACCCGATGCCTTGGGTGGGCGCCTCGGCCGAGTCGTCCTGGCGATTCAGCGCGCGCTTGACTTCCGAATAATACGGAACGGACTGATCGTCGAGAAAGATGAATGGCGTCGGCCGCTTGCGGGTCGTCCACTTGATTCGCTGCTGCCCCTTCGAGTCGCTCCAGTACGCATAGAACGGGTACGGGTATATGCCAAGCGGCTCGGCGAGCTGCTCGTCGGTCAACATGTTCACTTGGCAAGCCCACTTCGGCTTACAGGTTCCCTCGCTGCCGTTATACGTCACGTGGGTGCCGCTATCCGACTCCTGCTTCGACAGCAGTAACGCCGACCGAAGCTCCTCCGTCGTCGTCATTTTATCCAGAGCACGAAAGGCTGCCTCCTGCTCGATCTTGAAGTTCGCATTCATGGCGTGCGCAATTTTCGCCATGTCGCGTTCGGCGGACGGACCGAACGAGCTGTTCCAGAAGTAAGCGTCGGCCAGAACGAACGTCAAGACGGCGGCGATAATGCAAGCAAATATGGCGACCAGGGTAACGTCTCTCTTGCGGAGCCGTTCCCCGGGCGCCGAAAGATACAGCTTCAGGAAAGGATAAGAAGCAGCCGCAAGAAGAATTGCCGCCAGCATCATCAGGATGTAAGAGTACGGAATTAGCTGACTCTCCGAGCGGAACCGGTCCGCCCGCACCAATCCACACAGTACCCAGGTTTCCGGAGACTCCGAGGAATGCTTGCCGGTTGGATCAGCCGCTAGGAAACCGATCTGCACCGGTTGCGAGTACAGGCGATACCGGGCGCCGGCGATCCAAATTTCCTCCTGCCGGCTCGTCGGCGACAGCCAATTGATATCGATTTGCTTCTTGTCCTGGCCCTTCGGGTTTCCAGATGCGTCTTCGAGTCCTTTGATCTCAGCAACCTCGACGCCCGATAAAGACTTCTGGAAAATGACCTTTCCGTCGCCCTGAGCGATCAGTACCACGTCGAAAGGACTCAGTTCAGGCGCACCCAGCAGCCTGTTCGTTGATTGATCGAGATCGGCCCTGACCGCAAACTTAAGTTTCTTCTGTTCTGAAATCTCGTGATCTTCCAGATCATGGGTGAAAGCCAGGTACAGGAAGTGAGTGCCCTCGTCGGCCCTGACGGCAATCCTCGGTGGGTCATCGAAACTGTCACCGATAACGTTCGTGGTCTCGGATTCTTCCGCCAGAGCGAGCTGCGGCGCAACGTTCTTCAGGAACATCTCGAGGTTCTTCCGGGTTGCGGCGTCGTCAAGAGTCTTACCGCCTGCGGAGGGGACGATAATTCCTGAGTCGACCGCGTTGTCCATCATCCTGTCGTAGGTGTTGATCGAAAGGCGAATCTGGTCGCTGAGGGTCTTTAGGTAGCGGAATCCGCGGTCGTCAAGCAGCCTTTGGCGGCTCGGGACCCAATACATGTAGTACCCAACGAATGCGACGAAGAGAATGGAAATGATGCCGATGGGAACGACCAGGCCACGCAGCCACTTCGGTTTCGACACGGAACGTTCCCTCGCTGGAGAGGTGCTGTAAGTCTTTTATTTGAGACTTGCGGCTCATCCGCAAAATTAACGAGATTGTATCTCTAATCAGGCGGGAGTGTTGAACTGGATTGGAGGTTCCGTTTCGAAGTTCCACGAACAGCCGTCGCTTTGGCTCGAGCCGGGATGATTTCTCCCGGCCCGAGCAATGGATCACGATTGCTAGTGCGCGTTACGGCTTCGACGCCGGTGCTGGACTTGCGGCGGGCGCGGGTTTGGGCAGCGGTTTGCGCGGCAACATAGTGTCGCGCATGGCGGCGTCATACACATACGCCGCGAGAATCACGGCGGCCTGCATCATGTCGTCGCGCTGAATGCGCTCGTAGGTGTCGGCATTGGAGTGGTGCGTGCGCGTCATGTATTCAACCGGGTCCTGGATGAACTGGAAACCCGGGATACCAACCGCGTCGAACGACTCGTGATCGGTGCCGCCGGTATCGCGATCGGTGATCGTAGTCATGCCCAGGTCGGTGAAGGGCTGCATCCAGGTATTAAAAATGGGCGCGACCGCTTCGTTCTCCTGCAGATAGACTCCTCGAATCTTGCCAGTGCCGTTGTCAATGTTGAAGTAGGCCGAGACTTTGGCCTGCTCGGGCTTCAGATTGAGCGGCGTATCGTCTTTGCGCAGCCAGTCGGGCATGGCGAGTTCTTTGGGATCGGTGGGCGCGGCATGAGAGCCGAAGTGGTCGGCGACATACGCGCGCGAGCCAAGCAGACCTTCTTCTTCGCCGCTCCACAGGGCGACGCGGATGGTGCGACGTGGCTTAACTCCGATGGCTTTCAGAATCCGCACCGCTTCCATGACAACCGCGCTGCCGGCAGCGTTGTCGGTGGCACCCGTGCCCGCATGCCATGAGTCAAGGTGCGCGCCCAGCATGACCAGCTCGTCTTTCTTATCGGAGCCAGGAATCTCGGCCACTGTGTTGTAGGCATTGGGATCGGAATCGTAAAACTGGTTGCGGATTTCCATCTCAACTTCTACGGGAATATTGCGATCAAGCAAACGGCTGAGCCGTCCGTAGTTTTCAATGGCCATCACGACGGAAGGTACACCGGCTGGCTCGCCGGGCTTGTAACTGGCTCCGCCCTGCACGAAGACCAGCCCGGCTTCGCCTGACCGGCTGGGGTCGATGATGGCAGCCACCTTCTCATCCATGAGGAACTGATTGAGCGTCTTCTGGAAGCCGATGCGCTGCGCGATTTCCTCGCGCGAGTAGCGTGGCTTCTCGCTGGGAATTTCATACTGGGCCAGGTCGGCTAATTCTTTATCGTCGTAACGCTGAAGCGCGGGCTTCGCTTGCGGTTTAATTTCGCGCATGTCGCCATTGAGCACGATCTTACCGGCGAGCTGTCCTTTGTATTTGTCGAGGTCGGCCTGCGTGGCCAGCTTGGCCTTCACAACCGGTCCTTTCACAAAACCGCCAGTACTTACGGTCCACGCCTTGGGATAGGCCAGCAGTGGCGTGGCCTGGGGAGCAACCATGCGGATTTCCACGTACTCGTTGCTCCACCCGCGTCCGAAGGGAAAACTCTCGAGGTGCGAATTGACCAGGCCCCACTCCGTGAACTGATCGCGCGTCCAATCGTTCGCGTGCTTCATGTTAGGAGAACCGGTCAGGCGCGGGCCGATAACGTCGGTGAGCTGCCCTTCGATCTCCATGACCTTGGAATTGTGGAAACCCTCGTTGCGAATCTGCGACATGACTTCCAAGTTGACCGTTTCGGTGTTGGGCACGACAGGCGTCGCGGCAAGCAGGTCAGCAGGAAGGGCGATAGCCAGCATTAACAGGGTGGCGGCAAAGCGCAGGGAAGCGCTGCGAGATGTCTGGGACATGGTCGGAGTGGGTCCTTGTGTGGCGCGATCGTCCGCGCAGAGAGAGTTAATGAAAAAGCATAACACTGCCGAAGACAGTGGCTAGTGGTCAGTGGCTGGTGACTAGGAAAGACTGGTGACGGGTTCGTGGTCAGGATTCCGAAACGACAATTCCCAGAGTGGGACGCCCAGAACGGGACTGCGTGCCAGTTTGGGAATGGCCGGAGTCATAGCGCCTTTTCGCCATCTACTTCGCAGGTCAATGATTCGCTTGGGTTTGGCACGAGCACGGGGTTGACCGCATAAATGGCGTAGAACGTGCACTGAGGAACAGCGGAACGTCAAACAAACAGCAAAACGTTGACGGTGGGCGATGAGCACGACAATGGAAACCAACACGATCTACAGCGGAGTTGAGTCACAACGGTGGACGCAGATCGCTCCCCCGACCATCCTCCTGGTGGAAGACGAACCGGCAGTTCGCCAGGTGACGCGCGAGGCCCTGGAGATGGGCGGCTATCGGGTGCTCGAGGCTGACGGGCCCGCTGCGGCAGAGCAGATCGCTTCCGATGGCACGACCGAAATCGACCTACTGCTCACCGACGTGGTGATGCCGGGAAAGAACGGCCCCGAGTTGGCGCGGCAGGTTTGCGAGTCAAGGCCAGACTTGGTGACGCTGTTCATGACCGGTTATGCCGAAAGCGAGGTGCTGCGTCTGGCAACCCAGGGCTCGACCCAGAAACACATTCAGAAGCCATTTACTGTCAGCGGTTTGCTGTCGCGGGTGGCCGACGCCCTGGCCGCACGATGGAACCGCAGCGACGGAATGCAAGCTCCGCAGTACCCCTCCCCTTAATCCTCCTCCGCGAGGCCCCGGACGTCTGACCAGACAACAAACTGGTCGGACGTGCGGGGCCGCCCGTCTTGATTGAGGGAAGACCGGCTAGTTTGCACCGCCTATAATCTGGGCATGGCGAGAGGTTGGGAGAGCAAGTCCGTCGAAGCACAGATGGAGGAATCGCATGCGGCGAAGCCTGCAAACAGGCCCGCGCTCACTCCGGAACAGTTGCAGCGTGAGCGCAAGAAAGCAGACTTGACGCTCTCGCGCAAACGCATAGCGCAGCAGTTGGATGCGACCGGCAATGAGCGTTATTCCGAGTTGCTCCGGCGAACGCTCGCAGACCTGGACGCGCAGATCGCGAAACTCTAGAGCGGGTTCGGACTTGTTGTAGCCTGTGGTGGTTACGGTAGAGCGGCGCTTCAGCGCCGCGTCAAGTATGGCCCTTTGAAGGGAGCCGGGTTTTAACCCGGCGGCACTCCGGTTCGGCTACGGGATACACCAAACCTGAAAATGCCCTAGCGCGAAGCCGCCGCGACCGGGGTTTAGCCCTCACATCAAGCAGTGACTGCAATCACAGCACGCGTGGCAACCGCGTTCCAGAATGAGCGCAGAGGTGAGGTATGCCAGTCCTCGTAATTGCCGTCGTATTCCTGCTGCTCTTCCTCGTGATGGGCGTAATGGTATTCAGCGCCATGGCCGCGGAGCACAAAGGACACCTGTTCAGTTGGCGCTGGGCCGACAGGCCGAAGCCTGCTAAAGCCAAGTAATTAAGACAAACGCAGAGGCTAACTACAACCTGCACGACTGGTGCGGCGGTGTCCTAATTCTGACTTACCTTAGATTCCGCTGAACTGGGCGACCCCTACTCGCTTCGCCGCTTCTCGATAAACGACTCCTGCGCATCGGGAGTCCTGGGCCAGTCGTCGCGCAACAAGCGGCTAAGCGCACGATCCGCGAGCAGCTTGCCTCCGGTCTGGCAGTGAGGACAGTAGTTCGCCTCGTTGCTGGCGTATCGGATGCGCTGAACGATATGGCCGCAGCGAGGGCACGCCTCCTTGTATTTGCCATGCACTGCCATGGACTCGCGGAAGGCGGTGACTTTCTCTGGAAACTTGTCGCCAGCTTCGGCGCGCAGACGGTCGGTCCAGCGCGTTAACGTTGCGCGAACTGCGCTGAACAGGCGCTCTACCTCGTCGTCGGTCAATTTTTGAGTGAGTTGCATCGGAGACAGCCTGGCTTCGAAGAGAATTTCGTCCGAGTACGCATTACCAATGCCGCTGAAGATGCGAGGATCGGTGAGCGTCCGCTTCAGAGTGTGGTTTTCAGCGCGCACAGCGGCCTCGAAGCGATCGAGATTAGAATCGAGCACCTCAATGCCTCCGGGATCGAGCGCCCGCAAATTATCTTCTCCGGCAACGACGTGCAAGGACGCCCTTTTCTGGGAACTGGCCTCGGTCAAAAGGAGGCTTCCGTTGAAAAAGTCAAACGCCGCAAGACCGCGAGGACGGGCGATCTTGACGCCGCGTTCGCGCCAATGAAGGCGTCCGGCGATCATCAGATGCAAAACCAGCCAAAGATCGTCTTCCAAGCCAACGCAAATTCTCTTTCCCATCCTCCGTAATTGAATGACGGATTTACCATCAACAGCGGAGATGGGCGGAGAAGCGGTTCGAAGCAGCGAGGGGCTCACAATGCGAATGTGTTCGAGCTCAACACCAACGATTCGCTTCAGCAGCGCCTCGATATAAACCACAATGTCGGGCAACTCGGGCACAGGGACACAGGGTAGTACAAACCTTCAAGGTGCTACAAACGGTGACGAGCAATTCGCGTCCAGCGGGTTCACACCGCTTGGGAGATCTTCGCCAGGCACTCCTCGCAGAACCCGCTGTCTTTGATATCAATCCACTCGACAGCATGGGAGGGAGCCATGGCACAGCGATATTCCTGGCAGTGCGTGAGGTGCAGGGTGTGTCCGAGCTCGTGCACTGATTCAATCAATACCCGGTTGGCCAGCACATCGAGATCCCGGGGCAGACCGTAGAACTCCTGAGTGAGCCGATGGTACGACACAATGGCGCTGACACCGCCCATCTGCGCTTCCCCGAAAACAAACGTCAAAATCGGTATATACAAGTCGCGTTCGGTGACGGCGAGCAACCGCCATGTGTCCTTGGTCACGAACCTTTGCATCTCGGCGAGGATTTCCGAAGAGTGAAACTGCTGCCGCTCGGCGTGAAGCGCAAATGTCGGATCGAGCGCAGGAGACAGAATCTCCGCCCGCACATGGAACTTCTCCGCCAACGCCTGCCGCAGCCATTCGAGCAGGCGAAAGTCCACGATCCCGACCGGCAACAGCTGTAGCTTTTTCATTAGCTTCCGACGCCGGCCAGCTCTTTCTCTTTGCGGCTCCAGCCGTACTTCTTCAGCTTATGGTGCAGCGTAACGCGGTCGATGCCAAGTGTCTCGGCAGCGCGGGTCTGGTTGCCACCGCAGTCTTCGAGCACGCGAAGAATATGGTCTTTCTCAACATCGTCGAGACTGCGCGGGCCATTGAGGCTGACGCCATTTCGTGTCTTGAGCGTGAAATCCTGCTCCTTTATGTCCGGCTCCTGGGCTACCACCATGGCGCGTTCGACGGCGTTCTCCAGCTCACGCACGTTGCCGGGCCAAGGATACTGCTGCAACACGTTCATGGCTCCGGTCGAGATGCGGGTGATCTTCTTGTTCATCTCCTTGTTGAACTTGCGGATGAAGTGATCGACGAGCGGAGGAATATCTTCGCGGCGCTCGCGCAGCGCCGGCAGTTCGATGTGAAAAACGTTGAGGCGATAGAACAGATCCGGGCGGAATTTCCCTTCCTCGATGAGCTTGTCGAGGTCTTTATTCGTGGCGGCGACGATACGAAAGTCCACTTTGATCGTCTGGTTGCCGCCGACGCGCACAATCTCGCGCTCCTGCAACACGCGCAACAAATCGGTCTGCGTTTTCAGGCTGATGTCGCCGATTTCGTCGAGAAACACCGTTCCACCCTCGGCGATTTCGAATTTTCCCTTCTTGCGATACTGCGCGCCGGTGAACGCGCCTTTCTCGTGGCCGAACAACTCACTTTCGAGCAGCGTCTCGGTGAGGGCACCGCAATGGATAACGACCATGGGGTGGTAGCGGCGATTGCTTGCGGCATGAATGGCACGGGCGACGAGTTCTTTTCCCGTTCCGCTCTCACCAGTGATGAGCACTGTGGCATCGGTGGGACCGACCGTGTCAATGGCCTCGAAGATGCGCTGCATCGCTGAACTCTGTCCGATCATTTCGGTCGGGTGCGTAAGGTCGGCGACCGTCTCCTTGAGGCGAACGTTCTCCTGCACAGTCTGGCGATGCGCCATGGCTTTGGAGACCAGGTGCGCAATCTCGTCGGGATCGAGCGGCTTGGTGACGTAGTCGTAAGCGCCGTTTTTCAGCGCGGCGATGGCTGTCTCGACCGACGCGTAGCCGGTCATGATGATGACCAGCATGTCTGGATAGATTTCATGCAGGCGGCGCTGCAACTCGATGCCATCGGTGCCACGCATCTTGATGTCTACGAGGGCAACGTCGAAACTCTGCTCAGCCACGCGAGTGAGCGCGTCGTTGGCGCCGTCGGCGGTGGCAACGTCATAACCCTCCTCAGCGAACCATTTGGCCAGTGAATCGCGGACGCTCAGTTCGTCATCGACAATCAGCAATTTTCCTTTGATCATTCCTCTACCTCACTTCGTTGGAACCCAATCTCGTCCCTCACCCGTCGAGCATCGGAGGTTCGAGCTTCTGCCCTTTCGGTGGAAGCACCGGACTTTAGTCCGGTGACCTCCGCCCCGTGCTGTGCCCCGTGCTGTGCCCCGGGCTTTAGCCCCGGCGGCATCGGATCAACTTCGACACTTCCTCCACTCGCCGGGCTGAAGCCCGGCGCTTCCGCCGCATTCATTTCGTAACCTTTTCAACCGCAATCCGATTCGACTCGCCGTCAGGCAAAATTCTCTGGCTGTCTACCGGCAGCAAAATCGTGAATGTGGTTCCCTGTCCTGGGACTGAGTGCACAGCGATGCTTCCACCATGGCGTTCGACGATGTTCTGGCTGATGGCCAGGCCAAGACCTGAGCCACCGGCTTCTTTGGTGGTGTAGAACGGCTCAAAAATGTGGGAGAGATGTTCCTCGGGGATTCCCATGCCGTCGTCGCGAATGATGAGTTCTATGGCGGTGGAGGAACTCTGGCGGGTAGTGATCCAGAGGTTTCCGCCTTGCGGCATGGCATCAATGGCATTGATCACCATGGCGAGCACGACCTGCTCGATCTGGTTGGGATCGCAGCGCACGTTGGGCAACTCTTCGCCCAGCGTGAGGTTGAGCTGGATGTTGCCCATGTCCATCTTGTGCTGTACCAGCCGCACACAGCGATCGATGACTTGCGTAAGGTCGCACCACTCCAGATTCATGGGTGTGACACGTGAGAACGAAAGCAGGTTCTTCACCAGTTCGCCACAGCGCTTGGTCTCGCTGGCAATGAGATCGAGCGAGCCGGCCATTTCGTCATGCCGCGGTGCGGTGGAAAAGTTGTTCTGGATCCAGCGCTTCACCACCCGCGAGTACGTCAGGATGCCGGAGAGCGGGTTGTTGATCTCGTGGGCGACGACGGCGGCCATCTTGCCGATGGTGGCCATCTTCTCCACGTGCAGCATGTGCTGGTGCGCCTGCTTGAGCTCGCGTGTCTTCTCTTCGACGCGATCTTCCAGCGTGCGGGCCCATGCGGTGATCTCGGCCTGCGCCAATTGCAGGCGGCTGCTCATGGCGTTGAACGACTCCGCCAGGTCTCCGATTTCGTCGGTCGAATTCACCTGGAATTTGAAAGCCGAGTTCGCCTTTGGCGACGCGCTCTGTCCCTGCCTGCAGCGAGCGCAAGGGAATGTGCACGACGATCCAGATGAACAGGCCGCTCAGGCAGGCCAGAAGCAAAAGAGCACCGCCGGTGTACGCCAGCATGGTCCGGCGTTCCTGCGCGAGGCTGGCATCGACCCGGTCAAGCGAGAGGTTGGTATCGAGCACGCCAAGAATCTGAACACTGGCAGGATGAGCGTGGCAGGCAGCGTTGGCGCACGAGGCTTGGTTCTCGATGGGAGTAATGATGCCGAGGACGCGGCTGGTGTCGCCGCGATAAATGCGAAAGCGGTCGGACCGCTTGAGCATGGTCAGCGGCTTGGACTGCTCGTGACAGGCGTAGCACGCTTCGCCGCTCTTGTTGACCGTGGCACCGACTTCGGACGGCAGCGTGGAATAGCTGATGACACCCTCGGAATTCAGAATGCGGACGCGCACAATGCCGGGCTGGTCGGCCATGTTGGCCATCATTTCGTAGAGGCCGTTGCGGTCGTTGTTGAGCATGTAATGCGAGGCGCTGCGGCGCAGCACCTCGCTTTGCTGCTCGGCGCTCACCAAGGCGGCTTCCTCCAGGTGCTTGCGATGCAGCCGGTTGCTCAAGTAGCCCAGCAGGGCGAAGATCGCTGAGTCCGGCCAGCAGAATGGACAGCATCAGCTTGGCGCTGATGCTGCGCCCCAGCTCCACCAGCCAGGCGGGCTTGCGGCCTACGCCTTCGGATTGGTCAGTCTCCAGCATGGACAGGCACCGGCATTTCTGCGCGCACGCCGCTCAACTTCGGCATCGATGGCGCGTGGCTCTTCTCCTCCGGGAAGATGGGAAGGTACCGCGCCGCAAATCCGAAGATGGCGAATCCGAGAGCGACGAACATCGCGGTGATCACAACCTCGGTCCACTTCGGCGTGTAGCGGCCACCTACTGCGTTCTCAACTCCAGTGATCGCGACGTTCAGGCGGTTGGTGACGAAACCCAACAGTGTGAGAACGGCGACAAGGTAGAGTCCTTTGGCGCTGTCGCGCACTTTTGGCGAAGCCAGGAGCAGCAGGGGGAAGACAACTGACAGCGCCATCTCCAGCAGGAAGAATCCCTGCTCGTAGCCCGGCACAAAGACCAGGTGCAACACGCCGCGGTGATACAGGTCCTCGAACTTGAGGATGCCGTAAATGGCAAGCACCACCACCAGCACGCGTCCCATGTCGCGCAGGATCGGTAGTTCGAGCTCGCGGCCGAAGTACTTCGAGCTCATCGACGACTCGAAGATGATCATCGCCAGGCCCACCGCGATGGCTGACAAGTAGAAGAACACCGGCAGCAGCGGGCTCCACCAGAATGGCGTGCAGTTTGTTGGGCATGATGAGGTACAAGGTGCCGAGCGACGATTGATGCAACGTCGAAAGGATTACGCCGAGGATGACGAAGACGATCATCACGCTGCGGACGGCCTTGAGGGCGCGCGTCCAACCCAGCCGCTCGAAGACGATGGGCGAAAACTCCAGCGCCAGCACTGTGGTGTAGAGCATCACGCAATAAGCAACCTCGAACATCACCGAGTGCGGGTTGCGCATGATCAGCGGGTGCCAGATGTTCCACGGCAGGCCGAGGTCATACATCAGCGCCGCGCACACTAGCAGATATCCCATGAATGCAGTGAGAATCGTTGGCCGCAGAATGGCATGCCAGCGCTTGATGTTGAAGATCTCAACGGCTGCGGTCAGCGTGAACCCGCCGGCGGCCAGCATCACTCCGCACATGACGTCGAAGCCGATCCAAAGGCCCCACGGGAATTGGTCGCTGAGGTTGGTGGAGGCGCCCAACCCGTAGCGGAAGCGCACCCAGGTGGCATAAACGCCCGCGACCATAATGACAAGAAAGACGGCCTTCCAGAAGGTGAAACGGAACTTGGGAACGGTCATTGCACACCACCTTTTTCGTTTTCGTGTTTCTCCTTGGCTTCGGCTTCGGCGACGTCCTCGCGGCGATGGCTGATCCAATAAACCCCGCCGAGGAGAACTCCGAAGATGGGCACGAAGTCGGGAATGCGCGATAGCACCTGGTAGGTGTACATAGGCAGGGCACGCTGGGTGAGGTCGTCGCGATAGCCGAACTTGAGGAAGTCGACCGACGAAAGCAGCATGACCGACGTTCCGCCGACTTCTGTCTCGCCGTAAATGTGGGGGACGTAGTTGCCGGGGTTGTCCTGGATGCGCTTGCGGGCCTCTTTCAGCAGCTCTTCTCGGTCGCCGAACTTGGTGGCGCCGGTGGGACAAATCTCGGCGCAGGCCGTGGGCTTGCCCGCGGCCACGCGCGGAGCGCACATAATGCACTTGCGCACGCCCGGAACGGCTTTGTCCCACTGATACTTGGGAACTCCGAACGGGCAGGCGGCCATGCAGTATCGGCAGCCCATGCACTTGTGCTTGTCGTAGGTCACGGGGCCGAGGGCCGTCTTCTTCAAGGCGCCGACTGGGCATACCGAAGCGCAGGCTGGATCTTCGCAGTTCATGCACAGCTTGCGCATGAACTTGTCGTCTTTGGTTAAGACGGTGGTGTACTTGTTGGCGGAAGTGGTGGTCTGTTCCGCGATGGTATTGTCATACGGCAGGCCATTTTCAGTGGCGCAGCCTTGCTCGCATTGCTTGCAGCCGATGCAGAGAGTGGCATCGTAAAGAATTCCGTAGCTCATGAATGACTCCAGACGCGCCCAGACGGTAGTCGGCGGGATACAACGGCTTGCACGGTGGTGCCGACGGGCGACGGAGGTAAGGATCGGGGAGGGCCACTTCCGCCGTCGTGGCGCAACGGTAGGAAGGAGACTCCGCGGTCGAGGTATGAATGCTGAAAGAGTACGAAGAGGGATGCCAAACGTCAGGCGTTTGGGCAGATTTAAGCATTATAATATTAGTTATAACAAGGGAACGAAACCGGGTACGGCTATTTCCCTAAGCTTTGCGCCAGCGGTGCTGGCGACGCTGAACTGAGGGGCCCGGGACTTGCTTCCGAAAAACACGACGACCCTGCTGCCATCATGAGGCAAATAAAGGAAAATGGGTGATGGCGCCGGTTAGAAATTACATACCGCGCAGAGTTTTTCAGCAGCCGCAAAACCAAGCGGCAACGGGATGACGCACAACTCGCGCCTCTTTGGGCGCGGAGGCCTTAGAACGCCCAGGACAGATTGGGCAGAACCAGGAAGAGCGCCAGTGCCGTAAGTAGTACTGCAAAAATGACTTTCTTCATTACATCCTCGTCAGGAACTACGTCTTCGCACGCGAACCGAACCGTAGCCAGTAAGAAAACCCTATGACGATATGAATTGGCTACGCACGATCCGTACAAGTGGACTTCTCCGCTTGCAGGAACAGTTTGTTACAGAACGATGAGGCACTTCTGTGACGGTCGTCACCCTAGGACGTGATGCGTTTCTCATCGGCTAGGGAATTCAACGTGGAAGTTTGCATCGGTTTGCCTGGCAGTTTCTACAGAATTGCGTAAAAACACTGCGGCGACTTACAACGATGCGGAAATTGCCCTCAACCCACGTTCAAATATAGGGTTCCTTCAGTCGCCGCTGGGCGACGTGGCGAAGCTCGGGCGCGGAGAGCGCGTCGTGTCTGGTCGGGACGGATTGAAGAAGTTCAGGATGCCGCAGACCACCCAATAGCCGACGGAAATCCCGAAAACGAACGAAACTACGATGGTGAAGAGCAGCAGAAACGACATCAAAACTGGTGTCATGTCTTTCCTATTCTATAACTTAATGATGACGCTCGGTTTCGACCCAGAAGCTACTTTAGCGCGCATTGACGTTGCTCGTTATTGGCAAATAAGATACGGGAGTAGACTTGCGCCTACCCCCTGTTGGACCCACTAGCGCACATGAGGACGGGTTTGGGGAGTTCGGGCGGGCGTCCCGAGCCGGATCGCCGTCCCATCGCCAAGGAAGGCGTTTGGCGGACAAGTCAGCAGTACGCAGCAGAAAATCAGCGAATGGGACTCACCAACATCACGGTCAGGGGCGCAAGGCAGCATAACCTGAAGAATATAAACGTCGAAATCCCCCGCAATACCCTGACGGTCATCACCGGGCTGAGCGGTTCGGGTAAGTCGTCGCTGGCATTCGACACGATTTATGCCGAAGGACAGCGGAGGTATGTCGAGACCCTGTCGGCCTACGCGCGACAGTTTCTCGACCAGATGGAGCGTCCGGACGTCGACAGCATCGACGGTCTGAGCCCCTCGATAGCCATCGAGCAGAAAACCACCAGTCGGAGTCCCCGATCAACCGTAGGCACAATCACTGAAATCTATGACTATTTGCGTTTGCTTTTCAGCTCAATAGGCGTACCACACTGCCCAAATTGCGGGAGGGAAATCTCGCGCCAGTCTGCCGAGCAAATAGTCCAGCGCGTGATGGAGTTGGAACCCGAAGAGCGGGTGATGATCCTTGCCCCGATCGTGCGCGGGCGCAAAGGTGAATTCAAGAAAGAGCTCGACAAGCTAGTGCAACAGGGCTTCAGCCGCGCGCGTATCGACGGCGAGTTGCGCAATATCGCCGATGAAGACGTCAAGCTCGACAAGCGCAAGAACCACACCATCGAAGTGGTGATTCACCGCCTGCTGGTGAAGCCGGGGATTGAGCGGCAACTGGCTGGTGACGTTGAACTGGCGATGAAGCTGGCCGACGGCCTCGTGCTCGTTGCGGTCGTGGACGGCGACGAGCGGCTGTACTCGTCAAAGCTTGCCTGCCCGCAGTGCGGCATCAACGTTCCTGTGCTGGAGCCACGCTCGTTTTCGTTCAACAGCATGTACGGCGCGTGCCCGGAATGCAACGGCCTGGGAAGCAAGTACGACTTCGATCCGGCGAAGGTCATTACCGACTGGTCAAAGCCACTGCTCGAAGGCGCTCTGGGGCCGGGATCGGCGTCACAGAATCTGATCCATTCGTTACAGCTGGCTGCCGCTGCGCATGGCTTCGACCTCTCAAAACCATTTGAGCAACTTCCTAAAAAGACACAGAACCTGATCCTTTACGGGCCAGAGCAGGGAGAGCGGAAGAAGCGCGGCGGCTTTCTGGGCGTGTTCGCCTACCTGCGGCAGAACATGGAAGACAGTTCGTCGCAGGGCTATCGCGACTGGCTGCTGGATCACATGTCGGCAACCAAGTGCCCAGCATGCGAGGGCCGGCGGCTGCGCGCGGAGAGCCTGGGCGTCAAGGTGAACGGCATGTCCATTGCCGACTTCACGGCGCTACCGGTATCGCGCGCGGTCACGGCGGCGGGCAAGATCAAGCTCAATGAGCGCGAAAACAAAATCGCGGGACGCATCCTCCGCGAGGTTGCCGAGCGATTGCAGTTTCTCAATGCAGTCGGACTTGGTTACATCTCTTTGGACCGCTCGGCGATGACGCTGAGCGGTGGCGAGGGCCAGCGCATCCGGCTGGCGACCCAGATCGGTTCCAAGCTGCGCGGCGTACTGTATGTGCTCGATGAGCCGTCCATCGGTTTGCACCACCGCGATAATGACCGCTTGCTGGGCGCGCTGGAATCGCTTCGCGACCTTGGTAACACGGTGCTGGTGGTGGAACACGACGAGGACACAATTCGGCGCTCGGATTACGTCATCGACCTTGGCCCCGGCGCAGGCCGTCACGGCGGCGAAGTGGTTGCCAGCGGAACGCCCGAGCAGATCGAGACGTTTCCTCGATCGCTGACAGGCCAGTATATCTCCGGCGAAAAGCAGGTAATGTATCGCTTTGCGCGACGGCAGACCAACGGCAAGGCCATCACTATCCTCGGCGCGCGTGAAAACAACCTGAAGCACATTGACGCAAACTTCCCACTGGGTGTGATGACGGTAATCACTGGCGTGTCAGGTTCCGGGAAATCAACGCTGGTGAATGACATCCTTTACCGCGCACTCGCGAAAGCCATCTACGGCTCGCGTGAAGAGGCTGGCGCTCACAAAAGCATCGCGGGCACTGAGTTTATCGATAAGGTCATTCGCATTGACCAGTCGCCGATCGGGCGCACGCCGCGTTCGAATCCGGCGACGTACACTGGCGTCTTCACATTAATTCGCGACCTGTACGCCATGCTGCCGGAATCGCGCGAGCGCGGCTACAAAGCGGGCCGATTCTCATTCAATGTGGCGGGTGGGCGTTGCGAGGCATGCCAGGGCGACGGGCAGCGGCGCATCGAGATGAACTTCCTGCCTGACGTGTATGTGCAGTGCGAAGTCTGCGGCGGCAAGAGATACAACCACGAGACTCTGGCCGTGAAGTACAAAGGCTACTCCATCGCGGATTTGCTGGAAACGCCGGTGGCCGACGCGCTGCCGGTATTGGAAAATATTCCGCAGATCAGGCAGAAGCTGCAAACGCTGGTTGACGTCGGTCTCGGCTACATACACCTCGGGCAATCGGCGGTAACGCTCAGCGGCGGCGAGGCGCAGCGCATCAAGCTGGCGCGCGAATTGAGCAAGCGGCAGACGGGCAAGACGCTCTACTTGCTCGACGAACCGACAACCGGGCTGCACTTCGACGACGTAAGTAAGTTGCTCGAGGTGTTGCACCGTTTGACGGACCTGGGGAACAGCATCATCATCATCGAGCACAACATGGACGTCATTCGGAATGCGGACTGGATCATCGATCTCGGCCCCGAGGGCGGCGAGGAAGGCGGCCGCATCGTGGCGCAAGGCACACCCGAGCAAGTAGCGCGAGTGAAGAAGTCTTACACCGGGCAAGCGCTGGCAAAATTGCTGCTAAAGGCATCAAACGGTAAGAGCGCTTAAAGCGCAAATCCGCCACCAGGCCGCGGGCAATCAATCATCCATGACCGACCCAGAACAAGAGCCGCTCGAATCGTTGCCGCCATCGGCGGTGGAGGCTACGCATACCGAGATTAAGCTGGCACCGGAGCTAATGCCGTCGTCAGTTGCGTTCACGCCCGCGACATCGCTGCGCGAACAGTTCCCCGGATGGTCAGGCTGGCACGTCGTCGCGGTAGTCGCTTTCACTGTAGCCGCATTATTTCTGTGCAGTTCAGTAGCAATTGGAATCGCGCACGTTCTCACAAGAAACCAGCACGTACCACTCAAGGACCTCACCTCCAACACGATCGTCATTATCGGTTCGCAGATCGCAGCCTATCCGGTGGTCATCTTCTTCATGATGACACTGGTTCGAAACGAGTCGCGCCAAGGGTTTTGGCGATCGATACATTGGAACTGGCCAATTGCCGCGGCACCTGTGTACCTGATCGCAGGCGCGGTCCTAGCATTCGTCGTTGAGTTTGCGTCGCGCTGGCTACCGATTCCCAAGTCAGTGCCCATGGACCAGTACTTCAGTGAAACTAGCGGCGCGTACCTGATGGCCGCGTTCGGCATCACCTTGGCGCCACTGATGGAAGAACTTTTCTTTCGCGGAATGCTATATCCAGTGGTGCGCCGGGCGTGGGGGCTAACCGTCGGAGTGCTGTTCACGGCAACGTGTTTTGCGCTAATTCACGGCGCGCAACTGGGTTACGCGTGGGCCCCACTGCTCAGCATTTTTGTGGTCGGTGTAGTGTTCACGCTGGTGCGGCAGCGGACCGATTCGGTCGCGTCATCTTTCCTGATGCACTGTGGCTACAATCTGACGCTGTTCGGGTCACTCTGGATGGCCACCGATCATTTTCGGCATCTCGAGAAGGCGCTCAACTAGAGATGGTATCGTTGAAAGTTATGGCAAATGCACGTGCACGTCTGCTGAAGATGCTTTCGTACAAGTCATTCCGGCTGGGAAACTTCACGCTTGTCCAGCGGGGGGACCAGCGACTATTACATTGATTGCCGTTTGACCACACTGGATGCAGCCGGCGCCGTAGCGACTGGCGAAGCAGTGCTTGAGGAGATTCGCGAGCGAGGCTGGCAAGTGGGACGCAATTGGAGGATTGACCATGGGAGCCGATCCGATTGTGGTTGCAACTTCGGTGATCAGCGCCCAGCAAGGCGCGCCCATCAACGGCTTCCTGGTTCGCAAGGCGGAGAAGACACACGGTACTGGCCAGCGCATCGAGGGTTTTCGCGAGAAAGGCGCGCGCGTCGTCATCGTGGATGACGTCTGCACGACGGGAGCTTCTACGATTCAAGCTATCGAGGCGGCACGCGCGTATGGTTTCGAAGTCGCAGGAGTGTTGTGCCTGGTCGAGCGTCAGGAAGCGGGCGGACGCGAGTATGTGGAGAAGGCGGCTGCGCCGGCTCCGTTCGTGGCATTGTTCACGGCCAACGACGTGCGTGCCGAGCACGTCGCAAACCTGGAAACAAAATAAGATCATGATCAAAACACTGGAATGGACCGACGCAGGAGTGCGCTTCATCGATCAGACGAAGCTGCCGACCGAAGAGCTCTACGTTACCTGCACGAATTATGAAGAAGTGGCGGACGCTATCCGCACCATGATCGTGCGTGGAGCGCCGGCAATAGGAGTGGCTGCCGCAATGGGCGTCGCGCTGGGAGCGTCCCAATCGCAGGCGAAGACGCTGCCGGAGTTCGAGCGCGAGTTTCGTACCATCTCCGACGTGTTGGCGGCTACTCGTCCGACGGCGGTGAACCTGTTCTGGGCAATTCGGCGCATGCGCGAGAAGTTTGAGCTTTCACGTGCGCTGCCGGTTGAAAAGATCAAGGCCGAATTGGTGGCCGAGGCGCAGCGCATGCACGTGGAAGACATTGCCGCCAATGAGGCGATGGGCAAACATGGTGCAGTGTTGCTGCCCAGCAGCGGTGGCGTGCTGACCCACTGTAATGCCGGGGCGCTGGCGACGGCGGGATACGGCACGGCACTGGGTGTTATCCGTGCTGCCGTAGCCTCAGGCAAACAGATCAACGTGTTCGCCGACGAGACGCGGCCATTTCTTCAGGGCTCACGGCTGACAGCGTGGGAGCTGATGAAGGATGGCATTCCAACCACTTTAATTGCCGACAACATGGCCGGAGCGATGATGCGACTGGGCAAGATCGACGCCGTCATCGTGGGCGCCGACCGCATTGCGGCCAACGGCGATGTAGCCAACAAGATCGGCACCTATTCTGTGGCGGTGCTGGCGAAGGAACACGGGATTCCGTTCTACGTCGCAGCTCCGATTTCGACCGTGGACCTCAACACACCGGACGGCAGCGGGATTCCCATTGAGCAACGTGCCTCGACCGAGGTCACGCACCTGGCCGGCAAGCAGATCGCGCCTGACAACGTTCGCGTCGAGAACCCTGCGTTCGACGTGACCCCGAGTAAATATGTGACGGCCATCATTACCGAGCGCGGCGTCGCGCGTGCGCCTTTTCAAGATTCGTTGGCCGAACTTGTCGCGATGGTGACCGTTTAGTCGATTTGATTATCGAGAAACTACGAAGCCGTCCAAATTGGACGGCTTTCTGTTTCGGAGCTGAGGTTCCAGCTATTGAGGCTGCGGGCTGGGCGTCGGGGTGGGGGACGATGTCCCAGGTGGCGGGGTCTGCTGCTGATTAAACGGCTGCTGGTTAGCAGGATTGAGTTGCTGCTGCATCTGCTGCTGTTGCGTTTGCATGCGCTGCAATTCCTGCAACATTTGTTCGGGAGTGCGGGTCGGCGGGTTGACACTATCGGGGGTGAGGTTCTCTGCGCCGGGCATGCCGGGCTGGCCGGGCACAAGCTGGTTCTGGTTTTCGATCTCGGGTTCATTCTGCGGATACTCGTCGTCAGGTGGCTCAACGGCCTGCTGGGGCTGAAGTTGCTGCGGGCGGGAAATGTTTTGCGCCGTCATCTCAGACATCTGGCCCGACGATCCGCCAGCCTTCGCCAGCAAAATGACCTTCTTGACTGTGCCAGGGTTATCGGCCTCACCGAGAATTACGTAATTGAATTTGGACCCGTTCAGGAGGCTCGCCAACACCGCTTGCGGCTTGCCTGGTCCGAGGGTTGCGACGACGCGTTCGCTACCACCTCCGGGCGGAATTTCGATGATCGCTCCGGTCTGAGTCTGCACAGAGCGCAACACTTGCGAAAGTGTGGCATTAGTGGAAGCGATCGTAAGCAGACCGTTGTTGTATGTCACCTCGGGCGCAACTGGAGACTGCTGCTCCAGCGTCGGAGGCGCAGCCGGCGTCTGGGCTGCTTCGACGACCGGCGGAGTTTTCTTGGTCCGTTGTTTGGCTTTGTGCGAAGTGGAAGCCGGCGCCGTAGATGTCTGGGCTGCGGCTCCAACCGGCGACAGCAGCTGGGCCGCTGCCAGGAACACTGTCAGTCTGAGTATTTGGCGGGAGCGTAACATAAACTTGATAAACGGGAACCGACCCCTGCTTCTCTGCAGCGCTTATTCTAACCCCTGTCGCGCACGAATGTTGTTAGGGCGAGTTGCGGCGGATGGAAATTCGTCTCGAGGCTGAACTCAATACGCATGGTTTCCTTTTGGAACAGTCGAAACTGCTTTGTTCTGGCCGCAATCGCACTCGCTCTGGCCGGAGCAGGACACGCCCAGGAGTGCTATAGCGGCTCGGAAATTGACGCCGCCACAGAGAAGGCGCTCGAGTCTGCTGCGCAGCAGTATTACTCCATGTCGGCGAAGGGAGACGTCGCGGGCTTGAGAGCTAATGCCGTGCCGGAAGTGGCAGCGAGTTTCGGCGGCATCGAGCAGGCAGTGGTGAGCCATGAGGCTTATTTCGCGCAGGGCCAACCGAGTGAAACGCGGATTTTCCTGCTGGATGCCAGCAACTCGAAAACGACATGGCAGCGGGCCGATTTCTATTGCGGGATCTATAACTCGCCAGACCGGACCGGAATCTCTATTCCGAGTTTGCCACCAGGACGTTACGCATTGACGATTGTCTCGGTCGCAGGCAAGACTCCTGCAACGTTGACCCTGGTGCTGGCAGAGGCCGGTCGCAACTCCTGGAAGCTGGCCGGCTACTACGCGCGGGCGAATTCCCTGGGCGAACACGATGGACAGTGGTATGTGAGCAAGGCGCGAGAGTACAAGCAAAAGGGCCAGACCCACAACGCATGGCTCTACTATCTGACAGCGTGGGACTTGATGGCACCGGTGGACTTCATAAGTACTCCCGCGCTCGATAAGCTGAGCGATGAGTTGCAGTCGGCGCGGCCGGCTGATCTTCCCAGCGCTGAGGCGCCTCTTCAACTGGCGGCGGGCGGCAAGACGTTTAAGGTGGTGGAGCTTTCCGCAGTACCTACCGCCACCGAACTTTTTGTGCGAGCACAGTACAGCTCGCCCGACACGGCAACTCCCGCGATCGCTTCGCAGGACAATGCGTCAGTTATGAAGGCTCTGCTGGCGAAGTATCCGGAACTGCGGGAAGCCTTCGCAGGTGTCATCGCGCGGGCGGGGGACAATTCGGGGCACGAGCATGTCACGCTGACGCCTATGAAGGACGTCAAGTAATTCGGCCTCGAACCTGAGCGCGAAGCGCTACATAATAATTTGTTACAATCTTCACTACCGCAGTTGTGGGCGCTTAACTCAGCGGTAGAGTGCCATCTTCACACGGTGGAAGTCACAGGTTCGAATCCTGTAGCGCCCACCATAGACATCTTCTGACCGCACAGCCACTTACGAGTGGCTGTTGTCTTTTTGTCGCTAATATCCCAGCCCGAAGCTACCCCCATGGAGGGGAACTTGTTCGTTACCGGACAGCCGATACTGCAAATGAACAAGGCGCGCGAGTAGAAGGCTCCAGTGCCGGTACGAATCGCACATTTGCAACCGAATGATCGGCAATACAGGTGCAGGCGATACAAAAGAAGCCGTATCCCAGTATTGGCTAACTCGGAGGAACTCATTGATGAACACGTTGCTGCGGGACCTTCAATTTGGGACGCGCATGTTGCGCAAAAATCCGGGTTTCACTGCAGTGGCACTGGTCACGCTGGCACTCGGAATCGGTGCGAATACGGCGATCTTCAGTGTGGTTAAACCGGCCCTCCTTCAATCACTGCCCTTCCAACAACCGGAGCGGCTGGTGCAGGTTTGGTCGACCAGAACGACTGGCGACATAACCCCGTTTGAGGTCTCGTACCCGGACTTCGTAGACATACGAGCTCACAACCAAGTCTTCGAGCAGTTCGGAGGCTATTCGGTGACAGGATCAAATTACTCCGGGCCGAACGGTACCGAACAGGTGCCTACACCCATGGCCAGCGCGAATTTTTTTGATGTACTCGGCGTTCGTCTGGCGCTCGGAAGAAGTTTCCAGCCGGATGCCGACGGTGCGCACGGAGAGAAGGCCGTGATCCTCAGCTACGGCGGGTGGCAACGGCGATTTGGCGGCGACCCAAATATTCTCGGCCGAGGCCTCAAGTTCGATGGCGAACTCCGGACTGTGGTTGGTGTGCTACCGCGAGACTTTCAGTTCGCTCCTGGACTTTCCGCTGATTTTTGGATGCCACTTGCGGTTGACGGCGGATTTCGCGCTCGACGCAATGGTTACTGGTTTCATCCGGTGGGACGCCTGAAGCCCGGCGTCACACTACAGCAGGCACAGGCTGACCTCACTACGCTCATGCGTCAGTTGCAAATCCAATACCCCGATTCCAACGCAACCCTCTCGGCGCAGTTGCATCCGTTGCGTGACGACCTGGTGGGTAACGTTCGGCCGGTTCTTTTGCTGCTCACGGTGGCGGTTGGAGTCGTGCTGCTGATTACCTGCGCCAACCTTGCGGGCCTATTTCTGGCAAAGTCCGTGGGCCGTTGCAGGGAAATCGGGATTCGCGTGGCGGTCGGCGCATCGCACTGGCACGTGATTCGTCAGTTGTTGACCGAGAGCATCTTGCTCGCATTGCTGGGCGGCGTTCTGGGAGTGGGTCTCGCCGTACTTGCCATCCCGGCTATGATCGCCGGCACGCCGAAGTTTCTAGCACAGTCGATGCCATTCCTCGATCACGCGCGAGTCGATGGTGGTGTTCTGCTGTGTTCCGCCGCAGTGTCATTGCTCGCAGGCATTCTGTTCGGCTTGGCTCCGAGCATACAGATCTTCAAACCTGCGCTTCAGAATGCATTGCAGGAAGGCGGCAGAACTGTAGCCTCGAGCGCGAGTCATCGCTTCCGCAATTTCCTGGTGATCGCTGAAATCGCCATGGCAATCGTGCTGCTCGCCGGTGCCGGACTTCTGACGAAGAGCTTGCTGCGGGTCATCAGTGTCGACCCCGGCTTCCGGACCGATCACCTGCTGAGCTTCAACGTCGCTATGCCCGGCAACCGTTACACCAAGGAGGAACAGGTGATTGGCTTCGAGCAGACGATGCGCGCCCACCTGAAGTCGCTGCCGGGGGTAAAGGACGTCGTAATTGTAAGCGTGCTTCCGCTTAGCGGCGGGGGCAACACTTCGCGATTCGTGCTGGAGGGGCGGCGCAGCGCCTCGGCCCGCGAAGAACACGAAGCCAATTCCCGCGATATCAGCTCAAACTACTTTGCCGCGATGGGGGTCCCGCTTCGCGCCGGCAGAAGTTTTACTGACCAAGACAAGAAGGGCGCACCTAACGTGGTCGTCATTAACCAGACGTTGGCCGACGAAGTATTTCGAGGCGTCGATCCCATCGGCAAGCGAATTGATTTCACCTATTCCAACACTCCGTTCCTGAACGAAATTGTTGGCATAGTCGGCGATGAAAACGTTACCAGTATGGACAGCAAGCCGGCACCGGTGGTTTATTTCCCATTTGCTCAAGGTCTGAACACCTTTTTCTCGGTCGCGATTCGCACTTCGATGGAACCGAACTCGTTGGAATCAGCGGTCCGGCGCACCTTCAACGACCTCGATCCCGAGGTCGCCACGTACGGCATGGCCAGTATGGAAGAGGTGATCTCGCAGTCGCCTTCAGTCTTCCTGCGCAAATTGCCTGCGATCCTGGTGACTGCCTTCGCTGTGCTCGCGCTGTTGCTGGCATCTCTGGGAATCTACGGACTACTGGCATACTCGGTAGCGGAACGCAGGCGCGAACTGGGAATTCGCCTCGCGCTTGGCGCCAACCGCACTGACTTGATGAGACTGGTGGTTGGCAACGGCATGAAGTTGGCGATAACGGGAACAATCCTTGGCATTCTTGGCGCCGTGGGTGCCGGGTATGCGCTGGCGAGTGTACTGTTTCAAGTGCGGCCGACCGATGTTGCCATCATGACGAGCGTTCCCGTGTTGCTTCTCGTGGTGGCGCTGCTGGCGAGCTACATTCCGGCACGCCGCGCAACTAAAATTGATCCCATCGTGGCTCTGCGGCAGGAGTGAGCAGTTTCGGGCTGCGGCCCATTACTGACCAAAAATCCTTGATGCGCAAGACTGACACAAAAAAGAAGAGCGGTGGTGCGATTAGCAGTCATTCAGGGACGAACGCCCTTCGCGTCGCTTCGGTCCTCATGGTGTAATACAACCTCGGATTTCAGAGGAGCGCCTACCTCCGCGTGTATGATCGCCCGCCCCATAGTGCCAACAACTCTCAACAGCTATCGCCGAGGCCCGAACTAATGCGACTGCGAGGACGCAAATCCGTCTGGATGATCTGGCTGGCGAGCTATGCCGTATGGATCTTTATCGCTTTTGTGGCCGGGTTTTCCATGTACCGGTTCAACATCCTGTTTTGGAAGCCTTCGGGCTTCTGGCAGGAGTTGCGGCTTCCCCTAATCAACTATCTAATCTTCGCCACATTCACGCCTATCGTGTTTCAGATCGGCTTGCGCTATCCCATTGAGCGCTCGAACTGGCGTTGGCGAAGCGCAATGTACTGCGGTGGCGCTCTGGTTTTCGCCATCGCACATGTGGTCGTACGCATGGTGGTTTACCCGGTCGTAAACCAAATGACCAATGAAGCTTTTCCCATCGGATGGTCACTGTTTACGCGACTCTTCCTCTACAACGTGCTCGACGATTGCATTGCCGTGTACTTGCCGGTTGTCGCCATCGCTCATGTGTTGTGGTACTACCATGAGTTCCGCGATCGCGAACTGAGAACTTCACAGCTGGAAACCCGGCTTGCGCAAGCGCAACTGAAGGCGCTAAAGAGCCAGTTGCAACCACACTTCCTGTTTAACACGCTGCACTCCATCTCTACCTTGATGCTCACCAATGTCCGGGCCGCTGACACAATGCTGGCGCGGCTGAGCGACCTTCTTCGGATGAGCTTGGACAACAACACGGTGCAGGAGACGACCCTGAACCGCGAGATGCAGTTCGTTACTGGCTACCTAGAGATCGAGCAGATGCGTTTTGAAGACCGGTTAACGGTCCGTTGCGATGTGCATCCCGACACGCTTGATGCACGAGTGCCGCATCTGCTCTTGCAGCCCCTGGTGGAGAACGCGATCCGCCATGGCGCGTCGCGGCGTGCGCAAGGAGGAGAGGTCTGGATCACAGTGGAGCGCCAGAACGATGACCTCCACATAACGGTAGGCGACAACGGGCCGGGATTTTCAACCAACCCGGAGTGGAAAGCCAGGCATGGTCTGGGACTCAATGCCACCCGGGAACGGCTGCAGGTCTTCTACGGCGACCGGCAGCGCCTCGACGTTCATAGCGTCCCCGGACGAGGAACGACTGTCAGCATTGTGCTCCCGTTCAGTGTCGGCGAGGAAACGGTGGTTTACGAGCTTGAGGCCATTCACGGGCTACGGTAACAGGCTTAAAGCACCGACTTCAGAAGCGATCCTAAATTCTGCCGGTAGCCACGACTCGAGGGAAGTTCCTTGCCGTTGATCAGAGTAACGATGAACTCTCCGCTATTGCAGGGCTGCACTCCGCGGATCTTTTTTACGTTCACGATAATGGATCGGTGAATTCGAAGGAACTGCCCAGGATCGAGCTTCTTTTCTATTTCGTGCATGGTATACCGAACCAGGTGTCCTTTGCCGTTGCTATAAAGCTTCAAATAGTTGGAAGCGGCTTCGATCCAGTCGATCTCGTCGGTGGTGAAAAATAGAATCCGGCCCTCCGACTTGACCACGAAGCGTTCGATGGGACGTTTCGATCCAGGCTGCGTGTTTGAACCCTCGCGCTCTGAAAGCTGGGACAATTCTGCCAAGATCTCACTTTTCGCTCTTTTCACCGCTCGGGCGAACCGATCTTCGTCAAACGGCTTTAAGAGGTAATCAACCGCCTCAGCATCGAACGCCTGAATCGCATAGTTGTCGTAGGCAGTGGTGAAGATAATCTTAGGCCGAAACTCAGCGTCAATGGCATTGAGCACGCTAAAGCCATCATCATCAGGCATGTGGATGTCGAGGAACATCAGGGCTGGAGTAAGTTGCTTCAAAGCGCGAATCGCATCGGCGGCGGTCGCGCACTCCCCTACGATGCGGAAGTCAGGATCCTTTTCAAGAAGGACGCGAAGCTTCTTGCGAGCGAGTACCTCGTCATCGACGATGAGAGTGTCGATAGTTTGTATCCCCATGCCCCAATCCCCTCGAGTTAACTGAACAACGAAACCATCAGGTGGCCTCCGGCATCCGTATCTTCGATACCTGGCCTCAGGTGCCGAATTAGACGCAGCCGTCCCTGATTCGTCATATATCTGGTACGTGACCCGGCCCGAAGTTGTTCGCGCTAGTAAGGTCAAGGAAACATGCAGCGGTATATCCGTGGGAGCACCCCTGCGGAGAGTGCATGCGTCCCATGGATGCTTGCGCCCAATCCCATATCGCTTATGCTCGTCCCAATTCGCAATCTCCTTGAAGACGACACTAACTTTCACTCGTCTAAGGGCCAAATCGACATGAGTCGATCTGTGGGGGCAAGCCGTGGGCAATATGCAGGTACCTCATCTAATACAGCAACCACAACCCAATCGGGGGGGTATGAGGGTTGTTGTTTTGGATCCAAATGCAGATTATCGGGATGAATTGCAATATGAATTGAAACAGATGCCGGAATTCCGATTCGTTGGTGGCTCAAGCACATGGGAAGAATGCCTGATACTTCTGGAAACATACCTGCCCGAGCTACTGATCGCGAGAACCACCTGTGTCCCTCTACGATTGCAGACCTTTTGGTCCGAAGCGAAATTTCCAGTTGTGATGGGTTTGCGATCGAAAGACGACGGGGCGCTAGTCGGCGCCTTCGAAACGATTGAACTTCCCGCAGATTTGAATGGCTTGCGCGCGAAAATGGAACTTGTACGCGCAGAAATATACCGGCGGAAACTGGAAGAGCTCTCTTCGTTATTCGGCCGCTATATGGACTACTCGAATGGGTTGCACCGCTTCCTCACTGCGGTTCGGTTGGAAGATGGCGGGAATGCGGAAATACCAGCGGAGAATGTGGTGTTTGTGGCCGCTGATGGTAATTATGTGCGCCTGCATACCAGTGCGGATGTACACGAAATCCGCGACACCATGTCGGGAATGACCTCGAAACTCGACCCGGCGCAGTTTGCACGGGTACACCGCTCGTTTATCGTGAACCGCGCGCACATCGCGAGCGTTCTGCGCAAGCAAGGTGCCGCCATGGCGGTGCTCCTCAACAACGGGACTGAGATTCCCGTTGGACCTAACTACCGTGCAGAAGTGGACAGTCTTGATAGCTATGCTCAGCTTGGCGCCTAGCGTCGACGCTGTGATCTGCCGACAGTCTTGCTCTGCCGAACAGCCACGCCTGTGAGTTGGCTTCACACTCCTGGGCCTTTCTCGACCGAGATGATTTCCGCTAAACTTCGTCCCGTGACCAAAGCAGTTTGATGTTCGTCTTGTGATGAAGCAACCCAATTTCAGATCTACGGCTCATCGCGCCGACGCCAATCTAGCAAGCTGTCGAGCACTTGAACGCCGAGCAACTGTTATCCGCACCGAAATCCAATGCCCTCGTGTCTCATCACGAAGTTAGAAGACTGAGTGGCACCCGCATTGCTCTCCCATGACCACCAGGCGAAATTCTGGCTTGGTCCGCCGAAACTTTGCAGTGACCGGCGGCTGTGGCATTCCATTGGAGCTCAAACGTACGCGATACAAGAGTCGCGGCGTTGAGGATCTGCAGAATTTGAAGAGGGGGTAGTGATGATTCGCACTCGACACCTGTTGTCCCTTGGTTCGATTTCCACCCTATTGGCATTGGTATTGTGCAGCGTAGCGGTTTCTGGCTGGGCGCAAACAACCTCGCTGGGAACAATTACCGGGCTGGTGACAGACCCGAGCAATGCGTTGGTTCCGGACGCTACCGTCACCATCACAGACACTGCCACCAAGCAAGTGCGAACCGCCAGCACGAATTCTGCAGGAAGGTATGTGTTCGTGAACCTCCCTCCGGGAACATACGACATCACGGTTACCAGGTCTGGGTTCCAGAAGACTGCGATTCCGAACGACGTTGTTGCGGTGGGCATGGTGACAACCGAGAATGTCACGCTGAAGATCGGCGCCGAAAGTCAGACGATCGAAGTGGCTGCTTCCGGCGTTGAGTTGCAGACACTGAATGCCACGGTCGGTAACCAGGTTTCCGGACTCGCTCTTAACTCTCTGCCCAGCATCGCTCGCGACACCAGCACGTTCCTAACGCTGCAGTCGGGCATTAGCCCTGATGGCAGTGTAGCCGGCGCAGCGGTAGACCAGAGCTCGTTCCAGCTGGATGGTGGAGAAAATACCAATGATATGGACGGCAGCATGAGCGTCTATACTCCCAGCTATGCTGGCGACCCGACTGGAGGCGCAGCCAACCAGAGCAATGGCGTGGCAGCAGGTGCAACCGGAGTCATGCCGACTCCAGCCGACAGCGTTGAAGAGTTTAAGGTGAACGTCGCCGGGATGGGTGCTGACTTCAACAGCTCGGCGGGCGCTCAGGTACAGATTGTTACCAAACGTGGCAGTGACCAGTGGCATGGCACCGCTTACGAGTATTACCTCGACAACAATCTGAACGCCAACACCTGGCAGAACAACTACAGCGGCATCCCGATTCCGAGTTATCACTACAACCGCTTCGGCGGCTCGATCGGCGGGCCCATCATCCCCAAGAATGTGTTGGGCGGAAAGACATACTTCTTCGCCAACTACGAGGGCTTCCGCTTTCCGGAATCGACCACCATCGAGAAGGCGGTACCCTCAGCGGCAATGCGTCTCGGACTGTTACAGTTCGCGGATGCGACCGGCGCAGTACAGGTCTACAACCTCAACCCGATGCCCGTGACGTACAACGGAGTTACCTACAATCCCGCGCAGTGCCCCGCAGGTCCGTGCGACCCTCGCGGTATCGGAATCAATCCGCTGATACAGCAGATGTGGAACAAGTACGTGCCCGCTTCGAACGAGAGTGGATGCGGGCAGTCCCGTTGCGACGGACTGAACGTTCTCGGCTTCACGGCCAACATGGCGATTCCGCAGTCGTCTAACTTTGGTGTGGCCCGGCTCGACCACGACTTCGGATCCAAGTGGCACCTAATGAGTAGCTACCGCTACTACAACCTCACCAGTGCCAGCAATCAGCAGATCGATATCGGAGGATTCTTCCCGGGTGACACACTGGGGGTTCCGCAGTCTCTGTCCAACAACCCGCAGCAGCCATGGTTCCTGGTCGTCGGTTTGACGGGGAATATCACCAACAACTTCACGAACGATATTCGTTACAGCTACCTGCGCAACTGGTGGGCTTGGGGCAGAGCAGGAGCACCGGTTCAGTTTCCGGGTCTAGGCGGGGCGCTGGAGCCCTTTGGCGAAACCAACAATCCCAACCAGGGGCCAGTCGAGCCTTACAACGTGAATACGCAACAAACGCGTACTCGCTTCTGGGATGGCCAGGACAACATGATCCGAGATGACGCCACTTGGCTTCATGGCAAGCACATGATCCAGTTCGGAGGCATGTACCAGCACAACTTCAACTGGCACGAGCGGACTGACAACGGTGGCGGCATCAACTATTATCCCGTCTACCAGCTAGGAACGACAGCCGGCGCGGGCATCAACATGAGCGGCTACGTTCCCTCCGCGGTTGCATCCACCAGGAACTGGGGACGCGACTATGCCGCCATGCTAGGCATCGTGTCGATTTCACAGGTGGCCTACACCCGCAGTGGTAGCGATCTGGCATTAAATCCACCTCTGACACCAGCGCAGGACAAGGTCACCATCCCCTACTACAACTTCTATGGCAGCGACACGTGGCGCATGACGCCTAAGTTTACCCTGACCTACGGTTTGGGGTGGACCCTGGAGATGCCGCCGACCGAGGCCTCGGGCAAGCAAGTTATCTTTGTAGGCCCGGGCAACAATCCGATCAACACTGAGCAATACCTGAATTCCCGGTCGGCAGCCGCATTACAAGGCCAAGTGTTCAACCCGCTGGTCGGATTCAGCCTCTTGGGAAACACCGCTCATCCTTCCAAATACCCCTACAACCCGTTCTATGGGGAGTGGAGCCCGCGTATAGCAGCTGCCTGGGACATCTTCGGCGACGGCAGAACCGTACTTCGCGGCGGGTACGGCAGAACCTATGGACGCCTCAACGGCGTTGACCTAGTTCTAGTCCCTCTGCTGGGTACCGGCCTGATTCAGCCCGTACAGTGCTTCAATGCTCTGTCGAACGGCACGTGCGGCACCGCGTCGCCGAGCCCTACGAACGCGTTCCGGGTTGGTTCAGACGGTTTGGTAGCTCCGCTGCCGGCCGCAAGCCCGACTCTTCCCCAACCGCTTTATCCGGGCGTAAACGGAATCGCAGCAGGCGCCGGTTCGGCACTCGATCCGAATTTCCGGCCCAATCACGTCGACACATTCACTGCTACGTTTGCACGCCAACTCAACAACAAGGTCAGCCTCGAGATCGGTTACATCGGAAGGATTATTAAGAACGAGTATCTTCCGATCAATCTCAACGCCGTCCCGTACATGATGACCAAAGGCGGCCAGACTTTCGCGAACGCCTATGCGAATGCGGTGATCGGTTACTGCGGCAGCGGCAACGTGAAGAACATGGGCGGCGGGAATTGCACTGGCAATACCGCAGCGGTCGCACCCCAACCGTTCTTTGAAACGGCATTGGCGGGCACCGGATACTGCAATGGCTTCGCGAACTGCACCCAGGCTGTTCTTGCAAACGAAGGCAACAACGGCACGGGCAACCTCTCCATCCAGAATGTCTGGAGCTTGTATAGCGATCTGGACCAGGGCGGTAGCGCTCCTGGCTTCAACTACGCACGCAGCATGATGAATTCCCCTCTGCCCGGTCCATTCGGCTCGCAAGGCCAGCTCACCAGTGGCGTAGCTATGAACGCCAGCGTTGGTTATGGCAACTATAACGCCCTGTTCATCACCCTGAAGTCGCAGGATTGGCATGGCGTAACCATGCAGTCGAACTTCACTTGGTCGAAGGCCCTGGGTACTGGCTCCGAGGTTCAGGCGACCAGTGCGGCAACGCCGCCGGATCCCTTCAACCTTCAGACTGGCTACGGTTACCAGGCTTTTGATCGCAGATTTATTTACAACCTGTTCGCGGTGTATCAGCCTCACTGGTACAAGTCACAGTCGGGCTTCCTGGGCCATCTGGCGGGTGGCTGGACGATCGCCCCGGTCTTCACCACCGGCAGTGCACTGCCGATCACCCTTGGCACCATCAACGGCGGCGGTCAGGCGTTTGGAGAGGGCGACTCGTCGAACTTCTTCGGCTATGGAGTCTCGGAGAACGCCATACCTCTTTCTCCAGCCAACCTTGGACAAGGCTCACGTCATTTTGTGAGTGGGAATGGCATTGGCACCTCCGGGTTGGGCGGGGCTAACCTGTTTGCCGACCCGGCAGCGGCATTCAATAACATTCGCCAGCCCATTCTCGGATACGACATCCGCGACGGAGGCTTCGGCGTCTACCGCGGCATGCCGTACTGGAACGTTGATCTGAGCGTAAAGAAGATGTTCAAGATTACGGAACGCTTCAACGCTGAGTTCCAGGTTGTGTTCACCAACTTGTTCAACCACGACCAGTTCGGCGATCCCACCGGCGATTACCTGGACACCAGCAATGCCGCCGGATTCGGATCACTCCCTGGGTCCCTGACGAGTGCCACCTCGGCCTATCAGAGACAAATGCAGTTTGGCTTGCGGCTTAGCTTCTAACCAGCCGGACGGTGGCCAGGGTATGGGGTTTGGCCGCCGTCGGGGGGCCGCATTAAGGGCGCTTTTCGGAGCGCCCCTTTTACTTCGGCTACGATGGGCTTCCGTTAACGCGGGCCATGAGTCGGCGTGTGGAAATTCTGCACACGCTGATCTTTACTGGAACTCAAGCATTACAATCTCGGGATTCGATCCCAGGCGCAGCGGCGGTCCCCAAGTACCCGCTCCACTCGAAGTGAACACCTGCATCTTTCCGATCCGGCTTAGACCATACACAAACTGCCGATAAACTCGCCGGGCCATCCAACTCCAGGGTATGAACTGTCCCAGATGGGTATGCCCGGATAGCTGCAAGGAGACTCCAGCAGCTTCCGCGACCTCCGGATGGTCAGGCGCATGGGTCAACAGGACACTGGCGCGATCGCGATCCAATCCAATCCCGTGCAGCACTGCAGCAAGATGGCTATCGTGCGCCGCATTGCGATATGGAACGCCGATGATCTGCAAACCGTCTACTTCGACCTTTTCATTGCTGAGCACGCGGACTCCTGCAGCCGCGATGGCACGCAGATATTTGCTGTCATCGCCAAACTGCTCATGATTTCCGGCAACGAAGTACACTCCCCGTGGCGCCGCGAGCTCGCTCAACGGCTCGGCCGCTCTTTGCGCGTCGATAGCCGTCCCGTCGTACAAATCTCCAGCAATAAAAACTGCGTCGGGCTCTTCCTTCGCGATCTTCGCAACCATGCGTCGCAGAAAACTGCCGTTTCGTACATGGCCCAGGTGCACGTCGCTGATCAAAGCAGCTCTTCGACCGCGCCAAGCATGCGGCAGATTTGTCAGCTGCACTGTCGTCCGGGTGATCCGGGTCCAGCTGGCGTTGAAGACTCCGTAGATTCCGGCCAGGGCTGCCACACCGAACAACAACTCCACAGTCCGATGAAAGTTCAGGTCCAGCCCCGCCAACCGGGCAAGTCCGAAAATAATCCAGGAGGCAACGGCTGCGAGGAAGAGGAAGGACAAAACGCCCAACCAAACGGCAGCAACCCTGTAAAACGCGCGCAGAGCAGCATTGGTGTAGCGAAAGGCGAGTAGCGAAGCGACGACGAAGCTCACTGATAGTAAACCGAGAGGCAATTTGGTCCAGATCGTCCCCGGTACCTCGTGACCCGTTGGCGAAAATGTCCACGTCTTGTAGAGAAGCAAATGCGTCAAGAACAGGACGGACTGAATGATTGCGATAAATCCGATTAGACGTTTTGCTCGCATGATCCATTAGACTCAGCAACGTGTGATTCGGATTGTTGCGAAGTGTAGCAGGAGCTCTGCCTGCGCCGAGCCCGCACTTCAAGACCGACATCGCGTTAGTCGCATTGACGTTATGGTGATTCATAGCGGCGACGCTTCCACGGCCACGCTCATGATGTGTTGCTGGCCGGGAGGGAGAGGTACCCCGTACTGACCTACGTTGCTGGTTTCGAGGCAAACAAAGTTCCTCCACTGGCCGTTCCCAAGGTCGCCCATGCTGCTGGATTTTTCTGCCCAGGGGTTCCAGACCACAGTGGTGAGCGAGTTCTGCTTTTGCAGAATGATGCGACGCTTCATTACCGCGTCGTCCAGTTCAACCGAATGCTGTGTGTTCAGGAAGACGCTGTCGGTTTCGGCAGAAAATGTCAGCTCGCCGTGATGGGTCTTGCGAGCGAGATGGTCGGTCTTGTCGATGTAATCAGTTCCGTCGAGTCCTTTCACAACGGCAGTTTCGGTGTCGTCGATACGAAAATAGGCATGCAGCGCCTCTTCGAAAGTAAAGGGCGTGGCGCCAGTATTGGTGACGATCAATCGCAGCTTCAGTTGGGTTCCAAAGGTCGCTCCACATACCAGGCGGAAATCGTGCGGCCACCATTTTCGCGTGGCTTCGTTGCTCTCGGTCGCCATGCTGACGGCAACGCCAATGCTGCTCACGGCGATGGACTCCAACTCCCAGGCTTTCGTGCGGACAAATCCATGCGCCGGGGCAGCAGGGTCGTCGGCTTTGCCACCAAACCAGGGAAAGCAGATGGGCACGCCTCCGCGAATGGCCCGGCCGCTTTGCCAGAGCGAATTGGGGCTGACGAAAAAGACTTCGCTACCACCCATGGGGACCCATGAGGTCACTTGGCCACCGTGCAGATACAACTCACCCCGGGCGGATTGCCCAGAAATGACGACCTTGGCGAGGCCGCCGTTGCCGGCAACAACTCTCGCAGCTCCAGTAATTCCAAAGCGATCGTCGAGATCCGAAATTGCAGAAGATGCGCTCATTGGATTTCTCTGCCCTACACTCCCAAGTCCGCCCGGATTGCGGCTGCGATCTCGGGCACTGCGACGCTGACGTCGATCGCGATGGCGTCTTGCGGCACTTCGAGCGTCTCGAACTGGCTGCGCAGCAGGCCCGGATTCATGTAGTGTCCCTGCCTAGCTTCGAGGCGCTGGGAGACGAGATCGAATCCGGCGAGCAAGAACACGAGCTTCACTTCCGGACCAACCACGAGCTGTCGCCGGTATGACTCTTTGAGTGCCGAGCACGCCAGGACAGCTGACTTCCCTGCCGCGATCCAACCGACAATCGCTTCGTGCAGCGCTTGCAGCCAGGGGGCGCGGTCTGCATCGTCGAGCGGAACCCCGGCTCGCATCTTGGCCACATTGCCAGCGGGGTGGAAGTCGTCCGCATCGGCGAAAGGCCAGCCTAGCTCCTGGGCGAGGGCTTGCCCAATCGTGGTCTTTCCGACGCCACTGACGCCCATCAGCAGAATGATCACGGTACCTTTCCCGGAATACACAAGCACGGCTAATTTAGCAGACCGCTTCGCGTTTTTTGCCCTATACCTTTGAGGGGATTAGGGCTCTGGATTCACTTGCTATAACGCGAAAAAAAATGTGTCGCGGTCCTTTAGAATCAGCGGTTTGAGTTGTGGATTTCTTGTATTTCATTGATTTAACAGCCACTTATAGGTAACTCAGCAAGCCCATTGGACTTAGCGTTACAGCTTGGGCGTGCCGTCCGCTGTGCGGACTCTGGTTGAACGAGGGCGGTCGTGACCGCGCGCTTACGCGCACGGCTACCGCAAATTTCGCGGCAAGCGGCTCGGGTGTTTGGCGAGTTGAGATGCTTCTCCATTGTGAACGACGTCTTCGGGCACACGTTGGCTCAGGCCCTGGCGGTTTCGCGGATGGGAAGCACCCGACGCCGCTCCGCGGCCCGAGGTTCATACCGTGCCGAACCCCAGGCTCACGCCCGGGGCTAAAAGCTCATCGCCGCTCCGCGGTTAAAGGCAGCAAATCACTAGTCTGCGGTTGAGGGCAGTGAACCGCCACTCCGCGGTCAGCAGCACGGCAGTTGGTTCAGGCGGTGGCGGCTTCCTCGGTGGCGAAGGTTTCGCTGGTTGCGGAAGCAACAGGCTTCCTGGTGGTGTCGGGCAAAGGACCCACCCCGCCAACAGGAGGCGGGATGGGGGAGACGACTTGTTGAGTCGCGGCTTGGGTCGCTGCTTGCGCGGCGGCTGCCTTCTCGGCGGCCTGGCGCTGGGCGAGGAGTTTTTCGGCGGCGCGCTCGATGTTTTTGGTTTTGGCAACCGCGGCGTAGTGCGCGTAGTTGGCGCGGAAGAGCTTGCGCTGCTTGCGATGTTCCTCGTCGCGGCGATGCTCGACGGCGCGACGCTCCATAGCCTTGTAGCCCTGGGTTTTCAGGATGTCGTCCAGCTCAAGGCTCTCTGGGGTTACTTCGTACATCGCGGCCTCGGCTTCGGCGGCGTAGTCGCGGACGTAGGGAGGAGGGATTTCGGGGAAGAGGGGAGATCGGAACAATGCAGGTCCCTCGACTGCGGCGGCAAGGCCGCCTTCGCTCAGGATGACGCTGTTCGTTGGTTCGGACGGTGGGGGAAAGGCGAGTTCGGGTGGGGTGTCGATGTCGAGGTCGGCGGGAAGGCCGTATTGGGCGGCGAGATCGACGGCGGGGCCGGGCTGGTCGGAGTGATAAGGGCTGGCAGGCCACTTGTCGGCCTTGAGCAGATTGCGGGAAGCGATGGTCAGCAGCCCCATGAGGCGGTCAGCGCGCTTAAGGTCGATCATGTCTGCGGCGACGGCCTCTGAAAGTTGGGTGAGGGCCGACTGCACCGCGTGCATGGATTCGAGCGGCGGCAGTTGCAGACTGAAGCGCTGGCCACGGGCGCGGTACTGCGCCATGCGGTGTTGGCGGATGCGATAGTCAAGATGGTAGCTGCAATAGTCGCGGCCTTTGGCGGCAGCGGAGCCGCAGGCCCGGCCGTCGTTGTGGATATGTTTGCAAAGTTTGTATTGCATGGCGCTCCTTAAGAAGTTGTCAGCCGTCAGCCGTCAGCTATCAGGCAGCTGATCGGCACAGTTTTCCAACTTTGAGGTTAGGGGGAAGTCAAGAGGAACGAGAGAGATTTCGGGGAGATGACGGAACGATGGTAACCAGATTGTCCCGAAATGGGAAAACAGGATGGATTCACCACGGAGAAGGATTGGGCAAAGTCAAAGGCCAATGCCACCACAGAGGCACGGAGACACAGGGTATTTTGGTCCGCACGCGAGCTTGACAGCGAAAATCCCCACCCCGCCAACCGAGGGCGGGATGGGGCACCCTCGGGTATGTTTATTCGCAACAATTCGTTGACGGGGTAGGCCACCCATGAGGAACAGCAGGTCCTTCGACTTCGCCCGAAGCGGGCTCCGCTCAGGATGACAAACAAAGAAGACCTTGAATGGGCACCCGGCGCAGTGAACCCGACCGACGAAAAGCCCCACCCTCGAAAGCCCCCCCACCGAGTATTCGTTTATTCGTACCAATTGGTTGACGGGGTAGGCCAACTATGAGGAGCAGCAGGTCCTTCGACTCCGCCCGAAGCGGGCTCCGCTCAGGATGACAAGCAAAGTAAGGCGCAATTCCCCCGCCGAGCGCGGGGACGCATTCTTCGCGGCAAAGGGGTCCTTCGACTTCGCCCGAAGCGGGCTCCGCTCAGGATGACAAACAAAGAAAAAGCAGATCCCCCACCGACTAAAGTCGGCAAGGATGGAAGCCATCGGCCGTCACGGTGGCGCATCGGGGGGCTAGTCGAAGGCGACCTCTCTTGCTTACAATTCTCTAGTTCCGCATATCACAGCGCCCGGATTGAGGGCGAGAATCGAAACCGGGTTCGGTTTCGACAAAGGAGAACCTTGTGAAGCCAAAATGGCTAGTAGCACTATTTGCAGTCATTGCAGCCGTTCCGCTCTTCTTCCTCACGGCATGTTCAAAGTCCGATACCCAAGCGACGGGCCAGAAGGCACCGGGCACCGAACAGGCTGTGGCGGATGCCATGGACGTTTACGTTTACGGATACCCACTGGTCACGATGGATATGACGCGGCGGCAATTCACCAACGTGGCCACACCGGATGCCGCGCACGCCCCCATGGGACAGATGCTTAAGCTGCGCAACTATCCGGCGGTGGACAACCACGCCGTCACCGCGCCTAATGCAGACACGCTTTACACCACCGCCTGGCTGGACGTTACGAATGAACCTTGGATCTTCAGTGTCCCGGACATGGGAGACCGCTATTATCTGTTGCCCATGCTTAGCGGCTGGACGGATGTGTTCCAGGTTCCCGGGAAGCGCACCACTGGCGGAAAGGCGCAGAAGTACGCGATCACCGGTCCGGGCTGGAGCGGCACCCTGCCGGAAGGGGTGACGGAATACAAGTCGCCGACCGGGATGGTATGGATCCTCGGACGCATTTACTGCACGGGCACGCCTGCGGACTACGCTGCGGTGCACGCGCTGCAGGACAAGTTCTCTCTGGTTCTACTCAGTTCCTACGGCAAGCCATACACACCTGTGGCCGGTACGGTCGATGCCAGTTTCGACATGAAGGCGGGTATCCGCGACCAGGTGGACGCGCTGAGCGTCAACGACTATTTCAACTACCTGGCCCGCCTGATGAAGACCAACCCTCCCGCAGCCGCCGATGCGCCTATTGTCGAGAAGATGAAGGCGATCGGCCTGGAGCCGGGGAAGGATTTCGATGCGAGCAAGCTGGGCGCCTTCGACAAGGAAGTGATCAAGACCGTGCCCAAGCTGGCGCAGGTCAAGATCATGGAGTACTTCAAGAGAGCGGCTGAGCCGGTTAACGGCTGGACGTACCTCACAAAGGACATCGGGATATATGGCACCAACTACATCCAGCGCGCGCTGGTAACGGCAATTGGACTCGGAGCCAACCGTCCGCAGGATGCGATCTACCCGACCACGCAAAAGGATGCGGACGGGCATGAATACGATGGCGCCTCGAAGAAGTACGTCATTCACTTCAACAAAGGTGAAATGCCGCCGGTAAGCGGCTTCTGGTCGATCACCATGTATGACAAGGACTACTTCTTTGTGCCGAATCCGCTCAATCGCTATACCTTGAGCGCCCGCAACAAGTTCGTTACCAACCCTGACGGCTCGGTTGACCTGTATCTGCAGGCTGACTCACCGGGTAAAGCGAAGGAAGCCAACTGGCTGCCGGCTCCGAAGGCGCAATTTATTCCCATGATGCGCCTGTACTGGCCGAAGGAGACTCCGCCTTCGATCATCGACGGAAGCTGGAAGCCGCCGGCCATCACTGAAGCGAAGTAACAAGGCGGGGCAGCTCACAAGGGCTGCCCCGTTTCCGTTCTCATGTGGGACGGTTAAGATGAGTGTGCCATGCGTCTGAGCATCAAATTGACGGTTTCGATCTTGTTGGCGACGTGTGCCGCGCGGCTGGCTGCACAGGATTTGGCGCCACGGGCGTATGTCGTTACGCCGATCCACTCCAACGCGGTCACGCTTACGTGGTCGTATTACACGGGCGGGCTGGACTTCAATGGAGCGATTCCCATCTAAGACGCCAAGGGAACTTATAACGTACCGGTCGTCAGCGCTTATCACTCGTTCAACTTCTTCGGACGGTCCGCCAATTTTTCTGCGCATCTGCCGTATGCGGTGGGAAACTTCACTGGAGAACTGAATAACCAACAGCGTTCGGTGTATCGTTCGGGACTGCTCGACTTTGGCGCGCGATTGTCGGTCAATCTGTATGGCGGTAAGGCCATGGCCGTGCCGGAGTTTCGCAAGTGGAAGCAAAAGGTGCTTCTGGGAGCGAGCCTGCGAATCATCGCTCCGACGGGACAATACGATCCGACCAAGCTGATCAATTGGGGCATCAATCGCTGGGCGTTCAAGCCCGAGTTCGGGTACTCGCAACGCTGGGGGAATTGGATTCTCGATGGTTATGCCGGAGTGTGGTTCTACACGACGAATCCGGCGTACTACCACATTCCGGATCCGCAGCCGCAGACGGAGGCACCGATTGGCAGCTTCGAAGGCCACTTGAGCTACGACATACCGAAGCTCAAAGGGTTTCGCCGGGCGCGGTTGTGGTGCTCGCTGGATGGGAACTACTGGTGGGGCGGGATTACGGCGGTCAATAGCATTCGAAATCTCGATACCAAGCAAACCAGCTCGCGCATCGGGGGTACTGTGTCGTTTCCACTTACCAAGTTCCAGTCGATCAAAGTTGCCTACAGCGACGGTGCCTATATTCGCTTTGGCGGAAACTATCAGAATGTCTCGGTGGCGTGGCAGTACTCGTTTATTGGCAAGAATTGGAAATGAGTCTCATGCGGGTGAAAGTTCAGTACCTGGGGATCTTGCGGGAGTTCGCGGGGCGTGAAAGCGAGACACTGGAGGTACAGGACGGCGCCACGCTGGGCCAGTTGTATGCAAGTTTGCAGCAGCAGAGTCCCGCAGCTTGCGGAGTTTCGCCATGCCGTCGCTATGGCGGTGAATTATGAGTATTCCGACGCTGGGCGGGTGCTGCGCGAGGGTGACGAGGTGGCGTTGCTGCCTCCGGTGAGTGGAGGAGCGCCAGACCTTGCTGCGATGCAGATGACCGACCATGCAGCGCTGGTGCGGCAGCCGATTGATGCGGCAATGATCGCTGCGTCGATCAAGCAGGCCGACGATGGCGCGCTGGTCGTGTTCGATGGAGTGGTCCGCAACCAGACGCGCGGACGGCGGACGCTGTATCTGGAGTACTCGGCCTATGAGCCGATGGCGCTGCAACAAATGGAGCAGCTCGCGGTAAAGGCGCTGGCGGATTTTGCGGTCCGCGACGTTTGGGTGGTACATCGGCTGGGGCGGCTGGAAATCGGCGAGAGCAGCGTGTACATCGCTGTCGCCTCGGCGCATCGTGCAGCGGCGTTCGAAGCTTGCCGCTGGGTGATCGATACGCTGAAGAAAACCGTGCCCATCTGGAAGAAAGAGTTCTTTGAAGATGGCGCGGTGTGGGCCGACGGCGAGGCGTTTCCTCCGGAAGTACCAGTCGCGGGCGGCACCGCGTCAAAGTAGCGCGGTTGGGGTTAAAGTAAGACGAATGTCACTTCCTTTCCGGATGGTCCCTGGCTTCGTTACCAAGGCAAAATGGGTTGTGCGAGCTGGCTCATGTTTGGGCCTGGCGGCGACTCTTGCTCTCGGCGCCTACGGTCAGAACACGGTGCCTCGGCCACCGAACGCCGATAAGCCTGCAGACACCACGGTTCCGCATCCGCCAGACAAACAGCAGGCGGCGCCAGCCTCGGACGACACGAACACCACGATCCGGGTGAACGTGAAGCTGGTTAACGTCTTCTCGACGGTGACGACCACGGGTGGCGCGCCGGTTTCGACGCTCAAGCAGGACGACTTCCAGATTTTCGAAGACGGCAAGCCGCAGAAGATTGCGGTGTTCCAACGCGAGTCGGAGCTGCCGCTGTCGATCGTGATCGCCGTTGATACCAGCTTGAGTACGCGGAATTCGCAAAAGCTGGAGCTGGATTCGGCGAGACGATTCGCGCACGCAATCCTGCGGCCGATTGATGGCATCTCGCTGTTCCAGTTCAGCGAGGTGGTCGATCAACTCACGCCGTTCACGTCAGACATGCGGGTCATCGACAAGGGCATTAACCGCATTCACACCGGCGCGGCGACGGCGCTGTATGACACTCTCTATCTCGGGTCTGACGCGCTGCTGAACAGGCGCGGACGCAAGGTGATGGTGATCATCACCGACGGCGGCGACACGGTCAGCAAGTCGAGCTATCAGGATGCGGTGCGCGAGGCGCAAGAGGCAGAGGTCATTCTGTACTGCATCATCATCGTGCCCATCGAGAGCAATGCCGGACGCGACATAGGCGGCGAGCATGCGCTGATCCAGCTCTCGCGCGATACGGGCGGAAAATATTTTTACGCCGGTTCGTCGGACCAGTTGGACGCGGCCTTCAACCAGATCAGTGAAGAGCTGCGAACGCAATACTTGATTGCGTATTATCCCAGCCAGCGGCTGTCGGATTCGGAGTATCGCCGCATCGAAATCAAGATCGATCCTGCGACCAAGAACTATCCTGACCCGGCTAACTTGCAGGTGCGGCATCGCACGGGCTACTACACGATGCCGGCCAAGTAGGAGTTACCTCAGCGGCTAAAGCCGATTCGTCTTCGGCGGTGGATATGCACGCCTGAAAGGCGTAAAGCTCCACCGCAAATGCGGGCTACCACGCTGAATTTGCAAGTCCGAGGTATAAGCATGTGACTCCACCGCAAATTTTGCAGGCCTGAAGGCGTGCTCCACTTATAAGATTGCTCTGGTCCGGCGAGGACGAACGTTCTTTGTTACACTGCGCTTTCGGCGTGATGACGCCCGAGAGGAACAGAGTGAATCCTACGCAACCGTCGATCCAGTTGACGAATACCAACGATTACCGCGAGAACTATGCCAACAGCGTGCAGGTGCGGGTCAACGTCTGGGACTTCTTTCTTGTTTTCGGCACGCTGCAACAGCAGGACGAATCGAAGGTGGAAGTCAGCAATTTTCAGGGCGTTTATTTGAGCCCGCAGCAGGCCAAGGCGCTGTACACGATCCTGCAACAAAATCTGGTGAACTACGAGAGTACCTTTGGCGAGATCAAGCTGGACCCGCGCATGAATCCTGCGGGCGGACCGATTCACTAAGACTCATGGGCGGCGAAATTCCGCAGTCGCGAGAGACGGCGCCGCCCGAGTCTGCTGTGTCTTCTGGAAGTGTCGGCGCCACTGCTTCGGCGGCGGTATCGGTGCGCGATCAGCTCATGGCCTTCTCGCTGATCTTCACCAGCCTGTTTCTCACCCACGGTTTTCTGCTGCGCCTGCCTTATTTCTGGGACGAGGCTGGATATTTCGTTCCGGCGGCGCGCGACATTTTGCTGACCGGATCGTTGATTCCGCACACAACGCTGTCGAATGCACATCCGCCACTGGTCATGCTGTGGCTGGCGATGTGGTGGAAGTTCAGCGGCTTCACTCCGGCGGTAACGCGGATCGCGATGCTGCTGGTGGCGGCGTTTGCGTTGCTCGGCGTTTGGCGGCTCGCGCGCGGTGTTGCGAACGATGCTGTCGCGGCTGTAACGGTGATTTGTACGGCGCTGCTATCCGGTGTTCTTCACGCAAAGCTCTATGGCGCATCTCGACATGATGGCGGCGGCTCTGACCATCTGGGGGCTGGCGATGTATGTGGAGCGCAGGCCGATAGCGACGATTGTGTTTCTGGCGCTGGCACCGCTGGCGAAAGAGACGGCCATCATCACGCCGATGGCGCTGCTGGGATGGGAACTGCTGTGTCCGCTGCTGAGAGGCATGACGATCGCAGGTGAGCCGGTGTGCTGGCAAAAGCGCGACTGGCTGCGAACTGTGTCGCTGCTGCTATGCCTGCTGCCATTGGTGCTGTGGCTGAGTTACCACCACTACAAGACGGGTTACTTCCTGGGCAATCCGGAGTACTTGCGCTACAACCTGGGGCGACGCTGACACCACTGCGGGTTGGGCTGGCGATGCTCATTCGTCTGTGGCACCTGCTGGGGTACCTGAACCTGTTTGTGCTGACGTTGCTCACGCTATACGCCATGTCGCAGACGGCGTTGCTGGACCGCGATGGCAGCGTTCGGCAGCGCATCGCGATTCCCGTTCAGTTCGTGTTTGGCGTGGTCATCGCGGCGCACGTCGTGGCGTTGTCGGTGCTCGGGGGAGCCGTGCTGGCGCGATACATGATTCCGGTGCTGCCGCTGGTGATCTTGCTGTGCGTATCGACCTTGCGACGGCGATTGCGCTACTGGGCGTGGTGCGTTGTCGCAGTGTGCGCGGCATTTGTGTTCGCGCTGTTTGCGACTCCACCGTATCGCGTGGCTCCGGAAGACACACTGTTGTATCGCGATTACGTTATACTGCACATGCAGGCGGAGAGGGAGATTGCGCGGCGGTATCCAAAGGCGCGCGTGTTGACGGCGTGGCCTGCCTCCGACGAGATGACTCGACCGTTTCTCGGTTATGTGACGCAACCATTGAACGTGGTGCGGATGGAGAACTTTTCCGAGAGCGAGATGGAGAGGGCGTCGAAGGCGAGCGGCGATTACGACGTTGTCTTTCTGTTCACAACGAAATGGCAGCCGCCGCGACCGTTATGGAAGACGCTGCCGTTCGGCGAGGCGATACAGAAGCGTTTCTTCGACTACCACGAGGACATTACTCCGGACCGTGCCGCCGCTTTGTTAGGCGGGCGGATCGTGAGCTACCAAAACCGCAACAACGAGTGGGTGGCGATCATCGCAATCGAGCGCGTTGAGGACGCGCGAATCCGTTTCGAGTTTCCGGTTGCGAGTTACTAGATCATTTCCGACCTGGTGATTTCCGTAGCCGGGCTGGAGTGCCGCCGGGTTAAAACCCGGCTCCATTCAAAAGAACGTGCTGGACGCGGCGCTAAAGCGCCGCTCTACCATAACCGAGACTGGCTAGATCAACTCCGAAACCGCTCGAGTGAAAGACACTATGCGCTTGCCTGCCAGGGACCGCCCCTTGCACACTGAGAGTGTGGAATTCCTAATCCGCGATTATCGCGCTGCCGATTTCGATCGGCTCTGGGCCATCGACCAGCTTTGCTTTCCGCCGGGCATTGCGTACACGCAGATGGACCTGACGGGATTCGTCACTCGACGTAAGGCCATCACGCGGGTGGCTGAGTTTCTGCCCGGCCACGAATTTGCGCGCGGAATTGCTGGGTTCGCCGTGGCGCAACCCATCCGCAACATCGGCAGGATCCTCACCTTAGATATATTGCCGGACGCGCGCCGCTTTGGCCTGGGCTCGCGCTTGATGGAGGACTGCGAGACCCGCCTGCGCGCCGTGGGTTGCCAGCAAGTGTTTCTAGAGACTGCGGTTGATAACGACGCCGCCATCGGGATGTATCGCAAGCTGGGATACGAGATCGTGCGGACCCTGCCGCTGTACTACTCGACGCATGCTCTGGATGCGTATCTGATGGGCAAAGTGCTATGACCTGCAAGAGCACTTCCACGCCAGGTGTATCCCGTAGCCGGGCCGGAGTGCCGCCGGGTTAAAACCCGGCTCCTTCAAAAGGCCATGCTGGACGCGGCGCTGAAGCGCCGCTCTACCAAGACCGCCACAGACCACAACAAATCTGAAACCGCGCCGGTCTGGTATCCTCGTGCCCATCTTATGAAAGTCGCAATTCAGGGAGAGCTGGGTTCGTTCAGCCACGAGGCCGCGGGCAAAATGCTGCCGCGGGCAACGGTTGTGCCGTGTGCGCGCTCTTCAGAGGTCTTCGACCTCGTGGAGAGCGGCAAGGTCCAGGCAGCGGTGATTCCCATCGAGAATTCGCTGGCAGGCTCGGTTGCCGAACACTTTGACCTGCTGCTGGCGCGCGACGTGTTCATTCACGGCGAAATGCATTTGCGCATCCGGCACAACCTGATTGCGCCGCCCGGGGTGAAGTTGAGCGAAGTGAAACGCGTGTTCTCGCACCCTGTGGCGCTCGACCAATGCCGCAATTTTTTTAGTTCCCACCCCGGTGTGCAATCGGTACCGTTCTATGACACTGCCGGCAGCGTGCGGCACGTCGTGGAAGAGAAGTTGCCCGATGCGGCTGGCATTGCGGCCAAACGGGCCGCTGCCGAGTATGAAGGTCGCATCCTCCTGGCTGGAATCGAAGATGACCAGCAAAACTACACACGCTTTCTGCTGATCAGTAAGTCGCGAAAGGTCGGAGCGGGGGCGTACAAGAGTTCGATCGCATTCGCGCTCAAGAACGTGCCCGGGGTGTTGTTCAAGGCGCTCAGCGTGTTTGCGTTGCGCGACATCAGCCTGAGCAAGATTGAGTCGCGGCCAATGCGCGGGCGACCGTGGGAATACGTGTTTTTTGCCGATATTCTTCGTGGGGACGATGAGGCCGCTCGAAACGCGCTGCGTCACCTGGGGGAAATCGCCGAATTCGTGAAGGTCCTGGGTATTTATCCGGCGGCCAGGTCGCGGTGAACTGGTTTTAGAAATGCTAAGTTGGCGTGGGAAAGTGCGGGTGGCGATGCGGTTAGGGTGCTGGGTCCCGATTTGGGGGGCGAATTGTGAACAATGGCTTCTGGCAGTTGTCGCCAGCACTCCCGTTGAGTAGAATCCTTGCGCTTAACGGATTGAGCGCCGGAGGTCCGGTCAGCAATCCCTCGGCTTTGATTTGACGATAAGTAGCCTGTCATATCGGGGTAAAGGGTGGCTGGATGTTGGGCTTGCAACTTTTATAACGATAAGCTCATCTAAACTTGAGTGTAACGGACTCAAGGAGTCATATGTCAAACGAAGACAATAAGATAGCAAGCAAGCCAATTGAGTCGGCACCGGATCCGGAGTTCAGAAATGACTCCGAAGAGGCGCGCACGCTGCCACTTTTGCCGGTGCGGGACACGGTTTTGTTTCCTCACGCTGTGCTGCCCCTGACGGTGGGGCGCGAGAGCTCGGTGCAGCTGATTAACTCCCTGGGAGAAGACAAGACCATCATTGTGGTGGCGCAGCGCGAGGCGCGCGTGGACGCTCCGCAGCCGACCGATCTGTATGCCGTCGGCAGCCTCGCCGTGGTGCACAAAGTTGTGCGGATGCCCAACCAGAGCCTGTTCGTGTTTGCCGAGGGCCTGGAGCGGGTGAAGGTCACGGAATATACGCAGTTGAATCCGTTCATGCGGGCGACGGTGGAATCGATTCCCGAGATCAACGCGCCGCAGAACGCGCAGATCGAAGCGCTGCAACGGAATGTGTTGACGCTGTTCCAGCAGATCGTCGCAGGCTCTCCGACGCTATCGGATGAGCTTTCGACTGTGGCCTCGAATATTGACGATGCGGGGCGCATGGTGGACTTCATTGCGTCGTCGTTGCCGTCGCTTTCGACCAAAGATAAGCAGGACGTGCTGGAGACGCCCGACGTACAGGTGCGGCTGGACAAGATCAATCAGCACCTGGCGAAGGAACTGGAAGTTCAGCAACTGCGCAACAAGATCCAGAGCGAAGTGCAGGACCGCGTACAGCAGACGCAACGCGAGTATTACCTGCGCGAGCAGATGAAAGCCATCCAGAAAGAACTGGGCGAGCAGGACGAAACCACCCGCGATACCGAAGACCTGCGGCAGAAGATCGAGTCGGCAGGCATGCCCGACGATGTGAAGAAAGAGGCGTTGAAGGAACTCGGCCGCCTGGCGCGGATGTCGCCCATGGCTGCCGACTATGGCCTCACGCGCAATTACATCGAGTGGCTGGCGGTGTTGCCGTGGCAGAAGTCCTCGGGCGTCGAGATTGACATTACGAAGGCCAAGGAGATTCTCGACTCCGATCACTACGATTTGGAGAAGGTGAAGAACCGCATTCTGGACTACCTTTCCGTCCGGCGACTGAAGCCGAACATGAAGGGACCGATTTTGTGCTTTGTCGGACCTCCGGGTGTGGGTAAGACGTCGTTGGGCAAGTCGATTGCGCGTTCGCTGGGACGGAAGTTTGTGCGGCTGTCACTGGGCGGCGTGCACGATGAAGCGGAAATCCGCGGACATCGGCGCACGTATATCGGCGCCCTGCCGGGCCAGATTATGCAGGGGATTCGGCGGGCGGAAACCAACGATCCGGTGTTCATGCTCGACGAAATCGACAAGGTAGGACGCGATTTTCGCGGCGATCCGGGATCGGCACTGTTGGAAGCGCTCGATCCGGAGCAGAACTTCAGCTTCCGCGATAACTACCTTGATGTGCCGTTCGATTTGTCGAAGGTGCTGTTTATCACGACGGCCAACCAGCTTGATCCGGTTGCCGAGCCGCTGCGCGACCGCATGGAGATCATCGAACTGCAGGGCTACACCGAAGAGGAAAAGGTACACATCGCGTTCCAGTACCTGGTTCCGCGGCAGATCGAAGAGAACGGAATTTTGCCGGAACAGATCGAATTTCCGGAAGAGACGGTTCGGTTCATCATCAGCCATTACACACGGGAGGCGGGCGTGCGCAGCCTGGAGCGCACGATTGGCACGATTTGCCGCAAGCAGGCGCGCCGCATTGCCGAAGGCAAGACGGACAAGATGGTAGTGACTCCTGAGTTGGTGCAGCGCACCGACATGCTGGGCGGTATCAAGATTCGCACCGAAGGCGAGATTGCCGAGCGCACGAAGCGCGCGGCGTGGCCGTTGGGCTGGCGTGGACGCCGACGGGCGGCGACGTGCTCTTCATCGAAGCCAACAAGATGAAGGGCAAGGGCGGCTTTAACATGACCGGGCAGCTCGGTGATGTCATGCGCGAGTCAATGCAGGCGGCGCTGACGTGGGTGCGCTCGAATGCGAAGGAGTTGGGAATTGACGAGGATTTCTTCGCCAATCACGACATCCACATTCACGTGCCGGCTGGGGCGATTCCGAAAGACGGGCCGTCTGCGGGCGTCACGATGGCGACCGCGCTGGTATCGCTATTGACGGATCGCAAGGTGCGTCCGCTGACGGCGATGACGGGCGAGATTACGCTGAGCGGCAACGTACTGCCCATCGGCGGAATCAAGGAGAAGACGCTGGCGGCGAAGCGGGCCGGAGTGAAGGACATCATCCTCCCCGAGGACAACCGTCAGAATGTGCAGGAAGACCTGACGCCGGAACAACTGCAAGGGTTGACCATGCACTACGTGAAGTCGATTCCCGAACTGCTGGCGATCGCGTTCCCGACGACTGCTGCCGAGGAGAAGCACGACGAAGACGTACGCGAGCAGGTGCTGGCCGGAGCGCCGGCAGCGTAAAAGCGATCTGCAAGGAATGACGGAAGCCACCCCGAAACGGGTGGCTTTTTTCTTACGTGATGTTTAGTGCAACGATAGTGATGTCGTCGCCCGCGACACCTTGCGACCATGCGCTGACGGCCGCACTGACGGACTGGCATATTTCTTCGGCGCTGGTTGATCGGGCCAGAATGTTCTTCACGCGCTCCTCGCCGAATTCTTCGCCGGCCTTGTCGGCTTCCAGTACGCCATCGGTGTAGAGCAGGAAGCGATCGCCGCCGGCGACACGCAGAACTTTGGTTTCGTAAGTCGCCAGAGGAACTATGCCGAGTATCAAACCGTTCTCGACGACACCCTCGACCGCAGCGTCAGCGGCGCGATAGTGCAGCAAAGGAGGATGCCCTGCGGCGCTGTAGCATCCTGTTCCGTTCTCCAAATCGAGAAAGAGATAGGCCGCAGTCACGAACTGGCCCTGAAGTTTTCCGGCAAGAACGGAGTTCAGACCAGCCATGACTTTCGCGGGATTGTCGGCGTGCTCGGATTGTGCGGCGATCGCAACCTTCACCATCGAAGCAACCAGGGCCGCGGGAACGCCGTGGCCGGAAACATCGGCGATAAGAACGCCCAAGCGGCGATCGTCAACCACGAGGAAGTCGTAGAAATCGCCGGCGACTTGAGTCATAGGCGCGTAGCGCGCGGCAATGCGCACGCCTGCGAGCTGGGGCATGTGCTCTGGAAGAATCGAGGTTTGAATCCTGCGAGCAACCTCCAGTTCATTGCTAATGGCGAGCAGGGCCTCTTCGGTCCGCATGCTGCGATGCGCCACGAGGTATCCCAACGAACAGAGAAAGATGCCGAAGCCAACGAACTCGTAGTCCGCTCCACCCACCGGAAGCCATCCACGAAGATTGTTATAGATGACAAACAGCCCCCAGATCAGCAAGACAAGGCGCAGGGCCTTTAGATCAGGCACGGTGTCGGGCGGCACCACGAACAGGTACACGATCATGGCTACGGTAAAGCCGATCACCAAGACGTTGTTCAGAACGAAGAGTGCGCGGACGGCAGGCGGGTTGGCGTGCAGCAGGAGATATGCCACAGCCATGAGCACATTGATCGTGAGCAGCGACTTGGTAACCAGGTTCTGTTTTTTGCCGACTAGCCCCCAGCCCGACAGAATCGCTGGAATTCCGATGGTGAAAGTGATGAGAGCGATCTGGAACTCAATGAGCCTCCCTGATAGAAACAATCCGGCGGACTGCGTCATGAGCAGGGTGCGATATCCGTACAGCAGAGCGAGCAGTCCGAACCAGAGCCGCACGCGGTCCTGGGTCCTGCGGCGCATCCATTGGATCAGAATCGAGCCCAGGCCAATGGCCATGGAGACGATGGCGACGACGAGCCGGGCAAAGTCGCCCGCCACAAGTTGACGAAAGGCAGCGGCCGTTTCAGGAGAGAGTGGCATGATGTGGTCGGACAAAGATGTCGAACAAAGATAACGTGACGGCAGGCAGGGCGCAATTACGCGGGTGCTATTCGCTGGACGCAAAGAACGAAGGGATCTTGTATAGCTCCGAGCTCCTAATGGCGAGTTGGGACGCAGTCGACTTTCGGTACACCATTCAGGACCGACAAAGCGGCACTAGAATTGAAAACAAAGGAGATGTTGGCTTCGTTTCGAAGAAATGAACGATCCTAGCTCCCGTTCAACGGATGGCGATGCAGGAGCTATGGAGGCTACCCGGAAGAAAAGTTGACGCTGCACGTTCATCGCTTGCGACGAGATTTTCACAAGTGTTGGGTCGTAACGCAACTGCGATTCATGGTAAGCTGCCTTTCCAGTCATTTTGGTGCGGATAGTAAGGCACGTTTGGGCTGGTCGTGAGGAAATCTCTCAGGTTTCTTCATAGAGCGTTGTCATTGCTAGACAGGTTCCCTCGGAGGGTCTCGATGGCCTCTCTCAAGTTGCGAACTCGGGAAGGTGAAGTTTGCCCTCGCGCGAGCCACGTTCTTCAGGGCCCTCAGTTTTATGGTCCGGTTGACGAATTGAATACTGCGGTTTTGGGCGGTACAACGCCGAGTCGAAACCGCCGGACCGCGATACAGCGCATCGGCCGCCGGCTACGGAATTCAGCGGTGGGCCTAGTGATCGGTTTCTTTGCAGTTACGATTGCCTTTCGCGCGGCTGAGAACTTCGAGCGTTCACTAGCCACATTCCTTGCCGGTCGAGCGCAAGACCAATTCGACACTGGTCGGTTTAACCAGAGCGCGGCGACTTTCAGGCGAGCGATCCGGATCGAACCAAACGATGCGGCACTTCATTTCGGCTTGGCGAGAGCAGAAGAGAGGCTTGGCAAGTATGACCGCGCACTGGGTGAGGACCGTAGGGCCATTGCGATCGACCCGGTTTTTTTCCCCGCTTACCTTCATTCAGCCGCAATCTACGACGAGAAGCTCAGTGACCCTCAGTCTTCGCTGAAAGTGCTCTTGTCGGCCCTGGACCAGCATCTCAGCGATGTCTCTGCCAAGTACTACTTGTTAACCGAGGTCGGCCGCGTGGAATTGGGGCTGGGCCACCCCGAGTTCGCCAAGAGGTCGTATGTCCAAGCCATTCAACTCGCACCAACGCACGGTTCGGCGCACTGCTTGCTCGCCAAGGTGCTGGATGATGAGGGTTCATGGGACCAGGCGTTGAACCAATGGGGTGAATGCGCCGCGATGTCCAACCAAAGTGAGGTCGACCAGCAGTGGCTCGAGACGGCCCACCAAAGGCTGAAATCCCCGTTGTTGCCGTAAACCCGACGAAACGTTGCGGCCTCGACTCGTCACTCCGATTGAAAACAAAGGAGATGTCGGCTTCGTTTCGTAGACGGTCGAACCCTGCCCCCGTTCAGCGACACTGTGTAAGTCGGCCGAGTCCGGTGGACGGGTTGCCGATGGGCCAGCGCACCCTGAGGAACGCCATTTTGGTTAAGGCACAATGGTGCTATTGAGAAGCAAAAGTCGAGGATTTCGAGCCCAATGGTCGGCCCAGACTAGCGATTGGTGGAGACCTGCACGGCTACGGGCGCAGGCACGTTTTCGCCTTTGCGCGACCACTGTAGCGCTCGAGCGCGACGCGTGGCACTGCCAGGTTTGCGGCAGAATGCAAAATCTGCAGGTCCACCATCAACAACTGCGCAGCCAGTCTGGGGATGACATTGAGAATAACTTGATTACCTTGAGCGCCACATGTTACCCCCGTTTGCACTGCTGAGAATCTTGACCGCCGCGTCGTCGCGACTATGGGAGGTCAACGCTGATTGCGTCGCGTGTCTTCCTCCCGACGGCGCATTGCTTCCTCCAATACGCGCTGGAGACCATCGGAAAAGGCCGCACAACTCAGTTCAGCAGCGACCCGGGCCAGGCTGTTCGTTCGTATTGAATTCCATACGTCTCGATCGTGGTACAGGCGAATGCAACAATCAGCCAATTGATCGAGATCACTGGCTGCGAGGTAATCGGACTCGTGGTCCCACCGTAACTGCGACGCAATTATGGGCGAGACCACCATGGGGACTCCGTGCGCCGCCGCTTCGTGTGCCTTGAAAGGTACACCTGCTGCATAGCGGGTGGGTACCACAACGACGCGAGCGCGGTCGTAAAGCTCGCGCAAATCCTCGAGTGCACCAAGGATCTGGAAGGACGGATCGGTGATCTCAGTCCTCAGTTGCTCCGTCCCATATCCCGCCAAGAGGAACATAGCGCCAGTCTCACGATGCACCTTGGGCCAGTGTTCTTGGTAGAAGTACCGGATCGAGTCGACGTTTGGGTTGTCGGTGCCATGCATGGCTCCAATGAACACGAAGCAGTCGCGCTGCTCGAACGAAACGGTAGTTGGCGTCGTTTTCAGGGCATGTGAAACCACGTGCACGGACTGGACTCCCGCCTCTCGCATCACGTCGCGATCAGCCTCAGAAACCACGATTACGGCGTCTGCCAGCTTGGCCAAGGCAATCTCTTCATCGAGGTCAACCGGTTCAAACGGACTCATCTGCTCCGGCGCGTCGCTGTGCAGTTGTTTCCGTGCACGCGACCGTGGAGTGAAAATGGCCTCGGAATCGTAGACAAGCGCGAACCTACGGGACCGGAACAAGTCTGGAAACTCTTTCTTGAGGAGTTTCAGGTTGTGCGGCCGGCTGATCCACACGACGTCCGCACCGCCCATGTATACCTCGACTAGCTTTTTCCGGAAACGGAAGCCATCGAAGACTTCAATCTCCCGCGGGACGTCGTCATAGCTGTCGGCGAGCAGCGGAAACGTCGAGGTGGAACAGGTTACGTGGTGCCCGATCGCAGCGAGAGAAGTGACCACATCGTTACTGCGAGGATAGCCTGCCCCCAAGCTGCGTTTCGGGATCCTATCGTCTACGTAGACGATTCGCAGCCCCTTGGCATTGGCCGCGATCCTTCCGGCGATTACATTCGATACGGCTGGGGGAAAGTGCCTTGCCAGTGCGTGTTTCCACTTCTCGTAGAACTTAACCTGATGGGCCGCCATCTTGACGCGAGCTTGTTCGTTGTTCCCCGAACTGGCGGATTCGTAATGCGAGATATTCGCTTGCGGCTCATAGATGACACGCCAGCCCTTCTGCCCGAGGGCCATGCAATAGTCTGTGTCCTCGTAATATGCAGGCGCAAACTCGTCGCTGAAGCCGCCCATCTCGTGAAAGAGATTTCGTGGAGTCACGAGGAAAACGGCAGAACAGTAGTCGACAGGGCGTCGAAAGTTGTATTGCGGCAGTGCGGCGTTCTCGCCGCGACCGTAGCCAAGAGCGCTACCGTCAGACCAGATGATCGACCCAGCCTCCTGCAACGCACCATTAGCAAGAAGAATCTTCGCCCCTACCGCCCCGATACGATCCTGCTCGAAGTTTTTCAGCACAGCTGAGACCGCTCCAGGAGTGATCAGGGCGTCGTTATTGAGAAAACAGAGGTAGCGTCCGTTCGCCGCAGCAGCTGCCTGCATGCAGGCGGGGCCAAAGCCTAGATTGTCCTGATTGCGAATGATAAAGGAGCCCTTGAACCGCTGGAGCATGGCGGGTGTCTCGTCGGCGGAACCATTGTCGACCACGATAAGCTCATAGGGAACTTCGGCGAACTTTAGAACGGATTCGAGAGTCAACACGGTCAGATGTGCTTTGTCCTTCACAACCACGATGAAGGACATCAGCGGTACTTCGGAAATTGGAATGTCGAAAGCTTCGTTGCCGGCAAGCAATTGTTCCAACCTGAGCTTGCCGCTGGCATCCCATTCCGACTGCGCCTCGCGGATTCGTAATCGCTGACTCTTGACTTGTCTGTCCAGTACCCAGCTCATGCCCTTGTCGAGCAGCTTGGTCCTTGTCTCTTCTCCCACCGGCAAGCGACGCACGACACCCCAGACAACCCTGAGTTGATCCTCCTCGCGACCGAAGCGGGCCACGCGCCACAACGTCCGCATCTGGGTTATCGGCTTTGTCAACCATTCTCTGGGTTTGAATTTGGGCAATGCTCGCCCCCCTCTAAAGAAGCACCGTGTATTATCGGTCGAGCCTAGCGCGGACCTTCGTGGTCGTTCTGTTCCATGCTACCGAAAATCCATGCATGACCACTAGGCGAAGAACCAGCCGATGTTCCCCCAAGGCATTTTCACTTTATGAAAACCAGCGAGTGTGAACGATTGGAGATTGATACCTGTGCGGCGCTGAAAATCGATCTAACCTGCAGGCCGGTTCATCCTCGGCCTCGTATTTCGCGAATGGCTCCCAAGACCACGGCATGTTGGCCTTCTCATCTGCCACGCCCGGCGCCATAATCACGACGAATTTCGCCACCACATCTCCGCTTGACATTGGCAAGGGCGGCATGCACCGCCAGTGTAAACGCAAAGTTTATTGCGTGACAGAGAAAGCGAAGCAACTTGGGAGAAGCGGGGAACGTTGGGAAAGAAAAGCCGCTTAGGTGAGCGGCTTCCTTGAAGACGGCCAGCAGGGTTCAGTGAATCGTTACCACTGCACTCCCGGGTAGAGACTGGGCAAGCGAATGGTCCGGTACGAGTTCTGCCCGTTGATCTGCATGGTGCGGAGCACTTGAGGATTGGGGCTCTGGGTGACTTCGACGACCCGCGATCCTGTGAGGTTTAAATCGCTGGGGGCAGTTTCGTCCACCAGCAAATTGGAATTGGATAGCACGCGCGTACTCCCACCCCACCACGAGTAGGGTGTCGCAAACGACCACCAACGACTTGCAGTGCGGGCAGTTTCATCGACCTGGAAAATCGCGGCGGTGCTGAAACAAGGTGGTGGAACGAGACCTCCGCACTGGGTCCCGTTAGCGTCGACTGAACGACCGTATCCGTTGTCGAACATGGCTAACTGAATTTGGCCGGTGGTGTTGGAGCTGGCGAAGTTGGGATCATGTTGACCGAAGAACCAATCGGAGGCAGAGTTGGAATTCTGCAGTGTAAAGTCGCCCTGGTATCCAAGCTTCCACAGGATGTCTCCGACGCCGGCACCGTTGCGATAGTCAATCTTGAGGATCCAAGATTGATGGCGAAGGGAAAACAACAGATTTCCATCGTCCTGGGAATAAACCAGCGCGTTGGCATGGGTCCAATCCGGAAACATTAAAGGGTGCCGGTTCACGTCAAGGTGGTCGAATGCGTCCCACACCCAAACCGGATTCCCATTTGCATCGAGATCAACGATGGCATTGCCCAAGACGACAGTTTGTCCGGGATAGCCGGGAAGGTCGTTGAAGTTCTTTGTATTGGTAATGAGCAGAAGGAGATGACCATTGGGCAGCAAGACGAAGTCGTGGTCGATAGAGTGAACCTGCAGGTTGTAGCCGGCGGTCTGAAGCTGTTGGGCAAGGGTGTTGGAATCGAACTCCTTGATCACATTGCCTGCCAGATCGATTTCGCGAACCGTGGAGACGGTAGCAGGCACATTGCTGAGTACTAAAAGCATGTGTCCGTTAGGTAAGAGCTTTATGGGTTGCGGAATGCCGAGCGAAGAATCGTAGTCATAATACCAGATGATGTTTCCAGCAAGGTCGGTGGCGAGCGCCAGCAGTTGATTGGCATTGCCGGTGGTCAGAGAGACGAGATCAATGCCCTGGGTTGGGGAAGACCCGCTCGCGTTGGTTACGGTGATTGCGGGGACCCGCTGCGAGGGAATGGTACCTGTCAGGAAGGTGTGATCCATATCGAATTGCTGGGATCCATCGCTGTAGGTCACGATGGCACGCATGTGATAGGTAGTGTTCTGCTTCATGCCGGCGACAAGAACCGAAACGGGGCCGGTGGTCGCGTTGGTTTGAGGCGAAGTACGAAAACCGTAAGACTGATCGGGACCAAACTCCACGGCGACGCTGGCTGGGACGGGCGGTGAAATGGTGTACTGCGCGACCAGCGGATTACCGGTTGAGGCCACTGTGCCCGAGATCAACGGGTCGGTTGGAGCGGCAGGATCAGCATTCGTGCCACCGCAGCCGACACAAATCAGAAGGTAAGAAACGATCAGTAAATACAATCCAGCTTTGCAAAAACGGCCCACAAATAGATGAATGACCAACACAACCCCTCCCGTTGGCCAGAACGTTGAACCCCAAAATCTGTGATTACTTCACCCGGACAGTGGCGAGAGTTCCACAAAAGTGGAGTCTCCTTGTAGATTTTCCTCTTAGGCGACAAGTTGTGATGCAGAGTACAACGATGGGGTTGCCCGGGTAGGGGCGTCAAAAGGCGTGGAGGGACTCCGGGAACGTGATTCCGGCTACTCTCAGACAGCCTCAACAAGAACTTTTACGGGTTACGAGTGATAAATCCGCATGTGGTCAGTAATCAGCCTCGCGCAACATTTCTTACAGCTGCAGAGACACTCGCACAGGGAAGCAGCCTGACCGAGCAATTGGTACTCCGTCACCGGCCAAGGCGAGAAGTGTTGTACCCCCGGTGGGTGGGGTCTGTTTGCTCCGTAAGAGTTTCCAACATTGGAATGAAGGCGGAGCAACAGTCCTCGGTATCAGAAGCGACGGTCGGAAGGGATGTGCCCCAGCGGGTGGGGCGCATGCATTGCGCTCACACCGGACTTCTATAGGGGCCGAGAACTGTTTGGTTGGAGCCGTTGCCGGATACGCGACGATAGACCTTTGGCTACCGAATGGCTACCGAATCGGCATAGATCACCTGCCATTGTGAACTGTGGTCGAGCAAGTAAGACAGCGGCGTGTGGATTGCGGTCATAACCTGGTGGAAGGCGAATCCGTTACGGGCGCAATATCAATCTATTTAAAACAAAAGAGTTGTTGGCTTCGTTTCGTAAAATCACACTCGCACTTCGTTCCGGTACCGTCTAAGCAGCGTCGCAACATAAAGCTCTTTTGCCAAAGTCGACATTGGTAATGGAGCGGTACCCGAGGGGCTTCAGAACTTTTTGTACATCGATCGTCGGGTTCGCTAGCTACTCTCGAGGGCCCGGCGGCTCTCCGCATCGCGCAGCCTCAGGACTACGGAGCCTTCATTTCGTCCGGCGGAGCACCTTTCTGCTGCACTGCGGCTCGGCCGCGGAAGACGCCGCCGACGGGCGCGCCCTTTGAAATCTTCTCTGCATCTTGAAAGCCTACGTGCTGCAACATGGCGACGCAGCAGGCGAAATTTGGAAACCAGAAGCAGGTAGGATCGTGCTCCGGCTTGTCAGCCGGACCGCTGGTAATGCCGAAAGGATGAAACTCCGCCATCGGCTTGTCGGACGTGTTGTCGCACGTTGCGGTCTGCATCAGTATTGTCCCAGTGCATACCGACGCAATCTTTTGCAGAGCTAGGATCGGCTGCCGCAGGTGGTACAGCACCCCAAAGAACATCACCACGTCGAACGTACCGAAGGTGTTCGGATTGAGGTCGTAAACATTTCCCATGTAGGTGCGAGCGCGTGAACTCAGCGCTGCCCGGCAGATCTCGAACTTCCGCGCCATCGGCGGATAGTTCTCCAATCCGATGATCTCTGCGGCGCCTCGCCGCTCGGCCTCGAACGAAAAGAATCCTTCTGCGTTGCCGATGTCCAATACGCGCATTCCGGTCATGTCGGGCGGCAGCCTGTAGTGTTGCAGTTTGTCCACCCCGGGGGTCGCTCCACCCCGGCGTCACAATTCCTCCCGGCAACTCGATGCGATGGAACCAATACGGCTCCTCCGCAATCCTCCCCGCCGTCCATTCCGCCGCGGGCAGCGCTCTTGATCCGACTGCTGGGCTCCAACTCTCTGGAGTTAAGCTCTCCTTACGAAACCATTTAGGCAGATTCACCGATGCGTCCCTCTCCTTCAGCAGACCACGTACCCTCATCGCGCAACGTCCGTATACCTACCCAAACCAGCAGCCCGATACCCAAAATAAAGCTCGATAGATAGGTCACGAAGATCACTGTCACAACACCCTGTGTGGGCACGTGCCAGAAACGAACCATGAACGACTGCGGTTGGCAATAGTCGCGGAGATTGATGCTCTTCCAGGCCATCGCGTCCGCAGGCGGGCTCCATATCCAGAGGTGCTTCGGCACCCACATAACCGGGGCACTACCCCGATCAAACATCCAAACTCGAAACAGCTTGGCATGAAAGAGTACGTCATTCCAAACGCTATCGCCATTGATCCACTCGAGTGTGTTTTGGCCGGCATCCTTCATGGCAAAGTCATGAACCCCGTAGTAATAAAACGCTCCAAGGAACGAGATGACTGTTCCTAACATAGCGAGAGCTACCAAAACAGGCCCTTCCCGGCGCCAACGAAAATCTGACCATGCCGCGCCGATACACAGAATCAATGGCGCGATGGATAAGTGCATGTACCGGCACCCCCAGACCTCGTCCGTCGGATACCGCAATAGCAATAGCAGGCCCAGGGTACAGGTCATTACGAGGAGAGCGTAAATGACCACTTCACGGTTTGTGCGAGCCGCACGTGGAACCGCATAGAGGCAGGCAATCAGGACCGGAGCGTAAACCAGCAGGCCTTTTGTAGGCGAGCCAAATAGACCAACTGCATTGATGAATAGCTGTAACGGCGAGTCGATGAGCAACGGCCGCAAATTGGCGGCGCTCCCACCACGTGGTCCCCAGAATGCATTCGTGCCCCAGTGACCGAAAGTCCAGACGGCCCCGATGATTAAAACTGTAACAAGAATGTGCACACGCCGGGGACGCCAGTCCTTGTGGAATTGCACATAAATCAAATAGGCGATAGCGGGCCACAGTGTTATTCCTGTGCCCTTCACCGATATCGCAAGTGCACACACCGCTGCGAAAAAAACCAGACGGGGCCAAGTGCGTATTTTTCCGCCGGAGAGCGCCAGATACCCTGCCAGCAAGACAAAAAACGATTGCTTGGTCTCCAGTCCGATGTAGGCATATGGCCATAGCATCGTTCCGAACGCGGCCGTCAACACCAGGAAAAGACTCATTACGGGCGAACAAAGCTTGCGCAGCCACAAAAACAGAATCGTCAGCAAGCCCGCTGTGAATAGTATTGGGGACAGCGACAAGATGAAATCTGGCGACACCACCAGCTTGCCAACCTTTAGGAACGGAAGATCCAACAGCACCGGCACTGGTCCATGGCGGGACCAGACCATTGGGGGCAGTGGGCGTCCCTTTACGAAGGCGTTAGCTATCTAAGCATGCGCAAGCCGGAGTCCATTTCTTCGGCTGCGTATCCCTGGCCAGCGATAGAACCAGACGACAGTGAGAGATAGCACCCGAACAAGCCCACAAATAGGGCAGCCGCAGTCTTGCGCGTTTGGGTCAAGTTCATATTCGTTGTGAATTAGTTCTTGGTAGCAGTCCGGCCTTCCGCCATCCGCCAGCTCCGGGAAGCAGCCGCCTGCCGCGAGAGGACTTTGGTCGCCGCGCTGGGCACTTGCCAGTCTATTCTTTCACAGCAGCAATTCTCACTCAACCGTAGCTCGACTATGCGCTAATGCAGGGTTGTTCCGTTCAAGATGAAGCTGTCGCCCTGTTGGATCTCAATCGCCACAGTTAAAATCACTCCGAAGTCTGCGGCGGACTTCGTCGCAGCCGAGATTGTTAAGACCGTATGCTGTCGTATCATAGGGCCCAGGCGATCGGATGCGCGGTGATTCCGAGGCGCTGGTCAATACGTCGCGCTACCACTTGCCACGGTACCGCTTTCTCCCACCACGCGATATGCCGGATCTTCAAGTTCTTCAAAACCTTGAATCGGATAATATCGGTAAAGCCCGGCGAAAAGCCCCGAAATTCGGGGCGAAAGCCAGTACGTTCCAGAGCCAGTGCGAGTGTCCGCGGCTCATAAAGACTAATGTGAATCTCTGGCATAAAGTAGGGCCACGAAAGCAGCGAGTCGCGATGAGCTTCGGCATTTCCGGTCGTATAAAAAAAAAGTCCACCCGGCTTGAGAAGGGATCGGATGCGGCTTAGTTCCTTGAGTGGTTCGGCTGTATGCTCCAGGACTTCGATGGCCGTCACGATATCGAATGAATGCGCTCCGCTGTCTAGCTCGCTCGACGAGAAATACGGGGCCTTTTCCGAACGGGGTCGCGCCGGAGGGCCCGGCTCATATCCGAACATGCGGATGTCCCGGGGTTCCTTAACATAGCGGACCAAGCCGCCCAGCCCTGCGCCGAAATCGAGCCAAGTTGTTTCCCGAGACAACCGGTGTAACGATTCTACAAGCGTAAGTACCCCTCTCCATTCATACTGGCGGACGGCCGTCGAGGGACGCTCCCATTCTGATGTAGTCCACCCAGGGATCCGCTCCCCGGCCGCAGTAGTAATCTTCGGAATATATGGCCGCATGATCAGCCAAGGATCTGATACAAACGCGTAACCGCAAGTGCGGCAGCGGTGTAATTCGAAATCACGTTGCGCAAAATGACCGCGCTTTGTGCCGATCCGTTCGAGTAAAGAACCTGAGCAAATCCGACATCGAAGCATTTCGCTCATGATAAGAAAATCCCGTATGGCAGTCCACTGAAGTTGCGACGGTCATACTGTGACATGCCATCTTGCGTCTTTCGGACCGGTGGACAGAACATTAATCTGGTATAGTTTCCCGCTGGGCGCGCATGCCTTTCGGTCCGTATGCCAACTTCCAATTGTCAATCCAGTCAATGGTATTGGCTATGCTAAAGTCAAGGGTTAAGGCAAGGAAGCTATTTTCATACGTGCTGCACCAGCAGGGATAGGAGTCTTATTGCAGTTTTTTGTCTCGGGCTGTGCGGGATTTGTGGGCAGCAATCTAACCGACCGACTGCTTGCCGCCGGCCACCAAGTGGTCGGCTATGACAACTTTTCCACCGGCAGGGCTGACTTTCTCAGGCCGCATCGCGTTCCGCCCGATTCACACTGATCACCGGCGACCTGCTTGATTCCGAGAAACTGATCTCAGCTGTGGCAGGCTGCGAATTCGTGTTCCACCTCGCCGCCAATGCCGACGTTCGCTTCGGAACCGACCATCCCCGAAAAGACCTCGAACAGAACACGATCGGCACCATGAATGTGCTTGAAGCGATGCGCATCAACGGCGTGGGCCATATCGCGTTCTCCTCGACTGGCTCGATCTACGGAGAGGCATCCTGCATCCCGACACCAGAAACCGCGTCGATCCCAATCCAAACTTCCCTCTACGGTGCATCAAAGATGGCGGCCGAAGGCTTCATCGAGGCATATTGTGAGGGATTTGGCATTCGAGCGTTTATCTTCCGCTTTGTCTCGATCTTGGGAGAACGTTATACCCACGGTCATGTCATCGATTTTTACAGGCAGTTGCGGGCCCACCCCGAGTACTTGGAAGTACTGGAAACGGCTCACAGCGGAAATCTTATCTTTATGTTCACGACTGCCTGGATGCGATACTGCTGGCCATAGAATCCGCGCACGAAAAGGTGAACATCTTCAACCTTGGCGTGGATGGGTACTGCGAGGTCAACAACTCGATTCGTTGGATTTGCGGACATCTCGGGCTCGCTCCCGAGTTGCGCTACCGGGGTGGCGATCGCGGATGGATCGGCGACAACCCATTCATCTTTCTGGACTGCGCTGCCATCCGCTCGTTGGGCTGGCGACCAAAACTCAGCATTCAGCAGGCAGTCATTCAAACGGTGGAGTTTCTGGAGAAGAACCCAGCAATCCGGAGGCGGCTGCATGAACATCGCCGACAATCGCGCTCGATCGGAGCAGCTTGGAGCCGCAAGAGACAGACGATGAAGCTCGCCGGCAGATTCGCGGTCGTGACCGGGGCCAGCCAGGGCTTCGGCTATGCCATTGCGCACCGCTTCGTCCAAGAAGGCGCCAGCGTGCTATTGTGCGCCCGGACAGCGGACGACCTTGAGAGCGCGGCGGGAAAGGTGCGGGCCGCTGCCGCTCCCGGCGCGCAGGTCTTGGCGGAGCGTGCCGACGTGAGTTCGGAAGCCGACGTCGGCCGTCTCGCAGAGATCATCGAAAAGCAGTTTGGGAAACTCGACATCCTGGTTTCGAACGCGGGTGTCTTCGGACCCAAAGGCGCAATCGACGAAGTGTCCTGGTCCGACTGGTCGCAGGCGATTTCCATCAACCTCCTTGGAACCGTGCTCTGCTGCAAGAAGTTCCTACCCTTGCTTCGGCAGGCAGCGCGCGGAAAGATTCTCCTTGTTTCCGGCGGAGGCGCCACCAAACCTCGGCCGTTCCTGAGCGCCTATGCCGCCTCCAAGGCGGCAGTGGTGCGGTTCGGAGAGAACTTGGCCGAGGAGCTTCGCGAGGCCGGCATCGACGTCAACAGCATCGCGCCCGGCGCGCTCAACACCCGCTTGTTAGAGGAGGTGCTCGCAGCGGGACCTGAGAAGGTAGGCCAGTCTGTCTATGAAGCCGCGCTGCGGCAGAAGGAGTCGGGCGGCAGCCCCTCGAGCGCGGCGCCGAGCTATGTGTCTATCTCGCCAGTTCCGAGAGCGACGGAATCACCGGCAAGCTCATCAGCGCCGTCTGGGATCCGTGGACAGACTTCGCCGCGCATCGCCAAGACCTCCAAGAGACGGACGTGTATACGCTCCGGCGTATTGTGCCCGGCGAACGGGGGCTGCCCTGGGGTTGACGATGCGCGTCGCGATTATCGGCTGCGGTCTGATTGGCCAGAAGCGTGCGCGTGTGCTCCCGCAGGGCTGGTCGCTGGCTCTGTGCTGCGATCAAGTTGCGAGAACGCGCCGAGAACCTGGCCCGCTTGTATCCTGGAGCGCAAGTCACGACTGAAGCGGAGTCGGCCGCCGCCAGTTCCGCGGTCGACCTCGTTATTGTTGCCACCACCCACGACGTGCTGGCACCGCTGGCTGCACGCGCGGCGAGCGCCGGCAAACACGTGTTGCTGGAAAAGCCAGGCGCGCGCTATGCGGCCGAACTCGACCCGGTCGCCGAAGCGGCCCGGTCAACCGGGGTGCTGGTGAGAGTTGGGTTCAATCACCGTTATCATCGGGCGTTCCGCAAGGCCCGCGCGATTCTCGACACAGGCGCGCTGGGCGAACCGATGTTCGTTCGCGCCCGCTACGGCCATGGCGGCCGGCCTGGCTATGAAAAGGAGTGGCGCGCCGTTCCGGACATTTCAGGCGGGGGCGAGGCAATCGACCAGGGCGTCCACCTCATCGACCTTGCCCGATGGTTTCTAGGCGAGTTCGTGGATGTCCAGGGCGCCGCGCCGACCTTCTACTGGAACATGCCCGTGGAGGACAACGCCTTTTTCCTGCTGCGAACGGTGAGCGGGCGCGTCGCCTTCCTGCACGCGAGCTGGACCGAGTGGAAGAACTTGTTCTCCTTCGAATACTCCGGACGCTGCGGCAAGCTCGAGATCACCGGCTTGGGCGGTAGCTACGGGACCGAGCGGCTGGCACACTACCAGATGCTGCCGGAGAATGGGTCCGCCGGAAACCACGATTTACGAGTATCCGGCCGCCGACGATTCCTGGGAGGCGGAGATGGCGGACTTCGCGGAAGACATCCGGCTCCAGCGCTGCGCCGTCACCGGGCATCGCGGATGCCCAGGCGGCGCTACGCATCGCCGAGCAAGTCCGCAAGGGAAGGCAACCGTGATCATTACGAGAAGTCCATCGCGCATCTCATTGGGAGGCGGCGGCACTGACTTGCCGTCGTACTACCGCCAACATGGCGGATTCGTGATCTCGGCGGCGATTGATAAATACGTTTACATCACGCTGCACGATACTTTCTTCGAAGAAGCGATCATCAAGTATTCCCAGACCGAGCGGGTAATGAAGAACGGAGGATATACGTCATCCGCTGATCCGCGAAGCCCTGCTCCTGACTGGCGTTCCGGCCGAAGGTCTGGAAATCGCCAGCATGTCTGACATCCCGGCGGGCACGGGCTTGGGTTCATCCGGTTCTTTCACCACTGCGCTACTGCAGGCGCTGCACACGCACAAGAAGACGATCGTGCCAAAGCAGGAACTTGCCGAGCAGGCCTGCCACATCGAAATCGACCTTGCTCACGAGCCGGTGGGAAAGCAGGACCAGTACATCGCCGCTTTCGGCGGCATTACCTGCTTCGAGTTCCTGCCCGACGATCGCGTGCAGGTGAGCCCGCTGCGCATGAGCAGCGAGACGCTCGCCAACCTGGAAGACAATCTGCTGTTGTTCTTCACCGGCTATACGCGGTCCGCTTCGCAGATCCTGGCGGACCAGGACCAACGTACGCGCTCCATGGATCAGTCGATGATCGACAATCTCCATTTCGTCAAGGAATTGGGATACCAGAGCCGGTCCGCGCTGGAGGCCGGGAACCTGCGGCAGTTTGCCGAGATCATGCACGTGCACTGGGAGCACAAGAAGAAGCGTTCGGGCGGAATGAGCAATAGCTCGATTGACGAACATTACGAACTGGCACGGGCCAACGGCGCGCTGGGCGGCAAGCTGATCGGCGCCGGCGGTGGCGGGTTCCTTATGTTTTACACCGAGGACAAAACACGGCTGCGGCGCGCCATGCTGGCCGCAGGCCTGCGCGAGGTTCGGTTCCGTTTCGACTTCCAGGGCACCACCGTAGTGACTCAGTCGTGAACGGAGCCTTCCATTACCGGTCGCCATTCTTGCCGGGGGCCTGGCGACGCGTCTGCGGCCGCTGACCGAGACGATACCCAAGGCTTTGATCGAGCTGAACGGCGAGCCGTTTCTCGCCCACCAGTTGCGGCTATTGTCTTCCCGCGGCATCGAGCGTGTCGTGCTGTGCGTAGGTTATCGCGGCGAGATGATCCGGGACTTTGTCGGTGACGGGTCACGCGGTTTGGGCTGCACGCAGAAGTCCTGTTCGACGGACCGGTGTTGCTCGGTACTGCTGGCGCCATTCGCCACGCGCTTCCGCTGTTGGGCGAGAATTTCTTTGTCCTGTACGGCGACTCCTATCTGCCTTGCGATTATTCTGCCGTGGGTGCGTGCGTTCCTGCGCAGCGGCAAACGCGGCCTGATGACGGTGTTTCGCAATGATGGCAAGTTCGACGCCAGCAATGTCGAGTACCGCGACGGACAAATCGTTCGCTATGACAAGAAGAGCACGACGCCGGCGATGAGGCACATCGACTACGGCTTGGGTGCGTTCCGTGCAGACGTTTTCGCCGAGTTGCCCGACGGCGTCCCCTGCGACCTGGCGGCCGTATACCAGAGTCTCCTGAGCGCCGGGACCTGGCCGCTTTCGATGTTCCGGAACGCTTCTACGAGATCGGCTCGCTACGCGGCCTGGAGGAGACTTCCGAGTATTTGCGGAGGACCTCGCGCGAAGCTGTAGAGCGATTACCGATGCGCCGCATCCTCAGGCACGCTGAGATCGTAAAGGGGCGAGTTGCGATATTTCACCAGGGCCCGCAGCCAGGTTAACGGATCGCCGAAAAATGGTCACTTTCTTCCCTTCCGAGAACGAACGTGAGCGGTAGTTCACCGGCAACTCCAGCGGGCGGTAACCCTTGCGAAGCAGCTTGATCACGATCTCCCAATCGAAGTCGAACCGGTTGCATTCGAATCTGGAGGCCGTATAGACACTCGCGCCGGAACACTTTGAACATGCTGAAGGGATCGCTTAACCGCTGCCGGTAGACGACGTTGAACAGCATCAGAAACATCAGGTGCCCGAAGTTGAACAACGCAGCCAGGCCCCCGGCATCATCGAAGTTGCGTATCTTCCAGAGCCGAGTGTTCATCGTGTGCCGCGAGCCGATCACGAAATTCTGACGGTAGCCCAGGATCGGCTCAATCAGGCCCTCATAATCGTCGAGATCGTATTCCAGATCGGCATCCTGGAACAGGACAACATCCCCGGTTGCGACCTTAAGCCCGTTTCTCACCGCATGTCCCTTGCCGCTTGGCCGGTCTTCCAGAATCAGCCGCACGCGCGGATGGTCGCGGTACTCCAGCGCCAGTTCGCGGCTGCCGTCAGTGGAATTGCTTTCCACAAGAATGATCTCGATCTCCAGGTTGGGAATCTGCTTCTCGACCAACATCTCCATCAGTTCGGGAAACGTGGAACGCTCGTTGTAGAGCGGAAGGATGACTGAAAGCCGCGGAACGGGCGCAACCTGCTTCGGACGGACCATGAAAATCAATCGGCTGTGCAGGAACCGAAACGCCTTGTTCCGCACGAAGCCCGGGCTGGCCGCGATCAATAGCCGCAGCAATCGGTACCGCCACGCGGACGGCAGAGTGGCCAGCTTTCCGCCGCATGTATTGCAGTGACACGACGCATTCGTCGGGCATGATGATCGGATCCCCAAAGCCGCCTTTGATCAGCAGGCTCTGCATCGTGTCCGAAGTGAAATAGTAGCGGTTGTGCCGCTTGAACTCCCACCACGTGGAACGGAACACCCGCGCAGTGCGGCTGTCCAGCGTCGGCGCGATGACCATTAGGCATCCGTCAGGAGACAGCAGTGAGCGGACAACGGCAAGGCAGGCTAGCGGATCGCTGCATCTGTTCCAGAGCGCAGTGCAGGATGCATCCGGCGAACGAGCCGCGCCGTCCTTCAGTCCACGGCCCTCGAATTCCGCGGGCGAGAGGCACACCACCTCGAAGCCGCGCCGGGCCGCCTCGTCATGGAGCGATTTTCCGGCGCCTACGAGCAGCAGCCTGCCGGTCGAGGTCCCCGCATAGGAAATGAACTGGTCCAGCCGCGTCGCGGCATTTGCCGCATGGATTTCGTAAACATCGGCGTCAGCCTCGAGCGATGCGCGCCCGAAGCCTCCGGTGCCTCCGGCTGGGGATTCAGAAACGTCAATGAACAGTCGCGGCAGCAACACAGCGGGCAGTTCTCGACAATGAACTCGTAGTCCAGTTCGGCGCTCTCGCAAAGCGGGCATTCCCGCTGCATGCGGCCGGTTGCGCCCTTTCACTTTCGTCGACTTAGGCGTCGCTGTTATCATGCGTTGGCGTCCCGTGCCCTATCCAGCCTCGCTAGTTCCAAGTGTTCCGCATTTGTCGCTGGCTCCCTTAACCCGGGAGGACCAAATGGTTTCCTTGCCGGCGTGTCGGTGCCTCACGTCATCGCTGACTCAGATTGATTGACCTGACGTAGTCGCCGGTTTCCGCGCAGTCACAAAAATCCCGCTGGCAGGCACGATCCACCGCCGATGGGCAAGGCTCTCCGGTACACAACGGCGCACCAATCGGAAAGCTGGCGTCAACCCGGGAACAGGGAATCTGTCGAAGTGGCGATAGACATAATCCAGCGAAAGCACCTTTCGATTGCCGGCAAACACTGGGTGCTCGAAGCCGGCATCCGTCAATAACCGGGCAAGGGACTTTTGCCCAAAGTAGAAAAGATGTTCGACCTTGTATTCCATCCACCGATTGCCCAATAGCTTGCGCGACCAACTATCCAGCGACGGAGTGACCAGGAAAATACGCCGCCGGGACGAAGCAGCGCATATGCCTTCTCCAGAAAAGTCCTTAGGGCTGCGGGTGTGCTCGATCACATCGCAAGCCACCATTACATCGAAGTACTCGGCCGGGATAAGATGCGCTCTCGATTGTGCCTGTTCGGACCCGTTCCGCACCTAGTCGACTGGTTTGCGGTCGCAACCGATACTGGAGAGTACTCGACACCGTTTACCTCGAACGACCTCGATTGCGCCTCAAGAAGAAAATCTCCAGTTCCGCACCCAATTTCCAGCAGGCGCCTGCCATTCCCATCCAGGGCCGTGACAAGACGGTCGAGATAAAGCGCCGAGGTGGCGCTCTTCAGCGCGGCGACTCGCTGGTCAGATGCTTCATCGTGGTCGCCAAGAAAATACTCAGCGTCGTAGATTTCCGCCAAGACTTGATCGTCGGGCTGCGGTTGAAGAAATTCGCCCCACAACTGCCGCAGCGGTATACTGGATACGAATCCTTCGTAAACGTCTGCCCAGCAGGCGCCGCCAGGCATATCGGACACACCACTCCGTTGCGGCAGCTTCCTCTTGCTCTTTGCCTGTTACAGCGTCGTAATTCACAGGTCGAATCCCATTGCGGCTGTGTCCTCGTGGGACTCTTCGAGCGCTGCTGCTCCGCTGAAACTTCTGACTTCCATGCTAGAGCTGATATCCCGAATGAGTCGCATCGTTGTAAAACATCTGTACGGTTTCAAGCGAGTATTGGTCCAGATCCTTCCCAACGATCTTTAGCTTGCTCAGAACACTGTCGGTCGCGGTAATGATGTGACAACCAATGTCGTTGGCCTGAAAGATATTCAGTAGCTCTCGCGGGCTTGCCCACAGCAGCTCCATCCCCGCATGTGGGGAAACCAGCTTCACCGCCTCGGTCATAAAAGGCACAGGATCGAGCCCGTTCGGCGATACGTCCGGCAAACACCGAAACCACTGACGGCTCCCCACCAGCTAGGGCCGCGGCAGTATTGCGTACCTGCTCCATCGTCAGGATGGCCGTCACGTTCACCTTCACTCCTGAGTGCGACAGCCGCCGGATCAACTCGATCGACGGTTCTCGCTTGGTGTTGGTGATTGGAATCTTCACGTAGACGTTCTTGGCCCATCCCGCGATCTTGTGTGCCTGGCGCTCCATCTCGGAAAAGTCGTCGGCGAATACTTCATACGAGATGGGCTTGTCGGTCACAACTGTCAGGATTTCGCGCGCAAACGCCTCGTAGTCCTTCACTCCGGCGGCCCGCATCAACGTCGGGTTCGTAGTAAAGCCCTTGATTAAGGGGTTGGCCTGCGCCTGCAAGATTTGCGCCTTGTCGGCGCCATCGGCAAACAGCTTGATCTTCAATTCTGCGATGCTTCTCACACGTTCTCCGTTTCGCTCTTAAGGATCCAATTAACCGCCTCAGCAAGCGACTTCACCCGTTGATCAGGGACCGAGGCTGGAGCCCGTTCGTTGT
>CAWIZK010000005.1:0-135005 GCA_963840555.1 uncultured Acidobacteriaceae bacterium
GCTGATTGCTAGTGCGCTTCCAGGGAACGGCGCGCGCCTTTGAGGCGTCGCAGGCCAATGAAGGCTGGCTGATCCTGGCGGCGATCGTCACGGTGTACATCGTGCTGGGCGTGCTGTACGAAAGCTACATTCATCCCATCACGATTCTTTCCACCTTGCCGTCGGCTGGAGTGGGCGCCATCCTGGCGCTGACGATGTTCCGCATGCCGCTGGGAGTGATGGCGCTGATCGGCATCATCCTGCTGATCGGCATCGTGAAGAAGAACGCCATCATGATGATCGACTTTGCGCTGGAGGCAGAGCGAAGCAGGGCAAGGCCCCGCAAGAGGCGATCTATGAAGCATGTCTGCTGCGGTTCCGTCCTATCATGATGACGACGTTTGCCGCGCTGTTCGGCGCGATCCCACTGGCGCTGGGCTCCGGAACCGGATCGGAACTGCGGCGTCCCCTGGGCGTAACCATCGTGGGCGGACTGCTGTTCAGCCAGTTGCTGACGTTGTACACAACCCCGGTGGTTTACCTGTGGTTCGACCGCCTGGCGCGGGCGCTGCAGCGCGTGCGCGCGCCCAAGCCGGCAGAGGCGATGGGGGACTAGCATGAACGTCTCAGGTCCAGCGATTCATCATCCCGTAGCAACGACGCTGTTGACCATTGCGTTGCTGCTCGCGGGTGGGCTGGCCTATACGACGCTGCCTGTCTCGCCGCTGCCGCAAATCGACTTTCCCGTAATTTCCGTAGGCGCGAGCCTGCCGGGCGCGAGTCCAGAGACGATGGCGTCGGCGGTTGCCACACCGTTGGAGCGCCAGTTCGGCCGCATCGCTGCCATTAACCAGATGACCTCGTCGAGCCAGCTGGGCTCGACCGGCATCACCATGCAGTTTGATTTGACCCGCGACATCGACGCCGCGGCGCGCGACGTCCAGGCCGCCATCAACGCGGCGCGCGGATACCTGCCTGCCGACCTGCCGGGCAACCCAACCTACCGCAAGGTCAATCCTGCCGACGCGCCGATCATGATCCTGGCGATGACATCCGACACCATCACCAAGGACCAGATGTACGACGCCGCTGACTCGATTCTCGGCCAGAAACTAGCGCAGATCGATGGTGTTGGCCAGGTGTTCATCTGGGGATCGTCGCAGCCGGCCGTCCGCATTGAGGCCAATCCGTTAATCTCTTAACCAGATGAACCTCGGCCTGGAAGCGGTGCGGCAAGCGATATCCGGCGAAAACGTTCTCCTGGCGAAGGGCTCGTTGCAAGGTGACCAGAAGAGCTGGATGGTCCACGACAACGATCAGATGAAGAAGGCCAAGGACTACCGGCCGCTGATCGTTGCCTTCAAGAATGGCGCGCCGGTGCGCCTCAGCGACGTTGCTACGGTAGACGATTCTTACTCCAACATCTACAACTCGGGCAGCTTCAACGGAAAGCCGAGCGTGCTGGCAGTGATCTTTCGCCAGCCCGGGGCCAACATTATCGCAACCGTGGATCGCGTCGTGGCAGCGTTGCCGTTCCTGGAAGCGTCGATCCCGCAGGGAATCAAGCTACAGGTCGGACTGGACCGCACGCTGACCGTGCGTGCTTCCGTCGTGGACGTGCAACGCACGCTCATTATTTCGGTCGTACTGGTTGTTCTGGTCGTGTTCGTCTTTCTGCGCGAAGTGCGTGCGACGCTGATTCCCAGCGTGGCCGTGCCCCTCGCCATTGTCGGTACGTTCGGCGTGATGTACCTGATGGACTACTCGCTGAACAACCTGTCGCTTATGGCGCTCACGATCTCTACTGGCTTCGTGGTGGACGATGCCATCGTGGTGCTGGAAAACATCATGCGCCACATCGAGAACGGCATGCTTCCGTTCGATGCGGCACTGCTGGGCTCGCGCGAGATTGGCTTTACCGTGGTGTCGATGAGCATCTCGCTGGTGGCGGTGTTCATACCCATCCTGCTGATGAGCGGAATCATCGGGCGTCTTTTTCACGAGTTCGCCATGACCATTACGTCCACCATCGCGATTTCGATGGTGGTGTCACTTACCGCGACGCCCATGCTGTGCGCCCACTTTCTGAAGCCGCACAGCGCCCGCCATGGATGGCCTACCGCATCAGCGAGGGCGGTTTCAAGCGCATGAACCGCGGCTATCAGGGTGCCCTCGGCTGGGTCCTGCAACATCAGTTACTCATACTGGCCATCGTCCTGATCACCGTCGGAGTCAATGTTTACCTGTACATCATCGTTCCCAAGGGCTTCTTCCCGCAGCAAGACACCGGACGCATTTACGGCAGCGTCATGGGCGACCAGGACGTCTCGTTCAACGCCATGAACGATAAAGTTATGCAGTTTGTCGCGATCGTGAAGAAAGATCCGGCCATTCAGAATGTGATCGCTTCGGTCGGCGGCGGCGGGCCGCAGAACCAGGCCCGCATGTTTGCGACTCTGAAGCCTCTCAAAGAACGCAAAGTCAGCGCTGACCAGGTCATCAATCGCTTGAGACCGCAACTATCACACATTCCGGGCGCTTCTCTCTATTTCCAGGCGGTGCAGGACCTGCAAATCGGCGGTCGCCTGTCGAATGCCCAGTACCAATACACTCTTTCGGGCGACAACCTCGACGAGCTGTATAGCTGGTCGCCCAAGCTGGTGGAGAAACTGCGTACCTTGCCCATGCTGAAAGATGTCAGCAGCGACCAGCAGGTGCGCGGACTGGCCCAGAACATCATCATCGATCGCGATACCGCCGCCCGTCTCGGCATCACGCCGGAGCAGATTGACAGGTGTTATATGACGCCTTCGGCCAGCGGGAAATCTCGCCCATCTATCGCACTCTGAACCAGTATTGGGTCGTGCTGGAAGTCGATCCCAAGTACCAGATGACGCCCGACGCGCTGCAGAGCGTGTATGTGACTACCAAGACCGGCGCGACAGGTGCCGCTGTCGTCGTTCGCTCACTATGGCCCCTCGACCACTTCGCTTGCAGTTGCTCACCAGGGACAGTTCCCGGCCGTCACGGTTTCGTTCAACCTCAATCCCGGCGCCTCGCTCAGCGATGCCACCAAGGCAATTCTCGACAGCGCAGACGCAGCTGCGGCTGCCGGGCACGATCCACGGAACTTTCCAAGGCACGGCGGCGGCGTTCCAGGACTCGATGTCGTCGCAACTGCTGTTGATCGCGGCGGCCCTGCTGGCGGTTTACATTGTGCTGGGGATGCTCTATGAGAGCTACATCCACCCCATCACCATTCTGTCGACCATCCCGTCGGCGGGAACCGGCGCTTTGCTCGGCCTGTTGCTTTTCAAGATGGAACTCAACGTCATTGGCCTGGTGGGAATCCTGCTGCTTATCGGCATCGTGAAGAAAAACGCCATCATGATGATCGACTTCGCGCTGGAGCGTGAGCGCCAGGGCAAGTCCCCGCTCGATGCGATTCACGAGGCAGCGCTTACTGCGCTTCCGGCCGATCATGATGACCACCGCCGCGGCGCTTTTGGGTGCGGTCCCGTTGGCTTTCGGCCACGGCACCGGCTCGGAACTCCGCCGGCCGCTCGGCATCGCCATCGTCGGCGGCCTTGTTGTAAGCCAAATGCTCACCATCTTCACGACACCAGTCGTTTACCTCTACATGGACCGCTTCCAAGCCTGGCTCCTTACCGTTCTTCCGTGGCGTCGCAAGCAGATTCAGAAGAAGGGCGAAGTGCCTATCTTCGCTGACTAGTTTCTTCTTGCCGCGGGTCGGTGTCCGTTTTCGGACAACACCGGTTCACTGCCGGGCGTATGACTTGTCGGCAGAGTCTATATTTCACTGAAACCAAAAGACTTTCCGGCCTCACGAGTGGCATCGTATCTGCATCTTCCCTAACAGGCTTTCTATGACTCACAACACCGATCGCTTTGAAATACTGATCGCCGAAGATCAGGAACATGTTCGCGAAGCACTGGCAATGCTGCTGCGCTCGCGCGATTACGTGGTCCGGCAGTGCTCGTCGCCGCAAGAGGCATTAGCCGCGGCGGCGAACGAGTCTGTGGATTTGGCTCTTGTGGATATGAATTACCGGCGCGATAGCACTTCGGGCGCTGAAGGGCTTGACCTCATCGAGTCGCTGCGGCAACTGGATGGCACTCTACCCGTCGTGGCGCTAACGGCATGGGGCAATGTTGACCTCGCCGTGAACGCGATGCGCTCGGGCGCGTCCGACTTCATCGAGAAGCCGTGGCGAAACGATGCGCTTCTCGAGAAAGTGGAATCGCTAACTCGCCGCGGTCGCGAGGTGCGCTCGCGGCAGCGCGTCTCCGATTACGAGAAGCAGGACGCGCAACAAGTGCAGATGCGGATCGTTCCCCGGCGGCATATGACCACCGGCGGAGTTGAGTTGTTTGGCGAGAGCGTGCCCGCTGGCGTGGTTGGCGGCGACTACTTCGGCGCGTGGCAGCCTACGCCCGGAATCCCTGCACTTCTGCATTGCCGATGTCTCGGGCAAAGGTACACCGGGAGCGCTGATCGCGGCCATGCTGCACGCTTCAGTAAGCACCCTCGCGATGTCAGGACGGGACGCGGAAACGATCATCGGCGAGGTGGAATCGATCTTGCATGACCAGATTGGCGAGGGTCACTTTGTAACACTGTTCTATGGCGTGCTCGATCTGTCGAGTCATGTGCTGGAATTCGTGAATGCGGGCCACTGTCCGCCGATCTTGCGGCGCGAAACTGGTGCGATAGAGAGGCTCGCGCCCACGCGTCCGGTGCTCGGGCTTGCAGGCAAGCGAACTTCACAGGCAGAGCGGGTACGCCTGCACCCTGGCGATGAGCTGATGCTGTACACCGACGGCGTGACAGAAGCAGAAGATGGCAAGGGTGACGAGTTCGGCGACGAGCGCCTGGCACAGTTGCTCTCTAAAGAAGGCGAGCTGCCCGGCCAGCACGCGCGCGTGTTGCAGGCGGTGCGCGAGTACGCAGACGGAAAGTTCACCGATGACGCGACGCTGGTCTTGATCGCGGTTGGAGCACGCCCGAAGGCCATGGGTGCGAAGTTTGCCGACCCCAGCATGGTCTCAAAGCTCCGATACGAAACTTGAAACTCAACTCGGGAAACCTGAAACTGTCGTGTGACTCATAACTACGAGGTGATCGTTCTCGGCGGCGGTGCAGCCGGCCTGATGTGCGCCATCACCGCCGGACGTCGCGGGCGACGCGTCGCGCTGATCGAGCACGCCGAGCGCATCGGCAAGAAGATCCTGATCTCCGGCGGCGGCCGCTGCAACTTCACCAACCTGCATTGCCGGCCTGAGAACTTTCTTTCGGCCAATCCGCATTTCTGCAAGTCTGCGCTGGCGCGTTACACGCCGCAGGATTTCATCGCACTGGTGGAGAAGCACCGCATTCCCTATCACGAGAAGACGCTGGGGCAGTTGTTCTGCGACGGCTCGGCCCGTGAGATCGTGGCCATGCTGGAAGAAGAGTGTCGCGCGGCGGGGGTCGACATCTTCACGGCGATTCAAGTGCGGGAGGTGACGGCGAGCTGACAAGTTCGTCGTGAACGCGGGCGAAAACGAGTTTCATGCTCCAGCGCTGGTTGTAGCGACCGGCGGGTCTGTCGATTCCGAAGATGGGCGCGACTGCGTTTGGTTATGAGCTGGCGCGGAAGTTTGGATTGAAAGTGCGCGAGTGCCGGCCTGCGCTGGTTCCGCTGACGTTCGATGGCGAAGACCGCAAGAATTATTGCGACCTGGCAGGCGTTTCGGCCGACGTGGTCGCGTCGATGCGGTCGGCAGAAGCTTCCGCGAGAAGATGCTGGTCACTCATCGCGGCTTGAGCGGTCCGGCGATACTGCAAATTTCGTCGTATTGGGATGCAAGGTCGACCGATCCGCATTGACCTCGCGCCCGAGTCGGACGTCACTGCGAACGATTCGGCAAGAGCCCTCGGGACGAAGCCTGATAGCGACCAAGTCGGCATTTCGCGCCGTGCTGGCTGAGCGACTTGCCGACCGCTGGGTCGAGCTGCACGCCCCGTCGCGATGGACCAACTCCTGCGCTGGAGGAACTGGAGCGCACCGCGCATGCATGGCAGGTTACGCCCTCAGGTACCGAAGGCTACGACAAGGCCGAGGTGACCGCAGGCGGGGTGGACACCGATGAACTTTCGGCGAAAACCATGGAGAGCGAGAAAGTGCCTGGCCTCTACTTCATCGGCGAAGTGGTTGATGTCACCGGCCATCTCGGCGGCTTCAACTTCCAATGGGCCTGGGCCTCGGGTTTCAGTGCTGGATCGGCCGTGTGAGCACAACGCTTCCGCGGCGAATTCTCTTCATTCGGTTTGATTGGTAAACTTAAACAACAACATTTAGGACCCACCAGCAGCACATCGGAGAGCCGTGACCAGTACAACTGACGCCATTGTCAACATCCAGAAACTGGTGAAGACCTATCCAGGCAAGACGCCGGTGGAGGCCGTGAAGGGCATCGACCTGGCCGTCGAGCGAGGAGAACTATTTGGCTTGCTCGGCCCGAACGGAGCCGGCAAGAGCACCACCATTAGCGTTTGCACCACTCGCTCACTGCCGACTGCGGGCCGCGTTACCATCGCCGGCATCGATGTAGTCGAGCACCCGTCTGAGGCGCGGCGCTATATGGGCGTCGTGACCCAGTTCAACACGCTCGACCGCCAGTGCACGGTGTGGGAGAACCTCTACTTTCATTGCCGTTACTTCGGTATTCCGCATGCGCGAGCTGCAAAACGAAGCGATGAGCTGATCGAGCTGTTCAAGCTGACGGAGAAGTCCAAGACTTCGGTGCGCGCCCTGTCTGGCGGGCTTGCGCAGCGTGTGCAGATCGCCCGCGCTATCGCCCACAATCCCGAGGTGCTGTTTCTGGATGAACCCAGCGCCGGGCTCGATCCGCAGACGCGTCTGGCATTGTGGGACATCATCCGCGAGCTCCGACAACGTGGGATAACGGTCGTTCTGACCACCCATTACATGGAAGAGGCCGACCAGTTGTGCGGCCGAGTGGCCATCATCGACCACGGCAAAATTCTGGTGAGCGGCACGCCGGAAGAGCTGAAGAGCAGCGTTGGCGCTCAGAAGGTGTTTCACCTGCAATTGCAGAACGCCTCGATTGACGGCTTGCGCGAGCGGCTCGGCGGCCTTCCGGGCGTGACCTCAGTGGAAGCAGCCGAATCAGGGCTGGTGGTCTTCAGCGACGGCCGCGGCGGCCTGCTGCCGGAGATCGTGAACATGGGCGGCGACAATCTGCGCGACATTTCGGTGAGCGAAACGACGCTCGAATCCGTATTCATCAAGCTGACGGGGAGGGACCTGCGTGACTAAGTACAGCCTCTATTGGGGATCGTTTCGCGGACTGCTGCTGCGCGATATCACCGTGCTGCGGCGCGAGGTGATTCCGTTCCTCATCCGTACGGTAATGAACCCGCTGATGTTCGTCTTCGTGTTCACCTACCTTTTCCCCAAGATCGGCCAGGGCTTTCAGAGCCGCGGCGGTACGGGCTTCGGCACCCTGATTCTTCCAGGCCTGCTGGCTGTCGGCATCTTCATCCAGGGCATCATGGCGACCGCGCTGCCGCTTTCGATGGAGATCGGTGCAACGCGCGAGATCCACGATCGCGTGATGTCGCCGCTGCCGGTGACCTGGGTGGCGATCGAGAAAATCGTGTTCAGCGCGGTGCAGAGTGTACTGGCCGCGCTGGTGATTTTCCCGCTGGTGTACTTCATTCCCGCGACGCCGGTGCAGGTGCATGTGTCGAACTGGGGGACCTTGATCGGCATGTTGCTGCTGGCCTCGCTGGTGGCCGGCACCGTGGGGCTGGCGATTGGAACCATCGTGAAGCCGGAGCAGATCGCGCTGATGTTCGGCATCATCGTGGTGCCCGTGACGTTTTTCGGCTGCGTCTATTACCCCTGGGCGGCGATGCATAATGTGCGCTGGCTGCAGATCCTGGTGCTCATCAATCCGCTGGTTTATATGAGTGAAGGGCTGCGGACCGCGCTCACGCCCAACGTGCCGCACATGCCTGCTTGGGTGTCGTTCCTTGCGCTGCTGATTGGTCTGGGAGTGCTGGGGACGGTCGGGGTGAAGGGATTCATCCGGCGGGTGCTGACTTAGCGAAGAAAATTGTGCAGCCCATGAACCTCTGAAGCGGTGCTCCGCCCGACTCGCGAATATACGACTCAGCTAGCGGTTGTATACCGGCAGCGGGCCGCGCAGGTCGTGCCAGACCTGGTCGCAGGCTTTAACTACTTCCTCCGGCAGCGGCCCTTCTTGGCCGGCGGCTAGGTTTTCGTTCAATTGGGCGATGCTGGATGCGCCCAGGATCACCACATCCGACACCGTGTGATGCAGCAGCCAGTTGAGCGAGAGGCTGACGAGCGAGCGTCCGGCGGATTGCGCGATCTGGCGGAGGCGTTCGACGGCGTTGAAGTACTGTTCGTGCCAGTAACGGTCCTGATAGAGCTTGTTCTTGTCGAAGCGCGTGCCGGGGATGACGACCTCCTGGCGGTGCTTGCCGGTCAGCAGGCCGCCGGCGAGCGGGTTGTAAACCACGGTGGAGACGCCGAACTCCTTGCACATGGCTCGGTATTCCTGCTCGATGCCACGCGCCAGCAGGTTGTACATCGGCTGTGAAACGTAGGGCGCGTGCCAGTCGCGGTCTTTGGCGAGCCACAACATCTGCACGACTTCCCATCCGGCATAGTTGGAGCACGCGGGATAGCGCACCTTGCCTTGGCGCACGAGCGTGTCCATTGCTTCGAGCGACTCTTCCACGGGAATGGTGTGATCGGGCGCGTGCAGGTAGTAAAGATCAAGATAGTCGGTTTGCAGGCGCTGCAAGCTCTCGTCGATTGCGCGAAGTATCGCCTTGCGCGAAAGACCTTGTTGGTCGGGCGCGTCTCCCATTTTAAAGAACACCTTGCTGGCGAGGACGACTTTGTCGCGGCGGCCCTTGAGAGCATTGCCGAGCAGTGTTTCCGCGACGCCTGCGTTGTACATGTTGGCGGTGTCGAAGAAGTTGATGCCGGCGTCGATGCAGCGGTCGATGACCTCGTTTGTACCCGTCTGATCGAGAGGCTTGCCGAGCGTCATGGTGCCGAAGCAGAAGCGGGAGACGGTGAGGTCGGTATGGGGAAGAGTGCGGCGGTCCATGAACGGATGATATCGCCTCGCTCTCGGTGCTTGCGACGACGACAGAATCTGATACCCAGGTTAGCGCCCAAGAAAGGGGCGCGAACCTGGGGCATCCCAGATGTTGGGAATCTGCGAAGTCGGCCTCAATAGAGGGAGGGAAAGAGTCCCTGGTTCACGAAATAGCAGAGGCAGAGTGACGCTTACCAGTAATTCCCAAAATGGCACATCAGAAGTTCGATTTGTCTTTGTACTTACGAACCAGCAATCTTTGATTGCGTTTGAGCATTACGATCTAGTCAGAGTAAGGACTGGCAGGCGAGATATCAAATCGTAGCGGCTCAGTATGCCTGGCTCGATGGATTGGATGTTACTTCTGGCTTCGACACGAGACAGCAAATTGCGAACGAGTTGGTCGTCCACAAAACTTCTCTTCGGTGGGTAGGCCGCATCCACAATCGGGATTTGAAGGAGATAGCAGGAAGCGTTTCGCTGTAGGAGGGAGTCATGAAGATCAGATTCTGGATCACGCTGCTAATGGTAGTTTTGCTTGTAGCTGTCCACTCCGAATCTAGCCTTGCCCAAACAACAACTGCGAAGGGTGAAAGCGATAAGAAACAGGACGAATTGCCTACCTCTGAAGCAGAGCTAGTGCCTATGAGGGAGCAATTGGATGCTCAAGTTAAAGATGCCCAGGATGCCTTGAAAGCCTGGAATTCCTTGCTGACCCGTCTTCAGCGATCAAAATCCGCGATAGCGACTATTCAGCCGCCAGACTCAGAGGCATTCGCGAGGGCGAGTGCGCTGTTGAAGAACCGTGACTTCAAGAAGGCTGCGGCTGAGGTTGAGGGCGTGGGCGTTACATTTCAGACGTTGTTTGACTCTGCCTGTCCCGCATACTCCTCCAGTGACATGCAGTCCGACGCCTCCCAGATTCAGTCTCAGTGCTTGAGAGACGTACGGCTTGTGGAGGAGAGGACTCTATACGCACCCGATTTAGCATTTCTGGGAGCGTTGTATAAGACGATGTCGCCGACCCAAGAAGACATTCGACAAGAGGATATTGATGCGGCAATCCCTTTATTGAGTGCGGCCAAGTTTCAGGAAGTTCGGAAAGACCTTGATTCACGGCTTGACAAGTTAGTCTCAGAGGTAACAAGGCAGCAACAACAAACACAGTCCACCCTGGACAGTTTACAGAAGAAACGTGACAAGATTGCTGCACAATTGGCCACTACGAAAACAGAGATCAATCAGCTAGCTATTAAGCTAGGCTTGCCATTGTTCTGCGCTACTGTGCTCCTGATGTTGGGCGTTCCAATCCTGGTGCAGTCATTCTCGAGGAACAGCGAGTCCAACAAAGAGATCCAGGCCATTTTTGCTTCCGGGATTTTGGTCGAGATCATCACAGTCCTCTTACTGACGATGACGGTCCTGATTCTCGGGCTCGCGGGCAAGATCCAGGGTGAAGTCCTGGGCACTCTTTTGGGGGGGATTTCTGGCTACGTATTGAATCGTGTTCGAGGAAGGTCGCAAGGGGCGGACGATGCCCAATCCACCCGGTCGGGTTCTGGCTCGGCGAGTACTCCATGAGAGTCTATAGAACACCCCCCCAGCTCGATCGCTCAGGCAGCGAGTGAATCGGGCCCTTGGGCGCTCTTATCAGCTGCGCAATTTAGTCAATCACAGCACCGCCGTTTCGTGCAGCAGTTCGTCCTTCGCAAAGCGTGCGAGGCTCAGGGCGTCAACATTGCTCACGACGTTCGTCTTGCTGTGCAGAATCAGGTCGGCCAGGATCTTGCCTGTCGCGGGCGCGTGCATAACGCCGTGTCCGCTGAAGCCGTTGGCGCAGAAAAACCCGGGCACGCCTTCGACCGGGCCGAGGATGCAGTGATGGTCGGGCGACATTTCGTAGAGACCTGCCCAGGCGCGTTTGGGATTCACGGCGACATTCTCGAAGCAGGGAACGCGGTCGGCAGCGCGGTCCAGAATCTTCTCGATGAATGACGGCTCCAAGTCAGTCTTGTAGCCGGGGGTTTCTTCGGGGTCGTTCCACGCTAGCAGAAAGCCCAAGCTCTCGGGGCGGAAGTGGAATCCGTTGGTCATGTCGATGACCATGGGGATTTCATGGGAGACGCCATCGAAGGGCTCGGTGGGGACGAGTTGGCGGCGAAGTGGTTCTACCTGCAGGGTCGATTCGGGCCAGGGAGGCTACCTGCGCGGCCCAGGCTCCAGCGGCGTTAACCACGACACGCGTGGCGACGCAGCCGCGAGGCGTTTCGACTCCGGTGATGCCAGTGGCGTCGCGGTGGATGGCGGTGACCTCGGTCGCGCGCCAGATGCGCGCGCCGCGCTCGACGGCGCAAGTGGTGAATCCGGTCATCACGCTGTAGGGATCGACGAATCCGTCGGTCGGGCAGAAGCTGCCGCCGAGAATGTCGTCGGAGCGAAGCTGAGGCACCCGGGCGACGATGTCGTCGCGCGAGACCATGCAGGCTTGTTTGAGTCCGAGCGAGTGTTGCAGCGCTTGATTGGTTCGCAGGTAGTCGAGGTGCTTCTCCGCCGTCGCGACGAACATGTAGCCTTGCGGGCGATAGCCGCTGGGCTGGCCAAGGCGATCGTCGAACTCGGCGTAGAACGGAATGGAGTACAGCGACATCTGGATGTTGGGTGCGGTGGCGAACTGGGCGCGAACGCCTCCCATGCTTTTGCCGGTTGAGCCTTTGCCCTGGTGCGACTCGCGCTCGACGATGAGCACGTTGCGAGTGCCGGCTTCGGTAAGATGCCAGGCGATGCTGGCGCCGACGATGCCTCCGCCGATGATGACGACGTCTGCGGTTTCCATGATGTGTGTCCTTGGGTACCGCCTGAATTGTAATCGGCGGGCCCAAGTTTGGTGCATCATAGGGATGGGAGTCTAAGCGTTGCAGACGATCTCCGTGGTGCAAATTCTGACGGCGTCGATTGCGCCGGTGATTGTGATTTCCGGCGTCGGGTTGCTGCTGTTGAGCATCAGCAACCGCTATGGGCGGGCGATTGACCGTGTACGCCTGCTGGCGCGAGAGATGAGCGAGAGCGATCCCGAGAGCGCCAGACGCAGGCACCTTGCCGAACAACTGCGGCTGACGAACGATCGCGCCCACATCTTAAAGCGGTCGATGCTGTATGGGTCGGCCTGCATCTTCTTTGTATCGCTGACCATCATTTCGCTGTTCGCCGAACAATTGCTGGGGCTGCAGAAGGATTTTGTGGCGCTGCCGTTTTTTGCGCTGTGCCTGCTGTCGCTGGTGGTGTCGATGTATTTTTCGATTCGCGACATTACGGTTTCGCTGGCGGCGCTGGAGTTGGAAGTCAGCGAGCGGATGCGCGGGGATTTACATTCGCGGTAGTCAGAATTGCGGCGATGAAGGAGAGCACATCGTGAAAATTCCGACTGGAACCGAGCTGGCACGCCCATTCCTGCCTGCGAAAGACTTTGAGATCTCTAAGGCTTTTTATGAGGCGCTAGGATTCGAAAAACTGCTTGACGGCGACGTGGCTATCTTCGAGGCCGGTTCCGGCGGTTTCATACTGCAGCGGTACTTTCAGAAGGAGTGGGCGGAGAATTTCATGATGCAGCTCATGGTCGATGACCTTGACGCCTGGTGGGCACACATCGAAGCGCTGGACTTGCCCGGCAGATTCGAGGTCCAGGCTCCGCGCGCGCCGGCCATGCAGCCATGGGGCCTTCGGATCGCGTATGTCTTCGACCCATCCGGGGTGCTGTGGCACATAGCTGAACGGCGCGATGGGGCAGTACAGGACTGACGCGCCTGGGTCGGCGGCTGGCGGTGTTTTGGAAGGCCTCAGCGAATGGCGACGTGGAGGAGTGCTCGATGGAACTGGCGCGCGTGATCTTGTTCACTGGGCAGATGGATAAAATGAGCCACTTTTATGGCGAGGTGCTCGGTCTCACCCAAGTCACTAAAGAAAAAGGCTGGCGTGAGTTTGAGGCAGGCGGCGCGCGGATTGCGCTACATTCCGGCCCGTCATCGCCGGGCCGCAAGGGCCCGAAGATCGTGTTCCACGCCGAGGACGTCACTGGATTGCGCGAAAAACTGGTGGCGCGTGGCGCCAAGTTCGGCAAGGTGCGTCAGGGGGTAGTGTTTTGCCTCTGCGACGGCAAAGACCCCGACGGTAATCCCATTCAATTGTCCAACCGCTGAGACTCAAATTGTGCCCCTGCATCAGCGCAGCTGAAGCCGTGCAAACTTCAGAAGCTACGTCAGTCCTGCATTGTGGCACGCGTCACAATTGCGAGTGATTACGAACACAGCGGCGGTACAGCGCCCGGCCTAGCCTTGGGTATCGGGCCTCAAGAATAGCGGGTGAATTCCATGCCATGTGCTGAACCCCGACGGACCGTGCCGTGCTTCGTATGGGCGCATCGTCGTTGGGGTAACTGCGATGCCCGCCAAAAGGAAACAACATGCCTCTGATGAATGCCTTCTCCAAAGTGGTAGTCCGCGATTTCTCGATTGAAGAACTCAAGCAGGCCGCACGCCTGATGCGCGGCTATGACCTGGTTGCACTGTGCGCAGCGGGATCGGGCCACGCGGGCGGAACCCTGTCGATGATGGAGATTGTGGCCGCGCTGTATCTCAAAGTCGCAAACCACGATCCCAATGTTCCCGAGTGGAGCGATCGCGACCGCATCGTGTGGTCGGGCGGACACAAGGCTCCGGCGCTGTATCTCGGTCTGGGCATGGCCGGCTATTATCCGCTGGAAGACGTGGTCACGCTGCGTAAGTTGTATTCGCCGTTCCAGGGGCATCCGCACCGGCTGAAACTGCCGGGCGTTGAGGTTTCGAGCGGCTCACTTGGGCAGGGATTGAGCATCGCAGTCGGCATGGCGCTGGCAGGCAAGATGGCCGGCAAGAACCATAGCGTGTTCTGCATCATGGGCGACGGCGAGCAGCAGGAAGGGAGCATCTGGGAAGCCGCGATGGAAGGCGCGCATCACAAGCTCGACAACCTGGTGGGCATTATCGATCGCAACCGTTTGCAGATCGACGGCTGGGTGAAGGACGTGATGAACGTCGAGCCGCTGGAAGATCGCTATCGCGCGTTTGGATGGGAAGTCATCGAAGTTGACGGCCACGATATTCAGCAAGTCGTTGACGGGCTGCAGAAGGCGAAAAATATTCCGACGGTAGGCAAGCCAACGGTGCTGATTGCCAACACGGTGAAGGGCAAGGGCGTCAGCTTCATGGAGAACCAAGCGGGCTGGCATGGCAAGACGCCGAATTATGAAGAACTGGTGAAGGCGTTGGACGAGCTGGGATTGAAGCAGACCATCGCCTATGACGCATTGCTGAAGAAGGCTGCGGAGTATCAGAAGCAAGTGGACGCCAAGTTGGATACGAAGATGCCGCACTTCTCGCAAGACTACTGGTGGAACGGAAACGCGGTGCCTGCTGTGACGATGGAGCCGACGCGTAAAGGCTTCGGCAAGTCGCTCGCGAACAATGGCGACGATGAGCGCATCGTGTGCCTCGGGCTGGATATTTCGGGTTCGATCACGATCAGGGAATTCTACGCGGGCAAGCCGGAACGCAAGAATCGCTGGATCAGCATGGGCATCGCGGAGCAGTCGGCAACGGCGGCGGCCGCGGGGCTGGCGCGCGAAGGAAAGATTCCAGTGTTCGGAACGTACGGCACATTTGCGGCTGCGCGCAATCTCGACCAGATTCGAGTGTCGATCTGCTACGGCAACTTCAATGTGCTGATTGCGGGTGCGCACGGTGGAGTTTCGGTTGGGCCGGACGGTGCGACGCACCAGGCGCTGGAAGATTTGTTCGCCATGTGCGGCCTGCCGAACATGGTCGTGTCGGTTCCGTGCGACGCGATTGAAACGCGCAAGGCGACTGACTACCTGCTGCTCGATCACGTCGGGCCGAAGTACATCCGCTTCGCACGCGAGGCGACGCCCATCGTTACCAAAGAAGACACGCCGTTCGTGTTTGGTGCGGCCAATGTGTCGCGACTGCGGCGCAAGGCCGAGAAGATGGTGGACGCCTTCGATACGGTGCTGGCTTCGGAATACGAGAACGAGGGCGAAGACCTTGCCATCATGGCGTGCGGACCGATGGTTCCTGAGGCGATGCGGGCGGCGTGGATCTTGAAGCAGGAGTTCGGCTACGAGACGCGCGTGGTCAACATTCACACCATGAAGCCGATTGACGCGGACGCCATCGTGCGCGCAGCGAAAGAGACGGGTATAGTGGTTACCGCTGAAGAGCACCAGATCGGCGCGCTGGCGTGGCGGGTTAGCGGCATCATCACGGAAAGCCCTGAGTTGTTCGGCACGCCGGTGATTACGGGCGCGATCGGCGTCAAAGATCGCTTCGGCGATTCCGGCGCGCCATGGGAGCTGATCAAGGAGTTCGAGGTCAGCGCCGAGCACATCGCGCAGAAGGCGGCGGAGTTGATCGCACTGGCGAAGGTGAAGAAAGAAGAAGAGAAGTTGGAGTTGGCGCACTAGAAGCTGCTAGCAATTAGCAACTACCAATTAGCTCAAACTGCGGGGGCGACGTCGCCCCCGTTCTTTTATGTGGACGGTGAAAATCCGGTCGGCCCCGAATTCCATACGTCCGGATCGAAGTTGAGCGAGGTGCCCGACGGCGGCTCGGGTGTTGGTTCTTGAACTGGCTCAGGCTCAGGTGCCGGCTGGGCGTCGATCTCGGCCAGCGCGGCATAGGCGCCGAGGCGCGCAAGGCACAGCGCGACGGCTCCCGCGAAGTAGACCATCGAAAGCAGGAACATCAGCAGCATCACCCATCCGATCGCAAGATGATTTGCGAAATTTACTGGTGCCAAGACGACCAAGAACATCGATGCGGCCCAGATCAGGCGCAGTCCGAGAAAACCAAGCGACAATCCGAAAAGCCGTCCGCCTTGGCGGGTGCAGAAGTCGAGGGTGAGCGATAGCGCGTCGCGGGCATTCGTTTGATCGCGGATGCAGAACAGTGGCGCCAGGCCGAGTATCCAGTTCAGCATCACTCCGAAGACGATGGAGAGCGCAATGCCGAAGACATAGAAGAAGGCCCCGCGCGCGGTGCGTCCCGAAGCAATCATGATATGGCCAAGGAGCGATGACGCAACGAGACAGCCAATAGCGGCCCACGTCCAGACAGCGCGCAGCAGATGAAGCTGGAGCATCGGACGGAATTGCCATCCCGCATCTTCGTCGTGATCGTCGCCACCTGCGAGTGCGACGAGGTTGCGCAGCGAAGCGGCACGCCCAGCAGCGGCGGCGAAGGCCCACATCACCGTAAGCCCAGCGACTGCGAAGAACTTGATCCAGACATAGCGCAGAAGCGCGCCGTGCAAAACATGATTGAGCGCAGAGAACTCCAGCGCGGGCTTCGAACTGCCAAGCAGCAGGCGGTCGAGCGCAGAAATCTTGAGGCTATCGAGGAACAGCGCGGCGGCCAGCAAGACAAGCAGCCACGCAGCCAGAGCGAAGCACCAGCGCCATGTCAGTTCGGCGACCAGCAGAAGCGGCTCTTCACGCAGGGCAGCGAAGCCTTCCTGAAAGGGCGATCGCGGATAGCCGGGCTGCACCATGGCATCAGGATAGCAGCGACATGGTTCCGCGTGGTTCGGACGTCAGGCGGAACCTCTTAATCTAGCCACGCCGACCAGGCGGCTCATGCTTCGGTCTTGGCACACCATTTGAGCGAGCGAAGCTCTTGCAACGTCTCCTCTGAGAGCAATTGATATTTGATTCGGTTGGGATGTTTTACCGCATCGTAAGTGATCGAATCGCAGAATAATGTGTCGACTGCTCTTAAGTCTTCCATAGTGGCTTTTGGTACGCGATCGGGTGCTTGCGGAGTCTGAGATGGGTCTCTCGCACCGTCGCGTCCCGAAGTGGTTGGTAACCGCACATCGATGTCTGGGGGCAATTCTTTACTAGTGACGCGGTGAAAGACAGGGTTTCCGCGCTGGATTGGCAATTCCATGCAATACATGAGGAACTGGTGACGCGAACCAATGGCCTCGGCGAACAATCCGTCCATGGTTTTCATGCCGGGGCCGCTTACCGAGATCATTCCGAGTACGGAGGGTTTCGCAAGCTTCTGGATGCTCTCGATGAAGTGGCCAAAGGGTGAATACCACAGCAGCACCATGGCGAACCGCTGTTTGGGCGGCACGAAGTCCAAGAGGTCTGCCAGGTAGGCGGGCACCAGCAGGGCCGCCCCATCCAATAGGTTGGGACGGCGTCGTAGCTCCTGGACGGAATAGGAAACGCTCTTCCAACCAGTTGCTTTTTTTACCTCGTACCTTAACACCTCGCCCATTGCAGGTTCGGGCTCGACGACAAGCAAATGATCGGGCGGAGGAGCTGCGACGCGGTCATTGATGCGCGCCAAGAGTTGCGCGGTAGACAGGCCTTCCAACCTTGCCGCTGTCAGAAGACGTTCGATGATGGTACCTACGTCGCCGCCGTAGGTGACTGCCGAGATTGTTCTTGGTCGTACTGCGACCAGGCGGCTACCCTGCCGGGTGAGCCAGCGCTGCTCGACCAGTTCGGCATAAACCTTGCCAACGGTATTACGACTGATTTTGTTTTGTCGTTCCAGCACGCGCACGCTGGGCATCATCTGGCCAATGGGAATCTCACCCGTGCTGATTCGAAAGATGATTTGCTGGCGGAGCTGCTGGTGCACAGAAAGTTCGCTGGTTCTGTCGATCGAAAATGTCATCGCCAACCTCTCCGGGCGGTGGCGGAGAGCGTACTACTCCGGCGCGTTCTCGTGCAATTCCCGATTCGTGCCAGTGCTGACTGGCACTGTGACGTTTGCGAAAGTGTCGCGCACCTTGTAGTCGCGTGGGACATACCCGGCTATTGTGCTCATCACAGGTGAATGATGGCCCATATTTACATGTCGAAACTTGATCCTCAACCAATTCAACCGAAGCGACGACTCGGCGGAGCCGGGCTTTCCTTTGCCCGTGCGTGGGCGTCGCACCCATTGCGGGTCGGTGCTGTTTCGCCGTCAAGTCGGAGCCTGGCGCGGCTGATTACCTCGGAGATTACAGCTGCGTCCGCACCGGTACTGGAGCTTGGCCCGGGCACCGGCGTGTTCACCCGTGCGTTGCTGGGATGTGGGCTACGCGAAGACCAATTGATCCTGGTGGAATGCGACGCGCTGTTCGTGCGCCTGCTGGAGCGCGAATACCCGGACGCCTGGGTCGTGAAGTTGGATGCTGCTCGGATGCACCAACTCAATGTCCTTAGCGGTGAGCCTGCGGGCGCGGCGATCAGCGGATTGCCGCTGCTCTCCATGTCGATGCGTGACCGCATCGCAGTCTTGCAGTTCGCCTTCCGGCACATGCGTCCAGGTGCTTCGTTCTATCAGCTCACGTATGGACTGCGCTGCCCGGTCCCGCGGCCCGTGCTGGAGCGTTTCGGGTTGAAGGCGACGCGCGTCGGCTCAACGTTCCTGAACGCGCCACCAGCGACCGTGTATCGCATTCGGGCACGGAGGAAAAGGTCGTGATATGCGAGCCACAATGGCTACTAGCAGGGACGAGTCAATGTTTGTTGCTGGCGTACACCGGAGGCGGGCACTTGATGCCCCTTTCTTTTTTCCACTTCGCGACCTTGACGGGCTTGCCCTGCATGCAAGACGTCGCGCCTGCCTGCTTGGTGCCGGAAAACTCAATCGCCGTGCCGGACCTCGGTATCTTTGCCGGGAAGAGCAAGTTGTAAAGTTCGCCAGTTTTCGAATCAATGATCACGTGACACGAGTTCTCGACCGCTTGCTCGACGCAGCCGGAGCCGCTTACGGACTTAGGAACTGATGAGTGTTTGGGGTGAGCGTATGCAAGCGAGCACGGAACCGCCGTCAGTAAGATCAGGGGGATGATCTTCATTGTGCGCTTTCCTCCGTTATTCGGATGATAGCGATGCGTCGCATACGAACACAATCAACCAGAATCGAAAGAGACAACAGGCCACCCGCCCCACCCGCGAGTGGCCTGCGCCAACTCGAGCTCCAGCCGATCCCTCGGCTGGAGCACCCTGCAACCATTCCGGGACCCTATTGCAGGGTGAAGTTGGCGGTTGCCACCGCGCTCGTGTTATAGCCTCCGGCGGCAACAATGGCTCGGACGGTCACTTGTCCCGACTGCGAAAGCGTGAACGGCCCGCGATAAATCGGCGACGACAAGGTCGGCGTGGAGCCGTCTGTGGTTACGTAGATCACGGCGTTCGACAGACTGTCGGAAATGGTGACTATGAGCGGAGTTGAGTAAGTGCCTGTGGAAGGCGCAATGGCCGGCAGAGGCGCGGGGTTGCTTCCCATTCCAGAACCGTAGCCTCCACAACCTGCACTGATCAGCAAGAGCGAAATCGTAGCCAAAAATATCTTCATGGTTACCTCGAAACTCGAACAAGGGGCATCACGCGATGCCGTTCCTGTCGTAATTAGGTCCACGATAGGTGGGGCGACATTGCGGGTTGTCATGGCGAAGCAAAATGAATGTCACAAGCTATTCACTGATTGGACATGCCGCATCGCACATCCGGAGGCGCCTGAGTTTTGTGGGCCCTTGAAGCTGGCCGGATTCCTCAGCCAGGGGATTCACATTGCTGTAACATTTATGTTCGGTGAAACCGCTCCGGAGGACAGAAGTTCGAGATGGAAAGTGCAGTGGAGGCAGTGCCCGCGCGGCCTCGCGTCGCGCGATGGAAAAAAGTCGGTCTAGTAGTCCTCGTGCTGGTACTTTCGTTCGCGATCTTTGCCTGTTTGCGTCCTTTGACGCTGTTTCGGACAGCAGGGCAACTGGCTCTGTGGCGCGGCGGAATTCATAGCCACTACACCCAAGTCGGCGGATATCGCGTTCATTACTACGAGGGGGGCGAAGGGCCGCCACTGGTCTTCGTGCATGGGCTGGGGGCGGAATCGCTGAACTGGGTGCAGGCGATGCTCGACATGCGCCACCAGTACCACGTGTACGCCATTGATCTGCTCGGCCACGGAGATAGTCAACGGCCCGACATTGCCTATTCGATCGAGCAGCAGTCGGAAATGCTGCGCCAATTTCTGGCCACGCAGAACATCCAGGCGGCTGACGTGGTCGGCGTTTCCATGGGTGGATGGGTTGCGCTGAAGCTCGCCATCGAGCATCCGGAAGTGGTCAACCGGCTGGTGGTTGCGGATGCCGCCGGACTGAAATTTCAAACCAATATTACAGTCAAAAGTTTTCTACCGTCGACGCCCGAAGAGTTCACTGCCTTTATGGCGATGCTGACGCCACGGCAATATCATCCGCCGTATCCGGTGGAGCGCGACTTTCTGAATCAGGTTGCCGAGCGCGCCTGGATTACGCGTCGCATCTTCGACTCGTTCCTTACCTATCAGGACGTGCTCGACGGCAGACTTGAGAGCGTGAAGGCTCCGGTTCTCGTCATCTGGGGGAAAGAAGAAAAGTTGATTCCGATGTCGGTGGGCGAAGAGATGAAGCAGGAACTGCCCAACGCGTCGCTGCTGGTGTGCACGGACTCAGGCCATCTGGCGGTGTTCGAGTGCTGGAACCAGCTCAAGCCTGAGGTGTCGAAATTCCTGTCGGCGCCTAATCCGCCTGCGCCTTACGTGCGCGAAGTGTCGTCAGGAGAGGCCCCGCTACCGGCAACCGGTACAGGGATGAAATCGGCCGCAAGCGACAACGCGGCTCAGAGGTAGAACTGGGGACATTCGCCAGGCTCGAACCAGCCTAAGCGCCGTTTGGCATCGGAGATTCCATTTCCCACACCGTCCCATCAGCATTGACGGCATCGAAATGTGGCCAACCCGACTAGGTTGCGTTTAGCCGCGTGAAGCCATCGGCGCTCCACTCGTCGCTACCCACGCCATTGTGTACGAAGAACAATCCCTCGGGATCGTATTTCTTTTTTACGGCCTGCAACTTCATGTAATTCGCGCCCCAGTAGGACTGCTGCCATCCGCGCTCGAAGTAGTTGCTCTCCGAGACATACGCACCGCCGTTGGGCGCGAGTTTGCGAAGTTCGCTCATCGACGCGGCAACTGCTGCAGACTCTTCGCGCGCGGCCGCGAGATCGGGTTCATGGCCGGTCAGGCCGGGATACGCATGGCCCTGGCCGGAAGCGATGATGGCGAGCGCGAAAGCATCCAGCACCGATGGATTCGTCGCAATGTCGCGGGCCGCGGCTACGGCATCGTCAGGCGCGCCGCCGAGTCCTTTATTGAAATGCAGTTCGACCTCCCAATGACGGGAAGCGGCGAACAGTGCATCGACAAGATGGTCCTGCGATTTGCCGGTAAGCAGCGACCCGGGTAGCCAGAGCGATTCAAAACCATACACGAACCATCCCACTTGGCCGGCATCGCCGTTCCACCACACGTTGCCCGGCTGTGCACCGGCACGCGAGTCGGCGTGAAAAACATCCTGATGTTGCTGCTCGCGCCATTCAGGGTCCCACCAATGGCGGGCGGGCATGCTCCCAATGCTGGGAGGCGATTTCAGCGTGAAGTCGGCGGGCGAGCTCGCGAGCCAATCGAGGAAGGGCTGCCAGACTTTCCTGCCCTCTTCGGTCGTCAGCCCGTGCGAGACCATGGAAATCTCAAGAGAGTTGTCCGGTTCGATGTGCGCCTGCTCGCCCCAGTGATTGTTGAAGAGACTGGTGCGGTAGAAGGAGATGAAATATCGGATCAACCGACGAAAAGCCGCGTCCGACGAGGCCTTGACGGTGAAGTTGGCTCCGCCGGCAAACTCGGGGAGCTCGCGCACACGCAAAGTAAGTTTGCTCACCGCTCCGAAACTGCCACCGCCTCCGCCTTTCAGTGCCCAGAACAGATCAGGATTGGTGCACGCATTGGCGATGCGGATCTGGCCGTCGGCGGTGACGACTTCGGCTTCGAGCAGGCCCGACGCGGCAGTGCCGTAGTGCTTGGAAAAGCTTCCGAATCCACCGCTTTGAATGAGGCCCGCGACTCCTACGGTGGTGCATCCACCACCCTGAACGTAACGGCCTGCCTTGGTGGTGACGGCGTCGTAGGCGTGCAGCCAGATCGTTCCAGCGCCGACCGTCACCGCTGGTTGTGGTGGGTGTTTGCCCTCGCAACCTTGCGGGACAAACGCATCGTGCATCGTAATGTCGTTCATACGGCGGGTCCACACCAGCAGGGAATCGGGCGCGTTCGAGGTGCCCTGATAGCTATGGGCTCCGCCTTTAACGACCAGGCGCAAGCGGTTCTCGCGAGCGAAATTCACGGCAGCTGCAATGTCATTAGCATTTCTGGCTGCAACCGCATAAACGCTGGGCTTGGTCGCCCACCCATTGGCCCAACCCATTGTCTGCGTCAGTCCGGGCGTGTCTCCGATGTAGAAAGGGTTATCGAGGTTCTTGAAGACTTCCTGACAGGCCGCACTGTTCGAGCCGCCTTCGCACGCTGTCAGCGGGAACTGCACAGGAATCAGATTTCCGCCGACCTGCTGCTTCAACTTGTCCCAACTGGCGGAGCTGGGCCACGCGGGATCTGTAGGGCGGACGCGACGAAACGCAGATTTCGCAGGGGTCGTTTCAGCGGCGGACAGATAAGGCCATACAGCAGACAGAAGCGGCACTGCCGCCAAGCGCTTGAGCAGAGTTCGTCGGTTCATGAATCAGCACGTCCAGAAGGGGAAGAATGTGTGACGCGGGGCCGGGGAAAACTCAGGAAATCATAACTCTTTTTCCCCTCGACCTTCAGGCTCGCGGGATTTCGCCTTCATCCGGACTTCAGTGGCGACAGCATTCTCCACAACGTACTCGACGTCGTCCATCAGCTCGTCGATGAGATACAGTCCTCGACCGTGTGTTGCCAGAATGTTATCGCCCTTGGTAGGGTCAGGCACTGTCGACCGGTTCAGGTTCCCGCCGGGATCGCGAATTACCAGCAGAATCTCTCCACTCTGATCACAGGCCACCGAACATTCGATATTCTTCGTGGGGTCGCTCTTGCAGCCGTGAATAATGGCGTTCGCCAGGGCTTCACGCACCGCGAGGTCGATCTCAATTTCGCGGCCTTGCGCGCTCTGCATCTGCCTGGCAACCTCCATCACTCCGTCCACCACCGGATTGATGCGGTTTAGGTCGGCTGGAATCGTAATGCTGAACTTACACGCCGAGGAGGCCGGCAATAGACCACTGAGCCGCCTGGTGTCGTCGAAGGAGCGCTGCAGCTCCTGCACCAGGCGCTGCTGCACATGCTCGGCCTGGTCGCGCAACTCCAATGCCTGTTTCAACTCCATCAAGTTCCGTCGCAGTTCCAGCTGCGCCTGTACCTGGCGGCTGAGCGCTTCCAGCGCGCTGATCTGACCATCGGACAGCTGACGCGGCTTGCGGTCGATCACACACAGAGTCCCGAGTGGCAGCTCATCGGAGGAACACAACTGAGCTCCAGCATAAAAACGGATCTTTGGGTCGTCCTGAACCACGGGGTTATCGCTGAACCGCGGATCTTTCGAGGCGTCTTCCACGACGAGCAGGTCTTTCTGCAATATGGCGAAGGCGCAGAACGCCAGGTCGCGGGGGGTTTCGTTCATCTCGACGCCCACTCGCGACTTAAACCATTGCCGGTCGGAGTCAATCAACGTGATCAGTGCGATCGGAGTCTCGCAAATCTGCGAAGCCAGTAACGTGAGATCGTCGAATGCTTTTTCGGGGACAGTGTCGAGGATTTTGTACTCGCGCAAAGCGGCTAGGCGCGCTTTTTCCTCTGGATGCAGGCTTGGTTTCATCGTCCCACCTCCCGCAGCAAGAGCCACGAAATTTTTCGACTGCTCGAGCGCCGTCGAAGTGAGCCGATTATTGACGAGCGCCGCAAAAATAGCAATTCAGTCGGGGGCGAATGCGCGTACGGCATGACGCTAAAAACGACAACCCACACAAGCTTACTGGCTTGTGTGGGGTAGCCTTGCAGACGTTAGAACAAATCCCCGCTTACTTCTGCGGCGGCGGCGTTGTCGTGGTGGTCGTGGTCTGGCTTTGCGGCTGCGACGGCTGGCTGGTAGTTGTCGTGGTCGAGCTCTCAGACTTCTTCACCTTGTTGTGCTTGCCGTAATTAGTCTTGGTTTCTGTGGTCTGGGTGCTGGTCGCAGGCGTTGCGGGATCAGCCGACGTTGTCGTCGTCGTGCTCTGGGTCCTCGACGGCTGCACGTTGTCTTGCGAGGTTGTGGTGGTTGTGCTCTGCGAACTGGACGCAGGCGGATTTTGTGTGGTCGTCGTGGTGGTTGACTGCGAGGTTTCCTGCGCCGTTACCGGTAGCGACAGAGCAAAACACATTAGTGCTCCGGACATTGCAGCTACAAACTTTTTCGTTGATTTCATGTACAGATCTCCATCCTTTCGATAGCCAGACAAACGGAGTGTCCGCTGCATCGAACCGCCGAAGAGAACCATGCACAGCGGCAGGTTGCAGACAAAAGGTTAGCTCGGCCCACGACTACCAAGAATCAGGAAATCGCCTGAAAAATGGCAGGCACTCGCCTTAGGGCGAAGGCCAAATCGAACCTACGACAATGACACGTACGTCAGATGACGCTTGCGTTCTCTTGAATCCGGGATGGGAATCTTTCCGCGTAAACGGGTGGCAAGGCAGGCACGTGTATTCAGCGCGTGATGACGCTTTGCCAAGGCCCTCTGCCTCCTGTTTCATCGAAGCAGTTGGCCCGCATCACGCTCACGTCGGCGGAGACGGTACCGCTACAGTGTCCGGTGAACTGCTGGCCTTTCTTCATCGGGCCTTCGGTTGCGACCATATGCCCTTCGTAAGTCCTGTCGAAGTCGTGTCCGTGTACGGTCCCGGTGCTCGCTGCCTCGTAGGTCATGCCGGTAATTCGAATGGTGAACGCGTCGCCATGCTGCGAAATCTGGAACTCGTTCCCCTCGGCATCGTGCCACGTTCCGGCAATGTTGACGGGTTGATCGGACTGCGGCGGATTGGTTTCGGTCTTTGCCGATTGCGTTTGATTTTGTGGTGTGCTGGTGTTCGCCGAAGCTGGCGTACCGGATGGGGAACCATCAGCAGCCGCCTTTCGCGAATCGGGAGAGGATTGCGGTGATGGCTTAGACAGCGAACTGTAAAGCCCGATACCGACCAGGATGACGCCAAGCAGTCCGGCGAAAATACGTCCAAATCGCCCGGCAGTGCCGTCAACTTCCGCCCCGAAAATCTTAAAACCGCCGTGCAGGATGGCGACCAATAACAGGACGGCGCCCAATACGAAAGCGGCAATGGTGATGCTTGTTGGCATTCCCGCTTGTTCCTCCGAGCCGTAATCTTACACCGTCAGATAACCACCGTCTCTTTGTACTCGCCATACACCCGGCGCATGGCGTCAGATATTTCTCCTACCGTCGCGTTGGCATCCACGGCTTCTACGATGACAGGCATCAGGTTCGCGCCGCCGCGTGCAGTGTCTTCCACGTGCTGAATCGCTGATTTCCACTTCGCCCGGTCGCGTTTCGCGCGCAGAGCCTTCAGGCGTTCCACCTGCTTGGTTTCGAGTGACGGGTCGATGCGCTGCAGCGGAATTTCCTTCTCCTCGTCGATGCCAAACGCGTTTACGCCGACCACGACTGCCTCCAGCCGGTCCACCGCCTGCTGATACTCATACGCGGCATTCTGGATTTCCGCCTGCACATAGCCGCGCTCGATGGCCTTGAGCGTGCCACCCATGGCGTCGATCTTGTCGAGATAAGCGCGCGCGCCCGCTTCGATCTCGTCGGTGAGTGACTCGATGTAATACGACCCGGCCAGCGGATCGATGGTCTGTGGCGCTCCTGATTCGTAAGCGATGACCTGCTGGGTGCGCAACGCGATCCGCGCCGACTGTTCTGTGGGTAGTGCCAGCGCCTCGTCGTAAGAATTGGTGTGCAGCGACTGCGTTCCGCCAAGCACCGCCGCCAGTGCCTGAAGCGCGGTGCGGACGATGTTGTTCTCCGGCTGCTGCGCCGTGAGCGTAGAGCCCGCGGTCTGGGTATGGAAGCGAAGCATCTGCGACTTCGGATTCTTCGCCTTGAAATGATCGCGCATGATGCGTGCCCACATGCGCCGGGCGGCGCGGAATTTCGCCACCTCCTCCAGAAAATTGTTGTGCGCGTTGAAGAAGAACGACAGGCGCGGCGCGAAGTTGTCCACATCAAGCCCAGCGTCGATCGCGGCCTGCACGTAGGTCATGCCGTTGGCGAGGGTGAACGCGACCTCCTGCGTCGCCGTGCATCCCGCCTCGCGCATGTGATAACCGGAAATGGAAATGGTGTTCCACTCGGGCACGCTCTGATTGGCGTAAGAAAAAATGTCGGTAATGATGCGCATCGCCTGCGCCGGCGGGTAGATGTACGTCCCGCGCGCGATGTACTCCTTCAGCACATCGTTCTGGATGGTGCCCGACAGCTTGAGCACGTCGCGTCCAGTGCGCCGCGCAACGCCGATGTACAGTGCCAGCAGGATCGACGCCGTAGCGTTGATCGTCATCGAAGTGGAGATTTTTTCCAGGTTGATGCCATCGAACAGCCGCATCATGTCTTCAATGGAGTCAATGGCCACGCCCACCTTGCCGACCTCTCCCACGGCGAGTGGATTGTCGGAATCCAGCCCGATCTGCGTCGGTAAATCGAACGCGATACTCAGGCCTGTCGTTCCCTGGCTCAGCAGGTATTTGTAGCGGCGGTTCGACTCGTCGGCGTCGCCCATTCCGGCGTACTGCCGCATGGTCCATAGTCGTCCGCGGTACATCGAGGCCTGCACGCCGCGGGTGTAGGGAAACTGCCCGGGATAGCCGAGCTGCTCGTCGTAATTCCAGCCCTCGAGGTCGGCGGTCGTATACAGCGGCTTGACGCTGACGTGCGAGGAGGTTTCCTGCTTCTCCGCCAGCTTGCCAGAGACGGTAGGTTTGGTCTTGGTTTCGGCCATGGGAATAAGGGGCCTCTGTGAAAGTATGCCGCTCAGATCACGGCTCCTTGATTATTGGGCCCCGGACGATTCCCCGCAGTGAGGCGAATCACAAGTCAGACTGGCTGGTCGGTCGCCCGATCCGCCCGAGAATGAATGCGAAAACCACGACGCAAAAAATCAGTGGAATCCAGAAAAACCTCTCGTGCATGTACGGCACTGGATTCAGTCCAGTGGGGACCGCTGCCCCAGCTTCCCGCGCAACCTCGGCAGCCCGATGTTCTCCCACAAGCACTCCCAGCACGAGTCCTATCACTCCTCCAAACACTGCTTTGCCCAGATTGGTTCCAGCCATTGCGCTACCCTCACAAGGATTCGCAGAAATCGTAATCCAGATTGGGCGCGAAGGGAAGTGCGCTGCCAGTGCGGCCATGCGCATTGCGGGACCGACCAGCTCCGAGCCTGCATTTGGACGACTTTTCCAGTAGCCATCTAGTGTACTGTGCGCTATAGTACACGCATGATTGCCTTCCGGTTGACTCTTCAGCCCGGCATGCCTGTGTATCAGCAGGTCGTGTACGCGGCGAAGAAGGCGATTATTGTGGGCCAGATGCGCCCCGGCGACCGCTTTCCTTCCGTCCGCACCCTCAGCCAGGAATTGAAAATTAATCCCAACACCGCTCATAAAGTAGTGACGCAACTCATTTCTGACGGGCTGCTTGAAGTGCATCCGGGACGCGGCACGCTGGTTGTCGAGCTGCCCGCATCCACGGCGCGCGAACGGGCCCAACTACTGAAGGGCCAGCTCGAGGCACTGGTAGTGGAAGCCAAGCGGCTACAGATGGATTTGGGAGACGTGCAGGCGGCGCTTTCGGAGCACTGGGAACGCCTCGGTTACGACGCTCGCTCATCGGGTGAGCGTAAGGGAGAGAGGTCATGAGCTCTGTTATTTCGACCGTGCATCTCGGCAAGAAATATCTGTCGCAGGAAGCTGTCCTCAATCTCAACCTGGAGGTGCCTGCAGGCTCCATGTTCGGTTTCATCGGGCCCAACGGCGCGGGCAAGACGACCACCATCAAGACCATCATGAACATCTTTGTGCCGTCGGACGGGTCCGCGACCGTGCTGGGTCTCGACTCCCGCCGCCTCAGCCCCGCGCGTTTGCAGCAGATCGGTTATGTCTCAGAGAACCAGGAGTTGCCCGCATGGATGTCCGTTGACTACTACCTCGAGTACTGCCGGGCGTTTTATCCCACATGGGACACGGCCCTGTGCGACGCGCTAGTGAAGCAGTTCGACCTGCCCCGCAAGCGACAGCTCAAACAACTCTCGCGCGGCATGCGGATGAAAGCGGCGCTGGTTTCTGCCATCGCCTACCGCCCGCAACTACTTATCCTCGACGAGCCTTTCAGCGGACTCGACCCGCTCGTCCGCGACGAACTGGTGGAGGGCATCCTGGGAATCTCCGCCGACCACGGCTGGACGGTCTTCGTCAGTTCGCACGACCTCGCCGAAATCGAAAACCTGGTGACGAATGTCGCGTACCTCGACCGCGGCCGTCTGCAGTTCAGCGAGGAACTGGCTTCGCTGCAAGACCGCTTCCGCGAAGTCGAGGTCACCTGTGACGGCCCCGCGAGCGCTCCTGCCCCTTGGCCTGAGGCATGGCTGAGGGCCGAAACCTCTGACGCCGTCGTTCGTTTCGTCGTCACCGACTATTCCGAAGACGACACCCCGCAGCAGGTGCGGTCGATGTTCCCAAACTGTCGCGATCTCTCGATACAGGCCATGTCCCTGCGTTCCATCTTTGTCAACTTGGCGAAAGCGCATCGTTGAGTCGAATGTCCGGAGGCCCCATGAACCAGGTCGCTCACATCTTCCGCAAAGACTGCCGCCACCTCTGGTCTTACATCGCCGCGGTGCTTGTGCTTACGTTCCTCCACGGCTACGGTGACGTCGTCATCCGCGGCGGTGTGTCTATTGGTGCCTCCGCTTACGGGCTGCTTCTGGTGTTGGCTGGGCTCAGCGGTATTCTTCTGCCCATCGCGCTATTTCTGTTGGTCGCTTCCGTCATTCAGGATGAGAGCCTGGTCGGGAGCGACAAGTTCTGGCTCACGCGTCCTTATAGCCGTCTCAGCCTCTTCCTTGAAAAGTTTCTGTTCGTGCTCGTATGGGCCGTACTGCCTATGCTTCTGCACGACGCCATACTGATTCGATATTTCGGCTTTTCGTTGACCTCGGCCTTCGGCCTGCTGTTCTGGAAGACGGCTCAATTCGGCCTGTTCCTGCTGGTTGCCGCCGCGCTGGCGGTCCTAAGTGCCAGCTTCGGCCGCGCTATCGTACTCGGCTTTGTCGCGGCACTGATCGGCCTTTTGACGTTTTTCGTCGTAATGCAGAACTCGGTAAGCACGGTAGAGGGCACAGCGACCTATCTTCTTCTGGCAGTGCTCGCCGTTGCCGCCGCGGGCGCGCTCGCCGTCATTGGCTTTCAGTACCGTTTTCGGATTGCGCCCGTAGCAGCGGTAGTTGGAGTGCTAGCCATACTCGCCTGCGCCGTGCTGGTGCGGTTCTGGCCGCAGAAGCTCGTCGCCCGTTGGGCAAACCGAACCACTGCGTCTGATGTCCTGCAGTCTGTGCAGATCGCTCCCAACGCAGATCTCAAGGACTTGCCGCGCCCTCGCCCGTCTCAGGACGCCGCCACCGAAAGGGGCACGTCCTACTATCCTTTTCAGGCCGCAGGACTGCCTGACAATGTGGGATTCGACTTCAGCGTGTCCGCTCAATTCGAGACTCCCGGACAAAAACCGGTCTCGGTTTTTGTGGGTTCGCCGGTTCGCTTTCAGCCGTCGGCCGCCGGCTCCGTACGTTTTGCCGACGTAGGAGTGCCTGACCAACTGATTCCTTTCGTCATGTTCATGAGCGGTGATTTTGAGCGCGTGAAAGACGCCGACGGAACTGTGTCAGGAAAGGTATTCCTGGAAGGCTTCCAATCAACCGTCGCCAGGGTGTCCGTGCCTGCCCCGGGGCAGCAGCAGACCTTCACGATCGTCGGCCGGCGATGCAACGTGCAATCCTACCTGCGAGACCGCAACGTCGCATTTGTCTTCGACTGCGCCGAACTTGAGCCGGGGAATATCGTCCGATTTCAGGTGCGTCTGCTACGAGACAATCAGCCGATCCCGCCGTCGCGGACCCAGGGAGACACTTCCAGCGCGGGGAGTTGGCCCGCATTTCTCAGCCCCATCTTAAGGACCTACTACCAATGCGAATTCCCGCTGCCGGGGCCGTCTGACTCGCCCGTCGAATCAATTCAAGGTCTCGAGGTGCTGGTATTTGCAGAGCAGAGCATCGGACAGCAGCAACGTGCCTTCCGTATCGAGCACTTCCGCCCGGCCGAGCTTGGCCTCCAAACTTGGGAGCAGCGCGGCGTACTTCGTGCTGCGCAGTAGCTTCGACTTCCGCTCATCCGGCGATTATTGGCTCACGCCAGGTCCGGGCTTGGTGATGGGATCAGGGACAGAGTCGCCCTTGGGGACATTCGGTTTCTCGGCCGCGTCGGTTGCGAACAGCATGAAGTGGTCGAAACTCTCGCTGCGACGGAAGCGTCGTTTGCCGAAGTGCACGTACAAGTCGGCGTTCATCGGAAGCCACAGGTCGGTGCCGCCACGCTTGAACTGCACGGGACCATAGCTGACATTGGTGTGTTCGGTCATCAGCTGAATCTCGGGAATCGGCTGTACCAGGTCGGTCTCCAGATGGATGATCTGGAGGTTGTCGGTGCGAATCCAGGCCCGCCCCTTCAAACGCACCGGGTACGTGGTTCCGTTGACTACATAGCCGCGCAACCTGCCGGGCTTGTCGTCAAGCTGCCGGAAGTGGACCATCCATGACGCCTGGCCATTCCAATCACCCAGACCTTCGCACTGCATGGCAAAGTCGTCGCGGAACATGGGGTGAAAGGCAATCGCCAGCACCGCCAGGCCGTTGCTCTTGATCTTCTCAGGAAGGTCGAGCTCGCCGGCATCGAGATATTCCTGAACCCTCAGAGGACCTTCGGCGGGCTGATTGATGGAAACCACGTAATTATATTGCCGGGTTTCGCGATTTCTCGGGACCCCTTGCGCGGTGAGGCTCTCGTGCACCATATGCTCGATCGCCGAGAATTGAGAAATGCTATCGACCAATTGCTTGGATGGGTTAGCGGTCGCTTCCAGGATATTTGCCGGGCAGGGAACTCCTGCGGCTACCGTCGGCTTCTGCGCATCAATGTCGATCGGCATTCCGCCGCTACCCGACGCGGCTTCGTCATCCCCAGTAAGACCAGGCTCACCAACTCCCAGGTTTGCTTTGCCACTGGCGCTGCCCTGCGAAGTTTTTGTCTCCAACTGGCTTATCAGCTCCCGAACTTGCGGGGCTACCGGACTTGCGGGCTCTGAATCAAGGTAGGCCTGCAGGTTTTGGATGGCTTCGTCGTTCTTCTGCAACCCCGCGAGCGCTTCCCCAAGGACGAGGCGGGCCGACGCACCTTCGCGGCCTCCGTGATCGATCAGCCATTGGGCATTTTCGCGAGCTTTCTCGAATTCCTTGAGCTTCAGATAGGAATTCGCCAACACTTTTCGCGCTCGCAACGAGTCCGGGCTGTTCGCCACCACGATTTCTTCCGCCTGGGCGGCACGGGCATAGACGCCACGATCGTAATAAAGCTGGCCAAGTAGGTTTTGAACCTGTACATTGCCTGGGTCGAGTTTCGTCGCGGTGGTCAGATAATCCAACTCGCGGTCCGGGTCTTTTTGCTGCAGTGCCACATATCCCAGAAGCAGGTTGATGGACGAGCTCGACGGATACTCGTGATTCGCAGCTTCTAGGTGCTTCCGTGCTTCCTGGAAGTTGGAGAATTCCAGCGCCTGTATCCCCTTCTCGGCTTGCTTGCGCGCTCTGGAAGGAATTTGCGCACGATCTTTCAAGGTGAAGTCGACTGCGGCCGGATCGCGCCTAAGGGTGAACGTCTCATTCACGTCGTGCGCGACATCGGATACCTCAACCTCCTGGTGAGCTCCCACATATCCGGCAGCGCCTACTTCGAGCAGATATTTCGCAACAGTCAGGTCCGCAAACTTCGTCGCGGAATCGTGCGTAGTCTGAAAAAAGACCTGCCCGGTCGACTGGTTGGTCAGCCTGACGACGGCTTGCTGCTTTAGAGGCTTTTCAGTGTCACGATCCATCACCTTGACGTTTATGGTTGCGCGAGAACGTCCGCCCAGCGGTGCCTGATCGTTTTGATTCATGATCGAGACATTAGATTGGGGCTGCATTGGAGGTGGAATTGCAGCCTGGGCGTGGGAACGGGAAGGGGATGCGAGCAAGCCCGCGCAAACAACCAGGATGGCGCCGGCCAGGCGGATTTCAGCCCCGTATGGATGATGGGAACTACGAGAAGAGCGCGAATACAACAAGATGAGACTCCATGCCAACCTGTTACTTCCAGAATGGACTTGCGGGGCCTTATTGTGAAGCACCTGAATCACCTCATGCGGTGATCTCGGCTTCCGCAAGGAAAGGCGGCGTAACCAGCTTCAGGGTGTTGCCTACATGATACTAGCGTTTGCGATCGTCGGCGAATTCAACGTCATGACCGGCGCTCATTCGCGCCTTATCGATTCCTGACTCCGCTTGCCCGTTCGTCGCGCTCGCCAGAACGACTCAATCCCGAAGTACAGAAATAGCAACGTAAAAATCGCCGCGATGGCGACCCGGTTGCGCGTCGCTGTACCCAACAGGTAGCGGTGATACTCCCGCACCGTTGCACCTGCGCCAATTACCGCCAAGACTACAAAGAGGAAGCCGGTAACCTCCAGCCAAAGCGAATGCGCGACGTGTCCCACGCTGCCTAGAAACGAGCTTCCGCCACGATAAAAGGCGCGTGCCCAGCGGTTTTCGCCGGCTTTTCGTCCGGCGACACGCAGCGCCGCGCGGCCTTGCCTGCCCAGCGTGTTCGCTTCCGCCGATTTGTCTTCGCCCTGTGCAACCATAAGCGCCAAAGGCGTATTCTAGCAGTCAGAACACCGGCGGTTGTCGTGCTCTTCGACAAAGCTGAGGCTGCCGGATCGGGTGGAACCGTGGACGAAAACCTGAAGAAGTTAATGAAGGAATTGGGCGAGGCTATCAACCAGGCGGTTGCCGAATCCGACCGAATTTCCGACGTTATGGGCCGCATCAAAGCCAGCGGGAATGACGTCTTTCTGGTCTTGGAAGCGACTATTGGGTTCAACCATCACGACCGTTCCGGTGAAGTCGAGCCCAACAAGAATTTCAACTCGTCGGGCGAGTTGGAGGTCACCTCCCAGGACCTTCAGTTCCTGCGCTCATTGCGAATAGCGGTGAACGACGAGAAATAAGCCTCGTGCCAGAACGTGAGGCCGTCGCTGGCGAGGTGGTGTGCTAAGATTTCGACGCTCGTAAGCGGGTGCGACAAGTCGAAGCGTGGGCCCATCGGTTAGCGCAGTTGCAACTCGCACAACGAAAGCAGCACTCAGGAAAACGCCATCATGAGAGAGACTCTCGGGGTCTTACTGGCGGGAGGAGCGGGCGAGCGGCTGTATCCTCTGACCCGCGACCGCGCCAAGCCGGCCGTCACCTTCGGCGGCATCTATCGCATCATCGACATCACGCTGTCCAACTGCATCAACTCTGACCTGCGCCGGGTTTACATCCTGACGCAGTACAAGGCGCTGTCGTTGAACCGCCACGTCCGCGAAGGATGGGGCAACGTCGTGGGCCGCGAGCTGGGCGAGTTCATCGAGGTCCTGCCGCCCATGAAACGCGTCAGCGACAATTGGTACGTCGGAACCGCCGACGCGGTCTACCAGAACATTTATTCCATCGGCTCAGAAGAACCGAAGTTCGTGCTCGTCCTGTCTGGCGATCACATCTACAAGATGAATTACGAGTTGATGATGCGGCAGCATAAGGACTCGGGCGCCGATGTCACGCTGGCCACCATCCTGGTGGAGCCCTCGGAAACGCGGCACTTCGGCGTGGTCGAAATCGACCGCACCGGCCGGGTGACTGGCTTCCAGGAAAAGCCCGAGCAGACCGACCTGCGCTCACCTTACAACCCGCGCATGGTGTCGGCGTCAATGGGCATCTACATCTTCAATGCCGACGTGCTGATTCCCGCGCTGCTCAAAGACGCGGAAGATCCGTCTTCGCGGCATGACTTCGGGCACGACATCCTGCCACACATGGTTGACAGTTCCAAGGTGTACTCCTTCAACTTCGTCGACGAGAACAAGAAGGAAGCCCTCTACTGGCGCGATGTCGGTACGCTCGATGCCTACTACGAAGCCAACATGGACCTGGTGTCGGTAGCCCCAGTGTTCAACGTGTACGACAAGAGTTGGCCGCTTCGCACGCACATGCGGCAGTATCCACCCGCCAAGTTCGTATTCAATGACGAAGGCCGAACCGGCGAAGCGCACGATTCCATCGTTTCCATGGGTTGCGTGCTCTCCGGCGGAGCGGTCGTCAACTGCGTGCTGTCTCCGGATGTGCGTGTCAATTCCTACTCGAAGGTTGACGACAGCATCCTGTTCTCGCACGTGGACATTGGCCGGCATTGCAAAATTCGACGCGCCATCATCGATCGCGACGTGCATGTGCCGGAAGGGACCGTCATCGGCTACGACACTGAGGCCGATCGCCAGAAGTATCACGTCACCGACAGCGGTATCACCGTGGTGACCCGCGACTACTCGCTGTTCGAGAACCCGGTGGCCGCCAACTACTTCGATCCTGAGTAACCGCGCGAAGCAATTTCAATGGAAGGAAGGCCCGAAGAAATTCGGGCCTAATGCTTTGCGTCAGGGCACGACTTTACCCGCCGCGCGAGCTGAATAACTCCCGTCTGCGACGGCTTCGCGTCAGGGCATGACTTTAGTCATGCCGTAAGACGCTAAAAATGCGACGGGGCTTTAGCCCCTGAGGTACTCTCTGGCGCGCGGGGGATCTGCGTTGCCGACTCTTTCTGCACCCTCTGGCACGCAGAAATCCGTGCCTCAATTTTTGCCCTAATTGAATTTCTCTGTGTCTCCGTGCCTCTGTGGTGAAGACCTCTGTGATGAAGGCCTCGATTTAGCTGGTGAGCAGCTTGCCCTTCATGGTCACCGCGCCTACGCACCACAGCATCGCGTCTTCCACGTGCTGGCGCAACGACTCGTTGGAGAAGACCTTCTTTAGCGACTGCCCTTCCGTCAGGCGGGCGGCCAGTTCCGTCAGAATTCCCTGGTAGCGCTCGGGCATGCTGATTTGGGTGGCTCGCACCAGGTCGTCGAAGATCAGCAGGCAGTCGAGCACCGCTCCGTCGGGGTCGGCCTCCTGCGAGTTGACGAGATACAGCGTCTCCGCAACATCGCACATTGTTTCCATGTCGCGCGGCGGATTGCCCAGCACGGCCATCGTCTTGTCCATGGCCAGCGCCTTGTGGGCCAGCGTGGTGCGCGCGAAAAAGATGATGCGGCCGTCGGCGGTCAGCGGACGCTCATTGTCTCCGCCGACGGCGAGCAAGGTGTAAAACTGCGGGCCTACGTGGCTGGGGTCGAGGCGGAATCCCGCCATCGCCAGTTCTTCGTGACGGCTGGGACGGGACGAATCGGAATCGAGGATCGGCAACTCGGACATGGACTAATGGTAGCGGATGCGGCGGCATTCGGACGTGAAAATCTAGAGTAGCAGCGGATTTGCCCGGATGATATCGATGAAACTACCGCTAGGCTTGGTGCCCCAGGTTCGCGTCCTGAAGTTGGACGCTAACCTGGGCAACTTCAGCATCATCGCTGCAAGAAACAGATTCGGTCGGTCCAGTCCCATCGGGCAGAGGCTTTGGATAGGCGATGGAGAGCGTGTACCAAACCTCCCACATCCGCAGGAGCGATCGTCTTGTCGTCCACGAAAATCACACCGCCATGGCTGCGTCCAGATTCAGCCCATGTTTTAAGCAGCGGCGAAATCGTGGACCGCATCCTCTTGGCTTGTCATCCCGACCGGAGCCGCCGCTTCGGCGGCGCAGTGGAGGGACCTGCATTTCCTCGTGGGGTTTGGAATCTCTGCGCGCACACGCCCCTAGGCAGCGCGATATTGATAATAATATGCATTATAACTTTCGCCCAATTCGGGAGGACGAAAAGCATTATAATGTCTATTAAAAGCCCATCCTTTTCCGCCTACTTTCCGTTGAACAGCAGCGGCGTGAAATCGATCAGGTTGCGCCGCCAGACCATCCAGGTGTGTGCACCGGGGGTTTCAATGTCTGTGAAGGGGACATTCTGGGTCTTCAACCACGCCTTGAGTTTGCGGTTGTCGTCGATCAGGCGATCGCTGGTGCCGCAAGCGATCCACAGCGTCTTCAGTTGCGCTGCCGACTTGGCATTCAGCGCCGGAAAATCAGTGGCGTAGCTGTCCGGCAGCCCGCCTGAGCTGAATGCGCCGACATAGGCGAACTTGTCTATGTTATTGAGCCCAGTGAGCAAACTCTCCGATCCGCCCATCGAAAGTCCAGCGATGGCGCGATCTTCGCGCTTGGCGGAAACAGGATAAGTACCTTCCACTTGGGGCATGACTTCCTCCAGCAGAGCTTTGCGGAAGCCGTCAAAGTTCTGCTGCTTCACTGCGGGATTCTGCCAGGCGGTCCAGTGCAGCTTGATCATGTCAGGAGTGCCGTAGCCCAGAGGCATCACCACGACCATCGGCTTTATCTTCTTCTGCGCAATGAGGTTGTCGAGAATGAGGTTGGCCTTGCCCACGGCGGTCCACCCGTCAGCGCCGTCGCTGTAGCCGTGCAACAAATACAAAACAGGATACTTAGTCTTTGCCTTGGGATCGAAGCCGGGCGGCGTGTAGACAAAATAATCACGCTCATCGCCAACCACCTTCGACTTATAGAAGTGATGGTGCACGACGCCGTGTGGAACGTCGGTTTGGTCCCATAATTGAGGCGTTGCGCCGGAAACCTCTACCGTATTCTGCGGTTCGATGAGGTTGGGCTTGATGCTGGAATTGTTCGGATCCATCAGGTGGACGCCGTCGGCAATGAACACGTAGCCGTAGATGTCGGGCGCGAGTGGGCCGAGCGTCGTACTCCAAACACCTGATTCGTCGCGGGTTAACGGAAGCGGCTTTGGCTCGCCCTCGAACTGCAGCGTTACCTCCTTCGCTCCAGTATCGAGGAAGCGGAATGTGACCTTTCCTTCGGGCTGGACGTCAGGGGAGATGATGGCAGGAGGTGTTTGGGCGAATGCAGATGCGATGAGCAGAAGAAATGCGATGGCGATTTTCATGTCGGAAGAATAGTAAACGAAATTACCGTCCGCGCCTTCACGAGCGGGACAATAAACCGACCTAGCCTCTACTTCGGGTTTGTCGTATCTGGTGCAGCGTCAATCTTTGCGTCGGGTTTCGAGGTTTTGTTCTTGTCCTGATCAGTCTGCTTCGGAGGGGTGAGGCCACGCGTCGACATGCGCTCGTCGGTCTTGACCTTATCGGCGTCGGAAGTGTTCGTGGCCGCCGTGGCAGGTTTCTTTGGATTGGTGGCCGCTTTCTTCTTGGTGGTGGTCGTGGTGGTTTTCTTAGCGTTTTGGTCCGGCTGTTGCTGGTCGGCTGCCAATAGTGTTGTGAAACACATCAGAATAGCGATCCGGCCCAGTGTCGCAGTCAAAAGCCTACTCATGCGCGACCTCCTCGTGGTGGGAGCCGAAGACTAAGTGAATATAACTCTCGAGGGCTGGATGAAGGAAGAGAAGTACAAGGGGAAAAATGAAGTCTATGCAACGGTGAATCGCCATGGCGGCGAAATAAGCAATAAAAATGGGAGCGAGGAGCAGAACGATCAGAACGAGTTTACGGCCCTTCCAGCGCCGATGGCCGAGAACATAAAGCACCGCGAGGGCGAGCACGACGTCAATGGCGGCGGCCACCGGGGCTTTTACTTTGTATAAGATACGGTTATCGAGAAGGCCCTCGACGTAGTTGGCCTGAAAATACATGCCGCGCAGAGGGCCGACGGGACTTTCACGATTGTCTAGGTAGTCCTCTTCTCCGGACTCGCCCTTGTTGCCGTGGCGGTTGCCTCCAATAAGCACGATGTGATCTTTCAGAAGTTCGGGCACAACGTCCACACGCTTGCGATCGCGCTGGTCGCATACGGCAGTGTTCCAGCTCTTCCCGGGCGCGGGAGCACAGACCAGCTCGACGGCCGAGATCGGAGCCTCAGTTGATGCGCCGGAGGATACAGATGGATGGGTGAATGCGCGGACCGGCATGAACGTCGTGTAGACGAATTCATGCTTGGCGAGCGTGTCGGCCAGAACCTTCTTCTCGGTCTCGTCGGATGGTTTCTTTTCCTTTTGCTCGTAAGCGTCGGTAATCTGAAGGGCGAAGGAATAGTAATCAACGGCGGTGCCGGATTCGTCGAGCCCAGTGGTGACGAGTGGAACCTTGCGGTAGTCGTCTCCCGGATGATCGAAACCGAAGCGAGGTACCCAGAATGGCCGCGGCGGCGATTCTTCTTCGGGGAATTCGTATGAGATGCCTTGGTCGCCACTGACGGCGACATCGTCAAAGATCTGCGGTACGGGTTTCAGGTCAGGCCGGAAACCAAACGTGAGAACTATGGGGATTTTGGCGTCTTGCGCGCGCTCAATGGCGATCAGCAGCGCCTGGTCGTCATCGGCCAGCGCGTTGGACGCGCCGGAAGACTTGTCGTGGTGGGTAGCGTCGAGGTTAATGTCGAGCGCAATTACCGAGGCGCCGGCGAGAGTTGCGGCGTCAACCAACTTTGCCAGGAACAAACGGTCCGTGGATTCGTTGCGTCCTTCATTGCCGAGGAACTCGTAGAACGTTTTGTCGTCGATTTCGATCGGCGTGGCGCGTTGCTGGCGATTAGAGTTTTTCTCAGGATGGTCGAAAAGCTGGTAAGTCCAGAGTTGCAATGTGATGAGGCGAGGGAAGTCTTCCTTGAAGTCTTCGTACTTGTAGCTCAGGATTCCGACAATAATCACCAGTAGGAACCCGGAGACTCCAAGCCACTGAAAATGACGGGATAGGGCGCGCCAAATCCTCATAGCTAAGAACCGGGAAGCGTGTCCAGACGGAGAAGGATACTACAGAAGCTGGGGCAGACTGACGACAGACGATGCTCGCAGGAGCGGGCCTGGGCGTCAGGTTCCACCGGTCGTGCCTGAGGGAGGTACGCCGAGCACGATCTCGTTGCCTTGATCGCTTTGCGACATCACGGGCACTTGCTGTTGCTTGGCGCGGGCGGAAACCTGATCGCGGACATACACAAAGAGCTTGCCCATTGGGTCCATGCCCTTGCTCTGCTGAAGACCCTGCAAAACGTAATAGGTGAAGTAACCGTGGCCGAGGGCGGAGCTTTCGAGCGATTCCTGATTGGCCTGGCTAGCGGCGAGTATGACGCGCCCTGCGCCTTCGCTCATGCGGTCGAGAGTATTGGACGATACGGGCCTGAAATTCATTGCGGCGGATACGTACTTAGTCCCGCCGGAGCCTGCGGCTGCGCCACTGAAACAGGTGTCGAGAAAGACGGCCACGCGAGTGGCGCGCACGCGGCTGGCGACGGTGTTGGCCACATCGACCATGGGCAGAGCCGTGGCGAAGAGTGCGTCATGATCCACGTATTTGTCAGTGTCTGAAGTCCGGTCGCGGTCGGCGCCTTGCTTCGGGGTGATCATCGTGTCAGCGGTGATGATGTAGTTCACGCCGGAAGTGTCGAGGTCTCGGGAGGATCCGTGAGCGGCGAAGTAGATGACGACGAGGTCATCGGGCTGAGCCGAGCGGGCCAGCCAGTTGAGCTTCTCGCGAATGTTACGGGTAGTGGCCTGAAGATCCGTAAGAACGGCGACGTGCGAGGGCTGGAAGCGTCCGATGTTGGCGCTCTCCAACGTTTGCGCGAAGCCGGTGGCGTCAGCAGCGGTGAAGTGCAGCGTGGGGATGTTCTTGTCCTGAAATTTTCCGATGCCGACCACGAGCGCCCATTTTTCGCGCACCGCTCCGGCCGGCTTGATTTCGCGGCTGGTGGAGAGCACGAACGGATTGATCTGCTGCTCGAGCGCCTCGGAGTTATTCTGACGCGCCTTGTCGAGCGAGTAGTCGGCCAGTTTCGCATTGCCGAGCCTGCGCTCGAGCAACGAGCGGTAATACCAGGCGTCGCCCAGGCTGATGCATTCGTTGGTGGCGTGCTTGAGCAGTTCGACGGCGTCACGGAGCTGAGATGGCGATGAATTGGGCTGGACACGTTCGAGCGCCTGCACCATGAGGTCGGTGCCTGCGCCGCAGCGTTCCTGAGCGGTTGCGAAAGCGCAGAGCAACATCGCGGCGATGAACAGACGCGAAATGGGGCGGGGATGCATGGTTAGTGAGCGGGCGACGTACGGGCCTTGGCCTTCATGGCAGTGAGGATTTTCCCCTTCACGCCGTTTTGCGCCAGCTTCACCTGGCCATCAACGCTGAGATCAAAATTGACAGAGCCTGCCGACTTGATGGTGTCGATGACGTTGTCTTCGTCGAGTCCAGCCTTGACCATTTGAATGACCTGATCGTTGGTGAGCGGCGGACCGCTGGGCTTCTTCGGCGCTGGCGCAGTGAGAGACTTAGCTGCCGACGGCGTGGTTGACGATGCTGACTTCGTAGCTGTGCTCTTGGTCGTGGTCGTGGACGAACTGCGGGCTGACTTGGCGGCACTGTCGGGCGCGGTCGAAGCCGGTGCGGCCTCGGCGAGGGTCTTGGGTTGCTCGCGAAGAGTCTTGTAATGGGCGATGGCTGTGTCGATGCGCTTTTGCGGCTCCATGAAGTACTTTTCGGAGGGCTTGTCGTCGATGGCCTTGCCGTAGTTGATGGCGGCTTCCTGCAAGTATTTCGTCGCCGCCTTGGAATCTTCGGAGGCGTAGGCGAGGGCCTCGTAAGCGACTCCGATGTTGTAGAGACGGTAGGCGTCATCTTCCTTGTTGGGGAAGGGGGTCATGGTCTCGAGAGCTTCGAGGTTTCGTGACCAAAGGCCGGCCTCGGCGAGCTTGTCGGCGTCATCGAGCTTGCCGCGAGCGAGCAGGACTTCGACAGGCTCGTCAGTATTGACCAGGCGCGAAGCAATCTGAGAGACAGCATCACTGAAGAGCACGTCGCGAAGTTCCCCTGCGGTGGGCGGTTTGTCGGGAGTGAGTTTGCCGTGCTTGAGCTTGTTCCATCCGCTGCTCAAGTTTCCGGTAATGCCCTTATTCGTGGAGCCGTACTGGTTGAACTCATCGTCGTATTTGGCGGTGATGTTGGCCGAATCGAGCGTACGGCCGCTGTGCCCGTCTTTCGCGGTATAAGCGAGTTTCAATATGCCGCTGTAGCGCGTGACGGTTTCCTGACCCGGCTTCTTCGAGCCGGGAACGTAAGTGGAGTGAGTTGACGTCTGCGCCGTGGGCGGAACGTACTCGGTGATGCTGCAAACGATTACCGAGTCGGGATGCTTGTCTTCGGAACGCAAGCGGTGGTCGTCTTTCAGCAGCTCCGCCTCAAGCATGTTGCGCAAATCAGTGGAAACGTCGGCCTGGATGTTGTGTCCCGTGACTTGCACGTCGATGGTGCTGCCGTTGAGATGGGCCGTGGGCGGCAGCTTGCGATGGAGAGTGATCTTCTTCTTTGCCGAGCCGAAGCCCTGGGAGAATGCTGCTGGAGCTGCAACCATTACAAAGAGACACGCGAACACGATGATGCGTGCCGGCAGCGGGCGATGAACAAATAGGAAGCGCGCCATGGGCTCCCTTCCGGTTTGTGCGTGACACGTCATGACTTGTGGCGGGCGAACGAAAAGTATCAGAACTATAGCAAGATTCGGGGCGTGACGTCATGGGGGCAGTTGGCGCGGTCGGTGGGAAGTCAAAAGCCCCACCCAAGCAAAAGAAGCTTGGATGGGGCACCCAGATTACGCCATTGCTGAAATTCATTGCCAGAAGTTGCGTACCCAGCGGTGGGGACGCAGCTTCGCCAAGATGTCTGGCGGCAGCGGGCCGGCGTCAGAGGCGGCGACGTTGGCGGCCACGTGGCGCAGGTTGCGCATGCCGGGAATGACCGTCGAAACAGCTTTTGGCGTCAGACAGAAACGCAATGCCAGCTTGGGCAACTCGTCGAGGGTGATACCGGCGTCATGAATGATGGCATGCACGGCGTCCCAGATTTCCTGCTTACGATTGCCGCTGAAGTAATTGTTGCGGAAGTCGCCTTCGGGGAACTTCGTGTCGGGCGTGAGCTTGCCGGTGAGTGCGCCTTCATCGAAGGGAACGCGCACGATCACTCCGATGCCGTGCTGCTCGCAGTAGGGGAAGAGCTCGTCTTCGGGCGACTGATCAAAGATGTTGTAGATGACCTGCACGCTGTCGATGAGGCCGGTGTCGAGGGCCTTGATCACATTCGCGGGCTGATGGTTCTGGATGGAAATGCCAACGAAGCGGACTTTGCCTGAGGACTTGAGTTGGCGGACGGTCTCCTGCCATTCGGACTCGTCGGACCAGTCGTCGTGCCAGGTGTGGAACTGATAGATGTCGATCTGTTCGCGGCCGAGATTGCGCAGGGTCGTATCCAGCGACGAGAAGACGTGCTCGCGCGGGAAAGTGCGGCGCAAGGGAGCGCCGGACTTCACGTCCCACATGAAATCGCGAGGCGGGACTTTGCTGGCGATGATGATCTCGCGCGTGTTGCCAAAGGCGCGGGCGATGAGTTGCTCGCTGTGGCCGTCGCCGTAGACCAGTGCCGTATCGAAGAAGTTGACGCCGGCTTCGCGAGCGGCATGCAACGACTTGAGCGATTCGTTGTCGTCGGCGCCGACCCACATGGCTTTGCCGATGCCCCAGGCACCGTAGCCGACGTCGCTGACGGTGAGGCCTGTCTTGCCGAAATTGCGATATTGCATGAGAGCTCGATTCTGCCGTGAGGCGAAAAGACAATTCTAACCACGGAATGGCACGGACGGGGAAGACCGCCGTAACTTGTGGCACCGATAGGGAAGTACTGGGCACGGAAGTAGAGGGTAGGTTCCAAGTCTAACGTCTCAGTTGTGAATAATTAGAAAAAGCTATTCCCAAAACTGGATTTCCACTTGCAATTTTTCGAAACTTGGGGCAATCTATCACCTGCGTAGGAGAACGCCCAATGTCACAGATAACGCACAATTCGCTGCGTAAGTTCGCGCAACCAGAGTTGGTATGCGGCGACAACTGGGCTCTTGCTACAGGTTATCGCCAACCCCTGGCGATTCGAACCTACGCAACTCGCACATAACTAGGTTCGCTGGGTAGTAAAGGCCTTTAGTGTCCGATAGTTAGTTGGAGCTAACTGCCAGTCACTTCTTACCCAGCTCATAAGTTTGGCCAGTGGGAAGTACGGCTACTTCCGGGAAGCCCGATTTGGGCGGAGCTTCCGTCCGCAAGCCGTTTCTGCGGATTCGCTGGCCAGGTCTCGTGAAGTAAGGTGTCGCGAGGTTCGGTAGTGCCGGTGACGAACGAGTAAGAGTTGCTCTCGCCCAGAAGAGCGCAAGGGCCGGAATCTTTGCCGGATTGCGGTTGCCGGAGTGGGGACTTAGTCCCGTGTCACAAGACTCCGGCAAGTAGCGGTCTGAACGAATCGTTCTTCAGTGGTTCTAACCGAGAGAAGTTGGATTTACCAACTATTGCGTCGCGTGACGGCGCGATTTAGCGGAAGGGAGGTGAGACATGGAAGCCCTGATCTGTTTGGTGTTCTGGCTGGTCGTGATTGCCGGAGCGATTGTGCGCGGGCGGTGACCATCGAGGGCTTCGTGCCAGAGAAGCAGGAGGTTTATGCGGAGGTCGCGATCACATGAGTTAGCGCTCAACTACCACCCTATCGTCCGCCGCGGTGGGCGATAAGGGTGGGGCACCCATTTTCACGGGTGATGCTGGAGTAGTGTCGCGAGTTGCTGTAACGCGGCTTCGTTGACGTCGCTGACCAGCACATAGCGCAGGCCGTCCTGCGTCCAGGTTTGAAGATTGAATGTGGTGCTGCGGTCGGAGAGCGCGGCTTTTGTGATGGCGAGTTGGGGCGTGTCGCGGAATATGAAGGCGGAGATGAAGTGGCGCTGGTCGGCAAAGACGAGATGCGCGCCTGGCTCCTGATGGAAGTAGGCGACGCGTCCGCCAATGAGGGTGAACGGCGATCCCTGTAAGTCGGGAAGATCGAACGTGAAGGGGATACGTCCCTGAAACCATGGCTTCACGGTGTGACGGTCGGTCGAGACGACCTCCACGGGATTCGTGCTGGCGAGGTTGGCGGCGTGCAAGTCAGCGAACTCGGCCAGCGAGTTGGGTCGCTGAGAGCGGTTAACCGCAAAGAACAATCCTGCAGCAAGCAGCAGGACAGCAGCGGCTGCCATTGCCCAGCGCGGGAAGAACAGCAAGTTCTGTTTCGGAGTCTGGGAGCGAACGACGGCTGGACCCGCGTTCGACGCAGAATTCTGGGCGCGGGCCGAGGCCATGACTCGCGCGCGGAGTTCGGACGGGGGCGCGTACCGCTGGCCAGCACGGCGGATCGCGGCCTTAGACTCGATCAGAGAGAGCGCGCTAGACGCACAGGCGGCGCATTGGGCTGCATGTGCGCGGAAGGCTTCCATCTCGTGCGGTGGCAGCTCCGCATCAACGTAGGCTTCGAGCCGACTTTGCCAATCCGGGCACATCATCTTTTTTCGCCCAACTTCTCTCGCTCACCGGCTACTGAGCGTTCGCCAGCGAGCGCCTGGCGCAGCATCCTACGGCCGCGGGCTAAACGCGACATCACCGTACCGATGGGTACTGACAACACCTCGGCAATTTCCTTGTATTTCATTTCTTCCACATCGCAGAGCAGAATGACTTCGCGATACGCCACTGGCAAGTCCTCTAACGCTGATTCCAATGCTTCGCGGTTCGACGTGACAAGCGCCAAGGTCTCGGGCGTTTCGCGCGTCACTCCCATCGACGCCTCGTCTTCCTCGTCGAAGGGCACTGTGAGCTTTGCCTGCAATCCCGTACGCGAAGTGAGGAACGTGTTGCGCAAGATGCGAAACATCCAGGCGCGAAAATCCGTGCCGGGCGCGAACGAATCGAAGCCGCGCAGGGCCTTGACGAAACACTCCTGCACGAGGTCTTCGGCTTCGCTGGGGTCGTGCGACAGCCAGCGCGCGAAGTTGTAAAGCGCATCGAACAGGGGCATCGCCAGCCGCTCGAATTCCTCGTGACTGGCAATCTCTCGGTCCACTCCTCACCTATACAACTGCGCGACGCTGGGATTATTCCCGCGGGCGCTCATTATCTCAATTTTTTAAGAAAAACGGATTGCGGGAATAAAAACCCTGCCAGCCAGTTAGACACACTGCAGGCACAGGAGGTAAGCCATGAATCAATCGGACGCACAGCGGCTGGCGTTTGCCGGAACGAAAGACGAGATCGAAGTTGACCACAACCACGACGGCATCGACCGCCGGGGATTTTTGAAGTGCATGGCATGGGCGGGCACCGGAGCTTTTTGCGTGATGCAGGGTGGCGTGCTGAACTCGTACGCGCTCGGCGGACTGGGTGGCAAGAGCAAACATGACCTCAAGGGCGAGCTGAGCTTTGTACAGATCAGCGACAGCCATATGGGATTCTCCAAGCCGGCGAATCCGGATGTCACGGCGACGTTACAGGCGGCAATCGACAAGATCAATGCACTGCCGGCGGCCCCGGAGTTTCTGCTGCATACAGGCGACATCAGCCACTTGTCGAAGCCGAACGAGTTCGACATGGTAGACCAGTTGCTGAAGAGCCGCGAAGGTGAAGCAGGCGTTCTTTGTGCCGGGCGAGCACGACGTGCTCAACGACGAGGGCAAGCAGTACCGCGAGCGCTACGGCAAGGACACGCAAGGCACAGGCTGGTACAGCTTCGACAAGAATGGCGTCCACTTCGTCGGGCTGGTGAACGTGATGAACCTGAAGGCCGGCGGGTTGGGAAGCCTGGGCAGCGAACAGCTCGAGTGGATGGAGAAAGACGTGAAGCACCTGTCGAAGAGCACGCCCATCGTGGTCTTTGCCCACATTCCGCTGTGGACTGTGTATCCGGAGTGGGGGTGGGGCACGGACGACAGCGCCCAGGCGCTCGGATACCTGAAGAAGTTTGGATCGGTGACGGTGCTGAACGGGCACATCCACCAGACCATGCAGAAGGTCGAAGGCAACGTGACGTTTCATACGGCGATGTCGACGGCGTTTCCGCAACCGAAGCCGGGGAGTGCGCCATCGCCGGGGCCGATGAAGGTTCCGGAAGACCAGCTCCGGTCGGTGTTGGGGATCACAGATGTGAACTTCGTGCAAGGCAAGCATGCGCTGGCGGTAACTGACGCGACGCTAGGGTAAAGAAGAAGTGGCTAGTGGCTGGTGACTAGTGGTTAGTAAAGACATGCGAAAGAGTCAATTCTCTAAAGTGGAGAGGTGCATGAAGTACAAGCTGTTTCTATTCGTGTTTGCGATGCTGGTCGCGTCGCAGGTTTCCGTTCAGGCGCAGGCTTCGCCTGCGGCGGCTGATACCAAGGCTGCGCCGGTCGAGGTGAAGATCGACAACTTCAGCTTTTCGCCGGCGACCATCACGGTTCCGGTTGGTACAACCGTGCGCTGGACGAACCGTGACGACATTCCACACACGGTGGTGAATGATGATCAGAAATTCGCCTCGAAGACGCTCGACACCGACGAGCAGTACTCGTACACGTTTACCAAGGCGGGGACGTATGGATATTTCTGCTCCATCCATCCGAAGATGACGGGCAAAGTCGTGGTGCAATGATGGTCGCGGTCAACCCTTTCGATCCGAGGACGATTTTGTTCGCCAAGCATGGCCAGCACGTGGTGCTGGTGCACTTTCCGATTGCGTTGTTCCTGACCGCCGTGGGATTCGATTTCGCGAGCCAGTGGATGAAGAAGCCGTTCCTGGCGGTCGTGGCGCGGTACAACCTGCTGATTGCGGCGGTTGCCACACTGCCCGTCGTGGCTACGGGTCTCGTGGCATGGCAGTGGCAACTGGGAGGTCATAAGTTGAAGGGGATTCTGCTGCAGCATCTGGTGATGGGGCTACTGTCGAGCGTGCTGATCTGGATTGTGTGGTGGATCCATTCAAGTTCCCGCGCGACAGAAGGGCGCGGCCTGCCGGCTTACCGTTTGCCGATTGAGGTAGTGGCGGTGCTGGCGGTTGCGGTGACCGCACATCTCGGCGGATTCCTAAGCGGAGTCAACGGGACCCCGTAACGGATGCTTCGCGCTACGGGCTAATCGCCTGACTGCAACCGTCGTGTGCGAAAATAAGCCGCTATGTCTATCGATCCTCGCGCTGGTAAACCTGCTACCCCCGACATGCTGGTCGACGTTTCTCGACTCATCGCTGCTTACTATGACTTGAAACCTGATGTTGCAGTGGCGGCGCAACGGGTGGCGTTCGGGACATCCGGACATCGCGGGTCGTCGTTCGATACGACGTTCAACGAAAACCACATCCTGGCCACGTCGCAGGCGATTTGCGAATACCGCAAGAATGAGGGCACCAGCGGCCCGCTTTTTCTCGCCAAAGACACACATGCGCTAAGCGAACCGGCGTTCAAGAGCGCGATGGAAGTACTGCTGGCCAACGGTGTCGAGGTGATGGTTGATTCGGCAATGGGGTATACGCCGACCCCGGCTCTGTCGCACGCCGTTTTGACTTACAACCGCGGACGGAAAGAGAAGCTCGCCGACGGCATCGTGATTACGCCGTCGCACAATCCGCCGGAGGACGGAGGATTCAAATACAACCCAACCAACGGCGGCCCTGCCGACACCTCGGCTACCAAGTGGATTCAAGATCGCGCCAACGCTCTGCTGGCTGACGGCATGAGGGAAGTCAAGCGGACGAGTTACGAGTCGGCCCTGAATTCGGCCAATACGCATCGTTACGATTTTCTGTCGGAGTACGTGAACGACCTGGGATCGATCATTGACTTCAACCCCATTCGCGCGGCGAAACCCAAACTCGGTGCTGATCCTCTCGGTGGCGCATCGGTGGCGTACTGGCCTCGCATCGCCGAGAAATACGGGCTGGCGCTGGACGTGGTCAACACGACGGTCGACCCCACGTTTCGCTTCATGTATGTCGATTGGGATGGCAAGATCCGCATGGACTGCTCTTCGCCCTATGCGATGGCCGGACTGATTGCACTGCGCGACAAGTACCAAGTGGCGTTCGCCAACGATACCGATGCCGACCGTCACGGGGTGGTGGCTAGCGTCGGACTGCTGAACCCGAACCATTACCTGGCAGTGGCGATTAACTACCTGTTTCGGAATCGCCCAATGTGGAATGCGAATACTGGCGTGGGAAAAACCGTAGTGAGCAGCAGCATGATCAACTTCGTGGCGAAGAGCCTGGGACGCAAGCTGGTCGAAGTACCGGTCGGCTTTAAGTGGTTCGTTGACGGACTGCTCGATGGCTCGCTCGGTTTTGGCGGAGAAGAGAGTGCGGGCGCGTCATTCCTGCGGCGCGACGGCACGGTGTGGACCACCGACAAAGACGGCCTCATCATGGGGCTTCTGGCGGCGGAGATGCTGTCGCGGACTGGGAAGGATCCGGGCCAGCTCTACTCGGAGCTCACCGCGCAATTCGGCGATCCGATTTACGAGCGCATCGATGCGCCCGCCGATCCGGCGCAGAAGGCCGTGCTGGCGAAGCTGTCGCCGAACGATGTAAAGGCCACGACGTTGGCCGGGGACAAAATTGAAGCCATGCTGACGAAAGCGCCTGGGAACGATGCACCGATCGGCGGATTGAAAGTCGTCACGGCGCGCGGCTGGTTCGCGGCGCGGCCGTCAGGCACTGAGAATGTTTACAAGATTTATGCCGAAAGCTTTGCAGGTGAGGAGCACTTGCGACGACTGCAAACCGAAGCACAGGAACTGATATCGCGTTCGTTCAAGTCCGCAGGCGCTTAGGTTCTGTGGCTGGTGGCATAGGCGCCGGCGCAGGGACTTCCTCTCGCTGAACAAAGCCTGCGAGTGGATCCGGAGTTTCGGAAAACACTCGACGCCGGACCGTTCCGGCTCTCGCGGAACCAAACTTTTCCTTAAGTCGCAAGGCCGGGCGCTCCACCAACCGGTAGGAGGCCTCGGCACAGAGGATTGTCAGCACGAACACCACTATGACCTCGACTATCAGTGGCCGCCCTGCAGCCAGCTTCCTGGCCGGACTGATGACGGCCTGCTGATAAAGGTACATCGAGTAGGAAAGAGCGCCGAGGTGGCGCATCCACGCCCAATTCAGCCAACCAAATGCGGCAGTCCTAAAGAACGAAATCAGTTGCGGAATCAAAACGGCCACGAGCAGAGAGTCCGTTCCCAGGCCTACAGCGTCACGATAGTAGCGGCCATAGTGGATTTCGAGCGCCGAAGACACCGCTAGCAACGTGATTACCGACACCGTAAGCCACTGGCTCGAGCAGACGAGATTGAAGAGCCGTTTCAACTTTCCGTCCCATAGCAACACGGCAAGCAAGCAACCCGCGGCGAGGCTGTCGGCGCGGGTGTCGAAAGCTTCATATATGTAGCCACGATTCAGATGAACTACCACCAGCAAGAACAGGCGGTGAATCCACACGAGCGCAATAGTTGCAACCAGGAACTTCACCAACGCGCCGCGCTTCCGCAAGAAGAGCAGAAAGATACTCGGCCAAAGTAGATAAAACTGTTCCTCAATCGCGAGCGACCAGGTGTGGCTGAATAGGGTGTTCGGATCTCCGTGTATGGCTTGGTAGTAATTGCTCCAGTAGGTTAGTGCGGCAAAGGCCTGCGGCCAGACGATGTGTTTGTGGAACAGCAGCAGAGCGCCGAGGCCAAGCGTGGCAAAAATGTAGAAAGCGGGGAATATCCGCAGGGAGCGCCTGATATAGAACTGCTCCAATGAAACGGCGCCGAAGCGATCGGCCTCTTTCAACATCAGCCATGTGATGAGAAAGCCGCTCAGAACAAAGAAAATCAGCACTCCCAGTCCGCCGGGGATCACCCAGCCGGAGTGGTAGAGGATCACGAGCGAAACAGCGACGGCACGCAGGCCGTCGAGGACCGGAAGGTGGCTTCCGCTCAGCGACTTTGTGAGACGGTCATAGTGGGGCAGCCGAAGAATAGTGTCGGGCGAGGGTTGCATCGTGAGACCCGGCTGCACGAAACAGCCAACAGCTTCCCATTCTGTAAGATCGCAACGCTGAATGACGTGACGGGACTCACGCCACCGAGTGATTAGCCAGTGCAATGCTGGCGGCGGTTGATTTGCTGTGCTCAGGTGCTTCCCATTGTGGGAAAAACTAAAGTAACCTCTGTGGCACTTTTCTGAGGCGCAAGGTTCCTCCGTGCCGTTATAATCGCCGCAAGTTGTTCCTCCCTGTGTGGCAGCAATCCCTCGCAATACATCACTCTTGAGGCCTGCATGCTGTCATCCTTAAATCTGGAGAGCATTTTTTCTGAGACCATCTCCGAACATCTCGCCGTAGTCGACCAACTCGTACTCCAACGCAAGCACCTGGAAGAAATTGCCAACCGCATGACGCGCGCCGTACTGAACGGCGGCAAGGTCTTGTGGTGCGGCAATGGCGGCAGCGCTACGGATGCGCAGCACCTGTCTGGCGAGTTAGTCGGACGATTCCGTCGCGATCGTCCGGGCCTGGGCTCCATAGCGCTGACGGATAATGCGGCAGCGGTCCTCGGGATCGCGAACGATTACGGTTTCCATGAAGTGTTCGCTCGCCAAGTGGAGGCGCTGTGCCTTCCGGGTGATGTGTTCGTCGGAATGTCGACCTCCGGCAACAGTCGCAACGTATTGGTGGCAGCGTCGCGGGCCAAACAGTTGGGTGCGTTTACGGTCGCCATCACCGGTGAGCACGGGGGCAAACTGGGTAGCAGCGCCGACGTGTGGCTGCGGATCCCTTCGCGGGAAACTGCGCGCATACAGGAAGCCTACATGCTTTGTGGACACATGCTATGCGACTGGGTTGAGCTGGCAGTGTGCATTACCCACGCCGTGGAGGCGCAGAGGAACGCGGGATGACCGACCATGGTTCGCAACTGATTCGCCTGGTAGAAAGCGGGTTCGGGAAGCCACACGTACTGGTGGTGGGCGACCTGATGCTCGACAAGTACGTTTGGGGCGACGTGGAGAGAATTTCGCCGGAGGCGCCGGTACAGGTGGTACGTGTGGCACGCCGTAGTCAGCATCCGGGTGGCGCTGCCAACGTCGCTATGAACCTGGTGGAACTGGGCATCGATGTCACGGTTGTCGGCTTTGGTGGAGGGGACGAAGACCAGCAGGTTTTGGAGACTCTGCTTGCCGAAGCGGGAGTGAAATGCTCAGTTGTGACTTGTCCGGGGGGGGCGACCACCTCGAAGCTGCGTATCCTGGCAGGCCATCAACAGCTGCTTCGTGTGGACAACGAGCCTCGTCACGGTGCCTTAGGCGGATTCAGCGAGATGTTGCTCCAGAACGCGCTGGCGGCGCTGCCCGAGGCATCGGTCGTGGTGCTCTCGGATTATGCGAAGGGTGTTTTGAGTGAGCGGGTGTGCCGAGCAATCATCGGAGAGGCCCGGCGGTTGCAGATTCCAGTTGTCGTTGATCCCAAGGGGAACGACTTCACACGTTATCGCGGAGCCACCACCATCTGTCCCAACGCCAGGGAGTTGGCGGCGGCGACCGGCGAGTCCACGGGTGACTTCAGGTGGCTACTGACGGCCGGGCAGAAGATGGTGGCAGCTTTAAATCTTCAGTACATGTTGGTGACGCTGAGTGAAAAGGGCATCGCCATCCTGCGCCAGGATTCGCAGACGCAGGTTCCAGCTGCGGCACAGCAAGTATTTGACGTTTCGGGCGCGGGCGATACGGTGGTTGCAGTAGTGGCAGCGTCAATTGCGGCGAGCATGCCGGTGGAAATCGCAGTGCAGTTAGCCAATGTGGCGGCGGGAATCGTGATCGGCAAAGTGGGCACGGTTCCCGTGCAGCGCGAAGAACTGCTGGGTGTACTGTCGCAGCAATCTGAGACTAGCCACGAGGAAAAAACTGTCGGTCTGGAAGCACTGCGAACACGGGTGGCGGGCTGGCGATCACAAGGGCTACGAGTGGTGTTCACCAACGGATGTTTCGATCTACTACATATAGGCCACGTCTCTCTCCTGGAGCAGGCGCGGCGAATGGGCGACAGGTTGATCGTCGCGGTCAACAGCGATCGCTCGGTGCGCGGGCTAAAGGGTCGGATGCGTCCGCTCGTGCGGGAACAGGAGAGAGCGCAAGTGTTAGCGGCCTTGTCTGCGGTGGATGCGGTCGTGATCTTTGATGAAGCGACTCCGTTGCGACTGATTGAAGCGTTGCGCCCTGATGTGCTGGTAAAGGGCGGTGATTACACAGAGCAACAAGTGGTGGGTGCCGCCGCGGTACAAGGCTGGGGAGGACGCCTTGAATTGGTGCCGCTGATCGCCGGACACAGCACCAGCGCAATGATCAAAAACACCATCAAGCATCACCTGGTGGAAACATAACCATGGGAAGCATGCTTCTTTCGGTGACCATTCCGACATGGCTGGCAATTGGCTGGCGCAAGTATTTGGCACCAAGATCGTGGGCCGCTCGTCGCACAGGTGGACCGCGCAGCATCATCGTCTTTCGACTTGACCAGTTAGGCGACCTCGTATTGACTACGCCACTCTTCCGAGAGCTGAAACGGCTCTATCCGGGCGCACGTTGCACGGTAGTCGTACAACCGCAGTACAAGGCCATCCTTACTATTAATCGAAATGTTGACGAGATTCTGCCGCTGCGCGAGATCAAGACGAAATGGCTGCCTGAACGAGTGCGCCGGCTGATTTCAGTATTGTGGTTCTACTGGAGCGAACTTCGATACCGGCAGTTCGACTTGGCCATCTCGCCGCGGTGGGATGTCGATGAGAGTTTGGCGACCATGCTGTGCGCTTTGACTGATGCGCATCGGCGTGCAGGGCATAGCGCTCAAGTCAACGCAACGAAGCAGCGCATGAATCGCGGCTTCGATGCGGCGTTCGATATTGTCGTGCCGCCGGGGCCATTTCAGCATGAGGTCGACAGCAACCTGTCGATTGCTGAGGCGTTAGGCGCGAAGGTCCAAAGCCGGAAACTCGACATTCAACTCTCCGACGGCGATCGCAAGTTCGCGGAAGAATTGCTGAAGCACCACGACGGACGTAGACTGCTGATCGCGTTGGGCGTCGGCGGTCGCGCGGCCAGCCGCAAGTGGCCGCTCGAGAGGTATGCGGAGTGCGTCGCACGTCTGAATCGAGAGCGTGTAGTGCAGCCGGTGATCGTTTGCTCGGCTGAGGAAGACGCGGAGGCGTCGGCACTCTCGGTGAGGCTGGCCGTGCCACCGTACATTCTCAGCGGAGTTCCACTGCGGATGGCATGCGCCGTGCTCGAGCGTTGCGACCTGTTTGTCGGTAATGACACCGGAACGGCGCATTTGGCGGCGGCTATGGACTGCGCGACGGTTGTGGTTTCGCGTCATCCTGCAAATGGCGACCAGGCGCACGCCAATAGTCCAGCGCGGTTTGCTCCGCGATGCTCGCGATTTCGTGTCGTGCAGCCATCGTCGGGTGAAGGCAGTTGCGTCGCTTCGTGCCGCGCGACAACGCCGCACTGTATCTTGCAAGTGACGGTCGAACAAGTGTTGGTGGCGGCGATGGAGCTACTGCCTCAGGCGCAGCTCTTCAAGGTTTCTTCCACCAGCTACTCGGTGCCATTGGTAAACACGTTCTGCGCCGTCGAATCGACGGTGCGGGCATGATGTCGCCGATGGACGGCTCCCGGAACTCCCGCAGCGCAAGAATCGCTGCTTCGATCTCGTCCGGCGCTACGGCGCGCGTGCTGTCGTCTTTCGTCACGCTAGTGTCGCTGCCGCCGGCGGTGCGCTACCTCGGGGCCGAGCGTTTTGGTGTGTGGGCGACCATTACTAGCACCGTGGTCTTTCTCAACCTGCTGGATCTCGGCATAGCGAGCACGCTTACCAATCACATTTCACACGCTTACTGTTTTGGAGATAGGCGCCACGGCGCCCGATACACGACAAATGCACTGGCGTTGACGATCGGTGTGGCAGGCGTAGCGGGGTTCACGTTCGTCGCGGTGTGGCCGGGCATCAGCTGGAGCAGGATTCTTAACTTGTCCCCAGCCGTTCCGGTATCGGAAGTGGGTGCAACGGCGGCGGTAGCAGTTGCTCTGATTTTGCTGGGCCTGCCGGCGTCGCTCGGCAGCAGAATCTCCGCCGGATATCAGGAAGTTTATTTCGGCAACTTCGTGGTGGCCGCAGGCACGATGGCGAACTTGGCCGGCTTGTTCTCCGGTATTGCGCTGCGGGTGTCAATGCCAATCCTGTTTGTAATGGCGGCTGGAGGCACGACCGTGTGCAGCCTGGCGGCGCTAGTCGGCTTGCTGGTGTGGCGCAAGCCATGGCTTCGCCCCCGACTCTCACTCGTCGAGTGGGCGGTCGCGCGTGAGCTACTAGGTTCGGGGTCTGGATTCTTCCTGATACAAATTGCCGGCGCCGTTGTGTTCAGCTCTGACAATGCGGTAGTTAGCCACTACCTCGGCGCAGCTCACGTGATCCCTTACAACGTGACATGGCGGCTCGTCGGACTGGCGGCCGTGGCGCAAGGCCTGGTCTTTCCGGCGCTGTGGCCCGCCTATGCCGAGGCGTACGCGAAGGGCGACTACGGATGGATGCGGAGCGTCTTCCGCACCACCATGCGGGCAACCCTCGCACTGAACGTCGGCTTTGCGGTGCTGCTGATCGCCGCCGGCAAGCCACTGATTCATTGGTGGGTGGGTGAGGCGGCCGTGCCCACCACGGCGTTGCTGGGAGTGATGGCCTTGTGGGCGGTCATCAGCGGATGCATGACGGCGGAGTCGTGCCTGCTGGCGGCAGTGAACCGAACTCGAGCGCAAGGTGTCCTATCGATTGTCGCGGCGGCGCTGAACCTCGTATTATCGATTGGTCTGGTGAAGCGTATTGGCGCCATCGGTGTGATTGCTGGAACGATTTTGTCTTACATCATTGTGCTGGTGCTGCCGCAGAGTCTGATCGTGAAGGACGTGTTGCAGGGCAAGTCCTCTCCAAGCGGTGTGCCGAAACGACAGTTACCAGTAGCCACTTCTCTCCCGGCGTAGCGAAATCCCCATGCTATGATGTCTCACTTTCAGGAGACTTCATGACATCATCGCGCCGTCGATTTATGCAGACTGCGGCTGGAGTGGCCGCGCTCGGCATCACCACATCCGCCCGTTCCTTCGGCAACACGCACATGTTGGAAGTGACCGCAAATTTCCCCGCGCCTCCGGGACCGGATCGTCTGCCGCCTGAGTGGTACCAGCGCAAGATCAAACAGGTGCAGGCCAAGATGGCGGAGCGCAACCTGAACGCCCTAGTACTGTTGAACGCACACAATGTTGTGTACACCACAGGATATTTTCATCTGCCAACCGAGCGTCCGCTGGCGGTGTTGATTCCAGCAAAGGGAGAGCCGGCGCTGTTCGTGCCCGGGCTCGAATCGGACCAGGTCAAACTGTGGTGGATCAAAGACGTCGAAGTGTACTTCGACTACCCGGGCCCTGTGAACCGCGTGCAGTGGATCTTCGAACGCATCAATGCCCGCGGATTGGGCGGCGGCACCATCGGCATCGAGGAGTGCACGCCTTCGCGCCTGGCGCACATTCAGGCCGGAGTGCCCAAGGCGAAGCTGATGGAAGCCGGCGACATCGTCGACCAGATGCGCTGGGTAAAAGACGCGGACGAGATCGGAGTGATGCGACGCGCTACCTATTTTGCCGATTACACCGTGGCGGCGGGACGCGCGTATATCGAGGCCAACGGGAGCGTCACCGAGAACCAGATTCTCAAGGCCAGCGCCGATGCCGTGGCCGACAAGATGTCAAAGGAGCTCACGAGCGTGGTGGGGGTCGGGATCGATCCACCATTCGGTGGACTGGTTCCGTTCGGTAAGCGCTCGGCATTTCCCCACGCGGTTCCGAGCAGCGACAAGCTGAAGAAAGGCGATGCGCTCATTATCAGCCTCGGCGCGATGGTGGGAGGCTACAACGTCGAGTGTGAGCGCTCCTTCTGCGTCGGGCCACCGAGCGACCAGGCTAAGAAACTGTTCGACGCCATGCTCGCGGCCCACGACACGGGCGCTGCCAACATGAAAGAAGGCATGGTCGCCGAAGATGTCGACAAGATGAGCCTCGACCAGATTCGAAATGCGGGCTACTCGCAATTCCTCAAACACCGCACCGGACATGGGATCGGGCTGGAGGGCCACGAAGCACCTTGGATCGCCGAGGGCGACAAGACTGTGCTGCAAATGGGAATGACCTTCAGTTGCGAGCCGGGAGTTTACGATCCCGGATGGGGCGGCTTCCGCCACTCTGACACTGTCATCGTGGGCAAGAACCACGGCGAGATCATCAACCGGTACCCTACGCGGCTGAACGACATGATCATCATGATCTAGTCGCCGGGTTCGTTGCCTTGCTGCGCCGCGACGTGACGCAGTCCGTTCCACAGGGTCATTGCCGCGCCGTTGATAAGCATCTCCACGCAGAATACTTGGGTCATGGCAATGAACATAATGGCTATGCGGGTCGAGTGGCTAACCGGACCGAGGTGGTCAGCCAACGCAAACCAGGCCAGGGCGTAACCTGCGATCATGGCCACGCATACCAAAGTCGCGACCACGGAGATTTTCGTCAGCGGCGGAAACTCTGTAGCGAGCGACCTGGGCGCAGGAGGTGTCCGGCGATACCATGTGACGCACCATAGGCATAAAGCCAGAAAGCCCAGGATAGTGCTGCCGTCTTGCAGGAGGCCTGCCAATGGTGTGGGGTGCCATAAGGGCAATGTGATGTGGGTCTTGAGCAGCGGCCAATCCGCTGCAAGGCGCGTATACGGATGGGTGAATTGATCCCAAACGAGATGCGTGAGAGTGCCCACGGCGACCCAGAACACGATGCTGCCGAACTGCCGCCAACCCAGGAACGATAGAGGAGCCGACTTATTCTGAAGTCTCCTCTGCCAGCCGCTGGGCAAAAGTTCAATGGCCGGGCCCTTCACCACCCACTCGAACAGCCACAGCACCAGAAGCGCCACGGGAAGGGTGAACAGCAACACATCAGGAAAATGGTGGCCGCTACGGTCCTCATCGGAGAGCTGGATGAAATATTGCAGATCGGGCGCGAAGGTGCCGATGACCAAGGCCGACCACACAGGCTTAAACCTGCGGAAGGGCAGAGACGCGGCGGCGTGGGACAGAGTGAAGGGCATTCGCAAACTAAAGCAGGGACATATACATTCTAAGCGACGCGGGGCGGACGGCTATCCGGCCAGGAATGGGTTAGTCTCGCGCTCCTCGCCAATGGTGGTCAGCGGGCCGTGCCCGGGGACGACGATAGTTTCGTCAGGCAGCGACAGGACTGGGCCCAAGAGCGAGCCCATAATCTTTTTGAACGAGCCGCCGGGAAGGTCGGTACGACCAATCGAACCGGCAAACAGGGTATCGCCAGCAATTAGCTTTTGTTCGGCTGGGAAATAAAGGCAGATGCTGCCTTCAGTGTGTCCCGGTGTGTGCATCACGTCGGCTACTACGCTGCCTGCGTGCAGTTTGTCTCCCGTGGTGATGCTGGCATCAATGGCGGTATCTTCCGGCGGACGCATACCCACCCAAGTTGCCTGCACATCTAGCATCTTCAGCAACATTTGATCGTTCGAGTTAAGCAACACGGGCGCGCCGGTAAGGCGCTTCAGCTTGGCCGCCCCGCCGATGTGGTCGATGTGAGCGTGGGTGATGACGATCTGCTTGACCGTAAGCTGGTGCTTTTGCAAGATGGCGAGCACCTGATCGATGTTGTCGCCCGGGTCAATGACCATGGCCTCACGCGTCTGCTCGTCACCCACAACAGAGCAATTGCACTGCAGCGGGCCCACTGGGAAAATCTCGTGGATCATGAACTCAAGCTAACATGATGGCGCAATCGGCAGGAAAGTGACCTGACTTGTGTCCCGCATGACTCTGCGCTAAACTTCGCACTCTTGACGGTGGACCAGGCCGTGAAGGCCGGCTGGAGCAGCCCATGGGGCGCGTTTCGCACATTACGTTTCGCGGATATACAGTTTTGCTGGCGGATTGCAGCGACTGTGACCCCGACCAACTGGCGGCCGTTATCGACGACGTTCCGCTGCACGTGACCAAGGAGCCACACGGGTCGGTATTGCTGCTTGCGGACTTCAGCCGCTCGGTGTTCAACAAAGATACGGTGGAGCATCTCAAACTCGCTGCGGTGTTCGATCGCCCGCACCTGAAGAAATCAGCCTGGGTCCTTACGGAAAACCTTCCGAAGGCACTGTACGACTCGATTCGAACATTCTCCGGACGTGAAATCCGCACGTTTGCCACACGGGATGAGGCGCTGGAATACCTGATAATCGACGTGCCGAGTGGCGAAATCTGACCCTAAAAAAACAAAGGCCTTCGCGCGGGGCGAAGGCCGAGTCTAATAACTCCGTTGAACCTATCTCGACGGAACGGTTGGAGCCGGGGCCTTCTGTGCCGGGGCGGTTTTTACGTTGTCGAGGACGGACCCGCTGCTCGTGATTCCGCGTCGCGTCGCCAGAACGGAAAGGCTGATGGATGTCACCATGAAGGCGATGGCGGCATAGGTGGTGGCGCGGCTCAGTACTGTGCCGGCGGTACGCGTGCCGAAGGCAGTCTGGCTGCCGGCGCCGCCGAACGCGGCCGCGATATCGGCACTCTGGCCGTGCTGCAACAGCACAACGATGATAAGAAACGCGCAAACCAGTACGTGAACGGTTGTAACTAATGGAATCAACCAAGAAATCATGGGTGTCTCAGTTCTCTTTGCGGACGGTGCAAATGTCGCACAGCTTCGTCCGTCATTTCTAATTCATACTCTCAATACGCCGCTTGGATCTGGGGTCAACGATGGTGCGGAAGGGGGGACTTGAACAAGTCTAAGGCCTTTTTTCAATGATTTCAACGACTTGCAAGTCTCTGAAGTCACTAAAATCCACTAAAAAACGACCCTTTTGTGCAAATTTCGTACAAAATGCCCTCCACCATTCGCACTATCCCAGACGGTGTATTCACAAAAGAATTGTACCGTATTGCCGCCATAGCTGTCTCATTGGACCGCCCGGGTGTGCAACCGTTCATGCACCCTCTCGGCCACTGATTTCGGGATGCGCATTGATTTCTTCTTCCGCTTGTTCATGGTTTCGTCAGGGCCAAGTATGAGCACCCCAGGTTCATTCTCGAATAGTCGATAAATCGTCATCGCGCTCACAGCCCAGTTCTCAGAGAGCTGCTTCGCGGTGAAATATTGCTCGCTAGCTAGAGAGTCCAACCTTGTTCTCCATTTTGTGTTTCTCCTAGTGAATTCTCGATACTTGATCCAACTCAGAATTCCGTACTTCCTGCACGGCCTCGTTGTCTTCCTCACATTGAACCGAACAGAATCACTTTGTGTCGCCGGCCTTCTTGCCTGAGGCACCCGGTAATTTGATTTGATCAACTTTGAATCGTGCGCCTCTGCCTCTACCGACATACTCTTTAGAGGGGCGATGAGGAGCGCTCAGAGCGCGCTTGTGCTTCTCGTTCAGCTCAGGGGAAACCGCTCTGTGAAATCCGGATCGCCTTTCGAGCAGCGATTCGGCGAGCCGAATACCTTGCTCCGCCGCCGAGATCGCGTCCGTATCGCCCGACGCCATTATTCGCTCCAGTCGTTTCATCCTTGGATCCTCGCGTGATCCCCGATCCACACCGAGGATCAACTCCCTGGTGCTACGTCCAAGGGCAGATGCGAGCCGTTCCAAAGAATCTAGTTGGGGATTTGTACTGCCCGCCTCGATGGCGTGGAGACCCGGCTGCGTTAGTCCTGCCATCTCTGCCAATCGACGTTGAGAAAATCCCGCCGCCGCCCGCCAGTCCCTTAGGCGGCAACCGACTTCCGTCCATGTAAAGTTTGTCTCCATCGTTCTATGATATATTATAGAAGTCATGAATTGCAATAGCAATCAACGATGCTATCCCGGTCAACCAAAAACAATCTGTTGGCAAAGCCCTATGATTACCATTAGCGAACCGAGTCCATCTCTTCCGATAAGCATCAGCCGAGCTCAGTTGTTGGCGCTGGTTGCTGCGCTCGAGCCGGTTGTGCCCGTCGCGAATTCGGAGCTCAATCATTGCAACGGTGGGAACGTCGTGCCTTGGGATGTTCTGCCGCGGAATATCGCGCTCTTCCATGACCTCCTGATCCGACTAGGGAAGCGGCTCAACCTGATGGCTGCCGACCACCAGAGAAGATACCGGACGCGACTTGATGCATTTGAAGCTTCGATGTGCGGGATGGCTCTTCGCGCTGCGGCCCGAACGGGCCGAACGAACCTATCCCCAGGCCACCCTCTAATAGCATCTTGCCAAACGGACTTGATGCGGACAATTGAGAATCATCGCAGGCGAGCCATCAGGAAGTTCAGACTCACCGTTGGTACGGAAGCTGCAGATGAGCTAGCAATAGAACTCCGAGAGTATCAGTCGCTGCTCCTTACGGATCTGTTTCGACGGTGGCCGAAGTATCGAGACTGTTCGCAGGGTCTCTACAAACAAAGAATCAATCGACTCGTTGCGTGTGCGTCGGAGAGCTTGGAGGAAGCCGCCCCCCAATTCCTCCCGCCAAGGAAATCAGGAGATTGGTTCGGTTGTTGTGCGATATGTTCAACGCGAGCGTTATGCATTTACCATCCCCAGACTCTTGCGGGACAAAGATCTAGCGATGTCCGTTCTGCCTGCATTCATTTTGCACCGATGGAGCGCGGACGCGGCAAAACCACTCGACTAACAATCATCGCAAGCCTGAACCCGCCGAGGGCTGCACCGTCATAACTGCCGAGTCGCACAACGTGAATCACAAGTCATTCGAGGAGAAAGGCATTGAAGAAGAAGAGGAAGAAGACTCTGCGCGCCTCGCATCGCAAACGTCCTCTGGCAGCACTTATGAACCCCATTGTAAGGGAACAACTGGAAAGCCTGCGGACAGATTGGCGGGAATTGAGCCATTTCCAACGCGGCGACGGGCTGATCCAATTGTTGTCTGCGGGTTGCACCAAACGTGGCCTGGCGGACGACTTGGAAGTCGACGACGGGACGATTCGCCGTGCTATCAAGATTGCGGGCCTTCGTGAACCGCAACGCCAAGCTATCGACGACGGCGCAAGTCCTAAGCGGTTCTTGGAGGTGGCACGCGCCCGGATGCTAATCGATGACATGGAAATGAGGCTCGTGCTTGAACTAAAAGACGGAACTCCCAGCAGCGACCTACGAGACATATTGTTGTGGTTCGTGCTGAGGGAGCGGCTTGTGATATTGTCCGCTGGATACGTCGAACCCTTCATTCGTGAAGTACATGGTGAGTTCCCGGGGAAAGCATTTCGTGGGTACTCTATACGGCACATAAAGCTCAGTCGGCCGTTAGATCCGGCATATCCCCTAGGAAATGCCATTAAGATGGCGAGGCCCGAGCTGGATCCCGATGCTGACGAGGATCCGAGGGAGACCGCGATTCAGTGCCTCATCAACCTGATCGCGCTTCTGGGACCGCCTCCGGTCGTTCGGGATGCGGCGATTGAAAAGCTGAAAACGTCGCTGCTGGGCTTGCTGTTCGGCGGCGTTGACATGCAACGGTTAGCGAACGAGCACACCCCAACGAGTCTTGCTGCCGTATTGCGCGACTGGCCGACCGAAAAGCCGCTATACCATAGACGCCACCGCCTGCTACCGTAACGGATAGCATGGTGAGACCTCTCGATCTCTTCCTTCTAACCCTAGTCAGAGACGGCCTAAGAACTCCATACGAATGGCAGGCGCGCGCCGGTGTTTCGCTTGGGGCATCACTGCCAGCGGTAAAGCGTCTGCTGGAAGACGGTCTCGCGACTGAGGCCAACGGTTCGAGAGGACGCAGAGAGTTCCGAAGTACCCGATCTGGGCGGCAAGCACTCCAGCATATCGACCTCAATTTGGAGCAAGCACTGGATGAGGGGCCCAGAGGCCTCGAATCCGTTCTGCGGCTTGCATGTATAGCAATCTCAGAATCCAAGATTGAGATAGCCAAGAAGCTCGTGGTGCAAGCAGCACAAGAGCATGCCAAGCGGTCCCGGCTGGCAGGTAGACGAGCCAGTAGGCCCCTGAAGAAATCTTCTGCGGCTGAGCTCTATACTGCGGCACTCGCCCATTGTGAAGCCATCCGCCTTGAAGCGACTTCCAAGAGTCTCGCTTCTCTAATCTCTGTGCTCGGACTTGGTGCGAGAACAGCTTCCCCGGTCGGTAAGCGTCCCAAGCCGCATCGCTAGGCCGTCACAAAAGGTTGCGTGCGGCTTTGCAGCCAAGCTCGCGACGCTCATCACCCTTTGGGCCATCCCTCTGTCAAAGAGGGCGAGTTCTTTAGCAACCGCTATCCAATTCTAAGGTTGGAATTATCGATTTCATCATTTCGAAGAGGCTAACTTGCCATAAGCCGTTATCTTGGGAGTTTGCACGCGAGTGGCAGTTCAACGGCTCGGCGACTTCTCGGCCAAGTGGAACTTGCTCCTTCTGGGCCGGTACGATGCCGTTTGCTCGCGATCTACGCTGGATGGCCGCAAGCTCAACGGAGCCTTTCATCTTTGAATCGTGACTTGGCGACGGCGCAATAAGTGAGGTTGAAAGTGGGAACCACCCTGTCTGAGTTAACGGAGCGGTTGTACGCGCACGAAAGCGTCGGGCGGCTTCGGCTGACCCACGACGGAGGATCGCAGCTCTTTGGCGTGATTGACCTGTTTGTTTTGGAAGGCTACGATCGGTTCAAGTTCTTCATTTAACTCATGATTGGCAAGGCCATCTCGCATTATCGCGTGCCCAAAGATTGGGCGCGGGTGGTATGGGGGTGGTGTATAAGGCCCAAGACACCCGGCTGGAACGTTTTGTAGCGCTTAAGCTGCTGCCGGAAGATTTCGCCCAGGACAAGGAAGCGCGTGCGCGCTTCCAGCGCGAGGCCCGGGCCGCGTCGGCCTGAACCATCCTACGATCTGCACGACGTATGACATCGGCGAGGATGACGGCCGCGTCTTTATCGCCATGGAATTCCTCGATGGCGTGACGCTGCGGGAGTTGTGCCAGGGAGACACGTTGGAACTTCGCCGGGTGATCGAGATCGCCATAGAGGTAGCTGATGGGCTGGAGGCGGCGCACACCGAAGGGATCATCCATCGTGACATCAAGCTGGCAAACATCTTTGTCACCAAGATCGGCGGGTAAAGATCCTGGACTTCGGCCTGGCCAAGAGGGGAGAGCCCAGGTCCGCATCTGGCTCCACTTCGCCTGCCAGGATGTCACGATTGGAGAAGAGCAAATAACCGGCGCTGGATTCCTGGGAACAGCCGCCTACCTGCTGGAGGTGCTCGATGAGCTGAACCATCTCAACGTCGAGTTCATCAGCTTTCGCGAGAACATCGACACCGGCGGCGCGCTGGGGCGCGCCGTCGTCGTCATCATCGGCGCCATCGCCGAACTGGAGCGCAACCTGATTGTCGAGCGTGTACGCGCCGGCATGCGGCGGGCCAAGCTGGAAGGCCGCCACATCGGACGCCCGGCGCTGGAAGTCGATCGCCAAGCCTTGATCCGTGACCACCAAACCGGCATGAGTCTGCGGCAGGTGGCCAAGATGCACGGGATCTCGCGGGCCTCAGTGGCTCGCGTTCTACAGCAACCGGTTGATGTGGAAGGAGCGGCATGATGTAGCCGCAGCGCTGATGGGACGAGCACGAAGAGAACGGGAAACCTGTCTGCGGAAGATACGCCACTACCATTATCTAAGCGCTCTTCTGCACGCCCGCCTGCTCCGGCAGGACAAAGACCTGGTCATCTATCCGTGCCGCATCTGCCGGCACCTCCACATCGGACACCTGCCGAAAAGAATGAGACCCAAGCGACCCATCGTTCCCACCTGCCCGCACGAGAAGAAAAAGGTCAGGATGTTGCTCAAGATCGCTCGAGTACAACAGCAGCTAGCGCAGCTCCAGCAAAACCTAACCGAACTGACCGCCGAGGAATCCGAACCAGATCCTGCGACTCAGCCCAGCCAAACCCGCCAATAATCTCGGTGTCACAAAAGGGGCCGCGCAGGCCCCCTTGTATCTCGCTGAATCCGCAGCATCGAAAACGCAGGGTTTCGGTGTCTCTAAACCCATGGGTTTTGACATCAGTTAGTATTCAGTTCTTGCCCTCGGCAACCTGGAGGTCAAGGGTTGAGCGCTCTCCGTTGATGACAACTGCCCCCGAGTCGATGAGTTGCTGACCAGTGCAGTCGAGGCTGGCAAAGCAACGCATGACGCGGGTAGGAAAGAAGAATTCCACTGACTCGGTCTTGCTATTGTCGTTTGTCAAGTGAATCACTGTACTGAAGTCGATGCCGTCGAAATCGTTATCACCTGGAAAGAAATCCAGCAGTGGCCGAATCAAGTGCGAGATGTGATCGTCAAAGGCCAGCGCTGCCTGCTTATATCGCGACGTCCCCGGAGGCGCGTCTAGTTGCGTGTTCATCGAGAGCTGTAAGTACGCAGCTTGGCGAAATCCAATGAACGACGGAGGGGCGTAAGCAACAAAGTGTGCCTCTTTGTCGAGGCTTTTTGTCATGCGATCGATGGTGTCCTGATGCTTGTGCTGGAGTGTCGCCAATGCATCCGGTGTGAGAATACGCATTGGAGCTGACTTGAGCAGGTTTGGCGAAACGCCGTTGCTGGGAGCGGCCGGCTGGTTAGCTGCAGCCGCGACCGCTTGCTCGGCGGGCTGTTTCTTCTTTTCCGGGGGCGCGTACCGATCCTGCCAGTCTTCAGGAGCAGGACCCTCGTGGATCCATAAAGCATAAGGCTGGCCGTTGAGGTAGATGCGTGCTTCGAGCACTGCCGACTGCTTCTGGTCGTCGGACTTGGCGTCGACGAGTTTCTGGGCCGATAGCACAGGGATGATTACAGTTACGTTCTCGGCGTGCTCCTGGTGCACTCCCATGATTTTCTCGCGGACGTGGTGCGATATTTCAATAGCAAAGGAAGCAAATTCAGAATCGTCGGGGAAGTGCGGCACCTCAATCTTGAGGATCGGTACGACCACCTGCTCGAAGGTAGTTTTCAGCCGGGTTTCCGCGGTCATGGTGTCCGCGTTGTAAGACGCGTAGTAGTTGCCGGTAATTTCCAGAACAGTCTCGCCCTTGTAGGAGTCGAAGCGGATGGAACGCTGGTCAACGTCCTTCATTTTGGCGAGGTCAACATCCAGCACGCGGCTCAGATAAAAAGGGTACGGGAATTTGTAGCGTTGGATCTCGCCCCCGATGTCAACGAGCATACGAAAGTGGCGCTGCTGCAATCGTTGAAGCTTGGGATCGTTCAGTTCGATGGGAGTGACGACCTGGGCGACAGCGGGACAAAGCAGGCCCAACGCGATCATGAGTGAGCCAGAACACGAAACATCATTCTGCAAACATTCTCCGCCACTCCGGCAAAATCTTGAGACCGAACTACTTCTGAGCGTACACCAGTCCCCCCGCCTCATAGGGAGGATCAGCTACGGCGCGAATGTAAGACACCAGGGCGGCAATGTCGCTTTTCGACAGGGTGTAGCCCCAGGGCGGCATTTCGGCGGATTTGTTCAGCGCGGGGCCTCCGTGGCTGATGATGGCAACCAAATCAGCGTCGCTCATCTTATTGAGCGTGTCCCCTTCGCTGAAGGCGTGCGGTTTGACAGAGAGGTTGTCCATGTTCGACACACGCGCCGCGGAAGACTCCGGATCGTGGCAGCGAACGCAGTACTGGGAATTGAGTTGTGCGCCGACGGTCTGCTGATACCCCAAAGCTATTTCTTCCAAGGGAACCTCGACACTCTTCCCGGTTGCGTCCTTTGTGCTCGCGATGAGTTTGTACCGTCCGGCTTGCTGGCCAAGTAAAACGTTGACTGTAACTTGCCCGCTCGAGTCGGTTAGGGCGGCGACAGGAGTAAAAACAACGCCCGACGGCCCGCGAAAATAGACTGCCGCACCGTTCACTGCACTTCCGGAAGCATCGTTTACTTGAATGACGATGGGCTGGTTCAACGGCATTCCAATGTAGCCGACCTGCTTGCCGCCGCTAGACTCGACGATGGCGGCTCCGGTGGCAGTAGCTTTGATTGGCTCAGGCTGGTGGCTCTTGTGCGAGCATCCGCCGCTCAACAGGGCGACGGCACAAAGTGTGATGAGGGCACGTTTCATTTCTTGGCCACCTCCTTCGCGCCAGACGACTTCAGCGACATCAGGAAGGCGGTCAAGGGAGCGAGCTTCGTCATCGGTCATGTGCTGGTTAGGTTCTATGGCGCCGGGCCGAAGCGCCTGAGGATCCTTAAGCCAGTGGTAAACCCAAGCTGGGTTGAAGCGCCTTCCACTACCGGCCAGGGCTGGACCAATGTACCCCTTGTCCTTTCCGAAGTCAGCGATGTGGCACGACTGGCAGGCAAACTTTGAATAGAAGAGTTGCCGACCCTGGTCGACCATGGCCGGACTGAGTTCCGACGCGGGCAAGGAATCGCGATCGAATTGCGGCGTCTGATAGACGGTCATCATGTAGTCGGTGAGCGTGTTGATGTCGGCATCGCTGAGGTTGAACTTCGGCATGCGGCGGATCAGCGCAGGGCGCAGGGTCTCGGGGTTCTTCAGGAATTGCGTGAGCCATTCGCGCTGCACGGCTGTGCCTTCCCACGTGAGGTCAGGGGCCATATCGCCCCCGTGTCCGTTGATGGTGTGACAACTGAAGCAGCGGAGGTCGTGCATGAGCTGCCCGGCGTGACCGGCGGGCTCGTATTTGGATTGCTGGGTGGAAGCGATGCGCATCGCTGGAGGCTGCGTCGCCGCGCGGTCCGTCTGCGCCAGTAATGCGGTGGTGATGGCGTCGACCTGCTGGGTGGTGAACTTGAATTGCGGCATCTTCAGCGCAGGGCCGAAAGCGCGAGGATTACTGACTTTCGCGGCGACGTAGGAGTGCAGGTTGTGATCGACGCCGTCGATAAACAGGAGTTGCGAAATCGGTTTGCTCCCGATGCGGCTCAATTCCGGAGCGAAGTTTTCCGGCTTCTTAATGTCGTTGATCTCATGGCAACTGGCGCAACCGTTCTCAAGAACCAGCCGTTTGCCGTGCTCGATCTGCTGCGGAGTGGCAGCGTCGAGATGGACATTAGCCAAGAAGTCTGGCTCCGTCTTCGATTCCAGGAAGGTTGCCAGCGTAGCAATCTGCGTGGCATCGAAGCGATAACGCGGCATTTTAGTCGCCGGATCGTAGTGGTCGGGATTCGTAACCCAATCCGCGATCCATTCGGGCTTCGCTTTTGTTCCGATACCGGTCAGCTCAGGGCCGACGTTGCCTCCGACCATCATTCCGGCAGCGTTTTGCATGGCATGACAGGAGGCGCAAAAGGACTGGCCGTAGAGAGTGGTTCCAGCGGCGGGATCGGGATTCGGTTTTGCGTTGTTCGCCTGCAGCGGTGGCTCAAGAGGCGTGCTCTGCGACATGATAAATGCGGAAACGTCCCGGGCATCGTCATCGTTGAAGTGATAGTTCGGCATGGTCGCCGTGCTGGCATAGGACTGGGGATCTTTGATCCATGCATACACCCAATCGCGAGTGGTCTTGTCGGCGATGTGGGCCAGCGGAGGCGGGTTGTCGTCGGGTTGAATAAAGGTCCCATCGCCTTGCTTGATGGTGTGGCAGTGGGTGCATCCGTAAGAGCAGATAAGCTGCCGGCCCTGGTTCAGAAATGGCGTAGCCGTTTGTTTCTCGAGATGACATTGCCCGCAACCCGCCTCGATGTACTTCGCGGGAAGCAGGGGCTGTTCCCACTGCTCGGTAGCGTTGTGAGCTTCTTCGACCGTAGTTGCGGCTCCCTGGCCTCGATGGCAAGTCGTACAGCCAAACTCCGTCAGAGAGTGTGGAATGACTGGATGCTTGCGGAAAGCAACTGCACTGACATCGGTGAGGGTATTTTCTTTCAGCCCGAGATGGCACGTCGTGCAGCGGTCGGTGACCTGCTGCTCGGGAATCCAAATCTGCTGAATGCCGCCTTCGTAATGGCGCTCGAGAGTAACGGCGTCAGCGCGGCTGCGAATGAGATGCAAGTACTGCTTTTGAATACCGCGCCACTGGCTGAAGTGATTTTTGGCCGGAGAGATGGCAAGCATCACGAGCAGGACGAGGCTCACCGAGCCAAATGCGCGAGCGCTATCTCCGAAGAAGAAATGCCAGAGTGACTTGAGCTTGTCTTTCATCGTCACCTAGGACCTCCAGGGCAGGACCCAGGACCAACCTGGGCCGCGGAAGAATGTTCCGATGGCTGTAAGCACCACAAGCTCGATGAGAAACCAGGTCATAGCCCAGAAAGAGAGCGGCTTTCTTACGAGCCATCGCCGGAAACCCTTTGCTGTTTGGGGTCGGTCTGAGCCGCCAGAAGCATGAAACCGGCAACGATGAGCGTCGGTACCAGCGCCACCCAGACGTCGAAGATCACGAGGAAGATACAGAAAAGCACGACGACGATTCCGAAAATGCGCAGGCGTTTGGCCCTGTCGCGCAGCCATAAGCCTTCGGCTTCGATGTTGATCTTGAAGTACGGAATGACGATGAGTGCCATCACCACTAGTCCGGGCACCATAACGCCCGCAACTACCGGGGGAAAGTAATGCAGCATCTCCTGCAAGCCGAGGAAGTACCAGGGAGCCTTCGCCGGATTCGGCGTGTGCATCGGGTCGGCCAAACCCTCAAGCGGCGCGTCCCAAAGAAGCGCAACAGTCACGAGCGCGATGGCCATGACTTCGATGGCGACGGCAGCGCGAAAGAAGACTTCGGGATAAGTCATCACCCGGTCGTCGTCTTTGACGTGGACCTGCGGCGAACTGCGCTTGGTGATGAATGCGATCCGGCGCGGCGTCTTACGCGCGTCAGAGTCAAGTACGGCGACGAAATCCTTAGGGTCGCTCATTTGCTGACCACCTCAGAAGCGGTTTCGACGGCCGCCGATTCGCCGGGATAAATGCCGCCGTCTTTGCGGATTCGCCAGAAATGAACGGCGATAAACATCACCGCAGTCACCGGCAGGATGACGCAGTGCAGAACGTAAAATCGCAGCAGCGCATTGGCGTTGACCGCCGTTCCACCCAGCATCAGGAAGCGCATTTTTGCGCCAACCAGGGGCACGGCGGAGGCGATGTTACTGCCAACAGTGACTGCCCAATAGGCCAGTTGGTCCCACGGCAGCAGATAGCCCGTGTAGCTCAGCAGCAGCGTCACCAGCAGCAGGATTACCCCGATGACCCAGTTGAACTCACGCGGTGTACGGTACGCGCCGCGGTAGAAAACTTTAAACATGTGAGCGAATACGAGGAAGACCATGGCGTGCGCGGACCAGCGGTGCAGGTTGCGCAAGAACACGCCCGACGAAACGACGTACTGCAGGTCTTTCATGTCGGCGTAGGCCTGGGGGACGGAAGGATGGTAGTAAAGCATTAGCAGGATGCCAGTGATCACCAGGATCATGAATGTCCCGAAGGTGAGAGCACCCAGATACCACGTCGCGCTGAATTCAAGTACTCGCTTGCGCGCCTTGACGGAGAAAAGATGGAGAAACACGTTCTGCTGTACGAACAGTGCGCGGCGCAAGTTGCTGTTGCCACTGCCGCTGCGAAAGACGGAGCGCCAGATTGGGTTTTCACGAACCTGATCCACGAGGTTATCGACGCCGTTTGCCATGCCTACACCCTCACCAATTGCTTGACCGCTATGGCGCTCGACCTGTCAACCAACAGGTTGCCGTCGTCGCTTAACCACATACGCAGCCATGGAAGCGGTCTCGGCGCTGGGCCTTCGATCTTGACTCCGTCCTTGTTGAACTTGCTGCCGTGACAGGGGCACGCAATGATGCCGAGGTCGGGCTTGTAGGCCGTCAGGCAGCCGAGATGGGTGCAGATCGCCGAGAGCGCAAAGAACCCCTCGCCAGTGCGGACGACGTAGATTGCCGTCTGCGGGTCCATGGTTACCGAGTCAGGGGGATAGTGGTCGGGCTTCCCGGCATCCACGATGGGCGATGGCTCATAGAGTACATTGGGCGAAAGATATTGATATGCGAAACCAGCCGTACCCAGAGCTGCGACCGCTGCCGAGCCGACTCCAACTTTAACGAAGAACTGCCTCCGGCTCATTTCTTCTGGACTATCCGGAGCTGGTGCTCGTTTTGGATCCTCAGCCATAAATCCTCACTCGATTACTACTTGGCCGCTGCTAACGCGGCAGGTTTGGGTCCATCAAAACTTTGAATGGTGATGAGTCCCGTGGGTTCGGCCGGCACCAGGTGATAAGCCTCCATGGTGATGGTGTTCGCGGGACAGCGCAGGGCGCACAGCCCGCAACGGATGCAGCGAGTTTCGTCCTTGATCATGGCGGTGCCGGTGATGCTGCCAAGCTCCTCCGGTTGTATGCCTTCCAACTCGAAGCCGAAGGACTCGCGGTTGTCGGCGATGGCATCGAGTGCTAGGGAGTCGAAATCGATGCGGTCAAGCGGTATCAATTCCAGACAGTTTTCAGGGCAAACATCAACACAGGCACCGCAGATGATGCAGTCGGTTCCATCCTGCTCGCTGCCTTCGAGGATCGTGTTGATGTAGCACTTGAGGCAACGCTGTGCTTCCGCCATGGCTTCCTGCTCGGTGTAAACGAGTTCGACCTCGGTCATTCCTGTGCGGCGTTCGAGAGGGAGCATGGGTATCGACTGGCGGGTGATGTTCATGTAATCCACGGCCATCTGCCAGCGATCCATCACGTGCACCTCAATTTGTGGCTCAGGATGCTTGGTTCCCCGTAGATACTCGTCAATTCCGACGGCAGCGCGTTTGCCGTCGCCGACGCTGTCGATGATGAGCCGAGGGCCGAAGGCGCAATCGCCCCCTGCGAAGACTCCTGCCGCCGAGGTCATAAGGGTGTCTCGATTCACCGTAACGAGACCTCGAGGCGAAATCAGCACGCCATCTGCAGGCCGCAGGAACTCTAAGTTGGGCGCCTGACCAATGGAAAGAATGACGGTGTCACATTCAAACTGAGTGTCACTGTTGTCGTAGAACGCAGGATTAAAGCGGCGGTTCTCATCGAAGACATACTTTGTCTTCAGACACTCGAGACCGACGACTCTGCCGTCGCGTCCGAGAACACGCTTCGGTCCGAAACCCGGATGCATGATGATGCCTTCGGTTTCGGCCTCTTCGATTTCCTCCAGCGCGGCAGGCATCTCGTTCCGATTCTCAAGGCAGACGAGCCCGACTTCGCGAGCGCCCATGCGTAAGGCCGATAGAGAAATGTCCATCATCTCGTGAGCTGCGACGGCTTGTTCGTTTTCCTGGGATGGCGTGATATCGCCGGGCGCGTCATGCTGGCGCAAGACCTCGCGCGCCGCGGAGCGGGCGACGTCCATGGCGACGTTGCCGCCACCGATTACCAGCACCTTCTTGCCGATCGTGAATTTGTAGCCGAGGTTGACGTTCAGCAGGAACTCGATGCCTCGATGCACGCCGTCGAGATCAACCCCTGGGATGGAGAGATCGCGGCTCTTGTGGGCGCCAACCGCGATCAAGACGGCGTCGAAACCCTGATGGCGAAGTTCGCCGACGGTGAAGTCACGTCCGGCAACTGAGTTCAAGCGCAGCGTGATATCGCCGGTTTCGAGGATCTCGCGCACTTGCGCCTCGACTACGCTGCGAGGAAGCCGGTATTCGGGAATTCCGAGATACAACATTCCACCGGCCACCGGTGAAGCTTCGAAGATGGTGACGGAGTAGCCCATCAGCGCGAGGTCGTGCGCCGCCGAGAGTCCGACGGGACCTCCGCCGACAACCGCAACCTTGTAAGGAAGTTTTGCCGACGGCTTGGTCGTGGGCGCTACAGGGTGGCGTGACTCGGGACCATGGCGTTCGGTCAGGAAGCGTTTCAAGGCACGAATCGAGATGGGCTTATCGATTTCCCCGCGGCGGCAGGCCGTTTCGCACGGATGTGCACAGACGCGCCCGCAGATGCTGGCCATCGGGTTAGGGTCGCGCGCAACCCTATACGCTTCTTCGAACCGGCCTTCGCCGATTAACGTGACGTAGCGGCCGGCGTTGGTGTGCGCGGGACACGCCATCATGCACGGGAAGTTTGTGTTCAGCCACTCCCGGTCGACCTTCTTCGCACTGAAACGATTTAGCATGGCCCTCTCTGAGACGAGGTGCGCTTGTTGCCAGCGGGCAAGGGAAATAGGCGCGCCAGCCAAGGCGCGCCATTCCCCGGTGGTTACTTGGAGAGAGTGAAGTCCGCTTTGCCACTGCCAGCCACATCGACTGACTTCGTCTGGGGCTTCATGCCTTCGTGCCAGGCGACCACGTTGTACTTGCCATCCGGAACGTTGTCGATCTTGTAGCTGCCGCTGGCATCGGTCTCGGCGAAGTACGGAGTCGGGCTGACCACGATATACCCAGCCATTTCCGGGTGTACATTGCACAGCAGAGACACGACACCGGGATCAGTGAACTGAAAGTCCTTCTTCTCGCCTTTGGGCCAAGTGCCCAGATTGTGACCAAGCTTCTTGTTGCCGCTGATCGAGGGCCAGAAAACGTTGTGCTGCACCGTGTCGCTGTTCAAGAACTCGACTGTGGTTCCTTGTTGCACCACCATGACGTGGGGGCTGAATACCAGGCCCTTCTGATTCATGACAGGCTTTGTGGATGGAGCAGGAAAAGTTTTACCAGCAATGGTATCCACGTAGACGACCGATTTGCCGGTCGATACTTTGCCTTCAATTGTGCCGGCGACTGCGGCGGCTGCGAATACCAGAACCAACAAGAGCGTAAGCAAGAAACGACGTGTCATACATCTCCCTTTCGAAGGTTGAAAATTCGTTGAACAGTTGTTAGTAGGCAAACTCGAATCCGAGAACCAGCGTGTTGGTATGGAACGAATTGACCGCTACGGGCAGTCCGGTTAGCGGATTGACCACGTAAGCGACCGATTGGCCCGGGCGGAACTGGTACTCAGCCACCGCCTTGATGTTGGCGTGGATCAGAAACTGCACTGCCGGCGTGATGCGATTGCGGGTTACGCTGGCCGCCCCGTTAAAGGGTGAGCCGGTGAATCCGCCCGGCACGAGTGCGTTGTGATAGTCCGAGTTCGAGTTGACCGCATCGTAGCGCAGCATGACGTACATCCACGGATAGGCGAGCCACTCGGCATCGACGAAGCCGCCGCTGAAGGTCACCGGCGATCCGTGTATAAAGCCCACGGCCGATGTATCGCTCACCGGCAACGGAACTAGCGCACCGGTTGAGTCAATCGGTACCAGGTTGTAGTCGTGTCCGTACATGTATAGGGCGTTGAATTGCAGGTTGTGATAGTTGAAGGTGGCATTACCACCAACGCGGTAGAACGGTTCTCGTGCCGTCAGCACTCTGGAGGAGCCCACGGTGTTCATGCCGCTGAGGCGCTGCACCGAGCGTCCGTAGAAGTAATACGTGCCGAAGTTCAGGTAAGTGTGGTCGCGAGGACCGCTCGGCCCCGCAGCCTGGATGGAGTTGCGGCTCTCCGCGTCTTTTTCCAGGTTGAAGCGGTAGTTGAAGCTGGCGTAGATGTCCTTGAAGTTGGCATCCGAAGATACGCCCAGTCCGCCGTTGTTGCTGCCGGTGGTCGACGGTAGGTAGGGGCTGCCCGGGTTTGCGTCCTGTCCAACGCCGCTGGTGTTTTGGTTGATGAAGGCCAGTGAGTAGTTGTAGCCACCAGTGTGGCGCCCGCCGCTTAACTCGATGCCCTGACCAGATCCGGCAAACGTGAACGAGTTGTTGACGAACTGCTGGTTGAAGGCCGGATTTACCACGCCCACATTGGCCTGGCTGTAAATATCGTAGGGACTGACCCAGATCGACTTCGACTGGGTGAATGGGATGTCCAGTTCCATCTGGCCGACGCGCAGGTTGAGCGCATTCTCGGGTAGCTTCATGAAGCGGCCGACGTTGACAAACTTCAGGTAGGCTTCGCCGAGCCCACCATTGGCGTTGGCTCCGGCCACACTGATGTCGTCATCGACCCAGAAGGCGATGTCGCTGCCGAAGTTGCCGGCCGTGAAGATGCTGAACAATCCGGTTTCGAAGTCGGCGGTTGGAACGTAGGGGTTGATGGTTCCGGGCGGCGCCAGGTTGTTAAAGTTGCTGCGGTTGCCACCGGTGAATTGTAAGTAGTTGTTGTAGCGCAGTCCGATGGGGGGCTGTCCGGGAATGGTGCCGGGCCAGATCGCTTTCGGCCACAGTTCAGCATTGGCCGGCGCGCCGAGCATCACAGGCGGAATCTTCAGCATCTGTTCGTCGTCTTTGGGAAACTTGAAGCCGGCATCCTTGAACGCTTTGCCGAAGTCGTTCAGCTTGGGAAAGTCAATGTGGCAGGTGCTGCAACTTGTTCCGTACATCCGGGAAAATGCAGGAATGCCGAAACTCGGTTGAGCTATTAAGGCCAACAGGTTCAATAGGATGAGCAACCTAACTACGTTGTGCGTACGAAACCGCTGCAAAGACATTGCAACCCTCCGCTGCAAACGCCCGGCAAGGTCCGGTGAACGAGACCTACACCCAGATGTTTGTGCCTTATTGGGACGGAAGTATTTCCTTTCTAATTACGACGAAGCTGTGACGGGCGTCACTACTATCGGTGATAGGAGACCCGGAAGCCCGGATTGGAGAAAGCAAACTTCCACACCATTACGACGTGCGGTTCGAAGGTTACCTGCGAGACCCAAGCCTCAAGAGTGGTCCGTTCGTCCGCTTTTAGGATATGTGGCGCTAGGGCATGTCAAGACCCATGGGTTTAGAGACACCGAAACCGGGCGTTTTCGATGCCGTGGATTCAGCGAGATACAAGGGGCCGGCGCGGCCCCTTTTGTGACACCCGAATCAGCGTCAAGCTTGATTCGATTTATCTGCAGGACTTGGTTCGGATTCTTTGGCGAGCAGTTCGGCCAGGTTCCGCTGGAGCTGCGCAAGCTGCTGTTGTACTCGAGCGATCTTGAGCAACGTCCTGGCCTTTTTCTTCTCGTGCGGCTGGTGGGAACGATGGGTCGCTTGGGTCTCATTCTTTTCGGCAGGTGTCCTACGTGGAGGTGCTGGCAGATGCGGCACCGATAGATGACCAGGTCTTTGTCCTGCCGGAGCAGGCGGGCGTGCAGAAGAGCGCTTAGATAGATAACGGTCACGGATCAAGGCTTGGCGATCGACTTCCAGCGCCGGGCGTCCGATATGGCGGCCTTCCAGCTTGGCCCGCCGCATGCCGGCGCGTACCCGCTCGACAATCAGGTTGCGCTCCGTTCGGCGATGGCGCCGATGACGACGACGGCGCGCCCCAGCGCGCCGCCCGTGTCGATGTTCTCGCGAAAGCTGATGAACTCGATGTTGAGATGGTTCAGCTCATCGAGCACCTCCAGCAGGTGCTTTACGGAGCGGGCCAGGCGGTCGAAGGCCCAGACCATCACGACGTCGAACCTGCCGCAGCGAGCGTCAGCCAGCAACTGGTCAAGACCCGGACGGCGGGCCCGCGTCCCGGAGATTTTATGGGTGTATTCGTGCTCGATCTGGAAACCCCGCTGCTGGGCTAGCTGGCCACGCGAACCGCGTACTTTCTCTCCTAAGCCGAATGTTCACGTTGGCCATTAAGTGGAGATTCCGGGACGCTAACCCGGTCCGCGGAGTTCAGCGCTTCCCTGAGCCTAGAAAAGAACGCTGGCTGCCAGCGGAAGAGTTGCGGCGATTCTCTGACGCCTTGGACTCCTACCACGACCAGGATGCGGCCGACGCTTTGCGATTGCTGGCGTTCACTGGCGCGCGTGAACAAGAAGCGCTAGGTGCGGACTGGACGCAATTCGATCTGGCGCGGGGGACTTGGACGAAGCCGGCACACTGCACGAAGGAGAAGCGGATCGCACACGTTCCACTCAACGACTTCGCGGTGGCTCTGTTGCGAAAGATGCGCGCCAAGAGCGGTGGGAGTGGACCGCTCTTCCCAGGCGCAACGGGAAATGGGAAGGCCCGAGTAACGATTCGCCGGCCGTTTGTACAGGTATGCAAGACCGCAGGATTGGGTGCCGCATATCAAGTAGAAGGCAAGCGCCGAACTCTGTCGCGGTGGAGGCCCTCGCTGCGAATCCATGATCTGCGCCACGCTTTCGCAAGCCACTTGGTTTCCGACGGCGTCGACCTTGGGCAGGTGGGTAAGCTCATGGGGCACACGCGCCCGGAAACGACGCAGAGATATGCCCACTATTCGCAAGACGCCTTGCGCGACGCCAGTAATCGCTTTGGCAAGGTATTCCAACCCGCGGACGGGAAGAAAGCATAGCGATTCGATGTCCCCCTCATATTTCCCCTTGACAGCGTAAGTGCCACATACATACAGTATGACTCGTGAGTGACCCCGATTAGTATGGGGTGACTGGTAGAGCAATACAGTTCTACGTCTTCGATCTCAGTTCTACGTCCTCGATCTCAGTTCTACGTCCTCGATCTCAGTTCTACGTCCTCGATCTCAGTTCTACGTCCTCGATCTCAGTTCTACGTCCTCGATCTCAGTTCACCCGACAATATATTGGGCAACGAGGGAGTCCGTATGTCACATGAGGTCTTGCAACCCCCACAGGGAGCCCTGCAGCGCGTCCTGCTCGAAAATTACATGACGACCGAGGAACTCGCTGTGGAGCTAGGCAACAGTCCGAGAACTATTAACCGGTGGCATGTGCGCCGCATTGGGCCGCCGCGAATCTGCATCGGCCGCATGGTTCTCTACCGCCGAGATGCCGTGCGCGAGTGGCTGGCTTCGCTTGAACGGCGTTCCCAACGCGAAGCCAAATAAGCAGCTTTAACAAGTTATTTACTTACAAATTGCAGAGACAAGACTTGTTTTGGCGGTGCTTCACCAATGGCGAGGGGCCACTAGTACTTCAACACTGGCAGCCACGTACAGCGCGATTCTGTTGCTTTCTCGGTCATCATGTGCGATGTGCGAGACACAAAGAAGGGGATTCAATGGCGACAGCGCGAAAAGGTCCGAACCTAGTTTCTGTCTCCGCAGGCAAGCGATCTCGGGGGAATCCTGTTCCTGTGTGGGAGGGACAACAATACCCTAGGCACGACGAAGGGGTGCGCCTCGTACAAGTAGTAAAGATCCACGGCCCCGAGTGGGTAAATCGTTACAGGCGATGGTCAATCCGTCTCGTGTGTCGGCTAACGGACGAGCTTGGCGAAGTCAGTTACTTCATGAATATGGGCGACAAGCGCGACGAGCCGCGTGTTGGCAGGCAATCGAACTACTACAAGGCGTGGACAATGGCGAATGGCGGAGCACCTCATAAAGGCGAAGAGATGGCCCCGCAAGTGTTTCTCGACAAGTTCTTTCGTGCTCGGATCGAGAATTGCAGCAAAGACAGCGACGACAAAGAGAAGCCCGAGGACGAAGTTTATTCGCACGTTACCAAATTGATAGAAATCGTGATCCCTTAGCTTGAATCAAGAATCATTTAATCAGGAATCAGGAATCGAGCAATCAAGCAATCAACCAATCAAGGTTGCCATGAGGGAAGGGCCGCCGAAAGAAGAGGAATTTGTGAGCTTCGCCTTAGCCGGGCGAGGTTAATGCGAGCAAAGCGAACCAAAGGGCGGGGTGGATTCATTTCTGCCCCGCTCAGGCCATAGATCGGAGTGCGGTAAAAAAAGGCCCCGAGGCCAATCAAGGAGGTGTCACCCATGCCGTCTAAGCGGCAACTAACGGCAAATGGCAAGTGCCGAGCGAAGACGAAAGCGGGCCAGCACTGTGCCGCTCCAGTGATTCGAGGTGGGGTCTACTGTGCGCTCCACAATGACCCAGACAGGGCCGCACAGCTCGGACGGAAGGGCGGGGCCAACAACCGCAAAGTCTATGAAGGGAACGATCGAGAGATCCCGCCGCCGCGAAATGCCTGCGACGTAAAGAATCTCCTGGCAAATGCAATGGCCGACATTCAAGCGGGCAGAATGAACCCGAAACTTGGGACCACGCTAGGTTATCTCGGGGTCTCGTTGCTGAAGGCGATTGAAATTAGCGAGATCGAACAACGATTGGAGAGCTTGGAAAATGGACTTAAGAACCCGGCTTAAAAAGTTGGAGCGAAGCTCAATACGGCCGAAAGAGTCATCACAACCAGAGGAGGACTGCATCTGCTTTCCACGGGACGAACACCCGGCGTTTCACTGGTTGGCGGAGGTAGAAATCGCAGCCGCGGTGCGTTGTCCCTTGCACGGCGTGCGCTTCCAGGCCATCGAGACACCACCCTTCATATATCGATCCAAGTGGCTGCGCCTTACAGACCACACAACCTTCGATTGTTCCAGCCAGTCGCCCCAGTACGCGAAGGCATGGCGGGCGAGCTTTCCGCCCAGTTTGTGGCCTGCAAGAGTGAGCTTTCAGTATCAGCCGGAACCTAGGCAGACTCTGATTCTGCGGGATGGAACTGAAATACCCTCTGGCGGACACGCAGACCAGTGGCAACCGGAGAAACTGGAGGCTTCCCGATGAGCACGATTCGCAGACGGCTAAAGGACGTCGAGGACCGACAGGCGTTTCGCGATTGGCAGGATACTCTGAGGGAGTTCGAGAGCAGATCGACGGGGGAACTAGAATTTTTCGCGATGTACGGATACTTTCCAGACAGCCTAGGGGGCGAGCTTCCGGAGCGGCAGGAGCTCACCGTAGCCGGCATTCGGATAATTACCACTGCGGAGTGGATTGGCACACCCGGTCTCACCAACAGATGGGCGGACAACAAATGACCTACAGCGAACCACCCCGAGGAAGTGCCGCGAAGCGACGCGCTGCCGAAAGAGAACTATTGCTGCGAGAACTGGTGACTGGGCTACAAGAAATCGTAGGTGCAACTCCGCGCCTGGAGGACAAGCGACGCGCCGCCAAGATCCTCGCGGCGATCTGGGAGAACCGACCGGACCTTAGGCCAAGCCACCCACGCGCCAGAAAACCCGAGGACTAGTGAAGAGCAAGATGCTTACGTCGCCCGTTTGACGGCCGTACCCGGGAGGAGCTTGAGTTCTTCGCTGTGCACGGTTACTTTCCTGAAATGTCCGGTAGCGAGCTTCCGTCGCGCCAGGAGTTCACCGTAGGCGGCATTCGAACAGTCATCACTGCCGAGAGGGTATATCCATGCCGCTGAAGCGTTCAAAGCCAATCCTGGTGCGATGTAAAGCCACAACGTCAAGCGGTGAACGCTGCAAAGCTCGGCCCCACAAGAACAACTTGTGTCTTTTTCACTTCGACCCCAAGAAAGCGGTAGAGCTGGGCCGAAAAGGAGGCAGAGCCAACCGGCACACTTACGAAGAGCCGGTGCAAAAGGTCGCGGTTCCCGAATCGGCCGCCGATGTGAGGAAAATGCTGGCCCAAACCATGGCGGACGTTCGGTCGGGGAAGTTGGACCCCCGCTCTAGGATTAGGAACGATAAGTCGGCCAGTGTTTACGGGCGCATTCGCTTCACTTGGACGAAAAACGCCCTACCCTTTCTTGTGACGCACGGCGTGCCGTCCGCTCTCAGTTGTCGGTTTGCCGACAACCCGTCAAACTTCCGAGTGGCCGACCACCCGACAACCATTTTTCTCAAGCTCCTGGAGGTCTTGCCTATGCTGCCTAATCAGTCGATAAATCGAGAGAATAGATTTCCTCAGTTCCAATATCTCGCAGCACTAGAGGTGAATCGTCAGGAGTGAGGCCCATCCAAAATCCGCCGCGAAAACCGGTTTGTCGCACTCCCCTGAGACTGGCAATTTGCTCAATCGCACCGTCCAAGAGTAGTAACCGCAAGATTGCTGGATCGCTTCCGCGACGAGAATAGTAAAGGTAGCGTCCGTCAGAGGACCACTTCAGGTCGCCGACGTAGGTGTTGTCAGCAATTTTTGACCATGACTGTGAACTGAAATAGGGCAACCCCATGCGATGCACTAACTCGGCATAGCGCGGGTCCGAGCGAAGAGCGTCCATATAAGTATGGACTTTCAGGAAAACGCTGCCGGACAACGCCGGTCAGCCAGGATTGCCTACTATGCCCTGTTATTAACAGCTATCTGGAACTTATTGGTGGGACAGGCTCATGGCCACTTCACGGTCAAGGCGTAGATTTCCTGGGTGCCGATGTCGCGGGTGAAAACCGGGGAGCCATCAGGCGCGACATCGACTTGGGTTAGGGTAGTTTGGTCATCCGTTACCCGGCGGAGGGTTCTTAGGCTGGTAATGGTTTCGACCTTTCCATCGGAGAAGCGCACCCGCCGGACTTCGGGGTCCGAGCCTCCGGTGGTAAAGACAAAATACTTTCGATCCGGGGAAAGGTTCCAGTTCACAAAGTTGCCGGCGACCAAGTCCGTCCATTTCTGGGTCTTGAGGTCAAAGGTCTTGAATTTCGTGTTGGACGGATCGGCAGCAACAATCACGTCTCGCGTGACCCACTCCGGTCCCTGCATGCCCTGCGAATCCGGTAAGTCCACACTCTTCCCAGTGCGCAAGTCGAGAATCCGCGGCCACCTATTGTTTCCTGTGCCATTGGGGAGGTCCCTAAATGCGGTCCACACCAGGAAGTCTCCATCCGGAGACCAGTTCGCGTCGTACGCATTTCGTTCAACGACCCTCTGCGGCTCTCCGCCATCCATGCTGATCACATAGATTTCATTGAGATTGGTCGCGAATGCAACTTTCGCCCCGTCGGGCGAAATAAAAGGATATAAGACAGACATCGGAGGGTAGGTCAACTGCCTTCGCTCGCTGCCATCGCTGCGGCTCCGCCACAAAGTGCGGTCGGGATAAGACATGTAGGCTACCCATTTTCCGTCGCGGGAAAAGGTTGTATACATGGCCGAGATGCCAGACAGGATGGGTACGAACTGTTGCGACTTCATGTCATAGCGAACGACTTCGCCTCTCTCCTTCAGGCCGATGGCAAATAGCTGCTTTCCGTTACTGCTTGGGGTTGCGAACAGATACGACAGCGGACCCGTGGTGAGCCGAACGGGTTTCGGGGAACGCTGGAAGAGGCTGGTTTGCATGGGAAGCGCCCATATATCGGACCCGGCAAGGAAATTGGTCTCGTATACGAGATACTTTCCATCTGGCGTCCACCTGCTGCAGCAAGCATCTTTCTGGATCGTATGGAGACCCGTACCATCCGCCGCAATTTCGACCAGCGAGCTGGCACCGGCAGCATCAAACATCGTAAGAACAATTCGTTGCCCGTCTGGCGACGCGCTGGGCGCACCGAGCCCGCCGGCAGCAGTAACCAGCCTGCGCGGCTTCGAGCCGTCTTTTTCGGCTACGTACAAGTCGCTCCCAAAGGTAAGTAGGATGCGACCATCAGGGAGAAAGTCCGCGTCAATGATCTGCATATTGCCCAGGCGGCGCGGTTCTCCCACCGGGAGCGGAAACGACCATAAGGCGCCCGAAGGCTCTTGCGCGTTGCTCACCTGCGCGAGCAATGAGGAACCATCTGGCGACAGCCCGGCAATCCACGGGTTAGCTACCGAAGTCTGGATCTTCGCCGTGGGTCCGCCTGAAGCGGAGACCTGTCCAATTTGAAAACTTCCGTTAGGTCCTACGCTAAAGTAAATCCGCGATCCATCAGTGACTACTCTGCTGCGCTTAATTTCGCCATCGTTGGTGATTTGGGTAACAGACTCCACCACAGGAGCGGCAGGCGGTAGCTTCGACCATGCGACTAGCGCTGCGGTGACCGCGATCACACCGGCCGCTGCGACTATCCACGCCCGCCGCAAGCGCGGGCCCGGGTCGATGACGGGTGGGCTGGATTCCCCATTGCCCCCGTCATCCTGACTGTCGCTACTCGGCTCAGAAACTACGTTGGAGGAACGATCATTATCTGACCATTCAACCGCAAGGATGAATCGATAACCCAGGCGGGGCAGAGTTTCGATGATGCTCGGCGAAGTGTCCGACTCATCAACCGCGTCACGCAGTTTGGCAATGGCCTTATTAAGTCCGTGATCGAAGTCGACAAAGGTGTCCTGCGGCCAGACTTCTTTCCGCAGTTGTTCCCGGGTCACAAGCTCTCCCGGGTGTTCCAGCAAGACCAGAAGCGCCTTCAGGGGCTGCGCCTGTAAACGGACACGGCGGCCGTTCTTCCTGAGCTCTCCCGTGCGAAGATCCAGCTCGAACCCACCAAAACGAGCTGTGCTGTGGGAAGCTTGCGACCCCATACGCGATTCCTGTACGGGAGAGTTTATGTCAAACCAATCTCTCGCGCCAGAGCAACGCGACGTAACCCACTGAAAAAGCTAGGGGACAACTTGAGGAGGAACTGGGGCTTCCCAGTCCCTTGAGGTGGCGTACTCACCAGCGCAATATCCACCCACAATTCGAACCCGACTACATGACGAACGCCATGTCCTGCGTGGGAGGCCTCCAGATGTTGGAGTTAAATGACTCGTTTGCGCCCTGCGAGAGGCCTTCCGAGCGTAAAAGTCACACGGTCAGTCAGAAGCTAATGGAGATGTATGGTGTCAACTTCTAGATTCCGTTTGTTACCAATCTTTATTTTATTCTGCGGTGCCAGTTTGCAGGCACAAATGCAGGCTATTGCGACCGTTACGGTGGGATGTTCCGGGAAGCCTAACGCTCAGGTCGCAATACGTTGGGGGCATCCGGATCACGACGAGAACGAATACGTGCCCCTATTCACTGTTCATTGCAGTCAAGGAGTTCAGACCGAACAAGTTCCACTGCTGGACCAAAAAAGCGAGTTCGAGATACAAACTGAGGGCGGAATCGACACCTCCTACGCTGTCAAGGTGTCGATACCAGGTCCGCAAAACCAAGCGAATTACATTGACCTTACATACGATGACGCCCCGGACCCCGTCATAAGGGGAACCGGCTTCACCGTCGCCAGGTCCAGCGGACCTAATAAGTACGGGGAACAAAATTTTCGCGTTGGCTTGCCCGCTGGGACCACTGCTGCAACCAAAATCATCGCTCAGAGCTCGGGTGATCGAAGCAGCGCGCAAATGGCTCTGCGCTGGGGGCATCCAGATTTCAATGATCACGGATACTTCCCTCTCTGGACCATAAAAGCTGGAACCGCTCAAGAAAAAGACTTCAGTTTGAAAGACGCGAAGAGCGAGTTCGAAATACAGACGGAAGGCGGCGAAGGAACTAAGTACCACCTTTCAATATGGCTCGACCTTGGTAAAGGGCTCGCCATGCAACCAAATATCGAGATTGCTCACCAACTGGAAGGAACGCAAATCACCAGCGCAACGAGTAACGACGGCGTTACGTTCGAGCCCTCAAAAGGGAACGTTTATGGTGAGGGGAATGTGCGCGTCACGGTCCCATGGCTTCCGTCGAACCGAATACCTCCGTCTGCTTCGAATGGCGGAATCAATCTCGTTTACAACTACGGCGACGTAATGCCCAGTACCACGCCTCCGACTCCCATACAATTTCAGTTCCGTGGCAACTTGTTATCCAATACGTCATCGTCGCCATCAGGCGCTGGAAAAAACGCGTTCCAAACGAACTCCCCGCCGCGAACACTCGATCCCGGTCCCACTAATTTGATTTCCGATAGTGAAAGCGGCCTTCAGCCTGGTTCGTGGACCTTAATTGTCGGTCCGGAAGAAAACAACACCGTTTACGACTTAACTCAATGCACTGTCCAGATCACCGCTGGAACTGCGCCTACTGTTACCGTCGATCGACCTACTAGAACATGCCGTTAGACGGGGCCGCGTGCCCAGATTCCCGCACCTCCTTTGGGCGCTTACGCGGGAAATCTACAGTCCCAAGAGGTTCAGATAACGGAGGTCTTGATATTGTTCGAGCCTTATCGAAGAGCGAAGGGCACTCTTGAGTGTGTTTCGATTCTCCGGCGCAACTCATTACGTTTCCATGGAGGTGACGACGTGAACTTATTCTCTCGCCATGCATCAGGCTCTTTCTCGCGAGTGCTATCGGGCAACAGGACCTTGCTCCTTCTCGCAGTTGCGTTATCCAGTCATTCGCTGGTCGCAATTGCCCAGACACCATCACCCCAGACTCAGCCAGAGAAACAGACAGTCGGGATCGCCAAAGGTGTGCCCAGTTCCGCAGTTCAAGACAGGCTCTTGTGGCACAGGCGATGACAAAAATGCCGGTAATCAAGCCCATAGGGTTTCCGCCTTCTCTCTGTGTGCATTGTTGCTCAAAGTCGCTTTGTAGTCCATGAGTAACACGCCATGATGCCGTGAGACATGGCTGAAGACATCCGCGTTCGGTTTGGGCGAAGGCTCCGCGCCTTGCGGGAGCAACGTGGCTGGACGCAGGTGGACTTGGCGGAGAGACTTGGTATCGATCGCAGCTACCTGGCGGATGCGGAGCGCGGCCATCGAAACGTCTCATTGGTAAATCTGGAGCTGATCGCCTCCGGGTTCAGCCTGACCCTATCTCAGTTGTTTTCCCGGGTATAAACAAACGGACTCCTATGAAAGCGGAAAGGGTGGACGCAGATAGACATGGCCGTCGCCTTGGACATGAATCCGTGGGCACATATCCGACATCGAGCAGGGCAAGCGCGAAGTGGGCATTATCACTTTGCAGGTGATCGCCAGGGGCTTAGGAACCACGATGTCCGAACTGCTGCGACGCTTGTGACAGTCGAGGAGTGGATTGCTCCCCCAGCGGGGTGCATCAAGAGTGCGCTACGGATCCGGCTTTTTATTTCCCGGATTCTTACTCTTCATCAAGCGCGATATATATAACGTAACCGCGCCGCGCTCGTCAGCGGTTCGATCTCGTAGGCGGCCGTTCACGGCTTGTGCGATCACTTCCGTGAGAAGTCGGCGCTCGTTCAAGGGTGCGCCGGTCTTGAGCGGTTTGTCGCCACTCTCGTTGTGACAACTGGTCGAGGAAAACCTCCCTGCCCGCCGCAGTAGCCGACCGGGCTCCCCTGCTGAGGTGAGCTGCTCGACGCTTTGAGCGCGTAAGAATATGCCTCCGGCGAAGCCGAGCAGGGCGCTTGCGAAAACGAGCGTTGGTGCAATTCTTCCGGGCATGACAGCCTCTTGCCTTACCCAGATAAGACGCAACTCGCATTCCTTTGTTTCTATTACTGTCATCGGAGTGGGACCACCAAGTTGCCATCTGGGCAGGTAATTCCGGCTGGGCGGTCCGTTCGGGTTAGGGTACGAGATGGCCTGATTATCAACAGCAATTCGTGGAATCAACTACCTGCCTGCCGCCACGCTGAAGTTACCGTGCTGCCCGGCCGGAATCGATGGGTCAAGCAGGCCGCTTTCGCGGGTAATGATCTATAATCCCTGCGATTTACAAGGTGAAAGTCTGGAGGTTCCTTTGGCCCGACTGCTCTGGACACAAAAGCACGACTTCGGCCCTTCCGCTCGTTCGGGACACGCCAATGGCATTCGCTCCGGATCGCGCTTGCGTGGTGCTGTTTGGAGGGTTGGCTCCTGTCAGCGGTAGCTCCAGCACGGTGCCGGTTGGCGACACTTGGGAATGGGATGGCGAAAACTGGACGCAAGTGGACGACATGGGACCGAGCGCACGCCAAGATTCCGCGGTGGCTTATGACCGAAATCGCGACCGGCTTGTGCTTTTCGGCGGCTTAACTGCCAATGGCCCTTCCGGTGAAACTTGGGAGTGGGACGGACAATACTGGACGCAGCTGTCGGAAACCGGTCCGCAGGCACGCATTCTTCATGCTATGGCATTCGACAGCAGCAAGAATGTTGTGACGCTCTACGGCGGCCAGCTGCAACAGGGAGACCCGGCGCAGGAGGCGAGCTATCTGAACGACACCTGGGAGTGGGATGGCCAGGATTGGATCCAACAGGAGAACACCGGACCTAATCGATGCAGACACGCGATGGCTTACGACGACCATCGCCAACGCCTCGTGTTATTTGGCGGCAACGATGCGCTGAATCAAGGGTACGGTGACACTTGGGAATAGGACGGCACAACCTGGAAGCAACGCGCCGACTTCGGTCCTCCGCCTTGCGCGGGTGCGAGCCTGGTCTTCACCGGCGGGGAGTGTGTGCTGTTCGGAGGGACTGGCAGCGCCGGTCTCCAAAAACAAACCTGGGTATGGGACGGAACCCATTGGACCGCCCGTCAAGACATGGGGCCAAGTGCGCGATCCGGTCACGCCGCTGCTTTCGACAGCGTCCGTCAGCTCGTCGTGCTTTTTGGCGGCCTGGACCAGACGAACACCAAACTCGGCGACACCTGGGAACAAAACGTCGACGTTATGCTAAACAGTTTCATCGTGGGGAATGTAGTTGCGCAATCCAGAGAACAGCCTGTTCCAATGGATATTACGCTTTCAGGACCTGCACCCGCCAATGGCCTCTCGATCACTTTTTCTGTCCCCCAGTCTTCTGGTGTCACTCTGAACTCAGGTATGCAGGTGACTGTCCCGGCTGATCAGACGACGACGCAATCTCAAGTCACGCTGACGTATGGGGGCCAGGCGGGCACTTTTGTCACATTTACCGCAACTCTGCAATACGGCAACTCGCTGCAAGCGGTAGTTCGGGTCAGGTCGTCTTGAGATAGTCGGGCGATTCGTCAGTCACGCGCACCTTCCCGAATGATCGCCAGCTCTCGGGATTGTTTCCGTCCTCAGGGGCTACGCAGATAGTTGTTGAGATCTCCCCATTCCACAAGTAATCGACAATCGGAAACGAACTGGAGCAGCACGAGTGCGGGCGGGGAGGCGTGGAGCATTTGCGGATGAGTAAACAACTCCCGCCGAGTACAAGCCCTGTCAAAACCACAACAGCGCCGAGGATTAGCCGCTACAATGAGGCATGCACAAGTATCGGCTGGTGAGAACGCGATCTGATGTCCGTGTGTTCGTTGATGGAAACCCCACGACAACGGTTGACGCGAACAAACGAAATGAAATGCGCAACTGCATGGCCTCCGCCGGCCTTACGCCGGATGAGATCAATCAAAGGGTCCACGAACTCTACATGACCAACACCACGGAGTTTCTCGGCAGCCAATAACCCGCATCCAGTACTCGTCGGCAATCAGCAAACTGATCCCTCCATATGACCCCTCTATAACTGGCTGGAAGTCGCCATTTTCTAAGCAATCGGCAGTACCGAGCTAGTCGGCGAGTGACGAATAGGGGTTGGCGTAGCCGTTGCTGCCTATCCCATGTGGGTGTGCTACTAGCGCACTGTCGTAAACTTGTTTTTGTGAGACAGCTGACGCTGGTCGGACTCATCGTGCTCGTGGTGGTGGTAGGACGCCTCCTAAACTCCCGGTCACGCTGGAAGTGAGCGGCCCCTTTGTTTCGCCCGTCCAAGCCTACGGTGATATGCTCTGCCCGCCAAAGTCCATACACTCTAGCCCTCAGCGTTTCGAACCGTGGGGGGCGTTTTCTAAGGGCAGGCGCGCTAGACGACCTCACGCCAATGCAGTTAGTAGCAGTTTCAGAACCGTCCGCTACATTTCGTATCCCCTCCAAAAACTCCGCACCTGCCCTTCAGTTTTCAAACTGCACCGCTACCAGGAAATTCTGTCGCGGACGCCCAACATTTAGGACAATGACGCCGAGCCATGAATAGCGAGCGTGAAATCGCCATGTCGTAGGTTATGGCGATCCGAACGAATTCTGGTGCGCTTTTCAGCCGCATCGTCCAATTGCTCCAGTCTGTTCCGCCCGCACGGTTTGGAAGCCGGACACCCAGCACCCTGACCGAACCAGCAAGGAAGAATTCCGGGTGGGCGGTAAATTCTACTCGCCCTCGAGAGACCCCAAAGCGATAAGTTACTTATTTTAAAGCACATTCCGATGCACCGCGTTGGCACACCAAATGCGAATGTTACATGGTAGGAGGCTCTCTGATGCCTTACTTACGGCTTTACGCGCAAGAGTTGCCAATCGAGCAGAAGCGTGTCATCGCACAGAGGCTTATCGAGATTACGCTCCGAGCGTTTAAGCTTCATGCCAATCAGAGATACCAGACGTCGATCCAGTTCATCACGCGACAAGGATCTGGCGTTGGCGGTCTGCGCTCGCTGATTCCGCGTGGTGCCTATTTCACGCTGGAAGTGATTGCCCATAATCTGACGGAAGAAAAGAAATGGGCATTCGCTGAGGAAGCCACTGCAATGCTCACCCCCATGGCATCGGTAAGACTGGGGACCCGAATTGCAAGACTGCTGGGACTCATGGCGAATTCGTCCCGACAGATCGCCCTTCAGTTCAACGAGCTCAGCCCGGCGATTAGCGATCCCTTCGTTGTGGACTGGCAGGAGCGGGCAGCGTAATTGTCGAGAAGTTGATGGGATAAGGACGAAGGCTTACTTATACGAGCAAGGTTTTGGCACAAATCGGCTGCCATTAATGAGATTACTTGACTCGACCGGAATCTACCCCACTCAACTTCCACGAGACTGATTTGGCCTGCGTCGACGGAACTCTGGAGGGCCGATACCCACAGAGTCGCTGATCAATTCCGAAATGCCGACTACACGGTACTAATCTCGTACTTCCTTGCTATGGATACCGGAACGGCCGGTCTTCCTGGCTTCTCCAGAAGTAAGCGAGAATGATCACACTGGCGATTGCCGCGTAGGCGCACCACAATGAGGTGAATGCATATCGCTTGACCCCCATAACAACTAGCAATATTGCCAGGTTTCCCACGCCAAAGATCACCATCATCTTGATCTTCGAGAAAAACAGCGAACCGCAAGTTGCAATCACATAGAGCAGTGCGACAGCTGTATTGTTAGTCGCTTGATTGATGTACACGATACTGTTTCCCTTGACGAAGAGCTGCAGTTGGAACGCTGTCAGCGCCCACAAGATATAGAGCGTAGTTGCTCCACCAAGGATAAGAAACGGCAGCATCCGCCTGCGGTTCGTCGCGTTCGGCTCGAATAGCAGCACACTCAGCGGCAGCAAGAAAGGCAAGAGTCCCTGTGCGTAGAGCATGAACGCCGCGCCCATGTCGTGCGCCACCTCAGGGGAGAGAATTCCGTCCAGCCCTAGCCAGACAAATCCCTCGATGAACTGATGAATGGCGAATAGCACGGGCAACGATGCGAAAAGCAGCTCACGCCTGTGCTTAACTTTCGTCAAGGTAACGACGCCGACCGCCCCCAAAACCCCGCTGCCGACGAAGTTCGCTGTCGCTGAGAAACACATGGCTCGTTTTTGTCCCTTGCGAGGATTACAGTTGCAGCCGGCGGCCCCGAGAGTTTCAACGTGGGGGGATTCTAGTCAATCGGAAAGGGCTGTGCAAGGCGCAACGATGAAAGAAGGATTACAAAGTTCGGGTTCTTATGCCGCCGGAGTCTGTTGTTCTTTGAATCGCGCCCCGACGAGAAGAACGGTGAGGATCGCATGGACAACAACTGGGCCCGCACGGATCATTCAACCCAGATAGAGTGTGTGAAATCGCCAAGTCGTCGGTAATCCTGAGGGTAGCCCGAATCGGCGAGTTCGAGGTGCCGCTGCTCACTCGGATGATCCGGGCTGGATTCGACCGCTTGCCCAATTACCCTCGTGAATCTGTCGCCATAAGTGTTTGAGATTGTTGACTTGGGCACCGGGCTCCGTGCTTGCCCACAAACACAAGAGACTGTTGAAAAACTAGCGGAGAGTGGTGAGGTCTGGGTGGGGGAGGGCTTTAGTCGAGAGGTTGCTTTTGCTTGTTTAGCTCCTTACCAATAGCCATCTCGTTTCATCCGAGCCGCGCATTGAGGCTGGGCGGTCGTTGCGTTAGGAACCGTACCAGGCGTTTCAGATTCTGGGCGGTGGCGGCCAACAAGAACTGCTCATCTACGTTCCACAGGCGGCGTAGTCGAACTCGATGCAGCCGCATTCGCTGCTTGAGTTCAGCAAACAACGCTTCGATTTTGTAGCGAGCCCGCCGCGAACGCTCGTAAGCTGGCGTCCCGGCGAGGTCGCGAACGCTTTGCCGGGCGGATTCTTGCTCATGCACAAATAGTCGGCGATAAGGCCCAGACGTGCAACGTTTCTTTTGCGGGCAGTTCGCGCACTGCGCTTCCGTGGAGCGATAGAGGTAGCCTTGACTCTCGCGCCGGCGGCCGTTGAACGAGAGCGCCTTTCCCTCAGGACAGTAATAGGCATTCTCAGCAGGTTCGTAACGAAACTGGTCGCGAGTGAAGCGCCCTTTCGTCTGATGACGACGGTCTATAACCGGAATGTGCGGTTGCACGCCGCGATCCAACAGCCACGCCAAAAACTCGCCACTGCCGTATGCCTTATCGGCTCCTAAATCTTCTGCTCGAATCCCCAGTTTCTCGGCTCGCTCGACCATCCTGCGCGCAGCTATGGTCTCTTGCGAGAACCGTGCCGGTGTAGCTTCTACCCCCAGGATGACCCGACTGGTCGTATCGATGAGATAGTTATCGTAGTAAGCCATCTCGGCTGTCCTCCCACCCTTGCTTGTCAGGATCGCGTCTGGGTCCGTGGTGGAGATCATTTCCGCACCGGACACTGGGTTCACCTGGTCTAACTCCGCCAAATACTCTTCCACTGTCCTTGAAACCTGGGCCGCTTCCTTTAACTGCTCTCGCGGAACTCGACTCGCTGGGCTAGCGTCGGCTCTCACCACGGTCCCGTCCACCGCCAGATTCTTTCCTTCCACCAACCCAACCGCCAAACACCGGCGCACGATCTCCTCAAATACTTCTCGAAATATGCCCGACTGGCGAAAGCGTCCGTGCCGGTTCTTGGAAAATGTCGAGTGGTCCGGAATCTCCTGATCCAAGTCCAGCCGCGTGAACCAACGATAGGCCAGATGCATCTTCACTTCTTCCAGTAAACGCCGCTCACTGGTAATGCCGTAGAAATAGCCCACCAGCAACAAGCGCAACAATACTTCGGGATCAATCGACGGCCGGCCGGTGGAACTGTAGAGACTCCTCAGCCGCTCGCGCACAAAGCTCAAATCTACATGCCGGTCAATCAGGCGCAGTAGGTGGTCTTCAGGAATCTGGTCCTCTAAGCGGAAGTAGTAGAACAGTGCATCCGTCCTTGGCTGCTGACCCATCATCGGTAACGTTCCCCCTCAACGTCTTGCTTAACACGAATGCTGGCCCAACAAAAATGAAAACCTCGAATCGGAACCGAGTTTTTCAACAGTCTCACAAGTTTTCGGGCAGGATGACTTCCGGGTGTTGGCCTATAGGAACAGGGTGGTACGGCGAATGCGTTTGCTACAAAAAGTCTTCTTCTTAAATGTGGTGTTTTGTATCGGCTAGCATTTGCTTGCTGCAGCAAGATAGAATCCTGTATTCGCTCAATCCAAGAAGACAACGGGTCAGCTCCCAGAATTGGCTCAGGGCGCCTATCTCGTCCGGGACGAGACAATCCGAAGTCAGGGGAAAGCTCATAAGGAAAACGACAATTGCCTAACAATCACCAGTCGGAACACAGTGTTAGTCACTCCAGCAGCGAACTGGGCCTCGATCCGGAAACACTTTGGGAGGCCGCAGATAAACTGCGTGGTTCCATCGACGCTGCGGAGTATAAGCATGTCGTTTTGGGACTCATTTTCTTGAAGTACATCTCCGACGCATTCGAGACGCGCCGTCACAAGGTTGCTCAAGAACTGGAAGCTGACGGGATCAAAGGAGAAGAAGCCAACCGGCTGCTAGAGAGCCGTGACGAGTACACCGCTGAGAATATTTTCTGGGTGCCACCAGAGGCCAGGTGGGGCAACATTCAGAGTCAGGCGAAACAGCCCAACATCGCCAGGCTCATCGATGACGCGATGTATGCCATCGAACGTGATAATCCCAAACTCAAGGGCAAGCTCCCTCGGGACTACGCCCGTCGGGGGATTGCTCCCGAACGACTCGGCGGCTTGATCGACAAGATCGCGTCCATCGCCATCGGCACTGACCAAGCCAGGGCGAAAGATGTGTTAGGTCGCGTCTACGAGTATTTCCTTGAGAAATTTGCGGCTGCGGAAGGCAAACTGGGCGGAGAGTTCTTTACACCGCGTTCCGTAGTTCGACTTCTGGTCGAAATGATCGAACCGTATGAGGGGCGAGTTTTAGACCCCTGCTGCGGGTCCGGCGGCATGTTCGTTCAGTCAGAACGATTCGTCGAAGTTCACGGAGGGTCCAAGCGCGACATCTCCATCTTCGGGCAAGAATCGAATCCACTCGCGCATCTCGCGCTGGCGACCGGGGACGCGCAAGGCCTATTGCAACTCCGGGCCCGCGGTGGCGGCCGCGATCGTGGAAAAAATCACCGGCCAGCGCTTTGAAGATTACGTGACACAGAATTTCTTTGTGCCCATTGGCATGAAGGCAGCTACTTACTTCGAGCAGCCCCCGCCGCAGTTGACCACCCTCTACCATAACGATGGAAGGACGCCCTTTCCTTACTGGAACATCCTGCTGCGACCGGCCGGCGCAATCAACGCTTCGGCTCGGGACATGGCCGCCTATCTGCAGTTCTATCTGAATCGGGGGATGGTGGACGGTGTGGTGGTGATGCCTTCGGCTGCCATCGATCGCATGGAGACACCGACCCGCACCTGGGAGGCACAGGCAGGCTTGAAAGCTGGGTACGGGCTGAGCAACTACACCAGCGTGCACGATGGCTTCGTCTACCACGGCCACGATGGAGGCGTGAACGGTGGGCTGACCGATATGGCATATCTGCCTGAGTATGGGGTGGGGTTCTTCTACAGCATCAACTCCGGAAACGGGGCGGCTTTCGGCAAGATCGGCGACGCGATTCGCGCTTACATAACCCGCAGTCTGGTCCGCCAGACAGTGCCCGTGCCTGGAGCCTTGCCCGCGGACGCACGGGAGTACTCCGGCTGGTATGAACCGGCTGCCTCGCGTATCAAGATGCTCGACTTTATCGAACGCTTGGTCAACATCAACCGAATTCGATTTGCCGATGGAATGCTGTTGCAGAGCAACCTTGGACAGATCGATCAGGCGTTTATTCCCGTCACGGGTGATCAGTTCCGCGACCTGCCGAAGAAGGGCGCCGTCGAGCCGATTGCAACTGCCATGTTGATTCCGGCCAATGCCGATGGCCGCTTTGTTTTTATCGGCGAGACAATGAAGCACATTCCTACAGCCCAGGCTATTTTCGAGATTCTGATGGTGGTGTGGTTTGTACTAGCAATTCTTTCTATTTCTTTCTATGCACCCTTCTGGATTTTTGGCGGACTGATCAAGAAACGGCGGCGGCGCGCCGAACGCGCTGTGCGGCTGTGGCCGCTGCTTGCTCTGTTGAGCCTGGTGGCCTTTGCCATGTGCTTAATCCTCTCTTCCAACGATATGATCACCCGGTTGGGAAACCTTACGGTTTGGTCCTTCGGTCTGTTTCTGAGTACGATTCTCTTTGCCGTGTCATCACTGGCCAGCGCGGTGGCTCTTTGGCGAGCTCGGAATGAGGCTATCCGCGGATATGTTCGTAGTCACGCGCTAATGGCGACTGCAGGCCTGTTGATTGCCACGGCCTACCTCGCCTGGTGGGGCGTGATCGGCTTCCGCACATGGGGATAGAGCTGCGGGTGCGCTCGTCCAGACCCTCGAAACCTAGACTCGCTGGTCGTACCCGCAGCCAGTACTTCGCATGCGGTTAATATGCCGATCTTTTGGTTCTGAGAGTGTCGTCGGCAAATCTTACCTTGGGATTACTTCCCAGTTGTCCGCCAGCATCCTGTGACGGCACGGCGCGTCAACTTTCCGCCTAACGCCCTACGCGCGGATGTGGCGCGCCGAAAGTGCGGATCCGTCACACTTCCGCGCGTAGGCGACAACCCGTCAAACTGGCTTACTTCCGAGTGGCCGACGAACCGGGAGTTATCCACGGTCGAACCGAACGGCTCAGTGCGACCATTCCTCTAGCTAGCCCGGTATTCAGACACGGAGTCCCCAACAGAATCGCTAAACCGTCACCATAGGGCAGAGCTGTTCCCAGGTTCGCCAAGGAAATAAATGTTGCCATTGAAACAGTCAGAAGCTCTTACAATCACTTTCATCCATGAAGTCTGAAAGTGTCGTATTAATGTCCTAGCGGACATACCGTGGCTAAACGTACTCTTCAAGAAGGATAGGGGCGATATGAATCCAAAGCGAATCGGGTTTCTGGGTTTTGATGGAATCACGGCGCTCGATCTTGTAGGGCCCACAGAAGCATTTGCGGCTGCGGTGATGGACGAAGGCAACGGTGGATTTCGCCGCTGCTACGATGTCATGACCATAGGTTTGACCAGTAGGCCTTTCGTGGCAGAGTCCGGCGTTATTTTCAAAGCGCACAAGACACTTCGAACCGCACCGGCGCTCGATACGTTGGTCGTTCCCGGCGGGCGTGGATTACGCAACACCAAAACAAATGCGATTGTGTCGGCATGGCTGAAGAGCCACGCGGGCGCAATCCGACGCGTTGTCACTGTATGCACTGGAATCTACGGCTTGGCCCCTACTGGATTACTTGATGGCCGTCATGTGACCACACATTGGCGTTTCGCACGCGATGTCGCACAACGCTTCCCCAATCTGAAGGTGAACCCCAATGCGTTGTTCCTCAAAGACGGCTGCTTCTACACTTCTGCAGGCATTACTGCAGGTATCGACCTTTCGCTGGCGCTGATCGAAGAAGACTACGGGCCAAGTGTGGCGCTAACCGTAGCACGTGAATTAGTGGTGTATCTGAAGCGGTCCGGCGGGCAGGAACAATATTCCGAACCTTTGCAGTTCCAGGTTCAGTCCACAGATCGTTTCGCGAATCTGGCTGCCTGGATACCTGGTCATTTGGCTCAAGACTTGTCCATTGAGGCTTTGGCCGAGAGAACACGGCTGTGCCCGAGGCATTTCAGTCGTCGGTTCAAGCATGCGTTCGGCAGCACCCCCGCTGCCTTCATAGAAAACCTGCGGCTAGACTATGCGCGCTGTCGGCTCGCCATCTCCGACATCAACATTGAGAGTGTGGCTTCATCGGTGGGATTTCATAGCGCCGATGCCTTCCGCAGAGCGTTCGAGCGACGCTTCGATGTCACCCCGAGCAGTTACCGCAGTCGCTTCGCCGCGCATTCGGGAGCGTTGTCAAAGAGGAGTAAGGGAGCCCCACGATGATAAAACGACTGTGTATACCGTACTGGCTGACGCTGACACTGCTCTTCACGGGGTTTTTCGCGTCGTCGATAACGATTGCGGCGACCGGCCATAAGACTGCGGGGCAAACCCTCGGAAACACAGCATCGGGGATCGATGGTCATTGGGAAGGAGTACTGGATCGGGAAGGGGCCAGAATGGCCGTTCGCTTCGACTTCAAGACGGAGGGTGGAAAAACAAGTATTCGGTTCAGCTCCGACTCGTGGATGGTGATGGACTGGCCGGTAGGTGAACTGAAGTACGAATCTCCGAAGTTGCAGTTCAACCTCGGGGGAGATAGCGGCGACCATACTACTTTTGATGGAGCGCTCAACGGGGACACAATCGTGGGACGCTTCGTGGGGAGTGAGGGCGAGGGCAGCTTTTCGCTTCGACGAGTCGGGCTTGTCCCGCCTCCGTACGCGACAGAAGACGTCTCGTTCCACAACGGCAGCGTAACCCTCTCTGGCACCTTGCTCATTCCGCGAACTCCGGGACCTCACCCGGCGGTTGTTCTCGTTCATGGCAGCCTGGCCGAAACTCGATGGGGAACCATCCTCTTTTACGCGGACCGTTTTGCGCGGCGAGGAATTGCGGCGTTGGTTTACGACAAAAGAGGGACAGGTGCCTCGACGGGAGACTGGAAGACCGCGACGTACGAAGAACTCTCCGACGATGCATTGGCTGGCATCCACCTGCTGCAGACGCGCAAAGACATCTACCCCGATCGGATAGGCGCGTTTGGGCACAGCGAAGGTGGAGCAGTTGTTGCAATTATGGCTGCGCGTTCCAAGAATGTTGCTTTCATCATTTCCGCTGACGGAACTACGGGACCGTCCTACAAACAGGATTTATTTCGAGTGCGCAAGATCGTCGAATCGAATGGATTTGCGAAAGAAGAAGTGACTAAGGCCATGGCCTTTTACAATATGTGGCTTCAGGTGGCCAGGACCGGACACGGGCGAGAGCAATTAGATGCAGAGATTCCCAAAGTCGAGAACGAAAAATGGTTTGATCTCGTTGCGCCGCCGCCGAAAGATCATTGGGCTTGGACCGAATATCGAAAGAGAGCGGATTTCGATTCCTTGCTTTATTGGGCGAAGGTGAAGGTTCCGGTCCTGCTCCTCTATGGAGAACTGGACGAAAAAGTTCCCACCACGGAGAGTATTGAACAAATTGACGAAACCCTCCAAGCAGCCGGGAACCCGGACTATATGGAAATCCTGATCCCGCGGGCACAACATAATCTGACGGTGCACCCCGAGCCAGGTCCGCCATATACCTGCCCAATGCATCCGCAGGTTGTCCAATCTGGGCCCGGCACCTGTCCCATCTGCAAGATGGCTCTGCAGCCACACGCGCCGTCTGCATGGTGGCACCTTGCTCCCGGTTTAACAGATCTGTTGGCGGCGTGGGTGCATCAACGAACAGACACCACGCGCGACGGCTCAAGCCTCAGCTCGCACTAATGCGGTAGCGGATTGTGGCCGAGTGACGAGCAACTCGGAAGTAATCCACCTGGACGAGAAACGTCCTATGCGCAGATGTGGGGCACGGGTGATGAAGAAAATTACAAAAGGCTCGCGATTCTAAGCCTAAGTCGCGAGGATCACAGTTTTCTTCTAAGAAGGCGCCTAGATACAGAAACGTGATCCGGCAACTACATGGGGTTGCGGGGCTACGAGACAACCATCATCCGATCATATTCGGCACAGTCACGTACAAGCGATCGGCGTCCTCCACTCGTTGCCAGGCGGATCAGTCGGCCTTACTGCAACTTCGCGTACTCGACTTTGGCTTGTTTCAGGGCAGGAAAATCAGGGTCGGCATCTTTCCAAAGCTCAAGAAACTCCAGATAGGCGTGTCGGGCCTTGCTCTTGTCTCCCGCCAGAACGTAGGCGCGGCCAAGTTGCAGCTTTGCCAACGCTTCCAAAGGGGAATTGACTGCGATGCCGCGGCGTTCACGATCTCTGGCAGGTCTTCATCGATCAAACTCTTGTCGGCTTTCTCGATCAGGATTTCCGGCTTGCCCTGCTTCCGCAATAACTCGTTCACCTTCACCAGGTTTTCGTAATACGTGGTGAGCGGGTTAACGAAAACCTTCTTCCCGCCCAGTTGCTCCAGTGATCTAAGAGGGCCGAGGTCTTTTCGCGTCACGAGGATTTGTTTCACGTCGGTTTTTACTGGGACCGAGAAGGCGACTTGCTGCGCACGCTCGGGAGTCACCACTAATCCGTACGCAACGAGATCACCCACCCTTACGGCTCTTCCCAGTCCAGGGCGTACACATCTCGGGTTCCAGTGTCCCGGAGCAGCAAAGGTGAACCGTCGGGGGCAAACGCCAACCAACCGAAACCCGCTGTTGTGAAATTCTTCAGGTCGATCACCTGTTCCAATGTAAGGTCGCTGATTCGAATCCTGACCACGGCGCTCTCTGGGATGCTGCAACGGCATAAACATACTGTCCATCCTTCGACCAACGCGCGCTGAAGTAGCCCCCCCTCTGGCAAGTTGGGTCCAGCGCTCAGTCTTGAAATCAAACAGCATGAGACGGTGCGGCCCAAATCCACGTGCGACGATGTACCGTCCGTTCGGTGACCAACTCGGCCAGAAGAAACCTTGGGATCCCGGGACTGTCGAAATCTGACCATTGGTGAAGTCGAGTATGCGGATCAACGATTTAGGGTCATCCCCACGGCCACCGAACACAATCCTTCCTCCATCTGGCGACCAATCCGGGTATATTCGATGATCTTGATCGTTCGGCAGAAGCTCCCGCGGAGTTCCTCCTTCGGATGAAACCTCATAGATTCTGTGAAGCATTTCTCCATCCGTTCTGTAACCGAAGACGATCGCTTTGCCGTCGGGCGACCAGCGAGGAACGGTGGCAAATTGGGGCGGGAAGGTCAATTGCAAGCGTTCGCTCCCGTCCACTCTGCTGCGCCAGAGCGTCCCCTCCGGATAGGACACGTACGCAACCCACTCGCCATCCCTCGAGACGTCGAGGTATTCGGCTGAAATACCGCCAAGAAAAGGCACAAATTGGCCAGACTTGAAGTCGTAGCGAACTAACTCGCCACGGTCAGTCTCACCTGTGACAAAGAGTTTCTTGCCATCCCTGCTAGGAACAGGAGTTGACAGTGCCAACGGACTCGAAGTCAGTTGTACGGGCTTAGGGTTGCCATAAAGGAGGACGCGTTTTTGGGAAAGCGTCCAAATCTGACCGTTCGACTGGAAGACGAAATACTTCCCGTCGGCAGTCCACCTGCCGCAACACTCGTCAGGCGGATTCCGCCAGCCGGGAAGCAACTGGTGTGATCTCGAACCATCTGCAGCCACTTCCCAAAGCGATTTGGTCGAGCCTTGCCATAAATTGAATCGCAAAAGGGTTCCGTCGGGTGACCAAACTGGACCGTCGATTTCGGAAGGACTCGTCACTGTGAACAGCTTGCGGGGCCCCGTGCCATCGGCTTTCGCCACGAACAAGTTGTTGTCGTTGCTGTAGGCCAGTAGCTTGCCGTCCGGAGACAAGGTGGCGTCGTCTCCCAAGGTGTCTCCGAGGCGGCGCGGGGAACCTCCCATAACGGGGAGGCTCCACAGCGATCTGTTGTCCGGGCCGATCTTGAAGTTCGTCACGAGAAGCTGTGACCCATCCGGCGACAGGTTGAGCGGATACGTTCCAGGGGACGGTGCTGGGATCCTCGTCGGCTCGCCGCCTGAGATCGGAATCTCTCCGATACCAATTGAAACATCCGTTCCCAACCTTAGGTAAATTCTCGAACCGTCGGTTCCAACCAGGACTTTTGGCTGGCCATCATGGGTAAGCTGAACGTAATTGGACACCCTAGGCACAGATGGAGGCCGCACCCCCAAGTAGGCGAGCGCGCCGGCGCTAAGCGCGATCAGCAGTGCCACTCCCACAAACCGTGTTGTACGCTTCCATCTGGGCTCCGTCTGTTCGAATTCGACGGATGGAGTACTCGGCAATCCTGAGTCTATGTCAGCGATAAACCGGCCGCTAACCGGCGCAACAAAGCGATAACCTCGGCGTGCCAGCGTCTCGATATAGCGCGGCCGGTCGGCGGAGTCGTTTAATGCTGACCGCAATCGTTTGACTGCCGCGTTAAGGCTATGTTCGAAATCGACAAACGTATCCTCGGTCCAGAGCTTTTTTTGCAGTTCCTCGCGTGTGATCAGTTCGCCCGGGCGGTCCAGCAGTATCTGCAAAATGGCAAGCGGCTGACCCTCCAGGCGGACATGCATTCCTTCCTTGCGCAATTCCCCGGAGTGGGGGTTGAACTCGTAAGGACCGAAGGTTATGACGATCGGTTTTGCTGGACTCGCCACTCTGACGACCCGTTCGTTGATCACAGAGAAGTATATTCCGGTTCCGAGGCACACAACAGGCATGTCACCGCACGTCGGAAAACGCGCTTTACCAATTACTTGCGGTGTCACCTAGGTTTCACTCGCATTGCATTGACTTTCGGAGGACTCTGATCAATTCTCGCCTCCAGAACTGATCTGGGGAGGACCCATGACGAAGCCAATCGGATCACAACTTAAGCGAATTTGCTGGCACTCCGCTTTGCTGATTGCCCTGCTAGTCCCGCATGCAGCTTTGGCGAATACCTGGCAATTGCTGGTCGGCGCCCAGACGTACGACCGAGCTAATCAGGCGCTTGGCTTCTTACCCAATGAGATCTGGATTCACGCCGGCGATAGCATCCGTTGGACCTTTCCCACTCAGGAGCGCCACACGCTGACGTTCCTGACGCCCGGCCAGGTGCGGCCTCCTCTCTTCGGTGTCATTTGGGGTGTCGAGGTGGGGTGCCCAGGGACTACACCCGACGGATCCGACTACGATGGTTCGACCTGCGTGCACTCGGGAATCTTGTTGGCCGCGCCAGATCCGACTACCTATTCCGTACATTTCCCGTCGGCCGGCAACTTCAAGTTTGTTTGCCTGGCTCACGCGGATATGACCGGAGTAGTCCATGTTATGGAATTGGCCGAGAGTCTTCCCCACGACCAGGATTTCTACGATCGGCAGGGGCAGGCGGAGCAAGCGCTCTTGCGTGGGGATGCCGCTCGCCTGAACAGCCGAGGCACGTATGCGGGCGGCATGGCTGCCGGTGTCGGTGAAATCGTGACGACGACCGGGGCTGGTGCGCAGACCGCATCCCTGATGCGCTTCGGCCGCGGGACGATAGTCGTGGGGGTCGGGGACACGGTTGAGTGGACGAGTCTCGATCCGTCGATCAACCATACTGTGACCTTTGGGACAGAACCTGCCGATCCCCGGCCGCCTTCGGCAAATGTGCTGGGGACCTCGGACGGCGCCAGGGAGGCGGTAATAGGCTCACCCACGGACAGCGTGAACTCGGGGTTCTTGTCTCCAGCGCCTCAAGATCGCGCGAAGCTCCCTCAGTCGCCTCCGAGTGTGACGCGTTTTAGGGTGACCTTCACATCTCCAGGCACTTTCAATTACATCTGTGCCGTTCATGACCAACTCGGCATGAAAGGGACGGTCATTGTTCATCCATAGGTGGCGCGATATGAATTTGCGCTTTCTCTGTTTGTGTGTCGTCGCCATTTCCTTGGCGTGCCGCGCCTCGCTCGTCTCGGGCCAAGAAGCGAAGGGCGACTCGACCAATGCCGGACGTCCGGAAGCAACATACCGGGGCGGCCTGGTCGCGCCGCCCCTGCCGAAACCGAGTTTTGTTCTCACTGACACATCCGGTGCTCCGTTCGACTTCTGGAACAAAACCCAAGGGTCGGTCACACTCCTCTTTTTCGGCTACACCTATTGCCCCGATCAGTGTCCCATGCACATGGCGAATCTTGGCAGGGCTCTGAAGAAATTGCCCACAGGTGTTGCCGATCGGGTCAAGCTCGTTTTTGTTACCACTGATCCCGTACGGGACACACCGGCGCAACTGCGCCGGTGGCTCGACAATTTCGATAAACATTTTGTCGGCCTGACGGGAACCGTCGCTTCCCTCGAGGCGGCGCAGAAGGCTGCCGGGGTTCCTTTGGCCCAGAAGACGGACCCAAGCAACGGCAACTATTCAGTTACCCACGCCAATTTTGTTGTCGCGTATACCGAAGACAACTTGGGCCACGTTATCTATCCAGGCGGGGTTAGTGAAGACGATTGGATCCACGACCTGCCCCTCCTGGCAAAGGAGACTTGGGGACGCCCTTAACTCCTACCGCGGAGCTTGGCAAACCGATTCCAGTGTGAAGGTTACCGATTTTTGGGGTGGTGTCTTAGGCTTTGATCACAACGCTTACATGTCGGCTAGACGTTGTCTCGCGCTGCGCTTCGCTCCGGACCAAAAAACGAAGGTCACGATCGTTCGCGGCCAAAAGTGGCAATCGATGCTAAACGAAAGACGCTATGGATAGTCAGCACTCTGGGAGTAGACTGATCCTCGAGTGAAATTGAACCCGAGAAGTCGGCTTGTCACTGCTAATCCACTTTGACGGAAAACGCCCTACTCGTAGAAGTGCAACCCCTGACTCCTCGGAAGTCTTCTTCTGGGAAGTCACTTGGGCGTGTTGTGCGGCAACCCACCGACTGAGATCGAGACCGCTTCGGCATCGGCACGGAATAAGGGGCGTTTCTCGTCCAAGTGGCGGCGCTAACGCGGTTGCCCGATGCTGGCCGACTTCCCATTACTAATCGTCCAGCCGAGATCACCTCACTTCCGTGTGGCCGACCATCCGGACACAGGAAAGGACCGGGAAATAACTTAATATCAGGAAGTGTCTGACGGAGTTGTGCCGCCACTTCCAACCCGTTCGGGGGTGGCATCGAGATGTCCAAAATCAGGATGTCTGGCGCGAGCTGCGCCGCTAATTGTAAAGTCCGGCTGCCGTCGACGGCCTCTCCACAAACCTCAAATTGTAAGCTATCTTCCAAGATGGTTCGCAAGCCGCGCCGCACGACGGCATGATCATCAGAAATCAAGACTCGGGGAGACGCCATTAAAGGTACTGAGAGTGGGCAAAGCAGAAAGCTAAGCCGGAGCCCAAGAAGGTTGCGCCTGTCTCGAAGAAGTCCACTGGTCGGAAGCCGATGAGTGCCAGCGATGCAGAAGAAATTGTCAGCGATGATGAAGGTAAGGTGGGCGGAAAGTAGGAACTCGAAACGGCGAAGACCATCTTCGGGTGGATGGCCTTCGCCGTAGCAAATTCTTCGATAGCGGGATCGTGCCCGCGCCTTCACCCCTGCACCAGCAGCAGCAGAAACGTGACAAACAGTAGCAGGTGGACGAGCCCCTGCAGCACGTTGGTTCGGCCGCTGGCAAAGGTCAGGATGCTGACGCCGAGCGTCAACACCAGCAGCACGATGTTGCCATGCTCCACCCCCAGGATTATCGGATGGTGGGTCCAGTTGCTCACAATCAGCATCGCGGGAACCGTAAGTCCAATCGTTGACAACACTGATCCCAGAAAGATGTTGACCGAGCGTTGCATCTGGTTCGCCAGCGCCGCCCGCGTAGCGCCGATCGCCTCCGGAGTCGCCACCAGCACCGCGATCACCACGCCGCTCAAGGCCTGCGGCGCGTGCAGAGTCTCGGTCAAGTAATCAACCGGATGGGCCAACTGTTCGGCCAGGTACACCACCGGCAAGATGTACAGCGTGAGTAGTAGGACATGGTAGGGCAGCGAATGCGGAGCAGAAGTTGCCTCCTTGTGCTGCACTACCTCATCAGTCTCACTCAGGCTAAAGTAGCCGCGATGCCGCCCGGTCTGCACGCCGAGGAAGACGCTGTACAGGCCGACCGTGAGCAAGGCCAGCGCCCACTCCTGCGGATGAGAAAGCGTCGGGCCCGCCGTGGTCGTGGTGTAGTTGGGCAGCACCAGCGACAGAACTGCCAGTGGAATAATCACCCCCAGGTAGGCGTTGGCGCCCTGAAGGTTGTAGTGCTGTTCCCGGTGCTTCCAGGCGCCTGCCAGAAGCGAGATTCCCACCATCCCGTTCAGGATGATCATGATCACGGCGATCAAGGTGTCGCGCACGAGGCTTGGATTGTTCTGCCCGTGCAGCATCACCGCCGAGATGCTCATCACTTCGATGAACGTCACCGACAGCGTGAGGACGAGCGTTCCGTACGGCTCGCCCAGCAGCGCGGCGAGGTGTTCGGCGTGGCGTACGACTGACATTGCCGAGCCGAGGATCACGCCAAAGAGCCAGAAGAAAACAAACGCCAGCACCCACGGATTGGCGAGTTTCGACCACAGCGTCTGGCCGGCGACCACAAAAGCCAAGCATGTCGTCAGGCTGACGGCAACGAACCATTCCGCCCGCCACCCTGCGCGCTCAAGACTTTTCTGATGGCTGGTCACGCTCGTGGATCTCCCGACATTCGCACGATGAACTCGCCCGTCGTATCGCGAACCTGCTCTCGCGATGTCCAAAGAGCATATCAAACACCTGTCGAGGTTCTGTCCCGCCGCGGCTACATCAACTTCTCGGCGCTTCGCGTGGCGCGATTCAGCGATTCCAGCACGGCGATCGACTTTGCCATTCCATGCCGCGGCACAATGTCGCCATATCCCACCGTGGTCAGCGTGGTGAAGCTGAAGAACACGAGTTCGGGAGGGCGGATCTCTCTTGCAGGCTCCACGGTGTCCCGAAACGAACCCGGCGAAACCAGTTGACTAAGAAACGCCCCAGGGTCTACGAATGCTATCCACATGAGCGAATAGTCGCCTATGCGCGGAAGTGCCCGCTGGTGTCAACTTCCGAGAAAACTGATGGGCGGTTGCATGGCCGCCAGCCTTCACGAATCCGGCTGAACCCCGAGTCGTCCGACCGACCGCTGGGCGCTCCCCTTGCTCACACCCAGGCTCTGGCAAACCTGTGACCACGAAAGCCCATCGCGGCGTAGCTCAGCTACACGGGAAGCGTCCACTTGAGCGCGAGGGCGCCCGAATTTCTTGCCCTTGGCGCGCGCATTGCGCAAGCCGGCTCGAACGCGCTCTTGAATGAGCGAACGCTCGAACTCCGCCATGGCACCGATGATCTGGAACATCAGGCGCCCGGACGGCGTGCTGAGATCGAGATTGTCGCGAAAACTCATAAATGCGACGCCATAGGCGCAGAGATCCGCGAGAGCGTTGACCAGATGTTTCAGTGAACGACCGAACCGATCAATCTTCCACACCAGCACGGCATCGAATTTTCGCCGGTGAGCGTCAGCCGTGAGTTGATTTAGCGCCGGTCGCGATTCCTTCGAGCCGGAGACGCCCTGATCGACGTATTCGCTGGTGATGCTCCAACCGCGGCGAGAGGCGTATTCCCGCAGTTCGGAGAGCTGCATCTCGGGGTCTTGGCCGTTCAGAGTGGAGACCCGGGCGTACAGAGCGACGCGGCTGATGGTGAGGGGTGGTTCTTGAGTAGAGATTGATGCAGTGCTACGGTGATGTACAGCCATGGGTGCCTCCTTTGTAGGTGCCCTGGTTAGCGTCGTGTCGGTGTTGCAAGCACTGGCACGGCGCGTTATTGTCTCATCTTGTTTGTACGCCCGAGCTAAGCACCTGTCAACATAAAAACGATGATCTGTCCTTTGTTCAAGCTTGCTTCACCGTAGCGCACGGAATAGAATGTCCGCATGAAGCGAAAAACACCCAAAAGATATATGACTAAGAGCCGCAAGGCAACGCAATTGTCGGTGGCTACGAGCGCACTAGGTCGCATCGGTGGATATGCTCGCGCCGAAAAGTTGAGTGCGGAAGAACGCCGAGCAAGCGCCGTAAATGCTTCAAGAGCAGCGGCAAAAGCCAGAACCGCAAAAGCTACCGAGCGGTAGGAATCGAACCCGGGGACGCATGACCAAGGGTTGTGATCGGCATTGCACGCTTCACCGGCGGGCCAGGCTCGGTTATGGCTGAATCTCCTTGGCGGGGTTCCGGCGTATTGTTTGGCAGCGGCGAAAGACGCGCCGAAGTTCGGGAAGCGCATAGTGCGCAGCGAGAAGCCGCGACAGGGCTTTAAGTCTTTCGCCTCATGAAATACTCTTCCCGAAAGCTGCTTGGGTAGGGGTATAAGCCGGGCCGGGCGCATTATCTGTAACAGAAGTATCTCCACGACGGTCGCGAAGCAGTTCCCACATAATTGCCGGTACGACAATAACTAAGCAAGAGGAGCTAGGCATTGGCATACTTTTGGGTCAATCAGAAACAAACCTGGAAGCACGAATGGAACGGGGGCTATCTCTGGGCTCCGAAGATAACTGCTGACGGCAAGCCTCAGCACCATTGGGAGACGATGCGAGAGGTCGAGCCTGGAGACGTAATTTTCTCCTTCGCGAATGGCGCTATCGGCGCTACTTCCGTGGCAAAAGGCCGTGCTTACGACAGCCCCAAACCGTCGGCTTTTAGAACAGTTGGAACAAACTGGACGCGAGACGGTCTCAAGGTCGACGCCCACTATGAAGTTCTGCCCACTCCGCTTCCACTGTCAAAATTCGTCACACCACTTCAGGACATTTTGCCCGTGAGATACTCACCTATTCGAGCTGACGGATCGGGCGCCAATCAAGGGTATCTTTACAAGTTACCTCCGAGCGGAGGCCGTCTGTTGCTCGACTATTTAGGGGTGTGACCTGCTCCCCAGAAAATAGTCCATTGGAAATGTGACTTCTCCCATTTAGGATGGCCCGCCAGGGCCAGAGGAGGAGTCGTGAGAAAGAGTCGATTCAGCGAAGATCAGATCATCGCCATCCTGAAGGAGTCGGAGGGTGGGGTGGAAACAGGAGAACTGTGCCGGCGGCACGGGATCGCGAAGGCATGTTTCTACCGATGGAAGAGCAAGTTCGGCGGGCTGGAACTGAGCGAGGCAAGGCGGCTGCGGCAACTGGAGGAAGAAAACCGGCAGCTCAAGCACATCGTGGCCGAACAGGCGGTGGACATCCGAGCACTGAAGGCGGTGGTCGCAAAAAAGTGGTGAGCCCGCAGGCGCGGCGAGAAGCGGTGCTGGTGATGCAGGTAGAAGTGAAGCTGAGTCAGCGACGGGCCTGTGGGCTGATGGAGTTGTATCGTGCGACGTGTCGCTACCAAAAGCGCAGGAGCGAGGACCAGCCCTTGCGCGTGCGTTTGCGCGAGTTGGCGCAAGAGCGGCGCCGGTTCGGCTACCGGCGGCTGCAGGTTCTGCTGGAGCGCGAGGGCTGGCAGGTGAACCACAAGCGGGTGTACCGGCTGTACGTGGAGGAGAAGCTGTCGTTGCGGCGCAAGCGTGGACGAAAGCGCAGCACGGTGCGCCAGCCGCTGCCGGCAGCCGTGGCCGCTAATCAAGTGTGGTCGGTGGACTTCATGAGTGATGCCCTGAGCTCGGGACGGAGGTTTCGCACCTTGAACATCGTGGATGACTACACGCGGGAGTGCCTGGCGATCGAGGTCGACACGTCGTTGGGAGGAGTACGAGTGGTGCGCGTGCTGGAAGAACTGAAGCGGAGGCGCGGGCTGCCGCGCCAGATTCGCAGCGACAACGGACCTGAGTTCGTAAGTCGTGCGGTCGATCAGTGGGCCTACGAGCAGGGCTTGCAGTGGCATACGATTCAACCCGGTCGACCGATGGAGAACGGCTACGTGGAAAGTTTCAACGGGCGCTTTCGTGATGAGTGCCTGAACGAAAACTGGTTCAGCAGTTTGGCTGACGCGCGAGAGAAGATCGCGAGATGGAAGCAGGACTACAACGAAAGGCGGCCGCACAGCAGCTTGCAGTACCGTACGCCCAGGGAGTTTGCCGCGCAGTCAGCGGCAGGCTTCGGCACAGAGGATGTGGGGCCAGGGGCCTCAAACGCCGGCCCCTTGCCCCACACCCCCATCCCCGCTGCTAACACAGGCATGTGGGGCGAACAAAAACCGGAGAAAGTCTCATTATCCCTGGACTGAAGATGGGGGGCAGGTCAGGTGGATGAAGTTGGATTGCACGATGTTCTGGAACAGGCTGTTGACGAGAGCGCCTCGGATGCTACAGAACGAACGTCATTGCAGAAAAGCAGAATTGGCCAAGGGCCGTATCGCAAAAAACTCTTAGACCTATGGAAGAACATGTGCGCTGTCACGGAGCTTGATTTACCACGACTGCTCCGAGCGTCTCACATCAAGCCTTGGAGTGATTCAAACAACGCAGAGCGCCTCGACCGTTTCAACGGCTTCCTTCTCTCGCCGGGGTATGACGCAGCTTTTGATGATGGTCTCATAAGTTTTAACGACGACGGAACGATCCGCGTGAGCGCAATACTGACTGACGCACGCCTCACACAACTCGGAATACACCGCGGAGCCCGCATAACAAAGCCGCTGCATGCGAAGCATCGCGAATACTTGGCGTACCACCGCGTCGAGGTATTCGATAAGCCGTACTAGCGAGCAGCGCTGGTAACATTTCAGTTAGGTCGATTTGCCCACGCTTGCAATTTTTCGACCAGGCACCGTTGATCCATTGTGCGGTCTACGAGGCGAAGGGCTTCGCCGATTAGCCCTCTATACCGATGTTGTTGAAACTACACACAAACAAATAGACACCCAACACCAAAATCCACACCACTCGTTCACCGTGGGTTTGGCTGGTAATTATCGTATCTATCGAAGTTTGGGACGTCTTCGCCGAGCAGTTTCAAGAGCCTGACGCCTTGCACGGACAACCGAAAGCAATAATTTGCTACCGGGACCTCACGGTGGCCGGTGTCTACCTCGTGTGCCAGGCCGAATCCTTGTAGGCGGGCGCACACCATGTAACCCTCCTCGCGGCTGAGATAGTTTGTCCCTACATCTTGTCCGAGCGCCTTCGCGACCTCCACCGCGAGTTCCTGCGCACGTTGAATGAACACATTGGGATGCACTTTCTCAATAATCTGCAAGGGGCTTGATTGCGGCTTCCAATCGCCGTCTTGATTCATAACATTGTTCAGTACCTTGAGCACAGCCATGTCACGCTCATTCATCTGTTCGATGGTCTGGACGAAAGTCTCTACATCCTGAATCTGTGTCTCACTTAGCAATGCGTTGCCGATCAGCGTCACATAGCGTTCCCGTTTCCTGTCGTCTCTGTCATACCGGTCGTATAAGAACGTCTTCTGAATTGCCCTCTGAACATCATCGTGATTCGCTGTTGTCTCCTCGATGTGGCGGAACTTCATTTTGTACATCTCCCACAGCGCTTCAACTCGTTCATTCGTGGAGGCCCGGCCGCACAGAACTTCCCTCGCCTTCAACAGAATCTCAACAGCCAATCCGACTCCGGGAATAGCCAGCGCACCCGCCTTGCCCGCAAAAGTCGCAAGGTCGAGTGGTAGGGTTGGTTCATCCTGCATGTACTCTTGCTCGAATTTTTCTTCGGGATTATCAATCGCCATCGAACCAGCCTCTTCGTCCCCGGATGATAGCAGCAGCACGACTGAGGTCAGCAGTGAGGAGTATGACGCGACTGGCGCAGTCAAAGCCAACGGTTTAATCTTCGGCGGGCGTGTTAAGGGCTCAACCGCGAGAAGCGGTCACCACTAAAAGGGTAAGCTGCCTAACCTCAGATCCAGCGCCGGTGAGCGAAACGGGGTTGGGTATCCCGCCAGCCCCTAAATTTTTTTCTGTAGTGCGCGACGAGGCTGGTGTCACGGCTTTTCCGTGCCACGGAGGGCCCGCGCAGAGTCATCAACAGCCCTCAAAATGGTGACATGGTGGTGACACAGGATGGCATAGTGTGAGGCGGTTTCTATGAGGCCGCCTGTAAATTCATTATTTTTAATGATTTAGTTGGTAGCGCTACCGGGAATCGAACCAGGGTTTGAAGATTGCGAATCTCTTGTCCGCTATCTGTAGGCGGACGACCCCGCTTCGCGCGCGTCAGTTTTCCCGGGGCCACGACTTCTTAACGCTCTCATCTAGCTGTGCCTGTCTTGCTTTGACCCATGGCGAATAGTGCTTCTTGGTGATGGCAATGTCGCCGTGCCCCAGCAGCATCGACACTTCTTCGAGTGATAGACCCGCGAGTAGGCATTCCACCGCAAAGGTGTCGCGCAGCATGTGGGGATGAGCTTCGATCCCGGTCGCGGTGAAGATCTTGCTGAGAGTTGACCACCACCGCTTCACCGGTCCTTCGATGGTGCTGGTCCCGTTCCAGAAGAAGTACTTTCGGTTGGAGTTTTTCAGCCCCCGCAGAGCTTCGATTACATGGGGAGGCAACGCAATGTAGACTCCTTCGCCAGTCTTTTGCATGTAGAGCATGATCTTGCCTTCTTTATCTAGCTTCGACCGCTCCAGGCGGGCAGCGTCCCCCAGACGTAGGCCCGACCAGCGCAGCAAGAGCAGCATGGCGATCGCTCTGCCTCCTCCATTCGGCGTCGGAAGCCTTCGGGTTGTAAACCGCTGCCCGCTCCAAGACTGCCGCGAACTGCTCCTGCGATAAAGGCAGAGTAGGGGACTGCGCGACCTTGATCTTGGAAAGATCGGCTGCGACGTTGTCCTCAACCCATCGGTGCTTACGGCAATACAGGTAGAAAGATCGGCTGCGACGTTGTCCTCAACCCATCGGTGCTTACGGCAATACAGGTAGAAAGATCGGAGACGTTCCTGCCGCTTGCTGCGGGTGATGGCTGCGCCTCCCAAAGTCTTGCGGTACTGCTCTAGGCGTTCGAGTGTCAACTCCGGCAGAGTCAAAAGCCCCTGTTTCTGACTCCAGCCGGCGAGCTCGTTCATCTCACGTGTCAGCTTGTACTCCCGGCTGGTCGAGAGCGCCTGTTGATGCTTGTCTTCCAAATAGAGACTGACGGCTTGGCGGATGGACTTGCCCACGACGCACGCCGCTTTGGTTGTATTCAGGGCGTCGCGGAGGAGTTGGCGGGCTTTATTCTCGGCCTGCTCCCAGGAGCGGGTGCCGGCAGAGACGCGACGACCGTCCGGGGAGATGTAGAACCATTTCCTGCACTTGCATTTCCGGCTTAGTCGATTGGCTCGCTGGGGGCAATCAGGGACGTGCCGGACATAAATGTCGATCCACCCGGGGAGATTAGCACACAAACTGTACGAATGTAGGCGGAATTCCTAGCCTTCTACTTTTCGTACAATTTCGTACAAACCGAGCTTTGGCAACATAAATTATTGATTCTAAAGTCAAAAAAACTGGTGCGGAAGGGGGGACTTGAACCCCCATGCCTTTTGGGCGCCACCCCCTCAAGATGGTGTGTCTGCCAATTTCACCACTTCCGCGCACACAGGGACGGCAAAATCCGTCTTCCAAGCAGGTCGTAGAGGCAATGTAAGTATAGCAAAGGGCGTTGGTTCTCGCGAAGGTGCGGAAGGCGCCTGTGCAGCCGGTTGAGATGCCCCCGCTCTCGTTTCGCGATCAGGCAGACTTGACGCGCGCTTTTTTGCGAGGATGTTTGGCCGGCGGATGCAGGACCGCTTGTATGCGCTGTTCGGCAGCCTTGGGCGCCTGCTCATACGTCGGATCGAACATCGCAATTACGGTGACGGCGCGTGTCGTATAGCGCCGCGCCCACTGGCTGTCGATGAGCGTTTGTTGCACGGCCTGCCAGTGCTCTGGCTGGGTATCAGCGCTGCTTTCGGTCAGCGCGACGGTTTGCAGCACGGAGTCGCCGTTCAGCACCGCGAGAAACTGCACAAACTCTTCGAGATTCACGCCCATCTGAAACACGAGTTGGCTCAAAGCCATCTGTTGAGAGACCGTAAGTTGGTCGAAATTGCGACAGTATGCTTTGGCATTGTGAACGGACTGCATCGCCGACACGCGCAACAGGCTAGTCGCTTCCGGATTCGTCAGTTGAGGCTTCAACTGATGGGTTTTGATCTTCTTGCGGTAACCCTTTTTATTCCACTTGGCCAGGTTGTGATCGAACTGCTCGAGGATCGTCTGTAGTTGTTCGGGATCGAGCCCGGCCGCCTGCCAGAGCTGTGCGGAAGAAGGCTCTAAGAACTGATGTGGGTTGAGCAGATCACTCTGGACATGCTCGCGCGCCTCGACGTCAAGGCTGAAGCCCGCACCGATCAAGGGCCTGCTGGTTTTGGGATCGGGATAGGCCGCGAGTACCCAGCCTTCATGCCGGCTGTCTTTCAGCACGTACATAAGGCTTTCGACGCCAAACTTTGCGCCAGAAACGTCGAAGTCTAAGGGGTGTGGCGTCGTTGCTGCCTTGGGTAACGGTGCCAGTACAGGTGACGATGCGCTCACGGGAGGAAGTTGGATCGATGCATCCTGCGCCAACAAAGCCCCCGCGAACGCGAGCGTTCCCGCCAGCAAGATTTGCTTGGTGCCCCTCATCTTCGCCACAGGAATACAGTATGGCATTCGCCGAACGTTGCGAGAAGGTATCTTTGGCGGCAGACTCATGAGCACCTCAGGCCCCGAGTGGGCTATGCTTTCCCTGACGCAGCCTGTTCCCTTACAACTGTGGGGCGCCGCCGCGGGCCTTTCCTGTTGAAAAGTAAGAGGGTACTTCCATGTCGCCATCTGCTGAGAAGAATCCAGCTTTGAACTACGTTGAAGTAACGGAACAGAAACGTCTGAACGAAGCTCGAGAGAAGGGGAATTCCCGTGGAAGAAGTGGGGCCCTTACCTGAGCGAGCGGCAATGGGGCACGGTGCGCGAAGACTACAGCACCGATGGCAACGCTTGGGCGTACTTCTCCCACGATCAGTCGCGTTCGCGCGCCTATCACTGGGGCGAAGATGGAATGGCAGGCATTTCAGACGATAAGCAACTGCTGTGCTTCGCGCTGGCGCTGTGGAACGGCCGCGATCCCATCCTCAAGGAGCGTCTGTTCGGCCTGACCAACAGCGAAGGCAACCATGGCGAAGACGTTAAGGAATACTACTTCTACCTCGACAGCACCCCTACGCACTCGTACATGAAGTATCTGTACAAGTATCCACAGCGAGAATATCCCTACGGCGACCTGATCGAAACCAACAAACGGCGCTCGCGCGAAGATATGGAGTACGAACTTCTCGATACCGGCATCTTTGACGACGACCGCTATTTCGACGTGTTTGTCGAATACGCCAAGTCCGAGCCGGAAGACCTACTCATCAAGATCACGGTGCATAATCGCGGCCCCGAGGCAGCGCAGATTCACCTCCTTCCGACGCTCTGGTTTCGCAACACTTGGTCCTGGGGAGACGACGAGCCGAAAGGCAACCTTAGGCAGACGGACAGTCAAACAATTCAGGCTTCTCATCCGCAACTGGGCGAGTACTCGCTGCAGTGCGAGGGCGCGACCGAGTTGCTGTTTACCGAGAATGAGTCAAACGCCAGGCGATTGTGGGGCCAGCGTAATTCGTCTCCTCACGTTAAAGATGCGTTTCACGAGTACGTGATCGCCGGGGAACGGAAGCCGTCAATCCGGCTAAAACCGGAACCAAGTCAGCTGCCCACTATGTACTCAATATCCCCGCCGGCGGAAGCAAGGTTGTGCAGGCTGCGGCTGAGCGCAAATCCGCTTGCTGATGGATTCGCGAAATTCGAGGAGTCTTCGCTGCCCGGCTTGCCGATGCCAACGAGTTCTACGACCGCATCACTCCCAAAAGTTTGAGCGAAGACGAGCGCCGCGTGCATCGGCAGGCCCTGGCAGGAATGCTCTGGTCCAAGCAGTATTACTATTTCGACGTCGACAGGTGGTTGGAGGAGCATGACGCTCATCCTTTGATGGGCGATGGCACTCGCACAGCCCGCAACTCCGAATGGTTCCACATGCTGAACCGCGATGTCATCTCCATGCCCGACAAGTGGGAATACCCATGGTATGCGGCGTGGGACCTGGCCTTCCACACCATTGCGCTTTCTGTCGTGGATTTCGATTTCGCCAAAGACCAACTCCTGCTGATGCTGCGCGACCTGTACGCCCATCCCAATGGACAGATTCCGGCCTACGAATGGAATTTCAGCGACGTTAATCCGCCAGTGCACGCCTGGGCGACGTTGTTCCTTTATCGAATTGAGACCGAACTTGGGCCGGGCCGATATGCGGTTCCTGGAGCGCTCCTTCCAGGGACTAATGCTCAACTTCAACTGGTGGGTCAATCGCAAGGACCCGGACGGACGCAACGTCTTTGCCGGCGGCTTTCTGGGGCTCGATAACATCGGCGTCTTCGATCGCAGCGCACCGCTGCCCACAGGTGGCCATCTCGACCAGGCCGACGGCACCGCATGGATGGCCTTCTACTGCCTGTGCATGCTCGAGATCGCACTCATCCTTACCGAGTACGACCCGATGTACGAGGAGGTCTCCTTCCGCTTCCTCGAACACTGGGCGTGGATCACCTACGCCATGGACCGGATCGGCGCGAACCACGACGAGATGTGGGACTCGGAGGATGGGTTTTTCTACGATCTGCTGCACTTCCCGAACGGAAATGCCACGCGGCTGAAGATCCGCTCCATGGTTGGTCTGCTCCCATTGTGCGCCGCGACCGTGTTTGAGAAGGGCACCATGACCCATCACCCCAGGGTCATTGCATTGATTGAGTTGTTCCGTAAACGACACCCGGAGGTAGTCAAACAAATCGCTCCCGACCGCGACTCATTCATCGGTTACGCTGAGCGCCGTCTGGCGTCGGTCTGCAGCAAGGAAAAGCTCGAGCGCATTCTGAAGTACATGCTCGACGAGAACGAGTTTCTCAGTCCCTACGGCTTGCGCTCCTTGTCGAAGTATCACCGCGACCATCCGTTTGTCTTTCGCTTCGGAGGAGACGAATTCAAAGTCGAGTATTTGCCGGCTGAGTCGAACACGGGCATGTTCGGCGGCAACTCAAATTGGCGCGGCCCGGTTTGGATGCCCGTCAACGCGCTGATTATCCGAGGTCTCCTGAACATGTACCCGTTCTATGGAGACGACTTCAAGGTCGAGTGCCCCACCGGATCAGGAAAGTATTTGACGCTGTTTGAAGTGGCCCAGGAAATTGGCCGCCGCACCGCCAGCATCTTTTTGCGCGATGAAAACGGCAAACGACCGGTTTACGGTGGGACGAAGAAGTTCCAGGACGACCCGCACTGGCGCGATTACATTCTGTTTTACGAATACTTCCACGGCGACAACGGCGCCGGGTTGGGCGCCAGCCATCAAACTGGGTGGACTGGACTGATCGCGCGATCGCTGGATTTGTTTGCCCGTGTCACCTCCGACGATGCTCTCCGGGCGCCCAAGAAGATCATCGCCGAAATGACGCGGGAACAGGTGACGGGCGAGTAAGCCTACGCCCGCGTGCGGATCGACGGCTCGGGTGGCAGAATGATCGGCTCGCCAGAATGGTGCATCTGCCGCGTCACGAAGAACACGGCCGCAGTCCAAGTGGGAAAAAGGTCAGCGCCCGGCAGCGCCTCGATCATCAGTGTCGGCAGGAACGCCCAGTGCCAGCCCAGCAAGCGAACCAGCACAATAGCTACGCCTGCATCGAGTACGGCGTCAGCCGGCGACAAGGCGCCTTCGGCGAACAGCGGCATCACCGCCCATTGCAGGGCGTCGGCGCCGATGGCGACCATCCACGCAAGGCGCTCCTCGGGACTCTTGATCGAGTGTAAGATCTCACGCCACATACCGTAATTCTATGCGCTCGCTAGGCCTGCTCGCCAGTCTTGGCCTTTTGCGGCTGTTGTATCGACGCCCACTTCGCATTTTCCTGCGAGCCAATGGTCTCGATTCGTTCTGCCAGCAAAGATAAGGGATTTGGTGCTGTCGCATAAGCCCCGGCCTTCGCCAGGTACATGAACTTCTCGTGGATCATGCCCTCGGCGGTCGCACGCGAAGTGATCCAGATCTGCTGGAATTGGTACAACTGCAGGATGCCTTCCAGAATGGTAATCATGACGCCAAGGATTGCGGTGCCGATGGCCAGCGCGTACCGCGTGTAGTCGTGGTTGTCGGCAACGTGAAGCGCTGACAGGAACGGGATCATCGCGGCCGCGATGATCTCGGCCGTCTTGATTCGTTTGTAATACTTTTGGTACCGGGAACTCTTGCCCTCGTGATATTTGATCTGGCTTTCAAGGCGTTCGCCAATTGGGCCGGGTATGTCAGCAGTTACGATGGGAGTTGCGGGCGCAGTACTCATGGGTGCTCATTGTAAGGAATCTGCAAGCGGAAACAAGAAAAATCGCTCGCGGCGCGAGACTGCGGATTTCCAGGAGTATGGTTTGCAATGATCCATGGATCGGAATCAAGGTGACAACTCGCGTGCTGGTGCAGGATAAAGTTAGGCTGTCTCAGGGGGAACATTGAGCCAAAATTCGGGGCTGGACCGCGCCGCCGTAGTTGCTGGAGTAGCTGCTCTTCTCGCCATTCTAGTTCTTCAACTTGCATTTTCCATCCGGCAGGATTCCATCACCTGGGATGAAGACGACCACATCTACTCCGGGTACATGTCGCTCAAGACCGGCGATTTCGGACTGAATCCCGAGCACCCTCCATTGGTAAAGATGCTGGCGGCGTTGCCGCTGCTGTCCATGGACTTGAAAGTTCCGCCCCTGCAGGGACGAGAGTTCAAGCACGAAGCGTTTTCAAACGGCAAAGAGTTCGTCTTCGGTAACGACGCCGACACGCTTCTCTTTCGCGCGCGTATGGCCGCATCGATTCTGACTGTCTTGCTGGCGGTACTGGTCTCTTGCGCCGCGAATGAGATGTTCGGGTTGGCCGCCGGATTCTTTGCGCTGGTCCTTTTCGTTTTCGATCCCAATTTTCTTGCCCACGGCGCTTTCGTCACGACCGACGTCGGGCTCTCCTGCTTTCTGTTTGCGGCCGTGTATGCCTTCTATCGCTATGTGAAGCGGCCGTCGATGGGCAGATTGGTGCTGGTGGGCGTTGCAACCGGATTGGCATTCGCGACGAAACATACAGGGGTTCTGGCGGCGCTGAGCTTGGTGGTGCTGGCCCTGTTGGAATGGTGGCGCACGCGAAAAGGCGCCGCAGGGGAACGTTTAGCGTTCGGACGGGCGTTCGTGGCGCTCCTGCTGACTGCCGTCATCAGCCTGACGATACTGTGGAGCTTTTACGGATTTCGCTACGCAGCGCGACCTGCAGGCCTGGAGCTGAACCCTCCGGCGGCGGAGTATATCAAGGGCTTATCGCGCCCCAACGAATTAAAGCTTCTGCAGACCATCTCGCATTACAAGCTACTGCCCGAGTCATACATCTACGGGCTGGCCGATGTGCGGATGATCTCAGACTTCTATGCCAGTTATCTGCTGGGCAAGCCCTATCCGCACGGCGTGTGGTTCTATTTCCCGGTTGCGATGGCCATCAAGTCAACCATACCTTTCTTGGCGCTGTTGCTGATTTCCGCCTGGGCGATCGTGCGGCGCAAGCTTCCGGCGCGCGAGGTCTGGTTTCTTGTCATACCGCCGGCGATTTATCTGTTTGTGGCGATGGGCGCGCACATGAACATTGGCATGCGGCACGTTCTGCCGATGTATGCCTTCCTCACGGTACTGGAGGCTGGAGCGGCGGTTGGGCTGGCGAAGCAGAGCCGCACGTGGTTGTACCTCGTCGTCGCATTGCTGGCGTTTCAGGTGTTCACGTCGGTTCGGGCATATCCCGATTACATTCCATACGCCAATGAGCTGTGGGGCGGACCGAAGGAAACATGGCATCTACTGAGTGATTCCAACGCTGACTGGGCGCAACAGCTCAAGGCCACTAGTCGCTATTTGCGCGAGCGCGGAGTCAAGGACTGCTGGTTCGTGTATTTCGGCGAAGGGGTGATTCCGTATGAGTACTACGGGATTCCGTGCAAAGCACTACCCACGCAGGACGCGTTGTGGATGAATGAGAAGTTCTACGACGTTCCGGCTGAAGTGGATGGGCCGGTGCTGATCAGCGGGGGCGATCTGTCGGGATTCGAGTACGGCCCGGCGGAACTGAATCCGTATGCGCAGTTCCAGACACTAAAGCCCTCGGCAGTGATTCAGAACGGCGTATACGTCTTTGATGGCCACTTTGCGATACCCATGGCGGCGGCGGTGGGACACGTGCAGAGAGCCGAGGACTATCTCAAGGCGAAGCAGTTGGAGCGAGCTCGACAAGAGGCAGCAACCGCCGTGGCCCTAGCTCCGACATCCGTGAAAGCCAACGTGGTGCAAGGTGACGTCCTGGCGGAGATGGGACGAAGAGATGAAGCACGCCAGTCTTATGAGACCGCACTCAAGCTGGCGCAGACGATTGCGCCGGAATTTCAGGTGGGTTGGGTAGACACCATCCAGCAAAAGCTGGCGGGAAAATAATTCGCTGCTTGGTCGACGGGACCTGCCCGACACCGCGGAATTGGAGTACACTCCGCGGCGGAGGTATCTTCGATGCCGAAACCTATCAAGAAAACACCGCCCAAACCGAAACCCAAACCGGCATGCACGCCGGTGTGCGAGGTCAACAATCCTGATAAGCATCCTTTTCAGGCTAATGTACAAGTCTCGCTACCCGCGGGCACGGAAGGACAGAATGGTTTCGTCACCGTGCCATCCGGCAAGAGGCTGGTCATTGAGTACGTCTCGGGACAGGCGTTTCTGCCAAGCGGCCAGAAGGCATTGTTCTCGGTGATTGTGTCGCTACAGGGCCAGACCACCGGCACTTGGCACTATCTCGAATCGAGTGTGGTTGGACCGTTCGGAAGCCAGGATTGTTTCCAGTGCGGACGAATGGTCAAGCTCTACGCTGACCCTGGAACCACGGTGATGCTGCGGACCGACCGCGACTCGCCATCCAATGCGGGATTGTCGCGCATGACGTTGTCGGGTCATTTAATAAACGTTCCGTAACGATTAATTGCAAACTGTGGTACGCCGCCACTTCGTCGATCGCCCTTTTTCAAACTACTTTCGTTGGCTAGAGTCGGATTGACGATCCATTCCGACGGTGCTATTGTCTTCCCACACTGGAAAGGAGGGTGATCCAAAATATATGAAATCTGATTGTCACAGTTGTATCCCAAGTGAGGTGGCTGAGGCTTAGGGCTTCCGCTCTAATTCTCGCATCGCTCGAAATGCTGTCGAGTTGATTCGCTGAGGCCACGAGAGTGGACAGCCTCAAGCCAATCCCAAACAGCTAACCGGAAAGGCCCGTCCAGCGCAGTTCGCGGCGGGTCTTTTCTATTTGCTGCAAAACGCCGAGCTTGTACACCTTTATCGCGATTGCCGAGCCGCATACGGTTCTCTGAACGGGCATGAAGAACTAAGGTGCATAAACGTCTGCCCGGCAACCAACCGCTTCAGAGGGGGGACGATGACGGCGTGAATATCTTGCGAGGAGGAGGACAACATGGCTCCTCGCCGCCTTGCACGCGTCGCCTCGACTAGCAATTGCGGTCAGCGTCGTTCGTCTTCCCGTTGTTATCGAGCCAGGTCAGCAATGAGCGCATGCTGGCCCTGGCTAATGCAATACAGGAATCGCCTGCGCCGTAGTAGATGTTTATGGTATCTCCATCGGGATCGATGGTATGCCCGCACGGAAACACCACATCGTGGACGTCGCCGCCATGTTCATAGTCCGTTTCGGGTCCGAAGATCCAGGCATCTCCACGCAACAGGCAAACGTCGGGCTTTTGGAGATCAAAAAGAGCGAGCCCGATACGGTATAACGCGCCCGAGGCGGTGTGCTTTACCCCGTGATAGAGCACCAGCCAACCTCTGTTCGTCTCAATCGGCGGAGATGACAAGCCAATCTTGTTCGCGTCCCACCACGCACCCCTGCGAGCTTCCATCATCACGCGATGGCCGCCCCAATGACGCAGATCCGGAGAATAAGAAATCCAGATATGGGCACCAAGGGGAGTCATCGGCCGATGAATGAGAGCCCAGAGCCCACCGATTCTGTAGGGCAGCAGAGCCGCGTCTTTGTCGTCTGGAGACATAATCACACCAAATCGCTCGTAACTTCGAAAGTCCTTGGTGAGCGCAAGAGAGACACCGGGACCGCCTTTCGAGTACGAGGTGTACGCGACAGCATACTGCTCCAGTTCTGGAACCCAAGTAATACGCGGATCTTCAATACCCCACAGTTCTTCTGGATATAGAACCGGATCGGACATCAGAGTGGGCGTGGGGTCGATCTTCCATCCGTCCACACCGTTGAGCGAGCGCGCGGCGCAGAGATGGGAAAGGCCTCGGCGGTCTTCTACGCGACAGAGCAGGAGCGTGGTTCCGTCGGCAAGCAATGTTGCTCCAGCGTTGAAGACACTATTGATGCGGTATGGCCAATCTTTGCTCGAGAGGATCGGGTTACCAGGGTGTCGGTGAAGAAGCGAGTCTGTCGAACTGATCGTGTCGATGCTCAAAGTCATGGGTACTGTCACAGTAGCAGCAAACTGACTTTCAAAAATGTCGGGCTGCGAAAACGCTCGAATTGCGCCATAAGCTCCTAACGTGCAGTCGCCGGCGGTTGAATTGTTTCGAATTTCTGCATCTCCAAGAGGGCCATCATGAAGGAGAGCGTAGATTCGGCCCCTTGGTTCTCGTTGGCCCGGTCAGGATGGAGACCATCACGGCAACCGCCCGTGGCGGCGTCGTACAAGGTCGTTTTCAAGTCGTTGTCACCCAGGAACCAGTTGAACGCCGCCCAAGCCTGCGTGCGCCAATGGTTATCTCGGGTAGCGCCATAGGCTTCGAGACACGCAGAAACGGTTGCGCAGGCCTCTATCGGTTGCTGATCGAACCGCGCTTTTTCGCCTGACTTACGGTAGAAACCCTGCGAGCCAATCGGGACAAAATGCCCGTGCATCGTGCAGCACTGTTGCGCCGCAAGCCACTCCAACGATTCCAGACCCGCCGCGATCCAGTCTCGATTCGAAGCGCGCGACCCGGCTAATAGTAGTGCTTGGGACAAACGTGCATTCGAGTACGCCAGGCTCTCTTCAAACCAGTTCCAATCCGTGGTGCGGGTAGCGCGATAGATCTTTAACAGTCTGCCAGCGAGCTCACTTCTCTGTGCTTGTGCAGACCGGTCTCCCGGGAAACGGTCGAGATATTGCTGTATTCCAAACAAGGAAAACGCCCAGGCACGGGGACTGGTAAAGGTCAGCGCAGCCGGAACTGCAAGCTCAAACAGGCGACCGGCGAGGCCCCTAAGGCTTTCATCGACGGTTTGGTTGATGGCGGATCCCAAGGCCCACAGTGCGCGACCATGACTGTCTTCGGAACCTTCCGACTCCTGCCACTGGCGCTCATAGCTGAGAAAGTTGCGAAACCGGCCATTCGCGGAATTGAAGGCAAGCCAGAGAAAAGCCAAGTATCGCGACGCCAACTTCTTCGCGTCGATATCTTCCTTTGTCCCGGATTGCTCCATCATGATTGTCGCGATGAGCGCTCGGGCGTTGTCGTCTGTGGTATAGCCCTCATGCTGATTCGGCACCGCGAACACGGCATGCTGGAAGATCCCAGTATCGTCCGTCATTCGGACAAGATGGTCTACTCTTACAGTCGGCAGACTCTGAACGTGATTGGCGCCGGCAGGGTTCGGACTGATCAATCGGGGGTTCCAGAGTCGTTCTGCTCTAGCTCTCTGAAAGCTACGCATGTAGTCCTGGGCGACGCTTTTCCACACCATGTTGCGCGAATACAAATAGGCGCGCTTGCGCATGGCATGCCGCTCGGCTTCATTCTCAAGGAGCCAAATGGTCTGCTCTGCAATCGCGTTCGCGTCATAAAACGGAACCAGAATTCCGCGATGTTGATCGAGAAGCTCTTGAGCGTGCCAATAAGGAGTCGAGATAACTGCTTTTCCCGCACCCAAGGCATACGCCAGCGTTCCGGAGACTACCTGAGCCTCATTCTTATACGGAGTGATGTAGATATCGGCTGAACCGATAAACTCCATCATCTCTTCTGGGCTGACGAACCGGTTATGAAAGATGACATTCTTCTCGACTCCGAGATCCCTCGCGAGTGTCTGCAGCGATTCCCGATACTTGTCTCCTTCGCGCCGCCTGATGTGTGGATGCGTTGCCCCCGCGACGATGTATGTCACGTTGCTGTTCTGGGCCAGAATTCGCGGCATAGCCTCAATGACGGATTCCACTCCCTTATTGGGCGACAGGAGGCCGAAGGTCAACAGTACAGATTGGCCTCCCACACCGAATCGATCTTTATAAAAATTCGGATCAACAAATGCGAGATTTGGTACTCCATGGGGGATGACGTCAATCTTGGTAGCCGCGACCTGGAAGATCTCCTGGAGAAACTGCGAAGAGTGTTGACTCATTACGATCAGTCGATCAGAGAGTTCTGCCAGCTGGACCATCACGCGGTGTTGATCCGGATCCGGTTCCCGCAGAACCGTATGGAGCGTGGTCACAATCGGCATGCGGAGTTTCCGCAACAGCTCCAGGATGTGGCTTCCGGCTGGTCCGCCAAAGATTCCATATTCGTGCTGCACACAAACCAAGTCAACGTTGGTGAAATTGAGGAATTCCGCAGCACAGTCGTACGATGACAGATCTTCCTCCATCAGTTCGAATCGGACCCGCTCCGGATAGTTATATTCGGTGTCAGGATCGTTTACTGGAAGTGCGAACAGCCGCTCGGTTCCAAACTCGCTCGAAACGGCATCACATAAGTCGGTTGTGAACGTGGCAATCCCGCACTGGCGTGGCAGATAGTTTCCAATAATGGCGATTCGGCTCGGAAGAGAGAGATTCAAGGCCGCGTCGAACCGCTTGGCCGGCATGGGTTCGGGCTCTTGCGGCGGTGACAATGCAATGCCCAACGGTCTCCTGAATGGGAGTGTCTTCGGTAACGACATGGACCACCTGTCTGGCTAAGTGAGAAGGATCACGGCGTTATCAGATTTCATCCTGACAACGCCGAGATATTCAATGGCTGACGTGCTGCGGAGTAGCAGGCACACTAGCCATCTTCGATTATTTGGCTTCGGCAGCTTCGTGCGCCGCAGCCTTATTTTCAGCAGCTCTCACGGCTGCCAGAAACGAGTCTGTACCACTCGGTGCGTGAACGTTACCAGATAGCGTTTTGGAGAAGGGAACATTCTTCCCGTAGAACGCCTTCGTGGAGTCATTGTCCTGCTGAATGACGGCGCCATCTACCGCAACTCCGGCAAATAAGCCCTTTGTGCGCGAATAGCTCAATGCCTCGGTGTTCATCTTCCAGTCGGTGCCGGCGGATGCATGCCGTCCAACAGGTCCAGCAGCAGCCGAAGCTTCTCCGCTCAGCTCGAACTTGCTCGAAAGTAATTTCTTCACGCCTGCGTCATTCATAAAGAGCACAACCAGGTCGACTTCCTGCACGCCCGCCTGGAAGCCAAAGTTCCCGCCGCCAATTGAGATAAATGCAGGTGCGCTCCATCCTTTCGCAGTCCGGCACGTGACAACCCCACGTCCATGTTCTCCCCCGACAATGAATCCGCCCTTCCCCATGTTTGGAATCACAGCGATACACTTGGCGCCGGTGAGTACTTCCTCCGGAATACCTTTGTCCGGCGCCGCCATGATCTCGTGCAGGGACATGCCGGCTGCCTGCAGGCGATCTTCCGTCGCCGGCTTTCCGGATTTGGCAAACGCGAAAGTGGCCAGGGACAACGTCAATAGGCCGATTGTGTATTTCTTCATAAAGCACTTCCTTTTCATTCCACTTTGTTTTTGTGAGCGAACTTGTGAGGCGCGATTTCCGCCGGAAAGATCAGACTGCTCTGCGGCCGCTAATCAGGTTAATGACTAGCACTACGACGGCGACCACGAGCAAAAGGTGGATCAGGCCTCCAGCTATGTGAAAGCTGAAACCGAGAAGCCACAGAATCAAGAGAATTACGAAAACTGTCCAAAGCATGAGGTCCTCCTTGGCCTGGTTGAGAGGTTAAGTGTCACTGTCAGGGATCACGATCGCCCTGCCCCTGGGATCAATCTAAGTTCATCGGCGAGACTGCCACTATGCCGCGCGGCCATGGCTTCCGGGTGGGTGCAAGGCTCCGGTGAGCGTTGAGTTAGATACGGCCAAGCAGCAGCAAAACGACCACAACTACGAGGACCAATCCCAGTCCGCTGCTCGGGAAGTATCCCCAGGAGCGGCTGTGATTCCACGTTGGGAGGGCTCCCACCAGAAATAACACCAATAAGACAATCAATACGGTTCCAAGCATAAATACCTCCTTGTATCTAAGAATCCAGGGCTCGGCGTGAACGACTTTCCTGAGTACCGTGCGCAGTCGAATTCGTCGCCACCAAACTTGCAATTGTTGTGAGCAGGTTCTGAAAAGGCTGCCCCTTAAGGTAGAAACGATCAGCAATGACGCCCGCAGCCACTGCGTCCCCCTGATAGCTGCTGCTCATCGCAACGATCGAGACGGACGGATGCACACTGCGCACATGCGACATCAACTCGACTCCCGACATAAGCGGCATGCAGATGTCGGTGACCAGCAGATCAGGTACGGTCGTGCTCAAGTGTGTTACCGCAGCGGCGCCATTGTCCGCCGTCGCCACTTCGTAACCGGCAGACACCAGCATCACTTCTAAAATCTCTCGAATGCTCTGATCATCATCGACCACAAGGATTCTGGTTCTCGAATTGTTCGACATGGGCTTTCCGGCTCGTTTTAGATAGACACCATTCAATCACAACGATGTCACGATCACGTCATCGCAGTATGGTCAATACGGAACACATCAATGCCCAGATGTGCGGATAGCTCGTCAGAAGCAGCGTCAGAGTGACAGTCGGTGGGAGTTATTTGGACCGAGCTCAGAGTGGAATCCCGGTCCTGCTCACAGCGACAATCGTTACCCCCGATCCTAGGTTCAAATCATCAACAGGGCCGAGAACGCGTCTTGCATACTGCTTCGCCTTTTCCTCGGACACGAACCTCTTGGCTGGCCGCGAGATTAGCCTGAGAGCCACGAAATCAACTCTGTAGTAAGCCACGATATTCTCCTCACATGTTTGGACCACCCCGAAGGCGAGGTGCGTTATGGCCACGTATTTGGGATAATCGTCCACCGCTGAAATGTCGGCAGATAACGTCGCTTGTGGCACTCGATGCATTTGCCTGGACAGAGGAAAATGCGGGGTAAAACGACTCTCTCAACCCAGCCCTCCGGAGGCACGGCTCGAAACTGGTCACTCCTGCACACACGGCAATGAACAGATAAGAAACTCATGATTGACGGCCCTTCTGCCAGTTCCGAGGCGCCCTGCCTTTCACCGCGAAGTCCGGAGGAACGTGCCGCCTGACTCGCGCTGTCGGTTGTCTTTATTGTCCATCTGACGACCGACAACTACTGTTCAACATTGCTCAGCGAGCGGTTGCGGATCGGAGAAGAGGGGGCCCATCCGTTTTCGCGGTGGTCGCCTACATATAGATCGATATGTGTTCCTTTCAGTACAGAAAGACACTTCCCTGGTGACTAGCATCGGATGTGGATCACCTGTTTGATCCGAAAAGGAGAATCATGAGAAAGCTCAGAATGTTAGTAGCTGTGCTCTCGCTGCTTGCCTTCGGGGTACTAGTCGGATGTTCCGGAACCTCGAAGTCGCCGGAAGTTGCAAGCAGTATTCGGAAGTCGCTCAATCAAGCGGGTCTCAAAGACGTGGTCGTTAGCCAGGATCGTGACAAGGGTGTCGTAACTCTCGGTGGAAAAGTCACCAGCGAAAACGACAAGTCACAGGCTGAGTCAATGGCCAAGTCCCTGGCTGGTAGCCAGGTTGTTGCCGACCAGATTGCCGTAATTCCGGTGGGCATAGAAAAGGATGCCAGGACGGTGAATTCCGACTTGGACGATGCCATCGAGAAGAATCTCGACGCAGCGCTGATTCAGAACAATATGCACGACGACGTGAAATTCAATGTGAAGAGCAACGTGGTCACTCTGACTGGCGAAGTGAACTCGGAGTCGAGGCGCGACCAGGCCCAGAGCGTGGCGTTGGGCGTACCCAACGTGAAGCAGGTAGTAAACGATCTGCAGGTCAAGAACCAGAAAGCTAGTTCGTCGCCGTAACTGATGAGACGGTGATTGCTTATTGCTGGCCGACCCTTGGGCAACGAACGAATTGAGATTTCAAGCGAGGTGCGTGCTTGATATGGAGACGCTATGTTAATCGGCCTCTACTCGATTGGGCTCGTGGTCGCCATTAGCGGATTGAGCTACGGTGCCCACATATTGCACATGCCGACCCACTGGATCGTAATTTGCTCGGTCGTACTGTTGGGGGCGGGAATAGTGAATTGCTGGACCCCCAGCGAGCCAACGGAATTCCCTGACGAAGACTGTTATCGGTGAACGGAAACGGAGATGCAATGTCATTTGGACTTTACTCGGCCGGGTTCGCAATCGTGATCGCCGGATTGATTTATGGTGCGCACCTGATGCACATGCCCACACGTTGGATCGCGGTCGGCGCGATTGTACTGCTGGGCATCGGAATTTTGTCGGGTATAAAGGCAACACGTCAGAAAGATCCTGCGGAATAGTGGCTGATTCCGTTGTAGGAAGTATCGCGCGAGCAATATTGACCAGCCATCTGCTGCCCAGATGTTCGAAACTTCGCAGTAGGGCCGGTGGTCCTTCCCACCCCTGATCACAAACGTCCGCAGCCATGAATGATTTAAGGAGTTCCCAATGAATCTCAATCTAATGGATCCCAAACTGATCGCGGTCGCAGTCGTAGTGGTTCTCGCAATTGTAGTTATCGTCGTGCTTTACATGCGGAAACGCAGGAACACGACGGCGGAACTGCGTGACCGTTTCGGGCCTGAATATGACCGCGCCGTGAAGCAACATGGGTCGGAACGCAAAGCTGAAGCCAAGTTGGCGGATCGCGAGACTCGGGTTGACCTGCTTCACATCCGCGATCTTGACCTGGCGGAACGGGAGCGTTACTTGGCGGAGTGGCAGGCCGTGCAATCCCGCTTTGTGGATTATCCCAAGGGTGCAGTGACCGAGGCCGACGAGCTCGTGAGTTCGCTGATGCAGACGCGTGGTTACCCGGTCGCCGAGTTCGACCAGCGAGCGGCCGACATTTCCGTCGACCATCCCAGGGTGGTGGAGAACTATCGCTCGGCACACACCATCGCATTGCGGCTTGGCAAAGGCGAAGCGACCACGGAGGAGTTGAGGACCGCCATGATCCACTATCGCTCGTTATTCGACGAGTTGGTACAGGCGCAGACGCCTGCCGACAAGAGAGTGGCATAACTGGAGGATCTCTGACGCTTCTACGACCGGCCTTAATCCACCCGCGCTATCGAACCAAGGAGAAACACGTGATGAAACCGAGCACCGACGACAAGATGACTGGCACGATCCACGAAGTCAAAGGGACGATCAAGGAAAAGGTCGGAAAGCTTACCGACAACGAAGAGCTGGAAGCAGACGGCAAAGCGGAAAACAATGCCGGCAAAGTGCAGAACTGGATAGGCAAGGTCGAAAACCTTGTTGGTGAGTAATCGTATCGACATCGAACTCGGAGACAAGAGAGGGTAATACAGGATGATGCAATCAGTGTTGGAACGGACAGGCGAACAAATTACAGAAACCGCTCGCAAAGCCTCACGGGCGACATCCGCCGTTGCAGACGCAATCGAGGACGGCGTGGAAGCGGCCAGACGGGCCGCAAAACAAAGTGGCGATGCAGCTGAAGAGTTGTTTGATGACACAACCAAGCGCCTCCAGCGGCATCCCGTTGAAACGGTCGCGGCGACCTTTGCCACAGGCGTTGCAGTCGGCATATTAATCGGTTGGATGGTAAAGCGAAGATAGCGGTGACATCGGGTCAATGTTTGTGACAGGGCCCGGCGTGCCGGACCCTGTTGTTTGTTGACGATATAGAAGATCACATTCGTGGCATACGCTTACGGGCGGCCCGGTATTACCACATCCAGTTAACTCGCAGCTTCCTGGCGTGGGCAGAACCTGCAGCGGTCAAAAGGATACAGCTATTGGTCGCCGGTCCGGCTAGCGTGTAGTTGAGGCAATACCAATGAAAATGCTTAGAGCTTTTGGAATGATGGTTCTGTTGATGTCTCTCGGGTCTATCGTTCCTGCGATCGCGCAGCACGAAGAAGAGCAAGCCAAACCACAGGAAAAACAACAGCAACAGCATGCTCAACCGCAGCAGGCCAAGCAACCAAGTGAACCGAAACAGCAGCAGCAGGCCAAGCAGCCGACGCAGCAGGAGCAACAGCACGCTCAGCAGCCGCCCCAGCCGAAACAACAGCAGCAGGCCAAGCAGCCGACGCAGCCCAAGCAGCAGGAGCAACAGCACGCTCAGCAGCAGAGCCAGCCGAAGCAGCAGCAGGCCAAGCAACCGGCGCAGCCCAAGCAGCAGGAGCAACAGCACGCTCAGCAGCAGAGCCAACCGAAACAGCAGCAGCAAGCCAAGCAGCAGAACCCGAACCGGCAGCAAGAGCAACAGCAGGCTCAGCAGCAGAGCCGCAACAACCAGCAGCCGGCTCAGCATACGCAGCAACAGCAGCATGCCCAGCAGGCGGCCTGGCAAGGCCACCAATCGCAGAATTGGCAGTCTGAGCATCGCACGTGGCAGCAACGCGGCGGCTATCAGGGCTATCGCATTCCTGACAATCGCTACAATGGCTACTTTGGACCTAACTACGGCTTTGTAATCTATAACCAACCTTATATGGTTGTTGGCGGATTTCCGCGCTTCCAATACGGCGGATTTTGGTTCACTTTGGTTGACCCCTGGCCGAGCAATTGGTCGAACAACTGGTACCAAACCGACGACGTCTATGTCGTCTATGCTGACAACGGGTATTACATGTACAACCAGCGGTACCCGGGTGTAGGTATCGCAATTAGCGTTTCGATGTAAAGCCCGGTACGACCAAACACACTTAGGCTGCAGCCTCAAGATCGCCACCGAAAGCAAGAAGTCGACGAGGCGGTCCAATGCCGAAGGGGTAGGTTGCAGCCGCTCGCTCCGGGAACGGCAACAACTCCATGTTTTCGCTCTTCGTCGTGATCCCGGGTTGGAAACTTCTTCGCAGTCTTGGCGGAGTTGGATTGGTAATTCTGGGAGTAGCGGACAGCTCAGTGATTCCCACCTTCGGCAGCCTGGATGCTCTCACTGCGATATTGGCGGCCAGGAATCACGAATTGTGGCCTTATTACGCCGGCGCCAGCACAGTTGGCGCGTTGATCGGCGCATACCTAACCTATCGCATGTCTGAGGGAGCCGGCGACGCGTGGCTCGAAAAGCGCATCGGTACAAAGCGCTCCCACCAAGTTCAGGGTCTGCTGACTCGTTTTGGGTTTGCCGCTCTGTTCGTCTCCTGCATTGCACCCCCACCCTTCCCAACATCGCCATTTTTCGTTGCAGCGGGAGTTCTTCACTATCCCAGGTTGAGGTTCGTGTCAGCAGTTGTGGCCGGCCGGGCTCTACGGTACGGAGTTCTCGGATTTCTTGCGGCTACGTATGGCCACACAATCCTAAGGCTCCTGCGGCGTCCGCGCGGCATTGGAACAGACGCTAAGCTGATTGGCATTACGGTGGCTGGGTTCGCGATCCTGGCCCTCCTCGCTCTGGCGTGGCGGCAGTCCAGAACCTATTTCCAGCACGCTAAGACAGAATCAGGTGATGATTGAAGATCGTGGTGGGCGAACGGTGCGTCCTTCCGCTTATTGCCCGACGGTTGTTCGGGCGGTCGGGAGATCTCGGGCCCTCCGAATGATCGGTCTTGCAACGGTCTTATGCAGCATCGCCATTCGTGAGGATCACCTTGAGTGCGCCCTCTTTTGCTGCATTTCGGAATGTGTCATATGCCGCCAGGATGTGGCTCATCGCGAAGCGATGAGTCACCAGCTTGTGCGGCTGCAACTTTCCTAATTGGACCATCTTCAGCAGCATCGGTATCGTGATCGTGTCGACCAGGCGTGTCGTCAATGAAATGTTGTGGTCCCATAACTTCTCCATGTGTAGCTCGACGGGTTTGCCATGAACTCCCACATTGGCGATTCGTCCGCCAGCCCCGACGATAGCCTGGCAAATGTCGAAAGTGGCAGGAACGCCGACGGCTTCGATTGCGACATTGACGCCCGCACCTTCCGTCAGTTCCATCACCTGATGCACGGCATGTCCGTCGGAGCTGTTGATCACACTGGTCGCGCCAAATTGTTTAGCGATTGCGAGACGCTTGTCATCCAGGTCGATCACGAAGATCGCGGCCGGTGAATAGAACTGCGCCGTCAGCAGAACCGAGAGACCTACAGGACCCGCACCCACAATGGCGATCGTATCGCCGGGCTTCACCTGCCCGTTGAGCACGCCGCACTCGAAGCCCGTCGGCAGAATGTCCGTGAGCAGCACCAATGCCTCTTCGTCTCCGCCGGGCGGGAAGCTGTACAGACTTCCATCGGCGTGGGGAATCCGCACGAACTCCGCTTGAGTTCCGTCGAGGGTATTGCCCAATATCCATCCGCCGCTCCGACAGTGGGAATAAGTGCCTCGCCTGCAGAAGTCGCACTTCAAACACGCAGTGACGCACGAGATGATGACCTTGTCTCCAACGTGAAATTCGGAGACGCCGCTTCCAATTTCTTCGATGACGCCGATGCCCTCATGACCAAGTATCCGGCCATCAGTGACGGCGGGCAGATCTCCCTTCAGTATGTGAAGGTCGGTACCGCAAATCGTAGAGGTCGTTATGCGAACGATGGCATCGCCGGCTTCCTGGATGGTGGGACGTGGCTTGTCTTCCCAGGCAGGCTTTCCGGAACCGTGGTAGACGAGCGCCTTCATCGCTGCGCCGGAAGATAAATCTGAGCTGCTTCCCGTTTTCGGTTCCACTTGAGCGGTTGCCATTGGTGATCCTCTTTTCCCCGTCGTATAGCCCGAAAGTAACACTTGGGGAGCTGCCTATCTGAGCCAGAGTGCTCACTCGATTGTGACTGCCACAGCGTAGTCTTCGACCAGAGGGCGCATGGACCACAACAGGAAAGCGAAAGCCGCCGGGACGATATCGGAACCAACAACAACCGCAAGCGTGCCGCCGATAAGACAGGACGACTCTCAAAACCGAGTCGCCGTCAGACGTGCTGCCGAGAAGCAAGCGCCTGTGAACAGCTCGACTCTAAAGTCCTCGCCCTCCGAAGAACCCCCGCAGTCACTCCTTGCTTCAGTTGAGACATCAATCGCCGACGACTGCATCCGAATCAAGGACCTCGGCTACAGTTCTTCCCACCATATTCAAATGTATGGCGAACGATTTGACATCGTGTCCGACCCGTTCCCGGCCGGGACCGGCGTTGCGGTCGAGGTGACGACTCTCAAGCACCCTAAGAAGCGGGCGTTGCGGCTGCCGACATCGATTCTCATCGGTCTCAAGGACAGGTTTAAAAAAGCGAAGTGATACATAACCATTCCTCTGGGCGATTCCGGACGGGTGTGTTTTTTCCGGCCATTGCATCCATGAAGCCTAGAGGTTAAGCCAATGGATCACTCGCGAATCAACGTCGCGTTCACATGGCTGCCGATAAGCGACGGTGCACTTGGCGAGTGGTCAGTCTTGACCAGACGAATGTGTTCAGTATCGAAGACACTGATGTTGGTCTGTATCAATTGGCCGGTGTGCCAATTAGGAGGCCTTTTGGCTACCATGCTGAACTCTCGGAGCCCACGAACGCAGCCGCGAATGTTTCTCAGTGGGATGAGGACCCTGATCCCCTGCACCCATGCCAATGCCAGCTGACCCATCCGTTGCAGCGGCGAGCCCATGCCGCTTCAGCATTGTTATGAGTGTGGCGCGCAGCGAACCTACGTGCTGCAGCCCCACATGCGGAGGGGGCCATGGCAGCATCCTCAACTGCGCTCATCTCATCCCTTCAGATTCGCTTTCTCGTCGGGCGTCGAGCCCGGGGCAGTTCCGCGGGAACCGCTCGCATTAGGCTAGCGACACTCAGAGGATATGCATTGCAGTCGCCTGCTAGTTCGGGCGCGAATGTTCAGGGCTACATTGCCTTCCTCAGGACAAGTTCATTTATGACTCTCATTGGCAAACCATGAGCAGAAGTGCACATACGTAAAATGCTGCTTCCGCTAGTCTGATGATAAGTCGGAACGAGATGTGCAGAATTCGCTGAATCACCGTCTCTAGCCGATAAATAATAGAGAGGCAACAAGAACATGCCGTTAATTCAAGTAGTAATCACCCTGATCGTAGTCGGAGTTCTTCTGTGGCTGGTGAATCGATTCATCCCTATGGCGGGTTCCATCAAGTCGATCTTGAACGCAGTCGTCGTCATAGCGGTCGTGCTATGGCTTCTGAATGTATTCGGTCTGTTGCAATCTCTGTCTAGCATTCACATCGGTAAGACGTAGCCGACGTCGATGGGGCTTGCGCAGGCCGCTCGAGCCACGAGAAATGTAATGGCCAGTAACTGCCGGATGATCGGAATTCGCGCGCTGGGTCTGCTGCTGGTGGTGCTGATGTGCAACCCCAGCGGGTCAGCGTATTCTGTGTTGACTCACGAAGAGATCGTGGACTTGCTGTGGGCTGACCACATCAAGCCACTTATCCTCCAACACTATCCTGGGCTCACCGCAGAACAGATCACGGAAGCGCATGCTTACGCTTACGGTGGCGCTGTCATCCAGGATCTCGGCTACTATCCGTTCGGCAGTGTTGAATTCAGCAACCTGGTTCACTACGTTCGTACCGGCGACTTCGTTCTTGAATTGCTGGCGCAGAGCACCGATGCCAATGAGTACGCCTTCGCATTGGGCGCCTTGTCGCACTACGCATCGGATATTGCCGGCCATCCAACTGTCAATCAGGCCGTCTCCATCGAGTACCCCAAACTGCGAGCGAAGTACGGCGAGTCAGTCCGATATGCGCAAGACAAGACCGCGCATCTCAAAACAGAATTCGGATTCGACACCGTACAGGTTGCCAAAAATCGTTATGCCTCACCCAGGTATCACGACTTCATCGGGTTTCAGGTATCCAAGCCTTTGCTGGAGCGTGTCTTTCCCATCGTGTACGGACTGCAATTGAAAGACGTGCTTCCGCGAGAGGATCTGGCGGTTGGCTCCTATCGATACTCTGTCAGCCAGTTGATCCCACAAATGACCCAGGTTGCACTGCAAACCCACAAGAAAGAACTGGTACGCGAGACGCCCAATTTCGAAAAGAAAGAATTTCTTTATCGGCTGTCCCGCTCAGAGTATGAACAGGAGTGGGGAAAGGAATACGTGAAGCCGGGCGTGGGCACGCGGATCCTGTCAACCCTCTTGCGATACATACCGAGGGTCGGCCCCTTCAAAGGGCTGGGGTTCCACAGCCCAACGGCTCAAACCGAGGACATGTACATCAAGAGCATCAATACGACTGTCGATCAGTATCGGGCCCAGCTCGACGAAGTACGCGCCGACAAACTCGTGCTCCCCGATTACGATCTTGATAGCGGAAACCCAACTGCCCTTGCCGAGTATGCCCTCACGGACGAAACCTATGCTAAATTGCTCGGTCAATTGGCCAAGACCAAGTTCGACCACACGACCGCAGAATTGCGTAACAACATCTTGCAGTTCTATTCCGAAGCACCGGTAGTGGCGTCGACTCCGACGAACGACAAGAAGGAATCCTCTGCCAGCTTGTTCGAATTGCTCGATCAGTTAAAGGCCGCAACTCTAGTTCCGGCTACACGAGATGTGGCCGTCCGGTAATCATCCAAGGTAATAGAGAGCAATTCCTGCTGCGCACTTGTTTTGCCGTCCCCACCTGCAGCCCTTAATCAAGCAACGGTCCCGAATAGCCACCCGACGCCCGCGCTCTACGGGTAATCCGAGAATCGCCCCCGCCACCACTCGATAACCCACGGCTTTCGATATGCCGGCTGACGCGACCATTAATCTCACAATGCTGGTCTGTATTGACCGTTCAGGTCTCTCAACGCATGACATGATTTGGGAATGACACGGAAGATGGCCAAGAAGGACGGACACACTCGGGCGACCCTCGCCGACATAGCGAAGGAGATGGCAAAGCCTCGTTTGGCTGAGTCAGTTCGCGAGGCTGCTGAGCTTGCGGAATTCGAGGTTCGCGCGCCGGCCGTGAGTGGGCCGCGGGGAAAGCACAAAGTTTAATGCCCCATCAGATTCAGGCCGGTACGATGATGATTTACGACTCAGCGAATCTTGAGACGCTCGCAGTCGAAAGCGATCCGTTTTTTCTTAACTGGCGCTCGCTGGGGACCGCCGAGAGTTCAGGTCTCGAAAGCAGACTCCGCGCCATTGGGTGGACCCTGTTCTTCCTGGCTGGCGAGATCAGGGCGGTCGTACCCGCGTGGGGTGGACACAATACCGTGCGGCGGGGAGTGAAGAGGCTACTGGCTCGAACTCACCTGCGGCATTTTAATTGCCTCGAAGTGACCGAGATACGCAGAAAGTACTTCCTGGGCATCCCATACCTGTCCATTTCCGCGAACCCGCGTCACATTCAACAGGGCCGCCAGATCGAGTCCATGCAACTGCGGCTCCAGCATGAGAGCAGCTGATCCGACGCCGCTTGATGGTAAACGACTACTTACCGAGGAGACACGAGATGAATTGGGGACAAGTGGAAAGCAAATGGGAGCAGTTGGCGGGTTCCGCTAAGGCAAACTGGAGCAAGCTCACCGATGATGACCTTCTGAAGATATCCGGCAAGCGCGAGCAACTTGCAGGGAAGATCCAGGAATCCTATGGCATCACCCGGCGAGAAGCCGAGAAACAAGTGTGGGACTGGGGCAAGTCCGTGGAGAATGTTTCCAGAAAAATTGCCTGAACCGGCGGCCCACACTGGCAGTCCCCGTGCTCATTCGTGGAGCAGGAAGGTCAGCAACTCTCTATGCACTTGCACGCTCCCGTTGTAGTCGATGAGACCCAGCTTGCGAAACCGGTTCATGAAGAAGCTGACGCGCGAGCGAGTCGTGCCGATCATCTCGGCCAGAGTTCCTTGACTCACCTTTAATATGGCGAAATTTTCCTTGGTAGGCGCTCCGAATCGCGCCAGCAGCAGCAGGATACGCGCCAATCGCTTTTCGCTGGAATTAAACAGTTGGTCGACGAAGTCTTCTTCGATTCGGACTACGCGGGAAATCAGGTGCGCAATGAACAATCGCGCGAAGATGGGGTCATCGTGAATGATGCGGACAATGGTGGCCTTCGGTACCCGCGTGATTGTCGCCTGGTGCACTGCGGTCGCACTCGAAATTCGCAGAGATGGCGTTCCCAGGCAGCCTTCTCCGAAGAAATCGCCCTGCCGAAAGATCGCGATCACGGCCTTCTTGCCGCGTTTTGACAAGACCGTCAGCTTCACATCTCCAGCGTCGACATAAAACATGGCATCGGCTGTATCGTCCTGCTTAAAAATGGATTCGTTGTTCTTGTACGCCCGCGTCGACTTCCGATTGCCGATTCGCTTAAGAAACATCTCCGCATCAAAAGAAAGTGCGCCTTTACGTGGCATGGCTGACTCCTAAATTGGGTCGATCGTCCCCGTGTATTACCGGTTGGTGTGTCAGCGTGGCCGCACACCAATTCGGCGATCAATGTATGAAATCGCTTCCG
>CAWIZK010000006.1:0-445000 GCA_963840555.1 uncultured Acidobacteriaceae bacterium
CAGATTCCAAAGCACTTAGACACCCGGCCCGAGCGCCTGGTTTGAACTTGGCCCAAAAGTTGGCCCAAACCCATTGCGCACATTCCTCTGATTGATGGCTTTACGCGCCGCATCTGTGTATTGAGGGTGCTGGTATCGCATCATCATCTTCGGGTTAGTGTGTCCCATAACATCCATGGTCACGGCAGGGTTTTTCGTGCCCTCCAGCACGTCCGTTCCAAAGGTGTGACGGGCCGAATAGAGCACGACAGTCTTTGGCAGCCCCGCCCGCTGGCGGGCGATGGCGAACATCTTGGACACGGTCGTCAAGTGCCCGCATTTTGAGTTGCTCCGGAAGAGCCACCCTTCACTGCGGCCATCCACGAGCTGCTCCAGCTCCGGGACCATGCGATCGCTGATTGGCAGATATCGCTTCGACTTCCTCGTTTTGCCACCGCGATTGAAGATCCGCCAGTTCTTCCAGTCGATGTCCTCGACGCGCAGACAATAGATTTCATCCGGCCGTCCGCCCGTATCTTGGACACCGATAATCACAGCCCGCAGAGTCGCCCCCGCGTGCTCTAGAAGTAACTTCTCGCGTTCCGGTGTTACTAGTTCCTCCCGCCCGCTTTCCTGTTCAAGATGGACGCGGGGTACTTGGTGCATGACTTTCCACTCGACTGCCAGGTGTAGGGCGCGGGACAACGTCCGGAGCGCCTGGTTCCGATAAGACTTAGAGATCTCCGACCGCTTGATCCCAGACAAGTTCAAACGATCGATGAGCTCGCTGCCGATACTGTTGATAGGCATATTCATAATTGGGGTTCGCTTCAACAACTCCCACCCGCGAAGGTAGTAGCGGCGTGTTTTGGGTTTCAGACCTCGGGCCTCGTTGACCCAGGGTAGAAAACGTTTCTCACCAAAGTCGATAAGTCTGGGAGCCTTAGCCGTAAACGCCTGTGGTCTCAAGTCCTGGGCCCTGGCAAACGCAACGGCTTCGATCTTACGGGCCTTCGATTCCGACTTTGTGCCGGCACTTTTTCTGTACCGGCGGTTACCGACGTAAAAGCCGTAATACCAAATCCCGTTGTTCTTCCGAAAGAGCGCCATTTCATTCCTCCACAGCGGCCAGCGTGGCGGGAATGTGAGTGTTGCTCTCGATGAATTCTCGCACAGCTTTGACGGGATATCGAACGCTTCGCCCGATCTTGATGTAAGCGGGACCTAGGCCAATAAAGCGGCGCCAGCGCAGCGTGCTTCTCGGGACGGCAATCATGTCCGAGAGTTCTAACTCTGTAAGAAATTCTTTCATTTCCTGTCCTAATTAAGACGTGATGAATCGTAGGGTTCGACTAATCTTCTTCAGTTGTTTCGCGGTCCAACCTAACCAGAAGGTTCTGGAATTTCTGCTGGTCGTCCGATTTGCACCGATAAATTCAATCTCGCAATCAGTGGCCCGATAACTGAACCGCACCATTGAATGGCTGATAAAGCGTTAAGAGAGTTTGTGGACAGTAGTTAAGTGATTCTCATGAATTCACCTCGCATAGTGCGAATTTGGGAGAGATGGTCTGTCGTATCCAAGGCCGAGATTGCTTGTGAAGCGAGCGGCTTTGCCGGCGCCCCAGCGTACGTGGTTACGACTTCGCCGAGCATTCGGCCGGCTCCGGACAAACATCAATGTCGAGTTCCAGCTTGAGCCGGTTGGAGGTCGCATGGAACAAGGCAAACCCTTTATCCCGGCCAGACTGCCGGAAAAGCTTTTTCGCAGGACCACGGGGTATGGAGTTTTAAGGGGTTCTGTGCGTTTCTGGCGCGAAAGGTTGTTTCCCAAATCTCACCGGAAGGGCAGAGCCGCACAGGCAGGATTGCGGAGTAGTCCCAATAAAACAGTTTCCACTTCGTCCCAAGGTCCTTAACACTGGGACGCGATAACGTTCTCGCACCACGGTCCTCGTTCCGTGGTGCTTCAGTCGCGGTCTCCTTGTAGTATCGAAGGTGATCACTGCGCAATCCGAGCCACCGAGAAACTGCCGGACAACCACAGCACGGAAACGGACATGCCGCCGAGCCGTACACTCTGGGGATATCATCAGGGTTCGCGTACACCCAGGACTTGGGAACCGTCAGAAGTGCGGCGACCTGGTTCACATCGAGCAAAGGATCGAGACTGCCGAGCCACTGCTTGATGGCACCGCGGCGAAAGCGATAGTCCTCCCCTAGTCTTTCGAAGCCGGGGATCTCCTTGGCATGCGCCCGAACCCACGGCCCGGATGTAACCAGGATGTTGGCGAGTTCTTTGGTGAAAATGCCGAGACCTCGTTCTCGGCGACTTGAAGTTGTGTCACTTGTTATTCCAAATGAGTTGGCCTGCTCATGCCGGCGCTCATTTTCGGAGTTTTGGCCGTTCATTGGCACCTCTCCTGAGATGGTGTGCACTCCCACTAGTCTGCGGGAGTGGAGTTGTTGTTGTGAGCCTGCAAAGGAATCCTGCCGTAATCGAAAGGCCGAGGTCCCGTCAGGCTCAGGTTGCCGAATGTGGAATTCCAAACCGGTGGGCCACGGGTCGTAATCTGTTTGCTGGCCATGTTCTCAATCGTTGCAGGCTTTGTGATCCTGCCAAAGTCATGTTCGGCGGTGATCACCAGTCGGTGAGGGTTTCGAAGGTATAAGTCTCGAGGAACGTCCTGATTGTGGTCAGGCGATAACGGATGGATCCATTGGGAAAGCGAATAAAATCAAGGTGCTTACTCCTCTGTCGCCACTTCTTCAGGGTCCCGACCTTGATCTTCAGGATCGCAGCCACCTGCTTGGTGGTGAGCAGGGGTTCGAGATTAATGGGAAGCAAGCTGATCGGTTGCTCGGGCGGCGGTTGTGACGGGAGCATCGCCCGGGTCCGGTGGGTATCATTGTTGGAGGTGGAAGGCTTTGGTGTGGCTTTGCTGTTGACCATGTTCATAGGGTTACCTGCTTTACTTGTGGATGGAATAGGTCGAACCGCTTAGGGTCGAGCGGGAGTTACAGAATCTGCGTATTGAGCTAGGACTTCATAGGCCGACTCAAAAAGCCTGAGCAGCCCAATTGACCGGCTTTAGCAGTAGGTTGGCGCGATTGCTCTCACATGCAGTTTGGCCAGGGGTGGTGGTCGGACCGAGCTCGGGCGAGAAGCGGGGTGTACGGTGCCCCTTCCAGTATGGCCATGATGTCCTGGGTGGGGAGTTCCAATAGAAGCAGCATCCGGTGGACGTGGGTTTCGCTGCAAGCAGCCATACCCGCCAGAGTTTTGACCCTTAAGCCGTAACCGAGACCGCGGGCAAACGCTAGAGCCCGCACCATGGGGTTGTCGTTCTTAACGGATTGACGAAGGGACTGAGCGAACAGGAAGAGATCAGGGGAAAGTGACAAGTGCATGAGTTGCTCCGGAGAATGTTTTTTACCCTCCTTTCCTATCTAGAATAGGAATCCGCCTGTGGAAATCGAGACTGACCCACTACCGACAATTGCCACTGAATGAAGCCAAGTCGCACTTTCCCGCTGCCGCAGGCAAGAACACGACCGTGACCTATACCGCCGCCAACGGAATGGTTACGATTGTCACCGACGGCGCGGACGGAAAAGGTAACCCGGTGCATGCCGAATGGGTGGCTACCGTCAAGCCTTCCGGCTTGGCTCAACCAATCAAGCTACCGTGAATTGATCGTAAGCGTCAGAGTAAACACACGGTTGACAGAATAATCCGCAGCCAGCGTGACTTCACCACTTGAGCAGCCAGTTCTCAGGCGGTCGATCTTCGTTCCTTCGTCCCAAACGGAGTACTGCCGGTTATTCCCGTGATCCGGGAGGAACTGGTAGGCGTGCAATCGCAAATCGCTTCTGCTATGCCTGATTGTCGGTAATTTCCCACGATCCGGGGTCTCGCTAATTCCGGTTTGTAAACGCGCACGCGGGTCTTGCAGCAGTAAAGCGGTCAGAAGAATGATGTGCCTGCCAATACGGCAAGCTAACCGACGATCGGACTATCAATCGCAAGGGGAGCGCGTTGTAGCCGCGGGTTCAAATTGGCCAAAGTGCAATATCTGGCCCACGTTGCGCAACTGCCAAAGGACCTGAATGGTCAGTGCTACGGTTCTCAATCCAAAAGATATACGAGCAGCATCGGGCCACCAGCCCCGCCTCAGTGGTACGCAAAGCTGGCGGCCCAACAGGACTACCGTTGTCGCACGAACCCGTGACACGTAGCTGCGTCACAGTACAAACCTGCGACCGTCCCGCCATTGTTCAGAGGTTGCGGAAAGTCCCCCTGCCCAGGACCTGTGCCGGCACCAAGAAACCCCTACACTCGCCCGGCTTTGTAGGCAAGTTGATGTTCGGGCAAGTCTGGGGCTATTTTCGCGCTCGCAATGATTTTCGAATACCAAGTTGAACGCGCAACGCGATAGGCGACGCCGATCAAGAGCGTAGCCGGGCGGTCGTTGGTAGTGAAGAAGATGGAAACTGCGAAGCTTGGATAGGGATCGCAGCCGGCGGCGTAAGCGATCTGGCATCCATTCAGCCAGGTCTCGAAGGCTCGGATCTCAGCCACCCGCCGTTGTTGCAAGACGTTCGCAGGCTCGCGTTGACGTACCGCCAGTCGTCCCGCAAGGAGGACAGCGTGTGAACCACCACTGCGCGTGTGCAGCATGGTGCGTCGTCACAAGGCACGTGATCGTGAAGCCCTGGTGACCTGCTCCCCGAGAAATAGCCCATAGGAAAAGAGACTTCTTCCATTTAGGATGGCCCGCCAGGGCCAGAGGAGGAGTCGTGAGAAAGAGTCGATTCAGCGAAGATCAGATCATCGCCATCCTGAAGGAGTCGGAAGGCGGGGTGGAAACCGGAGAACTGTGCCGGCGGCACGGGATTGCGAAGGCGTGTTTTACCGGTGGAAGAGCAAGTACGGCGGGTTGGAATTGAGCGAGGCCAGACGGCTGAAGCAACTGGAGGAAGAAAACCGGCAGCTGAAGCACATCGTAGCCGAGCAGGCGGTGGACATCCGGGCGTTGAAGGCGGTAGTCGCAAAAAAGTGGTGAGCCCGCAGGCGCGGCGAGAGGCGGTGCTGGTGATGCAAGTAGAGGTAGAGCTGAGCCAGCGACGGGCCTGCGGGCTGATGGAACTGTATCGTGCGACGTGTCGCTATCAGAAACGCAGGAGCGAGGACCAGCCGCTGCGCGTGCGGCTGCGCGAGTTGGCGGAGGCCAGGCGCCGGTTCGGCTACCGCCGGCTGCAGATTCTGCTGGAGCGCGAAGGCTGGCAGGTAAACCACAAGCGGGTGTACCGGCTGTACGTGGAGGAGAAGCTGTCGCTGCGGCGCAAGCGCGGGCGGAAGCGCAGCACGGTGCGTCAGCCGCTGCCGGCAGCCGTGGCCGCCAACCAGGTGTGGTCGGTGGACTTCATGAGCGATGCGCTCAGCTCGGGACGGAGGTTTCGCACCTTGAACATCGTGGATGACTACACGCGGGAGTGCCTGGCGATCGAGGTCGATACCTCGCTGGGTGGAGTGCGCGTGGTGCGCGTGCTGGAAGAACTAAAGCACAGCCGCGCTCTGCCGCGCCAGATCCGCAGCGACAACGGACCCGAGTTCGTAAGTCGCGCGGTCGATCAGTGGGCCTACGAGCAGGGCCTGCAGTGGCACACGATTCAACCCGGACGACCATGGAGAATGGCTACGTAGAGAGTTTCAATGGTCGCTTTCGCGATGAGTGCCTGAACGAGAACTGGTTCAGCAGCCTGGCTGACGCACGCGAGAAGATCGGCAGTGGAGGCGAGACTACAACGAAGCGAGGCCGCACAGTAGCTTGCGGTACCGTACCCCGATGGAGTTTGCTCGGCAATCGGCAGGCTTGTACGTGGATGAAGTGGGGGAAGGGACCTCAAACGCCGGCCCCTTCCCCCACACCTCCATCCCCGCTATAAACAGCGGCTCGTCGAGGCGAACAAAAACCTGATCGGCCCCGGTATTTCTGAACCAGTTGGAATGTTAGTCTTCGGCAGAATCGGAAGGGAGGATTTGCTGATGAAGAAGAAGCGATTCGGGGTGGAGCAGATTGTCGGGGTACTGAAGCAGGCGGAAGTGGGAGTGCCGGTCGTGGAGTTGATCCGGAAGGTTGGGATCAGCGAGCAGACGTTCTACCGATGGAAGGCGAAGTACATTGGTCTGGAGGTGGATCAGGTGCGCCAGATGAAGCAGTTGCAGGAAGAGAACCTGCGGTTGAAGCAGTTGGTGGCAGAGCTGACGCTGGACAAGGCGATGCTTCAGGACGTGCTCTCAAAAAAATGGTAAAGCCTTCGCGGCGTGGACCGATGGTGGAGCATCTGGCAAGTACTTACCAAGTCGGTGAGCGACATGCGTGCCGGGTTCTATGCGTGGCAAGAGCGACGTATCGCTATCGGAGCCATCTGGATCCACGGACTGAGTTGCGGATGCGTATCCGCGAAATCGCTCAGGCAAGAGTGCGCTACGGATACCGCAAAATCCGCGCACTGTTGAACCGCGAGGGCTGGAATGTAGGCAAGTACCTGGTGTGCCGACTGTATAAGGAAGAAGGGATGACGCTGAAGAAGATGCGCCCACAGCGCAAGCGAAAAGCGATCAGACATCGGGAAGAACGGTTCCAGGCAACGGGACCCGACCAGGCGTGGAGCATCGACTTCGTCGCGGACCAACTACAGGACGGGCGACGCTTCCGTGCACTGACGGTCGTGGATATCTTCACGCGGGAGGGCGTGGCCATCGAAGTGGGACAGAGCCTGAAGGGAGACGATGTCGTGCGAACCTTGAATCGATCCAAGAGTAAGCGCGGGGTACCGAAAGTGCTGTTTTGTGATAACGGGAGCGAGTTCACCAGCCAGGCCATGGATCTATGGGCTTATCAGAACGGAGTGAAGATCGACTTCTCTCGACCGGGCAAGCCGACCGACAACGCGTTTGTGGAATCATTCAACGGGACTTTCCGTGCCGAGTGCCTGGATGCCCACTGGTTCAACGATCTCGAAGGAAGCAAAGAGGCTCATCGAAGCCTGGAGGCAGGAATACAATGAGAGTCGTCCTCACCGATCTCTCGGAGAAAGGACACCAAGCGAGTTCGCCAGTCAGATCGCGGCTAGCCGCGATCTGACTGCAACTTAAACCAGCCGGAGACTAACTCCCAGCTTGGTACAAAAATGCTGGGCCCTTCAAAACCGGAGAAAGTCTCATTATCCTTGGACTAAACATGGGGGGCAGGTCACAACATCGGCAGTCGCTTTTAGATCTCGAGGTTCCTGGCAAACTGTACTTTCCCCTCTTGCCTCGTTGATCACTGCAGGCGGCAGGCTGCTCCTAGCGATGGCCGAGCAGTGTGTCGCAGAGGCAGGCGGCACCTGGCTGTTCTGTGACACCGACTCCATTGCGGTAGTCGCCTCACCAAAGGGAGGGACCGTATACCCAAAACGACCGGCGACGAAAGCGGAATGAATGAGAGCGAAATCGCGCCCATTCCGGTGCTGCCTCATGTCAAGGTGCTGGAGATCGCGCATCGCTTCCGCTCCCTGAACCCGTACTCGTTCGGCGGAGACCTGCTGAAGGTTGAGGACGTGAATTACAAGAATGGCGATCCGAAGACCGGACAGCTCCGGACCGTGCACGGCTATGGAATTAGCGCGAAGCGCTATGTTCTCTTGGATGGCTCCAAAATCATCGAAGCCAAAGGCCACGGGCTTGGCTACCTGATCTCCCCAGCGGCTCCGGGCGAGCCTGATTGGATGGAAACAGCCTGGCAATACGTGCTGCGATTCGATCAGGTGCTGTGGGAGGGATCAGACCCTCCTTGGCTCGACTATCCGGCCATGATGAAGATCCCCGGTATCCTCCCCTGCCGTGGTTGGACGCTTGAAGCGCTTCGTGAAGCCTTATGACTTCGTGCTTGCTCCGATCTTGCAGACAGACGGGCTCGACCTTGATGAGCTATCGGAAAAACCGATCCTGATTACCCGGTTCAACAAGCACTCCGAGGATTGGCTCGATGCCACCTATTACGACGTCCGCACCGGGAAGGAATGTCGAATCACGGTCGGCAAACGCAGGAAGGGAAGAATCTCGGTAAAGACCTACCGCGACATTCTGAACCTGTACCTCTACCATCCCGAGTGCAAGTTTGCCGGTCCGGACGGCAACCCCTGCGATCCTTGGACACGCGGCGTCTTGCAGCGCCGTCATATCGTGGCCGGGAGCTTCAGCTATTGCGGGAAGGAATTCAAGCGGAAGCTGGAACAAGGCCCGGTTGATCACGAGCTTGACGTCAGATGCAAGATTTACGAGAACGGGAGAATAGTGGCCGACCCCGAGACTCTGCGGCAATTGGCTCAATTCTCGGAGCGCGAGATCTCAAACGGAACAGGAATACACAGAAAGCCGATACGGTTGTTGAGGCACGGCGGGACGGTCACACGAAGAACATTCCAGAAAATACTCTCTTTCCTGAACAACAAAGTAGACGTTTGACCGAGAGCGTCGATAGGCCCCGCCGCGATTCTCTTAGGATTACCTTCGACATGGGGATTTATCAACATCTATCCGATGATTCGCCCGAGCCAGCACGTTTCGGTGTCGAGTAGCGGTTACTCTAACCGCTATTCACTACTAATTGGCTTTATCGCATTGTGCCCGAGAACGTGGGAGGCTGGCCGTGCTTCGCTAGATACTGCTCTTCCGTCAGCGAAAACTCATCCAAGTGATACAAAACGCTCAATTCGGTAGTCTCCCCCAGTGAATTGCTGTGCAGGCTCGATACAAATTGTGATTTGGTTTGGCATGACGCGATGCAAAATGCATCGTCGAAAAGCGACAAACCGGCTATCGTTTCAATGCGCTCACATTGCTGCTTCATCGTCGCTTGAGAAGAGACAATGTCATCCACTAACAGAACACGTCTGTTATCGAGCATGATGCCTTCGAACCAATTCAAAAGTCCGTAACGCTTCTGTTCCTTACGGGCGCAGAACACGTTCACCCGGATGCCCAAATCGTAGGCAGTCGCTTGCAGTGCGCACACGAGGGAGACGCCCCCGGTTTCGCAGCCGCATATTTGGAATTGCTCCTGGTTGAATCTGTCAAGGAACAGATCCCAAAAGAGTAGTCCTGCTCGATGCGTGAACTCCGGGTCAAGCGTTGCGTTCCGCATGTAGAACTGCCATGAATTTAGCCGACCGCCCTTGCTGCGCAATAGGGGATTATGGTGACTCGACCTGAAGACGCAGTTCTGTTCGATAAAGGAACGGCACCAGTCAACATGTTCTTCACGCTGGGATGGCGAGAGAACACAGCCGGCTGATGTTGGTCTTGTAGTGCGGTTCATGCCACAATCCCGGTCCATGCCGCGGCAGTTCCGTATCTCTCGCGGAAATCAATGGCTGTAAGACAAAAGTTGTTCAGTGTGTAAAGGGAAACTAACTCGTTATTGAGATAGTTCTCCGTGTACTGCGATGCCTTGTCGACCCGAGCGCCGACCTTGTTGATCACAGCGAAGTAGTTGCGATGCAGCACTAACCCTAGCATCAGTTGTATGCGGGACGACGCGAGTAGCATGTGATCTGCGGATGCTGCCAGATCATCAACCAGAAGAACGGGGATGTCGGGAAGCACACGCCCTTCGAACCAGTTCCCAAAGCCATAGTCTTTGGCATTGCGGCGCGCCAGGAAAATGTTTAGCGGAAGACCCAGCCTCCTGGCCGTACGGAGAATTGTCATACCAATGGGTACGGCCGAAGGCAGGCAGGCACAGAGTTGGAATGGCTGTTGCTCGAACACAGGGGCGAAGTGGTCCCAGAAGAGAAGCCCCAACTTGTTCGAGAACTCCGAATTGAGACTTGCCCTGCGTAGATAGAACTGCCAACGGTAGACCCCGCCCCCTTTGCCGGGTATGGGGGCTCTGGCATCGTCGGCCCTAAAGATTGCCTCCCGGTCGATGAAGTCCCGGCACCATGTCCAATACTCCATGCGTGTTTTGTAATCGAGCGGAGCCATATCTACTAGTCATCGATACGGGTTCGGCTTGTTGCCGATCTTTTTTTCCACATGGGTGCCGCCGCCAGCTTCGCCGCCTCCGCCAGCTTCGCCGCCTCCGCCAGCTTCGCCGCCTCCGCCATCACCACCGCCAGCTTCACCGCCGCCGGCTTCGCCGCCACCAGCTTCACCGCCGCCGGCTTCGCCGCCACCAGCTTCACCGCCGCCGGCTTCGCCGCCACCAGCCTCACCGCCGCCGGCTTCGCCGCCACCAGCTTCACCGCCGCCGGCTTCGCCGCCACCAGCTTCACCGCCGCCGGCTTCACCACCGCCGGCTTCGCCGCCGCCAGCTTCGCCGCCGCCAGCTTCGCCGCCGCCAGCTTCGCCGCCACCAGCTTCACCGCCGCCAGCTTCGCCGCCGCCAGCTTCACCGCCGCCGGCTTCACCGCCGCCAGCTTCGCCGCCGCCAGCTTCGCCGCCACCAGCTTCACCGCCGCCAGCTTCGCCGCCACCAGCTTCACCGCCGGTGCCGGGATCTGCGCTGGCAAGCAACTCTTCGGTAGCCGTCTGCACAAGGACGCCATCGCTTGTGTTTAGCGCAATTGGCTCATTCAGCTCGACGTCGATGGATGAGGACAGGTCATCTACGCACTGGGCCAGGCTTACGCCTGAAATGATTGCCGCGGCGCCGGACATTATCAAGAAGACAGTGCCGATTACCGTGCCGGGACCAGGTATAGTCTGTGCACCAACGCCTCCTGTCAAAAGGATTGCCGCCTGAAGCGCAGCCCACACACCAATCCCGCAATGGATAATCGCATCCTTCTTCTTCTTTTGAGGGCCTTTCTCCTCGTCCGAAGCCGCGGCACTGGTTGCGACATCCGGCGCAGCGGTGCCGCCAAGTACATCCGCGGTCGAGTCGAAACCGAGCTCCGCAATCCTGAGCCCTAACCCGGACGGCTGGTGGAGAGCCGTGAAGTGCGCGCCTCCCGGCCTAAGACTCTGCATGGCGTCGGTGGTCAAGAACACGAGTTTCTTGGTGTGGACGTCATAGAACAGGATTGGGTCGGGGACGGCGAATCGATTCGTGCTGATTTTGCCAAGTGCGGTCCAACTCTCGAGACAGGAATGGAACATGGCTTCGTCTCGAGAAGCTGCTGCCACGTTCAGCAGGGTCAGAAATACCGATTCTAGGCCGTCAAAGGAGCCGGATTTTTGTACAACGCGAAGCATTGCCGGCGCAAGAAACGAACGAATGCGTGGAAAAATAGCGATTTGGCCCAGCAGAGATAGCAAAGCGTTTCTGTGCGCAAGCAGGAAGACGTCGAGTCCGCCCTTACGTTCGGCGTCCTTTGCTAAATAGAAACGCTGGAGCCTGGAGAAGATGGCGTCAACGTCGAAGGTGTAGCACTTAGCGTTTGTTGCAGAGATTTGCTCTCCCATTTCTGGTCGCTCCTTGAACAACCCGCTTAAGGGATTTCTAAGAGAGTCGCGCGCCCAATGCTGCACCGGAACTCCCAGCTAGTCAAGTTTTAATTCCCTTGGCCGACTCTTCGTCGCGCTCGAATTAAGATAGTTCATTGTATCTTTACGAATTGGGTGTACCATTTGCAGCCATGAAGCGCCTGCTATATTTCGTCCTCCTGACTGTATCTCTGGCGGTTGTTACAGTCGAAGCTACCGAGAAATTCGCATATCAGACTGGCAAACTCGTTGACATGAGCATCACTGAAAGTGGCGCGGGCCGGGGACAACGTATCTTTTGCCTCGCTGTGGAGACTAGCGATCTCGCCTACACCCTCCATTACTGGCCGAACTGGCGAGGATCATATTGAACGGCGGTGACTTGAAAACTGACATCGTTCGTCGGGAACGCAAGTCGCCATCAAAAACCGGTAACCTTAGCCCTCCCGGTCTCAACGCAGAATTAACCCTCGGCGTATTCAACATCTCGGAAGATCGTTTACTCGGTAACGTCATCTTCGTGTGAAGGGAAGGGCCAAAGCAGTTGATAAAAGATATTCGCGAGGAGGACTACAGTGGGTGAGATCCTAGTCAACAATGGCGATTCTGGAGGACCGATCTCCATAGTGACAATCGACGATGGATTTGTCGTTGCTTGGACTGAGTCGGGCATCATCACTTGCGCGAGGTTCTCGGCCAGTGGTGTCAGGGTCGGAGTAAATTTTACAGTGAACACGCCGGAAACACCGGCCACTTGGCCAGTGATGGCCCTCATCCAGACTGGGTTCGTCGTTGCGTGGAATTCTCGAGGCAACCTGTTACTTCAGGCGCTCACTGTTGATGGCGTGAAGAACGGCGCGCCCTTGCCGGTTAACCCTGGGTCTACTCGAGTGTCCGAGGATCATCCTCCCGCGATAACTCGGATCTTGGATGCGGGCCTTGTCCTTAGTTGGGGAGAGGCTGGTCAGCAAGTGATCCGCGCTCAAATATTCAATTCCGATTTGACCAAACGTGGCGAAGCTTTCACGGTCAAGGAGCCCAAGGACGTTAATTCGCAGGTGAATATTCAGCCGATTATCACGTACCTGGATGGATTTGAAATAATGAAGGACGGACAACCTACGGGTGAAATAGAGAGAGGGGGATTTGTAATCGCCTGGAGCAGTGGCAGGTCGTTTGGACAGACTTTCAGCCAATTTCAATTCTACGACGCCAATGGGTCAAGGTTGGGTCAGCAGAGTATGGCAAAGTTTGACCTTTTCTTGCGGCCGGGTTCATTGGCGCCCCTGCCATTCCCTCCCGGAGGCTTCTGCGGCATCCAGGACAATCAAAGCGTTCTTAATGTTGATGCTTACGACGCGAGGGGCAATTTTCAATTCTCGTCAAACGTAACTCATTTTGAGGATCACACCGTAAGTACGCTCCCGGTGATAAGAACTACGCCGAACAACGGCGTGGTCATTACGTGGGTAGAACGGAGTTCGCAGTCAGGCGGCCAGGGTACGAACATCATGGCCGCTCTGGTCACAGGCGATTCTCAGGTTCTAGGTCCAGTTAAACTGAACACAGAACCGGCAAGAGGGCAGACGACGCCCTGCGTTACGCCAGTCATAACTGATTTCGGAGACATCATTGCTTTCGCGTGGGTAGACCGAAGTCTATCAACACCGCCTCCATTACCCTCCATAAAAGGGCGGATTCTTGCAGGTGACAACTTATTCCGGGATATGGCGGCTGTGTAGAACATCCGCTGGGATGTATCGTATAGTTTGCGACATCTCAACATCGGAAGGGTCGAGCAGCCCTCTATTGCTGAGTGCAAGGTGTTCAAGTATTCGCGGATTTCCTCCCCAGCGTGAACAGGCGACATGTATTTCTGTGTCAGTCACTTTCATAATGCGGTCACGGAGGTATTTCTGCACTTCCGCGGTGTTGAATCGTTTAAGCTCCACCTCCTCACATGGAATATCGCCTCTGGAGATTTCGCGCCGATGTGTTCGACAGCTTACGATGGAGCTGGACGCCCGCAATCGGCCCCATATGATGAAGGCTCTCCACCAAGAGTGTGGGGAAGGCCAATTCGCGCTTATCCCTGGCGTGTTCGGCTGAGTTATCTATTCCCAACGCTTTTACCGCTGCACGTAGTTTTGGATTGCGGGAGTGTCCGACAAACCTATTGAGGCGGGTCCGCCGGACCGCTCGGGAACGGCTTGCCACACCCCTTGCATTGGAGTCGGTCTGAGTCCAATCGCCGAAGGTCGGCAGGCGAATGCACGAAGCCGCAGTGCGGACACGTCCAAGTCATTCTCGGGATGTTGTATCTGGTTTTTCGGGCCATGTGCGGGCCTTGGTTGGGATTACCTACGATATGGCGATTTATCGCTAACGACACATCGAAATGCAGAAGCAGTATCAGCGGGTGGACGAACAGGCTGATGTGATCAAGGCGCGACAGCAAGACGTCAAAGCACAGGCCGAGATGATCAAAACGCAGCAACAGGAGATTGACAGCCTGGAGGCACAATTGCGACTGCAGAATGCGGCGTTTCAGGAACGTCTGTCGCGACTGGAATCGATCGTCGGGACGCAGACGCAGATCGCAGCACATTTGCCGTAGTCGAACAACCATGCGGGCCGTGGCGCGGAGTCGGTAACCGGAATCCAGCACTGTTGCCCAAACTGTTGCCCACTAGCCGCCGATTGAGCAACGTTCACCCCGAATTGGATGACGGAATCCGTTTGTAAGTGATTGGCACGACGAGCGGCCCGTGTGGAAACTTGCTTTAGGAAACCGCTGCTCGAAAGAGAGTCGGACTCACCGCTCAAGTAGACCAATCCGCACTGGACGTAGGAATTGCATTGTTGAAGATCCGGGCACAGACCGGCACCACGGCTTTCCACGATTATTTGTTGCTATCAGGACATATCACAAGTAATCCGGATTGATTTCGCGGCCTGGGTCACGTGCTCCAGCCGGTTCACTCTCGAGTTACCAGGTGGGACACTTTTTTCCGGATATGTAGCTTACCCCGTCAACTGAATGCGGGGGTAAGCTACATATCCCGGAAAAAGTGTCCCACCGCCATACCCGAGGGTGAACTAATCAGTGAACGGGAGCGGCGAGGCAAGCTGAATCGGGATTATGTGAGATGCAGCCAAGTCACGGGTAACTGGTATCGCCTGCTCAGTTGCCTTCGGACAGAGTTATTTAAGTCCCCGTTTCCGTGCTGCCTTATCCATTCCGGCGGCAAGAGCGATTCTGACGACGTGAACACTGACGAGCCAGACCCCAGTTCCTGCTTTGCATTCTTCAGACGGCTTAGCACCGCAAGACGGGCACGGCAGCCTCAATGGATTAACCGGGATGTACTCTGGAATTTTCTTCATAGAGGAATTTCGGCATTTCTATTGCCGCGGCATCTCCGGCTGCCGGATTCTTGTTGTCCGCGTTGTAAAAATTGTTCAACGCCGTAGCCAGCCGATACTTCTGGGTCGCCAATAGGCTCCGTAATTCAGATTGTGGTAAATGACTCATTCGATTCCGAAATCGAATTGTTGCACCAAACAGGCGATGACACTCGCAATTCTACAAGGGGATAGCGGTTAAGTGATGAGGTCTGTCGGTGGCGACAAGGGAGGATGCATCATCCGTGCGCGGGTCGCACGGCCGGAATTACCTACGACATGGCGATTTGCCAACAATCACAGTGTGCAATGTTGCTCCGACGTCGCTTTCACCGTGTGGGACGATGACTGCACCTGAGAAATAGGTTCACCGGATCAGGAACCGACGTTTAATCGGACCGTGCTTTTACGTCGTGCCGTGCGGCGTCATCGGTGGATTGGTTACATCCACCCGTCGCGCAACAAGCAATATCGTTCACGCGCCACGGACCGCTAAAGAGAGTGCTACTAAGAATCGAAAGGGACATTGAAAATATGCTGAAGGCAAATGAAGGCGGTAAATCTCAATCCGCGAAACTCGTTGTATTGGTGGCATTCGCGCTGATGTGCTTGGCCAGTGCGCAAGGGTCAATACTTAGCGTCGGGGGAACCGCTCCTCCGACTCCGCTTTTCCCGTCTGGGTCAACGCTGGCGTCAACTTCAGGCACGATCACAACGCCCACGTTCACAGACACATACAGCACGTGGGTGGTAAGAGACCCGGGCAACACGTTTTGTGCAAATTGCCTGGATTTCATCTACGTGTTCTCGAACCTTGGACCAGATGTTAACGAGCGCTACTCCATGTCGAGTTTTGCTGGCTTCATGGTCGATGCGGGCACGAACCCCTTCGGAACGCACGATCCAATTACGGTTGACCGCAGCTCAATAACCGGAGCTGTGGTTGGCTTCAACTTCGACCAGTTCGGCGATGAGATGCAGCCAGGCCAGACTACGGTTAATCTGATCATCGAAACCAATGCTGTGACTTGGACCACGGGATTCTTGTCTGCCCAGGACGGCACAGCGGGCAGCGGCGTAGCCTTTGCTCCACTAGCTGCAGTACCCGAGCCGAGTTCGATGATGTTGATGGGCAGTGGTCTGCTAGCGTTGGGGGGATTCCTGCGCAGGTCGCGGAAAAAATAGATCGACTGACGACAATTGACGGGACAACGCCGGCGATCGAGGCTGTCCCGTCGTTTTTCGCTTCCATGCCTCTAATACTCCCCAGCGGCGCAAGTGCATTCCGGACTCCTGGCTAAGTCTATTTCTTAGTGTTTTATACAGGCTTCGCCCGATCGTAAATCAGCCAAGAAAGCTTAACGTTCAACTTATCAGCGCGTGTTGCGCAGTTTGGAGCGAGGCATGAAATCTCTTTATTTGCTCTCGATGACTTCGTCAACCTGCCCCTGCTGTGGCTCACGGCTCATGGGGGTGGGAATATGCGAAAGCGGCTGCGATAGAGAACGCCCTGGAAGATTGATTGGACTGGGATGTCTATCATGCGGCGCGCAGTATGACGCACATGGATTGTTCCGCCCCGTGCGCCAGGTCGTACCGTTTGATTGGAGCGCGGCCACCCCGGCGAGAAAGGACGAACTTCAGCTTCCACTGGCTGCGTAGGTGGCCCAGCGTAAGAGGCAGCGTGGAGAGCGCGGATGGCGGCGCAAAAAGCCAGTGCCGACCAGGGAGCACTGCGCCGATCAGATTCGTCTGCTCGACATTTTTTCGAGCTTACAACCTTGACCACGCGAGGATGAAACTCGGGGATCTTGGTGAGATCCATACTGAACGACCACACCGCTCCCAAAGCCGCGTTGATGATGACGGCCTGCTTGGATCGGAACGGTGGCTGCAAATCTTGCCCCCCAAGTTAGTGGGCGAGCTGGCGAGCTTTCGTTTGAAGTCACGGGGACGCGACTAATTCGGTCACCGGGGGACACTTTGTACAACAACTCTAGTTCTCGGGCGGTTTTTTTTGTTCGCACCACAGAGTGTCAGCCCGCGGATAGAACAGCGGACTCTCGTCGTCAGGCAAGTTTCCGGCGGCCCAAGACACCCAGTAGACCTCCGGCCAGCAGGCAACGCAAACGTCCCGAGCACTCCTGAGCCGGGGACGCTGGTGAAATGGCCTGTCGTTCCGCGGCGTTTATACATGGGCGAAAGCGCTGGACGACGGCGACTCCGTTAACGGCACAACCGCCGGCAACGCTCCCGGATTGATATCGAACCCGTATGACATTCGCGCCGATTGGGGACCGGCGACCTATGACGTACGAAACACTGGCGTGGTCAGCGTCGTGTACGAGTTGCGTTTGGCCACGGCAAAGCTTATGCCAATGACTTGAAAGGAGTGGGGGGCGCACTCGTAAACGGCTGGTCGATCGACAGCACTCTCACGCTGCAAGACGGATTTCCGTTCACCGCGCAGCTCAGCTATAACCCGTCGAACAATGGAGACATGCGCAATCCTGTGCGGCCGTTCAATAATCCCAACTTCAATGGGAATCCAATCCTGGGAACTCCGGCGCAATGGTTCAACCCCGCGGTATTTCTCCAACCGCCGGCGAACAGCGGGTTCTGGGGCAACGCGACACGAGATAATCTCACGGGTCCCGGTATGGCGACGTAGGACTTCTCCGCCATCAAGAACACGCAACTACGTGAGCGCCTGAACCTGCAATTTCGCGCCGAGATCTTCAACCTGCTTGACCGCGCCAATTTCAACACCCCGAACCTGATTACCTTTACGCCAACGGGAGTTTCCGGTTCGGCGGGCGCAATCACCGCAACCTCAACTACCGCGCGCCAAGTGCAGTTCGCGTTATAGCTGATCTGGTAGGCGAATGGCTTCGTCCGGTGGCCCGGCCATTCCGCAAGGCTCGTCCAGATCCTAGTGGCGCACTCCCGACGACTCGGGCTAACATGTCAGTCCTCATCTTTGTGTAAGACATGGGGACGCACATGAAAAGCTCTGTGTTACAGGTCGCCTTCTGCGCGACGTTGGCGATGCTATGCCTTGGAGTTCCGGCGGCGGCGCAGTCAGGTGACAAAATCGAGCGGATTCCGCTCGCCAATCCAGACATACCGATCGCAAGCGCGGTCATCGTGCCGGCCGGCTACGACACGATTTACGTCAGCGGACACATCGCCAAGGTCGCCAACCCCAACGCTGCCAAGGGCAGCACCGAGATGTATGGCGACACCAAGACGCAAACCATTTCCGTGCTCCAGCAGATCCAGGATGAACTGGCTGCCCAGCAGCTTTCGATGGCCGACGTGGTCATGGTGCACGTTTTCCTGATGGGCGAACCCGCGAACGGCGGCAAGATGGACTTCGCCGCGATGAACGCCGGATACACGCAGTTCTTCGGCTCGAAGCAGCAGCCCAACAAAGCCGCGCGCAGCACCGTGCAAGTCGTGGCACTGGCGGCTCCCGGGGCTCTCGTCGAAATCGAGGCCATCGCCGTTCGAAAACACCAGGCCCAGTTAATGCACTAGACGCAGCGACTCCCCGAGAGGGTCGCGATTACGTCAAACCAGATAGGCATTGCTGCACGACCGACGATCCAGGCCGTACGAAAGGGATAATCATTGGATAACACGCGCCGCACATTTCTAGGACAGGCCGCAGCTTCGCTGGGGCTGTTGTATCTGGGAGGGTTGACGCCCGAAGTACTGGCTCAGGCGCACCAACATGCCAAGTCGGCGCCGCTGAATCTCGATGGCCAGCCCTTCCGTTTCTTCACCCCAAAGCAGGCCGCGGACTACGAAGCCTTCGCCGCGCAGATTATTCCTACTGATGAAACCCCCGGCGCGAAAGAAGCCAATGTTGTGCGCTTCGTGGATTTCGCGCTCAGCGAAATCGAGCCGGAGAACAAGCAGGACTTCACCAAGGCGCTCGCCGCCCTGAATGCGCAGGCAAAGAAGACCGCGCCGCAGGCAGCATCGTTCGCCGCGCTCACTTCGGCGCAACAGGTCGAGGCCATCAAGGCCATCGAGAAGTCCGGCGACTTTGGCACGTTGAGGGCCTACGTCCTCGTCGGATTCTTTGGCGACCCATCCGATGGTGGCAACAAAGACCAGATCGGCTGGAAGCTCATCGGCTTTGAAGACCACTTCTACTACGCTCCTCCGTTCGGCTACTACGACGCGCAGGCCATGAAGGAGAAGGCATGAGCGCCGCGCCCCCGCAAATCAGGTACAAGCTCACCGACAAGGTCGATTTCCTCATCGTAGGTTGCGGTGCATCAGGCAGCGTGCTTGCCCGCGAACTCTCGCGCAACGGCTTCAGCGTCGTCGCCCTCGAGCAGGGCCCCTGGCTCGATCGCAGCCAGTTCACTCACGACGAATACCGGGTGCAGGCGCAGCATCTGCTCACCAACAATCCTGAAAAGCAGCCGATGACATTTCGCAAGACGCCGAATGACAAGGCCGTCAAGCAGGCCCCGATCATGTACGGCCGCATGGTTGGTGGTGGCACGGTTCACTTCACCGCCAACTATTGGCGCTTCCACGAAATCGATTTCATCGAGGCCAGCAAGAAAGGCACCATCGCCGGCACCGGCTTCGCCGACTGGCCCATCACCTACGCCGACATGGAGCCCTATTACACTAAGGCCGAGTGGGACCTAGGCGTCTCGGGGCAGGCGGGCGTGAGCCCGTTCGATCCGCCGCGTTCCAAGCCTTACCCGCTGCCGCCGATGCCGGTGAAATCCAGCGGCGTGCTCTTCGAGCAAGGTGCGCGCAAGCTCGGATACCATCCCTTCCCCGCTCCGGTCGCGGTCATCTCGCAGGCTTACCAGGGACGCCTGCCCTGCGCACACTGCGGCTTCTGCATGGGCTTCGGCTGCGAGATGGGCGCGAAGTCGAGCCCGCTTCCCTCGATGATTCCCCAAGCCGTAGCTACCGGACGATGCGAAATTCGTCCACATAGCTACGTGCATAAGATTGAGCTCGACGCCAAAGGCCGCGCCATCGGCGCCGTCTACTTCGACCAGCACGGCAAGGAGAACCTCCAGCACGCCAAAGCCGTCATCGTCTCCAGCAACGGAGCCGAGACGCCACGCCTGTTGCTGCTCTCGAAGTCCAACCGCTCCCCCAACGGCCTGGCGAACTCCAGCGGTCTGGTGGGCAAATACCTGATGTTCAACACCGACACGATTGCCGCAAGGCACGTTCGAGCACGAACTGAACGAGTACAAGAGCATCGAAGTCACGCGCATCGTGCAGGACTTCTACGAAGTCGATCCCAAGCTCGGCTTCTACGGTGGAGGCGGTATCAGCGCGCGTTTCCTGTGGGAGCCAATTTCGTTCGCATTTGCCGGACTTCCGCCCGACACGCCGCAGTGGGGCAGCGAATACAAGAAGGCGCTACAGAAAAATTTCAACCGCACCATGATGACGATGGGCCACGGGACTTCTCTGCCCCTCGCCGACAACAGCATCTCCCTCGACGACACCCTGAAAGATGCCTGGGGACTTCCCGCGATGCGCGTCACCTACAAGGACCATCCTGACGATCTCAAGTTCGCTCAGTACCAACTTGACCGCGGGATGGACATCCTCGACGCAGCCGGCGCTCAGAAGCATTGGGCATTCCCGGTGACTGAAACCACAAACGGCGTCCACCTGCTCGGAACCTGCCGTATGGGCAACGATCCCAAGACCTCGGTGATCAACTCCGACCATCGCACCCATGACGTCGCCAACCTGTTCTTGTGCGACGGCTCCAGCTTCGTCACTAGCGGACGCGGCCAGCCAACCGAAACCATTCAGGCTCTGGCTTTCCGCGCTTCTGACCGCATCACGGCGCTGGCAAAGAAAGGCGCAATCTGACGCGGTCGCGCCAATAGAAAACCTCAAGGCATAGATTTACCATCACATCATTTACGAAGGAGCATCCATGCGCACACGAACATTACTGACAACGAAGATGATTAGGATGTCATTGGCTGCCCTGACTTTGGCCGCAATCTCGGCGCTGCCGACCGCCGCCCAGGAAACCATTGACGCGACCGCCATGGGCACGAGCACGCAGTTGGGCAAGAACGTCAGCGTCAAGCTGATCCTTACCAGCTACTCGACCAAGGAAGACACCAAAACACTAGACAACGCCTTTGCCACAGGCCAGAACCAGGGACTGGTCAAGGCCCTGGAAAAGATGAAGTCCGTCGGGAGAATCCAGATCCCGGGGACACTCGGCTACGACATCGCCTACGCCACCTCGACTCCCACTCCGACCGGCCGCATGATTCGCTTTGTAACCAACCGCAAAATCAGCTTTGGCGAAGCCTATAAGAACACGCAATCTCAGGCCTTTAATCTCACCGGAGGCCAGATCAACATTGTTGACCAAGACATGAAGAAGAGTGCTGGCGTTCTCTATCCCGCGGCGCAACTGGTCATCAACAAAGACGGCGACTTGGAGATCCAACTGCGCAAGAATCCCTGGAAGCTGATCAACATCATCGTGCGCGGAAAGATGGAGCAGTAGAAGTCCCTGCTGAACACTTGCTCCCAGACAGCCTGCGTCAGGGCACGACTTCAGTCGTGCCGATAAGTCGTTATTTTGACCCGCATCGCGGACTTTAGTCCGCGACGCGCAGGCTTTCGAACCTTTGCACCTGCCTGATAAAGTAAGCGCAACCAAGAACTCCGACGAGGCCTTTGCCATGACGAAGAAATATCTATGCACGATCTGCGGCCACATCTACGATCCGGCCGAAGGCGATACTGAGGCCGGCATTGCTCCCGGCACCGCATTTGCCGATATCCCGGATGATTGGGTCTGCCCGGTGTGCGGCGCCACTAAGGCCGACTTCGTGCCTTACGAAGACTAGACACTCCTGCGCTGGTCGCCGCTAATTGAGACCCGCAAACCCCGTGTGCTAGCATTGCAAGTTTGTTACAGCATCACCATGCGCAGGCCGGCATGGTGCCCCGCCATTTTTGCCTCATCGGCATCCTCGGGGTTTTTGGGCGCCCGCCGCGGCGGGTGCCACCGGGGAAGAGTGCCCCTGAGACCTAGCGGAGTCCCGACCTGTCGCGCGGCGTTGGGACAGTTCTCATCTCTCCAAGGAGTCTCAGGTGAAGAATTACGAAGGCGCGAATATCCGCAACATTGCACTGATTGGGCACTCTCACTCGGGCAAAACCTCGCTCGCATCCGCCATGCTGTTTACCTCAGGGGCCACGCAGCGCCTGGGACGAGTGGATGAAGGCAACACCGTTACCGATTACGACGACGAGGAAGTCAGCCGTTCGATGTCGATCGCTGCGGCGGCGGCAGTTGTAGAGTGGGGCAAAACAAAAATCAATGTGATCGATACACCCGGCTTCAATATGTTCATTCACGAAGCCGAGATGGTGCTCCCCGCGGTTGACAGCGCCTTGGTCGTGGTCGATGCCGTTAGTGGCGTCGAAGTGGTCACCGAGCGCATCTGGAATTACGCCGACAAGTTCCTTCTGCCGCGCGCAGTCGTCTGCACCCGCATGGACCGCGAACGCGCCGACTTCACTCGCGTGATGGACTCGCTGACCAACGCCTTCGGCCGCGCTGTTGTTCCTATCCAACTGCCCGTCGGCTCCGAGAAGAGCTTCACCGGAGTCGTGGACCTGGTAAAGATGCAGGCTTACACCTACGAAATGGGCGGCAACGGCAAAGCGAAAATTGGGCCTATTCCCGCCGACATGGAAGAAGAGGCCAAGGCCGCTCACGAGCGCCTGGTCGAGCTGGTCGCCGAGGGTGACGACAAGCTGATGGAAGAGTTCTTCGAGAAAGGCACCATCGACGAGGAACACATCATCGCCGGACTGCACAATGCCATCCGCGAAGACAAGATTTTCCCTGTGCTGTTCGCCTCGGGGCTGGGCAACATGGGCACCGACGAAGTACTCGATTTCATCGTCGACTACCTCCCAACCGCAGTGGAACGCGGTACGGTGACCGCCGCTGCGACGGCCAACAATGGCGATCCGGCCGTGCGCAAAATCAGCGACTCCGAGCCGCTTTCGCTTTTCGTTTTTAAGACGATCAGCGATCCCTTCTCGGGACGCATCTCGTTCTTCAAAGTCTTCTCAGGCGTACTGAAGAACGATGCCACCGTTCAGAATTTCACTCGCGGCAGCAGCGAAAAGTTCGCGCACCTTTCGGCGATGCAAGGCAAGACGGCCGTTCCCGTGAACGAACTTCACGCGGGCGATATTGGTGCGGTGGCCAAACTCAAAGACACCCTGACGGGCGATACGCTCGGCGACAAGCCGTCCCCCATCCAGTATCCGCAAGTGAACTTCGCAGAACCGGCGATCACCTTCGCCATTGAGCCCAAGACCCGCGCCGACGAAGACAAGCTGAGCAACGGCATCCACAAGCTGATGGAAGAGGATGCCATGCTGCGTTTCTTCCGCGATCCGCAGACCAAGGAGTTTCTGATCGCAGGCACCGGCCAGCAGCACATCGAAGTGGTGGTTTCGAAACTCAAGAACCGCTACCACACCGAGGTCAACCTCAAGGCGCCCAAGGTTCCCTATCGCGAGACCATCCGCGGCAAGGCCGACGTGCAGGGTCGCCACAAGAAACAGTCGGGCGGCCACGGCCAATTCGGCGATTGCAAAATCAAGATGGAGCCTCTGCCGCACGGTGGACAGTTCGAGTTCGTCAACGAAATTTTTGGCGGCTCGATCCCCAAAAATTTCATCCCGGCTGTAGAAAAAGGCATTGTCGAAGCAGCTGCGCGTGGCTTTCTCGCGGGTTTCCCAGTCGTGGACTTCCGTGTGATTCTCTACGACGGCTCCTATCACGATGTCGATTCCAACGAACTGTCGTTCAAGACCGCCGGCCGCATCGCTTTCCGCAAAGCCATGGAGCAAGCCAAACCGACGCTTCTCGAGCCGATCATGAACGTCGAGATCACCATTCCCGACGAATTCGCGGGCTCGATCATGGGCGACCTCAACAGCCGTCGCGGACGCATCCAGGGCATGGACAATAAGGCCGGCAAGACCGTCGTGAAAGCCGAAGTGCCCATGGCCGAAATGCTGACCTACGGCACGGATCTGACCTCGATGACACAGGGCCGCGGCAGCTTCTCCATGGAAATGCACCATTACGACTACGTTCCCGGCTTGCAGCAGGAGAAGGTCATCGCCGCAGCCAAGGCCGAGCGTGGCGAAGTGGTGGAAGAAGAAGAGTAGTTCCCTCCGGTTCCGGTGTTTCCCCACCCTTTCGCGGCTCATTCGGGAGGGTGGGAACATCACCTCCTGACAACCTGACGCGATCGCATAGCTGCCCTCGTACTCCTTCTTTGTATTTCGGGGGGGACCCCCTCCCCCCATATTTTTGCAAATTCCTCATTCCATTGGGGTTGCTGGATGCTTGCCTCGCAAATTCCTCTGCGCGTAGGACTTAGAGGCAAATTCCTCTTAACAAAGGACTTAAGCGGTGATTTTTGGATGTGCAGGGGGGCCAAGGCGGGGAAACAGGAAGAAACTCGACAACGATCAGGACCAGTCACGGTCAAAGTCTCACAGTCTCAGGGGGTAAGGGAAATGTCCGGCTGTCGCCTGCTGCGGAGACAGCACTCCCTCCTCCTCGTGGGTGAGTTTAGATGCGTCGTCTGTTCGAGGAAAGGACGCAGATCACGCATGTATGTGACAAGGTTAGGATGTGTGCGTTCGCGGTAGGTTCGTGATCGCGGCGTTTGGCAAAAGCCCCGCATATCCTAAAATCAGGGATATGTGGGTCACCGGCCCGGATGCGAGGTCAACGCTGACGCCACGACCCTACTATAGGACGTTCCGGCATCACGGACGGGTAGGCCAACTGGCCTTGCGATGCCTGCGCAAACCATGACATCCACCTTTCGATGAAGTCCGCGTCATTCCCCGGCTCAATCACCGTGAACGGCCACGCCACTTGAAATTTCGCGATGCCAGGTGCCAATGCCTGCCCGGCCTCCGTGCCTACCGGGAGGGAGAACGGGCTTTGCCGACCCCTCTCTCCAAACATGGGGGACACCATAAACGCCGTTTCGTACCAGCGAAGTACACCGCGTTCCTGCCCATCGCAGAACCATAACGAATGGCTTCTTCCTTCGTAACCAAAGCGATCAGCCGGAATTCGAATGCTGATCTCGCACTGCGCAATAACCTCAAATGACCAACCATTTTGCCCGGCTTCCTGCACCGATCCGAAACTCAAGACGGCCTGCCCTAGCGTAACGGACCAACCAAATTGGGATTTGGCGAAGCTAGATTGCCAGGACGCCGCAGGAGCGTTGTCACGGACAGCTTGGGCGAGACGGTCGGCGACCATTCCCAGCAGTTTCGTAGCAGAAACGACAATTTCACCGCGCCGCTCCGCAGCCGAGCGCGCTGCTGAATATGCGGCGACTTTGGAGGCAGAACGTTCGACCTCCTGTCGATTTGCTGCTTGTAGCTGTCCAGCCCCGGGTGATGCCGGCTGGAGGATCAGGGCAAGGCGGGCCACTACGTTTGCAGCAGTTGGTCGAACATCGGCAGCCTTGAAAAGACACTCCGACACAAGCGCTGATAGAAGGGCGGGAGATATTGCGAGTGGAGGTGCGTCTTGGTTGAGGTGCTGGCCGCGAAAATCCGGGCCAGGGAACGGCACATGCCCGGATAACATCTCGAAGGCCATGATTCCTAGAGCGTAAATATCAGAAGCCCCTGTAGCGCGTTCTCCGCGCCATCGTTCTGGCGGATTGTATGCGGGTGTCCAAGCCCATTTGTGTGTGTCAGCCGCTGTAGAGGCCTCCGCGTATCGCGCAATTCCAAAGTCACACAAGCACCAGTGGCCATCAAGCAGAAGCACATTCTCCGGCTTTATGTCCCGATGGACAACCCTCCCATGAAGATCAGCGACCGCTGTACAAACATCAGTCAGAATCGCTACGGTCTCTTCTGCCGATAGAGTCGCTCGTTCAGTAAGATGACTTCGGAGCGACTTCTCCGCCTTCGGCATTACGATAATCCAATTACCGTCGTGCTCACCCGTGTCGATTATGGGAACGACATGCCGCACCCCTGCGAGATCTTCGAATAAGAGTTCTCGGTCGGCACCTGGTTCTTTTGGAATCAGTTTGGCCGCCGCCACGCGACCGTCATCGCCTACGGCTTCGAAAACACGGCCGAAACCGCCGCTACCGATTTGGGAACCCAGCTTCCATAGCTGAGATAGTTGCACCGCCGCAGTCATGAAAATGCTCCCAATCCCAGTCATGCGCCGCCAGTAAGGGGCGAGAAACCACTAAACAAACATCCAAGTATTCAAATTTGCCTTGTATGTTCATACTATAGCTTGGGTCGTGAATCCTGAATGTCGGGGCCGGTAGCCTAGGTATCAAATCTTGCGCGGTTCCCCAGGTCCGCAGAGAGATCGTCGTATGAGTGACGCTGCGAAGCACCGCAAATATCAGCTTCCTGATTTCCTTTCGCCCATCGCACTCAAACAGGCCAGCTACGAAAGGTGGCTCCATAGAAGGGCACTCGCCCACGTTAAGCGCGATAGGAAGCGCGGCAACGCGACGGCAAATGTTGCAGCCTACAAGGTGGCGATTCATCGCGCAGTTGTCCACTGCGGCGGGCACGACCACTATACCGGCGAACCCTTAGACTGGTCGCTTCTAAGCAAGTATTCCAATGCAGAATCCAAAGCCAAAGGACGCCATTACAAAGCAACATTGGCTCTTCTTCCATCCGTTGACCACACCGGTGACGGCCTTGGCGAAGCAGATTTCAAAATTTGTGCATGGCGCACCAACGACGCGAAAAATGACCTGACACACGAGGATTTTGTCGGCCTGTGCCGCCGCGTCGTCGCCCACTTTGACCAGCCCCTCTAGGCAGGGGCCCGCATCTCGCTTCTTTTGGGGTATGCGGAGCCTTTCCAAACGAACAAGGCCGCCTGATTGGGCGGCCTCGGTCATCAATCGTTACTCACGTTTTACGCGATGGCCGCGAGCCCCTTCTTTTTCACCAGCGCAAGCAGCTTCAGAGCCGATCCACTGGGACGTTTTTCGCCCCGTTCCCGTTCCGCAGGAGTCACACGGTCTCGTGAGCTATCCTTCCGCTCCACCCCTGTGGCATGATTTCCATTCTGTTCCATTCAACAGCTACACTCTCGTGTCGATCAGATGAGGAGTCTGCCCATGGAGAAGTCTTCCCCGTTTTCTTTATCGTTGTCGCCGTCTTTGCAAATGAAGACCAGAACGCTGTTATGGACGACCGCGTTTGTGGCGCTGTTGACGGCTGCGGCATCAGCACAGGTTCCTTCCGGCTCCCATGCGCAACTGCTGAAGCTGGTTGACCAGGATGCCGCTCATTGGCAACAGGTTTCGAAACAGATATGGGATTACGCCGAGCTGGGCTATCACGAGAACAAAAGCTCCGCGCTCTTGCAGGAGCAACTGAAAGCCGCAGGCTTCAAGGTACAAGCCGGAGTGGCCGACGAACCCACCGCATTCATCGCGAGCTATGGCGAGGGCAAGCCGGTGGTCGGGATCCTGGGCGAGTTTGACGCGCTGCCCGGACTGTCGCAGCAACCAGTACCCCAGCGAGATCCGGTGACAGCAGGGGCGCCGGGGCACGGATGCGGCCACAATCTGCTGGGTTCGGGCGCCGCGCTGGCCGCCGTTGCTCTGAAGCAATACATGGAGGCGAACCACGTTGCGGGAACGCTGCGCTATTACGGCACGCCCGCGGAAGAGGGTGGCTCGGGCAAGGTCTACATGGTGCGCTCGGGCGCATTCAAGGATGTGGATGTAGTGCTGCACTGGCACCCGGCCGACGACAACTCGGTGAGCAACGGCGGCCAGTTGGCAGTGATTTCGGCCAAGTTCACGTTTCATGGCGTGGCGGCCCATGCGGCGATGGCGCCCGACCGCGGCCGCTCGGCGCTGGATGCCGTGATGCTTATGGGCAACGGGATTGAGTTCATGCGTGAGCACGTGCCCAGCAACACGCGCATTCACTACATCATTTCGAAGGGCGGCGTGGCGCCGAACATTGTTCCCGACCTCGCGCAGATGAACCTGATGGCGCGCAGCCCGTCGAATACGACGCTGAAAGACATATGGGCGTGGATTCAGAACATCGCCCACGGCGCTGAATTGATGACCGGCACCACGCTCGAAGTGAAGGACATCGGCACCGACGCCAACATCATCCCCAACGATCCGCTGGCCGCGGTGGCGCAGAAGAACCTCGAAGAAGTTGGCGGCTATACACTCGATCCTGATCAGAAGAAGTTTGCCGAAGAATTGCAAAAGACCTTCAAGATGGACACTCCTCCCAGCCTAGACGCGTCGAAGCAGATCCAACCGTTGCGCAAATTCGATCCCAACGAGCCGGCAGCGTCAACCGATGTGGGTGACGTGAGCTGGAACGTGCCGACCATCGGCTTCTCGGCAGCAACGTGGCCGGCGGGCACTGCGGCCCACACCTGGCAGGCGGCCGCCACCTCGGGCACCAGCATTGGTCAGCAAGGCATGGTAGTAGCGGCCAAGGCCATCGCTCTCACGGCGCTCGATTTGTTCACCGACCCGGCGCTGGTGCAGGCGGCCAAAGACGACTTCAAGAAACAGACTGCGGGCAAGAGCTATTACACAGCAATTCCGCCGCAGCAGAAGCCGCTGCTAAACTACCGCAACGACTGACGATACTTGGTAACCAAAGCGCTTCAAGGAACAATCGGCAGCACCAGCGCCGACGGGTGGGCCTTGTCATGAAGGATCTTGTTCGTCGCCGAAACCCATTTGGTTGAGTTGGCCGCGAGTTCACCGGTATTCAGATTGCGGTCGAAGCGCGGAAAATTGCTGCTTGAAATTTCTAATCGCACACGATGTCCGGCGCGAAAGACGTTGCTCGTCGCCCACAGATCAAGGGAAATTGTCACAACCTGCCCGGGCGTCAGCATGGTCGGAGTAACCTGCGAGTCGCGATAACGAGCACGCAATATGTTTTCCGTGAGATTGATGGCCGTGCCATCGGGCGCCACGTCGACCAGCTTGGCTGTGAAGTCGGTGTCCACCGCGGACGACGAGGCAAACAACTCCAGGCGGACAGGCCCCGTGACTTCCAGATCGTGTTCCAGAGGAGGTGTCGAGTAGACCAGCACGTCATCGCGCTCTTCCACCTTGCGCTGGTCACGGGGGCCCGGCGCCAGATGCTCACTGTCGCAGCACAGCGGACCTCCTACCGTCGGCACGGGCTTAGCCGGATCGTAGGTAAATTTGTCGAAAGGTTCATTGCCGGGGGCAGCGGTTGATAGCGAACCGTCGCCGCTCACAGAGTTCGCTCCCGCCTTGGAATGCAGGAAATATCTGGTCGATTTCGCCCGCGCGGGAGGCCAGGCCTCTTCGGCACGCCACTGGTCTGTGCCCATCACGAAAATCCTCACCGGCTTGCCAGTGGCAAAATCGTTTCGTACGCCCTTAAAAAGATAGTCGTACCAGCGCAGCGTAATGTCGTCCACGCCCAGCGTTTCTCCTGCCGATTTTTCGGCTTCGGGGCCAAAGTCCACTTCCCCGATTTTGCGCCCGTCTCCGGAGTGCCCGCCGATTTCCACCACCAGCCTCTGCCCCTTACGAGCTTCTTCCGTCGCCGCGCCTGCTTTCAGGCCAAGGTAATTGTGCAGCGAGCCGCCTTGGAAAATGTCGTACCAGGCTGCGATATGCAGCGCCGGAACGGTTATGTTCCCGTAATGTTCCTCAATCGACCACCGCTTCCAATAATCGTCATACGAAGGGTGCGCCAGCCAATCGAGATAGTACTGAGCGACCTTGGGAGAAGAAACATTGATCACGTTCGCCGGGTCAACACCGAAGATTGGATAGTTGGTCAGCGGCAGGACGTTCACTTCTTCGGGCGGATCCTTCGCGTGTTCAAGCTGGCGAATCAGCGTGTCTTGCGCCAATCCGCTCGTCCACGACTGGTCAAACCACTGTTCCAGCGCGCCTCCCTGGTAGGTCCACCCGTCGTGATAGTTGCTCGCGGTCACCACCGGACAAATACCCGCCAGGTGCGGCGGATGCGCGATGGCCGCCAGCATTTGCGTAGCACCCACATAGGAGCCTCCGAACATCCCGACTTTGCCGTTGGAGTATGGCTGGACCGCAATCCACTCGATGGTGTCGTATCCGTCCTCCGCTTCATGAAGAAACGGATACCACTCGCCGTCTGAGGTATAGCGCCCGCGAACGTCCTGCAGCATCACCACGTAGCCGCGCGATGCAGCACGTTGGGCAAAATCGACATCGTAGCCCCAGGTTGCGCGGCGGTATGGAGTGCGTTGCAGTAGGACGGGAAACTTGCCTTCAGTACTGGGACGAAAAATGTCTCCACGCAGAATGACCCCATCGCGCATCTTGACCTCGACGCCGCGTTCGACCTTGACCGAATATGTCTGCGCCAAAGCAAGCGCCACGGCTACGAAGCAAAGAAGCCACACCAACGCGATAGTTCTAAACCTCATGAAAGCCCTCCCTACCTGAAGCACAAGGTGCGACTGCCGGCATTACTTCTGGATCAGAAGTCTGCTCGCTGAATAGGAAGTACGAAAATACACCATGTGCCGCCAGGTGCCTCCTTCGAGCGTAGTTTTCAGTCCCATGACATCCTTGACGAAGTGTCGAAGGCCACCAGGGATTCGCTGTAAAATGCCGACACCAGATCCGCTTCCATCGTCTACGGAGATCCGCGTGCCCCACCTTTGGCGAGTCCTGCTGATCGTTCTGTTGACCGCTCCTTTCCCGGCGGCGCAAGAGACCCATGACCATCCGGCTCCCGAGAAGTTGGGGAAAGTCTCGTTCCCCACGTCGTGCGCACCGGCCGTTCAGCAGCAGTTCGAACGGGGCGTGGCCCTGCTTCATTCTTTCGCGTACGCCGCCGCAGAAAATGCATTTCAAAAGGTGGCCGAACTGGATCCGCAGTGTGCCATGGCCCATTGGGGAATCGCCATGACCTACTATCACCAGCTTTGGGAACCGCCCATTGCGCCCGTCAAAGTCTCGACTGCGCAAAAGGAAATCCAATTGGCGCAGCAGATCGGCTCCCCCTCGGAACGAGAACGCCAGTTCATCAATGCGGCGAGCCTGGTCTACCAGGATGCTGCCGCGGTTTCGTACTCTACGCGCGCATTGCGCTACGAAGACGCCATGAGCAGACTCGCTGCGAAGTACCCACAAGATGTCGAGGTCCAGGTGTTTTACGCCTTGGCGCTGCTCGCAAACGCTTCGCCCGCCGACAAGACCCATGCCCGGCAGAAACAGGCAGCCGCTCTGCTCGAACCGCTCGACCGACGCTACCCCGAACACCCGGGAATCCCTCATTACCTCATCCATGCGTACGACAACGCGGAACTCGCGCCACAGGGTCTAGCGGCGGCCAGAACCTACGCGCAAATTGCACCCTCGGCGCCGCATGCACTGCACATGCCATCGCACATCTTCACGCGGCTCGGCCTGTGGGACGACTCCATCGCCTCCAACCTTGCGGCACAGGCCGCGGCGCATCAACAGGGCGACACTGGAGAAGAGCTCCATGCCATGGATTACCTGGTATACGCCTATCTCCAGACTGGACGCGACGAAGATGCGAATCGGACCATTCAACAACTCAGAGACATCAAGAACTTGAACGAATCCGATTTCAAGGTCTCTTACGCCGCAACAGCGATGCCCGTTCGCTATGCGGTTGAGCGGGGCCAATGGTTTGATGCTGCCGGCATTGTGCCTCCCGCAGAAGCCCCGCCTCAGGTCGTCGCAATTGCGGTGTGGGCGCGGGGACTTGGACTCGCTCGCACCGGTCACGCGCGCGAAGCTCGTGCCGAAATCGACACGCTACAACACCTCGAAGAGCAGCTTCGCACCACAGGCAATTCCTACTGGGCGACTCAGGTGGACATTCTGAAGCGCGAAGTCATGGCGTGGTCAGCCCAGGCGAACAAGAAGCCCGAGGAAGCCGTGGCATCGATGCGCGCAGCGGCTGACGAGGAGGATGCCGTCGAGAAGCTTCCGGTCACACCGGGGCCGATCATTCCCGCTCGCGAACAGCTCGGATACTTGCTGCTGGAGCAGAATCAGCCAGCTTTGGCGCTCAAGGAATTTCAGGTCGCTCTGGTCAATGCTCCAGGCCGCCGCGGCGCCCTGCAGGGCGCTGCCCGCGCCGAAGAACTCGCCAGCAAGAAGTAGGCATCTTCCGTACCCGAGTTGTTGCGCCAGCCCGCTTCGCAGGCGGCTCGCTACCAGGGCCCTTTCCAAAAGAACTTGCCGGAGGTATCGATGTATCCAATGTCGGTCTTTGCGACGCCGTCGGAAAAATCCGTGGCGGTCTGAAACCCGGTGCGGCTGAGCTTCTGACCCATCTTGTTGAGGTAGTTCCACTTCCCGTCGCCCTCACGCACAACGACAAGTCCATCACTGAACTCGCGAACCAGCTCGGCATCAGTGGTAAACGCAATCGTGCCATCCGAGCGTATAAAGCTCCATCGCCCGCCCTGTTTTACCGCAGCTAAACCATCCGTAAAAGGTGCTGCTCGTTCGTATTGAGGAACGATGGCGATTTCGCCCTTCTTGTCGATGTATCCCCACTTGTCACCGACCTTCACCGGCGCGAGTGGCCCGCCCCGAAAAGTCATGGCAAACAGCCGAGTTGCCAAAACCACGGCGCCGCTGGGGTCGATATACATTGTTTGCGAGCCGCTTCTGACGCACGCTACCCCGTTCTGGAATCCAGAAGCTTCGTCATATTGCGGCGGAATTGTAAACTCGCCCTGTGTGTCGAGATATCCCCACTTGCCGTCAACCAGCACGGGAACCCGACCTTCCGCGAACTGGAAAATGTCGCGATTGTTGGCTGCTTCGTATGTGATGGGAACCACCATGCGCCCGGTGCGATCAATGAACCCATAGTGGTGGGTAAAATCTTCGACGTAGGCCCTTCCCTCGACAAAACCTCCTGCGGTGATCACCCGGAGATTGGCGATCACGACTCGTCCGGTCGTATCAATGTAGGCCCATTCGCCATCAACATTTATGGGTGCTAATCCTTCCGAGAACGAGGCACCACCTTGATAGGGGCCCGGCAGGACGATCTTTCCGCTTCTGTTGATGAAGCCATATCCGGGCCCGACCTGCGATTGGACCGCCAGCAAGTCTTCGGACTGCTGGCACAAGGCGATGGAAGCAAACACCAGCAGAAGAATTTGGATTGTGGTGACAAAGTGGGTCACGCGAACGAATGCAGCATGCCTGGAAGGGGGTTGGCCTGTAGCTTCGTCGGGCATGACTCGCAGCATAGCATGACCGTATGAGGCTGCTGAAAAAGTCGAATAGCAGATTCCCCGCGGACTAGAGTCCGCGAGGAATGACAAGAACAATGGGCTAATCGGCACGACTGAAGTCGTGCCCTGACACAAAGCCCGCAAAAGAGAGTGTTTCAGCCCGCCGCGACGGGTGCAGCCCCCGAACTTTGAGCGGCATAGACGGTAGAGTTTCGACTTCACTCGGAGCATTGTCTCTGGCCAGATTTTCCGAGTCTGTGTAGGAACCAGTGCCGTCCCCGGGGGACTCGGGAATTATTCCCGCCCTACCCAGCACTCCGCCCGCTTCACGGGACTTCGTGCTGGGCTATCTTATTCCTGCCCCTTCGGGGCTCGATTCCGCGCGGGTTGTAACACTGTCGCAACCCAAACTGTAGTTCTCACACAGACTCGTAAGCTGAGGACACCTAGTCAGAGTTTCCCTGGTCTAGGCATTACTTCGGAGCCTTCATCCGGAACATCAGTGAGCCGTGTGCCGGAATCGTGAATGACTGGTCGGCCTTCGCCGTGAAGTCTTCGTGTTTCCAGAGGTCGCGGACTTTGGTTCCCTCAGCAACGTGCAATTCGCTCCAGGGAAGCTTTAACGTGTTCGGTGCGTCAGCGCGGTTGACGATGAGCAGCGCCACGTCCGCGCTATTGAGCAGGCGGGCGTAGTACTCGATGTCGCCCCGTCGGTCGACCCGATGACCCTGCACGCCCATGGGGTCTTGATCCACCGCGATCACTTCTTTGTTGAGCAAGATGGAGCGGACGTCGGGGGTCATCCCGCGCACATCGTTGCCCGCCAGCAGCGGGGCAGCGAAGATGGCCCACAGGCTCATGTGGGTGCGGTACTCGTCGGTCGTCATGCCGCCGTTGCCGATCTCGAGCATGTCGGGATCGTTCCAGTGTCCCGGCCCGGCGTACTTGGCGATAGCGGATTGGGTGTCAACGATCTCCATCATGCGCTTGTAGGTGTCGTTGATGTCGCCGGTGGTGCGCCAGAGATTGCCGCTCACTTTGGGGCCCCAAATCCAGACGTCATCGCGACCGTATTGGCAGAGGCTGTAGACGATGGGGCGCTTGGTGGCCTGAAGCGCCTCGCCCATCTTCTGGTAAACAGCCTGCATGGCGGAGTCAGGATAAACGTGGCTGGCGCTGCACCAGTCGTATTTCAGATAGTCGAATCCCCACGCGGCGTACGTCTTTGCATCTTGCGCTTCATGCCCGTAGCTGCCCTCGTATCCGGCGCAGGTGTACGGGCCGGGCGAGGAGTAGATGCCGATCTTCAGTCCTTTGGAGTGGACGTAGTCGGCAAGCGCTTTCATGTCGGGGAATTTGTTGTTGGAGTGGATGACGCCCTTGGCGTCGCGATCGCCTTGCCAAGTGTCGTCAATGTTGAGGTAAATGTATCCGGCATCGCGCATGCCGCTAGTGACCAGCGCGTCAGCCATTTCACGAACAGTTTTGTCGTCGATCTTGCCGGCAAAGAGATTCCAACTGTTCCATCCCATGGGCGGAATCTTGGCGAGTCCGTTGTAGGGAACGTCGTGGAGGGCGGGAGGCGGAATGACGTTCGTTATTGCGAACGGGTCTGTCTTGGTCCGCTCGGCGACCAGTTCGCGCGGCTTCTGATTCGGTTCCCGCACGGTTACATGCAGTTTGTCGCCTTCAAGGACACCATCCGAGGTAATGACATATCCGTCCTCAGTGCTGGCCGTGAGGGTGAAGTGATTGCCATCTACGGAGCCCTTTTGGATCTTGAAGGTGCCCCAGGGACGCTCCATTTTGCCGGTCAGCTCGCTTCCATTTTGTTGCAGCACGAGGACTTCGCGGTCGGCGTGGCCGTCAGGAGCCTTGGAGGAATAAAGCCAAATGCCGGAGAGGTCAGCGGCGAAGAGGAGAGGAGTGCACAGTAATAAGGCGAGACACGCGATGAAATATTTCATGCGAATTACGATACCGCATGAGACTACGTTTGACCCCACATTTCCGACAACAGGGGAAATGTGGGCCACCCACGGAAAAAGCAGATCCCTCGGCCGCCAAGGCGACCTCGTGATGACAACACTGAGAAAACGTTATGGCTACTGGTAGGTGACGCGGCGGTCGCCCTTGACGATGCGGCCGATGGTATAGCCCTTCTCACCGCAACGGTCCAGGATGGTCTGGGCCTTCTTGAACTTCTTGGCAGGCACGACCAGGATCATGCCGATTCCCATGTTGAACGTGCGCATCATGTCATCGTCGGGAACGTTGCCGATGGCCTTGAGGTGCTGGAAGATCGGGAGCACCGGCCAGGAATGAATTTCAACAATTGCGGCTGTGCCTTTGGGAAGGACCCGGGGCAGGTTTTCGGTGATGCCTCCGCCGGTGATGTGCGCCAGGGCGCTGACGGCCTCGGCATCGATCATGCGGCGCACAATGGGCCAGTAGCTCTTGTGGGTGCGCATTAATTCGGTGCCAACTTTGCCTTTGATGTCGCTGACATAGGAATCGGGCGTGTAGCGCGCAACATCAAAGAACAGCTTGCGAGCCAGGGAGTATCCGTTGGTGTGCAGGCCGGTAGACGGCAATCCGATTAGCACATCGCCCACTTCGACGTCTTTGCCGGTGATGATCTTGGGGCGATCAACCACGCCGACGATGAATCCTGCCAGATCGTACTCGCCGTTGGGATAGAAGCCGGGCATCTCGGCGGTCTCGCCGCCAATGAGGGCGCATCCGTTCGCCTTGCAGGCGTCTGCGATGCCGCTTACCACTTTTTCCGCTATCTCGGGCTTGAGCTTGCCGGTGGCGAAGTAGTCCATGAAGAACATGGGAGCGGCACCCTGCACGGCAATGTCGTTGACGCAGTGATTGACCAAATCGGCGCCGATGGTGTGGTGCAGGTTCATGTCGAAGGCGATTTTGAGCTTGGTGCCGACTCCGTCGACACTGGACACCAGTACTGGGTCGAGATAGCGCTTCTTATCAATGGCAAACAGACCGCCAAAGCCGCCGATTTCGCTCAAAACGCCGCGATTGAAGGTCTTGTGAGCCAGGTACTTGATGCGCTGCTTGGTGCGATTGGCACGCTCTATATCAACGCCGGCGTCAGCGTAGGTGATAACGCGATCTTCGATGGTGTTCTGTGCCAAGGGTCGGAGTCCCATCAGTGGGCTTTTCGCCGCAGGTCTGAGTGCAGGAACCACGATTGTACCATCGCGGGGGTATGGCAAAAGGCTGCATTGTGACTTCCTGAGGGTCTGTGAGCGGCGTCACACTTGGACGTGAGGGGCGATATGCCCTCGCCCGTGAACGGGGATAGACTAGGGTTTCATACCTTCCTCATAAGGAGCATCATGACTACCGCCGTGCCATCCACCAAGCCATTCGCGAAAGCCGATCCATCCTCTGACGTTTATCGCTCCGAAAGCCATCCCTTAGACCCGTTATTCGCACCACGCAGCGTTGCGGTAGTAGGCGCCACCGAAAGGGCCGGCAGTGTGGGCCGCTCGGTGTTGTGGAATCTGCTCAGCAACCCCTTTGGTGGGACAGTTTTCCCGGTCAATTCCAAGCGGCCCAGTGTGTTGGGAATCAAGGCGTATCCCAATGTCTCAGAACTGCCCGACAAGGTTGACCTGGTGGTAGTGACGACTCCGGCTGACACAGTTCCAGACGTGCTGGCGGAATCGGTTGCGGCGGGCATTCCTGCGGGAATTGTGATTTCGGCGGGTTTTAAGGAGCACGGGGAGCACGGGAAGGAACTCGAAGCGCGAATTACGCAGATTATTCGCGGCAAGATGCGACTGATCGGACCGAACTGCCTGGGCGTCATGAATCCGATCCGCGGGCTGAACGCGACGTTCGCGCATTCGATCGCCCGGCCGGGGAATGTGGCCTTCATCAGCCAGAGCGGTGCGCTGTTGACCGCCATCCTCGACTGGAGCTTGCGCGAGAACGTGGGCTTCAGCTCATTCGTTTCGACAGGTTCGATGCTCGACGTCAGCTGGGGCGACCTGATCGACTACTTCGGCAGCGATCCGCGTACCAATAGCATTGTGATTTACATGGAGTCGATTGGCGACGCCAGCGCATTCCTTTCGGCAGCGCGCGAGGTCTCGCTGAACAAGCCCATCATCGTGATCAAAGCGGGGCGGACGGCACAGGCCGCCAAGGCTGCGGCCTCGCATACAGGATCGCTCACAGGGAGCGACGAGGTGCTGGAAGCGGCCTTCCGGCGCAGCGGCGTTCTGAGAGTGAACAGCATTGCTGACATCTTCTTCATGACCGATGTGCTGGCGAAACAACCGAGGCCACGGGGCAATCGGCTAGCCATTCTGACCAATGCCGGCGGGCCGGGCGTACTGGCGACCGACGCGCTTGTAGCCGGAGGCGGCGAACTGGCTGAGTTGTCGCCGCAGACCATGGCAGCGTTTGACGAAATCTTGCCGGCACAGTGGAGCCACAACAATCCGGTGGACATCCTTGGCGACGCTGAGCCGGAACGCTACGCCAAGTCGCTGGAGATCGCCGCGAAGGACCCGGCCATCGACGGCATGCTGGTGATCCTGACGCCGCAGGACATGACGAATCCGACGCAGATTGCCGAGAAGCTGAAGCCTTACGCGAAGGGGTTCGGCAAGCCGGTGCTGGCGAGTTGGATGGGCGGCGCAGAAGTGGCCGCGGGCGAACAGATTCTGAACCAGGCGGGGATTCCGACGTTCCAGTTCCCGGATAGCGCGGTGCGCGCCTTCAATTACATGTGGAAGTACTCGTACAACTTGAAGGGGCTGTACGAAACGCCCACGCTGCCGCAACACGCGGACGCAGAATTGAAGCGCGGGAAGGCAGCGAAGATCCTGCGCGATGCGCGAGAGCAGGGACGGACGCTACTGACCGAGTACGAGTCGAAGCAACTGCTGGCGGCGTACGGCATTCCAACCGTAGAGACGCGGATCGCAGTCACTGAAGATGAAGCTGTCAAAGCGGCGCAGGAGATCGGCTTCCCGGTCGTTCTCAAGCTGCACTCGCTGACGATTACGCACAAGACTGACGTCGGCGGGGTGTTGTTGAACCTGCGCGACGCGGAAGCGGTGCGCAAGGGCTTCCAAGGCATCAAGGCATCGCTTACCGAAAAGGCCGGCTCAGAGCACTTCCAAGGCGTGACGGTTCAGCCCATGATCAAGCTCGATGGATACGAACTGATTGTCGGTAGCAGCCTGGACTCACAGTTTGGGCCGGTGATGCTGTTCGGCACCGGCGGGCAGCTGGTGGAAGTCTTCAAGGACCGCGCGCTCGCGCTGCCACCCCTTAATTCAACGTTGGCGCGCCGGTTGATGGAGCAGACGAAAATCTACAAGGCCCTACAAGGCGTTCGCGGGCGTAAGCCGGTGGACATCGAAGCGCTGGATGAGTTGCTGGTGCGCTTCAGCCAGTTGATCGTCGAGCAACGGTGGATTAAAGAGATCGACATCAACCCGCTGCTGGCATCGTCGGACCATCTGTTGGCACTGGATGCGCGGGTGGTCTTGCACGGTCCGGAGATGACGGAAGACCAGCTGCCGGAATCGGCGATTCATCCGTACCCGGTGAAGATGGTCTCCAAGTGGACGATGAAAGACGGCACCGATGTAGTGATCCGGCCGATTCGCCCCGAGGACGAGCCGCTGCTGATTAAGTTCCACGAGAAGCTCTCAGAACGCAGCGTGTACCTGCGGTACTTCCAGCCCATGAAGCTCACACAGCGGACTTCGCACGAGCGGCTGACGCGTATCTGCTTCATCGACTACAATCGTGAGATGGCCCTGGTGGCTGAAAGTAAGAATGAAGCCGGCGAGCCCGAGCTGTTGGCGATCGGGCGCTTGAGCAAAATACACGGACGCGACGAAGCGGAACTGGCGGCGGTGGCCATCGATGCAGCCCAGCATAAGGGACTGGGCACGGAGCTCTACACACGTTTGATCGAAGTGGCACGAGAGGACAAGCTGAAGAAGCTGGTGTCTGTCATGCTTCCTGAGAACCGCGAGATGCGGGCGCTGTGCGTCAGGTTGGGCTTCAAGATGCAATCGAGTCTGGAAGACAACATGATCCGGGCCGAACTGGATTTGTGAGTTCGAGCCACGCGTTGCGGTGAAGTTGGTTGTTCCCACCCTTTCCCAAAAGACGGGGAAGGATGGGGCACCCAGCAGGAATACGCGGGTAGATCCCGCTATTCCTGCCGCTGAAGATTTGTCCCAAATTCTTCATAATCTTTACCCCAAAACTGTTGTAAACTCCTACCACTTTGGGGCTGGGAGGACACTCCCTGCAAATCCAGCTGTTTTCCGCGCTGCTGAGTCTAGCCCCGTGCGCGTCCTACCTCGTCTGCTGACTGAGTGGCTGACTTCGAGCTTCTCGTTGGCTCAATTGCCGGTGCGGTGGATTGGTATGTCCGACACCGTTCCCCTATCCAGGGCCCTTGCTCGCTTTTGCGTTCGGCAATCAACGGACTTTCCACGGACCGCCCAGGTCCGATTGCTTCGGCTCGAGGAGGATTGAACATGCTGCGAGTTTTTCTGCGCACCTTTCTTGTGGTCGCGCTGTGCTTCGCCCTGACTTCTGTCGTCTGGGCAGCGCCGCCCAGTTACAACTTTCAGACGGTCATCAGCCCAGGTGACCCGGCGTTCACACAATTGTTGGGGATCAACAATTCCGCCACGATTGCGGGATACTACGGCGACGGGACTGTCGTTCCCAACAACGGGTTCACGCTGACGCTACCCGGCAGTTACACGACTGAGAACTTTCCGAGTGCTTCCCAGACCCAGGTGATCGGCATCAACAATGTGGGCTGGACCGACGGGTTTTATGTCGATTCGGGCGGAGTCACTCACGGTTTCACGTACAACGGTTCGGTGTTCAACACGGTGGATTCTCCGGGCACCGCGTTCAATCAGCTCCTCGGCATCAACGATGGTGGAACGGCGGTGGGATATTCCTCTCTCGACCCAGCTGGTATGACGTTGCAACGGTCGTTCGAGGAAGCGGGAGGAACCTTCACGTACCTCGACGGGTTTCTACCGTCAGGCGCGCAAAACAACCAGGCTGTTGGAATCAACAACGCCGGTAAGGTGGCTGGTTTTTATCAGGATGGCTCGGGGAACTTCCACGGATTCCTGCTGTCGGGCACGACAGAGACAGACCTGAACTATCCAGGATCAATGGATACCCAGGCATTCGGCGTGAACAATCACGGGGAAATCGTCGGAGTTTACATTGACTCGGGGGGCGTGCAGCACGGGTTCACGTACCAGGGAGGAATTTGGACTACTGTCGACGATCCGAACGGCATCGGGACGACCACTATCAATGGCGTGAACGACCTCGGACAGCTCGTGGGCTTCTACGTCGACGCCAACGACAACACACTGGGATTCTTCGCCAATCCAGTACCGGAACCGGGCAGCCTCGCGTTGCTGGGAACGGGGCTGCTGGGTGTTTTGGGATTCGTGCGGCGCAAGCTCGTTAAGTAAGTCTGGTAGGGCATCCCATTCGGCTCGGGAACGGGCGAGTGGGATGTCCTAACCTTTCCGAGGCCCGAAGGTACTTCACGCTGGAAGCGGTCTCATAAAAGAAGGGCCGAGGGAATTCGGCTTCCCTCAGGGGCCAAAGCCCATCCTTTACGGTACCCGGAGCGGCATGGGCGAACAGGCTCCTGAGGAGGGCGAAAAAGCAGATTCCTCGCGGACTAAAGTCCACTCGGAATGACAAGAATATAAGGACTTGTACGGCGCAGCTAAAGCTGCGCCCCTTCCAATCGAACGAAGGTCTTCGGCAGCCCGTGAAGCCTTGGCCTTTCAAATCACATTTGTGAGACAAGTTCTAGAGCCAACCTTTCGAACGGGCGATTCGCGCAGCTTCCACGCGGTTAGCAGCTCCCAGCTTGCTGATGGCTTCTGACAAGTAGTTGCGCACTGTACCTTCCGAGAGGTTCAACTCAGAGGCGATTTCGGAACTGGCAACACCCTCACCCGCCAAGCGCAAGACCTGACGCTCCCTCTCGGTCAGTGGATCGGGCTCGTCGGTCCAAGCTTCGGCGGCCAGTTGCGGATCGATCACGCGCAATCCCGAACGCACTCGGCGGACGGCGTCTGCAAGTTGTTCGGCCGGCATGTCTTTCAGCAGGTAGCCGGAGGCGCCGGCCTCGAGGGCCCGGCGCAGATAACCGGCGCGCGCAAAGGTCGTCAAGATAATGACGCGGACCATCACGCCTCGGCGCTTCAGTTCGGCAGCCACTTCCAGCCCGGAGAGGGTAGGCATTTCGATGTCGGTGAGGAAGACGTCGGGCCGGTGCTGCTGAACCAACTTGAGGGCTTCGTCGCCGGAGCGGGCGCGGGCGACAACCTCGATGTCGTCTTCCATTTCGAGCAGAGCGGCGAGCGCACCCAGGACCATGCCCTGGTCTTCGGCGATGACGACGCGGATTTTGTCGCGCTTAAGGGCGGGCATGCCCTCAGTTTCGCAGAGCAGGGGCAGCTGAGGCGAGGGGTAAATCGATAATGAGGCGGGTTCCGTTCGAGCTGAGCAGGCGGAGCGAGCCGCCGAGAGCTTCCAGGCGTTCGCGCATCCCTCGCAAACCGTTGCCTTCCGGACCGTCGGCGCCGCGTCCATCGTCGGCAACTTCGAGGGTGCAAAGCGCCTGATTGCGCTTCAAAGAAACGTTACAACGCTGGGCTTGCGCATGGCGGACGACATTCGTCACTGCTTCTCGCAGGGCCAAAGCTAGAACCGACTCTTGAGCGGGGCTGAGCGGCACCGAGTCGGCGTCGCACTCGACGGAAACACCGGCAGTCTCGAGCGCGGCGCGAGCGCGAGCCAGTTCGGCGAAAATACCTTCGCTTCGATAACCGCGAATCGCCTCCCGCACGTCTGCCAGGGCAGCGCGAGAGGCGTTCTCGACATCTTGCATTTCCTGCTTGGCACGTTCGGGGTCGCGGTCGACAAGTTTGCGGGCCAATTCCGATTTCAAGGTGATCAGCGACAGGGTGTGGCCGAGCACGTCGTGCAGGTCACGGGCGATGCGTTCACGTTCAGCGACCTTGGCCAGGTGCTCGATTTCGTCGTTGGCGAGGCGCAGCTTCTGTTGGGCGCAATGGCTGACCGCCCAGTGATGGTTGCCGAGACCGACCAGCACCATCAGCAGGAGCATCGAGCCCCAGAAAGTCATCGGCAATTGAAGCCTGTAAACATAGACCAAGAGGATGGCGACCTCGACGGAAAGAGTGATGATCACCCACCGAAGTTTGGGGTTGAACCCAGCCGCTGCGGCAGCATAGATCAGAAAGCCACCGGCTCCTCCGTTTAGAGGAAGGAAGATTGCCGCCATCAGCACCATTAAGGCAATGCAGATATTTCTAACGCGGCCGAGGTGAGAAAAGGCCTGCAGATAAAGAAAGATAAAGAACAATCCGGCGAGCGTGTTCCCAATCCACTGAAGAAGGCTGGCGTGCTTAAAGTAAGGATCCATGAAAAACCAGATCATGAAGGGAAGCCAGATTAGAGGCATCCACTTATGTTCGTGGTCGGCAGGGTAGAGCTTGTGCCAGATGGACTGAATGGTATTCATCGCTTCCTCACCGGGAACCGGCCTTCGCCTTCATTGTCTCTGGAACGGGCGTCGGGCACAATCCCGTACCAAAACACCGCGACGACTGTCATCGCCAGAGACAAATCTAACCATTGGCCTGCCAATGTCAACCCGGTGAACACGAACATCACGAACGCCCAAAGCGCCCACTGAACGGATTTGCCACTCATGACCGACTCCACAATCAATCGCCCCGTGTCGTTTGTTGTTTGAATTCACGTTCCGAAGCCGCGCGTTGCAAGCGGGTGGGGTCTGCAACGCGGGCTTCGGCGCGTGTTGTCCCAAAGCGCGGGCAAGCCTGCGTTTCGGGGACCAAGGAGGCGTGTCCGGCATCGGGGCGACAGGTGATGGCAGACAATCCTCGCCGGGCCAACTCTGATTCCTTGCTATCCATACAACTGGCCTTCGTCGCGGCGGTACAACACAACAGCGATACCGAGGAAGAGCAGTGTGAAACCGACTAATGCTTCCACGTGCCCTGTGATCGGTCCGGCCTCACGCGACATGCCCAACGTACGCAGCGCTAGCTGGCTGATGTGAAATGGCGGGAGCGCTCGCGCGACCTGCTGCAAGAACTTCGGCAGCAGGAAGATCGGAATCCAGAGGCCGCTGCAGAACGAAAGTGGCAAGTACACAAGGTTCACCACTGCGGGCGCCGAATTCGGTTTGGCGATATAGCCGAGCGCAAGGCCCATTGCGCCGAACGGAATCGATGCGGACACGAGCACCCCAAATAGTTCGGCAAGCTGGATCGGCGCGAGTCGAACATGTGCGAAGACGAAGCCAATGCTCAGCATTGCCGTCACGATAGCGGCGCTAAAGAGCATGGCGCTCATGAGTTTGGCGGTGAAATAGGCTGCAAGGGGCATGGGCGATGCGCGCTTCACCTGGAGCCAGCCCTGCCCGCGTTCCATCGCCAGACTCACCGCAAAACCAAATAGAGAAGCACCCATGACGCCGAATGTGCCCATCGTTGCCAGCAGGTAGGTGGCGTCCTGCGAGCGGTTGACCGGGTTGCCAGGCGTGAGCACGATGCCGAACAACACATAAAACATGAGGGGGAACACAACGGTCGAGATGGCATAGATTGGGATGCGCGTGTTCTTCAGAATTTCGTATTTCGCTTCTTTGGCGAAGAGCCTGACCAGGCTTTGGAACGAACGTTGCGGCACGGCAAGCTGGGCGGCAAAAGTAGTGGTGGCCATGTTAGTTGCTCCCGTTGGAAGTCTGGTTCTTGGTGAGGGCCAGGAAGGCTTCTTCCAGGCCGGCGGTGGTGATCTCCAGATCGGTCAGCCATGAGTCGCGCTGCAGCAGTTCGCGCACGACAGGCTCGGGAGCCTGCACCTGCAATTCGTACCTGTCACGATCCGCAGTGACTGTGGTGACTCCGGGAATACTGCGAATTTCTTCGAGTGACAGGCGACTGGTGAAGCGAACCTGCTTGCCAATCGCGCGTGACTTGATTTCGGCTGGAGTGCCTTCGGCTACGACGTCGCCGTGGCTCAGCACGACGATGCGATCGGCCAGCGCATCGGCCTCGTTGAGATAGTGCGTGGTCAGCAGAACGGTCTTGCCGCGAGCTACGAGGGCCCGAATTTGGGTCCACATCAGGCGCCGGGCTTCCACATCGAGTCCGACTGTAGGTTCGTCGAGGAACAGGAGATCGGGATCGCCGCAAATCGAGATGGCGAAGAGAACGCGCTGGCGTTGTCCGCCGGAAAGTTCGCCGAAACGGCGATCTTTGAGGTCCTCCAGACCCGCAATCCGCAAGGTCTCGCTCACCGGCAGCGGTTTCGCATAGTAGGACGAAAAGAGGTCGATGTGCTCGCGAACCTTCAGGGTCTCAGGCACGCGGGCAACCTGCAACATCGCTCCAACCCGATAGCGCATAGCTTCGTCCCGTGGATCGCCGCCGAACACCGTCACGCGGCCGGTATCGGGAGACGCCAGCCCAAGCAACATACGGACCAACGTGGTCTTTCCCGCACCGTTAGGACCGAGCAGGGCCAGCAGTTCTCCGCGATGCAGCTCTATATCCACCTGGCGCAGGGCCGTGACAGTGCCGTAACTCTTGGTCACACCTTGTGCCTGGGCAACACCCAAGCCGCGCGGCGAGATGATATTCGGAATCGAAGCAATTGCGACAGCCATGTTTCACTCCCTGTGAGTTTTCCCGTTCTTTAAGGATGATCTGCCATTTCGGGAATGGCTGTTAGTGCCGATTGTCAGGAAAGGGGAGTGACAAATGTCATGGGGATAAAGGGGGGGGCTGAAAGGCCCTCGACGGGTGGTTTTACGGGGTGTGAATCATTTGTTACAGATTTGCTCTGGGAGTGACCCTTGTCACTTTTTGACGTGATTAGAATCACGGCCTAGCCAGGCCAAAAAGCCGACACTTGTGTGTATTCAAGTGAAGGGGCCGCTGCTGCCATACCTTGCCTTCCCCGGGCATCGGCGGGAACGAAAGAGGTCATTCATGCTGCTCGCATATCGGCTGGTCAAGCTGATCGAGACCCACTCGGACGGACTCGCCCGCAGCCTGCACGAGCGCTATACCAACGACAAGAAATGCTCGGCATATGCGAATGTTCCGGAAGCAGAGCTGCGCTTGAAAGTTTATGAGGTGTATCGCCATCTTGGCGAATGGCTCCTGGGAAAGACTGAAGCTGACGTAGAAAAACGCTACCTGGCGATTGGCGCCGAGCGCGCGGAGCAGGGCGTACCCGCAAGCCAGGTCGTATGGATGATCTGTCTGGTACGCGAGAACCTGTGGGATTACCTCCAGAAGCATGCCGAACTGGAGAAACCGGCGGAAATCTTCGGCGAAATCGAATTGCTCGAGATGCTGGACCAGTTTTTCAATCGCGCCATCTACTTTGCGACGCTCGGACATGAACGAGCGCACGATGGCTATCAGGCAGTATCGGAATCCACCACGGTTTGAAACGAGGGTAATCGATGTCTTGGATCGATCCTTATCGAAGCAAGTTAACGACTCCGCGCGAAGCGGTGTGCTGTGTGGAGTCGGGAATGCGGGTGTACATCCATCCGGGCTGCGCGGAACCGGAAGCATTGGTTGAGGCGCTGATGGAGCGCGCGCCATTCGTCAAAGGAGTAGAGGTCGTCCACCTGCTCACGCTGGGAACTTCGCCCTATTGCGCCGCCGAAATGTCGAAGAGCTTTCGCCACAATGCGCTGTTTGTCGGCGGCAATGTTCGCGAAGCGGTACATGAAGGGCGCGCCGACTACACTCCCATCTTCCTTTCTGAAGTGGAAAGCCTATTTGAAAGCGGCGAGATGCCCATTGACGTTGCATTTATCCAGGTGTCGCCGCCGGATTCCCACGGGTATTGCAGCTTCGGCGTGGGCGTGGACACGACCCTGACGGCAGCCAAGTACGCACGTCGCGTGGTGGCCCAAGTCAACGCGCAAATGCCGCGCACCTATGGCGACAGCTTCATTCACGTCAACGAACTCGACGCCATCGTGGAGGTTTCACGGCCGCTCTGCCAAATCAAGAAGAACACGATCACGGAGCTCCATAACTCCATCGGTGTGCATGTCTCATCGCTGATCGAAGACGGATCGGTCTTGCAGTTGGGAATCGGCGGTATTCCTGACGCAGTGTTGCCCAACCTGATGGACCGCAAAGACCTCGGCGTCCACACTGAATTGATCTCGAATAACGCTGTGCCGCTGATTGAGGCGGGGGTCATTAACGGACGGCGGAAGAACTTCAAGCCCCGGAAGATCATCCTCGGGTTCGTTCTGGGCACGAAAGAGTTGTTCGACTTTGTGGACGAGAACCCGATCTTCGAGTTTCACCCGTCGGCCTACACCAACGATCCGTTCCGCATCTCGCTGAACGAGCGGATGGTTGCCATTAATTCTGCGATTGAAGTTGATCTCACCGGCCAAGTCTGTGCAGAGTCGATTGGTTCGTGGTTCTACAGCGGCTTTGGCGGGCAACTGGACTTCATCCGCGGGGCAGCACGGTCGAAGGGCGGCAAGCCGATCATAGCCATGCCTGCCACCGCTAAGGACGACGCTGTGTCGCGCATCGTGCCGCGGCTGACCCATGGAGCCGGCGTTCTGACAGGCCGGGCCGATGTGCATTATGTGGTCACCGAGTACGGTATCGCGTACCTGCATGGCAAGACGATCCGGCAGCGTGCCGAGGCATTGATTCAGATAGCCCATCCAAAGTTTCGCCGGGACCTGGCGGAGTACTGCGAGAAACAACGTTGGTTTCAGCGTAATGACCTAGAGACGATTGATGTGCGAGGGAATCATGACAGTAGCACCGCGCGGTGACATAACCATTGATGTCGAGGAATGTAAGGGGTGCGGGCTTTGTGTCGAGTCTTGCCCGCCCGGCTGCCTGAAGCTGGCGCCGGAACTGAGCCACTATGGGGTGCATCCGGCGACGTACACCGGAGAAGGCTGCACGGGCTGCGGCGCTTGCTTCTACTGCTGCCCCGAGCCTGGCGCAATCACCGTATATCGGTTGGTGCCTCCAGCCAAAGTTGCTGGCGCTGTAGTCGGTGGAGGTAAGGAGGTGGCTCATGCGGCAACTGTGTAAAGGCAATGTCGCCGTCGTCAAGGCAGCGGTACTGGCGGGATGCCGGGCCTATTACGGGTATCCCATCACCCCGGCCAGCGAAATCGCAGAATATTCCGCCCTCCTCTTTCCTGAAGTGGGCGGTACCTTTTTGCAGGCTGAGAGCGAAGTCGCTGCTATCAACATGGTGTACGGGGCCTCGTCCGCGGGCATCCGGGTAATGTCGGCGTCCTCGGGTCCTGGCATGAGCCTGATGCAAGAGGGAATGTCTTACCTTGCCGGAGCTGAACTGCCGTGCGTGATCGTTGACGTCGTGCGTGGCGGTCCGGGACTCGGCAACATCGCGCCGGAGCAAAGCGACTACTTCTGCGTAGTGAAAGGCGGCGGCCACGGCTGCTACCGCAACATCGTGTTGGCACCGGCGTCAGTGCAGGAAATGTTTGATCTCAGCGTTCTGGCGTTTGAGTTGGCTGACCGCTACCGCAATCCAGTGGTCATCATGACCGACGGGTACGTTGGCCAGATGCAGGAGCCGCTCGATATCAAGTTGCGCGACGTTCCTCAGCCAGAAAAAGACTGGGCTGTGAAGGGCACGCCAGAAACCAAGAAGAACCTGATCAGCTCAATCTTCCTCGAGCCCGACGCGCTGGAAGCCCACATTCACAAGCTCGAAGCGAAATACGCCCTCGCGCAAGAGTTGGAAAGCCGCAGTGAAAACTATCGGACCGAAGATGCCGAAATCTTACTCGTGGGCTACGGCATTGTCTCGCGCATTTTACGTTCGTCGGTGGACCAGTTGCGCGCACAAGGGATAAAGGCGGGATTGTTCAGACCCGTCACGCTGTGGCCGTTCCCGTCGCGCGAGCTTCGTGAAACTGCAGAGCTTGCAAAAACTGTAATGGCTGTCGAGTTGAGCACCGGCATGATGGTGGAAGACGTGAAGCTGGCACTCAACGGCAGCGTGCCCGTGGAATTTTATGGGCGAGCGGGCGGAAATGTTCCATCGGTAGAAGAGATTGCCGCGCAGGTTACGTCGCACATGGCGACGCTGGTTTAGTGGGGAGGGTCCAGTGAGTGAATACGAGGTAGTCCACGAAAAATCGCCCGCGTTCTACGACAAGTTCGAGCGCAAGGCCGAGTTGCAGCAGCAAACCCACTATTGTCCGGGCTGCGGACATGGGGTCGCACACAAGCTGATTGCCGAAGCGCTGACCGAGCTCGGACTGCAGGACCGCGCCATATTGGTCAGCCCCGTCGGATGTTCGGTATTTGCGTACTATTACTTCGATGTCGGCAACGTGCAGGCCGCTCACGGACGTGCCTCGGCAGTTGCGACGGCATTGAAGCGCGCCCATCCCGAAAGCATCGTCATGTCTTATCAGGGCGACGGCGATTTGGCAGCGATCGGCACGGCAGAGATTATTCATGCTGCCAATCGCGGCGAAAATATCTGCGTGTTCTTCGTCAATAACTCAATTTATGGCATGACAGGCGGGCAACTGGCTCCGACCACACTGGTCGGCCAGTACAGCACGACTTCTCCCTGGGGACGGCGCCCGGCCAACGAAGGCCTGCCGCTGCATGTCGCCGAGATGTTGGCATCCCTGGAAACGCCCACCTACATCGAACGCGTCGCGCTCAGCGACATGAAGAACATCATGAAGGCCAAGAAGGCCATCAAGAAGGCGCTGCAGATTCAGAAAGATGGCGGCGGATTCTCGCTGGTGGAAATACTCTCACCGTGTCCGACGATCTTGAAGATGGATCCGCTGGTGGCGCGGAAGTGGGTGGCAGAAACGCTGACTAAGGCCTTCCCATTAGGCGTCTTCCGAGATCGCAAGCCGGAGTTACCGGCGTCGGCCGAAGTTCCGGTCAAGACCGTAGCTCAGGCACTCGGAGTTGAAGAGATTGAAGGCGAGCAGGCTCCGTCGCGCCGCCATCACACGCGGGAAATCACCGTGAACTTCGCCGGCTTTGGCGGACAAGGCATCCTTTTGATGGGGCAGTTGCTGGCCGAGATGGGATTGCGCGAGCAGATGGAAGTGAGCTGGCTGCCCTCGTACGGCCCCGAAATGCGTTCGGGCAGCGCTCACTGCTATGTGACGCTGTCGCACGAGCGTATTGGATCGCCACTCATCTCGCGCCCTGAAGTCCTGGTGGCGATGAACGAGATCTCGCTGCGCAAGTTTGCAGCCACGGTCCAACCCGGCGGCCTGATTCTGTACAACGCTGACAAGCTGCCGGACGACTTCACTGTCACTCATGCACGGGCGGTGTGCATTCCGGTGTCGCAAATGGCTGACCAGATCGGCACCGCCAAGGTCGCCAACGTGGTGATGCTGGGTGCTCTGCTGGAAGAAACCGGCTGTCTGCCCACAGACACAGCCATTTCCGTGCTCGAAAGCACGGTGAAGAACAAGAAGTTGCTCGAACTGGATAGGCAGGCGATCGTCGCAGGGCGCGACTACGTTGATACCACTATCGAAGTGGGCGCCGTAGCGCAGCCTGACGGTTACTCGTACTGATTTCATCCTCCGCCCAGCCCGATCCGCGGCCGCCGCGCCAACCAGCGCAGCCGCCGTGGCGAGGCTGGGATTTCTGTTTGTGTACTCGTCGGTTTCAGACCGCATGTTCGCGGGCGTCGCGCTGGTAAGATGCCTATTATTCCTGCGTAAGGAGTACTGTGCCTTCGAAGCTACCTAAGCGGAAACGATTCAGCGCTGCAGCAGCGGTTAAGGCCGCAGCGCGCGCGAAGATTGGCACGCCTCCGCCGACCCGCGCTGATCCCTCGCCGCAGAAACGCAAGGCGAAAGCACCGAAGCATAAGCCGACGTTGAAGAAATTGTTAGAAGAAGAGAACTAGCTAAGCAGACAGCGCGTGCACCTGCACGCCTGCCTTCTTGAGCGCCTCATTCACAGCACGTGCGATCGCAACGCTTCCGGGAGTGTCGGAATGAATGCAGACGGTCCCCGCAATTACTTTCAGATTCGATCCGTCCGTCGCAACCGCCACTTGCCGAGTGGCAATGTCTACGGCCTGCTTCGCAGCCTTCTCCGGATCATCGAGCAAAGCGCCGGGCAGAGTGCGCTTGCGGAGAATTCCGTCTGGCTCATAGGCACGGTCAGCAAACGCCTCGGCTGTGCATGACAATCCCATCGACTGCCACAATGTGAGAGTTGTCGATCCGGCCTGGCCGACCATGATCAACTGCTCGTCACTCTCCAACACGGCGCGACCAATCGCGGCGGCAACTTCCGCGCTCTTGTTTGCCGCGTGATAGAGCGCGCCATGTGGCTTGCAATGCACCAGCTGCACACCCAATGGTGCAGCAATTTCCGCTAGGGCTGCGATCTGATCGCGCACTGTCGCCTCGATTTCCGCCGCCGACATGGGGGACTCGATGCGTCCGAAATTCTCGCGGTCGAGATAGCCCGGATGCGCCCCCACCGCTACGTTTAGTTGCTTGGCGATGCGTAGGGTCTCGCGCATGGTACGTTCGTCGCCGGCGTGCCCGCCACAAGCGACGTTCGCCGACGTGATATAGCGCATCAGTTCGAAGTCGGTGCCGTTTGCTAGCGACTCCTCCGATTCACCCAAGTCCGAGTTAATGTCCATCCAAAGGTCACTCATAGAGGATTCTTTTCCTGCCAAATCTCCTTCAGCCATTTCTCCTGGGCGCGGAGTTCGTCGATCGCGTCGGCGATGGAGACTTCAGTAAATCGTACCTCGTCGCGCGGTCGCAGCTGGCCGATTCGATGCATATCAGCCGCAATAACATTGGCAATTTTCGGATAGCCACCGGTGGTTTGCTGATCCACAAACAGAATGATCGGCTGTCCGTCTTGTGGGACCTGAACGGCTCCCAGTGGAATACCATCGGTCAGCAACTGACGTTGAGTGTGCTGAGAGATGGGCTCTCCCTTGAGCCGGAGACCAGCGCGATCGGACTGCTCACTGATCGTCCAAGACGACGCGAGAAATTTCGCCCATTCGTCCGGGCTGAACCAGTCGTGCTGCGCGCCTTTCGTCACGCGAATCGGCCCCGAGCCTCTTAATTCACGCAATGTTGCTGCGTGAAGGTGTCGAGGCCGCGCCACGCTTGCTTTCCCGATCTGGAGCGCATCGCCTGCCCGCAGGCTACGTCCTTCAAAGCCACCGAAGCCTCCTCGCATGTCGGTCGAGGCGCTGCCCATCACGATTGGAACGTCCAGCCCTCCTCGAACGGCGAGATACGCCCGCGTGCCTCCTGTTATACTCCCACATTGTAAGATCCCTTCTGCCGGGACTTCGAAGGCCGCATTCTGCGCGATGCGGTACTGTCCAACTTTGCAGTCGCAACTCGCGCCCGACACGGCCACGATCGCACTCTGCCCGAATTCCAGAGTCGCACCCAGGAGGGTCATCTCTACGACTGGGGCGTATTCGTTGTTACCCACTAATAGGTTCGCGATACGAAGCGAAAGAACATCAGCCGCGCCGCAGGGCGAAATGCCCAGGTGCGCATAGCCGTAGCGTCCACCGTCCTGAACGGTGGTGAAAAGTCCAGGCTTGACCACGCGGATCGTCACGCCCGCTGCCGCCATAGCCGGTCGAATTCGGCTCGATCAATCGGAATGAACCGTAGCTTATCTCCCGGCGACAACAATGTCGCATGGCTCGCTCGCGGATTGAACATACGCAACGGAGTGCGACCGATCAGCCTCCATCCGCCGGGAGTCTGGGTGGGATAAATTCCCGTCTGTTGTCCCGCGATGCCCACGCTTCCGGCTTCAACGGCGCGTCGCGGAGCCGTCAAACGCGGCGTGCTCAAAGCCTCGGGCATTCCGCCGAGGTAGGTAAATCCCGCCGTGAATCCGAGGAAGCAAACATCGTAAGTCGCGCCTGCGTGGAGACGAACGATATCTTCCACGGACAAGTTGGTGTGCGCAGCAACGTCAGCAAGATCGAGCCCAAACTCGGGATCGTAACAAACTGGAATCTCGACAAGGTTACCGATGCTCTCCAATCGATCCAGCGATCTGGTGGAAAGTTCTTCGACCAGCGCGGCGACTTCTCGATGCGTGATAGCCAGCGGATCGAAATCCACCAACAGCGAGACATACCCAGGGTGAAGATTACGGATCCGCGAATCTCGGTGTGCATGGAGTGCATGAAACAGTCCCAAGACCCGCAACTGCATCCCGGGCGAGATAGCATCACCAAAGATCACGAGCAACGATGAATCGCTGGCGGGAATGATTTGCATAAGCTTTTGCGCGAAGTTCTGCAGGTCTTCCGATGAATAGTGCATAGTTGAAACGCTGTCAAACTTGCTTACAGTACGAATCCGGTGCTTGGCATCCCCGGTTTCGGTATGATTCGCAATTGACGCCAACTGCCATGCCTGCAGGCCATACCACGCACTCACCGCAGCAGAGTTTCTGGCTATTCACGCTCACGACTGCGGAGCGCTCAACCCTCATTGCGACTTTCTGCGGCTGGGCGCTCGATGGCATGGACGTCATGATCTATAGCTTCGTCATCCCCACCCTCATGGCACAGTTGCAAATCAGCCAGGGACAGGCGGGGATGCTGGGCACGGTCGCTCTGTTATTGTCGGCCGTGGGCGGATGGCTGGCAGGGCTGCTCGCCGACCGCTTTGGTCGCGCGCGCATTCTGCAAATCACCATATTGTGGTTTGCGGTATTCACGTTCCTGAGCGGATTCACCCAATCGTTCTGGCAGTTGCTGGTGACCCGCGGGTTGCAGGGACTCGGTTTCGGGGGGGAGTGGGCTGTGGGCGCAGTGCTGATGGGCGAAGCCATCCGCTCCGAACATCGCGGAAAAGCTGTGGGCACTGTCCAAGCCGGATGGGCCATCGGATGGGGCATCGCGGCACTTGCCTACACGGCACTGTTTTGGTGGTTGCCCGCCTCGATCGCGTGGCGGGTCATGTTCTGGATTGGGATTCTCCCTTCGTTGCTGGTGTTCTACATTCAGCGTCGTGTTCCCGAGCCTGAGATTTTCGAGCGAACGCGGGCGCGCGCAGCGGCGTACGGACATGGTGCCAGATTTCTTGATATCTTCACCCCGGCGCTGTTGCGCACCACCTTTCTGGCGTCGCTTCTTGCCATCGGGGCCCAGGGCGGCTACTACGCGATCACGACCTGGCTACCAACCTATTTAAAGACCACCCGTGGGTTGTCGGTGCTGAGCACGGGCGCCTACCTCGCTGTGGTGATTGCAGGCTCCTTTTGCGGTTATCTGGTGGGAGCCTGGCTCACGGATAGTTTAGGCCGCAGGCGGACGCTCATAGGGTTTGCTGCGTGCTCGCTCGTAGCGGTCGCTGCGTACACCTACTTCCCGATCGGAAACGCCGCGATGCTAATGCTGGGATTCCCTCTCGGGTTCTTTGCGTCTGGATGCTTCAGTCCCATCGGCGCCTTTTTCACGGAACTTTTCCCAACTAGTTTGCGTGGTTCCGGCCAGGGCTTCTCCTACAATGTAGGACGCGCGATCGGAGCGCTATTTCCAACCCTGGTCGGGTTTCTTGGCGCCCGCATGGGACTGGGACACGCAATCGCAGCTTTTGCGTCGGTCGCATACTTTACCATGGTGATTGCCACGCTACTACTGCCCGAAACCCGCGGGTGGCAGCTTCAAGCGGGAGAGTAGTTCCTCGCTCCCGATTCGTCGCCGTAATGTTTATTACTGGCAGGTAAATTAAGCGGCCCGGCTTCTTGAAATCTGCGGCACGGCGGGCTGACAGTGGGCAACTGTGCCATTGGCGCACTACAATGTGCGCAAGGCCCAAACACGCCTGCCACATTCCATAGAGTGACCCAAGAAGAAATGGCTACTCCAGCAAAGGCAACTCCCGCCAAGACACGAAAAACGCCGCGCCCTGCTCGCGCCGCCGCCAAATCGAATGGCCGAAGCCAATCGCTGCCCCTCGATGACCCCAGCCTCTTCATCAATCGTGAGCTGAGCCTGCTCGATTTTCAGCGTCGCGTATTAGAAGAAGCGCAGGACCCATCCAATCCTCCCCTCGACCGCGTCATGTTTCTCTCCTTCGTCGGCTCGAATCTGGATGAGTTTTTCATGGTGCGGGTCGCCGGACTCAAGCGGCAAATTGAACAGGGCGTGGTGGACAGCGGCCCGGATGCCATGACCCCTGCGGAACAGTTGCGCGCGATCCGCGCATCGGTCATCCGCTTGAACCGCTCTGCGCACGAGTGCTGGACCAAGGAATTGGTGCCCACTTTGCGCCGCTCCGGAATAGGAATCGAAAACTTTGCTGACCTTACAGAAGAGCAGCAGGCCTTCGCGAATACATATTTTCAGGACACGATTTTCCCCACGCTGACTCCATTGGCCTTCGACCCTGGACGTCCGTTCCCCCACATTTCCAACCTGAGCCTCAATCTCGCCGTCGTGTTGCGCGACGCCAGCGGAGTGGAGCATTTCGCGCGCGTCAAGATTCCCGACAGCCTGCCACAGCTAATTCCTGTAAAGGCGGTTGCCAAGGCCAAGAGCCGCACCAAGGTAGTGGTCAAGGAGCAAGTATTCGTCTGGATTGAGCAGGTCGTGACGGCGAACCTGGCTGCGTTGTTCCCCGGCATGGAGATTGTTGAGGCGCATCCCTTTCACATCACCCGCGACGCCGACTCCGACATTCAAGACCTGGAAGCCGGCGACCTGATGGAGTCCGTGGAAGAAGGCGTGTTTCAGCGGCGCTTTGCCGACGTGGTAAGGGTGGAAATTAATGAGGCCATGCCGGCATCGGTGCTCGAGATCCTGGTGACAAACCTCGAACTCGACCGCGATGACATCTACAAGATTAATGGGCCGTTGTCACTGGTTCGGGTACGCGGCCTGGCTCGCATCGACCGTCCGGACTTAAAGTATCCACCCTTCGTTCCGGCGCTCCCCACGGCACTGCTGAAAGAAGAAGATGATGATATTTTCGCTGCCATTCGTCGCGGTGACATTCTCTTCCATCAGCCTTTCGATTCATTCCAGCCAATTGTCGGCATGCTGCAAAAAGCCGCCAACGACCCGAATGTGTTGGCCATCAAGATCACGCTTTACCGCGTAGGCCGCAATGCCCCTGTGGTAGATGCCCTGCTGGAAGCGGCTGAGAACGGCAAGCAGGTCGCGGTGCTGCTCGAGTTAAAGGCCCGTTTCGACGAAGAGAGCAATATCGGCTGGGCCCGCAAGCTGGAAGAATACGGCGTTCACGTGGTGTATGGCTTGCTTGGCCTGAAAGTCCACTGCAAAGCTGCCCTCATCGTTCGCAAGGAAGGCGACGTGATTCGCCGGTACGCTCATCTCGCCACCGGCAACTACAATTCGGTCACAGCGCAACTCTACACCGACGTGGGCATGCTCACGTGCGATCCTGACATCGGCGCCGATTGCAGCGACCTGTTCAACTTTCTCACTGGATACTCGGCAAAAGTTAAATACCGCAAGCTGCTGGTGGCGCCCAACTCACTGCGCAACCGCTTCGAAGAACTCCTGCAACGAGAGATCGATCATCAGAAGGCCGGACGTCCCGCGCATTTGATTTTGAAGATGAACTCGCTGGTCGACCGCAAGATGATCCAGTTGCTGTACCAGGCATCTCAGGCTGGCGTGAAGGTGGACTTGCTGGTCCGTGGAATCTGCTGTCTGCGCGCGGGGGTTCCGGGAGTCAGCGACAACATCCAGGTGACCAGTATCGTCGGTCGATTCCTCGAACACAGCCGCATCTACTACTTCCGCAATGGCGGTGACGAGGAAATCTACCTCGGCAGCGCCGACCTCATGCCCCGAAACCTGAACCGTCGCGTCGAAGTGCTGTTCCCGGTCGAAGATGCCAGTCTCATTCGCGTACTGAAAGATGACATTCTCGCCACTTATATGCGCGATCAGGCTAAGGCCCGCCACATGCAGCCCGACGGCAAATATGTTCGCGATGCCAATTGGCAGAAGAAGAGCGCCTTTAACAGCCAGGAGGCATTCATCGTCCGCGCTAGCAAGCGTTTGCGAAAGTGACGCCAACGATCGCAACTCCGCACGTGAAATTGGTGTCTATACTGTCTGCTGGGGCTACAGCCCTCGAATGCCAGGATGCCTGCCATGAGCGGGATTGCGGAATGCTCCCTTCAGCGAGACCGTCATGCGCGGCGCTGTTCTTGACGGCATTTTTCGTGATTCTCTCGCTGGCCTTACTGGCATCGGGAACGCTGAACCCGGTGCAGGCGCAGTCGCCAGATACGATTCAGGTTTATTCCGGACCCGCTGCTCCCCCAAATCCACCTTCGGCCGAAAAGTTCACGCTCACCGGCACAGTCGTCGACTCCGTTACTGGCGAGCCCATCCGTAAGGCTCTGGTGCAGATTTACGCCAGCCAGAGACGAATGACGTTCAGTGGCGACGACGGCCGTTTTCAACTGGAAGGCATTCCGGCAGGGTCATACATGATCGCGGCCCAGAAGCCTGGCTATTTCAGCCAACAGGAGTTGCTGCGCGGTGGTGAACCGCCGGTCGAGGTCGGTCCCAAACGCTAGGTCGGCGACCGTCAAACTGACTCCAGAAGCCGTTCTTTCGGGAAAGATTGCCTCCACGGCAGGAGTCCCGCTCGAGAATGTCTCGCTTCGCCTTAGCTACATTGAGATTCGTGAAGGCCGGCGACGCTGGGAAGCCAAGGGCAACGCATCAACCGACGAAGATGGGCACTACCGGTTCGCCAGATCTCCCCCCGGGAAGCTACTACCTCAGTGCCTCGCCGCATACACCGCTTCCCGAATCCCTGGTTGCCTCCGATGAGCGGCCCACAACCGGGTATCCGGGCGCATATTATCCCGGAGTCCCCGACCTCGCGTCTGCTTCTCCCATTCAACTGGCTGCCGGCGAAAAAGGCGAGGCCAACCTCACACTGAATGAAGTCCCGGTGTACGCAATTTCCGGAACCGTCAGCGGCTACGGATCCAATCAAGGAGTAGCTCTGCAGGTATTCGATCATTCTGGCTCAGAGGTCGACCAAGGAGTACAGTTCAGTCCGGAAAATGGGCGCTTCGACGTTCGGCCCTGGCCGCCGGGAATTACACGATCAAGGCTTTCTCCTCGGCCGGACCAAACCAGCAGGTACGCGCCGAAGCCCAATTCGCACTCGCAGCGGACCTTCATAACCTACATCTCTCGCTTGCGCCATCGCCGACGATTCCGGTGCTGGTGCAAATGGAGTCCATCACGCAACGCTCAAAATAACGCCGCCGCTTTGCGAAGTCCCGTTGCGAGCGCGGTCCGCCGGTTTCGGTGCGCCTTGCCGCCACGGGCCCGGTACGAACGATGCTTTCGCTTCGTTCGAGCGTCCCGACAATCCCGGCTCTCTTTCCCTGCGCAACGTCGATGCGGGGCGCTATGCCGCCATCATCGACGCACGCGAAGGCTCGTATGTCGCTTCCGCCGACTATGGCCAGACCAACCTGCTGACGGATGATCTCGTGCTGACCCCGGGCGCTCCGCCTCAGTCACTGAATATCGTGCTGAGGAATGACGGCGCATCGCTAACCGGTACGGTACATGCGTCCGACTCGTTCTCAGGCAACGCCATGATTATTGCCGTGCCGGAACGCCTCGCCAAGGCTTCTTTCGGCATCACGTACTGGTACCCTTCGCGGGACAAGAACAGCACGCCTGCCGAGTTCAATCTCGATCGGCTCGCACCGGGCGATTACCTCGTCTTCGCTTTTGACCACGCTGAAGGTCTCGAATACACCAACCGTGATGTTTTGCAGAGCTACGTCTCGCAAGCCGCACATGTCACGCTTTCGCCCAATCAATCCGCCAAGGTGAGTCTCGAACTGATCCTGACCGGCGAGGCCGCGAATTGATCCGGAGCCTCCTTTGTATCGTGGCGCTTTCGCTTGCGACATTTGCGCAGGCCTCCCATCCTGCCAAATCCGCCGCAGACTTTAGCATGGCCGGCGTTGTAGTTGATTCGGTCACCGGCCAGCCATTAAACGACGTGAGAGTGTCAATCTACGTTTCGGAAAGTCCCGACTTTTCGCGCCACGTGTCTACAGGCTCCGACGGTGGCTTTGCGTTCGCTGGACTGCCGGCGGGCAAGTACACTCTCATGGGAAGCGCGCTTGGATACCGGGCGCAGGGCTTCCATCAGCACGGCGACTACTTCATCGGCATTGCAGTCGGCCCCGATCTTGATTCCGAGCACATCGCGTTCGGATTGGTTCCAGACGCGCGCATCGAAGGTACCGTTACCGATGACGAGGGTGAACCCGTTCGAAACGGCAATGTGTCGCTCTATCAGCGCACCCATGAGACCGGACGCCAGCAGACGATACAAGTCGCCAGCAATGGCACGGACGATCGCGGCCACTACCTCTTTAGTCACCTGGCACCTGGCACTTACTTCGTTGGGGTGTCGGCGCGACCCTGGTACGCGCAGTATCCCAATGCCAACGAACCGCCTCCGGATGCAGAGAGCGCAGCTCATCTCGCCGAGGAGCGGGCTCCGCTCGAGGTTGCGTATCCGACGACCTTTTATCCCTCCGCTGAAGATTCATCGGGCGCCACTCCGGTCGTTCTACATCCGGGAGATCGGGTAGCAGCCGACATCTCGTTGCGAGCGGTGCCTGCAGTTCATCTGCGCATCAGTACCGGCAACGCCGAGGGAGAACCATCCGGCGGACGTCACGGATTCCCGCGTCTTTCGCAGCGCATCTTCGAGGGGACGCTGGTGCCGGTGATGTCGTCGCAAGGTTACAGTGCGAAAGGAGGAGTTTACGAATACACCGGAATTGCGCCTGGACATTATGTGGTTGAAATGCCTGATGCCGGCAGCAAAGGCCGTGGAGGTTGGTACAAGGAAATCGACCTCTCCGGCACGGTAGAACTGAGTCCTGCCGAGAGTCCGCCACTCGCTTCGGTTTCGGGCATGCTGACGATCGATGGCGGAGGACCGCCCGCCGGAAAGATATATGTGGTGCTGGCTAATCGCACCAGCACGGAGAACTTTGCGGCCGAAGTCACACCCAAAGGCACATTCGAATTCAACGAAATGGAAGTGCGTCCCGGAACCTACGACGTGCTCCTCAACGTCACGCAGGGGTTCCAGGTGAAAACCCTTCAAGCGCGCGGGGCGCGCGTCAACGGACAAAAGCTGATCATCAGCGGCGGTAGCGTGCAACTAGCACTCACCGTCACCCGCCAGCTGACTCGCATAGACGGCCTCGTGCTCGGCGACGACAAGCCGTATCCCGGCGCGATGGTGCTTCTCATTCCCAGCAACCCCGGCGACAATCTCACGCTCTTTCGCAGAGATCAGAGCGATAGCGATGGGACCTTCACGCTGCGAGATGTCCTGCCCGGCACTTATACCGCAATCGCCCTAGAGAGCGGCTGGGACCTCGACTGGGCCAGCCCCGCTACGCTACAGCCCTATTTACAGAACGGCGCGCCCATCGAAGTCACCGGCGCTGGCAAGCTCAAGGTGAAAGTGCAACTGCAACGCTGAGTTACTTCGTCGCGGGCGGCGCAGGTTCAGCCGGCAGGTCCGAACTCCACGTATCTACGATGCACTTCCAGGCTATGCCATCTGGCTGTTTCTTCCAGATTTCGACCATCTTACCGTGGTCGGAAACGGGCTTACCGGACGCGTCGTCCCACGACATTTGATACGTGCCGTACAGGTAAGCGAGGTCTCCGGACTTCGCGACTTCCACCTTGGTCGGCTGCCACGTAATGACAACGTTGGGTATGGCAAACATGTCAGCGATCAACTTGTGGATGCCCTCTTTCGTATTTTCGGTCTTGCCGTTGGGAGGCAGGACTACCGCGTCGTCAGCATAGAAGGCTACCCACTCGTCGGGCTTTCTGGATTGCCCGGCTTTCACCCAATCTGCATCGGTCTTGCGAATCAAGGCTTCGTCAGCCGCTAACTTCGTGTCCGGCGCGGGCGGCTGCGAACTATTGCAGCCGGTGACTCCAAGGATTACTGCCAGTCCGAGCAAACTTAATGCAATCGTGCGAAGTCTCATTGTTCACAGCTCCCTAAACATCATGTATTGCGGCCACGCGAATATACCAGAGCGACTCGGCAATTTCGAACTTCGCTGGCCGCCCTCGCGGTTACGCGCACTGCTAGAATTGAAGGTTCCCATGACCTCATCCGCTTCCACCATTCCGAGTACGCCAGCCGCAAAGCTTGAGCCGGTTCCCATGCTCGATCTCAAGCGGCAATACGCGTCGATCAAGGATGACGTTGCGGCGGCGGTTGAACGTGTTCTGACCACGCAATACCTCATCGGCGGCCCGGAACTGGATGCCTTCGAGCGCGAGTCGGCCGCGTATCTTGGCGCGCGTGCTTGCGTGGGCTGCGCCTCCGGCACCGACGCGCTTTGGCTGGCGATGGCCGCCGCGGGCGTGAAGCCTGGCGATCGCGTCGTCACTTCACCGTTCACATTCTTTGCCTCCGCCAGCTCCATCACGCGTTGCGGAGCCACTCCGGTCTTCGCCGATATTGATCCCGCGACCTTCAATCTCGATCCGGTCGCTGTTGAGAAGCTGACGCAGGAGCGCGATCCCATCCGTGCGGTTATGCCGGTTCATCTCTACGGCCAATGCGCCGATATGGATGCATTTATTGCGATCGCCGAGAAGCACGGTGTCCTCATCATTGAAGACGCGGCGCAGGCGTTCGGAGCAAGCTGGCGCGGCAAGAAGGCCGGAACGCTCTGCACTGCGGCAACATTCAGCTTCTATCCCACGAAGAACCTCAGCGCAGCCGGGGATGCAGGCGCAGTTTCGACCGACAACGAAGAGCTCGCGGCGCATGTCAGGCGGCTTCGTAATCACGGTAGCAGTGAGCGCTACTATCACGAGGAGATCGGCTGGAACAGCCGACTCGACGCGATCCAGGCAGCCGTGCTGCGTGTAAAGCTGAAACACATCGACCAGTGGAACGAAAAGCGTCGCGCGATTGCCGCGAAGTACGACGCGCTTTTCGCTGCGACCGGACTGGTGGAGAATGGCGCAACCACGGTTGCGGCGAAGGCGCCTGTGGCGTTGCTCCAGACGCGGCCTGAAGCCTTCCATATCTACCACCAATACGTGGTGCGCGCTCATCGGCGGGATGAGCTTCGCAAGTTCCTCTCGGAACGCGGGATTGGGAGCGAGATCTACTATCCAGTGCCGCTGCACCTGCAACAAAGCTTTGCGTACCTGGGCTACAAACCGGGCGACTTCTCAGAGTCCGAGCGGGCAGCCTCCGAGGCGCTGGCGCTGCCCATCTTCCCAGAGTTGCGGGAAGACGAGCAGGAGAGGGTGGCAGCTGCAATGTCAGAGTTTTACCGCTAGCCGCCGATTCCCTGTTCTACTCAACTAACGCACAGCCTGCAAAAAATAAATCATCGACTGTTTAGAATCAATGGTTTAGGAGGTGCTTTCGCTCCAACAGATTGATTCTATAGCTAGTTATGCGTATCCCTGTGACTGCGTGAGACTTAGGTCTCGAAATCAGGACACTTGTGGGCTCTTTTTGTCATACAAGCCATACTTTTCATACAATTTCGTTGTCATACAATCAATACTCAACATACAAATCATACTTGTCATCGAAGCACGGCAACCAAGGGGGTGCCTCCGTCGCGCCCAATGGCGTTCCCTGAATTGTGAGAGAGCGAACTCGTCCGCGCACTGAGCGGGCCGTGGGCAGGGACACGAATCCCGTTGCCCCATAAGAGGGTTGTAGCGCACTTGCGTGTTGGGCTGCGAGAGAAATCGGAGAGGCGGGGAAACTAAAGTAACCAAATGTTCCGAAATGGGAAGTCCATTAAACCAGCCCGCGTGCTCCGCCATCAGGCGGAGAACACGAAGTTGAACGACAGAGCAACGAATGAGCGCATGGGTATCAGCAGACTAGGGCCGAGCCTGGTGGCGCCACACGTGGTGGAATTTATGGCGGCGGCTGGCCTTGCCCAAGCGAATCGAGGCCTGGCGGTTGCAGCATCTTGCAAAGAAGAGGCCGGGGGATACCCGGCCTGCCTTCTCCGCTTGCTTTGATCTCGCGCAATTAACGCAAGGACGCAACGATCGTAATAGTGTCACTGTTCTTTGCCACCCCGACAGCGGTTTTCGGTTCCGCAAAGCTGACCGCATGGCCCGGAGCCTTGAGATCGGCGAGGGTGTGTTGTCCACTGATAACGTCGAACACTGCCGCTGGATTTCCTGCCGGGTCGTCGTCACCCCGAATCGAAAATGCCGTAGCGGTTTGCCCCGTAGCGGTGTTGCGCACCGTGACTACAGGGTCACCGTAATCGACCGCGAATATGTACGGGCCGGCGGCAAAATGCTGATTGCCGACGTTGAAGTCGAATGGGATGTTAACGACTAACCTACAATTCGGTTGCTGCGCCAGCGACAGTCCGGTGAGCGCCATCGTGAAGACAGCGAGCACAGCGAATATGCGAACGGTTTTCATCATCACATGCTCCTTTTCTTTATCGCCATCATCGGCCTCGAACATCAGGCTCATTGTCCTGCGTCGTGGCTGCGTGCGTACGATGGTGCTGCAATAGACGCGAGCTAAACGGGAAAGTTCTCGTAGTTTGGCGTCGGTGGGATGAGCGCACTGGAATCGAGCGCGAGGAGGGACAATGTGCGGGTTAATGACTCCTCAGCTTGCGCTACGGCAAATTCAGGCGACACATTTTGCGACTGAGGGCAGAATGCGTAAGTTATGGGACGACCGCATGAATAGCGGCGATGGGCAACATCGCCGGGGACGAATCAACCGCCGCGAGGGACGAATGGTGCGGCAATCGAGAGTGCCGCGAATGTTGATCAGGCGGCGCCGGTTCGGCGATGATGCGTGACGTTGTCAGCAGAAAGCGTCGACTGGACGATCTAGGCGTCCACCGTCCCGCGGTCCTTGTCACTTGGAAAGCGAGCGAACGTAATTGGCGGAATTCAACGACTCGCTGTCGTTGACGCGAGCGCGCTCCAACGACATATGCCCCTTGCCAGTCTTCAGCGAACAGGACATCTGACCATCTGAAAAGCCTTTCGCCTTTCAATCGCGACAAAGCAGCGTCTGGTTCTATTCCGCAGTTGCCGATTCCCGATTCTCCGAAATAATTGGCAAAAGATTGCCATTTCGCGGTTAATTCGCGATTGGGTCGGGGTTAGTGGTGTTTCTTCTTCTTGGAAGGGGGCTTCTGCGCTTTAGCATTGGCTCGGGCCTTTTGGCGCGCGGCGAGGTCCGCTTCGCGGTGGGCTTTCTGGTCGGCCATCTCTTCGGGTGTGAGCACGCGGCGCACGATGGGGCCGTTCATCTTGTAGGTGGCTTCGACGATTTGGCCATTGGCGTTCATCTTGCGGATGGTGAAAGTCGGCAGGTCGCCTTCCTTGTCGAACGCAGCGTGGCCGGTCTTCGCCGGAAGGTAGCCCTCCATATCGCGCTCGCGGTAGGCCGTCTCGTAGCGGTGCTTATTGCGATTGCGGGTGAAGACGCGAATCTGGTTGTAATCGTACGGAAGGCCGTCTTTCGGCTGGTTCAGGAGAACGAGGTATTGCGGCTCTTGTTTCTGCTGGTCGTCGATGGTCTCGGTCACAGTGTTGAGGACGAAGTAGCCGACGATGCGCTGACCTTCGGCAAACTGCGCCACGTCGAGCGGGACGTCGAGATCGACCATGCGCATGAGCACCCAGCCAACCTGTCCGAGCGAATTTCGCACCAGGTACCAGTCTTCCATTACGATCTTCGGTGGTTCGGCCGGCTTGGCATTGTCGGCGATCGCAGGCTCGGGCTTTGGGGTCTTCTCAATCGGAGGTGCGCCTGGAGGTCTTGGGGGTTGAGGCAAGGCTGACTCCGCGCTTGGCGGCTTTTCGTCTTTGGAATTTGACTGCGATTTGGTTGGCTGCGCCTTTGCCGGAGTTACCGGTTTGGGCGGCTTGGGCGCATTCTTGTCGGTGGTCGCTCGCTTGAGGACCTCAACTTTCTCGCCTTCCCTCAACTGGTAGAGGTGCTCGCCATCGCGCGAGGGAGTCAGATGCATATTGAGTTCTGCGCGCGTCGTTCCGTGTCCTTGCAGCGCCGTGCCGGCGGCGTCTTGAGCCAGTTTCTGGAAGCCGTCGAAAATCTCCTGTGAAATCAGGCTGCGTTGCTCGATCCAACCTTCGACGCCTTTGTCGGTGCGCACGCGGACGAAGCGCTTCTGGTGCTCGATCACATCGACGCGCTCGCCGTTATGCACGGTGCCAACCTTGTTGTACATAGTGGCGACGCGGTCACGCAGGCTGGTCTCAGGCGCGGAGACGTACATGTACTCGTGCTTGCGGATGTCCGCGCGCTTGCAGGCGGGCGCCGCGGCCAGAGCCAGCGCCGCGAGAACCAGAAGTATTCGGAAAGGATAAAAGCGGGACGCGATCAACGACACCACGTTTCACTATAACCTAGCTAGTGGTGGCTCTGAACGCTGGGGAATAGTGGCAAAACAGATGCGCGGCGCCAATTTCGAAGTCAAAAAAGGACGCCGGAGGATTTTCCCGAGCGTTCTTGAAGGTACAACCGGCTCGCGGACTAATGTCCGCGAGCCGGTTGTAAATTAAGCGACTTCGACGCTGGCCTAAAGGCCAGCGCTACCCACAATCGCAATTACCACGTGCGACAGGCCGGGTTGCGGACCATCGGCGCGTTCGGTTTGCAGCTGTAGGCCTTGGCGAAATCGGCTGAGTTCGACACTACGCCGTTAACCCGGTACTGCGGCGCCGAGTGCTCATTCGACAGCGCCTGCAAACGCAACGTCTCAGGCGTTTGGTTGGCGCACCAGATCTGCGCGTAACCAAGGTAGAAACGCTGCTCCGGCGTGAAGCCTTCCTCGGTCTTTTCGGGATGGCTGGCCAGCACGTCGAGTAGGGCCATGTGCGAGATGCGCAGGCCGCCGTTGTCGGCGGTGTTCTCGCCCAGCGTCAGGTCGCCCTTGACGTGAACGTCATCGACGACCACGAAGCCGTCGTATTCGTTCACAAAGCACTTCTCCAGCTTGTTGAACTGCTCTTTGTCCTGAGGGGTCCACCAGTCGCGGAGATTGCCGTTGGCGTCGAACTGGCTGCCCTCGTCGTCGAAGCCGTGAGTGAGTTCGTGGCCAATAACCACGCCGATGCTGCCAAAGTTGGTGGCATCATCCGCCCGGTAGTCATAGAACGGGGGCTGCAGAATTCCCGCCGGGAAGTTGACGTTGTTCTCAAGTGGGTTGTAGTAAGCGTTGACCGTCGGCGGAGTCATGCCCCACTCGTTGCGGTCAACCGGCTTGCCGATTTTGCCAAGCTGGCGGTTGAATTCGAATTGGTTGGCGCGCGCCGAATTTCCCATAGCATCACCGCGAACGATTTTGAGGTTGCTGTAATCGCGCCACTGGTTGGGATAACCAATCTTGTTGTCGATGCGCGACAGTTTTTCGAGCGCCTGCTTCTTGGTGTCGGGCGTCATCCAAGACAACTCGGTAATGTCGGTCTTGAGCGCGGCTTCCAGCTCGTGGACCATCTGCAAGGTGTGCGCCTTGGCCTCGGGAGGGAAGGTCTCTGCCACGTAGGCCTGACCGAGCGCTTCGCCGAGGTCGTTGTCGGTGAATTCCACGCAGCGCTTCCAGCGCGGACGCAATTCTTTGGCTCCGCGAAGCGTCTTGCTGTAGAACTCGAAATCTTCCTCGACGAATGCCTTGGGCAGCACGGGAGAGGCGGCGCGCAGCGTTTGCCAGCGCATGTACGTCTTCACCGTCTCGAGGTCGTTATCGGCGATGATTTTGTTCATGGCCGTTACGTAGTCGGGCATACCGACGTTAAGGCTGTCGAACGATGGCGGCTGGATGCTGGCGATGTACTGATTCCAGGCAAAGGCCGGGGTCATCTTCTGGAGATCGGCCACGCTCATCTTGTGGTAGATCTTGCTGGGATCGCGCTGCTCGGTGCGGTTCAGCGAACCTTTGGCAAGGGCTGTTTCGACCTGCATGACGGTCTTGGCATCGGCTGCGGCCTTGGCCGGTGGCTCGCCGTAGAGTTCGAACGTCTTGGCAATGTGCTGCTCCAGCTTCTGGCGCAACTCGACCGACTTTGGATCATCTTTGAAGTAGTAGTCGCGATCGGGAAGCGACAATCCGCCCTGGTCGGCGGTGGCGATGTCGACCTTCGAGTCTTTGAAGTCAGGCTCGGAACCGAAACCGAAAAATGCATTGACTCCGGCGCGATGCAATCCGCCAAGAACAGCAGGTACATCGGACTTGTTCTTCATGCCGGCGATGCTATCCATGTAGGGCTTGAGTGGTGCGGTGCCCTTGGCTTCGATGCTCACCTCGTCCATGCAGGAGAAATAGTAATCGCCGATCTTCTGGTTGACCGCGCTGCGGCTGGCGTTGTCGGCAGACTGCTTGTCGAGAATTCCGCGCAAGATGGTCTGGTTGTGCTCATGAAGTTCGTTGAATCGGCCCCAACTCGACTGATCGGGCGGGATTGGGTTGTTCTTCAGCCACGTGCCGCAGGCGTAGTGATAGAAGTCGACGCAGGGATCGACGGATTTGTCGATCGCGGTCAGGTCGAAGCTTGCCGGGGCTTTCGGTGCGGTCTGGCCCAGCGCAAATGTTGCGGCCAGCAGAATCATGCCGGCCATGACAAGAACTTGTTTCATGAATACCTCGCTTGAAGAGTAGGCGCGGAACTTCTCGCTGCGCACGAATTGGATACGCGGCAGCGGGCTCCGCAGTTCAAAAGTCATATCGATTGCTGCAACCCAAGTACTATGCCAATCGTTCCGGCGCAGTTTGCCGGACCAGACCAACGCTCAGTTTCAACGCTTACCACACACGACAGGCGTTGGCGCTCACCATCGGCTGGCCGTCTTTGCAGCCGAAGGCCTTCTGGAACGCGGCCGAATTCTGCACTGAGCCGTTGACACGCCACTGACCCGGAGAATGCGGATCGGTCAGCGCGCGCTTGCGTGCTTCCTGATCGGTGACGTTCTGGCACCAGACTTGACCATACGCGAGGAAGAAGCGCTGTTGCGGCGTGTAGCCGTCGATCTGCTTTTCCGGAGCGTTGCCGAGGATCTCGGTGAGCGCCATATAGGCCAGCTTGAGGCCGCCGTTGTCGGCGGTATTTTCACCGAGCGTCAGCTTGCCGTTCAGCTTCACTTCGCCCTTGTCATCTTTTACGGCCGTAAAGCTGGAGTACTCGTCGGCGGTGCATCCGGCGCGTTGCTCAAACTGCTTGCCGTCTTCCGCCGTCCACCAGTCGGTGAAGTTGCCTTGCGCATCGTACTTGCGACCCTGATCGTCGAAGCCGTGCGTCAGTTCGTGCCCGATGACTACGCCGATGGCGCCATAGTTCACGGCGTCGTCCATCGAAACTGCATAAAACGGCGGCTGGAGAATGCCGGCCGGGAAGTTGATGTCATTCATCGGCGGCCGGTAGTAGGCATTCACCGTTGGCGGAGTCATGCTCCAGTCTTTGCGGTCGGTGGGCTTGTCGATCTTGTTGTACTGGCGCTGCACCTCGAACGCCGACGCGCGCTCCACGTTGCCAGCGTAGTCGCCGGAGATGATGGTCACGCTGCTGTAATCGCGCCACTTGTCGGGATAGCCGATGTTGTTGACGATGGTGTTCAGCTTGACGTACGCCGCCTTCTTGGTGGTGTCTGACATCCAGCTCAGGTCCGCGATGTCTTCCGTCATCGCCTTCTCGATGGCATTCACCATCTTCAGCGTCCGCTCCTTGCCCTCGGGGCCGAATGTCTTGTCCACGTAGAGTTGGCCGAGTGCCATTCCCAGGGTCGCGTCCGTGGTCTTAACGCAACGCTTCCAACGTGGCTCCTGCCGTTGCTGGCCCGACATGTACTTTCCATTGAACTGGAAATCTTCCTCGACGAACGCCTTGGTCAGCAATTGCGCGTGGCTGTTGATGACTTTCCAGCGAAGATAGATCTTCCAGTCTGCCAGCGAAATGCTATCGAGCTGCGCGTTTACCTGCTTGAAGAAATCGGGATTGCCGACGTTGACGGTGCTGAACTTGGGCGAACCGTTATTGGCGAAGTAGGCTGCCAGGTCGAAGTTCGGCGCAGCGGCGGTGATCTCAGCCACGGTCATCTTGTGATCGCGCGCTTTAGGATCGCGACGGGCCGTGCGGTCCATAGAGGCCTGCGCCAGGCCGGTCTCAACCATCAGTACTGTCTTGGCTTCGGCGGCTGCGATCTCGGGCTTGTCGCCGGCCAGTTCAAACATTTTCTGCACGTGCTCCAGATATTTCTGGCGCGTCTCCACGGACTTGGCGTCGTCTTTTATGTAGTAATCCCGGTCGGCCAGCGTGATTCCGCCCTGGTCGAGGTAAGCGATAGTCGCCATGGAATCGTGCATGTCGGGCTGCCCGTAAAAGGCAAACAGCGCCGCAGTTCCGTGCTGATGCAGGTACGCGACTTCCTTGATCAGGCCGGCCTTCGAGTTGATGGCATTGATGCGCGCCAATTGTGGCTGCAATGGCGCCGTGCCCTTGGTCTCAATGGTGGCCTCGTCCATACACGACGCATAGAAGGTCCCAACCTTCTTCTGCTCGGCAGTGTGCTGCCCCGGCGCCTGGGCTTGTACGAGGATGTCGCGCAGCACGTAGAGATTCTGCTCGGCCAGGCCATCGAAGCGTCCCCATCGCGACTTGTCGGGAGGAACTGGATTGTTCTTCATCCAGTTGCCGCAGGAGTAGCGGTAGAAATCCACGCACGGCTCGATGCTCTTGTCGATCGCCGTCAGGTCAAGACTGACAATCGGCTTTGGCGTCGCATCGGAAGCGGGATTCTGGGCAACACAAACCATCGCGACACACGCGAACATTGCAATGAGAAGGTTTCGAATCGGCATGAGGCCTCGCATTATGAATTGTCTTCGGGCGGGACAGGTGGTTTCGCTGGACACTACCCGTACGCGCATTTGCAGGGGCTTGCGCCCGGAAGGAGACGCTGGAACGTCCATCTCCAATCCAACACAGTACTACAAAGCCCTGAAGCTGGGAAAATCGCGGGGATGACCGGGCAATTTCGCGGCAGGCTGTTCTAGAAGAGCTTCAGGTGAATCGTCAGGTATGTCTTGGGATCCTTGCGGACGGCTGCAATCAATTCTCGCGTTTCGACCAGCATCTTGTCGGCGTTGTTATAGAGCGAGGGGTCAACCATCAGCTTGCCCACTGTGCCTTCGCCCTTATCCATGCGGTCGAGAATGGAGTTCAGCCGCGCCACGGTGTCGTCGAGTTTCTTGGCCAGCGCTTCGTCTTTGGCGAGTTTGCCAAGTGTGCCCTTGCCGGCATTGATGTCGCCCACTAACTGATTAGCTTTAGCCAGTGTCTGGTTGGCGTTGTCATAGAGCGAAGGGTCTTTGATGAACTTGCCCGCCGTTCCCTGGCCGCTGTTGATCTGATCGATGATCTTGTTGAGGTTATCAACCACCGCGTTGGCCTTGTTGTAGAGCTCGTCGCTGTTGAGCAGCTTCCCGATACTTCCCTGTTGCGAGTTCGCCTGTGCGACGATGTGCTGCATCTGGGCAAGCATGTCGTTGGCGCGATCGAAGAGTGACGGGTCATAGATGACCTTGCCAATCGAGCCTTGTCCACTCTGGATAAACGTCAGGATGTTGTCGAGCCGTTTCACCAGCGTGTCAACGTTTTGCAGTGTGCCCTGGCTGGCACGCACCACATCCTGCAATTGCGTGACTTCCTGCGTGGGCAGCTCGGCACCGTTCACCAGCGGACCGCCCTTGGCCTCGCGACAATCCAGGTCCATGAAAACCTCGCCCAGCACACCCGCGGTGGCCAACGATGCCAGACAACCCGAGTTCATGCTGTCGGAGTATTTGGTCGAGATCTTCATCACGACTTCGACCGGGGCGAGCTTGCGCTTCGGATCATGAACCACTCGAATACCAGTCACATTGCCGATGTCTACGCCTTCGAGGCGCACCGGAGCTCCCGTCCGAATACCGCCGGCATTGTCTACGTAAGCGCGCAGCTGAATTTTCTTGGTGAAAAGACCGGTGGTGCCGGTCATGACGAAAATCAGGACGGCAAGGGTGATGAGGGCAAAGATGACCGTAAGGCCAACCCGGAGTTGCGACCACCTCACCTGTTTTTCGCTCGGCACGGTCTGAAGGTTACCCCTTTTTGGCGCCGTGCTCTACGCCCGCCCGGCTCCGCGCAGAGAGGCTTCTCGGCGCGCAATCGCATCATAGCATCCGGCCTTCGCCAGAGCCACACCCTTAGATGGCGCTAGGCAAAGGCCCTAACGATGGTATGCGGGCTCATCGGCACCGGATGCGCCGTCACTTTCCCGAAACCCGCCTGCCGGTGCATGTCGGCTAGCTCGGCAAACGTATAGGCGTCGCCGGAAACCGTTGACGCAAGCATCGTCATGGCGAACGCTGCCGGCGTGGGTGGCGATACCCGGTCTGGGTTCGGCACAAATTCCAACGTAGCGGCAATTCCGCCCGCCTTAAGCGATGCGCGCACCTTCTTCAGCAGCCCGACGCAGGTTGGGACGTCGAAGTGGTGCAGGAAGTTGGTCAGCAACACCGCGTCATACGGACCGCCGAAGTCCACATCGAAAGCGCTGCCCGGCAGCATGTCGTAACGGTCTTGTACTCCGGCCTTTTTTGCGTTGTCCAGCGCCACACGCAGCACCGGAGCCCAATCCAGGCCCGTGACCTTGGCCTGCGGATTCTGCTTTGCGATTTCGATTCCAAACAGTCCGTGGCCAGCCGCGATATCGAGCACGCGCATGGGCCCGCTGCGGCCCTCCAGCACGATCGCGCCCAGCGGTCCCGTCATCGGAGCCATCATTGGCGCCATGCTCTCGGCGAACTCCACCCACACCGGATTATCCGGCTCGACGGTACCTTCGCCCGGAAGCGAGGTTCGTCCGTTGCGAACTATGTCGGTAAGGTGCTCGTAGCTGTTCAGCATCTCGGGCAGGGACAGGAACCTCGCAACCGTCGCCAGGCACGTGGACGATGCCGGGTCCAGAAACGCTGCGCTAGAAGGCGTGTGCCGGTAGTTGCCGTTTTCTTTCACGAGCACACCCGAAATCACCAGGAAGTCGCACAGGATGCGAATGCCTCGCTCGGAAGCCTTGGCATGGCGCGCGATCGAGACGACGTCTCCGGGACCTTGGCCTACCGCGCGAAAAACGTCGAGTTCGATTGCTGCGCGCAGCGCGGCAGTCCTCTCGTGGGCTTGCAGCATCTCAAAAACGATGGCGGGGGTCAAAGGTGCTCCGGCGGAAGATTCAGGTGCCATGTTGGCGCTCCTCAGGATTGCGGAATTAGAAAAAGTGTTCGGAAGCCGGATGAGTATACTCAATTTCCCAGAGGATGCGGTACGGCGCGGAGAGTGCAGGGGCTCACCTTATTCTCGTCGCCTCGGCGGGGGAGGCTCAAATTTGACGACCGAAACGGCGCGACTGGAGGCTTTCTCCGACGGCGTATTCGCCATCGCCATAACCTTGTTGATCCTGGAGATCAAGATCCCCAGCGCCGATACCACCGATCTCCTCCGTGAGCTGGGCCGTCAGTGGCCATCGTATCTCGCCTTCTTTATCAGCTTCGCCTTCATCGGCATCATGTGGATCAATCACCATCGGCTCTTCACGCATATCCGAAGGACCGATGACATGCTGCTGGTCATCAACTTGGGCCTCATGTTCGGCGTGTGCATTATTCCGTTCACGACTGCGGTGCTGGCCGCGCACCTTGGACATCCGGGCGCGCGTACCGCGGTGGTGGCGTATGACTCGGCTTATTTATGGATTGCAGTCTTTTTCAGTTTGCTTTGGCGGTACGCGGCCTCGCGCAACGGACACCTGCTGGTCGTTGACGCGAACCGCGAGGCCACCGACAAAATCATGGAGCAATACAATTACGGTCCCGTGGCGTATGCGATTGCAATTGCTTTGGCGTGGGTGAGCATTACGGCGAGTTTGTTGATCAACCTCGTGCTGGCTTGTTTCTTTGCCATGCCTCCACACATTGCGGTCAAAGGAGTCCCGTCGCCGAGGCACGATTTGTCATGAAAGCCGCGGTTCTGACCAAGCCCGCTCCGATTGCGGATCGTCCGCTTCGCGTTGAAGAAGTCGCCCAGCCTCAGCTTGCTCCGGGACAGGTTCTGTTGAGAGTGCGCGCCTGCGGCGTATGCCGCACGGACTTGCACATCACCGAGGGCGAATTACCCGTTCGCCGCTCGCCGCTGATTCCCGGACACCAGATTGTGGGCGATGTGGTCGGAGGAGCGACTGCGGAATTGCCTCTTGGTGCGCGCGTCGGCGTCTCTTGGGTCGGCGGCACTGACGGCACTTGCTGGTATTGCCGTAATGACAAAGAAAACCTCTGCGATGCACCGACATTCACGGGATACACCGTGAACGGCGGCTATGCCGAATATGCTGCCGCCCGCGCCGACTTCGTTTTCCCACTTCCGGCGGCACTCGACGATCTTCGCGCCGCACCGCTTCTGTGTGCTGGCATCATCGGCTTCCGCAGTCTGCGCGTGGCGGGAGTCCAGCCCGGCGAGCGTGTGGGGCTGTTCGGCTTCGGAGCGTCGGCCAGCCTGGCGATTGAAGTTTTGCACGCCTGGAAGTGCGAGGTCTATGTTTCGACACGCGGCGAATCGCACCGCAAACTCGCGGAGTCGCTAGGTGCGAAGTGGGTGGGCACAGAAGCCGACAGGCCGCCATGCGAACTCGATCGCGCTGTCACGTTCGCGCCCAGTGGCGACGTCGTCGTCGCTGCCCTGAGTAGCCTGCGAAAAGGCGGAGTGGTAGCCATCAACGCCATCCACCTCGATCGCATGCCTGAGTTTGATTACGACAGTCTGTTGTGGGAAGAACGCCAGATTCGCAGCGTCGCTAACATGACCCGCGCCGATGCGCGCGACTTCCTACACCTCGCCGCCGAGATTGGCATGCGTCCTAAGGTGACATCGTTTCGACTCGATGAGGCCAATGAAGAGCTGCTGGCGGTGAAGCGCGACGCCATCGATGGCGCCGCCGTGCTGGTCATCTGAAATAGAGAAGGGCACGGAGTCAGTCGCGCCCTTCTCAGGTCTGATTGCTTCTTACAGTCCCGCCGGGTCTTTTCCTTCGGTTGCAACTCCCAGCTCTTCGAAAGCCTTTTGCGCTTTTTTGGCGTCGAACTTACCGTCGCGTGCCAGGCGCGACAGCGCCGCCGTAGCAATTGACGCAGCGTTGATTTCAAAGTGCCGGCGCAAATGTTCACGGTTGTCGCTGCGTCCGAAGCCATCGGTTCCCAACGTCACCAGCCGCTCGCGCAGCCACGGGGCAAGCTGATCCGGCACGGCCTTCATGTAGTCGGTCGCCGCGATAATCGGGCCCTGCGCGCCTTCAATCGCCGTCAGGATGTACGGCTTCTTCTCAGCGTCGCCCGGATGCAGCCGGTTCCACCGTTCGGTCGAAAGCGCATCGCGCCGAAGTTCGTTGTAGCTGGTCACGCTCCACACATCGGCAGCGACGCCGTACTTCTCCGCCAGAATTTCCTGCGCGCGCAGCGCTTCATTCAAGATAGGGCCGCTGCCGAACAACTGCACTGCAGCGTTGCCCTTTTCCGCCGCGCGGAACTTGTAAATCCCGCGCAGAATGCCTTCTTCGCTGCCCTTCGGCATCTCCGGCATCGGATAGTCTTCGTTGTACACCGTGATGTAGTAGAAGCGATCTTCGTTCAGCTCGTACATGCGGCGCATGCCGTCCTGCACGATCACGGCAATCTCAAACACGTATGCGGGATCGTAGGCGTGGCATGTCGGCACCGTGCTCGCGAGCACCATGCTGTGGCCGTCCTGGTGCTGCAGTCCCTCGCCCGGCAGCGTCGTGCGCCCGGCGGTGGCGCCGACAAGGAAGCCTCTACCGCGTGCATCGGCAAACGCCCACACCATGTCGCCGATGCGCTGGAAGCCGAACATCGAGTAATAGGTGAAGAACGGAACCGTGACCACGTTGTAGTTCGAGTACGACGTACCCGACGCCGTGAACGACGCCATCGAGCCGGCTTCCGTGATGCCCTCTTCGAGGATCTGGCCGTCTTTCTCCTCGCGGTAATACAGCAGCATGTCCTGGTCGTGCGGCTTGTAGAGCTGACCCTGGCTGGCGTAGATGCCAACCTGCCGAATGATCGACTCCATGCCGAAGGTGCGTCCTTCGTCGGGGATGATGGGCACAATCGCCTTGCCGATCTTCGGATCTTTCAGCAACTGCCGCAGCATGCTGACGTACCCCATTGTGGTAGATACCGCACGGCCCTTCGATCCGCCGAGCGATTCTGAGAACTCTTCCAACGACGGCGTTTCGACCTTCGGCGGTTTCGGTTCCCGCGTCGGCATATACCCGCCGAGAATCCTGCGCCGTTCGCGCATGTACTTCAGCTCGTCGCTGTCTTCCGCCGGGAGATAGAGCGAACCGTCGCGCGCTGCCGATTCAGGAATCGGTATGTCGAAGCGGGTGCGAAACGCTGCCAGCGCCTGGTCAGCCAGCTTCTTCTCCGAGTGCGTCGCATTGCGCGCTTCGGCCGAACCCAGGCCGTAGCCCTTCACTGTCTGCGCCAGAATGACCGTTGGGCCACCCTTATGCTGGGTCGCGCGCAGGTAGGCGTTGTAAACCTTCTGCGGATCGTGGCCCCCACGCGTCAGGCGATGCAGTTCGTCGTCGCTCAAGTGCTCCACCAGCTTGAGCAACTCGGGATACTTGCCAAAGAATTCCTTGCGGATGTAAGCGCCACCCTTGGCTTTGTAGCTCTGCAACTCGCCATCCAAGGATTCTTCGATGCGCTTCAACAGCAGGCCGCTAGTGTCAGCCGCGAACAGCGGGTCCCAATCTGCGCCCCACATGACCTTAATCACGTTCCAGCCGGAACCGCGGAAGTTGGCTTCCAGCTCGTTCACGATTTTGCTGTTGCCACGCACTGGGCCGTCCAAGCGCTGGAGGTTGCAGTTCACGACGAAGATCAGGTTGTCGAGCTTTTCGCGCGAACCCAGCGAAAGCGAACCCAACGTTTCGGGCTCATCGGTTTCACCGTCGCCCACGAACGCCCAAATCTTGCGATCAGTCTTCGCGATCAGCCCACGGTTCTCCAGGTAGCGCATGAAGCGCGCCTGGTAAATCGCATTGAGCGGGCCGATGCCCATCGAGACCGTTGGGAAGCGCCAGAAATCACTCATCAGCCACGGGTGGGGATATGACGACAAGCCCGGGGTGTCGCGCAGTTCGTGGCGGAAATTCTTGAGCTGCAGCTCGCTCAGTCGTCCTTCCAGAAACGCGCGCGAATAGACGCCCGGCGAAGCGTGGCCCTGGAAATAAATCAAATCGCCTGGCTCATCGCCGTAGCTGGCACGGAAGAAGTGATTGAATCCCACTTCCAGCAGCGTGGCCAGCGACGAGTAGGTCGAGATATGGCCGCCGATTCCGGGGTCTTTCTTGTTCTGGCGATGCACCATCGCCATAGCGTTCCACCGGATCAGGCTCTTGATGCGGCGCTCCAGCTTGCGGTCGCCCGGGTAAGGCACTTCGTCCTCGACCAGGAATGGTGTTCAGGTAAGGAGTATTGAGCTGGACGGGAACATCGACGCCCGCGTTCCGGGCGCGCTCCACAAGGGCACCCAACAGCTCGGCGCCCTTGTTAGGGCCTTCGTCGTCCACCACCTGGTCGAACGCCTCAAGCCATTCGGCCACTTCCTGTTGATAGTCCGCTTCCGGCTTCACGGGAAACTCGATTACGGGATTCATTGACTTATGCAGAGCCACGGTGACCTCGAACTAACGCCCAGCAAACTCAACGGAGGGACAGGACACCGGCCTCCTAAGCTGGCTGGGAAGAATCGATTTTGTTAAATGCCGTACTAATTAGTGATGCGTAGGTCGCTGGACGGTTTCTTTTTCAGCTTTCGCCCTGGCGCTGTCGCATCGGCAGTCCGTCGGCGTTTTCAGATCAATCCAAGTGCTGCAAATCTACCAAGAACGAGAGAGCGGCCCGGCCAACATGAACTGGCGTTGATTTCCCCACGAAACCAGGAGCACGCACAACGGGTACTCCAAGTTTAGCAGACACACCCGTGGCTGGACACGGCACGGGCTTCGGAGATTTCGACGATTTCGCGACTACACGCAGGGAGCGTGATCGCAATCGCAGGCGATCTCGACCTCTTCGCTGCCTGCGGCCTTGCAGTAATCGCTGCAATACTTCTCATTCTCTGGGACGGTGCATCGACAGGGTTCGTGGGCGCACATTTTGGTTTTCTGGTCTGCCATATCCTTTACCTCGCTTTTGAAGTAGTGCGGCCCCAATTATCACAGATCAAGATGAAAACGACGTGACCGGAGTTGTACGGGGAACGTTATGCCCGAAGGAGATTGCCGAACAAGGCTCTGCTCTCGACGCACGCTGCGAACTCAGGGAGCCCGGCGAGTGAGAACGGAGGCGGGTGGCTTCGCAGCGAATCGCCACTTGTGAACTTAGAATGCGGGCCGGTTTAGTTGCGCGTAGACCCACATTCCCGCGATCACGAGTACAAGCAGTCCGGAGGCTGCTCCCAGGATTCGGACCAGCGGCGTGATCTTGTTCATCTTGTTCAGCAACGCCTCTTGTTCCACACGCAGGTTGGCCGTCGACTCGTCGATAAAAAGCTGATCGTCCTCATGCATGCTGAGAGTGCTGCGATAGATCAGGACAATGACCAGCGCCGTGGTTACGACAGCCCAAACGATGCCCAACACCACCATATGCCACCTCGGTTCCGGCGAACCGGCCCTCGCTGCTGAATGGGTCTGCCTGAATCGCCCACCAGTTCCCGGGGGCCCTCACGCCGACATTATATGCCTCACTCCCAGCGCACTTGGCAAGTATTTCGTGGCGCACCTGGAGTGCTCAACCGGATACCATAGACCCCATGGCGACGAATATCTCCACTATGCGTCCTTGCGCTCCTATCAGGCATCTAACTAAGCAGGTACAGCCTGAGCGGCGCCCAGTTTGTTATAATCTGACCAGGCTTTTCAGGAGACGAGAGATGGCAACCACTACCACCGCAGCACCGGCGACTGCTACCCCCAGCGTCGACCTCAAGCCCGTCACCTTCACCCCCACTGCTATCGCCAAGGTCAAGGAAGTCATGGCGCAGCAGAACCCCGTTCCGGCTGGGCTTCGCGTTGGCGTGGTCGGCGGCGGCTGCTCGGGATTCCAGTACTCCATGTCGTTTGAGAACGGCGCCGGCATGATGGACAAGACTTTCTCTTCGACGACCTCAAGGTCTTCGTCGACGCCACTTCGCTCATGTATCTCAAGGGCGTCACCGTCGATTACATCGAGAGCCTGGAAGGCGCGGGATTCAAGTTTGAGAACCCGAACGTGAAGAGCACCTGCGGATGCGGCTCGTCGTTCAACGTATAGTTCGCCAGGCTATTTAAGCTCTCAAAGCCCTGCTTCTGCACAGGGCTTTTTCTTTGTGCCGCGCAACGCCATGGCGGATTCGGGGTTCCAGCCTACAGGGTGGTGCCGCCATCTGTACCCCAGCTACTCGTTGCTTATACAATAAAGGTTTGTCTCAAGGTTCCATCGGCGGAATGACCCCGGCAGGAAGACTGGATGAAGTTTTTGCGTAAACTCGCGGTCCTCGTACCGCCTATTATTTTTCTCTTGCGTCGAGCTCGGTTGTGGCGGACAGTATCGTCCGGTGGCCAACCCCATTCTCTCTCACGGCGGCCAGCCGCAGAACGGCACTACCGCGTGCCGTGGTCAATTACAACCCGCTGGGCGTGGCTCGACCACGGCGATTGACGTCTCTGGCGACACCAACCTGCAGGTGCTCCAGCACGGGGCTGGGTCGGTATCGAAGCCTTTCAAGGCGGCGTAAACGGCGCCATTTTTATCGCCAACCGCGACGCGACTCGGTCAGCGAGTACAGCCTGATCGGCACCACCGGCGTCATTAATATTTCTCTGTATCCCGGGTCCCGTCCTGTCGGCCTTGCTTCCAGCGTTTCCACCGCGATGTACGTGGCGAACTCCGGCACGAACTTCGATGCTGCCCCCATACCGGATCGATGAGCGTGATCAGCACTGGCTCCCTCGTCGCCACCAGCACAGTGTGCGTGGGCGTCAATCCCGGGCCGATTCGTGCCAACTGTCGCTGCAAACGCGACGACAGGCACCTCGCGCCATCACCGACAACAAGGTTTACATCGCCAACATGGGCGACAACACGATTTCGGTGTACAACCCCACGACGCAAAGCATTACCTCGACCATCACCCAGGCCAACGGCTTGAACCTGAATCCGGTCGCGATGGTGGCCAGCTCTGACGCCGCATACGTCTTCGTCGTGACCCAGGGCAACGGAAGCTCACCCGGAACGGTTGACATCATCAACACCGCAACGACACCATCGGTGGTTCGGTCACGGTCGGTGTCGGTCCCACTTCGATTATCGCTCGACACCTTCCTCAATCGCCTCTACGTCGCCAACACCGGCGACAACACCGTCACCGTACTCGACGCCACGAGCGTCACGCTGGGCGTGAACCCGCCGATCAGGGTACTGGCGACCACGCACTGTGGGTTCGGCGCCGGTTTCGGTCGCTGCGCTGCCCAACGGACTCGCACTTCTACGTCGCGAATTCCGGCTCCAACAACGTCAGCGTGGTGAGTTCCAGCAGTTTCGGCGTCGTCGGCACGGTTCCGGTCGGACAACAACCCCGTCTTCATCGCCACCGAGCCGTCGTCCACCAAGGTCTACACCGCGAACGCAGGCAGCGGCACGATCAGCATCATCCAGACCTCGAACAACACCGTCGTGGTCAACATGCCTGCGCCGCAGCAGGACCTAACTGCGATCCCCAGGTCTCCACCTGCCCGCTGCAGCGCCCGCAAATGATCATGACGCAGCTAACAGTCACACGAACTAACAGGCCGGATGCGTCATTCGCATCCGGCCTTTTCTTTTGCCGCGGTCGTGAGCTTCAGCTAGCGTGAACATGAATTCCTTGCTGCGCAAGTCTCTCACCTGGTCGCGCAGTTTGGCCGCGTGCTCGAACTCGAAGCGCTTGGCGGCTTCGCGCATATCGCTCTCCAGTTTCGCGATGTACGAATCCAGTTCGGCCTGCGACTTGAACTCCGGCATGCCTTCTGCCTCGCTCGTCAGGTCCACATAATCCGCAGCCGCTACCGCCACCAGCGACATATCCAGCGGACGCACGATCGACTCCGGCGTGATGCCGTGCTCTTCGTTGTAGGCCGTCTGAATCGCGCGGCGCCGATAGGTTTCGTCGATGGCCTGCCGCATCGAGTCGGTCATGCTGTCGGCATACAGAATGGCGCGGCCCTCGAGGTTACGGGCGCAGCGCCCGATCGTCTGGATCAGCGACCCGGCCGAGCGCAGGAAGCCTTCCTTGTCGGCGTCGAGAATCGCGACCAGCGAAACTTCCGGCAGGTCAAGCCCTTCGCGCAAGCAGGTTGATGCCGATCAGCACATCGAACTCGCCCTTGCGCAGATCGCGCAGGATCTTGATGCGCTCCAGCGTCTCGATCTCCGAGTGCATGTAGCGGCAGCGCACGCCGACCTCGCTGTAGTACTCGGCCAGGTCTTCAGCCATGCGCTTGGTGAGCGTGGTTACCAGCACGCGCTCGTTTTTCTTGGCGCGCTCGCGGATCTCGTGCAGCAGGTCGTCGATCTGTCCCTTCACCGGCCGCACTTCCACTTCCGGATCGATCAGGCCCGTCGGCCGAATGATCTGCTCAACCACGACTCCCGCGGACTTCGTCAGCTCGTACGGCCCAGGCGTCGCTGAAACGTAAATCGCCTGGTTCACCCGGTGCTCGAACTCCTCAAACGTCAGCGGACGATTGTCCAGCGCGCTCGGCAGGCGGAACCCGTACTCAATCAGGTTCTGCTTGCGCGAGCGGTCGCCGTGCCACATGCCGCGCACCTGCGGAATGGTCTGGTGCGCCTCATCGATGAACAGCAGGTAGTCGCGCGGCACGTAGTCCAGCAGCGTCGGAGGCGGCTCGCCCGGCAGGCGTCCCTGTGAAGTGCCGCGAGTAATTCTCGATGCCGTGGCAGTAGCCCATCTCCTTGATCATCTCGAGATCGAAGCGCGTGCGCTGATGGATGCGCGCGGCCTCCATGTTGCGGCCCTGCTTTTCCAGTTCCGCTTCCCACCACTTCAGCTCTTCCAGAATCGTGTCGACGGCCGAATTCTTGCGCTCGGGCTGCATCACGTAATGCGACTTGGGATAGATGGGCAGCCGCGCGTACTTTTGCTTCACCGTGCCGAACAGCGGATCGATCTGCGACAGCGACTCCACTTCATCGCCAAACATCTCGATGCGGTAGGCGTTGTCGTCGTAGGTGGGAAAGAGTTCGATGACGTCGCCGCGCACGCGAAACGTGCCGCGCTTGAAGTCGCCTTCGGTGCGCTCGTAGAGAATCTCCACCAGCTTGCGCACGATGTCCTGGCGCTTGATCTTCTGTCCCTTCTCCAGGAACAGCAGCATGCCGTAATACGCTTCCGGCGAGCCGAGGCCGTAGATGCAGCTCACCGACGCAACAATGATGCAGTCGCGACGCTCAAACAGCGAACGCGTCGCAGCCAGCCGCAACTTGTCGAGCTCGTCGTTGACCGTCGATTCTTTCTCGATGTAAATGTCGCCGGCGGGAATGTAGGCTTCGGGCTGGTAGTAGTCGTAATACGAGACGAAATATTCGACCGCGTTGTGCGGGAAGAACTGACTTGAACTCGTGATAGAGCTGCGCCGCCAGCGTCTTGTTGTGCGCCAGGATCAGCGCCGGGCGGTTCATCTGCTCGATGACCTTCGCCATCGTGTAGGTCTTGCCCGAACCGGTGACGCCGAGCAGCACCTGGTGCTTCTCGCCGTCGTAGAGGCCGCGGGTGAGCGACTCAATGGCCCTGGGCTGGTCTCCGGCGGGCTGATAGGAACTGGCTAGCTTGAAATCCATGGATGCTCGGCCCACTCAGTTTCGCGAACGAAGTTGTCGCGCAAGCCCGCACAGAATGCAATTTCGGCGAGTAGGCATCCCATCATTATACGGCGAAATTCCTGACCAGGCGTTTGTGGGGCCGGTCACTTTGCCTGATAAACTCAATAACACCGTGCTCCGCCCCCGAGGGAATATGCCCGAAAAACCCAATACGACTCTGCCCGGGACGGTTGAAAAAGTCATCAAATCGCCCGATCCTGACGAGCCTGATAAGGCACAGATAACCGTGGAAGGCGCCGATCATTTGTATCGCGAGATTCGCATCGAAAATAAGTTGGTCAATGAGAATGGCGAGGAAGTGGCTTTGAAACCGGGCGCGCAGGTCGAAGTAACCGTCGCTGCCGAACCAGAGGCTACCGTCCCCAAAGAGGACGATGCTGGAGCCAAACAGGGTTCTTCGTCGGCTTAACCAGCGGGCAAGGTCGGATTATTTTTTCTGCTCGTTTCCAATTCCTTAATCTTTGCCACTAAGCCTGCCGTCGCTGGCGTTGGAATGTCGTGCTGCACCCCGCCGCGCAGCACCGGCCCCGCGATTCCGTCGAGCTCGAGCTTGCGTCCCGCGTCGAGGTCCTTCGCCATCGAGGCGCGCATGGTCGCAGGCATGCCGGAAAACGCAGGTATCCACTTCTCGGGATGAACTTCCGCGCCCTCTTTCACCGCTACCGCGCAGGCCTCGCGGACGGCCGAGTCCATTCTTTCCTTCCATTCCGCATCGGCCAAAATCTCGCCATTGTTCTTGCCTGACGCCGAGGTCACCAGCGCAAACGGCTCCAGGAAACACAGCTTGGTCCATAGCAGCGTCGGCTCGCTTGCGATGAAGTTGCACGTCCAGCCCAATCCGCGCAGGCCCTCGATGGAGTGGCCGAGCACGGGCTCTCCGCTGGCTGCAAGATTGAGGCGCACAGCCGAGCGATGAATGAACCGCCCGGGGGCGCTGCGCTCGGCTTCGACAGCGATGGTGCCGGGCACAACGCGATCGTGTCCGAAGCGCGCGCGCAGCACTGCGACGTGGTCCACTCCGTTGAGCAGAGGGACGACCATGCCCGGCGTGACACTGACCGACGCCAGCGCCTCCTCAAGCTGATAGGTCTTGGTAGCAATCCAAAGCACGTCGTACGGCGCGGATACGCGGGTCGCGAGTTCGACCGGCGCGGTCATGATGCCCGCAGAATGCTCCAGCAATAGCGTCGTCGGATGCTCGGTAAGCTTCTCGTGCCTGACGATCAGGGTGACTTCTTCGCCGAGCGAACTGAGACCCACGGCCATCACTCCGCCGATGGCGCCCGCTCCCAGGATTGCGTGCTTCATGGAATGACTCCTCGATTCGGCCTCCAGTGTAAATGCGAAGCCGCATGGCTACCGACACTGGCGGTCGGCGTTTCAACCCGCAAAGCCAGGCGCCGCCTTGGTGTAAACTCTGTGCCACCATTGGCACCAGGAACCTGCACGCTATTGGTTCTTGGATGCGGGAGCACCCGTGTTTTTTTCTCCGACTCAGCCATCCGACAAGCTGAGAAAACTGGCGGAAGCCGCTTTCGGCGCCCTTTCGGCCGCCGAGAAACTGCTCGCGGAGAAAACGCCTGACGGGAAGAAGGCCATTTGCGGTGCGAACGACAACGACAAGGACCCCGGCAACGACCCGCAACATGCGGACACGTGGGGCGCGGCGCGCACAGTCCGTGCCGACTTGCTGGCGTGGATGTGTACGGATGAGCAGGCGAGAAAGCTCGTGCGTTGGCACGGGATCCAGTTATACGGCGCAGACATTGACGGCCGAATCGACCTGGCGTCCGCACAAATTCCCTTCCCGCTCGAAATTCTGCGATGCCGCTTGAGCAAGGGCCTCGATCTGTGTCGCGCCAGCGTTCCGGGCATCGACTTCTCTGGCAGTTTGGTGAACGGTATGGTCGCCGACGGCGTTGTGGTCGCCAGCGACATGTTCATGGGCAACGGCTTCGCCGGCCTGGGAACCGTGCGCCTGCTGGGAGCGCAAATTGGCGGCGACCTGGATTGCGCACGCGGCTCGTTCACCAATCCGCAAGTGAAAGACGACGACGCGAGCGGCCGGGCACTCTTCTTTGATGGCGCTGACGTAAGTGGATCCATCTTTCTCAGCGACACCTTCGAGGCTCACGGCGAAGTTCATTTGCTGGGTGCAAAGATTGGTGGCAATCTGGAGTGTACCGGCGCGAAGTTCCTCAACCCGCCCGACCCAGACATTCCTGAGAGCGGCAAAGCCTTGAGCGCCGACGGCATCAATGTGAAGGGGTCGGTGTACCTGCGCGACAAGTTCGTCGCCAACGGCGAAGTGCGCTTCCCCGGCGCCGAAATCGACGGTGACTTCGATTGTCGAGATGCATCGCTGAACAATCCTCAACCGCCGGCGGAAAAGTACGCGAAAGCTCTCAACGCCATCCGCATCGTCGTGAAGGGCGCGGTTTTTCTGAACTCCGGCTTCTCCGCGAACGGCGTGGTCTGGTTGGTTAGCGCACAAATCTCCGGATCGCTGAATCTTCTGGAGGGCAAGTTCGGGCTGGCCACGCTCGACTTGACCGACGCTTCCGCAGGCACGCTGATCGATTCACGCTGTGAGTGGAATCGGCCGGGCGAGTTGTATATCGACGGTTTCACCTACCGTCGCATCGCCAACATCGAGCGCATTGACGTCGATCAACGAATGAAGTGGCTCGGCCTGCAGTCAGCAACGTCGTTTCATCCCAGGCCTTACCTGCAGCTGGCGAAAGTGCTTCGCGAATCCGGCGATGAGGCGGGCGCGCTCCGGGTGCTGCAAAAAATGGAAGACCGCCGCAGCGCAGCCGAGCACGGCCCGCTCGCACGGGTCTGGGCCCGGGTGCTGAAGTTCACGATCGGATATGGCTACTATCCCAAGCGGGCCATCTGGGCGTTAATGGTTCTCTGCCTCGCGGGATGGCTCTTCTACAGTTGCGGCAACTCAGCCCGAACTATGGTACCAACCGAAAAAGCTGCGTACGACGAATATCGGATGTGGGGCGTGGTCTCGGCTCACTACCCGCGCTTCTCGCCGTTTGTGTTCTCGCTGGAGAATTCCATCCCACTGGTGAAGTTGGGCCAGGCAGACAAGTGGCAGCCTGATCCCTCGGGCAACCTCAGTCAGTTGCAGCCGCAGGAGAGTTCGATGTGCCGCTCGTTTGCCTCGCCTTCGTTTCTCACCTGGTTCTTGCGGGTGCAAATCCTTCTGGGATGGGTGCTGGCCACCTTGTTCGTCGCGGGCGTCAGCGGAGTCGTTCGCAAAGAGTGAATTCCGGAGCACGCACGAGTCGCGGTCAGAAGTACAATCGCAAAGTCACTTGCAATCGTTTCTCAAGACAGTCTCACTCTCATTGGGGGTTCCGATTGATGAAGGTTCTCGTTGCAATGTTCCTCGTTTTGGCTTGCTTCGCCAGTCTCTCCGCACAAACCAGCAAGAGCCTCGACGCGCGGCGCGCGCAGTTGCGCGATGCCATTCAAGCGGAGTGGGAATATAGCCTCCGCGAGAATCCCGAGTTCGCTACCTATGTGGGCGACACGCGCTACAACGATCGCCTGGGCGACTACTCGCCCGAAGCCGTCGCCAGGCAGACCGAACACTCCAGGCAACAGCTGAAGATGTTCGAGGCCATCGACACCACGGGCTTCCCCGATGACGAGGCGCTCAACCAGCAGCTGATGGTGCGCAGCCTACGCCTCGATATCGAGAACGATCCCTTCAACGACTGGCAGATGCCGGTGAGCCAGTTCGGCGGCCCGCACCTCGGGTTCGCTTCAATGTCGCAGCAGATGCCGTTTACGACGGTGAAAGATTACGAGAACTACATCGCGCGCCTGCACCAGATTCCTCACGCGCTCGATCAGATCACGGCCAACATGAAACTCGGTATGGCCAACAAGCTGATGCCGCCGAAGTTCCTGCTGGAAAAAGTAGCGGTGCAGGCGCAGAACGTTGCCGACGCCAGCGAAGAGAAAGGCCCGTTCACCCAGCCGGTACAAAAATTTCCCGCGGGCATTTCAGCCGCCGACCAGAAAAAGCTGCACGACGCCGTCGTGAAAGCGGTGCAAACAGAGGTGAACCCCGCCTACACGAAATTCGCGGCGTTTGTGAAGAACGACTACGCGCCTAAGGGCCGCACCGAGATGGGCATCTGGTCGCTCCCTAACGGCGACGCGCGCTACAAGTTCGCGGTGAAGTTTCTCACCACGACGAACCAGACCCCCGAGCAGATCCACCAGATGGGCGTGAAGCAGGTTGCCGAAATCGACGGGCAGATGCTGGCCATCGCCAAGCAGCAGGGTTTCGCCGACCTGAAGAGCTTCAACGCACACATTCGGCAAGACCCTAAGCTGCACGGCACATCAGGCCAGCAGATTCTCGACCTCTACCAGCATTACACCGACCAGATGTACACCAAGCTGCCGCAATTGTTCGGCAACCTGCCCAAGAACAAACTCGACGTGGTTCCGATGGAAGCCTTCCGCGCGCCTGACTCCGTCCCCGCCGATTACTCGCCGGGCACCGCCGATGGTTCGCGGCCCGGCCGCATCAACGTGAACGAGTACGATCCCGAGCACCGCCTGCTGCTGAACGCTGAAGCCATTGCGTATCACGAAGGCGTTCCCGGACATCATCTCGAATTTTCCATCTCCTCCGCCCTGACCAACATCCCGCCGTTCCGCAAATACAACTACATTCCGGCGTTCTCCGAGGGCTGGGCGTTGTACACCGAGCGTCTGGGCAAAGACGTAGGCTTCTACGAGGACCCCTACAGCAATTACGGGCGCCTGCAAAACGAAATGTGGCGCTCCATCCGACTGGTAGTCGACACAGGTGTGCACTACAAGCACTGGACGCGCGACCAGATGGTGGAGTACTTCCGCGCCCACACGGCGATGGACGAGCCCAACATCCAGACCGAAGTCGATCGCTACATTGCGTGGCCCGGTCAGGCGTTGAGCTACAAGCTTGGCCAGATGGAAATTCTCGCCCTGCGCGAGCAGGCCAAGAAGGAACTCGGCTCAAAGTACGACATCAAGTCGTTTCACGATGAAGTGCTGAGCGCCGGTCCTCTGCCCCTCGACGTCCTGCACAACCGCGTGACGGCGTGGATCGCGAAGCAGAAGTGAACTTCTGGGTTGGTGTTCGGCAGAGTCGTTGTAGAATCAGGCACTCGTCATAGTGCGGTCCGAAAGGGGGCCGAAGATTCGCGCCACGTCTGCAAGCCTGGTTCTCAAGCGTAATCGTGCGGCGGTTATCGCCCTGTTCGCCGTTTTGCTTACCGTCGCGGCCTCCACGGGCTGCGCCGTCAAGTTCATCGGCGACTACGATGCCGCCATCGATAACGGCGTCAGCGATATTCAGCAACGCGCCGAAGTGTACATCGGCAAGCTCAAGGCCGACCCAACCACACCGTACGATCCAGCTTTCTACACCGACATTTCTGCGCGTGTGAAAGCGCTTAAGACGCGCGCCGACGTTTTGCCGCAATACACCATCATCGACCAGCAATTAACGGAATTGCAGGGCCAGTTCGACCGTATGCAAGCGCTGGATAAGGACATGAAACGTCCGATCATCATTGGCATATTCGAGGCGATCGACAACGCCATCACCGTCAATGTGGAGAGCATTTTGAAGCTGGAGTTGGCGCTAAAGCGCGGCGACAAGGAAGCTCCCACCGCCAAGCAGTAACGTCATCCCTTTACGCAGGAGATACGACATGCCACTCGACGCCGGAGCGCTGGCCAAATCAATGCTCGCTGCCGCTTTGCCCATACTCAAGGTTCACGCACTCGACACCGAGTCGTTTGCCTCCGTTGAGTTCAAGAAAATTGCCGATACCATGGTTGCGATCGAGCAAATGGAGGCGACCGGCCAGATCAATCACGACCAGGCGCAGCTCTTGTTCGATATGCAGAAGAGTGCATCGCGCAGCGTGCTGCTCACCGTTAAAGGACTCGCATTGCTTGCGGCCGAAGAGGCCATCAATGCGGCGCTCGATGTGGTGAAAGGCGTGGTCAATGCGGCGGTGAAATTCCCCATGATTCCTTAGGAACCATGCCGAGCCCGTGTCGCCATTAGACTCCGTTCAGCCCCAGCGCACCCAGCGAACCCACATCAAGCAGCGCCAACTGCCGCAGACTTGCGAGGTGCGCGTCCCACAATGCGCGCCCTTTGGAATTCAGGCCGAGATCGGCAGCCTTCAACACTTGCAGCGACACCGACACGTCTGCACGAATCGGATTCAGTGTCGGATCAAACGCCTGTTCGTTGATCACCAGCTCGGTAATTCGCACCGGAACCACCCGGCGGCTTCCTGACACCCACACGGTGAGCGTATTTCCCGGAAGATACAGCAACGATTCCAGCGCCGCCATCGCTGGCAGCACTCCATCTTGCTTTGCGACCGGATCGTCGCGCTCCAATTTGTCGGCCGCGTCCAGCGACACAGTGAAGCTCACCATCTCGCGCGGCTCCGCCGTGGCAGGAGGCGCAGGCGCGGCCCCGGCGTCCAGCCGTCGCACCAGCGCCTCGGGATTGTATTGGAACACGATGATCTTCTGGACAGCGCTCGTCGTCGCATCCAGCACGACGAACCCCGCCTTCACCAGCTTCAATGATCCTGGAGCGCTTCCCATCGCCTGGTTTCCTCGTCTACGACGCCGGATTATTAAACGAAGGCTCAGTCGGCTCCGTCACCGATTGGTCACGCTCCCAGCCTTCGTTCTCCAACTTGATGTGCTGGATCGCCACCGCCGCGGCATTCGCGTCGAGATCGGGAAGCGCCTCGAATTCCGACACCCAGCAGCGATAAATCTTGTAGGCCATCACCAGTTGTCCGGCCTCGTTGTAAAGCTCGAGGATGATGTCTTTGCGAAAATCCTTGAGCGACACTTCCGAACCCAGGCCCGTGCCGAGGTTCCACACCTTGTTCGCCCACTGCTCGAACGCGATATCATGCGTGACCCCGCGCTCGAGAGTAATGGCCTCATACTTGGTGCGGCCGGGCGACTTGCGCGAAGTACTCGGGTCGCCGCCTTCGCGATGCTCGATGACGTCGGTGCTGCGCTTCAGCGGGCTCACCTTAGAAACTCCCGCAACGTACTTGCCGTCCCACTTCACGCGGAATTTAAAGTTCTTATAAGGATCGAAGCGTTGTGCATTGACCGTAAATTCTGGCATGGGTTTCCTCGAAGCAACAGCTTGCCACAGTTAACGTTTCCTCGTCAGTTAATTAGACGGAGCATCTAGTAGCACTACTGTTCCATTAGTTATGGCCGAAAGATGGTGCATAATTAGCGACTCGCATTTCTTTCTTGCCTCGTAACAGTAACTGGGTTACCCTCTAGAGGCGTTTCCACGTCTGGTCAGCAAAACCCGGGGAGGGTTTGTACCGAATGAAGAAAATATTGCTACTCGTCACTCTGGTGTGCAGCTTGGCTTTAGTCAGCTATGCCACACCTCTGCCAACTCTCAACCTTAACGAGACATTTGCGTCCGGCGCCACGTTCAGCGGCACGCTAACCTTTTTGTCCGACTACAGCAACCTGACCGCGGTTACGGGCACACTGTCGGGCGGTCCTTACGGCACGGACCCCATCAGTTGGATCTGGAACCCGGGGGTTAACTTCGCCGCTGCCGGAGGTTACACTCCAAACTTTGGTGGCAATTTCCTGATGGACGGGACCACCTGCGGAGTCCAATGCGGCAGCTACTCGTATTTCGTCACCATTACTTGGGACTACAGCGCGGCGCCGAACCTGCTGGTCGCCACCCCGGGCCCAATCCTGAGCGCCGAGGGTGGCAACAACGTCAACTACACCGACCCTCTGGTCAGCGGATCATTTAGCTCGGTAGCACCGGAGCCGGGCTCGCTGGTCATGTTCGGTTCGGGCGTCATCGGACTCGCGGGCTTGATTCGCCGCAAGCTGAGCGTCTAACCACTACCACAACCAATTTCGATATATGCCGGAGCGACAAGCTCCGGCTTTTTCTTGCCCGCCGACTGTGATTGACGGGTTATCCAATATCACTCATTCGCGAACCGCATCGGCGCGGCCCTGTCGTATCGTAGAATCACCTCGCCGGAGGTCTGCTCATGTCCCGCGCAACCGTAGCTCTCGCCGCCTTCCTCGTGTTAGCTGCGGGAGTATCCATTGCCCAAAGCACCACCGCGCCCCTCCGCGTCGCCGTCGTCGGACTCGTCCACGGCCACGTCGAAGGATTCTTTCAGCACAACCTCCATCGTCCTGACATCGAGATCGTCGGCGTCTCCGATCCCAGCCAGTCGCTCTTCGAGCGCTACGCCAAACAGTTCAACCTCGACCTCAAGCTGTATTACTCCAATCTCGACGACATGTTGACCAAGACGCATCCGCAGGCTGTGCTGGTCTATACCTCGACCTTCGATCATCGCGCCGTCGTCGAAGCCTGTGCGCGGCGCGGTATTCACGTCATGATGGAGAAGCCCCTGGCCGTGAGCTATGCCGACGCGGAGGCGATTGCGGCCGCCGCGCAACGCGGCAAAATCCACGTGTTGGTGAATTACGAAACGACGTGGTACCGCAGCAATCACGCCGGATACAACTTGGTCGCCCGAGGTGCGCTCGGTGGCGTCCGCAAAATCGTCGTGCACGACGGCCACAAGGGGCCGAAAGAAATCAACGTTCCGCCCGAGTTTCTGAAATGGCTCACCGACCCCAAACTCGACGGCGCTGGCGCGCTGTTCGATTTCGGCTGCTACGGCGCCGACCTTTCCACTTGGCTGATGAAAGGCGACCGCCCGCTATCGGTCACCGCTGTGACCCAAACGATAAAGCCCGATATCTATCCCAAAGTGGATGACGAAGCGGTGATTGTCCTGAAATATCCAAAGGCGGTCACCATCATTCAGGCCTCGTGGAATTGGCCCTTCGATCGCAAAGACATGGAAGTGTACGGCGAGGAGGGATCTCTGGTAACGGTGGGACACGACGATGTGCGCGTTCATCTGCGTGGGGAAGAGGAACGGACGTTCTCCGCCGACGCAGTAGCCGCGCCCTATAACGATTCGCTCACAGAGTTTCGCGCTGTGGTTCTCGACGGCGCAACGCCCGACGGACTCACATCGCTCGCCACCAATCTCATTGTGACCGAAATCCTCGACGCCGCCCGCACCTCGGCAGCAACCGGCAAAACCGTAACTCTTCCGCTGAACCGCTCGACGAAATAGGAGTTTCGAGTGGATTTGAATTGGGGCACAACTTCACAGAGCACTGGATAACTCGATGCAATGATTGTTGTGTGTCAGATTATGCTCAGGCAGGACTTGTTTTGCGTCAAGTGCCTAGGCAGGATTTGTTTCGCGTCAGGGCACGACTTCAGTCGTGCCGATACGCGGCTTAGTTTTGTCATCCCGAGCGGGCTTTAGCCCGCGAGGGATCTGCTTTTCTGGCTCGCAAGCTGAAGAAATGAGGTTCGCATGCCTGTCGTGATCGGTTTGCTGCGTGGCGTCAACGTAGGCGGCCATAACAAAATCAGCATGGACGACCTGCGGGCGATCTGCGTCTCACTCCGCCACCGCAACCCGAAGACCTATATCCAGAGCGGCAACGTCGTCTTCAACGCCACCGGGGCTGACATGACGAAGCTCGCAGGCTCCCTCGAATCCGCTATCGAGAAGCGTCTCGGTTTCCGCCCCAGTGTGATTCTCCGCTCGGCTGCCGACATGCGCGAAGTCGTCGCTCGCAATCCTTTTGCTGCGCGCGCTGGCTTTGAGCCTGCCAAGCTGTGTGTTTTCTTCTTGGCGGATGCGCCTTCCGCTGAAGTGCTGGACAAACTCGCGACCATCAACGTCGGCGCCGAAAAAATCCGCCCCATGGGTCGCGAGATTTACATTTACTTTCCCGACGGCATGGGACAGTCGAAACTTCCTCCGGTCCTCGATCGCGCGCTGAAAATGCTGGCCACCGCCCGCAATTGGAATACCGTCAACAAACTGGTCGAAATGGCTGAAAGCCACCCCGACTCGGAATAGTGCTGATTTCTTGATTCCGCCTTGAAGGGGCATGGCTTCAGCCGTGCCGGCAAGGGCATCACGGGAACTGGGCTTTAGCCCCTGAGGGAAATCGATTTCCGCGTGTCTGGCTTGTACGAATCGCCCTACTCCCCTCACCCTCATCACCGTCCCCTGTGACGCACTTCGCTGCATTCTTCCGCTCATCGCGCGAGTCTTGTTATTCACCAGGAGACTTACATGAAGGGCAACGAAAAGGTAATTGAGCAACTGAATGCGGCGTTGAGCGACGAGATGTCGGCGGCGGTGCAATACATGGTGCAGGCCGAAATGTGTGCGAGCTGGGGATACCACCGCCTCTCCGCGCTGACCAAGGGCCGTGCGATCGAAGAAATGCGCCACGCCGAGCGCCTCATCGAGCGCGTGATTTTTCTCGACGCCGCGCCCGAGGTCACCGTTCCGCTCACGCCAAGAGTTGGCGTCAACATTTCACAACAGCTCGAAATCGATCTCGACGATGAAACCAAGGCCATCAAAATGTACAACGATGCCGGCAAAATCTGCCGCGAGGCGGGCGATGCGGGATCGAAAGACCTGTTCGAGAGCTTGTTGCACGACGAGGAACGCCACGCAGATTTTCTCGAAGCCCAGCTCCACTCCATCAAGGAACTTGGCCTCGGACCCTATCTGTCACAGCAATTGCTGGCAGGGAAATAGCTCTTGGTATTGAATCTGGAAACGTGAAACTGCAAAACGCTGCACCCTATTTCTTGGGTTGTTGCGCCTGTTGCGCCTGCTTTTTCTTGCTGACGGGCGTGATCGCTTGCGGAGGCTGGCATTTCTCATCCATCACGATGATTTCGGTGGCCCGAAACCGCCGTCCCGCGTCGCCCTTCGTGGCGGCTGAGCCCGGCAGTGTTTCCCACGTGCCCGTAAGCTTTACCTTCTCTCCGGCACCTGCTTTTAGATCTTCGCCACCCACCACCATCAGTCCGGTTCGATGTTGCATGCTGGTGAGCGTGTAAAGGTTATCGGCATCGGGGCCTGCGAGGCATCCCGTCACCGTTGTGCTCTTGGTTGTCTGGTCCGCCGCTTTAGGCGCGTCTTGCGCCGCCAGCAGACAGACTGACAATCCCACACTCGCCATCAACAATAGAAAACGTCTCATTCTCGTCGACTTCGTTCTACTTCACGATACGGCATCGCTCCCACGGCGCTCAACCTGCTGCTCACGGTGCCCCACGTTTACGCTGCTCAGGGTGCCCCAGAGCCTGCCCTGAGCCTGTCGAAGGGTTCGCGCCTTTGCAGGCGCGAACCCAGGATATCCCGCCTCACGCCGACTTCGTCTTTGCCCACGCCGACGAATTCAGGCACGCCACCAACCCGTCGATGACCTGTCCCAGTCCTGCCTGGAACTTCGTCGGATCGACAATGTCCTTGCCCGCGACGGCGTCCGTCGCTGTGATAGCACTGTTGACCAGCGCCAGTGCCGCATTCTTTTTCGCGGCGCCAGTTTTATGCCCCATGAGTCCCTCCGTCACCTGCGTCATCGCTGGACCGTTTGTCTGCGCAGCCATCGCGATGGCTGCAGCCAACCACATCAGCAGACAAAAAAACCGCCCCAGTGGGCGGCATGCGTTGCGCATATCGTGTGCCTCTCTTTGTATTTCGTTCACCGCCGGAATCCTCCGGCCTTCCTCATGAAGCTGGCTTCAAGAACTTACCGTTCCGCGTCCTGATAGCTCTTCATAAACCCCTGTACGCTCTGCACGTAAACATCGGCGAAGTCGACTACGTCGCGCTTCTCTTCGATCTCTTTCACGGCATCGTCCAAGGACCAGCCTTGCGCCCGCAACACGGCCAGCGCCATCATCGGCGCACGGTGCACTCCTGCAGCGCAATGAATAAACACCTTCGCTTCCGGATCCTCAAGCGCGTTGATCGCAAAATCTACCCCGCGCTGCAACAGCTCCGCGGACTTCGGCTGAAAGTCGTCGTCCGTCGGGTTCCACAGCACTTTAACCCCGTATGGCTCCGCCAGCCGCGTATCGTCAAACTCAATCTGCATATCGATGATGTGCGTAATCCCCTCAGCGACCACCTCGATCATGTTCCGCTCATGCCAGATTCCGCCGCCAACTGCAATTTGGTCCGTCACCCAGGTCAAATCCATGCCCGCTTGCGCTCCCGCAGGACGCGTGCTCTGCCCTCTCGCCATTTTACAGTCAGTCTCAAGCGGGCCTCAGGATTCCGCCGGGATTCACTGGCGGACTCGGAAGGGGCAGTCCCATAGCTTTACGCGAGTTGGAGAGTCAGCGCGACCGCGTGCTGCAGTACGGTTCTAATTCGGAAAACCGTCCAAAAATACGAAAACTCGGCGCTAAGCCGAGTCCGAGATGCGGACTGCCGCATCTCTGGCATTCCCGTTTTGCAATTACAGTTTCGACTATAGCATTTTTAGGCCATAACTATACACCACTTTAGAGATTTATTTACCCATGTGTTTTCAATAGTTTTCGGCAAGTCGTTGTCTTTTACCATATTGACATGTAAAAACCCCACGCCTGCGCATCGAGCTTTTCGTCCGTCCCAAGATGACCCTTTCATCCCCCGGCCGTTGCTGTGCGACAATCTCCTTTCTTTACTCGCGGAGGTATTATGCGTGAAGTCATTGCTACCGATCGCGGTCCGAAAGCCATCGGACCTTATTCCCAGGCCATTAAAGCCAACGGCCTTGTGTTTCTTTCCGGTCAGATCCCGCTTGATCCAGCAACGCAGCAGCTTGTTTCGGGCGATGTTGCCACGCAAACGGAGCGGGTCTTGCAAAATATCAGCGGAGTACTCAGCGCCGCGGGTAGCTCGCTCGCGCAGGTTGTCAAGACAACGGTCTTCCTGAAGTCCATGAATGATTTCGCTGCGATGAACGAGGTCTACGGTCGCCACTTCACCGCCGATCCGCCGGCCCGATCCACGGTTGAGGTCGCACGTCTTCCCAAGGACGTGCTCGTCGAGATCGATGTCATCGCGCTGGCCGCTGACTAGCTGGATGTCCGAGTTCGCCGTGCCGATCGAGCTCGCGGCGAAGCTGTGATCTCCGACTAAATCCTTCGCTGTGTTCACTTTCCTTTCATGAAAAGTCAGCCGGTGTGAGTGCACTATGCGGCAATTTCTGCAAAATCTTGCGGTAATCTTTGCGGCGTGACTAGCTAATAATCCTTAAAATTAAACGACTTAGCTCAGCCTCGACCGTACCGGAGCCCGGTTCGCTCTCGATGTTCGGCTCCGGACTGGTAGGCCTGGCGGGAATCGCGCGTCGGCGGTTCTTGCGATAGATAGTCTCCTAAGTTCTGACCACGAGAGCCGGAGCGAAACGCTTCGGCTTTTGTTTTCTTGGATTGAACCGAAATACCGCTAGTTCCACTACTAGGAGGAAAGCGCTTAGACACATGTGCAAGTTTTTGCACTCGCACGTCTTGACAACTGGGACTTCGTCTCGCAGACTGAACAGGTTACGTTTCTGGCGGGTGGCGCGGAAATTGCAGCTACTCTCTCGGTATTTGCCTGCGCACGCTGCTGCGGCGGTTAGCCCTCCCCTCAAAGCAGTATCGGCGCGAACATAAAACCCATCACAGCCTTGGGTTAGCCTACCGAGGACGAACGACGGAGAACACACTCAATGAGCGTATCTCGTACGACAATCGCCAAGCGGATCTTTGCGGCGTCAGTATTGCTGCTAGCCGCTAGCTTCGCCAGTGCCGGCACCATCACCAGCTACACCGGGTCTGACGATGGCGCTTCCACTACTGGCCCCTGGCCGCTATCGGCTGCAGCCCAGACATCATTCCTGGCGGCTGCCGGAACAACCAGCCTGATTGACTTTGAGAGTCAGCCGGTTGGTTACAACACCCCGTTCACAGCCGCACCCGGCGTGACGGTTTCGCTGACTGGCCCGAATTACGGCAGCGGCTTTTCCGGCATCAGCAACACAACATTTGGAAACCTGTACGGCTTCAACACCACCACCGGAGGCTCCCAGTGGTTAGGGTTCGCCACCGGAACCGCCACCTTCAGCTTCGCCTCGCCGATCACCTCATTTGGCTTCTGGATCACAGGCGTACAGACCGTATTCACCAGCAGCTTCACCCTGACGTTCAATGACGGGACAGCGCAGTCGCTGAACCTGCCGATCAATACCAGCGGCGGCGCCAGCTACTACGGCTTTACCGACACAGCATCGCTCAGTTCGCTGACGATTACCAACCTCAGCAATGACGCCTGGGGAATTGACGACGTCAGCTACGGCGGATCTTCGACGGTTCCAGAACCATCCAGCTTGTTCCTGCTGGGTTCCGCGGTGCTGGGTCTTGCCGGAGTTGCCCGCCGCAAGTTCAACTTCTAACCCAAATTTCCCACTGTCTTATATACGGCCGGAGCCCCACCCCTCCGGCCTTTTTTTTGTTTTTCACTTGATGGCGGGAGATGCGCGGGACCGGAATTGAGATGCGCCGCTAGCGACGGCCGCTGTTATTGAGTTGGTGCAGGTGAACGTCGCACTCCGCCACGCCCGCCTCGGTGCCCAAGTCTGCATAGATTTCTCTGGCCTGCTCCCACAATATTCGCGCCTCCGCGTGTTCAGCAGTCTGGTGTTGAAGTAAGGCCATGCTTCGGATGGCATTGGCCCGATCGAGAGGGGCTGCTTCCGGATGGGTACGATACAAGCGAAGTGCCTCGTCGTAGCAATGGCGCGCCAAATCCGGCCGACGCAATTCCACGTAAACGTCGCCCAGGTGACGGACGGTGTGCGCGAGTGTCAGCGTGTCGCCGTAGTTGCGCAAAATTGCGACCGACTCTTCATAGTGCGTCCGCGCGCTTTCGACGTCGCCGAGCTTTCGCTCCACCTCTCCCAAGTTACGCAACATGGTGCCCAGCCGCGCGCTCGTTTCCTCGGCGCGTACTCGATCGACTTCGGCCGCCAGGTCGCGTTGGGCGTCTGGCCAGCGCTTTTCGCGGATCGCCTGAAGTGCTCGCGCCATTATTTCGTCTGAGGGGTCAGTCATCCGCAGGCAGACTATCCTAAGCGGTTTCCTTTCCATTCTGGGGAAATATTTGAGCCGCTGCTCCAGTCCTTTCTTTTGTATATTTCGTCGCTTGCACGCAAAAAATTGGGGAACCCGAAGGCTCCCCAGTGTTCAGTGTGTCTTCGAGTCGAAGCTAGAAGTTCAGCTTCAATCCGAACTGGATGTTGCGGCGCTCAAGTGGCAGTGTCAGGATTCCGCCACCGGGTTCGCCCTTGACCGCCTGGATCGCCGTGACGCCTGTACCCTGCTCAACATCGAGGTTTCCGGCGTTGATGTAGTAGTTGCTGTGATTGAAGGCGTCGTAGAACTCGGAGCGGAACTGCATATTAAACCGCTCCGTCAGCTTGAACGTCTTGGCAATCACAAAGTTGATGTTCCAGTAGCTCGGCCCGGTGTAGGCATTGCGGTGTCCTTGCGGCAAACCGCTGATGCTGTACACGCAGTTCCCGTGGTCTAGATACTGACAGACAGGAACCGACAAGGCATCGCCTGCGCCTACCGGAGCACCAGTGGCCGGATCGATGGGCAACGGCAGGTAGTTGAATAGGTTAGGTGCAACTGCCGTGGAATTGCTCGCACCTCCGCGCTGGTTAATCGGCTGACCCGGAATATAGAACGGTTCGCTGTATCCCAGACCGGTGTTGCTGATCTCGGTGCCGTCATAGATCGTGTAGGGCAGCCCCGAGCGTACGTTGACGATCGGCGAGAAGCTCCACCCGCCGAAGGTTTGCCGCTCCCATGCCTCGCTCATGTTGCTTCCCCATGGAATGTTCCAGGTTCCGCTAACCACGAAGCGGTTGCGGATGTCGTAGTCCGCGTTGCCCTTGTTCAGGTTGGCGTTGTACGGATCGATATAGCCCAGAGCGTAGTCGCCGGCTGTGCCGTCAGAGAATGCCGACGACAGGTTGTCGATCGCGTGCGACCAGGTGTAGTTCGCAGTCAGATACAGCCCCTTGTTGAAGAGGTTGGTGGTCTGGAACTTCAGGTTCACGCCGTTGTAGCTGTTGAACCCGTCGCTGCCGCGATAGTTGAGGTTGCTGTACTGGTAGTTGAGCCGGTTAGCGGTGCGGGCATCTCCCAGGAACTCTGAGCCATAGCCGGCCGAGTTCAGGTTAGAGATGTCGTACTCGTGCGTGCCTTTGGATCCGACGTACTCAATCGAGAACACCGAATTCCGCATGATCTGATAGTCGATCGCACCCGACCAGAACTGTACGTATGCAGTCGGTATGTTCTGCTGCACCGCGCGCAAGCTCGGGTTGGGGAAGCACGACGTCCCAGGGACAACCGCAGGATTTCCGTTGCACGTGCTGCCAGCGCCTGCCAGTGGACCCAGGTTGCTGGTGTAAATCGGCAAGTTTCCCTGCGCAACATCCACGCCATTGGTCACACTGATGGTGGCGTAGTTCGGCGGGTTCTGGATGACGTTGAAGGTCACGTTGCCGAAATTCCGCTCGTACCCTATGCCGTAGCCGGCCCGGATAGCCATCGAGCCGTTGCCGAAGACGTCCCAGGCGAAGCCCACGCGAGGGGACCAGTTGTTCAGGTCTTTCCCCCACAGGCCACCCACCGGGCTTTGGTTGGCGATCTGTACGGTTCCGTTGCGGACTTGGTCAAACAGGGTCGAGCCGGAGCCCAGGTAGAAGTTCGAGTCGAGCGCGGGATTGGCATTGTGCTGTACGCCGTAGTACTCCCAGCGAACGCCGAGGTTCAAGGTCAGGCGCGACGTGGCCTTCCACGAATCCTGCAAGTAGAAGTTCCCGTCGTTGTAGTGGTTGTTGCGGCCGAAATCCGGCTGCGACACCGGAAGGTTAAGCAAGCAGGACGAGGTCACTACGTACTGTCCCGACGAGTCACGGGAGCAGGGATACTGCCCTTGTGGATAGACCGCACCCTGGAACTGGAACTGCTGGCCCATGGCCAGGGCAACGGCTGCGTCGGAGATGGCGGCGCTGCCGGTGAGCGCTTCCACTGCATTCTCATAGGCACCAAACACGCGATTGTCGCGCGTCTGGATGTAGCCGCCACCGAACTTGAACTGGTGACGACCCTTGGTCCAGGAAAGATCGTCGTAGACCTGATAGACGTTCTGCGGACCGCCGAAAGGAATAGCGCTGCCCGGAGTGGTTTCCGAGTAGCCGGGGAATACCAGCGATCCGTTCGTACCCGGCAGGTTCGGCAGGGCAAAGCTGGAAGTGTACAGCGTCGGGCTCACTGGATTCGCGCCCAGCGGCTGCAACAGGTTGAGCCGGTTGTAAGTGAACTTCAACGAGTTCACCAGGTTCGTACTGAACACGTGAGTCAGGTTGAGGGTCACGCTTTGGTTGAACTGGGTTTGCCCGGTGTCATAGCCAACGTAGGGACTGCTGTTGATGAAACCAGCAAAATCGTCTTCGTTGTATCCGGCATAACGGCCATACAACGTCGTCTTGTCGGAGATGTTCCAGTCCATGCGCGCGACCGTGGACCACGTATTCTGCGGCGCGCCGGCTCCGGAGTCACCGTTGACTTTGTAAGCGACATACTGGCCGAATGGAGCGTTGCAAGGCAGCGGCGCGGGACACGGCCCACTGGTCACACCATTCGCTGCTCCCCAGTTCACGCTACTCAGCACCTGCAAAGTCGGAACCGTCTGGCTGCCGTACGCCTGGAAGAACGCTACCGTCGCCGGCGATACACCCGGCTGCTGCAGGAACGCAGGGTCGAGAATGCTCTGCGTGTTGGTTGTCTCGCTGCGTACCCTTGTCCATTCCGTGCTGCTGAAGAAGAACAGCTTGTTCTTAACAACCGGTCCGCCGACAGCGTACCCGAACTGGTTGCGGGTGAATCCGTCTTTGGGCAGATCGTTGGCGTCGTTGTTATACGTGTTCGCGGCCAAGGCCGAGACACGGTTGAACTCATACGCGGAGCCGTGGAACTGGTTGGTTCCGGACTTGGTGGTAACGTTCACCACGCCGCCGCCCGCGCGTCCGTACTCGGCAGTGAAGTTCGAAGTTGATACGCGGAACTCCTGCACCGAGTCAAGAGGAACGCTCTGGCCCACGGAGGCAGTGAATAGATCTACGTTTTCGCCACCGTCGAGCAGAATGTCTGTGTCGGAGGAACGCTGCCCGTTGATGGCAAATCCGGCGCCGCGTCCGCTCTGCATGTCTTCGGTCACATTGCCCGACGTGGCAACCAGATCATACGGATCGCGAGTGAGTGTAGGCAGGTCCGTGATCTGCTGCGCTGTAACCACCTGCGACAATGTCTGGGTCTCGGTATTGACGACGGCGGTTTCGCCGGTTGCTGTCACTTCGACAGTTGTCGAAGCACCCGTTATCCCGAGCCGGGCGGAGACATCCATCCTTGAGCCCACATCGACGGTGACCTGCTCGGTGTACTTCTGGAAGCCGGAGGCCTCTATGGTAAGCGTGTAGGTATCGGGCTTCAGGGCCGGAATGGCGTACTGACCGCTGGATCCCGTAGTAGTGGAGCGGCTAAAGCCTGTGTTGCTTGAGCTGACCGTTACGGTCGCACCCGGCACCACGGCACCGCTCTTGTCTGTTACGGTGCCACTGATCGTTCCTGACTCAGCCTGGCCAAACAGCAGCGCAGATGCCAGCAGTAGGAAGCCGATCCAAACACTCAACTTGCGAATTACAAACTGCATGTCCATCTCTCCACTCTCAACGACTCAATTCGGAATGTGGGAGGGTTCCCGCATTTCGTTGCCTTTCACTAGGCACGCGGGTGCCCAAAAAGTGGTAGTCGATTTTTCAATGCGTTGCGGAGACTCGCTGCGATGGGTCTCCGTGTTTTTGGAGGCACTAAAGTTTCAGATTATTGAAACTAATATGGCGTAGTTCCACTACCACAATGTCAGACATGTGCCGTAGTCGTGGGGGCGTGCCACTACTTTTGCAGGCGCAGACATACGATGCGAGGACGAAGAGAACAACGAATTACCTGGAGAGCAGATAAGCGGAAGGCGCGGAGATTGCGCCGGCGCGTGGCGTGTCACACGGCGCGCCGGCAGACAGATCGCTACTGCTGGAGCAGCAGCATGCGGACTCCGGAATCGACGTATACCGAGCCCGATTTGGATTCGAGGATTGTACCGGGGGTTCCCATGGAATAAGAGACCAGCACGACGTCGGGCAAATACGACTTGCCCGGTTCGAGCGCGGCCTCATCGACGTTGCCCTTCGACGCCGGAGCGCGCGCGCCCAGCCCGCGACTCAGCGCCTCGCCCTCGCCAGTCTTCTGATTCAGCGTTGCGTTCCCGGAGCCGGCGGCCACGCGGTTGACGCTCGAGCTTGGGTTTCCACCCGATAATGAGTCAATGCTGTTCTGCTGAAGATGGGGCGCAACCGTGACCAGCGCTAACTGAATGGGAATCTCGGCCCCGTTTTTCGGTACAACCTTGGTAAAAAGAAGTCCCAGCTTCGACGGTCCTTCGTTGTCGGACTTCACCTTAAGTTCGGTAATCGTCCCCACAAGCTTGCTGCCCTTGGGAAGCTCGGTGCCGTCGCGCATTTTCGCGGGCGAGGTGAGATGCGCCGTCACGGTATCGCCGACCTTGACGCGCTTGACGTGCACCAGCTTGTCAAACTCGGCGAAAACACGGTTATCGAACTGAGCAGCCGCTTGCGTGGTGCCTGGCGATGGAGCCGGGGTCTGACCAAAGGCCGTGGCACACAAAAGAATCGCGGCTGCAAAGGCTACAGCCAAACCAATTGAGGCATGAGGACGGTGGTTCATGGCGTTACCCCCCAAGTTAAGCGCAAACAGAGCCTCCGCTACAGGCGCAATGCGGCGGCAACCAAATGATAATCCTGAACTCGGGCTTTGAGAATCGAGAATAGAAAAAGCACTTAAGGCCTCGCCTCAGGAGTGATGCGAGCAGATGGCGCTTGCCCCTAGGTGTCACCTGAAGTACACTTTCGCGGCAACCCCAGACGCAAAATTTTGCCTCTCAACTCAACCAGGAGAACTGAATGAAGACCAGAAAGATTGCAGCCACGCTTGCCCTTTGCCTGTTCGCCGTCGCGCTGAGCGCCGCTGAAAACCCCAACATGGGCACGTGGAAGCTGAATGAAGCTAAGTCGAAGATTCCTGCCGGCGTGCCCAAGAACACCACTGTGGTTTACTCCGCCGCCCCGGGCGACATGATCAAAGTGACTACCGACGGCGTAGATGGCGCGGGCAGGCCGACGCAATCGGAATGGACCGGCAAGTTCGACGGCAAGCCGTATCCCGTCACCGGCACGTCAGCTTATGATGCGCGTGCCGTCACCGCAAAAGGAGACCGCACACTCGAGCTCGACAACCTGAAGGGCGGGAAGTCCATTGGCAAGGGCAGGGTAGAGCTGGCCAAAGACGGCAAGAGCCGCACGCTCGAAATCGAAGGCAAAGCGGCAGACGGCAAAGAGTATAAGGCAAAATTCGTCTACGACAAGCAGTAGACACTACTACCACAACGTAAGAGATCAGAACCCGTTCAGGCGCTCACAGCGGGCTTGAGCGGGTTCTTCGTTTAACGCCACGTCATCGAGGAGAGAACCATGAGCACGGAGCGCATTCGTCTGCTGGTCGATTTCGAGATCCACGATGGAAAGCTCGCGGAATTTGAGGCCGTCGCGAAAAAGATGGTCGCGGTGAGCGAGACGGAGCCGGGCACGCTGGCCTACCACTTTGTGCTCAGCGCCGACCGCAAGCGCAGCCGATTGGTTGAAGGCTACACCGACATAGCCGCCATCACGGCGCACTTCGACGGTCCCGCCGTGACTCAGTTGGTGCCGCAGATCATCCAGGTCTCAAGTCCGGTGCGCATGGAGATTTATGGCTACCCCGGCCCCAGGGTGACTGCCATGGCCGCTGCCTTTGGCGCAGAAGTCTTCACTGCGTGGGAAGGATTCGACCGGTAAGCCGCGCACCCTGATCAACGCGCGCGCCATTTAGATTGCCTCCCAAATGGCGCATCGCCGCCGCGGGTTTCTAATTGCGGTCGCTCAGACTTCCTTTCTTGTGATCTCAACATGCACGCAGTTCTCCGTCGCGGTGTGGCCGGCGACGAGATATCCGAGCGAGGGCAGGTCGAGATCCGTCCACAGGCTCTCGCCGGACCCGAGCAGTACTGGCGCATAGGCCAAGTACATCTCATCGACGAGACCAGCCCGCAAGTAATCACGTACGGTGCCGATGCCGCCGCCCAGTCGCACGTCTTTTTCGTTTGCTGCTTCGCGCGCCTGCTCCAGCGCGTGACGAATTCCTTCGGTTACAAAGTGGAAGACGGTTCCGCCTTTCATGGTCAGCGATTCGCGGGGATGATGGGTGAGAACGAACACTGGCGTGTGAAAGGGCGGAGTGTCCCCCCACCAACCCTTCCACGAGTCGTCGGGCCATGGGCCGCGAACCGGCCCAAACATATTGCGGCCCATGATCCACGCTCCGATGTTATGAAAGCCGCGGGCTACGAACTCGTCGTCAGGCCCGGTTGCGCCTCCTTCCTGGCCATGCACGGTGTGAAACGCGCGGGTCGCAAACATCCACTGAACAAGCGCCAGGCCGCCCACCCCGAGGGGATCGTCCACGCTTTGATTCGGGCCTGCACCGCAGCCGTCCAGCGACAAACCAAAGAAATGCACGCGTAGTTTTGACATAGAGACTCCTTATAGGGAAATCGTGGGTCGCGACTCGCTCATAACTTATCAGGTGGGATTGTTGTCACCCGCCTAGTTATGCAACCATAGCGCATGGTCAGCGATTACCTTCTCAAAACTGAACCCTCGGCATATTCGTTTGAAGATTTGCAGCGCGACAAGACCACCACGTGGGACGGGGTTACCAATCCTACGGCCGTGAAGCATCTCCGCGAAATGCAGCCTGGCGCGCGACTAGTGATCTATCTAACCGGAGGCCACAGTTTGGCGGTCGGAACCGCTTCGGTCGTTTCGGTGGATGCCGCCGATCCGAAGAAGCCCGTGGTCAAGATCAAGGTCGGCAAGACGCTGGCTAAGCCAGTTTCACTGGAACAAATTAAAGCCAACAAACTCTTCGCAGATTCTCCGCTGGTGAAGATTGGGCGGCTCTCCGTGGTGCCGCTGACGAAGGCGCAATACAAGGCGCTGACCGGCGAGTGAAGTAACGAGGGTAAATCCGGGTAAGTGCCGACCAACAACGCACGAGCCGGGTGCACCAGACAGTTTTGCTTGCGCGACATCGCACGTCCGCTTACACTGACGCGTCCTCTTCAAATTGGAGAATTCATGAAACTCAGATCTGCCGTAGTCCCGTTTGCGCTGTGCATACTCGCCTTCACTGTCTCATCAGCCCAGAACGCCAGCATGGGCACGTGGAAGCTCAACGAAGCGAAATCGAAGATTCCGGCGGGCGTCGGCAAGAACACAACCGTTGTGTATGCTGCCGCAGGCAGCGACATCAAAGTCACGACCGATGGCGTGGACGCCACCGGTCAGCCGGCGCATACGGAGTGGACCGGCCAGTTCGATGCGAAACCGTATCCGGTCACCGGCGATCCGAACGTGACCTATCGCGCCTACAAATCCAAGAACGAGCACCTCTTGCTGATCGCTAATATGAAGGGCGACAAGACGGTGAGCAATGGCAAGATCAAGCTTGCCAAAGATGGCAAGACCCGAACCCTCGAAATCACCTACTTCGCTACTGACGCCAAGGGCAAGAAGAAGAAGGCCGAGGCCACATACGCTTACGACAAGCAGTAAGAGGTTGCTGGCGGCTGTGTGACCGAACGGGAGCTCCCCAATCGACCGGCCCGCTTGGCACGCCGCCTACAGTCGCCAACGCGGGCAATCGCTGGCCCCCCAGGTGTTACACCGAATTTATGAGTTGGTGTGTTAGTCTGGCCGCCATCTTTTAAACAATCCCCAGTTCAGGAGAGCGCTGCGCCATGTTCGATGACGACGAGAATAAGTCTGACTCCGATTCTTCCTCCAGTGACGACAGTTCCAGTTCGTCAGCTTCGGTAGAGGGCAGCGAACCGCCTCCTGCGGGGGACGAGACCGAACCGGCGCCGGCCGGCGAAAGCTCGTCCAGCGACGAGGCGACCGACAGGCCGCTCGAAGACAACGAAGGCCACAGCGACGGCTCGGCCGAAACCGACGGCAGTGACAGCTCGAAAAGCTCTTCGTCCAGCGACAGCTCAAGTTCTGATTCCAGCAGTTCTTCCTCCAGCGACAGCTCATCAGGCGACAAGTCCGTGCAGCCGCCGAGCGAAGACGAAGTGAGCAGCGCACTTACTAGGGCACTGGAGGACCACAACGTTCCCATGGACGACTCTGTGAAGGTGACGCTCGATGACGGCCTTTACAAGCTTGCGGTGCGCCTGAGCAGCAGCTTCAACCCGTTGCCCCAAGTGCATGACGATACCCAGAGCCTGCAAGACGGCAGCGTGCAGGGCGCAGCGTACTTGTTACAGGGAGCGGTGCAGATTGTCGGGGACCAGGTGCGCGTCACCCTGAGGATCACGTCGGTTGAGACCAGCGCGATATTGCAGCAAGGGAAGGCCGATGGTTCTGGTTCCGAGTCGGTGCTGGACGCGATCACCGGCGCCGCAGGCGATGCGCTCGCAAGCTTGCCGGCGCTGAACGCGTCGTAGCTGCCGCGAACCAAGGAGGGCGAATCGTGACGGAGTGGAATGCTACCGATTACGCGCAGATTTCCGGGCTACAGAAGGTAATGGCTGACGAGGCACTCGGGCTCCTTGCTCTGAAAGGCTCGGAGCAAGTTCTGGATGTAGGCTGTGGCGACGGGAAGATCACGGCCGAGATCGCCGCGCGGCTTCCTGAGGGTGCGGTGGTCGGCGTCGATCCCTCGGTGGAGATGATCAGCTACGCCCAGAGCCACTGGGGCACAAACCACGGTTCCAATTTGCGCTTCGAGGTCGCCGATGCGCGCCGCTTGCCGTTCCAGAATCAGTTCGACCTGGTGGTTTCGTTCAATGCGCTGCACTGGATCCCCGAACAAGAACAGGCGCTTGCGGCAATTCGCTCCGCCATGAAACCCGGCGGGATGGCGCAACTTCGCTTCGTTGCGCACGGTCCGCGCAAGAGCCTGGAACATGTGCTGCGCGAGACCCGGCATTCTCCCCGGTGGGCAGCGCACTTCCAGAACTTCCATCGTCCTTATCTGCACCTCGCGCCGGAACAGTACGGAGAGCTTGCGGAGAAGGCTGGGTTGAACGTCCAAAGCGTACACGTGGCTGACAATTCGTGGGACTTCCACTCACGAGCGGGCTTCGTCGCCTTTGCGGAAGTCACATTCGTGGAATGGACACACCTCTTGGCGGAAGCCGACAAAGCGGCCTTTACCACTGACGTTCTGGATCGCTATGCCGTAGTGGCGGGCGACGATCACACGTTCAGGTTCTACCAGATGGATATCGCGCTGGCGCGGCCTTAGCGGGCCATCCCGGGCATTGAACCCTCCGCAAATCGTGGAGAGAGTTACACTGGCTTGCTCGCTCATCGGTAGAATCGGACGGTTATCATTTACCAATCTGCGTATAGGAGTTGTCCTGATGCAACGTGCCGTTCTCGCAATCGTGATGCTCACCTCCGTGGTTTCGTTCGCGCAAAGCAAGCCTCCCGCTTATCTGGATACTTCCCTTCCGGCCGCCGCGCGCGCGCACGACCTGGTGGGTCGCATGACGCTCGACGAGAAGGCGTCGCAGCTTGAGGATTGGGCTGTCGCGATCCCGCGCCTGGGCATTCCGGACTATCAAACCTGGAGCGAGGCTCTGCATGGCGTTGCGAGAGCTGGTTACGCCACGGTCTTTCCGCAGGCCATCGGCATGGCCGCCACCTGGGACAGGACGATGGTGCAGCAGATGGGCGACGTGATCGGATCCGAGGGCCGCGCGAAATACAACCAGGCGCAGCGTGAGAACAATCACCGCATCTTTTTCGGTCTTACCTTCTGGTCACCCAATATCAATATCTTTCGTGATCCGCGTTGGGGACGCGGCCAGGAAACCTACGGAGAAGATCCGTTTCTGACCGGCCAAATGGGCGTGGCGTTCATCGCCGGAGTACAGGGCGCCGATCCGGATCGTCCAAAGGCCGTGGCCACCAGCAAACACTTCGCCGTGCATAGCGGTCCCGAATCGTTGCGCCACGGTTTCAACGTGGATGTGAGCCCGCGCGACCTGGAAGAAACCTACCTGCCCGCATTTCGAGCGACCGTGATCGACGGCCACGTGAAGTCGGTCATGTGCGCCTACAACGCGATCGATGGTGCAGCAGCCTGCACCAACACCATGCTGTTGAAGGACCACCTGCGAGACGCCTGGGGATTCAAAGGCTTCGTAGTTTCTGACTGTGGCGCCATTGTGGACGTCTATAACGGACATCACAATGCGGCCGACATCCTGCATGCTTCGGCCTTGTCGCTCAAAGCCGGGACTGACCTGTCATGCAGCATCTGGTCGCCGGGCTTCAACACGCTGGCTGATGCGGTGCGCAAGGGCGTCGTCTCCGAGGAACTGGTGACCGCTGCGGCAGAGCGCCTGTACACCGCGCGCATGGAACTGGGATTTTTCAACCCGCCGGGAGATAGCGCTCTCGATCGAATTCCGTTTTCCACCGTCGCTTCCGAGCAACATCGCAAGGCCGCCCTGAAGGCTGCGGAAGAGTCTATGGTGCTGTTGCAGAACAACAATGGCGCTCTGCCAATCAGCAAGGCGCCTCATGACATCGCCGTAGTCGGGCCGACCGCTGATCTGCTGGTTTCGCTGGAGGGTAACTACAACGGACAGCCTGTGCATCCGGTCAGTCCGCTGGACGGCATTACGAAGCAATTCCACACTTCCACGATTCACTATGCACAGGGTTCAACGTTGGCCAACAGCACCGGCGTACCGGTGCCACGCACTGCGTTTGGCGGCGGATTGCGCACGGAGTTTTTCGCTACTCCTGATTGGACGGGCCGTCCGGTGCACGTAGCGACTCAGCCGGAAGTTCAGTATGACTGGGACTATGCTGCTCCTGCGTCTGAGGTTCTGACCGACAACTACTCGGTGCGCTGGTCTGGCACATTGCGCGTTCCTGCGACTGGCAAGTATGTCTTCACGGTTGAGGGTGGAGAGTCGTTTCCGTACTCGCCCAGAGAGACGTACCGGTTTGTCCTTGATGGCAAAGTCTTGTCTGAAGGCGATCTGAACAATGGTAAGCCGAACATGCAGCCAACCGGCGCGCCGAGCACGGCCCCTCCCATCATGTCGCGCTCAACGCCGGCAAAGGTGGAGGTGAATTTTACCGACACCAAGCCGCACGACTTCCGGCTGGAGTACAGCCACTCGGGCGATATCGCCGGAGGCGGCGTCACCTTGAAGTGGGAAGCTCCGGCGCAGGCACAGATCGACGAAGCCGTGGCCGCCGCTAAGGCGTCCGATGTAGTCGTAGCCTTCGTCGGGCTTTCGCCGCAACTCGAGGGCGAAGAGATGCCGATCAAGATCGAAGGCTTTGACGGCGGAGACCGTACCAGCATTGACCTTCCGGCAGCGCAGCAGCACTTGCTGGAAGCGCTCGGCACAACCGGCAAGCCGATCATCGTTGTGTCGCTGAGCGGCAGCGCACTCGCACTTACCTGGGCCAAGGAGCATGCGGCCGCGATCCTTCAGGCGTGGTACCCCGGCGTTGATGGTGGAACCGCGATTGCGCGCACTCTGGCCGGCGCCAACAATCCAGCCGGGCGACTGCCAGTAACGTTTTACGCCGGCACAGGCGACCTGCCGGCGTTCACCGACTATTCGTTCAAGAACCGTACCTATCGTTATTACACGGGCAAGCCGCTGTGGGGCTTCGGTTACGGACTGAGCTACTCCACGTTTCAGTACGGACCGGTGAAACTCTCAAGCACCACGCTCGCTGCCGGTAAGCCGGTCACGGCAACTGTCGCGGTGACTAACAACAGCAAGGTGGCAGGCGAGGAAGTCGTGGAAGCCTATTTGAAGACGCCACAGACCGACGGTCCGACCTACTCACTCGTCGGCTTTCAGCGGGTGCATCTGAATCCCGGCCAGAGCAGCGATGTGACGTTGGAGCTGAATCCGCGGTCGTTATCGGCGGTCGATGCCAAGGGGCAACGGTCCATTCTTGCTGGGACGTATCACCTGAGCGTTGGATCGACTCAGCCCGGGGAAACGACGGCGAAGTCCGAGGTCGACTTCACGGTGAACGGGACGGTGGCGTTGCCCAAGTAACCGCGGCTGCACTGAGTGAAGTCTCTGCGGAGAGTGCGAATCGCGGACGGCCACCCGCCTTACGACTTCGCTTTCTTCGCAGGTTTCGACTTGCCAGAGTGGTTGTGCACGACCGCCTGGCGAACGAGCGCCTTGAAGGCAGACTCGTCAACTTTCTCTCCTTCGTGGATGTCGATCGCGCGGCGTACGTTTCCCTCGAGACTCGAGTTGAACAGGCGGGCCGGATCCGCCAGAGACGCGCCTTTGGCGAAGGTTAGCTTCACGACCTTCTTGTAAGTTTCACCGGTGCAGAGGATACCGTCGTGCGACCAGACCGGAATGCCCCACTTCCACTCCTCGACAACGTCGGGGTCAGCTTGCTGGATGAGCTTGCGCATTCTCCCGAGGGTTTCCCCGCGCCAGTCGCCAAGTTCACCGATTCTTTTCGAGATTAGCTCCGAGGCCGACTCGCCTGCGGTCGCGCCTGACTTCTTCATGTTCTCCTCCGGTGTTTTCCTAGTAAGCGGGATGGGACCCGGATGATCGCCTTCGATACAACAACTCAACCATCCCCATCTTGTAAGCCACTACATTCTTCAGGTTCCATTTGCTTTCTACACCAGAGTCGTCAAACAGGCGCAACCCCTCTCCCAACAGGACGGGCATAATCGCCAGCCTGATTTCATCCACCAGATCGAGCCTGAGAAAACTCTGGCACAGCAGCGCCCCGCCCACGAGCCAGATGTTTCCAAATCTTGGCGCTAGAACCTCATCCACTAACTTCTTCAGATCGCCGGAATAGAACTCAACACTCGTCTTCGCCGACGGCAGCTCTCTACTTGTAATCACGAAGGTCGGAGTGTCGGCGTATGGCCAGCCGAGTTCAAGCGCATGCTCATACGTGTGAGAACCGAGCACGTAACAGTCAATTCCTTTGACCAAGGTCGCAGCTTCTTCCTCCGAAATGGAAACCCCGGCTTCATAGACGCTGCCAGTGTCATCCATCCACGAGACAGTGTTGTCCTTGCTGGCGATGAAACCATCGAGGCTTGCAACCACGTGCAGAGTTATGGTCGATGTTCTTGCGTCCCCGTCAGCGCGCGACATAGATTTCCTTTCCTCTCACCCTTCAACTCTCAGGGGCGTTGGGCTTCCAGTTGGGCGCTCCGCCCCCGAACTGCGCGGCATACTCGCCGACCAACCGCTGCCAGCCAGCGAACTTCATAGCGTCAGCGCCGGCCATGCGTTGCATCGGATTGCCCGCGAGCATGCGTTCCAGCACGTCGAAGCTGATGTGCCAGCCCGCCGCGCCCCAAGCGATGAAGCGGCGATCGATGTTCACCCACAGCGTCAGGCGCGTGCCGCTGTCGGTCGGCTCCAGCTCCCACCGGGTATCGTCGTACTCTAGCGCCTCGGGAGCGTCGGCCCGCGTCACGGTTATTTCCTGCGGCGCGGGATTTCCCACCCAAGTGAGCTTCACCCTTCCAGCCATACCCAGGTTCGCATCGACCTCAAAGGGAGCCCACTCGCGCAGATGCGCCCGGTCGGTCAGCGCCCGCCAGACTTTTTCGGGCGAGTGGCGCAGTTCTCTTACGAGGATGAGCGTCCACTTCTCTCCCGCTAATTTTTGCACCTGCGCCCCGCTGGCAGGACCCGGAATGTACTGCTCAAGATCAGCCATCTTCTTCTCCGACAGACGCCTTTACCAGCGCTTCAGCTCCGTGAGCTGAATCAGGTTACCGCAGGTATCGTTTAGCATCGCAATGGTTGAGGCGGTCACGTCGGTGGGCGGCATCGTGAACTCTGCCCCGCGCGCCTTGATCCGCTCATAGTCGCCCTTCACGTCGTCGGTGAAGAACATGGCCGCTGGCTGGCTCTGCTGAAAAAGCGCCTGCTGATACGCCTTGGCCGCGGGGTTGTTGTTCAGCGCCAGTTGCAGCTCGGTGCCTTCTGGCTCCTCGGACGAGGCCACGGTCAGCCAGCGAAACGGGCCGTTACTGAAATCGGACTTCCTGGCAAAACCCAGTACCTCGGTATAGAAGCTCAGGGCCTTCTCCTGGTCGTCTACGTAAACACTAGTCAATTTTATTTTCATTTCGATTCTCCTTTGTTATGTCCGCGGTTTGGGCCGCGTCGTTTTTTCCTTCCTAATCTTCGTTTTCGTTGGTTTTGGCGGCTGATCCATGCGGTCGAGGTGGCGTTCCAGAGCATCCACGTGCGCGGACCAGAACCTGCGGAACTGCGCCAGCCACATATCCACCTCCTGAAATCGCTCAGGCTTCAGCCGGTAGAGACGGCGCTGTGCGTCCACCGTGGATTCCACGAAACCGGCCTCGCGTAGCACGCGCAAGTGTTTGGACACGGTCGGCTGCGACATACGAAGCTGGCGCTCGATCTCTCCCACCGACTGTTGTGCCGAGCCCAGCAAGCCCAATATCGCTCGGCGGTTCGGCTCGGCAATGATGTCGAACGCAGATTCCATGTTCTTTATATACCCTGTAGAGCATATACTTGTCAAGGTATATATAGGCTCGAACCGCTGGGATTTGAAACCTATCGCCAAGCCGCGGCGATGTACCGCGTCGCACGCGCGCGCGGGACTTCACTCACGACCATCAGCACCCTCATTGCAGCCATTGCCGTGGAGCACGGCGCAAGCGTGTTTACGCTCGATCAGGACTTCTCACGAATTGCGCGGATGACGGGATTGGTGCTCTACCGTTTATGAGCCGACGTGGTCGAGAGGTATCCTCGGCAGCCTAGAGACAGATATCGCTCTGCGGGCTCGCGGAGTCGCGGGAGGAGAAAGACCCACCCGGCAACGGAAGGCCGGATGGGGCACCGCCTGTGAGTTTTTCGGAGTGCGTGGGCGCGAGGAAGGTCACGCGCCCACAGCGATTGAGCTTTTGGCGATTGGCATTCGCCCTGCCCGGCCCCCAAGGGGAACTCGGTCTACACCTTCCCGGAAACCGTTAAAATAAGCGCTTCCGGGCCAGTCCGGCCAATCCCACCAAACCCGTACCTAGCGTCAATAGCGTGCCGGGCTCAGGTGTCGATCCCATGAACGTCTGGGGGGTCTCGCCTTGCCAGCTTTCAGTCCCGCTCACTGGTACGTAGAAGTACACCGGTAATTTCCCGAAATTGAAGTTCGGACCGGTCACCGTGTTGAAGAAGCTCTGGGCACCCGCATCCAAACCAGGTACGCCTTCGTTCAGGTACCAGGCAGCTGCATTGAGCTGACCCTTCACCGTGAGGTCGCTGGTATTCTTGGCTTGAAGAAACAGCCATGCCAACTCATCGGCTTTCTGGAGATCACCACCGAGGACGTTAGTCGCGTACTGGTCAACCGTATATACGGTTGCAGTCCAGGTCTCGCCATTGGTGACGTGCTCGTTGTAGCCGATGCACATCAGAAAATTGGGCTGCCCGTTCACCGTGAGGCTGTACGGATAGGTGTAAACGCCATTGTAGCTCCCGCCAACAGCCGAGTTAAAGGTCACATCTACCGTGCCCGCACTCGCGGCCACGCTGATCGTCAAGAGTGCAAGAAGCACCATAATTCGTTTCGTCATTCTCATCTCTTTCCCTTGCGCAAGACTTAAGGCTTTTATTCCTTGTCATAAGAATGAAGGAAAAGAATTGCGATGTCGTTGTCCGAAGGCATCCTGTTAGTTGCGCACGGGCAATGAGCAAAGTCTGAAAAAGCGGGAAGAGACAGACGACTCGCGTCGACTAGCGGCGGAGCGAGCCGCTCAGGGAAAGAGCAGCAGTATCCTGCACGACTCTTGCGCGAGATGCCTTGACGCTGCCATTCACCAGCATGCGACTGGCTAATTATTCAAGCCGAACGCGGCGCTTCAAGCGCCATCAGCACAGATAGAGAAGACCCGCGACCGCATAGCCACGTCGGCCCAGACGCTTCTCGACGCGCACTACCTTGCCTTCGAGGCGCATTTCTGGATCGTAGCGCGGCAGGTCCGGCGGGGTCATCTCCAGTGCTACAATCTCGCCCAAGCGCAACACGGCACGGGTTTTAACATATACCCCGCACGTGCTTATATCGCGGACCGTACCATACTCCTCGTGGAGAATTCCGTCAGCTCCCAGCCATCGGATCGTCGCCACAGGCTCCAGCGGATAGCGGTTTGCCTTGCGTCGCTCGGTGACTCTTGAAGTGGGTTGGGTTTCGGGACCGCCGGACCAAGTCCCAGGAAGGTGTTTCTCCTTACTCAAAGTATTGCTTACCTCATGTTCACGCTCGAAGATTTGAACCCTGGTTGCAAGGATCAAACAAAACATGTGCCGAGTCGTTGTCTGAGGGCATCCTGGTCATTGCGCGTGAGCAATGAGCAGGGACAGGCACGGTGCCCGGGCCTGTGACTCGGCTCCGGAAGGCCGCAAACTACCACTCACTTCAGAAGCGACCGAATAAAGAAGCGTGGCGCCCCCTGCGTCGCAAGGACCGGGACCCGCCCAGATTTAGCGCCCGTCTGGCCAGCAGAGCAAGCAATACGATGGTGAGCGCGAATTTCATTTAATCATTTCCAAGGTTGGTCTAATACGAGACCGAAGCCCGCCTTCCGGCCTACATGCAGAAGTAGGATGAAGGAATACTCTTGCCGTGTCGTTGCGCGGGAACATCCTGCCGGTGGCGCGCGCGAGCAAGGAGCAGGGACAGGCAAACAAAAAGAGGAATGGGAGAATTCCCACTCCTCTCGGGTTTGTTTCTCTGGGCGCGGTTACGCCCGTTCACAATTCTCGCGTAGCACCATTCGCCTAAACTCTTAGCTGAACAAACGCTTCCGCGCCAGTCCAGCCAGCCCAAGAAGGCCAGAACCCAATGTGAGGAGGGTGCCTGGTTCAGGGGTGGCGGTGGGGCTGCCTGTGGTGGAGCCGACCTGAAGATTCTCAACCGCAGGGTTGTAGGCAGCTGTTCCGTCACTGTTCAGCGTGCCATTTATGTAACCCCCGTTGTAATACAGGTTTACGCCATCAAGAATGTTGTTGTCGCCGTTGATCTTGAAAGCGATGCCGTTGATGTCTACGAGTGTTGGAGCGCCAGACACGTACAGCAGGTTGTTGAAGGTCATACCGGGTACACCACCGCTTTGAGTGGCTGGATCAAAGACTCCTGTGATTGCCTGACCGCCGAGGTAGCTACCAGTCGCACCTGTCACCAGATAGGTGCCACTGGGTTCGCCAGTCGTGGTTGTGTTCAGGATTCCGCTGACGTTCCCTTGTCCCACGACGTCATAGCTAAAGTTGAAATCGATGTTTCCCGCGAAAGCCACGGTTGAGACCATGAGTATAAGAGCGAAAAAGCCCAATGAGCGCATTCTGTAAATCCTTTCAGAGAAGATGGCTATTGGCTCACAACAGCCCTTCGTCACGGTTAGTGTTTATTGTTGAGAAACGCTTGCGAGCGATTCGCTTCGAAAGCTGACCACAATCGCCCGTCGTTATTTAAGAATGAACGAAAACGTTTGCGGTGTCGTTGCCCGAGTGCATCCTGCTACTTGCGCGTGAGCAAGGAGCAGGGACAGGCAGGGAGAAGAGTTGAGACTAAACGGCTTTAGCCTTGCTGCAGGAAGAGCCGCTCGACCGAGAAGATCAGGATCTTGCCACGGCTCTTACGCAAAATGCCTTGACGCTGCCATTCACCGAGCAGACGGCTGGCCGTAAAAGGTGTGACATTGGCTTCGTTGGCCAACTCCTCGTTGCGCACATCGAGTTCAATGCCCTCGGGAACTTTCTGCCCGATGCCTGTAGACAAATTAGCCAGCACGTTCGCCAGCCGTTGAGGTGCGGAGTGGCAGGTCATGGACACGTGGATGGCCCGATACGCCACGAGATAGTCGAACATAATCAAGAGCGCATTGTTGGCCAGGAGGGGATATCTGGCTACGAGGTCCTGGACGGTCGCGCGATCCCACACCAGCACAGAGATGGGCCTTACGGCTTCCGTGCTGACCAGGTATTCGGAAGGTTGGTACAGCAGTGCCGATCCTCCGAACACTTCCCCGGGCGGAATCCACATCAGAATGGTCTTGCGGCCGTCGGGTGTCATATAGAAGTACCGCGCGCGGCCTCTGGTGAGAAGGAACAAGTGGTCGGCCGGGTGTTCCTGATTTACGATCACGGAGTTGGCAAGATATCGTCGTTGTGTTGCAGCGGAGAGTACCGTCTTGACCTCGGCGGGAGCCAGACCCGAGAGAAAGCGTGACTTGACGTTGCGGAGGGCAACGAAGGCCGGGGTTTCCGCGTCGCTCATGCTGTTTGAGATGTCGCTGTTGCTCATCAGCACACTCCTGGAAAACTTGCATACGCCGTTCGTGTCGAATCCTGGGTCCGGTCCCACTGCGTCGTGCGATTCTAACCCCTGTGCGTATCTGCAGTGGAGTGTACTCTTCGGTGGAAGGCGCTTCCTTCGATTTACGCAAAGATCGCTACTGCGGGCTCGGGGGATGGCAAAGAGCGGCGCGGACTTTGGTTGACGTGACGAAAAGACCCGCCCGGGCAACCGCAGCCCGGATGGGCACCCGCCGATATACTTTTCAGGAATATAGGGTTGCGGGGTGGGTCAAACGCCGCCGCCTAGCGTTATCCCAGGTTGGCCCATGAGAAGAGCGAACTCGGGGCCCCCACGCCCCTGTCCGATTTGTACGCTGTTCAATGGCGACTCCGATTCCGATCACACGCGAGCGTTCACATCAGCCGCTGGGGAATCCGAACATCAACCACGACTGATTGGCTACCCAATCCGGGTATAGCGCTGTCATCTGATCGAACAGGTCCTGGTCGGACGTCGCGGTCTTCTGCAGCCGATCGAAGTCCTCAAGGTAGCGCTTGGTGTCCTGGATCGCCGAGGGAGAGTCGGGCGCGCCAGTTTTCTTGTGACCGGCGACAACAATCGTCGGGTTCAGTGCGGCCAACCGGTCCAGATCCGCGACCCAGTTCTTCCGGCTCTCGGGGGTGGTGTCGCCGACGTACATGTGGCATTGGTTGTATACAACGTCACCAGCGACGATCAGGCCGATGGATGGAACGTAGAGAGAGGTCGAATCGGGACTATCGGTACGGCCCTCTCCGATGATGCGCAATTCGTGGCCTTCGAGAGTGAACGTGTCGTGCTCATAGGGCTCCGGTGGGACCAACTTGGTGGGCACTTGCCCAGGAAACATACGGCGGGCTAACCGCTCCACCGGGGGAGTAAAAGACATCTGCATGGCGGCCAGCGTTTTGGGCGTTGCGATCGCCCGAGCGCCAGGGAAACGGTCGAGCAGAATGCCCAGGCCGTAGAAGTGGTCGAAATGGGCGTGGGTTATATAGATGGTCTCCAGGTTGCGGTTATGCAGAGCGACCCAATCGGCGAGAGCCTCGGCCTCAGCTACCGTCCCCATTGCGTCCACCAGCACCGCGTCATACTCGCCGAAGATTAAAGTCGACGTGATCGGGTCAAAGCCGAGCGCTTCGCCGAAGGGCTTTGGCCGCTCGCCCACCATTGCTTTTCCCGGGGCGGTAAAGACGTTGACTCCAAGCGCGTTCGACGTGATTGGGACAGTCATGTGCGTGGCCTCCTTTAGTTCATAGGGTGCGCTTAGTGCCTGACACTAGCGCCTGCCAATTCAGGGCCTTGTGCGGCTGAGCGGCGTTGTATGGTTCGCGCCAATGGGCCAGCACGAAGCGGACATCCGCAAAGGTTTCAAACCGTGTCCGATCCGGGCCGAGCGTTAACCGAACTTGAGGGTGGTGCTTTGTCCGACCTCGATAATGTAACCGTCAGGATCGCGGATGTAGCAGCGAATCTCGCCGTACTTGGGGATCGGCTCGGTGATGAATTCGGCGCCTCGACTTTTCCACAATTCATAGCAAGCTTGAATATCCGCAACGCGGAAATTCATAAAGCTGTTGATGTGATTCGGGTCGGGGACGCTGAGCGTTACCGTCGGCTTATCCGGAGTCGGCCCGCCCCCAACGTTCAGAATCATCCAGATATTCGCAAGCAGAAGGTACGCAGGCGCGTTGCCGTCACCCAAGGTAAGAATGCGAGCGCCGAAGACCCTTTCGTAGTACCGGGCCGATCGCTCGATGTCGGCGACGGTGAGAAACTGCGCGATGCTCATCCCCTCTCGCGGAGGCATCTCGAAGCTCTTGTGTTCGATTTGTACGCCTTCTGTTGATGGCTCTGATTCCGAGGCAGTCATGAGTTTTCTCCTCTATTGTTTGGCATTTCAATTGAATGGGACGACGCCGAAAAAGGGGCTCTGCAAAAACGGGCACGGATTTCTTCCCCCGGCCTAGATTGCATTGATATGAGAAGCGTCCTACGACGCCGGAGATTCAGGAAATGCTTCGGAAAATCGAAGCGGTCTAGGAGTGTGACTACTGCAGGCATTGAGCAGAGATGTCGGAACACGGGGCGGGCCACCCGCCGTCAGCCGGAGTGCTGTCCGCCGCCGGGTACTTTATCGCTGCCCGGCAGCTTTGGCCGCCTTGGCGGCCGCAGCCTGCGCGCGGAGCTTTTCCGCCCAGGCGGTGAATGCGGCCAGAGTCGCTTCCCGCAGGGTCAAGCCCTGGGCGACAGCCATCATCTTGATGTTGCGTTTTTCGTTTTCGGAAAGGCGAACCTGGAGCAGGTTTTTCGGAGTCTGGGGTGCTTTTTCCTTCATTTTATTTTTCATGCCTCTTTAGAATCAGCTAGTTGGCGATATAACTCTTCGCAAGTGTTTGATTTCAGGCGACTTATACGTATCAGCTTGAGCCATAAGGGTTTAGATGTAATTTGGAGCGTTTTTCGCGGCCCAAGCTGTCATACAATACATACAAATCATACCCCAAATTGCCATACTTTGCATACTAGTATGACAGAATTTTGCCATACATTGCATACAAGTATGTACTGAACCAGCCGCGGCCGCAGGGCACGCCGAGATGTCAAAGACCCGTTTCAGGTCCGCGAAATGGGCGCGGACCACGGCAAGAGACACGAATCCCTCTCCTCGCAGCAATGGTTGCCGCCAAGTAGGCGGATGCGAAAGGGCGTGGGTCACGGTGGGGTGTGATGAACACTGGATAGTGGTCAGTGGATAGGATAGAAGAATCGTGTAGAAGCCCCACATCTGCCAACGGAAGGCAGATATGGGCCAGGGGATATGCGGGCCACACCAGCCGGGCTGCTTGAATGTGGCACACTCGTGAAGATTTTTATGTCAGATGGATGGTTACCCGGGCCACCGGCGAAAGAACTAAAGAACATCCCGCTTTTAGGCAACCTGGAGTATTAGCACAGTCGCGTTAGCGGCAGCGTTTGTGGCCGTCAGTGTAAACGACACACTGCTGATCTTATTGAGTGGCCCAAGGACGCTCCCCCCCACCCCAGACTCGCCGGGGTGGCCGTCTTGGATGTACGCGCTGATATAAACGAGTCCCACTGTCTCGGCCAGGAGTCCCGGTCCCCAACCCGCCCCGGAAGTCAATCCGTCCATTATGCAAAGGATTAAGACATTGTCGTATTCATGGCCGTCCCGCGAATTCCAGGTGTGCACCTCGGCCTGGGATTCATTCACTGCCCGGACGGTTAGTTGTTTCGTATGGAGAAATGCGAAAGCCATAGCCAACCTCACTGTGGTGCAAGGAGCGTGCAATAGTCGCACGATGCCGTCCGGCGGTCAACCAAGCGCCGGGGCTGCCCCGGCCCTGGCCCTGAGACTGATGTGGTTGCCCCATCGTGTCGCCACAAAAGCAGGGCGAACCTGGGGCACTCGGCAAAGACTCCCTGCGGGCTCGCACAGCTTGATACTCTAGCGTGAAAAGCAAAAGCCCCACATTTGCCAAGAGAAGGTAGATATGGGCCACCCGCCTCGATCAAGACTTCTCTAGAATTGGGCGGATGACGGGATTGGGTCTCTACCGATTTTGAGCCGTTGCTGTCAGTAATTGCTATCAGCATCCGGGACCGATAACATCCTGCCGACTCCGGGTAGCGAGGTAAATGGAAGGTCTGCCGCAGGCGCTTGGCATCAGCCCCACATTTGCCAGAGGCAGGCTAATATGAGCCACCGCCTATCATGCTTACGTAATCTTCGTACCAAGCAACCTGAATACCCAGTAGACAATACCGAACTGTAAAGTGCCGAGGAAAAACTTCGGACCTAGGAGCCAAGCAATCTGCCAGGCACAGACGCTCTTAAGTACTGACAAGTCCGCAGCTTGCAGTGAGCTGACTAATGCATACAGCAATGCTGCAATTACGAGCTGGGTCCAAAATCCTCCCCCTTGAACGACAGCGTACTGGAGAGCCGCGCTCGTCGTCAGTAGGTCAGGCTGACCGTCGGTGGCAGTCGCCTCTATCCTCATGCTTCCGCTCGTCTCGTCCGACTGGCTACTCGCGTGTATTGGAATATCAACGCTATTTGCGTGGATTTCAATTCGCACCGGGGTGGAGGATGGAGAGAGGTTGTCGTCGGTGCCGACTTGAACTTCACCGTGCGCCGCCTTGTCGTTCAGCTGCAAAGGAAATCGATAGGTGAGCACAAGTCGGTAAGAAGCGCCGCGCTTGAGCTTGTAAACCGAAGAAACATGCTTCATCGACGGTTTCAACTCTTTATCGGAAGACGCCCTTTCGAGCCTCAGGCGCGTAAACAGAGGGACCCTACCGTTATCTGTTGCAAAGGCCTTGGCCGTCGAAATTCTGTCGACTGTCTTACTCCAAGCCTGGTCTCCCGATTCGATAAGGTCCGAAACAAAATTCTCATGCTCAATCGCATAGAGTCCATCATGCGGCTCCATCGCATTACCGTTTGTTAGGACCGGCAGATGTTTAGCTCCGAGAGCGTCGACGAACCGCTCGGTCGCGTTCGCAGTATTTTTGGACCAGACGAAATCGGTTAGGCGAACTCTGAGAAACACCTGATCACCCTCGTTTTTCCAGCTGGTCAGACGCCCCATTCTCAGCGGATGATACTCGTAACCGGCTTCTCCGAATCTATCGATGAACGTGATCAACACCGCCGACTTCGAGTTCACCAAGGAATCTAATGATGAGAGAAGCTCGGGGCTCAGGTACTTGGTGCCTTCCGAATACTTATATCGATATTCATTCACGTAACCTCGTGGCAAGCTGAGTGTATTAAGAACATTGACGGTATACCCGAAACGGGAAGCAGAGTTGAAGAGATAAAGCATCGCGTCCTCCATCTCCTTTAACACAATGTCGTCTCACCGACAGCGAGGACGTTAGAAATCACTTTTGATTTGTCCTCGATGCGGCGTCTTATCAGTTTTGAAACATCCATTGCGGCGATGTTCTCCCCCTCGCGACTCGGATACGGCTCGGATATCGAACTTAGTGATCGTATGACTTTCCTTTTCTTACGACCCGAAACTCGCACAAAAACATATCTATACTTTCTTCGAAGGGGAAGCTTAACTATGTTGCTGTCGATCTGCTGCAAGGCCTCGATATCGCGAGTACCAAACCTCTTGCGAACAAGCCACCCGCTGGTTATGCGACCACCGATAAGATAGTTAGCCTGGTTCTTGGGATCAGTGAGTCCAGTGTAGATAGCATTGCACGCCTGATATATCGTTCCAACTTCATTGAAAAGTCGATCGGCGTAGGCAACTACGAGACAATCCCCCTTCTCCTCTCGAAATGCATCGAGTGCGGCACTCACAAGTTGACTGGGAGTGTTAAATGGCGCGTTGGCTGCCGTACCACCGCGGCAAATTTGATAAACTCCCAGTCCGAATTCCGTAGCGATTTTTGCGAGTGGACCGCGATTCTTCGCAAAGCATGTTGTTCCAAATGACACCGCCGCGATAAGGTGCCCACCCAGAAATCCCCCCCAGTGCCAGACACCCAACCCACAATTGCCGAGATGCTCGTACCGCGCAAAGAATCGGTTCGCAGCATGGTAGTGAATCCGTTGAACTTGAAGTGGTCGCATGTGTTAGTAGCCATATATGCACGGGGTGGGCTTGCGCCCACCCCGTTTCCAATTACCGCAACTTCAATTGAGCCTACGCGCCCTACACCAGCCCCTGGTCCAGCATGGCATTGGCTACCTTGAGGAAGCCGCCGATGTTGGCGCCGTTGACCAAGTTGCCGGGCGTGCCGTACATCTCGGCCGTCTCGTAGCAGTTTTTGTGGATGGCGATCATGATCTTGTGCAGACGATCGTCCACTTCCTCGCGGGTCCAGCTCAGGCGCATGCTGTTCTGCGACATCTCCAGACCTGACACTGCGACGCCGCCGGCATTGGCAGCCTTGGCCGGGCCATACAGAACGCCGGCTTCGAGGAACAGCTTGGTAGCTTCGAGCGTGCTTGGCATGTTCGCGCCCTCGGCAACCAGCTTGCAGCCGTTGTTGATGAGGTTCGCGGCATCCTTGGCATTGATTTCGTTCTGCGTGGCGCTCGGGAAGGCGCAATCGGCCTTGATGGCCCACAGCGGATTGTGGCCGATCTTCATGTCGGTTGGCATGAAGATGGCCTTCTTGTACTGGTCGGTATAGTCGCGGATGCGGCCACGGCGAGTGTTCTTCAGATCCATGACATAGGCCAGCTTCTCGCGGTCGATGCCGTCGGGATCGTACACAACGCCGTCAGAGTCAGAGACCGTGACCGGCTTGGCGCCGAAATCAAGCAGCTTCTCCACGGTGTACTGCGAAACGTTGCCGCTGCCGGAAACCAGGCAGAGCTTGCCTTCGAGCGTGTCTTTGCGCGACTTCAGCATCTCGTTGGCGAAGTACACGCAGCCGTAGCCGGTGGCTTCCGGACGAATCAGCGAGCCGCCCCAGCTCAGGCCCTTGCCGGTAAGGACGCCGGCGAATTCGTTGCGCAGGCGCTTGTACTGGCCGAAAAGGAAGCCGATCTCGCGTCCGCCCACGCCGATGTCGCCGGCGGGTACGTCGGTGTCAGGACCGATGTGGCGGCTGAGCTCGGTCATGAAGCTCTGGCAGAAGCGCATGACTTCGTTGTCACTCTTGCCCTTGGGATCGAAATCCGATCCACCCTTGCCGCCGCCCATGGGCAGCGTGGTGAGCGAGTTCTTGAAAACCTGCTCGAACGCGAGGAATTTCAGGATGCCGAGGTTGACCGACGGATGGAAGCGCAGGCCGCCCTTGTAAGGGCCGATGGCGCTGTTCATCTCAATGCGGAATCCGCGATTGACCTGGATGTTGCCATGGTCGTCAAACCACGGCACGCGGAACATGAGGACGCGTTCGGGTTCCGTGATGCGCTCGAGAATCCGCTCCGAGATGTACTCGGGGTGTCTCTCCAACACAAGACGCAACGACTCCATCACTTCCTGCACGGCCTGGTGGAATTCTGGCTCGGCCGGGTTCTTGGCTTTGACAAGCCCCATCACTTCGTTGATGTAATCGCCCGGGGTTTTAATCCCGGACTGCATGATTCCTACTGTCATATGAGGTCCTCCTGGAACCTTGCTGCATTTGTTTCAGAACACCGAACGCGACCGATTGTCTCGGCGCACGTTGTCGTCAAGCCGCAGCTTGGCGAACAGAGTATTTGAGTACCTGATCGGGTATTTGCGCGGTGACCCCTATCACGCCAGAACGTGACAAATTGGCGAAATAGAAACGTTTGTAACAGGCGGCGTTTTGGGGTGCGCTGGGCAACGGTATCCGAAGAAAGTTACATCAAAATCAGTTGCGAAACAATGGCGAAGCGAGAGGGGCACCGCGGGCGTTATCGGGTCGCTGTTTTCCTCTTCTGCAAAGTTACCGCGAAAGGATTAACGTGGCGGCCGAGGAAATCCTGATAGACCCTATCAAATGTTCTTATTAGCGCGGAGTATGATTCGCCTGATACGGTTAGGAACCCATGACTAGTGCTCCATCCGCGGCCCTGCGGGGCGATCTTTTTGGGGGATACGAAACCGGCGCTTTTTTCGACGAGATGTTCCTGCCGTCGGGACAGCCCAGGCCGCACTACGCCAAGCTCTATCAAATGCTGGGAGCGATGCGTCCCGGCCAGTTCGACGACCGCCGCAACCTGGCGGACCTCGCCTTCCTGTTACAGGGCATCACCTTCACGGTTTACAGCGACGGCACAGGTACCGAGCGGCTGTTCCCTTTCGACCTGATTCCGCGCATCCTGCCGTACTCCGACTGGAGCAAGATCGAGCGCGGTCTGTCGCAGCGCGTGATGGCGCTGAACCTTTTCCTGCAGGACGTGTACGGACAGCAGCGCATCCTGAAAGAAAGGAAGATCCCGCGCTCGCTGGTTTACTCGTGCAAGCATTTTCTCCGCGAGATGATCGGCGTCGACGTGCCGCGCGGCATCTACACCCACATCTGCGGCATCGACCTGGTTCGCGACTCGAAGACCGGCGAGTTCCTGGTGCTGGAAGACAACGTTCGCACGCCGAGCGGCGTGTCCTACGTGCTGGAGAACCGGCAGGTCATGACGCGCACCTTTCCCGAGGCGTTTCATTCCTACGAAGTGCTGCCGGTGCATCACTACCCGACGGAACTGTGCCGGATTCTGCGCACGCTGTCGCCGCGCGGCGAAGCCAACGCGCAGGTGGTGCTGCTGACGCCGGGCATCTACAACAGCGCGTACTTCGAACACAGCTTCCTGGCGCAGCAGATGGGCGTCGAGCTGGTGGAAGGCCGCGACCTCATCGTGGATGCGGGCGTGGTCTACATGAAGACCATCCACGGCTTGCAACGCGTGGACGTGATCTATCGCCGCGTCGATGACGATTATCTTGACCCGCTGGTGTTCCGGCCGGATTCGTTCATGGGCGTGCCCGGCCTGATGGGCGCTTACCGCGCCGGAAATGTAGCGCTGGCCAACGCCGTGGGCAATGGCGTGGCGGACGACAAGGCCGTGTGCGCGTATGTGCCGGAATTCATCCGCTTCTACCTGGGCGAAGAACCGATGCTGGGCACAGTGGAGACGTACCTGTGCTCGCGACCCGATGATCTGAATCATGTGCTGGCGCATTTGCCCGAGATGGTAGTGAAGGCGGTCGGCGAGTCGGGCGGCTACGGCATGCTGATCGGTCCGGCATCGGACGAAGAGAAGATCGAGGCGTTCCGCAAGAAGATTCAGGAAGATCCGCGCAACTACATCGCGCAGCCCGTGGTGGGACTGTCGCGGGTGCCGTCGTACGACGTTGAGTCGAAGCGCATGGCTGGACGCCACGTGGATCTGCGTCCCTACTGTCTCTACGACGGGCAGACAGGTGACGATCATTCCCGGCGGACTGACGCGCGTGGCGTTGCAGCCGGGATCGCTGGTGGTGAATTCGTCACAGGGTGGCGGCAGCAAAGATACCTGGGTCCTGCGGGAGGAATCCTGAACAACGTCATGTTGTCGCGGATTGCCGATTCGCTGTTCTGGCTGGCGCGTTACATGGAGCGCGCCGAAGACACGGCGCGCATCCTCGACGTCAATTACCACATGCTGCTGGAGCAGTCGGCCACTCCTTACCGGCTGCGCTGGGAGCCGCTCATCGTTATGGCGGGCGAGCAGGAGCGCTTCTCGCAGTTCTACGACGAAGCCAACGCGCAGACCGTGTACGAGTTCCTGGCGTTCCGCAATGACAATCCCAACTCCATCGTGCAGTGCATCACCATGGCGCGTGAGAATGCCCGCACCATTCGCGACCGAATCTCGCGCGAGATGTGGGAAGACATCAACGGCCTCTATCACGCCGTGACCAGGTTCGATCCGGCGGAACAGATTTCCAGCGGGCCGCATCGTTTCTGCGACGCCGTAAAGTTCGGCAGCCATCGCTTCTTCGGAGTGACCGACGCCACCCTGCCGCACGACGAGGGTTGGGACTTCCTGAAGATTGGCTGGGCTCTGGAGCGTGCGGAAATGACGGCGCGGCTGGTGGATCTGCAATTTCAGTCGCTGCTGGAAACGCCGGTCGTGGTGGGCGCGGCTGACAATCACCAGTGGATGGCGGTACTCAAGTCGGTGGGCGCGTACGAAGCCTACCGCCGGCAGTATCACTCACCCATCGAGCCGGAAAAGGTGGCCGAGATGCTGATTCTGCATTCCAAGCATCCGCGCTCGATTCGGTTCAGCATCACCGAGATGCAGGTGGGCCTGCGGGCCATCAGCGGCAGCGGTCCGGGCTACTATGCCAACGAGGCCGAGCGTCTGACCGGGCGCGTACTTGAGGGACTGCGCTACGACACTGTGAGCGACGTGTTCCGCGCAGGGCTGCACAATTACCTCGAAGGCTTGCTCGACAACTGCCGCAGCATCGGCGACAACATTGCACGCACCTACTTCTATTACGGAGCCGGCGCATGAACCGATACCACCTCTTCCATGTCACTGAGTTTGTATATGACGGGCCGGTCTCGGAAAGCTACAACGAAGTGCGGCTGCGTCCCATGCATGATGAGACGCAGAGCTGCCTGTCGTTCCGGCTCACCACGCAACCCCATGTCACCGGCTTTTTCATATCGCGATTCCCTCGGGAATTGGGTTCACCAGGTGAATGTGCTGCCCGAGCACACCCGCCTGCGGGTACAAGCCGAATCGGTAGTGCTGACGCACGAGGTTTCCGCCATAACCAGCTGGCTGCCACTCGCCGAACTGGAGCAGCGGCGTGAAGAACTGCTGGAAGAGTTCTACGACATGCTCGCGCCCAGTAAGTACATTCCACACTTAGAAGAACTCGGGCCACTCGTTTCTGAGGCCGAAGCGCGGTGCGATGGAACGGTGGCGGGATTCGTGCAGAGTGCATCGGACCTGATCCACGAAAAGTTCCAGTATGTGAAGGGCGCGACGCACGTCAATTCGTCGATCGCCGATTCGCTAAACGCTGGTGCTGGGGTTTGCCAGGACTTTGCTCACCTTCTGCTGGGTGTGTTGCGCAAGCGTGGCATTCCCGCGCGCTATGTCTCGGGATACCTGGTCCCCCAGAACAAAGAGAACCCGGCTGCCAAGCTGGAAGAAGTCATAGGTGGGCAGGCTTCCCATGCGTGGGCAGAGGCCTATATTCCAGATTCCGAATGGATGCCCTTGGACCCGACATTGGGCAAGCCGGTTGGAATGCGGCACGTTCGCATCGCCTACGGACGGGACTATTCGGATGTGGCCCCGGTTCGCGGCGTATATAAAGGACACGCCGGCCAGCGCTTATCGGTGGATGTCAGCGTGAGACCGGCCATCGACGACGAGGGACACGAGATGATGGCGGAAACGGCCGCTATCCCTGCCGAACCCGAGCCCGTCGAGCCCAGGGCACAACAGGGCGGGCAACAGCAATAGTTCCCCCCTGTTGATTGCCGGTTATAGCACGATGCACGTGTCAGGCCACGACTTCCCAACTTGCGGAAAACTCATTTCCGCGAGGCTCGTGCGTCAGGGCATGACTTCAGTCATGCCGTAAGACGCCGTGAATAGGCTCGGGCTTTAGCCCCTGCGCCTTCCGCTTCCGCAAATAGAACGACCCATAAGGGTAGTCGTGCGCAGCGCTGACTAGTCGGGCCTTGACTGGGTTTTCATAAATGTACGTGCGATGTGCGACGAAACTCTCTTCATTCTTCACGGGAACGTCCGAAAATCCTCGCTGCCATACTTCACCCAAGAACTTCAGCTCCTTTTTCGCTCGATACGAAAAGCCGCCTTTGATCAATTGCACGGCCTTCTCGATACTCATATCCCCTTCGACCGTGATGAGTATGTGTATATGGTCCGGCATCACCACAAACTCTCGGACTTTGAACTTCTTTGCCAGTGTGTATGAGCGGAGGACATCGATGAACAGTCGAGCCATCCTGTCAGCTTGGAAGAGTGGCTTGCCTGCATGCGCACGCGTGGTAATAAAAAATGTGCGTGCTTCGGCCTTTCTGGACTGAGGCGGGGATGGCCGTGACGGTCGAGCCATGAACAGGGGCTGAAGCCCGTCCCATTTGGCGCCTGTTCGGCACGACTGAAGTCGTGCCCTGACGCGTGTCATTGGCTTCAGAGTAATTCGAATGTATTTGCGGGATGCGTCCAATTGCGGTGATATCAGTCACGCGTCGCTGGTCATTGGCTACGAAGACTTGCTCTTCAGCACCCGATAGAGCGCCATCAGCATAATCGCGCCCACCAACGAGAGAATGAAGCCCGGAGCATCTCCGGGATGCCAGAAGCCGGCGAATCGGCCCACAACAACAGCGATCAGCGCTCCGCCGACACCGATTCCGGTGACCGCCCAGAAACCGTCGGGCCCCTTACCGGGCATCAGCGCACGCGCCGACAGTCCTACGATCCATCCGATAGCCACCAGAACGATCATCCGTAGCATGTGCGCTCCTGTTCCGCCGCCGAGCAGGCCTCACCCTTGCGTTATAGGTTGCTGAAACGTCTTCATGGCGGCCCAGTGCGGAGGGCCTCAGCGCTACTTCCCTTGCGCCTGCGACAGTCCCTGCAAATAAACGTCGACGTTGACCTTATCCACCAGTGACACGCCGGTATCGACGAACCGTGGAAAGGGCGAGAACGAGTCTGTGGCGTAGTCTTTCTTGAAGTCGACCGGATAATGATGAACATCATCCAGCGCCTTCAGTCCGTAGAACGCCATGGTGTAGGGCTTCTGCGCAATCGTCGAATCGATCACACCGCCCTTGATCAGGTTCAGCGTCGCTTCTTCGGTGTCCATGGCAATGATCAGGCGGTCGGTAGCGTTGTTGCGCTTCACCGCTTCGGCGACATCTTTGCCGGCTGAAGAATCGAGGCAGACGAAGGCGTCGACGTGGTCCACGCCTTTCTCGGTGAGCCAGTGCTGGGTGCGATCGAAAGCGTTGCCCGATTCGCCATTGGTATTGAAGACCTCAACCACCTTGATCGCCGGATGATCGGCAAACACGTCCTTGTAGCCCTTCAACCGTTCGTCAACGTTGGTTTGCGGAATGGTGTAAAAGACGACATTGCCCTTGCCATGCAGTTTCTCAATGACGCGCTGTCCGCCCAGGCGGCCTGCCTGAAGGTTATTGGTTCCGATAAAGTACAGGCGCTTGCTGGCGGGCGCATCGGCGTCGATGGTGATCACCGGAATGCCGGCATCGATCGCGTCGTTGATCGCCGGCTGCATGAGCGCAGTGTCAGCCACCGAGACCAGAATGCCGGCCGGCTTAAGCGCCATGGCGTCTCGGAATTCCTTAACTTCGGCTTGGGCGTCGTAGGTGTCAGGCCCACGCACATCGACCTTCACGCCATACTGGATGCCCGCCTTGTTAAGTCCCGCGGCAGCACTCTGCCAATACGGCAACTTGGTAAGTACGGTAACTAGAATGTAGCGTTCGTTGTTGTCGTGACGGGAACAACCAACCAGTAGAGACATCGTCACGGCCACCAACCCGAGAACCACAACTCGTGTCGAAAGTTTCATGGCCACTCCCTGATGCAATATTTGCCCGAATGCATCTGCGCAGTTGCCGCAGCACTGCAACTATATCGCAGCGGCTTTGCGCAATCAGCGGGATTGTACGCCACAGCTTCGGGCCGCGAAAAGTCGTCGCTGCGGGCTCCGCAATACTTTGGGAAGTGCGGCCATGGTCGGGTTGCAGTCCGAGTGCCGAAGCCGGCCAACTGGCATCTCCGAGTCGTAACCAATCAGTAACTACAGAAATGTGCTGGATGGACGTTCGCCAGTACGTTACAATTTGGTCTCGCATCGGCGAGGTCGTTTTGGTATAAGCTGTGAAAGGCGATAGCGAACCGATTTTGCCCTGCGCATGCGGCACGGCAATAATCTCTATTGAGCAGTACTTCGATTGTCCGCGTGCTTGGATAGATGTCGGGTATCCTGGCTGGGTAGGTTGGGGATTACGGGACGGTCGGATCAATTTCAGTTGGTATTAGCAAGAACACAGGCTTTGGAGGCCAACGAACTATGCGCAACTGTTTAGCTACAAAACTCCTGAGCATTGCCATGATGCTGCTGACTCCAGCGGCGATGCTTATGGCTGAGACTGGCAACACCATGTTGTACGCTTCGGGAAACGTCACGCTGAACGGCAAAGAAGTCGCCCGCTCGGCCTCCGTCCTAACCGGCGACAAGATTGAGACCGCGGGCACCACGGCAACGACTGTGAGCACCGACGGGTCAAAAGTGACGGTCAATCCGTACTCGGCAGTCAAGCTTGAGACCGCCGGCGTAAGCGTGGTGAAAGGTACGGCTGCCATCAGCACCACCGATGGCATGCCCGCACAGGCCGCCCAGATCACCGTTACTCCCAAGGACAAGGCTGCGACCTATGAGATCGCGCGCCTGGACAACAACGTCCTCATCACCAGCCACACGGGCGCGTTGATGATCACCGACGCAGGCACAACCACGGAGCTCGACGCTGGCGCTTCCAGCTCGCGCGCCGCTGATCCGACGCCTGCTCCTGCTCCTGAACCTCAAGCCGGAGCCGGATTTCCGGTATTTCCGGGCAGCGGACTGAAGCCCTGGCAGGCATTTGGAGTTGCGGGTGCGGTTGCCGGTGCTGCGGTGCTGTGCGGACTGTTGTGCGGTATGAAACAGGCCAGCCTCCCGCCGGCTACCAGCAACTTCGTTCACGCCACCGCTCAGGCGGTTAGCGTCCATCAGGGAAACGCGGTGTCTCACATCATGCAGGTGGCAGTCCTGAACCCAGTCAAGGTTGGCATGGCAACTTCCGTAGCGGCCCACGCCACCACAGCGCAGCGTAGCGTGCAGCAGCATCACGTGAACCGCGCCGGACGTTAGTCGATCGCGACAGTCCACGGTAAGCTCAGAAGGCCCGTCGCGAGACGGGCCTTCTGTTTTGACCGCAACCTCCGGTGGGCCTCAGACGGGCCGGGGGCGGCGCATCCGGACGCCCGGACCCGTGTTACCCTTTAGGCGTCGGAACGGAAGCTTATGCTCCGGTGGTCTCATCTCGTAATTCTGTTGGCGCTGACGTGCGCCACTGTAGCCGACAACGTCACCTTCCTGCGCATTGACAAGACACTCGTACAACAACGGCTCGATCAGGCGCCTCCTACCTCGACCCAGCGCGTAACAACTTTGCGCTCCATGTTCGAGAAAGCCGGGTGTTCGCCCCAGAACATTCAGACGCAGCCCGTTCCCGACCAGTCCTTGCCCAATGTCATCTGCACACTGCCCGGCACCGAGTTCGGCACCATCCTGGTAGCTGCGCGGCTGGATTACGACAGCCGCGGCGATGAAGCCAATGTGGGATGGGGTGGTGTGGCCATGCTGCCCCTGCTGGCGGAGTCGATCAACTCGACCAACCATCGGCATACGATGGTGTTCGCCGCGTTTTCCGGCGAACACAAAGAAGGTGCCGCCTATTTTTGGAAGAGCTTGAGCGACGCCGAGCGCCGCGAGTACCGCGGCATGGTGGACCTCGACCACATCGGCCGCACGAATGCGGGGTTCTCCGCCGAATCGAATTCGGCGGTGATGGCGCGCATGCTGCCGGCCGCATCCCGTGCGCTGCAATACAAACCCGAGCCTCAGCCCGTGGACTCGGTCCCCGAAGGTAACGCCGTGGTCTTCCAGCGCGCACACATCCCGGCGGTCACAATTTATTCGCTTGGCTACATTACCAATGGCAATGACGACGCCACTGCGCCCAAAGTACAACCCGTATTACCCGGCACCGGGCACACCGCTCCGCCCACGCCGCGAAACTTCACGCTGCAAACCGCTCTCGATCCCGCAGTGTACAACCAGACGTATAACCTGCTGTGCGTCTATGTGCTCTTCCTTGATCGAGGCCTCGGGGCCAGCAAGCGTCCTCTCGCGGAAACCCAGGTGGCAGCCGCTGAAGCACCTGCCAACGCCGTCCCATTTGCCACACCACCTTCTGTAGCTGCGCCTCCAGCAGCGCCCACAGCTCCTACCGGTGACACCAATACCGCCGCGCGAAACGTAGCGGCGCTTCAGCCAGCGCCTCTGGTACCGATGCCGCCACAACCGTCTGCCGGCACTTCACCCGCGGCAACAATTCGCGTCAATACCAGGCTGGTGCAGTTCGACGTCGTCGTGACTGACAACCAGGGACGGCCGGTCAAAGACTTGAAAGCGTCAGATTTTGAAGTACTGCAAGACGGCAAGCCGCAATCAGTGGTCGCATTTGAGACGCACTCGCCGATTGCAGCCGGCCAAGCTGCCGACGCATCGTCGCAATCAACGTCGCCGGCTGCGGCGACCGCGGCGAATACCTTCACGAATGTTCCTTCCAAGACTCCGCAGAGCAGTTGGACGGTCGTACTGTTCGACGTGCTGAACACGTCAGCCGCCGACCAGGCGTATGCGCGCAGTCAGTTGTTGCAACTGTTGCGGTCGCTGCCCAAGGGACAGCCGGTAGCGCTGTTTGTGCTTACCCGCCAACTCGAAATGGTGCAGGGATTCACCCAGGATCCTGAAGACCTGGTGCGCCGGACCGAGTTGCTGCAGCCTTCGAAATCGCAAGACCTCACCACCATGGGTGAGCGCGAGCGGGACACCAGCAGAATCGTTAGCACGGCGCAGCAGGCCGCGCCTACCAGCGGGATGGCGGCGAACGCATCCTTTAACTCCGATTCCATCGCCTTCTCCCAAGCCTCGCGCATTTTGCAGAATTACAACGATCACGAGGCCTTCCGCAGCACCGACCGCGCGCTGTTCACGCTGGCGGCAATGAAAGGTATGGCTCGCGCCGTCTCCGGCTATCCCGGACGCAAGAACCTGATCTGGCTGTCGGGCAGCTTCCCGGTCGACATCGAGCCCAATCCCGCCACCATGGATCCCTTCCGCAACGTGCGCAGCTTCGACGAAGAGATTCGCGAGACCTCGTCGCTGCTGGCGACGTCACGTGTCGCAGTGTATCCGGTAGACGTCCGCGGTTTGCAGTCCAAGGGCATCGACATCACCATGTCTGCCTCAGAAACGCAGTTCATGAACGATGTGGCGCCGAACAACACCAACGGAGTGATTGCGCCCTCCACCAGCAGTCTCGGCAACACTCTCAGCGCGGAGACCACCTCACTGGTCAACGATCGCGTCACCATGAAGAACATTGCCGAGCAGACCGGCGGCGAGGCCTTCGTCAACACCAACGACCTGAAGCGCGTCATCAATCGCAGCCTGGAAGATGGCTCAACCTATTACACGCTGGCCTACACTCCGCCCAAGGAAGATCAGGGTGGCTATCACAAGGTCCTGGTGCAGGTACCAAACAAGAATTGGAAGCTCGCATACCGGCGCGGCTACTACAGCATTCCCCCGGTGACGTCTTCGAGCGCGGTAGGCACGGCCGCGCTGAGAACTGCGCTACAGCCGGGCATGCCGCCGTCTACATCCATGCTGCTGACGGCTTCGCTTGAATTGCCCGATGCCAAGCGCCAGGAAGTGAAGGTCAACCTCGTCATCAACAGTAGTGGCGTCGATTTCACCGATGTGCCCGACAACAAGAAACGCGCCCAGATTGACTGCATGGTCATCGCCTTCGATAGTTCAGGCAAGGAAGTCGCACACGCCTCTGACACGCTCGATGCCACGCTGCCGGCCAACGCCTATGCCGCCGTGATGGCCTACGGACTTCCCGCGCACCAGCTCATTGCGCTTACTCCCGGACGCTACAACCTGCGTATTGGCGTCATGGACCGCACCACGCAACAGATCGGCACGGTGGACGCTCCGCTGGAAGTGCCGGCACTCTCGGTGGCGCAGCGGTAAGACGATCCGGTAAATACGACCGGGAGGGGCACGGCTTCAGCCGTGCCGCACCGGTCCCTTGATTTTGGCTGGAGGAGCCGGGCGTTAGCCCGGCATTACGCGTCCCATTTTTCTTGTCATCACGAGAGGGCTTTAGCCCGCGAGGGATCTGCTTTTTCTTCAACCTTGCAACGAATAGGCCTTAGCCCCTGATGACAACCGAATTGCCTCATCCCGATTTTGGGAAAGCGTTTGTAGCGCAACAAACTAAAGGTATAATCCTGCGTACTTCACATGCCACTCACTCCCGGAACGATCCTAGGGCAATATGAAATCCGCTCTCCGCTTGGCGCTGGTGGGATGGGCGAGGTCTATCGCGCCCACGATACCCGTCTCGACCGCGAAGTTGCCATCAAGGTCCTGCCCGAGTCCCTGACCTCCGATCCTGACCGCCTCCGTCGTTTCGAGCAGGAAGCTCGCGCCACCGCAGCGCTGAATCATCCCAACATTCTCGCCGTTTACCAGATGGCGACGGAAGGCAGCGTCTCTTACATGGTCGAGGAGTTGCTCGACGGCGAGACTCTGCGCGAGCGCGTCCGGCGCGGACCGGTTCCGATACGCAAGGCGATTGATTACGGCGTACAGATCGCGCACGGGCTGGCGGCGGCGCACGACAAGGGCATCACACATCGCGACCTGAAACCCGAAAACCTGTTCATCACCAAAGATGGACGAGTCAAGATTCTCGACTTCGGTCTGGCCAAGCTGACCCAGCCAGCAGAATCATCCGCCGTGGACGCTACTGTCGAACTGGGAACTGAGCCCGGCATGGTGATGGGCACCGTGGGCTACATGTCTCCCGAGCAGGTGCGCGGAAAGGCCGCGGACCATCGCTCTGACATTTTCGCCTTCGGCACCATCCTCTATGAGATGGTGACGGGCAAGCAAACCTTCCGCAAGCCCACCTCGGCCGAAACCATGACGGCCATTCTGAACGAAGATCCGCCATCCATTTCGCAGATTACGGCAACTGCGCCTCCAGGATTGCAGCGCGTCGTCCATCGCTGCCTGGAGAAGAGTCCGGAGCAGCGCTTTCAGTCAGCCTCCGACATGGCGTTCGCGCTCGAGGCTCTATCCGACTCCGGCATGAGTACATCCACCGGCGGCCATGCACATCTGGGCGAGCCCGCCAGTCGCCGGGGCATCGCCATCGCAGCTACGGCACTCGTGCTGCTGCTTGCCGCAGGGACGCTGGCCTATTTCTGGATGCGCCCCACTCCGCCGCCCAAGGTCTCGAATTTCGTCCAGCTTACGCACGACGGCCAGCCGAAGGGCTTGATCGGAACCGAAGGCTCGCGGCTCTATGTGTATATAACGGGCCGCGATTACCAGGGGCCAGCCGAGATGTCCACCTCCGGCGGCGAGCCCCGGAAGTTGTCCGTTTTTCCTTTCGCCAACGTGACGAACGCGTTCCTGTCGCCGGACGGATCTGAACTTCTCCTGATCGACGGCCACGGAACGCCCGCCGCGGGGCCATTGTGGACGGTGCCCATGCTGGGCGGTTCGCCACGCCAGTTGGAAGACATCATCGCGCAGGACGCCGCCTGGTCGGCCGACGGCAAATCGATCGCCTACTGCAGCGGTAACAGTTTGTTCACGGCGAAGGCTGACGGGAGCGATGCAAGGAAGGTAATCACGGTTGGGAACTCTGGTTTTGTCTTCAATTCAGTATGGTCGCCCGACAGTACTCATTTTCGATTCGCATATCAGCCGACCCTCGCCAACCCGTCTTATTTCATGGAAGTTTCGCTCGACGGCACGGGTTTGCATCGCTTGCTCTCTGGCTTCACCAGTCCTCCCAACTTCGAGTGCTGTGGCCTGTGGACTGTGGATGGGAAGTACTTCCTCTTCTTGAAGAGCGACCAGATATGGGCGTTACCACGAAAGGTAGGCTTTCTTCACTCGGAACTAAAGCCGACTCAGTTGACTTTCAGCCCGATGCCGTTGTCTGCTCCTATTCAAAGCAGCGACGGTAAGAAGTTGTTCGTCATAGGTCGCACGGTCCGCGGTGAATTGACGCGCTATGACGTGAAGTCCGGTCGTTTTGAACCCTACCTCGGAGGTATTTCCGCTGAATATGTCTCCTTTTCGAAGGACGGCGAATGGGTGGCCTACGTCTCGTTTCCGGAAGGAACTCTATGGCGGAGCAAAAAAGATGGGAGTGAGCGCTTGCAGTTGACGTTCGCGCCCGCGCAAGTTCTGATGCCTCGCTGGTCCCCTGACGGCAAGGCCATCTTGTTCTTTGAGGCAGAGGCCAACAAGACTCTCAGTGTCTACGAGGTTTTACGGGAGGGTGGAAGCCCACGGCAGCTGATGCCTGACGACGCTGCCCCCCAAGCCGACCCGAACTGGTCACCCGATGGCAGTAAGATCGTCTTCGCGGGTGGATCTGCTGATCTTTCATCCTCGATCCAGATCCTTGATTTAGCAACCCATCAAATCTCCACGCTTCCCGGTTCGCAGGGCATGTACTCACCGCGATGGTCTTCGGACGGCCGATATATTCCCGCTCTCTCGCGTGACGCAACACGATTGCTAGTGTTTGATTTCCAGACGCAGCAGTGGACAGAGATTGCCAGGGGAAGCATGGGCTGGCTGGAATGGTCGAAAGACGGACAGTACCTTCAGGCAGCCGACGGCAGTGGAACCGGCGCCATCATCAGGATCCGTCTCAGCGACCATAAGACGGAACGGGTCGTTGACCTCAAGAATATTGCCACCGTGGGCTATTACAACCAATGGTTTGCGGTCGCCCCCGACGATTCGCCGATTCTGCTCCGCAACGCCGGCACCCAGGACGTCTACTCCCTCGACTGGGAAGAACCGTAGCCAAGCCGGGTACAGTTTTATCGTATTGTGCGGCCGCGTAATTCCTACATGTCAATACCTCAAAACACAACAGTTCCATTTAGGTACTTGAGGCACTAGCAGATATAAATCCCGCTAATCGTGCATTTAATTCTTCTAAAATCGCTACGATAAGTACAGATGGCCAGAGGGCTGAATTCAGCCTTTCTGGCCGTTTTGCCTTGCAGAAGACACGGCAGGCGGCTGTTACTCTTCCTGCTCGCGCAACTCGGCTTTCATTTCGAGATTGCGGATCAGGCGGTGCAGGTAGTTGGGATGGACGCCCAGGATCTTGGCTGCATCGGTGTAACTTCCGTTGGCTTCAGCGAGGGCGTCGCGGATCAGGCGCTTCTTTAGGTCGCTGATGGCTGCATGGTACTTGGTGCCTTCTGATTTAGTCGCGGGCTGTTCCAGCAACGCTTCGGGCAGGTCCTCCGGACGAATTTCGTCGGATGCGCCCAGCACGATAGCGTGCTCGATGGCGTTCTCCAGCTCGCGAATGTTGCCCGGCCAGTCGTAGTTCATCAGCAGTGCGCGCGCTTCCGGAGTGATTCCCTTGAACGGCCGGTTGCACTTCTGCGCATACTTGGTGGCGAAGTAAATCGCCAGCAGCGGAATGTCTTCGCGATGCTTGCGCAGCGGCGGCACGGCGATCGAAACCACATTCAGGCGGAAAAAGAGGTCCTGGCGAAATTCGCCGCTCTTGATGGCCGCCTCGAGATCTTTATTGGTGGCAGCGAGAACGCGCGCATGAAGTTTTACCGGACGGGTTCCGCCAAGGCGCTCAAATTCGCGCTCTTGCAGCACGCGCAGTAGCTTGGCCTGCATGGTCGGAGCCAGCTCGCCAATTTCATCGAGCAGCACGGTCCCCTCTTCGGCGACTTCGAGCTTGCCCTTCTTCAGCGCCACGGCGCCTGTGAAGGATCCTTTTTCGTGGCCGAAGAGCTCGCTCTCCAAAAGTGTGTCGGGAATGGCGGCGCAGTTGATGGCGACAAAAGGCTTGTCGGCCCGGGGACTGGCGGCATGAATGGCACGCGACACCACTTCCTTTCCGGTGCCACTTTCACCGCGGATAAGCACCGTGCTGTCGCCTTGGGCAACTTTGCTGATCATTCCTCCGAGAAGCCGCATGGCCTTGCCGTCTCCTACCATTCCTTCGAGCGGATCAAGTTCCGCGCGCAAGCGGCGGTTCTCGGCTTGCAGCGACTCCAGAGCGAGCAAATTTTCGAGCGTCACCGCGGCGATGCTCGCAGCAGAATTCAGGAAGTGAATGTGATCGTCGGCAAACTTCTCCTTCTCGCCCGACGAAGAAAGGTAAAGCACGCCGACGGTGCGCTGCACTCCAAGCAGAGGAACGCAGACAACATTTTCGGACCGCCCCGATTTGGAATCCTCTCCGGCGACAATGGCAGACTGCTCCCACAAGGCGCGCTGCACCATTTCGCGCGAGACAGCGACCGCGGGCGTATTTCCGTCGTCGCGATCGTAGGCCACGATGGAGGCGGGATCATCTTCCGGCTGGTCGATGAGAAGAATCGCTCCAGCCTCGGCGGGCACGACTTCGAAGATGCACTCCAGCAGCTTGCGCTGCAGTTCTGTGCTATCGCGAATCGAATTGATGGTTTGCGAGATTTTGACCAGCGCGTTCAGGTCGCGCGCCATGCGGCCAACGTCGGTGGGGTTAGCCGGCCACGCGCGCGACTCGCCCAGCCTGACGGTCTTGAAGATGTCGGAGGATACCGTCTTGCCGGAATAAACCTTGCTCATGGAAGACTGAGAGACGTTCTCGGTGAGATATACAAATTCGCAAAGTCCCACACGCAGTACGTCGCCGTGCGCTAGCTCCCTGCCGCTCACGGGAATGCCATTGACGAAGGTGCCGTTGTGGCTCTCGAGGTCCTTGAGCTGCGCGTGTCCGTCCACCCATTCGACGACGCAGTGTTGGCGGGAAACCGCAGAGTCAGGAGGGGCAATGGTGTTCGAGGCATCGCGGCCGATGGAGACGCGACCGTTATTCAGGCGGAATTCCTGCCCTTTCAGTGCGCCGGAAATCGCGACAATGCGGGGGTCCATTTTCGGCTCGGGCTACTAGTCTAGCCTAGTCTAATCAAACCGCACGAGCTTGTTGGTGACTATCAGCTCTTCTTGAGCAACACTTCTTCGCCCAGGGGCACAGAGGTCAGTACGCTGACAATCTTTTCGGACGCATGACCGTCGCCGTAGGGGTTCTCCATCCCCTCAAGTGATTGGCGAAACGCCTCGCTCTTCGCGATGGCAACTTTCGCGAAGATATCGATTTTGTTGGGAGCGGCGTCGAGGATGTTACGAGCGCGCTCCCTGCCCTGCTGCCTCATGCCGACGTTGACGCACGGCAGAGCGAAAGAAGGCGTCTCCATAATGCCGCTGCTGGAGTTGCCGATCATAAAGTCAGCGTAGCGAAGGAGACTCCAGTAGGTGAGGGCCGGAAGGTTCACGAAAATTCGGGCGTCTGGCCGCTGTTTCACAAATTGCTGTGCTCGATCGATCAGCTCGCGGCTTCCAGCATCGGCATTGGGATAACAGAAAAGAATCTGTCCAGGAATTTCGAGCAACGCGGCGAAGAGTTCGTCGGCTTCCCGCGTGGTATCGCGGGCAATCGTAACCGGATGATAGGCGACGACGGCCGTTGGAGCTTTGAAGTCTAGCTTCAGTAGCTTTTCGAGTTGTTCGCGAGTGTGAAGCGTATCGCGCCGCAAGTGATCGATGGACGGTGCACCAGCACGATGCACACGCCATTCCTCTTCGCCGAGTGCAATGACGCGATCTCGCGCGGCAAAGGTCGAGGTGAAGTGGATATGGCTCATCTTGGTGAGAGCGTTGCGGACAGCATCGTCAATGGCGCCTTCACTGACTTCGCCGCCCTCGATGTGAGCGATGGGAATGCGGAGTGCCAGTGCAACCGAGGCAGGCGCCAGCATTTCGTATCGGTCGGCGATGAGCAGCAAAAGGTCGGGGCGCATTTGTCCAAGACAATCCGCAAGACTCAAGGTGGCCACGCCGATCGTCTTGGCCATGCCAACGTCGGTGTCAGAACTAAGAAGGCATTCGATTCGGGCGGCAATCTCAAAACCATCTCGTTCGATCTCGCCAACAGTCGCACCAAACTCTGGCGACAAGTGCGAGCCCATCACGATCAACTTGAGCTCGACATCAGGATGGCGGGACAGGTCGTGCAAAGGCCAGTAGAGATGGCTGTAGTCGGCGCGCGAGGTGGTGACAACCGCGATCTTTCGCTTCATCTATTGGGCCGCCGTCTCGACTTGTTCGGTGAGGAATGCGCTGGGCCGGTATTCAGGAACGAGCCGAGTCAGCGTGGCGAGCAATGCCACGAGGTCGCGATTGTTCAATGCGGCATCCAATTCCGTGAGGCCCGCAGCAAGTTGCTCGGCCGAAGCGCCGGGCCTGCTCACCCACTGAATGCCTTCCGCGGTCTCGGGGCTGATGGTCTCATCCGCGGACACAAACTCCTCCTGAAGCTTGTCGCCGGGACGCAGGCCAGTGAAGGTAATTGCAACATTGGTGGCATCGGCCTGGTCGATCAAATAGCGCGCCAGGTCGGCGATCTTGACCGGCTCACTCATGACGGGTATAGCGATGGCAGGTTGTTGCGGGCAGGAAGTGACGGCACTGAGGATACGTTGCACCGTGGCTTCCATCGTGAGGAAATAGCGCTCGACGTCGGAATCGGTTACAGTCACCGGCCCTCCGCGAGCAATCTGTTCGAGAAACAACGGCACGACGCTGCCTTCCGATCCGAGAACATTGCCAAGACGAATGGAAGTCATCCGCGTGGTTGCGTCCGTGTTGGCATAAAGCACCGTCTCCGCCAGGCGTTTCGAGGCTCCCATGATGCTGCACGGGTTCACCGACTTGTCGGTAGAGATCATGATGAGCCGCTCGGCCTTGGATGCGCGCGCGAAGCTGGCAACCACGGAGGTTCCGAAGACGTTGTTTTGCACCACGGCGAACGGGTTCATTTCGCCTAGCGGCACATGCTTGAGGGCTGCCGCGTGATACACGATTTGCGGTGCGAAGCGCTGGAATACATCGCGCACGCAGTTCTCGTCGGCCACCGAGCCAAGAAGGGGCACAATTCGAACCGGTCCAGCGAGTGCCGCTAGGTCACGGTGAATGTAGTAGAGATTCTGTTCCGAAGAATCCAGCAGTACCAGCGTATGCGGGGCGAATGAGTAAATGGCGCGCGCCAACGCGGAACCAATCGAACCCCCTGCACCGGTGACCAGGACGGACTTGTTGCGATGAAATTGGGTGAACTGCGCCGAATCTTCAACGGCCGGTTGTTCCGGGAAAAGTCCATCCCAACGGATGTTTTGGAGGCTAAGGCTCATGCAGGGTCTGACAGCATTATAGGGAGAACTGCGTCGCCGCTACGCGGCTCGACGGTTTTCTTCGTGCTTCACCACGCGCTTACGAAGGTGTTACAAAAGGCTGCCGTGCCTGCGGCACTCCTATCAAATGTGCCACTCTGCCCAGCACTCCGCCTTCGGCTGCGTGCTGGGCTAGACTATTCCGCACCTCCGGTGCTCGCCTTCATGGCGATTGGCCCACCCGACAAAACGAAGCGCGAGTTTCGTAACAGCCTCTTACGCCCGCGGCTAATGCAAGTGCCGCCCTTCGGGCTGCGTCTCCAGCAATATCTATGTGATCTCCACCCGGAGCTTCGCAGCTTCCTCTTGAATGCGCTGCCAAGCGGACTCCACGTGGCGCAGCTGGGTATTGGTTTGCCCCACGCAGAAACGCAAAACGAATTTGTCTCCCAATCGCGTATGGGTCAGGTACAAGTCACCACTTCGGTTCAGTCGATCCATGATCCGCTGGTTCTCGTCGTCGCTGCCGCTATAGCGGAAGCACACCAGGTTCAACGGTACCGGCCCGACAACCTCGAAGCGAGGATCGCTGCGTACCCACTCGGCGAACATTTGCGCCACCTCCACATGCTGACGAACATGGAACTGCAGTCCTTCGACACCGTAGTGCCGAATTACGAACCAGAGTTTCAGTGAACGAAATCGGCGGCCCAGCGGAATCTGCCAGTCGCGATAGTCAAACACAGCTCCTGACTCAGTAGCCTGGTTCTTGAGGTATTCGGGCAGAATGCTCAGAGTCTTAATGAGGGCCGTGCGGTCGGCAACGTAAAAGCAGTCGCAATCGAAGTTGGTGAACATCCACTTGTGCGGATTGAAGCAATAGCTATCGGCGTGCTCGACGCCATCCTGAAAGTGGCGGAATTCAGGACACAGCGCCGCTGTACCGGACATGGCCGCGTCGACATGGAACCAGAGCCCGTGCTCGCGGCAGATTTCGGCAATTGCCGGCAGCGGATCCATGGCATTCGATGAGGTCGTGCCCACAGTCCCGCAGGCAAAGAATGGAATCAGGCCGTCTCGCTTGTCTTTCTCGATCTGGGACCGAAGTAGATCCGGGCGCATGGCGTAATCGGCGTCCACCCCGACCAAGCGCAGGTTGTCTATTCCTATGCCGGCGATCATTGCCGCCTTCTCCAGCGACGAGTGCGCCTGAGTCGAGGTGTAGGCGACCAACTTTCCAGTGACTCCCAGGCGATTGCTGGCGTATCGGGTGGCGCGCTCGCGGGCGGCCAGCATGGCGCAAAGTGCGGAGCTCGAGGCCGTGTCTTGGATCACACCGCCGCCGGTGCTGGTCGATAGGAATTTGCCGGGTAGTCCCAACATCCCCACAAGCCAGTCGAGTACGTGGGTTTCCAACTCCGTGCACGCTGGGCTGGTTGCCCATAGCATCCCCTGCACGCCCAAGGCGGATGACAACAAATCTCCCAAGATGGCCGGACCGGATGCGTTAGCTGGGAAAAAGGCAAAAAACTTGGGTGACTGCCAATGAGTGACCCCGGGTAAGACAACCGAATCCATATCACGCAAGAGCTGATCGAATGACTCGCCGTGTGCTGGTGGCGCGTCGGGTAACATGCTCCGGACCTCCCCTGGAGCAACTCTCGAAAGTACCGGCAGCGACTCAACGCGCTCGTAGTAGTCAGCGATCCAATCCACGACCTGCCTTCCATACAGCCGGAATTGGGCTGGCGTCATGTGGTAGGTTCGATCTTCGGACATGCACATCTCCTCGAAATCGCAGGCTACAATTAAAGCAGAAGATGCTACCCGCCGGTTAGCAACCCAAATAGGATTGGGCGGACTGCTCCGAATAACCATTAATTAAGCATTAAGTGCTCAGGTAAATGGGATAGCCAATTCATAGTTAAGCCTGTTAGACTCAACATCTAGTAAATACACGTAAAGGTGATTCATGGACATTCAACAGATTTTGGCGGACCTCAAAAGTGAACGAGATCGGATTGACGCCGCGATCCAAGCCCTCGAAGGTGGAAGGAAAGGACGCGGACCAGGACGCCCGGTAGGCTCTGGAAAACGTCGTACCATGAGTCCCGCGGCACGTAAGCGCATTTCCGAAATGATGAAACTTCGCTGGGCCGAAAGAAAGAAGAAATCCAAGACGGCAAAAGGCTAACCTGGAGTTCCAGATTGCCACAAGTCGTTCAAGCCGCTCGTGACTCTCACGAGTGGCTTTCGCATTTGTGGGGCAAAGCTTGATCACGCCGAGTGTCGAGGGACGTAGGGCGCTGCGACATGTCCCCGGGTCAAACTAGGCTTGGGGCCACGTTTGCGAACCAACGCCAGTCGAATGTGATCGAGCAGTTGGGCAGCATTGCAGTTGGATCGAGATAAAAAGAGGTCAGCCAGCATTCCATCGGAGCAGGCGCCGGTCGCTCCCTTAAATACGATTGTCGGGGTGGCAGGCGAGATGGCTTTCAGTTGATCGACCAGCCTGCCGCCATCAGGTTTGGGCATGGGAAGATCGGCCAGAATCAGGTCGATGCCTCCAACTTTCATTGCCTCGACCGCGAGCCCAGGATCTGAACATGCCACGACGCGGTAACCGCGGGTCTCGAGCATGACCTTGTGAATGGAAAGTGAACGTTCGTCTTCGTCGACGCAGAGTATCGTGCGCTTCGGTTTCATGAGCCTACCTGCAGCACCTTCACGGAAATACCTGCCCGAACACGCCGAAGGAAACCTGTGAGGGCGGCGGGTGCGGCAGTTACCAGAGAGCTGTCTGAATTTTTCTCGCGCCAGAGCAAGACGCTAACGGATAGTACGGTCTTGCAAAAATCCTGTAAAGTACCGCCGAGGTCAAATCACACGAGTCACATTGCAGCAAAACCAGCACTGTGAATGTTGCATGAAAACGCGCGAGCGAAATATCGGGCGTCGCAAACTCCGCTACAGACAAGGCCTTGCGGCGTTCACAGAATATCCGCAGATAATTCACATGGTTACTCTTCCGTCAATTATTTGCACGACATGACCGCCGACGCGAATATTTTTTATTTCGCCATCCACATTTTCGGCCCGAATATAGATCGCACTCGGGCGACGTGCCTCCAGTCCCTGCTCGATCAGTCCCTGCTGGCCAGATGCCAGGACGCCATTGCGCACCGCCCAGGCGGTGCAACATCCGGCGGCCGAGCCGGTGGCAGGGTCCTCGCCGTTGTAGAAGATCATGCGGGCGTGCAAGGTGGCGTGAGGATTCACGGTTTCGCGGCAGACAAAATAGAAGAAGCTGTTGTCGCCGAGCCCGCGCAGATATGGCTCCATCTGGTGCCAACTGACCTTAAGATTCTGCAAGGTTACGAGTGAGCGGAACGGAACAATCGTGAACCACATTCCGGTTGAGACCGACTGAATGGGTAGACTCTCGTCCAACTCCGCGACAGGTATGCCCAGCACATTGGCTACTTCGGCATGGGAATGGTTGCGCCCGAAAGTCGGGTCCACCTGGCGCATCTCACCGAAGAGCTGACCCTCGCGTTGTTCAAACGAGACAGGCACCCTGCCTACTTTCAGGTCGAGAACGATCTCGGAGGCCGGCGCATGTTGATAGAGGCACCAGGCTGTGCCCAGCGTGGGATGACCAGCGAACGGAAGTTCTTCGTTGACCGTGAAGATCCTCACCTTGTGGCCTTCCCGCTGCTCGACCTCAGGGTCGCGCGGGAAGACAAACGTGGTTTCGCTGAGGTTGGTTTCGCGCGCCAACCTCTGCATCTCCTCGTCAGACAGGCCACGGGCATCGGGCAATACGGCGAGCTGATTTCCTTCGAGTGGGCGGTTGGTGAACACGTCGAGTTGAACTATGGAAAAGGTACGATTGGCCATGGTGGAGGTCTCGTTCACAAACTATCTGCATTGCAAGCGCGGGTTGTCAACCGTTCGCGAAACGGTGCGGGACAAAGCGGTTGTTTACAATGACCAAAGCTGTAGTCGGGCCTGCGGAAGCGAAGGGGGTCCGGTGACTCTCCCGGTCTTCAAAACCGGCGATTGGCAGCTTCGCTGTCAATGGTGCGTTCGACTCGCACACGCTTCCGCCAACTTATCGATTCTCCACGGTTTCCGGAGGTCGGCTTGTCAAACATTACGCGACGCGCTTTTCTCCGTAAGGCAGGAAAGTTGGCGGCAATGGGAGGGCTCGCCTCATGCCTCCCTCGTACCCTCGCTGCCGACGACAAGCTGAGTTCGCCACCATGGACGTCGCCTTTCCGCGTAGCCGTTATCACCGACGAAATCTCGCAGGACTTTGAACATGCCTGCTTTGTCGCCGCACGCGAGTTCGGAATGCACTGGGTCGAGGTTCGTGGCCTCTGGAACAAGAACCTGATGAATCTCTCTGCGGGAGAAATCGCGCAGGCCCAAGCCATCCTTAAGAAATACACACTGCGGGTCACCGACATCGGCAGCCCGTTCTTCAAAGTCGATTGGCCGGGTGCGCCGGCCTCGCAGTACAGTCCCAAACACGATCAGTTCAATGCTGGCTTTGGTTATGACCAGCAAGACGAAGTGCTAGAGAAATGCGTCGAAGTGGCGAAGGCGTTCCAGGCGGACCGCGTCCGGGGCTTCGACTTCTGGCGATTGGAGGATCAGGGCCCGTACCGGAAAGACATCAATGCAAAGCTGCAAGAAGCCGCAAATCACCTCGACAAACAGGGAATTATCTTCGTTCTGGAAAATGAATATGCGTGTAACACCGCTACAGGGGCAGAGGCCGCCAAGACACTCGCGGCAATTCCGACGCCGAACTTGATGCTGAACTGGGATCCGGGCAACGCTGCCGCTCGCGGCGAGGTGCCTTATCCAAACGGATGGGACGTGTTGCCAAAGAACCGCATCGGACATTGCCACTGCAAAGACATCGTGATGAAAGACGGCGCTAAGAGCTTTGAATGGATGCCGGTCGGCAAAGGCATCATCGATTGGACCGGACAATTCCGCGCGTTGAAACAGGCCGGATACAAATTTGGCGTCTCACTCGAAACCCACTGGGGCGGAGGGGGTACGCCGGAAGAATCGTCTCGGCAGAGTTGGGCGGGCATGAAGGCAGACTTGCAGAAGGCAGGTGCACTGCGATGAAGAAACAAAAGCTCGGAACGATCGACCGCCGGGAGTTTCTGGGAATGGCGGCTGGGGCCGTCGCGCTGGCAGCGTTCCCATATTCGCGCGTGTTGGGCGCGAACGATCGCGTTCGCATTGGCCTGATTGGTGCAGGCGATCGCGGACAGCAAGATCTGAAAGATGCGCTCGCGCAGCCGGGCGTCGAATGCGTTGCCGTAGCCGACGTGTACACGCTGCGGCATGCGCAGGTAAAGGCGATGGTTCCGGCGGTCGCGGCGTATGACGATCCGCGCCGACTGCTCGAGCGCAATGATATCGATGCGGTCATTATCGCGACTCCACTGCATCTGCACTCGAAGTACTTCCTCGACTCGCTCGCTGCCGGCAAAGATATCTACTGCGAGAAAACGATGACGTGGGACATATCCGAAGCGGTCGCGTGCCGGGACGCAGCGCAGAAATCGAAGCAGGTGGTACAGATCGGGTTGCAACACGAGAGTTCGGGCGAATTGGCTGACGCGCGCAAATGGTTCGAGCAGGGCCTGGTCGGCAAAGTCACAATGGTCGAGTCGTGGATGAGCCGCAACACGCCCCACGGCCATGGCCAGTGGTATCGCACGATTCCGGCTGATTGCAATCCGGCACATGTGAATTGGGACTTGTTCCTGGTCAATCGTCCGAAGACTGCGTTTGACACCAACCAGTTCATGAACTGGAGGCTGTTCTGGGAGTTCTCCGGCGGCAACGTCACCGAAAATATGGTCCATCAAATTGCGTGGATCATGACTGCGATGAACCTTCCCGTGCCCGATTCAGCCGACATGATGGGTGGCGTGTATTCCGAGAAAGACGGCCGCCAAGTTCCCGACACGATCGCGGTCACGCTGGGGTTTCCTAACGATCTCACAGTGCTTTGGCAATCCACCTTCAGCAACAGTCGCTTCGGATTAGGCGAGCGCTTTCTCGGCTCCGACGGGACGATTGAGCACGTGAGCGGAGCGACTGACATGGTCACAGGGAAGTACACGGGCGGCATCAGTTACTACCCCGAGAAGACAAACCGTGCCGACGGCTCGAGCATCGCAGGATCGTCGCAGGGCCAGAACCATATGGCGAATTGGTTGGAGTGCATTCGGACCCGAAACCAGAAGACGAATGCACCCGTCGAAATTGGCTACAAGTCAGCAGTGGCGGCGCACATGTCAAATATGGCCTACCGGCAGAAGCGGCGCATCACGCAAGCGGAGGCGTTCGCCGCAAAGCCAGAGTATTAAACGATCCAGTCAGATCGGAATCCCACCCTTTCCCAAAAGAAGGGAAAGGACGGGGCACCGAGCAAAGCCGGAATACTGACATGCGTGCCTGAATTATTTAGCGTGATTGAGTTGTCGCCGCAGGCTTTCAACGGCGAGACCGAACAATGCGTAGAAGACTGCATTCGTAACCAGAACCCAGGAGAGTTTAACGCCAAAATGAAAATGGTCGCCGGCTAATGCAATTGGGCAACTGAAACTCGCGAGAGTGTACACAATTGGCTGAATAGGGACGTCTTTGCTCAACATGGCGAAGTAAATCGCCCAAAAAACGGCTACGAGAAAGCCCGCGCTCGCCCAAACGGCAATTCGTGATTTCATGCTGTCACCTCCATGGCTCTCTCGCTCAATCATCGCGATAATATACGGATTCCAGCCGTGTTCTGGCGGACTCACTTTACCTGCGGAAACTGCGCGAACAACGGTATCAAGCCGAGTGTTTAGAGTTTCAGCTCCAGCGAAACCACTTCAGCGCGAGCACGAACGACACTCCGCCCCAGATCGCCAGCACAGCGAGTGGAACCCACTGCGAACTCAAGCTCGCGCCTTGCAGAATGATGGCGCGCAGCGCGTCGTTCAGTGCGGTGAGCGGCAACGCCTTGATCAGCGGCTGAATCATCTGCGGGAAGCGCTCGTAGGAGAAGAAGACGCCGGAGAAGATCCACATCGGCATCATCACCACGTTGATCAGGCCGCTGACGCTTTCGATTTTCTGCGCCCGGCTCGCCGTGAGCAGTCCGACACCGCCGAAAGAGATCGCCCCCAGCGCCGCAACCAGAAGAATCGACACCATCGACCCTTCCACTTTCATATGAAACGCCAGAACGCCGAAGCCCAACAGCAACACGACTTCAATAATCATCAGCACCAGTCGGCTGCTGCCCAGCGCCAGCAGGAAGTCTGTACGTCGCATCGGCGAAGCTACAAATCTCTTCAACAGCTTGCGTTGGCGCATGTCCACCACTGCAAATCCGATGCCCCACATTCCCGAGTTCATCAGGTTCATGCCCAGCAGGCCGGGGATGAGGAAGTCGATGTAGCGCGCTCCCGGCTCGCTGCTCTGCGTAGTTTCAGTTTTCACAGCACTGGTGCGGCCAGCCGCAGATTGCAGCGCGTCATCCACCTGAGAGCGCGCCAGCACGCTCTCAGGCCGAGCAGGATCGTAGCGGTAATGCAGTCCGTTGTCGTCTTCAGTCACCACCAGCGAGTACTGGCCGAGGCGGAAGCGATCATACGCTGTCTTCTCGTCGACCAAGTCGGCGCGAATGGAACTCTTCGATGGCGAACGCTGCAACAACTCCATGATCGACTGTGCGTGCGAGTTGTTTACGACAGCGATCGGAGTCACATCGGCAGGTTTGTCGCGAAAGGCGATACCTAGCCCGAGCGCCAGCAGGAGTGGAAACACGAACACCCAGAAGATAACCTCGGGCTCGCGCCAAAGCTCTTTCATGCGCGCGCCCAGCAGCGCCCGATAGCCAGCCCAGCGCCCGTTCACCGGCAAGATGGGCTCCGTCTTCGGCGGCTCAACTTGAATTTCAGGCAGCGCCATCACTCCTCCCTCAAGTGCCGGCCCGTCAGATGCACGAACACATCTTCCAGGCTCGCCTGCCGCGTGGTGAGGTGTGCCAGTTGCGCTCCCTGCTGCTGAACGGCTGACAACAAAGCGGGAATCGTGTGATGCGGCTCATCCACTTGCAGACAGAAGAACCCGTCTTCGTGGCGCACTTTCTGTACGCCCGGCAAGCGCGCCCATGTGCCTTCACTATCGCCATTGCCACCGCTGATCGCGAACTCGACAACGTGATGTCCGCTGAGGCCCGCAATCAACTCTGCAGGAGTGCCTTCAGCAATAATCTTTCCCTGATCGATGATGGCAAGCCGATCGCAGAGACGCTCAGCTTCATCCATGTAATGCGTCGTGAGAAGTACGGTGCCGCGGCGGCTTTGAAACTGGCGAACAATTTCCCATAGTTGGCGACGGCTCTGCGGATCAAGTCCAGTTGTCGGCTCGTCGAGAAACAGGATTTTTGGATTTCCCACCAGCGCAGTCGCAACCGCCAGCCGCTGCTTCTGTCCACCTGACAGCTTGCCGACCATCGCGTCCGCTTTTTCCGTCAGCGAAAGTTCTTCCAGTACGTTCTGCACCGAAGCCGGATGATGGTAGAAACTCGCGAAGAGATTCACGGTCTCGCGCACGGTCAGCTTTTCGGAAAGACGCGTCTCTTGCAATGAGATGCCCAGCAATTCGCGTAACTCGCGCTCATGGCCCGCCCACGTCATGCCGAGGATTTCGACCTCACCCGAGGTGGGCTGGAGCAGCCCTTCGAGAATCTCTATGGTCGTGGTCTTGCCCGCGCCGTTGGGACCGAGCAATCCGAAGCACTCGCCCGGCTGGATGCCGAGATCGAGTCCGCGCACCGCCTCGACCTTGCCGTCGTAGGTCTTCTTCAGATTTTGGCAGCGGATCGCGCTTTCCATACCAACGAATGATATCGAAACCAGCGCGTCCGTGGGTCAACGCCGATTAGCAATCGAGCCTGTCCGGTTTCGGACAACACGGTCCCTGAGCGAACGCCCTTCGGCTCGGCGAAAGCTCCCATTACACTCGGTCACTATGGTTTTCAATGGGTTAGAGAATGGTGAGTTGAATGCAATGACGTTAGTGGATTCATCTATCTAGGAGTGCCCTTTATGCGCGCGTTATTACAGGACTTACGATTTGCGATTCGCCAGATCCGGAAGGCGCCAGGTTTCGCCATCACTACGGTATTGACCATCGCACTCGGCGTCGGAGCAACCACGGCCATTTTCAGCCTGGTGAATACAGTCCTGTTGCAACCGCTGCCCTTCGCTGAACCTGACCGGCTTATGTCGGTTGCAGCGCGCAGTGACCGCCTCCAACAGACGGAACGAACGACCGGCCAATCGCTGAGCTATCCCGATTTCTTCGACTGGCGAGCGCAGAACAAGTCTTTCTCCGCGCTGGCTTCTTATCATGACAGTGACTTCGCGATGACCGGCGTTGGCGACCCGCGGCATTTGACCGGACATGTGGTGTCGGCGGATTTCTTTCGCGTCCTGGGTGTCAATCCTGCGCTCGGCCGCGACTTCACCGCCGACGATGAAAACACCGGAGTACGCACCGTCATCTTGAGCCACGAATTGTGGGAGAGCGCGTTCGGCTCGGCAACCGATATCGTGGGCCGTGGCGTTACGCTGAATAACAAGACTTTCACCGTCGCGGGTGTCATGCCGAAGGGCTTTATATTTCCCATTGAGAATCCAGTTCCCGTGCTTTGGACCTCTCTGGGTGATGACAAATATTCGCCCGACGGAGATCCGATGACCGGGCAGCGGGGCGCGCATTTCCTCGATGTGGTCGGAAGATTGAAGCCAGGCGTGTCCGCGGCCCAGGCGCAAGCCGATCTGGGAGTGATAGCTGGCAACCTCTCGAAGCAGTATCCCGATTCCAACCGGCATTATGTGGGCGCTGTGGTTCAGACGGAATTGGAACGCCTGGTGGGTGAAACTCGTCCTGCCTTGCGATTGTTGTTTGCCGCAGTGTGCTTCCTGCTCCTGATTGCGTGCGCCAACGTGGCCGGGCTGTTGCTGGCCCGCTCTACGCGACGCCGTCCTGAACTCGCGATCCGCACCGCCCTGGGTGCCAGTCGCGGTCAAATCGTTCGCCAGATGCTGGTGGAATCTGTTCTGCTTGCCCTCCTCGGAGGAGGAGTGGGCATCCTGCTGTCGATCGGCCTGTTACGAGCTTTACTGCGGTTCGCAACCGTCGATCTGCCGCGCATCAATCAAGCTTCTCTGAGTGGCGGGGTTCTGCTTTTCGCGATCTTGATCTCCGTGGTCACCGGTTTGTTGTTCGGAGTTCTGCCCGCATGGAGAGCATCGAAGGTGGATCCCTCACGGGCGCTGCGCGACGGTACACGAACCAGCTCCGCCGGGCGCGGACAGCACCGTCTGCAGGATTCTCTAGTGGTCGCGGAAACGGCCATCGGATTGATGCTGCTGGTTGGTTCCGGTCTGTTGATCCACAGTTTTGTGCGCATACTGCAAGTCGATCCGGGTTTCGACCGGAGCAACTTGCTCACGGCCAGCTTGAGCCTGCCCGAAGCCCGCTACACGGAAGCTCAGCAGATCCAGTTCTACGATGAGCTCTTGCTGCGCGTGAAGGCCCTCCCCGGCGTACAGTCCGGGTCTGCGGGATGGCCCCTTCCCTTAACCGGGAGCGGAATTGGCATTACCTTCGACATTGAAGGCCACCCCCTGGCTCCGGGCGACCGCAATGCTTCGCGGGCTTCGCTTGCCGAGCCCGGTCTCTTCCGCACTCTGCGCATACCTCTCTTGCGCGGCCGCGAGTTTCAGCCCTCTGATACCGCCAAATCGAATCCCGTCGTCATTATCAGCCAGAGCTTCGCACGCAAGTATTTCCCTGACGTTGATCCTATCGGTAAACACATTACCCCAGGCCTCAGCGACGACACGGTGAAAGAAGTTCCGCGTGAAATCATCGGCATCGTGGGAGATGTCAGGGAAAGGCGGCTTACCGAGGACGAAGAACCCGAACAATACCTCCCCTTCGCGCAAGCCGCGGTAATTTCACCGAAGCTGATAATCCGCACATCGGTTGATCCGCTGACGATCATCAGTTCACTACGCGCTCAAGTCGCCTCCGTGGACCGAAATCTGCCGCTCTTCGATGTGAAGACCATGGATGACCTGGTGTCAGAGGCTACCGCGCGCCGTCGCTTCCAGGCACTGCTGCTGACGTGCTTCGCAGCCGCAGCGCTGCTGCTCTCCGCAATCGGGCTTTACGGCCTGCTGTCGTACCTGGTGGTGCAGCGGACCCTTGAAATTGGAGTGCGCATCGCGTTGGGAGCGCAGCGCGCCACGGTGCTCAAGATGTTCGTACGGCGTGGCTTGACGCTCGCAACTCTCGGCCTCGCAATCGGCTTGGTCGTGTCGTTGCTCGGAACGAGGGTTATGAGCGGAATGTTGTTCGGAGTGCGGCCGTTCGACCCGGTAACATTTGTATTGGTGTCGGGAATCCTGCTGCTGGTGGCGTTAGTAGCAAGCAGCGTGCCGGCATATCGCGCTGCAACGCTCGATCCAATGAAGACCTTGCGCGATCAATAGAACGGCACACCGCTAAAAAGACTTCTTCGAGTCGAGCAGGATCGTAACGGGCCCGTGGTTGATTAACTCAACTTCCATGGTTTCCTGGAAGCGACCGGTTTCGCAGCGCAGTCCCAGAGCTCGAATGCGTGCGACGAAGCGCTCATAGAGGTCGCGGGCCTGTTCCGGTCGTGCCGCAGCATCAAATGACGGCCGCTTGCCCTTCTTCACGTCGCCGAAGAGTGTGAACTGCGAGACGGCCAGTACCGCGCCGCCGACATCGGTCAGGCTGCGGTTCATCTTTCCGGCGTCGTCTTCAAAGATACGCAGGCCAGCGATTTTTTCGGCGAGATACGCTGCGTCAGACTCGGTGTCGTCGTGCCCGACTCCCAGCAGCACCAGCAGCCCTTCCGTGATTTGACCGGTTAATTCTCCGTTGACCTTGACCGAGGCACGGCTTACACGTTGCACGACGGCGCGCATGATTGCGTTTGTATCACACGGAAGTCGAAGTAGCCTGGACCGCCGCAATCGCCTGCGCGACGCTTCGGAAGATGTTCTCCTCGCCAAGCGCGGATATCATGCCTGCCCGCTGCAGCGTATCGCGGACTGGATCTCTTACGCCAGCGAGTACCAGGCGGCGGCCATGCTTCACGGAACTGGCATGCAACTGGGACAGCACGTCCACAGCCGTCACATCGATCATGGAGACTGGGGCCAGATTGAGAATGACTGTCTGCAACGATCTTGGCAATGCGTTGATCAGTTCCTTGATGTGGTTGCGAATGCCATCGGCATTCGCGAAAAACCAGATGCGATCAATGCGCAGGATTAGCACGCCGGGGAACACCTCGGCGTCGGGATGTCGCTCAATGTCGGCATACTCGCCGGTGTCGCGCAACCGCCCCAACACCACCACCTGTGGCATCACAAGAAAGCGCATTAGAGAAATCAAAGTGAGGATCACCGCCAACACCAGACCATCGAGGATGTCGAAAGCGACCACGCCGCCGATGGCTACCAAAGAAGAACGGAACTCCAGGGGCGAAATGGAGCGGAACTTCCAGATCGTGCGGTAGTCCAGCAAGTGCCAGACAGCGTGAATGACGATGGCGGCGAGTACTGCTTCCGGCAGGTGGTAAAAGTAGCCCGTCAGAAACAGCAAAGTGAAAGCAACCGCCGCAGATGCCGAGATCGCCGAAACCTGTGTCTTGGCTCCGTTTGCGTCATTCGCCGCGGTGCCCGAGGTTCCGCCGCCGACCTGCATTCCATGAAAGATGGCTGACGTCGCATTGGCTATGCCTAAAGCTCTCAGCTCCTGATTGGCGTCGACTTCGTATCCATTCTTGCTGGCGAAGGTTCGGGCCGCGCCCATCGATTCTGCAAACAGCACCAGAACCAGACCGACCGCGGCTGGTGCTGCCTCCAGCCATTCGGACCAGGACAGAACTGGAAAACCCGGCAGCGGCAGGCCAGCGGGAATGTGTCCAACGATGTGAACGCCGTGACTGTGCAGGTCAAGGACTCGCGAAACGACGATTCCCGCAATTAGAACCACCAGCGCTCCAGGAATTCTCGGAAGCCAGCGATCGATGGCAACCAGCACGCAAAGCGCGATCAGTCCCACCACCACAGTCCAAAGATTGATTTCTGCCAGGTGGCGCAGTGTGTGCCACAACTGCTCATAGGCATGACCCTTGCCGGGCACGATGCCAAGCAACTTCGGCAGCTGCTTGATCACGATGCTCAGGGCCACGCCAAATACAAACCCCTTGAGCACCGGCTTGGAAATAAAATCTGAAATGAATCCGAGCTTCAGAACGCCCGCCACCAGGAAAAGAACGCCGAGCACCAGCGTGACCGCGGATGCCAGAACCATGAACTTTTCGGGATCGGCGGCCGCCAGCGGCGCAACCGTCGCAGCCAGGATGGCCGAGGAAGCCGAAGTGGGCGAAACCGCCAATTGACGGCTCGATCCGAAGATGGCATACGCGAGCAGTCCAAACACCGTCGCATACAGACCGGCTTGCGGCGGTAGCCCGGCAATGCCGGCATAACCCATTGCCTCGGGGACAAGCAAACCCGCGAGCGCGATGCCGGCGACCACGTCAGCCCGCAGGTTGGGACGCTGATACTGCGGCAGCCATTGCGTGATAGGCACAAACTTCATTATGTAAACCTGATCATGTCAACTTCAGAACGCAGTATAGGTGACCGTGGAGCAACTGGTGCGAAAAAACCGTTCGCCGCGGGAATCTTGCAAGCTCGCGACGGATATTTCCCTAACTTGCTCCAAGCTGAGTAAAATACCGCAATCCGTGTTCCAGACTGCCGGGAGAAACCAATGACATCGAACCACCCTGGCCCCGCGCGACGCGCGGCCCGCCTCAGAGTATGCCTCCTTGTGATGGCAGCTTGCACCTACGCAGCCGCGCAACAACCGGCCGATTATGCGGCATCGCACAGTGGCAAGAACGAATTCGTCATCAAGAACGCGACCTTGCTCACGACCACGCACGGACGCATCGAGCACGGCAGTGTTTACGTGAAAGACGGCAAGATCGTCGCCTTTGGCGCGACCGTCTCCGCTCCAGCTTCGGTCACAGTGATTGACGCCGACGGTAAGTACATTACGCCCGGCATCATCGATCCGCACTCACACATGGCACTGGATGGCGACGTCAACGAAGCCACCAGTCCGGTTGTCCCGCAGATGATGATGAAAGACGCCTTCGATTACAACGACAAGGCTATCTATCGTGCGCTGGCCGGCGGCGTGACTTCCTCGCTGCTGCTGCACGGCTCTGCCGACATGATTGGCGGCCAGGCCGTAGTCATCAAGAACAAGTACGGACTCGATCGCGACCAAATGCTCTTCCCGGGCGCACCGCAGTCCATCAAGTTCGCCAGCGGCGAAAATCCCAAGCGCGTCTTCGGCGACAGGAAGCAACTGCCCTCAACTCGCATGGGCAACTTCGAAGTAATGCGTGAGGCGTTCACCCAGGCGAAGGATTACCAGCGTACCTGGGACGAGTACAACGAGAAGGTCAAGAAGGGCGACAAGACCGCCAGCCCTCCAAAGAAAGACTTAAAGTTAGACGCACTCGTGCAAGTGCTGCAAGGCAAGATGCTGGTGCAGATTCACTGCTACCGCGCCGACGAGTTCCTCACGGAAATCGCCATCGCCAACGAGTTCGGCTACAAGATTCGTGCCTTCCATCACGCACTGGAGTCCTACAAGGTGCCCGAAGCGCTAGCCAAGAACGACATCGCCATCGCGACATTCGCCGACTGGTGGGGCTACAAATACGAAGCCTGGGACGCCATCCCGTGGAACGCCGTGCTGGCTATGCGCGCCGGTGTTCGCGTTGCCATCAAGAGCGACAGTGACGACTATATGCGCCGTCTTAACCAGGAGGCCGCAAAGACCATGCGCTACGGCGGCGCGACCGAAGACGAAGCCATGAAGATGCTGACCCTCAATCCGGCCTGGATCATGGGCGTAGACGACAAGACCGGGTCCATCGACGTGGGCAAAGATGCTGACCTGGTGCTGTGGGACGGCTATCCGCTTTCCAGCTACGGCGTTCCCGCCAAGGTATGGATCGACGGCGACCTGTACTTCGACCGCGCGTTGCCCGGACTGGGCATGCCGCAGTTCCAGGAGGGGCAGTGATGAGAACCGCTCTTCGCTTTTCGCTTATCGCGCTGCTGTTCGTCAGTTCTGCGTTCGCACAGAAACCGGTTCCGCCCAAAGCGGCGCCCGCTACGCTGGATCCCTCCAAGCCCATCGCTATCACAGGCGGTAAGCTGCTGACCATCACCCACGGCACGGTGGAGAACGGCGTCCTGATCATCGAGAACGGAAAGATCACTGCTGTCGGCGCTGCCGGCTCGGTCAAAGTTCCGGCGAACGCGCAGGTTCTCGACGCCAAGGGCATGACTGTCTATCCCGGCCTGATCGATTCCGAATCCCAACTCGGGCTGACCGAGATCAGCGCAGACAAGAACACCAACGATTTGGTCGAGCCGAGTGACGAGATCATGCCCCACATGCATGTGTCCGATGCATTCCACGCCGAGTCAGCGCTGATTCCCGTCGCACGCTACAACGGAATCACCAACGCGATTGTCGCTCCGGAAAGTAGGGACACGCTTCCCGGTCAGGATTCCTTCATCCAGCTCGCCGGTGCCGACGCCTCGCAGATGCTGCTAATTCGCGACATCGCCATGCCGTTGAATTTCACCGGCAGCCAGCGGCGCAATGAGTCGTTTGCCAGCTCGTCTTATCCTTCGACCCGCATGGGCATGGCCGCGCAAATGCGCCAGGTCTTTACGGACGCACAGGGTTACGCCGCGAAATGGGAGGAATACAACAAGAAAAAGGCCGCGGCCAAATCTACAGACACGCCGCCGTCTCCCCCATCGCGCGACCTGAAACTCGAAGCGCTGCTTCCCTACCTCGAAGGCAAAAAGCTGGTCATCGTTAAGGCGGAAGAGCCCAACGACGTGGAGACGGCCTGGGCTCTGGCGCAGGAGTTCAAGCTGCACGTGGTCTTGAACGGACTCACTCATTCCCAGGCAATCTACGACAAGATTGCCCAGTGGAAAGTGCCGGTGATTCTGGGTTCGATTTACGACGAACCGAAAGAATCCCAACGCTATGACACGGTCTACAAAATGCCCGGAGAGCTGTCAAAGCGCGGCGTGAAAATTGCCTTCGCCTCTTTCGAAGCACATCAAGTGCGGAACCTGCCTTACGCTGCCGGTTTCGCCGTTGCCTTCGGCCTGCCGTATGACGAGGCGATGAAAGCGCTGACACTCTATCCGGCACAGATCTGGGGCGTTGACGACCAACTGGGCTCGCTCGACGTTGGCAAGACGGCCAACGTCGTAGTGGCCAGCGGCGATCCTCTGGACGTGAAGACCGTAGTGCAGCATGTCTTTATCCAAGGCCGCGACGTGCCCATGATCAACCGTCAGACGGAATTGCGCGACCGCTATTCGAATCGGTAGAGGCCGGGCTGCGACGGCGCAGTAGAAGTCAGGGGACGACAATTTGCTACCGGTATCGGGCGGGCCCGCGCCCTTCCGGAGCGCCACCGAGCTTCGCAAACTGTTCTGGCGACTTGCGTTGACCGTTGCAGAGTTAAGCAGTTAGGATGAAACGGGCGTCATAAACATACTTCTCGGGCGTCGTCCCGCTCAGGGACCGACTCGGGCTGGAATTGTCTTCCTTTACAGGGATTCCCGTGAGTAAGTAGACTTACCAGTTTGCGTTGCGCCAGTGGCGCAACAGGAGAACGAATCCATGGCATCAGTCGAAGAACGGGTAAAACAGATCATCGTGGAGCAGTTGGGCGTCGACGAAGCCGAAGTCACTCCCAAGGCCTCCTTTGTAGACGATCTTGGCGCCGATTCGCTCGACACTGTCGAGCTGGTGATGGCGTTCGAAGAAGCATTTGACGTGGAGATTCCTGACGAAGAAGCGGAGAAAATCCGCAGCGTACAGGACGCGATTACATACATCGAAGCGCACGCCAAGGCGAAGTCCTAGCGAGCTCGCGGCCAGCGGGCTGTGCGGCAGCGGACATGGCTGTAGGTGAAGGCGTGCAAGGCGAAAAGGAGCTGGCGATCTCATGGCATCGGTTGAAGAGCGCGTAAAGCAGATCATTGTTGAGCAGTTAGGTGTGGACGAGGGCGAGGTCACCGCGAACGCTTCGTTTGTGGACGACCTGGGCGCTGATTCGCTCGACACCGTCGAGTTGGTCATGGCCTTTGAAGAGGCCTTCGACATCGAGATCCCCGACGAGCAGGCGGAAAAGATCCGTACCGTGAAAGACGCGGTCGATTACATCAACGCCCACTCGAAAGGAAAATAGCTTGGCTCGTCGCGTCGTCGTTACGGGAGTCGGGCTGATTTGCGGCATCGGGCATAACTCCGGAGAAGTCTGGCAGGCGCTGCTCGCCGGTAAGAGCGGGGTGGAGCGCATCACGGGCTTCGATGCTTCTCAGTTTGCCTGCCAAATCGCAGCCGAAGTCAAGAACTTCGATCCCTTGCAGTTTGTTGAGAAGAAGGAAGCGCGCAAGATGGGGCGCTTCATTCATCTTGCCATCGCTGCCGCCGACGAGGCGCTGCACTCCGCCAATTACAAGGTCGAAAACGAGGAAATGGCCGAGCGTACGGGTGTTGACATCGGCTCAGGCATCGGCGGATTCGACGTCATCGAGCGCGAACACTCCAACCTTCTCAACGGCGGCCCACGCAAGATCTCACCTTTCTTTATTCCTGCTGCCATTGTGAACCTGGCGGCGGGACAAGTCAGCATCCGGCACAACGCTAAGGGTCCGAACGAAGCTACCTGCACCGCCTGCACCACGAGTGCGCATTCCATTGGCGACGCGGCACGCATCATCAAGTATGGCGATGCCGATGTGATGATCGCCGGAGGGGCGGAAGCCGCTATCACACCGATGGGCGTTGGTGGATTCGCCGCCATGCGCGCGCTATCGACGCGCAACGACGATCCTCATCGCGCCAGCCGTCCTTGGGACAAGGACCGCGACGGCTTCGTCATTGGCGAAGGCGCCGGCATTCTCATTCTGGAAGAACTTGAGCACGCCAAAAATCGCGGCGCAAAGATTCTCGCGGAGGTGGCCGGATACGGCATGAGCGCCGACGCCAACCACATCACCCAGCCGGCTGAAAACGGCGAAGGCGGATTCCGCGTGATGCGCAATGCCATGCGCGACGCCGGCATTGAGCCTACGCAGGTCGGCTACGTCAATGCCCACGGCACATCCACTCCCCTGGGCGACGAGTTGGAAGCCATGGCCATCAAGCGCGCCTTCGGTGAGCATGCTTACAAGATGGCAGTCAGTTCCACCAAGTCCATGACCGGTCATCTATTGGGCGGCGCGGGCGGATTGGAAGCCGGCATCACCGTGCTTGCGCTTTGTGAGCAGATGGTTCCGCCGACGATGAACTTGGAGCATCCCGGCGACGACTGTGATCTCGACTTCGTGCCCAACACTCCCCGCAAGGTCGCGATGGAGTACGCCATGTCGAACTCGTTCGGCTTCGGCGGCACCAACGGATGTCTGGTTTTTCGGCGTTGGACAGAGTAGAGTTTCGCCAGTGTTTCTGGTGTGAAAAGCGGTCCGCAAGCGCGGGCCGCTTTTTGCTGCTTCACCAATCACGGTGGTGCGTTTCTGGCGCTGGGTGGAGGACGCCTTCAGGCGTCCAGAGTCGAGCGCTTCAAGAGATGTCGGCTTTAGCCGCTGAGGTAAGCTCGTTGGGTTTATGGAGTCTCCTTCGGCGCCTCCCAAAGCTCAATGCGGTTGCCCTCAGGATCGATGATCCAGGCAAACTTTCCGTATTCGTGCGCTTCCTCTTTCGCGATCGTAACGCCTTCTTCCCGCAGCGCTTTGAGCAGGGCATCCATGTCGTCCACCAGAAAGTTCATCATTAACGGCTGCGGCCCGGTCCCAAAGTATTTCGTGCTCTCGGGAAAGATCGACCAGACAGTCATTCCCTTCTCTTCAGGCTTTTCGGCGTCGCGCCAGTGAAACATCGCCCCCGTACCCGGTTTGCCCTCGATGCCCAGGTGCTTCTCATACCACTCGTACATCGCATTTGGATCTTTTGCCTTGAAGAACACACCCCCAAGCCCAGTAACTCGTTTCATGATCCCTCCAAAAGGTCTGAGGATTGTAACCCGATTGCCGCGATACAAACCAGCACTTGCAAGCACCCGCAGCATGGGTCTACCTTGTTGGCAAGCAGTGGGGTAGCAGACCGGTGTTCAACCTTAATTTTGTTTTGATATTGGCAGGATTGATGTTCGGCGCGGGCACCGCTCTCATCGGCTTTGTTGGCCTGCTGGGCGCCTGGTTTCACCGTTCGCTCGGAGCACCCTTGCCCCTACCCTCATTCCACCGCGCTTCCGATCGCCGCCTGATCTTGTGGGTCGGTATCGCAGGATTCCTCTTGTGGGCGACCGTCTCCCTCATCAGCCTGCGGATCACCTGGTAGCTGAAGATCGTCTACGGCAGTTTCACAGTTGATGTATAGGGTGGAGCACCGCTTCAGAGGTGCAATTAGCAACAACCGAAGGTCTCGGCTTTAGCCGCTGAGGTAACGAAACCCTTACCTCAGGCGCTAAAGCGCGATCAAAGATTGCTGCCCTTTCTGCACGCCTGAAGGCGTGCTCCACCCGTCGCCAGTACACCTGGATCGAAACTGCTCGAAAGTTCCATTTCGGGAACGAGTGGTTACTTTAGTTTTTTTTGACCTCAGAATCTCAGTGACCTCCGCAAGCTGTGCCGTGTATGAATCATGCTGGATGCTTTTGCTCTGAGCAGCCCGGCTGGCCCTATCGGCCTGCCGCTAAGTTCTTTGAAATCTATGAAGTACGACTAAATGTAACGGAATCTCGAACTTGCGCTGATTCCCGCATGTAAGTCGCTGATTCTAAAAGAGGGTAGGGGGAGGAAGGTACGACATTTCAACCCCTTCCGCCAGCTGCTTCATTTGGCGAATATAGAGGTCGGCGTCAAACTTTTTTCGCGCGGCGTCGCCCGACATCCAGCGAATCGTTCCAAAGATAGGGCGCTCAAACCACGGGCGATCGAACTTGCCGGCGATGGCCCAAGCCACTCCTGCATAGCCATCCGGATCGCGTCCATCGAGAAAGTACTTGTCGTTCAGATAAACCGCAGTCTGATAAGCAACCGCGGGCGACGGACTCCATTCCAGGATTTTCTTCGCCCAGTACATGCGCATGTAGTTGTGCATCCATCCGGCGTGCAGCATCTGGAGTTGCGCCGCGTTCCACAAGGCATCGTGAGTCTGTGCATGCTCAAACTGTTCGCGCGTGTAGACCACCGGTCGCGGATCGCTGGCATGCGCCGCCAGCGTCTTGTGCGCCCAGTCGGGAGCGCTTTCGATGGAGTCGTAGAGCGGATTGAAATGCACGAAGTTAATCGCTAATTCGCGCCATGTCACGAACTGGTTGATGAAATCGTCTTTTGCAGTTTGCGGAGCGCTTGACTCCCACACTGCCTTCATCACCGTTTGCGGCCCGATCTGCCCAAAATGGAGATAAGGCGAAAGCCGCGAGGTTCCGTCGATCTCTGGCTTGCCGTGGTTCTCCGGATAGCTCGCCAATTTGTGCTGCACGAAGTCATCCAGCAGCCGCAGCGCCTCGCTGGTTCCTCCGCGAAACGAGTTGACCGGCCCAACCGAGCGGTCGAGATTCTTCCAACCCTCGGTCACGTCAGTCGTCGCCTCGTCGTGACGAAATGCCAGGCCCGGCGGCTTATGCCACTGAACCTTTGCCGTCGGGTTTCCTGCCGAAGCCAGGAACTGCTCCAGCCGCGTCTGCAATCGCGGGCGGATGATGCGCGCTGCATACTGCTCCTTCTCCAGCAGCTTCGACGGGACGATTGCATCGGCATCGACCGTCCAAAACGGAATTGTGAGTTTCTTCGCTGCGCGCTCCCGCCACAGACGCGGCTCGCGCAATGGATTCTCATCGCCAACCACCAGCGAGGCATTCACTTCGTCGCAAAAATCCAGCAGTGAATGATCGGGATAGCGCCGAAGCACAAAACCGATGCCACGCTTGTGCGCGTCTTTTTCAACGTCCGCAATGCCTTGAGCAAGAAACGCAAAATGCCGTAAGTTCGAATACGGATAAAGCGGCATTGGTGCGAAGAAGATGACAATGGCTTGTTCCAGCGCGTTCGCAGCTTGTACAGCGAGATCAAGCGCAGGATTGTCGAGTGCTCGCTGCGCGCGCTGCATCCAATACACAACGCGGTGATTGCCAGTCGCAGGCGCACCAGGCCGACGCACGGTAACGCGCGGATCGGACGTAAGCATTTCAACCTTTGTCATGGAGTCGGGTACGAAGTTGTCATCCTGCTAAAGACAACTATAGATGCTGCGGCATCGGATACAAGTTCAACTTCCAGCCCGCAGTACTTGATCCGCCACGGCAGCAGCTTCCACCGTTGCAGCCACGTCATGGACCCGCACGATGTGTGCCCCGTGCAGAATGCTGGCAACCGTCGCAGCCACCGATCCATAGAGACGGTCACCCGGCTTCTTGTCGCCCTCGCCGGTACGACTGCCTACGGTGCGGCCGATAAATGACTTTCGCGAAGTCCCGGCGAGCAGCGGAAATCCGAGTTTCTGCAACTGCTCAAGGTTCGCCAGCAAGGGATAGTTTTCGTCGAAGTTCTTTCCGAATCCGAACCCGGGATCCATCACAATTCCCTGGCGCTGGATGCCGGAATCCAGTGCGATTTGCGCGCGATTCGCCAGGTCATGCATCACTACTGACGTGATATCGGCAGCAAGCGGCATATTCCGCCACTCGGTCGGCCGCCCCCGCGTGTGCATCAAAACCACGCCGCACCCGAGATCGCCGCAAGTCTTCGCCATGGCCACATCCCACTGCAAGGCACTTACGTCGTTGACGATTTCCGCTCCAGACTCAACGGCGCGGCGCGCCACACCTGATTTGTAGGTGTCAATCGACAGAACAGCTCCGGGACGCTCCTTCAGGATGCCCTCGATCACCGGCATCACGCGCCGAAGCTCTTCGTCCTCGGTTACAGGCTGCTTGTGCGCAGAGCCTTCAGGCGCGACCGGCACGCCTGGCCGAGTCGATTCGCCGCCGATATCGACGATGTCGGCTCCCTGGTCGAGCAACTCTAACGCATGAGTAACAGCATTCTCAGGAGAAAGGAACCTTCCGCCGTCAGAGAAGGAGTCGGGAGTGACATTGACGACTCCCATGATCAGCGTGCGCGCGCCCAGCGCCAGCGTGCGCGATCGGAGCTGCCATTGATAGGACGCACGCATGGTTGACATTGTAGTTTGCTCCAGTCGAGATGCCCCTGGCGAAGTAGGCAGACGCGAAGCGAAGTGACTCGGTGCTAGAATCCGACTGTACCATCTTTGCAGTCGAATGCACCGGGTCCGCCAAGCCGTTCAAGTCGCACTACTGCTGCTGATCTCAGCGCACGCATTCGCCGAGACTGCGAAATCCTCGCACAAGAAACCCGACGATGAGAAACGCCTTGGCAAAGCTATCGAGCAGATCCTCAGCGACCCTGATGTCGCCCGCGGGTTCTGGGGCATCGACATCGTTGCGCTCGACACCGGCCAGCCTCTATTTGGACTGAACGAAAACCGGCTGTTCACGCCCGCCTCGAACACCAAGCTCTTCACTACGGCGGCTGCGTTCGGACTCATTGGCCCGGAATTCCGTTTCAAGACGACGGTCGAGAGCATGGGATCTCTCGACAAGTATGGTCGCTTGAACTCCGACCTTGTCGTTGTCGGCCGCGGCGATCCCAACCTCTCAGGTCGCACTCTCCCTTACTATCTGCACACCGAGCGTAAGACCCCGCCCATTCAGGCGCTCATCGATTTGGCCGACCAGCTCGTACAGAAGGGTCTGAAATACGTTGACGGCGACGTGGTGGCCGACGATTCTTACTACGTTTTCGAGCGCTACGGTGAAGGCTGGTCACAGGACGACCTGGCGTGGGAATGGGGCGCTCCCGTATCGGCGTTGACGATCAACGACAATGTCCTGTTCGTGAACATCCTGCCCGCCGACCGGCCGGGCGAGAAGGCATTCCTCAACGTCACGCCGTTTCCGGAGTATTACCGCATCGAGAATCGCGTCACCACAACGCCGCAAGGTACTGGCCCGCGCAAGGTTTTTATCAATCGCGAGCCGGGATCGAATCAAGTCACCATCTGGGGCAACATTCCAGTCGACGACTCCGGCGAAGGTGAGGCGCTTGCGATCGAAGACCCCGCGGAGTTTACCGCGAAACTGTTCAGCAACTTACTGGAGCAGCGAGGCGTGACCGTATATGGGCGTCCTCGAACCCGCCACACCGAACTCGCCTCCATGCAGACGTTCAGCGTGACCACGATCGCGTCGGGCGGCGGCGGTGAAAACTCGGCACATTCTGTTCCCATGCCGATGGTCCTCGCCAGCCACGAATCGATGCCTCTCTACGACGACCTGCGCGTGGTCAACAAGGTGAGCCAGAACCTCCACGCCGAGCTCGCGTTGCGGATGCTGGGCAAAGAGAAGGGTACTTCCGGATCGATTCAGGGAGGGCTTGAGGTACTGCGCGGCTTCCTCACTTCGGCGGGCATCCAGCCAGACCAGTTCGTTTTCTATGACGGTTCGGGACTGTCGCGCGAGAACCTCGTGAGCCCCGCCGCCGTTGTCCGCCTGCTTGCAGTACGCGAAGCTGCAGCCTTGGGGACCGTTGTTTGAAGACACACTTCCGGTTTCCGGGATCGATGGCTCACTCGGCGATCGCCTGAAAACCCCTCCCTACAAGGGCGCCGTGCACGCCAAGACGGGCTCGCTCAATCACGTCAATTCTCTTTCGGGATACGCCACGACAACGACAGGGCGTACCGTGGCATTCTCCATCCTCTGCAACAACCACAATCTGCCGAACAAGAAGGCCGTCGATACGATTGACCGTATTGTGGAGAAGATTGTGTCGAACGGAACTTAGGGACACTGCGAACACGTGGCGGTCTGATAGTGGGAATGGGAACTCTTGAGACAAGACCTGAGAGCGCGCCGCTTCGTGCGGACGAGACATCTCAGGAAGAAGAGCGAGCGGCCCTCAAAATCCGCTATGCGGAACGCCAGAATTTTCTCACCCGCGTGTTGAGGCCCCCAAGCCCCGTCTTCCATAACCCTTCAGAATCGCATCTTCCTTACGTCGAAGGGCTTTCCCTATGGATTGGAGCCGCGGGCCAGTCGATACCCGCAGGCTTCATCGGGGTCGACCTCATTGGCATCGGAGATGTTCACGTGGTCGCTGACGTGGAAGCGTTGCCCTTCGCAAGCGAGTCTGTATCACGCATCGAATGTAATGCCGTGCTGGAGCACGTACAACGGCCGAGTCAATCGGTGAGCGAAATGTTTCGCGTGCTTAAGACCGGAGGGTACTTGCATATCGTCGTGCCCTTCTGCCATCCGGTGCATTTGTACCCCGGCGATTACAACCGGTGGACGATTGACGGCTTGCGCGAACTGGTTTCCGAATTCGAAGTTATCGACGTGGGAGTGCGAAGCGGGCCAACTGCGACTCTTCTTGCAGTGATCCTGGAATATCTTAAGTTGATTGCGCCAAGACCGCTCCGTAAACCAACCTACGCCGTTGCCGGATGGTTACTGTGGCCACTGCGATATATCGACAAGATACTGCTTAGACGGAACGATGCTCATGTGCTGGCGAACCACATCTACTTGCTCGCCCGACGCAATTAGAGCGATCGCCTCGCCGACATTCATCTAGCGCGCGAGGACCCAACTGTCCACCTTGTAGTAGCTATCTTCTGCGGGCCGCACGTACCCGTCCGGCCACTGCCGTCGCCGGTCCCGTGCCGGTGGGCGGCTTACGCTCGCCATCGATCAATTGCTTCAGTATCACTGCGTGATTGAACTCGAGGCTCCGAGACGCAAACAATAGCGTCAGGCCGCGTTTCTTCCGGGCCAAGTCGTGCAGTTGCTGAAGTCCTGCGTGGGCCGAGTCGTTACTCAGTTCTTTCAGGTACAGCTTACGAAACTTCGCCCATTGCGACAGATGGGCGTGATACCACTTGCGCAGCTCGTGCGATGGCGCAACGTCTTTCAGCCACATATCGAGCGCGGCCGCCTGCTTGGTGAGGCCCCGTGGCCAAAGCCGGTCCACCAGTACTCGCGCGCCGTCCTTGGGCGAGGGCGCATCGTAAACGCGTTTGAGGAGCACCGCCATCTGCGGTGTATTCTAACTCTGTTGCTTTCGATAACTCTCTGGCGTCACTCCGGAGCCGTCTCGCGGAAGGGTTGCGTTGAACTTCAGGCGTGGTATCCAACTCATCCTTGCAGCCATCCTCGTATCGTTTTTGCTGTCTTTCATTGCCTGCGACGCCGAGCCCCGCAAGACGGACGCCGAGTTAGGCCTTACTCCGCAGCAGGCCATGGGCCGCCGGGTATACGACGCTCGCTGCGCCGAATGTCACTACGCGTACAGCTCGCGCAATTTGCGTGGCCCCAGCATGCATGGCCTGTTCCAGAAGAAATTCATGAGCAGCGGAATTCCGGCCAACGATGATCGCGTGTCTGACATCATTATGCTCGGCCGCGCCAAGATGCCGGGCTTCCAGCAGAAAATCACCCAAGAGCAGCTAGCCGACTTGATGGCGTACTTGCATACCCTGTAAGCCAGAGCCGGTACCCGCTTGCAACCACTTCTCTCGCCAGACATCGTAGAATAGACATACGTCATGGCGTCCGCTCCCGAGCTGATCCAGATCGATGTTGCCCCGCGCAAGCCGGCCCCCAAGCCCGCATGGCTGAAGGCCCGTGCTCCCATGGGCGAAAATTATCACGACCTGAAGACCCTCGCCCGTAAGCTCGACCTGCACACGGTCTGCGAGTCCGCGCATTGTCCCAACATTGGCGAGTGCTGGAACCATCGCACTGCGACGTTCATGTTGCTGGGCAATGTGTGCACCCGGCGGTGCGGCTTCTGTGCCGTTCCCAAAGGGCGTCCTGAAGCAATCGACTTTGAAGAACCCGCACGTGTCGCAGTGGCCGTGGAAAAGTTGGGCCTGAAGTTCGCCGTGGTCACCAGCGTGAATCGCGATGACGACAATGTTGGCGGCGCGAGAGTTTTCGCCGACACAATCACCGAAATTCGCCGCCGCATGCCCGACTGTCGCGTCGAAGTGCTGATCCCCGACTTCCAGGGCCTCGAGCAGCCGCTGCGCATCGTGATGGACGCCCGGCCCGACATCCTGAACCACAACACCGAAACCGTGCCCCGTCTTTATCGCGTTGCGCGTTCCGGTGCCCGCTATGAGCGCACCTTGCGGCTCCTGGAACAAGCCAAGGAAATGAATCCCGCAATCCCAACGAAGACCGGGCTAATGGTTGGTTTGGGCGAGACCACCGACGAACTACTGGAAGTCTTCCGCGACTTGGCCGCGCGCAAGGTCGACATCCTGACGGTCGGCCAATACTTGCGGCCATCCCGGGATCATCTGCCCGTCGCCCGCCTCTACACGCCTGATGAGTTCGGCGATCTGAAAGATGCTGCCATGAAGATGGGCTTCAAACACGTGGAATCTGGCCCACTGGTTCGCTCCAGCTACCATGCTCATGAGCAGGCCGACGCGGGCACCGGCGCGCGTCCCGCCTAAACGTTCCGTTACTCGGCGAGGAACGATTTCATCGTCCGCAACACCGACGCCGGCGCCTGCACCTCAAGATCGACGTAGCCGTCTCGATACGCGCGCGATAACACCACAGCCTTCGCATCCAGTGTAGCCAGCGCCTTGCCCTCCGACTGCGGCACCTGCAACTTCACTTGTCGCACCGGATCCTGCTCCAACAGGTCATCAATGCGCTTCAGCAGCCGGTCAATACCAGTTCCTTTTGCCGCGGAAACGTGTACCACATTCGCCGAGTCGATCAGGCTCTCTTGCTTGCTCTTTGGCAGCAGATCGAGCTTGTTCATCACGTAAATACGAGGCTTGTCTTGCACCTCAAGTTCACGCAACACTTCCTCTACCTGCGCCTGCTGCTCGTCCGCCGTAGGACTGGTCGCGTCAGAAACGTGTAGCAGCAATGTCGCCCGCTGCACTTCTTCCAGAGTCGCGCGAAATGCCGACACCAGCGTATGCGGCAGGTGGCGAATGAATCCCACCGTGTCAGACACCAGAATTTCGCGCTTCGAAGGCAGCTTGACCTGCCGCAATGTCGGATCGAGCGTGGCGAACATCCGTGCACTTTCCAGCACGCCAGCTTTTGTCAGCGCATTAAATAGCGTCGACTTGCCGGCATTGGTGTATCCCACCAGCGCGATCACCGCCACCGGCACCGACTCTCGCCTTTGCCGCTGCTGTCCACGAATGCGCCGCACGTTCTCCAACTGCTCCTTCACGTGCCGGATGCGCCGATAGATTTTTCGCCGGTCGGTTTCAAGCTGGGTTTCGCCGGGACCGCGCGTTCCGATGCCGCCACCCAACTGCGACATTTCCACGCCGCGTCCTGCCAGCCGGGGAAGCAGGTATTCCAACTGCGCCAGCTCCACCTGCATCTGCCCTTCTCGTGTACGGGCATGGCGCGCAAAGATATCGAGGATGAGCTGCGTGCGATCGATCACCCGCACGTTGAGTTCGCGTTCCAGGTTGCGCTGCTGCGACGGAGTCAATTCGTAGTCAAAGATGACAAGGTCAGGATCGACTGACGCAACTGCCCCTTGGAGCTCCAGAACCTTCCCGCTTCCAATCAGCGTTGCCGAATCCGGCCGCTGGCGACGCTGCTGCATTTCTCCCGCGATAACAGCTCCCGCGCTGGTCGACAATTCGCGCAGCTCTGCCAACGACTCCTCCGCCGAGAAAGCCCGGTGCTCCACTTCCGTCGCGTGCATCCGCGTATCGGCTACGGTCCGGGCAGCTCGCGCTACCGGCGGAACCTTCCCCGCTGCCTTCAGGCGCTCGCCCGTCGCGGACTCTCCGTCCGCGCGAGTCTCACGTTCGTCAGCAGATTGTTTTTTTGGATTGCGGTTTGACAGACCGCGCGACAGAAACTCCACGCCTACAAGAAACACGCGTTCGGGACCGCCTCCCTGGCTGTGCCCGGAGCGTGTCTTCGCGTTTGGATCTCATTCCACCAGCTTGAGAGATACGTCAGCTCTCCGTGGGGTGAGGCGTGGTGGAAGAGGCGGGTGCGGCCGCTGCATCAGCGGCTCCCCTCGGTTCACCATGACGGTCGACGGCATGCGGCGGACGTGACATTACAACCGTCGAAATCGCATGCTTGAAAATCAGTTGTTCCTGATTGTTTGTATCCAGGACCACCGAGTACTTGTCGAAGGAGCGGATGCGCCCCGTCAGTTTTACGCCGCTCAAGAGATAAATGGTAATGACCGACTTGTCCTTGCGAGCGGTATTCAAAAAAGAATCCTGAATATTTTGCGCTGGTTTACTTTCCATGAGTGGTCCTCCTTGCAACCGGCAAAAAAACAGCCCAGCCCCAGAATTCTCCGCCCTTGCGAGCATCTGGGTCTGTCGGTAAAAGCCTCCCCCGAGCTAGGCCAGACATCACCAGGTTCGGAAGAGTAAACTCCAGCAGTTTTACGATAAGTCCGCGCTGCCGCAATTTCAACTAAAACTCGCGTCTGCGGCTGTATTCTGTAAGTCGCCCGCCCGCCGGGGCATGGAATCCGGGTAACCAGCCCCATTCGAAAGGGACTCATACCGTGACTGTTCCACCAATTTCCGCATTTATCGTCCTTCCGCCGCCCAATATCGAGTTTCCCGGGGGCAGCCAGCTGGTGCTGATGCTGCTGCGCTGGCTGCACATCACGGTTGGCATGATCTGGGTTGGGCTCTTGTACTTCTTCAACCTGGTGAACTTCCAGTTCCTGCGAGACTTGGATTCCAAAACCCGGACAATCGTTGTTCCCAACCTCATGCCGAAAGCCCTGTGGTGGTTTCGCTGGAGTTCTGTCGTCACCGTACTCGTAGGTCTCGCTTGGTGGGGGAACATCGTGGCCACGGATGTCCGCAACGCGGTCGCTAACGGCCAGACCGCCTCTGGCGCAATGATTAACGCCAGCTTCTACATCATCTGGACTCTGGCATTCGCCATTGAAATGGGAGTCCTGATGTCGCCCGCGGAAGTACTGAAGAAAGGCCCGGTACTGGGCGCCATCGTGGCGATCGTGGTTTTCGGCGCCTCCTACCTGTTCCTGAGTTTGAATAACCAAGGTTGGGAGAGTTCGCGCGCCCTGTCGATTGGCATCGGTGGAGGACTGGGTTGGTTCATGATGCTGAACGTGTGGGGCATTATCTGGCGCATGCAGAAGAAAATCATCCGCTGGAACATTGCCGCCGCCTCAGGTGAGCCCATGCCCGCCGAGGCCGCCCAAGTCGCTCGGTTGGCTTTCCTGACTTCGCGCGTGAACTTCTGGCTCTCATTCCCGATGCTGTTTTTCATGGGAGCAGCGAGCCACTACTTGACCAAGGGCTAACCCCGAATTCAACAAAGCCCGTAGTCTAGAGTTGATTTAGTAGTAAACTGCTCCCACGTCATTTCCGGAGGTGAGGCCGGTCATGAATTCCGCTTCAGATTGGATGGTTGCTGCAGGTTTCTTGCTGGCTCTAACCGGGCTGGCGCTTCGCATCGTGGTCATGATGCAGGCTTCTAACGCCGCTTCTGCATCCAGCGCGCGATTGGCTGGGAGAGACTTGGTGCGCGCGTATCGCGTTGCGAAACCCTCCAGCAAACTGCCGCTTTTCATGTGGGCCACAATATCGGCGGGTCTAGTCCTTTTGATCGCAGGGATGTTGCTGGAGTTTCGCTAGCGACGAACTCAGCGTGTGATCTCGGCTTTGGTCTTGGTCGCGTTTCCGGACTTCAACAATCGCCAGGGCTTAGGTTTCGGCATTCCCGGCGGCATTGGCATTCCAATCATCTTCAAGTCGGCGGCGTTCTTATCGGGCAAGATGAGTCGCATCTGGTAGCGGTCTTGTTCTTGCGTGTCGGCGTCTTTCAGGCTGAGCAGTAGCCCGTCAGGATTCACAACCGCCTCGGTCACATCCTTCGTCGACTGCTCTTCGCTGACTGACTTCAGTTCACCGTTGTCATTCATCTCGATATGCTTCGGATGAACTAGCCTGCCGCTGAGCTGTTCTCCTCGTAGCTCAAGATGCAGCGAAAGCCACACCTTGCCGTCGAAGACCGACGTCCATACGCCCGTATATTCCATCAAAGGAGAGACTGGCTTGGCTTTCGCCGGAACTTGTGCAGAGGCCGGAGGCGGCTGGCACAAGCCAAGCAAAGCCATCACCAACAGGATCAGTTGCAGCAGGACCTTCTTCATACCTGGACCATGAGCAAGCTCAGCGCGGTTTGACTTCAACTCCGCCGGGGAACTTAATCAGCGGCCACGGCTTGGGCTCGGGCATGCCCGCCGGTACATCGACCGCGACCAGTTTCAGTTCCGCAATCTTTCCCGGCTCGATCACGCGCATGACGTATTGGTCGGGCGTTTTATCCCCGTACTTGACGGTCAGCAACAGTCCTTCCGGACTCAGCGTCGCAGTCGCAATTGCCTCTTTCACTTTTTCGCCGCTGGCCGATCTGAGCCCACCCTCGTCATTGATCTCCAGATCACGCGCGTGCGTCAGCCAACCTTTCAGTTCGCCATCGTGAGGCTCAAGTTCTAGAAGAAGCCAAACCTTGCCGTCGAGGGTCGACACCCAGTCCCCGACGTAATCCGTGAACGGCGAAACCTGCTCGGCCGTCGACGACTTTGTAGCACCTGACGCAGGAGCTTGGCCCCATGCGACCAACGCAACAGCCGGCAAAACGAGAATCAGCAACCATCTCTTCATTAGGTCTTCAATGGACGAAGAGAATCTTACTACCACGGTGCATCATCGATCATGCCGCAAGAAAGAACGGGAGCGCCGAGGCGCTCGCCAACCGGAAAGATGCCGATTCAGCCAGGAGTGGCCGCTCAAGGGAGGAACTTACTCACCCACGGCAGGCCCGAACTTCCGCCGGTCTCCTTTCAAGATGCGCGGTGGCTGCGCCTGCCGGGCCCGTTCTTCCTGGTGGCAGTTCCAGCATAGCGGCGCCATCTTGTCGAGTGCAGAAGGAATCTCGTCAAGATGCATGTGGCGCAACTCAAACAGCTTCTCTTTCTCGTTCAACAGCGCAAGGCGGCTCCGTCTCCAGTCAGCGGGTGTCAGCGCACGCTCGCATATCGCGCAGGCCTTACCCTGGTACCACTTCTGCAGCAGCCGTTCCAGGTTCTCCGGCGTAGGATCGACCTGCGCCAGGCATTCCTGGCCACAATCGCCCTTTTCTGGCCAACGTGAGCACGATTGCAGGCGCTCATGCTCCTGCCCCCGCAAGGCGGTGGTAAGCGCATATTTACTGTCGAGTTCGACGGTAACGGGCTCGTGATTATCAGGACAGACCACAGTCTTGCGACCGCGGTTCCGAAAGTACGACTGCAGGCTCATACCTACCGGCAGCGCTATCAGCAGGGTTGCGCTGATAAAGAAGAGGGCCAACGGAAACGCGCCAAACATGCAACTACCTCCCCACCAGAATTCATGGGTCTACATCTTTGCTTGTAATCCGGCTTGTCACCGTTGCGCAGTGATAGCCGGCACCGCGGCGTGTGACGCTCCGCGCCGCACACGCCGCGACCCCAGGTTTGGAGAGGTTCTCACCGCCTATTTATAATCAGCGAACCATCCAACAAACTTCCCCCATGATCGCGATTGCTCGAAAATCCACGACTGCGTCCTTCGCGTTCTTACGAGTTGTGCGGCTTTCGTCGCTTACAACTGTTGTCCTGTCGCTGCTTCTGGTCGCGGGCGCGCCCCCCGCGCAGGCCTCCGGATCATCCGGTTCCAAGCCGCGCCTCACGCTCGACGAGTTCTTCAGCGCCGTGGACTTCAGCCGCGTCCAACTTTCACCAGACGGTCACATGGTGGTGATCGCTACCTCCCGCGCGGATTGGGACGCCGAGCGTTTTCGCGAAGATCTCTGGCTCTGGCGGGACATTGACGGCATCATCGTCCCGCTCACCCAATCCGGACACGACTCCGACCCCAACTGGTCGCCCGATGGCAAGTGGGTCGCCTTTCTATCGGACCGAAGCCTCGAGTCTGATGACTCCGACGACTCGGACCACGACGACAAAGGCGCGACTCACGTGTATCTTATCCCCGTGAATGGCGGAGAAGCGCTTCCGGTAACGCGCGGCTCAGAAGACGTGCATTCCTTCGCCTGGAGCCCCGACTCGAAAACACTCTACTTCGCTACTCGCACCCCGCGGACCTCTAAGCAGAAGGACGATTACAAGGAGCAATGGAAAGACACGGTACGTTATCGCGAGCGGGAGCGGGGCGACCTAGTTTCGCGCATCGAAATCGCCGAGGCCCTGAAGCGCCAGACTGATTTGGGCACGCACGACACCAAGAAGAACAAGAAGGAAAAAAAGAAAGCCAAGGACGAGACCGAAGAGGAAACCGGCGAAACGCCGGGTGCCGTGGCGGTCGCCACTTCCCTCTATCGCGTGAAGAGCATGGCAGTCTCACCCGACGGCACCCGCCTTGCGTATTCGACCGACAGCGTCTCGCAACGTTTCGAGGGCCTCAAAGAAGTCGAAATCTACGTCGCCGACACCGCCAAGGCTGGCCTGAACAACATCTCAAGCCAGCTGACCAAAAACGAAGCGCTTGAAGGCAATGTTCGCTGGTCTCCCGATGGCAAAAGCGTCTTTTTCGAGGTCGAGCAGGGATCGGTCGAGGGCGCTTACGCCGACGTGCAACCTCGCGTGTACTCGGTTGACGTTGCAACTTCGAAACCAACTCGCTGGGCTTCCAGCTTCGATGGCGCCGTCGCTGGATACGCGCTGGAGTCCAACGGCGCACTACTCGTTCCCGGAATGTTGGGCACAGCAACTGCGCTTTACCAGCAAACCGAACTGCAAGACAACTTCCAGAAACTCGGCGGATGGCCCGGCACTTACGCGCACATTGCTACGGCCCCGAGCTCCTCGCGCATCGCCTTCACCTACTCCGAGGTCGACAAGCCCACTGAGGTTTACCTCGCCGACAGCGCCAATCAACTCGCCACTGCGCGCCCAATTACCTCGTTCAACAAACTCTTCACCGAGCACGACCTTCCCAAGGGCAAATCATTTCGCTGGACCTCCGACGACGGCACGCCAGTCGAAGGCTACCTGCTCTACCCGCCGGGCAAATTCGACACCAAGAACCTGCGGCTCTTCGTGCTCATTCACGGTGGCCCCATGGACGCCGACGGTAACTACTTCGGCGCCGACTGGTACAACTGGGCCATGTACGCCGCCAGCCAGGGATGGCTCGTTTTCCGCCCCAACTATCGCGGCTCAGCCGGCTACGGCGACAAGTTTGCGATGTCCATCGTGCCCAAGATCGTCTCGGCGCCCGGCCGCGACATCCTCACCGGCGTTGACGCGCTGGTAAAAGCCGGCATCGCCAACCCCCACCAGATGACCATCGGCGGCTACAGCTACGGCGGATACATGGCCAACTGGCTCATCACTCAGACCAATGAGTTCAAGGCAGCCGTCACCGGCGCAGGCGCCGTGGAGCACATCGGCAATTGGGGCAACGACGACACCACCTACGACGACGCCTTCTTCCTCGGCGGCCTGATGTGGGACCCCAAGGCCAAGCAGAACTACATCGACGAAGCCGCCATCTTCCAGTTCGACAAGGTTAAGACGCCTACTCACATTGTCGCGGGGAGCGACGATGTTCGCGTCGCCGTCGCCGAAGCCTACCTTCTCGAACACGCCCTGCACACGCTCGGCGTCCCCAGTTCCCTGCTCATCTTTCCCGACGAAGGCCACTCTCTCGACCAGAATCCCTGGCATGGAAAAATCAAGGTCCGCGAAGAACTCAACTGGCTCGAAAAATACTGCGCCTGCCCGGCGCATTGACACTCGCGTTCCTAGCTTCACAAATTCCATTCGAATCAAGCAGATACCCTGAATCTCCGAACGAAAACCGCCCGTCTCATCCGATGTAAATTGATTTATTAAACAAAGTGTGCTTTACAAATAAATTTTATCAATTTACAAATTGATTTTATTGGAGGCGCCTTGAACTCCCAATCTCCCAAATCCACCACCGACTGGCAAGAGCTCACCCGCCTCACTCAGGGCCAGCGAATCGTCGTCGAACGAGTGCGTCTGGCGGAGAAGGACATCGCCATCGAGGGCGCCTTTGAACTTCCCCAACTGGCGAGGCTCAGCTCCGACGACCAGATCTTCATCACCGCCTTTGTGCGTTCCCACGGTTCTATCAAGGAAATGGAGCAGGTTTTTGGGGTCAGCTACCCGACCATCAAGGCCCGTCTCACTCGCATTGCTGAAAGCCTCGAATTTGTTGAAACCAATCCCGCGCCTTCACGAACCGAAGTTCTGGATCGCCTCAAGCGCGGCGAGATTACCGCGCAAGACGCCATCCGGGAATTGGAGTCGCTGTCATGATCCCTCTGGTTGGAGTGGTAAGCGTTCGTCATTGGCGCAACAGCCGCAACTTTCGACTTTGGATACCCCTGTTCCTTCTGTGGTTGCTGCTGCTGCCGTTCGCGTTGTTGGCGCTACCAGTGTTCCTGGTCGTCTGCTTGATAAGCCGGGTCAACCCGCTCGAGGCGATCGCGACTCTCTGGTACATCCTGACCGCTCTCAAAGACACCCACATCGAAGTCGACAATCGCAATGCGCTTGTCCTTATCCAGATTCTGTAGGAGGTTCCATGAACGACCATCGCCGCCAAATCCTCGAAATGCTCTCCGCCGGAAAGATCACGGCCGACGAGGCCGAACGCCTCATCGCGGCATTGGAGCGCGAACCTGCCACTTCCGCTCCCGCCGACAGCGCCGCCTCGCCTGCGTCGAAGTTCAAATACCTTCGCGTCTTGGTTGAATCCGACAACGGAGGCAATCCTTACCACGGTCCCGTAAAGGCAAATGTTCGAGTCCCGCTAAAGTTGCTGCGCGCGGGAGTCCGCCTGGCCGGCCTCATTCCTCCTCAGGCCCGCGAGCACGTGAACCATGCCATGCGTGAACGCGGAATTCCCTTTGACCTCAGCCAGATCAAGCCCGACAATCTGCAGGAATTAGTGGACCATTTTAATGACCTCACGATCGATGTCGCGGTCGACAACAAGGGTGCCTTCGGCTCCGAGAAGGTCATCGTCCGCCTATTCTGCGAGTAATGATAGGGTGCCGCGAGCGCATCCTGGCTTTGGTCCTGCTTGACAATCCCAGCCCCCCTGACCATACTTGCGGCGTTCAAAGACGCACGCTTGGGGTGATGGCGCATGGCGAAAAAGCCCGCAAAAAAAGCCGCGAAGAAGACCGCCTCCAAACCCGCCAAGCCGAAGGTCAAGACCGCCAAACCAGTAAAGCGTTCCACCAGGAAGAAGTCGGCCGTTAAAACAAAGTCTCCGAACCACGCACTGGCCGCTGCCGTCCTTTCCACCGACGCCCGCCTCACCTTCAATCACGCCATGATTTACGCCAAAGACGTCGCCCGCGCCCTCACTTTCTACCGCGACCTTCTGGGTTTCAAACTGATCGAAGACTTCCGCTACGATGGCCGAGCTGTCTATGCCCGCCTTCGCGCTCCTGGCGGAGACGGCACCATCGCCATCCATCAGGCCGGCCCAGGCGCGTCACTGGTCAGCGAAGGCGTTCGCCTCTACTTTGAAGTCCGCGATCTCGACGACTTCTGCCGCAAGCTCATCAAGCGCGGCTTCTACATCACCCAGATGCCCCGCATGATGGAGTGGGGCTGGCGTCACGCCTACCTCAACGATCCCGACGGCCACGAAATCAGCCTCTACTGGGCCGGCGAAAAACGCATGGCCAAGAGCGTGATGCAAGCCGCCAAAGAGGCAGCGAAACACTAGTCTGTCAAAGCGCCGAGCCGAGTCATCAGCCCAGGAGTTCCGTTCATGCCGGACAACAACCCCAAGACCTGCCTCTCGCCCATGCTTTGTGTGCGCCGTGGCAAGCAAGCTATCGAGTTCTACCAGGCAGCCTTCGGAGCCGCAGTCTTGTTCCGCATCGACGAGGGCGGAGTTATAGCCCATTTGTCCATCGATGGCTCCGAATTCTGGGTCGCCGACGAATCACCCGAGCACAAGAATTTCAGCCCCAAGACTCTCGGAGGCGCTACGGTGCGCTTGATCCTCGTCGTCGCCGACCCTGACGCCGTATTCGCACGCGCCGTAGCTGCCGGTGCCACTGTGGTCTGGCCCGTCGCAGACCAGCCCTATGGCTGGAGAGTTGGCCGAGTCTCCGACCCGTTCGGGCACCACTGGGAAATCGGTAAGCCCCTCGAGTAGATGCACCCATTCCCGCGCTTGTCCTGTTATTCACAGGCCGCTCACAGCATTTCTTACGAAATCTCGCGCGAAGGCGCCAGTTGTACCGCGCAAGTCATTGCATGTAAAGAACCGACTGCCTAGCCTAGAGTTGCTGCACCAAAAGGAGGGCAGCGAAGCGGGAGTGCCCAACACTCCCGCATCCACTGTATGAAAAAGCGGGCCAATGAACGTCCGAAGGCAAGACCCGACTCCTTTGTGATTATGGACAACGGGATTCGGTTTTACCTCTGGGTGATAGGAATAGCGCCAAATAGCCAGCAAATGGCTGTTGGTTGCAACTCCTCCATCAGCAACTAAACCGTAAACCAGCGTGGCCACTTAGTCTAGTGGCCACGTTTATTTTTTTATCCCGTTCTCCATTCAATGGGTTTGACGCACTTTATTCACAGGCTCCCACAAGAATCTGCAGTAATGCACTCGCTACCGAGATTGGAATTCGATTCGTCATTGCACGCCGGCGTGTTCTATCGCTAAGCTTTGAGAAACCTCGACAAAGAAACTCGGATTCAGAATCTCCCATGGCCACTACCGACTACAGCCTCGAGCGCGGACTTCCAGCAGCGATTGAAGCCGAGCGCTCGATCCTCGGCGCGATCCTGCTCGACAACTTGATCTTCGACCAGGCCGCGCAACTTAAGCCCGACGACTTCTCCCTCGACGGACACCGCCGCATCTTCTCGCGCATGCGCGACATGCAGGAAACTGGCCGACCGATCGACATGATTACGCTCGTGGAAGAGCTCGACCGCCGCAAGGAAGTCGAGGCCGTCGGCGGCATCGGCTATCTGTCGTCGCTCATTGACGGCGTCCCCGAGCGCCCCAGCGTTGAGCACTACGTCCGCATCGTGCGCAACAAGGCGCTTCTGCGCGGGCTCATTAACATTTCCCAAACCGCCATCGCTGAAGCCATCGAGCACTCCGACGAGGCTGAAGAGGTCATCAACCGCGCCGAGCAGGGCATCTTTCAGCTCTCCGAAAACCGCCTCGGCCAGGGCTTCAGCGACATCCCGACCATCGTTCGCAATTCCTTCGGCTCGCTCGACGAACTTTACTCCCGCGGCCAGGAAATCACCGGACTCCGCACCCACTACACCCAGCTCGACAAGATGACCATGGGCTTTCAGAAGTCCGACCTCGTCATCATTGCCGCCCGTCCATCCATGGGCAAAACTTCGCTCGCCATGAACATCGCCGAGAACGCCGCCATCGAAGACGGAAAAGTCGTCGGCGTCTTCTCCCTCGAAATGTCGAAAGAGGCGCTGCTGATGCGCATGCTCGCCTCTTACGCCAAGGTTGACTCCACCAAGTTGCGCTCCGGCTCCCTTTACAAAGAAGACATGGCGAAGCTGACGCACGCCATGGAAGGCCTCATGACCGCGCGCCTCTTCATTGACGACACGCCCGGCATCTCGGTCACCGAAATGCGCTCCAAGGCGCGCCGTCTCCGCCAGCAGGAAGGCCGCCTCGACCTCATCATCGTCGACTACCTTCAGCTCATGTCGGCCGTGCCCATCGGCGCCAAGCGCTTTGAAAACCGCACCCAGGAAGTCTCGGCCATTTCGCGCGGACTGAAAGCCGTGGCCAAGGAACTGGAGGTTCCCGTCATGGCGCTCTCGCAGCTCAGCCGCGCACCCGAAAGCCGCGGAGGCGACCATCGCCCGCAACTCTCCGACCTGCGCGAATCGGGCTCCATCGAGCAGGACGCCGACGTCGTGGCCTTCATCTTCCGCGAAGAGGTCTACAAGAAGGACGACCCCGACCTCGAAGGCGTCGCCGAAATCATCCTCGCCAAACAGCGCAATGGCCCCATCGGCATGATCAAGCTCGCATTCCTTCACTCCTCAACGCGCTTCGAAAACCTCGCCGCCGATAGCGACTACGTCAATTAGCAGTGGGTTTTCGGTGGAAGCACCGGCCTTTAGGCCGGTGAATGTCGCCCCGTACATTGAAGGGCTTTAGCCTCGGCGAATTTCGGATTGACCAAGGCATCATGGCCTTCTTATGGGCTTGCGGCCGGAAAACGGCTTGATCGTAGGTTTCGTTTTGCTCTTGGGTTTAGCGGTTTTTCTCATACTTTGAACTCCCTACGCGCGTTATATAGGAAACGACTGCGAAAAGCGCGTAAAGAGTAAGGCTTTTTATTGTCCAACGGAATCGCGGCAAACACAATTTGGTCGTTCTATCGCGGGCTGACGATATACTTTTTCGCGTGTCACAGCGCTACAAACCGATCATTGTGCTGGCCGTCCTCGCGGGCGCTGTTTACGGCGTTTACGTACTGTACCGCTACATTCAGGTCGAGCGGGACCTGAGCAAGCGTTCAACAACCGTCGTGCAGGCCGGCTTGGACGACGATAGCATCTCCGAAATAGGCTACATCTACGCGATGCGGAATGATCTTTTCCTCAAAGACGACAACACAATTAACCTCGTGTGGTTCGTTAAGATCCCGGCCACGGGCCAGCAATATTCCTGTTCGTGGCAGCGGGGCTTCTCTGAATTTCGGACGGGCGACGATGTGAAATTGATTCGACCAAGGAATGTGAGTGCGGAAGCGGGCTACGGGTACGTCGTCGGCCTCCACGAGACGCGGGCGAACAAAGTGAGTTCGGTCTGGGTGATTGATGTGGAGTCGCTAGAATTGAATTTGGGGCCGGACGACTGAGGCGAGTGCCCATCCAACGTAAAACCTAATCTGGGTGCCCAGTTCTAGCCCGGTTTTGGCTAGGGCGGGGCCTCTCTCTGTGGTGACTATCCCCGTCCCTTTCCTCCGTGGTGAACGCGACTGCCAACCACTAAAGCGACTCCGGCCATTTTCGCTCCATACTAGAATCGATCATCTGGCCGGTAGTCTGGGACCGGCCCAGGTCTCAGTCTTGGTGGAATTGCATGCTGCTGGACGAAATGCGTTTTGCTGTCCGCGTAATGCGCAGGACACCGGTGTTCTCGATCACCGTGATTCTGACGGTAGCGCTCGCGGTCGTCGCCAACACCACCATCTTCAGCGTAGTGAATTCCGTACTGCTGAAGCCGCTGCCCTTCAAAGACCCTGACACGTTGGTCCTGGTTGCAGAGAAGAATGACAAGTTGAATCTGCCCACTTTTGCCTCGTCAGTGTTGAACTTCGTTTCCTGGCGGGAGCAATCGAAGAGCTTCGACGAACTGGCTGCCGTAGGTTTCAGCAACTACACCTTGAGCGGGTCAGGAGAGCCTGAGCAGTTTTCGGGCAACACCATCAGTCCTGCATTGATTCGCGTGCTGGGGACTCCGCCACTAGCGGGCCGGGGGTTCATCGACGAGGAGGAGAAGCCCGGCGCTCCGTCGGTCGTGATGATTGGCGAGGGACTGTGGAAACGCCGCTTCGGCGGTGACCCGGGGCTGGTCGGTCAGACGATACTGCTGAACGGCGCCGCGACCACCGTGGTTGGCATCGCGCCAAGCGGACTAAAGCTGATCTCGGGCGGCGATATTTACACACCGCTGACCATCGATGCCGCAAAGGAAATTCGCCTGAGCCATGCCATCGAGACATTTGGACGCCTGAAGAAGGGCGTTTCGCTCAACCAAGCTACGGCCGAAATGGAAACGGTCTCGACCGCTATGGGGCGGCAATACCCGGAAATTCGCGATTGGAGCGTTCACCTGGTGACCGTGTTCGATACGTTCATCGGCCCGGAACTGAAGACGCGCCTCCTGTTGTTGTTCTGGGCTGTGCTGCTGGTGATGCTGGTGGCGTGCGCCAACATTGCCAACCTGCTGCTCGCCCGTTCGGCCGCGCGGCAAAACGAGATGGCCATTCGCACCGCAATCGGCGCCGGCCGCGCCCAACTGGTTCGGCAACTGCTGCTGGAAAGCCTGATGCTTTCGCTCCTTGGAGGCATTGTAGGGTTCGCCGGAGCCGCGGGTGTGGTGCACATCATCAATGAAACGTTGACGCAAGGCGTACTGCCAATACCGCGGGTGGAAGTGGATGCAACCGTCTTGTGGTTTGCGCTGGGGTTGACCATGTTGACCGGGCTGTTCTTCGGCCTGCTGCCGGCGTGGCGCACAGCACGAGCGGACATCAACACCGTTCTGAAGCAGGGCGGCAGAGGTTCAAGTGGACGCGTTTCTCACCGCCTGCGCAACAGCCTGGCAGCGATCGAGTTGGCGCTTGCAACGGTGCTGCTGATTGGCGCAGGACTGTTTCTGCGCAGCTTGGTAAACTTGGAAGGCGTGCAGGTAGGCTTCCAGCCGCACGGATTACTGACGTTTCAACTTGCGCCGCCAACCACCAAGTATCCGATTGACGGAAAAGCGCAGCAGTTTTATCGGGCGCTGCTGGAATCACTGCAATCGACGCCGGGAGTACGCGGTGCGGTGGTGTCGTCAGGAATTCCTTTTGGAGCGGGCAACTACAGCACGCATCCCATGCTGACCACCGAGCCCTCCGTGCTGCCGCCCGATACCCACGTCCCGATCGATTGGCGCAGCGTGAGTCCCGGCTACTTCAAGACCATGGGCATCCCTCTGTTGCGTGGCCGCGATTTCACCGACCAGGACGGACCCGCTCCCGCACCGCCGGTGATGATTGTGAGCCAATCGACCGCAAGAAGGTTCTGGGGCGATGCAGACCCGATTGGTCACACTCTGCGGCGCTCGGCCGCGCCTGCCATCGCATTCACCATCGTCGGAGTGGTGGGCGATATTCGCGACACGGCGCTCAATCAGCAGTCGCCCACGCTCTACTATTCCATGAACTTTCGGTTGTGGCCGCTGATGGACGTAGTGGTGCGAACAGACGGGCAACCTGAGGCGCTGCTGCCCTCAATCCGGCAGAAAGTACATGATCTCGACCCGGAACTGGCACTGGCGAACGTGAAGACCATGCAGCAGTGGCTCGACACTAGCGCCGCGCAGCCGCGGCTGAATACATTGCTGCTGAGCACATTCGCCGTACTGGCACTGCTGATCGCGTCCATCGGAATTTACGGCGTGCTGGCCTACTCGGTGAGTCAGCGAACCCAGGAGATCGGTGTGCGCATGGCGCTGGGCGCTACGCCTCAGGATGTTCTGAGGACGACGCTGCTGGAGGGAATCAAAGTGGCGGCCATTGGCATGGGATGCGGAGTGCTGGCAGCCATCGCGCTGGGTAAAGCCATATCGAGCTTAGTGTTTGGTGTGAACGTCAGAGACGCGCGCACCTTCGCACTCGTCGTAGCGACCCTGGCGATCGTAACGATTGCGGCGTGCGCGATTCCCGCGCTGCGCGCGTCACGCGTGAGTCCGCTGGTGGCGCTGCGATACGAGTGATGGAATAGCTGGGTGCCCGGTCAACGAAAGAACTAATCTGGGTGCCCCGTTTTAGCCCTGTTTTGGCTAGGGCGGGGCCTCTCTCTAACGCTGTCTCTTCTGCACACGTCAGCGTGCGGACCCTTACTTCCAGCTCTGTGCACTTCTGCTCAGACTCCAGAGCTGCCTCAGGACTACAAAAGTGGTAGCCCGAATGGACTCAGAAGCGTCGCACTCCGAGTCTCACGATGGCGAAGGAGAACTATGAAATCCAGTACGAAAGACAAGCTCAAAGGCAGCTTCCACGAAGTGAAGGGGTCAATCAAAGAGCAGGTCGGAAAAGTCACCAATGACCGCGCCTTGAAAGCGGAAGGAATGACCGAAAAGAATGCCGGCAAGGTGCAACAAAAGATTGGCGATGCCAAAGAGTCTGTCGCAAACCTGAAAGGCAAGCTGGCCGACCTGACCGCTAAGTAGGCTATGCAAGCGGGTGATCTACTCCTGTCTTCCTAATATGAAACTGAACGTGGGTGGCCCGGCCAGTCGATTTTGCCTGGGTCCCCTCGGACCAAGGAAAAACGTAGTCTGGGTGCCCCGTTCTAGCCCGGTTTCGGCCAGGGCGGGGCTTTTCTCTGTGGTGATTCCTCTCCGTGCATTCCGTGTCGTCCGTGGTGAACGTAATTCCCCCTGGTTACGAAAGTACATGTACTTCCGTAAGTTGACAGCCCTCCCAACCCGTGCCACTCTGGCACCCTGGGCGCACTCCGCCCATAAGGACGCTGTTCGACTTTGCCGTCTGCATTGCCAGCCGGCCTGCGCACTAGCTGCCAGTGGCTAGTCGCTAAATGAATCTTTGGAGGTACGATGTCCTGCCGCGCTTTTGTCCGTCACTCCCTAATTCCCCCGTCGGCGCTCTCAAAATCGCCCCCGCAACCCCTTAAGACACAGGACTTTACCTATAAGCCTTTTGCTGGCAAGAACATGCGCGGCGATCTTCCTATCTCCATGAAAACGAGGAATTTGCACATAGGGGGAGGGGGTACCTACCCATTTTCCACTCACACCGCGCCTGTCCCCATTCACTGCTCAACTCCTTCCCTTCCTTGGACATCCCTCATGCTCCCGCGCCCTTGTCCCGTATCATCGAGATACCGATGAAAGACTCCTACCGCCGCTGGATGCACGACTGGGAAACCCGCATGACCTCGCGGGACAACAACCGCATCGTGCGCCCGTTCGAGTGGGGTTCGGAGTTCGTGCAGCGCTGGCCGGTGGTTGCCGATATGCGGCCGCCAAAAGACGAGTCCGACGCGCGCGCCATGATGGAATTCTGGACGGCGGTGAACGACCGCATCGTGGCCAGCAGCGACGAGTTTTACGCCTACAAGGTTCCGACCGACTTCCGCCTCGAGCATCGCCGCGTCGAACTTTTTCACACCGGGAGCGAGCCTCCCAAGAAGCAATTGAAAGAGTCGTACGGACACTTCCTGCGCTTCACCTCGGCAGTCGAGTCGCCGTACCCCGAAAACAACCTGATGAATGCGCGCTGGTTTCCTGCGAAGGGGCATCGCGCAGTCGTGGTGATGCCACAATGGAACGCCGACGGCATCAGCCACAACGGCCTCTGCCAGATCTTCAACATGCTTGGCATCTCGGCCCTGCGCATGAGCATGCCGTACCACGACATTCGCCGTCCCAACGGGCTCACGCGCGCCGACTATGCCGTCTCCGCCAACATCGGTCGCACCATCGACTCGGTGCGCCAGGGCATCGTCGATATCCGTTCGTGTCTTGACTGGTTACAGCAGCGCGGCTACACCAAGCTCGGCATCGTCGGCACCAGCCTGGGCTCGTGCTACGCCTTCATCGCTGCCGCGCACGACCCGCGCGTAAAGGTGGCCGTCTTCAATCACGCATCGACTACTTTTGGCGACGTCGCATGGACGGGACAGTCCACTCGCCACATTCGCCAGAGCATCGAACGAGTCATGACGCAAGACGAATTGCGGCAAAACTGGCTGTCGATCAGCCCCATTGTGTACTTCGACAAATTCCAGCGCTACCCAAAAAAGTCGCTGATGATCTACGGCCGTTACGACCTGACTTTTCTGCCGGAATTTTCGATACAGGCCGCCAGCGAGTTTCTCAAGCGCGGCCTCGACACCACGGTGAAAGCGCTGCCCTGCGGCCACTACTCACTCGGCGAAACACCCTATAAATATATGGACGCCTGGCACATCTCGCGCTTCCTCGCCAAGGCTTTTGCGGGCTAAAGACTCTTCAACACTGAGGCACGGAGGACACAGAGTTTTTGAGACTATTTGTCTCCGTCATCTCCGTGCCTCAGTGGTGATTTGAATTGCTTCTGAGGCCATTCGATCCACGCGCGCGGCGTGCTGTTCCCCCGCGCTACAATGTTTGCTTAGCACCACGTGAGGACGCCATCATGCCGACCAATTCCCGGGAACTTCCCATCTCTGAAATCGATCCCGCAATCGCGGAAGCCATTGCCAACGAAGAGCGCCGCCAGCATGAAGGACTCGAGCTCATCGCCTCGGAGAACTTCGTCAGCGAGGCCGTGCTCGAAGCCGCGGGCTCGGTGTTCACCAACAAATACGCAGAAGGTTATCCCGGCAAGCGCTATTACGGCGGATGCGAGTTCGCGGATGTGGTGGAGAACCTGGCGCGCGATCGCGCCAAGCAGCTCTTCGGGGCCGAGCACGCGAACGTTCAGCCACATTCAGGTTCGACGGCGAACATGGCAGCTTATTCGGCGCTGATCAAGCCCGGCGACACCATCCTCGGCCTCAACCTCGCGCATGGCGGCCACCTCACGCACGGCCATCCTCTGAACTTCTCGGGCAAGACCTACAAGATTGTTCCTTACGGCGTCACGAAGGAAACCGAGACTATCGACTATGACGAAGTGGAGAAGCTGGCAGTCGAGCATAGGCCGCAGATGATTATCGGCGGCGGCAGCGCGTATCCGCGCATCATCGACTTCGCCCGCATGCGCCAGATCGCCGACAAAGTTGGCGCGTACTACCTCGTCGACATGGCGCACTTCGCGGGACTGGTCGCTGGTGGCGCGCATCCGTCGCCTGTACCGCATTGCCACGTGGTCACAACTACGACCCACAAGACGCTGCGCGGCCCGCGCGCTGGACTGATTCTCTCCAAGCAGGAGCACGCTGCCGCGATCGACAAGGTTGTCTTTCCCGGAATGCAGGGCGGACCGCTGGTGCACATCATCGCCGCCAAAGCCATCTGCTTCTACGAAGCACTGCAACCCAACTTCAAGGATTACGCACGACAGATCGTCGCCAACGCGAAGGTTCTGGCGCAGACGCTGGCGGACGAAGGATTCCGCATCATCTCCGGCGGAACGGATACGCACCTCATGCTGGTCGACGTGTTCGCCAAAGGCATGCTGGGCAGCGAGGCAGAGAACGCACTGCACGACGCCGGCATCACGGTGAACAAGAATGCGATCCCGTTCGACACCAATCCGCCGATGAAGCCCAGCGGTATTCGCATCGGCACGCCTGCGCTCACCACGCGCGGCATGAAAGAACCGGAGATGCGGCAGGTCGGCAAGTTTATCGCCGACGCCTTGAACAATCGCACCGACAAAGCGCGACTCGACAGCATCCGACGCGACGTGCTGGAGTTAGCCGAACAGTTCCCGCTGTACGCGTCACGACGCGCGAAACATCCCGAGCCGGTGAAAGCATAAAACGCTAAGGTATTACCGCGGTTGGCTTGGCGTTGACGAAGTGCTGGTCGTACCAGGCAAGCGAACGGTCCCAAGCGTCGATGACGTGTTTGGTTTCCTGCAAACCATGTCCCTCGCGCGGATAGCGCACGAACACGGCCTCACTCCCCACGTCCTTCAAAGCGATATAGAACTGCTCCGCTTCGGCGATCGGCACATCATTGTCGTTCTCACCATGTAGCAGCATAGTTGGCGTGTGCGCCGCGGCAACATGCTTCAGCGCTGAGCGCTCCCAGAGAATGTTCATCAGGTCATCCTGATGCGGATACGCGCCCCACTCCATCGCCTCGTACTGGTTGTAGTACGTCATGTAGTTGTAGCTGATGAGATTGGTGATGCCAGCCGTCGGAATCGCTGCCTTGAACATGCCTGTCTGCGTGATGAGCCAGTCAGTCAGCTGACCGCCATAGCTGACGCCTTCAATGCCCATGCGGTCGCGGTCGATCCACGGATAGCGACGCACTGCCGCACTGACGGCGTAGAGAACGTCGTTGCCCTCATCGCCGTCCTGGTCGCGAAACACCGCGTCGGCAAACTTCTGTCCGTAACCTGTCGAGCCACGGTAGTTCACCATGAGGGTCGCAAAACCATGGGTGGCATACACCTGGTTGTGAAAGTTCAACGCGGGACCCTGTTGGCCGTGAGGGCCGCCATGGATGTACACAATCAGCGGATATTTCTTCGCCGGATCAAAATTCAAAGGGAAAGTAAGAAACGCTTCGACGTTGTACTTGAAATCGTTGCTGATGAAGGTGAACGATTCGACTGGCGCCAACTTCTTGCTGGCAAGCAAGTCATGGTTCACGTCCGTCAACTTACGGGCGGTTCCAGATGCCGGTTTCAGAAATAACTCGCTGGCGTCCGAGGGTGAAGCGAACGTATAGGCGAGATCGCCCGCGGAATTCAGCGAATCGGAAGTCACCGCGCCTGTGTCGCCAATCAGCACTTCGAGCTCGCCTCCGGCAGCGGGTAAGCGTACCAGTTTGAAGCTGCCCCGCTCCTGCAGTCGGAAGTAAACAGACTTTCCGTCAGGAGACCACTGCGGCCCGTGCTGCCGGTTATCGATTACTCCGCCCATTTCGTGGCGATCGCTCCCGTCGGCGTTCATCACCCATACGTGCGAGTCCTCCATGTTGGTCTCACGATCGGTGAGCCCGCGCTTGGTAGCGAGGTACGCGATTTTCGTTCCATCGGGCGACCAGTGCGGCTCGAACTCGCTGCCTTCCGTCGCAGTGAGCCGGCGAATCTTGCCATCGGATACGCTCACAACAAAAAGGTCGTCATCATAGAACAGATCGGCGTCAGGCTCGCCCTCGGAGACGAACACAATCTCGTCGCCCTTGGGCGACCACTCTACGGAATGTTCGTAGGTATTGCTCTTGGTGAGCTGGCGCGTCTGGCCGGATGCAATGTCGGCAATAAAAATGTGAGTGCGAAGGTTGTCATTGAAGCGCGTCATTCCCTCGCCGGCATCGGGCTTGTACATGTAGCGGCGAATCACCATCGGATCGCCGCTGGCCTCCTGCGTCTCGGGCCCGGGTGTGCTCGTCACGAACGCGAGCTGCTTGCTATCGGGCGACCAACTGACATCGCTGCCCGCGTTCGGGATAGGCGCATTAGTACCCTCTGTCGCCACCACAAAGCGAGCGCCGCTTCCGTCGGCATGCGCAATCAGCAACCCCGACTTCTCGCCTGACTTTCCGTGATAAGCGATCCAGTTGCCATCGGGTGACCATTTAGGACTGCTGCTTGGATCGTCAGCGCGCCCAAAGCGAATGGTTTTTCCGCTGCTCACATCAATGACCCACACCTGCCGCCACGAGCGGCCCGGATGGTCAAAATTCATCACCGTATAGACGATCTGTTTGCCGTCAGGCGAAAACTGCGCATTGGCGACTCCGTGGAGTTTGTATAGATCGGCGCTTTGAACTTGTGCCGACAGACAGGGAACCACGAACCAGAACAGCAAGCGCGAAACAACTCTCGCAGTTTTCATAGTCAGATCCAAGATTTAATCCCCAGTTCGCGCTATGGAATGTTGTTACTCAGAGGCGAGGCGACTATCAAATAATGCCTCGCAGTTTACACTAGACTGTGCGCGTCGCCATCGACATCCGTCGGATCAACGAATTCGGTGTAGGCACCTACACCCGCAACGCCATTCGCACGCTCGCACGGCTCGACCAGAATACTGAGTACTTCCTACTGGGAATCCCGGGAAAGCTGGGCGATATGGAGTCGCTCCCCCCCAACTTTATTACGGTGCCCACGCATCCCAACGATTTCTCGGTCAACAGTTACTTTGAACTGAACCGCATACTGAAGCACCACCGCTGTGACCTGCTGCACGTGCCGCACCTATTCTGGAAACCGCAATCAGTGCCTTGTCCTTATGTGGTCACGGTGCACGACCTGCTCGACCACCTTTACAAGGTCAACAGCGCATCCTCGGTAAAGCGCACGTTGCACTTTGAGTTCACCAAGCGCGTGCTGCACCGGGCTGCGCGCATCTTCGCGGTATCGAACTTCTCAAAGAAAGATACCGAACGGCTCTTCCAGGTGCCGGGCGAGAAGATCGAAGTCATTTACAACGCGCTCGACGACCGCTTTCGCCAGGGACACGCCACCGACGCCGACCGCAAACTCATCGCCGAGCGCTATCAGGTGACCTATCCGTTCCTGCTCTACGCCGGACGCATCAGTCCGCACAAGAACGTGGTGCGCATCATTGAGGCCTTCGCGGCGCTCAAGACTGAGCTGGAAAAAGAAAAGCAATATCCCGACCTCAAACTCATCATCATCGGCGACGAACTGTCGAAACACCCCGATCTGCGCCGCGCTGTCATTAAGACCCGCATGCAGAATGATGTCCGCTTCCTCGGTTTCGTTCACATTGACGTTCTGCGCATTTTCTATGACCTTGCTAAAGTCTTCGTCTTCCCGTCGTTGTACGAGGGCTTCGGGCTACCTCCGCTGGAGGCAATGGCGCATGGCACTCCGGTTGTGACCAGCAATACGTCGTCGATTCCCGAGGTCGTGGGCAATGCTGCGGTCATGGTCAATCCGGAGAATGTCTTCGAGATCATGCACGCGCTGCACCGTGTGCTGATCGATCCGTCGGTCCGCGAGAAGCTCAAGGCGCGCGGTGCGCTACAGGCGCAGCGTTTCTCCTGGGATGAGAGCGTGCGGCACATGCTCGCGGTCTATCACGACGTGGTGCAGGCCTAGTCCGCCTACGATCGGTGGCCGCAAAAATTTAATCAAAAGGTCACCTTTGTGCCATTGTGGCGCACTGGCCACGAAGTAGACTGGACTCCCCCTGATTGGCATTGTCCTGGAGCCGCCCAAATCTGCCATTCGCTCGGCGCTCCATACTCGTTCACGGATCGATTCAACTAAGGAGCAGTTCGCATGAATGAAATCGTGCAGCAGTTGGCACAGAAGTTCAACCTATCGCCGGAGACCGCCCAGCAAATCGTGGATTTCGTCGTCGCGCAGGTAAAGGGCAAGCTGCCCGAAGGCATCTCGTTTCACCTCGACGCTCTCTCAGGACTCACCGCCGGTGGCACCGATACCGCCGGTCTGATGGACAAGGTGAAAGGCATGGCCGGCAGCTTCTTCGAGAAGTCCTAGTCGGGCGGCTCGACAACCGCCGTAAACTCGGTTGTAAATGTCTGTCGGGGTGCGTTCAGTTACGCCTCCCGGCCTAACGTCAACGCAGTCACTCACCCGCAAAGGAGTGTGTATGTTGCATCTTCTATGGACGGCCCTAATCGGGCTGGTAGTCGGAGCCATCGCCAAGTTCATCATGCCCGGTAAGGACCCCGGTGGAATCTGGATCACTATGTTGATTGGTATTGCCGGTTCGTTCCTCGGCACATGGCTCGGCCAGATGGTAGGCCACTACCAGGAAGGTCAGTCCGCCGGCTTCCTTATGTCCCTGGTCGGTGCGCTCATTCTGCTAGGTATCTACCACCTATACAAACGATTTACGGCGTCGTAGGCAAGGCCGAAGCAGCAGATTCGTAGCCCGCGAGCGCAAGCTCGCGGTCTGCTTTTTGCGCGACGGGATACGGTAGGCGCGATTACAGTCTTTCCACCGCACGTTCGACGCAAGCTCGCAGCGCCCGCCGTTGCGTCATCAGTGCCGAGAAGTGTCCCGCGTTAACCCTGCACAATTCGCTTCCCTGCCAATAGTCGTGCAGGCGCTCAGTCTCGCCAGGCAGCACGTATCCATCGCGAGTGCACCCCGAGACCACGGCCGCGTCCGCTCGAATCGGTGGAGGGAAGTTTGTAAGGTCGGCAACGTCAAACAGTTCGCGCAATCGCTGGCGAGCCGGTTCGCCACCCAGAGTATCGAGGTCAACGCTACAGGAGAGCAATCCGCGCGTGTAAATAGCGCTGGCCGACGCCCCCGTCGCCAACGCTGCACAAGCAATCGGAATGGGAGATACTGCAGCGGTGAGCGCGGCCATGTGGCCTCCCATGCTGTAGCCGGCGATGGCAAGCTTGCGATATTGCGGCTGCAAGTAATCCAGCAGTGCCCGCGCTTCCAGCACCATCGCGAGCGCCATCAAGCCGTGATCGGCGACCGTGATTTCAGACGGACTGCGACCATCGCGACGCAAGCCATAATATGGGCTCTCCAACAGGAACAGGTCTATGCCGCGAGCAGTGAGTGGCAGGAAAACCCGCTCGCGTATCCAGTAGCCCTCGTCGCGCGAGGCCGCAAGAATCACGCACCCCGCCTCGTTGCCCGCTTCTGTCCACGAGCGCACGTGCGCCGTTGCAACCGCCGATGGAAGCGCCGCCAGGGGCGAGCGAAACTTGCCGTCGCGACGTGCTTGCGCACCGTGCGTGGTCGGCGTCGCCCATTCGATGGCAATCGGCGCCGGCTGAACGAAATAACGATCGTGGTCAGAGAACTCGGCCCGCACAGCCTCGTCGCCCCATCCGCCCGAGAACAGGCGGGAGTTGCGCGACCACCACGCCACTGCGCGATCGAGCCCGTGGACCCTCGCTCCTTCGCTATTTCGAACCGTCATCCACCACTTTGGGATTGCCAAAATACTTGCGTACGCCCACGGTGAAATAGCGGCCCCACGGACCGTTCGGTCCCAGGTATCCCGGCCCTTGCGAACCTGAACCCCAGCGCTGGATCAGAAAATGCTGCGTCAGACGGAGGTCGAAGCGGCGGCCGAGATAGACATCGCCGCCCCATGACTTCTCCCATCCGATCCCATCCATCGACCAGGTGTAGAGGTGTTGCGGCACGTTCCTGCCGAAGATGAAGGTACCGTCATAGAAAATCGTGATGCGCCGCAGCGCCGTCTTTCCGAACGGACGCACCGTGACCTGTGCCGGAATCAAGTAGCGCGCGAACGCGGTGCAGGTGGCGTTCGCTCCGCCGAAGTCGCCAGAGTTGGCTGCGCACAGGTTCGGGTCTGGTTCATTGTGTTCCGGAGCGATATCGAATTCTGCATATCCATAGATCCAGTTGCCCTTGGGAAGCCACCAGCGCTCCTCAGGGGCGGGCACCCAGAATGTCGGCGCGTCCTGGGTCGCCGGCTTGGAGGCAGCTTGCGCCGGTGTGCTGACCGTAGCCTGTGCCGACGGCGGCGGGGCAGCGGGGGCCGCAGTGTTGGCGGATGTTTGGGCTAATGCCGCACAGCAGCAGCATAGGAGGAAGACAACGAGCAGCACTCGACGCATGAAGCCTCCGCAGCCCATTCGATCTCGGGCTGGATTTTGAATTAGCCATGCTTGCGCATGTATGCGGAGGCCGGTTGACCCTCGAGGCCCACCTCGCATCCGTTACTGTGTCCAAGGAATCAACCGCCGGAGCAACCAGACCGGCTAGAACCTAACGTTATCGAAACCCGGCCGCAATGTCACGCATCGGAAATGTTGGGCTCCGGCATGCGGCGAATACCTGGTTTGCCCCCCGATTTATCAAAATAGGGAAGAATCGAATACTTCTGTCGCGAAGCCACGATTCGCTGCCGACCGAACTACCGGTCACAAGAGTATTGACTTGCCTTTCGGCTGCGTGTTAACTTCCTCGCCTCATCAGGACTTCCGCCACTAATGTGGGAGATCTGCCCAGGTCCGAACTTTTGCTCCAGTTCGAGAACGGCCAGCTGTTTAGGAGCGACTTAGAAGGATCATCCTATGGACGACACTCTCGCTGCAAAAGACGCCCGAATCACGACCAGTTTGGAAATCGATCTGGACTCTGAGAATCCGGATCTCGTGGACGCGATTGCCGAACTAAAGCCGATCCTGCACAAGATTCTGAAGACCATGCAGGAAGCGTCGGAAAGAAAACTCGAGGGATCGGATAAAGACGAACTCTGCGACGGCGGCTTCAGTAAGGTAGCGAAACCATGCCCGACCGGGTTCAGTAAGGTCGTGAAGCCGTGCGACGGCGGCTTCAGCAAAGTCCACTATACAGAGACCATCACCAGCAAGTGACGCGATCTTCATGTGCGACGCAGTTCCAAACTTTGACGGGTGGGTATGAATCCGCCCCTTGCCTCAATCTTCGTATTGAAAATCGCAGAACTCTGCAACCTGAACTGTAGTTACTGCTACATGTATCACAAAGGTGATACTTCGTTCAGGTCCAGGCCTAAGTTCATGTCGAAAGACGTGGCGGCAGCAATGCTAGTCAGGATTGCGAGCTATGCACAGCGTCATTCACTTGCCCAAGTGACCCTGGCCTTGCATGGCGGCGAACCATTCCTGGCAGGAAAGGAATGGATACTCTGGTTTCTGCAGGAAGCCCGCCGCGTTGAGCGTGCCTACAACATTTCCTTCCAGCTTGCCGCGCAAACTAACGGCACACTCCTCGACATGGAATGGCTGAAGTTGCTGGCAGGCTATGAGGTTGCGCTTGGCGTCAGCTGCGATGGGCCGAAAGAGTGGCACGATCTCGCCCGGCCCGACTTCTCCGGGCACGGTTCCTATGAAGCCGTAAAGAACGCCATCGCACTGCTGGCCAATCACTACACCGCGAGCTGGGGTGTGCTGACAGTGGCGAATCCCGCAGCCGACTCAGCCGCGGTCTTGCAACACTTTGTAGATCTGGGCGTGCACAGCATCGATTTCCTCTGGCCTGAGTATCACCACGATGATCCTCCGCCGTTTCCGCCCGGCGCGATGGGCAAGTATTTTGTCGAGCTCTTCGACTTCTGGTACGGCCTGTCGTCGCCACCTCAAATCCGCTGGTTCGAAGACGCCATGCGCCTGCTCCTGGGCGGCTCCAGTTCGTCGGACTGCCTGGGTCCACACCCGATTGCCGACATCATGGTCGAGTCTGACGGCGCCTGGGAGCCGCTCGACACCTTGCGCATTTGCGGCAATGGCATGACTCGCACCGGGCTTGACGTCCTCCACCACGACGTTGAGGAAATATGGAAGGTTCCCCTCTACCAGATTGGGTTGCGAAACCAGGAACTGCTGTCCGACAAATGCCTCCAGTGCGCCATGCGTGCAGTATGTGGCGGCGGCTTCCTGCCACACCGCTTCCGGAAAGAAAACGGTTTCGCCAACCCCAGCGTTTACTGCGAAGAGCTGCTGACGGTGTTGACCCACATCCGCGCGCAGCTTCTCGGCGACTTGCGCCCTGTTTTGACCGCTTCGGCGTGCTCATGAGGGACCGCAGCGCCGGCCCGTCGATCCGCTAACCGGTACATTGGCAATGACGTTTCCGACCGCAGACCGTCCCATAATGGAGCCTGTGCCAATAGTCTGGATTGACGGTTAGCTGAAATGTCGTATCGTTCTATCGACGAGTCCGACACAAGGAAAGTGATGACCGGTACCTCTCTGCCAGACCATTTCGGGCCCTATGAGTCGATCACCCCGCTCGCTGCCGGCGGAATGGGTGAGGTCTACCGCGCCCGCGACATCCGTCTGAATCGTGAAGTCGCTATCAAGGTGTTGCCGGGTGGATTCAGTGCCGATCCCATTCGTCTGCGCCGGTTCGAACAGGAAGCCAGGGCCGCGGCCGCCTTGAACCATCCTGCCATCCTGGCGATTTACGACGTCGGCGTGGAAAACGGCATGCCGTACATTGTCTCGGAACTCCTCGAAGGCAAGACCCTCCGCGAGTGCATCAACGACCATCCAATGCCGGTACGCAAGGTGGTCACGTATGCCATCCAGATTGCACGCGGTCTGGAGGCGGCGCACGAAAAAGGCATCGTGCATCGCGACCTGAAGCCCGAGAACATCTTTATTACCCACGACCAGCGGGCCAAGATCCTCGACTTCGGCCTGGTCAAGCTGACTCTCGAAAACAGTTCATCGCACGACGCCAAGACCCAGTCCATTCCGGTTCTGAACACCGAATCAGACGTGGTGCTGGGAACGCCGGCTTACATGTCTCCCGAGCAGATCCGCGGACTGCCTGCAGACCATCGCTCTGACATTTTTGCGTTCGGTGCAGTGGTGTACGAGATGCTGTCCGGCGAGCGCCCATTTAAAGGAAGCACTCGTGCTGACATTACAGCTGCCATTCTTCGGGAGGAACCCGAGAGCCTGATGGCCCTCAATCCGAAAATGCCGCCGGTAATGGAGCAGATCGTAAATCACTGCCTGGTAAAAGAGCCGCGCGGGCGGTTCCAATCGATCGGCGACGTCGCTTTCAACCTCGAGGAGATGTCGACCGTTAGTGGCAGCGGTAAGCTCGACTCGCGGTGGGTCCAGCCGGAACCGCCAAGCCCGATGCGACTGTGGCGCAAGATAGCGATCGGCGCCGCCGTCATCGTCGGTGTGGGACTGCTTACGTTTTGGGCTGCGAAAAAGTGGCTGAATCCACCTCCAATCGAATACCAGCGCCTTACGTTTCAGCAAGGCAGCATTTCGTCAGCTCGGTTTTCCGCCGACACCGAAACGGTACTTTTCGCGGCTCGCTTCAGTTCCACCTCCGAAGTTTATTCGGCGCGGCTCGACAGCGTGGGCTTGCGGCCCCTCGGCATCAACGCTGACGCGGTCTTGTCGGTGTCCTCCGCTGGAGAACTCGCCATCCTGCAGTCCAAGCACACAGTCGCCGGCCTGACAGCCGTTGGAGTACTAGCCCGTGTGCCATTGGCCGGCGGGGCCCCGCGGCAGGTGCTCAGTGATGTGCAAGCTGCAGCGTGGTCGCCCGATGGCTCGGAACTTGCCGTCGTGCATTACGTTCCTGAAAGCCACGTCTATCGCCTGGAATATCCTCTCGGCCACGTGCTCTATCAAACCGCCGGATGGATCAGCGATCCCAGGTTCTCGCCCGACGGCCAAACCATCGCTTTCGCCGACCATCCGGTGTTCGGCGATGACCAGGGATTTGTCTCCACTATCCCGGCTGCCGGCGGAAGCATCCAGCACCTCACGCGCTCCTGGGAAAGCTTGCAGAAATTGGCCTGGCATCCCAATGGACGGCAGGTGTGGTTCACCGCCGCCAACGCCGGGTTCTACTACTCGCTTTACGCCGTTGACCGTTCGCAGAAACAGAGGATGGTACTGACCGTTCCTGGCGGCGTCGAGTTGGAAGATATCGCTCCCGATGGCAAGGTACTGCTCGACCATTATGTGGAACGTACTTTACTGATGGTCTCAACCAAGGACCATCGCGAGGAGCGCGATCTTTCCTGGCTCGACAACGTTGAGTTTTTCCGCTTTTCCTCCGACGGAAACCAGATTCTGCTGGGTGACGAGAGCGAAGGCAGCGGCCGCAAGCACGCAACCTTTATACGTAATGTTGACGGATCCCCCGCGGTTCGCCTGGGCGACGGAGACGGCATCGTTCTTTCTCCCGACGACAAATGGGCCCTGTCATCGCTGCCCCCGAATCAACTGCGGCTTCTCCCTACCGGCACTGGAGAGCTTCAAGTTCTGTCGCACTCCGACCCGACCGGCGACCCGAAATCCGGCATTAAGCCGCCGACCAAGATACGGGCCGATCTTCCCGCGGAATGGTTCCCCGACGGCAAACGCATCGCTTACATCGGCGACGATAACCGCACTCACCTTCTCGACCTAAGTGGCAACGACACCGTCCTCACAGAAACGGGAACTACGGGCTACCTCGTCGCGCCCGACGGGCAACATGTACTGGTACAAACCGCCGCCGGTCAGTACGAGCTCTATCCGGTCAGCGGAGGCCAGCCTGTCGCAGTGAGTTGGTTGCGCCCGCAAGATTTGCCCGTTCGCTTCAGTGCCGACGGTAAAGCCCTTTTTATCGCCGTACCGAAGCAGGGTTCGCGTGGACGCGATCTCTTCCGCGTTGAGCTCAGCGACGGCCGTCGCACTTTGCTCTGGCACATCCAGTCTCCCAACAATGGCATCTCTAACGACGCCTGGTATGTCGACATCACGCCAGACGGCACAGGCTACGCCTATTCCTACCGGCAGAAGTCGTGTGCCCTGTTCGTGGTCAATGGATTGAAGTGAAGTTTCTCGGAAGTGGACGTCTTTGCGTCAGGGCACGACTTCAGTCGTGCCGAAAAGCTTTGCTTGTCATCCTTCGCGGACTCTAGTCCGCGCGAAGGACTGCTTTACCGCGGTTTACTTCTTCTTCAGCTCCATCGGCCAGTTCTGCACCAGCGTCAACAATTGCGACGTTCCGCTGTTGGGCACGATGGCGACAAATTTCTGGCCATCGCGACTGGGCGCGAATTCTCTGCCGATGCCACGTACGGGCACACGGAATAACAGCTTGCTTCCACCTACTTGAAACGCTTGCCCGGAACCATCCACTTCCGCAGCGGTAATTCCCGTGAAGTTGAAGTAAAAGAGTTCCTTTCCGTCCGGACGCCACCGCGGATCAGCACCGCCTCCTGCCGAGACCTGCCACTTGGTTCCAGTCCACGGAAATGGCGCTACGAACACTTCCGGTCGCCCTCCCTCATCCGACATGAAGGCCACCCATCGCCCATCGGGCGAAAACACGCCGCTGCGCTCCTGGATTTGCCCCGAGGTTCCAGTGTAGGCGAACGGCTTGCGGTCGCCGAACAGCGGCAAAACCCAGAGCTGCAGGTTCAAATCCAGTCCTTGCTCGTACATCAGGTACTTACCATCGCGCGACCAGTCTGTTACGCCTTGGAATATGGGCTTCGGATTCGAGAGCATGACCTGTTCGGGAGCACTGCTGCCCAGCTCTTTCACCGAGATCGTCGACGACTGATTCGAGGTGTACGCCACTTCTTTTCCGTCAGGCGAAAATGTGGGCGTGAGATGCGCGCCATTGGTGAACGACACTCGCGACTTCACTTTACTGTCCACGTCATAGACCCACGTAGTGGCGACCGCCGTATTCAGTTCGGTCACGGCGACCTTCTTTTCGTCGGGCGAAAGATCGAGGTCGAAGAAAGATCCCTGGTCGCCTACGGTGCCCAGTCGGTTTCCGTTGCGATCCAGCCAGGCGATGATCTCCGTCCCGGAAACTGCTCCCGATGCGTACACCATCAAACCCGTGTTCGACGCGCTCAGGTTCATATGCCACAAACCGACGTCGTATTGCACGTTCTCTGACAGCGTCTCCGGTTCGCCTGTGAATTTGCCGGCTCCTGGGTCAAAGGTCTGTGCCACCAGCGAATCGTCATGCTGATACAGCAAGTGCCCGCCGACGTAGATGGCATTCGACAAATTGTGGAAGAGCAATCGGTTTTCTTTGCCGTCGAGCGAAGCAAACCACACCGCCGTGTCAGGGCTGTTGGGCGCGTTGTGGTTCACCGCAACGTACAGGAAGTGCTTGCCGTCGGGCAGTACCCACGGCCAGCGATGCGACGAGTACGTCGTATTGTTGGCTTGCGTGATCGCTGTCGGAGTTCCGCCGCTCGCCGATACTCTTGAGATTCCGCTGTTATACGACAACGCCGCTACGACCTCGCCGTTCGAACTCCAGCTTCCTCCGCGACCCAATACCGACGCGCAGATTGTTACCGGTGTCCCGCCAGCCACCTCGACACGCTTCAGCCGGTCTTCGGTGAAGAACCCAATCGAACGGCTATCAGGCGACCAGAACGGAAAGCGCGCGTTCGCCGTACCTGCTATCGGACGCGACGTCAGCGTATCCATTGGCCGGAGATAGAGCTGCGTTCCCTGCGCGCCGTTTGCCGAATACACCAGGTATCGTCCATCTGGAGAAAGCGTCGCTGGCCCGCTGTTGTCGCCCGACAGATTGAACTGCATTTTCTCCGGCGGATTGATTTCCATCCGCAGAACTTGCTCGTCTCTCTGATTGTTGAAATACGCCCACGCCAGCGCACCAACAGCCACTACGCCGAGCAACGCGGCAACTGCCCAGGGAACCCAGTTTCCGCGCTTGCGATGCGGCGCGACCGCCAGGGCCTGTGCACTGGATTGCGATCCGCCATCAGCAATCTGTTTCAACTGCAGCTTGACGTCGTGCGCCGTTTGCCAACGGTCGTCCGGATCTTTCTCCAGACAGGTCTTCACCAGGCGCTCCAGCGCGGGAGGCGTTGTAGGCTGCATCGAACAAATCGGGACCGGTTCGCGCTCCAGCACTGCGGCCATTGCGCTGGCGGCAGTCTTGCCTTCGAAGGCGCGCTTGCCCGTGACCATCTCGTACAGCACCGCACCAAACGCGAAAATGTCGGAGCGCGCGTCCGCCTCCGTCCCCTGCACCTGCTCGGGAGACATGTACTGAAACGTCCCCACCACGGAGCCTTGCGCAGTCAGGGGGTGGCTCCCGGCGGGCGTAGTCAGCGTCACGGAAAGCCCTGAAGTCGGGTTCGCCACCACCGCCGCTTCCTTGGCGAGGCCAAAATCCATCAGCTTGGCGCCCGACTTCGTCAGCATGATGTTCCCCGGCTTCAGGTCGCGATGCACCACACCGCAGCGATGCGCCTTTTCGAGGCCGTCAGCAATGTCGATTCCATATTTCAGGACCTGATCGGTGGGCAGCGCGCCCTTGCGCAAGCGGTCGGCCAGCGTCTCACCCTGCAACAACTCCATAACCAGGTAGTGGGTGCCGTCCTGTTGCCCCACATCGTAGAGTGCGCAGATGGTGGAACAGTTCACTGACGAAATCGTCCGTGCCTCACGGTCAAACCGCTGCTTGGCCTCAGGGTCCTGCGCCAGGTGTTCAGGAAGGATTTTGACGGCCACTTCGCGCTCGAGCCGGGTGTCCCGGGCTCGATACACCTCTCCCATGCCGCCGGCGCCCAGCGGAGAGAGGATTTCATAGGGGCCTAGTTTCGTACCGGGGAGCAACGCCATCAGATGGCAAATTATAGCTCATGGATGGGCCTTGTAATTTCGGTCGGCTCCGCCGAAGAGAGTGCGATAGCGTCGCTTCTGGGGCGAGGAGCCGCCACAGGCAAATTCCCGCGCGCGCAAATACTACTTGCTTCGTAGTGACATGCGGACTAGGCTTACCCCCAACAGAAACCTTCCCCATCTGGCACGTTAACCAACTACTCGTGAACCATTTACTCAAGGAGACACTGATGACAAAACGACTCATGCTGGCCGGTGCCGTCGTGTGCGCACTAGTTCTGCTCACTTCTGGCGCATTCGCCTCCCCTGCTGGTTTTTCAGTTCCATTCCCCAGCGACACCACGTTCTATTGCAGCCAGACCAACGGTTGCGGATTCATGGGTGCCAACAGCGGTGTGACCGCCCCCATGTGGACCGCCGGTGACTTCATCACCGAGACGTTCTTCAATTCGACCACGTACGTAAACGATCTGACAGCCGATTGGGGTGTCGTTGACGACTACGGTGGGATCCCCGGGGCCACTTACGAAAATGACGTTTTCATCAACGGCGTTTTTGTTGGCGGCTTCCTGCTCCCAGACTGCAACTATTGCGGCACTCTTTACACCGTTACCGGAACCGCAAACTTCGCGCCGATTTGGGGCTCTGGCTCCTACAACTTGAGCATTGTTCTCGCCCAGACAGCCCCGGGTGGCGCAGGCTCGGAGTGGTTCTCTGAACTTGACTCCAATGGCGCTCAAAGCACGGCATTCTTCTCCACTCCCGAACCCTCCAGCATTCTGCTGCTTGGCTCCGGCTTGGTCGGTATTGCAGGCCTGGTTCGTCGCAGGTTGATGCTGTAGTCAGGAATTGCCACCCGGCTTTTCCTTAAAGGATGGCAACGGTAGCCGGAAAACGGCTTCACAACATTCCAGCAGCTTTGCGCCCCGATGGGCGCGAGCTGCGCAGCGTAAAGGAGATCTAATCATCATGTCCAAACGTCACGATCGCAGGCAGACACGCGCCCTGATCGGCGTCGCATGTCTGCTGGTTCTCACTCTGGCCTCGTCGGCCTTCGCCGCCAACGGTCAGGTAATCGCCAACAGCACTCCCCATTTCGTGGGGACGGCTCAGAATCTCGGACCCGAGAGTCCATCGAAAGTCATCAGCATTACCGTGCGTCTCCAGCAGCACAATGTCGCCGAGCGCGAAGCGCTGCTGAAACAGCTCTACGATCCCAAGTCGCCGCTTTTCCAGCAGTGGCTCACGCCCGCTCAGTTCGCAGCCAAGTTCGGTCCCACTGCGCAGGAAGCTGCCGTGGTCAAGAACTTCCTTGAGTCCCATGGATTGACCGTTACCTCGGTCCACCAGAATAACTTCTACATCGACGCCCGAGGCAGCATCGCCGACGTGCAACGCGCCTTCAACACTCAAATCAGCCGCTTCAGCGTGAATGGCAAAACGACGTTTGCGAACACCTCAAACATCGCGATTGCCGGCCCCGCTGCCGCCTATGTCAGCGCTGTGCAGGGACTGCATCCGGTTGCGATGCAGCCGCGATCGCAACGCCCGCTGGATCCCGATACTGGGCTTCCGTTCCCGGCAGTACCGCTATCCAAGATAGCTCCCAACGTCAAAGCTGGCGTCCCTGCAAGTCTCTTCTTTGAAAACCAGTGCTACCGGGGTGTCGAGACCCACACCTTCACCACCAACGGTAACCTTCCGGCGGCCTACTATTCTGGCAACCGCTACGGCGGTCCCATTACCGGCGGCCCGGGACACTATCCTCCCTGCGGTTATGAGCCTGCAGCCCTGCAAATTGCTTATGGCGTAAGTCCCCTGATCACCGCCGGCAACGACGGAACCGGTCAGACCGTGGTCATCGTGGACGCATGGGGATCTCCCACTGCCACTCCTGACTATGCCGTGTTCTCCTCGACCTTCGGATTGCCCGCCGGCGGCTTTACCGACTACAACCCGTTTGGCGCCGACACCACCAACACCAGTTGGGCTGGCGAAACCACCCTCGACATCGAGTGGTCGCACTCCATGGCACCGGGGGCCCACATTGCTCTCGTGCGTTCCATCGACAACTACGACAACAACCTCCAGAACGCCATTCAATGGGCACTCGATAACAGCCTCGGCAACCAGATTTCCAACAGCTATGGTTCCGACGAATACGATAACGATCCCGCTGGCATGCAGTCTTGGGACGACCTGAACGCCGAAGGCGCCGCCTTGGGCGTCTCGATCAACTTCTCCACCGGAGACAACGGCGACTTCTATCGTGCGGTTGGCGCTTACACCGTCAGCGTTCCTTCGGATTCGCCACATGCCACCGCAGTCGGCGGCACCAGCGACTTCATCAATCCTGATTACACGATGAAGTTCCAGACTGGCTGGGGCACCGACCTCACCCGCATCGCAGCACCGACCGGAACCCATGCACCTCAAATTCCTCTTGTCTGCGCAGCTACCCTCGCCCCAGGCCAATGCTTCTACTTCGGCGGCGGCGGCGGACAGAGCACGTACTTCGCCAAGCCTTCGTGGCAGAGCAGCCTGCCTGGCACAGGTCGCCAGCAGCCTGACATTTCCATGACGGCCGACCCTTACACTGGCGTGGAGATCATCTACTCCTACAACAGTCCGGGAAACTATTCCGTCTCGGTAATTGGTGGAACCAGCGCTTCCTGCCCGATGTTCTCGGGCATGTGGGCCATCGTCAACCAGAAGAGCCAGCAGGTCCACGGCAAGCCGGCAGGTTTGGCAGCGCCGTACCTGTACACGATGCCGGGCGGAGCCATCCGTGACGTTAAGCAGGCCTCTGCCTACACTCCGACCAACCTCACCGGTGTCATCATGCGAGCCGGACAGCCGCCGCTCTACGAATCAGCAGCGGCCATCTCCACTCCTGACATCAACACCCAATTCACCAATGCGTTCTATAACGGAACTTCCGGTCGGTGGTACGCCATTTCCTTCGGTACGGATTCCACTCTGCTTGTCACCAACGGGTGGGACGATGTCACCGGCGTGGGCACTCCGAACGGAGGCGCCTTCGTCACTGGAGTCGTGAATCAGGTCCACTAAATCCAGTAGTTCTTCCTCCACTCGCGGGCCGCAGTACGCGGCCCGCTTTTTTCTTTCCCGCTTCCCTTCTCCAACCGCGCATCAAAACCGCTAGACTGATTCCATTCAGGCGGGCAGAGCCGCTCGTTGCCGTAGCAGTTGCCCGCCGCCAGGAGTGGTGCCGTGACGAACGCCAGCTTTTCGTATTCCGACATTGCCAAGATGATTGACCACTCGCTGCTGAATCCGGCGCTGACCGTGCCCGAACTGGAAGCCGGATGCCAGCTCGCCTTGCTGTACGACGTAGCCAGCGTGTGCATCCTGCCGTACTACGCGGCGCGCTGCGCGCAAATTCTGGAAGGAAGCACGGTGCAGCCCAGCACGACCATCGGGTTCCCGCACGGCGGTCACACAACGGTGGCCAAATTCGCTGAGGTGCAGCGCGCGTTGAAAGACGGAGCGACTGAGCTCGACATGGTGATCAACATCAGCCAGGCTCGTACCGGCAACTGGGATTACGTTGCTAACGAGATTCGCATGCTGACCCGAGCAACCCACTACTACGGCGCGAAAATCAAAGTGATCTTCGAGAACGCCTGCCTCGACGACAACGCAAAGATCCGGCTCTGCGAAATTTGTGGCGAGATTGGCGTTGACTGGGTGAAGACGTCGACCGGCTACGCGTCCAGCGGCGCAACGCTGTTCGACCTCGTGCTGATGCGCCGCCACTCGCCGCCTTCCGTGCAAGTGAAGGCGGCAGGCGGAATTCGCACGCTTGACGCGCTGCTCGAAGTGCGTGCGCTCGGCGTCAGCCGCGTCGGGGCCACTCGCACTGCCGAAATGCTTAACGACTGTCGCCAGCGTCTCGGCCTGCCTGCCCTCGCGAATGAAACGGCCACGCCCACTGGCTAATAGAACAGCCCTGAGAGCGCCCAGGAATGCGCCGAGTTGTACTGCCTCTAGGGCCACGTCTTGCACGGTCTCGAATCGAACGAATAGTTCGCGCCGGTTCCGTCGACCGCTCGATATTCCTCGACGGTCACTGATGCCGCCGGCTTCTTCGGCGGCATTTCGGCCCGTGGGTTTCGGGGTTGCCGAGTATCGAAATACTGCGGCCGGCGGTCCGGACGGTTTTCGCGCAGCAGCCCAGTCTCGAGAAATACCTCGGCCAGCTGATCGATGGCGTCCGCGAAGTGTTGTGCCACGAAACTGCGGCTTCGTCCCAGCATCGCGGCCACGTCGTCCAGGGTGTAGTGAAACAGTCCCACTAGTGCGACCATTTCTCCGTCCTGCTCGTTTAGACCTGCCAGGGCGTGCTCCACGTCGTGGACGAATACGGCCTGCTCCTCGAAACTCGGTATGGCATGATGCGACACCTTAGCGCGAAAGAATTCGCGCCCCAGGATCGAGGGCAACCGGCCGATCTGGCTGGCGATTTCGTAAAAATGCCGAATGATAGCAAAGGTCTGCGCGCGAAAGAAAAGCACATCGGAGCGCGCAGGGTCGCAATCGCCCACTTCACGTGCCCGACCTCCACTCGTCGAGCTAAAACGTAACCTCCCCGGGCAAGAATCAATCGTGTTCATCGCGACCTCCCCGCTGTTACGGTAGAGCGGACACTGAGTGGATTCATGCCCAACAAGGCCGCGTCTGGAAGGCGCACGCCTTGCTCGAGTAACGCCGCCCGCGGAAAGCGGAATCGCGCCAGCATACGCTCGCAAATGGCGCAATGGTTCGAAACGGACTTGACCGGGCGCAGTTGCAGTGTTCCGCAACCTTCGCAATACTTCAGTTCGCACTTGATACTTTCCATCAGACGACCTCGGCGCTTAAAATTTGCCTTCAAAAATCAAGGCCCTGTGACTCACTCCCTTCACTGTCTGGGAATGGTCCACAGGGCCCGTTTCAGTTACGATGACCTGACTTCTACGGATTGTATGGTTCGACCTTTGCCGCCAGGTTGGCGTCAACCAACCAGGCGATCATCCTGCCTGCGGGTGAAATATCCTTCCTCGTAGCCTGACTTCAAGATCTTCCCGTTCTGTACGACTACGCTCAACCTGCCCGTGAACCGTACGCCTTCCAGCAGCGATTCCACGGACGGACAAAGCACCTTGGCTTCCCTGATCCTGCGACGAAGTTCCTGAAACGTTTTGTCTTCCTCTTCCACGCATCTCATCGTTTCCTCTCGGCCAGATTCCTACTCTGGAAACAGTTTCAATATGGCATCCGAGTAACCAGCGGTCAATGACTTTATTGCTATAGGCATATTACGAAGGTAAGTGTATTGCTTTAAGCAATACTATGCGAATCTCTGACCTCGAAGACAATCTCCGGGCGCATATCTGGGCCCGTATCCACCGTGGGGAATTGACCGGTTCTAGACTCTCTCGCGACGCCGGTTTTCAGCAGGCCCACATGTCGAACTTCCTCAACGCCCGTCGCGGCCTCAGCCCCGAAGCTATGGACCGTCTGCTCGATGTGCTGCAGGTGGACGTGCTCGATCTCGCCGATCCCGAGGAGTTGCGCCTGCGCGCTTTGCAGCGTCCTGAGCGCGCAACGTCGTTTGACAGCGTGCCGCTGGTCTCGCTCGACGTTGCGGCCTTCGTCCCGCGAGTCGAACCGCGCCAGGTGCTCGATTCGCTGAAATTCCGCAAGCGCTTCCTCAACCGCTTGAAGCCAGACATCATCGGTGACCGTAGCCAGTGGCTGCGCTTTGTCATGGTCAAGACCGACCCTGACAGCGGGCGCGCCATGACGCCGCGACTGGCGCCGGGAGCGGTGCTTGCTGCTCGACCGCCACTACAACTCACTCCGTCCCTATCGCCGCGGAGTGCAGAACTCTGTATGCGGTGCGGTTTGGGACGCAGTGCGTCCATCCGCTACGTTGCCGTGGCTTCGCGACGTATGATCCTGCGGCCACACAACGAACAATGGCCGGTGGAGCTGGTGGAGATCGCCACGGGCAAGGGCTTCGCGGATTACATTGTCGGACGCGTGTGCCACATCGCCGTGGAAGCTTGACCCACAGAGCTTTGCTCGACCTCACACGGCCACTCCCGGCTGCTCGAACGTGCGACAGGCGGAGCTTTGCTATGATTCGGTCACATCGGCGTTCGCCGTGTCATCTGGGAGAATGCACTTATGGAAATGCCAATCAATACGACGTTGGGGTCAAGGCGCAACGAAGATATCGCGCTCGACTTGATGAAGTTCATCGCCTCCACCACAAGCTATGGCAAGGCGGGAGCGCCGGGCGTCGGCTTCCAGGGCAGCGTCACGACTAAGGCTGCGGAAGAGTATACGCAGCATCTGCTCGATCTTTACGGGCGATGTCTGGATGCGGTGCAGGGGAAGAAATAATCTGTAGTTTTCGAGCGAGCGAGACTACAGCTTCTCCAGCTTTCCGTCACGTACGCGGAATTTCATACCGCGCCACTCGACTTCATCGCCGGCGAAGCTTGCAATCCACACAGCCAGCGACAGGAAGTCGCGCAAAGGAACCAACCATAAGTCTCGCAAGACGTGCGGATCGTCGAGCACGCCGCGGCCGATCGCCAGGGCTGCGATGACACGAAACACAGCAACGATCGCCAGGGCCGACCAGGTCCACCATGCTCGTGGACTCGCGAGTACTGCGAGAATTCCCCACGCCAGGCCGAAGGTGAAGATCAGCCCGAAATACTGGGCCGGCCGGCGGTCTCGCACGTTGCGCGCCCAGCGCATTTGGTGCGACCAAAATTCTCGCCAAGCGTAATCGGGCAGAGCGGTCTCAACAACAACATCGGCCAACTCAACCTTGTATCCCGCCGCGGCCGTTCGTGCTCCCAACTCGTAATCGTCTCCGAGATAATCAACCAACGCTTCGAACCCGCCAATTTCGCGCAGGATCGTTTTGGTTGTCGCCATAGTCGCACCCAGCGCGAACCGGACGCCGCCTTCCATCTCGCGCGCCACCAGCACTCCGCCAATGAAGTCGGTGCTCAGACCCAGCGCTTCAATGCGCGACGGCAACGTCTTGCCGGCAAGTCCGCGATAGAGTGACGTCACCATGCCAACACGCTCGTCGGTGAATGCGCTCATCACGCGACGCAGATAATCGGGCGGCGCGACGATGTCGCTGTCGTTGATCAAGATGTGCTCGTATTTTGCCTCCGGCAGCATCTGCGCGAGCGTGCTGACTTTGCCATTCAGGCCCAAGCTCTTTGGACATGGAATAACGCGGATCTGCCGCTGCGGAAACTCCTGCTTGAGCCGCGTCCACTGGCGCCAGTGCAGGCTCGTTTGGATCGCTCGCGCCAAACAGCAACTCGTACTTCGGGATAGTCGAACAGGCAGTGGCTGCGGAACGCCGCATACATGTGAGGATCCAGCCCCTTCAGGGACTTCAGGATGCTCACCGGTGGTGCGAAGTCCGTGCGATCCGCATGTGTCCGCCTGCTGGCGAAAGCGCACCCGCGGCCCACGCGCACAGCGCAAAATACGCCGCGCCGGCCAGCGCCAGCAGCGCGCACACCGCCGCGATGACTGTAAGGACCGATTGCATGGCAAGCTGTTCAGATTAGCAGACCGCGCAGCGTCTACTCGTAACGCAGCGCCTCGATAGGGTCGAGGTTGGCCGCCTTCCATGCGGGATAGATGCCGAAAATCAGGCCGATCGCGACCGACACCATGGTCGCCGTCAGCACCCACGACAACGACATGCTCGCCGGCAACGACGGGAACGCCAGCGGAACCAGCATAGTCAGAAATCCGCCGAGCAGAATACCAAGTGATGCCGCCGAGTCCGGTGAGAGTGATGGCTTCCAGCGTGAACTGCAGCAGCACGTCGCTTTTGCGCGCACCTATGGCTTTGCGTACGCCAATTTCGCGGGTTCGCTCCGTCACCGACACCAGCATGATGTTCATCACGCCCACGCCGCCCACGATCAGCGCCACGCTCGATACCGCGAACATGAAGACGAAGATTCCGCCGGTCAGCTGGTTCCAGGTGTCGCTGAGCGCGTCCTGGCTGAATACCGCGAAGTTGTCAGGCTGGTTCGGCGCCAGGTGCCGACGCCGCCGCAGCAGCGCGCGCATTTCGTCCATGGCCAGCCGGCATGTCGTCATGCGAAGTCGCCTTCACGCTGATCCAGTGCTGCTTCAGTTCCGGATGCAGCTTATGCAGCGTCGCAATCGGGAAATACACCAGGTTGTCTTCCGGGTTGGAGCCGTTGCCGAACGCCGCCTTGCGCTTCGAAAGCACTCCAATCACGGTAAACAGCTCGCCCTCGATATTGATTTCCTTGCCCAGCGGTTCTTCGTTCTCAAACAGCTTTTCACTGGTGTCGTAGCCCAGCACGATCACCGGGCTGCGGCGCTCGTTGTCGGTCTCGGTGAACCAGCGGCCCTTGTCGAGTTTCAGGTCGAACACGTTCATGGTGTCGGGCAAGTCGCCGTCGAGGATGGTGTTCTTGGTCTTGCGGTCCTCGTACTTCACCGAGTACGAGCCGGTGCCGAACTGCGGCAATTGCAGGCGCACGCCGTCGGTCACGGCCTTCACGTGAGGCAAGTCGCGCATGGCGATGGCATCTTCCATCGTGAGTTCCTTGCGCGTCAGCATCTCCGTGGTAGGCCGCCCGAACTGGAACACGTCAATGTGGAACGCGAAGATGATGTCAGAGCCCATGTCTTTGACCATGTTCTCGACATTGCTGTTGAGGCCGCGCACCACCGACGAAATCAGGATGACCATCATCACGCCGATGACGATTCCGAGCACGGTCAGAGCCGAGCGCATCTTGTTCTTGGCGATGGTATCCAGCGCCATGCGCAGGATTTCTTTGTAGCCGCCACTGCCCATGCTCATAGCTCAAACCTCAGTGCCACGATGGGGTCGAGTTTCGCTGCTTTGCGCGCCGGATAAACGCCAAAGAAAATTCCAACGCTGGCCGAGACCAGCAGTCCTGCAGCAATGGCCCACAGCTTAATGGCCGAAGGCATGCCAATCGCCGCAGTCACGCCCTCCGCAATCGCAATGCCCAATAGAACGCCGACCAGTCCGCCAATGATCGCCATGGTGCTCGACTCGATCAGGAACTGTCGCATCACGTCGCGCGGCCGCGCGCCCAGCGCCTTGCGAATGCCGATCTCGCGCGTTCGCTCGGTCACCGATACCAGCATGATGTTCATAATGACGATGCCGCCGACAATCAGCGAGATCGACGCGATTACGATCATCACGATAAAGAACGTTCCGCTCAGGTCCGACCACAGCGACAGGAAGCTATCGTTGGTTTCGATGACGAAGCTGTCTTTTTCCCCGAGCACGTCGTGGCGGCGCGCGCGCAAAATCACCCGCGACTGGTCGATGGCCTGCTCCATCGGAGCGCCGACGTCGTAGCCCTTGGCCCAGATGTTGATGCTGTTATGCGAGCCGTAGGCCTTGAACCACGTGCTGATGGGCATGATCACGTAGTTGTCGCGGCTCTGCCCCAGCGTCTTGCCTTCTTTTTTGCCGACGCCGATGACCGTGTACTCATGACCGTCAACTTTGAGAAGCTTGCCGATGGGGTCGGTTCCGGCCATCAGGTTCTCGCGAATGTCCTGGCCGATGATGACGACCTCCGAACCGTTGTTCTGGTCCGCGTCATTGAGCGGCCGTGCCCATCACCACGTCGAGGTCGTAAATCGGCTGCATGGTGGGGGTCCAGCCGCGGACAACCGTGTCGGTGCTGTTCTCGGTGCCGTACACGACTTTGCCGGTGAAATTACGTACTGCCGCGCCGACAGTCTTGCAGGCCGTGCACTCATCCACCATGGCCTGGAAGTGCTCCATGTTGAGGTCTTTGCGCTTGTTGCCCTCAATGAACTGGTCGGCGTCGGTGATAACGTTGGGCATCTTGCTGATGATGAACACGTCAGCGCCCAGGTTGAAGACCTTCTCGGCGACGTATCCGTTGATCCCGTTGACGAAAGTCACGACCGCGATGACCGCCGCCACACCGATGACCACGCCCAGCAGCGTCAGGACTGACCTGAGCTTGTTGGCCCACAGCGAGAGCAGGGCGATGCGGATTGCCTCGGAAACACTCATAGGCACATAGTCCGGATGGACATGTAGCTTCCCAGTTTACCAGTGTCGGGACGCTCCGCCCGTGCATTCTGTCCCTCGCAGGCGGGCGCTCACGGCAAAGCCGGTCTTATCCCTGCAAGTGATATGTAAGCGATGGGGCAAAATGATTCAGTGTGTTCTAATTCTTCTTACTCCAAATCCGTCATTTCAAACCGTCGGGAGAATCCATGCAGTCATTGTTCACACGTCGCGCGCGGCTTGTTTCGCTGCTGTGCCTGATGATTTCGCTGATGTGCGCTGCCGCCCAGGCCCAGAAGATCAAGGTCGAGTACGACAAGTCCATCGACTTTTCGAAGTTCAAGACTTACGCCATCGATCCCCAGGAGGCCTCAGCCAAGCCCATGCTGCGGCTGGCCATCCAGGCGGCGGTGCAAGATGACCTCAGCAAGCGTGGTCTCACCAAGGTTGACAGCAATCCTGACCTCTACGTGCAGATGTACGGCGCCACCGACCATGAAGCCACGTTCCATTACTTCGACCCCATTTATGGCAGCGGGATCCCACCGCTTACCTACGGGATTAACATGTGGTACAATTCCAGGAACGACACCACGGTCGTGGTCCAAAAAGGCGAGCTAGTTGTGGACGTGATCGACGCCAAACAGAAGAAGCTCATCTGGCGCGGCATTGCCAAGGAAAAGCTGAGCGATCAGCGGAGCAAGCTGCTGGACCAAGTGAATACCGCCGTCGAGAAGATGTTCAAACAGTACCCAGTGAAGCAGAAGTAGCGAAAGGCAAATGAAGACCGCGAATTACGCAGATGCCGCGGACTTCTCAGACCTAATCTGATCCGCGTTCATCCGCACAATCCGCGGTTGATTCGTTCTTCTTCCGTGAAATCTCACTACTGCTTCCACTTCCTTAGGCTGCTGATTGCGCTTGGGACGCCGGTTCTGTTGCAGGATCTTCTTGCGCAGGCGCAGCGTCTTGGGTGTGACCTCCACCAGTTCATCGTCGGCGATAAACTCGATGGCCTGTTCAAGATTGAGGTTCTTGAACGGCACCAGCCGAATGGCCTCGTCCGCGGTGGACGAGCGCATATTGGTAAGCTTCTTCTCGCGCACGATGTTCACGTCGAGATCGTTGTCACGAGCGTTCTCGCCGACCACCATTCCTTCGTACACTTCCTCGCCGGGCCCGACGAACAGTTCGCCGCGCTCCTGCAGGCCCCACAATGCATAAGCAGTGGTCGAACCGCCGCGGTCAGATACCAGCGCTCCGGTAACGCGATGCGGGATCTCGCCCTGCCACTCGGTGTAGCCCTCAAACAGTGAATTCATGACCACGGTGCCGCGCGTGTCGGTAAGCATTTCGCTGCGCAGCCCAATCAGGCCGCGGCTGGGTACGGTGAACTCCATCCGCACACGCCCATAGCCGTGATTGTGCATCTTCTGCATCTGCGCCTTGCGCACGCCGAGCTTTTCGATCACCACTCCGACGAAGCCTTCCGGCACGTCGATTGTCAGGCGCTCGACCGGCTCCATTAGCTTGCCGTCAATGTGCTTGGTGACGATCTCCGGCTTGCCTACCGCAAGTTCAAAGCCTTCGCGCCGCATCATTTCGATCAGGATGGCCAGTTGCAGTTCGCCACGTCCCATCACTTTGAAGGAGTCGGTCGCTTCGGTCTCTTCCACGCGCAGCGAGACGTTAGTTAGCAGCTCTTTCGCCAGCCGGTCGCGCAGGTTACGCGAGGTGACGTACTGTCCCTCGCGTCCGGCAAACGGGGACGTGTTCACCATGAACTGGATCGCGATGGTCGGCTCGTCGATGGTGATGACCGGCAGCGGTGCCGGATTCTCGACGTCGGTGATGGTCTCGCCGATGTTGATGCCCTCAACTCCGGCGACCGCGACGATGTCGCCCAACTCAGTTGCGGTGATATCGGTGCGCTTCAGCCCGGCGAAAGTAAACATCTTCGTGATCTTGGTAGGGTGCATCGAGCCGTCGCGCTTAGCGACGACAACGTCTTCGCCCGCGCGCAGCGTGCCGTTGAAGACGCGCGCAATCGCCAGCCGTCCCAGGTAGTCGCTGTAGTCGAGGTTCGCCACCAGCACCTGCAACGGCCCATCGGCATCGCCAGTCGGATGCGGAATGGTCTTCACAATCGCTTCAAACAGCGGCTGCAAGTTCTCGCCCGGCTTGTCGATGTCCGTGGTCGCCGTGCCCAACTTGGCGTTGGTGTAAAGCACCGGGAAATCAATCTGGTCTTCGCCCGCATCGAGATCGATGAACAGGTCATAGACCTCGTTCAGCACTTCCTGCGCGCGCGCGTCAGGCCGGTCGATCTTATTGATGACCAGTATCGGCGGCAGCTTGGCTTCCAGCGCCTTGCTGAGCACGTAGCGCGTCTGCGGCAGCGGGCCTTCCGAGGCGTCCACCAGCAGCATCACGCCGTCCACCATCTTCAGCGCGCGCTCGACTTCGCCGCCGAAATCGCTATGGCCCGGGGTGTCAACGATATTGATCTTGATGTCGTGGTAAAAAATCGCGGTGTTCTTGGCCAGGATGGTGATGCCGCGCTCGCGCTCGAGTTCGTTGGAGTCCATGACGCGCTCGGCGTGCGCTTCGTTGGAGCGCCACGTGCCGCTCTGGTTCAGCATGGCGTCCACCAGCGTGGTCTTGCCGTGGTCAACGTGAGCGATGATGGCGATATTGCGTAAGCTCTTGCTCAAAACGACAGTCCTTTCCCTCGTCTGAGGGGGTTCCGGTGGCCTCGGGCCGTGCGGAGGTTGGGCTCCGCTGCGTGTCGGAGATAATTCTGCGGGAAACCGCGTAGGTTCAGGTCAACTACGACGTACTTAACCGGTAACTTACAGTTTACAATACAGGCGAGCGAAAACCTCACCACAGAGGCACTGAGAACGCGGAGAGAGAAAGGCGTCATCTGGAAGCCAGCCACTCCGTGACTTCGATCCGTGACAATCATGCGCACTATTAATCTCATCGCACTCGCGATCCTGTACTTCGTTTTGTCTTTGTTCGCCACCGCCCAGTCCTCCAAGACCGCGGCCGATTCCGCGTCGATTTCCACCAGCACACCGACCGCGACCGTCGACGAAGAAGCCTTCACGACCTATCAACGCGTCACTAAAGGCATGAAGCCGCCCAAGGCCACCAAGTCGCCCGATCCCGACTACCCGGCGATTCCCGCCGACGCTGAGCCTAAAGGCGTGGTTGTCATGCTGATCGGAATCAACACCAAGGGACACGTTGAACTAGTCCACGTGCTGCGCGCCTCGAATGAGGCGTTCCAGAACAGCGCTGTCTCCACAGTCAAGACTTGGAAGTTCTCTCCTGCAAAAAAAGACGGCAAGGCAGTCCCCGTGCAGGTAACGGTAGAGATGCACTTCCAGAAATAGGTATTTGACCGATGGTCAACACCGCAATTCCACCGAGCTCTCGTGACCCAAATCAACACTGAAGTTTTAACTTGACAATTCAATCGGCCAACCTATATACTTAAGTAACTACTTCAGTATTGGAGGATGGAAAATCATGCCAGAGCAATCCACAGTTCACAACACGTTCGTTATCGAGCGCAGCTATCCCAAACCGCCCGCAACGGTTTTCGCCGCCTTTGCCAACCCTGCCACGAAGCGCCGCTGGTTCGCCGAGGGCCATAGTCACAACGTCGACGAGTTCACCATGGACTTCCGTGTTGGCGGCAATGAGCGCTCGGCGTATCGCTTCAAGGAAGGCACGCCGTTCCCCGGAGTGCCGCTAGTCAGCGAGGGCCGCTACCTCGATATCGTGCCGAATCAGCGCATTGTCTCCGCCGCCGACATGTCCATCGGAGGCAAGAGAATTTCTGCCGCGATGGTAACGATTGAGTTCTTACCCACGGAGAAAGGCACGGACCTCATCTGCACCCACCAGGGTGCGTTTTTCGAAGGCGCAGACGGCCCGAAGATGCGCGAAGAGGGATGGCGGAAGTTGTTTGCGCAGTTAGAAGCAGAACTGGCGCAGTAGCCCAGCAGGCCACACCATGCCTACAGAAAAAGCCAGTGTTGAAAAGGTCCTGCACGCCCTCGGCGATCCGACCCGTCGGGCGATCGTCGAGATGCTGAGCGATCGCCCGCATTCGGTCTCACGCCTGGCCGAGCCATTCGGGATCACGCTGACCGCGGTCATGCAGCACCTCCAGATCTTGGAGGAATGTGGCTTAGTGCGCACCGAAAAGGTAGGACGAGTCCGCACGGCCAGCTTGGTGACTTCCGGTTTCGATCTTCTCGAGGAATGGATCCGCCACCGTCGGACGGAATGGGAAAAGCGATTGGATCGCCTGGGCGAAATACTGACCGACGAAAAACCAGACAACTAGCTCATCGTCAATGCTTTGCGCAAACAACAAGCCCGGGCGGTTATGCCCGGGCTGTCTTTTCGCTCAGGTTCGCGACATGGCGTCCAGTTTTTGACGTCAGGCGCAGGCCATCACCGCGAAACTGTTTCCGAATTGTCGTCACCGCATCGCCGGACTCACGGCGATGTTAAAGCGTCAACTTACATCGCCAGTGCGATGTTTTCGATTTCCCGCTGAAAGACTTCCAAAGTGCTTCCCATCATCCCTACCCGGCTGACTGCGTGGCGTGCGGCCTCGGCCGAGACACCGTAACCGTGTCCGGCGAGAAATAGTTGGATCAGCTCGGCGGCATCTTTAGAGTCAAACCCCAAAAGCAGTTCGCTCCTCAGTGCCGCCAACTCCGGTACCGAAAACTTTTCTGCCATCGAGCTCACCTCCGACCCTCATGGGTCTTTGAACACTTAGACGAACTAAGCAACGAGAAGGTTGCAGCAATCTGTGTGCCATCTCGGTGCAACGTGGTCAATAAAAACACAGACCTCTCGTGATAGTTGCTGTGCCGTCCGAGTGCTGCCGTTATCTGCGGAATTGCACTACAGAATTGCCGCGCAAACGCAGAAAACGAAGAAGTTGCGGGATGGGCGCATGGGGAGGGCTACGGCTTGCCGCGGCGTTACGATTCGTTACAGAGGTTCGATCGTCGCCTCGTGCTCCAGCAAGATAGGGATCCCGTTTCGAATTGGGTACACCCGTTTGCACTCGTTGCATTTCAGGCTTTCCTCGCCGCGCAACGTAAGCGGTTTGCGGCACACCGGGCAAACCAGAATCTCGAGCAGTTCCGGAGAAATCATGACGCGGCGATTGTAGCAGGAGATCAATTAGCTATCAGCTGTCAGCTTTCAGTTGTCAGCTTTCAGTCAGATGTCGCACCTGACGGCTGATGGCTGACGGCCGAAAGCTGAAGGCTTCCTTGGTCGCGATAAACTATGAATTCACGCTTATTCCGGAGGCCCGATGTCCGCACTCATACTCGATGGAACCAAAATCGCTGCGCAGATTCGCGCTGAAGTTGGCGAAGAGGTAAAGCAACTCACCGCCGAAGGGCTACGTCCCGGTCTTGCGGTGGTGTTGGTCGGACACAATCCTGCGTCGGAGATTTACGTACGCAGCAAGGTCAAGGCCTGCCATGAGCTCGGCATCCTGAGCGAACAGCACACACCGCCAGAGTCAGCTTCGACCGACGAACTGCTCGCGCTTGTGGATGAACTCAACCGCCGCGACGACATCGACGGAATTCTCGTCCAGTTGCCACTGCCGGCGCATGTGGATTCCAAAAAAATATTGCTCGCCGTTTCGCCGGAGAAAGATGTGGATGGTTTCCATCCCATGAATGTCGGATATCTCTCCACGCAGCGGGCCGGACTGGTGCCGTGCACTCCCGCGGGAGTGATCGAGATTCTGAAGCGCAGCGGCATTCCCATCGCGGGCGCCGACGCCGTGGTAGTTGGCCGCAGCGACATTGTGGGCAAGCCGGTAGCGATGCTGCTCATCAACGGAAACGCTACCGTGACGGTGTGCCACTCCAAGACGCGCGACCTGCCCGCTGTCTGCCGCCGCGCCGACATTCTTGTCGCAGCCATCGGCCGCGCCGGCATGATCACTCCTGATTATGTGAAGCCCGGCGCATGCGTCATCGACGTGGGCATGAACAAAATTACAGACCCTTCGGAGTTCGCGAAATTCTTTGCCGGCGACCCTAAGCGCGAAGCAGCGTTCGCCAAGAACGGTTCAACCCTGATGGGCGATGTTGACCCGAAAGTCGCCGCAGTTGCTGGTTCCATCACGCCGGTTCCCGGCGGCGTCGGCCCGCTCACCATCGCCATGCTGATGAGCAACACGGTGAAGGCTGCGAAGCTGCGCAGGGGCCAGAAAGTCGGAGCCGCCCTCGCACCATAGTCAGATCAACAACATTGGCCTCGGGTATGGACATTCTCGTGTCAGGGCACGACTTCAGTCCCCGCCGCAAGGCGTTGAAGATACGATGGGGCTTTAGCCCCCTGTGCCCGACATATCGTAGCCCAGCGCTCGCTGGATACGCGTAGAGCGAAGGTCCGGGTCCCGACAGGGACGACAGATGTGAAGTTGAAACTGTCATCCTGCGCGACACCGCGCAAAGCAATGCGCGTTCACAATTACTGTACGATATGGTCTTCCATGAGAAGGCCGGTCGTCGTCAAGCAGAATCTTTATCCATCCTTATTCAGAAGCAAGGTTTTTCTCCGCCGAGTTAAGCCCTGTCGCTACCCTTCCATCCGCACTCTTTAGTGAGCGATTGTAGCTCGGTGCAAGTTGGGTGTTCTCGTTTCAGCCGGTGCTGCCACCTGTTCGGCGACCTTGGCTTCCACCCTCGGGGATAGAAGTTGGGCCAGGCCATTTGCGCAGTCACCGGAACTCGGCTTTGGGTTTTTCCTGCACTTCGCTCAACTATGCTGCTACTAACCTCGTCCGTTTCGTATTGCGCAACGGTTCATAGACTTCTCTACTGACCCACAGCCGATGCAGTAGGACCGCCAGTTTGCGAGCCGTCGCGATGATGGCTCGTTTCTTTCCATTCTTGCCACCACGCTCGGCCAGCTTCAGTCCCCATCTTCGCAGATCGCTATCAGCTCCAAACGGGCCGAGTATGTGGTGCGCTCCCTGCACCAGCAACGTCCGCAGATAAGGATCACCCTCTTTGCTGATGTGCATCTGCGGTTCGCTCTGCCCTGAGTTTCTGCGCCCCGGTTGCAGTCCGAGGTAGCAACCCGCGTCCCGGCTCTTGCGGAAACGATGTGGATCTTCCAGGGTCAGCATGTAGGTCAACGCAATCAGCGTGCCTACTCCCTTGATCTGCTTCAGCACTGCGGTCTGCGGATAGCTCTGCTGCGCGATGGCTTCGATACGCTGGTTGTATTCGGTAATGCGTTCACTCAACGATTCCAACGCTTGCAGCAACGGTCCTAGCGCGGCTTGTAGTTCAGGGCTCAAGGCCTGAGCTTTCTCTGCATCCATATTGCGCGGATTGCACCCCCGCAGCCGCTCGCCGTACGACTTCGTCAACCCACGCGCTGCGTTCACCAGCGCCGTCCGCGCCCGCACCAGGCTGGCTCGCGCTCGAATCACCGTCAGATCGGCCTGAGCCTGAGCGCTACGATGTTTCACCGGAGACAGCAACTGCGGGTCGATTCGTGCCAGCCGCGCCAGCATCCTGGCATCCAGCCGATCATCTTTGCGTCGGCTCTCTCCGATCAGACGCACGTTGCGGGCATGTGCCACGATCACTTCGTGGCCCAACTCGCTTAACAACCGACTCACCCACGGCGAGTGCATCCCGGTCTCCAGGGCTATCCGGCTTCGGGGCATCGCAGCGAAGACTTCCTTCATTGCTTTCGCAGTCGTGCCCAACTTATTCTCGCTCACGACTTCGCCCGCTTCATCCAGCATGCAGTACCAACTTGATCGATCGCCCAGGTCCAAACCGACGGTCAATTTCTGTTGGAAATTCTTGTTGTTCGCTGCCTTCGCGGTGCTACTCTTCTTCATTGCCGGTCTCCTTTATCTGTTTGCGCTTCGAGCGCGTCGATAACTTGGGAGCGTACAGCATCCCGCCGGGAGACCGGCCTTCTCATCCCATCTGTTCGCGCCAGCAATCTTGTTTTGAATTGAGGAATCGTACCGATCTGCTGACCACTCTGGAGTCCATCCAGAACCCGGAGCGGTGAGCGGGCACAAGAAAGCCGGAGCAATCGCTCCGGCTGAAGAAATCGGAAGCCGATTCGGCTAGCGGTTGATCTTGCGGCGGACAGCACCAGCGAGCCCCAACACGCCGGTCCCAAGCATGACGAGTGTAGTAGGCTCTGGAATACTTGATCCACCCGTGACGCTGACGTTGTCGATGCCGGGATCAAATCCTGATCCAGCCAGACCGTCGAAACGAATGGTTACGCCCGCGCCATAGCTGTAGAGAAATCGCCATTGCGCACCCTATCCGACTGGGTGGCGCGGTTCGCGTTAGGGTACGAAATGTCCTGATCACGCCAGCGTCCGCGGAACTTTTGTCCGGCGTCCTGCGTACCTTTTTGCACGCGATGGAGCAGTATTCGTCAGACCATAGGAGAGCAATCCAATGCCCGCAGTGCAACCAACAGAGTTCCGCTATACGCGAGCAATCATCACCTTTTTCGCGGCTTACGTAATTGTCACCCTCCTCGCCGTCGCTCTGTCCGTGGCTGCCGAAGCCGCCATGCACAACCCTCCCACACGCGACATGGTCCACAGTCCATCCTATGTTTTTGCGGAAAAGTTGTTCCCGATCATCAATGTATTGGTTTGGACTGCTTTCAGCTGGGTTTACTTCAAGTTTCGCCGCAGCGCTCCGGTTCTTTCCAGGGAAGCTCTCACCTTGGGCGCCTTCTGGCTCCTTTTCGCAATTCTTGTGGACTACGTCGGCTTCGTCCTCATCAAAAATCCGATTTCTTTAAGCGCCCACGACTTCTACATCGGCCAGTTCCCGTGGATTTACCTCATCTATCTCGCCATTCTCGTCAGTCCGATTCTCTACGCCACCTTGCGCTCAAAACGCGCGGTCTGACGCACAACCTCAGCAGGAGTTTATAGCAGGGCCGTTGAAGCAAGATAGACCGGTGGTTGGCGATAAATCGCCATATCGCACGTAATCTCGGCTGACGCTCTGTTTGGGAGTCACCTACCTGTTGCCACCGTCCTTCGCTGAAAATTGGAGCGGTGTTGATTACGCTGCGCGGCGGGTGCACGACGAATGGGTCGCTAATTGCTGGGCTGAGTTTGTGGGGTTGAACAGCGATCTGCCGGTGCGTGTCCGCCTTAGCTCCCAGCAGACGCGCAATCAGGCCGTCGGTTTCAGGGGCATCAGGCGGGTGATTCCCAGCCGAGACCAAGTTGGGTGGATACGTCGAGGCTTACCGCAATCTATTTGGTACAGCCTTGGTTGTTCGCAGTCTTGACGCAGGTGCTACCATCCGGGCCTTTTGCTACGCCTTTTCCATTCTTGCTCTTAACTTCGCCGCCATTGCTGGTTTGAGTGGTCGTTACCCCGTTCGAGTTCTTCTGGGCAACGGCAGCATTGCCCGTATTCGGGTTGACCTTCGCAGCAGTCGTTCCGTTACCGCAAACAGTCTGACCGCGCCGATTCTTGACGCAATCTCCCGCAAACAAACTCGAAGCAAATAGTAGACACGTTATCAGCACAAAGTTTTTCATGTCCAACTCCAGGATGACACTAGCACATCTCGTTGACGAAAGTGTGAAGAAGGTGGGCGCAGGGTGCAGGCGGAGGCCACCGCGTCAGGTGGTTGCCGGTGGATTGCGAGTGGTAAATCCCCATCTCGCAAGTAATCTGACTGCGACTTTGTTCGCCTTAGGTAGTGAGATGACCCGTCATCCTCAACTAAAGTAGGGACTGCTTCCACAAAAGCCTGTTTTTTGGCACAACCTTCCTAAACCAGAGCCGTTACAATATCGAGCGGACATGGAAACCGAAGCAGACGTTCACGCCGATGCCCGACGCTTGGTCGACGGCGCGTGGCGTTTACGCAAACTCACTATTTGGCTTGAGGCGCTAATCGGTGTACCAGGAATGATCCTGGGATTCTCGCCGTGGGCAAGTCCGTTAGCTTCGAACATCTTGGTGTTTTCTCCCTTCTTGGTCGTAATTCCCTTTGCCGCTTATCGCCTTTGGACGCAAAGAACTCGCCCGAGGGCTGCAGTTCTGTGGGTACGTAGGTTCCATCGCGGTTCAAGAGCGACTGCCGAACAAAAGTTTCTCGAGTACACCGTAATGGATTGGGGTCAGCTGATCACACTGGCTGACGATTCCGTCGATACGGATACTGCCAGCAGAATGATGCTCACCTGGAAGTACTATGTCATCGCGGCGACTGCCCTTGCGATCACGTCCTTGATGACTCACAGTGGGGTCACCGCGTTCGTGGGGGGACTCATTGGTATTGCGGTGTTTCTTTTTGCCCGCTGGAAACGCGCTCGAGTCGATCTCGGCGATACCCGAGTCAAGTTGACCAAGATAGTCCGGGCGATGCGCTCACGAAGGATGCCGAGTTCTCAGAGCGTGGTACTGAAGTGTCCGCGGGATAGCGACTTATGGCGCGAAGTTATCGTGGAGTTGTCACAAACGATTGATGCTGCGATCCTTTCGCCGGCTGAAGGCTCGCCGCAAGTTGATTGGGAAATTAGGACGCTTGCGAGCAGGTTGGGTGAGGAGAAGATGCTCGTTCTGACCGATGGCGGCGAGCCGGGACTCTCTTTGCCGCAATCAGTGAAGGTTCTGAATATTCCAACCAAGATACCGTGGTGGGCTGAACAATACTGGAGATCTGCCGCCATTACTGTGGGGTCTGCAATTCTCACGAGTAGAAGGCAGAGCAATGCTCCGAAAGATTCCTGAGACCTAGAAGACTGTTTCGATTTTGGGTCGCGAGGCTGCCACTGGCGACACGAGAACTGGGCTGTGCGGCGAAGGCGAGAATTGACGGGCGGTCGCGATTCCTGTCGATAAATCGCCATCTCGGAGCTAAACCCGGCTGCCGATGGGCTGGCCTCCGGGCGGTTCTTTCCAGTTCTTCCCAATTCGGGACGATCTGGTTACCTTCGTAATATTGACCTGCACTTTTCCTCGCCAACATCCTCGCCGTCTACCCTATCCTGACCAAATGACCCAGCGGAGGTCTCAATGAATTCGCACCTGATCATTCGTACCTGTCGCCACATCCTGCCCGGAGGCCGCCACTGTCAGGGCGCCGCCGTTCGAGGACGCGCCTGCTGCCGCCATCATCTCGACACACGCATCCGCCTCCACAACATGGCGCGGGCTGGACGCCGCAGCCTCCTCCTCCGGTGGCGCGTCCCCGAGTCCCGCCACGACCTTGCCCTCAATCGTGCCGAGGTCAATCGTGTCGTCGCCAGCGGGCGAATCGACTTTTCAACGGCTCGTATGCTTTTCTGCCATGGATCTCACCGCCGCCACCCTCCCCGCAGAGCGTCGCGCACGTCCAAACCGCGTCCGTAACCCCAATGTTTTCTATCATGTACCCCTAAATCCCTTGTTTGAGCGAAGCTGCATCGAAAACCCCTCGCAAGTGCCTGAAAACACATGTGGCGAGGGGAGGGGGTAGTGCGCACACCACGTCAGGGCTTCAACTGGTGACTGGCTGCTGCCAACTGGCGACTGAATGCTACAATCCGTATTCTTTTTGGGAGAAACCATTGCGCAAAATCAAGATAACGATAACGATGCTCGCCGTTCTCAGCTTTGCTGCCCTCCTGGTCGCCCAGGACCAGGACTTCAGCAAGGTCGAAATCAAGGTCATCAAAGTCTCCGGCAACATCTACCTGTTGCAGGGATCGGGCGGAAACATCGCCGCATCTGTGGGCGAAGATGGCATCGTCATCGTGGATGACCAGTACGCTCCGTTGGCCGACAAGATCGCCGCGGCGCTGAAGGGCATCGGCGCAACCGACAAGCCCGTGCGCTTCGTCATCAACACTCATTATCACGGCGACCACACGGGCGGAAACGCGCCATTCGCCGCTGGCGGCTCGACCGTGATCGCGCAAGACAACGTACGCAAACGCCTCGAAACCGGCGGCAAGGCGGGCATCGGCACCGCGATGAGTATCGACCAGAAGGTCGCTCCGAAGGGCGCTCTGCCAATCATCACCTTCGATCACGACGTCACCGTGCACCTCAACGGCGAGGACATTCGCGCGCTGCACTTCCCAGGCGGACACACCGACGGCGATGCTATCGTCTTCTTCCCCAAGGCGAATGTCGTGCACATGGGCGACGATTTCGTGCGCTATGGCTATCCGTTCATCGACGTGAACTCCGGCGGCAGCGTGCAGGGCATGATTGCCGCCTGCGATAAAGTCGCTTCCCTCCTGCCTGACGACGTGAAGGTTATTCCCGGCCACGGGCAGATAGCGAACCTCGGCGATATCCGCGACTACTCCGTGATGCTGAAAGAGACGAGTTCCGCGGTTCAAGCCGCCATCAACCTGGGCAAGACGACCGACCAGATGAAGAAAGAGAAGATTCTCGCACCTTGGGACAAGAAATATGGCGGAGGTTTCATCACTTCTGACCTTTTCATTGAGACGCTCTACAACTCGCTCACCAATCAGAAGAACGCGGAGTACCTGAAGCACAACTAAAAGCACTCACAGGAAACTCCCTATACCGCCGAACGCCTTTCTGGGGTATGCTTTCGCGCAGTCGAAAATTCCGTTCTTTGGGGGAGTTGTGGTCAAGCGATTTGTCAGCGTATTGGTACTGCTAGTCGGGCACACATCCTTGGCCGCCGCCCAGGGCACCGGACACATGGGAGTGGTTTCGCCGGCCACCAGCAAGTTCGGCAACATGCCGGGCCTCCCAGCATGCGTGACGCTCTCCGTATTGCAGGGTGATCCGACCAAGGGACCCTCGACGATCTTGCTGAAGTTTGCCCCGGGGTGCTCGATCCCATGGCACTGGCACACCGCCAACGAGACGCTGGTGATGGTCAGCGGATCGGGAAGTGCTCAGATGAAGGACGGGACCCCGATGGCCATGAAAGCCGGTGATTACGTTTACCTCACGGCCAAGGGCATTCATCGTTTCTCGTCAAAGTCGGCCGTGTACATGTATGACATGCCGGACGGCGCATTCGACATTCACTACGTGGATGCGGAAGGTAAGGAGATTCCTCCCGACAAGGCCCTGGCAGCGCAAATCAAAGTTCGGCCAGCGGCAGGGCCGACGACCACGCACTAAGACTGGATCGCAAGAAAGAAGCCGCCCCACGGAGGGCGGCTACCAGTGCTCAAGAGAGAAGACTACAGCATAAGCTTGCGACGGATAACTCCCGCCAGTCCCAGGGCGCCGGTCCCGAGAAGCACCAGAGAGGCCGGTTCCGGAATCGGGCTGGCGACGCCAACATAGTTATCCGACATGGTGAAATAGCCGATCGGCTTGGTCTCGGTGAACAGAATCCACTCGCCGGTGTCGACTCCGCCGCCAGTCAGGAAGGTCAGGTTGTACGACTCGATGAGGGCAAAGCTTGAGTCATAAACGGCCAGCGTGGTTGGTGTGCTGCCGCCAGGCACGTAATTGAAGAAGCCGCCGACCGAATAGACAGGACTCCCGAAAGCGAAGGTCATGGTGTCGGTTACGCCCCATGCGTCGAAGCTATCGTTCACACCGGCCATTGGGCCAAGTTTGCCGTCCCAGTAGCCATTACCACCGTAGCCATATCCGCCGGTGTAGCCATAGACCGACCCACCCTGGTTTGTGGCGTTGGTTGAGGTCCAAGTGTAGTTCCCGTATGTTTGCGGTCCCGGCCCGAAGTAATTCAAAACCGGCATCGGCAATGTACCAATCCAAGGCACGCCCGTGGTCACCGTCGCTCCAGCCTGCACAACCAGCAGACAGGCCAAGACTGCTAGGAGCAGAGTAATTTTTCTCATTAGATATATGCCTTTCCTAGGAAATTGGAGGAGGTAATTTGCAGTTTGCGCTATGACCGAGGGCCAAACAAGGTCCGCAGCGCCAATTTACAAAAGAAAGACCGATCTAGTTCCGAAATAGGAACAGGAAGGTTGTGCAATCTACCTTGCAATGCCGCGCAACCTGCCGAGCCACCGAGCTAGGCGCTACCACTCTTGTCGCGATTTTCGATTCGCGCCCACGTGTCGCGCAATTGCACGGTGCGATTGAAGACCAGAGCTCGGCAGTCGTGTCGGGATCGACGCAGAAATATCCGAGACGCTCGAACTGGAAGCGATCGCCCGCCTCGGCCTTCGCCAGTGACGGCTCCAGCTTGCAGATGGGCAGAACTTCCAGCGAGCTGGGATTCAGGTTATCGAGAAAGTCTTGCCCTCGGGCACTGCATTTGGGTCTTCGTTGAGGAACAGGTTTTCGTAGAGCCGCACTTCAGCATCGACCGCGTGAACTGCCGAGACCCAGTGAATCGTAGCCTTCACCTTGCGGCCGTCCGGCGCATTGCCGCTGCGGGTTTCGGGATCGTAGGTGCAGTGTACTTCGGTAATCGCGCCGGTCGCATCTTTCACCACGTGAGCGCACTTGATGAAGTAGCCGCCGCGCAGGCGCACTTCGCGGCCGGGCGAGAGGCGGAAAAACTTCTTCGGCGGATCCTCGCGGAAGTCGTCTTGCTCGATGTACAGCTCACGCGCGAACGGCACTTCGCGTGTGCCTGCGCTCGGGTCTTCGGGATTGTTGACGACCTCAAGGTGCTCGACTTGGCCATCAGGATAGTTGTCGATGATGACCTTGAGCGGCCGCAGCACAGCCATCGCGCGATTGGCGCGGCGGTTGAGGTCTTCGCGAACGAAGTGCTCGAGCATGGCGAGCTCGATGATGCCGTTGGTCTTTGACGCGCCGATGGCAGCACAGAAGTTGCGCAGCGCCTCCGGCGTGTAGCCGCGACGGCGAATACCTGAGATGGTAGGCATGCGCGGGTCGTCCCAGCCGCTGACGTGGCCTTCCTGCACCAGTTGCAGTAGCTTGCGCTTGCTGAGCAGCGTATAGGTCAGGTTCAGGCGATCGAACTCGATTTGCTGCGAAGGAAAAATCCCCAACTGCTCGATGAACCAGTTGTACAGCGGACGATGGTCTTCGAATTCCAGCGTGCAAATGGAGTGCGTGATGCGCTCGATGGAGTCCGACTGCCCGTGCGCGTAGTCGTACATCGGATAAATGCACCACTTGTCGCCGGTGCGATGATGCGTGGCGCGCAGAATGCGATACATCAGGGGATCGCGCAAGTTCAAGTTCGGCGAAGCCATGTCGATCTTGGCCCGCAGCGTGCGGGCGCCGTCGGGAAATTCTCCCGCGCGCATGCGCTCGAACAGGTCGAGGTTTTCTTCAACGCTGCGGTTGCGGTAAGGGCTTTCTTTGCCGGGCTCGGTCAACGTCCCGCGATACTGGCGCATCTCCTCGGCGCTCAGGTCGCAGACGTACGCCTTGCCTGGCTTGATGAGCTGAATGGCCCACGCATAAAGCTGGTCGAAATAGTCGGAGGCGTAATAGAGGCCGTCCCATTCGTAGCCGAGCCAGTGCACGTCGCGAATGATGGAATCGACGTACTCCTGCTCTTCCTTTTCGGGATTGGTGTCGTCGAAGCGCAGGTTGGTCTTGCCGCCAAACTCTGCGGCCAGTCCGAAGTTCAGATAGGTGGACTTGGCGTGACCGATATGCAAGTAGCCATTGGGTTCAGGAGGAAAACGGGTCTGCACGCGTCCGGCAAACTTGTTGGACTCGAGGTCTTCGACGATGATGTCGCGGATGAAATTCGAAGCCTTGGGCATTTCCGAAGGAGACTTGGCCTGAGTCTCGGTCTCAGGATTAGTTGGATTCATGACGTTTCGATTCCCTCAGAACGGACGGGCACAGCAGAGTACAGCAAGCGCCAGCCTGTAAAACGTCTATTTTACTGTGTTTCGCAGCCGGCAGCCGCGAGGCCGCTACTGCAACTTCACAAACGCCACACCATAACCGCTCAGCGTCACCTGAATCGGCGACGTTGGCGCAATGGTTACGGCGGTTGGACCGTTTACCACATCAGTCGTCGAATCGAGCTTCAGCACGCTGCCATTTGTGAACATTCCCAGGCTGCTGACGTCGAGCGAGACCACACGCGGCAGGCCCGGACCGTTGTTGTCGGTCGGCGAAGCCACAGCGTGGTTGGCGATCATCACCACAACGCTATTGTCAGGATTGCGGACCGCCAGGGTTTCCAGGTCGGTTATGTCAGAAGCGTTGAATTGGAGCAGGTTCGCCCCAGGACTGGCGGGGAACATATGCGCCAACCAGTAGTCAACCCAATAGCTGAGCCGCGTGTTGCCCGTCTGATCGTCAAGTTCGCCGTATTGCGCGTCGCCAGGAAAAGCCCATTGATACAGCGCCTGGGCGCCGGCCTTGCCCACCTGCGAAAACATCAGCGGACGCCACGCCGCAAAGAACGCGCTCGACCCGCGTTTGTCGTCCACAAACTGCTGAGTCGGATTGCAAGTGCTCATGCCATTCGCGCCTGAGAAGTCGGCGTTGACGTTGTTCTCGGTAATCCAGACCGGCACATTGGCGAGTTTCGGCGCGGTGGCGAGTTGCGAACGGATGTATGACACCTGGCTGCTAAAGCCAGGGACCGTCGAGAATAGCTGCGCGTCAGTATCTTTCTGGTTGCAGGTGGAGTAATAGTGCGTAGCCACGACGTCGACCTGCGCCGTCACGCCATTCACAAATGGAGGCAGATACTGCTGCTCGATGCCATTTCCGCCGCCCAGCTCAACAGCAACGAACTTCAGAGTGGGATCGGCAGCCTGCATGACGGGCACTGTGGCGTTGTACAGCTGCACGTACTGGGCCGGCGTCACATTGTTGTAGTTGGGCTCGTTGTAAATTCCCCACCAGGTAATCGGGTACGGACTCGGCGACTTGTGAAACGTGCCTCCGGTGTCGGTGAACCCACCGGTGTTGTAGTACTGCACGAGTTGCGAAGTGTAAGTCGCGAACTGTCCATAGGTGGGATCGAGAAAATTGTGCGCGGAGTCGTACATGAACGACGGACCGGCGTCGATCTGGTATTCGGGGCTGTGATCGCCCACGCCCAGCACCGGCTGAATGATGGCGTCGCTAATAGAGAAGTCCCACGTTGTGGGAGTTGACTGTGGAATTCCCTGCGACACAGCCTGAAGGCGGATGTGCTGCGGCTCGAGATTTCCGAGTGGTGTCACCGCCGCGGGATGGTTGGTGAAGAGCTGGTAGTCCCATTCGGCAGGCTGAAACGAAGTGGACATCGCTAGCTGCAGCCGTCCGGTGACCGTGGCACTCACTTGCGTCGTGGCGCCCACACTGAGTGTCATCGGCGCGGCGCTCTGTGCGGTTCCGTCAATCGCGGTGACCGTGGCGAGGTACGTTCCCGCTGGAGCGGTGCCCGCGCCAATCGAAACCGTTCCTGCGTTGGTCATTCCCGGTGACTGCACGGTGACTGAGGCGGTCGAGGGGACGCCGCTCACTGTGAGCGTTATGTTGCCGGTGTTCCCTGTGCGGGCAACGGTGACGTTAATGCTTGCGTTGGCCTGCGAGGGGAATACCAGGGGAGCATTGTTAGACAGCGAGACCGCAAGGCTTCCGCCCTGTGTGCCACCGCCGCTACTGCTACCTGCTGATCCACCGCAGCCCGACAAAATCAAAAGAGAAAGAAGAAAGAAAAAGAACCACGCAACCTTGCTGGTCATGTCGGCACAGATTGTACCGGAGACGTCTGTTGCAACCCTGTGACCAGAACCTAGTAGGCCCGTCGTGGCCCGCGGAGTATACGTGCCGGCAAGAAGATGATTGCCTTAACCAATTCCAGCACGCCTTCCACTGCTATACCCAGAATGCGGAAGGGCAATAGCAACAGCCACACCACCGGATAAAGGACGATCGCCACAATCGCCAATGGCCAGCAGAAGATCAGAAGAAAGACCCACAAGAAAAAGGTGAGCATAACTCCCCCTGATGAATGATACGTCCATCGACCGTGTAAGTTCCGTGACGATGAGCGTTCAGGATAGGCGCGACTATCCATTTGGATAGTTGCGCTTCGCGAATTTCCTCTTCGCAATTTCTGTTGCAACCGCATCCTGCTGAAAACACAGATGCGTACCGCATCCCTCCCATCTGGCAGGGAGCTCTCTCAGGTTGGCACGCTGCTTGCTTTATCTCAAGGCGTAAGCCATCCAGTAGCGGAAGAGAAACCGAAGCTGCGAAGGCCCAAGCGACTCAGGCTCAACCTGAGGAGCCACTCCAAGGAGGAGTTATGAAACGCAAGATGCTTTCGGGCCTGACGGCGCTCGTCCTGGCTCTGTTGGTTAACGTTGCCACCGCTCAATCGAAGAGCAAAGCCAATGTCCCCTTCGCCTTCAGCGCTGAGCAGAACTCGATGCGGGCCGGCGAATATACCATCACGGTTTCCGACCATGTGATGAAGCTGCGGAACGAATCGACCAATGAGACCGTGGCCATGATCGCGGTCAGCGAAGAGAGTGCCAAGCCACAGAATTCCCGACTGGTGTTCCACAAGTACGGCGACCACTACTATCTGGCGGAAGTTTGGACCGCTACCGGCCAAGCGGGGGCTTCGGGAATCAACCTTCCAACCAGCAAAGCCGAGCTGGCGACGGAAGCCTCCTATAAGGAGGCAGGCGGAGCGACGGAAGTCATTATCGCGATGCGGTAACGCAACACAATCGGAAGCACTCAGCCCGGAGCCCCACCGCTCCGGGTCATTTTTTGTTGATCAGTCCTTCTCGCCATTCCATCGCAACGGGATATACTCGTGCGGAAATTCGAGGAGGCGTAATGCTTCGAGCCTGCCAATTGGTTGTTCTGGCGATTTTGGTGTGTAGCGTTCTTGCATCTGGACAGGCAACCGCGCCTGGGACTCCTTCCGTTCCGCCCGTCGCAAGCCGGCCCGGCCCGGCGTTCGATGTCAACGCCGCTGTGGACACGTACCTCGCAAAGATGCCGCCGGCGCAACGCGCCCGTTCCGATGCCTATTTCGAAGGCGGCTATTGGCTCCAGCTGTGGGACTTTCTTATCACGATCTTCGTGATGTGGTTGCTGCTGCGGTTTGGGTGGTCGGCGCGCATGCGCGATCTAGCCGCGCGCATTAGTCGGATTCCCCATCACCAGACAGCGATTTACTGGGTGCAATTCATCGTCGTAGTGACCGTGCTCACGTTTCCGATGAGCCTTTATGAGGGTTACTTCCGCGAGCATAAGTATGGCCTTCTGAACCAGTCCTTCGGGCCGTGGATGAAAGATCAAATGGTTGGGCTCGGCGTTGGCGTGGTGCTGGGAGCCATCCTGATGGTGCCGCTGTTTTGGCTCGTGAAACGGCTGGGAAAGAACTGGTGGGTGTGGGGCGCAATTGTGATGGTCGCGTTTGTCGCGTTGGTGAGCCTGATCGCTCCGGTTTATATCTCTCCACTGTTCAACAAGTACACGAAGCTCGCGGACCCACAAATCAAAGATCCGATTCTCAGCATGGCACGGGCGAACGGAATTCCGGCCAACGACGTTTACGAGTTCGACGCATCGAAGCAGTCGAACCGGGTGAGCGCCAACGTCAGCGGGTTCGCCAGTACGTTGCGCATTTCATTGAATGACAACCTGCTGAAGCGCTGCACGTTGCCTGAAATTGAGACGACCATGGGGCACGAGATGGGACACTACGTCCTTAACCACGCCTACAAGGGACTGGTGATATTTGGCGTGGTGATCGTGATCGGATTCGCCTTCCTGAACTGGGGCGTCAACTACGGCCTTGCGCGTTGGGGCAAGCAGTGGGGCGTGCGAGGAATCACGGACGTCGCCGTGCTGCCGTGGGCGGTGATCGTGTTCTCGGTTTACATGTTTGTAATGACTCCGGTGAACAACACCATCTCGCGCAACATGGAGTTTGAGGCTGACATGTACGGTTTGAACGCGGCCCAACAACCTGACGGCGAGGCGAATGTGGACATGCTGTTGGGCGAATATCGCAAGCTGGATCCCGGCCCGATCGAGGAGTTTCTCTTTTACGATCATCCCAGCGGACGGACGCGCATCACTGCGGCGATGCGGTGGAAGGCGGAGCATCCGGAGTTGGCGAACCAGGAGGAGATGGCGAGGCCGCTGTTCGAGGGGAAGTGATGGAACGCTTCCAAGTAACTGTTCGAAGGACGGACGCGAACGTGGGGCGAGCTGCGAAGGAGAGCAATGAAGACATTATTTGAGCAGGATACTGTTGACGAGGTGATCTCGCGCATAGACAATCTGCAGCCCGCAGCCGTGCGGCAGTGGGGAAAGATGGACGCGGCGCAAATGATGGCACACTGTTCGAAAACAATGGACATGGCTTCGGGAACGGTGAATCCTCCGCGCAGTCTGATAGGGCGGCTGATCGGTCCTTTTTTTAGGCCCCTTTTCACGAACGATAAACCGTTCGGAAAGAATAGCCCCACGGACAAACAGTTGGTGGTCGCCGACCAGAAGGATTTCGCGCGCGAGCAGGAACAGCTCAAAGTGAAGATCCGGCAGTTCTACGACGGCGGTGAAGCGCAATGCACGCGTCATCCGCACCCGTTCTTCGGCTCGCTAACACCGGAAGTCTGGAGCCGTGGAATGTATAAACACCTCGACCACCACTTACGTCAGTTCGGGGCGTAGTCACCTCCCTTGGGATTGATATCAATAAAATGCGAAGCTGGTGCTGTTTTAGCTCCAGCTCAGAGGCCACGCCTCTGTCTCTATGGAATGAGACCCAACGACGACGTCTTGCTACAGACCCCCTACCCTGCCCCCACTGTGTGATCAATCAGTTACGCATGATTTGCGACGTAAAGTATTGTAACCACAAGAGTTACAGGCAAGTCATAGATTTCAAATAGGTTAGCGGCTGGTCGCCTCGGATCGACCGGCCCCATCAAGCGGAATGCAAGCCTAGCTATCCACATGATTATGTTGAAGTTAGAAATTAAATAGCGCGCATTGGTTCGCTTGTCTGCTGGCTCAGTACGACCTGTATTGAAAGTATTGATTGTATTGGTCCTCAGCCGAGGTTCGAGTCGCGACGAGATGTCAAAGAACAGTAGTTCTGCTGCCTGGGCGCGGAGGGCAGAGACACGAATCCCTTCCCCGTTATCACCTATAACGCCGCGGGCCGAGGAAGAGCTAGAAGAAATCGGAGCAGAAAAAAACTAAAGTAACCAGGCAGTCCTGGAATGGGAAAAGTACCCACGGCCAGCGGGAGGAAAATCCCCACCCGCCCCGAGCACCCCGAGTTGGCGAACCAGGAGGAGATGGCGAGGCCGCTGTTCGAAGCGAAGTGAGATAGTCGACGCTGGCAACTTCCGTCATTTCGATACCGTGGCATTGTTTTGCGCGAAGCACGGCTGAAGGGCCGGGCCTGTTCGTTATTTCCAGGAGACGACAATCTCCGTCGGTGCGCGCTCTCTTCGCTATAATTGGCGGTCGCAAGATTCGCTTTCCCACCCGTATTCCTACGAACGTGCGACTATTTCGGCTTCTAAAGGGATCACCCCGATGAATTCCCGACAATTGAAATCTTCCGCGATCATCGTCCTGTCGATTCTTCTTAGCACGGCTGTGCTCTGCGCGCAGTCCACCCCGCAGTCGACCGAAGCGCAAAACCGCCAACGCATTCAGTCGATCGTCGGCAAGATGACGTTGCAGGAGAAGATCGATTACATCGGCGGGACAGGATTTGCCACGCGCCCGCTTCCGGCACTCGGGGTTCCCGCATTTGAAATGTCCGATGGCCCGGCCGGAGTGCGCAGCAACGCCGGATTTCCTTCCACTGTTTACGCCTGCGGTATCGCATTGGCTGCCTCGTGGAATCCGCAGCTGGCGAGTCGCGTTGGTGAAGGCATTGGCAAAGACGCGCGAGCGCGGGGCATTCACTACATGCTGGGTCCGGGCGTGAACATCTATCGCGCGCCCATGAACGGCCGCAACTTCGAGTATTTCGGAGAAGATCCCTTCCTGACCTCTGCGATGGCCGTTGGCTACATCACCGGAATGCAGAAGACGGCTGTAAGTGCGACGGTGAAACACTACCTGGGCAATAACTCCGAGTACCTGCGGCACGACTCCGACTCGATTATTGACGAACGCACCGCGCGCGAAATCTATCTGCCGGCATTTGAGGCGGCGGTAAAGCGCGGGAACGTGGGCGCGGTCATGGACTCTTACAACCTCATCGATGGCCAGCATGCGACGCAGAACAGCTATTTCAATATCGAGGTTGCGCGCAAGGAGTGGGGTTTTAAGGGCGTCATGATGTCGGATTGGGTGGCGACTTACGACGGCGTCGCTGCCGCCAACGGTGGACTCGACATTGAAATGCCATTCGGCCAATACATGAACACCGAAGTCCTTTTGCCCGTGGTGAAAGAAGGCAAGGTGACGGAAGCAACCATCAATGAGAAGGTCGGTCACATTCTGACTACAGCCTTGCAGTTCGGCTGGCTCGACCGGCCGCAAACTGATCTGTCGCTTTCGAAATTCAGCGCGCAGAACCAGGCAGTCGCGCTCGATGCAGCTCGCGAGAGCATGGTGCTGCTGAAGAATGATGGCGGACTGCTTCCTCTCGACAAGGGCACAACGAAAACCATCCTGGTGATTGGGCCCGACGCCTATCCCGCAGTTGTCGTCGGTGGAGGTAGCGCTCAAGCTAAACCGTTTGCCCCGGTGAGCGTGCTCGAGGGCGTCGGCGCCTACCTCGGAACGGCCAGCACGGTCTTTTATGACCGCGGAGTTCCTGCCTTGCAAGATCTGGCGGTCACCACCGAGTTCATGACGGCGGCACAAAACGGTAAGCGCGGGCTCACGCTGGAGACATTTGCGAACAAGGATCTGGCTGGCGCGCCCGTCTCCACCACCGTTGTCAGGCACATTAACGAAGCGGGCATGGACTGGGGGGATTTCCCCGACCTGGAAGACGTGGTAGCGGCCTTCAAGAATCCGAAGCCTTCTTCTCGACGCTGGACGGGATACTACGTTGCGGCGGAGAGCGGTACGTACGAAATCGCGCTACAAGGAATGGGCGAGTCGAACGGAAATCGGCTCTATCTCGACGACAGGCTGGTCATCGAGAACTGGAAGCTTTCTAAGACTCTGCAACCGCATCTCAGTGTGAACCTGGCTGCGGGGCCGCACAAAGTGGTCGTGGAAGACTACCAGGATTCGGCGGTGGGTGGCCGCTTAAGACTGGGGATTGCCGACCAGCGAAAACTGGTTTCTGAAAGCCTTAAGTCCCAGGCCGCCAAAGCTGATGTCGTAGTCATCGCCGCCGGATTCGATCCTGACAGTGAATCGGAAGGATCGGACCGCACCTTCGACTTGCCCTTCGGCCAGGAGCAACTGATTCACCAAGTCTCCGCTCTCAATGCGCGAACGATCGTCGCTGTCACGTCGGGCGGAAACGTCGATTCCGGCCGTTGGATCGACGGTGTTCCGGCGTACATCGAGATGTGGTATCCCGGCGAAGCCGGAGGAACTGCTTTGGCTGAAATACTGTTCGGCGCCGTGAATCCGTCTGGACGCTTGCCCGCTACCTTTGAACAAAAGTGGGCAGACAATCCGGCTTCAGCCTTCTATTACCCCGAGGGCGACACCAAGCGTGTTCTCTATAAAGAAGGAATCTATGTCGGGTATCGTGGGTACGAACATAACGGAGTGAAGCCGCGGTATCCGTTTGGTTACGGCCTGTCGTACACCACGTTCAAATACGAGAACCTGTCGATCAAACCGCAGACCGGTTCCGATGCGCTCTACACGGTCACCTTCGACGTGACCAACACCGGCGATCGCGACGGCGCTGACGTCGCCCAGGTTTACATTTCTGACGGACATTCGAAGATCGATCGTCCCGCGAAAGAACTCAAGGGATTCGCGAAGGTCAACCTGAAGCGCGGTGAAACTCAGCACGTCTCCGTGACGCTGGATGCTCGTTCGTTCGCCTACTACGACCCGACAGCCAAGCGCTGGACGATCACCCCGGGAGACTTTGGGGTGTCGGTCGGGAGGTCGTCGCAGGAAATCGTGCTGAAGGGGACGGTCGCGGTGTCCAACGAGGTCGCCAACGCGAAGATGTAGTTTGGACGATTCAGCGGGCTGAGGGTTCCGCCACGGAACTGCGGCTGGGGCGGGGTTAGCTGGGCCACCAGCCGGTGGAAAGCGCGCTGAATAGCTTATGCGAGTTTCCCCAGCTCAAGTGAAAAGCCCCACATTTGCCAACGGCAGGCAAATGTAGGCCACGGGATATGTGGGCCACCAGCCCCACTGTTCCGCGTGCCAGCCACTCGCACTTGGCTGCACCGCGGCGACCTCCAAATTCATGGTAAGAACACACAAATTAGTGCCCTCCGCTATTCCCCGACAGCTCCTTCACGATGTTTCCTACAAACTGCTTGGCGTCGCCGAAGAGCATGAGCGTGTTGTCGAGGTAGTAGAGCGGGTTGTCGATGCCGGCGAAGCCCGGGTTCATGCTGCGCTTGATGACCATGACGGTGTGCGCCTTGTCCACGTCGAGGATAGGCATGCCGTAGATGGGGCTCGCGGTGTCAGTGCGCGCTGCCGGGTTGGTGACGTCATTGGCGCCGATGACCAGCGCCACGTCGGTCTGCGGCATGTCGCCGTTGACCTGGTCCATGTCGAGCAGCTTGTCGTAGGGAATGTCGGCCTCGGCGAGAAGGACGTTCATGTGTCCGGGCATGCGGCCGGCCACAGGATGGATGCCGAACGAGACGTCAACGCCGCGCTTGCTGAGGGCGTCGTAGAGTTCGCGGACTTTGTGCTGTGCCTGGGCGACGGCCATGCCGTATCCGGGGACGATGACGACTTTGTTGGCAGCCGCAAGAATCGCCGCCGCTTCTTCGGGCGTCGCACTGCGCACTGGACGCGCTTCCTGCGCGCCTGCGGCCGCGGCCTGCTCCTGTCCAAAGGCGCCGAAGAGCACGTTGGTGAACGAGCGGTTCATGGCCTTCGACATGTTCACGGAGAGAATGAAGCCGGAAGCGCCGTCGAGCGCGCCAGCTACGATGAGCAACTTGCTGTCGAGCACGAAGCCCATGGCCGCGGCGGAGAGTCCGGCGTAGGAGTTCAACAGCGAGATCACGGTGGGCATGTCGGCGCCGCCGATGGGGATGATCATGAGCACGCCGAAGATCAGCGGGATGATCACCATCGCCGGATACAGATACATGTGGTCGGGATGGAGCACGAGCACGACCGCGATGGCAATTGCGATGGCGAGGAAGCCGAGGTTGACGAGGTTCTGTCCTTTATAAGTGATGGGGCGCTGCGGCAGGATCTCTTGCAGCTTGCCCGCGGCCATGAGACTGCCGGTAATGGTGAGCGAGCCGAGGATGACCTCGAGCGACAGCACGCTCATCATGAATTTCGAGATGTTCGGCGCGCGCAAGTAGAACTCGGCGGTGCCGACCAGCGTGACGCAGAGAGCGCCGAAAGCGTGGCTGAGCGCGGTCCGCTGCGGAACGGCGGTCATGGCCACGTTGCCCAGGGGCACTCCGATGATGGTGCCGAGGACGAGCGCGATAGCGATCCACTTGAAATCGACGATGCCGTGATGGAAGAGCGTTCCGACGATGGCCAGCAGCATTCCCGCTTCGCCAGCGAAGATGCCGCGGCGCGCGGTGGCGGGCGAACTGAGCCACTTGAGCGACAGGATGAACAACGCCGCCGCCACCATGTACAGGACTTCGATAATCAGGTCACTGCCCGGGAAGTTGTTCATGGCTTCTGGGTCTTGCTCGACTTGAACATCTTGAGCATGCGGTCGGTGATGATGAATCCGCCGACGATGTTGCTGGTGGCGGCGACGATGGCGATGGTGCCGAGTATCGTGGCCAGGCGGCTCTTGCCTTCACCCGCGAGAATGATCGCGCCCACGACAGCGATGGCATCGAGCGCGTTGGTGAGCGACATCAGCGGCGTGTGCAGCAGCGGTGAGACCCGCCGGATCACCTCGAATCCGATGAAAGCGGCGAGCATGAAGACGTACAGACTGGTAATCAGGTCTGTGTGCAATTCAAAACCTCCAAAAAATCCACCACAGAGACACAGAGCCACTGAGAAAATCAATTCTTGGATTTTATTGTTCTACTTCTTCTCAGTGTCTCAGTGCCTCTGTGGTTCAAATCTCTTACGTTTGTGCAACCAATGCTGGCAGTGAGAAGAACTCGCGGATGCGCGGGTTCACGATCTCTCCGCCCTGGGTGACGAGCGTGCTGCGAACGATTTCGTCGTCCATGTTCAGGTTGAGCTGCCCGTCTTTCACCATGTTGAGCAGGAAGTTGGTGACGTTCTTGGCGTACATCTGGCTGGCGTGATACGGAACGGTGCTGGCCAGGTTGATAGTGCCAATAATGGAGACGCCGTGCTCGATAGCTTTTTCACCCACGCGCGTCAGCTCGCAGTTGCCACCGCGCTCGGAAGCGAGATCGACGATCACCGATCCCGGCGACATGGCTGCGACCATCTCTTTGGTCACCAGGATTGGCGATTGCTTGCCGGGAATCACAGCCGCGGTTATGACCACGTCATGTTGAGCGACAACTTGTCCGAGCAACTCGCGCTGGCGCTGGTAGAACGATTCGTCTTGCGCTTTGGCGTAGCCGCCAGCGTCTTGCGCGTCTTTGGCTTCGATGGCGAGCTCGACAAAGCGTCCACCGAGACTGTGTACCTGTTCCTTGACTGCAGGGCGCAAGTCATAGGCCGAAACTACTGCACCAAGACGACGCGCGGTCGCAATGGCCTGCAATCCGGCAACGCCGACTCCCATGACCAGTACGCGCGCGGGAGTGATGGTTCCGGCGGCGGTGGTGAGCATGGGAAACATGCGCGGCAATGTGTCGGCGGCGATGATGACGGCCTTGTAGCCGCAGATGGTGCCCATGGAAGAAAGAGCGTCCATGGACTGCGCGCGGGTGGTGCGGGGCATGAGTTCCATCGAGAACGACGTCACGCCAGTCGCAGCAATATCTTGCACCGTCCGCACGTCGCCTAAAGGACGCAGAAAACCGATGAGCCCCTGGCCACGCCGAAACAGCGCAAGGTCGGAACCGCCGGTGCGGTCGTTGGAGCCGTAGCTCAGCACCTGAACAATGATGTCGGCCTTGGCAAAGACGCCAGCGCGATCGGGAGCGATGGTCGCACCTTTTGCGATGTAATCGGCGTCGGGGTATCCGGCTTCGACACCGGCACCGGCTTCGACGATGACTTCCAGTCCAGCTTTTTTAAGATTGGGAATGACTGCGGGCACGAGCGCGACCCGCCGCTCCCCCGGAAAGGTCTCGCGGGGAACACCGACCAGCATGAAGGAGCCTCCACCGACAGCACAAAGTGGCGAACTCAGCATTCTACGCGTGACAGGGGGAATTTCCGACTGCAACGGGGAAAGAACGTGTGGCGTGAACCCAAAATGAAAACCCGGAGCCTTGGGTGAGCTCCGGGTCGGGGGTGTGCGCTGGGGGTTGGTCAGCGCATTGCGACGACTACAGTCTCGCTTTCGCCACTGCCAGCGCCGTGGTTGGTGGCCTGGATTTCCTTCTCCAGCTTCGACTCGGGGACGGCAAGCCCTGCACCTTTTGCGCTGGTCCAGATCTCGCGCAGGAAGTAGCTGTCGCCGACCTTGTCGAATACCAGCTTGGTCTCACCAGCTTTGGAAGGTCCCGCAGATTGATAGAGGCCGAGCACCTTGTCGCTTCCATCGCGGGCTTCGATCAGGGTGGCGTGATCGCCCACTTGCTGGACTTCATACGCACCCGCCGGCATTTGGCTGTTGCTAACGGTGAAGGCGAACGGCACGTCGGCCGTCAGGATTCTCTGGGCATGAACTGCCGGAACTACCAGAACGGAAGCCGCGATGAGAGTCATCAGGGCCCCAAACATGTTGCGCTTCATAACTCCTCCTTGGGGGCTCCTGTAGCGGAACCCAAGCTGAAATTTGTTAGCCGGTTTGCCTTTGGGCTTTCTTGCGATGGCCTTTTGGCTTGCGGCTTACGCCTGGGAATAGAGCAAGTCGGTGGCCAAAGGGCGGGGGCGGCTTTGGCACGGGCTAAGTCTTTTGGGCACAGACAACTTGGTGGAACTTGGCTGTTAGGAAATGGGAATCCGACACATATGGACTATCCCTTCGGATAGAAACGGCAAGCGAGGAGGATAGTGCGAGGCGCCGCCTCCTGGAATCGAGCGATCTCGCCGATTTTGTGGGAGTTCGGTAGCGAGGAAAATCGAGGCGGCAACTGCGATGCCTGATCGATTCGCAGTGATTTCTCGAACCCTCCCCATCAAGGTGGCCGAGGCTCACGCGATAGAGGTGGTGTTCAGGCAGCGACACGAGCGAATGGCGAGATATTTGCTTGACTGCTACTAGAGTCATGTTACTGTTTGCAGACCAAACTTGAAGATAAGCATGTGGAGGATTTATGAGAACTGGACGGATAGCTTTATCCCTTTTGGCCCTACTCTATTGTTCCTCTTGCCAAGATAGGCATGAGAGATATGAGATCAAACTCGCACAGATGGGCGTCGGCGCAGCGAGGGTTCCGTCGAAGTGGGTGATTCAGATTACGGCGGACGGTAACGGGCAGTGCGTGCAAAAGGTACAGCAAAATGGGGGGGATTGGGTGGTGGTTCCGACGTGGGTAGAGGTCTACGCCGGAGATTACGTCCAATGGATCAGCACCTACTCTTCCGGTGCCAACAAGGCTGTGTTTTTCTCGCCGACTGGCACTCCCGATTATCCAGGCTCGCCAGTGTATAGCAGGACGGGTGACCTCGTGCGCTCGCTTGGGATACCCAGTCCCGCTTTGCTGAACACCGCGAGATTAACTACCGCAGAAGTGCCAGATTTTTATTTTTCTTATACCCAAGTGCTTGTGCCGGACGCGCAGGGCAAGTTAACTGCGTGTAGTTATTATGACCCAGTCCAAGGTATGGGTGTGCACATCACCCAGTAGACATTGATGTTGAGGGCTCGCGCAGCTAGACGACTGCGCTCAACTGCCCGCGATGATTGCCTTAAACTTTGGATCAGCTTGCAGCGGCCGAAGTTCTGGCGTATCGCGAGCAGTGCTCTGTGAGAATCCTGCCGCGACACTCTTGCTTAGCCAATCCAAGGTCTGACTTCTGTCGCCCAACTGGATGTATCCAAGGCCGTCCTGAACATAGTGTCAGGGTCTGTGGGCGCGAGTCCCAGCGCTTCTTGTGGCGGCAGCCAACGCTCGCTACTTGAAGGGGCACCAATGAAAAAAGGCCAGCGAATGGCTAGTTATTTGCTTGACTAGTTAAAGAGGCGTGCTACTGTTTGCAGACCAACAATTAAATACGGCCATACTTGCAGTCTGTGCTGTCATAACTGAGAGTTCCAGGTAAGGCAAGAACGAAACAGAAAGGAAAGGAAAATGGCCAAGAACCTAATCATCGTGATCCTGATTGTCGCTGCGCTCATCGCTGGGTATGAGGTCGGCAAGAACAAGAAGAAGACTATGACGGGGCTCGACGACGGCAGCGGTGTCGTCGGCGGTGGCGGCGGCGGTGCGGGGATGGCTCTATCAGAATCATTAAGTCTCAACAGCGACGGGTCGTGTGCGCAGAAGAATAGCAGTGGAACTATCCTCGCCTATATCGACGTTTCCAAGGGAAATTCTGACACGGTCTCGTGGACGATGGTCGGTGGAACTTCTTCAACTCAGCCGAGAGTGAATTTCCCTACTAATCTGCCGTTCGGGGCAAGTACATATGGCGGAGGTGGGTCCACGGGCGGGGCGACGAGCGGGGCAGCTGCGGGAAATATATATTCCTTCAGCAGCTTACAGGTTTGGAATCCTGCCGCAAACCCGCCCGCGTATGCGACCTGTACGAACTCGCAGTCGATGGGCGTGCACATCACGCAATAAGTGGAACGCCGCCCGTCGCTTCCTGGGCGGCCTTTCTTTTATTTTGCAACGACGAGAGCTTTAAACGCGGGATCGGACTGAAGCTGCGCGAAGTCCGGCGTATCGCGCACGACGGTAAGAGAATAGCCCCCGGCCACGGCCTTCTTGAGCCACTCCATAGTCTTCTGGTGGTCTCCGAGCTGGTTGTATACGAGGCTGGCGCGATAGGCGATTTCGGGATCGCTGGGCGAGAGTTTCAGCGCCTCCTGAATCTGCTCAACTGACAACTCTTTGTCCCCCAGCATGGCACCGTATTCCGCGATGTACGCGCGCGAAGCAGCGTCTTTGGGGTTTACCTGTAGTTGTGACTGAGCGAGTTCGATAGCCCGCTTGTAAGCCGGTGAAGCTTCCGCGCGACGACCGGGCGTCCAGTAAAGAGCGTCTCCGAGGTTTCCCCAATTGAGAACGTCCCGGTTCTGCAATTCACGCGCCTTTTCGAAAGCGGGTACGGCGTCGGCATAGCGATGCTGCCAGAAATAGGCCGCTCCGAGGTTGCAGTATGCATCAAGGTTCGGGGACAGCCGGATCGACTGATTTGCAGCCGCAATTGCCTCGTCGTATTTTCCCTCCAACACTAGAACACCGCCGAGATTGGAAAATCCACGATAATTTTCGGGGGCCAGTTTAGTGACCTTACTGAACATGGTAGCTGCTTCTTTATAGTTTGCCTGCGAGGCATAAAAGGTACCTAGCCAGTTGTAAACAGCCCAGTACTGGGGAAACATTTCGATGGCCTTTTTGTAGGTTTGCTCTGCTTCAGCAAATTTGCCCAATTGATCATAAGCATTTCCCAGGCCGCGATACGCGTCTGCGTCCCGGTTGTCGAGCTCTAAAGCATGCTTCATCTGGGTTACAGCGTTTTCGTATTGGCCTTGCTCATACTGGACGAGACCAAGGCAAGTGTATGGTCCTGCAGAATTGGGATCGGCGGAGACAGCGTTCTGGCAGTTCGAAATGGCAAGGTCAATCCATTTCTTGTTCCGGTCATCTCGGTATTTCCTCCAGTAGGCCTCGCCTAACCCCGCCATAGCCGGACCAAACTTTGGGCTCACTTTCAGCGCCTGTTCAAATTCCCCAATGGCCGCGTCTATGTTCTCCGGCTTCTGGTAATCGAGCAGGTAGCCTTTGCCTTTGAGGTAGGCCTCGTAGCCGTCCGGATTGGCGGCGTGTACCACCTCAGGCGCGCCCTGTTCGTTGTGGCTGCCTTGCGGCAGCATGGCGACGACATCGCCGGCCAGCTTGTCTTCCAGGGCGAACAGGTCGCTGCCGTCTCCCGTTACGGTGCAGGCGTTCAAGACCTGGTGGGTCTTGGAATCGATGAGGCTACAGGTGACACGCACTTTGTCGCCGGAGCGCTGCATGGTCACCTCGAGCACCTGATCGACGCCGAACTCGCGGCGTGCTGCATCGGTGGTGCGAGCATCGCGTGCAATCAGTTCGCTTGGCCCAATCAGTTGCACTTTTTGTCCGTAAGTGCCCTTGGCAATGCGGGTGCTGATGGTGTCGGCGATGCCGCGGATCAGAGCGTTCTCCGACGGACTCTGACCGGCGGTATCCATCGGCAAGATAGCTAGCAGACGGAATTGGGCGGTCTGTTGGGGCCACAGCTTGGCTTTGATTTGCGGCCAGTAGTAAACGCCCGTGAACGCCGAGGCGACCAGCACCACGACCAGCGCAGCCACTGCGAATCGCTTTCCCTGGTGCTTTTCGGCGCCTTTGGTCTTGCGGCCCTCCGACAGGCGCACCAAGTCTTCACGCAACTCTGTCGCGGACTGATAGCGCTGGCTGGGATTCTTCTTCAAGCAGCGTAGAATGACCTGCTCGATGCCGGCGGATACGGCAGGGTTGACCGCGCTGGGACGCGCGGGCTCGTTGCGCTGGATTGCGTTGCGGAGTTCCAGGATCTGGGTCTCGGTGAAGGGCAGCTTGCCGGTCGCCATTTCGTAAAGAACCGCGCCCACCGACCACAAGTCGGTGCGCTGATCGGCGATGCCCGAGAATTGTTCCGGCGCCATGTAGGGCACCGTGCCGGTCAGGGTCATGTTGATGGTGATGGTCTCGATCGAGGCGAGGTCCTTGGTCGGGTCGAACATTTCGGCGAGGCCGAAGTCGAGGATCTTGAGCGTGCCGTTCTCGGTGATGCGCAGGTTGCCCGGCTTCAGATCGCGATGGATGATGCCTTCGCGATGGGCGGCTTCCAGTCCGCTGACCAGTTGGATTCCCAGCGCGAGGACTGTTTCCTCCGGAAGTGCTCCGCCCGCGAGGCGCTGGTCGAGGCCGCTGCCGGGGACGTATTCGGTTACGAGGTAGTCGACCGGCTTGGTGTCGAAGTCGTGGGCGGTGGCGATGTTGGGATGGTTCAGCTTGCCGACAGCACGGGCTTCGCGGCGGAACCTATCGCGAGCGTCTGCATCGGCCAAAGCATGCGCGGGAAGGATTTTAAGGGCCACGTGGCGGTCAAAACGCTCATCCCGGGCGAGCCATACCTCTCCCTGACCACCGCTGCCTATCTTTTCGGCTAGCCGATAGTGGCCAATCTGGTCCCCCGATTTGAAGGAATGCTCTGCCATATCAGTACGATACCTCGACGCAGTTCATTCTGCGCCAGTCAAACCTCATACTTAGAGCAACTTGGTGGCCATAGCCGGTAGTCAGGCCACATAGCTTACTGCAAGCGGGTCAGGATAGGAAGAAAGAGAGCGAAGACCGGCTACACCTTGAGGAAGATGCGCTTGCGGTACATGACGTAGATAGGCAACCAGCAAAGGCAGACGAAGACGATGGAATACAGCAAAGAGGCGAATTCCCTCGGCGATACCGCTCCGAAAGCGGCGCGGTAAACGTACTCCTGCAAAGTGATTGAGCGACGTCCGAAGTGCACATGGACATTGAAGAGCAGGCTGGACGCTAAATCCGCCAACGCATACGCTGCGATTGCGTTGGTGCCAAAAACGATGAACGGCTTGGTCCAGGCTCCGCGTTGGAGCTTAACGTCGCATACCCAGTAGGAGACGGCGAGGGCGAGCAGCGCGCATCCGGCGGTGAAGAGGACAAAGGAGCTGGTCCAGAGCTTTTTGTTGATGGAGAACCACAGGTTCCAGATCTGGCCGGCCAGGATTCCGGCGACGCCGAACGCGAGCATACCGGCCACCTTCTTTGTGGCGTCCACGGTGCGACGCAGCCATTCGCCGGTCAGCACTCCGATGAGCGCGGTGGCGATGGCTGGAAGCGTACTGAGTATGCCTTCGGGATCGCGAGTCTTCTCATACATCGCGCCAGGAAGATAAAGTTTGTCGATGTACCAGGAGAGATTGGCATTCGGATCATTGACTGGCATATCGGTACCGGGCATGCCGAGTCCGGGCACTGGAATGAACCGCATAGCAACCCAGTAGCCGATCAACAATGCGGCGACCCATATCGCAATGCCGCGCGTCTTCGTATAAAGCGTGATTACCGATGCCGCAAGATACGCGATCGCGATTCGCTGCAACACTCCCGCAACGCGCCAGGAGGCGAGATGAAAGTGGGGGAAGCCATTGAGAAACAAGCCGATCAGAAAGATGATTGCGCTGCGGCGGACGGTATGAATAAGGAGTTGGCGGCGCGATTCGCCCTTTTCGATGCGTGAACGAAACGACAGCGTCAGCGACACACCGACAATAAACAGGAAGAAGGGGAAGATCAGGTCGGTCGGGGTCCAACCGTTCCATTGAGAATGGTTCAACGGCGCATACGCAAAGTCGCTACCCGGGTTGTTGACGAGAATCATGGCGGCGATGGTGGCGCCGCGAAAGACGTCGAGCGAGAAGAGGCGATTGGTTGCCGGGAGCGTGTGCGTCCGGGGTTCCGGAATATGTTGAGTGACGGTCGCCATTCAAATTGGAGGCATTTCGGAGCCAGAGTGCTGCTTATTCAATCCTAAATGATTGGTTTGGCCGGAAATACCATAAGGTGCCTAAATCATTGCATCGGTGCGGTTTAATCTAGTGGCGGCCAAGTTGCTTGTCCGGATTCGGACAGTTTTCGGCATCCTAGGACAGTCCGGCTCGTGAGCGCGCACTCAGCCCGCTAGTCGGACGTATTAGTTTCAGTAATTTAGCAAAAACGCAATTGGTCACGAGGTTGCTCTTTCCAATATGCAATGGATATCGCCCGGCCCGAATTTAAGCAACAAAAGCGTCGTCGCCAACTCATTTGGGGTGGCATCGGACTCATACTAATCGTAGCGCTGACCATGGGAGTGATGCGGCTGAAACCGGCTGCGCCGAGCGTGGAGCGCGCCACCATCTGGACGGACACCGTCAAGCGTGGCCCAATGCTGCGCCAGGTACGCGGACTTGGATCGCTCATTCCGAGCCATGAAGATGTGCGGCAGATTCCCGCCGAGACGGAAGCTACCGTGATTCGCATCCTCAAGCTGCCCGGATCGAACGTCGATGCTGACACTGTGCTGGTAGAGATGAGCAATCCACAGCTGGAACAAGAAGCATTGGATGCGCAGCTCCAGGTGAAGGCCGCCGAGGCGGAGTACCAAAGCCTCAAGGTCAAACTCGACAGCGACCTGATGACGCAGCGCGCGGGAGCGGCTACCGTCAACGCCGACTACAGCGAGGCACAACGTAAGGCGCAGACCGATAAGGCGCTCTACGACCTCGGCGTCGTTTCCGGGCTCACTGCGAAGGCGTCGCAGGGTAAGGCTGACGAACTCGTTACCCGCAATCAAATAGAAGATGACCGGCTGAAGATCAACCAGAAGGCCATCACCTCGCAATTAGCGGTGCAGCAGGCAAAGGTCGAGGAATTGCGCGCACTTGCGCAACTAAAGCAGGAACAACTCGGAAAATTGAAGGTGCGCGCTGGAGTTGCGGGCGTCCTGGTCGAAGTTCCGCTACAGGTCGGCCAGCATGTGCTGCCGGGAGCGGAGTTGGCAAAGGTCGTTCAGCCGAACCACTTGATGGCCGCGCTCAAGATCCCGGAAACACAGGCGCGGGACGTACAAATCGGCGAGCCGGCATCGATCGATACGCATAATGGCATCATTGCCGGCACGGTGAGCCGCGTCGATCCTGCGGTGCAGAACGGAACGGTTACGGTTGACGTATCACTGACTGGCGAGTTGCCCAAGGGTGCACGTCCGGACTTGAGTGTCGATGGGACCATCGACCTGGAGAAGCTGGACAACGTGCTGTATGTAGGGCGTCCGGCGTTTGGACAGGAGAACAGCACCATCTCGATGTTCGTGCTGGATGTGAAGGGCAATGGCGCCGCGCGCACTCAAGTAAAAACCGGGCGCGCTTCGGTGAACCAGATCCAGATTGACTCGGGCCTGAAGGAAGGCGACACGGTGATTCTGTCTGACATGTCGCGATGGGACAACACGGACCGCGTGAAACTGGAGTAGAACGCTATCACTGCAAAGATCAAAGAATCCACAAGAGAACGGATACCAACATGAGCACAGCAGCTGCACCGCTAATTGAAATCGAAAATCTCACCAAGGTCTTCTACACCGACGAAGTCGAGACACACGCGCTCGCTGGAGTGCATTTGACCATCAAGAAGGGCGAGTATGTGGCCATGTCGGGGCCGTCGGGCTGCGGCAAATCGACGCTGTTGTCGATCATAGGTTTGCTCGACACGCCGACGGGCGGCAGGTATCAGCTCAACGGCAACACGGTTGAGAACCTCGATTTCGGTGACCGTTCGCGCATCCGCAACCGCGAGATCGGTTTCATCTTCCAGAGTTTTAACCTCATCGGCGACCTGACGGTGTACGAGAACGTTGAGCTGCCGCTTACCTATCGCGACGGCATGCCGGCGGCCGACCGCAAGGCGCGCGTATTGGAATCGCTGGAGCGCGTGGGCATGGCGCATCGACTGCGGCATTATCCGTCGCAGCTCTCGGGCGGTCAGCAACAACGCGTGGCCGTGGCGCGTGCACTGGCCGGGTCGCCGTCGATCCTGCTGGCTGACGAGCCCACCGGAAACCTGGACTCGCGCAACGGCGAAGCGGTGATGGAGTTGCTGCAAAAGCTGCATCGCGAAGGCGCGACCATCTGCATGGTGACGCACGATCCGCGCTTTGCCGCGCACGCCGAACGCGAAGTGCATTTATTCGACGGCAAAGTCGTGGCGGAAGACGAGCTGCGGAGGCTGATGCAGGAGACGCAGTAAGTACCTGGTAACTGGTCGCTGGTAGCTAGTGACTGGTTGCTAATCGTGAGTCATTCGTCTCGAACGTTAGCCAGCATGCAGTTGCGACGACCGGCATCAACGAGCGCAGGCCTACCGTCGGCCTGACCAGTGTCCAGCTACCAGTTACCAATCACTATCATGATCCAACTCAAAAATCTCGAACGCAGTTACAAGACGGCAGCCGGGGAGACCTGGGTGCTACGGCGCATCGACCTCAACATTCCCGAGGGAGAGTTCGTCACCTTCATGGGACCGTCGGGCGCGGGCAAGTCATCACTGCTGAACGCGCTCGCGTTGCTCGACGATCAATGGGCAGGCGAATACTGGTTTCGCGAGGAAGCCGTACACAGGATGAAGCGCAAGAACCGCGCTGAACTGGCCAAGAAGAATATTGGAATGGTTTTCCAGAGTTATCACCTTCTCGATGATCTAACTGTGCAGGAGAACATCGACCTGCCGCTGTCGTACAAAGACATTCCGCGGAGCGAACGGCAGGCGATGGTGGCCGATACGCTGGACCGCTTCCAGATCGTCGCCAAGAAAGACCTTTATCCCAGTCAATTGTCGGGGGGACAGCAGCAACTCGTCGGCATCGCGCGCGCGGTGATTCACAGGCCAGCGCTATTGCTGGCCGATGAGCCGACCGGCAATCTGCATTCCAGCCAGGCCAAGGAAATCATGGAGCTTTTTGCAGATCTGAACCGCCAGGGCACGACCATCGTGCAAGTCACACACTCCGACGTAAACGCGTCGTATGGCACGCGCACCATAAATTTGCGCGATGGGTGGATGGTGAGCGACACGGGCAACGCAAACCTGGCTCCTACCGGCGAGGCTGTAAAGTCATGATGGAAAGATTCTCAAAGTCACCGCTGATTGCGAGCATGCTTTGCGCGCTACTGGTGACCGGACAGGCCCAGACCACGGCTTCGGCGTCGACTCCGACCGCCTCGGCGAATGCACAAGCGAACATACAGACTCCGCCAAAGCTCGTGATGCCGCACAGCTGGGAGCCATTCGACGCGTATCGCTCCAATTCAGTTCCCGAACCGCAGCTCGCCAACTCACCGCGTCTAGACCAACTGATCCGTGACGGCAAGCTCTACATCTCGCTGAAAGACGCGATCTCGCTCGCGATTGAAAACAATCTCGACGTGGCGATCGCGCGCTACAACTTGCCCATTGCCGATACGGACTTGCTGCGCACCAAGGCCGGCGCTTCGTTTCGCGGTGTTAACACGGGCGTGGTGCAAGGAACACCGGGCGGCGGTGTCGGAGGTTTCGGCACAGGAGCGCCCGGAGCAGGCGCGGGCGGTACTTCCGGCGGTGCGGGCGGAGCCGGCGCAGGTGCATCCGGAATTGTGCAGTCGACGCTCGGCATTGGTGCTCCGGTGCAATCGTACGACCCAGCCATCACGGGCAATATGGGAATCGAGCACCTGGCCCAGCCGCTGTCTAACATTCAGATCTACGGCGTTCCCTCGTTGCAGCAGAACACGGGCGTGTTCAACCTCGCCTACCAGCAGGCGTTTCCGACTGGAACCAGCTTCACCTTTGAGTCGAACAGTAATCGTCAAACGACGAATAGTGTTTTCAGCAGCCTGGTTCCTTCACTCGGGTCCTATTACCGAGTAACAGTTCAACAGCAGTTGCTGTCGGGCTTCGGACTCGGTCCGAATCTTCGATTCCTGCGCATTGCGAGGAACAACAAGAAGATTTCTGACATCGCCTTCAAAGACCAATTGGTTGCCACTATCACACAAATCTCAGACATCTATTGGGACCTGGTCGATGCCTTCGAGGCCGAACGAGTGACCGAGCAGTCGTACTCATTCGCGCAGCAGAGCCTTTCGAACGCACAGAAGCAATTGCAGCTCGAGGCGGTTCCAGAGATGGACGTGATGCGCGCCGAGGCCGAAGTTTCGAAGCGCGATCAGGACCTTCTCATCGCGAAGACCAATCTGCAACTTCAGGAATCGCTGATGAAGAACGCGATCACCAAGAACCTGGATGACCCGGTTCTGGAGTCGATGCCGGTAGTCCCGACGGACAGCTCCGATGTGATCGGAGCGCTCAGCGACCAACCGGTGCAGGACTTGATCACTCAGGCATTGGGCGATCGGCCGGAACTGGCGGAGTCGGACATCGACCTCGTGAACCGCCAAATCAGCCGCCAGGCGGCGAAGAATGCTCTCCTGCCAACTCTCTCGGCCGTAGGATTCTATGGAGGTACGGGATTGGCTGGAGAGTTGAATCCGAACTACCAAGGCGGACCGAACAGCTCAGTTTTGCCAACCAACTTCTGGGGCGCTTTCGAAAATGCCTACAACAATACTTCGCCCGATTACTTCGTGGGACTTAACCTGAACATTCCGATTCGCAATCGCGTGGCCAAGGCCGACCAGTATCGTTCAGAGTTGGAATACCGTCAGGCACAACTTCGGCAGCAGCAGTTGAAGAAGCAGATCCGCATCGAAGTGCGCAACGCGGAGTATGCCCTGGAGCAAAGCCGCGCACGCGTACAGGCCGCGCGGAAGGCCCGTGACCTGGCACAGAAAACCTTTACGATCACGCAAAAGGAGCAGGACCTGGGCGCGGGATCGAGCTTCCAAACGCTCACTGCGCAGCGCGATCTTGCTGTGGCCGAACTCGACCTGGTGACGGCCAACACCGCCTTCCAGAAATCGAAAGTGGAGTTGCAGCGCGCCACCGGCACCACTCTAGCGGATAATGGAGTCCAAGTGCAGGACGCGGTGGATGGCATCGCACCTGCGGGAGACCACGTTGCCCCGAACCCAAGTACAAAGTAAGTTTGCGGAGCTTAGCGGAGAGCAGGAGCCGGCTCGCGCAGCGCGTATTCTCGCCGCCGACGACCAGCCACATATTCTCGAGGCCATCGAGCTGCTGCTGCGTCCGGAAGGCTATGTGGTCGATACCGCGAAGTCGCCGGCTGCAGTGCGGGAGTCGCTGGCCTGCGAGTCGTACGATTCCGTCTTAATTGACCTGAACTACACGCGCGACACTACGTCTGGCCAGGAAGGCCTCGACCTGCTGTCGCAGATCGTGTCGTTCGACAGCAATTTGCCAGTGATCGTCATGACCGCGTGGGGCAATGTCGGACTCGCAGTCGAAGCGATGCGACGCGGCGCGCGCGACTTCATTCAGAAGCCCTGGGAAAACGAGCGGTTGCTGGCCATCATTCGCACGCAAGTGGAATTGCATCGCGCGTTACAGCGCACGCAAAAACTTGAAGCGGAAGCTCGATTGTTTCGCGCGGAAGGGGCGCCCGAATTCATCGCCTCGGCGCCGTCGATGCAGCCAGTTCTACAAACGATGGCACGCATCGGACCGTCGGATGCCAACGTACTGGTGACTGGCGAACACGGCACGGGTAAGGAAGTCGTCGCGCGCACGCTGCACATCTTGTCGCCGCGGGCCTCCATGCAAATGGTAGCGGTTAATACTGGTGCGCTGCCGGAAGGAACCTTCGAAAGCGAACTCTTCGGACACGTGAAGGGCGCGTTTACCGACGCGCGCACCGACCGCATCGGACGCTTTGAGCTGGCCGACAACGGAACCATCTTCCTCGACGAAATCGGCAACGTGCCGATGCGTCAGCAGGCCAAGTTGCTGCGTGTGCTGGAGACAGGCGAGATTGAGCGCGTCGGTTCGTCGCGGACGAAAAAAGTCAACGTGCGCGTGATCTCCGCGACGAACTGCAATCTCAGCGAGGCCATCGCTGCCGGACTGTTCCGCGAAGATCTGCTTTTCCGTTTGAACACCGTTGAGATTCACATACCCGCACTGCGCGAACGCCGCGAAGACGTTCCTGCGCTGGCAGCTCATTTTCTGGCGCGGTATGCGCAGCGTTACCGAGTGCAGGTGCACGGCTTCGCCCCGGCGGCCATGCAGGTCATGATGCAGTATGCTTGGCCGGGCAACGTCCGCGAGCTGGAGCACACGCTGGAACGTGCTGTGCTGATGGCGCGCGGCGAAGAGGTGCAGGTTTCCGATCTGGGCCTAAACCTTCAGCGTCCCCAAGGACAGAACCTGGAAGAGCTCAGCATTGAAGAGGTCGAGGGTATCCTGGTGCGCAAGGCGTTGCAGCGTTTCCACGGGAATGTCAGCCAGGCAGCCGAGGCGCTTGGACTGAGCCGCGGCGCACTGTATCGGCGCATGGAACGCTATGGACTCTAGCTCTGGCAGCGGTTACCGCAAGCGTGACCGTACCGCCGGCGAACACTTCTCGCGGCACCGACTCTTCTTCGAACGTCGCATCGCAATCTTCTCGGTGCTCGCAGCGCTCCCCGGAATTATCGTTTCCATGGGTTTCGTCTGGACGCAGTCTTGGTCACGCGACGCGAAGGTCGCGCTCACCCTGGCCGTGCTGTTTCTGTGGTTCCTGCTCACGTTGGTACTGCTGGAACAGATCGTGCGGCCGCTGCAAACGCTGTCCAACGTGGTAAGTGCGCTGCGTGAAGAGGACTACTCGTTCCGCGCGCGTGAGGCCAATCCGAACGATGCGCTGGGCGAGCTGTCGCTCGAAATCAACACGCTTGCTGACATCCTTACGGAGCAGCGCATTCAGACCATCGAAGCCACGGCGCTGCTGCGGCGCGTGGTCGATGAGATCGACGTACCCATTTTTACTTTTGATCCAGAGCAAATCTTGCGACTGGTGAATGCGGCGGGAGAGCGGCTCTTGCAGCAGGCGTCGGCACGAGTGCTTGGACGGACCGCCAGCGAACTCGGACTCGATGCCTGTTTTGAGGCACCGAATGCGACCTTGGTGAACCTGTCGTACTCCACGCCGAACGCGCGCTGGATGGTGCGCAAACGCTCGTTCCGGCAGAACGGCGTGCCACATACGCTTATCGTTTTGTCGGATGTAAGCCGAGCACTGCGCGAAGAAGAACGCAGCGCGTGGCAGCGGCTCATCCGCGTGCTGGGACACGAACTGAACAATTCGCTCGCGCCCATCATGTCAATCGCCGGCAGTCTGGCGACGCGCCTGCCGCAGCTTGATCTGCCGGAGCAAACCAAATCGGACTTTCAGCGCGGACTCGACATCATCGAGTCGCGCACGGCGTCGCTGCACCGCTTTATGCAGTCGTACCGGCGGCTGGCGACCATGCCCTCTCCCAAGTTGCAACCGGTAGAAGTGCGGCCGCTGGCGGAGCGCGTCGCAGTACTCGAGACACGTCTGCCGGTGACTATCATGCAGGGACCGGATGTCGTGTTGATGATCGACGCGGATTTGATCGAGCAGATGCTGATCAACCTGATTCGCAACGCTGTGGATTCGGCACTCGAACAAGCGCACACATCAGCGGGCGCGGAACCCGAGGTCGTGTTGCGCTGGCAGCACAACGACACCAGCGTAAGTCTCATCGTGGAAGACAACGGCATTGGACTGCTCAACCCGAGCAATGCGTTCGTCCCGTTCTACACCACCAAGCAAGGCGGCTCTGGCATCGGACTGGTGCTGTCGCAGCAGATCGCCGAGGCGCATGGCGGAAGCATCGAGCTTGCCAATCGAAAGGACACGCGCGGCTGCATTGTGACCGTGCAGTTGCCGCAGCGGGGCTAGGATGGCGGGTGCTTTACGCGATTGCGAAGGACCGCATGGAGATGTTGCCGTGCTCGAAACCTTCGTAAATTGTGGTGATGTTCCCCCCAGGTGAGCCTGCTCCCAATACCACAAACATTGGCGCGAAATGCTCAAAGGTCGGCACCGCAAGCTTTGCCTGAGGTGCGGCTTCGCGAAAGTTGAAGAGCTCTTTCAACTTCCTCTGCCGGACAGCATCGGCGACCCACGTGTCGAACTCGGCGGCCCAGCTATCTACTGGACGATGGATGTCTTCCAAGTGAACGAGTCTCAGGTTATGGACAATGCCGCCGCTTCCTAGGATTAATATCCCATCACTGCGCAAAGGGGCGAGTTTCTGGCCGCTGCGGTACAACTCCTCCGGCGAAAGTCGAAGCGGAACCGATATAGCGACTACCGGAATCTCGACTTCGGGATACATCAGCCGTAGCGGAATCCACGTGCCGTGGTCGAGGCCGCGGCCGCTAGTCGTGGCTGTGCGGAAACCACCCGCGCCCAAGAGATCGGCAACGCGTGACGCCAATTCAGGCGAGCCCGGCGCGTTGTAACTCAACTCATAGAGCGCTGGAGGAAATCCTCCGAAGTCGTGCATGGCGGTGTGATGCTCGTCACCGGCGATGCTGATCGAGTCACCCGATCCCCAGTGCGCTGAAATGGTCACAATGGCACGCGGTCGCCACGAACGTCCAAAGTCTGCGAGAGCGTTCTGGTAAGGCCCGCTCTGGATGGCCACCATGGGCGATCCCTGGGAAATGAATACCGCAGGCATGATTTTGGAATTCACTTGCTCGCTCATATTGCAATGGCCCTCATTATGACAGATGCTTGTTACAACACATACGTTGCGGCAAATGACGTTAAGCCGTGCTGGTTGCGAGATCGCTGAATTCCTACTGAAGGTTCCGGCCTACGTTACTGGCCGTGGCGGCGCGGGTGCTTCGGACATGGCCTTGCGCTGGTCGTGGGTGAGCAGGCCCCAGACTCTGCTCTGCGTGGCTACGTGAAGCTGCTGAATGCGCGCTTGTTTCTGCTCCTGCGACATCGACTGGTCACCGAACACAGCGAACAGCTCATTCGCTTCCTGCACGAACACCGCGCGCAGCATGGGTTTCTGGTCTGCACTGAGTCCGACTTGCTTGTCGAGTGCGGCCAAATGTCCGTCGGCAAAAGCGTTGGGCGACGAGAGCATCTGGTGTCCGGGCGGCACGGTGCCGCTGTTTTGCGCAGTCGCAGCGAATGGTAGCGAAACAATAATAATGAGAGCGAGAAGAATGGGGCGCAGTTTCATGAGGATCCCGGCGGGCGAGAGCCACTGAGTACGCCCGCACGTTTAGGCTAACAAGTGCCATGACGAGAAACTATGACGTGCGTCACAACTGCGATCTGACGAGATGACGGCGCAGCGGTTGGCTTGGTCGCTTGTGGTTCCTATTGCTTCTCGCCCGCCCTGAACTCGGCCCAGGGATTGCCCTTCATGTCCGTTAACACCGGCTTTTGCCAGTCGAACTGGGGATGCTCTTTCAGGAACGGTTCGGCAATAAAGTCTTCGCCGCAGGGATATCCAGCGCGCGCGCTGAACGACATGGTTTTCGCCATGGAGCTGTCGGCGGCCTGAGAGGTTACTGCCCCTCCGGGTTCGAATGGTGGATCGTTCCACTCAGGAACGCCGCGCGGCGAATTCGATGTGTGTCCGCATAGTGAACGTTCGTCGCGGTCTTCTTTCTTCTCATAGCTGTCGTAGTGGTCGGCGAGAAATTTCTGCGCCATTGCCACGTCGATCTGCCCCTTGTTTTCGCTCATCAACTGTTCCCAGCGCACGTGGCGAGCATTCATCGAGCTGCCCATGTTCGTCGGGTCGAAATCGGTTTCCTTCTTGATGAACTCGGGATCGCTAGGGAAATTCGAGCCGACGTAGTAGCCGTCTTTGGTGCGCCAGACGCGATGGATCTTCAGTCCAAGCTCGAGGCGCGCCACTTCGCCCGTCTTGTTGTCGGCCAGCAACCAGTCGTTGGCATAGCCGCCATTGTTGCCGTCGAGCATGATCTTGACGTACTCGTCGATGGAACTGGCATACTGCAACGCCTTGCGCGCACGCGCGAACTCAGGCTTGCCGCTGGGATCGAACAGCGAGAAGCCAGTGATCGTAGTTTCGGTCACCATCAGGCCGGATGAATTGATTCCAAAATCGTCGTCGCTCACGATGATGCCGGGGAATCCGTCTTGGATGATGTGGTAGCCATGCGTAGGCACGATGTCAAAGACTATGGTCCAACGGCTGCCAGTCGCGATATCGGTCCAATTACTGTGCGCAATCACCGGCTTGTGGTCTTTCGTCATCGATCCGGTGGCGACGAACGCGCTGCAATTGCCGGGCGCGGTAATGCGCGGAGCATCAGCGCGCTTCTGCTGGCGATCGAGCCAGGGCACGTAATAGTCCGGAACCTCTTCCATTGCATTTAGCGCGACTACGTCCCACACATCGATGCTGACACCGTGGGCGTTCGCACCGTCGGCGATGCCACGCAATTCCTGCTGATATTCGGCGTCGATCTTCGGCCACAGGATGGTCTTGGCGACGTTGCGATAAAAATCCCAGTCGCGCTTCGTGCGGCGCGTGTCTTTGAACTTCACCACGTTGAGGCCGCCGGCGATTTCAGGCGCGAGCAGGTAACCATGCTGATAGCCGATGTCGGAGGGCGAGCCCTCCAGATGGACGTAGATCCACTTGCTGCGTTCGAAGCGGTAGGCGGGCTTCAAGCGCGCGGCATCGCCGTGCGTCGCCGACTGTCCATCGGCTGCCCCCATTGCTCCGCTCAATGCCCAGATCATCAACAGCAGGTGAATCCACACTTCGCGGCGCATTGCCATCCAGTTCCCCAATCATGTGAAGTTATCGATCTTAAGCAGCTTATCCGCTTGCACAGCAGGACTCAACCGTTCAACAGTTCTGGAGGATAATCATTTGCAATGCCTTCCCGCCTGCTTCCATTCGGGACTCTGATTGATCGGTTGGCTCAACTCTATGGCGAACCAGCGCCGCCTTCCGTGACGGAGCCGTTTGCGATGATTTTGCTCGAAAACATCGCGTACCTCGCCAACGACGCAAAACGCGCGCAGGCCTTCGCAGAATTGCGCGACAAGGTGGGACTAACGCCCAAAGATATTCGCAAGGCGAAAGACGGCGTGCTACTTGCCATCGCCGGCAAAGGCATCGTCCCGGAGACGACGGTAGAGAAATTGCGACGTGCCGCGGAGATCGCGCTCGATTCGTTTGCTGACGACCTTGGGCCGAGCCTCGACAAGCCGCTGGCCGCAGCCAAGAAGGACTTGCGCAAGTTTCCCGCCATCGGCGAGCCGTCGGCCGAAAAGATCTTGCTGTTCAATCGGCGCCACGCGCTGCTTGCGCTGGAGTCGAACGGGTTGCGAGTGCTAGTGCGATTGGGTTATGCACCCGAGCATCGCAACTACTCAACCATGTACAAGCAGATGCAGAGGGCGCTGGCGCCGCAACTGCCTGCAAGCTGCGATGCGCTCATCCGCGCCCATCAACTTTTGCGCCAGCACGGGCAGGAGTTGTGCAAGCGAACGACGCCGTTGTGCGAGAGTGGTTGTCCGCTGCGAGCAGACTGTGCGTTTTTCGCCGAGATAGCAGCGAAATCGTGAAAACGCCAGCGGATTGCCCATAGCCACTTGTCAACTTTTTGCAAAACCTTGCGACACGCCGCTACCGATTGGGCCTAACAACCATCCAAACGATTGAGTCGGCAGGGTTGGGAAGATCGCGATGTAAGGTTTAGAATACCGAAATCGAAGGTCTGTTTTCCCCGGCCGCGCAGATCGCGCCGCCACCCCCCGCGAGGAACGCCGTTTGCCATTGAGCCGCCACATCGTCGGATGCCTTGCTGTCTTCGCACTCCTTGCGGCGTGCGCGGTCCCAGGGTTTTCTTCGACTCGCATCGTGACCCCTCAGCCGGAACTGGCCCGGGGCTTCCACGAAATGTATAACCTGGATTTCAATGGAGCGCATCGGACCTTTCGCTTGTATCAGAGCCTCGAGCCGGCAGACCCCATGGGTTTCGTCTCCGATGCCGCAGCCTATCTGTTCTCCGAATTCAATCGACTGCACATCCTGGAATCGAACCTGTTCGTCAACGACGATGACTTTGACAATCGCAGCACCGAGGTCCCTGATCCAGAGGTGAAAGCCGCGTTTGAGGCCGCGCTGGCGCATAGCGATGAGCTCGTCAGCAAGGTCCTGGCAACTTCACCTAACGATGCCAATGCCCTGTTTGCCAAGGTCCTGGCGAACGGACTGCGCAGTGATTACGCCGCCATGATCGAGAAGCGAAACCTGGCGAGCCTTAGCTATATGAAAGTCTCGCGCACGACGGCACAAGAGTTGCTGGCCATCGACCCCTCCTGCTATGACGCCTACATTGCCATTGGCGTGGAGAACTATCTGCTTGGCTCGGCTCCCGCGCCAGTGCGCTGGGTCCTGCGCATCACTGGCGGCGAAACCGACAAGCAGGTTGGAATCGAGCGTCTCCGGCTGACTGCACAAAAGGGCTATTACCTTGCTCCCTTCGCACGACTGCTTCTGGCGGTTGCCGCTCTCCGGGATAAGGACAAAACGACCGCCCGCACGCTGCTGGCAGGCCTGGCGCAGGAGTTTCCGCACAACCAGCTTTACTCGAAGGAACTGGCGCGGATTCAGTAGTTGGCCAGCGTTTCTTTGCAGACAGTTTGTTTACAACGAGTATTCGACAGGGGCACGGAAGCATTGGGTTTAGCCCTGGTTACTCTGTTGTTGGCCAGCCGCTAACGCACCGTCTCATTACAACCAATGTGATTACGACTCAGACGTCACGCGTTGCAGGCATAGCATTTTGGTGCCCATTGCCAATCGTCTTTTGGAGAAGTATCCACACTTTGTCCACTTCGTGTGCAAACTTTTTCACTCATTTTTATCTCGACAATCGGTTCCATATTGGGATATAAGCATTTAACTCAGTTCCACATTGGAAGTTAACGTGCCGTAGGACTACTCGCAGTTTCGTGCGTTGCGCCTGGTTCTGAACCACCCACAATCCGTAAAACATTGCAGTCGGATCGCTGATTTCAGGAGGAACAGTGAAGAAAACTCTTCTGCTTCTAACTATTGCGGTGCTGTGCATGGCGACATTCGCCAGTGCCGATACGTTCGTCCAATTCACTTCCCGCGCCCAACAGAACCCGTCCGATATCTTCGACTGGGGTACCATCGCGCCTCCCGGGACCCTCGTCGGCACCCCGCAGTTTGTTCCGTCGTTCAGCGGCAGCAACGCCGTGTTGGTCGGGAACGCCGACGGCTCTCCTTTCCTCACGATGCAGGAGGGTACTACCTGGGTCGGTAACTTCGACTACGGTGAGAACCTGATCTGGACCGGCAACTCCAACTTCGGCATCGGCGGTCTGGGTCCGATGGCTACCGTGTTCTTGAACCCGGTAGGATCCTTTGGCTTTTCGATCAGCGCTGACTTCTACGGTTCATTCACGGCTGTCGTCGAAGCTTTCGACACTGGCGGCAACCCGCTGGCTCTTCTGATCGCCAACGGCGAAAGTAACGGACTCGAAAACGGTTCAGCGCTGTTTCTGAGCTTGGGCGACAAGAGCGGTGACAACATCGCAGCCATCGAGTACACCATCAGCAGTTCAGTGGGTTCGTTCGCCAACGATGACTTCGCCATTGACGATATCAGCATCGGCTATGGAGTAACGCCTGAGCCCAGCTCGCTGTTGCTAATGGGCACCGGTTTGCTCGGAATGGCCGGCGTAGTTCGCCGTAGGCTCGGCCGGTAGGAACCTGGGCCCTTCGTCGCATGTCGCCCCCGGAGGCGAGAGCCTCCGGTACTGACAGGAACCTGGCTGGCGATTCGACCCCAGCCGTAATATGCGCACCGGAAGTTTGTTGCGCGACTCCATCGCGGAGAGAGGAACATCGTATTATGCGAAAGCTTGCATGCTCGCTAACAATTCTGGCGCTGGCCTTCGGTACAATTGGGGCCTTTGCCGTAACTCGCTACAATCCAAAGTCTCACACTCTGAAGACTGTGCCCAAGACGAAAGGCGGTTCGCCGGTCAAACAGTCGGGCGCCATAAAGTATGACCCGCACACCATGATGAATTGGAAGGCCGTCAACAAGCTCTCCCCGGCAATGCAGCAGAAGATTAAGGCGCAGCAGAAGGGAAGTTTTGTTAATGGCACCATCGACACCCTCCCGTACTTCAACAGCTATTTCTTTACGGGAGACGGTAAGAACAGCGTTTACGCGTACTCGATGCTTGGCCAGAACCCGGCTGCGGGCGGCACAACCACCATCCAGACCGAGATCATTCCGTTGATCTCGATCCTGGAAGTTAGTGGCGTGCCCTTCTACATCTTTGATCCAGCCGGATTTTATGTTCCACCGGCCGATCAGGACACCGATGCCAATCTAATGGCGGAGGGGCCGCTTTTTGACACGACAACGACCTATCCTGGCCCTCCGGCCCAAACGGGACAATTCCATGACGGGTACGACCGCACTCAGTTCCGCAAGGTGGCCAAGGCGAACTGGCATACACTCCTGGGCCCCAACTCGACCACCGGCACCGTGTTCGGTCCGTACCTCTGGCAACAGTTCCTCGAATACGACAATGGCGACTGGACGTTGTTCTGTTGTGACACCAACAACAACGATTTTCCGGCGTTCGACATCAACGTCATCTCCAACAACTTCGCGTACATCCTCAGCTATGCTGGCGATCCCAGTAACGGCTTACCGCCGGAGATTCCGGTGACCACAAACAACATTTTCCCGCTCATCCTGACCGACTACCTGTTTGCGGAAGAGGGCGGCGGCTGCTGCATTGGCGGATACCACTCGGCGCAGCCGGGAAGCTTTGATCCCAACGGTGTGCTGATCTGGGCGTGGGCAGCATGGGTTCCAGCCAATATCGATCAAGGCGTGACCAACCCGTTCGGCCCTGGCGGATTCGGTTCTGATGACATGGCCTGGTCGCACGAAATCGGCGAAGCGATCGACGATCCTTTCGTGCAGACGAGCGGCACGCTAGTACCGGCATGGGTTGACGGATCCGTTTCCTTCGCTCAGGGGAACCTGGAGAACGGCGACGTTATCGAGGCGATGGCGCCCGTTGACTCCATCGGCACTTGGCCGGTGAACGTAGCTAGCGGTACCTACAACTATCACATGCAGAACCTGGCTACCTTGGAATGGTTCAGCCGCAACCCGATGAGTGGCGGGATCTATAGCTGGCCGAACGAGCATACGCTGTCGCAGTTCAATATGGTTCCGGGCTGCCAGACGCCATTTGTCTGCAGCTGGATTTACGGGCAAGGCCCGGGGGCCTTTTTCTTCGGACCACCGTACTAACATTTGGGGTGCTTGCACCCGCTTCAACCGGGTCCGCCGCGGCGGGCCCGGTTTTTTGTTGGGTCAAATACCTGTCCGGGGCGGATGCGTCGTGGGTGAGCTACACAGCAACTGAAACGGCTTAATCACACGGCCACGTGTCCCACGCCCTTTCTCGCCTGCCGCCTAAATGCGTATAAACGCAACGCGTGAGGCGAGGGAGATCTGTCCCTCGTCAACCTGTGCCCAGGCAACGGGTCGTCCCAGGGTTCTTTGAAACATCCAGAGGCAGCCGCGGAATCGTCGGCATGGGCTCAATTGTGTCGCTAACCCATTATTTTGCAAGACTTTAGCTATAACCACCTTGTTTACAATAATTTAGCAGTACTTCGCGCTGTAAACCCTTTATTTTCAGCAGGGGCCGGGGAGGGGCACGGCGTACAACAGCACATACAGCTTTGCGATCGCCGCGACACAGTCGCTGCGAACTCTCCATCGCGACTCAAGCTGCGCTCTACGGCTTTGGCTGGCTCGATGTGGTCCCGGGTGGTGGGTGCATGTTCATCTTCTTGTAGTCGCTGGGTAGCTGAAACAGAGCTGCGTTCTGTGCTCCCTCTTTCAAGTTGGTGAGGGTAACAGTCGCAGTGTCGGTGACTGTCTTGAGCGGGAAGTGCAGTTTCTGGTCGATCCACAGATTGACGGCAGTATCCTTGCGGCTTACTTCCCAGTGATCACAGCTTCGGTTGGCAACGGTCTCGACGCCGATCTTCCTGCAAGATAGACCCGCCTGGTTTCCGCAAGGATTACCCGGTTCATAGAACCGCAGATCGCGCATGGCCAAAGAAGGTCCGACGGCGTGTGGGTCCCCGACAGGATGCTCCAGGTAGGCTTTCATCTGCGGAAACAGCACATCATTGGTCTGGGTTGCAAAATTAGTCAAGACACTAGGAGTCTCATGGGGGGGATTGTGAAGGTCGAAGCGCATGTGGCCACCGTCCACGAAGAGCTTGCCGTGCCATTGCTGAGGGGTGTCTCCCAATTCGTACTTAATCTGCATGTCGGCCGAAAAGGGAGTCGCCTGCGGCGTTTGGGCGGTCGACGCCAATGCGAGCCACGGCACCGCGGCAATGGCAGCGAACACAATACGGATAAGCAATTTCACGAGCTGTCCTCACTGGAGAAGGTGGATTTTGGGACGGGTCGAGCATCACCAGTTTACCCGAATGCACAGCGAGATCCGTCAGCCGGTCCGCATCTATTCACTCAAAACAAGGGCCCTAGCCTCTGGTTCGCGATCCTCCGCCCAGTGTGAAGTTCACATTGATTTGGGTGTCTACCTCAACCGGCTCGCCGTTTAGCAAGTACGGACGATAACGCCATTGCTTCACCGCCTCGATCGCAGCAGGCGCCAGCATTGGATGTCCGCTGACCAGCCGCAGTTCGCGCACCATCCCGTCTTTGCCAATCACCGCTTGCAGCACGACCGTCCCTTGTATGCGAGCCTGCACCGCCATCTGTGGATACTGCGGCTTTACCTGGTGCACGAGCATTCCCGCCGCCACGCCAAACGACACCCGCAACTTAGCCGGTGGCGATACTTTCACCACTAGTGAAGGACTTGCGCGCGCGATCTCGGTAATCACTGAGTTCTCCGCGCCACCTGGCATACCACCCTGAACGCCCTCCATGCTGGGCGGCCCTTCGGAAGACGCCGGTTCGTCATGCACCAGGGAAGTTATTCGCGGGATATAGGCGGGCTCGTGAAGGACCTTGTCCTCCAAGTCATGATTGCGTTGCGCGGTGCGCGACTGGCTGTGCAGGGCTTGGGGCGGCGCAACTCCTGGAGGCGGAGCGGGATTCTCCAGAATGTCTGTCCACAACTGTTTGGGCAGCGCCTGCGTATAAATGAAGGGCAACAGGACTAGCACTCCAATCGCGCCAACTTCAATCGCAAACGAGACTAACTTGGGCCAGGTTTTGCGCGGACGACTCCCCGCGCCTGAATCGAACAGGCTGTCTTCGAACATGGTCTCCGCTCCTTTCGGATGTCAATAAAGACACCACGGGCAACCTGTTTGCTCCGCAAGAACGCAGCCGAGGATCAACCGAGCTCGACCTCCGGTAATTGCAAAACTGTCGCAGTTGACGTGCCGCAGTCATTCCCGCTATAAGCGAAACACCATCTCCCATTCTGCTCGCAAGGAAAACCTAATGCCGAAGCGTTCCCTTCTTGTTGTCTCGCTGGCTGCGATCGTGCTCACCTCACCCGCAATCGCCCAGACGGCAAGTTTCAACGGCCAGAGCTGGTGGAACTACGTCAAGGTGTTGGCGGCTGACGACATGGAAGGCCGCGAAACCGGCAGCGCCGGATTGCGGAAGGCGTCCGCCTACGTGGTCGAGCAACTCAAGAAGAACGGCCTCGAACCCGCGGGAACGAACGGCTATTACCAGCCGGTGAAATTCCTCAGCCGCCAGATCGACGAATCGGGTTCAAGCCTCGCGCTGGTTCGCGGCGCGACTTCTGAACGACTCGTGTTGGGCGAAGATGCCATGTTCAGCACTCGCTACGGCCTTGTTCCGTCGGTAGACGCTCCGCTGGTTTTTGCCGGCTATGGATTGCGCATTCCGGAAACACACTACGACGACTTCGCAGGCCTCGACGTGAAAGGCAAGGTGATCGTGTACATCGCCGGATCGCCGGCTGATGTGCCGTCTGCGCTCTCCGCGCACTATCAGTCTGGCGGAGAGCGGGCGCGCACCTTGCGCGAGACCGGAGCCGTGGGTTTCATCTCGATTCCCAATCCCGCTTCCATGGATATCCCCTGGGGGCGCATGGCTCTTGCCCGCACCCGGCCCAGCATGGTGCTGGCCGATCCCAGTCTCGACGACACCAAGGGTGTCCAACTCGCTGTAACCTTCAATCCCGCCGACGCGGAGAAGCTCTTCGCCGGCTCGGGGCATACCTTCGCGGAACTCGCGGCGCTCGCCAAATATCGCAAACCCATGCCGCACTTCCCGTTGGTTCCATCGATTCAGGCCAAAGCCACGGTGCTTCAGAAAGAGTTGGAGTCTGACAATATCGTTGCCAAGCTTGCGGGCAGCGATCCGAAGTTGAAAGACGAATACGTCGTGCTCTCAGCGCACCTCGACCATCTCGGTATCGGTGAGCCCATCAACGGCGACAAGATTTACAACGGAGCAATGGACAATGGCTCCGGCTCGGCACTGCTGCTCGACCTCGCCGCCGCGATGCATGCCTCAAAGACCACTCCGAAGCGTTCCATATTGTTTTTGTTTGTCACCGCCGAAGAAAAAGGCCTGCTGGGTTCGAAGTACTTCGCCAACCATCCTACGGTGCCCAAGTCGTCCATCATTGCAGACCTCAATACCGATATGTTTCTGCCCATCATTCCACTGAAACTACTGACGGTTTGGGGCCTCAGCGAATCGGACCTCGGTGACGATGCTCGCGACGTTGCAAAACAACTTGGTGTGCAAGTGCAGCCCGATCCAGACCCGCTGCGTAACGCATTCGTGCGCAGCGACCAGTACAGCTTCATCCGCCAGGGTGTTCCTTCGTTGGCGATGGGAGTGGGCGCGGTGAAAGGCTCACCGGAGGCGGCCCTGCAAAAGCAGTGGCTCACAGAGCGCTATCACGCGCCGTCCGATGACATCAATCAGCCTGTGGACCTCGCCGCGGCGGGAAAGTTTGAAGACATTCTCATGGCACTCGCATTGAAAGTCGCGGATGCGCCATTGCCTCCGCAGTGGAACAAGGACAGCTTCTTCGTGCGCTTTGTGCCGCAACCTACAAGCGGCCACTAAACCAGGAGCGGAACGGCGGGTGTCGCAGTCTGGCCCACCCGCCATGCTGAATTCTGCGCTATCCTGCTACCAAATTTGAACCCCTGTGCAATACGTATAACCAGCCGATCCTTGGCCAACGAGCCAGCGAGTGCCGGAAAAACTGCATGGGTGAAGTGCATGTGGAGCGCTCAGTGTGTTCACGTTCGGCCAACTATAAGTGGCACCATTTAAAGGCCACCGCGTAAACCACTCCAGCAGAGCTTCGTTCTGGGGATGGTAGCTGTAGGGACCGCCCGTAGTGCTTAGAGGAACCGGATAATTCATTACAGCGGCGCTCATCACCTCGACGGGATCGCCTGTTTCCAACCAGGTAGAAGCAGTTGGGGCGCCGCTGCCGTCCACCCAGGCATCCACGTTTGAGTTCGTAAGAAACGGATTGTTGAATAACTCCGTTACCTCGTGGCTCAGCGGTGTGATGTCTTGAAAGCTAGGTGCGAACGGGTCGTTGCTATGCGGAAGGAAGGTTGCCCATGCCCACACCAGAATGCCCGGCAGGGGATTGCTCCAGGTCTGAGCGGTGTGGAATCCGAGAATGCAACAACCGAAGGGCGAGGGAACGAATAGGGTCACGTAGTCGGTGAGAATTATGGGTAGTTCGTTATTGGGTGGGTTCTCCAGCGTGAGAATCTGGGGGAAGATGGAAACCTGCTCTGTGACAATATTTACCACTGGAAAGATTTTGCCACTCTTATCGCAACATACATATCCCCAGTCGCCATTGTTGTAGAACAGTTTCTGAGCATATATCGTGGGCGAAGCAGGTGGGCTCAAGACTGTGTGCCAATTGGCAGCCGGCGAGCCAGCGAAGATGCCTTGTCGCATCTCGGCCCGCTGGTTGGTGTCCACGATTTGACCCGAGTCAGGAGGCAAGCCTCCCAGACCGCCGCCCGGATAAGTAGTTGTGGCATCGTAGAGCGGCGATTGTGCGACCAGGTCCACATCTGATCCCTGAGGATCGTTTGCCACCGTGGGGTCAAAAACATAAACAAGATTTCCGCTGCTGTCGTACAGGTACGTAATCAGCGGGATGATTCTATTGCTAACGAACGTAGTCCCGCCTGCACTGGGACTGTGACCCACGGTCGAGAACTTTTTGAACCACGGAAGCCGGTAGTTGATATACCCGCCCGTAAAGTAAGGTAACGTATTGGCCGTTCCGTTGTTCCATAACCCCGGTTGGATCGTGCTCCCCTCAAGCAGGAGTTGCTGGGTCATGGACGGTGGGAGATGGCTCTGAGCCTTGAACTGGGCGAGGCTGCCGGGATCGGCGCTCGCTTTCATGACTTGCGTAATGGGCGTGCCTTTGATGGTTGATTGGAGTGTGACGACGTTCGCACTCTGGGCATAGCTCGCCATCGACGCCAAGGTGAACACAAGTAGGCCAAGCAATCGGACGGTCGTTGTTTTCATAGATCTTTGTTCCTTTCTGAACAACTGTTGTCGCACACAGCCGCTAAGCAGCGTTGGCGCACTCGTTGCAGCAAGTCGAATGGGCCTAGAACCGCAGTTGTCGCCCAAGCCAACTTCAGCTCGCAGCTAGTCGTTTGGAAACTCGCAGATGGTTAGCTTGCGGCGGGTCTCGCTCACAAAGAGTGAAGCGAGCAATAGCAGAAGGTAGTTACTCCAATGGCCAGATATAGCAATGAGAACCGCAGCATTCCACTACGTGGTATCCGAGCCTTCTCACCACTTGAAGCGGCGTGGTCAGTGGAGGCATCGTGACCCCACTTCTACGGGTTGTCAAGAGGTTTTTATAGGTTTGTAGCAAATGATAGAAAGCGGTTCGATAGCAGTCGAGCAGCCTAACATCCATGGCCACATAAATAGTATTTCGCTACTCTGTCAGGCTGGACCACGCCTTAATAACTGATAGTGGCAATCACACCGGTTGCTAGTTGTTATTTCAACCTCTGTAGTTCGCGATACGCCTCGCTCTTCGACACGCCAAATTCCTTCGCCGCTTGCTTCAGCGCCGCCTTCTCATCGAGCGAATCACCGGTCATGAGCTCACGCACCCGCTGGCCGATGTTCTTGGCGTTGGCCTGCGCGACTTCTGCCCCTTCCGCCTTGCCAATCAGCAAGGTGATCTCACCCTTCACGTCGCCGCGTTTCGTGAGGGCTGCGAGAACGTCCTCAGCATGTCCGCGCAGAAACTCCTCATGCAGCTTGGTAACCTCGCGGGCAACCACCACATGGCGTTCCGGCCCAAGCAGTTCGGCCACATCCTGCAAGCTTTCGACGATACGATGCGGAGCCTCATAGAAAATCTGGGTGCGCGGAGAATTGCGAATCGCCTCGAGCAGCGTGCGACGCGCGCCCTGCTTCGATGGCAGGAACCCACTGAAGCGAAACGAGTCCGTTGCCAACCCGCTGGCCACTAGCGCCGAAAGGAACGCCGACGCTCCAGGCACTGGCACAACCTTAATATGATGCCGCACCGCCAGTGAGATCAGCCGGTATCCCGGATCGCTAACGCCCGGCATGCCGGCATCGCTCACCATAGCGATGTTATCGCCCTGCTCCAGGTGAACAATCAATTCCGCCGCGCGCGTCAACTCGTTGTGCTCATGGTAGCTGACCATCGTCTTCTCGATGCCGTAATGATCGAGCAACTGCATGGTGTGGCGGGTGTCCTCACACGCAATGAGGTCAACTTCTTTGAGGATGCGCAGCGCCCGCAACGTTATGTCTTCCAGGTTCCCAATCGGAGTACCCACCAGGTAGAGCGTCCCCGCTCCCGGTGCGCCGCCGTCACGCACAACACGCGTCACAACTTTTTCTGGTGCCTTCGCCATATGGGGCAAGTGTACACCTGGATTTGCAGGCCTCTGCCAACCAGTAAATGTTGCCGCCGCCTGCCAATCGTTGCTAGCCTTGTTCGGTTCGACACTGCCCTAAGAACGCATGTCGGATTGCGTCACTTGCGGGAGAGAGCATGGCAAACACTTTTGGTACGGACATTCTGATCCAAGCGCCCGATCTCGATCAGGCGGCGGCGTTCTACGTTGAGCGCCTCGGGTTCACCATCACGGACAAGCAGCCGAACATGATCAGCCTCCATGGCAAGCACATCAATTTGTTCATCGAATTCGGGCCGCCGTTAGGACCGGTTCTGGAAGTCACGGTTGACGACGTCGCGGAAGCCCGGCGGCGCCTCGTAGAATCCGGTTGCGAAGTGGTAAAGGATGAGCCTGACTTTCCCAGATGCTACGTTAAGGATCCGTTCGGCCTGATTTACAACCTCACGACCTAAGAAGCGCCCTGCGTGCACTCTGCAGCCATCGCATGCGTGATTTACGGCCGATAGATCCACGTCTGCGCCGTCGCCTCAGGATTGTCCGCGTAGCCGCCCGCGAGCAGCACTCGGCCATCGTTCAGCAACGTCTCGCTCATGTAATGGCGATCATCTCCAATTTCGCCTGAGGCTACCGTAAACTTATTGCTGCGACCATCGTAGATTTCGACCTGGCGATTGCCCCCAGCAATCAGCAACTGGCCCGAGCGCAGTTGTACCGCAGCTCCGGGCAACTTGAAACGAGCATCATGGAGCGATGCGGCTGGAGCAAATGTCCCACGTTGAGGGTCATAGATCTCCGCGCTGGCCAGTGTGCCATGCCAGTCTCGCTCGTCGGATCCTCCCGCCAGCAGCACGCGTCCGTCCGGCAGCAGGCCGGCGGTGTGCTTATAGCGCGCAGTCATCATGCGCCCCGTCTCCTGAAATGTTCCACTCTTCGGATCGTAGAGCTCAGCGCTGGCGTTCACCTCAAAGCCGCGGCCTCCGGCAATCAACACCCGTCCATCAGGAAGCAACGTTGCCGTATGTGCAATGCGCGCAACGTGCATCGAGCCAGTAGGTCTGAACTTCAGTGTTGAGGCATCGAAGATTTCTGCACTCACGATGGTGCTGCCCGGGCCATCGCTGTCGGCGCCGCCGCCCGTGATCAGCACGTTTCCGTCGCGCAACAAGGTTGCTTCTGGACGTCCGCGCTTCATTGTCATGGGCGCAATCACCGCGAACTTCCCTGTCGCGGGATCGTACAGCTCGGCTTCATCGGTTGTACCATGCCCGACCCACCCTCCGGCAATCAGCACCTTGCCCGAATGCAGTAGCACCGCCGCGTGCCCTACCCGCGATACGAACATTTCGCCCGTCGGCAGGAATTTGCCGCTCGCCGGATCGAATATCTCGGCCGAGCGGTAGAAGTCCTGGTTTCTGCGCATGCCTCCAGCGATCAGAACGCGGCCGTCGGGAAGCAGAGTTGCTGTGTGCCCGGAACGGGGCGCAAGCATCTCGCCACTCGCTGTCACTGAACCGAGGTCAGTCGCCGAGCTTGGAGCTGTTGTCGAGTAGGCGATCCCAACAATGCACAGACCAGCCGCCAGCGTAAGGCAAAGAGCGCGTGATTGAGTCATCGGTCCTCCTTACGGTTTGCACGAACCACAGGCCGCGGATTATATCGCTGTTCCACTGGACGCGAGAGGACGGTTTCAGTTAGCAGGGCTGTAATTCCCAATCGTTGTTACGATTGTTCGTTGCCCCGCGATAGCCCTATGTCCCTTCTCCGCCGCCTGATGAACCGCAACATGTCACTTTACGACCAGCTCGACGCGTTGGCCGTTTGCGGAATCGCACCGCGTGAGGGCATCGGCCCGCCTGAATTGCTCACCCAACACAGCGAGCGCGATTACGAAACTTCCCCTTTCAAACTTCTGCTGTCAGAACTCGGCGCCGAGACCGAAGAACCGCCCCACCAGCCGATGTCTGACAATGTATGGCATATGCACGCCGAGTGCGCCGCTCGCGGCGGCGATTACGTAAAGGTCGCCGACCGCATGGCCACACTCGCCGGCGGCACGCTGCCCATCGACTCAGTGCAAGATGAGTTCGACCTCCGACGTGGCGTCGCCTGGCTCACATTCACATTGCGCGAGGAGCAATTTCGCTGGCCCGCGAAGATCGAAGAGCGCTGGATCGACCCCATGATTCTCAGCCGCTTCGCCGCACTTCTTGAGGCGCAGGAAAGCAACCTTCGCTACATCTGCCTCGACCTCGGCGGTCAGGATTGCCTGCTCGGTTGCACAACCGACGAACGGTTTGCGGCGCTTCGCAAACTCACCGGGCTGGCCTTTGAGTGGTTGGGGTAATGGGCAGCCGGTCGCTGACACCAGAAGCAAAATTAACAATCCTCCGTCGACTTGTTGTGGCACAATATCTCCGCCGCGGAGGCCGCCCATGAAGCGAACCGTTCCTCTATTCTCCCTGGCAACGTTCGTAGTTGCTCTCGGCCCTTTTCTTTCAGCGCAAAGCCCGCAAGACGCCCTGCATGCTCCTGACGGAAATTCCTTCACTCGCATTGTGAGCATTTTCATTGCTCCCATCCCCAACGCACCCTTTACCGCAACGGTCAGCACTGAGTGGACGCGTCAGACCAGCGATGGCGCCACCGTCGTCGTCAAGAACCGCCGCATGGTCGCCCGCGACAGACAGGGACGCGTCTTCGAAGAGCGCCGCCGGTTTGTTCCTGCCGACAGCAACGCGCCGTCGCTGCTCTTCCAGATGGACTACGTTGATCCCTCCCGCCACACCCGGACCGTCTGCCTTCCCGCCAACAAGGTCTGCGACGTGTATAACTTCTTCGCGCCACCCAGCGAAGCTACGCTCCCTGTCGGCCCAATCGGTGACGGCAAGCGCTACCTGGGTCGTGCCGATCTCGGAAAAGGTGATGTCCAGGGACTCGAAACCATCGGCACGCGCGAAACCATCACTACCAACCCCGGCACCGTGGGTAACGACCGCGAAGTGGTGCTCACCAAGGAGTTCTGGTACTCGCCCAAGCTCGGCATAAATTTGGTGGTCAAGCGCTTCGACCCATTGCAAGGCACCCAGGTGTTCACCGTGTCAGACATTAGCGAGTTTGATCCCGATCCGCGTCTATTCGTGGTTCCCGCGCAATTCAAGCTGGCCAACCAGCGCAGTCAGGTAATAGCTCCGGCGAAATAGCGGCATCCGCCTGCACGTCGAATCATCGGCCGGTCGCATCCTTTTCGGACTTCGCGGCATAGTGACACCAACAAAGACCTAAGCGTTCCCGCGCAGCTTCCGCCGCACGCTCCAGGCCAGTCCCAACAGACCACCGCCGAAAAGGGCGATCGTCCCCGGTTCGGGAACCGGCGACAAGTCGCTGATTCGATAGTCAAGGCTGCCGGCAGTCGAGCGCGACAGTGCGAAGAAGTCGTTGTCAGCAGTCGTCAGGCTGAGCGTGTTGCCATTGGCTACTGCGGGTAGCCCCTGGCTTAACAAGCTGCTGTCGAACATGCCGAGCAAAGCAGACGCGCTGGTGGTGTCCGGTATTCCGGTGAGGGTGACGACGCCATCCACTGCGCCGCTCTGGTTCACGGCGAACAACGTCCAATCGATATTGAGTCCTGAAACCTGGGGGCCATTCGTCGTCAACTGAAGCGAGGTAGTGCCGGGAGCGGTGGAGTATATCTTTATTCCTCCGCCGGAGAGTTTGGGATCCGACGTAGGCATGACGTAGAAGCTGCCAAAATCGAAATCCTGTCCCACCCCCGCAACAGGCGTGATCGTCACCGTGTCGTACGTCACGACGGGGCCAAAAATGCTCTGGACCGTTTCTGTGCCCGTGGTCGCCGTGTAGGCAAACGAAACGGCAGGGTTGGTATTCAATATGGCTGCCGTGAATGTTGCGAGATTTGCACCTGTCCAGCCCGCGCGCACGTTGACCTTGGTGCTGACAAGCCCAGCGAACCCCGTCGAACTATCGGTGAACCAGTTGAAGTTAATCGTCCCATTCGCGGCCGCGCCGCCCGGATCGAACTTGATCTCGATGGTGTGTGCGCTCGCAACAAATACCAGCCCGACCAAAACTGCTGCGATGCCGCAAGCTTGCCGAAAAGCCCCGTGACGACACATGGAGGTCTCCCTCTCAGGAGCTCGGTTGGATTCGACTTGTCTGGAACTTACCCCGTAGCTCCTGTGGCGTCAAACTATACACCCGCTGCCGCGTCCAAAATCGGCCCGACGAGCTGTATTTTTTCCCGCTCTGTCACTGACCGGACACACGACGACCAGCTAAACTGCGAGGCGGATTGTGACCAGTCGCGGAATCGGCGCAATATTTCGCAACCAGGAAACTATTGATATGAAATACCTGAAGCCCGCACGCCTTGTCCTTATAGTAGCCATCGCCACCGCTGCAACAACCTTCGCCGCCGGCGACGACATCCTCGGCACCTGGCTTAACCAGAAGCAGGACGCCAAAATCGAAATCGCCAAGTGCGGCAGTGATTATTGCGGCAAAATCATCTGGCTCAAAGAGCCGACCTATCCTGCTGGATCGAAAGAAGGCACTCCCGGCTCACCAAAGATTGACTACAAGAACCCCGACTCCGCACGGCAGAAGACCTCGCTGATGGAATTGCAGATCATCGAGGGCTTTCAGTTCGCGGGCGACAACCTATGGAAGAACGGCAAAATTTACGACCCGGACAGCGGCAAGACCTACAGCGCGAAGGCCACACTCGCCTCCCACGACCAGTTAGACCTGCGCGGCTTCATCGGCGTCTCGCTCATCGGCCGCACCGAAAAGTGGACGCGGTCGAACTAGCGTGAACATGCCTCTCGATCCTCAGGCTCACGCTCGTTTCATCGGCGACGTAATCAACCTCATCGCCGGCACCAGTTACATTGTCGTCGCGTCGCTGGCACTCGTCGTCGCCGCCATCCGACGCCGCACGGCTGGTGCGCGCGCAGTCTTCTTCCTTGGAGTCTGGAGCGCCATCTATGGCATTCAGCGGCTGAACGACTGCGATTTCCTGATAGCGCTCCTGCCGCACTGGATGCAGGTCTCTGTCCCCTACTCGCATGCCCTGATGACCTACCTGACGCTGGTTGCCGGCTCGCTCACCTTCCGTGAACTCACGGTCGGCAAACTGCGCCGGTTCACCACTCTGCAAGCGCTTATTGCCTTTCTCATCGCCGTCTTCAGCATCGGGCGCTTCGTGTTGACCGGCGAAGAGTATTGGCTCCTTCGGGTGAACAATTTGGTCGCATCGGTCGGCCTCCTCGTCTTGTTGATCTTCTTCACCGTGCCAAGCCTCAGCCGGAAGTACGTCATCGTGAAAGATCGCCGCGTCATGCTGGCCGGAGCCATCTTTTTTGGCGCCGAGGCCCTCTTGACCAACATCCTCCACCCTCTCGGTTATCAAACGGACAGCATCTGGGATGATCTAGGATTTTTCGTCTTTATCGTTTCGCTCGGTTACGTCGCCATCCAGCAGGTTTACTCCAGCGAGCGCCGCCTGCAATCCATCGAGGCCGAACTCGCCATTGCGCGACAGCTGCAGTTTTCCATTCTCCCCATTTCCACGCCCGCCATCCGGAACCTTCGCATTGCCGCCGTGTATGAACCGATGACCGAGGTCGCCGGCGATTTCTACGAATATCTACCCGTGGACGACTACCGCGCCGGGTTTCTCGTCGCCGACGTTTCCGGTCATGGCGTCCCCGCCGCGCTCATCGCCTCGATGATCAAGGTCGCAGCTCAGTCCGTTTCCGCAGTAGCCGACAATCCTTCCGAATTGCTGCGTCGCCTTCGCGACATCATGTCGGCGCAGTTGCAGGGCCAATATGTTTCTGTCGCTTACCTCTTCGTCGACACCGCAAACCGCACCGCTCGCTACTCCGCAGCCGGACATCCTCCCCTTCTCTTCTGGCGCTCCGCCGACAACTCACTCTCTCGCATCGAAAGCAACGGCCTCCTTCTCGGCGTGCCCATCGACTCCGTCTTTCCCACGCGCGAAATCGCCTTCTCATCCGGTGACCGCTTCCTGCTCTACACCGACGGCCTCACCGAGCCGGAAAACGCCTCCGGCGAAGCATTCGGCGATCACCGCATCGAGCAGATCTTTCGCGACAATTCTTCGCTCCCCGCCGCCGAGATATCCTTGCATTGCTCCTGTCGGAACTCCGCGCCTGGCAGCTCGCCTCCACACCACAGCAAGACGACATCACGCTGCCTCGTCATCGACGTCTTGTAGCCAGACCCTTCCCTGCTATCATCGTCGCCGGAATCAAACCTATGCCCCGGCCATCCATGAACAGTCGCCCGCGCCGCCCTCTCGACCGTCCTCTTCTTATTTCTCTTATCCTCGTTACAGGATTCGCGCAGCAACCCGCATGCCCCGTATACTGTCACAGGCTGCACAAAAAGAACCGGCAGCGGCGCCAGCTCGATCCTTATCAGCCCGTGCCCTACGTCAAAATCAAACATCCCGACTGGAGCAAGAACGCCTCCATCTACCAGATCAACACTCGCCAGTTCACGCCCGAAGGAACCTTCCGCGCCGCCGAAGCCCAACTCCCGCGCCTGAAAGACCTCGGCGTCGAAATCCTCTGGCTGATGCCCATCAACCCCATCGGCCAGAAGAACCGCAAGGGCACGCTCGGCAGCCCCTACGCCGTGCAGGACTACCTCAAGGTCAATCCCGAACTCGGCACGCTCGACGACCTCAAGCACTTCGTCGCCGCCGCCCACCAGCAGGGCATGTACGTCATCCTCGACTGGGTGGCCAATCACACAGCGTGGGACAACGTCCTCGTCACCCAGCATCCCGACTGGTACGCCCGCAACTGGAAGGGCGATTTCCGTCCTACGCCTGGTTCGACTGGTCCGACATCATCGACCTCGACTACTCCCATCCCGAGCCTGCGCAAGTACATGACCGACGCGCTCAAGTACTGGGTCCGCGAGGCCGACATCGACGGCTACCGCTGCGACGTCGCCGGCTTCGTCCCACTCGACTTCTGGAACAACGCGCGCCGCGAGCTCGACGCCATCAAGCCCGTCTTCATGCTCGGCCGAGTGGGAATCCCGCGACCTGCACGCCGAACGCCTTCGACATGACCTACGCCTGGAGCTGGTACGACGTCGTGCGCGAGATCACCACCGGCCGCAAGCATGATCTCGGCGGCCTGCGTAATTACTACGCCTGGAACGAAGGGTATTACCCGCCCAACATCATGCGCATGACCTTCGTCAGCAACCACGACAAGAACGCCTGGGACGGCACCGAGTTCGAGCAGTTCGGCCCCGGCCTCAACGCCGCCATCGTGCTCTCCTGCGTGGGCGAAGGCATGCCGCTCATCTACAACGGACAGGAAGCCGGCAACACCAAGCGCCTCAAGTTTTTCGAGAAAGATCCCATCGTCTGGAAGTCCGACCCCGAAGGCGACCTATATAAGAAGCTCATCGCCCTGAAGACGAAGAACACCGCGCTCTGGAACGCGCACTGGGGCGCGCGCATGATCGACGTCACCAATTCCGCTCCCGACGCCGTCTTCAGCTTCGTCCGCCAGAACGATCACGACAAGGTCTTCGCGGTGATCAACTTCTCCGCCCAACCCCAGACCGTGACCTTCAAAGACACGCTCTACCACGGCCACTACACCGAATACCTCAGCGGCCAAGCCACGCAGACCTAGATGCAAACAGCAAGGTCACACTGAAGCCCTGGGAGTCGAAGATTTTCGTAAAGTAGCTGCTGTCTTAAGGTGGAAGCGCTGGCCTTTAGGCCAGCGAATCAGCACCCATAAACTAGTCGGGCTTTAGCCCTGGCACGCCGCGTGCCGCATCCGGCCTGATTTTGGCCGGGTGGGTCATTTGATTTTCACTGACAACTGACCACTGTCTTAGAATGGGAGCGCCCTGCTGTTCAGGGTAGCCCTCCACGTCAGAGGAGTCCACGATGCCGACCGCCGTTGAGCAGATGATTGAACATCTCAAACAGGACATTGCTGCCATCGAGGCTCGCGCCCGCAAGGGCGAGGAATTGCTTCCCCATGTTGCCGAGAAATATGCCGCTCGTTGGAAGGCGTCCATCGATGCGCTGTGGAAGCAGGCTATGGATCTCAGCGCGCTGATGCTGGAAATTGAAAAAGACCATCCCCACAACTGACAATTGCCTGATCACTTGTGTGCCGCTGGCCCACATACCCCGTGCCCTAAATCTGCATGCCTTTGGCAAACGCCGGGCCGACGCCAACGAACTCCTCGGCCGTGGGAAGTGGGTGGCTATCTATGCCGTGTCTTGGCGGCGCTTCAGCTGCGGACCTCTGGCCCTGAACCGCCAGGTTCGCCACTGGTCGCCGCTCATTGCGTTGACCTCAAACGAGTCCGACGCAACCTTGCTCGGGCTGAGTGGCCTTGGGGCGTTTTTCCCCTCGGAGTAAATCGTCACTGTCGGAGTCGTCTCAAACGGAGGAATGGGGATGGTGTGGACCCCAAAATCGGAGAGCGTGAACTCCCCTTCAAAAACCTCGATTGGGCGGTTCGAGGAATCCGTATAGGAACCAGCGAAATCCAGACTGTTCCGAACGGCCTTCTTCACTCTGTTTCTGGGAGCAACATAGAAGTAGATCCAGAAGGCTACCGTCAGGCCGACGCCGAGCATGAGAGTGTCTCGAGTGACCTTGTCGTCCGGCATCACATGACCCACTTGCAGCAAGAAACCGATGAGCGCCACCACAGACGCCACGTTGCCAGCGATAAAAAAGTACTCCATCGACGCCTCACTTCGACCGAAAATTGACGCCCATCAACATATCAGGAAGGATGTGCCGGGTGCCATCCCGGCCGCTTGACGTGTGCCCCCGCCGGGGAAAGTGTATTCTCCTCACATCCCCCCTGATAGGCGGGTAGCCCACCCGGTAACTCCCGCAACAACAAAGAATCTTGAAGCGGGTGCCCCATCCCGCCTTCTTTTGGCGGGGTGGGGCTTTTGACTTTGGTCTTCCACCGACAACGGACAACTGCCTCCAGAGGCGCGGCAGCGCCGACGAGCTTTTAGACGCGGGCGTCAGCCCGCGCAACCAGACCCATAAGCCTCTTTAGCCGCGGAGCGGCGTCCTTCCGGCGGACCGATATTCGAGTGAGCCTCCCAACCCAGCCCAATCGTAGCCCGGCCGCTTCTGCGTGCCTTGCAATTGCGGCACCCACACTAGGATGTCCTATAATCTCCGTGGCTTACGCCTGTTCTTCCCCGGGCAACAGTCTCTTCTCGAAGGCAAGCGGGCTGACGACAGGATCAAATGGACCGAGAAACCGGAAAAGCGATGCTCAAAAACCTCGGCCGATTCGACCGGGTTGTGCGCGTGGTACTGGGAATCGCGATCGGCGTGGCCGGGATCTTGGTCAGCGGCCATCCCTGGCTTGGCCGTGCGATGGGCGTAGTTGGAGCGTTGGTAATTCTCAGCGGCGGCGCCGGCACATGACTCGTGTATCGCGTGCTCGGGCTGAGCACCAGGCGCACGGAAGAAAATGAGCCCTGATCGGCGGCCTGCAAATCCAGTGGCCTACATTTGGCGGGTGGCCCAAGCAAACCCTCCGTCAATGACATTCGGGTGCCCCATTCAAGCGGCCAGCCTTGGGCCGCTTGAGTGGGTCTTTTCCTCCCCCCGATTTAGGGTCTGACCGCTCCACTCGAACGTCCAACTTCGGTATCACACCGATCTGTGTTCCACGCCCTTTCGCACCAATATCTAATCCACGTAAAAGTACCAACGTGAGTCGAGGGATTAGTGTCTCTCGCTGGGCCCGTAGGAAGGGCCGAGGTTCTTTGATAACTGAAAGGTGAATTTCTGTGTGAGCCCTCTGCAACAGTCTTAGCGAATTTACCCCTTTGTTTACAAGACTTTAGCTATAAGTACTAATGTTTGTTATAACTTACGCCTAGTCGTGCGATAAACCGTTTGTTTTCAGGATGTGCAGGACGGGGTGGGGTACCCCTAAAAGGCTTTTCCCGCGGCAATTCCCGCCGCCATGGCCAGCTTATAATCGTTGTTCCAAGGCGGCCCTACGGCCTTCCGCACGCCGAGAAAATGAGCTTCTAGGTTCTCGACCCGCAACGCCTTGCTCGCCGCAACGAACACTTTCTTCGCGTCGTACCAGTGGACCGGCCAACCACGCGCCTCAGCCGCAGCGGCCAGGGCCTTGCGGTACATCACCCAGTCGGCATTGTTCTGGGCACGGTAGTCTTGGATTCGCTCGGCAATCGTCTCTGGAAGCTCCGGACACCGTCGAAGCGCGACGCCAACAATGTTCGGCACCGACTTCGCGACCGCATCCAAGGCAAGCACCGCGTGCTTCTCCGCCGACACGCGCACTCGCTCGACCAACTTGACGGCCTCAGTTAGCGGGAGCCGCTGGCATTCGCTGTGGTGCGGAATCTTCGGCAGGTCCTCGTCGACGAGTTCCACCCGGCGGCGGTCGAGCAGGGTGCCATCACGTCCCACCGTCACCAGCACCGCCCAGCCGCCGTGGTCCGATACCCCGATGATGCCGCCGTTCTTCGACAGCGATTTTCCGCTCATCTCTTTTTCCGAACGTCTTTCTGCGCGATCGCGTGTTTCACCAGTTTCTTTATCAGCGTGGCCGGAAGCGGCTTGTCCACCGCGAACCGAATCGTGCCTTTCGACGTCGAGTACTTCTTAAGTTCCTCTTTGAACTCGCCCACCAGCGTTCCGCTCATACCGAACAGCGAACAATGTTCCGTGAAAGCCGCATAAACCACCAGCATCCCTTTGTATTTCACGACGGGAATGCGATAGCTGATGCCCTCGGTTGCCTCGGCCGGCAGCACCGACTGAATCACCGCGCGGACTTTCTTCAGAGTGCTGCGCTGTGGCTCGGGAGCCCGCGCCAGGTACTCGTCAACGGTCTTCGGAATCACACTCGTCGCAGATTTCTTCATTCGCAAACTCCCCGCAATGACCTTCCAGCGTTAAGTGGAAAAGGCTATCACTTCGACAGCCGGTAGTGCATTTCCGTTATTGTTTCGCAGCCCTGCACCAGATAGATTCCTGCCAACTGAAGTCGCATTCGGACCGCTGTTTGGGGTAGCGGCCGAGTGCCGCGCGGCGTGCGTTTCATTCTCGCTCTGAGGTATACCTTCTTAATGCAGGTGCAATCGGCAGCGGCAAGTCCTCAGCGTGGCGCGCTACCGCGCCAGCTCGGACTGGGTTCGGCCGCAGCAGCCGTCGCTGGCGAAGCCATCGCCGTCGGAATATTTCTTACACCTGCCGGTATGGCCCGTTCCCTCGGCTCCCCGTTCTGGTTACTCGTCGTATGGCTGGTGATGGGCGGCATCACCATCAGCGGAGCGCTCTGCTTCGGCGAACTCGCCGCCCGTTACCCCGAAGCCGGCGGACTCTACATCTACCTGCGCGAAGCCTACGGCGAGCGCATCGCCTTTTTGTATGGATGGATGAGCCTGCTGGTAATGGATCCGGGTGTCACGGCCGCGCTGGCTGTAGGCGGGGCGAGCTATGGCGCTTACATCTTCGGCTGGAGCTCGATGGTGTCGAAACTGTTTGCAATCGCCACTGTCGCCGCATTGTGCGGGCTGAATATGCTGAACACCCGCGCTGGCGCCGGCTTCCTCCGCTACATCACTTGGCTCAAGCTGGGGATCCTGGCGCTCCTTGTGGTGTGGGCATTGGCGTTTCGCCTGGGAAGCTGGTCGCACTTTGTGCCCTTCGTCGCGCAGCGTGCTGGCTCCGCGCCACTATTGCCAGCCATTGCGGGCGCTATGATCGCCGCGTTTTATAGCTTTGGCGGCTGGTGGGATGCGAGCAAGATCGCAGGCGAAATCAAGAACCCTGCCCGCACTCTGCCGCGCGCTTTGATACTGGGCGTACTCGCCGTGATTGTCGCCTATGTGCTGGTGAGCGCGATCTTTATCTATCTCATCCCGCCGGAAAGCGTCACCTCGGATCGCACCTTCGTCGCGCAGGCGGGGGCCATTCTGTTTGGACGAGCCGGGGCCAACCTCCTGGCCGCGGCTGTGATCGTCTGCGTAGTCGGAAGTGTGGCGGCGATGATCATGACCTGTCCTCGCGTGTACTTCGCCATGGCTCGCGACGGAGTCTTTCTTGCACCGGTGGCCAAGCTGCATCCCGTGTTCGGAACGCCCATGCGCGCCATCGGCATTCAGGGCATCATGACTGCATTACTGATCGCCCTCGGCGCATTCGAACAGATCATCGCCTACTTTCTGTTTGTTGCCGTACTTTTTCTTGGCCTCACCGTCAGCACGCTTTTCGTTTTCCGTAAGCGCGATCGCGGAACAGCTGCACCGGTCATGACTCCCGGCTATCCGTTGACGCCGTTGATCTTCCTGTTGCAGATTGCCGTGTTGCTAGTGCTTGTGTTGACGAGCACTCCCTGGCAGGCGCTGCTCGGATGCACGGTCGTGCTGCTCGGCATCCCGGTGTACGCATTGCTGCAACGCGAGCACATCGTTCCTGCGCAATCCGATTCACTTCCCGATACCATAGTGAGTGACCAATGAGTGAGCCCAAGAAACCCGCTGACAGCGATCCGGTCATTCCTCCATTGGTCGAGGGACAGGCGCCGCCGCCCCCGAAGATCCGCATCATCGAAGATGCCGAAGCCACCGGCGATACCCTTGCGGCCTATGATTACTGGCGCGCCGGTTCTGGACGCACGCAGGTGCCAGGCATCATCAAGACCTTCGGCGCGCGTCCCGATTTTCTTCGCCAGGTCGTGGACTTCTCCAACACGATTCACTTCTCCGAAGGACACCTCATCCGCCGCCATAAGGAGATGATCGCCAGCTATGTCTCCTACTTGAACCGCTGTCCATATTGACTCGACAGTCATGCTTACTTCCTGCGGGTTCAGGGAGCCAACGATCAATGCGTAGCGGCAGTTCTGGAAGGCAAGCTCGATGACGCCGGCCTCGCCGACGCCGAGCGCGCGCTGCTGGAGTACACCCAGCTCATCACCGAGGCGGCCTATCGCTCCACGCCCGACGATGTTCAGAAGCTTCGCGACCTTGGCTGGAGCGAAGACCAGATCTCCGAAGCTGTTTACATCATCGCCATGTTCGCATTCTTTAATCGCGTGGCCGACGCCTTCGGAGTTCCTCCGCAGCACTATCTCGACATCGGCAAAATGACGCCCTAGCCGCAACTCGGGCGTCATCACCGCCTCCTTGCTACACTCAACCTCACTCGCATGAACCTCACAGACCGCATCTACCTGACGGTACATGTTGTGCTGACGCTGCTGGTCTGCGCGCGCTGGGAGCACATCGCACACGCGCCGCGCTACGCAATCTGGAACCTGCTTGTCATCATCGCCATCGTACTGGCCTGCCAAAAGCAGCACGACGGCTGGGCGTGGGAGTTCGCGCACAACTGGTTACCGGCGTTTTTATTCTTTACCGTCTTCGAGGAGGTTTCGTTTTTCTCACTGTCACTGCGGAGCACTTGGCAAAACCCGCTGCTGATGACATGGGAATCCGCTTTATTCGCGCTACCGCCGGGCGAGTGGCTACGTCGCTACTCCTCACCGTGGTTCACCGAGATGTTGGAATTCGGCTACCTTACCTTCTATTTTATGTATCCCGTAGTCGCCGGAGTGGTGTGGAAGCGACGCAACCTTCCCCGATTCTCCGGGGCATTTCGCCGTCTTACTGACTCTCTCAGTGTGGGATACGCAGTCTGTTACGTCGCTTATCTACTGTTTCCTACTCGCAGCCCCTCCCACAATGTCGGACTGCCTTCGACGATTCCTCCCAGCGATACCGACGGCCTGTTCCATGCGCTAGTTCAGTTCACCCAACGGCACGCCGGAGTCCACGGAAACGCTTTTCCGAGCGCTCATATCATGCTTTCGTTTGTTGTCCTCGTCTTTGCCTTCCGTTACCTCCCACGCGTTGCTCCTTGGCTGCTCATTTGCACGTTGCTGATGTGCGTCGGCGCTGTGTACGACGGTTACCACTACGCGGTGGATGTCTTGGCAGGCGCGTTATTGGGCCTCTTGGTCGCTGGCCTATTTGTCACGAAAGGCCGATGGAAGGCCGGCAATCAGCCATTCACTACTGGCCTCTAGCGATTCGCTGCACGCTGGCATCTCACCCACAGTTATTGTGTTTCCCCCGCAACCGGTGCATAATCTCGCCTACTACGGACCGTAGTATGTGCCGGCGAGCCGAACCCGCGCACTGGGGCCGTGCCAGAGCGAACTTAGCAAGCAACTTTGCCGAGAGTATCCGGCGCGAAAACAGAGGATTCCAAATGACATCCAGAAACCAAGTCTTTTCCCCCACGGGAAAGTTCGGCTTCCTGCTGCTCGCAGCTGCGATCTTGTCAGCCACACTGATGACTTCATGCCGCAGAGAAGAAGAAGGCCGCGTCGAGATCGAGGTCGGATCGCCCGGCGTCGCGGTAGAGAGCAACACCAAGCTTCTCATCGCCTTGCCGCTCGATAACACCGGCAAGAATGAAGCGCGCGAAGTCACGGTGCGCGAGGCTCGGGTCGCAGGCGCGACGCGCGAGCTGCCGGTGTCGTTGCCCGTGCTGGTGGGCGACATTGGTCCTGACGGGCGGGCGATCGTTCAGCTGCGTTTCAATGTGCCGGGTCTCGATCCCTCGCACAAGTACGAACTGGAAGTCGATGGGCATTACCGCTCGCATCACGACCGCGAACGTGAGTTCCACTACCGGGCGCAGCTGCTGATACCGCCGATCGGTCCCGGATCGGCGCCTGCGGGCACCAACACCGGCGTCACTCATAAGACTGCGGGCCCGTATCCGGCGCTGCCGCAACCGCCGCAATCAAACAGCAACGAACAGCGCCCGCCCACACCGCAGGGAACGCCGCAAACTCTCCATCCTCCTACGCCAAAGGGTGCGGCCGTCATGGATGCCGGCAGCGCGGGCTCAGGAGCAGCAGTTGGCTTCGTCATCAACTCGCAGACGCCCGGTGTGAACACTAATTTCCCGCCAGACCCCAACGGCGTCGCCGGCTCAAACAACGTGGTGATGGCCACCGGCAATCTGTATGTCAAATACTCGACAACTGGGGGCAGCTCGTTTACTACCATCAACAACCTCTCTACCGTCTTCGGCGATCAGCCCGACGGCGGATACTGCTGCGACCAGGTAATGCATTACATTCCCAGCCTTGATCTCTTCGTCTGGCTGATTCAAACCAACCAGACCAAAGACGCTAAGGGAAACGTGACGGGCCACAATAGCCAGCGTGTGGCATGGGCCAAAACCTCCGACATCACCAACAACTTCTACACTGCCTGGACGTGGTTCGACGTCAGTTCCACCTTTCTCGGACTGGGCAACGACGACCTCGACTTTCCCGACATGGCCGTGTCGAACGGATTCCTCTACATCACCACCGATGACACCGTGAAGAACGGCCTTGTGGTGGCGCGCATCTCCTTCGCTGACCTGCAAAAGCCCGCTGGCAGCAATGTTACATGGGGATTCACCGACCCAACCAAAGGCACGCAAGCCACAGGCTCGCATCTCACCCAAAACGCCGCTGGAACCATGTACTGGGGCGGCCACATCGACACCAGCCACATGCGCGTCTTTTCCTGGCCCGACAGCTTAGGCACTTACAGTTGGAACGACGTCGGCCATACCACCTACTCCAACGCCAACTCCGGCTACGTCTCCGAGGCGCCCGACGGACAATACTGGCTCGATCCACGCGTCCGCAATGATGCAGTCCTGGGGGCTGCCTTTAAGCCGAAGGTCGGCAACCAGCAGGCCACCAACCAGATCTGGTTTGCCTGGACCGCCGGCGCCGACTCGAACTTCAAGCAGGCATACGTCCGGATGCTGTTTGTGGATGACAGCAGCAGTTTCAACAACGTGGGCGAGTTTGAAACCTGGAATTCCGACTATGTCTTCTGCTACCCGGCGTTAGCGGTGAACAGCAAGACCTCGGAGGTGGCGACTTCGATGTTCTACGGCGGCAACGATAAGTACTACATGAACAATGTAGTCGGCTTCCCGCAGGACTTTCTCCTCTACATCACCACCGGCAGCAACGTCACCTTTACCGCGAATCCGGCGACCTCTACCGCGTGTTTCGACGCCTCGGGAGGAAAGGTGAAGGGTCGCTGCACACGCTCCGGGGACTACCTCGGAGTTCGTCGCGTCGCCAGTAACAGTGGCCTTTTCGGTACTATCGGCTACGAAACCAACCTGGTGGATTCCACCAAGTCCACCGACTGCCTCAAGGCGCCGGGTTGCGTCCTCAACGAACGCTGGATCGAGTTCGGACGCCCGGACGACATTCCCAAGCCTCCGCCCGGTCCTCCCAAATAAGCTGAGCATAAAGAAACCCTCCCGGCTACGGGAGGGTTTCTTGCCTCTAACTGTTGTATCTAAATAGGTTACGCCTTAACAATCTTGCCGCTGCGGAGGCATGACGCGCATACTCGCATGCGCTTGTTGCCATGGGCGGTCTTGGCGTGCACCGGGCGTAGATTGACGTTCCAGCGCCGCTTGGTGACGTTGTGGGCGTGACTGATGTTGTTTCCCGTGCGCGGACCTTTGCCGCAAACTTCGCAAACTTGTGCCATTGCTTACTCCAGAAGATTCCCGATGTGCGGGGACAAACGTTAATTATACTGGGTCTCCGCTAAATCCGGCAACCCGCGCCGGTATCCTAATTTCTTCTCCCGCTCACCACACATTTCCCGCACCCGGAGTGTAAGTCGCGGCAGCCACGGTGTTCGCGATCACCGTATCGGCCTGCAATGTGCCGGTGCACTGCACCATCGGAGCAGTCAGCACCACCTGCGATCCGTTAATTTCCAGGATGGCCGCCTGTAGCACCAGTTTTCCGGGTGTACTCACCGTCACCGTTCCGTTCTCCAATTTGATCGAGTTTCCGCTGCTGTCTTCCACCACGATGGAAACCGGGCCGTCATTCAACGTAACGCGCTGTCCTGCCGCGGTTTCGATGATGAGACTCTCCTTGCCGTGGACAGTTTGTCGGCGGCAGCACGCGGGTTGATTTTGTGTCGTCATTCTTATCGCCTCCGAGCGAAAAGTTACCCTAAGCTGCTGAACTCCACAACACCTATGAGTCAACCCGGTAAAGACGATCTGCTGTTCACAAAATATTTTTAGCGCTTCGCGTCTCGTTTTCCCAATTTGGGCATACAATCCCGTCACGGCTTTGCTGGGGTGAGGAACGGGTCGCGGCTAACCAGCCACCAACGTCCCGTCGAGATTCAGATCGGCTCGGGATAACAGCAGCAAATGCGGAACCGTTTCGCGTTTTGCTGCGTCGATAGCCAACTCTCTATCTGCCCTCCCCGCTCTCACCCCCGCTCCGTCCGCACAGACCCGGGGGTAGGCCATGATGTCGCACGACGGATCCCACGTCAGCAGCTCTCGCCTAACATTGCTCGCCTTCACGCTTGTTCTTCTCTCGTCGGTCGCCAGCGCCCAGGATGCCGGCATCGACTCACCGCACATTGCTCTCCGCTCGAATCCCAAGATCTCGTCGTATGCCCCGGCCGTAGCCACGTTGCCGGCACTCCAGGCCCGCCCCCTGCGCGTGGACGTGGACCTCGTCCTCGTGCCGGTTACGGTAGTCGATCCGATGAGCCGCCCGGTGCTCGATCTGCCGCAGCAGAACTTCTCGCTGATGGAAGCCGGAGTCCCGCAGCAGATTCGCTATTTCTCCCACGAAGACGCGCCAATCTCTGTGGCGCTCGTGCTCGACTTCAGTGGCAGCATGCAAAATAAGTCCGAGTTCGTGCTGCAGGCGTTGGAGCAGTTCTTCCAGAACGCCAATCCCGACGACGACTACTACGTGATTGCAGTCTCTGACCGGCCAACGCTGGTGGCCGACGCTTCGCAGTCCACCAACACGATCCTCGCTCATCTGGCGGCTGTCGAACCCCACGGCATGACGGCGCTCTACGACTCAATTTACCTCGGCGTGAATAAGTTGCGGACGTCGCGCTACAAGCGGCGCGCCATGGTGATCGTCTCCGATGGCGGCGACAACCAGAGCCGTTACTCTTTGAAAGAAGTGAAGGCGATGCTCGCCGAGTCGGATGTGCTGACCTACTCCATCGGCTTGTTTGACGATGTGCCCTTCCTCGTCAAACCGATTGAGGAGCGCCTCGGCCAACGGTGGCTCGACGAGGTCACTCGCGTCAGCGGCGGACGCAACATTGCCGCTAACGATCGTCGTCAGATTCCAAAGATCGCCGCGCTCATCAGCCGCGAAATTCGCTCGCAATACGTGATCGGCTACAGCCCGAGCGATCCGAACAAAGACGGCAAGTGGCGCAAAATCTCCGTGAAGCTCACCGACAACACCGCGCAAATGCACTTGCATTTCAAGGAAGGCTACGCCGCCCCGGAACAATAAGGTTTGGGCCTGTCGGCCAATTCCGGGCTACTCAATGCCGCCATTCACTTCGCCGGCGCGTAGAAGTAGTAGTCGGCAGAGTAGCTGCTTTTCATCTCGACATTCTGCTTTGCGGCATTGCACTCGGCCGCCGCGGGAGGCATTCCGGCCTTGGTGTGAATGCGCTGGATGCTGGTGACATGGTTGAGCACGCCTTCGCCGGAGTGACCAGTGGCGCTCACCAGTAGCCACGGAATCGAATCGGCATCGGGTGAATCGACCCGCGCCACTGCTTTGCCCGTCACCTCGCTGCCATCGTTGTCCTTCCATGTGGGGCCGGCCGAGTGGTGGCCGATGGTCGCGCCTTTCTGGTCGTAAAGCTCCGCTTCCGGAGCTTTCAGGACCCAGGCGAACTGGCCGTTGGTCCCTGCTTGGCACACATAGATTTGTGAGCCCGAAGCGTGCGCCTGCAGAACAACCTCCTCGCCGGCAGGAGCCTTGATCTTGTCAGGCACATCCGGGCGCGGGACAGTTTGCCCGGGTGCCTGTGCGACCATTCCGAGTACCGCAGCGATGAGCAACAGTCTTGTTTTCACGGGCAAAGTTTAACACCATGCGGGTCCCACCGCGTCGCCAGCGACAGGCCGTGGGGCGGCATCTTTTCGAGGTTTCTGACCCTGTCAAAATTCCTTATTTTCATGATGATACGGAGAATTCTTGCACAAAATATTTCCTTTCAGCTAGTTACCCGTAAAATATTCAATCGCAAAGGGTTGTAGGGTCATTTTTCACCACGCACGCGGGTTGTAAAGCTCATTCATAGCCATTCGCAGGGCGGTGAGCATGGCCGACGCGCGGCGGGGATCGATGGTGTCCTTCATGAGGGCGCCGAAGATTTGGGAGAGCAAGTGCTGGATGGTTCGGGGATCGTCGAGCGCAGGCAGGGTGAACTGACATTCGTAGCGGCGACGGTGGGCGCGGGCTCCGAGGATGGCGTCACGACGCTGGCGAGTGTGGAAGTAACAGACTTTCTCGCCACGAAGAGCGGGAGAGCCGCAGCGGGTGCCGTCGGCTTTGCGATGGCGGCAGATGGGGACGGACATGGGGCCTCCGGGAAGCAATTAGCCACTAGCAATTGGCACTTAGCACTTAGCTGCCTAAGCCGTTCGGGATTTGGGGGACAAGTGCGCGGGGTGCGAGCGGAGCTTCGACCCGACGGTCTGGCTGCGGGGCGATGGCGGTCGACACCGATGGCTTCGCCGACCGACGGCGCACGCTCAAAACCGAAGCCGCGTCCTTGCGCGAAGCAGCCTCGACCATCTTGGCAAGTGAATCACTAGCTTGGGCCGCGAGCCGGGCGCGATACCGGGCCATGCGCGTGAGCCGGGCACGGTGCTCGAAGTGATAGGGACAAAGGTTACGGTTTTTGGCGGCGGCAGATTTGCAGATGCTGCCATCGTCGCGGATGTAGGTACAAGTACGGTATTCCATGGCGCTCCTCAAAAAAGTTGTCAGCCGGCAGCTGTCAGCCAGCTGACCGGCACAGTCTTCCAACTCTGAGGGTAGAGAGAAGTCAAGAGGAAAGAGAGAGATTTCGGGGAGATGACGGAACGAAGGTAACCAGACTTTCCCGAAATGGGAAAGCAGTTTGAGTGAACCAGCAAGAGAGGATTTACAGAATTCGCCGTAAACGGGGGCAGTGCCCCGCGATTGCCAGGAGCAGGCAACTGGCGGCCGTGCCGTTGTGAGGTCTAGAAGAGGTCGGTCAATTTCTTAGCCTTGAGAAGCTTTTTCAAGCTCGTGTACCGCGAACTCTGCATTGAACCGGGAATTGCGTCTCCAAAGACTATGGGGCCTATTTGTTTAGCCGGTTCGGCGAAATTGAGTTTGTATTTTCCGTTCTCCCCATAAGGCTCGATGCTAGCCACAGGCGCGTAATGGGTAATTCGCGATTCAGGCTGAGTCCGGTAGGCTGCGATAAATTTGATCTTAGAGAGCATGCCGCCGGCGATGCGGATCGCGTACCAGCATTTCTCGTTTAGAAACACTTTCTCAAACCCGTCTTGCTGAGCGGGAACGATGATCGTATCAAGGTCGCCTTTCTGATTAGGCGGCGGGTCTTCTGGTGGCGGAACGACCACGGGTTTGGGTATTTCAAAGACCCGCAGTTCGACGAGTGGAAGAATCTGGAGAACTTCGGAGAGGAATGCTTTGGTGTCGGCCCGCTCCGCCTCGCTGAGGGCTGGTTCCTGCGGTTCATTGCCGTTTTCCAAGTTGCATCGCTTGGCCTGAGTCGCCCGGTTGACGAGCGCGTACTCGAGCCATTTGGCATGCGCTTTGTTGAGACTGTTGTTGGATGCCGTGAAGACGATCGCCCTGTCCCAGAATACCTTGTTCTGGTAATGCGAATCGATCCGACTGCGGATGACATCGCCCTCACCAATATAGATCGTTGGGAGTTCGTCTTCCGGTCTCTTATAGCCAGACAGGATATAAACACCAGTTCGGGAGAACTCAGACCGCAGTTTTGTAGTATTCCATTTCTCGCGGGGGAAAATAATTCCCAGACCAGTCCAATTCATTCGGTCGATTACGCGAACCCCTTCTGGGTCGCCGTCGGGAACGAAGATTCGGATGGTGAACGGGTTATTGGCCATGAGGATTTACACCAGCTTCCTTGCGATTTGTTCGTCGAGGACGTCGCGGATGGCACAGGGGACGATGGAGATGTGCTGGCGGCCAAAAAGCCGTCGATTTCCTGTGAACGCACCATGCGAGTAGGCGCGATGCTTACTTCGCGCTCTTCGCCCAATCGGCAAGTATAATCTCGCACGCTTTCTTCACGTCGCCATTGATGCTTCCGCCCTCTTTGGTCTTGGAAATGAGATCGCCGTCTTTGTTGGCAATCTGAATCTGGTTGTCACGGGCGAAGCCGTGTTCGATGTGATTTAAGACGACGGAGTAGTCAGCAGCGCTTTGGTTGATCGTTATTCTCACACCGGGGCAGTTCTTCTCGAAAGTCCTTGCTCATTTCCATCGACTGGTCTCGCGCTGCATTCCATTGATTTCCTTTGCTTGCGGATACCAAGAAAACTCGGGGCTTGCTTCCTGTTTGGGAAACCGCACTCTCCACGAAGGATTTCGCCGGAGCAGCGTCGCCGGGCGAGGAACTTGTCATTCCACTGGACTGTTCCGAAGCGGGAACCTTGGTATCGGATGGTGACGCTTTTGTTGGGTCGATCATAACCTGCATTACTCGATTACTCACAGAGGCGGACTTGAGCTGAATCAACTGGTCGGTAGTGAGGTCGAAAGGCTGGCCTTGTTTCTTGATCTTTTGAATTATGACGTCGTCGTCCACCCCAGCTTTGGATAGCTTGATGACATCATCGACGCTAAGCGACCCAGCAGAAGCGGAACTGGCGGCTGGGGCCTTTGTATTGGACTGAGCGACGAGTGTAAGTGGAATGGAGATGCACAACAGCACGGCCAGTAGCTGTTTCATGTTTGTCTTCCTAATTTCTTAGACCGGGAGGTCTAGACTTGCGAGCGACCTATTATGTCGCGGTGGCGCGGGCAAGAATGTATCACGGGTCACCTATGGGCGTGAGGTAAATTTCATGGCCTAGAGGTGGTGGGTGGAGCATCATCGTTCGGCCCACCCTAAGAAACAGCAGACCCCTCGCCCGCTTGAGCGGGTTCGTGATGACAAACCCTCAGATTCATCGCGGACAAAAGGGGTCCTTCGACTACGCTCCCTGCGGTCGCTTCGCTCAGGATGACAACGAAAAAGCAGGTCCTTCGACTTCGGCGGCGAAGCGCCGCCTGCGCTCAGGATGACAATTCCAAGGCGAATAAGCCCGGCGGCTTCCGCTCACGAAGACAATTCAAAGCGCAGTCAGAGTTTCCCAGGTTAACGCCCAAAAGAGGGGCGCGAACCTGGGCACCGAGCGGTCGAGGCGTGCCTTGATTTTTCCGGCGCTAAAGCACATAATCCGCGAACGCTGGGACGCGCCCTCCCGCCAAGGAATCCAAATATGGCACTGCCAAAATACGTAAAACTCCCCGGAAGCGAACGTCAACCGATGCCCGGCTCCACGCAGACTGGAGCGGTCGATCCCAACGCCATCATGCGAGTTACGCTCACGCTGCGCGCGCGCAAGGTGACCGGCAAGCAGCCGACGCTCGACAAACTGGTTGCCAGCGGACAGCGCGTCACGCGCGAACAGTATGCCGCGAATTACGGCGCCGATCCGGCCGACGTGAAGAAGGTTGCCGCGTTTGCGACCGCGAACGGACTGGCCGTCGCGCAGACGGACCTTACGGCGAGAAGCGTCGTGCTCACCGGTAAGACTGGCGATTTTGTGAAGGCGTTCCGGGTCACTCTGGCGTGCTACGACCATGACGGGGACTCGTATCGCGGGCGCACGGGAACCATCAGCATTCCGGCGGACCTCAATAAAGTTGTGGTCGGAGTGCATGGGCTGGATGATCGTCCGCAGGCGCAGGCGCAGTTTCGGTTGAAGCTTGGGGCCAACCCCAACGCAACGGGAGGTTCGCTGACCGCGCTTCAGGTCGCGGAGGCGTACAGCTTTCCGACGACTGGTAATGGCGCGGGACAGACGGTCGGCATCATCGAGCTGGGAGGCGGATTCACGCAGTCGGACCTGGATACGTATTTCAAAGGACTCAGCATCTCGCCGTCGCCTTCGGTGGTTGCGATCTCGGTGGACGGCGCGCAGAACCAGCCGACGGGCGACACGAACGGCCCTGACACCGAAGTGATGCTCGACATCGAAGTGGTGGGAGCAGTCGCGCCGGGCGCGAGTATCGCGGTGTACTTTGCGCCGAACACGGACGCAGGGTTTCTCGACGCCATCAACCAGGCGGTGAACGATACGGTACACAAGCCGTCGGTGATTTCGATTAGTTGGGGAGGGCCGGAATCGTCGTGGACGGCGCAATCGCTGCAGTCTTACAACAGCGCGTTGCAGGCGGCGGCAGCAGTCGGAGTCACGGTTTGCGTGGCTTGCGGCGATAACGGATCGACGGACGGCGTGACCGATGGCGCGGACCATGTGGACTTCCCGGCTTCGAGTCCGTACTCGCTGGCTTGCGGTGGAACGAGCTTGATCGTGTCGGGCACCAGCGTGTCGAGCGAAGTGGTTTGGAATGATCTGTCCGCCGGCAATGGCGCGACCGGCGGCGGAGTGAGCACGACTTTCGCTTTGCCGACGTGGCAGTCGGGTGCGAAGGTGCCGAAGGCGGGTAGCTTCAGCGGGCGCGGACTTCCGGATGTCTCCGGCGACGCCGACCCAGCAACGGGCTACATCGTGCAGGTGGATGGGTCGAGCTTTACCGTCGGCGGAACCAGCGCGGTCGCGCCGCTTTGGGCGGGACTGCTCGCGCTGTGCAACCAGTCGCTGGGCAAGTCGGTGGGATACCTGAATCCTCCGCTGTACCAGACGATCGCCCTTGAGGCAGGAACGTTTCACGACATCACCTCAGGCAACAACGGGGATTTCAGCGCTGGTCCGGGATGGGATGCTTGCACTGGCTGGGGCAGTCCGAACGGGACGGGGCTGTTGAAGGCGCTGGCGGCGGGAACAACCACCGCGCCGCCGCCAACTCAACCTCCGACTCCGCCGCCTCCGGTGAAGCCGCCGAAACCACCTAAGCCACCGAAGAAGCACAAACCGCCGAAGAAGGCCAAGAAGCCGGCGCCGAAGCCGAAGAAGGCCGCGAAGCCGGCAGCGAAGAAGAGGGCTGCTCCGAAAAAAAAGGCGAAGCCCGTAGCAAAGAAGAAGGCTGCCAAGAAGAGCGCGGCGAAGAAGAAGAGCAGCAAGAAGCGCTAGAGCACGGTGGAAGCCGTGCCCTTTCGAACCAGGATGCGCGCTACTCCAGGCGGAGTGCGCGTATGGGATCGAGACGAGAGGCCTGCCACGCGGGCACGAGGCAGGAGATTGCGGCGACGACCGTGAGGACGATGGCCACCGCAACAAAGATCGCGGTGTCCATCGGGCGTACTCCGTACAACATGCTGCGGATGAACTGCGATGCCATCGCGCCACCGAGCAAGCCAAGACAAAGTCCCAGCAGCGCCGGGCGAAGGCCGTCGAGCAACATGAGCCGCAGCACCTGCTGACGCTGCGCTCCCAAGGCGATGCGAACCCCGATTTCGCTGGTGCGCTGCTCCACGAGATAGGAGAGCACTCCGTAGAGACCGACGCTGGCCAGGAGCAACGACAAGATTGCGAATGCGAGAATCAGCGCGGAAGTGAAACTGGCTTCGATGGTCGTCGCGCCAATGAGCTGATTCATGGTGAGGACGTAAGCCACCGGCAGATCTTTGTCGAGCGATTGAACGACTTGCTGCACTGGAATTGCCATTGAGGCGACGTCGTGCTGCGAACGGACTACGATCACCGCGCGTCCGGAGAGACCGCCCATCATCGGGAAATACATTGTCGGTTGCGACGGCATCGAGATGAGGTAGCGCGTGTCACCAACAACCCCGACGATCTCGTAAGGCTTCGGTTTGTCGCTCAGGCCCACATCGACCACCAGATGCTTGCCGATTGGGTCTTCGTTGGGAAAGAACGACTGCGCTGTAAGCTGGCTGATGATCACCTTGTCGGCGCGGTCAAGCCGCTCCTGATCGGTAAAGGTGCGCCCGCGAAGGATGGGAATTTGCAGGGCAGCGAAATACTGAGGATCGCAGAAGCGGCGCCGCGCAATCTGGATTTCACCGGTCTTGAGCGGTGGATGTTCAGGAATGGTGAGAATGTTGTCTCCGCCGTAACCCTGGCCAGGAGCGACGTTCACCAATGCGGCGGCTGACACTCCAGGAAGCGCCCGCAGGCGAGCCAACAGTTGTTCAAAGAATTGAACGCGCTGCTCATGACCATAATGCTCATCGGGAAGGCTCAACCGCAGGGTGAGAACATTTTCCGTAGCGCAACCCATGTCTGACGTTCGCAGGTTCTGGTAGCTCTTCAACAGAAGCCCCGCGCCGATGAGGAGCACGACGGTGAGGGCGACTTCGAGCGAAAGCAGCAGCTTGCGAAGCCGGGTTTTGGCTTGCCCGCCAGTGTGCGAGCGCGACGATTCGTGCAAAGCTGCGAGGGCTCCCCTGCCGCTTGTGCTCCATGCCGGAATGAACCCAGCAAGCAGCGCGCTCATAAGAGTAACGCCGACGGTAAACGCGATTGCCACCCAATCGACGCGAATCGACTCCTGGCGAGCAATGTCCTGACGGATATTCATCAGCCAGTGAATGGCGAAATATGCGAACAGCAGACCGAGCGCACCTCCGGCCGTCGCCAGCAGCAGCGTCTCGGTGAGTTGCTCGCGAACGAGACGCCAGCGGCTTCCGCCAAGAGCGGCGCGGATCGCGACTTCTTTGCGGCGTGAAGCGGCGCGCGCAATGAGCAGGTTGGCGACGTTGAGGCAGGCGATCAACAGGACACAACTGGTTGCTGCCAACAGAACATAAAGCGGCGTCTTGAAGTCGTGCACCATGTCGTCAAGCAACAAACGCATGTTGGCGCCGGGACTGATGGCCGGTTGATTCGCCCCAAATTGCTCACGCAGGCGATGCGAGACGGTGTCTATTTCGCTGAGCGCCTGTGGTATAGGCACGCCGGTCTTGAGGCGCGCGATGGCCATATAACTATGGTTATCGAGGGCAACGAGATCTTGCGGCGGGATCTCGTGATGAAATGCGGTCCACACTTGCGTTTGCGTGTCGGGATAAGCAAACCAGGCGGGCATGATGCCGATGACTGAATACGGCCTGCCGTCGAGAAGGATGTTAGTCCCGACGATAGACGCCACACCGCCGAATCGCCGCTTCCAGAGTCCCCACGAGAGCACGACCGTTGCCTCGGCCTGGGGCCGATCGTCCGAGGAATCAAAGGCCCGTCCGTACGCGGGCTGGACGCCCAGCGTGGGGAAGAAATCGGCCGAAACGCGCGTTGATTCGATCCTCTCAGGCAGCTGGCCTGAATCGCCTGAGAGGTTGTAACTGCCGGAGCCATAGATGGACATCCGCTCAAAACCCTGCGCACGTTTCTGCCATTCGGCATACACGCCGGGAGCGATGACGTTGAATGGATAGTCGCCATCGACGGAGCGCTCATAGAGCATCACCAGACGACTGGGATCGGCGAAAGGTAGAGGCTTCAGCAACACTGAGTGGACCACGGTGAACAAAGCCGTGTTTGCGCCGATGCCCAACGCCATCACCAGAATGGCCATGATCGCGAAGCCGGGTGTACGGGATAAAGTCCTGCGCGGCGTAGGCCACGTCGCGAAGAATGCCTTCCAGCGGACGGAACGAACTCCACGTCCAAATATCTTCACGAATTCGTGCAGTATTGCCCAGCGCGAGATGGGCGCGGCGGGTTGCTTCCTGCGGAGAAAGCCCCTGCGCGATATAGTCGTCGATTTCATGCCGCAGATGGGCGTCGAGTTCCTGCGCCAGTTCGGCATCGTGATCGCGTCGGCGAAAGAATCGTGACAGTCCGCATTTTTATCCCTGCTTACCCCTCGGACTCGCCGAGCACCCGGCCGATTGCACCGACCAACTGGCGCCAGCGGCCCGTTTCCGCTACGAGTTGCTTCTTACCGGCGACCGTTAACTTGTAGAACTTTGCCTTGCGATTGTTCTCGCTGGCGCCCCAGTGCGATGACACCCAACCGCGGTCCTCGAGACGATGCAGAGCGGGATAGAGCGAGCCCTGTTCAACCTGCAACACCTCGTCGGAAGAATGCTCGATGACGTGTGCAATCGTGTGACCGTGAGCCGGGCCGGTGATCAGCGTGCGAAGGACGAGCATGTCGAGGGTGCCTTGCAGCATTTCATTCTTTTGTTTCTTTTCAGAACGTGTCATATGGGTTTGGGTTTCTTCGTTCCACTCGAACGTCTATGGGAAGCGAGCATACTCCACTCGAATGTCTATGGGAAGGGCGAATTGGATAGACGGCTGCCGGACGGGATGAACCGCTCTCCAGCCGTGATGTGCGGGCTGGTAACACCCAGATACAGGAAGAGCCTGGGTTATGGGGTGGTTGCTTCTGCCCGCGCGTGGTAGCCCTTGCGGGCATGAACCTTAAGGTACTTGCCGTTCTTCTCGGCGGTAATGACGATGGTGCGGTACTTGCCGTCGGGCTCGAATCCAGCGGGACGGTAGGCGATGAGGTAGCGGCTGCGAATTTCGTCGCGCAATTTGTCGAAAGAGCGGCCTAGGGTTTGCATATCGCCGGGGAAGAAGGCTTCGCCGCCGCTGCGCTCGGCCAAGGTTTGTAAGACTTTGTCGGCGTCCGTCTTATCCACGCCTACCGTCTCTTTCGTGCTTATGGTGTAGACGGTGACACCGGTAGCTTCCATGTCGCGAATGGTTTGCCGCAGGCTGGTATGACTGGCGTTGTCTTCGCCGTCGGTGAGGACCACCAGTACCCTGGCGACCCGCTCATGCTCGGGAAATCCGGCCAGCTTCCAGCAGGCGAACGAGACCGCGTCGAAAAGTGCGGTACCGCCATTGTTAGTGAGCTTGTCGATGCCGGCCGCGAGCTTCTCTTTATTGTCCGTCAGGTCTTGCGCTACGACCGGCGCGTCGGAAAAGCTAACCACGAACCCGAGGTCGGAAGCATTGGTGAGCATTTGCTGCAAGAACTTCGCGGCAGCATGCTTCTCGAACGAGAACCTGGGCTGCACCGAGCCGCTGGTGTCAATCACGACCCCCAGGCGCAACGGCAGTTTGGATTGCGGAAGGAACTGGATGACCCGCTCCGGAGGCTTGTTGTCGTCGCGGACCTTGATCTCGCTGAGGTCGAGGTCGGTGACGGTGTGTCCGCCGCTGGTCACGCCGAAAAAGACCGCGACTTCATCGACAACCTTGCGAATGGTGAACTGTGCGGAAGGATCGTAGCTGCGATCGGTATTCGGAATCGAGGCTGCATCGGGATTGAGATGCGCGGAAGTCGCGGGCTCATCGCAGTGATCGCAGGTACCTGTTCCCGCGTCGGTCTTGAGATCAGCAAGCTGAAGTTTCAGCCGGTCGGAGTTTGCCAGGTTCGGAGGATCATTTGCGGCAACCAGGGTTACGGTTTTCTGGCCGGCGGGAACTGACGCGCTGGCCTTCAGGCTGCGATCGAGGATGTCGAGATTATGACGGGCTGTAGCAGCTAAAGGATTGCTGGAATCCTCTTGCAAAAAGAGAGTGAACTCCGTTTGGGCAACCGAATAATTCTTCAACTCAATGGCCGATGCGGCAGCCACGTAGTGCGCGTTGCCCATGCCCGGATGCTTGAGTGCGTGGACTTTTCCCACGGTGGCGATCGCTTGATCGTACTGGCGATTGCCATGCTGCGAATATGCGAGGACGGTCAAAATGGCGGGGTCGCTGGGGCGAAGCGAGGCGGCCTTTTCCAGTTGCGTGCTGGCAACGACAAAGTTGTTTTGCGATAGCGCCAGCTTACCGAGATTGAGGAACGAGCCGGGGAACTTGTCGTCGAGGGCGACAGCCGTTTCGAATTCGCTCTGGGCCCGACTGACATCGTCGGCGTCCTGGTAGGCGAGACCAAGGTAATTGTGCGCGGAGACAAACTTGGGATAGATAGCTACCGCTTTTTGCAGGTGTTCGATGGCTTCGTCCGAATGCCGGCCGCGCAACATACTCGTGGCTTGATTGAACTCGAGGATCGCCTTGGGCGGCGCCGCCAAATCCAACTTTGATAGCGCACCGGCTTCTACCAGCGCGTTCAAACGATCGAGTTCCTTTTGATTCGGGCTGTTCTTCTGCTTGTTAAGGATGATCTCGGCAAAATCGGCGCCGGCAAATTGCGCCGCCATGGGAGTCGCACCGATATTGATCCCGGGGATTGCGCCCGGACTGTAGCCGCCGTAAGGATTTCCCTGGCTGAGTGCTAATGGGTGGGACACGCACAAGCCCATCACCGCAAGCGCAGCGCAGCGTAGAACGCGGCATACAAAAGGCGCTGAAGCGCGGAGTGAGTTGGGTAAGTACCCCACGGGCGTGATCACAACCCCCTGTGAGGAATAAGTTACATCGTTATTAGGGGCTATGTCACCCGACGGAGCACCATTCGCGCGAGCATCCACCCTCGGCCCTCAGTCACACTCTCGGGTGACCCCGCTCACGGCAGCGGCGAGCGGATTGCGTTCCTATGAGGGCGGAGAAATAGAAGGCCGAGCAGACGCCTGAGGCGCGGAATCTTCGTTAGTATGATCCAGTCGAAGTTCTTCGCCGGCCGCCTGAGCAGTTTGCAATGCGGCGACGGCGCCCTGCCCTGAACTTCCAAGCCGTTATAGCAGGAGAAACCAATGAGTGCATTCGACGATCGGGTGCGCGAGGTGAGCGAATACTTTGCCAGCCCGCGCTTTCAGGGAATTATCCGTCTTTTTACTCCGCGCCAGGTGGTAGAGCAGCGCGGAACCATCGGTACTGACTATCCCGTCGCACGGAAAGCAGCGGAAGGGTTTTACGCGCGACTGCGCGAGTTGTTTTCCGCGGCGAAGTCGATCACGACCTTTGGTCCGTACTCACCGGGACAGGCGGTGACGATCAAGCGCGCCGGGATCGAGGGCATCTATCTCGGAGGGTGGGCGACGTCGGCGAAGGGCAGCATCACCGAAGATCCCGGCGCGGACCTCGCCAGCTATCCGTTGAGCCAGGTGCCGGAGGAAGCGTCGTCGATCGTGCGGGCGTTGCTGACGGCCGATAGGAACCAGCAGTTCTTTCGCTCGCGCATGACGGAAGAACAGCGCGCAGCGGCGACGGAGCACGACTTCCGTCCTTTCATCATTGCGGATGCGGACACCGGCCACGGCGGCGAGGCGCACGTTCGCAACCTGATTCGCCGGTTCGTGGAAGTGGGCGTGCCGGGCTATCACATCGAAGACCAGAAGCCCGGTGTGAAGAAGTGTGGCCACCAGGGCGGCAAAGTGCTGGTGTCAGAGAACGAGCAGATCCAGCGACTCAACGCGGCGCGCTTCCAGCTCGACGTGATGGGTGTGCCGGGAATTATCGTAGCGCGCACCGACGCCGAGGCGGCAAACCTGCTTGACGGCTGCGCCGACGAGCGCGACCAGCCGTTCATCCTGGGCGTGACCAACCTCGATGTGCCGAGCTATAAGTCGGTGTTCCTTGCCATCCACCGCAAGTTTTATGAGGCCGGAGTGGAGGATGTGCGCGGCCACCTGATGTTCGACATGGCGGGCGTAGAATATGCAGCTGCCAATGTCTGGCTCGAGCAGAAGGGATTGGTGCCGGTCATCCTCGACGCCGCTGCTTCGTTCCGCAAGAACGGCGCGACGAATGTTGAGCCGATTCTCGACAAGGTGGTGGGCCGCTGCCTGGATGCGTGGCAGGAGGCTGCTGATCTGAAGACATATCGCATGGCCGTAGCGGAGGAGATTGCCTTCCGCGTTAGCCAGGGCGAGAGTTTCGAGCTGACGGCCGAGCAGTGGCTGGAGTTCTCGAAGTGCGCGTCATGGTATGAAGCTCGCGAACGAGCGCGCAGCATGGAAGTTGGGGTGGGCTGGAATGCCGAGCTGGCCAAGACTCCTGAGGGGTACTACCAGGTGCAGGGCGGCTTAGAGTATGCCATTGCGAAATCGCTAGCGGCCGCGCCGTTTGCCGACATTTTGTGGATGGAGACGGCCACGGCGAACCTACAGGAGGCGAAAGAATTCGCCGAGGCGATCCATGCTGAATTCCCCAACAAGATGCTGGCGTACAACCTGTCGCCGTCGTTCAACTGGGACACCACCGGCATGACCGACGAGGAGATGAAGCAGTTCCCCGTGGAGTTGGGCAAGATGGGGTTCGTCTTCAACTTCATTACATATGGTGGGCACCAGATTGACGGACTCGCGTCAGAGGAGTTTGCAACAGCACTGCTACAGGAAGGCATGTTGTCGCTGGCCAAGCTGCAACGCAAGTTGCGGCTGATCGAGTCGCCCTATCGCACGCCGCAAACGCTCGTAGGCGGACCGCGCCTGGATGCCGCGCTGATGGCGGCCTCGGGACGTACGGCCACTACGAAAGCCATGGGCAAGGGCTCGACACAGCACCAGCATTTGGTGCAGACGGAAGTCCCTCCCAAGGTGCTGGAAGAGTGGTTGCAGATCTGGGCGGAGCACAACCATTTGCCGCCGAAGTACCGCGCGCAGTTGCGTCCGGTGGCAGCGAATTCAGACTTCCTGGAGCTGAGCATCTGGAACGACGGCAAGGAGAAGGTAGGCAACATCATCTTTGCCGACGTTCACGATCGCTTCGGACACAAGCTGCTTTCGATTCGCGACATGAACACCTTCGATCCGTCGCTACAGAAGAAGAGGCTGATGACGCTGGCACACTTGTTCCTGCTGTATCGCTACAAAGCAGGATTCGTGCACTACCTCAGCCCGACGGAAGACAACCAGCGCCAGGCGCAAAAGATGAAGCGGCTGGGCATCTTCGGCAAGGTGGATACCGAGGCGCAGCTGATTATCGTGGCCGCCGTGAACGGCGCAAGAATTGCGGAATTGCTGACGCAAGACCGCGAAGCGCTGAAGCGGCTGATTATGAAGCAGGACCAGCCGGTGCTCGTGGGATAGACGTTATCGGTTGTTTGGAGCCCCAGCGTTTGGGATGACGCTGGGGCTCGCTTGTTGGTGGTGTTCAGAACCATTCCTCTACGTGCGGGACGTCACACAGCCCGCCGGCGTTTGCGTGCTAGAATCCCCGCGACTAGAGGTTGTTCGCGTGTCATCTTCGAGCACTACGGTCACCGAGTCAGTCGTCACTTTTCTCGAGAAGATTCCGCCGTTTCAATTTCTTCCGCTGCCGGAGATTCGCGCGCTGGCGCGGACGATGACGCTGGAGTATTTCCCGAAAGACACAGTGATTCTTGCCGCCGGGCGACAGGTGTCGGAGGCGCTCTACATCGTGCAAAAGGGCGCGGTGAAGCTGGGCATCCGCACCCAAGTAGGCAAGGAGCTGGTGCTCGACATGCGCAGCGAGGGCGAGGTGTTTGGCTTGCTGTCACTGATGGGGCGCGACGTGGCGCGACTCGATGTGGTGGCGCTCGAAGACACGCTTTGCTACACGATTCCCGCGGAAGACGTGCAGGACCTGATGGAGCGGCACCGCGAGGTCAGCGAGTACTTCATGCGCGCGTCGATTACGCGCTACATGGACCGCAGCCTCGCCGAGTTGCGCACCCAGGTCAACCTGATGGGCAATTCGGAGCAGCTTCTTTATTCGCTGGCGGTGGGCGATGTGGCGCGGCACCATGCCGTGGTGTGCGCAAAGTCGGCCACGATCTGCGAGGCGGCGAAGGTTGTCTCGACAGGAAAGTCGGGCGCGGTGTTCGTTGTCGATGACGATGGGCGCGCGGTTGGCGCAGTCACCGATCGCGACTTTGCGAAGAAGGTTGTCGCCGGAAGGATGGATGCGAACCTGCCGGTAACTACGATCATGTCGAGTCCGGTAGTGTCGGTGGAGAGCGGGGAGCGGTTGTTTCAGGCGCTGCTCATTATGCTGGGACGCAACATCCACCACATCCTGGTGACGGAAGATGGCAAGCCAAAGCGCGTGCTGACCAGCCACGACCTGATGCTGTTGCAGGGCAAGTCGCCGCTCAGCCTGGCGCGGCACATCGAGCAGCAACAGACGATTGAAGAGGTGGCGGTGGCGCAGAAGCGCATCGGAGATTTGCTGCCGCTGCTGATGCGCGAGGGCGCACGCGCCAGCCACATTACGCGGGTGGTGGCCGAGCTGAACGATCGCGTGATGGTCAAGATACTCGAGTTGGCCGAGGAAAAGTTTGCCCCTCCGCCGGTTCCATATTGCTGGGTAGTGCTGGGCAGCGAGGGACGTCGTGAGCAGACTTTCAAAACCGACCAGGACAACGCGCTGATTTACGCCGATCCCGTCGAAGAAGACCGTGCGCGTGCGAGCGAGTACTTCGAGAAACTCGCGATGTACGCGCAACAGGCGCTGGAAAAGTGTGGATATGCGGCGTGCCCCGGGGGATGGATGGCGAGTAATCCGCGCTGGCGGCTGCCGCTTTCAGCCTGGCAGGCGCTGTTCGCGGAGTGGATCGGTGGGGCGGAGTATCGCTCGGTCGAAGACGCTCTCATCTTGCTGGACATGCGGCCGACAGCGGGCGACTTCAGCTTGTATGAGAAGCTGGCGGTGGGAATTACGAAGCAACTCAAGGGCGCGAGCTTTTTCAAATCGATCCTGGCGTGCATCTCGGTGGGACGCAAGCCTCCGCTGGGGTTCTTTCGCACATTGGTGGTCGAACGGAGTGGCGAACACAAGGAAGAGCTCAATATCAAGGACACAGGTACTGGCCCGATCGTCGAGGCGGCGCGATTGTTCGCAGTGGATGCGGGTATCTCGCACACGAATACTGTCGATCGGCTGACTGCTCTGCGGGCCACGGAATACATAGATCCCAAGATGCTTGCCGAATTGGGAGAGGCGTTTGAGTTCCTCACGCTGGTACGGCTGGAGAACCAGTTGCAGCAGGCGCGCGAAGGCAAGCCGCTGAGCAATTACATCAGTCCGCGCAAGCTGACCAATCTACAGAAGGGATTGTTGCGCGAGGCCTTTCAAACGGTGGCACGGATGCAGTCGGCGATTGACGATCGCTTCCGCAGTGCTGTGTGGGCGCAGCTCGGAAAATAAGATGCCGGACTGGTTCAAGTTCGGCCGCAAAGCCGACGCGCTCGACGCCCGCTTCTCCAAAGACACGCCGCTACGCGAGCTGCGTTACGCCGTGGTGGACACGGAGTTGACCTCGCTCGACAAGCGCAGCAATCGGTTGCTCTCGATTGGCGCGATCGCGATGGATGGCCCGAAGATCCGCATCGCGGAGCAGTTCTACACCGTCGTGAATCCTGGGGTGCATGTTCCGGCGGAGGGCGTATTGATTCACAAGCTGAGACCGAATGATGTGGATCAGGGCATCGCGCCAGAGCAGGCGCTGGCCGCATTGCGCGAGTTCATTGCGGGACGGGTGGTGGTGGGACACTTCGTGCATATCGATATGAGCGTCTTACGCAAGGAACTAGGCGATCAGCAGCACGAATTGAGCAACCCAGCGATTGACACGGCCAAGGCGCATTGCTGGATTTTGCAGAACAGCCCGTGGCGCGAGGACTTGGAGCAGCAGATGACGAACATCTCTCTTGCTGCGTTGGCGAAACACTACGACGTCGACTTTCACGAAGCCCATCACGCGCTCGATGACGCCTTTGTCACTGCAAGGCTGTGGCAGAAGATTCTGGCCAAGTTGGAGGCGATGAAAGTGGGGACCTTGGGCGAGTTGCTGAAGGTGGCGAAGGCGTAAAGGCTCCCACCCTATCGCCAAAAGAAGGCGATAAGGGTGGGGCACCCGGTTCAGTGATGATAATATCCCACATTGTGGGATATCGCAGGCTACTCTCCCAACCCGCTTCCCACGGTGACTGCCGCCCCGCCGTTCTTGCGCATCAGGTCGTTGAGCGCTGGAACGTCGGCGGTCTGGATTTGCTGCCACTTGGCCAGTTCGCGTCGTCAGGCGGGTGTGCAGCTCGTCGTACACCAGTAACTGTTGCGCAGTGGGCGCCTGGTCGAAGCTCTGGATCAGCTCGTTGAAGGTCCAGTACTGTTCATTCAGCATGTTGGGATAGCGCAGGTTGCCCTCCGAGCTCTTCATCTTCACCTGCATCAGCATCTCTTCCACCGGCGTCATCTTGTCGTCGAGCGCCTTCGCGGACGCAACGACTTCGCTGTTCGACTTACTCGCGCCAATCTGCTTCTGCAGGCTGGCGCGCACGCCGCGAATCTGGTTGACGGCGCGGTGCAGGCTATCAATGTCGGTCTGTACCTTGGCGGCCAGCTCCGCCTGCTTCTGCAGATCGGCCTGACTGACGATGTTCTTCAGGCGCGGGTCGTTGATGACTTCCAACGACGTGGTCTGCGTCTTACCCTTCACCGTGAGCTTTAACTGGTAGGTCCCGGGCAAAACCAGCGGGCCGCGCGGGGGTTCGCCCACATAGAAAGCGCCAGGGATTTGCACCGGTCCATCCGTGCGGAAGTCCCAGGCGAAGCGGTTGAGTCCAGCGGCAGTTGGCAGAAGGTTCGCCGGCCGCTCCTGATCTGGCCACTCGGGAGGCTGCTCGTTTTTGGTTCCCTCGAGGCTCGAGAGGTGACGGACATGCTTGCCCTGGGCGTCGTACACGTCGAGCGTGATCTCTTCTTTCGCCGCCGGCTTAGCCTTCAGGTAGTAGTACACGATCGCGCCCTTGGGCGGATTGTCGCCGACTGGCCGCTTGCGATCGACCTGATCGGGGAAATGCAAGCGTGTCGCGGACGCAGGCTGATAAAGATGGAAGTCGTCACTGGCAAGGTTGTTGCTCGCCTGGCGCAGCGGGCTGACGTCGTCGAGAATCCAGAACGAACGGCCGTGCGTGGCGGCAATGAGGTCGCTGTCTTTGATGGCAAGATCGTGCACCGGTGACGTGGGCAAGTTGAGTTGCAGTGGCTGCCAGTGCGCGCCATCGTCTATGGAGAAATAGACGCCCGTCTCGGTGCCCGCATAGAGCAGGCCCTTCACCTTGGGGTCTTCGCGGACGGTGCGCGTGTAAGCTCCGGCTGGAATGCCGTTGGTGATGCGCGACCAGGTCTTGCCGTAGTCGTGCGTCTTATAAATGAGCGGCGTGAGGTTGTCGAGCTTGTGCAGATCGACCGCGGCGTAGGCTGTCCCGGGATCGTGATGCGAGGCTTCGATGATGCTGACCAGCGCCCACTCCGGCATATCTGTCGGCGTGACTTTTTCCCACGTCTTTCCGTCGTCGCGTGTTAGCTGGATGAGTCCGTCATCGGTGCCCGCCCACAGCATTCCCTTTTGTAGCGGCGACTCGGCCAAAGAGAACACGGTGTCGTAGTACTCGACACTCGTGATATCGAGTGTAATGTCACCGCCCGAAGGCTTCTGCCGGCTCTTGTCGTTGCGCGTGAGGTCGGGGCTGATGGCCTTCCAACTATTGCCGCGATCTTCGGTCTTCAGCACATACTGCGAAGCGCTGTAGATGACATTGGAGTCGAACTGCGACACGTAAACCGGTTCGGTCCATTGGAAGCGATATTTCTGCACATCTGCGCCGTTGCCCGAGGTGTCGATCGGGTAGGGCGAAACGTCCTGGAGTTGCTCGGTACGGTGATCGTAGCGCGTGATGATAGCTGCGTCTGAGCCCGCATACACGATTTCCGGATCGCGCGGGTCGGGCGAGATGTAGCCGCTTTCGCCACCACCGACTTCGAACCAGTCCGGCCGGCTGATGACACCTTCGTCGCTATAGCTGGCGATGCCGACGGTGCTGTTGTCCTGCTGCGCGCCGTAGACGCGATAGGGCCAGGAGTTGTCGGTGGCGACGTGATAGAACTGCGCCGTCGGCTGGTTGTTCTGCTCGGTCCAAGTTTTGCCGCCATCGACGGTGATCGTTACACCGCCGTCATTGCTGTTCATGATGCGATTGGTATTGGTGGGATCGATCCAGAGGCCATGATGATCGCCGTGGGGCGCGGGCAACAGGTCGAATTTCTTGCCGCCGTCGGTCGAGCGAAACGCGCCGGTGTTGAGCACGTACACCGTGTCGACGTTCTTCGGATCGGCGAAGACGTGGCTGTAATACCATGCGCGCTGGCGATAGCGCTCGTCGTCGTTGATGCGCTTCCAGGAGTTGCCAGCATCGTCGGAACGATAGAGCCCGCCTTCTTTCGCTTCGATCATCGCGTACACGCGATTGGAATCTGCGCCTGATACCGACACTCCGATGCGACCGAGAGGGCCAGCGGGAAGCCCGTTGCCTGTGAGTTCCTTCCAGGTCAGGCCGCCGTCGGATGACTTGTAGAGTCCGCTGCCGGGGCCACCGCTGTTGAAGATCCATGGCTGGCGGCGCACCTGCCACAATGACGCGTACACGATGCTGGAATTCTTGGGATCGAACGCGACGTCAATCGCGCCGGTGCTCTCATCCTTATAAAGGACCTTCTGCCAAGTCTTGCCTCCATCGGCGGTGCGGAATACGCCGCGCTCTGCGTTTGGGCCCCACGCATGTCCTAGCGCCGCTACGAGTACGATGTCGGGATTCTTCGGATCGATGATGACCCTGCCAATGTGGCGCGAGTCTTTCAGTCCGACGTTCGTCCAGGTCTTGCCGGCGTCGGTGGACTTGTACACACCGTCGCCATAAGAGATGTTGCCGCGCAAGCAGGCTTCGCCGCTGCCTGCATAAAGAACGTTGTGGTCGGCATCGGCCACGGCAATCGCTCCGATCGACGAGATGCTCTGGTGATCGAAGGTCGGAACCCACGTCATTCCGCCATTGGTGCTCTTGAAGATGCCGCCCGCAACCGCGCCGAAATAGTATGTATTGGGATCGCCCGGCACCCCGGCTACGGCCAGAACGCGGCCGCCGCGGAAGGGGCCGATCTGGCGCCACTTCATGCCTCCTACGAGGCTCGTATCCACCTGGGCAGACAGCGCCACGGGCAAAATCAGGCACAACAACAATCCTGGGGCAAACAGACGACGCATGCGGAATTCCTCGATTGGAGTGGATTGGGAAGAGTTGGCGTAATCCTAATGACTATGCGCTTGAGTTGCAAGAAAATGGCGGTAGTTTTCGTCGCATTGACCCCATAAAAAATATTGATAACCCCCTGTTTCGAGGCAACTTACGCCGAAAGCGCGGCTTACAACGGGACACTTTTCGACCTACGCGCATTTGGCACTTTAGTGGTCTTGCAATGTAGGTTTGCTAGGAATAGCGTCCTAGGACATTAGGTATGGCGAGGTGTTGCCTCGCGGGGGCAAGACGATAGTTTTCGGGGTTGAACGGCTGTCGTTGTGTATTCACCTTCCGCGAAGTAACTAGACGATTCAATGGCTGGGGTTGCCGTGCAGTACTACTGCACGCGGTTTTCGCGTTTGATCCGACAAAAATTGAAGAGGGGGAAAAGATGAGGCGTTTACAACTCCCGGGGTACTTCACACCCATAGCGCTACTAACTGTGATCCTGCTGGTTTGCACTGCTCTACCGATGTGGGGACAGTCAGGCACATTGGGCACGGTGACTGGTGTGGTGACCGATCCAAGCAACGCGGTGGTTCCTGACGCAACCGTGACGCTGAAAGAAAAGTCAACCAGTACAGCCCAGACTTCCACTACCAATAGTGCGGGACGCTACACGTTCCTCAACGTTCGGCCCGGCGACTATGAATTGACTGTCACCAAGCAGGGCTTCTCCAAAGACACGATTCCGAATGTCCAGGTTGAAGTCGGCATGGTGAACACCCAGAACATTCCCATGAAGGTCGGCAGCGAAAGCCAGACCGTCGAAGTGCAAAGCTCCGGCGTGGAATTGCAGACCCTCAACGCCACTGTCGGTAATACCGTCACTGGACTTGCCCTCGATTCTCTGCCCACGATTGCACGTGACACCAGCACCTTCCTTACCTTGCAAGCGGGCATCAGCCCTGACGGCTCCGTAGCCGGCGCGGTAGTTGACCAAAGCTCGTTCCAACTTGACGGTGGTGAAAACACCAACGACATGGACGGCAGCATGAGCGTGTACACGCCCAGCTATGCCGGTGATCCGACCGGCGGCGTAGCCAACCAGAGCAACGGTGTGGCCGCGGGCGCGACGGGCGTTATGCCGACGCCAGCAGATAGCGTCGAAGAATTCAAAGTAAACATCGCTGGACAGGGCGCGGACTTCAACAGTTCCGCCGGCGCGCAGGTCATCATTCAGACCAAGAGCGGCACTGACCAGTGGCATGGGACGGCGTACGAGTATTACCTCGACAACAGTTTGAATGCCAATACCTGGCAGAACAATAATCAAGGGATTGGCGCGCCCCTCTACCACTACAACCGCTTCGGCGGCTCCATCGGCGGCCCGATCATTTCCAAGAAGATTCTGGGCGGCAAGACTTACATCTTCGCCAACTACGAAGGCTTCCGTTATGGGAATTCCCAGACCATTGAGCGCGCCGTTCCTTCGGACGCCATGCGTCTCGGTCTACTGACGTTCGGTGGGACGACTTACAACTTGAATCCGACTCCGGTTACTTTTAACGGCGTCACGTATGCGCCTACGCCTTGTCCTGCAAGCGCCAACGGGCTGTGCGACCCGCTCGGACTTGGCCTCAACCCCATGGTGAACCAGCTGTGGAGCAAGTACATGCCGCAGTCGAACGAAACCGGATGCGGACTCGGACGCTGCGACGGCGTGAACGTACAGGGTTTCCTGGGCAACGTCTCGTTGCCGACGTCCTCCAATTTTGGCGTCGCCAAGCTTGACCACAACTTCGGTGACAAGTGGAAGTTTTTCAGCAGCTACCGCTATTACAATCTGCAGGCTGCAACCACCCAACAGGTTGACATCGGCGGGTTCTTCGCCGGTGACACGCTTGGACATCCCCAGTCTCTTTCCAACAACCCGCAGCAGCCGTGGTTCCTGGTTGCCGGTCTTGATGCCAACCTGTCCAACACCTGGACGAACTCCATTCGCTACAGCTTCCTGCGCAACTGGTGGCAGTGGGGCAGAGCTGGTGGACCGGTGCAGTTCTCAGGCCTGGGTGGAGCGCTGGAGCTGGGCGGCGAGACACAAACGCAGGCCCTCATCCCTTATAACGTGAACACACAGAACGTCCGTACACGTTTCTGGGACGGCCAGGACAATATGATTCGCGATGACGCCACATGGATCCACGGCAAGCACATGGTCCAGTTTGGCGGTATGTACCAGCACAACTTCAACTGGCACAGCCGTACTGACAACGGCGGCGGCATCAATTACTACCCCACGTACCAGATTGGCGCCGGTAGCCACGGCAATAATCTGGCGGGTATGGCCAGCTACACTCCGGCGGGGGTCGGGAGCAGCGACCAAACGAATTACAACCGTGACTATGCCGAAATGCTTGGTATCGTTTCGATCTCGCAAATCGCTTATACCCGCACCGGCAACAACCTGACACTCAACCCACCACTCACTCCGGCCTATGACAAGGTCACGATTCCCTACTACAACTTCTATGGTGGCGACACCTGGCGCGTGACGCCCAAGTTCACCCTTACTTACGGTTTGGGCTGGACGCTGGAAATGCCTCCTTCGGAGGCGACCGGCAAGCAGGTTGCGTTCGTGGGACCGGATAACACGCCCATCAGCACAACTGCGTACCTACAGGCCCGCGAGTCGGCCGCGTTGCAGGGACAGGTGTACAACCCGATCGTCGGCTTCACTTTGCTCGGCAACCTGGCGAATCACCCCTCCTATATTTACAACCCGTACTACGGAGAGTGGAGCCCGCGTGTCGCCGCTGCATGGGACATGTACGGCGATGGACGTACCGTGATTCGCGGTGGGTACGGCCGCAGTTACGGCCGTCTTAACGGCGTGGACCTGGTGCTGGTACCGTTACTCGGCACCGGCTTGATCCAGGCAGTTCAGTGCAGCGCACCTTTGGCGAGCGGCCAATGCGGCAACTCAGCTACCGCGGCCACTGCCTTCCGTGTCCAGACGAACGGGTTGACAGCACCATTACCGCAAGCTACGCAAACGTTGCCTCAACCTCTCTATCCAGGCGTGAACGGCGTAGCCGCAGGTGCCGGTGAAGCGCTGGATCCGAACTTCAGGCCAAACTACTCCGACACTTTTACCCTGACGTTTGCTCGTCAGCTCAACAACAAGATGAGTCTTGAGATCGGCTATATCGGCCGCATCATCAAGAACGAGTACGCGCCCATCAACCTCAACGCCGTCCCCTACATGATGACCTTGGGCGGCCAGACATTCGCTAAAGCGTACGCCAACACCGTGCTCCAGTACTGCGGCGGCATAGCTGGACTGGCCGGCAGCACCTGCGGTGGAGCAGGCGGCAACGTGAACACGAACGTTACACCGCAGCCCTTCTTCGAAGCAGCACTGAAGGGCACCGGGTACTGCAATGGCTTCTCGAGTTGCACAGCCGCGGTGGTTGCAAATGAAGGGAGCAACCTCGCCATCCAGTCAGCGACCGGTGTATGGGACGACCTGGATAACGGTGGCTTCAACTTCGCACGCAGCATGATGAACACGCCTTTGGCCGGCCCGTTCGGCGCCAATGGACAGCTCACCAGCGGCGTCGGCATGAACGCCAGCATCGGATATGGCAATTACAGCGCCATGTTCATCACCTTCAAGACGCAGAACTGGCACGGTGTGACCATGCAGTCGAACTTCACCTGGTCCAAGGCGCTCGGTACTGGCGCCGAGGTTCAGGCAACCAGCGCTGACACGGCTCCGGATCCGTACAATCTGCGGACAGGCTACGGATATCAGGCGTTCGATCGCCGGTTCATCTACAACCTGTTCATCGTCTATCAGCCCGACTTCCACAAGTCGCAGTCAGGCTTTATGGGACACGTGCTGGGCGGCTGGACAATCGCTCCGGTATTTACGGCCGGCAGCGGACTGCCCATTACCGTCGGCACCCTCACAGCAGGCCAGGCCTTCGGTGAAGGCGATCTCAACGGTAACTTCGTCGGCTACGGAAACTCGGAGAACGCGATTCCGATCACTCCCAACTACTGCGCCGGGAACTCCTCGGCACACTACAATGTTCCGGGGACCAACGGCATCGGCACTGCTGGATTCGGGGTCAATATGTACGCGAATCCCGAGGCTGCCTGGAACAATTTCCGTCAGCCGATCCTGGGCTATGACACCCGCGACGGCGGCTTCGGTATCTGCCGCGGCCTGCCATACTGGAACATGGACCTGAGCGTCAAGAAGCAGTTCAAGATTACCGAACGCCTCAATGCGCAGTTCCAGGTCGTGTTCACCAACGTTCTGAACCACAACCAATGGGGCGATGTCCCGGGCGATTTCCTCGACACCACCAACCCGGCTGGCTGGGGAACGCTGCCCGGCACAGTCACCAGCACCAGCCCACGCGCGATGCAGTTTGGTCTGCGACTTAACTTCTAACCACTCTCTCGATTGACTCGGCCGGGAGCTTCGCTCCCGGCCATTTTTATTGAGCGGTTTGTTGATGGAGCGCCCGCTGGCGGCTCGCGCCGGTTCGGCGAGGAGAATGGCTTTACAATAGAAAGACTGCGACGCCACCCTATGCGGAGGGATGTGTGAGCGGTTGAAACAGGCGGTCTTGAAAACCGCTGTACCTGAAAGGGTACCGGGGGTTCGAATCCCTCTCCCTCCGCCATCTAGTCTCAACCGCAGAGATACTCTGCGGCTTTCCCCCGTAAATAGCGTGAAATGCCCGCGATTCCGCGTATTTCACGCTGCAACCGGACTCGGAGAAAGTGCCCTGCTTGAGCTAACGGGCGCGTTGTGCGGCGCTTTTCTCCAGAGGGCTGACGGGCGGTCCGGTTTGATGATTTCGATCGGACGAATGAAATACGATCACAAACCGATTGTTCGGCGAATGCGAACTTGACTTGCATTGAACATCGACGGCAATGACGATGTGTGGGTCGGCAATATGTGGGCCCGCTCCGTGACGCTGCTGGCCGGGGATAACACCAAGGGGCACCCCGCGGGCACCAAGACCGGGGATGTCATCCACATGTTCCAGAGCGGGAGTATCCAGATGGTCACCGATGCGTCGATCGACGCGGCTGGCGACGTCTGGGCCGCGAACAATTGGAACCAACTCGAAGCTGCCGCTGGACCAAATCCGGCCTATCCCACCTCAACTTGGGGTGGAGGATCGGGCTTCACCGTGATCTACGGAGTGGCAGCCCCAATTAAGCCGCCGCGCATCGGCAAGGTGCAGACCTACTCGCAAGTGTCCTCCTGAGCGGGACTACCTTTAGGCGGGGATGGCGCCCCCTCTCCCGCCGTGCCGATTTACTGCTCGCGCTGGCTACCAGCTATGTCGGCGGCTTGGGCTGCTTCATACCTACTGCTCGGATTGCGAGTGGTAAATCCCCATCTCGCAAGTAATCTGACTGCGACTTTGTTCGCCTTAGGTAGTGAGATGACCCGTCATCCTCAACTAAAGTAGGGACTGCTTCCACAAAAGCCTGTTTTTTGGCACAACCTTCCTAAACCAGAGCCGTTACAATATCGAGCGGACATGGAAACCGAAGCAGACGTTCACGCCGATGCCCGACGCTTGGTCGACGGCGCGTGGCGTTTACGCAAACTCACTATTTGGCTTGAGGCGCTAATCGGTGTACCAGGAATGATCCTGGGATTCTCGCCGTGGGCAAGTCCGTTAGCTTCGAACATCTTGGTGTTTTCTCCCTTCTTGGTCGTAATTCCCTTTGCCGCTTATCGCCTTTGGACGCAAAGAACTCGCCCGAGGGCTGCAGTTCTGTGGGTACGTAGGTTCCATCGCGGTTCAAGAGCGACTGCCGAACAAAAGTTTCTCGAGTACACCGTAATGGATTGGGGTCAGCTGATCACACTGGCTGACGATTCCGTCGATACGGATACTGCCAGCAGAATGATGCTCACCTGGAAGTACTATGTCATCGCGGCGACTGCCCTTGCGATCACGTCCTTGATGACTCACAGTGGGGTCACCGCGTTCGTGGGGGGACTCATTGGTATTGCGGTGTTTCTTTTTGCCCGCTGGAAACGCGCTCGAGTCGATCTCGGCGATACCCGAGTCAAGTTGACCAAGATAGTCCGGGCGATGCGCTCACGAAGGATGCCGAGTTCTCAGAGCGTGGTACTGAAGTGTCCGCGGGATAGCGACTTATGGCGCGAAGTTATCGTGGAGTTGTCACAAACGATTGATGCTGCGATCCTTTCGCCGGCTGAAGGCTCGCCGCAAGTTGATTGGGAAATTAGGACGCTTGCGAGCAGGTTGGGTGAGGAGAAGATGCTCGTTCTGACCGATGGCGGCGAGCCGGGACTCTCTTTGCCGCAATCAGTGAAGGTTCTGAATATTCCAACCAAGATACCGTGGTGGGCTGAACAATACTGGAGATCTGCCGCCATTACTGTGGGGTCTGCAATTCTCACGAGTAGAAGGCAGAGCAATGCTCCGAAAGATTCCTGAGACCTAGAAGACTGTTTCGATTTTGGGTCGCGAGGCTGCCACTGGCGACACGAGAACTGGGCTGTGCGGCGAAGGCGAGAATTGACGGGCGGTCGCGATTCCTGTCGATAAATCGCCAAGTCGTAGGCTCCCGGCGGATAGGGTACGGAATGGCCTTCCATGAGAAGGCCGGTCGTCGTCAAGCAGAATCTTTATCCATCCTTATTCAGAAGCAAGGTTTTTCTCCGCCGAGTTAAGCCCTGTCGCTACCCTTCCATCCGCACTCTTTAGTGAGCGATTGTAGCTCGGTGCAAGTTGGGTGTTCTCGTTTCAGCCGGTGCTGCCACCTGTTCGGCGACCTTGGCTTCCACCCTCGGGGATAGAAGTTGGGCCAGGCCATTTGCGCAGTCACCGGAACTCGGCTTTGGGTTTTTCCTGCACTTCGCTCAACTATGCTGCTACTAACCTCGTCCGTTTCGTATTGCGCAACGGTTCATAGACTTCTCTACTGACCCACAGCCGATGCAGTAGGACCGCCAGTTTGCGAGCCGTCGCGATGATGGCTCGTTTCTTTCCATTCTTGCCACCACGCTCGGCCAGCTTCAGTCCCCATCTTCGCAGATCGCTATCAGCTCCAAACGGGCCGAGTATGTGGTGCGCTCCCTGCACCAGCAACGTCCGCAGATAAGGATCACCCTCTTTGCTGATGTGCATCTGCGGTTCGCTCTGCCCTGAGTTTCTGCGCCCCGGTTGCAGTCCGAGGTAGCAACCCGCGTCCCGGCTCTTGCGGAAACGATGTGGATCTTCCAGGGTCAGCATGTAGGTCAACGCAATCAGCGTGCCTACTCCCTTGATCTGCTTCAGCACTGCGGTCTGCGGATAGCTCTGCTGCGCGATGGCTTCGATACGCTGGTTGTATTCGGTAATGCGTTCACTCAACGATTCCAACGCTTGCAGCAACGGTCCTAGCGCGGCTTGTAGTTCAGGGCTCAAGGCCTGAGCTTTCTCTGCATCCATATTGCGCGGATTGCACCCCCGCAGCCGCTCGCCGTACGACTTCGTCAACCCACGCGCTGCGTTCACCAGCGCCGTCCGCGCCCGCACCAGGCTGGCTCGCGCTCGAATCACCGTCAGATCGGCCTGAGCCTGAGCGCTACGATGTTTCACCGGAGACAGCAACTGCGGGTCGATTCGTGCCAGCCGCGCCAGCATCCTGGCATCCAGCCGATCATCTTTGCGTCGGCTCTCTCCGATCAGACGCACGTTGCGGGCATGTGCCACGATCACTTCGTGGCCCAACTCGCTTAACAACCGACTCACCCACGGCGAGTGCATCCCGGTCTCCAGGGCTATCCGGCTTCGGGGCATCGCAGCGAAGACTTCCTTCATTGCTTTCGCAGTCGTGCCCAACTTATTCTCGCTCACGACTTCGCCCGCTTCATCCAGCATGCAGTACCAACTTGATCGATCGCCCAGGTCCAAACCGACGGTCAATTTCTGTTGGAAATTCTTGTTGTTCGCTGCCTTCGCGGTGCTACTCTTCTTCATTGCCGGTCTCCTTTATCTGTTTGCGCTTCGAGCGCGTCGATAACTTGGGAGCGTACAGCATCCCGCCGGGAGACCGGCCTTCTCATCCCATCTGTTCTCGCCAGTAATCCTGTCATACGATGTCCGGGCCATGAGAAACCGAGCTGGATAAGTGTTCTCAGACAGCATGGAAGAACGGTATTCGTTCTCTAGTAAGCTAGCGATATGGCGGAAGCGGTATTTACAGACCGCGTTGCGACGGCTCGTCATGGCCGCAACCTCGAATACTTCACTATCGCGTGGAACTGCCTGGAGGGTCTGGTTGCGGTCATTTCGGGACTTATCGCAGGCAGCATATCTCTAGTTGGATTCGGCATTGATAGCTTTATCGAGGTCACGTCTGGTGCGGCTTTGTTGTGGCGCATGCGTGTGGATGCAGATGTGCACCGCCGTGAACGGAACGAACGACTTGCCTTGAGGATTGTTGGCGTGTGCTTCGTCGCGTTGGCCGCTTACATAGGTTATGAATCAATTGGCGACTTGACCAGACGACAAGTGCCTGAACACAGTATCCCCGGCATAATTCTCGCCTGCGTCTCGCTACTCGTAATGCCATTGCTTTCACGTGCTAAAAGAAGAGTCGCGAACGCCCTGCGAAGCGCTGCGATGCACGCCGACGCCACGCAGACCGATTTCTGCATTTACCTATCGGCCATTCTCCTGGGAGGGCTGCTGCTGAACGCAATATTCGGCTTGTGGTGGGCGGACCCCGTGGCCGCACTCATCATGGTCCCGATCATCGCAAGGGAAGGAATTGAGGGGATTCAGGGTAAGGCTTGCCAGCATTGCTCAAATTGATTCACGCGGCTTTCATGCTAGGGATCGTCCCATGACAGTTCACAGAAGCGGCTTGATCTGAGATTCAACGGTATCCGTATATTCGAAGCCGATGACCTTGTAACGGAGTTTTCCGTCGCGGTCGTACAGCATCGTGGTGGGTAAGCCTTCGATCCCGCCGAAGTTCCGCCTCAGTTCATCGGGAGCGATCGCCAACGGATACCGGACGCCGAGCTTCTTTGCAAACAGGATTGGATCTTCTGTATCCGGCATGTCGTTGAACTTGAGTCCGACAACCGCGAACCCGCGTGGGCCGTAGAGATCGATGAGCTTTTGATAGCCCGGCATCTCTTGCTTGCACGGTTTACACCACGTGGCCCAAAAATCAATGAGCACAACCTTTCCACGAAGATCGGCGGAAGAGACCTCGCGTCCTTGCAGGTCTTTCACCGAAAAATCAGGCAGGCGTGAACCAATCTCGCCGGGAGCGACTGCTTTTTCTATTGGCTGCGTCGGGCCCGCCGGATGCTGGTTGCATCCGGCAAGTCCAACCACAGCGAGGCTCAAAATCAACAAACGCTTCCTCAGCATCTATTCCTTCTTTTGCACTTCCAGAATCAGAAGCGTCAGGGGAGTCGATAAGTCTGGTTTCTTCTTTCCCGGTGGCTTCTTGTAGGACTGACCGCGAACGGTGACCATGGTTGTGGTCCCCGCAAGAGATTCCAGCCCCTTCGATAATTCATTCGGCGCAAATGTGAAAGACTGATTCGGTGCAACCTGTAACGCGAGGCTGCCCGAAGCGTCTTTCACGATTTTTCCGCGTGCGGTCATGTCCATCTCTACAGCCGTCACACCACTGTCGTACGTCACCTTGAGAAGTTGAGCAGGGTCAATATGCCCATCCTCTTTAGGGGTGACGTCGACCTTACCATCCAGCAAACTAACTTCTACCGTTTGAACGCCAGACTGGCGCCCGAGGTGTTGTTTCACCCCGTATGCTCAAAAGTTTCAAGTCATGCCTTCAACGCGCATCTCGATGTGTTTGATTTGTGCCTGGGCCATCGGGCCAACCATCATTCCAAACAGAATGAGTAGCGCGAAATTCTTCCTGTTCATCGTTCCTCCTTTCTTAGCGGTGCATGCGAAACTGCTGCGTTATACCGAAACTGATATGACTGCGCACCGGCATGAACATCGCACTTGTGGAATGCACCACGTCCCAATCCATTCCGAGCCAAACATGCATTCCCGGACGCACGCCGACGTAGGTCGTGACCCCCGCCAAGAGAGCGTTGCCGCCGCTGCCTTGCTGAGTGACTCCTGCGATACTTTCGTCTTGCGAATAAAGCCAGGTGAGCACAGGGCCGATGAACCATTCGCGGGCAACGTTCTTGGATTCGTATGGGCGGTACGATATCCAGAAGCGCGATTCGACGTTGCTGCCAAGACGTGTCGCCTGCGTTCCCGTGGTGCGGATAAGCGAATGAAAATCCTCATCAGCGACAAGTCGCTTGAAATTGAAAAGGCCGGTGTAAGTCCAATTCGCCCCCACGAACAAGTCTGTAGATCCCGACCCGGGCTGCAATCCTGCCGGCAACAGGCTTCCATTTGTTGCGGTCAAGTCCGTGCGCCCGGTCGGAATCTTGGGGCCGACCGTCGCTGATGCCTGTGTGGTCCCTCGGGGCAAATCTCGCCGGTAGAAGCGGTACTTTACCAGAACCATTGCGTCGCCAAGGCCGGTCCCTCCAACATCTGGGCCGCCCGCCGTCGCATAGTGGTTTGTGACGATAGGAAGGAGAACGGTCAAATCAAAATCGTGGTAGAAACCCCACGTGAAGTTGATATCGCCTTCGTGCGAGAAGGTCGGAAGCGCAGTTGGCGGAATTCCGCCCGTTGTTTGCGGCATCAGGGTTCGCGTGGTGAATATCGAGTTGTAGGACACGAGTCCGCCTCCCGGAAAGAGGGGTGGAGCGGTTTCGGGCGCAGATCCCTGGCCATAGGCTCTTGCAGCACAAACTAGTGCGACGAGCGTCAGCCGTACGCACGCAGTGGTTCTTCGAATTTCCACGAACGTCTCCTCCAGCAGAGATGGCAGTCCCCAGACACACGAATACGAAAAGCTGGGAAGCAACTGGAGGATTGACTAAATGCGAAGAGGCCTGAGGGCAGTTGAGTTTGGAACGGGCGGGGCGTGAAAGTCAGCTGAGGTACTGATCTGAGCGAGTGCTGAATCAGGAGATTGACCAGCTGGCGGCAGCACCGCAAATAGGATCGGGGAGAAGGACGCGCCACGCACCGACGACGACTGCACGAATGGAGCGTGCATCGACGGCATGGTCTTGCAACAATCCTGACCATCAAGGCCATGCGAAGAGCAAGGCATGGAATTGCAGCACTGCGTCGCTTGCTCTGGCGTCATGGTGGCTCCGCAGTCATACGCAAACGTAGCTAGCCCGACGACGAGTAACGCCAGAAAAATTGTCCTAACGAACTGCATGTTCGTTTACGTTAGCCGCCCGGGGTATTCGAGTCAAGCGCAGGTCATTCGAAAACGCTCGCGATCCGCACAACCCGAAGGATTGATGTCGTGAATGTATGGTCCGCCGCCAGACTGCAAGAGCTTTGAAGCTGGGCGAAGGGAGAGTCTGCGTAAATGTATCCGGCCTCTTAGTGGAGAATCTCTCTCCGGGCACTCGATGATGATTCGCACGTGCCGGTCCTGACAAATCGCTCGGTCACTCAGGACGCATTCACAACACCAGGTTTTCCGGCACGTCGTTTGACTGTTCTCTCGTCGTCTTCTCGGCTCAGCAGACCGTGGTGGAACTTCTTTCAAACTTCGTCGTCGTCGTGGCGGTGGAAAAGCGGAAAGCGTTTTGTGCTTTCCAAGCGCAGCGTCTTTTCCACCGCCATCCTTAGGCTGCGGAGTGCAGCGGTTGATGTCTATATTCGTTTCCGCTGGACAGCACGGCCCAGGCGATGCGTGCCAGCTTGTTGGCGATTGCCACAATCACCTTGTTGCGAGGGGCTCGCGCCTCCAACCTGTGTACCCACTGCCCGAATCCTGCGGTGTCGTACTTGATGCGAAGCAGCACCGCACGGGCACCGTGAATCAGCATGCGACGCAGATAGACGTTGCCGCGTTTGCTGATGCCGAACAGCTTCTGCTTGCCTCCGGTGGAATACTGCCGGGGCACGACGCCAACCCAAGCCGCGAAGTCGCGTCCTCGACGAAAAGCTGCCCCGTTGCCAATCGCGGCCACGGTCGCGGTAGAGACCAGCGGACCAAAGCCGGGGATCTGCCGCAGTCGCCGTCAGAGCGGATCCTCCTTGCTGAGGCGCTCGATCTCGTCCGTGATTGTCTTGATGTCAGCGTCAAGTTGCTTCCACTCCTGCCACAGGCACTGCAGCAGCCAGCGCATGCGTGGGCTCAGGTTCCGTTCGGCATCTTCAATGACGGCGAGCAGATTCTTGTAGAGGTGAATGGGCCTGGCCGCGAAGGTGATTCCGCGCTCCAGTAGAAACCCGCGTATCTCGTTGATCAGCGCGGTACGTCGTTGCACTAGCCGGTCGCGGACGCGGTGCATGGCTTGTATATCGAGTTGCTCCTGCGTCTTGATCTGCGCGAAACGCATGTTCTGCTTGGTCACAGCTTCGGCGATTGCTTCCGCATGGAGAAAGTCGTTCTTGTTCGACTTCCGATAGGGTTTAACGAACTGCGCGGGAATGAGTCGCACCTGGTGTCCTTGCTCCCTCAATGCGCCACCCAGGAAGTGCGCTCCGGCACACGCCTCCAGCCCGATGAGCGATGCGGGCAGATTCGCCGTATAAGCAAAAAGCTGCCCCCGGGAGAACTTCTTGCGAACCAGAATCTTGTTCCGCTCTCCCATAGCGACCAGATGAAACGTAGTCTTCCCCAAATCGATGCCGATGGATGTGATGTGCATGCGATGATCCTCCTATGTGCTGCTCAAGATCATCCCACTACAGGATGATCAAGGCGGCGGACCATCTCATTAATCGCCATGTCATAGGTAATCCTGACTGCAACCGATCGGAGCGTTCCATGCTCCTAGAGACTGTCCAGAAGTCTGCTTCCGGGAAATCACTTGGACGGGTTGTCGGCAAACCGCCGACTGAGAACAGCCGACACGCTGTAGGTCACAAGTAAGGGTTGGGCGCTTTTCGCCCAGGTGGATTGCTTCCCAGTCGCGCGCGATCCGCGCGGAATCTGCCTACACTGGACGCATTTAGAACTCTTGCTGCCTAAATCCAGTGTCGCTCGAACCCAGCAACTCCTGCCGCAGATGCCATAGCTTACACTCAAACTACATGCTCAACCGGGGCTATGCCTACAGCACAATCATCAGCAGCAAATACCATAGACAAGTCCTGCTCTCCCACTTGGCAAGCCTCTACCCCCACTCAACCCCACAAGCCTGGCAACAAAAACTGAACAACGGCGAAGTCACCCTTAACGGTGTCACCGCCACCGGAAGCGAATTGGTCACTTCAGGCCAAACCCTTGTCTGGAACCGTCCACCCTGGATCGAACCAGACTCGCCTCAGCACTTCGAAGTCCTGTTTGAAGATCCCCATCTCTTGGCCGTCAGCAAACCCAGCGGGCTGCCCACGCTCCCCGGTGGCGGCTTCATGGAAAACACCCTCCTGCGATTGGTGCAAAAGCAAACCCCCAACGCAAACCCTGTCCACCGGTTGGGCCGAGCCACCACCGGCATCGTCCTCTTCGCCAAGACACCGCAGGCGGCCTCTAATCTAATGGCAAACTGGAACACACCCAAAATTCAAAAAATCTACCGGGCGCTGGCTCAAAACATTGCACAGCACGACGCCTACGAAATCCTCACACCCATCGGCCTCGTACCGCATCCGCTCATTGGTTCCGTGTGGGCCGCCAACCCAAGTGGCAAACCGTCAAAGTCATTGGCAAAGGTGATCTCACGCACCACCAGCACCACAACATTTGAGGTAAGCCTAAATTCGGGCCGCCCTCATCAAATCAGAATCCATCTGGCATCCATCGGCCATCCCCTGGTAGGCGATCCTCTGTACGGCTTGGCCGGCCAGCCTCTTGAAACTCTTCCCGGCCTTCCCGGCGATGGAGGATACTTCCTTCACGCCCAATTTCTGAAATTCCACCACCCCATCACCGGAGAACAAATCAATCTTGAGGCAGCTTTGCCGCCCGGATTCTCATTGCATCAGTAGGTTCACGGCGGGAATTAAATCAGGGTCGCCGTTGAAACCGCGATTCCGCCATTCCAAATCCTAACGAAGCGAGTTTGATCCAGTTTGACGGGTTGTAGGCGTTCCGTCGTTTAGCCGCGACTTAGTGCATTGCTTCAACAAAACGGGTCGGGCGTTTCACGTGCAAGTGGGGGTGCCAATGCGGTTGCCGGATGCTGGCCGACTTATTAAGATATGCCAAAAGGGCTTACAAGAAGGCCGCAAGGGGACGGGCCCGCGACGCCAAGCAACAACTACATAACGCCAGGCGGCCTGCAGCGCCTCAAAGATGAGCACCGGTATCTGCTCACCAGGGAACGCCCGGCCGTGACGGAGGTGGTGGCATGGGCTGCGAGCAACGGCGATCGCAGTGAAAATGCCGACTATCAGTACGGCAAGCGGCGGCTGCGCCAAATCGATGGGCGGATTCGCTTTCTCACGAAGCGAATCGAGTCCGCGGAAGTGGTTGACCCCGAAGCTCCGAGAGGGGGGCAGGCGGCGGTGAGGGCATTCTTTGGAGCGACTGTGCGCTATGCCAATGCCGCAGCTACGGAGCGGGTGGTGAGCATCGTGGGCACAGACGAGGTCGATCTCAACCGCAACCACATCAGTTGGGTGTCGCCTCTGGGGCGCGCGTTGATGAAGTCGGCAGCGGGCGATCGCGTAGTTCTCCAAGCGCCGGGCGGCACATCATACCTGACCGTGCTCGAAGTGCGTTACGAGCGCATTTGGGTGGAACCGTTCCGTGAACCACCTGGAGCCGAGGCCTCGGCAAAGAGACTTCCTCGCGGAGCCAATCTACCTGACGAAGTCTAGCGAAGCGGCACATTAACATTCCAGGCCCCGCGCCAGGACGGATTGTGCGCTGACTCACGGGCTATTTGTTCCGCTATTGTTCCAATCCCAGTCAGGCACGCTCGCGTGTAACGGCGCAGTGCTTAGCGACTGCTCCGAGCGGATCGTCAGCCACTCGGAAGTAAATCCACTTTGACGGGTTGTCGGCAAGTCGTCCAAGCGGATCTGGATCGAATTAGGCACGGGAAGTCGGCTTCGAGGAAGTTTCGACTGGCGACATCCTCTTCGCAGGCAACGCTGTTGGCGTCAATCCCGGCACACGGCACCACAAGATTGTGAGCTGAAAGCAATAATATACTGGCGGTGCAGCACGCTTCGCGGTCAGAGATTGGTTCGCATCTTGACTGACCGGAAACCAAGCTGTCAGTTTGCGAACCGAGGATGTGATTTTCGAGTGCTTACAATGCAGCAATCTCTTTCACGTATCGCCGGGTATTCGCCTGCAGATGGCCGCGCAAACCGGACTTCGAGAGGACCAGATTGTCGTAGAATTTCCGTCTTCCTTTTCTCCGCCGGAGTGGTAATGCGCTGTAGGTGCCTGTAAATAGGCAGCTTACCGGTCATCGCGAAAAGGTACCGAAAGTTCGAATTCATTTCCCTCCGCCATCTAGTCTCAACTGCAGAGAAACTCTGCGGCTTTCCTTTAGAAATCGCGTGAAATGCCCGCGGTTCCGCATATTTCACACTGAAACCGGACTCGGAGAAAGTGCCCTGCTTGAGCTAACGGGCGTGTTGTGCGGCGCTTTTCTCCGGAGGGCTGACGGGCGGTCCGGTTTGATGATTCCCATCGGGCGAATGCAATACGATCAGAAACCGATAGTTCAGCGAATGCGACCTTGATTTGCATTGAGCGAGGAAGCCAATTCGGCGGTATGGGCGTTTTACGGCCAAGTGGCGGTGCCAAATCTGGCAGGGCACGGGTTTCGACGGAGCGGAGATCCTAACTTGGAAATGGAGCGACGCTGACATCGGAAACCTGCGGGGGCAATTTGTCGGTAGTACCGTTGCCCGATTCGGTTCATAATTCTTTCTCTGATAAGGCCGTAGCGATGATCGAGTCCGCCGCGTTTTGGTTGAGCGCCGTTCGGAGTGGCGTCTTGCGGCTAAGGTAAGTTGAGTTTGCCGATGGCCATCTTGGGCTCAGGCGTAGGTGCCTTCAAGAGGGAAGAGACACAGCCCTGCCCGGAAGCGTCGTGGACGTAGTAGTGTGCCATCCAGACAACATTCTGAACGCCCGGGTCACTGGCAATACCGGCCGTGTCGAAATTTGCGATCGCCGATGCGTCTCCCTTATTCGGACTACAGTCCCCGCGGTGCAGAACTTTGCTGCGCATCGGCTTATCGTCACCTTTGCGCCAGACGCTATAGCGGGCCTCGGGAAAGACCTTCGCACTGCTGCGGTTGTAAACGATCACCGCGTCCCCGTTCTCGGTAACGGTCACGCCGGGATTGCCATAGCCGACTGGAGGATCGTTGTCTTCCCCGAGTGCCCTGCCGCCTATGGTGGCACTGCGTAACGGCTCCGACTTGCCACCCTTCGCATCGACGGCATCGACTTCAACAACTAGCAGCGACGCGGTTCCAGAATTAGACCCTTTCCAGCTGTGGCAGTCTTGCCAGACCGCCCAGAGATGGCCGTCATCGCGCATGACCGCATTCCCCACGCCAGTGCCCAGGTTCTGGAATTTCAGAAGATTGCTGGTGCCAGGCATTGGCGAGTCCAGGCTACACGTGTTGCTTAAGTTCATGCTGCCGAACAGCGGGGTCGGCACGAATGCGGACTGCAATTCGAACGCTTGCGGCCCGGCGTCTTCGAACCACACCATATCCAAGCCGGGCACACTGTGTTGAGTTCCGGTGCGCACCAGGTACCAGGAGGTCGGCTTAGAGCTGTACTTTCCCAGGTGCTGTACTGGCCGTAAGCCGCTCAAGCTTGTGTCCCACACGGAGGTGCCTTTGACTGTCGGTGTCGATGGATTTCGCAGGTATGTGAGGGGGATAATGTTGACGATCTGGTATCCCGCCGTGTTAGTAGCATTGTGGTGCTTCACGTTGTCGGCTTCGATTAAGTACGGTTCCGTGATTGCGAAGCTTGGAAAGTCGGCCGCTTGTCCTGGGGTATAGAGCCCTGTCGAACATGGGATATCCCCTTGTGCGGAACAACCTTCATCCATCGCTTCATTCCACCAGAAGTAGTCGAAGCCGTTGTGCGGATCTTCACCGCCTTTGGTGACGGCCAGAAAGTTAAAGGAGCGACGCAGATCGGCAGGTTCGTTGAGGGGGCGAGTGTGGGCGAGGATGTAAAAGCGCTTGCCTTCCTCGTCATAGGCCAAGCGAGCATCGTAGATCTGCTGCGTGCAGGCGCTGGTACTGCTCATGCGTTTGTGTGCTGTGTTTTCTGGGCAAGACTTGTTTAACCGCGGCCCCTCGGGATCGCACATGCAAACCGGCACCCCGAGACTGGCCAGGTTCCGGTCCACGTTGTTCGGGCTCCCGGGGTCAAGGAGAGGAGCGAACAGGTCTTCCGTGGAAAGTGGATTGGAAGTGAGGTACTGTCCGGAGGGCTCCGGAGTGGTGTCACCGTACCGGTAGAACTTAACCCTGTCGTAGGCGGTCACCACAATCCATTCTTTTCCGACCGCGATCTGTGGATCGCCGCCCCCGGACAGTGCGTCATAAGAAGGGAATTCCAGTGGAGGCGAGTCCTTGCCCGCAAGTCCCTCAGGACCAACTGCGCCGGCGGGACCCGCAGTGGCGATGCCCACCTGCTCTACGGCGAAGGAATCCTCGTGTGGCTCCGAAAGGGGGCGCTGGTTGAACAAAACATGCACCGCTTCGATTGCCGCCTTGAGCTTGTCCGAACTATCCGGGCGCGGGACGACGTGCACAGTGAGATTGGCTTCGCACTGCGCCAATTGTTGTTCGGCGGTAACGATCTCCTGCTCGGTTTGCTTGATCTGCTGTTCGGTGAAGTCAATCAGCTTTTGGGTGGAATCCGGATTCGGCTTCGTGGGTTTCGCCGGCTCCCCCGTTTTTCCCCATGGCTGGCCTGAAGATACAGGCACGTGGTTCTGTTCCTCGTGAACTTGCGTCCTCAGCGTCTCCAGGTGCTGGTTATCACTTTGAAGAATGCTCTGGAGTTGTGACAGACGATCCTTGAAGGTCTGGCACGGAGTCGCCAAGAGCGGCGCCGATGATAAGGAAATCGCTAGAACTAACAGAACCACAGAGATGCCGGTGCGGGATTTCATTGCGTCTCCTTTGACTCTCCTGGTACCTCGGTAGTTCCCCTAGCAAAGCGCGGGGAAAGGCCTCTTGGATCTTCCCGCGGGGCCTCTGCCGTTTGTCTCTATTTCTCTGGCTGCTCCGCATTGAGCCTTGTCAAAGCGTTCTGCGCCAACTCCACGCCGAGCTTCTTAACTGTGGAGCGCGTGCCAGCGTCATTCACTAGGCTTGCGATTTCGTGAAGCGACATGCCCACTACGACCTCCTGTTCTGCATCACCCAAGCTCACCCAAGGCTCAGGGGGCTGGGGGTCACCCGCGCCATCGACAGCTACGCCCGGAGCGACTCGCGCGGGAAGCAGAGCCGTGAAAACGAGCTTGGGCAGCGCTTTGGGGTATAGTTTCGGCAACTTTTGGTTACGATACGAGGCGATGGCGTAGCAGCTCTTGCCGGCGGGAACGGTGAGGGTAGCGCCTGAGATCACTCCTTCTTCAAACTGCAACCATCCGTCGAACGTCTCTCCCGAATCTCCTGCAATGGAGTCCTTCGCGGTAATAGTGACGCTAGTTGAATTTGAAACCTCCTCGGAGTTCCCACCGCTCCAGGCGGTGGCAGGAACGACCGAAGCTATAGGCGTCTGCGGCAAGAGCTTATTCTCGGCATCCGAGAATGCGACGGTTCGGATTTCTCCAGGACCATCCGTGCCGTACCAAGCCGTGGCTTCTGAACCGGGGAACAACGTCATGGTGATCGACTTCTCCGTCGTCACAGGACCACCGGGTGGATTCCAGAACAGAAAGATCTCGGTCCCAGAGGCTAGCGTAGGTGGGGCCTGCTGGTTCGCACTCTCTCCAGGCTGTCCCGGATGCAACTTAGTCGTAGGTGCCCCAGGAATAGGGAGACCGGTTGAAATGTCTTTGTAATCAATTGTTGCGTGCGCCATGAGCGCCTCCTTCAAGGTCCTGACTTGATTCGTTGACTTACGTTCAGTCTGAGAGCACATAAGCGGTACACGAGAAGGCCGGCCAATCTCATGTCGTTGGCCAGCCTCGCGACTGCGCTATTGTGGGGCAGGCAAGTCGGGATCCGGTGGGCTGGTATAGAACTTCGTTTCGCCGGTGGCCTCGTCGTAGATTTCTACCGACGGCTTGCACACGTCCGGCGGTAGCTGCGCACTCAAGGCGGAGACCCTGACAAACGCGCGCAACGCATGTCGTTTGCCCGTTTCATACTGCAGCTTGCTTGCCGACAAATCCAGATGCACAGACTGGCCGGAGCCCAGACCTTTGATCGTGGATTGGGCGCGAACTATTCCTGTCCTGTCGAGGAACACCAGGCTAACGTCGCACACGTCTGGCGGGAGATCACCCGGCGAGCCGGTGCGGTTAGCAACGCTCACGCGCGCACTTTGACCGTTAATTACGGCGACGATCGGAAAGGAGAATGTGGGATTGGGGTTTGATTGCGCGGATGCCGCGATCGGCAACCCCGCAACGATGAGCAGTGCCAGCATGCCCCAAGTTGCTCTGGCAAGCCGCGTTGTCTGTCGAATTGGTTGTAGGACTTTTACGAACTGCTTAAGCATGATTTCTCCCTCGGAACTTGGGTTGAACGTCCTTTGTCTTGTTAGTGAGTCGAGTCCCTCGTACCGGCGCATAAGAATCCGAAAAAGTTAGCGGTTCCGCTTTCGACGAATAGCTGCTAACGCTCCTGCCAGTCCTGTGCCGAGCAACCATAAAGAACCAGGCTCCGGGGTTGAGCTGTTAGCGGTGAGGATGTCCATGCCGGCTTCTAGTTCGCCTGGAAACTGCTGCCAGCCACTGCCGAAGTTCTGATCAATCTGCCCAACGGTCCCTTGATCATTCAGGTTCCAGCCGTCATAGGTGACGGTGTCGGCTTCGATTACGACGAAATACTGTTGTCCAGCGGTAATTGAGGCTCCAGAAACCGCGACAGTCGTGAGTAGTGTTGAACTCCCCACAGCGGGGCTCGGAGGAGCATTAATGAAACCGGACAAATTCACTCCCGGGGCACCCGCCGAATCGGTCCACAGGCTCACGGTGGCCATGTTGTCGCCCAGTACAAAACCCAAGGCAACGTCAATCTGGCTTACATTGCCTCCGAGCAAAGCGGTGAACTGTTGAGCGTTCTCCGTTAGTCCGAATCCGGAACCAGAGTTCACGCCACTGACCACATACCAAGTGCAACAGTCATAGGTACCGCCCTGCAAATTGGTGTAGGCGACGCCCGCCATCACCGGCAAACTGAAGGCGTAGATGCAGACAGCCAACAAACATAACAACCATACGAATCGCTTACTCACCTTGGTATCCTTCGAAGTCAAAAGTCTTGCGCAGAAAATCGAGCTTCCTGGCAACGTTGGCTGGCCTGCGAACCGGGCCCCTAATGAAGCGTCGATTTGCGGGCCGCTTGCGTGTGCACACTTTGCGCGAACTCGCTTTGGCGCTCAATAGACCGCAGCTGTATTGAGGATGTACGGGTGCTTTACCGGTCTAAGCGGCTTGGTTTCAGCGCTCTCTGGCATTAAATGCTTCGTCTCAGGCAGAATCAGTCGCGGGAAGCGGGTGGGATCGAGTTCCCCAAACGCCTATGGAGCGGTCGCAGGCCCATTCAACGAAGGGCCTGAATGGTCGATTGCCGAGTGATAAACTCCCAAAAACACTAGAGACTCACGGAGACACCCCATGGGCGGGCCCATCGAGCTTCGCTTCGCCGATTTCGAGGTGAGCCTGCGATCAGGTGAGCTCCGCCGCAATGGCGGTCAAGATCAAGCTTCAGGAGCAGCCATTTCAGATCCTGGTCCTGCTGCTCGAACAGCGGGGCGAGGTTGTCACCCGCGACGAGCTTCGCCAGAAGCTTTGGACGGCCGATACCTTCGTCGACTTCGACAACGGGCTGAACATCGCCATCAATAAGCTGCGCACCGCGCTGGGCGATGATCCTGATGCCCCTCGCTACATCGAGACTCTGCCGCGACGCGGCTATCGATTTGTTGCTCCTGTGACCGCTTACGAGTTCAGGGGCGAAGGCGTCGGGCGACGTCTTTGACGCGATTCTGCCCACGACCTCGATGGCACAAGACGCAGCCTCGGGATCTCAGCCTGCCTCCGGAATGCGTTCCGACCTCAAACTCGTCAAGCCGGACGCCGGGCCTACCGGTCAGATGGGTGCGTTGGCATCGGCGCCGGCATCGTCCAGTTCGTTCCCGATTGTCGAAGACCGGCGACCCAAGGCCAAGCCGGTCGGCATCGCCGTGATGATTGCGGCTCTCGCGGTTGGCGCGGCATTTGGCGCCTACAAACTGCTTAAAAGAAATTCGCTGGCACCAGATACGCGCAATATGACAATTCGGGCTCTAACCGACCATGGACGGGCTATATATGCCGGCATCTCGCCCGATGGCAGATTGCTGGCTTATGTCAGGCGGGACGGCGAACGCAGCCTGCGAGTGAAGGAAGTGGAGGCGGGGAGCGAGGTTACGGTTGTGCCAGCTCAGACCGGTTTTTTTGCCAGCGACCCCACCTTCACACCGGACGGCAACTATCTGTACTACATACATCGTGACCCGACCAACTCCAACATTGCCAATGTCTATCGTGTGCCGTCTTTGGGTGGTGCAGCGCGCCAGATCGTGCGTGACGTAGCCAGTGCCGTGACCTTCTCACCCGACGGCAAGCGCATGGCGTACTTGCGCGCTCTCCGCGAGCAAGGCGAAAGCCAATTGATGGTTGCCAATGCGGATGGCAGTGGTGAGCGAGCCATAGTCCGACGTGAGTTCAAGGTCGAGGGCCCGTTCCTGATTCCTTCCTGGTCGGCTTCCAACAATCTCATTGCCTTAGGAACCTTGGGGAGAGACAGGGCAGCTTCCATTGAAGTGTTTAGGCCAGACGGCCAGACGGTGAACAGTTTCTCCCTGCCGTTGCTGGTGGGCGACGTGGCATGGGCGCCCGGTCTCTCTGGATTGTTCTTCATCGGCCTGGGAAAATCGACTGGCGCGCTCCCGCAGATCTGGTTTCAGCCTTACCCTTCGGGACAACCATTCAAAGTTAGTAACGATTTGAATACCTATAGGTCACTGAGCATTACGACTGACGGTCAATCGCTGGTTACCACCCAGGAGCGCGAAGCGGCGACGATTTATGTGGCTGATTCGCCGGCCATCTTGAATGACAAAATCGATTGGAAGCTGGCTCCGATCTCGAACGAACAAGCGACCGGGTACGACCTTTCATGGACTCCCGCTGGCAAACTGCTGCAAGGAGATGCAGCCTATCACGTCTATGAAACCGCCGGAGACGGGAGTGGCAGGGTTGACTTGCTGGAAAGGGACGACATCGCTTACGCCCCAACCGCCTGCGGCGCGGGCGATGTAATCGTGCTGAACAGAATCCTCGAGAACCACCAACCCACTGTTTGGCGTCTGAATGTCGCCACCGGTGAGTTGAAGCAGCTTACTTCCGGGGGAGGCGAGGAATATCCCTTCTTGCACGCCGGATGGCAAATGGGTCCTGTACCAGGGATTGCTGGCGACGGATAGCGTCGGCCACATATTAAAGGTCTCCATCGACGGCGGCAGCACCAGTGGAACTGGCGCACGGAGACGTAGCTAGCCCATTAGTGTCTCCGGATGGAACATTGCTCGTCTACGTGAGATCCGACGGGAAGGGGATGGGCACAAAGAGAAAGTGGGTGGTACAGGGGCTGGAGAGCGGTGCAATCGTGCGTGAGTTCGAGATACCCCCGAACGACAATGAACTGACTCCGAAGCAGCTCGGGTGGACGCCGGACGGGCGGGCGTTCACTTTTGTGCATAACACGACTGGAAGTGCGCAGAATGTTTACATGCAGCCCTTGGCGGGCGGCCCGGCCGTGCAGTTGACCCACTTCGATTCCGAGCCAGCGATGGTGGCCGCGTATGGATGGTCTCGCGACGGAAAGAAATTTGCGATCACCCGGGCCCGCTACAACGACACGGACGTCGTCATGTTCAGCAACTTCCGATAGGCCGCCGAGTCCGCACCGAAGGGTGAGCTGATTCCCTCTGGCCACTCAGCCCGCCTCGACGGGGGCGCACCCTTCAAATCAGGGTACTCTCTGTCCCTCACTTGGGAATCAGCGGGCCGCGCGCTCGGCGAGAAACTTATTCTGACACTCGATGGCAGCAGCGCGAATCGCGGTGAACGCCGGTTCCGGGCGAAGCCCGGCGAGCATTGGATCGCGGTCCACCGCCGGGAAAGCACAGTAACCTCGCTCGACGACATTTCGCAGCACGGTGAGAGCAGCTTGGTCCTGTCCGCAGAATGTGTCCCACCCTGCCTGGAAGTAAGCCGGTTCTGGATCGACCGCAGCCAGCGCGATGGCGTCGTAATACTTAGTAAGCTCCGCAATTTTGGGCGCCGGTTGCTTCTGCAGGCAGGCTTCGATCTGATCGCGGCCCGAGTCCGTTGTGTCCGGAATCATCTTGAGGGCCTCCGCAGGCTTGCTCCTGTCGAAAAAGAACCTCTACTTCGATGCCCTTGCTGAAATCATTCGGAGGATTCGAGCCCAGATAGTCCACTGCGCGATCGAGTCTGCCTAACTCAACCAAGGTGACGGCGCATCCGGAAATACCGGGTCCGTGCGGATCCAGTTCCAATCGCACGCGCACATTCCCTGGCCGAGTCCTCCAGCAATCCTGCGTAGCGCAGCACATACGCCATGGACAAGTGCGCCTGAGGACTATCGGGCCTGCGCTGCAGCAGCGAGCTAACTTCGCGATAAGCTAACTCCAATTGACCGCGCTCGACCTGCCGGTCGATCAGGCCGGCTGCCGCATTCATCAGATTCGGGTCGAGGAGCAACGCGTGCTGGTAGGCCGCCACGGCTTGTTCGTCCGCACTGCTGTTCGCATTGCTATACGGCAGGGTCTCCGCATGATACCGGCCGCCGAGTGAAGACCACGCAGGTGCATAGCCAGGATCCAACTGGACGGACTGTTCCAGCAGCTTAATGCCATCCAAATTGCCGGGGTCGTTGTGCGTGATTGCCAGACTGCGGAGGTAGAGATCATAGGCTTCCTTACTATGAGCCGAGGCTGGGGGCGTTTGCCCTTTGGCTTCGCCCAACAGTGGCGTCAGTCCTTGGCGTAAGCTGGCGGCAAGCTGTTGCTGTAGTCCGATGAGGTCGCGACTGTCTCCGACGATAGTCTCGCGCCAAGCGACGCGATTGGTCGCGACCTCCGTATTTTCCAGAGTGACCTGCAGGCGGTCGCCATCTTTCAAGAAGTGTCCGCTAATTATGTAAGCTGCCTGCAGCTCGCGACCCGCAGCCTCGGGTTCGGCTTGATCTAATGCATGTTTCCCGGCGACTCGAAATGGCCGCACGCTGAGGGCAGGCTCGCGGCTCAGGGTAGTGACCAGTTCATCTGGCAGCGCCAGTTCTAGGAACCCCATGCTCTTATCTGGGCCCAGTCCTTCGAAGGGGAGGACGGCAATGGTGAACGATTCATGCGCCGAGACGCGATTGTTCTCCATTCTAATTACTGACCGCCGATAGTACACGAACGTGGCGACGCCCACGCCCACCAGGGCCAGAGCCGCAGCCAACCACGGCCACCGAATTCTGCTCCACGAGGGTGCCGAAGCCGCAACCGGTACCGGTTCTTCGGAACCGCCCAGTTGCAGGGCATTTTTCGAATGGTCCCGGACCTTCGTCAACCCAGTCCGAGCCAGAAGCTCGGCACCACCCTGGACTACTTCCTCCACTGGCGAAATGAATCGATAGCCTCGCCGCGGGAGGGTCTCGACATAGCGCGGCGACTCCGCATTGTCCCCCAATGCGGCTCGAATCTTGTTGATAGCGAAATTTAACCCCTGCTCGAAGTCAACGTAGGTTTCGCTGCCCCAAATTTCCTGTTGAATCTGTTCGCGGGTCACCAGTTGGCCGGGGTGGCTGGCGAGCATAGCCAGGATGCGAAGGGGTTGTCGCGGTAGGCTGAGCGCGACGCCGGCTTTGCGCAACTCAGCCGTGCTCAGGTCGAGTTCGAACACGCCGAACCGCAGCAGCACGTCAGTTCTGTTCGCTTTCACAAATCACCGGCAGGAGATGGGGTCTGGCCAACCATCATACGCTTCCGTTTTGTCAGGATAACGAAGGGATCACGCCGACAATTTCTCGCAAACGCTGAGGCTCCGTCCGCGTTCCTTCGTTGCAGCGCGCGCAAATCTCTAACTCGCAGCCTTATTGATTCAACGGGTTAGCCGCTAAGCCCGAACTTAGACAAAACTGAGTCGCCCTCTATGGATTGGTTCCTTCAACCGGACTAAGGTTGGCTCGAAGACTGAAGCCGGGCGGTGCATCTGATGAAAACGGCAAATCTTACCGATTGGATCTTGCCAGTTCTCGGACGTCGATTCGCAATCATCGCTACTTCAGCAATGCTTGCCGTTTCGGCATGGGGACAATCTCCAATATCGCTTATCCCACCCAATCCTGATCTGGGCATACAGTTGCTAGGCACGACCAGCCAGCCGACGCAAGAATCCATTCAGAACTTGAGTCCGGCGCCGGTCGTGATCAATGCTATCCGGTTGGGAGGGCGCGACGCCGGGGACTTCGCCTTCGGCGGAACACCTATGCTCCCGGTGACGCTGTCACCGGGACAAAGCCTCGCGATCCAAATCACGTTTACTCCAAACGCGCCGTGGAACCCTGGCTCGCGTCACGCTTACTTAATCGTTGACACCGGCCACGGCGTCTACCCGCTGGTTCTGACAGGAATGGGTGTGACCTGTGCCGGCTTGGTTTGGGCTGCGTCCACGAACGGCGCCTGCGTCGATACCGATGGCGACGGATTCAACGATATCTGGGAAGATAACGGCTACATCGATCTCAACAACAACGGCATCGAGGATGCGGGAGACTTCATCTTTCCCGTCCGCCGTTCGCACATCTTCTCCGACGTCCAACACTTGGGAGCAGGCCAAGGCCAGGTCTTCCCGACGGTCACAGATCCGTTGCAGGCTGTGCCATCCGCTACGGTTACAGTGGCAGTCCTGACCGATGGGCCCGTCGGTACTGCAACTTTCAGCTACAGCACCAACGGACACTCCATGTCGGCCGCCACACCGATTCGTCCGGTGGTCGATCTCTCGCGCAACCTTCGGCTGATGTTCTATTTTTCCTTTACCGCAGGAGACGTCTACACCTTCCAAACTTCGATGGGGTCCGAAGTCAAGATCGCAGACAAGAACGTGCCGAATGTTTATGTGCAGTACGACTACATGGACTGGGACACTGGCGGCAACGCCTGCACTGTCGACAGCGACTGCGATGAGGGCGGATCACAACTCAACTCCACTTGCCACGCGGGTTCGTGCAGTCACAATCATTTCCCCGGTGATCCCCTGTATCGGAAGGTAGTGGCCCAATTCGCCAATCACGGGATCACGCTGTACATCGATCCCGTCCACCGGGGCGTGCCGCATGCGCAGGTGATCACCTGGTCGCAACCGGGCGACGGGACGATCGGCGCAACCGCGGCCTGCGCGGGCGCCGATGTAATCGCGGGAAACATTGGGCCGGGCCAGTTCGCGGTCAGCTTCGATGACACTAAGTATCGACCGGGTTCACAGTTTGTGCGGAAGCCTGTGCGGAAGGACATCTACCACTACGCGGTGCTCTCCCACGCCCACTCATGCGTCACGGATACTCCGGGCGTTCCCGGCTCGTGCAAGTCCTGTCCCCCTGATAGATCCACTCCGGCCGGCTTCCCCTTTGCTACCAGCACAGGCACGGCGGAGTTGCCGGGCAATGACTTCATCGTATCGTTAGGGCCCATCTTGAACGATGGGAGCCAACCCACGAATCCCTTCCTTGAGGGCGGGGTGTTCATGCACGAGTTGGGCCACAACCTGGGGTTGCATCATGCCGGCGACTGGCCTGTGCCACAAAGTACCCCAAACTATCTTAGCGTCATGAACTACAGATATACGACGACCGGCATCACGCACGCGGCCACACCAGGAGCGACTGTCGCGGTAGAGACTCTGCGCGAACTGAATTACTCCGAGCACGAACTCAACACTCTCGATGAAGCCAACCTGGACGAGTCGGCGGGGGTGTCAGCACTTTCCTCAGGCTACACAGGCATCTTGCGGTTCTTTAATGCACAGGGCGCGAACAGTGGTGTAGGAGCCGAAGCGGGCCCAGTCGACTGGACTGGCAACGGGTTGATCGACACCGGAACGGTGAGTGTCGATCTGAACCTGCTCAATGGCCCCACTGAAATCATGAAGGGTTACGCCGACTGGGTGCACCGAGTGTGTCAGCAGACGATGGATTGCCCAGTCAACGCAATTCGACAAAATATCCACGACAACGTTGATTCCAGTATCGACCCACTCGAGCCCTGCATAAGGAATCGATGCCAGTCCCTATGGATACCGCTTCAACTTACGCCGTGGGGAAAGCACGATTAAGAAGGTCCCGTGAGCCGCTCGTTCGCGTTATTCGAGTATGTGGGAGATCACATCGGCATTTCACCTCACTGGGACATTCCAGTGGAGTTCACAGGCACACAAACCGCAACATGGATTGCAAATTGAAGACTCGGTATCTTCCAGGGCTCGGGGTTTGGCGAGGTGGAGACCCTAACTTGAAATGGAGCGAACCTGATATGAAAAGCCTGGGTTGGCCATCAGTGCCGGGCATCGCTGTCCTGATCCTTTCATGTTTCCTCGGACACTCCGCGGCGCAGGGAAGCGGCTCATCCGTGCAACTCTCCCCCGGCGATTTGGCCTTCGGCAGCCAAGTCATCGGGTCTGCCAGTGCGCCGCTGACGGAGACGGTGACTGTCACCGCTGGGGGCCCCCTGGGTGTCATCTTCGGCAGCATTTCTGTGTCGGGAACGAATGTCACCGATTTCGCCGTGCAGTCCGACACCTGCTCGGGAAACACCACTTATGGGAACTGCCAGATAACGCTGGTGTTCCAGCCCACCGCGGTCGGCAACCGATCCGCATTTGTCAGTGTGAATGACAATGTCAGCGGCAGCCCACAGATCTTCAAACTGCAGGGCAAGGGCACAGCGCTCAAACTGACTTCGGTTGTGATTGGCCCCCCTAACCCGAGCGTAGTCTCCGGCACTCAGATCCAACTGACCGCGCGGGGGACATACAACGACGGCACGCAGAAGGACGTCACCAACGCTGCAGTGTGGAGCAGTTCCAATCCACTGGTAGCAACCGTCAACCAGGGATTGACCACTGGGTTCCAGGTGGGAAAAACATTCATCAAGGCCGCGCTGCAAGGCATCGCAGACCGACAGGAATTGGATGTTCAATACCAAATCGTCTTCACCCGGCAGCCGCACAATACTCCCGTGAGCCAGGAGATCGCACCCGGGATAACGGTGCAAGTTCTCGACAACGGGTCGCTGGTTGCCAACCTGACCGTGACCATCGATCTTGGACCCAATGCCCCCAACCCAGCCGTGCTGAGTGGCAAACGAAGACAGGACACGGGGCAGGACGGGACGGCCACCTTTCAGCATCTCAAGCTTGACTATCTGGGCGACGGATATACTTTGGTCGCTACAACGCATGGCCCCGGCGGGCGATCGTCGGCCCTCTCGGCCCCTTTTAATGAGATCCGCGTCGGCGACCCCTGTCTGGGTCCGGACCTTCCGTCTTGCTCGTCTTCCTGCGCCGACAGCGACGGTGACGGTCTAAACGACGCCTGGGAGAACGCCGGCGGCATCGACATAAATGGCGATGGCCTGATCGACGCGAAGTACGACGTGCTTCTTCCCGGGGCTGATCCCAATCGGCAGGACGTCTACGTGCAGTATGACTGGATGGATTATGCACCCCCGGGGAACGCCTGCACTGCGGACGCAGATTGTCTGCAGATTTCGTCAGGACACAGTGGAGAGACCTGTGCCGGACCAAAGCTGACAGCTTCGGCGCTCCACAGCTGCGTCTACATATGCAGTGCTGATTCGGACTGCACGTCCAGAGGACAAGGTCATATCGGTGAAAGGTGTGTAGCGAATGCTTGCGCCCACACCCACGATCCTGAGGCGGGAGCTCCTGGAGCGCTTCAGGCGGTGGTCGACAGCTTTGCCGCCCATGGCATTAACCTTCACATTCTGAGAGGAAAGCCCCTACCTCATTCAACGGTACTCTCGCTTCGTCAGAATAAGGACATGACCGACAGCTGTGAGGGGGGAAGTCAGTCTTCGGGAACAGCTGGTCCTGGGAAGTATGCGGAGAGTCTCTATGACTTAAAGGCCACCGGTTCGGTGGACAAACCAAGGATGGCCTATCATTACGCGATCTTCAGCCATTACTCTGGTTGCGATACCGCCTTGGATTGCCATGCGTGCCCGCCGGCCCTGAATCCGGATGGAAGCCGGAAGATCGGCCCTGTGGCGGGGCAATCGGGGATCGCCGAAGTTTCCGGAAACGACTTCGTAGTTTCTTTGGGTTCGAAGTTTCAGGACCTGGAGCATGATCCTTCCTTCTTAAACGTAGGCACTACTTTCATGCATGAGTTAGGTCATAACCTCGGCTTGCGCCATGGTGGCGGAATTGACACGCCCTGCGCCACAGTTGGTGATGCATGCCCGCATGGCGGTTTCTGCACTCAGACCGAAGTCGGTAACTATTGCTTGCAAGGCGAGGAGATCAATGCGAAACCGAATTACCTAAGCGTTATGAACTACCGTTACCAATTTACCGGGATCGTCGTTGGCAATGCAGTGGGTTCCACCACGCCTATCTCGTGTGTGACAAGCCAGGAATGCCCGGCTGGGGCCCTTTGCAGCGAGGGTGCGTGCCGCCGGCTGGACTATTCGAATCAGGTCTTGCCAACCGGAGGAAACACGCCCGGGTTCCTGGATCAGTCGAACGTTCCGAATCAGCCAGCCTTCGGCGACCCTGGATTGGGGCTGAGCGAGCCTGCTGGGCTGGGTTCCGGAAATGCTGATATTTTCACTTTCACCGACGCCAGGGAGACCGGCATACCGAACAAAGCGGCGAGCCAGGGTCCCGTAGATTGGGATGGAGATGGGCTGTTTAACACGCCAAACGTACAGGCTGACACAACCTGCGGGCCCAGTGGCTTTGGGGATCATTTGTGCCAGTTTCTAGCGTATCCGTTGCTCAAGGGTCACGCAGATTGGGGACCAGCGGGACAGAACGAGTTTACGTACAAGTTCCAGTGCACACCCTTTGGCGGGGTCACGGGTGATGGCGCGTCGAGTGTGACCTCCTTCCTGCAACACGAAATCGATCCGGAGGTGTTGGCCGCGATCGCACAAGAAGGCGAAAGCCGGAAGAGGGGAACCGCTCCGTCTTCCAACCTTCATTCACTGATGCAGCAACGTCGACGCATGGGCCAGTTTGGATACCGTCTGGCGATTCCGCAATGACCAGACCGGGAGATTGGCATTTCGCAAGAAGTCGGCCGTTGAACTGCGACCCGCACCGAAAGTTCGTCCCGGATGGTGTCCCGAAGTCTTGTTCGGGGAAGTCACTTTGACGGGTTGTCGCCTACACGTCGATGTGAGATAGACCCGTGCTTTCGGTACGCCACATCCGCGATTAGGGCGTTTTACGGCAAGTCGGCGTGCCGCGTCGTCACCGGATTTGACCGACTTCGCGAGGGTAATCTCCCACATGCCGGGTTCGGGCCAACGTGACGGGGGGATGCTGCTCGGAGTATTAGGTTGGCAGGTATTTATTGCAGTTTTGCGTACTCCGCAGTGGCTTGTTTGTAGATCGGGATGTCGGGGTCGGCGTTTTTCCAGAGTTGGAAAAAGTCTTCGTACGCCGTTTTAGCTTGCGCAGACTTGCCCGCCGCAGCGTACGCTCGGGCCAAGTCCACCATTGCTGCTGGTTTTACAGGAGAATTACCGAGGTTGTCGCGCTGCTCAAGGAGACTCTGAATTTCTGCGACAGCCTCCGTCGGTTTTCCCAATTGAAGATAGGCACGTCCACGCAGTAATCTTGCATACATTCCCGTATTCGTTCTGTCATACGGAAGTACCGCACCTGCGGCTTCTGTAGCCCGCTCGGGCTCATGACGCTGCAAGTGAATGCTTGCTTGGATCACCGGCAGATAAATGAAGTTCACCTGCGTGTCCTGCGGGTTGTCTTTTCCCATCCGCCCAGCCAGTTGTTTAGCCCTCGACGTATCGCCGGTCAGGGCGAAAACCATGGCCGCAATGCCGGTTTTGTACACGTCTGTGGTCATGTGCAAAGCCGCCTCCGCCTGCTGCCGGGCATTGCTCGTATAGCCGTACAGCGCCTCGCGCAGCGCAGCCGCGAGGCTGGCATCAGCCGCGACGTCCTTGTCTCCGCTAGAGAGGTCTAGACTGACCACTTTTTTAGTGAGCTCGCGCGCCTGCTGTAGGTGCCCGAAGTAGCCCTGGGTATCCGCATGCATTGCCATCAGGTACGGAGCATCCTGTGTGCCCTTTGCCCGATCGAGTTCCCTCTGCATGCCTTCCTGGTCACCCTCCAGGAAAGCCACCAAGTAGATCATCTGATGCAATTGCAAATTACTAAGGCCTTGGCGAACTGCTTCCTCCAGGACGGCCTTGGCTTCCTCTCTGCGACTCAAGTTGACCAGATAGCCAGCCGTATTCGCGTAGTACATGGTCACCCACGGCGCAAGCTTAAGCGCCTGTCGCGTCTCGGCCAGACTTTCCTCGTAGCGGCCGAGGGTTGCATACTCGGAACCGAGATTGTTGTGCGCGATAAAATCCTGCGGGTAGGTCTGCGACCATACCTTAAAGATTTCGATCGCTTTTAGAACGTCCCCCGGTGAAGGTGTTCTGGTAGTTCGAGTCGATGTAGAAGCGCTCCCGCTCACTCGCTCGGTCACGTAACTCGTAAGCCTTGGCCGCATATTCCCTCGCCTTGGCGGTGTCCCCTATATTGAGATACAACCGGCTCAGAGACGAAAGCGCCATCGCGAAGTTTGGATCGAGTTGCACGGCGTGCTGGAACAAGGGAATCGCATCCGCTTCGCCTTTGGCGGCCCACACCCTGTACCCCAAGGCAAAGTCCTGGTACGCCTCCAGTGACGGGGTGGATATCTGTTCCAACGGGACATCGAACTTCTGAATGCTCGCCAGGGACTCGCCCAACTTTCTGCGGAGTGATGTATCGGCACGGTCGAGTGCCTTTAGAACGTCTTCCTTGCGTGCCGCCGTCTGCTCCTCGCGGGCGATGACGTCCCCGGTGTTACAGTTCAGTGCGCTCAAACCTAAAATGTACTGGCTGCCGATCGTCGCGATTGTGCCTTCGATCGCTACCTTGCTCTTTGCGCGAGCACACACTTCCCTCGCCAATTCGCTGGTCAATCGAGCATCGGTTGGCAGCCCCATCGACCTCAGGGTTTGCCGGACTTGCCGCTCGTCCAGCACATTCAGGAACGGGGATTGCGCGAGATCAGTGGCGAGCGCCTGCTTCAGTGTGCTGTCGAATACGGCGTCCCCGGTCTTGTTGTCGAAGTCCGTGATAAGGATCGTGTCTTTTTCTGTCAGTGCGGTGGATTGCTTCGAACGGTAGTACAGTCCTCCGGCCACCAGCGTTGCGATCAATAATCCCGCTGCAACAACGATGCGCCGGCGCCGCTTCTGTCGAAGAGCTTTCTCTGTCTCAGTTGCCGGTGAGCTTGAGGGAGCTGATGCCGGGTTAGCGTCCGAACCCCGGGCGCGATGCTGAGGCACCCGACTGCTGCTGTCGCGCTGAATTCGCTGAAGATCGGTGCGTGCGTCGGAGGCGTGCTGGTAGCGCAGGTTGCGGTCTTTCTCGAGCGCCTTGTGGATAACCGCTTCCAACTCAGCCGAAACCTGAGGATTCAATTGGGAAGGTGGCTGTGGTTCATCGCGTAGAATAGCGCTGACGAGTTCACTCGAGCTTTGACCCTCAAACGGCATCTTGCCGGTCGCCATCTCGTAGAGCACCGCGCCGAAGGAAAAAAGGTCGGTGCGGGTATCCAGTTCTTTTGCTTTCACCTGTTCCGGCGACATGTAGGCGACGGTGCCCAGCATTGCTCCCGGACTTGTCAGGTACTGCGGCTCGGACTCACCCGTTACGGTTTCAGCACTCGCCGCTGCATTACCGGTTACCTTCGCCAGCCCAAAGTCCAGGATCTTGGCGTGCCCGCGCTTCGTAACGAAGATGTTCGCCGGCTTGATATCGCGGTGCACGATGCCTTCCCCGTGCGCCGCATCGAGCGCATCAGCAATTTCGACGGCAATCGGCAACAGCAGTTCAGAATCTATGGGCTGCCTGGCAATGGCGTGCTTCAGCGTCTGGCCGTCGAGGAACTCCATGACCATGAAGGCGCGGCCGTCTTCCTCTCCGATGTCGTAAATGGTACAGATGTTGGGGTGGTTCAACGCTGAGGCCGCTTGGGCTTCGCGGCGAAAGCGGCTGAGGGCCTGAGGATCGCAGGCAACATCGTCGGGGAGGAACTTCAGGGCAACGAAGCGATGCAGGCGGGTGTCTTCCGCCTTGTACACAACTCCCATGCCGCCGCCACCGAGCTTGCTGGTGATGCGGTAGTGGGAAACTGTTGTGTCGATCATGCCCGAGCAGCGCGAGAAGGATGACGAATGATAGGGCGAGATCGAGCAGTAGTCAATTTCTTCCGAGGTTCTAACCTCTAAGCTCTATAGTGTCGCCAGTTCGGCCGGTCCTCTGCGCAATCCTTAGGTTAGCCAGCGTGAAATCTCCATGTTGCAAGTAATCTTGAGCATGGCCGATCGGCGAGTCCACCTTCTCGAAGAATGTCCAGAAGTTGATGCGGGGAAATCACTTTGACGGGTTGTCGGCAAGTCGTCCAAGCGGATCTGGATCGAATTAGGCACGGGAAGTCGGCTTCGAGGAAGTTTCGACTGGCGACATCCTCTTCGCAGGCAACGCTGTTGGCGTCAATCCCGGCACACGGCACCACAAGATTGTGAGCCGACTCGGGACTGTCGAAGACATCGGACTTCGATCGCTGAAACTGCGAACCCTCGACCAGAATCTGCTGGTTGTCCCTAATGGGGCGCTGGCGCAGATGCAGTTCCAAAACATGAAGGCCCGCCCCAAACTTCTGATCGACCAAACTTTCTCCCTGCGAATTGAAACCCGAGTTGAACAACTACGATTCGTGCTCGATGGTGTGCAGAGCATGCTGAATGGGCACCCCTCCATCGAATCCGGTACCTCGAGAATTCGGGTAAACGACTTTGCCGGTGCCGCTTTCGAATTGGAACTGTTTGCGTACGGCAAGACGGGCGACTGGGCGGCGTTCACTGCGATTCGTCAGGACGTCATTCTGAAGGTGGCTGAAATCGTCGAGGCCGCCGGTACTCACTTCGCGGGGCCGACACAATTGACATACCTCGCAGGAGATCCAGCCGTCGAGCCGGGAAAGACGGACCATCCAAGCACCAAGTCATGATCCTCGACCGTGACAGCCCAAGGAGGCCATTGGTATGTATTTTCTGAAAACGGGTTCGCCGGCATATCTGCGTTGGCTTAAGGTTTTCGAGCCGCTAATGATGATTACCGGGATCGTGCAGCCACTTGCTGCGCTCCCCTCGATTACCAAGTTGTATTTCACGCACAGCCAACATGCTTCTGGTCAATCGTTAACCACGTGGGCCATCTTTGCCCTCGCGAGTCTATTGTGGGTCACCTACGGGTTGCTCAACCGCAAGCCGACGATCTACGTCGGCAACATTATCGGCCTGGCGATGAACTTGCTGATGGTGAATGGCATCCTGATGCACGCCGGATGGACCTATTGAGGAGCCATGGTGAGTTCATCTCACATTAATTTCGGCTAAAAACGACTTCGGAATTCTGCCCGACCGCAAGCAGAACAGCTCCTGCCGCGGCTCCGCGCAGGTGAACGCCCGGCTGTCCCTGCAGAAGTTGAGGACAGTAATTCGCTGATATGTAGCTTTGAATTCCCTGTTATGTATCTGAAAATTCCCTGTTCGATGCAGCGCTTAAACAAGCTACCGGTCCCAGAACTCTGGCAAATTCAGTCGATTACAATGGCGATAGCCGTATTAGGTCGCCGGATAGTGGCGAAATTCCCTGTATTTTTCCCTGTTAGCAGGGAATTTGGGCGGAGAAGGGTTCGCTCGTGACTGCATCCTCCGCCATTCCAATGAACCTACGTCCAAAGCGCCGCGGAGTTGGGGTGAAGCGGCTGTTTGATCACTTTGCGCAAGCGGTCATGTTGCCGGTCACACTTTTGGCGGCTCTATTGCCGACGGCGATGGCTGCTCAAGCCTCCGATCCGACACGGTCGGACGGCCAGACACCGGTGGCCTGGGTAAATCCCTATATCGGAACCGCGGGCGGCGGGAGCGACTACGGCGGCACCATGCCTCTGGTCACGACTCCCTTCGGAATGACCAACTGGACAGCCCAGACCCGCCAGAACCGCATCAGCGCAAGCTCCTATGCCTACGAAGATTCAACCATCTCTGGGTTCATCGGCACGCACCAACCTGCCATCTGGATGGGCGACTTCGGCTATGTCACCTTGATACCCGAACTCGGCGCGATCAAGACGACACCGGAAGCACGCAAGCTGAGGTTTACCCACGCAGACGAGGTGGTCACTCCTTATTACTATTCGGTCGTAATGGACGCAGGTGAACGCCACAAGATTACGACCGAGATCACCGCAACGGACCATTGCGGTTACTTACGGTTCACATTCCCGCCAGGAGTTGAGGCGAGCATTGTGACCGAAGCAACACGAGCCGGTGTGAATGGCTTCGTCCAAGTTGATGCCGGCCGGCACGAGATCGTGGGATTTAATCCCGACAGGATGGATGCCCACCTGGGGCCATTTGCGCTGCCCAATTTCAAGGGATACTTCGTAATTGAATTCCGGCAGGCGTTTGCCAACAGTGGAACCTATGCCGGCCCGGAGATCAAACCGGGTGGCACGACGGTGAGCGATTCAAACGTTGGGGCATACGCCACATTTCCAGCAGCACATGTCAACACCGTGGAGGTCCGAGTCGGGACGTCGTTCATTAGTCTTGAGCAGGCGCGGGCGAATCTAAACGAAGAAATCCCAGACTGGAACTTTGAAGCGCTACGCTCGGCTTTACAGCGGGCCTGGAACGATAAGCTTGGACTGATCTCGATTGAAGGCGCGACGGACGATCAACGCACGATTTTCTATACCGGCTTGTACCATGCGTTGCTCTATCCACGTCTGATGTCCGAGCACGGCCGCTACTACAGCGCTTTTGACGATCGCATCCACGATGGCGTGTCTTATACGGCGTATTCACTTTGGGACACGTTTCGAGCCGAACACAGCCTGCTGTCGCTGATTGCGCCTGAGCGTGTAGATGGCATGATGCAGGCACTGCTGCAGAATTATCGCGAGGGCGGTTGGATGCCGAAGTGGCCTAATCCTTCGTACACCAACATTATGGTTGGCACGCACGCGGACGCGGTGGTGGCTGAGGCAGTCAACAAAGGATTTCACGGCTTCGACTGGAACCTTGCATACGCCGCCGTCTATAAGGACGCGATGACCCCGCCGGAAGGCGACACAACCCGTAAATGGCTTGACCGCGAACCGCACACACCCTACGAAGCGCGTGCAGGCCTTACCTACTCAAAGGTATTGAGCTACGTTCCCGCTGATAAGACCGCCGAAGCAGCATCCAGCACGCTGGAAGACGCCTATGACGACTACGCGGTTGCGCAGGTCGCCAGGGCCCTGGGCAAAACGGCTGACTACCAATTCTTCCTGAACCGCTCACATAACTACGAACACATCTTTGATCAGCAGACCGGTTTCATGCGGGCCAAAAACTCCGACGGGTCGTGGGCCGCGTCTGACGTGGGTTGGACTGAGGGCGACGATTGGGTGTACACGTGGTCGGTGCTGCATGACATCCCGGGACTGATTCAATTGATGGGTGGAGATGCGGTCTTCAATCGTAAACTTGACGCGCACTTTGCCGGCGGCCATAACAAGCACGACAACGAACCGAGCCATCACACGGGATACCTCTACGATTACAGTGGACGGCCCTGGAAAACCCAATCGAAAGTCCGTGAGATCGCCGCGCAAGCTTACTCCAATACGCCGGAGGGGATGCTTGGCAATGAAGATTGCGGCCAGATGTCGGCTTGGTACATCTTCACTGCGATGGGGTTTTATCCGGTAAACCCTGTGTCGGGCGAGTATATGATCGGCAGCCCCCTATTTTCGAAGATTACTATTCATCTACCGAAGGCTACTCAGTTTGTAATCTCGGCGCCCGACAATTCAGCTAAGAACGTGTATATCCAATCGGCCACGCTCAACGGAAAGCCGCTCGACATTCCTGTTGTGAGCTGGGAGGGCATTCGCGGCGGAGGGTCCCTTGAGCTGAAGATGGGGCCGACGCCTTCCGGGTGGGCGAGTGGTTGGAGAGGTAAGCCGTTGGAGCGGTTCGATGCCTCGAAGCAGTGAGCGAAAATCCCCCACGCTGTGCTCACGCTCGAGAATCACATTCTTCGCACCTTCCGCCTAGATACCAGCAATGTTGGCCGTTAGCTTTTGGTAGTGGTTTTCCGCGGCCCAGAGATCGAGCGAGACCGCGGCCAGCTCGTCCACGATGGGAACCGCGAACCCGTCTTTGGTCATGTCGATGGTATTGAGGTAGTGGTGGCAGGTGTCACAAGCGTCCATGCGAACGTGCCGGATTCCTGCAGGCGTGAAGACTGGAAGCGACTCGAATCTCTCTTCGCCGCAGGCGGGACAGACGACCCGCAGGAAACTCCATTCGTTCATACACAGCGAACAGACGAGGGAGCGTCCGGCACCGTGTCCTCGGTCGCGAAGCACCGCACAGATTGGCTCAGAACCGCAGATGGGGCAAGTGGCTAGATTCGGTGTGTCCGGCGCTTTGCTGCGGGATTGCGCGCACCACTCGGCGTAAGGCTGAAGGAGGGCCAGCGCGATAAGGCGATCGGTGGCTACCGTTGTTGCGGAATCTTGCACGAATCCGCCGTTCCAACATTCTGTCAGCAAAAGGCTTCGCTCTGCGGCATCGCTGACGGCGAGCTCAGACGCGCGGTCACGCAGGGGAGCGGGCGAGATTTCCGCAACCGAGCTCGCGAAGCTGGAAAATTGCGGAAGCACCAGCTCGAGATGCAGGCTCCAATCCTCTTCTATAGCTTCGCGGGCGCAGAGTGACTCGAAGATGTGCTGCTGATGGAAGGCCAGACGGGCGTAGAAGTGCAGAAGTTCTGCAGCGCTCGGGTAGCGGTCGGCCAAATCGTGGGCACGTTGAATTCGCTGAGCGTAAGAGGGCCGCGGTGGCAACTCGGGAATCAGTGGCTGATCGATGATCGGAGTAAATTCCGGACTGCCACCCATGCTTCCGCCCTTATTCCATCTCAAATTAAATCGACGTTATGACCCAGCCAAACATCTCCCCAGCTGATTACGAGGTGATCCTCAGAACATCATTTCTTGGGCTCTGATGCGCCAGTAATGCGCTCGTACCACAGCCGATGATGATATCGCGCCCATCCTTCCGAAACTTCACCGCGGATGACAGACGAGAATCCGCCACGCACGACGGCGGTCCCCATGTAGACGTGAATGATGAACCCCGCGAGTGTGAACAGGAACGCTATCGGATGCACGATTACAGCAATGAGCCGCAGGAAGTTGAGAGCCGGCGGTAGATAGTCGGTGAACCACAGAATCATTCCGCTCACGAAGAGCGTAATTCCGCCCCAGAACATGAGCCAGAACAGATACTTCTGCCCGAGATTGAAGCGGTCAACCGGAGCGAAGCGGGCAAAACCACGCTCCGCTTGGACTGGATGCATTTCCTCGTCTTCATTGCGGACATACGCGCCAATGGTCTTCTTCCACTCGAGATCGGTCTTCGTAATTCGCATGTCAGGCAACCACACGCGGAGCATGTAGATCACAGCCGCCGTGAAGATGAGCCCCATCCACGGGTGGACGGCGCGCGCCACCGGGCCGCCGCCCAGCATCATTGCGACCCACCACATCCAGGGCGTCCAGAACGCCAGGCCACTGAGCAGAAGATAGATGTACGACAGCGCGGCGGCCCAGTGAATCAGGCGTTCAGGAAAGCTGTAGCGAAGTACGTTGCCGGGAGCGACCTTGACTGGCTTCATCACTGTATTCCTCCCGCATCGTCATGCTTGATTTCGGCTTCTGGCGGAACTTGCTTGGGGCCGAAACGCAAATAATGGACGAAAGTTCCGAGGATGCCGGCGACAATGGCGAAATTGCCGATCCACTTGAGCGGCGACTTCCACAGCTCAACGGCTAACGGAATGCTTGGATTCCTCGGCAGACCGTACGCTTCAGGATTGTTGCCAAACGCGAGAATCGTCACCACTCCAGTCCCGCTCACGCCCGGGGGATCGTAAATCGCCGCCTCGCTGAATCCGTTCGCTTTGAGTTGCTTCACGCGAGATTCGGCCTTTTGCAGGAGAACGTCTTTGCTTCCGAAGGTAAGGCAGTTCGTCGGGCACGCCTTGATGCAAGCAGGCTCGAGCCCGACGGAGACGCGGTCTACGCAGAGCGTGCACTTGTAGACCTTCTTCGTTTCCTTGCTCATCTTGGGAACGTTGAACGGGCAGCCCGCGATGCAGTATCCGCAGCCGATGCAGTTATCCTGCTGGAAATCGACAATGCCATTGTTGTACTGCACGATGGCGCCGGGCGCAGGGCAAGCTTTCAGGCATCCTGGATCGGCGCAGTGCATGCACTGGTCTTTGCGCAGGAGCCAGTGAAAATCGCCGTCGCTGGTTTCGTGCTCCCTGAACTTGATCAGGTTCCACAGATTGGGTGTGGTCTCCGGTAGCGTCTGATAGGTGCCGATCTGCACCGTGTGTTCCGCGGGGAGATCGTTCCACTCCTGGCACGCAACCTCGCAGGCCTTGCAACCGATACACGAGCTGGTGTCAATAAGCTTGGCGACGACAGGCGTGCTGCGGATGCCCGGCGCCGGAGTAGAAGTTGCGGACATTGCGCGGATGTCGAGGACTTTTCCTGCCATGGCGCGCCCCCTATGCCTTCTCCAGCTTTACAAGGAAGCCCTTGTATTCTGGCGCGAAGGAGTTTGGATCAACGACGCTGTGCGTTACGAGGTTGGCGATGGAGCCCTGTTGTTCACCGACGCCGAAGAAGCCCCAGTGGATCGGCATTCCGATCTGATACACCGTCTTCCCTGCGATGGTCATTGGCTTGATGCGTTTCGTGACCATCGCCTTCCCAACGATCGAGCCGCGCGCCGAGGTAACGCGCACCAGTTGCGTGCTCTTGATGCCCTTTGCCTCGGCGAGTTCAACCGGGATTTCAACGAAGAATTCCGGCTGCTCCTGGATGTTGTACGGATTGTTCTTCGTCCAGTAATGGAAGTGCTCGGTAAGCCGATACGTCGTTGCGACTATCGGGTACTGGTCGGCTTTGCCCAGCGCGTCCCACTGCGTCTTGAAAGGCTTCGCTGCCGGGTTGGAATTCTGCCCGTCAGGATGCAGCGGGTTCTGCACCGGAGATTCCATCGGTTCGTAGTGTTCCGTCCACGGACCCTCGACAAATTGGCCGGGAATAAACAGCCGCGCCACGCCTTCGGGGTTCATGATGAACGCCCCCATGCCGGCGTCGGGCGGCGAGTCGACCTTGTAGTCAGGAACGTCCCCCACCCACTTGTCGCCGTTCCACTTGATGTCGGCGCGCGTGGGATCCCACGGCTTGCCATTGGCGTCAGCCGAACAGCGGTTGTACATAACGCGACGATTGGCTGGCCAGTTGAACGCCCATTCGGAATAGCGTCCCAGCCCGCTGGGATCGGCACCATTGCGGCGTTGCGTCAGGTTGCCGGCCTGCGTGTAGGAACCGATGTAGAGCCAATTGCCGCTCATGGTCGAGCCATCAGCGCGGGCGTCAAGGAACTTCCCGAGCTGGTCGCCGGCCTTCACAGCCACAACCTTCGGATCCTTCTCGTCCATCACATCAGTGATCGCCCACCCGTTGATTTCCTTCGCGACCTCCTCCAGCGCCGGCTTGTTCGGACTGGTGTACCACCAGTTCAGTGCCTCGATGGCATCGGGATACGCGCCACCGTCCTTCTCATACAGCTCGCGGACCTTAAGGAAGATGCGGGCGATGATTTCCTGGTCAGGCTTCGCCTCACCCGGAGGATCGACAGCCTTGTACTTCCACGAAATCCACCGCGCCGAGTTGGTGAACGAGCCGTCTTTTTCGGCGAAATTAGCGGCGGGCAGCAGGAAGACTTCTGTCTGTACGTCTTGCGCCTTGCCGCCGTTGAGCCACAGAACTCGATCGCTCCAAAACGCTGCGGTTTCCGTCTCGAAGTTCTCGGCCACAACCAGCCACTTCAGCTTGCTCAGCGCGGCAATCGCTTTGCGCGAGTGCGGTCCGTTCGAAACAGGATTCATGCCAAAGGCGAACAGCCCGTCCATCTTGCCTTCGTACATGTGGTCGAACATGTAGGCCCAGCTCCAGTTCTGATACGTGCCGGGAGCAGCGCCGACCGGGAGCTTGGGGTGAAGGTTGAAGCCGAATTCGTTGTCTGCCGTGGCGTTTTTGCCGTAGTACGCCTTGTATTGGCTGATCACGAACCGGTCGTAATTCTGCGCGAAATTCATCACGGCAGGACGCAGCGGCTTGGGCTGGACGGTTGCAAGATAATCCCCCAGCTTGGCTTGGTCGGCCTTCTGAATCGCGATGTAGCCGGGAATGTTGTGGTACGCCATGCCACAGTCGGTGCCGCCCTGGATGTTGGAGTGTCCGCGTAACGCATTGACGCCTCCGCCTGGCATGCCGACGTTGCCCAGTAGAAGCTGCAGCATCGCGGCCGAATGAATCAGTTGGACGGAGAAGCTGTGGTGCGTCCAACCGAGCGCGTACAAGATGGTGCCGACCTTGTTGGGCAAATACGTCGAGGTGATGATCTCTGCAGCCTTTTCAAAATCCTCAGGCGTACAACCGCAGACCGAAGAAACCATCGCAGGCGTGTAGCGTGAGTAAAACTTCTTCATGATCTGAAGAACGCAGCGCGGGTCCTGCATGGTCTCGTCGACATTGGCAAAGCCGGTCTTGGCGTCTATGTCGTAAGCCCAGGTCGACTTGTCGGTGTAAGCCTTTTTCTCCTTGTCCCATCCGCTAAATAAGCCAGTCGTCTCGTCGAAAGAGTAGCCGTCTTTCACGAGGAAGCTGGCGTTGGTGTATAGCTTTACGTAATCGGCCTGGATCCGGTCGTGAATCAGCGCGTAGTTAATTAGACCGCAAAGGAACGCTACGTCACTTCCGGCGCGAATCTGCACGAACTTGTCGCTGACAGCAGCCGTGCGCTGATAGCGCGGGTCGACGACGACCAGCTTGGCGTTGCGATTGCGCTTCGCTTCCATGGCGAAGCGAAAGCCTACAGGATGGTTTTCGGCGGGGTTTCCGCCCATAGCCAGGATGACATCGGTGTTAGCAATGTCGGTCCAGCCGTTGGTCATGGCACCGCGTCCGAATGTGGCGGCCAAACTGGCCACCGTGGGGCCGTGTCATATTCGGGCCTGTTGTTCCATAGGGATGATGCCGATTCCCGCACGGAACGCTTTGACCAGCAGGTAATTGATCTCGTTGGTATCGGTGCAGCCGCCAATGACGCCGACGGCGGTCATACCGTTCACCGTGTGGCCTGCCGCGTCAGTCGTAATGAACTTCTCGTCGCGTGTCTGCTTCAACAAGTGGGCGATGCGATCGATCGCGAAGTCCCACGACTTTTCTTCCCACTTATCGCTGCCGGGAGCGCGGTACTTCACGCCCGTCAGACGCCGATCGTTGATCACATCCTGCTTCAGCGTGATGCCTTTGGAGCAGAGCGCGCCACGATTAGTCGGATGGTCGGCATCGCCTTCGATGTGGACAATGGCTGGCTTTACGTTGCCAGACTTGTCGCCGAGCGTGTGAATGATGACGCCGCATCCAACCGCACAGTAAGGACACGTAGAGCGTGTCTCCGTCGTGCGGGCGATCTTCATCTCGCGCACCTCAGCGTAGGCGGTAGACAAATCGAATCCGAGAACGGAGGCGGCAACGCCGCCAATGGTGCTGACCTTGAGGAAGTCCCGTCGCGAAGTAGCCATGTGGCACGTCCTGGACTACTGAGTTGCCTTGCCAGTACAGCAAGTCCGAACGTCGGTACTATATACCGTGGACGGGTGTTCGAAAAGAAAGAATAATGTTGTTAATTGGTTACAATTCGGAGCTCGGTAGTGGGCCGTTGTCCTGCTGAGGAGAACCGGCCAGATCAAGCCTCGACAATCGACGTTAAATGCGGCCTTTTAGTGCGCGGCATGGGAGCCTGGTGGATCGAACTCACCTTGTTCCCTGTATTATGTTCCACGGAACTACGCTCCATCGCAGGGCGCCGAGGTCGGTTCCGCTCATACCGGCGTCTGGCGACACAGCAATCTTTTTCGGGAGAAGCAATGGCGACGAAGTACCGAGTGATCAAAGTAAAGGGATCGGAACCTGAATCGTTTATCGTGGTTGGCATTGATTTTTCCGATCACATCATCAAGAGCACTTCCCCATCGATGTCGGAAACGGAATTGCGGGAGCATCTGCGACAGGCTGGCGCCACCGGCGATGAAATCGGCGCCTGGATCGAACAGGCCAGAGAGTATTCCGGCTAACGCGAAGGCCCTGCAGTTTGCGGAGCAGTAACTTTTGCAAAGGAGGCCGATTGCCATGACAGAAACAGATGTCTTGCTGGCGCCGATAAAAGGCGCTGAACATCGCGAAGCTGGCGGCGTGCAACTCGATATCGTCCCCGCCGGTAATTGCCAGGTAAAGCGCGTGATCTATCCCATAGGCTTTCGCTGGTCGAAGAACATGAAGCCGCTGGTAGGAACCGACCTCTGTATGCACGCCCACGTCGGGTTCCTGGCACGGGGCGAAATTCACATGGAATTCCCCGACGGCTGCATTCTTGATTTCCGCGCGCCGCAAGTGCTGTGCATCGAACCGGGCCACGACGGAGTTGTCGTCGGAAACGAGCCCGCTGTGGTCATCGAAATCGATTTCGGCAGCGGCACCGTCGACACCCTGGGGATGCCTGCGAAGCACTCACACGACGATTGAAACTAAGCACTGGTGCCCCAGAGCCTGCCCTGAGCGAAGTCGAAGGGTTCGCGCCCTTCTTTTGGGCGTTAACCTGGGAAAAGCAGCTCACTGGCTATACACGGGCCGGTCGAGGCCGCTCAACTTTCGCTTCATGCCGCCATTGATGTCGAAAATCACAACTTCATTGGCTCCGGTCTTCAACCACGGCGCCGGCACATACAGCGTCTGTTGCGGGCCTTCGTTCCAGAACCTTCCTAGCTGGTGCCCGTTGATCCACGCCACGCCCTTCACCTGGTCGCGCATATCCAAGTAGGTGTCACCGGTCTGGCTGAGGGTAAAGTGCCCACGCCAGAATCTGGGTCCGACCGTCTCGCTTCCGTCTGCCTTGTACGCAATGCTGCTCACGTCATTCATTGGTAGCAAGTAAATCTGCCAGGGACCGAGTTCTTTCCCCGCGAGAGTCACTGGGCCGTTGATGCCCTTGCCCTGGTCGCGCAAATGCTTGCCGAAGTTGACCCGCCCGCCGTTTTCTACCAGGATGTCGAGCCGGTTCTTCTCCGCGGTGGAGTTAAGCGTCATCCTGCTTTGCCCGTTTCTGGTATCGAGCGCGCCCTGCATCGTTCCGTTCACGAAGAAATAAGCGTAGTCGTGCATCCCATCCAACCGAAGTTCGCCATCGATGGGCCCGGCCACCTGCGTCCTGTAAAGGATGTAGCCATAGGCTTGCCCGATCGTCTCCATGGCCTCTGGTGAGACAGACTCAATCGGGGATCCCACGTTGTCCCACAGACTGCCGCTCTCACGAAGCTCGAAGGGGGCGACCGACATTAGCGGGTCGACCGTCGGCACATCCGCCAACTTCACCGTCGGACTCGCCGCCGCAATCACCTCGCGAAATGCGAAGTACTTCTTCGTCGGATGCCCCGACTCATCGAGCGCTGCGTCATAGTCATAACTCGTCGTATCCGGCTCATAAGCCTTGTAGTAGTTCGCGCCGTTCATGAAGCCGAACGTCGTGCCGCCGTGAAACATATAAAGGTTCACGGAGTACCCTTGCGCCAGCATCCACTTCAGGTCCCGTACTTGCTCGGCCGTGTCGGTGGCCGCGTGCTTGCCGCCCCAGTGATCGAACCATCCGGCCCAGTACTCGCCCGCCATCAGCGACTGTCCAGGGCGGATCTTCGCCAGCGCCTCGAACGCCTCTTTCGTCTCGCCAGGACCGAAATTCACTACGGCCGGCACTCCGGTCAGAGTTCCCTTCGGCAACTGCTCCGGACCATCGGCGGTATACAGCAGAGACTCACCGAACCCAGCCGCCACGATCAAGTCGTAAATGTGCTGCATGTACACTTTGTCGCTGTCGAAGGAACCGTATTCGTTCTCGACCTGCACCGCAAAGATCGGACCGCCGCTCGTCGCCTGGAGCGGAGCCAGTTCCTGCCCCAGCCGTTTCAGCCAGCGCCCAACCGGCTGCATGAACTTCGGATCATCACTGCGCAAAACCACTTGCGGATCGGCCAGCAGCCACGACGGCAACCCGCCCAGGTCCCACTCCGCGCAAACATACGGCCCGGGCCGGAGTATGACGTGCAAACCTTCTTCTTGCGCTTCGCGAATGAACTCAGCCACATCGAGTTGTCCGCTGAAGTCATAGACGCCCGGCTTGGGCTCGTGCAGGTTCCAGAAGACGTACGTCGAGATCGTGTTCAGGCCCATCGCGCGCGTCATCTTCAGTCGCGCGCGCCAATACTCGCGCGGAATTCGCGGATAATGCATCTCACCCGAGATGATCTGGAAGGGCTTGCCATCGAGCAGAAACTTATCGCCCGAGATCGTGAGCTTGTGCTGGGGGGAGCTCGGGCCGGCGCTCGCTGCCAGCACGACCATCGCCGCGGTCACGCATATCACCAGCGATAGCCGCCGTAAACCGATGCGTTTCATTGCACCGGCGTCCCGTCTAGCACCAGCACTTCAAACGGCTTGAGCGAAAACGTGTGCGCTTCGCCGGCCTTCAGGCGAACAGCCGCTTGCTGGCGATCTTCTTGCCATGGACTGTGCAACGAATAACTTCGCGCTGCGGTCGCCGGCAACTCAAACACTTTCGCAGCATCGATCGCTATGGACTGCGGCTTATCCGAAGGATTGCGCAGCACCAGCACCGCCTTGCCCGGCTTCCAAGACGCCCAGCCGTACACCTCCAGCAGCGAAGGATCGCCGCCAATCCAGTGCGTATCTACCAGCACATCGGCATTCGCGCGCGACCACGCTGCCGCCTCGGCGAGCGTGTCCCAATTTGCCGCCGACAGCAGCGATGGCGTCACATACATCTCCTGCAACTGCGTACCGTTCCCGAAGTAATCGTGCACCTCATTCGCGAAGTCATTCTGTGTGTCAGTGTCGAGGTTCTTGGCGTGCTTGGCGTAAATGATTCCGTGCAGCATCAGCGAGCTCACCGGAAAGAGGGGTCCAGCCAGAACCACGTGTTCATAAGTATCGGCATCGCGATACGTGATCCACTGCTCGCGCTTCGGTCCAACGCCGAGGAACTCGTGGTCTTCCCCGCCCCGCCAGATCGAGTCGGCATAGCGCAGCCAGAAAGGCGACGGATAGGTACCCGTCGTAAGGTTGATATAAAGATCCGGCTTGAGCGTACGCAATTCGCCGATCAGGTGAATCGCTGCTGCGAAATCGCTGTCGAAACTGCTGCCCGGAACCACGCGATCTGCATTTCCCGTGCCATCAAACTTGAACTGGTTCACGCCGTAGTCGCGCAGGAAGCGCACGCACGCATCGTGAAATGCCGCGTAATACTTGGACCCGGAGAGCGCGAACCCCTTGTCCACGATTTCGTATCCGGCCTTCTCGCCCGCCGCCACGCGTTGCTTTTTCGGATTGCCATAGCCTCCCCACGGCGACAGCCAAACGCCCGGCGCCGTGCCATACGACGCTGCGGTTTCCTTCAACTTAGCGAATCCGGAAGGAAAGCCACTGTTGAACTGCCACAGCGTAGCAGGGTCATCCCACCCATCGTCGAACAGGAAAGAAGCAATTGGGACGCCGCGTTTTTTCGTTAGTTCCGTACCAAACGTGTTGATGACATTCAGCGCTCCCGCCTCGTCGTACTTGCTGAAATAGCCTAGGTCGTACCACGAGTTGTAATTCAAGAACGTGCGATAGGAGTGCGCCCGTTCCCGCTCAACATAATGCAGAAACCCCCGCCGGAGTTGACCGCCAACTACAACGCCCACAACTGAGCTGTAAGTCACACTCTGTCCAGCCTTCAGCGGCAATTCCCGCTCAACCCAACAGCGCGAACGATCGCCCGCAACGGCACACGACGACAACGGGTCTTCGAACCCGGCAAACAGCAGTCCCGCCACCACGGGCGAACCCTTAACGGTCCCCACGACTTGAGCGTACGGAACGTGGAAATCCACCAGGCGCACTTCGCGCACAGGAACGTCCACAGCCTTCGCGGTTACCGTTACTTCCTGACGCACGTAATTCGAGCCATCGCGCAACACAACGCGCCAGGTGACGTTGAGTCGGCCGGATGCATCCTCAAATTCTGTCACCACGGCCTTGCCTGCTACCCGCTCCGCCAGCCGCGACGCATCGGGCTGTGCAGCAAGCTCAACAATCCTCGGCGCGGCCACGATCCGCATACCTGACGCCGTTACGATACTCGCGTCGCCGAGCAGAAGTGCAAACGGCAGCAAGGACACCTGCCGGATTCCACCAACCATACGATTCTGAAACGCAAGCCCCTCCAGATGCCCGCCCGAGACCCGGCCACTCATCGAGACCGCCGCGTTCGATAGCGTGAAGCCTTCGGAGCTCATCTCCCCTTTGACAACTCCGGGGTCGGGCGCAAAGTACACCGGCGTGTCCTGTGCCCACGCGCTCAGCGACAGGCACAACGCTGCAACTGCCATCCCGAATACTCGACAAGAAGAATGCATGTCCCAGCCCTAGGAACTCACCAGCGTTTGCTTGCGCCCGCTCGCCAGCGAGCCAATCACCATCCCGATCCCCGCCAACGCGAACGCCCCAGCGCCTGCATAACTCGCCGGAGTCTTGAAGAAGAAGAAGCCGACAGTCGCCACCGCCCCGCCCGCCATCGCCAGATATCCGCCCAGCGTCGAAGCACGGCTCCAGAACAGTCCTGCGATCACCGCGACCAGCGTTCCTGAGAGGTAAATCGACGCCGTCATGTTTAGGTAAAAATACGTTGGCCCCGGCAGCGTGTACCACAGCCCATACACCATCACAAACAGGCTGACGAAGAGGTTAGCACCGCGATTGAGCATTACCTGCTGCAACGACGATAGCGGCTTCTTGCGCAGTGGCCCGATGATGTCTTGCGCGATGATCGCGCTCCAGCCCAGCAAATACGAGCTATTCACCGACATCGTCGCCGCCAGCATCCCCGCCACCACCAGCCCCAGAACGCCCGACGGCAATATCGTCGCCAGCATACGCGGCATGGCTTCCAGCGAATTCTGGTTCGGCCCCAGCATGGCCAGCGCCGCGATGCCCCACATCATTGGCATCATGCCGCGCCCCAGAAAAATAAACCCTGCCCACGAGAACACGCGCTTGCTGATTTCTGGACTGCGCGTTGAGAAGTTGCGCATTGCCGTCGTCTGCCAGCAGGTATGTACCGCGAGCCAGATCAAAACCTGGAACGCGATATACGCCGATCCATAATTCGCGTTACTGAACGGATTAAATCCTCCGTCACCCATATTCTGTCGCACCGCGTTGTACATGTTGGAAACGCCTGCCGCGTGCACCGACCACAGAGTAACCAGGATCGTACCCACGCTCAGCGCCACAAACTGTATGAAGTCGGTAATGACGATCGACACCATTCCACCCAGCACCGTGTACACCAGTTCCAGCAGCAGAATGCCAGTCATCACCGCCTTGATGTGGCTTAGCGAAATTCCAGAGATGATAGCTAGAAACGTTCCCTCGATGCGCAGAAACACGCCCATATTCAGGATTCCGCCCACGGCGACCAGAATTCCGACAAACACTCTAAGGTTGCGGCTGAACTTGACCTGAAAGAATTCCGGCACGGTCATCAGATTGAGAGCGCGCAATTTCTCGACGATGAATCCAGTACGCCCGAGAAAGATCATCACCAGGCCGGCGATCAGGCCGTTCACGAACGCCGCGTAGCCGGTCTTATAACCGAGCTCTGCGTAGTACATGAAGGTGATGGTGCCGATTTCCGTCGCCGCCAGAGTAGCTACGGCAAGAAATGTCCCCAACTCGCGTCCGGCGACAAGAAAATCGGAAATTCCGCCCACGAACTTCCGGCCATAGAGTCCGGTCGCCATGGTGGCGGCAAGATAGGTAATGACGATGATCCAGTCGAGGGCGGAGAAATGGGTGCTCATCATCGCTGGCGCTGCGCCTCAGCCCGCAGGCCCGCGAACATCTCGCGCAGATCGCGCAACCCCCGCACCAGCACGACGACGGTGATCACGGCGAACGCCGAGCCGGCCAGCACAAAGTTGGCCATCCAGAAGTAGTACCAGCCATTCATGGTAGCGGCCATTGTAATGCACGCGCTTTCCCGCGCCCGCACAAAATCACGCTCTGCTTTAGACTGGGTTTCGATTCATGGCAGCGGCCTCGTCCATCACGAAGTGCGTCATTCTCGCGCGCGGCCTCGGCAAGCGCATGCGCGAAGACGATGCCGCCGCACACATCGATGCCACGCAGGCAGCTGCTGCCGATTCCGGCGTCAAAGCTATGGTTCCCGTCGGCCGGCCTTTCCTCGATTACGTTCTCAGCGCGCTCGCCGACTCAGGACTCACGGACGTGTGCCTGGTGATTGGCCCTGAGCATCAAGCCATTCGCGATTACTACGCGCAAACCCAGACGCCGAAGCGCATTCAGGTCAGTTTCGCAATCCAGGCCGAACCAAAGGGCACCGCCGACGCCGTCGTCGCAGCCGAAGCGTTCACCGTCTCCGACGAGTTTCTCGTCATCAACAGCGACAATTACTACCCGCTCGATGTGCTGAACAAGATTCAGCGCCTCGGCCAACCCGGCGCAGTGCTCTTCCAGGCTGCAGCGCTAATCCAGCACAGCAATATTCCCGAAGGTCGCATTCGCACCTTTGCCTATTGCGTTGTCGATTCTGCCGGATTCCTCGCGGACATCGTTGAGAAGCCAGCCGTCGACCACTTTGATACCGCAAAACTTATCAGCATGAATTGCTGGCGCTTCGGACCCGATATATTTGCCGCCTGTCGCGACGTTACGCTTTCCCCGCGCGGAGAGTACGAATTGCCGCTTGCCGTGAAGCTTGCCATACAGCGCGGCATGAAACTCAAGACGACTATCAGTCATGCTGGCGTGCTTGATCTCTCCCGCCGCTCTGACATCGCGGCTGTGACCGAGCGCTTCAAGAACGTACAGGTCGATCTATGAGCGTCGCTGACCGCCTGATCGCAGCGGGCATGAGTTCGACTGAAGCGCAGGTCAAGGCTACTCGCTTCGAAGAGCTCGAACGCCATCTTCCCTCAACCGTCGAACCGCTGCGCTGGTTTGTTCCCGGACGCATCGAAGTCCTGGGTAAACACACGGACTACGCCGGCGGCCGCAGCCTGCTCTGCACCGCCGAGCGCGGCTTCTGCGTCGCGGCAGTTCCTCGCACCGATAACCTTGTCCGAATTAACGATATCGTTCGTCGTAAGTTTGTGGAACTCGCACTCTCGCCCGAACTTGCGGTTCCCGCTTACGGCTGGCCGGTCTACCCCTCTGTGGTAGTTCGTCGTATAGCGCGTAATTTTCCCGGCAGGCTCACTGGGGCCGACATCGTCCTCGCCAGCGATCTTCCCTCTGCCGCGGGAATGAGCAGTTCCAGTGCCTTGGTCATTGCGATCTTTTCAGTGCTTAGTGCCGTCAACCATTTCGCAGAGCGCCTCGAATACGCCGGCAACATCACTACCGCTGAAGACCTCGCTGGATATCTCGGTTGCATCGAAAACGGCCAGACCTACAAGTCATTCACGGGTGACGGCGGTGTCGGCACCTTCGGCGGCAGCGAAGATCACACCGCAATCCTCGCGAGCCAACCGGGGCGCCTGAAACAGTACTCGTTTTGTCCGGTGCGCTTCGAGCGTGCGGTGGTGCTGCCCAAAGACTGCATGTTCGTGATCGGCGTCAGCGGAGTCATCGCTGACAAGACTGGCTCTGCAAAGGCCAGTTACAACCGCGCGTCGCTCGCAGTCCGATCGATTCTCGAAATCTGGCGCTCGTCCTCAGGATCAGCTGACAGCACAATGGCCGCGGCCGCTAACAGTTCGCCCGACGCTCCAGACCAAATCCGAACCGCGCTGCGTAATTCTGGTGAGCAGGACACAGCCTGGCTTCTCAACCGCCTTGATCACTTCTTGCTGGAGTCCGAAACTATTATTCCGCAAGCTTCCGCTGCACTCGTCAGTGGCAACCTGCAATCCTTCGGCGAACTCGTCGACAAGTCGCAGGCTGCCTCGCAGAATTTGCTTGTCAATCAAGTTCCCGAGACTGTCTGGCTGGCGCGCGAAGCCCGCGCACTCGGGGCAGACGCTGCCTCAGCGTTTGGTGCAGGATTTGGGGGAAGCGTGTGGGCGCTGGTGGAACGAAGAGACGCCGAGCATTTCGCAAGACATTGGCGGGAAGCGTACCAGCACAGCGGACACGCGGCCGCTCGCAATAGTCAGTTCTTCCTCACACCGGCGGGGCCACCGATGATCCGGCTCTAGCCGGGGGTGCCAGCCTTGTCAGTCCACAAAGATAAAACGCGCGGTCAGGCGCGACAGCTTCAGGACCTTATATACGCCGACGTTCGCCTTGCGTAGCACTACGCGAAGGGACTTTTGCTCGGCCGTATTGGCCAACTCCTCGATCGCGAGCAACGCTACTGTATCGACACGGAGAACTTCGGAAAAATCGAGCACTGCTTCTCCGTCTTCATTTAAGAGCTGCTGGCGCGGCTCATTCAGGCTCTGCGCCACTCGTTCGCCATCGATCTTGTAATACGTTGCAACGGGCGTCATACGGCCACCAATTTTTCTACAGATTTCTGTTTCGATTCCGCTGGCAGGGGCCCGCGGCCTCGGTACGCTTTCCAGAACAACTCCACAATCTCTTCCACCAGCGGCATGCGTGGATTCGAACGCCAGGACGGATCATCAAAGGCGATCTTCGCCAGGTCTGGCATCGCCGTCTCGAACTCTTCTTTCGAGATCCCCAACTCCGCAATCGACCGCGGCACATCCAGCTGGTCGAGCAGTTGCTCGGTCGCGGTCACCAGGTTCTGCACCTTTTCTTCGACCGTGTGTCCGCCGAGGCCCAGCAGGTCGGCCATCATCGCGTACTTCTTGTGCGCCACATACGCCCGCTGGTTGGGAGACGGCATGAACTTGGTCGGGACCGCCGCGTTGTAGGCAATCACGTGCGGCAGCATCAGTGCGTTCGCGCGTGCCGTGCGGCACGCCGAAGCGCGCGCCAAACGCATGCGCCAGCGCGTGGTTCACGCCGACCGACGCGTTCGAGAACGCAATCGCCGCGATGCACGCGGCGTTGTGCATCATGCGTGCGCGCTTCTTCGTCCTTGGGATTCTCATACGCAATCGGCAGATACTTGAACACCATCCGCACTGCCTGCATCGCGTTGGAATCCGTGTACGGCGACGCGAAGATCGAAACTCCCGCTTCCAGCGCATGCGTCAGGCAATCCACGCCGGTATCGACCGTCAGTCCCCTCGGCATCGACATCACGAACTGCGGATCGACAATCGCCACATCCGGCGTGAGCGAATAGTCGGCCAGCGTGACCTTGAAGCCGCGCTCCTTGTCGGTCATCACCGCGAACGGTGTAACTTCGCTGCCCGTGCCGCTGGTGGTCGAGATGGCGATCAGCCGCGCATGATTCGTCTTCTCCGTCGGGTATTGCACCACGCGCTTGCGAAGGTCGAGGAACGGCGCCGCCAGTTCTTTCAGGTCGGCTTCCGGCAACTCGTACTTCAGCTTCATGATCTTGGCCGCGTCGATCACCGAGCCGCCGCCCAGCGCGATGATCTGGTCGGCCTTGTAGAAGTTCAGCGCCTCCACGCCTTGCTTGATGATCTTGATGTCGGGCTCGGCGTCGGGAATGATGGTCACCCGCACCTGCGTCTCCGGCGGAATGCAGCGCTTGACGGCGTCCGCGTGGCCGATCTGCTCCAGCGCCGCGTTGGTGATGATGAGGGTCGAGCGCGACTGGAAGTTCCGCAGGTTCTCCGTCGCATTCATGTTGAAGTAAATCTGGTTGGGAACGCGGAACCACATATGCGCCTGTGTCCTTCGCGCCATGCGCTTGATGTTGAGGTAGTGATAGACGTTGACGTTGTCGGTGGTGCTGTTGCCGCCGCCGGTGCCGCAGCCGAACGAGAACGTCGGCACCATATCGTTGTAAACGCCGCCCAGCGCGCCGATCGATCCCGGCGAGTTCACGATGATGCGCCCGGCATTGATCACATCGCCGAACTTCTGGATGACCTCTTCATTGTTGGAGAAGACGACCGCCGTGTGCCCCAGGCCGCCGTTATGGTTCACGTCGACGCAAACTTTCAGTGCTTCGTCCACCGAGTTCGCGCGATACACCGCCAGCACCGGGAACAGCTTCTCCACCGACAGCGGATACTCGCGTCCCACGCCTTTGATCGGCGTGATCAGCAGCTTGGTCTTGGGCTTGACCTTGATGCCCACGAACTTGCGCGATGTTGGTCGCCTTCTGTCCCACCGCCATCGGCTGCATGTAGCCGGTCTTGGGATCGATCACCGTGTTCGACAGGATCTCCGTCTCTTTCTCGTTGCAGATGTGCGCGCCCAGGCTCGGCAAATTCGTCCAGCACGCGGTCGTAGATCTCGTCGTCGATCACGACCGTCTGCTCGGACGCGCAGATGGTGCCGTTGTCGAACGTCTTCGAGGTGATGATGTCGACCACCGCCATGTCGAGGTCGGCCGACTTCTCCAGGTACACCGGCGTGTTGCCCGGGCCGACGCCCAGCGCGGGTTTGCCTGAGCTGTAAGCCGCCTTCACTGCGCCCGGACCGCCGGTCGCGTCGATCAGGCCGATGTCCTTGTGGTGCATCAGGTAGTCGTTGTCGTGCAGCGTGTGCGATTCCAGGCAGGTGAAGACGCCTTCGGGCGCGCCGTGCTTCACCGCCGTCTCGTACATGATCCGCACGGCTTCGAAGCAGCAGCGCCACGCCGTCGGATGCGGGCTGAAGATCACCGCATTGCGCGTCTTGATGGCCATGATGCACTTGAACAGCACGGTCGAGGTGGGGTTGGTGATGGGCGTCAGCGAGAAGATGACGCCGATGGGCTCGGCGAGTTCGACCAGGCCGCGCTCCGGATACTTCGCGGATGACGCCGACGGTGCTTCTTGTCCTTGACGTAGTTGTAGACAAACTCGGTGGCCACCATGTTCTTGATGGCCTTGTCTTCCATCACGCCGATCTTGGTCTCTTCGATGGCCAGGCGCGCCAGGTACTGCGCCTGCTCGAGGCCGGCAAGCACCATCGGCTTGACGATGCGGTCGACATCTTCCTGCGTGAACTGGCTGAAGACGGCTGCGGCGGTCCGCGCCTGCCGCACCAGATTCTTCAAGGTAGGCAATACGTTCTTCGGAGAGGGTTACAGGCTTGTCGCTCATACTGGGACACCTGATTCAGTATGGTCGGAGCGCGACCCGCCTGACTGTGAGGGCCGTCACTGGAAGATGTGAGAGACGGCCATTGTCGCCGCGATTTTATTGCGGTCTAAGAGGTTCGCCTTTGGCGATGCGGCGGCAGATAGCTTGCGCGTCCTGGTCGATGTGGTGCCAGAATTTCTGCAAGCCGCTGCACAAATAATTCAATCCCACTTCGCCTTCAGGTGTGCGGATGAGCCGGTTCTTCGGACACTCACCGTTACAGGCAAACAGGAACTTACACTCGCGGCAGCGCGTGGGCAGCGCATTGAATTTCGCGAAGCCGAATTCTTTCTGCTTGTCACTGAACACCATGCGCGAGCTCGAGGTCTCCAGCACGTTGCCGAGCTTGTATTCCGGATACACGTAGTGGTCGCAGGAATACAGGCTGCCGTCGTGCTCCATGGCGACGCCCTTGCCGCAGAACTCGTGATAGATGCAGAGCTGCGACTCCTTGCCCATCCACTGCCCGACCGCCGTCTCGAACAGGTTGATGAAAACCTTGCCGATGTCGCGGCGATACCAGTCATCCCAGATCTTGGTGAGGAAGTATCCCCAGTCGTCAGGATCGATGGACCAGTCGGTGACTACCGAATCCGGATTGCCCGGATGCGCCGCCGAGGAATCAAACAGCGGCAGCGACTCGGCGTCCCACATCTGAGGGGCGACCTTGCGAAAGACCTTGGGCTCGACGCACGGGATGAACTGCATCTGCCGCGGCCGCACCTCGTTCTTCAGGAAGCGGTACACGTCGAGGGGCTTCTTCGCGTTCACGCGATTGATGACGCTCAGCGTGTTGAACGGCACGCCGTGGCGATGCAGCATCTGCGACGCCGCAAAGACCTTGTGAAATGTCGGCTTGCCTTCCTTGGTGACGCGGAAGTGATCGTGCAGTTCCTGCGGACCGTCGATACTGAGACCGACGAGGAAGCCGTGCTTCTTCAGGAACGCGCCCCACTCGTCGTTTAGCAGCGTGCCGTTGGTTTGCAGGTCGTTCTCGACGCGCTGGCCGGGCTTCTTGTACTTCTGCTCCAGCTCAACCACTTTGTGGAAGAACTCGAGTCCCAGCAGCGTCGGCTCGCCACCCTGCCACGAGAACACGACTTCCTCGCGGTCCTGGCCTTCGATGTACTGCTTGATGTGCGTCTCGAGGATCTCGTCGGTGATTTGGAACTTGCTCTTGCTGCCCAGCAACTCTTGTTTGTGCAGGTAATAACAATAGGTGCAGTCGATGTTGCAGATCGCGCCCACCGGCTTCACCATCGCGTGATAAGAGCGGGATGCGCCCGGCAGCCGTGGGTGCGGCGTGAGGTCGGCGATTTGGACGAGGTCGCTCATCGGTAGTTGCGCGTGGCTAGCATAGTGCGGTTTCCCGTTTTGGGTCTGTGACGCATGACACACCCCTCCCCCCTCCCCCCAGATCTTTGTTTTCATGAAGATAGAAAGGATTTCCGGCGCAAAATATTGAGAGCAAATGGCTTAGACGCAAATTATTCTGGCGTAAGGAGTTGCGGGGTGGCTTTGCGGAGTCAGGGAAGGAATCGGAGGATGGGTGGAACATTGTAGCCTCCAAAATTCGGGCCATTAACTATTAGTTCTCGGCTTTCAGCCGTCAGCTAACAGTAAGTCCGTACAGGCCGCCGTTACGGGCGACAAAGGATTGCACGTGAGCGAAGTGCGCCCACGATGAAAGGGTGGCACGACATCGGTGGTCCGTCAACTTACGAAAGTACATTGGGCAGTGTACTTTCGTAACCGGGTTGCGAAAGTAATAGGGGAGGGTTTCATAACGGAAGTGAAGAGGAATTTTGCCCCACGGAACACTCGGACAAGTGCACACATCGAGGTAAACCCACAACTGCCAACCAGACAATAGTGCGCAGTCCGCCCGCTCGGCGACCTGGAGTTTTTCCCCTTGGCGCGGCCGAGCGGGGGCGGTATGCTGGCGAAACTCCCTCCCTTCAGAACCTGAGGAGATACAACTCAGTCATGGCGCAAATGGCCAACCAGAACACAGGCATCGATTCACCGCGCGCGTGGCTCATCGTGCTGGCGGCGTTTTTCGGAGCGTTCGTCGCCTTCGGTGTGACGTACAGTTTCGGGGTTTTTCTGAGGCCCCTCGGAGTGGCGTTCGGAGCGAACCATGCCACCCTTTCAACGGTGTTTTCCACGTTGACGGTGTTGTCGTTCTTTCTGGCTCCGCTGACCGGTGACCTAGCCGACCGGATTGGACCGCGCTACGTGGTGGGCGCGGGTGCACTGCTGATGGGCGGAGGGTTGCTGCTGACCGCGCGAATCCACTCGCTGCCCATGCTGTTCGTCAGCTACGGCGTGTGTGTGGGTGCCGCTGTGGCATGCATCTATATTCCGTCAGTAGCGGCCGTGGGAGAGTGGTTCAAAGTGCGGCGCGATATCGCGCTGGGAATCGCGATCAGCGGGATTGGTTGCGGCACGCTGGTGGCCGCGCCACTGGCAGCACGGCTGACGGTCGATACAGGTTGGCGTCATGCGTTCGAGTGGTTCGGATGGACCAGCATGGTGATTCTGCTGGGCTGTGCGATGCTGCTTTCGCGCCCGCCTATCTTGCGCGCCGAAAAGGACACGGTAAACATCTGGGCCATGATGCGCACGCGAACGTTCGTGCTGCTGTATATCGCACTCGTGTTCGATGGAATCGCGATCTATACAGCTTTTGTTTTCATCACTCCCTTTGCCATGGACCTTGGCGCCAGCCATCTAGCCGGCGCGGCGCTCATTGGCTACGTGGGTGCGTCGAGCGTGGTCGGACGGCTGGGATTGAACGCACTTGCGCCGCGTTTTGGGCTGCTCAACGTGTACAAATCCTGCTACTGGATACTGCTGGCAAGTTGCGGGATCTGGGCCATGAGCCACAGCTATACGATGCTGATTGTTTTCGCACTGGTGATGGGCATGGGCTATGGCGGCATTGCTGCGATGACTCCGGCGGTCGCGGCTGCTCGCTTCGGCATTGAAGGACTCGGGGAGCTACTTGGGTTTCTGTTCACTGCGTTCGGCGTGGCATGCATCGTGGGCCCGCCACTCGCCGGTGTTCTGGTCGACGTCACACGTGACTTCAAATGGCCGGCATACGTTGCGGGAGCCAGTGCCCTTCTGGCTCTAGGGGCGGTCACGAAGTTGCGGGCGGAAGCCCTGGCGACGGCCTCGCAGCCCGAGGCAGCAACGGCGGACTAGAAACATGTAACGGTGAACTGGATCAGCTATTGAGGGCCGTGCCGCAGAATCCAGTACAGGGCGACGCAGAGCAGAACCACTAGGCCTGCCAACACCCAGAATAATGGAGACCTCGCACTTCCCGTTGGGGTGAGGGATTCGGACGGAGTTGCCGGAGGCGGGGCGGGCATCGGCTTTTCTTCGCGACGGAGCGCAACTGGAGCGTGGCCTTCCACCGAGGCAGCAACGCGATCACGAACTTCGCCTGCGACGTTGGCAATGAGTCCGGAACTGGCTTCTTTGACCTGGGGCGCAGGGGCAGGAACGATCTTGGTGCGAACCGGGCGCAAGAAATCGGTAGCCGTGGCGAGGAATGGTCTCGAGATACAGAGGATTGTCTGCGTTGTCGCCAAGCGCAGTCCTGATCTGCTTGACGCACTTGTTTACGCCCTGTTCAAAGTCGATGAAAGTATCGCTTCCCCAAAGCTGCTGCTGAATCTCATCGCGGGTAACGATTTGGCCGGACCGGCTCGCCAACATCACCAACAGTTGGAACGGTTGAGGCGGGAGTTTGAGTACCGTGCCATTTTTGCGCAGCTCCTCCAGGTCGAGGTTTAACTCGAACACCCCGAAACGAAGCAGCCGATAGGTATCGCTCAAGGCTAAGCTCCCCCACTTGCCCTAATAATTGTGCGAATTATACGCCCGCCGAGCCCAATCACAGCCACCTACGTTTGGTAATACCTGCAGCTAAGTCGCTGTGTCCACAAAGATAACGCCGGTCACCTCGTGGACATGGGACAGGCACGGCGTTTCCATCCTGAAGTCAGTCGTTGTCCATTGAGTTCGAGCGGGAGGCGCGCTAATTTGCGCAACCAGAGCGGAATGGGCGACGCACTCAACCTACCGCTCGAACGGGGAGGGGGCCGGTGGCGGTAAAAATTTCCGCCACCGGTCTTTATCCGAACAAGGCGCACGCGGTGAGCGCGCTTGAGAAGGGGAGGACGAAATGAATAGGCCGAGTTCATTTCCGTATAGCCAACTTCGCGGGATGTCATTCAGAGAGCTGTATTCGCTGGTGGTCGTGGTGGCCCGTTGGAAGTGGGCGTTAGACCGGGACCAGTCCCTGGCACTGCGACGTGCGGAAGAGAGTGACCGGATGCGCCTGCAGCAGCCAGCGTATGCCGCGCTCTTGCTTTGTGAGAGCGGAAGAGCTCGATCGGATCGGCCAGGCAACGGAAGAGATTGGACGGACGCCTGCGACGACGCATGGTGAACGTAGCCGGGACAGCTCCGCGGTGAAGCTGCCCCTCACGCGCCACTCGTCATCGCCGCCACAACCCATGACCGAAGGAGGTCGATATGAAAACGCGGAGCATCTGTACGAAATCTAAAGCGCCACGGAGACTCGGGGTTGAATGCGGTGGAACACTCGCAGCGCGCACTCTGCTGCGCATCACGCTTGCGGCCGCACTCCTCGTATGCACGCAAGCCGCCCACGCCGACAAGATTCTTGTGACATACAACGGGGCTCCAGTCGGCCAGGGGGCCCAAATTCCCAAAGGCGCCACGAATATCAAGAAGGCTGACAAAGTGAAGGTCGATGGGCAGGACCTCTATTGGGTCGCCTGGACATTCGACGTTCCAGCCCCTCCGGCCCCGCAGACGTACAGGGTGGTTCAACCGAGTGGAACAGTGATGGTTATTGGAGACAAAAGCATAGGCACTCCGAAGCAAGTCGGGGGCTCCGTAGTCCTGGTTTCCGACGGTGAGACGGTCGAGTGGAAGGGTACGTTGCTGAGTCCCGGAGACCCGGATCCAGCGCCGACTCCTGCTCGAGACGGCACGATGAATGGTCGGGGGAGCTTCTTACCGCCCGCTACTGCACTAGCCGACGTCGATGAGCTACTAAAGGAGCCCGGGATTGCCTATATCTCTTCCACTCCAATCGATCTCTCGTATTTCCAGTACGACTTCTATGGCACTGCGGACTTCCCCATTTTCTTAGGGGGCTACACCGTTAACTACACGGACGGAACGGTCGACTCTATGCAGATCGTTCCGGAGCCGGAATCTCTCCTGCTCCTAGGCTCGGGTGTGCTGGGCCTGAGTGGGTTTCTCCGCAAGCGGCTGTTTATTTGACGTTAGGAGACGGCTTTCTCTGGCCCGCTTGTAAAAGCCGCCTCCTCCGAAGGGGCAGCCCGGTGGTGAGGCTGCCCCTTACGCGACACGCGCCATTACCGCCACAAACATGACCGAAGGAGGTCGATATGAAGACACAAAACGAAAACACTGACAACTGCAACGCATCGCGCTGGCCGAAGTGTGCTCGCGGCCGTTTGTCGGGCTGGCGAGTTGCCCTGCCCGGCGTGATGGTTGTAATGATTCTGGCCACACTTGCTAGCGCCCAAAGGACGCCGGTGAACTATCAGCAGAACGGAGCGGGGCAGGACATCGGAGGCGGTGTTCTCCAATTCCGTTACACGTGGGACTCGAGCGACGGCAACCTCGAACATCTGGGAGATTGCCAGGTCGGCGAGAACGTTGCTTATCCTGGAGGCGCCAACCCGTTTGTGTGGGCCAGTCCGCCGTATGCGGCGAACACCCGCACGCCGAATCCAACCGTGATCTGGCTGGCGGCAGACTTGGGCCGCTTGCGAGACACGCACAGCCATCCAGATTTCCTTCGGCCTTATAGGGCCGATAACTTCACGGCCACGCAGGATTACCGGTGGCGTTGCACGAACGTCAATAACAACAACCCGACGAATTTTGCCAACTTCGCGGGGATTCAGATCGTGCGCACGGTGACGAATCCACGAGCCAATTGCTGGGTATACACAATCACCAAGAGCGGCGCTCAGGCACAGGAGATGCCGCTACCGAACTCGGGACCATGCGCAGGCCAGCGAAATGGTCTGCAGAACGCGCAGACAGTTGAGTCCGGAACGAACGCTTCAGGAGCTTCGTTCTTCCTCGTGGGCCCCAGCACAACGCTGCACGAGCCAGTGTTGCTTCAGTTTGCGGTATCCAATTCGCTGTCAGAACCTGTGTCGTTCGACCTGGGCCTCAACGGGACTGCGAATTTCGTGGTTACCGTGACCGCGCCTGACGGCACGACGCAGACCCGGCGGCTGAGTCCCTATGGCTTCGGCGCCTCAGGGGACTACTCGCTGAATACTGGCGAGTCTGTGACCAGCACGCTGTTGCTAAACCAGTGGAACGATTTTGCAGCAATCGGAGACTACAAGGTGACGGTCACTTTCCTGGGGTCCATCAAGGGTGCAAGCGGCGCAGTGCTGGCCAGCCAGCCGTCGCAGGATTTGTACCTGCATGTCGGGCCGCGCGATGCTCGGCAACTGGGGTCAATTGCCTCAGCTCTGGCGGATGCCGCAATCCATGCGCCGATGATTGACGAGCGTATGGCAGCTGCGCAGACGCTGAGTTTCATCAACGATCCGATCGCTGTCCCGCAGTTAATTCGCGTGCTGAATCAGGGGACGTTTGTGGAGCAATACGCGGTTGAGGGGCTGGGACGAATTGGCAACCCCGCCGCAGTTGGCGCGTTGTGGGGCGCGATGGCACACCCCGATCCCGATATTCGGTCGCTTACCGTGTTTACGTTGAAGACGATGGGACTGGGCGGACAAACGTCGCTCACGCCGATGGACTAGATGGATGGGACAAACCTGAAAATGGTGAAATGGGCGACCGCTCACGCAGCCGCCCATTTAGCCAATTCACCTCGATGATAAGTCCTACTGCGCGGGCTTGGCTGGCGCCTTCGCCGCCGGAGCGGGCGCGGCCTTCCAGAATGTCGGGTCGGCCTTGATCCAAGTGTCGGCAACGTAGCTCATCTTGGGATTGAAAGCGAACAGGTTCTCCTGCACGTCTTCTATGCATGCCGCCGACAGCTCGGCTACCTTCTTCATGCCGTCAGCGCCCATCTGCTCGGCAAACTTCTTGTCGTTGGCGAAGCCAGTGTCGACTTCCGCCAGCGATTTCATAGCGCTGAAGATGACGTAAACTCCGCCGTTGTCGGCACCATACACGGACTGATAGGTTGCCCAATGTGCGTCCGTGGTGGCTTTGCCCAAGCCATCGGCGTACATCTTCGCCAACTGTTCCCACTCCATTTCATGTCCGGGACGGACCTTAAAGCGCATGATGTCGAAGTAGCGCGCCTGTGCGACGTTGCCGTTGGGACGCAGGCTCAAGTCCTCACGATAGGCAAACACTCCCGCGTCATAGCTGGTGAGCAGCTGGCCGTCGGCCATCAGAGCGCGGTCAAAAGCGGCCGACAAAGTGGCGTTCTTCTGCTGCGCCAGGTTGTCTTTCTCCCAGGCCGCGAACGAATCGTAGCCAACCAGGAAGAGCGCGCGCGACGTACCCGACATCGAGTCCATTCCGAGGTAGTGCGTGGGCCATTTCGCGGCCGCCATAGCCTGCACAAACAAGCTTTCGGTCTTCATGTGAGCATTCCCGGCCATACCCGGCTTGATGAACTCCCGCTGGACCAGCAGAACCTTGGGGGGAGCCATGGAGTAGTCCTGCGCCGCAACCGTTGCTGCGCTGACGGTGAGAAGACAGAGCGCCAAACACATTCCGATGTTTCTTTTCATAGATCTTGTAGCCTCCTGAGCTGACACTTTCCATTGAGGTGCGTTTGATACCGGTAATAATTGATTACTAAGCAGAACGAACAAATCGCGCTGACTTACCGCGTCAATTTGTCCTCGACGCCGTGCGGACGAGTGTGCGGCAACGACTCCAGTTACGAAAAGTACAGGACCGCCAAAAATGCCTGGGAGAGCAGCGGTCGGAAGGGCCGATGGTTATGAGTTCGCGGTAGTGTGGTGCACTTTTGTGTCGGAGTCAAGCGAATTGCGTATTTGCGCCACCTTCGGGCCAACGCCTACCCTTTTTGGCCGGATGGTTGAGACCATCGTGCCCTACTTCTGGAAGACGACGTTGTCGACAATGATGTGTCCTGACGAACCCTGCTCGTCGGTGACGATCTGAATCCCGGTGACCTGCTTGAGCACGGCCTTGGCGCTGGCGCTATTGGCCGGGGTATCTTTGGGATTGTCCACTTTCTTCATGGGAATCTCGTACTTTACGAAGCCAGGCTTCACATCCAGCACATATACAGGCTCAAAACCGGGTGCGACCGTAAGGCCCGTCTTCTGGCTGAGGAATTGGATGCGGACGCGACGTGGGCCGGCGGCCTCCATCTCGATGGTCATCACTTTGTACTCCGAAAGGTCTTCGGGCTGCGGCTTGCCGTCTTTCCCGGGCAGGCCGTTGATCATCAGGGCAGCGCCAGTGTATTTCTGTCCGGCGACCAGCTTGTAGTTGAAAGCCATGCGCTTGGTATTGGCGCCGTCGGCCTCGAGAAAGACGGGTTCCACGGTGGGCGGCTTCGAGTCGTCGGCCTGCCAACCGACGGGTTGGGCGATTCCACCGCGGCTACTCGTGACTTGATCGGCCGTGGAGTTCTCGAAATCCGCGTAGACCAGTTTGTCGGGCATGGGGGCGGCGGCCTGCTGGCCAATGAGGAACGACGAGAAAAGGGCTACAACAGACGCAACTCGAAACAAGTTCATAGCGACTCCGGTCGGGTTGGGACACATACAAAATCGCAAAGAATATTAGCAGACGCCAATTTCACACCGGGAGAACAGCACCGCGAACGGGCCGCCGAGGCCGTACCTGCTACCATTTGTGTCGTCGTCGAAACGAATGGCAAGCATCAGGCAGCGCGGATCACAGATGGTTGCACACGCGATCTTGCTGCTTGCGATGTGCGGCGCCGGGTGGGGACAGCGTTCGCACCCGAGCAAGCCCGCCGCTGAACCTGCGCCGTCGGGAGAGGCGAGTCCCGAGTTGGAAACGTTTGGCCGCATCATCGCCGTGCAGGCACGGATCGACCAGGTCGGCTATTTCAATTCAGCCATTGAAAGTACCGACAGGGCACTGCACGAGTCTCGTCAGTTGCAGCACCTTGGCGGGGCTGTAAACGATGTCGCCACGGTGAATGCCATTTCTTTGCAACTACGGGACTCGCTGGACGATGTGGAGCACTACAATGGCCGGCTGCTGGCTTCTTTCAGTAAGCCGCAACAGTCTGGACTGAAGAAACTGACCAAGCAGATGCACAAATCGTATTCCAGCGTGGCGCACGATGCGCGCGCGATGCAGCTGCTGATGGAGCCGGGAAAGATTGTTCCCGACCGATTGGCAACAGGCGCAGCCAACCTGGAAAAAACGCTCTCTGACTTTCGGACCGACGAGATCCGACTTGGCCGCGAGATGGGAATTCAGACGAAGTAAAAGGATGGGCGGAGTTGCGCGACAAACTATGAAACGAATCTTTGTTTACCTGGCATTGCTGGCCGCGGCGACTTCATGTGCCGCACAGGGAGCCACACCTCCGGTACTTTTTCAGCCCGGCACTGATCTTCAGAAGCGCGCGCTTTCACCCTCGCCTGGAGGTAACGCGGTGAAGAAGGCGGCGATCGGCCATGGCAAGACCATGATCGATACAGGCGATCCCAAGAACACGTCGTGGACGGAGACGATCGATGTCTCAGGCGCAGGGAACGTTGTGAATGCGGACATGCTGTGGGATTCCTCTTCCAGGATTCTCTATGCCTTCGCTCACACAACCCTGCGATGCACGCACGGCAAGACCGTCGAAACCGATGTACTCGTCGGACTCTACGGAAAGAAGAACTTCCTGGGGAAGATCGCCGGATCAGGATGGTGGATAGTGGAATTGCAACAGGGCCAATGCGAGGCTCCGCTGGCAGGGTTGTTTGGCTGCAAGTTTGGAGCCAGCGGGGAGCCGCTTGCCTGCGGCCGGGCCGAACTCGATTCGCGGATCAACGACATGGCGATTGTGGAGTCAACGCGGTTCTAGCTCCTAAGGCTGAGAGTACACCGGATTGCCCGGAGAAGCCGGCTCATAATCGCGTCCATACTTGTTCTTGTGCTGCGCTGAAGCCGTCTCGGACTCGTGTACTCGCAGCGTTCCAACCGACTGCGTTGTTCCACTGATTTCTACTTGCCGCGACAATCCCTCTAGCGTTTCGGGAAGAGCGTTCTCGCTCCATACATGCAGCGTGTACCTGCCCGGACGGCGCTTCGGGTATCGAGAAGTCGCCGCTCTTACTCACCAGCGCATAGTACGGACTCGAAACCACCACCACGACGGCACTCATCTCAGGATGAATGTTGCAGAAGATATACGACACGCCTTCGCGGTCGAAGTGAACGGTGCGAGATGTTCCGGCTTCGTAGAGGCCGAGGTCGAACTTCTTGCCGTTGAACAGCGAGAAGACATTGTGAAACCAGGGATCCTGGTTGGGGAAATCCACCGTCGAGCCTTTCGTCACTACCAGCAAGTGCGGTTCAAAGGCTTTGTTCTTCTGGCGAAGCACCGCGTGGATCGGTTTCACGGGCGCGACGTCGCCGGCTGATTGCACGACCGGAATGAGCCACACCACCGAGGCCGGGTGGGAAGATTCTGTGCCGCCGTAGGTGGTGACGTGTCCGGTGACGGCGACGCCTTGCGCTACGCAGTGGACACTTATTGCGAACAGCGCAACCAGCAGCAAGCTACTACGGATTGTTGTCGCCAATGTCAGAACAGTATCCCCATGCCAAGATTTACCTGTCCGGCCGAAGAGCTGTAGTCGTAGATGGAGAACGTCTTCATGCGCCGATACTCGAGTGAGAACAACAAGTCGGAACGGGGGCGATAAATCACGTTGCCAAACACGCCCTGGTTGCGGGTGAGCGTGGGATCACCGTAACTCTGGGCCTCGCTGAACTCACGCACATCGGCAGCAAAAGGATTGTCCTGGCCGAAGGCGGCATTGAACTCAAGCCGGCTGTTGGCGCGGTACTTCAGTTGCGCCCATCCTCCCACCGTGTTGAGCGGAATCACGCTGGAGGCCGGGTCGGTGAGCGGGCCGCTGTAGAGCACGCTGCGGCCCTCGGCCCCTCCGAGGCCGCCAATGGCCTGGCCGCGATAGAACGATCCGCTCAGGAAGAACTTGTCGCTCAGTGGAACGTTCCAGTCGAGCGTCGCAGCATAGCCGTTAACGTCGCGGCCGTAGCCCCAGTTTTCGCGGCTGTAGTATCCGGCGGTTCCGATGGTGAACGGGTGCCCGAAGAATTCATGTGTGTAGGCCAAGCGTGCCGCATAGCCAGGTTGCCGCGAATTCTCGCCCGCCTGCGGCGTGCGATACCAGGTGTAGTAATAAGGAGGCTCTCCGGTCAGGGCGTCGAGAATGCCTGCCTGTACGATGAACGACGATTTGTCTTTGACCGCAAATCGGTGCTCCATGTGAATCTGCGGCGTCCATGCCCACAAGTTTCCAGCGTACGACAGCGCCGGCACGATGAGTGAGGCAAATGAGGTCGGTGAGTTCGGCTGGAAGAAGAGTTGTTCCTGGCCCGCGACAACATCGGTGTCTTTCCAGTCCATCCGAATGGTCGCCGTGCGTAGCCTCACCAGGCTGGAGTTCACGCCGTTGTCGATGTATGGGATGCCGCCGCCTACGTCAAAATTCACTGCTCCGCTGGTCTTGGCGCCCATCAGCTCCGGGCCAAACACTTCGAACCCGAAGATCGATTGGCGCAGTGTGCCCCCGAACGAGCCCGATGACGACAGGCCAGCCGGCCGGTAAGCCAACTCGGGAACATCCATGTTGTCGACCGTGCCTTGGTTGCTGAATAGGTTGAAGAGCGCGATGCCCGTCAGCCGGACGCGGTATTTCGACGCGCTTTCCACCTTGGTCTGGTACTGTTCGTCGATCTTGCCGTTCAGGAGTTGCTGCTCCTCTTCGAGGTGGCCGATGCGCATATCGACTGGCTCGCTGTCAGGCGATTGGGCAGGAGCCTTGGCCGCGTTGCTCGAGGACGTAACCGTTCCGTCGGATTCCAGTTCTTCGCGAAGTCGCGTGATTTCGGCGCGGCTGGCGGTCGTCTCCTGCTTGAGTTGCAGGACGAGGTCTTTCAGCTCACGCACCTCCGACTGGAGATCATTCATCGAGGCGTCGGGTTTAGGTTGCTGGGCCCGGGCCGATGTAAGCAGGCAAATAACTGCCAGGCCCGCGCGAAACAGACCTGCACACTGAGGCCATCGAATAGGTTTCATTCTCCACCTCCGCACCAAATTAGGGCCGTGGTCGTCGCCCTGCCAGCATCACAGAGCTTCTTCTGATTTACGAATCTGGATTGCGATCGCCAGCCGAGCATGGCAGCGTAATCCTCATCACGGTACAGCCGGGTACCGACCGCTCAACCTGCAGCTCGCCGGAGTGGTCTTGCACGATCTTGTGCGCGATCGTGAGTCCCAAGCCGGTGCCGTTTTCCTTCCCGTGGCTTACGAACGGTTGGAACACTTTGTCGCGAATCGACGCATCCAGTCCCGGGCCGTCATCAATGACTCGAATCTCCAGGCGTCCATGGCCGTTCTCCACAGAAACGGTCACGTGGCCGCCCTTACTCTGCACCGACTGGCACGAATTGAGCAGCAGGTTATAAAACACACGCTCCATCTTTTTCGAATCGCACATGCGCGTCATGGGCGCCGTTCGACACGATGTTGACGGAGACCTTTTGAAACTCGGGATGCGCGTGAATCAATTCGACAGCACGGCTCACCGGGTGCTCGATGACGCTTTCGGTCAGGTTCAACGCAGCCGCGGGCCGCGACAACTCCAGCAAGGAGTCGATCAGGTCCGTAAGCCGATGCACCGCAACTCGAATTTCGAGGTAGAGTTCCTCGCGTTGCCGCGGCGACAGATCGGGCTCGGCGAGAAACTCAGCGTTCGCCAGAACGGCTGTGAGCGGATGCCGCAAGTCGTGCGAGATCGAACTCGCCATGGTGCCGATGGTCGCCAACCGCTCGGAATGTAGCACTCGTTGCTGCGCGTCCTGCAAGCTGTGCCGCATGCCGGAGAACGCGGTTGTGAGTTCGCCAATTTCGCCGTCGCTCTTCACCTCGAGCGGGAATGAGTAGTCGCCCTTGCCCAGAGCACGAACGCCGTCCACCAGCTTTTCCAACGGACGAGTGAACGTACTCGCAATGAGATAGACCAGCAGGCTTCCGAGGATCACTGCGCCCAGGCCTACGCTAAAAGCAGTTGGCGAAGATGGCTCAGGAACTGTGCGGCCTGGTCGTAACGACTTCATGCACCAGGATCGTGACGGGCGGCGAGCCATCATTCAGCTTGAGCGACGTCATCACGAAGCTTTCGTTCTCCAGCTTCACGTCGAATGGTTCGTCGGACGCACCATGCGCAGCTAGTGCCTGCTGAAGCGTCGGGATGTTGGCAGGGTCGATGGTGCTGACTACTTCCTGGCCGGCGCAGATCACGGCCACTTCGCCCGACGCCGCGCGCGCCAGTTCATGCGCCACCTTCTGGTTAATTTCGTAACCGACAGCCAGCGTCCCCAGGATCGACTGGTTCTCTGTTGGGCCAAAATAAATGGGGGTGAGAAACACTTCGTACAGGTGGCCTCCGGCAAACCACCATTGCCGTGCGGAGTCAGCGCCGGTCTTTGCCTCGCGCAAGATCTTGCGCCTGATCTGACGTAATGCCTGGCGATGCGGGTGTGGAAACCAACGATGTGGTTGCTGTCGTCTACGAGGGCAAACAGGTCGCCGCCAGAGAGCCGGAAAGAGTTCGCCCGACGCGTCTTGAATGGTGGGTGCGTGGCGCGAGGTCATGAGCGCCTTCAGTACAGGAAGGTCTGCCATGAGTGCGGCCGAACGGGCCAGCGCGTCTTCGCGTTCTTTCTGAAAATTGCGGAAGGTCTCGACCGAATTGGCCAGATCGACGCGAAGGTTGCTCCGCACCTGGCGTTCCACGATGCGCTGCACGATCAGCAGCGACACGGCCGTCAGTCCGGCCGAGGTCAGCAGCATCGCGATCAGGAACTTGGTACGTAGCCGGATGGGAGACTCCTCGCTACCTCAGCTTCGCATCAGCGCACAAACTTGTAGCCCGTGCCGTGGACTGTCCGAAAGTGCAGCGGCTCCGCCGGATCGTGCTCCAGCTTTCTGCCTCAGTCGCAGGATATGGGTGTCAACGGTGCGCGTCGTTGGGTAGCTATTGTAGCCCCAGACTTCATTCAGCAGCTCAGCGCGCGACACTACCCTTTCCTCGTTGTTCAGGAAGAAGCGCAGCATCTTGAATTCCTGCGGAGTGAGTGGCACCAGCGCCCCCGCTTTGCGAAGCTCCATCTTGGTGAAGTTGACTTCCACGTCGTCGAAACTATAGAGCTCGCGCTTCTCCGGAGTCTGGTTCGAGTCGCCGCACTGCGGCCCGCACCCTGGCCAGCAATTCGCGCGGACTGAATGGCTTGGTCACATAGTCGTCGGCGCCCAGTTCCAGCAGCAGCACCTTGTCCACCACGTCACTGGCAGCGCTGAGGACGAGGATCGGAACGCTGGGAGACTGGCGCTTGATTTCGCGGCAGATGTCTTGTCCTGACCGCCCGGGCAGGCGCAAATCCAGGATTACGACGCGCGGCGTGGTGGAGCGAAAGACATCCATCGCCGACGTGCCATCGCTTGCGACCGTGATGTCGAAACCGGCGGACTCAAACGTCCGGCGCAGTGCGCGTTGCACCGCTGGATCGTCTTCGATGGCAAGAACCCTGTCCATTTCCCCCGCACTCCTGGCCGCTAAAACATCGGATGTATTCAACAGCTATACCGGTCGCAAAGTCGCGTCAACCACCTGTTCACAAATTCTGTGACATCGCCGGCCGCGCGTGATCGGCCGCCGTGACACTTTGTTGACAACTCTTCTACAGCGTCATGACAAACAAGCTCTAGCGCAGCCAATAGATTCGCTTGGTCACACTTTGCAGGAGGTCGCGTCAATGCGAATTCAGAAGTGGGCCCCATCCATGTGGATACTGCCCTTGGCCGTATTCATGCTCGCCGTAAACCCCACCCTGTTGTACTCGGCGCCCATGCCCGGGAACGACTTTGCTCAACACAACCTGGTCTCTGACATCCCTGGAATCGCGTCGTACACCGATCCTGACCTTGTGAATCCATGGGGAATCGCACTATCGGGCGGCAGCCCGTTCTGGGTCGCCGACAATGGCAACTGGGCTAGCAACGATTTACAACAGCTTTGGTGTCAAGCAGGGGCTGGTGGTAACTCTCCCTCCACCCGCGAGTCAGACGGGCTCGGCTGCACCAGACGGCCAGGTCTTTAACCCCAACAGCGCCAATTTTGGCGGCGCCCATTTTATTTTCGCCACCGAAGACGGCACCATTTCCGCATGGAATGGTGGCACGAACGCCGCCCTCAAAGTGGACAACTCGACACAGAACACCGTGTTCAAGGGACTGGCACTCGCTGCCAATGGCTCCAACACCTATCTCTTCGCAACCGACTTTCATAACAACGCGATCGATGTTTTCGACACCAACTTCAACAAGGTGACGCTCGAGCGGTTCGTTCACCGACCCTACGCTTCCATCCGGCTACGCGCCGTTCGGCATTCAGGCATCCGGCGGACTGTTGTATGTAACGTACGCTCTGCAGGATGCCGCCAAGCACGATGATGTCGCCGGCCCGGGACACGGATTTGTCGACGTGTACGACACCAACGGCAACCTCATTCAGCGCCTGATTTCAATGGGTTCTCTGAATTCGCCGTGGGCAATGGCCTGGGCGCCTTCCGGCTTCGGCAAATTCGGCGGCGATTTGCTGGTGGGAAACTTCGGAGACGGCACCGTGAACGTCTTCAATCCGGCGAACGGGAGCTGGATCGCCCAACTCGACGATTCCAGTGGCAACCCAATCGTGAATCAGGGTCTTTGGGGCCTTACCTTCGGTAACGGCGGGAACGGTGGCTTCACCAACACGCTTTACTTCAGCGCCGGCATCCCGGGACCGAATGGCAACATTGAAGACAATGGCTTGTTCGGCAGCATCAGCAGCGTGCCTGAGCCGGGAACTCTTACCTTGCTCGGCAGCGGTTTTATCAGCTTGCTTGGCTATGGCTTGCGTCGGGGGAAACGCTCAGCCTAGCCAGCGCCCACACAGGGCCCCGGCAGACATTTAGCCTGGGCCTCCTACCACAACTCTCCTGAGTTGCTCGCCCTGAGCCGGAGCTCTACGCTCCGGCTCTTTTTTGTAAGCGGCCGTGGACTCTACTTGCCCGAAGAGTTCGTCGCAGAGGGCAGGGTCTGGAACTCCTGGTTCATCCAGCTTTTGAATGCATCCAGCGACTGCGGACGTCCCAGAAAGGTTTCCACTAGATCGTTGGCGGGCATCGAGCCCGTCAAGGCCAGCACTTTCTGCCGGTAGCGCAGGGCGACTTCCGGCGCCAGTAAATCGTTGCGGTTGAACTGGCTGAAGAAGTCTTCGGCGATCACCTTGTCCCACAGGTACGTGTAATACGCCGACGAATACCCGGTGAGGTGGGTAAACGATGCGATCTGGTTGTCGCCCTCTAGCGGCTTGAACGGCACAAACTTTCTTATGTTGTCTGGAAACGCCTGCTCCAGCTTGGCCTCCTGCGGAGGCATGTTGTGCAGGTCGAACGACACACTGGTGTAGACCAGCTGGAAGCGCGCCCACAATCCGCGTCCAAACGCGTCGGCGCGGTTGGCCTTCGTCACCAGCTCCGCCGGAATCGGTTCATTCGTCTGGTAGTTCAGCGCAAACGTGGCCAGCACCTTGGGATCGTGCATCCACTCTTCCAGCATCTGCGACGGCGCCTCGACGAAATCGGCTTCCAGGTTGTTTCCATAGCCCGCCCACTGCTGTTGGCCCTGGAAGATCCAGTGCATCAGGTGGCCGAATTCGTGGAAGAACGTGGTGACTTCGCCGTATTCCATCAGCCCAGGCTCGCCCGGCTTGCCGCCGGAGAAGTTACACACCAGTGCAGCCTCGGGCAGCTGCTTGCCTTTGACGCCATCGAGAATCTGGTTCGAACTGAACCACTGGTCTTTGCCCGGCCGCGGGTGCATGTCGAGGTAGATTCGACCTAGTTTCTGCGTTCCGTCATAGACGTCGAACGTGCTCACGGACGGGTCCCACACCGGCGCGTCAGGCATCGGCTTGAACGTTACGTGGAAAAGCTTCGACGCTACCTCAAGAATGCCTGCCTGGACGCGGTCATACGGGAAGTACGGGCGCGCCGCCTGCGAGTTGAAGTTGAACTCGCTGCGCCGAAGTTGCTCCATGTAGTAGCTGCGGTCCTGCAAGCCGATCTGTTGCAGCGTCGGGTCCTGTTTCTGCGCCAACGCCAGCAGCATTTTGTATTCGCGTTCCGCCGCAGGCTTCGAGGCCACGTCGATCTCGGTGATGAACTTCGATATGTTCGTGCGAGTTCACCGCCATCTTGTCGGCGGCATTCACGTCAGCCCAATGCTGATAACCCAGCACGTCTGCCAATTCCTGCCGCTTCTTGAGCAGGTCGGCAAGCACGGCGACGTTTTGCGGAAACGCGCGATTGTTGTAGGCAAGGAACATGCGCTTGCGCAGGTCCGCGCTCTTGGAGAACTTCAGCACCGGCGTCACGTCGGGAGAGTCGCTGGTTAGCGTGATGCTGCCGTCGGCCGCCGGCTTATGCGCCTTGATGTAATCTTCAGGCAGCCCGTCGAGCTCTTTCGGGTCTTTCACAACAACGGTCAGCCGCGAATCTGCAAGGTTGCGGGAAAACTGGCTGGCGTACTTGGTGATGTCGTCATTGATCGACTGGACGCGCGCGCGCGTTGCATCGTCTTTGTCCACGCCCGGCAGCTTGAACTCCAGCAGCGTGCGTTTCACGTAATATTGCGTCGCCGGGTCGGCCTTGGAGACATCCAGCGCTGCCATCGCCTTATACAGCGCCTGGTTTAAGGCAAATTGAGTTGCGACCGTACTGACCTTCTGCACCATCGCCTGCGCCTTGTCGCGGATGGCCGCGTCCGGGTTCACGATCTGCATCAGTCCAGACTTGATAGCCCGCAGTGTCCGAGGCGCGCACCGCGTTATCGTAAGGCACCAGCGTGTTCTCGACGGTGCGAGCGCCCTTTACGGCCAGCAACTGGTCCACCGACTTCTTGGCAACATCGAGTTGCTCGTTGATGCGCTTTTCAAACATGGCCGGATCGACGGGCTTGTCCCATACGTGCGGGCCATAAGAAGCAGTTTGCGCGGCCATTGGCACGGCTGCGATCAAAACCGCGAGCAGGCACAGAACAGCATGCCCTGGATGAAATCTAGATGTCATGATGATTGGCTCTCCGATGTGCGGCAGTTTCACAATTGCGGTGCGGCGGAAATCCGGCGAATGCTTTTCACCCCATGGAACAGCCGCCTTGAGAGGATAACCCGACCGCTCAAATCGCGAAAGTGGAACGGGATGAACAGCAGTGTGATGGGACGGGGTGTAGCCTTCCGAGCCCAAGGTTCGCGGTTTTCGGCGCTAACCTGGAGCTCGCTTTTACTCCCGCTTTCCGCGCCGCAGGCCAAACACGTAACTCAACTGCACCAGCACGATAAACCCGATACTGAGGTAGTTGCTCACCACGCAAAGCAATGCCCCAACCGCATACAGCGACTGCGCGACGACGACACGTCGCTTGATCGCATCCGAAAAGTCGACGGGAATGTCAGCCTTCACGAGTCCACTGCCCAGGGCACACACCCAGCTCCAGTACAGCGATGCGCCCAGCAGAAGAAGGTTGAGCCAATACACGATTAGTGCCAGCCGGTAATGGGTGTACTCGGCGAGCAGCGCGGTGGAGAACGGCACCATCGTCACCACAAACAGAAATGCGAGATGAATCCAAGTCAGGCTGCGGCTGGAGCGTTCCAGGTGATTGAGTTGCGTCTGCTGTCCGACCCAGAAAATTCCCAGCGTCATGAAGCTCATCATGTACATCAGCAGCCGAGGCGACAGCGCCAGCAGAGCGCGACCCAGGTCGTGCTCATTGTGGATGGCCTCCGCTGCGGGAGCGCGCAGATCCAGCGCCAGCAGCGTCATCGCGACCGCGAAGACGCCATCGCTCAGGGCTGCCAGCCGCTCGGCACTCTGCCCAGCTACCTCGTTGTAAGTAGTCGTCATTTTTCCGGCCGGCTCAAACCGTCATCGTCCCCACGTTTTTGAAATCCATCCCGCAACACCGCCGAACACGACTCCCGTGCCGAGTACCCCAATGTAGGAGTGCAACGCAAATGCATCCGGCAGGCTGATCAGGAGTCCGGTCAAGGCGCCCGCCAAAATCTGGTCCATTCCGAGAGAAACGTTGACGGCCAGTACTCCAATGGCGAGGCGACTTGAGAATGCCTGCAACAGCATGGCATGGCTGACATCAGGATGGTTGCCGAATACGGTCAACAAAACGTCCGAGATCCCAAACGCTACGCCGCAACCCAGTCCCAGTAGCCTTCGATTCATAGGCCACGGTTGTACAGGATTCGGCGCTGCCCTTGCAAGCCAGCGTGCCCTTTCCTGCCCAAAAGAGTATGCTCGGAATACTCAGGTTTGCTGTACTCAGAGCTGCCGGGTATGCGCTGAGAGCGCAGGAAAGGCAGTCTTATGTCACTCCGCAACGGTCATCGCTCACGAGAAAACGTACTTCGCCGGGCCCGCATCCTCCGTCGTTTGAAAACCAGCCGAGCTTCGCGAAACGTTAGCCGAACAAGCCACTCCAGCGAAAGCTGCGCCTGCCGCCAAGACCGCGCCAGCTGCAAAGCCCGCACCCGCGTCTAAAACAGCGAAATAATCTGGCCGACAGTCGCATCACCGCTTGGCGACGATCTGTGCTGGGCTGAGTTCGATCGGCGCTGCATCCTCGAAACTCACACTCGTCGCCGGCAAGGCTGCCAACGCTGCCGGAGACGGCGCCGTCCACATCCAGACCAGCAGCAACTTGCGATGGCGCGTGATGGCCATCGCTTCGGCCCGCCTGTGGCCGAGCGACTCCCCTTCCGTCATGTTCGCCCACCACGCCGCTGTATTCGGCGAACAAGCTGATCGCCACGCGTCACAAGTGTGGTCGACCGGACTTCGCCGAAAGCGCCCAGCATCTGCAGATACGCGCCCAGGTCCTCGGCGCCCAGATGGTCCGTCGCTGATCCCGGCGCCGGCAGTCCCAGGCACGTCTGGTCCACGGCGCGCAGCGTGATCTGCTGCTCGTTCGCTCGGCCTCGGCAGTTTCTCTGGCGCACAATCGCAGCAGGACCAGCGAACAGGCATCCAGCACGTCGCGGGTGCGTTGCGCGATCTCGTCTTTCGCCGGCGGAGGAGTGTCATCGGCAGCTGACCTCCCACGTTGTGGGATAGCGGTACACCAGCCCGATTTCGCTATTCTCATAAGTCCCCTTGCCCGTTTCGCCGCGCTCAATCTACTCCAGCGCCGGCTTCTCGCTCAGCGCGCTATCCACCACTGCAGTCGGAATGGTCGGCCCCTGGTAGCCCTCTCCGGGCGTGGGCAATAATCTTTCCTTGCTCGTTGATCAGCGTGCCGTCTTCCTGCGCGCAGTAGAACTTGAAGTCGGCGATCGGCCTCCTTGCTCTTGCGCAGGAAAGTCGCGTCGTTCGAGTGACCTTCACGCGGATCAGGTAGTTCTTGATGAACGTCCAGTACTGCACGGTGGTGACGTCGCCGGTGTGATTGCTGATGTGGTAGAACTCCCGGTGCGCGTCAGCCAATCCGGGGGCGTGATCTGGTGGCTCGGGTTTCCTTTGGCCCAGGCCTGGAACTCCGCCTTGCGCTCCTCCTCGCTCATTTCGTGCAGCGGGTTGCCGGCTCCGACGCCGTAATCAGCATCGTGCCCGAGCGGCGGCCTTCCTGGAAGCCGATGGCCAGCAGCGCATGCTGGCCCGGCGGCATCAAGCGGCAGCATCATGCGATGGCCTGTAAGCGCAATCGGCAGATCGATGACGAATCCGAAATAGGTGCTGGCGTAGGAAGTTTCGGCAAGGTAGCCGGACTCGGGCAGCCGCGGCTCACCGTGTGCGCGTCGACGACGTCACCGTCGGCAGCGGCGGGGGCAGATCGTCATCGGGATTCGTTACTGGACATTGCGCCGCGGCGCACGCCCGCCAGACAGCCAGCCGCAAAGCGGTCGCCAGCAGCGCAAGTCTGCTCAATCGAATTCGCCGCACCGCTCGCTGCGACCTGCAGTCATCATTCGTGGAAACCGCCAATCCGAGGAAGAGTTGCGCCATCATGGCACCCGCACGCATCGAGCACTCGCAAGCACGCTTTTTCTTGCGCACACGCCATCGTTTGGTGGCATCCTTATCTTCCATGGTGAAGATATTTCCCGGCCGATACACAGCGTGGACCGACGAGACCGTTCGTGGTTTTCCTCATTGGCATGCGCATCAATCAACTTTGGGCGGTGCACAAGTGGCTGCCCGTCGCCTCGGCCATGCCTCCCATGCTGAAATTGCTGGCCGACGAACCCGGCCAAGGGACTGCTCGGCGTCGAAACCTGGATGCGCTGGCGCGAAGTCCTGGCGGTGCAGTATTGGCGCAGCTTCGAAGACCTGGAGCAGTTCGCCCGCAATCCCTCCGATCCACACTTACAGGTATGGAAGGATTTCAACCAGCGCGTCGGCTCCAACGGCAGTGTTGGAATCTGGCATGAGACCTTTCTAGTGCAAGCTGGTCAGTTTGAATGTGTGTATGGCAACATGCCACTGTACGGCCTGGCCGCTGCCACCGAGCACGTCCCCGCGATCGGCAATCGCGAGACGGCACGCCTGCGAATAGGCGGCCAGAGCGAGCCAGCTGTACCCTCGCCCCCGACTCCCGGCCATCCCTAAAATTTCCGTCAGAAATTAGGTCATTTACCGGGAATTCATAGAGTACAATCTGCCATTACGCAGCACTAATGATCTCTGGACGCAAGGCGCCGGGCGAACGCCTGCGCATTTTTTGGGGGCCGATGGTGGGTAAGGACAAGAAGAACAAGAAAGAAAAGAAGGATAAGAAGTCGAAGAAGAGTCCCGACAAGCAGAAGAAAGGCAAACACAAGAAAAAAGACCAAAGTAAGGTGCCGGCGCAACCTGCTGCTTTTGCTGCCCCAGTCGACCCTGCAGTTATCGACCAGACCTATGCCGACGGCGCGCCGCTCGACAAAGTCACCTACCTCGAAGCCAAGCTGATCTTGAAGCCTGACCGCTTCACTTCCGTTCAGTCCTTTCGTGATTTCGGCAAAGTCGTTCAGAAGATGGCCAAAGAGGTAGGTGTCGGCTTCATCGCCGACCCCGAAGCCTCGCTCCGGCCAGAAATCAGGGAGATCACGTTCGGCGACACCCCGACTTCCGGTTGTACAACAACGCCTTCATCCTTCGCCGGCGCATTGCTTATGTCGATGGCTTCCCCGTCGGCGATCCCGAACTCGTATTCAAGTTCCGCCACCCTGACGAGCAAAGCTGCTGCTGCGGTGGACGTGCGTCCCAAGATCGCCGGGACCTACCGCATCAAGTTCAAAGCCGAGGTCCTTCCCTTAAAGGACGAAGTCGGCGGCTACCGCATCCTCTACTCGCACAACTGCCAGTTCGGATCGAGCCAGATGCACGATGCCGACAGGACCTCGATCGCCACTCTCATCAAAGTCTTTCCCGGCGCTCGCCAAGCTGGAAAGGGCCGAGAGCGAGCAGATCAGCCTGGTAAATGAAGGCATCGTCGAAGAAGTCCTGCTCCCATTAGGACAATTGGACTTCGGCAAGGGCCTGCTCGGCAAGTGCGACATCGGATTGTGGCGCACTCGCGGAGAACACAAGCATTGGTAGGAGAGTTCGCTTTTCAAGTAAAATTCCCGCCGCAAACAAGATGTTGCGGAAAAGCAGAAGAAACTCGCAGCGCAGTTCTATATCAACCTGCAACAAGAAGTGGAGGATTGGCTCGCCCTGGGCGTAACCAAGACCGCGATGGTCTACCGCCTGAACGGCAACGAGCCGCAAAGCCATGAGTGATGCAACCGTTAAACACCGCTGACGAAAAGGCGATCGTCGCCGCGGCCCGTTCCAAGGTCACGGTTTTCGACGTCTTCCTCCAATTCCTAATCATCGGCGCCACCAGCTTCGGTGGAGTGGTGCCATACCTGCGCGAAAACCTGGTCAGCAAGAACCACTGGGTCGACGACAAAGAATTCGTCGAACTGCTGTCCATCAGCCAGAGCCTTCCGGGCTTGAATGCGACCAACATGGCCGTCCTTCTGGGCGACCGATTGAAGGGCTGGCTGGGCGCGGTTGTTGGCCTTGTGGGTGTCTGCGTACCTGGTGCAGCGATCATGCTGGTCACTGGCATCATCTATCGCATCCATGGCGACCACAATTTCGTCACTGCGATCTTGAAAGGGGTCGCTGCGGCCGCAGCCGGACTCCTGCTTGCCACCGTGATTCAACTCGGAAAGAAATCGCTGTCGGGCCAGTTCGACCTTGTGTTCGTACTGATTACGGTGTTGGCGGTGAACCGCCTCCACCAGTCGGTGCCGCGCACGCTAATCGTCGTTGGCCTGCTCGCGATTTTCTGGCATTACCCACGGAAGACAGACCAGGAAGGGGCAAGCTAATGGACCAGATTCCCGCACTGATTCGCGTTTTCGCTTATCTCTCTCTTCTGACGGTTGGAGGCGGCATGGCCGCGTTCCCCGAGATGAAGATTCTCACGGTTGACGTCCACAAGTGGCTCGACTTCCACCAACTCATTCACCTGTACAGCGTCGGCCAGTTGGCGCCCGGGCCCAACATGATGATGATCGTCGCCATAGGCGATTGGGCAGGCGGCATCCTTGGCGCGATCGTCGTTGTGATTGCGTTTTTCGGGCCTACGGGACTGTTGGCACTCATCGTCGGCCGCGCCTGGACCAAGCTGGAAAACTGGCCGTGGCGCAAGTCGATTCAACAGGGACTCGCGCCTGTATCCATCGGCTTGCTGCTCGCCGGCACGCTCAGCATGGCCAAGGGATCGGTCACTGGATGGGCGACGGGCGGTATCGCGCTCAGCGTGCTGCTGATTATGTTGTGGCGCAAGATCAATCCTGCACTCTTGGTGCTGGGTGGCGCCATCGTCGGCGGCATCGTTTTCTTGCCGAAATAACCTGCTGGCTGCGGTGTAACCAACATCGCAGCCAATGGCCTTCTTTCATCCCGGGTCGAGTCCAATGTCCGCTGCCTCTTTCCTTTTGCCGTCGATCTCCCCCGACTGGATTCCGCTTGAAGTGCTCGTCTTCGGCGGCGTGATGCTCGTGATCATCGTTCTTCTGCACGGCGCCGGGCTTGACCGCGTCGTCACGCGCTACAAGCGAAGGGCCGACACGTTGCGGGTGAAAGGTAGGTCCCCTCACTTCGCCACATACATTTTTGCCTCTACGATTCTTCTGATCCTCATCTTGCATATCGCAGAGGCGTGCCTTTGGGGAGTGGTGCTCAACAAGCTTGGCCTTATTCAGAACCTGCGCGATTCCATTTATTTCAGCGCCAACACCTACACCACCATTGGGTACGGGCTGATGATTCTTCCTTTTGACTGGCGCGAGCTGAGTCCCATCATGGCAATGTCCGGACTGTTCACTTTCGCCTGGACCACCGGAGAAATGTTTAACATCGCGCAGAGTCAGCACAAGCTGGTTGCCGATTTATCGGAACACCGGGAGAAAACTCGGCGAAGCAACCAAAAATCGGCCTGATCCGAGGCGGCGCCGACGCAACCCGCTGATAGTTGAGCGGCGCCTGATGTGAAGACAACATTCCTATGAAACCTCGCCTGACCTTTCGAACCTTCGTCTTCGCCCTGCTCGCGCTGGTCTTCCTGATTGCGCTCCCTTCGTCCCTCCGCTACGCCTATCAACACGGCGGCTTCTACCTGTTTTCTTCCGCATTTCTCACCGACTTGCCCAAACGTCTTACCGGGCCTGGACGCATGCGGTTTATCTTCCAGCCTATAGCTGCCATCTTGCTGGGAATTCGTGCGGGCCGCGCCGATGCCAACTCCGGCCGTTTACCTTACATCTTCGCCTTGGTCCGAGGTCATGGTGATCGGCGGACCTTACTGAAAGAGGCCTTCGGGCAGTTATCCACGCTGATCGCTGTTGCAATCTTGCTCGACTGTATCTCGCAATTCTTAATCCTGCGAGCTGTCTATCCGGGCGCAGCCCTCGTAGTCGGTCCCGTGCTCATCGCGATACCCTACTCCCTCAGCCGGGCGCTTTCGAATCGCTGGTTCCGAATGAACCAAAATCCGAGCGAAGGAAAGTAAGATATCTGCTGTAAGATACCTTTCACCGAGGTATTCGATGGCACACGATAACGGACTCTCGCCCTTCTCGCGCCGCACCTTCTTGCAGGCTTCTTCCGCCGCTTTCGCCGTGCAGATGTTGAGCGAACCTTTGCTGGCCCAGATCGCGCGCGGACAGGTTGCGTTTCCCGCCGGCGCGGTGCGCATTAATGCCAACGAGAATCCGCTGGGACCATCCGCCGCAGCCCGCGAAGCCGTCGTCGCTATCACGCCTGAGGCCGGTCGCTACCACTTCTACCTCACTGAAGAGCTCGTCAAGACGTTTGCCAGCCAGCAAGGCCTCGAGACTGAAAACATCCTCGCTTTCCCCGGTTCGACCCCGGGCCTGTATTACACGGTTGCAGCGTTTACCTCACCCAAGGCTGCCTTTGTCACCGCTGAACCCGGCTATGAAGCTGGAGCCGGAGCCGCTAAGGGTGTCGGCGCGCGCGTGGTCAACGTTCCGCTGACCAAGACCTGGTCGCACGACGTGAAAGCCATGCTCGCCGCCGCCCCCGACGCCGGCGTTTTCTACATTTGCAATCCCAACAACCCCACCGGAACGGTAACCAGTCGCGAAGACATCGAGTACCTTGTCGCCAACAAACCCAAGGGCTCCATCGTCATGGTGGATGAGGCTTACATTCATTTCAGCGACTCGCCCTCGTGTATTGACATGGTGAAGGCCGGCAAAGACGTGGTTGTTCTGCGCACCTTTTCGAAGATCTACGGCATGGCCGGGTTGCGCTGCGGATTCGCTATCGCGCGTCCCGACCTGCTGAAGAAGATTGACGCCTGGGGCGGCAGCAACCCAATGCCCGTTACCGCCAATGCCGCTGCGATCGCCAGCCTGAACGACGCCACCTTGATCGCGCAGCGCAAGGCGACGAACACAAAGGTGCGCGAGGCTACGTTCGCCTGGCTCGACAAGAGCGGCTACACGTACTCGCCGTCGGTCTCAAACTGCTTCATGCTGAAAGCGGGCAAGCCGGCGAAAGACGTCATCGCCGCCATGGCCCACGAGAAGGTCTTCATCGGACGCCCTTGGCCGTCGATGCCCGACTGGGTTCGCATCACTGTCGGTACTCAAGCCGAAATGGAGCAGTTCCAGGTTGCTTTCCAGAACGTAATGTCCGGCAAAGTCGTCGGCCGCGTCCACGACCCGCTGCTCGAGCGGAATCTGGACGGCGTTATTCGGTTCGCATAGAAGTAAGATTTAGCGTCATGGCACGACTTCACCCGCCGGGGCGGGCTGAAAAACTCGCTTCAGCGACCGCATTGTGTCAGGGCATGACTTTAGTCATGCCGAAAGACTTTGAAAATGCGATGGGCTTTAGCCCCTGAAGTTTTTTCTCAAGAGCGAAAATGACTGTTTCAGCGACCGCTTAAGTCGTGCCGCACTGGCCCATTTTCATTTTGTCATCACGAGGGGCTTCAGCCCCGAAGGATCTGCTTTCCTTCCCACTACTGTGGCGGGTCTTTCCGCAGGAGTCAGTCCCAATGAAGACCATGCTGGTCGCGCGGGCAGTAACATCCGTCCTTCTGGTCTCGACTTTGTTTGCCCAAAACACACCCGTACTGCCCATACTCAAGATTCCAGAGACTGTTTCTAGGTCGCTCTGCGTCCACTATGTCGCTCCGGTTCTGCCGCCGAAGGCGATGCGCGAGTGCGTCGAAGGCATCGTCGTCCTCGAATTGATTGTGGGCGAAACTGGGGCTGTCCTGCACACGACAGTACTCAGCGGGCCGACTAAGCTTGCCGAAGCAGCGACTGGTGCCGCGAAGAAGTGGATGTACGAACCGTATATTTTGGACGGCAAACCAGTTCGCTATAAAACCCAGGCTACGGAGAAATTCCAAATTCCGCACGAGGGGTGTCCCTCCCGCGACGGGAACACGAAGTGAGCTTGGGTCCACCTACTGCGGCGTCTCTTTTCGCGTGAATGTGTATCCGTCGCGAAACTGAAACTCTTGACCCGGCAGCCGTGTGTCTTTCACGTAGGTGTAGAGGTTGCGCCGCACCGCGATCGTAATGCGCACATCCACCTTCTTGTCGTTCTCTACGCCAGTGCCGGTGAGCACCAGCTTGCCCCGTCCCGTCTTGGCAAACTCCGCCAGCCCCTCCGCTTTGTAAGTATCGCTGGAGTGTTCGCGGTCTGAGGTGCACGTCGCCGTCGCCTGGTCCAACACCACGGTGGACAGCTCCTTCACCGTCTTGTTAGGCCCATCGTCATACGTATAGACAAGCTGCACCGACTTGCCACCCGCTCCGGCTTTCACTGTGAGGCACGTTGGAAGGAATACCCGCTCGTTGCTGCTGTAGTCGCGATACTCGAGCTGCCCAACCCATTCGCCGACAAGCCCTCGGTACAGGCCGGCTTCTGCTGCTCCACTTGGTGGCGAAATCGCAGGTTGCTGCGCAGCTATGCCAGTTACAAGAACAAACATCGATACAGCCAGTGCCGTAAGAAAATTGGGAAGTCGCATATCAACCATTGACGTACTCGCAGGCACTTGGTCTGCTGCCTTACAAATCTCCGCCGCCACCGAAGACGTTCGCCTAATTCTTCTCCGTGCGCTCCGTGGTGAAGACCCTGAGTTCACTGTGTCTCAGTGTCTCTGTGGTAGATATTACCGGTCGTTCGTATCGAGCTCTTATCACACCCCCATGTGCCCCACGCCCTTTCGCTCACGATCTGACTTCCTGTAATCAACCCGTAGTGAGAAGAAGGGAATGCTGCGCCTCCTTCGTCCGCGCCCAGGCGCGTACCGACCCGGCTCGTTGACAACATTAATAATTCCTGGCAAACCGGCACTAACGTGCTTGCATTGGTTCCAATACTATCAATACTTGTATTGATACCAATACTCGGACTGTACGATATCTACCTTTTCGCAATGATTCTGCTAAGTAATTGATATGTAAGGCGTTATAGGGAACTGAGCGACGGCTAGGACTCGGTCGCAGATAGGCTAAGTCCTTACAGCTCAATCACGTAGACGTAATTATGTTGTTTGTCAATAGTTTGCGAGGCAATCGTCTCCTAAGCCACTGATTCGATAAGGTGGGTAGGAGAGGGGGTACTCTTTACCGGCTGTACTGGTTCTGCTTCTTCTCGGCGTGGCGCTCCAGCCCGAACTGGATGAGCCGGTCGATCAGTTCCGGGTACTTCACGCCACTCGCTTCCCACAGCTTGGGATACATGCTGATCGATGTGAACCCCGGCATGGTATTGATCTCGTTGACGTACATCTTGCCCGAACGTGGGTCCATCAAAAAATCCACGCGTGCGAGACCAGAGCAATCGACCGCCTGGAATGCCGCGATGGCCAGCTTCTGCACTTCCCTCAGCTTTCCCTTCGGCAACTCGGCGGGAATGATCGGACGCGATCCTTCAACGAGGTACTTGGCGTCGTAATCGTAAAACTCTTTGATGGGCACGATCTCGCCTGGAACCGAAGCGCTTGGGTTATCGTTCCCCAGCACGGAACACTCGATCTCGCGCGCCTTCGCTTTGTCGCCGCCGACGCCCTGTTCGATTACCAGCTTCCGATCGAACTGCGCCGCCTCGTCCATCGCCGCAGCCAACTCAGCTGAGTTATGGACCTTGCTGATTCCCACCGACGATCCCAAATTCGCCGGCTTGACGAACACCGGATACTTCAGCGAACCCTCAATCAGCTTGCGCGCCTTCTTCGGTTGTTCACGCCATGCGCTGCGCAGCACTGTGACGTGCTTTACGATCGGTAGTCCGGCATCGCGGAACAGCCGCTTCATCACGTCCTTGTCCATGCCCGCTGCCGAGCCGAGCACGCCCGCGCCGACGTACGGAATATCCGCCAGTTCCAGGAGTCCCTGGATCGTTCCATCTTCTCCGAACGTCCCGTGCAACACCGGAAAGATGACGTCCACATTGATAGAGTTGGCGGTAGCATGGGTTTGCGGCGCGTCGCTCTCAAAGGGCGCTAGCGATGAGTGATTATGGCCCGGCATCGGCGGGACCACCACACCTTCGCCCTTGGCCAGCACTGCCGCTGCCGACGTCGCCTGCGGATCGCCCGCCCGCAAATGCCGCGGTTCCGGATCGCCGGCCGCATCGCCTTTGAGCAACCGCTCGGCGTGTGCCGCCGTCACCCAGCGGCCTTCCTTGGTGATGCCGATGGGTACCACTTCATACTTTTTCTTATCGATGGCATTGAGCACCGACGCCGCCGACAGCAGCGACACTTCATGCTCGCCGCTTCGCCCGCCGAACAACACGCCTACACGGATCTTCTTCATATTTGCAGTGTAAATCGGCAGCCTGTGGAAGTTGTTGGCGCTTCAGATTCGAGCTTGCGAGGTTGTAGTGCTCGGTTCAGGCGTCGTGTTCCGTCTTTACTTTGTCATCACGAGCGAAGCGAGGAATCTGCTTCTGCCTGCTTCAAACTGGCGATCGTCCCCAAGTCCCGCCAGCACGAACCATCCGCGCGAAACGCCACAATCCGCTCGCCGCTCGCCGCGAGCCGCAAATACGTCTCGATGATCGAGAACGCTCCGTCCTCCGACATCATCTTCAGCATCCGCGGCGAAATCACGTGGATCCCGCAAAACGCCAAAGCTTGTAGTGGCTCCGCATGGCGCGCCAGCTCCGTGCGATCTTCCTTCTCCAACCGCCGCCCGCACAGCAATCCGCTCTCGTCGAATAGCAATTGCCTCGAGCTCGGGCGCTCCTGTACCGCCAGAGTCGCCATTGCCTGCTGCGACCGGTGAAATTCCATCATGCGCCCCAAATCGATGTCGCTGATCACGTCCACGTTGTGTAGCAGAAACGGCTCGTCGCTCCCGTCTTCCAGAAAGAACCACGCTGCGTTCTTCAGGCCTCCGCCGGTATCGAGAAGCACATCCTCACGCGACACTTCGATCCGCATCCCGAAGTTCTGCTTCGCGGCAAGATACTCGACCACCATGTCGGCAAAGTGATGCACGTTGACGATGGCTTCCGTCACTCCAACTTCGCGCAGGCGCGCCAGCGTGATCTCCAGCAGCGTGCGGCCGTTGATTTCCACCAGCGCTTTTGGCCTCTCATCCGTCAGCGGACGCAGCCTTGTTCCCAGTCCCGCCGCCAGCACCATTGCCTTCATCGGCCCGAGCTTTCGAGTTCGCGATGACGCAGCACGACCTCAACGCCGCGCTCGCGCAAGTGCTTCGCCATCTGCTCCGCCAGATAAACCGAACGGTGCTGGCCGCCCGTGCACCCGAACGACACCGCCAGATTCTTGAATCCTCGCGCCTGGTAGCTGCTAACGCTCGCGTCCACCAGCGACATGACGTGCGCAAAATATTCGCGCACGCTCGTCTTGCTGGTTCAAGATAGTCCGCTACCGGAGCATCTTTCCCTGTCAGAGGCTTGTACTGCTCCTCGCGCCCGGGATTCGGCAGACTCCGCGCATCGAACAAAAATCCGCCGCCGTGTCCGGTCTCGTCCTTCGGCAGTCCGCGATGGAACGAGAAGCTCATTATTCGCACCGTGAGCTTGTCCGGTTCGGGAGCGAAACCCTTGCAACTTCTCCGACCCGAGCATCGCGGTGAAGACTTCCATGAGCGCCGGCAACTCCACCGGCAACGTCACGTTGTGCAAGAGCCAGCGAATGTTCTTCAGCGCATACGGCACACTTTGCAGAAACACCGGCTTGCGCTCGAAGAACCCCCGGAACCCATACGCCCCTAGTGCCTGCATCACGCGCACGTAGACATAGGCGTAGTAGTAACGTAGGAATTGTTCGCGATCGAGCGGAAGAAACGTCGCCAGCGTCTTGAGATAGTGTTCCAAGAGTTGCTGCCGCAACGCAGGAGGCAAATCGGCTTTGGCATCGAACAGCAGCGACGCAATGTCGTATTGCAGTGCGCCCTTGCGGCCGCCCTGGTAGTCGAGAAAATACGGACTGCCCTCCACCAGCATCACGTTGCGCGACTGGAAATCGCGATACAGAAAGTACTCGCGATCCGCCTCCAGCAAGAACTTTGTCAGGCGCGCGAAATCTTTTTCCAGCGCCTGCTCGCCGAACGGAACTCCCGCCAGCCGCAGAAAGTGATATTTGAAATAGTTCAGATCCCACGCTATCGATTGCTTATCGAAGCTCGCCCGCGGATAAGCGACTTTGTAGTTGATCTTGTCACGCATCTCTACTTGGAAGCGAGGCAAAATCGTCACAACTTTGCGATACGCGTCCACCACCTCTGGGGCAATCTCATCGCCTTTGCGGTCTTGCGACAAAAACTGGAAGAGCGTCAGATCGCCGAGGTCTTCTTCGAGATACGCATTCTGCGCCAGGTCCTCCGCATAAATCTGCGGCACCGGCAGTCCATTGCGACGAAACTCCCGCGAGAATTCGACGAAGGCGGTGTTTTCTTCTCGAACGCTGTGCAGGATTCCAATCGCCGAGTGCTTATCGTTGGTGAGGCGAATAATGTTGCGCCCGGAGCCGCCGAGTTGGCCCTGCAACGGCTCTACGCGTGTCGCCGAAGAACGAAAGTGCTTTTCGAAGAGTTGGTTGAGGACCGAAGGACGCTCCGATTCGGCCCTCACGTCGCTATTCAATCGAAAACTCCGCTTTGCGGGCAACGGATGCATGAGCGGCGGAATCGGTTGCGCGCAGTTCGACCACGTACGTTCCTGGCTGCAGCCGATCGATAGGCAGTGGCACGCCCATGGGAATCACCGGGTTGCCCGGAATCATGGATGACGATGTATCGGGAATACCTGCTTCCAGACGAGATTCGCCGGATTGCTTGTCGACGATTCGCAACCTGAGGCCAATCTTCGGCGCAGCCGCGTCCGCGTTCTGGGGCGCGTAAACTTCGACATAGATCGCTACCCGGTCCGAGTTCTTGAAGCGATTCGTGCCTGAAGGTACCATCGCCAAGCCCTGGGTGACGAGGGGAGTGCGGTCCTGGAGAAGTTGCGCATCTAGCGCGGTCGACATATCCGTTATCTTGACGAACTGTCGACTGAGAGCAAGGTCGCTGATGCTAAATTTGGCGGGGTCGTAGTGGTCAATGACCAGGGGCAGCTCATACTGACCGTACTTGTCCCCGGAATTGACCGCGAGCTTCAACGAGTACTGACCACCCGCAATATAGAACTGGTTCTCGTAGTGATAGGGACGGTTGGCGAAATCCTCCAATTCATTCTTCTCCAGAGACAATTCAACCGTGTCGCTGAAGCGTGCAGCCACCGTTCCGTCCGGCTTAACTGCTATGCCGAGCACGTTGACGACCGCCTGGTATTTGCCTTTGACCTTCTCGAACTGAATGGCCTTCCCCGGTAGCTCAAGCGCGAGATTCACGCGTGCTGTCTCCGGTGACGTGTAGAAAAAAGGCGCGGAGACTGAGCCTGCAATAGCTCCCGGCTGATTTCTGAGGGCACGATCCTCCAACTGCTTGGCGACAGGCTTTCCCGCAAGAAAGTCGACTGGCCGGGTGACGCAGTATCCGCTGCGTGCACGAACCTGGGTCCCCGATCGTTCTACTTTTATGCGCAGTGTGTGGCAGGAGCCTTCCTGGCTCTCCGGCGGAACGAAACCCAAAAGATAGTATTCCGTCTGTTCCTTGCCGATTTTTTCCAGCCCGCTGAGCAGATCGTTACTGTTGCTTATTACGAACCCGCCCGTCCCCGTGGACACAGCGTATAGCACCTGTAGGTTAATTGCGGTGGAGGGTGGCAGCGGCGGAACAATCGATCTTGACTGTTGTGATAACGGGGTTTGCGTCCATCCCGGAGGCGGTGCGGTCGTTACCGGCCGCGTTCCCGTAGTTGCTCCTGGCCTCGTCCCGGTAGTGGGCCCGCTTCCGCCGGTTTTCGCTTGCACGTACACGAGGTGCGGCGTCCCAGAGTCACCACTGCCGGACTTGGGCGAGAACGAAGCCGATTCAACCTCTGGGTCCTCAGTGTCGCGGTGGGTCAGACCGAGACTGCTCATCGTCACCGCCCCCGCCAGACCGCGCACGTCGAGCGCATACACGACGACGTTAGCTTTGTTACATACGTTGATCAGCGCCGTCATCTCTGCCTGGCCATCGGGAGTCAGTGGAAATCCTGAAGTCAGCCAAATAAGGCTCTTCCGACCCGGGATGGAGGACAGGCTTCGCGCCACACTACGCAGCGCCAGCAGGACATTTCGATTAGAGTACGAGTCGTTGCTGGTGAAGAGAGAGGAGCCGAGTGAAGCACTCTCGGACTGGGCAATCACCATCTTGGGGGCGCTCACAACCTTCTTCAAGCGATCGACGTCATTGGTAAAATTCTGTGCCACCTGCATCGTGCCGGCATAATCGATGACGGCAACGTAATTGCCGTTTCCAGAGTTGCGGTCCAGGAACTTTCCTGCGGCCGCCCGTGCCCGCGTCTGATCGGCAGGCTGCATGGATTCGTCGTCGAAAAACAACACCAGATGCCGTTTCTGTACGTTCTCCGGCGCCGCTGACTGCTCAAAAGAGAAGTTCGCGATCTTCTGCTCCTGGTCGTCTTGAAATATGCGGAAGTCTTTCTGAGCAAGGTCTTCGACGTAACTTCCTTTTTTGTCGGTCACCACTACATCCACTAACACCAGTCGCGATTCAGCGCGGATGGTCGCGGTCGCTGCTGTGGGCACGTCCGTCGATTGTTGTGCGTAAACACGGAAGAAAGCGGTCCGTCCTGGGCCGCTGCCGAGGCACACTAACAGCGATGCAAGAAATGCGATGAACAAGAATCGGCGATAGTTCATTGAGGCCTCGCGTACCTATGGAATCTCAATTACATCATTCTGCGTTGCCAGTTTGCCTTGCCCATCCCGCGCGACGACCCGAATCACATAGCTGCCAGGTTTCACGTCGAAGTTGCTTTTCAGCGTGATTCCGGAGTTCAACCTGGTCGCCAGAGTGTCGTCCTTGATATGCATCTGCACGGTGTTGCTCTTGGCGGAAATAAAATTTGCGTTACGGTCGAAGAGTGCGGCGACAACGGTCAATTCGTTCAGGTTGCGGCCGCCAGATTTACGAAAGGCCATGCGCCGCACGTCGATGTGCACCAGCACAGAGATGTGGGCATTGTCGGTCGCCGACTGAAAGAATTGTGTCTGTACCTGCAAAGGCAGTTCATGCATTTCGTTCTGTGAAAAGACTTCATCAGCGATCTCTCGCTGCGCTTGCTGCATTGAGTCGCCAGAGTTCGGCGCGTTGTAGCCCTTGCGCGCCTGCACCGTCATGCCGGCGCCCTGCTTCAGCTCGACTTTTAGAGTGTGAAAGTTGCCATCATTCTTTAGGTTCTGCGGTGCGAATGCTAATAGGTAGGAGTATTCCGGGGGCGTGCTCAGCTTCTGCAGTCCGGCGGCGAGGTCGTTGCGGTCGTGGAAATAGCTGCCACCTGTCGCGTTGGCGATCTGCATCATGGGGTCTGCCTGCGCCACGTCCGCGGCTGCCCGGTAATTGGACATGTCGCCTCCGACCACTGCGCTGCCCCAGCCCTTTTGGCTGATGTCGACGCCACCCGCCGGTTGTGTATTCAACCCTCTAATGTTAAGAGTACTGATCATCACCCCACCACGTATGGCACGGTTCAGGTAGTCCGTGAGCGCCGCCTGGTGCGCAGCCGCCACAAAGCCCGGCGACAGAAACACGATCGTGCGCTGGCCAGGTAAGTCAGAAACGCGGCGCACCACGTCCCCCAGGCTCGACAAAAGAAGTTGTACTTGAGCGTCTCCGGCCTGCAACACCCGGCTTGCGGCAGCATGAGCTTGCGAGTCGAGCACACTGTTTGACACGCCAGCATTACCGTTAAACTGACAGGCCGAGATTTCCTGCATCACCATCATCATGGCCCGCGGGTCGTGATAGGTCTCGATCTGGTTGGCGATGTAGTAGTCGATGGGAGGGCAATCCGACGGCCCCACTGCGCCCACCGGCCGCGGTTTCAGCAGTCTCAAAGCGGCCCGCAGTTTCTCCGGATCGTTTGTGTAATCCTGGTTGCCCTGGCCCGAAATCGTGAAGATAGCAATGGAATCACCGGGCTCGAGGGCGCCAACTCGCTGTTCGGCGGCGATCCGCGCCTGCGTAAGGTCATTCGAAGATGCATTGACGTCGTCAAACAACCAGGCTATGTGCTGGCTACGCGACGGTTCCGCCCGCACTTCGCCTGACAGCTTTACCGAGGGGACCTCGGGGTTTTGCGGGATGCCGGCGACTGCGTTGTCGGGTTCGGGCCGCTCAACGGAAAACTTTGTAATGTTCTGCGGCTTGTTGTCGTCGAATAACAGGAAGTCTTCCTGTTTCAGATTTCCCACTGCCTTGCCACTGCCATCCCTCACCACAACTCGCACTTCGACCAAATTTACTTTGACCTGAAAGGTCTGCAGGTCTTCATGTGTGCTGAGTTCGGGGAGGTTCGATGCGGCTTCCTGAGGAGGCGCACTCGGCGCATCTTGCGAAGGTCCCGACGAGGGCTGCGCAACCGACTGAGTCACCGCCAGGATTGAGAGAGCTAACAGCACGCGGCAAAAGCGTGGCAGTCGGACGCACGGCGCACTAGCGTCGCCTATCCAATCCGGGCAGATTGCGTTATTCCGGGACGATCGTTTCATTGCACTTCCGTCAAAGTCCCTGACTCTGTGTACCGCCCAAGCTGAAAGGCTGGCCTGCCGCACGCATGAGACTGTCGGGTGACCAATTCAATCGTACACCGAAGACGAACGCCTGCTGGAGAAGACTTCTCAGCGCGCTGTCCAAGTTGCGCGAATCTCGCGTGGGCGCTACAAAATCTTCTTTCCGAACGCCGACAGCGCCAGCTCCACCGCCAACTCGGCTGTCTGGTTGTGTTCGTCGAGTACCGGATTGACTTCCACGATTTCGAAACTCAGCATGCGCCCATGATCGGCGATGATTTCCATCGCCAGGTGACCTTCGCGATAGGTTGCTCCGCCCCACACTGGAGTTCCGACGCCGGGCGCATCCTCCGGGATCGATCCAATCCATGTCAAGCGACACGTGATAGCCAACGGTGCCGCGACCGGCCAAGTCGCAGCGCCTCTTCCATCACTGTACGCATGCCGCGCTCGTCGATGTCGCGCATGGTAAAGGCATGCACGCCCGAGCGCTTTATGTTGTCACGCTCGTTCGTGTCCACATCGCGAATGCCCACCAGCACGCAGTTGTCGGGCTTCACCTTGGGACTGAAGTTATAGATGTTGGCCAGTGGCGAATCCCACAGCCCCATGATCGCGCCCAGCGGCATGCCATGCACGTTCCCGCTCGGAGAACTTTCAGGCGTATTGATGTCGCTGTGCGCGTCGATCCAGATCAGTCCGATTTTCTGCTTCTGTCGCCGGTAATACTCGGCCACTCCTGACACGGTGCCCGCTGCAATCGAGTGGTCGCCGCCCAACACGACAGGAATATGGCCGCTTCCAGCGTCTTCACGACTAGCTCGGCTTCTTTGGTGCAGGTCTCGGTGATCTCCGCAAGATACTTGGCGCGCGGATCGCCCTCGGGCCGGGTCTCCAGCACCGCGACCGACACATTACCGCCATCTTTCACGTCGTAGCCGAGCGCTTCGAGCTTGCTCTCAAGTCCTGCGACGCGGACCGCCGAGGGTCCCATGTCCACTCCGCGGCGCGACTGCCCCAAGTCAAGCGGCACGCCGATAATCCGAATCTGCTTTGGTGTTTCAACATTTTGTATCGGTTTGGTAGCTGGACTAGTTGCCATAATTCATCCCTGACATTCCCTGCATTTGTCTAGCTAAACGGGCACGGCCCGTTCTTGCCCTCTGGAGTCGTAGGACCCCGTTGGCCGCGAAAACTATTGCGCCGTGGATACCCCTACGGATACAACCTCGTTAGCGTCCGCGCGAATGGAATCGTCTCCCGCACATGGTCCAGTCCGCAGATCCACGCCACAGCGCGCTCAATGCCCATACCGAACCCTGCGTGTGGCACTCCGCCAAACTTGCGCAAGTCAAGGTACCACTGGAACGCCTCTTCCGGCAGTTCATGCTGGCGGATACGCTCGAGCAGCAATTCATACGATCCCATGCGCTGCGACCCGCCGATAATTTCGCCATACCCCTCGGGCGCGAGCACATCCACGCAAAGCGCCAAATCCGGACGCTGCGGATCAGGCTCCATATAGAAACGCCTTCACTGCCGCCGGGTAACGATGCACCATTACCGGCCGATCGAACTGCGACGAGATGTAAGTCTCATCCGGCGAGCCGAAATCTCCGCCGTACTCAAACTTGTTCTCGACTAGTCCCTTGGCATGCGCTTCCTGCAGCATCTGCACAGCTTCGTCATAGGTGATGCGCGGAAACGGCGTCGCAATATTCTCCAGCTTGCTGATATCGCGCCCAATCGTCTCCAATTCCGGTCGCCGCTTCTCCAGGCACTTCTTCACGATCGTCGTGATGAAATCTTCTGCCAGCACCATCAGATCATCGAGCGTGCCGTAAGCAACTTCGGGTTCCACCATCCAGAACTCCGTGAGGTGCCGTCGCGTCTTCGACTTCTCCGCGCGGAATGTCGGCCCAAAGCTGTAGACCTTTCCCAGCGCCATGGCCGTGGCCTCGATATAGAGCTGGCCCGACTGCGTCAGGTACGCCTGCTCCTCGAAGTAATCCACAGGAAACAGCGTGGTCGTTCCCTCGCAGGCCGCTGGCGTGAGAATCGGCGGATCGGTCAGGGTGAAGCCACGCTCGTCGAAAAAGTCGCGCGCCGCCTTGATGATCTCCGCGCGCGTGCGCAAAATTGCCGCCTGCCGTGGCGAGCGCATCCACAGATGGCGATGCTCCATCAGAAAATCGACGCCGTGCTCCTTCGGCGTAATCGGATACGGATCGTCGGGATTAACACGCTGCACCACCTGCGCGTCAGTCACATCAAGTTCGTAGCCGCCGGGTGCGCGCTTGTCTGCCCGCACCTTGCCGGTCACGATTACGGTAGACTCCTGCGTCAGCGTCTTGATCGACTCAAACAGCTCTGGCGAAACCTGGCTCTTCACCACTACGCCCTGGATGATGCCGCTACCGTCGCGGAACTGCGGAAACAGCAGCTTCCCGCTCTCCCGCAGGTTGTACAGCCATCCGCGAATGATGACCGCCTGGCCGTCGAACTTCCCAACTTCCCGAATCGTCGTAATCGTTGCTGTCGTCGTATCTTCCATGAGTCCTGTCTTTCGAATATTGGGTGGAGCACCGCTTAAGCGGAGCATCAAACACTGTTATGGTTTTGTCATCACGAGGTCGCCTTGGCGACCGAGGGATCTGCTTTGTTCACCCCTCCAACTTCCCATACGCCTCCGCCATCTTCGCGGACACATTGTCCCCCTCCACGCCTTCAATCTCCAGCACCAGCGCCGGCACATGCGGAGCTCCACGCAACAACGCCATCGTCTCTTTCCAATCAATCGTCCCGCGCACCTGGCCACAAATGCGCGTCCTTTTGTCCGTCGTTGTCGTGAACGTGCGTCGTGCGAATCAAGTCCTTCAGCGTCTCAAACGCCTGCGGAATCCCTGGCGCCATGTGCGCATGTCCCACATCGAAGCACACGCCGATATCGGTGAAGCGCGCCGTGCGGAGCAACTCCACGATTGCCTCGGGCGTCGAGAGCTCGTTCGGAATGTTCTCCACCACCAGCTGAACCCCCAGCGGCTTGGCGAATGCGCGCAAGTGCTCCAGCGACGTCATCGCCGCTTCCGTCTTCTGTCCGCTCGCGTTCTCTCCACTCCCGCCGACGTGCTGCACTAGGAACTGAAACGGCATTTGCTCCGCCACTTCGATCGCACGCTTGATCTCGTCCATCGCTGAGATACGGTCGCGCTTCTCTACCGCCGCAATATTCAGCCCTGGCGCGCCACTCCGTCCAAAGTCGTCATCCCCATGCATCGGCGCATGCATCGAGTGAAATGGAATTCCCGTGCTGCGAAACCAGTTGGCAATCTCGCGGACATGTTGCCGGTCTGAATAGTTGAAGTGCCCGCGCCCTCCAAAGATCTCAATCGCCTCGGCCCCGCCGCGCACCATCAAGTCCAGCAGCCCCGGATGCAGCCGTCTCCTTTCGCGCAAACACCAGCGTTGACATTGCACGCCGCATCAGTATCCTGCCGCCTTCCCGTTGTTGCGTCCATCGCTCGCGCCCAGCCGCTCGCCAGTCTTCTCATCGATAGCGACGCACTCCGCGTCACCCCAGAATTCCCGGTCCGTCTTCAGCTTGTGCCCCATGTTTTCCAGGATTTGCAGCGTGTCAGGCGAAACGCCGAATTTCTCCAGCATGATCTTGTCGGGCATCCACTGTTCGTGGAAACGCGCCGCGTTCACCGCTTCCTGGATATTCATGCCGTAATCGACCACGCCCATCAGCACGTTGGCCACAGTAGTAATAATCGTTGGCCCACCCGGCGAACCGAGCACCAGGAACAGCTTTCCATCCTTCAGCACAATCGTCGGCGTCATCGCCGACAGCGGACGCTTGTTCGCACCCACCGCATTCGCCGGCCCCTGGATCAGCCCGTACATGTTCGGCACACCCTGCTTCACCGCGAAGTCGTCCATCTCGTTGTTCATCAGGAAGCCGAGCCCCTCGGCGGTCACACGCGAACCGAAGCTGTCGTTCAAGCGTCGTCGTCACCGACACTGCATTGCCCTCGGGATCGACCACCGAGTAATGCGTCGTATGCTCCGGCTCCTGGACGCCCTTCGGTTGCGGATTCGCCTGCGCATACTGGTCGAGCTTGGTGAAGATCTCCGGCCGCTTCAACGCATCTGCCGGTGTCGCCCGTCGCAGCGGAATCGTCTCCCGCCACGCTTCGGCATAACGCTTGTCAATCAGTTGCGCAACTGGAATCTTCGAGAAATCCGGATCGCCCAGAAACTCCGCACGATCGAAGAATGCTCGCTGAAACGCTTCGCTTGTCAGGTGAATGCTCTCCGCCGACCGGCTCCCCTGCTTCGCGAGATCGTAGCCCTCGAGAATGTTCAGGATCTCCACCAGCGCGACGCCTCCCGACGATGGTGGCGGCGCACTGATTACTTCATAGCCGCGATAGCTCCCGCGAATCGGCTGCCGCTCCTTCACCTCGTAAGCCGCAAGGTCTTCGGCCGTTACCAGTCCTCCGCCCTTCTGCATCGCAGCAGCCAACTCGCGCGCCAAGTCTCCGTGATAAAAGTCATCAGGATTCTTCGCGATCCGCTCCAGCGTCTTCGCCAGTTCCGGCTGCTGGAACACATCACCCGACTGGTAGAAATTTCCATCGCGCTGAAAAATGTGCTTCGACTCCGGAAACAGCGCCAGTTCCTTCTCGTGCAAGTCCATCGCTGTGCCATAGTCAAGCACAAACCCATCGCGTGCCAGCCGGATCGCCGGCTCCATCACCTGTCGCAGCTTCAACTTGCCCCAATGCTGCTGCGCATACGCCAGCCCCGCCACTGCTCCTGGGACGGCAATTGCCTTATATCCGACGGTGCTCATGTCATTGATCACGTTGCCGTCTTTGTCGAGATACATATCGGCCGTCGCCTTCGAGGGCGCCTTCTCGCGGTAGTCGAGGAAGTGCACCTCGCCATCGGGCCGCCGAAACAGCATGAACCCGCCGCCGCCAATGTTTCCCGCCTCAGGATGCGTGACTGCGAGCGCAAATCCCACGGCGACTGCGGCATCTACCGCATTGCCGCCCGCCTTCATGATCTCCACTCCGGCGTCCGAGGCATCCGGCTGCACCGTTGCCACCATCGCCTTGGGAGCATGCGTCGGCCGCACCATGTTCCCTGCCAGGGCGCTCGCGCACAGGGCAAGCGTCACGACTCCGTGCAGGATGGACTGTTTCAGCTTCATAAAAAGGAGCTCGGTAGGATGTGCCGAAGGCCGCCAGATAACAGTTTCCAGCAGCGACAGCACAAGCATTTGAGGCTAGCCCACGCCCTAGGCAGAGTCAAATTCGATCGGTGACCCACAAATGCCCGAATTTGGGACTTGGGGGTGACGCACCGCCTTGATGTATCATCTCCCCAATCGGTAGTCGTATGCCCCCTCTTCGCGGCTTCACTTGACGCTAGTTCCTGCCTGAAGGACCGGTCCGGTCGTTTCCTTAAACCCTTGCACCGAATCCAGGAGCCGCAACCATGCGCAAGCTTTTCCTCTTCGCCTTCGCCCTACTTCTGTCGCTATCCGCATTCGCACAGCAAACCCGGCACTTTACCTTCCACTACGCCTTTAGCGTGCGCAACATTCAGCCCGGCGAAAAGCTTGAAATCTGGTTTCCGCAGGCCCGCTCCGATCAGTTCCAGGACGTGAAGATCCTCTCCGTCACGGGCGACCTTCCCCTCACCACGACCCGCGATGCCAAATTCGGAAACACTATCTATCACGCCGTTGCTCCTAAGGCCGCAAAAGACGAGTACACGTTCGATGTGCAATACGACATCGTTCGTCACGAGCGCATCGGCCTTCCGCGCAACGGCGCGCAGCCACAACTCGTCAAAGCCTCGGCGAAAGAGGCAAACGCGTATCTCGCGCCCGACAAGCTGGTCCCCACCACCGGCAAGCTGGCCGACATCGCCGCCCAACAGGTGCAAGGGCACTCCGGCACGATGGACCAGGCCCACGCCCTTTACGACTACGTTTTCGCCACCATGAAGTACGACAAGACGGGCACCGGATGGGGCCGCGGCGATGCCGAATGGGCCTGCGATTCCAAGCGCGGCAATTGCACCGACTTTCACTCGGTGTTCATTTCGATGGCGCGGTCGCAAGGCATCCCGGCCCGGTTCGAAATTGGCTTCCCGCTACCCGCCGGAAAGACGTCCGGCGACATCCCCGGCTATCACTGCTGGGCCGAGTTCTACGACTCGCAATACGGATGGGTCCCCGTCGATATTTCTGAGGCCTGGAAAGACCAAGGCAAGAAGGACTATTTCTTTGGCGCGCACGACGTGAATCGTGCCCAATTTTCCATGGGACGCGACCTCGTTCTCAATCCTCCGCAAGCTGGCGGACCCGCTCAACTACTTTGTGTATCCCTATGTCGAAGTGAACGGGAAGAAGTGGGAAAGCGTCTCCAACCACTTCTCGTTCGCCGATGTCGGCGCAAATAATACTTCGGCCGCCGGAAAGTAGCGTGCACGACTAACACGCTTGCGGAAACCACGGTGCACGGCGCTCCTCATCCCCCAGACGAGCTCCGACGGCAAAGCCTTCGCCAGCAACTGGTCCCCCAAGGGCTAGACTCCCCTGCCAGTTGTCGGCGACGTGGCTTTGCTGATATCTTCACGTGGTTTCCGCTTGCTAATGCCCTACGAGCGGAGATGGGAACTTGGATTTTGCGAAGGACAAATAAACTTCGCTGGCACGAAAACTGCCACTTGTGGGGCACCCCGCAATCTGGCAGTCACTTTACCGCGTATTAACCAATGGAACCGATGGACAAGAGCTCGGGAACCAAGACGGACGCAGGGAACGACATGCGCCTGGTAGCCCGGGTCCGCGCCGGCGACCAGCAAGCGCTGGCCGAGCTCTATGATCGTTATTCCGGGGTGGTTTATGCGGTGTCACTTCGTATCCTTCAGGACACGGGTGCGGCCGAAGACATCTTGCAGGACATCTTCCTGCAGCTCTGGCGCAAGCCCGAAGCCTTCGACAGCAGCCGCGGCAGTTTGGGGCCCTGGTTGGCGGTGATTGCCCGCCACCGCTCGATCGACCGCCTGCGGCAGCGACGGCCAGAGAGTGACATTGAAGATTGCATACTCACCAGCAATACGGATTTGCGGGATGAAACCGAGCGCTCGCTGGTGATCGAGAAAGTACGGGTAGTGATGAACGAGATGGGTCCCGATCAACGCAACGCCATGGAATTGGCGTTTTTCCAGGGGCTCACACATACGGAGATTGCGGAGAAGACGGGCGAGCCTTTGGGCACGATCAAGACCCGTATCCGCAGTGGCTTACAGATGTTGCGCACGCGATTTGCAAGCTGATGACGCTATGAAGACGCACGAACAATTCGCCGACGACCTCCCGCTTTACGCCCTGGAAGAACTCTCGGGCAGTGAGCGCCAGGAGCTCGAGCAGCATCTGGAAACCTGCGCGGCCTGCCGCCGCGAGGTGCAGGCGCTGCGCGGCGATCTCAGCCTGGTCGCGTTGGAGAGTGCAGGTCCGCGCCCGCCAGCTCGCAGCAAAGATCGCCTGATGCGCGCGATTGCTGCCGAACCTCGTGGCGTTTCGGCCCCTGCGCCCGCGGCTGGGCGGCGTCGCGGCTTGGGCTGGGGACTGATTCCTGCGATGGTGGCGTTGGGACTTCTTGTCGCGGTCGGCACACTTTGGAACAAGAACCAGGCGTTGCAGCACAACCTCGAAAGCCTGGCGGTCTTGTACCGGGGCAGCGGTGAACAACTTCAGCAGGCTGAGGAACGCTTGCGGCTGCTGTCGGCCCCGGATGCCGTGCAGGTGTCGCTCAGTCCACAGGCTGAGGCGCGCAAGCCGCACGCGACTGCCATTTATAGCTCTTCGCAAAAGCGCCTCATGCTGATGGCCAGCAATCTCGCGCCCGTACCTGCTGGGAAGGCGTACGAGCTGTGGATTATCCCCATGGAAGGCGCTCCCATTCCTGCTGGAATGTTCCACCCTGACGAGCGTGGCAATGCCGTGATGATGGACCATCCGCTTCCGGAAGGCGTGGTCGCCAAGGCCTTCGCGGTGACTATGGAAGACGCGGCTGGCTCCGATAAACCCACCTCGCCGATTTTGATTGTTGGCGCGGGCGAATAAGGACCGCGGGGCTTTTCTGCCCTACTTTTCCCGCGATCTCGGCGCCTCCGTGGTGAGTCTGACCTCTCCTGTATTCCACAACTAATCCACGCACCATTTACGAATCCGGATGCGTCCTTGCCCCGCTTCCGGCACACTAGTCTTATGGCCCAACCCGGCGATTTTGCCAGCACCGTGAAGCAGCAGGCCGACATCGTCCGCATTGTGGGCGAGTACGTCAAGCTGCGCAAAGCGGGCGCGCAAAATTACTCCGGGCTGTGCCCCTTCCACCAGGAAAAGACCGCATCATTCTCGGTCCACGCCGGCAACCAGTTCTTCCATTGCTTCGGCTGTAACGCCGGAGGCGATGTCTTCACCTTCGTGCAGAAGATCGAGAACATTACCTTCCCCGAATCCGTGCGCATGGTGGCCGAGAAGCTCGGCATACCCATGCCGAAGGTCACGTACTCTTCGCCGGAAGAAGCTCGCCAGGCCAAGCAGCGCGGCAGCCTGCTCGACATTCACGAGCGCGCCTGCAATTTCTTTCAGGAGCAGTTGAAGCGCCCTGAGGCTGCGTACGCGCGCGAGTATCTGAAGACGCGCGGCCTTGACGCCGAAACGATCGCTACATTCCGCATTGGATATGCGCCCGAGTCTGGATTTCTTCTACGCGATGCCGTGCGCGGACAGTTCGACGAAGACGTGATGCGGGAGTCGGGGCTGTTCTCCTGGAAAGACAAAGGCGACGATGAGGCCGCGCAGCAGAAGACATCGCTCTACTCCAAATTCCGCAACCGTGTGATGTTTCCCATTTGCACCGAGCAGGGGAAGGTCATCGCCTTCACCGGACGCACGCTCACGACCGACGAAAAGTCTGGGCCGAAATACCTCAACTCGCCGGAAACGCCCGATCTATTCCAAGTCGCGTGTGCTGTTCAACCTCGACAAGGCGAAGGAGGCCATCCGCAAACTCGACTACGCGATTCTCGTGGAAGGCCAGATGGATTGCATCAGCGTGTTTAAAGCGGGGTTTAAGAACGTCATTGCCAGTTCTGGCACAGCGTTCACCGGCATTCAGGCGCAACTATTGGGCCGATTCAGTAAGAACATCGTAGTGAATTTCGACCCCGATACTGCCGGAGCCGCGGCAACGGAACGGTCGTTAGACATGTTTCTCAGTGAAGGGTTTCAGATAAAAATACTCACGCTTGAGGGTGGATTGATCCCGATCTCTACATCCGCAGCATGGGAGCATCAGTCTACGGTGGGGACATCGACGCACTGAGTCAAAGTTGGAAGTTGACGGGCGCTGGCCTGCCGCAGTGGGGCGTCAGTAAAGAAGAAGTAAAAGAGACAAATCAAGACAAAACAATGATTTTTCAAGCCGCTCTCAAGAAATCGGCAAGTTACTTCGACTACCTAATAGTCCGCGCTCAGCAGCAATTTCCATCTCAAACACCAGAGAGCAAGGTTAAGGCATTGAACTACTTATTGCCTCACGTGCAACGCGTACCCGATCGCATTGTGCGCGACGAACTCGCAAATGAAATCTCTTATCGCCTTGGCATCGAATCTACGGTGCTACGCCAGGAACTCCGTCACGCCGCGACTGCGCGTTCAAGCGCGCGTGTAAACGCTCCTCCGGCTACGCAACTCACCGACGCCGAGCGAGTTCTGGTTCGCGCTCTGGCCAGCCGGGACCTCGCACACTCGCCGCTCTCGTCACGCGAAGGACAAGATCCCGACTTCGAGCCTGCGCGCCAGGCGCACTTCTTTCTCACGCAAGAGCGCCTTCATGAAGGCTTCGGCGCACAGCCGCTCATCGATGCTTTGCTCACCGCACATGAACAGGGACTCGATCCCATGTCGCTTCCTCTCGACGAAAACAACCGTCGACTGGTCGCATCGGTGCTGATGGAAGGCCACGAAGAGCTGACACCCGATCTGCTGGAGAATGCCGTACGGTCGCTCCGCAAGCGCGCCGTGACGCGACAGCTTGAGGCGTTGCAACATGAATTGAAAGAAGCAGAGCGGCGTAACGATACCGCTGCCTTGTCACGCTTGTTGCAGGAGCGGGTAAGGCTGCGCCGCGCTATCGGACATGCCACTCCCGGAAATAGCCCAGAAAACTAGTCAGTGTTTTCAACTACTTAGCTGCGGACGAAACCCCAGGCAAAACCTCCTGCAACCAAATAGTCCCTTAGAATCATCTAGATACTAGGCAGGCAGACTACCGGTGTGCTAAAATTTGAGGGTTTCCCCATATGCTGGCACTCCTGTGCCTCTCCCGCCGCAGTGTGTACTAAAAAAGAGCGTCCGCCGTGGCGGACGCCGAGGACATTCCGCTTTGGCTCTTGAAGACAAATTTGACGATATTAAGAAGCTGATCGACGTGGGAAAAGAGAAGGGCTACCTCACCTATGACGAGGTAAACGATCTCATCCCGCACGACGTTCAATCTCCAGACGACCTCGACGATCTGATGACCACTATAGGCAGCCAGGGTATTGATGTCCTGGAAGGCCCGAAGTCTCCCAGTGCCCTCGACAAGTTCGACAAGGGCGACATGGAAGCCGGTGAAGACGTTGAGCTCGACCTTACCCCTGGCGCCCTTGAGAAAACCAACGATCCCGTCCGCATGTATTTGCGCGAGATGGGAACTGTCCCTCTGCTCACCCGCGAAGGCGAAGTCGAAATCGCCAAGCGCATCGAGCGCGGACAGTTGCGCGTGCTCAAAGCGCTGTCGCGTTCGCCGATCGTGATTCGCGAGATCATCGCGATGGGCGAAGACCTCAAGCGCGGCGTGCGCTCCATCAAGGAAGTGGTGCTCTTCGACGAGGACGAAATCACCGAAGAGGTGCTGCTCAAACGCCTGGGCGACATCACGGGCAAGATCGACGAGCTCACCAAGCACTACAAGAAGTCTGAACAGCTATTCGAAAAGCTCGATGGCATCCTGCCCAAGAAGAATGCGCGCATGCACCGCAAGACGCGCTGGCTGCTGGGCCGCGAGCAGGTTGGCATCTCCCGCGTGATTCGCAAGCTGGGCTTCACCAACAACGAGCGCAAGCGCCTCATCGACCGCGTCAACAAGACGGTTGACAGCATGCGTGGGCTCGACAAGCAGGCCGGGAACTTCGAGAAGCGCGCTGAAGCTACCCGCTCTGACGAACAGAAGAAGGAACTGCGCAAGCAGGTGCGCGGCATTCGCGCCGACCTCGAGCGTATGGAAGGCGACGCCGGCGCCACCTTCGCTGAACTCAAGCGCACGCAGCGCGAGATCGTGCAGGGCGACGTCGACGCCGAGTACGCCAAGCGCGAACTCATCGAGGCTAACCTGCGCCTTGTGGTTTCGATCGCGAAGAAATACACCAACCGTGGACTGCAGTTCCTCGACTTGATTCAGGAAGGCAACATCGGCCTGATGAAAGCGGTGGACAAGTTCGAATACCGCCGCGGCTACAAGTTCTCAACCTATGCGACGTGGTGGATCCGGCAGGCGATCACCCGCGCCATCGCGGACCAGGCACGCACCATCCGTATTCCGGTGCACATGATCGAGACCATCAACAAGCTCATCCGCACCTCGCGTCAGCTGGTGCAGGAGCTGGGTCGCGAACCCACCTCGGAAGAGATCGCCAAGCGCATGGACATCCCGGTGGCCAAGGTGCGCAAGGTGCTGAAGATCGCGCAGGAGCCGATTTCGCTGGAGACTCCGATCGGCGAGGAAGAAGATTCCCACCTCGGCGACTTCATCGAAGATCGCGCCGTAGTCTCACCTGCCGAGGCCGTGATCAACGTCAACCTCAAGGAGCAGACGTCGAACGTTCTTCGTTCGCTGACCGCTCGCGAGGAGAAGGTAATCAAGATGCGGTTCGGGCTGGAAGACGGATCCGAGCACACGCTGGAAGAAGTGGGCCAGTCGTTCGCGGTCACTCGCGAACGTATCCGCCAGATCGAGGCGAAGGCCCTGCGCAAACTGCGTCATCCGTCGCGCTCGCGCAAGCTGCGCGCCTTCATGGACGGCGTGCACGACTAGCGGCTAGAAGAATGAGGCGTTACGAAAGGCGCGAGCAATCGCGCCTTTTGCTTTTGCTCCTACAAACCTATTCAGCAGCCCCATTCCGCCTCGCCGGGGGTTGCGAAATAGCGCCGACGTTCCCCGTTGGTTGTAGTGTCTTCAATCTCGATCAGCGCCAGCCGGGCGGCCGCGACCATCCTCTCGCGTTCCACCTCCGGAACCTCGTTCCATTCCTGCGATTCCAAGCTAGTCATGGAATCCCGGTGGACCGTCAGGGCCTCACGATAATGAACGAACAACTTGGCAAATTGCTGCACGAAAACTTCTTCGGTCGACATACTCGCTAGAGCCTCTTTGGAGTGCGTAGTGATGATCACGCATCCTCACAATTCATTCGACAATCGGCTCCATAAGAGTTGGATAGTCGAATCGTAAGAAGTTCGTAAGCGCCCGAGCTTACTTCGCCGGCAGCCCTTCGGCCTTCTGCTTGGCGTCGTGTTGCTCCAGCGCCAGCTTGTAAGCAATGTAGTATTTGTAGATGTTGGAAACGTAAGTGACCGTCTCCTGCCCAATGTCCTTGGCGGCGATCAGTTCCACATTGTTGAACCAGACGTTGGGATCGAGGCCCGCATCGGCCGCTTCTTTGCGGAGTCTCACGATTCGATTTTGCCCCGCGTTGTAACTGGCAAAAACAAACAAGGTCTTGTTTAGTTGGTCGATCTTGGGGTCGTTGAAGTACTTGTCGTCGATGTTGCGCAACATCTTCACCCCGGCATGAATGTTGGCGTCCGCGGTGCTGACATTCGGAATGTTGATGGGATTCGCCGCCGCATACTTGGGGATCACCTGCATGATGCCCACCGCGCCGCTCGGGTTTTTTCTGCTCTGGTCCAGCATCGACTCCTGGTAGCCCTGGGCCGCGATCATCAGGTAGTCGAAGTCATACTCTCCGGCGTACTTCTTGAACAGATCAAGGTTCGTCTGAAACTTCTGCATCTCGTCCGCGGAAGTTGAGTTCTTCACCCACTTGGTGTTTTGCAGGTAGCGCCGCATCAGCGTGTTGCCAAACGACGTCCCCACCGCGTGCGACGAGATAAATTCATCGACCAACTGTTTCAGCTGCGGATTGTTCTTTCGCATCACCCACGCGAGTTGGCCTACGGTGGCAATCGTCAGGTCAGGCTGCGGTTGAATCTTGTCGAGCACCTGTGCCCACAGGGTCGCTCTCTGCTTCGTGGTAACCGTCGCCGGGATCAATCCGGCGTTCACCATCTGCACCAGGTCGTCATCCATGAGGTTCTTGTCTGCCTCCTTGATGACGATCTGTGTCTTGCCCGCCTGTTTCAGCGTCTCATTCGCCTTTTGCAAGTTTGCGTAATAGGTGGTCAGCGGGTTGACGTACACTTCTTTCCCGCCCAGGTCGGCAAGGCTCGAAATTGTGCCGGCATCCTTTCCCGTAACGATGATCTGCGATACGTCCTTCTGGATCGGTGTCGAGAAAGCGACTCTCTGTTCGCGCTCGGGTGTGACCGCGATTCCTGACGCAATGATGTCTCCCACCCCTTCGTTCAGGGCAGCCTCGACTTGGTCAACTCGCATGGGTAGGAACGTGACTTTGATGTTCAGCGTGCCGGTCTTCAGTTTCTGATTGGCGAACTTCTGGAAGTCCTCCAGCGCCTCGTACATCGCGCCCTGTGGATGCCCCTTGTCATAGAAGAATCCGATGGGGTTCAGCAGGACTAGGGCCCGAATGTTTCGGCCCTTCGCCATGTCGTCGAGATCGCCGGTACGGCGCCCGAACGCCTTGGGAAAGTCGATGTTGCCCGCCGCCGCAGGCGGTTCATCGGGCGAAGATATCGGCCCGGCCGACGGCGCTGCCGATGCTTGCCGCTTCGCTGGTTCAGTGCTGGCCGACGGCTCAGACTTTTTGCCGCATCCCACGAGCAAAAACGTACCCAGGCAGATGACACACAAAGCGGCGAAATTTACTCTCAGGCGCATCATCACGGCTCTCCTCATTACCCCAACGGCTGACTCCCGATTGCGCCCCTCGCGGCACAGTTGCGAGGAAAGCGCAGGGTTTTGCCAGCTGGGTCCTTTGCGGCGGCGTTCCCATGCTATCCGCTGCTCACCGCTTGTTCAATCTGTGTTTATGAAACCGAAGCCGAGTGATTCTGAATCAGGACCCTTACCGTTGCCGGAACAGCCGACAAACAAAACAGGGCAGGCCTGCGGACCTGCCCTAGGGTTGGGGGAGGAAATCGTGCGTCAACTGCTCGGAGAAGACTGGGGGACGTTCGGAAACGTGAAGTGGTCTCTCGTGACGGAATGCTGATACTGCACAGGGAGAACACACCTTGCGATGCGCCCTCCCTGTTTCTGCGAATCAAGTCAGCCCTCCCCCCGAAGGGCCTTTCTTGCGGTGCAGAACTCTGTGCCGGATGTCGATCGAGTTCACCAGACCTTCGCCAGAATATCGATCCCCTACCTCGGCGACACATCCGTGAATACCTTGAGTTGTTCCCTGACCTCAGCCAGCATTGCGTAGAGGCCCTGCTGCAGACCGGCCGGAAGTACCTGACTGGCGAGCCACCGTTCGAGGACTTCCTGCCGGCAACGCAGTTGCATGAGCGCGTGCACGGTATCGCCGGAATTTGCAGAGATTGACCTTGGCATTTTGTTGACGCTCGACCGTTACGCGTTCTGGTTCGGAAGATGAACTAAGAGAAAGGTGCCTTCCCCCCGAAAGGACCCTTTCCCAAACCGGACCGAACTCGATCCGAACTTATGATTGCCTTAGGAGTGCGAGAATCGTAGCCTGCATTTCTCACCCTCGCAATTGGACCTTAGGACAATGCGATTGCCCTCAGGGCAGTTGCAGCCGATCGCCTTCTTTGACAACCTTGCTCATGGAATGGCCTTGGTAGGTGTATTTCACTGCGAGGTATTTATCGGCACCTACATTCGGATCTCCGCCCATGTTGCTGTTGTTGACCTTAATGTTCAGGGTGTTGTTCTGAATCATTGAACGGAGTTGATTGGTTACGTTCATGCCCCGGCCGTTCTTGCCGTAGATGGCATTGTTGATTCGGAGCATGCGGACCTGGGCGTCCGACGGGACTTGGACAACGGAGGCGACCAGCAACAGCGCGAATACGGCGAAGGCTAATCTTGCATTTCGCATGGTTGTATTCCTTTCGGTCTGAGGCGCGAGCCTCCTATTCAAGATGGGTTCCGATTCCCTGCGTGTAGAGGGGTTCAGACGAGATCACTGTGGATCCGAACCTATGATTGCTTTTAAGAGTGCCCAATTCTGACGCAGTACTTCCAGCGCCGCAATTGGACATTAGGACAATAAGCGACTACGCAAGTAGTTGGGCGTTGGTGTGGCGACGTTGACTACGCTAACGGCAGCGCGACAAGGAAGGCCGCACCCTTGCCGTCGTGGTTCTTCAGCTCGATTCGGCCACCGAGCGACTCGAGAATGGACTGGCAAATCGACAGACCCATTCCCAGGCCGGTGTGCTTGGTGGTGAAGAAGGGCTGAAACAGTTTGTCGCGAAGATCAGCACTCACGCCGGGGCCATTGTCGATCACCGATATCATTCCGGTGGTCGCCTCGACTTCCGTTCGAATGGTGAGGCAGCGCTCGGCCATGGTGTCCGTCATGGCGTCCAATCCGTTGCTGGCCAGGTTCAGCACGACTTGCTGCAAACCGACCTGATCGCCCCTCACCATCACTGGGGACGGACGGAGTGCCAGTTCGATCCTCATTCCTCGTAGCGTAGCTTCATTCCTGATCATCTGAACAACGCTGCTGGCAATCTGGTTCAGGTCCACAGGCTCGATAGTTACGTCTTCTTTCTTGAGCATCGCGCGCATACCTTGGATGACCCCACGCGCGCGCTTGTCATCGCGTGTGATGTCATCGAGCGCCTCACGAATTTCGACCATGTCGGGTTCGGGACGCCCGGCAAAGCGCTGCGCCGCTTCCGCGTTGCTCATGATGGCGGCGAGCGGCTGCGAAAGCTCATGGGCCAGTGACGCGGCCAGCTGTCCCATGGCGGCGACGCGATTGAGATGGTAGATCTCGGTGCGCGATCGGGTACGCTCGAGTTCAGCCTGCTTTCGCTGGGTTATGTCGAGATGCACGATCAGGCTGCCGCTTTGCTGGTCAGGCAGTTGTAGCGCACGGACCTCAATCCACCGGTCATCGGCGGATAGAGGCAGCTCGGCAGTGGCGCTCGCTCGGGTTCCGGCAATCACTTGCTCAACCGGAGCCGAAACTACCAGGCCGTCGCCGTGCCCTGCCAATTCGCGAAGATACTCATCATATTGCCGACCGGGCCGGACCGCCTTGGAGGCGGCATCCTCGATGGCTGATGCATCGCGGTGAACCTGGTTGGTGCGCAAAATCTCGCCTTGCCGGTTTACCAGCATAGCGAGACCGGGCAGAGATTCGAGCATTGCTGAGTTCAGCTCTTCTTCTTTCCTCCGCTTTTGGCGTTCCAGCAGGAGAAACGCAACCAGCGCCAGCAAAAGCACGAGGACCAATGCGAACGCCTCGATATAGCGGTGATACTGCTCCCACGCCGTTGGCTGCCGATACAGAATCGTTGCGTTCGGCGGCAGAGTGCGCTCGGAGATCCCCCAGCGTTTCAACTGCCGCCAATCGACAATGAAGGAGTTTTTCACTTCCCGCGTTGGCAGACTGTCCGGATCGGACCCTTTCAGCAGTTGGCCCAACTGTTCACCGACGGCTTCCGCCGCGCCCTGGACGCTCATCACAGTCCCTCCGACAATGCCTTTGCCCATGGCCATATCGGAATCTGCAAACAAGGGAGCATTCGCAACCGGATAAAACTCATCGACTAACTGGGGGACGTCTAACCTCCGGCCGTTAGGCTCAAACAGGAAGGAACCGATGACAATAATCGTTCGATCGGGAAGCGAATGGATGCGCGTTTGGGCGTCTTCCCAGGAAAGGCCGGTAGCTTCGATAATTTCCAGGTCGGGCCTCATCCCGCGGATCGCCTTCACGATTTCCCCATTGGTTCGCCGGTCTCGTTGCGAAGCTCCGCCGAGCACAACCACCCGGCGAGTATCTGGAAGCATCTCCAACGCGGACTGGACGGTCTCCTTGTTGTCGAGGTCAAGCACCACTCGGGCCGAGCGGGGGACTGGTCCGGGGTTAGCCCAGTTCTCTTCGTTGATCAAGACCAGCAAAAGGTTCGCTTCCGGCCAAAACCGTTCTCGCAGTTCCCTGGCGAGAAGGGAAGGGGGAAAACTGACTGCAACGATGACGTCGAACTTCATCCGACTGTACTTGAAGCCGATCCAGTCCCCGATCTTTGCCGGATAGTTCTCCGGTTCAGGGGGAATCGGTCCAACGTTCTCCGTCGCGATGTCCACGCTGCCTGAATAGGAAGTTCTTAGACCCTCTTCTATTCCCTTCAAGAAGACCACGCTGCCCGGGCGCGATGCCTCAAACGGCATCAGAACCAGGACGCGCTTGGGAGGAACTAATTCAGCCGAGCGGCCACGAGGCGCAATGGGGCCCATCGCTGCCAGCAGCACACACGTCAGCGAGATTTTGGTTGCCACGCGCACTCTGATGAGATTGTCCAGTGTTCACCAAGATTATAGTGAGCCGTGCCGTTCGCGCCATTTCGGGCCCGTGATGCGTACGTGGCTTTAGTTATAAGGTCCAATTGTGGCGCATCGGTTCAATCGGTATTCTTCGAACGGAAGTAATTTATAACCGATGCAAGCGACGTTAGAACAAATGAACGACACGGCCCCGAAGACCCTGCGAATCACACTCGTTGACGACGACCCTTCTGTCCGAAGCGCCGTCTCAAGACTATTGCGCTCCAATAACTACACCTGCAAGACCTACGAATCCGCCGAAAGTGCGCTGGCCGACCCCGACTTTGCCGGAGGCGATTGCCTGGTACTCGACGTCCAGCTCTCCGGGATGGACGGCTTCGCCCTGCGTGATCGGCTGCGCGAAATGGGTAGCCCGACGCCCTGCCTGTTTATCACGGCCCACCCTGCAACCGGCTCCGCGGAATGGAACCAGGCGGTGGGAGACAGCCCGTGCCTGACCAAGCCATTCGAAGAATCGCAACTATTGGCCGCGATTGACGGATTATTGAACGACGACAGCCTCTGTCGGCGGCAGTAGTACCATAGCCAAGTGCCCTCGGACCTTAGCGTTCGGAGACTTGTTGTGACGCTACCCGACACCATTGAGAGAACGGTCCACGTTGTTGACGATGACGCCAGCCTGCTGCGCGGAGTTGCGCGTCTGTTGCGCTCTCACGGATATGCGCCCAAGACTTACTCCTCAGCCGCAGAATTTCTACGCGCCGGTGTTCCTTCCGCGCCGGCCTGTCTCTTGCTCGACCTCAACATGCCGGAAATGACGGGCCTGGAACTGCAAAAAGTCATCTCGGACTATCATTCACGCCTGTCGATTGTGTTCATCAGCGGCCAGGGCGATATTCCCGCCACGGTCAAGGCCATGAAAGCCGGGGCGGTGGACTTCCTAACCAAACCGTTTGAAGGCAAGGTACTGGTAGACGCGATCGAGGCGGCGCTGAGCAAGTCCGTCAACGATCATGCTCTGGATGACTCGCTGCAGCGAGACTGGGGGCTGTTCCAGAAGTTGACCCCACGCGAGCGGCAGGTTTGCGTGCTTTTCGCCCAGGGCCTTCTGAACAAGCAGATTGCCGGTGAGCTCGGCACGACCGAAAGAACCATCAAGGCCCAGCGTGGTAGCGTGATGCGAAAGCTGGGCGCAGACTCGGTTCCCGACGTCGTGCGCCTTATCGAGAGGCTTCGCGACGGCGGCCGTTTGCCTGGCTAACGCGGCATCCTCCAGCCGCGAACCAATTCATTTTCATTCCTGTTTTTTCAGAAATACGTTTTCAATCATCTGCCGCATGAAGTGCCCGCCGAAGCCACCAGCGCTGGCCGACAGTAGTTGCAGAAAGCCGCCGTAAACTTGTCCGCGGTCGTGCGGCCATCTCATGACGAACTGGTAATAACCCATCACCAGCGGCACGCCTATCCATGCCAGCAGAACCCAGCGCCACGGACGCTGCGGCTTCCACGCGCCGAACAGCATCGCGAAACCGACCATGCACAATGCGGTCAGCAGCGCGTCATCCACAATCTGGTTGACCCAGCCCGAAAACAAGCTGCACACGATGGCGAATACATAAATCAGCGGATTGGTGCGGGATTGCGTATCGTTCATTTGGCCCTAGTACTGATAGAACCCTTTACCCGACTTCCGCCCCAGCCAGCCTGCGTCCACCATCTTGATCAGCAACGGGCACGGCCGGTACTTTGGATCGCCAAGCCCGTTATGCATCACGCGCATGATGTCGAGGCACACATCCAGGCCGATGAAGTCCGCCAGCGTCAACGGACCCATGGGATGCGCCATGCCAAGCTTGAACACGTCGTCCACAGCCTGCGGCGTGGCCACGCCCTCCATGACCGCATACATCGCCTCGTTGAGCAGCGGCATCAGCACCCGGTTCGACACAAACCCCGGCGCATCATTCACTTCAACCGGCGTCTTCTCCAGCTTTTCCGCCAGTGCTTTCACTGTCGCGTAAGTATCGTCCGAAGTCGCAAGCCCGCGAATCACCTCAACCAGCTTCATCACCGGCACCGGATTAAAGAAGTGCATCCCGATGACCTTGTCCGCACGCTGGGTGACCGCCGCCAGCTTGGTAATCGAGATCGATGACGTATTCGACGACAGAATCACTTCCGGCCGACATAGTTTATCGAGGTCGCGAAACAGCTCCGACTTGATCTCCATGCGTTCGCTGGCTGCCTCGACCACAAAATCACACGCGCCCAAACGCTGACGGTCAACCGTGGGCGTGATCCGCGCAACTGCTTCATCGCGCGCATCAGCCGTGATCTTCTCTTTCGCGACCTCGCGCTCGAGGTTCTTGCGGATGGTTTCCAGCCCTCGATCCAGAAACCGCTGATCCACATCCACCAGAATTACGTCGTAGCCTGACTTCGCGAAAACGTGCGCGATACCGTTGCCCATGGTTCCGGCGCCTATGACTCCCACAATCTTGATTTCCATGAGTGCCTCAAATGCGGCATGCATTCACAACAACGCCGCACCACAAAACAGACGAGTGTACCAGAGGCTTGAAGGACGGACTTAGTTTGAAATGGCCTGACGCGATCCGCTTTCTTCGGGCTTCACGCGAATCAGGAGGCAGGTTGCATTGTCTTCGCCCCCGCCGTCGAGCGCGAGATCAATCAGCTGATCGCACGCCCCCTGCAACGTAGGCGAATCGCGCAAAACGTCGTGGATTTGCGGGTCTTCCAAATGTCGCAGCACGCCGTCGGTGGTCAGCATTAAGATATCGCCCACCTCCGCCGGAAACTCCGCCAGGTCCGGAGGCGCATTGTCTTCGGTCCCCAGCGCCCGGGTAATGATGTGCTGCGCAGTTGAGACGCGGGCCTCTTCCATGGTCATAATGCCGCGCCGCACCTGCTCCATCACCAGCGAATGATCTTCTGTGAGCTGAAGCAGCGTGCCGTTCCGCATGAGGTAGATGCGGCTGTCACCCACGTGCGCAATCGTGAACTTTCCTTCATCGAACCGCGCCGCCACCAGAGTGGTGCCCATGCCGGAGGCACTAGCGTGCCCCTGCGCGTATTCCAGGATGTTCTCGTTCGCCTTGTTCACCGCGTCAGACAGCATTTGCGCCCCCGGCGGAGCGTCGGCCAGCGCGGCATCCGCGGCCAGTGGTTCCTTGTCGCGAAAGTACGCAAGTACTGTATCTACTGCGATTTTACTGGCGACCTCACCGGCGGCATGGCCTCCCATGCCGTCGCACACCACGAAGACTCCCTCACGCATATCGAAGCCATAGCTGTCCTCATTGGACACCCTTACACGGCCGACGTCGCTGCGCCCCACCACCTCGAGTCCCAGTTGCATGCGGGCATAAGTTTACGATGGATAAGGATTTCGCGCGAGTTACAAAAGTGGGGGATGGGGTTTCGGGCGGTAATTCGCCTCAGTCGGCCGACCCCTAGGAGAGCTATTAACTCGCCATAAACTGCCCCTCAACGCCGCGTTTTCGCGATCTCAGGTTCTTTTTCGACCGAGTTTGAGTGCTCGATATGATGCCGCTCCAGGTCCGCTCGCAGGATCTGGTACGCCTCCTCCGGGCTGTCCGCCCAATGGATGAGGTCCATGTCCTTCGCCGAGATCGTTCCCGCGTCCACCAACGCCTGGAAGTTCACAACCTTGTTCCAATAGGCCTTCCCGTAAACCACCACGCAGATGTGTTTCGCCAGCTTTTCGGTCTGCGCCAGGGTCAGCAGCTCAAACATCTCGTCGAAGGTGCCAAACCCTCCCGGAAACACCACCAAGGCCTTGGCCAGGTAGGCGAACCACAGCTTGCGCATGAAAAAGTAGTGGAACTCGAAGTTCAGCTCGGGCGTGATGTAGGGGTTCGGCACCTGCTCGAACGGCAGATTAATGTTCAAACCGATGGTCTTCGCGCCGGCTTCAGAAGCGCCGCGGTTGGCCGCCTCCATGATGCCCGGGCCGCCCCCGGTGCAGACCACGAAGCGATGCCGAGGCTGTGCGATCGTCTTCGTCCACTTCGCGATGAGGAATGCCAGGCTGCGGGCGTCTTCGTAGTACTTTGACATCACAAGGTTCGATTCCGCACGCCGGGTGATCTCCTCCGCCTCAGGAGACTTCACTCCCGCCTCCTGCACCGATCGCAGTTCGGCCTCAGCGATTTCCCTGCTGCGAAAGCGTGCTGAACCGAAGAACACAATGGTGTCCTGGATGCGCTCTCGTCGAAACTTCGAAAGAGGCTCCTGGTATTCCGATAGGATGCGCAGCGTGCGGCCGTCGGGCCCGTTCAGGAACTTTTTGTTCTCATAGGCAAGGGGAACCCTTTGGTTGGGGTGACCGCCTGTTTCTTGGTCGTCCATGAGGATAGGTATATCAGGCGTGCGGGAACGACCGCTAACCCCAGACTTCGAGGCAGGACGAGATCGCCACAGGCGATGGAGGGACCTGATGTTGCGCATTCCGGTTCTGGGAATCCGGCTGCTGGGGGCACCCCCTCCCCCATGTATTTGCAAATTCCTCATAATGAAGGACTTGCGCAACCGAACCCACGCAAAATATTGAGCCTGTGGGAGTTGTCAGCAAATTATTCTTAACAAAGGACTTACACCGGATTTTCGGCGGCTGGGCGGACGCTTTGGCGGGCGAGTGGGCAAAAAATCGAGGTTGAGCATGACCCTTCAAAGGTCGAATCACCTACTGAGATGAGGGCAATTATCGGCTGTCGCCTCCTACGGCGACAGCTCTCCCTCGTCTTCTTCATTCGGGAGTGTAGGCACAGAGGTGCGAAGCCGCTAGGACGCAGGTCACGAATGCTTGTGACAAGCCGGTTTTCAGTTGCGCGATCCCGGGTCAGCGCCGCAAGGCACGGCGCGAACCCAGGCACCCGTCTCCTAAGGATGATAATTTGTGGCGTACTCCGTGTGCACACTGTTGCTGTCGTAGCCGGAATAAATCACAATCGCGTTCCCCGAGGAGTCCACCGCCGCGGCTTCCGGACTTATTTCGCTGCCCGGTCCCGAAATAGAAATCGGACTGCTCCAGCTCCCCAAAGCGGTGTTTCTCAGGACGGCATGGACTACCGGAGTCCCGCTGCTCGACAACCAAACGGCCAGCGCCGTGCCGCTTGGAGCCAGAGCGAAATACACCTGGCCGACACTCGTGTCGCCGCCCGAAACAACCACAGGTGCCGACCACGTGTTGTTGCTGATCGTTCCGCTGACCGTAAGCGCCTGCGACGTAGGATAACTGATGAGCTCGTAAACCATCGTCACCTGGCCCGCGTCGTCACTGGCCAGATTGCTAACAATCGTCGAATTCGGAGGATTTACCACGGTTTTGAACGGACTCCACGCGCCACCCGAATTGCCCTGGTTGGCGGAAACGTAACCGCCCGAACTGCTCAGCGCCACCACGATGGCTTCCCCGGAGGAACCCAACGCCACGCGCGCGGCATGCCCATCAAGATCGGGTCCCAACAGCGCGCCCGAATCCACCCACGAGCTGGCACCCACATTTTGCCGCGAGGCGTGTAGAAGGTAGCTGCTTGTCGAGCACCCATATTTATGGCAAACCGCAGTGAAGGTTTCCCAAGTCACTATCACCGTGCCATTCGCGCCGATAGCAGCATAATCAGCCGTAAGATGCACGCCGCTGGCGACCGTCTGTGTCGCGGTCCACCCTGACCCGGCAGTCCGCAGTACGACCATCACCGAGCCGCTGGTGCTCCTCGGAGCGCCGCCCACCGTCCAGACCACTGCGGCATCGGCCAGCGAATTCATCACAAAAATTGGATTGGACGCGCCGGGGATCAGAAGCCGAGGGGCATTCCAGTTCGAAGCAGGCGGGCGATCGGCTGTCCACACGCCATTTGAATCGCTCCATACTGCTGTCGCGAATCCTGTGCTGCTGACCCGCACCATGGGAAGCACCGACGTTGTCTGCAGTGCCGGAGAGACCGTCGTTACCGATCCCCAACTGCCTGCGGTCGCTCTCGAGCGTGACCAGAGCTGGTCTTGGGTTGTGCGCTCATCCCACAGAGCCACCGAGTTGCCGTTTCCATCTATGGCTGCGGCCGCCTCCCAGCCCTGTCCGCCCGCACTGAGCACTACGGGTGAAGTCCACGCGCCGGTCTGTGCCGACATCGGCGCCATCAACGTAATTGCCATACACACCAAACAACAAATCCACCAAGCTTTCCCACTCAATTCGTTCTTAAGATTGGTCATATTATTCTCCCTAGCGTGTTGCGTCGACGCCTGTTCATCGCAGGCCATTCTGCCTAGGGTGGCGCCCCCATGAAGGCCAAGTTCGACGTCAATCGGCCCAGGCACCGGTGAATTTGTACCTCCTACCATGAGTTCAGCATGCGGCTGCGGGCGAATTGTCACGAATTTGTCGAAGTAGTGTGAAGTATCGGGCACTATTGAAAGCTCAGGATGGGAGTGGTTATTGAGCCCCGTCACGGGGCACCAAAACCGGAATTATCCGCGCGGGGATTCGCGGTAGGTGACGGCTTCGGCGACGCCCATCCAGATGTTAATGAGGCCGAGGCCGCTGACGACTCCGCGGACAAAGTTCACGTTGAGGAATTGCTTGAGCGCGGGGAAGCCGGCGAGCAGGGAGTTGTTGGTCCAGAGGCTGGTCCAAGGGCAGACGGTCAGCAGGATGCCGATCTCCAGGCAGAAGAGTACGAAGACCACAAGCCACGTCCGTTGCAGCCAGCGATGCGGACGACGCGGCGGTTGCGCGGGCGGCATCACCAATATCGGGCCGGGCCCTGCTGGCGGTGGTTGGCTCTCTGGCCCAGACGTTTCGGCGAAACAAGTGAACGCTGGGCCTCCAGGGGTAGCGGGGATGAGCCATTGTGCTGTTTGGCGCTCCGGAAAAAAGATGTTGCCCCCTGGGTTTGAAAAATTCATCTCTGCGGATTGTACGACGTGGGTGATAAAAGCCGAAGGGCGCGGATTGGGTGGTGCCGTAATGTCAGGGGCCAAAGCCCCTGCGGTTGCGAAATCATTCGGCACGACTGAAGTCGTGCCCTGACGCAAGTACTGCGCTTCCCGCGCGAAAGTCAGAAGCAGATCCCTCGCTGCGCTCGTGAAGACAACGGCGAGGGACCGTGTTGATCGTTTTACGACAGTTCTTCCTACAGCAGCTCTTCGTTCCAGTTCTCGAGGAATTTTTTCACTTCGACCATGAACTGGTCGGCAACGGCGCCATCGATGATGCGATGGTCGTAGCCGATGCTGAGATGCATCATCGAGCGGATCGCGATCGAGTCGTTGCCGTCCTTGTCGGTGAGGACGACGGGCTTCTTGGTGATGCCTCCGACGCCCATGATGGCGACCTGCGGCTGGTTGATGATGGGCATACCGAACTTGGCGCCGAAGATGCCAGGGTTGGTGATGGTGAAGGTGCCGCCTTGGACTTCGTCGGGCTTGAGCTTCTTGGTACGGGCGCGCTCGCCGAGATCGGTGACGGCGCGTTGCAGACCGACGAAGCTGCGCTCTTCGGCGTTCTTGATGACGGGAACGATGAGGCCCCAGTCGAGGGCGACGGCGATTCCGAGATTGATGGACGAGTGATAGCGAATGTTGTCCCCTTCGACCGAGGAGTTCACGATGGGGAACTTGCGCAGGCCGTGGACGACGGCGCGGGCGAAGAACGGAGTGTACGTCAGCTTGTTGCCGGTGGCGGCTTCGAACTTGGACTTCATCTTCTCGCGGAGCTTCACGACGCGGGTCATGTCAACTTCGAAGACGCCATGCACGTGCGCGCTGGTGCGCTTGGACATGAGCATGTGCTCGGCAATCTTCTTGCGCATGGTGCGACATGGGAACAACTTCGCCGGGGGTAACTCCACCGACAGGCTGCAACGGCGTGGTGACCGGGGGAGCAGCGGGAGCTTCGTAGCTCGGCGCAGGCGCGGCCGGTGCTGGGCTCAGCAGCGGCGGCAGGTGCTCCGCCAGCGTGCTTGGTGATAAAGGCCTCGATGTCTTCCTTGGTGATGCGGCCACCGAGTCCGGTGCCGGGAACTTTGGCCAGGTCGACGTTGGCCTCCTTGGCGATCTTGCGCACCAGCGGGCTGGACCGGACGCGGCCTTGCTCGCCGTTGTCGGCTTCGGGTTCGGGTTCTTTGGCAGCTGGCGCGGGCGGCGGGGGCGGTGCGGCTTCCTTCTTGGCTTCGGGAGCGGGAGCGGCTGGCGCGGCTGCCTTGGCGGGAGCGGGAGCAGCGGCTCCGTCACCGTCTCCGATGACGCCGACTACGGTGTTGACCTGCACGGTGGCGCCGGCCTGGACCTTGATTTCCTGGAGTGTGCCCGAGGCGGGCGCGGGGATTTCCGCGTCAACCTTGTCGGTGGAGATTTCGAACAGGGGCTCGTCACGCTGGACTTTGTCGCCGGGCTGCTTGAGCCACTTGGTGATGGTTCCTTCGAAGATCGATTCCCCCATCTGGGGCATTACGATGTCTGTGGGCATGTTGTCCTTCCGCAGAAATGCTGGTTAAAAATCAGGGCCAGACGCAATTTCACATTATATCGTGGCGGGGGAGCGATGACATTCGCCGCGCGGTCGGAGTTCTGACTCGCGAGGATGGCGGAAATCGCTTGTTGCGTTGGCACGATGACGGTAAGCTGGGGGCGCAAAATCGACGTCTTTCGTTTTGGAGAACGCCATGTCAGTGAAAATTAGCGTGAAGTGTTTGCTGGTCGTGCTGTTCGCGGTGGCAGTCGCCGGTAGCGCGGTTGCACAGATGCCCAATCCTTATGGGATGCCCATATCGCTGGAGGCAGCGAAGAAAGTGGCTGCGCCTGCACTGGCAGAGGCGGCGAAGAACAACTGGACCATCGCGGTGGCGGTGGTCGATCCGGCGGGCAACCTTGTGTACTACGAGAAGATGGACAACACGCAACTGGGCAGCGCGCACGTGTCGGTAGAAAAGGCGCGAACGGCGGCGATGTTTAAGCGGCCCACCAAGGCGTTTCAGGATGCGCTAGCCAAAGGTGAGGAGAACCTGCGCATTCTCACGCTGCCGGGAGTGGTGGCGGCAGAGGGCGGGATTCCGCTGGTGAGCGATGGCAAGATTGTGGGCGCAATTGGGGTGTCGGGCATGACGAGCGCGCAGGATGCGCAGTGCGCGAAGGCGGGGGCGGATAGCTTGAAGTAAGCGTCGATAGTGGGTAGTGGATAGTTCGGAAGTTGGAGGCATTACCGCGCCCTCGGGCACGGTGCTTCGAGGCCGGACTTAGGACCGGCGTAGATAGAACGTGGCTCCCTTCAGAGAAACAGTAAAAATCTGGAGTTCGCTGCCTTGTACCCCACCGCCGATCCTCTGGCACTGTTCGTCTTCGATAGCCCGGCGGTTAGTGAGATGCGGCGTGGCAGAAGAGGATGCGCAAGAATTAAGAGATGTCGTATCCCAGGTTAGTGCCCAAAAGACGGGCACGAACCCTTCGACTTCGCTCAGGGCAGGCTCTGGGGCACCGCGCACAATGAAGACGCTTAGCCTTGCTGGCGTCGCTGCTTCATCTCGTCGAGCATCGCAGTCAGTTCGGCTTGCGGCAGCAGGTCGCGAATGGCGGGGAAGATGACTTCCTCTTCAAGGTTGAGGTGAGCGTCGAAGAGTTCCTGCAAAGCGTGAGTCAGGGAGCACATCTCCGCGCCTGCGTCGTGAATGGCGGCGGGGTTGCGTTCCACGAGAAGCAGCAACGGCAGCAGGCGCTCGATGAGTTCGTCGATGGCCTGGTGTTGATCGTGCATAGCGATGAGCGCGTGACGTACACGATCATCGGCGACGGCGTTAAGGCGCGGGCGCAGGGTGTCTTCCTCGTCAGCCTCGTGCAGCGGCAGCGAAACCGTGAAGTACCGGTAGGCGCCCGCGGCGGACATCTGAAGCTCTTCTGGAGTGGCGGCCTGAGCATGCGCCAATTTCACGGCAGCCGCAGCGAAGTGACGAATGCGCACGTGGCAGGCCGTCAGTAGCTCAAGAGCATCTTCCGGTGGATGATTGGGAGAGCGCGGCGGCGTGATCTGGTGAAGCATCGAACTCCATTCTCGCGGAAAGCTGTGAACTATTCCCAGCGCAGGCTCTCGACCGGGTCGAGGCGGGCGGCGCGGGCCGCGGGCATAGTGCCAAACATGACTCCGATGAGCGACGAGACGAGCACGGCAATGATTACCGATAGACCGGAGATGGGGATCTTATAACTGGTCAGCAGGCGTACTGAAACGGGAAGCGCCATGCCGATGACGATCCCGATGAAGCCTCCGATGAGGGAGATCAGCACGGCTTCGGTCAGGAACTGGGCGCGAATTTCGGCGTTAGTGGCGCCTACCGCCTTGCGAATTCCAATTTCACGGATGCGGGAGTTCACTGTGGCGACCATGATGTTCATGATGCCGACGCCGCTCACCAGCAGGGTGAGCACCGCGACCAGAAGCAGAACGGCGGTGAGGCCGTTGGCAATGCGGCCGGCGACGGCGAGCAGTTCAGTGAGGTTATCAACGTTGTACACAGATTCGGGGCGGTGGCGCGATTGCAGGATCTTGTGAATTTTGTCGGAGGCTTCGGGAATGTCGGACGGATCGGTCACCGAGAAGTAGAGTTGCTTGACCGTGTCCGCCGTTGTGAAGAAGCGTGCGGTGGTGTAGGGGATGAGGATGGAGTCGTCAGTGATTTCGGACTGACCGAACGTGTCAACGCGCTCGCGGAATGTGCCTACCACGATGAAGGGCAGTCCCGAGAGCTTGATGGTCTGGCCTACGGCCGCGCTGGTGGAGCCGTACATTGCGATGGCGAGGGGTTGGGTGATGGCCGCAACTTTGCCGCGGGTGTCGACGTCGTGGCCTTCCAGAAAGCGGCCGGTCGTGGTTTCAAGATTGCGCACATCGTAGTATTCCGCCGAGACACCGAGCACAAGGGCGTCGCGCTGCTGGCCGCCGGGAATCGTGATCTGCTCGTGAAGCTCGATGATGGGCGACGAGGCGGCAATGTTCGGGACCTGCTGGCGAATGGCATTCAGGTCTTCGATGGTTATGTAATCATTGGCGGCCTCAGCACTGTAGATGGCTCCGCCCTGGTACTCGGCGAAAACCAGGTTGGCTCCAATGGATTGGATTTGCTGGAGGACGTACTGCTTGCCGGTGAGGCCGATGGTCACGACCAGAATGAGAGACGCCGTGCCGATGACCATTCCCAAGGCGGTGAGGGCAAATCGTACCTTGTTGGTGCGAAAGGTCTCGAGGGCCACACTGACGGTCTCGCCCAAAACCAGCTTGGGATAGTGCCGCGCGCCTTTGCCGTTGTTTGCCATGCCCACCGTGGTTAGACTAATCCTAAGGCCATTCGGCTTCAATGAGAGCGCACGCCGGGCTGCACGGCGGCGTATCATCAAGCTATTCCCTGATGCGTTTCAACCAGCCACTTCGGAAAATACCAGCCGGCCAACGGCCGCTGTTGGCGGCGACGCTGGCGGTTTTGCTCGTCGGCGGAGCTTCGGCCGCGCATGCACAGCAAAATGTAGGCGAGCTGTTTGCCACTGACGCGAGCGTGAAGGGCGGAGTCGTGCTGGCCAGCTCGGGAACGAAGGTGCAGTCCGGGTCGTCGATTTCGGCGGGAGAGCAGACGGCCACGCTGAAGCTGGAACGCGGCGGCACGATGATGATTTGTCCGAACACGAGCCTTGCCGTCACGACCTCGCAGAACGGCCGCCAGCTCCTATTCAGCATGAACACCGGCAATCTGGAGATGGACTACCCGATCGGTTCGGCGTCTGACAATTTGCTCACGCCGGACTTTCGACTGCTACTGCCGGGGCCGGGACGTTTGCATCTCGCGGTGCGGGTGAGCGCCAAGGGCGATACATGCGTACAGTCACTGGCGTCGAATTCGTCGGCCATAGTGGTTTCTGAGGGCATGGGCGACGAGTCGTACCAGGTGAAGCCCAACGAAGCGGTCATCTTCAATGGCGGGCACATCAGCGGCGCGATGCCGACGCGCGAGAGTTGCGGGTGCCCAGCGCCTCCGCCGACACAGGTAGCCAAGGTGACGCCGCCTGCGCCGCCGGCTCCGGCGACTCCGACGACGGAAGCTCCGAAGGCTGATCCGGAGGAGCCGCAAACGCACATGGTGGTGGACGCGCCATTTATCTATCGCGCTAACGAGCCGGTCAATCTCACGGAGAACGTGGCGCATTTGAAGATGGAGAGCAAGCCAATGGGCTTTGAGCCGGTGGTGCTGCCTCCTGCGGCGTCGGCGAAGAATGCGAAGCCGGCGAAGACGCAAACTACCGCGAGCGGCGACAAGCCCGCTCAGCCGAAGCAGGGATTTTTCTCAAAGATCGGCGCGTTCTTTGCGGCGATGTTTCACTAGGACGGTCGTCCGAAAGAATTCCGCCTTCCCGCCCCAACATTTATTGTGTGAACTCGGAAGCGCGGGTTCGCGTATGCCACTCATCGGGCAAGCGCGCACGGTGACGCAGCCCGAGCGGAGAACTACGTGTCCACAAAAACCGAAGTTTACGAGGGAGCGCGACCCTTCAGTTGGTGGCTGTATCTGGTGGTGGTCGTGGGCGCACTTCTGATGGCGGCAGGCGGCGTCATAGCGCTGGTTCATCCGGCAATGCTGGTATCTCCTAATGCCGAAATCAATGAAGCGGTCCGGGTTTACGCAGGCTATCTGGCATCGCGGAATTTAGTGCTAGCGATGATGCTGCTGGCGATGCTGGCCTTGCGAGCGAGACGCGCACTCAGCCTGCTCATGGTGTTGACGGGATTCATCCAGGTGGTAGATGCGTGCATTGATTTCGTGGAGGGACGATGGGCGGTGGTGCCGGGAGTGCTTGTGTTTGGTGTGGTTTTCTTTCTCGGGGCTGCGCGGCTCGCCGGTGCTCCGTTATGGAGAGGCAAAGCGTGGGAATAACGATTGGGGAACGTACCCGACGGGCCAGTTCGCGACCGGACGATAGCCGGTGCTGAACGTCCAACTCTGTTAAACTGAGCGTCTTCCATGCCTGACCAGCCACGTTCACGATTTTTTCTTTGGGTACTGCTTGGCGGCGGCGCCTTCTTCCTGTTTTTGCTGGCGGTGTTCGCGCTGGTCTATTTCACGGCGCGCACGCAGCAGAAGGACTCGTTTGCAGGCTTCGGCGACAAGATTGCCGTGGTGGACCTCGAGGGTGTGATCCTCTCGCCCAAGGAATTGGTGGAGCAGCTGCGCAAGTATGGTGACGACAGCTCCATCAAGGCCATCGTCATCCATGTGAATTCGCCCGGTGGCGGGGCCGCTGCGTCGGAAGAGATTTACCAGGAAGTGCTGCGCATTCGCGACGTGAAGAAGAAGCGCATCGTGGCTTCGATTGAGACCGTGGGAGCCAGCGGTGCGTACTACGTTTCGTCGGCGACTAACAAGATTTTTGCCGACAATGCTTCGATTGTGGGCTCTATCGGCGTGATTGCTGAGTGGTACAACTACGAAGAATTGCTGAAGTGGGCGAAGCTTCAGGCCATTGTTCTGAAGGCAGGCGAATTCAAAGATACGGGATCGCCGGTACGTCCGATGACTCCAGCTGAGCGGGCGTACATGCAGAGCCTGATTGACAACATGCATACGCAGTTCATCCGGTCAGTGGCCACGGGGCGGCGGATGAAGGTGGAAGAAATTCAGCCGTTGGCCGACGGAAAGGTCTGGACGGGCGAACAGGCTCTGCCGCTGAAGCTGATTGACCAGGTCGGGGACTTCCGCGCGGCGATCGAAGACACTGCTAAGTCGGTGGGAATTAAGGGCGAACCGACCATCGTGCGTCCAGAAAAAGAGCGTAAGAGCGTGCTTGACCTGCTGTTTGGCGACGTTTCAGAGTACCTGCCCGATACCGCGAAGCTGATGCAGACGAATGCGGGCTTCTACTATCTTTGGAAGTAGCCCTGCGGTGTGGCTGTGTTGCACGGAAGTGCAACAATAATTTGGACTTGCCAAGTTTACGTAAAATCTGAGAGTATCCCAACTGAGCCGGTTATAACGACCGTGCAGGGGCGAACAATGACCAAGGCAGATCTGATCGACGAGGTGTCCCGCCTGGCGGAATTGACCCGCAAGGACAGCGAAGTCATTGTAGAAACAATCTTCGAGAGCGTGGTGCGCTCGTTGCGCGCCGGCGACAAGATCGAAATCCGCGGCTTTGGCAGCTTCCGCACCCGGCAGCGCAAGCCCCGCGTGGGACGTAATCCCAAGACAGGCGACCGCGTGGAGGTTCCGGCCAAGAAGATTCCGTTCTTCAAGCCCAGCAAGGAACTGAAGGACCTGGTGAACAGCTTTGTCGCACCGCCCGCGCCTCCCACCGTTGAAGGCGACTAAAATACGGTTTTTTTTGCGAAGTGACTAACCCAGCCCGAGCGGCTGGGTTTTGCTTTTGTGGGCGAGGGTTTGCAATGCAGCGGCAAGAGGGCTCATTTGTCATCACGAGCGTAGCGAGGGATCTGCTCTTGCCGGTGCCAACAAACAGCAGATTCCTCGCGCCCGAAACGGGCGCTCGTAATGACAAGGCGAAAAGGAACTCCGCGGTGAGCTATTCGGGGCGAATCCCAATGACCGACATCATGCGGCCGGTTTTGCCGAACTCGGCTCGGTGGGAGAAGAAACGCTCGGTATCGCAAGCAGTGCAGCCGTCGATGACGGAGACGTTTTGTTTCGCGACCTCGGCATCTTCGAGTTGGCGGAGATTGGCGGTGACGAGGTCGAGATGAGTTTCCGGACCAAGGTCGCCGTGGCCGGGGGCGCGCTGGTTCAGAAAGAGCATTGGATATTTGATGTGGATGGCGTTGGAGTCGAAGACCTCTTCGAATAGATCGCCGGCGTAGGCAAATTGCGATTCGAACTCGGCACGCACCTCGTCGCCCACCGAGTAGCAGCATTTGCGAATACAGGGTCCGATGGCCGCACGCAGATCGCGGGGGTCGCTGTGGAACTGGCGGCGCATTTCACCGACTCCCTTTTCGACGACGCGCGCTGCAGTACCGCGCCATCCGGCATGAAAGGCGCCGACGACTTTGCGCTTTACGTCGGCCACGAGAACGGGAACGCAGTCGGCGGTCTTGATGGCCAGGAGAATGCCGGGAGCGTTGGTGATCATGCCGTCGCCCGCCGGAGCGTGCGCGGACGGGACGTCGATGCGGTGAATGATGGCGGAATGAATCTGCTTGACCTGCGCCAGCGGCCAAGGCGCGCCGTCTTCGGCGACCACTGTGACAGCTTTCTCGTATAGTTCGCGGTTGCGCTCGACATTGACTTGGGTATCGTCGGCAGTGAAGCCGAGGTTGAGCGACTTTCCGCCGTAGCAGGTGGAGACGCCGCCGGGACGCGTGCTGAATCCGTGAATCAGCCAGGGGATGGCGGAAAAGGCGTCGTCGCGAAGTATCCCGATGGCATTCGCGGTGGGTTCGGATTTCTTGCGAGTTCGTTTAGCGGCGGTCGGCACACACTAATTCTAGCTACAATCGACTCGCGATGCTTCTGTACTACATAACCGATCGCAGGGGGTTCGTGGGCACCGAAGCTGAGCAACAGGGCGCTCTGCTGCGGTGTATCGGCGACGCAGCGCGTGCTGGAGTGGAGTACATCCAACTGCGCGAGAAGGACCTGGGGGCGGCGGAATTGGAACTTCTGGCGCGGGAGGCGCTGCGCTGCGTCCGCGACAATTCTGCAACGACGAAGCTGCTGATAAACACACACGCTGACGTGGCGCGGGCGGTGGGCGCTGACGGCATTCATCTTCCCGCTGGATTTCCGCCTGCCGATGAAATTCGCGATCAATGGTTGCTGCACAGCGACCGCGAGCCGATTATCGGCGTTTCTACTCACAGCGTGGAAGATGTACGGCAGGCCGAATCGGGCGGCGCAAGTTTTGCGGTTCTGGCACCGATTTTCAGTAAGGCCGCCACCGGCGCGAAGGGGATCGGCTTGAAGGTGCTGCAGACGGCCTGCTCGCCATCACCAAAACAAGGGGACAGCTTCGCGGTTCTGGCGTTGGGCGGTGTGACGCTCGTCAATGCGCGCTCGTGCATCGACGCGGGCGCGGCGGGGGTCGCCGGTATCAGGCTTTTTCAGCAGGGTGACGTGGCCGAGAACGTACGAAAGTTGTGGACGCTCTGAGTTCACTTCGCCGGCTTACGTCGAGGTCTTTGCTTCGCCGATACCGACCGAATGATGAGCTTGCCCTTGCCGTACGCCGCCAAAGGCGCCTTGCACTGGGCGATTGCTGCGGCGATCACGGCGTCTACTTCGGGGCGCTTCAAGGTGTCTTTCGACTCCAGACGAAGAAAGCGATTCTGAACGCCCGAGCCCTGCAGAATCTTGTGCGGATCGGGAAGCTTGGAACCCCAATAGAACGCCAGTCCCACACCATTGGCGTCGGCGGCAATTGAAACGATGGCGTCAGACGGCCGTTCAGTGGGGGAATACCCGATCACGAAGAAGTTGTAGTTGTCCCAGACCATTTCATTGGCCGTGGGCATTCGCTTGCGCAAGATCGCCCGCACCGAGCGAATCAGGGTCTGGTTTGCCGGCTCGAATTTCTCGATGAAGCCCTTGAGCTGCGCTTCCGCGTCCTGTGACTTGGCCAGCGGCTTTGCCGGCCCGGGTTTCTTGGCTGGCGTCATCGGTTTCCCTTTCGCGATCCCAGACAGTTTGGATAGAGACGGTTAGCGGTCGGTCACCTCGCCGGCGATCTTGCGCAGCACCACGTTAACGATGCGACAGAACGATCGCGCCGAGGAACGCTGCGAAGAATCCGCTGACCTCAAAGCCTGGAGCCAGAAACTTGGATGCCAAGATCAACATGAAAGCGTTGACCACCCACCAGAAGATACCCAGGGTCAGAATGGTGAGCGGCAGGGTAACGAGCTTGAGCAGCACGCCGAGCGTGGCATTGATCAGGCCAATGACGATGGCCGCGATCAGCGCTTCTTTGAAACCCACTACGTGGAAGCCCGGCACGAGGAAAGACACGATCAGCAGCGCGACCGCACTCAACAACCAATTCAAGAGAAGGCGCATGGATGGTTCTCCGCGAGAAGTGGAAGTGAAAATCCCTCCGATAATACCTGATGACCGGGGTGCCTGGGGCAGGCGTTGAGCGACTTGAACATTCTTCGGTTTTCCACGTATAAACCTTAGGCTGACTTATGAAACCCTCCCTGCGCGTTATTTGCCTCCTGTTGTCCGTCGTTTTCTCTCTCCCGCTGATTGCACAGCAGGGCGAATCGTCGCTGCCTGCGCTACCGGCTGACATTCCGAAGGACGCCACCGTCTGGATGCTGCTGACTGACAAGAAGGCGGCAGGCCAGGATGCGGTGTGGACCACACCCGACGGCGTGGTGCACGAGTTCTTTCAGTTCAACGATCGCGGGCGTGGACCGAAGACGTACTCGACCTATCGTCTCGACGGCAAGGGCATCGTCACGTTCGAAGAAACCACCGGCGTGGATTACATGAAGAACCCGGTGAGCGAGAGCTTCAGCGTCACCGGCGGCGATGCGAAGTGGAAGAATTCGTCGGAGGACGGCAAGCAGAGTAACGCCGCGGACCGCTTCTACGTGGGCCTCAGCGGAGGTCCTGCGGGATCGTATCTGCTGGCGCAGGCGCTGGTGAAGAACGGCGGCAAACTGGCGCTGCTGCCCGGAGGCGAGGCAACCCTGCGCGAACTGAAGACTGTTCCGGTGGAGGCCAATGGCAAGAAGGTGAATGCCACGCTGGCTCAGATCGATGGACTGGATTTCAGTCCGACGTATCTTTGGCTCGATGAGCAGCACAACTTCTTCGCCGCGGTCAGCGGTTGGGACGGACTGATTCGGCAGGGTTTCGAAAGCACCTATGCAACCCTGCTCGGCGCGCAGCAGGAGGTCCAAAGCGCGCGGTCGGCCAGTCTCGCCAAGCAGTTCATCCATCATCCGGCAGGCGATCTCGTCATCAAGAACGTTACGTGTGTTCGACTCGGTGAACGCGAAAGCTGTTCCGGCGCAGCGAGTCACGGTTCGCGGCGAGCGGATCGTGAGCGTCGAGGCTGAGAGCGGCCAAGCGACGGCGGCTGGCGCGCAGATGATTGATGGTTCCGGCAAAATGTTGCTACCCGGGCTATGGGACATGCATCAGCACTTCTCTGACGACAGCGCGTTCCTCGACATCGCTGCCGGCATTACTACGGGGCGCGATCTCGCCAACTCAATCGAAGAGCTCGGCAAGCTGAAGAAGCACATCGAAGCGGGCGAGGCGATCGGACCGCGCATCATTCTTGCCGGATTCATCGACGGCCCGGGTCCATTTGAGGGCCCGGTGAAGGTGTTGGCTGCCACTCCAGAGGAGGCTCGCGAGCGAGTGGATCACTATGCCGACCTGGGCTACGTGCAGATCAAGATTTACAGCTCGGTGAAGCCGGAGCTTGTGCCGGTGATCATCGACGAGGCGCACAAGCGCGGCCTGCGCGTCAGCGGACACGTGCCTGCCGGCATGACGGCATCGCAGTTCGTGCTCGACGGCGCCGACGAAATTCAGCACATGAATTTCATCTTCCTCAACTTCTGGCCCGAAGTAAAAGAGACGCGCACGCCGGCGCGATTCACCGAGCCAGGCAAGCGCGCGGCCGGCCTCGACCTGAATTCGCCGCAGGTCAACCAGTTCATCGCGCTGCTGAAGCAGCACCACACGGTCGTCGATCCGACGATGACGATCTGGGAGGCGACGTACGTCGACCGCCCGGGCAACATTTCGGAAGAAGACGCCTACATGTTCGACCGACTGCCACTACAAGTGCAGCGTGGCGCGAAAACGGCGGGCGAGGCGCTGCCGACACCCGATGCGGCTACCGACAAGTTGTATCGCGACTCGTACGCGAACTTCGTGCGCATGGTGCAGAAGCTCTATAGCAGCGGCATCACCGTGGTTGCGGGCACAGACCTGCAAAAAGGCTATTCGCTGCATCGCGAACTGGAGATCTACAACCTGGCGGGAATCCCGGCACCCCAAGTCTTGCAGCATGGCGACGCTCACGGCGGCGAAGGTGATGAAGCGCGACGGCGACTTAGGCTCCATCACGCCGGACAAGCTGGCGGACATGATTCTGGTCAACGGCGACCCCACGGCGAACATCAGCGACATCCGCAAGATCGAAACCGTCATCAAGGGCGGTGCGGTGATGTATCCGGCGGAACTGTATCCGGCGATGGGAATTCGGGCGAAGTAGACGGGCAGTTTGGGATAATGGTCGCGGAGAACCATTCCGCCATGTCAGAAGCCACAGCGCAGTTCGCCAACGCCAAGTATTTCAGCCTGGAAACGTTTCGCAAGACCGGCGTAGGCGTGCGCACGCCGGTGTGGTTTGCCGAGGACCCGGCGTCACCCAGCGGCATTGACCCGTATCTATGTGTACACTGCGCCCGACTCGGGCAAAGTTAAGCGGATTCGCAATAATCCCAAGGTGCGCATCAATCCGTGCAACATGCGCGGCGATTTGCGCGGAGCGTGGGTGGATGCACAGGCGCGCATCTGCACATAGCGACGAGAGTGCGAAAGGGCAATCGCTCCTGAATGAGAAGTATGGCCTGATGAAGCGCCTCGGCGACTTCTTCAGCCGGCTGCGCGGGCGGGTACAGCCCGTGCTGGCCATCGAGATCGGATAGTCACCGCCCAGCAAAATAGGCCACCGGCATTTCTGCCGGTGGCCATCTCGTAGAAGTTCGAGCGAGCAACTACGCTGACAACTTTCTCCGCAACATGCCCGCCAGTCCGGCGATGCCTGTTCCCAGCATCAGGAAGCGTCGAAGGCTCGGGAACTGCGCTGGCGAACTGCCCCGCCAGGATCTGGTCGGCAGCAGTCGTCGGATGCAGGTCGTCCCAGAAGAGATACTGGCTCGGGATTGCTGCACGGGGTCACTCCGACCAGGCAGGGATCGGTCACGTCAGTGAATCCGAATGCGCCGGGGTTCGCGACCACCGCGTGCATAAAGCCGAAGGTATCAAAGTAGGTCGCGCCCTTTGGCAAGTTGGCCTGTAGGGCCTGATCGAACGCGTAGCTGAAGGCGGTCGCGCTTGGATCCCCGTAATACTCCGGCGTCAGTCCGAGGTCGGGCATGCCGGGCACCAGAATGTGCTGGCGCCCCCACGCTTGAAGTGCGCCGACGATGGTCAGCATGTCGGTGACTCCAGTGGCGACGGATCCGCCGCTGATAAAGTCATCAGGGCCGCCCCACACGATAAAGAGCGATGCATGCACGAGCGAACGGCGCAACGAACCGCAGCGAATCCTGCACCTGCAGCAACATTCCGGGCAGTCCCAAGATGCCCAACGAGGTCTGCGTGCCCCCGTCACCGGAGTCGCCGATGCCAGTGGTGGCGCCGCCCCAGGCAAAACTGGTGAGTGGCGCGTGCAGCGCGGTGGCGAGATATTCGACGGCCAGCGGATCCGTTGGAAAAGCGTCCGTTGTAATACGGAGGCGACATCGGCGTAGGCGGAAGGCCCAAAGCAATGGTCGCAGCGTAGATGTTGCCGGTATCCGAAAGGCTATCGCCGTACACAAATACGTTGGAAAAGGGGCTGGCACTGGCGAACGAAGTCATGACCAGCAGCGTGGCGGCGACCAGGGCTGCGAAAAGACGTGGCTTTGCGAGCTTGCATCGTGATTTCTCCTGCGAAGGACCGCCAGGCTGGGAGCGACCCTTGGTGAGCAACGCGCGGATCTGACAAGCGCGGATGGAAAGTTGAGCTTACGGTTTGCGACCGTTGATCAGGAAATTGCTTCTGTAAACGAATTGGCTCATTTCGCCCGGAACCCCACCTGGCCGGCCAGTCCAGTGGCAAAAGTATAGCAGCGAAATGCGTTGCGTCGCTTGCCACTGGGCGTCGGGCAGACGATCATGCGCTGGGGTTGAACGAACGGAGAATCGCAAGAAAATAAGCGGTTGTCGCGGCCGCTTTACTCATACCGCAGCGCCTTCATGGGATCGACCGTCGACGCGCGGTGTGCCGGCAGCAGACATGCCAGGGCGGCCACCACCGCAAGCAGCACGGTAACACCCAGCAAGCACGAGGAAGCTGGTGGCGTTACCCTGCGCCCAGTGCGACACGACGCGACCCATCACCAGGCTCAGCACCACGCCGCCAACGATCCCGCTGCCCACACTAAAGGTGGTGGAGAGCAGCACCATGCGCAGCACGTCGCTGCGTTGCGCGCCCAGCGCCATGCGGATTCCGAACTCGTTGGTCCGCTGTGCCACACTGTAGGACACGACGCTGTAGAGTCCCACTGCCGCCAGAACCAGCGCCAGCACTGCGAATGCTCCGAACAGCATCGCTATCAGGTGTTGCGGTGCCCACTCCCGCTGACTCGTGATCCACTCTTCCAGGCTTTGCGGGTGGCCCTGGGCTTGCTGATCGGCGTCCACAGAATGAATCTGCTCGCGCACGCCATGCAGGACGGTCAGCGGCGGGACTTCAGTGCGCACCAGAATCTGCGTCCACGGCGGCATAAAGATGCGTGTACGGGACATAGATGCCAGGTTTCACCGGCTTGCCCAGCCCGTCGTCGAGCGCATCGCCCACCACGCCGACGATCTCCATCCAGTCGTTGCTCTCCGGAATGGCCACCGTGATGGGTGGATCGGCCTTCAGGTTGGGCATGCGAATCTGGTGCCCGACGGCGTCGCCCGCAGGGAAATATTGTCTTAGCCAGAGTCTCGTTGATGACTGCCACCCGCGCGCCGCGGTTGGTTTCCGAATCGTCCCAGAGGCGGCCCTGCATCAGCGGAATCTGCAGCACCGGGAAGTATTCGTGGCTGATGAAGTTGAGCCGGGCGAGCTGATCTTCAGCCGCTGGCTTGCCCAGGAGCTCGAACTTGTTTGTCGCGCCGTTGTCGGGCGGCGTCGCGTTGGTGGATAGGCCTGCCATCTTTACTTCTGGCATGGCTGCGACCTTCTGCATGAGTTGGGTGAAATATTGCGCGCGCGATTCCCACGTGGTGTAGGTGTTGTCGTGCACGGGAATGCCCACCGACATCACATTGTGGGGGTTGTACCCGAGATGGCTGCGGTTCAACCGGATGAAGCTCTGGACCGCCGCGCCCGCGGTTGCCAGCAAGTACCAGGGTCAAGGCGATCTGCCCGCCGATGAGGATGTTGTGCATGCGCTTGCCGCGAACTCCGCCCACCACTTTCTTGGTGCTCGCCTGCATGACCTGCGAGACTTCGGGACGGCTGAATTGCATCGCCGGCGAGAGCCCGAAAACCACGCCCGTGATAATCGCCAACCCAACGCTGAAACATAGAACCGGCAGGTTGATGCGAATAGCCGCCTCATGCGGGAAAGAGGACTCCGGCAGCATGGGAACGATGATGGCCACCAATCGATACGCCAGCAGCACACCCAGGGCCGCTCCGCTGAGCGCGAGCAGCAGCGACTCGGTAAGCAATTGCCGCAGCAGGCGCGAACGTCCGGCGCCGACCGCCGCGCGTACCGCAAACTCATGCTCCCGTGCCGTTCCGCGCGCCAGCAGCAGGATCGACACATTGCCGCAGCCAATCAGAAGCAGCAATGCAACTGACCCGAGCAGCAGGAAGAGGGTTGGACCCAACTCCTTCATGAAGCGCTCGTTGAATCCTTGTACGTTCACCCGAAAGCCGTCCGGCCGGAAAATGCTTCGGTGTCTCCTTGGCAAACTGCTCGAACAGCGACTGGAACTCGGCATTGATGGCCGCATGGCTCACGCCAGGTTTCAGCATGACGCCAACGTAGTATCCTCGCGACGGATCGGCCGACACCTTCAGGGGCAGATACACGTCGGCGTCGCCCCAGCTGAACCGCGGCTGCGCCACACCTACGATGGTGTAGTTCTTGTGCACCAGTTGAATGGTTTTGCCAAGAACATCTCGCTCGCCGTTGTAATGCCGCAGCCAGAACTTGTAGCCCAGCACCGCTACCGGCTGCGGGTCCTGGCCTTCAGGAGCGTCGCTCGGCACCAGGCCACGGCCTAGCAGCGCCGGCACTCCCAGCTGATTGAAGGCGTTTCCAGTGAGATAGATCGCATCCACATCCTCCGGAAGGTCACCGCCGGTCGTGGTAAGGTTCCATTCGTCCTGGGCAAAAGCGCTCTCGACTGACTGTGATTGGCGGATCAATTGGTATTGCGGGCCGGTAAAACTCGTCCACCAGTCTTCGCCGCGTTTCGCCGTCACCACGGGGTGAATCATGCGGTCCACGTGGGCGTACGGATACGGATCGAGCACTACGGCGTAAACCACGCTGAACACCGCAGTGGTCGCGCCGATCCCCAACGCAAGCGAGATGATCGCGACGATGGAGAAACCGGGACTCTTGCGGAGCTGGCGAAATGCGTAGCGTAGATCCTGGAGCAACGACTGCATGCGTCACCTCGACCGAAACCTGCTGCTCAAGTGCTTGCGTTTGGACGGCCACTCCGCGGTTTCGATAGGTCATTGTGGTGGAAAGACTTAGGCCGGGATGAATGCAGCCTTTGGGGTTACGGCTGTTCGTGCGCGCAGATTGTGTTCACGGATGGACAGGCGAGCGAGTGGAGGCTTTTGCTACGCCGACGAAGATGAACAGTTGCGCAAGATAGTAAGTGATCCAAATGAGAGGTTCGTGGGCGGGAAATGGGCTGCGAAATTTGATGACGGCGAGCATGGCGTCTGAAGCCACGAAGCATAGCGCGCCGATGGCAGCCAGGGGATTGCCGAGATCGGCGCAAATCGCACTTATGGCCATGGAGCCCAGGACAATTGCGTACGCGACTACGGGAACGAGCAACGGACCGAGGGATCTGCGCAACAGCACGAGAAGCGATCCAAGGGCGATCAGCACCGCAAGAATGCCGAACACGCGAGCCGGGCCGAATTTTCTTGAATGCGACACCGGACTGCTTCGGAATAGTGCGATGTAAACCAAGTGTCCGAGAAGAAATGCACGCAAGCCCGAAGAGGAATAGCTTCTCGGCGTCGAGACTGCCGAGCCGATTCACACCGAGAAGAAAGTCGCCGAGCGCACCGAGGGCGAGGGCTAATCCCAGCAGCACATTCACGCGAAATCCTAGAACGGCGAGCAGCGCGACACTTGCAACCTTGAAGAACACGAGCCGATCATCGGCTAGACAGAGACTTGCCAGTAGAAACACCGCAGACGCGACTGCGGACAGAAGCAGCAAGGGCCGGGACAATTTCATGCCACAGTGAGTGTAACCTCAGGCGACTGCTAAGAAGGTGGCGCCGGTTATTCTCTCAACCCCTACAATATTCGCACCCTCTCATTCGTCTACAGCAGTAGATGAACGACGCAGCGAGCCTGGAGCAGATGACCTTCGAGCAGGACCGGCGGATTACCGAAGCGGTCAAGCAGGAGCAGTCGCGGCTGCGCAACTTCATTCGGCGTCGTGTCGCTGACCCGCTCGATGCGGAAGACATTCTGCAAGAGGTCTTCTCCGAACTGGTGGAGGCGAACCGCCTGCTGGTGCCGATCGAGCACGTAACCGGATGGCTGTTTCGGGTGGCGCGCAACCGCATCACCGACCTCTTCCGGAAGAAGAAGCCGGAGAGCCTGAGCGCAGCGGTCGGTGGAGAAGATGAGTCGCTGACGTTGGAAGATTTGCTGCCTTCTCCAGATGCAGGACCAGATGCTCTCTACGCGCGCAGCGTGCTGCTGGAAGAGTTGGAAGACGCGCTCGACGAATTGCCCGAGGAGCAGCGCGAGGTGTTCGTCGGGCACGAGATCGAAGGACGCAGCTTCAAGGAGATGGCCGCCGAAAGCGGCGTGAGCGTGAATACGCTGCTCTCGCGCAAACGTTATGCGGTGCTGCATCTGCGCGAGCGGCTGCAAGGAATTTACGACGAACTGACGAAAGCATGAGGGAATGAAAATGACACGCAGAGGAAAAATGTTTTTGATCGCTCCGTTCGCGATCATCGGGATTGTGCTGTTTATGGCTCTCGGCGGCTGGGTGGTGATGCGCCTGTGGAACTGGCTGCTGCCGGCGCTGTTCGGCTGGCGCACGATCACCTTCTGGCAGGCGATCGCGATGCTGGTGCTGTGCCGCATCCTGTTCGGCGGAGTGAGTGGCCGCGGTTGGCACCGGCGCTATTCGGGCCGTCGCATGGCCGGACGCTGGGGCCACATGACGCCCGAGGAGCGCGAGAAGATTTCGCGCCGCGATGCGCAGCCAAGTGGGGCGACGGGCCGCAAGTGGGCGAAGGGCACGAGGCCTGAGAGTTTGTCATCCCACTCAAGTCTGCCGGTGGCGGACTTGGGTGGGCGCTGTGGGTACCCCTCAGCATGGCGCAAAATAACTGAAGTCAGATAGTCAGCGCCAATCCCACGCAAACATTTGATTCCGCGTCAGTTAAAGTCGTAGTGCCGTTTCTTATTCGCCCCTAAATAAAGCCGAGGTGTGCAGAATTGAACATACATGCACGAAACTGCCAGACTAACGTGGTGTATGCGCGAGAAACCAACTTTGTGCCCAGCATGCTGGGACAGCATGCTGGAACCGGTCAGAGGTGTCGAAATGGTTGCCGTTCACGCTGCCTCCTCAAACATCATTTCTCCAGCGCTATTATTTCGTTGCCGCCAGTGGCACGTCTGCGCAGTATTCACCGGCGACCATTTCAAAACCCTTGAGTCCTGACAGTGGTGCCAATTCCTGGCAGTCTAATGAAAACAGCACGCAAGGAAATGCGGATTCTATAGAAGGGTATGCGAAGTATTCACTATGAGCGATCGTGAAACAAATGGAGCGTTGATTGCTATCCTTGAGATTCTGAAACAAGAAGCTGTGTACCTGCAGCGCCAGCATGGATGGCTGATAGCGGTAGCAGAAACGATTGAGCAGAATCCGGAATTTGCCTCGCTCCTCAAGCAGCACCCGTTCTACGATTCCACACCTCGCCCCTCACTTCAAAAAGTTGCAGGGCTGACTGAGAAGATCGACGAGCTAATTCTGCAGCTGAAATAGTAATAGGCCTCGACGGTTCCGTCCCCCAGATCGTATGCCTAGATCCATCCTGCATCGATCACGAAGCTCTGATTGGTGATGGCGGCGCTATCGTCCGCGGCAAGGAACAAAACCAGCCGTGCGACTTCTTCGGGCACGATCATCCGCTTGAGCGCCTGGTTGCTCAAGACCTCAGCTTCATAAGCTTCTGTCAGCCATAGTCGCTTCTGCCGGTCGGTCAAGACAGCGCCGGGCATCACGCAATTGACGCGGATGTTGTCTGCGCCGAGCTCGTGGGCCAGCGTGCGGGTGAGGCCGACAACCCCGGCTTTGGCTGTGATGTAGGCAGGAGCGTTCGTCGAGGGTATCGCCCAGGCGATGGAGCTCATGTTGATGATGGAGCCGCGCCCCGCTTTTTTCATCGCCGGGATGACACCCTGGGCCATGAAGAACTGCGCCTTGAGGTTGATGGCCATCAACTGGTCCCAGTAGGTTGAGGTCACCTCGGCAATAGAGTGTCGCGTGTCGTTGCCGGCATTGTTGATCAGGACGTCGACCGTATCGTATCGCCTGAGAATCTCGGCAATCGTAGACTGCAAGGCGTCGATGTCAGTCAGATCGCACTGCATGTAGGTCGTCGCCGCGGCGCCAGCGGATTCCATGCGCTGGATTAACTGCTCTGCGGCTGCATCCTGAATATCGAGGAAGATGACTGTGGCCTGCAGCATGGCGAAGCCCTCAACCATCGCCTCGCCAATGCCGCTTGCGCCTCCGGTCACAACCACGACGCGATTGCGCAGGCTGGGGTAGGTTGCAAAGCTCGTGGTGCTTTCCATGACTCGATTGTCCTATAAGAGATATTTACAAGTCCCAAGAGGCCGTGTGGCTCTGTTGACATTCCCAATAAGGAGCACTGAAGCGTCCCCTATTTGCCACGTCTGGTCAGTGCAGACGAAAGGGAGAGGTCCGATACCTATGTGTGACGCTTCGTTGCATGCCTCAGGGCCGCAACGTCAGCTAGGTCCTGCGGTCTTCCCGCGGCTAGTTTGTTGCGGACTAGGTCGTCGCTAGATATGAAAAATGCTTTCATGCCGGTGACCGGATCGATCAGGGCTTCGAGCCGATTCGACCACGCTGCTTCGAAATCGACACCGTCGATCTCCGGGAGAATATCAACTGCTTGCGGCGCTCGCCCCATGCGGAAGAACTTGCCATGCTGGGCGAAGTCTTCGGGCCTCAGCCCTTCCAAGGGCGCGCCGAACTCCTGCAGCGCAGCATACACCTGACTCGCGTTATGTGGGTCCGGAGCAATGAAGATATCGATGTCCTGTGTAGTCCGAGGCTGTGCATGCAATGACACGGCATAGCCACCAACCACAAGGTATCTAACGCTTCTCGCGTTGAAGATGGACAAGAGTTCTTTGAATTCGGGCAACATCGTGTAAGGGTTCCTTCATTCGATAAGCCGCGAGGGTCATCTCAGAAACAGCGCGCAGGCGCTCGTGCGCCGGCAGAGCCTGCCACTCACGCAATTCGGCAGCCTTCATGTCTTCAAAGCTCGAAAAGATCGCAATCGTCTTATCCATCATGCTGTTTGTAGCACTATATGCGGGCACTCCGCAATTCGCGGCATTGCAGCCATATCCATATCATGTCGGTCAGCAACGATCGAAGGTGCTGGATAGTAACGGCGATCTACTTCTTCCGTCCCTTGGGGCGATCGGCCAGATCTGAAGCTTGCATGGAGCGGCTAGAGGCAATGGCAGCGAGGTTCTTCTGCATGGTCGCGAGGCGCTTGCGTCCGGACTTGGAGCCTTCGACTAACCGCTCGAGGTTCAACATCCATTCGGACAGGTTCATCTTTTTGCGGAAGCCGGCGAGGTGAGGCTGGATCTTGGCGTACTGGAAGTACAGCTCCTGGCAGGTGTCATAGACCAGCGCGGCATCGAGGGCGCCGTGACGGACGAAGGCGGCGACCATGTCCCAGTAGCCGAAGACCTGGAGCACGAAGCCTCCCTTGCGGCCTCCAGTGGTGACGATCGCGACCAGCTCGTCGGCCGAGGCCGGCAGAAAGTCTGGGCCGCCGATGTAGGAGCGGGCTTCTCGCATCACGGTTTCGCGGCGGAGTCCGTAGAGCTTGAGGATGAGTTCGGCCTGGGCGAGGGGAGAGGCTTTGGCGGGCATGGTGGCTCCTGATTCGCTTTCAGCATACAGGGATGTGGCGATCCACTATCACACCGCGCCGTGACCTGCGCCCTTGCCCTCGCGCCCTTGTCGCATCCATCATCCACCGCGAGGAGAGGGATTTGTGTCTCTCGGCACTCCGCGCCCCGTGCTGCGGACTTCCAAGGCTCTTTGAAATTCGAGAGAATTTACCGCACTTGTTCTCGTCATACCTGTATTACAAGTATGGAGAGTATTGCAAACAGACTGTATGGATTGTATTGATACGTATAACTATCATAAGAATCATCTGCTTGCGAACAATTTCCTTCTAACCGCCTGATTTTAAAAGACCGTGTATTTAAATTTTTGTTAAGTGTTATATCCAACTACAGCACTATTCCGGCCTGGTCTTTGCAGCCGCGGATCTTAGGGCCGAGCCAGTATGCTATCCGTGCACTCGCCGAGTTGGGGGACGCTATGCCGAAAACGTCAAAGTCATTTGTGCACCGGTTGTCATATCGGAATCGCGTACCCAAAATCGCCTGCTTCAATTGCGCCGAGACGCCGCTGGGCGTGGACTTCGATGACCTGATCGCGGCCATGCAGAAATACGTGGACGAGCACTTTGCGCCGGTGTGGGCAACTCCGGCCCAGCTGGTGAAGTCGAGGGACTTTCTCAAGGGCGCGTGGGCAATTGTGTTTGTTGACAGCGAAAAAGACGCTTCGACGGAGGGTTACCACGATTTGACGCCAGAGGGACTGCCGATGGCGAAGGTGTTTGTCAAGAACATCCTGCAGCAGAAGGACCAGGTGAGCGTCGCGGCCTCGCACGAGCTGGCCGAAATGCTGGTCGATCCGGCGACGAACCTGTACTCGACCGGGCCCAAACCGAATCGGCTGTATGACTACGAAGTGGCCGATCCGGTGGAGGAACTGTTCTTCGAGGTCGACGGCATTGCCATGTCAGATTTCGTATATCCAACGTACTTCGAGACCTTCCACAAGCGAGGATCAACCCGCTTTGACCACATGAACATTCTGGAACGGCCATTCGAGCTGGACTCAGGCGGCTACCAGAACTATTTCAGCGGCGGCAAAGAGAGGACAGATTGGGGATCGAAAGCTAAGGCGACGCGCTTCAAACAAGAAGACCGCGAGGGACATCGCAGCAGCTTCCGCCACAAGGTAAAGAGAAAAGTGTCGAAAGTGAAGTGAGACGAGGCAGCAAAAGGAAAATGCCGCTCGCGATGGCGAACGGCCTTTATTTATTAGGCTATGCTTTCGCCAGGCGATCAGGATCGCGGGGCAATGCTAATGCCAGAGCGAGTGCTGCTCCGGCGTAGAGCAAAGTGTCGGCGACGTAATTGATGGCTTCATTGAACTCGGGCGCCGGTCCGCCGATGGCGCGGACCAAAATAACCATATATGGGACCAGAGTGAGGACGGTCATTAATGCGCCAATCGAGGCTGCGGCCATCCGAGGTTTCTTGTTCAGGGCCAGGGCGATTCCAGAGACTAGCAGAACCGCTCCCGTGAGATACGCCCACACGTTAGGGACGGGAACCCACGGTGGCATCTTCAGCTCCAGGGGAACGCCGGGCGCAAACTGTGGATGAAGGAAATGTTGTATGCCATAAAAGATGGCAGCAATCGCTATGACGAGGCGCGCAAACAGGAGCATCCACTTCGAGAGTTGGGGCGACGAGGCGCGACTGTACAGCGAGGCCAGGGCCCAGGCGCCTGCACAAAAAGAGAGATCTCTTAGGAAAATGATCCACGCCATTCGATTATCGGGATGCCTGAGCACACCGCGCGAATAAATCATGCAGACGAACAGAAAGAACATCAATCCGAGCAAGGTGGACGACAAGTGCATGAACTTCCTGAACGTAAGACTGGTAGCTGCTGCGAGCAGCGCGCATCCGATAAAGTACGGCCAGAACCAGCGCACCGGCATGTACGAAGGGGCCATTTGCTGGATAAACTCTGGGCCACGAAAATGCTCGGGCGCGAACGCAGCAAGTGAAACGGCAATGAAGACCGGAGCCAGGAGGATGAGCTTGTCCCAGCCGCGAGCCGCGCTGATCTCTTTGCGCAGTATGAAAACTCCTGCGGCAAGATAAACCAGCCCGGCCAAACCCATCCAGAAATTTGTCGGTGAAAGCATTCGGCCCTTGTTCGCGAAGGTGCTGCGGCAGGGATTATATCCCGGGCGGCGAGTGCTGCGAGCAGACGCCGAAGTTCATCCGCGTTGATCGGTGCAAATCCGCGGCTGGACTCTCCGCAAAAGGAAAAAGCCCGTGCTATTCGCATGGAGCCTTTCTTCGATCGCAAAAAGGAAGAGGCCGTCTGCTATAAGCAAACGGCCTCTATTTATGTCGGCGACGACCTACTCTCCCACACACTTTCGCGTGCAGTACAATCGGCCCTGCGGGGCTTGACTTCCGTGTTCGGGATGGGAACGGGTATTTCCCCCGCGGTAAAATCACCGGCTTCGTTGACGTGGACGCGATACTCGCGTCACTCGGTCCCCCAGCGTCGTTCCACGCAGGACCTTGAACGTCGATCTTGGAAAGAACTCTCGCCGCCTCTTCTCACCTTTGTTTCCCTTGCGGGAAACGTGAGTGAAAAGATCGCCGGGCGATCTCTCACAACTGAATAGCATCAGGATATTACAGGGTGGATCTCCGTCGAGATCCGGCACGCTGGCAGGTTCGCCAGGTGCACCAAGTAAATTTTATGGTCAAGCCGAACGGGCGATTAGTACTGGTAAGCTTCATGCATTACTGCACTTTCACATCCAGCCTATCAAACACGTAGTCTTCGTGTGCCCTTCATTTCCCTTTTGGGTTGGGAGATCTCATCTTGAGGAGTGCTTCACGCTTATATGCATTCAGCGTTTATCACAACCGAACTTCGCTACCCAGCCGTGCCATTGGCATGACAGCTGGAACACAAGAGGTTCGTCCATCCCGGTCCTCTCGTACTAAGGACAGGCCCTCTCAAATCTCCTACGCCCACATCAGATAGGGACCGAACTGTCTCGCGACGTTCTGAACCCAGCTCACGTACCGCTTTAATAGGCGAACAGCCTAACCCTTGGAACCTTCTACAGCTCCAGGATGCGATGAGCCGACATCGAGGTGCCAAACCGCTGCGTCGATATGAACTCTTGGCAGCGATCAGCCTGTTATCCCCGGCGTACCTTTTATCCGTTGAGCGATGGCCCTTCCATACAGAACCACCGGATCACTAAGGCCTGCTTTCGCATCTGCTCGACTTGTAGGTCTCGCAGTTAACCACACTTATGCCTTTGCACTCGACGGCTGATTTCCAAACAGCCTGAGTGTAGCTTCGCGCGCCTCCGTTACAATTTAGGAGGCGACCGCCCCAGTCAAACTACCCGCCTTACTATGTCCCTTTCCCGGATTACGGGAAGAGGTTAGAACCACAGCACTCACAGGGTGGTATCTCACCGTTGGCTCCTCCGAACCCAAGAGTCCGAAATCAAAGCCTCCCACCTATCCTGCGCAGCGAAAACCATAGTTCATAGTAAAGGTATAGTAAAGGTGCACGGGGTCTTTCCGTCTAGATGCGGGTAACCGGCATCTTCACCGGTACTACAAGTTCGCCGAGTCGCTCGTTAAGACAGTCGCACGATCGTTACGCCATTCGTGCAGGTCGGAACTTACCCGACAAGGAATTTCGCTACCTTAGGACCGTTATAGTTACGGCCGCCGTTCACCGGGGCTTCAGTTCGAAGCTTCACCTTGCGGTTGACCTCTCCCTTTAACCTTCCGGCACCGGGCAGGCGTCAGCCCCTATACGTCGTTTTCGACTTTGCAGAGACCTGTGTTTTTGTTAAACAGTCGCCGTGCGCGTTTCACTGCGGCCCCCTCGAGCTTTCACTCTACCGGGGCACCCCTTCTCCCGAAGTTACGGGGTTAATTTGCCGAGTTCCTGAACGAGCGTTCTCTCGAGCGCCTTTGGATATTCTCCTCGTCTACCTGTGTCGGTTTGAGGTACGGTTCCCTGCTGTTCTCCTTAGAGGTTTTTCTTGGCAGCGTGAACTCGGTGCGTTTCGTCCATACGGACTACTCCTTCGCGTCTCACCGTTGAATGTCTCTCCGGATTTACCTGGAAAAACCGGCTTACACGCGTCGAACCTGATAGCCATAACAGGCTGCACTTATCCTTCTGCGTCACCCCATCGTAATAACGACCAGCTGGGAGTTCCGGAATATTAACCGGATGTCCATCGACTACGCCTTTCGGCCTCGCCTTAGGGACCGACTAACCCTGAGCGGATTAACCTTCCTCAGGAAACCTTAGACTTTCGGCGCGGAGGGTTCTCACCTCCGTTATCGCTACTTATGCCGGCAGGGTCTCTTCTCTACTCTCGACGGGTCCTCTCGGTCCCGCTTCAATGCGTTGAGAATGCTCTCCTACCACGCGTGGCTTGACGCCACGCATTCGCTGCTTCGGTGTTCAGCTTGAGCCCCGTTGAATTATCGGCACCGGACCGCTTGACCAGTGAGCTATTACGCTTTCTTTAAAGGATGGCTGCTTCTAAGCCAACCTCCTGGCTGTCTGGGCGTTCCGACATCCTTTCCCACTTAGCTGAAACTTGGGGACCTTAGCAGGCGATCTGGGCTGTTTCCCTCTCGACAACGAAGCTTAGCCCCCGCTGTCTGACTCCCGTACTAGTTGTCCACGGCATTCGAAGTTTGGTTGGATTCAGTAAGCTGGAAAGCCCCCTAGTCCATTCAGATCTCTACCACCGCTGCAAATCATACGAGGCTAGCCCTAAAGCTATTTCGGAGAGAACGAGCTATCACGGAATTTGATTAGCCTTTCACCCCTACCCTCAGCTCATCCGAGCTTTTTTCAACAAACACCGGTTCGGTCCTCCAGTGGGTGTTACCCCACTTTCAACCTGGCCAAGGGTAGATCATCCCGCTTCACGTCTATTCCTGCCAACTAAACGCCCTATTAGGACTCGCTTTCGCTACGGCTCGCTTACGCTTAACCTTGCTGACAAGAATAACTAGCCGGCTCATTATGCAATAGGCACGCGGTCAGGCATTCCCTTGCGGGCATAGCCCTCCCACTGCTTGTAGGCACACGGTTTCAGGTACTATTTCACTCCCCTCGCTGGGGTTCTTTTCACCTTTCCCTCACGGTACTGGTTCACTATCGGTCAGAAGCTAGTATTTAGCCTTACGGAATGGTCTCCGTAGATTCCCGCAGGGTTTCTCGTGCCCCGCGGTACTCAGGTATCCGCTTCGAGTCCAGATTGTTTTCGCCTACGCGGCTATCACGCCCTATGGCTTCCTTTTCCAAGGAACTTCGGCTAACAACTGGATTGGTAACTCTACTGTTGCGGACCCTACAACCCCGGCCACACCCGAAGGTGAGACTGGTTTGGGCTGTTC
>CAWIZK010000006.1:447500-1503997 GCA_963840555.1 uncultured Acidobacteriaceae bacterium
CGACTTGCATGTGTTAGGCACGCCGCCAGCGTTGATTCTGAGCCAGGATCAAACTCTCGTTTGAAACCTGAAAATGTCCCCCAACGGAGGTCGGGGAACAACCACCACGTCCGAAGACGCGATGGCGGAAATAACTATGTGAGATCACTTGAACTAAAGTCCAAGCGAGTTCTCACGACTGGCATGTTCAACCTTGTTGTCAAAGATCCGATCACGACCCGCACTAGGCGAGCGCTTTCGGAGCATGACTAATACGGCGCTAGGCCGCATTTCGTCTGTCCTCGAAACCTTTCAAACATATCGCTGAATTCGCCGTGCTGTCAACTTTTGTACATCCTGAGTTAACAGAAATGCACACAGGAGCACCGGGTTTGGCTGGCAAATTGCTAGGCCTGCAAACGCGCGCGACATGCCGCTCCTCAATACCTGGCACTAAAGTTCAGCGCACAAAGGCACCGGAGCGTTCGAATGAGTTAAAGATCTTGTTCTGGAGGTTCCGCGATTACCGCTAACCTACGGGACGCTTTGTTCCCATTTTCCAGCCCTGTGGCCAGGGCAGCTTACCTGAGGCCTTCAACCACCTAACGACAACATTGCCTCTCGCTGACTTGTTTAATATAGCAAACCGATTCGCGTCGTGCAACCCCTAATCGAAAATTTGCGTAACTTTTGTTGTACCCGCCGCCGCCATTCGCCAGCCCCCGCTTGCGTGGCATCACACACATCGCGTGAAACCATCATAAACACTGGCGATTTCACAGTTTCGCAAATCGCGCAGCGTAATATCGCAGTCCGCGTCGGCCGAAAAATATTCTTCGCGACTCCTGCTGCTCTCCCGCCTATTCCCCGCATACCGACCACGATTTCACAGATTTCCCACAAACTTCGCACTAATCTCTCAATCTGCCGACGGAATCGGCAAATTGTGCCGTTAGCAACCGGCCGGCGACCAAGAGATCTCCGTAAGTCTTTCATTCTATGCTATTTGTCATCCTGAGCGGAGGCGGCGCTTCGCCGCCGCAGTCGAAGGACCCCTTTATCCTCAAGAATTCCCAGGACTTGTCATCACGAGTCCGCGCAGCGGGCGAGGGATCTGTCATTCTGAGCGGAGCCCGCTTCGGGCGGAGTCGAAGGACCTGCTGTTTTGCTGTCATCCCGAGAGCGCAGCGACCGAAGGGAGCGGAGTCGAAGGCCCCTTTATCCGCGAGAATTCCCGGGACTTGTCATCACGAGTCCGCGCAGCGGGCGAGGGATCTGCTTCTTCTTCCCATTGTCATCCTGAGCGCAGGTGGTTTCACCGCCGCAGTCGAAGGACCTGCTCTCCCCTCCTTCTACGTTTCGATCGGCGTCGAAAGATCTGCTCTCTACATACTTGTCATCCTGAGCGGAGCCCGCTTCGGGCGGAGTCGAAGGACCTGCTTTTGTTCTTGTCTTTTCCTAGCCACCAGCCACTAATCACTGACTCTTCATCAAGAGGTCGCCACGGGGAGCAATTGTGCTCAGACCCAGCACCGCCGCCAATGCATTAATGAAAGCGTGAGAGCACTGGAACGAAAGTCCTACACTCTGTACGATTCGGCGCGCTCTCTGCAGCTTCACCAGGAGGAAGAACTATGAGCGGAAACTGGGGCGCAGGTCTCGCCCTTACGGCAGCACTAGGTTTATTTACTCCGGCTCTGATTGCGCAAAATGGGCAGTCGCACGAAAATGGAAATCCCCACGCCTCAAATAACTATCAGAATTCCGAGCAGGGATGGGAAGAGCGCGAAGGATACCAGTACCGCAGTTACGCCAATCCTAACGAGCGTCCCCCGGGCTGGAATCACGGAAAGAAGACGGGATGGGGCAACTGTGGAATGCCTCCAGGCCAGGCCAAGAAATACGGTTGCCGGACTTATGTCTATCAGGGCCGTCCCCACTACTACTATCAGGACAACCGCGGCGTGATCATCGTCCGTCGTCCTATCGTCGTGGTGCAAGGCGGCGTGGTGCTTACTCACTGATCCTGAGCGATCAAATCGGCGGGTGGCCCGGCCAACGAAGAATCTAATTTGAGTTCCCGTTCTAGCCTGTATTTGGCTAGGGCGGGCCTTTTGTTAGGCAGCGCTGCATCCCGGGGACATCAATTCGGACCGAATCCACGACACGCCAGTCCCGCCCCGTGGGACGGCATATGAAAGCCCAGCGCTTCAGCGCCGGGTAAGCATGACATTAGAGTCCCGAGTCCCCCGGGGACGACACCATTCCTGGAGGGCTTCAGCCCGATCGTGCCGCTCTCCCCTCGGGTGGAGCACCGCTTCAGCGGTGCATTGACAACGCCCCGAACGGCCCGGCTTTAGCCGCTGAGGTCACGCCCACTCCGCCCAATTCCCACTTCGGGCAAATGTGGTTACTTTCGTTCCTCAATCGGCGGATTTTCCTTGCCACCCTCACCTCGCCCCATTTACACCCATCTTCGTGAGGCAGGGATTTGTGTTGCCCGACTCATGCCGCGCTCAGCGCGCCGACAGTCCGCTCTTTGAAAAGATCCCGAAACGTTCCGCGAGATGGCCGGGGTGCTCGTATTGAAAGTATTGAAACCAATACAGGACCGGCACTAAAAACTGCTTGATTTTGCCTCTAAGTCTCATACTAACAATTACATGCGCATAACCATCTTTAACATCAATACTTTACACGCAATCCGCGTCGTAAACTTCTGATTCTAAATAGCCGGAACAGGGGAGGGGTACATAAGCCCCTCAACACTCAAAAATCCCCGCTACGCCCGAAGACATAGCGGGGAAAAGTTGAGCCTTCCCAAGGGTGAGCGCCGTTCCTAGTGAGGACGCTGCTCCTCTTCCGCGTTCGACGGAGGCCGTTGCGCTGTCTTTTGTGGCTGCGGCTCAGCCTGATGCGGAGCGGGAGCGTGCTGCGGCTGTGCCGGCGGACGGGCTGCAGCATGGCTCTCCGGCGGAGGGCTCTTTGCTTCCTGCTGCTGCGGCTGTTGCTGCGCGCGCTGAGGCGGCGCACTTCTCGGTTGCTGCTCCTGAACCGGCGGCCGGGCATTCGCATGTTGCTGCGGTGGCTCCGTCCGCGTTGGCGGAGCGTTGTTGGCATGCTGCTGCGGCGATTCTGTCCGCGCGGGCTGAGTATTGTTCGCATGCTGAGGAGGCTGCGGCACCTCGTGTTGCGGATTAGGCGCTTGACGCGGGGTATTCTGCGCGGACCGCTCTGCATTGTTGCCGTTCTGCGGACGCGGCTGGTTCTGCTGGGCGCGTGACTGAGGCTGAGTATTTTCTTGCGGACGTGGAGCTGTTCCATTGTTCGCGGAAGTGTTCGGATGCTGCGTACGGTTTACCGGTGGCAAACTGGCGCGAACCGCGCCGGGAGCATTGAGCGCGCCCGGTTTCGGCGTGGCGACTACGGCCGGCTTTCCTTGGTTGGCCGAAGCATGTTGCGCACGATCGCTGCGAGCAGCCTGCTCGTGCTGGACCTGGGTCGAAGTCGGAGACACGTGGTGTTCACGTTGCGCTGCTACTTGCTCTTGCGTCGGGCGTCCTTGCGCTCCACCGGGACCTCCGTTGTAGCTGACGCGATTCACCGTCACGTTGTTGACGACGGTCTGGTTGTAGACGTTATGAACGTTCGTGACATTGACGTGATTCACCGACTGGTTGTAGTAGAATTCGCGGCCCTGCCAGCGGCCACCGTAGTATCCGTTGCCGGGATAGCCGTACCCGTAGTTAATGCCGCCGTAGAATCCTACGGTTGGTCCCCAATAGCCTGGGTTCCAGCCGTAGCCGCCCGACGAAAATGCCCAGTATCCGGGCGTCCACAACAATCCGGGCTGAGGAGCCATGACCCACGTACCGGGCACCCAGTAATAGTCGCTGTCATCCGGACTCCAGGCCCAGTAGCCGGGCGTCCAGATGTATCCCGCGGCCGGACAAATTGGCTGTTGATAGACAGGCAACACGGGAGGACCAAACGAAACTGAAATTGCAAACTGTCCCCAGGAGAGTGCAGCGGTCGCCACCAGGACGACCATGAGAACTATCAAACAACGGAAGCGATTCATACGTTACCTCGTAATTTCCGAGTTCTGCCGCGCAACGTCATCGCGTGCAGTGTTAGTACGATGCACGATCGGTGCGTGGCGTATAGCCGATCTCCGGAAGTGGGGCTAGGTTCGAGTCTCGCTTTCGGAGAGCATCTCAGCCGGGCAATTGGTTTGTCAGTTTGTAAGCTTTTGAAAATAGATAGTTAGGAGATGCTTACGGAGACGAGAAAAGGTTGTCTGTACGCTACGATAAAAATTACTGGTGGCTTCGATAGGCTAGGACTTTGTCGGAGGGCGTACCGAAAAACCCTTAGAGCGCAACCACTAGAAACCTAGCGGGCGAACCGTATCTCCAAGCGCCTAGCGGCGCGTATGGCGCGCGATGTATCCGAGCTAATGGCTAATCGCTAGCCGTTAGTCAGCTTCTCTCGAGAGATTTCGCCCACCGTCGCCTTCGTGATCCGCAGATAGTCGGCGGGTGCGAGAAGCACTTGCGTGCCCCGCACGCCTGCTGAAACCGAGACGACGCCCCAGAGTTCGATGGTCTCGTCGGCGAAGACCGGGTAGTCTTTCTTCGCGCCAAAGACGGTTACGCCGCCGCGGATGTATCCCGTAAGCGGCTGCACTTCTTTTAGCGAGACCAGTTCGACCTTGCGGTCGCCGCTCAACTTGGCGAGTGCCTTTACGTCAAGTTCATAATTTCCGGGAATCACCGCGAAGCACGGCCCGTTGCGATCACCGCGTGCAAGCAGCGTCTTAAAAACTTGCTCGGGAGGCATGCCGATCTTCGCGGCAACTGACTCCGCCGCCAGACCGTCGGGATCGACTTCATACTCGCGCAACTCGTAACCCACGTTGAGCGCGTCGAGAATCCGTACTGCATTGGTCTTCACGGGTCTCCACCAGTTACCTGTTACGGTTTCTGCACAAACTCGGTGACGGTCACGGCACGGAAAGCCTGCGACTTAACCTGCGTGAAGTGGCTGTGCAACTCCGCTTCGAGCGAGCGTGAAGTCTCGTCGCTCAGGTTTGCTGGATATTCCACCAACCACACGCGCGGCGCACCCGCGATTCTGGCTCGCCAGTCAGTTCCCGGCGCGCCCACTTCGACTGGCGTCGGACGGTTGGCACCACCTCCCGGAAGCCAGTCGCGATAACTCTCGGCCGCGAAGTTGCCGACGCCCTGGTAATACACCACGACGTCTTGGGCGCGCGCATTATCGATCAGGAGGTTCGCCACACCACGCCAGTCTTCGCGCACGCGTGAATACGACAGCCAGGTACTTACCAGAGAGAGAGCACATACTCCGGCAATCGCCCATATTCGCATGGGGCGTTGGCGAAGTGAGCACGCTCCCACTGCTACCGCCAGCAGCCATGCCGGCAGACAGATGATGAGGAAGCGATGGAAGAAAACCGGTCGCACGACCGAGACCAGCAGCGAGAAAACGACGGGCGTGAGCAGTCCGCTTGCTACCAGCGCATACGGCCACCGGTCGCCCTGCACCGAGCCCTTCCGCAACGCCAGCATTTGGCGGAAGAACACTCCGAGCAGCACCAACTCCACGAGCAACAGCGTGGCTCCCACTCCTTTGCCGCTCTCGGCGGCCAGAAAGACGCCGAGGTGGTAGAGCTCGAGCAGCGATGGACTCGAAACCCAGGCCAGGTGTCGTGCCGGTTGTGTGTGGATCATCCAAAGAATAGGCGCGCCGAAGATTACGAGGACCGCCGTGGCTAACGACAGCTGCTTCCACGGCCGCCGCGTACTGGGCAATGCCAGTAACGACACCGCATGCGCCAGCGGAACCAGCAATCCGAAATAGTGAAAGTAGAAGGTGACTCCCGCAGCCAGCGCATATGCGCCTGCTTTCGCAAACGTCGGGTGCTCGATCAGGCGGGCGAAGAGGTAGGTCGAAACAATCGTGCCCAACAGCAGCCAGCTATAGCCGCGCGCCTCCTGCGAATACACCACTGCGCAGGTACTTAATGCGAGAAACAGAGCTGAAAGGATTCCAACGTAACGTCCGAAGAGCCGCTTGCCCAGCAAGTACATCATCAGAATACTCGCGATACCAGGCAGCACCGAGAGTAGACGTACCGTGGCTTCGCCGAGATGGATGTCGATCCACGGCCGCAGCATGACGTAGTAGAGCGCCATGTTGCCTTCTTCGGTCCAGAGCCAATGCCAGAATGAATTGCCGGGCATGCGTGCGACCACCACGCTGGCAATTTCGTCGAGCCAGAAGCTCTTGGCGCCCAGCGCTCGCAGCCGCAACAACGTCCCGGCCAGAACGATTGCCCAGACGAGTATTCGCGTGTCGCGGCGCTTTGCACGCTCGCGCATTTCCGCCGCACTAATCTGCGATGGCGCGACCGATTGCTCGCTGGAAATCATGCTCCGAATATAGCAAGCTGCGGGAGCATCGGTCGGCTTATGAAGAATCGCGTGGGAAGAGGCCCGAACTAATGCGGGCGCGCGACTCGGGGCCGGCAACGTGAGACCTCCCACTCAAGCTCGCTTAACCTGAGTGGGATTTTCAAGACTGGGTTGCCGGATGCACCGAGTTGCTTACGACTTCTTCGTCATCAAGTTGTTAAACAACCAGAACAGCGAGCCTGACAGCATGATCGACGCCGGTAGTGTCAGCACCCACGCCATCAACAAATTACGCAAGGTCGACATTTGCAGGCCTGACTTGTTCGCCCACATCGTACCCGCCACGCCCGAAGACAACACGTGCGTGGTACTCACGGGCAGTCCCATATAATCGGCCGCACCAATCGTCATCATGGCAGTGATTTCGGCTGCCGCGCCCTGTCCGTAGGTGAGGTGATCTTTGCCGATTTTCTCGCCGACCGTCACCACGATCCGCTTCCAGCCGACCATCGTGCCCAGGCCCAGCGCGAGCGCGACTGCCACCTTCACCCACGTGGGGATAAACTTTGTGGCCTTATCGATGTGCTTCTTATAGTTGTCGAGGACCGCCCAATCCGCCGCTGAGATCTTGACCACGCCGGACTTCTTCATCAGGCGCAGCGCCTCGCTTGTGAGATACATGTCATTGCGGAAGTTGCGGACCCGGTCTTCTGGAACCTGCCCCAGTGCCTTAAAGTTCGCCACTTCGGTTCCTACGTCGTTGATGGTGTTGCGCAGGGCCAACATGGTGTCGGCGGTGAATTCTTTCGTGCGGACGTACTCTTTTACGTCTTCGCGCGGATCGGCTACCACGGCATTCGGACTGACGTACTTGTCGAGCACACTTCCTGCCTGCTGCGACACGGCAATGAAATCGATTGAGTCCTGCGCGGTCAGCGCGTGGTTCAAGGCATAGGCTGTCGGCACTGTTCCGATCAAGATCAGCATGATCAGTCCCATGCCTTTCTGCCCGTCGTTCGAGCCGTGCGCGAAGCTCACACCAGTGCAGGTCAGCACCAGCAGGGCGCGGATCCAGAACGGCGGCGGCGCATCGCCTTCAGGGGCTTTGTACAGCCGGGGATCGTGGATAAACACCTTCGACAATTGCAAGAGCAGGGCCGCCACTGCGAATCCGATAATCGGAGAGAACACCAGCGACTTCCCGATCTTCAGTGCCTGGTCCCAATCCACACCACTGGTCGCGGTGCGTGCGTTCATCAATTGATTGGCGATGCCCACGCCGATGATTGACCCGATCAGCGTATGCGAGCTTGATGCCGGCAGTCCGAGCCACCATGTCCCCAGGTTCCAGATGATGGCCGCGGCCAGCAACGCGAACACCATGGCATATCCCGCGCCGCTGCCGACCTGGAGGATTAACTCCACCGGCAGCAACGAGACGATGGCGAACGCGACTGCACCGGAGGAAAGCAGCACACCCAGGAAGTTCCACATTCCCGACCATGCCACCGCGATATGCGGATCAAGCGAGTGGGTATAGATCACCGTCGCCACCGCGTTGGCGGTATCGTGGAAACCGTTGACGAACTCAAAACCCAGGGCGACCATCAACGCAATACCCAGCAGCAGGAAAGCAGAGGTGGACGGATGATGAACTTGGCTTACGTCTGAGATCAGATTGGAAAGCGCATAAACGATTCCGACCGAAAAAAGGCCCAGAAAGATGAAGATCGCGAGCTTGTGCGGCCCTTTGTTCATCTTGTCGTGTACCGCGGCGGTTACCGGTACTTCCGGCGTGGGGGAGCTCAGCGACGTCGCTGCAGTAGTCATGAACCGTCCTTTTTGAATGCGAGAGTGGAGGCGTAGCCCAGAAGCCCCGTGCGCGGTAGCCTACTATGGCCCCGAGCCCGGAATGATGAACGGAACTTGAAGGCCTGATGAATATTCCGTGACCCATATGCGCGGTCAGCGAATGGCAATCGCAGCTTTGCGCACCAGGTTAATTTTGAGTGAAAGTGCGGCTCGAACGGTTGACCCGCCGCGATGTGTCCCCTAGTATCCGACACCTATGGACAACGAAAATCTCGATGAACTGCAACGCGCCTACAAGCAGGCGGTGGACCAGTGGGTCGCCGCTATCCGCTCCGAAGAAGCACTGGCGACTCCCGATCACTCCGAGGTTGCGATGGAACATTGGGACTCGGCCGGATTCGCCGAACAGGACGCACAGAAGAAAGCCAAAGCAGCGCGAGATGAATACAAAGACGCGCTGCGTCTGCTCCATTACGGCATCTGAGATTGCAAACATTTACTCTGAACACCGCCCGCGCATCGTGATATTAACGGCCCTCGGTTCGTCTCCGCTAAGCAGTACGTAAAAGCGCAAAATTCCACTTGACATCGAATAAGTTGCTTGGCACGATACATTGCATTGCAAGGTATAATTCATGACCAAGGCAATTGCCATTCCTCCCGAACTCGACTCTCCTGACAAGTGGGAGGCGCAAATGCGCAAAGGCTGCCTCGAAATGGCTGTTCTGGCCAGCCTCTGGCACGGCCGTTTGTACGGATTGGAGATTTTGCGGGTCTTGGAGCGCGACTCCAGCTTAGTGCTGGCCGAGGGGACGATCTATCCCATCCTCAACCGCCTGCGCGCTGAAGGGCTGGTCCAATCGGAATGGGTCGAAGCCGAGGCCGGACACCCGCGCAAATACTACGAACTCACGCAGGCCGGGCGCGACCGCGCCACCCGGATGGCCGAGACCTGGACCCAATTCTCTGCCGGTCTGGGCTTCCTGATTGAACCGGTATTAAAAGATAAGAAAGTGGAGCAACCGCTATGACACCCGAAACACAAATCAACGATTACCTGACGCAATTGCGCACGGCCCTGACAGGCACGACCGTGTCTGAACGTGAAGACATTGTGGAGGAGATCCACATGCATATTCGCGAACGTGTCGCTGATCCAGCGGCCAACCTCGATTCGGTGTTGGCGGGACTTGGTCCGGCAAATGAACTCGCACAGCAATATCGCACCGGCTTGCTGGTACAGCGCGCACAACGCAGCATTTCTCCGCTGGTGATTTTGCGCGCGGCCCTGCGCTGGGCCACTACCGGCATCGCCGGTTTTACCGCCTTCGCGATCGCGATTGTCGGCTACACAATGGGTGCGGGATTTCTGTTACTCGCGATTATGAAGCCGCTTTTTCCCAAGTACACGGGCTTTTGGGTCGGACCGGACCAGTTCAGTTTCGCTTTTCGTATGGGGGCGACCATGACAAACCCACCGTCGCCGGTCCACGAGGTGCTTGGCTGGTGGCTGATTCCGGTTTGCCTGACACTCGGGTCGCTCACGCTGTTGGTGACGACAAAACTGCTGCAATTCCTGTTGGGGCGCTTCCGCTGGAAGGTGCCGTTCATGTCCGCCGCACACGTGAGACCGGCGATGATGGCGCTTTAGAGTGTCGCCCATTCCCCCGGCACCTCGAATGACGATCAATGGCTGTCGCCTGTTCAAGACCCGCTGCCAGCAAGATGCAATCCTGCAGCAGATCGCAACTCCCTTTGGCACTGAAGTGCCTACCTGACGTTTGAGACTGGCGAAATACAGGTTGTGCCGACGTGGGAAAGAAGAGATAATGCGCCACCATACGGCGGAATTGGAGGCTTGGATATAAGACTTGGCTCTCGTTTTTGAGGCCGCTTAGACAATCGCGAATACAAGATTGACGTCGAGTTTTATGAACGCAACTCCCGATCAGTTACCCGCATCGTCGAGCGCAGGAGAGGCCGGGAAAGAGACGCGGACAGCCTGGCACAGGACCGCACTCAATGCGGTCGTAGAGCTCACCGGAGTTCCAGCTTCAGTCGCGGTTATAGCGAGTTTCTTTACCGAGAATCAAAGAATTCTGATCGCCTGCGCCGCCGTCTCGTTGTTGGCCGCGATTGGCCTGCGGTTCTTTCCCGGGATATTGAGAGCCAGGCCATTCTCTGTAGTGTTGCCCTGGTTGATCGTCGTAATCATGGCATTGGTTCTCTTCCTGGTGCTTGTGGTTATCCCGAAACGCGCTGAAAAGCAAAACATACTAATTGCCAACTCATGGCTGGGCTGGCAAAAGTCGTTGGAGGTTTCAGCGGCAAGATGTAAGGGCATGACAAGCCCTGCGGTGGAAGAATGCCTCAGCAAGGAACTGGGGCCTGTTCTCGAGAATCGCCCGAAAGCGGCCCACACTGCGATCGCAGAACTAGCCGGTGCAGTGATCGCAGGGCAGGTTTTGCTGGCGAATCAGTCCGTTCGCGAAGTGTTACAGGAGCGCCTCAGCGTCGATGATCGGTTTATCGGGACTGGATATTCCGAGCCAGTTCGACACACTAGTTCAGCGGCTGCCCGAGTTCCCGAGTATTTTGTCGCGAACCTCCCCAACTCAGCGCCCTTCGTTTGGGTTTGGGAACTGGATCCGGGAGGGTTGCTAAATAAGCACCCGCTGTTGGATCACACACTTATCGAAGTACTAAACCACGTTCCTCCAAAGCCTCGTGCCGACGGAAATATCTTCACGGACAATTGGGGCTGGATGAAGGACCATCTGAACGACGACGAAGCTCCCGTGCTGGTCCGTTTTGCGCTGCTCGACCCGACAAACACTCGCGGCGACAAGAAGAGGCTGCCGCCGCCGTCGGGATGTCTGGGTAAGCCAAAAGCTACCCACGTCTTCATGAATAGCCTGGGAAATGTAAAGGATGAACCACTGCGTGAGGCAGCTGCAAACTCAGGTTATACAGAGGCGTCGGACAACCCGAACACGCGGTTGTACGTTTGGATATACGCAGTGACGCGAAACGGACAGGCGACGCGAGCGATGTGGGACAATGTCCTCACAAATCTCCCAGTATGGATCCAGGATCCAGTGTGCAACCCACAGCCGTAGTATTCAGCGCTGGCATCTTAAATTCTATGCGGGTTGTCGGCAACGGCGACTACCTCTTCTTCTTCAACAGCACCAGGATCTCCTGCAATCCCTGGCGCACTTTCTTAAGGCCATCGTTCCGCCCGCGTTTTGGGAAGGGTAGACCGGACTGCAGTTTCGCGGGTTTACTTTCGGCTTTCAACTGCTGCCGCGCGCCCGCGATGGTGAAGCCCTCGTCGTAAAGCAGCTTCTTAATTCGGAGTACGTTCTCGACATCGCGCTGACGGTACATGCGCTGGCCGGTGGAACTCTTCACCGGCTTCAATTGCGGAAACTCCGATTCCCAGAAACGCAGCACGTAGGCCTGGAGATGGCATAGCTTCGCAACGTCCCCGATGCGGAAGTAAAGCTTGTCGGGGATCACCGGTTCCGGGCCGGCGCCCGCTTTACGTGCTTGTCTTTTCGTTCCGCTCATGGAACTCCCGCCGCTCCTGCACCAAACTTGACACCTACCAGTGCTTGCCGAGGCAACGCTTTCTTCTAGCACGAACCCGCGGTGCGAACAACTGCGAACTGTTTGCCTCAATTCTCGCGGCCAGCAAAAAGCCCCCGGAGCGAAGTCGCGGAGGCCAGTTTGGTCAGCAAAAAATTAGCGAGGCCTCAGCCCCGCCCGGTTCGTTAGTGCTTCTTCTTCTTGGCGGCTTTCTTCTTTGCAGCTTTCTTTTTGGTTGCCATTGTGTGTTGCCTCCTTGAAACCTTCTCCCTCGAAGGTTGCGTTTTGGCCCGGCCGCTCTCCATAGCTACTCAAAATATTGGATGAGCACCACGCCTAGCACTACATATTGCGGTTACCACATGATGATGTCAACAAAATTCTTCAAAAAAGTGATTGCGCCGGCGAGCGACTCGTGCCTCTTGGTGAGCTTCGAAATGATCGTGCGTGCCTGATTGTCTCTGACACTATCGCCTCGCCGCGAGTGTGCAGGAGTATTCTTCTTCCATCGCGATCACACATTCGAGAGAAAAGGAGCGCGCATGCCTGACATTGCAGCCTTGTATTTGGACGAAGCATCCCGCAGCCTGCGAGGCATCAAGCGGCAAGCCGACTCCGCGATGGAGCAACTCAGCGACGAGCAATTCTTCGCCGTGCTCGACGCCGAGTCGAACAGTGTCGCCGTCATTGCGAAGCACATGGTGGGAAACATGCGATCGCGCTTCACTGACTTCCTGACCAGTGATGGCGAAAAAGACAACCGCAACCGCGACCAGGAATTCGTCGTCGCCGCTGGCACCTCGCGCGCCGAAATCATGCAGACGTGGGAGCATTACTGGCAACTCGTGCTCGACACGGTCACAGCGCTAAGCCCTAGCGATGTGGCGCGCGAAGTCACCATCCGTTGCGAGCCCCACAGCGTGTTACAGGCAGTCAACCGGCAGATCGCCCACTATGCGTTGCACGCAGGACAGATCATCCTGCTGGCCAAGCACTGGAAGGGTTCGGAGTGGAAGACGCTCAGCATCGCGCGCGGGCAGAGCGAAGCAGCAAACGCCGCGTATGCGGCAAAATTCAAATCCAACTAGGAGGAAATATGGTACGGCTGCGTTCCGTGGACGTTATTTCCTGCGCAAAGATTTATGGCATTCTTCACATGGCGCTCGGAATCCTTTTTGGCTTATTTTTCGTGTGCATAGGGCTGGTTGGGTTTGCTGCGAACCCTGGGGCGCAAAAGCTCGGCATGGTCGGCATCTTGGTCATTGCCGCTCTGTCGCCTTTCGTGTACGGAGCCTTGGGCTTCCTCGTAGGCGCGCTCATGGCGTTGTTCTATAACTGGATCGCTTCGGCGGTAGGAGGAATCAAGATGGAGCTCGAGGCCATGCCCGCGCCTCACATTGCGCCGCCGTCGCAGCCGCCGATGCCGGATCTTCTGGTGTAAGGCGGGACTCGGCGTGCGCTGTGTAAATGGAATTCTTAGTATGGCCGGAGCTATCGTGCTCCGGCTTTTTCGTGAGGGGTAGGGGTCTGGCTCGCCGGAGTTTTGCGGCATTCACAGAGGGGCGCCGGCAACTGTTTACTTCTGCGATCGATCGAGGTCACTCGATTGCATCCATGCTTCGATGGCTTTCCCCGACTTTGGCAGATACCGAACCTTGCACCAGCCCGTGTTGAGCTGAGTGTCGTCGAGAATCTCCACGTGATCGCCTTTTACGAGATACATCCGAGTGCGGCTATCGAGGTTAGGAGATTGGAACAGCCGCGCCTTGTCGCTCCTCACCGAAGCTTGCGGCGTTGGGGCGGCAATATCGGGTTTCGGTTCGATGTAGGGCGAAAGGTTTTGGCGCAGCTCTGCCCACTCGTTTGTAGCGGCGGGTGACAGAGCCGGCAGTTGTTGTCCGTCGTCGCTGATGATTTGCAAACCCGCACTCCCGACAACCACGTAGTGAATGTGATAGCAGTACGATGCACCCGGGGACTCGTTGGGCTGTTTCTCGGCGAGAAGCATTTCGCCTGAGGCTGCGGGCCGGCGATCCTTCACTAAGCATAAGGGGACGGCGCCGAACTTGTCCGGAATACCGTCGCTCGCGGCTGTGGCCAGATAGTCCGGCCGAATGAACCGGCCGCCTCGAAACTCATAAGAGGTCGAGTCGCCGTCGCGCCGGTCGTACACGAAGGCCTTATTGTTTTCCGCGCTTTCTGGGTCGCTGCACTGGATGAGTGTGGCTCCGCTGGCCTGGCTGTAGACCACCAGCAAGGAATCATCGACACATGGCGGTCCGATCAGGGTTTTCGAGAATACGTTCACAACGCAGACGCCGTCCGAACAAGCCGGAGGTGAGACGGCGTCCTCGGCTGAACTGGCGCACACCCATATCAGCCACAGGAGCAACGTCAGACGTTTAAAGACTGGCAACAATCTTGGTTCCCATGTCCGCGATAAGCTTGAACCCCGGCGGATTGTCCCTGATTACGGTCTTTCCGTTCGCGTCCGGGTACGGGTAGGCCTTGCCAGTCAAGATGCCCATCCGGCGACTCATGCAGTCGGCGATCGACGCTGGGAGCGCCGCAAGTGCCCGCTGCTGTACCGCGATCTTCATCAAGTCATTCTGTGTCGCGGGTGGTGTCTTCGCTACGGTCGCTCTGATGGCGTCCATGGCTACGTGGATGCCACCCTGCTGAACACACAGATCGAAGATGGCGGCATAACTCCTGGCCTCGATATTCGCCATTAGCGCCGAATTGATCGCCCGGAGGTTGGCGATCACCAAGGCCGCAAGGGCAGGATAGTCGCTGGTCGCATATTTCCGCTGAATCTGGTTGAACTCGTCAATCAATCCAAGTGCAATGAACGGCGCTTTCCAAGCGGGGTTGGCACTTTGCTGGCTGCGCGCCCAGCTCATCTGTCCTGCAACATTCCCGGACAGAATCGCATTCTTCAGGGTGTCGTAATCCGTGCTCGGACCGAAACAGCCGCCGAAAGCCGCCTCGTCAGTTTGCAACATCTGCTTTAGCAGCGGACCGAGCGTCCCTCGGCCGAAGTTCCACTGGATTATCCCAAACGACACGCCTTGTCCGTCGAAGTCTCCAACGACCCCCTGGTAATTCATAGGTTTGCTGGTCTCGAAGTAGCTGGTAACCGTGAGCGCCAGTTGGAGGGCGTCAGCCAATGCAATTGAGTTGGAAGCAGCCCCCGCCGGAGCGCCTCCCGAGGTCAACGAACCCGATGCCATACTTTCACCGTCCCCAAAAGGATTGAGTTCCGAAACGCGGCAGCTACGCTAAAGGGCACAAGGGTAGCGTGGAAGCCTCCGAATAGCAATCGGCGATTCGTAGTGAACAGACGGGGCAGGAACCGGTCCTGTTCTGCGACGCATTCTGATCGAGGTTTCGAGCGAAGTTGGGACGGGCGAAGCAGACGCCGAAATGAAGCCCCATCCCAAGCGCCATTAACTTGCTGAGTGCACCAAGTGCGGGAGGAGTGCTGCCTAACGGTGCTGGCTAGTAACGCTATGTAAAAACTTCCGCGTGACTGCAATTACTACACCTCTAGGCTAAGGCTGGTGGCCTTTAAGTGACTGAGGCACTGTGGCTGCCACGGTGGCGAACGACGTGCACTAGCCGAAGCATCGTTACAACCTAGCTCGTAAGTCTAGGAGGACTTTCGCACCCAGCACAGTCGGGCTTTACGTTGCCTAACTTCCGCAACGAAGCCAAGCGATAGCGCAGTTCCCATCGGCTCTACGCTCAACCCGCAACTTGCCCGGCCGTTCCCCCTGACGCAGCCCATGTCAAGGCCGGTGCACTTCCGTCGATTGCCCGAGCGGCATTGACCCAATTTAATTCATGGAGAAAGAAAGTCATGTCAAAGACTGTCTCTACGTGGGCACTCTCCCTGCTGTACGTTGTTGTATCGTGCAGTCTGCTTTTTGCACGGGAAGTTTCTAATTCCTCCCAGGCCGTAAATTCATCTTCCACCAACACAACCGCTGCTCCCGCGCCCGTTTGGCAAAAAATCGGCAATACCGGACTGGCCACGCAAAACTGGTGGATCCAGTTCGACAACGCCGGAAAGATGTACGTCTCCAGTAACAATCCGCCAGCCGGCGGCGTCTCGAAATCGATCGACAAGGGCTATCACTGGACGGTCATTAACACCGGCTTCAGTTGTCACCTTCACCGTGGAATGGGCGTTGCGCCGGACGGTACCGTATTTGTCGGCAACGATTATTGCAATAACTTCAACGAAGGTTTAAACCACTTCTACTGGCTCGATAATGTGAGCGGGAGCGGAACGAAGTGGACTGCCGTAGCCAACCCACGTTCCAATAGCGGCGGCGCGATCAACGGTTCGGTCATAGCGAACGATGGGAAGACCATAGTATCCGCGACTTATAGCGGCATCTGGCTTTCCACAACCAATGCAAGAAGCTGGTTCCTTGCTCCGGGATCTCCTGCGCAGGGAGGCTCATCTGGCGTCGCCGAAGGCATTGACACCTTTAAGCAGCCCGACGGCACGATTTATGCCGGGTTTGCCAATGGAGGCGTCTTCTACTCAAAGGACAATGGCTACCATTGGACTAAGCTAGGATATCCTCCGGGAAACGTCACCAACGGAGACGTCTGGGCCATGGCGACTGCACCAGCCGGTCCCTATGCGGGATATCTGATGGTAGGCGCAGGCAACGCTGGCGCCACTAACAAGACCGGAACGGGCTTGTGGTGTTACGGGCCGGCAGCTCCGCCCAGCGGTACATGGCACTTTTGCGGCAACAATCAGTATGGCACCGGTTTTGCCACCGATATCAGTCGAATCGTTGTCAATCCGGCGAAGACGAGGGCCATCGCGATTTACTACGGCGACCGCGGGCTGAAGCCGATTTATTCGAATGATGGAGTGAACTGGAATAGCTGCAATAGCGGCCTTCCGCTTGATCCCAGCACCACCGCCGGAGGCGCCAACACGCAGGGCATGAACATCGACCCTGCCACGGGGTACGTGTACATCGTCCTTATGAACGGCGACATCTACCGCACCACCCAGCCACAGTAACCACTGCTTTGGTTCGGTACAGTCGCTTTCCCCACACAGCTTCCCCGCTGTGTGGGGCTTTTTGTTTTCTCAGCATCTCGGATGGAATTTGCCCGTCCGTTAACTTTAGCGCAATCGGCTTGCGCACCATTGGGCCCGCGCAGGCAGGGAAAAAGGCCATTGGAGCACGACGCGATGTACTGGAACAGGAGTCATTACCTGGGGATACCCCCTTCGGGGGATTCGGCCGGCACCGAATTCCGTTGACCATAGTTGGCTAAAGACCGGATAATCAACTCCTACCGCTCGGTAGTACGTCCCCTCGAATAAGCCGTCGCGGATGATTGTTCAATCCTGTTGAAGGACGGCCCCGAATTCAACACGCATTTTTCACACTACCGTCGGCACACAACCTAAGTTTGTTATTTGCCCTGACGGCGGGTTTGTCTGCCTTTAAGCCGGCTGCCGGTTTTAAATGCAGAGTCCCGGAGTTGTGAGCAGTTTTGAACAGATCAGCAACACGCGAAATTATCTAATTGTGACTATGAGCTTTAAACGCTGAAACTCATATCCCTGAATGTCCCGACCGCGGGGATACCCCTAGATAACGGTCGCGAATGAGAGGCAGAGCTTCTCGGAAGGGCGGTATCCAATTCGATTAAGGGCCGATCGCCGAGTTCCCATCTATGCGCTGATGATACTGCTTGTGTTGCCTCAAGCTCTGTCCGCAGTTGAGCCGGCCGCCAGCAGTTCGCGCCTACTAGTGCCCGATGGGACAGCTGTGTTGCTGCAACTCACGCAAACAATTTCGTCCTCGAAGGCCCACGCTGGAGATCCTTTGGACTTCGTGATAGCGAAGGACGTCAGCGTCGGCGACTACACCGTTCTTCGTGAGGGCAGTCATGTCCGCGGCAGAGTGATCTCCGTTAAGGGCAAACGCCTACTGGGCATCGGTGGCCGAATCACGGTGGGCTTCGATTCGGTTGAAACACTGACTGGTGAGACGGTTGGTCTCAGCGCACGAAAAGTAATCAAAGGCAGCTCGCATACCTGGCGCATGCTTACCAGCATGGCCTTCACCGGACTGTTCTACATGCCCGCCGCCCCCTTGTTCCTGCTCACCCGCGGAGGTAACAGCACCGCTCTGAAGGGCACCGAAGTCACGGCTCACTTCGATTGCGAAACATCGCTGCAAACCGCCAACCTTCCTAGTGCCAGTCACGATGCCGAAGACATGAACGCGATGATGGAATATCTTCCGTCGCGCATCACCAACCGCGAAGGCCACGAAGGCGACATGGTGAATATGGTTTTCGTTGCCCAGGACGAGGAATTGCAGCGCGCCTTCACGCGCGCAGGCTGGGTCAAGACCGATGCCTGGGGACCCATGATGGCTTGGCACATGGCTCGCCACGGCACCAACGACGCCCAATTTCCCATGGCGCGGTTCTACATGTTTGGCCGCGTGCAAGACTACGGGTACTCGCTGCCCCAGCCTGGAGCTGTCGTTTCGCACCGTCATCATATTCGGATATGGAAGACTGGGTACACTTCCGCGGGCGTTCCCATCTGGGCAGGCGCCGCTACGTTTGACGATGCCATTTCCTGGATGAAGCGTGGACGCATCTTCAATCACACGATCGATCCTCACGTGGATACCGAGCGCGATTTCGTCGGCACCGATCTTGCCAGTACAAGCCCGCTCCAGCGCCAATACTTGAAGCCCAACAATCCCGTCTTCGAAGCGCAGACTGTTTTCGGTGAGGCTTACTACTCTGACAGCCGAATCCTGATGCTGGACCTGCACCAGGGTGACACGGTCGCCGCCGGGTTGCCCGCTGCGACTCCTCGCCGCGGACAATCGATCTCGGCAGTTGCATCAGGCTCGCCGGCATTACTCCAAAGCAATCTGAAATAACCGTAGTCAGTATTCGAAGTGTCCCATCCAGACCGATTTGGCTTGGATGGGACGTTTCTTCGTATGCTAGTGCGCCCGGTGACCGCCCTGCCCATCGCGAGCCGCTGGCTGATGCGCAAGCGCCTGGTGCTGATTAGACGGCCGCTGGTTCATGCTCGAAGCCGACGGACGTGCAGCAGCTCGGTACTGAGGAGCAGCCTGACGCGAAGCATAGTTCGCATGTTGCGCCTGCTGCTGAGCAGCCGGACGTTGCATCGTTCCCGGGCGCGGAACGTTTCGCGCCTGTGAAGCCTGCGTACTGGCGTAGTTGCCGGGTCGCGAAGTGTTTCCGTACGCACGCGCTTGCTGCTGATTGTTCTGCTGCCGTGCAACGCTCGCGGACGCACGTTGCTGCGGATAGCTATTCTGCGGTGGACGCGGTACGTTCGACGTCGCAGCCGTTCGCGTCTGTTGGTAGTTCTGTGGCGGACGCGGTACTTCTCTGGCGTTATTGAACGCATTCGTGTTCGCGGCCGGCCTGCTCATCCCAGCCTGACTTGCACCTGTAGCTTCGCGACTGTTGAACGCTCCCGGCCGCTGAGTCGCACCCACTGCGGGTTGGCCGTGGTTGACCGAGGCAAACTGGCTGCGGTCATTGCGGGCAGCCTGTTCATGCTGGAACTGCGCTGAGGTCGGACCAATATGTTGTCCGCGCTCTGCAAACATCTCCTGCGACGTAGGCCGCGCCTGAATACCATGCGGGCCACCGTTGTAGCTGACGCGGTTCACGTTCACGTTATTAACCACGTTCCGGTTGTAGACATTGTGAATGTTGGTGATGTTCACGTTGTTGACCGAGCGGTTGTAGTAGAAATCGCGCCCGCGCCAATATCCACCCCAATAGCCGACTCCCGTGTAGCCGAAGCCATAGTTAATGCCGCCGTAGAAGCCGACGGTCGGCCCCCAGTAGCCTGGGTGCCAGTTATACAATCCCGCTGAGAATCCCCAATAACCGGGCGTCCAGAGGAAGCCAACTTGCGGAGCGGTTGCCCAAGTTCCCGGTACCCAGTAATAACCACCCGGACCCCACGCCCAGTAACCCGGCGTCCAGATGTATCCCGGTCCGGGGCACAACGGTTGCGAGTACACGGGCAACGCTGGAGGTCCAATCGCTACCGACACATACACACCCGCCCATGAACTCAGGGCGGTTGCCACTACTACCACACTCAACAGCACGAAACCACGTAGTCGAGTCATTTCACCTTCTCCTCTCGACCTCATCAGTGTGCGTCTGCCATCCGCCGCATCACTTGCGATGAAGCCCATCGGAAACTTCTCAATCAGTCAAAGTAAACCCCGCGGTTAGGCCCTCGGCTCGTTGGGATGTGTCAAGAAGTGTGAAGGGTATATCGTCTGGAAACTGAATGACTTGGTCTCCTTGTAATCCTGCTACAATCGCGCGAATTCAATTACAGGAGCCTCGCGCGTGAAACGCCCATCGCTGGGATCGATCCTGTTCGGCCTGATTCCGTTCATCGCCATCTGCTTTGGGGTCCCTCTTTGGGACCGCATCCATCCCATCATGTTGGGCCTCCCGTTCAATTTCTTCTGGCTGATTCTGTGGATGTTGCTAACTCCGCTTTGCATGTGGGGCGCGTACCGCGTGGAACAACGCCAGGCCGAAGACAATCCCAACAATAAGGACGGCGCGCATTGAGCCCAGGATTTGTGGCGCTCACACTGATCTCGACCATCGTCGCAGTGGGCTCGTTCGTCGGCTTTCTGGCGCGCTTTCATCACCGGATGAGCCTTGAAGAATGGACCGTTGGAGGGCGAGGATTTGGCCTCATCCTGGTTTGGCTGTTAATGGCCGGCGAGATCTTCACCACGCTCACCTTTCTTGGAGCAAGCGGCTGGGCATACTCAAGGGGTGCACCGGTTTTGTACATCCTGGCATATGCGTGCCTGATTCAAGTGTTCGCGTTTTACATTCTGCCGCCCATCTGGGAAGTGGGCCGGAAATTCGGACTGCAAACGCAAGCCGATTTCTTCCAAGTCCGCTACGGCAGTACGTACCTGAGTGCATTTGTCGCGTTGCTCGGAGTTGTTTGCCTCATTCCGTATCTTCAGATTCAACTCACCGGGCTCGGCTTGATTGTTGAAGCAGCCAGTTTCGGTGCGATCCATCGCACGCCCGCTATGATCATCGGCGTGACGCTGGTGGCCGGCTTTGTCTTCGTCAGCGGAGTGCGCGGCGTAGCGTGGGTCAGCGTGATCAAAGACTTTCTGCTCCTGTCCGCAGTGCTGATTGTGGGATTCGCGATACCGCACATCTATTTCGGTGGTATCGGCCCCATGTTTACTGCGGTAATCCGTGCCAATCCCAATCACCTTGTATTTCCGGGCTCTACCCGGAATTTGGGACAGGGTTGGTACATCACCACGGTGCTGCTGTTCGCGTTCACGTTTTATATGTGGCCTCACTACTTTGCAGCGAGCTTTACGGCCCGCAGCGGTAAGGTCTTGCGGCGCAACGCAGTTATCATGCCGCTGTACTCGATCACGCTGCCGCTGGTGATGTTTGTCGGTTTGAGCGCGATGCTGGTGATGCCGGGTTTGCCCAACAGCGACCTTGCCATGCTGATGATGGTGCGCAAGACGTTTCCTCCGTGGTTTCTAGGCTTGGTCGGCGGAGCTGGGGCACTCACAGCTATGGTGCCGGCCGCAATTCAACTCCTCACCGGTGCCACCTTGTATGCCAAGAACCTGTTTCGTCCGCTGCTGAATCCGGACATGAACGACCAGCAGGTCGCACGACTGGCGCGCATTATGGTGCTCGTCCTGACGTTTGGCGCGATGCTGGTTGCCATCTACACCCATCCCAGCCTGGTGTCGCTTCTGCTGCTAGGAGCGGCTGGAGTCGGACAGCTCTTTCCCGGAGTGCTGCTCGGGCTCTACTCCAATCGCGTGAGCACTGCGGGCGTGTTCGCAGGAATGGTCACCGGAATTTCGCTGGCTGCATTTCTCATTCTCACCGGCCATGATCCCTACCACGGGTGGAATGCCGGCTTCCTCGCGTTGTGCGCGAACTTCGTGGTCACCCTCATCGTGAGCCGGATGACGCAGCTCGGGTCGAACGGGTTCGCGGATGAAGTTTTGACTAACGCGGCAGACACCGGCGTCCAATAACACCCAGAATTCCGAGACGCGCAACTGTTCGTTAGCGGACACTGGTTGCGACTGGCGAACAGAGGAAGTCCGAAGTCCGGAACTCAGGCGTCCCATTTGATTGATATGCAATAAGATAGCCGGCATCGGTTCTGGCTTGGGGATTGCAGCCTCTTATTGAATCCGTTGGGCCTTACCGGGCCGTGGGGACCGGATTGTCATGCTGAAACCAGATTTAATCGTTCAGGACCTGAGAGTTGCGCTGCGGTCGTTGTGGCGGACCAAGGGACTTGCGATCACCGTCATTCTGACACTTGCGTTGGGAATTGGCGCCAACGCGGCCATCTTCAGCCTGGTGCGAGGAGTGTTGCTCCGGCCGCTGGTGAACCGTGATGAGCAGCGACTGATCTACATCCGGCAGAGCGCGCCTGGGCTTCAGTTGGATAACGCGAACTTTTCTGTGCCGGAAATTCAGGACCTGAAGGAATCCCTCAAGACGGTCAGCGAGCTCGGTGACTTTTCTGTCATTGGCTTCACGATGGTTGGGCTGGGAGACCCCCGCGAGGTGCGGGCGGGGGTTGTTGGCGGCACGTATTTCGAAGTCATGGGGCTGCGCCCGGTGCTGGGCAGGCTGCTGAACGAACACGACGACGGACCGAACGCGGCAGGCGCGTGCGTGTTGACATATCGCTTCTGGAAGAACTCGCTCAAGGGTGACCCGACGGTGATCGGCAAGACGGTGCGGCTAGGCGATCGCACGGCAACCATTATCGGGGTGCTGGAGCCTTCGGTGCCGTATCCGGCGGAAACGGAAATCATCGCGAACGTGGTGACCAGCCCGCATCATCTTTCGGCGACCATGGTCACGGGACGCATTCATCGCATGACCGAACTATTCGGCCGTCTGGCTCCGGGAGTGACGCTGGAGCAGGCGAACGCGGAACTGAGCACGGTGTATGCCTCGATGGTTAAGGCGCATCCGGAAGCTTACGCGCCCAATGGACAAAACCAGATTCATGCGGTGCTGTTGCGCGACCAGATCTCTTCGGGGGCGAGAACGATCCTGCTGGTGCTGCTCGCGGCATCGGCGCTGATCTTCATCATCGCGTGCTCGAACGTGGCCAACCTTATCCTCGCGCGATCGGTGCGTCGCGAAGGAGAACTGGCGATTCGCGCCGCGCTGGGTGCGAGCACGGGAGCGTTGCGGCGAACGCTGCTGGCAGAAAGCCTCTTATTGTGTACCGCGGGTGCGGTACTTGGACTGGCAATTGCGCGCCCGATGGTGGCGGTTCTGGCAAGCTACGCGTCGAGGTTTTCCGTTCGTGCGCTTGATCTGACGGTGGACTTCAGCATCCTGTGGGTAGGAGCGGGACTGGCGATTGTGGCTGCAGTTCTGCTGGCGTTTGTGCCGCGACTGCCGTCGGCGGAGTCGTCGGGCGGAATGGGGCTGACGAGCAGCAGCGTGCGCATCACGGGGAGTACGAGTCGCAGGCTGCGGGTGTTCGCGGTGACGCAAATCGCTGCATCATTCATCCTGCTGGCCGGGTCGAGCATCCTCATCAAGACGTTGCTCACGCTACAGTCGCAACAGACCGGCTTCGACATGCAGCGTGTGCTGGCGTTGAATGTGCCGGTGATGTCGTATGGAAAGACTCCGGAAGAGATCATTAACTTCTATCGCGAGGCGATTCGGCGGATCAGCGAATTGCCGGGCGTGGACCGTGTTGCGCTGGGAACGCAAGTTCCGTGGCGCGATGCCGGAACCTTCGGTCCCGGCTTCCAAGCCGCTGGCGAAGGTCACATAAAAGGCGCTCGCGAAGAAGATCCTCGCATAGCATTTCGAGTAGTTTCGCCGGGCTTCTTTGCTTCGCTTGGCGTTCCCCTGATTTCTGGTCGGGACTTCAACGACGACGACAAACGCGGTGGTGAGCCGGTTGTCATCATCAGCCAGAGCGCGGCCCAGAAGCTGTTTCCTGGGCAGGACCCGATCAATCGACACATCATGTGGACCGACCCGATCATGCAGTTCATCTTCATCGGAACCGGGCCGCGCCGCATTGTGGGAGTTGCCGCCGACATGGACGATGAGCACCTTGTGCCCGGAGCAGCGGCTACTATCTACCACCCATTCGGCCAGATACCCGACGTCGACTCGAAAAACGAGATCTCACTGTTTGGCGGGCGCCTGTTCGTGCACACGCGGATGGATCCGCACGGGCTGATCACTCCGATTACGCAGATCGTGCGAAATATGTCGTCGGAACAGCCCGTGGAGCGCGCGGCCACGCTCGATGAGGTGCGCGCCGAGGTTTTGACACCCGAGCGGCTCAACTCGCTGGTGTTCGGCGGGTTTGCCGCGGTGGCCCTGGCGATTGCCGTGGTGGGCGTTGCGGGCGTGCTGGCATTCTCCGTGAGTGGGAGGACGCGCGAGTTTGGTATTCGGCTGGCCGTAGGAGCACAGCCTCGGCATCTGTTATTGGGCGTGATTGCAGAGGGCGCGGTGATGGCTGTGACTGGCGTGGTAGCGGGTGCTGTGCTTGGGTACGGATTAACACTCGCTGCCAAGCGTTATTTTCCCTCGTTGGAGATGCCCAGTGCGTTGCCGGTAATCGCGTCGGTCGTTTTGCTAATGGCCGCCGCGGTCATCGCGTCGGTGTTTCCAGCGGAGCGCGCCGCGCGGGTTGACGTGACAGAGGCGTTGCGGTCGGAATAGAGCGGTATTCCCCATAATTGGCAACGTCAGGCAATTGTGGGTCACCCACTACGGATTCCAGGAAACGGCGGAGCATATGGAAACAATGTGGCAGGACATCCGCTTCGCAGTACGGATGCTCGTCAAGAATCCCGGGTTCAGCGCTATCGCGATCTTGTCGCTGGCACTCGGAATCGGCGCGAACACGACGATCTTCACGGTGGTGAACGCGATTCTCCTCCACCCTTTGCCGGTCAAAGATATTTCCCGCCTGGTTGAAGTAGATACCGTTGACACCAAGACTCGCGTCACGGCAGCCAATGTGACGAAGCTCGGCATGTCGTATCCGAACTTCAAGGACTATGCCCGAGAGGGCGAAGTTTTTTCAGGCCTCAGCTGCATCGTCGGGCCGCTGCCGTTGACGTGGAGCGGTGGCGCGGAGCCGAAACAAGTCTTAGGGCAAATGGTCAGCGCGAATTACTTTGACGTCCTGGGACTGACTCCTGCGACAGGACGCTTCTTTTTGCCGGAAGAAGACAGCAAGCCCGGTGGCAATAACGTTGCTGTACTGAGCTACAGCCTGTGGGTCAACAAATTCGGGTCGGATCCCAACGCAGTTGGAAAGACGGTGACGCTCAACGCGACGCCTTACACGGTGGTGGGCGTGGGGCCACGCGGCTTCAAGGGCACGTTTATCTTTGGCAATGCTGAGGAAGTTTGGATTCCAGTCAGCATGTATCCGCAGGCGCTAGCGGGATTTTTTAAAGATAACTTTAACGACCGCCGGTTTCTGACCACCGCGGTGGTCGGCCGGCTCAAAGACGGCGTGAAGGTGAGCGCGGCGGAAGCGTCGCTGAAGACCATGGCGTCGCAATTGGAAAAGGCGTTTCCGAAGGACAATGCCAGCCGCAGTGTGGTGCTGACTCCTCTCGCCGATGCCGCGGTGGGCGTGAACAATCGCGGACAATTGGTGCTCGCCAGCGGTCTAATGATGGGGATCGTGAGCCTGGTCCTCCTGATTGCGTGCGTGAACGTGGCGAACCTGCTGCTGGCCCAGGCTGCGCGACGCGAGAAGGAAATGAGCTTGCGAGCCGCGCTGGGCGCCAGCCGTCGCCGGGTCGTCCGTCAGTTGCTTACGGAGAGCCTGGTGCTTGCCGTTGTGTCAGGAATCGTGGGCCTCGCGATCGCCTTTGCGGGCCGCGCGGTGTTGTGGTCGTTTCGTCCGCCGTTCATCCTGGATGGCGACCTGGACATCGCTTTCGATTCTCATGTGCTGTACTTCACGTTCGGCGTGGCGCTGCTGACGGCGGTGCTGACCGGGCTTGCTCCAGCGATCAAGGTGGCGAGTCCAAACCTGATCGAGGTGTTGAAAGTCGGCGGACGCGGCGGCAGCGTGAGTTGGACGCGCAACCGCTTCCGCAGCTTCCTGGTGGTGGCTGAGATCGCGCTGGCGCTGGTCGCGCTGGTCGGGGCAGGGCTGTTCGTGCGCAGCATGCAAAACGCGCAACGCGTCGACCCAGGGTTCGAGTCGAAAGACCTATTTGTGTTCGCTTTCGACTTGGGAGCCTTGCATTACGACGAAGATCATGCGCAGCAATATTTTCGCGCGGCCGTCGAGCGTGCCGAGGCATCGCCCGGGGTTGCTTCGGCAACGATCGCGTCCAATTTCCCGCTCGGCGGTGGATTCGCGCGAACCGTGTTTCCCGAGGGAGAAAATGAAGCCTCGGGCTATCGCGGGACGCTGACTCAGCTCGACGACATCATGCCCAACTACTTTAAGACCCTGCGCATTCCGCTGGTAGGGGGTCGCGAATTCACCGACACCGATCGCAAGGACACGACGCTGGTCGTGATCGTGAACGAAGCCATGGCGAAACAATTCTGGCCCAACCAGGATGCCGTGGGAAAGCGATTTCACTTTTTCGGTGAGACCAAGCTGCGCGAAGTTGTGGGCGTGGCGCGCAATACGGTCGTGAATCAGATTGGAGAAGAGCCGCAGCCGCTGGCCTACTTGCCGCTGACACAAGACTTCGCTCCGGGGGCCACCATGCAGGTGCGGACCACGGGCAAGCCCGAACCAGTCATCGCTTCGGTACGGAGCCGCGTGCAATCGCTCGATACAAATGTAGCGCTCACCAACTGGAACACGATCGGAGAATTACTCGACCAGGGACTCTGGGCACCACGCATGGGCGCCGCACTGCTGGCTGTTTTTGGCGGAGTCGCACTGATTCTTGCCGTCGTCGGAGTGTATGGCGTGCTCTCGTATTCAGTGAATCAGCAGACGCGAGAGATCGGCATCCGCATGGCTATGGGCGCTCAGACGTCGAGCGTGTTGAACCTGGTGGTGAAACAGGGAATGCGGCTGGCGATTGTCGGCCTGGTGTTGGGCCTGGTGGTTGCTTTCGCCGCCATGCGGCTGCTGTCGAGCCTGCTGTTTGGAGTCAGCGCGCACGATCCGATCATCTTCGGCGGCGTCACACTGATTTTGGCGAGTGCTGCTATTTTGGCTTGCTACATCCCGGCGCGCAGGGCGGCGCACGTGGATCCGCTGGTGGCGTTGCGGTATGAGTGAGGGGGATCCGGTGATCGCGATTGATCCGGAGTGCGGTGTGGAGTATATTGTGGAATATAATCCACATATGGAAACGGTCCAGATAGTCATCGATGAGGAGCTTCTACGGGAGACGGACCGAGCCGCACTCAGGACCAAACGGAACCGTTCTTCCTTGGTGCGCGACGCCCTGCGCGAACATCTCCAGAGACTAGAGGTGCGCGCCCGCGAAGATCGCGACCGCGAGGGTTATTCGAAGCGACCGCAACTGAAGGATGAGTCGCATCTCTGGGAAGCGGAGGCGGCGTGGCCGGCAGAATAGCCCGCGGAGACGTGCGCCTCTACAGCTTTGCTTCCCCTGACAAGAAACGACCTGTGGTCGTACTCACTCGCAATAGCGCGATTGCTTATCTCTCCACGGTTACCGTGGCACCCATCACATCCGCGGTGCGCGGTGTGCCGTCGGAGGTCGTCCTGAATGAAGGCGACGGCATGAAGGCGTCGTGCGCGGTAAATCTTCACAATGCGGTTACGGTCTCGCAGGAGCGCCTGGGGAAGCGCGTTGCCCAACTGAACTCGGCGCGAATGAGCGAAATCTGTGCCGCATTGCGTTTCTCCCTGGGTTGCGACGTTAGTCTGCTGTAGCTGAATTCGGGCGATCTTCCAGGCGCTCAGGTGAGATTCACGGTTCAAGAGGGCGCAAGCAAGAGTTGGATGGCTGCATCCACTCCAAGCTATTCACAATCTTCAGAGGAGTGTGGGGGCACGCGGGTGAACAAACCCGGCTCGGACGGGCTACCCTAGCGCGGAAGACTCCGGCCGAATTAGCTAGGCCGCGGGGGATGCCCGACACTAAAATATACCGCCATGCGAGATAAGAAGCGCGTTCCGAGTGACCTTCAGGGGGAACTCAGAGACCTTTTCATGCACCCAGACGAGGCGGGAAATCGAGACCGCCTGAAACAGTTGATTGAGCGCTGCAAAGCTTACTCCGATGGCCATTCAGTGCTCTGGTCTTGGAGGTGGAACAAATCGGTTCATCCTGCATTGGCGAAGGACTTGGATGACGCGATAAGAAATTGGCAAGCACCGCGTCCGCCGGAACCGGTAAAGACCCCAGCTCCTGACGCCATGCCCCGCCACCTGACGGAGGAGAGCACGAAGCCCCGGACCCGCCTCGGCTTTTGGAAGCGCCTGTTTGGGACAGAACGCCCACACTTAGGGCCGGACGATGCCGGGGTCTCACGCCTGCAAGAAGGTGCGCGCCGCGCGAAAGGCAAGCCCAATCCCTCAAGCAGAAAAGTAGCTCACCTTGGTCAAGGGGGCACATCGTCACGCGTTGAGTATCTCTGTCCAGCATGTTCAATGCCGAACACAGCATTAGACGTCCAAATGGACGATCTGACAGGTGCTCTTGCTACATGTGTTTGCGGCACTTTCTCCCACGTGCCTGCCGCATACAAGAGAGGCCGTGCCGATGCTTCCGGCCTTGCGATTTACAGCGCCGTCCGTGTCCCCATAGCTGACTTCTTTCGCTGGATGTCTGCCCACCCATCATTTCGCGCCGAGGACATCGAACTCTACGGTTCTTACGGATTATGGGCCCTGTGCGCGGGATGCCACCACCGATACGCCAGCACTGTGCTGGCGTCACTTCCCATGATGTTGCAACTTGGTACACAGCAGACTATTTTTATGACCCATTCAGGGAAGTCCGGCCAAGATGCAGAAGCGATCGAGAAACAGCAGTGTCCGCGTTGCGGGAATCCGGACCTTCTCGCGCTCATAGTGGATATCCCCAAGTACGTTCGTGATGCAGTTGACGCTGAAAAGAAAAGGCGCGGGCTGCGTTAAGATATCCGGTTCTCTTCGGGGTGATTCATGACGACAGCTACCCGCCGGGTGCCCCAGGTTCGCACCCGACATAGGGCGCCAACCTGGGAGGCGTGCACCCCCAGTCCCCGCGTCTTTTCTAACCACTATCCACCGCCTTATCACACTCAACCGTGACTTGCGTCCTAGCATTGCATCGACCCCGACGCTACACTCGGCTTCGAAGCTGAGGGAGAGCTGTCTTCCAATGAGTTGGCAGCCGGACATTCCCTCGGCCTCGAAAAGACTTAGGCGGTTTCGCGTGTTCTTGTCAACCGTCACACGACTGCTTGCCCTTCCTCCGCCAGTACCTCTCTGCCCTCAAAATCTCCTGTCTAACTCTTTTGTTAAGAGGACTTTACCTGTAAGTCACACGCCTGCAGTACTTTACGTGGAGATCTCGCTAACTGTATGAAAATGGAGAGTTTGCAGATAGGGGGGAGGGGGTATCTGCAAGCAAAAGGAGCCAAGCTTTCCCCGTCTTGCCAACGCTCCCTTCCGGCGAAGAGTGCCGCCGCCGGGTGCGTTAAGATAGCGAGTTCTTCTCGGAGCGATTCATGACGACAGCTACCCGCACTAATCCTCTTTCTTATCTCACCGACCAGCTCAACGACCTGAAGCAGCGCGGCACCTACTTCAAGCTGCGCGTGCTCGATGACGAGCAGGCGCCGGCGTGCACTTTCGACGGCAAGAAGGTCATCAACCTGGCGTCGAACAATTACCTGGGGCTGACGACGCATCCCAAGCTGCGCGAGGCGGCGCTGGAAGCCACGCGCAAGTTCGGCGTGGGATCGGGCGCAGTGCGCACCATCGCCGGCACCATGAAGATCCACATGGAGCTGGAGGAAAAGATCGCGCGCTTCAAGAACGTCGAGGCGTGCGTGGTGTTTCAGTCGGGCTTCACAGCGAACGCGGGGACGGTGTCGGCGCTGCTGGGCAAGGAAGACTGGATCGTCTCCGACGAATTGAACCACGCCAGCATCATCGACGGAGCGCGGCTGTCGCGGGCCAAGATCAAGGTCTTCCGCCACAAGGACACGGCGCACGCCGAAGAGCTGCTCAACGAGATCAAGAACGAGCCCGGCAAGAAGCTGCTCATCACGGATGGCGTGTTCTCGATGGATGGCGACATTGGGCCGCTGCCCGCGCTGTGCGAGCTGGCGGAGAAGTATGGCGCCATCATGATGGTGGACGACGCGCACTCGTCGGGCGTGCTGGGGCGCAACGGGCGCGGCACCATCGACCACTTCGGCGTGCACGGGCGCGTGGATGTGCAGGTGGGCACACTTTCGAAGGCGATTGGATCGCTCGGCGGCTATGTGTGTGGCACGCGCGACCTGATCGAGTTTCTCTATCACCGCGGCAGGCCGTTTTTGTTTTCGACCTCGCATCCGCCGTCAGTGGCGGCGACGTGTATCGCGGCGTTCGAGGTGCTTGAGCAGGAACCTGAGCGCATCGACAAACTGTGGGAGAACACGCGCTACTGGAAGAAAGAGCTTGGCGGGCTGGGATTCAACATTGGCGGTGTGACGACTCCGGCAAGCGAGACGCCGATTACGCCGATCATCATCGGCGACGGCCGCCTCACCATGGACTTTTCTCGCGCGCTCTTCGACGAAGGCGTGCTGGGCACGGGCATCGCGTTCCCGACCGTACCGGAAGGCAAGGCGCGCATCCGCACAATCATGACGGCGACCCACACGCGCGACGAACTCGATCAGGCGCTGGAGACGCTGAAGCGCGTGGGCAAGAAGATGGGGATTGTGTAGTAGCTGGTGGTCAGTGGCTAGTGGATAGAAAAGGCCAAATCGAAAAATGGTACGCGATCGTGCCTGCGACGCTCGCGGTCGTTGCCGTAGCGGTTCCCCAGCTGATGGCTCGCGTGCCGCAAGTCGGCTTCGCACTGCAACGCAGCTTCTCGCTCGTCTGCCATCAGCAGCCCGAACGATCTTTTGTTTTGTTTGGCGGAGCAGTTGCCGTCTGCGCGAGATGCCTCGGCATCTACATTGGCGCTGCAGCCGGCTTACTGATTGAAGTCAGGCGGGAAATGGCTTGGCGAATCTTCTTCGCCGCGGTATACATCAACGCGATCGACTGGGCCGCCGAACTTTCCGGTCTGCATGGTAACTGGATGGTTGCGCGATTCATCCTTGGCGTCGCCTTGGGAATGACTGCCGCGATGCTGGTAGAAGCGAGCCTCGACAAAGTCACAATCCCCGCTCCAGCGCATACGGCCTGAGCGAGCCATCCGATGTCATAATCCACACGGGGGACTCTGGGCATGAAGGTGCTCGACCGCTTCACCAAGGGTGACATGCACGGAGTCCACTATGCGGTGAGCATCTTCTTTGCCACCGCCATCCTTTGGTTTCTCGTTCACAGAATGTCAGAGGCCAATCCGGTGTGGGCGATCAGCTCGATGGTCGCCACCAGCGATCCGCAGATGAAGCAGGCAATGCAGATCCTGCGAGCGCGCATCACTAACGCGCTGGCAGGGTGCCTGGTTGGTCTCGTCTTCATCGCTATTGGCGGAATGCACCTGGTCACGCTACCGCTCGCGATGGCGGTGACGGTCCTGTTGTCGTCTTACGTAATTCGCATCCAGACAATGTGGCGGCAAGCACCAATCAGCGCGGCCTTCGTGATTGCCGCAGGGCTGGCGCACGAATCTCGAATCAATGGCCTCAAGGCAGGTGCCGGCCGCATGGGCGAGGTGCTGTTCGGCTGTTTTGTAGGAATCATAGTGGCCTGGATTGTTTCGAAAGTATGGCCGCTGCCCGAGGCTGCACCCGCCGATCAGACGGCGAACAAATAGCGAGCCCGCCTGCTTCCCGGCGTTATTTTCCCTGTGCCGGAATGAAATTCTCCAGCACGGCTTTACGCATCAGGTCGGGCGGCAGCAATCCTTGCGCCAGGATAAAGTCGTGAAATTTCTTCTGGTCGAACTTCACGCCCTTCGCTGAGAGCGCCTTCTCGGTTTCTTCGCGCAATGAGATCAGCCGCGTGTAGCCGTAGAAATAGCTGTTGGCTTGTCCCGGCGCGCGGTACGTGTAGCGCTCAACTTCCTCTTGCGCGAGCGCGTGCGACAAAGCTACGTCCTGCTCGAGCACACGATAGGCGTCATTCGGAACTGACCTTGCCCGATTGCAGTTCGGGATCGAGGAATGCACGCGCAGCCCGTTGCAGGCGCATTTGCAGCGAGATCAACTGGCCCTCTAATGGCATGTACGGCTTGATGAGGTATTCGGAATAAAGGCCCCAGCCTTCGGCATTCGTGCTGTTGAAGGCGTAACGGACGCGCGCCAGCGAGACTCCGTGCTCGAGCATCGAGTCGAACTGCAACTCGTGTCCGGGACGCGCCTCGTGGGCGGTCAGCGTCCAGGCAGCGGCATCGAAGGTGAAGTCGTCATACTTCTCCGCCGCAACTTGGCCTGGACCGGGCGGAATGTTCAGCGGCAACACGAACTCGCCCTTTTGTCCGGTGTTGTGAATGAATGGCGGAGGCACCATGTGCGGCGCGGGCTGCTGCGCTGTTTCGGCGGCAGTGGCGATGCGGATTCGCGCCGGCCGATCGGGCAACGACACGATCTGGTGCTCAGTGATCACACCCTCGATCTGCTTTAGCCGGTTCTCATAGAACGGCAGAATCGCGTCGCCGACCAACTGCTGCTTCTTAAGTTCGCGAATGACGTCGCGGTAGTCGCTCGAGGGCAGGTTGCGTTCTTTCGCAACTTTCGCCGCGACGGACTTCATCTCACCCTGGATTTCGGTGAACGACTGGTGCGCCATTTTCGCGAGTTGCTCTGGCGGAATGTCGATGCCGTAGTTCTCGAGGTTGAGCGCATAATGCTCGGGCGGCAGGCGGAAGTCGTCGCGCGCCTTGGGCAACACGGTGGCACGGACCCACGCGTCGTAGTCAATGAGCTGTTGCTTCAGCTTGGCGAGCGGCTCCTGCCAGCCTTCCAGTTTTTGCTTCGGTCAGCAGGGCGGCGAGTCCCTCGACGTAGTTCGAGTTGCGCGCCATCTCGGTCTCGATTTCCGTCTTTGCGGGATAGATGACGCCAGGCTTGGCCATCTGCGCCTGCGTGCGCTGCTTCAGAATTTCGGCCATGGCCGTATAACCGGGCTCGAGTCCGGCGTATTCACGCACGCGAACAACCGCGGCGGGGCGCCGCGCGGCTGGCGTCTGGTCGTCAAGCAGCAGGCGGACGCCGCTAAAAACGAACTGGCTGGCGTTGAGAAACGGCACTTCGTGGGCGCGCTCAAAATCGTCGCGCCTGAAATCGAGGTTCACCTTGCGAATCATGATCTGGAGGTCTTCGGCGACTTCCTGCTGTTGCTTCTGAGCGGCTGCCGCCTGCAACTTCGCCAGCACGGCCTCGGTTTCCTTGCGCTCCTGGTCCTCGTCAGCGAGGGTCAACTGGGAAACCTTGGTGTCGTACTGCGCCAAACCCTGCTGCGAGCCGAACTCGGGATGATGCTGGAACACCACCTGGATCAGCATGTTGGCGTAGCCATTGCTGATGGTGATCCACTCAGGCTGCGTGGCCGCTGTTGTCGGGGCGGCGGGCTTGGTTTGGTTTTGGGCACACATGGGCATAACCGATGCAAGGACGGCAAAGCAGATTATTTTGCGGATCACCGACGGCCTCCGAAGAACAGACGCCTAGTTTAATCAGGCTGAACATCCGGCGCAATTTAGGGGCGCCGGCAGGTGTGATTCGTCAGCCGTGGGTTCCCAGGTCTTGTCCCCAGGAGCGTTCGAACTGCTGGGAGGACGACGTGGCGACGTGGATTATCGTCTGAATGTCCGGCGACGGCGCTATCTCGAAAGTCACGTTGTACAAGTACATGTGGGAATTAGGCGCGACCGGCGCCGGCAGAAGCGAGACGTTGAGGCGGACGTTACCGCCGACGACGTTGATCTTCGCGCGCGGATTTGCCGGCGACTTGGGATAGAGTTCCTCGAACCATAGCTTCGGCTGCGTGTCGAAGTTCGTCACCCACCACCCAATGGTGAAGATGTTGGTGGTCCGCAGTGGTTGTTCTTGCAGAGTCTTGAGCTGCACTGCGTTCTGCTCTGACATGTAGCAGCTAAAGGAGAACACGTCGCCGACACCGCCGCCCCATGAGACGCTCTGGAGTGCTGCGACGATCGATCCGGTGAGAGGACCCGGCTTCACTGGCTGCGTGAAGCCTAAGGCCTTGTACGCGGGTGGCGTCGCGTTGTTGTATGGGCACTGTACCGTCAGGTCTTGCACAAGCGGCGCGGGCAGCCCAATTCCGTTGAACTCAGTCAGGTACCCGATCTGATGCGGCTTGACCGGATCCATGATGATGGCGGCCTGCCAATTGCACGGAAAACTATAGGACATGAATGTCCTCCAGCGCCGGAGTATACGCCCGGGAGCAGTAGATGAAGTTTCGAACAGGTGAAGGCTGGTCGGGACGGGCAGATTTGAACTGCCGACCCCTCGCACCCCAAGCGAGAAGAAACCAGATAAGGCCAAGGGGGGATTTCAACGGGTTACGCGATGTTTTCTTCCGGGCAAATTGTAAGGCAGGGGTCAATCGCAACAAGAAAATTCTCAGGCTTTAAGTGGCAAAACGAAACAGTCTCACGACGCGCTTGTGAGTGCGACTTGGAAGAATTGACGAAGCGTTCCACGCGCACTGAGCACCGCGGTATCGCAGGGCGGTATTACGCCAAGGGGAACAAGGCGCAACAGGACATCTTGACGGTGACTTAGTGCGCAGCGTGAAAGAAATAGAGGCCGGATAGGAAAGGCTAGAGCGCTAAAAAAGCGCTACAGTGGACGAAAATAGCGGCCTGTCACACGCCGCGCTGAGACAGGTGTAGGTCAAAAGCAAGATGCAGGTGGGACGTAGGACAAATAAAACGCAAAAAGCGATGCAAGAATATCCGACGTAGAAACAGCAGTCGCGAACGGGAATGAAAGTTGACTACCACCAAGCTTTACGATGCCTAGAAGTCAAACGCCATTTGCCCTTCTGCTTCGCCCTTTGGCTTTCGAGACGTAGCAGAACTACGCACGGAAGATCGCCACCTCGCCGACTGAACTCGATTTGACGAAACATAACGTTGAGCATCAACGTTCGGTGGAATCTAGAAATCTATAGACTCCTCAAGCGTGCCAAGGCGGTTCATGATCAGCTCTCCACTACGAGAAGTTCCTCTGTGCTATCAGCAAGATTGCGGTGATCAGGTCGCTTGTAGAGAGCTTTGCTGGGCACACTTGAAGGATCATTGATTGTTCGTACGTGGATACGGGGGCAGTGAAATAAGTTGATCTGGGGGCTCTTGTTGGGGAATGGAATGTGGGCTAGCGGTCCTCAGCAGCAAGTATCCATTTTCAAAACCACCCCTTTTCTTCAGCTTGCGCAGTCTCTCCTCTTCAAGTTCCTGCGAGGAAGCTCCAACGATCGTCGCAATCGCTCTCACTATTTCCTCCACATCGGCAAGTTCTCCAATCAGGTCAGTGCCTGCATTCGCATCAAGTGCCTCCAAAGCCTCTTAAACCAGCTTGCGACGCATGGCATCAACTAGCGCTTGGCCCTCCAACCTAACTATCTCGAAGTGCTCGCCACGGTTTGCGATTTGTGCTGGCACATTGTCCCGCACCAGCTTGTTAAACTCGGCCTTTTCTTCAGTCGCGCCGAACAAGTCAATACATTAGACAGAAGCGCCAGCACGGCGCAATGCGTGATAAGCGTGTGAAAGTATCTCTCCGGCAAGCACCACCACTATGTTATGTTCCTGCGCCAACTTCCCAAGCTCTTCCGCGAAATAGAGGTTTCTCACCAGTTCTGGGATCGAAGAGGTTCAACGATCACTCGCTCAATTCTGGCTCCGCTTTTTGCGGCCTACTTGCAGATTTGTCCAGTCCCTCTGATTGCGTAGGATGTGCTCCTGAGACGTTTCTGATTTTCTTTGCGAGGCGCAGATATAGGAAAATCAATATTAGCGGGAACGCTGTGGTACCAAGGCAATACTCGATGGCTGCTAGCACTTAGATGCGTAGCAACAAACCACATCACTTCCACTGGTTTACCTAGATGCTCACAGATACGGCGAGTCGTGTGCGCGATCTCAGAGAGCCACTCCTTCGACTCTATCGAGGGGGCCCAGTCATGCGGCACCTTGGTCTGATGGTGAATCCACGCCCCATCGGCATCTGGCGCAATAAAAGTTCCCTTAAATCGTTCCCGAGACCTAACGGAATACACAACGTCCCTATCTTTGGGAGCACTCAAGCTCGCTGTCTCCACTGAAACTTCAAACGTGTCATGTGAGTGCCAATAAAGGCTCTCCGGGATACCCCAAAGAGCTTCATTCTCACCCAACGCTTGCCCGGTTAGCCCCCGCCCAAGCGGAGGCGACCGACGGTATGAAGTGGTGACCAAGGAGCGCAAATCGCTATCAACGAGCCCCAATTGCTGAATCGTGGAGCGAAATCTGCCTACTAACCAATCAGCAGCGGCATCGCTAGTTCGCAATTCCTGACTACGAGGCAACATTTCTCGTTTGTCACGAGGAAGGTCAGCGCCGTCAGTACGCAACACGAGCGGGCGTTTTGTTAACTCGCGTAGGTCCGATAGCAATCTATCTGACAGCAACCCTTCGTGCAGCAACGACCCTATCTCCTTCAGGTCGTCGAGCACATAAAAGGGAGGCATAGAATATCCGAGCGTCTCATAAAGCGCAGCATTTTCTAACTTTCGGAATTTCCCTTTGTGCTCGGCAGAAGCCTCCCGAAACACCTTTAAGGGCGCGGGCGTAATGCGTTCTACGCTCGAAGGTAGTAGGCCCTTCGGATTGACGCCACCTATTGTTAACGCGGCATCCATTTGTACCAAGTAAATTCTCGTGCGATCCCACACCCACTCAAACAGAAGCCGCCGCGAGTCTCTCACAGCCCATCTCGCAACTCCTCTCAGGGCCAAGCTGATTTTGAGGGCAGAGTCGCAATTGAGTGAGAACCCGGTCCCATCCTGTTCCTCTCTCCACCGCCGGACCGCTATGGAGATTTGCTCAGTGGCCCGTCCATTCAAGACCTCCACCTCGATAGCCCAATCCCGTTTCTCGTACCGTACTCGTCTTTCGTTAGACATCTGTCCTTGTGCATACGACACGATTTCGGTTTGAACGATCCAGTGTGTGGTGGCATTCGTGCCAAACGATGCACTCGCGCTAAGTCTCCTAAGTGTTGCTTCGGTATCGTCCCAAGTGCACACTGCGGACGCGAGCGCCCCTCTTTGCGACAAGCCCTCTTCTACTCCGTTGGATCGGACCATAACCCGGCTGGAACTGATTCCCGAACGGAGGGCGGCTTCTCGGAGATGTTCTTCCAAGCGGTCAGTCGAGACCGAAGCCTTCAAGACTTCGTCGAGAACGACAAAGAAGGGCGGGGTCCATTCTTTTGGCAAAGTCAGCAGCTCTGCCGCTTTTTGACAACTGTGCCAGGCGTTGCGCAGCTAGCTTCGATTTCAACTACACCGGCCTGCGAAATTACGATAACGCTTCTGTTGGGGCGCAGTGTGACCGCACGACGTTGGCGGCGGGGCTTAGCGGATAAATTAGAATCGCTGCTCAAGTTTAGTTTAACCAGAAGATCGTGGGATAATAGATACAGGAGAGAAGAAGAGGACTTCTATGCTAAGCTTAGCTACGATAGATGATGCAGTAACTCAATACGAAGAGATAGGTAGGTCTCATATAATAGTCTGGTCAACGAGACGTCATCATAGGAAACTATATACTTCTTTCTTAGAGTTAGGACTGCATTACTTACTGTGATGTGATAGGCGATGGTGTATGCATAGAAATATAGGGCTTTTATAACGGATACATACGATGGGTAGAGATATACAAGACAATAAGAGTTCGCTCTCAATGTCTTAATTAGCTTAGAGGCGACCATACAAGTCAGCTAGATTTGTGAGAGAGATAACGATACGAGTCTCACGAGTCTTATAAGCTAGGGTAGATAGAAACGAGCGTCTAATTTATATGCGATTTTCTGGTTCTTACAGCTAATTAATACACGGTTCAGAATGACAGAGAGATATGTGCGATAGAGAAAGAAAGAAGAGAAGATTAGTTCAAATGAGATATAGAGTCGACAGCGTTTATATATGCGCTTTTGTCTCTGACATTACTCTACGGTTAAGGGAATAGTGCTTAGTTTTTTGCAGAATAGGTAGGTGTAGGTAAGCATCGAATGACAGCAAGAGAAAATAGCTGGATCAAGATAGTTCAGAGATATACTAGTTACTCTTTTTACGAAGAGCAGAGAGAGAGATAAACTGGCTACTAGAGCGTAGGGTACAGATACAGCGGCGAGTCGATAAAGTTCTTTTCAATAAACTTACTGATAAAGGCGCTTAGAAGATATTTGATGATGGGATAACGTAATGGCGAAGAGCTACTCATGATAGAGATTACTACGAATCAGTTCTAGATAGAAGAGGTCAACACCACTGTTACTAGTAGAGGGAGTTCGAGTCGATATTTCTGGAATATGCTACTCTATGGCGAGAGAGGTGACAAAAAGGGTATCTGAAATTTCAGTAGAGTTTGGCTATAGCGCTATCTGAGAAGTAGCTGACAAGAAAAGATACGATGACAACGACGGAAAAGAGCATGCATCGCTTTCGCATCAAATATCCGCAACAAACGACGGAGGCTACTAGCGCAACAACGGCAAACGAGAGACCTACAGAGATGTGAGAAGTAAATAGTCTACAAAGACGGCGATAGAGGTACCAAAGGCTCTTTGCGACAACGTGATATAGCCACTTAAGCGCAAAGAGAGTACCTCCTAGCATCTCACTGATCGGAGCTATACCGTACGGAGATGCGAATACTACGCAGAAGTACTTAGGTGTGACTATGCGATATAAGGGACTAGACAGTAAAACGACAGCAAAAGACACGGCGAGACGAAGAGAAGAAATCCGAGATAAACGGCTACGATTCTTATGTGCCTAATAGCACCTGTAGAGTAGCGAGATACCCAATCCAACAAGTCGCGGCTGTCAGTGGGGTCAGACGGGCCGAACACGGAATCCTGTCCACTTTTCTCATGCTATGAGCTCATACGCACGGCGCGCTGGAGATGACAGAACACTCATTAGGGTTCGGATGGTCTGGGCGACATTCTGCATTTGCGGAAACTCACGCCAGGCTGAACTGCTCTAGCCTGCCTAAGTAAGAGGACACGGCTATGCGGAAGACCTGACTGCCGAAATCTGCTGAGACGGCTCGCAGGCCGCTCGCTCCTTCTACTATGAGATACAAATAGTCGCACTGATGACTCAAGCTACGGTACGTAAAGGCGCTAGTTTGCTGCAGCTTTTCGAGAGCATGGTCGCCGCTACTCCGAATCTGCAACATCTGATTTTGCAACGGTGGCTACGCCATGTGAAGCTACAACGGAGAACTACACGATGATGCAGCGAACATGCGCGGGCGCAACTGAGCGAAATTCTCCGCACTTAGCTTTGTCGAATATAGTCGTTGGTCAATTCGTCGCGCCGCTGTGAGCGACAAGAAATACACATTGCTCAACGAACTTGGCAGCTAGTACTGCTGTGCTCTGGTTATTCTTAACGCTCAGTACAACGGACACTGTGAAATTAGAAATGACAGCGAGGGCTACACTAGACCGGGCCATGTGAACGAAATCCTAGGCACATCGTTGGCTGAGAAACCAGTCAACGGTGAGCCGTATCGCCGATTGATATGGCCGAACGGGAGCCACGCGAAAGGCGGACTGCATGACCACGCTTGATCGTGCTCTCGACTGCATCGGGCGTGGATGGCATGTGCTTCCTTGCAAGCCGGGCGACAAAGAGCCGCTCTACAAAGCCGCCTAGCGCGGCGAGTTTATGGACAGTGGGTGCGTGACTAAATCGGTGAGGGGTGGAAAGGATGACCGAGATTGAATGGCTAGAACTTGACAGCGCCGACCTTGGCAAAAAGATTCGGTACCGGCTGGACATCAACGCGGAGGAATTTCAAGGGCCGGGCAGGAATGCCATGGCTCATCATGGCCGCAAACGTGTCCATGTCCATCAATGAACTTGCTAGAAGTCATGGCCGACCTATGGGTATTGAGCGTACACGGTCTTGGGTTCCAGCGTCGCCGGTGGATTTTTTTGACGCTAACTACGTCCGCAATGCGGGCGGCGTCCGCAACGCAGACGGGCAGGAGGCGCGGGCGTATCGGATCATGGACGAGCACCGGCGCGTCTCTGCGCGTGAGTTGGCCCGCATACTGCGAGAGAACGGCATCAAGCGGGGCAAGGATTGGGTGCTTAAGCACCGGGTACATTAACCGCCGTCTGCTGGTGTCCCATATAAGAGAATGGAGAATGGAATAGGACAGCGGACAGCACCCATTTCCCCCATCCCCCACCCCCACGTCGCCTGCGGTAGCGGCTCGTGGGTGAGTGGGCTGGGTTTTGGCATGAGAGAGGGGCAATACAGTAAAGATATAGGGTGAGCGGACGGCGATGGGTAGAGGGTAGAACTTACATTTTTTGCAGCAACTGTTGCAAAACGCAACATTCCTTGTTTCTGGCAAATTTAGGTGCGTCAGAGGGCTACACGGGGGCATCGTCAAGATTTGACCCCGCCCCTCCCCCCCCTCGCACCGGAAGAGGAAGTGACATAGGGCTATGATAACGAGCCGAATGACCAGAGTTAGATATGCATGTCTAGTTGAATAGATGAGTGTTTGATCACGGCGAAATCGACGAGGACGGAACAATCGAGGTTCTTAGCGCCTCATCAGGGCTGTTCTTCCAGGTATCGGCCAAGCCAGTCACGTCGATAATATCTCTGCGGTCCGATCCCCTGCTGCTCAATCTCAAAGGCCTCACCGTACATTGAGTGATATCTGATAGTTACCGTTAGATGGCTAACAGCTTCCCGGAGCCGATCCCTCTGTTGCCTCCACTGCTCGGCGTTCTTTTGACTGAACTGCGTCTCGTCTACGATGAGCAAGATGTCCGCGATGCCTGATGGATTAGCGGCCACTGTTTGTCCCTTCACAAACCAACCTGATTCGTCCAATCCTCCGTGCCGGTGGCCTGATTGAATTGTCGCCACTGTTCCCTCTCATCTCCTGTTAGAGAAACCCCGTCCAGCGATACGAATGCGTCAACGGTTCCGATGCCAGGACCGAGATTCGTCAGCACCAAGCCGAGGCGAGGGGAGCTCGTAGCGAACATAGTGACTATTTCCAGATGTGGGCGGGAGGCCAACCGGTTGTATGTTCGTGTTGCCATACCAGAGTACACAGAAGTCGCGAGCGCCAAAATGGCAATGAATGTCGCTACCAAGTCTTTTGGCGTCATCAACCAACCCAGCAATTGCCTGCGGGCGGTCATGCTATGGTCTGTTTCTTTGCTTGGGTATCGTACCCGGGGCCGTCGGTATGACAGGATTGCCTGTCCTCAACGCCACATTAGATATTCATTATCCTGAGTCTGCTTGTCGTACATAGAATAGTTAAGCCGCCTATCGCAAGTAACCCAGATCATGAAGAACCCCTCCCGCGACCGGAAAGAGGGGTCATGCGCTTATGCAACGCCCGGAGGTCCGGCGTCACCAAGTTCGCTTATCGGTGCGTGATCTCAAGCGCCGAGCGCCCTCCTGGCAAAAACCTGGCAAGGGTGCCAGCACCGTTTTTTGATCGTGCGTCAGAGAGGCGCTAACGCGATGGCGGGGCATTCTCGTTGAAGAATCTTCGCAATGGGCTAGAAATAAGAATTGAACTTGACAGCGATGGGACCCGGTAGAACCAAAACCTCGAGCCCGCTCCAAGCCATCAATCCCGAATATCGCCCTAAGTTCGAGCGCACAGCGGCGGCGCATGGATAAGCGCCGCCGGAGCGAATGACCAAAGCAGAGGGCAAAGGCGAGAGCCAAAGCGCCACAAAACAAACGTAACGCTTCAACCTGACATGGCTGGACGATATAGCGGGGTTGGCATCCTCATACCATTGGGGCAGTTGTTGCGATGAGCGTTCTCTGCATCCTCCAGACGCTCCGCCCTGTCTGCGCGGACGGAACGAAAGCAGGACAGGCAAATGCTCTCTCTAGGCAGTTCCGGCCTACGAGCAAACTCTTGGGTTTCTTGGTCGGCCATTGTTGGTGGTAGCCTCCTTTCGTCCAGAACATCCTAAGAAGAACCAGTATTCCGAAAAAATAAAATATCCACCTAGCTATCTGTCTGTCTGGTACTAGACACATCGAGAGAAAAATGACCTAGTCGGCTGCCACTCACGAGGGTGGTTCGTCAAAGGGGATACTGGCGCTCAACGACACGATAAAAGGCTGACCTTCTCGTGCATTGCCTGTAGGTCCGCCGTGAGCAAGTTGAATAGCGCCGCGTCATCTCCAGAGTGGAGTGGCCCAACACCTTTTGCAGATGGAACACGGACCCGCCGCGCCGGAGATAGTTCACAGCGAATGTGTGCCGGATTGCGTGGACAGTGCGAGCGGGCGGCTGGATCCGAGACGATCACAAAGATTCTTCACGGCCGCAACACCACTCGTCTCCCAAGTTTGGTTTCGTTTCGCGTTGCGAGTAAGAGGCTGTCCGGCTTGCGGTGAAAATCGGAGATGTAACGAAACATTGCTCGGCGTAGTTCAAAGGAAAACGGTACAACACGCTGCTTGCGGCCTTTGCCGTCCAGCGTGAGCAGGAGATTATCGAAGTCAATTTCAGAAACGCGCAAACTCAGGGCCTCGGAGATGCGGCAGCCGGTATCAAGTAAGAAGAGAACCAGCAAATGCAGTCGTCTTTGCCAAAAAACCTTGGCCTTCGGCTTCCAATTCACAAGGCGAGTGAACCTGAGCTGTGGTGAACGTGGGCAGAATTAGCTGAGGCTCTTTCAATTGCGGGATGCGGAGGTGCTTGCACGCGGGACTGCATTTGACTTCAGCGCCCGCAGTGCTCCAGTGCAGATAAGCATTGATAGCACGAATGGCGGAATTGCAGCCTGTAGCTTTCAGGCCCTTTTCACGCATCCGCAGCACAGCGTCTTTCAGTTCATCTTCTGTGGGCGACTCCGTGCGAAGCCACTTGAGGCTGTGCTTGTACCACTCCAGCGTGGCAGGTGAAACATTCGTGAGGTATTGCCGTTCGCGGATAAACTGCTGAAATTTTGCCAGCATCGGTTTCCTCCAAGGCGAGTAGTCATCTTGCGGAGGAAAACCGCGTAAGTTGTTGAATGGTCGGGACGGGCAGATTTGAACTGCCGACCCCTCGCACCCCAAGCGAGTGCTCTACCAGGCTGAGCCACGTCCCGACTAAGGAGGGTTCACTACCGGACATTCCGGAGGGATTTCAGGGCCAGAGATAGTTTATCACCGTCGCGCCGCGACCTCGCGGGCCAGCGACTTCTTCCCCTTTCGTGAGTTTTGTTATGACGCAAATAGGCCATAGTGGCCAATTCGCGCCACAGTTTAAATCGGCCAAAAGTGGGGTTGCTCTGGCATAGACGAATAGGTAAGAATCGAGGACACACGCTCGGCTGCACCCTGACTTACTTGGAGCTTGGGGAGGCTAGTCGTGCGAATGCCACCTCAGTCGAAGTGGAGTTGTTTTGAAACTGAAGGGCCTTGGCGTTGTATTGCTGACGTGTCTGTCTGCTATGCAGATAGGCGCCCAGAACTCGCCGGAGCCGCGGCCCGAGCGCACGGCGCCCAGCCTTTTTCATCGCGAAGCGTTCTACCTTTCGAATCGCAGTCTCGACGAAGTCCCCGCTGGCGCAAGCTCACTTGCCGCGCTGCCCACATCCGCTACTTCATCGCCACAAACCGCCTCGGATCGCAATTATTTCGACGCAAGTTTGTCGTCCTCCAAGCCAGTATCGAGTTCGCAATTCTTATTCTTTTCGGGTCCCGGCTCGGATGACGATTCGACGCCCAGCCGCAAACCAGTTGCCGATACCGGATCGTCTACCGATCCACTAGCCAAGCCTCCTGAACCACCCCAGCCCGACACGCACATCCACTGGTACGCTGCCAACGCCGAGTCGCTGCTCTCCACCGGAATCATGCACACATTCAACCTGTGGACAGAAGCCGGAACGCGCGATGCACTCTACGGTCCGTGGTTCCAGGACTGGATGCGTTCTGTGGGCGAGCTGCGCGGCTGGAGCGACAGCGACCAATTCATGGCCCCGTACGCAGGCCATCCCATACAGGGATCCATCTTCGGCTTCATATTTCGCCAGAACGACCCGCGCTACCGCGATGTGCAGTGGGGCGACGGCCGCGATTACTTCCTTAGCATTCTGCGTTCGATGGGCTACTCGGCGGTATGGCACACGCAGTGGAAGATTGGCCCCGCCAGTGAAGATTCGATTGGCAACGTGATGCTGCATGCCTCGCCGGGCTTTATCACCCTGGTGGACACGCCCACCCTCGGCGCCCTCACGATGATCGGCGAAGACGTGCTCGATCGCTACGTCATTATGGGTCTGGAGAACCGGACAGCCAACCGTCCCCTGATCGCCTTGACGCGATGTTTTTTAAATCCTGGACGGTCGTTCGCAAACGTAATGGCGTTCAGGGTGCCATGGCATCGCGACACGCGAATTGGGATCGTTGGCGAGAACTTCGTCATCCGCAAGCAGCTGCTGGCCGACTACCGAGCGGGACTCGGCCCCAAGCCCTTCGAGTTCGTGCGCCGTCCCAGCGATTCTGGCGATACTGACCCGAACCACGTTTATCCCAAGGCCGCACCCATCGAATTGGCTGCGTATCCTAACTTCGAACGGTTCGCGGGACGCAATTGCATCGGCGGTGGCGGCTCAGGCGCGACCCGCCTCTCGCAGAATTGGCAGATTGTCGCCGAAATAAACGGCTGCTTGATCATGGGCTTCTCCAAGTACACCCAGAGCGGCGACTCGCTGTTCTACGGCGCCGGTCCCCGCTGGACGCCGCTGGCCACCCATCGCTGGTCGCCCTTCGCCGAAGTTCTCGTCGGCGGCCGCAAGGTGACGTATGAAGTCGACGATCCTGCCCTGGAGAAACAGCTTCTGACCGAATGGAACAACGGCAGCGGCACGCTGCCGCACTATCCCAAGCGCAGCGACTACTCCACTGAAGTGTCTAGCAACGGCTTCAGCCTGGCGGCCGGCGGCGGAGTCGATGTCGTTATGAAGCGCCCGTTCGCGTGGCGGCTCATCAACGTCCAGTACACGCACTCGTGGATGGGCGGCGTGGATAACATTCGTCCCGACAATGGCGTCCGCATCACCACCGAGGCCGTGCTGCGCATCGGAACGTGGTAGGCCTGCATAACTCCATCATCGCTTCGCCCAGCGACTCCGTATAATTCCTCCACGGGGTGAGTGCGCATGAAACTTCTGACCAAGTTTAACCTTGTGTTGCTGGTCTTCTTTGGCATCAGCGGGTTCGTCATTTCTCACATGGCGTATCAGTTCCTGATGCGGAACGCGCGTGACCAGGTGCTGCAGCAGGCTGAACTGATGATGGCCAGCGCGAAAGGCACGCGCGATTACACCTCTGAACAGATCAAGCCGTTGCTATTGAAGAACCCGGAGCACGAGATCAGCTTCCTGCCGCAGACCGTGCCCGCCTTCGCGGCGACGACGATCTTCAACTCGATGCGCAAGTCTTACCCGGATTACTCGTATCGCGAAGCCACGCTCAATCCGACGAACCTGATCGATCGCGCCGAGGATTGGGAGGCGGACATTGTTCGCTATTTTGCCGATCATCCTAGCGACAAAAAAGTGGTAGGCGAGCGCGAGACTCCCACTGGACGTTATCTCTACCTGGCCAAACCGATGATTGCGGGACAGAGTTGCCTTGAGTGCCATAGCACGCCCGATGTGGCGCCGGCGGCTATGATCAAAACCTATGGCCCGCAGAATGGCTTCGGCTGGAAGTTGAACCAGGTCATTGCCGCTCAGATCGTCGCCGTGCCGATGTCACTGCCGATCCAGGTGGCTGACACCGCCTACCGCAACCTCATCTTCTTTCTGATCGCGACGTTTTTGCTTACGATTATCGCGCTCGACACGGCGCTGTACATGATCGTGATTCGGCCACTGCACCAGGTTTCGCAGGCCGCCGACCGCATCAGCAAAGGTGAAACTGACTTGCCTGACTTACAGGTAAAGGGCAAGGACGAGATCGCCGATGTGACCGGCTCGTTCAATCGAATGCGAGTGAGCCTGGAAAAGGCGCTGAAGATGCTGGACCAATAGAAAGGTCAGAGCTTTTCGTCTAGGCGCGGGAAGTTGGGCTTCTACTTCTTCTTCCCGGCCAGAAATTTAGCACGCTCTTTTTCGGTATTAATCTCGCCTGCGACCACGCTGTACAGTTCATCCACGGAAGAACACCGGTCTGCGGCGCGCTTCACCACGACCTTGGCGATCGGGCCAATAAACGCCGCGAGTTCCCGGCTTACGGAATCCAGCTCCGATGGCTGAAACTTGCTTGAAAGTCGCGAAGGATCGCTGCCCGGCCGTGGGGTTCCCGAGCCTGATACCGGTTTGCCGCTGCTCGGGGTCGGCGTCTGAATCGTCTCTGCCACGATGGTGAGCTGCGCGATGGTCTGCGCTTCATCATAGGAAACGCCGGCGAGATCGGCGGCGAACTCCGCGGCCGTCTGGTAGCGCGCCGCCGGATTCTTCTCCATCGCCTTCACGATGGTCGCGCACAGCGACACCGGCAGCGAGGCATTGAGTTCTGCCGGATGCTTCGGTGAGGTATTTACGTGCCCGCGCATGATCTCGTAATCGGTGCCATGGAATGGCGTGCGTCCGGTGAGAATCTCGTACAGCATCGCGCCGGTCGAATACAAATCCGCGCGCGCATCGACCCTTTCGCCCCGCACCTGTTCAGGAGACATGTAGTGGAGCGTGCCCAGCACGTGCCCGGGCCGGGTAGTAGTCGCGTCCATGGTGTTGAAGGCCAGCCCGAAGTCCAGCAGCTTGGCCTCGCCGTCAGGCGTGATCACGATATTCGACGGCTTGATGTCGCGATGAATCACACCGCGCGCGTGCGCGTACTCAAGCGCCGACAAGGTCTGCCGCACATAATCGATGCCTTCCAGCGGACGCCGCGGCCACGGAGAGCGCATCTTCCATTGCAGGTCCTGTCCCTCGATGAATTCCATCACCATGGCGACCTGCTCGTTGACCTGGAACGCCGTATGTAACTGGGCAATGTGGGGATGCGACAGACTGGCCAGCACGCGAATCTCGCGCAGGAAGCGCTCTGACAGGTCAGCGCCCTCGCGGTCGGTGCGCAGCAACTTCAGCGCCTCGGTGCGTTGGGAGATCACGTGCCGCACCTTGTACACCTCGCCGATGCCACCGTGTCCCAGCGGACTCAGCACTTCATAGTCTCCGATTCTGTCGCCGGACTTCAGCGCCATGCCGCACGCTCGCGCCCGCAAGTCTGGATAGGTTGCACTCGAATCATCCCCACTGTCGTTTGTCTATTCTGGGGAATGTACGTGTAGAACGCAAGAGGCGGATTGTGACTCGCGGATCGGCTGGCGGAGTGCACTTTCGAGCGCCCTCTCCGAGACCGCAGTACGCCGGTCTGCTCCCAAATTCCTCATCCACAACGCATTCCGATCTATGGTAATATTCTCGAACTTTTCAGCATCGAGATCGAGTTCCAACGCTTGATCGATTCGCCGTTGCTGCTGTATCCGCCGTTCCCTGAGTTAAACCCGTAACCGACCGGAGCGCCCGCCCATGCCTGTTGAGCCCCTGATTGAGCTACAACTCAGCGCCCAAACTTTCGTCAATGCACAATTGCTTACATTGCAGACCCAGCAGTTGGCGTTTCCTGCTCCTTTCAGCATCGGTGGCTATCAATTTGTTGTCGATCACGTGGAGTTTGGCGCCGGCTCGTTCTCGGCCCCGGTTCCAGCCGAAAAGTTCATCTACTACAACCAGCCTTTCAGCGGCATTACTTCGACGCCTATCACTGCCACCCGCCCACAGATTTCGCAGGCGGTCACGATTGTCGTCGTCAGCATTCAGGACGTGGAGAACAACCCCAACGGCGTCCCGCAGCACCCAATTCGTTTCAATGTGACGATGGTTCTTGGCGTTGACTACATCATTCAGGGCTTCGACACGGACGTAATGACCATCTCCGTTGACAAAGTTGTTCCCGGACCGCTGCCGCCACTGCCGCCCGGCGTCGATCCTAACCAGGTCAACCAGCAACTTATCTCGTTCCTTTCGAGCGCGAGCGCGCAAACCGTCAACCTCGGATTGGCGAAGGTCGCGGAAACAGGCAGCAGCACCAGCACTTCGGGTGGCGGAGGTTCCCTGAACGGGCGGGGGCTCGTCGCCAACCAGAACCCCGGCATTGGCACCAACCCTAGCTTTGTCCTGAACGCCGGAGTAGCGGTTTCTTCCGACTTAAAGCGCATCGCGTTTCGGCTTGAGTTCGGCGTTGGCGACCAAACCGACCCCGCAACATGGCAAGGCTTCTACGCGGGAAATTTCATCGACCGGCTTCTCGATGGTGCGGGCAAAGAACGATCGTTGGCGGTGTTTGAATCTTCCGCCGTCATCGAAAACACCACAAACGCGACCATCCAGAGCGGCCTTGTCGACTCGCAAGCAAAACATGAGAACGATCCCGTTCATCTTGACGTAACGAGCGGAGTTTCCACCAACTATTCAAACAACGCTGGCGTGGCCACTCTCACCTCGCAATTCGGTGGCGACCTGCACACGCCGGCTTGCACGGTCCACATTGATGTCACCATCACCTCGACCATGTCGATCGTCCAGACCAACACCGTGACCGTCGACACCAATTACTCCTGGAATTCCGACACTAATGCCTGCACCGTCGTTGCCGGCCTGCTCGGAGGCGCGATCGGCATCTTCACCAACTTCATCTTTCCTCTGAGCGACATGCTCATCGAGCCGGTTTTCTTCTCCATTGCGGGGATGTCTGCCGTACTGATCGCCAGGAATGTCGTCACGCCACCTTCTAATACTCCCAGCAGTTGCAATCAGCTTTCCGACACGCACATTGTCTGCAACCAGAAGCTCAACGTGGCGAACTCCCCGCTCGGCAACCTGTCACTCAATGCTGTCATCGCACAAACGGATGGGATTTCGCTGGTGGGTGACTTCAATCCAATCCCGGTCGGCTCCGCGCAAGTATCCACGGCGATCGAAGGCGAGTTCACCTGGTACGGCCCTTCCATCTCGTGTGGCGAAATCAGCGGCCGTGAGGTCCCCGACTTTCTCAAGAACCCAAAGGCTTCCGCCCGCCTCAAAGCCAGGACTAGCGTCACCGCTCAAACTGCCGCTCCTGTCTACTTCATTAGCGCCAGCGTCGTGAATGATCCGTTGAACGTGTACAGCGTGACCGCACCCGCCTACGGCACACAAGCGCCGTTCGAGATCACCCTCGATATCCCCTATCCAGGCGACCAGTTCTTCACAGCGCCTTATGCCTGCCAGATTCTCGTGCAGACCACCGGAGGCACACGCCTCATCTTCCTCCCCTCGCCTGCGCCGCTCAGCCAGCTTTTGATCGACGCACTGGCTGCGCAAATCGCCGGCCAGGTTCTGTGGTGCCAGAAGATGGTTGATCAATGGTGGCTCTTCTTCCATCAGTACAATCCGGTCTGGGGCGTCGATCCCTCGATTGGCGAAAACGCCGTCGAACACGGCTACGAAGTCGAGATCTCGGGACTCAACGTCGGCGAACTAGCCACTCTCCTCGGCGCTCGCAATGAGCTCTTGCAGACCGGCATCGCGCAGGCCGGAGCATCTCTGCGCCTGAGTGCGGTCGTCTCACCCAGCGGCGACGGAGAACTCGGCATCCTCCGCGGCGAACCCGGAGCCACGAACCCTGCTCCCCCGGCACCTCCGCGCATCAACATCGCCGAAGACAAGGTCGCACTCACAGTCGCCCCTGCGAGCCGCGGAATCGCCGTCAAACAGCAGCTCATCATCCGAGCCGGGACAATTCAGTTGACGCAACCCTGCCGCAGTCTCGCTGCCGCGTACCTTGGCAATGCGGCCAAGGCGGTCGTCATCACCGACGATCGCGTGTTGACGTTCGATCTCTCGAACCTTGCTCTGCCGGCAAGCAGCGACTCGTGGAGCGTACCCGGCGTACGCGGCGTGCTGGTGCAGCCTCAGGCTCTGCTGGCCTATGGGCAAGACGGCCTGGCCTTGCTCGCGGCTAATGGAATTGCGGTTCCGGTCGGCGGTTGTTGCTGCGCCGAGCAACCCGAGTACTACGATGTTGCCAGTGCCGGCGGCTACATCTACGCCATCTCCAGCCGCGGTCTCGAAGTCTTCTCCTCACGCATGCGACTGCGTCACATCGTTCCACTGGAGCACGCTCGCACCATCGCATACATCGGCAACAAGCTCGTCATCGGTGGAAAGAAAGGTTATGCGGTATTTCATCTCGGCGATCCTGCACGCCCGGAGTTCGGGCATCACCACGCAATAGGCGCCATCTCCAAGCTCGTCGTGCCGCCCGGCAGTAGCGGTCACCAGTTGCTGGTAGTGCTCTACGAGGGCCATTCGCAGTTGCTCGACTTCGCCGGACATGGCGAACCCAGGCTGGCCGCAACGTTTCCGGTTCTGCCCTGGTATGTTGGCGCCGCGCGCATCCAAAATTTGCTGCTGCGCGTGGCCCCGGATCGATTGTCCGTCGTGCTCAGTTACTTCGGAACCTCGACGTTGGTGTAGGCGCTACCTCGATCCAAGTCGCAATCGCGCACACCCGCGCCGGGGTGCGCGCGAGCAATTTATCGCCGCTTGCTCGATCCACCGAGCAGCGATCCCAGCACACCGCGCACGATCTGGCGTCCGACCGTGCTGCCGATAGTGCGCGCTGCGCTCTTGGCCATGGCCTGCCCGAGAGTGTCGCCGCGGCGGCTGCCAGTTCCTCCGCCGAGTCCCAGCGAATCGAGCGACGGCAGGTTCGAATACCAGGGCTGATCCTGGCCCTGCGGCGCTGGAGTTCCCGCTGCTGCCGGCTGTCCCGCGCGACCTTTCAATATCTCGAACGCCGACTCGCGGTCGACCACGTTCTCATACACCCCAGCCACCAGCGACGATTTCATCAGCGCCGCGCGCTGCTCAGGCGTAATCGGCCCAATCTGGCCTCGTGGAGGACACACCAGCGACCTCTCCACCATTTCCGGCGTGCCCTTCTCATCGAGAAACGACACCAGCGCTTCGCCGACTTCCAGTTCCGTGATGGTCTTCTCCACATCCACCTTCGGATTCGAACGGAACGTCTGCGCCGCAGCCTTCACCGCCTTTTGATCTTTGGGGGTGAAAGCCCGCAACGCGTGTTGCACGCGGTTGCCGAGCTGACCCAGCACCGCGTCAGGTATGTCGATCGGGTTCTGCGACACGAAGTACACGCCCACGCCCTTCGAGCGCACCAGGCGCACGATCTGAGTCACTTTGTCCGCCACCACCTGCGGCAGATCGCTAAATAGCAGGTGCGCTTCGTCGAAGAAGAACACCAGCTTCGGCTTCTCCGGATCGCCGACTTCGGACAACTTCTCGAAGATTTCCGTCAATAGCCAAAGCAGCAACGTGGCATACACCCGCGGCGACCGGATGAGTTTGTCCGACGCCAGGATGTTCACCACGCCGTGGCCGTTCGCGTCCGTCTGCATCAGGTCGTCGATGTTCAGGGCAGGCTCGCCGAAGAATTTGTCGCCACCTTCCTGTCCAAGCGTGACCAGCCCGCGCTGGATCGCGCCCACGCTCGCCGCCGAGATGTTGCCGTACTCAGTTTGCAACGATTTGGCTTGGTCGCCCACGTATTGCAGCATCGCCTGCAGGTCCTTCATGTCGAGCAACAGCAGTTTGTGGTCGTCGGCAATTTTGAACACCAACGACAGAACGCCCGTCTGCGTGTCATTTAAGTTGAGCAGCCGGCTGAACAGCAGCGGGCCCATCTCGCTCACCGTCGTGCGCACGGGATGTCCCTGCTCGCCGAACACGTCCCAGAACGTCACCGGCGACGCTTCGTAGGCGAAGCCCTCAATGCCCAGCTTCTTTACGCGATCTGCAATCTTCGCGCTTTCTTTGCCCGGCTGGCTGATGCCCGATAGGTCACCCTTGACGTCGGCGGCAAACACCGGGACGCCGGCGCGGCTGAACGCCTCCGCCATCACCTGCAAGGTGACAGTCTTTCCCGTGCCGGTTGCGCCCGCCACCAGTCCGTGCCGATTCGCCATTTGCGGCAACAAATATTGCGGGTCTTTACTTTTTGCGATGAGCAGCGGCTCAGCCATCATTTGCCTCTCGGGAAGTGTTTTCCAGCGCCTGCGGGGGAAACTGGCGCCTTTGCGGATGCCTACATTCTAATATGCCCCAGCGTCCCATTCCCGCAACAATCCTCGCCCCACTGTGTTCATGACGGTTATTTCTCGTTAAGATAGTCAATTGCAGCCTTGGCGCTGCGTTCATAAGCTCTCCTGGGGGAAGGTTTGCGCGCTCTCGTATTTATTCTTTCGTGTTCAGTACTTCTCGGCATTACCGCCTGTGGTGGTGGCGGCAGCAGCAACACCGGCACTATTACGGCGGTCACCATTTCGTGCGCACCTACCTCGATACAGTCTGGACAAACCAGCCAGTGCACCGCTACCGTCACCGGCACGGGCACCTTTATCACGACTGTCACTTGGACGGCAAGTGTGGGCGCCATTGACTCCAACGGCGTATACACGGCGCCTCCAGTCAACGCCTCCACGCAAGTCACCATCACGGCCATTTCCAACCAGGACACCACCAAGACCGCCACCTTCGCCCTTACCGCCACTCCCGTCACCGCCATCACCGTGAATTGCACTCCGACGATCATCCAGTCGTTACAGAACAGTCAGTGCACTGCCATCGCCAACGGCAATATCACCACCGCCGTGAACTGGACCAGCACCATCGGCGTGGTTTCCACCACCGGACAATTCACTGCGTCCACGGTTCCGGCCACGACTACCGCGACTATCACGGCAACGACCCAAGTCACCAACGTAGTCGGAAGCGCCACTGTGACCGTCAACGTCAACAACACCGCGCCGGTTGCGATCGACGGGGGCCCAACGGTGAACGGTGCTTCCGTCGGCTATCCCAACGGAGCCTACGTCACCGCCACGGTCTGCGTGCCCGGCACCAGCACCTGCTCCACCATCGATCACGTTCTGGTAGATACGGGTTCAGTCGGCTTCCGTGTCCTTGGCTCCGCGCTGGGCAGCGTCACGCTCACCCCGCAGAACGCTTCTGACGGCAATCCCATGGCGGAGTGCTACATCTCTCCCGCGGGATACGCCTGGGGACCCGTCGCGTTGGCGCAGGTGCAGGTCTCGGGCGAAATTGCGTCTTCGATTCCCATTGAGGTCATCGCGCCAAGCGGATTCGCCGCCGCTCCCGCCGCATGCACGGGCAAACCACCGGCAGCGCGCTGAACAGCGTGAGCGCGCTCAAAGCCAAGGGAATTTTAGGTATCGGAGTCTTCCCGCAGGACTGCGGTTCGACCTGTGCGACCGGCCCCCAAAACACGTACTTCAGCTGCCCCCTCGCCGGATGCGCGCCGATTACGGTCGCCACCGCGCAGCAAGTTTCGAACCCAGTGGCCGCCTTCCCCAGCGACAACAATGGTAGCCAAATCCAGCTTCCGCCCCTGGTCGCCGGAGGTACCCAGACTGCTCAGGGCGCGCTGATCTTCGGCATCGGCACGCAGGCCAACAACGGACTCGCTGGCGCCACCATCTACGGGGTGAACGCCTTGGGCACCAATGCCGGGACGTTCAACTCGACTTACAGCGGCACCGCCTATCCGGGGGCCATCAGCAGCGGCGCTAACGCCAACTATTTCCTGACCTCGGCCATCACCGGATTCCCGCCCTGCACCACGCCCGGCTATTACTGCCCGAGCACCCAGCAAACCGTTTCGGTGAGCAACGCCGGCACGAATGGAACCACAGGCACAGTGACTCTCCTCGTGGATAACGGCGACTCGCTGATCCAGTCGGGCAAGTTTGCCTTCTCGACGCTTGCCGGCCCTGGCGGAAATCGTACCTCAGGATTCGTCTTCGGCGTGCCCTTCTTTTACGGCCGCAACGTGTTCACCGCCCTCAGCGGCGCGACTACTCCTGGTGGAACAGGACCGTACTTCGCGTACTGAGGCAAATGGCTGAACTCACAGCCCAGCTATGATTTTGCGGTATTCGTCTTCGGTGAAGGCCTTCATGGTCTGGGTGCTCACGTTGCCCAACGAACCGGTTTTCAGCATGAATTTCGCGCTCGCCTCATCGCTGGGAAATTCCGAGACGATTACGGCATCGTACTTTCCCATCGTCAGGAACCAGGCGTTGATCTTGCCTCCTGCCGCCTCTGCCGCTTTGCGAGCAGCATCCAACCGCGCCGGACTTTCCTTGATCTTGCTCGCGCCCTGCTGCGTGTAGCGAATCAGCGTCACGTAATGTCCCATGGTGATTCCTCCTGATTGAGATTGGGCAATTATCCGCCATTGCCGCCGGGAGTCAAGGGGGGATGGACCCCGACCCAGAAGGGGCTCCTGGCGACAGTTAGGATACAGAGCCATGCGTAGAGCGGCGCGACTACTCCCGGCGGAACGGCACCGTACTTCGCGTACCAGCGGCGCTCCGAACAAGCATTGATTTCCAGGCCCCAACCCTTCGCCACGGAAGCGAACGGTTGGGGTTGCCAGACTACCGCCCCGCGCCCACGGTTTCCAGGGGCTTCGGTGAGTATTCCCCTTCGTCGAGCGTGGCCGTGTGATCGAAAGAGTGTCCGGTCACAAGTCCTAGGACAAACCAGCCGAGCACGAGGGCTCCGAAGGCGAACAGCGTATCGCCAAACATACGCATCCAGCGCAAGTGATTCACCATCGGCGTTTGCATGAACTCCGAGGAGCGCGCATACCACGTGCCATACTCAACGGAGGCCCAGGCCTGCATCAATCCGATGGGCAGCATGCTCATCATGATCATCGCCGCCAGGCCGACGTTGATCGACCAGAACGCGATCGCCAGCGGACGGTCTTTCCACATTAGCCCTGGCCGCAGCGCGCGCAGGCAGAACAACATCAGGCCCAGACCCAGCATTCCGTACACACCGAACAACGCCGCGTGCCCGTGCACCGGGGTCAGGTTGAGCCCCTGCACATAGTAGAGTGCGATGGGCGGGTTGATCATGAAGCCGAACAGTCCCGCGCCAACGAAATTCCAGAACGCAACCGCGATGAAGAAGTAGATCGGCCACTTGTAAGCGCTGATCCAGGGGCTGTCGGCGGTGCCCTGCGTCAAGCGAATGTTCTCCCATGCCTCGAAGCCGATGAGCACCAACGGCACGACTTCCAACGCGCTGAACACCGCTCCCAACGCCAATACCGAATTGGGCATCCCCGTGAAGTACAGGTGATGGAAGGTTCCGATGATTCCGCCGGACAAATAGATCACGGTTGAGAACAAAACCGAGCGGGTGGCTGTGGGAACCGATAACAGCTTGAGCCGAGTCAACAGGAATGCGATGACTACCGTCGCGAACACTTCAAAGAAGCCTTCGACCCACAGGTGGACGACCCACCAGCGCCAATATTCAGCGCTGATCAGCGGGCTGCGCTGGCCGTACATGAGTCCAGCCGCATAAAACAAGGGGATGGCGATGCTCGATATCAGAAACAGCATGAGTAACGAATGGTTCTCGTCATGTCGCGCCAGTGCGGGCTTGATGCCGCGCCACATGAGCCATAGCCAAAACGTGAGGCCAACGAACAGCAGGATCTGCCACAACCGCCCCAAGTCTACGTATTCGTAACCTTGCGAGCCTAGCCAGAACCACATATTGCCGAGCTTCTGCTGGATGCCCATCCATTCGCCAGCGAGCGATCCCACGACAACCGCAACCACGGCCACGAACAAGACATTGACGCCAAGTCGTTGCCCCTTCGGTTCAGCGCCGCTGACGGCGGGAACAATGTAGAGGCCGGTAGCGAGCCACGAGGTGGCGATCCAGAAAATTCCGATCTGCAAATGCCAGGTGCGTGCGATGGAGTACGGCAGCCACTTCGCAAGAGGAATTCCGTAGAAACCGTTGCCTTCGACGCCGTAGTGGGCGACGATGGCTCCGAGTGCGACTTGCACCACCCATAGCGCGGCCACCACGAAAAAGTACTTGACCGTGGCCTTCTGGGAGGGCGTGGGATTCAGCCCCAGCAGCGGGTCTTTCCGCGGCACGATGCCGCTGGAAGGAGCGCGGTCTTGCGATGCGAAGTACCAAACCATACCGCCTACGGCAGCCAGGAGAAGCACGAAGCTTACGACGCTCCACACCACAGTACCGCCGGTTGGACGATTGCCGATGAGCTCTTCATGCGGCCAGTTCTGTGTGTAGGTGACATCCTGGCCAGGACGGTTTGTGCTCGCGGCCCATGCCGTCCACCAGAAGAACGTGGCCATCTCGCGCTGCTTGGTGGTATCGGTCAACGCCCCGGGAGGAATTGCGTACGCGTTCCGCCCGTTGCCGTAGATGTCGGCGTAATAGGCTGCCAATTCGTCGAAAGCTGCGGCACGATCGTTATCGAGCACGATGGTATCGGTGGCTGCGTCGTAAGTATTGTGGCGGGTAACTTCTGTGAGCCGTCCCTGTAACGCCGCTCGCGATTCCGCCGGCATGGCGGCATAGTTGGCAAATCCCTGCTGCTGCGCCCACCGGTCAAGAACGATTACTGACTGCCGGTGAAGATAGTCGGCGCTCCAGTCAGGAGCAACGTAGGCGCCGTGGCCCCAGATCGTGCCGATCTCCTGGCCGCCAGTGGACTGCCACACGTTCTGACCATTGCGGATGGTTTCGCCGGTGAACAGTACGCGTCCGTCTGCAGTGACGACTTTGCCCGGCGTGGGCGGCCCGCTAGCGATCCCTTTGTAACCCACGACTCCAAGCACCGTGAATGAAACGAACATGACCACCCCGAGGGCGATCCAGAGCTTCTTGTATTGCATGAAAACGTTGCCTCCGAATGAAAGAATTCCTTGCTGCTCTCAACGCCTACGGTTTTCGCCTGGCTTCCATGGCGACCGCGCGAGGGAAAAGAATGTTGTTTTCCAGATGAATGTGCTGATGTAGGTCAGCTTCGAAGCCCTGTAGCGCCTGGTACAGCGTGCGATAGCTGATGCACGCATCTGCCGGGAGCGTGTACTCGCGGGTGACTGACCGCAACGAGCGCAGCGCTCCGCCGGCCCCATCGTGTTCCTGCATCATCATGCGCACGGGGTTCACAACCGTCCCGAACATCGCCGGCGGCGCCGGTTCTCCCGCGAGAGTGCTTTCTTCCATGAGCAGCACGTAGGGGAAAAGGATTCGCTCCTCTTTCATCAAGTGAACTCTCAACTCTTCGCCGAGTGCCGCAAAGATTGCCTGCACTTGAAGAAGCTCCGGATGGTTCTTTCCATGCACTCCAACCACCTTGGCGGCGAGCGCCTCGATGCGCGGGCTTTCTTCGCGCACGAAGACATGATGAGTACTGGTGATGTGCGCGATCAGGTCGGCCAGTAGCTGGTTCTGCCAATCCTGGACCGTGCCGGGCTGGGTCGAGGCGAGGCTCTTTTCCAGCCGCGCCAGCGCCTCGTCGATCGGGATATTGGCGGCAGCACAGGCCTCGCCCAGGGTGCGGCTTCCGCCACAGCAGTAATCGATTCCAAGCTTCTCAAATTCGCGTGTTGAACTTGGGGTCTCGGCGGCAATCTCGCCCACCGTTTTGGTCGCTGTCAGGGTCATTTCCATTTCCTCCCGCGAGTTCCGGCGTGCTGCGCTGGTTCCCGCCCTTAATTGCAGGGTAGGTGCATGGACTCATGGCGACTATGACTTCTGTCACGGGCAGGCGAATTAGGCGATTAGTGAGAAAACGGGAGGGTCGAGACGTTCGTGCGGCATGGCCTAACCGCCAGACGCCTGCAACTCGTCTCGGAGGCGCTTCAGCGATGGAATCTCCAGCGCCCGATTGTCAATCTGAATCAGTCCTTCGGCCTGAAGCCGGCTGAGGTTGCGCGACACCAGTTCGCGAACGGTGCCAATCTGTGCCGCCAGTTCGCTGTTGTTCGCCGGCAGAGTCAGAGTGATGGCATCTCCATCCCGGGTGCCTTCCGCCTTGCTTAGCCGAACCAGCAACGCGATGAGCCGGTGGCGGACCGTGGTGAACGAAAGCTCTTCGATGATGCCCACCAATCGCCGCAGGCGTCCGCCGACCACTCGCAGGACCTTGAGCGCGACCTCCGGATGTTGAACGCACAGTGCTTGGAAATCCTGGCGGCTGAAGAAGAGCAGTGTGCTATCCGTGACTGCCTGCGCCGAGGCAGGATAGTTTCCACCATCGAAGACCGGCAGTTCAGCAATCGAGCTGCTGGGGCCCTCGATGGATAGCACTTGCTCGCGTCCACCGGCTGAACTCTTGAAGATACGCACGTTTCCTGACTGCACGACGTACAGACCAGAACAGAAATCGCCCTCACCAAAGATAAGTTCCCCGACGTCATACTTGCGCTGCACAAGGTGCGCGGTCAGAAAGTCGAACTCGCTGTCGGACAAGCTGGAGAATATGGGCACTCGCTTCAATACAGCCAGCAACGCAGCTTTCTGCTCCGAGGGCATGGCGAGGATTTTACTTGATACCCGAACGCTCAGTGACTTGTGCTGATCACAACGCGCCACTCTGGCGAGTTAGGCGGGTCAGTGGACGGCTATAGGGGGCGCCTTTTGCTGGCCTTCGTGGCTCTCGTACACGCGCTGGACTACCATCGATATGGCGTCGCCTTTCCATCCGAACAGGTGCAAGGTTCCCGATATGTCCTTCATGATTTCGTCGCTACTCAACGGCGAGTGCGCCATGTTCGCTTTTACATGTTCGATGTAGCCGGTCAGGTTGTCCACCTGAGGCTTGGTGGAGGGCTCACACTTCGCGACGTTCTGGTAGTAAGCGATCGACTTGTCCAGGTCGCCAGGTGTGTTATTCAGCATGCCCTCGAGATAGTAGCTTTGCGCATGCAGCTTAAAGGAATCGCACATCCATCCAAAGAGATCCACTGATTTGAATTGGTTCCCTTTGGTGGAACTCGTGAGCTCGGACTGCGAAGCAGCAATATGGTCGGAGATGAGTACGTGATTGCTCTCATACAGGGCCGGCGATTTGGCCAGGGTAGTGCCGTAATAGAACCTGGTCCGCGCGGCGTCCATGTACGCAGCGGCCTTCATCATGTGAAACGCGGTCGAACTGGACTGAGTTTTGTCCGCCTCGACGAGGATCGATTCGTATTTTTGAGCAGCGTCGAAGTAGTGCTTCCCAGCTTCATCTTGAAGCGCGAGCGCTGATTTCGATGCGGCAAACTCGAGCAAGCCGTCGGACTCGACAGCGCTGCCCAAAGGAATCACCTGGGTCGCTGGATCACCCGGGGACGAGCCAGTGGAGGTTTGCGAGACCGCCGGCAATCCACACAGAATCATGAGCAAAACAGTAAGCACCAATGTTGGTGACAAGGGGCCGAATTTGCGTGGCTGTCCGCGCCGAGAGTTGCCGAGAGACTGCCAATCGTGCATGGGACTGGTCCCTTCGAGGCCGAGATGAAGAATGTGTCCTAGCCTTTGTACACTAATTTGCCCGCGACGATGGTGGCGATTACTTTGCCGGTGAAGCTCCAACCGTCGTAAGGCGTGTTGCGCGACTTGGACCGCGACTGCGACGCGTCGTAGGTCCACTTCTTTTCCGTATCGAAGATGGTCACGTCGGCGTGTGCGCCGGGCGCGAGAGTTCCCCTATCGGAGAGGCCGAACGCGCGGGCTGGGCCTGACGACAGCAGTTCGACGATGCGCCACAGCGGCAGCTTGAAGTGGTGATACAGCACGGTGATGGCGATCGGCAGCGCGGTTTCGAGTCCGATGATGCCCATCGAGGCGCGGTCAAACTCGACCTGCTTTTCGTGGAAAGCGTGTGGCGCGTGATCGGTGGCGATGGCGTCAATGGTGCCGTCGGCGATGCCGCGGATCATGGCTTGAAGATCGGCGAGCGAGCGCAGCGGCGGGTTCATCTTGTAGTTGGTGTCGAATTCGCCGACGTTCTCGTCGATGAGCGTGAAGTGGTGCGGCGTGACTTCGGCAGTCGCGCGGATGCCCGCCTTCTTGGCCTTACGTACGGCCTCCATAGCCTCAGCGGTGGAGATGTGGGCGACGTGGATGTGCGCGCCCGTCTGCTTCGCCAGTGCAATGTCGCGTGCCACAATGTCAGACTCGGCAGCGTTGGGCATGCCGCGCAGTCCAAGGCGGAACGACGTCGGCCCGAGGTTCATGGAGCATCCGGCGGTGCGGCGCGAGTCTTCGGCGTGCTGCACCACGGGGATGTTGAGCTTGGCGGCGGCACGCAATGCCGCGCGCATCAGATCGTCGTCGAGAATTGGCTTGCCGTCATCGCTGACTGCGACCGCGCCTGCTTTCTGGAGCGCCGCGAAGTTGGTGAGTTTTTCGCCCTGGCTTCCGACTGTCGCGGCGGCGATGGGAAATAGCCGCACCACGCCGCCGCGCTCGGGAGCCTGCATCCAGCGGGTGATTTCGACCGAGTCGTTCACCGGACTGGTGTTCGGCATGGCGCAAACCGAGGTGAATCCGCCGGCGGCAGCGGCGGCGGTTCCGGTGGCGATGCTCTCCTTGTGCGACTGGCCGGGCTCGCGCAGGTGCACGTGCAGATCGATGAAGCCGGGAGCGACGACACATCCGCGAACGTCGAGCGTCTCTTTGGGAGAAGCTGATAGCACGCCGGGCGAAGCGAGCTCGGCGACGCGGCCGTCTTGCAGCAGGACATCCATCTCGCGATCGATGCCGCTGGAGGGATCGATGACGCGTCCACCGGTAATAAGGAGCTGACTGCTACTGGTCTTCGGCTTCATTTGGCCGCCTTGAGTACGGTTGCGAGGATGGCCATGCGTGTCTTCACGCCGTTCGATACCTGCTCGTGCACGCGCGATTGCGGACCGTCAGCGACTTCATTGGCGATCTCGAGTCCGCGCACGATGGGGCCGGGATGCATGACGATGGCGTCGGGCTTGGCGAGTTTCATGCGCTGCGGCGTCACCTGGAATTGTGCGATGTAGTCTTCGAGGCTGATTTGCTTGCCCGCGAGTCGCTCTTTCTGAATGCGCAACGACATCACAACATCAGCGCCGCAGCAGCGCGACGTCGAGATCGTGGCAGACGGTGACTCCGGGCGCAAGCGTTTCGGCGACGTCGGGCGCCAGATCTGGCGGCCCGCAGAAAATGACTTCCGCTCCGCACTTCGAGAGCAGATGCGCGTTGGAACGTGCGACGCGACTGTGAAAGATGTCGCCGACGATGACGACGCGCAAACCTTTGAGGCGCTTCTTGTGGTTGGTGATGGTCAGGGCGTCGAGCAGCGCTTGCGAGGGATGCTGGTGCAGTCCATCCCCGGCGTTGACGATAGGCACGGGAATGAAGCGCGACAGCAGATACGGCGCGCCGCTGCTGGGATGGCGCATCACGATAGCGTCGGCGCCGAGCGAGGTGACCGTCCATCCCGTGTCGATGAGCGACTCGCCCTTCTCAATGCTCGACGAGGTTGCCGTGATGAGAGTAGTCGTAGCGCCGAGGGCCTTGGCGGCGAATTCAAAGGAAGTGCGCGTTCGCGTCGAAGACTCGTAGAACAGCAGCACGACGCGTTTGCCGCGCAGCAGCTGCGGCGGGCGCTTGGGGTCCATGCGCCGGGCCAGCTTCAGAATAGCTTCGATTTCAGTGACGGTGAGTTGGTCGGTGCCGAGAAGAGAACGCGCGTTCAGCTTCATTGTCCCTCGGGGATTGGCTCGGCCAACAGCACTTTCTCGGAGCCGTCGGTCTCTTTGAGTTGGACTTCTACCACTTCATTGGCTGAGGTTGGCACCTTGCGGCCGACGAATCCAGCCTCGATGGGGAGCTCGCGATGGCCGCGGTCGATCAGGACGGCAAGCTGGATGCGCCGCGGGCGTCCGTGATCAAAAAGCGCGTCCAGGGCGGCGCGCGTGGTGCGGCCGGTGTAGAGCACGTCATCGACGAGGATGATGTTTTTGTCCTGGATGTCGAACTCCATTTTGCGCGGGCGCACTTCGGGGCGAGTACCAACTTTGGAAAGGTCGTCGCGATAGAAGGTGATGTCGAGCGTGCCGACCGGGACTTCGACCTTCTCGATGCGGCCAACGATTTTGGCCAGGCGCTGCGCCAGCGGGACGCCGCGCCGTTCGATGCCGACGAGGCCGAGGTTCTCCGCGCCGTTGTTCTTCTCTACGATCTCGTGAGCGAGCCGAACGATGGTGCGCTCGATCTCAGAGGCAGACATAATCTGCGCCTTCTCGCGCAGGTGATTGGGCCGGGATGATTTGGGCATTCACAGGGATGATACGAAAAGGGTATGTGCACGGGCAACTATGGCACCGCGACGTGTGACGAAGGGCACTCGAGACCGTGAGGTGTCCCCGCCCCCCACGGTTCAGGGGAGACTCACAAATTCATTCGCCCTCGAAGCGAAAGAAATCAGCGCCACTGAATTTCAGCAGGCGCGCCTTGCCGTTGGCAATGAAGAAGAACTCGATGCGCTCCGGATTGGGCGCCTCTTCCGTGGGGCGAAATTCGTTGTCTCCGATACGCTCCAGAGGCGCTTCGCCAAATCCCCAGAGTTCGCCCTTCAAGACGACAATGTCGACCTGCGAGCCCTCGAAGCCTCCGCTGCCAAGGTACGTACCGGTGAACGCGGCGTATTCGGGCGGTGCCGCGAAAGTCCTAGGGCCTGAATACTTTGCGTTCGTATACCAGGCACGACCGTACACGAGTTCGGCGACCGGCCCGGGCTTGTCCTTCTCTTTCTCGTTCTGGTTCTTCGCTCTAAAGAACAAAAAGCCATCGGGAGTGAGCGCCGGGTCAGTCGCAATAAACGAGTCGCCCCCGGCACGTTGCAATGAGACTTTCTGGCCTGCGAAGGTCGCGAACAGCGCATTGTCGCCCCCGACCTCAATGGTTTTTCCGTCAGAGGCGGTATAAACGCCAACGTAGTCTGCGGCGTTCTTAATTATCGTCGAATCGTCGATAGTCGGCGCGACTGGAGCGGGCTTGCCCGCTGCTGCAGCGCCCATCAGTTGCGCGGCATATTGCGAGACCGGTGTCGGACGGTATCCCTGCATCGCGTTGATGGAAGAGAATGCGCCAGCTCCGGCATCGAGATCCATATAAATTGCGGACATGAACGAGGCCATTCCGCCGGTGTGCCGAAGAATCGTGTGGCCGTCTACGGTTTCGACGGCGATGCCGTATCCGTAGTAGGCGTTCTTGCCGAATTCGTCGGCCTTGATCCAGGGCTTCGACATAAGAGCGAAGCTATCGGCGGAAACGATACGCGCGTGCGCGCCCTGGCCGCGATTGAGCAGCATCTGCATGTAGAGCGTCATGTCTGCAGGAGTGGACGCGATGCTGCCGGCGGCGTCGTCGAATTGCAAGTTGGCGGCGCGCGCGAGGCGACCGTAGCGCGGGTACGGACGGTCTTCGAAGTACGCCACCCAGCTTTCGGCCGTGCGCGGACGGATGGCGTTCGTGATGACTGGCGCAGTGGCCTTCATGCCGAGCGGATCGAGTATGCGGGCTTTTACCGCGGAGGCCCAGGTTCGCCCGTCGAGCGCAGCGATGAGATTTCCCAGAATGTCGAAGCCCAAGTTGCAATAGTAGAAACGTTCGCCGGGTTTCCATGCCTGGCGGTAGCGTGTGGCCGGGTCAGAGGGAATCACTTGCAAGGCGTTCGGCAACCCGGAGCGAGTGCGTCAGCAGATCGTGCGCCGACACCGCGCCGTACGTTGTAACGATGGGCAGCCAGGGCAGGTAGTCGAGCACCGGCTTGTGGAGGTCGAGCTTGCCTTCCTCATGCAGTTGCAACAGCACCAGCGCGACGAATGACTTGGTGATGGAGCCGATGTGAAACAGCATGTTCGGCTCAACTAGCTGCTTGAGAGCGGGATTGCTGAATCCGAAGCTTGCGACGCGCACGGTCCCTGCACGATTTGCAGTGCCAAGCGAGAGTCCGGGGGAGTTCATCGCCTTCATGTACGACTCGATGAATGAGTCAAGCGCCTGGTCGACGGGAGTGCGCGCACCTTTGTCGGTCTGCGGTTGCGCCTCTTCGACCACGATGAACGATCCTGCAGTCAACACGGCTGCTGTGCGAGCGGAGGCGGACAGAAAGTTACGACGAGTTACGAAGGCCATAAGTTTCGAGTGTAGTGTAGACAAAGGTACCAAATCGTAGTTCCAAATCGCACGGAAGATTTTGAGATGGCAAAGAGCGATCCCATCGAGCGCTCACTGGACAGGCTGAGCGAATTGCGTTGTGCCGACGCCCACGAAACGATGCTAGAAGAGGTCCGCGGGTTCCTGCGGAACCGCAGCAACCTGATTGTTGCCAAGGCCGCTAAGGTCGTCTGGGACTTACAGATCAAGGCGCTGATTCCAGACTTGGTGGCGGCTTTCAACAACTTCATGACCGACGCGCCACGGCTCGACAAGCGCTGCGCGGCGACCACCGAAATTGTGAGTGCGCTGTATGAGCTGAACTATGCCGAGCCTGCGCCTTACTTGGCAGGGCTCAGGCATGTTCAGATGGAAGCATCCTTCGGGCCGCCAGTCGACGAAGGCGCGAAGCTGCGGGCAGTCAGCGCCCAGGGGCTGGTTCGAACCCGCCATCCTGACGCGTTGGCCGAGGTCATGCAGCTACTGGTCGACCGCGAACCGGCCGCCAGGATTGGCGCTGTTTGAGCCTTGGCCACGAACGGAGGGGAAGCCGGCATCCTCCTGCTCCGGTTGAAGGCGCTCACGGGCGACGCCGAACCGGCGGTGCAAGGCGAATGTTTTTCAGGATTGCTCGAAGCATCACCGGCGAAGTCAGTTCCATTTGTCGCCAAGTACATCGACTCCGAAGACGGCGACGTAGCCCAGGCAGCGATGCTGGCGCTTGGCGAATCTCGGCTGCCCGCAGCCTACGAAGTCCTGCGAGAGAAATGGATCCGGACAATCGCGATGCCGACGAAGAAGATTCTATTGGCTTCGATGGCGGCCTCGAAACTCGAGGAGGCGATTGCCTTCCTCATTTCACTTGTCGAAACCGAGAGCATACCTACAGCTACGGCTGCGGTCGAAGCCCTTTCCATCTACAGCCGGAATCAACGGGTGAAGCAGTCCGTGAGCGACGCTGTACTCACACGCCGGAACGAAACGCTGGCTTCCCACTTCAAGCGCGACTTCGCATAAGACGCTCCGCGGTCTTAGCGCGTGCCGCGACGGCGAGCGAACATGGATGCGCCGAGAGCGCCACCGGCAGCGGTGAAGACGACGAAGACGATCGCCATGATGACCAGCATGAAGACGAAGTAAGTGGCAAGGATTTGAGGGTTGTTCATGTTATTCAGGAGCTGGGCCACCATTTCCTGAACGCGAGGATCAGGATTGGACGCCGAAGACTTCTGAATCGATTCCACGAACGCCTGATGAAACTCACCCGGATCGCGCGCGAAGGCCACAACGTACCAGATGGCGAAGACGAAGAAACCCACCACCCCCGACATTGCACCAAGGCGCATGCCCATGCCGGGCGTTACAAAAGCGCCGGGGATACGGCGCTGGTAAAGCATTACAGTAAGTGCGCCCGCGCCCAGCAGCCACAGGCAGCACCCTACGGAAACGATCGGGGCGGCTGTGAGAATCCCGGCAGTAGCGCCGGTGACGAACGCACCTTTCCAGGCGACGTCCCATTGAATGGCGTTCGGTCGGTAAGGCGGCGGAGCGGCGCCCCAGGTCGACGGAGAAACGTTCGGCGTCGCTGCGTCCGGAGAGGCAGCAGACTCTTCCTCCGGCATGGCAACGCGAATTTGCGGAGCACCGCAATGAGGACAAAACGGAAGGCTCTCGTCAATCGAAGTCTGGCACTTGTAGCAGAGGTGATCCACCAAGGTGAAGGTACAGTTTCGAGTTTCAAGTTTCAAGTTGCGAGAAACTCGAACTCGAACGTACTAGCTGCCTGTCACTGCCCGAACAACCGGCGGCACCACCGCCTTGACGATCTCAGGGACAACCAGCGCAGCAATCCACGCGGCGTAAACCGTTAGCGGGATGGCAACGGTCAGTCCGAGCCAGTGCCGTTCGACGAACTCCAAAACGGATGCGAACATATGGGACCTCCCTCAGTCGCGGTCAGTTACAGCGTGCCCTCTTTGCCGTGGATCTGCACCAGCACGGTACCAAAGCGAGTGCCGGCGTTGTCGGGTTTGATGGCGACTAGATGCTGATTGTTTTTGGTGCCCGTCTTGAGCTCCCAGCCGTCGCCGCTGTTGTGGTCGCAGGTGACAGGTTTGTCGCCCTGATCGTCGTTAAAGTCGGCGTGAGAGCCACTGTCTCCCCCACCGGTACCGCGACATTCAAGCACTTTGCCGAACTGCGACAGCTTGTCGAGATAGAACGCCTTTACTTTTTCAGGCGAGTCGGGGGTGACGTACTCGGCGGCGATGACCTTGATGCCGAATCCCATGCCGCCGATGTTGACGTTGGCGCGGTGCTTGTCGCCGCCTGACTCGGGCCGCGGCGTCGCGCCGGGATAAATGGGATGCCGTTATCGGTGGAGGCTTCACTGGTGTCGACCTTCAGGTTCGCCAGCGGAGTTTGGATGTCAACCTTCTTGGCTTCCTTGTCTTTGTCGTCAACTTTGATGGAGCAGGCAGCGAGCAGCGTGAGGAGAGCGGCCGCTGCCGTTAGAGTCATTAGAAACTTACCCAGGGATTTCATTCCGATCCTCCAGAAGACCGTATTGCAGGGGTGCTGAGACCCTGCGCCGCGCTGTGCAATGTTGGGGATGCTCACCGGCAGATGGCCCGTCATGGGAATCTCGCCAAACATTGCTTTGACTGCGCTCAATTCAGACACCTTGACGTTGGAGAAAGTGCATAAATACGTTTGCGTTTCGGGGAACTGCGAAATAACGTACGGGCTCCCCATGGCGGCCACAACCGTCTTGCTCGCCGCCGACTGCAAAACCTGATTGCAGTAGTGCGGCTGAGGCACTCTGCACTGCGACGCTGTTGCCGCTACGCGGCGTTTCCGCCACAACTCTGCCAGCCACCGGCACTTCGTAAACGGCGACGATTACCTTGTCAGCCTTTTCGACCGCGCTCCAGAACCGTCGGCGTCATGCCGTTGGCAGTCGCGCACATCGACATACATGACTTGCGCCGTCGGGGATGCGCCGCCGCACCTGCTGCTCGAACACGCGCCCCGAGTCGGAACGACTGTCGTCGCTGAAAATGAGTACCAGAACGCGACCTTGCGCCCCTTCTGGAGATTGATACGCAGCGGCGGGTGGATTGGTTCCCCCGAGTACGTTGCAAAGGAAGGACTTGTTTGTTGTCCCGGACCAACGTAACGGAGCTATCAGCAATTATCTGTGCCGTTCGAAGGTTTTCGGGCTTGGCGATGACCTGATTTACGGCGTTGATATCGACCAAGCGAGCTTTGTTCAAGCCGACCGAAGCCTTGGCGCGCAGAATCTTGAGCACCGACTGGTCGATGCGCGACTCCGGAATTTCGCCGCTGCGCACCGCGTTGAGCACGCCGTTGTAGGCAGCGTCGAGGTCGGCGGGAAGGAGCAGCATATCGTTGCCCGCTTTCAGCGCTTCGACGGCGCCACGGGCCGAGGCAGCGGCTCCGCCTTCGGGAAAGAGCTTCATCAGTCCATTCATTTGCAGCGCATCGGTGACGATGAGGCCGTTGAAGTCCATCTTTTGGCGGAGCAGGCCGGTGACGATCGACGGCGAGATCGAAGCCACGTGGTTGGGATCGGAATCGAGCGCATGGCACTAGCACATGGCGCGACCATGCACGGCATCGACTCCGGCCTTGATAGCGGCAGCGAAACGGCGGAAGTTCGACGGCATCGAGGCGCTGCCGGTCGCCGTTGACGAGTGGGACGGAAAGATGCGAGTCGGTATCCGTGTCGCCGTGTCCGGGAAAGTGCTTGGCCGTGGTCATCATGCCGAACTCGTGCGCGCCTTCGATGTAGGCGGCGGCCATCTGGCCGACTTGCGTGGGATCTTCGCCGAACGAGCGCGTGTTGATGACCGGGTTGTCGGGGTTGGAATTCACGTCCACGTCGGGAAACCAGTTCCACTGCACGCCGATGGCGCGGGCTTCCATAGCGGTGATGCGCCCGGACTGGCGGGCGAAGTCGAGGTCGCCGGTGGCGCCGAAGGCCATGGCGTGCGGGAAGACGGTGACCTCATTGAGGCGCATGCCGAGTCCGCGCTCGAAGTCGGCGGCGAAGAGCAGCGGAAATTCGGCGTCCTGCTGGAGCTGGTTGGTGACCATGCGCGGCTTCCAGCGGCTCGTTCTTGTAGAGGAAGCCGTCTTCGTAATCGACGGTGAGGCCGAATCCGCCCGAGGTGGTACTTGCGCAAGGCGTCGCGCCAGGCGAGGTACTCAGGATCGTTGACGTTGAGGAACTGGGCGCGCGACCAGATCATGAACATCTGGCCGACCTTCTGCTCCAGCGACATTTTCTTGAGCGTTGTTTGCGCCCATTTTTCGCCGGCCTTGTCGAGATGGACTGGGCCGGGCGCTTGAAACTGGGCTTGTCCGGCAGAGAACGCTCGGAGCGAAGAGCGAGACATGCAATCGCCAGACCAGGAAAGGAAGCGGCGAAACATCACGCAGAGACGATAGCACGTGTGGCAGTTTCGAGCTTGCAGAGCGTTGCGATCCGGCGGTATTGGATTCGGGTGGCGCACGCCTTGACAGGCTGCTGAAAAACGCGAATGGAAGACGGATTCGATCAGGGCACGAATTCGTCATGCCGTAAGACGTTGAAAATGAGACAGGGCTTTAGCCCCTGGTCGGTCCAAGAGCTGATAATGACTTTTCCCTCAGGGTGCGAACGCCTAAAGCTGTCTAGTTTCGAAACGCGACAAGTTCGCATGCTCGCTCGGCAATCGACCGGTCGTCACCGAATCCTTCGAGCCACGTAACGTCGGGCTCGCGCCGGAACCACGTCATCTGGCGCTTGGCGTAGTTGCGGTGGCCCTGCTGCACGGCGGCAATGGCCTGTTCCAGCGTGAGTTCGCCGCGAAGATGCTGAAGCGCTTGCTTGTAGCCAAGCGAATGGATGGGCGTGATCTCGCGCGCGTCGCCGTACTGCTGCAAGCAGTGATCTGCGTCTCGGCGACGAGCCCGTCGGCAAACATCTGCGCGGCACGGCGATTGATGCGGTCGTAGAGTTGTTCGCGCGGAGGATCGAGTCCCAACCGCAAAATGCGAAAGCCGCGAAGCGGGTCGCGTCCTTGCTCTCGCCAAATTTCGCTCATGGGGCCGCGCGCAGGTAAGGCAGACTTCGACGGCGCGGATGAGTTTCGGCGCGTCGTTGGGATGGATCTTCGCCGCAGACGCCGAATCGAGGCGCGCAAAATGCGATGAAGATACTCCGATCCCGCGCTCGGCAGCGCGCTAACGCAGGCGCTCGCGAAGTTCGTCAGAGCGCTGCGGCCCGGGAAACAGGCCTTCCGAGCAGCGCGCGCAGATACAGCCCAGTGCCTCCGACCACGATGGGCAGGTGGCCGCGCTGCGCAATGTCGCTGAATCGCCGCGCGCGCCTGGCGGGCGTATTCGCCAGCCGTAAAAGCTTCACTGGGATCGGCGACATCGATCAGGTGATGAGGAATTCGCGCGCGATCTGCACGCGAAGGCTTGGCAGTTCCAATCTCGAAGTTGCGATAAACCGCAACCGAGTCGCAACTGACGATTTCGCCAGCAAATTGTTCGCCAGATGGATGGCGAGTGCCGTTTTGCCCGAGCCGGTTGGCCCGAGAATGACAACCAGCAGCGGATCAGACGAGGTGTGCAGTCATTCACCGCGCGCCCCAGGGAATGGTCTTGCCAAAACGCAGAAACGCAATCAGCAGAATCACCAGCGCAATCACCAGCAGACCGACGAGTTTCACCCGTTCGCGCGACTTCTGGCGCTCGTACCATTCGGGAGTCTTGGAATGTGGATCGCGTGCGGAAGGCAGTTCGGCGTTCACAGCGCAATTCTACTCGCCGCGCTACTCCATATCGCCTTTGGCGGGGTTGTAATAAAAGTGGAAGCGCAGCGCCAGGTACGGCCCGTGAAACTCGCCCGGCAGCGGCGCGAACGGATTCGACGCAGTAATTCCACCCCAGGCCGCGCGGTCAAGCGAAACATCGCCTGACGGACCAGTGATACGCATCCCTGCAACTTTGCCGTCCGGCAAAATCGCGAACTCGATGGAGACCTTGCCCCGCTCCAGCAGCGGAGCCCGCGCGGCCTCGGGAATCAGGTTGTACCAGTTCATGCGTACGGCCTGCAGCACGCGAGAGAGATACGGACCGAAATCGACGCCCTGCGTGTCGCTGAGGACTTCGAGATTGCCGGCAGTGCGAGCGCTGCCACCGCGCCCGGCGCCGTAGTCTCCTCCACCGCCGCCACCACCAAACGATCCAGCCGAACGGCTCGGTCCGGCGCCGCGCGCGGCCTGTGCAATCGGCTGTCCCGGCGTCTGACTCAAGGCGCGGAAGTCGGGCACGGTTCCCTGCGTCGGCTGTTGTTGCGGCGCGGCCAGCTTGGGGTTCTGCACCGGAGGCATGGCTCTGCGCCTGTTGCGTTGGCTGCGGAGGAGCTTGCACTGCGTTCGGCGATGCCTGCTGAGCAGGTGGCGCCATTTGTCCCGGAGGCTTGCGGCGGGCCGGCTTTGCGCAATTCTTCCAGCGTCTTCTGATCGAATCAGGATGGCGGCTCTCGGCAATGCGGTTCTTGTCCGAGAGCTTGGCGTCGGGCCGCACCTGCTTCGGCGGCGTCTGCTCATCAGGAGGCATGTCGAGATAGGTGAGATGCCTGTCTTTCAGCATGTCAGCAGTGGTTTGGAGCTTCACCGGGTTGAACCCGAAGATTTTTGGCGAGAGCAGCAGAAAGATGACCGCGAAGATGTGGACCGCGATCGAGATCCAGGTCGCCTCGCGCCGATGCGAACGCTCGAGTTCGTCTTCCAGTTGCAGCAGGACGTGCGGAATGAGGATGTCGCCGTCAGTCCACTCCTGCAGCACAGGAGAACGCTTCCCGCGAGGAGGAGTGCCGCTTGGTGTTCTGGTCGGACTAACGATGGGTGACATCCGTATGGATCAAGCAAGCTCGAGCACAATCACTTTGGCGCGATTCGAGCCCCAGAAGGACAGTCCTTCCCCCTCGACGGCGCAACCTTAGTAAACCCGGCCGGCTACTGCAAGTCTCTCCCTTTATTTTCTCATATTTACGCCCTATTTCGTTCTTCACTCCGCACCGTGCGCAAGTTCCCGAAACACTTCGTTACACTGATGGCATGAAGGCCGTCATCGTCGGAACCGCCGGGCATATCGACCACGGAAAAAGCGCGCTGGTCCGGGCGTTGACTGGCACCGATCCTGACCGCCTGGAGGAAGAAAAGCGCCGCGGTATCACCATTGATATCGGCTTTGCCAACCTGGATTTGGCGGCGCTCGTCTGGCGAAAAGCTGCGGCTGGGCTTCGTTGATGTCCCCGGACACGAGCGGTTCGTCCGCAACATGCTGGCGGGCATCGGCGGCATCGACCTGGTGCTGCTGGTGATTGCCGCCGACGAGTCGGTGAAGCCGCAGACACGCGAGCACTTCGACATCTGCCGCCTTCTCTCCGTGCAGCGCGGCATCACGGTGCTGACCAAGAGCGATCTGGTCGATGCCGAAACTCTCGAAGTCGTGCGCATGGAAGTGGCCGAATATCTGCGCGGCTCGTTCCTCGATCCGGCCACGTCGCCGATTGTGGCGGTGAGCGCGAAGACCGGCGAGGGACTCGACCAGCTTCGAAGTGAGTTGGCCCGGCTGGCGGCGGATGTTCCTGCGAAAGATGCCGGTGCGGTGTTCCGACTGCCGATTGATCGCGTGTTCTCCATGAAGGGCTTCGGGACGGTCGTGACAGGCACGTTGATTTCCGGCAGCGTGCGCAAGGACGAAGAACTCGAAGTGCATCCCACAGGCAAGCGGCTGCGGGTGCGCGGCGTCCAGGTCCACGACGCTCCCGGAGAAAGGGCGATCGCCGGACAACGAACGGCGCTGAATCTGGTTGGCGCGGAGACCTCGGACCTCGCGCGCGGCATGATGCTGACGCCCGCGGGCCTGTTTCGCCCCACGCGGCGCGTGAGCGTAAAGCTGAACCTATTGCCGTCGGCGAAGCCACTGCGCGACCGGGCACGCGTGCATCTGCATGTGTTCACCGCCGAAACGATTGCCGAAGTGCAGTTGCTCGGCGCGAAGCAGTTGCAACCAGGGCAGTCGGGCTTCGCGCGGCTGAAGCTGGATGATTCCGTGATGCTGCTTCCCGGCGACCGCTTCATCGTGCGCCAGTTCTCTCCGGTGGTCACCATCGGCGGCGGCGTAGTGCTGGATGCGCTCGAGCCGTCGCGCCGCGTGAAGGCTGCGGAGCGGCTGGCATTTGTGCAGGCAGTCGCGACGGCGGATCCCTCGGGAGTTCTCTTGGCGCGAGTGGAACGGCAAGGCCCGGCTGCACTGGCCGTGTCCGAGGCGGTGGCGGAGACAGGATGGTTGCGGGCGCGAGTAGAGTCGCTTGCGTCAGAACTGGTGGCGTCGAGAAAGTTGCTTCGCTTCGGCGATGTTCTGGTTTCTTCGGACGCAGTAGCAAACTTACGCGCCCAGTTGAAGACCACCGTTGATAACTTCCACAAAGCCAATCCGCTGGTAGCTGGTATCAGTCGCGAAGAGCTGCGCGAAAAACTCGGCGTTGGACCGGATGTGTACCGAGGTGTCGAAGACTTACTGGTACGCGACAAGCAACTTGTGCTCGCAGGCGAACTAATTCACGCCGCAGGACGCGGAGTCGTGTTGCGCGACGACGAAGCCGAGTCAAAGAAACAGATCGAAGCGGCGTTCGCCACGGCGGGACTGAAGGTTCCAGCGCTGAAAGAAGTTCTTGCGTCATTGCCCATTGATCAGGTGCGCGCGCAAAAGATTGTCACGCTATTGCTGCGAGACCGCGTGCTTGTGAAGCTCGCCGACGATTTGGTGTTTCATCGTGACGCCCTGCAAGGTTTGCGCCAGTTGGTAGTCGCGCAAAAGATCAAGACTCCAAAACTCAACGTGGTCGCCTTCAAAGACCTCACCGGCGTCTCCCGCAAGTACGCAATTCCACTGTTGGAATACCTCGACCGCGAGCGGGTCACCCGGCGAGTAGGGGATGAGAGAGTGATCCTGTAGCACTCAGCAAGCCGCGATCATCCCTCGTCAGGCCACGACTTCACCGCGCCACGGCAGGCTGAAGAACTCGATTCCGCGCTGTTTCGCGTCAGGGCACGACTTCAGTCGTGCCGAAAAGCCCTTTATTTTGTCATCCCTCGCCGACTTTAGTCGGCGGGGGATCTGCTTTCCTCACTTTTTCCGCAGCTCGGGTGCCCCATCCTTTCGCGGTCTTTGCAAAAAGGGTGGGAACGATCCCGCTCGCGAGGACGCGCCGGGTCGTTGGAGACGAAAGGGCCGGGTGGCTCATAAATCTCTTCCCTTGGGATATGTGGGCTTGTTTGGACTCACAATCGAAATTTCGCGATCCACAAACGAAGGCGCCGTGACGCGCTGTTAGGCGTGCGCGTAAGCGCGCGCTATGCATGCGAGCAACGATCCTCAGCCGCGGCCGGGGTCCCCCGCGAAGCGCCGGTTTTGCGCTTCGTGGGGTGGGGGAGCGGCCTATCTCGCTCGATCGACCGCCTCGTATTATGGATTTCTTCCTCCGTGTTCTCCGCGCCTCCGTGGTGAACTCTTCTTTCCCATTTCGGGAACATCTGGTTACCTTCGTAACGTCGCCTTGCATTTTCCCTCTGGCATTCCACCGCACATGAACCTACCCTGAACCATTGACCCTGCGGAGGCCTCTATGAACTCGCACCTGCTCATTCGTACTTGTCGCCACATCCTCCCCCACGGCCGCCACTGCCAGGGCGCCGCCGTCCGCGGACGCACCTGCTGCCGCCATCACCTCGACGCCCGCACCCGCCTCCACAACATGGCCCGCGCCTGGCGACTGATGCGCGTCCCCCGGCTCCGCGTGCCCCTGACGCTCCGCGATCTCGCCCTCAACCGCGCCGAAGCCCTCCGCGTGGTGGCGAACGGTAGTCTGGACTTTGCCACCGCTAGGATGCTGCTCTGGGCAATGCAGCTCTCCGCCACCGGACTCCGCTCCGAATGCGACTTGCGTTTGCGCCAGGCGCGCGAATCCGCAAGACTAACTCCAATGGAATCTATTAAGTACGTGTAACTCCTGTATTCCCAGAATGCTATACCGAAAACCCAACAGAAATGCTTGAAAACAAAGAACCAGGAGGGGAGGGGTACACTAACAACCTGAGCTATCGAAACGACAGGTTGCGCGGGTAGATCTGGCCTTCAGGCCAGCGCCTAGGCCGTTTTTTTACGCCTTGTTCCGAAGCCTGCAGCTCAGAGAGGCGCAACATCAAAGCCCAGCGTTCCAGATCCTATACGCTTCTCGCGTTCCGCTTTGCGGGATGGAGCAAGCGATACGAATGCGAGCGCCGGAGGCGCGGAATAGTCTAGCCCAGCGCGCAGCCGGAGGCGGAGTGCTGGGTAGGGTAGGAGAATCCGTCGGAGTGCCGAGGCACGGCAGCATTTCGTAACAGCCTTTTTAACGTTGGGGAAACGCCACGGAAGATGAGTCCCGGCGGGGACGGCATATGAAAATGATCAACTTGCAGGTGTCATGTCGATAAAAGTTCGCATCATCGGCGCCGGACTGGCCGGATCGGAAGCAGCCTGGCAATGCGCCCGCCGCGGCGTGCCGTCGAACTGTACGAGATGCGTCCGGTGCGCTCGACTCCCGCGCACCAGACCGCCAAGTTTGCCGAGCTGGTGTGCTCCAACTCGCTCAAATCCGACAGCGAGAACACCGCGCCCTGGCTGCTGAAGGAAGAGATGCGGCGCGCCGGTTCCCTGCTGATGGAGATCGCGCGAGCAAACCGCTGTTCCTGCCGGACACGCGCTGGCGGTGGACCGCGAGAAATTTTCCCTAGCGGTAACGGCCGCAATTGAGAGCGAGCCGCTGATCCGTGGTGCGCGAAGAAGTGATCGCCATCGACGAGGACGAAGGCATCACGATCGTCGCCACCGGGCCGCTGACCTCGGATGCGCTGACCAGTGAAATCCTGCGCCTGAGCGGCAGCGAGCAGCTGTATTTTTACGACTCCATCAGCCCCATCGTGGAGGCCGATTCCATCGACTGCGAGCGCGTGTACATGGCCGCGCGCTACGACAAGGGCACCGCCGACTACATCAACTGTCCGATGAACCAGGAAGAGTACGACCGGTTCCTCGACGCGCTGCTGGAAGCGCAGTCGGTCGAGGCGAAGGACTGGGAGAAGCTGAATTATTTCGAAGGCTGCCTGCCCATCGAAGAGATTGCGCGCCGCGGGCGCGACACCCTGCGTTTCGGGCCGATGAAGCCGGTCGGGCTGCGCGATCCGAAGCACAGGAAAAATTCCGTACGCCGTGGTGCAGTTGCGCCAGGAAAATTTGCGCGCCGACTCCTACAATCTCGTCGGCTTCCAGAACCACCTTAAGTTTGGCGAGCAGGCGCGCGTGCTGCGGCTCATCCCCGGACTGGAGAACGCGAAGTTCCTGCGCTACGGGCAGATTCATCGCAACACTTACATCAACGGCCCCGCGCTGCTGCGGGAGACGCTGCAGATGAAGCAGCATCTCAACGTGTTGTTCGCCGGACAGATTTCTGGCGTGGAGGGCTACGTCGAGTCAATCGCCACAGGGATGCTCGCGGGCATGCAGGCCAGCCGCGATGGCGATCGGGACGCGGAGCCGGTCGCTCCTCCGCGGGCAACCGCATTCGGCGCGCTGGTGAACTACATCTGCCACGCCGAGGGCAAAAATTTTCAGCCGGCGAACATCACTTTCGATTTGCTGCAGCCGTTTGACGAAGCCACGCGTCGCCGCGTCCGCGACAAAAAGCTGCGGCATGCGATGGTCTGCGAGCGCGCGCTATCAGAGTTGAAAGGGTGGCTGGAGATTTGCGCCTCGACCAATCGCGCTGCAGTAAACGCTTTTACCGTTTTTCTTTTGTCGCGTTCCTGGCGCGGGTCTTGATCCAGATCGGCGAGCCGACAAAACCGAACGCCTCGCGAATCTGGTTCTCTAGAAATCGCTGGTACGCAAAGTGCAGCTTCACTGCGCGATCAACGAAGATGATGAAGGTCGGCGGCGAAACCGCAGCTTGCGTCATATACATAATGCGTACGCGCTTGTTCATCGGAACCGAAGCGCGCTCGAAATCGACCTTCGCCAGGAAGCGATTCATCGCGCCAGTCGTAACGCGCTTGCGCCGTTCCTTGGCGACCATGTCAAGCGTCGTGTAAAGCTTGGGCACGTTCTTGCCCGTTGCTGCCGAGACAAACACGATCGGAGCATAGTTCAGAAACTTCAGTTGTCGCCGCGCCTGCTCCTGGAAAATCGCTGGATCGGCCGCGGGTTTACCATCTGTCCGCGCCGAGGTAACGAGATCCCACTTGTTGATGACGATGATCACAGATCGTCCAGCTTCGTGCGCATAACCCGCAATCGTCGCATCGCTCGACGTGACTCCTTCGACCGCGTCGATGACGATGAGCGCGACATCAGCAGCTTCGAGGTGCTTGCGCGCCATTACAACCGACAGCTTCTCAGCCATCAGCTCGGTCTTGCCCTTGCGGCGGATTCCTGCCGTATCGATGAAGCGGTAAGTCTGACCGTCCCGCTGCACGAGTTCATCCACCGCATCGCGAGTCGTTCCAGCAATCGGCGAGACGATAGCTCGTCCAGTTCCCGTTAGAGCATTCAGCAGCGTAGATTTGCCGACGTTCGGACGTCCGATGATGGCAACCTTGGTTTCGAGCGGCGCCGTGTCTTCTTCCTCGCCTTCCGTCGGCTCGGCGGCGGCGAGTTCGGCTTCGGCTTGCTCCTTCTCGGCGATCGCAGCCGCTTCCTCCTCTGTAATGGGACCGCCATTCGGCAGCACAAGGAAGATGTGCTCGAGTAACTCTGCGACGCCGTTACCAGTCTCCGCGGAAACCGGAACAAGGTCCTTCAAACCGAGTCGGTGAAATTCCTGCGCGTAGGGCTCAAGATTCGGCGTGTCCATCTTGTTGACCGCCAGAATCAGCGGCTTTCCCAGCCGCTGCAACAGGCGAGCGAGCTCCAAGTCAGGAGCGGCAAGTTCGGTGCGGCCGTCCACAACCATTACGATCGCGTCGGCCTCTTCCAGCGCGACGCGCGCTTGACGGAAGATTTCCGACGGTATCAGCGCTGTGTCATCAGGAACAATGCCGCCTGTATCGACCACTCGCATGAGTTTGCCCGCCCATTCAGCCTCGCCGTAGAGTCGGTCGCGCGTAATTCCGGGCTCGTCGCCCACAATCGCTCGCCGCGACCCGACCAACCGGTTGAACAGCGTGCTCTTGCCCACGTTGGGACGGCCGACGATCGCGAGGGTTCCCGCAATCGGCAGGTCTCCGCGGCGGTTCTTGCTGCGGGCTTCATAGTGAACTCGGCGGCTCATTTGTCTGGAGACTCTTTCGGTTGTGCGGGTGACATCGACTATTGACTATTATAGGGATGTAAACCTTTCGCCGTGTCTTCTCCGTCACAACCCGCTTCTTCGCCAGTGTCGTCGGCTCGTTCTGCCGCGCGCATTCCAACGCTGTACCAGTTCTTCGGGCCCGGCGGAGTGCTGGCGAAGTCGCATCCCGCGTACGAGTTTCGCCGCGGACAGTTACAAATGGCCGAGGCCGTGGAGCAGGCGCTCAGCGAGAAGCGGCACCTGATCGTCGAGGCCGGCACCGGAACCGGCAAGACACTCGCATATCTGTTGCCCGTGATTCGTTCAGGCAAGCGGGTGATCATCTCGACGGGAACGAAAACATTGCAAGAGCAGCTCTTCCACAAGGACCTGCCTTTCTTGCAGGCGCACCTGGGCGAACTGCGCGTTTGCTACATGAAGGGCCGCGCCAATTACCTTTGCCGCAAGAAGCTCTACGACCTTACCGATCAGCCGGTGCTCAACGGGTTGGAGGAGATCAACCAGTTCCGCATCATCAGCGACTGGGACAAAACCACTGAAACCGGCGATCGCGCCGAACTGGCCGAGATGCCCGAGAACAGCCAATTGTGGTCGAAACTCGACGCGCGAGCAGACCGCTGCATCGGCGCAGAGTGCCAGCAGTTCGACCGTTGCTTCATCACCGAAATGCGGCGGCGCGCAGCCGAAAGCGACATCATCATCGTTAACCATCACCTGTTCTGCGCGGACTTGGCCATTAAGGCGGCGGTCGACCGCGCGGCAGACGCAGGCGTGCTGCCCGAAGCGGGCGTTGTGGTGTTCGACGAGGCGCACGAATTGGAAGACGTGGCTACCGACTTCTTCGGCGTGGCAGTGTCGAACTCGCGAGTGGAAGACTTGCTGCGCGATGTGGAGCAGACGTTGCGACGGGCGAACCTTCCGCTGGCGCAGGCACTAGCGGCGTCGGCGAGGGTTCGCGAGCGGTCGCAGTTGTTCTTCTCGATCCTACCTCCGGGCGACGGACGATTCGCGTTCGAGAACCGTGCGGAATTCCTTGAGGAGAACGGCGACGAGTTCATTGGCCTGCAGAACACACTGCTGCATCTTTACTCCGAACTGCAGGGGATTTCGGAGAAGCCGGAAGACGTACACAACCTGCTGCGGCGCATTGAAGAGCTGCGAGTGCAGCTTGGCTTCGTAATGGAGTCGAACCAGAAGAACACCGTGTTCTGGATCGAACGGCGGGGCGAACGCCGCGGTGCGCGTGGCGGGCAACAGAATGTGTTCTTGCAGGCGACGCCGATCTCGGTGTCAGACATTCTGCGGCAGACCCTGTTCGATCATCTTGAATCGGCGGTGCTGACCTCTGCGACGCTGGCGGTAAACGGTGGGTTCGAATACATCCGCGGGCGCCTAGGGCTCGAACATGCGCGCGAGATGATTGTGCCGTCGCATTTCGACTACCCAAGCCAAGCGCTGTTGTATGTACCTCCGGATTTGCCCGACCCGCGCGAACCGCAGTTCGTGGAGAAGGCATCGCAAAGGGTGCGGCAACTGCTGGAAATCAGCCGAGGACGCGCGTTTTGCCTGTTCACCAGTTATTCATTCATGAATCAGCTTTACGAGCGGCTGCTGGGCGAGTTGGAGTTCCCCATGCTCCTGCAAGGCACGGCGCCGAAGAATGCTCTGCTGGAGGAGTTCCGCATGACGCCGAACTGCGTGCTGTTTGCGACATCATCGTTCTGGCAGGGCGTTGATGTACAGGGCGAGCAGTTGAGCTGCGTCATTATCGATAGGCTGCCGTTTGCCGTGCCGAACGACCCGGTTGTGGGGGCGCGTATCAAAGCCATCGATGAAAATGGCGGCAATGCGTTTTTCGAGTATCAGGTGCCGAGCGCGGTGATTTCGCTGAAGCAGGGCTTTGGGAGACTTATTCGCTCGCTGCACGATCGCGGACTGCTGTGCCTGCTCGACAACCGCATCCTGAAGAAGCAGTACGGCAAGGTGTTTCTGAACAGCTTGCCCGACTATGCGAAGACGACGGACATTCGAGCGGTAGAGCGGTTTTTTGGGCATGGCGTGGAAGACGATTAGAGGCTGTAAAATGAAGGTTTAGCCGCAGCCGCCTGTTTGCGCTGCTGTGGCCGGAGCCGGGCCCCATCGGACGCCGGTTTTGCGTTCGATGGGTGGAGAGCACATGTACGAAGTCACTGTTGAAGACACATTTTCCTCGGGACACTTCCTGCGCAATTACAAGGGCAAGTGCGAGAAGCCCCATGGACACAACTACAAAGTCCGAGTCACCCTGCGTGGCGAGACGCTCGACCACGCCGGCCTGCTGCTGGACTTCCGCGACCTGAAGGAAGTGCTGCGTCCGGTGGTGGACTATCTCGACCACCAGATGATCAATGAGTTGGAACCGTTTGACGTGTTGAATCCGTCGGCGGAGAACCTCGCCAGGTATTTTTACGACGAGACCAACAAGCACTTGACGGGGAAGACCAACGGCCGGGTGTGGGTGAAAGACATCACCATCTGGGAGACGGATACCACGACGGCGACCTACAGCGAGTAGTTCATAGCGTTTCTGCGCGGTGACGCCGTGCGTGTTCAAGCCTCACATGCAGATCATCGAAATCTACAAGTCGCTGCAGGGAGAGTCGTCCTACGCGGGGCTGCCGTGCGTGTTCGTCCGGACAGCGGGCTGTAACCTGCGCTGCACCTGGTGCGACAGCGAGTACACCTTTAAGGGCGGGCAGAAGATGACTGTGGATGAAATCCAGCAGGAGGTACGTCACCTCTCGCCCGATGGGGGACTCGTAGAGATTACCGGCGGAGAGCCGCTGCTGCAGGAGACCGACGTCGTTTGGTTGATGGATCGGCTGCTGGCTGCGCGATACACCGTGCTGCTCGAGACCAGCGGTGAGCGGCTGCTGGACAAGGTTCCGAAACACGTTGTGAAGATTGTGGACGTGAAGTGCCCGCACTCGGGCGAAGGCGGAACATTTCGCGCAGAGAACCTAGCGCACCTCACAGCCCGCGATGAAGTGAAATTCGTGCTGGCCAGCCGAACGGACTACGAGTTCGCGCGGGCGTTTGTGCGCGAACATGAACTGAGCGGCAAAGTCGCATCGGTAATTCTTTCTCCTGCGTTTCGCAAGGACGCAACGGGTGCGCGCGACGTATCGCATTGTCTACTTGATCCCCGCGAACTGGCGGAGTGGATTTTGGCCGACGGAATCAATGCTCGACTGGGACTGCAAATCCATAAATTTATCTGGGAGCCGTCGCTAAAAGGCGTGTAAGCCGCATGAACGAGCCAACCGAGAGCACAAAGGCGCGGGTGCTGGTGATATTGAGCGGAGGCATGGACTCGACGGTCTGCGCCGCGCTCGCCGTGCGTGATTTCGGTGCCAAAAACGTCGCCGCGCTCCACATTGATTATGGCCAGCGCACGGAAAAGCGTGAGCGGCGGGCCTTCCAGGAGATTTGCGACAGGCTGGACATTCGGACGAGGCTGGCGATCCAAACGGCGTTTTTTCGAGCAATCGGCGGCTCAGCTCTGACCGACGATAAAATCAACGTCCCGCAGGCCGGGCCAGATATTGGCGCGGAGATTCCGGTGACATATGTACCGTTCCGCAACTCCCACTTTCTGTCGGCGGCCGTAAGCTGGGCCGAGGTGCTGGGAGCGGAGAAAATCTATATTGGTGCTGTTCAGCAGGACAGCTCAGGTTATCCGGATTGCCGTCCGGAGTTCTACGCGGCATTCAACGAAGCGGTGCGAATAGGGACGAAAGAGGGCACAATTCGCATTGAAACCCCATTGATTGCCCTGAGAAAAGCCGAGATTGTGCGCCTGGGCCTTGAATTAGGCGCTCCCTTCGATTTAACGTGGTCATGCTACAGCCGGGAGGACCGGGCTTGCGGCGTGTGCGACAGTTGTGTGTTGCGAATACGGGCCTTTGCGGCGGCTAACGCTGGCGATCCTGTTCCCTATTTGTCGCCGGGCGAAGTGCAATGATTCTCAGGAGTTTAATTTCGTTTTCTGATATGGCGGCGGTGGCTGTTAGCCGGGTGTTTCAAACGGCGGGTACTGCACGCGGGAGGCATCAATGAAAAGATCCATCTATTTGGTAGTACTGCTGGCGCTATTGGTTGGGCTGAGTGCCCTTCCAGCTGTGGCGCAGGTAACTGGCATGAAGGGCGTTTGCAAGGACGTGGAGGGAAAGTTCGTCACCGACGGCGTGGTCGAAATCGTTAACAGCGACACTGGCCGAAAAATGACAACCAAGACCGACAAGAACGGTGAGTACCGCATTATTGGCCTGACGCCGGGCAACTACGACGTCGCGCTGCTCCGAAACGGGGTGAAGGTTGATACCGTGAACAAGGTCCCCATTGGCGTGGGAGACATGCGGGACGTGAACTTTGACCTGAAGAAAGATGTTGGCGCGGCGAAGGGCCCGACGGAAGAAGAGCTTAAGAAGCAGCAGGAGACCGTGAAGCAGAACGAGAAGATCAAGGGATTGAACGCCAAGCTGGGGGAGGTACGCGACCTGGAGAAGGCCGGCAACTACGACCAGGCCATTTCGGTGATGCAAGAAGTCACGACCGCCGATAGTACGAAGGACCTGCTGTGGGCGTACCTCGGCGAAGCGTATATGGGCGGGAAGAAGTATCCGGAAGCGGTTGACGCATATCAAAAAGCCGTCGCAATCAAAGGTGATAGCGCCCTGTATCACAATGCCTTGGCCAACGCTTATAACAAGGCGGGGCAGTCCGACAAGTCCATCGAGGAGTACAACAAAGTCGCGCAAATGGATCCGGCCGGCGCGGCCACCGCATATTTCAACATGGGTGCGGTCTATACCAATGCGGGCAAGTCTGACGATGCGATCGCTGCCTTCGATAAGGCGATAGCGATCGATCCAAATCGCGCTGAGGCATACTACTGGAAGGGCGTAGCTATGACGGGCAAAATGACCACGGGAAAAGACGGGAAGGTAGTGGCCGCCTCCGGTACTGCCGAATGCTTCCAGAAGTACTTGGAGCTGAAGCCGGATGGCCCATTGGCACAACCCGCCAAAGACATGCTCGCAAGCATCGGCTCGTCGGTCGAGACCACATATGGCACCAAGAAGACCGCCACTCCAGCCAAGAAGAAACCTAATACACCAAATTAAGACAACCCATGATCGGCGGGGCGGCCTCGTGCCGCCCTTTTTTCATGATCGCCACCATTCATTTGGGATCACCGGAGGCGTCCAGTAGAATCCGCATGAACCTACTTCGATGAATGTATCCGCAAAACCCGGCCTCTTGTCGTTTGCCGAGGCTAGACTCCTGGTGGAGACGTATGCCGCGAAGTTGCAACCTACGACCGCAGAGCTAACAGGCCTGTTAGACGCAGTGGGCGTGGCACTGGCGGAAGACCTGAAGGCAGACCGCGACTTCCCACCGTTTCCGCGAGCGACCAGGGACGGCTACGCAGTACGCGCCGCCGACCTGCAGACGGTTCCTGCAAAATTGAAGTGCATGGGGGCCATCAAGGCTGGCGCCAACGCCGAGGATAGCGCGATTGTTATCCAGTCTGGCAAGGTCGTGGAGATCATGACCGGCGCCCCTGTGCCCGAAGGCGCGGATGCCGTGGTCATGGTGGAGTACACCGAGAGCGCTGGCAACCGAGTAATCGTCAAGCGTGCGGTGAATGCCGGCGAGAATGTAGTTTCAGCTGGGGCTGAGGCACGTCGCGGCGACGTAATGGTTCCAAAAGGGACGCGCGTGCAGCACGCCGTGGTAGCGGTAGGGGCAGCCGTAGGGCGCCCGGAGATTGCGGTGCATCGGAGGCCACAGGTTGCGGTGCTGGCCACCGGGGACGAGTTGGTGGATATCAACCTGCCTCCTGGACCGAACGAGATTCGCAACTCAAACAGCTACTCGCTTGCGGCCCAGGTTTTCGAGAGCGGTGGGGAGGCTGTCTTGCTGCCTGCGGCACACGATGAACCGGCCGAGTTGGCATTGCTTCTGCGCAAGGGACTGTCCTTCGATTTGTTGCTGTTGACCGGTGGCGTGTCGATGGGCAAGTACGACTTGGTGGAAGAGGTACTAGCCTCGCTGGGCGCCGAGTTTTTCTTCACCGGCGTAGCTATCCAACCGGGCAAGCCAGTGGTGTTCGGACAAGTCACTCTGGAGGGCAAGACAACGCCGTTTTTCGGCCTGCCCGGCAATCCCGTTTCGACCATGGTCACATTCCAATTGTTTGCGCGGCCAATAGTGGATGCGCTTGGCGGTGCGAAATGCCAACCGTTGGCCTTTGCGCAAGCGACATTGAAAGAGAGTTTCACAACCAGGACGGGACTGACGCGATTTCTGCCGGGCAAATTGAGCGGTTCGCATGCGAAACCCGAGGTCGAGTGGGTGCGCTGGCAGGGCTCGGGCGACCTCATGTCGGTCGTGAAATCGAACTGCTACATTGTGGTACCTCCTGACTGCGAAAGATTAGATGCACAGGAAACAGTTACAGTGCTGTTAGCGTAAGCAATGGCAAATCCAACGAATAAGCCATCGAAGTTGTCGCATTATGACGCCAGCGGCCGCGCCGCCATGGTGGACGTCTCGGACAAGACTCCAACATTGCGGGAGGCCGAGGCGTTCGCCTTCGTTGCCATGAGCCGAAGAGTCTTGAAGGCACTCCCGGGGAATCCGAAGGGTGACCCGCTGGAAGTAGCGAGGATAGCGGGCATCCAGGCGGCCAAGCGCACTGCAGAGCTGATTCCCATGTGCCACCCATTGGCACTAAGCAAGATTGATGTTTCCTGCGCGACGAAACCTGGGGGAATCGAGATCCGATCAGTCGTGCGAACCACTGCGGTCACCGGCGTAGAAATGGAAGCCCTGGTGGCGGCTTCTGTGGCGGCTCTGACGGTGTATGACATGTGCAAGGCGCTCGACAAAAGCATCGAGATCCGCGAGGTGAGGCTGGAGCGCAAGTCGGGCGGCAAGAGCGGAGACTACACGCGCAAAGGAACCAAGAAATAGCTATGGTGAAAACGGCGGTGGTTACGATTAGCGATTCCGTGGCACGAGGCCAGCGCACTGATCGCTCTGGACCGGCGACGGTCGAGGTGCTGCGGCAGCATGGCTTCGACGTTACGCAGGAGCGGGCGGTGGTTGACGATCAGGACGAGATCGAGCGGACGCTTATACAACTGTCGGAGCAAGTTCAACTGATCGTCACGACTGGGGGAACCGGAATTGCGGAGCGTGACGTCACCCCGGAAGCAACTCGCGCCGTGTGCTCGAAGTTGATTGACGGGATACCCGAAAAGATGCGCGCCGACGGAATGCGGAGCACAGAATTTGCGATTCTCAGCCGCGGGGTATGTGGAGTTCGGGGCCGTTCGCTGATTGTGAACCTCCCCGGAAGTCCAGCCGGCGCGGTGGATTCGCTGCAATCGGTGATCGAAATTTTGCCACACGCTCTGGAACTTCTCGCCGGCAAAACGGAGCACGACGAGAGCCAGAGTTAGCCTTCACCTTCTCGCATTCTTCGCAAGGAGCGACTTGGAACCTGTCACTCATTTTCTGACGGGCGCGTGCATGAGCCGCGCCGGATTCAACCGCAAGAGCGCGCTGGCCACGCTCACCATGGTGCTCGCGGCCGAAGCTGCCGACTTGGATGTCTTGTGGGCGCTCAAGGGGCAGATCGCCAGCCTCCAGCATCATCGCGGCATTACTCACACTTTTGTTGGCGCTCCGTTTGTAGCGGCGGTGACCCTCGGGTTCGTTTACCTCCTGACTCTGTGGCGTGGGCCCTCGGGCAATCCACGAATCCTGCGATCGAAGCTGCCGGTCCGATGGGGTTATCTGTACTGGCTGGCGTTGCTGGCGGCGCTCAGCCACATCCTGCTGGACTTCACCACGGCGTACGGCATCCGAATGTTCGCGCCGTTTGATTGGCGCTGGTACTCGTGGGACATCGTGTTCATCGTCGAGCCGGTGATCCTGGTGGCCTTGGTTGCCGGATTGGTGCTGCCATCGCTATTCGGGCTCATCAACCAGGAGATTGGGGCGCGCAGCAAAGGACCGCGCGGGCAGGCCGGCGCGATCTTCGCGCTGATCTGCCTCGTGCTTGTCTGGGGCTATCGCGATTACGAGCATAGGCGCGCCCTGAACGCCATGGGCTCATTGCTGTACCAAGGAGCAGTGCCAGTGAAGTACGCCGCGTATCCCTACTGGCTGAACCCGTTTCGCTGGTATGGCGTCGTGGAGACCGAGTCACTTTTCCAGACGATGACGGTAAACTCGATGACGCCCGAGGTTGATCCGGAAGGCCGGGCGCGTACTTTTTTCAAGCCGGAAGAAACTCCAGTTACACGCGCAGCAAAGGCGTCTTATCTGGGCCGCGTTTACCTGGATTGGGCGGTTTTTCCGGTCACACAGACGGAGCCTCTGCAAGGCGCGTTCAAGGGATATCTTGTCGGCTTTCAGGACCTTCGCTTTGGCTATCCGGAAATGCAGGGCCGCGGAACGCTGGGCGGTTGGGTGTTGCTCGGGCCAGACCTGCGCGTTCAGGAAGAGGGAATGAACTCGCGACCCCCATCGATCGAAGCCAACCCGTAAATGCGACGGCGATTGTCCTATCGTGCAAGATAACTTTCATGGGCTGACAATCGTGCTTGACGCAATTGCGCGTGGCGTACAGAATCAAAAAGCGTATCTATTCGACAAGATAGTCGCATTCCTGAGGTGAACATGCTGGCATACCTGTTTCTCGTCTTTGCCGTGGCCGTACACGCGCGTTTCCTTCCTCTGCCTTTCAGCTTTGCCCCGGTGACGGCGGCTTTGCTGTACTTTGGCGCGCGCAGGCCGCGTAACGAGATGTGGGTCCCGGTGGCAGCGCTGGCAGCGGCGGGCATGTACCTGTCGCACAGCTACTACGGCTATGCGCTGTCGGCTGACCTGCTGATCACGTGGGCCTGGTATGCGGGCATGGTACTGCTGGGTGGAATGCTGGCCAAGAACGCCTCGGCGTTGCGCGTGGGAGCCGCTTCGCTGGCCGGTTCGGTCTCGTTCTTCCTGCTGAGCAACTTCGCAGTGTGGGCGGTGTGGAGCATGTATCCCAAGACCGCTGGCGGCTTGGCGACTTGCTATGTTGCCGGGTTGCCGTTCTTCCGCAATGCCGTCGTTTCAGACCTGTTCTTTGCGGCGCTGTTCTTCGGGATCGGGTATCTCGTCAGCCATCGGCAGACCGAGAGCGTTATCGTCGCGCGGTAGTTTCAATTTCAAGGTTTGTGGAGAGGCCGGACAAGCGTCCGGCCTTTTCGTTTGCTCGGGCGTGCATTGTGATTTCGCAATACCCCTCCCCCTGCCCTTTTGGAATCAAGGGGTTACGGGGGGTTTCAGATCAAAGTTTGCGAGACTAAAGAAGTTACAGCTACTTCATAGAAAACAAACAAGTTATCGTGCTTGTTAGAGTCGCGGCGCAACCAAACTGGCTGCGGCGGTGCGGGTTGTCAAAGAGCAGCTCGAGCTCGCGCCGCAAGCGCCAGAGGCAAGAGACACAACTCCCTCGCCTCACATGTCCTGTTTATCGCGGGAGAGAGTGGGAGAACAGATAAATTGTAGGAGCGGCGGAACGAAAGTAACCACCTGTTCCGAAATGGGAAACGGGCGCCTGACTTATTCGTCGCCAGCGGTACCTTCGAGCTTGCGGCTCTTCTTCTTCAACCGCCAAACCCACCAGCCGATCAGGGCCGCTGCGGCGACGATCGCAATCGCCAATCCAGCGTGACGGGCAACTACGTGCCCAAAGAATTCAACAATCTCGGGCCCGAAGCGGATCACCAGCAGCGATAGCAGGACGAAGCGCAGGAAACGGCCGGCGAAGATTGCTGCTGAGGAAGCGGCTGAAACGCATCTCAGCTACGCCCGCTGACAGCACGAACAGCTTGAACGGCGTCGGCGGAGGCAGCATGGCAGGCAGCATCAGCGCCAGGAACTCGTGGCGGTCGAAGGCGGCGCGAATCTTGGCGAAGCGCGCTTCGCCAATGCGTTTGACCAGCAGGACTTCGCCGCCCTTGTAGCCGATCCAGTAAATGACGATGCTGCCCAGCGCCGACCCGGCAGCGGCCATGGCCGAAAGCAGCAGAAAGCGGCGGGGCGCGGCGTAAACGTAGCCGCCGACGATGGCGTCGAGCGGCATGCCAAGGAAGGCCGCATCAACAAAGGCGAACCCCATCACGCCCCAGATCCCGAGCGGGCTGAGGACGGCGAGGATCCAGTGGGTCCACTTCGCTAATAAGTGCTTCACTTGTCTCCGGGGAAATCTTTATTTTACTGGATGGGTGGGCGGCATGTACCGAGGGTCTTCACCACAGATGGCACGGAGACACAGAGAAATTGAAGCTTAACGTTTTGTCTTCACTCCGCCCCTATAATTGTTCGGTCATGCCTGCGAGCAGCAAAGACGTGCAGAAAAAGATCGACGCGCTGCGCGACAAGATTCGCTACCACGAGCACCGTTATTACGTGCTCGACGACCCGGAGATCAGCGACGCCGAGTTCGACAAGCTGATGGACGAGTTGATCGCGCTGGAGGCGAAGCATCCGGAGCTGGTCACGCCTGACTCGCCGACACAGCGCGTCGGCGGCAAGCCCAGCGAAGAGTTCGCCAAAGTGCGGCACTCCACGCCGATGCTGTCGCTGGCAAAGACAACCAGCGAAGACGAAGCTGCGCGACTGGGAGCGGCGGGTGCACGAGCTCACCGGCGAGTCGCAGGTGGACTACGTCTGCGAGTTGAAGCTCGACGGCATGTCGATGGCGCTGCGTTTCGCCGACGGCAAGCTGGCGCTGGGCCTGACGCGCGGCGACGGCACTACGGGCGAGGACGTGACGCCGAACGTTCGCACCGTGCGCAGCATTCCGCTGACGATCTTCGGCAAAGACGCTGAAAAGGCCGGACTGCCCCGCGACTTCGAGGTGCGCGGCGAGTTGCTGATGCCGCTGGCGTCGTTCCAGCGCATGAACGAAGAGCGGGAGGAAAAGGGGCTGCCGAAGTTTGCCAATCCGCGCAACGCAACGGCCGGAACGGTGCGGACGCTGGAGCCCAACGTCACGGCGCAGCGGCGTCTGGACTTCTTCGCTTACGGTCTGCTGGCCGACGGGCGCACATCTTCGACCGCAATTCCGAAGGTCCTGAAGGCGCTGCACGGCAGTCGGGTTCAAGGTGAATCCCAATCACAGGCTGGCGCAAGAATCTCGAAGAAGTGATGGAGTTCATCAGCGAAACAGACTCCGAGCGCGACATCGCTGCCCTACGAAATCGACGGCATCGTGGTGAAGGTCGATCGCATCGGGTTGCAGGACGAGCTGGGCTTCACCGGCAAAGCTCCGCGCTGGGCGATCGCCTACAAGTTCGCGGCGCGCTCGGGCGAGACGCAGATCGAAGACATCCTGGTGCAGGTGGGCCGCACCGGAAAGCTGACGCCGGTGGCGGCGCTGAAGCCGGTGCCGATCGGCGGCACGACGGTCAGCCGCGCCACGCTGCACAACATGGACGAGATCGATCGGCTGGGCGTGCGGATCGGCGACTGGGTGGAGGTGGAGCGCGGCGGCGACGTGATTCCCAAGGTCGTGAAGGTGCTGGAAGACAAGCCGCGCGGGCACCCGCAAGTTTCACATGCCGGAGCGTTGCCCGGTGTGCGGCGGGCACGTGGTGCGCGCCGAGGGCGAGGCCGATCATCGCTGCGTGAATGCCAACTGTCCGGCCAAGCTGCGCGAGAGCATCCGCCACTTCGCGTCGCGCGGCGTGATGAACATCGAGGGCATGGGCGACGCGCTGGTGAATCAGCTGGTCGACGCCGGGCTGGTGAAGAACGTCGCCGACATCTACGACCTCACCGAAGAGGAGCTCACGAATCTGGAGCGCATGGGCAAGAAGTCGGCGGACAACATCCTGCGCGAGATCGAGAACTCGAAGAAGCTGCCGCTGGAGCGGGTGATCTACGGGCTGGGAATTCGCTTTGTCGGCGAGCGCACGGCGCAGTTTCTGGCCGAGCACTTCGGCTCGATGGATGCGCTGATGAAGGCCAGCGAAGAAGAGTTGCAGGAGGTGAACGAAATCGGGCCGCGCGTGTCGCAGAGATCCGCGAGTTTTTCGACGAGCCGAAGAACGTGGCGCTGGTGGAGCGCTTACGCAAAGCCGGACTGACCTTCAAGGGCGAGAAGAAGCAGCGCGGCACGGCGCTGGCGGGCAAGACATTTGTGCTCACCGGAACGCTCGAGCGTCACACGCGCGACGAAGCCAAGAAGCTGATCGAGGATGCCGGCGGCAAGGTGGCGGGTTCGGTCAGCAAGAAGACGGACTACGTGGTCGCGGGCGCGGAAGCGGGATCGAAGCTGGACAAGGCGAGAGAGTTGGGGGTGGCGGTGATCGGCGAGAAGGAGATGGAGGGGTTGGTGATTGGGTGAGAATCGTCGCTAGGACTCACGTCCTCGCGGAAAGAGTGCCGTCCCGCGAAGCGGGACTCGGGTTTTATTGACAGCTTACCCCAGCACTCCGCTGCGCTTCGTGCTGGGCTACGATATTTCGCCCCGCCGGGGCCTGGTCTATCGAGCGCCCGAGCAGCAACCCAATGCGAGGCTAAAAGCAGATCCCTCGCCCGCCCAAGGCGGGCTCGTGATGACAAATCAAGAAGGCGGCGCGTACCGCCGGCCTGAAGGCCGGCTCTTCCACCTGAAAACACTAGCGCGCGCTTACGCGCACGCCTAAAATCACGCCGCGGCTCCGCCGCTGGAAAAGCCAAGCAGGAGGTGGCAAGAGCTACGAGCGCGGGCGCCTCGCGGACTGAAGTCCGCTCGGCGGATCGAAAAGAAACGACTTAGACGCTGGCCTAAAGGCCAGCTCTACCACCCGAAAACCCTAACGCGGCGCTGAAGCGCCGCACCACCCAGCCACAGCTCTAGAACTTCGCCTTCAACCGCCGGTACGTCTCATCCAATGCTTCGGGCAGCATTCGCGGTTTCGCCGACCACGGTCATAAAGTTGGCGTCGGCGACCCAGCGCGGCAAGACATGCATGTGGATGTGACCAGCGATTCCCGCTCCCGCGGCTTTCCCGATGTTCATGCCGAGGTTGACGCCGTCGGGGTTGTAGGTTTCGATCAGAACCTGCTCCAGGCGCCGGGACAACGCCATCATCTCGCTGGCCGCCGGTTCCGAAAGCAGATTTAGCCGATCGACGTGCTCGTAAGGCACCACCATGGAGTGACCCGAGGTATAGGGATAGGCATTGAGAATAATGAAGTTAAACTCGCCGCGATGGACGATGAGCGTCTTTTCGTCGTCGTTGGCGCGCAGCAGGTCGCAGAAGATGCATCCCGTCTTCTTGTCGACGGACGTGATGTACGAGTAGCGCCAGGGAGTCCAGATGTAGTCCATTGTTCTGAAGGGTATCAAACAGTCGCAAATCATCCCCAAATAGTTGTAGGGGCGGCATGGCAGAAATCGGCGCGTTGGTGCTTTTCTTGCGAGGTAAATATTCGGGAAATTCACGTCGCGCTAGGACTTACGTGGTTTGACACTGCCAAGAAGTGGTTGCTATAGTCAAAGAGTCCTAGAAAGTGGGGCCCGCTCTTTAGGATCCGGCCGCTGGGTTGTTCAATCTCCCTCAAACGGGGAATTCTGCAATAAGACTTAAGCCAGCAGTCCGTACTATTAGGCTCCCCATCAATTTCCAAAATTGCTGGGTGCGAACGTTAAACCACCAATGTCTCTCGAAGAAACCCTTAACGACACACCGACCACCTCCACCGAAAATTCAGGCGTAGCCGAGCAACAGGCGACTGAAACTCATACCGATATCAGCACTCATACCCCCAGCGCCGAACCGGTCGCTGCGGCTCCTCGCGCCGAAAAAGAACCGTCTATGGACGACTTCGCCAGCGCGCTCGAAGTATTCGAGCAGGAGCAGGCACAGACCGAAGCTGCCCTGAACGACGAGCAGATTCTTCCGGGCACCATCTTGAAGATCACCGCGCAGTACGTGGTGGTTGACATTGGGTATAAGTCCGAAGGCGTTATCCCTGTCTCCGAAGTCACAGACTCGGAAGGCAACATCAGCGTGCAACCGGGGCAGGAAATTCCCGTGGTACGCGACCAGGGACACACCGAAGAAGGCTACATTCACCTGTCGTACCACAAGGCCCTGCGCCTGAAGGCATGGGACGACATCGAGAAGGCCTACAACGACAAGGCCTCGGTGAAGGCGCGCGTCATTGACCGCATCAAGGGCGGCCTGACGGTCGACATCCTGGGCGCTCGCGCGTTTCTGCCGGGCTCGCAAGTCGAATTGCGGCCGGTGCGCAACCTCGATGGCCTGAAGGCCACCGAGCTCGAAGTTCGCATCATCAAGCTGAACAAGAAGCGCGGCAACATCGTGGTCTCGCGCAAGCAACTGCTGGAAGAAGAGCAGGGCGAGAAGCGCTCCAAGACGCTCGACCAGTTGAGCGAAGAAGCCATTCTCACCGGCACGGTGAAGAACCTGACCAACTACGGCGCGTTCGTTGACCTGGGCGGCATCGATGGATTGCTGCACATCACCGACATGTCGTGGGGACGCCTGACGCATCCGCGCGACCTAGTGCAGGTGGGCGACCAGATCCAGGTGAAGGTGTTGAAGTTCGACCGCGAGAAGCAGCGCGTTTCGCTGGGCTTCAAGCAACTCACGCCTGACCCGTGGCTTGACGCCACCGAGCGCTACCCGATTGGCGCTCACGTGAAGGGACGCGTTATCAGCGTCACCGATTACGGCGCGTTTATCGAGCTGGAGCAGGGCATCGAAGGCCTGGTACACGTCAGCGAAATGACCTGGTCGAAGCGGATGAAGCATCCCTCGAAGATGGTCAATGTCGGCGATCAGCTCGAAGCCGTGGTGCTCAACGTGAACGTTACTGAGCGCCGCATCAGCCTAGGCCTGAAGCAGCTCGAATCGAATCCGTGGGAAACGCTGCATGAGAAGTTCCCCATCGGCGCGATCGTGGAGGGCAAGGTCCGCAACCTTACCGACTTCGGCGCGTTCATCGAGATCGAAGAAGGCATCGACGGACTGGTGCACGTCAGCAACCTGAGCTGGACCAAGCGCGTGAAGCATCCTTCGGAAGTGCTGAAGAAGGGCGACAAGGTCAAAGCAATCGTGCTGGCTATTGAGCCCGATCAGCGCCGGCTTTCGCTGGGCGTGAAGCAGCTTCAGCCTGATGTTTGGGATACGTTCTTCGACCAGCATCGTGTCGGAGATGTTCTGCACGGCAAGGTACTGCGCCTGGCGAGCTTTGGAGCGTTCGTCGAGATCGCGGACGGAGTCGAGGGCCTGTGCCACAACTCTGAAGCGGTCGACGCGCACGGCACGCAGATCAAGCTGGAACCCGGCCTAGAGTTCGACTTCAAGATCATCAAGATGAATCCGGCCGAGAAGAAGGTGGGACTCAGCATTCGTGCGGTAGGCGAAGAGGCTACACGCGCGGAAGTGGATTCCTACAAGGGACCTGCGGCAGCAGCGTCTTCGTCGTCGTCTTCTTCCACCGGCGCCACGATTGGTGAGTTCATGTCGTGGAAGCGCGCCAGCAACGAAAACAACTAAGTTTCGGGTTTGCGAAACTGACAAGGCCGCCAGAGATGGCGGCCTTTGTATTGCCGGTGGCTCGGGGCCTTACTTGCTTACGTCTTTATTTGCGTCTTTGTTTACGTCGATACGCAGGTTGACGGTAGGCGTATAGCGGTCGTCGAACTGACTAACGCCCTTGGTGTCACTCTTCTTTCCGTCTTTCTCCGCCCAGATTTCATAGTCGGTACTGAGCGCCAGTTGCGGAAAGCGGTAGCTGCCGTCCTGCTGTGTGAAGTAACTCTTCACCGTCAGGGTCTTAGAGTTCTTGAGGTATACGACGGCGCCTTCGATGGGCTGGTCACTCTTGTCAGTGACTGTGCCAGTCAGCATCTTCGAAGTTGGCTTTGGTTTCTTGGGACCTGGGCCGCTGCCACCACCCAAGTTCAGATTCACTTGGGCCATTGCGCAGGTGGCGACAAACACCGCGAGCGCCAGCACTGCGAGAGTTTTCTTCATTACTTCTCCTACAGCTTACTTCGACGTGGACACCACTGATTTTAAATGCAGGCTGACGTCTTCGCGCTCGTTATTGTCGATCTTCACGGTTATTTCAGGCTTGGACTCGCCTTTCGGCACTTTTATGTCCGCCTGGACTACATATTCGTCCTGCCCCGCGGGAACACGCTGGGCGAACTCGCCGCGACGGTCTGACACCAGTTTCCACTTAGGCTTTGTGTCGCCGGAGCGGCGGATGGTAATTGGAACTCCGACAGCCGCCCTGTCATCTGACGCCCAGACGGTGCCGTAGATCAGCGCGTAATCCTTGGCGGACGACTGGCTCTGTTGCGCCGGAGGAGCCGGTGGGAGGGGCGCGGCAGGCAGTCCGCACGTGCCTGCAAGGAACAGGCACAGGGTGCCAAACACACGCCAACGACATTGGGTGAGAGCTGCAAACGCAGTCACCCTACTCCTCTTCCTTCTCTTCCACTTCCTCGTCTTCTTCGATTTCGTCGTCGTCGACTTTGCTCAGCTCCAGCGGCTCAACCGCCACTACCTCGAAGTCGGTACCACATTCGGGGCAGGACACGACTTCCCCTTCATCTACCTCTTCTTCTTCGATGTCCAGATCGCTTTCGCACTCAGGGCACATTACCATGGTCACTTCCTCCAATCAGCTTGGGCCCGCGCCGCAGAGAATCACAGCGCCGTCACCCTTTTATATTTAGAATCTCTTGCAACATGCGTCAAGTAATAGACACTTATGATGCGCGGAAGTTTTCGAGGATGCCATGTTCAAATTGAAAATGATTTTGCTGGGTACGATGATTTTCTGGTTGACAGGGTCTGCCCTGTACGGGCAGGGGCCCGCACAAGCCGGCGCCATTCCGGTGTCCACGCCTGATCCGCAGATTGCCGCGGCACTGAAATCCGTCTCGGCGCAGCGCATTCAGCAGACGATCGAGAAGCTGGTGAGCTTCAAGTCGCGGCACACGCTGTCATCAGATGTCCCGGCTTCGACTGGCACGGGCATAAATGCCGCGGCGGAGTGGATCAAGGCCGAACTGGAGGAGTACTCCAATGCGTGCGGCGGCTGCCTGGAAGTGAAAACCGACGAGTTTACGCAAGAAACGGGCAATCGCATTCCCAAGCCGACCAAGCTCACCAACGTCTATGCGATCTTAAAAGGCAGCGACTCGGCCAATGCGTCGCGGATCATCCTGGTCTCGGGCCATTACGATTCACGCAATTCCGAGACGAACGACGCGACCGGCGGCTCGCCGGGCGCCAACGACGATGGCAGCGGCACAGCCGTCAGCATGGAATGCGCGCGCGTGCTGAGCCAGCACAAGTTTCCAGCCACCCTCATTTTTCTGATCGTGGCGGGTGAGGAACAGGGATTGTACGGCAGCGCCCACTTCGCCAAAATGGCCAAGGCGCAAGGCTGGAACGTCGAGGCCATGCTCAATAACGACATCGTCGGTGGAGACCGCTCTCCGGGCCAGGATACACGCACTGTCCGCGTGTTCTCCGAGGGAATCCCCGCAAATGCCACGGAAGCCGAACTCAAGCAAATCCGCGCGCTGGGCGGCGAGAACGACGGCGCATCGCGGCAACTGGCGCGCTACGTCGCCTTAACGGCAAGAGAATATCTGCCGCCGAAAGAGTTTCAGCCGCTGGTTGTGTTTCGCCGCGACCGCTATCTGCGCGGGGGCGATCACACATCGTTCAACGAACAAGGATTCGCCGCTGTACGCTTCACCGAGTTTCGCGAGAACTACGATCACCAGCACCAGAACGTGCGCACGGAAAACGGCGTGGAATATGGCGACCTGCCGAAGTTTGTCGACTTCTCCTACGTTGCCAATGTTGCCCGCCTGAACGCTGCCACGATGGCTGCCCTGGCGTCTGCGCCCGCACCCCCTGCCAACGTCCGCGTGTTGACGAAAGCCCTGGTAAACGATTCCACTCTAGTATGGGAGGCCTCGCCGGGTGGCTTGGCCACGGGCTACGTGGTCTTGTGGCGCGACACCGGCGCGCCCGACTGGCAACATGCGCAGGTCCTCGGCAACGTCACCCAGGCCACAATGCCGTTGTCGAAGGACAACGTGATTTTCGCGGTACAGGCAGTGGACGCCAAGGGGCATCGCAGCCTTCCGGTTGTACCGGTGCCGGAACGCTAGCCGGCAAGAGTTTGTAGAAATGGAGTCTTGATGCGACGCGGTCCGACCATGTCCTTGAGCTTTCCGCCGTTCACCCCGGCGGTGAAGCAGTTGCTGATCGCTAATGGAGCGGTGTTCTTATTGGTGGCCGTGCTGGGCGCGTTCTCCTCGGCGGACGTGACCGGCTGGGTCAACCTGCATCTGGGCCTGGTACCTGCGCTCGCCGTCTTCCATGGATGGATCTGGCAGTTTGTGACCTACGCCTTCGTACACGGTGGGCTGTTCCACATCCTTTTTAACCTGCTGGCCCTGTGGATGTTCGGCGCGCAACTCGAAATGGACTGGGGCTACAACCTGTTCATGCAGTTCTACTTCTTCTGCGTAATTGGCGCGGCCGTCTGCACGGCGGTGGTTTCGTTCACGGGCTTGCTGGGAGCATCACCTTTGATCCCAACGGTCGGCGCCTCAGGCGGGATTTACGGCATCCTCGTCGCCTTCGGCATGTTGCACGGCGATTCGGAGATCATGCTGTTCCCGATTCCGTTTCTCATCAAGGCAAAATATTTCGTTATCGGACTGATCCTGTTGGCGCTGTACGGAGCTCTTTCGTCGTCGCACAACATGGGACAATCCACCGCGTACATGGCGCACCTCGGCGGCGGACTCTTCGGCTACCTGTTTCTGAAGTTTGTGCCTCGCCGCGGCTTCGGGTTTCTGTCGTCTGAGTACTTTTTCGGCCTGCGCAATTCCTATTACAAGTGGAAGCGCAGACGCGCCGCGCGCAAGTTCGAGATTTACATGCGCAAACACGATCGCGGCGATTACCGGCACGAGGATTATTTCGACGAGAACGGCAAGATGCGCGATCCAGAGGCTCGCGACGCGAAGAAGAAAAACGGCGACGCGCGGCCACCGTGGGTGCATTGAGGGCGCTGATCCGCGCGGCTCGCTGCAGGTCGCAATGGCCCCGATGAATCAGCTCTGAAATAGCGTCTGCAGGTCTTCGTACACGATGGGAATGGTGCAGAGGTCAGGCAACTTCTGCCAGTAGCGATGCACGTCCGGGTCGGCCTGCGCTTCGCTGCGCGTCTCTGCCGACTTCCAGCGGCGCACGTGGAAGAGCCTGTCGGGGCGCTGTTCGTCGCGATACAGCGCGTCGGTGCAATACGCCTTCGCGTACATCATCGTGTAGAACTCGCGCAGTGTGGCCACCAGTTCTTCTTCTTTGCCCGGCAGGGGCTCCAAAACCGCGACTGACATCACTTCTTCTGACATGGCGCTCTCCTGGGGTCTCAATCTGCTATGTTCCTCTAGCTCGTCGGCTCCGCACTGTCGCGCACTTGTATCAGCCGCATGAAGTTCGTCGCGCCGGTCGTGTTTTGTGTGCCCGCGACCAAGCCAAAAACGTCTCCTGGCGACAACACGTTGAGCCGTCTCAATTCCTCTTCCGCAAACTCGGCCATGCGCTCGACCGACAGCTTTGGCGGACACATCAGCGGAGTCGTTCCCCACAGGGCGTTCATGCGGTTGCGCACGGTTTCGGAAGATGAGAACGCATAAATATCCGCCGCGGGACGATACTTCGACAACATGCGCGCGGTGGTAGCAGTCTCCGTGAACACCGCTATGGCCCGCATCTTCAGGTCCTTGGCCGCATGCGCCATCGACTCGCAAATCGTCTCCGCCACCGATAGATGCGCCGCCTCGCGGTGTCCGGGCGTGAGCGGATGCAGCGAGTTCGCCTCGGTCTCCGCCACGATACGCGCCATCATTTCGACCGCTTCCAGCGGATACTTGCCGCTGGCGGTCTCGCCTGACAGCATCACCGCGTCGGTGCCGTCGAACACGGCGTTGGCTACATCACTGGCCTCGGCACGCGTCGGTCGCGGGCTTTCCGTCATCGACTCGAGCATCTGCGTGGCAGTAATCACGGGCCTGCGAAAATCAAGCGCACGGCGAATTACGTACTTCTGGATGAGCGGCACTTTCTCCGGCGCGACTTCTACGCCGAGATCACCACGCGCCACCATGACACCGACGCGGCATCGAGAATGCCGTCGAGGTTCTCGATGGCCTGCGGCTTCTCCAGCTTGGCGATCAGTCCAACATCGCTGCGATAGGCGGCGATGGCGTTCTTCGCCTGCACCACGTCGATTACGGTCCGCACGAACGAAATGGCAACGAGATCAACCCCTTGCTTCAGCCCGAACTCGAGGTCGCGCAGATCTTTCTCCGTCAGCGAAGGAATACTGACGTTGGTGCCCGGCAGGTTGATGCCCTGATTTTCGCCCAGCATGCCGCCGTTCAGCACTTCGCACACCACTTCGCCCGTCGCGGACTTCCTTCACCAGCAGTTCGATTCGGCCGTCGGAGAGCAAAATACGCTCGCCCGGCTTCACGTCGTCAGCCAGATTCTGATAGGTCGTGGAGATGATTTCCGTCGTGCCTTCCACGTCTTTCGGGGTGATAGTGACGGTCTGCCCTTTTTCAGCGACACCGGCGCGTGCGATTTCAGCCGGCCAGTGCGAATCTTCGGGCCTTGCAGGTCCTGCAAAATGCAGATGCTGCGGCCCAATTCGGTTGCCACCTGACGCAAGCGATCGATCACCAGCGGCGTGCTGCTCGTGCGTGCCATGCGAGAAGTTCAGGCGCGCCACGTCCATGCCGCGTAGCATCAGCTCGCGGATCATCTCCTCCGAGTTGCTGGCCGGGCCGATGGTGCAGACAATCTTGGCGCGTCGGCGCAGTGTACTGGCACTGCCCAAGGGGTCGTCGCGTGACTCGGAAATGTCTGGCTTGGTAGTTCTGCATGTCTGGAATGATCACGCCTCAGCTGCGCGCTTCGAATCTCCGTTAAGTTGTGAATGCGCCCCAAACAGGAAGCGCGGATAACGCACGGCATTGAATTCTGCGCCGACCAGCACCACCATCGACACCAGGTAAAGCCAGATCAGAAGCGCGATGGCCGTTCCGACCGAGCCGTAGATCACGTCGTAATTCGCATAGTGCCGCAAATACGAACCGAACCCCACGGTGACGCAAACCCACAGCATGGTCGCCACTACGGCTCCCGGCAAAACCCGGTGCCACGGCTGAGTTCGGGGAACGCCATGATGATAAACCAGCCCGATGACGGCAATGCTGGTCAGCGCGGCAATGATCCAGCGAACAGCCGTCCACAGCCCGAGAATGTAGGGCGTCAGTTCATGCCCGACGATGAAACATGGTCCAGCGTTCGATCAGGTTGCCCGAATACCACCAGGAACGACGCGAAGCCCATGGGCACGCCCGCCAGCACCACCATGAGGAAGGCGATCAGGCGCTCTTTCACGAGGCCCCAGATCTTCGGCATCTGGTAGGCCTTGCGAAAGCCTTCCATCCACGAAATCATGACGCCAGACGCCGTCCACAACGTCAGGATGCTGGTGGAGACGAGGAACTCGGTTTGCACCGGCTTGGCGCCCGTAATGTACTGCGTGACGGCGGCATTGGTACCTTCGGGAAGAATGCGGCCCACGGCGCGAAAGATCTCTCGCACAAACAACTCGCTGCTTTGCGAGCGCGACAAGATCGAGGCGAGCACCAGAATGGCCGGGAAGAACGTCAGAATGGCGGAGAACGCCGCCGCCTTTGGCCACGCCGAAAGCGTCGTGCTCGAAAAGCTCGCCAGAAGGCGATTCGCAGATGTCGAAAAAATCGTGACATACGGGGCCAGAGCTGACGGCGCATTCTCCGCGCAACGTCTCCTACAGCATAGGGAGAACAGCGCCGCACTACCAAGCAAAACTACAGTAAATCGACTGCTTAGAGAAAAACGCCGCCCGTGCATTGCACGAGCGGCGCGGTTATGTTAACAGATTACTCGGCTGCGAGTTCTTCCGCCTCGTTCTCGCCTTCGTTGCGCATGAGTTCCAGCGCGCGCTCGGCTTCTTCGTACGCCAGCCGTGACTTCCTCCTGCACCTTGGCAGCAGCCTGCTCCATCTCCTCCGACAGCCGGACATTGCGGTAGTACTCCATGCCGGTTCCCGCGGGGATGAGACGGCCCACGATGACGTTCTCCTTGAGGCCGCGCAGGTGATCGACCGCGCCCTGGATCGAGGCTTCGGTCAGCACGCGCGTGGTCTCCTGGAACGACGCCGCGGAGATGAACGAATCCGTGGAGAGCGACGCCTTGGTGATGCCCAGCAGCAGCGGACGGCCGGTGGCCGGCTTGCCGCCGTTGGCAATCGCCTTCTCGTTCTCTTCGCGGAAGCGGAACTTGTCGATCTGCTGTTCCAGCAGGAACGACGTGTCGCCGACGTCCTCGACCTTCACCCAGCGCATCATCTGGCGAACGATGACTTCGATGTGCTTGTCGCTGATGTTCACGCCCTGGAGCCGGTAGACTTCCTGGATCTCGTTCACCAGGTAAGCCTGCAGTTCCTTCTCACCCAGCACGGCAAGAATGTCGTGCGGGTTGAGCGGACCATCCATCAACGGCTCGCCGGCGCTAATACGCTCGCCTTCCTGCACGTTGATGTGAACGCCACGCGGCACCTGGTATTCCTTCTCGGTACCGTTGTCGGCCACCACGTAGATCTTGCGCTGGCCCTTGGCGACGTCGCCGAACTTCACCACGCCATCGATTTCGCTGATGACAGCGGTCTCGCGCGGCTTGCGGGCTTCGAACAGTTCGACCACGCGCGGCAGACCGCCCGTGATGTCCTTGGTCTTGGTGGTTTCGCGCGGGATCTTCGCCAGCACTTCGCCCGGCGTGACCTCGTCGCCATCCAGAATCATCAAGTGAGCACGTGAGGGCATCAGGTAACGCTTGTTGCCCTTGGCGCCCTTGATGACGATCGCAGGCTGGCGCTTCTCGTCGGGTGAATCCATCACCACGTGACGCGACAGGCCGGTGACTTCGTCGACTTCCTCATGCAGCGTGAGACCTTCTTGCAGGTCCTTGAACTGCACCGTTCCGCCGATTTCCGTAAGGATGGCGAAGGTGTACGGATCCCACTCGACCAGAACGTCGCCGAGCGAAACCTGCTGGCCGTCTTCGACCTTTACCTTGCCGCCATACACCACTGCGTAGCGCTCTTTTTCGCGGCCCTTTTCGTCCACCACCGCGATCGAACCGTTGCGGTTCATCGCGACCAGGTAGCCTTCCTTCGAACGGACCGTGATCAGGTTCACGAAGCGCACCGCGCCATTGTTCTTGGCATCGAGGCGCGACTGCTCGCTGACGCGTGAAGCCGTACCGCCGATGTGGAACGTACGCATGGTGAGCTGGGTTCCCGGCTCGCCGATGGACTGCGCCGCGATAACGCCCGTCGCTTCGCCGAGTTCGACCAAGCGGCCAGACGCCAGGTTGCGGCCGTAGCACATGACGCAAACGCCACGCTTCGACTCGCAGGTGAGCACGGAGCGAATCTTCACTCGCTCGATACCGGCAGCCTGTACCGCAACCGCCAGCTCTTCCGTGACTTCCTGGTTGATGTCAACGATGATGTTGCCTTCGTAGTCCTTGATCTTCTCCAGCGAAACGCGGCCCACAATACGGTCGCGCAGCGGCTCGATGATCTCGCCCGACTCCACGATGGAAGTCACGTAGATGCCATCGACCGTTCCGCAATCGTATTCGCTGATGATCACGTCCTGCGCAACGTCCACCAGGCGACGGGTCAGGTAGCCGGAATCCGCAGTCTTCAGTGCGGTATCGGCCAGTCCCTTACGAGCGCCGTGCGTCGAGATGAAGTACTCCAACACGGTCAGCCCTTCGCGGAAGTTCGCCGTGATGGGCGTCTCGATGATCTCGCCCGAAGGCTTGGCCATCAGTCCGCGCATACCGGAGAGCTGACGAATCTGCTGCTTCGATCCACGGGCGCCAGAGTCGGCCATGACGTAAATCGGGTTCATCTGGCCTTCTTTGTCCTGACGCTGCATGTTGCCGAACATTTCGTCGGCAACTTCTTCCGTGATCTTCGACCAGATTTCCACGACCTTGTTGTAACGCTCGCCGTTGGTGATGGCGCCGTCGAAGTACTGCTGCTGCACCACGATCGCCTGCTTCTCGGCGTTCTTGCACCAGGTCAGCTTTGCCCGGCGGGATGACCATGTCATCGATGCCGATGGACAAGCCCGCCGTGTTGCGTACTGGAAGCCCAACTGCTTAATGCCGTCGAGCATCCGCACCGTGGTCTCAAGACCAAAGCGCAGGTAGCAGTAATTCACCAACTGGCCGGTGCCCTTCTTCTTGAGCAGGCCGTTGATGTACGGCATCTCCGTGGCGGCGCGCTTCAGGTGATCGTTCATGATGGCGCGGCCCACCGTGGTGTTGATGTATTGCCGCTCGAAGTGCGTCGGCTCGGCGTGCAGCACGTCCTGATCGTCGTACGCGGTGGTCAGGTCGATCACTTCGCCGGTGTAGCGCAGGCGGATCGGCGTGAGCGTCTCCACTGCGCCGGCTTCCTTCGCCAGCAACACTTCCTCGATATTGGCGAACGCGCGGCCTTCACCTTTCGCACCCGGCTTGCCCTTGGTCAGGTAATAGATACCCAGCACCATGTCCTGCGTAGGCACGGTGATCGGCTGCCCTGACGCGGGCGACAGGATGTTGTGCGACGACAGCATCAGCACGCTGGCTTCGACCTGGGCTTCCGGAGACAGCGGAATGTGTACCGCCATCTGGTCACCGTCGAAGTCGGCGTTAAACGCCGTACAAACCAGCGGATGGATCTTGATCGCCTTGCCTTCCACCAGCACCGGCTCGAAAGCTTGAATGCCGAGACGGTGAAGCGTGGGAGCGCGGTTCAACAGCACCGGATGGTCTTTGATGACCTCTTCCAGGATGTCCCAAACGATCGATTCCTGCTGCTCCACCATTTCCTTCGCTTGCTTGATGGTGGTGCAATGTCCGGTCTGCTCGAGGCGGTGATAGATGAACGGCTTGAACAGTTCCAGCGCCATCTTCTTGGGCAGTCCGCACTGGTGCAGCTTAAGGTCTGGACCGACCACGATCACCGAACGTCCCGAGTAATCCACGCGCTTGCCGAGCAGGTTCTGGCGGAAGCGGCCCTGCTTGCCCTTCAACGTGTCAGACAGCGACTTCAGCGGACGGTTGTTGGCTCCACGCAGCACGCGGCCACGGCGTCCGTTGTCGAACAGCGCGTCCACGGCTTCCTGCAGCATGCGCTTTTCGTTGCGCACGATGACTTCCGGAGCGTGCAGGTCCATCAGCTTCTTCAACCGGTTGTTGCGGTTGATGACGCGACGATAGAGATCGTTCAAATCCGACGTCGCAAAGCGGCCGCCATCGAGTGGAACCAACGGACGCAGCTCCGGCGGAATGACCGGGATCACGTCGAGAATCATCCAGTTCGGCTTGTTGCCGCTCTTGCGGAATGCCTCAACCACTTTCAGGCGCTTGGCATACTTCAGGCGCTTCTGCACCGACGATTCGCTGCGCATCTTCTCGCGCAGCTCCACCGACAGCGTGTCCACTTCGACGCGCTTGAGCAGTTCCTTGATGGCCTCAGCGCCCATCATGGCCTTGAAGCCGCTGGCGCGATGCACCTGGTCGAGTTCGCGGAACTTGACCTCGTCCTTGATGACCTCGCGTTCTTTCACCGGAGCTTCGCCCGGCTCAATCACGACATACGCCTCGAAGTAGAGGACGGACTCGAGATCGCGCAGCGAGATGTCGAGGATGTGCCCGATGCGGCTGGGCAGCCCCTTGAAGAACCACACGTGCGAACAGGGCGAAGCCAGTTCGATGTGGCCCAGGCGCTCGCGACGGACCTTGCTAAGCGTCACTTCCACGCCGCACTTGTCGCAGATCACGCCGCGGTGCTTCATGCGCTTGTACTTGCCGCACAAGCACTCCCAGTCGGTGACCGGGCCAAAGATGCGCGCGCAGAACAGGCCGTCCCGTTCCGGCTTGAACGTGCGGTAGTTGATGGTCTCCGGCTTGGTGACTTCACCGTGCGACCAGCTGCGGATCTTCTCTGGCGAAGCCAGGCTGATGCGGATCGCGTCAAAATCGGCGATCGGGTTTCCGAGTTCAAATGGGTTCGAACGGAACAAGTTGTCCTCCTATCCTGCGGTCCCCTTTGGGATGCAGGATCCCGCGGCCCTTTCGCGGCCGCTCTCGGCTCCCGTTTGCATCGGTCCTTCGGGCGCTGCCTCCTGCGGGAGCAGTGGAGGCAGCTACCCTGATCCTCAAGATCAGTCGGCGGCGATGGGCGTTTCGACCAAGGGCTTCATGCCATTCGTCTTGATCAGCTCCACATCGAGGCACAACGACTGCAATTCGCGAATCAACACGTTGAACGATTCCGGCACACCCGGCTCGATGGCCGCTTCGCCTTTGACGATGGCCTCGTAAATCTTCGTGCGGCCATAAACGTCATCGGACTTCGCGGTCAGCAACTCCTGCAGGATGTACGCTGCGCCGTAAGCTTCCAGCGCCCAGACTTCCATTTCTCCGAAGCGCTGTCCGCCGAACTGCGCCTTGCCGCCCAGCGGCTGCTGGGTGATCAGCGAGTACGGGCCAATCGAACGCGCGTGGATCTTGTCGTCTACCAGGTGAGACAGTTTGAGCATGTAGATGTAACCCACGGTGATGGGCTGCTCGAACTTGTCGCCGGTCAGTCCGTCGTAGAGGTACGTCTTGCCCGAACTCGGCAGTTCGCCCTCAACCAACAGTGACTTGATCTCGTGCTCTTTGGCGCCGTCGAACACCGGCGAGCCGAAGAACACCGCTTCCCTCATGCCCTCTGCCAAGTGCTCCAGCACGTCGTCGTCGTTGGCCAGCAGTCTGTCCACGAACGGCGTGTCTTTGAACAGCACCTTCAGTTCCTTGCGGATGGCATCAGCCTTGGAGTTCTGCTGCATCAGCTCGTCGATCTTCTGTCCCAACTGATGTCCAGCCCATCCAAGGTGCGTTTCCAGAATCTGTCCGACGTTCATACGGCTTGGTACGCCCAACGGATTCAGGACGATTTCCACCGGCGTCCCGTCTTCGAGGTACGGCATGTCCTCTTCCGGCAGGATGCGAGCGATAACGCCCTTGTTACCGTGACGGCCGGCCATCTTGTCGCCGACGCTCAGCTTGCGCTTCATGGCGATGTACACCTTCACCAGCTTGATCACGCCCGGTGGCAGCTCATCGCCCTTCTGCAGCTTCTCTTCTTTCTCTTTGACGATCTTGCGCAATACGTCGATCTGGCGCGAGGTCATCTCTTCGATTTCGTCGATCTGCTCGTTGACGCGCGGGTCCTTGTCCGGGAACTTGATGCGCTTCAGGTTCTTCGTCGAGATGCGCTCAATGGTCTCCCGGTCCAGCATGACGCCCTTCGTCAGCAGCCGCTTGTTGGTGCGCTCGTCGTGCAGGTCGGCCAGAACCTCCTTGCCGCCCAACAGCGCATCGAGACGCTTCAAACGCTCGTCGGTGAGGATTCGGATTTCGTCGGCCAGGTTCTTGTGCAGCCGTTCCACCTGCTGCGCTTCAATGAACTTGGCGCGCTCGTCCTTTTCCTGTCCCTTGCGCGAGAAGATCTTCACGTCCACGACCGTGCCTTCGATGCCCGGAGGACACGTGAGCGACGCATCGCGCACATCGCCGGCCTTTTCGCCGAAGATGGCACGCAACAGTTTCTCTTCCGGAGTGAGCTGCGTCTCGCCCTTCGGCGTGACCTTGCCCACGATGATGTCGCCCGCCTTCACGCTCGCGCCGATGCGGATGATGCCGCTCTCGTCGAGATCGCGCAGCGCTGACTCACTGACGTTGGGAATGTCGCGCGTAACTTCTTCTGGTCCCAGCTTCGTGTCGCGCGACTCAATCTCGAATTCCTCGATGTGGACGGAGGTGTAATAGTCCTCCTTCACCATCTTTTCCGAGACCAGGATCGCGTCCTCGAAGTTGTAACCGCGCCACGCCATGAAGGCGACCAGCACGTTACGTCCCAGTGCCAACTCGCCCATGTCGGTGCAAGGACCGTCAGCGATGACCTGTCCTTTCGCGACGCGCATGCCCTTCTTCACGATGGGGCGCTGGTTGATGCAGGTGTTCTGGTTCGAGCGCTTGAACTTGGTGAGCTGATAAATGTCGCTGCCCACCTCGCGCGAAAGCTGCATCGGATGATGTTCGCCCTCGACGCGCACGATGATGCGCTCGGAGTCCACCGAATCGATGATGCCGCTACGGCGTGCCAGCACCACGGCCCCGGAATCGCGGGCGGTGACGCCTTCCATGCCGGTGCCGACGATCGGCGCCTGTGCGCGCAGCAACGGAACCGACTGGCGCTGCATGTTCGCGCCCATCAGGGCGCGGTTGGCATCGTCGTGCTCCAGGAACGGCACCAGCGACGCAGCCACTGAAACCAACTGCTTCGGGCTGACGTCGATGTAGTCCACTTCATTGCGGCTGACCAGCACGAAGTTGCCGGCCTTGCGAGCGTTGACCAGTTCCGCAACGATGCGGCCCTTGTCGTCGATTTCCGCGTTCGCCTGCGCGATCACGTGGCGATCTTCTTCCCACGCCGACAGGTAGAACGAGAACGGCTCGTAGTCGATCAGCTTCTTCTTGCGGTCACGCAGATCGTTGTTCGCCTTGACGACCTCGTGCTTCTCAAGGTGATCGCCCACGCGATAGTCGCTATCGCCTGCATTCACCACCGTGATGAAGTCGAGCACGTGGCCGTTCTTCACCTTGCGGTAAGGCGATTCAATGAAGCCGTAGTCGTTGATGCGCGCATAGCAGCTCAGCGACGAGATCAGTCCGATGTTCGGGCCTTCCGGCGTCTCAATCGGGCAGATACGTCCGTAGTGCGTCGGGTGAACGTCGCGGACTTCGAATCCTGCGCGCTCGCGCGACAAACCGCCCGGGCCAAGTGCTGAGAGACGACGCTTGTGCGTGATCTCCGACAGCGGGTTGGTCTGGTCCATGAACTGCGACAACTGCGACGATCCGAAGAACTCGCGGATCGCAGCCATCACCGGCTTGGCGTTCACCAGGTCGTGCGGCATGGCCGTCGACATCTCCTGGTACACGCTCATCTTTTCCTTGATGGCGCGTTCCATGCGGACCAGGCCAATGCGGAACTGGTTCTCGAGCAACTCGCCAACCGCGCGGACGCGGCGGTTGCCAAGGTGATCGATGTCGTCCACCGAACCGATGTTCTTGCGCAACTTCAGCAGGTAACGGATGGTTGCGTAGAAATCATCCGGCTCCAGCGTGCGGTTTTCCAGGTTGGTGCCGTCTTCACGGTCAAACAGCTTGATGTTGAACTTCAGGCGGCCCACTCGCGAGAAGTCGTACTTCCGCGGCATCGAAGAACATTCCGTGGAACAGCGCCGTCGCCGTGTCCAGCGTCGGCGGATCGCCCGGACGCAGCTTGCGGTAGATCTCGATCAGCGCTTCCTGCGGCGTCTTCACTGAATCGCGACGCAGCGTCTGCGCTGATGACCGTGCCCACGTCGTCACGCTCGGGGAAGAACACATGCACTTCAGCAACGTTGGCTTCGAGCATCTTCGACAGCTTGTCGGCCGTCAGTTCGTTGTTGGCCTCCAGCACCACTTCGCCGGTCGAGGTATCGATCACGTCGGCGGCGACAAATGCGCCTTCCAGGTCCGTGATGTCCACTTCGATCTCGGAAATCTTGTGCTTGTGGATTTCCTTCATCACCGCAGCGGTGACCTTCTTGCCCGAGTGCACGATCTCGTCGCCATTCTTGGCGGCGATCTTGTGCGCCAGCTTCATGCCCAACAGGTTGGTGGGCTTTTCGGTGCCGGGCTCCAGCGTCCATAACAGCTTCTTGTCGCGCAGGGCGATGCGATCGACGGTGTAGAACGTGCGCAGGATGTCCTCATCCGAACGCAGGCCCAGGGCACGCAAGAAGATGCTGCCCAGGAATTTGCGCTTGCGGTCAATGCGCACATACAGCACGTTCTTCTGGTCGTACTCAAACTCAACCCACGATCCGCGGTAGGGAATGATCTTGCCGAGGAAGTAGGTGCGGTTGTTCGCCGTCTCGAAGAAGACGCCGGGCGAGCGGTGTAACTGGCTGACGATCACGCGCTCGGTGCCGTTGATGATGAACGTTCCGTTCTGCGTCATCAGCGGAACATCGCCGAAGAAGACTTCCTGCTCCTTCATGTCGCGAATCGATTTGTTGCCGGTCTCCGGGTCCTTGTCGTAGATGGTCAACCGCATGGTGACCTTCAGCGGCGCGGAGTACGTCATGCCGCGCTCTTCGCACTCTGCCACGTCGTACTTCAGCTGCAGGCCCACCGGGTCGCCGCACTTGTTACAGAAGTCGGGCGTGTTGGCGTTGTACGTGCCGCACTTGGTGCAAAGCACGTCGCCCAGGTGGAATGGGTCGGTCTTCACCGTCGATCCGCAATTGCGGCAGGTGGTGCGCAGGTGGTTCAGCCCCTTGAGGTGGCCGCACTTGCACTCCCAGTTGCCGATGGCGAACTCGACGAAATCGAGCTGCGACACGTTGCGGAAGTCGGTAATCGGAAACACCGACTGGAACACCGCCTGCAATCCCGAGTCATCACGCTCGCTGGGCAGCGAATCCATCTGCAAAAAGCGATCGTACGAACGCTTCTGCACCTCAATGAGGTTCGGGATCTGGATGGTCGCCGGAATTTTGGAAAAGTCGAACCGCGTACGGTTGGCTGTTTTCTGTTGCGCCATGCTGAAAGCTCCTAATCAGTGCCGGTCAGGTTCGCGTCGCCTGCCGAGCACGCCCCGCCGTGGCGGGGAAGTGCGACGTCGAACATTCTCGTCACACGGTGAAAGGTGAGTCCCGTAAGACACGCGCGAAATTCGAAATTTGCTGCGCACAACGCGTTTGCGCTCACGGAGACACAACTCCCCGTCAGCGCCGTGTGAGGCGTCAAGCAATCCCATGACCATTCCGTCTGGGTACACGGCATCCAATTTCGGATTTCCGTGATGAGTGTTGCTTCCCGCTGCAGTGTCTTCAGGCCTTGTCCTCGGCCCGTCTGCCGTCGCGCCTGAGCCGGCGCGAAATCGGCGAAACGTGCCGCCAGTCACTACCTGCTGTGTTGCCCGGATTCGGGAGTGCCCGAATCCGTGTCCACGATGCCAGGGAATTCTGTGGCTCCTGCTGTTGGATGCCACTTCGCTTCCACGGATGCATCGTGCCCCGAAACGCCCGCTCCAACGCTTCGAGGTGTGTTCGCCACCGCCGCATACTCCCGGCGGCAGCAGCCTGTAACTCCGGTCAGCGTGCCCGGAGTGGAGGTGCCCCGTCCGCCATGGCGGACGGGACGGAGAACTACTTCACTTCTACGGTTGCGCCCGCTTCGGTGAACTTCTTCTGGATGGCCGTTGCTTCGTCCTTCGTGATGCCTTCCTTCACGGTCTTCGGAGCGCCATCGACCAGGTCTTTGGCTTCCTTCAACCCGAGGCTCGTCACTTCGCGAACGGCCTTGATCACGTTGATCTTGTTAGCGCCCGCAGCGGTCAGGATGACGGCAAATTCCGTCTTCTCTTCCGCCGGTGCTGCTGCCGCAGCCGCGCCACCGCCGGCTACCATGACAGGGGCCGCTGCCGCTGCCGAGACGCCGAGACGCTCTTCCAACTTCTTTACCAGGGCTGCCGCGTCCAGAAGCGACAAGCCTACGATTGTTTCTTCCAACTGCTGTAGATCCGCCATGTGTATCTCCACCTGTTCGTTATTCGTTGTGTTGATTTCGTTACCGTTTTCGAGGCTTCCAGTGTGCTGACCGCATGCCAGACTTCACGCTGATCGCACGCCTCACAACGGCTAACGCAATCTTTTCGGGACCACTCGCGCAATCCCAAACTTGTGTCTACGAACGAAACCCGAACGCTTTACGCGCTCGCTGCTTCGCCGCCGGAAAACTTGTTCTTCTCGACGCCCTGGTTGATGACCACGGCCAAATCGCGGCCGATTGCATTCATCACCGTTACCAGGCGTTGCGCCGGAGCGCTCATCAGGAACAGCAGCTTCGAGTGAATTTCTTCCTTCGATGGCATGCTGGCCAGCGCGTCAATGTCTTTAATGTTGATGACGCGGCCATCCACGATGCCCGCCTTGAAGGTGTACTCCGGATTGTCCTTGGCGTACTTGCTGAGTACCTTCGCCAACGCAACCGGATCGCCGCTGGTGTACGCGATGGACGTAACGCCGGCGAGGTCCTTCATGGCTTCCTCGACTTTGCTGCCCTTCGCTGCGCGCTCGGCCAGCGTGTTCTTCACCACCTGGTAGCGGGCGCCTGCGCCGCGCACGGCCTTGCGCAGTTCGAAGTCCTTCTCCACCGTCAGCTTGCTGAACGTCCCCACGATCGCGTGACTTGCGCCCTCGAGGTCCTTTGTCAGCTTCTCAACCTGCTCGATCTTCTTCGCTTTAGTGACTGCCATCTTCGATTCCTTTTTCCAAAAATCCAACTTGGATGGGGCTTGGTAGAGCCGACCTTTAGGTCGGCGTCCAGCCGCTAAAAATCTTTTCCGAGCGGGCTTCAGCCCGCGAGGAAACTACCCTTTCGCCGCCAACTCCACAGGTGCGGTGTCAATCGGAACACCGGGACCCATCGTGGAGCTCAGATAGCAGCCCTTGATGTACTTGCCCTTCGCAACCGAAGGCTTCGCTTTGATTACGCTGGTGATGACCGTGGCAGCATTCTCTACCAACTTCTCGGGAGAGAACGAAATCTTGCCGACCGGTACATGTACCAGCGCAGTCTTATCGGTGCGGAACTCAACCTTGCCGGCTTTGACTTCTCTCACTGCGCCAGCGACGTCCATGGTCACGGTTCCGGTCTTCGGGTTCGGCATCAGTCCGCGGGGACCAAGCACCTTACCCAGGCGGCCCACCGACTTCATCATGTCGGGCGTGGCGATCACGGCATCGTAGTCGGTCCAGTTTTCCTTCTGGATCTTCTCCACCATGTCGTCGCCGCCGACGAAGTCAGCACCCGCGGCTTCCGCCTCGCGCACTTTTTCGCCGCTCGCGATCACCAAAACCTTCTTGGTCTTGCCCAGTCCGTGGGGCAGAACAACCGTGCCACGCACCATCTGGTCGGCATGCTTCGGATCCACTCCCAGCCGCATCGTGAGGTCCACCGTCTCGTCGAACTTGGCGAACTTCACCTTCTGGAGTAGTGGAACCGCTTCCTGCAGCGTGTAGTGGCGGTCTTCCACCCCGGCACGCGCTTTTGCAACGTTCTTTCCTGATTTCTTCATGCTGCTCCTTGTCTCCCACCGCTGCCGTTATTGCTAGCCGCCGTGGTATCTACGACTACGAAACTCTTGTCATCCCGAGCGAGAACGGCGAAAACAATCGCCGTTCGAGTCGAAAGACCTGCTTTTCCGTCCTTCGCAGAACTACGCTACGACGTCAATGCCCATCGACCGCGCCGTGCCCTTCACGCTCTTCACCGCGGCTTCCACCGAGGCGGCGTTCAGATCGGGCATCTTCTGCTTGGCGATTTCCAATACTTGCTTCTCCGTCACCTTGCCGACCTTGTCCTTGTTCGGCGTACCCGAACCCTTGGCCACGGCCGCGGCGCGCTTCAACAGAATCGACGCCGGCGGGGTCTTGGTGATGAACGTGAACGTACGGTCGCTATAAACGCTGACCACCACCGGAATGATCAAGCCATCCAGCTCTTTGGCGTTGGTGCGCGCGTTGAACTGCTTGCAGAACTCCATGATGTTGATCTGCGCCTGGCCGAGTGCCGGGCCTACCGGGGGCGCCGGAGTGGCCTTGCCCGCCGCGATCTGCAACTTCACTGAACCTGTAACTTTTTTCGCCATAATTGCTTCCTAATAATCTCGTCTGAACTTGCTCGTTCGCTTCTCGCCTTTCGCTCTTCGCTAAACTTTCACGCGAAAAGCTAAGAGCGAACAGCGGACTCTACGTGACTACCTTCTCCACCTGCCCGAACTCCAACTCCACCGGAGTCGAGCGCCCGAAGATCGTGACCATGACCTTCAGGGTCTCGCGGTCTTCGTTCACTTCGTCCACCATGCCGGTAAAGCTGGCGAAGGGGCCTTCGGTAATCCGTACACACTCGTTCTTGCCGAACTTGACCTTGAGCTTGGGCTTTTCCTTGCTGTCGGCCACGCGGTACACAATCTGCTGGACTTCGTCTTCTGACAGCGGCGTCGGCTGCTGGCCCGTGCCCACAAAGCCCGTCACGCGCGGCGTGGACTTCACCACGTGCCACACGTTATCGTCCATGTCCATTTCCACCAGCACGTAGCCGGGATAGAACATGCGCTCGCTGGTGTATTTCTTGCCGTTGCGGACTTCGGTGACCGACTCGGTCGGAATCAGCACTCGCCCGATCTTGCCGCCCAGGCGATCGTCCGCGCGCACGCGCGCTTCGATCGACTCTTTCACCTTGCGCTCGAAGCCCGAGTATGAGTGGATGATGTACCACTTCATGTTCGGGTTCGTCGGCGGACCAGAACCGTCGGCTGCGGCAACCGCAGGAGATTCGCTACCGGTCGGTGGTTGCTCCACTGCGGGCTGCTCTGCGACAGACTGCTCTACTTCAGGCTGCGTTTCCGCGTTCGTTGTTTCGTCTTTGATTTGCTCTTCTGCCATTATTCCGCGCTCTAGCGGTGCGACAACGTGTGTAACAACTTCTCTAGGCTCTTGCCGATGATCGAATCAATGATCCAGAAATATCCGGCAAAAATGAAAACCGTAATAATCACAACTGTCGTCGTGCCTTGAACTTCTTTGCGCGACGGGGTCGTGACCTTCTTCATCTCCGTGCGCACGTCGTTATAAAAACTCTTCGCGCGCTCCGGCCAGGCTTTGATTGCCGCCAGTCGGTCATGGTGCACCGGCTCGATCGCTGCTGACTTCGCCATCTGATTCCCGCTTCCGGCGCGCCTCGCGCGCCTTATCTCGCCAACTTCTCTCTCCCGTATTCGGGGGCCTTACCAAAACTGGCAGGGGCGGAGGGATTCGAACCCCCAAGTTCGGTTTTGGAGACCGACAGTTTAGCCGTTGAGCTTACGCCCCTATCTGCGCCCTTAGCTCTTAGCCTTTGGCTAATTGCTAATTGCTAATTACTTATTTCGCCTCTTTATGCGGCGTGTGCTTCCGGCACTTGCGGCAGAACTTGTTGAACTCCAGCCGGCCTGTCGTGGTCTTTTTGTTCTTCGTGGTGGAGTAGTTGCGGTCTTTGCACTCTCCACACTGCAACGTAACAATCTCGCGGGGCATGGTACCTTCCTTATTTGTTTACTTCGCAGTTTGGCCTGCGAAGCCTTGTCCGCGCCTTGCGCGGAAATCAGCGATCCATCTGACTCGCCGAGAAAAACCAAAACTCGAAAACTTCGGGTGCCCCACCTACGGCCTTCTTTTGGCCGCAGGGTGGGATCCAAGAATCCTACGCAATAATCTCGCTGATGGTGCCGGCGCCTACCGTGCGTCCGCCTTCGCGAATCGCGAACCGCAGGCCCTTTTCCATCGCCACCGGAGTGATCAGCTCAATCTCCAGCTGCACGTTGTCGCCCGGCATCACCATCTCCGTGCCCGCCGGCAACGTCGCCACTCCCGTCACGTCCGTCGTGCGGAAGTAGAACTGCGGCCGATAGCCCTTGAAGAATGGCGTATGACGTCCGCCTTCGTCTTTCGACAGCACGTACACTTCGCCCTTGAACTTGGTGTGCGGCGTAATCGAGCCGGTCTTGGCCAGCACCATACCGCGCTCCACGTCTTCCTTCGCGATGCCGCGCAGCAGCAATCCGGCGTTGTCTCCAGCCAGACCTTCGTCCAGCTGCTTCTTGAACATTTCCACGCCCGTTACTACCGTCTTGCGCGTCTCGCGGAAGCCCACAATCTCGACTTCCTCGCCCACCTTCACCTTGCCGCGCTCGATACGGCCCGTGACCACCGTTCCACGGCCCTGGATCGAGAAGATGTCTTCAATCGGCATCAGGAACGGCTTATCGATATCGCGCGCCGGCAGCGGAATGTTCTTGTCCACCGCGTCCATCAGCTCGTCGATCTTGGTTTCCCACTGCGCTTCGCCGTTGAGAGCTCCAAGAGCACTTCCGCGAATCACCGGTACATCGTCGCCCGGGAAGCCGTACTTGCTCAGCAACTCGCGCACTTCCATCTCGACCAGATCGATCAGCTCGGGATCTTCCACCGCATCGCACTTGTTCAAAAACACCAGCACGTAGGGAACGCCTACCTGGCGGGCCAGCAGCACGTGCTCCTTGGTCTGCGGCATCGGACCGTCGGTCGCCGCCACCACCAGGATCGCGCCGTCCATCTGCGCTGCGCCGGTGATCATGTTCTTGATGTAATCAGCGTGGCCCGGACAATCCACGTGCGCGTAGTGACGGTTGCCCGTCTCATACTCCACGTGTGCCGTTGCGATCGTGATGCCGCGCTCCCGCTCTTCCGGTGCGTTATCGATCGAATCGAACGAGCGGAACTTGATGTTCGGGTTGTGCTTCTGCAATACCTTCGTGATCGCCGCCGTCAACGTCGTCTTGCCATGATCGATGTGCCCGATCGTTCCTACGTTTACGTGCGGCTTGCTGCGATCAAATTTTTCTTTCGCCATGACTCCGCCTAGTAGTACCGGTAAAGTTGTTTGAACTTCTCACGCAGAGGCAAATTCACCGCCTCCAACGCCGTTAAATAAAACTCTCGTATCTGCGCCTGGTCGCCCACCGAAAGCGCGTCATACCATTGCTGCGCGCTCCGGCCGCTCTTACCCAGCTCACGGTCCGCCTGCTCCAACAGCTTCTCGCGCAACACCCGATCGAAATCGCGAATGGGAATGCCTTTGCGCTGCAGCAGCCGCAGAAAACCATCCACGCCGCCGGCGCCAAACACCCGATCCAGCGCCGATTGCAGCTGCGCAAACTCCGCCTGCTTCTCGACCCCGATGACCGGCTGCTGAAACGGCGTTCGCGAACCCGGCTCAACCATTGCTGTATTCACCAATCTGACTTCTTTCCACCGCAAACTCTGGAGCTGATGATCGGGATTGAACCGATGACCTCTCCCTTACCAAGGGAGTGCTCTACCAACTGAGCTACATCAGCCTGCCCACCACTTATTACTGCCAACCACCACTACAAACTCTGGAGCGGGAGACGGGAATCGAACCCGCGACCAACAGCTTGGAAGGCTGTGACTCTACCACTGAGTTACTCCCGCCAATCCAACTCGCCCTACTCGTCTTCGCGTCGCTGACGCTCTTCTTCGCTCTGCAACTTCCGGCTGTGGCTCCACGTTCGAACCGCGAACATGGCCAGGATCGCTATCGCTCCCAACCGAAACCGCTGATCGGGAAGCGTCGTCCACGCCAATACCATCAGCACGGCGATCGCGCCCATCGCAATCCAAAGCCGCTTCATTTCAGATCCTGGTGCACAGGGGAGGATTCGAACCTCCGTAGCCCGCTAGGAGCGGCAGATTTACAGTCTGCTGCCATTAACCACTCGGCCACCTGTGCACGTGTCATGGCAGCTGAACTCCCTCACGAAGCCCTCGTGTCAGGGCACGACTTCAGTCGTGCCGTTGCGCTATTTCTTTTAATCCGCCGTGCGGACTCTAGTCCGCGCGGCTCGCAACCTTCGCGCTTCGCTTCAGCCACCACGTATGCCGAGCAAATCTTCCGGCCCGGTATTGCTCATTCCCGCTATCAAAGATCTCTTCGCCAGAAACGCACTCACTCCAAAACTCCGCTCTCGCCGCACTGCGCGGCCTTCACGCAAAATCGTTTTGGGAAGCTGCTGGGGTTCAGTTCTCTCGGAGAGTTCTGCGACCTGCCTGGCTTGCTTCTACTGCTACGCCTCGTGGCTCACTCAAGGCTTCGATTCTGGAGCTGGCGAAGGGATTTGAACCCCCGACCCTCTGATTACAAATCAGATGCTCTACCAGCTGAGCTACGCCAGCGCGCTGCCCGTCTCGGGCATATCCCCAGACAAGCAGAATTCTCCCTGCTGACTGGGACAATTATTAAGAGTAGCACAAGGGCGTTGCCCCTGCAACCAGCCTTCCAATCCGCCTAACCTGCTCAAACGATTCGCTGTTACCTGTGTACGATAGCGCTAAACGAGACCGGCAACTCGCCACTCCCGCGGGGCCCGTTGGCTGGGGGATTCTGCAGAGCGCGCCTGCTCCGGGCAGACGCTGTGAAGCGGTCATTTCCAGTCTATCGAATTTTCCTCGATTTAGGCAATTCCTGCACTTTCCCGTATCATCGATTCTCATCCATGCGACGTCGTCGCCGTAAAATCTGGATCGCACTCGCTGTTCTTCTCGTTGTCAGCGCGATCGCTGCCGCCGTCCTCCTCCGCAAACGCGCCGCTCCCGACGCCGTTCGTCTTCTCCCTAACGCGGACGCTGTTCTCTACGTCAATCTCGAACCGGTCCGGCTTCTTACCGATCTCGGCAAGAAAACCCCGAAAAACCGCGAGCCCGAATACGAACAATTCGTCAACGAGACCGGCTTCGAACCCGAGCGCGATCTTGACCACGCCGCTCTCGCCATCCACTACGGCAATACTCCCGGCAATCCCGCCAGTGAAACCCGCTACAGCGAGATTATGCAAGGCCACTTCAACGGCCAGCGGGTCACCGAGTATTTGCGCAAGCTTTCGAAGCAAGTCGACCGCTACAAGGAATTCGATATCTACGTCATTCCCATCCAGGACCGCACTCTGCGCGTGGTTCTGCTCGGAGTAGATACCGCTGCGGCCTCCAACACCGAAACCAGCGATGTGATCCACGGCATGATCGACCGCTACAAACAAGCGGCATTGCCCTTCTCCGGACCCGCGGTCGTCAGCGACTACTACTCGCGCGTTCCGCTGGGCAGCGTCATCTGGACCGTAGCGCGGATCCCCGCAAACAGCGCCCCGCAAGACCGCAGCGAACTCTTGCTGCCTGGCTCCTGGAGCAGTTTGCTACCGCGCAACAGCGTTGTGATCGCCTCAGCCCGGCCGCTCAATGACGTGCATCTCCGCGCCCAGGTCATCACGCCTACCGAAAACGATGCCCGCGTCTTCAGCGAACGCGTCTCTGCATTCCTCGCACTCTTCCAGACCATCAATATCTCACTCGATGGCGGCGGCCCTGACCCTGATGTCAAAAAGGCCTTCGATAGCTTCGAAGTTCACCAGGACAAGAACGAGGCACTGCTGACTGCCAGCGTTCCCTTCGCCTTCTTCAAGAAAATCGTCAGCGAAACGCCCGTCGAATTCGGCCGGGAAACAACAAAACCGCCAGAAGCGAACGCCCCGGTGGCTGCGCCGACTCCCAACAAGCCCTAGCGCTTCGCTTCAGCCCCGCGCACCATTCCCTCTAGTTTTGTCATCCTGAGCGGAGCGAGTCGCCGCGGCGACGAGCGAAGTCGAAGGACCTGCTTGTTCCCCGCGCCGAATCTAGCTTCTTGCTCAATCGCGCCGACCGCATCGCCGCTCCCCCAAAATCAAAACGCCGCCCGGACCCAAGTCCGCGCGGCGTCACTCTAAAACCTAAACTCTTCTAACTTCCCCCGAACACGTTTCCGGCCACGTCCCGCAGATACTTGTGAGGGTTCACCGGCGTATCGTGGATGCGCACTTCATAATGCAGATGCGCCCCGGTACTGCGTCCGCTCATGCCTACGTAACCAATGACCTGGCCCTTGCGCACTGACTGTCCATCAGCGACCGCGAATCCGGAAAGGTGCCCATAGCGCGTCTGAATGTTGTTGCCGTGGTCAATCTCGAGCAGCCGCCCATATCCATTATAAAAGTCGGCATAGGTGACCACTCCATCGGCGGGAGCCAGTATCGGCGATCCATACGCGCACGAAATATCCACACCGGCGTGGAATGCGCCTTCACCGTTGAACGGATCCATGCGGGAGCCAAACGGCCCGGTAATCGGTCCAGTCACAGGCCACAGTGTTGGAGCCGTGGTCGCGGCAATCCAGTCTGATAGTGACGCTATGCGGTTCAGACCCATACTCACGCCCGCTGTAGTCGCGCCCGTCAGCGCCGAGGTCCTCAACGCGTACAAACCGTTGATGGCGTCTGCCACCTCCTCCGGCTTCATCGGCTGGTCGCTCTCGGTCAGAAACTTCGAGTTCGGCTTCAAGCCATAAATGACCGAGACTTCATTCGCGATCGACCCCAGCGAAGCCACTTGTACGTCTTTTTCGTGCGAGACCTGCTCCAACTTCGAGTATTGCGTCTGCAGCGCCGTCTTCTCGGTGCGTAGCTGATTGAAACTCGCCACCTTGAACAGCATGCGCGCATACGAACCCGCCATGCCGGTGATCGTGAACATGCCGATCAGCGCTCCAGCAAGGAACACATACAAATAGTGGAGGGGAATTGGGATCTTACGTAGCTGCCCTTCGGCGTCTCGAGCTACGAAAAGAATATAAAAGCGTTTGCGCAAATCAAATATCCTCAGATTAAGTCGTTCCGGCGATGCAGCAGTTACAACCTATGAAATACCGGAGCGTTTGTACCTGGCGAGCCCAACTTCTACAACGCGAAGCGGCAAGAGCCACGAGGTTTGGACTCTTCTACCGGGCCTGTTTCCTTCTTTCCCGGACGCCTGGTTCGATTAACAATTGACTTCAAACCGTAACAGACGGCTCCCAGCCAAGTCAATGATTCCTGAACGTGTTACTACCACTAACGTGTATGGTTGCAGGAGCTTGGCCGACACCGCGGGTGCCCCACACAATCCCGGTTTTGGATTGTGTTGGTCTTTGGGCCTAAATGCTTTGTCATCCCGAGCGGAGCGAAGCGGAGTTGAGGGGCCTGCATTTCCCCTTGCCGCCCAAGACCAACTCCTATCCGTGTTGATCCGTGTAAATCCGCGGCTGCCCTGGCTCTGGCACCCGATGTATCCTTCTCTCGACACATGCCCTTGAACGAGCTCGCCCTAATCCAACGCATTCGCCGCGCTGCCCAATCCGGCGGCCAAAAACTCGCCGTCGGCATCGGAGACGACTGCGCCATCCTCAATCTCCCCCGCGGCGACCAGGCACTCGTCACCACCGACTTCTCGATCGAAGGCGTCCACTTCCGCCGAGAATGGCATCCCGCCGACTCCGTCGGCCACCGCTGCCTCGCCCGCGGACTCAGCGACATCGCCGCCATGGGTGGCACTCCGCACACCACGTTTCTTTCATTGGCCCTTCCCGCCAACTTGCCGCAACGCTGGGTTGACGATTTCATCGCCGGCCTCCTGAAGCTTGCCAAGCAATACTCCGTCACCCTCGCCGGAGGCGACACCGCCCAATCGCCCCACGGAATCCTCGCCGACATCGTCGTCCTCGGCAGCGTTCCGCAAGGCAAAGCTGTTCTCCGCTCAACCGCGCATCCCGGCGACTTCCTCTACGTAACCGGAACCCTCGGCCGCTCCGTCGCCACCCTGAACCGACTCCGCCGCGGCGAGAAACTCAAGCCCTCCGCCCACCCTCGCCACTTCTACCCCGACCCTCGCCTCGCCGTCGGCCAATTCCTGCGCCACCACAAGCTCGCCACTTCCATGATCGACATCAGCGACGGCCTCTCCACCGACCTCCGCCACATCTGCGACGAAAGCGGCGTCGGCTCCGTAGTCGACGAGATCGTCCTCCCCGTCGTCACCACCGAACGCGACCGCTTCCGCAACGCCCTGCACGGCGGAGAAGACTACGAGCTCCTCTTCACCGCGCGTCCCCAGCACGACATTCCAGAAACCATCGCTGGCGTGCGCATCACCCGCATCGGCGGCATCACCAAAGACCGCGCCCTCAAGCTCTGGCTCCCCAACGGCACCACCCGCCTCCTCAAACCCGAAGGCTGGCAGCACTTCGCCTGATCAATACCTCACGTTGTCATCCTGAGCGAGGACGCGCCGGAAGGGCGCGCGTCCGAGTCGAAGGACCTGCCTTTTCGTCAAACAATTATCGGGAACCGCGCTCCCTAAGCCTGATCCGCGTTCATCCGTGCAAATCCGCGGTTGCTTTTCGCCTTTGCTTTTTCTAACCACTATCCACTGACCACTACCCACTGATTGTTCACCCGTCACACTCCCCCCACACCCCCGCACTTTATAATCCCCCGCATGAACCTTGAGCAGAAACTGACCGAACTGAAGCGCCGCGACTCCCTCGCCGAAGCCGGCGGAGGCGAAGCCCGCGTGGCAGTGCAACGCAAGCAGGGCAAAATGTCCGCCCGTGAGCGCATCGAGTTCCTTCTCGACGAGGGCACTTTCGAAGAGACCGACAAGCTCGTCACCCACCGCTGCAACGACTTCGGCATGGACGAGCAGAAGTTCTTCGGCGACGGTTTCATCACCGGCTACGGACGCATCGAAGGCCGCCTCGTCTTCGTCTTCGCCCAGGACTTCACCGTCTTCGGCGGCTCGCTCTCGGAAACCAACGCCGCCAAAATCGTCAAGATGATGGACATGGCCATGCGCGTCGGCGCTCCCGTCATCGGACTCAACGACTCCGGCGGAGCCCGCATTCAGGAAGGCGTCATGTCGCTCGCCGGATACGCCGACATCTTTCTCCGGAACACGCTCGCCTCGGGCGTCGTCCCGCAAATCTCCGCCATCATGGGCCCCTGCGCCGGCGGAGCCGTCTACTCCCCCGCGATCACCGACTTCATCCTGATGGTCGAGAACACGTCGTACATGTTCATCACCGGCCCCGACGTCATCAAGGCCGTCACCCACGAAGAGGTCACCAAAGACGAGCTCGGCGGAGCCATGACGCACAACGCCAAGTCCGGTGTCGCGCACTTCCTCGCCCACGACGACGCCGAATGTCTCAGCATGGTGCGCGAGCTCTTCAGCTTCATGCCGTCGAACAATCTCGAAGACCCGCCGCGCAAGGCCTGTACCGATCCCATCGATCGCGCCGACGAAGCCCTCGACACTCTCGTCCCCGCCGAGTCCAACATCCCTTACGACATCAAAGACGTCATCCACCACGTCATTGACGACAGCTACTTCTTCGAAGTCCACGAGCACTACGCCAAGAACATCGTCATCGGATTCGCGCGCCTCAACGGCAAGCCCGTCGGCATCGTCGCCAACCAGCCCAACTTCCTCGCCGGAGTCCTCGACATCAGCGCCAGCCTCAAGGCCGCGCGCTTCGTCCGCTTCTGCGACTGCTTCAACATCCCGCTCATTACGTTTGAAGACGTGCCCGGCTTCCTCCCCGGCACCCAGCAGGAGTACGGCGGCATCATCACTCACGGCGCCAAGCTGCTCTACGCCTTCTCCGAAGCCACCGTGCCCAAAATCACCGTCATCACCCGCAAGGCCTACGGCGGAGCCTATTGCGTCATGGCCTCCAAGCACATTCGCACCGACGTGAACTACGCCTGGCCGACCGCCGAGATCGCGGTCATGGGTCCCGAAGGCGCAGTCAACATTGTGTATAAGCGTGAGCTGGAAAAATCAGACAACCCCGACACCGAGCGCGCCGCCAAGATTGAAGAGTTCCGCGACCGCTTCGCCAATCCCTACGTCGCCGCCGAGCGCGGCTACCTCGACGCCGTAATCCGCCCCCGCGACACTAGAAAGAAGCTGATCCAAGCCCTCGATATGCTAGAAAACAAGCGCGACAAAAACCCACCGAAGAAGCACGGGAATATACCGCTGTAGCTCGAGTTCCATCCGCACGAGCTCCTCAGCTACTATCCCCCAACCGATGTGCACTTCTCTCTGCATCGGCTTCCATCATGAAGCGCGCGAGTGCCGCGTCGATCGCCTGTCCGCCGAGCATCTCGAAGTAGGGATATCCCGGCGAAGGATTCACTTCGAAACAAAACCACTCGCCCTGTGGGGTTCGCATGAGATCGATGCCGGAAAAGTACAGACCGAGCATTGCGGTGAGCTGCTGGCAACGTTGCTCGACTTCAACCGGCAGCGTCGTGGCAATCATGCTGGTCCGACCGTAGCGATAGTCCAGTTGATCCGACTCGATGCGGACGGCGAGAACCTCACTGCCCACCACGTGCACGCGATAGTTATTACCCGGTACGAAGCGCTGGAAGAGTGTCGGGCACCACCGCACGTCATCGATGAACGAGCGCTGCACCTCGCCGACGCGTCGCACGACGCTGCGCACTCCGCTGACCGATTTGTAAACCGAATCTGGATTGTTCGACAGGAACTCCCGTGCAGCAGCCGCGTCGTTGGTAATGAACGTCTCGGGAATCGCAAAACCCGCCTGCCGAATCATCGCCAGCTGATACGGCTTCGAGTGGTTCGTCGCCGACGGCCCCGAGCGATTGATAACGACAGCATCGGAGGCATCTAGCCACGCCATCAACTCCATCTCGAACCGCGCCGCCCGCATCGCGAGCGGGTCGTTCTGGGGCCGCTCGTGCATCTCTTCGTAATCGTTAAAGTCCGAGCCCCGAACGTATGCTACGTTCACGGCTGACATGTCGATCGCCGTATCGTTCGCGGTCACGATGCAGCGCTGCATGCCTTTAACATCGCGCGTGTACTCGATCTCCGACGTAAAGATCTTCCGATGATCGAGGAAGACGTGCTCAGCGCCGGCTCGTGTCAGCGCTGCCGCCGTCATCTCCAGCGGTTCGTCGTCCATTGTTCCCCAGAGCAGTATCATGCAATCGTTTTGTTCATGAATCGCACCGTCGTGTCGCGATTCGCCGGACTGGTGATGTCGGGGACCGACCACAGATCGGCCAGCTGATACTCATCCGTCCCCCGTGAGACGAAATCGCCACAGAGATACGGCATCCCGAACGATCGCGAGAGCACGCTCAGGTACTCGCGAATCCTCGCTGGCGTGCCCTCCTCCACGATCGAGTCGCCGATGATGGTGGCGCGCACGCGGCGCACCTCCCCGTTCGCCGCGGCCACGACCGGTTCGCCGTTCTTGAAGTGAGCCTGCCCGACGGGAACTCCAAACCCGTGGGCCGCCTTCATCCACTCAATGCGGTGCATTCCCAGGCCCGACAGCGTTCTACTGGACGGTGGATTGAGCTTCGGACAGGGCAGCTGCGATAGTAGGTAGATGAAAAACGCGCGCACCTCGGCGCAGACGTAATTGCGGTCGGCGGGCTCGACATAATAGAACTCTTGCGGGACGAAATACGCAACGGTGGTGACGACGCCGGTAATCTGGCTAGCGGTAAGCCGCCGGCCGTCAACCGTCAGCGCCGACGATGCAAAATCGCGCACCGTGATCGCAGCCTTGAGCGACGTGTGAATGTTAGAGGCGGTGATTAATGAGGCGGCGCCCGGCTCAAACGCTTCGACGAGCGCAGACGCCGACTCATTAGCTACGTTACTGATGACGAGGATCACCGGCTACCGGCGCTCTCATCTTTTCTTAGGCTTTGGCTTGCCGACCTGCGGCCGGTCCTCGCTCTTGATAAAGGCACTTCCCTTTTCCCCTACAATCGCCTCCAGCGTCGCGAGTCGCTCCTGAAGCCTTCCCATCTCCGCGGCTATGACTTCCGGATCGCCAATGATATTGCCGGGATTGATGACCTCCTGCGGTCCTTTCCCGCCACCCTCCAGCACGAATTTCACCAGGTCGAGGGGAATCTTATTCTCGATCTCCTTGAAGTACTCCTTGGAACGCATGGACTTCATCGGATTCTTGTAAAACGCGAGAGCGTACACGGTAACGCCTTTGCCGGGCGTCAGATTCGCACCGCTGATTAGGCTCGAGGGTGGCGCCGGATCGGCGAGATCCACCCACTGATCGAAGAGCGGGGTGGTGGGCCAGGTACCGTAAGCTCCTATATGCGGATGATCAGCCGTGATCGTATAGCCGCTGGAGCTCGTATCGGCCCATCCTTCTTCGTTGGCCTCGGAAGTGAGCGCGCCCCCTGGATCAGGGCTTACCGTAACGAAGTCGTTGTCCACCAGCGAACCAGTGCTTTCGTTGAAGGCGTCGATGACCGCGCCGGAACCCCCTATAGAGGGACCACCCGTCGGTAGGTACACGTAGAGGACCGCAATGGGACTCGATCCTACCGTACCGGTTGGCATGGCCGTGGCCACGAACGAGTTCAATGGTCCTTCGACGCAACCGCTGACGTTGACGAACGCGAAGTCGAGCGTCGCCGTGCCGACGGTTTCCGTCGGATTGGCATTCCCTGGCGTATAACTGGTGCCCGTCACCAGAGTTCCGCTGGGGCCGGGGTTGAGACCTGGGATCGGCGTGAATCCGCCATACGAGGTGATCGTCCGTGGCTGACGCGTATGTTGCCCGGACGATCCGAAATAGACATACGACGTTGTAAACGTGGGCATGAGTACTCCTTTCGAGCGCGCTGTGTGAATCGCGACGACCCATCAACCGGCCAGAAGGAAGTCGGGCCGCGGGACACTGAATCCGAAAAAACCGTTAGGAGCCCATAGACACGGCAAGTTGGCGCCGCATCTCAAATCCTCTACAGAGGATTCAGGAAAGTGAGGGCGATACTGTCACTACATAGCGCACGGTGTCAATGGCACGGATGTGACTCTGCGCCGGGCGGGTGGCCCATCCGGCCTTCCTTTGGCCGGGTGGGTCTTTTGAATTTCATTGACCAGTCACCACCGACGAGCAATCGATGAGGGCGGGTGGCCCAGGTAACCCTCCGTTCAACTCAAGAGTGTTCACGAGGGTGCCCCATTCAAGGGCGCGGAGCGACCTTGAGTGGGGGTTTCGCCGGGATCAGGCACAAGGCCGGTGGCGCGCATATCCCTGGCTGGTGGCCGACATATCGCGTGGCCCATATCTGCCTTCTTTTGGCAGATGTGGGGTTTTTCGCCCGCGGGTGGCCCACCCGACTACTCTCCCAACAACGACAATCTCGACGCCGGCAGCTCCCTCAAGCCGTTATCGCGGCTCATATTTTGTTGCAAACACCCTAGTATCGCTTGCCGGATTCTCCCCGAACGATAATAATCTCCGTCATTCAGTCTTATCCGGAGATGGCTCCTTCGTGACAAGCACTGTCGCCCGACCGAAATCCAGTTCGAAGTCGTCACCATCACGAAGGCCCATTCGGACTTCCCTGGGCAACGGCGTCGTCTTCTACGATAACTTCCTCTCTGCAACTGAGTGCCAGCTCATCCTCGACGAATTGGCCGTCGCCTACTGGCAACCCAGCCTCACTTACCAGAAGCAGCCTGACGGCGACTACCTGAATGTCCTCACACCCTTCCGCGTCAGTGACACCGCCCACGAAGAATGGTTCAGCGACAAACTGAAGGCCATATTGCGGAAGGTCGAGTCGCGCATTCAGAAGCGCTTCGGCGTTGCCCCTTCCCATCTGGAGAACTGGCAGGCGACCGACTACTGTCGCAATGGCAAGTTCGACTATCATCTCGATGCCGGATACTGGGGCAAACACTACGCTGGCGAACGGCTTCTTACTTTTCTGCTTTATCTGAACACTCCGCAAAAAGGTGGCGGAACGCACTTCCGCGCCCTCGACGCCTACGTGGACGCCAGGGCCGGACGCCTCCTCATCTGGAATAACCTGTTCCCCGATGGCGAATGCGATGCCCGCATGATCCACTCCTCTGCTCCGCTACTCCGGGGCAAGAAAACTACCTTGGTCACATGGCAAAGACAGAAGACCTTCCGCATCACCAAGTCTTGATTCCAATCATGAGGTGAACCACAATGGCATTACCCAAACAGCAGTCCGCCCTGGTGAACGAAATCGCCAAGAAATATGGAAGCGTAATCGATTTGAAAAAGTCGCCCGCCGTTCTGGTGGAGATACTGCGTAACTACGGTCGCGCTCTCGATCCCGATCCCGGGGGCGGAACCGGAGGCGTGAGCCCCAGCTCGATTGCAGTCGCTGGACCACCTCCACCGCCGCCACCCCCTCCACCCTCGGAAGCAGGCGATGTCAGGCTGGCTGACGTAATGCGGGCCGTTCTAAACCTCCAGCGAGACATTAGTAGCATCAACAAGACGCTGAGTCAGAAGGCCACCAAGGCCGCTCGGTAACTTGCCCCAGTGTTCGGTTGGCGAACGGCCCGGCCGGCGCTCTCCCTACACCGGACAATCTCGAAGCGGGTGCCCCATCCGGCCTGATTTTGGCCGGGTGGGTCTCTTGACTTTTCGCTAACTCGGGAAGCATCGAGTCCCGCCTCGCGGGACGTCATAAGAAAGCCCAGCGCTTCAGCGCTGGGAAAGCCTCGCAAGATTCCCCGAGTCCCCCGGGGACGGCATACCTGAGCCGCTCCCAACCGCGAACAACCCACGCGACCACGGCGCCTTACCCCGCCTCAATCCGTTCGCAGCGCAGCACCAGCTCTTCCAGGGCAACTTGCGTCTCGTGGGAATTGAGCAGGTCTCCGGTGCATTTGACGATGCGGGCGCCCGAGAGCGTCCATGTTTGCGCCGTCTGGGTCCGGTCCTCGTTCCGCAGCACGAGAACGACCTCACGCCGCGCGTTAATGCCGCTCCGGCTTTCCTCCAGCCATGCGCTGAGACTGCCCTCGCCTATCACGCCGCGCTTCAGGGTCACGTCCGGCACCGTGTGTGTGCCCGGCATCTTGCTGCTATGTTCTGGAGGTTCATTTCCGTCGCGGTATTCCGTCAGTTCCATCTCGAGGCCGAGCCCGCCGCACTCCTGAAATCCAGCTTGCGTTTCGGCCTCGCCGGCAAATTGCAGCAGGTAATTGAATTGACGGTACGGAATTTCTCTTGGCATGGCCGCTATTATCTCCCCAAAAGCGTAGTGGCCCATATCTGCCTTCTCTTGGCAGATGTGGGGCTTTTCCTCACAACTACTGACGTCTTCTCGTTCAGGTTATGCGCGCCTTTTCTTCACAACCCACAACCGGCCACTGCCACCTTCCGCTTATCACACCCCACCGTGACCGTTGCCCTTTCGCATCCGCCTCCATTGAGCGAACGATTGCTCTGAGGACAGGGAGCGTGTCTCTTGCCTCGGTCCGCGTCCATTTCGCGGACCTGAAACCCTTCTTTGACATCCCGGCATGTCCGGCGGCTGCGGTTGGATCGGCATATACTTGTATGTAATGTATGACAAAATTCTGTCATACTAATATGCAAAGTATGGCAATTTGGGGTATGATTTGTATGTATTGTATGACAGCTTGGGCCTCGAAAAACGCTCGAAATCGCACCTAAACCCTTATGGCTCACATTGATACATCTAAGTCGCCTGAAATCAATTGCTTGCGAAGAATGATATCGCTAATCCGCTGATTCTAAAGAGGCATGAAAAATAAAATGAAGGAAAAACCACCCCAGACCCAAACAAACCTGCTCCAGGTTCGCCTTTCCGAAAACGAAAAGCGCAACATCAAGATGATGGCGGTCGCCCAGGGCTTGACCCTGCGGGAAGCGACTCTGGCCGCATTCACCGCCTGGGCGGAGAAGCTCCGCGCACAGGCTGCGGCCGCCAAAGCGGCCAAAGGTTCCGGGCAAAAATAGAGCGCCGGCCATCCCGCCCCGCTCCCACATTCGCTCGACCATGCGTCCGCGACCGCCTCATTTGGCCTGATCTTGGCGGGCGGGTCTGGCACCTTTTTGCTAGACGACCGTCATCGACTCTGATACAGTCCCACCCCACTGAGCGAAATGGCTAAGTCCTCGCCACCTCCGAGCAACAAGAAGCCAGTCGTCCCGGCCACGCGCGAATCGATCTATCTTCACGTCCATTCCGAACGTGCCGTCACCATCCTGCCGAAAAAACGCCACGCACTGCCCAAAGGGTTCGCCATGTCGCAGGCCCTGTTCGCCGGGCCCGATCCTCGCGCGCGCGTCGCTCCCCCGCAGTGGTTCGTCACGGCTGCGAAGAAGGGCAAGTCCGCCGAAGAAATCCTCCAGATGCTGCGCCGCCACGTGGCGCGCGGCTTGCCGATGTGCGAAGCGCGAGTGGTCCTGAACGAAATCGGCCGCAGCGCAGAAGGCGCTGCCGCATTGCGCCGCCTCTTCACGCAAGAAGAGTTCACCGCCGCCGTAAAGGTGAAACGCTGATGCCAGGCAAAACCGCACCCGGAGCCGCAGCCCTGCTATGTACCCGCTTCGACGGAGCGGGCGACGTTCGTGCCATGGGCACCGGCCTTCCCGGACGCTACGATCGCTGGTATTCCCACGACATGCTTCTCGAGCACACCAGCGATCCCCCCGGCTCTTTTTTCAAAAACATTACCTCGGCCCGCGTGTTCACCCCGCAGACTGGCGCCGCAACCCTGCTGTTGTTCGGCGGTTCCATCGATTCCTACGTAGACTTCGGCACCGGATCGCCCTTCCTGCAGGTCGCCAATTGGACGCCCGGCGAGCTCCTCGCCGACTTCGAGGAATCTGATACTTCCCACAAGGTCGGCAGCGCGTTGCTAGTTCACACTCAACGCGGCGGCCCCGAGTTTCGCTTGAGCTTCAAAGACTTGGTCGTGCCGCAGTGGAACGCCTACATCCAGACGAAGAAAGACAAGCACTTCTACCCCAATGGCGGCCCCTACGTCGGATGGGACGCCTTTCCCCGCAACGAGGCGCAGCTCAGCCCAAACAACATCTACCTCACCGTAGGCCAGGCTTTCGTTTTCAATCCCGGCTGGTTCTGGGCCAACTACAACATTTCAGTCCAGATTTGGATTCTGGTCAGTGTCAACGGTGACGGCACCGTGTCGGGCAGCGTTCAGAAGACAATGTGGTGGGCCGACGAGGGCGCGTTTTACGACTACATTGCTGCCTTGATGGATGCCGACTTGCAGCTGGCTGCTATTTCCATCAACAATGCGCTTGCCAGCGGGCTGAAGGGCTTAAAGGTACATGACCTCTACTACCTTCCCGGTGGCATCGACGCCCTCGAGCAAGGAGACGAAATCATCGGCTGGGTAGAGTCCTGGGACGACGTCCAGATCTGTCTCGAGTTCAACCCGCTCGGCTCCTAACCTAACGAACGGCCCATCCGGCCACGAACAACCTCGACGCGAATTCCAATCGAATCGTGCAGGCACATTCGTGCTTGTGAAATCGCCTTGCGCAGCGCTCTCACATAGTTGTTGTTTGGCGATTCAGAGTGTGTTAACGTGCGCTCGATTTCCAACAGAACAGTTTTATGTCGCTCAACCGCATTTTCCATTTCGAGCTACTCGGCTTTCTGTTCGCCTTGGGCGCCGTCGTGTTGTACAAAATCGCGACTCGCGGGATCAACACGGAAGGTCTGATCACGCACAAAGACGGCTCGATGCAGGTCAGCCCAGCGAGGATCCAGTTGCTGTTGGCAACCATTGCCGCCAGTGCAACCTATCTCAGCCAAGTCACCAGCAGCACCACCGGGACCATGCCCGACGTTAGTCCTCAGATGCTCTATTTGATGGGCGGAAGCAGTGGAATCTACGTCGCCGGAAAAGCGTGGACGTTTTACAACCTTAAGAAGCGGGGCTTAGGAGGATTGTCATGAGTTTTCTCGGGGAGCTATTCGGTTATGTACTGTGCGCATTTGTAGGCTTGTTGGCTGCCACCATCGTCATTTGGATATGGCAAGGGAAGATCGACCTTTCAGCCTTGATCAGCGAAGCCAACGGCCAAGCCAGCATGTCGCGCTTCCAGTTGCTCATCTTTACCTTCGTCATCGCGATTGGCCTGTTCGAGTTGATTGAGTTGCGCGCCAGCTCCACGGGATTCCCTGATATTCCGAACGGTGTGCTAACCCTGCTGGGTATCAGCGCCAGCACCTACGCCGTGGGCAAGGGCATTTCCTACAGCCAGCCGCAGACCTTGCAACCTCCGAACGGAACCGCCACCAATGACGCTGCCAGCGACGCCGTCGATGCGGCAGTCGCGGCCCAGGCATCTGCCACCCAGGCTGCTGTGCATGCTGCTACCGCGCAACAAGCCGTTCAAATGACCGCCAACAATGCCGTAGTGGCGCAAGTGGCTGCCGACAAGGCGACAGGAAACTAGCACCAGAGCCGGGCTTTCGTGCGCTGCTCCGCCTCGCACGAACCCGGTCGTCGACCGGAGGTGAGGTTTAGCCATGCCGTCAAGGAACACCACTACTAAGACCACGCCCACCGCGAGAACAACGTCGCGCACGAAGACAGCAGCAGCCGCCACTCCCAGAAGCACACGTTCGAAAACGACGACCAGCCTCGCGCGTACGGTTGGTCCCGCAATACCGTTGGCCATCGCGTTAGCCTACGGAACTATTACCGGCGGAACGGGAGCGAAAATTGGAGCCGCCGACTCCACATCGACTACGCCTCCGGCCATCACTTCATCTTTAACCAGTACGGTAACCACCTGCGGAGGTTCCAACCAACCAGCCTGCACTACCCCTTCGCCTATGTTGCAGAAGGGACGCGAAGTGAGCTGGTGGTTTGTGTTTAAGTTCAACTCGAAGGTCTTTCCGGGATGCGGGGGCACCGACTCGTCTTCCTGTCCGTTTGGCGGCGAGCCGCAGAAATATACAAATTCCAGCCAGCAATACGTCTTCGCTAGCAGCGATTCGCCTACCCTCCAGCAAGGAAGCGGATGTGCGGGCGATACCACTAACGATCCCGTTGGCGCCACGTTCGACGAGATCTACCACGGCAATTACCACTATGTCGTCTGGAACGACCAGTTCTACGACGATCCCACCATCAAGGGATGCAGCGAATCGTGCGGCTCTCCCTGGGGCCATTCCAAAGGTGTCGTCGCATGGAATGACATGGGCGAGGGCGTCGTGATGCAGGTCTCGACACCCTCATGGCCGGCTTCCGGCAACGCTTCATTTCCGCGAAAGAGCGACGGTAACAGCCTGGGATGTGTAAAAGATAACGACATCCAGGTCAGCCAGCATTTCTTTGCTCTAAAGCTCAACAAAGATGACCTGGTGCAGGTGTTGAAGGGCTTGCAGAATGCCAGCGTCGTGACCGATCCATCGAACCCGCAAGTCGTGAAGAACGGCGGACCGGCTGATGTCCAATCGATTGTGGCGAGCCTGGGAGTGAAATCAGCCAGCGCCACCGTTATTACGGTGAAACTCTCCAGCGGCATACAGTTCATCTCCAAGCCGTCCCAACTACATGTTCCACCGTGGCAGATGATTTCCGCCCTCCTGGGAGGAATTCCTTTGCGCACTGCCACTTGGTGGGCAACCCCGGAGATTCCTTCGACCACCTCTGCCGGCGCTCCTGCATGCTGGAGCAGCACGCTGGGCCAGCCCGGTCCTGTCGATATCGCCACAACGGGCCACTGGTCGGGCAAGGAGTTTGGCCTGACTGGCGGACTGGGAACCAACTTTAACCATGCCAAATTAGGTGTTTCCACCTCTACCAACGACCACTACGCCATCTTCGGCGACATGAACCAGCAGGGAACACTCGACGGTAGCAATTGCGCCAGCAGCCAGAATGGGAGAGGTGGAACCTTCTACGTTGTGTCGAATCCGCAACTCGCGACGAGCCTCACCAGTCTCATTGCCGGCGCTTCAGCGCCAACCGCGGCTGCCAGTAAGTGATCTCTGCGCGGCACAAGAGATCTGTCACGCGAGAGACGCCGCTGCATTGCAGCGGCGTCTCTGTGGAAAGCTAATGACCTGTTGTTTGGAGGAGTGAGGAGAGCCCAAATTAAGAATCCCGAGGTTTTGTCGATCTGTTTTTCTCGACCAGAAGTTTGCTTTAGACCCTTGCCGACCTGTGGTCGCCGGATACTCGCGTACGCAGCGGACGATCTTGACTCGGGCTCCGGGCTCGCTTCTAACCGGAAAAACCTACCAACGCCTCGGGACTCTATCTTGTTTTTGACTCGTTTCTTGTTTCCTCAACCGGCGGTTCGCTATTGACCGTTACTGTCCCTCCGTTTGCCTATGCGCTGCAGGCGCGGCTGCGGTGAACTCGCTTCAGCCCCGGACTCGCCACCAACCAGGAAACCTCGGAAACTGCCAAAGAACGAGTTTGTTGTACACTCTGCAATTTTCCAGTCAACAGATTTTTGCCGATTCTATCTGCTTTGTTTTCTGTCGAGTGCAGCACGTCCACAGGCGTATGACAGAAATTGGTGCAAGCCGGATAAGCATCCGGCTCAACCTGACGGAGGAACCGGAATTTTCGCTGGTATTTCTCGCTGGCTGAAATCGAGCGCACCGTCTCCGATTGCCACACTTCTTGTGACAATCGCGCAGACGCCGCCTTTTATGCGGTCTTCCGCATCAGTGGAAACTGCCAATCCAGGGATTTGTTACCATCGGCGACATGCCGTTAGTGCAGGCAGATCACCTAGTCAAGACTTTCAGCTCGGGACAAAACCTCATCAGTGGAGGCTCTACCCGACGGGTCCGGGCGGTTGACGATGTGTCTCTGGCTATCGAGCCGGGAGAGACACTGGGGCTCGTCGGTGAGTCCGGCTCTGGCAAGAGCACTCTGGGCCGCATGCTTCTCAGGCTGGTCGAGCCGGATTCAGGGAGCGTAATCTTCGACGGACGAGACGTGCTTTCCACGGGCCCCCGTGATTTGCGCCGCCTCCGCCGCGAGATGCAGATCATCTTCCAGGACCCCTACGGCTCCCTTGACCCGCGGATGACTGTCGAAGAGATTGTGTCGGAGCCGCTGATCGTCTATGGTGGCGAACTTCGCAGCAATCGAAAACGCCGTGCCGTGGAGATGCTACGCGCGGTTGGCCTCGATGAGTCGGCCCTGCGCCGCTACCCTCACGAGTTCAGCGGAGGCCAGCGACAGCGCATCGGAATCGCGCGCGCCCTTGTCCTGCGTCCCCGGTTCATCGTCGCCGACGAGCCCGTATCAGCGCTCGACGTCAGCGTGGGAGCGCAGATAGTCAACCTGCTACGCGACTTGCAGCGCGAGTTTCAACTGACTTACCTGTTCATCTCGCATTCCCTGCCAGTCGTGCGCTATTTGGCGACGCGTATCGCTGTGATGAAACACGGCCAGCTGCTCGAGGTGGGTACTACCGAACAAATCGTTAATGCGCCGCAGCACGAATACACGCGCGCTTTGCTCGCGGCAACACCGGAGATCGAGACCGCCGCTAGCTGAACTTCAGTGCCACTTGAGATTGTTCCGCCGACTCCTCATCGCGAAACTCCGCTCCTTCGAGCCGCAGGAGGAGCGCTTTCGTAGACAACCCACCGCCATATCCTCCCAACGCCTTCCCAGCGGCCAATACCCGATGGCACGGAACGATGATCGCGACCGGATTGTGGTGGTTCGACTGCCCCACAGCGCGATAGGCGTTAGGTCTTCCCACGGTTCGCGCGATCTCAGCATAACTGCGCGTCTCCCCGTACGGAATTCCCAACAACGCCTCCCAACAGTTCTTTTGGAAATCTGTACCGCAAAGATCCAAAGTCAGGTCGAACTCTTTCCGCTTGCCAGCGAAATACTCGCCGAGCTGTTTCCGAACTTCCCTAGTCGCCGCTTCAGACCGTCGCCACTCTGCAAGCTGCCCGCCCAGTTTCTCCGGAAATTGCTTCCCGAAAGCCAGCCATGCCAGCCCAGCTTCCGACACGGCGATCGTGAGGGGTCCGACGGGCGAGTCCATTTCCGAATATCCCAATCTCTTCATTTCGCTCCTATTCTGGCTGGTAAGACTACTCCGCGGGTCGCACGCTGACAAACCGCGCTTCCTCTCTGTGAATTAACCTTCTCCGCACCGCGACGTCCAACTGAGAGGCGGGTTCTACACGGGGATGGCAGATTGCCGCAATCGCTTAGAAAACCAGCAATTTCCCCATCCCGCGCTACAAACGGATAAAATAACGAAGACCCCCGCTGCTGCGCGCGCATCCAATAGAAACTACGGTTGGTCCTACTGAATGAAGCAAACTCGTACTGCTCTCACCTTGTTGGCGCTTCTGATTGCCTGTTCACTGGGCGTTCTCGCGCAAAATACGCCCACCGCTTCCGCCAGCCAAGACGCCAAACCTGCGGCGGCCCAATCGACCAATTCTCCCGATAAGGCGGCGGCCTACTATCACTTTGCCATGGCCCATATCTATGAAGAGATGGTGGCCATGTATGGCAAATCGGAATACGCCAACCAGGCCATTGACGAATACCGTCTTGCCATCGAGAACGACCCGACATCGGACTACCTGAATGCCGGGCTCGCCGAGTTGTACGCCCGCACGGGCCGTATCAAGGATGCGGTTCTCGAAGCGCAGGACATTCTCAAGCGTGATGGCAACAATCTCGAGGCGCACCGTCTGCTGGGACGCATTTACTTGCGATCCCTTGGCGACATGCAGAACGGAACACAGTCTGACGAGGTGCTCAAGCTGGCAATTGAGCAATACCAAGACATCGTTCGCCTTGACCCCAAGAGTGTTGAAGATCACCTTCTGCTGGGCCGTCTTTATCGGCTCAACAATGACTTGGTGAAGGCCGAGAACGAGTTCAAGACCGCCGTCAGCATCCAGCCGAATTCCGAAGACGCCGTTACAGCGCTCGCCATTCTCTACAACGAGGAAGGCGACACTTCGCGCGCGCTCGAAGTGCTGAATGCATTCCCTGAGGCGTCCCGTTCCTCCAAACTGTACGCCGCGCTGGGTTATACTTACGAACAGAACAAGGCGTATAAGAAGGCCATTGAGGCCTACCAGAAGTCAGTTGACCTAGACCACGACAATCTAGACTCGGTCCGCGGCCTGGCCCAGAACCTGCTCAACGACGGCCAGACCGATGCCGCCCTGGCGCAGTTGAAAGTGATTGCCGACTCAGACCCCTCCGACGCGCAGAACTTGATGCGCATAGCCGAAATCTATCGTCGCAGCGGCCGCTACAACGAAGCCATGGAGACCCTGAATAAGGCCGGCGCGGCGATGCCGGATTCGCTCGAGGTGAAATTCAACGTCGCCGTGATCGACCAAGCCCAAGGCCGCTACGACGACGCCATCACCATCTTGAACCAGCTGTTGCAGAAGACCGAACATACGAACGGTCAGTACGATCCCTCAGAAGCCAGTAATCGGGGCATCTTCCTCGAGCGCCTGGGCTCGATTTACCGCGACGCAAACAAACCACAGTTGGCGGTAGACACCTTCCGCCGCATGTTTGATCTCGGCGACGAATACGCCATCCGCGGATACCAGGAGATCATCGAAACCTATCGCGACCAGAAGCAGTGGCAATTGGCCACCGACACCGCCGAGGAAGCCGCGAAACGCTTCCCCAACGATCGCGCCATGCAGCTCGTTGCTGCCTCGCAGCGTGCCGATCTGGGCGACTCCGCTGCGGCCATCGGGCAAGTCAAGCTGATGCTCAAGGGCACCGCTGACGATCGCGACATTTACATTGCGCTGGCCCAGATGTACAGCCGCACCAAGGATTGGCCGCAGGCCGGGGCCAGCATCAACAAGGCGTTGGAGCTTTCCACCAAGCCGGACGACAAGATTTATGCGACCTTCGTCGCTGGCTCCATCTATGAGCGCCAGAAGAAATACGAGCTCGCAGAAGAATCGTTCCGCAAGGTACTGGTGCTGGATCCGAAGAATGCGCAGGCTTTGAATTACCTGGGCTACATGCTCGCCGATCGCGGTGTGCGCCTCGACGAGGCCCTTGGATACATCCGCAAGGCGGTCGCCCTCGACCCACAGAACGGTGCGTACCTCGACTCGCTCGGCTGGGTTTATTATCGCCTGGGCAACTACGATCTGGCAGAGGAGAATCTTCGTCTGGCCTCCGAGAAAATCGGCAGCGATCCAACAGTACAGGCGCACCTCGGCGACCTCTATCAGAAGACCGGACGCCTGAAGCTCGCGACCGCCCACTGGCAGCGCGCACTCGATGAGTGGAACCATACCGTCCCTGCTGAAATCGATTCGGATGAAGTCGCCAAGGTACAGAAAGACCTCGAGTCCGCCAAGGTCAAGCTCGCCAAGAATCCAGGCAAAGAATAAAATTTTGCAGGAATGCGGTAGCGCCACCCTTCCCCTTCTCTTTGGAATGGGTAGGCGCGATACGTCTCGAGCTTGCGAAGCTCGGAGTTGAGACTGGCTGCTAAACTCTCCCCATGCTCGCTCCTTACGCAGTCCGCGTTGAAGATTCTCGCGGACGTCGTCACCCCGAGCCGCCGCACCCGTATCGCTATGCCTTTCAGCGCGACCGCGACCGCATCGTTCACGCGCGCGCCTTCCGACGACTTGAGAACAAGACGCAGGTCTTCACCCGCCGGTACTCCGACCACTTTCGCACCCGCCTCACGCATACCATGGAGGTCGCGCAGATTTCGCGCACCATCGCCGCCGCGCTTGATCTCAACGTCGACTTGGCCGAAACGCTGGCTCTGGTGCATGACATCGGGCATCCTCCGTTCGGACACGCCGGCGAGCGAGCGCTGGATGTTGCCATGCAGCGCCACGGCGACTTCTTCGACCATAACTTGCAGGCCCTTCGCATCGTCGAAGACTTTGAGCTGCGCTACGCTGAATTCCGCGGTCTCAATCTCACCTTTGAGGTGCGAGAGGGCATCATCAAGCACTCGCACGACTACACCGCCGACAAGCATCCTGAACTTTCGGAGTACCTGCTCGATCTGCGGCCCCCGCTCGAAGCGCAGCTCATCGACCTGACTGACGAAATTGCCTACACCACCGCCGACCTGGACGACGGCTTCGAGGCGAAGCTGCTGAAGCTGGAGGCTATACGGAAGAATGTACGAGTGTTCGAGCGCTACTTTGTCGAAGTTGAGGCCAAGTATCCTGATGCGCCAGACAAGCTGAAGTTCAACGAGGCACTGAAGCGAGTGCTGAACCGCTTCGTGACCGACCTGATCGAAAACACGAAGTCACGCGTTGCACAGTCGGGCGTAAAGACGCTCGATGACTTGCGTGCGTATCCTGAACGACTCGCCACCTTCAGTCCGGAAGTTGAGCAGGAACGGCGCGAGGCCAAGGCATTTCTTTACAAAGCGCTGTACGAGAGTAGGCCTCTGCTGCCGGAAAAGATCAAGGCGGAGAAAGTCGTCACCGAAACATTCGACTATCTCGTCGCGCATCCCGAGGCACTGCCGCCGAGCTATCAGGAGAAGGTCGAGCACGAAAAGTTGGCGCGCGTAGTCTGCGACTATATCGCCGGCATGACCGACCACTACGTGCAGGACGTGTGGAAGAAACTCGTCTCAACCTAGACCGCGGCGATTGCTTCGTTATGGCGACCATCACCACTTCAGCGGATACAGCTTGATATCGCGGAAGTAAATCTCCGCGCCTTCTGACTGGATCAGAATCTTTCCGCCCGCCGGATAAGCCTTCGAGCCTTCATTCACCAGCTTGCCGTTCAGATACTGCTTAACGTTGTCGTCCTGCACAACGATCTCTACGACGTTCCACTCCCCATGCGGCTTTTCGATTTCACCGTTTGGATCTCGGTAGCCCGTCACGTTTTGCCAAGGCCCTTCGCCGATGCGCTTGATTCTGGCCGCAGAACCCGGAGGTCCCGTTTCGCGTTTACCATCGGTGCCCGTGAGCGCAGCTCCGTCCGTCATGTAGAAATCGCCCGTCTGTCCTTCGCAAATCTGGTATTCAATCGACGTCGGCCAGACCTTCTGCTCGCCCTGGACGTGAAACAGAATGCCGCTGTCGCGCGCCTGTCCTTCTCGCGGAGCATGCGTTGCCTCGCCCCACTTGAACTCGCCGCGCAAGTAGTAGTCGGCATACTCCTGCTTGGTGATCAGGTATCCCATCTCCGTGCCAGAGATGTGGATCACTCCGTTCTCGAAAGTGAAAACATGGTCGGGATCGCTGTTCAATCCCTGAGTCTTGAGAAGGCTGTCGAAGCTCCCGGGAGCTTTGCCGTTAAACAGATCGATCGCTTTGCCATGCTTCGGAACGGAAGCGCCAGCATCACTCGCCGACGACGACGACGAGAACCAACCGCATGTGATGGCAGCGGAAACGAGCATAACGATTGCTCCCAGAGGAACACGTTTCATTGGAATCTCCTGTAGAGCGGAAGCTGTCGACGATCACTCTTAAGAAGTTATTTAGCGCGCTCCGCTGCGGCCGAACAGGTTCAGCGTCCGTCGCGGCTCCGGCTCTTCCAAGGCCACCGCAGCGCTACGGCCGCCAGGGCCGCGCTTCAGGTTGGCAGTAACGTAGGTGTAGGGGTCTTGCGGTTCAGCGGGCTTACGAAACCAGCTTCGCACATGGCGGATGATCTTGTGCGCCAATGACATCGTCGCTTTCCCCTTCTGCGGTCAGTCTCCCGCAGCCATCGCGGGCTGAATATCCTCAATGTCTAAAAAAAAAGGCGTCGGGTATTTCCCCGTGTAGCACGCCGTACAGTACTTGACTGTGTCATTCTCTCCGGCTGCCTTGCGCAGGCCTTCCAGGGAAAGATAGGCAAGCGAGTCTGCATGGATGTACTCGCGAATTTCTTCCACCGACTTGTTGGCTGCAATCAGCTGGTTCTTCGAGGGTGTGTCCACGCCGTAGTAACACGGCGAAATCGTCGGCGGACACGAAATGCGCATATGTACTTCCTTTGCGCCTGCGTCGCGCACCATGCGCACGATTTTGCGGCTCGTGGTTCCGCGCACGATGGAGTCGTCGATCAGAACGATGCGTTTGCCTTCGATCACGTGACGCACCGGATTTAGCTTCAGGCGAACGCCGAAGTCGCGCACCCGTTGTTCCGGCTCAATAAATGTGCGGCCAACGTAGTGGTTGCGAATCAATCCAAACTGAATCGGAATGCCGCTCTGCTGCGAAAAGCCCATGGCTGCGGTCACACCCGAATCAGGAACGGGAATCACGATGTCGGCGTCAACCGGCGACTCCAGGGCCAACTGCCGGCCCATAGCATCGCGCGACTGCTGCACTGAGCGCCCGAATACCGTGCTATCGGGCCGCGAAAAATAGACATGCTCGAAGACACAGCTCGAAAGTGGCTGCGGCGTCGCATAGAAGCGCGAATGAACGCCTTCGGGGCCGACGATGATTAGTTCGCCCGGCTTGACCTCACGCTCGTACACTGCACCAATCAGATCGAATGCGCAGGTCTCAGAGGCAAATACGATCGAATCTTTATGGTGCTCTGACTGCGCCGGAATACGACCCATCACCAGCGGGCGAAAGCCGCGAGGATCGCGCGCGGCGAAAACCCGGTCGGGCGTCAGCATCACCAGCGAAAATGCGCCTTCGATGCGTCGCAGCGAATCGCTCATGGCCGCCGCAAGCGTCTCTTCCTTCGAGCGCGCAATCAGGTGCACGATCACTTCCGTGTCGCTGGTGGTCTGGAAGATGGAACCTTGCCGCTCCATTTGCGAGCGGATCTCGTGCGCATTCACGATGTTGCCGTTGTGGGCCAGCGCAATCTTGCCCTTGCTGCATTCCACGCGAATCGGTTGCGCATTCAGCAGCGCGGAATCGCCAGTGGTCGAGTAGCGAGTATGTCCAATGGCAAGCGTAACCCGGAATTCGCGCCAGCGTCTCTGCCGTGAAGATATCGGCCACCAATCCCATCGCCTTATGCAACTCGATGGTGTCGCCGTTGGCTGATGCGATTCCCGCTGATTCCTGCCCGCGATGCTGCAAGCGCATACAGGCTGAGGTAAGCGAGCTTGGAAGCTTCCGGGTGGCCATAAATGGCCGCTACGCCACACTCTTCGTGCAGTTTGTCAGATGTGATCAGCATCGCCCACCTGTCGCCTGTCTCCCTTGCGAAACCTTGAAACTGTTGTTGCCTTACACCGCGCCCGGAACCGCGTGCTCGTCGATCTCCGCGTGCAGCGCCTTTTCCAGCGCACTCGCCCACTCGTGCTTCAACTGCAATACAGACGCCGCCGCGGACACCTTGCCGTCAACCCGAATTTCCAGTTTTTCAGGGACCGTGTTCCGATCTGTTCCGCTGAGAGAGCGAATTGTACCGCTATACGTTGGATTCGCTCCATGCTTTTCGGGTCGCAGGATATTACGATCCGGCTGGCGTCCTCGCCGAACAGCACAAACTCCGCCGCCAGCCCTCCTGCGGCCACATCCACCTGCGCCCCAATGCCCTTGCGTGAAACCACATTCCGCGACTGTTACGGCCAAACCGCCCTCGGTGCAGTCCTTGGCGGACTCCACCAGGCCCTCGTCGATCATCTGGATGATGGCTTTCTGCAGCGCGGCTTCCTTCTCCAGTTCCAACGCCGGAGGGAATCCCCAAATTTGGCCCAGAATCTCCTTGGCAAACTCAGACGATCCGAATTCGGCCTCGGCGTCGGCCGCATCGCCCGGCTCCGACCCTCGTAGCAAGACAATTGCCTGGTCCGACTTGCTGGAAGTCCGGCCCCACGGCTTTGTGCACGTCTTCCAGGATGCCGACGATACCCATCACCGGCGTGGGATAAATCCCTCGCCCAGAGTCTCGTTGTAGAAGCTGACGTTTCCGCCGGTAATCGGCGTCTCCAGCTCCTCGCAGGCCTTGGTGATGCCGTCGATCGTCTGGGCAAACTGCCACATGATGTGCGGCTTCTCGGGATTGCCGAAGTTCAGGCAATTGGTCGCGGCGATCGGCGTCGCACCCGAGCACGCCACGTTGCGTGCAGACTCGGCCACCGCGTGCATCGCCCCCAGCTTCGGATCGAGATAGCACCAGCGTCCGTTGCCATCGAGCGCAATCGCCAAGGGCTCGGTTCGTGCCCTTCACGCGGATGACGCCTGCCTCGCGGCCGGGGCCTTCGACGGTATTGGTCTGCACCATCGAGTCGTACTGCTCGTACACCCATCTCTTGGAGCAGATGTTCGGGTGGCCAGCAATTTCTTCAGCTCGTCCGTCAGATCGGTCTTCTCGCCCAGAAGGACGTCGCTGGCATCTCGCGCGGAACCGGCGGTTCCCACCGCTCCATCGGACGGTTGTACAGCGGAGCCTCATCCGTCAGCGCTTCGTTCGGAATTTCGGCAACAACCTTGCCGTGCTCCAGCACCCGCATAGTCGATTCAGGAATCACCCGCCCGATGGTAACCGCATCGAGTCCCCATTTTTCAAAGACGCGGAAGACTTCGCTTTCGCGGCCCTTTTCCGCGACCAGCAGCATGCGCTCCTGCGACTCGCTCAGCATGATCTCGTACGGAGTCATGCCGGTATCGCGCTGCGGCACCAGGTCAAGCTCGATCTCCAGGCCCACGCCGCCACGCCCGCCCATTTCGCAGGTCGAGCAAGTCAAGCCAGCCGCGCCCATGTCCTGGATGCCGACGATCGCGCCCGTCTGCATGGCTTCGAGGCAGGCTTCGAGCAGCAACTTCTCCAGGAAAGGATCGCCCACCTGCACATTCGGACGCTTGGCTTCGGAGCTCCTCGCTGAATTCCTCGCTCGCCATGGTCGCGCCATGGATGCCGTCTCGCCCGGTCTTGGAGCCGACGTAAATCACCGGATTTCCTTCGCCCGACGCCTTGGCATAAAAAATCTGGTCACGCTTGACCAGACCTAGAGCGAACGCATTCACCAGCGGATTGCCGTTGTAACAGCTCTCGAACTTCACCTCGCCGCCGACGTTAGGAACGCCGAAACAGTTGCCATACGAAGCCACGCCGCTCACCACGCCTTCCATCACGGAGTGGTTCTTGTGAAGGGTGGCCTTGTCGAGTCCCGGCTGAGGGGTGATTGGCCCAAACCGCAGCGAATCCATCACCGCGACTGGCCGCGCGCCCATCGTGAAAATGTCGCGCAGGATGCCGCCGACACCAGTCGTTGCGCCCTGAAACGGCTCGATAAACGACGGGTGATTGTGCGACTCAATCTTGAACGCGCAAGCCCAGCCGTCGCCGATGTCGATGATGCCAGCGTTCTCGCCCGGCCCCTGCACCACGAGTTTGCTGCGCGTCGGCAAACGCTTCAGGTGCACGCGCGACGACTTGTACGAGCAGTGCTCGCTCCACATCACGCTGAAGATGCCCAACTCGGTGAGCGTGGGCACGCGGCCCATCGACTTCAGGATGCGCTTATACTCGTCAGGCGTTATGCCGTGATCGCGCAAGACTTCGGGAGTGATAGTGGGTTCCTGGGCGGCGGGCGTTGCGGATTCGACTGGATTCATGGCGACTCGGGAGTGGAGTCTCTATTCTCGCATGGCGGGGCGGCACACGAAAGTCACTTGATCGATCATTTCGAGCGCTGGCAAAGAATCGGCGGAACCGGCTTATTCTTCAGTCTCTTCCCACTGGTAACCGCAGGCCAGGCAACGCCACCGCTGGCGCTGCGGTGCGCTATGTCTCCGGAAATGGAATGGCCGCCGACCACAGTGTGATCTGCCGTGGATTACTGCCCGCGATGCGACGGATTTCCAGCGACTCACACTCTGGGCAGCATTGGACGACGTCGGAGTCGGATTCCGGTTCGTCATCGCTCGGCCCTGGGCGAAAGTCGTCGAGAGTTTCCAGCGCGCGCACGACTTGGTGATCGGGAACCTGTAGCTTGATGCCCCACATCGCCATTCCAATGTGCAGGTTCATGGCGTTTTCATCGCGCACCGAGGCCTCGATTCCCGCCGAAGAGAGCTTTCCCTGGGCGAGCTTGGCTTCTCCGATGTTCAGAAACGTTGCGATGGTGACCAGATCGTCGGACATCACGGATGAACGCTAGCGTAGGACTAGCTTATGCCGCCCGTCAATGCCTCAAGATGTGCCCTCCGGCTGTGCTCGCCGATTGCCTCGACGATCTGCAGCGCCACCGCGAGCGCATTGCGGCCCTGTTCCAGCGAAATCTCGGGCGTGCTGCGGGTCCGCACAGCATTAAGAAAGCTGAGCAACTCAGCCCGCAGAGGTTCCTGCGCTTCGATCTTCGGCTTGAACGGTGTGATACCGGGCAGGGAGCTCGTAATGATGGCAGCGGGGTTGAACGGATCTTCGTCAATGTGTGGGCCTGAGTCATCCGCGACTGTCAGCACCAACACATCCTGGCGAGCGAAGTCCAGTGACACATACTGCCGTGGCTGAAAGAAACGCACTTTGCGCACCCGCTCGGTGCTAACCCGGCTGGCGGTAAGGTTCGCGACGCATCCCGACTCGAACTCCAGCCGCACGTTGGCAATATCCACCTTCTTCGAGAGGATCGGCAGCCCGACGGCGCGGATTTCTTTCACCGCCGATTTTGCCATCGTCAGCACGATGTCGATATCGTGAATCATCAGATCGAGGACCACGTCCACGTCCAGTGATCGCGGCGTGAACACGCTGAGGCGGTGCACCTCGAAGAACATCGGTTTGGTTAGCAGCGGAAGCGTGGCGCGGACTGCAGGATTAAAGCGCTCCAGATGCCCCACTTGAACGATGCAATGGTGACGCGCTGCGACTGCCTGCAACTCATCGGCTTCGGCCAGCGTGCTCGCCAGTGGCTTTTCAATCAGCACGTCCGCGCCGTTCTCCATCAACTCGCGAGCGACTGTCAAGTGGGCTACGGTCGGGACCGCCACCGACACGGCATCGACACCCGCAGCCAGTAGCTCCGCCACCGAGCCAAACGCCTTCGTGCCGAACTCAGAAGCGACAGCGCTGGCACGCGCTGCATCGGCGTCCGCGACGCCGACAAACTGCACGTTGAGCTGCGAATCCGCTTGCAGATCACGATAGACACGCGCATGGTTGCGTCCGAACGTGCCGGTTCCGACCACCCCCACGCGCATGCGGCCATCGTTGTCTGGCATGTTTGGATTGTCACGCATCGGCACTCGCCGAAGCAAAACCGCCTACGCCGTGTGTCCAGGAATGTGGCTGACCTGCTTCTCCGCCATAATGCAGATGCCCGCCTCGTTTGCGGCCGCGATGACACTTGGTTTGTCGAACATCAGGCACCGCCCTGCATCAAGTGCAAGGCACGTCGCGCCCGCCCGCTTCATAGTCTCGACGGTCCGCATTCCCACCACCGGCACGTCGAACCGCATGTCCTGGTTGGGCTTCGCCACCTTGATGACGGTCAGCGCCCGGCTCAGCGTCGAAGGCTCTCTGCCCAGCGACGGCGATTTCATCAGCTCGCCCGCTCGCAAAATGGTGGCGTCTGTTCCTTCCATCGCCTCGACCGCGATGCACGCGGCCTCCCCGATGATCACAGTCTGCCCAATGTCGAACCGCGAGAGATGCTGCGCCACCGCACGTCCGTAGGTAATGTTAGTGAGCTCCGTGTCCGATGGTCCGCGAGTTGTCATTACGCCCTCATCGGCGAGCATCGGTTCCAGCAGAGCGGTGGAACTCATCAGCGTAATGCCTTCCTCTTCCAAGACCTTGGCGATCGCTCCAATCAGAGAGTCTGTGTTGCGCGTGGCGAGGCTCAGTAATACCTTAGCCAGTCGCCAGTCGGGCTTGATGCTACTGAATATCTGCTTGTGCTTGACCTGCCCCGCCATCACTGCGCGCGTGATGCCCTCGCGCTGAAACGTCTCAATCAGCTTCGACAATTCGCCCAGCGAAAGCCAGTGCACCGCTGCTGCGCCGTGCCGCTCGATCTCCGGCGACGCCTCTTCTTTAATTGCGGCTACCACTACCTGCGACCCCTGCGAACGCGCCGCGTCCAGCACCAGCAGCGGGAAGCTGCCGTTGCCGGCGATCAAACCGATGCGCTGTGGAATTGTGTCGCCCATAGTGCCGATGTTGCCAGCAACCGCTTTCAGTTGCCAGCTACTTAATCACCCCTCGTTGTGACGTTTCAATAAACCGCATCAACGATTCAACGTCTTCGCCTAGCTCGCCTTCCGACCGCAGCTTTTCCAGCGCCTGCGAGGTGTTCAGCTTCGACGCCAGGAGGACCTTGTAGGCGTGATGCAACTTCGTGATCCGCTCCTTCGAGAAGCCCCTGCGCTGCAACCCGACTTTGTTCAACATGAAGGCGTGGGTGTCGCGCTCCGCGCTGGTCATCGAATAGGGCAGCACGTCCTGAGTAATCGTCGTACCGCCACCGATATACGAATGTGCCCCGATGCGCACAAACTGATGCACCGGGCACAACGCGCCAACCACCGCCCACTCTTCCACCGTGACGTGTCCCGCCAGCGTCGCACCGTTGATCAGCATCACGTGGTCCCCGATCACGCAATCGTGCCCGATGTGTGTGTACGCCATGATGAGCGTGTCGCTGCCCACTCTCGTCGTTCCGCCGCCCTTCGCTGTTCCCCTTGTGATGGTGACGTACTCGCGAATGACGTTGCGATCGCCGATTTCCAGCCGCGTGGGCTCGCCTTTGTAGGTAATGTCCTGCGGCTCGCCCCCGATTACCGCGAAGGAATGAATCGTGTTGTCGGAACCAAGCTTCGCCGGGCCACCCAGCACGACATTCGCCAGCAGCCGGCAGCTCTCACCCAACTCGACATCGGCGCCAATTACGCAATAAGGGCCAACACTGCATGACGCCGGAACCTTGGCGGACGGATCGACGATGGCCGTCGGATGGATGCTCATGGCAGGGTCAGGCTTGCTCCGCTGCCGCTTGCGGACTCGTCGCAGCCTCAGCTTGCTTCCCGCGACGGTCCAGCAGTCGGCAGGTGATCACCGCCTCACATGCGACTTTGTCGCCAATGTAGGCCTTGCCTAGCATGCGGCCTGCGTTGCCGCGCCAAACCAGCACATCAACTTCGATGCGGAGTTGGTCGCCCGGACTTACCGGTCTCCGGAACTTGGCTCGCTCGATGCCTGTGAACAGCAACAGCTTGTGCTCTCGGTCGGGAAACTCGATAAGCAGCAGCACACCGCCTGCCTGCGCCATGGCCTCAACGACCAGCACGCCCGGCATAATCGGACCCGCAGGAAAGTGCCCCACGAAATAAGGTTCGTTGACGCTGACGTTCTTGATTGCAACAATACGCTTGGTGCGCGTAATTTCCGTCACCCGGTCAATCAGCAGGAACGGATAACGGTGCGGCAGGATCTTCATGATTTCGTGGATGTCGAAACCAGGTAACACTGGATTTTCGGCAGGCACGGTATTCGTGGCATCACTCATAGCTTGTCTCGTGAAACTCCCGATTATACATTTCGCAATGTGAAGGACTGATTCGCATCATGCCTAAAACTCAGCTGGCTGAATCGAAATCTCCGCTCGAATGATGTTCTCCATTGGCTCACCGACCGCCAGTCCGAGATGGTGGCGCAGGTCCGCGAAATGGTCGTTCGCGAATCGCCAACCCACGATAAGTCAGCCTGTGATGCGCTGTGCGCTTACCTTGCCCAACAATTCGAAGCTCTCGGCGGACGCGTCAAGATCCATCGCCAGCCCAAAGCTGGAAACCATCTGCTGGTCGACTTCGCTGGCCCTCGGGGACGCAAGCCTGTTCTGTTGCTGGGCCATTTCGACACGGTCTATGACTTCGGCACTCTGAAGACCATGCCCTGGCGCGAGAGCAGCGGCCGCCTCGCCGGCCCCGGCGTCTTCGACATGAAGAGCGGCATCGCGCAGATCATGTTCGCGATTCGTGCGCTGCGCGAAGTGAACGGCGGCCTGCTGCGTCCTGTGAAGGTCTGGCTCGTCTCCGACGAAGAAGAAGGCAGCGACAGCTCGCGCGCCCTGACCGAAAAGCTTGCCTCGCAATGTGAGGCGGTCTTTGTCTGCGAGCCTGCGGGCCCTGGCGGAGCGCTAAAGACCGCACGCAAGGGCGTCGGCAGTTTCGTCATCAAGGTCACTGGAAAGGCCTCCCACGCAGGTCTCGATTTCGAGAAGGGGCAGAGCGCAATCCTCGAACTCTCGCACCAGATCCAAGCCGTTTCACGGCTGACCGATTTGCAGCGCGGCATCACGCTGAACGTCGGCATCATCCGCGGAGGCACGCGCACCAACGTCGTTCCCGCCGAAGCCGGTGCCGAAGTCGATCTCCGCATCGCCCGCAAGAGCGACGGCCCCGTGATGGAACGCCGCGTCAAGGCGCTGCGTGCGGTCAATAAGAAGTGCTCCTTACAAATTGATGGAGGCGTCAATCGCCCTCCGCTCGAGCGCACGAAAGAGGTAGCTGCGTTATTTCAAAAAGCACAGAGTATTGCGCAAGAACTGGGCTTCCCCCTCGCGGAAATCGCCGTGGGCGGCGGCTCCGACGGCAACTTTACCGGCGGCTTGGGTATTCCCACTCTCGACGGCCTCGGTGCGGTCGGTGACGGCGCTCATGCCACACATGAGTTCGTAGTCGCCTCCGAACTACCGCAGCGGGCTGCTCTGCTGGCGGGGCTCATAACCGCCATCTGATTGCGCCTCTACCACTTGAGTGGCAGTTCGATTCAGCGCCCTCTGCGCCGCTGTCTTTGACGCATGGGTACGAAAAGCCTAGAATTTAAGGAAGAAGCCCGCTAACCGATTGCGCCTAACCGCAAATCAACCGGGCTGTTCGACCGGAGGATTTATGTTTGGTGGAAAGATCGGTCTGCCCGAGCTGGCGGTCATTGTGTTCATCGCCCTGCTCATTTTTGGCCCCAAGAAGTTGGGCGAACTGGGTAAGGGACTGGGCGAAGGTATCAAGAATTTCAAGTCGTCGATGAACGAAGGTGCGTCCAGCACCACCAGTTCAACCGAAGAAAAGAAGTAACGATCTAGTTCGAGCGGAGTTGCCCCCGAGTGACTCCGCACCGTGCCTGCACTGTACCCCGATTTCAATCCACGTGGATTCCCTGCGCTACTTCTAGCGCGCGCAGCATCCGGTACACCCGCGGCACAGGCAATCCCACCACATTGAAATAGCACCCATCGATGCGCTCGACCCAGCGCGAGGCTATGCCTTGGATCGCATATGCTCCGGCCTTGTCCATGGGCTCGCCAGTCGCGACGTAGCCGGCGATTTCCGTCGCTGAAAGCGGACTGAAGCGGACCTCGGTGATTTCGGCCTCTGTTTGTTGAAAGCCCGAAGTCACAAGGCAAACGCCAGTGATGACCTGATGCGGCCTGCCCGAAAGAATACGCAGCATGCGCGCTGCGTCTTCGGCGTCGCGCGGCTTCTCCAGAAGATGCTCGTCCGCGACAACAATCGTGTCTGCGCCGAGTACTACATTGTCGGGGTGCCTCGCAAAGACCGCGCGGGCTTTGTCTCGAGCCAGGCGCTGGGCATACGCCAGCGGCGGTTCGTTCGGCAGGGCTTGCTCATGAACATCGGCAGGCTCGACCGTGAACGCAATTCCGGCATTGCGTAGCAGTTCAGACCGTCGTGGAGAAGCCGAAGCGAGAATCAGTTTCATGCAGCCCCGATTCTAACGGGCAGTCGCCATCAGCGGCGAGTCAGGCGCGGCATACATCGCGCATTGGACGCAGTGCTCACAGCCGCCATCGTGGTACGCCGCAACGCAATCGAAGCCGTCATAAGCTGCTAAAATCAAAGCTGCCCCCGGCACGCCGATGGATCCTTCTCTCATCCGAAATTTCGCCATCATCGCCCATATTGATCATGGGAAGAGCACGCTGGCCGACCGCCTGCTTGAGCTTACCGGCTCGCTCACGGCGCGTGAGATGCAGGCCCAGGTGCTGGACGCTATGGACCTGGAGCGAGAGCGCGGCATCACCATCAAGGCGCATTCGGTGCGAATGATGTATCCCGCGAAGGACGGAAAAACTTACCAGCTCAACCTCATCGACACCCCCGGACACGTGGACTTCAGCTACGAAGTCTCGCGCTCGCTGGCGTCGTGCGAAGGTGCTCTGCTGGTTGTAGACGCTTCCCAGGGCGTCGAAGCGCAAACTCTCGCCAACTCCTACATTGCCATCAACAACGGCCTGGAAATCATTCCGGTCATCAACAAAATCGACCTTCCGAGTGCTGACATCGAGCGCACCAAGGAAATGATCGAGAGCGCCGTTGGCCTCGATGCCTCGCACGCCCTGGCTATCAGCGCGAAGACTGGCGTCGGCGTGCCTGACATTCTCGAAGCCATTGTGCAGAAGGTTCCGCCGCCAAAGGGCAAAGCCAGCCATCGTTTGCAAGCGTTGATGTTTGATTCCTGGTTCGATCCCTACCGCGGAGTTGTGGTGCTGGCCCGTATCGTCGAGGGTACAATCCGCAAGGGCCAGCGCATTCGCCTCATGGCCAACGGCCGCACTTTCGATGTCGAGACTCTCGGCGTACTGACGCCCAAGCCGGTAGAAGTGGATGAGTTGAGCGCCGGTGAAGTCGGCTTCCTGGTCGCCAACATCAAGAACGTGGCCGACACCGGAATCGGCGACACGATCACCGATGATGTCCATCCCGCGCTGGAACCATTGCCCGGCTTCGAAGAATTGAAACCCATGGTCTTCGCCGGACTCTACACCGTCGACGCCCACGAGCACACACTACTGCGTGAGGCGCTCGAAAAACTTCGGCTCAACGACGCGTCATTCTTCTTCGAGCCGGAAAGTTCGGCTGCGCTGGGCTTCGGCTTTCGCTGCGGCTTCCTCGGCTTACTGCACATGGAAATCATCCAGGAGCGTCTCGAGCGCGAGTATGATCTCAACCTCATCACGACTGCCCCCAGTGTCCGCTACAAGATCACGCTTACCGATGGCACCACGCTTGAGGTCGATAATCCGTCGCGCTGGCCCGACCCCACGCTGATCGAGAAAATCGAAGAGCCCATCATCACGGCAACAATCCTCACTAATGAAGAATATGTCGGCGGAATCCTGAAATTGGTCGAAGACAAACGGGGTAAGCAAAAGGCTTTCGAGTACGTCAGCTCTACCCGCGTAATGCTGACCTACGAATTACCGCTGAACGAGATCGTGATGGATTTCTACGACAAGCTCAAGTCCGTCTCGCGCGGATATGCCTCGCTCGACTACCATCTCACCGGCACCTGGGTCTCGCCTATGTGGAAACTCGACATCCTCGTGGGCGGCGAGCCTGTAGACGCTCTTTCCATCATCGTGCACAAAGACTTCGCCTACGACCGCGGTCGCGCCCTGGTCTCGAAGATGCGCGAGCTCATTCCGCGGCAAATGTTTGAAGTTGCCATCCAGGCTGCCATCGGCGCCAAAGTGATCGCCCGCGAAACCGTGGCCGCCATGCGAAAAAATGTAATTGCCAAATGCTACGGCGGCGACATCAGCCGTAAGCGCAAGCTCCTTGAGAAGCAGAAAGAAGGCAAGAAGCGCATGAAGCGCATCGGCCGCGTTGACATCCCCCAAGAGGCCTTTTTGGCCGTCCTCCGCGTCGGCGAAGACTAGAATTCCCGCCAGTTTTACGCGACGGTAACTCTAGTCCCGTTACTCGCCTGCTGCCCTCATGCTGTGCAAAACCGCCTGATTTGCTGCGATCACACAATAACCGGCCGCAGAAGTGGCGCCCCAGGCACGAGCGCCTTAACGTACTGATTTGAATGTCCTTAAGTCTGGCCCGAAAGCGGTGTAACCGTTCGAAGCGGCTCGGTTCGCGCTGACTTATCGATTCGCAAAATCAGCAATTCACAGGGTTTGCACAAAGCGATAAAGCGGGATTCCCGTCACTTTCGTGCGCCGCTGAATCAATAACCAATAAAAAGAGAGCCGCCCTTCCGGGAGGCTCTCTTGATTCGTAACTCTACCGACCAGGTTACTGCTTGGGCGGCGTTGTCGTTGCTGGCTTCGGAGCCGTAGTCGCGGGCTTCACCGGGGTGCTACCTGTACCAGCAGGCTTAGGCGCAACGGTCGTGCCCGTTCTGGCCGGAGCGGGCACACCAGACTGAACATTGTAGGCATCTACGACAGGCTTGGTGATGTCGAAAGACGGACCACCAAACACCACGGGCCCCTGGGGCCATGGCGAAGAGTTGTCCAGCAAAAGGCCGTAACCGTTATCCGCCAAGTACTTCATCACCACGGGCGCAAGCTTCTGCATGATGCGTCCGGCAATTTCGTTCTGCTGCTGCTGGAACTCGTTTTGGGCATCTTCTGCGGAGCGCTGCAGCGTCTTGGTCTTAGTCTCGATGGACTTTACCAGGGCCTCGTGGGCGTCAGCATTCATCTTGTCGCCCTGCGTGTTGAGCTGCTTCTTCAGCTCTTCGATGTCCGTGTTCAACTTCTGCAGTTCCAAACGGCGCGGCTCAAACTTCTTCGCGAGCGCTTCTAGATCGCGCTGGCCTTCGTTGCTTCCGGCAATTGCGTCCTGCATGGCAATGACGGCCACCTTGTTACCACTGGGCAACGGAGGTTGCGCAGCGGAAGTGGCGGGGGCGGTGGAACCGGCTTGGGCCAATGCGGCCACTGAGCCTAGAACGAGCAGGGCGATACTTGCGAACGTACGCTTCATGAGTTTTGCTGTAACTCCTTGGATTGCTCCGGGAATTCCTCAGGTGTTCCTGTGGCAGCGCGTGACTTGATCGCTGCTGGTCCAGTCGACCGGCGCAGGCTTACCCCGCGTAAACAGTCTCCGGCCGGAAGATTCGGCGGTGCGGATATTAAAATTATAGGCAATGCAGGTAGTTAGCGTCAAATCGCAGCTTTCGGCCCCTCCAGCGCGACCTGACACTGCTAGCCGCCGTCAGGAAATTCCCTTTAGAACGTGGTCGCCACCGTGAATTTGAATGTCTTGCGCGGTTCACGGATCAAGTACCCAGGGTTATACAGCGCTGCCGCATTGGCATAGGTGTAGTCGCCCGCAGCGCCGGTCGGGAACATCGATCTGGTAATGGGCGAAACCGGCGGGACTACCTGGTCAAGCCGCAATGGATTGTATGCGTAATAAACACGGAACGGTGCATTCACGATCGGCAGCACCACCTGCAATTCCAATCCCGTCGACATGCGCGGCTGATAATTTGTCCCCGCGATTGGGCTCAACTGTCCCGAGATTGGAAAGCGCGCTGTTCCGGCGCACGAGTAGTCAAGGTTCAAGTAAGGACAGCCGTAATTCGTCGCATTCAACGTAACGACCTGCTGGCTTGCGATTTTAAGCTGTGAATCGTTGGTAATGAAATCCATGCCCGTGTCCACAAATGGCGCCAGCGTGACCGGGCCAACGATGGGTACACGATACTCGAGATTAGCCACCCAGCTCGTGTCGCCACCTGGGAAGATGATCTGGTTGACCGGCAGGGTTACGTTCCACGTGCCACGCCTCGGGTTCGCCGGATCCAATGGCACGGTCGTTCCGTCTGGGTTCATCAGCGGGATGGTAATCGCGGTCGGGAATAACACCACCGGCGAAACCGCGCGAATGTCAAAGCCGCGCAAGTCCTGGTCGCCGCCCATATAGAAGCGATCGAAAGGAGGCGCAACGTTCCCCGCGTATCCACTGATCCACGAACCTTGCACGCGGAAACCGAGTGTGTTGCGGCCCTTATTCATCGGCCGGAACTTCTTCCATTCCACAACCGGCTTGATGTACTGCGTGTTGCCGCCCAACCCAGCTATCTCGGTAGCGACAAACAAGCTCTGCCCGCTGTGTGGCCGCTGCGGATTGTCGATGCGGTTATAGGAAAAATTTGGAGTGACCTTGCTCGTCACAATGCCGCTAAGCGCGTTCGGCCCCGACAGGCCGCGGAACGCCAGGCTCTCGAAATACAAAGTGGACGATGCGCTGTAGGTCTGCAACGACGACACGTCGAACGAGTAGGTAATGCCGACGCGCTTGAACGAGCGCTTCAGCGGATAGCTCAGCGACGTTGTGAAACCAGTACTGGTCTGGGTGTAGTTCTGCAATAACGCCTGGTAGCTCGCCGGAAGATTGATGCTCTGCCCGGTCTGTGCTTGGAGTTGCTGTTCCTGGTTGTAGTTGTAGCTGCTGTGGTACACCGTCCAGCCGAACTGCAGTGGCTTGTCCAGCAGGTACGGCTGCGTGAATGACAGCGTGTAGTTCTTCTGGTACTGGCCGATCGAAACCGCCAGCGTGAGCGATTCGCCTTTGCCGAGCAGGTTGTTGGTCGTGTAGTTCACGCCGATGAATCCGCCGTACAGCCCGCTCACACCGCCGGTGAGGCCAATGCTGTTTTTACCTTTTTCCTTCACCTTCAGCAGAATGTCGACCGTCGCGTCCTGGGTGTTCTGCTTGATTTCCGAATCCTGGTCCGGTTTCAGGACCTCAAAGTACTGCAGCTGGTTCAGCCTGAGTAGGCTGATCTCCCAAAGGTTTCCGTTGTAGACGTTGCCTTCTTCCAGCGCCAGTTCGCGGCGGATGACCTTGTCGCGCGTGGTCGTGTTGCCCTGGAACTCGATGCGCCGCACAAAGAACTGCTTACCTTCGTCCAGATCGATACGCATTGCGATCAACTTCTTCTCGTCGTCAGGGTCGGTATTCGGCACGGGCGTGAAGTTGATGTATCCCAGCGCAGCGTAGGCCTTACGCAGGTTGTCCAAGCCCTTGCGGATGGCCTCGGAATCGAATATGTCTCCGTCCTTGATCTTGAACTGTGCGCGTAGAGCTCTTGTGTCGGCAACTGCCTTATTGCCGGCAAACGTGATCTCTTTCAGCCGGTAGCGTTCGCCTTCTTCCACCGGCATCGTGATGTCAACGGCCTTGCCCGGCGTCTTGCTGAACGGCCAATACCAAGCTGGCGGCGTGTCGCGAATCTTTGTCTTCGGATCGGCGACGAGTGCCTTGAAGTATCCCTTTGTCTGGTAGTAGTACCGGACGCGTTCGGCGTCTTCATTTAACTTGGTCGAATCGTAAGTCTTGGGAAACAGATTCTGCAGGAAATATGGAGTGAAGACGGAGTAAGGAACGCCGATCGGCTTCAGGTTCTTCATCGAACCCTGCAATTCCCGCGATGAAATGGCCTTGTTGCCCTCGAAGGTGATCTTTCCCACCTTGACCTTCGGTCCTTCTTTCACTGCGAACGTAAGGCCGACCGCCGCCGGAGGAATGGGCCGTACCTCCGAGGTCACCGTGGCAAACTGGTGCCCGTGCGCCGCCAGCAACTCCTTGATCACCACTTCGGCGTGCTTCACCTTCGTGGGATCGTACTGGCTTTCCTGCGTCAGGCCGACTTTTCGTTCCTTGAACTTGTCCAGAACATCGCTCTGCGAAACCGAACTGAGGCCCGTGTACTTGATTTCACGGATCGTGGGCTTTTCCTTCACGTAAACGTGAATGCGCCAGCCCTTCGGTGACTGCTCGCGCTCGATCCGCAGATCGTCAAAATAGCCGGTGTTCCAAAGGGAGTTGAAGTCGCGTTCCAGTGCCGCCTGGTCATAAACGTCACCCGGACGCGTAAACATGCGCGCACGGATGGTGTCCGCCGGAATCCGGCGGTTGCCGTGGATGATGATTTCCTCGATTACTCCCTGCTGGGCCCAGGCTGATGTGAGGGCGAGACAGATGACTGCAATCAGGAAACTTAGCGCCTTGGCACTAAAGCGCCGCTCGCGGCGGAAGGTCCCCGCAAGACTGACCTGGCTATAACAAGAAATAGGAACGTCCTCAAACAGGTTTAAGTCAAACGGTAATTATACGGTACGGACAGCACCGCCCGAAATCAGCGAAGCCGAACCGCATTTTGCTGGACACGATGAACCTAACCCATTCATGCGGTGGAAGTTTCGAGAATCCGCTCGACCTCGACAAGAGTCGCGTAAAAGGTCGCGCCACCGCCCAGGTCCGCCAGCCGTGCCGAGGTCAGGACGTTGATGTTGACCCCGCCCTCGGAGAGCTTCGCCCATCCCAGTTTGGCGCCGACCACACCCGGCGAAACTGCGCCATCGACCCTTGCAGTCAGAAATATCTCTCCTCGCGAGTTAAATACGCGGACCCGTTCGCCATCACGAATTCCGCGACGTTCTGCGTCCTCCCGGCTCATTTCGAGTTCGTGCCGGTGCTCCATCTTCTGCACACTCGGCAGGTTTACGAAGGTCGAGTTCAGGAAGTTGTCGGCCTTGCGTGCCAATAACTCCAGCGGATACTCCTTCACGCTGTCCGTGTGTCGCGACTCTTGCGGTGGTACGAACTCAGCCACGGGATCCATCCCCTCGGCGATCAGTGCGCCATCGTAAAGGCGGGCCCTTCCGTTCGGAGTGGCGAATCCATTCGCGAACGGCAACCATGGCTTTTCGCTGCCATCGCCGTGCACGTTGAGCCGCACCTGCGGCTCGCGCTCCAGCCTCTCTCGAGTGATCCCTGCTAGTTGCGGCGCACCAGATGCCAATGCTCCGTCGATCATCTCGTCCACAGTCTCCCGGAAGCACTCATCGTCGAAACCCATCCGCAGCGCCAGCTCACGGAACAAATCGACATTTGCCCGGCATTCTCCCAGCGGATCAATCGCCTGCTGCGACACCTGTAAATACAAGTGACCGTAAGCCTTCACCAGGTCCTTCTGCTCAAAGAACGTCGTCGCCGGCAGCAGGATGTCGGCGTAATCCGTGGTGTCGGTGAAAAACTGCTCATGCACCACCGTGAACAGGTCCTCACGCTTCAACCCGCGCACCACCAGATTGTGCTCAGGACACACCGCGGCAGGGTTGCAGTTGTAGACAAACAGCGACTTGACCGGAGGGTCGTTGACCTCCGTCAGCGCTTTGCCCAGCTCAACCATGTTGATGCTGCGCGCCGGGCGTCCCAGAGGACTCTTCAGCATCAGGTCGGTTCGTTCCAACGAATCGGTGCTGAGCCCAAAGCCGCCGCTCAGCGAAAGCTGCAAGCCACCGCCAATTTCTTTCCACGATCCGGTAATCACCGGCAGCATGCATACCGCACGCATCGCCGCACCGCCGTTGGTAGTGCGCTGGATGCCGTAATTCACGCGAATCGCTGCCGGCCGCGTTGTGGCGTATTCGTGCGCCAGCCGCTCAATATCGCCAACCGGGATACCCGTCCACTGTGACACCCTCTGCGGGGTGTACTTGGGCAGGCGCTTCTGTAACTCATCGAAGCCATCCGCATAGCGCGCAATGTAGTCCGCATCCTGCAAGCCATCGCGCACGATGATGTGTATCAGCCCCAGCGCCAGCGCCACATCCGTACCCGGATTGATAGGGATATGCCAATCCGCAATGCGCGCCGTGCGCGTGCGATACGGATCGATGACTATCAGCTTCGCGCCATTGCGCCGCGCTTCCTCGACAAACGGCCACAGGTGCACGTTGTTGCCGTGAATGTTCGCGCCCCACGCGATGATGTACTTCGAGTGCCTAAACTGCTCCGGCTCGGTGCCCACCTTGCGCCCATACATGGAGACGATGGCATCGCCGCCTGTGGTGGCGCAGATGGTACGCAACAACTGCGACGCGCCCATGCGATGAAAGAACCGCATGTCCATCGATGCGCCATTGAGCACACCCAGGTTGCCGCCGTACGAGTAGGGCAGTATCGCCTCAGGCCCGAACTCATCGCCGATCTTCTTCAGCTTGGCGACAATTTCGCTCAGCGCTTCCTCCCACGAAATGCGCTGAAACGCCACCTCACCGCCGGCGCCCTTGGGCGCTACCCGCCGCATCGGATGCAGCACTCGGTCGGGCGAATAAACACGGTCAAGGTATTTCGCAACTTTCGCGCAAAGAAACCCCTGCGTAATGGGATGAGCCGGGTCACCCTGAATGCGCGTCGCGCGGCCGTCTTCCACGGTGATCAGTGTCCCGCATGCATCGGGACAATCGTGCGGACAGGCGGCATGTATGACTTGCTTCATTGCGCGAAACCTTGCGCAATTATCCCACGCATGACTCAACTCTGTTGGCTGGGTGCCCCACCCTTATCGCCTTCCTTTGGCGATGGGGTGGGACTCGGTGCCCCAGGTTCGCGCCCGTCTTTTGGGCGCTAACCTGGGTCGTCCAGTCGCTTTCAATAAACCCCTGGGACGAACCCCTTAAAATCGAGGGCGAACCGCTGAAAACAGCGTTGACCTTTTCGCTTCTTGCCGCGCAATTTGGTCCGCCGCGGAGTATGATCTTCCAATCAACCGGGCCTGTCTGAGCTGTAAAGGGAGTTTCCATCATGGGTCGAAAACTTTTTGTCTTACTCGCCCTGACGGTGCTGGCGGCATCCGTTCCCGCCGACTGTAAGTCGCGCGGCCCGTCTACGCCGCAAGAGCGCGCCCGCGCGCTCAACTACATCCAAAGCCTCGAGCAGCATCCGCTCGCCAAAGACAGCCTCGAAAAACGCATGTGGCTCACCGAGTGGCTTGTGCAGGTGCCCGACTTCACTGTGAACGCCTGCTGCAAGGCGCTCGATTCGCTCGACAAGGTCAACGACACCTATTCGAACCAGTTGCGCATGCAGGCCATCTACGCCCAGGCAGCGTTCGTCCTCCAGCATCCCAAGACCAAGAGTGAGGCGGAGATGCAGGCCGCCGGTTTGGTCGGAACCTTGCGCGCATACCAGGCGATCCAGCGCTTCGATCCGACCGCTCAGTACCCAGTATTAGACAACCTGCTGTCGCTGGAAAAGCAGGGCAAGCTGCTGCAGTACGTTGAGCAGCAATCCGTCTGCAAAGAAAATTAATCGGTACTCTCCAGTTAGGATTCAGGGCGCGTCCATCGCGCCCTTTCTTGTGTCAGGGCACGACTTTAATCGTGCCGTTAAGCCATCGATTGTTGTCATCCCGAGCGGGATTCAGCCCGCGAGGGATCTGCTTTTCTAGCCTTTCCGGCGAGACGCGAAGCGGCGCCTCAATCTACCGAAAGGCGACGACGCCCCTCTATCGCACCTTCGCAAACAACACTTGGTCCACCACAACTCCATTTTTGATCGCGCTCCGCCGCATCACGCCTTCCCGCTCGAACCCAGCCTTCTCCAGCACCCGAATCGACGCCGCATTGTGTGCGAACGTCATTGCAAATACTCGCGTCAGCTTGTAGTTCTCCAATGCCCAATCCGACATCGCCGTTACCGCGCGCGTCACGATTCCTCGTCCCCAGAATTCTTCGCTCAGCCAATACCCCATCTCCGCGCTGGTTCGCGCAATGTCGCGTCCGATCTGGAAACCGACGCCCCCAACCGCTTCACGCCCGTACTCGATAGCGAACGAACACTCCGGCTCCTGCGTCTGCGCGTATTCCAAGAAATCAATGCCTTCGCGTCGCGTGTAGGGGTTCGGAAACTGGTCGCGCAAATTGGCTGCGATCTTCGGATTGTTGGCGTGCAGCACCAGCGCCTTCAGGTCATCCTTGCGCCACGACCGCACCTTCACATCGCCCAGTTCAAGCAACATGGCTCCATCTTGCTGGAGTTAGCAAGTCGGCGCAACCCCATCGACATCGACGTCATCCCGAGCGAGGACGCGCCAAAGGGCGCGCGTCCGAGTCGAAGGACCTGCTGTTCGTACGATAAATGCGTACTGTACCGCGAAGCCGCTCCAATGAAAACGGGGCGGCACTCGCCGCTCCGTCATGAAACCCAACCGATAAGGCAACTAGATCGACATCACTTCTTTCTCTTTGCCCTTGGCCATCTCTTCCATCTTCTTGATCTCGTCGTCGGTCAGTTTTTGCAGGTTCTCCATCGCGCCGCGCTCTTCGTCCTCGGTGATTTTCTTGTCCTTCATCGCCTTCTTGATGGCGTCGTTGCCGTCGCGCCGGATGTTCCTCACCGCCGTGCGATGCTCTTCCAGCACCTTGTGGAGGTGCTTCACCATGTCTTTGCGGCGCTCTTCCGTCAGCGCCGGCACCGGCACGCGTACCAGCTTGCCGTCGTTCATCGGATTCAACCCGAGGTCGCCGCTGCGGATGGCCTTCTCGATCGCGCCGATCTGGCTCACATCCCACGGCTGCACGGTGATGAGCTGCGGCTCAGGAGCGCTCACGTTGGCCAACTGGTTCAGCGGCATCTGCGAGCCGTACGCCTCGACCATCACGCCGTCGAGCATGTGCACCGAAGCGCGCCCGGTGCGGGTCGAAGTCATCTCCTGGCGGAAGTCTTCCACCGCTTTATCCATGCGTGTCTTGAGCTGTACAAAGCTGTCTTTGAGAGCCGGAAGCGAAGCCATGGATATTTGTGCCATATCTAGTTCACCTTATGCGTGTCGGTTTGATGTCCCAAACGCATGATTATAAACCCGGGCGAAAGCGGTTCTAGGGTGTCGCGGGGAAAAATGCCGAGCCGAGGGGTCAATTGGGGGTCGCAGGAAGGCAGCGCACCTAGGCCTACTGGCACCTGCACCGCCGACGGCTTCGCCATTGACGGGAGGGGCACCGTTCCCGGACAGCAAGCAGCCAGTCGTCGCGACGGCAACACATGTTCCTCTGACGAGTTATTTTGGTACGGTGTGGATAATATTCAGCCTTCCATCCTTATCCGAATTGAGGAAAATAAAAGTATCTACGGGAGCGGGTGTATAGCAGGCCAACAGGTCTCCAATTTCTGAGTCCTGGGCGAAGTACTGGGACAGCGGTTTCCCATTCGCGCTGTCGATGACGGTTATCCAAATTGGCGCCGTGCCTCCTTCTGGGGGCTCGCCTTCATGCAGAATCGCAATTCTCCCGCCTGCTACCTTCATGTCAATCAGTTTGTCTGCCCCTTTGGGGGCCGCCAGATCAAAGACGTTGAGGACCTGGCCGGATGGAGAGAGAACGAACACCGGCCCCGTCGGCGCGGCACGGACAAAATAGATGTTCCCATCACCACTCGTATCCGCAATGCTGCCGGATATCGCGATATCGTAAGCAGATGGAGCTGCCGGATTGTCATGGCTATCTGACAATGTTCTCTTGTTTACATCCTTTTTCCCAAGGTTTACGCTGCTGACGGGTCTTCCCGCATCGTCGTATATTCCAGTAAAGGGCACACGATTCCCCGTGCCGGCTGCAATGGCCGTGCCCGCGATGAAGAACCTCCTGGAATCAATCGCCAGCATCTGGTTTACACTCGCATGCTGCACTTCCAACTTGATGAGAGACTTGTTGGCTCCGTCTTTGTCAAAGACGGCTATCGCCGACCCCGCAGGTCCGGCGGCAACCATATAGATTCTTCCTTCTGCAGCAAAGTAGCTGGTCAGGATTGCGCCTGTACCCAGTTCAGGCACTCGCGATAAAAGGAATTGCGTAGTCTTTTTGCCGTCACCGGAAATCCGCAGGAGGCTGTTCACGCCCTTCGATGTAGCTGGCGAAAAATACATGTTGAAATCTGTATCGCATCGCGCGCCTCCGGCGATCAAGCTGGACCACTGGTTGTTCACCGGCGTAGTGTCATTCACGCGCAAGCCTTGCATTGTTTGGCTTGAAGAAACGGAAGAAAACACCAAGCACACTGAGAATAACGCCGTCAGCGACTTCATGCGAACTCCTCCCCCGGGTGAGTACTACTCCGGCTTAGAGCTAGTGCTCGAGTTTCTGAGATATGCGACTTGGTAAGCACCCCCTGCGCGACAACCGGATGAGACGTAAACGCGTGTGCCTCCAAGCTCCGCGGGGATTTCTCGGCTCGTGGGTTTCTTGCTGTGGCGTTCCCGAATTGGGAAGTCAGCTTAGCGCTCATCTGCTAAGTCGCAAATGCGCCTCGCTTTCCCGCGATACTCGCGCGCGCTGGTCAACTCCCAATCCAGCTTCGACGCCTGAGGCGCCTGAGGCGCCTGCGCATAACTTCCTCAACCCTTGGGTGCCGCAGACTCCTCGCCGTCGTTTGGCGGTAGGGTGGGAAATGTCATATCTGACTAGTCCGCTCCCTGGTACACCAGTGAGCCCACCTTCTCGCCCATCACCACGCGCTTGATGTTGCCGTGCTTGTTCAGATCAAACACCACGATGGGCAGCTTGTTCTCCTGGCACATGGCAATGGCTGTCGCGTCCATCACCTTGAGCCCGAGCTTCAGGATGTCGAGGTACGTGATCTTCTCGAATTTGGTCGCGCTCTTATCGGTCACGGGATCGGCGGTGTAAACTCCATCCACCTTGGTCGCCTTCAGGATGGCGTCGGCGTGGATCTCCATCGCGCGCAGAGACGCGGCCGTGTCGGTCGAGAAATATGGATTGCCTGTGCCGGCGGCAAACACCACTACCCGCCCCTTCTCCATGTGCCGGATAGCGCGCCGCCGGATAAACGGCTCGGCTACCTCATGCATCTCGATGGCGCTCATCACCCGCGTCTGCGCGCCGCACTTCTCCAGCGCGTCCTGCAAAGCCAGCGCATTGATTACGGTCGCCAACATGCCCATGTGGTCAGCCGAAACGCGCTCCATCGCCTTGGCCTGTTCGGCCACTCCGCGAAAGAAGTTGCCGCCGCCCACCACGATGGCAATGTCCACTCCGAGGCGATGAACCTCGGCAATCTCGGCCGCGATTTCGTGCACCCGCGTGTTATCGACTCCAAAGCCCTGCCCGGCAGCCAATGCCTCGCCGGAAAGTTTAAGAAGAATGCGCTTGTATGCGGGTGTGCTCATAGATGGCAATACCTGATAGCGGTCAACCCTTCAGTTTAGCAGGAGTAGTACATGGATCCGCGCGTCCGAGGTCGTAAACTAATCCCTTGATCTCTGCTCCGTCTCGCATGGACTCTATCGACGCAATCCTCACCGACACGTTCCGCCTGCAACGCTTCCGCCCCCAGCAGCGCGAGGTCATCGCCGACATCCTCGCCGGACACGATGTCGTGTGCGTCATGCCCACCGGCGCCGGCAAGAGTCTCTGTTACCAGCTTCCCGCCGTCGCTCTCGGAGGACTCACCATCGTCGTCTCACCTCTGATCGCCCTTATGGCCGACCAGACCCGCCAGCTCACCGACCTCGCCATTCCTACCCTTCTGCTCAACAGCTCGCAAGACGCCGCCAAGCAGCGCGAAACCCTCCAAAAGATTCGCGTCGGCTTCGAAGGCATCCTCTACGTTGCCCCCGAACGCTTCGCCGCCCCCTCATTTCGCGCGCTGCTGCCGCAACTCAAGCCGCGGCTTTTCGTGGTCGACGAGGCCCACTGCGTCAGCTTCTGGGGACACGACTTCCGCCCCGACTACATGCGTCTCGCCGAAATTCGCGAAGCGCTGGGCTCGCCGGTCACCGCTGCGCTCACCGCCACCGCGACGCCGCAGGTCCGCACCGACATCGCCACGCACCTGAAACTGCGCTCTCCCAAGATGCACGTCACCGGATTCGACCGGCCCAACCTTCGCTACGCTGCCCGCTTCTTCCGCAACGACGGAGAGAAAGACCCCGCCCTCGTTCGCGGTCTTGCCGCCTCGCCCGGCACCGGCATCGTCTATTGCGCCACCCGCAAGACCGTCGAGGAACTCACCGCCTACCTTGAGCAGGAGCTACCCGGCCGCATCATCTCCGGATACCACGCTGGCATGACTCAACCTGATCGCAAGCGCAGCCAGGACCGCTTCATGCAAGGCAGTGGTGCAGTCATCGTCGCCACCAACGCCTTCGGGATGGGCATCAACAAGCCCGACATTCGCTTCGTGTTGCATTACAATTTGCCGGGCAGCGTCGAGGCCTACTACCAGGAAGCAGGCCGCGCCGGACGCGACGGTCGCTCCGCCGATTGCGTGCTCTACCACTCGCCTCGCGACTTCGGCATCCAGCAGTTCTTCATCGAAAAAATTGGCGACAGTAACGACCAGCTCGCCGCGGCCGACATATCGCGCCTCCAGGCCAGTGCCAGCCGCAAGCTCGACGCCATGATGCAGTACGCTTCCTCGAAGTACTGCCGCCGCTGGAACATCCTCAACTACTTCGGCCAGCAACTCGCCATCTCCGGATGCGGCTGCGACGTCTGCCGCTCACAAGTGAAGCCTCGCCCGCCGCGCGAGACGCCTGCAAAGAAATCCGCTCGCCGCACCACCAAGACGAAAGCCCACGACGACGCTCCGCTCACCGCGCGCGAAGAAATCCGCTTCGAAGCCCTGCGCAAAGTCCGCAGCCGTCTGGCGATCGAAGCCGACTTGCCCGCATTTTGCATTTTGCACGACAAAACTCTGCGCGAACTCGCCCGCTCCGCGCCCACCACCTCCGCCGCACTCCTCGAAATCCCCGGCATCGGCGAGAAGACAGCCGCTAAGTTCGGCAAAGCCTTCTTATCCGCAATTCGAGACTGCCCGATCCATCAATAACCTCCGGTTTGTCATCACGAGCGCAGCGAGGGATCTGCTTTCGCTCGAATAACCGAATGCTCCCGTATCCGCACACAAACAAAAAGGGCGGGATCAAATCCCGCCCTTCCCGTCGAACTATTCTTCTCTTACTCAGCCGTCGGTTCAGCCAACTTGCTGATGGCGATGGTCTCATTCACGTCGCCTACCTTGAAGCGAGCGAAGCGCCGGACCGAGATGTTCTCGCCCAACTTGCCCACCACAGCGGCGATCAACTGATGCACCGTCATGGTCTGGTCTTTAATGAAGGGCTGCTCCAACAGGCAAACCTCTTCATAGAACTTGCCCATCTTGCCCTCGACGATCTTCTCCACCACCGCTGGCGGCTTGCCTGTGGCAGCAGCCTGCGCGCGGAAGATGTCCTTTTCTCTCTCAAAGGCTTCCGGCGTCACGTCTTCCTTGCGGATGAAGCGCGGGTCAGTCGCCGCGACGTGCATGGCGATGTCGTGCACTAGCCCCTTGAAGTCGTCCGTGCGCGCGACAAAGTCGCTCTCGCAATTGACTTCGAGCAGCACGCCGATCTTGCCTCCGGCATGAATGTAGCTCGTTACGGAGCCTTCACTGGTGGCGCGCGTCGCCTTTTTAGCGGCCGTCGCAACGCCCTTCTTGCGTAGCACCACGATGGCGGCTTCAATGTCGCCCTTGGCCTCGGCCAAGGCGTTCTTGCAGTCCATCATCGGCGCGTTGGTCTTGTCGCGGAGTTCCTTCACTTGTGCGGCAGTTATGTTCACAGTCGTTGTACCCATTGTTCGAAAATCCTGTTCTGCTGTCTCAGCTTATTTAGTGTTCTATGTATTAGATTGCGCTACTTGCAAAACGACCCGCGCCAACTGCAGCGCGGGCCTTAAACCAATCCGTCAGCCTGTCGGCCGCGATTACGCGCTCGGAGTCTCTACTGGAGTCTCCACCTTGGGCTCCTCGACGGCGGCAACGACGGTACGGCGCGCGCCCTTGCCCAGAACGTCTTCCATGCTGACGTCTTCGAGCTCGCTGGCATCGAGGCCCGGCGCCTTGCCTTCTTCGCTGGCGCTGGCAGCCGCAGCTTCCGTGCCCTCGCTGTACTGCACGCCCGCCTGGATGTCTGCCAACTGCTTGTCCGTTACCGCCTGCGCTCCCTCGATCACCGAGTCGGAGATCTTGGACGCAAACAACCGGATCGCACGCAGCGCGTCGTCGTTGCCCGGGATTACGTAATCCACTTCGCTCGGGTCGCAGTTCGTATCCACCACCGCAACCACCGGAATGCCCAGCTTGCGGGATTCCTTCACCGCGATCTGCTCTTTGTTCGAGTCGATCACGAAGACCACATCCGGCAGCCGGTTCAAATTCTTGATGCCCGCCAGGTTGGCCTGCAGGTGCTTGCGCTCCCGCTCCAGCTTGACGACTTCTTTCTTCGGCAGCAGCTCGTAACGGCCATCCGTGGCCATCTCGTCGAGTTCCTTAAGCCGCTTCACTGACTTCTGCACCGTGATCCAGTTGGTGAGCAGTCCGCCCAGCCAGCGCTGGTTCACGTAGAACATGCCACAGCGGTTCGCTTCTTCAGCGATGGCGTCCTGCGCCTGCCGCTTGGTACCCACAAACAGCACCAGCTTGCCTTCCGCTGCCTGGTCAGTCACGAACTTCGACGCTTCCTTGAACATCTTCAGCGTCTTCTGCAGGTCGATGATGTAAATTCCATTGCGCTCGCCGAAGATGTATTCCTTCATCTTCGGGTTCCAACGTTTGGTCTGATGCCCGAAGTGAACGCCTGCTTCGAGCAACTCCTTCATCGTGATATTCGCCAAGCTACCTCCTAGCTTGCATCCCTTGCGGCGGCGTCAGTGGTATGCACTGCCCGGATCGTTTGGGATTCCATTTCCTGCTACCCGCCCCGTTGAATCCAGCGGGTGCGGAAAGATTCGTTCCGGATTGCCTTGCTCCCTCCCGCCCCCGGAACCACAAGGCGAGGAGAACTTGAATCTGGGTGCCCCACCCTTGTCGCCCGATTTTGGCGGCAGGGTGGGATCCCAAATTATCTCTTCGAGAACTGGAAGCGCTTGCGTGCGCCCTTCTGGCCGTACTTCTTACGTTCCTTGCCACGGGCATCGCGGCGCAGGAAGCCTTCGGCCTTCAACTTGGCGCGCAGTTCAGGATTAAACTCCTGCAAAGCGCGGGCCACGCCCATGCGCACCGCGCCAGACTGGCCGTTGATGCCGCCTCCGCTGGTCGTGCACACGATATTGAAGCTGCCCAGTGTCTCAGTCAGCACCAGCGATGACTTCGCCATAATGCGCTGCGCTTCGGTCACGAAGTACACGTCGAAAGGCTTGCCGTTGACCGTAAAGTCGCCGCTGCCGGGCCGAAGGAACACGCGGGCCACGCTAGATTTGCGCCGTCCCGTACCGTAATACTGAACCAGTTCTGCCATTTCTAATCCAATCCTTGGGTGCCCCATCCTTTCCCTTCTTTTGGGAAAGGGTGGGATCTAATCTTTTTGGGTGCCCCATTCCGGCTTCTTTTGCCGGGGTGGGGTTCTTGAAACTCGAAACTTCTCCTACTTCGCGACCGCCGCCAATTCCGCCGGCTTCTGCGCCACGTGCGGATGCTTGTCGCCCTTATAAACCTTCAGCTTCGAGGCCATCTGCCGTCCCAGCTTGGTGTGCGGCAGCATGCCTTTGATCGCGTCTTCCACGATCAGCTCCGGCTTGCGCTCAAAGCGCTTCTTGTACTCCTCGGCCTTCATGCCACCGGGGAACCCGGAGTAGTTGTAATAGGTCTTGCTGTCGGCCTTCAGGCCGGTGATCTTCACCTTCCCAGCATTAATCACGATGACGTGATCGCCAGTATCGAGGAAGGGCGTATATTGCGGACTGTCTTTACCAGCGAGGATGCGCGCCACGCGCGATGCCAGCCGGCCTAGTGTCTGGCCATCCGCATCGACAACAAACCATTTACGCGCAATTTCCCCTTTGGGGAAATACGTAGACATCGTGAAAGCTCCCAGAATTTAGAAAAGACCGCGAAAGAGACGCTGAGTTCGTGGCGCTGAAACGCGCAGGAAACCTCTAGGCGTGCAAACGCAGGACTACCAAAGTCTTAAGAATAGACCACAATAGCGGCCTCTGTCAACGAATGGGGCCCGCAATCCCCGGCCCGGATTGCCCCATCACAAACCAGTTTTTGATTGTTTTGCCCGCCTTTGCATGTGATCATTGCCAAATTTCAAGGAGCTCTACTCGTGAGCGGGCAATGGAGCCCATTACCGCCGTCTGCGATTAACGCCGCCGAGCATCGAATGCTTGACGCCGCTGCTGACGGCTCCTGGCCCGACTTTTCTACCTCGACGGACGACCAGAAGACTATCCGCGCCGCCTTTCTCCGCAATCTTTATCTCCAACTCTGCCGTTCCGACACGCCTTGGGGACTCCGTGTCCAAGGTGCGCGTATCGAAGGGCCATTGGATCTCAAGGACTGCACCGGCGTCGAGGGAACGCCTCTGCCACCCCTGGAGATCATGAACTGCGACATCCACGACGACATTGACCTGTCCTATGCACGACTCGCTCGGCTCTCCATCGTTAATTGTCGCATCACTCACATTCAAGCGGTCTGGGTCCGGATCGACGGGCCGTTCGACTTCTCCAAGACCAGGTCTGTAAATCCACTTTCGGACGCTTGGATCGAAGCCAGAGGTGCACAGATTCACGGTGACGTCGATGGCCGCGGCGCCCACCTCCGCTCGCCAAAACCGAGGTCCGACGTCCTCCCCGGCACCCAGCGCTACGCCCTGGGCTTTCGGAATTGCAACATCGCGGGGCGTGTGCTTCTTACCAACGGCTTCCGAGCACTCGGCGGCGTCAATTTTAGCGACGGTGACATCACAGGTGAGGTCTGGCTCATGGGCGCAGAGATCACCTGTGGAGAAGGCGATGCGCTCGCTGCCCAAAGCACACGGTTTGGTTCTGTACTTGGATTGAACGAAGGATTCGTGTCACGCGGGCAAATATCTCTGCTTGGCGCACGCATTGCCGGGAGCCTGCATTGTCCAGGGGCCAAGTTGGACAACCGCAAGAGAGACGGCTCGGAATGGGCACTCGTCGCCACCTCCATTGAGATCGGTCAAAATGTTTCCCTCAGCGGTGCGCGGGTAACCGGTGGCATGGACTTCTCAACCGCGCGCGTCGCGGGACAATTCGATTGCACCGCCGCTACCCTGGACAATTGGACAGAGGATGGTTCCGGTATTGCTCTGTCCTTGGTCTCAGCGTCGATTGGCGGCAGTGTGTACCTCGGCAGAACCTATGTGGAGAGCGGAAAATTTAAAGTCTCCGGGTCTGTCGTGCTTTCCAATTCCAAAATCGCAGGCAATTTGGAGTGCAGAGACGCAATATTCAACAATCGCACCATTGACGGCTTAGGAAACGCACTTAACGCCCGGCATTGTCGAATTGGTGGCAGTGTCCTGATGATCGGTAAGCTGTTCGAGGCCTCTGGCGTCGTAGGGTTCGATCACGCCAAAATCGAAGGTGACTTTAACTGTTCATATGCAACCTTCGAAAACCGTGCGAATGCAAACTCCTGGAACCAAAGACCTGCGCTCTCGCTTGACACTCTCAATGCGGAAATCGGCGGTGAGCTGCTCTTAGATGGAACTGTATCCGTGGGCAATGTGCAGCTGTGGGGTGCAAGCGTCGGGCGAGATGTTCGCGCCTCGCATGCCAGGATCGTGGGTTCAATGTCAGCTCCACACCTTAGGGTAGCCGGTGACTTCCTACTGACCGATACAGAAGTTCTTGGCAATATCCTATTAGACTTTGTGGAAGTGAACGGTGCCCTCAGTTGGGACCTGCGGGTCCTGCGCGAGTATCAACACAACCGTGACTCATCGCAGTCGATGGGATTTGCCCTCAGCTTACGGAACGCGCGGGTCGGGGCAGCATTAAATGCTCGACGGCTCTCGTCGGATGTCAAACCCATCTCCGCCGATCTGAAAGCTACGATAGCGCTCATCGTAAAAGAGTTTCGCTCACATGGCTTTCCCGCTAAAGACGCAGGCGCGTTGATTAAGTCGCTGATTTCCGATCCGATTCTTGCCTCGAAATCCAAGTTAGTCGGCGATTTGATCTTGAGTTCACTGTTCAGTATCACAATTGATCTGCGGGGCGCGCATGCGTCCGCCCTCGACGACGAGTGGCCCACCGGATGGGGCGGACATGAAGCGATTAAGCAGAAACTCGTCAAACTCAAACTCGATGGGTTTGTATATGACAGGATCGTGGATCTGCCTGCGGAAAAGTCGAGTTTCCTGAGCTGGTTGCGCCTCCTGAAGAAAGGCACAGCCGGAAAAATCGCCGACTCTGCTTTCAAACTGTCACGCCGCCTCCAGGCTGCAGCCCAGCACGGCGCCCCGTTAGCCATGCCTTTAAGGGTCGTCTATCGGTGGTTGGTTCGCATAGCCGCCGCCGGCAAGAAGATCGACCGCGATCAGAAGCTGCGACTGTATGTAAGACGATTGGAGTGGTTGAGGCTGCGTCCTGCCGACGAGTTCCGTCCCCAGCCCTATCGTCACTTGGCGCGGGTCTTACGGGCTCACGGCAATCCTGGCGATGCCCGCGAGATCAGCATCGCTGAGGCGTGGGAGGCGCCAACGGAATGGTGGAATCGGGTGCCTAAATTCCTCTTCGGCACCGGTTTTTGCTTCGGTTTATCGCCCTTCCGTGCAGGCCTGACCTTCGCGCTTTTCGTCGCTATCGGCTGGGCCGGAGTCATGCTGGCGCTACGCCACGATGGCTACATGGTGGTCACCGCCCCTCCCGTCGCGACCGTGTTGGTCAACGATGGAGATGCCCGCGTCCCACAGGCGGCAATTCAGAACGGTGATATTGCCCGCGCTACGGTTGAGATGCCATGCACCTCTCAGATCGTGCCGTTCTTCTATGCACTCGACTTAATGCTGCCCGTCATACCGTTGCATCAGGAGACTGCGTGCGATATTTCTACGGTCAAGCCTAAGGCCAAATGGTGGCGTGAAGGCAAGCTGTTTTACTCGGGCCTCGGTAAGCTGGTGACGGCGCTCGCCCTTATCACTTTCTCTGGCGTGCTCCGAATCCGCGCCGAAGAGTGATTCTGGATGCGCGGAATTCCCCGTGGCGCCGTGGTGAAGACCGACTCACCCCGGCCGAAACTCCTCCAACAACCGCTCCCAATTGCTCAGCGTCTGCCCACCGGGCGTAAACGCCAATTCCAGGAACACTTCCTCCGCGCCAATCTTTTCGCATGCCGCGATGTCCTCGCGAACCTGGTCTGGCGTACCAAAGAACGACGCTCTCTCCTTGCCTGCTGGCTTCTCGGTTAGGTATAAGTTCCCCCGCACAATCATCCGCAGCTCCGCCGGATTGCGTCCCGCCGCTTCCGCCATCTGCCTGATCGCCCCAAACATCTGAGCCATCGCTTCGATAGGAAGTCCCGTCGGATTCCATCCATCAGCCATAGTCGCCACTCGCTTGAGCGCCGCCGGAGCGAACGCCGCGATGAAAATCGGCGGATGCGGCTTCTGCACCGGTTTTGCACTGACATGCGACTTGGGCAGCGAGAAAAACTTGCCATGAAACTCCGCCGGGTCGGTGGTCCAGATCGCCTTCATCACCTGGAGGAACTCATCGGCCCGCGCACCGCGCACTTTCATGTCGGCGCCCGCCGCTTCCATCTCGTCCGGCGACCACCCAAGACCCAGTCCAACCATCAGGCGACCCTTCGACAAGATGTCGATGGTGCTCAGCCGCCGCGCCAGCATCACCGGGTTGTAATACGGAATATCGAGAACACTCGTGCCCAGCTTGATCTTGCTGGTGTGCGCCGCCGCAAACGTCAGCGTGTCCAGCGGATCGAGCGTGTACTTGTACTCTTCCGGCAGCGACCCATCGGGCGTCACCGGATACGGCGACTTCGGCTTCACCGGCCACAGCAACCGCTCCACCGTCCACAGGCTGTTGTACCCCAGCGCCTCTGCCTTTTGCGCAACCGTCTTCACCGCTTCCGGCGTCGCCACCGGACCGATATTCGGAACCGCCACTCCAATCTTCATGGCCGCGTCCTTTCAGAAGAATGCTGAATTTCCGCCCTATTTTATCCGCAAAACGATCCGTCGAACCGCTCGGGACAATGACTTCCAAGGGCGTTGTGAGGCACCGACAATGCGCGCCAGCCGTTGTGTGGGTCCGACGAACTTCTCGACTCGCCAAACTCCACTCCCGCTGCGCAATGCGCTGATATCGGCCGAATTCCCCCACTTCACTCGCGGTGCGCGAGCGCGCAGATTGGACGGTCCTGCCGCACCCCAGTCCCGGCCAGTGAGAGCGAGGATGGTGTGAATCCGGCACACTCCAGTCCCGCCCCGCGGGACGACACAACCGTAGCCCAGCACGAAGCGTAGCGGAGTGCTGGGTGCGTATGGATAGACTCCGAGTCCCGATAAGGGACGACACATTCCCGCGAGGGCTTCAGCCCGAGCCCACCCTCAACCCAGCTCGTTATCACAAATCGATGTGTCCTACGCCCTTTCGCACCTGTTGCGTCAGCGCGTAAACCAGCAATTACGGGGGTATGGATTTGTGTCTCTGCCCATCCCGCGCCCAGCGCGCGCCAGAATTCGTTCTTTGACATCCTTAAAGCAGCGCCTGGATGGCATAATCTGCTGTATGCAAAGTATGTAAAGTAGTGGTTCGCGTAACATACAAGTCATACAAGTATGTGCATAATCCTGCTCTGGATTAGGCTTTTTGGCAGCTAAGTTCTAGGCAGACATATAGATACGCGTAACCATCTTTAGAATCAATTCTTACAAACAATTTTTCCCTAAACCATTGATTCTAAACAACCGTGTTTTTAAAACTTGTGACTCGGTGGTTTACAACGCTAAATAAGTCTTCCCATGCCCCGGGCTGGCCTCATCCCCGATCAACACATAAGACGGGAAACCGTTCCATCGGGCAAACAGCTGCACCGATGGGTCATCGGCAGGCACGTCGAACACCCAAGTCGTCTCATACGACTCCCCCGGGCGCAGCGGCTCCACCAATGAGTGTGACGGTGGATGCTCCCCATCCCACGTCTTCTGCCCGCTGGCTGATACAACATATTCCCGCCCAGTGCCATCTACCAGCATCAGCGTCGGCGGATCAGGCACCAGCGCCCCGTTCCCCCTCCACGGAGCGATGGTCCGCTCGTCGAAGTGGCTCCGCACCGTGACTACCACGAACTCGCCCGCAGCGCTCGCCTCTCCAATGGACCTCATGCGTTCCACGTTGTGCACTGAGTAGGCGATGTGGCAGTCCATGGCGCAAAAGAACTTCTCGTCGCCCCGCTTCGCCGTTCGGTCGTAGCTGGCCCAGGAAAAGAACCCCAGCACTAGGCCGTATCCGCCGAGAAGAACGACGATGGCCGCCACGGAATACTTCGCCCACGAGCGGCGCTTGAACCAGAGCACCACGGTTGCGACGACGAGCAGCACGGTCAGGCCAAGTGTTCCAAGAAAGCACAGCGCCGCCATATGCGATTCAAAATTGACATTGGAATACATGCAGACCTCTCAACAAGTACTTTGCACAGCAAAGTCGGCAGCCAAACGAAAAGGGGCCGAACTGGCCCCCACCCGGACTTACACTTTTCGTGCCGACCGGATTAGCGACTCCATTTGCTGCAAATATCCTTCGAGCGCCCGCCGTCCTGGCGCCGTCAGCTTGAACTCGGTCCGCGGCTGGCGCCCCACAAACGACTTAGTGCACTTCACGTACCCGGCATCCTCCAGTTTGCGCGCGTGCACGCTGAGGTTTCCATCGGTGATCTCCAGCAGCTTCTTCAGGTCGTTGAAGCTGAGCGTGTCGTTCACTGCAAGCGCGCTGATGATCCCCAGCCGCACCCGCTCATGGATCACCGGATCAAGCCCTGTCGCCTCGCTCCGTGCGGCCTGCTTCCGCACGCGGACCGCCTCGACCTCGACATTCACCGCACCAACTGCCTGCTTAACCACCGTGCCTCCTTGCGATATACGCTCCGAACACGACATGAACCAGTCCAAACCCGACGGCGAGCATCATATTGGCCCACCACCACGGCAGCGGCAATGCGATCGCTCCCGCCAGCACGAACACCGCTCCCATCACTGGGATCGTCCGGACCGAGAATGCGCCCGCTTGCATCACAGCCACTCCGTACAGCAGCAGCCAGACCCCCGGAATCTGCCGTGGATCGCCAGCTTGCACCAGCGCGGCGGTCATTACGCCCCCAGCGAACAACGCGGGCAGCAGCCCGACAAAGAGTCTCCGTCCAGGCAACGACAGGATTTGCGTGCCCTCTCGGGAGGCCTTCCAGTGCATTGCGACCATGCCCAGCGTCACCGCCACCAACGCCTCCGCCAGCCATACCGCGATCCAGGCCTCGGTAGTCGTTTGCCGCCAGGCAATCGCCGCCGCGGCGAGGGCCGTGACGCCCATGCCGCAATATCCCCAGCCCGACACTGCGGTGAAGGTGGTGCTGCGCTCCATGGTCTCGCGGATCACCTCAAGGTGCTCCAGTGCCGACGTTTCGGGCGCTCCGAGAAACCTTCTCGGGGTTTTCCGGCAGGGACGGGAATCAGCCATGGCGAAAACAATAGGTGGGGGAACTGGGAGTTGTCAAGTACTTTGCTTTGTAAAGTGCTTGCGCTTCGATCTGGGCAAATCCGCGGCCAATAGAAAAGCGGCACAGCCTCTCGACTATGCCGCCAACCAAACGAGGCAAGATCCTACTTCGCCGTAACCGGCTCCGCAGAAACTTCTTGATGGACCGCCTCGAACTTCAGCTTCTTATTCTTCATGTCGGCGTCCACTCGGACCGTGTCTCCGTGCAGCACCTCGCCGTCGAGGATCTTCATGGCCAGCGGGTCCTGCACCAGTCGCTGAATCGCCCGCTTCAGCGGACGAGCGCCGTAAGCTGCATCGTAGCCCTCAGTGAAGATCAGTCCCTTCGCCTTTGGCGTAAGCTCCAGCGCTATCTTGCGCGCAGCCAGCAGATGTTGCAGGTCGCGCAGCCGCAGATCGACGATCTTGACCAGTTGTTCCTTGCCCAGTGGCTTGAAGAAAATGATGTCATCTACGCGATTCAAGAACTCCGGCTTGAAGTGCGCACGCAGCGCCTCCATCACCTGCTCATGCGCCTCTTCCTGCTTCTCGGGCGCCGCACCAGCCTGCTGCAAATATGCCGAGCCGATGTTCGACGTCATGATCAGAATGGTGTTCTTGAAATCCACATGGCGTCCCTTGCCGTCTGTCAATCGGCCGTCGTCCATGATTTGCAGGAAAACGTTGAACACGTCGGGATGCGCCTTCTCGATTTCATCGAACAGCACCACGGCATACGGACGCCGCCGAACTGCCTCGGTCAACTGGCCGCCTTCGTCATATCCTACGTATCCCGGAGGCGCGCCGATCAATCGCGAGACCGAATGCTTCTCCATGTACTCCGACATGTCAATGCGGATCATGGCGTGCTCATCGTCGAAGAGGAACTCTGCCAGTGCCCGCGCCAGCTCTGTCTTTCCCACGCCTGTCGGACCAAGAAAAATAAACGAACCAATCGGCCGCCGCGGATCGCTCAATCCTGCGCGCGAACGTCGAATCGCATTCGCCACCCGCGACAAGGCATCATCCTGCCCGACGACGCGCTCGCGCAAGCGATCTTCCATCGTCACCAATTTGTGCACTTCGCCTTCCAGCATCTTCGATATAGGAATGCCGGTCCACTTGCTCACGATCTTGGCGACGTCTTCTTCGTCCACTTCTTCCTTGAGCATGCGCGACTGCTTGGTATCCATTTGCGCGCTGAGCCGTTTGATTTCGTCCTCAAGCTTTGGGAGTTCGCCGTATTGCAATTTCGCGGCCCGCTCGTATTCACCCTTCCGTGTCGCCTCCTGGATATCGAGCTTCAGCTTCTCCAGTTGCTCTTTTTTGCCGCGTACATTCGCGATGGTTTCCTTCTCCTGCTTCCAGCGCACTTTCAGTGCATTCGACTCTTCCTTCACGTGCGCCAGATCTTTCTCGACAACCGCAAGCCGCTCACGAGAGTTCTGGTCATCTTCGCGCTTCAGCGCCTGCCGCTCGATCTCAAGCTGCGTCGCCCGGCGCTCAAGCTGGTCGATTTCCGTCGGCATCGAGTCGATCTGGATGCGCAGCGAAGCCGCCGCTTCGTCGATAAGGTCAATAGCCTTGTCAGGCAGGAAGCGGTCGGAAATATACCGGTGCGACAGAGTCGCCGCAGCCACAATGGCCGAATCCTTGATGCGCACGCCGTGATGCACTTCGTACTTCTCGCGCAGCCCACGCAGGATCGCGATGGTGTCTTCGACATTCGGCTCGCCGACGAAGACGATCTGGAATCGCCGCTCCAGCGCTGCGTCTTTCTCGATGTACTTGCGGTACTCATTCAACGTGGTCGCGCCAATGGCCCGCAATTCTCCGCGCGCCAGTGCAGGCTTCAACATGTTCGAGGCGTCAATCGATCCTTCTGCGGCCCCCGCTCCAACCAGGGTGTGCAGCTCGTCGATAAACAGAATGATCTGCCCTTCCGACTGCTCCACTTCTTTCAAGACGGCCTTCAGCCGGTCTTCGAATTCGCCGCGATATTTCGCTCCTGCCAGCATCGCGCCCAAGTCCAGAGACACGACGCGCTTGTTCTTCAACTGCTCGGGAACGTCGCCGGAGACAATTCGCTGCGCGAGTCCTTCGACGATGGCGGTCTTGCCCACACCAGGCTCGCCAATCAGCACCGGATTGTTCTTGGTGCGCCGCGATAGCACCTGAATCACGCGCCGCACCTCCTCATCACGGCCGATCACAGGATCGAGCTTGCCCTTCTTGGCCAGCTCCGTCAGGTCGCGAGCGTATTTCTCCAGCGCCTGATACTTTGCCTCTGGATTCTGATCGGTCACTTTTTGGTTGCCACGAACGGCAGTCAAAGCTCGAAGGATATTGTCGTAAGTCGCGCCCGCCTTCGTCAGGATTTCCTGCGCGGAGTCTTTCTTAAGCTTGGTCATCGCCAGCAGCAGGTGTTCGGTGGAGACGAATTCGTCCTTGAAATTCGAGGCTTCTTTGAATGCCCCTTCCACCAACTGGTTCGCCGCGTTCGAGAGCGAAGCCTGCGCGGCACCTCCACCCGAAACTTTGGGCAGGCGCTCAATGGCAGACATTGCCTGTTGTTGTACCGCCGGAACTTGCAACCCGACTCGCTCCAGCAGAGGAGCGACGATACCCTCGTGGTCTTCCAGCAGCGCTGCCAAAATGTGGACCGGCTGCAACTCAGGATTGCCGTGCTCGCTGGCGATGTCGTTCGCCCGCTGCATCGCCTCCTGCGCTTTCACCGTTAGTTTGTCCCATCGAATTGCCATCTCGTACTCCTACCGATTGCGGACGGCCATGCGGCCTTCAACTATGGATTGTATGAATCTAGGAATCAGAATGGAACGGAAGTGGCGGCTAATTCTCGACATCGTAATAAGAGCATTTTATTCGATGATTTGGCAGATTACGCACTTCAGATACGCGGTCTCCGGAACGCCCGAAAGCGCCGGATGGTCGAGGGCGGCTCCCCGCTTTTCCAGAATTCTTACCCTGCGCCCGGCATCGGCGGCGGCCGTGCTTAGCATCTCCAGGAACTCCCCCTCACCAACATGGAACGAGCATGAGCAAGTTATCAGAATGCCACCTACCCGCGGCATCTTGAGGGCACGGAGGTTGAGTTCCTTGTAACCACGAATGGCGGTCTCCAGAACGCGCTTGGTCTTGGCGAAGGCCGGTGGGTCGAGCACGATGGTGTCGTACTGCTGGCCCGCCGACGAGTAATCCTTGAGCAGGTCGAAGGCGTTAGCCTCGACCCACTCGATTTCGGAGGAGGTGTGTTTATCGCGGTTGAGTTGTTCGTTCTGCTCGGCGACTTCGAGTGCAGGACGCGACGAATCGACGGCGGTCACCTTGCTGCACACACGCGCGAGGTGCAGCGCAAAGCCGCCTTGATAGGTGAAGCAATCGAGCGCCTCGCCGTGGGCGTAGCGGGCAGCGGCGGCATAGTTCTCGCGCTGATCGAGGAAAGCGCCCGTCTTTTGGCCGCCTAAGCCATCGAAGTGAAAGCGAACGTCGTTCAGCGTGAACACTGTTACCGACTTTTCCCCGTGAACAAGTTGCGATTCTCGCGCCGGGAGCTGCTCCAGTTGCCGGATATGCGGATCGACTCGGTCGAGCAGGCTGCCGCCGGGAAAATGCTCAGCCAACGCGGCTGTGACCAGGCCGCGTAAATCCCCGCGGTCGAAGGCCTGGGTCAACACCTGCATGACCAGCACATCGTTGTACTTGTCCACGATAAGCCCAGGCAACAGGTCGGCCTCGCTGAATATGACGCGGTAGGAGTCGCTTTCGTGCACATTCTTCTGGCGGAACGCCACGGCATCGTCAATACGCTGGCGAACCAACGACAGAAGTTCGGCATCGACGATGACTCTTGTGGTGAGCAGCCGGATCGCGATTTGCGACGAACTGCTGTACAGCGCCGACCCGACCGTCCGTCCACGTTCATCGCGCACGTGAACTAGCGATCCCGGAGGCACGCCGTCAGCATTTGAGAGGTCTGAGCGATAAACCCAAAGATGTCCGCTCTTCAAACGCAGCGCGCCGCGGTTTGAAACGGTAACTGACGGAGTAGACTCTTTGGGTGGCAATGCGCCTCTCATTCACGATGACAGTTCATCTTAAATGTTGACGATGCCGAGTTGAGGAAGGCTTACTGCGAAGGAGCTTCGCTGGAAGCGACTGCGGCCTCAGCTACCGCTTTGGAGGCTTTCTCGTCTTCCGGCTTAGGCGGTGGCGGAGCGTAGTACAGAATCCGCTTGCAGTAGTCGCAAGTCATGAACTTTTCGTTGGTCATGACTTCCTGGAAAACCTGCGGACGCAGCATCACGCTACAGGCCGAGCATTGCTCGTTGTCGTACACAGCCGACAGCGACGAACCGCGCAAAACAAGCACCCGATCGTAATGCCGCAGGACGTCTTCGCTGACCCCACCGCGCAGGGCGTTCCTCCGGGTCGTCAACTCCGCCAAAGCCGCTTCGTCAATCGCAGTTCGCTGACGGGCTTCTTCCTTTTCGCGGTCGTTCTCGGCGGTGTCGGCCTTCAGCTGCGCTTCGGCCTTCTTGAGAGCTTCCTTGCGGGAGTCGGCAGCGACCATAATCTCCAGGATCTTGTCCTCGGATGCCGCAATCTTCTCCTCCGCGAACTTGATCTCGTCCATCAGGGCCTTGTATTCCTGATTGGTCTTTACGTTCAGTGACTGGTCGCGGTACTTGCTGATCTTCTGCTGCTGGTCCTGGATGTCGGACTCGTGTTTCTTGCGAGCGGCTTCGTCAGCCTTGCCAGCGGCTATCGCTGTCTCAACCTTGGACTTGGATCCTGCTAGCTTCTTCTCAATCTCCGCTACATGCTTGGGAAGCGCCGCGACTTCGGCGCGCACGGAGGCGATCTCAGCATCAATCTTCTGAAGTTCGATGAGGCTTTGCAGGTCGGAAGTCATTACTCTTTGGGGGAACCTGACTGGATTCTAGCACGCAGGAATCCTGCGCCGTCGGCGGCCTCAATGAGCACCAACCGCACAAAAGCCAGTGATATACACTTTTGGCCGGTAGTAATTCAAACCTCGGAGCACCCGTGAAACTGCGATCCCTCGCACTCTTCGTACCCATCTTGTTCCTAACTTCCTTCGTCTTTGCGCAAAGCAGCCAGCAATTGACCATCGAGGCGATTTTCGCCGAGGGCGGCATTCTTGGGCGGGCTCCCGAGGGCGTGAAGTGGAGCCCTGACAGCACGAAAGTCTCCTACGTCCAGCGCGACGATAGCGGCGAACATGGCGCGCTTTATTTCATCGATCTCTCGACGGGTAAGCCGGCGGTCCTTGTGTCGAGCGAGAAGCTGAGCTCGCTGGCGCCTCCCGCCAGCTCCATAAGAGATGAGCGGCAGAAGGAAGCGGCTCAACGCTATGCGGTGGCGGCCTACCATTGGTCGCCCGATTCCAAGCACCTGCTCTTCGATTCCATGGGACAGCTCTGGATGTACAGTCTGGATTCCGGTACGGCCGTGCAGGTCACCTCCAGCGCAGACGCTGCCGGCGATCCCAAATTCTCTCCCGACGGCGAACGCCTGGCATATCTTCGCAAGCACGACCTGTATGTACGCGACATCAAGCGGGGACAGGAAGACGCCCTCACACGTGATGGCGGCGACAATTTGCTGAACGGCGAAGTGGATTGGGTGTATCGCGAGGAACTCTCCGTCCGCAGCAACTACTTCTGGTCGCCTGACGGGAAGTCGATCGCCTTTCTCCAGATGAACGAGAAGGAAGTCCCGACATATCCCATCGTGGATTGGATTCCGACGCATCCAACGGTGGACATGGAGAAATATCCCAAGGCGGGCGATCCGAATCCGTTGGTGCGCCTCGGCGTGGTTTCCTCCGGCGGCGGCAAGGTGAAGTGGATTTCAGCGGGCAGCGGGAAAGAAGGCGACCTGCCTCTGGGCAACGACCCGAACGTGCTTATCCCGCGTTTCGGCTGGGTGCACGACGGTCTGCTGTGGGCCATAGCGTTGAATCGCTTGCAGACTCGGGCTGACATTTATTTCATCGACGTGCAGAGCGGCAAGTCGCGGCTGGTGCTCACCGAAACTTCCGACGTCTGGATCAACGCGCATGAATTTGATCTGCTGTCGTCGGGCGACCGGTTCCTCTGGAGAAGCTGGCGCGACGGCCACGATCACATTTATCTCTACCAGTTCGACAAGCAGAATCCGCTCGCTGGTGAAGCCAAGCAGGTGGCGCAGTTGACGCAAGGCGATTGGGAGGTCGAGAGCATCGACGCCGTGGACGATGCAGCCGGAGTCGTTTATTTCACGGCCAACGAAGGAGACTGGCGACAGGCAAACGTCTTCTCGGTCGGACTCGACGGCAAGAACTTCCATCGAATCTCGAAGGAGAACGGGTCGCACGGCCCAAATTTCGGCCCGGCGAAGGCGAAGTCATATGTGGACACTTACTCCGCACTCATGACGCCGCCGCGAATGTCGCTTTGCTCAACCGACGGAACCTGCAATCCATTCTGGCAGTCGCGCAGCGTGGAAGCCTACCACCTGATCGCTCCCAAGCAGGTCGAGTTCACCGCAGCAGACGGCAAAACCAAGCTCTTGGGCACGCTGCTGCTACCCGAGGGCGGGCCGATGGTGGCCAATGGCAAGGCGCCTCTGATCCTCAATCCCTATGGTGGTCCGGGTGCGCAATACGTGCGTGACGCCTGGGGAAGCGACAGACAACTGTTCGACCAGATTCTGGCCCACCAGGGATTCGCGGTATTGAAGGTCGACAACCGTGGAATGGCCAATCGAGGGAAGGCTTTCGCTGCGCCGATTAAGCATCATCTTGGCCCGGTCGAACTCGATGACCAGTTGGCATCGCTGAAGCAGGCGCTCGCCCAGTACCCGCAGCTGGATGGGTCGCGCATTGGCTTCTGGGGTTGGAGCTACGGCGGTTATTTCACGCTGTACAGCATGGAGAAGTCCGACCTGTTCAAGGCGGGGGTGTCCGTCGCCCCTGTAAGCGATTGGCGTGACTATGACTCCATCTACACAGAGCGCTACATGGGAATACCTCTCGACAACGAAGCTGGCTACCACGACAGTTCGCCGGTGAACTACCCAGGCGACCTGCACGGCAGTCTGCTGGAAGTACACGGCACCAGTGACGACAATGTGCACATGCAGAACACAATTCAGATGGTCAATGCCTTCATCAATTCAGGGAAGCAGTTTGAGTTGATGCTGTATCCTCGCAAGACGCACGGCATCGCTGGCAAGCAGGCACGTTCGCACTTGTTCCACCTGATCGAAGACCACTTTGAGCAGTACCTGGCGCCGACGAAGTAGTGCATGAAGTCAAATCCACGCACGAGGAAGGGCGACAACTTGAAGGTCGCGAAATCGATCTGCTCAGTCTTGATTGCTTCGTTTGCGGTCGCAGCTGCGTTTGCTCAGCAATCCACCCCGGCGCCTGCCCGTACTATCGTGCGCGCCGGAAAGTTGCTCGACGTCCGCACCGGCAAAACGCTGACCAACCAGAGCATCGTCATTGAAGACGGCAAGATCGTCAGCGTCGGTCCTGACTCCGGAGCACCCGGCGATGCCAAGGTCATTGATCTGCCAGGCAAGACTGTGTTGCCGGGCCTTATCGACGCGCACACCCACCTGACCTACGACCCACGGTTCGGCTACGACTTGTTGGCCATTTCGTTGCCGCGCGAAGCCCTGATTGGCGCGAAGAATGCGCGCCTTACTCTGCTAGCGGGCTTCACTACGGTGCGCAACCTGGGCGCGAGGCAATTTGCCGACATTGCACTCCGCGACGCCATCAACGCCGGTGATGTTCCGGGTCCGCGCATCGACGCCAGCGGTCCCGCTCTAAGCATCACGGGCGGGCACTGCGACGACAACCTGCTGCCCTACGCGTGGCACGCCACCGAAGTCGGTGTCGCTGACGGCGTCGAGAATGTGCAACACAAAGTGCGCGAGGTGATTAAGTACGGGGCCGACGTAATAAAGATTTGCGCTACTGGCGGCGTACTTTCGCTTGGTGATAATCCTCAGCACTCCCAGTTCACGCAGGCGGAGCTGCAGGCGATTGTGACCGACGCGCACCGCCTTGGCCGTAAGGTCGCAGCACATGCCCATGGAGCCGAAGGAATTCGCTGGTCTGCCGAGGCAGGCGTGGACTCTATCGAGCACGGCTCCTACATTGATGATGCAGCCATCGCAGCCATGAAGCAACATGGCACTTATCTGGTTCCCACGCTCTATCTCAGCGACTGGTTCCTGGAGAACGCTCCGAAGACTGGCGTCCCCCAGCGATGTTGAAAAAGGCAAAGAGGTAATGCCCGCCGCCCGCAAGAATATCGCGCACGCATTCGCCAGCGGCGTGAAGGTGGGATTCGGCACGCGATGCGGCGGTCTACCCTCACGGCCTGAACGCGCACGAATTTGCGGTGATGGTGAAGCTGGGATTGACGCCGCTGCAAGCTATCCAGGCGGCGACCGTGAATGACGCTGATCTGTTGGGCTGGGCAGACAAGGTTGGTGTGCTCGAGCCCGGTCACTACGCCGACATCATCGCCGTGGACGGCGATCCTGCTGGCCGACGTAACGACACTGGAGCAGGTGAAGTTCGTGATGAAGGGTGGAGTGGTTTACAAGAGTGAGTAAGCCGCGTTACTGATCGTGCTTGCTCCACCCCGCAGGTTTCTGTTTCAATCCTGAGGCATCGATTTTCGTGTTCCTGGGAGTATCGTCCTGGCGCAACAAATCTTCGCGTGCAAGTCGATCGATAAGCTGATCTCGGAGTCAGAAGAGCCCGAACATCGGCTGAAAAAGACGCTTGGCCCATGGTCGTTGACCGCGCTGGGTATCGGCGCTGTCATCGGATCGGGCATCTTCACTGTCATCGGCACGGCTATCGCGGGCCAGAAGTTCGATACCTCTTCCATCCTGAACGCTCCGCTTGGCCGATTTCATCGTGCATCACGCTGCCACGCTGGGACGTCCCGGTGCCGGTCCCGCGCTCGCGCTTTCGCTGGTGCTGGTGGCGATCGTTTGCGCGTTTCACCGCGCTCTGTTATGCCGAGTTAGCGTCGATGATCCCCATCGCAGGCAGCGCATACACCTATACCTACGCCACCATGGGCGAGTTGATCGCATGGATCATCGGCTGGGACCTGATTCTGGAATATGCCGTCAGTAACATGGCAGTGAGCGTGGGTTTCGCGGCCCATCTGGTGGATATGTTCGACTGGTTCGGCTGGCATCCGGCGTTGCGCTTGATTTCGCCCGCCTATCTGCCTTCCGGCCTCACCGATTTGCAAGGCAATGTGCTCTTCACTCCGGGATGGCACTTCGGATTCAACATCCCGGCTTTCGCAGTGGTGATGCTGCTTACAATGGTGTTGGTGCGCGGGATTCGCGAGTCGGCGGAGACCAACAACGTCATGGTCATTCTGAAGATCGCAGCCATCCTGGCGTTCGTCTTCGCCGGAATGCACTATCATTCATCCTGCGAACTACCATCCGTTCGCGCCTAACGGTTGGTCGGGCATTCTTACCGGCGGCTCCATCATTTTCTTCACCTACATCGGCTTCGACTCGGTTTCCACTGCCGCAGAGGAAGCGAAGAATCCGCAGCGCGATCTTCCCATTGGCATCATTGCGACGCTGATGGTCTGCACCGTCCTCTACATTTCCGTAGCTGTGGTGCTCACAGGCATCGTGCCCTGGCAACGGCTGCTCGACGATGCAGCCCCGGTGGTTAACAGCCTCAAGCAACTGGGCATTACGACTGGCTCGCACAGCCTGCACTGGGTTCGGCTTGCGGTGTTGTTTGGCGCCATGATGGGCATGATCTCGTCGTTGCTGGTCTTCCAGTTAGGACAAGCGCGCGTGTGGTTCGCCATGTCGCGCGATGGACTGCTGCCCAAGCTCTTCGGCCGCGTGCATCCAAAGTTCCGCACGCCCTCGACGGCAACGTGGATTGCGGGATTCCTGGTCGGAATTCCGGGTGGGATTCTCGATATCGGCACGTTGGCTGACCTTTCCAATATCGGCACACTGTTCGCGTTTGCTCTGGTCTCGATCGGCGTGATTATCCTGCGCCATAAGCAGCCGGAACGTCGCCGCGGATTCCGCGCACCCGGTGGCTTGGCCGCCCCGATTCTCAGCGTGCTGTTCTGCTTACTGCTCATGGCGGGTCTGCCAATCTTGACGTGGATCCGCTTCTTCGTATGGCTGGGCATTGGACTCACCGTGTACATGCTTTACAGCCGCTATCGCAGCGAGTTCTGTCCGGAAGATCGCAGGCGCTAGAATCGCAATGGTATGACGGAGTCCTCCACAGGCGCTGGCGCTCCCAGCGCCTTCCTTCTTTCGCTGCCAAAGGCCGAGCTGCATCTCCACTTGGAAGGCGCGGTTGACCCCGCGACACTGGCAGAACTGAGCCGCCGCCATCCTACGCCGTTTGTCGACCAGCAACAATCGCTATACCAACATCGCGGACAGCGGGCGCGTGTTCACCGAGGAAGAAGCTCGCGAGCTATATCAGTACAAAGACTTCACCGGATTTCTGCTGGCATTCAAGGCCGTCACCGAACGCCTGCGTACCGCCGAAGACTATGAACTCGTTACTTACCGCATGATGCAGAAGCTACATGCGCAGAACGTGATTCATGCAGAAGTGTATGTCTCGGTTGGCATGATTCATTGGCGCGGAGGCGAGTTTACTCCGCTGTTTGAAGGCTTGGAGCGTGGCCGCCAGCGCGGCGAGCGCGATTTCGGCATATCGCTCTATTGGATCTTCGACGCCGTGCGCCATTTCGGGGTCGATGCCGCAGAGCGAGTTCTGGATGAAACGCTTGAACTGCGAAAGACGAGCGACAGCGTCGTCGGCATCGGACTTGGTGGCGACGAGCGGACGAGCCGGGCCGGAGCTATTTCGCGACATCTATGCGCGCGCAGCGAGCGAAGGCCTGCGGACCACCGTTCACGCGGGCGAAACAGTGGGGCCGGAATCGATCTGGTCGGCGCTTCGGGAGTTGAAGGCCGATCGCATCGGCCATGGCCTGCATGCGGCTGAAGATCCCGAGCTGATGAAGTATCTGGCCGAAAATCAAATTCCAGTTGAGGTCTGCATTTCCAGCAATGTGCTGACTGGCTGCTGCCCCTCAGCTCGAACAACATTCGTTGCGAAAACTGTTCGACGCTGGCGTGCTGGTAACCCTCAATACCGACGACCCGGAAATGTTCCGCACCAGCCTTTCGCGCGAATACCAGATTGCCCAAGAGATATTCGGATTCAACGAGAACCGAGCTAAGGCAACTGGCGCGATGAACTCCTTTCGGGCGTCGTTCCTGCCAGAAGCGAAGAAGCGCGAGTTCCTCGCGAAATTCGAAAAGCAAAATGAAGCCACGGATTAACCCGGATGACACGGATAAGGCGTAGGGCTGTTTGACCTTGGACGCAGCCGTGAAATCCCTGTTCATCCGTGGTTAAATTGCTTCTTGCCCCGACTGGATTCAGGAGGCCATGCCCAAGCACATCGGAATCGTCGCCTGCAGCGCCGAGGGCGCGGCGCTTTGCTATCGCACCATCTGCGATGAGGGCCCTGCAGCTCATGGGCCGCCACATGCATCCTGAGATATCCATGCATACGCATCCCTCGGCGAGTACATGGAGTACATCTATCGCGACGACTGGCAGGGCGTCGCCGACCTAATGTTGTCGTCGGCCAACAAACTGGCGAAGACGGCGCCGAATTCCTGATCTGCCCCGACAACACCATCCATCATGCGTTCGACTTGGTCTCGCCTCGCTCGCCGCTGCCCTGGCTGCACATCGTGGATGAGGTCGCAGCGGAAGCCAAGGAGCGGGGATTTCGCAAGATGGGCGATCACGGGAACGAAGTACACCATGGAAGGCACGGTGTATCAGCCGAAGCTGCCGGCGGCCGGCTTCGAGTATCCTCATACCTGAAGCGGAAGAGCGCGCCCGATCGATCGCATCATTTTCGACGAGCTGGTCAACGGAATCTTCAATCCCGAATCGCGTGTCTATTTCCAGCAGGTGATTGGCCGCGATGAGCCACGAAGGGTGCGATGCGGTGATACTGGGCTGCACCGAGATTCCGCTGCTGATCGACGATATCACTTCGCCACTTGCCCACGCTGGACTCGACGCGCATTCTCGCGCGAGCCGCGTTTCGTTACGCGCTAGCGTAACCATGGATGAGCTCCAAGCGTGTACTAGTGATGTATAACGCGATAACAAAAAATAAAACTCGCGGCTGTTTAGAATCAACGATTTACGGAGTGGTTTTTCCGCATGTCACTCATTCATAAGCTAGTTATACGCATCACCGTGTGCCCGTTGGAGTTAGCGGCAAAAAGTGGTCGTTCTGGCCACCAAATTCGTATTACTTGTCATACAAGTAATACAGGCCGGTGGTCGCTTTTGTATTACTTTCAATACAAGTCATACTCACACTCTGCGCCGCGAAAGCGATGTCAAAGAACAACTCTGCCGCGCCTGGACGCGGCAAGCAGGGACACGTATCCGTCGCCCGTCTGAAGGTATATAGCGGCGACAGCTGGATGCGCGAGAGAAAAAGACTAAGTAGGAAAACTTTAGTAACCAAAGCGGACCAAAATGGGAATCGCTCCCGCACCGAACGCCCTGCATCGCGTTGGAGCGTCTGTGTCAGAACCAGTGCCGCCGCTACGCGGCTCGACGACCTTCCCCACTCGACCGCGGGCTTACGCCCACGGCTAATCCAAGTTACGCCGCTGCGCGGCTGCTTCTAGGGCGATACTGACGGCGACTCCCGACCAAACTCTCGAAACCTGCATTCTCACACACACTCTGGGTTCGGTCGCATTTTCGGAACCTTATGGACACCGCTGACGAGGCTACTGAAAAAGTCGAACAAGCAGATTCCTCGCGGGTTAAAGCCCGCGAGGAATGACAAGAATGCGGGGCACGACTGAAGTCGTGCCCTGACGCGAAGCAAAACGACTTGTACGGAGCAGCTAAAGCTGGGACCTTCCAAAGCCGGTGTAAACGAGGTTTTCTCAGCAGCCTGAAGCGCGGGTTTACCTAAGTGCCAGCAGCGACTGTACTCATGAAACGTGTCTAGCGCGCCGCCTTGAACGCTGCGATCCGCTCCTGCGTATTCATCACGTGTACCGGCAACGGTAGCTGCGAGCCTTCCTCAAGAATCGGGATCAGCTTGTCGAACTCCGGCCCTGAGTGCGAGCCGGTGAACACGATGCGCACCGGATGGAAGAGATCTTTGCCCTTCACCTCGGTCTTGGCCTTCACCTCGTTCATGATGGCCTTGAAGCGCTCCGGAGTCATGGGCGACTTGTCGGCCTCGGCGAGTTCGGCGAACGTGGCGAGCACTTCGTTCGCCTTCGCTGCGCCCAGTACCTCTGCGTTGTCGGGCGAACGCAAGCGCCGCAGCCGCATCCACGCTGAAAATCAAGCCGCGCTCGCTCAGGCAATTCATCGAGCTTGTTCACCGAAGGGGCCAGCAGGGCGACGACTTTGCCGAACCAAGTACGCGTTTGCTCATCCAGGTTCTCCGGCAGCAGTCCCGCCTTGATGAAATACGGCTCGGCGAGCTTCTCAATCCTCTCCGGCGGGCTCTTCTTGATGTAATGCCGGTTGAGCCAGTAAAGCTTCTCCATGTCGAACATGGCAGCTGACGGCGTCACCCGCTCCAGCGTGAATTCCTTGCACAACTCCTCGGGAGTGAATACCTCGCGGTTGCCACCCGTGGGCGCCCATCCCAACAGCGCAAGGTAATTGACGAGGGCCTCGGGCAGCACGCCCATCTCGCGGAAGTTGGCGATCGAGGTCGCGCCATGCCGCTTCGACAATCGCGCTCCGTCGGCCCCCACGATCGTGGAAAGATGCGCGAACTCGGGCACCGGCCATCCCAGCGCCTCGTACAGCGCCACCTGCTTGGGCGTGTTCGAAAGGTGGTCGTCGCCGCGGATGACGTGGGTGATCTCCATCAGCGCGTCGTCTACCACCACCACATAGTTGTAAACCGGAATACCACTCGACCGCAGAATGATCGGGATCGCTTACCGCTTCATTCGAGAACTCCACCATTCCGCGCACGATGTCGTGAAAGCGGATGGGGTGCTCGGGAATCGCAAGCCGAATGGCCGCCGCCTCGCCACCGTCGCGACGACGTTCGGCCTCGGCCGGATTGAGACCACGGCACTTGCCCGAATACACCGGCGAGCGATGCTCCGCCATGGCCGCCTCACGCTCGCGCTCCAGTTCTTCCTGCGAGCAGAAACACAGGTAAGCCTTTCCCTCTTTTACCAGCCGCTCGGCATGCTCGCGATAGATGTCCAGCCGATCGCTCTGACGATACGGCGCAAAGGGGCCACCAAGATCGGGACCTTCCTCCCAATCGATGCCGAACCACTTCAGGTCTTCGAGAAGCTGGTCTTCGTAGCGGGCTTCGCTACGCTCGAGATCGGTGTCTTCGATGCGCAGGATCATGGTGCCCTGCGATTTGCGGGCGAACAGCCAGTTATAGAGTGCGGTGCGGGCGTTGCCCACGTGCAACTGCCCAGTGGGAGACGGCGCGAAGCGGACGCGTACTTTGGAATTTTTGTTCACACGTTGATGTTAGCAAGAGCGCGGCGTTTGGGGACAGTCCGGAGGGAGTACAAGCGGCGGAGTTTAGACCGTTCCTGGAGGTAATGGGGGTTGTTTACCTCAGCGGCTAAAGCCGGGGTCCGAAGGCGGCCGAAAATGCACCGCTGAAGCGGTGCTCCACCCCAATACGTCTGTGGAGAAAATGCTCTAGTTCGGCTCGGAGCCTTCGTCGGGCAGAGTGGGACCGCAAGGACGGCACATTTCGTCTTCGAGGTCTTTCATGACCTCTTCGCGCTCCTAGCCTCGTCGTGCATACGCTTGTCCATTTCCTGCAGGGCCACATTGAGGACATGGTAATGGTGCAACTCGCGGAACTTAGGATCAACAGTGGCTTCGCGCCACACCGGAATGCAGACAGGTCTACGTCTTCCTTGCGCACGCGCGGGCGGTGCGGACCCAGTTGGTATTCGTGCCGCTCTCCGTTCTGTCCCACGACCACAAGGGTAAGACGCGGGCGCGGCTCGGGCAGGCGCTCCCAGGCGTCGCCGGTCAGCTTGCCTTGCTCATCGGCGGTCAGCTTGTTCGACAAACCACAGACCACGACGGTGGAACCCAACCGTTGTGCAGTCGCCACGATGCCTTCAAACACGTCATTGGTAGGCACCACGACCAACGAAACGTGCTTGCCTTCTTTCTCCGCAACAGCAACGACCGCCGTGAACAGCTCCTGCTCATACTTGTCGAAAATTTCGGAGCTTTCCATCTCGGCGCTGCCGCTGAAGGAGTGCTCGCGGTGGTAGATTCGGGCGGTCATGACCACAACGTCGGTGCGCGTTGTGTCCACTCGCGAGAGCACTTCGCGCAAGTAAGCCAGGTTTTTGGGATCACGCACCGCGACCAGTACATTGCCCGGGTCGGACTTCCATCGCCTGGGCGTTGAGTTCCGCGTTGGCCGCCACATTGAACTGTTCGAGACCTGACTCACCGCTGGCATGCTTGGCCGCGACCGCACGCTCAGATACCGTGAAGACCATAAAGAACACCAGGCTGAAACTCACGCCCGCAATGGTTGCCATCTCCTTGGTGAACAGGTTCACCAGCGCCGTGGCGAACAGGATCACCGAAATGATGCCCAGCCCGATCGGAATCTCCACGCCGCCGATGGTTATGTTGCCCGGCACCTTCCATTCGCGCTTTTCCGGCAGCTTGTAACGCAGCACCAGCACCGCCAGTGACATGAAGGAGAAACTCCAGATCACTCCGAATGCATACAGCGATGCCAGCAGGTACACATTGCCGCCGCTGGCGAAAATGGTAAGCACCTGCAGCCCCGCAATCATGTTGATCACCCGGTAGCTGGTGCCGAACTTCTTCTGCGGCTTCTTGAACCAGGAAGTCAGGACGCCATCTTCGACCATGCGGCTCAACACGCCGTTGGCGCCGACGATGGCGGTGTTCACCGCTCCCGACAAGATCAGCGCGCCCACCAGCACAACAAAGCCCTGGAACACCAGCCGCAGAGTGTAGGGGCCGACGACGTTCATCGCCAGTCCGCCGATCAGGTTGGCGAAGTAGTTGTGCCGCTCTGGTCGGGGATGATCATCACCGCGAAGAACGACACCAGCGAGGTAAAGAACAGGCTGTAGAGGAAGATGACCAGCCCGGTCTTTTCCAGGTTCTTCAGCTTGGGGTGTTCGATTTCGCGATTGACCTGGGCCAGCGACTCTTCGCCGCTCATGGCCAGCACCGAGTGCCCGAAGCCACCAGCAGCATGATGATCGGAATCTTTTGCGCCCAGGTACCCAGCAGCCAGCCCAGCGATTCGCGGTCATGGTGCATGTCAGCCGCTGAAGGCAAAGGGGGAAGCTGTGCCCCCGTCTTTCAAATGGTGATCAGGCACCACACGATCAGGATCACCACCATCACGGTGGTAATCTTCATGATCTGCAACGCCCGTTCGCTCGACTCGTGGATGCCCTGGATGTTCTTCCACCAGAAATAGACCGTCACGATGACGGCGAACACTGCACTGAACGCGTTCTCTGGAATGTGTACGTCGTGGCCGATGTGGTGAAGCGTGTCGGTTAGAAAGCCCGCAAAGTACTGCCCGGCGGCTACCGAGCTGATGGGGCCAGTCAGGACGTAATCGAACAGTAGCGCCGAAACCGACAACTTGGCCAGGGTTCCGCCCAATGCTTGCTTGACCACCCGATACACGCCGCCACGGACGAACATGGCGCTCGACTCGATATACAAGGCCCGCACGGCGTAGCTGAAGATCATCACCGCCAGCACGAACCATGGGGCGCTCTTGCCAATGACCTTTTCCGCGTCGCCGCCCACGTAATACGCTGACGACGCCAGATCCGCCAGCACGATTGCGGCAGCTCGCCAGAACGAGATAAACGTCAACATCACCGTGGTGGCGACGAAGACTCGGACTGCCGGTTTTTGCAGACTGTTGGCTGGGGTAGACATTCGATTTGCAGTTATATGCGCCCCGGCCGCCCGGGCACTAACTCTGTTGGATGCCGGCCGTGCGAATCAGGCGCAGACTTGCAATCTACACTTCTCGACCATGGTTTGTCAGTCCGCGAAAGGTGGTGGGAGTGGTCAGTCCGCGCGATTAAGGAAGGTGCGGCTCAGTCGGTCGTGCCAGCAGAGGCCGTCAATATCGACAAACGCCCACATCAAGCCCATGCCCAGCGAGAGCGAGGAAAAGTAGAAACTCAGCACGCGGACTTTTCGTTGACGCATGGTGAGCGATTTTCCTTTGAACGTTCGCAAGCGACTGTGTGTTGCGATCATGCCCAAGGTCTTTCCCGCATACACGACAAACAGGTACTGGTAGGCGCTCCACAATGCAACCGCCGAGACCACCAAGCCGAGCACCAGTAACTTCGCCGGCGGCGGATCTTTGAGTATTTTGAACGCGACCGCGGCAAACACGCTCGTGCCCAAGGCAGTGACGGCGAGATCGATGACGCCAGCCAACATCCGCAGTGAGGTGCTGACGGGCTGGCACGGCAGTTCTACATGTTCCTGATGTTCCTGACTTTGTTCCACAACGGCTTGCTGCGGTAGATACAACTGCAAGCCATCGAGGAATGGAGTCGCTTCCAGTTCCTCGGGAACATCCAGTATGCGTGGCGCCTCGGCGGTCACAGGATCAGCCAGGCGGTACAGCGCCTCTGTCGTGACAGGGTGTTGCCTAGGAAAAGCAATGACTTTGCGCTTGGGCTTTGGTCGGGGATGCGGATCAACGAATGGTCCGGGCTCGACTTCTTCGACCGGTGGAGCGTCCAGCGCGAGTTCAGCCGACGGTTGTGGTTCTTCGAAAACAGAAAGGCTAACTTCCTCCGCCATTTCCGCATCGGGCTCGGCTTGCGGCCGCGCGTGGATCAGCAAGGATTCCATATCAGGCTGCTCAAGTTCCGGCGCGAGCGCCTGTGCGACCGCGGCGGCAACAGCGTTCGCCTCGGGCGATGGGTCCACCACTGTTACGTCGTCCGCAGGAAACGGAAAGCGCATGGTAAACGCGCCTTCGATGCGGCGCCCCCGACGGCGCTTGTAGTGCGCCAGCCGGTCCTGCACTTCGTTACGCCAGGGGTCCGCCGGCTCGGCCGGGCCATTTACTGCCTCGTATTGGGAGAGCTGCTGTTCCGTCATGTCGTGGCGCAATTCATCCTTTTCCAAACGGCCCGGCCGCCGGGATTGCAATCGTGTAACTACCGAGGAACGGAGGTCGCCCTAATGCGAGCTGGTATCGCGACGCACAAAGGCATGTGAACGCTCGCCTGATGCGACGCAACCAGTTCCTGCAAGACGGGTTTAGAGAAAAAGCCAGAGCAGCGTGAGACCATCGTCTGGGTAGTGCGTTTGGCCTGAGTCCTTGCAACGTGCTAAGTTGCAAAGGTCTGCTGATTGAACTTCTTCGGCGAGGCAACGCGCGGCCTTCGATGAACTCCCGCATACGATTCATTATCACGACGCTGTTGGGAAGTCATCTGTTTCTCGTTCCCGCACTGTTAACCAGCCAGTTGCGCAGCGCGCCACCCGAAAACGAAGTCGCTCAATCTCCCGCCGTTTCTGGCGCTTCAACCGCCCAATCGACCAGCACTGGCAGCGCCGCCCAACAGACCGCCAGCCCGAAGCAAGAGCAACAGCCTGCGGCGAACGAAGGCGAGGCGGTGATTGAGGAGGTTATCCAGCAGCAGCTGCAAAGCGCCGCCGACACTAACACGCCGCGTCCCCCGCCAACGTTGTCTTGAATCGCGATGAAGTTCTCATTCGCGCCGACGAGCAGGAGAAGGCCCAGGACATCTACAAAGTCAGAGGGAACGTCGAGATGCGTTTTCGCAACAACACCATTCACTGCGATCAGGCGACTTACGACTCGACCACCGGTCAAATCACGGCGACGGGCCACGTGGTGTACGACGGCGGCTCCCATCACGAGCATATCGTTGGCACGCATGCCACCTACGACGTCAGTCGAGACACCGGAACGTTCTACGACGTGACCGGATCCATCGGCATCGTGGTCAAAAACCAGGTGATGTTCCTGCGTTCGTCTAATCCGTTCTTCTTCACCGGGAAAGTAGTCGACAAACTCGGCCCCGATCTCTACCGTGTCCACCACGGGATCATAACTTCCTGCCAGCTTCCCAACCCAAAGTGGGAATTTCATCCGGCGACGGCCTTGGTGGAGGCGGGCGGCGACGCCACCATGTATCACTCCACCATGCGCATCAAGGGAATCCCTGTTTTCTACTTCCCTTATGTGAAGCATCCTGTTGACGACCTTGGGCGGCAGAGTGGTTTCCTCATTCCTGCCATCGGACAATCGAACAGCAAGGGTTTCATTCTCGGCGATTCCTACTACTGGGCTATCAATCGCAACTCCGACGCCGAGATTGGCGGTTATTTGTTTTCCTCACGCGGCTGGGCCCAAGTCGCCAACTACCGTAACATCGGCTGGCGCTACTCGTTACATGCCGAGTATTACGGAGTGATCGATGAACAGGGCGATCCTAAATACCATCAGAACCAGGGCGGTGAAGAGCTCAAGGTCAACGGCGCGGCGGCGCTGCCGTACGGCTTTCGCGGCGTCGTCTCTGTCGACTACCTCAGCTCTTATTTATTCCGCTTGGCTTTCGGACAGAGCTTCACCGAGGCCATCAATTCCGAGGTCCGCTCCTCGGGGTTCATCAGCAAGAGCTTCGACGGTAACCTTTTGGGCTTGTGGATGTCGCGCTACCAGAACTACCAAAGCACCATCCACGGTGATGTGATCGATATCGCGCACATTCCCAGCCTGCAAATGGCCAACGTCGAGACACCCATTTTTGGCTCGAAATTCATGTACACCTACGACGCCGCGGGCGAGGGCGTCAGCCGCCATGAACCCGGATTCCAGACCCAGAATGTCGTGGGCCGCTTTGATGTTTATCCCACTATTTCCTTGCCGACATTTTTCAACGGATGGACTTTCCGGCCGGAAGTTGGTGTGCGCGAGACGGTTTACAGCGAACGTCTTATTCCCACCGAAAACAACACTGGCGTAATTGGCATTGCAGTCGCACAGGCGCTGAACCGGAACGTAGAGTATGCGTCCATGGAGCTTCGGCCGCCGTCGGTGGCTCGCATCTTTGATCGCAAACTACTCGGCTACGTGTTGAAACACGTGGTGGAACCGTACGCCGTCTACCGTTACGAAAACGGCGTCCATAACTTCGCTAACATCATCCGCTTCGACGAGCGCGACATCATAGCCGACTCGAATTCGGTGGAATACGGCGTGGTAAACCGCCTCTACGCCAAGAAGTCCAAGTCGAACCCGGAATGTTTTTTGCACCCAAAATATCTTCCGTCCGATACACCGCCGGCCGAGGCAGCGAAGAAGCTAGCTGCGGACAAGACCTTGTGTGAGGATCAGGCGGGCTCTTCGCGCGAGATTGTGACCTGGACCATCGCCCAGAAGTACTTCTTCGCTCCGATGTTTGGTGGCGCTCTTGTCCCTAATCAACGGAATGTGTTCGATAGCACTGTAGATTTTTCGGGAATCGCTTTCCTTACCCAGCCTCGTAACGCCTCGCCCATCATCTCTCGCCTGCTGGTCAAGCCGGCGAGCACTGACTTCCAGTGGGACCTCGATTACGACCCGGTTTTTCACCAGGTGAACGCCAGCACTATCTTCATCGGACAGCGCCTGTCGCCAAAATGGTATGTCCTGGGCAGCCAAACGTACCTGCACGTTCCCGGTGAAGTCATTCCTTCCACCATCAATGAACTTCTCGCTCCCGATATCACCAATCAGTTCCGATTCGAGGCCATCTACGGGAACTTGAGTAGCCGCGGTTTGAGCGCCGCCGCCGCGATCGCGTTTGATGTAAAGAACGTTTATCTCCAGGGCGCAACCGTCCAGAGTAACTACAACTGGGATTGCTGCGGTATCACATTCGAATATGCCCGCTGGGCGCTCGGCACAGTGCGCAACGAAAACGCCTACCGTTTCGCCTTCAGCCTCAGCAATGTCGGGACGTTCGGCAATTTGAAGCGCCTCCAGCGAATCTACTAGCGCCGCAACCTCTTTCGCTCTTTCTCCATCTACAATGGAACGATGTCGTCTACCGGCCAATCCGCCGAAGATGGTCTGACCGCCAAGTCGCGGCTTTTACAAGAACACCTGCGCTCGCTCGGCCGCACGCTGGTGGCCTACTCCGGTGGCGTGGACTCCGCATATCTTGCTTGGGCCGCTCATCGCGAACTTGGCAACGAGATGCTCGCCGTCCTCGCCGATTCGCCTAGCCTGGCTCGCTCGCAGATGCACGATGCCGTGGCGTTCGCGCAGGAGCAGGGCATTCCGCTCGCGGTAATTGCGACCGATGAGATGGATAATCCCGAGTACCGCCAAAACGACGCCTCCCGCTGCTTTCATTGCAAGGACGAGCTCTTCTCCGTGATGGAAAACTTCCGCACGGAGCGCGGCTTCGATGTCATCGCGTATGGAGTGAATTCCGACGACCAGGGTGACTATCGTCCCGGGCAACTGGCAGCGCGGCAACATGGTGTCGCTGCGCCACTGCTGGATGCGGGCCTGACTAAGCAAGACATTCGCGATCTGTCGCGCGCCGCCGGTTTACGCATTTGGGATAAGCCGGCCTCAGCTTGCCTGTCATCGCGCATCGAATACGGGCGTCCCGTCACGCCGGAAGCATTGCAAGTGGTCGAACAGGGCGAAGACGCGCTGCGGCAGTTGGGCTTCCGCCAGTTCCGCGTCCGCCATCACGGAGACATCGTGCGCATCGAAATCGCGCGCGACGAACTCCCTCGCGCGCTCAGCCCCGAGATGGCCTTGGAATTCACCCGCATCTTCAAGGTGCTGGGCTTTTCCTACGTCACTCTTGACCTCGAAGGCTTCCGCTCCGGATCCATGAACGCGGTGCTGCCCCTGTCACAGCTACTCTCCAAATAGCTACTTGGGAACAGAATCACACTCTGACAAAGACAAACTGCAGGTCGTTCTAGGAAGGATCTTTCTGGCGCGCATTCTTCACGCCCCCGAGAATCCCAAGTCCCGCAATAACAATCGCGCCGACAGCGATCCAATGGGCGGGCATGTGCATCAAGTGCGCCCCATAGACAAGCCCGGCTAAAACGACCACCACTCCCAAGACGTAAAGGCCAAATGACATAACCGGCTCCTATAGCAAAGCCGACGAACCAAGCTTTGCAACCTCGAACGTATCGAGCTACATCGAGCCAGACCATAGGGCGAACTATGTAGCTTCTGAGCAGCGGTTCCGTAGAAGCACTACCACCACCCCACCTTATGATGTCTGTAACCTGGAACAATTTACCTGCTGGAACCGGTGCGGTAGTCGGGAAGGTTTCCTCAAAGTGTTCTATTCCGCACAGATACGATCCACGATCGTTCGGAATAATACTTGCACAGAGTGAAGCTTGACGGACAAACACGTCTGACGAAGGTAAATGGAAAAACACATTGAGCCTTTTTTAACCCGTTTCATCATCAACAGGAGAATTCCCGATGAAAGTTCGCGAAGTAATGACCTCCGACCCCATCTGTTGCCTACCCTCGGACACGGCGCAGAAGGTCGCACAAATCATGCGTGACAATAACGTTGGCTCAGTACCTGTAGTAGCCGATCAAGACTCCAAAACTCTGGTTGGAATGATCACCGACCGCGACATATGTTGCTCGATCGTCGCGGCGGGTCTCGATGCAAAGACAGCGACCATCGAAGAGCATGTGCACGCAAATCCAATCACGTGTCGCGATGGCGAAAACCTCGACAAATGCGAACGCGCCATGCAGGAAAATCAGATCCGCCGCATTCCGGTGGTCGATGGCAACGGAGCCTGCGTCGGAATCGTCTCGCAAGCCGACCTTGCGCTGAAAGACACGCCTGAAAAGGTCTCAAAGACCGTCTCGGAGATCTCCAAGCCGGAGACGAAATCAGGCTCGATCGTCGCGGCCTGATTCGGCCGTTCGCATCGCAGGAGTCAAATCTCCATTTGCCTCCTGCGATCAGATTCCAAGGATTTCATGGCGACACTAGAAGGCGTCAATCCGAAGCAGACTTTATTCCTGACGTCCCGCTACAACCGTATGTTCGACGTTGGCAACGACGGGCTGTCGTCCGGGACTGCATTTCAAAGAGAGCTGTATCGCGTAGTTCGCAACGTGTTCGCCCCGATTAATCCGTGCGCAACGCTTGCATAGGCTCGATGCTGGCGGCCCGACGTGCCGGAACAAATCCTGCCAACGCCGCTGCGGCCGACAGTACCAGTACCGCAATTGCAATGCTCAGGGGATCGTATGGCTTGACTCCATAAAGCTGGTCCGCCATGTAGCGTCCGCCAATCAATGCGACCGGAATCCCAATCAGCAATCCCAAGCCGACTTGAGTGAACGCTCCCCGCATGACCATCTGCACCACCTTGCCTCGGTCGGCGCCCAACGCCATGCGCAGCCCGATTTCGCTGGTTCGCCGCGCCACTGCGTATGAGGTGATGCCATACAATCCGACCGCCGCGAGTATTAGCGCCAGCGCGCCAAACAACATGGTCAACCGCGCAATGAGCCGCTCCTGGTCAAAATTGCCGCTGACCTGGTAGTCGAGCGAGTGCAAGTCTTCTATCGTGAGGTTCGGGTCAATGTCGGCAAGCGTTCGGCGCACCAGCGTATCCACATTCTGCGGCGGCGTATTGAACCGCAGCGTAATCGAATTAATGAATAGCGAACGGCCCTCGGCCATCAATTCGTTCGGCGTCTCAACCTTCAATTGCTGTGTCAGCGGACGAAAATACATCGACCTGACCTCGTCACGCGGGTTCGTGTACTTGGCGTCAGCCACAATGCCCACAATCTCGATTGTGCCGGAGTACTTCTGCTGGAAGATTCCAAAGTGGCGTCCGATGGGATCTTCCTTGGGGAAGAACTTCTTGACGAATGCCTGGTTGACGACCGCAACGAACTGCGAAGTCGCTGTGTCAGTCTCGGAAAGACCACGTCCACGAACCACCGGCTGACCCACTGTTTCAAAGAACTGCGGGTTGACCCGGTCCCACGACGATCCAATGTGCGGATTCGGTCCTGGATCGGGCCGCCCTTCCACGAAAACTTCCTCGCCCCAATTGTTACCCTCGAGCGTGCTGTAGAGTGCCAATCCGACGCTCTGGACTCCTGGCACTGCTCCAAATTGCTGTTCCAGTCGCTGGTAGAGCGCGGGCAGTTTCTCTGGTGTATACCCGGCACCCGCGGGATCGATGTGTACCACGTAGCGATTGGCCGTCTGCAAGCCCAAAATTCTGGTGCTCAAGGTTGCGAAGGGTCTTCGTCAACAATCCAGCGCTCACCAACATCACCAATGACAATGCCGCCTGAAATACGATCAGGCCTTTTTGCGGCAGCGCGCCACTGTCGCGAGTGGAGCGGTTGGCTCCACGCAGCGCTTCCGCCGGATCAGCATGTGAGGTGATCCAAGCCGGTACTATGCCGAACACGATCCCCGTAACCAGGGACAGCAGGAAGGCAAATCCCAGTACCGGGAGAGACGGAGTCGCCTCGATCGGTATGTTGTGCGCCCTCGGAAAAGCTAGTGCCAAGATCGTCCGGGTTCCTCCGTAGGCGACAGCGAGCCCCGCAAGTCCGCCGAGACAAGCAAGCAGAATGCTCTCCGTCAGCATCTGCCGGATCAGGCGGCTGCGCGCCGCACCCAACGCCATGCGAATTGAGGTCTCGGCTTTGCGCGTCGTGCCCCTCGCCAGCAGCAGGTTGGCGATGTTCGCGCAAGCTACCAGCAGCACCAGCGCTGAGATGATCATCAGCAAGTACAGTCCCTTGCCGGTTTCCTGTTGCAGGTTTTGAATGCCGGCGCCACCCGGTGTAATGATGACATGCTGCTTGGCGATTTCGGTGGCTCCGCCGTTGCGCGTGTAATCGTCCACAGTGCCAAGCCACAGACGCAGGTTGGTGGAAATCTTTGCCTGGAGCGGGCCGATTTCCGTGCCCGGCTTCACCCGGCCGATGGCATAGAGCCAATTGCTCGGCTTCACATGCAGCAGGGCGTTGTCGCCGTCGATCAGCGGCTCCAAGGACAAGGGAATCCATATTGCCGGAGGACTGGGCCGAATCCGGTCACCAAAGAATCCCGGGGGCGCGACGCCCACTATCGTGACCGGTTGTGTCTGGATGTATATCGTCGAACCGACAATCGACGGGTCTCCGCCGTACTCCGACTGCCATGCCTGATAGCTGATGACCACCGCCGGCGCAGCTCCCGGCTTGTCGTCGGCCATGCTCAACATTCGTCCGGCGAACGGGCCAATCCCGAACGTCGTGAAGAAATTGCCTGACACAAACTGGCTTCGCAGCGCTTTGGCTGGCTCGGAACCGCGCCGCACGTTCATGGTGTTGAGGCCCGACTGCATCGCAGCCAGCTGTTCGAACTCAGGCGTGGTGTCACGAAGATTCAGGTAGAGTTCGTAGGAGAAGAGATCGAAGTCCCCGTCGTCATTGATGAATCCGCCGTTGACGCAGCAATCGTCTTTGTCGCCAATGCGATACAGCGACTTCGGGTCAGCCACCGGCAGTGACTTGAGCAGCACGGCATGCACCAGGGTAAAAATGGCCGTATTGGCCCCGATGCCCAGCGCGATAGTCAGAATTACCGTCAGCGCAAAGCCTGGCGACTTTCGCAGCTGCCGTAACGCGACACGTATATCCTGCATGAGGTGGTGACCTTTCTCTCCCAGACGCTGAAGCAGATACGCTTCCAGTGCGTGCTCAGTTCAAACTTAACAATCAATAGACTCTTGCCCCGGTACTTGCGGTAGCACCGACGTTCACCGGTCACGCTTTGAGTGACCGAATTCGGACACCCGGCATATGCGGGCATTCAGCTCTTCGCCCGGCATGCCCGAGGGCGATTCCGCGTGAGATAATGAGAGTTTCAGGCTCGAAGCCAAAGGTGGTTCTGTCTCTTGTTCATGAAACGCGTAGCCGTAGTTTTCTTGCTGGTCTGCTCCGGTTGTTCGGCCCAGAGTGTCTCGCCGGAATTGAAGGCGAAAATCCAGCGCCAGGTTCAGGCTCAATACGACCTTCCCCCGAGCGTGGGGATTGACGTGGGTCCGCGTCGCCCCAGCGATTTCCCCACCTATGACCAGGTGACAATCACGCTCAGTGGCGGCGGCCGCGAGCAAAAGGTCGACTTCCTGCTTTCCCAGGACGGCAAGACGCTGGCCAAGGTCACGAAGCTTGACCTGACGAAAGATATCTATGCCGATCGCATGAGCAAGATCGACGTCAATGGACGCCCGGTGCGAGGCAATCCGAACGCCAAGGTCACCGTCGTGAACTATGACGATTTACAGTGCCCTTTCTGCTCGCGCATGCACTCCACGTTGATGCAGGAGATCCTGCCCGAATACGGCGACCGTATTAAGATCATTTACAAGGATTACCCGCTGTCGATGCATCCCTGGGCGCCGCATTCGGCCAACGACGCGAACTGCCTCGCCGCCGAGAACGGTACCGCTTTCTGGCAGTTTGCCGATTACGTCCACGCCAATCAGAAGGCCATCGGCGGCGGACAGGATCTACAGAAGTCGCAGGCAGAGTTAGACCGCATCGCACTGGATATGGGAAAGAAGAACGGCGCGGATATGACGCGCTTGCAGGCTTGCCTCAAAGCCCAGCCTGACAAGTCATTGAAGGCGTCGATGGCCGAGGGCGAAACGCTTGGCCTGAATGCAACGCCCACACTGTTTATCAACGGCCAGAAGTTGGAAGGCGCGGTCGACGCCGACGAAGTTAGGGCAGTGCTGAATGCGCAACTTTTAGCGGCGGGTGTTCAGCCGCCAGCGCCGCCGACTCCGGTCGCTCCGCCTAAAGCGGAAACCACCAGCAAATAAGCCGATTGGCGAGTAATTCTTGAGTGCAACTGGGCAAGCATGCCCGAATGAGGAGCAAGGTTTGAGATTGAAATGGAAGCGTGGAAAGAGCGCCGCCGTAGCAGCCATTTTGGCGGGTGCGTTCTTCCTGCTGTTGTCTGGCGTTGGCTGCAACACCAAGGAAGCACGGAAGGCGTTATGGCCACCGTGAACGGCCGCAAGATCACGCGTACCGAAGTGGACAAGTACTACAACAACCAGACCGCCGACGCTCCTCAGAAACCCACGGACGAGCAGGCTGATACGCTGCGCCTGAACATCCTGAAGCAGCTGGTGGACAATGAAATCCTGATGCAGCGAGCCGAGAAGCTCGGCCTGCTGGCCACTGATGACGAAGTCAACGCCAAACTCGCCGAGATCAAGGCTCCGTTCAGCCAGGCCGACTTCGACAAGCGCCTGGAACAGACGGAACATCACGCTGGCCGACTTCAAGGCCGACCTGCGCCGCTCCATCACCGTTGACAAGGTGCTGAACAAGGAAGTCACGTCGAAAATCAATATCTCCGACGGCGACATCACCAACTACTACAACCAGCACAAGGCCGAGTTCAACCTCATCGAGCCGCAATATCACCTGGCGCAGATTCTGGTTACGACTCAGCCCAATCCGCAGGCTCCCAATGTCGCGGGAAAAGCGAGAATGAAGCCGACGCGAAGAAGAAAATCACGGTCATCGAGAACCGTCTCGACAGCGGAGAGGATTTTGCTTCTGTCGCGATGGCCCTCTCCGAGCAACCCGAGACCGCGCAAAATGGCGGCGAGTTGGGCTTTGTGCCTGAGTCGTCGCTGAAGGGCGACCGCTCTGCGTATGAGGCCATCAACAAGTTGAAGCCCGGTCAGTATTCGGCGAGTGCTCGTCGTTGCTGATCCGAACAGCCACCAGATCTTCGGTTTTCGCGTCGTGAAGCTGATCAGTAAAGAATCCGCAGGCCAGCGCCAGCTGCAAGATCCGCGCGTGCAACAGGCTATCCGTGAACAGCTTCGCGACCGCCGCGAGCAGTTGATCAAAGCCGCGTATTACGAGGTCATCCGCGATGAAGCCAAGGTCGAGAACTTCTTCGCCGAAGACATCCTGAAAAAAGCCGGCACGCTGAAATAACGGCGCTTGATCGCTGTACCTTCATTTCAAAGAACTTTATTCGCGCGGACTTCGGTCCGCGCGATTTTGTTTAGCGCAACTTTTCGATCGCCTGCTCCAGGTCCGTAATCAGGTCGTCGCGACTTTCCAGGCCGATGTGTAACCGAACGATGCGGTGCCCGTATGCCGGGCGCCCCTTATATCCAGTGAAATCGTAGGCGGTGGCAAGGCTGGCCACGCCGCCCCAGCTATAGCCGATCTCGAAGAGGTCCAGCGCATTCACGAAGTCGAACACTTGTTGCTTGCTCACTCCGGGCTTGAGCACGATCGAGAACAATCCCGATGACCCAACAAAATCACGCTTCCAGAACTCATGCCCCGGGCACGACGGCAGCGCCGGATGCAGTACTCGCTCGACCTCTGGTCGCTCACTAAGCCACTGTGCGATGTGCAACGCAGAAGCTTCGATGGCCTTCAGGCGTACCGCCATGGTTTTCATGCCGCGCAGCGCCAGGCTGCAGTCGTCGGGAGACGCCGCCGCGCCCAGCACCTGCTGATGTTCGCCCAAGGTGTTCCACAGTGCGTCGGTTTTTACCGTGATCGAGCCAAGCAGCAGGTCGCTGTGGCCGCCGATGTACTTGGTCACCGCCTGCATGGTGATGTCAGCGCCATGCTCCAGGGCGTCGAAGAGCACTCCTGCGGCCCAGGTGTTGTCCATGGCGACCAGCGCACCCTGCGCGTGCGCAACTTCGGCGATGGCTGGGACGTCCTGCACTTCCATGGTGAGGGAGCCGGGACTCTCGCACCACACGAGGCGCGTGTTGGGCTTGAACAGTGACTCGATCTCGCGGCCGATGGTGGGCTCGTAAAAAGTGGCCTCAATGCCAAAGCGCCGCAACACCATGCGAGTAAATTTGCGGCTGGGGCCGTAGACGCTCTCGGGTATCAGGATGTGATCGCCAGCCTTGAGGAACGCGAAATTGATGGTCGGAATGGCACACTGTCCGCCCGGCGTGATCAGCGTGCGGAAGCCGCCTTCGAGCTCGCAGATCTTGGCGGCCAGCTCCAGCGTCGTAGGCGTGCCGTAGAGGCCGTAGGTGTAGCCGACTTCGTACTGATTCCAGTCGTCGCTGATCTTCGCTGCGTCAGAGAATAGCGTGGTCGAGCCACGATACGTTGGCGTCGCCAGCGAGCGATACCCTTCAGGAACCTGCGCATCCGAGTGGATGAGCTTGGTCGTCCAGTCCTTCTTCATGGGAGCATTATAGGAGGACAAGTGATCTTGCCATCTGCCGCGAAGCGCAGATATAAGCAAGGAGAATGAATAGTGTAAGCAAAGCTCTGATCGTCGCGGCTTTCTGCGTGTCGTGCCTGTCTGCCGGTGTTACTCAGACCGCTAAGATCACAAAAGTTGCCGGCGTCGAGGGATCGACTCCCCTTGCAATGACCGTGGGCGGCCGCGTGCTGATCGAAATTGACCCGGCCAACCAAGCATTTGGAGGCAAGAAGTATGTGTACCAGTGGCCTGGCACATACTTCGCGGCTTCATTTAGCGGCGCTGAGGCATACTTCCGCGTCGGTGAAGGCAAGCAGAACCTCCATGTGACGGTCGACGGGCAGTTGCCGGTAGTGCTGGGAAGGCCCGAGCCAGACGTGTACCGCATCTCAGGGCTAACGGACGGGGCTCATACCGTGCGCATCGAGGTGGTAACGGAGAGCCAGGCGGGACCGAACAGCTTTGGCGGATTCTCGCTGCCAACCACGTCCTCGCCGCTGGCTGCGTCGCATGAGGCCCGGCAGATCGAGTTCATCGGCGACTCTCATACAGTCGGATACGGCAACACCTCTACGAAGCACGAATGCACGGAGGAGGAAGTCTGGGAGACCACGGACAACTCGCTCGCCTATGGCCCGCTCACGGCCAAGCATTTCGGGGCGGACTACCAGATCAACGCCATCTCAGGCCGGGGCATCGTTCGCAACTACAACGGGAGCTCGGGAGACACGCTGCCCGTCGCGTACCCTTACGTTCTGTTCGATAAGCAATCTCTGTACACAGACTCATCATGGGATCCTCAGATCATTGTTCTGGCGCTGGGGACTAATGACTTTTCAACCAAGCTTCACCGAGGGGAAAAGTGGAAGACCAGATACCAACTTCATGCGGACTATGAAACCACTTTTGTTGCGTTTCTCAAGCAGCTTCGCAGCCGGTATCCACATGCTTTCTTCATTCTTTGGGCGACGGATGGAGCTCACCGGGAGATACAGGCGGAGGCGCAAAAAGTAAGTCGCCAGATCCAGGCTGCTGGCGATAGCCGCGTTGCCTTTATCGCAGTGAGCGGCCTTGCTATGAGCGGATGTCACTGGCATCCGTCTGCGGAGGACGACAAGATTGTCGCCGGAAAGTTGATCGATTTCGTTGAGCAGCATCCACAGGTGTGGCAACAACGTTAAGCGAGAACCGCGTGAAGAAAGATCCGAACCTCTAGCGCGGTGGCGAACTCTCCGTAGCTACTCAATAATTGCGAGCACATCCCCGGGATTCACGGTGGCGCCTTCGGTAGTCAAGATCTTCTGCACCTTGCCGTCTTTGGGGGACTTCATCTCATTCTGCATTTTCATGGCTTCCATGACGATGACGCCCTGGCCAGCCTTGACCTCGTCGCCAACTTTGACGCTGATCCGCACGATTTTGCCCGGCATGGGAGCGGTGATCTTCTGTGGGCCGGCGTCGCTCTCTCCAGCGGCGCGGCGTGTGCGCAGCGAACGTGGGTCCTGCACATCGATGGCGTAGCGGGCGCTGCCGATAACCAAGTGCAATTCGCCCTGCAAGGAGCGCTCGCGCTTGATTTCGAAGGCGTCTCCGCCGACTAGCACCGACATTACATCGCGCGCCGTCAGCGCGGCGTCCACTTCAATGGAGTGGCCGTCTACCTTGCAGTGCCAGGTCGTTTCGCCCTTGGTCAGTTCCAGGCGACGCGTCTTGCCGTCAACGATTACGTCGTAGGTCATAAGAGGTAATTAGCAGTTAACAATTACGTTCATCGTTCTCTCAGCGCCTCAATGCGCGCCGCGCGGCGCCAGTTGCTCGGCTCGGGCGCAGCGTTGCCATTGGCCGGAGCGGGCAAGCCGTCGCCGCCGGGGAAGGTATGCTTCGGATCCATGGTGGCGAAGATACCCGCCGCGATCGTCGCTATCAGTTCGTGGTGCGGGTTGTGCTCGGTGACCTTCTTGGCCAGCAGGCGCTCGAGGAACCCGGTGTCGATGTTGCCGGCGCGGAAATCAGGGTCCTTCAGAATGCGCCGGAAGAGCGAAATGTTGGTCTTGATGCCGCCGACGAAATACTCGTACAGGGCCCGCTCGAGCCGCTGGATGGCCTGTTCGCGCGTCTCCCCATAGCCCACCAGCTTGGCGAGCAGCGGGTCGTACTCGATGGGGACCGTCCAGCCTTCGTGCATACCGCTATCGCGTCGGATGCCCGGCCCCGACGGCGAAATCAGCCGCGTAATCATGCCGGGCGAGGGGAAGAAGTTGTTGTCGGGGTCTTCGGCATAGACACGGCACTCGATGGCGTGTCCTCGCAACGTGATGTCCTCCTGCTTGAACGGCAGCTTCTCGCCAGCCGCAATGTGTAACTGCAAGTGCACGAGGTCAAGTCCGGTGACGAACTCGGTCACCGGGTGCTCTACCTGTAAGCGGGTGTTCATTTCGAGGAAGTAGAAGTTTTTCTGCTGATCGACGAGGAACTCAACCGTGCCGGCGTTCTGATAATTTGCTGCCTTGGCCACGCGCACCGCGACTTCGCCCATGCGCGCGCGCATCTCGGGACCGACGATGGGCGAGGGCGCTTCTTCGAGGACCTTCTGGTGGCGGCGCTGTACCGAGCACTCGCGTTCGCCGAGATACACCACGTTGCCGTGCTCGTCGCCAAAGATCTGCATCTCGATGTGGCGCGGGTTGATGATTGCCTTCTCGATGTAAACTTCGTCGTCACCGAAGGCGCGTTTCGACTCGCTGCGCGCATTCTCGAAGGCCGAGCGGAGGTCTTCGGGCTTGTGCACCAGGCGCATGCCCTTGCCGCCACCGCCTGCCGCGGCTTTCAGCATCACGGGGTAGCCGATTTCGGCGGCCATCTTCTCCGTGGCTTCGTACTCCATGCCTTTTTCGGAGCCCGGCACGAACGGTACACCCGCCTTCTTCATGTTCTGGCGCGCGCGGGTCTTGGAGCCCATCATTTCCATCGACTCGGGCGTGGGGCCGATGAACTTCACTCCCGCATCGCGGCAAGCCTTGGCGAAGCCCGCATTCTCCGACAAAAAGCCGTAGCCCGGATGGATGGCCTCTGCGCCGCTGCGTTTGGCTACGTCTAGGATCTTGGCGATATTGAGGTACGACTCGCTCGCTCTGGCAGGACCGATGTGGTACGCGTGGTCAGACTTGCGCACGTGGAGGGCGCGGCGATCGACGTCGGAAAAGACGGCCACCGACTCGACGCCCATCTCGCGGCAGGCGCGGATGATGCGCACCGCAATCTCTCCGCGATTGGCGATCAGGAGTCGCTTGAACATGAGAGCGCCTCGGCGCGGGGCAGGCACGGCACAGAACTACGCTGCGAGGCCCGATTCATCGCGCCAAAGCAAGAATTGTACTTCATGGTCTGGCTGGGGCGAGTGACGCCGTCACACATGCCGGTGACGCAGCGGGAGGCGCCATCGCCATGAAAAACGCCCCTCCCGGAGGAGGGGCGCTCGGAACCTCACTGCTGCCAGTCGAGATTTACTTCGCCGGCGTTTCGGTGGTGACGATGCCCGTAGGACCAGCCTTTTCGGCCTTCGCCTTCTTGGTGGCCAGGGTCTTGTCAACCCAGTCGTCGGCGTTCTTCAGGTCAGCCTTGCGCGCATCGGGATTGTCGCACTCCAAGTCGGCGCGCTCACGGTACATCAGGTTGAGATACGCCATGGCGTCGTCGTAATCGCTGCGCAACTCAATAGCCTTCTGCAGCTTGGCGATGCCGTCTTCGACCACTGCCTGGTTGGCGCTGATGGCCTTCTGGAGATCGGCGCAGGTCTTCTTGTCCTTGATTTCGTCGGTCGGCTTCAGGCCCAGCTTGGCGCGGGCTTCCAGGCGCGGCTGATAGGCCTGCGTCCAGTCGATGACGGCGATGGAGTAGTACACCTCGGGATCGTTCGGATCGAGCGCAGCCACTTTCTCGTGGTACTGCTTCGCCAGGTCCATCTTCTTCATGTTGAAGTACAACGAGGCGATGCCCTTCAGCGCCAGGATCTGCTGTTCCTTGGGAGGAGGAGGCTGGGAATCGAGAACCTTCTTGAACTCTTCGATGGCCTGTTCGGCAAAGCGGTTGTTGTCAGGTGAATCGGCGCCGGGGATGTATTGCTGCATATACGCGGTAGCCAGATAAAGACGAGCGTTCAGCAGGCTGGGGTCGAGTTGCACCGCGTTCTTAAAATGTTCGATGGCGTCTTCGTATTTAGCGTTCTTGTAAGCCTGCACGCCCTTGTTGATCTGGTCGCGCGCCCGCAGCTTCTCGCAGCCCACCGCCGAGAGCAACGCCAACAGTATTGCGAGGATGGTCAGTACCCGTCCGGTCTTATTCATGTCTGGTTTCACTCTCCGTTACGTATTATCGGGTGGCATGGTACAGCGGGACACCGATCTCGATGTCCCGCCATCCCTAAGGAGGAGTACTGCCCGACTCACGTTCCTGTTACTTCGATCCGCTACTGACCAGCTTCGATCTTGGCGGTAATCAGTCCGACTTTGTCGACACCCGCCGAATGCGCGATATCGATCACCTGAGCGACTTCGTTAAATGTGAGGTCCGGATCAGCCTTGACGAACATGACTTTCTCAGCGCGGGTCTTGAAGATGTCGTTCAACTGGCCTTCAAGGTTTTCCCACGTTACGTCGTCCTGGTTGATTTTCAGGTTGGCCTTGTCGCCGCTGCCTTTGAGCAACTGCACCACCACCGTACGATCGCTCGGTGGAGGATTGTTTTGCTTGTCTTTGGGCGGCTGAGGAACCAGCGCGTCCAAGCCCTTCGGCGTCAGCGGCGTGATCACCATAAAGATAATCAGCAGCACCAGCAGAATGTCAATCATCGGCGTGACGTTGATATCAGCCGCGGGGCCGCCTTTGCTGCCCCCACTCACCATTCCCATAACTGACTCCCTTTATTTCGTCGGGGCTGGCGGCGTCGTCGCCGTCGGACCCGTCTTCTTCTGTTCGGTTAGCAAACCCACATCGTCTACCCCCGCCGAACGGACGTTGTCCACCACATCCACCACGGTACCGTAGCGGGAGCGGGCGTCCGACTTGATGAAGACGCGCTTGTCCACTTTATTGGCCAGGCGGTCTTTCACCTTTTGGGTGAGAGTGTCGGCATCCACACGGTCTGAGCCGAAATAGATTTTGCCGTCGCGCATGATCGAAATGAGCAAGGCATCTTCTTTATCGGCATCGGGCATGGGTTCCGGGCTGTTGACCTTGGCCATGTCCACGCTGACGCCCTTTTGGAGCATCGGCGTGATGACCATGAAAATGATCAGCAGCACCAGCATCACGTCCACCATGGGAGTGACATTGATGTTCGAGTTTACTTTTGAGCCTTCGTCGCGTTTCGCTAACGACATTCTTCAACCTCCCCGTTGCATCGAGAATCGGCAGTGCACGAATGCACCCATCCGATTACCGGCGGACGGCTCCGCGACGCTTCAGGAAGTAGTCAATCAACTCGCTGGAGCTGTTGTCCATTTCCACGTCGAAAGCTTCCACCTTGCTGGAGAAGTAGTTGAACATCATAACGGCCGGAATGGCGACGAACAGTCCGATAGCGGTGGTCACCAGTGCTTCCGAAATACCGCCGGCGACGGCGCCCAAACCGGTTGCCTTCTGGGTCGAAATTTCCTTGAAGGCGTTGAGAATGCCGACCACCGTTCCCAGCAACCCGATAAAGGGTGCGGTGGAACCGATCGTGGCCAGGCCGCTCAGTCCGCGCTTCAATTCGGCGTGGGTGATGGCTTCGGCACGTTCGAGAGCGCGCTTCGAGGCTTCGATCTGTTCGCCCGGAATGTCGGCCGATTCGCCGTGCGCACGGAATTCCTGCAAGCCGGCAGTAACGACCTTTGCCAGGTGGCTCTTCTTGTTGCGCTCGGCGATCTTGATAGCTTCGTCGATCTTGCCTTCGCGCAGTGCGCCGGCAACGGCAGGAGCGAATGCACGCGACTGTTTGCGGGCAGCGCTGAACGCCATAGCGCGATCAATCATCACGCCGATTGACCAACCGGACATGACGAACAGAATGATAACGACGATCTTCGCCAGGACGCCCATCTGCTTCCATAGCGACACCGGGTCCCATCCCACCGCGCCTTCCTGGAACATCCAGACGGCGAGGTTGGGTACATGGCTGAGAGCGTAGGTTGCTGTGTTTGCTAAAAACATGGATCGAATTCTCCTCCTCAGGAACTTTTCGTTACAGCAGAACGTGTATTTCTTTACGGCTCATACAAAAATGCCGGGACGATCGCTCGTCCCAAGACTGATAACGCGAAAGTCTATCCGCCGGCCAGCGTGAAGTTCACGTTGATGGTCGTTTCCACTTCCACCGGCTCGCCATTCAGGAAGTACGGCTTGTACTTCCACTGCTTCACGGCGTCGATGGCCGCAGGGGCCAGCATCGGGTGTCCGCTGATCAGGTGCAGGTTTTCAATGGAACCGTCTTTGCTGATGACCGCCTGCAAGACCACCGTCCCCTGGATACGCGCCTGGCGCGCCAACGGAGGATAGTTCGGCTTTACCTGCCTCACCAACAAACCTTGCGAAACGCCTTGCGACACACGCACGCGCTGCGGGGTCGCGGCCTTGGGAACGACGGCGGGAGCGTTGCTGATGATGCCGCCCAGTACGCCACCCATCGCGCCACCGGGTACGCCACCGGGTACGCCTCCTACGACGCCAGCCACGCCTGTCGATGGCGGTGGCGCTTCGTCTTCTTTAATCATGGCGACTTTTTTAGGGATGGCCGTCGGAGTACGCAACTGCCCATTGTCCAGGTCGCTGGTCCGGGGCTTCACGATCTTGATTTCCGGTATCGCGGCTGGAGGAGGGGGAGGCGGTGGGGGTGGGGGCGCGACCAGGAAGGTCATTAATTGCTGCTTCGGCAGCGCCTCGGTGAAAATCAGTGGTAGCAGTACAAGCACGCCAATAAGCAGGATTTGCAAGACAAATGAAATGGCGGTCGTCGCACCCTGCTTGTTCTTTAGCTTGCCTCCGGATTCCATGAGGCTGTCTTCAAACATAGCCCTATCTCCGTCGAACGCTCTTACTTATTACTTTGACACCGGCCTACTGCTTTTTGCTCCCAGAATTGCGCGTGTCGTCACGGGCCTTGCAGCTTTTGTCACACTATCCAACGGCACGCAAACCGTACCGCCTTACCGAAGGACTTGAATATACACCTCGAAAGCCACTTTGTGCGCGCAAGAAAACCGATTATGCCTTTGCTTTTATTTTTTCCCGGGTGGCGCTGGCCGGCAGGGTGGCCCGACCCGTCTTTTTAGAACGCCACTCCTGGTATGCCACCAGCATAGGAGCCGCTACTGCGATGGAAGAATATGTTCCGATCAGGATGCCGATGACCAGGGCCAGCGAGAACCCACGCAGAACTTCTCCACCGAACACATACAACGAGAGAACGGTAAGGAATGTCAAGCCTGATGTCAAAATCGTCCGGCTCAGGGTCTGGTTGATGCTCTTGTTGACCACGTCAGCCAGGTTGTCGCGCCGCATGAGCTTGATGTTTTCGCGAATGCGGTCATAGACGACGATGGTGTCGTTCATCGAGTAACCGATCAACGTCAGGATGGCCGCAATCACCGTCAGCGTAATGTCTTTATTCAGCAGCGAGAAGAAGCCCACCGTGATGATAGTGTCGTGGAAGCACGCGACTACCGCGCCGATTCCATAAATCAGCTCGAAGCGGAACCACAGATACACCAGCATCCCGCCCAGCGAATACAGGGTCGCCCAGAGAGCCTGCTTGCGCAGTTGTCCGCCCACCTGCGGGCCCACGATCTCGACGTTGCGCACCGCGAAGTTCGAGGTGTAGAAGTCCTGGTCCAGCACCGCGACGACTTCCGCGGGAGCCACGCCCTTCAGTTCGTCCACCGACTTGAGCACTCCGCCACGCTGCTTGTTACGGAAGTCATCGATCTGCTGCGCGACCGCCAGATACTTCGCCGGCGCGTCGATGCCGCTAAGATGCAGCGGGTCTTTCGACAGAAGGTATTGCTGCAAGCTCGACGGGCCAGTGTTGTTTAGGTCTTGCTTGCCCGCCTGCTGCTGCTCACTCGATTCCAGCGCTTTGATGATGGTGTTCTTGCCCTGGTCGAGCACGGCTTCGCTGGTCTCGCGCTGTTCCAGCGCAATCAGCACTTCGTTGTTGCCGGTATCGCCATAGCTCTGGATCTTCGGGTCTTTCAACCCTGCGCGATCCATGGCGGAGCGGATCTGGTTCAGGTCAGGCGTCTGGGCGAACTTCACGTAGACGAGCGTGCCGCCCTTGAAGTCGACGCCAAACGGAATACCGTGCCAGAAGAAGATGGAAAGCAGTCCGGCAACGCTGAAGACCAGTGAGAAGGCAAGGAAATACCACTTCTTGCCCAGGAAATCGATATTGGTATTACGAAATAACTCCACCGCTAGCCCCTTAAATGCTCAAAGCCTCGCCACGCTGGTGGCGATTCAAGATGGCGTCAAAAATCACGCGCGATACAAAGACTGAGGTAAACAGGTTCGCTGCCAGACCAAAGCTCAGGGTCACGGCAAATCCGCGCACCGGGCCGGTTCCGAACAGGAACAGAATGATGGCCGACACGATGGTCGTTACGTGCGTATCGACGATCGTGACCCAGGCATGTTTGAAGCCCTGCTCCACCGCCTGCGGAGGCGTCTTGCCGTGCCGCAGTTCTTCGCGAATGCGCTCGAAGATCAGGACGTTCGAGTCAACGCCCATACCGATCGTCAGGATCACTCCTGCGATACCCGGCAGAGTAAGCGTCGCACTGGTGTAGCCGAGGAAGCCCAGCAGGATGACCAGGTTCAGGAACAAGCCCAGGTCAGCATTGATGCCGGCGAACTTGTAATAGAAGAGCATGAAGGCCATAACGGCCACCATGCCGAAGATGGCCGCCCGCACGCCGGCGCGAATCGAATCCGCACCCAGCGACGGTCCCACCGTGCGCTCTTCCAGGTACTTGATGCCGGCCGGCAACGCACCCGAACGCAGCGTCAGCGAAAGGTCCTGCGTCTGCTGCTCGGTGAAAGCGCCGGTAATGCGGCCTTCGTCGCGGATGGCTTCCTGGATGGTCGCCACTTCCATGACCTTATTGTCGAGTACTACGGCCAGCCGTTCGCCCACGTGCGCGCTGGTAAAGGCGTAGAAGCGCCGTCCACCCTCGCCCGTCAGCGTAAACTTCACGTCTGGACGCCCATTTTCATCGCGGCCCGCATCGGCCGTGCGCAGGTCGCTGCCGCTGACTGCCGACACGCGAGTGATGATCCAGTACTGGTCGTTATTGCCGTTCTGTCCGCCGATGTTCTTGCCCTTCATCAGAACGCCGTTGGCGGGAAGCAGCCCACCGTTGGCCTGCATGGCTTCCTGCTCGCTGGTGTACGGACCGCCGATCGCCTGCCGGATTTCCAGCATGGCGGTCGATTGCATGATTTCTTTCACACGCGCCGGATCGTCAACGCCCGGAAGCTGTACGAGGATCTGGTAATCGCCCAGTCCGTGTTCCTGGATGACCGGCTCGTTCACGCCCAGCAAGTCAATGCGGTTGCGGATGGTCTCGATCGCCTGCTGCTGCGCCTTGGTCTTGGTTTCCTTCACGATGCTCGGCTTCATGGTGATCGTGAAGGAGTTGTCCGGACCTGAGGCCAGGTCGTAATCCGGCAGACGGTCGGCGACGATGCTGCGGAAGTCGCTGAGCGACTCCGGCGGAACGCCCTTAATACTGATGACGTCGGGGTTCTGCTGCGGATTCGGCTTGGAGATGTCTGCGGCGACGATGTTCTTCGCCTTCAGGTCTTCCCGCAGCCGTTCGACCGCGCGATCGCTGTCGGCGTTGATCGCGTCATTCACCTGCACCTGCAAAATCAGGTGCGTGCCGCCCTTCAGGTCGAGCCCGAGGTGAATGCGCTCCTGCAACGAAGCCAGCAGTCCGGCGGGGGTGAAGCTCTTGGGAATTCCGAAGATGCCGAACAGAAAGAAGATCAGCACTGCGAAAATAAGGCAACTTTGAGGACAGATTCTTATTCATGAGTCGCTGCTATCCTGCTAGGACTTGGCCTTGTCGTCTTCGTTGGTCGTTAGCGTTACAACGGACGAGCGGGCCACTTCCAGTTTGATATTGTCGGGCGCGATGCGCAGTATCAGTGTGTCGTCTTTCGCCGACATGACCACGCCGGTCAGGCCGCCGCTGGTCACTACCCGGTCGCCCGGCTTGACCTGCGTCAGCATCTCTGCCCACTTCTTCTGTTTGCGCTGCTGCGGCATGATGAGCAAAAAGTAAAAGATGGCAAACACCGCCACCATCATCACGATTGGCCCCATGGACCCGAGGCCGCCGCCAATCCCTTGCAAATATGTGCCTAAGAATGTCTGCATTTGTCGTTAATTTTCGGTGGAGAGAGCCGGACTTCGGTTCAGCATCTTGCACACAACCCGTAGGTTTCGCCCCGGAAAAACCTGATATCCACAGCCGCCGCGCGACGCACTCCCTCTCCGCTGCATCCAAACATCGAGCAGGGGTAACCGCAGGACGTCCTTCAGTCTTTGGAATTTTTCAGCAGCTTCCGCAGGGCGGTCACTCGGGGACACTCAGATGCGGTGGTTTCACACCAGACAGAAAAGTGGCGAACTCCCCAAGTAGTATAGCTTGCCGGACGCGCCGCATGGTGTCAAGGTAGTAAGCCAAATTGTGGACCGTGTTTAACGTCTGTGCCAGCAATTCGTTAGACGCGTAAAGGTGCCGCAGATATCCCCTCGAATAGCGCGCGCAAACCTTGCATCCGCACTTCGGATCGATCGGCCCCTCGTCACCGCGCAAACTGTGCATTCTTGATTGTCAGCTTTCCTTCGGACGTGAACAGCAATCCATGACGCGCCGCCCGCGTTGGCAGCACGCAATCCATCATGTCCACGCCCTGCGCCACATAGTGCACGATTTCTTCCGGAGTGCCCACCCCCATCAGATAACGCGGCTTGTTCTCCGGCAAATACGGAATCGCCGCATCCACCATCTCGTAGGTCATGGGGACGCGGCTCGCCAACGCTCAGCCCGCCAATCGCATATCCCGGCAAGTCGATCTCGACCGTCCGCTCCGCCGACTCCCGGCGCAAGTCGGGATACATGCCACCTTGCACAATGCCAAACAGCGCCTGGGTCTGGCCGGGCGCGACAACTGCAGCATTGTCATCCTGAGCGAGGACGCGCTGAACAGCGCGCGTCCGAGTCGAAGGACCTGCTTTTGATTTGTCATCCCGAGCGGAGGCCGCCGCCTCGGCGGCCGGAGTCGAGGGACCTACATTTCCTCCCCACGGCCGAGACATCCCCCCAAACCACGGCACCTCTTCTTTATGTGCCTCAAAGTAGTCCCGACTCCGCTGCAACCACCGCAGCGTCATTTCCATCGATGCCTGCGCTCGCGAACGCTCCGCCGGATGCTCTGTACACTCATCGAACGCCATGATGATGTCCGCACCCAGCCCGATTTGCGCCGCAATCGAGCTCTCGGGCGTGAACATGTGCGACGAGCCATCCAGGTGTGAGCGAAACGCCACGCCCTCTTCGGTCACCTTACGTAGTTCACTGAGGCTGAACACCTGGAAGCCGCCCGAATCCGTCAGGATGGGCTTGTCCCACGCCATGAAGCGCTGCACTCCACCGAACTGGCGCACCATCTCCACGCCCGGCCGCAGATAAAGGTGATAGGTGTTGTTCAGCAGAATCTCGACACCCAGCTCTTCGAGCACGTCCTGCGCCACGGCCTTGACCGTCCCCAGCGTTCCGACCGGCATAAACACCGGCGTCTCCACCGCGCCATGCGGGGTAAAGAACCGCGCCGCGCGCGCCTTGCCGTCGCGGGCCTCGATCTCAAACCGAAAAGACATGAATGAAGATTGTAGCGGGATGGGAAGAATTCACGCCTAGGGACCTCTTGAACCGTAAAGCTGTCCGGCTCGCGGTGTACTCATTTGCTCAGACCCGAAGCACCCCGTAATGCGAGAGTGATCCTATGGAGTGTCCTTTCGACATCTCCGGGATAGAGGCAATATGTCAGACAAGTTATCTTCTCGCATCGTGCTGGTGGCGGCATCCGTCGCCTTGATATTCGGTGTGGCAGCATGCAGTAAATCCGCAGCCCAGGACAACGGTGCCCAGGATCAATCGAACCAGACAGCTACCGACAACCTGCCGCCAGCGAACTACGACGCGCAGCAGCAGTATGCGCCGGCGCCACAGACTTATTCAGCGCCAGCGATGCAGCAAGCTCCTCCAGACCAGAACTATCCCGATAACGAAAACAACGCCGGCTACCAGGATGCAAGTTACGGCCAGCCCGTGCTTCAGGCCCAGCAGCCTCCGCCACCGCTGCCGGTATATTCGCAGCCTCCGATCCCCGGCGATGGCTATCTTTGGACCCCCGGATATTGGAGCTACTCTCCTCGGGGCTACTTCTGGGTACCCGGCGTCTGGGCGTATCCGCCTCAAGTGGGCTTTCTGTGGACGCCCGGTTATTGGGGATTCTCAGCCGGCTTCTATCGCTTCAACTACGGTTTCTGGGGCCAATATGTCGGCTACTATGGCGGCATTAATTACGGATTCGGCTACGGTGGCATGGGCTATCAGGGCGGATATTGGCACGGAAATCGTTTCAACTACAACCGCTCCGTCAACAACGTAAACATCACCAACGTCAACGTGTATAACCGTTCCGTCAACAATGTCACGATGAACCGCGCCAGTTACAACGGGCCCGGAGGCATCACTCGCCGGCCAGTGGCAGCCGAAAACGCCGCGTGGCATCAGCAGCGCATTCCTCCCATGACCACGCAGTTACAACACCAGCAGGCAGCAGCACAGAACCACGCGCAGTTTGCCTCCGAGAATCACGGGCGTCCCGCGGAAATGGCAGCGACGAGGCCTATCCAGGCAGGGAAACCGATCGCTGCGGTGATTCCTGCTCGCGCGGCTCCACAACAGCAACAGCGGGCGCAGTCGCAGCCCCAACAGCAGCAGCATGCCCAGGCTCAGCAGCAACAGCAGCAACACGTCCAAGCGCAGGCGCAGCAGACGCAACAGCACGTGCAGCCTCAGCAACAGCAACAGCAGCAACATGCGCAAGCAGCGCAGCCTCAACAGCACGCCCAGCCACAGCAACAACAGCAGCATGCTCAGGCGGCGCAGCCTCAACAACACGCCCAGCCTCAGCAACAGCAGCAGCATGCTCAGGCGGCGCAGCCTCAACAACACGCCCAGCCTCAGCAACAACAGCAGCATGCTCAGGCGGCGCAGCCTCAACAACACGCCCAGCCTCAGCAACAACAGCAGCATGCTCAGGCGGCGCAGCCTCAACAACACGCCCAGCCTCAGCAACAACAGCAGCATGCTCAGGCGGCGCAGCCTCAACAACACGCCCAGCCTCAGCAACAGCAGCAGCAACATGCTCAGGCGGCGCAGCCTCAACAGCACCCCCAGCCTCAGCAACGTGCTCAGGCTCAGCCGCAGCAGCATCCGCCCGAAGAAAAGAAGAACTAGCGGCGACTAGCAGGTTAAGTCTCCTCTATCCCATCCCGGCCTCTTCTGCCGGGGTGGGGTTTTTCGTTAGGGTGCAAGACAGGCTGCTCGGAACGCCTTCGCGGCGAAGAATGTTACAGAATCTTCAACAACGCCCCAGTGCTCTGCAATTATGCTGGCTGTCACCCGAATCAATCTGTGGGGCGAGTAGCTCCGTTTAAGTCGCAGCCGGAGAGACACTGCATGAGCGTTAACGACCTTATATTTGGCCGACCGTTAGCTACCGAGGAAGAGAAGGCCGAGCGCATCGGCCCACTCAAAGGCATTCCGATCTTCGGACTCGATGCCCTGAGTTCGGCCGCTTACGGTCCAGAAGCGGCGCTCACACTCCTGATCCCGCTCGGCATGGCGGGGGCGGTCTACATCTGGCCGGTCACGCTTGGCATCGTGGTTCTGCTGGGCATCGTTTACTTCTCGTACCGGCAAACCATCTCGGCATATCCCCAGGGAGGCGGCTCTTACACAGTTGCCAGTGAAAACCTCGGCGCTCACGCCGGCCTGCTGGCTGCCGCCGCCCTCATGATCGACTACGTCCTCACAGCCGCAGTCGGAATCTCGGCGGGAGTAGGTGCGCTGGTTTCGGCCGTGCCATCGCTCGAGAGTCAGACCCTCCGCATCTGTCTTGGCATTCTGATCGTCATCACCATCATTAATCTGCGAGGAGTGCAGGAAACCGGCGGGGTTTTCCTGCTGCCCACTTACGTCTTCATTGCCTGCATTCTCGGTCTGATTGCGCTGGGCATTTACAAGACCGTCGCCGCCGGTGGCCATCCCGTACCGGTGGTTGCGCCTCCGCATCTCGCCAGGGTCACAGGAACGATCAGCGCCTGGCTGATCCTGCGAACCTTCTCCAGCGGCTGCACCGCGATGACCGGCGTCGAAGCCGTAAGCAACGGCGTGATGGCCTTCCATGACCCGACCGACCAATGGGCCAAGCGCACTCTGACCATCATCATTGCCATCCTGATCCTGATGCTACTGGGCATCGCGTACCTTGTCCCCGCCTACGGAATCGCCGCAACCGATCCGGGACTTCCCGGCTATCAAAGCGTGCTGTCGCAGTTGCTGGCGGCTGTCACCGGACGCGGAACGTTTTATTGGATCAGTATCGTTTCCATTCTGGTGGTGTTGTCGTTGTCGGCCAACACAGCGTTTGCGGATTTTCCGCGCCTCGCTCGCGCCATCGCGCAGAAGGGCTATCTCCCACACGCTTTTGTCATTCGCGGTCGCCGGCTCGTCTTTGCCCAGGGCATGTACGCGCTCGCCCTACTCACAGGTCTGCTCCTGATCATTTTCCGCGGCGTCACCGACCGGCTGATTCCTCTTTACGCTGTCGGAGCGTTTCTCGCGTTCACGCTCTCGCAGGCCGGCATGGTCGTCCATTGGAAGCGAGTGGGCGGGCCCGGCGCAACTCGCAGCATGATGATGAATGGCTTGGGAGCAGTGGCTACCGGCATCACCGCAGCCGTGGTTCTGGTGGCGAAGTTCACTGACGGCGCCTGGATTACGGTGCTGCTGATTCCCTCGATGATTCTGATGATGCGGTCAGTAAAGCGTCACTACGCCCAGGTGGCACAGGAAACCTGTACACATGAACCAATCCACACCGAGAATCTGACTGAGCCCATCGTCCTGCTCCCGATTGACCGATGGAGCCTGGTTTCAGAGACGGCCCTCCGCTATGCCTGGACTCTCTCCAGCGAAATCCATGTACTGCATGTGGAGTGCGGAGAAACCACAGACGAATTGCGCCAACACTGGAGCGAAGTGGTGGAGGTCCCCGCCCGGGCAGCGAATTTACCGCTGCCGAAGCTGGTCGTGCTGGAATCTCCGTACCGCTTCGTCATCAAGCCGCTGGTTGACTACGCCATCGCCCAGCAGGCGGCCTTCCCCAACAGAAATATCACCATGCTGTTGCCGGAGTTGATGGAAAGCCACTGGTACCACTACCTGCTGCACAACAATCGCCCTGAAGCCATCCGCGCCCTCTTGTTGTTTAACGGCAACCAGCGCATCACGGTCGTCTCCATTCCTTACCACGTGCGCGCCTGACCGAGTTCGTCTACGCCTCACTAGTCCCACCCGCAAAATCAATTCGTGCATATCCGCGGCTGATTTTGGGTTTGCGGTTACCGCCCAAACCTCTCCGCCGCGCGAGCCTTTGCCTTAGCCGCCTCTTCGTCCCTGTTTTTCGGCGGAGCATTCGTCTCCAACCCACCGAGCAATTTGATCGAGATAGCGGCGACGTCATCGACCGCACTCAGGAACAACGCCTCATTCGCCTTGGATGGCTTGTTGAAGCCCGTAATCTTCCGGACGAATTGCAGCGCTGCAGCTCGAGTCTCTTCCTCGGTCACCGGCGGATCGAAATTGAAAAGCGTTTTAATGTTTCTGCACATTCTGTGCCCTCACGTATCAGAGCTTTGATGCCACACATCCGCGGCCCGCTCCTACTCATACCCAGTCTCGCAGCATCTTATATATTGCGGAGTAACTTTGTATTCAGGGGTGCACCTGATGAAACGTGCTTACAGTATTGTCTTGCCCGTCCTCCTCCTTTTCTTGACCGGATTCCCGACGGTCGCCCACGCTGATGCGGCAGACAAGGCGATCACTTCTCACATGGTGGAGATCAAGGGCCTAAAGCTGCATTACCTGACTGCCGGCCGCGGCCCCTCCCTCATCCTGCTGCACGGCTATGCCGAAACTTCATTGATGTGGAAGCCGATCATTCCTCTTCTGGCCGAGCGCTTCACCGTCATCGCGCCCGACCTGCCCGGCATCGGAGACTCCGGCATCCCTGCTCAAGGCCTCGATATGAAGAACGCCGCCATCACCATTCATGACCTCGCCAAGTCGCTCGGAGTGCAGAAAGCCGAGGTCGTGGGCCACGACATTGGCCTCATGGTCGCCTACGCGTACGCGGCTCAGTTCTCGACCGAGGTAACCAAGCTCGTCCTGATGGACGCATTCCTTCCCGGTGTACCCGGATGGGAGCCCATCTACAACAATCCCGGCATTTGGCATTTCCGCTTCAACGGCCCGACGCCTGAAGCCCTGGTGCAGGGTCGCGAGCGCACCTACTTCGATTATTTCTGGAACGACTTCGCAGCCGACAAGAACCATTCCATTCCGGAGGCCGATCGCAAAGCTTATGTGGCCGCCTATTCGCGGCCCGGACGCATGCATGCGGGATGGGAATATTTCGTTTCTTTTCAGCAGGCCGCCAAGGATTTCGCTCAGCTTTCGCAGACCAGGCTGACCATGCCAGTCCTAACCATCGGTGGCGAAAAGTCGTTGGGAGCACCGCTGGGGGAACAAGCTAAGCTGGTCGCGACCACCGTAACCGTCGTCGTGATTAAGAACGCCGGACACTGGGTGCTTGAGGAGCAGCCGAAGGAAACCACTGCGGCTCTGCAGAATTTCCTCTGACGTTTAGGTCGCGTTTCGTGCCTGACGTGCTTTTCTACTTGGCTGCCGCGGCTTTGTGCCGCTGCTTCTCTTCGAACTTGGCTTTGCTGACGATCGCCCGTCCGATAGTCCCGTGCCCGATGACTTCGGCCCCATTACTCGCGCTCACTTTAAACGTGTAGAAGCGCCCGTCGAACGATTCCAAAACCGCTTCCGTCTTGATCGTCTGACCTTCGACCGCCGCCGCGCGATGCACGATGTTAATGGCTGTTCCCACGCTGACTTCATCGCCTTCGCAAAACGGCTCTAGCGCGTTGTAGGCCGCGGCTTCCATCATGCCGATCATGCTGGGCGTGGTGTACACCGGCGGCAGGTGCGCCTTCCAGGCACTGAGTGTGTTCTTGGGTGCAACCGTGGTTTCGGCTTCGCCGCGCGTGCCGATGGGTACAGTTTTGGCCATGCTCCGAGATTATCGCGAGGACTGAGAAAAGCCAACGCAGCCGCGGATTTCACCGCTCGACATAATTCAAACCACGGCCAGCGCACTCTTCCCATTTCGGGAATCCGCAGCCGCGATCCACCAGCTTTTTATCCTGTCTGGCGAACTGCCATGCTGCGCCCGCCGTAGCACGAAGTGTTCTTGTAATTTCGGCTTACTCATCTTGGAGGACTAGTGAAGTCATTTCATCGCACCGTCAGTTTCTGGGTTTTTGCTTCACTTCTTTTCTGCATCTCAGCCCACGCCGCCGACCCAAGCCAGTTGCCCGCTGTCTTCACCAGCTATGAAACAGTCAAACTCGCTGACGGTATTTACGCGTTCATTGCTCCAGAAGACTCCAGTGCATTCGTTAGCGGTAATTCTGTCCTCATCATCGGCAGCGACAGCGCCCTGGTTGTCGATTCCGGTCACGTTCCCAGCCTCACCCGCCGCATGATTCTCGACATCACCCACCTCACGAACAAGCCGGTACGGTTTCTGGTGAACACCCACTGGCACCCCGATCACGTCACCGGGAACAGTCTTTACCGCGAACAATGGCCCGGCATTGCCATCGTCAGTACGCCCGGCACTCAGTTCGAGCTCATGCGCCCCGACTCGCTCTATGACGACCTCACCGAAATGAATAAGTACATGCCGATGCTGGAACAGGCCCTTGCCTCGGGCAAGAGCGCCGATGGCAAGCCGCTCAGCGATGGCGAGCGCAGTTATTACTCGCAAATCCTTACAGAAGCCAAGTTCATGTACCCCGAGCTGAAGCAGACGCCGCACGCCCCTCCAACCGTGACCTTCGACCGCACCATGACCGTCGAGCTTGGCGGCCGCAAGGTCGACATCAGCTTTCTCGGCCGAGGCAACACCGGAGGCGATGCCGTGATCTACGTTCCCGACGCCAAGGTTCTGATGACCGGAGACCTTGTGGTCGCGCCCACCCCATTCGCCATCGGATCGTTTATTGATGAATGGATTGTCACCATGAGAGCGCTGGCTGCCATCGATGCCACGACGATCGTTCCCGGGCACGGTCCGGTCGAACACAACAAGCAATACATGTCTCTGGTAACCGGGGCCTTGCAAGCGCTCTCGCAACAGGCGCACGCAGCCGTGAAGCAGGGAATGAGTCAGGAACAGTTTCAGAAGTCAGTGGACATGGCAAAGTTCCGCGCGCAATTCGTGGGCACGGATGAAACTCGCGGCAGCATTTTCGATCAGTACTTTGTTAGTCCAGGTGCAGTCCGCGCCTACCGAGAAGCCAAAGACGGCCCCCTAGAAGACGAGAACTAACCGGCGTTTCTTCCCAAGATTTTTCTTGACATCAAATACTGTGTGTCATACAGTGTACGTCGTACACTATGCCGCGCACAATCGACATCCCGATAAACCCCGAGGTTCTCGAAAACCTTCGCTCTGAGCTTCGCCGCGGCTCTCTGATCGTCGCGGTACTCGCCCAACTGGGCACTGAGCAATATGGCTACACTCTTCGTAAGTCGCTGGAAGAGCATGGCTTAACAATAGATGAGGGCACGCTGTACCCCCTGCTGCGCCGCCTTGAAACCCAAGGCTTGCTGGCCAGCGAGTGGCGCGAGCACGAAAAGCGCAACAAACGCTTTTATCGTCTCTCACCACAAGGGGAAGTCATTTTAGAGCAGCTCTTGCAAGACTGGGAAAACCTGTCGGCTTCGATTCAATCGATTTTGCAGAAGCCAGACGCCGAACCAACACCGCCGGGCGATTCGACCGAAACCGCCTCATAAAAGGATCCTTGCCATGGAACTGATCGACCGCTATCTCCAATCCGTGAAGTGGATGCTGCCCCGCAAGCAGCAAGACGACGTCATCCGCGAATTGTCCGACGAAATTCTCTCCCAGGTCGAAGAGAAAGAAAATGCGCTCGGGCGCCCGCTCACCGAAGACGAGCAAGTCGCACTGCTGAGGCAGCTTGGCCATCCCATGCTGCTGGCCAGCCGCTACAACAAACAGCGCTATCTCATCGACCCGGCGATCTTCGCCATTTACTGGCTGGTGCTGCGCATTCTGCTGGCCGTCACCTTTTTTGGCATGGCAGTTGGAGCCGTCACTATCGCCGCTACCGGTCAGGGCTTTGGCCGAGCACTCACCGTTCTGGTGCAGTTTCCGTTTACCGCACTCACGGTCTTCGCCTGGGTGACGCTCGTCTTCGTCATCTTCGACATTGTGCAGGTGAAGTTCAACTTCTATGCCAAGTGGGACCCGCGAACTTTGCCCAAGGTGACCAAGCGCCGCCCTAAGCATTCCATGGCCGAGTCCATTGGCGGACTCATCGCCGGTGTAATCTTCGGCGTGTGGTGGCTCGTCGGTCTCAAGCACCAATTCTGGATCTTCGGGCCCGGTGTTGCCTTCATGCACTTCGGACCAGTCTGGCAGACTCTGTATCCCCTGTTTGTCGTCCTGGTCATCGCCGATGCGGTTCGACACACCGTCGAGATTGTGCGTCCCGAATGGGAAATAGGTCGCGTCGCCTTTCGCTTGTTCTTCCGCGCCATGAACCTCATACTGCTGGGATTCCTGCTCAACGCGAACGAGTTGATCGTCCCCACCGACGCCAGCAACGCCCAACTCCGAACCGTTTTCAACGGAATCAACCACGTGTCCCATCTGTGCCTCATCGTGGCTGCCGTGATGACCGTGGCTCAGATCGCCTGGGACACCTACTCCTATTATTTCCGCGGCCCCGGCAATGGCGCTTGCGCGGTCGTGAACTGATAGCCGGGGTAAGGAGATGCCATGAACAAAGTAGCCGCGACTTCCAAGGATGTGGCCGCCAACTCGACATCAACCCACGCTCTCACCGGCAACTACAACCTCGCCGTCGGATACCTCCGCGCCTTTATCACTCTGTTGGTTCTGGCGCACCATGCTGCGCTGGCCTATCACCCTTACGCGCCGCCGCTGCCGGCCACGCTCACTGAGCAACCCCGCCTCTGGCAGGCATTTCCTATCATTGATCCTCACAAGTGGACGGGCGTTTCATTCATCGTTGGCTTCAACGACATCTTTTTTATGTCGCTGATGTTCTTCCTCTCAGGACTCTTCGTTTACCGCAGCCTCGAACACAAGGGAGTGAAGACGTTTCTGCGCGATCGCCTGCTTCGTCTGGGCCTGCCATTCGTTCTGGCAGCTGCCATCGTAGCTCCGCTGGCGTACTTTCCGGCCTACTTACAGACACCGTCGCATGCCGGCATCGCCGGTTACTGGCACCAATGGATGGCCTTCGGCAACTGGCCTGCCGGTCCAACGTGGTTCATCTGGCTGCTGCTGGCATTTGATGTAGAAGCTTTCCATGCGTCCGATCGTGCTCTTTGCGTTGATCGTTACCCTCTCAGCTGTGGCCTACATTCCGCTCGCATTCCGAGTCGGGCCAGAAGGTTGGTCTTCTTTCGGCCCCTTCGCTTTCCAGACCAGCCGACTGCTGCATTACTTCGTGTACTTCCTGGTAGCGGTGGGCGTGGGAGCATGCGGCATGAAACAGGGCTTCTTCGCCGCCGACGGTAAGCTGGCGCGTCGCTGGCCGCTATGGTTCTCCAGTTTGTTCTTCTGCTACTTCCTGGTGGCCGCGATGTTCCTGGCGATGCTCAGCGGCAAGAATCCCGGCATACACTGGCCGCTTCTCTTGGGCTTCGCATGGGTGCTGTCCTGCGCCGCATCGTGTTTCGGATTCATGGCGTTCTTTGCACGATTCGCTACCGACCGTGTGGCGATCTTCGACAGCCTCACCGAAAACGCCTACGGCATGTATCTCGTCCACTACGCTTTCGTGAGCTGGTTGCAGTTGGCGCTGCTGAAATTCGCCATGTCCGGCCTGGCCAAATTTACCGTCGTATTTGCTGGCACAGTCGCTCTCAGCTGGGCCACTGTCGCAGCGTTACGCAGAATTCCAGCGGTGGCGCGGGTGATCTAACGGCACGGATCATGGCGCCCGCACAGATACGGGTCATCATCATCCCGAATTCTGATCCGCGTTCTCCGCGAAATCCGCGGTTGCTTTTGCTTTTTGCTCTGTCATCCCGACCGGAGCCGCTGCTTCAGCGGTGCAGTGGAGGGCCCTGTATTTCGATTGGAGTTAGCTGAATCGTGGTTGCTTTTGTTCTTCTTTCCACAGCCCCGTCCGCGGTTGCTGCCGTTTTGGACCTGATCCGTATCCATGGTTATCCGTGAGAATCTGCGGCTGCTTTTGCTTTTTTCCTGTGTCTCAGTGGTAGACGTAGGGTTTTCTTATCGCCTGATTCTCCTCCGTGGTGAGACCCGGCGATCCCGTCTTTCCCGCTAGAATAGAGACACCGCCGCACCAGCGGCATTCTTGGGGACTCACTCGCTTGTCGCAGTTCACCGAAACTTATGACGTTGTCGTAGTCGGCGCCGGTCATGCCGGATGCGAAGCCGCCATGGCCGCGGCGCGCATGGGCCTGAAGACCGCGCTCTACACGCTCAACGTCGACCTGATCGCGCAGATGTCGTGCAACCCCGCCATCGGCGGCATTGCCAAAGGACACCTCGTCCGCGAAGTCGACTCCCTGGGCGGCATCATGGGTGAAGTCACCGACACCGTAGGCATCCAGTTCCGCCTGCTCAACACTTCCCGCGGTCCGGCCGTCTGGTCTCCCCGCGCGCAATGCGACAAGCAGCAATATCGCGTGAAGATGCGCGAAGTCCTCGAATCCGAACCCAACCTCCACATCAAACAAGCCGAAGTCGCGGATCTGATTCTGGAACCAGCTACCCGTGACCAGTTACCAGTCACCGAGGCCCAGCCACTAGCCACCGCTTCACGCCGCGCCGTCGGCATCAAGCTCCGCGACGGCCGCACCGTCGGCGCGCAAGCTGTCATCATCACCACTGGCACGTTCCTCAACGGACTAATTCACTGCGGCGAGCAGCAATATCCCGCAGGACGCAGCGGCGAACCGGCCGCCGTCCTGCTCGGTGAATCGCTCAAAGCGCTCGGCTTGCGCGGCTGCCGCCTCAAGACCGGCACTCCGCCGCGCCTCGACGGACGCTCCATCGACTGGTCGAAGTTCACCGTGCAACCCGGCGACGAAGACCCCACGCCCTTCAGCTTCCGCACCAAGAAGGTCGCGCATCACGACAAGCAGGTGCCCTGCTACATCGCCTTCACCACCGCCGAGACCCACCGGATTCTTCGCGAGAACCTGATGCGCTCGCCCATGTACAGCGGACAGATCCAGTCCATCGGCCCCCGCTATTGCCCCTCCATCGAAGACAAGATTGCCAAGTTTCCCGACAAGGAGACGCACCAGCTTTTCCTCGAACCCGAGGGCCTGAACACGCACGAAATCTACGTCAACGGCATGTCCACCTCGATGCCGATCGAGGTCCAGCTCGAAGTCATCAAGTCTATTCCCGGCCTCGAAAATGCCGACATGCTCCGCCCCGGCTACGCCATCGAGTACGACTCCATCGACCCCACCGAGTTGCAGCGCACTCTGGAAACGAAAAAAGTCGCGGGCCTATATCTTGCTGGCCAGATCAACGGCACCAGCGGTTACGAAGAGGCCGCGTGCCAGGGCCTGATGGCGGGCATCAACGCGGCACTCAAAGTGAAAGGCGATCCGCCGCTGATTCTCGATCGCACCGAAGCGTACACGGCTATTCTGATCGACGACCTCATCAGCAAGGGAACCAACGAGCCGTATCGCATGTTCACCTCGCGCGCCGAGTTCCGCCTGCACCTGCGCATTGACAACGCCGACCGCCGTCTCACGCCGCACGGCCGCCGCGTTGGACTCATCAACGACGCCGCCTGGGCCGACTACCTCGCCAAGCAGGAACGCATGAAAGCCATGCGCGACCTGCTCGAGCGCACGCGTATTAACGCTGAGTTGGCCGAACGCGCCGCAAACGATCCCGCCGCCCTCGCCGTTCTCGAATCGTTAGGCGGAGATGCCACAGGCGTGACTCTCGCCCAGTTGCTCAAGCGACCGGAGGTTCAAATCGAACACCTGGCGCCGCTGCTGGCGAAACTCGTGCCGGCGTTCTTCACGCGCGACGCCGCCACCAGTGACCAGTTACCAGTTACCACTAACCAGTCCGACCTAGCCATGAGCCACCAGCCACTAGCCGCTGACTTCCGCCTCCCGGCGGGAATCCGCAACGAGCTCAAGTCGGTGGAAACCGAAATCAAGTACGCCGGCTATCTCGACCAGCAAACCAAGTCAATCGAGCGCCTCAAGCGCTCCGAGCAGCGCGCCATCCCTGATTGGTTCGACTACGCCAAGGTCTCGGGCCTTTCGCGTGAGATGAACGAAAAGCTCACCCGCGTCCGTCCCGGAACGTTAGGCCAGGCCAGCCGCATCCCCGGCGTCACCCCCGCTGCAGTCTCGCTCATCAACGTGTTCATCGAGATCCAATCCCGCCAGCTGAATCGGACGGCCACCGCCTGGGACCCATAGCACGCCAGGGGCTAATCCATTCAGAGCATCGATAGGTTTACCACTACTATGCAATGTTTTGCACACATACGCCTCCGGTGCGAATTGTAACCGGTCTAACGTATTGATTCGGTGGACCTAATCCAGGAGCAGTTTGGTGTGAAAAGTGCTGCTTTTTCTCTGTACGTTCAGATTTTCAGGAGACCTTAGCCCTATGCGCAAAGCTTCGTTCGCAGTTCTGGTGATTTGCCTGGCCTTGTCTATTGGCGCCAGCGCTAGCATTGTCCTTGACAACTCCGTCGACGCAGTAAACGACACTTTGGGCTGGACGACCGTCGGCCAAACCCTAACCTCGCCCGGTGGCGCGTTCAATAGCTACCAATTCTGGCTTGGCAGCACAGTTCCGACGATCAACTTCTATGTCGTTGCCGGTGACGTGGCTAGCGTCGGAACGGGCAGCCCGTTGTACACCACTGTCCTAAGCGGCTTAGGTCCGGGCACATACACCGTCAACTTCAATGTCCCCACCACCCTCGGCAATACCTACTCGGTGCTATTTGACCTGAATGGTTACAGCGGAGCCAGCGTACTGTGGGGCGGCACTCCCTTTGCCGGCAGCATCGGCGAATGGGGATATGGTGGCACCGTAACGCAGTGCTGCGGGAACATCGATACCGGATTCGTCGCCACCTTCGGCGCCTCGGCACCCGAGCCCGGCAGCCTGGTTCTGCTCGGCACCGGGATACTTGGCCTGGCGGGTACGTTCCGTCGCAAGCTGATGCTGTAGCTTCCACCAGCAGAAGTTCTCGAAGCCGGAGCCGCGCGCTCCGGCTTCTTTTTTGTTCCTCACCGCTTACGGGTTATGCACCCGGCTCGCGCTGCCGGGCACATTCGTCAATTCACAAGTGGTGCAGTACTTTCTGTTCCTTACTCGGGGCCGATTGCACATTGCTCCTCGCACCGGGCGATTGCGCCTGGCTCGAAGCAGGCACCGTCAGGTTCTTCGACGGATTCAACGTCGTACCTTGGATGTGATCGAACGGCACAGTCTGCGCGAATGTCGGTAAGTTGTGAGCTCTTATCTGGGTATAGGCTTCGTAGCCGGACGCCAGCGTGATCAACGTTGGCTCGCTGAATGCCGTTCCGAAGAAGCTGATCCCCATTGGCGCTCCGTACACCATTGCCGCCGGCACCTGAATAATCGGATAACCTTCGGGTGCTGCCAGTCCCGACGTGCCAAAGATAAAGTGATCTCCAAAGATCAAGTCGGTGGACCACGCTGGGTTGTCGGTAGCCGTGACCACCGCGTCGAGAGTGAACTGGCTCAGTGCAGCGTCGATCCCATTCACCCCAAACGCCTGGTCTGCGGCCAGTGCTTGGTTGTAGCTCATACCACCGAAATCGGGCTGCGGATCGTCAGGTCCCGGCGCCATCGCTTCGCACGTTTCCCAGAGATCCTGATTGAAGTACGGCATCTCGACACTGGCATGCGCAGTGTTGAAGGCGATGGCGTCGGCCAGCGTTCCCCCTGCGACCGGAACACCCTTACGAGTGGCGAAATACTTCTGAACGTCACTGCGGAACTCGTAGCACAGCACCAGCAATTCGCCCGGTCGGATTGTTGAACCCGGTGAAGCCTGCTGCATCCAGATCGATGACGGTGGCACCCGCTGCGGTGAGGTCCGCGAACGCGGCTTCGTATGCGTCCTGCACCCACTGGGGTGTAGTCACGTTGGTGAAGCCCGTCAATCCCAGACGCGTCAGGCCCAGCCGTGCGCCCTTCAGGCCGTTCGGGTTGAGGAACTGCGTGTAGTCCGTCGGAAGGTTCGTCGGGCGAGTGAACCGGCCCTGCCATCCCAGCGGGACACCTCCCGTAGCCGGATCGCGTCCGTCGTAGAAGCGGCTTTGCACCACTCCCAGCGCCACGGCCACGTCAGCGACGTAACGCCCATGCGGGCCAAACGTGTCTTGCGTATGCGAGATGGGAACGATGCCGGCGCGACTCGTTAATCCCACCGTTGGCTTCAGCCCGACCACGCCGTTCGCGTTCGCCGGACACACGATGCTGCCATCGGTCTCCGTTCCGAATGACACCGCCGCAAAGTTTGACGAAACACCCGCTCCCGAACCCGCGCTCGATCCACAAGGGTTTCGCGCGATTCCGTAGGGATTGTTCGTCTGTCCACCGCGGCCCGACCATCCGCTCACCGATTCGAACGACCGGAAGTTGGCCCACTCGGACAAATTCGTCTTGCCCAGAATGACAGCTCCTCCGTTGCGCAGGTTGGCGGCCACCGTCGAGTCCTGCAAAGCCGGCCGGCCGACGAGGGCGAATGATCCGGCGCTGGTCTGCATCTTGTCGCCGGTATCGACATTGTCCTTGAGCAACACAGGAATACCGTGCAACGGTCCCAGCACGATGCCTTTCTTGCGCAGTTTGTCGGCCTGTCGCGCGTCGTCAAGCGCGTCGGGATTCAGCTCGATCACCGCGTTCACACCCGGTCCATCCTGGTCGAGATCCAGAATGCGCTGGAGGTAGTACTTCGTCAGTTTCTCGGATGTCAACTTCCCCGAGGTCATCGCGGCCTGCAACTGCTGGACGGTCCATTCGTTGTAGTTCGTGGGAGTGTTGTTGCTGTTGTTTGGCTGGGCGGCGTTGCTGCCTGCTACCAGAGCAAGCATCAACAGAGTGGTGAACAGCGAGGTCTTGAGCGTAGTTGCGTTCATCTCGTTCCTCCGGAAACACGTGTCGTGAGCTACACGAAGTGGAAGACGGACAAGGGGCGCTACCACGGTTGCGTGATTTACTTTGCTGGCGATTCGGCTGAGGGTGTGCCGACGTCTCGCCAGGGCCGCTGGAATCGTGCTACGTCGCAGTTAGGTTGTCAATACATTGGCGACAGAACTTTTACAACTATTCAAGCTCCGGCGCGGGACCGGTCAATCTTTGTGGCACTTCTGTGGCGTCCCAACGCCAGCCGAAGCAAGCGGCGGTAGAAGAATACTGTGGACGCTGTCCAACGAACGAACAACCTACTCCATTGCCTCCAGCGCTGCCATGGTCACAATTCCGTCCCACAAATTTTGCACACGGATATTTTCATTTGCCGAGTGCTGATTGTTGTCATAGTTCGCTATCGGAACCGTGATCGTCGGCGCGCCTACCGCCTTCTCGATCACTTCCAGCGGCACGCTGCCGCCCATCGTTGGCAGCTTCACGACCGGACCGCGAGCGCTCTCGACTGCCGCAATCACCGCCTTCGCGATGGGCAAATCCATGGGCGTGCGCACCGCGTTGTACCCGACCGGATCGCGATACACATACGCTACTCGCGGATGCACCAGCAGCGTCGTCTTGTTGGGCGGCGCATCGGTCACGAAATATCCCTGAGAAGCAACGTAGTCCGCCAAGCGCTGCTGCTGCGTCTTCCAGTCCAGTCCCTTCACCAGCCGCATGTCGATGTCCGCCGTTGCCGTAGACGGCACGACGTTGTTGGCCTTTGCGCCAACGCGCGCCGACGCAAATCCGTCAATGTTCAGTGTCGGCTCGTTGAGCAGTTCCAACAGCGGCCGCCCGTTCCCGTTCGCTCGCCCCAGCCCGAACTCTTTCATCAGCAACTCGCCATTGTTCGGAGCCTCAGCAATCGCCTGCTTCTCCAGCGGAGTCAGCGCAGCAACGCCATCGTAAAAATGCGGCACCAGCACGTGGCCGTCAGTGTTTTGCATGCTGCCCAGCAATTGCGCCAGCATCATCGCTGGATTCGGCGCCCAGTTCCCATAGTGTCCGCTGTGCAACTCACGATTCGGACCGTAGAGAGTAATCGCCACATGCGTCACACCACGCGCGCCAAACACCACGCTTTGGCGTCCGCTCTGATCGGTCGGGCCGTCGCAGATAAGCCACACATCGCCACCCAGTTCGCTCTTATACTTCTCCAGCACTGCGCCCAGGTTCGTCGAGCCCGCCTCTTCCTCGCCCTCCCACACGAAACGAATGTTGGCTTTGATCGGAACAAGCGCCGCCTGCAGTGCATCGAGCGCCGTGAGCTGCGCAACAATCGCGGCCTTGTCGTCAGAGGCCGAACGCGCAAAGATGCGCGGCTCCCCATTCACTATCTTCGTCACCGGTGTGAAGGGCGCTCCGCTCTCCCAGTCGGCGGGATTCACCGCCTGCCCGTCGTAGTGCGCGTAGAAGACGACGGTGCGTTTCGCACCTGGCGTCCTGATCTCGCCGTACACAACCGGATTCGCGCCCGACGCAGTCAGCTGTTTTGCGGCAACGTGACGCTTTGCCAGCAACGCGGTCAGCACGTCGGCGTTGCGCTGGATGTTGGTCGTGTCACTCGCCACATTCGGAATCGAAAGCAGCGCGGTGAATTCTTGCAGAATCTCCTGCTCATGCGCCGCACGCCATTGCTCGGCGGCTTGTTTGGGGGTTTGCGCAATGAGCGCTATGCCGCACATTACTATGGCTGCGAGAACGATACACTTCGGCAATCGCACAATCATGCGACGAATATACCCGAAGGCAATTAGCCGACGTGCAACGGCTGTTCGAATTGAAGCGCGCGGCTACACATAGTCGAACAGCGTCATGAATCCGAAATCCATGTGCAACTGCTGATGACAATGAAAGAGAGTAAGACCAGGATTGTCGGCCACAAACGACACCTCCACCTCCTGATAGCCGCCCACCATCACCACGTCTTTCAGGATGCCTGCCGTGATTTCTCCAGCCAACTTCGTCAGCTCAAAACTGTGCCGATGCAAATGAATCGGATGAATATCGTCACTCGCATTCCGCATTCGCAGCCGATACCGCTTGCCTTGCTTCAAATGAAACGTCGCCGGCACCATGTCGTTGCCCATCGGAAACGCAACGCCATTGATCGTCCAGCGGTTAAAACCTTCCTCGGCAGCATTATCTTTAACGAACAGCATGTCGAAGGTTTCATCGGGATCGGGTGCTGTGGCGCCGGTGGCGTTTGGCTTCGCAAACCGCGCATAGTTCCACTTGAACGGGGGCGGCGCAGCCCACAACCCTTTTCCCTTCTGCCCGGCGTACTCCACCACGATGCCCATGCCGTGATGCCGATCGTCATCCGCCGTATCGCCCATGATCCACACCCCCGGATGGTTCATCTCCACGATCGCCGACACGCGTTCAGCCGTGCCCAGCCAAAGCACCGGCACATTCGCCGGCGTCGGCACCGGATTGCCATCCAGCGCCACCACTCGAAACGTGTGACCCGCCAGTGCCAGGCTGCGTATCTCGGTAGCGCTGCCGTTCAGCACGTGAAACAGCACGCGCTCGCCCCGCTTCACTCGCACCGGCTCGCCGTGCCCCAGCATGCGCCCGTTGATGGTGAACGACCCATACCCAACCTCGTATCCGTGCGGCTTGCCGGTCGCCAGCGACGCCTTCATCGCCGACTCACCCTGCTGCCGAAGCTGCCGGTCCGGAGCCGCAGGCGCGAGAAAATCCATCGCCATGTCGCCACCGCGGCTGAATGTTGGTTCAAACTCCTTCAGCGTAAGAAAGACTTCGCGGTCGTAGCGTCCCGGATTCTCCTTCGGCTCGATATATACCGGCCCGACCTGGCCGCTATATTGCCCCGCATACAAATCGGCGCCCGCGCGATTGTGGGTGTGATAGAACCGCAGCCCCGACGGGTTCGGAGTGAAACGAAATGCGGCGCTTGCCGTGCGCGAGTATCCATGGTGTGCCTTCTTCGGCCGCACCATCCACGTCCGTCGACACCTTCTGCCCATGCCAATGCAACTGTTCAGGCACATCGGTGTCGTTCACGATGTCGATCGTCACCTGCCGCCCTTCCTTAAAACGCAACAGCGGCCCGGGGAACTGTCCGTTATAGGTCGTCGTTGAGAGTATGCGCTTCGGTGCAATCTCAATCGGTGAGTTCTGTATGCGGATCGTGTAATCTGCCGTTCCGCTCTCTTGTCCCACACCGTGGGAGTCAGCATTCGCGCTCATGTCGGATTGAGCGCCTGCGCTCCGCGACAGCAGGGCCGCCCCCGCCGCCAAGCCTGCGGTCTTCAAGAAACCACGACGGGATTGCGCAACGTTACTCATGCGTTCCTCGCTACCTGCACGATCATTGTCGTAAGATGCCCGGTGCCCGACGTAAGATGCCGGGTTCCCCACTCAAGCCGCTCTTGCTTGAGCGGGTCTTTTGGACCCCGCAAGAGACTAATCTGCACTAGACGACGTACCGCAGCGCCCCCACCACGCCCGCGCCTAAGACCAGCCACGCGGAATTCAGCCGCGGAAAGCGAAATAACGATGCTCCGCTAAGGACGGCCAGTGCCACTGTGAACCAGTCAATCAAGGCGGCCCGTCCGAGTTGCCACGTCACCACCGCCATCAGCGCCAGCGACGCGACGTTGATTCCATCCAGCGCCGCACTGGCAATGCGCGACGCGCGAATCTTCGGAATCAGCGGCGCACTGATCGCGACCAACACAAAAGCCGGAAGAAAAATGCCAACCGTGGCCGCCACTGCGCCGCTCGTTCCGTGCAGCAGATAACCGAGAAATGTCGCAGTCGTGAACACCGGCCCCGGCGTCACCTGTCCCATCGCAACCGCGTCCAGCAATTGTTTCTCGTTGAGCCAACCCAGTCGCTGCACCAGGTCCGCCCGCAGAAACGCCAGCAACACGTAGCCACTGCCAAACACCATCGCGCCGATCTTCATGAAGACCAGCAGAATCGGCCAAAGGCCGACTGCGCTCGCACCACCGGAACTGGCCGAAGTTTGAAATAACAGGCCGAGCGCTATTTTGCCGCGGGCCGCATCCATCGACACCACCACCGCCAGAAGTCCCCCAACCGCCAACACCACCAAAGGACTCACGCCGAACACGCTCAAACCCAGAGCAGCCACTCCGACAATTGCCAACCACACGCTCTTGAGTGCCGTCTGCCCCAGCTTCCACAGCGCCTGCAAAATGACGGCGATCACCACTGGCTTCACGCCGTACAACAATCCCGAAACCGCTGGCAGCTTGCCAAAGCGCACATACGCCCACGCGATCACGCCCACCATTACTGCCGCCGGACAGATGAAACACGTCCCCGCCACCAGCAGCCCCGGCCACCCTCCACGCCGCCGCCCTATATAAATCACTAACTCTGTGGAGGTAGGACCGGGAATGAGGTTGCTGGCGCCGAGATGGTCTAGAAACTCGGACTCGCTGATCCACCCGCGGCGCTCCACCACTTCCTGCCGCAGCATGGCGATATGTGCCGCCGGGCCTCCAAAGGCCGTGGTCCCCAGCTTCAGGAAGAGCCGGGCGATCTCCCACAATGTGGTAGGCTTGTCTTCCGTCATAATTGCGCGCTGTCCGTCGTTAGCGAAGATCGCGGGCGTGGAAATTCTAGAGCACTTTCAACCTGTGTGGATTGCGAAAAGGCGGAGCCCGCCTTCAGCTTGCTGAAACTACCCGGTTGGTGGAGTACCGGGTTGGTGAAGTACCGAGTTGGTGGAAGCGCCAGGTTCGTGGGAGCACCGGGTTGGTCGAAGCACCGAGTTGGTGGAAGCACCGGGCTCTAGCCCGGTGAACACGCTCTGTTCGAACCCCGGGGCTTTAGCCCCGGATCTCCGCAGCTTCATGCATCGCGCGCGCATGGGTGGAGCACCTTTAGGCGTGCATTATCGCTGCCGCTAAGGGCCGGCTTTAGCCGCTGCGGTAATCGCTCCAAGTTTCCCAAAGAGGTTGATACTCGGTCCTTGCTCACTCCACGCTCAGCCCGTGCGCTGCGCTTCACCCTCAAACTGTGCTAATCAATAAGAGAAGCTTTTTACCAACGCCCCCGAAGAGCATCGCAGACGAGACGGTAACACCACTATGGAAACTTTAAAGACCTATCACGGAGTATCGTTGCTCGGACTGCCCGTCCGCGTGGAATTGCAATGGCCTTATCACCGCTCTGCCGGAGGCAGCGACTGGTACGTCCTCCACGGTCGCCTATGGCTGGCTGACGGCGGCGAGTTGCACGCCGACATCGCTCTCAACCTGTCGGAGAGCATCAACGAAGTGCTGCCCTCGCGCGACGGCGAACTGTCCTTCTGGGTCGCGGTCAACACCTCCCGCAAGGCGCTCGACGATCGCCAACTGCAACTGCTGCGTTCCGGCAAGCGTCAGCCCGTCCCGGTTTCCAGCCGCTGTTACAGCCTGAAGCGGCAGGAGTTCACCTTCTGGCACGTGAAGCCCGAGGAGATCGAAGACTTCGTCGCTCGCAAGATCTTCTGGGCCGGAGGAGTCGATCGCCAGCCAGTGCTTGTAGCCGATCCCGTTGACGTCCTCTACCTTGACGCCTCCGACGCCCAGATGAGCGACAAGCTGCTGGCCGCGGCGAAGAATCTCGCTTCGCAAGGACTGGTTGAATTGTCAGGTGATCACGCGCGCGCTACCGAAGCCTTGACGGGCCGCGCGGCAGAATTTCACGCAGCCAAGGAAAAGACCCTCGACGAACTCCACGCCAAGCACGCCTTCGAGCGCGCATAACGCAGCAATCTTGATTGTCTGGGTGCAGTATTCGGTGGGATTAACCTTGCGGTGAGGCGTCTTCCTGCTGCTCCTCGAACACGCGGACGCTGGGCGGCTCCGCTGCATGCGGGAGCGCCGGCAAACCAGGACCTTGGATTCTGTCGAATTCCTCGATGAGTTTCTGGGCCAGGTCCATCAGCTTCGCTGGGTCTTTCTCTTGCTCCATCAGCTGCGCAATTCTGCGCCACTCTGAGGGTATCGAAATTCGGTCGTTCGCCTTTACGCTACTCGTCTGCGCTTCCATCTTGGAGTCTCCGCGAATTTCCTCAACCCTGCCTTCATCGGTTTGTGCAATGTCGGTCATTGTTCGTGCCTTTCCTTACATAGTTTCGGCAACGCGTGGCCAGAAGGCGCGGCTGGGTGTCACTGGTCTGCACCGTCTTCTCCCGGATTACTTTCGCTATCGCTTCAACTGCTTCGATAGGAACCCGTTCGAAAAACGTATTCAAAGTTTTCATTGGAACTACCTTCCTAGTGAAGCAAAGGTAGCAAACCAAAATCAGTACGGGTTATATCTTTTGCACAATCTTGCCGTATGCAATAGCGAGATAACTACCTTAGATACAGCGACTTGTAGCGTTCTGTTACGGCTCGTGCCATTTTATTTTTCTCTCTTGTACGGATAGCAGTTTTGCGATACGATTGCGCTACGTTACGGTTGTTTAGCGTTTCCTGATACGAAAGGAGAAAACCCATGAGTTCTGCGCCCACTAAAAAATTGTCGAAGCCCACCATGAACTTCGAGACCATGTCTCAATCGGACGTCCCTCAAGGCAGAAATGGGAAACACAAGGGAATCGTCACCCAGATTCTTTCTGACCTCGACCAGGTTCCAGCGGGAACTGCGATTAAAGTTCCCCTGTCGGCACTCGATGAAACCAAGGCCAAGGTGCGCTCGGCACTCAACCGCGCGATTCATAAGTCGGGACGTAACATAGCCACCGCTAGCGACGACGACTTCTTGTACGTATGGAACCAGACTGACTAGGTCATGGGTAGGTCAGCAGTTCCATCGTCGCCGCGTTTGGTTCGTTAGCCCGCAATTGCCCGCGGCGAGCCGGGAATCATCGGTGCCCTCGTGTTCATTCGCGGACACAACCGGGCAAAACCGAACCGTTAGGTCGTTCACCCACCCCACAGACGACCCGCAAGCCTCTTCGTTCTCATAAAGTTGCACCCACCGCTCTTCGGCTCTCGACTTGCACCTCGTCACATGTGGCGATATCGTCACCGGAGGCCGCCCATGACCAGCCTGTTACAAGACGTTCGGTTTGCGCTTCGCCAGATGCGCCGCTCTCCGGGCTTCGCCGCCACCGCAATCTTCACCCTCGCGCTGGGCATCGCCGCCAACGTCATCGTCTTCGGCGTGCTCGATGCCGTCGTCTTGCGGCCCATTGATGTGCCCAACGCTGACCGTGTCATGACGCTTGGCCATTCTGATCAGGACTATCCGATTTTTTCCTATCCCGAAGTGCGTGACGTTCGCGATCAAAATTCAGTGTTCTCCGCAGTCGCTGCCGTAAACATCAATAATTTCGGTCTGGAAGCCAATGGCAGCACCCGGCCCGTCTGGGGCTACGAAGTCAGCGGACAATACTTCCAGGTGGTCGGCATCAAGCCGTATCTCGGCCGTCTCTTGCAACGTGCCGATGACGATCATCCAGGGGCGTCGCAAGCCGCGGTGCTTTCCTGGCCTGCCTGGCAAAGTGATTTCGGCGCAGACCCCAACGTCGTGGGAAAAACCATCCGCCTCAACAAGGTCCCTTACACCATCGTCGGCGTTACGCCCGAGGGGTTCTACGGCACGGAAAAGATGGGGCACCCTGACCTTTTCGTTCCCATGGCCAATGAGGCTTCCTTGGATGGCGTCGAATGGCTCGACGTTCGCAGCAATCAGCGTGTTTACTCGGTCGTTCGCCTCAAAGACGGCGTCACCATGCCACAGGTGCAAGGTGAGTTAGACGCGATCGCATCCCGCATGGCCAAGCAGTATCCGATTGAAGATGAGAAGCTGACCCTCAAGCTGACTCGTCCCGGCCTGATGGGTGACTTCTTCGGAAAACCAGCGCGCGGATTTTTTGCCGGCATTCTGGGTTTGGCCGGAATTGTCTTGCTCGCCGCCTGTGCCAACCTCGGCGGCCTGTTTGCAGCACGCACTGCAGATCGCACCCGTGAGATTGCCATCCGTATGGCCATCGGATCGAGCCGCTGGCGCATCATCCGCCAGATTCTCGTCGAGGCCGTTGTAATTTCCATTGTCGGCGGTGCATTCGCGTGCGCCTTGGCTTGGATGGCCCTCAAAGGCCTCGCCAGCTGGCATCCGCCCACCGAATACCCGTTGGGATTTCATGTCGTAATGCCGCAGCCGTCCTTGATTCTGGCAGCGCTATTGATCTCGATTTTCGCCGGTGTCGTGTTCGGCGTCATGCCGCTGCGCCAGATCTTTAACACCGACGCCAACGAAGCCATCAAGAGCGGAGGGATCCAAACCACGGCGGGTCGCCGCTGGGCCCTTCGCGACGTTCTGCTCGCCGCTCAAATCGCGCTCTGCTGTGTCACCGTCACAGCTGCCTTTGTCGCCCTGCGCGGCTTGGGCCGAGCGATGACCATGGATATGGGCTTCAATCCTAAGCACGCCGTGCTGACGAAATTCGAGCTCAACCAGGCCGGCTATTCCAACCAGGCCGCGGACCACTTACAGCGCCAGCTTCTGGAGCGGGTTTCGCATCTACCCGGCGTGGTCTCGGCGGCTTACGGAAGCACCACACCACTCTCCCAGGACACGGATTCTTCTGATGTCTTCGCCCAACAAGCTACCGATTTCAAGCCTTCCAACCGGGTGTTCGGTACCTTCAATTACTGGGTCTCGCCCGGATTCTTCACCACCGCCGAAACTCCCCTGCTCTCCGGCCGCGATGTGAGTTTCTCCGACACTGAGAAGACGCCTCTCGTTGCCGTGGTGAATCAGGAATTCGCCCGCCGCCTCGTCCACTCCGATGACGCAGTCGGCCGTTACTTCAAAGACATGGGCGGACATCCCATTCAGATTGTAGGCATCGTTGCCGACGGAAAATACTTTTCGCTGACCGAGAGCCAACGCGCGGTGGCCTTTTACCCGATCTCGCAGCAGCCTACCGCGCACACATCATTGCTGGTGCGCCTGCGGCCCGATTTGCCGGTCGAGGCTACCAACGAAATGGGAGCCACCGTTCGCAAAGTGATCCACGATCTTGATCCCGCAATTCCTGTTTGGGCCTCCAGCGCCTGGGGCAACCAACTCGGACTGACATTCCTTGTGGCTCAAATGGCTACTGCAGCCCTCGGCCTCTTCGGCGCCTTCGGATTGCTGCTCTCCATCACCGGAACCTTCGGCCTCGCCTCTTACACCGTCAGCAGGCGACTGCGCGAGCTGAGCATTCGCGTCGCCCTTGGAGCCCAGGCGAAGCAAGTTCTCGCCGCCGCTCTAGGTCGTATGCTGGTCCTGCTGGCCGCCGGCTCAATCGTTGGCATGATTCTCGGAGTTGCCGCCAGCCGCGTGCTTTCGGCGATCGTCTACCAGGCCACCGCCCAAGATCCCTTCGTGCTGGCCGCCGTCGCGCTCACCATTCTTCTCACCGGAGCCCTCGCTGTAGCCGGCCCTGTGCGCCGCGCGCTGCATGTCGACCCGGCCAACGTGCTTCGCGAGCAGTAACTTCAACGCCAGCATTTCGCACAGTTCATTCGGGAACCACGGAACCGAATTTCTACATTGTGGCAATTCTTTGCGCAGTAACCTGCAAGAGTGACCGCAGTTCATTTTTCCTTTCAAACACTTACAAAACACCAATATGGACGTCGGCCTGCACAGTACTAGTAGCGGCACTACCTTCCCAGGTTCGTGCCACCCAAGCAAGGGGACCTATGCGCCAGTGGATCCTCGCGGGGCTGTGCTGCGTCGTTTTGTTCACGACCGCCGCCAGCGCCGACACAATTGCCTTTTCTTACAGTGGCTCCGGAGTGGCCGTTTCCGGAACCCTCTATGCCACCGACAATCACAATGGTTCCTGGTCGGTATTCGGCATCAACGCCCTCTACAACGGAATCGCCGTGACCCAGGTCATCCCGAACGGCACCGACCCCAATTTCATTTATGACAACCTGTACTTCTATCCGGCAAACCCGACTTACTTCGATAACGCCGGATTGTTGTTTGACGTGCCGACCGTCGGCCAGGTGAATTTGTGCTACGTGGGCACGTATCCCTGCGGCAGCGGTGGCTACGACTCGATCCTGTGGAACGGCAGTGGATACACCTTCACCGACGTAACCGCTTCTTCATTCGGCGCGCCCGTTCCGGAACCAACTTCCATGCTCTTGCTGGGAAGTGGACTATTGGCCGCTGCGGGAGCAGCGCGCCGCAAGCTGATCGGGTAGCAAAAACTGGCTCTGAAGCCACAGCTCCGGGACTCACTCCCGGCGGCTTGAGGGGTTTTTCGCTTTGACTCGGCCGGAGTTTTTCTCTCCGGCCACTTCCTCTTACCAATCCGCGGTTGCCTGTGTTTTTTGCCTAATTCTTCTCAGTGCCTCTATGTCTCTGTGGTGAAAGACTTCCCTACGGATGCGCCTGCTCACTCGCGCTCGGCACCAGCCGGAAGTACACTGCCTGCGGCACGCGCGTGTCCCAATGTTTCGTGAGCTTGGCGCAGCCAACCAACCCGAAGAAGATCACGGCGATCCCTGCCGCAAACGCCCATGCCGGAACGGCCCTCTTGGGTGGCCCATATTTCCCTGCTGTTGGGAAATGCGGGAATACGGAAACCACCAGCGTCTCTTGCGCCGGACACACGGCCACGCACTCCAAGCATCCCGTGCACTCCGCCGAGCGAATCTGCACCAGCTTGTCTACCGCCAGCGCAGACGGACAAACCTTGGCGCACTTCGCGCAATCAACGCAACCCGACTCGCGCCGCACGATGCGTACCGGGCTCGCCAGCGCCGCCAATCCCAGCAATGCTCCGTAAGGACACAGATACCGGCACCAGAAATTTTTCACCAACAGCGAACCAAGCGCCAAGCCCAGAATTACGTAGGCCGATATTCCGCCCAGATAGCGGAAGAAATTCAGCATCCTCACATCGACAATCAACCCATACGGCGACGCCAGAAACTCTCCGATCGCCTCCGCCGTCATGCCCAACACCGCGAACGCGAAGAACCCCAGCAGCAGGTACTTCAAACCACGCAACGGAACATCCAGCCAGCGCGGCAGCGCGAAATTACGCCGGAAGATAAACCGCCCCAGCTTCCACAGATATTCCGACACCGTTCCCACCGGACACAGCCACGAGCAAAACGCCTTGCGCAGCAGCCACGACATCAACACGAACGCTGCAAACAAAAAGAATGCCGCAGGATGCACCGCCGGCAACTCACGCGTGAGCACGACGTACTTCAACTGCATCAGCCCCGCAATCGGCAGCCAGCCTGCCACGCCCGCCGGACGCGTAACTTCGCTGCCGGCGCCACCACTTTCAGCCCACCGCACCCAGTGGTAGAACTGCACGCCGATCACGACGTTCAGCGCCAGGAACGCGAACTGAAACCCTTGCCGCAGTCGCTGCGAGTAATCGCGATCAGCCCGGCGAACCAGCTTCTTTCGCCCGATCGTGACCAGCCGCGGCTGCGCCACCACTCCGCGGCTCTCCGGCCCATCCAGCTTCGGATTTGTTCCAGCGATCATCCTTCTCTCAGGCTAGCGACGGGCACTCTCGCAATCTATGACTTCGGTCACAATTTGCGCTTTCCGCAACCGGGTGCCCCTTTCTATCCCGATTTTGGCTAGGGCGGGCGCCATTCAACTAGGTGCTCCGTGCACTCTGCGGCTGCCTTTGCCGTTTACCTAATTTTTCTCAGTGCCTCTGTGTCTCTGTGGTGGCAGTTTTCTTTTGCTCAATTCCGATCCGTGCCCATCCGTGCAAATCTGCGGCGACATTCGTCTTTCGCCTGATTCTTCTCCGTGCACTCCGTGCCTCCGTGGTGAATCCGTCTTCCCCGCGAAAACTCTTGGACACCCGCCTTCCGCCGTGTAAGATGCCCTAACTAGCGCTCACCAACATCTCCACACCCCCCAAAACGGCGGAGCTGCAGCGCTTTCAATTCCCTCGACACACCGGCGAAGTACGGCTCGCCTGAATGAATAAGGAGATCCTCCCAGATGAAGAAACAGTTTCTGAAGTTCGCAATCGTTGGCCTCATGCTCGTGGTTGGCGTCGCTGTTGTGGCCGCGCAAACCTCAACCTCCACCGACGCCACCTCCACCACTACCAAGAAGAAGGCCAAGTCCGACGCCGCCAAGGCCACTGACGCCACCGTTGACACGACCAAGAAGGCTGGCAAGGCCACAGCCGACACAACCAAGAAAGCTGCTGATGCCACCGCCGACACCACGAAAAAGGCCGCGAAGGCCACTGCCGACGGCACCAAGAAGGCCGCCGACGCCACGGTTGACACCAGCAAGAAGGCAGCTACAGCTACCGCTGACACGACCAAAAAGGCGACCAACGCTACCGTTGACGGAACCAAGAAGGCAGCCACTGCAACCGCCGACACGACAAAGAAAGCTACCACCGCGACTGTAGACGGCACCAAGAAGGCCGCCACTGCGACCGGCGACGCCACCAAGAAAGCTGCCGACGCCACCGTCGATACAACGAAGAAAGCCACCACCGCCACTGTGGACGGCACCAAGAAGGCCGCCACCGCAACCGCCGATGGCACCAAGAAAGCTGCTGACGCTACCGTGGACACCACCAAGAAGGTCACCGGCACCAGCAGCAAACCGGCCGACACTAAGGCCGCGGCCACTACCGCTGCCGCAGCCGCGCCTCCGCAGAAGGGCATGGTCTGGGTCAATACCGAGAGCGGCGTCTACCACAAGGAAGGCACCCGCTACTACGGCAAGACCAAGCAGGGAAAATACATGACCGAGGCCGACGCTCAGAAGGCCGGCTTCAAAGCCGCCAAGAACAACGACTAACCGGCTCCAGTAACATAGTCAGACAATGTGGAAGCTCTGCCTTTGCGGGGCTCCCATTTTGTTGCCGCCATCGTCCGAATCGCCTCCTCGTATAGTTGTCATCCCGCCCCTTTTTTGTTTGTCATCCCGAGCGTAGCGCCCGGCTTTGCGGGCGCGGAGCCGAGGGATCTGCTGTTCGCCGCAATCACTAAATAATCCGCAGTTGCATTTCTCTTTGGCTATTTCCTTAGTCTTCTCTGTGTCCTCCGTGGTGAATTCGCCTTTGCCTAGTCCCTGTCCGTGAAGATCCGTGCAAATCCGCGACTTCTTTTTTGGTTTTTTGCCCAATTCTTCTCTGTGCCTCTGTGTCTCTGTGGTGAATCTGGCTCTTGTGCTACGCTGACCTCGTCCGAACCGAGGAGCCTCTCATGCGTCTTCTCTTCCTCTCGTTCTGCCTCTCCCTCACCCTCTCCGCTCAAACCAAAACCGTCGCCGAGCGTCTCGGCTATCCCGCCGATGCCAAGCTCCTCATCCTCCATGCCGACGATCTCGCCGTCGCCCACTCCGAAGACGCCGCCAGTTTCGAGGCCCTCGACAAGCACTACGTCTCTTCCGCTAGCATCATGGTGCCGTGCCCGTGGCTCACCGAAGTTGCCGACTACGCCAAAGCTCATCCCGACGCCGACCTCGGTCTGCACCTCACTCTCACCAGCGAATGGAAAACCTATCGTTGGGGCAGCGTCGCCTCCAGCAACACGGTCGCCAGCCTGCTCGATCCCGCGGGAACGTTCTGGCCCACCTCGCCCATCGCCGCATCGCACGCCAAGCCCGACGACGCCGAGCGCGAATTTCGCGCCCAGGTCGAGCGCGCCATCGCTGTCGGCATCCATCCCACGCACCTCGACAGCCACATGGGCTCTGCTTTCTCCACCCCTGAGATTTTTGCCGCCTACGTCAAGGTGGCGCACGAGTACCACCTCCCGTTTCTCGCAGTTAAGGTCGCCGACGATCGCGCCAAGCTCCTCTCGCTGCTCTCGCCCCCCGACGTCCTGGTCGACAACGTCGTCATTGCCGGCCCTGGAAATCAGCCACAGCAATGGCTCAGCTTCTATCTCGACCAGATCAAGAACCTCAAGCCTGGACTCACGTACATGATCGTGCACCTCGGCCACGACGACGCCGAACTTCGCGCCGTAATGATTGACAACGTCGACTACGGCGCGGCCTGGCGGCAGCGCGACTTCGACGCCGTCACCAACCCCGCCTTTCAGCAAGCCCTGCGCGACAATCACGTGATAGTCATCCGCTGGCGCGACCTGCAAAAACTGGTGAACGAAAAATAGGGACCGCCTCGCACCCTACTTGGTTGGTCATCCCGAGCAGCTGTTTTTTGCTTTGTCATCCCGACCAGCTCACTCTTTGTTTGTCATCCCGAGCGCAGGGAGCGTAGCGACCGGAGTCGAGGGATCTGCTTTTCGCCGGGTGCGACATCCGCGGTTGCCTTTGCTTTCGCCTAATTCCGATCCGTGAGGATCCGTGCAAATCCGCGGCGTCTCTTGCTTTTGCCCAATTATTCTCCGTGTCCTCCGTGCCTCTGTGGTGAATGCTCTTGCTTTCCCTGCGCTATCCTTACCCACGATGCTCGACGCCGACCGCATTGCCACGCTCCTGCAACCGTTCCTACCCGACGTTTCGCCGGAGCTCGTCAGCCAAATGCAGACCTACCTCGATCTTCTGCTGCGTTGGAATGCGCGCATTAACCTCACCGCGGTCCGCGATCCCGAGCAAATCGTCACTCGCCACTTCGGTGAATCGTTCTTTGCTGCTCGCGTCTTGCGCGACGCCGGCGCATTCGCCGCGAACACCACCCTTGCAGATATCGGCTCCGGCGCTGGCTTTCCCGGCATCCCCATTAAACTTTTCGCTCCCGCGCTACGCCTCACCCTCATCGAGTCGCAGAACAAGAAGGCAACATTCTTACGCGAGGCAGTCCGCGCTCTTGGCTTGTCCCACACTGTGGTACATCCCGGCCGTGCTGAAAATTGGGGCGCCCAAGCCGAGGTCGTCACCCTTCGTGCCGTGGAGAAATTTGCCGCCGCCCTGCCCGTTGCCGCCGGTCTGGTCGCCGCGGGAGGAAAGCTCTGCCTGCTGCTCGGTCGATCCCAAGTCCCGGCGGCGGGATCTGCATTAGGGTCAGGCTGGCGCATGGCGGATCCAGTTCCGATTCCACTCAGCAATGGACGAGTAGTAATTGTGGTCAGGCGCAATGAAATACACGACGATACCTTGGCCTAAGTGGTCAATTATGCCGAAAAACTCCGCTATTCGACCGACGACAGTGGTGAAACAGTCCAAGTTGATTGAAAGTGCGCGACATCAATTTAATGACCATTGGTCAAAATGGCAACCGCCGAGAGAATCTCTCTGAGTGGACTACGTTATAACTACACAAGGAAAATTTACTATTGCAGTGGTAAATAGAATCGATTTAGATGCACTTAAGTGAAGCAAGGTGGTATTTTTGCGGCACTTAGCCGATATTTGCGGTGTTTACCTCCGCAATCCAATTGTTCCACGTGGAACAATCTGGCCGCATCAAATTGTTCCACGTGGAACATTTTGGGATGTTCAAATTGTTCTACGTGGAACATTCTTGGCCCACCTCAAATTGTTCCACGTGGAACAATTTCGAGATTGATCCCCGATGACCGTCGGCCTGCAAAGCCCATCGCTTTAGCCAATTGTTCCACGTGGAACAATTTCTTGCCGGATACCCACAGTCGCCCTCGCCCCTAGCTCACTCGAAATCAGCAGCTTCCCCGCTCCGCCTCTCGAATTGCACAGTTTTTCCTCCAAAAACTTCATTTGCACAATCCATGGGCGTTGCCCCCAGCGTCACGGCGTTCTAGTCTCTAGTTCGAGGACTTTCCCGTCGTGGGTCGCATCATTGCAGTTGCCAACCAAAAAGGTGGCGTGGGTAAAACCACCACAGCCATTAACCTTGCCGCCTCGCTGGCGTCGCTCGGTTCGCGCACGTTGCTGGTCGACTGCGATCCCCAATCCAATGCTTCCAGCGGCATCGGATTTGGTCGCGACCCGCATCGCATGAACACCTACCAGGTTCTGATGGGCGAAGTCACGGCTGCCGAAGCCCGCTGCCCAACCGAGGTCGAGCAGCTGCAGGTTATCCCGGCGCATAAGAACCTGATTGGCGCCAACATCGAGCTGGTGCCGCTCGATCACCGCGAATATCGCCTGCGCTACGCTCTCGATCCGGTGCGGAACGACTACGAATTCGTGGTACTGGATTGCCCCCCCGCACTCGATCTGCTCACCCTGAACGCGCTGGTTGCGGCGGATTCGGTGCTGATTCCGATGCAGGCCGAGTATTTCGCGCTGGAAGGCGTCACGGAGTTGCTGGATACGATCGACCGTATAAAAGCTGATCTCAATCCTGGATTGGCGGTCGAGGGGGTCGTGATCACCATGTTCGACGACCGGACCAACCTGGCGCAGTCGGTAGCGGCTGATTTGAAAGGGTTTTTCGGCGATTTGATGTGCGAAACCACGATTCCGCGCAATATTCGGCTGGCGGAAGCGCCCAGCCACGGCAAACCGGCGCTGCTGTACGATCCCAAGTCGCGCGGCTCCGAAGCGTATGTGCAACTGGCGCAGGAGATTATCGACCGGGCGAAGCGCACCCCGGCGGCTTTAGGTGCAGTCGAAACGCCTGAAACGGCAGCTAATCGAACGGAAGGTAGAGAGTACTCATGATGGAAAAACGAAAAGTGCTGGGCCGGGGTTTAGACACGCTGCTGCCATCGCGCCAAGCGCCCGCGCAGTCCGCAAGCGCCCCCGTATCTCACGGAGACAGCATCCACCAGCTTGCCGTGGAATTGATCGACCGCAACCCGTACCAAACCCGCAGCAATGTGGACGAGGAGGCTCTGCAAGAGCTGGCCGATTCGATCAAAGCGACCGGCGTTTTACAGCCAATCGTGGTCCGGGCGGTCCTAGGCGGGCGCTACCAATTAATTGCCGGCGAGCGGCGCTGGATGGCGTCGCAGCGGGCAGAAAAGCTGACGGTCCCGGCGATCGTGCGCCAGGTTTCCGACGAGCAGGCGATGGAAATGACCATCGTCGAAAACCTGCAACGCGAGGACCTGAATTCGATTGAGCAGGCGCGCGCCTTCGACCGGCTGGGGCGCGAGTTCGGGCTGACGCAGGAGCAGATATCGACTCGCACCGGCAAGGAGCGCTCGTCGGTGGCGAACTTCCTGCGGCTGCTGCGGTTGCCGGTGCCGGTGCAGGCGTACATCGAAGGCGGGCATTTGTCATTCGGCCATGCCAAGGCGCTGCTTACCTTGGACACTCCCGATGCGATGCTGAAGATCGCCAACCGCGTGCTGGAGAAGGCGCTGTCAGTTCGGCAAACCGAAGATGCGGTCGCGGAGTGGCTGCACCCGGCGGATCCCGACGCGAAAAAAAAGCTGAAGGAACTGACGGAGCGGCTGGTCGATCCCAACGTGAAAGAGGCGGAGCGGCAACTGGAGCGGTCACTGGGCGTACGGGTAACAATCAAGGACCGCAAGGGCAGGGGAAAGATCGTCCTGGAATACCACTCGCTTGAAGACTTCGACCGGGTTCTGGATGTGCTGAACTCCAAGTAAGCTGTTTGTTTTCAATAGTTTACATAGGTTTGCGGGAGCCGGATGTGCGCAGGGTAACTATCGGCAATTTCGAAGTGACGGTTCTCTCCGACGGAACCTATGAGCTAGACGGCGGAGCCTTCTTCGGGGTCGTGCCGAAAGTCCTATGGGAAAAGCGGGTGCAGGCCGATGCGCGAAACATGCTCAAGGTCGGAACGAACTGCCTGCTTATCCGGGGCGGTAAGCAAACGGTATTGGTGGAAACCGGAATCGGCTCGAAGCTCAACGAGAAGGCGCAGGCGATCCATAAGAACCAGGCGAGGTTGATGAAGGATTTCGAAGAGGCGGGGGTTGCGCCGGACGAGGTCGACATCGTGATCAACACGCACCTGCACTTCGATCACTGTGGATGGAACACCTATTACCGCGACGGAAAGGCTGTGCCGACGTTTCCGAACGCCAAGTATTACGTGCAGCGCGGCGAGGTGGAACATGCCCACGAGCAGCACGAGCGAGACAAGGTCAGCTACATGACGGACAATTACGATCCGCTGATCGAGAGCGGACAGATGGTGATGCTCGACGGGAACGCGGAAATCGGCCCGGGCATCTCGGTGCAACTGTATCCGGGGCATACGCGAGATTTGCAGGCGGTGATTGTGCGGAGCGGCGGCGCGACGCTGTGTTATCCGAGCGATCTGATTCCGACCACGAACCATCTGGATCCGACGTGGGTGATGGCGTATGACCTGTATCCGTTGGCCAGCATCGCCAGCCGGCACAGGTTTTATGAAGAGGCGATTCCGGGGAAGTGGCTGGTGGCGTTCACGCACGATCACGAGACGCCGTTGGCGTATGTGGAGGCGGGGGATAAGGGAAGGTTAGTGGCGAAGAGCGGTTGAGTGATGCGGGGAGAAAGGCAAAACCCACCACAGAGGCACTGAGAAATCGAGGTCTAGGAACAAAGGCAAGAGCGCCGCGGATTTGCAAGGATGACACGGATCGGAATTAGGCTCAAGTCAAAGGCAAAGCTTAGGCAACGAAGGATTTGCGCAGGTCAGGCTTAAATGCAGGTGCCTCCACTGCGCCGCTGAAGCAGCGGCTCCGGTCGGGATGACGAATTTGAGATGGGCGGACGAGGAAGAGGCACTTTGGTGCCATTTACGGGGCAGGCGAACTATCCTACATTGTGGTAGTACCACATTGTGGCAGTCGAGGTGAAAGATGGGAAAAAAGAACAAAAAGAAAGATAAGAAGAAGGGCGCGCAGCAGCAGGCGGTGAAGCCCTCGAAGAGCGGCCTCGATCTGCGCAAGTCGGAACTGCCGGGACGTCCCAAGGCAATGAAGCCCGCCGATATCCGCGCCCTGCGCGAGAGCCTGAACGCCAGCCAGGCGCTGCTGGCGCGCCTGCTGAACGTCAGCTCAAACGCGGTGGAGAGTTGGGAGCAGGGGATCCGCGAGCCGCGGCAGGCGACGCTGAAGCTGCTGCACATTGCGAAGAAGAATCCGAGTGTGTTGCTGGATTAGTAGTCAGCTGTCGGCTGTCAGTTGTCAGAAAAGGCAAAAGCCAGATCGCCCACTGAGACACTGAGAAGGCAACGTCTAAAAGCAAAGGCAGCCGCGGATTTGCACGGATCATCACGGATCGGAATTGGGCTAAAGGCAAAAGCAAAGTCCACCACAGAGACACAGAGAAGGCCCGGTCTAAGAACAAGGGCACGAGCGGCCGCCGAGAGCGCGGATAAGTCTCAGTCGCGATGAAAACCGGCCTCCCGTCACCCGTCCTAGTGCGGCGTGGAGTGGCTGCTTATTCCGCCTCCTCCAGAAGACGTGGCGCATAAGACAGGCCCTTCGTTCACCCAGACACAACCCGCGGGAAGAGTATTGTTCGTGAAAGTCACCTCGGTAGTACCGCTGTCGATGATCGCAATGACGCTGGCGGAGGTTTGGGTACCGCCCCTATCTGCCGGAGCGACAGCGATGCCTGACACCTCGTACGAAGAATATGTGGGCGCGTTCTCCTTGACGAGCACAGGTGTACCGACTGGGTATGAGGTAGCGACGACGCAGTAGCCCCCAGGGGCGGGACCCGCCGGCACGCTATATGTAGTTGAGGTGCCTGAAGCAGTGGCGGTAAAGCTGAAACTCTGACCGATGAGGTCGCTCGTACCAGCTACTTTACAGATCTTCAGCTCTCCCGGGCCGGATGCGCAGTTCGTAAAGCCAGCAACGGTTTCGGTCGAGATGTCGCCAGACACAACATTGATATTGCCGGTTGCAAACGGCAGGTTGTAAGACAACAGAGCGTTCGTTTGGTTGCCAAGATAGTCGTAATCATAGGCGGAGATACCTGTGACGTCCGTACCAAGTTGCTGTGATTCTTTTAGGGTGATCGTACCGTTAGGCATTTGGATCGGCCCCGAGCAGGCATTCACGGGAACCGTTATAGGCCCGTTGGTGACGCCTGAATTTGTCGCCGTGAATGTAAAGTTCCCAGTGACCGGATTGGTGAGGCAGGACATTTTACAAATCTCAAAGTAGCCGGTGTCGTTGCAATTTTCGGTGAAACGCACATACTTCGGACCACCGAAGTTGGGGATGACGATAAATGGGGTGGGTGCGTAGAAGTTGCAGGTTCCGGGGATAGCGATGGTTCCCGTGCAGCTCTTCGGATCAATCTGATCGATATCTCCGTACGGATAAAGAGAGGGATTCTTTCCCTTGAACTCGGCAACGACGATGCACCCCTTGCAAGGATCATATGGATATACCGGGTTGACGGGACTTACATCCATGCCGAGCGGTGCAGCAAATGCGTCGGCAGTAAAATTCAAAATCTTGAACGGGTTGGAATTTTGTGGGCCGGTGAACTCAAAGATGCCGTCGTTGCTGGTCCCGAACGAGTTGGTCAGCCAGAGATTTCCACTGCCGTCAAAGGTCATCCCTCCAGCGTTCGCGAGGGAATGGCCGTTATAGGTGCCGCCTGGAATGACAACAATCCCGTTGCCGGGGCTCCAGCCTGTGGAGGTGACGGGGGGAAACTGCGTCACGCCGAGATTAGTGGTAAATCTTCCCGATGCATATACGTTGCCGTCTGGGCCGACAACCACATCGGTCCACGGTTTAATCTTGGGGGCAGAGCAGGGGTTAGCAGGCTGGCAAGGCCCAGGGCCAAGATTCACGGCCCATATTTTATTGGCTTGGTTGTCGGCTGCATAGAGAACGCTGGCGCTTGCATCCATCGCGAGCGCCACGATTCGTATCGCGCCATTGATATTGATATCTTTTCCCAAATCGAGCCCCGTGGTCAGGTCGTAGACTTTGATCGGAGTCGGCCGTGAGCCACCTACCGCGTATATCTCATTGCTTGAACGCTTGACGCATTGAACACCCTCGGCGAAACTAGCTCCCGCAAGAAAGCCGAGAACAGGGTGGGTTCCGTCGCTGTTGTATTTGTCGACGGAGCCGGCGTTATAGTTGGAAACCAAAATATCAGCGCGAACCGTTGGCACGAGAAGAAACGATGCTACGGTAGCAGCGGCAATCGCCATACAAGCTTTTGAATTCACCATTTTTATCTCCTGAAACTCTCGATTGGCTTTCACGCCAGTTGATTCGCCTTCCGAGGGCAGTGTTGTGCCGTGGCGTATCGAAGGCAAGAAACTCACGCCGCGTTCGGTGCGCACTTGATGCCTTCAACAATTCTGTTTTCAGTCAGTGCGGGATGACGAATGGCGCACGGGCTGAAGGCCGAAGCGGGAAAAGGATCCGCTATGAGCTGGCTGCCAGTGAATCGAGAGGAATCGATCAGTTACCCAGGGATGGGCCGATGAGGGAAGAGTCCGGTTCTGGCTCGGACTTCGTCGATCACTTACTTACGATATGGCGCGATCTGATCCTTAATTCAAATAAGGTAGTCGCACTGCTATCGGTATGTGAATATGAGGTTAAAGTTTCAGAATGTCAACACCACTGAAGTGGCGTTGGCAAAGACCAAAACCTAGTTAGCGGCATCGCGTTAAAGCCGTCGATCGCGCGTTTTATCTACCGGCGAGGCCGACGGCGATGTCGCCGGCGATGGGGACCATGAAGCGCTCGCCCTGGTAGGCCTTGACCATGCAGACGATCCAGAGGATGAACGAAACGAAGCCGATGATCGCCAGCAGCGCGACTCCGACCCCAAAACTGCCCCAGTGCTCTACGCCGGAGAAGCCCCCCATAAACCAACCGAAACCGAAGAGCATGGCGATGACGGACCGGATGATGTGAATCCCACCAAAGGTCACCATGGACTGCGCGGCGTGAAAGCGCACGTAGGGGCGCTTATCAATCAGGAAGAAGATGATGCCCGTGATCCACCAGAGGGAATAGCTGAGGGTGGCAGCGGCGTTTTCCGAGAGGCCGGAGTTGACTGCGACGGGGGCGACCGCGGGCTGCTGCTGTCCGCACTTGTCGCAGAACTGGGCCTGCGCTGAAAGCGATGCGCCGCACTTGGGACAATGAACCATGGGAGTCTCCTTCTACCGTTGGAGGATGCTACAGCTATTGCAGAAAGGCAAGGGCAAGATTCACCACGGAGGACACGGAGCGCACGGAGAGACATTGGGCGAAAGGCAAAGGCAGAAGCAGCCGCGGATTTGCACGGATCGAACAGGGATTCGGAATGAGGAAAAAGGCAAATCAACCGCGGATTTCGCTGAGGGCGCGGATCGGAATTGGGCGAAAGGCAAAGGCACGAGCAGCCACGGATTTCGCGGAGCTTCACAGATTCAGCTTGGGTCGAAAAGCGGGTCCTTCGACTGCGCTCGTCGCCACGGCGACTCGCTCCGCTCAGGATGACAAATCAATTCCGGCGCCAATGCGGCTAGCCCGCCTTCTGGCGGAGCAGTTCCTCGATGTCGGCGATGCGGTCATCCACGTTGTTTAACTTCTGGGCGACGCCCTGGAGTTCGGTGCGCGCGTGGCGGTTGACCTCGAAGTCGAGCTCGCTGCGGACGCGGTCTTTCTTGTCCTGGCGGTTCTGGCTCATCATGATGACCGGCGCCTGGATGGCGGCCAGCGCGGAGAGGAAGAGATTGAGGAGGATGAAGGGATATGGGTCCCAAGCCTTGGTATGAAGAGCGACGTTGACCGCCGCGTAGCTCGACATGAAGAGCATGAAGATGATGATGAACGTCCAGGAACCGCCGAACGAGGCGACCTTATCGGCGATGTGCTCGCCGAAGGTGGACTGCTCTTCGATGAGTTCGTTGGCCGGGCGGAGCGAGCGGGTGCGGGCGAGCTGGTGCGCGTCGTGAAGCTGACGGCCAAGGAATGCGAGCAAGTCGAGAACGGCGTGGGGTTTCTGCTCGAATAAGACCATCAGATCGTTGCGGTCAATTTCGATACAAGTGGTGTCGTCGACGGCGGTAGCCTCGGCCTGATGCGGCGTTTGCTCGAGCATGGAGGCGAAGCCGAAGAACTCGCCGATGCCGGGCTGCTGGAGCACAACCTCCTGCTGGTCTTCGTCGATGATGACGACGCGAACGCTGCCGGTGACTACGATGTAGGCGCGGTCGGCGAGATCGCCGATACGGAAGATGCGCTGGCGGGCGGCGAACTGGCGGAGCTCAACTTGCGTGGCGAGGACGCGGAGTTCGTCGTCGTCGAGATTGGAAAATAGCGGAATGTCGCGGAGGACTTCTGGGTTGCAGGCCATGGGAGGGACCTCTCCTAGATTTGAGTTGCGAGAAGTGTAAGGCAAAAGCAACATCCACCACAGAGGCACAGAGACACGGAGAAGAAACAGGCAAAGTTCAAAGGCGAGAGGAGCCGCGGATTTCACGGATAGTTCTCTTTCAGAAAAGCGAAGGCAGCGGGAACCACTCCTTTCGTGAGACTCACGAACAGCAGTTCCTTCGACTCGGACGCGCGCCTTTTGGCGCGTCCTCGCTCAGGATGACAAATCGTGAAGGGTATCGCTCAGGAAGTCGGCGACGCGAGGATTTCTTGCGACGAAAGGGGTCCTTCGACTTCGCTCCCTGCAGTCGCTCCGCTCAGGATGACATCGGAAGATAGTTGCGGTTCGAAGAAGCGGTCGACGGCGTCGAGGATTTCTACCTCATTGTGGGACTCGTAGATGGCTTTGCGGAGGGTGGCTCCGTGGGCGACGCCGTGAGTGAACCAGGCGGCGAACTGCTTCATCTTGCCGGGCGCACCGGGCACCTGCTCGTCGTGCAGCATGGTGAAGTAGGTGCGGATCATGCGGTAGCGTTCGGCCTCGGTTTGCAAGTCGTAAGCGCCTGTGAGCGTGTACTGCTCGATCTGGCGGAAGATCCACGGGTTGGAGGCGGCGGACCGGCCGATCATGACGGCGTCGCATCCGGTCTCGGCGATCATGGCGGCAGCGTCTTCTGGTGAGCGGATGTCTCCGTTACCGATGACGGGAATCTTGACCGCATCTTTCACGGCGGCAATCCACTCCCAGCGCGCCTGCCCGGAGTAGCCCTGCTCGCGAGTGCGGGCGTGAAGGGCGACGCCGGCGAGTCCACATTCCTGGGCCATCTTGGCCAGCTCGACGTGAACGATTTCCTTGTCGTTCCATCCGGCGCGAAATTTGACGGTGAAGGGCACGGTCACGGCGGCGCGGACGGACTCGAAGATGGTCTTGATGAGCGGCAGGTTGCGCAGCAGGCCGGAGCCTCCGTTGCAAGTGACGACCTTGCGCGCGGGGCATCCGAGATTGAGATCGACGAGATCGAATCCCAGGTCTTGCACGATGCGCGCGGCTTCGGAGAGCGTCTTCGGGTCGCTGCCGAAAAGCTGCGCTGAGATCGGGTGCTCGTTGCCATAAAAGGTGAGGTAGCGCTTGGCCTTCTTGTCCTTGTGGCGAATGATGCCGTCGGCGGAGGTGAACTCGGTCATCATGAGGCCGCATCCGCCAAGATTGCGAATGAAGCGGCGGAAGACGGTGTCGGTGATGCCGGCCATGGGCGCGAGGACTGTGGCGGGACGAATTTCGACAGTGCCCAGGGTTACGGACGCAGGGACGCGAACGCCCGGAGGAGCGACGCGTTCGGCCGGATTGTCGAAAAACTTGGGCACGGATTGATTTTAGCGGGTTTTGGGGGAAAGAAGAATTCACCACAGAGGCGCAGAGACACAGAGAACATATGGGCAAAGTCAAAAGCAAAAGCAGCCGCGGATTTGCACGGATTACGCGGATACGAATTTGGCAATGACTGAGGACCGGGAATTTCGGTTTTCACCCGCGCCGTGTTAGTACGTCCGGCGGCGATACCCACACAATCCAAAAGCGGGATTGTGTGGGGCACCCGGCTTGGGAAGAAGCGCATCGCCTCGCATTTCCCGGGAACACGCCCTGTAGAATCCGTAGTTGCTCAGATGACTGGAGACGTGTCCGTGGTAGGTAGCTCGAGAGGAAATCGTGTACCGAATGTTTTCGCGTCTGGGACCGCGATTGTTTTGTATGTCGCGCCGGTGCGAATCATTTTGTACCTCGTCGCGGGGCCAAATTACGGATACTTTCGCGACGAGCTTTACTACCTGGCGTGCGGGGAGCATCCGGGGTGGGGCTATGTCGATCAGCCGCCGCTGATCGGATGGATTGCTTGGTCGCTGCAACATAGCATTGGCACGTCGCTGTGGGCGATTCGATTGCTGCCGGCGCTCGCAGGCGCGGCGACGATCGTGCTGGCCGGCCTGCTGGCGCGAGAGCTGGGAGGCCGCCGTTGGGCGATGTTCCTGGCGGCACTCGCGACGTTAATGGCGCCCGTGTCGCTGGCGCTGTCACATCTGTTCACCATGAATGCGTTCGATCCGCTGCTGTGGACGGCGATCGCCTACCTCGTGGTGCGGATCGCCGGGAGCGGCGATGAGCGGCTGTGGATTGCGGTCGGGGCGCTGGCTGGAGTAACGATACTCAACAAGTACGGCATTGTGTTCTGGCTCGCGGGACTGCCTGTAGGCATCGTGGCGAGTCCGCTGCGGCAGAGCCTGCGACATATCTGGCTCTGGATTGGGCTGGCCATTGCCGTTGTGATCGCGCTGCCTAACTTCTTCTGGCAACGGCAGCACCAGTTTCCGTTCCTGGAGTTGATGCGCAATGTGCGGCAGAGTGGGCGCGACGTTTCGCTGCCGCCTCTGCTGTATCTGAAGGCCCAAGCCGAGATGCTTGGCTACCTCGCGGCGGTGCTCGTCGTGTTTGCGCTGGTGTTCTTCCTGTCGAAAGCAGGACGCCGGTTCAGCGCGCTGGGATGGGCGTTCGTGGTCTTTCTGACGGAGATGATTGCTCTGCGCGGAAAGATGTATTACGTGGCGCCAGTGTATCCGATGATGTTTGCCGCGGGGGCAGTGTGGATCGCGAACGCGACCGAGGACAAGCCATGGCGATGGGTGAATCCGGCGCTCGCGGTAGGGATTGTGGCCATCAGTGGCGTATATGTTCCGACGATCGTGCCTGTGCTGAGCGTACCGGCGTTTCTCAGCTACGAGCGCAAGATGGGCGTTGAGCAGCAGAAGTTCGAGAACCAGCCGCAAGGGGTGTTGCCGCAACTCTATGCCGACATGTTTGGGTGGGAGGAGATCGCGCAAACGGTGGCGGCGTACTATCGCACGCTTTCGCCGGAGGAGCAGAGCAAGACCGTAGTCTTCGCGAACAACTACGGAGATGCAGGAGCGATTGATTTCTTCGGGCCTCGATACGGGTTGCCGAAGTCGATTGGAAACCACCAGAGTTACTGGATCTGGGGTCCGCGGCAATACACGGGCGAGAGCCTCATCGTGTTAGGCGAGGGCCGCGAAGAGAATATGCAGACCAAGTGCACCAGTTACTTGGTGATCGGCAATACGAAATATCCGCTCTCGCGGCCGGATGAATGGCATCCGATCTATCACTGTCGCGGACTGAAGGCGAACTTGCAGGTGGTCTGGCCGAAGGTGAAGCACTTCGACTGAGGGATAGCAGTAGCGAGCAGTGACGGAGGCCTGGGCCCCAGCCCAAATTGAATTTCGCATTGCATTTCGCAAAGATTTCACTTGCTACTCGGGGCAATTTGGGTCAACAATGCCTCACCGCTGGGACTTCTGTGCGCCAATGAGGTCGCTGCCATGGAACTTTGCGCCACACCCTCTGGCTTTTTCCGGTCTGCTCTTACCAAACTTCTGGGGCTGACACTCGGCATCAGTACGCTTCTTGCAGGCGCAGGTTGCGGAGGGCCGGTGCTGGAGATAAAGCATCAACAGGCCTTGCCGCCAGCTCCGGCGGCATCGGACGATTGCAACAAAGACGACGATTCCAAATGCAAACTACCTGGGGTGCCGTTCTACGGGGTGGCTTACCGGTGCGTACATTCCACGAGTTGGCTGCGTCCGATTTACGTAGTGTCGGTGACGGTGACAAAGGTCAGTGACAATTCAACGGTGACTGCCGTTACCAAGGTTTTCGACCTTAAGACGTTCACGAGTAAAACTGTCCAGGACGCAATTCTGGGTATACAGTCCTCAGCGCCAGTGGCGGACTACACGCTGATCTTGAAGCCGCTTACAGTGATACCGGACAGCGATCCGAGTGCGTTCAAGCAGGAGGGGCTCCCCAACGAACCCGAAAAAAACAACAGTTTTCTTGCAGCAAATGTGGTTGCGGCCGACCGTTATGTTTCCACCCAAGCTGTGTATTACTACAACGTGCACCGTCCATTCAATGGGTCGGCGAGTGCCGAGGTTGACCTGAACGAAGAGGGGATTCTCACCAAGGGGTCTGGCCAGGCGGAAGAAAAAACGTTGGACACGATCTTGAACATGATCGGCACGCTGGGTGCGGCAGCACTGGGTATTCCGGCCGCCAAGGCCGGAGTGGCTCCTGCGGCTCCGGCTCCGGCCGCGGCCGATAAACTGGATTTTCTGGCTCTCGATGGCGGCAAGGAGATGTACAAGTTCTTGGTCCAGGTTGATACAAAGGTCTACAAGTACACTCATTCGACGCCGGTGCTCAGTAATGGAGCATTTAGTCCCCCGCCGTGCATACCGACTACGGAATTGGTGGGCGCCAATGGGGAGCCCTACGACAGCGCGTTTGAGGACGTGACCGCCGGAGCGAAAACGGACAAGCCAGCCGACAAGGAAAAGACCGAAAAGCCGAAAGCCGACAAGCCCAAAAAGTGAGTCTCCGCCAGCGAGGCGGCTCCGGTCGGGATGACAAAGCTTGGTTCCAAGAAAAAGCCTCCGCCGTGGGCGGAGGCTTGGGTAAACCAAAGAAACTAAACTACTTCGCGACTGCAGTCTTGGCCGTTTCGGCGGCCTTGGCGGCTTCGGCCTTGCCTGCGTCGGACTTGGCGTACTTGCGGCGGAAGCGCTCGACACGGCCGGCGGTGTCCATCAACTTCTGCTTGCCGGTGAAGAATGGGTGGCATGCGGAGCAAATTTCGACGTTGATGTCGCCCTTATGGGTGGAACGGGTCAAGAACGCGTTGCCGCAGGCGCAGTGTACGCGGGTCTCGCCGTAAACGGGATGGATAGCTGCCTTCATGGGACTCCCTAACTCGCTGGTTGCAAACCTGTATTTTACCGGATTGGCGGCAAACGGGGCAACTGGCGGATGTTTCGCTGAGGGTTATTGGATTCGCGGCGGGGGAAATGGATGCAGAGGCGGTTTTCACCACGGAGGACACGGAGCGCACGGAGAAAGATGGGGAAAGTCAAAGGCAAAAGCGGCCGCGGATTTACACGGATAGGGCTGGGTAAAAACAAAAGCAAGGCAACCGCGGATTGCGCGGAGGACGCGGACCGGGTCAAGAAGAGCGACTGCGGTTGCGTCGCGAAAACAAAATGCAGGTCCCTCCACTGCGCCGCCGAGACGGCGGCTCCGGTCGGGATGACAAACAATACAGTGGTGAGGTCAGTGCTGGGGGTTAGCTTCTTCCCGGCACGCCCAGCAATCTATCGATGTCGGGTGCGAGGTCGCAGCGTCTTTCCTGCTCTGACTGATGAGATGGCCGCACGCCAGGTGTAGGTGCAGCAGTGCGCCATCACTGCTGACACTGAGGACCTTGCGCAGAAATTTCTGCTCCGAGGCCGCGTCATGGGATTTGGGGGGCATACCAATGGAGTCTAGTCTCTTCCAAAGAACGCCGCCGAACCGTTGGCGCGCAGACTGTCGAGAATTACTTTTTGTTGACGTGCTTCTTGAGGTCGACGCCGGGAGAGAACTTGGCGACGCGGCGGGCGGCAATTTTGAGGACACCGCCAGTCTGCGGATTGCGGCCGTTGCGGGCCTTGCGCTGCAACACGGAGAAGGTTCCGAAGCCGACCAGCGTGACACGGTCGCCTTTTTTCAGCGCGTTGGTAACGGAACGAACGAAGACATCAATGGCGGCGGAGGCATTGGTTTTCGTAATTCCGGTAGAGGCCGCGATTTTCTCAACCAGATCGGTCTTGTTCATAGTGACTCCCGGGACGGTAGCGAACCCATGGCGGGAAAATGTAGTGCGGCAGAGGGCGTGTGTCAAGGGAAACCGGAAGAAATGGCAAAAGCGGCCGCGGAGTTGCACTAATAGGCCCTGGGCAAGAGACAAAATCAAGATTCACCACAGAGGCACAGAGGACACGGAGAAGAGCCGGGCAAAGTTAAAAGGCAAAGCAGCCGCGGAGTTGCACGGATTACACGCATAAAGCTTAGAGTCTAAAGGCAACAGCGACACCAACCGCGGATTGTACGAAAGGCTGAGATCGGAACAGGCTCCGGTGCGACTTAGAAACCGTCGTATAATCCCCACCAACACGAACGGCGTTGCCAGGATTCCCCGTCCCAGACGTCGCGGCCCTGCAAGACAACGATTCGAACTGATGCACTGCCAGTGTGCGCTTCTCGTGCCGTTGCGGTCTGACCGCGCCGGACCTTGATTTTTCGGCCCCTGACTGAGGTGAACTATGAGTCTTCGTTCCCTGTCTTCCGGTTTAGCTGCCTTCTTTTTGCTCCTGTTCACCAGTGCGCTTTTCGCCAGCGACGTGCAAATGAACGCCGTGTTCGTGTGCAATGGCGAGCGCCTGATCGTGGAGAGCTGTAACATGCGCGACACGTCTGACACTTCGACGTGCATGGTGGGGCATCCCGACCAGATCAAGCCCAACGGGCTGATGGCCTACACCAACGAGACGCGCGGCGCGCTGAAAAAACTTCTGCCCACCTGCAAGCAGCCAACAGCGGAACAGATTGCAAAAGCCAACAACTTCCAGAGACGCCAGGCGGAGCAGATGGCGGCGAACACCAAGAAGGCCAATGACGAACTCGACGCCAACGAGGCGAAGGTGCAGGCGACAATTACGGGGAAGTCGGCGCAATCAGACAAGGATCGGGAGGCGAACCGGTGTATCGCGTCGGGACGCGCGCAGTCGCTGTGCATGGGTAACCAGCTCGGCGATCTCTTTGGCTCGGCCGTCAACATGTTAATGCCGGGCATGGTGAAGCCGCCGGAGCCGGGCATCAGCCTGAGCGGGAGCTATACGGGCAAAGGGCGGTGGCGCATCAATTTCAATGACGACGTTGCGCAGACGGAATGCGGAACTCTCAGCAGCCAGCCGCGCGATTACCGGATCGACATCAAGAATGGTGCCGCGGTGGTCACGATCGAGAGCGACCCGAAGCCGATCGTGCTCACGCTGAAGCCTGACGGAACGATGGTGGGCACCGGGCCGCTCACGGTGAAGGGGTACATCATTACGTCGAGCGGAGGCGGAGGTAGTACCACAACCGCGGGGCATATGGAATCGCACACCACCACGACCACGCACGAGTACACGCCGATGCAGGCGGCGGAGGGGACAATCCAGCAGGACTCTACGCTGCAACGGAATGGGCAGACGTACACGACCACGAGTACGAGCACGTCGAATACATACGTGCCGGGCACGACAACGTATTCGGGGCCGAAGTTGAACTACAACCCGAAGACGGAGAGTTGCATGCAGCCGGTGCTGGCGTCGCAGGGAGTGGTGGCAGATAACGGACAGGACGCCGCCAGCAAACTGCTGTTTGGCAGCAAGCCGGCGGCTCCGGCGCCCGCGGGATTGCGGATGCGCGGCAACTACGTTGGCGCAGACGGATTCAGCGTGGAGTTCTATCCGGAGTCGGCGGTGGTGGGATGCGGACAGGCGGCGCGGGCGTATCCGTATGTCGTGAAAGCCAACGGGTCGCAGGCGGTGGTGAAGATCGACGACCCGGAGCATCCGCTGCTGCTGGCCATCAAGGCCGATGGCGAGCTCGATCCGGGACAGGGGCGTTATGAAGTGCATGGACGCACGATCACCGGGCGGCAGGGCGACAATTTCACGTTCGCTCCGCTAAATGCGACGTGCAACCTGGTGACGGTGGCAGCAGTGGTGGATCCGGCATCGCGGCGGAAGGGCGGCTCGACGGGATTCTCAATCGATGGCCTTGCGACGTCGTTGGTTGGTCAGGTGAACGAGGCAGATAACGCGGCGAAGCCTAAGGCGGCTGCTTCGACGTCTGGTGCAAGCGCGGCGCGACCGGCGGCTGCGCCGACGACGATGGCGTCTGCGGCCCCGGCGCCGAATGTGAGCGCGGCGCGGCCTGCGGCTTCGACACCTTCGGCCACTGCGGGTGGCGGTACGGCTGTGCTATCGATCAGCTCGGGATTGAGCGTGCAAGCGGGAGCACCGAATCCACTGGCGGGACATCCTTATGTGCTGTTGCGCGACAGTTACGCGAACGTGGTGGCGAAATCGGGCGTACAGGTTCCGGCGGGAACGTCGCCCTACAAAGTAATGGGGCAGGCTTGCATGAATCACACGCCGGACTGCCAGAAGATCATGGATGCGGTGAAGGTCTCTGCGGCGTCGGTCACTCGCGCCGATGCCAATGGCAAAGGGACGTTTCCGGGAGTGGCGGCGGGGACGTATTACCTGATGATCTCGACGCGCTACAACAACCAGCCGATGGTGTGGGACATGCCGGTGCGACTGAAGGCAGGAGATAACGCACTCACGCTCGACCCGAGCAATGCGACGCCACTGCAGTAACCAGCCGCCGCGCACACCCCTGGCTCGGAATTACCTGTGATATCGGCCTTCCATGAGAAGGCCGGTCGTAGTCAAGCAGAATCTTTATCCGTCCTTATTCAGAAGCAAGGTTTTTCTCCGCCGAGTTAAGCCCTGTCGCTACCCTTCCATCCGCACTCTTTAGTGAGCGATTGTCGCTCGGTGCAAGTTGGGTGTTCTCGTTTCAGCCGGTGCTGCCACCTGTTCGGCGACCTTGGCTTCCGTCCTTGCGGGATAGAAGTTGGGCCAGGCCATTTGCGCAGTCACCGGAACTCGGCTTTGGGTTTTTCCTGCACTTTGCTCAGCTATGCTGCTACTAACCTCGTCGGTTTCGTATTGCGCAACGGTTCATACACTTCTCCGCTGACCCACAGCCGATGCAGTAGAACCGCCAGTTTGCGAGCCGTCGCAATGATGGCTCGTTTCTTTCCGTTCTTGCCACCACGCTCGGCCAGCTTCAGTCCCCATCTTCGCAAATCGCTATCAGCTCCAAACGGGCCGAGTATGTGGTGCGCTCCCTGCACCAGCAACGTCCGCAGATAGGGATCACCCTCTTTGCTGATGTGCATCTGCGGTTCGCTCTGCCCCGAGTTTCTGCGCCCCGGTTGCAGTCCGAGGTAGCAACCCGCGTCCCGGCTCTTGCGGAAACGATGTGGATCTTCCAGGGTCAGCATGTAAGTCAACGCGATCAGCGTGCCTACTCCCTTGATCTGCTTCAGCACTGCGGTCTGCGGATAGCTCTGCTGCGCGATGGCTTCGATGCGCTGGTTGTATTCGGTAATGCGTTCACTCAACGATTCCAGCGCTTGCAGCAACGGTCCTAGCGCGGCTTGTAGTTCAGGACTCAAAGACTGAGCTTTCTCTGTATCCATATTGCGCGGATTGCACCCCCGCAGCCGCTCGCCGTACGACTTCGTCAACCCACGCGCTGCGTTCACCAGCGCCGTCCGCGCCCGCACCAGGCTGGCTCGCGCTCGAATCACCGTCAGGTCGGCCTGGGCCTGCGCACTACGGTGTTTCACCGGAGACAGCAACTGCGGGTCGATCCGGGCCAGCCGCGCCAGCATCCTGGCATCCAGCCGATCATCTTTCCGTCGGCTCTCTCCGATCAGACGGACGTTGCGAGCGTGCGCCACGATCACTTCGTGGCCCAGTTCGCTTAACAATCGGCTCACCCACGGCGAGTGCATCCCGGTCTCCAGGGCTATCCGGCTGCGGGGCATCGCCGCGAAGACTTCCTTCATTGCTTTCGGAGTCGTGCCCAACTTCTTCTCGCCCACGACTTCGCCCGCTTCATCCAGCATGCAGTACCAACTTGACCGATCACCCAGATCTAAACCGATTGTCAGCTTCCGCTCGAAATTCTTGTTGCTCGCTGCCTTTGCGGTGCTACTCTTCTTCATTGCCGGTCTCCTTTATCTGTTTGCGCTTCGAGCGCGTTGATAACTTGGGAGCGTACAGCATCCCGCCGGGAGACCGGCCTTCTCATTCCATCTGTTCTCGCTAGCTATCCTTCCGCCCGCCAGCAGACCTCACGTAGAATCGGTGCAAACTACTCCGGCAGGCGAACTTCGTCGCCCCTGATTTCATCGCGGCGGGCACGCGTCGGAAGTGTGAAGGAGAGAAAGAAATGCAGTCCCAGACGACCGCATTGAAGTTGACACTGGCTGCCCTTGCCATCTCGGGCATGTTCCTGGCAACTCGGGCCTTCGCCGCCGACATAAAAGGTCAAGTGATGGGCGGAGGAGCGCCTATCGCTCAATCCACGGTGACACTCTGGGCTGCAAGTTCTGACGCACCCAAGCAGCTCGCGCAAACCAAGACCGACGCCAACGGCAATTTTTTGGTCCACGGAACGGCGGCTCCGGACGCAAGCCTCTATCTGGTAGCCACTGGTGGCGTGCCGGCGGCTAACAAGGCGGGCGGCAACAATCCGGCCATCGCGCTGCTGACGGTGGTGGGCAGCAAGCCTCCGGCCCGAGTCGTCATCAACGAGTTCACCACGATCGCGTCGGTGGTGACGCACGCCCAGCTCATCGACAACACGACCATCAAGGGCTCGCCGCTGCAGCTGCGGATTGCCGCCGGCAACGTGCCCAACTTTGTCGATCTCGAAACCGGTAGCTGGGGGCCGACCATTCTGGACGGCCTTAACAGCGCGCAGACACCGACCATGGCCAACTTTGCCACTCTAGCCGACGTGATGGCCGGTTGCATCACGCGAGTGAAGCGGATGCGTGCAGCCAGTTTTTCGCGGCGACCACGCCTCCCAGCGGGGGCGCTCCGCCGGATACGTTGCTGGCGACTGAGGTGGTTGCGTTCTTCCCCTGGCACAATCCCGATAAGATTTTCGCGCTGCTCAATGAGTTTTATCCGCTGCCCAAGCTGGGAACTCCCGGCAAGCTACTGCGGGATACGCCGTTACCTGCCCTACCTGACGTTCGCTCCCAGCGCCTTTGTGTTTCCGCTTAAGTTCAGCGGCGGAGGCGTCAGCGGTGGCGGCAAGCTGATGATCGACAGCGAAGGCAACGCCTGGGTAGCGGACAACTTCACGGTCGGCGCGCAGAACCAGGACGCGTCCTGGACCGGCGGTCTCAGCAAGTTCGCCCCTAACGGTAAACCGCTTTCGCCCAGCCCTTTGGGCTTCCGGGGTGGGGGCATCGCAGGCCCCGGTTTCGGGTTGACGCTGGACGCGCAGGACAACGCATGGGCTACCAGCTTCACCGGCCAGAACATTACGAAGTTCGACAAGAATGGCAAGCCGGTATCACCGCCGGAAGGCTGGAACTTCAATCGCCAGATCAGCCAGATGCAGGGGATCATCGCCACGCCTGGCGGAGATATCTGGACACTCGACTTGATCAAGGGCCAGATCGTGAAGCTTCCGCAGGGCGATCCGTCGAAGGTGCAGTTTTTCTGTCAGAACAAGACCGGCGATCCACTGAAGAATCCCTGCAAGCTTATGGGGCCATTCGCTCTCGCCATCGACCAGCAGGATCGCATCTGGGTCACCAATGCCGTTGCGGACCACGTGGTTCGTTTCCCCGCTTCTGATCCCAGCAAATTTGAAACGTTCAAGGTGGGATACTCCGCCAGCGGTCTCGCCATCGACAGCCAAGGCAACGTCTGGGTTACCAACAAACTGGGCAGTTCGCCCAAGGGAGCGGTGAAGTTTGCGGAAATGCTCGCCGCATTCAAGTTTGATTTCGATGGCATTACCGATGCTGGAGAAAGAGCCACCAGGGTGCTGGTTCCTGCGATGGCTTCGGAACAGTCGGGCTACGAAGGGGGGAGCATTACGGTGTTGCGTCCTGACGGCACCGAGGCGCCGTTCTCTCCGATATACGGCAAAGGCATCGTCGGACCTTGGACGGCTACGGTTGATGGCAACGACAACGTGTGGATCCCCAACTTCAGCAGTTGGTCGGCTGGAATCGTAGAGTTGTGTGGCTTTCGCACCGAGCATTGCCCGCCCGGCGTAAAGACGGGTGAAGCTATTTCGCCTCCCGGCGGCTACGTCGGCGGTGGATTGCAGTTGCAGGTTGACATTGGCATCGGTCCGGCGGGAGATGTTTGGGTCACCAACAACTGGCAGAACTATCTTGGATGCATTCGGCAAGGTTGATGAAGCATTACAAACCCAAGGCGCTGGCCAGGGAGTGGTGGTCTTCTATGGCATGGCGAAGCCGGTGAAGACTCCGCTGATCGGGCCGCCGCGGCAGCCCTAAGTAAGACTCCTCGGCGTACCCAAGATAGCTGCCGAGAAATCGCCTTATCGTATGGAAATCGGTCCGGACCGCTGCACCTTCTTGCCGCTTATGAAGCAGATATGGCAGGCGCGGGATCCAAATAGAAGCCGAGCTTCTCGCCGAGGGCGGTGAACTCCACGATCCAGCGGATGGCGGCTGCGTCATTCTGCTGTGCGAAGACCGGGTAGACGTTCTGCTGAAGCTGGTAATAGACGTTTTGCACGCGGGCGAGGTCAACCTCGAAGGGCAACATGCGCACCAGGTCAACCGCCAGGTTGAAACGGTGCAGCAAGATTTCGCTGGGCTTGAGGGCGAGGTCGTCAGCCATTTTGCTGAAGCGGCGGGCAAGTGAGTAGGCGAGCCAGGCGGAGTCCCACTGAATTTTTTCACGCTCGGCGGTTTTGATCAGGGTCTTGATGCGCTCGACGTTCAGGTCGTCGGCATTGAAGGCGCTACGCAACGAAGTGTTCAACACAAATTCAGCGGTGAAGTGCAGCATCTTGGGCAGGGGCGCGCCCATGCCTCCCAGGAAGCCCATGAGCGGGGCGTGGCGCTCGTAGATGAGGCGGTAGGAAGCCTCGACTTCGTCCATGGTGGAGCTGAGCAGGCTGCTGACGACTTTCTGGCGCTCGTCGCGGAAGAGCGACTTGAGATTGTACTTGGAGTCGGCGAAATGGCGGTCGAGTTCGCGCACGACGTCGGGAATGTCCGAGTCCTGGAAGGAGTCGCGGACTTCCTGCACCATGGCGGTGAAGTCAGCCGCGCCGGGATACTCACGCACTCCCGCCATGATGTTGTGATCACCAAAATGCAAGACGCCGAAGCAGACGTCACGCTGGCGGTGCGTGATGCGCGAACGAACGCTGATGGCGCCAATCGCCAGGCGGGCCTTGCCCGATTCGAGGCGCACCTCTTCGATCGGCTTTAACTCGTAGGCGCGGTCGAGGTCTCCGTTGGCGGCGAGCTGATACATGGAAGCGATGGCGTAGTGCGCGGCCACGTCGAGCAGAGTGACCTGAGCGGGTTTCACAAACTTGTCGAAAATCTGGGCGCCGTCGCCAAACTCTGGCAGATTGCTCTTCGCCGACTGCGAGCAGTGCCCTAAAGGTCTCTTCGTGGTGGTCGGGGAAAAGGCGCTGCGCGAGCTGCAAAGTTCGGCCAGCGTACATGATGACCTGCACGGTCTCGAGGCCCGATAGCTCGTCGAAGAACCAGCCACAGCTGGTGTACATCAGCATGGCGTGGCGCTGCATTTCGAGCAGCGAGACCACGGTGCTGATCTCATCTTCGGACAGGCCGCGCCTGGCGTGGGTTGCGAGGAACTTGGTCAAGGGTGGCGTCGTTGCGGTCGAGAACGAGGTTGACGTACTCGTCGCGAGCGAGCCAGGGGTCGGTGAGGAACTCCGCGGCCTTGGTTTCGAAAGGCTCGATCAGGCTGTCGCGCAGGTGATCGAGCGCGTCGCGCAGGGGCGCGCGCCAGGACTGGTTCCATCCGGGCTTGCCGCCGGAGTTGCAGCCGCAATTGATGCTCCAGCGGCCGAGGCCGTGGGAGCAGCTCCAGGCAGTGTTGCTGAGGATTTCGACTTCGTGCGTGGGCGGATTGATGGTGAGATATTCGCTGTAGTTAGTGAGCTGCGCCAGTTTCTTGGATTCGATATGGTGCAGCGCGTACGTGAGCGCCATCTCGCCCTTGAAATGATGGTGGCCGTAGGTTTCGCCGTCGGTGGCGATGTGCATGAGCTGCTTCCAGCGGCGGTCGGGACTGAATCCGCTCATCAGGCGGTTGGCGAAACGCTCGCCGTCAGAGAGCAGTCCTTCGAAGGCGACGGCGCGCGAGATGGGGCCGTCGTAGAAGAACAGGCTGATGCTGCGTCCGGAGGGAAGATTGCAAACGTAGGGACGGGTGGGATCGATCTTGCCGCCTTCGACGTTTTTGAACTTCGTAGTGGTTTCGCGGCGCTCGGCCTTGGCTTGAGACGGCGCGAGCACGGTGAACTTGATGCCGTTGTCGGCTAGGACTTCGAGGGTCTCGATGTCGACGGCAGTCTCGGCCAGCCACATGCCTTCGGGATCGCGATGGAAGCGGTACTGGAAATCGCGGAGGCCCCACACGACCTGCGTCTGCTTATCGCGGCGGTTGGCCAGCGGCATGATCATGTGGTTGTAGACCTGCGCGATGGCGGAACCGTGCCCGTAGAAGCGCTTCTTGCTTTCCACGTCAGCGTCGAGGATGGCCTGATAAGTTTCGGGAGCGCGGTCAGCCATCCAGGAGAGAAGCGTGGGGCCGACGTTGAAGCTGATGCGGGAGTAATTGTTGACGATGCGGGTGATGCGGTTGTCGGCGGTCAGAATGCGGGAGGCGGCGTTGGGGGCGTAACACTCCGCATTGATGCGCTCGTTCCAGTCGTGATAGGGATACGCGGAATCCTGCTGCTCGATGATTTCAAGCCAGGGATTCTCGCGCGGCGGCTGATAGAAGTGACAATGAATGCAAAGATAACGGTCCATAAGAATGAAGTTGGCGCGATTATGAAGGAATGATGAATTCGGGGGACGGCCTAGTTTAATGCGCGGTCGGTGGTTAAGCAAACCGATTTTGTATGCAACTTTTGCGTGATTGGGAAGTGATGATGGGGAAGGAGTTAGGGAAGGCAAGAGCGGGATTCACCACAGAGGCACGGAGGACACAGAGAAGAGGTAGGTGAAAGTCAAAAGCAGAGCAACCGCGGATTGGCGCGGATTACGCGGATCGGAATTAGAAAAACTCAAAGATAGGGGCGAAGACAAGAACCAAGGTCAACTTGCGCCGCGGCGTTGCGGGAAGTAGATTCGAGTGGCAGACCAATTCAACATGACTGAAGTAACTACCAGCGGCGAAATCGTATGCCCGCTTTGCGGCGGAACGGGCTGGCGCGAGATTGCGCGCGACAACGAGCGACAGGTGACGCGTTGCGATTGCCGCCGCAAGGGGCGCGCCGATCGGCTGCTGGCCGCGGCGAAGATTCCTCCGCGATACGAGCATTGCGAGCTGGAGACCTACAAGTACGACCCGGAGAATCCCGAAGACGCCAAGCTCGGCAAGGCCAGGCTGGCGGCGGGACGCTTCGTGGAAGATTATCCCGTAGAGAAGACGGGGCTGCTGCTCGTCGGTTCGGTCGGTGTGGGCAAGACACACCTCGCAGTAGGAATTCTGAAGGCGCTGATTCGCGACAAGGGCGTGCCGTGCTTGTTCTGCGACTATCGCGAACTGCTGAAGTCGATCCAGAACTCCTACAACGCATCGGTGCAGGCAACGGAAATGCAGATTCTGCGTCCGGTGTTTGACGCCGAAGTGCTGGTGCTCGACGAACTGGGCGCGGTGCGCAGTACGGAGTGGGTGTTCGACACGGTCAACTACATCTTGAACAGCCGCTACAACGAAAACAAGACGACGATTTTTACCACGAACTTTCCTGACAAGCCGGAACAGGAGCGGATGGACGAAAGCAATTCGTTCAGCCAGGCCGCAGCGGAAAAAGCGGCGAGACGTGAGACCTTGGGCGATCGCATTGGGGAGCGCATGCGCTCGCGTCTGCACGAGATGTGCAAGAAGGTCGAGATGGACGGCCGCGACTACCGGCTGTACTCGAAGAAGGCACACTTCCAGCCGATCGAGGCGCCGTCGCGGCTGAAAATCAAAGGCAAAAAAGCCGAGTAGCCCTCACTCGCGTGCGCGTGATCCCGCCGGTGCGGCACGCAAGTACTGCGGCGGCCACTCTCCGGGAATTCCCAGCTTCTCGGCAGCATGCAAAGGCCAATACGGATCGCGAAGCAATTCGCGCGCGAGCAGCACCAGATCGGCCTTGCTGTCACGAATAATCTCGTCAGCTTGCGTGGGCGTCGTGATCATGCCAACGGCGCCGGTGGCGATGCCAGCCTCGCGGCGAATGCGATCGGCAAACGGGACCTGGTAGCCGGGACCGACCGGTATTTTGGCGTCAGCAGCCAGTCCGCCTGACGAGCAGTCGATCAGGTCGACGCCCTCTTTCTTTAACAGCGCGGCGAGTTCCACCGATTCGTCGAGGGTCCAGCCACCGTCGGTCCAATCGGTGGCCGAGATGCGCACAAATAAAGGTAGTCGCTCGGGCCAAACCGCGCGCACGGCCGTGACCATCTTGAGGGTGAAGCGCACACGATTGGCGAAACTGCCTCCGTACTCGTCGTCGCGCTGATTGCGAGAGTGGCGACAAGAACTGGTGCGCGAGGTATCCGTGTGCGGCGTGCAACTCGACGATGTCGAAGCCCGCGGTCAAGGCGCGCTGGGCGGCAGCGGCGAAGTCGCCGACGGCGCCGCAAATGTCGTCACGCGTCATGGCGGTGGGCGTGTAGTAATCGGGCGCGAACGCAATGGCCGACGGCGCGAGAGGTTGCCAGCCGCCGTCAGCGATCTCGACGCGGCTGCGGCCCTTCCATGGGGCGGGCATGGAGGCCTTGCGTCCGGCGTGGGCCAACTGAATACCGGCGTGAGCTGCCAAGTGCGAACGAACAAAGCGAACTATGCGGGCGAGCGGCTCGGTGTGAGCATCGCTCCAGATGCCGAGATCGTCAGGACTGATGCGGCCTTCGGGCGAGACGGCTGCGGCCTCGGTGAGCACCAGGCCGGCGCCTCCGACCGCGCGACTGCCGAGGTGAACGAAGTGCCAGTCGTTGGCCAGGCCATCAACTGACGAGTATTCGCACATGGGCGAAACGGCGATGCGGTTGCGCAGAGTTATGTCGCGAAGCGGCAGAGGGTCGAAGAGATGGGGCAACGGGAGTCCTTTCGCTGAAACAGCGGAAACATAATGATGCCGCAGCGCGGGTGTTCGATGCTATCCACTAGAATCTTCTGAACGTGGAGTTCTCGCCCGAACACGAAGCTGAGTTGTTTGCCGCTGCTCCGGCGAGCGCGGCGGTGTTCGTGCTGCGCGGCGACGCGGGCAGCGAGCCGTATGTCGGCAAGTCGTCGAACCTGCGACGACGATTGCAGCGGCTGCTGGGCGCTCCTGAAGGACAGAGCCGCAAGCTCAATCTGCGCGATCGCGTGCGCGAGGTGGAGTGGACGGCGACCGGCTCGGACTTCGAGGCTGGGCTGCTGTTGTACAAGACGCTGCGGCGCGAGTTTCCTGCGACCTACGGCGACCGCATGCGGTTTCGCTTTGCGCCGCTGGTCAAGCTGATTCTCGACAATGCGTATCCGCGGGCGACGGTGACGACGCGCATCAGTGGGCGCAAGAGCGGCGCGCAATACTTTGGGCCGTTTCCGTCGCGCGTGGCGGCGGAGAAGTTTGCCAATGACTCGCTCGACTTCTTCAAGATGCGGCGCTGCACCGACGACCTGAATCCTGATCCGGCGTTTCCGGGCTGCATTTATTCCGAGATGAAGATGTGCCTGGCGCCGTGCTTCAAGGGCTGCACCGACGAGGAGTATGCGGCCGAGGTCGGGCGGGTGCAGGAGTATTTCGCAAGCGGCGGGCAGTCGCTGGTGCGGGAGATCGAGCGGAGCGGGATGAAGCGTCGGCTGGTCTGGACTTCGAGGGCGCGGCGGCATTGCATGTGCGGCTGGAGAAAGTGAAGGCGGCGACGTCGCAGTTGCCGGAGATCGTGCGGCGGCTGGATGAGTTGAATGGCGTGATGATTCAGCCGTCGGCGGAAGCGGATTCGGTGGCGCTGTTCAAGATTGTCGAAGGGCGAATCTGCGATCCGGTGCGGCTGGACGTGGCGTCGAAGTCGGAGGCGGCGCACATGCAGGCCAAGCCGCAGTCGATGGAGGCGCGGATCACCGAGGCGCTGGCGGGGGTGGAAGCTGCCGAAGATGACGAGCGCGCTGGAGTGGATGGAGCATCTGGCGCTGCTGAAGCGGTGGTACTACCGCACGGTGAAAGTGGGAGAATTGTTCCTGACGGATGCGAACGGCGAGTTGCCGATGCGGCGGGTAGTCAGGGGCGTGTCGCGGGTGTTCAAGGGAGAGAAGGCCGGCGGGGGATTTGAGCGAGACGGCGGGGGATTATTGGAGGTTTCGAGCGCTGGAAGGTGGAGTGAAAACCAAATTAACCACGGATTAACACGGATGAACACGGATCGTTTTAGACTTCGAAATTCGTCTCTGCCGCCGATTTGCGCCGATGCAGCTTAAGGTACTTGTCTCATTGGTAGACCTGCGGGCAGCGTCGCGTTGAACATGCGGTACAACGGCCGGGGCGAATGAAGATGCTGGAACACTGAGTTTCCAGCCAGCCGTCGGCGAGATCGGCTCTGAACTGGTTCCTTCAGCAACGACGACACTCGCATCGAGAGCAGTTTCATTTCGAGTGCCTGCGAACTTCAGTTCGGCTGGCCGTTGACGCTCAGACTGTGATCGAATGGTCGGCTCGAAAATTCCGTCCGATGCTTCGCCGCTGAACTTCATGTCGGCCTGGGTCGAGCTGGAAGCCGCACACACTGCACTCCCGAACGACGACCGCGCCAGGCGCACGTGTTGGCAGAGCCGGAGTTCCATTCATCGACATTCACGTCTTGCATTAGACGACTCCATGAACGTGCCCAGTTCGTTGTAGACCTCGTAGAACGGCGCCAGATGATTGCTTCGGTTATGGACTGAAGTGTTTGAGAGCCGGAGCAGATGATTTATTTGATTCAGATGTGATCCGTGTTCATCCGTGAAAATCCGTGGTTGAAATGGTTTGAGGGTGTTTGCGGTTGACTACGCGGACGCCGTCGCGCCAGCGTTCGTCGACCTGGACCACGGTCCACTGGATTTGCGGGGAGAGGTAGCGCAGCAGCGTATCGGTCGCGGGATGGGTGCGCAGGGCCGGAGCGACGAGGTAGAGCAGCGGCGGTGCGTCAGAGAGTTCGCGTCCGGCGAAGTAGCCGTTGCGCAGGAAGCCTCCGTTTTGCTGGTGCCAGCGGACGCGCGCCCAGTAGTCGAGGCCCTGCAGCGGGAGATGGATGTCTTCGTCGGCCTTGAGTTCGAGGATGGCGAGGCGGCCGTCGAGGGTGCAGGTGAGCACGTCGATCATGGCGCGGTCGGTGGAGGCGAAGGCCGGCACCTGCGAGTAGACGAAGCGCGGGTCGAGGCGCTCGTCGATGGCGCGGACGTCGCGGGTGATGAGCGATTCGAGCCAGCGCTCGGGACAGAGACGGAAGAGCGGATCGCTGCGGTCGCCGTGGGCGTTGCGGCGTGCGGCGAGGCGAGTGACCAGGTCGCGGAAGGTGGCTTCGTTCGAGTCGTCGAGGGTGTATTCGGCGGGCCAGAGTCCGAAGGTGATGACTTCGTTATTGCGGAATGAGCCTTCGACGGGCGCGAGCTTGGCGCGGGCGAATTCGAGGCCGTGGAGGCGGAAGATGATTTCCGTCGCGGATTCGACGCAGGTTTCAGCGTCGGGACGCGATGGCCTGGATGCGCGCGATGGAGGCGGCGAAACGGGCGCGAGCGGCGTTGGCATCGACGGCGCGAACCAGGCGGGTGACGATGTTGCCGGAGTCGTCGCAATCGAGTGGCAGCGCAGGTTTCGGCACGCTCGTCGAGTTCGTAGAGTTGCCACTTGGCGGCATCGCGATTGAGGTGGGCCATGCGCTGGCGCACCATCTCGCTGCGGCCGGCGGGAGCGAAAAGCTTGAGTCCCGCAACGTGGGCGCGACCGGCAAGTTGCTCGCGCTGGCGGTGCATCCAGAGAATGCCGAAGGTGAGCGCGGCGTCGATGGAGGGCTGGGTCTCGTCGCCGCTGACGCCGAGAACCGCAAAGGCCGATTGGCCCTGGCGCAGGAGTCCGCGGGTGTACACGGGGCTGCAGGAGTGTTCGAGGTCGGCGCGGTTGCTGAGGATTCGAGTTTGTAGCCGTGGAATTCGCGCAGCAGCACGCGCTCGAAGATTTGTTTGTAGCGGGCACGGATGGCGCGCAGCGCGGTGGCGCTCCGCTGGTCGCGGTCGGCGCAGATTTCCAGGATCGTGGGCTGCGACTGGCCGAAGCGGAGAACGCTGAGGCGGAGCAGCGCGGTTTCAGTTCGGCGTCGAGGACGCGGCGGACGGCGTTGCGGTCGTCGGACCAGAGGTGGAGGACGCACTTGCCTTCTCCGGAGACCGAATAGCGCGCGGTGGAGAAGTCGAAGAGCAGCTCGCCGTTTTCGAGAGCGACGGCGTGGGGAGCGTCGGCGAGGAAGGACTCGAGCATCTGTCCCAGCGATTCCGCGGAGATGGCGCAATTTTGCATGCGTGTCCTTACTGGGAAGCGTAGCGAATCAGGCGGCCAGGGCTGCAACGGGGCGCACAGGCGTGTGTGATAATCAAGGTTCGCGAAGCAGTTCAGGGCCGCGTCGAATGCGGCGCGCGGGCATCTAACAAGAGTGACTATGGACAAGAAGTTCTTCTTTGAGCGCTACGGCCTGGCACAGGCTGACGTGGAGCGATACCTGTCTGCGGCGCTTTCCGCGGGCGGAGATTTCGCCGACCTTTACTTCGAATATCAGACCTCGACCTCGGTTTCGCTCGACGAAAGCATGGTGAAGTCGGCGTCGCAGGGCATCTCGGTGGGCTGCGGCGTGCGCGTGCTTTCGGGCGAGCGCACGGGCTATGCCTATACCGACGACCTGGCGCCGGAGCGCATTCTGCATGCGGCGCGCACGGCGGCGATGATCGCCAGCGGTCCGGCGAAGCAGCCGGTGGTGGGCGTTGGCGGACACAACCGGCGCACAATCTTTATCCGGTGCCGCTGCCGTCGGTGGAAGCCGACGTGATGGCGAAGGTGGACCTGGTGAATCGCGCCGATGTGGCGGCGCGGGCGTACGATCCGCGGATTAAAGAAGTGCGCGTGGGTTATGCCGACGAGCTGCGAAAGATTCTGGTGATTGGCTCGGACGGCAGCTTTGCGGAAGATTCGCAGCCGCTGGCGCGGTTGAACGTGTTCTGCCTGGCGAAGTCGGGCGCGGAAACGTCGCGTGGCACGTCGGGCGGCGGCGGACGGGTGGCGCTGGAATATTTCCTGACCGAGAAGACGCCCGAACACTTCGCCGTGGAAGCCGCGCGGCAGGCAATCATTCAGCTGGATGCGATTGATGCCCCGGCGGGCGAGATGGAAGTGGTGCTCGGACCGGGATGGCCGGGCGTGCTGCTGCATGAGGCCATCGGGCACGGGCTGGAAGCGGACTTCAATCGCAAGAAGACATCGGCGTTCTCCGAGATGATGGGGCGGCGCGTGGCCAGCGACAAGTGCACGGTGGTGGACAACGGCACCATGCCGGGACGGCGCGGCTCGCTCAACGTGGATGACGAGGGCAATCCGACGGCGAACACGGTGCTGATCGAGAAGGGCATCCTGAAGGGATACCTGACCGACAAGCTGTCGGCGCGGCTGATGGGCATGTCGAACACCGGCAACGGACGGCGCGAGAGCTATCAGCACATTCCGATGCCGCGCATGACGAATACCTACATGCTGGCAGGCGAAGATTCGCCGGAAGACATTATCAAGTCGGTGCAGCGCGGCGTGTATGCGGTGAACTTCGGCGGCGGGCAGGTGGACATCACGAACGGCAAGTTCGTGTTCTCGGCGTCGGAGGCGTACATGATCGAGAACGGCAAGATCACGGCTCCGCTGAAGAACGCGACGCTGATCGGCAACGGGCCGGACGTGCTGACGCGCGTGTCGATGGTGGGCAATGACTTGCAGCTCGATGAGGGCATCGGGATCTGCGGCAAAGATGGACAGTCGGTGCCGGTGGGCGTGGGGATTCCGACGCTGAAGGTGGATCGGCTGACGGTGGGCGGAACAGGGTAAGACAGCATTCAGCCGCGGATTTGCACCGATTTTCACGGATTACTTTATAAGGAAAGACAAAACTAAGGCAACCGCGGATGGCGCAGAGTTCGCGGATCAGAAATGAGTTTCGAACCATATCGATTCACGGTCGTAATCTTGACTCCCTGTGAATCTGCGAAAATCCGCGGCTGATTCGGTTTTCATCACAACACTCGAACTCATTTAGGAAAATCATGAACGTATCGATAGAAGAAGGCGCAGTGGGCACGCAGGTGTCATCGGCTGATTTGAAACAGATCGCGGTGGACGTGGTGCGTCAGGCGATGCAGGGTGGCGCGACTGCCGCGGAAGCGGTCGCGGTGGATGGCAGCGAGTTCTCCACCACGGTGCGGCTGGGCGAGACGGAGACGCTGAAGGAGTCGGGCTCGAAGGGCATCGGCGTGCGCGTGTTCTTCGGACAAGCGTGCGGCCAGCACGTACTCGAGCGACCTCACGCCCGAGGGACTGCGGACGATGGTTGACGCAGCGCTGCACCTGGCGAAGGTGACGAGCGAAGATCCGCTGTCGGGAATTCCTGCGCCCGAGCAGCAAGGCAAGCTCGAAGGCGACCTCGAGCTTGTACAACGACGACGTGTATTCGCTCTCGACGGCCGATCGCATTGACTATGCGCGGCGCGCGGAGAAAGCGGCGATGACGGCTGATCCGCGAATCACGAACTCCGACGGCGGCAGCTTCGATGCGTCGATCTATTACAAGGTGCTGGCGAATTCCAACGGGTTCGTCGGCGACTCGCGGCGTTCGTATTGTTCGATGTCGGCGGTGCCGATCGCGCAGATGGAAGGCTCGGCGATGCAGCGCGACTACTGGTACTCGGTGGCGATGACGCTGAAGAAGCTGGAGACGCCGGAGCACGTCGGCGAGGTTGCGGCGAAGCGCACGCTGCGTCGGCTGGGCGCGCGCAAGGTCAAGACGGCGAAGGTTCCGATCGTGTTCGAGAACACGGTGTCGGGCTCGCTCATCGGACACATCTTCGAGGCGGTGAATGGCGACTCGGTGTATCGCGGCGCGTCGTACCTGGCGGGCAAGCTGGGCGAGAAGATCGCGGGCGACAACATCAACATCGTGGACGATGGCACGCTGCCGGGATCTGTTCGGCACCAGCGCGTTCGACTCCGAGGGCGTGGCCAGCCGCAAGACGGTGGTGGTCGAGAACGGCGTACTGAAGTCGTATCTGCTGAACACCTATACGGCGAAGAAGCTCGGCATGCAGACCACGGGCAATGCTTCGCGCAGCCTGGCGGGAACGCCAGGCATCGGGCCGGGGAACTTCTTTCTCAGGCCGGGCGCGAAGAGCTTGCAGGAGATCATCGCCGACATCAAAGAAGGCTTGTTCGTGACCGAGTTTCTCGGCCAGGGCGTGAACATGGTGACGGGCGACTACTCGCGCGGCGCAAGCGGCATCTGGATCGAGAACGGCGAGCTGACGTATCCGGTGGAAGAAATCACGGTGGCAGGCAACTTGAAGGACATGTTCTCCAACATCAGCGAGATCGCGAACGACCTGGAGTTTCGCGGGGCAATTGCCGTCACCGGCATTGCGAATTGATGGCATGACGATCGCGGGCGAGTAAGTCATACGATTCACGAAGCTATTCACGGCGCTGGTGGCAGACATTGCTCCAGCGCCGGAACTTTTTGCCGCGAATTGCGTCTGGAGTAGGGTATGTCGCAGAGAGTCCTGAATGTCGGGGTACTGCTGTTGGCTGCCTGCGTACCGATGCTCGCGCAGAATGCGACCCCACAAACGCTGCCTTCCCACAAAAAGGAACCCCTCCGGCCGATGGACGGAAATCGGATAGAGACCTGCCCGTCACCGACGCGCGCCATATCATGCAGCGCGCGGTAGCCAAGGACATCGTCGACTGGCGGGCGGCCAAGGACTATACCTTCCTGCAACGCACGCAAGAGGATGCGCTCGACAGTAACGGAGCGTTAAGTCGAGCAAGTCCGAGACGAGCGAAATCATGGTGCTTTACGGGGAGCCGTTCGAGCGCGTCATCGCCAAAGACGACAAGCCGCTCCCCGATAAGGAACAGAAGAAGCAGAACGAAGGATTCGAGAAGGAAACACGAAAGCGTGGGAACGAGAGTCCCGAAGAGCGGCAGAAGCGGTTGCAGAAGTTCGAGAAGGAGCGAGAAGACGAGCGCGCGTTCGTGCACGAAATCCTCGAGGCTTATAACTTCACGCTGGTGGGAAACGAAATGTTGAACGGGCGAGAGACGTGGGTGATCGACGGCACACCGCGCGAGGGCTTTGAGGGCAAGCGTCGCGAGGCGAAGCTGCTGCCCAAGATCAAGCCTCGCTTCTGGATCGACCAGCAAGATTACAGTTGGACCAAGCTGCGCGCCGAAGTGACAGACACGTTATCGTTCGGATGGGTGGTGGCGCGGCTGCACAAGGGCTCGGTGTTTGAGATGCAGCAGGTGCGCGTGAACGACGAGTTATGGTTGCCGCAGCGATTTGATGTGAAGCTCGATGCGCGCGTCGCGCTGTTGAAAGGTGTGAACGAGAACGTGCACGTCACCTACAGGGATTACCGTAGATTCCGCACGGATACAAAAATCTCGGTCGCTGAGCCTGCGACGGTTCCGTGATGGCGCGAAGGTGGGGGAAGACAACAGAATTTTGGATGCCGGCGGAAATGTTAACTGTTCTGCAAATATTCGCGCCCAGAAGTTTGCTAAAATAGAAACTCTCGGCAAGGTTTTTTACAGCCGCTGAATTGGTCACCTCGTCCGCACCACGCGTCGCTTCAAACAAGCATCAAATTTTAGTCTGGCCAGCATGGATGAATAACTGCATTTTGGGTGGAAGAGGATAGCAATGGCGACCAATCCCCGGACAACGATAGGCGAGAGCACACAGCTGACGGTAGTAAGCCCGGGCCGCAGAAGCAAACGGCCACAGTCGAACTCGCTGAATCGCCGCTTGGTCAGTACTGCTATTGCTCTGCTGGTGCTGGGACTGGTGCTGCGTTACCTTCCTTCCGAAACGCGTCGCGCCCAGGCGCGCACCACTGCGCCCTCCGTGCAGGAGTCGCCTTCCGACCTGCGGTTCAGCGGTGTGCAGATTAGCCGAGCCCCCGACGGCGAAGCTGTCTATGTGGATGGACTGGTGACCAACGAAGGCAGCGCCCATGTGAGCGGAGCGACGGCCCAAGTCGATTTCTACGACTCCGACGGTGCCGTCATCGCCAACGTGCAGCAGCCCCTGGTCGGCATGGCACACGGTGGGACCGATCTGGTCCGAAATGAGTTTGCGCGCAATCCGATTGGCCCGAAGGAGATGCGGTTCTTTCGTCTCGCCGTTGAGAATGTTCCTCCCACCTGGAACCACGAATTGCCGCAGTTGAAAATCATTGAAGTCAAGGCGAAGTAAGTCTCTCCCGTTTTGAACCGCGTTCTCACGTCTTCTTAAAAGCAATTCGCAGGCGGAGTAAAATCGGCTTGTGATGGAACAGGCCTACGAACCCGCACCCGCGCCCGATCAAAAAGGCAATTGGGTCCCCTTGCTGGTCGGCTTACTGGCCGTAATAATCGCGGTGGGTGCCATCGCATTTTTCAGCCGTCATAAATCCGTGGCTGGGCCCCAACCGAATCCTTACGCCCAGCAATTGCAGCTTTCCGCCATCAAGCTGAGCGCAGCCGAGAACTACATGGGCGGCACCGTCACCTACCTCGACTTCAACATCACTAACACCGGCGACAAGGCGCTAGTGGGCGCCAACTTGCACGCAGAATTCAAGAACACCATGGGACAGGTGGTCCAGAAAGAAACGCTGCCCCTGCATGTGCTGGTGGAAAACCAGTTGGCGGGCTATCCCGATCTTGTCGACATGAGCCGCTCGCCCATCGGGCCGGGCCAGACCAGGACCGTACGCATCACGCTCGAACACATCTCCGAAGACTGGGACCAGAGCTATCCGCAGATGGAGTTGGTGGATTTGAAGCTGAAGTAAGACCAGAGCGAGCCGCGGATTTGCCGGGCGCCCGAGGCAACCCATCCACATCACAAAAACAATCTTGAGGGAGGCGGTAGCGATAAGGCTGACCCTGCATCAGGTGGCGGCTGCAGCTGCCGGGGGAGCGGATTGTTCACCGGAAGGAAAAATGCAGAACTGAATGTCTTGCAGAGGGGACTGCGTACAGTGTTGCACTAATGACCAGCGCGAGTGGCTATTTACAACGTGAAGCCATTTCGCGCAGCTTAGCCATGGCAGCGTCTGCGGCCAATGCCCGAACCTCGGCCATGATCAACTGTAGGTCTTTGTCTTGATCATTTGTTTCGGCCATTAATACAACGAATGCCAGTTCCTCAATGTCAGCACTGGGTGGAATAACGCCCATATTTTGTAGTGCCAAGGCGTTGTCGTTGACCGCTGATGCCATGGGTGTCATCCACATTCTCAACGCTTGACGGATTACATCGCTCTCATCGACATAACCACCATCCCTAACTTTGCTCTGGACAAAGTCGTCCAGTTGCTTGGTCATCTTGACTTCCATGAGAATCCTCCTTGCGCCCCTAGTCGAGACCGCTCGGTTCACAGAAGCCCGGATTCTAGCATGGAGGCCCGAACTACTGTGGCTGCCGTGCCGCGCCCATAACGGTGCGTGCGGACTCACCCACTAAGCAAGGCGGCCCGCCGCCAAGCACAGAACCAAACATTGCTCCAGCGCAACGACGCATTTTGCTCAGGCTGCTAGCGTTGTAATTGTCATGCACATGACGGGGCTGAGGTTTACCGGGGAAGGTTAGCCTCGGCACTGGCACGTAATTGACACGCGCCATTTGGTGAAGGCTCAAGAAGCCCCCGATTCCTGGGCCTTTTTGGCGCGTCCCCCAGCCGGGTGCCCCAGATTCGCATCCCGCTTTTGGACGCTAACCTAACCTGGGATCACTACACTCGATGGCAGAGATGTTGTAAATTCCGCGGGTGACCCAGAGGGCAGATGGCCCAGTAACCCGCTTGCCGGGTGCCCCAGATTCTCGTCCTTCTTACCGACTTACCGATAAGATTGTCGTCGTTCTCTGCTCCTCCTCCCGTGTTGCGAACAGCCCTTACCACACGACGACGTGTCCCGCGCCCTTGCAGACCTTGTTCCCTGTCTCGTAAGAAAGCAATCGTGAGGGACAGGGATATGTGGCTCTCTCGGACCGCGCCCCGACCCGCAGACGAGTCAGCTCTTTGAAAACTCGAGGGTCGAGCCTTTGTCGACGAAATTAGATGATGTAATACCTTTTAAATGAATTGGATAGAGATAACATGCTTACGAATCAACAAGTTGCAAGCATTTCATGTCCAACCTATTGATTCTAAACAATCGCATGAATTTTTCATGTAAATCGCGGCAGCACTCAACTAGCACACTATGACAGTTCATCGGACTCCTACCCACCAGCAAACTTTCGATCGGCTGCTAAGCTTTTCGTCATGCTGATAACCCGCGCTGCCCGCGTCGTCTTCGCTCTCTTTCTATTTCTGAGCACGGCTCTGGCTGCGCAGACGAGTCCGACTCCCGCACCGGAGACGAAGCCGCTCATCGATCCCAAGGAACATTCTGTTCTCGGTGAGCTGGAGATCATCACCATCAACAGCAAGGTGTATCGCAACATTCGCAACTTGCGAGTGTGGCTTCCGGCTAACTACTTCGCGCCAGTCAATCGTGCCAAGCACTACCCGGTGCTTTATATGCAGGACGGACAGAACCTGTTCGACGAGGCCACGGCCTTCAATCACGAATGGCGGTTCGACGAGACAGTGCAGTTCCTCACCGGCAGCATGAAGATCCACCCGATGATCGTGGTTGGCATCGACAACACCCCTCGGCGCGCGAACGAATACCTGCCGTATCCCGATCCGGAGAACACAGAGTTGGGCAAGCCGGAAACGCAGGACGTACACGGCAAGCAGTATGGCGAGTTCGTGATCAACGAAGTGATGCCGCTGATCGAGAAGAAATACCGCGTGCTGACCGGAGCGCACAGCACGGGCATCGGGGGATCGTCGTACGGCGGAGCAGTCGCACTGTACACCGTCCTCGCGCACCCGGGTGTCTTCGGCAAGGCGCTGATTGAGAGTCCCTCGTTGCTGATTGGCAACGGACAACTATTGAAAGACGCGGAGAAGACCACGCAGTTCCCCGAGCGAATGTACGTGGCGATCGGCACAGCAGAAGAGTCCGACGAGAAGGCCGCCGCAAAAGACGTGGATGCGGTCACCGACCTGGAGAAGATTCTCCGCGCCAAGGGGCTCGGTCCGACCAAGCTGAAAGTCGTGGTCGAAGAGGGCGCGCACCACAACGAGACTGCATGGTCAAAGCGGCTGCAAAGTGCGCTGCTGTTTTTGTATGGGAGCGATATTCATCTGCTTCCGGCGAAGTAATTTCACCTGTGGATTAACCCGTCACCGCAGACCCTCCGGGGCAGGTATATACTTCCGGCCATGTGGGCCCTTCAACTTGTAACGGTTTGCTTCGTAGCCCTGGTGTGGATCGCGCAGTGGCTCGATTGGCGCGCGGGGCTAGAACATCCGTCCATGAGAATTCGCGTCAGCCACGATTACTAGGATGCTGCAGGCCATTCCTTAGGCGCTCGTTCGGGTCAGTCCGTGTCATCCGTGTAAATCCGTCGTCGAAAGCTCTTGTTCTTCCATTGCTACAATCGATCTGTGCTTGACAATGCCAAGCCTCGTTTGACGGAGATGGTGAAAGCCGCGGGTTGAGCCAGCAAGCTAAGTCCGGCGGTGCTGGACTCGGTGCTTGGGAAATTAGCCCGGCAACACGATCCCAATGTTCTGGTCGGCTTCGACACGGCCGACGACGCAGGTGTGTATCAACTCACGCCCGAGCTGGCGCTCGTCCAGACGGTCGACTTCTTCACGCCCATCGTTGACGATCCGTACGTCTTCGGCCAGATCGCCGCCACCAACTCGCTCAGCGATGTTTACGCGATGGGCGGGCGTCCCATCAGCGCACTGGCGCTCGTGTGCTTCCCCGAGTCGGGCGACGTGACGATTCTGGAGCAGATGCTGGCGGGCGGACTGTCGAAGATGATCGAGGCCGGCTGCACCGTCATCGGCGGTCACAGCATCAAGGACGACGAGATCAAGCTGGGCTACTCGGTCACGGGCACCGTGCATCCCGCACGCGTGCTCGCCAACAGCGGCGCGAAGCCGGGCGACCGGCTGATCTTCACCAAAGCCATCGGCACCGGCGTGATATCGACCGCCATCAAGCGCGGCCACGCTGAACTTGCCTGGGTTCGTGGCGCGGTTCGTGCCATGACGACTCTTAACAAGACCGCAGCAGAAGTAGTGATCGCAGGTGGCTTCGCGGTCAACGCAATGACCGATGTAACCGGCTTCGGCCTGATTGGACACGTGCGCGAGGTCGCGAAAGGATCGGGCGTCAGTGTGCGGCTGTTCGCGTCGAAAGTCCCGCTGCTCGAGGGCGCGTTGGAATGTGTGCAGCGTGGCTACGTTCCTGCCGGACTGAGGGCCAACCGTGGCTTCGCCGAAAGCTGCGTCGAGTATGCCGATAATGCCCCAGAAGACTTGCGGACGCTACTGTACGATCCGCAGACGGCGGGGGGATTGCTGATCTCTGTCGTTGCATCAGACGCGGAACGCCTAATTGCGCAGTTGAACAAGACTGGCGTGAACGGCATCGAGATTGGCGAAGTGGTGGAGAAGCGGAAGCCGTTGGTTGCAGTGACGCACGAACCGGCATGACGTGCCGCCATCGCGATTGGCCTTCACCGGTTCGCAACAAATGAAAAGGCCGGAGCAGTTGGCCCCGGCCGATTGAAGAAGTCGTGAAGTACCACGACCGATCGTAAGCAGCTATGCGCGGAACTTGCGCCGCAGCGCGCCTGCAGCAGCCAGCACTCCGCTGCCGAACATCAGCAAGGAACCTGGTTCCGGGTGGAAGTTCCGAACTCGAAGTTACCGCCGAAGTACCCAGTACTTCCTGAACCAACCAGATCAGGAAATACCAGACCGCCACCGGAAAATTCATACTGTCGGGAGAGGTAAGTAATCTGAGGAGCAGCGGTGAGGACCGATGGGTCCTGCATCCAGCCATCGTTATCGATTCCGTTCACCGAGCCTACGTAATAGATATTACCCGCCGTCAGACTCACTCCGGAGATTGCCGACATCCGATAGAAACCGTTCAAAGGATCCACGATGCCTGCCGCAACTGTCGTGGAGGCCAGAAGATTGCCGCTGGCATCCCACAAACCAACGTCGTGGCTCACGTTCAGTCCGTCACTGCCGGCATCGAATACACCCAGTCCGGTGACAGTGATCGATGAGTTCACGAGGAAGGAGTATCCCAGTGTCCACGTCCCGGTGTTCATGAATACGTTGTCGTTGCTGGTGGTGACACCAAGCGTCGCTGCGGACAGCAGGCTGGTTGATGCGATGAGCCCGGCCAGTAGAAGCAAACGAAATGACAATTTCATATCTTGTTTCCCTTTCATCACTTTGGAAGTCCGTCTGTGACTTAGCTGCAATCCAACAGCCATCTGGAGCTACTGAGTTTTCGCTGAAATTACATCGCTTAAGTGTGGATCTCAAGGGATGCCCGCTAATAAGCTGCAAGATCTTGCGCATGATATGAGTAAACTACTTCCACAAGAGATACTTACCCGCAAAATGAACGGGCGGCCTCTCGGCCGCCCATTCTTAACTAACCACTAATCACCAGCCACTTACTTACGCCTGTGCCGGACGCTCTCCCTGGGCCGTGTTCCCCTGGCCCGGAGCCGGTTTCAGCACCTGCTGAACTTCGTCCTTGTCCTTCGGGCCGGTCGGAGCGTTATGGTCCACACGGGCGGGAAGTGCGGTGCCTGCGATCAGCATCATCACTTCGTTGGCATCGAGCACTTCGCGCTCCAACAGTGCCTGCGCGATCCGCTCCAGCGCTTCGCGATGCGATCCCAGGATGCTGGTTGCCGACTGGTAGCCCTCGTCCACAAAGCGGCGGACCTCGGCATCGATCTGCCGTGCCGTTTCTTCACTGAAGTCACGATGCTGGCTGATCTCGCGTCCGAGGAAGATCTGCTCTTCCTTGCGACCAAAGGTGATCGGTCCCATCGAAGACATGCCGAACTCGCAAACCATCTTGCGGGCCAGGTCAGAGGCACGCTCAATGTCATTGCCTGCGCCGGTGGTCATGCTGTTCAGGAACAGCTCCTCAGCTACGCGTCCGCCCATCAGAATGGCCAGACGGGTTTCGAGGTATTCGCGCCGGTAGGTGTGTTTGTCGTCGATGGGCAACTGCATGGTCAGGCCCAGCGCCATGCCACGAGGAATGATAGTGACCTTGTGCAGCGGGTCGGAGTGCTCGCGGATGGCCGCCACCAAGGCGTGTCCGCCCTCGTGGTAAGCCGTAATGCGCTTCTCCTCGTCAGAGAGCAGCATCGACTTGCGCTCGGCACCCATCAGCACCTTATCTTTGGCCATCTCGAAGTCGTACATCAGAACCGTCTTGCGGTTCTGACGCGCGGCACAGAGAGCGGCCTCGTTCACCATGTTAGCCAGGTCGGCGCCGGAGAAGCCCGGTGTTCCGCGAGCCAGCACGCTGAGATCGACGTCGTCGCCGATCGGAATCTTGCGGGTGTGCACGCGCAGGATTTCCTCGCGGCCACGTACATCGGCCAGCGAAACCACCACGCGGCGGTCAAAGCGGCCGGGGCGCAGCAGCGCCGGATCGAGCACGTCAGGGCGGTTGGTAGCGGCGATCAAGATGACGCCATCGTTGGACTCGAAGCCGTCCATCTCCACCAGCAACTGGTTGAGGGTCTGCTCGCGCTCGTCGTGTCCACCGCCGAGGCCTGCGCCACGATGACGGCCGACTGCATCGATTTCATCGATAAAGATGATGCAAGGGGCGTTCTTCTTGCCCTGCTCGAACAGGTCGCGGACGCGGCTTGCGCCCACGCCGACGAACATCTCGACAAAGTCAGAGCCGGAGATGCTGAAGAACGGTACGTTGGCTTCGCCGGCAACCGCACGGGCCAGCAGGGTCTTGCCGGTTCCGGGAGGCCCGACCAGCAGCACGCCCTTGGGGATGCGTCCGCCGAGCTTCTGGAACTTCTGCGCCTCGCGCAGGAACTCGATGATTTCCTTGAGCTCTTCCTTGGCTTCATCTACGCCAGCCACGTCTTTGAACGTGATCTTCTTCTGCTGCATGCTGAGCAGGCGGGCGCGGCTCTTGCCGAACGACAGCGCCTTATTACCGCCGGTCTGCATCTGCCGGATCATGATGAACCACAGCGCACCGAGCAGAACAAAAGGCAACAGGTTGATAAGCCAGGTGTAGCTGCCGCCGTTGGCGTCTTTCACGGTGATGTTGACGCCGTGATCGCGCATCGGCTTGTACATTTCCGTGTAGTTAGGCGGAACGAAGACGTGGAACGAAGACTTGTCACTCTTGAGCTTGCCGTGAACGTCGTTGCCAACTACCGTCACTTCGCTAATATTGTCCTTGTCGACTTGCGACATGAACTCCGAGTAAATGATGTCGCGTTCTTTGGCAGTGGTACTGGCCCCCTTGACGACCTGCCAGAGCAGAACGCCAGCGAGCACAATTACTAACCAGAACACGACTGTCTTGACCGTCGAATTCACTAGGGACTCCTGTGTAACCGGGCAGACATAAAACCTTGCCCAAAGCCTTTAGATGCCATCGGCAGGCGCTGGATGTAGTTTTCGCTTCCTGCCTAGATTGTAACCCCGAGATAAAGGGAACGGCGCGATAGACTTACAAAAAGCTACCTGTAAGGAAGACGCCAGAGTGCGGGGGAAATTGTGGCGTTCCCTAGTTATTTAGACACCGGCGGAGGAGTTTGGGTAGCGGTGTGAGCCTCGCCAGACGTGAAAGCCTCAATACGGAGGGCGTCACCCGACCCGGGAACCCAGGCGAAATCATGAGCTACGGGGAATCCGCGCACCCAAACAATCTGGTTTTCCTGGGTGAGAACTACCGGCCAATGAGTGCGCTGCTCGGCGGGGATCTTCTTCTCGGAGAAAAGCCTCTTCAGCTTCTCTTCCGAACCAGAATGGGCGGGCCGGAAGCGGTCGCCGGGCTGCCAATTGCGCATCGTGAGTTCGGGTCCGACGACGGCGGCGCGCAGCAGGATCCCAGGGGATTCGAGGGCGGCGGCCTCAGCCGGGACGATGGTCGCATGAATCGTCATGTGGGCTTCGGAAATGACGGTGCTCCCAGGAATCGGGAGAAGATATGAGTATGCACCACCGGATGACGATTCGGCGGTGGCCGAAGCTGGTGGAACTAGGGTCAGCCAATCGCCGTCTCGGGTCGCCCGCCATCCCCCAGGAAAGTGTGCCGACGGGGCCTCGCCGAGAGCGCACTTGCGGGCTTCCTCGATATGGTGGAAATCGACCTTGATGCCATGCCATTCGAGGAATTTCATCAACGCGCGCCGCTGAACCGCGACTCCGGCTGACAGAAAGCTCGCACTGGCGCCGGCGGATTCCTGCAACCGCATGCCGCGGACCTTCTGGTGCCAGCGGGACACCATGGCTGCAACGTGACCTTGCCAAAAGTCCTCCTCGGCCAGTGCAACATCGGCGGTTTCGCTGAGCAGATGGCGTATGTTGGAGTTGAAGTCACGCTCCAGAAGCGGTAAGAGTTGGTGACGGACACGGTTGCGCGTCAGGCTTGTGTCGCTATTGGTGTGATCTTCGCGCCACGCCTGGTTGACTGTCACTAGGTAGAATTCGACGTCGGCACGTGAGGTTTCCAGCATAGGTCGCACGACCGGCACGTGCTCCAGCATCAGGATAGGGCGAATGCTGCCCAGCCCTCGAGTGCCGGCGCCGCGAAGAAACTTCATCAGCACCGTTTCAGCTTGGTCGTCCAGAGTGTGCCCGGTGGCAATCGCGTTGAGGTTCTCCCTAACGGCGAGCTGGTGCAACCAGCGATAGCGCAGGTCGCGGGCCGCTTGTTCAAGGCTGAGCTTGCGGGCACGTGCGAACGCGCCAACGTCGTCGCGTCCCGCGAAAAAGGGGAGATCAAGGCTACGAGCGAGCTCGGCAACAAATTGCTCGTCTTTGTCCGATTCCTCGCCGCGCAACTGGTGATTGAAATGGGCAACCGTGATGACGATACCCAGTTCTGCGCGAAGGTCGAGGAGTACGCGAAGCAGCGCCACGGAGTCGGCTCCGCCGGAAACAGCAACAGCAAGGCGGTCGCCTGCTTTCAGCAGCTTGCGTTCGCGGATGTATTGGAGCACCTGTTCGTGCACGGGAAGATGGTATAGCTGATGGCCTCTGCGAGCAAAAAGGCCTGAGCCGCGGATTTATGCAGATCGACACGGATGGGATTAAGTCTTCAGAGACTGGAGAAGAAATCCGTGTTCATCCTTGAAAATCTGCGGCTGAATTGCCTTTCATCGCACTACGCAAACAGTTCGGGGTCGGTGGCGACCAGGCGGTGCAGCAGGTCGCCCCACAGCGGCTCGATCGCGTTCATCTTGGCAATTCCCATGCGCACTTGCTGCGCGACTTCCATCTTGATGGGCTGCGGCGTCAGGCCTGTCGCTCGTGCTGCCGAGATCACCGAGAGATTCCGCGCGACCATGCCTTCAAGAATGATCATGGCGAACAGCGCGTGCTGCACGCTGGCGCCAGTCGTTATGGCGCCGTGATTGGGGAGAATCACGGCGCGATGCTTGCCGAGGGCGATGGCTGCGGACTTGGTGCGCTCTTCGCCCGACGCCAAGCCTTCGTAGTCCTCTTCGACCACCGCAACGTCTCCGGCGAGAATGCAGCTCTCCTGGTCGTAAATTTCGGGCACTTTGCGGAACGTGCTCCATGTGACCGTGGCGGGCGGGTGTGTGTGTAGAACACAAACGGCATGGGGGTTATACCGATGAATGATGCCGTGGAGTTCGACCGTCTCGTTAAGCCGGGCGTTCTTTTGTGGGGTGTGGTCCTCGATGATGTTGCCTTGGAGATCGAGCGTAAGAATGTCGTTGGGGTGCAACGTGGCAAACGATGGGCCGAAGCGGTTCATCAACATGCGGTCGGGGGCGATGGCCACGCTGATATGTCCAGCATTAGCTGCGCTCATGCCCTGGCGAAAAAGAATGCGCGCCGCACAACAGATATCGAACTTGATCTGGTCGAGGTTGAGTTGGGGCTTGGCTTCGGTCGTCGTGGGGGCTGAGGCTGCCATAATTCCCTCCGTGCGTAGGCATTCTAGTTCAACCGGGCGAAAGGCAAAAGGGACAACGAATTACATGGATCAGCAAAAAAGCTGACAACGTCGCTATTCTGCAACTCCATCTAAGAAACTTCGGCCTACACTAACTGAATCGCAAGGAGACGCCTCATGTTTCCATTTTTCAGGAAGCTACTGCCAATCGCGTTGATCGCTGGGACGATGGTCGCAGCTGATTTTACCGGCGCTTGGAAACTCAATCCTGAGAAATCGAAGCTCGGCAACCGTGACATTGTGCAGGGAACCCTCGTCACCAGGCAGAGTGGCCCAGACACCTACACCAGCACGCTCGATTACGTGACCAGGGCGGGTGCGAAGAGGCATGAGGAAAGTGTCCGCGTGTGCGACGGCAAAGAACATGCAACACCCCATGTTGACCCGTCGAAGGTCTCGACTGTCGTGTGCCAAATAGGGCCCGGTTCGACACGGAAAATCGTGGAGAAGGAAAACGACAAGGTCGTTGTGGAAATGACTTCGAAGGTGTCTGCCGATGGGAAAGTTCTTACGAACGTTTGGAAATATGAGGATGGTGAAGTCGTTTTCGTTTTCGAGAAGCAGTAGGACTAGCGTTCGGCGCAACCGGGAAAACTCCTGCACGCTACTTCGCAACGGAAGAGTGGGCCGAAACTCGAGCCGAACAAGCCTCGAGGTAGGAGCAGGCTACAAGGATCAATTCTTCGCGCAGGCCGTCGGGCAGCTTTTCGGGAGTACCCGATTCCAGGATAGTGCGGATGACACCGCCTACCGTCGCCTGGAGCATGGAAGCAACATTTTGCAGATCGCCCGCGAGCGGTTCGGAGGCAGTGCCCAACATGCGAACCAGCGCCTGCTTGTGACGGACTATCATCTGCTGCACGATCTTCGTTCCGTCCACGTCGGAGCTTACGGAGTATAGCGCGGCGCTCGTCCTGGCATCTTTCATCTTGGCATCCAGGAATGCGGTAACGACCGCGGTCGCCATTTGCCGGAGCGTTTTGCCTTCCTGCGCTTTGCAGACGAGTTCAACCGAGTCGGTCACCGCTTCGAGGTGGCGTTTTAAGGCGGCCTGAAGCAGCGCCCTTTTGTTGGGAAAGTATTGATATAAGGTTCCGACCGAGACGCCGGCCCGCTCAGCCACCCGGGTGGTGGTCAAACGCTCCTTTCCGACGCGGAGCAGAACCTGAACGGTCGCCTTCAGAATCGCATCCACGCTGGCTGTCGAACGGGCTTGTACAGGCGATTTACGCGGCTCTAAGACGCTTGTTAAAGAGTGTGGCAAATGCGAAGTCCTAACCTGAAGGTTTCTTCATCCAATGCTCTAGTAAAGCAAAACTTCCTAAAAGCCGCAACCGATTCGAGGAGACCAGAATGACGAAGCAGATGGAACTTGGCGGGAGCTTCACGCTCCTGGGCAGCACGACGACCGTGAAACGCATGGGCTATGGGGCGATGCAACTCGCCGGTCCGGGAGTGTACGGACCGCCCCGTGATGTGGACGCTGCCATCGCCGTGTTGCGGGAAGCAGTCGCGTCGGGCGTGAACCATATCGACACCAGCGACTATTACGGCCCGCATGTGACCAATCAAATTATTAAGCGGGCGCTGCATCCCTACGCCGATGGCCTGGTGATCGTGACCAAAGTAGGCGCGCGCCGGGAAGCAGACAAGTCGTGGCTGCCGGCTCTGTCGCGGCAGCAGTTGATCGACGGCGTTCACGACAACCTGCGTAACCTCGGGCTCGACTTCCTGGATGTGGTCAATCTGCGGGTGGGCGGATTCACGGCGCCGGCGGCGGGTTCGATCGCGGAACCGCTCACAGTGCTGGCTGAACTCCAGCGCCAAGGGCTCATTCGTCATCTAGGTCTGAGCAATATCACTCCCCAGCAGTTGGCAGAAGGACAGGCGATCACCGAAATCGTCGGCGTGCAGAACTTCTACAACGTCGCCAACCGGAACGACGATGATTTCATCGACAACCTCGCCAAGCAGGGCATCGCGTATGTGCCGTTCTTCCCGCTTGGCGGGTTCACTCCCCTGCAGTCGTCGGTGCTCGATGCAGCCGGGAAATCACTGGCGGTCACTCCGATGCAGGTTGCGCTGGCGTGGCTCTTGCAGCGTTCGCCGAATATCGTGTTGATCCCCGGCACATCTTCGGTTGCGCACCTGCGTGAGAACCTTGCGGCTGCTGAACTTAAGCTACCTGATGCAATCGTCGAACAGCTTAATACAATCGCGAAATCCAACGGCAAGACAGAACTTGCGACTCACTAGCCCTAAACACTTAAGCAATCGAAGGAGAATGTCATGCGTGTATTTTTAACCGGAGCAACTGGCTTCATAGGTACGGCAATCGTGCGGGACCTGCTCGCCGCGGGACACCAGGTACTGGGAATGGCGCGTAGCGATGCGGGCTCCAAGTCTCTCGTCGATGCCGGCGCGCAAGTGCAGCGAGGCGATCTGGAAGACCTCGAGAGCTTGCGCAGTGGAGCAGCCAAGTCGGATGGCGTGATTCACGCTGCCTTCAACCACGACTTCTCAAACTTCCAAGCGAACTGCGCCATGGACCAGCGAGCCATCGAAGTCCTCGGCTCCGTGCTTGCGGGTTCTGACCGACCTTTAGTCGTCACCTCGGGGACAGCGTTGGTCGCACCCGGACGCGTCGCGACGGAAGACGATGTGCCAGCTCCCAATCCCGCATTTCCACGAGCTTCGGAAGAGACGGCAATTGCACTTGTGGAGCGCGGCGTGCGTGCGACGGTGGTGCGGTTGCCGCAGGTGCATGACACGGTCAAGCAAGGCCTCGTCACCTACATGATCGCTGTCGCTCGCGAGAAAGGCGTCTCGGCATATATCGGCGATGGGCGCAATCGCTGGCCTGCGGTGCACGTGCTCGATGCTGCGCCTGTCTATCGGCTCGCGCTGGAGAAAGGTTCCGCAGGAGCGCGGTATCATGCGGTCGCCGAAGAGGGCGTGCCGCTGCGAGACATCGCTGAGGCAATCGGCCGCGGCCTGAATGTGCCGGTCGTTTCCAAGTCTCAAAAGGAGGCAGCCCAGCATTTTGGCTTCCTCGGGTTCTTCGCGGGGATTGACGCTCCAGCTTCAAGCAAGCTAACGCAAGAACGCCTGGGATGGAGCCCAACGAAACAACCCGGGATGATTGCTGATCTCGAGCGCATGCGCTATTCCGAAGCAGCCTGAACGCGGAGGTTCTTGCCTTTTCTCAAAAGTGGGTCGCCAGTAAGCATGTCCGCTATACTTGCGGACGCTAGTGCCAGACCGACGGCACAACGCTGAAAGAGGAAAGCATGACGCCACTTCGAATCTTCGGACGCGCGACCGCTGCTCTCGTACTGTTGGCGGCCGCTGTCACGTTGAGCGCCCAGTCCTGCCCGGCAACCGTAAAGGGAAGGAAAATTCCGTCGAACAATTGGAAAGCCTCGTCCACGAAGGCCGGGTACTACGCTCCGGACTCGGCCATCATCAATACCGGGAACGGGTCAGTAGTGGTGGGCTCGGCGCCGTATGCGACGGTGAAGAGCTACATGGGACCGGCTTTCGCCGACGCCAACTTTACTTCTGTCGGCTCGCCGGGGACTTCCAGCCAATTGGGCCCGAACATCATTCAGTGCTCGTACGATGGCCCGCGGTTTCACCACAGCGGAAAGACCATGGAGGCTACGATCGTGGTGAATTGCACCAAAGGCGCCGCGTGTAACTTCTAGCGGCGGGTGAGTCCTGAGAGAGGTCGATTGTGTCGAGTGAAGTTGCGCTGCCGGAACAGATGAAGCGGACGATTCCTTGGGGAATGGTGGAGGAAGCGCGGAAGTACGTCTACGAAGCCGCAATCCGAACGCCGCTGGTCCGGCTGAATTATGACGCGCCGGCAGAAATTTATCTGAAGCTCGAGTGCCTGCAGCCGATCGGGTCGTTCAAAATTCGCGGAGCGTACAACGCGGTGCGCGTGCTGCCCGACGCGGAGCGGCGGAGCGGCGTGTGGACGGTGAGCGCGGGCAACGCGGCGCAGGGTGTGGCGCTGGCGGCGCGCAAGGCGGGCGTGCCGTGCCGGGTGCTGATGATCGACACGGCCCCGGCGGCCAAGAAAGAAGCCACGCGGCGCCTGGGCGCGGAGATCGTGGAGGCGAGCTTCGACGAGTGCTGGGGCGCGTTTTCGACACGCTCGCATCCGGCGATGCAGGGAACGTTTGTGCATCCGTTTGAAGATGATGCCTTCATCGCGGGCAATGCGTCGTGCGGGCTGGAGATCCTGGAAGACCTGCCGGATGTCGACGCGGTAGTGGTGGCGTTCGGCGGCGGAGGGCTGGCTTGTGGGATCGCGACGGTAATGAGCGAGCAGGCGCCACACGTAAAAGTGTTCGCGGCCGAGCCGGAGACTGCATCCCCGCTGGCGCGGTCGTTTGCGATGGGCTCAGCACAGTCGTTTCCTGGGTGGCAAGCGAGTTTCGTGGATGGGTGCGGCGGGAAGTCGGTGCTCCCGCGCATGTGGGCCCTGGCGCACCACCTGCTGGCGGGAGGGATTGTCGCGTCGCTGGAAGAGTGCCGGCAGGCGATGAAGATTGTGGCGGAACGAAATCGCGTGATCGCCGAGGGCGCCGGTGCGTGCGCGGTCGCCGCCGGACTGAGCGGAAAAGCCGGCACCGGAAAAGTCGTGTGCGTGGTGAGCGGCGGCAACATCGACCTGAAGAAGTTCGCGGAACTGGTGGCTGATTGATGGGATTCCGATCCGTATCAGAAGCGTTCAACGGCGTTCCCGCGGGATGTGTTGGCCACAAGCCCGAACGGGCTATGGCTTTTGTGGCTGAGGTTTCGTTTTCTCCAACAAATCGATTCGGACTTTGAGCTGCCTTATTTCCTGCTCGGCCTCAATCGACCTGTGAATCTGCCACTGACTTCGACAGACCTGAACGCAAAGCGCTCCGGTGGCGAGCAACCGGACAGCTAGTTGAACTCCCCACCACCATCGCCCCTCGGAACGAGACTTCAGCCAGGCGAGCAAGGCGAGCACGACTGCTATAAAAGACAACCAAAATACTGTCGGATCCCAAAGATATTCCAATTGGGCGGGTTTGGTTGCGATGATTGCTACCGCAGCCACTAATACTCCCAAGGCGCCAAACGTGGTCGTCACGAAAAAGTCGATGCGACTGCTATTCTGTTTGGATTCTTTCGTGACTTGCTTGACCCTTTCGATGACATCCGTCACAAGACCACTCTGAGGCTTGTCGTAGTCCTCGAAGACAAAGCGACTGCGCTTCTTCCATTCGTAGAGCTTCGAGTCCGCTGTCGGTGGTGTCGTAGTCTGGAAATCGATAACGGCGATCGCCTTACCGCACTGAATATAGAAGTCTTCGTTTGAAAGATTCCAGATCGGGCAAAGCAATATCCCACGAAAACCCGCATCCACCTGGGGACCGCCAACCCAAATCAACCCTTCATATGCCCAAGCAACTTTAATATTCCAGCGACCAATCAAGAAGGGGGGCATATTTACCGTTTCAAGAATTTCTATGACTGCGACCTCGAACGGGGGGATACGCAGTTCTTCGCCCAATTTGAGCTCATACTTCTTATCCCCGACCGCATACTTAAATCCCACTCTAAGCTCGTAGTTCGCAGCTTTGATATTGTCTGGGTCATACGGACTTAGTAATTCATGGTTCTTGCAGTAGTATTCAATCTCGTCACTCAGAAGAACGCCTGTAGGACGGCTTGCGTCGAACGGTGCGGTTTCGAGCCTGTCGAGCCTCTCAATCTCGAGTTGTTTGGGCGATCGTTGCTTAAGCGCTTCGTTCCTGTCCATGCACCCCTCGGGCTAAATGCAATGCAGCCTCGTCAATCAATTCTGAGTCTGTCGCTTCTAAAGTTCCATCCAGCGTCGGACCAACACCTACATAGCGAACCGGCGCTCGTAGGGTTTCTTCGAATTGCGCGATAACGCTGGAGGTGCGCTCCGACAGGTTTTCCCAGGAATGAGCAAGCCGATCTTGAAAATTCAGATAGTCTACGAAATTCAGTGCGAGTCGGGTCGGACGATTGACTGCGACTGCCCTCCGCGCCAACTCGAAGTCGAATCTCCCAACGCGTCGTAGCTTCCCGGTTACGGTCGTGAATTCTGATAACTCGTGCGGGCAACCGCTCTCACGTCTTATAGTCTCCCAGTCGATTTCCCCGAATAGCGGGCCTGCTTGCTGGCCAGCCACCCTTATTGGAAAGGTTCGCAAGACCAACACGATCTCAGTAACAAGACGAGGGCTTATCCCACACTCGCTGATGCAGGCAGCTGCCGATGTGTCACGCGAAGTGGTCTTCGGATACGAAGCGGAATGATACAGAGAGAGACCGAATCCTTGCGTCCCCTCAATCAGAACCTTCTTCTTGCGGTCGACAGCAGAATTGATCTCGGCTGAGACGTCAGTGAGATAAGGCTTCAGCCATGCCAACTTGGCCGCTGCCCCCCAGCCAACAAGACATCGGCACCACGGAGCACCCTACGAGCGACGGCTGACCCCACACCGCAGAGAGTGGAGCTCAGTCGTTCACGAAGACCCAACTCAGCCTCGGCTGTGCGGTCTCCCTCCTCGATGATCATTGTTCTGAAATCTACGCCCACACGATCAGGCCCAAGTTTGAGATGCTCAATCTCATTCCTGAGCACATCCAGATCAATCAGTCCGCCCGGCGGAATCAGGAGGCGCGTGGCGGGGCGGATGTAGCCGGTCGGAATTTGCCGCAGGACTCGCAGCTCGCCGGAATCGTCAACAAAACAGTGCCCGGAATTCGGGCCACCGCAGCGGACACAAATGTCGATATTCTCCTGCAGCGTAATGAACGCCGAAATCTTGCCTTTGCCTTCGGAGCCGTACTGTCCACCGACCACTACCCAGACGCTCACACTGCCCTCCCAGACCGAAGCTCCTCGACGAATTTCCCGATTCCTGGCTCAAGCTGCTCGATCGGCAGTTCGCCGGGCAACACTGTCGCCGCAAAAGGCTTCAGCAACTCTATCTTGGATTCCACTGGATGGGAATCCGCAGCCTCGAACGTCTGGTAAGACTCAAAGCGGCCTCTCAGACGCTCAAACCGGACCTCTGAAGGGGTTTCGACGAATATCATAGAGAAGCGCTCTGAATATTCATCCCGAAGGCTTTCATAGTCGATTGGGTGCCGTAGGCCATCGACAACACAATCCGCGTTCGGATCAATCGTGCCAATCAAACGGCGGTTCAACTCGCGCTGCCTGTCTCCAGACATGACATCCCACCCCAGTTCCTGCAGTCGCGCCTTTGCACTAGGGTCGGCATGGTACCACTCAGCCAGAACAAGGCTGTACCGGAGATATTGAAATCCGAACCTGTCTCGCAGGCATTGAGCAACCTCACTCTTACCGGAACCGATACGGCCCGCAACGCCGATCACTAACCCGCAGCCTTCAGCCATGCCGAGAATTGTAAACGGATAGCCGCTAGATCTTATCGAGCCCAGTCCGCAGAAGGATTTCCGCCAACTTTTGGTAGTTGATACTCGGCGAGCGAGGCACGATCAGATACTCTTCCTCCGCTGTGCCGAGCGCGAGGTAATCATCAGCCATGTAGAAAAGGCCGACAAGCGCCGAAGTGATCGCATCCACCTCGTCGTGAGTGACGCGCTCAGTCAGATACGTGCCCGTAATCCCAATTCGTCCCATGCCGCGCTTCAACTCGTCGAGGCTGGCACCCTTGCGAGGAATTCCGAGTAGATCCTGAGCCGCCCCGGGATAGCTCTCGATCACCGTCAGGCCCTTCTTTCGCATCTCCGCTGCCATCCGCATCCCACGAATGGTCAGTGATTTCATGCTCGGCAGGAGACACCAAAATACAGAAATCCCCATTCGCTTAAGTGCAAGCTCACACTTTCGGTAGATCGGCCGGTCTCCTACGTGGTCGGGGTCGCTGACCCCTTCGGGAAACGATAGTGGGGAATCGATCGAGACAACGTCCGGGGCTGCACCGATCGTTTCTCGAATAAGTTCCTCATCCGTCACCAATGACTTCGTCACGGCGTTGCAGCCGTCGAGCAGAGCCCATCCAGTCGCGCGTCGCTCACTTCCGGTGAGATCAATCCCAACGATCCGAGGACTCCTGGGTCCATTCGCTGTCTTTTGGATTAAGCTAGCGACGATGTCGCCGCCGCTGGGCCGCATCGGCACACTTCGGACAGCGGATGCTCGAGTGCCCTTTGAAACTCTCGACACACCAGAGAATGCCGGGGTGATCGACTTCTGCAAGAACGACGCAGTTTGGTGCGAAAGGTCGTCGTAACAAATTTCCATGATCGCCTTAAGGTGTACCACGTCGGCCGTGTTGTACTCGATCAGCTTCTGGAGCGCAGATCGATCTCCGCGCAAGTGCTGAGCCTACAGAACAGTCGCGTCAAATCCGGTGACGTCAGCCACCGACTCTTTTCGTTGCAGGCCAAAGTGTTTCTCGATTTCTTTCAAGCCTCCTTTGAAACCTAGCTTACGGGTGACCCAGCGGAGGTCGATATGAATCGGAGGCAAAGTGATCCCTGGGAACGCTGACCGAAGGAAGCGCAGGTCAAATCCTGCTCCGTTAAAGGTGACTACGACTGAGAACTTCTTAAGAGCGGCCTCCAATTCGTCGAGATTAACGCCCTGAACATAGACGTCATAGCGTCTCCCATCGAAGAGCCCGACGAGTGTGACGGAGTCAAAGACCGTCGACAGCCCAGTCGTTTCGATGTCCAGATAGACGCACTGGTCGGCGAACTCCGGAAAGATTCGCCAAGCTTCACCCAAATCGCTCAAGCGGCGAAAGAAAGAAGCATCTCTCATTCTTATGGCTTGGCGCGAAAGCGGGATGTAATCGTCAAGCTTTTGCTGCAAGCGGGCACCGAGGACCCCGAAACGCTTTTCGAAGTGGTGGCATCATCCCAATTTTGAATGCCGTTCGCCCACATGCCGCGCTCGGTTTCTCTACCAATGCCGGGAATGTGAATGAAGGTCTGCTGAAGCATTCGAACCTCGATTGTCTACCGTGATTCTATTAAAATATCTCGACTATTTAAATAGAATTCGCTACAATTTTTAGCCCGTGCCAAGAAATCGAAAACCCGGAAGGAAGTCCCGTCCTCGCACTACCGCCGAGAAGCTGATGATGGCTGATATCTCAATGAAGCTAGAGGAGCTCATCGGGAAGCGGAAATGGAAGAACGTCGACGAAGCCGCTGGAAAATTGAGGATAAGCCGGGCGGCCCTTTACAACTACATTGGAAAGAGGGACTTGGCGAGCTTCGAACTGCTTAAACGTGTCCACGACGAGTGGGGCGTAGACTTCACCTACCTCAACTTTGGCGCACCGGCAAAGAAAAGGTATCCGTCCGAAGCGGACGAACCCCGGCAGTATGTTCTGCCCTTCATTGAGAGCGTTCGCCAGGACGACATCCAGATTATCCGAGCAAAGCCTGTGAGGCCCGATACGCTCGAACTGGTGGTACGGATCAGATTCGCCGGTTGACGTCCTATCACACTCTTCCGTGACCTGCGTCCTAGCGGGTTCCCAACCCAGCACATAGACTCCGAGTGAAAAGTTGAGGGAGAGCTGTCGCCCAACGATGCGGCTGCCGATAGTGACTCTCATCTTGGTAGGTGGTTCGACCTGTGACAGGTCATGCTCGTTCTCGATTTTCTAGCCCTCTGCCCGCCAACGCCTCCGTCCAGCCACAGAAAATCCCGCCTAACCCCTTTATTAAGAGGAATTTGCCTGTAAGTTCTTTGGTTGGAAGAATTTGCACAGAAATTGTTCGCTAACTCTATGAAAACGAGGAATTTGGGGGGGAGGGGGGAGGGGGGCTTTGTTGCGAACCTCTCACGTGCTCGTCCCGTTTCGCTGTAGTAAGGGCTGTGATATGCTGCGCCAAATCCTGGGCCCGAAATGGAAATCCTGGTTACGAAAGGATCAGGCATGAAGCGCACAAGCAAGCTCACGATTGCGATAGCAACGACGGTGCTAGCCGTCCTCGGCGTCCTGGTTTTGAGGGCCGATTCCGCGCAGGACAAGTACTCGCTGAAATCGCCGAGCGGAATCGCCTTCTCCGACTTCACGGGATACGAGGACTGGTCGGTGGTCTCTTCCGCGCGGACCGACGAAGTGCTCAAGGTGATCGTCGCCAATCCGGAGATGATCAAGGCCTACAATTCCGGCGTTCCGGGCAACGGCCAGGTTTTCCCGGAGGGCTCCAAGATCGCGAAGCTGCAGTGGAAGTTTAAGAAGAGCACCGAGGCTCCCTTCCCAGTGGATGTGCCAGACGTCTTCAGCCAGGCTTTCTTGATGGAGAAGGACAGCAAGAGATTTCCGAAAACCGGCGGATGGGGATACGCGGTGTTCAACTACGACGCCCCATCGGCCAAGTTCAGTGCCGATCCCAAAAGCCTCTCAGACTGCGGACAAGTGTGCCATGTGAAGGTGAAGGCGAAGGACTACATCTTCCATCCGTACCAGATGCGTTGAAGCGCGAGTGCGCTGTGCCAACAGAAGGCATATATGGGCCACCCGGTTTTCCGGACATTGAGCCCTGTTTTGTGCGCTATCCGCACTGTGGCAGTTCATTCCGATTGACGGCCGCTGCGCAATGAGGAAATCTTGAGCATCATCACACTTTGGGTGAGGAGATCAAGATGAATAACCGCAGAGCAATTTGGGTCGTTCCAGCTTTCGTGCTGATACTCGCTACTTCCATGGCGGTGGCCCAGCAGGGCTCGCGACCGTCAGGATCAATCGCTGGGGAATGGAACATCACTTTTATGGTGCAGGGACAGACCGTACCCGGGACTCTCGTTCTGTCCGCTGAGGGCGAGAAGCTGACCGGAACGGTGGAGACGCAACACACTGGCCCGGGAAAGCTGACGGACGGCAAGTTCGCGGCCTCCAAGCTCAGCGCGACCTGCGTCTTCGACCGTCACGAGTCGATCGAACTGATGGGTGAACTCCAGGGCGAGAAACTGGTCGGCACATTCCGTACCGAAGGCAAGGACGGCAAGTGGGAAGCGACACGCGCGGCCAAGGCGAGCGCCGGGCTTTAAGGTGGCTGGGTGGGTCTTTTCGAATGGAGGAATAAGAACTCTGGGGTACTCGACGCGAAAAGCCCCAACCCTCCAAGAGAAGGCGGAATGGGGCACCCTCATGGAAATTCTTCGCTAAGTTGACGGGGTGGGCCACCCGCCGAGAGAGGTGTACTATGGTGCCGTTTTCGATATCAAAACGGAAACCTCGGTCAATTGGAGAGGATAGTTCGCCACATGAGGATAGCCATGAAAACACACATTCTTCTCGTCTGCTTGGTCGTGATGTGGGCTTTGCAAGGTTCAGGTGTTGCTCAAGATTGGTCGTCGTGGACGACGTCTCGTCGTTATTGGATCACGTCCGGTACAAACAATAAAGACGTGGAGTACCGGTGGCGTGGCGGCACCGCCAGTGGAAACGAGGAGTGCCAGTTGCAACTGCGCGACCTGAAGCGGCAGCCAAATCAGACTACTAATGTAACCGTGCGCATCGACTACCAATATCACAATGCCGAATCCGCGAGGGACGTAGTCACTATCATGGATTTCAAAGGCGAGAACCAGGGAGAAGCGACCGTACGCAACTGTACGTCAGTGGATAGCGTTCAACTGGCAGATATCGTCCGATGGTAGAGTCTGCCTACCCGAGCAAGACTGGCTTGGGTGGGGCGCCCGATCTATAGGTTTCTCGTTTTCGGCAGGCTTACCTGGGCCACCCGCCCACCAGTAGGGGTAGGGCACCGGATATGTGGGCCATCAGCCCCCTCCCCTCGCTTTACTGAAAACAAAGGGTTTACCGCACGACTGTTTGCAAAGTCTCAGAAACAAAGCCACTTAAAGGTAAAGTCTAAGAAACACAGGAGTTAATGGCAAAATTTTGGTCGTTCGAGGGCAGTTCTTGTATTGAAAGTATTGATATCAATACAAGGTTTAAATCCCCGGCGACTGCTTCCTTTGGGGACGACGCCGACTACCCGTCTGAGGGGCTGCTTGCGAAGTGTCAAAGAACTGGCCAGCGACCCGGAGCCTGAGCCCCGGTCCGGTAGGGACACGAATTCCCTCCCTCACATTCAATGGTTTACCGCTTGACCGCTTGGTGGGAAAGGACGTGGGTCACGTCGCGGTGTGATTTGCGGACCGCTGAGGTAAAGCCCCACATTTGCCAACGGCAGGCAAATATGGGCCACCCGCTAGCCCTTCGGCCGCACATTTTGGAAATCTCGCATTGCATATTGAGCTCAGCTCGTTGATGATAGAAAGCGCAGGTAATCCCACGGGAACATCCCCAGTTCCGTTGCTACTAGCGTATATGTGGGAAGCATCGCGACCTGCATTGCCGCCTCGCGCTCAAAGAATTTGCGGACGTTGACCGAAACCCACTATCGTCACCTGGCTCTGGCTCGGCAAGGTTTCAACGGCCATATTGGGCCTGAATGCGGCGGGTACAGCGTCGACAAGGGTTCTGTACGGAAACGAGGACCCAGTGAAAAAGCTGATGAAGCTGAGTTTGTGCGTGATGATATTGTTGGTGGTCGGCAGTGCAATGGCCGCGCCCTTTCCCATTAATTTCACGCTTACGGCGTTCAATAATGGTCAGTGGCAGCTTGGCTATCCCTATACAGCCACGATCGGGCCCTTTGTGGGAATCCCTGTGATGTGTGACGATTATGTCCACGGAGGCCTTCCCGGCGACACGTGGAGGACGTTCGCTACCAGCCTGGGATCCACGGACTACAGCGACCTGCGGTTTTTTACTGGTACGCTGAGTAGCGCAAACTTGTATCGAGAGGCAGGATGGCTGCTGATGCAAACCGGTGCTAACCCCACTCAGCTCACCGGCATTAACCAGGTAGTCTGGTACTTGTTTGACCCAAACTTTACACTCACCGACCCCAACGCGGCGAAATGGCTTGCCTTGGGGCTGGCCGAGCGGCTCGCGGGCTTTCCGGGGGTGAGCTTTACTCAGCTGCTTGTCTTCACTCCAGTGTTTAGACTTGATCCGGACCCAACCCATCCCCAGGAAATGATGTACTTCGGCGCGGATTTCGGCACCCTGGGTACAGGCAACGCAAACGTCCTCAGCACTCCTGAGCCGGGGACGCTGGCGCTGCTGGCCGGGGGTCTGCTGGGTGTCTGGGGCCGCTGGAAACTTGCCTGACCACGAGATTCCGCTCTCTGTCCGCGGGCCGAAGCTGTGGTACGGACGAAAAGCCTCGGGAAGATTCTTGAGTTAAATGAAGAGCTACCTGGGCCACCCGCCCGCGGAACGAGTAGCGCCGCGCGAAAAATAAAATCACGGCTCTTTGTTTTCAGTCGTTTAGGCTACAATTTCCGCTAACCTATTGGTATCAAAGCTAGTTATACGTATCCAATTGCATGCATTGAACTTGTGTGCTCGTTTTTCGCTGTTTATTCGCTTTTTGGTGTATTACAAGTATGACTTATATGTGCCGTATGTGTCATACAAACCATACAAGTATGCAAACGTGCATTGCGTTGACGTAAGTGCCTTAGGTACAGCGGATTACCTGCTCCTCGGCGGGCATGACCCGGCGCTGACCGAACAAGTGACGGATTTTCAAGGAGCGCCGGATAGCTGCAGCCTGAGCCCAGCCCGTGAGGACACACCAACTCCCTTCCCTCACAATGCAAGTTTGTACGCGTTATCGAACTGGCAGGAAAGGACGGAGGTCACGAGGCGGTGTGATTTGGAGGTAGGGCGGCTTTCAATCGTTGGGGAGTGAGAGAAGGTTCTCTTTCCCGACCTGTCGCCGCTTCCACGCCGCAACGGGGGATTCGATCTGGACGGTGCCAACTTCTCCCATGGCGTAGTGGCGATAGCTGCTCCAGGGCCAGTCTTCGGGTCTGTCGACCAAACCGCGATGGACCGGGTTGCGGTGGATGTATTTGAGTTTCTCGACGCGCTTCTGCTGAGTGGCGACGTTGAAGTCGTAGTATCTCGTCTGCCAGAAATGTTGCATGCCTCGAGAGTTTTGGGTGCCCCACACAACCTTCTTTTGGTTGTGGGGGTCTTTTTGTTGGGATGAGCCGATGCCGCCTCCCAGTTTGATCCGTCGCCGTGCGACGGACTGCTTCATTGCTTTGATCGCGGTGGCCAAAGTGCCTCGTTTGGGTTCGCTCACCAACAGGTGGACGTGCTCGGGCATGACGACATAACCGAAGACAAAGAACCCGTACTTCACTCGCGCTTCTTCGAGTGCTTGCTCGAACATTTGTGCCGCACTGTGTTTCATCAGAAGAGGTTGGCGCCGGTAGCAACTGAAGGTGATGAAGTGAAGCGTGCCGACGTTTTGGTACCGCTTGAGGCCCCAAGGCATGGGTGGAGTCTATTGAATCTGTGCGCCGCGAGACCGTGACGCGTGACACGGTCCCGTGTGCTCTAGACGTGACGAAAACCTGGTTCTGGGTGCCCCACACAAGCGCACTTTGCTTGTGTGGGTCTTTTTATTGATGGGACGAAAACCCCCACTCAAGCGGCCAAAAACGGGCCGCTTGAATGGGGCACCCTCGTGAAGATTCTTGAGTTGAACGGAGGGTTACCTGGGCCACCCGCCCGATCCTCGTCCGTTGTGAGGGAACCTAAGGAAGATTAGGCGTATAACCGATTCTAGATCTCGCGGCCCCCGCATCTGCGGGGGCTTTTGTTGTTCACTCTCAAGTACTTACGGCCGCCAGAAACTCACACCCCCGCTGCCTTGGTTTCGATCAGCTTCTTCACCCGCTCCACAAACGCATCCACCGGCACTGACCCTTCGGCTTTTTCCTGGCCGCGGACGCGGACATTGACTTCGTTCGCTTCGACTTCGCGGTCGCCTAGAACCAACTGGAACGGGACCTTCTGCATGGCGTGTTCGCGAATTTTGGCGTTCATCTTTTCGTTGCGGGCGTCGACGTGGACGCGCACTCCGGCGGCCTTGAGTTTTTCGCCAACCTCATTGGCGTAGGCCTGATGCTTCTCGCCGATGGGGATGATGGCCACCTGCGTGGGTGAGAGCCAGACGGGGAAGGCTCCGGCGTAGTGCTCGATGAGCACGCCGAAGAAGCGCTCGACGGAGCCGTAGAGGGCGCGGTGCACCATGAGCGGCTGGTGGCGCTTGCCGTCTTCGCCGACGTACTCGAGCTGGAAGCGCTCGGGCAGGGTGAAGTCGAACTGCACGGTGGAGAGTTGCCAGAGGCGTCCGATGGCGTCGACCAGCTTGATGTCGATTTTGGGGCCGTAAAATGCGGCTTCGCCGGGGATGGTCTTGTACTCGATGTTGCGGCGCTGGAGCGCATGCTCGAGCGAACGCTCGGCCAGCTCCCATTGATCGGGGCGTCCAGCGTAGGTCTTCTGGTCGTTCGGGTCCCAGGTGGAAAGCTCGACCTGGTACTTGTCGAATCCGTAGACGCGGAGGACTTCGAGGGCAAAGTCGATGCAGCCGACGACCTCGTCTTCGATCTGCTCGGGAGTGCAGAAGATGTGGGCGTCGTCCTGGGTAAAACCGCGCACGCGCAGCAGGCCGTGCATGACGCCGGAGCGCTCGTAGCGATAGACGGTGCCGAGCTCGCCGTAGCGCGCGGGCAGATCGCGGTACGACTTGAGCGAGTCCTGGTAGATGAGGATGTGGAACGGACAGTTCATCGGCTTCATGCGGTATTCCGCGTCGTCCAGTTCCATGGGAGTGAACATGTTCTGCGCGTAGTAGCCGGCGTGGCCGGAGGTCTTCCAGAGGTCGGTGCGGGCGACGTGCGGAGTGAAGACGAGCGCGTAGCCGCGACGGAGATACTCGTCGCGCATCCAGTCTTCCATCTCCTTGCGGATGAGGCCGCCCTTCGGATGCCAGAAGATGAGGCCGGGGCCAGCGAGCTCCTGAATGGAGAACAGGTCGAGCTGCTTGCCGAGCAGGCGATGGTCGCGCTTCTTGGCCTCTTCGAGCTTGTTGAGGTAGTCGTCGAGCTCTTTCTTGGAGTAGAACGACGTGCCGTAGATGCGCTGGAGCTGAGGATTTTTTTCGTCGCCCAGCCAGTAGGCTCCGGCGATGTTGAGGAGTTTGAAGGCCTTGATGCGTCCGGTGGACGGAATGTGCGGGCCGCGGCAGAAATCGGTGAACTTGCCGGTCTTGTAGATCGAGATTTTCTCATCGGGCTGGGTGAACTGCTCGATGAAGTGGCATTTCATGAAGTCGCCCTCAGACTTGAAGCGCTCCAGGCCTTCGGTGCGGGGCAGGAATTCGCGCGCGTAGGGCAGGTCGGCTTTGACGAGCTCCTGCATCTTCTTTTCGATGGCTTCGAGGTCGTCGGGGGTGAAGGGCTTCTCGCGGTAGAAGTCGTAGAAGAATCCGTTCTCGGTGGCCGGGCCGTGTCCGAGCTTGGTCTCGGGAAAAAGTTCGAGGACGGCGGCCGCCATGAGGTGCGCGGACGAGTGGCGGAAGACTTCGAGGGCTTCGGGATCGCGCTCGGTGAGCAGGCGAAGTTCGACGTCTTCTTCGAGGGGCTTCGTCAGATCGACGAGCTTGGGCTCGTTGCCGTTGGTGCTCGGCCGGATTTGTGCGGCGAGGGCAGCGTCGGCCAGGCGCGGGCTGATGCCCTTCGCGATATCGAGGGCAGTGGTGCCGGAGGGGACTTCTTTGACGCTGCCGTCGGGCAGGGTTACGTGGATGAGTTCGGACATGATGTATGCGACCTATAAGCAGCGCCAGCGCTGCAAAAGCTGAACTTTCAGTTTATCGGAGGGTTAGGGACGGAGCAATTAAGGCTGGTGTGTTCGGCGGGCGCGGGCTTCGAGGACCAGCGCGCCGATCAGCGCGATGCAACCGATGGTGATGGCGAACGGAATCGCGAAGTGAAGGTAAGCGTAGCGCATGTCCGGCCGGACTCCGGCGATGAGGCCGTAGGTGACCATGCCGAGAATGCCGAGCAGCAAGCCAAGGCCCATGCCTCCGGCGGTGAAGAGGAGCGTGGTGAAGAGTACGCGGACTGCGGACGTAAGCAAAAGGGAGACGGCGTTACGGGGGCGCGGCTGGGCGCTGTGCATCACCCTTTAAGGTACATCAAGTGTCCGGAGGTTCGGCATCGGGCTTGGCGGCGAGTTGAGACTTGATTTCCTGGTGCATTTGCTCGAACTCCGCCTTAGCCCGCGCGATTTTCTGCACAATGGCGTGCATCCGCTGCGGACCGAGAATTACATATCCCAGGCCGCAGAACAGCAGCAGTTCGGTGCCGAATCCCGACATCGCAGTTCACCTATCCTTGTTTATCTGCGGGAGGATTCTGGTCAGGAATTTCACCGCTCGCATTTATAGCCGACTTGAATCCACGAATGCCTTCGCCGATTCCTTTGCCGAGCTCAGGAAGCTTCTTGGGCCCGAACACGAGTAAAGCAACGCCCATGATCACCAGAAGATGCATGGGTTGAAAGATTCCTTCGAACATAGATATTCCTCAATTCGGTTCGTTAACCCCACCCTTTGCCAAAGACGGCAAAGGATGGGGCACCCGCTGTGGTTCCACAACAGCGCCTATCGTGAAGAGCAGCAAGTTCGCTGCGCTTGGGTCATCAGCCCTGGCGCTGAGCGGCATCGGCCTCAGCAGCCAGGGTGGTCATGTAATCGAAGAACGCATTCGACTGGCCAATAAACAGCCCGTCGGCGGTAAGGAACTTCAATGCTCCCATGGCCACCCCTTTCGTCTGAGTGGGACGGATGATGGAAACCGGGCCCAAGCTCCTGTTCAGGAAGAACGTAGGTTCGGGCATGATCAAATTGGTCTGGAAATCTTCGCCGCCGAAGGGAGGTGAGTTGAGGTTCGGGAACGTGACCTTCACGCCGGTGACCGGATCCACAACATTCGTCAACTGAGGTGCATTGCCGGCCTTGTCGTGCCAGGTCTGGAAGTGCATGGCCTCGGTGCCTCCGATGCTGAGAACGATGCGCAACACTTCAACGTTGGTCACTCGCTGCGCCAGACTCGGATAGAGGCTGGTTCCGCCCTGCTCAATAGTGGCGAAGTGGAAGCCGGCGGTGTTCACGATCGCCTGAAAGAAGTCTGCATGGTTCGCATCGGCGTTCGTACGGGGAATAGCCGGATGCTGTCCGACCGCCAGCGACGGAATTGCCTGTGCGAAGGTATCGCCAAAGTCCGGATTCTTGGTACGGCTGCGATAACGTGTCCACCACGAAGTATCCACCGTCAAGCTTCATCAGGTTGGTGAGCCGACCAATTTGATTGGCTCCCGTCGCCTTGCTGCTGGGCAGAGTGCGAAACTGATCGAGGTTGGCAGGCGCGGCTCCATGGGCGACCAGGTAGTTGTTAATCCAAACTTCGTGTGTCAGCTCATCCTCGGTGTTGTCGCTGATGTACTGCGACATATCGCTGTCGAGCGGGAGCAGGTCCTGTAAGTACAGCGAGTTGCCACCGGTGGGCGTTGCGGGATAGCCGGCAATCATTTGGCTCGCCAGTTTCTCGACTTCGCCATCCTGTGTGCCGCCGAATTCGTTGTATTGCAGCCACAAGTCGGTCTCGAGGATTTCGGCTGCAGCGAGGAAGCGCAGAATCGCCGCGTCGCCTTTGGTAATCGCGACGCCTCCGGCCTGGGCGTTGAGTACCGAGGGCAGAACTGCCCCCGCGGAAAGAGCGACTCCGGCCACACCCATGCCTTTCAGGAACGAGCGCCGCGGAACTTCGCGATTGGGCTGGGAATTGACGTCTTCTCCCGCGAGTGTCAGGAGTCACAAGAGTTGCGGTTCGATCTTTGCTTGCCATATTTCACACTCCGGTAAGGAAACGACTCTCGGCGATCTGCTGAAGGAGTTTGCGCCGACATTGTCACGCGTATAACCACGCCGGAAGTGAGGTGTCATGAAGGAGTGAGCGGACTGCAAAAGAATTGTGAAGTGCGCAGCATGCCAGGAATTGTGTCTTGCGGTTTTCATCGAAGACGCCGCGCCCTGTGACCTTCGCATCCAATACGTTGAAACTTGGGCGGTTATTCACGTCTTCGCCAAACTGCAACAGGTCTGCCGAGTGGACTACTATGCTTTCTGCTTGTGTCCACTGCGTTACAATCAGCCTTCATGTCGCAAGGGTCGCAGGCAATCACGAGAACACCCGCCGAAGTCGTTCGGCTGGCGCCGGTTTCGCAGGCCAGCAACGGCATCTGCTACGCCGTGATGGGCGAAGTGACCAATGCCGTGCGCGACATTGAGCGCATGGTCGGCGCAGTTCCTCGCACGATTGCGGCCGCACTCAGCCGCAAGGCGTATTACTTCGTTCCGCTCACGCTGAACCTCGACGAAGAGACGATGATCGCCGACCGTTACGATGTGCAGTTGGCTGACAGCGCCATCTGCCATCGCAATCACAACCTCGGCGACTCGCAGTGCGTGTTCATCTCGACCCGGCTGATGGAAGATAATTTCGCGATCGCATTCGAGTTCTTCATCAACGTGGGACACAATTTCGTGGAGAAGGTCGGCGTGGCGCAGGAGTTCACCGACCTGGTGTGGAAGCAGGTGGCTGACAAGGTGCGCGGCGAGACCTCGATGGACGCCTACGAGTTGCGCAAGATCGCCACCAGCACCAGCAATGAGGCGGAGAAGGCGAAGCACGAATACCTGCAGGCGGCGTTCGCTGATGCGATTGCGGTGTACTGCGCTGTCGCTTTTCCTCGATGTGGATTACCAGGAGCTGCGCGAGCGCGACTATCCGCTGCTGGCTCCGGCGGCGCTGGCCGAGCGCATGCGCAAGATCAACGAACTGTTTCCGCCGAATCCGGGCTACGAGTTTGCGGTGTATCACCGGAGAAGGCAGTAAGAGAGTTGTCAGTTAGTTCAGGCTGTCAGTTATCCACAAATGTCTTTACTGACTACTGATAACTGATAACCGACAACTGACTCATGATTGCTCATCTTCGCGGAAAGCTGATCTCGAAGCATCCCAACCAGGCCATTGTTGAGGCGGCGGGTGTCGGCTACGACGTCACGATTACCGTGCCCACATTTTCTGACTTGCCGGCTCTGGGCAGCGAGGTGGCGCTGCACGTGCATACACATGTGCGTGAAGATGCGATCGCGCTGTTCGGTTTTCTGCGCGCCGACGAGAAGCAGCTTTTCGAAAAGCTGATCACGGTGAGCGGCATCGGGCCAAAGCTGGCCATCACGATTCTGAGCGGCATGCCTACGGCCGAAATGGTTGGCGCGATTCGCGGCAATGATTTCGCGCGGTTGACGCGCATCCCGGGAATCGGCAAGAAGACAGCCGAGCGCATGTGCGTGGAGTTGCGCGACAAGCTGGATGCCTTCGGCGCGCCGCAGGCTGCTGCACCTGTTTCGGCGATTGAGGAAGATGTCATTTCGGCGCTGACGAACCTGGGCTACCAGCGGGCAGTTGCGGAGAAGTGCGTGGAGCGCGCTGTGGCCTCGGCAGGGCACGAGAATTTCGATGCTATCTTCAGGGCGGCGCTGGGGGCGATTGTCGAAGTAGAAGATCATTTCCAAAGCACCGATTGTCAATCGACAGTACCCTCGCGGGTCCATCTTATTTTCGTCGGATATTTTGTGCAGTCGTGCTCGTTGAAGGCGCTCTTGATGTCCGTACGGGGATCAGTGCTCTCGTCAGATTTAGGCAGTGGACGTGCCCAGCCGCAAACGGTGCAACTCCACCCGGTAAGCCACGAAGTGTTCGACCAAAACAGTTTGCGAGGGCGTTCTGCCATGGCAGCATTGCTTACTAAGAGCCAATAGCTAGTTCCAGTCCACCAACTCGTGATGAGTAGCATCGGCGGCGTCACGAAACTGCGTGTGCTTGCAGGCGGAACACTGGGTGCGAATCGACTTCAGATCGATGGCGGGAAAAATGGTGTCTTGCGACTCGGCGCCGCCCGGAGTTTTTTCCTTGAACAGCGAAACCGCGGGCTCGCCGCAGCGCGAGCAATGGAAGACGTACACATTCAGGTGCGGCATAGCTGTCCTCCGGTGGTGTGGCAAGTATATGCCTCGCGCTAAACGAGGCCGCTACCACTTCTGGGTGCATTCTCTGCCCGTCGTCATTTTCCAATACAAAACGAGCTGAAGATGAGGTTCAGGATGTCGTCGGCAGTGGTGGCGCCGGTGATTTCGTCGAGCGGGCGCAGTGCGCCGTAGAGGTCCATCAGCAGCATCTCGTGCGGAGTCTTGCGCGTGACGGCCACGGTGGCTGCATCAAGCGCGGCGATGGAATCCTGCACCAACTTCTGGTGACGCACGTTGGTGAGGAAGCCGCTCTCGGGTTGGCTAGCGCCGTCGCCGCCAGCAAGTTGCAGGATCTTTGCGCGCAGATGATCGATGCCCTGGCCGGTGAGCGCCGACGTCATGACGACGGGGAGTCCGCCATCGGGAACGAGAGGCGCGGTAGCGATGGCATCGATCTTGTTTTGCACGACGATGCCGAGACGTTGAGTCACTAACGAAACCAGTTCGGTATCGCCGCGACGGGCTGCGGCATCGCTCACCGGATGCGAAGCGTCGAGCACGACCAGCACGATGTCGGCATCGGCGAGCGCTTCGAGCGATTTGCGCACGCCGATGCTTTCGGCTTCATCGAGCGCGTCGCGAATGCCGGCGGTGTCCACCAGGCGCACGGGAATTCCACCGATGGAGACCGTCTCGGTCACGAGGTCGCGGGTGGTTCCCGGCATCGCGGTAACAATGGCGCGCTCGTGCTCGACCAGGCGGTTGAATAGGCTCGACTTGCCGACGTTGGGTCGGCCGACGATGGCGAGCGTCAGGCCTTCGTGTACGACCTTGCCGTAAGTGAAGCTGGCGAGCAGATGTTCGAGCGGCGCGCGCACTTCGGCGATGCGCTCAAGGATCAACTCGTCGGCGATGACGGATATGTCGTCTTCGGCAAAGTCGATGCCGGCTTCCATCACCGCGATCAGGTCTACCAACTTCTGCTTGATAGGCTGCAGCCGCTTCGACAGCGCGCCTTCGAGTTGCCGTGCGGCGACCTGTGCCTGGTAAAGCGTCTGCGAATCGATGAGGTCGCGGACGGCCTCGGCCTGGGTGAGGTCGATGCGGCCGTTGAGGAAGGCGCGCATGGTGAACTCACCGGGCTCGGCGAGGCGTGCGCCGCAAGCGAGAGCCATCTCGACTACGTGACGCAGAACAACGGGCGAGCCGTGACATGAGATCTCGACAACGTCATCCGTGGTGTATGAGTGTGGCTTGGCGAAGAACGTAACAACCACTTCGTCGATGCGGTCACTCGTCGCGGGATCAATCAGCTCGCCGAAGTGGGCGCGGTTCGCCTGAAGCTCGGCCGAGTGAGCCAGTCGCAGCATCGGCTTTGCGATGCTTGTCGCTTCAATACCCGAGAGACGCACCACGCCGATGCCGCCGCGCCCCGAAGGCGTGGCGATAGCAACGATGGTGTCGTCGAGATTCATCACAGTGATTATTCACCACAGAGGCACTGGGGCACTGAGAAAAGCGATTGAGGCAAAAAGCAAAGACACAGATTTCTCTGTGCCTCTGTGTCTCAGTGGTGAAGACTATTTATCTCCGCCGCGGGGACGCTTGCGGTGCGGGCGGCTTGCCCTGGTAGTCCTTGGGATAGACAACGACGTAGCGCTGTAGCGCTTCGCCGGCGCTTTCCGTGCGCAGGTCTTCCACATCGCGCAGTGCCAGATGCAGAAGACGGCGTTCGCGCGATGACATTGGCGCAAACGCGTACGGCATGCCGCTGGAACGCACCTTCTCGGCGGCCACGTTGGCCGACAGGCGCAGTTCCTGCATGCGGGCCGAGCGGAAGTTCTCGCAGTCGAAGACAACCTTGTCGTGCTCATCCGGACCGAGCCGCAGCATCTCCAGCGCAACGTGCTCGAAGGCGCGCAGCAATTCTCCGCCGCGTTCTTTCACCAACGGGCTGTCAGCTCCCGAGAGATCCACCTTGATCTCAGGATGAGCGAAGTCGTGCTCGGCAGCCGGAGGATCGACCATAATCTTGTAGCGCAGGCGGAAGTCGCCCGTGGAAATGATTCCGTTGAGCAGTTCGCTGATTTTCTTGGCGGCGGCAATCTTGTCAGTTATCGGCATGGCTGAATTTTGGTGTCGTTACTTGGCGGCCTTGCGGGCGCGTTTTTCCATCTCGGCTCGCATCTCCTGGCCGAGCCCGGTGCGATTCATGATGTACTGCTGGATAATCGCGATGCAGTTACCCACCACCCAATAGAGGCTCAGACCTGAGGCCAGCGACCAGCTGAAGAAGCCCAGCATCAGCGGCATCATGATGGTCATCATGCGCTGCTGCGCCGGGTCCATGCCGGCGTTGGGCGTCATCTTCTGCACGAACAACGTGCTGATCACGATCAGAACCGGCAGGATGAACAGCTTGTCGGGCGACGACAGGTCGTGCAGCCACAGGAATGGCGCCTGGCGCAGTTCCAGCGCGACGCCCAGCATCGAGTAGAACGCGAACAGGAACGGCATCTGGATGACCAGCGGCAAACAGCCACCCGCCGGGTTGGCGCCGTGTTCCTTGTACAGCGCGGAGATCTCGGTGTTCATCTCGGCGCGCCGCGGATCGCGCATCGGATATTTCTTGTAACGCTCCTGGATGGCCTTCATCTGCGGCTGCAGCTTCTGCATCTTCAGCGCCGACTTCATGCTGGTGATGCGCAACGGCAGCAGTGCCAGGTTGATGATGACCGTCAGGATGATGATCGAGACGCCCCAGTTGGCGGCGATGTGATCGTGCGTCCACAGCAGCCACAGGAACAGCGGGCGCGCGATCAGCTTAAAGAAGCCAAAATCGACGGCGTGGGTCAGGTCTGGACCGTCCGGCTGGCCGCTCAGGGTATTGGAATGGATCGCCTTGAGAACATCCAGCGACTTCGGGCCGACGAAAATGCGTTCGCGCGAGACGCCGTCAACGCGGCCGACAGCCGCGCCCAGGATCTCGACCTTGGTCAGGTTACTGGCGTCAGGCTTCGAGGGGTCCTTGGGAACCTCAATTGCATTCCGGAAGGTCACCATCGCTGCTTGCGATGGCAGGTCGGGCAGGAAGATGGCAGCAAAGTACTGGTCTTGCGGGCCGGCCCACATCAGCGGTCCACGCAGAGTGTTGCCGCCGCTGATCTTCTTGGCAGCGAGCCGTTCCACGCTGTCGCCGGCAAAGTAGTCGATCTTCGATGCCGCAAATGACGGCATCGTGCCCTGGTCACCGAATCCGGCAGGCCACGACGGGAAGGCCTGAACCGGCTTGCCGTTTACGGTGACGGAGGTTTCCAGCCACAGCACGTAAGTCGCATCGAACTTCAGCGTCTTGTGGACAGCAACCGTCCCGTCGGAATACTCAAACGTCAATTCACCCGGGACATCCACGGCGCCGCTCGCGCTTCCGACGTAGAGCGCGGAGTTGATCTTGGCGCGCAGCGCCTCGTCATAGGCGTACAAGCTCAACGGCAGTCCGAGATTGGCCGTGGTCGCATTCACCAGGTCAAGCGGCTGGCCCTTGTCGTCTTTGTACTTCTTCAGGATCCAGTGCTTGGCCTGGGCCCCGCGATTGGTGAAGACGATACGGTAGAGATCGTTCTCGACCACAGTTTCGGTTTCGGCGGAAGCCGCAGCAACGGGAGTCGCGCCGGCCACTGCCGGGAGCTCAGGAGCCGAAGCAAGGTCATTGTTGGCAGCAACTTCAGGAGCCGTGGTGGTCTGCGCCGGCTTCGTGCCCGCGGGGGTGTTCGGTTTGTTCTTGAACAGGAAGAACTGGCTGACGAGCAGGAGCGCGAACACCGCGATCATGATCGGCATCATGCGGCCCTGGCCGCCTGGTTCTTGTTGTGGATTTTTATACTCGGCCAAAGTTACTTTCCATTCAGTAATTGCGGCTTATCGGATTCGCGGGCGCCGCCAAACGGAGCAGACCCGACGTGATTGCAGCAGTGCTGAGTAGCGTGCGTGACCGGCGGCACTGGATCGTGTCCCGCGCGGGCAAAAGGTTGACAACGAAGCAGGCGCGCAACGGCAAGTGCAGTACCGCGCAGGGCGCCGTGGAGTTCCACCGCCTCGAGGGCGTATTCGGAACAGGTCGGCACGAACCGGCAGGCGTGCGGCAGCATCGGCGAAATCCACCGCTTGTAACCACGCAGTGCGAACTGGACGGCTGCCTTCATTTTCGCTTTCCCTGCTTCACCGGTTGCCCTGGTTGCGCCTCGCAGGCGCGCTGGACAGCCAACTGTAAACCACGCGCGACTTCCTGCGCCACATCCGAAAAGGGCATGTCTCGCACCGACTTGCGCGGGTGAAATACTACGTCGATCGGAACCTGTTGCGCGGGCCACGAACTTCGCACCGCCTCACGCATACGGCGCTTGATCCGGTTACGATCAACGGCGCCGCCCAGCACCTTGCCCACGGTGAATCCCACTCGCAGCGAAGTGTCGGCCTGTACGTCCGAAAGCGTCCGCCGCAGAAAAAACACGGTCATATTGCCGGTAAACTGGCGTCGGCCCGTCTGATAAACGCGCTGGAAGTCGGCGTGCCGCAACAAACGACTCGACTTGGGAAATGCACTGCCGGCGGAGTTCACTGTCAGCATTTGGCGCCGGTTTTCCTCAGGTCTAGCCTCGGTTCGGCGCTGAATCTACGCGGAAAACGTCTCTGTGCAGCTACTCGCGGAAGCCAGGCTTCACGGCGACGCGCTTGCGTCCCTTGGCACGACGGCGCGAAATCACCGCGCGGCCGCTCTTGGTCTTCATGCGAGAACGAAATCCGTGCGTCTTTGAGCGGCGACGACGGTTGGGTTGGAATGTGCGCTTCGGCATTACGGAACTGCGCTCCTCAATGGCAAAAAGTTAGGTCAAGACAAACTCCAAGTATATCGGCTTGGCCGTCAGTACCGCAACCCGCGCCAAATTGTGTGGCGATGGCACGCACCATGGTGCTGGCACAGTCCGACTCCCATCCCACTTTTGGTGCAGATGCGCAGGCCGATTGCATTTTGCACCGCGAACGCTGCAACAAAATATTTTTTCGCCAGTAACATTCCCGAAATCAATCACTCGCAAACTGTGTCACCACGCACAGTGCAATCATGGTCTTGTGCTGTGGATAATTCATGCTAGGATGCCCTTCAGCCACCGAGAAGACTTTTCGTTTCACGTTTTCTCTCATGAAATGATTTCCTCCCGTGGGTTTCTTCGGTTGCGGATCTTAACTATCTCCTGAATCGTACGGTGAATAATCGCGTCGGGCGATTTTCGCTGTCATTGCAGTTCGAAGCGATTCGAGGCAATTATGCCTCCGGGTTGAATTTGCTATGTCTTATTTTGGAACGGCCTCTCCTAATCCTTGGATACTCGTCCTCGACGCGCTGGAAAAAAAGATCAACCGTCACTCCTACGAGACCTGGTTGAAACCCACGCGCTTCTCACACTCGAACGGGCCCACCCTCTTCGTGCGGGTGCCCAATTCTGACTTCTGCCACATCGGCGAGAAGTACGGCGACTTGATCAGCGAGGCCATCGAAAACCTCGGCCTGGAATATCAAGACGTCGAATTCGTCACCGATCCTGAGCAGCGCCCCAAGAAAGCGGAGCCAGCGAACCGTGGACGCAACGGCGAGGCCCCGCCCGAAGCCCAGGCGACCATGGAAGTCAGTGCTACGGGTGCGGCTCAAGCCCGCTTCGACTGGGACAGCGCAGCGCAACTGAATCCCAAGTACACTTTTGACGGATTCGTCATCGGCTCCGGCAACCAGTTCGCTCACGCGGCCGCTCGCGCAGTAGCAGAACGACCGTCGAAGGCATACAACCCGCTTTTCCTCTATGGCGGCGTCGGAATGGGCAAGACCCACCTCATGCAGGCCATCGGCCATGAGATCAAGAAGCGCAATCCGCAGATGGCCATCTGCTACCTCTCGGCGGAGAAATTCACCAACGAGATGATTAACGCCTTGCGGAACAGCAAGATGACCAGCTTCCGCGATAAGTACCGCAACATGGACGTGCTGCTAGTGGACGACATCCAGTTCCTGGCCAGCAAAGAGCGCACGCAGGAGGAGTTCTTCCACACCTTCAATGCGCTGCACGAGTCCATGCGGCAGATCGTCGTCGCTAGTGACCGTCCGCCGAAGGAGTTGGCCGAAATCGAAGACCGCCTGCGCAGCCGCTTCGAGTGGGGCCTGATCGCCGACATCCAGCCGCCGGACTTGGAGACCAAAGTCGCCATCCTGCAGAAGAAGGCAGAGTCGGAACGGGTGTCATTGCCCACGGACGTGGCGCTCTATATCGCGTCCAACATTCGCAGCAACGTGCGTGAGTTGGAAGGGGCGCTGATCCGCCTCACGGCCTATGTGTCGCTCACCGGACGCGACCTGAGCATGCTCACGGCACAGGAAGTCCTGAAGAATCTGATCGATTCGCAGGTCCGCAAGATCACCATCGAGGCCATTCAGCGCGCGGTATCAGACCAGTTCGGGCTGCGGCCGGGTGAGATCAAGACCAAGAACAACTCGCACTCGATCGTTTATCCGCGCCAGATCGCGATGTACCTCGCCAAACAGTTGACCGAGGCGTCGCTGCCTGAGATCGGGCGCCAGTTTGGCGGCAAGCACCACACCACCGTGTTGCATTCGGTGGAGAAGATCACTGAGCTACGCAAGACCGACAAAGATTTGAACCGCTTGCTGAACAAGCTGACGGAAGTTTTGGGTGGATAGACCGCGCCTCTGGCGCGGTTTTTCACTTTTGGGAGCCGTTTTCCTTGACCAGCCCTGTGGATGAATTGTGAATTGTGTGTAAGAGCCGGGGCAATTATTTAACCGGTACGGATTGGTCACAGGTCGCGTCGGTGGCCGACACGATTTTGCGAAGTGAACAGCAGGTCCCGAGCCTTTCTGGAAGCGGTTTGCGGCTTCTTTTCCACTTTTCCAGAGGCACTACGGATACTACTGTTTTATAAGATTTTTATTTGATATAAGGAAAGTCAGAAGTCGCGTGCAGTTGCCTCACTCTGCAAGGCGCGACGGCAAAGGCGGAACACATGGCTGCGGAAGCAACCTCGGCGGTCCAGGGAACTGCGATGGAAATCAGCGTCAGCAAGTTCGAGTTGCTCAAGGAACTCACTGCCACTCAGGGCGTGGTCGAACGCAAGACGACCATTCCCATCCTGTCGAATTTTCTTTTTGAAGCGGCCAATGACCGGCTGACGATTACCGCCACCGATCTCGACCTGAGCCTGCGCACCTCATGCGCGGCCAAGGTGAAGAAGGAAGGCGCCTGCACCATTCCAGCCCGCAAGCTTTACGATTACGTGAAGCTGCTGCCCGATGGCGATATCTCCATCAAGTTGCTCGAAAATCATTGGGTCAACATTCGTTCAGGGCGCTCCAATACGAAAATGGTCGGCATGGCACGGGCGAACTTCCCGGGCCTGCCGGTATTTCCGTCGGCCGGAAGCGTAAAGATTCCAGCGCAGACCCTGCGTAGCATGATCGGCCGCACCATTTTTGCCATCTCGAGCGAAGAATCGCGTTACACCTTGAATGGCGGCCTGATGGTGCTTAAGCCAGAGTCCATCACCATGGTGGCGACAGATGGCCATCGCCTGGCACACATCGAAAAGACCGGCGAATCCTTCGACGTTCAGGGTGAACAAAAGACCCTCATCCCGAAGAAAGCAATGGGCGAGTTGTTCTCGCTGCTCCAGAACAGCGATGTCGAGCAGATTGAGTTTGCCAAAGACGATTCGACGCTGTTCTTTCGCATCGGCGAGCGCCTGCTGACCTCGCGCCAGTTGACCGGACAATTCCCCAACTACGAAGCCGTGCTGCCGCGCGAGACTCCGAAGTCGGTGGTCGTTCACGGCGCCGATCTCAGTACCGCCATCCAACGCGTGGCCCAGTTTGCAGATGAGCGCTCGCGCGCCATCCGCATGAAGCTCGACAAGAACGAGCTCAAGATTTCCTCGTCGTCCACCGAAGCTGGCGAGTCGGAAGACTCGATCGAGATTGTGTATGCAGCCGACGCGATGACCATCGGCTTCAACTCCGAATACCTGATCGACTTCCTGAAGGCCTCCAGCGGCGGAGAGGTTCGGCTGGAGTTCAAGGATGCCCAGTCAGCCGGCCAGATGCGCCCCGACGACGGCAGCGACGACGGCTTCAAGTACCGCTATGTCGTGATGCCGATGAGGATCTGAGGCTGTTTGAAATCTTCACAAGAAAAGCCGGACATCACGTCCGGCTTTCGTCATTTAAGGTTCCTACAAGGCCAGATACTGGAACTTTTCAGGAGTTCCATTGAAGTGCGGATGGTGTTCTGACCCCCACGCACGGGCTCCCCCATTGGGACTAGGTCTTGCGCCTAGCCGATGCGGGCTAGTACCTGCGATGAATAGCATTAGCCAAAAGGACTGTGCACAATGAGCGACGCAATCGGGCCTGAGGCCTTGTCCATTCTGGCCATCGCCATGTTGGTATTTGGTCTCGGTTGTGGAGCCGTGCGCCAGGCTGTTCCAGGGGTTGTCCAGCACGTGCTCGTCGGACCCAGGAAGTTCGCACCACTTGTCCGGAGCCAACTCCATGCTATATAGACTCAAATCCCTTGCCACCTACATGACGGGCACCGACATTGCGGGCCGAAATTTCGCAGTGTTCCCCGACGATATCGTCCTGGTGTCTTATCCGAGGTCGGGTAGTACCTGGACCCGCTTCCTGATAGCCAACCTGCTGTTTCCCGATAGAGACATCGATTTCACCAATATCGAGAGCCTGGTTCCAGACACCACCCTGCAATCGAGCTGGACGCTAAAGAAAACACCTCGGCCACGCATTATCAAAAGTCACGAGTACTTCGATCACCGCTATCCCAAGACGATTTACCTCGTCCGCGACCCTCGCGACGTGGCCCTCTCCTATTACCACTATTGCCGCCGGAATCAGTTCATCGAAGACAGTGTGAGTTTGGAGGCATTCGTTGACCGGTTCGTTCTCGGACGTCTGAATTCTGCCGGCTGGGGAACCTGGGCCGAGAATGTCGCCAGCTGGCTCTACACCCGGGGCGGCAGCCGATCGTTTCTATTGCTTCGGTACGGCGATCTTCAATCGTACCCGGAGGCTGAACTAAGGCGCGTGGCGAAGTTCATGGAGATTGATCCGGATCCCGCACGATTGCAGGCGGCCATCGAGCGGAGCTCACGCCCACGGATGCGCGAATTTGAAAAACTCCAGTACGACGGGTGGCTGAAGTCGCAAGGCTATGCGGCGCGCCGAGCCAAAAAGAACCGCGTACGCCAGGATATTGCGTTTGTCGGTGAGGCCAAAGTGGACGGCTGGCGTCGTTTGCTACCCGAATCCTGCGTGCAACAGATTGAAGCTGCGTGGGGCGTGATCATGATGACACTCGGATATGATCTGGTGACCGTCCCCAAGCGCCTGATGCCAGAACGTGCGCGGGATTCCATGCTATCTGCCCGGGTAGCTCGCGGCTGACTGCTCGAAATCCCAGCCTATTCGTACGCCAGCGCGTCGATGGGGTCTTTCTGCGCGGCCTTCAGCGCCGGGTAGAACGCGCCCAGCATCGAGCCGATGATCGCGATAATGGTCGCCCGCAGCAGCCACTCCGGCGTGATCAGAATCGGTAGCGTCTGGAACTTGTGATGCAGCCCAGCGCGCGCAGCGTAGCTGATGCCGATCCCCAGGATGATGCCGCCGATTGAAATCAGCAGCGTCTCCCGCAAAATCACGTTGATGATGTAGAACTTGCCTGCGCCCAGCGACTTCAGGATGCCGATCTCGCGCGTCCGCTCCATCACCGCCGCGTACATCGCCTGGAAGATCACGATGAAGCCGATGATCATCGAGATCCCGATGACGACATTGATGAACGTCGAGAGCCCGGGAATGCTGCTGGAACTCATCAGGCTGAGGTATTCCTTCAGCGAGTGAACCCCATACTGCTCCATGCCGGGAATGCTCTTAATCTCGCGCACTACCGCATCGGCGTTGTTGGGGTCGTCGAGCTTGACGTAGAAGATCGACGCCTTGCCGTCCGCGCCGATGATGTCCTGCAAGGTCGCGATCTGCAGGAACTTGCGCGCGCCTTTGCCGTGCTCCACGATTCCCGAAACCCGGAACGTGTGGTTCAGCATCTCGACGGAGTCGCCGACTTTCAGCTTCTTCGACGAGGCCACAAAGTCGTCGATCAGCATGTCGTTGGGGGCCTGGAACGCCCCGCCAGAGAGGTAGTGAAACGGCCCACCCATGGCCTCAAACGATGCCAGGTCAATGCCGTCAACCACTTCCAGGTTCCCCGCAGTGGAAAGCTGGGTGACCACCGGCGCCACGGCGACCACGTGGTCGAGCTTGCGCAGTTTGTCAGCCACCTTAATGGAAACAGGCGCGCCGCTCACGCCCATCAGCAGCGACGATCCCGGCGGCTGCACCATGATGTCCGCGCCAATGCCAACCTGGCGGTTCTTGGTGTCGGTCAACATGCCGATCGACAGCCCGACAATCAGGAGAATCAGGGTAACTTCCACCGAAACGGCAACGATGCTGATGATGGTGCGAAAGGGCCGATGCACCAGGTTGGCAAAGATCATCTTATTCATGGGTCACTTTCGATTGTAATGGATGCGCAGCGCAGCATGCACTTCGCGCGCATGCTTTTCGCACGCCGCACTAGAATGGACCCATGGCCGCCGTCACCAACACTTGGAATTCCGACCTCTACCAATCGAGCCACGCCTTTGTCTGGAACTTCGGACGCGACCTCGTCGCCACGCTCGCTGCCGAAGCCCGCCGAGCGCATCCTCGACGTCGGATGCGGCACAGGCCAGCTCACGTCAGAGATTGCCAGGTCTGGAGCAGAGGTCGTCGGCGTTGACGCCTCGCCCCAGATGATCCGGTCTGCCCGCGAAAATTATCCCAAGCTTCAGTTCGAAGTGGCCGACATCGCTGCCACCGCCTACGACAACGAATTCGACGCCGTCTTCTCCAACGCCGCCCTGCACTGGGTGAAGAATCAAGAGGGCGCCATCACGGCAATCGCCAGCGCGTTGAAGCCCGGTGGCCGCTTCGTGTTCGAGATGGGTGGGCGCGGCAACATCCACCACGTCTGGAGCGGCAGCGATCGAGGCGTTTTCAGACCATGGGCGTCAGCAATGCCAGAGGCGCTTTCGCCGTGGTTCTATCCGTCAATCGGCGAGTACGCCCCAATGCTGGAATCGCGCGGCCTGCAAGTAAACTTCGCCGTACTCTTCGATCGGCCCACGCCCTTGACGGCGGCGAGCAGGGACTACGCAACTGGCTGGCAGATGTTCGCCACCTTCGCCAGCGATGTTCTCGAGCCCGGCCGCCGCGAAGAATTCATCCAGCGCATCGAAGACCTCGCGCGTCCACATCTCTTCCACAACGGCCAGTGGACGGTGGATTACAAGCGGCTGCGCATGATTGCCATCAAACAATAGCGAGTGTCGACGAAAAGACATATGCCAAGCGCCCCGCCAACTTCGCCACTCACCAGCACGTCGCTGCGCCAGGCACCTCGTCTGCGGCGCGACTTCTTCAATCGCGACCCCATTACCGTCGCCCGCGAACTGCTCGGCAAACTACTCGTCCGCCGCGACGGCCGAAAGCTCCGTGCCGGACGCATCGTCGAAGACGAAGCCTATCTCGGCGCCACCGATCCCGCCGCCCACGCCTACAACGGCCGCACGCCGCGCAACGCCGTGCTCTTCGGCCCGCCCGGACACGCCTACGTCTACTTCATCTACGGCAACCACTACTGCACCAACGTCTCGTGCATGCCCGACGGCAACGCAGGCGGCGTGCTGCTGCGCGCCCTGGAGCCTGTAGTGGGACTCGAAGCGATGGCCGACGCCCGAGGTATCGAACTTTCGCCCGAGCCCCGCACAACGCAATTGCGACTGATCTCGAGCGGGCCGGGAAGAATGTCAGAGGCGCTCGACATCACTCGCCCGCGCGACAACGGCAAAGACTTCACCAGCGCTCGCTCAGACCTCTGGTTCGCCGACGACGGCTACCGCCCCGATCGAATCGCCGTAACCCCGCGCATCGGCATCAATGACAGGCGGTCGACGAGCCTCTGCGCTTCGTGATCGCGGGCAACCCGTTCGTCTCCGGCCCGAAGCTCCGCTAGAGTCCCTACTCCGGATCGTGCCAGCCGCCGATATCGGCCGCCAGCTCGCGCGCATCCGGTCGGGCCCCACGTTCCCGGCTCATAGATCTGCACCGGGCAGCAGTCGCCCAGAATCGGCTCGACGATCGCCCATTGCGCTTCCACGGCGTCCTGACGCACGAAGAGCAACTGGTCGCCCTTCATGGCGTCGGCGAGCAGCCGTTCGTAGGCCTCCATCTCGTCGCTGGCGGAGAACTTCACTGCCGAAAGCTCCACCGGCATCGGAGCCATCAGCGGGCCCGGACGCTTCACCCGTGCTCCCAGTGCCAGCTCGAAGTCCGGTCCCAGGCGGAAGCGGTAGTAGTTCCGTCCATCAGCGCCCATTTTCGCCAGCGGCGGCTTGCGCAGTTTGACGAAGACTTCCGTCGCCGTAACCGGCAGGCACTTGCCCGCGCGAATCAGGAACGGCACTCCCGACCAGCGCCACGAATCCACTTCCAGCCGCACCGCGGCGAAGGTCTCGACATCGGAGTTGCGGATCACTCCCGAGCTCCTTGCGGTACCCGTGAAACTGGCCGCGCACGATGTCGGCCGGGCTCAGCGGCGGAATCGAGCGGAACACCTTCACCTGCTCGTCGCGCACCGAGTCCGGATACATCGTCGTGGGCGGCTCCATGGCCAGCAGCCCGACCACCTGCAACATGTGGTTCTGCACCACATCGCGAATCGCCCCCGCCTCTTCGTAAAACTTGCCGCGGCCTTCCACGCCGAACGACTCCGCCATGGTGATCTGCACGCTGTGAATGTAGTTGCGGTTCCAGATGGGCTCCAGAAAGCTGTTGGCGAAGCGGAAGATCAACAGGTTCTCCACCGCCCCTTTGCCCAGGTAATGGTCGATGCGGAAGATGTGGTCTTCGGGAAACGCCTGGTGCAGCGTCTCGTTCAGCTTGCGCGCTGAGACCAGGTCGCGTCCGAACGGCTTTTCAATGATCACGCGCGCGTTCTTGGCGCATTCCGCTGCCGCCAGTCCCTTCACCACCACCGGGAACATCATGGGTGGGATAGCCAGGTAGTGCGTTGGCGACTGCGCCTTGCCCAGCTTGGCGCGCAACTGTGGCGTACGTCTGGTCGTCGGCGTAGTCGCCGTCGATGTAGTCCATCAGCTCGCACAGCTTCTTGAACGCGGCTTCGTCCACGCCTCCGCCGTACTTGGTGATGCCGTCGCGGGCGCGTTCGCGCAACTGCTCGAGGTTCCATCCCGACTTGGCGACGCCGATCACCGGCACATCCAGCACGCCGTCCTTGATCATGCTCTGCAGCGAAGGAAAGATCTTCTTGTGGGCCAGGTCGCCGGTGGCGCCGAAGAATACAAATGCATCGGAAAGGCTGATTGTTCATAGGTTCCTCAGGACATGACACTCAGGCCGTCGTAAACAGTGTACCATCGCAGGTCGGCTTCGGGTCTCGTTCGCGTCCGTCTGGTGTGAACAGTCCGTGAATGCCGTCACCGCCGGTTGTTATACGGATACGCCTGCCTCCTGTACGATAAAACGCTGTCCATGACGTAATCCCGGCCCCATGCAACATACCAGCGAGCGCCTGCTCGAGTTCGACCACCTGCGCGAGCTGCTGGCGGTCTATGCCGCCTCCCCGCTGGGCCGCGGACGCATCGCCGCGCTCGCGCCTTCGCAAGACCGCGACTTGGATCGAGCGCCAGCAGCAGCTCGCGCAGGAACTTCGCGGCTATCTCCAGGCCGGAGGACGCTTCGACTTTCACGGCCTGCTCGATCCCACCCAGCTCATCCGCAAGTCGCGCATCCAGGGCGCCGCCCTGGAACTGACCGAAGTCCGCGACATCCTCGACGCTGGCCGACCGCGCTGCCGAATGGCGCGAAGCCGCCCTGCATCCGCCGGCCGCCGTCGCGGCGCAGTGGCAGGCCGTCGCCGAGCTTTCGCAGCAGCATCGCCGACTTCATCCCCGCTGCTGCACTACTTCCGCAACAAGATCCTGCCCGACGGCACGCTCGACGATCGCGCCTCGCCCGAGCTCGCGCGCATTCGCCGCGACATCGAGCGCCAGCGCCGCTCCATTCACGAATCGCTGCGGTCGTATCTGCGCAAGCTCTCCGACGGCGGAGCCGTGCAAGACGAACTCATCACCATCCGCGGCGACCGCTTCGTCATTCCGGTGAAAACCGAGCAGCGCCGCCGCGTGCAGGGCGTTGCGCACGGCGCTTCCTCCAGCGGCCAGACCGTCTTCATCGAGCCGCTCGAAACCATCGAGCAAAACAACGAGCTGGTGCGCCTGCTCGACGACGAGCTGGCCGAGATTCATCGCATCCTTGTCGAGATGACCACGCGCATCGGCGAACAGGCCGCCGAGCTCGAGGCCGCGGTCGGCATGCTCGCCGAACTGGAGCTGCAATTCGCCAAGGCGCGCTTCGCCCGGGACTACGACTGCGTGCCCGTGAAGCTGCTCGAAGACGGCGCGGACGCAGGCATTCGTTCTGCGCAATGCGCGCCATCCCCTGCTCGAGCGCACACCTGAAGCCGAAGGGCATCGCGGTCGTTCCGCTCACGGTTGAGCTCGAAGGCGACGATCGCCAGCTCATCATCAGCGGCCCCAACACCGGCGGCAAGACCGTCGCGCTGAAGACCATCGGACTGCTGGTGCTGATGGCGCAGGCGGGAATTCCCGTTGCCTGCCGAGCGCGCCGAGTTGCCGATGTTCGACGGAGTCTTCGCCGACATCGGCGACTACCAGTCGATCGAGCAGAACCTCTCGACTTTTTCCGCGCACGTCACCAACATCGATTTCATCTCGCATCACGCCACGCCGCGCATCGCTGGTGCTGCTCGACGAGCTTGGCTCGGCCACCGATCCGGAAGAAGGCGCGGCGCTGGCGGTGTCGATCGCCGACTTCTTCCGCCAGGTCGGGATGCCTCAGCATCGTCTCCACCCACCACACCGCGCTCAAGGTCTACGCCGCCAACAGCCCAGGCGTGGCCAACGCTGCCGTGGGCTTCGACGAGCGCACCCTGGCTCCGACCTACGAGCTGCGCATGGGCGTTCCGGGCGCGTCGGCGGGCATCAACATCGCCCAGCAACTTGGCTTGAACACCCAAATCGTCTCGTCGGCGCGCGAGCGACTGTCGTCGCAAACGCAGGACATCTCCCGCTTCCTCGACCGCCTGCACTCGCAGTTGCGCGACATCGATTCCGAAAAGTCCCGGCTCGGCGCACGCGAGCAGGAGATCGCCCGCAAGCTCAGCCATCTTGAAACCGAAGGCAAGAAGGAGCAGCGCGATAAGGTCCGCGAGCTGGAGAAGAAGCTGGAGAGCGTGCTGCACAGCTTCGAATACCAGGCGCGCGAGACAGTCGCCGCCGTGCAGGACCGCGCCCAGGCCCTAAAGCTCACCAAAGACGCTGAACGCCGCATCGCCAAGCTGCGCCGCGAATTCCGCGAGCAATTCGACTCCACCGTGGTGGCGCACACAACCGGCTCCGACGCTGGCGACCAACATGCCCAGCCGCACATCGTGACAGAATGTTTCGATCGGCGACACTGTGCGCCTGCGCTCGCTCGGCCGCGACGCCAAGGTGCTCCGTCATCTCGACGACGACTCTTTCGAAGTCGCGGTCGGCCCCATGAAGATGAAAGTCCCGCGCGATGACGTGGCCAGCGTGATCGTGAGCTCAGGCGCGAATCCGGTTGCGGCGGCTCGCTCGCGCGGCATCAGCGTGTCGCTTTCGCGCGAAGACGAAAGCGTGCCCACCGAGATCAACGTCATCGGTCAGAACGTGGACGATGCCACCAGCGCGGTTGAGAAATTCCTGGACCGTGCCTTCCTCGCCGGAGTCACCCGCGTGCGCATCGTTCATGGCAGCGGCATGGGCATTCTGCGCAAGGCGTTGCGCCAGTACCTCAAGGAGCATCCCCACGTGGCTACCGTTGCCGAAGCCCCTCAGAACGAAGGCGGCGGTGGCGCCACCGTCGCCGAACTGCGCACCTAGGAAGCGGGTTTTTGAAGGCGGTAAGCGAGTTTGGAAGGGGCACGGCTTTAGCCGCGCCGCATAATCGCGTTGTTCGTTGTCATCACGAGCGGAGCGAAGCGGAGTCCCGCGAAGTGCCGCCTTTGCGCTTCGTGGGGCGTTCTTTAGCCCGCGAGGGATCTGCTTTTCTTGCCCAAGCCTTATCCGCGCAAATCCGCGGTTGCTCTTCAGCTTTTGCCTTTTGTCTAACCCTTCTCAGTGCCTCTGTGTCTCTGTGGTGAATCTTCCCCGATATGCTCTACACTTAAACGACAGATGGGCAAAATCTCCCAAACCATTAAGGGCTACATCTGGTGGATGTATCCCCGCGGCAGCGTCCACTACGACATCATGGTGACGCTCATCCTCGCTTTCATCTTCCTGGCGCCCTTGTGGATCAACTTCCGCGACAAACCCCAGCCGCGCCCGCTGCATCAGACGGAAGTACTGGTCAAGCCGGAAGGTAATGGCTTCGTCTATACCGTGGACGCCGCCGCCGTTAGTCCGGGCAACGATGCCCAGGTACGCGAAGAACTAGTGCGCATCATCGAGCCAGTCGCTGGCGAAGTTCACGTCGACCGTTTCGAGCCCGTGCTCGACGACAAGCATAAAATCATTGCCTACAAAGCCTGGGGCGGACGCTAGTGAGCTCGATGTCGAGAGGGTTTGTATCAGGGCACGACTTTAGTCGTGCCGAGAAATCATTTATTTTTGTCATTCCGAGCGGGCGTCAGCCCGCGAGGAATCCGTTGTTTCGATTTTTAGGCTGGCTTCATTCGATAGTTGCGCGTGAATCCGACATGAAAACGAAACTCGCCATCACGGTCATTCTCTTCGCCACCCTCTCCGCCCACGCCCAAAACCTCGAGGCCGTCCTCAACGCGATGGACAAGGCTGCCGCCGACTTCCACACCGCGCAAACCGACTTTGCCTGGGACCAGTATCAGAAGGTCGTTGACGAGCACGACCTGCAAAAGGGCACCATGTACTTCCGCCGCCAGAACGCCGAAGTGCAGATGGCCGCCGACATCACCGTGCCCGATAAGAAATTCGTTTTATTTACCGGCGGAGTGGTAAGCGTTTACGTGCCCAAAGCAGGACAGGTCACCGAATACAACGCCGGCAAGAACAAGGCAGACTTCGAAACCTTCCTGGTGCTTGGGATTTGGCGGGCGCGGCCACGATCTGGCCAAGTCGTTTGATGTGAAGTACGACGGCATGGAGCAGATCCAGGGCATCAATACCGCGAAACTCGAGCTGAAGCCCAAGTCGCAAAAAGTCTCGAACATGTTCCAAACCATCACGCTCTGGATCGACATGGCGCGCGGCGTCAGCGTGCAGCAGCTGTTCAACGAACCTTCAGGCGACTACCGGCTCGCCAAGTACACCAACATCCAGGTAAACCCCAAGCTCTCCAACGACGTCTTCAAGCTTAAGACCAGCGGCAAAGTGACGTACGTCAAGCCCAACGGGTAATCGGTGGAAGCACCGGGCTTCAGCCCCGTGAACCAACCCAACGGCGAACTGGTGGAAGCACCGGGCTTCAGCCCGGTGAATCAATGCTCCATAATCTTCGGGCTTTAGCCCGGGCGCATTGAGTCGTGGTTACCAAAGTAATTAGAAGTAACTGAAATTGTTCCACGTGGAACAATTTAGCCCGCCCAGTCTGTGAGACTTGGGCGGGCTATCGTTGAGCAAAACGGAGCTACTGTGAAGGTGGTGTCGCCGCCGGGGCGTCCTTCATCTTGGCCGAGTTCTTGATAAACAGCACTGCCTTCCAGATCTCGTCGTCGGTCAACACGCCATCCCATCCGGGCATGCCGGTCAGCTTCACGCCGTACTTACTGACATAGAACAGGTTGGCGTCGGGATCGTCGGGCGTAAAGCTCATCAACTGGGGCACCGGCGGGTAGAACTTGTTCTTCATCGCCGAAACCGGCTCCTTCAGGCTGCCATGGCAAAGGGCACAATGCTTGTCGTACACCATCGAGCCGTCCATGATGTTTTCCATGCTCGGCTGGAACGGGTTCTCCTGCTTCGAAGCGTGGGCATCCACCCATTCGTCCATGGAGTGGTTGGCGGTGCGCCGTTCAAATTGACTGGGTCCGTTGGGAACGGCCCGGATGTCGACGTGGCCTGTGCTGACCCACCAATAGCCGCCACCAAAAACAACCAGCAGCGTGACGATGATACCGAGAAGAAATCCGCGCATGTTTCTCCTTGCAAGTGCAGATTTTGGGGAAGCTTGTGGCTTACAGATTAAAACATTCAGAAATCACAAACATTAAGAAAAGTGACGTTTTGCATAGAACTTCAGTCGTCGCGTAGCCCGCGTTAATAGCTGCGAAGTCGCCGCGCCTCGCGCACCACGTCCTCGACCTTGGGAAGAAAGGCCTCTTCCAGCGGCGGAGAGAACGGCACCGGCGAATCCGCTGATGCGATGCGAGCAATGGGAGCATCGAGCGCGTCGAAACATTCTTCATTGATGATCGCCGCAACTTCCCCCGCGATCCCGCCGGTCTTCGTGTCTTCGTGCAGCACGATTACGCGATTGGTCTTCTCCACCGTTTCGCGGATGGCGTCTCGATCCAGCGGCAACACGGTGCGCAGGTCGATGACTTCCAGCTCGATGCCTTCTTTCGCTAGTATTTCCGCGGCCTCCAGCGCTACGTACACCATTGCCGCGTAGGTAATCACGCTGACATCTCGCCCCTCGCGTGCCACGCGCGCCTTCCCGATCGGAACGACGTAGTCCTCCGCGGGCAATTCCTCTTTAATGCGTCGGTACAGAAATTTGTGCTCGAAAAACAGTACGGGATTGTTATCGCGAATGGCCGACTTGATCAGCCCCTTGGCATCGTATGCGGTCGCCGGGCAAATAACTTTCAGACCCGGCGTGTGCGCGAAATAAGTCTCTGGATTCTGCGAATGGAACGGGCCGCCGTGCACACCGCCGCCGGAAGGACCACGCAAAACGACAGGCACCGGTGCTCCCCAGCGATAGTGCGCCTTGGCCAGCAGGTTGACGATCTGGTTGAACGCGCAGCTGATGAAGTCCATGAACTGAAATTCGGCCACCGGACGCATGCCGGTGAGCGCAGCCCCAAAGCTCGCGTTCACGATCGCCATCTCCGAGATCGGCGTATCCACAACCCGCGCCGGCCCGAAGCGATCGATCAGACCCTCGGTGACCTTGAACGCTCCGCCGTAGACGCCGATGTCCTCGCCGATGCAGAAGACCGACGGGTCGCGCTCCATCTCTTCCCAGATGCCCTGGCGGATTGCTTCGAGATAGGTGACAGGTGGCATGTTGTCAGCCCGCCGATTCTAACCCATCGGCCGTATTCGCAGGCCGCAGTCGTCGCGGTATTATCGATGCATCGCCAGTAACCATGCGGCATTGAACGCAAAATTGGGAACCATGTCTTCCTATAGCGACAAAGAGCTGGGCATGCAGGGCGGCATCACGCGCCGCGATTTTCTGAACGGCGTTGCCATCGGACTGGGCGGGGTTGCCGCCAGCCCTCTTCTCAGCCGACTCTCGTGGGCCGAACCCGCAGCCCTGGCGCAGAACGCGCCCGGTTATTACCCACCCACTCGCGATGGCATGCGAGGCAACCACCCTGGCTCGTTCGACGTGGCACACGAGCTCCGTGACGGCGATTTTTGGGTCAAGGCAGGCAAGCCCGTTGATACTGGCGAAAGCTATGACCTGGTGGTAGTGGGCGGCGGCCTCAGCGGGCTTGCGGCGGCCTACTTCTATCGGGCTCACGCCGGCAAGTCGGCGCGCATTCTGATACTCGACAATCACGATGACTTCGGCGGGCACGCCAAGCGCAACGAGTTCCACGAAGGCCGCATGCTGCTGGCCAACGGCGGAACCTGGGCCATCGAGTCGCCGTTTCCCTACAGCGATGTCGCCCATGGCTTAATGACCGAACTCGGCGTTAATCCCGACAAGCTGGAAGCCAAGTGCGACGACAAAGACCCGTACCCGCACCTCAAGAGTGCGTTTTTCTTCGACCAGGAGACGTTCGGGACGGATAAGCTGGTAGTCGGCTCTCCGGCGCGCTCCGACGACGAGGGTGGCGGCGACAAGGGCTCCTGGAGTTCGTTTCTGGCGCGTACCCCGCTGTCTCCCGCCGTGCAGCGCAGCGTGCTCCAGGTGCAGGAGGGCAAGACCGATTACTTTTCCGGGCTCTCGTCGGATGAAAAGAAAGACCACCCGAAACATTCGCGATCAACTGCTGCGGGTGCTTGGGCCCGGCGGCTTCGATCCGGCGCGCGACATCTCCGCGATTACGGTCAATCGCTGGTCTCACGGCTACGCCTACGAGTACAACCCGCTGTTCGATCCCGACTGGAAGCCGGGAGAGTCACCCGCCGAGTTGGGTCGCAAGCGCTTTGGACGCATCGCCATTGCGAACTCCGACACCGGGGCCGCGGCCTACACCGATATCGCCTTCGACCAGGCGCACCGTGCGGTGCGGGAATTAATAGCAGCTGGCAGCTAGCGGTCAGCAAAGTCGTTTCTATTTGGGTGGCGCCTTCGCGGGTGGAGCTGCCGGCTTCTTCGCCGGAGGAGGTACGGGCCGGGCGTTTCCAGCGTCGAACGGGGCCGGCCGGAAACGCTCCAGCCCCGGGTCCCAGGTCCATACCCGATCGCGCGTGATGGTCGTCTTATTGTCGGTAATGACTTCCTTCTCGTGCAGCCGATATTGGGCCGCAGCGTTGGGAGCAGCTTTCAGCAGATTGAAGGTTGAAGTCTGCGTTTGCTGAAGGTTGTCCTGATTCTCCGGCGACCGGTTGGTCAGGGTGAGTTCGCTGTGTTCCGTCGTATCCAGCACGGCCTCGACCCGGTCGTGCAGCAGCTTCAGCACGACGAAATCCTGCTGGCTGGCCGCTCCATCTTCAAAGGCAACTTCCTTGTGCACCAAGATTTCCGATACGCCCGGCTGGATCAATTCCAAAAAACTAATCTCCGGGCGCTGCGTGCGGGCCGCGAGCCGGACGGTTTGCACGTGCCTCCACTCCGACTTTGGCGCCTTGTCAAATATCACCAGGTAGAGCGAATCGCAGCTGCTGGAGTCGGCCAGCAGCAACTCGTTCTCGGCTCCGGCGCGAAGCGTAACCGCTTTTTCTTCCACATGAGTGAAATCGACGCACGGTGAATTCGATTTGACTTTCTCGCTCGAAGGATTCGGGGCCATGATTCCCAATTCCAACGCGAGGTTGTTGCGTTGCTCGGGAGATCCATCCCGCAGAGTTTTAGCAACCTCGGCGGGCACGCGGGTCTGGAAGTCCTGCTGCGGCTTTTTCTTGAAAGGCAGCTCGGCGCTTGCGGATAGGAGAAATGCGAAAACGAGAACCGACGTGTAGAAGGTCTTCATTGCTTGCAGTGGTTGCTGTAACCAGCGTACTTCATTTCAGATGGACGGCCGACTCGCCGCGAGCGGCGACCGTTCCGCCGCGCCTTTGGACCGTGCGCACCTCGCCGTACAGGGGCTTAATTGTGTGACAGGCGGCATCACAGTAGACATTCTGGTGAGCCTTGTCGGTTTCAGGATCGGGCATGGCCGATGCCACTGCCGCGTCGCGGTCGGCTTCGAGCTGGCGTTCCACATCTTCGATCATCGCGTGATTTTCCGCGGCCGTCATCCAGTGCTTCACGTTGATCAAGTAGTTTTCGAAACGCGCGATCGGATCGCGCGCGCGCCAGTACTCAAGTAACTTGGCCGGAACATAGTGCGCGGCATCGTGAATGGCATGGCCTTTCATGCGCATCATCTTGGCTTCGATAAGCGTTGGCCCTTCGCCGCGGCGCGCGCGCTCGCAAGCCTCGTGGGTCGCGTCGTAGACCTGGCACGGATCGGTGCCGTCGACGATCACGCCGGGGATGCCGTAACCAATGGCTCGCTCGGCGAGGTCTTTGACGCAGAACTGCATGTCGCTCGGCGTGGAGTATCCCCACAAGTTGTTCTCGACAATCAGTACCAGCCCCAGCTTCTGCACGGCCGCGAAGTTGATGCTCTCGTAGGTGACCCCGGTCGATTGGCCGCCGTCGCCGATGTAGGTCAGCGCCGCGATGTTTTTGCCCTGCAAGCGCGCGCCGAGGCAGACGCCAGCCATCACGCCGATCAGCTCGCCCAGCATGGAGATTGGCGCGCAGACGTGACGCTTTTCCCAGTCGCCGAAATGCGACGACGCATCGCGGCCGAAGGTCGGTGAATCAGATTTCGCCATGTACTGCCGCATGACGTCGCGAGGAGTGAAGCCGCGCACCATCATCGCGCCCTGATTGCGGATCATGGGGCCGAGCCAGTCGTCTTCACGCAGGGCGAAAGCCGAGGCGCAGGAGCAGCCCTCCTGGCCGAGCCCGAAGTAAACTCCGCCGACCACCAGGCTCTGCTTGTAAAGATTTTCGAGGGCGGTTTCCATCCGCCGATTCAATAACATCCAGCGGTAGATGGCGAGCCACTGCTCGCGCGAGAGATATTTCGATTCGCGAATTGGCGGGGCCTTGGCGCTCAGGTCGCCTTCGATTTTGTACTCGACGCTGGAGCCTTCGCCCGACTGGTAAACACGAAATTTGGGGCGCTCGAGGCGGTAGTCGGGGATGTCGTAGGAGCGGCGGGAGGTTACGTTCGTAACCGGAGGCTGCGGCACTTTGGTCGCAGCGACCCGTTTAGCGGGTTTCTTTGGGTGCGGCTTCGGGGTGGGTTTCTTCTTCGGCATACGTGCACCGGTACGATAAATGTCATTGCGCGTTGGAGGCAAGCGACTGAAAGGCAACCGCGGATTGCGCGGATCTTACGGATAGATCTCGAAATTCTGGCTCCCACCTTTTTCGCCAAGTGCGGGCGAAAAGGATGGGGCACCCAACCATGGAATACCCAACGATGTTGCCTACTGCTTGGTGTCGATTGGGTGCGTGGTTTTTTCGAAGAACTCGTTCTGCAGCTTCAGGGCCTGCTGGTCGGCTTTGACGCCTTTAATGGCCTCGGCGATCTGGCTCGACCAGGTCTTCTGGTCGAATTCGCCGAGTTGTTTCGAGGCCGCTGAACCGACTCCGGAGTAGTGATCGGGAAATTTGGCGTACCACCAGATTCCGGTATAGACCGATTCGGGTAGCTGGAGGTGATTCTGGTCGGCTCCGGACTCGCTGTCGGCGCGATCGAGGTGGACGAGGTCGGGCCGGGCAACCATGACGTGCGAGGTTTCGGATTCGCCGGCGTGCATGTCGTTCGTGGTTTTCAACGGCGGGCGTCCGGGGACATTCAGGCGAGGCAATCCGAAGACGTAGACGACATAATCGCGCGGAGTGGCGAGTTGGGCCTGCGCGAACAGTGGCAAAAGGCTTTCGTTACCGCCGTGTCCGTTGACGATGAGGATTTTCTTGCAGCCGTTGCGCGCCATTTCCTTCACGGTTTCCTGCAACAGCGTGAGCTGCGTGGACAGGCTGTAGGCGACGGTTCCCGGCTCCTGCTGGGCTTCGAAGATCTGGCCGAAATAGTACTCGGGAAAGACCACGGCATATTCCAGCTGCACGGCGTTCATCACGGCGAAGCGCACGTCGAGCAGGTCGGTGCCAAGCGGCAGGTGCGGGCCGTGCTTCTCGATGATGCCGATGGGCAGCACGCAGACTCCCTGCGATTGGTGGACGGCCTGCACGAAGTCAGGGGCGGTGAGCTCTTCCCACTTGGGGGAGAGTTTGGTTTGCGCGAAGGAAGGAAGGGTGAGAGCAAGAAGGAGTGCGATGCGTATGGCGGACATGGGGCCTCCGTGTACAGCGAAACAGGTGATTGTAGCGGAAAGGTGTGTGTAGGGGTGGGACGCCCGACATGGTTGACCTATCTCACAGTCTGTTGATATCAACGTAACCAACCAACTGGACGCCAACCCCCAGGTTGCGTCCTTACAATGAGGAGAACTCCAGCAATGTTCACGCCAAAAGGAAAATTCAGCTGGTACGAGCTCATGACCAGCGACACAAAAGCGGCCGGCAAATTCTATTCTGACGTCGTCGGCTGGACCACTCAGGAGATGCCTAGTCCTGGCGGCGATCCGTACACCGTCTTCAACCTCGGGAAAGTCGGCGTCGCTGGCATGTTGCACATGCCCCAGCACACCGGCTGGGTAGGCTACATCACCGTCGATGACGTTGATGCGCACGTCGAAAAGATCGTCGAAGCCGGCGGCAAGCTCTGGAGACCTGCCACGGACATTCCCGGCATCCTTCGCTTTGCTGTCATGTCAGACCCACAGGGCGCCGCCATCGTGGTCTTTACGCCCGACCCCGCAATGCCTTCGCCGCAACGCCCCGCACCTCCTGCCCCCGGCACTATTGGCTGGCATGAGCTTTACACATCCGACCTCGAAGGCGGATTTGCCTTCTACAACAAACTGTTTGGCTGGACCAAGGTGAGCGATATGGACATGGGGCCGATGGGCGTCTATCGCATCTTCGATGAGGGCGACCACAAAGAAATGGGCGATGGCGGCATGATGAACAAAGACCTGCAGATCCCAGTGTCAGCCTGGAACTTCTACTTCCATGTCGATTCCATCACCTCGGCCATCGAACGCGTCAAATCCGGTGGAGGTAAGGTTCTGAATGGTCCGATGCAGGTACCCGGAGGCGCCTGGGTTATCCAGGGCCAGGATCCACAGGGAGCCATGTTCGCGCTCGTCAGTGACAAAGAGTAAACGTATTTCGAATCCGCTCCAAGGCAAGACCGGATCACGGGCCACAGTGTCCCTGGTCCGGATTTAGTTGGCCGGAAGCTAGCAGCGGGCGGCAATCCGGAAACTCACCGACCACGCGAACGCTACGCCAGTTCGCTGCCGTCGCCGTGCATCTCGCGTAGTTCCTTGGGTGGCTTGGCTGGGGTGTCTTTGTTTGCGGTTGAAGATTGTGTCGCGGCGGCGGAGGCTTGCGCCATCAGGTCGTCCATCGATTCGAGCCACAGCATCTGCGAATTGAAAACGCGGCCGAAGTTGCGTGAGGCGGCGGTTGCGACTTCTTCGAGCGGGAGCGATTTTTGCAGCTCGCGCTCCATGGAGGTGACGGGCTTGCCGGTGATGCCGCAAGGAACGATCAGCGAGAAGAAGTCGAGGTCGGTGGAGACGTTGAGCGCGAATCCGTGGGTCGTGACCGCGCGCGAGATATGCACGCCGATGGCAGCGATTTTGGCTTCAGGCTTGTTGCGCAGCGCGTAGGTCCAGACGCCGGTGAGCCCCTTGATGCGCTGCGTGCCGATGCCGAAGTCGCTACAGGTGCGGATGAGGACTTCTTCCAGGCGGCGCACAAACTCAACCGCGCCGACCTTGGGGTCGAAGCTGCGCAGGTCGCAGATGGGATAGGCGATCAACTGGCCGGGGCCGTGAAAGGTGACGTCGCCGCCGCGGTTGATCTCGAACAACTCGACGCCGCGTTGCGCCAGGAACTCGGGAGGTGCCAGCACGTTGTCGAGTTTGGCGTTGCGGCCGAGAGTGATGACGGGCGGATGCTCGAGCAGCAGCAGCGTATTTTCGATGCGGCCGGCCTTGCGCATCTCCTGCAAGGTGCGTTGAAGTTTCAGGGCCGTGCCGTAGGCGACGCGGCCAAGATAGAGAACGTTAGTCACCATCACGATCCGTCTTCGACAGTATCACTCAGGTTAGATGAGAGCGCACGCCTTTACGAAGCAACGCTCCGACTTTGCTAACAGGCCGGCGGGGTTTCGCGGTGCTATCCTGAAGGCATCTCGCCCCCATGAACCGCGCAGTCGAACAGCCTCCCGAGTCCACCCAACCAGCCGTCGCCGGAACGGGGCGGAAGTACATCTTCACCATTTTCTTTGGCTTGCTCATCGTGGTGGCGGCCGCTGCGGGCGCTGCCATAGGGCTTTTGCTGGTGTTCTCGACGGACCTGCCGCAAGTGACTGAGCTGGAGACGTTCCGCCCGAGCACAATTACCGAGTTGTATGACGACCAGAACCGAGTGATCGGGCAGTTTGCATTGCAGCGGCGCGTGATCGATAAGTACGATGACTTCCCGAAGGTGCTGCGCGACGCGATCACTTCCACCGAAGACAAGGATTTCGAAGGCCACTGGGGTGTAGATGTGTGGCGCGTGTTTGGTGCCGCTTATCGCGATGTGGAAGCGGGAGGACGCGCGCAGGGGGCTTCGACTCTCACCATGCAGCTTTCGCGCAACCTGTTTCTTTCGCCCGATCGCAACTTCCGGCGCAAGATTCAAGAGGTGATGCTGGCCATCCAGATTGAGCGCCGCTTCACCAAGCCGCAGATTTTTACGCTCTATGCCAACCAGATTTATCTCGGGCACGGCGTGTATGGATTCGAGGCCGGAGCGAATTACTACTTTGGCAAAAAAGCTAAGGATCTGAACCTGGAAGAAGCCGCAGTGCTCGCTGGATTGCCTAAGGCGCCGAATGCATACTCGCCGATCAACAATCCTGATCGCGCGCTGCACCGCCGCAACCTCGTCATCAACAACATGCTGGAGGACGGCAAGATCACGGCGGAAGAGGCGCAGCGCGCGAAAAACTCGCCGATCCGTTTGAATGTGCAGGGCGAGCCCAACAGCGTGGCGCCGTACTTCGTGGAGGAGATTCGGCAGTACCTGGAGAAGAAGTACGGCAGCGAGGAAGTGCACGAAAAGGGCCTGCGGGTGTATACGACGCTCAACCTGGAGTTGCAGAAGGCTGCGAATTTGGCGGTGCTCGACGGCTTGGCGGCGTATGAGCACCGGCATGGATGGAAGGGCAGTCTGCTGAACATGGTGGCGAATGGCGAGTCGCTGGATGCGTATCGTCACGTGGATTGGGATGCCGACCTGGCTCCCGGCCGCTACGTGCATGCGCTGGTGACGGCCGTCAGTCCGCAGTATGCGACGCTCAAGTTTGGCCGCTACGGCGCCGAGTTGGGTCAGGCGGAAATCAAGTGGACGCGGTATACCTCGCCGTCACAGTTCCTTACGCGCGGCGATTTGGTGTATGTGAAGATTTTGGAATTGAACGGCACGCAAAGCCGGGTGTCGCTGGAACATGAGTCGGGCGTGCAGGGAGCGTTGCTGGCGGTGGACAACTCCACCGGCGACGTGAAGGCGATGGTTGGCGGGCGCAGCTTCGAGGAATCGAAATTCAATCGCGCGACGCAGGCGTTTCGCCAGGTGGGCTCGTCGTTCAAGCCGTACATCTACACGGCGGCGATCGATCAGGGGATGACGCCCGATGATACCGTGTTGGACGCGCCGGTGAGTTTTCCCGGAGGACCGGCGGGGCCGTGGACTCCGCACAACTACGACGGGAAGTTCGAAGGCGTCATCACGTTTCGGCGTGCGCTGGCGCACTCGCGCAACGTTCCGGCAGTGAAGGTGACGGAGCGGGTGGGCGGAATTAAAACGGTTATTGAGTACGCGCGCAAATTTGGGATCACTGCGCCGCTGCCGGCGTTTTTGCCGGTAGCGCTGGGAGCCGCCGACATCACGCTGTGGGAGCAGACGGCGGCCTACACTACGTTTCCAAATGATGGCGTGCGGGTTGCGCCGCGGTTGATCCGTAAGGTAGAGGATTACGACGGGCGGGTGCTCGAAGAAAATTATCCGGAAGTGAAGGACGTGGTGAGCGCGCGCACGGCGCGAATCATGGTCGACATGCTGCGCGAGGTGGTGCTGCATGGCACGGGTGCGGCGGCCGCGAAGATGAACCATGCGCTGGGAGGTAAGACGGGCACCACCAACGATTTCACCGACGCGTGGTTCATTGGCTTTTCGCCGTCGATGACGTGCGGCGTGTGGGTGGGCTACGACGAGAAGAAGACGCTCGGCAATAAAGAGACCGGGGCGGTCGCGGCGCTGCCGATTTGGATGGATTTCATGAAAGTGGCGTTGCAGGGCAAAGACGCCGAACAGTTCGCCATTCCGCCGCCAACTCCGAATGCCGTGGCCAAGAAGGTTGATACACCTGATCAGTCGGCCGGCGATGGGGAGTCGCACTGATGCGCGGCTTTTTGCGATGGGTGGTACGCGTGCTGGTGTTGATCGTGGTCTTCATGGCCTCGATGCTGACCGCGATGCGCTTCGCGATTCATGGCCGCCAGACCGCTGTGCCGAAGATTGTCGGCATGTCGCCCAGTGATGCGGAGTCGGCACTGGCGTCGCATGGTTTGGTCCTGGAGCGGTCTGATCGTTTCTTCAGCGCGGAAATTCCTGTGGGCAAGATCGTGTCGCAGGTGCCGGTGCCGGGCGAGATGGTGCGGCGCGGTTGGCATGTGCGCGTGGCCGAAAGCATGGGCCCGCAGCGCGTCACCATTCCTGACTTGAGTGGAGACAGCGAGCGCTCCGCCGAGATCAATATTCGCCGCCGCGGGCTCGAGATGGGATCGATGGCGGTGGCGGAAATCGCAGACGCCACGCCCGACCAGGTGGTTGCGCAAACTCCGCCGGCGAATGCCACCAACGTTTCCACACCAAAGGTCAGCGTGCTGATTGCGGCGACCGAAGATCGCAAGTCGTTCGTGGTGCCCGATCTCAGGGGAAAAACGGAAGACGACGCGATCAACGCGATCGTGTCGGCGGGGCTGAAGGTGGGGAGCATTAGCACCCAAGCTGCTGCGGGCGCAGATGCGAGTGCTGCCGAGACATTGCCGACGGGAATGCGGACCGTGGTGAGGACGGTCCCGGGAGTAGGTCAGCGAGTGTGGGACGGGCAGGCTGTGAATCTGGAAGTGACGCGATAGCTTTCAGCTATCAGCCGCTAGCTTCGGCGTTCGATAATCGCGGCGAAGAAGCCGTCGCAGGGATGAACGCCGGGGATGGTTCGCAGGAATTTTCCATCGAGCAGCGAGTCGGTGTCGTCGATTGCGAGTTCACCATCGCTGCGCAAGCGTTCGAGTTCTTCGCGGCAATCCAGGAGTGCGAAGGCGGTGTTACTGGAAAGCACTTCATTCACGACTGCCTGGTTCTCTTCCGGTTCAAGCGAGCAAGTGGAATAGATGGCGCGCCCGCCGGGCGCGAGATGAAGTAGCGCCGCCTGGAGAATCGCAACCTGTCTGGCGTGCAGATCACGCAAGTCTTGGCGCTTGAGCCCCCACTTGATTTCGGGGTTACGCGCCAGCGTGCCGGTGCCTGAGCAAGGAACGTCGGCGAGGACTCGATCGAAGGCGCGCTGGGTTGCGAACTGCAAAATGTCGGCCGTGATTACTTCGGCGTTGGCTGCGTGAACTCGCCTCTTCAGCAATTCAGCGCGATGAGGGTGAAGCTCTACCGCAATGATCTCGGACGTGGGATTGCGCGCGGCGATGGCAGCGGTCTTACTGCCGGGCGCGGCGCAGCAATCCAGCAGACGCGAGCCTTTGCCTACGAGTGCGGCAACCAATTGCGAAGCTTCGTCCTGTATGAATACGCGTCCTTCCCGGTACGCCCGCGTTAGCGTGATATCGCCGCCAGTAACCGTGCGCGCGGACGTCAGCAGCGCGCCTGGCGCGAGGGTGATGCCGTCGGTCTCCAGTTTGGCGATTACGGCCGGATCATCGATGCGAATCGAAGTTGTGGGAACGTGCTGATCATGGCGGCAGATTGCGGCGGTATTCGTAAGCCCATAATGACTGGTCCAGCGCTCTACCAGCCATGCGGGATGGGCCCACGCCTCCGCAAGCTCTGACACTGTCAGACTGCCGTCGGAACTAAAAGCGGCGGGCGCCGCGAATTCTGGGAGTTTGCGCAGCACCGCGTTCGTGAAGGGCGCGGCGGAGGTCTTACCCGCTCGCTTCACCAAGTCGACGCTGTCATTGATGGCCGCCCGGGCGGGAACGCGCGTCAAAAACATGAGCTGATACGCCGCCATGCGAAGGGCGATCAATACCTGCGCATCCAGCTTGGCGAGAGGGCGGGCAGAACTCGATGCGATGGCCGAGTCCAAGCGAGACTGCCAGCGCAACACACCCATTACGATTTCTGTCGCAAGGCCGCGGTCGGCAGGACTCAACTTGTCGAGTCGGTCGGAATGCAGAAGTTCGCTGGCGTAGGCAGCCTGCTGTTGCACCCGCAGCAGGATGTCGAAGGCCGCCGCGCGTGCAGGAGAGATTGGCATGTTGATTAGGAGTTCGCGCCCAGTGGCTCGTCGCTGCGTGGCCGATAGCCGTTGATGAAGTCGGTGGCGCTCGTTCGTTTCTTGCCTTCGACTTGCAGCTCGTAGACGTCGAGGGCTGTGCCATGCGCGAAGCCGAGGAGAAGCCGTCCATTCTCAATCGCAAAATGGCCTGCCTTGACCACTGCGACTTCGGGCGCGGGCGCGGCGATGTGCAACTGCAGAGTCTTCCCGCGAAATGCAGTGAACGCTCCCGGCCACGGCTGAAAGCCGCGCAGCCGGTTCCAGGTGTCGGTGGCTGTGCGCGAGAAATCGATCACGCCATCTTCTTTCTTAAGGATCGGCGCCAATGTTGCCCGGGAATTGTCCTGCGGCTGCGGGTGAGTGGTTCCCTGCGCGAGTCCGGCCAATATGCTAATCATCAACTCAGCGCCGGTTTTTGCCAGTCGCGGACTGAGCGTGAGCGCCGTGTCCTCGGGCCGGATCTCTTCTTCGGCCTGCATCAGGATGTCGCCGGTGTCGAGTCCCGCGTCGATGCGCATTATGGTGACGCCCGTAACAGGCTCGCCCTTCGCAATCGCCCACTGGATCGGCGCGGCCCCGCGATATTTGGGCAGCAGCGAAGCGTGCAGGTTGACGTTTCCAAACTTTGGCAGGTCGATCATCCACTGGGGAATGATGCGCCCATAGCCAACGACGACGATCGCCGCCGGAGCGATCTGCTCCAGAGTCGCGCGGAATTCTTCATTGTTCTTGATTCTGTCGGGCTGGAGAACGGGAAGCCCGAGTTCGATTGCCGAGCACTTGACCGGAGATTCGGTCAGCTCCAGACCGCGTCCTTTGGCCCGGTCGGGCTGAGTGACGACCAGCTTAACGCGAAACCCAGCGGCCACTAATTTTTCAAGGGTCGGTACAGCGAAGGTGGGTGTTCCGCAGAAAACCAAGTCGATCATAAGAACCAGCAATTAGCCATCAGCACCTAGCAAATTAGCAAAGGCTCCGAAACCATCAGAAGCCTTGAGTGAATCTTTACCACTCGCCGGCTTTTACCAGCTTGCGGATCTTGCGTTTCATGATGTCGCGCTTAAGGCCGCTGATGTGGCTGATATAAAGCTTGCCATTCAGGTGGTCAGTTTCATGTAAAAGGGCGCGAGCGAGCAGCTCCTCGCCGGTAACCTCAAACGTTTCGCCCTTCAGGTTCTGCGCACGCGCAGTGACCTTCTTGGCGCGGGTCACCTTCTCGCGAAATTCGGGCAGGCTGAGGCAGCCTTCGTTGGAGGTAATCCGGCCTTCGACGTGGATGATCTCCGGATTCACCAGCACGATTTTGGCTTCGGGGTCTTCCTTGAACGTCACATCGATGACGGCGATGCGTTTGCTGATGCCGATTTGCGGCGCAGCCAGGCCAACGCCGTGCGCGGCATACATGCTTTCGAACATGTCGTCGGCCAGCTTACTCAGGTCTTTGTCGAAATGCGTGATGGTGGCGGCAGGCTTCTCCAGAACCGGGTCACCGAACTTGACGATGGGATAGATCATTTAGAAGTTTCGCAGTTGCTGACAGTATCCTTCGAAATTTCGCTTCAGTTCCAGCACTGAATCGCCGCCAAACTTCTCTAACGCGAAGCGCGCCAGGGTGAGTGCGACCATCGCTTCCGCGGCAACTCCCGCCGCCGGAACCACGCACACATCCGAACGCTCATACGCGGCCTTGACCGGCTCACGGCTGGCGAAGTCCACCGAACCCAGCGGCCGGCGCAGCGTCGAAATCGGTTTCAAGTAGCCGCGAATGCGGATGTCTTCGCCGTTCGAGACTCCGCCTTCGAGTCCTCCAGCGTGATTGGAAGCCCGAGTGAATCCAGTGAACGAACTGCCGGACGTGTAGCCAATTTCGTCATGCACGGCGGAGCCCATCGATGCAGCGGCTTCGACGGCGTCGCCAATCTCGACGCCCTTCACGGCTTGCAATGACATTACGGCTGCAGCCAGGTGCGTATCGAGTCGCTCGTCCCAGTTGACGTAGGTGCCGAGTCCGGGAGGAACGTTGTGCGCTACCACCTCGAATATTCCGCCAACTGAATCGCCGGTGCGCAGCGCGAGGTCTACCTGTTCTTTCATTCGCGCCTCGGAAGCCGGATCGATGCAGCTCAGCAGAATCTCTTCTTTCGCTGCGATCGCCTGGATCGCTTCCCAGGTCACAAGTCCCTCGAGCCGGGCGCTACCTACGGAGATGACATGACTCAGAACTTCAATACCCAACTCGCGCAGCAGCAATTTCGCAAGTGCACCGCCAGCCATGCGTGCCGCTGACTCGCGCGCCGAAGCTCTCTCCAGGACGTAGCGTGCCTCGCTGAAGTTGTATTTCACTGCGCCGGCAAGGTCGGCATGTCCAGGGCGCGGAGAAGCCACGCGCTTGTGTTTCGTGGGATCGCCTTCCTCGACGGGAAGAGCCTCGGTCCAGTTTTGCCAGTCGTTGTTGGCCAACTGCATGGCGATGGGCGAACCAATGGTGTGTCCGTGCCGCACGCCGCTCAAGATGTGGGCAGTATCGCGCTCGATGCGCATGCGTCCGCCGCGCCCATAGCCTTGCTGCCGCCGCCAAAGCTCGCGATTCACGAACTCCAGATCGACCGCCAGGCCCGCAGGCATGCCTGAGAGCAGCGCTATCAACGCTTCTCCGTGCGACTCACCAGCTGTAGAAAACCGTAGCATTGGGGAAATTTTGATTGTAGCCGATGCGGTTTTAAGAATCGTCGAACCGCAGCGCCGACGCCGCAAAATCTCAATATCTGCGCGAAGATAGATGCCTTTCCGTGCTCCCGGAGCTGCGGAAAATCGTATTTCCCAACTTGAACATTCTGCTGCGCTTAACAGGCAACGATGGTGTGAATTGTGCCCGCTTGGAAGCATTGCGACAAACCAACACGCTTGCTGACCCGCCAGACGGTGTGCGACAGTTGTGCTTTCCAGGCGAGTGGCTGAGCTTCTTGTCCGCGTGAGAATACGAAGAGCCATTCGCGAGGGAACCGGAAGAGTCCTAATACCGTATCGAATTGAGAGAATGCGGCGATTCCTCCCGCGCGAGAGGCGGCCCGAGCGGCCGAACTGGAACAAAATGGCGAAGAAGGTAAAGACCAAGACTTTTGATGAGGCGGTAAGTTGGTTTCGCGGCAATGGTTTCGATGTGACCGAACCCGCCGGCACCAGTGGCAGGGTTTTCTTGAGGAAGTACAACGCCTCGGCGGCGATTGAGCGCGCGGAGGATGGTGGCGTGAAGATATTCGCTTTTCCTGGGTATGTTGTGGCCGGAGAGATCTCCAAGCTCGTCGATCACGGCAATCAGAAAGTGCTGAAGACCTCTAAGACCGAAGTTGCGGCAACGGCCGATCACTTGAAGGCTCTGCATGATTTTGCCGAGGAGATGAAGGAAGGCACGGGAGGCATCAGTCTCTATAACGAGTCGCTGGGCACGGTCAGCGCCGAATATAACTATGATCGCGTGCGCGGTCGCAATCTGCCGGAGTCAGAGCGCCCCAAGCGGCCCTGGCAGAAGGCCCGCCGCCAAGAAGACGCCCGCATGAGCCGATGCGCGCGCGGTCATAGTGTGGATTGTGATTGCCGCCGCGATCTGCGCCCAGCCGCTGTTGAGCCAGACTTCGGCTCCAGAAGCGGCGATTCGCCAAGTCCTGCAAACGCAGGTCGACGCCTGGAACCGGCATGACCTCGAAGGTTTCATGGCCGGATACTGGAATTCTCCTTCGCTGACGTTCTTCTCGGGCGGCACCGAAACTCATGGCTGGCAGGGAGCCATGGAGCGCTATCGCAAGAAGTACCAGGCGCCCGGCACCGAGATGGGCAAACTCGAATTCCAAGACCTTCAGGTCGAGATGCTTGGGCCTTCGTCGGCACTCGTCCGCGGCAAGTTTCTGCTCACGCTCTCCAATGGCAAGCAGCCGCAGGGGCTGTTCACGCTCGTATTTCGGCAGTTTCCCGATGGGTGGAAGATCATCCACGACCACAGCAGCAGCGAATGAGCCGCGCTACGATTATTGCAACTGCCGGTTGGATCGCCAGTTGGGTCTGGACGATCGCCGCGGGTGGTGGCGGCCTATGGCTTCTTTGGACGAAAGGGCCATGGCCACTGACCAATGGTTGGTTCGCGCTGTTTTCTGGCATTTCAGCCTGCCCGCTAATTCCCTGGCTCTTAAAGAAATACGCAGACTTGACGGTTTCAGGCTATGTGCGGCTGGCCGCGGCGGCTTTCTTCTTTATTGCAGGGAGAATTGCGCTGGCAGCCGGGATTTGATTTTTCGCTGGATTTAAGGCGATTTTGCGCCCTCCCTAATACTTAAAAATGTTGCTTTGGCCTGCGGTCGCGGGTGTATGATCTTCTCGGCCCGGAACCAGCTATCACATAGCCGTGTGACAGGCCGACAGGCGGTATCCGCAATTGCGGAACTGCACTGGAGGACATCGTGAGTATCACCACAGGCGACTTCCGCTCGAAAACCACAGCTACTACCCTCTGGGAAAAGAAACAGAAACACGAACCCATTACCTGTCTGACAGCGTATGACTACCCCAGCGCGCGCCTGGTTGACGAGGCCGGCATTGACATTGTGCTGGTCGGCGACTCGCTCGGCATGGTCATGCTGGGCTACGAAAACACCCTGCCCGTCACCGTCGAAGAAATGCTGCATCACACCCGCGCCGTGCGCCGGGGCGTGAAGCGCGCTTTCCTGATTGCCGACATGCCGTTCGCGTCGTATCACGTCAGCGGCAAAGAAACCGTTCGCAATGCCGCGCGGTTTATCAAGGCGGGCGCCGAGGCGGTGAAGATCGAAGGCGGCGAGAAGCGGGCGCAACTGGTCGAGCGCATGGTGGATGCCGAGATCCCCGTGGTCGGCCACATTGGGCTTACCCCGCAGTCGGTGCACGCTATGGGCGGCTACAAGGTCCAGGGCAAGTCTCTGAAGGCCATCGAGCAGCTCATGCACGACGCGCTGGCGCTGGAGCGCTGCGGGGCCTGCTGCGTGGTGCTGGAAGGCATTCCGCGGGAAGTGGCTGCGCTTATCACGCACGAAATTGACGTTCCAACCATCGGCATCGGTGCTGGGCCCGATTGCGATGGACAGGTGCTGGTCTTCCACGACGTTCTGGGGCTGACATTTGCGCCGCCGGCGAAGTTCGTGCGCCGTTACGCCGACCTCGGATCGGTGATTACGAATGCCTTGCAGGAGTTCAAGAGCGACGTGAAGGCGGGCAACTATCCTGCCGATATTGAGTCGTATCACTTGCCGCAGGAAACGCTCTTGTCGTTGCAGGTGATTGCCGAACGCAAGCGCGCCATGACAGTCTAGGAGCATGCAGGTTCAGTCGTGGAGACGCTTGACGCTGGGAGTGCTGTTGAGTTTGGGTGCAAGCTTGAGCGCCCAGACCGCGAGCAGGCCGGCCGCCAAGCCAGGTGCGTGGAAGTCTTACTGCCACCCGGCGCCCAATTTTTGTTTCAAGTATCCCGCAGGATGGACGATGCTTGGCGAAGTCCTGGGTGGCAACGGCGTGGTGGTCGCTCCGCCGCAAAAACAAGAGCGCGAACTCTGGGATGCGGTGACGGTGGCCCTGGTCATTCCTTCGCCGAGTGGCACGCAGGAGTCGGTCACCGTCGGCGAGGCGCTGGCGCAAGCGCTCGCGGGCGTTCGCAGCAGCGGACAGAGTTTTAAAACCGAGCAGCGCCAGCAACGCACCGTGAACGGTATGCCCGCAGAGATGGTGAAGGTGCACTACGTCGAACAACCGAGCGGGCGCGCCTGGACGGAAGAGTTGGTGTTCATCGAGGGGCCGCACTCCGAAATTTATTCCGTCGTGCTGAAGAGTGCGACGGCATCCATGCCGCGGATGGAGCCTCTCTTTACGCGTATCGTCGATAGCTGGAACCTGCCGAACGCGGCCGAAGAAGGTGGGGCTATCGACAAACCGACACCAGCGTCGCCAGCCAAGAAGAGCGTAACTCCGAAGCCGTCAAGCCCGCCCAATCCTTAAGTTCGAGAGAGAGCATTGCGACAAATCGAAACCATTGCCCAGATGAAAACTGCCAGCCGCGGCGTTACCCGCGGCGGCAAGACGCTCGGACTGGTTCCGACGATGGGCGCCTTGCATGAAGGACACTTATCCTTGGTTCGGAATTCCAAGATGCAATGCGACGTGACTGCAGTATCGATCTTCGTCAACCCGTTGCAATTTGGGCCGACAGAAGATTTCGAGAAGTATCCTCGCACCGTCCAGCGCGACGCGGCCATGCTGGAGGAGTTGGGCGTCGATCTGCTTTTCGCGCCGCTGGTGAAAGAGATGTATCCGCTAGGCGCGAAGACCTTCGTGGACGTTGACGATTTGTCGAGCAAGCTGGATGGCGGCTCGCGGCCCGGACACTTTCGCGGCGTGGCCACAGTGGTTTGCAAATTATTCGAAATCGTGCGGCCCGACCGCGCGTATTTCGGCCAGAAAGACGCCGCGCAAGTTGCCCTGTTGCGGAAGATGGCGCGCGATCTCGACATGGACGTGCAGATCGTGGTGTGTCCTATTGTGCGCGAGGCCGACGGCTTGGCGATGAGCTCGCGCAACGCGTACTTGAATGCGGAGCAGCGACGCCAAGCGCTGGTGTTGAGCCGAGCACTCCAGCAGGTGAAGGTTGCCGTCGCAGCTGGCGAACTAGACGCGCGCAAGCTAGTTGAAATTGGCACGGCAGTCATCGGCGCTGAACCAGCCGCAAAGCTCGACTACTTCGCAATCGTCAACCCCGACACGCTCGAGCCCGTTGTTCACGTGGCTCCCGGCACGCTGTTCGCCGTCGCTGCCTGGGTAGGAAACACGCGGCTCATCGACAACCTCCTGCTCTAAGGGCACTACAAGCCGGACGAACCCCAGCGCCGCCAACCCGAAATCCACCCGCCGCAAAGCAGCAGAACAATCGGGAAACACTCCAGCGTGTAGCGAGGCTCGGGATTTTCCATTGTCCCCAAAAACGCAGAGCGCAAAATCACGAAGAGCAGCATCATCCCCAGATACAAAGGGCGCGGGCCGCGAATCAGTCCCATTACCGCGCCGGCCACGAACAGCAGGTTCAGGGCCCCCCACAGCGTTGCTAGCACGCAGTCCTGGGTGTCGTCGGCATATTCCCACCAGCGCGAGTTCAGCGGAAGCATCTCCGTGCGCGGCCGCAGCCACATATCGGCAATGCGCAGCGCGGGAAGCCAGACGTAATAACGAAACCGGTTCCGCTCGATCCGTTCTCGCCCCAACTGGTCGAAGCGCGCATTCAGCTCAGGTCCCACAAAGTGGGACTTGGCATAGTCGTCGAAGATAGCCTGGGTTTGCTGCCGTTCTTCCTCGCTGTCGAAGGCGCGATTCGGCAGCAGGCTCGTATCAACATCACTGCCGGGAACCTGCCAGTACACGTCTTCTGTGGAGGTGTAATCCACGATCCACGTGCGCACCCAGCGATCAAAACCCGATGGCACGAACTCGTCCGGATCGCTGGCATAACGGGGCGCCAGAGGTTCGAACTTGTGGAATTGCCGCCAATTGCGCGCGGTCCAAGGAACAAGCGGAGCAACCGCGATGACCAGCACGAGCGCCCCCGCCAGGAAAAGCGTTACGCGATGGTCGGCATCCTTCCACATCCGCCACAGCAGATACAAACCAATCGCCGCCAGCAAAATTCCGCCATCCGGTCGCAAAAGAATTCCAGCGCCGATTGCCAGGCCGCAAAGCGTCCAAGCCTTCCATGATGAGGCGCCATCCTCGACTCTTATGAATGCCGCCACCGCGGCGTCCAATGCAACAGCCGTAAAGAAGATGCTCAGCGTTTCCGCCAGCGGAGCAACCGTGTAATTCGCAGTGAACGGACACAGCGCCGCAAGCGCGAACGCCCACTGTGCGGCCCGCGAAGAAATCGTTCGTCGGGCCAGGTCGGCGATGACGAAACAACCCGCAATGTCGATGACAATCTGGACCAGCAACACCGCGTTGTAGTGTTCCCGTCCAAACAATTTGAAACACAGCACGAGAAACGCGGGATAGCCTGGCAAGCGAATCCACGTAGGCTGCACGCCTTCGGCGTGAGTCAACCCGAAGATTCCCTGGTCGATCCAATTCCTGGCGATGTCGCCATAAATCAGCGAATCGCCCGCGACATGGGGAAACAGGAAATAGAACAGCAGCCGCAGCGCGAGAGCCGCCAGCGTAAACAAAAAGAACCACTTGCGGTGTTCCAGCAGCGTGCGCCAGAACGGCAGCGGCTCCGGCCGGACGTATATATCCTGCGCCGATTCAGTCACTTGGCGAATATAGCACCTGCACAGGCCGAGTCATAAAGCGCCGTCCGGGGTTCATAACAGTAAGACGAAGTGCAGTCCCGCCCCGATGGTTGCCCTGCTATCTCTCTGCGTCTACGATAGTTGTGCCCTTCATAAATGCCAGGCCCTAAACCAATCTTCTTCGATCCCGAACGCAAGCGCTGGCGGCGCCTGCGCCTGGTTCTCGACACCGGCGCAATTGTTGCCACGCTGTTGATCTTGTTTTTTGTGTTCACGGTAGTGCGGGGGTCGTCGGTCCCGGGAGTCGCGCTCCCCGAGGTGAAGAAGCCGTACCATCCGCTCAAAGACGCTCTGAAGCGCAAGACACAGCGCGGCTCCACGCAGCACAAACCCACCACCCAGCCAGCCACGTTGAATTCGCTCGAGGGCGTTCGCGGCGCGTTCTACGTGCAATGGGACGCTGCCAGCTTCTCGTCGCTCAAGGAGTATTACCCCCAGATCGATCTGCTCTTTCCGGAGTGGCTGCACGGCCTGACGGCTGACGGCCGGCTTCAGGCCGTGACTGAAAACAATGTCCTGTTTGATCTGCTGGACGAGCAGGGCAAACCGCGTCCGGTGGACGACAAGGTGATGCCGTTCCTGCATTCGGAGAAGGCACAAACCGAAGTCATGCCGCTGGTGAACAATTTCGATCCGGTCAGCAACCAGTGGCGGCCGGAAGTGACCGCCGCATTCCTCGCCGACCCGGCGGCGCGTAAGCGCTTTCGCGACGAGATTTTGAAGTTTCTGGAAACCGACCAGTACCGCGGTCTGACCCTCGACATCGAAGCATTTCCGGAGACCTCCCGCGACGACTACAAGCAGTTGGTGCAGGAGCTTTACGGCGACCTTCAGTCCAAGGGCATGAAGCTCTACATCGCCGTGCCGGTGAACGACAAGCAGTTCGACTACAGCGGCATCTCGAAATTCGCCGACGGCGTCATCCTGATGAACTATGACGAGCACTATCCCGGTGGCATGCCGGGTCCTGTCGCCAGTCAGGAGTGGTTCGTCACAAACCTTGAGAGCGCGCTCACCGTAATTCCGCGCGAAAAGATTATCGCCGCCATCGGCAACTACGGCTACGACTGGGCGAAAAAGCCCGACCAAAAAAAGGGCGAGCCGCCGGCTGCCGTTCATAACGTTTCAGTGCAAGACGCCTGGCTGGAAGCCGAAGAAGCCGACACCGACGTGGACTTCGACAGCGACGCCATGAACGCGCACCTCGCCTACCTCGACGAAAACAACATTCGTCACGATGTGTGGTTTCTCGACGGCGTGACTGCGCTCAACCAGATGCGTGCTGCCCAGGCCATCGGTATCGATACGTTCGCCTTGTGGCGGTTGGGCTCAGAAGACCGCTCGCTGTGGGCCATCTGGGATAAGCCCGGCGAAGCCGGCGCAACCGCCAAGCTGAAGGCCGTACCTCCTGGGCAGGACGTCGATATCGAAGGCAAGGGCGAAATCCTGCACATCCAATCGCAGCCGACGGCAGGAGAGCGCCAGATCACGGTCGATCCCGAAACCAATCTCGTGACCGATGAGATTTTCAAGACGCTTCCCGCGCCTTACACCGTTGACATGTATGGCAGCTCGCCGAACAAGATCGCCATCACTTTCGACGACGGGCCCGACCCCGAGTGGACCCCCAAGATCCTCGACGTGCTGAAAGACAAAGGCGTCAAGGCGACATTCTTCCTGATTGGTGTCGAGGCAGAGAAGAATCCAGGTATAACCAAACGGATATATGCCGAAGGCCACGAGATCGGCAATCACACTTTTACCCATCCCGACATCAGCAACATCAATAAGCGCTACTTCGAGGTGGAGCTGAATCTGACGGAGCGCTTCTTCGAGGGCAAGCTGGGCGTCAAGCCCGTGCTCTTCCGGCCTCCGTACTCCATCGACCAGGAGCCCGATACTGCGGACGAGGTCCGCCCCCTCGAGCTGGCGCAGGATCTTGGTTACATCACCGTCGGCGACAAGATCGATCCCAACGATTGGCGCGACAACCCTCGTCGTCCTGCGAACGAAATTGTCGAAGACGTGCTAAAGAACCTGCCGCCTTGCGCTCCCGGTAACGTTACCTGTGGCAACGTCCTGTTGTTGCATGATGGCGGCGGAGACCGCAGCGAAACCCTCAAAGCACTGCCGGAAATCATTGATGGCATTCGCGCCAAAGGATTCCAAATTGTTCCGGTCTCTGATCTACTCGGCAAAACTCGTGCCGATATCATGCCGCCCATCTCGGCCAACGAACGCTGGGCGTCTTGGATCGATGGCCTGAACTTCTCGATCTTCAGCTTCATTTCGTCATTCATCATCTTCGTGTTTTTCGTCGGCGACGTGCTCATGAGTGGGCGCCTGATACTCGTGGGTGCATTGGCAATCTACGACCGCTTCCGCCGGCGGAAATTCGTCAACGACCCGAATTACCGGCCGCGGGTCGCGGTGCTGATTCCCGCGTACAACGAAGAGAAGGTCATCGAGCGAACGGTGCGCTCGGTGCTGGAGTCCGATTACCCGAACTTGCGCGCCATCGTGATCGATGACGGCTCGAAAGACCGCACTGTCGAAGTCACGCGCAGCGCATTTCCTGACGAAATCGCCGACGGCCGCGTCACTGTGCTGACCAAGCCAAACTCCGGCAAGGCCGCCGCGCTGAACTACGCACTCGAGCAGGTCACCGAAGAAATCTTCGTCGGCATTGATGCCGACACCATCATCGCGCCCAATGCGATCTCGCAACTTGTGCCGCATTTTTCCGACCCGCGCGTCGCCGCAATGGCGGGCAATGCCAAGGTCGGCAACCGCGTGAACTTGTGGACGCGCTGGCAGGCGCTGGAGTACATCACCAGCCAGAACTTCGAACGCCGCGCGTTGAACACTTTGAATGCAGTCAGCGTGGTTCCCGGCGCCATTGGGGCCTGGCGCACTGCCGAAGTTCGCGCTGCCGGCGGCTACCACCACGATACGGTTGCTGAAGATGCCGACCTCACGATGGCGCTGCTGGAAGCTGGGTACCGGGTGAACTACGAAGATCGCTCGCTCGCCTATACCGAAGCCCCGACCACTGCCAATGGACTGATGCGCCAGCGTTTCCGCTGGTCGTTCGGAATCATGCAGGCAGTCTATAAGCACAAGGGCGCCATCAAGAAAGGCGGAGCGCTCGGCTGGGTGGCCTTGCCGAATGTCATCATCTTCCAGGTACTGCTGCCGCTGGTCTCGCCGTTTATCGACATCATGTTCGTGATCGGCGCCATCACTTATTTTGTGAACAAGTATTTCCATCCCGAGTCGGCGAACCCTGCAGACTTCCGGCGTCTTGTCATCTACTTCGCGCTGTTCATGATCATTGACTTCATCGCTTCGACCCTTGCCTTTACCCTGGAGCGCCAGCAACCCGGCCGCAAGCGCGACTTTCTCCTGCTCGGGCACGTCTGGCTCCAGCGGTTCGCCTATCGGCAACTGTTCTCGCTCGTGCTGTTCAAGACCCTGAAGCGGGCCATTGAGGGCGGCTCCTTTGCATGGGACAAGCTTGAGCGCACCGCCACCGTGAAACAACCAGTGGCCGCCGGCCGGCCGGCAAACTAGTCCGCGCGGCGGCGTGAAACATCAAGTTGATACACTGTTTCAGAGATGATCCGCACAAAATTGGTAGTTCTTGTGGCGCTGCTCCTGACGGTGTCAACAGCCTTCGGCTCCGCCTATCAGGCCTCGCCCAAGCTGGTGATTATCCTTGTCATCGATCAATTTCGCGGCGACTATCTCGAGCGCTACCATGACGAGTTCGGGCCCTCCGGATTTCGACTTTTCACCGATAAGGGTGCCTACTTTCCCGCCTGTTATTACGATTACGCCAACACCCGCACCGCGCCCGGTCATGCCAGCATCGGCACCGGAACCTACACCTCCGGCCACGGAATTCTCGCCAACGAATGGTGGGTTCCCTCGGCGAAGAAAGCGCTGAGCAGCGTGGACGATCCTGCGACCAAGATCGTCGGAATCGATGGCGATGAAATGGGTGCCTCTCCCCACAATCTTCTCGCCGACACTCTCGGAGACGAGCTGCGGCTCGCGACCCAGGGCAACTCGCGCGTGTTCGGCATCGCCCTAAAAGATCGTGCCGCGATTCTCACCACCGGATTCACCGCCAACGGTGCGTACTGGATCGATCATGCAAGCGGCGCCTGGGTGACTTCGACTTACTATGTGACGCAAGCTCCGCGCTGGCTCAGCAACTTCAACAGCACGAAGCACGCCCAGAAATATCTGAACCTCGATTGGAAAGACGCCGACGGCCAGGTGCTCGGCTCGACCGCGCCGCACGACGGCTCGAACGGCAAACCAATCGAGTATTACGAATTAGTAGGTAGCACGCCTTACGCCAACGATTACCAGTTCGAATTCGCGCGCGAACTCATTCAGCAGGAAAAGCTCGGGCAAGGCACCGTCACCGATCTGCTGGTGGTGAGCCTCTCGGCCAACGACCTCGTTGGGCACGCCTTCGGCCCCGACTCACCGCAGATTCACGCCATGGCCCTGGCCCTTGACCGCCAGATCAGCGAATTCGTCGGCTTTCTCCAGCAGCAGTATGGCAACCGATTCTGGATTGCGCTGACCGCTGACCATGGCATAGCTCCGACCAACGCCACGAGCCTGAGTCTTCGGATCCCAGCCCCAGTCATTGCGAACAGCGATTTGAAATCCGAGTTGAACAAGGCGCTGGGCGGCCGTCTGCACAAGCCCGGCGAATACGTGCGCTCTGTTTCCTTCCCGATTGTCTTCGTCAACCAGGACGCGTTCGGAGAGAAGATCAACGAGGGCGATGCCGAGGGCTATGCCGCCGAAGCCATGCGCGCAATGGGATTCGTCACGACTTACACCAAGGAACAACTGGGCAGCGGCGAAGTCGCACCCAGCCCGGTCGGCCGCATGTTCGCCAACAGCTACTCGCCCTACGGTGGATGGTGGGTAATGGGCTATCCGCCCCCGTTCGCGCTTTCGAAGAAGGAAGGCAGCGACCATGGCATGGCTTACAGCTACGACCAGCACGTGCCGCTGGCCTTCTACGGATCAGCGTTCAAACCAGGCGTCTATCGCGACCAGGTCGAGCCGATCGACCTCGCGCCGACACTCGCCGTTCTTTTGGGCATCAACAAGCCGACGAGTTCGACTGGTCGCATTTTGACCCAGGCCTTCAGCGCCAAGAGCGACGCACCTGCTTCACCAGCATCGTCGCCGCGTCCCCGCGGTACTCCGGAGACACGGCCGTGACGCCATCGCCCAAATCGCCTCTCGACATGAGCGTGTCGGTGGCGGGCATCGAGTTGAAGAACCCGATCATCGCCGCCAGCGGAACCTTCGGCTACGGCATCGAATTCGAAGACGTGGTCACGCTGAATCGCCTCGGCGGGTTCGTCGTCAAAGGCCTTTCCCGCGAGCCGATGCCGGGCAATCCACCGCCGCGATTATTTGAGACAGCCGCGGGCATGTTGAACGCCATCGGGCTGCAAAACATCGGAGCGCCAGCGTTCCTCAGCGAGAAACTTCCCCTGCTGCGGAAAGTCAGCGACATCGTTTTCTTCTGCAACGTCTTCGGACACACACAGGATGATTACGTGGAAGTTGCGCGAATGCTGAACGACGGCGAAGGCATCGCCGCCTACGAGCTGAACGTCTCGTGCCCAAACACCAGTTGCGGAGGCATCGCCTTCGGCACCGATCCACGCATGCTGTTCGACGTGGTCAACGCGGTGAAGAAAATCGCCAATCGTCCGGTCATCGTAAAGCTATCGCCCAACGTGACTAGCATTCCGCAGATGGCCCGCGTGGCCCAAGAAGCCGGAGCCGATGCGATTTCTCTGGTCAACACCTTCGTCGGCATGGCCATTGACGCCGAAGCCCGCCAGCCGCGAATCTCCAACGTGACCGCCGGACTCTCCGGCCCCGCCATCAAGCCGATTGCTCTCCGCATGGTATGGGAAGCCGCCAAGGCGGTAAAGATTCCGGTCATCGGGATCGGTGGTATCAGTACCGCCGAAGACATAATCGAGTTCCTACTGGCGGGCGCGAGCGCCATCGAAGTCGGAACGGTGAATTTCTGGGACCCCTGTGCCTGCGAGACGTTGGTGGATTCGCTCACCAAGTGGTGCCTGGAGCACCGCATCGAGAAGCTCAGCGATTTAACCGGTGGACTGAAACTGGAATAACGCTGCGACACCACTAGCTTGCGGCTGGCACATCCTTTAGTTTCTTGACACTGCTCATCAAGTCAGCATCCAGCGCCAGTATCCCGTCGGTGTGGGTAACGTGGAACATGTTGGCAATGCGATCGTTGGCCCCGGCCACGCGCATAGATCCACCAAGCTGTTCCACCTCGCCGAACAAGTGCATCAGGATTCCCAACCCCGCGCTGTCCACGATCTCAGTGTTCGTCAGGTCCACGACCAGCTTACGCACGCCCTTTTGCAGCAGGGTATTGATCATCGACTCGGTAAGCCTGAGCTGCGTACCAAGAGTAAAGCGGCCGGCGCAAGACACCACGGTGATATCAGGTTCGATTTCGAAAACTTCCGTTTCCAACATCATGGCAGCGTTCCTCGCGCAAAAAATGGGAGTGCCCTAAGCTAGCACGATTCTGCGGAATTTGCGCCAAACAATGACCACGACATCGAGGCGGCGCTTCTTGGTAGCATCGAAAAGTTACACACTTTGAATTCATTATGGCAGAGCAGTTTATCCGTCCACCCGGACCCAAGGGCCGCCACTTCCTCCGCTCGCCGCTGCTGAGCGGCGCTGGCCCTCTGGTCAACTTGCCTCGTATGGCGGCTCGTTACGGCGACGTCGCTTTCTGGCGGTTCCTGCATGTCTCCACCTACTTCTTCCGCCATCCCGACGATATCGAGTCCGTACTGGTCACTCGCTATCGCAGCTTCACCAAGGGCATCGGCACGCGCGCCAATCCCGAGCTCTTCGGCAATGGATTGCTCACCAGCGAGGGCGACTTCTGGTTGCGGCAGCGACGGCTGAGTCAGCCGGCCTTTCATCGCACCCGCATCGCTGCCTATGCGGAAATCATGGCGCGCGAGTCTGACCGCATGCTGAGCACGTGGCATGACGGTGCAGAACTCGACATTCATCGCGAGATGATGCAGACCACTCTCGCCATTGCCACTCGCACTTTGTTCGGAGTCGATCTCGGTCCGCGTATGCCGATCGTCGCTCGGGCCATGGACGACTTCATCCGTCAAAATGCCGGCCTTAGCATCTGGCGGCTTTTCTTCAAAGTGCCTACTCCGAGCCGACGGCGCTTTCTGCGCGGCGTGGCGGCGCTCGATGAAATTGTTTACGGCATCATCCGCGAGCGTCGCGCCAGTGGAATGGGAGACGACCTGCTGTCAGATTTGTTGCGCGCGCAAGACACCGACGGTACAACGATGACAGACAAGCAGCTTCGCGATGAAGTAATGACCATGCTGCTCGCAGGACACGAAACCACTGCGTTGACCCTGTCGTGGGCATGGTTCCTGCTCGCCAGCCATCCGGAAGCGCAGGTCGAGGCTGCATGAAGAAGTTGACCGTGTGCTGGCAGGACGGATGCCGACCGCCGCCGACGTGCCACAGCTTGTCTATACCAACAAGGTTGTTCGCGAGTCCATGCGCCTGTATCCACCTGCGTGGGTGATAAGCCGTCGCGCTGCGGAAGATGTGCAGATTGGTCAATACAAACTGCCCGTGGGTTCTAACGTAATCGTCAGTCCTTGGGTTACGCATCGCGACGCTCGCTTCTTTCCCAATCCTGACGCTTTCGATCCTGATCGCTGGTCGCCGGAAAACGAAGCGGCACTGCCCAAGTTCGCCTATTTCCCCTTTGGCGGCGGACCTAGAAGTTGTGTCGGCAACGCCTTCGCACTGATGGAGGCCGCCGTTCTGCTGGCCTCCGTGGCGCAGCGTTTTGAGATAAGTCTTGTCCCTGGGCGCGAGGTTAAGCCGATGCCAAGCATCACGCTGCGCCCGGCCAACGGTGTGCATGTACTATTGCGTCGCCGTTGAGAGATGCGCCGTGTGTCAGGGCACGACTTCAGTCGTGCCGATAAGCTGCTTACTTTTGTGATCACGAGTGGGCTTTAGCCCGCTAGGGATCCGCTTTTCAACCGGGAGACTACGGGATTGAAAACAACTTCCACCCGCCCTGCTGGTAGTTGAAGATGACGTCGATCAGCAGGTGTCCACCACACTTCGCATTCTGCACTTCAGCCACTAGGATCGCCTGACGCACGTTATTGCGTGTGGTCTCCGTCGAGGCCGTCCGCACCTTCTCCGACTGCGTCAATAACTCCCGATACGAGCAAACTTGCGACGATGGCCTTGACGTTCCGGTCGGCTTCAAGCAAGAAGTGTCGAAAAGCTTGCAGTACAACCCGGTCCGATGCGTAAGCTGCTCCTCGATATCCTTACGACTGGTGTTTTCAGCATCACGTCCAAGGTTGACGCCGTCTTCGGGTATGTACGAGAGCAGTTGAAGCGCGTCCCCGCTGCGCAAGATGTCGAAGAACTTCTGCTCCAGCTCCAATGGTCGAGGGATGGCGGCTTTAGCGGAGCCTGCCGGTTGTGCTCCCGCAGTCTGGCTGAACATAAAGCTTGATCCGCAGACTAGCGACAACGTCGCCACGAAAGCCGCGCGCAGGCCAGCCCTCATTTGCGACGGCCCTTAACTGCCTTCTTGGCTTTCGCCGATTTAGCAGGCCGAGTCTTCCTGCTTGTAGGCGAGCCTTTGGGCTTCACGGCAACCGCACCAGCTAACGCTTCGCGACGCTTATTTGTGAGCCGCTCCCACACCAGCCGATACGACTCTGCGAGCAACGCACGCAACTCATCATCGGCACCGGCATTCAGCGATTGCAGCGCTACCCACTGCGCCCGCGCCATGTAGGGTGCGGGGATGATGTCCGTCCGCTCGCACAGCTCTGCGAAGTTTTCCGGCGTGCACTTGAACGACAAAACCACGGGAGCAACTTCCAGCGGGGCAACTGCGAACAACTTGCCGTCAACCTTGAAACACAGGTCGCACCCCCACTGCACGTTCTCCGTGGCGTGGGGAAGTCCAAGACAGTGCTTGCGTATCGCTTCAATGTTCATCGTCGTACTTTTCCAGCAGCGCTTGAATGTGAAACGCCGCGCCGGCGCCGCAGTTCTTCGAGAGTTTAAACCAAGGCACGAGGCCGCAGTCGTCCAATGTGCTAAGTTGTGTTTTCTATGTCATCCGACGTAACCCTATCGCTGGAAGGCAAAGTCGCTCTCATCACCGGAGGCTCACGCGGCATCGGCGCGGCAACCGTTCGCCTCTTTGTCCGCGCCGGCGCGAAGGTGGTCTTCAACTACGTCCGTTCGGCGGCAGAAGCCGAAAAGCTGGCAGCGGAGTGTGGCGCGGCCAACTGCCACGCCGTGCAGGCAGACCTGACCGGAACAGCAACCGCCCAAGCTCTGGTCAATGCCACCACCGGCCGTTTCGGAGCACTCGATATTCTGGTCGGCAATCACGGCATTTGGCCGTCGAACGACGTTGCCATCGATGCCATGCCTGACGACCAATGGCGCGCCACCGTCGCCGTCAACCTCGACAGCATGTTCGCCCTGGTGAAACACTCAGTCGCGCAGATGAAGCGCCAGCAGCGCGGCGGCAACATCGTCCTCATCAGTTCTACCGCCGGACAGCGCGGCGAGGCCTCTCACGCCGATTACGCCGCCACCAAAGGCGCGCTCATCAGCATGACCAAAGGTCTCTCCACGGAACTCGCGCCCTTCGGCATTCGGGTCAACTGCGTCGCGCCCGGCTGGGTGGCCACCGACATGTCAGCCGATGCGCTTCGTGACGCTAAGCGAAGTAGCAAAATCTTTTCCACCATCCCACTCGGCCGCGTTGGCACACCCCACGAAATTGCCGCGCCCATCCTGTTCCTCTGCACGCCGCATGCGGGGTTCATCACCGGCGAGGTCTTTAACGTAAACGGTGGCGCAGTGCTGGTCGGGTAAGTCGGTCAGCTACTCGATTGTCCCCTGTGCGGCTTTTTGGTGTATGCTGCCCGTGTTTGCCGGGCTCCCGCCGAACGTATCCTCTTCCGGAATGGGGCATCTTCATGAGCGAAAATACACCCAAACGTATCGGTGACTATGAAGTCATCCGTGAGTTAGGCCACGGCGGCATGGGAGAAGTCTACCTGGCGCGAAACGTGCTCTCCGACCGGGTGGAAGCCATGAAGGTCCTGCTTCCTAGCCTTGCCGGACGCAGTGAATTCGTGGCTCGCTTCACGCGCGAAATCAAGGTGCTCGCCAGCCTGGAACACCCCAATATTGCCGCGCTCCGCACGGCGTTCACCGCCAATGATCAGTTCGTCATGATCATGGAATACGTTGAAGGCACAACCCTGGCCGAACGCCTCGACCGGGGACCGTTCTCAACCGCCGAAGCGCTGAACTACACCGATCAGGTGCTCGCGGCTCTCAGCTATGCGCACAGCAAGCACGTGATTCACCGCGACATCAAGCCCGGTAACATGATGCTGACTCCGCAGGGCGTCGTGAAGTTGATGGATTTTGGCCTGGCGCGCTCCGCCGATGAAGTCGGACTCACCGTGACCGGTACCACGCTGGGCTCGCTCGATTACGCTTCGCCGGAACAAGTTCAGGCCCAGACGACGGATGAGCGCTCGGACCTCTATTCTGTCGGCGTGTCGTTGTACCAGATGGTGACCGGCAAGCGCATGTTCAGTGTCACCAGCAGTTTTTCCCTCATGGAGGCACAGATCAGGCAGGTGCCTCGTCCGCCGATAGAGATTGTGTCCTCAGTTCCCAAGGCGCTGAACGACATCATCATGGTCGCCGTATCGAAAGACCCGGCGCAGCGTTTCCAAAGCGCCGACGCTTTTCGTACCGCTCTGTCAAAAATCGCAACCGCGTCCGACGAGTCAGCGAACCAGACGACCCAGGCCAATGTGGCTGGTTTTACGGTGCCCAAGCCGGCCTTCGATCCAGGTTTTACCGTCCCTACGAAGGAAAACGCAGCTTCGCGCACGAATCGCAATCTGTTACTTGTACTCGCCGCGGTGCTGATAGCAGCAATTTGGGCGGGAGCGGCGATCTACAAATCACGGCAACGGGGTCCACAAGAAGTAGCCGCTGCAGCCTCGGCGTCGGCAACCACCAACCCCGCGCCCGCCGATATCACCACCACCCCAAAGCAGGACGCGTCGCCGCAACCATCGCCAACGCCGGCCACTCCCGATTCACAGCCTCCGGTCGGCAACGTCGCTACTCCGAAACCGCCGGCAGTTACCGCACGAAAGGCGCCGGCTGGAGCCGACAACCTGCCGCCTGCACCCGCCGCGGATGCCGAGGCTCAACAACAGGCCTTCCTGGAACACAAGAAGCAACTTGATGCCATGGAGACGGAGATCGATCAGCTCGACAGTCGGGCAGCGACCGCCGAAGCCAGCGTCGACACCCTCGAACAGCAACTACATCGCGATGGCCTGGGTCTGCGCGGTGACGTGGTCGCCGCCCGCAGCAGTGTGCGGACCGACATTGCTAAGGCCAAGCAGGCATTGGACGCTTCCGATACGGACCGTGCCCGCCGCTACATGGATATGGCCCATCGTGAACTGGAGCATCTTGAGGCGTTTCTGGGCCGCCGTTAGCCCAGGTCTCCTCCAAAAGCAAATGGCGCGGAGAATTCCGCGCCACCTTTGCAAATCCAACGTAAATCTTACGAAGCTATAGCCGACGCTTCCGGGAACCGCAGCTTGCTCTTGGTGAGCGCGCGGTCCAGCACGTCCTCAATCACCGTTTCTTCCACGTTCCTCGACATCGCCAGCTCGCTGACCAGCAAGTATCGAGTCCGTTCCAGCATCTTCTTTTCGCGGAAGCTGAGCGGCTTGGCCTGTGCCAGAAGTAGCAGACCTTTCAGAACGATCGCGACATCCAGCAGCGACCCGGTCCGCATCTTGTCGGAGTTTTCCTTGAAGCGGTCTTTCCAGTCGGCGCTGTTCTCGCACTTACCGTCGCTGAGGAACTCGATGATCTTCTGCACTTCGCCATTGCGCACGATTCGCCGCAGTCCGACGCTTTCCACGCTGTGGAAGGGCACCATGACCTTGAGGCTGCTGGCTTTGATCTTGAGAAGGTAGAATCTCTCAACTTGCAGGCCAATCGTGCGGCTGCTGATCTGTTCAATCACACCTACCCCGTGGTTCGGGTAGACGACCTTGTCGCCGATACTAAATGAGAGGGTGCTCATGAGGGCCGAGCCGCTCCCCGCGGCAAGATCTGGAGGCCAAAGAAGGGTCCCACAACTATGTCGCGAGTATACCCCTGCCCGCCGAAAGCGTCAATTGACGGGCGTTTTCGGGGAACCGTCATTTCGCGCCCCGCTTCCCTTGCCTGCTCTCCATACACTTGCGCGTATAATCGTCCGATGGCTCAGAACCTTTCAGGGCCAGCGTTGAAGTATGCCTGAACACATCAAGAAGAAGCTCGAGCAGGAAATCCAGGTCCTCGAACACGAACTCAACCACGAATTGCCGAAAGAACTGAAGAAGGCGGTGGCCATGGGCGATCTCAGCGAGAACGCTGAGTACCACATGGCCAAGCAGCGGCAGGAGTTTGTCCGCGCCCGCCTTGGTCAGTTGAAGTCGCGCATGGCTGAGCTCTCGCTGGTCAACATGGCGAACATCCCGAAAGACAAGGCCGCCATCGGCTCGACCATCGTTGTATTCGACTCGTCCAAGGGCGAAGAGATCGAGTACAAGCTCGTCACCAGCGAGGAATCTGACGTGACCAAGGGCTTCATTTCCACCACCTCGCCGATCGGGCGCGCCTTGCTGGGCAGGAAAGTCGGCGACGTCAGCGAAGTGGTTACTCCAAACGGCAAGCGCGAGCTTGAAGTCCTCAAGCTGATCACCATTCACGACGAGGCGTAATGACCTGGACGAGTGCCGTCGGGCGTTCCAGCAAGTGGCTGCTGTACAAGATTGTGCACGGCCTGGCCCTGACCAAGATCTCGCCCAACGCCCTCACGTTTATCGGCCTGCTCATCAACGTCGTCGCCGGATTCCTCTTCGGCTACGCCAACGCCGAAAACCAGCAGCGCATGTTCCTCTACGCCGGCCTGGTCATCATCGGCGCCGGAATCTTCGACATGGTTGACGGCCGCGTCGCCCGCGCCACTAATCAGGTAACCCAGTTCGGCGGCTTCTTCGACTCCGTCATCGACCGCTATAGCGATGTCGCGTTCTTCTTCGGATTGCTGGTCTATTACGCCCGCGCCAACCGCTTCTTCTACGTGGTCATGGTCGCGTTCGTCATGGTCAGCTCGGTGATGGTCAGTTACACCCGCGCCCGTGCCGAGTCGCTGGTGCAAAGCTGCAAGGCCGGATTCATGGAACGCCCTGAACGCATCGTGCTGGTGATTATCGGCGCGCTCTTCAACCGCATGGGCCCTGTGCTCTGGGTGATTGCGGTGCTGAGCACTATCACGGTGATTCACCGCATCCGCTATACCTACCAGCAGCTCGCACTCATCGAGCCCAAGCCCGTCCCTGTCGCTCCCGACCCCCTCAAGTTCGACGAAGTCGTCGGCTAGCCCTTGCATTTCGGGTGGAAGCACGGGCTTTAGCCCGGTGACCTGTGCCGCTAATAATCGGGCTTCAGCCCTGGGTTCTCGCCTGCTCCAGCGACTTCCCGCAATACGGACAGACAACAAAGTCCCTGCTGACCGCCTGTCCACACGACCCGCATGACGGCGCAAGCTCACATCCGCACTTCGCGCAAAAGTGAAACCCCTTCTCCACGCGCTCCCCGCACTGCGGGCAATACTGAATCAGCGGCTTGCGCAACAGAAAGTACGCCAGAAAGCCAAGACAGTTCGGGACCAGCATAACCAGCAGCGTCCACAGCACCTGTCCCATGTCGCGACGCTTCGCGTCCTGGTTGACATAGCCGACCAGCAGAAAGTAGATCGACAGCACCACGCTCGTCACCACCATCAGCAACACGCGCACCGGAAACGGCGGCGCATGGTGGTCGTGCTGTGGCATGTAAACAATAAACAGGCAGAACATCCCGATGAATGCCACGGGCGCAAACAGGTACATGAACTTTGGAATGATGGCGAACTCTTCACTAAACGTCGTCTTACGCTGTGTCATCGGATCCCTCTCTGACGGTCTTTCATAAACAACTGCACTACACTGCCCTCGAACTTCGTTTCCGGAAACGCCACCACCATCACTCCCAGCAAGATGGCCGGCAACAGCCACGACACCACCAGTCCCGGCCCCACGATCACCGATGGCATATTGAATCGCTCCACCATCCACCCGCCGACCTCCCACCATAACCAGGCCGACATCGTCGAGAAAACCACTCCCATGGCAAACGAAATCGCAATCAGGAACCGCCGCGATTCGCGCTCACGCAATTGCTCGGCGCGGGCGTGTACGCGCGCGCGGGTCGCATCCACCAGCGCCGGCGAAGCCATCACACTCGACGACCGCAGCGCTGGCCCGGCATCGCTCATAGCCAGCTCGAAACTCGCGCAGTCGTGGCATCCAGCCAAATGCGCCTCCAGCCACTGCACATCGCTCTGGCTGATTCCCTCGACATCCCTGAGCGTGATCAGCTCCATCGCGCGCTCATGTTCGTGTCCATTCATCGCGCGTCTCCTCTCAGCGCTGGACGCAGGGCAATCACTCCCCGGTACAGCCGCGTCTTCACCGTTGCCAGCGGAATGCCCACCAACTTCGCAATCTCTTCCAGCTTCAACTGCTCCTGAAAACGCAGCACCAGCACCTCACGAAAAATCGTCGGAACCTGCTCCAGCGCGGCATTGATGCGCGCCCGGTCCTCGCTCGCCGACGCCTGCTCAAACGGCGAACGTTCTGTCGCCACCGGCTCGAACGGCACGGCGTCTTCGGTGTCTCGCATCTCATCCAGGCTTTGCGGTGCCTTCTTCCGCAAGTGATCGATAGCAACGTTGTGCGCGATCGTCATCAGCCAGGTCGCGAAGCGGCTCTTCCCGTCGTACTGATGGCCCTTTTCCAGCACTCGTATCCACGTTTCCTGGAACAGGTCTTCTGCCGTCGCCTGGTTGTGCGTCATGTGCGCCAGGTAGCGCAGCAGGCGATGCTGATACTGCTCGATCAGGGCATCGAGCACGTCCGGATCGCGCCGGCGCAGGCCTTGCGCGATTTGGGCCTCTTCCGTTTCCATCGTCATCAGCGTACTGAAGGCAGCGGCGACCATACTACTGGGATATACGGACTGGGGCGAGAAAAAGACTCAGGGGCGGATTGTCCGCACAGGGGCAATGACTTACAGGACGGGCGGTCGTTGGTTCGGGAGCTTCCGAGTAGAACAGCGAATATTTACGGTCCGGTTGGCTCCCGTCACTTACTCCGCTGCGTACAGCCGAATAATCCGCTCGATGCCGCGCTGACACACCGCACAAAATTTCTCATATCGGGTGAACATGATGCAGTTCTCCTGCGGACGGTAGTATCCCCGCGCCTCGTAGTTCGCGCCTTCGAAGGCGCCAACGCGATCGGAATATTGGTCTGTCCCCAGCAGCTCGTCCACGTGTTTCTTCTCTTTCTCGAACAGGGCATTCATCTCCGACTCAGGCCGGTTTTCGGCCCGGAGTCTTGCGCCGCTCCGCCTGAATGTCGTGCTCGTAGGCTTCGAACTCCGCCTTGTGCCAGGGCGTGGGCACCGGTGTGCCGGCGACGACCAGGTCTTTCCACTTCAGCATCTCTGGATCGAGCAAGGCCGTAACATTCGGTTCCCACGGCTCAATGCGCTGCGTCTGCGACTCATAGGCCACGTCAGAGGTGTAATACTCGTCGGCCAGTCCGGCGAAGTGATGGCCGAACTCGTGAACGAAGAGGTAGGGCGCCCATTGGTTGTCGATCGCGACCGTCGCGTAGAGGTTGAAGATGCCGCCTCCGCCATAGGTGCCGGAATTCGCCAGAATCTCGATGAACTCATAAGGTGCGTACGACGCCACTTCGCGCAGCGCATGATTGTTCGTGGTCATCAGGTACCGCTCGCTGCCGAAGGTGTCGTACGAGGCTCCGATCGGCGAGTCGCGATAGATGCCGGTGGACGGGCGCGCAATCCCCGACTCCGCCGCCGCCGGACACAGCCCCCAAACGTTGAAGTCCTTGCGATGTTCTTTAAACGGCGAGCGTGAGAACAGGATTTCAAGGGCGCGTTTGGCGTCTTTCTCGAACTTGCCGCGTTCGGCTGCGGTGTATCCATCGCCCAGCATCAGCAAATTGACCTTGGTTTGTGGCTCGCCCATTTTCTGCAACGTCAGTAGTGGCCCCGGTGACGGCGGCTTGGCTCGGTCGATGAACTTGTCTTCAGGATCGATGGTCGTCGTCCAGACTTCATGGAAGTCCACGTCCTTGCCCTCTCGCCGTTCTTTCAACACGATCTTTACCTTGGCGCTGGGCGCAGGAAACCGCATCGACTCGGAAAACGTGCGGTTCAGCTTCTTCGCCTCTTCCGTGTCAGACCACTCGCTGAAGATGGAGCCGAATCCCCGCGAGTACAGCAGCTTGTCGCTGGCGGCGTCGCGCACTTCAAACAGGTAGTTCCCCAGGTTGGTGTCGTCGATCGTCTTTGCCATATTGCCCGGCCAGGGCAGGGGTTCGATCACCACGCGGTCAAAGCTAAACGTCTCGGTGGTAGCGTTGCCGGTGTGGTAATAGTCCAGGCGCATCGCGGGCGGCTGGACAGAGTTCGCGACAGCGAGAAACGAAGCGACGAAAAGCAGCACGCAAAGCAAAGACGAAGTTTTCATGAGGATTTCTTGGGTAAAAATGGTCTTTGTGATTGTAGTCGCTCTGCCGGGGTCGGGTGCCCCACAGCCTGCCCTGAGCGAAGTCGAAGGGTTCACGTCCTAGCGTTGGACGTTAAAATAAGCGCCAGATGCCACCATCAAGGAGGTCGTCCGACATGTCTGCCAGAGTGGATCTCTACGACAATGCGTATGCGAACTATGGGTCCGAGGTTTACCAGCAGATTCGAACGGAGACCTACGGGCAGGATCTGGGACAGACCAGTTGGGTCACTACAGAGGAGTCCAACGAGATTCCCCGGAAGCTTCGCTTACAAGCAAGTTCGTCGGTGTTGGAAATCGGGTGTGGATCGGGAGGGTACGCCCTCCACCTGGCGGAGACTGTGGGTTGTAGCATTGTGGGCCTGGACGTGAATGAACCCGGAGTTCACAATGCCAATCAACTCGCGACCGCGAGCGGTCTCGCCGCACGAGCGCACTTCCAGAATGGTGACGCCTCAAAGAATTTGCCTTTCGAGAGTGAGACGTTTGACGCGGTGTTCGCGAATGATGTTTTGTGCCACATTCCGAAAAGGCCCAAAGTAGTGTGCGAGATGTTTCGGGTCCTGAAGCCAGGCGGACGAATGCTTTTTAGCGACGCTCTGGTCGTCGGTGGAATGGTTTCCCACCAGGAGATCGCCACCCGTAGTTCGATTGGTTACTACGTGTACAGTCCGCCGGGAGAGAATGAGCGACTGATTGAGCAAGCGGGTTTTCGGGCGACTCGTGCTGTTGACACCACTGAAAGTGCGGCCAGTATCTCAAAGAAGTGGCAGGAAGCGCGCGAGAGGCGGAGAAAAGAACTGGTCGCACTCGAGGGAACGAGCAACTTTGAAGGATTACAGGCGTTCCTTTCCTGCGTTCATAGCTTGACAGCCGAGCGTCGGTTGTTGAGGTATCTGTACGTGGCGGAGAAGAACTGCTAAACCAAAGCGATGGTGAGAATGGAATTGTTTCGCCTCAACGGCGCTGTCGAGCGCGATCCCGCCATCGATGCTTGGATGAAACAGCATGCAGGTGAATTGGGAGCCATCGCGCATCGGTGGTTTGAGGAGATGCGAGAATGCGGCGACGAAGTCCGCGAGCTTCTGCATGACGGCTGCCCGGTTGCCTGCTTGGGAGATGCGCCCTTCGGCTATGTCAATGTATTCACTTCGCACGTAAACGTGGGTTTCTTCCAAGGCGCAGCGCTGCCCGATCCGGCCCGCTTGCTGCGAGGCACCGGCAAGTTCATGCGCCACGTGAAGCTCAGACCAGGATCGCCCGCCAACGCCGCAGCACTCAGCAGGCTCATTGAAACGGCGTACTCCGACATTAAGTCGCGCGTCGAACACGGCTAGCTCAGAGAAATGGCGGGTGGATGGATGCCCCAGGTTCGCGACCTTTATTTGGGCGCTAACCTGGGTTAAGCCTCCGTGCTGAATCGGCAACCCTGATCGCTCGTCATTCACGGTTTGCGTTCGGTTCACTAAAGCAGAGTATGTAGCCGTCGGCATCTTCGACATAGAAATCGAGGCATGCCCATGGTCTCTCTTCCGGCGGCTTGAACACTTGGGCCCCACGCGTTGTTAACTCGCTGAACAAGCTGCGGATGCCCTGTACCGCAATGTACGCATCCAGGTGTTCGTTCTCTTTTCTGTGCTCCCTGTCCGCCGCCGTTTTCGGGGCACATTTCAGATGGATCGCGATTCCGTCACGCGTCACCGCCGCGTAAAACGACTCATACTTAAATTCGAGCTCAAAGCCAAGCTTGTCACAGTAATACGCAATGGCTCGGTCCAGATCATCGACCAGAAATTGCGGAGCTATAGCGGTAAGGCGCGTAGCCAGGTCACTTGCCGGTGAGGACATCTCATGCCTCCTTCCGATAACAAACGCTATCGTAAATCGATCCGACTGGGCGCCCAACGTTATCGCCCGATTTTGGCCATAGGGTGGGATCGCGCGAAGCCGAGAGCCCGCCCTGATCTGATCGCGTCTAGGGGTTCCCGCTTGGCGACAATTTGTTGGACGGCTGCGGGACTCGGGAGGTCACGCAAGTGTAATTGCGATTTTTCATCATTAATCTGCCGTTCCAGCGAGTCGATTGATTGCCGAGTCGTGTTAAGGGAAGGTATATTTGCAGCCCCAAGGTCACCAGGGCTGGGTGGGAGTATGACCATGTTCACTTCATCAAGTAGACGGCTAATCCGATCGACGGCTGTTGCCGCGGCCGTGTTGCTCGTGTCCTGCGCTATGGTTTTTGCGCAGGATTTCCAGCAAGCAACCAGCTCGAATGCCAAGCAGTTTGTCGGTACATGGCAAGGCACCTTCAACGGGAAGCCGTTTCTTACAGTCATCTTTAGCGTGGACGGCAATAAAGTCAGCGGAAGCATGAGTCATGCCGACATTGACGTGAACAAAGCGGGAGAGCTTGCCAAAGCCGAAGCCAGGGATGGAAATGATTCGATCACCGAGGCTCAGGTCAAGGGGAGTGTGCTGCGTTTCACGACGAAGAGCACTGACGGCTCGGAAGACTCTATGCAAGCCGAATTGAAGCTCATCGCGCCCGACAAGGGCGAGGTTCGCATGGTTGGCTTGCCGCCCGACGTGCCCCCGTTCAAACCTTGGGCGGTCCGTCGAGTGTCTCAGTAGGGCAGACGGCAAATCCACGGCCGCAGTTGCTTTTGACTTTCGCCCAATCCCTTTCCGTGTTCTCCGTGGTGAACACGCCTTTGCCTGATTCCGATCCGTGCTGGTCCGCGCATATCCGCGGTTGCCTTTGACTGACGCAGCTGATAGCTGAGAGCCGATAGCTCGTTTACAATCATCTATTCGTCTAGCGGCTCTAATATCTCCCTACAGAACGGAGCACCTTCCATGGCTGACACAACCTACGATGTGGCCATTATTGGCAGCGGTCCGGCTGGATACACAGCCGCCATTCGCGCCGGACAACTCGGCCTTTCCGCCGCCCTCATTGAGAAAGACCCCTATCTCGGCGGCACTTGCCTCCATGTCGGCTGCATCCCCACTAAGTCTTTGCTTTTCAATGCCGAAGTCTACGACCATGTAAAAGATGGCGTTGCCTTGGGCATCGAGAACATTACCGCCCCGAAGCTGAATTGGGGCACCATCATAAAGCGCAAGCAGGGCATCGTTGATAAGCACGCCAAGGGCCTTCAGTTCCTGATGAAGAAGAACAAAGTCACAGTGATCGAGGGCTGGGGCAAGCTGACCGGCCCGGCCAAGGGTGGCATCCACACCGTCGAAGTCGAAGGCAAGAACGGCAAGTCCACGATCGGTGCGAAAAACGTGATTCTCTCGACCGGTTCGACAGCCCGCATGTTGCCAGGCCTCAAGGCCGACGACCGTATCCTGAGCAACATCGAGATCCTCAGCCTCGACAACATTCCCGAGTCACTCATCGTGATCGGCTCCGGCGCGGTAGGCGTCGAGTTTGCCAGCATCTACAAGTCGTTCGGCACCGATGTCACGATTCTCGAAATGCTGCCCCGCTACGTGCCCGTGGAGGACGAAGACGTCTCCAAGGAACTGATGCGCGTCTACCGCAAGCGCGGCATCAACGGATTCGTGAATGCCAAGGTGGAAAAGGTCGAGCGCACCAAAGACGGTGTCGCCGTCACCTTCACCGTCGACGGCAAGCAGCAGAAAATCGAAGCCGACAAAGTGCTGATCGCGGTCGGCCGCGCCCCGCGCACCGAGAACGTTGGTATCGAGAAGACCAAAATAGAGGTCGACCGCGGTTTCGTGAAGACCGACGAATATATGCGGACCGCCGAACCCGGCATCTACGCCATCGGCGACATCGCGATGGGCTATCCGCAACTCGCGCATGCAGGCGCGATGGAGGGCATTGTCGCCGTCACGCACATTGCGGGCAAGCCGGTCAAGGCAATCAACAAGGGTCGCATACCCAACGCCACCTACTGCCATCCCGAGATCGGCAGTGTCGGCCTCACCGAAGCTAAGGCCAAGGAACTAGGCCACGACGTGAAGATCGGCAAGTTCCCGTTCACCGCCAACTCGCGCGCCAGCATCGTCGGCCAGCACGAGGGCTTCGTGAAGATCGTCACCGACACCAAGCACGGCGAGATTCTGGGCGTGCACATCATCGGCCCCACCGCGACCGAGTTGATCGCTGAGTCCGTGGTTGCGCTTGAGATGGAATGCACGGCAGAGGATCTCGCCAACATCATTCACGCTCATCCCACATTGTCAGAGGCGATGCTCGATGCCGCCAACGCGGTCTTCGGCATGCCGATCAACACCTAGAGGGCTTTGCCGGACGCTCCGATTAACATCTAAAGCGATTTGTCATCACGAGGTCGCCGTGGCGACCGAGGGATCTGCTTTTAGCCCGTCCTCCACGTATGTTGACCTCTGGGTGGCCCACATATCCCTGATTTTGGGATATGTGGGGCTTTTCGCTTTTACTAGCCACCGACCACTTGCCACTACCCACTATCAACTCGTTATCACACTCACCCGTGACCCATGTCCTAGCTGCACTCTTCACCCTGCCCTACTCTGCTTGTGGCAGGATGAGGGAGAGCTGTCGACACTGATCGGCATCCCGACGTTTCCCGCATCCCCAAAAGACTGCTTTCACCTGTGATAGGTCCTGTTCGTTGCCGATTTGCTTGTCCCTTTCCCGCCTCAGCACTCCTCCACCTCGAGAAAATCCGTCTTAAGTCCTTACGATTCTATGTTTTGCCTATAGCCCCTTTGTTTCCAAGGATTTCCATCGGAAATCGTGCCTATCTTCAACAAAACAAAGATTTGGGGGAGGGGGGAGGGGGTACCTGTTACACTCCTGCCCTTGGAGAGAATGTATGAATAGCCGCAAGCCCATCGTTCGGGTCATATTCCTGTACTGCCTGGTAATGTGTGTCTCCGCAGGGGTCGTGGTTGCGCAAGACGCCGCCACCAAGCCCGCTCCCCCACAGTCTGACTCCAGCTTCATCGACGCGCAGGGCACCGCTCACATCACCCGCGTCGTTCCCGTGCCTGACACCCTGAGTCCCGAAGCGCAGAAGGTGGTTGCCGCCGGGACCCCCGACGCAAGCAATCCCGATAGTCTGGCCCAGCGCCGCGCCATGGCTTCGGCCTGGCAACTCAACGGCGGCGAACAGATGCGCAAGACCTACCCGGTGAACCTGGCCGAAGACAAGATCGCCGGTGTGCCCGTGCGAATCGTCACCCCGCTGACGATTCCGCCCGACAAAAAGGACCGCGTACTGATCAACCTTCACGGAGGAGGTTTCAACGCGGATTGGGGATCGGAGATCGAAACCATTCCGATTGCGAATTTGACGCAAACGAAGGTCGTTGCAGTTCTCTATTCGCTGGCTCCCGAGCATCCATTTCCCACCGCAGTCAATGAGGTGGTCGCGGTCTACAAAGAACTCCTGAAGACCTACAGGCCACAAAACATCGGCATCTACGGCACATCAGCTGGTGCCATTCTTACCGCCGAGGTAGCCGCGCGGTTACGGCAGCTGGGTTTGCCGCTTCCCGGCGCGCTCGGCATCTTCTCCGGGATTGGAGACTTCAGCAAGATCGGCGATTCCCGGGCCATGTACGCGCTTCGCGGTCTGTCCGGGCCACTCAGCCCACCTGACGGCAAGCCCGACACCAGCTACACAGGCACCACCGCGCTGAATGATCCTATCCTTTCTCCCGCGTATTTCGACCTGAAGGGTTTTCCGCCCACGCTGTTTCTTACCAGCGGGCGCGACATGTTGCTCAGCGACACCGTAAACTTTCATCGCGTCTTCTACAACGCCGGCGTCAACGCGCAATTGATCGTCTTTGACGGTCTCTGGCACGCCTACTGGAACGAATGGAACCTGCCGGAGTCCAAAGAAGCCCACCACCTGATGGCCGACTTCTTTAATCGTGAATTGGGAAAATAAAAAAGCCGCGGAGCTGAACTCCGCGGCCATCGATCTTTGACATTCGATTTTCTAGGCAGGCTTCTGCTGTGCAGGATTCTTCAGCACATCAATCGCTCGCTTCAGTTGATCGTCCGGAGCAGGTTTCTTGTCTTTCTCCTGCTGCTTTTCATCCGCCGGTGAACTGTCGTCATCATCCGGGCCGGTGAATTCATCCGTATTGTCGGCCACGAGAATGTTGGGCGTGACGGCCGTATCTTGTAGAGCTTTGCCAGATGGCGAATAGTACTTGGCCACCGAGAGCATCAAGGCCGAACCATCCTTCATCTCGATGACCTTCTGAATGGAGCCCGAGCCGAAGGTCTTATCGCCAATCACGTCGCCGCGTGCATTCTCCATGATCGCCGCAGCTAGAAGCTCGGCCGGGCCGGCAGTTCCGCGATTTACCAGCACCACCAGCGGAATGCTGGGAGCGACGGCCTTCTGCGGATCGGCATTGAATGTCTGCTTGGGATACGTCTGACCCTGCAAGTACGAGATGGTCCCGTGATTCAGGAACAGGTTCGCCGTAGCGATGCCTTCGGTCTCATCTCCACTGCCGGAGTTGCGCAGGTCAAGGACCAGCTTCTTGGCGCCGGACTTATCGAGTTCCTTCAGCTTGGCGGCAACCTCTTGCGACCGGCCCTTGGGGAAATCGTCGATCTTGATGTACGCGATGCCATCCTCAAGCGTCTTGCTGCTTACCGGAGGTTCGGAGATGATTTCGCGAGTGATTGGCGTCTTCACAGGTGCTGCCTTACGCGGACGCACCACGGAAAGGTTGATGACCGAACCCGGCTGGCCTGCAAGGATCCCATCGATTTCAGCGAGAGACATGTCGCGCGTGCTCTTGGCCTCGATGGCCTCGATGATGTCGCCGCTTTCAATCGCTGCTTTATCGGCAGGGCCGCCCGGAATTACCGAAACCACGGCCGCATAGCCGAACCGCTTCGACAGCGTCGCGCCGATGCTGGCCTGGCCCTCGTTCTTGCGCAGCTTGTAGTCTTTGTATTCGGTCGGGTCGAGGTAGCTGGAATTGGCGTCGAGCGACTCCAGCAACCCGTGCAGAGCGCCATTGGTTACGGCTGGCACGTTGGGGTCTTCGACGTACTCCGTCCGGATGCGCGACAGCACTTCGCTGTACACCTCAATCTGGCGGTAAGAGTCTTCGTTGGTGGTGCTGGCCTTTACGCCTAATCCACCGGCAACGACCAGCGTGGCCAATAGAAACGACAGACCGAGGACGATGAGCTTAGTAGGTTTCGACATGATTGATTGCACTGATCCGCTGGAAGGTCGGGCAGTTGCGGCACTGCCCGGAACTGCTTCCCGTTATTATACAACTGGTTGGATGACCGCCCGTCTGCATGGATGCGGGAAATCGGACGTCCGCTGCAATGCCTGCTTTCCTGTTTCCGTACAAGCACTTGGACGACCTGGGGCCCAGAAGGTCACGGCCGTGCTCTTTTCGTGATCCGGCACCTGGAAATCGTCGTGGCTGAGTGATTTTTCTCACAAACTCAGGCCACTTCTGCCTGATATATTCCAAGGTTCGCACTAGTGACCGGCCATACCCGGAACTCCTTGCTAAATAGGAACTTGTCATCATGGCTATGAAGTTCGATCAATCGCGCGCGCTGCAAAAACGGGCCGAACAGTTCATTCCCGGCGGAGTAAACTCCCCCGTCCGAGCGTTTCGCTCGGTAGGCGGAGATCCTCCCTTCCTGGTTCGCGGCGAGGGCGCCTACGTGTGGGACGCCGATGGCAACGAGTACATCGACTACGTCGGCTCGTGGGGGCCGCTGATTCTTGGCCATTCCGTGCCCGACGTGATTGATGCCATTGTTCATGCTGCTCGCAAAGGCACAAGCTTCGGAGCTTCCACGCCGACTGAGGCTGATCTCGCGGAACTTGTGTCTGAGGCCTTTCCGGTCGTCGAGAAGGTTCGGTTCGTGAGTTCCGGAACCGAAGCCACGATGTCAGCCATCCGGCTCGCCCGCGCCTATACCAATCGCAAGTACATCCTGAAGTTCGAAGGCTGCTACCACGGCCACAGTGACGCCCTGCTGGTGAAGGCGGGCTCGGGCGTTGCAACGCTGGGAATTCCCGGGTCGGCCGGAGTTCCGGAAGAATTCGTCCAGTTCACCCTCGCGCTTCCGTACAACGACCTGTCTGCGGTGGAAGAGGCCTTCGCCAAGTACAAGAACCAGATCGCGTGCGTCATTGTGGAGCCGGTTGTCGGCAACATGGGCTGCGTGCCGCCCAATTCCGGGTACCTCGAAGGACTGCGTGCCGTCACCGAGCGCGAAGCCACTCTGCTGATCCTCGATGAAGTGATGACGGGCTTTCGGCTGGCCTTCGGAGGAGCGTCCGAGCTTTACAACATCAAGGCCGACCTGGTCACCATGGGCAAGATCATCGGCGGCGGCTTGCCCGTCGGAGCCTACGGAGGACCGGCGAAAATCATGAACCTGATCGCACCGTTGGGACCCGTCTATCAGGCCGGAACGCTCAGCGGGAACCCGCTGGCTATGGCGGCGGGGATCACGATGCTGTCGCAACTCAAGCAGAACCGTCGGCAGTATTACCGGCAGCTCGACGAATACGCGAGAAACCTCGTCGCGGGAGTTCTCGAAGCCGCAAAGTCGGCAGGCGTGGCGATGACCGCCAACCGAGTCGGCTCGATGTTCACGTTCTTCTTCACCGACAAAGTCGTCACCGACTGGGACAGTGCAGCAACCTGCGATACTGCCAAGTTCGGCCGCTTCCACAATGCCATGCTGAACTCGGGAATCTGGCTGCCACCATCGCAGTTCGAAGCGGCATTCATCAGTGTGGCCCACACGCCCCAGGACATCGAGACCACTATCGCTAAGGCGCGCGAAGCGCTAAAGCGTGTGTAGCTCGGTCGGATTATTTCTGAGGAACTGCAGTCACCTCGATCTGAAACTGGTGTTTGCTGCTGGGGTCTTCTGAGCTGAACACGATGGTTGGCTTGTTGATGGGCACCAGGACCGCTTCCTCCACTCGCATCTGCCGAATCGGGGGCATGTTTACGTTGCTCACGTCGGGGGAGAGCGACGACAGGTCCGCCTTCAGGCGCAATTGCAGCGCTCCACCTGCGTCTTCGGGCCGCACATCGAGGTTGAAGCCGACATCGACGTAGTTGCTGCCGGCGGGGACTTTGGTGCCGGCACGGAGACTCCACCATTCGCGGCCCTCGGCAATGCCGGCGGCGGCGACGCCAAGGCTGTAAGCACGCTGGCTCAGCACCTTGCCCTGGTCGGACTCCCGGACGACGAAATCGAGCCGGTAATAGCGCACAGTGGGAATGTGCTTCGCCGCTTCCGCGGGTGGTGGAGCCGAGTCGCTCTGTTGCGCTGTTGCGGTTGCCACTGTAGCGAGTAAGGCGAGGATTACGAAAATTGCCGGCCGTTTGGTCATTCGTTGTCTCCGTTCGGATTGGCTTCAGAAGGAAGCGGTTGAATGTTGAGTGGCGCGATGGCGATGGGCCGATCTTCCTGCGAGATCGCACGCAAGGCATCAGGATGCGTCTGCGCGAGCGCCAGCAACTGACGTTCCTCGCCGGTCAACGGCGCTGGTGAGGGAGCGGAATCGCTGCCGCGATTGTTGACCGCTGCTATTGGCGACTGACTTGTCGTCGAGGGGAGCACTCGATTGCCGGTGTTCCGCCCCGATTCTTTCGGAAGCTCGCGGGGTAAGGGCGGAGCCGAACGCGGTGTCTGCGCGGTTGGCTTCGTTTCAGCCGGTACGGCGAGGTTGCGCGCTTCCGTTCCAGGCTGTGCGGTGGGAGCATGTGGTCGCGAGGTAAGCCACACCGCAAATGCCAGCACCACCGCGCACGCCGCGATCGCTGCCCATTTCCACCATGCGACCGGGCGCTCGTGCGGCTGGAGTTGGAGGCGATGCAGCACGCGATCTTCGAGCCCGGCCAGCGGTTCGGCCTCGCGATACTCGCTGAGAGCCTCGTCGAGAATGTTGTCGAGATGTTCGTCGTGGTTCATCGTTTTGCTTCCGTTACAGCCAGCTTTTCTTTCAGAATTTGCCGTGCGCGCAGGATGCGCCCGCGCACCGACGATTCGGGAATGCCTAAAATCTCGCCGATCTGCCGCGAGTTCAACTCTTCGAGGGCTGAGAGCACGAGCGGGTAGCGCAGGTCCTCAGGTAGTGCGGCGATGAGGCGATGCACGCGTTCGATTTGCTGGCGGTGCATGGCGACATGTTCGGCATCGGGCGCATTCGTGGAAGGCTCGAACTGCGCGATGTCCAGCGCTTCGGGTTTGCGGGTGCGGTCAAGCGCCAGGCGGAACGCGATGGTGGCCAGCCACGCCGGCAGATCGCGTACGTCCGTTGTGCCTTTTTGATGGACGCGCAGGAAGACTTCTTGCACCACGTCTTCTGCGTCGTGCGAGTTGCGCAGCACTCCGTAGGCGACCTTGAAGACAAAGCGCGCGTGCTGGCGGACCACGAGTTCGAGGTTCGCGAACTCGTTTGTGCCGTCGAGCACCGGTGTCTCCTGCGAGAGGATTGCAAAACTGGTTGGATTCGCCGCCATTGTAGTCGCGAGCGGCAAGGTTCGCCGTTCTCATCAGCTAAGACGGGCGAGAGGGCGGAAGTGTTGGGATTTTTTTCAGGGGGCTGCCCTCTGCTTGCCAAGTTCGAGGCAACGCGATAAAACTGTGGCGCGAAACTCGGATACCCTCGGCCCAGCTTTACCAGATCAACCGGCAGCGGAGAAGACAACCGTGGGAACTCTAGTCCCGTTATCCGATGCATCGCGGCGTCCCCAGCATTTTCCTGCCATGACGGCATTGATCATTGTGGTCAATGTCGCGGTGTTTGTCATGGAACTGATGCGGGGCGACGCGTTTGTCCTGCAATGGTCGGTGATTCCCGCCAACATTGTGGCGGGTCATGGCTGGATCACCATTCTGACAGCCATGTTCCTGCATGGCAGTTGGTCGCACATCATCGGCAACATGGTGTTCCTGTGGGCCTTCGCCCCCGAGATCGAGGACGCCATGAATCCGCTGCGCTTCTTGGCGTTCTATCTTGCCGGGGGAGTGGTGGCCATGCTGGCGCAGATTGCAGTCTCGCCCAGTTCCACCGTGCCCAATCTGGGCGCTAGCGGCGCGATTGCAGCCGTGATGGGCGCGTTTCTGGTCACCTACCCGCGCGATCGCATACGCTCCCTGCTGGTCATCTTTATTTTCGTGCGTATCACTTTCATCCCGGCTGCGCTGTTGGTCGTTGTATGGTTTCTGGTCCAACTGGTCAATGCCGGAGCTGTAGCCACCACGCAGAACGGCGGTGTTGCCTACGTGGCGCACATTGCCGGATGCATTTTCGGCGCGGTGACGGCGCGCTTGTTCGAGGACCCGCAGCGCATTGCCGAATAAGGCTGGACCGACTAAGCAATCGCCGGTTTAATCTTCCCCATCATCTCGGGAATGGTGACGAACTGGTATCCCTCGGCCCGATATTGAGCGACGAGACGGTCTGTCGCCTCGACGGTGTGCCTGCGGTCGGTGCCCATGGCCTGCTGATCGCCGTCGTGCATGAGGATGACGTCTCCGCCGCGGACTTGCCGCTGGGCGTGAGCGAAGACTTTGTCGGCGGAAGTTGGCTTCCAGTCGTAACAGGTGACATTCCACATTACCGGCTCGAGGCCGAGCTCTCGGATCGCTTGCAAGGTTCCCGGGCGGCGTCCGCCATAGGGCGGACGGAAGAGCGTCGGCGTCACGCCGCACGCCTCGAAGATGGCAGCTTGCGTCAGTGCTATCTGCCGTTCCAATTCCGCGTCAGAGGCGAAGATCAGCCGGGGGTGGTCCCAACTGTGATTGCCAATGACGTGCCCAGCCGCTGCTAGGGCTCGGACGATCTCTGGTTTCTGCTGCACAAACTTTCCCAACACAAAGAAAGTCGCTCTTACGTCGTGGCGGGCGAGCACTTCCATCAACTGCAAGGTGTAGGGATCGTTGGGGCCGTCGTCGTAAGTGAGCGCCAACTTGCGCGTGCCGGGAGGCAATCCGACGAACGAGCGCCCGTAGGCGTGCCGGGTGGGCCACATGGACTCGAGTCCGGCCCAAGTGGCCAGACCGGCCAGCGCAACTCCGCCTGCGATTTCCGCGATCATCGAGACTGATTCTAAACGCCCTTGCGTCACCGACGTTGCGCGCCGCAGAACTTTCCACAACTCGATAACATTGAGTCATTGCCACAGGTGCGCGGGAACGATATTCTGCGAAACGTACCGTCCCATGGCAAACCTGTTCGAACCGCCCGGTTATATCGCCGTTGAAGGTCCCATCCGAGTCGGGAAAAGCACGCTGTGCAAGGTTGTCGCCGAAACATTACACGCGCAGCGCATCAGCGAGCCCGAGAGCAACCCGTTTCTGAAGGGCTTTTATAACGGAGACGCGGGCGCGGCCTTTCAAACGCAGTTCGCCTTTCTTATCGCGCGCTACGAGCAGTTGGCTTCGCTCGACGTGAAGCGCAACCCGAACCGCACGGTTGTCGCGGACTACATTTTCGAGAAAGACAAGCTCTTCGCCTGCTTGAACCTTGGAGATCACGAGCTTGAGGTTTACAACCGCTATTACGACTTGTTTCGCCAGAACGTGCCGACGCCCGACCTGGTGATTTACCTGCAGGCCTCGCCCGAGGTGCTGAAAAAGCGGCTGAAGAAGAAAAACGCGCCCGGGGAGAAGGCGATCAACGACGACTACCTCGAAGAAGTGGTGAAGGCGTACGAACACTTCTTCTTCCACTACACTTCGTCGGATTTGTTGATCGTCAATACGTCGGAAATTGACTTCGTCGAGCGTAGCGAAGATTTGCAAGCGCTGCTGCGGCGAGTGAGCGAGCCTATTCGTGGCACACAGTATTTCCTGCCGCTGGGCAGCGAAGAAGACGCGCGAAAGTAGTCGCCAGTCGGCAGAAAAGACAAAAGCAAGGGCAGCCGCGGATTACGACGGATAGAACTGAGGTCTGAAAAGCAAAGGCTACTGCACCCCGCTCATTAATTTCTTCAATCGCGGCGATTCTGAAATTTCATTCGCAATTCGCAAATTTCTGCGCCGTTCTGCGCTAAGCTCTCTCTCACTTCTTTTGTTCAGGAGGTCGCCGTGGGAGTTTTATTTCAGGCCTTCTACTGGAACTGTCCCGCGCAGGAAAATCAGGACGGCACGTGGTGGAACTTTGTTGCCACCAAGATTCCCGAACTGCAGCAAGCGGGCATTACCGCCCTGTGGCTGCCGCCGGCGTGCAAGGCGGCGAACCTCGGCGGCCCGTCGATGGGTTACGACCCCTACGACTATTACGACCTCGGCGATGTGAATCAGAAAGGGCGCGTCAAGACGTGGTTCGGCAACCAGGCTGAGTTGACCGCACTCATCAACGTTGCCCACACCGCAAACATGCAGGTGTACGCCGACCTGGTGATCAACCACAACAACGGCGGCGATGCGCAGGAGGTCAACCCGATCGACGGCAACACGCGCTGGACGAAGTTCAACCCCGGCAGCGGCAAGTTTCCTCGCGATTGGTCGTGCTTTCATCCATCGTCATACGAGACGTTTGATGACATGACGTTTGGCGACATGCCCGACATGTGCCACCGCAACCCTCGCGTGTACGAGGTGATGATCGACCTAGCGCAGTGGATGATCGAAGGTATCGGTTTCGACGGGTTCCGATTCGATTTCGTAAAGGGCTACGGCCCGTGGATGGTGAAATCGATCGCCGAGCTGCGCTACCTCAACAAGGCTGAACACGGTTTCTATCCGTTCTGCGTCGGCGAATGCTGGGACAACGCCCGCACCGTCGATGACTGGCTGACCTCCATCAACACCTTCATGGACAACCCAGTATCGGCCTTCGATTTTCCGCTGCACTACATGCTGAAGGGTGTTTGCGACACATACGGCTTTAGTCTGACGACGCTGGCACAGCCTGGGACAGTCGTGCAGAGTTATCCGCTGAATGCGGTTACGTTCGTGGATAACCACGACACCATCCGCGATGACGGCAACGCGATCCTGCACGACAAGCTCATGGCCTACAGCTTCATTCTGACGCACGAAGGTTACCCAAGCGTCTTCTGGATGGATTGGTACAACTCCGGCCTGGGGCAACTGGGCAGTCCAAACGGAATCGCCGCCCTGGTGGCGGCGCATGAGAAATACGCCGGCGGAGCGACGCAGGTGCTGTTCACCAGCGACGATGTTTACATCATGCAGCGGACGGGCGACGGCACCCATCCGGGGCTGATCTACGTGTTGAACAACCGCGGAGATTCGTGGAATGGAGCGAGCGTGCAAACGCAGTGGCGCAGCGTCAGGTTCGAGCCGGTAGCCTGGGGAGGGCACGACGCCAGCAGGCCCGCGACGAAGTGGACAGCAGGAGATGGCAGCAGCGACTTCTGGGCGGGGCCAAGAGGTTGGGCGGTTTATGCGCCGGTGTAACGAGAATCCGAAAACGTTTTCACCACAGAGGCACAGAGAATTCAGAAAAATAAAGGAATTCTGGGGTTTCTCTGTGTCTACTTGCGAATCGATCACTGACTGGGAGGCACGAAGTCCTTCGGTTTCTCGCCGCCTTCGCCGAAGAAGTAGGCTTCCATCTGCTGCACGATGAACTCCTGGTGCTCTTTCTTCCAGGGCTGCAGGCGGTACTCGTTGAGCAGCATCTTCATGTGCTCCTGCCACTGCTCCCAGGCGAGTTTGGAGACGTTGTTGTAGATGCGTTGTCCCAGGTCGCCGTCGAAGGGCGGCTCGTCGAGGCCCTCCATTTCACGGCCCATCTTTGCGCAATTCACCATGCGTGCCATGCAGAACTCCTGTCACCGCTATGAGCGGGATAAATGCCAACCGACGATTCTACGGGAATTGGCGAGTGGAACGAAGCGGACGCGACAAAGAAAATCTGCGAAACGCGGCCAATCCGAGGAGTTGCGAGAGGTGGCCGGAGGTGATCGCCGGGGTCGCGCGGTTGTATGCTTTTGGCTGCACTTCAGGAGCATGTCATGAAGATTGTGCCCGTGATCAAGTCCCGTGATTTGCAACGATCCATACATTTCTACACCGAAGTTCTGGACTTTGAACGCAAGTGGCCGGGATACGAAGAGCAGGAGATGACCAACGGGGTCATCGACCTAGTTCGGGACGGTGCCGAACTACAGCTTTCAATTCATTCAGGGGACGGCGTTTTCGGCTCGGCCAATCGTGTGTTTGTGGACGACGTTGATGAGCGTTACATGACCTTTCGTTCGCGGGGTCTGGACACTACACAGCGTCCTGAGTCTCCAATTCACACGGCGCCAGTCGATCAGACATGGGGACTACGGGAGTTTGCGGTGACCGATCCGGACGGCAACAATCTCTGTTTCTGCATGCCCAGAAGGTAGTTGCGGATAACGCCCCAGTTGCACCACCCGTAGTTCCCGCTCAAGATCGCCTGAACGGGAACACATAAATACTTCCAGTCCATTACGCCAGTGCGTACAGATACTCGACGAACGAGCCAACAGCTCCATCCAGTCCCGAAACCTTCGGGTTCGTGGAATCGATCAGGTAGTACTCGTTGGGAGCGTGCGCGCCGGTTCCGTGACCAAGGCCGAAGTGTCCGGCGGGAAGGCTCAGCGGCGGGTTGGTGAAAATGTATCCCGGCCACGAGCCAGCCGAACGCGGCCACAGCATGGGATCTTGCCCCAGCTTCTTATAGGTCGATAGCTGCGTCTGGATGAGCTTGGAATCGGGCGGCGTCTGGTTGGGATCGTAACCACCGGACATGTTGACCTCGATGTCGCCATAACCATGCTTCGCGAGATGGTCTTTCAGCAGCGCGAGCGTCCCCGCGGCCGTCATGTCGGGCACGAGCCGCATGTCGATCTTGGCGACGGCCCGATGCGGCAGCACTGTCTTTCCGCCCGGCCCCGTATAGCCTGCGACGAGGCCTTCAATGTTAATGGTGGGTTGCGATTCCAGCGCGATCATGGCGTCGAGATAGTTCTTATCGCCCGCCCAGTGCTCCACGCCCAACTGCTTCTTCATCGTCTCTTCCTGACGGCGAGCCGCTACCGCCTTGATCATGTTCACCTGCGCGGGAGTCAGCGGCTGAACCTTATCGAAGAACCCGGCTACGGCGGGGGTGTGGCCATCGGGCGAGATGAGCGTATTCAGGGCCTGCACCAGGTGCCAGGTCGGGCTGTCCACCGTAGCTTCCAGACTGGAGTGGACGTCGTGCTTCGGCCCGCGTCCCCATTTCTCGCCGGTCGAGACTAATTCCAACTCGACGACGCCCTTGGCTCCGAGTGAAATCTCGACTGACCCATCTTCTCCCTGGTCGGCCGACGGCATGAAAATACCCATGCACTTCTTCAATTCAGCCATGACTTTGGGGTTCTTCACGATCTCGGGAAAATGCGGCGAGCCGATCTCTTCTTCGCCCTCGCATACCAGCACAAGGTTCACGGGCAGCTTCACCTTGGCCGCCTTGAAGGCGCGCAGGGCACTCAAGCACGCCGTCTCCGGCCCCTTTTGGTTCACGGCGCCGCGTCCCATGCAGACTTTGCCCAGGCCTTCCTTGTCGACGATTCTCCCTTCGAGCGGAGGCGACGACCATTCCGCCGGATCGAAGTGCTTCACGTCGTACATGAAATACAGCCCCACTGTCGTCGGCGCGCCCGCATCCAGAATGCCGAATACTCCCGGCTTACCCGCAGTAGGGATAATCTCAACGTTGCTGAATCCAGCCTCGCGCGCCAGCTTGGCCATGTATTCCGGCCCCTGCGGATAGTTCATGTCCATCGCCGCAATCGAAGGCAGCGCGATCCACTCCTGCAGATGCTTCACGTTTTCGTCGTGCATCTTCGGGACTTGGGCGAGCACGGCCTGCATATCCGGGTTGCCGGCTGCAAAGGCGTTGATCGGTAATACGGCGAGCGTGGCGCCTGCTAAGGCACCTTGAATAAACTCACGACGGTTGCGAAGGCCATTGATTGAGTCGGTCACAGAGTCTCCTTTAGAAATGTCGCCCAATTGTCTGCCGGCACTCAGAACCCGTTAACTTGTCGGGTACCGGCTGATTTGCCAATGGTCGATTCTAATGGCGTCTGCCTCCGAACCCAAATTGATTTGTGGACGGACAGGGGAGAGCCTTAACCGGTGTTACAGGAGAGCCAGCTGAGGCCGCCGAGATTCGGTTAACCCGGCGGCCTTCGAAAGTTATGTTGCGCGATTACTCAATCGAGTATTAAGCGGACTCACTTGCCGAGCGACACGTCTACCGTGGTACTTCCTGCGACCGTCACCGGCTTGATTTGGGGCTTCGAGCCTTCATGCCAGATCACGAGGTTGTACTTTCCGTCGGGAACATTCTCAATCTTGTAATTGCCACTGGCATCTGTCTGCGCATAATAAGGCGTAGGACTGACTATGATGTAGCCCGACATCTCCGGGTGAACGTTGCAAAGCAAGGGCACGACGCCCGGCTGGTCAAATTTGAATGAGCGCTTCTCGCCTTTAGGCCAGGTGCCAAGGTTGTGACTGTCCTTCTTGTTCCCTCCTACGGACGGCCAGAAAACATTGTGTTGCACCGAATCGTCGTTCTGGAAGTCAATCGTCGCGCCCTGCTGCACCACGACGATACTTGGATTGAATCTCAGACTCTTCTGGTCGATCAGGGGATGTTGCGCGGGGGCTGGGAATGTTTTTCCCGCGACCGCGTCGACGTAGACTACCGAGTTTCCGGGAGAAACCGTGCCTGTGATCGTGCCAGCAAATGCGGTTGTTGCGACGGCTACTAGCATTACGAAGGTGAGTGAGAATCGTGTCGTCACGCAGTTTCCTCTCTTGTTGCCTGAGTCATTGAGGCGGCTCTAGTACGCAAACTCGATCCCTAAAACCAGCGTGTTGGTATGGAAAGAATTCAGTGCCACCGGTAACCCGGTGAGCGGATTCACTGCGAATTCCACCGATTGCCCGGGCCGGAACTGATATTCGGCGACCGCCTTGATGTTGGGGTGGATCAGGAATTGCACGGCCGGTGTAAACCGATTGCGGGTCACGCTCGAAGCTCCGTTGAAGGGCGAGTTGACAAAGCCTCCCGGTACCAACGCATTGTGGTAGTCGGAGTTTGAGTTCACGGCGTCGTAGCGAAACATCACGTAGAGCCAGGGGTAGGCCAGCCATTCAACGTCTGCAAAACCGCCGCTGAAGGTTGTTGGCGAACCGTGTACAAATCCCACTGGCGTCGTGTCGCCTACAGGCAACGGGACAACAGCCCCCATCGAGTCGACTGGCAGAAGGTTGTAGTCGTGCCCGTACATGAATAAGGCATTGAATTGGAGACAGCAGCGATAGTTGTAGGTGAGGTTGCCCCCCACCCGATAGAAGGGCTCGCGCGCAGTCAGCGTTGCCAGACCGTCAAGGGCTGTGCCGGTCAGGCGCTGCACCGAGCGGCCGTAGAAGTAATAGGTTCCAACGTTCAAGTAGGTGTGGTCGTGCGGCCCGCTGGCTCCCGCCGCCTGAACGGCATTTCGGCTACCCTTGTCTTTCTCCAGATTGAATCGGTAATTGAAGCTGGCGTAGATGTCTTTGAAGTTTGCGTCAGATGCCACGCCCAGACCGCCGTTATTGCTACCTGTTGCCTGCGGTACATACGGGCTGCCCGGGTTGGAGTCCTGGCCTACGCCGCTGGTGTTTTGGTTGATGAACGCAATGGAATAGTTGTAGCCGCCGGTATGCAGGCCGCCGCTGAACTCTACCCCTTGGCCCGACAGGTCCAGGCTCACGGCATTGTTCACGAACTGCTGGTTGAACGCCGGATTGAGGTTCCCAACATTGGCCTGAGTGTAGATGTCATAAGGGCTGACCCAGATCGATTTTGACTGGGTGAACGGGAGGTCCAACTCGATCTGGCCGACACGAAGGTTTAACGCGTTGGTCGGCAGCTTCATGAACCTGCCGATGTTGACGAATTTCAAGTACGCCTCGCCCAGGCCTCCGTTGGCGTTCGCCCCACTCACGCTGATGTCGTCGTCAACCCAGAACGCAATATCGCTGCCGAAGTTGCCGGCAGTGAAAATGCTGAAGAGGCCCGTCTCGAAGTCGGCCGTCGGAACGTAGGGACCAGCAGTTCCGGGCGGCAACAGGTTGTTGAACCTGTTGGGACTGCCAGTCGTGAATTGCAGGTAGTTGTTGTAGCGCAGACCGATGGGAGGTAGACCCGGTATGGTGCCTGGCCAGATCGCCTTGGGCCACTGCTCAGCATTCGCCGGCGCGCCCAACATTACGGGAGGGATCTTCAGCATGTTTGCGTCGTCTTGCGGAAACTTGAAGCCCGCATCTTTGAATGCCTTTCCGAAGTCGTTGAGCTTGGGAAAGTCGATGTGGCAGGTACTGCAACTCGTCCCATATTGACGCGCAAACGCCGGAATGGCAGGGCTTGCGGTGGGCACCAGCAGCAGAAGTGCAAGCACGGCAAGTAGAGCCGCTGGTCTGCATAAGTTGAGGTTTCGATAGCGTGCCATTCCCTTCTTCCTCCTGCGATAGCTCTGGAGTATTACTGTGTGTTGCGTTTGGCACCGCTGAAGAGCAGCGGCATTGCCTTTCGGTTGATCGAGTTCATCCGTCCCGGCGGACCCGGCTCGACGAGCAAGGGTCGAGGCATCGCGGGGTGGCCCGCGTTTTGTATCGAGAGCCGCTTGAATTCGCGCAAAGTGAAAATCAGTCCCCCCGCCAGCACGGACGTCACCAGCACTCCCAATAAAATGAATACGACCCATTCGAATTCGGCGTTGGTGGTTGATTCGGGAGCTATATCTTCGACGCTGTTTGCGACCTCGGTTAGCCGCGGCGAACCCGGCCCTTTGCCAAATGGCGGCTTCGAACTTAGCGAGGCCACCAGAAGGGGGTTGGCGGCTGTTTGTTCAGCCGGCGGATAGAGCGTCAGATACAGATACACATCGGCGGCTTCTTCGGCGGTCAGGTAGAAGAACACCGGCATGCGGCCGCGGTACAACGTCTCGGGCGTACCCATTAGCACGGGTGCGCCCAACGTGACCTTACGAACGAACTCAGATTGGTTCTTGCGCGACGTGAGCGCGCTCAACGGTGGAATGGCTCCTGCAGCGATTTCTTGCGGTCCCGGGTCAGGACCAGTTGCGCTGTGGCACGTGTGACACGTGGACTTCACGATCAGCTCCCCCACGCGCGCGTGTGACTCTTTGACCGTCGCCCCATCGGCGGCGCCTGGTACGTCGGCAAGGTGCTTCAGATATGCAAGCAGTGAGCGGGTCTCCGCGTCATTCAATTGTGAAAACGGCGGCATGCTCTCGCCGCCCTTATGCAACCGGGTCATCAATGCCGCCTTCGATTGTTGGGCCAGCTTCGCAGCATCGGCAGAAGTCACTTCCATGCCGGTAGCTTTCATTCGCGCCATTACGAGGGGAACTGAGGTTGCCCGGACCGGGTTGATGACGGAATTGATTTCAGGTGGTGCGCCAAGACCAGATTCGCCGTGGCAGCCCTGGCAGTTCAGGCGATAAAGATCGGACCCGTGTAGAACCACTCCATCGCGCGATGAATAAATTCGGGCCTGGGGCGGGGGTTTCACCGATTCTTCTTCCTGTGGTCTCGGCCCAAGGCGGCCGGTCTTTCCCATGCTGGTATCGCCGAAGGACCGATTGAGGTGAAGGAGCCAGCTTTCCCCAGCGACAGTGGTGACGGAAGCGGTTTGAGCCGGTAATTGGCATCCCGCCAGGAACGCCATCGCCAAAAAATATCGCAAGTTGTTCTGCATCACTGTGTCCTTCGTCGTCAATCCGCGTCGGGACTGACTAAGACGAAGCTACTTCTGCACGCGAGGTAAGTTGTTAGCAGCTTGTCAGTACGATGTGAAATTCTCGATACTTCATGCGGTCACGGTTCTGTGACGAAGTTGTATCGAAGAAGGCGGAGCAACGGCCCGGGGAGGAACTGGCTCTATCTGAAGATGCAGAATGGCTCGTGGCGATAGGCGTCAAGTCGCCCTAGTGGAAACAGCAGGATGGAACGATGAAACTCCTGGCCGACGATGAACGGCTATTCGCCCATCCACGCGCCAAAAGGCCGCAGTTGGGCGATATTGTCGCAGATAATCTTCAGCGCTCCGGTGAGAGGAACGGCCAGGAGCAGCCCCATCGCCCCCCACAGCCATCCCCAGAACAAGAGCGCGAGCGTCAGCGCCAGGGGATTCAACCGCAGCCGCTTGCCGAGCACCATGGGATAGAGCACGTTCATCGCGAACAGGTGCAGGCCCACCACTAGCGCGCAAGTGAGCACGAACGTAGTGGTCGTCAAGTAGCCCAGTCCCACGATCACGGGGGGCAGAATCGCGAGCATGACGCCCAGGTACGGAATCAGGCTGAGGAAGCCGCTAATGACGCCGAGGAAGTAAAAGTACGGAAGTCCCATCAGGCCGAAAGCCGCCATACTCGCGGCGCTGAGAAACAGGCCGATCATCAAGTTCCCAATGATGAACGAGCGAATCATCTGTGCAATGAGACCGAGCGTCACGTACGCCGTATTGCGGTTCTTCATTTTGAACAGCATCACCGACGACGCTCGCACGTGGTCCTGCCAACTCAACATGAAGTAAATCAGGAACGGGACAAACGAGACGGCGAGCGCCGTTTCCGAAAACGAACTCATGTTGCGCCCGATGAAGTTACCGAGGCTGTTGCGCTCCCGTACGGTAACGGAGTTCTTGTCTTCTGGTTCGGGAGGCAGCACGTTTTCTGTAGTTTTCTCGAACCGTTCCGCCTGCGCCCGGATTTCAAAGAGAATGTGCTGCAGGCGAGTTCGGTACTCCGGCACTTGCGAAAGAAAATCGAGCGCGCGTGCATACGAGAGATAGGAGACGGCACCCACCGAGAACACCAGCAGGAAAACTGCCAGGAATGCACCCAGTGGCCGTGGGATCCGGAATTTTGCGAGACCGTCCACCAGCGGCGCCAGCACAAACGCCATCAAACCCGCCGTCAAAATAACTACGAGGATCAGCTTGGCGACATACATCAGGCAGAGGACAGCCGCCGTCGCCAGAATCACCAGCGACGCAGCTTGTACTCTCTGAACACGACGCCGGTCGTCGCGATCACTCGAGGCGACGCCTTCGGCTGGCTGACCCGACTCGGGCACACGGGTCAATCCGAGACCTCGAAGATCATTGAGGTGCTCAGGCGAAGACACTTCGTCGATGAGTGGATCAGCCATATCCGCCTTATCGTACTCGCATGGATTGCAAGTGGGAATTAGGATACCTGTGCTGGCATCAATATGGAAAACCCTTCGCCTCCCGTTGCGCAAATTCCGAACCGGTTTCGAATCTTGGCCATTGACTTTGGCGCGAGGCGGATAGGGCTGGCGGTCACCGACGAACTCGGAATGACAGCCCAGGGTCTGCCCACCCTTCACCGGACGAACAAGCGCAACGACTTTGACCAGCTACGGCGCACTATTAAGCAATATGCCGTAGGCGAGATCGTTATGGGTTTGCCGTTGCGGATGAGCGGCGAGGCGGGAATCCAGGCGGAGAAAGTCGAGGTCTTCGCCGAGGAGCTGCGTGCCCGGTTTAAGCTGCCCGTCCACTTGTTCGATGAGCGCCTCACTTCCGTCGAAGCCAACCGTGTCCTTGACGAAACCGAAATGGGCGACAAGCGCCGCAAAGAGGTGGTCGACCAGCTTGCCGCTGTGCTCATCCTCCAAGCCTTCATGGAGTCACGCGCATCGCGCCGCGACTGAGGCAACGCGTATCACCGAGCATCGTCTAAACTGCTGAGAGTGAGCGAGCCCCGACCGTGCGCAAATTCCTGATATTTGTCCTGATCGTCGCGATTGGCTGTGCCGCGTGGCTTTACTGGGCCATTTTTCTGCCAGTCAATCCCGGCGAAGCCAAGTTCGTCCTACTGCGCCCGGGCTGGAGCGTGCGCCACATCGCCCAGACCTTGCAGCAGGAGGGCGTCATCCGCAGCGCGCCGGCGTTTCTTGCGATGCATTATGTGATGGGCAAAGGCAGCCTCAAGGCCGGCGAGTACAAGTTTGAGGTCCCTGCGACAGCCATGGAGGTAAGAGACCGCCTGCTGCGAGGCGATGTGTTCGCCCGCACTGTAGCGGTGCCGGAGGGATACAACCTCTACGACGTTGCAGTGGTGGTTGAGCAGGCTGGACTGGGAAGCGCCGCGGACTTTGTAGCCGTTGCCAAGAGCGAAACTTTCCTTCTGCGCGACATCGATCCGCAGGCGAAGTCACTTGAAGGCTACCTTTTTCCCGACACCTATCAGTTCACTCGCATCGACACGCCGCACGACATTGCCGCAGCCATGGTCCATCGCTTTCGCCAGACAGCTCAAAAGATAGGACTATTGGGACGCCCACGACATTCACAGGATCGTCACCATGGCCTCGATCGTGGAGAAAGAAACCGGCGCGCCGGAAGAACGTCCGCTGGTGGCGAGTGTCTATTACAACCGTCTCGACCGCAATATGCTGCTGGGCGCGGACCCGACGGTTATCTATGCCGCACTATTGGCTGGCAGATACCGCGGCACCATTTATCAGTCGGACCTGCAATTTGATTCGCCTTACAACACGTACAAGTTCCCCGGGCTGCCGCCGGGGCCAATTGCGAATCCTGGGTCGGCATCGTTGCAGGCGGCCTTGCATCCAAGCCAGAGTGATTTTTTGTATTTCGTTAGTGACAATGCCGGACATCACCGCTTTTCGCGATCAGCGGCGGAGCACGACAAGAACGTCGCAGCATACCGCAAAGCCGTTGAGGCCTCCCACTAACCAGCAATTGACTGCCTGGCTCGGCCTCGTTGCATGGGCAAATTCCGGCCAGAAAAGCTATACTTAAGTGCTTGGAGTGCTCAGCCCCTTGTATCCATGAAGTCGTCCCGATTCCTACAAACAGCGGTCTTTAGTCTGCTTCTCAGCACAACCGGCTGCCTGTTTCACACCCGTGCGGTCGAGACACGCCTCAGTACGGCGAAGTTGCAGACTGCTACGCAGCAGGAGCTGATCGACCGCCTCAATCAGGAAGCCACTCTCATCAAAAGCCTCAATGCCACAGTGGATATCGACTCGTCTGTGGGAGGCGAAAAGCGCGGCAAGGTCACCGACTTCAAGGAAATTCGCGGCTACATCCTGGTTCGCAAGCCCAGCATGCTGCGCTTGATCGGGCTATACCCGATCGTTCGCAACAAGGCATTCGACGTCGTGAGCGACGGTCAAGAGTTCAAGTTGTCGGTGCCCGCAACCAATAAGTTCTACGTAGGACATAACGGGGTGATTCCCGAGTCTTCCAGCCCCCTCGACACGATTCGCCCCCAGGCCATCTACGATGCGCTGTTGTTGCAGGCAGTGGATCCCGAGAATGAAATTGCCGTTCTCGAAGACAGTACGGAGCTAGTGCTGGATAAACAGACCCACAAGCTGGTGCAGCAGCCCAACTACGTACTCGATGTAATCCGAAAGACTGGCAAGGGTTGGACGTTGGGGCGAAAAGTCATTTTCGATCGCACCAACCTCGTGCCTCATCGCCAGATCTATTTCGATGACCGCGGCAAGCCTGTGACTGATGCCGGCTACCAGGCATACAAGGATTACGACGGAGTGCGCTTTCCGGGCTACATCGACATCAAGCGGCCGCAGGAAGAGTACGACATCCGCCTCTTCATCGTTAAGCTCGCAGTGAACCAGCCGATAACAGAGGACCAGTTCGCCTTGCAGCAGCCAGCTGGATCGATCCTGGTGAACCTCGACGACCGCAACAAGACCGCCTCATCGAACGGCGGCACGTCGTCCAGTGGGACTGCGCCCGCAACCAATTCAGATCCGCACAACTGATCCCAATATTTCAGGCAAGAGAAAGGCTCCGGTCCTTGGGCGGACTGGAGCCTTTCGAATTTCGGCAGTGCGAAAGCCGGGACTAGCGCTTCGACTGGCCGCGTACCATCTTCTTGACTTTGCGCTTGGCGGAGCCCCGCGCGTGGGTGCGTGCGGCCTTGGGCGCTGCTTTCTTACGAGCTACGCGTTTTACCTTCTTGCGCTCTGCCTTATCGGTAATGCTCTTGGTATTTGCCATGAATTCTGCGGTCCTTTGTGATCCTGAATTCGAAGGCCGCTGCTCGCGGTGTTGCGCAGACCACCTTAAGTTGTCCGCCATCCTTCGTTGATGGCCGCTGGAGGCTTACGCCTTTTCCAGTTGGGCATACTTCTCGACCAGCTTTTTCAAGCCGAACTTATGAAATTGTACCGTAATCTTGGCGTTTTCCCCTTCTCCTTCGCGCTGGTACACCATTCCCTCGCCATATTTAGGGTGGCGCACGCGCTGCCCGGGCTTGAATCCGCTGCGGCCTGTGGGCTCCGCCGGAGTGGCTTTGGGCAATGAAAACTTCTTGCCACGGGAAGCAAAGAACTCGGCAATGTTGTCGATCGAGTTGTAAGAGGTGCCTTGGAAATTGCCGCGCGCCATGGGCGGGGCTTTCGCATATTGCGGGCGCTGGTCTTCGTCTTCGTAGGAATAATGCGAAGGGAGTGGCTGGTCGACCACTTTCGCAGTAGAGCGACGCGCCGTTCCCAAGTCCTGCAACAGGTCCTGCGGGACTTCCTCAAGAAACCGCGAAGGAATGCTGGCCTCGGGCATGTCGGTGCCGTAGCGCCTGCGATACCGCGCATTGGACAGGATGAGCGTGTCCATTGCGCGCGTCATCCCGACGTAGCAGAGTCGCCGCTCCTCTTCGATGTCGTCTGGCGCCATCAGAGTGCGCGAGTGCGGGAACAGACCTTCTTCCATGCCGGCCAGAATTACGAGTGGGAATTCCAGTCCCTTGGCAGCGTGGAGCGTCATCAGCGTGATGCGCGAATTCTCGTCGTACTGGTCGGCATCGCTCACCAAAGCGGCATGATCGAGAAACTCGTTTAGCGTTTCACCACGGTCGCGTGAATCCATCGCGGCGTTTACTAGTTCGCGCAAGTTATCGATGCGCGCCAGCGAGTCGGGGGTATCCTCTGCTTCCAACTGCTTGATATATCCAGTGCGGTCTATGAGAAATTTCAGCAGCTCAGCCGTGGTCGCGGCGCTACCGGCCGCACGGAAGCCCTCGACCGGGCCTTCAGCCTCGGCCGGGGCCTCAGGGCTGGTGGCGGTTTCTTCAGCCAGTGCGTCTGGATTGAAGTCGGTGCTGTTCCCACCCGCCTCGAACATCTCCGGCGAAAAATCCATGGCGTGTTGCGAGTCATCGTCGCTGTTCGCCTGCGCGGGAGTGGCCGTCGCTTCCACGCGCTCCGCGAACGAGCCCAGGTACATTGCCCGCGCGTCATCGATCAACTGTTTGAAGCCTTTCAGCGCGGCCAATGAACGTGGAGGCAGCAACTCCCGTCTAATCGCTTCCTGGATGGCGCCCCACAGCGACAAGTTGGTCTCAAGCGCAATTCGCTCCAGTGTTTCCGTCGTGTTCTTGCCGATACCGCGCGTGGGCGTGTTGATGATGCGCTGCATCGCGATCGAGTCGTCCGGGTTCTGGATCGCCTTGAGATACGAGATCAAGTCTTTGATTTCAGCGCGCTCGTAGAAACTGAAGCCTCCCACAACGTGATACTTCATCTGGTAGCGCCGCATCGCCTCTTCCAGCAGGCGCGACTGCGAGTTGGTGCGGTACAGTACGGCCGCGCGCGGCGCTTCCGCGCCTTCCGAGCCAGCCTTCGACAAGTACTTGGCTATGTAATCAGCGGCGAAGAGCGCTTCATTCTCGCCGTCAGGAGCCTCGTAGTATCCGATCTTCGCGCCGCCCAAACGGTCCGTCCAAAGGTTCTTGCCCTTGCGCTGAACGTTGTTCGCCACAACCGCAGACGCAGCCTGCAAGATGTTCTGCGTCGAGCGGTAATTCTGTTCCAGCCGCACGATGCGCGCGTCGGGAAAATCCTTCTCGAACTCCAGAATGTTCCGGATGTCCGCACCTCGCCACGAGTAAATGCTCTGGTCTTCGTCGCCCACGGCGCACACGTTGTGCTCTTCGCCCGCCAGCATGCGCATCAGTTCGTACTGCGGACGGTTGGTGTCCTGGTACTCATCCACCAGTACGTGACGGTAGCGCCGGTTGTAGCGCTCGCGCGTCTCGCCCGACGACTTCAGAACCTTTACCGCGTAAAGGAGCAGGTCGTCGAAGTCGAGCGCATTCGATTTGACAAGTTCCTGCTTATAGATTTCGTAGATGTGGGCAATTCGCTCTGTCTTGGGATCGCCCGACTCAAGGTAGAGCTCCTGCGGGTCTTTCATGTGGTTCTTCGCCCACGAAATTCGCGAGAGCACGCTGCGGGGCGTCAATTGCTTGTCGTCGATGCCCAGGCGTCGTATCGCTGCCTTCACGACGCTCTGCTGGTCCGACTCGTCGTAGATGACGAAGTCTTTGCGATAGCCCTTGCCGCCGATTTGCAGCACTTCAATGTCGCGCCGCAGCAACCGCACGCAGAACGAGTGAAACGTCGAGATCAGAGGCTTGGCCACCGTCCGCGCCCCAACTAGCGATTCCACACGGCTGGCCATCTCGCTGGCCGCCTTGTTGGTAAACGTCACCGCCAGGATGGAGTCAGGTGCCACGCCCATGTGGTCGATGAGGTGCGCGATGCGATAGGTGATGACGCGCGTCTTGCCGCTACCGGCTCCAGCCAGAATGAGCACGGGCCCGCTCACCGTTTCCACGGCTTCGCGCTGCTGCGGATTCAATTGTGAAAGGTACGGCAAATGTGGCTTCCTGGGAGTTTATGTGAGGCGATCAGTTTGGCTTGCTGCCGCCAGAGGCCGTGTTCATCAGCCGACCGGACTTGCAATCCTGGCAGGGGCAGTGCTCGCGCAGAAACTCCCATGAATAGATGCCGTGCTGGTGGCCATCGTTCCAGGTGAAGCGGATTCCGTATTTCCCGACGGGCTCGACTTCAGTGGGCTTCGCCAGCGCCTTGAACATCGGCAGCGCGCCGGCCACCGGCTTCAGCGGATCGCCGGGCTGCCGTCCATCTTTGTCGCGTTCTTCCTGGCACAGCGCACACGGGCACGCATCGCGCAAAAACACGAAGCTGTAGGAGCTGTGATGGCCATCCTTCCACTCGATGTCCATCCCCGTCCCCGCGGTTTTGTTGACTTTAATTGACTTGGGATCTGCGACTAGTTCCATAATCATGCTTTGGTAGAGCCGCGCTTCAGCGCGGCGTCAACGCGACCTTTCGATTTCTTGAGCCGGCTTTAGCCGGCGGCATCACTGATCGGCCGCGCGAGCCTATCTAAGTATCGCAGAAACCCTACGTCTGGGTGTCGAGGCGTTTCTAAGTCTCCAACTGCTAGTCTAAGGTTCTTCCTGTGCAGAGGAGACCACATGGCAGACGTGCGTCGAGGACTCATCATCGTGAATACCGGCCCCGGCAAGGGCAAAACCACCGCCGCCATGGGAACCGCTCTGCGCGCCGTCGGCAACGGCCTCAAAGTGCTGATGCTGCAATTCCTCAAGGGCTCATGGCACTACGGTGAACTCGATGCGGTCAAGGCTTTCGGCGACAACTTCGTGATGAAGCAAATGGGACGCGGCTTCGTGAAAGTCGGCGGCGCTGAAACCGATCCCGAAGACGTTCGCCTGGTCGAAGAGGCCTGGGCCGAGGCTGAAAAGGCGATCACCTCCGGCGCCTGGGACCTGGTGATCCTCGACGAGATCAACTACGCCATCACCTACAAGATGCTAGATCCTGAAAAAGTCGTGGCGGCGCTAAAGAAGAAGCCGGAGATGGTGCACGTCATTCTCACCGGCCGCAACGCTCACCCCAGCATCGTCGAGCTCGCCGACACCGTCACCGAGATGAAAGAAGTGAAGCACGCCTACACCAAGGGCATCGAGGCCCAGCGCGGCATCGAGTACTGAGCCGGGCGACAATTCACACCCCGTCAGCTACACTGGGGGTTCACTATGGCATGGTTTAAGCGGGAACAGGTCGGAGCTCGACACCTCGGGCGAGAAGCGCGTCAAGACCGAGGGCCTCTGGGTCAAGTGCGACCAGTGCCGCCAGATCATCTGGAAGAAAGACCTCGACCAGAACCTCAACGTCTGCCCCAAGTGCGACCGCCATTTCCGCATCGACGCCCGCACCCGCCTCTGCGTACCTGCTCGACGACGGCGAATATCAGATCGAAGACGGCAACCTGGTCTCCACCGATCCTCTGAAGTTCACCGACCTTAAGCCCTACGCCGTGCGCCTCAAGAAGGCCATCGCAGACACCGGCCTGAACGACGCCATCATCAACGCCCGCGGCAAGCTGAACGGCAAGCCCGTCATCGTCAGCTCGATGGAGTATTCCTTCATCGGCGGCTCGATGGGCTCTGTCGTCGGCGAGACCATCACGCGCGCCGATCGAACGCGCCACTGACGAAAAAATTCCGCTGATCATCGTTTCTGCCTCGGGCGGCGCTCGCATGATGGAAGGTGTGGTCAGCCTGATGCAGCTGGCCAAGATTTCCGCAGCGCTGGCGCGCATGGACGACGCCAAGGTCCCCTACGTCTCCCTTTTAACCGATCCCACGACCGGCGGCGTGACCGCATCGTTCGCCATGCTGGGCGATCTCAACATTGCCGAGCCGGGGGCGCTGATCGGATTTGCCGGCCCGCGCGTGATCGAGCAGACCATCCGCCAGAAGCTGCCCGAAGGCTTCCAGCGCAGCGAATTCCTGCTCGAGCACGGTATGCTCGACGCCATCGTGCATCGCCGCGACCAGAAGGCCTACATCTCCCGCGCCTTGGATTTCATGCAAGCCCCCAAATAACAAAACATCCACCACAGAGACACTGAGACACAGAGTCTTCACTGTTTTTCTTCCATCGTCGGTGGAGGGATATTCGTCGGGAAAGCAACCGCCAGCCGACTCGTTTCCCTATCGCGGCGTCCGGCCGATTTCCAAGACCAAACATTCTCTGTGTCTCAGTGTCTCTGTGGTGGGGGTTTATTGGTTGTGCGCTATGTCACGGCCTGGGTACGCCCGATGTTTTACACTCGCAGCGGGAGTGAGCCATGAAAGCTGTAGTTGTTACACGCGCGGGCGGACCGGAAGTTCTCGAGATCCGCGACGTGCCTGATCCAATTGCCCAGCCCGGCGAAGTCATCGTGCGGGTCGAAGCCGTGGGCATAAATTTCGCCGACACCCTCTCGACCCGCGGCACCTATAAGAGCACTCCGCCTCCGCCGTTCATCTCAGGCCGCGAATTCGCCGGAGTGGTCGAAGGCGCTCGTGAACGCGTGATGGGCTATGTGCAATACGGCGCGGCAGCAGACAGGGTCGCCGTCTCGCGCAAGATGCTCTGGCCGCAGCCCAAAGGTTGGACTTCGCAACAGTCAGCCGCCTTCCCGGTAAATTTCTTCACTGCCTATCTCGCCTACTGGAAGGCGGGCATCACTTCCGATGCGATCGAGCCGGTGTACGTCGAAGGCGACCGCCAGCGTCGCGTGCTGATTCACGCCGCTGCCGGTGGAGTCGGCACTGCGGCCGTGCAGATCGGCAAGCTGCTTCGGGTGGAGACTTACGGCACCGCTTCTTCAGCCGAGAAGCTAGCCCGCGTTGCGGCCATCGGTCTCGACTTCGGCATCAACTATCGCGAAGACGATTACGAGGAGCGCATTCACCAGCTCACCAACGGCGAAGGAGTCGATGCGGTCTTCGAGATGCTCGGCGGCGAGCACACCGCCAAGAGCCTGCGCTGCTGCCGCGATTTCGGACGCGTCATCATCTACGGCACCGCGACCGGCGAGCGCCAGAAGTTCGACGTCGGCGCCATGATGGCGCGCAGCCTCAGTGCTCACGGCCTGTGGCTCAGCTTTCTCGCCAACGATCACCGCCTGATGAACGACTGCCTGAAGGCCATGCAGCCCTGGATCGAGCAAGGTCGTTTACATCCCGAAATCGGTCACACGCTTCCAATGGAACAGGCCGCCGAAGCGCACCGCCTGCTGTTACAGCGCGCGAACTACGGAAAGATCGTACTGACCGTCGCGTGGCCGCGACGTTCCGCTTCGCGAATCGCGCTCGGCAGCGACACAAGGGAGGTTACAGTCGTGGATGCCAAGCCCTGGATGGTTCTGATCCTCTTTCTCTTTGTCGTTCTTGGAACCGGGACTCTCGCCTCGATTTCTCACCGCGCGCGGCGTCCGCGAGTGGTATCCGACGCAACGCAAGCCGCGGGCACGCCTCCGAGTTGGGTGTTCGGCCCCGTCTGGACGACGCTCTACGTACTGATGGCAATCTCGGCCTGGCTGATCTGGCGCAACTACGGCTGGAGCGGCGGACGCTCCGCGCTGCTGCTCTTCTTCGGTCAGCTCGCCCTCAACGCTGCGTGGTCAGGAATCTTCTTCGGCGCGCGGCTTCCCGGCGTGGCCTTCGCCGAGATCGTGCTTCTCTGGCTCGCCATACTTTTCAACGTGGTTGTTTTTTATTGGCTGCTGCCGCTGGCCGCGTATCTGCTTCTGCCATACCTGTTGTGGGTGACATACGCGAGCTATCTGAACCTCGGGGTCTGGCGGCTCAATCGCGCTTGATCCTGGCGGCGCGTTGCGATGCTAAGCTAGTACATGAACTTCGTTTCTCTCGTCGGTTTCGCGGCAGGAACGCTTTGCACTCTCGCTTATCTCCCGCAGGCCCTGCATTCCTTCCGCACCAAGTCCGTCCGCGACATCTCGCTGATAATGCTGGTCAGCCTGAACGTTGGCCTTTTGCTGTGGGTCGCCTACGGCTTCCTGATCCACTCGCTGCCGCTGATCCTGCCCAACGCGATCACGTTCCTGCTGGCGTTTCCGCTGCTGATCATGAAGCTGCGCTTTCGCGGAGAATCGTCCGGAGCCCGGCGAAATCCTGAAAGTGCGCCGGCGTTTGACCAAGTGCGTTTCCGCTCAGTGCCACAACTGCTTTGCGAAGTAGTAAATCGTCAGTGAGAAGCCAATCCCGATTACCATGGCACGCACATACTCAGGCTTGGTCTTCTGCGCAAGGTGCGCGCCGAAGTAGCCGCCCAGAATCGACGCGACAACCATCAGTATCGTCTCCGGCCAGTACACGGCATGCGAAAAGATGAACATCAGCATGGCTACGCCGTTGGAAATCGTGGTCAGCAGCGCCTTCAGCGCATTCATCGAATGGATGTCGTCCATGCCCAGCAGCGCCAGCATGGCGAGAATGAGAATTCCGGCGCCCGCACCGAAGTACCCGATGTAGAACGCGATGATCAGTTGAAACACCACGCCGCGCCCGGTGGAGAACTCGTGATGCTCGCCGCTGGAGGTCCGCCGCCGTACCCAGCGCGTGACCCGTCCGCTCATCATGAAGATGATGGTCGCTGACAGGATCAGCCACGGTACCAGCCACACGAAAATCGTTGCAGGCGTTTTGAGCAGTACCCAGGCCCCGCCAATCCCGCCGATGATGCAGGTCACCAGCAGCGGTATCATCATTCGCCATGAGAAGTTGCTGAATTGCCGCCGATAAGCTCCGATGCTCGCGACCTGTCCAGGCCACAGTGCCACCGTATTGGTGGCGTTCGCAAATTTCGCCGGTACGCCAATGAACATCAGCGTCGGGAAGCTCACAAAACTGCCTCCGCCAGCTACTGCATTGATGGCGCCAGCCACCAGTGCGGCGAAGAACAATATTGTGGCGTGAGAGAAGCTCATACTTGGAAAGCAGATGGTATCAGGCGACCGGTCGGCGAAAGGCAAACCGCAACGCGACGTACCTACCGCCCGAGCCCAACGCAGCCGCTGAATGGCGCTGTTGTCTAACTGGGAACCTCCCAAAGGTGCATAAACACAGGCTCAATGATGCCAAGCCTGTGGAAAACCCGCATAAAATAAGGCGAAAATGCTTTGCTCACTCTTCGCGATGTTGTAAGATACGGTCAAATTGAGTTCTTTTCCGCTCAATGATTCAAGGAGGAATATCTAATGGCAGCTGGTATGACCAAGACACAGCTCGTTCGGCACATCGCCGAGAAGCATGAACTGAGCAACAAGCAGGTAGCAGCGTTGATGGAATCGTTCGCCGAGATCGCGATCCGCGAGACCAAGAAGAATGGCGTATTCGTCGTTCCCGGTTTGGGCCGCCTCGTGAAGTCGAACCGCAAAGCGCGCATCGGCCGCAACCCACAGACGGGCGAAGCCATCAAGATCGCCGCCAAGACCGTCGTGAAGTTCCGCGTGGCCAAGGCTGTGAAAGACGCCATCGCACCTGTTAAGAAGTAGCTGATAAATTTCCGCGATAGCGAAGGCCGGCAAGCGCCGGCCTTTTGCTTTGCTCATTTGTGTGTAGTCGATTCGATCGTAATCGGCGGTCCGCTGAAGTTCGAAAACACTCTTCCGTTTTTCATGACGAAAATCACTCGGCCAAGTTCGTCGATATCGCTGAGTGGATTCCCTCGCACCGCAATGATGTCGGCGTACGCTCCCGGTGCAACCACGCCGATTTCACCGTCCATCCCGAGCATCTCAGCCGGACGCACAGTCGCCGAGCGAATCGCCTCCAGTGGTGACATGCCGAATTTGGTCATCAGGTTGAATTCCGGCGCAATCGGCTCGGTCCAGGGGATGCCCCCGATATCGGTGCCGAAAACGATTTTCAGTCCCGCCTGCACTGCCTTCCTGAACGACCGCTCGTGGTCGGCGGCGCGTGCGCGGTCCCGCTTGCCTTCCGCAGTGTTTTCCGGGGACCAGTCAGTGTAATAAACCGAAAGGGTCGGGCAGTACCATGTGCCCTGCCGCTTCATCTGCGCGATGGCGGCGTCATCCAGCAGCAGCCCATGCTCGATGGAGTCGCACCCGCCGTCGAGTGCACGATGGAGACCTTCTCCGCTGTAGGCGTGGCACGCCACTTTGCGCTTCCATCCGTGTGCTTCATCAACAATTGCTTTCAGTTCGTCCACCGTGAGCGTCGGTTGCGAAACCAGTTTGCCATCCTTATCCACCCATGACCGGTGCGTCATGTACACCTTGATCCAGTCGGCGCCATAGTCCAGTTGCTCTCGTGCCGCCTTTCGGGCTTCGACCGGTCCATCGACAATCTGCACTCCCTTCGGAACGGCTACGTCTGGCGCATATCCCTCCAGAGAATAGCCGCCGGTCGTCGAGATCCCTCGCGTACTGGCGAAAATGCGCGGCCCCGGAATAATTCCCTCGTCCACGGCCCGCTTGATGCCAATGTCGCCGTAGCCGGCACCCTCGGTTTCCATGTCACGAATGGTTGTAAAACCCTGTTCCAGCGCCCGTCGCGCCGACACCGTCGCCCTCGCCGCCCGGTATGACGGATAAAACTTCAGCAGCTGAATGTCGTACCCGCCCTTGGCTGGGTCTTCCCCTTGTAGGAACAAATGCGTGTGCGACTCGATCATGCCCGGCAGCACCGTCGCATTCGATAGATCGATCACGTGCGCTCCCGGCGGCTCCGGCAGGCTTCCTGCATCTCCTACAGCATCGATGCGTTCTCCCCGAACCACAATGATCTGGTTGCGCTTGGGAACCTCCGTGCGCGGGTCAATCAACGTACCAGCGTGAATCACGGTTACCGCCGGATCTGCCTGTCCGGCTCCAATGGCGCACAACATCAACACAACGGACGCGACAGCACATGCGGTTTTCATTCTCGACCTCTCTGGATTGGTTACTTCAGTTCAGCAGCAATAATCGCATCTGCTTCAATTTCCACCAGCATCTCTGGCGAAACCATCGCCACCACCTGCACCATCGTCGCCGCCGGACGAATGTCGCGAAACACCTCTCCGTGGGCGCGCGCCACTTCCTCCCAGCGGCTGACGTCGGTAATGAACATCCGCGTCCGCACCACATCGCGCAGGCTGGCCCCCGCCGCGATTAACGCCCGCTCGATGTTCTTCAGCGTTTGCACCGCTTGCGCATATACATCGTTGCCGCCCACGATCCTTCCGTCGTCGCCCGTAGCTACCGTTCCGCCCACCGTCACGAATGGCCCATTTTTCACTGCGCGCGAAAAACCGACGATCGCCTCATACGGTGAGTTGCCCGCTATGTTCTTCCGCTCCATCCCATGCCTCCCTTGAATCTTGAGCATTGTCCCACAGGCGAAACGCCTTGGACCGTCGCAGCACGTCATTCGAATCTTGGCAGCCGATGAGTTGTGTTGCTAACACAACATGCCGAGTCGCCAAGGCCAAGCGTGATTACTCCTATAAACCGAACTTCCTACGCTCAGAAGAAAAATCAATGAGACTCAAAGCCCACGGCGTGCGAGTATCAACAACACTTGAGGATGCACCACAAGAGTTAAGGGCGGCGCCGGAAACGCTTGCTTTGGCGACCGAAACGCGTTATCACGCATCCAACGAGTGTACGGGCCACGCAATCAAACCCGCGCAGATGTGGGGGACGAACAAGGCTATGATTCCTGAGTCGCACTCGCTCAACACGCTCTTCGGTGAACTGATCCACCACCACTTCGACCGTGACCTTGGCCTGCGCGACCCCGAGGTGCAGGACTACGTCGTCAACATGATGTTGGAATTCTGCGAAGTGGAGCAGATGTTCAAAGTGCGCAATGCCAGCGAACGTCCCCTCGACGACGTTGGCGAGATGCTTCTCGAGGCCGATCCCATTTATGGCCCCGCGCCGTCGTTTGATCGCGAGCGCCAGGTGCGTAAGCACATCGGCGACTACACATTGTTCCTTGCGGGCATGTTCCCCGAAAGCCTCAACCACTTCCGCTTGCGGCGGCAGCGCCTCGAGAATTTCGTGGACTTCATCAAGGCCGGCAAGGAGAGCTACTTCATCGTCTCCAAATTTGATCAGTTCGAGTATGCGAGGCTGGCGCCACTATTCGGCAAGCTCTCGCACGAGTTTGAATCCTGCGTCTACGGACTGAACCTCGTAAAGGGCGACCTCGACGAGATGCAGCATCCCATCACCCGCCAGGCCAAACAGATTGTCATGTGAGTGAGGGCGAGTTCGCGGCCATCGTCAGCGCCTGCACTACGCCGTTCGCCGCGCTCGTACCCTCGCGAATGCAGTCTGGCACGCCGATGCCACGGTATGCATTGCCCGCCAGCTCAAGGCCGGGAATATCTTTCACCCGCTTATCAATGCGCGCCACCCGAGCCAGGTGTCCCGACTCGTACTGTGCCATCGCGCCGCGCCAGCGGTAAACCCGCTCGAACATCGGCCGGGCATCCAGCTTCACGATGTCCTTCAACTCACCTCGGACCGTTGCCACGATCTCGTCATCGGTCAGGTTCAGCACCGCCTCGTCGCGTGCTCCGCCCAGGAAGCAGCGCAGGATGCCCTTGTTTGCCGGCGCGCGATGAGGAAACTTGTTGTGGACGAACGTGCACGCCAGCATTCGCCGCCCTTCGCTGCGTGGCACCAGGAAACCAAATCCCGGCGGCAGGTGTTTGATCTGGTCCATGTGGTAGCCCAGCGCCAGCGTTACCGACGAACTGTACGTAATTCCTTGCAGATCGTCAGCCAGGTCGCGGTCCACACCTTCGAGCAGCGCGCCTGCAACGTTTGCGGGCGTCGCGACGATGACCGCGTCAAACTTCTCCGTCCCGCCCATCTCTATCGCGACACGCCAGCGATCGCCCTCGGGATACACACCCCGCACGCGCACGTTCAGCCGCACTGCGCCACCATCGATGCGTGCCGTCACGGCATCCACGAGTTGCTGCATGCCGCCCTTGAGTGAACTGAACAGCGGACGTGCCGGTTGCTTGCCTGCCATCGCCTTCATCTTGTTGTGCGCCGCCAACATGGCTTTGCTGAGGCTGCCGTACTTCTCTTCCATTTCGACGAAGCGTGGCAACACTGCTCGAGCGCTCAGTTTGTTGGCATCGCCGCCGTACACCCCAGACAGCAGCGGATCAGCGAGCCGGTCCACCACCTCTGCCCCGAAATGCCGCTCCACCAACTCACCGACTGTCTCATCGTCCTGCATCGGGCGCGGCGGATGCAGCAACTCCTGCGCCATGCGCAGCTTCGTCCCCCAGGAAAACAGCGGACTCAGCGCGGTAGGAACCAGCTTGGTTGGGACCATGAACATCAGGCCATCTGGCATCGCAATCAGCCGGTTCTTCACCACGATGTACGTTTTGCGCTGTGCGTCGTTGGAGCCGATGATCTGGTCGTCAATGCCGAGCTCTTTGCAAAGCGTCAGCGCCCACGGCTTTTCGGTAAGGAACGAATCCGGCCCTGCCTCGATCAGGCAGCCATCCACGCGGGTCGAATGCATGGAGCCGCCCAGGCGCTTGCTGCTCTCGAACAGGGTGTACGACAGTTCGGCGCCCGCCTTGCGCGCACGCTCCAGGTGATAAGCGGCGCTCATTCCTGAGATTCCGCCGCCAATGATGGCCACTCGCTTCATAGGGGACTATTGCATCTTCTCAGCCGCAAGCGGCTCTTAGCAAGACGCTGCCAGTCGCTTCCGCACGATGTCGGCTACCGCCTTGGCGAATGTCGGCGACTCGTTCAGCGACTCCGCACGATACAGCTTCATGCCGCGTTGCGCCGCGAAGTCGCCAAACAATATATCAATATCGAACAGAATTTCCACGTGGTCGCATACAAACCCAATCGGCTGGACAAAGACCGCGGTGTTGCCGGCCTCCCGCAGCCTGACAATCGTGTCCTCCACTGTGGGACCCAGCCATTCGCCACCCGACATGCCCTGGCTCTGGAACGCGAAATTCCAATCGCCGATCTCAGGCACCTGCTCGGCCACTAATGCTGCGGTTTCCCGCGTCTGCGCCTCATACAGGTCGCCTTCAGTAATGGTCCGCTTAGGCACGGAATGTGCCGTAAACAGCACCGGAACCTTGCTGCCGTGCTTCTCGCACGCTTCCGCCCAGCCGCTGCGTAGTTTTTCCGCAAACGCCTGAATCAACAGCGGGTGATCGTGCCACTCCTCAACAAAATCGATGGGAAAGGTAACTCCCGCACCGAACAACGCCTCTTTATAGAGCCCGACACTGGTTCGCGAATTATGTGGGGCCAGGCAAACCGCCACGGCTCGTCCCACATTGTCAGACTTCATCTGTTGCAGGGTATCCGCAATAAAAGGATGCCAATTCCTCATCCCTACATACGCCGGAATTCCCAACTCTTTCGCCACGCCGTCCGCCTGCTGTCGCGTGATGCGCGTCAGCGGCGAGCTCCCAATCAGCGAATAGCGATGCTGCACTTCCTTCACTACCGCTTCAGACATCGGACGCCCGCGCGAAATGTTTTGCAGAAATTCGGGAATGTCCTCGACCCGCTCCGGGCTTCCATGCGCAATGAGCAGGACTGCGGTATCGCTCATGACTTTCGCGCCGCCAATTCCGCGGTACTGAATTCGTGGACGAACTCAGCGAGCATCTTCACGTTCTCCACCGGAGTGTGCGGCAGAATCCCGTGCCCCAAATTGAAGATGTGTCCCGGCCGCCCATCCGCCAGCCGCAGAATGTGTTCTGCGCGCTGTTTTACTTCACTCCACGAAGCAAACAGCGTGACCGGATCAAGATTTCCCTGTACTGCATGATCATGGCCGACGATCTTCCAGCCCTCGTCCAGTGGCACGCGCCAATCCAGCCCAAGCACTTCCGCACCGGTCTCCACCATCGACGGCAACAGCGTCGTGCTGTCCGTGCCGAAATAAATCACTGGCACGCCGGTCTTCTTTTGCAGCCGCTGCACTAGTCGCTTGGTCGGCTCCAGCGCGTAGCGGCGATAGTCTTCCACGCTCAGGCATCCCACCCAGCTATCGAAAATCTGCACCACGTCCGCGCCGTGCGCGACTTGCTCCGCGGTGTACTCCACCAGCACATCCACCAGCTTGTCAACCAGCTCCTCCCACACTGTGGGAGAGTTGTACATCAGCTTCTTCACCTCGACGTAGTGTCGCGAGCCGCCGCCCTCAATCATGTAGCTGGCCAGCGTGAACGGAGCGCCGCAGAAACCAATGACCGGCACCTTACCCGCAAAATGCTTGGCGACTTTGCCCACCGCCTCGGCTACATAGCCCAACTCAGCCGCGCGATCGGTTCGCAGGGCCTTCACATCTTCAGCCGTTCGAATCGGCCTCTCAATCACCGGCCCTTCGCCGGGCGAAAAGTGAAACGGCATGCCCATTACTTCCAGCGGCAGCAGCAGGTCAGCGAAGATAATGGCGGCGTCCAGGTTGTGGTATTCCGCGGCCGTAATGGTCACCTCGGCGGCGACTTCCGGCTTCTTGCAGATCTCCACCAGCGAGTACTGTTTGCGGACGTCGCGATATTCCTGCATGTAGCGGCCCGCCTGTCTCATAAACCAGACTGGAGTGGTGGGCACAGGCAGACGCTTGCACGCCCGTACGAAGAGAGAATCAGGGGCAGACATAAAGACTAACTGTAGCAAATCGCCTCACGTCGCCCAGTGACGCCAGTCACAGAGCGATCAAACAGGCCTCAGAGAGTTCAAAAGAAGGGAAACTCTTTTCACTGGGAAGCAATTGGCTGTTAGCACTTGGCATTTAGCCCCCCTTCTCATCCCAAGTGCTAACTGCTAATTGCTAACGGCCAACTTCTCATTTGTGTCCCCCGTCACTTCCCCAAATCCCCAGTGTTTCTATAATCACCCGTTGGAATCGCGTCATGCCCTCTACCCGACCCAGGCGCGCCGTGAATCCGTGGATCGTGACCGCCGCCGTCATGTTGGCGACGTTCATGGAAATCCTCGACACCACGGTCGTCAACGTCTCGGTTCCCCATCTTGCCGGTAACATGGGCGCCACGGTCGAAGAAGGCACTTGGGTCGTGACCTCCTACCTGGTCTCCAACGCCATCATCCTCCCCATGTCCGGATGGCTTGCCAATCGCTTCGGCCGCCGCAACATGTTGCTCGCCTGCGTCACCGGATTCACCTTTACCTCGGTGCTTTGCGGCATGGCCACCAGCCTCGAGTCGCTGATCTTCTTCCGCGTGCTGCAGGGCCTCACCGGCGGAGGCCTTCAGCCACTTGCGCAAGCCGTCCTGCTCGAAACCTTTCCACCCAGGAAGCACGGCACCGCCATGGCGGCCTTCGGCCTGGGCATCATACTCGCGCCCATCCTCGGCCCGACTCTCGGCGGATGGATCACCGACAACTATTCCTGGCGCTGGATTTTCTACCTCAACCTGCCCGTCGGCGTGATCTCCATCCTCATGATGAGCGCCTTCGTGCACGACCCCCCTACATCGGCAAGAACAAAACCGGCGGCATCGATCTCTGGGGCATCGGATTCCTCGCCCTCGGTTTCGGCACTCTGCAAGTCGTGCTCGACACGGGCCAGCGCCACGATTGGTTCGGCAGTCCTCAGATCCGCGTCTTCGCCGCGCTATGCGTATTCGGCCTCGTGGCTCTCGTCGTGCGCGAGCTGACCGCCAAGCATCCCATTGTCGATCTGCGCGTGCTCAAAGACCGCACCTTTGCCGCCGGTGTCAGCCTCATGACCATGCTGGGCTTCGTGCTCTATGCCAGCCTGATGCTGCTCCCCATCTTCCTTCAGACGCTGCTGGGTTATCCCGCGCTCCAGTCGGGCCTGGCACTCTCGCCGCGCGGGCTCGGCTCGCTGGTCATGATGCCCATCACGGGCATGCTCACCAACAAATATGACCCGCGCAAGCTCATCGCCGTCGGCCTCATCGTTGGCGGCTGGACCATGTTCAGCCTCTCGCACCTCAACCTCAACGCAGGTTACTGGGACATCTTCTGGCCGCAGGTGATCCAGGGCGGAGCCATGGCCTTCCTCTTCATCCCGCTCATGGCCACCAGCATGTCGGGCATTCCGCGCGAAAAGATGGGCAACGCCACCAGCATCTACAACCTGATGCGCAATATTGGCGGCAGCTTCGGCATCGCCACCATGACCACCTTCCTCGCCCGCCGCGGCCAGGTGCACCAGAACCAGCTCGTCTCCCACATCACGCCCTACGATCATGGCGCGCAGATGACCTACCGAGGAATGCAAGCCTGGTTCATGGCCCACGGCTCGAGTTCGGTGGACGCTTCCAGAAAAGCTATGGGCGCAATGTACGGCATGGTGCAGCAGCAGGCGGCGCTGCTCTCGTTCGTCGAAGCCTTCTGGGTCATGGGCGTCATCTTCCTCGCCATGCTGCCGTTGGTATTGGTACTGCGTAATGCCCGCGACCTGCATCCCCACGAAAAGAAGCCCGCCGGTGCGAAGCAGAACGGCCATCAGACCGAACCCGCCGCGGAGCCCGAGCTGATCGGCGCCTTTCACTAGGCACGCAAAGGCTATTCGTGACGCAGCGCTTGGATCGGCTCCACTCGCGACGCCCGCATCGCCGGAATCCATCCTGCAAGCGTTGCGACACCTAGCAGCAAGCCAGCGGACCCGACGAGCGACGCTGGGTCCGTGGGCCGCAATCCGTAGAGCATGGATTTCACCAACTGGCCCAGCCCGATAGCAACTGCAAGTCCAGCGATAACGCCGGATGCTACCAGCCAACACGCCTCGCGTAAGACCATGCCACGCACCTGTCCGCGGCGGGCACCCAAGGCGAGTCGTATGCCGATTTCGTTGGTCCGTAGTGACACCGTGTAGGCCATGATTCCGTAGAGTCCCACACAAGCCAAGGCAAGTGCGAGTATCCCGAACGCCGCGGTGAGACTGGCGAAGATACGCTCCTGCAGCATGGTGACATCGATCTGCTGGCGCTGCGTCCGCACATCCATCAAGGGCAAATCGCGATCGATCCTCTGCACCGCTGCCCGCAGAGATGGCACAATCGCCTCCGGCTTCATCCGGGTGCGGACGATGTAGGTGACGCCGCCGACCTCCTTCGACTGCCGATACAGATCGAAGTGCAGCGGCGGTGGATCTTCGCGGAGGTGCGCATAGCGCGTGTCGGCGCAAATGCCTACGATCTCCAGCCAGGTCCGATCCTTGGTTTCGGGTCCGTCCAGGCTGAAACGCCGCCCGATCGGGTCCTGGCCGCGGAAGAATTTTCGCGCCAGAACTTGATTCACGACAGCGATCTGCTGCGGCGAATTTGCGTCTTGTGGCGTGAAGGCGCGTCCCGCAATCAGCGGGATGCCCATGACCGACAAGAAATCCTGGCCCACCCACGCCTCCATGGCGGCCGGCCCCTCTCCCCGTTCTTCCTTACCTGCCGGGGCTCCTTCCACGTAGAAACCAGATTGCGATTGAGAATTCGCAAGGAGCGGAATATCCGACAGCGTCACTCCATCCACGCCGGGAACCGCACGCAACGTTTCTTCGAGCCGCGAATGGAGCGCCACATCCGCGGGTGGTGGATATTGCTTGCTGGGCGGATTGATGTCGAAGAGCACCAACTCATCGGGTCGAAAGCCCACGTCGATCGAGTTCAAGTTGATGAGCGTGCGCACGAAGAGCCCAGCGCCCACCACCAGCAGCGTCGATAGCGCTACTTGAAACGCGACAATCGATTTCCCACTCCAACCTTTACGCTGTTTTGTGGTTGCCTTGCCGCCATCTTTCATGGCGGTACCGATCTCAGCGCGGGTTGCACTCCACGCGGGCACGATCCCGAACAGCACACCAGTGGCCAACGTCACACCGGCAGTGAAACTGAACACCCTCCAGTCGAAGGGCACGTTGAACTCGGCACGCTCCGAGGAATTCAGTAATAACCTCGGCAGCGCACTCCGTCCCAGATAGCCCAATAACAGTCCGAGCGATCCGCCCATAGCGGACAACATCAAGCTCTCGGTCAGCACCTGCCGCAGTATTCGACCGCGGCCGGCCCCAAGTGCCAACCGCACTCCCATCTCCCTTTGCCGCGCCGACGCGCGCGCAAGCATGAGGTTCGCGACATTGGCGCAAGCCAGCAGCAGGACGAATCCCGCCACTGCCAGGAGAACGTGCATCGGCTGAGCAAACTGCCTGCCACTAAAGTTCAACCCCTTGCTGCCGTCTTCGAGCAATAGCCGAGGCATGGTGTCGTCTGCCGCGACGGTCATGGTGTCGTGAATCGCAGCGTTGAATGCCACGTTCAGCGCGGCTGTTGCCTGCTCCTGCGACACGCCCGGCTTCGCCCGCGCCATCAGCTGCACCCACCACAATGTTTTGCTCGAGAGCAAGGGGCCGCTCTGACCCAACTGTCCCCTGAGCAGCGGAATCATCGACAACGGCATGAATATGTCAGCAGAGTTCTGCACACTCTTCGCTCCAGTAAAAGTGCGCGGATTCACGCCGACGACCGTGACGGGCGTGGTGTTCACGGTAATCACTTTTCCCACGGCATTCGGATCTTTGCCGAAGGCGCGTTCCCAGAACCCATAGCTGATGGTCGCCACCGCACCAGTGCCGGGTGCCTCGTCGTCGGAGGGCAGAATGGCCCGTCCCAGTATCGGCCGCACTCCCATCTGCTCGTACAAGTTGCCCGAGACCAGTTCCAACTGGACGGATTGCGCTGCTCCGTCAACGGTGGCGTTGGCCTGCGTGTTTTCCTTGAAGGCGAAGATGTCTTCGAGTACGCGGTTCTCTTTTCGTAATTGCAGGTAGATCGGGTAGGTGAACGAATCGTAACGGGTCTCGCCGCTGGGCAGCGTATCCGCATTTCCCCACGAGTGGCGAATCGCAGTATGGCGGTCTCCGATTATCGTCAGGAGCCGCAAGTGCTCGGGATGCGGGACCCCGAGGCGGGCATACAACAGCTCGTTCGCCAGCGAGAAGATGGAGGTATTGGCTCCAATCGCCAGCGCCAGTGAGACGACGGCAATCGAGGTAAATCCAGGACTCTTGCGCAGAATGCGCGCCCCATATTGCAGATCGCCCCAAAACTCATCGCACCAGCGAAGCCCGAGCGAACCGCGCATCCCGTCTTTATGCGACTCCACACCGCCAAACTCCAGCCGCGCCTGCCGCATCGCCTTGCGGGGTTCTAATCCTTCGCGCACCAGGTCTGCGGCACGCGCCTCGAGGTGAAAGCGAATTTCTTCTTCCATCTCTGTCTCGAGGCGTCCCCGCTGCCTGACGGACCGCAGCCATGAACGGAAACGGGCCTTGAGCTTGTTCACGACTGCGTCTCCGCGAGGTCGGCAGAGGTCAAACGCAGGATGGTTTTGATGATCCCAGCCATCTGGTTCCACCGCTCGGTCTCGGCAGAAAGCTGATTGCGGCCGGCGGTGGTGAGCGTGTAGTACTTCGCGCGGCGACCGTTCTCGCTCTCTCCCCACTCACTCTTGATTGCACCCTCGTGCTCGAGGCGATAGAGGGCGGGATAGAGCGACCCCTGCTGAATCACCAGTTGCTCGCCGCTGATTTGCTGGATGCGCAGCAACACTCCGTACCCATGCAGTTTGCCCAGCGAAACCGCCTTGAGAATCAGCATCTCAAGGGTTCCCTGCATTAAATCGACCTGCTTCCCCACTCGGCTCTTCTCCTTGACGATCTAGGAGAGTAGACAACGCTTCTCCTAGACTGTCAAGGAGAAAAAATCGACGACACACCAAGGCGCGCACCGACATCGACCCGGCATCCGGCCCACGCCCGTTGGTTACTTTAGTTTCCCAGCCCTGCTGATTTTTGTTGCACCCGCCCAGTAACCGCCGTAGAACCGTCTCGTGGGTGCGGGAATTCGTGCGCCCACCCGTCTTCCCCCAGTGCGAGTGCGGCCAAGGCTCTTTGACAGATCCCCGCCATCGCGGTCGGTCGCTCGTTCCAAGGAGGTTATACTTGTATGATAAATATGACATATCAAAGTATGATTTGTATTACTTGTATGGCAAAAATCCCATCAAAAAAGGCCACAAAACCTCGATTTTCGCTCCTAACTCCTACGGGCAGACATGGATACGTGTAACTAGTTTTAAAATCAATACTTACAAATAATTTCACGCTAAGTTACTGATTCTACTCAGTCGCGTGAAAAATTTTGTGCACTCTTGCGGATTATCGGACGTAATCTTCAGTCCAACCAGCCACCAGTTACCAGTTACCAGTCACCCTCTACAATCAACCCCGTGCACCAAGAGCCCCGAGCCTACCGCGGACGCCTCGCCCCCTCCCCCACCGGCCTGCTCCACCTCGGGCACGCCTGCACTTTCTGGACGGCCTACCGGCGAGCTCTGGAGCACAACGGGGTACTCATCCTTCGCGACGAAGACCTCGACCCTCAGCGCTCCAAGCCCGCCTTCGCCGAAGCCATGCTGGAAGACCTGCGCTGGCTCGGCATCCGCTGGCAGGAAGGCCCCGACATCGGCGGTCCATTCGGGCCATATCGCCAACGTGAGCGCCGCGACTTCTACCTCGAAGCATGGCGCAAGCTGCGCGATACCGGAGCCATCTACCCCTGCAGCTGCTCCCGCAAGGACCTCGCGCAATCCGCCTCCGCTCCCAACGACGCCGATGACGACCCGCTTTATCCCGGCCGCTGCCGCGAGAAGGTCCACGAAGCCGCCAACTACGACGTCCCGGCAGGTGTGAACTGGCGCTTTCGTGTGCCCGACGGCGAGACCATTTGCTTCGGCGACCAGCATCTCGGCCCGCAGTCCTACATTGTGGGACAAGACTTCGGAGACTTCGTAATCTGGCGTCGCGACGACGTCCCCGCCTACCAGCTGGCTGTTGTTGTCGATGATGCAGCGATGCAAATCACGGAGGTAGTCCGTGGCGCCGACCTGCTCAAGTCCACCGCACGCCAGTTGCTTCTGATCCGTGCTCTCGGGCTCGCAACACCGGCCTACTTCCACTGCGACCTCATTCGCGACGCCTCCGGCATGCGCCTCGCGAAGCGCCACGACGCCCTCAGCCTGCGCGCCCTTCGCGAACTGGGCCGCACACCCGAACAGGTCCTCGCCCTTTGCGACATTCAGAGTCTCTAGAGCCGTTCTAGAGTCAGCGTGAATCGATCGTGGGTGGAGCACGCCTTCAGGCGTGCATTCCAGCGCCGAAAGCGAACCGGCTTCAGCCGCTGAGGTAACCCGTCCGAACTTCGCATTAACTGTGAAACAGCTCCAGATACCCATTGCACTTCGCCCCTCCAGCAGGTATCGTTTCGCCGATACCGGAGAAAACTCATGAAGATCAACTGGGGAGCGATTCTGCTCGCGGCAATCGTGCATTTTGGCTTCGGCGCAGTATGGTTTACCACCTTCGCGACGCCTTGGCGGGCGGGCATCCGCATGTCCCCCGAAGAGATGCAGACCTACATGACGCATCCCAATTTCTGGCCTTACATCATTTCGTTCGTGTGCAGCATCGGGATGGCGCTTGTGATCTCCTCGGTCATCGGCGGAAGCCGCGGATTTAGCCTGTTTCGCGGATCGCTGGCAGGCTTGATGGTCGGCCTCGTCGCCGCGCTCGCCATGATCACCGAGATGGCCTTCGAGTACCGCTCCAGCACCTTCATGTGCATCTCGGCAGGCTACCCCCTGATAGGCTCCGTCCTGATGGGCATCGTGATCGGCGTCTGGAGGCCCAAAGGCGTCGCGGCCGTTGTTGAGGGTTGAACCGGACCGAGCAATGGCAATCGGGTGCCCCATTCAGGCCTTCTTTTGGCTTGAGTGGGTCTTCTGAATTGTCGCCGGTCTCGCCCTTATAATCGTCAGATATGGTCTCCACCCCGGAAGCCCCCACAGCCGCGCAGATCGCGTACGAGCCCGTCATCGGACTGGAAGTTCACGTCCAGCTTCTCACCAAGACCAAGATTTTCTGCGGCTGCTCGACCCAGTTTGGCAATCCTCCGAACACTAACGTCTGCCCGGTATGTCTCGGCCTTCCCGGAGCGCTGCCTGTCCTCAATCGTCAGGCCGTCGAGTTTGCTGTGCTCGCCGCCATGGCCCTGAACTGCGAGGTTCGCGAGAACTCCATCTTCGCGCGCAAGAACTACTTTTATCCCGACCTTCCCAAGGGCTACCAGATTTCGCAGTACGACAAACCGATCGCCGAGCACGGCTACATCGAAATCAACGCAGCAGGCGGAGGCAAAAAGCGCATCGGCATCGCGCGCCTCCACATGGAAGAAGACGCCGGCAAGAGCCTGCACGACGGTCTCCCTGACAGCAGCGAATGGACCTCCATCGACCTCAACCGCTCCGGCGTTCCCTTGATCGAGATCGTCAGCGAGCCCGACATCTCCTCCCCCGACGAAGCCTGGGAATACCTCACACGCCTGAAGGAGATCATCCTGTACACCGGCGTCAGCGACTGCAACATGGAAGAAGGCTCGCTGCGCTGCGATGCCAACATCAGCGTCCGCCCCGTGGGCCAGCAGAAATTCGGCACCAAAACCGAAATCAAGAACGTGAACTCGTTCCGCTTTATCCGTCAGGCGCTGGAGTACGAAATCGAGCGCCACCAGCAGGTTCTTCGCTCCGGTGACACGATTACGCAGGAAACTCGCCTCTACAATGCAGGCGAAGGTCGCACGTACAGCATGCGTTCCAAGGAACAGGCGCACGATTACCGCTATTTTCCCGAACCCGACCTGCTACCTCTTGTCGTCGACGAAAAATGGCGCTCCGAGATAACCGCCAAGCTGCCCGAGCTTCCCGAGGCCAAGCGCAAGCGCCTCGTCGAGCATTACGGCATTACCGAGGCCGACGCCGCCACACTCACCCGCACCCAGGCCATGGCCGACCAGTTCGAAGAAGCTGCGTCCGCCGCGAAGAATCCCAAGCGCGTCGCCAACCTTGTGCAGGCCGAACTACTCGGCCGTCTCAAGGTGAAAGGGCTGGAAATCGAGCAGTCGCCCATCTCCATGAAAGGCGTCGCCCTGTCCGCCGATCTCGTGGAAACCGGCGCCATCAGTGGCAAGCAGCTCAAGGAGCTTTACGACCTGGCCTTCGAGCGCAACGAAGACTTTCCGGCCATTTACGAGAAGGAAAAGCCGCAGCAGATCACCGACACCGGCGCTATCGAGAAGATGATCGATGAGGTAATCGCTGCCAATCCCAAGCAGCTCGAGCAATACCGCGCAGGCAAGAAGACCGTAGCCGGCTTCTTTGTCGGCCAGATCATGAAGGCTTCGAAAGGTCAGGCCAACCCTGCGCTGGTCAACGAGCTGCTCGCCAAAAAGCTCGACGGATAACTCGCCACGGCCGATTTGTTAGGCTGGTGATTCGCATGTCACGGCCACTTCTCATTCTGATCGGTTGCATCTCTCTCGTGCCGGTCTTCACCGGATGCGGTACGCCCGGCGCTCCCCAGTTGCCATCCCTGCAACTCGCGCGTCCGGTGGATGACCTGACCGCATCGCGCAAGGGCAACAGAGTCCAGCTGGATTGGACTCTGCCGCAAAAAAACACCGATCGCACCCTGGTCAAAAGCATCCCCGAGAGCCGCATCTGCCGGCACGACGGTACTGGGCTGATGAGCGGCTGCACCGTGGTAGCCAGTGAACAGAATCCGAAGATCGAAGAAAAGCGCAAGGGCCAGAACCCTCCGCAATTGCGAATGAAATATACGGACATATTGCCTGCAAATCTGGGCGAGCAAAATCCAGCGGGCTTTGTTCGTTATGCAGTAGAAATCATGAACACCCGCGATCGCAGTGCCGGACTCTCCAATCAAGTCCTGATCCCGGTAGCTCCTACGATTCCACCGCCTGAAGTGGTCACAGCAAAAATCGAGGCTGACGGAGTGCTTCTATCCTGGACTGGCCCGGCAATTCCGACTACCCCTTCTGGTCTTACTTATCGCTACCGAATCGAGCGCAGCCCGGCGGGCTCCGGTGCCTACATTGCGCTGGCTGACGTCGAGCCTGAATCCGAAGGCTTCTACCTCGACAAGACGTTTGCCTGGGAGACGAAATACGACTACCGCATCACTTCGGTCACGATGGTGCACTCCAATGGCGTCAACATGTCGGTTGAAGGCGACGATTCCAAACCGGACACCACCTTTACCCGCGACATCTATCCTCCTTCTGAGCCAAGCGGATTGCAGGCCGTCTTCTCCAGCGTCGGGCAAAAGCCATTCGTCGACCTGACATGGGCGCCGAACATGGAGACTGATCTTGCCGGTTACAACGTTTTCCGTAGCGTGGATGGCGGCGAGGCCGTGAAGCTGAATACACAACTTGTGTCGGTACCTTCGTTCCGAGACAACAACGTAGTTCCCGGGAAAACCTACCGGTACTCCGTTTCTGCCGTGGATTTGCGCAACAACGAGAGTCCGCGCTCGGCCGAAACCAGCGAGACCGTGTCCGACAAGCAATGACGAAGCCTTATGAAATTCTGTCGCTACCAACTCAATGACGTCATCCGTTACGGCCTGATCGAAGGAGCCGAAGGTCAAGAAGTCATCCTCCGCGCTCTCGAACACATTCCGGCCAGCGCCTCCGATTTCGATCGCGGCGAGTCCGTTATTCTGCCGGTCGCCTCCGTTCGACTGATGGCCCCAGTCAGCCCCAGCAAGATCGTCTGTATCGGCCGCAACTACCGCGAGCACGCCAAGGAATTGAACCACGCCGTTCCAACCGAGCCGCTGATTTTCCTGAAGCCCCCGTCGGCGGTTCTCGCGCCCGGCGAGACGATTCTCCGGCCCGTGTCTTTGTCCCAGCGCGTCGATCACGAGGGTGAGCTGGGCGCTGTCATTGGTAAGCGCTGCCGCGGACTAAAGGAAGGCGACGATGTGCGAGGTTACATTCTCGGCTACACCTGCGTGAACGACGTCACGGCCCGCGATCTGCAAAACAAAGATGGACAATGGTCGCGCGCCAAGGGATTCGACACCTTCTGCCCCATCGGGCCAGTCGTGGTTTCGGATCTGGACCCTTGGAAGGGCATTCGCGTCCAGACGCGCGTTAATGGAGAGCTTCGGCAAGACGGCACAACCGCCGACTTCATCTTCGCCCTCGACGTTGTCCTGCGCTACATCTCGCAAGTGATGACGCTCGAACCAGGCGACGTCATTGCCACCGGCACGCCGGCGGGAGTCAGTCCTTTGCAAGCTGGAGATGTTGTCGAAATCTCGGTCGAAGGCGTCGGAACTCTTCGCAATCCGGTCGCCGACCGTTGCTAGCGATTCCGATACCCTCGCCAGCGCAGCGTCGCAATCCGCGCTATGCTATGCGAAAGGGTTGGTGAATTCCTTGGGGTACTATCCCATCCTCGCACTCGGAGCTGTGGCCGCCATCATTGGCTATGCGCTGCTGTCCCGGAAGCCCAAGACGTATGGCGATGCGTTTGAGCGCGAGCGGCGCGCCCAGCTTACCGCCGGGGGCCGGATCATCGACGGTACCGTGATCGATGTCCACGAGATGGACGAGACGCCCGATACGCCGCCGATGATTCTTCTGATCTATACCTATGATGTCGCAGGCGTTACGTACGAGGCTTCGCAGGACGTCACGCATCTGCGGCAGTTTATCGACCTGTATTCGTGCCGTCTTGGTCTGCACGCCTCCGTGAAATACGATCCCCACAACCCTGGCGACTCGATTGTGATCTCCGAGAAATGGTCGGGCCTGCGGGAATCGCCGATCAAGTCGAGATTCCGCCCCGTGGCCAGCTGACGGCCCACTGTTGCACACAACTGGCACCCTGAAGCGTCTAATGAACAGCTTTCGGCCGCGCTTTTGAATTTACCCATCAGTTAACCCGGCTGTTGCTACAATTAGCCTAGATGCATAGTCTTCCGCTCCCATTGGCGGCGTTCTTGGCTGGAATCCTGTCATTCCTGTCACCCTGCGTACTTCCGCTGGTTCCGGGATACGTGTCGCTGATTTCGGGGGCAACCGTCGAAGACCTCCAGACCGACAGCCGCCGCATGTTGGGAACGGTGATGTTGCATTCGCTGACTTTCATTGCCGGGTTTAGCGTGGTTTTTATCGCCCTTGGAGCGGTGGCAACCGGGGTCGGTCAACTGGCCAACGAGTATCACAACCTTTTGGCCAAAGTGGCGGGCGTTATCGTGATCATCTTTGGCCTGCACCTGACAGGCCTGCTCAAGATCAAGGCGCTTTACGCCGACAAGCGATTGCACGAGGTAAAGGGCGGTGCGAGCGCTTGGGGCTCGTTCGCCGTGGGCTTTGCTTTTGCTTTCGGCTGGACTCCCTGCATCGGCCCAATTTTGGCGACTATCCTCGTCTTCGCTGGCGCCCAGGAGACCGTTTTCAAAGGGGTACTGCTACTGGCGGTCTACTCGATGGGCCTGGCTGTACCGTTTTTGCTGACTTCGCTTGGAGTCGATCGCTTTCTGGGGTTTTACACCAAGTTCCGGCGTCATCTCCATACGGTCGAAGTCGTCAGCGGTGTACTGCTGATTGCTGTCGGCGTCTTAATCTTTATGAACAATCTGAGAATCCTGTCAGGCTACTTATCGTTCCTGAACCGGTTCGCATTGTAGGGGCGGCAAGCCAGTGAAACGTAACGGCCTCGTATTTCTCGTTCTGTGCATCGCAATTCTTGCCATGGTGGCGAGCGGCAAGTATCTCAACCGCAACCGCAAGGTCAAGGAAACCGCCCTCGTTGGAAACATCAACGGCAGGTTGGCTCCTGACTTCGACCTCGCGTCGCTCGACGGCAAGCGCGTAAAGCTCTCCGATTTTCGTGGCAAGGCCGTTTTGCTCAACTTCTGGGCTACCTGGTGTGCACCCTGCAAAGAAGAGATGCCGTGGTTCGTCGATCTGCAAAAGAAATATGCCAGCGATGGCCTCGTCGTCGTGGGCGTTGCCATGGACGACTCCGATGCTTCCAAGATTGCTCAATTCACCGGTGAGATGGGTGTCAACTATCCCGTGCTGCTGGGTACCGACAAGGTTTCCGACGACTACGGCAACGTAGATTTCCTCCCCACCAGTTTCTATATCGACCGCGATGGAAAATTCGTGGGAAAGGGTGTGGGACTGCTCGGCCGGAAAGAGGTTGAAGACAATATCCAGAAAGCCCTGGGGTCTCGCGTGGTCGGTGTGAATGCGATTGATCCCAAAGCTGCCACGCAGCAGCCGACCGCGCGATGAAGCCGTCTCGATTTCTGCTGGTTCTTGCCGTGTTGTTGGCCGCGTCTTTGCTCGCTCAGGAGCCGGGAACGCGAGTGCCCTCCGTCACCTTTGCTCCAATTGGTAAAGTTCAAGTCAAGCCCGGCAGCTCAGCAAACGTGCAGATGGATTTTCGCGTAGGGACCGACTTTCATGTCAACTCGAATCAGCCTCATTCGGAATTATTGATCCCCACTCAACTGAAACTCACCGCCGTCCAGCCCGTCAGCGTGCCTACGTTGAAGTATCCGGCCGGCGAGGACGTCTCGTTTCCTTTCGCGCCCGACGAGAAGCTCAGTGTCTATAGCGGAGACTTCTCGATCAGCGCCGTGGTCAAGGTGCCGCAGAATGCCAAAGCCGGCGACTATCCGGTTACCGGTGAGTTGCGCTTCCAGGCCTGCGATCGCAGCGCCTGCTATCCGCCGCGCTCGATTCCGGTAAAGTTCACCGTCTCTGTTATGGGCAAGTAACGTCTTCGCAACGGTAGCCGGAAGAAATCCGAATTGCGACTGGCCCGTGTCAGGGCATGACTTCACCCGCCACGGCGGGCTGAAAAACACGTAGTTGGGGCCGTTTCGTGTCAGGGCACGACTTCAGTCGTGCCGTAGAAGGTTGAAAATGCGGCTGGGCTTTAGCCCCTCAGATTCTTTCGCGGGGAGCAAACCTACGGCCACATAATCTCGGTTAGCAGCACCACCACGTGAGCGATGGCGGCATTGTCGGTGCCTGTGCCCTCGGGTGTCTTGGCCTTGATTCCTACCTGGTCAGCCTTTACGCCGAGCAACGTCGCAACGCTCTGCTGTATAGCCGCAGCGTGCGGCCCAATCTTCGGCGCAGCCAGTACCAGCGTGCAATCGACATTGCCCACCGTGTATCCCCGTGAGGTGACCTGCTTCACCGCTTCGCGCAGGAATACGGCCGAATCCGCGCCCTTCCATTGCGGATCGCTCGGCGGAAAGTAGCTCCCAATGTCACCGGCGGCCACCGCACCCAACAGCGCATCCGTCAACGCGTGCAACAGCACGTCGCCATCCGAGTGTCCAGCCAGCCCCTGGTCATGTGGCAGAGCGACGCCACCAATCTTCAGCGGAATTCCTGGCTTGAACTCATGCGAGTCGTAGCCGAAACCTATCCGCGGTACCCGAACGACATTTGTGTTGAACGACAAGGTTATTTTCCTGACGAGCTGCTCTTGCCCCGAGTGAGTTGCGACAGGTAAAACTCGGCCAACTCAAGGTCGGCGGGAGTGGTGATCTTAAAGTTGCTCGCCGATCCCATGACGACGTGCACCGTTCCGCCGGACTTCTCGATCAGCGACGCTTCGTCCGTTCCGATGAAGCCGTCGGCGGTCGCTTCGTCGAAGGCTTTCTTCAGCAATCCGAAGCGAAAGCCCTGGGGAGTCTGTGCCAGCACCATGCGTTCGCGCGGCACCGTCGCCAGCACCACGGCGCCGTCAGAGGTGCGGTCGACCTGCTTCACCGTATCGATGGCCGGAATGCCCGCGATGGCGGCGTCATATTTCTTCACCGCCGCAATTACTCCATCGATCGTCTCGTCGCTCACAAACGGACGCACCGCATCATGCACCAGCACGATGTCATCGTCGGCTGCGTCTAGCGACGCGAGTGCATTCGCGACGGAATGCTGCCGATGCTCGCCGCCCTCGACCACGCGCAGAGGCTTGGCTAATTTTTCCTGCTCAACCCGTTTCAGAAAGTCGTCTGTCTCGTTCTTGCGCAACGCAACCACGATCTCGCTGACCTGACGGTTGGCGGCGAACTTCCGCAGCGTGTGAATGAGGATCGGCGTGCCCTGCAGCTCGAAGAATTGTTTGCTCTTAGTTTTAGTGCCGGCTATGGACGACGCCATACGCGTGCCCAATCCGGCTGCGGGGATGATGACAAATACTTTCATAGTGGGCAGCGCAGTATAAACACCCGGCGCAGAAGAATTCAAATCGCGGGGCGTAACCTGTGGAGCGGCGCGCAGAGCGCCGCTCCTGTAGCACTCCTATTCTGGCTTGACGATCTCCGGAACCACTGTCGGTGCCGGTCCGGTTGAAGACTTGCGCAACTCTGGCCTGGGAGGTTCGGCTGGCCGCGGCTGCATTACCCCCGACCGCTCGTCGAACTTGCCGAAGATCATCTTGCCGGCCGTCGTTTGCAGCACCGATGTGACCGAGATGTCGATGTTCTTGCCGATCATCTTCCGCGCATTATCCACCACCACCATGGTTCCGTCGTCGAGGTAGGCGACACCCTGGTTGTATTCCTTGCCTTCCTTAAGGATGAACACCTTCATTACCTCGCCGGGCAGCACGATCGGCTTCAGCGAATTGGCGAGTTCATTGATATTCAGCACCGCGACGCCCTGTAGTTGCGCCACCTTGTTCAGGTTGAAGTCGTTGGTGACGATCTTGCCTTCATACACCTTCGCCAGCTCGATCAGCTTCAGGTCTACTTCGCGGACCGCCGGAAAGTCGTCTTCCACGATCTGCACGGTAAGCGTTGCGATCTTCTGGATGCGTTGCAGGATGTCCAGCCCTCGCCGGCCGCGGTTGCGCTTCATGGAGTCAGCCGAGTCCGCCACCAATTGCAATTCGCGCAGCACGAACTGGGGAAGTACGATCACCCCGTCCAGAAAGCCCGTCTCCGCGATGTCGGCAATGCGGCCGTCAATAATGACGCTGGTGTCGAGGATCTTGTAGGTCTTCTTCGACTGTTTTTCGCCGCCGAAGATGCCGCCAAGGGCCGCCAGGTTCAGCAGGTCGCCTTTACCCGCGCCGACCACCAGGCCAACGTAGGCCATCAGCAGCATCAGGAACAGCTGCAGAAAGCTTTGCGTCGGTCCGGGTTGCAGGCTATTGCGGATGACCAGGCTGAAGAGGTAGGCGCCGATGATACCGAGAATGCTGCCGATCACCGCGCCGATCAGCCGTTTCAGGCTCACCTGCCGCAACCGGATCTCGAAAAGAACCACAGCCAGCCCCACGAGCAAACCCACGCCCGCTGCCGGCCAAGGTTGTAGTCCAAGGGGTTTTAGTTCGTAACTGGATAAGGCAATAATGAGAACAAATAAAATACGTAGTACTACCAGGTCCAAGGAACACCTCCCCGGGGCCAGTCCTGGCATCTACAGTCGGGTCGTGGGGCAAGCAGCACGGGTCGTAACTATCCGGCCGCCGTCTCGCTCCCTCTCCACAGACGCAATGGGGCCTCGTCGTACCCTTACTCGGGGCGAATGATTTATGAAATGCCCCGCAACCGCCACGCATGGCGGTAAAGAAACCTGCTAAAAACTTCAGCCGAAGTATATCTCAGTTTGACCCATGGGATTGTTATGGGCACCAATTGGCCTTCCGCTCACTCAATTCAGAGAGCGAAACCAGTTCCCGCACCTTCGGGGTTGTCACACTCAGCCTACGCGAAAAGCGCTGCAAAGCCAGCGCCAATCAGCGCCATTAGCGCCCACCAGCCAAACACGACGCCCAGGCAAGTGCCTCGCTTGACCTTGGTAATGCAGGAATATCCGATTCCCGTCAGGATCAGCGTCCAGATCGTGAATATGTCGATCGAAGTAAAGATCGAGTAGAGGAAGTGCGACGAGTTCGGATCGACCAGTCCACTCAAATTACTGGCTACGGGGTTTTGGAACGTAAATCCCTCCGCTGCGCCCATGCTCACCACGCCGATTGCGATCAGCGACTTGATGATCGTTGGCAAAAACGCATACATGCTGATCGCCATCGCCTGCTTGAACTTCACCTCGGCACTCAGGCCGAAGTTGAAGGTCGCCATCAGGACACCGGCCATGATGGCTACGATGACAATGGTCATCAGCGGCCATCCATACGAAAAATATCGAGTGAACGACGCCCCTATCCGCATCTGCGCAGCCTTCTGGTCTGGCGGCAGCTGGTCAATCTTATCCATCTGCTTGGGACTGAGCTTCATCTGGTTTTCGTACGCGGTGTCCATGCCCACCTTCTTGTCCACCACGAACACCATCGCCAGCCCGAACACTGACATCAGCAGCCAGGGCACCCACCAGCTCGCATTGCGGCGTATGTCGGTGAAGGTCTTGCTGGGAGCAACGAACGTGTCCACGACACGTTCTACTTCAGTCAGGGGCTTGTCGCCGTTCAGGGACGATTCTGCAGCAGCATTCATGAATTCCTCCACTGCGGATGGCGCCAATTCGATTTTCAGCGCTCCGCCGCTCGCTTTGTATTCGGGAAATGAAGACGGCAGGATTGTAGCATTCCGCCTCTTTTAGCGGCCGGTTGTCTCGAGGTCGCATCCCCTCTTACACTAGGCACATGCACGTCCACGCCAGCCCGACTTGGGACGCCACCACTTCGCGGGTGTTGCGCATCTCGCTGATGGTGACGCTGGCGTATATCGTGCTGCTGGTGTTTGCCGGAATTCGCGCCCATAGCTTGGCCCTGCTATCAGAGGCCGGCCACAACCTGTCCGATTTCTTCGCCCTGCTCTTGTCCTGGGGCGCCGTCTACCTCCAGGGACGCAGTCCCAACGCTCGCAAGACCTTTGGCTACAACCGCGCCGGAGTGCTCGCCGCCTTCGTCAACGGCGTAACGCTCGTGCTTGTGTCGTTCTACATCTGGTATGAGGCATTTCATCGCCTGCTGAATCCGGTGGACGTTCAACCGCGCCTGATGATCTGGGTCGCCGCCGCTGGAGTCGTCATGAACGGCGGCATCGCCCTGCTGCTGATGCGTGGCCGCCGCGACATCAATATGCGCAGCGCCCTGGTCCACGAGATTGGCGACACTCTCTCCACCGCCGCGGTCATCATCGGCGGCGTCGCCATCGCCTACACCGGCCAGCGCTGGATCGACCCCGCGCTATCGGTCGGCATCGGCGTGATGATTCTGTGGTCTTCCATCGGAATCATCCGCGAAAGCCTGAACATCCTGCTCGAAGGCATCCCCACAGGCATGGAACTCGAACGCATCGAAACTTGTATCAGCTCCATCGCGGGCGTAAACAGCGTGCACGACCTGCACGTCTGGAGCATCGGCAGCGACACCCACTCCCTGTCCTGTCACGTGGGCATCGCCGACATGCGTGCCTCAGAGAGCGAAGACCTGTTGCGCCAGATTCGCGAGGAACTGGCCTCGCGCTTTCACATTCACCACAGTACGATCCAGTTCGAGTACGCGATCTGCGAAGTAGCTCACGGCTGCGTGATTCCCGTCAGCCCCGGCCACGAGCACACCCACAACCACTAGAACATTGCGTCAGGGCACGACTTCAGTCGTGCCGATACCTTCTCTATTCTTTGTCATCCCGAGCGTAGCGAGGGATCTGCTTTTTCTTTAGTTTGTCATCCTGAGCGCAGCCCGCTTCGGGCGGAGTCGAAGGACCTGCTTCTATGTCGCCGGGGCGCGTCCATGCTGCCGCACGTAAATCGCCTCGACATCCTCCACGGTATTGATCTCCGCAGCCAGCTTGTCCCGCCTCACCCGCAGAATTCGCGGAAAACGCAGCGCATATCCGCTCTCGTGCCGGTCTGACCGCATGATGGCGTTGAAGGCCACCTCCAGCACGACCTCCGGTTCCACGTCGCGCACGAACCCGTGGTCCACCGTCGTATGTTTCAGAAACCATGCCGTCAGCTCGGCAATCTCCACATCGGTCAATCCGGAATATGCCTTTCCGATATTGACCAGCTCTTCGCCTTTTCGCACCGCGAAGGTGTAATCACTCAGCACGTGAGTACGTTTGCCGTGGCCGTACTCTGCAGCGGTCACCACCACGTCCAGTGTTGCCAGCTCTCGCTTCAGCTTCAGCCACCACTTGCCTCTCCGTCCCGGCATGTAAGGAGACGCAACGTCCTTGATCATCAGTCCTTCATTGCCGCGTGCCATGGCCTGCTCGAAATAAGATTCCAGTTCGTCCGCCGAGTCGGCTCGCCGCGCAGGCGCACGAAGAACCCAACCCGAGACGACGCTACCGTCAGCCACCTCAGGATCAAATAAGAATTGCGATTGCGCCTTAACGACAGGTCTCGGCTCGAACTGCCCGTTGCCCGGGAGCAACCTGTCGAGGGCGGCCGCCCGCTCCGCCAACAAATGGTCCAGCAGCAATGCGCCGTCCGCATAGAGCACGTCGAACGCGACATACGCCACCGGCACCGCTGCCATCAACTCATCGCTCACCCGCTTGCGGCCCAGGCGCTGCTGGATCGACGAAAATGGCATCGCATGACCCCCGTCTTCGTCCCACTGCCACGCCACAATCTCGCCATCCAGAATCGCTTCCCCCGGCAACTCCGCAAGCGTTCCTGTCAATTCGGGAAACGTCGCCGTCACGTCATCCAGCGTGCGCGAGAAAATCCGGACCTCCCCGCCTCCGCAATGCGCTTGTGCGCGAATGCCGTCGTATTTATCTTCCACCTGCGCGTGCTCGAAGTACTCAAAGGCTTCCTCCGCTGTCGCCGCCGGTGTGGCCAGCATGAACCCGATAGGATGAAACAGCCGCATCTTCGCGTTTTCCATGCGATGCTCAGCCGCCAGCTCAAGCGTGGCTCCAATGTCGCCCAGCAGCATATTCGCTCGCTGTACCAGTACGAACGGTTCGTCGTAAGCCTTGGCGATCGACTCTTCCACCAGGCTTTCCTTCAAGCCAATGCGCAAATCGCCGCTGATGATCTTCAGGATGTACTTCGCCTCCAGCGGCAGGCATCGCCCCAGCAGCGACTTCAGCAGGGCTTCTTTAGCGGCGGCTCCCCGGCTGGCAGCGATCTCGTCGAACACGTTACGCACATCGTCTAGCCTTACGCCGCTGACCTCGCTCGAACCCTTCTGGCGCTCCAACAATTCGTAGGCTGCCGAACCCAGATCGCCGTACTCGCGATACGCGGCGTTCAGCGTTGACTCACTCGCCTGGGCAAGCTCTGCGACCACCTTCCACAGCAGCGCCCCTCCGACTTGTAAAGTGCGCTCCTCGAACGCCGGAAACGCTCGTCCCGACAGGAACACCGCCGCGGTAGCTGCATCCCTCAGCTCACGCGCCCGAAAGTAGTCCGCCAGGATGGAAGTCTTTTCGCTTTTTCGCGTGGTAGCCGCCAGAGCCTCACAAGTTTGTGCCAATCGGTTCATGTCGTCAGCTAAACCCTTTTGATGCAGCCAGTTACAAATCCGTTGCATCGGGTGTTTCGCGCCCTGAAGGTCGGTACGGGAATTGACAGTGTCCGCCAACCTCCATACGCTGTAGACAAGCCTCTTTGTGCACCGAATCAGGCCGGAAAACGTCTAACTCTTATATGTCATTTTTCATGCGCCATCTTCGCTTCCTTGTAGCCGTCCAGCTTCTGCCCGCCCTTGAAAGCGGGGAGGAGACCCTTGTTGGCGGCCAGGCCGTGCTCGAAGGCGTTATGATGCGCTCGCCGCATGCCTGGGGAATCTCCGTGCGCAAGCCCGATGGCACAATTTCCACGCATTCCGAGCCTCTCGAACGCATGTCCGAGAAGCACAAATGGATGGGCTGGCCGGTGATTCGCGGCGTCATGACGCTGGGCCAGGCGATGGTGCTTGGCTTCCGCGCGCTCCGCTATTCGGCTGATGTTGCGCTCGATGCCATTCCCACCGATGAAGCTGAGGCCACCAAAAAGACCGAGATCAGCGGATGGGTCGCCGCTTTGAACATTATCCTGTCGGTCGGCTTCTTCATCTTTCTGTACAAGTTCATTCCGCTGGTCGCGGCCACGAAGCTGAAAAACGCCTACCCGGTATTCAGCAACCAGATCGCGTTTAACGCCGTAGACGGCGTAATTCGAATCCTGCTGTTCCTGCTATTTATCTGGGGCGTCTCGCTCATGCCCGACATTCTGCGCGTGTATCAGTATCACGGCGCCGAGCATAAGACAGTATTCGCCTTCGAAAACCACGACCCGCTGGAGCCCAGGAACGTACAGGCATACTCCACGTTCCACCCGCGCTGCGGAACCAGCTTCCTGATGACCGTTATGCTCATCTCGATCGTGGTGTACATGCTGTTTCCCGCCCAGACGTTTCTTAGCCGGTTCCTGCTGCGCATCGCGCTGTTGCCAGTGATTGCAGGCCTGTCGTATGAGTTGATCCGCTTTGCCGCAAAGCACGGCACCTCGCTGTTCGCCCTGCTGACCAAACCCGGCCTGTGGTTGCAGCGCATCACCACCAAGCAGCCGACCGACGATCAGGTCGAGTGCGCCATCTCAGCGCTGAATGAAGCCATGGAGCTGGAAAAGTCCCGCGGCGGCGAACTGGTCATTGCCTAGCGATTCCGCCGCAACGCTTCCTCCTCAACCAATGCATTCGGTCAGGCGGCTTTAGCCGAAATGCAGGTACCATCGAGGCAGCGGGCTGTGGCGGGCCATAGATGGGTTTAATAGTATGGACAGTGCCCATAATGTCGCTCTGATCCGGCGGTTTATCGAGGCATGTGTGCGCGCGGACCCTAACGAGTTCGCTGGGTACTTCACTGAGGATGCAGTGTGGTCGAACGCACCATGGGAGCCCGTGAGTGGACGCGAAGCCATCCGGGATACTTTACGTCGCGGGGCTCAGCAGATGCGTGCCTTGCCGTGGGACATTCGTCACATCGTGGCCGACGGAGATGTGGTGTTGACGGAGAGAGTGGACCACTTCATGCTGGGTGAGACGCAAGTCAGCGTTCCGTGCATGGGCATTTTCGAACTGCGCGACGGCAAAATTGCAGCATGGCGAGATTACTGGGACTTGCGACAGTTTGAGCGTCAATTACCTCCGAACCAGAATGAAAGTTCATAAAATCTAAAAGTTGATATCCCATGTTTGAGCGTTTAGAACAAATCGAAGCCAAATACGACGAGTTGAATCGGGCTCTCGCGTCGCCGGATATCGTCTCCGACTCGCAGCGCTACCAGAAGACCGCCAAGGCCCACAGCGAAATCGCGCCGATCGTCGAGAAGTATCGCGAGTACAAGGACCTCACCCGCGGCATCTCCGAGAGCAAAGCACTGCTTGAGGGCGAAACCGATCCCGAGATGCTCTCCTACGCGCAAGATGAGCTGACGCAACTGGAGAAGCGTGTCCACGAGGTCGAGGAAGATCTGAGAGTACTGCTTCTGCCGAAAGACCCCAACGACGAAAAGAACGTCGTCCTGGAAATCCGCGCCGGGACCGGTGGCGACGAGGCAACACTGTTTGCGGCCGAGATGTTCCGCATGTACAACCGCTATGCTGAAACCAATCGCTGGAAGGTGGAAGTACTTTCGAGCTCGGATTCGGGCGTCGGCGGGTTGAAGGAAGTCATCGCCATCATCGAAGGACAGGGCGTCTATTCGCGCCTGAAGTACGAGAGCGGGGTGCATCGCGTACAGCGCGTTCCGCAGACCGAAACCCAGGGCCGTGTACACACCTCAGCGGTTACGGTTGCTGTGCTGCCGGAAGCTGAAGATGTGGACGTGAAGATCGAAGCCAAAGACATCCGCATCGACACCTTCTGCTCATCGGGTCCGGGCGGGCAGTCGGTGAACACCACGTATTCTGCGGTGCGCATCACCCACTTGCCGACCAACACCGTAGTGAGTTGCCAGGACGAGAAGTCGCAGATCAAGAACCGCGAAAAAGGCATGCGCGTCCTGCGCGCCCGTCTCTACGAGATGGAGCAACAGAAGCAGGCGGACGCGCTCGCCAAGGAACGCAAAGCCATGGTGGGGTCCGGCGACCGCAGCGAGAAGATCCGCACCTACAACTTCCCGCAGAACCGCGTCACCGATCACCGCATCGGCTTCACCGCACACCAGCTCCCTGAGTTCATGGACGGCAAGCTGCAGCCCATGATCGATGCGCTGATCACGCACTTCCAGTCGGAAAAGCTGAAGGCTGGAATCGTCGGTGCTGGCCTAGCGCTTCGCCAAGTCGGCTACCAGCCGCTAGAATCTCCCCGTGCAACTCAAGCAAGCGCTCGCGTCGGCGGTAGAACGGCTGGAAGCTGCCGACGTGCGGCTCGCCCCGCATGAACGCCGAGACGCTGATGATGTTCGTGCTCGGCGTGAACCGCGCGTATCTCTACGCGCATCCCGAGCGCGAACTGACCGCCGAAGAGCAATCACGCTTACGAAGAAGCGATCGCGCAGCGCGCAGATGGAGTGCCTTCGCAGTACATCACGGGACATCAGGAATTCTGGGGACTGGATTTCGTCGTCTCACCTGCGGTGCTGATTCCGCGCCCGGAGACCGAGCACTTCGTCGAAACCGTGCTGGAGCTGGCGCGCGGCATCCGCACTCCGCGCATCGTTGATGTGGGAACCGGCTCGGGTTGCATTGCGCTCGCGCTGGCGAACGAGTTGAAGAGCGCCGAGGTTTATGCGGTAGATCTTTCCGCCGAGGCGCTGGAGATCGCCCGCGCCAATGCCGCGCGGTTGCAGTTGGATGGACGAGTGCACTTTGTGCAAAGCAATGTGCTTAGCGGCGCTTGGCAGACGTGCAGCGACTTCGACTTTGTCGTCAGCAACCCGCCTTACGTGGGTTTGAACGAAGCCGACAAGGTCCAGCGCTCGGTCTTTGAGTTCGAGCCCCGAATGGCAGTATTCGCCGGCGAAAACGGACTGGACGTGATTCGCCCGCTGATCGCGCAAGCCCACGTCGCCCTCAAGCCCGGCGGCTGGCTCGCGATGGAGATCGGCTACTCCATGCGCGACATGGTGCTGGAATTACTCACTCCCACAATGTGGGATGATATCCGCGTGGTGCCGGATCTGCAGGGTATTCCGCGAGTCGTGGCGGCGCGCAAGCGCTGAGAAACGCTATTGCGGTTGGCTCGTCACTCGGCGCTTTACCTGATTCGCCCGCAATAGTCTTTGAGAAGAACTCCCCTGTGACTTTACTTACGTCGTACGTGATCGCCCTTGAATTGAAACCCCTTCGGCAGACGAACATATTGATAGACGCCATGGCGGACCAGTTTGGCAGCGGCTGGTACTTCATTTCTAACTCATCCACTGCTCCTAGTGCCGGAAGTGCCGTACTCCGGTAGTACCATCGCCAGCCCGAGCCTGTTGGCGGTGTCGATCACTTCCTGGTCGCGCACCGAGCCGCCGGGCTGAATGATGGCTGTCGCGCCTGCCTTCGCAATGACCTCAACGCCATCGGGGAACGGGAAGAATGCGTCTGACGCGGCGACCGAGCCTTTGATGCCTAGCACCGATTTCATCGCCCCAATGCGCGCCGAATCCACGCGGCTCATCTGGCCGGCGCCCACTCCCGTGCTTTGCCCATTACGCGCGTAGAGAATCGCGTTCGACTTCACGTGCTTGCACACCTTCCACGCGAACAGCAGGTCGCTGCATCTCCTGCGCGGTGGGCTTGCGCTCGCTCACGACCTTAAGATCGGCGTCGGTCAGCGGCCGCATGTCGTTGTCCTGCAACAGCACGCCGCCGGAGACGTTCTTCATCACCCACTTCTGCTCCATGGCCGCGACTTCCACCAGCCGCAGGTTCTTCTTCGCTGCGAAGATCTGCAGTGCTTCGGCGTCGAACTTCGGAGCAGCGATCGACTTCCAGAAACAACTTCGCCATCTCCGTCGCCGTCGCCGCATCAATCGGCCGGTTCACGCCGATCACGCCGCCGAACGCGGACACCGGATCGCACTCCAGCGCCCGCTTATACGCCTCTGCCAAAGTCGGAGCCACGGCCGTTCCGCACGGATTGGTGTGCTTGATGATGGCGACTACCGGCTCCTCGAATTCCTGCGCCAGGTCCCACGCCGCCTGCAGGTCAACGATGTTGTTGTAGCTGAGTTCTTTGCCCTGAAGTTGCTTGCCGTTCGCAACGCCTTTGCCCGAGCCATCGCCGTACAGCGCCGCCTTCTGATGAGGGTTCTCGCCGTAGCGCAGATCGAACGCCTTGCGGAACGACAGCCGCAGCGTCTCCGGAAAACCCGCATGCGCGCCAACCTTGAACTTGCCACCTTCGTGGAGGCGCAATTCCTTCCAGCGTCGATGCAATCGCCGAATCGTAGGCGGCGGTGGTCGCAAATGCTTTCTGCGCCAGCCGCCACTTGGTTGCGAGTGACAGCGAACCGCCTTCCGCTTCCATTTCGTGCGGCAATCGCCTCGTAGTCAGCGGGAGAGGTCACGATCGCTACATCCTGAAAGTTCTTTGCCGCCGAGCGCACCATCGATGGCCCGCCGATGTCGATGTTCTCGATGATATCGTGAAACTCCACGCCCGGCTTCGACGCCGTCTTCTCGAACGCGTACAGGTTCACCACCACCATGTCGATCGGCTGAATGCCATGCTGGGCCACTGCCGTCACGTGTTGCGCGTTGTCGCGGATGTGCAGAATGCCGCCATGCACTTTGGGATGCAGCGTCTTCACGCGGCCATCGAGCATCTCGGGGAAGCCGGTCAGCTCGGAAATGTCTTTGACCGCAATTCCGGAGTCGCGCAGCAGTTTCGCTGTGCCTCCGGTGGAGATCAGTTCCACGCCCATGCCGGCTAGCTTGCGAGCAAAATCCACCAGCCCGGTTTTATCGGTGACGCTTAACAATGCTCTTTGAATTCTTGCCATGAATGCCTCGTAAGGATTAGGAATGCATCTGCGGCGTCGGCGCGGCAGGGTACCATACAGGATAAATGGCGACAGGCTGATTTCAGGAATGGGGAGAAATCAAGGATCAGCCGCGCTAAGGCATCAGGGCGCACAAGCGTTGAGTGCCATAGATATGAAGATGCAGGGAAGAAAAGACTCTGCTGTTACTGCCTCGCGACGGAAGACGCCATCTTCTTCACCATCGCGATCACCAGTTTGCGGTCGCTGTCGTTCAGGCTCGCGGAGTAGCGACGGATCTGAGTGAGGAAACGCACTTCTTCTTCCGCCAAATGAGGGACCGTCTTGCCGCTGTTGTCGCCGTTCCCCTCGTGAAAGAATTGCGCCAGAGGAAAATCCATGGCCGTGGCAATCTTCGCCAGCGTATCCAGCGATGGAATGGTATGTCCGTTTTCCACGCGCGACAAATAGCAGCGCAACAGCCCAGTGCGCTTTTCGATGTCGCCCTGTGACATGCCCTTTTGCAGCCGGTAATTGCGGATGGTTTCGCCGATATTCATGGCCAATAGAGTTCCTTACATTGAAGTGGCTGAAGTTGACTGCATAGTAACGATTTGTGTCCGCACTAGCAAGAAAAAGTTGCATTTATGCGGCTTTTCTTCCCACGCATCATGGGGATTTGAATAGTAACTAGTTACCTGATTGATACTAAGGTGACGGCACTGGATGCACGGACGTGGGGTGTCGGGATATTCATGTGAGTAAAACGACGCTGGAGTTACAGTCGGGTGAAGAAAAATGAGTCCGCCGGGATTGTTCTTCCCGCAGCCTGTTCACAGGAGCAGCTCCATGTACGACAAGCCCTGCACCGGAGTGATTGGATCGGCCTCGACCTCGCGGAACCCGAAGCTTCGATACAGCTTCACCGCTGCGCCCATCGATTCAGGATGGGTATCGAGTCGCATGAATGTGTATCCACAGTCGCGTGCCAATTGAATGACGCCCGCAATTAATGCGCTTCCTGCTCCGCTGCCACGATAGTCAGGCAGCACGAATAGCCGCTTCATCTCGCAAGTCGCTTGCTTGGGAAACGGACGCAGTGCCACGCAACCCGCGGGCCGACCGGAAACCATAGCCAGCAGCAGGCCTCCGCCCGGCGGGGCATACACGCCCGGCAGTGACTGCCATTCGCTATCAGGAAGTTGGCATTTCTGGAAAAGTCGCTCCTGGTAGCGCTGGAACAAGGCTCTTACCGTTTCAAGTTGTTCTTCGGTCGAGACATCGATGATGGTAGCTGCTGAATTCATCACCGCTCATCCCATCAAGATGCCGCCGTTGACCTTCAGCACTTCACCAGTGATGTATCCCGCTTCTTCCGACGCCAGAAACTTCACAGCGTGGGCGACGTCCATGTCTGTGCCAGTCCGGCCGAGCGGTACCGAGGAGCGCATTTTCTCTTTCAACTCTTCGGAGAGCACTGACGTCATGGCCGTTTCAATCCATCCCGGAGCAACTGCGTTAACTGTAATACTGCGCGATGCAACTTCGCGCGCGAGCGCCATGGTCAGGCCAATCAGGCCCGCCTTTGACGACGCATAGTTCGTCTGTCCGGCCTGGCCAATCTGCCCGAAAATGCTCGTAACGTTGATGATTCTGCCCCAGCGCTGCTTCAGCATTGCGCCTATTACAGCTTGGGAAAGAAGAAACGGTCCGGTCAAGTTGGTATCGAGCACTTCGTCCCAGTCGGCACGCTTCATGCGCATCATTAGCTGATCGCGAGTCACCCCGGCGTTGTTCACCAGGATGTCGATCCTGCCGAAGTGCGCCAATACCGCCTTCACACTGGCCTTGACCTCTTCTTCATTGGCGACATCCATCTTGAATGTCTCGGCCTCGCCCCCTTGCGCGGTAATTTCCGCCGCCACCTCTTGCAGTTTTTCCTGGTTGCGGGCGCACAGCGCCACTTTCGCTCCGCCGGCCGCCAGCACCAGCGCGCAAGCGCGTCCAATTCCCTGCGATGCGCCGGTCACCAGCGCAACGCGGCCTTCCACTCCGGGCATGTAAGACTCCTGTAATGATTCCAGCAGGATTATAACTACCCTGACTGCTTGTGGCTGTGCGCTGGATCAGCGATAACGCCTTATATGAGGCGTTCGGGTGCCCAGACCAGCACCTTCAAGGTCCGCGAAAAGTGCATCAGGTCCGGCGACGCGGGGAGTTCGAGCGACGCGGTTTCCGCCATAGTGTTCAGCTCGACGTCTGCGGTAGCCGTTTGCAGGATCCACGGCAAATGGTGAATGTCGGCGCGGTACAGCCGCTTGCGCGTGGCCGAATACAGGCAGTATCGCTCGCACAGAAAATGTTCGAACGATCCGGGAACGGCGTGAAATTCAGCGCCTGCCGGCCCATACTCGATTCGTAGCTCTGCTGGCTTGGGCCCATGCAAGCGTCTGCTCTGGAATTGCAACTTCGCTGAACTGCGGCCCTTAATCTTCATGGCAGCATGCCAGTAAGGCAGGCGATAAAAAATCCGCGCTCCCCACACTGCCGAGAGATGGCTCGCGTCAAGGCTGAAGAAATACACGCCTGGCTTGCCCTTGTACGTGACGTACGTCCGCACGTTGACCTCGCCGAAATGCGAGACCCACGGCAGTGACGGAATTCCTGGCGGACGCAGCTGGCTCAACCAGAACGGCGTTATGGAAACCCAGCCGCGCTGGTTGTAGGTGTCCAGCGTCAGCGCATCCGGCACCAGCGCCCGCAACTTTTCCGCCGGAACCTCGTAGTGCAGGAACAGCAGGTCGCTCCAGCGCTGGGTCATCACCCACGGCGTCATCGGGGCAGGCCACGGGCGATGCTGGGTGGCAAAAAGAATGGAATCGGCGCCGATCCAGCGGGTACGTCCTTCTTCCATGTCGGCGGCGGGTAGGTTGGGTCGATCAGGCACGGCAGCTACCGACATTCTATCCCGATTTTTCGCGGCTTCCGGTTACCACTTGTGCGTTTTCCTCAGATGGAATCCATTCGTGCATTGCTCAACTCCGCCATCGACCCCTATCATTACCGTCTCACCACAATGCCGAACGACACCAACCCAAGGGTCTCAGCCGCCGCTATCGATTTGGATACCAGCGCCACCACCGACGTGTACGCCGTCCACGGAGCCGATCCCGAGGTCCTTGCTTACGGAATGGCCAAGTACTCGCGGTCTTCGCTTTCGCTACGTGAGTCACTGGCCGAGCTGAACGAGCAGAAGGCCGAAAAGTTCCTCAACACGTTCTACTTTCAATACGGACACCGCAGCATTGCCGACCTGGCGCATCTCTCATTTGCTATTGAAAAACTATCGATCCTCGCCGCCACGATCCTCGTCGATGAGACCCGCTGGGACGGGCAGGAGCGCTCAACGCGCTACCAGGACTTTCAGAAGAGTGGCTATTACATACCCGAATTCGCCGGCGATGCCGCTGCCCTCGAGCTTTATCGCTACACGATCGATTTCGTTTTCACCGAGTACCGTCACTTCTCCGAGGCGATGTTCCTCCACCTAAAGGAGCGGACTCCGAAACCCGAGGAGATGAAGCAGGACGCCTATGAGCGCACGCTGAAGGCCCGAGCTTTCGACCTCTCGCGCTATCTGCTGCCGATGGCGACCAACACCTCGCTGGGCCAGATCGTCAGCGCCCGCACACTTGAGAACCAGGTTTCCCGGTTGTTGTCTGATCCCCACGCCGAGGTACGCAAGCTGGGAGAGTTACTGAAGAAGGCGGCGCGCGACTCCGCATACAACGTGAACCATGCGAGCGCTGAGCGCGTTGTAGACGAGGTCCAACAGCAATCGGCCGATTTGGCTGATCGCGTGAAGAGTGTGCTTCTCCGGGAAGTCCATTCTGCGCCTACGTTGATGAAGTATGCGGAGCCCAACGTCTACGAGCAGGAGAGCCGCCGCGAGCTGACTGTCGCCGCCGCCGAACTCCTCGGCGGTCGGCCGATCGACCCCGCACCGCTGGTCGATCTGCTCGAAGATGAGCCGCTCGAAGTCGAGCTGGCGACAACACTCCTCTACCAGTGCTCGCACCATTCTTATCGGCAAATTCGCAGCGTGGTTGAGGGCCTGACCGCTGCTTTGCGCGCCGAGATTATCGATCTGGGTTTGCGCCATCGCGGACGCCACGACGAAGTGGCGCGCGCTTATTGCAGCGGGCAGAAGTTCCGCTTCGACATCCTGATGGACATTGGCGCGTTCCGCGACATGCACCGGCACCGCCGCTGCGTGCAAATCTTGCAGGACTACACCACGCTCCACGGTTACGATCGCCCAGAAGAAATCGAGCAAGCGAGTCTCTCAAGCCGTTACGACGGGGTCATGACGCGCGCCAGCGAGACCTACACCAAGCTGGCAACGCGACCGGTTGCTGAGGCGGAAGAGCAGGCGCAGTACGTAATCCCTCTTGGTTATCGCAAGCGTGCGCTATTCAAGATGGACTTCGCCGAAGCTCTTTACATCAGCGAGCTGCGCACCGGGCCCGCCGGGCACTTCTCCTATCGCAACGTCGCCTATGCGATGTATGAAGCCGTCGCGCAGCGCTATCCTGACCTGGCGAAATATTTCCGTGTGACTGATCTGCGCGAGCCGGTGGACTTGTTGAAGCGCTAGCCATGAGCGTGCAGAGCTGGGCGGCGAAGTCTCTGGTCGCCATAACACTGCGGAGTTTCTAGTTTTTCCCGAAATGAAACCAAGTGGTTACCTTCGTAACTTGACGGCCTCAGATTTCGCTATTTCTTCGCCCTACGAAACATGTATACTACGCCGTCGACGAACCTGCGCCGGCTTCATTTACGGCGCTGTTTCGCAGACCGAAAATCAAACGTAATCAATAGAATTCAAAGCCCTTCCGGCCACACTGACCGGCAAGGCAGCTAGGAGCAGCACTCATGGCCGACGAGAAAACGGAAAAAACCAGGGCGGTAGATACAGCCATCTCTCAAATTGAAAAGCAGTTTGGCAAGGGCTCCATCATGAAGCTGGGGAGTAAGGAGGCCGTGGTTTCTATCGCGGTCATCTCCACTGGCTCGATTTCCTTCGACGCAGCACTGGGCGTGGGTGGCATTCCCCGTGGCCGAGTCGTCGAGATCTTCGGCCCCGAATCCAGCGGCAAGACGACCATAGCCCTTCAGGTCATTGCCGAAGCGCAGAAGCAGGGCGGCATGGCCGCCTTCGTCGATGCGGAACACGCACTCGATCCCGTCTATGCTCGCAAGCTCGGCGTGGATGTCGACAATCTGCTGGTCTCGCAGCCCGACTACGGCGAGCAGGCGCTGGAAATCGCCGAGGCGCTGGTGCGCTCCGGCGCGATTGATGTCCTGGTGGTCGATTCTGTCGCCGCCCTCGTACCCAAGGCCGAACTCGATGGCGAAATGGGCGACAGCCACGTCGGACTCCAGGCCCGCCTCATGTCGCAGGCCTTGCGCAAACTCACTGGTATCGTTGCGAAGTCGCACACCAGCCTCATCTTCATCAACCAGATTCGCGAAAAGATCGGCGTGATGTTCGGCAATCCCGAAACCACAACCGGTGGACGCGCCTTGAAGTTCTACTCCTCGGTCCGCATCGACATTCGCCGCATCGGCGCCATCAAAGATGGCGACATCGTCGTCGGCAATCGCACCAGGGTCAAGATCGTAAAGAACAAGACCGCAGCGCCGTTTCGTGAGGCCGAGTTCGACATCATTTACGGTGAGGGCATTTCGCACGAGGGCGACCTTATCGATCTCGCGGTCAACCTGAACTTGGTGGAGAAGTCGGGTTCCTGGTTCAGCTACAAGAGCGATCGTATCGGCCAGGGCCGTGAGAACGCCAAGGCCTTCCTGAAGCAGAACACCGACATCCGAGAGAAATTGGAAACCGAGGTCCGGACGTCGCTTGGTTTGACCTCCATCGCCGAGAAGGCGAAAGAGGCAGTGGCCAACGCTGAAGCTTCACCGACTCCGACTCCCAAGGGCCCTGCCGGGCGGAAGTAGCCGGGAGAATGAATCTGTACCCAGGTTAGTGCCCCCGGTTTGGGCGCTAACCTAGGGGTACGGCCTGGTCACTCTACAATTGCCTCTACACGCGGCGCAGAATAAAATCAAAGCTCCATTTCTGCCCGCCGAGGCTCATTGAAACAGATCATTGCCATCTACCCCGGTTCGTTCGATCCCGTCACCAACGGGCACCTCGATCTCATCCACCGGGGCTGCAAGCTCTTCGACCGCCTCATTGTCGCTATCGCCCGCAATCCTGAGAAAGACACCTCGCTCTTCAGCCTCGAAGAGCGAATCGAGATGCTGCAGGCGATGACCGCCGAACTTGATAACGTCACCGTCGACTCTTTCGAAGGCCTGCTGATGAGCTACTGCATCGAGAAGCACGCCAACGCGGTTTTGCGCGGCATCCGCGCCGTCAGCGACTACGAGTTCGAATTGCAGATGGCACTTATGAATCGCAAGATCGAGCCGAGTGTGGAGACCGTCTTCATGATGCCGGCGGAAAAGTATTCGTATCTCAGCTCGCGCATTGTCCGTGAAATCGCCGCCTTTGCGGGCCCGCTCACCGGACTCGTGCCGGATCTGGTCGAACAACATCTGCGCCGCCGGGTCGCCGAAAAGCGCTCCGCGGCCATCGAAATCCCATCCAAGTAAAGGGCCGAAATATGACCACGACTGCAACCCAGACCTCTTCGTTTCTTACCAACCGCATCCAGCGCATCGAAGTGTCGGCCACCATGGCTGTGGCCGCTGAAGCCGAAAAGCTCCGCGCCAGCGGTGTCGATGTTGTCGACTTCGGCGTCGGCGAGCCGCACTACAACACGCCGCACCACATTAAAGAAGCGGCTATCGCCGCCATCAACGGCAACTTCTCGCGCTACACGGCTGCGGGCGGCACCGTCGAGCTGCGCGACGCCATCATCAAGCGTCACGACACTGATTTCGGCTCAGGGTACAAACGAGAGCAGTGCATGGCGTCGGTCGGTGGCAAGCACGTACTGTTCAACGCCATCCAGGTGCTGGTCGAGCATGGCGACGAAGTGATTCTCCCCGTGCCTTACTGGGTTTCGTTCAAAGACATGATTCGCTACTCCGGTGGCACTCCTGTCTTCATTGAGACTGACGAAAAGGATGACTTTGCCCTGACCGCCGAAATGGTGGAGCGCGCCATTACGCCGCGGACGAAGATGATCATTCTCAACTCGCCCAATAATCCGTCGGGCGCGGTGATGAAGCCGGAAGACATGATCGCGGTATTGCGTCTCGCGCAGGAGCGCGGCATCTACGTCATTTCGGACGAATGCTATGTGTACCTGAACTACACCGGGCGACTCTTCTCGGCGGGTGAAATCCACGACGTGAAGGATCGGCTGCTGATTGTCGGCTCGTTGTCGAAGACTTATGCCATGACGGGCTGGCGCTTGGGCTACGTTCTCGGTCCCGCGCCCGTTGTCGCCGCCATGAATAAGCTCCAGAGCCAGAGCACGTCGAACCCGACGTCGATTGTGCAAAAGGCCGCAGTGGCTGCGCTCAATGGCCCGCAGGATTGCATAGCTGGAATGCGCGAGGGCTATATTCATCTGCGCGACAAGGCAGTTGCCGGGGTACGCGCCATCCCCGGCATCACCTGCGCCAATCCCAACGGTGCGTTCTACGTGTTCCCTAATTTGAGCCATTACTTCGGTCGTCAGGGTTTGAATTCAGCGGCCGATGTGGCGCGCAAGCTGCTCAATGAAGCTCATGTGGCGATCGTTCCCGGCGAAGCATTTGGGTCTAGCCAGCATGCACGAATTTCCTATCCGGTTGCCGAGCATGACTTGGATCGCGGCCTCGAGCGCATGCGCCAGTTCTTCGCCAGCCTGTAATTGGTATTCTGACTGGGTGCCCCGTTCTACCGGCCGTCTCTTTGGCCGGTAGGGCGGGATCCGTCGACCCCATGTCCGACCTCTACCCGTTTTTGCTTATTCCGATCTTCGATGAGCGTCCCTGGGGCGTTCGCGATCTGCGTCCCATCTACACACGGATCGTGAAAGAGCCCATCGGCGAAAGCTGGCTCACATGGGGCGACAGTTGCATCGCCAATGGGCCTCTGGCCGGACAGAAACTCGGTGACATTGCTCGCAAATTCAAGCGCGACCTGGTGGGAACGGCGGCTGTACACGACGACCAGTTTCCGCTGCTGATCAAATTTCTATTTCCAGCTGAAAAACTGTCCGTGCAGGTCCATCCCGACGATGCCGGCGCACAGCGTATGGGCCGGCCTTACGGCAAGACCGAGTGCTGGTACGTGCTCGATGCCAAACCCGGAGCGCAAGTAGCGCTCGGCCTTAAGCCGGGAACAACCATAGAGCAATTCGAGGCATCCATTCACGCGAACCGCGCCGAGGACTTGCTGAACTGGATTGAGGTGCATTCCGGCGACATGCTCTATGTCGCTGCTGGAACGGTACATACCATCGGCGGAGGCATGATACTGGTCGAGACGCAGCAGAGTTCCGACATTACGTATCGTCTGTATGACTACGGACGCCCGCGCGAGTTGCAAGTCAAAGACGGCATCGCCGCCATCAAGCGCGACGCCCGTGCCGGCAAAGTTGTTCGCCAAGCGGGTGATGAGCCGGACATGCTGGTGCGCTCCCCATTCTTTCAGGTCGAGAAGATGAAGCTCAATGCACCGCTTGAGGGTGCGGTGTCACCCGAGTCGCCGCACATCGTTGTCGCGGTCGACGGCGCAGGCGTTGTCGAGTCCGCCGGCATGGAGCCAGTCAGCTTCGCCAAAGGAGAAGCGGTGGTTATTCCGGCCTGTGTGCCGCATTATTCGGTCCGTCCGCAGTGGGAATTGGAGCTTATGCGCATGTCTCTGCCCAGCGGCCGTGTTGCAGAACCGGTCACCACACTCCGATAATCAATAGGCGATTGAATGACGTCTGGAAAATCCCTTTACGCGGGCGCAAGGAAGCCTTCTTGAGCGAATCAGCAATCCCCGATTTTTATCCTGTCATCCTCGCTGGAGGGCGCGGCACGCGTTTCTGGCCGCTCAGCCGAAAACGCCGTGCTAAGCAGTTGCTCCCGCTCAACAGCGAGAGAACCATGATCCAGGAGACTGTGGGTCGTCTTCTGCCGCTCGCACCGAACAGCAAATTCTGGATCATTACCAATTCCGACCTTCGCGACCCGATTCTGCAACAGCTGCCCGAACTCAGCCCCACTCAAGTCCTCGCTGAGCCCGTGGGCCGCAATACCGCTCCAGCCATCGGCCTCGCGGCATTTTTGCTGGAACGCATCGACCCGAATGCGGTCATCGGCATGTTCCCATCCGATCATGTGATCTTCGATGAGCCGCAATTCCTCGCCAACATCGGCCGCGCGGTCGCGATCGCAGCCTCGGGACCGAACATCGTGGTCATGGGCATTCAGCCCACGCGCCCGGAGACAGGTTACGGCTACATCGAGGTTGGCGGCTCCACTAAAGGCGGAGACATGCAGGTCGTTCGTTTCACGGAGAAGCCCGACCTCGCCGACGCGAAGAAGTTCGTGGCCGCCGGAAATTTCTACTGGAACAGCGGGATGTTCGTATGGGGAGCCCGCACTCTCGCCGACGCTCTGCGCGAGCACTTGCCCAACACCGCATTCATCCTTGAACAGATCGCTGCCAGCTACCGAACCGCCGCGTTCGATGAAACCTTTGCCGTGCTCTATCCCAAGTGCGAGAACATCAGCATCGATTACGCCCTGCTCGAACCGCGCTCCAAGAAGGGCGAGGGAAAATCTGGCATCTACTGCATTCCGGCAACGTTCGGCTGGAACGATCTCGGCTCCTGGACCGCCCTCTACGAGCATCACACGGCCAATGAATCCGGCCAGCCCAACGTAATCTCGGCAAGTGAGAAGTTCGAGCTCGACGCCTCTGGCAATTTTGTCCACTCCCAGAAATTTGTCGCCTTGGTGGGCGTGCACGACCTTGTCGTGGTGGAAACCGAGGACGCCCTGCTCATCACCACCCGCGACAAGGCACAGGACGTTGGCAAAGTCGTAGCGCACCTCGACAAGCAAAATCTGAATAAGCTCGTGTAGTTTTCAAATCACGCAACCTAATACTTCCTATGACGACCCCAATAAAGTTCGGTACCGACGGATGGCGCGGCATCATCGCCGACGATTACACCTTTGACAACGTGCGCATCGTCGGTAATGCCATCGCGCACTATGTTCACGCCAACGAAGACCCAGCCAAGGGCTTGGTTGTCGGCTACGACACGCGCTTCAGTTCGCGCGCCTTCGCTGAAGCCATCTCGGAAGTATTGGCCGCCTCCGGCATCGTCGTGCATCTCTCCGATGACTACACTCCAACTCCGGCGCTCTCCTACGCAGTGGTGAACCTGAAGGTCGCCGGAGGCGTGATGATTACCTCCAGCCATAATCCTTGGAACTGGAATGGCGTGAAGTACAAGGCCGGATACGGCGGATCGGCCACGCCCGCGATCATCCAGTCCATTGAGTCCGCCCTCGACGCTCCGAAAGTCGAACGTCCCGGCGGCAAAGTTATCGCTGCCGATTTCAAGTCTCCTTACGTCGCCGCGCTCAAGAAGTTCGTCGATCTTGCCGCTATCAAGAAACCGGGCTTCAAGTTCGCCATCGACGTTATGTACGGTTCCGGCCGTGGAGTGCTGAGAGACATCTTCACCGAGGCCGGCATCGACCACATTGAGATTCGCGGCGAACTCAATCCGCTGTTCCCTGGCATCAATCCCGAGCCGATTCTTCCGCATGTCAAGCTGCTGCAAGAGACCGTGGTGCGCGAGAAGTGCGCAGCCGGAATGGCAACCGATGGCGATGCTGACCGCCTTGGCGCTGTTGCCGAAGATGGCAGCTTCGTCGATTCCCACAAGATCTTCTGCGTGATTCTCGAGTGGCTGCTGAAGCGCAAACAATGGCCGGGCGACGTCGTGCGCGCGTACAACACCACACGCATGATCGACCGCATCTGCGCCAAGTACGGCCGCAAGATGTACGAGTGCGGCATCGGCTTCAAGTACATCGTTGACCTCATGCTCGAACGCGACATCCTCATCGGAGGCGAAGAATCCGGCGGCATTGGCATTCGCCGTCATCTGCCCGAACGCGATGGCATTCTGAACTCGCTCTTGCTCGCCGCCATCATGGCTGAAGAAGGCAAGCCGCTCGGACAACTGGTGAGCGATCTGCAGAAGGAGTATGGCGCGCACTATTACGCTCGCACTGATCTGCACATTGCGAATGACGTCAAAGAAGACGCGATTCGTCGTGCTTTGGCCAAGCCTGCGAAGATGGGCAGCTATAATGTGCTCAGTGTCGGTACGCTCGACGGCGTAAAGTTTTTCCTCGACGCTCCTACCAATGGCAACGGGGCCGAGGCCTGGGTGCTCATTCGCGCCTCCGGAACCGAGCCGCTGTTGCGAATTTACTGCGAGGCCTCAACGCCGGAGCTGGTTGCACAAATCCTGCGCGAGACCGAAGCATTTGTAAAGTCAGGCAGCAAATCGTAAACAGAGAAGCACTGTAATCAAAATCTAGGATGGACACGACGCTGATCCCCCCGATGGCCGACACTCCCGAAGCGCGCCGCTACAACCGCATCCAGCGCTGGCTCGGCATGGTTGACGCGGTTATCGGCTTCACGCTGCTGGTCGTCCTGCTCGTCTCGGGATGGACCGCCCGCCTGCGCGACTGGTCGTACCATCTCGGCGGCCAGCATTATTTCTTCGCCGTCTTTCTCTACGTGCTGATGTTTACGCTGATCATGAAGGCCCTTAGCGCACCTCTCGATTTTTACGGCTATCGGGTCGAGCGCCAATACAACCTCTCCAATCAGAAACTTGGCTCCTGGCTCTGGGACGAGCTGAAGGGATGGCTGCTGGGCCTCGCCTTCGCCACACTGTTCGTCGAGTTGATTTACGCCATCATCCGCATCGCGCCGCAGCGCTGGTGGATCATCGCCTGGGCCGTTTTCGTCGGCTTGTTCCTGCTCATCATGCAGCTCGCGCCCGTGGTGCTGTTCCCCATCTTTTACAAGTTTGAACCGCTCAACAACGATGCGCTGCGCGAGCGCCTTACCCGACTCGGCGAGCGGGCCGGAACCCGAGTGCGCGGCGTTTACGAGTGGAAGTTGTCGGAAAAATCGAAGAAGGCCAATGCCGCGCTTATGGGCATGGGGCGCACCCGCCGCATTATCCTCGCCGACACCCTACTGCAGAACTACACTGACGACGAAATTGAAGCCGTGCTGGCGCACGAGCTCGGACACCACGTAAGGCGCCACATCCTGTGGGGAGTTTTCACGCAGGTTGCCATCACGTTGTTCGGCTTCTGGCTCACCAACCAGGTGCTGCGCTTCGCTCTGGGCCACGATTGGTTCCCGGCGCTCGACCCAAGGCTCTACGATTTCGCCAACCTGCCGCTAATTATTCTCGTAGCTACCGTGCTGGGCTTCCTGCTGATGCCTGCCCTCAACGCGCTCTCGCGCCGGCATGAGCGCGAAGCCGACCTGTACGCGTGGGAGAACATTCCTGCCATCGGCCCCTTTGTCACCGCGATGACGAAGCTGGCCTACCAGAACCTCGCGGAGCGTACGCCTTCGCGTTTCGTGGAATGGTTTTTCGAGTCGCACCCGTCCATTCACAAGCGGATTGCTGCCGCCGAGGAGTGGGCGCAGGCAAGACAGCGAGTTGCTTAAAATCCACGTATAAGAAAACTGCCTTCGCCTGGGGGCCGCGCACCCCGCATCCGCTCACCCGCTATCACATTCGCCTGTGTCCTGCGCCCTTTCGTTTTCGCTGATTGGCTCGTTAGAACTATGGACTGTGAGGCGAGGGATCAGTGTCCCTGCCCCGCGCCGCTGGCTCAGGCCAGGGGATTCGCCTCTTTGAAAACAGTCCAGAGTGAGTATTGATATCAATACTTTCAATACCAATACTTCAAATACTATCAATACACGCCTTCAAATTGCCTTAACCCTAGCAATTACTTAAAGATAGCGGCACATTTCTGGCAGATATAGCCTCGAATCTGCAGAGAACAGGGGGGTGCACACAGGCCCGAGATCCGCCGTTGGTGAAGTTGAGCGGCACCGCCGCTGAAATCTTCGCTCAAGCGCGTCTATCGCGCCGGACCGGCAATTCCAGCCCGCCGAATTCGCAGGCCCCTCTCTGCGGGAATCGTGTACTATCTGTCATCTCGAAGGGGAAGCTGGCATGTCACGATTTGCCATGGTTGCTCGGATTGCCCTTTGCGCCGTGCTGGCGTGTGCGTGCGCTCTCTCGCAGGAGCCGTATGAAGATCGCGCGGCCCGGCTTCAGCCCAACGACATTCCGCCTCTGATCGAAAAAGCGCAAGCGGGTGACCGGCCTTCGCAAGTGCTGCTTTGGCTGGCATACTCCGGCGGCCATGGTGTGCCCAAGGACGCAAAGAAGGGTGTCCCCTACCTCCGCATGGCAGCCGAGCAAGGCAGCATCGAAGCTGAGTGGGTGTTAAGCACGCTGTACGAATTCGGCCGCGCCGGAGTGCCGGTCGATCATGCGGAATCGTTCAAGTGGGCGCTCAAGGCGGCACAGCGCGGACACATGATCGCGCAGCACAACGTTGCCGGCGCCTACTTTCATGGACGGGGAGTCGAGCAGAATCTGAACCAGGCGATCTACTGGTATCAGCGTGCCGCGGAGCAGGGCTTCGCTCACTCCGAATGGATGCTGGGCGAGATTTATTGGAAGGGAGAGGGCGTACCTGCCAATCGCGACGAGGCCTTGAAGTGGTTGTCCAAGTCTCTCGTCCAGGGACACGCGCCGACCATGCTCACGCTGGCCGACATGTACACCAACGCCAACGGCATTCCGCTGGAGCCGCAACTGGTATTCGATCTGTTGCGGGGCGCGGCGCAACGTGACAGTCATCAGGCGGAGTTCGAGGTCGGACGCTTTTATCGCGAAGGCTATTTGAATGGGCCCGACTATGCGCAGGCGATCGCGTGGTTCACTCTGGCCGCGGCCGCCGGTTATGGTCCCGCGGACAATTATCTCGGAGCGATGTACGAGAGCGGGCAAGGTGTTCCCGTGGATCTGGCGCAGGCCCGCAGTCATTATCAGAGCGCGGCCGAACTCGGAGTCTCCGGTGCAACGCAGAAGATGGGCGAAATCTACCGCGACGGCCGCGGCGTGCCGGCCGATCCGATGTCGGCGTACATGTGGTTTGCGATCGGCGCCAGGCTGGGCGCCCGTGAGAGTCAGGACGCGATGGCGGGAATGAAATCGCAAGTATCGCCGGCGCAGAGTCAAATGGCCGAGGCACGAGCCAATACCTGGGCGGTCGAGCATCCCGAGGCGATGCAGCAAAAGCCGGGGCAGTACGTCTATCAGGATTGGGCCTATGTGGAGCGTGGGCCGGGGCCTTCGCGCGGTCCTTCGACGCCGGAAGAACGCAAGTATGCGATTCAGTTGACGCGATATCTGGAGAAGGAGCCGCTTTCGCTCGATGCGTCGGCCGCGCGCGCGTGGCTGGGCATGTGGTGGGAGGAAATTCCAGACATCTCAGTTCAGCCATGCAACCTGGTCGATGCTCCTGATCACGAGCCCTACGAATACGGCAAAGATCTTTACGAGCAGATCACCTATTCAGAAGGCGCTTACATTTTGGAGAACCCTGGCAAAGAAACCGATTGGAATGCCGCGTTTCTCGCCGGCATGAATGGAGCACTGCGGGCTTACGAATCGATACTCAAGCAGAAGCCCGAGGCGAAATATAGATTCCTGGACGATCTTCACCAGCAGCAGGAAAACGGGCGGCTGTCGGGTACCGTGGCGGGAATGGTGAAGGAGCGGTGCAAGTGAGATTTCTGCCTTGCCGGCGGCGCTGCCGTCTGAGCCTCCGCGGCACCGGGCTAGTCTTGCGCCAAAATCGTCTCTACTCGCCGGAGGTCCTCTTCCGTGTCTACGCCGACGGTATCGAAAGGCGTTTCTGCGACGTGGATAGCCACGCCGTTATCCAGAAACCGCAATTGTTCGAGTCGCTCGCTGCGCTCGAGTTGCGATTCTGGCCAAAGGCAAAACGCGTCGAGCGCCGGCTTGCGATAGGCGTAGAACCCGAGGTGTTTGAAATACTGCGCCTCACCCGTCTTGTCGCGGTCGAAGGGAATCGTCGCCCGCGAAAAATAGAGCGCCCGGCCGTCCAGCGCCGTGACTACCTTCACTGCATTCGGATTACTGACGTCCTCCGTCCCACACGGCGTCTTCAGCGTGCCAACCGCGACGTTTTCGTTTGCCATCAAATTCAGCAGCACATCCAGGTGTTCTCGCCTCGCCAGCGGCTCATCGCCCTGGACGTTGACATAAACATCGGCAGCCACCGACTGTGCCACTTCGTGGACACGATCGGTCCCGCTGCGATGCTGGGGCGAAGTCATGCGCACGTTCCAGCCGTTGGCACGACAGGCCGCGGCGATCTCGTCCGAGTCGGTGGCGACAATCACGTCATCCAAAGCAGTGCACGCCCGGGTAGCGTTGTAGACATGCCAGAGCATCGAGTGTCCACTGATCTCGCGCAGGATCTTTCGCGGCAGGCGGGTCGAGGCGATGCGAGCGGGAATGATGGCGATGGCTTTCACATCGTCAGTGTGCTGGCTGGAAGCAGGGAAAAGCAAGCCCGCTGTGCGAGCCTAACGCTCGTTCGAATGCGCATTGACCGACCCCGTTCTCGCCGCCTAAAATCAATCAGTTACACGGACTGCAAGGAAGTTTCGCTGTGCCTCTATACGAATATCAATGTAAAAGCTGCCATAGCCTCACGGAGCGCATACAAAAGTTCTCCGATCCGCCTCTGTCCATTTGTCCGCATTGCGGAGGCGAGCTTGAGCAGTTAATTTCCGCGCCTGCCGTGCAATTCAAAGGAGCCGGCTGGTATGTGACCGATTATGCCAAGAAATCGGGCACGCCTTCGGCGAGCGGAAATGGCAGTAAATCCTCGTCTGCGCCGGCGTCCGACTCCACTTCTACTTCCTCAAGTGAGGCAAGTTCAGGTGAGACAAAGTCGAGCGCTTCCAAATCCGAAGCCTCTAGCGGCAAAGATGCCAAGTAGGCCAGAAGGAGACAGGTCATGCCCAAAGATGCTGTGACCATTACCGACCATCGCACTGATAAAAACTACGAACTTCCCATTGAGCACGACACCATACGTGCCATGGACCTCCGCAAAATAAAGGTCAAGCCTGACGATTTCGGCATGATGACCTACGACCCCGCCTTCATGAACACCGCCGATTGCAAGAGCACGATCACTTACATTGACGGCGACAAGGGAATCCTGCGCTATCGCGGCTACGACATCGACGACCTGGCTGAGAACTGCACGTTCCTACAGGTTGCCTATCTCCTGCTCAACGGCGAACTGCCCAATCCCGAGCGCGAGAAGGAATGGGTCCACGAGATCACGTTCCACACCATGCTGCACGAAACCACCAAGACCTTCATGGATGGCTTTCGTTACGACGCCCATCCCATGGGAATCATCGTCAGCACCTTGGCGGCGCTTTCCACGGTATATCCGGAAGCGCGCGCGGTTCGCGATCGTGAAGTACGGCAGCGGCAGATTGTTCGCCTGATCGCCAAGATGCCCACGCTGGCGGCGTACTCGTACCGCCATCGCCGCGGGCATCCGTATATTTATCCCGACAACGATTTGAGCTATACCGAAAATTTCATGAACATGCTTTGGCGCATGACCGAGCCCAAGTATGTGGCTAGTCCCGTGATTGCCCGCGCGCTCGATATTCTGTTCATCCTGCACGCGGACCACGAGCAGAATTGCAGTTCGACCACCATGCGCGTCATCGGCAGCGCCGAGGCCGACCCGTATCTCGCGATGGCGGGAGCCGCCGCAGCGCTTGCAGGTCCTCTGCATGGCGGAGCCAATGAAGAAGCCCTGCGCATGCTCGATGAAATCGGATCAGTTTCGGCCATTCCGAATTACATCAAGCGGGTGAAGGCCGGCGAAATCAAGCTGATGGGCTTCGGGCACCGCGTGTATAAGAACTATGATCCGCGCGCGCGCATCATCAAGGAAGTTGCCGACCAGGTTTTCGAAGTCACCGGGCGCAATAACCGCATCGATATTGCTCTCGAACTGGAGCGCATTGCCCTGAGCGACGACTACTTCGTGACCCGCAAGCTGTATCCCAATGTCGATTTCTACTCGGGAATCATCTACCAGGCGATGGGATTCACGCCCGACATGTTCACCGTGCTGTTCGCAATTCCGCGCGCTGCGGGATGGCTGGCGCAGTGGAGCGAGCTGATGACCGATGCGGAGCAGAAGATTTCGCGTCCGCGCCAGATCTATCTCGGCGAGGAACTTCGGAAGGTCACCACTCACACCAAGGCGGCTAATGCCATCGCCGTCCACAAACAGGAGTTGGCTACGAAGTAGCCGTTTTCTATTTGGGCATAAAGCTTGGGCGCTTCGCATTGCGGAGCGCCCATTTTGTTGCAGCCGACTAAGATAGCATCCACGTCCGACGATCACTCCAGCAGAAACTGACGCCAGGCATGACGTCTTAAATCGTGCCTTACAGGCGGAATATCCTGACAGCTCCCATCACCAGGCCCAAAGTCACTACAGCGATGGCGACTTCTCCGATAGCGCCCACGAGGAACGGCCGGAAGCCCTGGGTCTTGAGTTCGCTGAAGTTGGTACGCAGTCCAACGCCGGCGAAAGTCAGCAGGAAGGCCCATCGCGAAAGGTTCGCGAGGCTGCCCAGCTGGTCCTTGCTGAACGCGCCCCAGGTCGCCAGCAGCGAGATCAGCAGAAAGCCCAACACAAACTTGGGAAACTTCTGCCACAGGAACTTCGCCTTGCTTTCGACCCGCTGTGCTTGTCCTTGTCCGGCCCAGTAGATCGCGTAGCCGAGCACGACAAAGCCGATCATGGCATTGCGAGTTGTTTTGGCCAGCACCGCAATCTTGCCGGCGGCATCGGAGTAGAGCGCGCCCGCGGCAGTGGCTTCGGCGGTGTTGTCCACGGCGAGTCCGGCCCACAGACCATAGGCGCGGTCGCTTAGGTGCAGCCAGTGTCCGATAAGTGGAAATGTGAACAGGGCGATGGCACCGAGGGCGAGAATCGCAGCGATGGCGTAGGACGAATCCTCGTCGTCGGCGTCGATGGCCCCCTTGGTAGCGATAATCGCGGCCACGCCACAGACCGCCGATCCTACTGCCAGCAGACTGGTGAGCTTAGGCTTCAGGCCGAACCATCGGCCCAGGAAGGTCATCAGCGTGAAGGCAACTGCCAATTCCAGCACGACCAGCGAGAGGCTGATACCGCCGAGCTTCAGTACATCGCCCAGCAAGAAGCGCGCGCCGAGCAGCACAATGCCGGCCTTGAGCCAGAAATCGTAGGTGAGAACGCCGGGCTTGAACACTGCAGGTACGCCGACGGTGTTGGAGACCGCCAATCCAATCAGGATGGCCCACAATACGTACTCGACGTTGGGCACATGCAGGTGGTGAGCTTTGGCATATCCGTTGATGGACTGCTCGGCGAACTTGCCGAGATAGCCGATCGCAAGCAGCAGTAATATTCCGGGAATCGTCCGGAAGATTTTGTGAATCGGGCGGAGCGTTTGAACTTGCGGCAGAGCTAGTGTAGCTTGCGCCATGAAAATCCTCCTTGCAAATGTGTAGCGGCGGATCGTCGTTTTTACCAGGCCACGCGAGAAATGACGCCGAGCCGAATCAATAGAGCCAGTGCCAGTGCAAGCGCGACAGCCCAGGTATCGAGCGAAATGGCGGGGCCTCTTCGCGCTGTAGACGGTTCTTTTAGTTGTGACATCGGTGCTCCTTTCCGAGTTTTCAAGCTAGCTGGCCGGCCGCGTGCAGGACTTCGTTCTGCGACTGCAACCATGCCACCGTTTCCGATTCATCGCGGCAGCGCGCTACTCCTCCGACAATCAGCAGGGCCGGCGCGTCTGCCGGGTTTACCGATCGCAGGCTGCCAAGATCGGTCCACAGCAGCTGCTGGTTTTGGCGACTGGCACTTGAGACCACCAGGCAAGGTGTTTTCGCCGGCAATCCCGCGGTCACGAGCCGCCGGCTGATCTCGCCATACGAGCCACCTGGCATGTAGATCGCCAGGGTGCCATTGGTGCTAGCGATGCCTGCGAAATCGACAGGATAGTCACCAGCAGCTTTATGCGCGGTGATAAAGGTTACGGATGAGGCACCCTCGCGATCAGTGAGCGGAATGCGCGCCTGCGCCGCAGCCGCGATGGCAGCGGTGATCCCGGGGACGATTTCAAACTCGATGCCGGCCTCACGCAGTGCCGACATTTCTTCGGCAGCCCTTCCAAAGACCAGCGGATCGCCGCCCTTGAGCCTTATCACGATGCTCGCGCACTGGGCGCACTCGATCATCTGCCGGTTGATCTCCCGCTGTGTAATGCGCTGGTCGCCCACCCGTTTACCTACGTTGATCAATTGCGCATGAGGACGAGCCAGCCGCAGAATCTCATCCGTGACCAGCGCATCGTGCAGCACGACGTCCGCGACCCGCAGCAATCGAAGCGCTTTCAGTGTGAGCAGTTCGGGATCGCCCGGTCCGGCTCCGACGAGATAGACCTTGCCTGTCATCGGGCCGCTCCCCGTGACGACGCATCGCGCATGCGCCGCGCCTGCGCTCGCTGAAATGCTTCACGGCTGGCGAGACGATGCAGCAGGCGTTTCCTGGTGTCAAAATCAACAGTGTTGCGCATCAGGCGCGCCCGAACGCGTCCGAGCCGCTCCAGCCAGCCTTCGTATTCCGGGCCGAATTGCGACTCAAGCTCTTTGCGGATGCGCTGCGCCAGCGCCGGGCTAAGGCCCGCCGTGGAGATGGCAATCTGTAGCGCGCCACGCCGCACCACGGCGGGAAAATAGAAGTGGCAGCGCGGCGGCTGATCGACCGCATTGCATAGGATGTTCCGGCGGTCCGCCTCGCTAAAGACCAGTTCATTCACGCTGTCGTCGGAGGTCGCGGCGATCACGAGGAAGACGCCATCAAGATCAGTCGTTTCGAACTCGCGAGCCGACCACACGACGGAACTGAGTCGGGCCTGTTCGGCAATCGCAGCAGTAACCCGCGGCGCGACGACGGTCACCCGTGCACCTGCTGTCAGAAGGCCCTCAATTTTCGACGCGGCGATCGTGCCTCCGCCGACGACCAGGCACAATCGCCCTGCGAGTTTCACAAACATCGGAAACAGAGCCGGAGTCGTGGAACTCATCCCTCCACTCCATGGGGCACCCGACCCGGCGACGGATCGCGGTCGACGGCTGCCAGCACGTGCCCGGCAAGAACAGCGCGAATCTCGTCAACGGAGTGTCGTGAAAAATACCGCCCCAAGTTCTCGCCTGCATCGCGGTTCTCGCGATAGTCAGTCAGCAAGCGCTCGATGGCCTCAGGCACCTCGTCGGCCGGGCAGCGATAGCCGACGGGACGCGCAATCGCCTGATGCTTGCCCACTCCTCCGCCCACGCAGAAGTAATAGGCATCGACCAGCCGGCCGTCTTCTTTTATCTTCTTTCCCTCGAGGCCGAGGTCGGCAATCCAATGCTGGCCGCAACTGTTGGGGCAGCCGGTGATGTTCAGCCGCAAATCCTGCTCGAACCCAGGAAGCCGCTCGTCGAGTTCTTGGACCAGCCAGCGTGCATACGATTTGGTCTCGGTGATGGCCAGTTTGCAGAACTCGGTGCCGGAGCACGCGACCACACCGCGCGCAAACGGCGATCCTTCAATCGGCAGGCCCGCTAGAGTGAGCGTGTCAGCCATGACCGCAACATTCCTGCGCGGAACGTTGATGATCAGCAGGTTCTGCATGTTCGTGGTTCGCAGCTCGCCACCGGCATAGGCCTCGGCCAGCTCCGCCGCGATGCGAAGTTGCTCAGAGCTGATGCGCCCGCGCAGCACCGAGACCCCCACGGAGTAATAGCCACTCTGTTTCTGCTCATGAATGCCGACGTGATCGCGATAGACATCGTCAGGCACATGCTCTTCCGCCGCCGGTGCCAGGGAAAAGCCGATACGCTGCTGCAACTCATCGAGAAAGCTGTCTTCCGTCCAGCCGTGCTTCAGGAACAGGAACTTCAGCCGCGCCCGTTCACGGTTCTCGCGCAGCACGTCACTTTCGCGAAAGATGCCGGCGATCCCCTTCAGCACCGGCAGAACCTGGTGCGGCAGGACAAAGGCATTCAGCCTGCGCGCCAGGTGAGGATCGGTTGAGAGGCCGCCTGCGACTCGAAGGGAAAATCCGATCTCGTCATTATGTTTGCCGCCGCGGCGAGCCGCCGTCAGTCCTACGTCATTGATTTCGGGATACGAGCACCACACTCTGCATCCGGTGATGCACATCTTGAATTTGCGAGGAAGGTTGTAGAACTCCGGGTTGCCGACAAACTGAGCGTTGGCTTCGAGCAGCAACGGCGACGCGTCGTAAATCTCATCGGCATCGACCCCCGCCAGCGGGCAGCCGACAATGTTGCGGGTGTCGTCACCACACGAACCCATCGTAGTAAGCCCACAGCGCCACAGGCTGTCCAGCACCGTTGGCAGATCCTCAATGGTGATCCAGTGCAGTTGAATGTTCTGCCGTACGGTAAGGTCGGCACTGCCGCGCGCATGCTTCTCGATGACCTCGGCAATCGTCTTTGCCTGGTGCGCCAGTAAAAGGCCGTTGGGGATACGAATGCGCACCATGAAATATGGCAGGGCTTTACCTTCTCCACCCGTGCCTCCGACCGCTCCGGCGCCATCTCCCTGGGTGTACACGCCCCATGCGCGGAAATAGGTTCCGAGCCACTCGGGAGGAATCGAACCAAAGCCATTCCGCGCGAACGAACGAATCTCGTCGAGGTGTTCCCAGGGGTTCTTCTCCCGCTTGAGCCTTTCGATCCGTTGCGTCTTGGTTTCTTTTGCCTGTTCTGCCATATGCCGCCTGATTTCGCTCCAAAAAGAAAAACCCACGCGTCAGGTATGCCTGACGCGTGGGTTAACGAAACCTGCTACGAATAAGTGCTAGGTGGTATTCCCTATGGCGTCAGAACGTGTGAACCCGCAACAAGCGCAGGTCATTGGACAACACGTGGTCTGACAAGCCATCAACATGATTGTGAGACTCTACCCGGATCTTCCGGAATCGTCAACTCTCCCGCACAACACAAACCCAGCGAGATGTGAATATGATGCGAGCAGTGCGCAGACGCTTCACAATTCTCGAAAATAGGCTGCGAATTATTTGCGCTTCACCCGCCGGCGCCATTCTGAGAGAGTGCAGAATCCCCTACGGCCAAACACTTGAAGCCGGGGGGTTCGCAATCTCGAATCAGCGGAAGCAATGCAAAGACTGGATCGGAAAATCTCACATGCAACCAATATGGAACCATTGAAGCGGTTGTCCTCAACTTCTGGCGAAGTTGAATCCGAGAAAGGCTCGCAAGTTGCTAATTTTAAGCAACTTGAAAGTACTGGCGGAGAGGGTGGGATTCGCTCATATCGGATTTGGTCATCTCCGAATGGATTTAAGCACTTCGCTTTAAAACATTGTAAGTATTAGTGTTATGGACTATTCATCCACTCGTCGGCAGATCCGGCTATTCCGGTGTTTACGGTCGACGGCAACCAAGAAGGCTAAAAAGGCTAAAAAACTGGGGAAGTCTGCCGGTTTCGTCAGTTGCACCCGGAGCCCGAATGTGCCCGCACCGAATTCGCTAGGCTAACCTCTCGCCCAAAATAATTTCCGGTCAAGTCCCACCATCTATTTGGCAAACCGGAATGATCGTCTCAGCCCGTGCATCACCGTGTCCGTTATGGCGAATTGCGTGAACTAATTTCAAAGCACTTCGACGACATGCCGACTTCCATGTAAGTTGACTGGGGCCTTCGGCCCGCGAAACTCCATGAAAATCTTTTCGATCCCAGCAATAATCCAGAACGGCGGGGAGATGGCGAGATCGAAAAGACATTGGAGATGCTGAAGCCGAATGTAAGTTTGATCCGGAGCGTGCATGATCGAGCGAATAAATGGTGCGTTGTCTCTCCCTCTGTGGGAGCGGCGATAGCCCGAGACCCAGGTTAATGTAATCTCCAGCACGCTCTCCGCTCCCCCCAGGAGGAAGCCTATGCCTTATAGGATAGCGGGGATCGATGTCCATAAAAGGAAGCTGGCCGTGGTTGTGGCTGACGTCGAAGTCGAAGAAGAATATCAGTTTGAGCGACGCTGGTACGGTAGCAATCCTGAGCAGTTGCGGGTGCTGTCGGAGTGGCTCATCGAACAGCAGATCGAAGAAGTCGTGATGGAATCAACCGCGCAATATTGGAAGCCGGTTTGGGGAGCGCTGGAGCGATATTGGAAGCCGAGGTGTCAGAGTCGGGAAGGTGCAGGCCGGATGTCGGCTACCCTTCATCTGGCACAAGCCTTGTCCAATCGCGGGCGGCGCGGGCGCAAGAAAGACTTTCGAGACGCGGAACGTTTGGTGAAACGGCTCGTATCGCAGGAGCTAGTCTTGAGCTTCGTGCCCGATACCGAACAGCGCCTGTGGCGAACACTAACACGCACCAGATATCAACGGACGCGTGACAGAGTACGTCTGCAGAATCAGTTAGAGGCACTGCTGGAAGAAGCCCATATCAAGTTGTCCAGTTTGGTTTCAGATCTCTTGGGTGCCAGTGCACGTCGTATGTTACAGGCGCTAGCGAACGGAGAAACCGATCCCGCGGCTCTGGCCATCTTGGCCGATCAACGCTTGCGCGCTACGCCGGCGCAGTTGCATGACGCGCTAGGTGCCTGCACGGAGCTCAACCCGGTCTACCGACGGCTGGTAAAGATGGCACTCTTGGATTTGGAATTAATCGAGCAGCAGATCGGCCAAGTGGACCAGGAGATCGCGAGTCTGCTCCGCCAGCATCAGGATGCCGTCGAAAGGCTGGCCGAGGTCCCCGGTCTCGGGGTGGATTCTGCGCAACAGATCATTGCCGAAGTGGGTGCCAAGGCCACGACCTTCGCCTCAGCCAAGAATCTCTCGTCGTGGGTGGGAGCATGCCCGGGAGAGGAAGAAAGCGCGGGCGTGAACCGCAGCCGGCGCTCGCCGAAGGGCAACCGCCAGATGCGCCGCATTCTCAATCAAGCTGCGAATGCTGCTGTCAAACAGAAAGGGAGCATCTTCCAGATCGTGTACCGTCGTCTAATACCGCGCCTAGGACACAACAAAACCATCGGCGTGATTGCGCATCGCCTCTGTCACCTGATCTGGATAATTTTGCATAACGGCGTTCGGTATGAGGAACGCGGCCCTGCAGTGTCGGAAAAGTCCACACAACGTCGTGCTGCACGAATGATCCGAACACTCAGAATCCTTGGCTATCGAGTCGAACCTCTAGCGAATCCGGCATGAGGAACGTGATTTTCGACCCAGTCTTTGTCAAGAGCAAGCAAGGATCTTCCTGGGGCGCTCGCGAGAGCGCCCGATACAGTGATTGCAGGACTCGTAGCGTGCACTCTATGCCTCTCAGCAATGGTTCCTGCCTAGCGCAGAACCGGACATCCATTCGCAGTCTCGGGCTCCAAAGAGCCGTCACCGAAGATTGAGTCTGTGTTCGCTGCCAGTCCCGAAACAATTCGGAGAGAGCCTCCGGAGTTGACCTCCCTCGCTCAGTCGGCTAACTTGCAGGACCTGGCAGCCTGCGCGCTCTGTAATCCTGTCGATTTCCTCCCGCGGGCGGTGGTTAGGCCGCCACGCCCTTGTGATCTTCTGCCGGCACGAAGTTTCGCTTACCCCGATCCACAGCAAGCAGATACGCGACCATCTTCCGGGCTACCGCCAGCGTTGCTCGGTTGGCATTGCCTTTCTGCTTTTCGGTCTCATAGACCAGCGCCAGTTCATGGTTCTCTCTGGGCGCCAGCTTCGCGGCTTCCACCAGTACACGTTGGATATGCTTGTTGCGCTGTTTGGAAAGCGGAGTCCGAATTACCTTGTCGGCGGAGCTCTTTTCGTCACCGCAAAGCCCGCAATAACTGATGGCTTGTTTGATCGAGGGGAAACGCGAGACCTCCCCCATCTCCAGGGCCCAGGTGAGGGCGGTGATCGGCCCCACTCCGGGGACCGTCCTGAGTCTTTTGATCCTGTCGGCCAGCAGAGGGTCCCGCTGCAGCGAACTCACCAGGGCATATTCCGTTTTCTGCAGCCGTACGATGGCATCCCGGCTGAGCTTCAGCAAAGGTCGAATATTGGAATGGATATCCTGGTTGCTCGACAGAAGTTCACGGAAGTAGCCCACCTTGTGCAGCCTTTGCTTGCTATAGGTCACTCCGGTTTCCATCAGTAGACCCGAAACCCGGTTCTTCAGTTGCACCCTCTGGCGCACCAGCAGATGCCGGTAGCGTAGGGTTCGACGTCGATCCCGAATCTCGGTTGTTGCCATGTGGCATTCCGGCAGGAAGTCGCAGCGTAGGCCGTCAGCAATCTTGCCGGCATCAATCCGATCGTTCTTCTTTTTCGCTGCGGCGATGGCGCGCAGCATCAGCGGATGCGCCACCTTTACCTGGGCCGCGTGGGGCAGCAGATGATCATAGATCCAGCCCGTGAAGATCGTGGCTTCCATGGCTACGCTCCAGGGTTGAGGAAGAGTCTTCATCCAGCTGTCCAGTTCGCCTCGCGTGGCCCCGATCTTGCCTTCCTGCAGCACCTTCCCACTCCTATCCTTGACGCAGTAGCTGATCGTTTTCTTGTGAACATCCAGGCCGATGTAATACATACTCTCCATGAGGAGCCTCCGTGGTTGTTCTCTGAATCAACGGTCCCGTTGAGTTCAGCTTTTTGTACACCCGTGCTCCTCACTCGACTTAACATTCAAACAATACGACCAAATGGATTTCCGCCGCGAAATGCGCCCAATAGAATTAGCAGACCTTGGGGGGTTCTCGTTACTAATCCGTCCAGATCTCCCAGAACAAGATTTCTGGACAAGCTCCGGGAGGGCCGAGCCACCGACCAACTGTTGCGAGGGTTACCTACGAGATGCTGTGTCACCACCTACTATTTGGGATGGAGACCACATTCCTGATCGCCGACCGACGGCCTTGAGCGTCTGCCCCCTCTTCTTCGTGGTCGGTCCGGACTGTTCCCGATCGGCTTCACGACTGAACGGTTGCAGGATCACGAGGCGGTGCGTACACTCACGCCCAGCAGCCGGAGGGGCTTGCTACGCACGATAACGGCGAAACAACGGGAAGCCTTCAGAACGGCACAGGCGCGGCCGCAACGCGCTCGAGTTCTCCCGGTAGGCCGGTCCCCGGCAACGTCATAGGGCCTTACGTTCTCCTTGAGTTGATCGGCGAAGGCGGCATGGGCGAGGTGTGGCTGGCCGAGCAGAGAGAGCCGGTGCGCCGCCGCGTCGCCGTCAAGCTAATCAAGTCCGGCATGGATACGCACGAAGTGGTAATGCGCTTTGAGTCCGAGCGCCAGGCCCTGGCCCTCATGGACCATCCGGCGGTCGCCAAAGTCCTCGACGGCGGCTCGGCATCCGATGGTCGTCCGTACTTCGTGATGGAGTACGTCGCCGGACTGCCCATCACCGAGTATTGCGACAAGCACAAGCTCACTACGCAACAGCGTCTGGAACTTTTTGTTCATGTTTGCGAAGGTGTGCAGCACGCCCACCAAAAGGCGATCATTCATCGAGACCTGAAGCCCTCGAACATCCTTGTGACCGAAGTGAACGGCAAGCCTATGCCGCGGATCATTGACTTTGGCGTGGCGAAAGCAACCTCGCAGCGGCTCACAGACAACACGATGTACACGCACATCGGCGCGATTATCGGGACGCTGGAGTATATGAGCCCTGAACAGGCCGACTCTGCCGGGCAGGACATCGACACCCGCACCGATGTCTATTCGCTCGGCGTAGTGCTCTACGAATTGCTCGTTGGTGCGCGGCCGCTCGAGTTCCGCAGGCTGGCCTTCGATCAGGCGGTTAAGCTGCTCCGGGAAGAAGATGCTCCGAAGCCCAGCACCAGGCTCCGCACTCTCGGCGACAAGGGCACGAAAACGGCACAAGCTCAGGGCGCCGAACCAGCGTCGCTCGCCCGCCAACTGCAAGGCGATCTCGACGCCATCGTCATGAAAGCAGTTGAAAAAGACCGCGCCCGCCGTTACGCCACTCCGCTCGAGCTCTCCGCCGACATAGAACGCTACCTGCACAATCAGCCGGTGTTGGCCCGCCCGGCGAGCGCCGGCTACCGGGCACAAAAATATGTTCGCCGCCACCGGTTGGGTGTCGCGATGGCGGGAGTAGGGCTGGTGTTGTTGATCGCCTTCGCGGTGCTCCAGACGATTCAGTTACGGCGGACCACGCGAGAGCGCAATCGCGCCGACCGCATCACTGAGTTTATGACCGGCATGTTCAAGGTAGCGGACCCGAGCGAGGCGCGTGGAAACACGGTTACAGCACGCGAGATACTCGATAAAGGGTCGAAAGACATCGACACTGGACTCAGCAATGATCCGGAACTGCAGGCCAAAATGATGTACATCATGGGCGATACTTACTACCGCCTAGGCCTGTATTCCCGTGCGCAGTCACTGGTCGAACGTGGAATGGAGATCCAACGGCGAGTGCTCGGCCCTGCGCACCCGGACACACTTCGTTCGATGAACCGCCTGGGGTCCATCCTTCTTGACGAGGGGCATTTGGCGGAAGCCGAGAAGCTGTCCAGCGAGACGCTGGAGCTTAGGCGGCGCGTCCTCGGCCCCGATCACCCGGACACTCTTACTGCGATGAATAATCTGGCGCGCGCACTTAGCTACGAGGGTCGCTATGCCGAAGCCGAGAGGCTGGACCGCGCGACACTGGAGACCCGACGACGCGTCCTCGGCCCCGATCACCTGGACACTCTTCGTTCGATGAGCAATCTGGCAGGCGTTTTGGGGGACTCGGGACGGGATGCCGAAGCTGAGACGCTTTTCCACGAGACGCTGGAGATTCAGCAGCGCGTCCTCGGACCCGATCATCCGGACACAATTCGTTCGATGAGCAATTTGGCGGGCACGCTAAGGGATGAAGGCCGTGACGCCGAAGCGGAGACGTTGTATCGCGAGACACTGGAGATTCAGCAGCGCGTCCTCGGACCCGAGCACCGCGAGACACTTACTTCAAAGCTCAACTTGGCGGTGACGCTTTCCCACGAAGGTCATTATGCCGACGCGGAGAAGCTGTTCCGCGAGACGCTGGAGGTGCAGCGGCGCGTCCTCGGCCCCGATCATCAGAGCACGCTGGAGACTCTCGAGAGCCTGGGGATCAGCATCAGCCATGATGGGCAGCGATATACCGAGGCAGAACGACTGTTCCGCGAAGCGATCGAGAGGGCGACGAGAACAAACCAGCCACGCATCCTAGCGCTGGCCTGGTATAACTTCGCCTGCGGGGCGGCCGTTGCTGGGCGTCATGATGAAGCGATCGAATATCTAAAACACGCCATCGATAACGGTTTCGAAGTTACGGCTGAATCGATTGCATCTGACCCCGACCTGACGTCCCTTCGCGGTGACGTCCGCTTTGAGGCCCTTCTTGCCAAGATGCGCCGGGGGACCGTAGCAAAATAGCGATGACCACTTACCGCGGCGATAGAGTTCTGAATGCGCGCTGTGAGCAGGAGTCGCCTGTCCTATTGGCCAGAAACCGGCATGGGGAGATTACTCCCGACAGGTCGGCCAGTGTTTACGAATGCCTTCCTTTCATCTGGCTGTAAAACGCCCGATCCGTAGAAGTGGGCAGCCCAAACTCCCTGGAAGTCTCGTTCGAGGAAGTTTGCTGCTGCTGGATGCCTCTCGCACTCTGATCTCCGAGAAGCCGGTTCGGGCCAAATTCCGGTTGCCAGCGATATGCTAAGAATGGGCTGTGTGTAGACGAGCATCGGCACCCGTCCTAGCAACCGACCGGCGATAGTTAGTCGACCGCGGAGAACTTGGGGTTCTGCAACGTCCCCTCAATCCGGATTGGGAAGGATAGCTTGCCCTTCTCTAACTTGGCACCCGACATTCTCGCCATCATGTTGGTCAGGAAGCCCTGACTGCTAAGGACACTCGCCACGCCCTTGTAATCCAGACCCCCGCCACCCGTCACGCCCAGGCTTCCTGAGCATTGAACGTCGATCCCGTAGAAGGCAATATCAATCTGGTGGCTCGATATCCGGCGGTTAGCCAGATTCATATCGGCAGAGAATCTGGAGAACGAAGAAGGAGCAAGGGACGCGGAACCAGGTTCTCTGAAACGAGTCATCTTCATCATGTTCTTGTCCTGATTGAGGGTGGGTAGCTCGCCGTCGCGCACGATTATGTGGCTGCTCCCGCGTATTCCCCCTAGCGGATTGTAAGAGTGCTCGATTTCTCCTTCGAGCTTCAGGTTGCCTTGCATCTTTCCTGTCATCTTTCCGCGACCCTCTGGGAATTGAGCCAGGAGATAGGCGACGTCAACACCGCTCGCTTGCACGTTTGTACTGAATTTCGTTTTGGAACCCGCCAAATTGAAGGAAAAGTCACCGTTAGCCCGGCCGCCATGAGCCTCCACACTCAAATCATTGAGGAACACCTGTTTGGGCAGTATCCGCAAGTGCGATCTCAAGTTTGTGGTCGGGACCGATCCGAAACGAGCTGAATCCGCCTTGAGGTCGCCCTCTGCGACAAGCGAAGAGGTAGGGCGGGTAAAAGCGTCGAAGTCCACTTGCTTCAATTGAGCCGCAATATTGTGGATCTCAAGAACGATCGGTCCAGGCCTATCTGAAGGGTCGATAAGACTCGAACCTGACAACGTGCCGCCCTTGATTTCCACCGTCGAGATCACTCCCAGAGAAAAGGGTGGAGGCTCACGATCAGAATGCCCTGAACTTTTCAATGCGGCGGCGTTCTCGAAGTTCCACAGGCCGTCAGGGTCGGAAATCACATTGATAACGGGGCCGTCCAGTACTACTGACTTAATTACGATTTGCCTATGCAGCAGCGCAGCGGCGTCAATTTCAGCGGTAACCGTGGGCGCTGAGAGGAAATACTCAGGCGGAAATGGGGTTGGATTCTTCACCCCGAAGTCGTAGAGACGAATCGAAAGAGTGGGAAGCAGGCTCACTCCCAAGCGCCTAATTTGTATCTGCTTTCCGGTTTTGTTCTGCAGATAGGCAATCACCTCGGGGCGGTATCGGTCAGGGTTGGTAAATACGAGTGCGACGACCGCGCCGGCGAGGATAATGACACTCACGATCAAAACGACAACGATGCTGCGACGAATAGCCACCGCGTTCCTGATCGAGCAGAGTCTTAAAGTGACGATACGGCGAAGCCTGGGCGCGCGCGATAAGTTTCGCCGCGAGGGATGGTTTCCCGCACGGGCCGATACTGTATCCCCGCGGCAATAGCTCCAAGCTTCCGCTGATTCTAACGCAATAACTCAAAGTGAGAACTTTGCGTCGGCAACCGGTCGAGTAACTGGCAACCCGGCAGTTGTGAGAAGTCGGGAACTGGATTCCGCCGCTGGTTTGCGGCCCGGCGGAACTCGGAGTTCCCTGAAGTCCGCCTCGCGGATATGATGCCTCAAGGTGTTAATCAGACCACATGACCTGATGTGATCTCCGTGAAGCCGGTATCTCGGGAGTTTGCACTCGAGTGGCAGTTCAACGGTTTGGCGACTATGCGTCCAAGTGGTTTCCGTGACCGGCATGTCACGGGAGTGACCAGGTCAGGCCGGCAGACTTCTGGGCAATCTCCGGGAAGGCGGACTCGCCGATCGGCCGTTGCTCAGGATTACTTGCGAGATGGGGATTTACCACTCGCAATCCACCGGCAACCACCTGACGCGGTGGCCTCCGCCTGCACCCTGCGCCCACCTTCTTCACACTTTCGTCAACGAGATGTGCTAGTGTCATCCTGGAGTTGGACATGAAAAACTTTGTGCTGATAACGTGTCTACTATTTGCTTCGAGTTTGTTTGCGGGAGATTGCGTCAAGAATCGGCGCGGTCAGACTGTTTGCGGTAACGGAACGACTGCTGCGAAGGTCAACCCGAATACGGGCAATGCTGCCGTTGCCCAGAAGAACTCGAACGGGGTAACGACCACTCAAACCAGCAATGGCGGCGAAGTTAAGAGCAAGAATGGAAAAGGCGTAGCAAAAGGCCCGGATGGTAGCACCTGCGTCAAGACTGCGAACAACCAAGGCTGTACCAAATAGATTGCGGTAAGCCTCGACGTATCCACCCAACTTGGTCTCGGCTGGGAATCACCCGCCTGATGCCCCTGAAACCGACGGCCTGATTGCGCGTCTGCTGGGAGCTAAGGCGGACACGCACCGGCAGATCGCTGTTCAACCTCACAAACTCAGCCCAGCAATTAGCGACCCATTCGTCGTGCACCCGCCGCGCAGCGTAATCAACACCGCTCCAATTTTCAGCGAAGGACGGTGGCAACAGGTAGGTGACTCCCAAACAGAGCGTCAGCCGAGATTACGCGCGATATGGCGATTTACCGGTCGCTAAGATGAGAGATGGAAAGGACAAGCGTTGACGAGCGAGGCGATTGCTTGTATGTTCTTCGGCAATGGCGAGCGGTACGTGGACGCCGGCGGCAACTCGCTTTGAGGCTTCAGCCAGGGCGGGCGCAGTGGTGGTTTCTGGCTGGCGGACTGGTAGCGTACCATGTGCAATCGGTCGTGCTGCTTTCCCGGTTGTCGCGGGCGTGCAAAGAACGCGGGACTTGACGAAGTATGAGCGTGGCGAATAAGTGCGCCTGCCGGCGTACTCTCCGCCTGGAAACAATTACCGCTCGCCCCTAATCGTGACAACCTCGAACACGGAAAATGACATGAGTTATGGCTCCGGCGCAGAGGCTTGGCTTTGAGCGAGCTCGGTCAAGATCGGGACAAGGCGTCGTGGCGCGCCAAATTGCTGAGCGTGCTAACCGCGTGGAACCGCCACCAAGTCTGGAAAGTCCTGACCGCTGTCGTCGTGATCTGGATCGCCGGTGGCACAGCACTCTACTTCGCGGAGCGTGGCACGAATCCAGCGTTCAAGACGTGGGGCGAGTCCCTCTGGAACGTCTGGGTCACCCTCTTCAGCGGACTCAGCTTCGCGCCCAACTCTTCTGTTGGGCGGCTCGTGGTTTCCGTCGTGCTTGTCGTCGGTGTCGCCGTGGCCGGGTTGTTCACTGCCAGCGTGGCGTCGATCCTGGTCGAACGCTCACTAAGGAGTCGCGAAGTGACTAATCTTGAAATGTCTGACCATCTTGTGCTGTGCAACTGGTCGCCGCGAGCACTGGACTGGATTCGCGAAGTGCACAGCGGTATCGTCACCGACAAGCGGCCAATCGTGATCGTTCACGACACACCCGACGAAGTCGTGCTGCCTGACAAACAGGATGACGCCGCCTTCAACGATGTCTATATCGTCAAGGGTGAGCCGGCCAACGAAGTGATCCTGCGCCGCGCCAGGGTTGCGCAAGCGCATTCCGTCGTCATCTTATCGGACGACCGCCAGGACCAGCACGCCGACGGAAAGACCATCGTGTGCTGCATTGCCGTCAAAAACGTTTGCGTGCAAGAGCGCCAGCCAAACATCGTGGCCGAGTGCCAGGATCCGAAATACCGGGCGCACATGCGCAAGGCGGGTGCCGATGAAGTCATCTCGGCCGCCGACTTCGGATTGCGGCTGATAGCACGTGCCTCGCTCTTTCATGGCATGACGCGCGTATATCAGGAGCTGCTATCGGTCCGGCGCGACGCCAACGAGATGTACCTGGTGCCGGTGCCTGCCCAACTTGTGGGGATGGATTTCGTCGCAGCGGCAAACGTGTTCCTGCCCGATCGCACCAATATGAAGGCGTGCCTTCTCATCGGGTTCTATCGCGGTGACACAATGACGCTCAATCCGGTTGGTGGGGAAGCGGGCCCGTTGTGCGAAGGCGATGAGCTGATCTTGCTGAGCCAGACTCAGCCGGATTTGTCGCGGCTGCAGCCGCCCGACGCCGCATAGCTTCTCCACCGTCGCCGCCAGACGCAGTGAAGTCTGTGCTTCCACAAGTGAAGTTCAGCTCGGTCGAGGAAGTTTCTGGATTGGAATTGGTGCACACGGTGCAGGAAGCTGCGCAACTGGTGCCTTGTTCACCAGCACGATGCCACTTGAGAGTCGCCAGCAAGTTGTTATTTCAGGTACGAATCTCTCTGCTACGTCGACGAGTGACGTCGAAAGTCTTGGGAAGGATGCAGTCGGTACCGAGACGAAAATACTTCCCGCCCTCGAAATAAAAAATAAGTGTAGCGCGCTCCAGAGTATGGCTCGCATTGATCACCGGCCCGATTACGCGAAGAGCTTTGTCCGTATCAAGTGCGAGAATGGTAGCTTTAGCGGCTGGCTCGATGTTCATAAATAAACGTTCCGACGGTGACATCTGTTGACGGCCTAAGACATCGACGGATCAATGCAAAGCAGCGGGCTGCTGGGAAGGGCGGGTATAATTCAGCGCAAGATCAACCTGTAGTCGGCTTGTGTTGTGCCCGAGACGCTGGGGAGATCTCCCCGGCCTTGTTCTGTTTAGTCGCCCGAGTACGATCCGCGATCGTCGCCGTTGTGGATAGCGGTTGGCGCGATTCTCCCGTGCACCGCTAGATAGCTGTCGTGAACACCCCAACTCGCACCCTATCTGAACGGATGGAATATGTTCCTCGGGAGTCGGCCAGCATCCGGCAACCGCATTGGCACCGCCACTTGGACGAGAAACGCTAGGGCCTTATCGGAAGTGCCCCGGCGTTAAAAGACCAAGGGAGCGCCTCAGCGTAATGCCGGGGCGCTTTCGATAAGGGCGTTTGAAGGAAGCCGCTGGCGCTTGCGGTGGACGCGGTCAGCTATGGGATTTCAATAGCGTTTTCCTTGATAATGGGACACTCAACCTGTGCCTTCGCGCCTGATGATCGATGACTGCATGGCGGCCAATCATAAGACATAGCAACTCCGGGCGCAAGGCTCATTCCAGGAGTAATCTCAACCAGCGACACAAGGTAGCGTCCCCCGCGCCAGCGGGTTAGTTCAAACGCCCAAACCATCGATGTGGCGCAACGAACGGGGAGGACTGGTTCACTTCGGTGGTTTGCCGACAACCCGTCCAAGTGACCTCCCCGAAGCAGATTTCGGGCCCGCGTGCATGGGAATCTGTCCCGGCACATAAGAGGAGCCGCGCTGAAGGCGGCAGGTCGCCTACCGCGGGGCGGAGGTCCGTGCTCAGGATTACCTACTAAATGGCGATTTACCGACACCTATCGGAGGCCGAACAGATATCCAATCACCTAAACGGACAGCAATATCGATGCTAAGAGTCTGGAATTTTGGAACCGGCTTCGTCGTGCAGCCATGCCTGTGGATCGTTCTCGGATAACGGCTGAATGTCCGGGTTCTTCATAATCATGCGCGCGCAAGTGTTCCATCGCAGAATCGCTTCGTCGTTTCCAGGCGGCGCAAAATTCATCGCCCTCTCGTAGTGACTCATTGCGTCCCGCAGAGCGTGATATGCAGAAGTGCGAGCCCCAGAATCGCCATGACGAATGCGGGCATTTCCCAGGCGCTCCCGGATGACGCCGGCATAATAGGCTTGCTCATAGTCTCCTTTAATTCGAGCGAGAGCTTCCTGGGCTCCTTTCGGCTGCACGTTGGAGTGGAACTGATCGGTCCGCGCAAGGAGCAGGGAAATTAATGCCTGCTGGTGATCGGGCACGATCACCAAGACGTCAAGGCAAATGCTTTCTGCAAGAACTGGTTCATTTAGGAGCCTGTAACGCTCCGCCTTCGCGAGCGCCTCCGGGATACTTTGCACTGAAATGGACTTGAGTTCGAAATCCATAACGCCTCCTAGGCTTTCGTAGGGCTGAAAACGCGGAACAATTTTGAGAGTGGATCGAAAAATCGATCCACAACCCGTTCCTTTAGGGGAATGATGGCGTTGTCTGTAATTGTGATGCCCTCTGGACACACCTTGGTACAGCACTTAGTGATATTGCATAAGCCAATGCCGAACTGCTCTCGCAGGTCTTCCACGCGGTTGCCGACGTCCAGAGGATGCATTTCCAGCGCTGCCACATAAACCAGGAATCGTGGTCCGATGAACTGTTCGTGCATGTGGTGATCCCGTAATACGTGACAAACGTCCTGACAGAGATAGCACTCGATGCACTTTCGAAACTCCTGCACCCTATCGACGTCTTCTGGTGCTATGCGCCAGGTACCGTCTTCCGCATCAGGCTTCCGGGGTTGGAATTTCGGTATGCGCTGTTTCACCTTGTAGTTCCAAGAAACGTCGGTGACGAGGTCCTTCACGTGAGGAAAAGCTTTCATAGGTTCGACCGTCACAGGTTTTTCGAGAGGTAGGGAGTTCAGCCGGGTCATGCACATTAATTTCGGCATTCCATTGATTTCGGCGGAACATGAACCGCATTTCCCTGCCTTGCAATTCCAGCGGACGGCAAGATCGCCGGCCTGTTCCGCCTGGATTTGATGAACGGCGTCGAGGACCACCATGCCGGTCGAGATTTCGGTCGTATAGTCCTGGAACTTGCCCTGCCCTTTTTCTCCCCGCCAGATGCTGAACGTTGCCGTCGCCATTACTTCATCTCCTCAACGATTTGCTGCAGGTCCTCTCGCATGGTCGGGATCGGCTCGCGCGTGAGTTGCACTTCTCCATCCAGTCCCTTCCGCGCCACGATATTGAATTTTCCGGCCTCGGTCGTCTTTGGCCGGGAAATCATCGCGGAAATGAGCGCCGCGGCTTTCTTTTCTTTCCAGAGCTGCGCGCGTCACAATTTCTGAGACTGTCAGCAGATTGTGAAGGTCGAGCGCCGTGTGCCAGCCAGAATTGTATTCCCGGTTCCCGTCCACACCGACGGCGTCACTGGCAATTTTCAGTTCTCCAATTCGCTCGAGCGCCTGGAGCATCTCCGGCTCTTGACGAACAATCCCGACCAGGTCCTGCATTGTGTCTTGAAGCTTATGTTGTACGGCGTACGGGTTCTCTGAGCCATCCGACTCGAAGGCTCGGAGAGCCGATTTCTCTGCGTTTGCAAGTTCCTGGGTATTGATCTTGCCGAATGAGTTTTCTTTAGCGAACCTCGCCGCGAAGTCTCCTGCGCGCTGACCGAAAACCAGTAGATCAGAAAGTGAATTTCCGCCCAGGCGATTGGCGCCATGCAAGCCCGCCGCACACTCTCCCGCGGCAAACAATCCGGGGACATCAGACATTTGGGAATCGCCATCCACCCGGACGCCGCCCATCATGTAGTGGGTCGTGGGCCCAACTTCCATCGGCTCCTGAGTAATGTCGATATCGGCCAACTGCTTAAACTGGTGGTACATGCTGGGAAGCTTCTTCTTGATATATTCGGCCGAGTTGGGAATCCTCTCCTTAATCCAGGCGATGTCGAGGAACACGCCGCCGTGCGGGCTTCCGCGTCCTTCCCGCACCTCACGTCGAATGCAGCGGGCCACGTGGTCGCGCGTCAGCAGTTCCGGTGGACGCCTGGCGTTCTTATCACCTTGGGTATAACGCCAGCCTTCCTCCTCGGAATCGGCAGTTTGGTTTACATAAAGCGGAGGAATGTCCTTGAACATGAAGCGCTCATTGTTTCTGTTCCGAAGTACTCCTCCTTCGCCACGCACACCTTCCGTGACCAGAATGCCGCGCACGCTGGGCGGCCAGATCATCCCCGTAGGATGGAACTGCACAAATTCCATGTCCATCAGAGACGCGCCCGCATGGTATGCGAGCGCGTGACCATCTCCGGTATATTCCCAGCTGTTGCTGGTGATCTTGTATGCCCTTCCAATGCCTCCCGTCGCGAGCACGACGGCTTTGGCACGAAACAGGTGAAATCGCCCCCGCTCGCGATCATAGCCAAATGCTCCCGCGATGCGATCGCCATCCTTTAGCAGCGTAACGATCGTGTATTCCATGAACACGTCTAAGCCGAGATGTATGCCATGGTCTTGCAGCGTACGGATCATCTCCAGTCCCGTCCGATCTCCAACATGCGCCAGCCGTGGATAGCGATGCCCGCCAAAATTGCGCTGCAGAATGCGGCCATCGCTCGTGCGATCGAAAAGGGCACCCCACGCTTCGAGTTCACGAACACGGGCCGGAGCTTCTTGGGCATGGAGCTCCGCCATCCGCCAGTTATTCAGATATTGACCTCCGCGCATAGTGTCAGCAAAATGAACGCGCCAGCTGTCCCGGTCGTCTACATTTGCCATGGCCGCGGCTATTCCACCCTCTGCCATCACGGTATGTGCTTTGCCTAGGAGCGACTTCGTAATGACTGCCACTCTTGCGCCGGCAGCTGAAGCCTCGGCGGCAGCGCGCAGTCCCGCCCCTCCGGCTCCAATGATCACGACATCGTGCTCGTGCTCGATGTATTCGGTCACTAAACGATCCTCCAGTCCGTCCACAAGACCCATGGAACACATCCGCACGTAAAGATCGGCAAATGCCACGCTGAAGAGGCTGCACCATGCAAAGACCATGTGTCGCCGGTTGAGACAACTTACACAGTCATAGACCCTCTTTCGGGTTGGGGCGCCGGCCAGCCGGTCGCGAAAGCCGCCAACAATATGGCGAAACGAGTGGCAGCCCAATGTATACGAGCTCAACAGCACAAGGTTAGTCAGCAGGACCAGGGTGCCGACGCCGACACCGAATCGGCCATTGAACCAAAACGCATCCCACACGTCGCGTCCAAGAATGACGAGGAACACCAGCGCCAGATAAAGGAAATACCGGTGAATGTTTTGCACAATTAAAGGAAAAGATCGTTCGCCGAGATAGGTTTTTCGCGGCTCGCCAACCGTACAGGAAGGCGGGTCGGCCCAAAATGCTTTGTAATAAGCCCCGCGATAGTAATAGCAAGTGACTCGAAATCCCCCGGGCGCCCAAAGGATGAGCATTGCCGCGCGTGACCCAGACCGGCATCCAGTTCGGCATTTGGCCGAACCAGCCGTGAGAAGGGCCGAACAATTCCGGCGAGTAAAAAGGCGAGAGATACGGCCCGAAGCGGTAGTGCTGTCCTTGTAGTGCCGCCCAAGTGGCATAGCCAATGAACGCAGAGAGAACGAAAAACACGACGACAGGCTGCACCCACCAGTTGTCGGCGCGGCGCGTCTGTCCGAAACCCGAGCGCGACAATGGGACATCGATCAGAGCCATCCAGCCTCCTCACTCTTCGGATCGCAGCGACCACCAGCCCGGATACACGCGCCGATGCATCACGACTGAATCTGAAGCGGAAAACATCATACAGCCAAAATCATTGCCGCGTTTTCAAGGAGGAGCATCGACATCCGAGCCGCATCCCTGCCGGTTTTGTCCTACACACAATCTAAAAAATCGACCCTCGCCCGCACTATGGTACAGTTTGCGTGACTGCCGGTTCGCAACTTGGCGGTCTAATTGGTCGGAACAACGCTGATGAGCACCGGACGTGAGATTCGCAGCTACGATTATGTGAATCATCCCTATGATCGCGTCCGCGATGCGCTCAAACAGAATGCACTCGCAGTCTTCCAGTCCGCTACAAAGGCTGCTGCTGCCCGCGCAGAATCAGTCGCCGCTGAACTGCACGTCGATTTTGCTGGCATCGGAGTGAAGGCCGACATCAACATCCTCGTCAAAGCCGTCGAAGAGAGCACCTCCGATGCCATTTCCAGCGCCAGCACGAGATTGCTCTTGGAATGGGAAGCCGCAACCTTGCCGCGGTTGTTTCCTCTCATGCAGGGCGAGCTTTCCGTCTACCCGCTGACCTCGACCGAAACACAATTGGATTTCTCTGGGATTTACCAACCACCATTGGGTGCGGTGGGAAAGACAATGAACGCTATCGCCGGTCATCGCATCGCAGAGGTGTCGGTGCACCGCTTCGTCAGTGACGTCGCAGGATATCTTCGGCAAGCCTTGGCTGGCTAGTGGCAACCGCGATCCCATTAATTCGCAGGTCCGCGAGCCGTTCGCGCGACATTCGCCCTCAAATCGTATTCCATTCGCTTTGGACGGGCGCAGACCTGTACTCCGATTTTGGCGATCAGAGAATTTCGGAGTGTTTATGCTCTAGTAAATCGGAAGTGTAATTTCTCTGCTACAGGTCGCGGTCTGAGAATCGCGAAATAGTGCCGCCAAATGCGATAAAATTGGCGTCTTTTCTAGTTACTTCTCTGACAATAAAGACTTGCTGGCGGAGAGGGGGGGATTCGAACCCCCGGTACAGCTTTTGACCGTACAACGGTTTAGCAAACCGCCGCCTTCAGCCACTCGGCCACCTCTCCGACGCGGACATCTCTGCGTAGTTTACTACACGGTTGGGGGTTCGTCTGCAGAGTGAAGCCGATCCGCCAGTTGAGGGCGAGCAGGAATACGGCGTCGCGGATTTACGCCGACTAACCGGTTGCTACACTGAGACAGGGCAAAGGCCAGACTCGTATTCATGAATCAGTCTCTTCAATCCGCGGCGGAATGCGAGTTCCGCCAGCAGGTCGCTCAAGCCCGGCGCGTCGTGATCAAAATCGGCACGAACGTCGTGATGAGGGATGACGGCCGCTTGGCGCTGAGCCAGCTCTATGGCATCGCGGAATCAGTCGCGCGGCTCAGGCAACAAGGACGAGAGGTGCTCATGGTCTCGTCGGGAGCGGTTGGACTTGGTATGGAACGAATCGGCATGCCCGTTCGGCCGACTGAGCTCTCGCAGATCCAGGCATGCGCAGCCATCGGACAAAGCCGTTTAATGGCAATTTACGATGACGCGTTCGACAAGCTGGGTTTCCGCACGGCACAGGTATTGCTGACGGAAGACGACTTTCGCGATCCGGAACGCTACAGTAATTTGCGCTCGACGCTCGGTTCATTGCTCACCATGGGCGTGATTCCGGTGATTAACGAAAACGACACGGTGTCAACAGTCGAGCTGGATCATCCGGCAGATTCGGCCGGGCGTGAGCGAGTTTTTGGTGACAATGACAAGCTCTCGGCGATGGTAATGACGCACATTGATGCAGACCTGTTGCTGTTGCTTTCTGACGTGGATGGCCTCTACAACGGCGATCCAACGGTCGAAGGAGTCGAGATCATTTCCCAGGTGCCGGTCATCAACGAAGAGGTGCGGAACTTCGCGCGGGGCAAGAACGGCCGGGGACGAGGGGGAATGGCAAGCAAGCTGGAAGCCGCTCGAATTGCCACCGAGGCGAATGGATTTGCGGTCATCGCCAACGGACGACTGCCGAACGTGATCGAGCGAGTATGCGGGGGAGAAATCCTGGGGACGTTGTTCCTTCCACGGAGTATCGTGTGACGTCGCCGGTCCGCAGCGTGGCAGAGCGTGCGAAGCGTGCATCACGACTCCTGGCGACGATTCCTGCTGAACAACGAAGTGCCGCAATACGGGCCGCGGCTGAGGCAATTCAGCAAGCAGAACAGTCAATTCTCGAAGCCAACGAAAAAGACCTGACAGCCGCGAGGGCAATGGTCGGAGATGGCGAGATCACTGCTTCCACGTTTGAGCGGCTTCAGCTTAGCCCTTCAAAAATCGATGACATGGTGCGGTCGATGCGGGTGGTCGCCGACCTCTCCGATCCGTTGAGCCACATACTTCAGCGCACGGAGCTCGACAGCGGACTGGTGTTAGAGAAAGTCTCTGTTCCACTCGGACTTCTGGCCGTCATCTTCGAGGCTCGGCCCGATGCGGTCACGCAGATTAGCGGACTGGCTGTGAAATCGGGCAATGCTGTGATTCTTAAGCCGGGGCGCGAGGTTGAGCATACGGCGTCAGCACTGGTGGACATGGTTCGGAAAGCTCTCGAGGAATCCGGATTGCCTGCCGATGCGATCGGAATGGTTACAGGCCGAGAATCCGTAGGCGAATTGCTCGACATGGCTGACCTGATCGACATGGTGATTCCACGAGGGTCGAAGCAACTGATTGAGTTCGTGCAGTCCAACACGCGTATTCCGGTGCTAGGCCATGCCGAAGGTATTTGCCACGTTTACGTGGATGCGGCCGCCGATCTGCCGATGGCGCGAGACATCATCGACGATGCCAAGACGGACTACCCTGCGGCATGCAACGCCGTAGAGACCGTACTGGTTCACCATCGGATCGCAGCGTCGTTCCTGCCAATGCTTGTGGAACGCCTGCACACAAAAGGCGTGAAACTGCGCGGCTGCGAGCAAACGCGAGCGATCCTCGACGATGCCTCGGTGGAGTCCATCGCCGGTAGCGATTGGCACCATGAGTATTCTGACTTGGTGTTGGCGGTGCGAGTGGTCGCGTCTATGGAGGAAGCCATTGACCACATCCATCGCTACGGCTCATCGCATACCGAGACGATCGTGACGGAAGACCCGGTCGCGGCCGAGCGATTTCTCGCACAGGTGGATGCCGCCGGCGTATTTCACAACGCTTCAACGCGATTTGCAGACGGATACCGATACGGATTTGGTGCCGAGGTCGGCATATCCACCAGCAAGCTGCATGCGCGTGGGCCGGTGGGCCTCGAGGGGCTCACGACGTACAAGTATTTTCTGCGTGGAAGCGGGCAGATGGCCCGCAGCTACCACGGAGTTGGGGGCAAATCGTTCACGCACAAACGTTTGCCGATCGAGTGAACCGCGCTCACGGTGCAGTCAGCACGGTCTGATTCGGATCGAGCACCAAATGCTTGACTCCGGGAGGTACAGGCAGCGTGAAGCGCGTCTCTGCTCCTTCAGCAAACACACGGCCCAGATAGACCTTGCTTTCGCCCACGGCTCCGTATAAAGGAATGCTCGTCACCAACTCCTCGGGCGCATCGAGTTGGACGATTGTGCCCGACACCGAAGACTTAGCCGGCCCTGGGGAGAAACGCGCATCCTTAATTTCGAAGCGCGGAAAAACCGTGCCATTCACCCAGACGTCGAAAAACCAATCCAGAGAGCGCCGATTCTCAAACCACAGCGACTTAGGGAGCACAGCCTCCACTTGCGACTGGAAATTGGCGTTCGTAATCTCGCGTCCCTGGTAGCGTTCGTAGATCGAACGCAGAATTCCGAGAAACACTTCATCAGAACCCTCGGGATTCTCACTGGTTCGGGAAGCATCGCGAAACATCTCGCGAAGCATATGCATCAACCAGGTTCCGCGACCGTAGGCGATGATCTCGTATCCTGTCGGAAACTTTGAAGACGAGAGCCGGACCCCGAGCGTAACCGGTCCCGCTTGAACGCTGGCTGGACCGTTCTTTGACTTGCTGGCGAGAAGTTGACGGTAGGCCTGGAGCATAACCTCGGCATCCGCAGGACGGCGTGGCTCCAGCAGCATGATGGCTGTATAGTTCGCGATCGCCTCCAGCAACCATTGCTCGTGATAGCTCGCCCAGGAAACGCGATCTCCGAACCATTGGTGGGCGACCTCGTGCGGCATCATCACTTCACCGTAGAGCACGCTGTCGGCAAAGGGAATGTGCGCTGCCGCCCGTTCTTCAGGCGTGAGGTAAACATAGCTGGAGAGAAAGATAATGCCGGGCCAGCCCTGGCTATCTGTGCCGGGACGCTGCGTCAGAGAGAGAGAGCTAAACGGAAATGGCCCCAGAATGTTTTCGAACGACGTGATGCTGGCAGCTGCACGCTTGGCGAGCGATACTCCGGCCGTGACCGGAGCTGGTACTGACACTGCTACCGGCGCGGATGTTACTCCCTCTGGAGTCATGGCTGAAGGCAGGGTTTGTGCCGGAACTACCTTTTCCGTGCGTGGCATCTCATTTTCAACGCCTTGAGTCGCATAGGAATTGACGGTGACATCGCCGGCGCTGGCGCTGGTCTTGATATATCGCCCCAGATTGAAGCCCGCGATAGGCACAGGTCCGTCGCTGATCCAATGACCAACGAACTGGGCCCCATCCTGCTGGAGAGAAATTTGTTTACCGGTCGCAACCAAGGTGAAGGGCGAAGGAAATTGGAATGTAATATCGTAATTCGCCATTGCGATACCGCGATTGGGATACCAGGTTCCGCGCGCACCAACGTAAAACAAGCCTCCGCCTGCATCGGACAGGACTGATCCGGCGTAGGTAAACTTGATTTGCAATTGGGCCCCCAACGTTAAGGGCTGGGGAAACACCACGGCGACCAAGTCGTTACCACGGCGCGCCAGCTGACTTCCTTCGATGGCTTCATTCTGGATGAACTCCAGAGTCTTACCGTCCATTTCTACAGATTTCAGTTGCAAGTAACGGGACAACTCAAACATCACAATCCGCGATCCGCCCTGGCGGACGGTCCCGGTCAGTGCCGCTTCGGCAGACAAATTCAAAGCGGGGTCAATGGCAGCGTGAATGTTATAGCTCGCGACCCCAAATGCATCGCGAGTCCAAGCTGGTCCGGTGGGCCCGTGAAAGCGGGAAGGACCACCTGCTTCGCCGCGGAGCGACCGCATGGGGAAACTCATCCACAGGTCGTAATACGACTCGTCATGCGCGGTCGTAATCTGGCCTACGACGATCTGCTCGGGCGCCCGGGTGTCGAAATACACGTCAAAATTGCCGAGGCGCTCGTTGGCGATGCGCGCATGCAGCATCTTGTCGGGAGGAGTAGATAGCACTCCGGCAGCGACCGTCGCGGGCAGACTTGTAAAGCTGATGACGAGTCGCATGGCGTCCATTGCGGCCAGGCGCCGCGCGCGCTCATCGTTGGGTGTGATAAATGCGACCGCGTCATCACTCGGCCTGAGGTAGGGCCTCAGTTCGGCAGCCGTGTCATCGTTGAAGCGCAGGTAAACGGAGGAGAATCGTTCCTCCAGCACGCCTTGCCCGGTGAACAAGCCCAGGGAGGCCCGCTCCCTGCGGTCAGGCGGACGAACCAGGATTTCACCCTCGCCTTCAAAATACGCGCCAGTGATGCGGCCCGCCGTGCTTTGCGTGAAGGCTATGGTTCCATCGGTGAAAAAGAAGTGAATATCGTCGCGATCAATGGCGGCATCGCGAATCTTGTAAACCTGTTTGGGATCGAGGCCGACGCTCCGAAGCTCGCGGAACAATGGAAGCGCGGGTCCGGAGGTGATGGGCAGGGTTTGCGCTGCCATATCTGCGGGTATGGCCTGGGCTAAGAGCGACGCCAGAGTCACAACCAACGCCAACGGGATTTGCCGAATTGCCATCACTGGAGGAAATCGCATCTTTTCACGGTGCGCCACTAGTGTAAGTCAGTAGTGTTTGTACAAACACGGTACTGTCCAAGAGGGCCGTCACCTCACGGTGTTACGAAAGTAGTAGGACGTTTTCGCCTGGCTGAAAATTGCCGGGGCAGCAGATTCAGAAGGTACAATAGAGTGACGTATTCCGATGTATATTCGGTGGGCCAGGGCAGTCGGTCCGCCTGAGCAGGTCTTGATATAGATGAAGAAATCCGCAGTTCTGTTCTTGTCGTTTCTGGCAACTGTCTCCGTTATGTTTGGTCAAGCGCAGTCGGCCCTACCGCCGGGGTCCGTAAGTTCGGTTCCGGCCCCGTCTGCAGCGGCCAGTCAGCCGACCGACCAGACCGTGGTCGAAGAAATCATCGTACGCATTAACAACAGCATCATTTCGCTCTCGGACCTGAAACGGAGCCAGGAACAATTGGCGCAGGAGACGAGCCGGCAGCAGGACCCCAATGCGTCTGCCGATAATCAACCCAGGCAGCAGGATTTGCTGCGCGACCTGATTGATGCCAAGTTGCTCGCGCAAAAGGCCAATGAATTGGGCATCAGTGCCGATACCGATGTGATTAAGCGGCTCGATGATCTGCGCAAGCAGATGCATGCGGAGTCGATGGAAGACCTGGAAAAGGCTGCGCAGGCGCAGGGTGTGTCGTTTGAAGAATTCAAACAGAACATGAAGGACAGCATCCTTACCCAGAAAGTCGTCCAGCAGGAAGTGGGCGCGCACATCAGCGTGACCCAGCAGGAGATCCAGGATTTCTACAACCAGCACAAAGCGGAGATGGAGCGTCCAGAACAGGTGCGCTTGAGCGAGATCCTGATTTCGACGCAGGCTCCCGCGGCAAAGCCGGGCGCACCGGAACTTTCGAATGATGAAGTGGTGGCGCAAGCGAAGACGAAGGCCGATGCCATTTACGCGCAGCTTCAGCAGAAGGGCGCGAAGTTCGCGGAGATCGCTCAGGCCAACTCGGCGGGTCCTACTGCGGCCCAAGGCGGCGATTTGGAGTACTTCAAGCGAGGCACGCTCTCGAAGCAACTCGAAGACCAGGTGTTTGCGCTGAAGCCGGGGCAGATCACCGAACCCACCCGCACAAACCAGGGATGGGTCATCCTCAAGGTCACGGAGCACACTTCGGAGGGCGTACCGCCGCTGAAAGAAGTAGAGCCGCAGATTCAGGAGCGTCTCTACATGGTCAAAATGCAGCCGGCACTGCGCGATTACCTGACCAAGCTGCGTGAGGATGCTTACATCGATCTGAAGCCCGGCTATGTGGATACTGGAGCAAGCCCCAACGAGACCAAGCCGGTTTACACCACTGCGTCCTCTGCTGCGGACGATTCCAAGAAAGCCAAGAAGAAAAAGAAGTACGTGCTGTTCTAAGAACTCCTGTGGCAAAGCGAGAGGCGCATTTTGATGCGCCTCTTTTATTTCGCGCGGACTAGCAAGGCAAAGAGTTTCTCGAACAGGAAGTCGGCGGTTGCGATACGATAAGCCATCGTCCACGCTTTGTATCGCAAGGAAGCGCCGCGAGGATACCCCATGAAAGACTTCTACATTCGCGACTGCCATCAGCAGGAAAACCAGACCATTACCTCGAACTTTGTGGTGGCATCGAAGCAGGTCAAGAACAAGAAGAATGGCGAGCTTTACCTTGCCCTCGTGCTGGCCGACCGTACCGGTCAGGTGCAGGCGAACATGTGGGACAACGTGGCGGACGCTCTGCACTCGTTCGAGCAGGACGACTTCATCAAGGTGAAGGGAATGGTGCAAAAGTACAACGGAAGATGGCAGCTCACACTTCATAAGATCCGAAAGCTCGGCGACACTGAGATTGATTACTCCGACTACCTGCCGAAGACTTCCAAGGACATCGATCAACTCTGGCGGACACTCGGGGAGTTCGTGGAGAGCTTCCAGAATCCTTGGTTGAAGCGGCTGGTTAAGGACTTTATGGCCGATGAGGCGATCTCGACCGCCTACCGAAACGCTCCCGCGGCAAAGACTCTGCATCATGCCTACGTGGGCGGATTGCTCGATCACGTGGTGTCGCTCTTTACGGTTTGCGATCTCACCTCGCGCAATTATCCGCAGGTGAACCGCGATCTTCTGCTTACGGGCGCGTTTCTGCATGACATCGGCAAGATTCATGAGTTGGCCTACCAGCGTTCGATTACCTATACGACCAAGGGACAACTGCTGGGCCACATGATCATCGAACTGGAGATGCTGCATGAAAAGCTGGCGCACATTCCCGGATTTCCATCTGAGCTGAAGATCCTGATCGAGCACCTCATCATCAGCCATCACGGGCAATACGAGTTTGGCTCTCCCAAACTGCCCATGTTTCCGGAAGCGCTGATGTTGCATTATCTCGATGACCTCGACTCCAAGATGGAGAGCATGCGAGCGCAATTTGAACGCGAGGGCGAAATAGAGAGTGCATGGGCCAGCTACAACCCTTCGCTCGGGCGTCCGCTGCTGAACACGCAGAAGTTTCTGGAGACGGAAGCCGCGCGGCCAGCGCGTTCGGAAAAGCCCGAAGCTGCGGCCGACGACTTTGGACCTGTCACAGGCGCAACTTCCAATCCCGCGCCCGCCGTCGAAGATGAGACGGAGTCTCCCGCAGTCGTGGAGCCTGCTTCGCCGTTGGACGCGCTGCAGAGAAAGTTCGCCTCCAACAAGCCGACACCGGTGGGAGCGAAGTCGGAATAAGCGCAACTTTCGCAGTCATGCTGGATCTTTCGCGAATCGAATACATTTCGTTCGATTGCTACGGAACCCTGATCGATTGGGAGTCCGGCATTCTGGGCTACCTGCGTCCGCTGCTGCAAAGAAAGAACCGGCACGTAGCGGACGGTGAGCTTGTCAATCGTTACTCCGAGTTCGAACCCTTTCATCAGCAGAGCTACCTGCCTTATCGAGACGTGCTTGCCAGCGTGGTCCGCGATTTTGCGGCCCAATACAACTTCGACGTAAGCCAGCAGGAAGCGGCCGGGCTGGCTGAATCGATTCGAAGCTGGAGGCCTTTTCCCGATACTGTGCCCGCGCTGAGGCGGTTGAAGAGCCGCTACCGTCTGGCGGTGCTCTCGAACATCGACGACGACCTGTTTGCACTTACCGCCCCCAAGCTGGGAGTCCATTTGGACGTCGTAGTTACGGCGCAGCAGGTGCAGAGCTATAAGCCATCGTTGCGGAACTTCGAAACCTTATTGCAGCACCTGCCAGTGGAGAAGAGCCAGCTGCTGCATGCTGCCGAAAGCTTGTACCACGATGTGGTACCTGCCCGCACGCTGGGGATCGCAACGGCGTGGGTCAATCGGCGGCAAGGCCGGGCATCGGCTGCGACCAAGTTGGTGGACGCGAAGCCGGACCTGGAAGTTCCCACCGTGGGCGCGTTGGCGGAGACATTGCTCGGCGATGCAGATGGAGAGAGGACGCCGCGGTGATGTCTGACAATGTAGGAAATACGTCCTCCCCAGTCCCGAGTCGATCCGAAGGTTCCCAAGTACTGACACCGTATGCCCACCCCCTCCCCCTATCTGCAAATTCTCCGTTTTCAATGGGATAGAGACTTCGTCGCGCAAATGCATGAGCGTGTGGGAGTTATATGTAAAGTCGTCAGTTGCAAGGACTTGCATGACTAGCCCAGGGAGTCGCGAAGGGCTACCGATCGCTCTTGCAGGGCGTACAGAAGCTTACCGGCACGCCTGTTCGAAATACTGCGATGGGTCAGCGCAGAGAAGACTTCTGAGAGAATGACTTGCATTTCGGGAACAGTCTTGGGAAGCGGTGCGCCGGGCCTGAGGGGATCGTTGCAGCGAAGAATACGTTCGACGTACTGTTGGCGCTGGTAATCGCGGTGGTGGTAGAAGCAGAGCTTCTTGCCGCGGAGGGCGGGAGAACCGCAGAAAAGGCCATCGAGCTTACGATGGTTGCAGGTGGGATAGGACATAAAACCTCCAGTGTTCAGTCGTCAGTTGCCAAGTAATGGCAACAAGTCATACAGCGTGCTTGCGGGACACGATGCCCCAACGTTATAGCGTGGCAAAGTGGGCGGGAGGAATGCAAGGACTTTGTGAGAAATCTCGCAGGAGATTCCCGAATTGGGAAGGTTCACCACGGAGGACAGGTGGGCGAAAGTCAAAGGCAAAAGCAACCAGGAATTTGCACGGATCTCAGGGATAGAGGTCGAGCAAAGAGACAACACCCCCACTCAAGGCCCAAGGAGGGCCTTGAGTGGGGCACCCGGCTACTATCTGGTTCGAATATCGGAGGAATGATGCGTCACTGGATCTTGCAACTGATGTGTGCCGTGTTTCTCATAACCGCTGCCCAGGCGCAGCAAAGCCATCGGGCGTCGCCGGACGACAAAACTGCGCAGTACATGATCGACATGGAACGCAAGTGGGCCGAAGGGGTGTGTACGAATAATGGAGTGATCGCTGAGTTGCTGGCCGAGGATTTCCGGGGAACGAGCACCAACGGCGAGCGCTACAACAAGGCCGATGAGCTACGCGATGAAGAGGGCCCGCACTCGGCGCACAGCTGCGGCCTCGACGAGGCCAAGGTTCGCTTCTTTGAAGAAAATGTGGCCATCATTTACGGCAGCGAGCACGCTATTGGCAAAGACAAGATGCATCCGGAGGCGAAGCAGTGCCAGGTGTGGACCGATACCTGGTTGAAGCGCAACGGCAAGTGGCAGATCGTTGCCGCGCAGGACAACAAGGTGGAGTGTAAGTAGCTATCATACGAAGTTGTCGGGGGCGCGCGGTTGGTCGGGATTGAGGCGAGTTGGCCTTCCATGAGAAGGCCGGTCGTCGTCAAGCAGAATCTTTATCCATCCTTATTCAGAAGCAAGGTTTTTCTCCGCCGAGTTAAGCCCTGTCGCTACCCTTCCATCCGCACTCTTTAGTGAGCGATTGTAGCTCGGTGCAAGTTGGGTGTTCTCGTTTCAGCCGGTGCTGCCACCTGTTCGGCGACCTTGGCTTCCACCCTCGGGGATAGAAGTTGGGCCAGGCCATTTGCGCAGTCACCGGAACTCGGCTTTGGGTTTTTCCTGCACTTCGCTCAACTATGCTGCTACTAACCTCGTCCGTTTCGTATTGCGCAACGGTTCATAGACTTCTCTACTGACCCACAGCCGATGCAGTAGGACCGCCAGTTTGCGAGCCGTCGCGATGATGGCTCGTTTCTTTCCATTCTTGCCACCACGCTCGGCCAGCTTCAGTCCCCATCTTCGCAGATCGCTATCAGCTCCAAACGGGCCGAGTATGTGGTGCGCTCCCTGCACCAGCAACGTCCGCAGATAAGGATCACCCTCTTTGCTGATGTGCATCTGCGGTTCGCTCTGCCCTGAGTTTCTGCGCCCCGGTTGCAGTCCGAGGTAGCAACCCGCGTCCCGGCTCTTGCGGAAACGATGTGGATCTTCCAGGGTCAGCATGTAGGTCAACGCAATCAGCGTGCCTACTCCCTTGATCTGCTTCAGCACTGCGGTCTGCGGATAGCTCTGCTGCGCGATGGCTTCGATACGCTGGTTGTATTCGGTAATGCGTTCACTCAACGATTCCAACGCTTGCAGCAACGGTCCTAGCGCGGCTTGTAGTTCAGGGCTCAAGGCCTGAGCTTTCTCTGCATCCATATTGCGCGGATTGCACCCCCGCAGCCGCTCGCCGTACGACTTCGTCAACCCACGCGCTGCGTTCACCAGCGCCGTCCGCGCCCGCACCAGGCTGGCTCGCGCTCGAATCACCGTCAGATCGGCCTGAGCCTGAGCGCTACGATGTTTCACCGGAGACAGCAACTGCGGGTCGATTCGTGCCAGCCGCGCCAGCATCCTGGCATCCAGCCGATCATCTTTGCGTCGGCTCTCTCCGATCAGACGCACGTTGCGGGCATGTGCCACGATCACTTCGTGGCCCAACTCGCTTAACAACCGACTCACCCACGGCGAGTGCATCCCGGTCTCCAGGGCTATCCGGCTTCGGGGCATCGCAGCGAAGACTTCCTTCATTGCTTTCGCAGTCGTGCCCAACTTATTCTCGCTCACGACTTCGCCCGCTTCATCCAGCATGCAGTACCAACTTGATCGATCGCCCAGGTCCAAACCGACGGTCAATTTCTGTTGGAAATTCTTGTTGTTCGCTGCCTTCGCGGTGCTACTCTTCTTCATTGCCGGTCTCCTTTATCTGTTTGCGCTTCGAGCGCGTCGATAACTTGGGAGCGTACAGCATCCCGCCGGGAGACCGGCCTTCTCATCCCATCTGTTCTCAACAACAGCCGCATTAACATAGAGCCGATATTGCCATTCGCGAGAATTCAACCGTATCGGGAGGACGCCATGAAAGTCAGGAGCCTGGTCTATTCGAGCCTGATATCCCTCGTTGTATCTCTCGGCCCCGAGGTACATGCCCAAAGTGCTGCTGCGACGCACCCAGTGAGCGGTACAGAGCGTCAGCCTCACCAATGACAGCAGCATTTCGTCCGAGCATCTTCTGGTGATTCAAGAACGGATATTGCATTCTCGCTTTCGCGATCTTTCGCAGATCGCGCAGTCTGCGGTGAGCAGGCTGAACACGGAAGGCTATTGGAAAGTTCAGGCCGAAATAACCGCAACGGATGTACTAAACGAAACCGCTTTATTGCGGACCGTCGCCGTCACGATGCGGATTCGCGAAGGCGAACAGTATCGCCTGAAGAACGTTATCTTCGCAAAAAAAAATGCTCTTCCAGGAAGCACAGCTTAGGCAGGCGTTCTCGATGAATGATGGCGAGGTCGCCAGCGACGAGAAAATCCAGGCAGGAGAGCAAACGCTCCGCGATCTTTACGCCACAAAGGGCTATATGCAGCCGAACTTGGACGTCAGCAAGAGCCTCGACGATGAAGCGCGCACGCTATCGCTACATGTCGCCGTGCAAGAAGGCCGGTTGTTCACCGTTAACGGTCTCACGCTTGAAGGTCGTCAGGAGTGGCCCGACGATAAAGCTGCAAAACTACAGGCTCTCGCTCAATTATATGTAGGCTCCCACGAGGTCGGAGTATTCATTGCCGCTATAAAGAAACAGCTGGCAGAAATGTTCCCTGATTTCGATCAAATCAATACACTCGTGGGCGTAACCATGGGGGGCGAAGAAAATCGGGCCACGGTTAACGTCCGGTATCCCGATGGTCCCGTTCGTTAGGCAAAGTCACCACACCAGTTGCGACCGGGCCAGCATCTCCACACACATGTGCAGAGCGTGAAATCGCCATCTCGTAGTTAATCCGGAGAGGCCCGCCTCAGAGCCGTGCCGCCGCCCCGCGGCTTGGGAAGAACGAAACCTTTTCCGCGGGCTTACGCCCACGGCTAGGACAAATGTCGCCCTGCGGGCTCGGCGCTTTCGTCTTCGGAACATTTGAATTCCCATCCTTTCGCAAAGAACGCGAAAGGATGGGCACCCGGGGAGATCGTTGCCGCGCAAGACAACAGGGTGGATTGCAAGTAGCTTCCTGCTCCCAGGTTAGCGTCCAAAAGCGGGACGCGAACCTGGGGCACCCTCAAGATTATTTTCCGAACTTGGATGGGTTACCTGGGCACCCGGCAAGAAAGGCCCCGCCCTAGCCAAAATCGGGCTAGAACGGGGCACCCAAATCAGAGATTTCGTCGGGTGGGGCACCCGGCCTTCGGAAATCAGCATGTCTAACCGGTCGCGAAAATGCCGCTTGACAGATGTCATGGCGAAGTGTTCTCTTCGAATACCAACTAGTACTAAATAGTAAACGGCAGGCGGGAAATTGTGACGCCGCAGAATCAGCAAAAGTAAGAGCCTCGCACACTGGCTGGCCTTGGTGCGGGAATCGGCCAACAACATCGTTCACGAACGAATCGTCCGGCGTGGGCCGGCGCGTGCGGGTCTTTACCTCGCGGAGGAACAAAATCCATGCAGCTCAGTCTGATTCAACGCGCAGTCGTACTCGCACTCGGCGGTTTTGTCGCCTGGAGTGCTGCCACAACCGCCCAAGCTCAGAAGATCCAGACAGTTTTCGTGATTTCGATGGAAAATCACAATTTGACCCAGCCCGTGCCGCTTTCAAATCCACAGCAAATTAAGGGGAACGTGGCAGCGCCGTTCCTCAACAGCCTCATGACCCCGGGCAACTCCAACGCTGTGCAGACTTCCTTCGCGACGAACTACCAGAATGTAGGGTCGGGTATCCATCCGTCGGCGCCGAATTACATCTGGTCACAAGGGGGATCCAACTTCGGTGTTCTCAACGATAACGATCCGTATGGTTCGGGCGGCTCTGTGCAGTCCACTTCTCAGAACCTGAGCAACTACCTCCAGACGGCAGGCATCACCTGGAAGGCCTATGAGGAGGACACTGATATTAACGTCAGCAACAACACCGTGTTACCGAGTAACCAGTGGACTGTGCCTCTCACAAGCGCGTCGGGATCCTTCGCCACCGGCACAAACGCCTATAACGGCAGCAATCAGTACAGCTACGACGTGAACCATGATCCGATGGTTTATTTCACCGACACCGACGGCGGCAACAACCCGACTCCCAGTAACCCCTTCGCGCATAATTACGCGCCCCTGCAGCAACTCCAGACGGACCTGGCCAACGGTACCGTGGCGCAGTACAACTGGATCACGCCAGATATATACAACACAGCTCACAGCTCTCTTCCCAACGGTTTCACTTATAACGGAACCCATTACACGGGCGACCAGGCGGCGGTCGCGCAGGGCGATCACTTCCTGTCGATTATTGTTCCGCAGATCGAAGCCTCGCTGGCTTACCAGAACAATGGCGTGATTATTATCTGGTTCGACGAAACAGAAGGCGGCGATACTCCCGCCTACACCATTCCTGAAATCATTATCTCGCCACTCGCGCAAGGTAACGCATACAGCAACAACGTGCTCTACACGCATTCTTCAGACCTTGTAACAACCGAGGAGATTTTCGGTGTCGGCCCGTGCATTAGAGCCGGGTGCAGCGCAAACGATTTAGCGCTTCTGTTCAAGCCCGGAGTCATCGGCTCGGGCCCCACCCTGACATCCATCAGCCCGTCAACGGGATCTCAGGGTTCCTCCGTCCCAGTAACTCTTACGGGAACTGGTTTCGTGTCCCCTCTTACCGTCAACGCCAGCGGATCTGGCATTACGGTATCGAACGTGGTCGTTGTCAGCAGTACGCAGGCCACGGCGACGTTCAACATTGCCGCAAATACCGGCGTCGGACCACAGAACATCTCGGTAACGACAGCGGCGGGCACAAGCGGCATGGTTACCTTCAATGTCACAGCGTCGATGAGCGCTCCGACTCTGACCTCCATCAGCCCGTCAACGGGATCTCAGGGTTCCTCCGTTCCAGTGACTCTTACGGGAACTGGTTTCGCGGCTCCGCTGACCGTCAACGCCAGCGGATCTGGCATTACGGCATCGAACGTGGTCGTTGTCAGCAGTACGCAGGCCACGGCGACTTTGGCTATTGCCGCAAATGCCGGCGTCGGACAACGCAACGTCTCCGTTACCACGAACGCGGGGACCAGCGGTACGACGCCGTTCACAGTGACCGCGGCTGGCGCGCCGACGCTGACGTCGGTCGCTCCTTCGAGTGGAGCGCAGGGAACGTCGGTCAACGTAACTCTCACGGGGACAAATTTCACCACCGGGTCGCAAGTCAGGCTGCAAGGGAGCGGGCTCACGCAGACCAACATCGTAGTCGTGAGTCCGACGCAAATCACCGCTACCTATAACATTTCCTCGAGCGCGACGATCGGAGCGCACAATACCTGGATTGTGACCAGCGCTGGAAGCAGCAACATGCTGACTTTTACGGTCACGGCCGCAGGAACGGCCCCCACTCTGACCTCGGTTACGCCGAATAGCGGCGTGCAGGGCAGTGCAGTGAACGTGACCCTGACGGGCACAAACTTCATCGCCGGAGCGACCGTGGGAGCCACCGGCAGTGGGATCACGGCCAGCAATGTGACCGTCGTCAGTGGCACTCAGATCACCGCGACGCTCACCCTTGCAGCGAATGCAACTTTGGGCCCTTCCAGCATTTCCGTCACCACCAGCGGCGGAACCAGCAATACCGTTCCCTTCACCGTCAAGGCCGCCGTCCCCACGTTGACTTCGATTACGCCGAATAGCGGCACGCAAGGAACAGCAGTTAACGTGACCCTGGCCGGTTCAGGCTTTATCACTGGAGCGACGGTCGGAGTCACCGGCAGTGGGATTACGGCGAGCAATGTGGTCGTAGTCAGTGGCACCCAGATCACCGCGACGCTGAATATTGGCGCCAACGCCACACTGGGTGCTTACAATATTTCCGTCACCACTACCGGAGGAACTAGCAATACCATTCCCTTCACGGTCAACGCCGCCGTCCCCACATTGACATCGGTTACGCCGAATAGCGGCACGCAAGGAACGGCAGTAAACGTCACCCTCGCCGGTTCAGGCTTTGTCGCTGGAGCGACGGTGGGAGTCACAGGCAGTGGAATCACGGTGAGCAATGTGGTCGTCGTCAGTGGCACCCAGATCACCGCGACGCTGAATATTGCCGCCAGCGCCACACTCGGCGCTTACAATATTTCCGTCACGACCACCGGAGGAACCAGCAACACAGCGGCCTTCACGGTAAACGGCTCCAACGGTCTTCCCACGCTGACCTCGGTGACCCCTTCGAGCGGGGCCAGAGGCACGTCGGTCAATGTGACACTCACGGGGACGAATTTCACTCCGGCGTCGCAGGTCAGGCTGCAAGGGGGCGGGCTCACGCAGACCAACATCGTGGTCGTGAGTCCGACGCAAATCACGGCCACCTATAACATCTCCCCCAGCGTGGCGACCGGACCGCATAATACGTGGATTGTGACCAGCGCTGGAAGCAGCAACATACTGACGTTTACCGTGAATTGACGGGTACTTATCTGCGCCGCGCCATGACGGGCGGCGTAAATATCTATCCCCAATGCCCAGTCCGGGTCGCCGTTGGTTTCACCGCAAACTGATTAACGCGAGTTCTCCAGTGGCCTTCGTCCTCAATTGTGGTGGCGAACAGCGGTGCTGACGCACCGCCACAGGAGAACTCTCGCTTGACAACGCCTTCGACCTTATCGAGGGGCACCGACCGGTCTATCGAACTCGGGGGTACATGGTAAAATCGAAGGGAAAGCGCTGGGAGTGGTGTGTCTTGATTGAGCTAGCTCCGTCGATCTTGTCGGCTGATTTCGCCCATCTGGCCGATGCCGCCCATGCCGCGATTTCGGGCGGCGCGAGCCTGCTGCACGTGGATGTGATGGACGGTCATTTTGTGCCGAACATCACGATCGGGCCTCCGGTGGTGGCGTCGTTGCATAAGGCGGTGGACGTTCCGCTCGACTGCCACCTGATGATTGAAAACGCCGACGAGTTCATTCCGGCTTTTGCAACTGCCGGGGCGAGCTGGATTTCAGTGCATCAAGAGGCCTGTGTACACCTAAATCGCACGCTGAACCTGATTCGGACCCAGGGCTGCAAGCCGGGAGTGGTGCTGAACCCGGCGACTCCGGTACAAACACTGGGAGAAGTGCTGCACCTGGTCGATTACGTGCTCATCATGTCGGTGAACCCGGGATTTGGCGGGCAGAAATTCATACCGAGCACGCTGGAAAAAGTCCGTAAGCTGGCGACTATGCGCGCAGCTAAGGGTTTGAACTTTCGTATCGAGATCGACGGGGGCATAGACCTGGACACCATAGGCGCGGCGGTCAGGGCGGGTGTAGAGATTTTTGTCGCAGGCAGTGCAGTATTTTCCCATGGCGACCCCATGGTGAACGTTGAAGAACTGCTCAAAGCGGCCCACGACGCGACGTTAGTTCGCGCATAGTTCGGGATATTCGCAAGAATTCAAAGGTGGTAAGGATGTTTCGTCGCGCACTTTTAGTGGGACTGATGGTTAGTACCATCGTCTTTGTCGGCTGCACCAACAAGAAAGTCAACAACCCGATTGCGGGAGTCGATTCCAAGCAGCCCGACAAGGTGCTTTACGACCGTGCCCTGGACGCCATGAAGCACGACAAGTTCGACGTGGCCCGGCTCAGTTTGCAGACGCTGATCAACACCTATCCTGATTCGGAATACGTGGCGCGAGCCAAGCTGGCGATCGGCGATTCGTGGTACGCCGAGGGCGGCTCAGCAGCCATGGCGCAGGCGGAAAGCGAATACAAGGACTTCATCACCTTCTTCCCCAACATGACGGAGGCGAGTGAAGCGCAGATGAAGATCGCCAACATCCATTACAACGAAATGGAGAAGGCGGACCGCGACTACACGCACGCGAAGCGAGCCGAGGAAGAATACCGACAGTTGATTATGCAGTTCCCGGACAGTCCGCTGGTTCCGGAGGCGAAGAGGAAATTACTGGCGGTGCAAGAGGTGCTGGCCGAACGCGAGTATGTGATTGGGCACTTCTACTACCTGCGCGAAGCGTGGCCGGCTGCAATTGCACGATTGAAGTCGCTGACCGACACGTATCCGCTGTACAGCGGCGCGGATGAGGCGTTGCTCGAGATGGGCACCGCCTACGAGAAACAGGCGGACCTGCTGCGCAGGTCGAAGATCAGCGAGTCGGCCAAGGCTGGACTGATCAAGACTTACGAAGACAAGGCTGCTGCCGCTTACGATGAGATCCTGACCCGGTACCCAGAAGAAGACCGTGCGTCTGACGCCGCCAAAAAGCTCCAAGCGATGGGCCGACCGATTCCCAAGGCGACGCCGGCAGCGATCGCGCAGAACAAGAAGGAGCAGGAAAGCCGCAGCTCTTTAAGCGCGAAGGACAAGGTGTTGCTGAATTTCAAGAAGGGTCCTGATGTGTCGCAAGCAGCGAAGGTGGGCGAACCGACACTAGTGGATCCGCAGCAGACCAGCGCTCCCCAGATTGTGCGGGCAGCGACGGCTAATGTACTGTCGGCGTTGACTGCTGCTACCGCGTCAGCCGTTCCGGGAACGGGGACGGCACCTCCTCCGGAGAACGGGCCAGCGCCACGATCGGATGGCACTGGCGGAACGGCGGCTGTAACGGGAGATCCGGCCGCGACGGGGACGGGTGCAGCTACAAACGCGGGTGTCGAAGTCTTGAACAAGCCGGCGGCCAATCCGGACGCTGGAATTCAGGAGTTGGGGAATGACCTCACGCCGCCTACGACGAGCACTCCGGCGGATGGAACGGCCCCGCCGCTACCGCCGACGCAGGTGAACGACGCGCCCAAGGCTGCTGCTCCTGCGGACGGTTCGACTCCGGCAGCGAGTACGGCCAACGGGCAACCGGCCGCAACCGAGGCTGACACGAATACCGAAAGCTCGTCGAAAAAGAAGAAGAAACACCACTTCCCGTTCTAGATTCCGGATGGATTGAAGTTGTGCGCAAGGCCGCCTTGGATGAGGCGGCCTCGACGTTTTGGAGGCGTTCGGGAGTGCCTGCAATCCTGTAATATCAAAGGGGTAAACGCGATTTTACCTTTGCTTGATTACGGGACCTCATGCCTCACGATCTTCCTAAAGCCTACGAACCTGGAGCGATTGAACCCCGCTGGGCGAGCTACTGGGTCGAGGAAAAGCTTTTCCAGGTAGGGACTCCGGCGGCTGATTCAAAGCAGCCGGTGTTCACCCTCACGCTGCCTCCGCCGAACGTCACCGGCCGTCTGCACATGGGTCACATGCTCAACCAGACGGAGATGGACATCATCGTTCGGTGGCACCGCATGCGCGGGTTTGTGACGTTGTGGCTGCCGGGAACCGACCATGCCGGCATCGCAACACAAATGATGGTGGAGAGGCAGCTGGCGGCGGAAGGGAAGAATCGCCGCGACATGACGCGAGAAGCGTTCATTGAGCGCGTGTGGGAGTGGAAGAAGCATTACGGCGGCGCAATTCTCGACCAGATGAAGCGGCTGGGCGCGTCAGTGGATTGGTCGCGCGAGTTCTTCACCATGAGCGACGAGCTGTCGCATGCGGTGCGGGAAGCGTTCGTCCGACTGCATGAAGAGGGACTGATTTATCGCGGGAAGTACATCGTGAACTGGTGTCCGCGGTGCATTACCGCGGTGAGTGACCTCGAGGTGATTCACGAGGACACGCAGGGAAAGATCTGGGAGATTCGCTATCCGGTGGTGGGAAGCCCGGGCGAGTTCATCGTGGTGGCGACGACGCGTCCGGAGACGATGCTGGGCGATACGGCCGTGGCGGTTAATTCTGCGGACGAGCGGTATAAGCACCTGCATGGCAAGAACGTAATGCTGCCACTGATGAATCGCGAGATCCCGATCATTACGGACGACATCCTGGCCAACCCTGAGTTTGGCACGGGCGCGGTGAAGGTGACGCCGTCGCACGATCCCAATGACTTCGAAGCTGGGCTGCGCAATGGCTTGCCGCAGATCGATGTGCTGAATGAAGTTGCGCAGATGACGGCGAACGCCGGGCCGTATGCCGGGCTGGATCGGTTCGAAGCGCGCAAGAAGGTGCTGGAGGACTTGGAAGCGGGCGGATTCCTGGTGGGCGCGAAGGACTACGTTGTGCCGCTGGGGAAGTGTGACCGCTGCAAGACGATCATCGAGCCGCGGCTTTCGACGCAATGGTTCGTGAAGATTCAGCCGCTGGCGGATCGCGCTATCGAGGTGGTGGAAAAGGGCGAGGTGAAGTTCGTCCCGGAGAATTACGCGAAGACGTACTTCGAGTGGATGCGGAACATTCACGACTGGTGCATATCGCGGCAACTGTGGTGGGGACATCGAATTCCGGCGTGGTATTGCAAGGATTGTGGCGAGATCATCGTGGCGCGGGAAACGCCGACGAAGTGTACGAAGTGCGGAAGCGCGCAGTTGGAGCAGGAAATCGATGTGCTCGACACGTGGTTTTCGTCGGGACTGCTGCCTTGCTCAGGCCTGGGCTGGCCGAATGAAACGCCCGAGCTGGAAGCGTTTTATCCGACGTCACTGCTACTGACTGGATTCGACATTTTGTTCTTCTGGGTGGCGCGCATGATCATGCTGAACTGCCACTTCATGCGCGATCACAAGCACGGCGATGTGCCGTTCAAGACGGTGTACATTCACGCGCTGGTGCGCGATGCCGACCGGCAGAAGATGTCGAAGACCAAAGGCAACGTGGTCGATCCGATTGAGATCATCGAGCGGTATGGTACGGATGCGGTGCGGTTTACGCTGGCGTCGATGGCGGCTCCGGGGACTGACATTGCATTTTCGGAGAGCCAGACTGAGGGCTATCGCGCGTTTGCGAACAAGATTTGGAACGCGTCGCGCCTGCTGTTCATGAACGTTGATCGCGCGCAGGAGGCGGGTGTCTGGTCGCTGCCTGAATTCAACACGCAAGCAACGGATTTTGCCGCCAAGGGGATTGCTGGTTTCAGCACGACGACGCTCGAGGACCGGTGGATTCTATCGCGCTTCAATCGAGTGGCTGCGCAGGTGCATGCCGCGCTGGATGCGTACCGCTTCCATGAGGCGGCACACGTGGTCTATCACTTTTTCTGGGACGAATACTGTGACTGGTACCTGGAACTGATCAAGTCGAGGCTGGCTTCGAGTGATCGCGAGCAGGCGCGGGCGGCGTACGGCAACCTGATCGGCATCTTCGAAGCGGCGTTGCGACTACTGTCGCCGTTCATGCCGTTTATCACGGAAGAGATCTGGCACGCGGTGTATGACGGGATTCCGCCGAAGAAGTCGATTGCGCTGGCAGCGTATCCGCAGGCGGATTCGGCGCAGATGGATACGGCCGCGGAAACCGACATGGCCATTCTGCAGGACTTGATCGTTGCGGTGCGGAACATTCGTGCCGAGATGAAGATTGAACCCAAGCAGAAGCTGGCGGTTGAAATTCACGCGGACGATGAGATTCGCAAGCTGGTTGAGAGTAACCGCTCGTCGCTGGAGCGAATGGCGAATGTGGAAGCGGTGGCATTTGTGGCGGAGTCGCTGGCTGACGCGGCCGGAGTTCGCAGCACCGCGCGGTTCGACGTACGGGTAGTCTACGAGCGCAAGATTGACGTTGCGGCAGAGCGCGACCGCCTGAACAAAGAGCTGGCCAAAATGACGGGCGAGATGGAGCGCAACACCACGCAATTGTCGAATGAATCGTTTCTTGCCAAGGCGCCGGAAAAGGTTGTGAACGGCCTGAAACAGCGCAAGGGCGAGTTGGAAATACTGCTGGCGAAAACGAAATCGGCCCTGGCGGAACTGGGCTAGGAACGCAAGAGAGAACTGAGGACCATTGTGGATTGGACGAGCCGCAAAGTCACCGCCATCCTGGAGGCAGCGCTACAGGAAGACCGCGCCACCAGCGACGCGACCACTTACGCCTGCATTGATGTGAATCAGCGGGCTTCGGCGACCATTCTCGCCAAGCAGGAATGCGTGCTGGCGGGACTGGGCTGCATTGAGCGCGTGCCCGACATTTTCGCGACGCTGGATGGAACGGTCACCTCGCATCCTGAGGTGACGCGCAACGCCGAGGCGTTTGATGGAGTTCGGCTGCGCAAGGGGCAGTCAGTCGCGGTGATCGTGCATAACGCGCGCGTAATTCTGTCGTGCGAGCGGGTGATCTTGAACATCATGCAACGCATGAGTGGCATCGCTACGCTCACGCGACGCTACGTTGACGCGGTAGCCGGAACGAGTGCCACCATTCTCGATACACGCAAGACCGCGCCTGGCCTGCGTGTGCTGGATAAGTGGGCCGTGCGTTGCGGCGGTGGCACCAACCATCGTCTCGACCTGAGCGACGGCGTGCTCATCAAGAACAACCACATCGCACTTGCGGGAGGAGTTGTTCCAGCATTGGAGCGAGCCGTGCACAATCGCCGCGGGGAGCAGGTCATCGAGATTGAGGTGCGCTCGCTCGACGAACTGAAACTAGCCCTTGAGCATGGAGCTGAGGCGGTGCTGCTCGACAACATGACACCCGACCAGACCCGGCAGGCGGTGGAGTACGTTTCGACATTGGAGCGGAAGGTTCCTCTGGAAGCTTCAGGCGGAATTACGCTGGAAAACATTCGAGCTTATGCTGAAGCGGGTGTGAACTTCATTTCTGTCGGCGCACTGACACACTCGGTGCATGCCGTGGATCTGAGCATGCGCGTGGCGCCGGCGTAGCGAGCGGTGGCTAGTGGCTGGTCGTTAGTGGCTAGTCAAGAGCGCTCCAGTCCTCGGTGTCCCCAAACAACCAAGATGCGCCCGCATTGTTTAACTTCCTGGAGTACGCGCATAATTCTTCTATCGCACGCACGGCTACAACTCGCAACGACACACATTCGCCGGAAGGCATGACGGACGCTCGTCTGGGGCGCGTGGTTCGCCTACTGAGCGAAAATGCCACGCTGGTCATCAGCGGAACGCGCATCGCGGAAGAGCTTGGTACGACGCGGTCCGAAGTATGGCGTGCGGTGCAGCACTTGCGAGATCTTGGCGTCCGCATCGTTGGGCACCCAGCCTCGGGATATCAACTTGAGTCGATGGCCGACCTGCTGCTGCCTGATATCGTGGGGCCGCTGGTGAGCGGGACCATGTTTGCGTCGCGAGTCCACCATTATTTCCGCATCGGTTCGACCAACGCGGCAGCTATGGAGGCAGCAGCCGGGGGCGAGGCTGAAGGCAGCGTGTTTTTCGCAGAGCAGCAGACGGCGGGCCGGGGGCGCGGTGGCCACAGTTGGGAGTCGGCTGCTTCGGATGGCATTTACTGTTCGGTGCTGCTGCGCCCGCAACTGTCTCCGGCGGATGCGCTGTTGTTGTCGCTGATTGCAGGCATCGCGGTTGCTGAAGCGGTGGAACAGACGACGGGTTTGCATCCTGACCTGCGATGGCCCAACGACGTGCTGATCGAGGAGCGCAAGTTCTGCGGCATCCTGACGGAGATGAATGCTGAGGCGACGCGTGTGCGGTACGTGGTCGTGGGCATCGGGATCAACGTGAACCAAGCTGTATTTTCCCCGGAACTTGAGCCGATCGCGACCTCGTTGAGGCTCGCTGCGGGGCGTGAGTGGTCGCGCGTGCAGGTCGCTGCGGCTCTGCTAAAATCGCTCGACACCTGGTATTGCAGGCTGTGCAGCGACGGTGCAGACGGGCGCGCCGCCATCTTCCAGCAGTTCGAAGAGCGGTCGTCATTTGCGCGGTCGAGGCTCGTCCATGTGGACGAGGACGGCGGCTACGAAGGTGTGACGGAAGGGCTCGACAGCCGGGGATTTTTGCAAGTGCGGACCGAGGGCGGACTGCGTACTGTGCTTTCGGGCGGAGTTCGCGCGGTTACGGGTCACGGGACATAGATCATGCTGCTGGTCGTCGACGTCGGAAATACCAACACGGTGCTCGGGGTCTTCGGGCCGAACCCGGAGAATGCGGGCCCGGGCCGCTACGGAACGCTGGTCTCACACTGGCGCGTCAGCACCAACAAATCGCAAACGGTGGACGAGTACGGTGTGCTGTTCCGCAATCTCTTCGCGATGAATGGCATCGAAGTAACGGCCGTGCAGGGCATCGTGATTTCTTCTGTAGTGCCACCGCTGGATTCCACGTTGCGCGAAGTCTGCGAGCGTTACTTTCGGTTGAAGCCGCTGTTCATCGAGCCTGGTGTGAAGACCGGCATGCCAGTGCATTACGATAACCCCGCGGAGGTGGGCGCGGACCGCATCGTGAATAGCGTCGCGGCGTTTGAAAAGTTCGGCGGCCCTTGCATCGTGGTGGACTTCGGCACGGCGACGACGTTCGATGTCGTTTCGCCGAAGGGCGAGTACCTGGGTGGGGTCATCACGCCGGGAATTGGAATTTCCGCAGATGCTCTGTTCGAGCGCACGGCGCGACTGCCGCGCGTGGACATTCGCAAGCCTCCGAGCGTGATCGCGACTAACACAGTCAACAGCCTGCAGGCCGGTCTCTATTACGGATATCTCGGCTTAATCGACGGCATTCTGGAGCGGCTGATCGCTGAGTTGGGTGGCGAGGTGAAGGTGGTCGCTACCGGCGGGCTGGCCACGCTGATGGGCGGCGGTTCGAAGTACATTCGCGAAGTGGACGACCTGCTGACGCTCGAAGGGCTGAGCATCATCTATGAGCGCAACCTGCCGCAACTGCGTCGTCGCGCCGAGCACGGTCATGCGGCGAAGGAAGCGGCTCCCGTCAAGAGAAGTTAAGGCTACACTTGTAGTGGGGCTGACCCGCGGAGGCTTTCGCCTCGCGGACTGAAGTCCGCTCGGCGTGGCGATAATGAGCGGCTTATCGGCACGACTAAAGTCGTGCCCTGACGCGACGACTCTCGGAAGCCGGCTTCTTCCAAGCTACCAAGTTCATCCGCCGTGGAAAATTACTTCAACTACTTCACCGAGATCGAGGAGCATTTTCAGAAACGGCGCGGTACGCTGTCGCTGCTGTCGCCGCTCGATTGGGCGTTGATGGAGATCTGGAAGGATGCAGGCGTTCCGCTGGAGGCGGTGACTCGCGGCATGGATACCGCGTTTGACAAGTGGGAGCACCGGTCCAAGCACACGCGCAAGATCAATGGGCTGGCGTATTGCGCGCAGGAGGTTTTGGCGGCAGCGGAAGAGATGAAAGAGGCGGCCGTCGGAGGCAAGCCTGCGGAGAAGGCCGAAGCAGAATTGGACCAGCAGATGGTGGTGGAGTTTCTGCGCGACAACGCGGAAACCTTGGGGCAAGTTTCGTTGCCGGAGTCGGCGAAAAACGTATCGGCTGAAACTGCGGCGGGATTGCGCGAAGTTGCTGCGTCGTTCGAGTCGGACGCGCCTCCAAAGATGGAAGACGTTGAGCGGCGGCTGACCGTGATGGAAGAGAAGCTAATCGCTGCAATCATGGCAGGCACGTCTGAGGCTGCGTTATTGCAAGTTCGCACCGAGGCTGATCGGGACCTGGCGCCGTACCGCAGCCGCATGAAGGCTCCACAGATTGAGCAGCTTCACAAGCAGTATGTGCAGAAGCGATTGCTAGAGCAGCACCATCTGCCGCGGTTGAGCCTGTTTTATATGCAGTGAATCCCACAAGGTGGGATAAAGGAAATCATTTTGGAATTGCAGATTGAAAAACTGGTTTATGGCGGCGATGGACTGGCCCGGCTCCCCGCCGATGAGCGTGGCCGCGGCAAGACGGTGTTTTTGCCCTTCGTAATACCGGGCGAGCGCGTAGACGCCATGCTGACCCAGAGCCGCTCTGGATTTTCGCGGGCGCAACTCAATAAAGTGCTGGAGGCGTCGCCAGAGCGGGTCGCTGCTGATTGCCAGTACTTCGGACGCTGCGGCGGCTGCCAGTATCAGCACATCGAGTATGCAGCGCAATTGGGCTTTAAGGCTGAGATTTTGCGCGAGACACTGCGACGTACGGCCAAGCTGGAACTCGACAGCGAAATCGAGGTGCACGGTTCTGAGCCGTGGCATTACCGCAATCGCACGCGGGTGCATGTACGGCAGGAACCGAACTTTGCGCTCGGGTATTTTCGCAACAGCTCGCACGAGTTGCTGGTTGTCGATGCCTGTCCGATCAGCTCGCCGCTCATCAACCGGGCGATTGCTGCCGTGTGGGAGCTTGGACGCGCGGGTGAGGCGCCGTCGTCCCTGCACGGATTGCAGTTCTTCGCCAACCACGACGATAGCAATCTGCTAGTCGAGGCCTACATACGTCCGCAAACGGAGCATCGGAACGCTGAGCCGTTCGCCAAGGCGCTTATGGCGTCGTTGCCCGCGATCGAGGGTGTGGCGATCTTCGCGACTTCGGCCGTCGATGACGAGACGCGGCAGCTGGCGCCGCTGAGTTCCGTCCATAACGAAGAGCCAGTGGTGATCGGGCAGAACCATCTGACATACCAGGCTGCCGGACACGAATATCAGGTCAGCGCGGGATCGTTCTTTCAGACCAATCGATTTCTTATCGATGAGCTGGTGAAAGTTGCGACCGGAGGAGCCAAAGGGAAGGCGGCGCTTGATCTTTACGCGGGCGTGGGACTGTTCACCATGGCGCTGGCGGAGACGTTCGAGGAAGTCATCGCGGTTGAGGCTTCGCCCAATGCGGTCGCCGACCTCAAGCACAACGCACAGCGCAATGTGCGTCCGTCGCGGGCCACGACCGAGGAGTTCCTGGAAAAGCGGGGCGGAGACCTCGCGGTAGAGTTTGTGCTGCTCGATCCGCCACGCGCCGGGCTGGGAGATAAGGCAACGAAGGCGCTTGGCCGAACCTCGGCCAAGCAGGTTACTTTCGTTTCATGCGACCCCTCAACTTTGTCGCGCGACCTGAAAGTGCTGCTAGAATCGGGCTTTAAGGTGGAGCAGGCGCACCTGTTCGACCTGTTTCCGCAGACCGCGCACATGGAAACGGTGCTGCAATTGGTGCGCTGAGCGAACCACTGCTGGAGTTGAGTTATGTACGCTGTCGCCATTCTTCGTTACCGCAAACCGCTGGAAGATGTTCTCAAGCATATTGACTCGCACCGCGCGTATCTGGCGGGACTGAAGCAGGAGGGGTTGCTCATTGCCTCCGGCCCGGTCGTCCCGCGAAACGGCGGTATTTTGCTTCTGCGAGTCCCTGACGACGAAGTCCAGGCGACGCTCGACAGTATCCGCGAAAACGATCCGTTCACACGGTTCGGACTCGCGCAATATGAAATGTGGCCCTGGGCCCCGACTATTGGTACCGAGGAACTGGACCGCTTGTAAGCGGACTTGCCATCCTTCTCCCCCTCTTCGGATGGAGCGCATGTCTCCGCACGTGCGCCCGTGGCTGTGTATTGCGGCGGCAGGGAACCTGTGTTCCTCGCCGCTGTGGCCTTCGCCGTCGGTATTGTCTCCGGAAATTTTGCGTGGCGCGCGCCGCATGTCTGGGTGATCGCGTTTGCTCTGGCGGCCTTGGGAGCCGGCGTGTTGCGGTGGCGTGCGCCGTCGCTGGCCTTTCCCCTGGCGATGCTGATGCTGGTTCCGCTGGGGGCGTTTTACCTTCAAGTCTTCGACGCAGCGCAAAGTACTCCGCCAAATTTGGAGGCGTTCGCTACTGGTGAAGGTACGGTCGATGTTGTGGCGCACGTCACGCGTGAAGGCATCGTGCGCGTGAGTCCGTTCGGCGGGAAACAAGAATCGGTCGATGTCGAAGCGGAAGAACTTTCTACTGGCGACCGCCGCACGGCGGCGGCGGTCGGTATCCGGCTGACGGTCTTCAGCAAGCGAACAGACGAGGAAGTGGCGCAGGAGTCAGGCGCCGAGTCGCCACTGCACATTTATACCTACGGCGAGAGACTGCACATTGCAGCGAAGTTGCGCGCTCCGCGCAATTACGGAAATCCTGGCGCGCTTGATCTTGTCGGGTATCTGGCTTCGCAGGGGATACGACTGACTGGCTCGGCAAGGGCGACGGAGGTTGAGATTCTGATGGGCTTCTCGGGGAGCCGCATTGGCCGATGGCGTGCTGAGGCGCGACGCAGTGTGCTGAATCACATACAGCGACTTTGGCCTGGGGAACCCGGAATGCTGATGCAGGCGATGCTCATCGGCGGGAGAGCGTTCTTCGGGCGTGAGCGGAAGACGGATTTTCAAAGGACGGGAACGTACCACATTCTCGTGGTGTCAGGGATCAACGTTGGGATTCTCGCGTTCGCGTTTTTCTGGGCACTCCGCTGGCTGCCGATGGGTGAGACTGCGGCGACCGTTCTGACCATCCTGTTCTCGTGGGGATATGCGTTTCTCGCTGACTTGGGGCCACCCATCGTGCGCGCCACGATTACGCTCAGTATCTATCTGCTTACGCGATTGCTGTTTCGCGATCGCGCAGGGCTGAATGCGCTGGGGGTTGCGGCGCTTGGGATTCTGGTGGCCGCGCCGCGAACGCTGTTCGAGGCGAGCTTTCAATTGACGTTTCTTTCGGTGATTGCAGTGGCGGGAATCGCAGTGCCAATTCTGCAACGCACGCTGTATCCGCTGCAACGAGCGCTGCGTAACCTCAACTCGCCCGCCTACGACTACAGTTTGCCGACGCTTGCAGCACAGTTTCGCTCGGATGTTCGGCTGGTACGCGAGGGCCTTGCGAAAATGATTGGACTGCGCGCGGCAACCGTAATTCTCCGCAGAGGATTGGGCTTCGTTCTCGCCGCTTCGGAGTTGGTGTTCATTTCTTTCGTAGTCGAGCTATCGTTGGCGCTGCCGATGGCGTGGTATTTCCATCGCACCACCACCATGTCGCTGCCGGCGAATGTACTGGTCATTCCGCTGGCCAGCGTTCTTATGCCATGCGCGGTTTTAGCGGTCGCGCTGTCATATTTGTCTTTCTGGCTGGCACACCTACCAGCCGTGGTAGCAGGGTACGCATTGGGACTGCTCACCGGGACCATCCGCGTCATCGGGCACTTCCGCGTCGCTGATGTGCGGCTGCCGGTGCCCGCGCTGGCAACTTGTGTGTTCGCTGGGTTCGCAGTGGCGGTAGCCCTGCTACTCGCGCGCCGGCGCCTGTGGGTGGCATGGGTTGGAGTCGCCGGCTTACTCGCCGCTGCCATCGTTATCACGTTTGTTCCGGCCAAAATGCAATGGCGCCCCGGGATCTTGGAAATCACCGCCATCGATGTGGGGCAGGGCGATTCGCTGCTGATCGTTACGCCGCAAGGGAAGACGCTGCTACTCGATTCCGGCGGTGTGGGTGGAGGGAGCCGTTCGGACTTCGATGTAGGCGAAGAAGTTGTCTCGCCGTATCTCTGGAGCCGGGGCATACGCCGTCTCGACGCCGTGGCGATCTCGCATCCCCATTCCGACCATATTGGCGGAATGCGCAGCATCATCGCGAATTTCCGGCCCAATGTGCTTTGGTACGGGCTCGATTCGCCGACTTCGGAATTTGTCAGTTTGGTGGAGTCGGCGCGCTCGTTCGCGGTTACCTTGAACCCGCACCGCGCGGGCGATGCGTTTGAATTTGGAGGGGTTCAATTCCGGGTGCTCAATCCGCAGGCAGGAGAAATTGCGACGAACAGGACGCAGGATGACGAATCCATGGTGCTGCATCTTCAGTATGAGGAGACATCGGCGCTGTTGGTGGGCGATTCGCACCAACGAATCGAGGACATGATGCAGTCAGCAGCGCCGAGCGCCAACCTGCTGAAGATCGGGCACCACGGCAGTCTCACTTCCAGTTCGCCGGAGTTCCTGGACGCCGTGAATCCACAATTCGCGGTGGTGTCAGTGGGTTACTACAATACGTTCCGCCATCCCCGGCCCGAAGTTATGCGGCGCTTCGCGGAGCGTCATGTGCCAACCTATCGCACCGACCTGGCAGGAGCGGTTTCGTTCTACCTCGATGGCACTACGGTTTCGGCCCAGCCGGCTCCTCGCTGACGGCTTCGTCCGCATCGGTGGTGGGGCTGGCGCGGAAGGCTTCGATCATGGCAGAGGCGTCGGCGGCCTGGTCTTCGCGCACCAGAATCACGACCCCGCCCACGCCCGGCAAGATGTCCTGCGGCGCTTCGCGGTTGTTGATGACGGCCTCGATACCTGCTGATTGCAGCAAACCCTGCACGATCATTGCCTCGGACTCGACGTCTGTGTCGAACACTTTCACCAGATTCTCGAGTGGTTGCGGTGTTTCTGCCATGATTCCTCCGTTACTAGTTACATTACGCTCGTGAGACAGCCTGGGAATTTCTAATGGAGGCACGCGCGTTTCGGTGTATGATGCCGCCACGAATTGCCATAAACCAAGGGATGGCCGACAGCATCCAAATTGTAACCAAGTTTACGAGTTCTGCCCGGCGAACTCGGAACGGGGCCCCTGCTTCAGTGAGGAACCATGAATCATACCGACCGAAGCGAACGAACCGGCAATGAACGGGATGCAGCAGTAGTGATGGAACAGGAAGAAGAAGGCCGCAAACTGCGGCGCTTGCAGATCATGATGAGCATGGTCATGTCAGTGATCAGCCAAGACGCCGACCTGTCGGTTGAGGAGGCCGCCGAACTTGCGGCGAATGCGAAGCGCGCGGCGCTGGCGATGTTTCCTGACAAAGAATTCGCCTACGACATTCTTTACAAGCCCCGCCTGCAACGCCTGATGGCCGAACGCTATCGGCTCCAGTAGCTACTTGTCGATGGACGCCAGATAAACATTCAAGGTCCCCCAGAAGAGTCGGGCCTGTATCTGCACGGGCAAATGGCGCGCGTCGTCGCTGTACCAGATGGTAATCCGGCCGCGGTTTTTCAGCACGCTGTAATTGCCTTCCGGACCGACGCGAATGGTTTGAAAGGTCCCGGCCGGCGTCTTAATTTGCTCCTTGCCTTCCACGTGCGCGCGAATAGTGGCGGTTTGGCCTCCGTCGTTCAGCGGAAAGCTGTAGGTCGCGTCAGGTAGCAGCGGGAGGCTGGCCACGTAGAGAATCCCGGAGATGACGTCGGTGACGCAGCCGGGAATGTCATTTTCCGTCCGCTTGCTTTGGCCGGTCTTCAGGTTTTTCTCTTGCAGCACAGCCTTGTGGATCTTGTAATCGAACGTGATTTCGGTATCGCGGAAGTGCGAGCCCTCTTCGGTGTGCTTCACGAGTTTGTTTGAGCAGAGGGTGTGAGCATCGAAGTAGGAGCTGAAGCGGTCTTGTACGCGAAAGAGTAGGGCAACGACTCCCATAGAGTCGGCGGTACCTGTGATGTGCTCCTGGTTGCCTTCTCGTTCGACGCGCAGAGTAGCCAAGCCCGCAGTCACGAAACGGTACTCAGTCTCATAGCGAAGGGTCTGGCGAGGAAAATCGAATCCTGGCCGGAGCGGCTGAATTCGCGCCTCGGGACCGATTTCGGATTGTGTCGGAGCTGGCGTAGGCGAATGCTGGGCGGTTTGCGGCGCCGGGGCGCTGGTGGCCGGCAACGCGGCAAGAGTAAACAACAGACTAAGGATGAGAAAACGACTGAAAGACTTCACCATGAATGAGGGAACCAGAGCATCTTCACAACAAGGGCCGCCAACATGGCGGCGGCCCCGATTAATGCATTGTACTCGCGATGCTGCCGGTAAAGCGCGGGGGAGAATCCCGACGTCAGGCCGCTGAGCCAGAGTGTTCGTGGCAGTAAACGTGGCACGCGTCGCGCATATTCGTTGTAGGAGGGGAAGTGCTCGCGGAGGAAAGTTTCTTCAGAGCGAATCACAGGTACATAAATGAGCGAGAACAGCACGACAATGCCCACAGCCACCCACAGGTCACGCGAGGCAATCGCAAAGCCAACGGCGATGATGATCGAACCCAGGTACAGCGGGTTGCGGCAGTAGGCATAAGGGCCAGTGGTGGCCAGTTCCTCGTTCTTCTTTACATGGCCTGAGGCCATGGCTCGGAGGAACACTCCCAGCGCCGCAATCGCGCCGCCCACTGCGAGAGAGGCCCAGTCAGGCCGGGCCCGCCAGAAATAAAACACCGCGAACAGGAAGCCGAGCGGTACTCGGATGCGGCGCGCGATCTTGTTCCACGAAGTCTTCGTCGAGCCGTCAGTCATTCTGCTCCTTCAGGAGTGAATCTGCGGCCGCGATCACTTCGGCCGGTGTGATCGACATCAGGCCCGCATCGGGATCGTCTACATGCGAAGAGTTGTCGACGCTCTCTGCGTGGCGCAACACTACCGAGCGCGTGGCGTAAGGGCCATTGCGCTCGGGCCGAGTCGGGCCGAATAGCGCCACCACCGGAACGTCGAGTGCTGCCGCGAGGTGCATGGGGCCGGTGTCGCCGCCGACGAACAAGCTAGCGCGGCGAGTGAGTGCGATCAGCTGACTTACCGAACATTTCACCGGACGAGCCGCCTCTTCGCTGGCCTCGCGCACTGCGTCGGCCAAAACTTCTTCTTGCGGGCCGTGGTTGACGATCACAGCCATGCCACGGTCGGCGAGCGACTTTGCGACTTCGCCGTAGGATTGCGCCGGCCAGCACTTCGCTCCCCATCCGGCACCGGGATTCACGATCGCCAGCGGCGCGAAGCCGATGGACGCACAGAAACGGTCGGCCCAGGCTTCGGTGGCGGCGTCCTGCGGAAATAGGGGTGGCTCATAGGTGAGATCTTCGCCTGCCGCGGCTGATGCGAGCTCTAACCCATGCTCGACAACGTGCTTCCCCTCAATGGAAATCGCCTTGGTATAGAAACGTTTCGCGGGAGCTTCGCGCGGGTCAGCGGAACCGATGCGCGTCTTCGCTCCCGACAGGCGGCCAGCCATAGCGGACCGGATGCTTCCTTGCAGATCAAGCGCCACGTCGTACTTCATCGCGCGGACCTCGCGCATGCAACCGCGCATGTCACGCCACGTTGCCGCTGACGACAAGCCTTTTCGCCACTCCTTGAAGTCAGAGACATGTACCCAATCGACCAACGGCTTCAGCTCAGAGCGCGGTTGCAATCGCTCGACGGGATGCGCGCATAGCAACTCCATCCATCGCTGCTCGATGAGCCATCCTACTTGCACGTTGGGTCTGGCTATGCGCAGCGCGGCAATTGCGGGAAGTGCGTGGATAACGTCGCCCATGGCACTCATGCGAACAACCAGGACGCGCAATTGTTTCGCGTCCGAGCTCTCCAGCTCTTCCAACGCCACCGTGCTGAGGCCTTGTTGGGAAAGCGGGCGGCTCACGTGTCGCATTCACCTCGCAGGGAGTTGCGCAGGTGGCCGAGGATGTCGGTCGTGGAATGGTCTTTGGGATCGCCGACAATTTCTACGCGTCCGCCGTAAGCGCGGACTTCATCGCGCTCAGGCACGGTGTCAGGCGTGTAATCGGTTCCCTTGGCCTGCACGTCTGGTTTGATTTCGCGAATGAGGGCGCGAACATCGGGCTCATCGAAGATGACGACGGCATCAACGTCAGCGAGGGCCGCGATGATCTCTGCGCGCTCACCTTCAGGCATTAGTGGACGACCTTCACCTTTGAGCCGGCTGACGCTGTCATCGGAATTCATCGCGACCACTAACTTGCCGCTGAGCGACTTGGCGCCGCGCAAGTAGCGGACGTGTCCGACGTGCAACAGATCGAAGCAGCCATTGGCCAGCACGATCTGCTCGCCGCTGCGCCGCCATTCGGCCACGCGCTGCGTCAGTTCGGCGCGTGAAAAGATCTTTGTGTCGTTGTCGCTCACGATTTTCCGGTCGCCACGAACTGGTCGATTGCTGCCAGCAATTCGGCATTCGAGACGGTGGCGGTTCCCCGTTTCATCACGACGATGCCGCCGGCGAGGTTCGCCAACAGCGCGGCCGTGGGAGTGTCTGCTCCGGCGGCAAGCGCGGCGGTGAAGGTCGCGATTACAGTGTCACCGGCGCCGGTCACGTCCACCACCTGGTCGGAGCCGAAGATTGGAATTACCAACGGGTTGGCGTTTCTTTCGAACGCAACCATTCCGTCGCGCCCGCGAGTGATGACCAGCGACTGGAGGCCCATGCGCTTCATCAGTTGTTTGCCAGCCAACAAGAGACGCTGGTTGCCTTCGCCGATCTTGACTCCTAAAGCTTCTTCGACCTCCGGCTCGTTCGGCGTTGCCGCGGTCACGCCCGAGTACTCAAGCATGCGGTAACGGGAGTCCAAGGTGATTGGCTTCTGTTTCGGCCAGCCCATGGCTTTGATCGCCTTGACTAGTCTCGGGGTCGCAGCCCCGTAGCTATAGTCGGAAACCAGCAGCGCCTGCGAAGCTTCGGCATGCTTGCGCACAACCTGGGCCAGCTTCGCCATTACGTCGTTGCGCGAACCGATGGACTCGGGCTCGCGGTCCACTCGCACGACCTGCTGGCGGCTGGTATGGGACATGCCGGCGAGGATGCGAGTCTTCGTCGTGGTGACGTGCCCTGCGAGCTTCGTGATTCCCTTCGTCGTTATCTTCGCATCGCGGAACCTCGCGAGCAGCATCTCGCCCTGCTGGTCGTCGCCGACCACGCCCACGGGGAAAACTCTCACGCCGAGCGCGGCGAGGTTCATGACTGCATTGCCGCCGCCACCGGGCACCACGGTGCGCTCGCGGTGTTTCAGGATGAGGACCGGCGCCTCGCGCGAAACGCGGGCGATCTCTCCGTAGACGAACTCGTCGGCCACCAGGTCGGCGAGCACTGTCACCGACACCTTGGCGAACGATCGCACAATCGCCTTGAACTGCTCCGCATCATGCTGAGGTTTGGCCATCGCTCCTGCGAACCGTGCTTTCGCCTGACATTTTGGTAGTGATGAAACTTCTCATTCTCTCACGGGCAATGCTGCTTGGTGCTGTAGAAACGCGGCGATGAGGTCGGCGGGAGACTGCCCGCTACCCGCCGCCAGGGGCTCGAATTGCATATTCACTGGCACCACGTGCAGAGGCCGCAGTCGGTCGACGTTCTCGCCCAGGTTCGCAGCATCTTTTTCGGTGGTGATGAACGCTGTGGCTCCTGCCTCCTGGCCGCGCTTAAACAATAGCTCTACATCGGTTGAGGTGTAGGCGTGATGATCGCGAAATGCCTGGGTGCCAACGACGTGGACTCCGGCTTTTCCGAGGTCCGTAAAGAAGTTCGACGGGCGGGCGATTCCGCAGAAGGCGAAGCACGGCTCTTTCGTCTCAGGAGGGACGATGCTGCGCGTGGCGTGCCAAACGTGCTGGCCCTGGCGAATCGCGACGCCATCTTCGGCAGCGCCGTCCATGAATACCAGCGCTGAGGCGCGAGCCAGCGACGATAGCGGTTCACGCAGTCTTCCCGAAGGCAGCAAATTGTCGGTCAGGTCGCGCTGGGTGATTAGCGCGATGTCGAAGTCTCTTCTCAGCCGGCGGTGTTGGAAGCCGTCGTCGAGTAGATGTGCCTGCGGCCCGAATTCCTGTTCCGCAAATTGTCCGGCGGCATAGCGGTCTTCGCCTACAATCACCGGAACACCGAGCTTGTGGGCGATCAGCAGAGGTTCATCGCCGAATTCTTGAGCCGTGCGTGAAGGATCGACCAGCCTCACGCCTTTCGATTTTCTGCCGTAGCCACGAGAGAGAACGTCGAATTGAACTCCCCGTGCCTTCAGCAATTCGCCTAGCATGATGAGGAATGGTGTCTTGCCCGCGCCACCAGCGGAGATGCTGCCGATGCTCACCACTGGGCCTTGCAGCCTTTGTGCGCGCAGCGTGCCGTGGTCGTAGAAGTTGTTGCGCAGGCGTACTCCGGCGCCATACAGAGCGCTCAGCGGATTCATGCGTGCCTCTGCGCGGAAACTTCTGGGGTGCTTGCAACTAACTCGACCGGCAAAAGTTTCAGTAGGGCTGCTACGGTGCGCTCGGTCGCGCCCTGCTGCGTCTGCATCACTTCGAGCGCCCGGCGTCCAAGTTGTTCGCGCGCAGTATCGTCGTGCAGCAACTCGAGAATCGCCGGAGTCAACGTGGCGGATGTCACTACGCGCAAGGCTTGCGCTCGTTGAAATATGGCTATAATGTCGCGGAAATTTTCGGTGTGCGGTCCAACCAAGATCGCCGAGCCGCACTGCGCGGCCTCCAAAACATTGTGTCCGCCCTGGGGAACAAGGCTGCCACCGACGAAGGCCACGTCAGCAAATTGGTAGAGGCCGGCGAGCTCGCCGATCGTATCCAAAAGAAGCACTTCTCCCGCCACGAACGGCTGACCCTCCCAGGATGAGCGCCGCTGCCACCTTACGCCTGATGCATCCAGCAGCGAAGCGACGCTCGCGAAACGCTCAGGATGGCGGGGAGCTAGCACCAGGAGAGCATCCGGAAACTGCGCGAGCACTTGCCGAAAGCAATCCAACAGCATGAGCTCTTCGCCCTCGAGCGTGCTACCTGCAACCAGTAACGGACCAACGCCTCCGCGCTGAACGGAAGACCCGAACGCTTCCACGAATAGCGTCGTGGCTGCCGGTTTTACCTCGAACTTGAGGTTGCCACCGACATGCACTCGCTCCGCCGGCGCGCCGATTTGCACCAGCCGGCGGGCGTCTTCCTCACTCTGCGCCAGGAATATGTCCACGTTGCGCATGACTCCGCGGAGCAGGCGGCGGAACTCGAGGTATCGCGGCAGCGAGCGGTCTGACACTCTGGCGTTCACAACTGCAGCGGGCACGCCCGCGCCGTGCGCCTGATGTAGAAGGTTTGGCCAGAACTCGCTCTCGGCTAACACCAGCAATTTGGGACGCAACGCGCGTAAGTAGGAGTTCATCGCGAACGACAAATCGAGCGGGAAGTAGAAAACGTTGCGCTCACCAAAGCGCTGCCGCGCCAGTTTCTGCCCGGTATCGGTCGTGGTCGAGACCACTACGCGCCAACCGGGCAGCCGCGTGTCCAACTCCTCCACCATGCGTGTAACCGCGAGCACCTCACCTACCGAGACCGCGTGGATCCAGATCGTTTCCTGCGATTCCTCCAAGAGCCTCGCTGGCACGGCTCCCATGCGCTCAAGCAGGCCGGTGCGGTACTTGCCGTGACGCAACATCTCCAGCAGCCACCATGGCGAGCTCAGCGCCAGCACCAGCAATAGCAGCGCGCTATAGGCGAAATACACCCTGCGATTGTACTTGCCCGCCGCGGGCGAACCAACGCTCGGTTGTGCCACTGGGCCGCGCAAGCGATAATCGCGTCATGGCCTCTCTCCAGAGTCGTTCTCTGACCATCGCACTCGGTGGTTTCTTGCTTGCGGTTGCTCCGCTATGGGCGTTCAAAGATTTTGTGATGCCGCACGCTGAGAACGCCGCCACGTACCCCAGCAAGGACGCGCACACGGACGAGAAGGTCACGATTGCCATCGACGTTTACAACACTTCGCCCAAAGACGACATCTTCAGCACGCACTATGTACAAGAAGGCATCCTGCCAGTTTTTCTTGTGATCACCAATGACGGTGACAAGCCGATTTCGGTAACCAAGTTGCAGGCCCAGCTTGTGACGGCCAATCGCTCGAAACTCGATGGCCTCGGCGTCGAAGATGTCATGCGCCGCGTCGGGCACGTCAACGCCAGCAGCACCACCCCCGGAAAAGTGACTCCTTTCCCCATTCCGGGTACTGGCGGCAACAAAAACAAGAAGGCGCAGCAGCAACTCGAAGAACTGAATCGCGCCAAGTTCGGGGCGTTTGCGGTTGAGCCGCACTCCACGCAGGCGGGCTTCTTGTTCTTCGACATTGAGGAAGTGAGCAACCCGGTGCAGGGCGCGCACATTTACCTCACCGGCGTGCGCGATGCGGGTGGTAAGGAGTTCATGTACTTCGACATCCCGGTGCTGCCGTCGACTTCCGGTGGTCACTGAAGCTGGCTGGCAGGAACTTCCTAGCTCAAAATGAGGCCTTTGTGACCGTCCCCCTTGACTCTCACCGCTGGGAAACATAACCTCGCAGTCTCATAGAATTGAAAGGAACCCCGCCTCATGAGCCTCCTGGAGTGGTGTGATGAAGGTCCGGCCACCGTCTCGGTACTGGCTACGGTCGAAGACGCTGTCAACATGATGATGGATAAGGACGTCGGTGCGGTTGCCGTGATCGACGAGCAGGGCGTCGTGGCCGGGATGTTCACCGAACGCGACGTTCTTGCCAAGTTTGCGCTGAGCGGCCGCGCGCCGAAATCCACGCCTGTCCGCGAACTGATGAGCCCCATGGTGGAGATGGCCACGGATGAAACCACTGCCGCCGAGGCGTTTAAGGTCATGCTGGAGAGGCACTACCGGCATCTGCCCGTCGTTGACGACCGCGGGAAGGTTCTTGGCATCCTATCCATTCGCAACATCCTGGAAGCCCGCATTGACGATTTGCTGGAGGAACTGGAGCACCAGAAGCACGAGTAATGCTTGTAAGTTATTGATAATAATAATTGTTTAACAGGTCCTCATAAATCTTAGTCAGTTTCGCTCAGATTTCGACACGCGACCCGATTTCCCGGTATAATAGGTGCTTCTCATGGCACAAAAGCGATTGATCCGCTCTACTACCGTCCTTTGTGTTCGCCGCGATGGCAAGGTTGTGATGGCCGGAGACGGCCAAGTCACGCTGGGCGACAACGTAATCAAGCACACCGCCCGCAAGATTCGCCGGCTCTACCAGGAGAAGATCCTGGCCGGGTTCGCTGGTTCGACGGCCGATGCGTTTTCTCTGTTTGCCCGCTTCGAGTCGAAGCTGGAGCAGTATCACGGGAACCTGGGCCGCGCTGCTGTCGAGTTGGCTAAGGACTGGCGTACCGACAAGATGCTGAGACAGCTCGAGGCTCTGCTGCTGGTCGCTGACGAGACGCAAACATTCCTTATCAGCGGCCAGGGAGACGTTATCGAGCCAGATACGGGTATAGCCGCTATCGGCAGCGGAGGTGCTTATGCGACGTCGGCCGCAACGGCCCTTTTCGACCACACCCAGCTCTCGGCGCGACAGATTGCCGAGGAAGCCATGAAAATCGCCGGCAAAGTTTGTATCTACACCAACGACAAAATCACCATCGAAGAATTGTAAGAGCAGTGTGGAGTTTCCAACAGAAACTGTCCCGAGGTATCCATTGGCCATTTATCTTCCCGCAACGACTGACGACGAACACGTAGCCCTCGACGATCTCACGCCGCGCGAAATTGTGCGCGAACTCGACAAGTATGTTGTCGGCCAGCATGATGCCAAGCGCTCGGTTGCCATTGCGCTGCGCAATCGCATGCGCCGCCAGAAGCTGACGCCCGAGTTGGCGGAAGAAATCATCCCCAAGAACATCATCATGATGGGTCCGACCGGTGTAGGCAAGACCGAGATCGCCCGTCGGCTGGCCAAGCTGGCCAACTCGCCCTTCATGAAAGTTGAAGCCTCGAAGTTTACGGAGGTTGGCTACGTTGGGCGCGATGTCGAATCGATGATTCGCGACCTGGTTGAAATTTCGATCGACATGGTGCGCGAAGAGAAGCTCGAAGATGTCGCTGACAAAGCTGAGTTGAACGCCGAAGAGCGGCTGCTTGACCTGCTGCTGCCCTCGATGCCGACGCCGGTACCTGCGGCAAAGACGGCGGATTCGACGATCGGCTTCAATCTGGGCAACGAGCCACTTCTCGCCGGTGAACCCGGATCTCGCACCCGCGAAAAACTGCGACAGCAATTGCGTGAGGGCAAGCTCGACGAGCGCATGGTGGAGCTCGACGTTCGGGAAAAATCTATGCCCGCGTTCGAGATCATCACCAACCAGGGCGTGGAAGATATGGACATCAACATGAAAGATATGTTGCCCAACATCTTCGGCCAGCGCACCAAGAAGCGGAAAATGAAGGTCAGCGAAGCCTTCGAGTACCTCATCCAGGAAGAAGAACAGCGCCTTATCGACATCGACCAGGTGCACCGCATCGCCGTCGAGCGGGTCGAGAATTCGGGCATCATCTTCCTCGATGAAATCGACAAGATCGCGGGACGCGAGGGCGGTCACGGTCCTGACGTATCTCGCGAAGGTGTGCAGCGCGATATTCTACCCATTGTCGAAGGAACGACGGTCAACACTCGCTATGGGATGGTGCGCACTGATCACATCCTGTTCATCGCGGCCGGCGCCTTCCACGTTTCTAAGCCCAGCGACTTGATTCCCGAGTTGCAGGGCCGCTTTCCGATCCGCGTTGAACTGAAGTCGCTTACGGTGGAAGACTTTATCAAGATCCTCACCGAGCCGAAGTCGTCGCTGACCAAGCAGTACATTGCGCTGCTGGAGACGGAAGGGGTGAAGCTGGAATTCACTCCGGAAGCGCTTGCCGAAGTGGCGAACTTCGCCTTCAAGGTCAACGAGGGAACTGAGAACATCGGCGCACGGCGCCTGCACACCATCATGGAGCGGGTGCTTGACATCATCAGCTTCGAAGCTCCTGATCTGAAAGAGAAAGATGTCACGGTCGATGCTGACTACGTGCGCAATGCACTGACCGACATCGTGAAAGACCAGGACCTCTCGCGCTACATTCTGTAAATGCAGGAGGGGCGGCATCATGCCGCCCCGAATCCTGGCGCTGGTAGGGAGTTATCGCCCCAACCGCTCTGCGATCTGGCCGCGCCGCCCCCACAAGATAACTGCCACTGCGATGAGCAATAAAACCGGAATCGCGGGATTGGTATGCACGATCGCGAGATGCGTATAGATCGCGCCGATCATCGTGCAAACCAAGAGGGCGGCGCCAAACGCTGCCAGTCCCGGAACCAGCAAAAGGACAGCTGAAACGACCTCGATGCCGCCGGTCACGTAGCGGAACCACTGCCCAACTCTAATGGTATTGAATAAAGCGACCATTGGAGCGGCGTCCGCCAGTTTCATGCTCCCAGCCATCAGGAACATTGCCGCGGCCACGATCTGCAGAACCCACAACCCGACGTTCTTTCCCTTACTTGGTGACCCAATCAAACTCTGTACGGCCTCAGTCATGGACTTCTCCTCGATGCCGCGGCTTACGACAGCCGCTCGGCGTGTTATGTGTTGTAACACATAACTAGATATCGAGAAGCTCCGAAAGGATTCACCAAATTCTGTTACAAGTATCTTCAGACTTCCGAGGATGGCCCAGGATGAAGCTTTCTCTCCGTCGTTACCCGATTAGCATCCTAGCTTTCTGTCTTGCCGGCCTTACTGCGAGCTTCGCGGCCGACAAACCAGCGACCGCAGTGACATGGAAGACCGATTTGCTGGAGTGGCGAGCGCAACAGGCCAAGAACCTGCAAACCCCGAATGGCTGGCTGACGGTGATCGGTCTCGAATGGCTGAAGCCCGGCGATAATTCCTTTGGATCAGCCAAGGACAATGCGTTGGTGGCCAAAGCACCGACAGCGCCATCGATGGGAGTGGTCAAGCTGAACGGCGATTCGCTGGAGCTTGTGGCGCCGAGCGGTGGCTATCCCAAAGGACTGTTGGTAGACGGGGCGGCACCGGCGAATCCGCAGGCGCTAGGTGCCGATTCCTCCGATCACCCGTCGAAGATTACAGACGGGAGTGTCACCATTACAATCATCCACCGCGGTGACCGTTACGGGCTGCGCATTAAGGATTCAAAGGCCGCGGCCCGATCGGAATTTCACGGTCTGAAATGGTTTCCGCCGAACGAAGCTTACCAAGTGACTGCGAAGTGGATACCGTACAACCCTTCGCGCCAAGTGCCGGTCCCGACCATTCTCGGTACCGAGGTGATGTCAGAGGTTCCCGGCGCGGCGGAATTCACGCTGGATGGCAAAACCTACCGGTTGGAGCCGATGCTCGAATCACCCGACTCCAAAGACTTGTTTTTTGTTTTCCGCGACACTACCAGCAAGACCGAAACCTATGGAGCCGGGCGCTTTCTTTACACGCCGCTGCCGGATCACGGGCTCACGCAGCCGGGTGAGGTTGTGCTCGATTTCAATCGCGCCGAGAATCCGCCGTGCGCCTACACGCCCTATGCAACTTGCCCGTTGCCGACGCCGCAGAATCGCTTGCAGGTGGCGATTCCGGTAGGCCAGCAGCGCTATCACGACTAAGGGTCGGAATTCCTAAACCGTTTCACTGCTGTCATCTTCGCTAACGAACTTCCAGAACGAAGCCAGCCCCTTGCTCCAGCGCAGGTCCTCGACCGAGGCGGCATCGATGGCTGCGCGGACTTCTTCCTCTGCGCCGCGATAGGTCGGCAACAGGCGAAACGCGATGCGATGCTTCTTGGCCGACTCGATCGGCTCGACTACCGTGGGATGAAACGCACCGCGGCCCACGGCGAAGCTGTTGGCACGACCGATGACGACCTTCTTTTCCGGGCCCACCAGCATCCTGCGATAGGCGAACACCAGCGATCCATCCTCACGCGGCGACAGCTTTCCGTAGGTACGCTTGCTTACGTTCTTGATGCCAGCACTGAACGCCCGCACGCCCTTGACACGATCGGGCGTCTCCTGCGTCTCGAGCAGGAGCATCTCCAGCAGGCTAACGGCATAGAGCGTGCCGAAGAACGACAGCCGCAGCGCCCACCCGAATGCCAGAAAGCTCACGATGATCACTACCAGGCACAACACCAGTCCTACATGCGGGCTGATGATCGAGGCGCCTAGCAGAACGGCGAAGATGAGATTGCGAATTGCCTTGAGCACAAAGTCCACGAACGGGAATGGGCTGATCAGCGCCAACACGTCGAAGCAGTGGCCGAGGAGCCACACCACACCAGTGATCGCGAACCCTACGATCGTGTAGAGCACTGCCGTAGCTACGCTGAAGGCATGGTGCGCACCCGTTACTTGCGCGTTTATCGCGGCGTACACTACAGGGCCGCTGAACACTTGCGCGAATAATGACCGCAGTGACGTCAGGCCCATCACTCGCGCCACCTGGTTGATCACGACCGGAAACACAATGAGGATGAGGGATGCGTGATTGACCAGCAATACTTCAACCGCATCCAACGGCTTCTTGATGAGCGGGGCAAACCCGCCAAAGGTGTCTTTGATGAAGATGAGAACGAGCAGCGCCATTACCGGCGCCCAGAAATAGGGACGATCGAAGAACGGAAGTTGCGTGCGCTGTGTTGACGGTGTCTTCCAGTACTGCCACGCGCCCATCACGCTTACGCCTAGCAGCGGCGAGATGGCGGTGCTGGTCACCGTGGCCAGCGCCTTAGTGACGCTTTCCCCGCTCTTCATGACTTCGGTCGTCTGATCAGGTTCGGCGGTCTGCCCTGACACAAGCACGACCAGGCCGAACAGGACCGCAGACAACAGCAACCAACGACGCATGATGGAACCCTCCAGCGGGGGGAAGGCAATTCTAAATGACGGACGCAGACTTCACGCCTTCTTTCGCTTCTTTCCCTTCGGCGGCTTCACTTCATCCACCACACCAAACTGGATCCGCTTCTGCATCGCGTCGATACGATCTACGAATACCCGAATCGGGTCGCCGAGCGAGTAGGTTTTGCGCGTGCGCTGCCCGATGATCTGCCGCGTGTTCTCGTGGTAGAGGTAGTGGTCGTCGTGGAGCGTTGCCAGCGGCACGAGGCCTTCAATAAACAACTCGTTCAGCTCTACGAAAAGTCCATATTTCGTCACGCTAACGATCAGCCCCGCGAAGTCATCGCCAATGTGCTGCTCCATGAACTTGGTCTTCTTCCATTCCATCAACTCGCGCTCGGCTTCGTCGGCGCGCCTTTCGGAGAGCGAGGATTCCAGCGCGATGTCTTGCAACTCCGCCTCGGAAATTGGACCGCCGAGAGGTGGGCGGTTCGGCTGAGCGGCATCGCCTGCCCTCTTGCGCACATGCGCCAGCGTCTCCTCGCGCTTCGACCACGGCGATGGCGCCTCGCTGTGTTCTCCGGCGGCAACGCCGACCGACACGCCACCCTCCTCTCGCTCGGCTGAGTCACGCAGCACGTCTTTCAAGACGCGGTGCACGATCAAATCGGGATATCGCCGGATCGGCGAAGTGAAATGCGTGTAGGCTGGGGCGGCCAAGGCGAAGTGGCCTTCGTTCTCCGCCGAGTATCGCGCTTGCTTCAGGGAGCGCAGCATAAGGTACGACAAGATGCGCTCTTCCGGCATGCCTGCTATCTTCTGCGTCAGCTTCTGATACATGCGCGGCGTGATATGTACTTCTTGCGGCAGCTCGAGCGTCTTGGCCTGGCGCCCACCGCGATGCTGCTCGCGCCGTTCTCCTCGCATCTGTACCCGCTTCACCGGAAGCGCGCCCACGCCCAGCGAGTAACCAAAAGTCGCGGCAATCGTCTCGAAGTCGTATACACGCTTCGGATCGGGTTTCTCATGGATGCGGTAAAGGGAAGCGACATGTTTCTTTTCGAGGTAGCTGGCCACGCATTCATTGGCTGCCAGCATGAATTCCTCGATCAGCCGATTGGCGATGTTTCGCTCCGAACGCGTCACGCCTTTCATCAGCCCATTCTCGTCGAACTCTATCACCGGCTCCGGCAGGTCGAAGTCAATCGAACCGCGACGCGCGCGCTTGCGGTTCAGGATCAGTGCCAGGTTGCGCATCTGCTCGAACACGTCAACGTATTTGTGATAATGCTGCCGCAGTCCCTCGTCACCTGTGAGAACCAGGTTGACGTTGGTGTAGGTCATACGCTCGGCCGAGCGAATCATGCCTTCGTTGAGCGTGTAGCCCACTATTTCGCCGTGGGAGTCGATTTCCATCACGCACGACAGTACCAGTCGATCCACATGGGGTCGCAGGCTGCACAGGTCGGTGGAAAGCTCCATGGGAAGCATGGGAATCGCGCGATCGGGAAAATATACCGACGTGCCGCGCAGACGGGCCTCGAGATCAATAGGGGTGCCTTCGCGCACGTAATGCGCCACGTCGGCGATGTGTACCTGCAACTCGAAGTTGCCGTTCGGCACCGTTCGAACCGTTACTGCGTCGTCGAAATCGCGCGCTGTCTCACCGTCGATGGTGACAATCGGCAGTGCACGGTAATCGTGCCGATGCGCCAACTCTTTGGCTGAAAGCGTCCGTTCAAAGCGCTCCGCCTCTTGCAACACCTCCACAGGAAACTGGTGCGGCAAGTGGTGCTTGCGGATGATGATCTCAACATCTACGCCGAAATCGTTTGCGTAGCCGAGTATCTCCACCACGCGCCCCGTTGGACGCTCTGCGGGAGAAGGCCAACTTGTGATTTCTACATCTACCACCAGCCCTTCGAGGTCATCCCATTCGCGGCGATGAACTTCTTTGCCGAGCACACGGTCGCGACTCTGGTCCTCGGAATCTTCTAGATTGGGTGGCGGCCCATGCTTTCCCTTCTTTTGGGAAAGAGCGGCCGGCCGCTCCATCCCTCGCGGAATAACGATCTCCTTCGTCACCTTCTCATCGATTGGCGTCACGTAGTTCTGCCGCGTACCTTGATGAAACGTTCCCACCACCGTCGGATGCGCGCGCGTCAGCACGCGAAGAATCTTGCCCTCACCCCGACCGTCGTCCTTGCGGCGGCCCAGTTCCACCAGCACCTGATCTCCGTGCATGGCCGTGCCGATCGATCGCGGGGAGACGTAGATATCTCCCTCGATTGTGCTGCGCTGTCCCGCGTTTGGGATCACAAACCCGTATCCGTCGCGATGCATATTCAAGCGCCCGGCGATCAGGTTCTGCTGTGCGGCGGCATGTTCGGCCAGGGTGTAGCGGTCGCGGGCAGTCTCGAGCAGACGCCCGCTCTTCACCAGAGCCTCCAAGCGCTCGGCCAGCAGACGGCGATCGTTGCCGCGCACGCTCATCTCGCGCACCAGTTGCTTGAATCCTGCCGAGCGGTGCGGTTGGCGCTCAATTTGCCGAATTATCGCCTGATCAGTGATCACTGATTCCCATTTCTAAGCCTAAGTAAGTCACGCTAGCCCCATCCTGTCCCACTCGTGGGAAGGGATGGAGAAATGATCGTGACGGTTCGTTTTCACGCCCGAATCTTGTTATTCACTAGTCGCACGCAAATATCCACAGCGCGGCTTTGCCATCGCTGAGAACTCGCTGTATGGTAGCAATATTCGTTCGCTTGAGCCGGTTCGACCGTGTTGCTGGGCGGTGCGAACCTCGTAGTTGCCGCACCAATTCAGCAGTTTCTTAACCAGAGCTCTGGAGTTGCGGTTTGAGTACCAACTTGGACCTGCCGGTTCAGATAACCTCCAGAAAGGAATCATTTTTATGTGGAAGCCCACTAATCCGCCGACCACCACCCCGACCCCCAGCCCCGAGCCACAGCGCAGTTACACGCCTCCGGTTGCCGAACCTCCAGTCGTGACGCGGCCAGCCGCAGCCACACCACAGGAACAGGCCACACTGGGCAAGTCGCTCGTTATCAAAGGTGAAGTCACGGGCTCCGAGTCTCTTTACATCGACGGACGCGTGGAAGGCTCGATCAACCTGCCGGGTAATCGAGTCACCGTCGGGCGCAACGGCGTCGTTTCGGCCAACATTTCGGCGCGCGAAATCGTGATCCTCGGCAAGGTCCGCGGCAACATGAACGCCAGCGACCGCTTCGACATCCGCAGCGAAGGCTCGCTCACCGGCGATATCGTCGCGCAGCGTGTCAGCATAGAAGAAGGTGCGTATTTTAAGGGCGGCATCGACATCCGCAAGGCTGGCCAAAAGCCCAACGGGGACGGCAAGGAAGCTTCTCCGACAGCCGAGACGACCGTCGGGCCCGTTCCCGTGCGCGCGTAAAATTTACAGTTAGACGCAGACCAGGCAGCCCACTCAAGCCGCATTGCTTGAGTGGGTTTGTTGTCATCACGGCTGAACGCCGCCCTCGGTCCTCTCTATGACGGCCGCGGACTCGGCCATCGGCGCCGGTTTTTTTCGCCTTAATTCACTCCACAATTTCGAACGTGTAAGCCACAGTCCCGCTGTCACAACCGCGAGCCACGCCGCTCCGATCGCCACGAGTGAGATCAAATCCCCGCGCCAGTTGCCTACCAGGGCCACCCGCTGCGCAACACCGTAACACAACAATCCCGCGACAATCGCTGTGCCCAGCGCCTTCGCCACCTCAGCCCACGGGAGTCCGTCGAGCAGCACCAGCCTGCGATAGTTCAGCAACCACGCAATCGCCAGCGTGTGCAACAGGATGCCCAAGTCCGAGGCCATTGCCAGCCCCACGAAACCGTAACGTTGAAACATTGCGGAATACAAGGGCAGCGAAGCGACTACGATCAGCGTGCTGGCGACCATCGGCGTCATGGTGTCGCCTGCGGCATAAAACGCTCGCGCGTACAGCGCCTGCGCCGACCACAACGCCAGTGAAAGAGAGAACCATGCGAAATACATTGCCGTCGATTGCGAATCTTGCAGATTGAAACGCCCGCGATGAAACGCCAGGTCCACCAACGGAAGCGCCGCAGGAGCCATTAGCGCGGTCACCAGCAGCGCCAGCGATCCCACGCGATACACCGACTGGTTCACCGAGTCGGCGAACTCCTTGCGTTTGCCCTCGCCAAACAGCCTCGTGAAAAATGGCATCGAGGCCTGCCCCGCCGCTTGGCCGAGAATCGAAATCGGCAGCGCGAACAGCCGCTTCGCATAATTCAGCCGGCTGATTTCTCCCTCGCCACCCGAAGCGAAATAGCGCAGGATCCAGTCGTCCGCCGACACCAGTGACACGCCCAACATGAGTGGGATCGACAACTTCACCCACTCGCGAAATTCTGGATTTCGATAATCGAAACTCCACTCGTAGCGCAGTCCGGCGTTCGCCGCGCCGATGCTATTGATCAGGAACGGGCCTATGAATGAACCTACCAGCGCGCCGTACGCTAGTGCCGCAATGCCGAATCGGTGGGCGCCCAATAGCCCGCCCAGAATGATCGACGATCCATAGAACACCGGACTAAGCGCCGGATACAAAAACATTCGTCGCGACAACAACACCGCCGACACGATGCCGCCGGCGTAGAAGAAAATCTGTCCCGGCAGCAACACCCGCGTCAGGTAGACGCACAGCTCTATCTGCTGCGCTGTGAACTTGGGGAAGATCGCGCCGGCAATGGGCCGGGTGAAAACTTCCACGAGGATTGTCCCAAGCAGCGCGATCACCGTCATCACCGTGATCGTGGTATTGAATGCGTCCTGCGCCTTGTCTTCCTCGCCCCGCGAGGTATGCCGGGCATAAATCGAGATGAAGGTGATGGAAGTGGTTCCGCCGGCCAGCAGGTAAAAGAGATAATCCGGGATCTGGAATGCAGCGACGTAAGCGTCGGTCTTCGGACCCGCGCCAAAGGCCCACGCCACGTACATCTCGCGCAGGTAGCCGATGACCCGCGCGAGCATAACCGAAGTCATCAGCAGCAGTGTGGCCGAAAATGCGCTGTGCTGGTGAGAGGGTCGCAGCACACGCACCATCCGGCCCAGAAATCCGCTATTCGGCTGACTTGCACTGGACGGAGACGAGGTCATGAAACTGCGATTCTACACGGACTGAGGTGCCGCTTCGGCAACAGCGGACGTCGTTGTGCCGTCTACAATGAAGTGCGGACCAGTGCGATGAGCCTCCAGACTTATTTTCGCCGAGCGACGCAGATCTGGTTACTACATCTCGTCTTCGCGGAAGTGTACGTCTTCGCGCAAGCAGCCACGGTCGAATTTCGATACCGCCTAAATGTCGGCGACCGGTTGACGTACCACGAAGTTTTCGACAAGCAAGGCAAGTCGTCAGACACTTCGTTTCACAGCCGCTGGGTCTTCTCCAGCGATGTCGTTGTGCTCAACTCCGTTAACGGAAGCTCGCTGGTCGGAATACAACGTAATCGGCAGTCTGCCGATCTTCTTGAATATCTCGACCACGGAAAGGATGTGCTGGCCGCGCAGAAACCCGCGTTTGAGCAGCGCGTGGCAGCCCGTCCCGCTCGTTTCGCCGATTCCAGTCTTTTCGCGACCACCGGACAGGCGCTGCTTCCTCCGCGGGTTCTGCGCGAGGCCCGCAGTAAATTGCTCTATCGCATCAACGAAGTGATGCCCGTGCCGGCGACGCCGATGCAGGTGGGCTCCGAATGGGACTCGGGCATTCTTGGATTGCGCCTCAAACTCGAAAGCTTCCAGCCTATTGGCGAAGAGTCATGCGCCGTGCTCGCCGATACGGGCAATCGCAAGGATACGCACCTTCGCCTGACGTTCTGTCCCACCTCAGGCCATCTCGCGAAACTCGACTTCGAAGGCCAGTATCTCGAACTTGACTCTACCGTTCACGAGCGCGTGGCCATCGAACTGGAGGGCGTGCAACATCAGGAAACTCCCGACACTTGGCTCGCACGCGCCGATACTCGCCTGGGCGCGCTCAATGCGTACCTAATTTCGAAGTCTCCTTTACCGCCGCCCGCGGTAACGAACGACATATTCCAAAACGGCACCCACGACGCTCAGGCCCTCACGCTCGCGGCCTACTACCAACGGGGCCTCACTCCGGGGACCGAAGTCCTTGCGCCACTGCTGAGAAGCGATAGTGAAGAGGTGCGCCGTCTCGCCGGTCGTTTCATGCAGCCTCCGCCAAAAGCTGCGGCCCAGCCCTGCAGTTTGCCGGCACCGCTGTACCGGAAGGAAGAAACAGGCACGACACTGCGCGGCATGACGAGTACCCCATTTGAAGGCGCGCCCTTCATGATTCATGTTCCGCTGGACTATCGCGGAGACGAGCCCTTCCCGCTCATCGTTTACTTAAGCGGAGGCGGCGGACTGGCGTTCGACGGCGCCTTAACCGCCGGCGAAGCCATTGCGCATGCTGGCTACCTGGTGCTGTACCCACACGCCGGGGGCGAACTGTGGTGGCAACCTAAGCCGACTGCAACGGTCTATGCGCTGCTGCTCGAAGTATTGCGCACCTTTAACGTTGATACCAATCGGGTTTATCTGGCGGGGTTCAGCAACGGAGGCACAGCCGCACTCGAATTCGGCACACGCTGGCCTGACCGATTCGCCGGCATTGCATCTCTGATGGGAGCAGGTGTTGATACGCCCAGTGGCACCAAGGTTCCCCTGCAGAACCTGCTGGATGTGCCGGTGTTGTTTGTGCACGGCGACAAAGACGAGCGCATTCCATCGTCGTCTTCGTTCCGCACCCAAAGCGCATTGCAGAGCCTCAGGCCGCGGGTTACGCCGGAGCTCCACGTGTTGAAGGGCCGGGAACATGACGTAACGCTTGCAGAGGACGGCAGCTTTACGCTGCCGTTTTTCCAGCGATTCTCCCGTGATCCATTTCCGTCGGCCGTCGTAGCGAAGTTCTATGATCCCAGGTTCACACGCCAATACTGGATAGAAGTCGTTGAGTCAGACAAGGGCATACCTGAACCCGACGTGGAGGCCCGCATCCTCGACGGCAACCTTATCGATATCGACACCCACAACATAAAGAAGCTGCGTCTGCTGTTGCGGCCAGAGCTTTTCGCCGCTGGCCCGGTGCGCATCCGCCTCAACGGCAAGGAGCAGCCACCGCGTGAACTCAAGCTCGACTGTCAGCTCTTTCAGCGTAGCGTCCAGGCATCCGCCGATCCGTTTCTAGGCTATACGGACGAAATTCTTCTCGATGTTCCCTAGCCAGTTGGATGTTTCGGCCGCAAATAAAAGCGCCGCGCAGATCGACTCTGCGCGGCGCCATTTTTCAAACGCAGCATCTACGCGGTCTTCACCGCTTCCGGGAGCGCGATAGTTTCGCGCTCAACGGTCGCGGACTTCTCCGGCACAATGGTCAGCAAGTCGGTCTGCACCTTGTCCCACTGCTGAATTACCAATCCTCGCGCCTCGAACACTTTGCGAATCGATGCAGTATCCAACCCCACAACATCTTCCAGGATAGGAATCAGAGTGGCCAGCGCATTGTCGCTAATGATCGAGCGCTTCGCGATAGGCGCCAGGTACTTGTTCTCAGAGACAGCGATTGTGTATCCGTCTTGCCGATTTACGTGCAACATCACATGGATGTCTGAGCTGCCGTCGCCCACATACACGACGCGGTCCGGGCCAAGCTGGAGTTCTTCCAGCAAGTGATCAATCGCGGCAACCTTGCCGTAGCCAGCCGTAACGTGCAGGATGCGCTCGATCTCGCCCTTGGCGCTGAACTCGAACTCCGTACCGAAAATGTGCTCAGGAGGGATAATTCCTTCTAGCGCTGAGCGGATAATCTCCACTGGCCCTGCCGAGATCACGTAGAAATCGAAGTGATACCCCTCAACCTCATCCGATAGAAATTCGTACAACGCATCGATGTTTGGTTTCAGGCGCACCCGTTTTCCAGCTTCGTACAGGTGTTCCCGGCGCACCTTGCGAAACTCCGGATCGTGCAGCAGCAGGTAGGCAAGTTCGCCTCCTTGCTGCACCAGGTTCAGTTTGGCCATGCCGGTGATCTTGCGCTCGAACTCGCTCAGTGGAATGCCGAGCAACTCGCCGAGTACGTATCCGGAGTCGTTGAAGCTCAGCGTCTGATCGAAATCGCTAGCCAGGATAAAACGCTTCTTGGTTGGCTGAAAATCTGCCATAAATGGGGCCCGTGTATCTTTCTGAGGCAGCATAAAGCCTCCTCTAAGAGTTCGATTGGCTTCTAAAAAGACGAAATCAGTATGTACTGATTGGATGGTTTTTGAGGTTGAAAGATGATGAATTGACATAGATTAATTCGATTGGGTGGATTAGCCATACTTATCCATTAACTAGCACATATAAAAACAGTTAGTGGACTAATGAAAATCGTCGATGGCGAATAAAATACGAATCTTGTACCTGTCGAGACGCCATTCGAGATCAGTTCCCAGTACCTAACCTCGACAACCGATTTACTCTCGCATGGCGGCTTCCCTTTGTTATTCTTCCCCCACGCCGCTCGGATTCGCTACCGTAGGGTTCACACATGAAGGTCCTCACGCTAAGCCTTGATCTTGAGTTGTCGCAACTTCGCAAGACCATTTTGAACGCGGCCGGCCACGATGTCGTGGTTGTCAATTCAGAGAAAGACGGCCTGAAGGCCGTCCAGTCTCCAGCTTCCTACGACGTCGTATTGATCTGCCATCACTTTCCCACCGCCGCCGCTCGCCCGGTGGTAAGACTGCTGCGCCAGCACCATCCAGACACGCGCATCGTTTACATCGTGCATGTTTATGGTGAGTGGCCCGAGGTAGAGGCCGATCGCTACGTCGTCGGCGCAGATGGATCGGAGGCGCTCCTCCGAATTCTTACCGAGGTCAAAGAGCATCCAAGTGGCGCGGCCGAGTTTCGCCCTACGTAGATTGTGAATATTGTGTTACAAACGATTTAAAGAATTCGCTGACGCCAGCAAGCTTCCGGTCAGTGTTCCGCCCGTGGCCCAGTTTTTTCGTTCTTTCAGGTACAGGCCGGATGCATTTGGGGTGATCAACATGGTTTCTGTTGTAATTTTGTTGGTGGTTGTCGTCGCTTTCGTCGTCGGTTCCATGACCAGTTCGGTAGAGACCGAAAGACAACTGCCCCATCTCTATCGCTAGCGCCGTTACTCGCGCGGAAGTGCTTCTTCAGTCCTACATCACAGCCTCGGGATCTTCCGGCTTCGGCTGCCGACGCGGTTCGCTAATCCACTCTCGCTCTTCCGCTACAATCAATTCACTCCCATGACGCATGCTTGGCACGACATCTCTCCCGGCGACGGACTACCCCAGGAATTCTCCGTAGTCATCGAGATTCCTTTCGGCTCCAGCGTGAAATACGAGCTCGACAAGGAAAGCGGCCTGATCAAGCTCGACCGCGTCCTCTATTCAGCGGTGTATTATCCTGCGAATTACGGCTTCATCCCGCAGACCCTCGCCGAAGACGACGACCCGCTCGATGTGCTCGTGCTTTGCCAGGAAGCTGTCGTTCCGCTGACGTTGATGCACGCCCGCGCCATAGGATTGATGACCATGATCGACGCCGGCAAGAAGGACCACAAGGTCATCGCTGTAGCTACCGAGGATCCAGAGTTCAACTCCTATCGCGAAGCTGTTGAAATGCCCGAGCATCGCCTCATGATGCTTCGCCGGTTCTTCCTCGACTACAAACAGCTCGAGGGCAAAGCCGTCGAAGTCGACGCCATCGCTCCCGCGGCACAGGCATATCCTGTCATCGAAGACGCACTTGCCCGCTACAGCCACCAGCGGCGCAAGGGATTCAAGTCACCTCACTGACATCAGCGGCTGGCCCTCGCCGGCATGTTCACAAACCGCGTATAATGGAATTACGCCGGCGGAGACACCAGGGAGTCTCCCCTTATCCTGCCACCTATGGATTTTCCACACATCAACTGGCCACCGTCAGCGTAGAAAAGGACCTCCTTTGACAACCGCACCACAGACGCCATCCGGGCTGTCACTGCCGTTCAACGCCATTCTTGAGAGCGCCGTTATCATCAATTGGGCAGCTTTCGGTTTGCCTTCTGACGGAGGAATGGTTCAACTCGAGTATCACGTCGGCGCAGAACTTTCCATCGAGTACCTCAAGATCTGGTCATCGACGCCGCGCGGATACTTGAGCCTGGTGTGTGACTATTCCGTGGCCGCGCATCGTCCCAACGGAGCCGGAGCGCGCTTTTCCAACGGATTTCACTCCCGCGATCTTGGCCACTTTCTCGACTTGATCCTGATGAATCAGAACCTGTTCTCGAACCAGTGGCAAGCCAACAACAACACCATGATTCAAGTGCGTCCGCCCAGCGAAGAACAGCTGGAATCGGCGAAGGAGCGCGTCAAAGACGCTCTCAATCTGACTGCGCCACCGCCGCGGGCACCGCGACTCTCGAAAGCTGCCGCTGCCGCCAGTCGCGCTCTCGGTGGCCCGGCCGAAACTACCGCCTGATTTCGAGATTCACGACTACAAGCACGAGGCCCACTCAAGCGCAACTTGAGTGGGCCTTTTAAGTTTCCGACTGCACCTGGACCGACGCCTTGCGTGTTTCGTACTGGTCTCCGGCTGCCAGGATCACTCCGCCACAGTCGTCCCCGCGATTTTGTCCTTGTACACCGTTCCGCCCTTCATCACGAACCCCACGCTCTGCAACACCGTGACATCCTGTAACGGATCGCCTGTCACCGCGATGATGTCGGCATACTTGCCGACTTCGATCGTGCCTACGTCCTTGGTACGGCCGATCAGGTCGGCTGAGTTTTGCGTTGCCGTGCGAATCGCCTGCGCCGGCGTCATGCCGTACTTGACCATGGTGGCGAACTGGTGTGCATTGTCGCCGTGCGGGTACACGCCCGCATCGGTGCCGAACGCCATTTTCACTCCAGCTTTCACTGCTTTCTGAAACGTCTCGCGTTGCGCCTGCCCTACCATCTTTTCTTTGTCGATGTTCTCCTGCGGCAGGCCGAACTCAATCGCTTTCCCCAGCAGGTAATCGTCGTTGTAGATGTCCATGTCGAAGTAGGTGCCGTGCTGCTTGGCCAGTGCAATGTCTTCATCCGTGGCCAGGCTGGCGTGCTCGATCGAATCGATGCCCGCCAGAATCGATTCTTGATGCCCTCGGCTCCATGGGCGTGCGCGGCAATCTTACGTCCCGCCATGTGCGCTTCGTCGGCCGCCACCTTCAGCTCTTCGAAGGTGAACTGCGGTGCGCCCGGACTGTCACCCTTTGACAGCACGCCGCCCGTCGCCAGAATCTTGATCACGTCCACGCCGTACTTCACTTGCGCGCGCACCACATGGCGTACCTGGTCCGGCCCATCGGCGATCTGGAAATTACGCTCCGCGGGGAACAGCGTCACGCTGGTCTCTGGCGAATAGTTATTGAGGTCGCCGTGTCCGCCGGTAATCGAAATCCCCGGTCCACTGGCCACCACGCGCGGCCCCGGAATGTATCCCGAGTCGATGCTGTTGCGCAGGTCCACCGCCATGAACGGCCCCGAACCCACGTCGCGCACCGTCGTGAAACCGGCCAGCAGTGTGGTCTTCGCGTTCTTCTCTGCAGCGAACGCCTGCGTGTACGGCGTGTTCTTGAACGCATTGATCGGGTTGTACTGGTCTGCGCGCCCACCGAGATGGGTGTGGCAATCGATCATGCCGGGTAGCACCGTTGCCTTCGACAGGTCAACGACCTTCGCTCCCGCAGGAATCTGCGCACTCGCCGCCGGCTCAACCGACTTGATGCGTTCTCCCTCTACCACGATCACCATATTTTCGCGGTAGTTGTCGGTGGTGGAATCGAACAACTTGCCTGCCTTGATATAAGTGACCGTGGGCGCGGCGTTCGCTACCGTAGCCTTTGCATTGTTTGCCTCAGAACTCTGTTGCGCCGCGCACAATGCCGCTGCGGCCATTACGGTCGCTACAACCAAGTTGATCTTCAAGAATGGACTCTCCACTTCCGTAGTTAGGTTTGCCTGCAATGTTACAGGAGTCGCCTTTTCGATCAGACCTTTTTCTTGCTCGCCTTTGGCTTCAGCGTCCTGGCGTACGTGTAGCTCATGGCTACGTACTTTTGTAACTCTTTGGTCTTCGAAAGCAGCGTGTCGGGAACGGCAACGTACTCCTGCATCACAGCTCCATAGGCTTCGAACAGCGTCGTCTTGTACTTCTTAAGAAACTGCTCGCTCTCTTCCTTAGGAAGCCGTAGCGCCAGCCGTCCTTCAGGGCTCAGGAGCAGGGAAAACATGTTGCCGTTGAGCGATGTGTACGGATTGTCGGCTCCCTTGCGCTCGACTCCGGGAAGAGTGGCGACTAGCTTTTCATACAACGCGACTTTCTCGGCGGGAATTGGACTCTTCTTCTTTGCGGGCATCCTGGAACTCCTTCGAGCCCTGCTGGTCTTGTCTTCCTATCAACTAGCTCGGCTTCCACTTATTCAAGAACGCGATCACGTCTTCCGGCCCCAGCACCCGTGCCTTCTCGAACTCGCCGCCCTGCTGGCTGAACAGCAGCTGGCCAGCACTATCGAGCACGGCAATCGCCGGAATCCCCTTCGCCATCGGTACGCGATACTGCTGCATGATGTCCTGGTTCTTCTCGCCTTGGCCAACATCCACATGCACGACTTCAAAGTTTGGCTTTAACACCGCCTCGACATCTGGTCGATGGAATGCCAAATCCAGCACGTGGCAGTCGTAACACCAGTTCGCGCCAAACACTACCAGCACCCGCTTATGCTTTTGCGCCGCCAGTTTCAATGCGTCCGCTAATTCTGCGTGCGCATTCAGTCCCGGAACATAAATGTTCTTGTTGGTGTCGAGCGGTTGCTGCAGCTTGCTGGGCGCACTGCGTTGCGTGGCCACAATCCGCCACTGCCCTCCCTGGTTCTGCCAGAGTTGACCGTCGATCACATACACCGTTTGCGTTTTGCCGGGCGCGCCTGAAACGATCTCCGCCTCGAATGTCACCTGCTGCAAGCCCGCCTGTGGCGACTCCGACTGCACCAGGTCAATCTTCATGCGCCGCGCCTTCAGGCCGGTCCAGAATGCGACGTCCGTCTCCGCTCCTGCCTCGCCCACAGGTTGCACCACCCGGGCCGCCGGATTGTTGCTGTATAGCCCACGCAACTTCGCCGCATCGCCCGCGAGCACAGCAGCCTTCCACTGCTCTACTGGAGGAAAGACGGCGGGCGCCTTAGACGCCACAGTTTGGCCGCGCGCTCCGAGCGCGCTCATGAGGACCGCGAACGCAGTTGCCGCAATCAATTTACGGTGCATTATCACCAAAAGTGACCCCGATCGTGTTGGGTCTTTCTTTCGTCAGACTCTCGAATAAATTTTGTAATACTTCAGTACAACACGATAGTTAAGTACTAAATACTTCTTAATCAGTTAGTTATAAAATGTTAGCTCAAATGTAAATCAGCTATACATCACTACTATGCTATAAACATCAGACATCAATTCGCGATGAAAAGCATCAATGTCCCCCGTGGTACGGATGTCCCTTCAAAATCGTGAACCCACGATATAACTGCTCCAACAACACTAGGCGCGCCAGTTCATGCGGCAGCGTGATCTTTCCAAACGACACAACGTGCTGGGCCATAGCCCGCGTCTCAGCGGTCCATCCATCCGCCGGGCCGACGGCGAACAACAAGTCCTGCGTGTCGTGGGAGAGTTGATACTCGAGGAAATTCGCAATCTCTTCTGAAGCGAGTTGTTTGCCGCGCGAGTCGAGCAGAACCAGCACCGGCTGCGTCCGGCTAGCCATTTTCTCCACCTGCCTCAACAGCGCATCCTCGGAGGCAAGCTCCAGTGCATCGCACGCCGCATACCTTGAAAGACGTTTCAGATATTCCGCCGTGAGCGACTGGATCGCCGGGCTGCGCGTCTTTCCAATCCACGCAATGCGCAGCTTCACCGCTTCGGCGTCCGCTTCTTGGTGGGTGCCCCATCCTTTTGCTTTCTTTGGGAAAGGGTGGGACGCTTCTTCGCCGGAGCCTTGGGCGGCGTCTTCTTGCCCACTGCTTTCTTCTTCACAGCAGCCGTTTTCGGCTCAGGTTTCTCGAGGTCAGCCAGTTCCACTTTCGTCGCCGTCTTCCAAAGCCGTTCAAGATCGTAAAACTTGCGCGCATTCTCTGAGAAAACGTGCACCACAAAGTCCACATAGTCCAGTAGTACCCACTCCGCCTGATTGCGACCCTCGATGTGCGAAGGCTCGAATCCCGCCTTGCTGAGCTTTTCGTCCACCGCTTCGCCGATGGCTTGGACCTGGCGCGGGTTCGCGCCCGAGCAGATCACGAAGTAGTCGGTGAATCCGCTGGCGGCAGCATCCAATCGCAGGATGCTGATGTTCTCCGCCTTCTTTTCCATGCACGCTTGCACGGCCATGGCGACTTGCGCCCTCACGTCATCTCGTTTCATGCAATCGGCTCGCTCTCCCTGTAGACTTTCGATTGGCTGCCCCACTCAATTCGATTTTGCTTGAGTGGGTTTTTTGACTTTCGACTCGCTTCGCCCTGTCTTTGGCTTAGCGTTCGTATCGGTGCGGTACAGCTTTTCTTTCCGGATATATTCTGCTACCGAATCCGGCAGCAACTCGCTCAGCCCCTTACGCTTCTTCATCGCCGCGCGGATTTGTGTTGCTGAAACATCTTCGTGCGTCTCCGGCAAGAGATGCAGCGTCACACCCGGCAGCTGCAGCGACTCGCGAAAGTTTGACTTCCGATATTTCTGCAATTCTCTCGCCTTAGGGCGCAATCCCTCGGGCAGCGATTCCGCTACGTCAGCCAGCGAATGTCCCGGCCGCGCTGCAATGATGAACTCGCACTCGCGCAGCAGTTCCTCAGCCTTGTGCCACTTCGCAATATCGCGAAATGCATCGATGCCGATCAAGAAATACAACCGGTCGCCGCGCCGCAGTCCGGCCTTCACTTTGCGCACCGTATCAATCGAGTAGCTGGGGGTCCGCTCCATGTGCGGCTCCGGGTCGGGAGCTTCGAGTAGGGACGGCAGAAAGTCGGGCTCATCGGCTAGCGCCAGCACCACCATCGAGTAGCGATGAAAATACGACGTGACCGGCGTCTTCTGTTTGTGGGGAGGAATGTCGGCAGGAACGAACCAGACTTCCCGCAACCGGAAATGTTTAGCGGCAGCGCGGGCCACGTTGAGGTGTCCGCGATGGATAGGATCGAAAGTGCCGCCAAACAATGCGATGTTCATTCGTAAGCAATTAGCAACTAGCTGAAAAAACTGACTAAATCGTGGAGCTTCTGAAAACCACCAAGCAAGAAACTTAGCACGAATCTGGACAGAGAGAACGGCTGGCTATTTGCCAGTTGCCGCTTCGCGGACCTTCTCCACCCGCCGCGCCATTTCCCACTTCAATTCATCGACGCCCTCGCCCGTCACCGCCGAAATCGCAAACAACTCCAGCTTCTTGCGCTTGCAATACCGCTTCAGCTTGGCGAGATTATCCTTGTTTGCCGCATCGATTTTCGACGCCACGACGATCGTCGGCTTGGTGTCCAGTCCGGCGCCAAAGTTTGCCAGCTCTTTCGTGATGACCTCGTAGTCTTTCGCCGGATCAGGCCTTCCGCTCGCATCCGACACATCCACCATGTGGACCAGTAGTCGCGTGCGCTCGATGTGCCGCAAGAACTGCATGCCCAATCCCGCGCCTTCACTCGCGCCCTCGATCAACCCGGGGATGTCCGCTACTACAAAGCTGTACTCGTCCGCACCCTCGCCCACCACAACCACGCCAAGGTTTGGCTGGAGCGTGGTAAACGGGTAGTCCGCAATCTTCGGACGCGCTGCCGAGATGCGCGATATCAAAGTGCTCTTGCCGGCGTTTGGAAAGCCCACCAGCCCGACATCCGCGAGCAGCTTCAACTCCAGCCGCAGTGCGCGCTCTTCACCGGGAAATCCGTCCTCATGCTCTCGCGGAGCCTGGTGCGTCGACGTCGTATACCGTGAGTTCCCGCGCCCGCCCCGCCCGCCCTTCGCGATGATGACACGCTCGTCCGGGCCGGCAAAGTCGTGCACCATCTCGCCGGTCATTTCGTCGTACACGATGGTTCCTACGGGAACCTTCAGCACCACGTCATCGCCTTCGCGACCGGTGCAGTTCGAGCCTTCACCGTGGCGTCCGCGCTCCCCTTTGTACTCGGGGTTGAAGCGGAAATGCACCAGCGTATTGTGCTTCTCGCTCGACTCCATAATGACGTGGCCACCGTGGCCGCCATCGCCACCCGAAGGCCCGCCCCGCGGAACGAACTTCTCCCGCCGGAACGCCACGCAGCCGTTCCCGCCGTCACCGGCCTTCACTCGAATTCTGGCTTGATCTACAAACATGGAAACTTCGCAACCAACTTTTCAGTAGAAACAACAAAGGCCCCGCATCGGCGAGGCCTTGAATTCACGCGACAGCCGGCATTGCCGGCGTCCTGCGGAAATCCGTACAACCAGTGACCAAGCATCAGTCACCAGTCACCAAGCTAATTACTTTCCTGCGCAACCACCGAAACGAAGCGCCCATTCTGTCCACGGTCCCGGAACTCCACCACGCCAGTCACCTTGGCAAAGAGAGTGTCATCGGTGCCACGGCCAACATTTGTGCCGGCCTTGAGCTTCGTGCCGCGCTGCCGCACGATGATGGTGCCGCCCGATACTAACTGGCCGCCAAATGCCTTCACACCCAGCCGCTGCGCGTTCGAATCCCGGCCATTTCGCGAACTGCCTAATCCCTTTTTATGTGCCATATCTGAATCTCCGGGGACAAGCCCCAAACTTAAATGTCGTTATCCCAAATCCGCTTCGCCGCTCGAACCTATCCCGCGCAGCGACCGCGACACTTCACGCACTGACGACAACGTATGCAGCAACACAGCATCAAACCGCTTTACCGCTGCGAGCGCAACCGCTAAAAACTGACAGAGCAGCATTACGCCTTCAGTGCCTGCCCGTCGACGCTGATGCCGGTGATCTTCACCGCGGTGTACGACTGGCGATGTCCCTGCAGCTTCTTGTACTGCTTCTTGCGCTTCAAGTGGAACACCAGAATCTTGTCGCCGCGGCCATGCTCGACCACCTGGCCCGATACAAACGCCGCCGCAGGCTTGGCAATCTCGCCCTCAGTGGCGCTCACGGCCAGCACGTCGTCGAATTGCACGTTATCGCCGCTGGTCTGCGGCAGCTTCTCGATCTCGATTACGTCTCCGGGTGCGACGCGATACTGCTTTCCCCCGGCGCGGATCACCGCGTACATGGCAATCTCCTGGACTTCATTCTGTTGCGCAAACGCAACGGGACGCTCCCGCACTTCTACCGAGAACGCCTATGTTGTTTATGCACTTGCACTTACCCAGCTCCAGGAAGGAGACCTTCGCGGAGCCAAGCGCCCCGGGAAGCTGGGGTGCCCCTGACGGGACACGAGTAGTACAGGCAAACCATTCAATATTATCGGATTTGCCCCATCCGGTCAACGTTCGCGTTAAGGCTGCGGCAATCGCCGAAGAGCGAGGCGAATTGCGCTGGTCTGTTGAGCCTGGCGCCCACCAGAGATGACGGTGGATCGTCTTGCTCGGTCTATACTGCTGTTCGACCGTCGGAGAAGACCGCCCATGATGAAACTTTGGATCGTTTTGATGTGCTTTATCACATTGGCTGCGATGCTGGCTCATGCGCAAGGTATGGACGAAGGCTTCCAGATGGCGACCGTCGTCTCGATCGATAGAGTGCCCGCTGACGCCCAGCACCCGGAAAATGCGGACCGCTATAAGATCGCGATGCGCCTGGGCAACACGATTTACTCTTGCCACGCCAACGGAGGCCCCGCGGTGTTTCTCGGCTGGAGCCCAGGGAAAGAATTTCCCGCCAAACTCAATGACAAGGTCTTGCAGGTGAAAAGTCCCAACGGTCAGATCGTGGACCTAAACATTGTCGGCAAGAAGACACCCAAGTAGAAATCTACTTCAGCCCTTCCACCAGATAAAGGTCGCCCACCGTGCGATGGAAGCCGTAGACGTACGTCTTACCGTCGGGAGTGATCAGAATCGGTCCGATCGTCGACACCCCCGTCGGATCCAGCGGCGCGATCTCCTTCCACACCGATTTCTTCCCCGCTGCCAGGTCCACGCGATAGACCTTAGCCGGTATCTCGCCGGTGCGGTACAGATAAATCGAATGGCCGTCGCTGCTGAAGTTAATGGGAATGTCTCCCACATCCATGCCGCTCACCAGCATGGGATCGCCCCCTGCCGTCGAATACAGGTAACCCTTCTGATCTGGGCCGACGCCCACCACCGATTGCCCGTCGGGCGAAATCGCGTAGGCCAGCGCATCCACGCCTTCTGGAGAAATGACCTTTGGCGCGCCACCGGCAGTGTCCTGGATGAAGTACCTCACGCCCTTGCCGGCTTCGTTGCCGCTGAAGACGAAGTGCTTGCCGTCCGGACACCAGCGCGCCCACTGGTGCGCGATCGCGTCATTGGTCAGAGTCTTCGTCTCTCCGGCGCCAGTAGGAAGCAACCGCAGTTGTGCGGGCGACGACGGCGTATAAATGATGACCCACTTCTTGTCGGGGGAAAGCGCCGCCGCCCCGCCTTCTCCCAGCCGTACCGCCGGTGAGCCGTCCGTATCGCGGATATACACCGCGTACGTCAGGTCTTGCACGTCCCCGTACTGCACGCCGCCGCCGATGCCCTCCTCGTCGAAGAGCAGCGTCTTACCATCCGCTGACAGGTCCGCCGGATACGAATAGTCCAGCCACGACAGATCGCGCTCCTTCGTGCCGCCAGCGACCAGACCCATCGCCTCGCGCCGTCGGTCAGCCCGTCCCAACAAGACGTGTCCATCCTTGCCTATGTCAAAAATTACCAGCGAGCCCGGCACTCGTGTCACCAGTCGCTGCTGCTTCGACAGGGTGACCGCCGAGATGTAATGAAACAGCCCCAGCTCGCTCGCCGTAATCCAGATCTCCGAGCCGTCGGGCGTCCATGCCAACCCTTCGGTTCCGTACCACTGCCGGGTCAGCGTCTTCTTATTGCCTGAGGTATCCACCACTGCCAGCGCCCCGGCATCGTCTCCCTGGTTGCCATGTTCGAAGAACGCGACGTTCTTGCCGTCCGGAGAAACCCGCGGGTAACTCATCCATCCGCCCGTGCTCTCGGCCAATACCTTCCCGATGGGATACTCCAGCCGGTCGCGTCCATTCACGTTGCGGATGACCGCCAGACTCGTGCTGTCCGGTCCCCAGTCGGCCCACTCCACGTCTTCCAGCACCGGACGCGGCGCTCCACCCGCAATCGGCGCCCGCGCCAGCGTCCCCACATTCACCCACGTACCCGCCGGATGAACGTCCAGCAGCAACGCCATCTCGCCCTTCGCCGAGATCGCCATCAGTTCTGACTTCGGCAAACTCAGCGAGCGCGACTCCACCATGCCCTGCCGCGCCGAAAACGTTTCCACCGGATTGCCCTGCCACGCTGCGCTGTAATAGATCGTCTGCCCGTCCGGCGCAAATCGCGCCGACAGAATCGCTCCTCGCCGGAAGGTGATCTCGTGATACAGCGGAGCGCTCGGTGCCGACGCTGTTCCCATCTTTTTTCCGGCCAGAAGTCCCGCTGCTGCCGTCACGAGGAATCCCACGCCGATAAGAACCGGCAACAGCTTGTTGTTTTTTCTTGCAGGCGGGCTGGTAGCAGCCGGAGTCGACTGCACCGCAGAACTCGACCCCGAAGAGGCAGTAGCCGCAATGTCGCTGGCACGAGTCCGCGCAGAATCCGTGTCGCGCTTCAAGCGCTTCAGGTCGGCGCGCAACTCCGCTGCACTTTGGCAGCGCAGATCGCGGTCCTTTTCCAGCGCCTTGTTCAAGATTGGTTCGAACTGCGGCGGCAGCACAGGATTCAACTCCGCCGGCGGCGGCGGCACCTTATTCAAGATCGCGTCAAACACAATGGCCGAGGTCGCGCCCGTGAACGGCTGCTTGCCCGTCGCCATCTCATACAAGCACGACGCCAAACGAAAACAGGTCGCTGCGATTGTCCAGCAACTCGCCGCGCGCCTGCTCCGGCGACATGTATCCGATCGTGCCCATCGCCGTCCCCGGCTGGGTGAGTTGCTCAGCGCTCAACGCCGTCGGCGATCCGCTAGTCGCATCGGAACCGTCGCCTTGCTGGCGCAGTTGCGGCGTCTGCTTCGCCAGGCCAAAATCCAACACCTTGGCTTGTCCGCGCTGCGTCACAAAAATGTTCGCAGGCTTGATGTCGCGATGCACAATCCCGCTGGAGTGCGCGGCGTCGAGCGCGTCGGCGATCTGGATGCCCAGATCGAACAACTGCGCCGTCTTCAGCGCATGTCCCTCGATCATGTGCTTCAGCGTCGAGCCTTCGAGATACTCCATGGCGATGAACGCCCGGCCATTCTCAGTGCCAATGTCGTAAATCGTGCAGATATTCGGATGATTCAGCGCCGACGCTGCCTGGGCCTCGCGCTGAAAGCGGCTCAATGTCTGGGGGTCCTGGGCAACATCGTCAGGCAGGAACTTCAGCGCCACGAAGCGCTTCAGGCGGGTGTCTTCGGCCTTGTAAACCACCCCCATACCGCCGCCACCGAGTTTTTCCAAGATGCGGTAATGCGAGATAGTCTGTTCGGACATTCGAAGTGGACTCGCGTTCGAGTTGCTCCATATTAGGGACGAAGCGCGAGCGAGTCAATGAACCATCCGTTCGGCTCCCACAACCCTGCGTTACACTTTCTTCCAACCAGTTCCCATGAAGCGTCACGTCCTCATCTACGGGGTAGTCGGCGGCATCCTCATCACCCTGCTGCAATGGACGCACTACCACTTTCTGGTGGTCGAGCACTCCGTCGAAATTTATGCTGCGCTGGTTGCTGCAACCTTTGCCGCGTTCGGCATCTGGCTCGGCCTCAAGCTGACCAAGCCCCGACGGGAAATCGTAGTTAAAGAAGTCCTTATTACCTCCGGCCAACTCTTCGCCCCCGACGATCGCAAGCGCGAGGACCTCGGCATTACCCCCCGGGAGCTCGACATCCTTGTTCTCATTGCCAACGGCATGAGCAACCGCGAAATCGCAGAAAAGCTGTTCGTCAGCGAGAACACCGTCAAGACCCACTCCAGCCGGGTCTTTTCCAAATTGGGCGCCAAGCGGCGCACCCAGGCCGTGCAACTCGGCAAAGAATTCGGCTTGCTCCCCTAATTCGCTCCCCCAAACGAATGATTTTCCGCTCCTACGCGTAAAATCACTCGAAAGGATGACGACAACCTCCCACCAGACCGCTAGTGTTCATCCCGTTAGCCAGTGAATTCTCAGGAGACCCTCATGAAGAAAACCATTTTGACCTTCGGTCTCATCTCCGGCGCCATCATCTCAGTTCTTATGGTGGCCTCCATGCTGTTCGCCGACCGCATCGGTCCTGGCCACAGCTACCTGGTTGGTTACACCACCATGATTTTGGCATTCTTGCTGGTGTACTTCGGCATCCGCTCCTACCGCGACAACTTCGGAGGCGGCCGCATCTCATTCGGCAAAGCCTTCGTCATTGGCATCTCCATTACGCTCATTTCCAGCGTTTGTTACGTCGTAGCCTGGCAAATTCTCTACTTCAAATTCATGCCCGATTTCATGGACAAGTACGGCGCCTACGCCATCCAGAAGCTGCAAGCCTCAGGCGCCAGCGCCGCCGCCATCCAGGCGAAAGTCGAGGAGGTCAGGCGTTACAAGGTGCTGGAGGACAATCCCTTGACCAACGCCGCCATGACTTTCATCGAGCCTTTTCCCGTGGGACTCATCATCACGCTGGTCTCAGCAGCCATCCTCCGCCGCAAGACGCCACCTGAGCCCCAACTGTCTCCCGCTACCGAATAAAGGTGGTTGCGGTGAGCATCGGCGCAATCTGACGCTCAATGGCGCCATTACCAAGGTGCTCACCCCGACATAATTGCGTGCGGTCCACATTGGCCTGTCCTGCCTCTCGCTTGCGCCTTCGGATATACCGAACGGTTGGCAGGGCGGCTGTTTTTCTCGCCCCGATTCGTCCGTGCAACGGATGGTCAAATCACCCATGGTCCACTCAAGCCTTCCCCCGCCCTGCCGATACTTCCGTTATGAAGACGCACGTGCTCGTTTTAGCCGTGCTGGGCTGTGCCATGTTTCTAGTTGGCACCGCCGGTGCGGATTCAATTCCCTTTGCTTACAGTGGGCCGGGGGTATCGGTCGCGGGAACGTTTTTCGGAAGTAACAACTCTGACGGTTCCTGGACCATCACCGGTATCGACGCAACCTACAACCAGATTGAGGTGTCGGGAATCGTGGCCACCGGCCTCGATCCTCGGTTCCTCTACAACAACATGTATTACCAACCCGGCGCGCCTTATGCCGTTGACTATCTCGGCGTGCTGTTCGCCGTGCCGGGACTGGGCGAAGTCAACCTGTGCAGTTACACCCCGGCGGGCGGATGCGGCAACGGTGGTTATGCTTCTATTCTTTGGGACGGCAGCAGCTACCAGTTCACGCAGGTCAGCCAGTCGAACTTCGGACCGCCCGTACCCGAGCCGTCCACCTTGGCCCTCTGGGGCGGAGCACTGGCGGCTGCGGGAACCCTCGCACGTCGCTACCTGCGACGGGTGTAAACGAGATTGCCGCGTCGTGCGGTGACGGCGCGGCAGTCTTGCTCTCGATAGAACTCGGAACCGGCATGGCTGGCCACGATCACTGAGCCACCCATTTGCTCTCGATAGCCGGGGGATGCAGAAGGGTCTGCATGACGACGCAATACTGTTCCGTCTTCTCGCGCAGGGCGCTTATCTGGTCCGGGGTTGCCTGCGGCGAGCGGATATTGAAAACGGCCCTGATGTTCCGAAATCCCACAGGGACTTCTTTGGAAATCCCGAGCGTACCCTTCAGGTCAAGATCGCCCTCGACCGTCACATCGATGCCTTCGGTAGGTATCCCCATGGCCGCAGCCACCATCTGGCAGGTAATTTGTGCGCAGGCGGCGAGCGCACCCAGCAGTAAGTCTCCACTGCAAGCACCAGTGCCTGCGCCGCCGACCCCCTTGTGGGCCTGTGCTTCATAAATCTGCCGTCCCAAGTCGATCGAGCACGAGATCGGCGCACCGGCCTGCATACCACGCGCCGTCAGCGTGATCACCGAACTGTCCGGGTCTTGCCGGTATTGGTCTTTCAGCGGCTTTTGCAATGATCGAATGTCCAAGAATGCCTCCGAAATCTGCGCTATTATAAGCGGAATCAGGGGAGCTGCCTCAAAGCCGGTCGCGGCAGCGAGTTAACTGTCGATTCCAGATTAGTCGCGCAGCAACCAGCCCCACTTGCAGGGCAACAGCCTGCGTCAATGAGGTCCATGAGCCCGCCGCTCTCACCAGGTTCAGAGCCGTCAGACTTATCGCCGGGTAGCCGCTTCGGCACTTACGAGATTGTCGAACGCTTGGGCGCCGGCGGCATGGGTGAGGTTTATCGCGCCCGCGACACTCGCCTCGGTCGTGAAGTCGCCATCAAAACCATTTCACTGGTCCATCATTCACAGCCGGAACTCTTGTCGCGCTTTGAGCAGGAAGCTCGTTCGGCGAGCGCGCTCACTCATCCCAACATCGTCACCATCTACGAGCTCGGGCAAGTGAATGGCACGCACTACATTGCCATGGAGTTGGTTTCGGGTAATACCTTGCGCGAACTGCTGCATGCGGGGGCGATTCCATTTCGCCAGGCCGTGACAATTGCGGCCCAAATCGCGGACGCCCTCGCCAAGGCCCACGAAAACGGCATCGTTCATCGCGACTTGAAACCCGAAAATTTGATGGTCTCTGCTGACGGCACAGCCAAGGTGCTGGATTTCGGCTTGGCCAAACTGTTTGACGCCACCGGGTCCAGCAGCGACGAACAAACGACTGGCGCGGGAGTTATGACCCAAGCAGGCACTGTGATGGGCACGGTCGGCTATATGTCGCCGGAGCAGGCGAGTGGCAGCACGGTAGATTTTCGTTCCGATCAGTTTTCCTTGGGCGCGGTGGTCTACGAGATGGTTACTGGGCGGCGGGCGTTCGCGGGAAGAAGCTACGCTGAAATCATGGCAGCCATTCTCCGCGATGAGCCAGCGCGCCTCGGTTCCGCGCTGCCCCAGGCGCCGGCGCCCTTCTTTTGGATCGTCGAGCGATGCCTCGCCAAAGACCCGAAGCAGCGCTATGCATCGACACGCGACTTGGCCCGCGATCTCGCCACGGTGCGCGACCGCCTCGCCGATGTATCTGCCGGATATTCGGAGCCTCGTCCCGGCAACTTGCCGATGCAGCGGACTGCATTCATCGGCCGCGAGCGCGAGTCGACTGCCCTCCGTCAGTTATTGGGCCGCGAAGACGTGCGGCTCGTGACCCTCACTGGTCCAGGAGGCATCGGCAAGACGCGCCTTGCTGTGCAGGTCGCGGGTGAAATGTCTGAACAGTTCACCGGCGGTGTCTGCTGCGTTGCGCTGTCAGCGGTGAGTGAGCGCAGTTTAATCGCTGCGACGATTGCGCAAGCCCTGGCCGTGCGCGAAACAGGGAACCAATCACCGCTCGAAAGCCTGAAGGAGTACCTGGGCGGACTGAACCTGCCGATGCTTCTTCTGCTCGACAACTTTGAACACCTCGTTTCGTCCGCGCCGGTGATCGCGCAGTTGCTCAACTTCAGCCAGAAACTGAAGATCGTTGTAACTAGCCAGGCCCCGCTTCATGTCTACGGCGAGCGCGAATTTCCGGTGCCTCCGCTCGCGCTGCCTAATACGAAATCGATCCCGCCACTGGCTGTGCTGACACGTTCGCCCGCCGTCGCGCTCTTCATGGAGCGCGCTCAGGCGGTCAAGCACGACTTCGCTCTGACCAAAGAAAACGCGCCTGTGGTGGCTGCAATTTGCGCTCGCCTCGACGGCCTGCCCCTGGCCATCGAACTCGCGGCGGCCCGCATCAAGATGCTTTCCCCGTCCGCGATGTTGACCCGCCTGGAAGGCAGCCTGAGCCTGTTGACCAGCGGCGCTCGCGACCTGCCGATACGTCAGCAAACTCTTCGCGGCACTGTGGACTGGAGTTACGGTCTGCTCAATCCAGCCGAGCAAACACTATTTCGCCGGCTCGCCGTGTTTGTCGGCGGTTGCACCCTCGAAGCCGTGGAGGCGGTGTGCGACACCAAAGGCGACTTGGGCCTCGATGTGCTCGACGGCATGGCGTCGATGGTTGACAAGAGTCTGGCGCAGCAGGTTGACCAAGCAAATGCCGAAGCCCGCTTCCTTATGCTTTCCACCATCCGGGAGTACGCCATGGAGCGTCTCGCCGAGAGCGGTGAGGAACCGGCTACGCGCCGCGCCCATGCCGCGTACTTCCTCGTGCTGGCTGAAGATGGCGCCGAGGAGTCGGCGGCCCATCCCGAATGGCTGGAGCGTTTCGAAGTCGAACATGACAACTTCCGCAAGGCTCTCGAATATCTCATCCAAACCGGCGATGCCGATTGGGGGCTGCGCATGGGCGCCTCGCTGTTTCGCTTTTGGGAGACGAGGGAGCACCTGAACGAGGGCCGCGATACTATTTCCCGGCTGCTCAAGTTGGAAGGGACCGCGGCGCACCCCAAGCTGCGCGCTCGCCTGCTGTTCGCCGCCGCCGTTCTGGCAGGCGAGCAGGGCAATTACACCTCAGCGCGCGAACTGCTCGAAGAGAGTCTTGAACGGTGTCTCGAACTGGAGGACACGCGCGGCGTTGCTGTCGCGCTCAACGCTTTGGGGGTCAATGCCCGATCCCGCGCAGACCTCCCGCTGGCCACCGTACTGTTTGAGCGCTGTGTCGCGATATGGAGGGACCTCGGCGGTCCGTCCGACCTGGCGCGCGCCCTCAGTAATCTAGCGAACGTTTTGAAGCTGCAAGGGGAATTCGAACGCGCGTCTTCGCTCAATGACGAGTGCCTGACGATGTTTCGTGCGGCGGGCGACCACGCCGGCGTCGCCTGGATGCTGAACTACCAAGGCGACGTTGCCCGGGGAGCATCCAATTTTCCGGCCGCTCGCGCGTTCTACGAGCAGAGCCTGGTGGCATTTCGACAGTTGCAGGACGGCTGGGGCATAGCGAGTACGCTCTCCGATCTGGCAAGTCTCAGCCGCGATCAGGGAGACTACACAGAGGCGAGGCGCCTTTACAGCGAAAGCATCGCGCTATTCCAGGACTTGGGTCACAAACGTGGCATTGCGAGAGTGCTGGAATGTATGGCTGCGAGCGCCGCAGCACAATCAAAAGCCGAGCAAGCTCTGCGCCTGGCAGGTGCGGCCGCCTCGCTTCGCCAGCAATTGGGAGTGCCGCTTGCGCCTGCCCAGCAGTCCAAGCTGGAGAAAAGCCTGGAAGGCGCGCGCCGGTCGCTCTCCGATGCCGCAAGCCTCACAGCCTGGATGGGGGGTTGGGCGATGCCAGTTGACCAGGCCGTTGAGGAGGCGCTTGGCTCCGAGGCCGAGCCTCGTGGGACGGCGCCAAACCCTGCCTAGCTCAACCGGCGGTGTTGGGATCGATCAAACGCCGCACTGCTGACACCCGATTCGCCGGCAAACCGACCCGCCGAGCGTGCTCATGAATTGCTTCCTCGTCGGGGGCGAGATACACGCAATAGACCTTGTCGCCGGTAACGTAGCTGTGAAGCCACTTGATTTCCGGTCCCATTTCCTTGAGCACGGCCATCGATTTTTTGGAGACCTCCTTGAGTTGGTCGTCCGTCAAATTTCCTGCGCCGGGTATTTCCCGTTCGATCACATATTGGGGCATTGCTACCTCGCTGAGGGGTCATGGTAGCAAATTATTCGCGTGGGAGAGGGGAGCAGGTTCATCAGTCGACCTAGCGCAGGATTTCGACTAGCAGGTCGCAGACGAAGCCGAGGCCCAACAGTTCGGCGAGAACGACCCCTCCGTCCGGGGCGGCTTGAACCGCTTCGAGGTCTATCCCATGCACGTCGCTCGCGCGCGAGCCAAGAGTTGATTGGGAGCCTATCCAGGCCGTCGCACAAGCCGGAGCATTGGAGTGAGGACCAGTCGGGGCTCAGCCAGTAGGAATCGTGTCTCGCCCTCGAGCGATGGGCGCGATTAAGTGAGGCACGCGGCTCAATTTGAGGTTAGAGAAGGTACGCGCCGTATTTCTGTCTGCACCGATAGAGCAGCCTCGCCTGGCGACGCAAGATGGTCTGATGGTTCTGTACAAACTCAAGCTCTACGGGATTGGTCATGTCTAGGATGCCTTCAAGCTCCAGCTCCACTCCCCCACGCTCATTGATATCTGTGCAGATTCCGTCATCCGATCTGTCGCCCGTTAAGCTATGGCTGATAACCCGAACTCGTATGCGAATCGGAACTCGATTGTGTCGCTGGTTCATGTTCGTGTCTCTTCGCCGGCGATGATGCTATTTGGTATTGATTCGTCGAGAACATTCCCGGCTCGCCGCAGCCGCATCTCCAGGGGTCCACTGTCAAGGCCTCCACAAGCCGGAGCGGCTGCCCCGGCTTGTGGTTCCCATCGACCGTGAAGAGGCGGTCGGGAAAGCGCGGCCACAGTTGTGTGCGAGCCCCCATTTCCCCGGAAGCACGGGCCCGCATGGGATCAGTTAGCGTTTTAGCTTGCGGCGTAGGACGCCCGCCAGGCCGAGGACTCCAGAGCCGAACAGCATCATGCTGCCTGGCTCAGGAACGGTGGGTGTGCCGTACACCGTGAACGCCAGGGAACTTGGATATTCGCTTATGCCAGTGAAGGGGTTATCTATCAATGTCAAGGACGGGCCTCCAGTACCGTCGCTATTGGACCAAGCTACAACGTGGCCAGAATTGTTGCCCACAAAAGAGTATAGGTTGATCCAGTTCAGTCCGTGGGGAACGTCGATGCCGTTGGGGTATTTTGCAGGAGCGAAACTAACGCTGTCCAGGCACCAGACACGAATGCAATCGCCTATCTGAAATACCCGGTTTGTTCCACTGGTGCCTCCTTTGAAATTGAAAGGTGTGCCGGAAAGCAACCAGCTTACCTGTCTGCCGCCCGTAGGTTGTCCAGTAACGGTGTCAAATGTCCAGAATGTCATGCCCGTGACATCGCAATCAGTGTAGGCACAGAAGTATGAGACGTCTGTGACCACACCGTTATTGATTCCTGTGCCAACGGGGCTCGGCCGTTCGAAGCTGCCCGTGGTGTACAGTACCTGCGAAGGCGATGCCATGGCTGGAAGCGCAGCCAATGCTACGCAGAATATTGTGAGCAGTGACAGCAAAGCGATACGTCTTTTCATGTTGGATCCCTCCTTAATCGGTTCAAACAGATGGAAAACCGGCCAACGGGCCCGTTTCTCGAGCCGCCTAACCGCTGACTACCTGAAACGGACGCTGAAGTCATTACCGCAACGAACGGAGTCGCAAAGCGCGGTTCCGCAATACAGGCACCCTTCACGCTTCAGTAACATGTGCAGGGTACCGAGTAACACCGGTTGTAGTGCACCACTCTTTACTTAGCAATGGTCACAAAGTACCCATGAGTGGTACCAAAGGACTAATAGATTATCGAGTAGCATGGCAGTAGCCGGGGGCGGCAGGCATCTTCGCGGATATGGGTATCTTATGAATCGCCGAGACTAACTTGCTAGTTTAGTTCCGTGGCTGTGTGGATTCACGCTGGACGGGATACTTGAGAATGTTTCTTTGCGAGAGTGCGTAACGAGTAAGTTCCACACGGTTGGAGAGTCCCAAGCGATCAAAAATATGATTCATGTGGTTCTTAACCGTGCGCTCAGTTATCTTCAGCTGCTCAGCAATTTCTCGGTTCGTAAATGCCTCCGCCACCAGGCGTGCTATCTCCTCTTCACGGTTGCTGAGTAGAATGTTGCCTCTTAAGTCAGTAAGTCGAGCAAGGGCGTTGCTCGACATAGCTTCAAGAAGATAGTGTAACTGCTGGTTGTTGACCCACACCTGCCCGTCATGGATGCAGTAAATACACTTACATAGCATTTCACCGGGCTGATTGCGTTCAAACACGCCTACAGCGCCCGAGCGAAATGCTTCGACGACGAAATCACGGCGGTCCCGTTCAAGCAACATCACACAACGCAAGGATGCATGGGTTTTGGTGACTTGCTTGAGCAGCGTGTAACCGGCAAGCGGTCCATCCTTCAGTCTCGAGCTGATGATTGCGACGTGAGCTTGACCCAGTAGGGAGCGCTGGAGACTGGCGGAGCTGTCAGCACATCCTATGACTCTCAGGCCGTATTCAGACGCTTCAACAGCTTGAGATAGTAAGTCACAATTCAGCTCGTTGGAGTCAAATACGAAGACGCATATCGGCGCCGTTTGACAGCTAACGATGGAGTGAGTGCTCGCCGTTGGCCGTGCCACCCGGGAACTAGAGTCAGACTGCCTCACCGCAAACTTCCTTACCGCGGCGCGTAGGTGATCAGCCGGATGCGCACATGCCGATCAGTGCGTCCGAGTTGAGGCCAGCTAGGAGGTCGAGGTGAGCAAAACCAGAGAGGAACAACGTGCAGTGTAGGTTGTATACATGACTCGGGGACAGATTGTCAATAGAACTATTAATGGTCTGCCGGCTCTACGATGCGAACCTAGTGGCCGACGAATCAAGGCTAACGATAATGGTAGGGTTGCGAGAAGTGTTCGAGCCGGGTGCCATATCCTTTCGCGGCTGTTCCAAAAGGGTCGGAAACAGAGATCCTGTAGTATCCCGGTTTTATCTGATAGGCAATCACTCCCACGCTTTTGCTGCGCAAAAGGCTCGGGTACCCGCAACCGCTTCACGGCTCCACGGTGACCCGCACCATCTTTTTCCCGGCTCGCAGCGTGAACGCGGAGCCGAGTTTTACTGACGCCACGAGGTCGTTCTTCAGGTCTCCATCGATCTTCACGGCGTTCTGCTTAACCTTGCGAGATCCGTCGGAGACGGAGGTGGCGAGGCCCGCGGCGGCGAGGAGCTTATCGAGGCGGGCCTGGACGAGTCCATCCGCAGAAGTGGCCGCGTTGGGGGCGGCGACTTCGGCGAACTTCACGGTAATGAGCGGAAGGTCTTCGGGAGTCTCGTCTTTCTGGAACATGCGCGACCAGTCTTGCGCGGCATGTTCTGCTGCTTCGTGTCCGTGGAAGTCGCGGACGATGCGCAGGCCGAGCTCCTGCTTGAGCTTCATGGGATGCGCCGCGCCCTTTGCCACATCCCGCTTCAGCTCGTCGATCTCACGCACGGTGACATCGGTCAGCAGCTCGTAATATCGCCACATCAGCTCGTCAGAGATGGACATGACCTTGCCGAACATTTCCGTCGGCGCCTCGGTGATGCCGATGTAGTTGCCATAGGACTTCGACATCTTCTGCACGCCGTCGGTGCCTTCGAGCAGCGGCATGGTCAGAACGATCTGCGGAAGCTGGTTGTAGTCGCGCTGCAGTTGGCGTCCCATGAGCAGGTTGAATTTCTGGTCGGTGCCGCCGAGCTCGACGTCGGCTTCGAGCGCTACGGAGTCGTATCCCTGCGCGATGGGATACAACAGCTCGTGCATCGCTATGGGCTTCTCTTCGGTGAACCGCTTGTGGAAGTCTTCACGCTCTAGCATCTGCGAAACGGTGAACTTCGCGGCCAGGCGCACGAATCCTTCGTAGCCCAGCTTGCCCAGCCACTCGCTGTTGAAGCGAACTTCAGTCTTGTCGCGATCGAGGATCTTGAACACCTGCGCCTTGTAGGTTTCGGCGTTGGCGTCGATCTGGTCGCGCGTGAGCGGCGGCCGCGTGGCGATACGGCCCGAGGGATCGCCGATGAGGCCGGTGAAGTCACCGATGAGGAAGATGACGGTGTGGCCCATATCTTGAAAGTGCTTGAGCTTGCGTATGAGCACAGTATGTCCGACATGAAGATCGGGCGCGGTGGGATCGAATCCGGCCTTCACCCGCATGGGCTTGCCGGAGGCGAGCGACTTCTCGATGCGCTCGCGCAAATCGTTCTCGCGAATGATTTCAGCCGCGCCTTTGCGCAGGTAGGCCAGTTGCTCGTCGACGGGCGGGAATTGAGACATAAGCATTGATTATAGAAAATCGGGCGACTGAAGGCGGGAGCCCCTAAAAGCGTCCGGCAAAAAGGCCGTACATCGGTGCGGACCAGGGATTGTTGATGCGTTGGATATTTCTCAATCGTGAAACAGATGTTCTAATGTGCCATCGATGAAATTCATCCTTCCAGCGGCGGTATTTCTGCTGATGGTGTCGGTGGGTATGAGCCTGCGGCACCGCGAGGTATTTGCCAACCTGCGACGCATGAGCTGGCTGCAGTGGGTGGGGCTGCTTCTGGCCACGTTCATCGTGCCCGCTGCGCTGGCCTTGCTGCTGGGGCGTCTGCTGCCGCTCAACCTATCGGAGATGGCCGGGTTATTCCTCGTGGGAGCCGCGCCCGGGGCTCCGCTGATGACGCGCAACATTGCCAAGCGCGGCTTTGACATGCAACTGGCGGCGGGCTACCAGGTTTGGGGAGGGCTGCTGACTCCGATCATGTTGCCGCTGGTGGTGGGCGCCGCGGGATTGCTCTATGGCCGCAACATCTGGATTCCTCCAGGCGACGTGCTTCTCGAGATTGCGGAGAAGCAGTTCGTTCCCTTGCTGCTAGGCATGGCGCTGGCGTACTTTCTGCCGGCATTTTCGGGCAAGGCCCAAATATGGATGAACCGCATCGGCAATGCCGTGCTGACGTTCGGAATTCTCGCCATGCTGTGGTTCATGCGCGAGGTGCTGAAGGGACTGTTGACGTGGTGGCTGCCGGTCGGCGCGCTTTTGCTGGCACTAGGCTCGGTGGCCGCCATTCGAGTGCTCGTTCCCACGTTGGACCAGTCGGCGCAGCGCACGCTTGAGATTTGCAATGCCAACCGACACATCGGCCTGGCCCTGCTGCTAAGCGGACACTACCTTCAGGTAAAAGGTGCGCTGCCGGCCGTCGCTGCGTACGCGGTGATCGCGCCGTTCGTGATGGGCGGAATGAGTTGGTGGTTCAATCGGAAACCTTCACCAGTAGGGGCGAGCGCATAGTCTCGCTCCCGCCTTCCATGGCACAATCAAATTATGTTCGCCCGCAAAATTCGTGTCGAGTACGACGAGAACGGGCAGTTGCAGCCATGTCCGGTCAAGTGGCTGGACAGCTTCAGCATGCGTAACTTCACCAACGACCAGCTGTTTGACGACACGATTCCCACTGGCGATGGCGTACTGGAGATCGGAACGCGCGTCCCGCTCGACCGGCTACGAGAGTCGATGGAAGACTGGTTCCGGCGTAAGAGCTATTTGCCGAAGGAAGCAAAATTAGTGGTGGGCGAAATGGCTGGCGGTTAGCTTCGAGCCGCAGAATCGAGAACCCAAAACTTCAAGCGCAAGGGATTCTTGCACGGTCACGCGCATTGTTCTTCTCTTCGTCGCATGTGGGATTGGAGGCGGATTCTTTTTGGCCTACCGCCGCGATGGTTAATACGTGTTCGGGTGTTACTAAGGCGAGAAGCAGCTCCAATCGTCTAGCTCTCTCCCACTAGCGCGGCCAGAAGTCGGAGTTCTCGGCCGAATGAATTGAGGCCGCCTTTTACTGGCCGGTCTTCATTACCGAAGTGCTACATCGTGCTTATCTTGATATAGCGCTTGAAATCTGGGACAGAGATGATCAGGACGTAGCCGGCGAGAACAAGCCCGGCAATACCGATTACGTTGGTCAGCGTAGACAACGATTTCTTCCACGACATTAGTTTTGAGCCTCCAAGTCAGGAACTCATTGTCTAACACAATGGAGGAGCTGACCCTCAGGTATCTACCCTACGCCTCATTTTTTTGTGCTTGCCCAGAAGAGCCAGTTCGGATTACCGTGCTGCATTCGCTTTTGTGCCTGAGATGACCGGCAGTCTGAGTTCGTATGGGTGAACCTTCTAAGACCGGGGAACTGACCAGCAGCATCGACGTAATAGATGTCCTCTGGGTCACGGCGGGTCTCGGCTGTGATGGCGACACCATCGCCATGACCGCCGCCACGCAGCCCAGCATTGAAGACGTAGTGCTCGGCGGTATTCCCTGGATACCCAAGGTCAACTTTCACAATCCATTTCTGGCATTGGCCAATGGCGACGACTTTCTTAGGCCCTTCCATCAAGCTGCGGAGGGCAATCTGAAGCCCTTCATCCTCGTCGTGGAAGGTTCTATCCCCGACGAAGCCAACAAGACGGAAGGCTACTGGGCCTCGATGGGCACCGATCCGGCGAGCGGACAACCCATTACTACCTGCGAGTGGATTGATCGCCTCGTTCCTCGCGCGTGGGCGGTGATAGCTGCGGGCACCTGCGCGACCTATGGCGGCATTCACGCGATGCAGGGAAATCCAACCGGAGCCATGGGTCTTGCCGACTACCTTGGCTGGCAATGGAAATCGAGCGCCGACATTCCGATCGTCTGCGTCCCGGGATGTCCCGTTCAGCCGGATAACATGATGGAGACGCTGCTTTACCTGCTTTATATGGCCGCGGGACGATCGCCCATGATTCCGCTGGATCAACAGTTGCGTCCGACATGGCTGTTCGGTCAAACCGTGCACGAAGGTTGTGATCGCGGCGGTTACTACGAGCAGGCCGATTTTGCCGACGAATACGGATCTCCGCTATGCATCGTCAAACTGGGTTGCTGGGGTCCCGTAGTGCAATGCAATGTGGGCAAACGCGGCTGGATGGGCGGCATCGGGGGCTGTCCAAACGTAGGCGGCATTTGCATTGGCTGCACCATGCCAGGCTTTCCCGACAAATTCATGCCATTCATGAATCAGCCGCCTGGGTCTTTGCTCTCGGCTAGCGCAGTGCAAACTTACGGTAAAGCCATTCACGCATTCCGGAAATTTACCCAGGCCTCGCTCAACAATGAACCCAGCTGGCGCCGTCGCCAGCCGCGGCCCCCAAAGTGATAGAGTATTGCGCGGTAGTCGCAGCGCCGCCGACGGACAGAATTTGCGCGCCCAGCGTGGGGTAAACAGTGACCTCATGGTCCGTGAGCCAATTGAATTCGAGTGACTCCTCGCAGAGCTTAGCCAGCCCGTTCCCCGATGGCACAAGCTACGCCGAGGCCGAAGCCGTTTTGAAGAACCTCGCCAGCGTGTTCCTAGAGAACACCAGTCTCCTGTCTCATGGGAACCGCATTTCTCTCGGATTACAGCGGCAAGAACCCGAATTCCATCTGCCCGATCTTGAAGCCAAGTATCGTGCCCTTGTCGAACAAATTCCCGCCGTAGTCTTTATGGCCTACCTCGACGAGGCGGTGGGCGAAGCGTACGTGAGTCCACAGATCGAAGCTGTACTCGGCTTCACGCAGGAGGAGTGGCTCCAGGACCCGGTGCGGTGGTATTCGCAAGTCCATCCTGACGACAAGCAGCGCTGGAGCGTGGAGGCTGCCGAATTGTTCTTTACTGGCAAGCCCTTGCGGTCCGCGTATCGAGTGCTATCCCGCGACGGTCGGGTGATCTGGTTTCATTGTGAAGCCAAGATGATTCGCAGGGACGATGGCAGTCCCTGGTTCATCCACGGCGTCGGCTTCGACATCACTGACCTCAAGCGGACCGAAGAAGCACTGGAAGCGGAACGTAACGTCGTTACCGCAATCCTCGACACCGTAGGCGCTTTGGTGATTGTGCTGGCCTCAGACGGCCGAATCGTTCGATTCAACCGCGCCTGCGAGCGTAGTACCGGCTGCGCGTTCGCGGAGGCGTCGGGAAAGCACGTTTGGGATTTGTTCATACCTCCGGAAGAGTCGGCCGGGTTCCGAATGCACTTCGAAAAGATGCGTGCCGGAGAACTTCAAAGCGACTACGAATGCCCGTGGCTCGCCCGCGATGGCTCTCGTCGATTGATTGCGTGGTCTGGTACTTCGCTCGGTGGCCGGAAGGGCACTCCCGCCTACGTGATTGCCACAGGCATTGACATTACCGAACGCAAACAACTAGAGAAAGCGATCCTCGACATTAGCGAGCGCGAACAGCGTCGCATCGGGCAGGACCTCCATGATGGACTGGGCCAGCACCTCACCGGAATCGCGTTTATGACGAAGGTGCAGGAGCAGAAATTGAAAGAAAAACGCCTGCCCTCCGCAGCTGATGCGGCCAAGATCGTGAAGTTGGTCAACGAGGCCATTAATAAAACTCGCGAGTTGGCAAGGGGTTTAAGTCCGGTCGTCTCGGAGTCGCACGGTCTAATGTCGGCTTTGCAGCAGCTAAGTGCCGAGGTAGCGGATGTCTTCGGCGTGTCCTGCCAGTTGCATTGCGAAAGTCCGGTTCTGATTGATGACGTGAGCCTGGCGACCAATCTTTATCACATCTCGCAAGAGGCCGTGAGCAATGCCATAAAGCACGGCAAAGCAAAGAAGATCGTGATTACGCTGGCTTCCAGTCAAAGTCGGGGAATGTTGACCATTCAGGACAACGGATCGGGATTCAAAGGAATACCCGCGGACAGCAAAGGAATGGGGCACAACATCATGAGTCATCGGGCCAAGATGATTGGAGGCACTTTGGACATCCATTCGTCCACTCCGCGGGGAACTGTGGTTACGTGTATATTTCCAGTTCGAAACAAGTCGTAAGCGCCAAATCGGAAAACAAGATGGCAGCGAAATTGAAGGAAGCATCTGCGCGCAAGACACGAATCTTCATCGTCGACGATCACCCGATCGTCCGCGAAGGGTTGTCGTTGATGATGAACCGCGAGCCCGACATGGTGGTTTGCGGTGAGGCCGAAGAAGCCACCAGGGCGCTGCAGGTAATCACCTCCACCAAGCCCGATTTCCTAATCGTCGATATTTCCCTGGCCGGGCCAGACGGCCTCGACCTGCTGAAGAGCATCCGTGTTCGATATCCCGCTATGCCAGTGCTGATTCTCTCCATGCACGACGAAGCGATCTACGCGGAGCGCGCCTTACGGGCTGGCGCCAACGGCTACATCATGAAGCAGGAAGCAACCGAGAGGGTCCTCGTCGCAGTGCGGCAAATCCTCGCCAACAAGGTTTATGTCAGCGATCGAATTGCCAACCGCATGCTTCAACAATACGTAAAAGGCTACGTCGGCGAAAAGGGCTCACCTATCGCCGAGCTCTCGGACCGCGAACTGGAAGTCTTCCGCCTCATCGGAGAAGGCCACAGCACTCGCAGGATCGCGGAAGAGCTTCACCTGAGCGTGAAGACCGTCGAGTCCTATCAGGCACATATCAAAGAAAAACTCGCTCTTAAGAGTGGTCGTGAATTGATCCAGCGTGCAATCCAGTGGAGCACGTCGGAAAACGTCGCATAGCTCGATGCGGCCGTCAAATCACAATTCTCAATCCGCAGGGCCGGCGCTCATTCCATCACATCGTCCGCAACACCCTCACCGCCCATAGGGGATTCCCCGATGCCACAAGCGGCATTTTCCCGAAATTGGAATCAGGTTGTCAGGCAACCCCTGTTGCCGGATGCTAGCTCCAAGTGCTTGGGGTACCAGACGGCAGGTCATGAACAAACCGTCTGTTTCGAAATCGTCTGACTGATTGAATAGCGGCCGACCCGTGGCCGTTAGTCGGCATGCGCTGTAACCGCGCAGATGCTCGAAATCCTTACAGGCACAGTTGAGAGGGGTTCTGTTATGACAGCTCAAGCCGCCCCATACGGCCGGTCAACTCAAAAACAACCTGCGGTCGCCGAAATCCACATTATTTGGATCACGGCGGGATTGGGCTGCGACGGCGATTCAGTTTCCATCACTGCAGCGACTCAACCCAGCATTGAAGATGTCTTGCTGGGTGCGATTCCAGGTCTTCCCAAAGTTCATCTGCATAATCCAGTGCTGGCGTATGAGGTCGGCGACGAATTCCTCAAGCCCTTCTATCAGGCTGAGGAAGGCAAGCTCGGTCCCTTTGTGCTAGTCGTAGAGGGCTCCATCCCGAACGAGAAGATTCATAGCGACAAGGCAGGTTATTGGGCGGCGATGGGCACCGACACGACCACGGGCCAGCCCATCAAGACCACCGAGTGGATCGACCGTCTCGCGCCCAAAGCGGTGGCCGCGGTTGCCATCGGCACCTGCGCGACCTATGGCGGAATTCATGCCATGGAGGGCAATCCCACTGGTTGCATGGGACTGGCCGACTATCTCGGCTGGGGCTGGCGTTCCAAAGCCGGCCTGCCCATCGTCAACGTTCCCGGATGTCCAGTTCAGCCCGACAACTTTATGGAGACCGTTCTCTACCTGCTGTATCAGGTGGCGGGCATGGCCCCAATGATTCCGCTCGACGATCAGCTTCGTCCCACGTGGCTTTTTGGAGCGACCGTTCACGAAGGCTGCGACCGTGCCGGTTATTACGAGCAAGGAGATTTTGCCCAGGAATATGGCTCACCCAAGTGCATCGTGAAGTTAGGATGCTGGGGCCCCGTCGTGAACTGCAATGTTCCCAAGCGCGGATGGATGGCCGGCATCGGAGGCTGTCCCAACGTTGGCGGCATCTGCATTGGCTGCACCATGCCGGGTTTTCCTGACAAATTCATGCCATTCATGGACGAGCCGCCCGGCGCGCGCGTTTCCACCGGAAGTTCCGCTCTCTACGGACGCGCCATCAGGGCGCTACGCAGCGTCACCCAGAACACCGTCAACAAAGAGCCAAAGTGGCGTCATAACCGTGGGGAACTAACGACCGGTTATTACGGCAGGTCCTAATTTCGAGGTTGAAGGAGCCATCGCGATGGGCACAACTACAGCTACTCAAACCGAAGCCCCAGGCAAGAAGAAGCAGATCGTTGAGATGAATTGGGACCCGATAACAAGGATTGTCGGAAGCCTCGGCATCTTTACCAAGATTGATTTCGCCAACCGCCACGTCGTCGAATGCCACAGCACGTCGTCCATTTTTCGCGGCTACAGCATCTTCATGAAGGGCAAAGACCCGCGCGACGCACATTTCATTACCAGCCGCATCTGCGGAATCTGCGGCGACAACCATGCCACCTGCGCCAACTACGCGCAGAACATGGCCTTCGGCGTAAGGCCTCCGGACCTTGCTGAGTGGATCGTCAATCTCGGCGAAGCGGCCGAGTACATGTTCGACCACAACATCTTTCAGGACAACCTGGTCGGCGTGGACTTCTGCGAGCAAATGGTGAAGGAAACCAATCCCAGCGTCTTGGCGAAAGCCGAGACCACCAAGTCGCCGCACTCTGACCTTCACGGCTATCGCACCATCGCCGATATTATGCGCGCGCTGAATCCTTTCACCGGTGCGTTCTATCGCGAGGCTCTGCAAATGAGCCGCATGACGCGCGAAATGTTCTGCCTGATGGAAGGCCGGCACGTTCACCCCTCCACGCTTTATCCGGGTGGAGTCGGAACTGTGCCCACGATCCAGCTCTTCACCGACTACCTGGTTCGCTTGATGAAGTACGTCGAGTTCATGAAGAAGGTCGTTCCTCTGCATGACGATCTCTTCGACTTCTTCTACGAAGCGCTGCCGGGCTATGAGGAAGTTGGTCGCCGTCGCATTCTGCTGGGCTGTTGGGGTTCCTTCCAGGATCCTCAGTACTGCGACTACACCTACAAGAACATGACCGACTGGGGCCGCAAGATGTTCGTCACGCCCGGCGTGGTGGTTGACGGTGAATTGGTGACCACGGATCTGGTCGACATCAACCTGAACATCCGCATTCTCCTGGGCAGTTCTTACTATGACGACTGGGAACAGGGCGAGACGTTTGTCAGCAAAGACCCGCTGGGAAACCCGGTTGACCAGCGCCATCCTTGGAACCAGACGACGATTCCGAAACCGCAGAAGCGCGATTTCGCCGGAAACTACACCTGGGTTATGTCGCCCCGCTGGTACCACAAGGGTGAGTATCTCGCGCTCGATACCGGCGGCGGTCCAATCGCCCGCTTCTGGGCGACGGCCAAAGCCGGATTGGTCGACATCGGCTATCTGAAGGCGACGGGCAATAGCGTTAAGATTTATCTCCCCAAGACCATGACGCTCCCTGAAGTTGAGTTCGAGTGGAAGATCCCGAAGTGGAGCAATGCCATCGAACGCGACCGCGCGCGTACGTACTTCCAGGCGTATGCGGCCGCAGCCGCGCTGCACTTTGTCGAAAAGGCGCTCGGCGAATTGCACGCTGGCCGGACGAAGACATGGTCTGACTTCAAGGTGCCGGAAGAATCGATCGGCTGCGGCTTCCACGAGGCAGTGCGCGGTGTGCTGTCGCACCACGTCGTAATTCGTGACGGCAAGATCGCGAACTACCATCCATATCCGCCAACGCCGTGGAACGCCAATCCACGTGACATCTATGGCACTCCCGGCCCCTACGAAGATGCGATTCAGAACACGCCCATCTTTGAAGAGAACGGGCCTGACAAATTCAAGGGTATCGACATCATGCGTGCGGTTCGGAGCTTCGATCCCTGCCTGCCGTGTGGCGTCCACATGTACCTCGGAAACGGGAAGGTGCTGGAGACGAGGCACTCGCCCATGTTTGGCGTGCAAAAGTAGCAAACGCACGGCGATGCAGAGAGAGTGGGTAGGCAGTGGCGATGTAGCATTCCAAATCGTGCAACTGTAGGCTCACTCTTTTTTCTGTGATGAAGAACGGACGGCTAATGGCGAACGAAAAGGAATTCCAACAGCGGGTTCAGCGCATCGGCGCCTTGGTACAGGAAGTGGAGAGCATTGCAGACCCGGTAGTGCGAGCCTCAACCACGCAGCTAGTGCAACTCATCATGGAGTTCCACGGCACGGGCCTCGACCGGGCGTTGGAGATTTTGGCCGATGCTGGCGAGTCTGGCATGGCGCTGATCGAGAAGTTAGGCCGCGATCCAATGGTGAGCAGCCTTCTCGTCCTCTACGGCCTCCATCCAGACAGCTTGGAGACGCGCGTAACCAACGCCGTGGAACGAATTGCAGCCAGACTGCAACGCGACAAGGCAGAAGTGCAGTTACTAGGAATAGATGACGGTGTAGTCCGTGTACGAGTCACTCCCGGAGATCACGCCTGCGGATCAACAGCCAAGGCGCTGCAGGCGGAAGTCGAAGAGGCTATTTACGAAGCCGCTCCCGATATCACTTCTCTCACGGTGGAAGGATTGGACGGGAAACCCGCCGACGGATTCGTATCGCTCACCCACCTGATGGCGACCGGGCCTAGGGATCCTCAGACTCCTGCCCGAGTCTCCGCATCAATGGCGGCAAATTATGGCGACTGACGGAGCGCCCACGCTCGAGAGTGCATTCGGGATGCTTAGGCAATTCGCTCGCCGGCAGCGCACCGCGGAACGATGCGAATTGTGCAGCGTGGAGATCGCCACCGAGCACCCACACCTCATCGATCCAATGGCCCGCAAGCTGGTGTGTTCTTGCGATGCATGCGCGCTGTTATTCAGTGGACGGGCGGACGCCCGATTCAAACGAGTGCCTCGCCGGGTGCGTCTGCTTGCGGATTTCCAGTTATCCGATGCCCAGTGGGACAGCCTGATGATCCCAATCAACATGGCATTTTTCTTTCGCAGCAGTCCGGAAGGCCGGGTCGTCGCCATGTATCCCAGTCCGGCTGGCGCGACCGAGTCGTTGCTATCTCTCGAAGCTTGGAGCGAAATCGAACGCATGAATCCGGCAATAGAAAAGATGGAGTCGGATGTCGAGGCGTTGCTGGCCAACCGTATCGGCCACGCCCGGGGTTTCACCCGTGCCGAGTATTACCTCCTTCCGATCGACCAGTGTTTCAAACTCGTTGGTGTGATTCGGAGCCAATGGCGCGGGTTCTCCGGTGGAACCGAAGTATGGCAGCGGATCGCCGAATTCTTCACCGAGTTGCGCAATCAGGCGACTGTAGTCGGAGGGCAAGCCAATGGCTGACCTCCATTTCGCTCTTGAAACAATCGAAGTTGAGCCGTTCGCGGTGACGCCTCAAATGTCGTTCAAGCTTCGCTTGACCAACGCCTCTCCGGACGAAGTCATTCACACCGTGGCGCTCCGTGCCCAAGTGCAAATAGAGGCGACTCGCCGTGGTTACAGCCCGCCGGAGCAGGAGGAATTGAGTGACCTCTTCGGCGAACCCGAGCGCTGGGCCACAACTTTGAAGACATTCCTTTGGACCCACACCAGCGTGATCGTCCCGGCGTTCTCCGAAAAGACCATCGTCAGCTTGCCCGTGCCGTGCACCTTCGATTTCAACGTTGCTGCGACGAAATATTTTGCAGGCTTGTCGAACGGAGAAGTTCCGTTGTGCGTTCAATTCAGCGGCACGGTGTTTTACGCCGCACACGGTGGTCCGCTGCAAGTCGCTCCAATTTCATGGGACAAAGAGCTACGCTTTCGTTTGCCGGTGAAGGTATGGCGAGACCTCATGGATACGTATTACCCCGGCACAGCATGGCTCTGTCTCGAGCGCGATGCCTTCGAGCAGCTCTTCCACTACAAGATGGAGCACGGAATCCCGACGTTTGAGAAGGCCCTGGAAGGTTTGTTGCGCAATGTCGAAGAGGAAGTACAGTCATGAATACCGCCTCGGCTGACCGCATCGCCAAGGCCGTGCTCTTTGAGGGATACATGCTGTATCCCTATCGCCCGTCGGCCGTGAAGAACCAGCAGCGCTTTAATTTTGGAGTGCTTTATCCGCAGTCGTTCAGCGAAGCGCAAAAGGGAACTGATCCCTGGACGATGCACACCGAATGTCTGGTGCAGGGAAGCGAAACCGCCACCTTAGAGATACAGGTTCGCTTCCTGCAGTTGGTCGATCGGTCTGTTGAAGCCGCGGTCGATTCCGATTCGGAACCGGTCGAGTTTCGTCGCGTTACGAGCCTGTCCATCGACGGCCACGCGCACTACTCGTGGCAAGAGGCGGTCGAACAAGAGCTCGGGATGCCCGCTATTGATCTCGGCTCTCTGCGCCAGGACTCGGCGCTGCGACAAATCACTCTTCCTGCCATGGTGGCCGAGGAAGACCTGCGCGACTCTCATGGCCAACTGCGCGGTCGCGTCGTTCGGACCCAGCGCCTCCTCGACGCCTCCGTCGAAGTTCAGTCGCAGCAAGTTACGGAGCGCGTGTTCAAGATCGTCGTATGGGTACGAAACCTCACCTCGATTCACGATGTCACGCCAATTAGCCGTGACGAAGCCCTGATGCGCTCGCTTGTCTCCGCCCACGTCGTACTCGGAGTCGAAAGCGGCGAGTTTGTTTCGCTTCTCGATCCGCCCGAATCGCTGCGAGAGATAGTCGCGGGCTGCCGTAACGAAGGCGCATTCCCCGTTCTCGTCGGTGATGAAGGTCAACACGACACCGTCCTCGCTTCGCCGATCATTCTGTACGACTATCCCCAGATCGCTCCTGAGAGTGCAGGCGACCTCTTCGACGGCAGTGAAATCGATGAGATCCTTTCCCTGCGCATCATGACGATGACGGATGAAGAGAAGAGCGAAATGCGCCAGTCAGACGAACGTGCCCGCCAGATGTTGGAACGCACCGAGACCATGCCTGCCGAGCAGTTCATGAAGTTGCACGGGGCGCTGCGCGGGCTTCACCCGCTTCGAGAGGAATCACGATGAACGAGTGGGAATGGCAACTGCTCGAAGACAAACCTCCGGTGACCAGTGTCGAAATTGCAGGCGTAACCGTTCGCCCCGGAGACCGCGTACGCCTGTGCCCTCGCAAGGGCGGAGACGTGTTGGACATAGCTCTCGCAGGCCAGACCGCCGCAATCGAAGCCATCGAACAGGATTACGAAGGCAAGCATCACGTTTGCGTCGTGCTCGACGACGATCCCGGTCGCGACATGGGATTGCTTCGCCAGCCCGGCCATCGGTTCTTCTTCGATGCCGACGAAGTCGAGCCGCTGCCGCCCGAAGTCCAGACTCGCGTTGCCGAAACTGCGATGCCGCAAGTCCTCGTCGCCGGTATCGGCAACATCTTTATGGGTGACGACGCCTTTGGCGTTGAGGTGGCGCGCCTGCTCTCACAGCGCGAATGGCCTGCGTCGGTGCGCGTGGTTGACTTCGGCATCCGTGGCTTTGATCTTGCCTATGCGCTTCAAGATGGTTATGAGACAACCATTCTCATTGACGCTTACCCGCACGGTGACGATCCCGGAACCCTCTACCTCGTAGAGCCCGATCTTTCTTTCTCGACTACTGAACACGCAGAGAGCACCGATATCGACGCCCACACGATGGATCCCGTCAAGATTCTTCGGTTAGCTGCCTCGATGGGCGGCCCACTGAAACGCGTCCTTCTCGTCGGCTGTGAACCGGCGACACTCGGTCCCGAGGAAGGTCTGATGGGTTTGAGTGATCCCGTTAAGGGCGCTCTTAGCGAAGCTGTGAGTCTTGTTGAGTCTGTCATCAACAAAGTTCTGGCCGGTGAATGGCCCGGCACGCGACAGTAACAAACTGCAAGGAGGATACGACCGTGGCAACAGCAGCTCTGACACGTGAGACGAACGGGTCCGCGAGTGACCGCGACACTTTGTTCATGTTGAGCGGTATAGCACTGATGGTATTCGGCGCGGGATTAATTCTCACCAATCCCACGGTTCAGAAGTACATGTCCAGGATGGGTGTCAGCGGCCTCGCACTCGGCGCACTACCCGACATCGAACGTTATTTAAGACTGCGCGACATGTAGGCATGTTTCCACATGATCGCCTCAGTCACTCCTTGCAAGGGGGGCTTATTCGTTTGCCCGAAAGCATAGATACGAAGGTCACTCACAGCTCCGGCCCGTCCGGCACAGACGTCGCGTCCAGCGGGCACCGATACGCGATCAATGCGATGGTCAGCAGCTTTACCGTTCAGGCCTTCGCCAGCGGTTTGCTGTCGGCATTCGGACACAACCCTAAGATCGCGATTCGCGATATCGTGGGAGGCATCAACTTCGATCCTGAGCATGTCGAAAAATCGACCATGCATCTTGTTGTTCGCGCCAGCTCGTTGTCAGTCGCTGACAACATCAGCGACAAGGACCGGCGTGACATTGAGAGCGAAATGCGGGAGAACGTCCTCGAAGTCGCCAAGTATCCAGAGATCGTCTTCGACGTTCCGAGCGTGACGGTGAATAAAGCCGATAACGGCCAAGTTAATGTTGCTCTGAACGGTCAGCTCAACCTGCACGGCGCGACTCGCTCGCAGAAGGTGCCTGCAACATTAGTACTCAGCGACGGTATGATTCGCGCTTTTGGCGAGTTTTCGCTCCGGCAGACCGATTACAACATCAAGCCCGTTTCTGCCGTCGGCGGTGGCCTGAAGGTGAAGGACGAAGTAAAGTTCACGTTCGACATCGTCGCCCGCCAACAAGCTTAATGAGCACTGGTTTTCACTTCACTTAATAAACAAACCGCCATTCGAGCTGTACCATCCCAACCCGAGTCGATTTATTGCAACACGATCCAGCTCTTATCCGGATTGAACTCCTTGATCGCCGCCGCGGCCTGCGATGTCGTCTCTCCCAAGTCCTTTTGCAGGACCACGCCGTCCTTGTTCACAATGAACGTCATCACCCCCGAGTCGCCATACTTCGCGGGATACGCCACCACTGCGAAGCCGCCCGTCATCTTCCCGTTCACGACGTAGTCCTTTAATCCGCCGGGGGCGTCTGGCCCCTGCTTCGTCAACATCGCGAAGTAGTAACCATGAAAGGGCTGGTGATGGGAGGGATCGGCCTTGTAGCCGTCAGCGGTCGCCTGTGCGGCCAGCGGACCCAGCGGGCTCCGCGGCTGCCCCGAAGCCTCCGGCCAGTACAGTCCATCTTCCTGCCCCGGGTCGCTGACGAACTTCTGTGCGTATTGCTTCACACCGCCGTGCTTCTGTGTGTAATATTCCGCCTGTGCATCGACCACTGCTCCGCATAGGTCGATCACCGCCAGTTCATTCCGCCCCACGCGGCGATTGAGGACCTCTTCCTTGCCCGCCGCCGTGTCGAAGAACCACCGGCCATCGCTGTTCTTCTTCAGAGGAATCGGGAAGGGGAAGTTGTCGGCACCTACAATCAGGATTTGCGAACCGTTCTCCAGCTTGCGCCAGCGATGCATCACGTCGTACCGTCCGACAAACTGCGTGGCGGCATCCTTGTCCTGCACCGGATCACCCGAGTGCAGCAGGTCCGTTGACTCCGGACCGAAGATCGCCAGCAGCGCATTCTGGTCCCCGGCCTTCGCCGCTGCGATCAGCGCATTCGCCGCGTCGTCAGGCGTCGCGTACCCCGTCATTGCAGGCTTGTTCGACTTGCAGGCCATCATGGTCAGCATTAGCAACCCGGCCGCGAGCACAACTTTTCGTGCATTGACTGACATCAGACCCTCCGAATATCTCTTTGTGTGATCCAAACCCGGGCCTATCTGCGGTATCCACCGCCTCCGCGGCTGTACGACCCGCGGCTGCTATCGGCCCTCGATTGCCACCCGCTGCTGCCTCCGCCAAATGCACTCGACCCGCCGCTCTTTGCCTGATCTCCCCAGCCTCTGGATTCAGCCGAGCTGGAGCTGGGCTTCTGGACGCTGTTCCAACTTCCGTTGTCGTTTTTCTGCCACCCGCTGCCGGTGTTCTTGTATTCGTTGCCGCTGGAGGTCGTCGCATACTTATTGCCGCTCGCCGATTCGCCATAGGCCCCGCCCTTGCCGTCCGCTCCCGTCGCCCCGTAAGCCTTGCCGCCATTCGAAGTTGTGACGCTTCCTGTCGACCCATTCGCCGTCGTCTGGTGCTGAGAGTACGCCGTGTTGCCGTTCTTGGAATACTCCGAGTTGCCGTAACTGCCGGAGGCATTCGTGGTCTGATGCGTCTGCGCATAGGCCCCGGTATTCGGGTTGTAAGCTTGGGCAGCTCCCGTAGTGCCATAAGGCGTCGATACCGAGCCACCGCGCGCATAGGTCCCGGTCGAAGGGTTATAGCCCTGGCTGTAATGCGCGCTGCCATATGCGCCATACGCGCTCGCGCTGGAGCCATAATATCCACCGTGCCACGCCGAGTTTCCGTAGTAGGCGCCGCCTCCGTACACGACGGCGCCGCCATGCCAGTTGCAGTTCCACGCGCTGTAGCCCCAGCCGCCGTCGCTCATAGCTGCGCCCACCGCGATGCCCGCTCCGAAGGCCAGGAGGCCAGTCGCTACGACGGCTCCCGTGCTGTAGCCTGGCGTCACATAGGGAGTGCCATATATAACGGCTGGGTTATACGTTGGCACATACACCACCTGGGGATTTGTCGGCTGGATCACAATGATCTGCGGAGACTGTTGCACCACGGTGATCTGCGATCCCGATTTCAGATTTCCCGACGCATAAGCCTGAGCGCGCAGCGTCTGTACCGCAGTCATCACATCCTGCGCCTGCGTGCTGTACGCCTCGCCCAATGCGGAGGTCCAGCTCAGGTTCTTCGACATATTGTCCAGTACGGACGGAAACTGCGTCAGCGCCTTGACGCTGGGATCCCACGGTTGTGCATTCACCGATTGCATGAGCTGCTGTCCTTGCAGGCCCGCATTCTGGTGGAGAAAGTTGTCAGCGGCCGTCACTTGGTCCGGAAACGTCGCCGCTCCCAGCACCTGTGCCACCAGCGCGTCGGGATAGAGTGCGATGGGTGCCACCAGCTGTTGCAACTGATCGGCAGTCAATGGCGCAGGTTGACTGGAATATCCAGGCGTTCCCGAGGGGGCTGGTTGCTGGCCTACAGCTTCAAAGGGCACAGCCGTGATGACCAGCAGAGTAGATAAGGCAGTTGACCAAAGCTGTTTCGCGAAGGTCTTGATCATTTTTGGTTCCCCACGATCAAATCTGCAACTTCAAGGCTTCCGAGGTGAAATTCTATTTGTAGATTGCGTCCGGCTGCTGGCCCTTCTTTGGAATCAGGTTCCATCGGCCGAAGATACTTGTCTCTGGATTTTAGACGAAGGAGATGACATCGTTTTTCTCCCTGGTCGCGGGCCGGTAGCGCTTACGGAATCAGGCCGCATTCGAACATCTTATTGGCAATGGGCGCCGCAATCTTGTTGATGAACGCCGCGCGCATCTGCGGATCGCCCTTCAGCAGCTTGATGGCATTCTGTTCCTGCGCGGTGGGAGGCGTCTTGGCAGACTTCTTCTCCCACAGTTGCTCGCAGGTCGAATTCTGATACTTCGCGATCACCTTGTTGGCAACGGCGTCCATCATCGGATATTGGGCCTGGGCAGCGGTGACATAGAGCAACCCTGCGGCGAGCGCGAACAAAAAGGTACGCTTCATCGTCCTCTCCTTGGAATTTGGCTTGGAAAGCTTTGGGAGGAATTGTATGCCAAAAACGGCAGTGGGTGGTTAACCGTGTGCTGGCATCAAGCGGGAGAGATGCCAGGTTGGTGGGCGCGTACCCCCTCCCCCCCATCCCGGAAATTCCTTGGAATGAGGAATTTGCAGAGATCTCCGCGTAAAATCTTGAGCGCGTGGGACTTATAAGTAAAGTCCTGATCTGCAAGGAGTTAGGGGTGCGGTAACGAGGATTTGCGGCGAAATACAGCTTTCGCCACTTCGTGGGAGTGCAAGTGCGCGATGACAGGAAGGGAGGTTCGGAGGCGGTTTCCGATTCCTGCGCTCAGCCCAAGTCGAGCGACCTGGCCGGTCTGACGCACTACTTAAAGGGTAGCGGATTCGAGGGGGAATCGTCCCCGGTTCGCCTACTTTATATCTGCCGTGCCTTCATGGGATTAACCCTCACTGTTGCGCTTTTGAGGAATTGACAGGCAGAAATTACGCAGCCGCACTAAACCGTTTGGTGACCGAACCAGTCCTATACGGCCAATGCGCCGCTGCTGGTTGCTGTCTGACTTGTAACGCAGGTCACACCAAGAAAGCTTGCGCTACACTCATACTATCTAAACGGATTTACCAAGTATTGCCGTCTCGCGCTATCGACCTGCGCCGAGGAAGGATTTTGCTGTCGTGAAGCGAGCTTCTCTGTTGTCGCCACTCTCCCTGATTCTTTTAGTCACTCTATCGGCGTTTGCGCAGGATGCGCAGCAGAACCTGACGCTGGTCGTAGCCGGCCACCCGGGCCAAGCACCGATTGTCCAGATCAACGGGAAGTCTTACGTGGACATTGATGCGCTGGCGCGCCTCACGAACAGTTCCGTCAGTGTCAAGGGGACGCAAGTTGTCTTGACTCCGCGAGGTTCAGCCCCGAGTACGCTGGCGGTGGACCACGAACCATCTGCCCCTGCCGCGCAGCTAAAGCTCGTCTCCGAGAGACAACCTGTGGATCCCGAACCAACGGAGCCCGCCGCACAGACAAAGCCGGCCACGGCCGCGCCCGCTCCAGCCAGCGCCGAATCGGAAGCGGCCCGCACGGCGGCCCTTGCCAAGGCGGCGCAAAACCCGGTGGCTGACATGATCAGCTTCCCGATGCAGAACAACACCAACTTCGGTGTAGGACCGAATCAGCGGGTCCAGGACGTGCTGAATTTTCAGCCGGTCATTCCATTTCACCTGAATGCAAAGTGGAACCTGATTACCCGTACCATTTTGCCGGTCGTGTGACAGCCAAATGCGGAGCAGCCCAACGGACAGGGCTGGTATGGCATCGGGGACTTGAATCCCAGCCTGTTCTTCTCTCCCGCCAAGTCCGGCAAACTGATCTGGGGTGTTGGCCCGGCGTTAGTTTTCCCCACCGCAACCGCGCCCGAGTTGGGACAGGGAAAAGTCAGCGCCGGTCCGGGTGTTGTCGCCCTGACTACTCCCGGTCATTGGGTCATCGGAGCCCTGGCCAACAATGTCTGGTCGTTTGCCGGTACCGGTAGCCGTCCTCCGGTCAATCAGTTCCTGCTGCAGTACTTCGTTAACTACAACATGAAGGGCGGCTGGTACGTCACTACCGCGCCCATCATCACCGCCGATTGGCGCGCCAGCAGTGGCAACCAGTTGACGCTGCCCTTCGGTGGCGGCTTCGGCAGAATCATGAAGATTGGCTTCCACCCCACAAACCTCCAGGTCCAGTTCTTCGGCAACGTCAAATACCCCACAGGAACTTCTCCGTGGGGCATGCGCTCCAAATTGCGCTCCTGTATCCCAAGTTCAGCAAGGCGCAGGAGGAGGAAATGCTCAAGATGAAACTCGAACAACTGGAAAAGGAACAGCAGCAGGGAGCGCCGCCGAAGAAGTAGTTACAAATCTAGTTCGGGGAAACGAGTAGAAGCGCGGTTATGAAACGAAACTTTGCTCTGATTGGAACGCTTGCCTGATTTCGAGCGCGTGCGATAATTCGTTCACACAGAGCAAGCAACGCTCCGCGAGGGGCATAAACCGTAAGTGCTTAGAGGAGAGCTGTATGGACTTGGGAGCAAGCGTTAGAAAATTGGCAATGAGCGCACTGGCCGTATCCAGCTTTTTGCTGGGTGGTGGCGTTTCCGGCGCATACGCACAGGCGGCAACGCCTCAGAAACCGAACATCCTGTTTATCATGGGTGACGACATCGGCTGGATGCAGCCGAGCATCTACCATCGCGGCCTGATGGTCGGGAGAACGCCCAACATCGATCGCATCGGCAATGACGGTGCGCTCTTCACGGACTACTATGCCGAGCAGAGCTGCACATCCGGGCGCAATGCATTCTTCACCGGTATGCACCCGCTGCGGACGGGCATGATCCCGCCGCAACTGCCCGGCAGCCCGTCTTATCTTCGTCCCGGCACGCCGGCGCTGGCTGTGTTCCTGCATGACCTCGGCTATAACACGGGCGAGTTCGGCAAAAACCACCTCGGCGATCACGTTCAAGCTTTGCCTACCGCGCACGGCTTCCAGGAGTTCTGGGGCTACCTGTACCACCTCGACGCCATGCAGGGGGTGAGCTTCCCTGATCTCAACAAAACCCCATTGGTGCAGGGCATCGCGCCGCCTTGCATGAACACACCCATACCGGGCATGCCCGATGTCCCCGGTGCAGTGGACCCCAGAAAAACGATTTGCCTGACACCACCGCGTCCTGTGATGTGGTGCCACTCCTCCGACGGGACGGAAAAGAACCAGACTTGCAAAGATGAAGGGCCGCTGACGCTGGAGCGCTCGAAGACGGTGGACGAGGAAATCTCATCCAAGGTCATTGATTTCCTTGACCGCAACGACCCCAAGAAGACTAATAAGCCATTCTTCGTCTGGTACAACCCGGCGCGCATGCACATAACTACCGTGCTCTCACCGAAGTACGAAGCCATGATTGGTGAGCCGGGCGGCATGGACTGGGGCGCCAACGAAGCTGGCATGAAGCAGATGGACGACAACATCGGCTACGTCCTGAAGAAGCTGGAAGACATGGGGCAGCTCGATAACACCATCATCGTCTTTACCACCGACAACGGCGCTGAGGTCATTACTTACCCGGATGGTGGCGTCACTCCCTTCAAGGGCGGGAAGCTGACAACATGGGAGGGCGGCATGAGGGCCCCTTGCGTCGTCCGCTGGCCGGGCCACATCAAGCCGAACACCGTCATCAACGGAATATTCGCCTCGCTGGACTGGGTGCCGACGTTTGTTGACATCGCCGGCGGACCCAAGGGCGACGACCTCAACAAGACAATTCAGGCCGGAAAGTACCCCGGTATCGTCAAGACCATGCTCGACGGTGTCGATCAGCGCGCGTATCTCGAAGGGACGTCTGACAAGTCGGCACGTGACACCTTCTTCTACTACTCAAACTCGACACCTTCTGCGGTTCGTTACAAGAACTGGAAGATGTATTACACGATGACGCCCACCAGCCCGACCGGCGCAATGCAGGGGAAGATAACTTATGGCTGGACTATGGTGGACAATATCCGGCGCGACCCCTTCGAGATCGCTGGCGGGTTGGATGATCCAAAATCTGCCCTCGGGGTCGGAGGTGCACTGGCCTCACCATCGACAGCCTACCTATACGACTGGAACATGCTGCCCCTAGGCCAGTTGTTGTGGGAGAAAGAGCTGATGTCGTATCAGCAGTTCCCTCCGCTGCAAGCTCCGGAGTCGTACAACCTGTCTCAGATCTTGCAGCAGGTCAGGGACGCAAGGGCGATTAGTCATGCCGGTGACTAGTACGTAAACGCAAGACTTGCGAGAGTCCGCATAACGAAAGCACGGAGGCGAGGAAGGCGAAACGGCCTTCCTCGCTTTCTGTTTCCAGGCTCTGTACTATTCTTCTCGCTGGATAGCAGATGATCTCAATATTCCTCAGCGCTGTGGTTCTGTCATTCGTCACTGTCACCGTGCATGCTACGGGGATCGCTGTGCTGGTGCGGGACCTGACCAGGCATCATCCGCCGATCGCCAGTATGTGGCCGATTCTCAGGATGCTGCTTCGCATGATCTGGTGGCTGGTCCTGCTGCATGTGGTGGAGATTTCGATCTGGGCCTGGTTCTATCTGTGGTGTGGATTGCTGCCCAGTGCCGAAGCGGCGTTCTATTTTTCCGGAGTGACGTACACCACTCTCGGCTACGGCGACGTCGTGCTGGCGCAGCCGTGGCGGATGCTCGGACCGGTCGAGGGATTGATGGGCGTCCTGATGTGCGGCCTGTCAACGGGATACTTTTTTGTGATCGTGAGCCGCATTCATCAGTCGCGGCATGAGAAGGGCAGCGAGGGTTAGAGAAGGTCGCGACCCGAATCGAACGGGAAATTCAGGAGACTGAGAATTGAAAATCCGTCTTGCAGTGCTTTCATCGCTTCTTCTAGTCATCACACTTGCCGGCTGTACCAATAACCCAACACCCGCCACGCCAACCGCCGGCCAGCCGGCCGCAACCGTTGCTGCCGATCCGTTGCCTTCGTGGAACGATGGGCCGGCGAAACAAGCGATCCTCGACTTTGTGAAAACTACGACGGACAAGGCCAGTCCGAAGTTTGTCGCGCCGGAAGATCGCATCGCCACCTTCGATCAGGACGGCACGACCTGGGTTGAGCAGCCGATGTATTCGCAGGTGCTTTTCGCCCTGGATCGAGTAGGCGAGATGGCGCCGCAGCACCCGGAATGGAAGACCAAGATGCCGTTCAAGGCCATCGTCACCGGCGACAAAGAGGCCATGGCGAAGTTCACTCTGAAAGACCTGGAAGCGATCTTCGCGGTGACTTCTACTGGCATGACGGCGGAAGAGTTTCCGCCGATTGTGAAGGACTGGATGGCGAAGGCGAAGCATCCGAAGTTCGACAAGCCGTATCCGCAAATGGTGTACCAGCCGATGCTGGAGGTGATGAGGTATCTGCGCGACAACGGCTACCGGACATATATCGTGACGGGTGGTGGGCAGGCGTTCGTCCGCACTTATGCGCAGTCTGTGTACGGCATTCCTCCGGAGCAGATTATTGGCTCGGCGCTTGATACTCAGTATCAATACAACAAAGAAGGGCAGGGCGTGCTGATGCGCGACCCCAAGCTGTTGCTGAATAACAATAATGGCGGCAAGGCGGAGGATATCTATCTGTTCATCGGGAAGCATCCGAAAGCGGCCTTTGGTAACTCGACTGGCGACCAGCAGATGCTGGAGTACACCCAGGCCGGTGGCGGAGCCTCGCTGGAAATGCTGGTGCTGCACGACGATGCCATGCGCGAATATCGCCTATGGCCCGGCGCAGGGTTTGCCTGACTCCAAGGTCGGCACCTTCACCCAGCCGCTGTACGACGAGGCCAAGGCGAAAGGCTGGATCGTCATCAGCATGAAGAACGACTGGAAGCAGATCTTTAGCTGGGAGAAGTAAGCGACAACACGACTTGGTCGGGCGGCCTGCCAGGGCGGCCCATTTTCTTGTTTGTTACAAGATTGTTACAAACGTGACCCGGGGTTTTCGTTGCCCGAATCCCGGGTTACGGAATACACTTCCTTGCACTCCAAAAAGTGATTTTAGTGGGCTGGCAGAGTGTGCCGGCCAGCGACCTCTGATGGGAACTTCCGCCCATCGTAACCCTCCCCGCGCGGAGGCCAACCAGCAGTTCATGCAACAGGAGATCTTGAGTATGGATTTTGGTGCAGGAGTTCGAAAACTGACATTGGGTGCGCTGGCCCTCTCCAGCTTCCTGCTGGCGAGCGGAGCCGTCCCAGCCGCAGCGCAAGCTAAGAAACCTAACATTCTCGTCATCATGGGCGACGATGTGGGCTGGTTCAATATCGGCGCTTATCACCGTGGAATCATGTCGGGCAAGACGCCGAACCTCGACAAGCTGGCGTCGCAGGGCATGATGTTCACCGACTACTACGCCGAGGCGAGCTGCACGGCGGGGCGCGCCAACTTTATTACCGGCGAGTTGCCCATCCGCACTGGTTTGACGACCGTGGGACAGGCCGGAGCGGACGTAGGCATGCCGGCGCAGGCCGTCACCCTCGCCACCATCCTGAAGGCGCAGGGCTATGAAACCGGCCAGTTCGGCAAGAACCATCTCGGCGACCTGAACAAGTTCCTGCCGTGCTTGCACGGCTTCGACGAATTCTTCGGCTACCTCTATCACCTCGATGCGATGTCCGATCCTTATTGGTTCGACTATCCGCAGGACTGGATCGACAAGACCGGTCCGCGCAATCTGACGCATTGTTGGGCGACCGACACCGCCGATAGCACCTCCCAGCCCCGATGGGGCCCGATCGGTAAGCAGAAGATTGTGGACGAGGGTCCGCTGGCGCCATTCCCGAACATGACGGACATGCAGAACTGGCAAAAGGGCAAGCCGGCCAAGTACGACATGGAGACCTTTGACGAGGTGCTGGTCGGACATACCAACGGCTTCATGGACAAGGCCAAGAAGGACGGCAAGCCCTTCTTCATCTGGCACAACACCACCCGCATGCATGTCTTCACGTACCTCCCGCCGAAGTATCAGGCGATGATGAATGCCACCAGCAACTACAACCTGGAAGAAGCAGGCATGGCGCAGATGGACGACAGCATCGGCGAAATCCTGAAGCACCTGGAAGACATCGGCGAGGCTGACAACACCATCGTGATCTTCACCACCGACAACGGCGCTGAAGTCTTCACCTGGCCGGACGGCGGCATGACGCCCTTCAAAGACACTAAGGGCACGGTGGGCGAAGGCGGCTTCCGCGTGCCGGCGATCATCCGCTGGCCGGGACACGTCAAGCCGGGAACGGTTGAGAACGGTATTTTCTCGGGCCTCGACTGGCTGCCCACTCTTGCACACGCAGCCGGGTCTCCCGACATCACGAATCAACTCCTTAAGGGCGTGAAACTCGGTGAGCGGACTTACAAGAACCACCTCGACGGCTACGACCAGTTGGCGTTGTTGGAAGGTACGGGACCTTCGGTACGCCACGAACTGTTCTACTTCGGCGGTCCCCATCTTGGTGCGATTCGCATCGACGATTTCAAGTTCCAGTTCTTCCAGCAGCCCTGGGGCTGGCCGGGGGAAAAAGTCACCACCGACATGCCCACCATCGTGAACCTGCGTCAGGACCCATTTGAGCGCACTCCGTCGATCCGCGGCCAGAGCCTGAACGACATGGGCGGCGGCTACATGAACGAGTTCTATGCGCGCGAGTTCTGGCGCTTCGTGCTCGTCCAGCAAGAGGTGGGTAAACTCGGCATGACGGCCATCGATTATCCACCGATGCAGGATCCAGCTACCTTCAACCTGTCGGCCGTTAAGGCGCAAATCGAAGCGGCGATCAAGAACCACGCAGGCCAGTAGTCCAACCCTCGACCCAGCGGGCGGCTCGCTTCGGGCTGGCCGGTGGTAATTATACTGCAACTGGGCGTGCCACAATGGCACGCCCTTTTTTCTTCGTTCAGGTTTAAGCTGATAGCGGCCATCCGAGGAGGCACATATGAGCAGAACCGCAGAACAAAAAGCGGTACTGAAAGAGAAAGCCAAGCACGAGGCCAAAGAGCTTCTGTATGTTTTTCGTGTATCTGGCTTTCTTCTTTTGCGCTCTTGCTACTTACTCCACTCTGCTGCTGAAGGAGTACGAGGTCCCCTACTGGAGCTACGCTTTCGCGTTGATCAATGCGCTGGTGATTGCGAAAGTCATACTGATCGGGCAGGCAGTGCACATCGGAGAGAAGTATGAAGCATAGGCCCTGCTGGTTTCGGCCGTTTGGAAGGCCGTCCTGTATTGTCTTTTCGCGCTGGCCTTCCATTTTGTCGAAGAACTGGTCAAGCGGCTGATCCACGGGTCTGGCATGGCTGAAGCCTCCCGTTCCATTCGCATGGACGCGCTGCTGGGCCACACCCTTATGGTCTTCTGTTGCTTTATTACTCTCTTCGGCTTCATGGAGTTTCGCCGCGTCCTGGGCGAGGAAACTTTTTATAGTCTCCTGTTTAGCAGTGAACGTCCCTTGACCGTGCCCCCGATCACAAGTGAGATAACAGAACAGGAGGGGCCATGATCAACCGTCCCGTATTGCTCTTCGTGCCCGTGGTGGCGTTATTTTGGCTTTCGGCGTATTTCGGGGCCGCATTTCGCAAGCGCCGGCCCTTGGCGCCCGAGAAGCGTGACGACTTCGGTGTGGTGCAGACGGCAACTCTCACGCTGCTCGCCCTGCTCATCGGATTCACCTTCTCTATGGCGACCACGCGCTACGACCTTCGCAAAAACTACGAGGAAGCGGAAGCCAACGCCATCGGTACCGAATACGTTCGCGCCGGTTGCTGCCTCCGGCTGATGCGGCGCGCGTGCAGAGTCAGCTGCTGACTTACACTGACTTGCGCATAGCGTTCTACCGCACCCGCGATGCGCACGACCTCCAGCAAATCAACAACGACACCGCTCGCCTACAGGATCAAATGTGGTCCGCCGTTCAGGCCCCGGCCCTCGCCCAACCGACGCCGGTCATGGCCCTCGTCGTGTCAGGCATGAACGACGTGTTGAACTCCCAGGGATACACCCAGGCCGCGTGGTGGAACCGCATTCCCGAGGCGGCCTGGGTCTTCTTGATCTTGACCGCTGTCGGGTGCAATCTTCTGGTGGGCTACGGCTCGCGTAGTATCCAGCCAGTTCACGCCTGCTTTTCGTGATGCCCCTGCTCGTCGCCATCTCGTTCCTCCTGATCGCCGACATCGACAGTCCCCGTGGAGGGCTGATCCACGTCTCGCCCCAAAACCTTGCGGCGCTGTGGCAGTCGCTGCATAAGTGATCGATTGGGCGCGCGGCAAGGCCGATGTTCTTTACGTGGCCGATGCCTTCGAGGTCATGTCGAAGGTGAACGCGCTCCTCGCCGCGAAATAAGTCTCGACACTTGCGACGCCGCTACTTCGCGGCGTCCGCTTGTGTCACCTTCAATGCTGGTACCTGCTGTTGTTTGACCAGATCGTTATACGCCGGTACATCTGTTCCCACGATCTGGTTCCACTTCGCCAACTGCTCGTCGAGTTGCTTGCTCAGCAGATCAAACACTTCATACGACTGTTGTGTCGGGGCCGTCTGCGCACTTCCCACCACTCCCCCCAGCGCGGCGAAATGATTGTTCAAACGCACAGGGAAGTTGAGCACGTCCTGGCCACTCTTCGCTTTCGTCTGGACCAGCACTTCCTCGACTTCCGTCATTTTCTTGTCGAGTGCCTTGCCCGCATCCACGATAGCTTTGTTCTGCGCATCGCTGCCGACATGCTTGTTGACTACGCCGATCTGATCGCGCAGATCGCGAATTTGGATGATGGTGTCATCCGTCTGCGTCAGCTTGTCGCGAATCTTCATCAGCAAGTCGAATTGCTTGCTCAAGTCGGCGGCGCTGGTCGTCAGCCGCGAATCGGCAGTAATTTCCATCGGAGCTGTATAGCTCTTGCCCTGCACCGTCAGCCGCACCTGGTAGCTTCCTGGTAGAGCGACTGGTCCGTCTGTATTGCCTCCCCATAGCGGAGCCTTCGGAACTTTGGTCGCTCCCTCATAACGCAAATCCCATACGAAGCGGTTCAGCCCAGCATCCATCGGCAGGTCGCCAGCACCACCACGGCTGAAGAAGTCTTCCTCATCCGGTCCCCCGGCCTCTTCTTTCTTGGGGAACTTACGAATCACTTTCCCGGTCGAGTCCAGAATCTCCAGCGTGACCTTCGGCGGGTCTTTCTTGTCGCCTTCGGTTTTTGCCGCCTCGCCTCCCGTCGCCTTCTTTTCAGGAGTCTTCAGCGACGTCTTCAGCCAGTAATAAACCATCGCGCCCGCAGGAGGATTTTGTCCAACCGCGCCGCCTCCGCCGAAAGGCGATCCCTCCAGCAACATGCGGCTGGTCACCGAGGGTGCAAACAGATACGCATCTTGTTGCGGAATTGAATCGTTGTACTGCCGCAGGGGAGTAATGTCATCCATGATCCAGAACGCTCTGCCGTGCGTTGCGACCACGAGATCGTTGTTCTTCACGATCAGGTCATTCACCGGAGCCACCGGCAGATTCAGTTGCATTGGCTGCCACTTGGCCCCATCGTCGAACGAAACGTACACGCCGTGCTCTGTCCCGGCGAAGAGCAACCCCGTGCGCTTCGGATCCATGCGCACGGCATGCACATAGACATTCGTCGGTATTCCCGTCACCAATTTCGTCCACGTCTTGCCGAAGTCTGTCGTCTTGAAAATGTACGGCGTGAAGTCGTCCATCTTGTGACGCTCAATTGCGACGTAGGCCGTGCCCGCATCCGACGGCGAAGCCTCGATCATGCTGACCGTCCCCCACTCTGGCATCGCCTTCGGCGTGACGTTGTCCCAATGCTGCCCGCCATCGCGAGTCAGATGTACCAACCCGTCGTCCGTGCCCGCCCAGATCTGTCCCATCGCCACGGGGGACTCCACCACCGAGAAGATCGTGTTGTATACTTCAACTCCGGTATTGTCTTTGGTGATGGGTCCGCCCGAAGCCGCCTGCTTCACTTTATCGTTTCGCGTGAGGTCAGGACTGATGATCGTCCAACTCATCCCTGCGTCGGTCGTCTTAAATAACACTTCGCCAGCAAAGTAGAGAGTCTTGGAATCGTGTGGCGAAAACACTATCGGCTCCGTCCATTGGAAGCGGTGTTTCACATCGGCTGCGGCCCATCCAATCGGATTGATCGGCCACGGGTTCACTGCCTGTTCCTGGCCCGTGCGATGGTCATACTTCGTGATCTCCCCGCCGTACGAACCGGCGTACACGATCATCGGGTCCGTGGGATCGGGTGCGATGTAGCCGCTCTCGCCGCCGCCCACGTCATACCAGTCCGATCGGTCAATGGAACCACTGGGGCTTGCGCTCGCAATTGCGACCGTAGAGTTGTCCTGTTGCGCGCCATACACGTAATACGGCACGCGATTGTCGCTGGTCACGTGATAGAACTGCGCCGTCGGCTGGTTGTAGATGCTCGTCCAGCTCTCGCCGCCGTTGGTTGAAACCGTCGCGCCGCCGTCGTTGCCGTTAATCATCCGCTTCGGGTTGGTGGGATCGATCCACAGAGCGTGGTTGTCACCATGCGGTGCGCGAACTCGATTGAATGTTTTGCCACCATCCGTCGAGCGATACACCGCAGTATTCAGGATCCATACGGTGTCGGCAGATTTCGGGTCCGCAAAGATGTGCGAGTAATACCAGGCGCGTTGGCGAAAGCGATGATCATCCGTCATCATTCGCCACGTTTCGCCGCCGTCGTCCGAGCGGTAAATGCCGCCCTTGTCGGCCTCCACCACCGCCCATACGCGATTCAGATTTCCACCCGAAACCGTCACGCCGATGCGGCCAATCACGCCTTCCGGCAGACCATGTCCCTTAATTTCCTTCCATGTCGTGCCGCCGTCGATCGACTTGTAAAGCCCACTTCCCGGTCCGCCGCTATCCATGCTCCAAGGTGTGCGTTTCGCTTGCCACATCGTCGCGTACAGAATGCTGGAATTGCTCGGATCGAAAGTGATGTCGATGCCGCCGGTCTTCGCATCCTTATATAAGACCTTGTCCCACGTTTTGCCGCCATCGCGTGTGCGAAATATGCCGCGCTCTTCGTTCTCACCAAACGGATGTCCCAGCGCCGCGACGAATGCGATGTCGGGGTTCTTCGGGTTGATGATGAGCCGCCCGATGGCATGCGTGTCCTGCAAGCCAACTAACTTCCATGTCGCGCCCGCATCAATCGACTTGTACACGCCGTTGCCACCTACGATGTTGCCGCGGATGCAAGCCTCGCCGGTTCCCACATAAATGACGTTGGGGTCGGATTCGGCCACCGCCAGCGCGCCGACCGACGGCGACGCGTCTTTCATCTTGTCGAAGATCGGCTTCCAGCTCAGTCCGCCGTCGGTGGTCTTCCAGACTCCGCCGGCCACGGCGCCGAAATAGTACGTGTCGTTCTGCCCCACTACGCCGGATGCAGCCACCACGCGTCCACCGCGATAAGGACCGACCAATCGGTATTGCAGGCCTTTCCATGGGCCCAGACTCTCGCTGTCGTCGGGTTGTGCATCCTTGCTGGCGGAAGCGGATGTCTGCGCCGGCTTTTGTGATGCTGCCTTGGTTTGTTCCGCCTCAGAGGCTCGTTTCACATCTGATTGTTGAGCGACGGCTGAAAAAGCGAGAGAACAGGCAAGAAGAAGAGCGAGAGCGGTGGCTCGCATGATGGTTCCTCCGTGGTTGTAGCGTGAAAATCTGGACGCGCCCCGCGCATCCCCGACACCATGCGCGCAGATGCACAATAACAGGAATTCGCTGGTCAGGTCGAGAGTATGGCTCAGGGAAGGCGGCGCTCTAGTGCCGTCGAATGACTTGTTTGAGTCTTGTCTAGGTGCGGGCCTCGACTAATTCCGTCGGTCGCCCCACAGGCACCGCCGTCGATCGCGTCTTCTCTTTGTACATCGCGCGGTCGGCCCGCTCGATCAACTGCTTCACTTGTTCGTCCGGCTTCCACTCCGCGATCCCGACCGCCGCGCTCATCCAGACCTTCACTTTCTCCGCTTCGCCTTCAGCCGTGATGGAGTAGTCGCCGAACACCCACTTCCGTACTCGGTCGATCAACGCCGCGGCGGCGGCAAAATCGCAGTCCAGCAGGATCACGAACTCGTCACCGCCCCAGCGCCCCACAATATCGCCCGGCCGCACATTCGACTTCAATTCTTCCGCGAATTGTTTGAGCACGGAATCGCATGCCGGATGCCCGTACTTGTCATTGACCGCCTTGAACTGGTTCAAGTCGAGGAAGGCAACGCTGAAGGGCTGCCGGTTCTCGACCTTCCACTGCAGGCGCCGCTCCAAGTGAAGCCGATTCGGTAGTCCCGTGAGCGGGTCCCGCAGCGCCAGATCCTCCGTCTCTTTCAGGCGGCTTTCATATGTAGTGACCTTCGACTCGAGTTGCGCCAATGCCTGTTGGCTGTCCTGCTCCATCTGGTCCACACAAGTCTTCAGCTCTCCCGCCGTCTGCATCAGCGACCACCGTACTTGCGTGAGATCTTCCAAGTCCGCGACCGCGCGTAGATGAGTCGTGAACTGGTGCAATTGCGCGGCGTAGCGTTGGTCTCGTTCGCCAAACGATTCAGCCGTCCGCGCCAGCATCATCTAGCAGGTCTTTGACTTCTTCTGCTTTGCCCTTGAAATGCTCCGCCGTGCGCTCGCCCCACAGCGACAACTGCTCGCTCGCATCGCGGCGGGTTTCTTGCAGCGCGTCCGCCGATACGTCGCTGGCCAGTCGGGCCGCCAGAACTTCGAGCGACTCCCGCAGGTTCGCCCCAAACGCCGGACACGCCTGGTAGCCACTGCGCCCCATATCCAGCAGCGACGAGCGATACGATTCCACGGCCGCACCGAGCAAGTCGTTAGTCACCGGTTGGCTCTCTCGTGTCGCCTCAAACTTCATGTCCAGATATTTCTTCAGGGAAATCACCGATCAGTCTCCCGCCGCACGGGCTGGCTCCGCGATTCGACGAACTCGCACTTCGTTCCTTTCTATCGGCACTTTCGCCCGTAACTTGACGGCCGTCCTGTCCCAACCTGTTCGGTATCTTGTAGGTAAAACCTTTGCGGGATGGAATAATCTCCTGCGAAAGGAGGGCCGTTGCGCATTGGCCTGAACGCGGTCGATCTCGTCGTAATCCTCGCCTATCTCCTCGGCGTCACCGCATTCGGATTGCGGTTCCGCCGCCATCAGCGCACGCTCAAAGACTATTTCCTGGCCGACCAAGCCATCCCGTGGTGGGCGCTTTCGCTCTCCATCGTCGCCGCCGAAACCAGCACTCTCACGATCATCAGCGTTCCCGGTCTCGCGTATGAAACAGACTTCCGCTTCCTGCAACTGGTGCTGGGATACATCGTCGGGCGCTTCATCGTCAGCTTCCTGCTCATCCCGCAGTATTTTCGCGGAGAACTCCTCAGCGCCTACCAGCTGATAGATCGCCGCTTCGGCCCCCGATTGCGCTCCCTCACGGCGGGGCTCTTTCTTATAACCCGCGCAGCCGCCGAAGGCGTGCGCGTTTACGCCGTCGCCATCGTTATCGCCATCGCGCTCTCGAGCCTGCTCGCGGGTATGAGTTCCTTCGCGCGTGATGTCTCCGCTATTGCCATCGTGACTCTTCTCACGATGATCTACACCTTCGAAGGCGGCATGGCTGCCGTCATCTGGACAGATGTCGTGCAACTGGCTATCTACGTCACGGGCACACTAGTGGGCCTGTTCACCATCTTTCATCTTGTGCCCGGCGGATGGGCAACCGTTCACACTCTCGCGAGCTCGGCAGGCAAGTTCCGCGTCTTCGACTTCGGCTGGAATTTCTACGCCACTTACACCTTCTGGTCCGGCCTCATCGGCGGAGCCTTTCTCACCACCGCCACCCACGGTACCGACCAGCTCATCGTGCAGCGATTGCTCGCCGCCCGCAACGAGCTTCAATCGAAGGTGGCCTTGATCTCCAGCGGATTCGCCGTGTTGGCCCAGTTCGCCCTGTTCCTGCTGATGGGCGCGGCATTGTTTGTTTTCTACAAGCTCGAGCCGCCCGCGATCCCGTTCTCGCGAGGCGACACGATCTTCCCGACCTTCGTAGTCAACAAATTACCGCATGGCATCAGTGGACTCTTGATCTCCGCTATTCTTGCCGCTGCCATGTCGAACCTCAGCGCGGCACTGAACTCGCTTTCTTCCACTACGATTGTCGACTTCTATGGACGCTGGCATCCCGCAGCCACCGAACAGCATCGCGTGCGTCTCTCGCGTTTCGCAACCATCGGATGGGCACTCGTTCTATTCGCGCTCGCGATCCTCGCCCGTAATGGCGGACGCGTGCTCGAAGTCGGACTCTCCATCGTCTCCGTCGCCTACGGATCGCTGCTCGGGGTCTTTCTTCTTGGAGTGCTGACCCGTCGCGCCTCCGAGCGCGGCGCAATGGTAGGGATGTTGGCTGGGGTCCTGCTGAATCTCTACTTGTGGTTCTTCACGCGCGTGTCATTCACCTGGTACGTCGCGCTTGGCAGCATTCTTACATTTGCAGTCGGATACAGCGTCAGTCTGTTGCTGCCGAGCGAGCGCACCTGACGGCGTACCGGCGGTTTCGCTCAACGGCATGGGCCCGGGAAGGCCGCCACACTCTGTACAGGAACTACAAACAGGGCTGCGTTCTTCGCTCGATTCCCAATTAGAGGCCATTCCGGGCTGGCTCAAAAGCCAACGGCCTGACGATGCTTCGTCAGGCCGTGGAGAGACGAGTTATCCGTTTGCTAGAGTTTGGCCAAAGTATCTTGTGCCTGCTTGGCGTCCTCGTGGCCCAGAGGGGGCGTCAACTGCAACGCCTTCTTGAGTTCTTCCTTGGCACGGTCTTTCTGGCCGGAAGCGCTCAGCGCCATACCCAGGTGGTAGCGATACTCGGGATTCTCAGGCATCTTCTGCACTACTTCATTCAGAAGTCCGACGGCAATCACATAGTTTGACTTCTTGTATTGGATCCAACCCAGCGTGTCATTGATCTGCGGCAAATCCGGAGCGGTTTGCTTGGCTTGTTGCGCCAGAGATAAGGCCACGTCCAGGTTCTGTCCCTGCATCGCATAGACCCATGCCAGGTTGTTTTGCAGCAACGGATCATGCGGCGCCAGGTTATTGGCCTTTTCATAAGCCTGCTGCGCTGCTTTTGCGTCTCCCTTCGCCAGGTATGCGTTGCCCAACGCTCCCTCAATAGAAGCATTATCGGGCGCCACGGCCAATGCCTTCTGGTAGATGGCGATTGCGTCATCCATCTTGCCTTGCGCTTGGTAAACGTTCGCCAGTTGCATGTACGAAAGCAGCCCCTTCGGTTCCAGTTGAATCGCCTTCTGGTACTCCGGAATTGCTTCGTCGAACTTCTTGCTGTTGGCCAGGGCCGACGCGTAGATGAAGTGCGCCCCCGAGCGGTTGGGGTTGGAGTCCAGGTACTGTTTTGCGACTTGCAGCGCCTTCGGCTGCTGGTTCAGGCCGAAAAGCATGGCTACGTAGTCCCCTACTGCGCTGTCAAACTGCGGGTTGATCTTTAGCGCAGTCTGGAACTCTCGCTCCGCCTCGGGAAACTTCTTCAATCCGCCATAGGCGAATGCCATGTTCACATGCACCATCGGATCGTTGGGCGCCGCCTGCACCACAATAGTAAGTTCGTTCAGCGCCCCCTGGTAGTCCTTCGCAGCCAGATCGATGGAAGCCATCAGGTAGTGCGCCTGGGGGTTCTTATCATTCTCGTTCAGTAACTGCTGCGCGAATTGCTTCGCCGTGCTGTAGTCGCGCGAATCCCGGTAAGCTTCCGCCTGCGCCTGCAAATACAGCGGGTTCGGATGGTCCGCATTACCACGCTGGATGGCCTCGCGCTTGATGGCTTCCTGGAATTCTGTCTTCGCTCCTGCCAGGTCGCCCGTTCTCATCAGGGCCTGCCCCAGGAAGTAGTGGGCCTGTGGGTTCTCCGGCGAGTCCTTGGCCACCCCGCGAAGTGTAACCACCGCTGCCGCGAAATCTCCCTTGATGGCTTCCAGCCGGCCCTTGATCATGCGCCCCGCCACGTCGTTGGGCTTGTTCTTCAGCATTTGTTCGTCCAGCTTCGTGGCGTCGTCAACATGGCCCGTCATCAGGTACGTTTCGCACAGCGCAACCTGCAACTGCTCATTCTTCGGATCGAGCGCAATGCCGCGCTGATACTCCTTGATCGCCGCGTCCGGATTTCTTGACGACATATAAAACTCCGCGATCGCTCCTGCCACTTCGGGGTTCTTAGGCAGACGATCGCGCAGGTTTCCAATCACCGTCACGGCATCGGCCGTTCGGTTTTCCTGTTGCAGCAGCGCAGCCAGCCTCAGGTAGTTTGCCGGAGCATCGGGATCGTTCTTGATCCCCTCCTGCAGCACCGCTTCGGCTTGCGGCAATTGCTGTTTGTACTGGTAGAACCGCGAGAGGTTACTGTAGGCCTCCAGGTTCTTCGGGTTGAGTGCAATGGCCTTGCGGAAATCCGCTTCCGCATCGGCGTCCCGTTTCATGCTGGCGTACAGCACGGCGCGGTTCAAGTAGCCTGCGGAATCGTTCGGTTTGAGCTCAATGACCTTGTTATAGGCCGCCAGCGCCTGCTCCGGCTCCTTCTCCGCGAACAATGACGTGCCCATCAGCGAGTATCCGTCGGCACTGTTGGGATCCACTTCCAGGATCTTGCGCGCCGAGTCCTCCGCCATCTTGTAGAATTTCGGATCGAACCGCCCCTGGGCCCACTGGATGTTACCCATTTCCAAAAGGGCTTTCACGTTCTTGGGGTCCAAGGTGGAAGCCAAGCCGAATTCCTGGTATGCCTCTTTCATCCGCTGCTGTCGCAGATACGCCATGCCGAGTTGGTAATGGGCCTCGGCGTACTTCGGATCCACTTGCAAGGCCTTTTTGAACTGGATCACCGCGGCATCGTACTGCTTCTTGTCCACGTAGCTCAGGCCGCTCTCGAGATACTTTTTCTTGGCCTTTTCGGGATTGGCTTTGCACCCGGTGGCAACTACCAGCATCACCATCATCAATGCCGTTGCAACCGTAACTAGATAACGATTCCGCATGAAGTCTCCTGCCTACCGGGGAATAACCTGCTCAACATCGACTGCTACTTGCTGGGCAAACGCAATCGCCTGGTTGCGGGCCCCATCCAGGTCTCCGTTTCGAACCGGCGCGGTAATCCGCACCAGCGCCGCGTCGGTACGGTTCAAGCGGATTGCGTCAGCCACCATATAAAATTTGCCCCAATACTCGCTGGCCACCACTCGCCCGTGCGACTGGTACCAGTACAGTACGATCTGCTGGTCCAGGTCCTTGCGTATGACGTACAGATTCACCGGAACCTTACGCCCGTCGGCCAGCGACAACTGGTAGATCTCCGACACCGTCGGCTGCCATCCAGCGCCGGGAAGACAATTTTTCGGCGAGTGGATGGTCGCGCCCGTACGCTGTGTACGGAAGTACCCGATGTACAGGCCTAATTCGCCTTGTGTCGGCGAGTAGTAGGCGCGGTTCGCGTAATCCGTTACGCCCAGCACCTTCAGCGTCGTCTCATCAAACGGGAAATCCGCTACCGCGCGGTAGCTTCCGATGTCCTTGGGAAAATCGCTCAACGGCCGCGCCGGTGGTGTCGACTCACCATGCGACAAAAAGCCCATGCCGGCTGTGCCTGCTAGCAGCACCGCAATCATCGCCCAGTAGCGCGTTGTGTTACTCATACCTGACTCCTACGCTTTCGCCGGTGCCGAATCCTTCGGCAACCAGCCCAGCTTCTTGCGCACGAAGATGGTGAGACTATGCAACGCCAGGAACAGCACCGTCGCCACCACGAAAATCACCCAGCCTGAAAACTCGTGCATGAATCCTTCGGCTGCCTGCGGCCCGATGTAGTTTGTCATCAGCGCCGTAATCATCACTCGCGTTCCGTTGCTGATAATGGCCAGTGGCACCATCATCAGGAACAGGAACCAGCGCACTGGCACGCTCTTTTCCGCCAGATATCCATATCCCGCCGCCAGCGCCAGCAACGACATCAGCGAACGAATCCCGCTGCACGCTTCCACCACTTCCAGCCGCATCCCCGGCATGATCAAGACGTTGCCTTCGCGCATGATCGGGAACAGGTTCAGCATCTCCAACACGCTGGTAGCAAATCGCGAGGCTATAAATTGCAGCGGGAAAACAATTTCGTTGTAAATCAGCACCGGAATGGGGATCGCAAACAACAGGAACGCCATCGGAAACGCCATGGCCCTAAGTAGTCGCCATCCCGAGAAGTACACGATCAATCCGCAGATCGTTATTACGATGGAAATGCGTGTCAGGAATAATTCCGCGCCCAATCGCCCTAGAAACAGCAAACCCAATGAGAACAGCACCACCAGCAATCCTGAGTTCGACGGCTTCCGCACGATTTCAGCCAGTTTGTCGCGCCTCTGCCAGATCAGGTATGCCGACAGCAACGGCACCAGGAACCCGTGGGAGTAGTCCCCATCTTCAGCCCACTGGCGCACCAGCGGACCTAGCACCGGGTAGTAGAGTCCGATCAAGACAGCGGTCAGCACCCAACCTTGCCAGCCGAAGGCGCGCAAATGCTGCACCAGCGTGGGTCCCGTTGGCTTTTCTTCGGGGTGTTTCTCCGGGGTAGCTATGGCCGCGTCTTCTGTTGTCGTATTGAGGGGTTGTGGCGCCAAGTTGACGTCCTGTTCCGTTTCACTGGAGTGCTGCACTGTTGGGCGGCCTCCCATTCGCGCGAATCCGCTGCGATGAGTGGTTCGCGTTCTATCTCCAACAACATTTCATGCGTCCGATCTTAGCCTTGCCAGTAACCGACCAGCCACCCAAGGCGCCGACAGGTAGTCCCTACCCGTTTCTCCGCGCTTTTCGTGAGTTTTCGGACACTTCTACGTTACCATCGAATGGTCTGAATTGTACCTGCCTACAGTTACGCACAGCACAAAAGTGGCATCCTACAGAGTATCACGACACCAAGCTGCCTTAAACACGCAGTTGCCGTCCTGATACTGCGCCTCGGCGCACGAACCTCCATGCGCCCATTACAATGACGAAAGTGGCCTAATTTTGATAGCAATACTGGATTGGATACTGGCATGAAGAAATATATCGTCACTGGCGGTGCTGGCTTTATCGGTTCCGCTCTCGTTCGCGGGCTCCTGGCCGTGGGCGACGGCTCCGTCGAAGTCATCGACAACTACTCCACCGGACGCGCCGAAAACCTCACCGAAATCGCCTCGCAAATTGACATTCACCGCGTCGATATCTGCGATTACGCCGCTATCCAAACCATCATCGCTGGCGCTGACACCGTCTTTCACATTGCGGCCATTCCATCGGTTCCCAAGTCGATCGTCGATCCCGTGCCTTCCCATGAAGCCAATATCGACGGCACTTTCAATGTCCTGCGCGCCTGCGTCGAGGGCAAAGTCCGCAAAGTGGTCTACGCTGCCTCGTCCTCGGCTTACGGAGACACCCTCGTGCTTCCAAAGGTCGAAACCATGCAGCCTAACCCTAAGTCGCCCTACGCCGCCCAGAAGCTGATGGGCGAGTACTACTGCAATTCTTTCGCCTCCTGTTACGGAATCGACGCCACCTCGCTTCGCTTCTTCAATGTTTACGGCCCGCGCCAAGATCCAGGCAGCCCCTATTCCGGCATCATCTCGGTGTTCATGACCTGCGCGCTCCATCGCACGGTACCCACCATCCATGGCGACGGCGAACAGACCCGCGACTTCACCTACGTCGAAGATGTGGTGGCTTTGGTCATCAAGGCTTCGAAGACTCCCGGTGTCTCCGGCAAGGTCTTCAATGCCGGCAATGGCAATCGCTATTCCTTGAATGAAATTTGGGAAACGATACAGAAGATCGAAGGCGTCAAGATTCCCGCGAAATACGGGCCCCCGCGCGCCGGCGACGTGCGCGATTCCCAGGCCGACACCACTGCCGCCGTTCGCGAACTCGGTCACTCTCCGCGCTTTTCCATCGAAGACGGCCTGCGCAACACCTTGCAGTGGTATCGCGCCGCCCAAACCGCCGACGTTCGCTGAGGAAGTTCTTTTCGGTCCGCTGGTTTGGCGTTCGTATACTCTGTTGCACATGCCGAACCTTGGCCGTATGTCGATACCTCGATTTTTCCGCCGCGCAGCGATTGCCTGCGCGGTTTTCTTTTGTTCCGTTCCTCTCCTCGCCCAACCCGGCTATCAGCCGTCCCCCGAAAACCTGAAGTCCAGGGAATGGTTCCAGCAGGCGCGCTTCGGCATGTTCATCCACTGGGGAATCTATAGCGAGCTGGGCGACGGCGAATGGGTCATGCAGACGCAGCACATCCCGGGCCCGCAATACGAGCAGCTTGCCGCGCAGTTTTATCCCGTCAAGTTCGACGCCGCGACATGGGTTTCGCTAGCCAAGCAGGCCGGCATGCGCTACATCGTCGTGACCTCGCGCCACCACGACGGCTTCTCGATGTTCGCCACCAAGCAAAACAAATACAACATCGTTGACGCCACCCCCTACGGCAAAGACACACTCAAGCAGCTCGCCGACGAATGTCATCGCGAGGGCATCAAGCTGTTCGTCTACTACTCGCAACTCGACTGGCACCATCCTGACTACTATCCGCGCGGCGGAACCGGTCACTGGGAAGGCCGTCCCACCAGTGGGCAGTGGCCCCGCTACCTCGACTTCATGAACGCCCAGCTCACCGAGCTGTTCACGAATTACGGCGAGATCGGCGGCGTCTGGTTCGACGGTATGTGGGACAAGCCCGACGCCGACTGGCAACTGCCAAAGACTTATGCGCTCATCCACCAGCTACAGCCCGGTGCGCTTATTGTCTCCAACCATCACAAAGCGCCCTTCCCCGGCGAAGACTATCAGACCTTCGAGAAGGACCTGCCCGGCAACAACACAGCGGGATGGAACTCCACCACCATCAGTCAGCTTCCGCTCGAAACCAGCGACACCATGTACCGAGGCGGCTCCTGGGGCTTCAATCTCCGCGACATGGAACCCAAGTCCTTGCGCGATCTTGTCCAGTACATGGTCCGCGCCGCCGGAAACAATGCTAACTTCCTCCTCAACGTCGGCCCTCAGCCCAACGGTGAAATCCAGTCCGCCTTCGCCGATCGCCTCCGCGAAATGGGTGACTGGTTAAAGACTTACGGTGACTCCATCTACGGCACGCAAGGCGGCCCGGTGAAACCGGGCGGATGGGGCGTCACCACGCAACGCGGCAACGTTATTTATGTACATGTGCTCGATCCGACGCTAAAGGTGTTAGCCTTGCCGATCGCAAAGCCCATTCGCGACGTACACCTATTAAACGGAGGAGCGAAGGTGAGCTTGGGCTTATCTGAGGGAAGTGTGGTGCTCCAGCTCCCGAAACGCGCCGCCAACGAGATCGATCAAGTCATCGCGTTGCAGACGAACGACTAACTTGCCGGCTCCCGCTCTCTCCTACCGCCGTAAACGGCGCAGCCCGCCACGGATCATTGGAGTCAGCGCTCCTGCCAGCAACAGGGAAAGTGTCCCGGGTTCCGGAATCACCTGCGCATCTGCGCCATCGTTTAAGTCGACTTGCAGGTCGTACTGGGTCCCGGCCGTTAGCGTTCTGGACGCAGCCAAATTGAACGTTCCGCTGTTAGCCCATGATGAATTGGTGCCGATCGTATTGAAGGAGCTCTGCGAGACATTGAACGTGTTGCCTAAAATCAACGACGCCTGCACGTAAGAGTCAGCCGTTGATGCGACAGCACCCGTCAGTAACGACTGGTCATAACCGACCACCGCAGTGAACGTCACCGTAACCGGTCCGCTGGTCCCCGTGATCCAAAACGGAAAGTACGCCGTGCGCGCGAATGCAGATGCCGACGCAAAACCAGAGGCGCCTGGTAGAAAGTTGACTTCAGCCAGAGCCGATGACGTCTGAGAAAACGGATCGGCTGACGCGCTCGCATCGGCGTCTGTAATTGCCACACTCGCGCTCACCGGGAACGTCCCCGACGACCCGTTGCTGACTAGTTCTCCCAGATTATTGAAGGCACTGGTGCTCACCACCGCAAATGGCGAAACCATAAGTGAACCGCTGGACACCGTGACCACCAGCGATTGAAGTTGCATGGAGCTGGTCGCAACCGCTGATGCGTTCGCGCTGATCGTCGCGGCCAACGCCACAAACATGACAGCACACAGGAAGCTCAAACAACGCCCGCTGGAAACTGGGCCGAATGAACGCGCGTTCTTTGGTCGAATCATCACAACCTCCCAGTAGCGCCACTCCCAGAAGCGCTGAGTGCGCGCATATACAGATTGGGGAGTATACGACACTAAAATGCCATATCAAACATATTCCGCCACCCATGCCCCATTTTGAAAACACCCGGCTCGGTCCTGTACTTTCTTGCCGACAACCCCACCCTGGGCGCATCATTCTCCGCTGAGGACATTTCGCCCTTGTCCGGACAGTTCTATCGGAGGCTACACGTTGAAACGGCTTATTCGTCTCGCCATCCTTATCTTGTTCGCTCTTCCCCTCCTCGCACAATCCGACGGCTGGATCCAGCTCTTCAACGGCAAGAACCTTGACGGCTGGAAGCACGTCGGCCCTGGCGAAATGATTGTCGAGAACGGCCTCATGCGAACCCATGGCGGAATGGGCCTGCTCTATTGGACCCCAGGCCCGGTCGGCAATTGTGTCATCCGCGTCGTGTACAAGATGCGCGACGCAAACGACAACTCCGGCGTCTTCATCCGCATTCCCATCGAGCCGCGCGAGCCCTGGATGCCCGTCCACTATGGCTACGAAGTCCAGATCGACAATCACCCCGAAACCTCAGGCGAAGACGAGTATCACGTCACCGGCACTCTGTATTCTTTGACCAAACCTCTCGCCAAGCCCGGCAAGCCCGGACCTGAATGGAACACCATGGAGATCACCCTCGACGGCCCGCGCACCATCGTCATGCTCAATGGCGTTAAAGTCACCGACTACACAGAGGGCGACCCTGTGCCCGACCGGAAGTTCTGGTTCGAGGGCACGCGTGGTCGGCGGCCCAACTTCGGATGGATTGGCCTGCAGAACCACGGGAACTATGACGAACAAAAAGGCAAATATGAGGACGAGAACGCAGACGTCGTCATCTTCAAGGAAGTCGCGATGAAGCCGCTGGCGAAATAAGCGGTGGAAGCACCGGCCTTTAGGCCGGTGAATAAGGTGCAATGAGTGCTTGAGGCTTTAGCCTAGGCGTAGTTTTCTTTTGTCATCACGAGCGGGCGAAAGCCCGCGAGGGATTTCCTTTTACTCGCATTTACGAGAGGCCGTCATGAAACGTGACTTCACTCGCCGCAACTTCCTCCAAACCGCCGCCGGAGCCGCCGGCCTCGCCCTCGCCACCAAGGCCATCGCCCTGCCCGAACCTTCTTACGCCCAGGAGTGGGCTTCCGGCCCCAACGGCGCGACCGTACAGTTCGGCATCATCGGCATCGGCATGCAAGGCTCCGGACTCCTCAAGACCGCCGTCGAACTCCCCGGCACCAAGTGCGTCGCCGCCTGCGATCTATGGGACGGCCGCCACACCCTCGCCAAAGAAATCGTCGGCTCCGACATCATGACCACGCGCAAGTATCAGGAGCTCCTTGCCAACCAGGACATCCAGGCGCTCATCGTCGCCGTGCCCGACCACTGGCACAAACAGATCGTCGTCGACGCCGTCACCGCCGGCAAGGATGTTTACTGCGAAAAGCCGATGTCCCACACTGTGGCAGACGGAGCCGCCATGGTCGCCGCCGCCAAAAAGTCAGGACGCATCGTGCAAATCGGGTCACAGCGTGTCAGCTCCGCCCTGCTCGCCAAGGCCAAGCAACTCTACGACGCGGGAGCCATCGGCGAGCTGCTCTCCGTTGAGCTCTCCCTCGGCCGTAACGATCCCACCGGCGCGTGGGAGTACCCTCCGCCTCCCGGCCTCTCCCCTGACAACTTCGACTGGGACACCTGGCTCGGCACCGCGCCCAAGAAGCCCTTCGACCCCATCACCTACGCGCGCTGGCGCTGCTGGAAGGAATACGGCACCGGCGTGGCCGGCGATCTCATGGTGCATCTCGTCAGCGGCATGATGTTCGTCACCGGCATCAACCAGGCGCCCTCGCGCGCCTTCGCCACCGGAGGCATCGTCCGCTGGAAAGACGGCCGCAACATGCCCGACCTGCAGGCCGCCATCTTTGAATACGGCAGCGTGCCCGCCTACGTGCGTCTCACCCTCGGCACCGAGACCTCCGAGATGACCCGCCTCATGGGACCCAAGGGAATGCTCGAAATTCGCGAGCGCGATTTCACCTATACCCCACAACGTGGGATCGACACCGCCCCCAGCTATTACGATCAGGGATTCCCCAAGGCCATGCGCGCCACCTACGAGACCGACTGGCACAAGCAGCACGATCCGGAGCCCGGACACGAATTCGTCGCCGAAGCCGTCACCTACAGCGGCCCGTCCTATGACGACGAAGCGCCCCACATGTGGGCTTTCATGGAGGCCGTGCGCACCCGCAAGCCGGTGGTCGAGGACGCCGTCTTCGGACACCACGCCGCGGCCGCCTGCCACATGGCCAACCAGGCCTACTTCCGCAAGTCGGTCGTAACCTGGGATGAAGCCACCAGCACCATTAAGGGATAAGCGACTACACACGGGCGAGCGATCAATATACGTTTGACCTGCATTTCGTCGCTAAGCGTGACATCGGGTGCCCCACACAACCATCGTTTGGATGTGTGGGGTCTTTCACGAATTGCGACGCTCCCTCGTATTTCCAGCAGTTCTCTTCCGTGCGCGCGGCGCCTACTTCGTGCAAAGCGTTCCGGTGTACCGGAACACCAGCCGTCCATTCGCCAAGTCAGCTTCGCCGATCCCCATACCGTCACCCGATACGCCCGCAAATTTCCCGGTGCCGTTCCCGTTGATGTGAAACGGATAATTCACAACCGCGTATAGGCCGGGAGCCACCTGTGTTGTCGTCGCCGTCGCGGGATCAAGCGAAATGACGTCGCCACTCTCGCTCACCCAGTGGTGCTGCACATTCAACACCAGCGTATTGCCCGTCTGCTGCATGCTGAGGATGCTGACGCCTACCGAGCCCTTCAGGTCCCCAGTGGCATAGCCAAAGGTGCTGCTTGGGTCCCATACGCCCAGGTCGGTGAGAATTATGCCCCCAATGGGTGTGCACTTCTTTGATTGAGCATTACCTGCTGCGGTCAGCATTAGGCCAACCGTCATCGCGATCATCAACGTGCGAATGCGTAACGTCTTCATAGTTTTGTCCTCTCATTCATGTCGACACCAGTTTTCGGCGTGAGCGCCGCCCCCAATATTGCCGGTCAAGACCGGCTGGCATCTTCGGAGCGCTTCTCGCGCCTTCATCTTGCTAATAAGGAATTTCCCTTACCAACTGGCTCACCCCTCGGAACTTTATTTCCCATCCATCGATTTTCCGCGTTTGACTTACCGCTCAATCGCGGGTATCGTCCTTCCACACTAAGGTGGGGGCGAGGAGGACGGTGTGCACGCGACCGGCCCGCTGGCCATCGGCCAGCTCCTTGTGAAGTGGCACGAAGGCGACCAGGAGGCACTCAGGGCGTTGTTTCCCCTGTTGTACGAAGACCTGCACCGCGTAGCCCATCAGTACCTGCGCAAAGCGCGCCCCGGCCACACTCTGCAAACCACGGCGCTGGTGCATGAGACTTACTTGCGTCTCGAGCAGCAACACGCCCCGCAGTTCCAGAACCGTGAGCATTTCGTTGCGGTCTGCGCGCTTCTCATGCGCCAGATCCTGATTGGTCACGAGCGCACCCGGCGCGCTGCCAAGCGCGGTGCGGGCGCTACTACAATCATGCTCGACGAAGCCATCGCCCCCGCGAAATCGCGTGGCTTGGACTTGATCGCCCTTGATGACGCTTTGAATGGCCTGGCACGGCTCGACCCGCAGCAGAGCCGCATTGTCGAGTTGCGTTTTTTTGGCGGCCTCTCGATCGAAGAGACGGCACAATTGCTGGGAATTTCGCCCGCCACCGTAAAACGTCACTGGGCCACCGCCCGTGTGTGGTTGCACCGCGAGATGAGCGCCGAGGCCCACGCATGACACTCACCCCAGAACGCTGGCAGAAAGCACGCGACCTCCTCCACGATGCCATGCAGATGGACGAGGCCCAGCGCTCCGTCTTCCTCGAGAGCCAGTGCGCCAGCGATCCATCGTTGCGTGCGGAGTTGCGAGAGCTTCTGGCCGCCGAGGACGGGATCAATACCAGCTTTTTAGAGGAGCCAGCCGTTGTACACGCTGCCGTCCACACCGAGTCATCCGCATCCAGCAGCGTCCTGCCACAGTGCACACAACTCGGCCACTTCGTGGTTCAGTCTCTCATCGGATCTGGCGGCATGGGCGAGGTCTATCGCGCCCGCGACACGTCCCTCAAGCGCGACGTCGCCATCAAGGTTCTTCCTGCCTCGTTCTCCCGGGATCCTGATCGTCTGCGTCGCTTCCGCCTCGAAGCTGAAGCCGCCGCGGCGCTGAACCATCCCAACATTCTCTCCATCCACGCCATCGGTCAGCAGGATGGTTCACCTTACATCGTTACGGAATTGCTGGAAGGGAAAAATCTGCGCGATCATTTGCGCCACGGCGCTTTGAAAGTGCGCGATGCCGTTGACATTGGCATTCAAACCGCCAAGGGACTAGCCGCCGCTCAGGAGAAGGGCATCGCCCATCGCGATCTGAAGCCCGAGAATCTCTTCCTCGCCACAGACGGCCGCGTGAAGATTCTGGACTTCGGTCTCGCCAAGCTGTTGCGCAGCCCATCATCGCCCGACGGCTCTACGGTTTCACTTCATGACCAAACCGATGCCGGCCGCGTCCTTGGCACCGTCGGCTACATGTCTCCCGAGCAGGTGCGCGGCGAACCGGCCGACGCACGCAGTGACATTTTCGCTCTCGGTTGCGTGCTCTACGAGATGCTCACCGGCAAGCGTGCCTTCCGCAAACCCACATCGATCGAGACGATGCACGCCATCCTCAACGAAGACCCGCCCGCGGCGTCAGAGGTCACCCGCGCCATCCCGCCTCCACTGGAACGCGTAGTCCACCGCTGCCTTGAAAAATCACCCGACCGGCGCTTTCAGTCCGCCTCCGACCTCGCCTTCGCCCTCGACGCCCTGACGGGGTCCGGCATCGGTCACGAAAGCACTCCTCGAGCCACGAGCATTCGGCAACCAATCCGGCTTCGGTCGAAACTACTTGCGGCTGTCAGCGCAATTGCTCTTGTCGCCGGCGTAGTCTACTTCGGGTGGCGGCCCTCCGCCCTCCCCAGGGTCTCAAGCTTCGTTCAACTCACCCACGATGGGCACGCAAAAAGCATCATCGGCTTGGACGGCTCCCGAATATATCTCTCCATGATGGGACCTGCTCCGGGAATTGCTGAGGTTCACATCTCCGGCGGAGAACCCAGGATGTTACCCATTCTCCCCGCTAAAATGACTCCGCTGACCCTCGCCCCCGACAAATCCGCGATCCTGATCAATGAGGGGCTCGACAATACCGGCACCGGCCCAGTCTGGAGCCTTCCCGTTATCGGCGGGTCACCACGACGGCTCGCAGACATCCGGGCAAATGCGGGTGCCTGGTCACCCGATGGTAAGAGACTCGCGTACTCCAATGGCAACTCCATCTTCGTGGCCAACGTCGACGGATCCGATTCTCGAAAGGTCATCGCCATATCCGATCCCGCCTTCGTCACCAATCCCATCTGGTCGCCGGATGGCTCCCGTATCCGCTTCATCGTGTCAAAGACGACAGATGTGCCCTCGGGGTTTTACTGGGAAGTTTCGGCGGGCGGCTCCGGATTGCATCGTCTCTTCCCTGGTTGGCACGAACCGCCCGCTTGGGAGTGTTGTGGCGCTTGGACCGTCGATGGCAGATACTTCATCTTCGTGTCAGGAGACCAACTCTACGCACAGTCCGAGCATCGTGGCTTTCTCCAGCCTGCTCCGAAACCCATCCAACTTACTTCCAGCCCCGTACCGTTAGGGGGTGCATTCCCCACCCCGGACGGTAAGAAATTTCTGCTCACCGGACACACGGATCACGGCGAACTTTCGCGCTTCGATATCGCCACCCAAAAGCTCTCGCCTTATCTCGGTGGCATCTCGGCCGAATATCTCGACTTCTCCAAGGATGGTCAGTGGGTGGCCTACGTGTCATATCCCGAGGGCACGCTGTGGCTGAGCCGCGTGGATGGCAGTGATCGCCGTCAATTGAGTTATCCGCCGATCTATGCTCTGGTGCCGCGCTGGTCGCCGGACGGGAAACAGATCACATTCATGGACGGAGCACTAAGCAAAGCATCGCGCATCTACACGGTCCCCACCCAAGGCGGCAGCCCGCTCCTCCTGCTGCCCGACGACAAAAACCCCCGGGCTGATCCCACCTGGTCACCGGACGGCAGTAAGATTCTGTTCGGCAACGGCTCTAACGATCCCAATGCGGACCTCCGAATTCTGGATTTGTCTACCAACCGAGTCTCGACGCTACCCGGATCCAAGGGTCTTTATTCGCCCCGGTGGTCCCCCGACGGCCGTTTTGCAGTGGCACTCCCGAACGACTCCACTCGACTTATGCTGTACGACTTCGAGAAGCAGAATTGGAACGAACTCATGCAGGGCAGCATTGGCTGGCCGGCATGGTCCAACGACAGTAAATACGTCTATGTGATGGATTACCGCGGAGGGTTTGTCATACTCCGTGTTCGACTCTGGGATAGCAAAATTGAGCAAGTCGCCGATTTCAGGACTCTCGTTCTCACCGGCTTCGAAGGCAACTGGTGGGATCTCGCTCCCGATGGTTCGCCCTTGGTCTTGCGCAATACCGGCACAACCGATCTCTATTCCGTCGACTGGCAAGCTCCCTGATCCCTCGGAGTAGCGAGCATCGGCCGCAAAGCACAATGAGTCCGGTTCATCGCGGACTCTCAGGGGGAGGGGTACGCCGTATCTCCGCCTTGTCCCAATTTGGGAAACGGCAGGTACACTGATTCCATGAATGCCATTGATTTCGAATGCCCCGTTTGCGGGGCGAAAGCCGGGGAGCGCTGCCACACCCTCACCGGCAAAGCCAATCCCGTGTCTCACGCGAAGCGAAAGCGACTCGCATTCGACGAAAGGATGCGCCGCGAGGCCGAGGAGCCTTCCGCAGAACTCGAGACGAATGCGAAGCAAGGCACGTAGTCACTCCATCCGCGCAGGCTGATCTTGAATGCAATCTCGCACCCGCCACTCGCACACATTTGAGGGCAATCTGTGCAAGTTGCCGAAAAGAAACTGCGACCTGCAGAAATTCCCGCATCTTTCACAGGCTTTTCCACGAACCTGTTAATAAAAGATGTTTATGGTCCTGTTCGCACGGAGGCAAGAATGCAGCACCGCCCGTCATTCAGCCAAATTTTGTGGGATTCACGGAAGAAGGTTTGCCGGGCAAAGTAAAAAGGCTGTGACTTTGGTTATGCTCTAGCCAACAACTCCTGCGAGGGAGCCATCGGCGTGGACGCATGTACCGTCACAGCCCTTTGATGTGATCACCGCTTTCGCGGGTTCCAGGCCCCGGCTGACACCTCGCAGCGCAGTCGGTTTTTTCGGGTCTGGCCGCCCCGCGGGTCGCCCCGCTGGGCCGGATCACTCAGCCTACTTCGTTCTGGCTTCGTTTATAGATGCCAGCCTTTTCGGCCGTCGACATCACGAATCCTATTACAGAAAGGTCAATTGTCAACGCCCAAGGTTGGTGCAAATTGCGATTATTTTGCAGGCACCCGAACCAGCCGCAACTCGCTGAAATTCTGGCATTTTCAAAACCAAGTCGAAGTGATACTTCTGCATTTCTCACACGATATTCACAGAAGCGCCCCGCCGGAATTCGCCTATGCTGGAACCACGGGAGGTTCTTGACGCGCTCCTCCTGCTGAGGCATTGTCGTAATAAGGAGTTTGATGCCCAACCTGATTGCCTATGTGGATGGCGGCTCGCACGGTAGTCCTGGCCCGTCGGGCATCGGCGTGGTCATCGAAGACGCCACTGGAGAGACGGTCCGCATCGCCAAGTCCATCGGACGCCAGGACAACAACGTTGCCGAGTATGTCGCCCTCCTCGAAGCCCTTCAGCACGCCATCGCTTCCAAGGCCCGCACACTGCACGTCTTTACCGACTCCGAGCTGGTCGTCAAGCAGATGACAGGCCAGTACGTCTGCCGTAGCCCGCGCCTTTATTCACTCAACTGGACCTGCCGCAAGCTGGCCCGCTCGCTGGAGTTCTCCATCGCCTATATCGCTCGCGAGCAAAACACCGAAGCCAACGAACTCGCCAACCGCGCCGTCCGCTCCCGCAAGACCTCCTGAGCGTAACGATTCAGCGAAACTGACCTCTCGATCCAATCGAAGCTTGGAACGCAGCTAGTGTGCGCCTCTCTCTGCTACCCTTGAGTGTTTGTGACTATCTTGTTAATGAGGAACGTCCATGGAAGTCGTAGCTGGAATTGATCTAGGCGGCACCGCAGTGAACTACACGATCGTGGATCAGCAGGGCAAGTTTCTGATCGAGAGTCTTTGCGAGCATCCCGCGCTCGCCAAGCAAGGCCCCGACGTCTGCCTCCAGCAAATTGCCGACGGACTCAAGATTGCCGCTGACGAGGCCGGCGTTTCCATGTCTGACATTGTGGCAGTCGGCCTCGACACTCCGGGTCCTGCCAGTGCCTCCGGACGCTTCAGCGCCAAAGGCTCCACCAACTTCGTGCATGCGAACTGGTGCAGCTTCGACATTCGCGAAGGTCTTGCCCATAAGCTCGGCAAGCCGGTGTCATACCTGAACGACGCCAACGCGGGTGCGCTCTGGGGGCACTACGCCATCTTCGGCGCCAACAGCAAGGAAACATCGATTTCGATCGTCATCGGCACAGGCAATGGCGGAGGCATCATCATCGGCGGCGAAGTGGTCAAGGGCAAGAATGGTTTCGGCGGCGAGTTGGGTCACGTGCTTATTCCGTATCAGAGCATCGCCAGCACTCCCGGCATTGTCCCGAATTGCAATTGCGGACGCGTCGGCGATCTCGAATCGCTCTGCTCCCTGACTGCCATCGAGAAGACCATCCTTCCTTACTTCCTACCGAAGTATCCCGGGCACGAACTCGGAAAGATGGACATCCATCAGGCTGCTAAAGAAGTGCGCGGCCGTGCCGACAAGGGTGACCCGTTGTGCAAAGACGTCTTCCGGGTGCAAGCCCACGCCCTCGGGCTCTTCTTCGACGAAATGATCAACACCTTCGACCCTGACGCTCTGATCGTCGGTGGAGGCGCTCTGGAAACCAGCAAAGCGTTTCAGGATTGGTTCATGAGCGAGATTCGCGCCGCTATGCCGACTCAGCGTGAAGAGCAAGTGAACATTCCTATTCACGTGATGCCCAACGGCGACACCGCCGGCGCCCGCGGAGCCGCTATCGAAGCCCTCAAACTCGCTCGAGAGGGTGGACTCGCCTAAACGAAAGCCGCCCCAACTGGGCGGCTCTCTTAACCATGTTCGTTACTTGTTTCCCGCCAGGAACTTAGTGCCCCTGGTCATGCGGTACAACCACTGTCGCTGATCCAGACCCAACGTTTCCGGCGACGTCTTTCGCGGTAACCGTGATCGTGTACTGTCGGCCGTTCGTATCATTTCCGTTTCGTGACGCTTGCAATTGAATCGTGAACGAATAGCTGCCTCCCGTCCCCACAGTCACCGGCCCATTCGGTTGCACCGTTCCATACTCGTCCACGACCGCAAATGTCGCGGTGCTCGGATTCACGCCTGACAAGCTGTCCACAATCGTGCCCGAGACCGTCACTGTCACCATCTTGCCATTCGGAGGCCAGAGTGAAGACGGATTTGCCGAAACAGTTACGACAGGTGCAGTTGTGTCGATGCCAAACACCGCCGTCGCCAGCGCGCTGATGTTGCCGGCGTTGTCAATCGCACGGAGTCCCACACTGTAAGACCCTTGTGCGGTCAACTGGGTCGCTGCCGTGCTTCCGGCAACCACCGTTACCGCACCGTTATTGATCCAGTAGCGAAGCTGCTCCACTCCACTGCCCGAATCTGTCGCGCTGAAATTGACAGTGACCGGAATCACGTTGATCCAGCCGGACCCGTTGGCCGCTGGCGTCGTCGTTATCGAAGCGGTTGGCGGCACCAAATCCAAGTTGACGGGAGACGGCAGCAAAACCACGCCGGTGCGTGCCGCTAGCGTAACCTGAACGTTCCCTCCACTGACTGAGTAGTTGGCTCCCGAAATTGCGTCCTGCAACTGGGTGCCATCGGTGAACAGGCCGCTCACAGGAATACTCGCCGTATTGCTTGCTCCTCCGTTGTTCATGGCGATGACCGCCCCCTCACTGCCCAGCACTCGCGCGAAGGCGTAGGTATTCGGGGCAGTGCTCGACTGCTGGGTGTCTCCGGTCAGCAGTGTCACGAACGATCCGGCACGCAGCACCGGGTACTGCTTTCTCAAGTGCGCGAGCTTGGTGTAATACCCCTCAACGCTCGTGTCCGGCGGTCCGTAGATCGTCGGATCTCCGGCCTGGTCGAGCCACGGGTATGGAGGCCGCGTGTAGGGATCGCCGATCGGTCCGTTAGAGCTGCTGCTTTGCGAAGGTGAGTTCACGGCGACTTCGTCGCCGTAGTACACCATCGGCGCGCCAACATAAGTGAACTGGAAGAGCGCAGCCAGCTCCAGCCGCTGCTTCGCCTGCACCAGTCCGGTATCACCCAGTTCCGTCATAACGAAGAGCGCGCGGTTCACGTCGTGCGAATCCAGCAGATTCAGCATGGCGGCCGTGGCCATTGGCGGATAATCGTCCCTCACCGCCCGTATCGCATGGTCAAACTGGCTCGGAGTGAGTCCCGGAATATCGTTCGTGCCGTTGTTGTTGTCGTCGTGCCACTCGGCGTTCCGCACGAAGCCCGTAATGTTCTTGCGGAATCGGTAGTTCATCACCGAATCCATCTGGTCGCCTGCGAGCCACTGGCTGGCGTTGGGCCAGATCTCTCCGATCAGCGGGCCATTGAGGTTGTAGGTCTTGGCATACGTGCGGTAATCATTCCACCACGCATGCGGGAAGTTGCCGTCGTCCGCAACGTCGAAACGCCACCCGTTGGCGCCCTGGCTGTACCAGTACTGCGTCACATTGCCCGCGCCTTTATAGAAGAAGTTCTGCACCGCAGGATTGGTGTGATCGAAAGTAGGCAAGCTGTCGAAGCCAAACCATCCCGGATAGTCCGCCGTACCGCACGGCACATTGTTGTCGTTGAAGTGGAACCAACTCCGCCAGACCGATGTCAGCGACTCACAAGCGCCATCCGTGGGATAGCGGTGATAGCGGTCGAAATACAAGCTGTCGGACGAAGCATGATTGAAGACCCCATCCAGAATCACTTGCATGCCGCGGCGGTTCATCTCCGTCTCGAGGGCGTTAAACGCCGCATCGCCGCCGAGCGCTGGATCGATATGCAGATACTGGTCGGTGTCGTAGCGATGGTAGGAACGCGCCATGAAGATGGGGTTCATGTAGATGGTGTCGAAGCCGAGTGACTGAATGTAGTCGAGCTCGCTCTGCACGCCGGCAAGGTCGCCGTTATAGAACTGAGTGAAGTTGTTGTAGCAGGAAGACGCAGGGTTGCGCGGGTCGCACATCTGCGTGTTCCAGGTGTCGTAGTGAATTACGGTGTTCGTGCCGCCGCCACCGTAGAACGTCGGACAGCCAGTGGTCGATCCCGCACGGCAATAGTCATTCGTCTTGTCGCCGTTACGGAAGCGGTCGGGCAGGATGTGGTAAACGTTGGCATTCTGCAACCACCCCGGCGTCTGGAAATTCGGATCGTACACCGTGAACTGGAACGACGGGAACGGCTCGCCGTCACTTGCCACGCCGGTGCCATCCTTGTCGACGTTGTCGTTGTCATCCAGATAATCGTCGCTGTACCAGCCGTTCGTGGTGTCACGATAAATGTGGAACTTGTAGTAATAAACAGTAGTAGACGATGGCATCGTCAGCGGCGTCTTCCACACGTCATACTCGGTGCCGCTGATGGTGATGTTCTGATCGAACGGCATGGGAGTATCGACAGGCCCGGTCGTCGTGCCAGAGGCGGTATCAAACAGATAGGCGCGCACGTTGACGCCCCAGATGCCGCTCGCATGCAGCGTGCGGAAGCGCAGGGTAACCGTAGTATTTTCAGGCACTGCGCCTTCCTGGTCGCGATAGAACGGATCGAAGGTGTTGTGATAGAAACCAGCCTTGTCGGCAGCGCTGAACCCTCCGGGCTGCTCCAACGAGAACGGTGGCGTACTCGTGCCATTGCCGGTGTTGAGGACGGCATAGTATTGCGTGGCCGTCGCGTTGGTTCCGACAACCGCTCCCGGGTTGTCCGACGGCGCCTGGCCGTAAACGTATCCCCCGCTCGAAGTCAGAAATCCGAAGAACACGAACGACGCCGGCATTCCGCCGCCCGTGATGGCGCTCCACGGAATCGCCACCTCGCGCGTGTTGCTATTGCTGCCGTTGCTGGCATAGGAACCGTAGTTCGCGGTAGATCCGCCCCAGTTTCCGCTTCCGTCAGAATTGCGATACTCCCGATATCCGTCTTTGAAGTACGTCACGAACGCGGCGCGAAATGGTAGCGACGTGAATTGTTCGCCGTCGTAGTTGAAGCCTGATTGGTTGCCGTCGGAATTCGAGCAGCACGTTGGCGGGTTCTGCGGATTGCCCTTGATATACAGAACTGCGCCCTCGCTCAGGTTCGCGTTGACGATGCCGACGTACAAATTGCTGGCGTCCCACGTCAGATACCAGGTCTGCCCCGTGTTGCCCGCGTTATTGAGTTGGTTGTTGGTTCCGTACTCGCCGTTGGCGATAAAGCCATCGATCGTTGGAGTGTTCCACTGTGCCCACAAGCAGGTTGAAGCTGCAAGGCTCAGCACTGCAAGAAGAGCGAATTTCGACAGGGGAGTAACACGCATGGAAATCCTCGCAATTCCCTCGGCGTTTACGCAGCCAGAGGAGAAAATTTCGGACCGGGGGGCCTCGCCGCCACCGAAGCATTTACCACACTTTGGTGGGGCACTCGCGTGCGCTATTCGGGCTGTAAACCGCCATTGAATGTACACCATCTCCTCGTTCTCCGCATCACGATCGACACAATAATTTCGTCCCCATTTGGTCGATTGTGGGTGCCCCACCCTCAATCGTCCACGGTAGGTTGGTGTCCGGTCCCTATTCCCAAATTGGCACCCTCAACTCGCACCAACTTCCCATCCATTGGCACCAAATGGGAACATCGCCCCCCGTATCAGCGTATGTAAACAATGAGGGCCGCTGCGATACCCGCGTCTCTCACCGGTGCGGACACTATGAACCTGCTCGACATTTTGAGACAGACTTTGTCGACGCTACGCGCGCACAAGATGCGCAGCTTCCTCACCATGTTCGGAATCATCTGGGGCATTGCGTCGGTGATTCTGCTCGTCGGCCTCGGCCTCGGTTTCAGCAAAGACCAGAAGAAGCGCATGGAGACCCTGGGCAAAGACCTCGTCATTATTTGGGGAGGCCGTACCAGCTCCCAGGTCGGAGGCCTCGCCGCCGGTCGCCCCGTCACTCTCAGCATCGACGATGCCCGCCTCATCAAGAAGGATGCCTACTTCGTAAGAGCGGTGAGCCCTGAATTACAGCGTACTGTGACTGAAACCAGCCAGTTTAACTCTGCCGCCCGCCAGGTCTCGGGTATCTGGCCCGCCTACCAGGATTTCCGTTCGCTCATTCCCTCCGAAGGTCGCTTGATGACCGACGACGACGAAAACGAAGCCCGACGCGTCGTGATCCTCGGCTGGAACGCCGCCCGTCAGCTTTTTCCCGGACAGCCTGCCGTCGGAGCTACCGTCGAAATTGCGCGCTATCCCTACACTGTGATCGCAGTGTTGGCCGAGAAGAAGCAGAACTCCAACTACAGCGGCCCTGACAACGACAAAATTTACGTGCCTTACTCCGCGATGTCGCGCGACTTTCCGCCCCCGCCAGCCAAGGGCGAAATCATCAACAAGGGATACCTCTCCGACATCGTGCTCGAAGTCGCCGATCCCGAATATCACGATCAAGCCGTCCTCCAGGTCCGCCGCCTGCTGGGTCGCATTCATCATTTCGAAGAGACCGACAAAGACGCGCTCTTTATCTGGGACACGATGGAGTTCGCCAAGGTTTTGGCGCGAATTTTCACGGCCATCACCATCTTCTTCGGAATCGTGGCCGTCACCACGCTCTGCCTCGGCGGAATTGGCGTAATGAACATCATGCTGATCGCCGTCACCGAGCGCACCCGCGAGATCGGCATCCTCAAGGCGGTAGGAGCCACTAAAGCCGACATTCTCAAGCAGTTCTTCAGCGAATCGGTCGCATTGACCGTGCTCAGCGGAACCATCGGCTACATCGTCGGAGTCGGAATCTGCGTGCTGCTGGCGGTCGCTCCACTGCCCGATTTTGTACCTAAGCCCATTGTTTCCAACATCGCCATCGTGGCCTCGTTGGTCACACTGTCTCTGATCACCGTCAGCGCCGGCATGTATCCCGCGCAGCGTGCTGCCGATATGGACCCAATCGAGTGCCTGCGTTACGAATGAACCGAGGAAGCCATGTATCTTACTGAATTGATTCAGCAAAGTTGGAGCGCGCTTCGCCGCAACCGCATGCGGTCGGTGCTCACGATGCTCGGAATCAGTTGGGGGGTGGTCTCGCTCGTGCTGCTTCTGGCCTTTGGCGAAGGGCTCGGCAGCGGAATCGTTGCCGCCCAGGGCTCGCTCGGCAACAACGTCATCGTGCTCTGGCCCGGCCAGACCAGCATGCAAGCTGGAGGCCAGCGCGCCGGACGCAAGATCCATTACGAGTACGACGACGTCATCGCCTTGCGCGACGAAGTCCCTATTATTAAGGCAGTTAGCGCGGAATCGGTTACCGACTTCGGCTTCAAAACGGGGACCCGTGTTGTGTCAATTCAGACACGGGGTGTTGAATTTCCTTACGCTGCCATGCGCAAAATTCAGGCTGCTGAAGGACGCAACATCGAAGAAGCTGAGTTTGTCGCACGCCGGCCAGTCGTCGTCCTCGGGCACCACGCGGCCGAGCGAATTTTCCAGGGAGCCCCCGCCGTTGGACAGTCCGTCCTCATCAAGGGCACCAGCTTCGAAGTTGTTGGTGTCATGGACATTAAGATCCAGGACTCGATGTACGAAGGCCCCGACAACGAGCAGGCGTTCATTCCTTATGAGGTCTTCAACGAGCTCACCAACGCCAAAGACCCGCAAGTCATTGTTTTTCAGCCGATTACGGCTGAGCTGCACACCGAGGCGCTGATGGCCGCGCGCAACGTGCTGGGGCGGCGGCATCACTTTGATTCTAAAGACACTAAGGCCACTCCGGAGTGGGACACGGTGGAGAGCGGCCAGATGCTGCGCGCCTTCACCATCGGACTCGACGCGCTGCTGGGGATTATCGGCGCGCTCACCCTCGGCGTCGGCGGCGTCGGCGTGATGAACATCATGCTGGTTTCAGTCACCGAGCGCACCAAGGAGATCGGCCTGCTGAAGGCCATCGGCGCACGCCCGCGCCACATTCTTGCCCAGTTTCTGATTGAGGCCCTAGTACTTACGTTCATTGGCGGAGCGCTGGGCGTGGTCGCCTCATGGCTGCTGACTGTGGTAATTCCGCCAATGCCGCTGTATAGCGAGTTCTACAAAACCTCCAACCACCAGGGCGATATTTTCCTCAAAGCCTCGCTCGGAGTAATGGCCGTCTCGTTCGCCGTGCTCGCGCTGGTAGGAATCACCAGCGGTTTCTGGCCGGCCCTCAAGGCCTCGCGGCTGCAGCCAATCGAGGCGCTGCGGTACGAGTGACTAGTGGTCATAATATATTTATTATAATGGGTCGCTGTCTATAAAAATGCGCGCGGCGGGTTGGCCGGTAACTGGCGACTGGTAGCGGGTAACTGGCCACTGAAAACTGACTAGCCGCCGGTGTTCGACCGTCTCAAGGCGACCCTATGGGCGGCGCGTCTCTGTTTCTTTTTGGCCTTCAGGGATTCGGCGCGCTGGTTGCCTGTGGGATTCGCAGCAACCTTTTTCTTCGGCTGAGATTGCGCAGGTTCAGCCACAGCGCCAGTTTCCGGGACTTCTACGTCTGATTTGGTCATGGATTCTCCTAAGAAGTCGGTACGACCTCGGCTCCAGCATAGGAGTTTGTGCAGCGACTGGCTGTATCGTTTTGACCACCGCGGGTCACGCCGCAGCGGAGACGAAGACGCATTCGTATTTGTTTGTCATCACGAGCGCAGCGAGGGATCTGCTTTTCTCATCTTTGTCATCCTGAGCGACGGCGCGCCGAAAGTATGCGCCCTCCACTTGTCCGTCAATACCCAGGAGATCCACCCCGGCAACGGAGGCCGGGATGGGGCACCCTCTTCTAAAATGGGGTGTCCTCGTCGGCTATCTCGACTGCTTCTTCCGCCTCTATGGAGATGATAGGTTCCGCCACAGCCTCGGCATTCACGACTTCGCGGTCAACGCCCCAAGCCGCCATGACTTCGGCGAGCGGGAAGGGGGTTTTCTCGCTCGTCCATTCGTGATAGGGAGCCGCCGTTTGACTGTACGGACCCGGAGTAGGCAGGTCGAATTGAACCCTTGTGGGCACATGGAACGCACTGCCGAACGCGATCGCTTCCCCCGATGCGAGTATTGTCACTTGATCCAAGAGCCGCCGAGCCTGCATGGGAATGATGCGACGAAAATGCTCGATGTCATCAGGATTTTGTAACCGATGGCTCACAAAGTTCGCGCACTGACTGACAATTGTCTGGCTAACCTCGCTCGGTCGTTGACTGGCGATGATCAGGGACATACCAAACTTGCGTCCCTCCTTCGCGATTCGCTCGAACGCTAGGCGCGAGAGTGTCTGACCCCGCTCTTCATCAGCGCGCGGAGGCCGGGCATAATTGTGGGCTTCCTCCAGAACAAGAACCCAAGGATGCTTGTAGCGGTTCGCAGCCGGCAGATTCTCGCGAGACTCAAGCAGTACACGGCCAATAATGGTGCATGCGTAAGGCAATACCTCATGACTCAACATCGACAGGTCGATGATAGACACACGTGGCCCCTCTCGAACGCCTAGGCCAAAGCGTCCCATCCAGTCCGCCAGCGATAAGACGATCGTGGGGTTAGTTTCATAGTTCAAAAAGGACTGCCAGCGAGGATCATCGAGTCGCGTTTTCAGACGTAACTTCAAGGTCGTCAGATGCGCCTCGATCCGCCCTACATCTTCAGCTGCTGTTGCGCTGTCTAAGAGTGTCGGATCAATCAACCTCCCCTTGGGTATGAATAGTGGGCTGTCGGCTGTCGTCGCGCTCAGCGCAGCCAAGTCGACGTCGCTCGCAATAACCCCTTTTAAGCCTTCGATAACTCGCTCTGCCGCAGCCCTGATCTCAACTTCATTGTCGGGAGGGTTCCAGTCGGGCTTCGCAGCCTTAAGTTGCGATGCATGAGGCAGCAGAGCATTGCGCAGGTCGGCAAAGCCAGGGACATCTCGCGTCCCCACGTACTGCTTTAATATCTTGAACTGTAAACAGCAGGCTAGTTTGATCGGCTTATTAGCATCCAAGGCTTGTAGGATTGCGGTCGACTTGGTGATTGCGTGCCTCAATGAGTTGGTAGTTCTACCACTTGAGGCATCATTGTTAGGTGCCTTGGCTATAGCCCACCAATCCTTGAGTACCGGTTCTTGTGTTTGTTCTGCCGCGCTCAACCAAGCGCAGATTTCGGAAGCATTGAAGAACCACAAAGGGATGCCGAATTCGTGACCATTTAGGTAGATATGGTCGGGCTTTCGAGCTTCTTCAGATTCAGGTGCAACGAATGCTCGACCGTATTCGCCGTTGATATCCAAAATGAAAATGTGCGGTTCGTTTCCGGCCCCACCGAGTACTTTCATCGCCTTTTGCACGAGGCTCGATACTGAATATGATTTCCCAGAGCCGGTATTGCCAACGATGGCGAGTGGGCGTGAAAAATAGGTCGTTATATGACGCGTTAACCACGCTAGTCGGCTGTCCTGTCGGGCGGCCAATTGGAAGGTCGTGATCGAAGTCATGTCCGCCGTACCCGTCGGGCTTGTTTCGCCTCGGTGGAATCTCGAATACTGCTCTTAAGACGTCTGGTGCACTGATCTCTGCTGGCGTGTCGAGGGTAGGCAAGATGGTGATTCCAGGACTGAAAACTCCTTCCCCGTCGCTTTGCTCGATCGTGCCAAGAAGCTGTACGTGAGCAACGCGACGTGGCTTCATTAGTTCCAGAGTCAGCTCGTCACCCATCGCGGGATCATAGCTCTCGCGAGATTCGAGGTCGGTAATTATGCCAATGATGACCTGGCCAGCACCAATCGAGAATGTTAGGTAAGCATTTATTGCGACTGCTTTCTGCACACCATCGAGCGTCGCTCTCGACGCAGACTTTGTCTCGGGTAGAACCTCGACCTTCACGCGAAAGCCTTGGACGGCGACGATGTGGCCAATGACACGAGGATTTTCCATAGTTATTTGTCGGCGTCCGTGCCATCTAGCTGAGAGTCTTGATCTGCTTTCGTAAAACTCTGAATCTGTTTTTCAAAGCGGCGAAGCCGCAGGAAGTCCTCGAGCCACTGCACGTCCGGCATAATGGAGCGAGAGAAATCATCAAACGTGGCGAGTTTGTAATTTGCCGGGTCGAAAGATAGCTCAGTAGGCGTTAGCACGAATGCTCGTTTTCCTAGGTCTTTGTATCGCCTTATTCGTTCGACAGTACCAATTTTAGGATTCGGCTCAACTACAAGCATCACGAGTGACGGATTCATCAGTGCAGCCTCGACTATGCGATTGAGATGGTCGTCTCCGAATCCGTATCCCAAGACCAAGAGGAATGTTTGAGGTGCGCTCAATCTGATCTGGAAGGATCGAAACAAGTGCGCGAAGGGCATGGTTAAAGTCTGCGCAAACTTATTCGCTGTGGGCAAAATCCCAACCACCGGCAGCTCTTTGTCCAAGCGAGTAAGCATGGTCGCCTTCGCTGCCGCGTCCAAAGTCCGATAGATGGCTAGTTCCCGTAGATCTGGATGCCGGGCGCGCAGCTCATCGTCTCGAACTTGCCAATGGATAGACCCATGCAACTTATAGAAATGCAGGAACTTATCGAAGCGTCGGACACGGCCTTCCGCCACCTCTCCGGGATAGTAGATATCGAGACCGTACACTGAAGGGTCAAATCGAGCATCTGCGCGACCGGTGAACCCGTCGAAATATTGAATTCCCAGTAGCTCAAGAGCTTGTTCAAAGAGAGTGTCATAGTTCAGTGTGAATAGATGAGCACGACCGAGATTACTATCTCTCGCAACGAGCTTAGATAGAAACGCCAGATGCGGAGCGATATCGCCAGCTGTGGCGGCTGATGCCGGCGTGTCGGGAAGGGTAAGGGCGCATTCTGCGAAAATTGCTTTGCCGATATAAGAGACGAACCATGACAAGTCGTCTTGCGTCGGGCTGGCATCTCCACGCCACTTAACCCCGCTAAACGGCGAGGACGTTTTGGAGCCAATGAAGTTGGCGTTTACCAGATACGAGAGCCAATCCTCGAACGCAATCTTTGTGCTGCCGTCACTGGGGGGAGTAATACGCGCCTCGATAATTGCCGAAATCGTTGCCGGTATACGCGGTAGGACTCTTATCGTCGCGAGCACATCCTCCTCAAGATTTACCATTGTCTTGCCGCCGGAACTCACTGACGTTCCTGCCCCAGTCAGGACGACAAGATTTTCCATTCGCAGCCACTCGGCAATGAGCGCCTGAAGGCGCTGCCGACTGTCTTTAGGATTTAGCGCCGCGAGGAGATTGTTAATATTGCCGTCGTCTGACGGTCCAATCAGTTGATATGCGCCCGGAGTTTCATTCAATTCGTCGGCCAGATTGCACCTCGGTCTGCAACGCAAATTCAAGCCAATTGCTGCATGGCACTACGACACGGTTAACGCAACGACGCAGGGCGCCTAAACCTTGTCCGCAAAGGAATTACGATAAGTTTGAGCAGGGATAGTGTCCCACCGAAACCTCTAATCGTCCATCGAAAGGTTTCTCTTCCGGAGGCGCCTTCCACCATTTGAGCGCCAGCGAGTCGGGCGGATGGGTCTTTTGACCCTCGCTGACGACTGGCTACCGGCGACTGACAACCCCTGGTTACTTTCGTAACTTGACCACCCTCTAAATCACAGACTTTTCTCTTGACTCCTCCCTACCTTCAAGACTGGAGAACCATGCCCGGACGCTCGGCGTCGGAGGCTTTTATGAAGTTCGAAACTTTCTTCATCGGAGAGGAACTCATGAGCGAATACAAACTCTGCACCCAAGTGAAACGAACAGCAGGTCCTTCGACTTCGGACGCGCTCTTTTCGGCGCGTCCTCCGCTCAGGATGACGCCGTTAGTGGGTGAAGTAATCCCACCCTTTCCCAAAAGAAGGGAAAGGATGGGGCACCCGGCCTTTGCTCAGGATGATTGTGGGAGGATGTACCGTCCTTCAAGGGGCTCTGAATCAATACTTGCCGCTTCCCACACCTGAAGGTGTGGGCTTTCTTGTGTCGTCTCGCGTGGCGAGACTGTCGCTGAGCAGGGTGGCGACGCACGTGGGGAGTCAACAGCAGGTCCTTCGACTGCGGACGCGCTTTTTTCGGCGCGTCCTCCGCCCAGGATGACAATGGAAGCCAAAGTTTGGTTAAGGCGAAAGGGGTCCTTCGACTGCGGCGGCAAGGCCGCCTCCGCTCAGGATGACAAACCAAGAGCAGGTCCCTTCTGCTTCGCTCAGGGCAGGCTCTTCGACTGCGGACGCGCTCTGTTCGGCGCGTCCTCCGCTCAGGATGACAACGGAAAGCAAAGTTTGGTTAAGGCGAAAGGGGTCCTTCGACTGCGGCGGCGAGGCCGCCTCCGCTCAGGATGACAACCTATCAGGATGACAAACTTGAAGGAGCGCGATCCCACCCAAGTTGCGCTTGGATGGGGCACCCGCGGGTTGACTTGGGGGCAAGACCTTCATAAGCTAGCTCAATTCTGGGGTGACTTATGAAAGTGCGGTTCGTGATTCTGACGCTACTCGTGTGTAGTGTCTCCCTCTTTGCTCAGGTCCCTGCTCAAGAAAAGCTCGGAACCGTGAGCTTTCCTACCTCTTGCGCAGCCTCACAACAGAAGCCCTTCGAGCGCGGAATCGCCCTCCTCCATGACTTCTGGTATGACAAGGCAGAGCAGCAATTCAAAGACATCATCGCGGCCGATCCCACATGCGCAATCGCCTACTGGGGCGAGGCGATGAGTTTATGGCACCAGATCTGGGACCGTCCTGATGCAGCAACCCTGCAACACGGGCTGACGCTGGTGCAGCAGGGACAGAAGCTGGGGGCGAAGAGTCCGCGGGAACGCGATTACCTGGATGCGCTGGCCGCGTTCTATCAGAACTCGGGCAAAGACAGCTTCGAGGTCAGAGTGGCGGCGTATTCGCAGGCGATGGAGAAGCTGCATGGGAAGTATCCCGAGGACCACGAAGCTACTGCGTTCTATGGGCTGTCGCTGCTGGCAGCCGCGCCTCCTCGTGACACCTCAAAGGCCAACGAGAAGAAAGCGCTGGCGCTGCTGAATGCGGAGTTTCCGCAGGCGCCGGACAATCCGGGAATTGCGCACTACATCATTCATAGCTGCGACAGTCCGCAGATGGCTGCCGATGGGTTGGTGGCGGCGCGGAAGTATGGACAGATCGCCCCTTCGGCTCCTCATGCAGCGCACATGCCGGGACACATCTTTGCGCGGTTGGGATTGTGGCAGGAAGACATTGACGCGAATCTGGCGTCGATTGCCGCGGGCGAGGGGTCGGGGGCGTCGGGCCATGAGCTGCATGCCATGGACTTCTTGAACTATGCGTATCTGCAAGTGGGCGAGGACGACAAGGCGCGCGCGCTGGTGGAGAAGGTCAACAGCATGGACGTGCATATGGGACATGACATGCACGATTATCTGGATCTGGCACGGGCGGGGTTTCCGGCGACGTATGACATCGAGATGAGGCATTGGAAGGAAGCGGCGGCGCTGGAGCCGTCGAAGGGTGCGATGCCGCAGAATGCAGCGATTACGTATTGGGCGCGAGCGGTAGGTAGCGGACACCTGAAAGATGCGGCCGCAGCGAAGAAAGATTTGGCGCAGTACGATGCGATGGTTGCGGCAGTGAAGAAGTCGAAAGACGCGTACGTGGCGGAGTACATGGATACGGGCCGCGATGAGATTCGCGCATGGGTGGCGTTTGCCGAGGGCAAGAATGATGACGCGGCGAAAATCATGAGCGCGGTCGCGGATAAGCAGGACTTGTACGGCAAGGGCGAAGTGGAGATTCCGGCGCGAGAGATGCTGGCGGATATTTTGCTGGAGTCGGGGCGTCCGGAGCAGGCGCTGGCGGAATATGAGCGGTCGATGACGATCGATCCGAACCGGTTTAATGGGTTGTATGGGGCGGCGCGCTCGGCGGAGATGACGAAGCAGACTGCCAAGGCTGACAAGTATTACGCGCAGCTGGTTAAGAACTGCGAAGGGTCGAAGAGTGGGCGTCCGGAGTTGGCGCGCGCGAAGGAACAGTTGGCGGGGAAGACGGCAGTGGGAGAGTAGTTCGAAGTGCGGCCGTCCAGGTCGCACTGTAGGGTAAATCCGTAGGCGCGCGAAGCCCGATGACCATGTTAGGATTTCGTTTGTACCTTTAGTTTAATTGTTGTTTTCCAGCCGGCACGTCACAAGTGCCACTCTAGCCACACAAACCCTACTCAAGCGGCGCTTGATCAGGGACCCGCAATTCCTCCCGCATCAGTACATCGATGCGCACTCTGGCCAAAACGAAAGCCAATTCATTTTGATCAGAGGTAGAGATGAATAAACTCATCATGATGCTTGTCCTTAGCTGCGCGTGCGGTATGGCGCAAGGAACATTCCAACTATGGGTACGCCGAGCTGGCTGCACCGGAGCCTGCGAGCCATGCAGCGAACAGCGTCAAAGCGCCGGCTGCAAGCTGTAGCCAGGGAGCAGTGACTGTTACGTCTCCTACGAACAATCAGACCGTAACGTCGCCAGTGACGTTCCAGGCTTCGGCGACGCCCGATGCCGGGCAGACGATCCTAAGCATGGCGATTTACGTGGACAGCGTGCTCGTGTACTCGGCCAACGGGGCCACCATCAATACTTCTTTGGCAGTAGCGACGGGTACGCACAGCGTCGTCATCACCGCAACCGAGGCGAATGGCACCCTGTTACATAGCTCCACGCTGAGCATCACGGTAGCAAGCAACAGCGGCCCGACGGCGACATTCCAAGGTTGCCTGTACAACACGAATGGCAACAAGTACCAGGCGGTCCGGATCTCGCTGAGTCAGTCGGCAACAGTGACGTTCGATGCCGATCTGTATTACGGCGCGTCTTGCAATCCTAATCAGTGGGCCGATGAATTCGGGTTCGGACAGAACCTGACTCTCAGCAGCGGATTCAGCTACATCTTCTGGTTCCGAGACTTCCCGAACCAATTGAACATGTCGGCGCTGTGGAAGATCGACAGCCAGACATCCGTTTGCGTGAACTATGCGGTTGCAACTCACTGTTAGGGCGAAGCGATAACTGAAGCGTCGGTTCTGTAGCGGAGCCGACGCTGCTATGGACCGCCCAGATGTAGAAGTCTAAAGCTCGCCTTTACCCGTAGTACTGGAAGTCGGCCCAGAAGGCGGGCCAGCCCATTTTGGGCGGGCCGCATACCCAGATGTCGGGATGATCGACGGTCTCCTCGTTCTTGATGCCGTAGGGGTTCCAGGTGTGTCCGGCGAGGCGGCAGGTTCCGAATACTTCCTCCATGCGATGGCGGCTGAGGCCGATCACGATCACGGTCTGTGGCGGAGGATCGCCATAGCCGCGATACCAGAAGGAATTTACGCCGCTGATGGCGCGGGGGAGTCCGTACTCGGGGCCGTAGAGGTTGATGGCTCCGGCTTCGCCGTAGTTGGTGCCGATGATGCCCAGATGCGCGCGCTCTTCGGGAGTGAGGGAGTCGCGGATCTTCGCGACTTCCTGTACGAGCTCGGGCCATCCGATTTGCTCGCGGAAATCACCTGTCAGTGAATTGTTGATATTCCACCAGCGCGAATTCAAAGGCGGTACCGGCAGCCAGAAGGCGATGGTGAAGATGAGTTCGAAAGCCAGCGCGGCCCACACAATCCAGCGAAGCGTCATCGCGCGGGCGCGTTGCATGGTGGCCAGCCATTGCTCGCCCCAGACCGCCCCTGCGGCGTAGAGCATGGGATATGCGGGTCCCATGTAGTACCAGCGGCCTTTGGCGATGGTGAAGAGGGCGAGGGTGACAGCGTACATCCAACCAATCATGCGGAAGCGCTTGCCGGTGGCGCTGAAACAGAAGTAGAGACCTGCGAGAGCAATTGGGAAACGCAGTCCGGTCATCATGAACTGCATGGGAAGAAAGTCGGAGGTTCGGCCCTGGCGCACGTCGCGGGCGTGAATGTGGCTGAGGAAGTCGAGCGAGACGAGATTGTGCTGGATTTGCCAAAGCACGTTGGGCATCCAGATGAGGATGGAGATGGCAACGCCGATCCAGAGCCACTTGCTGCGAAGGTAGCGGCGCGCGGGCGTGAAGATGACACCGGCAACGATGGACAGAGCGAAGAAGCCCATGGTGTATTTGGTCATCATGCCGAGGCCGATGCCCGCGCCGATGGCGAGCCACCAGCGAGGGTCTTCGGTACGGAGCAACTTGACGACGAAGTAGGCGGTGAACGTCCAGGCGATGCAGTCGAAGGCGACATACATCATCTGATATCCGCCGCCGAGACAGAACGGAACGGCAGCGACGGCAGCGACAAGTTGCGCGCCGCGGCGGGCACCCATCTCGCGGGCCATCAGACCAGTTAGCACGACGGCGATGGCTTGTGCCACGTTGGCGAAGAAGCGGAAGCCGCGTATGGATGTGCCGAAGAGTTCGAGCGACAGGCGTCCGAAGAAGGGGGTTACCGGCGGATAGGCCGGATAGCCCCAGGCAAGATGGCGAGCGTCTTCGAGTGTGGCGAGTTCGTCGCGATGGATTCCGTAGCGATTGCCGAGCAGCAGGTGAACGACGACGGTGGCTAGAGCGAGGTAGATGAGGAGCGCCGTGTCGCTGGACCAGATGGACGGGGTTGGGGCGGAGTGGTGGCGCAGTTCTTCTGTTAGCGCTGATGGGCGGGCTTCCATAGCTGGAAGTAGTGTGCCGCAGAGTTGCGCGGGTTGCAATTGGTTGCGACAAAAGGCAAAAGCAGACCCCTCGCTGCGCTCGTGATGACAATTCCATAAACACGAGCAGATCCCTCGGTCGTCCGCCGCGGCGGACGCCCTCGTGATGACAAATCTAAAGAGTGAAGCACGTCCGTCGATTGCTGCCGCGCGGGCTAAAGCCCGCGCGGGGAGAAAGAATCGGCTTATCGGCAGGACTGAAGTCGTGCCCTGACGCAAAGCAATTCGGAATCGACTACTTAGGCAAGCTGCGAAGGCGTGCTCCACCCCCGATCATGCCCTGTTAGGATTACGCTGTGTCCGGGCTGCTGGAAGTTACGAATCTCACGGTTGATTTCGCCACTGCACAGGGGAGCGTGCGCGCGGTGCGTGACGTGAGTTTTGGCATAGGCGCAGGCGAAGTTCTTGGACTGGTTGGCGAGTCGGGATCGGGCAAGTCGGTATCAGCGCTGGCAGTTTTGCGCTTGCTTCCACCGCAAGCGAAGGTGAGCGGCAAAATTGCATTTTGCGGCGAAGACCTGCTGTCGCTGCTCGAGGAAGGCATGCGTGCGATTCGCGGAGCGGGCATCAGCATGATCTTTCAGGAGCCAATGACGGCGCTGAATCCGGTGATGCGGGTGGGCGACCAGGTGGCTGAGGCTGTGCTCGCGCATCCGGAGCTGGCGGCGTCGCGTCAGGGCAATGGCGCTACTAATAAGGTTACGAAAGCGGAAGCGTGGCGGCTGGCGGTGGAGGCGTTGCGCACGGTGGCGATTCCCGAGCCGGAGCGGGGGGCGCGGGATTATCCGCATCAGCTTTCGGGAGGGCAGCGGCAACGCGTGATGATCGCCATGGCGATCGTGAACCGTCCGCAACTGTTGATCGCGGATGAGCCAACTACTGCTCTCGACGTGACCATCCAGTCGCAAGTGCTGGACTTGCTGAATGAGTTGCGGCAGAAATTTTCGCTGGCGATGTTATTCGTGTCACATGATCTGGCGGTGGTGTCGCAGGTGTCGCACCGCATCGCCGTGATGTATGCGGGAAGCCTGGTGGAAATGGGTGCGGCGCGTGAGGTGTTTGGGCAGCCTGCACATCCTTATACGCGCGGCCTGCTGAACTCGGTGCCGACGCTGCGCAGCGATCGCAGCCAGCCGCTGCGGACGATCGAGGGCAGCGTTCCTCCGGTTGCGAGTCCGCCTCCGGGATGCGCATTTGAGCCACGGTGCGAATGGCGTTTACCATCTTGCTCGCAAGCATTACCATCGCTAGTCGAGGTTTCTCCGGGACACCTCGCGCGCTGTCCGGTGGTAACATCGGAAATTCACTAATCATGCGTCTTCTTTTAATCAGCGACATTCACGCCAACATGGAGGCCTTTGAGGCTTGCATGGCTGCGGCGCCTGCCTACGATCGGGTGGTGAACCTTGGCGACGTGGTGGGTTACAACGCCAGTCCGAATGAAATTTGTGCGCGCGTCATCGCGATGAATGCGCCGATCGTGCGCGGTAATCACGACCGCGCCTGTGCCGGACTGAGCGACCTGAAAGAGTTCAACCCGGTAGCGGCGATCTCGGCTTACTGGACGAAGAGCACGCTGACTCCCGAGCACCTGGAGTGGTTGAAGGCGTTGCCGCAAGGACCGCTGCAACACCCCGACTTTCCGGGGATGGAGTTCGTGCACGGGGCGCCTCTGGACGAAGACGAATACCTGCTGAACACGGCGGCCGCTGATGACAATCTCGATCTTCCAGGCCATGCTCCGCTGATATTTTTTGGGCACACTCATATTCAGGGCGGATTTATTGACGAGGATGGCGAGTCGCAGCCGTTTCGTCCGGAATACGGCAGCCTGGCGGGACCGGTGGAGTACAAGATGTGGCTGACTCCTGGCGTGAAATACCTGATCAATCCGGGATCGGTTGGACAGCCTCGCGATAGCGACTGGCGAGCGGCGTTTGCGTTCTACGAAAGCAATGGCGGGGCGCTGTCGAGCGTAACGTTTTATCGCGTGCCCTACGACATCAAGAGCGCACAGTCGCGCATTCTGGCAGCGCAACTTCCAGACCGGCTGGCAGCGCGGCTGCAACTCGGACGGTAGCGCCGAGTATCGTACAGTAAATCCATGCCGTCACGTCCTTCTCATGATGATTCGCATCCTTCCGGCGGAGGTCTGTTTGACCGCGCGGAAACGAAGGCGCCCGTGAATTACCTCGTCGCGTATGTCGATGGCGGAGCGCGCGGCAATCCTGGGCCCTCGGGGTTCGGTGTGATGGTGCAGGATGAGAAGGGGCGTCCGGTCGCCGAGTTGAGCGAGTACCTGGGCAAGCAAACCAACAACTATGCCGAATACTCGGGGCTGCTCGCAGCCTTGAAGTATGCGGTGCAGCACGGGCACAAGTCGCTAAAGGTGTTCAGCGATTCGGAGCTGATGGTCAAGCAGATCAAAGGGCAGTACAAGGTGAACAATCCGGCGCTGAAGGAATTGCATGGCAAGGCCCGGCAATTGATAGGTGCGTTGGATTCGTTCACCATTACTCACGTGCTGCGCGGGAAGAACCAGGACGCCGACCGGCTGGCGAACGAGGCCATGGACCGCGGGAGCGGACGGGGACTGGGTGCCGACGCCGCGGCGAGTGCGCCGCGCGAAGTGAATGGCGTGGTGCGTGACGGTGTGGTGGAATTTCTCGGCACCACGCTCCCAAATGGGACATTCGTGAAGGTGCGGGCGGCGAAGCCGTAGGCGTCGGGCGAGAATTCTGGCTCCAGCCGGAACTTCCCGTATCCGGGCTTCGTAGAGTACCTGAGGACGAGGCGTGTCGTTGTGCTGGGACACCCCAAGTGGAGGCCTTCGCCATGAATAGCAGTCCCGCAGGACAACTGGCTAGCGATGGCCAGGGTCGCCGTCTTAATTGCTGGGCGGTGGCATTGCTCGTTGGACTAGGTATGCCGGCCATGATCTGGTTCACGAACAAGATCATTGCCTATTTGTTCCCTGCCGCCGTCCACGGTTCACATGAGCAGCGCTACATTGCCTGGATACTAGGCCCTGCGATTGTCGAGTGGCTGATGGTAGCCGCCTTGTGGTTGGTTATGAAGTCGCGCGGATTGTCGTTCAGGGACATTGGCGTCTGGCGTACGGGCACACCGTCGGCCTGGATTCTGGCACTGGGAATTGCGGGTCTAAGTATTGCCAGCAATCTGCGCTTCCTCCCCAGAATGCACGTTCCCATTTCCAGCGCATTCTTGCCCCACGGAATTCACCTGGTTGCTGCCCTGCTGATGGGTACCACTGCGGGGTTCTGCGAAGAGGTGCTGTTTCGCGCATTCCTGATGACCGAGTTTGCCGATGCCGGTTACGGCAAAGTTATGCAAGTCCTGATGCCCGGCGTATCGTTCGGGCTGGCGCATTCGGGTTATTTGAGCCTGGGTGTGCTGGCGTGGCTTGGCATCATGGTGCCCACTGCGTTGATCGGAATGATTTGGGGAATCGCGTATCTTCTCGGCCGCCGCAGTTTGCTTCCAACGATTGTGGCCCATTTCTTGAATGATGCGACGGCTCTTCCCTGGATCGCGTTCTTCATGGCAGGCACGTAAAAGTTGTCGGCACTATCCCCTTGCGGGTTCTCGTGCCGCCGTCAGTACATTCCCGTGCTGCCCTCCCACTTTGATCTGAGATGGTTCGAGAACCTGCAACTGTTGCGGCGGATATTCGACGGCCCATGCGAGCGTCTGCGTCATCTGCTCCAAGGTCACAAGAGCCAACCTATTTGCCCCGTCACGCGTAGGCGGAAACAAACGAGCCATTGCGTAAAAAGGCTTAAGAACTCGAGGCCAGCTTCGTCCCGGGCCGAGCACATACCACGGGCGTACGAAGGTCGCGGGAATCCCTGACGCGATAATCATGGTTTCGCCTTCGGCGCGCACAGCCTGATAGGCCTTCATCATGGGAGCGGGACGGGCGACGCTGAGGTAGACGAAGTGGCGGACACCAGCTCGGCTCGCAGCGTTCACGGCTTCGCGGCAGGAGACGAGATCGATCTCGCGAAATTCTTCAGCCTTGCTGGGGCTGGGATGAGAGACGCCGACGAGGTGGACAAAGGTATCGGCCGGAGCGATGTTTGCAGCGTAAGTTTGTGAGTGAAGTGCGTCACCTTGGATAATCTCGCAATTCAGGGGCACACGCGATTCGGAACCTGGACGGACGAGGGCACGCACGCGGTGTCCGCGGCGAAGCAGTTCGGCGGCGAGACTGGAGCCAAGGAATCCGGTAGCGCCGGTGAGGAAGATTTGTTGTTGGGCCACGTCGACCTCCGTACGAAAAGTAATACGGATAAGAAGCTGCAGCGGATTTGTCCGCTAGCCGAGGATCGCGCGTAGGGCTTCGGTCAACTCCGGATGGCGAAAAGTATAACCGCAAGATTGCAAGTTGGCGGGCAGTACTCGTGCCGAGGCGAGCAGCAGCGCTTCGCCCATTTCTCCAAAGAGCGACTTGACCACGAATGCCGGCAGGGGAAAGACCGCGGGACGATGCAGCGCGGCTCCGAGAGCTCGCACAAATTCGCGATTGCGGACGGGTTGCGGCGCGACGATATTAGCCGGGCCGGAAAGTTCAGCGTTCGCGAGCGCGAATTGAAAAGCGCCGACGACGTCGTCGAGCGTGACCCAACTCATGTACTGGCGGCCATTACCGACGGGGCCACCGAGGCCGAGGCGAAATGGGAGCAGCATTGCGCGCAGTGCGCCGCCGTCTTTCGTCAGTACAACGCCGATCCGAAGGTGAACGACGCGAATGCCGGCTGCGGCTGCGGGTTCCGCGGCATCTTCCCATTCCTGGCAGACATCGGCGAGGAATCCTTCGCCGCGAGGGCTTGACTCGGTGAGTTCTTCGTCACCGCGGTTGCCGTAGTAGCCAATGGCGGAAGCCGCCACGAAGATTCTTGGATTGCCGGTCTGGCGAAATGATTCGGCGGCGGCGGTTGCGAGAGTGTGGGTGCCTTGCACGCGGCTCTCGCGCACTTCGCGCTTGAATGTGTCAGTCCAGCGCCCGGCGATGTTTTTTCCTGCAAGGTGAACGATGGCATCGAAGTTTTCGAGCGCGCGAGGGTCGAGCGGAGTTGAAGGACTCCATTGCACCTGGTCGCCTTGCGCTGTGTGTCGCACAAGCGCGGCCGTGGAGTGGCCGCCGGCAATCAGTGCGGGGCGTAACGCACTGCCGATGAGTCCGGAGGCGCCGCTGATCAGGATTCGCATATCAACTTCCCTTCCTTCAGATAGTGGGAGTTTTTCAGCGTCGGCAGACAACTACAACGCGTGCAAGTGGCATCGCGACAATTCTCGTATAATCGGTCATGGCGACTTTCGGCCAGCAGATCCGAACGAACGTGCTCACCGTTACGAAGTTCCGCGACCTGCTGCGAAAGATTCGCGCCTACCGTCCCTCCGACGATCTTACGCTGGTTAAGAAGGCCTACGAGTTCTCTCTGCTGCATCATCAGGGCCAGACACGCGCCTCCGGAGAGCCCTACCTGGTTCATCCACTCGAAGTGGCTTCGGTGCTGGCTGACATGCAGCTCGACACCACAGCGATCGCCGCTGGCCTGCTGCACGATTCCATCGAAGACACGCCGGTAACGCCCGACGACATTCGCCGCGAGTTCGGCGAACAGGTGGCGCACATCGTCGAGGGCGTCACCAAGATCAGCAAGATTGAGTTTGCGTCGCGCGAAGAGGCGCAGGCAGAGAGCGTCCGCAAGATGGTGCTGGCCATGGTGGATGACATCCGCGTCGTCATGATCAAGCTGGCCGACCGGCTGCACAACATGCGAACGCTGGAGCACCTCACGCCCGAGCGGCAGGTGAAGATCGCGCGCGAGACGCAGGAGATTTACGCGCCCATCGCGCATCGGCTGGGTATGGGAAAGATTCGCGGCGAGCTAGAGGACCTGGCGTTTCAGTACGTCGATCCGATTTCGTACAACCAGGTGAAAGACGCCATCGAATCGCGCCGCAAAGAGGGAGAGGCTTTCCTGGCGAAGGTCCAGGGCGTGATCGAACAGAAGCTGGTTGAGAACAATATTGAAGCGAAAGTCGAAGCGCGCATCAAGCGGATTTACAGCATCTGGCAGAAACTGCAGAAACAGCACATTTCGGTGGAACAGATTTACGACATGATGGCGCTGCGCATCGTCACGCAGTCGGTGAACGATTGCTACGCGGTGCTGGGGTTGATTCACAACCAATGGCGGCCGGTGCCGGGACGCATCAAAGACATGATTGCCATGCCGCGTCCGAACCTTTATCAGTCGCTGCATACCACGGTGATCGCAGAGAACGGGCAGGCCTTCGAAGTACAGATTCGCACTGAAGAAATGCACCAGATGGCGGAGCAGGGCATTGCCGCACACTGGAAATATAAAGATGGTCCGATCTCGGCGGCGGATGAAAAGCGGTTGGCGTGGTTGCGGCAGGTGGTCGAGTGGCAGCGGGAGGTCCCCGATCCGAACGAGTTTCTTTCGACGCTGAAGATCGATCTTTTTCCCGAAGAGGTGTACACGTTCTCGCCGAAGGGCAAGATCGTCATTCTTCCGCGAGAAGCGACGCCGGTTGATTTTGCCTATACGATTCACTCGGAAGTTGGTAACACCTGCATTGGCGCCAAGGTGAACGGGCGCATCCAACCTCTGCGTTACAAGCTGCGTTCCGGCGACATCGTGGAAATTTTGACTCAGCCGGGACACGAGCCCAGCCGCGACTGGCTGGCGTTCGTGAAGTCGGGGACGCGCGCGGCAGAAGATCAATCATTGGTTGAAGATTCACCAGCGCGAACGCGCCATCGAAATTGGCCGCAAGCTGATTGAGAAGGAGGCACGCAAGTATCGCATCACACTGAAGGCGATCAGCGAAGCCGAGCTTACGAAAGTTGCCACGGAGAATGGACTTGGGCGTCCGGATGATTTGCTGGCAGGGATCGGCTATGGAAAGTTTTCCGCGCGATCGATCCTCGCGAGGTTGGCGCCGACGAGCGGGGCCAGCAGTGTTCCTGCTCCTGAGACGGAAGATCAGCCCACAGGATTCGCCAGCGTAGTGCGGCGTGTGTTTGGCAGCGATACGACTGCCATCAAGGTCAAGGGCCACGACGACCTGCTGGTGTATCGCGCACGATGTTGCAACCCCATTCGCGGCGAGGAAATCATTGGCTACGTTACCCGCGGGAAGGGAGTGGCGGTCCACTCGAAAAACTGTAATAACGTCGAGAACCTGATGTACGAGCCGGAGCGCCGCATCGCGGTGGAGTGGGGCAAAGATGGAAGCGTCGGCACAGCGCCAGTGTGGCAAACCGGCTTTCCCGTCAAGCTGGTCGTGCTCTGCGACAATCGTCCCGGCATGCTGAAGCAGATCACGGCAGTCATCAGCGATACCAATACCAATATCCGCAATATCGAAGCCAAGACCGCAGAAACCCACGCCACCGTCGACATCATTGTGGACATCGCAGACGTCAAACACCTCGAGCGCATCATTAGTGGGGTACGCAAGATTCCCGGCGTGCGAGAAGTGCAGCGGGTGCAGAAGGTTTAGCTTATCCAGCCAGCTCGAACCTAGTTCTTTGCCGTTGAGACCAGCTCAAATCGCATTCTGTCCTGTTCCCCTTGACGGTTGACAAGAGTCGGTTTATCGTCTTGTCAATTGTTGACAGGAGACGAAATGGGGAAACCGACAGACCTTGTGCAAGGCACGCTCGATCTTCTGATTCTGAAGACACTCGACCTGCAGCCCATGCACGGGTGGGGGATCGCACAGCGCATCCGACAGATCTCCAACGAAGTGTTGCAAGTCAACCAAGGTGCGCTTTATCCTGCGCTGCATCGGTTAGAACAGCAGGGCTGGATTCGCGCCAAGTGGGGTGAGTCCGAGAACAATCGCCGCGCCAAGTATTATTCGCTCACTCGCGACGGATCCAAGTGTTTGCGGCAGCAGCAGGCCCAGTGGAACCGCCTGTCGGTTGCCATCGCATCCGTTCTGGAAACGGCCTAGCAGACAACGCATATGCGCTGGAATTACAAGCTCCCGATGCGATTGCGTTCCTTGTTTCGCAAGCAATACGCCGACCGCGAGCGCGATGATGAGATTGAGTCGCATCTGCGGTTCCAGATCGACGAGAACGTCGCGAACGGAATGTCGCCTGACGAAGCCCGCTACGCCGCGCTTCGTTCCATGGGCGGCGTGACTCAGGTAAAAGAGGAGTGCCGCGATATGCGCCGGGTGAGTTTCTTCGACAATGTTGGGCAAGACCTGCGATTCGGCTTCCGCATGCTGGTGCGCAATCCCGGATTCTCGGCGATGGCGGTGCTTTGTCTCACGCTTGGCATCGGCGCCAACGCCGCAGTCTTCAGCTGGATCGAGGGCTTACTCTTGCGCCCGTTTCCGGCCGTGGCACATCAGGACACCCTAGTCGTTATGGCCGGGAACAGTCGCGCAGCCGGCGAGAAAGGAGCCGGCGGTTCAGAACTGACGGCCGTCTCTTGGCCTGACTTCGTCGATTTTCGCGCAAACTGCACTCAGTTCGATTCCTTCATCACCGACAAAATCATGGGGACGACCATCAGCATCGGCGACCGTGCCGAGCGTGTCGCCGGCAGCGTCGTTTCTGCCAACTACTTCGACGCTCTCGGAGTCCATCCGTTCCTTGGGCGCGGCTTCGAGCCTCAGGATGAAACGGGTCGTAACTCTCATCCCGTGACCGTAATCAGTTATTGGATTTGGAAGGAGCGTTTTGGCGCCGATCCCAACATCATTGGCAAGACGCAAATGCTGAACGGTGTGCAACACACCATCATCGGAGTAGCGCCGCAAGGTTTCTCTGGAACATTTGTAGGATGGCCAATCCAATTCTGGGTCCCGGTTTCGATGCAGGAGGTTTTCGAACCGGGTGGATACAAGCTCGAAGACCGTAGCGCCCGCTGGATCGAAGGCTTCGCGCGCCTCAAGCCCGGCGTGACCATTGAGCAGGCACAGGAGGAAATTTCAACCGTTGCGAAGCGGCTGGAAGCCCAGTATCCGGCAACTAACCGCGGTTACGACATCAAGCTGTTGCCGTTGTGGAAGGCTCCGTTCAACGGAGCCGCGCAGATGTTGCCGGTTCTTGAAATCACGCTCGCGGTGGTATTTATCGTGCTTCTCATCGCGTGCTCGAATGTCAGCAACCTGCTCATGGTGCGTGCTTTCGCGCGCCAGCACGAGATGACCATCCGCCTCGCCGTCGGTGCCCGCCACGGACGCTTGCTGCAGCAACTCCTGACCGAGGGCCTGATCTTGTCGTCGATTGCAGTCGTCGGTGGACTGGCGCTTGCGTACTTGTGTCGCAACCTGCTGGTTGTCTTCTTTCCTGCCCCGGCCGGCATTGTTGCGAACCTGAAGGGTGAAATCGATTGGCGCGTGCTGGTGTTCAGCGCGTGCGTTTGTCTGGCTTCGACCCTGATGTTCGCGCTCGTGCCTGCTGTCCAGGCCGGCAAGGTCGATATAGCGGGATCCCTGAAGTCCGAATCGGGTTCGGTCTTTGGCGGGCGTGGAAAGTCGCGCATCCGCTCAATGCTGGTTGTTATTCAAGTGTCACTGTGTTTCGTCCTGCTGGTTTCGGCGGTGCTGCTGATTCAAAGCATGCAGCGCATTCGCACCTCCGACCCTGGCTTCCTTACCGAATCGTCGTTGACCACGGGCCTCGATCTGGTTGCAGCCGGATACGACGCTCCGCGGGCAAAGGACTTCCAGACTCGGCTGCTCGATCGTGTGCGTGGGCTCACCGGCGTCGATTCGGCATCTCTGGCGCGCGTCCGGCCGTTCAGCTATGCGTCGTATTCTTCGGACCTGATCACCATCGACGGCTATCAACCTGCGCCCGACGAGCAGCCGTCCCCCGACTACAACCAGGTCAGCCCTGACTACTTCCGTACCATGGGTATCCCTCTTTTGTCGGGACGCGACTTCACCGACGCGGATGACGAGACTGCTCCGCCCGTTGCGATTGTGAACGAGAAGATGGTCACGCAATACTGGCGCGGCGAAGATCCGGTCGGCAAGCGCATCAAGGTCAAAGACAAGTGGTTGCGCGTGGTCGGTGTGGCTAAACTCGCCAAGTATGGAAGCTTCGGTGAAGCGCCCAAGCCATTCTTCTACGTCCCGCTGCGACAGGATTTCTCCATTCGCGCCAACCTGAATATCCGGACATCGCAAGACCCAGCGGCGATCGCGGCCGGTCTTACCCGCATCATTCATGAGCTCGATCCGAGCCTTGCGCCGTCAGAAGTCATCACCATGCGGCAGCACATCGACCGTAGTGCGCTCAGGTCACAACAGATCGCGGTTGCGCTGCTGAGCATATTTGGAGGGCTCGCGCTGCTGCTGGCGGCCGTCGGGCTTTATGGAGTCATGTCGTACTCTGTCTCCCAGAGCACGCGCGAGTTGGCACTGCGCATGGCGTTGGGCGCGCAACCCGGCGACCTGATTCGGCTGGTTCTCTCGCATGGCCTTCTGCTCACGTCAATCGGCATCGGCGTGGGCACCGTTGCAGCGCTGCTACTGACTCGCCTTTTTACAACGCTGCTCTACAAGGTGAGCCCGCACGATCCCGTAGCATTCGGACTGGCCTTGCTGGTGATGACTACAGCTTCTTTCGCCGCCTGCTTCTTTCCGGCGTGGCGCGCCACTCGTACGAATCCAGTGAGAGCGTTGCGCGACTAGTCGGCCGCCTCATACAATCCGGACACGCAGCAATCTTGCGCTGATTCAATCGGAGACATGAGTTACCAATGAGTCTGCATCGCATTGCCCTCGCCAATCTTCGATTTCCCGTGACGCCCGAAGAGTCGATTGAATCCGCCCAGCGCGCCGTGACGCAGGCGTCACTCGAGGGTGCAGAGATAGTCTGCTTTCCCGAGTGCTTTGTGCCCGGCTATCGAGCGGAGGGGAGAGCAGTGCCGCCGCCAGACGCGGCATTTCTCGAGCGCGCGTGGTCTGTGGTGGCGGAGTCCGCCGCGAAGGCGAACGTCACGGTCGTTCTCGGAACGGAGCGCATCGTCGACGGCTCGCTGCTGGCGACGGCGCTGGTGATTCAGCGCGATGGCACGTTTGCCGGATTCCAGGACAAGGTGCAGCTCGACCCGTCAGAGGATGGCACGTATTCGGCAGGCACCGAAAGGCGCGTGTTTGAAGCCGGTAGGCTGAAGTTCGGAATTGCGATCTGCCATGAGGGATGGCGCTATCCCGAAACCGTGCGCTGGGCGGCGAGGCGCGGCGCACACATCGTGTTTCATCCGCACTTTCACGAAGCCGAACCCGGAGGCTACGTGCCCACCACGTTCGCCGATCCAGCGAACACCTTCCACGAAAAAGCGGCGCTGTGTCGCGCCGCTGAAAATACGTGTTACTTTGCGACGGTGAACTTCGCTAGCGCCGGATCGCCCACGACATCGGCGGTAGCAAGTCCCGACGGCACGCTGCTCACCTATCAGCCCTATGGAATTGAAGGATTGCTGCTCGCCGACATCGACATCAGCACTGCGACCGGGCTGTTGGCATCGCGTTGCAAATACACCTAAGCGCTTAGATCCACACCCTTTCCGAGCGCCTGGTGTTGTGATGATAGCCAGGGCGGCGTATCCATTCCGGCTTACCCCTTCGTGCATATCCAAAGGAAGTAAATCCACTAGCCGATTGTAACTAGTTCTGCATTGGGTACTATGCCTGCAACGAGCTGTTGGATGTTGAGTCAGTTCTGGCCAAAGGGACCCGCAATATCGAAATACTCGGGGAACAGAGGCACAGAAATGACGAAGGAGCTATTCACGTTTGTACTCCTTAGCATCCCCCTTGCCGGACTAGCCAGCGTTCGTCCCGCATCAACCTACGATCAGGCCGGAGCGTCGAATATTGCCGAGAATGTCTGTCCGGGAGACTTGTTCGGCAATGGATGCGGGGCTGGAAAGTTCATCCGCTTCGTTACGTACGACAACAACACTCTGGCGATGTTGTCGAGCAGCATCCCTAATGCACCCGCCACCATTGTCGGTGTGACCAGGTACTCGGAGTTGACAGGCGGAACGTATGGGGCCGCCATCGTCTCGGCGATGGAGAACCAGCCCTCCGAGTCCACTGTTCCGGAATCAGGCACGCTAGCACTTGTGGGAATTGGCATGATTTGCCTTGGAGGATTATTGCGCCACCGTCATTGATCTCACTCGTAGAGTCGTCTCGACCTCGCCGTAGAGCGCTGTCGCCAGACACGAAAGCTCATTATGAAAGTGCAGTATCTCTACTGTTCCACATTTACTTGTCCCGAGTGCGATGGCCTGCTTATTTCGGGCTTCGTGGCAACCCGAGAAACTGAGGATCAGAAGAAAACCGTCTTCAGGCAGATTGGTCCTGGTTGCATGTCGTGCGGTCGACAGTACGACTCGCTCATTCCGTCGCGCACGGTACGCTGCATCGTACCGTTCGAATGGGGCATCGGCGATTCGGCAGATAAGAAGACGACTTCCATTCCGTTGGAGGACTCAGTCGGAGAACAGCACGTTCAACAGAGAACTATTGACGTGAATTCCGCGGCCATCGCCGTCGCATCCGCTCAACCTGACGCCCTTTAAGTTCCTCTCGTCGACCGCAGCATCTTCCTGCGCAGATGGGACGGGAAATCGCCCCGACACAGTTCGACACTAGTGGCCGCCTTGGGTACTTTCCAACGGCGGGACCTCATAAGCCACTCATGTCACTTACCTCTTCGCCGCCGCCTTCACCCACGCCAGGACCTCTTCGGCGTGGCCTGCCGGTGTTACCGGCGAGAACACGTGCTCGATCTTGCCGTCCGGCCCGATGAGGAAGGTGGAACGCACGATCCCGATGACCTTCTTGCCGTACATGTTCTTTTCTTTGAGGATGTCGAACTTCTTGGCAACTTCCTTCTTGTCGTCGGCCAGCAGGGTGAACGGGAGGTTTTCTTTCTCTTTAAACTTCAACTGGGCCTTAGGCGTGTCAGGCGAGATGCCCAAAATGACCAACCCAGCCTTTTGCAATCTCGTGTATGCGTCGCGAAACTCGCGCGCCTCAACGATTCAACCAGGGGTGTTAGCCTTGGGGTAGAAGAAGAGCACCACCGCCTTGCCACGGAACTGTTTGAGCGAAACGGGGTTTCCGTTTTCGTCGGGCAGGGTAAACTCGGGAGCTTTATCGTTGGTTTCCATATCGCACTATCTATACCGCAAAACTGTCCGGCATGCCATACGATCGTTTTTGGCCGTTTTCCTGCTGTTCACAATGTGCTCGGCACAGGAGCGGGCGCAGCCGCCGCGCACCAGCGGAACCGTGAAGAAGGCGAAGCGCGGTCCGCGCGCCATTGCCGTGGTGGAGTTCCTTCCCAACGGCGGCATGCGCCTGGTTCCCATTGCCCTGTGGATGGACGGCCGCTATTACGACGCGAGCCTTTATGGCGCGAACCCGGTCCCCATGGCGGTTCAGCCCGAGACGGTGTATGAGGCCCAGAGCTTTGGCGAGCCGACCGGGATTTTTACCATCGCCGAGCCCAAGCAGGTAAACGGCAGTTGGGTCGCCGACGGAAACTGGATCCCGCACTCGGCCATGGATGAGAAGCTCGCGGCCGATGCCGCCAAGGCAGCGGCAGAAAAAAAGAACAATCCCAGCAAAGTGGTTTTGACTGGTGATGACGGCAGCGGGCGTCCGGTGCTGAAGCGCGCGCCGGGATCGGGTGCGGACTCGGGAAGTAGTACGCAGACCGCACCGGCCAGTGCGCCAGCCGATCCCGACCGTCCGACAATGAAGCGCCCGGGGGATTCGAGTTCTAACCCTTCGAGCAACAGCACGCAGCCCGCGCAAGCGAGTGCGCCACCCGATTCCGATCGGCCCACGTTGAAGCGCCCGGCGGGCGACTCGAGTTCCAACCCTTCGAGTGATGGCAGCTCCTCTAGTTCCTCAACCGCAAGCTCGCAGACGACGGTGGATGATCACGATCCCAACCGTCCGGTGATGAAGCGGCCAGCGTCAACGTCTGCTTCGAGCAGCAGTTCGGGCGGCGACGCAACGCCGGGGCCGGTCACGTCGGCAGGGGCGGCATCGAATGACAATGATCCCAATCGGCCAACGCTCAGCAGGACGAAGCCTGTGCCGCAGAAGAAACAGGCGAGCAGCGATTTGCCGATGCTCGATAAGCCTGGCGGTCCGCCAGCCGCTTCGGCCAAGGGAGCAAAGTCGTATCCGGCGATTTCGGATGCCGGGGATTACCGCGGACGCCCGATGTTGTACGCAATGTCTCCGGGCGAGCGGCAGGTGCAGGAACAGAAAGTGCTGAAGCTGGCGCTGGATGAAATTCGCGCATTTGCACTGAAGCACGATGGCCCGGTAATTCCGAAGACGGCGGCGATTACGGACTATGACGTGCGCGCATTCGACCTCGATTACAGCAGTTCGCCCACGATCGTGATGACCGCGAAGCTGCCGGTCACGGGTGCAAAGGTTCCGGCGGACTTCGCGTACTTCGCGACTATCGTTGCGCGTCTGGATATTAACGACCAGCCGCAGAAGCTCTTCCTGTCAGTGACCGACTCGCGCCATCTGGATGCATATCCCCGATACGAGTTGATTGATGCGCTCGACGCCGATGCCAACGGGCGCGGCGATTTGCTCTTCCGGCAATACTCCGACGTGGGAATCACCTATTCGCTCTATCGCGTTTCGGCCTACCAGATCGAGAAAATCTTCGAGGGTGGTTCGTCACTTTGATGCGCGCGTTCGCGGAGGGGAAGATGTCGGCGCGCGAGCGACTGTGCGGACGCAGGTTACAATCGAATTCCGTGATGCGAATTGCAATCGTGCTGATCGCAGTAACTCTCACCGCTTCAGTGGCCGTTGCGCAGGGATTTCCTCCTCCGCAAACCGCCACGCCAACGACCTCGGGTGCGTCGCCGACCGCACAATTTGCCGCGACCGCCGCGAAAGATCCCGGCGTCGCCAAGGCGAAGCAAATTCTCGATGCCATGATCCACGCCCTCGGCGGCGACGCCTATCTGACAATGCGGGACATGACGATCGAGGGTAGAACGTACGCGTTTTATCAGGGAAAGCCCAAGGGACTGGGCACGCTGTTCTGGCGGTTCTGGCAGACGCCCGACAAGGACCGCTACGAATTCACCAAAGAGCGCGACGTTATCGATTTGTTTGTTGGCGATAAAGCTTACGAAACCACCTATAAGGGCACAGTGTCACTCGATCCTAAGGAATTGACCGATTTCCTGCGGCGGCGCGAGCATTCGCTCGACTGGGTCGTGCGAAACTGGCTGGCTGCCAAGGGTACGATGATTCTGTACGACGGTACCGCCATCGTGGAGCAGGACTTGGTGGACAAGGTCACAGTGCTCACGGCCAACAACGATAGCGTGTCGATTGCCGTGAATCCACGCTCGCACCTGCCGGTGCGCACCAGCTATTCCTATCGCGACCCGATCGATCGGCAATTCGACGAAGAAGCCGAGGTCTACAGCAACTACAAACTGGTGCAAGGCATCAACACGCCATACGCCACCGTGCGGATGGAAAACGGCGAGATGAGCAATCAACGCTTCGTGAACAAAGTCACCTACAACACCGGGCTGGCAGACACATTGTTTGAGCCTAAGGGCCTGCTCTACCAGCAACCCAAGCCGGGAACGCAGACGCCGAAGTAGCGACAAGCAAGATTTGGCTGTTGCCGCCTGCGGCTCCCATCGCGGGGATTTTTCGGTTCCCGGTTGGGCCGGAGAATGCAACTTGCCGAGCCTGAAGAACTTACCAAGTGAGGGGTGCCGAGAGTTCTGCATGCAAGTGCCCACTTCGCCACCGGTTGTGGCAGAAATACCACGCTCAAAGTTCGGCTCCGCCTTGTAACCTGTTGATTGCGCCGTCCTTAAAAGCCCCCATTGATGTTCGAGCGTACAATCCGCAGCGCTGTTGAATGCCGTGGTGTCGGGCTCCACAGTGGGGCTCCCGTCAATCTTCGTATGTTGCCGGCAAATGCGGGAACCGGCATTGTTTTTCGCCGCGTTGACCTCGAAGGATACGAGGTAGAGGCGAGCAGCAAGAACGTCGCCAAGGTGAGCTACGCCACCAGCTTGATGAAACAAGGCGTGCTGATCTCGACCACCGAGCATCTGCTCTCGGCGTTTATCGGGATGGGCGTAGACAACGCCATCGTCGAGCTCGACAACCTCGAGCTGCCGATTCTGGATGGCAGTGCGCTGCCGTTTGTCGAGATGATCACGCGTGCGGGAATCCGGCAACAGCGGCGCAAGCGCACCTACCTGAAGATTCTGCGGTCGTACGAGATGCGCGAAGGCGACAAGTTCATCGGCGTATATCCGGCGGAGCGTTACTCGGTGAGCTATGCCATCGACTTTCCGCATCCGCTGATTGGCAACGAAGTGCTGAAAGTGGAGCTGTCGAACGGCAGCTATGTCAATCAGATCGCGCCGGCACGCACATTTGGCTTTTTGGAACAGCAGCGCGCTATGTTAAACCAGGGATTGATTCGCGGCGCAACCCGCGACAGTTGCATTGTGCTGACGAGTGACGGAATCGATAACCCTCCGCTGCGCTTCACGGATGAATTTGTGCGCCACAAGATCCTCGACCTCATCGGCGACCTGGCGCTGTTCAGCAAACGCATTCTGGGATACGTGAAAGCCGATCGCGCGGGCCACGCCATGCACACCGCCATCGTCTCGCGCATCTTGCGCGATGAGTCGTACTGGGAAGAGGTCACGCTGGATGAATCCGTCGCGGCAGAGTACCCGGAAGAACATCTCGCCGTCGCGGACTAGCCTCCAAGCCGCACGGATTCACCGCCCATGCCGACAGTTCGTTTATTTTTTGTCATCCCTCGCCGACTTTAGTGGGCGGGGGGATCTGCGTTTCCTCCCACGCTGGGTTGTGTCAACAACTGGCAGCCCTACCGCCAGTTCTCGACAAGCATGAGGTCGCTGGAGGATTCGTCCAACTGCGAGAAGAGTAGCCATCGGCCGTCTGGAGACACGGACAACCCACCCACCCACTCGGACCTGTCTTTCTCTGGAAAAAACACTGGCCGTATTTTCTTCGTGTCACCAAGAGCTGGGGGGATCCATCCTCCGCCCGCTGGTTACTTTAGTTTTTTTCGCCTGCCGATTTCTCTTGCTTGGTCTCTTCCACCCCCGTTACAACGGTTCTGTGAGGTCCAGAGGATTGGTGTCTCTGGCAGTGTCGCGCCCAGTGCGCGGCCCCAGTTGGTCTCTGACAAGTCTGAAATGCGCCCCACCGGTAATCCACTAAGTCTTTATTTAACTATGAGTTGCGTATAAGTGCAGTGTTATCTGGACTTTGCAAGGGTTCTATTCTGCAAGTGATTGATTCTACAAGGGGGTAGGGGGAGGGGGTACACGCATCGTCGGCGCCTTTTCCGCCCCGGCTTCGCGCCCGCTATATCATCCCAGTGTGAAGAAAATTGTGTACCTTTCGCTGGGATCGAACCTCGGCGACCGCCAGGCAAACCTGCGCAATGCCATGGGACGCCTGCTCGACCTTGGCTACGTTGAGGAGGTATCGTCGCTCTACGAAACCGAGCCGGTGGAGTTCACCGACCAGCCGTGGTTCCTGAACTGTGCGGCGGCGGTGCGAACCGAGCTGATCCCCCGCGAATTCCTGGCGGGCATCCTGGAAATCGAGCGCTCCATGGGACGGCAGCGTACCCAACCCAAAGGTCCGCGCATCATTGACATCGACATACTGCTATTCGGTCCGGCCCACCTCAATACGCCGACGTTAACGATTCCTCACCCCGCGATGGCCGAGCGTCGGTTCGTGCTGGAACCGCTGGCCGAGATCGCGCCGGACGTGAAGGTCCCGCTGCTCAAGAAGACGGTTGGTGAATTGTTGGATGCACTGCCCAAGGGCGGGCCGAAGGTGAAGAAGATTCCTCGCAGCTGACGCGAGCTACGAGTTAGAGGACTCTTCGCAATATGTCTGGGAGGGTGTCAGAGGGTATCAGAACTTTTATATTCTTTCATCGACTCGACCGTGGTGGCTTAGGCACAGATGGCACATATTGTTCTTCTTGGCGATTCGATCTTCGACAACGCGAGCTACACGAAGGGCCGGCCCGCCGTGATCTCGCAAGTTCGCCAACTCTTGCCTACAGGCTGGCAGGCGTCCCTTCTGGCCGTCGACGGCGCTACCACTGAAAAAGTTCCTTCTCAATTGCAGCGCCTGCCGCCGGATGCATCGCACCTGGTGCTAAGCGTGGGAGGAAACGACGCTCTGCGTAATGGCGACATCCTCTACAGGCCGGCTGATTCTACAACCCAGGCTTTGTCTGCGTTGTCCGATGTCTCGCGGAATTTTGAGGAGAAGTACCGCCACACGATTTCAGCCTGCCGTCGTTTTTCGCTTCCGCTGACTCTCTGCACAATTTACAACGGCCATTTTCCGGACGGACAATTTCAACGAATGGCGTCAACTGCGCTTATGGTCTTCAATGACGTTATCTTGAGGGTTGGAATCGAATTCGGTCTTGCGATGATCGACTTGCGATTCGTCTGTTCGTCGCCTGCCGACTATGCGAATCCAATTGAACCTTCCTCGATCGGAGGGGCCAAGATCGCTCGCGCAATCGTCGGGTTGTTGTCGTCGGGACATCTTGAGGACAGCGTCGCCAGAATCTTTATCGCCTAGACGTCGATGCGTGCCGCGCAAGTGCCATCGGAGCACTGGAGCACGCGGAACCGTCAAGGTCCCAAGTTCTAGATTCGCTGGAGCTCTCGCACCGTCAGTTCACCTTCAACATTGCCGGTGTTCAATGTGCTCTTCGGTTCGAGCAGCATGATGTGTGTCTCCTCGCCGGCGAAGGGGCAATGCTCGACGCCGTGCGGGATGATGATGAACTCGCCGGGATGGATTACGATCTCGCGCTCCGCTCCGCCTTCGCGCAAGGCCATTTTCAATTCACCTTTCACCACGAAGAACAGCTCGTCTTCGACATCGTGATGATGCCAGACGAAAGGACCCTGTAGCTTCACGAGCTTTACGTGGAAGTCATTCAGCTCGCCGACGATCTTCGGGCTGTAGACGTCGGAGAAGAGCGAAAATTTCTGGGCGAGATTGACCTTGTTGAGCATGGGTGCCTCCAGTGCCACATTTTTCTTGGAACCTGTGCGGGGTCGGCTCCATATTGGATGCCATGAACGTTGAGGAGATGGTAATTCAGAAACCGACGAGCACTGCGCGCACATGGGCCGCTGTGCTGTTTTGCCTGTTCGTTATGCTGCCGATACGGGAGATTGTCCATCGGTTCGCGCCGGGATCGACCGTTGCCGCCGACGAACTTCGTGAAGGCCTGATGCTCGGGTGTGCAGTTGGGCTTCTTCTGTTTGTGCATTACGTGGAAAGACTTCCGTTTAACTCGATCGGAATCGGTACCAGCGTGTGGTGGAAGTCAGCGCTTTGGGGCCTCGTGACTGCGGCAGTATGCCTGGCAGCAGCGGGTGGAATCATGACGGTCACCAAGTTTGACGGCGGCCCGCACGCACACGATTTCGAGAAGTTGCCATTGTGGCTGGTGGTGGTGATCGTGTTTCGCGCGGGCTTTGTTGAGGAGCTGTTCTATCGCGGCTATCCTATCGAACGATTGCAGTCCCTGGGATGGCCGCGCTGGGCGGCGGCCATCGCTCCGCTGGTGATTTTCGCCGCGATGCACGCCTCGGGTGGGCCAGTGAACATCCTGGTGGCGTTCACGCTGGGCGGGATTTTGACGGCGTTCTACTTGTGGAGGCAGGATTTGGTGGCCAACATTATCGGACACTTCCCGGTGGACTTCATTGCTAACGTGGTGCCGCGATTATTTGGCCACTAGGTGTTCGGAGTCGTGGCTAAAAGGTAAGGGCGCGATTGCTCGCGCCCTTTGAATATTTCCGAGATTCCTCTACTGCACTAGCAATCCACCCTCGCCGTTGCCGTTACCATTGGCAGCGGCTTCTTCCGGAGGAATTACGCTGGCAGCCGCGACGCGGTCGTCCTGCTCCAGGTGCAGCAGGCGCACGCCTTGGGTGGAGCGTCCGGCCTCGCGGATGTTCTTGGTGTCGATGCGGATGATCTTGCCGAATTGGCTGATAACCATCAGTTCCGATTTTTCGTTCACCAGCATGATCGATACGACCTTGCCATTGCGAGCTGTAGTCTTGACGTTGATTACTCCCTTGCCGCCGCGGGTTTGCAGGCGGTACTCGTCAACGTCGGTGCGCTTACCATAGCCCTGCTCGGTGACGGAGAGGATGAGGTTCGACTCGACCTCGGCATCCTTCCCCTTCTTGCGTTCCTTGGGTGTGATGGCCATTCCGACCACGTAGTCGCCGCGCGACATGTCCATGCCGCGGACGCCAAATGCGGGGCGCCCCATGGGGCGAACGTCGGCTTCGTCGAAGCGAATGGCCTGGCCTTCATGCGAGGCGAGGAAAACAATCTGGTTGCCATCGGTGCAGTTGGCCGCTACCAGTTCATCTTCCTTGTCGATGCCGATGGCGATAATGCCGCGCGACATTACGTTACTGAAGTCCTTGAGCGGCGTCTTCTTCACTGTGCCGGCACGAGTAGCGAAGAAGACAAACTTGCCCTCTTCTTCCAGATCGCGCACCGTGAGCAGCGCGCGCACGTTCTCGCCCGGTTGTAGCGACACGAGGCTGGCGATGGCCTTGCCTTTGCCCGCGGCGCTGATCTCGGGGATCTCGTACACCTTGAGCCAGTACACGCGACCGGTGTTGGTGAACACCAGCATGAAATCGTGCGTCGAGGCGACGAACATCTTCTCCACGAAATCTTCTTCGCGAGTGCTCATGCCCTTGCGTCCGGTGCCCCCACGTCGCTGCTGGCGATAGGTGGAAATTGGCGTGCGCTTCAGGTAGCCCGAGTGGCTGACAGTGACCGCAACCTGTTCGTCGGCAATAAGGTCTTCGAGGTTGATCTCGGCAGCTTCATCCTGAATGACGGTGCGGCGCGCGTCGCCATAGTTTTTCTTGATCTCTTCGAGTTCCTTGATGATGACATTGCGCAGCTTTTTCTCGGAGCTGAGGATGGATTCGTACTCGTCGATGTTCTTGCGAACTTCCGTGAGTTCTTTCAGGATTTCGTCGATCGAAAGCCGCGTGAGGCGATGCAATTGCAACTCGAGGATGGCGTCAGCCTGCACGGTGTCAAAGGGACGAGTGAGACTCGCAGGCGTGTAGCCCTTCAACGAAACTGGCTTGCCGGGACCTGCGCCAACTTTTCCTTCGGTGACGCTCACGGTCTTGCCGGAGAAATATTCGACAAGGTTAGCGCGGGCATCGGCGCGGTTTTCGCTGCCGCGAATGATGCGAATCACGTCATCTACGCGATCGAGTGCAGCCTGGTAGCCCTCGAGAATGTGCTCGCGATCGCGCGCCTTCTGCAACAGGAACGCCGTGCGGCGACGCACTACATCGATGCGGTGATCGAGGAAGTGGCTAATGGCCTGCACCAGTCCCATTTCTTTGGGCTGGTTGTTGACCACGGCCAGGAAGATCATGCTGAAGCTCTCTTGCATCGAGGTGTGCTTGAAGAGCTGATTGAGCACGATCTGCGGCTCGCATCCGCGTTTGAGTTCGATGACGATGCGCATACCGTCGCGGTCGCTCTCGTCGCGAATGTCGCTGATCTCGTCGATGACCTTGTTGTTTACCAGTTCGGCGATACGCTCGATGAGGCGCGCCTTGTTGACCTGATAAGGGATCTCGGTGACGATGATCGCTTCCTTATCCTTGGTGACATGCTCGATGGCGGCCTTGGCGCGCATCATGAAGCGTCCACGACCGGTGCGATAGGCCTCGGCGATTCCGCTGCGGCCGTGAATGAATCCGCCGGTGGGAAAGTCCGGCCCCTGCACGAATTGCATGACCTCGGCCAGCGTTGCATGAGGATTATTGACCAGTGTGATACAGGCATCTACGACTTCAGTCAGGTTGTGGGGCGGGATCTTCGTGGCCATGCCGACGGCGATACCGTCAGAGCCATTGACGATCAAGTTTGGAAAGCGTGCCGGCAGAACGTCAGGTTCGCGCTCACTGTCGTCGTAGTTAGGATGAAAATCGACGGTATCTTTGTCGAGTTCGTCGAGCAGCGGAGTGGCCACCTCCGCAAGCTTGGCCTCGGTATAGCGGTCGGCCGCCGGCGGGTCGCCATCGACGGAGCCAAAGTTGCCCTGGCCAAAGATCAGCGGATACCGCATGCTCCAGGGCTGGGCGAGGCGCACCAGTGCGTCGTACACGGCGAGATTGCCGTGCGGATGGTACTTGCCCATTACGTCGCCGACGATCCTGGCGCATTTACGCGTGGCCTTGTTGGGCGCCAGTCCCATTTGTTGCATGGTGTAGAGGATGCGGCGATGTACAGGCTTGAGTCCGTCGCGAATGTCTGGCAGGGCGCGACCGATGATGACTGACATCGAATAGTCGAGATACGAACGGCGCATCTCCTCTTCAATGTTGATAGGTCGAATGTCGCCGCCGCGTGATGGGTCGAGAGGTAACTGCTGGTTCGGATCGTCAGGCATGTTCCGTGTGTCGCCTCGTAAATTTGCCGTCGTGAGCGCGCGGCGGTGGTCGCCGCAGGTCTCGGAAACTCAGTCAACCGGAGGCCGCGGAAACGAGATCCAGCGGCGTTCAATGCTTGAAATATCAGGAGAAAAGCCGGTCGAAAACCACTTGCTAGTATAGCACGCTTGGCGGCCGCCAATTTTCGCCTAAGTAGTTACTTTTCAGTGTCTTGCGGGCGCTCTATCCGGGCTCAAATCGACCCGCAAATGGCGGTGTTCCGGGTTTCACAATTGCGCAACGGAGCGAAGCGTCGGAAGCTAGCTGGCGTTTGGATTAGGCAGGTGAAATTCGACGCCACTATCGTCGTTGAGCTTGATGGTAGCGGGTAGGTCGAGATCGCCAAGTCCGATCTTTTGCGTGCGCGCGCCATACACGTACAGCGTTTGTCCCATGATGGCGTAGTTCGTCACTTCCTGCTGATGCCCGTCGCGAAAGACGAGGACAGTCGCGTCGAGCGGCCGCGCGTCGGCGATTCGCTTCGGGGGTGGAGCGGCGGGCGGTGCATCGGCCTCGACGTCGTCCTCGGGTGTACTGCGCCTCGGCGGAGGTAGATCGACGACGATGTGCAGAGTCTGGTCGGGTGGGCCGGAGTAGAGATACGGTCCAGCTCCGCCGTAATCGTATCCGTATCCAGGGTCATAGGCCGCGAAGTAGTAGGGCGCGACGTAGGCGCCTGTGTTGTAGCGATTTAGCCCTCTGTCTCCGTATCCGTAGCCGCGCGGTCGCGGATAGACACCGTAAGGCGGAGGGATTGCTCCGACGCGATACCCAGCACCGTACGGCCCGAGCGATGTGACGCTGGGTAGAGCGTTGGGTAGAAATGGCGGCACGTGAAATTGAATCGACGTGACTGATGGCGGAACGCCATGAACTTGGGCCGGTATCGATAGCGGCGTCAGTACGCAGATCCACGCAAACGCGGCTAGCGTGAAAACGCCACGAGCACCAAACCTGCGGGATGGAAACGGCTCCGCCATGGCCTCACCCGTGACAACCCATTGTAATCCGAAAAGTTCTCAGGGAATGGCAGGCCGAGCGAGTTGCAGCAATCCGCCAATGTCAACCACGGCGTTGGCAATGAGGACGCCGACGATCACGGCATTCGCGAATACGGCGTACTTGGTTTCGAGCAGGTCGGCTGAGATTCCAGCCATGAAGAGCATGAGGAACGGGAGAGCCACGAACAGAAACACTAGTCCCGCGAAGTGCTGCATGGCGAGTCCGGCGACGATCAGCAACAGAGCGGCGATTAGCGGTGCGGCGTTGCCGAAATAGCGGGCGCGCTTCTCTGCCGCAAACGTGCCTAAGGAGAACAGCAGCAGGATTATCGTGCCTAGGCCATTCTGCAGGAAGAACAATCCCAGCAGGGTAAGCACCGACTTCAGGGACACTTGCGCCGGAGAGAATTCGATCCAGTGGGCGCCGCGCAGCGCCTGGTTGAGTTCGGCCGGATGAAAGCTGGCAATCCCAAATAGCAAAACCAGCCCCACCAGGCAGGCGATGGCAAAGATTAACAAGGCCGCCACGGGTCGAACGTGCCCGACCCACAACATAAACGCGAGAGCCGGAATCAACACTATCCACAGCGACCATTGCGATCCGACACACAGTGCAATGGAGATGCCCATCAGCAGAATGCGCTTCCAGTTCCAGAACACCACGTCGCGCGGCGCATACAGCGTGTGCGCAACAGCGATGGCCGTGAAGACCAGTCCGAACGCGCCCCAGGCGCCGACGATGTCGGGCTGCACCTGGCTCGATCGGGTGATGACCATTGGCGAGAAGCAATAGAGGCCCAGCGCAATATATCCGCCCATGTTGCCGTACAGACGCCTCGCTACATACCAGAGCGATGCGCCGAGCAGCAACCCGGCGAGAAGAAACGGCAGGCGGATCAGAAAGCGATATTGACTAAGGTGGCTGAAGTTTCCGTTCGCGTCGATAAGGCGAGCCGGAAATCCGGCCAGCACAGGAATGAGTGGCGAACGGAATTCCGTGCCTGCATTCAGGAGCCGGTCAACATGCAGCAGCCCGTCTTCAATGTAGCTGCTCTCCATCTGGGTGATGGGAACGTGCGACATGAACCACAGGCATTGCGCTGCGAAGATGAAGAGTAGGACCAGAGCTGCGATCTGCGGAAAGCCGAGTTTGGGGAAGATCCGGGAAGAAGGCATGCTCTTTTTGGTGAAGCGCCGCTTCCGCCGGAAGCGAGTTGTTGTGAATCCCACCCTTTCCCAAAAGAAGGAAAAGGGTGGAGCGCCCAAGGTATGTTTTCTAAATATCCAGGTTCTTCACGTCGAGGGCATTGTCTTCGATGAACTTGCGGCGCGCCTCTACGTCCTCGCCCATCAGTGTGGTGAAGATGTTCTCGGTTTCGGTCAAGTCCTCGAGTTTCACTTCCAGCAGTGTGCGCCGCTCAGGATCCATGGTGGTCTCCCAGAGCTGTTGCGAGCTCATCTCGCCGAGGCCTTTGTAGCGCTGAACCGTATATTCCTTGCGGCCTTCGTTCAGCACGTACTCGAACAGTTCGCGCACGGTTTGTTTCTCTACGGTTTCCGCTTCAGCCTTGCGCTTCGAGCTCTTCGGACTCTTCTGCTCTGGCTTTTCCTGGTCGGCGGGCTCCGCGTCGCTCAGCTCGTCATTCTTGGCGCTGCCGGCCGATTCCTTCTTGATGGTCTCAATGAAATACGGCGGCTGAAGGTACTGCTCGATCTGCTTGTACTTCGACATCATCTGCCGGTACTCAGGCGCGGACGCCAGCTCCCAATTGATGACATGCGGCGCTCCCTGCGAGTTGACGAAGACACACTCCCACAGGCTGTGCTCTTCTTCGAAGCGTTTCTCGACCGACTTGAGGCCCTGCTCCTTCATGACGGCCTTCAGGCCCTTCTCAAGCTCAACAATCTTCTTCGCCGGGCGGTTGCTCTCGCCTTCGAAGTCGGAGCGCTTCGCAAGGTCGAAGCGCGGCAGAAGTTCGGTGAGCACCTCGTCGCGAATGCGCTTGTTCACCTTGTCCACAAAGCCGATGTACTCGTTGAGCGTAGTCATGAACTTGGTCAGTGGAGCGCCGTCGAGCGTGGCCGCGCCTTCGCCATAGCGCACGACGATGCCGTCGGCGGCGCGCTTCACCATCACGCGCACGAATTCGTTGTCGTTCTTGATGTACTGCTCAAACTTACCCTTCTTGATGCGATACAGCGGCGGCTGCGCGATGAACACGTTGCCGCGCTTGATGAGCTCCTGCATGTGACGGAAGAAGAACGTGAGCAGCAAGGTGCGGATGTGGGAGCCGTCCACGTCAGCGTCCGTCATCAGTATGACTTTGCCATACCTCAGTTTCGAAACGTCGAAATCGTCCTTGCCGATGCCAGTGCCGAGCGCTGTGATCATGGCGCGGATTTCCTCGTGGCCCAGCATCTTGTCGTAGCGGGCCTTCTCGACGTTGAGAATCTTTCCCTTGAGCGGCAGGATGGCCTGGAATCGACGGTCGCGTCCCTGCTTGGCGGTGCCGCCGGCGCTCTCTCCCTCGACCAGGTACACTTCGCAGCGGTCGGGTTGGCGCTCAGAGCAGTCGGCCAATTTGCCGGGCAGTCCGCCGCCATCCAGCGCGCCTTTACGGCGGGTGAGGTCGCGGGCCTTGCGTGCAGCCTCACGGGCACGCGCGGCATCAATGGCCTTATTGATGATCTTCTTCGCTACCGGCGGGTTCTGGTCGAAGAACGCGCCCAGGCGCTCGTTGACGAAAGCTTGCACCGTGCCTGCGATGTCGGAGTTGAGCTTGCCCTTGGTCTGGCCTTCAAACTGCGGCTGCGACAGCTTCACGCTGACCACAGCGACCAGTCCTTCGCGAACGTCGTCCCCGGTCAGGTTTTCTTTTACGTCCTTGAAGAGCCCGAGCTGCTGCCCAGCGTAATTGACCGTGCGCGTCAGCGAAGTGCGGAAGCCAGACAAGTGGGTGCCGCCATCCACTGTGTTGATGTTGTTGGCGAAGCTGAAGACGGTTTCTGAATAGGCGTCGTTATATTGCAGCGCGATTTCCATGGCGACGCCGTCGCGTTCGGCTTCCATGTAAATGGGCTTCTCGTGCAGCACGGACTTGCCGCGGTTCAGATGCTTGATGAACTCCGCGATGCCGCCGTTGAACTTGAACTCGGTGTGCTTGGCCTCGCCCGTCTTGGCATCGGTGGTGCGCTCGTCAGACAGCGTGATGAGCAGGCCCTTGTTGAGGAAGGCCAGTTCGCGCAAGCGCTGTGCCAGGGTGTCGTAGTTGTATTCGGTGACGGTAAAAATCGTAGCATCAGGAACAAAGTGTACCTTGGTGCCGCGCTTCTTGGTGGTGCCCGTCTTCTTAAGCTTGCTGGTCGGAATTCCTTCGGAGTAGCTCTGCTCCCACACCGTGCCGTCACGCCAGATCTCCAGCTCGAGCAAACTGCTGAGCGCGTTCACGCACGAAACGCCAACGCCGTGCAGTCCGCCAGAAACCTTGTAGGTGGAGCTATCGAACTTTCCGCCAGCGTGCAGCACGGTCATCACGACTTGCGCTGCTGACACCTGCTCGCCGTCCATGTCCATATCGCCTGTCGGAATGCCGCGCCCGTTGTCCACCACGGTGATGGAATTGTCGATGTGAATGGTGACGTCAATGCGATCCGCGAACCCGGCCAGCGCTTCGTCAACGGAGTTGTCCACGACTTCGTAGACCAGGTGGTGCAGTCCCATGTCGCCTGTCGAGCCGATATACATGGCGGGACGCTTGCGCACAGCTTCCATGCCACCAAGAACTTTGATTGAGTCGGCATTGTAATCGCCGCTATCGCCGTTGCCGTTCCTGCCATTCGGCGACGGTGTCACTTTCTCGGTTTCGATACTGTCTTTTTCGGTGGAAGCTTTCACGGCTTGCGTATCGGTCGGGGACATCCTGCTCCATTCCATCAAGAACGCGCACGGGGCTGCGGTTCCCGCTTCATCGCACACGGATCGCAGCGGAGGCCCTTGGCCTTCGCTAAAGTACCTCAAGTAGCAGTAAATTCAACGATTTGAGAGGCTCAACAATCCTTAGCTATTCTAGCACGAAAAGGAGCCGACCGTGGGACGGCATGTCCCGGTTAACGCGTTTATATTCAATGGGTTGAAGATGGGTGCCTTGCCAGTAACGAGGCCGTCGCGGAACGGCCGCAATACGGCCGAAATTGCCCGCTGAATCGAGGACTTCGCAAGCAAGTCCCAGTGAATATTTCGCGCTGCGACCCGCCTGATTTACGCCACTGCCGAAGTGCAGAACGCGCACTTGTGGGCTTCGATTGGAATGTCGCTGAGGCACTCCGGACACTTCTTCTTGTCCGGCGCTGGGATCTCGCTACGATTGACGCGCGCCATGAGAGCGTTCGCCGGCACCACCACAAAGTAGTACACCGCAGCGGCAATCAGCAGAAACGAGATCAGCGCATTCAGAAAGTCGCCGACGAGAAACTTGGAGCCGTTCACCTCATAGATGATCGAAGAAAAGTCGGGCTTGCCGACGAGTGCGGCAATGATCGGCGTCAGCAGGTCTTTGACGAACGCGGTGACAATGCCGCCAAATGCAGCGCCAATCACAATGCCGACAGCCATGTCGACCACGTTGCCCCGCAACACAAACTCGCGAAATCCCTTGAGCATCGTTCCCTCCCATGACCGCAACGAATATGACTATAGGGGCAGACCGCGCCAATTTACAAGCTATCTAGGATTGAGCAGCGAACCAGTCTTTCACCGGCTCCTGCGAAAGGTAGAACGCGACCAGGACACGCACTATGATTTGTGCGCCTTCGCGGACGATGGCGACGATGCGGGAGTCCGCCACTGCGCTGGAAATCGCCGGGACCGCGAACGCGATTCCAGCCACGACAAGAAGAATTCCCGCGCGACGGGCCCAGTTCCAGCGCTTCCACAATCCCACTGCAAGCAGGACCAGAACGGTCGCGTAGAGGCCAAATGCCAGGGGCCCGAGTTGCTCGAACCCGCCGCCCAGCAGGAAAGCACCGGCAGAGAGCGACAGTCGCCCGGCGATAATCAACGCGGCGAAAACCAGCGAGATGACCGCGAGGGTCACGCAGAGAGCGACTATCGCAGTGACACCTGCCGGGCGATCTTCAATCATGGGACTGAAAAACAAAGAATGGCACGGTCAACGCCGTGCCATTCCAGGTGATGTCTTACATGGTGGTACAAAGCGAGCTACTTCGCGACTACCGCTCGCGGCCCCGCTTCCTTGATCTCGCGCGGGGCATCAAACTGCTCGAAGTTCTTCTCGAACCGCGCCGCCAGATCGGCCGCCATCTTGTCATAGGCCGCGGTGTCTTTCCACGAATTGCGAGGTTTCAGCAGATCGGCGGGCACTCCCGGAACAAACGTGGGAATACTCAGCCCGAACGCCGGTTCAATCTCGAACGCGACGTCGTTCAGTGCGCCTTCAACCAGGGCATTGACCATGGCGCGCGTGTACGGCAGGCTCATGCGCTTGCCGATGCCGTACGGCCCGCCCTGCCAGCCGGTGTTGACCAGCCAGCACTGTGCGTCGTGCTCGCGCAAACGGCGTCCCAGCATCTCCGCATAGACCTTCGGAGGCAGAGGCATGAACGGTGCGCCGAAGCAGGTCGAGAACGTCGCCTGCGGCTCTGTCACTCCGGCCTCCGTGCCCGCAACCTTCGCGGTATATCCCGACATGAAGTGGAACATTGCCTGCTCGGGCGTCAGCTTCGACACTGGAGGCAGAACGCCAAACGCGTCCGCTGTGAGGAAGACAACGTTCTTAGGATGCCCGCCGAATCCCGGAATCACGGCGTTATCGATATGCTCAACCGGATACGCGGCGCGCGTATTTTCGGTGCGGCTATCGTCGTCGTAATTGGGAACGCGCGTCTCGGGGTCGAGAATAACGTTTTCCAGCACAGAGCCGAAATCGAGCGCACTCCAAATCTGCGGCTCGTTCTGCTCTGACAGCTTGATGCACTTCGCGTAGCAGCCACCCTCGAAGTTGAACACGCCATCAGCGCTCCAGCCGTGCTCGTCGTCGCCAATCAAACGTCGCGTAGGATCGGCCGACAGCGTCGTCTTGCCAGTTCCTGAAAGCCCAAAGAACAGCGCCGTCACGCCGTCTTCGCCCACGTTCGCCGAGCAGTGCATCGGAAATACATTGCGCGGAGGCAGCAGGAAGTTCATCACGCCGAAGATCGACTTCTTCATCTCGCCGGCGTACTGCGTGCCTCCGATAATGACCAGCCGGCGCGTGAAGTTCACGACGACGAAAACTTCGGAGTTAGTTCCGTCGCGCTTGGGATCGGCGAGGAAGCCGGGCGCGCTGACGATGGTGAACTCCGCCTTGTGGGTCCGCAACTCTTCGGCGGTCGGTCGAATGAACAGTTGATGCACAAACAAACTGTGCCAGGCGTACTCGGTGATCACCTGGATGGGCAGTTGATAGCGAGGATCAGCGCCGCAAAACAAGTCCTGCACATAAACCTGCTTGCCGTGGAGATACTCCAGCACGCGGTCGTACAGCGCGTCGAACTTCTCGGGCGAAAAAGCCAGGTTGACCGAACCCCAGTCGATCTTGTTGTCGGTGATGGCATCCTTGACGGTGAACTTGTCTTTCGGCGAGCGGCCGGTGCGCTTGCCGGTTTGGGCGACCAGTGCGCCGCGAGCGCTGATCCCGCCCTCACCATTACGCACAGCTGCTTCAACCAGTCTCGGAGTGGAAAGGTTTCGCTGGACGTTCGTTTGCACCAGCAGGTCGGCCAATTCAGGATGAGCTATGGAGGACATAAGATGGCTCCTTCAGCAACACGAAATTCGCCCAGGACGCGGAGGCTCGTTCCAGGAGTAGCTATGAATTCGAGGGAGCGGGCCAGCATCTCCCCGCGCAGAAAAAAAGCCCGGATACCGGGCGTATTGCACCTATCCCGCGACCGCAGCCGATTGTGCTTCCTCAATGAGCGCATTCAGGTGATCGAGCGTCTCCTGAACCGTGAGGGAGTACATTTCGCGTCCGCTATCTTCGCCGGATTCTATGGCCCACTTCAAATAATGTCCCGCAATCTGGACCGCCATGGGGTCGGTAATGACCTTGCTCGTCTGCTGGTTGTACTCCACCCATGCGGGATGCGGGAGAGCAATCCAGACTGACCGGTCCTCAACCAGGAACTTCACATCGACAGCGTCAGCGTGCCGCGTCGCGATGGCGACGATGAGGGCCTGATACTGGCAATGCAGCCGCTTTCCAGACCACTTGTCGATAGCGTAGAAGTCGTCGTACATAACCTTAAAACTATAGCCGACCGCCCCTAGCGGGGCAATGACGAAGCTCACAAAGTCGAATCGCGCCGCCCGGAAAATGTTCTGGCGTCAGGCCTGCTCGCGCATTTCTCCCAATACCACCTTCACGTCCATTTTGCGCTTGCCACGATAGATAGTGACTGTCACCGTGTCGCCAGCCTTGTGCCGATTCATGGAGTTAGCCAGGTCCTGCTGGTCCGCGATCTGTTCGCCATCAATGGCAACGATCAAGTCCCCGCCAATCATCACCGGTATATTGCCGAGATAAGCCCGCTGGTTGCCGCCCTTCAACCCGGCGCGCTCCGCTGCGCCTCCCGGAACCGCTTCCACAATCAGGACGCCGTAATCGGAGGCGAGCCCCATTTCCTGTGCGAGCTCGGGCCCGATGGGCAGACTCCGAACGCCCAGCGATGGCCGCCGCACGCGTCCCATCGTAATGAGGTCGCTGATGACTGCCTTTGCGGTATTGATAGGGATGGCGAAGCCGATGCCCGCACTCTGGTTCGAGCCCCCGGTAGCAATCATGCTGTTAATGCCAATCACTTCCGCGTGAGCGTTCAACAGCGGTCCTCCCGAATTGCCGGGATTGATTGCCGCATCCGTCTGAATGGCTTCTTCGATCTCCGAACCCTGCGGCGTGCGTATCGGCCGCAGCGAGCTGATGATGCCGCGCGTCATGGTGCCGCTGAGTCCAAACGGATTACCAATGGCATATACATTTTGTCCTACGACCAGCGCCTTCGAGTCGCCCAACGTGGCCGCCTCAAGTCCCGGCGCCTTGATCTGGATGACCGCAAGATCGTGCACCTGGTCCCGTCCAATCACGGTCGCTTTGTACTTCTTCTTGTTATGCAGCGTGACCTCGACCTCGCGCGCATTCGCGATGACGTGGTAGTTGGTCAGGATGTGGCCATCTTTATCAATGAGGAAGCCCGAGCCTTGGCCCTCTTGCGGCACCGCTCCATAGAAGAAGTCATACGCCACTGCCGTCGAGGTGATGTTGACGACCGAAGGTATGCCCTTCTTGTAGACCTCGATGGTGGTCTGCTCTTCGCTGTCGAACGCGGGCGGCGCGGCCGCTTCGGTCAGCTCAACCTTTGTCGGGCGCGAGATGAAGTCCGAGGGCTTAACGTCGGTGTGGTGGGTCGTGTACCAGTAAAAGGCGCCGGCGATCAGCGCGCCGAGAAAAAGTGGGCGTATGAGTCTCATGTTTTGAGTACGGACACCTGTGGCTGGCCGTTCCGGGGAAAGGGCAGCGGATTCCTGTTAAAAGTGTACCGAGTTCCGCCCAGCCGTGACTAGTGCGGCATCCTTGCAAGCGCCCGCAGTTCATTCCAGATGGCATCCACGTGGCGGGCGGCATTGTCCAGCGTGCCCGAGTTGGCGATCACGTAGTCCGCATGCTTGATCTTCTCGCTGTCGGGAAGCTGCGCCGCGCTGCGCCTTAGAACCTCGTCGCGGGCTGCGTCGATTGGTGTCTTTGCTCGTGCGGCGTAACGTGCAATCTTCTGTTCGAGAGTGCAGGTGACGACAATCAGCTTGTCGAAGTCTTTGGCGGCGCCAGCTTCGAGAATGAGTGCGGCCTCAACCACGGCAACACCGTCAGGGTCGGATTGCGCGACCGCGTCCATCCATCGGTTCTGCGCGGCCACCACCGCCGGATGCACGATCGCATTCAGTTCGGCGATACGATCGGGAAACGCCGCATTGGCCAGGCGCTTACGATCGATGCTGCCGTTGCAATTCAGGATCTCGCGCCCGAAGCGCTCCACGACAGCAGAGTAGGTCGGCTCCCCCGGATCATAAAGACGGTGCGCCAGCGTGTCGGCTTTCAGGAAGTGCGCGCCACGCGCGGCAAGCATCTCGCCGATCGTCGATTTGCCGCAGGCCACTCCGCCCGTCAGCCCTACGCGCAACATCGGCACTCGTGGGAAGTCGAGTCGATCGCAATCATGGGTAGTATGGCCTTGGCATGAGCCCCACGCAGTATATATGGATGGACACGAACATAGTCGCCGAACGGTGGAAAGTGATGTACGATGCCATCGACACCGAGAGCGCGGGGAACCCTCTTCGCCGGGGTCACCCGTCGGAGGTGAGGTAACCCGCAGAGCTAAAACCGTTTACATGACTGGCAGGGTGCAAGATTTGTGCTCTGGTCTTGGTTGTATGGGAGGGTAGATCTTATCCACATTGCGGCAAAGTCTTGCGCACACCACTTAAATGGTGCAAGAAATAAACAATTATTAATCAATGACTTAACACGATCGGTCTGTGGCCACCTTCGTGATACAGAGGTACGAACGCTACTTACGGGGTGGGGAGTTCTCTGGCCGTACCCTCTACTCTGCATCTACCACCGATTTCGACAACCAAAAGTATTGCAGGAGGAAAGATGGCTCACCGCTCTACGCACAAGCTCGCGCTCGCCGCTGTCGGGGCACTTCTATTGTTTCTGGCCTTACCCGGTTGGGCTGGACAGGTTCTCGTCTATTCTCAGGGGCCGGACTACCAGAATCTCTACGCGTCGCAAAATGACACGTCGGGCTTCGGCGCCAACTTCACCGCCTATGACAATTTCACTCTAGGCTCGGCTACCACCATCACCTCACTGGGTTGGGTCGGAGGGTATTACAACCCGCAGAATCCAGGTACCATCACGGGCTGGACCGTGGCCTTTTACGCGGACAACCTCGGTCAGCCCGGCGGGCTCGTTTCCAGCTTCGTCTACTCGGGTAACGGAGGCGAAACCTCCGTTGGGGTAGATAACCTGGGAGACCCGGTTTTCGCCTACGGTGCGGTGGTCAACTTTGCCGCGAGCGCCGGCACCCAGTACTGGCTTTCCGTGGTACCCGATACCGCCTTCCCGCCGCAGTGGGGCTGGACGACTTCATCAGTTGGTGACGGCGTTTCGTATCAGGATGATCCGTTTGGAAACCGGACCCAGAATCCATCTGATCTGGCGTTCTACCTCTACAAGACGCAGCAGAGCGGAGTTCCGGAGCCGGGTAGCATGCTGCTGTTGGGCACCGGCGTCGTCGGAGTTGCAGGCAGTCTTCGCCGCAAGTTCCGAGCGTAGGTCGTTGGAGCCCAGAACGCAGGCTGTGCTACGTCTGCGGCCAGATACCTCAACAAGATTTTCAGGATGACCGGTGATGTCGCTGGATGCGGTTGATAGTCGAACGTCCCGTCCCGACGATCGGTTCCATCGAGGAGAAGAGATGAAGCCATTCGCAAGATACGCACTGGCAATCGCGGTATGTTTAACGCTGACCGGATTGGCCAGCGCTCAAAGAGTCAAGCCGGACCACAGAATCACTCCGCACCCCGGCCAGTATCAACAAAACGTCCAGAGAGCCCAAACCCAATCCCAGTGGTCCCCGTTGAACAATCCAATCTGTACTGGGAATAACCCGTGCATTCCGCCGGGAATGACAATGCTGTTGACCGATGGCACCGTCTTGGTTCACGAAGAACAGGATGGCGGTGAGCAGAATTGGTTCAAACTCACACCTGATGCCTTTGGCAGCTACACTAACGCCACGTGGAGCCAGATCTCATCGATTCCGGCGGCCTTGAATTATGCACCGTTGTATTTTGGCTCGCAGGTAATCGCAGACGGCCGCTTGACGGTGATCGGTGGCGAATACAACTTCGACAACCCGGTGTGGACCACGCAAGGCGCGATTTACGATCCAGTAACCGACACATGGACGAACGTGCCTCCCCCCGCCGGTTGGCAGAGAACCGGCGATGCTCAGTCAATCAATCTGGCAAACGGAACCTATATGCAGGCAAGCTGCTGCGACCAACCGCCGAAATGGGCGTACCTGAATCCCAGCACTCTAACTTGGACGAACTTCCAGGGCAGCGGCAAGTTCGATGTCTTCGATGAGGAAGGCTGGAACTTATTGCCCAGCGGCAAGGTCCTGACTGTCGATGCCTATGTGTTTGCGTATAACCCGACCGGAACGAACTCGGAAATCTACAATCCGGGTACTCAGAGCTGGGCGAGCGCTGGCAGTACGATCGTGCAGATTTGGGACAGCGGCTGCGGCAACCCGAACGCCGCCAGCTTCGAGGTCGGTCCCGCCGTGCTGCGCCCGGACGGTACCGTATTCCAGACGGGTTCCAACACATGCGGCACTGGTCACACCGCGATCTACAACAGCAGCACCAGCACCTGGGCCGCCGGCCCTGATTTTCCGGTTGCCAACGTCAGCATCGCCGATGGTCCAGCCAGCATCGAGACCAACGGCAAAGTGCTGATGATGGGCAGTGTGAACGAAGGTGCACCTTCCACCTTCTTTGAGTGGGACGGAACCAACCTCTCGGTGGTCCCCGGTCCTCCTTCTGCCGCGACTGCTGGATCGTTCTACGGACACTTGCTGCCGCTTCCCACGGGGCAGATCCTGTACACCGACTGGCAAGACGTCCAGATCTTTACACCATCCGGGACCTACAATCCGGCTTGGGCGCCACAAATCTTTGCGGCAACAACCAACGTTGTACGAGGTACCACGGGAACCGTCTATGGATACAGGCTTTCTGGCATGAGCCAGGGCGGCGCCTATGGTGACGACTACCAGCCCAACACGAACTATGCGCTCGTGCGGTTGACCAACAATGCCACCGGACATGTGTTCTACTGCCGGACACACAACCCCAGCAGCTATGCTGTGCAGGCCGCCAGCCTTCAGTACACCAAATTCGATGTACCGGCTGGGGCCGAAACTGGCCCGAGTACGCTGGTTGCGGTGACCAACGGCATCCCGTCGCAAACCATCAAGGTGAATGTGAAGTAGGCCGGGGTTAAGCCACACCTAGGCTCAATATGCCATGTTCTTCGGAGCATGGCATTTTTTTGTCTGCGAAATTATTGGATTACTTCTTCCGAATGTGCAGCACTTTCTGCACTTCGGTAACGACATCTCCGGCTTCGTCTTTCACTTCGACCGTGAACGTCGGCTCGTACTTGGGCTGGGTCACCAACTTTACTCGAATGTCGTCGAGTTGCTCGTCGGTAAGACGGAATTCGGCGCGTACTTTGCCCTTGCCGGGTTTGCGGAAGCGAATGCTCGCGGCCTTGTCCCAAACGATGTACTCGGGACCAAGGTTCTTCATCATCAGCAGCATGTAGAAGGGGTCGCACATTGAATAGAGCGATCCGCCATAGTGCGTGCCCACGTAGTTGCGGTTCCAAAAGCGCAGCTTCATCTCCACATCAGCCGACTTGCCGTCGGCGCCCCAGCGCACGCGTATGCCAGCCGCGCCGATGGGCGGCCAGATGTTGATGAGGCGAAGCATCAGCTTTTGGACTAAAGGAGACATCGAGAAGCGCTCTCACGAGCGCGCTACCAGTTTATCGTCAGCGGAAGTGGTTACTTTAGTTTTGTCCGCCCGCCTGCCGATTTCTCTGGCTATTCGTCAGGGAGCCCGTTACAAACGAATCCTGGACAGCGTTGACGTGCCGATGCCATTCCGCGCCCAGCGCGCGGACATCTTGCTCTTTGAAATTCCCGAAATGGAGCGGAATCCATGACGAGGACATGCCAGCTAAGTCACACGGGCAGAATTGGATACGTATAAGCAGTTATAGAATCATCGGTATGAAAGCGTTTGTCGTCTAAGCTATTGATTCTAAACAACCGCAATTCGCCATTTTTCGCATTTCGCAGGCAGTTTAGCCTCAACCCGTGAAAAGTCCCCCGTTCGGTGAGAACCACTGTCCGGTGTAGTAGGCGCTGTCGTCGGAGGCCAGGAATAGGGCCGTAGCGGCTATCTCTTCGGGTTGCCCCCAGCGGCGCATCGGAACTCGACCGATAACCGCCGCTCTCAGGAATGGCGAGAAACTCTGTGTCATGGGAGTGTCGATCCATCCCGGGCAAATGGCATTGACCCGGATGGTGCGGGAGGCCACCTCTTGCGCGACCGAACGCGTGAAGCCCAGAATCCCGCCCTTGGCCGCCCCGTAGTGCGAGGCAAAGGGGATTCCGCTGAGTCCGGCCACACTCGACATGTTAATGATGGAGCCGGCGTTTTTCTGGGACATCAGCTTGAGTGCTTCGCGGGTGCAGTAAAAGGTTCCGCTGAGGTGAACGCCGATCATCTGGTGCCAGTCTTCATCGCTGAGGGACATGGTCATGTCCCAGTGCGACTGGATCTTCCCGCCAGTCATCATCTCTCGGATTTGCGCTTCGCCCTTGCGGTTCACTTCGTCGCGACGACTTCCGACCGCCTCGGCAATGCCCGCGTTATTTACCAGGATGTCGAGGCCGCCGAAGCGCTTTGCGGATTCTTCAAACATCGCGCGGACAGAGCCAGAGTCAGAGACATCAGCTTGAATCGCGTAGCCGTGGCTCTTTGCGTCTCCCATCGACTCAACGGTAGCTTCTGCAGCCTCGCGGTTCACATCGTTGACGACGACATTCGCCCCTTCATTGGCAAAACGTGTGGCGATGGCACGCCCGATTCCCGAACCTGCTCCAGTGACTAGCGCAGTTTGTCCCGCAAGCCTCATGAGGTGGATTCCTTTCCTGTCCTGAATTGCGCGAGGAGTATAGCATCGCTTTTTCCATTGCTGTTGCGGAACATACTGCAACCTGCTGCCGTACACCAGTTTGCTTTCGCTTCAAACACCGGAGAGTTCTATGCTCGATAACGCTTTACCCCGAAAAGGCCGCCGCGACAGTGTATGGCTCATCGTAGTCGAGTTCGCAATCATCGCGGCGCTGTTCACGGCCGATTTCCAGCACCACATTTACTTCAGCAAGATGCCATGGTTGTTCCTTCTGGCATGGATTTCGCTGCGCTGGAGAGGACTGGCGTGGCGGGATGTCGGTCTCACTCGTCCGGCAAACTGGCAACGCACCATCACGATTGGAGTGCTCTGCGGCATCGGGATGGAGTTGCTGGAGTTGTTCGTCACGCAGCCGCTGCTGGTAAAGTTCTTTCACAAGATGCCTGATTTCTCTGCTCTCGGAGAAATGCGAGGGAATTGGAAGCTATTGCTGCTCTTCCTTGCGCTCACGTGGACCATGGCTGCTTTCGGGGAAGAGATGGTGTATCGCGGCTATCTGATGAATCGCGTGGCGGGGCTATTCCGCAATCCTGGAGTGGCATGGTTAATCAGCCTCATTCTGGTCAGCTTCGTTTTCGGGCTGGCACACATCGGCGAAGGTATTATGGGCCAAGTCGAGAACATGATAGACGGTCTGTTGCTGGGGGTGATCTTTCTCGCCACCGGATGCAATCTGTGGGCCGCCATCATTGCGCATGGAGTGACCGATACGGTGGACTTCTTGCTGATGTATCTGGGAAAGTACCCCGCCGCGTAGGTGAATCGGTTTTGCTTGATAGACGAGCAGATTCAGCCTTGTGTGCAGCACTCGAAGGCTCGTGCCTGAGGCTCTTAGCTATGCGCCGAGAGGCAATTTCAAATCCAGTTGCTTCGGGAACACTGCGAAAACGTGCCAAGCGCTGCAACGATAGATCCGGGCCTGAGAGACAACACGCGGTTTCGGGGCATTCATCGCAATCAACTCTGCACCGGGCAATTGCTCCAAAGCATTGTCTCCGCAATACGGGCAAATAACGGGGCTTTCAACCATTGGGAGGGTCTCACTTGAGTGCATAGTAGGTGAGCCTCGGTGGGTAGTCACTCCCACGTTACGGGTAGACGAGTGGCCTTCTTTCTCGCCAATTTGGGTCGTATTTGCTCGACCTTCTCACTGAATCGATTTTTTAGAGCGCTGTGGTCCCGCGATCCTGGTTGCGGATGCGGATAGCCTCATCGATCTTTGACAAAAAGATCTTGCCATCACCGATCTTGCCAGTCGAGGCGGTCTTGAGAATTGTCTCCACTGCTCGCTCAACCACGCTATCGTCGAGGACCATCTCGATCTTGATCTTAGGCAGGAGGTCCACGCTGTATTCGCGACCGCGATAGGACTCAGTGTGGCCCTTCTGCCGACCATGGCCGCGGACCTCGAAGACGGTCATGCCGTCCACGCCGATTTCGATGAGGGCGTCTTTCACGGCCTCAAACTTCGAGGGCTGAATAATGGCTTCTACTTTGGTCATGCGTCGTTCTCCTAATCTCGCGGCTCGCTCCGCCAGTTATCCCTTCCACAGTGTAATTACCGCGCCCCCGGCGACGATCAGTGAGCCGCCTACAAGGATGGGTGTAGTTGGTGCTTGCTGGAAGCGGACTTTAGCCAGCAGTTGTGCCACCAGAAAAAATAGCACTACGTAGAGTCCCAACAACTTGCCGAAATCCCAGGGAGGCGTATTCACTACGAGCCCATAGAGCGCGAGCGTTAATGCTCCGAGAGCGAAAGCGGCATAGCGGGTGGCTCCGCTTGCCCGATAGAGTCCCTGTTGAAAGCACGAGTCCCCGTAGGCCTCGAGAAACGCGGCAAACAGCAACACAGTGAAGGTGCCCACACGGGTAGCGACAAGCTGATTCAATATCTCTCTCATGAGGAGGTCCTTGCGATGTGGGACAGGATTTGTGTGCACATCGTAACAGGGAAAGCGCCTTGCGCAGAGACGATCCTGTTTCTAGCAGGCATCAAAAAATTCGATTGGACGCTCGGCTCTCCGCCATTTAGCCTTACACGCTGGGCGTCTGCTTCCCATTAGTTCCTCGGTTGTGGTTCCAGTCGAGTCTGCGCATGAAAGTTATCGGCTTCCTATTACTGGTGGCAGGATGGGTTCTCGTTCTCGCCGCGCTCGAGATGCTGAGCGCGGTGACTGCGCGCGCATCGTTCGTTGTGGCCGGATTTGCCATTGAAGTGCTGGGGCTGGCGCTCGTGTTGCGTGCGAACGCGGTGCAGACTGAGGTTGAGCCCTGATGCCGCAACCCTCGCCATGGATTTCTGAAATTACTACTGCCCTTTGCCTCGTTTCAATTCTGATGGTCCCGCTGGCGGTTGCGGGAATTGCCCTCATCAACAACGGACTCGGTAAGTCTCGAAGCGCTGCACATGCCATGCTGGCTTCGTTGTGCGTGGTGTCGGTTGCAGCCATTATGTACACGGCCATCGGTTTTTCGTGGGAAGGATTCGCAGGACGTGCAGCCCACGTGGCGACCATCGGCGGGAAACCCTGGGACTGGATTGCAGCGCAGCCGTTCTTCCTGCGCGGGCTTGAGCTGAATGGATCGCCGGCGTCGATGTCGGTCGTGCTGCAAATGTTCGCGGTGGGAATCGCGGCGATGATTCCACTCAGTGCGGCGGCCGATCGATGGCGGCTCGGTGCGATTTGTGCTTCGACCGCGGTGTTGTCTGGATGGACGTATCCGCTGTTTGCGCACTGGGTTTGGGGCGGAGGCTGGCTGGCCCAACTCGGCACCATCTATGGACTCGGGAATGGTTTTCTCGATACTGGCGGTGCAGCTACCATTCACGTCGTCGGCGGACTAACCGCGTTGGCGATGGTGTGGATCGTGGGGCCGCGCCAGGGCAAATTTACCGAAGACGGTATGCCCATCGGGATTCCCGGCCATAACCTGGTGAACGTGGGCTTCGGGTGTTTGCTGGCGTGGGCCGGCTGGCTGGGCATGAACTCCGCGGGCGCGATGCTCTTTGGAGGGGCACCGCCGTCCGGCTTGATCGTGGTCGAGATCAACACCACGCTTTGTGCGGCGGCCTCGGGGCTCGTCGCGGTGGTTATCACGAAGCTGCGCTTCGGCCGACCGGACGCCTCGATTGGCGCCAACGGATGGGTGGGCGGCCTGGTTGCCAGCAGTGCAGCGACAGCGATGCTGCGTCCAGCAACCGCGATCATCATTGGTATGGTGACGGGAGCTTTGGTTGCGCTGTCGGTTGAGTACCTGGAGTTGTGGCTGCGGGTGGATGATCCGGGAGGGGCGGTTTCCTCACATGCAGTTGCCGGGATGTGGGGCCTTTTTGCAGCAGGGCTATTGGCAGGGATTGGCGGGAAGGGCGTCGCTCCCGGTCAGTGGTTGGCACAACTGGTTGGAATCGCGACCCTCATTGGATTTGTGTTGCCCATGACCTACGGATTGAACTGGGTGCTCAACCGAGTCATTCCGTATCGGGTGGAGTCGCACGGCGAACGACAGGGGATGGATCTGCACGAATTGGGCGCGGGAGCCTATCCCGAGTTCGTAGTGCACAGCGACGACTTCATACAGCGGTAGTTCCGGGCGGAATTGTGGTTTTAAACACGGTCTACATTGTCCCAAATTGGAACCATCCGTAGAAAGGGGTGCAAAGCGGAATGTCAGAGAAATCGGCCGGCGGGAAAAAATAAAGTAACCAGTCGGTGTGCTTCAGGGGACGGGCAGTGCAGGTCCCTCGACTACGGTCGCTTCGCTCCCTCCGCCTGAGATGACAAAGCAAGAAGCGTCATGGGCGCATATGAAGTTCGAGGCCGGGTCGACGGCAAGTTTGACCTAGCTGTGCTTGGCGACCCAGAGGAGGAGGCCGAAGACGACGATTGGGATCAAAGCCATGGCAACGTAGAAGGCGATGCGGCGGGGCCAGGGGCTGCGCTTCACCTTCCAGTCGTGCATTTCGGCACGATCGGAGACACCGACCTGTTCGGGGTGTTCGAGGTCGTGGGCAAATTCGCTGGCGCGCTGGTAGCGGTTCTTAGGCTCGCGTTCCAGGGCGCGGTAGATGATCTCCTGCATCTGCGGCGTGATGGTGGGATCGATCTCGCGTGGCGGCGGGGGATTGTTCAGCAGGCGGTCGTTCATTACGATGAACGGATTCGGGCCAGAGAAGGGCACCTGGCCTGTGAGCATTTCGTAGAGCATTACGCCGACCGAGTAGATGTCACTGCGGGCGTCGCCACGGCCACCGCGCACCTGTTCGGGTGAGATGTAGTCGGGTGTGCCCATGGTTTGCGAGAGCTTGGCGAACGTGAGGCGGCGCGAGCCTTGGTTGGACGCGATGCCGAAGTCGATGAGCTTGATGTTGTCCTGGTCATCGACCATCACGTTTTCCGGTTTCATGTCGCGATGGACGACACCGTTCTCGTGAATGTACTGCAAGGCCTCGAGGATGTTGCGCGTAATCTTGCGGGCGCGCTCAGGCGATAGTTTGCGCTGTTCGTTCATGACCTGGCGAAGCAGGCGGCCATTGACCCACTCCATCACCATGTACATGCGGCTGCGCTCGTCGTCGCCAAAGACGCGCATCACGCCGGGATGGTCCATGTTCTTGCCGATTTCTTCTTCGCGGCGAAAACGATCGAAGAGCACGGGCTCGGCTTCCATTTCGGGGTGCGGGACCTTGATGGCGACGACGCGGCCGTCGCGCGTGTCGGTGGCGCGATAGATCGAAGCCATGCCGCTGCGGGCGATCAGCTTTTCGATGTGGTAATGATCGAGAAGTTCGTCGGTTTGAATAGCGTTCATAGTTGCCCAGGCCGAGCGCCCGTCGCGCGCGAGGGAAGCCCAAGTCTAATAAGCGATGTCATCGGGTACCCAAAATATGATGCCAGAAAAGCAGTGCTGGCGGCATAAAGAGTGCGTAAAAAGGCTTTGTAGTTAACGCGCACTATTGGGGCCCCACACATTACCTCAGCGGCTAAAGCCGATCTCTCCTGGCAGCTTCTTATGCACCGCTGAAGCGGTGCTCCACCCAATACTGCCAACAAGAACCTTCAGCACAAAATTTCCCGTGACCGACGATCTTCACCGCAAGTTATAAGGCCGGCCACGGTACATGCCGGTGCGCTCCACGTCGTGGATGCGGATCAACTGCACACTGATGTTGTCTGTTCCGTCGCGTTCGTTGGCCATCGCGACCAGGTTCTCGGCTGCTGCTTTTAGACTCTCGGCACGGGACATCACCGCGGCGATGTCTTCGGGAGTCACCGACCCGTGCAAGCCATCGGAGCACTGCAACAGCAGGTCGCCCTTTTGCACCTGGACCTCGTCGATTTCGGTGTTCACAACCATGTCATTGCCCACCGAACGAGTCAGCAGATGGCGGTTGTCGGATTCGGCGGCCTGGTCCGCGGAAAGAATTCCGAGCGCAATCTGCTCGGCGGCGACAGTGTGATCGCGAGTAATGATGCGGGCGCGTGCATCGCGCACCAGGTAGCAACGGGAGTCGCCGACGTGCGCGATGACCGCTCGATCAGCACGAAGCGCGCAGGCCGTGATGGTAGAGGCCATGCCTGCTTTTACCCGGGACGCCTGGCCCTGCTCGTAGACTTGCAGGTTGGCCTTCTGAATCAGGCGCGACAGTAGGGCCTTATGGGCATCGCCACTCTTTGCCGCCGAGAATCCCGCGAGCACGGTCTCAACTGCGAGCTGGGAAGCGACCTCCCCTTTTTGCTGACCGCCAACGCCGTCAGCGAGGACGAAGATGCAACCGTGAGAGCGCAACTGCGCTGGCGTGTAGGGGAGCACATAGCCGAGGTAGTCCTCGTTGTGGTCACGGGTGCGTCCGGGGTCGGATAGTTGGGTGAACTCTACGTCGAGCATGGAAGTTGGTCTTTACCGCGATGAATGCCAGTATGCAACATCGTTATGGATGTTTCACTGACTGCGAGAAAAGCCGAAACAGCAGATCCCTCGGCCGTCCGCCGCAGCGGACGACCTCGTGATGACAACAACAAACGGATTGGCGGCAAGATAAAGGGCGGGTGGTAGCCCGCCCCTTACCGTCGTGCTCTAGAACAGTTTCGTTCTAAGCCACTACGCCGCGGGTTTCAATCAGAGTGGTGCGGCCCTTGGTCTTGCTGGACCGCAGGAAGAAGATGCCCCCGTAAATGCCCCATACCGCCGCGATGCCCAGCGCCAGTAGAGGTTCCTTCTTGGTGCCGTATCCCATGAACGGACCGATGATGTAGAACGCCATGCAGGCCAAGTTGGCCAGCAGGCCGAACAGAGGGATGATCATGTGCCGGAGCACATTGAACTTGGGATGCCCGTGATAGGCCACGATGCAGATGATGCAACTCAGCATATACAGAAGGAAGGTCCCGAAGTTCGACGCCAAGGTGACGGTAAGTAGCGAGTTGGGCAGCGCGGCCATCTTGTCGTGGGTGGTGTAACCCAGCGTCGACCAAAAGCCGTGGGGCAGAGCCTGAATGGCGGTGTCGGTGGGAGCACCGGCATCGCCGAACGCCATTACCACCGCGAGGCAACCGACCACCGCGGAGATGACGGCCAGCGTCCAGATGGCGCGGTGTGGGGTGAGGTTCTTGGAGTGGAGCATGCCGAAGTGCTCGGGAGCTTCATCGTCTTTGCCCATGGCGTAGGTGACGCGCGCGCCGGTGTTGATGCAGGAGAGCGTGGTGCCGATCAGGGCCAAGAAGACGGTGAAGGCCTCAACCTCCATGAAATAGCGGCCGCGGCCCTGGCCAAACAGAGCGTCGCCGACCACGACCATCATGTCGCCGATGGGCGCGGCAGAACTGTTGGCGCTCTGCATGGTGTAGCCACTGTTGAGAAAATAGTTGGCGGCAAAGTACTCAAAGAGGTAGCAGACCAGCCCCTGGACCAGCAAAGAGAGAATGACCGCGATGGGGATGTCGCGCTTGGCGTTTTTGGCTTCACCTCCCATGGATGTTACCGATTCGAAGCCAACCAGGATGAGGATGGCGACCGTGGCCTGCACAAAAACCCAGCCCCAGTTGTGCGGGCTGATTACCGAGAGCTTGTTGGGGTGCGTGAGGAAGGCGCCGCTGCTGTCGCTGGTGGGATAGCTGATTTTGAACGGCACCTGATTGCCGGCGGCATCGAGCTTGGGCTGCGGTACGACACCGGCAGAGTCGCGAACGATGGTATCGGTGGGTTTACCGTCGACCATGGTCGTGGTGGTCGCGAACTCGTAGGTGTAAGCCTCGCCTGAGACCGAGTCGAACTGGTAGGCGATGGTTCCCGGCGGATGGTTCATGCGGTAGCCCAGCGCCAGAACGGCGAAAATCACCAGCGCCGTAATCTGAATCACGTTGATGGCGATGTTGACCGAAGTCGATCCGTTGACACCGCGATGAGCGATGTAGGCCACGGCGAAGGAGAAGACGACGGCGATCAGCATCATGAAGGCGACGCCGGGATTGGACGCGCTCATGACGTTGGGCCAGATTGTGCCGACGAGATAGCCGCAGAGGATGCCCATGACGCCGACCATCACGCCGGGGTAAATCCAGTAATAAAGATGCGACGCCCAGCCGACGATGAACTTCGACAGGCGAGCATAGCGCCATGCCTTATCGTGGTTCAGGAACGACTGTTCGGCGAAGTAATAGGAGCTGCCGGTGCCAGGATAGAGCTTGGCCATTTCGGCGTAACAAATGGCGGTGGCCAGACAGAGCAGGAGGGCGAGGACGATGCCCATCCACATAGCGGGGGCGGTCACGCCGGTGGTTGCCTGGATGTAGAACGTCAGCCAAAGGAATGCGCCGGGCGCGATGAGCGCCATCGCGTTCATGGTTAGACCAGTCAGGCCTAAGGTTGCTTTCATCTCGACTGGGGCATTGTCAGCCATCTTCATTCTCCTTAGAGATCTATTGGCGGTTTTCGTTCAATTTTTTGGTGCGGAGGCGGAGGGCTTGCTTATCTCAGCAGTGGCTGTAGACGTGCCACCCTCCGCGCTCCCGCATATTGGCAACTCAAAACAGGAACCCTAACTCGACGACACCGCGAGTCTGGCTCGACTTCAAGCCAAACGTTCCGAAGGCGGAGCCGGGAGTGATATTGCCGGCACCGACATATGAAATATCTGTGCGCGTGAAGAACTTCTTGTACTGGTAGGTCGGAGTGGCCGTGATCGACCACGCAGTGCTGCCGGGCCCATACATCAGGTTTGCGGAATTGGAAGCGAAGTTTCCGCTGCTTCCGATGTATTCCCAGCGGCCGGTAATCGAGAAACCCTTTTTCAGGATGCGGCTGGCGAGAATCGCTCCGCCCATGGTGTGTCCACCCTGCGGAATGCCGGCCTTCAGGTTCGTCGGCACGTCGCTGTATTGCACGTAGGGCTGAATGACCCACGGACCTTTGGCGTAGGTGTAGATCAAGTTGAAGATCATGCTGTTGTTCTGGATGGGCGTGGCCAGGTTCTGCCAGTTGCTTTGTCCCAGATTACCGCCGCCGATGAAGGCCACGGTATGAGCGCCGTTTACGTAGGTCAGCGCGCCGGTCAGCCAGTTGTAGCGGTTGGAGTAGAAGCCGTCGTTATAGCTAATCGAGGCGGTGAACTTGCCCATGGTCTGGTTGATTTGAATGCCACGGTTGATGGCGTTTTCCTGGTTCCAGAGGAGTCCACGCTCGATATTCATGTTCTGGAAATCGAAAGTAGACTCGGCGCCGATCAAAGTCGGCAGGATGCCAATCATGATGTTGGTGTTCTTGCCGGGCACAAGTTTCACGAAAGCCACCGGAACCGGACCCCAGAGATCACTGTTGGTTGTCGAGTTCGAGATAAATGGCGAACCGAGGGAAACTACATCGTAGGCACCGGCCTGCACATAGAACTGAAGCCAGCCCTCCGGCTTCTGGAACCAGATCATGGCGTTGCTGAAGGCGCCTTCTTGCGGATTGTTGCCGGAGACGGCGTTGTTCTGAAAGACGCCAATGCCGCTCACCGCGCCGTTGATAGCGTACTTTCCCAGCTTGCCCGCTTCGATATTCATCGGGAGCGCAAGTTGCAGCGGTCCCGAAGTCGAGGGGGTGGGAAGTGGAGCAGGAGCTGCGGCGGGTGCGGCGTCGGGCGCAGCGAGCGAGTCCGGCTGATCAGCAGCGGGTTTCGTACTGGCGGGTTTCGAAGTCGAGGTGTCTTGCGCAAAACTGGCGCACGCGAATGCGAGGGACATGGCCGCCATCGCGAATTTCTTACGGAACTGAGAGTGCGTCACTGTAGGACCTCCGCGGAAACTTGATTCAATTACGAAACTACGAGCCGCTCTAACCAGAGTCCAACGCATAGTTCGGGACAGAGCTATCGAAATTTCCGCGACAGTAGTTTTTTATAAGCGCGATAAGAGGCAGTTATTCTTCGACGACTAACTACAACTAAAGTGGTCGAAATCTAAATCCACAGAGCAGCAGGGAACCCGGATCTTATGTTTCGAGCAAGGCTGCTTCGTACGCAGCAGATTCGAGAAGCGAGAGGTCTTTCATGTCGAAAGCGCCCGCCGTTTTGAACTGGCGTACTCCGCTTTGCAGCATCTCGATAAAGGCCATTGCGGAGCGCGGTAGAGTGCGGTCCTGGTGATAGACCAGAGCCAACTCGCGCGACAAGTTTGCGTCTGACAAGGGAACGAGACGCAGATCGCCGGCGTGACACTCTTTGCGTGCGAAGCTTTCGCTGATGAGAGAGATGCCCATGCCCGAGGCGACGAATGCTTTGATCATGGCGATGCTAGGCAGTTCCATGGCAATGCGAAGTTGCGACTGATACGGTCGCAGCAGTCGGTCCATGGTTTTGCGCGTGTGGCCGGCCTTGGGAAGGATGATGGGATAGTCCACCATGGCTTCGACCGGTACAGAGTCCATGCGGGCCAGCGGGTGGTTGGGGCTGGTCATCAGCACCAGGCGATCGTGGAAGATGCGTTTCACCACCAAGCTTGGCGCCTTTACCGGCATAGTGACGATGCCGACGTCGATGAGGCCGTCTTGCAGGCGCTCGAGAATCTTGTGACTGAAGTTGCGGTAGATACTGATTTGCACGTCAGCGTATCGGCGGCGGTATTCGCTGAAGGTATCCGGCAGTACGTAGAGGCACGTGGCCTCGTTGGCACCGATGGCTAACACGCCGCGGGGTAGCTCATCCTGATCGGCCACGGCGCGCAGCGATTCGCCGCGCAAGGCCAGCAGACGGGTTGCGTACTCGAAGAGAACTTCCCCGGCAGGGGTGAGAGCGACCCTTTTCCCACAGCGGTCGAGCAGGCGGGTACCGTACTCCTGCTCGAGCTGGCGGATCTGAGCGCTAACGGCTGATTGCGAGCGAAACACCTTATCGCCCGCGCGCGAGAAATTCCCCAGCTTTACGACTTCGAGAAATGTCGTCAGTTGATCGAAATCCACGCCGCTTCTCCACCTGAAACACGTTTTCTTACGCCACCAGCGGGTGAGCCGAGCCTGTCATCACTGCTCTTGCTGATGCCAGCACCCGAATCAAATTGTCCTGGCTGGTGACGGCCGATGTTCCTGGCGCCTGCTGCGTGAAGGCCCCTCTACGCAGTGCAACCGCCAAGTGATCGGGATATGTATCTGGAGTCTAGAGGCCGACTGGTGATTGCGGAAATTGATAGTTTTTATCGCCCGCATAAGCCGGAGCGACCTGCGCCTGTAAGCGATAGAGGCTTCGATTGTTGGAGCGTATAGGCTTATCTCGGCGTAGTCCGTCAATCTTAGGTGAAGGCGGGCAATGCGGAGTTGCCGGGCCTTCTGCACAGGGTGTAATGTTTCAACCCATTGGATGTATCCAGTCAATTCAAGTTATCGGCGCACCAGCGCCACGAAGAGGAGGGCCTTAATCAATGGCCAAAGCGATTAGCTGCAAAGATGTGGGAATGGCCGGTTGCGATTTCACTGCGCGTGCCGAAAGCATGGAAGAACTTTTGAAGGTCGCGAGCGCACATGCGAAGGAAGCCCATGGGCTGGACTCAATTCCACCTGAGCTGATGCCGATGGTTCAAGCCGCTGTGCGGGACGAGTAGGAAAGACCCGCCATAACTTAGGAAGATAAAAGTCCCCGAAGAACTGACTGGGGGGCTTACAAGAAAAAAAGGCGCCGTCGCGGGTGATCCGCTGCGGCGCCTATTCAATTGTCGCTGATTACTTTACGGCGTCAACAGTCTTATCGGCGGCCTTTTTGGTGTCCTTGGCGGTAGCCTTTGCAGCCTTGTCGGTGCCCTTGGCGACGTCCTTGGAGACATCGGCAGTGCCTTTGGCGGTGGCGTCTGCAGCCTTCACCGTCCCGTGCGCAGTAGCCTTACTGGCGTCCTTGGTAGCGTCGGCGGTCTTGTCAGCAGCCTTCACAGTTCCGTGCGCAGTTGCTTTGCTGGCGTCCTTGGTTGCGTCAGCGGTCTTGTCGGCAGCCTTTACGGTTCCGTGCGCGGTCGCTTTTGAAGCGTCCTTGGTGGCATCGGCGGTCTTGTCAGCGGCCTTCTTAGTGTCCTTGGCAGTGGCCTTCGCGCCTTTGTCGATGTCCTTGCCCAGGTCCTTGGCGCCGGTGACAACGTCCTGCGCGAACATTGCGGATCCAAACGCCAGAACTACGCCCATTACTGCAATCACGAACTTCTTCATAGTGAATCTCCCTGGCCCAGCGGGCCCTCGATGTCAGAAAATTGCTTCCGATGTAAGACAGCCGTCCGCCGGGCAAACGCCGGACTTAGGCCCAGGTGCTCTTATCAGGAAGGTAATTTAAGCATACCAAATCCGCCTGCCGAGGTGGCCAGTGACCGCGGAAGCGGTGTGCTAACCTGCGGCTGGCTGAGCTGATTGAGGATTCGTAGCCCGGCATTATGCTCAAGGAGCTCATCTCCAATCGGATGAAGCCGGAGTACGCTGGCGCAGATCTGATCTTCTTATCAGGGGCAATCATGAAACTGTTTGCGAAGTGGCTTGTGGCTGTGCTGACGATTTCGTTTGTCGTGCCGACTTGGGCGCAGAATGCACAGCGCTGGTCGGAGGAGAAGGCCAACACCTGGTACCAGCAGCAGCCGTGGCTGGTGGGTGCGAACTACATTCCGGCAAGCGCGATTAACGAGCTGGAGATGTGGCAGGCCGACACGTTCGACCCAACGCAGATTGACAAAGAACTGGGGTGGGCGGAATCGCTGGGCATGAACACGATGCGCGTGTTTCTGCACGACCTGCTGTGGCAGCAGGACGCAGATGGATTCAAGAAGCGGATCGATCAGTTTCTGACCATTGCGGCCAAGCACCACATACGGCCAGTGCTGGTGTTGTTTGATTCGTGCTGGGACCCGTTGCCGAAACTTGGCGTTCAGCCTGCGCCGAAGCAGGGCGTACATAACTCGGGATGGGTGCAAAGCCCGGGTGCAAAGGCGCTGGAGGATGCGTCACAGTATCCGCGGCTGAAGTCTTACGTTGTGGGAGTGGTGGGCGCCTTTGCCAACGACGAGAGAATTCTCGCCTGGGATGTGTGGAACGAGCCGGGAGGATTTCAATACGGCTACTACGATGAGAAGGAGCCAAAGAACAAGGTCGAGTTGGTGAAGGCGCTGCTGCCACAGGCGTTTGCGTGGACTCGCTCGGCGAATCCTTCGCAGCCGCTGACCAGCGGACTGTGGGAGGGCGACTGGCCGAAGTCGGGGCCGAGCGACATGGAAAAGATCCAGTTGCAGAACTCCGACATTATCACGTTTCACAACTACAGTTGGCCCGAGAACTTCGAGCGGCGCGTGGTGTGGCTGGAGAAGCAGCACCGGCCGATCATCTGCACGGAATACATGGCGCGCTCGGCCGGAAGCACGTTTGATGGCGTGTTGCCGATTGCGAAGAAACATCACGTAGGCGCCATCAATTGGGGGCTGGTGAACGGCAAAACGCAGACCAATTTTCCGTGGGAATCGTGGCAGCATCCTTATGTACTGGAGCCACCGCCGGTATGGTTTCACGATGTGTTCAAGGCGGACGGGACTCCGTACAGGGAGAGCGAAACCGCGCTGATCCGGCAGTTAACCGGGAAAGGTGCTTCCGGCGGAGCCAATTAAATCAATGGCTTAGCAGGTGTTCTACAACAATCACACAGTATCGACGAAAAATTAAACTGCGTTGCTTTAGAATCAGCAATTTAGGGTGAATTTGTTCGCATGTTGCTGATTCTACGACGACTTATGCGTATCCATATGTAGCTGTGGTACTTGCGGGTGAAAATGGCCGAGTTTGGCGCGCAAACTTGTCATACTTATCATACAAGTCATACAGCCTGGAAGCCATACAAGTCATAGAAATAATACAAATCATACTTCTGGGCGGGGAACCGGAGGTATTTGATTGTCAAAGAGCGACAATTTTGCCCCCGCCAAGGCGAGGGTTGGAGCCTAGAGACACAACTCCTCTTGCGTCACAGGGGATATTTTTAGCGAAGCGGGCTTTCGAGCGATAGGACGCAGGACACAGAGGCGAGTGACAAGCGGTTCAACCCGGCTCACCATGACGGATTACTTGTGAGATGGCGATATCACAACAGCAATCCGTTTGAATGTGCCATTCCGCTGCCAATCTAGCTTTGCAGCCCTATAGCCGGATAGACGGTAACCAAGCCTTGGGTAACGCCTTTCCCAAAATGAGCAATTATGCACAGTATTCAATTTGAGCAAATGCGAGGATTGTTGGGAAAACACGTCCATCGGTGGCACGGATGGATATGCTTCCTCAACGCTTGTCTATTTTGATTGAGCGTTGTGCTCCAGACCGGCGAGCTGAGAGTAAGTGTTAGGCGCATTCTTCCCACTTCTACAGTCTTTCCCTGATTCGCTGGAAGCCCCTCAACTAATAGCCTGAACGTGATTTTCAAAGCGCTCGGCATACAGTCGGAGCGCTTTCTTGTTGTTTTTGTTTTTCTCTCGGAGAGGCAGGTGCTATGAACATTTCCACCATCAGAATCAAAATGGCAAATCTGACTGTGACAGGCGCACTGCTGTTGGCGCTCGTCGGCATTCTGCTTCCGCAGCAAGTTGTCGCCCAGAATTACGATCCCCCGGGACGAGTGGCTCGCATCCGTTACGTACAAGGTTCGGTTTCGTTTGCGCCCGCGGGAGAATCCGACTGGGTTGCTGCCGTCACCAATCGTCCTCTTACTATTGGTGATCAGCTATGGGCCGACGCCGATTCTCGCGCCGAGCTCGATGCCGGCTCGGCGGTAATTCGAATGAACGCCAACACTGGCATTTCGTTTCTCAACCTCGATGACCGTACGTTGCAAGTGCAGCTGAACCAGGGAACGATTGACCTGCGCGTGCGCCGCATGCGCTCTGGCGACATTGTTGAAGTCGATACGCCCACCCAGGCGTTTTCGGTAACCGAGTCCGGTCTGTACCGGATAGATGCCGGGACCGATGGAACGTCGTCAATGGTGATAGTGCGCAAAGGTCACGGCCAGGTAACTGGCGCAGGTCAGTCCTATGACCTCTATTCGGGACAGGGCGGACAATTCACAGGCGGGAACGATTCCCTGTACGGCCAGATGGTCACCGTCGCAGGCCCCGATGAATTCGACCGCTGGGGCGACTCGCGCGACGCCCAATATGACCAGTCGCAATCCGCGCGCTACGTTTCGCCTGACGTCGTGGGCTACGAAGACCTCGACGCCAATGGCCAGTGGGTTTCGAATCAAACCTACGGTAACGTCTGGATGCCGACATCCGTGCAATCAGGATGGGCTCCTTATCGCGACGGTCACTGGGTTTGGATTACGCCTTGGGGATGGACCTGGGTCGACGATGCTCCCTGGGGATATGCTCCTTCCCACTACGGTCGGTGGGTTTCCGTCAATAACCGATGGGGATGGGTTCCCGGCCCGCAGAACGTCCAGCCAGTGTATGCACCCGCTCTAGTAGCTTTCATCGGCGGAGCGGGTTTCGGCGTCTCGATATCGGCAGGCGGAGGCGGAACCTACCCGCGCGACGGATACAACGGCGGCAATGTAGGATGGTTTCCCTTGGGCCCGCAGGATGCCTATGTCCCCGGCTACCAGGCGAGCCGCGGATACATAGAGCGCGTGAACACGAGCAACACCGTTGTCCGCACCTCGAACATCACGAATGTCTATAACAATCAGGTCACGAACAACCAGGTCACGAACATCACTTACGTAAACCAGTCCGTGCCTGGTGCAGTAACGGTCGTCCCTCAAAACGTGGTCCGCACCTCGGCTCCGGTCGCGAGGGCCGTCGTGCCTGTGGATCCCAAACGCATTGCCGCGGCCCCGGTAGCGCCCCGCGCGGCGGTGGCTCCCACGCAAGCGAGTGTGTTAGGGGCGTCGAATGCATCAGCCAATCGCATGGCGCGTCCGCCGGCCGCAGTGGAGAACCGGACCGTGGTAGCCAAGACCCCTCCGCCCCCGCCGCGAGCCTCTTTTGCCCAGCAAGAGCAGGCTCTGGCCAAGCAGCCCGGACAGCCACTCGCCCCTCAGCGCGTGCAGGCGTTACCGGCGCGTGCCGCTGAAGCTCACCCGGCGGTGAAGCTGGCGCCGCCCAGCAAACCCGCTACGTTGACGGCCAGCCAACCAAACGGTGGAAATGCAAGGCCAGCGGGTGCACCAGCGCAGCAACCCGTTGCACCGCAACAGGCCGCACAGCAGGCCCAGCAACAAGCTGCGCAACAACAGGCTGAAAAGGCTCGGGCACAGCAGGCTCAGCAACAAGCTGCACAGCAGGAAGCCGAGAAGGCTCGCGCGCAACAGGCCCAGCAACAGGCCGCGCAGCAGCAGGCTCAGCAACAAGCTGCACAGCAGGAAGCCGAGAAGGCTCGCGCGCAGCAGGCCCAGCAACAGGCCGCGCAGCAGCAGGCCGAGAAGGCTCGTGCGCAGCAAGCTCAGCAACAAGCTGCACAGCAGGAAGCCGAGAAGGCTCGTGCGCAACAGACCCAGCAACAGGCCGCGCAGCAGCAGGCCGAGAAGGCTCGTGCTCAGCAGGCTCAGCAACAGGCTGCACAGCAGGAAGCCGAGAAGGCTCGTGCGCAACAGGCCCAGCAACAGGCCGCACAGCAGCAGGCTGAGAACGCTCGTGCTCAGCAGGCTCAGCAACAGGCTGCACAGCAGGAAGCCGAGAAGGCTCGTGCGCAACAGGCCCAGCAACAGGCCGCACAGCAGCAGGCTGAGAACGCTCGTGCGCAACAGGCCCAGCAACAGGCTGCACAACAACAGGCCGAGAAGGCTCGTGCACAGCAAGCTCAGCAACAGGCTGCACAGCAACTGGCTCGTCAGCCTGCGCCCCAGCAACCACACCCTCAGCCGGCGCCCGAAGCACGACCTGTTCCGCCGCCTGCAAATCAACCTCAGAAGGCGGCTCCTGCTCGCCCTCAAACGCCCGAGGAGAAGGCCCGCGAAGAACAAACGAAACGGGAAGAAAAGACGCCTCCTCCGCAGTAAGGGTTTTTAGGGGTGGGACGAGCAATCGAGCTGCCCCCTTCCCACCCTCCCCACTATCCAAGCTGCCTGTGGCTTCCTTCGTCTCGCAGGTGGCGTTGCTAGATCCGACCAATGACAACTCTAAAAGATCGGTTAACGCGATTATGCCGCGGCGACACGCTGAATGAGGTTGTCCTGCTCGATCTTGCTTTCGGCGCCGATGGTGAAGGCGTCGAGCAGGTTCAGCGATAGCGCGTACTTGATAGCTTCGTTCTGGCGCGCGCGAAGATCGCCCTGACCGAGAATCTTCATGCCGATGATGCCCTTTCCGGAGGATTTCATCTGGCGAATCACGCTGATGACAGTGTCGGGATCGGCGTCCATGTGGGAGCCGATCGGGTTAATGCGGACGAGATCGATTTCCACCCACGGCGACCTGGAGGCGGCGCGCAGGGCTTCGATGCTGTGGCAGGAGCAGCCGTGGGCGCGGATGATGCCCTTCTGCTTTGCTTCCGAGAGCACGTCCATGGCGCCTTTGTATTGCTCGGTCCAGTCGCCTTCGGTGACGCAGTGCATGAGCACGATGTCGAGATAGTCGGTGCCGAGTTCGCGACGGTAGCGATCGAGGTCGGCGCGCATTTCCTGCGGCGTGCGAGAGGGGCTTTTGGTCATGACCGTTACTTTGTCGCGCGGCAATTGCTTGAGCGCAGCGGCGACGTGGGGATGGCTGCCATAGGAATCGGCGGCGTCGAAGAAACGCAGTCCGTTGTCGTAGCCGTTGAGCAGAAGCGCGGATAGCCCGTTCACACCGAGTGCTGTCTGGTTGGAATGCTTGCCATAGCCGACGGTACCGGTTCCCATGGCGAGGCGGCTGGTTTTGATGCCTGTCTTGCCAAGCGTGACGGTGTCGGTGGCTGCGAACTTGCGCGGCAGCTGAGTGTCGGCGAGCGCGTTGAGAATCGAGTGGCGCGCTAACCACGCGCCTCCGAGTCCGAGGGAAGTGTTGACGATGAATTCTCTGCGCTTCATGGGAACCTCCTGAAAGACGGTGGCCCGATGGATATTACTTAGACGCCCTTGGCGGGAAGTTGGCACCACGTCGAGTTGTGAAAAGTTATGAAGCGCCGAATTTTGATTTTCGCGAGCGATGTGCGACTCTTTCGCCGTGCGCGCCGTTGCCATGCTGGCCCCGTTTGCGAAAGAGCATCACGTCCGGCCTTTTGAGCTGCCGGGCGTGAACATCTTTACGGGCAACGAGCTCGATCCCACCGATCAACCTGATGCCGCGCTGATTTTTGGAGGGGATGGAACGCTGCACCGGCATCTCGGCACGCTGGCGCTGAAGAAGATTCCGACCCTGGCTGTGCCGATCGGCAGCGCCAATGATTTTGCGGCGACGATGGGAATTCATTCTGTTGCCGAGGCGCTGGCGGCGTGGAAGCAATTCTGCGGCACGCGGGTCAACAGAGTGCAGATCGATCTTGGGACCATTCAGCCGTTGCACCCTTTCGAAGCCGCTGAGATGCTGCCTCCGGCGGAGGACGATCCTCAGCAGCCGTGGGCAGGCGAGTCGCTGGAAACCATGCACTTCGTTCCCGCCGGTCCGCGGCGTGATCTTCCGAAACTGGGACCGCGGATTGAGCAGTCGCAGGCGCGCCGGTGGATCGACGCAGCGGAGGAGGCTGCGCGCACGCAGTACTTTGCCTGCATCGCCGGCACCGGTCTCGATGCCATCGTCAGCCGCGACACCATGAGCCAGCCCCGGTGGTTGCGCTCGCATGGAGGATACGTCTGGGGTTTATTGAAGATGCTGCCGGGCTTCCGTCCACCGCAAGTTACCGTCTCGCTGGAGATTGACGGCGACTGGCGAACCCCAGTGCGAGAGCCGGGCATGCTGATCGCAGCCGGCAATGGGCCGAGCTACGGCAGCGGCATGCGTGTGGCACACAGGGCTGAGCTGGACGATGGCCTGCTTGACGTCTGCTTCGTACGCCAGCTGAGCAAGCTGCGATTGCTGCGGCTGTTTCCGGTGATCTTCAGCGGCAAGCACATCGGCATGAAAGAAGTGGAGTACTGGAAGGCGACGCGAGTGCGCATCCAGACCGATCCCATCATGGACCTTTATGCCGACGGCGAATACGTCTGCCCCACCCCCGTGGAACTGGGCGTGAAACGCGACGCGCTGCACGTGATCGTGCCGGTCTAGCGTCATTAACGGCGAGACCGACTTGCCGGCTAGCGGTAATTCTCCTACAGACGAATCCCTAAGTATGTAAGGGCATCTCCCGATTCGCTGCTGCGTCTGCAGCGGCTAGCCTTGGGAAAGATCGTAGCGAAGCTTTTTCACGAGAACCTTCGATCCGAGAAGGAGCAGGCAATGAAGTCAATTCTGAAAATCAGCACGCGAATGTTGTTATTGGGAAGTGTGTTGTACACGGTTCCGGTAGTCAGCTATGCACAGGCGATGTCGCCCAGCGGCAGCCCAGCGCAGGCCACGCAGCCTGACAACACCGGGCAAAACAAGCAGCAACAGTTAACCGCCGATCAGCAAAGCAACAATGCGGCGGACCTCGATATGGCCAAGAATGTGCGTCATGCGTTAATGCAAGACAAATCGCTATCAACCTACGCGCACAACGTGAAGGTCATTGCGCAAAACGGCAAGGTCACGTTGAAGGGGCCCGTGAAGTCGGACGATGAGAAACAGGCGATCGAGGCCAAGGCGACGGAAATTGCGGGCCCGGGCAACGTCGTCAATGAACTGACCGTGGCGTCGAAACAGTAGCGTCGTCATCGCGTGTCGCGAGCAATGGGTTTGAACAGTCTTTAAAAAGAGGAGATCCAAAAATGGCAGGTAAAAATACAGCAGTGTACGGCATCTATGCGAGCTACTCAGCCGTGGAGAATGCGGTTGACCAACTGAAGGCCGGAGGCTTTCGCAACACAGATATTTCAGTTCTGATGCCCGAGAACCAGGGCACAAAAGACTTCGCCGCCGAGAAGAACACCAAGGCTCCGGAAGGCGCAGCCACAGGCGCCGGTACCGGCGCGGTGGTTGGCGGAGGGTTGGGATGGCTGGTAGGCATTGGAGCATTGGCCATTCCTGGATTGGGACCGTTCATCGCGGCGGGTCCGATCGTGGCGGCCCTGGCGGGCGTGGGAGCAGGCGCGGCCGTCGGAGGCGTCGCCGGCGCTTTGATCGGCATGGGGATTCCGGAATATGAGGCCAAGCGGTACGAAGGCCGCGTCAAGAAGGGCGGAATCCTGCTTTCGGTGCACAGCGATTCGTCCGACTGGACCAAGAAGGCGAAGGAAATTCTGAAAAATACCGGCGCAGAGGATATTTCGTCGTCGGGCGAGGCGAGTGCAGATTACGCGCAGAGCGATCGCCCGCTGCCTCGGACCGGTACCGACTACTAAAAAGCAACATGGCACGGCAGAATTGGTGCTCAACCTAAACGGGTTGGGCACCATTTTTTTGCTTTAAGGTGTGCAGGATGTCGGGTCGTTCGGCTTGGGTGGGAATTAGACTGCGGTAAGATGGCGGTCCGATTTCGGTTAAAAGTGTCACAAATTCGTGACATATTCGGTGCGAGAAGCGTCTAATACTGGGATGCCCTGGGCGGTCGTCGTTCGTCCGGATGCAAACCAAATGGCGCGCTTTTGCGTACTACTTTTTGTTACGCTTCGGGTTTTCGCGAAGGGCTATACTTATAGGTAGGAAATGTCGACCCCGGTATTAACCAAGACGGAGCCCCAGACCCCAACAGAGCCCGAACGTCACGATATCCTTCCGACTCTGTTCGGCGATGGCAAGGGTCTCTATCCACAGCGCAAGGAGACGTTCGTCTACTCGCTGATACTGCATTTGGTCGCGGCGGGGCTGATTATCTGGTCTGGACACTGGGCGTTCCAACACCAGGAAGAGATCAAGCAAAAAGTTACGGGACTGGTAACTGACATAAGCGCGTACGTTCCGCTCCCCGTTTCCAAGACGAAGGCTGGCGGCGGTGGCGGCGGCGGCGATCGCGACAAGTTGCAAGCTCCCAAGGGCGCGCTGCCCAAGCTCTCCAAAGACCAGATTGTTCCTCCGGCCATTGTCGTTCGTAACGAAAATCCGAAGCTGGTGGTCGATCCCTCAGTAGTGGTGCCGCCGCAGATCAAGTTGCCTACAACAGGTGATCTTGGCGATCCTATGTCCAAGGTGATGGGTCCTCCCTCTAACGGCACGGGCGCTGGCGGTGGCATCGGCAGTGGTTACGGCGGCGGGGTTGGCTCCGGAACCGGTCCGGGCGTAGGGCCAGGTCATGGCGGCGGCTACGGCGGCGGGGCGTATCGAGTCGGCGGCGGAGTAAGCGCTCCCAAAGCGCTGTATGCGCCTGATCCGGAATATTCAGAAGAGGCCCGCAAGGCCAAGTATCAGGGAACTGTGGTGCTGTGGTTAGTCGTGGATGCAAGTGGGCGTCCGCAGCAGATTCGCGTGCAACGGTCGCTGGGCATGGGCCTCGACGAGAAGGCCATCGAAGCGGTTAAGCAGTGGAAGTTCGATCCCGCCAAGAAAGACGGCCAGGCCGTTCCAGTGATGATCAACGTGGAAGTGAATTTCCGGCTGTACTAAATAGCCTTCAGTGGTCAGCTTTCAGCCGTCAGTTCCAAACGGCGACAGGGGCGTGCTCCGCGCCTTTCCTCTGGACTCTGAGCGGATGTCGAACTACTGCTCGTACCCCCAAGAAAAACGTTGTACAATCGCAGCGCTTTGGGAAGTCCCCCCCTCGGGCATCCCAGGTCAAACTAATCACTGAAGAGGACATCCCATGCTTCAACGCAAAGTTTCGATCGTGCTCGCTCTCGTAATGCTGGCCGCGTTGGCCTTACCCGCGATGGCCCAGGACACCAAGCAGCCCAGCGCCGCCCAGGCGGCGCAGCAGCAGAAGATGAAGGATTGCAATGCGGAGGCAACCGCAAAAAGCTTGAAGGGCGATGCGAGGAAGACATTTATGTCGTCGTGCCTCAGCGGCACTCCAGCGGCGCCGCCGGCAAAGATGACGCAGCAGGAAAAGATGACGGCATGCAACAAGGAAGCGACCGCCAAGAACCTGAAGGGCGACGAGCGCAAAAGTTTTATGTCTACTTGTCTGAGCGGATCGACGAAGTAGACGGCAGCCGGTTAGAAGATTCGAAACCCGGGAAGCGACGACGAATTACACCGTCGGCCCCCGGTTTTTTGTCGCGGAGCAGAATTAGCTGCGGAACTTCTTTGCCAGTGGCTCGACGCGATCTTTGGCGGCAGCCGCCCAATCGCTCGCCTTGCCGGCCAAGTCCGAACCTTTATCAACCCAATCGCCGGCCTGATCGCTCCAGTCGCCGACCCGCTCGCGCAGGTCGCCGGCCTTGCGCTTCAGCTCGCGGCGCATCTGCTTGCCGGTCTTGGGAGTCATCAGGGCGGCGGCGATGGCGCCAGCAGCAAAGCCGATGAGCAAAAGAGCAAATCCCAGAATGGCGGTGTTACCGCCCGTTCCTTCGTATTGATTGTCTACATAGTCGTTGGCATCGTCGGTCATGATGAAATCCTCTACCTGCCATGGTAACCCGAATCGCGGGGCAATAGCGGCGATCCTACCCTGCGATCGCCGCCAAGAGGATTTTCAGACCAGGTCAGGCGTTGACCGAAACGCCAGTGGTACTGGACTGCGTCGGCAAGGCGTTGAGCTGACCGACCTGCTGGAAATTCTGCAACATGGTGGAGTATGCCTGTTGGGCGGCTGACAGGTTGCCGGACTGTAGCGCCGTTCCCAGTTGGCTGAATAACTGGCTGATTTCGCTGCCGCCATTGCTGCTATCGCTGCTGTGGTGATGGTGGTGGTGATGGCCCTGCGTGGCCTGACTCTGAAAGTCCTGCTGGAGCTTGGTGAAATCCTGCTGTGCTGCCGTGGTGTTTCCCGCCTTGAGGTCGGCGGCCAGCTGATTGAAGTCCTGCGTAATGCCGCTGCTGCCCTGGGATGAGGCAGTCGTCGAAGCCTGCGGCTGCAACTTCTGAAGAGTGGCAAAGTCGGATTGCGCGGCTGACAGGTTGCCGGACTGCAGGTCCTGGCCGAGTTGCTGGAACTCCTGTTTAGCTTTCTGCGTGCGGCTTTGAAAGATTTGCGCACCGACGCTGAACGCGGCGCTGCTCAAAATGCCTGCTACGGACATGTTCGCCTCCTTACGGGTGTAACTCTTATCGGCAATCGCGCGCCCAACATTAGGCGCGGCTAACAATGGCAGTAGAGTGCAAAATGGGCGCCAAAGGCGACGAGCTATCGGGACGTTGCATCCACGGGAGTTAGGGTCAGGCCAGAGCGGCTGCGTTAGGTATTACTCGGCAATGCATGCCTACAGAACCCGGCAGGTCTTGCCGACCATTGCCGTGCAGCGAGGCGGGATCCCCGTAGAGTCGACGATGGACCCGTAGGTTTATGCGAGCCCGATTTCCCAATCGTTGAGCTGACCGTGTAAAATCAAGTGTTTACCTATTGAATCCGCGTTTCGCGCCGGGTTCCTCCCAAGACTAGAAGGAGTCATCGGAATGGCAATTCCAGCCACACAAATGCGTCCCGGCATGGTCATCAAGCACAATAACGATTTGCATTCGGTGTTCAGCGTGGAGCACCGTACCCCGGGCAATCTTCGGGCGTTCATCCAGGCCAAGCTGCGTAATCTGCGCACCGGAGCCATGTTTGAGCACCGTTTCCGCTCCAGCGATGCCATCGACAAAATCACCGTAGACCAGGTCCAGATGGAGTACCTGTACCAGGACGGCGAGAACCACGTGTTCATGAATTCGGAAAACTATGAACAACTCCACCTGGGCAAAGACGTGCTGGGTGATGCCGTCGATTACCTGACCCCGAACCTGACAATCTCAGTCGAGTTCTACGACAACAAGCCGGTGGGCGTGGAGTTGCCGCAGACCGTTGACCTCAAAATCGTGGAAACCGAGCCCGGATTGAAGTCGGCTACCGCTTCCAGCGTGACTAAGCCGGCCAAGACGGAAACCGGGTTGGTGGTCTATGTGCCGCCCTTTATTAACGAGGGCGAGACCATCCGCGTGGATACGTCAGAGGGTGCGTACCTGTCGCGGGCGTAAGCTCGCATCGCTTCGATTGCGCGATACTTTCCCGATTTTGGATAGCACACTGTCGTCTGCCTCCAATTTTCCTGTCAATTTGGCAGGTACCGCGATACAATTCCGCCGCTAACTCCCTGAACCCCCGAACCGCGTCCGTCAGGAGGCGGGTAGATGGCTGCGGATTGGCTATCAAATACAAGCGATGTCAGAAAGGTTTCCGACATGAAGAAGGTTCTGCTCGTTGCACTGTGTCTTGCCCTGGCGCTTCCGGCCGTAGCCCAGACTAAAGTTGACAAGCGTATCTCCGAGTCCACCGGGGTCCTTACCAACATCATCGACAAGCCCAATGGAATCCCCAGAAGCCTGCTCAACAAGGCGGGGTGCGTCCTTGTCTATCCGGGTGTAAAGAAAGTAGGCGTCGGAGTGGGTGTAGGTTACGGGCGGGGTGTGCTCGTCTGCCGCAGCGGCAAGACCATGATGGGAGCGTGGGGCGCTCCAGTGATGTATACGCTCGACACCAGCAGTCTTGGCGCGCAATTGGGCAGTACCTCGACCGATTATGTGTTGCTGGTCATGAGCCAGATCGGTGCGGACAAGGTGCTCTCGGGCAAGGTAAAGTTGGGCGCAGATGCGTCCGCTGCTGCGGGACCGTCTGGGGCAGCGGCCGATGGCTTCAACGATCCCAAGATCGACATCCTGACCTACTCGCAGACAAAGGGGTTGTTCGCGGGCGCGTCGCTGGGTAGCGCGTCCATGGGCGCTGACAACTCGGCAGACCAGGAACTGTATGGAAAGACGGTCGATGCCATCGAGATCATACGGGGAGATGTCCCAGTCCCGGCCTCGGCGAAACTGCTGGTCGATATGCTGAATAAGGTGTCGCCCAAGCGAATGTAGCTGCCTCGATTGCATGATCGTGCTGTTGTGAGCATGCGAAATTCTGGCCCTTGTATCCAACAGGGTGCAGGGGCCACGTTCACAATCGACTCTTCGTCTACTTCTGGTGCTGCTGCAGCGAGACGCAATATTCTCGCGTGTTTGACGTTTGTCCCGACTCCTCGTCCCTGGGAAACGAGTCTCGCCGGCCCGCTGGAATGCCCCACCTGTCGCTGCGGCCGGTTTCCGGTGCGGTTTTGGTTTTTCGCGATGCCGAGCTACAATTCTGGCGCGCCGCAAAATGTATTGGGCGGAGCCATCCCAGCCCTCGAGACGTGAATCTCACGATGTAGCTTCAATCGTTATCACAATATTAGCGGGAGATCGTTCTCCGCATTTTCAGTCACAACCCATCAGCCAACCCGCGCGACCGATCGCCGGGACATTCGGAGGAAACATGATGAAACGGTGTATCGCAGTCGCGTTCTGTGTGTGTCTGGCTCTTCCCCTGTTCGCCCAGGAAAAGGAAACCCAGCGCCTGAAAGATTCCTATGACGTTCTAAAAGCCGTGGCGGGCATGTCCGACAAAGGCATCCCCACCGACCTGCTGAGCAAAGCGGAGTGTGTGATCGTGGTTCCGGCAGTGAAGAAGGCAGGGTTCATTGTCGGCGCCAGCTATGGCCGGGGTGTAATGACTTGCCGTTCCGGCGCCAACTACAGCGGCTTATGGACGGCCCCGGCGTTTTACGCCATCGAAGGCGGCAGCTTCGGCTTGCAGGCAGGCGGCCAGTCGACCGACTTTGTGCTGCTGGTCATGAACGAGCAAGGCGCCAAATCCGTGCTGACCAGCAAAGTGAAGCTCGGCGGAGATGCATCCATTGCAGCCGGCCCGGTTGGTCGCGCGACTTCGGCTGAAACCGACGTCGTGATGAAAGCCGAGATTCTTTCCTGGTCACGTAACCGCGGCGTGTTCGCCGGCATTTCCCTGGAGGGCTCAACGCTGCGTTCGGATGACGATGCCAACAAAAACTTGTATGGCAAGGAACTCAACGCCACGCAGATTCTGCGAGAGCATGCAGTGAAGACGCCACCCGCAGGCAAACCGCTGATCAACTTGCTCGATAAGGTCTCACCCAAGCACATGTAGTTTGCGCTGGACTTGTGTTTCGGCAGTGAAGGGTGCGGCTACGGTCGCACCCTTGTTCTTTGCAGGACGCGTAGCCAAACGGGACTGCATTACAATCTTCTTTCGCGCAATTGAGCATCGGCGGCTTCTTGCTAGTCACACAACGCGAACCTTTTCTATGCCTGATCTTGAAACTCGCCGGTTTGTTGTCACAGGACGCGTGCAAGGCGTCGGCTTCCGCTGGTTCGTGGAGCGCGAAGCGGCGACGCTGGGCATTGGCGGTTGGGTGCGCAACCGCGACAATGGCAGTGTTGAGGTGATGGCCACCGGCACACGGGAGCAACTCAACGCGCTGCACGCCCGGCTGCGCGAGGGGCCCCGCGCCGCGCGAGTGGATGAAGTAGCGGTGTCACCCGCGCCTTTTCTCGAAGCGAAGTCATTTGGTATCGAAGGAGCCTGGTAGCCCATGTCGTCTTCGTCTGCAAACTGTAACGACCTGAAGCATCTGATACGTGAAGTCCCTGATTTTCCCAAGCCCGGCATTCTTTTCTACGACATCACCACACTGCTCAAAGACCGCAAAGGTTTCGCGCGGCTCATTGACTCGCTCACGGAGTACTACATCGGCAAAGACATTGATGTGGTGCTGGGCATCGAGGCCCGCGGCTTTATTTTTGGACCAGCGCTGGCTTACCGGCTCAATGCAGGGTTCGTCCCAGTGCGCAAGCCCAAGAAGCTACCGGCGGAAACGTTGAAGTGGACGTACGACCTGGAGTACGGCACCGATACGCTGGAAATTCACAAAGACGCCATCACTCCGGGTCAGCGCGTGCTCATCTGCGACGACCTGCTGGCCACCGGCGGCACTGCGCGCGCCGCGGCTGAGATGGTGAAGTCACTGGGCGGCGAAATCTGCGGGCTCAGCTTTGTGGTGGAGCTCGACGGACTGAAAGGGCGCGAAAAGCTGAAAGACTACGACGTGTACTCGCTGCTGCACTACGAGATGTAAGGCCCGGCCTTCGAGCGAATTACCAGATAGTTTTGATGAGTGGAGATGCTTGTATACGTGTGTCAGCGGTGACCAGCGGGATGCCCTCGGCTCGAGCGGTGGCGGCGATGATCCGGTCCATCGGGTCGGAAGGGAAGTCGGACGGGAAGTGAGCCGTCAGGGTTGCAACTTCCACGCTGACAGGCAGGAGTTCAACGCCTGCTACTAACTGCCGAATCGTAAAATCAATCGTGCCGGTCGATTTCACGCGGCCATGACTGATGAGTCGCGCTAACTCTACGAGTGTGGCTGCTGAAATCGCCAGGTCATCGCGTGCCTGTGCGCGTCGAATTGCCGATTCTGCAGCCCTCGACAGCTTTCGCGGCTCCCGCTGCAGCCACACCAATATGTGGGTATCGAGCAGGATCATCTCAGCATGTCCCAATCTTCCAAAGGAAATATTGGTTTAACGAGATCATCAGGGTCACCAACGATTTCGATGATTCCCTCGAGTCTGCCGAAAAAGCTGCCCTTCTTTTTGCCGTCGGCAATTGGCACCACCTTGGCGACCGGCTTACCCCGCTTCGTAACCACGACATGCCTGCCAGTCTCCTGAACTTCGTCCAGCACGCCGAGGCACTTGGCCTTGAACTCGCCCGCCGCCATTTGCCTGACGCCGCCGAGGGTCTTTGCCGCTGGTTTCTTCTTTTTAGCTAACGCTGTTGTTTTCATGACCATATCCTTGTGACCATGGTCATTTTAACATGACCAGTCGACGATCCATCATCTGGAATCTTCCCTCCAGCACGATCCCGATCGCTTCGCTGTAAGCGATATGTTCCTGCTCCAGAATGCGCGCTGCCAGCGTGTGGTCGTCGTCGGAATCGAGGACAGGGACTGTTTTCTGCAGGATGATAGCCCCGTGGTCGAGGTCGGCGTCCACGAAATGCACAGTGCAGCCCGATACTTTCACGCCGTAATCGAAGGCCTGCTGCTGCGCGTCGAGGCCGGGAAACGCGGGCAGCAGCGAAGGATGAATGTTGAGGATGCGGTTGGGGAACTGGGAGACGAACCAGGGCGACAGCAGTCGCATGTATCCGGCAAGACAGACGAGATCGACGTTTTGATCGCGCAAGGCGGCGGCAACGGCGCGATCGTGATCCTCGCGAGCCGTGCCCTTCGATGGGATCACGAGTGCCTTTAGTCCACGACGTCGCGCCGACTCGATGCCCGGCGCATCAGCCTTATTCGAGATGACGACAGCAATGTTCGCGTCAAGCGTACCCGACGCGACGTTGTCGGCGATGGCTACAAAATTCGAGCCACGCCCCGAGAGCAGGATGCCGAGATTTTTCATATTGATGACGAAATGATACTTGCGGGCGGGCTGTATGTCAGGGTGTGGTTGGTCTAAGGTGGCCTGAGAGGGCGGCAGGAGCTTCTGCCTTAAGTCCGCCGCCCTCGATGATCATGCGTCCCGAGCGTGCCTTTACGCCGCCACGCCAATTGCTTCTCCCTTAATGAACGCGAGCAGATCGGCGTTGATTTGTTCGTGGTGGGTTGTGGGCATCCCGTGCGGATAGCCCGGATACACCTTCAGCTTGGCGCCCTTCACGATCTTCGCAGACTGGAGCGCCGCCGCGGCGATGGGCACGATCTGATCGTCTTCGCCGTGAAGAACGAGGGTGGGCACGTCGAACTTCTTAAGGTCTTCGGTGAAGTCCGTTTCCGAGAAAGCCTTGATGCAGTCGTAGCCGGCGTTTACGCCGCCCATCATCCCTTGCAGCCACCACTTCTTCCGGATGCCCTCCGAAATCTTGGCGCCTGGACGGTTGTAGCCGTAGAAAGGCAGAGTGATGTCCCAGTAGAACTGCGGGCGGTTAGCTATGTATTGTGCACGGAGATCGTCGAAGACCGACATGGGCGCTCCAGCGGGATTCTTGTCCGTCTTTAGCATCAGCGGTGGCACAGCGCTGATCAGCACGGCCTTGGCGACGCGCTTTGAGCCATGCCGCCCGATGTAACGGGCAACTTCTCCGCCGCCGGTGGAGTGGCCGATGTGGATTGCCTCCTTCAGGTCGAGGTGTTCGGTGAGGGCTACGAGGTCGTCAGCGTAGGTGTCCATGTCGTTTCCGTCCCATGTCTGGGTGGAGCGACCGTGGCCGCGGCGGTCATGCGCGATGACCCGAAAGCCACGCTGGCCGAAAAAGAGCATTTGCGAGTCCCAGTCGTCAGCGGTGAGCGGCCAGCCGTGGCTGAAGACGATGGGCTGGCCACTGCCCCAATCCTTGTAATAAATGTGGGTACCGTCTTTGGTAGTGAGAATGGGCATAGTGAACTCCTTTTTGGGGGGGTTGGGTACATTAAGTTGATCAGATTTTCGCCGTCGCAATCTTGGTTGCGGCGATCAGTTGCTGCCTACAGGTCCGAAATCGAAGTGAGGACGCCTTACGTGGTATGTACGGGCACGACTCTGAAAGCGCTTGGCCGCACGCCAGGTCAGCCAGACGAATATGGCCAGGACCACAAGCTGTGCAACCAGGAACGGCGGTTCGCTGCCGGTAGGAGCAAGGGCGTGCAGGGAGGGTATCTTCAAGAACCCCTGCACTACAGCCACGAAGCAGTTCAGGTACAGGGCAATCGCGGCGGTAATCACGTACGTGCCGCGCCATGCGCCGGCGAGACGTTTCCCGTAGCGCGCCCAAATCGCAATTGCCAACACTACCACTGAAATGCCGCCCACGATGTAAGACGGCTTCAGGCCTTCAAAGGGGAATAGAAACCCGGTGAGGTCAGTGAGCACGGTAGTTGTGAGGAAAATCGCAGTCCAGCCGTTCAAGGGTTTGCCGTTGAGCAGTCCGTAAACGACGATGAATCCGCTTCCGATTCCCGCCAGGCTGATGATCACGTGCAGCAGGGTGAACGTGGAAAGTGACATGCCGAGAACCATGCTGTACTTCCTTTCACTTGAATTTTCTTTGGGGCCGCGAGGTAAGGGACGACTACGTTTCGGTTACAGAGTTCTGAACGCGTGTTTAGGATGCATATTTTTTGCGCTGAACTCGGAATGAAAGTCTAGTGCGCGCGTCGTTTCGCCTTAATCAGCACGTCCACGTCATCGGGCCGTCCGTTCCAGAAATCCAGCCGGATGCGTCCGTCCTGCATTTGCGTGACACTTGCCGGGACGGAACTCGCGGTCAGGTACCACCCGTCCGGCAGCACCACGGCATTCCGCGGGCGCCCCAGGCTCCGGTCGAACACCAGTTCGTCTCCCTCTAGCCGGTAACTTGCGGGCGCGGTGTACGTTTCAGAAATTCGCAACCGAATACTCTGACCGGCTTTCACCGGAGTGAAGGGAATCACAACCACCTCCGCTTTGGGGTCTATGGGCTCGCCGACGTCAATTTTCGCCGACGCCAACTCAGCCCCGGTCATGGTCTTCGTCGTGAGCTGTTCGCCGGTATCGAGTACATAGGCCGAAGGCTCGGACGCCTTGCTGCCGCTGCGGACGACGTTAAAGTATTTGTCTGCTCCCGGGTGCGACTCCGTGTAGTCGTGATAGAGGCGGAAACTGTGGGTTTCCGGCTGCTGCAAGAAGTAGACAATGTCGCGGTCCTGATGCGCGCGCTCTGAAAGCCGCTCTTTTTCGGTCGCTCCGTCGAATGGGGATTCCCAACTCTTCGCGTCACCCGGCTTGTCCAGTGCAGCGGCAACCGCTTTCAGCGCGCCAGGCCTGGCTTTTAGGACCAGCGGCAGGGCCACCCCCGTGTCGTTCATGAAGCTGATGGCAATTCTTCCGTCCGGTTGGGTGAGAACTTGCGACGGCACGCTGCATCCGACCAACTCGTAGCCTGCGGGCAGCACCACGGTGTTCCGCGGAATAGTGAGCGACCGGTTGAAGACGATCGTGTCGCCTTCGCGGTAATAGCTCTTGGCATCCTTGTAGGTCTTAAGGATCAGCAGCCGCGCCTGTCCATCGGGCGGCACCGGACGCGCGAGATATACCTTGATGTAATCCAGGGTTGCATCCTCGCCCCTCATCAGAGAATCTTTCACTGCCTCTGTCCCGCCGACGACTTCAAAGTGCAGCGGCTGTCCGGTCATCTCGTCGATCACCGACTCGCCGCTGGCAACGCTGCCCTTGCGGATCGGGTTGAAGTAATACTTTGCCCCGGGCGTGGTGGCCGTGACCTCATAGTGAATCGAGAAGCTCGCGCTGTCCGGAGCCAGCAATTCGTAACGCGTGTATTCATCCGTCTCGGCTTGCAGCGTCGGGGACGTCGCCTGCCCCCGGGCTGCTGCCGCGGCGCACAACACAACCATTACCCACGCAATCGGCCTCGGCATGCCCACCCTCCATTTCATCGCAAGGACTCTATCATCGTTTGCGGGCACACGGAGCGTCATTGCGCCCGCCTCCCCTTTCGCTTTACCATCGCCCCATCGTGGTTTTTCCCAAGGACAATCTGGATCGCGAGCGCATTGTCTCGGCCGCACCGGTCGATGATGACGCGTCGTTCGAGCTGAAGCTGCGTCCGCAGCGGTTGCGCGAGTTCATCGGACAGGACAAGGTCAAAAACAACCTGGCGATTGCCATCGAGGCCGCGAAGTCGCGCGGCGAGGCGCTCGACCATGTGCTTCTTTACGGGCCTCCTGGACTCGGCAAGACAACGCTGGCCAACATCATCGCTAACGAACTGGGTGCGGCGTTTCAGCAGACCTCGGGTCCGACATTGCAGATCAAGGGCGACCTGACGGCCATCCTCACCAACCTGCGCGACAAGCAGGTGCTGTTCATCGACGAAGTCCACCGCATGCAGCCCGCGCTGGAAGAGCTGCTCTATTCAGCGCTGGAGGATTACAAGCTCGACATCATCATCGGGCAGGGGCCGTCGGCGCGAACCCACACCATGGAGGTGAAGCCGTTTACCTTCATCGGAGCCACCACGCGCGCGGGACTTCTGTCTGCGCCACTGCGCTCACGCTTTGGCATCGTCTTGCGGCTGGAGTTCTACACCCACGAAGACCTGAAGATCATCCTCGAGCGCTCGGCTGACATTCTTGGCGTCGCCATCGACGAGCCCGCTGCGACAGAAATTGCGTCGCGCTGCCGCGGTACACCACGCATCGCCAACCGGCTGCTTCGCCGCGTACGCGACTACGCGCAAGTGCGCGGTACCGGCAAGATCGACAAGCCCACCGCGCAGGCTGCGCTGGAAATGCTGGAAGTCGATCGCCACGGCTTCGACGAGATCGACCGCAAGCTGCTGCTCACGATCATCGAGAAGTACCAGGGCGGGCCGGTGGGAGTGAACACGCTGGCAGCATCGCTGGCCGAGGAAGCCGACGCCATCGAGGAAATCTACGAGCCGTTCCTCATCCAGATCGGATTTCTCGACCGCACGCCGCGCGGCCGCGTGGCGACTCACCTCGCCTACCAGCACTTCGGCATCAAGCGCCCGGGTGCGACGCCAACCGCTGGGCAGGAGACACTGTTCTAGCCAACGTGCGGCGTTCGCTGTGAAGCAGGTATCATAGGCGAGTCGCAGACGCGCGCTGCATCGCAGTCGAATCCCTATTCATCCAATGAAGGAATACCCAAGGAGAACGTTTGTATGGCGGACTTAATGAAGACGTCGAATCCGGCGCTGGGGCCGAACACCTTCCGCGACATCTCGGGCGTAGCCGGCGACACCATGACGATTTCCGGCACGGTGAATAAGGCCGGCATCCTGATGCTGTTGTGCGTTGCCTCGGCGGCGTGGACGTGGAACCGCTTCTTCGCCACCGGCGACCCGTCGTCGGTCGCGCCGATGCTTGATCGTCGGCGGAATCGGCGGCTTCATCCTGGCGATGGTCACCATCTTCAAGAAGGAATGGGCGGGCGTCACCGCTCCGCTGTACGCGCTGGCGGAAGGCGCATTGCTGGGCGGCATTTCGGCCATGTTCGAGCTGAAGTACAAGGGCATCGCCATTCAGGCGGTGATGCTCACCTTCGGCACGCTGGTCGCAATGCTGCTGGTGTATCGCTCCGGACTAATCAAGGTAAATGACAAGTTTCGCCTCGGAGTAGTGGCGGCCACGGGCGGCATTGCGCTGTTCTACCTGGCGCAGTTCGTGCTCGGCTTTTTCGGCGTCTCGTTTCACGCCATCAACAGCGGCAGCCCCATCGGCATCGGATTCAGCCTGCTGGTGGTGGGCATCGCAGCGCTCAACCTGGTGCTCGACTTCGACCTCATCGACCAGGGCGCGCAGTACAACGCTCCTAAATACATGGAGTGGTATAGCGCCTTTGCGCTGATGGTTACGCTGGTGTGGCTGTACCTGGAAATGCTGCGGCTGCTGACGAAGTTCAGGAGCAGGAACTAGACCGCACAAAGAACAAAAGCGGCCACGGATTTGCACGGATGACACGGAATGGATCTCGTCCGTTTCTCCGCGCAATCCGCGGTTGCCCTTGATTTCTCTCTACTCGCGAAAGAACTCAATCAGCGCCGCATTCACCGCCGCGGGTTCCTCGTGTTGCAGCCAGTGTGTCGCATCGGGGAAATAGATAAGCTCAGCCGAGTCACAAAAAGCGACGCTCTGCTGCGCCATCTCCGGCAGTAGGAAATTATCGCGCTCGTCCCCACAAGATTCGCGTGGGTACATGCACCTGCGAATCGCTGAGCGTCGGCCGATGCCGAAAGGCCGCGCGATACCAGTTGATCATCGCCGTTGGCGTGCCGGGGTTCGCCCACGCTTTGCGATATTGCTCGAGATCGTCGTCGGCGAATGTCCCGGGACGGCTGGTGTTCGCCAGCGCGCTCACTCCCATCGCGAAATTGTTGGCCGCGAATCGTGCCTCCGGAACGCGCGGCAACTGAAAGAATGCCATGTACCAACTGCGCCGCATCTGTCGCGGATTGGTTCGCAACGTATGTAGAAATACTGCCGGATGTGGCACGTTGAGGATGGCTAACTTGCGCAGCCGATGCGGATATTGCAGCGCTGCCGCCCACGCCACCGCCGCTCCCCAGTCGTGCCCTGCAAGGCAAAACTTGTCGTGTCCGAATTGATCGGCGATTGCAATCACGTCCGCGACCAAGTTGCCGGCTGCGTAGTCCGCAATCTTTGGCGGCTTGCTGCTCAGGTTATAGCCGCGCTGGTCGGGGGCGACCACGCGAAATCCTGCTCCGGCCAGCGGACCAATCTGTTTGCGCCACGAATACCAGAACTCCGGAAAGCCATGGAGCAGGATCACTAGCGGCCCATTCGCTGGCCCCGCGGCAACGGCGTGCAGGCGAACTTGGCCATTATTGAACCACAGATCTTCGAGCGTGCTGGGACCTGGCATGTTCGGCGGCGGATCACTCCCGTTCGGCCAAAGCCCCGGCAACGATCCACGCGCCGCCACTCATTGCCAGGGCGACGAACATGCTGGTCCATTCATTGGCGTTGTGGAGCGCGGCCGCTACCCGGGGCGCGTGCAGCATTACCACCCACAGCAAGAACATTGCTCCCAGTAACGTCGCCGCCAGGGGAGCGAGCTTTCCGCTGACGATGGCAAGGGCCGCGGCGAAAAAGGCGACGCCAACGAAGTACGCCCAGAACAGCCGCCCGGGCATCCATGCCGGGATGAGCGTCGCGACAAACGCGCCATACATCAGGTGCTGGATACCAAACACAACGAGCGATGCGCCAAACACAATTCGCCCCACGTGAAACCACGCCCCGCTGCGCCGGCCTCCATTACTGCTTTTTCCCACGCCGCGGCCAGCACGAGGCTCGCGCCGCCCAGTGCCAGCAGTTCGAACGCACTCGTCCACGGGCCGGGATTGCGTACATTCGCTGCAAACTTGGGCAACTCGCCAAGTACGACGCGGGCCACGACCACAATGGCGATCGCAATGCCCGCACACCGTACCTGGATCCCTGTCATCAAGCCAACTCCAGCGGCGATGAGCAATATCCCGAGTAGGTAAGCGAGAAGATGATAGAGCGGCGTCCACGGCGGCCCGATGCCTGCGCCGGTGATGGCGAAGATGAAATGTTGAATGCCGAACGCCGTAATTGCGACGGCGAATAAAAATCGACCGGGTGTAAGCAGGTTCTTCATATGGATTTGGACGCGCGTGATCGACTAACAGCACCCCAATTTCGGAGGACCTGCGGGACGTGGCCAAAACTCATGGTAGACGGCCTAATACGCGTCCAGCTTTTCCTCGCGGTACAGAACGGCAATGTGCCGAATTGTACTCGCCACGGCCATGCACGTCATAGAGACAATAGCCACGACGCCTCCAATATCGAAAACCAGAATTCGATGCTTCGCGATGTCGGCGTAAGGATTCACCATCAGCACGCAATTTCCCACGATCAGCAGGATGCGAATCTCGGTGGGGCCGAACAGGCCTTGCGAAAGATGGAAGTGGCCCATGGTGTATGTCGTCAGATAGCTCTCGATGGAGAGCACGTAGAAACATGCCAGCATGCCGGCGGCAATCTGCCAGTGCATGTATCCCGAGCAGGACAGGCCAGCCATCAGCGCCAACGCGCCAAAGGTGTCGGCCATGTGATCAACGTAAAAACCATAGCGCGGACGCTGCTGCCGGCGCACGCGCGCCAGAGTGCCATCGAGGCTGTCGCCCAGCCAGTTCAGCGCGAGAAAGAAGCTCGCCATCACCAGTGCCCAGGCGCCCTGCGACGCCAGCGCGTAACAAGCCCCCGCCAGCAGTTGCGATACGAATCCCAAACCGGTCAGATGGTCCGAATTGATCGCCGCCGGCGTGCGCTCGGCCATCCAGACCAGCGCGCGCTTCTCAACGTCTGCGGTCAGCGCCTTGTGTACGCGCAGAGGATTCACGAATCCGACCTGCCGTCTGTCGGCGATAATTGCTTCTTGCATATGGACCTCGCATTCATGGTTCATCGGTGTGTTGCTTTCACTGCGGTTGAACTCAGCGCATTGCGCGTTGCGGTGAGCGTGAATTTCAGCGAGTCGCGAGGCATGTCTTGAATGACTGGACCCAACCAGCCAGCCCAGGCCCGGCCGGAACATCGCGAGTCAGCGAAATCGCTTCGCATTCGATAAGCAGGCCGCCGGGCACTTCGACAAAACTCCAGTAGGTATTCAACCGCCACAGGAAGCCGTCATCGTCGCCCTCCTTCATGCGGTGTTCGTGCGACGTGCCCGGGAATTCGACCTCCCAGATGTGCGTGCTGCGCGAAATGCTATAGCCTGCGCCTTCGCCGGTCTGGGCCCGTTGCTACTTCGTACTCGCCGTCGAGCACGATCGGGACGACCAACTGCTTCTTGAACCGCATGGCGACGGTAGCGACGCCGCCGCGCTCGGCCACCAGTCGAGACGACTCCACCTCGGGCGCGTAGTAAGTGGAGAGTCGGTCATAGTCCGCGCAGCAGCGCTAGCATGTCGGCCGCGCGCTCGCCGGGAACGAAAGCCACGCCGCGCCAGTGGTGCAGCAGCCCGCCGGGCACGGACCGATGTGCCGCCGTTGACGGCCTCCATGCTTCAGATCGCCGGCGCGCAATTGGCGTGACCAGTTCGGCGCACGAGTCGGCCAGGAATTAGTGAAGCAAGATAGGTCGCACGGATTGGAATGTTGCTGGACCAGTCGCTTCTCCACAGCGCGGCGTAAGCGTCGAAGGCCTGTCGCGCTGGTGGGCTCAACGCGTGCCGAGGAGCGAGGGCACCGGTCAGCCGAGGATCACCGCCGCCGTCCGAATTGTTAGTCCCATCGAGCACCTCGAAACGCCAGCATGTACATATCAGACGAACCAGCGCAATGCATGGTCGCCTCAAACCTTTCTCATTCGCACATCATCGTGCAAGCTAATTGATTACAGTGGGTTATTGGTAATGCAGCCCGACTCGTTCGTGGGCCTCGTTCCAACCCAGTCGCCGGCCAGTTTCCGGCTGCCTCAGCTAAACTGAAACGTGCCCATGCCGCCTAAGACCGAGACCCGACGTGTTTCGCTTCGGGCCGTTCGAGCTCGACGAAGCCACGGGTGAGCTGCGCAAATTCGGTATCCGCATCAAGCTGCACTCCCAGCCTGTGCAGGTGCTGGTCATGCTGTTGGAGCGGCCCGGCGAACTGGTAACCCGCGAGGAAATGCGCCAGCGCCTCTGGGGCGACGACACCATCGTGGACTTCGACCACGGCCTCAATACTGCGGTCAACAAGTTGCGCGAAGCTCTCGGCGATTCCGCCGCGCAGCCCCGCCATGTGGAGACCATTTCCGGCCGTGGCTATCGCTTTATCGCGCCGGTGACGATCGCCAGCTACCGGCGACAAAGGCGGGTCGCGGAGCCCATTGCGGCGCGAGAACCCGAAACGCTGCGCGTTGAGGTCGGGCTTCACGAATCAGTGAACGGGGCATCCGCGCGCAAGGTACTCACCGCTTCGCAAGACTTACCCACGGCGTCCCGAACTCTCGTGCGCACCTTGTTATTGCTGACGCAGGCGATGTATCTCGCGTTTTACCTAGGCGCGCTGGCCAACATTCCAGAAATTATGGAGATCTTCACCGACCTGCACCTGCTCTCGCCCGCGATACTCGCCACGCTGCTGGTCACGTCAGCGGTGGTGCTCATTCCGGTGCGGCTGTACCTGTCGGCCGCGGTGGCGTTCGATTTCGAGAAACTACAAACTAAGTTCAACCGAATCTTTCCCGCACTGCTGGTGATGGACTTACTGTGGGCGTTGTCGCCGTTCCTGCTGATTCATCACCTCCCCGTGGGCCTGGCCCTCGGGATGACCGCCGCCCTGGTCTACATGCCCTTCGCGCAGCGGTCATTGGTGCTGATGTACACGCGTGACCGCATACGCCGCTGATACCGCCCCTGCTTTACACTAGCCACTGGCCACCGGCCACTGAACACTGGTTTCCCGTGTCTATCTCAATTCGTTCCTTCGCCAAAATTAATTTCGGCCTGAAGATCGGCTCGCCCCGCGCCGATGGTTTTCACGAGCTCCGCACCATCTACCAGACCATTGCGCTGCATGATATCGTGCGGGTTGAGATCGGGGAAGGCGACGGCATCGAGATTCGTTGCGACGATCCGCGCGTGCCGCTCGATCCACGAACACTTGCTACAAAATCGCCGAGCGCGTACTGAAGACCGCAGGCAAGACGCAGCAAAGTTGTCATCACCATTGAGAAGCAGCTGCCAGTGCAGGGAGGCATGGGTGCGGCCTCGTCGAACGCCGTGGCCGCAATGCTCGGCTTTAGAGCGCGCCCTCGGCATCAGCCTGACGCCGCGCAGGACAAGCACCGTATTGCTGCCGAAGTAGGCAGCGACCTGAATCTCTTTCTCATCGGCGGAACCGTACTCGGCGTCGATCGCGGACAGGAAGTTCATGCCCTGCAAGACCTTCCGGAGCTGCCCCTGGTGATGGTCACGCCCGCCGATAGGCGTCTCGACGCCCAAAGCCTTCGCCCAGTGGGACGCCGTCATGGCTTCCGAAGGCGCGTTGACCGCTTCCACCGGCACAGGTACAATAAAAAAGCTCGACAAAGCGGAGTTTCCTTGGTTGAGCGAGAGATTACCTTTCGCAGGCTTGACGTGCGGAAGGGCCAGCATCCGGTGTTCCCGCGTTGGGCGGGGACCGGGCCGAGACACCTCTTCTCGACCTTGTCCGAACCGGGATTGAGAACGACTTCGAACGCGTCGTCTTTCCTGAATATCCCGAGTTACGTGAGGTTAAGAGTGCTTTGCTGCGCGAAGGCGCGCGGTTTGCGTCGCTTTCCGGTTCCGGATCGACCCTTTACGGGTTGTTCGATTCGGCCAGCGAGGCGGGAGCCGCTGCCGAACGTATGCGCGCCGCGGGACACGTGGCCATAGCGACGAGAACGGTGACTCGGAAGCGAATATTGGGATCAGCTTTTTGTAGGCTGACGGCTAATAGCTGACAGCTTCTTTCTTGGGCGGTCGTCTAATGGTAGGACAGTGCCCTTTGGAGGCACTTGTCTAGGTTCGAATCCTAGCCGCCCAGCCAGAATTCAGTGGCTAGTGGTTAGTCGGGCATTTCGTAGGTTTCGTTTTTCAGGTTTTGCGCAGTTTCATTACCCAGCTTGTAATCCAACCAGGTTTGGCGGGGTGTGGAGACGATGGAAGCAGCAGGGATAAAAACCGGCACGGTACAAACGGCGGCCGCCGCGAGCGAAACAGCTTCGGCAGTCGCGCAGCCTGTCGGACAAGAAGCAGCACGCGACTAGCGAGCCCAAGCCCAAGCAAGTGCGGCAGCGCGGTGGAAGACTAAGTGGAAGGTCTTCTCCGGCACGGCCAACGATGCGCTGGCGAAGGAAGTCTGCGAAAAGCTGGGCATGCCGCTGGGGCAGACGCATATCACAGCGCTTCTCCGACGGCGAGACGTATGTGCAGATCCTGGAGAACGTGCGCGGCGCCGATGTCTTCATGGTGCAGCCGACCTGCGATCCGGTGGACCTGCACCTGATGCAACTGTTGCTGTCTGATTGATGCGTTCAAGCGCGCTTCGGCGCGGCGCATCACGGTGGTGATTCCGTATTTCGGTTACGCCCGGCAAGACCGTAAAGATAAGCCGCGGGTGCCGATTAGTTCGAAGCTGGTGGCCGACCTGCTGACAACCGCAGGCGCCGATCGCGCGCTGGTGGTTGATTTGCACGCGCCGCAGATTCAGGGGTTCTTCAACATTCCGGTGGACCATTTATTCGCGTCGCCGGTGTTGGTAGGGCATTTCAGGGAACTGAGCGTTGCCCGACCTGACGGTAGTTTCGCCGGACGCAGGGCGGCGTGGAGCGCGCGCGCTTCTTCGCCAAGAAGATGGACTCGGCGCTGGCCATCGTGGACAAGCGCCGCACGAACATTAACGTAACCGAGGTGATGCACGTGATCGGCGATGTGGAAGGCCGTACCTGCGTCATCCTCGACGACATTATCGATACCGCCGGAACCCTGGTGAAGACCTGCCAGGCATTGCTCGACGCGGGTGCGAAGCAGGTTTATGCCTGCGCCACGCATCCTGTGTTGTCGGGCCCGGCCATCGAGAGAATTTCGCAATCCGGGTTGGTCAAAGTAGTTGTGACCAACACCATCCCGCTGACCGAGGCGGCCCGCAACGAACCCAAGATCGAGCAGTTATCGATCGCGGGACTTATCGCGGCGGCCATCGAGTCGATTCACGAAGAGTCGTCGGTCAGCAGACTGTTCTTGTAAAGGAAACGAAATTATGGCTACTGCGACACCAGAAAAGAACATCGAAACCAAACCGCGTACAGGGCGGCAACAAGAACGATGCCCGCCGCCTGCGCCGCGAAGGACTGATCCCGGCCGTGCTCTACGGCGCGGGACTGCAGCCCATCACCATCTCGGTCGATCCCAAGCAGATGAAGCGCATTCTCGGCTCGGAGTCCGGACACAACTCGATTTTCGACCTGACCGCCGGCGGCGACGCAGGCAAGGCGATGATCGTCGACTGGCAGGCCGATCCCGTTAAGGGCGCGTCTGCTGCACGTTGACCTCAAGCGCATTGCCATGGACGTGTTGCTGCGTGTCAGCGTTCCGGTCGTGCTGAAGGGCGAAGCACCGGGCGTGAAGCTCCAGGGCGGCATCCTCGAGCAGATGATGCGCGAAGTCGAGATCGAGTGCTTGCCTGCCGACATTCCGGCCAACATCGAAGGCGATGTGAGCCAGCTCGCATTTGGCGAGACCATCCGCGTATCGGATCTGCCGCACAACGACAAGATCAAGTTCATCACCGACGCGACCCAGGCAATTGCCCACGTCACCGCCGTGAAGGAAGTTGTGGTGGCGACTCCGGTCGAGGGAGCCGAAGTCGCGGCGACGACTGCCGAGCCCGAAGTCATCAAGAAGGGCAAGCAGGACGCCGAAGGCGAAGCTGCCGGCGGCGAAAAGCGACGAGAAGGCCGACAAGAAGGCAGAGAAGTCCGAGAAGAAGAAGTAGGCGGCGTGAAACTGATCGTCGGGCTCGGCAATCCGGGCATCGAATACCAGTTCACACCGCACAACCTGGGGTTTCTGGCGGTGGATCGCATCGCCGAACAGTGCGGCGTGGTGGTGAACAACCGCCACTGCCGCGCCCAGACGGCGCGGGCCCGCATCGGCGACGAAGATGTCGTGCTGGCCAAGCCGGAAACGTTCATGAACTTGAGCGGCATGTCGGTGCGCGAGTTGGTGGAGAAGTACGAAGCGCAGCCGGAACGCGATTTGGTGCTGCTGTACGACGAGCTGGATTTGCCGTTCGGTTCGGTGCGGGTCAGGCCGCGGGGCCGCTCGGCAGGGCATAACGGAGTGGAGTCGGTGATCGGCGCCCTGGGTACGCAGGAGTTCACGCGCATCCGCATGGGAGTGGCGCCGGATTATCCGGTCAGCGATGGCGCGAAGTATGTGCTGTCGCAGTTCAAGAAGGCGCAGTACCCGGTGGTTGACCAGGTGCTGGATACGGCGGCCGAAGCGGTGAAAGTCATCCTCGCTGAAGGCGTGCAGGCGGCGATGAATAAGTTCAACCGCAAGGCGGAAGAAGAACAACTAGCGATTAGCAATTAGCTTAGCTGGTAGCTGCGTAACTGAGATTGATAAGAAGTTGAGTCCGGAGTGAATCTTGATTTCACCCGGAGTTTCAGGGCGATCGAATTGGAACGGTAGCGACTGAGTTACCAGTGACGCTAGTTAGCTAGAGCTTCCTGCCAGGAGAGAAAAATGCAACGTATTTACGAATTGATGTTCATCGTGCGTCCCGATATGACGGAAGAAGACCAGGACAAGCTGGTCGCCAACCTCGGAGGCCAGGTCGGCACCGCCGGCGGCACGGTGAAGAGCGTGGAGCGCATGGGCAAGCGCCGCTTGGCCTACCAGGTGCGCAAGTTCCAGGACGGCATCTACGTGCTGATGACCCTTGAGGGCGACGGCGTCATGGTGAAGGAAGTGGAGCGCCGCCTGCGCGTCACCGAGCCGGTGATCAAGTTCATCACCGTGCGCGTGGACGAAGAGCAGAAGCGCATGGCCAAGATCAAGGCCCTTCGCGACAGCAAGGTGCGCGGCAAGGGCACGCGGGCGGCGGCTGCGGAAGCGGCAGCAGCAGCGGCCGCGGCGGCAGCACCCGAGCCGGTGGCTGCGGCAGAGCCGGCGGAATCGGCTCCAGCTAGCGCGTAGCTGCAGATTCGTGCGACGACCGCGGTGTGAGGGGCACGACTTAAGTCGTGCCGTAACGCGCCGTCTTAGATTTGGGCGATAGCCCTCGAGGAAACAGGCCGTTTGAACGGCCCGAAGGAGAAACATGGCAGACGAAACGACGAATACGCGCAGCCCCAGTGGCCGCCAGTGAAGGTAGCAGCAGCAGTTCCGCGCCCAGCTCACGCCCCGAAGGCGGTGGTGGCGGCGGCGATCGGGGTCCTCGTGGGCCGCGTCCCGCGGGACGTCCCGGCGGTGGTTCTGGCGGACCGCGCGAAGGCGGACGGAAGTTCTTCCGCCGCAAGAAGGTTTGCAAGTTCTGCGTCGAGAAGATCGACAGCGTGAACTACAAGGACGTACGGCTGCTTGGGCAGTTTGTGGCCGAGTCGGGCAAGATCGTGCCGCGGCGTTTGACCGGCGTTTGCACGCCGCACCAGCGTCGCGTGGCCGATGCCATCAAGCAGGCGCGCAACATCGCCCTGCTGCCCTTCGCCAGTAGATAGTGGCTAGTGATCAGTGGCTGGCGGTTAGTTCGCCAGCCCCGATCGCTCGACCCCCACATTGTGGGACGACATTAAAATTGATAGCTCGACAGCTCGCGGCGACGCCGCGAACGGAGTTACAGACATGGAAGTCATTCTGAAGGAAGACATCAACAAGCTGGGCCAGCGGGGCGACGTGGTGAAGGTGGCGGAGGGCTATGGCCGCAACTACCTCATCCCGCAGAAGCTGGCCATTGAAGCTACCGCCGGCAACAAGGCTGTGATCGAGCAGATGAAGGCCGCCTCGGTGCGCAAGTCAGCCAAGGAAAAAGGCAGCGCGGAGGAGCTCGGCAAGCAGCTCAGCGGCGTGGTGGTGGAATTCACCCGCAAGTCGGGCGAGCACGACCAGCTGTTCGGCTCGGTCACCTCGTCAGACATCGCGCACGAGCTCGAAGCCAAGGGCTTCAAGATCGACCGTCGCAAGATCCTGCTCGACGATCCGCTCAAGGCCGTCGGCGAGTTCGACGTGCCGGTCAAGCTGCATCGCGAAGTCACGGTCAACGTGAAGGCCGTGGTGAAAAAGGAAGCCTCGGAAGAAGTTGCTCCAGCAGCTCCGGCTGCGGAAGTAGCTGCCGAAGCGTAGTTCGCTGTAACTGAGGCTTGGCGAAAGACCGAGAAGGCTAGCCATTGCGGCTGGCCTTTCCTTTTTTGGGAATGTCCGCAGTGTAGGTACCCCTCCCCCCTCTCCCTCGAATCTTTGTTTTCATGGAGATAGAGGGGTTTTTTCGTGCAAAACATTGAGCGTGCAGAAGTTGCCGGTAAAATCTTATTAATCAATGACTTAGGCTTGATTTTTCGAGGATGAGCCGGGATACTGGTGGGAAGACAGGCGAAGAAGCGAAAGCCAGCAAGACTAATCACAGGTCGAAGCACCTACTGAGGAGGGGGTCAGTTTCCGACTGCCGACTCGTTGGACGACAGCCCTCCCTCATCCTTCGATGGGGAGTGTAGCCCAGACGGCGGGAAATCACCAAGCGAGTTAGTCACGGTTCGACGTGATGGGTGAACGAAGTCAGTGGTCGTCCCCAGGAATGAAGACCCCGGCCCAAGGCCAAAAGAGGGCCTTGAATGGGGTACCCGGCGCCCGGCATGGTTTGGCCGTCTCGGTTCGACGACCGACAGGTGTCTAGCGGGCGGTGACTTTGATTGTGTCGCGGGCAACTTTTGGATCGAGGATGTAGACGGTCTGGTCGGCGGTGACCACCAGCAGGCGCTTACCGTCACCGCTGAACTCGCTCAGGATCACGGGAGATTCGAAGGTATATTGCGCGCGCTTCTCGGAGCTCGACAAGTCGTAGAGCGCGAGCTTCTCGGCCGGGGATTCTTCTTCCACGAGAAGCGCATCGTCGGAAATGATGTACCCGCGGCCGGGGAATGTCGCCTGGCGCTTTCCGTCGAGGGAGTACAACATTACCCGGTTCTGATCATCAAAAAGCACGACGCGGTTTCCGGCGACGGCAATGTCCTTGGCGACGAAAGAGTTCTTCCCAGTATCGATGGCAAGCTGCGACTGGATCTTTCCGCTTTCAAGGTCCAGGAGCTGGAGGAAGATGATGCCCTGCTTGTCCTGGTAGGGTTTGAGCTTCGCGTCCGCATCTGGATCTTGCCTGGCGACAGACTTGATGGCCTTGGAGCCAGCCGGCCAGTACAGCACAAGGGTGTGCGACTTGGCGGTAATCCACCCGTTGGGCCGCTCCTGGTCGAAGTGTTTGCTCCAGAGAAGTCTATTGTCTCGGACATCGTGCACCTCGATGGTGACATTCTTGTCGTGCCAAACGCTGTCTTTGTCGGGGACAAATTCGAGCAGATATCTTCCGTACTGGCTGACTTGATTTTTTTCGTCGAGTTCCTGCTTCTGTTCCAAGTGCACGGACGGGAGGGTCATCTGCACGATGGTGCGCTTGGCATTGAGAGGTTTGTAGAAGTCGGCATACACGGCATCTCCAGAGTCGAAGTAAGCTCCTTGAAACCCGAGGACCTTGTAAATTTGCTGACCGGTCCGAAGGTTCCACACGCCGCCCCGGGTCTTCTGGGACAGAGCCAGCCAGGCGAGATCAGAGGAAACCTCGCCGGCGGTGAGTTTGGCGATCGGCGCCTGCGGCAGTTGTACCTTGTCTCCAGCTTTTCCGGTGGCGAGTTCGAAACTCTGGAGCGAACCGTCCAGCAACTCGGCGACAAAGGCGTTATTCCAAACATCGGCAGCATCGCGCTTGCAGGCCAGCGCGATTATGTTCTTCTTCAAATCAAGTACGCCGACGGAGGAGTCCTTCAAGGGCGAGATGAGAACGAAATCGCCTTGAGCAATAGGGGTAAGGGTGGCGGATCCAACTGTGATGTCGTCGGCAACTTTCTCGCCGGAGGGAAACTTGACGAGGCGAGCCTTGCCGGAGTGGCTATCTTTGATTCCAATAAACTGGTTGTTACCGACAAACGCGAAGCGGGAGGACTCCTGGAGGAGGCTTTTGACGCCAGCCGAGAGCGGGAGCGGCGCGCGTTGGGAAAGATCAAAGCACATATCCTTGCTGGGACCGCGTGCAACCAGATAACGGCTGTCGGGGGAGAACCGAATCGGCAACCTGCTTGTTATTGTCTTGTCGCCGGTGGTGAGCAAGTTGTAGAGGCCCAACGATTGTTCATAGCTGAAGAAATCTTGCGCCGCCCATTTGTTCATGTGGTAGTAAGACGTACCTGCAGCGGTGTCGTAGAGATCGAAATCCATTCGTAATTCGGATTCACTGCTGGCGTCGACGATGCAAGCGAGAGTCTTTCCATCGGGCGACAGGGCGCGGACGATGCAACCCTTCGCGATGTATATCTCGTGGACTTCAACGCGCTTCTGAGAGTCGATGTTCCATTTCTCCACGCGCGGAGATTCGCGGAATCCACCGATGTCGAAGACGATATTCTGCGAATCGGGAGTGAACATTGCGGGGGACGCGTCCCAGGCAATGATGTGAAACAGCGATTTGAGGGGCTGGCGGGTCAGAACGAAGACCCCACTTTCATCCTGGGCCAACACGTATTTGCCATCGGGACTAATACGGAGACTGTTCAGCGTGGGTGTGAGGCGGTTGGTGAGAGCACGCTTGCTAATAAGGCCGGGAAGGTTTTCCGCGTTTCGGAGAGGCGTAAACTCGACGACCGATTGTTGCCACGCGGAAAAATTGGCGCCAGCCCCGACACGAGGCTGGACGCAGTCCGCCGGCATAGGAGTGGCTGATTTGATCATAGCGCGGAGACGCTTGGAGTCCGACGAGGTTTCACCCAGGAGATCGGACCAGAAGCCACCCGTCTTGCCCTTGGTTTCGGCGATGCGATCAAAAAAATCGACGCTGGCTTGCGGGGAATAGCCGCTGCGAGTAACCAGGTAAAGTCCGATAGTGTCTGCCTGCACCTCTGCGGCACGCGAAGTCTTCTCTGCGCGGTGAACGTCACTTTCGGAAACGTGGACTCGCCGCCAGTTGCTAAGAAGTTCATTCCATTTGTCGGTAACATCTTTCTGGGTCGTGACCTGCGTGACGGCGAGCACCGTTTGGAATCCGCCGCTGATTTCGATAGCGAGTTGTTCAGCGACCAGGTGACCCATTTCGTGGGCCAGCACGCCAGCCAGCTCGTCTTCGCTCCGGGCCTGCGCGACCAGCTTGCGACCGACATAGATGCGGCCGCCGACGGTACTGTAGGCATTGGGGCTGGGAATATCCACGAGGGCAACCTGGAAGGTGGGACGAGGGGAAGGCAGTGCCTGAGCCAAATGGTCAACAATCGCTTGCAAGCGTCCGGTGACAGCAGGGTCGGTCATGGCCGCAATGTCGAGACGCAGACTGGCATCGATGGCGTCGCCTAGATAGATCTGCTGCTGTGGAGAGAAGATATTCTTGCCTTGAACAACCGGCGGGATGGTGAGAGGCGGACACGCAGTCTGCGCGTTAGCGGCCAAAGGCAGTAACAATCCCAGCACAACGAATCGGACGGCGAGGCGCAAAACGTTCATGACCTCATCCTTGTGGTGCGGTGGTTTCGGTTCGCCAGCTCCTACCTTAGTTTAGATTTCAGGGGACGAATTATGACATGGATCAGGTGATTCAGCTACCGGGATAACATGGAGTGTCGGGTACCAGCGCGAGCCACGCCCATCGTTGAGGAGGGGGCAGCGGCCGAACCTATTGAGCTGCAAGAACGTACATCCCAAAAGGGCAGAGGGGTGGAGGCAAACCACTCGTCCCAAACCCTATAATGGCCGCTCACGCTTTGGTGGCCGTGCCGTCTATCTAATAGCAGGCTCGAAGATTGGGCCGAAATTTGGAGACGGGCGGGAACCAGCATGCCGGCCGAAGCGGTAGCGATTGCTTTCACGGTGGCCCCGGGTCTTGGCCTCGTCGGCACACCGCAGGGAGCGAGCGCGGCAAAGTCCACCACTCCCTCGGAACGACGAGGCACAGCGGAGCAGACCCAGAGCCGAATGAATGACGCGGAGCTGATCCGGGAGGCCCAGGGCGGCAACCATGCCGCGTTTGAGGAACTCGTTCGTCAATATGACGGGCCGGTGCTGCGCCTGGCGTATCACATGATGCGCTCCGAGCAGGATGCGCAGGACATTTACCAGGAAGCGTTCCTCAAGGCCTACCGCAACATCGGCAGCTTCCGCTTCGAGTGCTCGTTTTACACCTGGATTTACCGGATCGTGACCAACCTGTGTCTCGATCACCTGCGCAAGCGGCAGGTGCGCAAGGAAGACTCGGGCGTGGTGACGGACTCCGACGGCGAGAGCTTCGACATGCTCGACCAGGTGGCGGATGTGCGGTCGGGTGCGAGTCCGGAAAAAGATTTGATGCGGCGCGAACTGGGTAAGCGCATCGCCAAGGCCCTGGATAAGCTGACTCCGCGCGAGCGCATGGTCTTCGAGATGAAGCACTACCAGGGATTGAAGCTCCGCACCATTGGCGAGATTTTGAATACGACGGAAGAGACGGCGAAGAACACTTTGTTTCGCGGCACGCAGAAATTGCGGGCGGCGTTGAAAGATGCGAGATAGGAAAGACTGAAGGATGGAAGTATGAATTGCGATTGGGTGAGAGAAAACATCACGCTCCACTTGTACGGCGAACTGGCCGATGATGCGCGTCATGAGCTGGAACAGCATGTGGCGCGCTGCCAGTCTTGCGCCGCTGAGCTGGCTGAGCAGCGGGAGTTTCAGGCGCAGATGAACGTGCTGCCGGTGGAAGAGCCTTCGGCGAGCTTTCTGGCTGCGGCGCGCATGCGCTTGCAGGAGTCGCTGGAGCAGACTACTCAGCGCCGCGCGTGGTATCAGCGGTTTGCATTCGATCCGTCGGCGTGGCTGCGGCAGGTGCGCTTCTCGCCCGCGCTCGCCATGGTGATTTTCATGGTGGGCTTCGGCGGAGGGCTGGGCGCGATGTACAAGTCAATGCGCCATAACACCGCTGTGCCTGCTGCGACCACCTACACGGGCGCGGCCATCGGCGATATCACGTCGATTGAGAAAGACCCAACGAACAACACGGTAAGAGTGCAGTACGACCGGGTGACACCGGACTCGGTGCAGGGTACGGTCAACGATCCCAAGGTGCAGGACATGCTGTTGTCGGCGCTGCGGATTAACGGAAATCCCGGTGTGCGGTTGAATTCGGTGGACATGCTGGCGGACAAGACTGACGATCCGCGGGTGCGCGAGACGCTGACCTACGCGCTGCGCTATGACAGCAATCCGGGCGTGCGGCTGCATTCGCTGGAAGGCTTGTCGTCGTTCGTGAAAGAGGACATCCGGGTCCGCAATGCAGTGCTGGAGTCGCTGCTGAACGACGGAAATCTTGGAGTGCGGAGCGGGGCCCTGCACGCGCTGGAGCCGGTGAAGGCTGACAGCAGCGTGCGCATGGCGCTGGAGCAACTGGCGAAAGAAGACCCGAGCGAATACATTCGCACGGAATCCAAGCGCGTGCTGGCCTCGATGCCGACGGTGTACTGAAAACTTTGATGAGACTGGGAACGAAATTAAGAACGGTGAACGTTCGGTGGTGGAAAATTGTGGCCATGGCCGGGCTGGTAGCGATAACGCTGCCGGCACTGGCGCAATCGTCGCGAGTTTTTCGCGAGGGCAATACCTGGGTGGAAGAAACCACGGGCACGCTTCCGGCGGGACGCGAGTTCCGCGCGCTGACGGATGTTGGCTCGGTACAGGTGCAGGGCAGCGCATCGCAAGTGATGTACGTGGTGCGCAAGCGATCGACGGAACCCACGGAAGCGAGCGCGCGCAAACAGTTTGACCAGCTACGGGTAACGGCCAGCAGAGTGGGCGACGCCGTGGTATTGGAAGGGCGGATGGTCAGCCGTGGCATGAACCACGTGGCGGCGGATTTCATGGTGCAGATTCCGCGGCTGACGCAATTGGTGAGGGCCGAGACTCTCGGCGGAGCCATGTCGCTGAGTGCCATCCAAGGCACCGTCATGGCGAAAACGGGCGGCGGCGCGGTAAAAATTGATGACATGGGCGGCCCGGTGAAAGTCTTCAGCGGTGGCGGCGCGATGGAAGTTGGCAATGTGAATTCGGATCTGTTTCTTCAAACCGGCGGCGGCGCGATTTCCGTACAACGCGTCACGGGACAGTTATTCGTAAAGACGGGCGGGGGCAGGGTGCAGATCGGCAGCTCCGGGCCCGCCATTGTGGAGACCGGCGCAGGAAACATCGAAGTGAATAAGTGCACCGGGGAACTGCGGGCGACTTCGGGCGGCGGCAACCTGACCTTCGGTGAAATTGATGGCAACCTAACGGCGGAGACGAGCGGCGGAAGCGTAAGGCTGGGGAGCGCCCAGGGCGACGTCAAGGTGGTCACGGGCGGCGGTATCGTGGAATTATGGAAGGTTGGACAAGGTGCGTATGTCGAAACGGGCGGCGGAGCGATTACCGTCCAATTCACCGGCGGACGCAATCAGTTTCGCGAGTCGTACCTGCACACGGCGCTGGGCAATGTAGTGGTTTACCTGCCGCGGGACCTGGGTGTGAGCGTACACGCTTCGACCGAGATGGCGAGCGGCATGGGCATCAAGTCGGCGTTCAGCGGGCTGGGGATCTCGTCGGAAGGCGGGCAGTATGGGCCAAAATCGATGTTTGGCGAAGGCAACTTGAATGGCGGCGGACCGATTTTGCGGATACGCACGACGATTGGGCAGATCGATATCAGGCAATTGCAGTAGAACGTGGTTGAGGTGTGGTAATGCGTAATACTTCGAATTTCTTCATGATTGTGTTGTTGACGCTGAGCATGGCTGTCGCGGGCTCTGCGGCGCCAGGGAGTCCGGGAGATCCGTCGAATGGAGCTTACCTCGGCGTGATGGTGGACAATGTTTCACCGGAGACGGCGGCAGCGTTGCATTTGGCCAGCGGTGGAACCGTCATCGCGAACGTGGACCAAGATGGCCCGGCGTGCAAAGCCGGCCTGAAGAGCGGCGACGTGGTAACGGCGTTCAACGGGAAGTCGTTTAACGGTCGCGACCAGTTCGCCAGCCTGATTCACGCGAGTGCGCCCGGCAGCACAGTGACGCTGACTGTCATTCGCAGCGGGAAGACCCAGGACATGAAAGTGAAGCTGGGGAACTGGACCCAGATGGCAGGAGCGATGCCTCCCCCCCGCCGCTGAATCCGGTGGGTACGATGGCGTTTGCGCCGCCGATGCCGCCCGATGTTGATATTCACATTCAAACTCCGATGATGTCGCGCAGCGGAATTATTGTTGAGCCGCTGAGTCCGCAGCTTTGCGATTTCTTCGGCGTGGCGGCGAACAAGGGCGTGCTGGTGCGCTCGGTGGAGAAGGGCAGCGCAGGAGCGTCGTCAGGGCTGAAGGCGGGCGACGTTATCGTGAAGGTGAATGACGAGACCATTCACGACATGGCGGACTGGAAGCGCGCGCTGAATGCCAAGGGCAAGCTGAATCTTTCCGTGGTGCGCGACAAGAAGGAACAGTCGCTGCAATTGAACCTGCCGCCGAACACATCGCAGTTGAACGCGGACTCGTTCGATCAGGAAATGCAGGCACTGTCTGCGGAAATGCAGAAGCTCGGCCCCGAGTTTGAGCGCGATGCGCAGGAAATGGCGAAACTTGATACACAGCAGTTCGATGAAGCTCGTCGCGAAGCAGAGGCGACGGCGCGCACCGTAACGCCGGAGATGAAGAAGCAGGCGCAGGACATGCGCAAGCAGGCTGAGCAGATCCGCAAAGAGGCGGAGAAGGCCGGGCGCACGATGACCCCGGAGATGAAGCGGCAGGCGGCGGAGCTGCATAAAGAAGCGGCGCAGATGGAGAAGCAAGCGGAGCAGATTCGCAAGGACCTGGCGAAGATGACTCCGGAGATGGCGCGGACGGCGCGCGACATGGCTGACTCGATGAAACCGACGGCGAAGGAACTGAATGACATGGCGCGCGAGATGGCTGCGCAGTGGAAGACCATGCAGCCGGAGCTCCAGCAGCAGATGCAGGAGTTGAAGAAAGAGATGGAGCAGGAAAAGCGCGAGTGGCAGGAGATTTTTAAGGGAAGTAGTCCGAAACAGTTGTGAGTCGGGCAGCAGAAGCGAGCTAATGGGGAGCTACCAAGCTCCCCGATTTTTTTGCGTGGTAACTGGTGGCTGGTAGCTGGTAACTGGAGTTCGGTAGGGCTAATGTTTACGGAGACGCGGCGCTAGTTCGATGAGTCCGTAAACGATTAGACAGAGCCAGGCGTCGATGATGATTCCGAGGTCGAAGCGAAATGGTTCGTGTCGGGCGGCTGGGGGCAGGTGCGGCATGAGGACGAAAAAATAAAACAGGCTCCCGATGACGACGGCAGCGAGTTGTTTAAGGAGGCGGGGGAGCATGGAACCAGCCTCAAGTGTCGGGCTTCAAAAACCCAAAAGCAACCGCGGATTTGCACGGATGACGCGGATAGGTCGTAAGAACTGGCCATTCGTTACTAGTTCCACCCTTTCCCAACGGAGGGGGCACCCAGAGTTCGGGTGAGCCGAACGAACAGCTGCTCCTTCGACTTCGTTCGCTGCGCTCACTCCGCTCAGGGTGACACAGGTTGGGAAGGCGTAAGCGCACGTGGGATTTGTCGCGATGGCTCCCACCCTATCGCCAAAACGGGCGATAGGATGGGGCACCCAGCGTTCTGGTGATCCGAACGAACAGCAGGTCCTTCGACTCGGACGCGCGCCCTTTCGGCGCGTCCTCGCTCAGGATGACAACATAAGAAACAGCAGATCCCTCGCCCGCTGGCGCGGGCTCGTGATGACAAGTCAACAATATGGGCTCGTGATGACAAGACATGAGTCACAACGGAAGACTGGCTACTAAATGCTGAACCCTCGGCTTCGCTCCCCACGGTTGCTCGACTACAGACAACTGCGCTGATTTACCATCGCACTGTGCTGGATCTGTCGACCAACGTGCAGTATGTGAAGGGCATTGGGCCGCGCATTGCCGAGATGCTGCTGGAGAAGGGCATCACGACGGTCGAGGACCTGCTTTACTATCTGCCGTTTCGTTACGAAGACCGGCTGAATCCGCGAGGGATCGGGGAACTGCGCGCGGGCGAGATGGCGAGCGTCATTGCCGTAGTGCGCACGTCAGGACTGTTTCGCACGCGGCGCATGCCGCTCTTCCAGATGACGGTAGGCGAAGGACGCAACACCCTGCAGTGCATCTGGTTCAACGCGGCGTATCTGGAAGACAAGTTTCGCGCGGGGCAACTGGTGTCGCTATACGGCAAGGTGGAAGCGTCGACGCGCGGGGTTGACCGGTTGCAGATCATGCAGCCGCAGTTCGAAATCCTCGACGATCCGGCAGAGCGCGGCGAGCTGGCGGACGAGGAACGCAAATGGCAAACGCTGGAGACAGGGCGCATCGTTCCGATTTATGAGTCGGCGGGCAAAGGGAAGCTGACGACGCGATGGTTTCGGCGGATCATTCACGGCATGCTGGAGGGGTTGGACCAGGATGTGCCGGATGCGATTCCGCCGGTGGTGCGCGGGCAGATGGGGCTGATCGATCGCAAGTCGGCGTTCTGGCAGGCGCATTGGCCGGAGGTCGGCGAGAGTTTGGGACAACTGCAGGCGGCGAGGACGCCGGCGCTGTTTCGGTTGATCTTCGAGGAATTGTTTTTTCTCGAGCTTGGGCTGGAATTGAAGCGGCGCAAGATGCGGTCGCAGACGGGCGTGGCCTTTCAGATCAACGATCAGGCGCGCGCGGCGGTGAAGGGGATTCTGCCGTTTCATCCGACGGCGGCGCAGAAGCGAGTGCTGAAAGAAATTGTGGATGATATGAAGCAGCCGGCGCCGATGCGGCGGTTGCTGCAGGGCGATGTGGGGTCGGGCAAGACGATCGTGGCGTTTGAGGCGGCGGTGATCGCCATCGAGAATGGATACCAGGTGGCGCTGATGGCTCCGACTGAAATTCTGGCGACGCAACATTACTTGTCGGCGCGAAAGATCCTGGAGAAGGTGGGCTATCGTATTGTGCTGCTGACGGGATCGCAGGACGCGAGCCGCAAGAAACATACGCGGCGCCACATCGCGCGGGGCAACGCGCAATTGGTGATTGGCACGCATGCGCTCATTCAGGAGTCGGTGGAGTTCGACAAACTCGGCTTGGTGATCGTGGATGAGCAGCACCGGTTCGGCGTGATGCAGCGCTTCAAGCTGATGAAGAAGCCTGGCGAAGCAGAGCCCGACGTGCTGGTGATGACAGCGACGCCGATTCCGCGGACGCTGGCGCTGACGCTGTACGGCGACCTCGATACCAGCGTGCTGGATGAGTTGCCGCCGGGGCGAACGCCGATCAAGACGACTCGCGTGGGTGATGACGCGGCGGAAAAGGTCTGGGAATTCGTGCGCAAAGAAGTGAAGGCGGGGCGGCAGGCGTACGTGGTGTATCCGGTGATTGACGAGGGGGCGATGGAAGGGGAGTTGAAGGCCGCCATCAAGATGCACGACCAGTTGCGCAAGCGTGAACTGGCTGGGCTACGCGTGGGGTTGTTGCATGGGCGAATGAGTGCGGATGAGAAAGACGCGACGATGGCGGCGTTTCAGCGGGGCACGATTGATGTGCTGGTGGCGACAACGGTGATTGAGGTGGGCGTGGACGTCCCGAATGCGACGGTGATGGTGGTGGAGCACGCGGAGCGTTTTGGATTGTCGCAACTGCATCAGTTGCGCGGGCGGATTGGGCGCGGGGCGGCGCAGTCGTATTGCGTGCTGATGACGGGCGGAAAGGTTTCTCCGGAGGCAGAGGAGCGGCTGGCGGCGATGGTGCGCACGCAAAACGGCTTCGAAATTGCTGAATTGGACTTGCAGCAGCGCGGGCCGGGAGAGTTCTTCGGGACAAAGCAGGCGGGGTTGCCGAACTTTCGCGTCGCGAATTTATTGCGCGATCGCGATGTGCTGGAGTTGGCACGCAAGGAGGCGCGCGCGGTGCTGGAAGGTCCGAACGAGCAGATTACGCGACAGGAGATGGCGAATGCGGTGACGCATTTGCGGAGTCATTGGAATAGAAGGTATGGGTTGGTTGAGGTCGGGTAACTGGTAGCTGGTAGCCGGTAATAAGCAATAAGCAATAAGCAATAAGCTTCCCAACCCTGTCCGCAAAAGAGGCAGACAAGGGTGGGGCACCGAGAGGGTGGGGCACTCAGAACATCGAGAGATGAGGTGAGATTGGGAGAGAGAGCGAATTCGGAGCTGTTTCGGATGCTGCCGTCGGTGGATGAGTTGCTGCGCGGCGAAGGAATGCAAGCGCTGTTGGCGCGCTCGGGGCATGCGGCCACGCTGGCGGCGGCGCGTGAGTATCTCGATTCCTTGCGTGGGCGAATCTCGAAGGGCGAGATGGCGGAGGAGCTGGTTTCGACTGCGTTTGCAGGTGCTTCACGGGAGATTGAGCAACGGCTACAGGCGGCGATGGCGTATTCGCTGCGGCCGGTGATTAACGCGACGGGCGTGATTCTGCACACGAACCTGGGGCGGGCGCCGTTGAGTGGCGAGGCGCTGCGACACGTGGTGGAAGTGGCGCAGGGCTACTCCAATGTCGAGATGGATCTGGAGAGCGGTGGGCGAAGTGAGCGCGATGTGCACGTGAGTCGGTTGTTCGCCAAATTGTTGAACAACCCCACCCCGCCAAAAGAAGGCGGAGTGGGGCACCCAAATTCTTCATCACGTGAGATTGCGACGATTGTGGTGAACAACAACGCCGCCGCGGTGCTGCTCACGCTGAATGCGCTGGCTGAGGGCGGAGAGGTCATCGTGTCGCGCGGCGAACTGGTGGAGATCGGCGGGTCGTTTCGGATTCCGGACGTGATGGCGAAGTCGGGCGCGGTGCTGCGCGAGGTGGGGACGACCAACCGCACGCGCATCGGCGACTACGAGCAGGCAATCAACGAGCGGACCAAGTTGCTGCTGCGAGTGCATCGGTCGAACTTCGAGATCACGGGGTTCACGGAGCAGCCATCGCTGGAGGAGTTGGCGGCGATGGGGCGGAAGCGCGGCGTTCCGGTGATGGAAGATTTGGGGAGCGGCGACATTTTCGATCTGCCATCGGTCGGAGTGCGCGGCGAACCAACGATTGCGGCGAGCTTGCGCGCAGGTGTGGATGTTGTGACGTTCAGCGGCGACAAACTACTGGGTGGTCCGCAAGCGGGGCTGATCACCGGCAGTCGCGAGCTGGTGGCGAAGGTGCGGAAGAATCCGCTGTTTCGCGCGCTGCGAGTGGACAAAATATTTTACGCCGCGTTGGAGGCGACACTGCTGGCGTATTTGCGCGAGGATTACGACTCGCTGCCGGCGCTGCGCATGATGCGGCTGACGGAAGAGCAGATCGGAGAGCGCGCGGAGCATCTGATGCGCAAGCTGCACATCAGCAATCCGAGGATCAGCGTCGAGGTGGTCTCGGCGTGGTCGGTAATCGGCGGCGGATCGGCTCCAGGAGCTACGCTGCCGACGCGGGCGCTGGCGGTGTCATCGGCGGATATGGGTGCGGATGCGATGGCGGAGAAGTTGCGAAAGTGGACGACGCCGATCATCGCGCGAGTGGAAGAGGGACGTGTGCTGCTTGATCTGCGGACGGTGGCTCCGGAACAGGATGCGGTGATTGCGGAGGCACTCACAAGTATTAGCAACTAGCAAAGCCGTAACTGGTAACTGGTTGCTGGCACCCGGCGGGCCCTATTTCACTCCCTTCTCGGGATTCCACGATCCCTGGAGTTTGCGAACGTATACGATCTGTCCGGTGTGATAAGCATTGTGGGTTGCGATGTGGGTCAGTCTGGAGGCCCATTCGTTAATCTTCGCGTCGTCCGCGGCTTCCACTGTCTTCTCCAGCGCGGTCAGGACATCATCGAGCTGCTTCACCGCCGTGGCCCAGTTCACTGCGTCGAAACTGTTGAACGTTTCGTCGTTGTTACCGCTGTATTGTGGCGGTGGCTCGCCTTTCATCTTCGCCAACTGTTGCTGATTCCAGAAAATGAGATGGACGGTTAGCTGACCGATGGAGTGGTTGCCGCTGCCATCGGTCCATTTGGCCTGCTCGGGTGTTAGGCCTTCAATGGCGACATTCGCTGGAACAAACCATTCCTTTTCATTGTGGGTGGTGCGCAGCTGCTCCAGCAGTATGCTCTTGAGTGTGGGAGTCTTCTTGGGCTGCTGGGCGAAAACCTGCAAGGAAAGTGCCAGCATGACGAAGAGAACGGCTCGCTTCATTGTTCACCTCAAGCACCGAGTCATGGCGGACCAGGAGTGACGTTCGATGCGCCTTCGCAGCATTGTAGGTTGATTAAAGGAGATTTGAGAAGTCGAGCGAGTGATTGATGGCTGTGATTTACACGATCGGACATTCGACGCGCACGCTGGAAGAACTTGTCGCGGCGCTTCAGGGGCACGGCATCCAGACGCTGGTCGACATTCGTTCGTTTCCGATGTCGAGGAGATTGCCGCACTTCAATCGCGAATCGCTGGAGCAGGAGTTGCCGAAGGCCGGCATCGAGTATGTGTGGATGAAAGAGCTGGGTGGGCGGCGAAAGAAAATGCGCGACGATTCGCCGAACGCGGCACTGCGCAACGACTCGTTTCGGAATTATGCGGATTACATGATGACGGAGGAGTTCGCGGATGGGATTGAGAGATTGCTATCCGTCGAAGAAAAAGCAGATCCCTCGCTTCGGTCGCCACAGGCGACCTCGCTCGTGATGACAAATCAAGAGAATTCGGGTCATACCTCGCTCGGGATGACAACCCAAGAGGGTTCGGGTGGAACGGCGATCATGTGTGCCGAGCGGATGTGGTTCCAGTGTCATCGCATGCTGGTCAGCGACTACCTGACGGCGCAAGGGCACAAAGTTTTGCACATCGATGATGAGAAGCGAGTGGCGCGCCCGCACAGACTCATGGCCGAAGCAAGGATAGTGGATGGGAAGCTTGTGTATGACGGCGGGATGCTGCTGTGAATTTGCTATGGTCGATCAGGGCCAGTGGGGGTGCAGCATCCGAGGGAAGAGGCCAAGATATCGTGGTTGGAACAGCGCCATATCCAGAGCGAAGAAACCGGTTGTGACGGCGAAGGTAAAGACGAACCTAGCTATATCGACAAGAGACTTTCCAGGGCTCCTGGAATATGCCCAGAGACATCCAATGACGACAAGCAGATTTGAAAACCATGCAGGTACCGCGATAGCCAAGTCCGGCCGCGCTAGATTTCCAGCGTGAGCCCAGGCAGAGAGCTGTTGCAGCCCATTGATGAAAAAGGTGGTCACAAAAATGTTTGTGTAAACCCACAACCCAGCGGCTGAAATCCCAATGAAATATCCCCAGGAATTCTTGCGACGAGACAGAACAATCGTTGCGATGTACATCCAGGCTTGAAAGAAATGGAGCCAGCGGATATCGGGCTCCCAGAAAGCCGACACGCCCAGCATCAAGATGAAGACACAGGCGCCGATCGTGATGAGCCATCCTGGGGCTTTCCTCATGACACCGAGTCTTACGCGCGGGTATGCACAAAAGTTCCCCAATGACGCAGCCTTCCAAACTGAACCGGCAACAGGCCTCGCATAGCGCGCGCCAAAAGCCCCACACAACCCTTTGACTTCGCTCAGGGTTGTATGGGGCACCCAACAAAAGATATTCTCGAAAGATACCTATGAAACAGGCAGTCTTTCGCGAAAAGAACAAGGGGTATTACCGCGTTCTGCATACTCCGATATGGTTCTGGGTCTTCTGGGTGCTGCCCGGATGGCCACTTACGTATGACCTGTACACGCACGGGCCGGATCGGCGGCATTGGATCTGGCTGGCGATGGTAGTCGCGGTTGTCGCGTGGCGCGGGTGGCTGGGACGGATGCCGGGATGCGAGGAGCGTCCGTACATCAATTACTACGGCGTGCATCAACCGAACTTGTGGTATCGCGTGGTGTGTTACACGGCGGCGTGGATCGACATTATTGTGCCGTTTGCGCTGAATGTTGCGGGGCTCATGGTCGCAGCGGTGACGGGCACCTGGATGCTGAAGCAGATGTATCAGTACGGGTATTATCCGCTGGCGTTTGCGGTGGTGATGGCGACGGTGTTGGATTTGACGCCGCGTGCGAAGAGAGACACGTTCGGCGAGGGCGCGGAGCGAGCGTGGTTCTACATTGCGATCTGGACGGTGGTTCCGACGCAGGTGATTAACTGGGCGGCGTGGCGGATGGGCAAGTACATGGAGTTGGCTCCGCTGCCACTGGCGAGGACGCGACTGGTGATTTGCCTGCTGTCGACGGCGTTCTTCTTTTTGCTGGGGTATGCGTCGAAGCTGCCGCGCACGCAGCGGTATTACACCGGAGTGGCCGCGGCAGGAGTGTGAGGAAGAAGTAATAAGCGATAAGCAATTAGTAATTAGTAATTAGTAAGAACCGAAAACCGAATACCAAAAACCGGTAACTGGTTGCTGGTAACTGGTCGCGAGAGACTGAGGCTTAGTGTTGCATTGCTGGCGGGATGGGGATTTCGGCGATTGTGCCGCGTTGGGTTGCGGCCTTCTTCAGATGTGAGTCGAGTACGAGCGCCAGCTCGCGCGACTCGGCAGCGTAGGGACCGTTCGGAGAACTACGTGCGACAGTCTCCAGTTCGTCGCGTGCACCGGAATAGTTGCCCAATCCGAGCATTGCGTGCGCCTTGCCCAGGTGAATGACGGTGTTGTCCGCGCCGGAGATCCGCTGGGCGTGCTCGAACTCGCTCAATGCGACAGCAAATCGTGCCTGGCCGACGTAGGCGCGTCCCATCTCGTAATGAAGCTGCCAATCTTCAGGAGCCAGCTTGCTGACCAGAGAGAGTGCCTGCAAAGCGTCGGCATTCTGGTGCAACTGGTTGTAGGCCGACGAGAGGACGAGGTAAGACCCCGGAGAGTTCGGCTCTTGTCGCACGGCCTGCAGCAACACTGGGACTGCTTCGGTGGAATGGCCCTGCTTGAGATGCAGCAGGCCGACCAAAGCCAACGCAGGCCCGTAGTCGGGACGGAGTTGCAATGCTTGCAGGGCGAAATCGAGGCTCTGCGGGAAGTCGTCGCGAATCCAGGCCTCATAGGCCTTATGCATGGCTTCTTGCGCCTTGGGAGGGACGTCGAGCTGATGCACGGAAATGACGCCGGAGTCGTGCCCAGGAACGGCGGGCACGGAGAGCGGCAGGCGCAGCGACAACGTAGTGACGCTATCGCCGTTCACCTGCACGTGCTTGGGCGGCAACAGAATGCCGCCAGCAACGGTGAGGATGTATTCGCCTGCGCGCAGGCCTTCAAAAGTTAGGGTTCCGTCGGACTCGGTGAGGGAACGTATCTGTTCCAGTGGAGGAGCTGCGGAGCGGAGCTCGAGGGAAATTCCGGACAGGGGATGGCCGCCGGCGTCGGTTATAGAGCAACGGAAGGTGCGATCGGCCGGGTTCGTCGGTGGTTGCTGCGCGCAAGAAGTTGCTGGCGCGTGGGCGACGAAGACGGCCAGTAACACGGCGACACATAAGGAACTGCACCTCTCGCCAAAGTTGAAACGACCATGGCGCATGACGAACCCCCTCGGGGGGAGATTCCGTTGGACTTATTTCCGGTGAGAGGATTTATATGCCTCGGGAGAGCAGCGGCCTATACCGCTAAAGTGACATTTTGCAGCGTTCGGGCAGCGGTTCGCGGCAGAGGAGGGCATTTTCTGCCGTGCGTTCGCAGGAGGAATTTGAAATGCTTAAGCCTCGCGCCCCAACGTCCTCCCGACGGAACTCAATAAAGGTCTGATTGGCACGACCGAACGGGGTGCTGAAGAAGTCAGAAAAGCAGATCCCTCGGCGACTAGAGTCGCCTCGGGATGACAAAAAATAAATGACTTGTACGGCGCAGCTGAAGCTGCGCCCCTTCAGAACCTGGCGGAAAACACAAAAGCGGCCCTTATGCAGGGCCGCCTTCGGTATTTGGAGCTTGTGCTCGAGTGTTATACGGCCTGGACGTTCTCAGCCTGCCAGCCCTTGGGGCCTTTGACGACGGTGAACTGAACGGTCTGACCTTCCTGTAGGCTGCGGAATCCGCCGGCCTGGATAGCAGAGTAGTGAACGAAAACATCTTCGCCGTTCTGGCGGCTGATGAAGCCGTAGCCCTTCGCGTCATTGAACCACTTAACTGTTCCTTGTTCCATGGTGATGCATTGTCCTTCGAAATTGATGTAGCTACGATTCGAACGGATTGTGAAGCGGCAGGGATGCTGCTAGGCAGGAACTGCTGCGTACAACGTCGATCAATCGAGCACCTTCATGATAGCAGCGTTACGACAGAAGCCCAAGCATTTTCTGGTGAAGAGGCGGCGATAGCGCGCCAGGAAAGCTGTAACCCATTCTGTATCAGCGACATAAGGCTCAGCGTTGGGGTAGTAGTGTTACTTTCGAAAGGGAGTGTTCGAGACGGGATTGTTGTATGGTGGGTCACATGATTGTGGGTACTGGCATCGACATCGCTGAAACCGACCGGATCGGCCGCAGCATCGAGCGGTTCGGACGGAGGTTTACGGAGCGGATCTTCACTGCGGATGAAATTCGCTATTGCGAATCCAAAGCCAACAAGGTCGAACGGTATGCTGCGCGGTTCGCGGCGAAGGAAGCCGGCATGAAGGCCATTGGGACGGGATGGAGCCGTGGCGTGCGCTGGCAGGATTTTGAAGTGGGACGAATGCCGGGCGGACGACCGACGCTGCTGTTCCACGGAAGAGCCGGAGAGTTTTTTGCCAAGCTCGGCGCGAAACGGGCGCACTTGTCGCTGACACATACCAAAGGGATGGCGATGGCATTCGTGGTGCTGGAAGATCAGTGACTAGTGGCTGGTGGATAGAAGAAAAACAGTTTCGAGTTTCAGGATTATCTCCTCCTAAATTGCGTTTGAACCGGAGAGGACGGCGAAAAGCAAATCCCTTCGACAAGCTCAGGGCAGGCTCTTCGAGTGCGCGCTCGCCCGACCCGCAAAATGCGCGGGTCGTAAGAACAAGGCGAGCTGCTCCGCTCAGGATGACAATTCAAGTTCTTTGACGCTGACGCAGACGCCGCGGAGCGTTGGCACTCGCGATATCACGAACAATGTTGAGAAATTCAACAAAACTTGCATCATATGCGGTGCGATTTGTTTGTGGAGAAAGTATTCGGGGTATTGCGCGAAATGTTGCTTGCAAAGCAGTTAACCCACCTTGTTATAATCACCAACTTGGGTGACAAGCGTCACACTCGATCGGTGTGCTGACTCACAACTACACGAATCGGGCGCCGGAAGGGGAAGTCGGCACCGAACCCGCAAAACTGGATAGCTTCGTACATGGCACAAATTTTTCATCGTAGTGCGAACAGCTTTTCGCGTCTGTCGATTCTCGCAGTGCTGATCGTGGTGACGGTCCTGCTCGGTGCTGCGTGGGAAATGCAGCGCGCGCCGTACGTGACCTACCAGGGAGTGCGCCAGGCACAGCCGGTACCGTTCAGTCATCAGCACCATAACGCCGGACTGGGGATCGATTGCCGTTACTGCCACACTGCGGTGGAGCAGTCGAGCTTTGCGGGGATCCCCCCGACGAAGACGTGCATGAACTGCCACTCGCAGATCTGGACCAATGCGGCGCTGCTGGAGCCGGTGCGGGAAAGTTACCGGACGGGGCAATCGCTGATGTGGAACCGGGTCGATTACCTACCTGATTACGTTTATTTCAACCACAGCATTCATGTGAACAAGGGCGTGGGTTGCGCGACCTGCCACGGGCCGGTGAACAAGATGCCCCTGATGTACCAGGAATCTTCGATGCGAATGGAGTGGTGCTTGGAATGCCATCGCGCGACAGAGAAGTTCCTGCGGCCGAAAGATCAAGTATTCAACATGAACTACGAGCAGCCGACGTCGGCGCATCCGGTGTTACTGGCGGATGGGACGAAGTTTACTGACCAGGAAGAGCTGGGCAAGGCACTGAAGGCGCAATACAACGTCCGCACAGTGCAGGACATAACGAGTTGCAATACGTGCCACAGATAGCAATTAGCAGTTAGTAACGAACTCTTAGCGGCGGCTGAAGCCGCAGTTTGAAAAAGAATTGGAAATGCACCGCTAAAGCGGTGCTCTACCGAAGTGAGTACCGGGACCGACGAGAAGATGGAAAAAGAGACCGAACAAAAGTCCGAGGCGGTTTGTCCCAGCAAGCTGGAGCTGGCAGAGGTGCGCGATAAGTTGACGCGCGCCAAGAGCGGTCCCCAGTACTGGCGGAGCCTGGAAGAACTGGCCCAGACCGATGGCTTTTTCGAGATGGTTCACCGGGAGTTTCCCCGGCAAGCGTCGGTGTGGCCAGAAGGGACATCGCGTCGCGACTTCATGAAGCTGATGACGGCTTCGATGGCGCTGGCGGGGTTGTCGGCGTGCGTGAAGCAGCCAATCGAGCCCATCGTTCCTTATGTGCGGCAGCCGGAGCCGATTATTCTGGGGCTTCCGCTCTACTTCGCCAGCGCGATGCCGTTTGGCGGCTATGCCGCGCCGGTGCTGGTGGAGAGCCACGAAGGGCGTCCTACGAAGGTTGAAGGGAATCCGGACCACCCGGCGGGTGTGGGCAGCGATGTGTTCGCGCAGGCGTCGATTCTCGACATGTACGATCCTGACCGCTCGCAGGCGGTGACGTATACGGGGTACATCCGGTCGTGGAGTGATTTTGCAACGGCGCTGAGCGGGCAGTTGAATTCGCAGAAGGCAGTACAGGGCGCGGGAATGCGCATCCTCACCAGAACGGTGAGTTCGCCGACGCTGGCGGCGCAGATGAGCGCGTTGCAGGCGGCGTATCCGCAAGCGAAGTGGGTGCAGTATGACCCGATCAGCCGCGACAATGTGCGCGCGGGCGCGCAGATGGCGTTCGGACAATACGTGGAGACGCGCTACGACTTCAACAAGGCCGACACGATTCTTTCGCTCGACGGCGATTTTCTCTCCAGCGGGTATCCGGGATTTCTGCTTTATGCGAGGCAGTTCGCGGGGCGCCGCAATCCCGATCTGAAAGAGAAGATGTCGCGGTTCTACATGGTGGAGAGCACTCCGACCAACACCGGCGGCAAGGCGGACCATCGCCTGCCGGTGCGTGCCTCGGATGTGGAACAGGTGGCGCGGGCGATCGCGGCGGGACTCGGCGTAGGCAGTGGAACAGCGAAGCCAGAGCAGCAGAAGTTCGTGGCGGCGCTGGTGAAAGATTTGCAAGCGCACAAGGGCGCGGCACTGGTGATTGCGGGCGATAATCAGCCGGCAGCGGTGCATGCCCTGGCGCACGCAATGAACCAGGCGCTGGGCGCGGTGGGCAACACCGTGATCTATAGCGATCCGGTGGAAGCGAAACCGCAAGACCAGGGTGCGGCGCTCAAAGAACTCGTCGCTGACATGAATGCCGGGAGCGTGGAACTGCTACTGATTGTCGGCGGAAATCCGGTATACGACGCGCCTGCGGACCTGAAGTTTGCCGACGCGATGGACAAGGTGCAGCTGCGAGTGCAGCACAGCCTGTTCCAGAACGAGACGACCGATCATGTGCACTGGCACATCAACGCGACGCATTACCTCGAACAATGGGGCGATGTGCGCACGATCGACGGCACGGCGACGCTGATTCAGCCGCTGATCGCTCCGCTGTATGACGGCAAGAGCGAGTATGAATTTGTCGAGGCGTTGATTGGATCGTCGGCGACGTCGGGATATGAGATCGTTCGCAAGTATTGGCAGGGTAAGTTCACCGGCGATTTTGATCCTGCGTGGCGCAAAGCGTTGAACGATGGATTTGTGGCGGGAACGGCGTATCCGACGAAGAATGTAGCGGCGAAAGGTAGCGTGCCGGCGGCGGCAGCGGCGAGCACGGGAACGTTGGAAGTGATGTTCCGGCGCGATCCGACAATCTACGACGGAGCGTACGCCAACAACGCGTGGCTGCAAGAGACTCCCAAGCCGATGACGCAAGTCTGCTGGGACAACGCGATCGAGATCAGTCCGAAGACTGCGAATTCGCTTGGCCTGAAGACAGAAGACGTTGTTGAGATCGAGGTTAACGGTCGGAAGGTCAAAGGCGGCATCTGGCATACGCCCGGGCATCCTGAGAATTCGGTCACTGTGTTCCTGGGTTACGGGCGCACGAAAGCCGGACGCGTGGGCAATGAAGTTGGCTTTAACGGCTATGCGTTGCGCGGCAGCGATGGCATGAACTACGCCGGCGGAAAGATTACAAAGGTTGGCGAGAATTACGGCTTCGCGAATCCGCAGGGCTGGCAGTATATCGATCAGTCGGGCATTCCGGGTGCCGAAGACATGAGCGACCGGCACATCGTGCGCAAGGCGACGCTGGCCGACTTCATCAAGAATCCGGACTTCGCGCACGAGGGCATCGAAGCACCGACGCCGGAATTTTCGCTGTACACCACCAACGCCGGGCTGCCCATCTACAACTACACGGAAGCCAAGTGGGGCATGGCCATCGACATGAACTCTTGCATTGGATGCAAGACGTGCGTGGTGGCTTGCCAGGCCGAGAACAATATTCCGGTGGTGGGCAAAGACCAGGTGCGCCGCGGCCGACACATGAATTGGCTGCGCGTGGATGTGTACTACGAGGGCGGAACGGAAAATCCGTCGGCGTATTACCAGCCGATTCCGTGCCAACAGTGCGAGAACGCACCGTGCGAAGTGGTTTGTCCGGTGGGTGCGACCGTGCACTCGACCGAAGGCCTGAACGACATGGTGTACAACCGCTGCGTCGGCACGCGCTACTGCTCGAACAACTGTCCTTATAAGGTGCGGCGGTTTAACTTCCTGCTGTGGCAGGACTGGGACACACCGCAGTACAAGATGATGCGCAATCCGGAAGTGAGCGTGCGCAGTCGCGGCGTGATGGAGAAGTGCACGTACTGCGTGCAGCGCATTACCTCGGGACGCATCACCGCGGAGAAGGAAAATCGTGCGGTGAAAGATGGCGATGTTATTACCGCCTGCCAGCAGGCGTGCCCGGCAGGTGCGATCACGTTTGGCAATTTGAACGACAAGGACAGCAAGGTAGCGAAGCTGAGAGCGGACGGCCGCAACTACGGATTGCTGGAAGATTTGAATACGCGTCCTCGCACCACGTATATGGCGGTGGTGTTAAACCCGAATCCTGAACTTGAGAAGTCGGAGCAGAGCTAGATGGCGGGAGTAGAGGAAAAGAACGTGGCGTTGCTGGACGAGCCGCCTGTACTCGGTCCGGGTCAGACGTTTGACACGGTCACCGATACGATTACCGATGCCGTCTTGAAGCGGCCGATTGGACTTGGCTGGCTGGCAGGACTCGCTGTCGGGATGACGCTTCTTGCCATCCTGGGCATGGCCGTTACTTACCTATTTCTGCGCGGCGTCGGCATCTGGGGCATCGACATCCCCGTGGCATGGGGCTTCGCCATCATCAACTTCGTGTGGTGGATCGGTATCGGCCACGCGGGCACGCTGATCTCGGCCATTTTGCTGCTGTTCAAGCAGACGTGGCGCAACTCGATCAACCGGTTTGCCGAGGCCATGACGCTGTTTGCGGTGGCTTGCGCTGGAATGTTCCCGCTGCTGCACATGGGGCGTCCGTGGCTGGGTTACTGGATGTTCCCGTACCCCAATTCGATGGGCGTGTGGCCGCAGTTCCGCAGTCCGCTGGTGTGGGACGTGTTCGCGGTTTCGACTTACGCGACGATTTCAGCCGTGTTCTGGTTTGTAGGATTGGTACCCGATTTAGCCACCATGCGCGAAGAAGCGACGAATCCCTGGGCACGCAAAGTGTACGGAGCACTGTCGCTGGGTTGGCGTGGATCGGCGAAGCACTGGACGCGTTACGAAGCGCTGTACATATTGTTGGCTGGAATTTCGACGCCGCTTGTGCTCTCGGTACATACCGTCGTCAGCTTCGATTTCGCAGTCGCCATCATGCCGGGATGGCACACGACGATCTTCCCGCCGTACTTTGTGGCGGGCGCAATTTATTCGGGATTCGCCATGGTGCTGGTGCTGGCGATTCCGATTCGCAAGTATTACGGCCTCGAAGACATGATCACCATGCGCCACTTGCAGAACTCGGCGAAGATCATGCTGGCGACGGGGTTGATTGTCGGATACGGCTACTTCTTCGAGACATTTGTGGCACTGTACAGCGGCTCGACTTATGAACGATTCATGATCCACAACCGCTGGTTTGGGCCGTATGCGATGTTCTACTGGTCGTTGATCCTGTTCAATATTTTGATCCCGCAGGTACTGTGGTGGCCGAAGGTACGCGCCAGCACGACATGGCTGTTCGGTATTTCGCTGGTGGTGCTGGTCGGTATGTGGCTTGAGCGTTTTGTCATCATTGTCACCAGTTTGCATCGCGACTACCTGCCGTCGTCGTGGGGACATTACACGCCGACGCGCTGGGACTGGGCCACGTATGCGGGAACAATTGGATTATTTACGGCGGCTATGTTCCTGTTCATCCGTGTTTTGCCGGCAATCTCAATCTTTGAGATACGCATGCTGCTGCCGCAGGCGGAGGTGAAGGAATGAGCCACGCTGTGACGGTGCCGAGCCTCTATGGTCTGGTGGCGGAGTTCGAGACGCCGACCGATTTGGTGAATGCCTGCAAGGCGGCCTATGCCGAAGGCTATCGCGAGATGGATGCTTACAGCCCGTTCCCGATTGAGGAGGCGAGTGAGGCGATCGGGTTTCACAAGTCGGCAGTGCCGTTGATCGTGCTGGTGGGCGGAATTCTTGGCGGCCTTTCGGGATTCGGTTTGCAGTACTGGATCAACGTGATTGCGTATCCGCTGAACATCGGCGGAAAACCGTATGACTCGTGGCCGGCATTTATCGTTCCCACGTTCGAGATGACCATCTTGTTTGCGGGACTTTCGGGAATGTTCGGAATGTTCGCGCTGAATGGATTGCCGCGGCCTTACCATCCGCTATTTCACGTGGAGAAGTTCTCGAAGGTGACGCGCAACCGGTTCTTCTTGTGCGTGGAAGCCATCGACCCCAAGTTTGACGTGGTGGGCACGCAGGAATTCATGGAACGACTGAAGCCGCTTTCGATTTCGGAGGTGCCGCATTAATCGGCCAGCTCAATACGACCTTCGGCACCCCGCGGGACGAGTTCGTCATGCCGTGGCACTGCTGCTGTCAGCGACGGCGTTAGTGCTGCTGGCGGGCTGCCGTGCCGACATGCAGAACCAGCCATACCAGCGTCCACTGGTGGAGAGCGATTTTTACGCCGACAAGCGCGCCGCGCGTCCGCTGGTAGAAGGAACTGTCTCGCGTGGCAACGAGCGCGCGGACACCTACCTCTACACCGGCAAAATCGGCAGCGACGATGGCAACTTTATGCCGTTTGCCGTGACCGCTGAGGTCATGCATCGCGGCCAACAGCGCTTCAATATTTACTGCGCACCTTGCCACGGCGAGACCGGCGACGGCAACGGCATGATCGTACAACGCGGATTCAAGCGGCCGCCGTCGTATCACAGCGACCGGCTGCGCAAAGCGCCTATCGGATACTTTTTCGACGTGATGACGAACGGTTTTGGCGTAATGCTGGACTACTCGCAGCAAGTGAAACCTGAGGACCGCTGGGCGATCGCGGCCTACATCCGGGCGTTGCAACTGAGCCAGGGCGCCACGCGGGCCGACGTTCCGGCCGGACAGCAAGTTGCGGCCGAACCGCCGAAGGGCGTGTTAATCGCGCCGCCGTATGACACACAGGGAGCAGGCCAACCGAGCCAACCCGCGGCACAGGGAGGCCCACAATGAGCCAGCCGAATCCGCAGGTTGACCACGTGAATTATGCAGTGCCCGTCGAAATAGCTGGTAAGCAGACATTGTTCTTGGGAGCCGGCGTCGTCGCTGCCTTGGCTTGCATCGCCGGTTATGTGATGCAGCCCGAGCAGGTGATGCGCGGCTACCTGATCGGCTACATGCTGTGGATTGGCCTGAGCCTGGGATGCATGGCGCTGCTGATGGTGCAGCATCTGTCGGGCGGGCTGTGGGGACTATCGATCCGGCGCATTCTGGAAGCATCGAGCAAAGGTCTTCCGCTGATGCTGGTGCTGTTCCTGCCCATCGTTTTGGGACGTCGTTACCTCTACCTGTGGATGGACGGCGTAGGAGTGAACGAGCACAACGCCTGGTATCTGAACATGGGGTTCTGGTGGCTGCGGCAGGCGATTTATTTTGGCGCGTGGTTGTTCATGATGTATGTGCTGAACAAGCGCTCGGCGTTGCAGGACGAGCCGTCGGCTGTGGGACATCAGCCGCGCTTCCAACTCTTCAGCGGAATCGGCGCGCTGGTGTATGCGCTGACGATTTCGTTTGCTTCGGTGGATTGGGTAATGTCGCTCGATCCGCACTGGGGCTCGACGATTTACGGAATGATCTTCATGGCGGGCGAAGGCCTGTCAGCGCTGTCGTTCTGCGTGATCATCCTGACTGTTCTGACGCGCTGCAGCCCGATGCGCGACATCATCAAGCCGGAACAGTTTCGCGATCTGGGCAAGTTGATGCTCGCTTTCGTGATGCTGTTTGCGTACTTCTCGTTCTCGCAGTGGTTGATTATCTGGGCGGGCAACCTTCCGGAAGAAATCAGCTTTTTCCTGAACCGCATTCGCGGCGGATGGGGGGTAGTGGCGCTGGTCATTATCCTGTTCCATTTCGCGCTGCCGTTTGCGCTGCTGCTGTCAAAAGAGCGCAAGAAGGATGGCCGGCGGTTGATCGGGCTGGCAGTCATGCTGATGTTCATGCGCCTGGTGGACATCTATTGGTACGTCGTGCCGAACTTCGCGCATGCACAAGGACATTTCTACATCAGCATCTGGTACCTGGTGGCGCCGATCGCCATCGGCGGCCTGTGGCTGGGATATTTCTTCTACAACCTGCGGCAGCGGCCGATTTTACCGGCATACGAGCCGCAGATGCCGAGTTTGTTGCACCAAGGGTCGGGACATGGCCACTGATAATAACGACGACTTCAATTTGCTGCGCAATCCGGCAGTCGATTACGACCGCACCGACCTCAGTGCGCAGGGCATCCTGGTGTTCCTCGCGGGTCTGCTGGTGGCGGGAGTCTTCGTCGAGTTGGTCATCTGGGGGATGTTCCATTTCCTGGCGCGGAGCCCGTTCTTTGCCAAGGGCAATGCAAGCCCAATGGTGCAATCGCAAAAGCTCGCGCCACAGACCGCCGCAGGCAAGGATTTCGAGAACACGAGGAACGTGAATCCCGGGATTTTTCCCGAGCCGCGGCTACAGACCAACGACGTGGTGGACATGAACGACCTGCTGCATTCGGAGCACAAAGTCTTGTATGCCGAGCAACCGTTCGCAGATCAGAATGGAACGATTCACCTTCCGATTGACGATGCGATGAAGCTGATTGAAGAGCGGGGATTGCCGGTACGTCCGGTGGGAGCAGCAGCAGCTCCGGCAGCGAAGCCCAAGGCCGCAGCGACGGCCGACAGTAGCAGCGCACAGTAAGTTGCTTGTGCGAGAAGTGGAATTCAAGGCAGTGAAAAGCAGTTGGTTTTCAGTAACGGTCAAAGCCGTAGTTGGCGCGAGCTTGCTGGCGGGTGTTATCGCCGCAGCTCAGCCGCCGTCGTCATTCCTGCGCGATGGCAGCAAGCCTTCGTCGCAAGTGACGCCTGACGATTTGAAGAATGTAGGCATCGATCAACGCCTGGACCAGGAGTTGCCGCTGGATTTGCAGTTCAAAGACGAAGCGGGACAGACGGTGAGACTCGGCGACTATTTCAAGTCGGGTCGGCCGGTGATTGTGAATCTGGTGTATTACACCTGTCCGATGCTGTGCGGCGAAGAACTGGCGGGACTGTCGAGCGCGCTGGGTGTGCTGAAGTTTACTCCGGGCAAGGAATATGAAGTGGTGACGGTGAGTTTCAATCCGGATGACACGCCCGAGTCGGCGACGGCGAAGAAGAAGATTTACATCGACCGCATGAACGAGCGCCTCGAAACGAAGACTGACGGATCAGGATGGCATTTCCTGACCGGCCAACCGGCGGAGATCAAGCAGTTGGCGGACGCGGTGGGGTTCCACTATAAGCGCGATGCGGAGACCGGGCAGTTCATTCACTCGGCAGCCATCATGATTGCGACGCCGCAGGGCAAGCTGGCCCAGTATTACTACGGTGTGGAATTTTCGCCGAAAGATTTGCGCCTCGGACTGATCGAGGCTTCGCGCAACAAGATTGGCAACCTGGTGGACCAGGTAACGCTGTACTGCTATCACTACGACCCGAAGAGCGGTAAGTACGGCGCGGCGGTCACCAACATCCTGCGATTGGGCGGAGCGGCCACGATGCTGTTGCTGGGCGGATTCCTGATCGTGATGTATCGACGTGAACCTCATGATTCCCGCAAGGGAGCAGGACGGGCCTGATAGATATGTGGAAGAATTTGCCACTTTTTCCCGAGCAAGCGTCGTCAATGGCGTCCCAGGTGGACGGGCTGTACTTCTTCCTGATCGCAGTGTCGGCCTTTTTTACCGTGCTCATTTTTTTCCTGGTGTTCCTGTTTGCGGTGAAGTACCGCAAGTCCGCGCATCCCAATCCGCAACACATCGAGGGTTCACTGCCGCTGGAACTGACGTGGACGCTGATCCCGTTGGGCATCTCGATGATCTTCTTCGCGTGGGGAGCTCTGATCTATTTCCAGGAAGCACGGCCACCGCACGGCGCGATGGAAGTATATGCAGTGGGCAAGCAGTGGATGTGGAAGTTTGAGCACGAGACAGGACAACGCGAGATCAATGCATTGCACGTCCCAGTGAACCGCGACATCAAAATGATCATGAGTTCGCAGGACGTGATTCACAGCTTCTACGTTCCGGCGTTCCGCATCAAGCAAGACGTCCTGCCCGGTCGCTACACCTCGACGTGGTTCCGGCCAACGAAGGTTGGGACGTATCACCTGTTCTGCGCGGAGTATTGCGGTACGGAACACTCCGGCATGATCGGCGAAGTGGTGGTGATGGAGCCGACGGCGTATCAGGCGTGGCTGGCCAGTGGAGGCGCGTCCACAAGCATGGCGGTGAACGGGAAGGAACTGTTCACCCAATTAGGTTGCGCAACCTGCCACCGTTCTGATGGTACCCAGGGCCGCGGGCCAAGTCTGGCCGGGATTTATGGGAAGACTGTGCAGTTGAATGATGGCCGGACGGTGACGGCGGACGAGAACTACGTGCGCGAATCCATCTTGAATCCGCAGGCGAAGATTGTGGCGGGATTCCAACCGATTATGCCGACGTTCCAGGGGCAAGTGACTGAAGAAGGCCTGGGAGCGCTGGTAAGTTACGTGAAGTCGTTGTCGCAACCGCAGCAGAAGGCCGAAGGCGGCGCTCCGCAAACGGCTTCGGCTGGCGCGAGCAATTAGGGGTTTCACTCCGAAGGTGCATGACATGGCAACTGCTGTACAGGCAACAGTCGAACGCGAAAACTACTTGAATAACGGCTACACCCTGAGGTCGTGGCTGCTGACCAAGGACCACAAGCGGATCGCGTTGCTGTATCTGATGTCGATCACGGCAATGTTCTTCGTGGGCGGGTTCTTCGCCATGCTGATCCGGCTGGAGCTGCTCACGCCCGCGGGCGACCTGGTCTCGTCGGACACCTATAACAAACTGTTCACCATGCACGGCGTCTCGATGATCTTCTTCTTCCTGATTCCGTCGGTGCCGGCTGTGTTGGGCAATTTCTGTATTCCGCTGATGATTGGGGCCAAAGACCTGGCGTTCCCCAAGCTGAACCTGGCAAGCTGGTACATCTTCATGATCGGCGCGACGTTTGCGCTGACATCGATGCTGCTGGGTGGTGTGGATACGGGCTGGACCTTCTATACGCCCTTCAGCACGACCTACTCGAACACCCACGTGATCGGAACGGCGCTGGGCGTCTTTATCGCCGGATTCGCGTCGATCTTCACCGGACTGAATTTCATCGTTACCATTCATCGCATGCGCGCGCCGGGAATGACATGGAACAGGCTGCCGCTGTTCTGCTGGTCGAACTATGCAGCCAGCCTCATCATGGTGCTGGGGACCCCGGTCATTGCCATCACCATCCTGCTGGTGGCGTTGGAGCGGCTGTTCCACATCGGGGTGTTTAATCCGGCGCTGGGCGGCGATCCGCTGCTGTTCCAACACCTGTTCTGGTTCTACTCGCACCCTGCGGTTTACATCATGATCCTGCCTGGAATGGGCGTGATCAGCGAAATCATTCCGTGCTTCTCGCGCAAGCGCATTTTCGGCTACGAGTTTGTGGCGCTGGCGTCGATCGCGATCGCGGTTCTGGGATTCCTGGTCTGGGCCCACCACATGTTTGTGGCTGGTATCTCGGTTTACGCGGCACTGGTGTTTTCGTTACTCACTTACCTCGTGGCCATTCCTTCGGCCGTGAAGATTTTCAACTGGACGGCGACTCTCTACAAAGGGTCGATCACCTACGACACGCCGATGTTGTACGCGTTCGGATTCATGGGACTGTTTACGATTGGCGGACTGACGGGCGTGTTCCTGGCATCCATCGGTGTTGACGTGCACGTCACCGACACCTATTTCGTGGTGGCGCACTTCCATTACGTGATGGTTGGCGGCATGGTATTGGCCTACATGGCCGGACTGCACTTCTGGTGGCCCAAGATAACCGGAAAGCTCTATCCCGAGGGATGGGCCAAGCTATCGGCGCTGTTCGTGTTCGTCGGCTTCAACCTGACATTCTTCCCGCAGTTCATCCTCGGCTACATGGGCATGCCGCGCCGCTACCATGCGTACCCGCCAGAGTTCCAGGTGCTGAACGTGTTGTCGACCGCGGGCGCATCGGTGCTGGCCTTGGGCTACGTCTTGCCAATGATTTATTTCACGTGGTCGCTGCGCTACGGCAAGGATGCGGGACCGAATCCGTGGAACGCAGTTGGCCTGGAGTGGATGACGTCATCGCCGCCGCCCACGCATAACTTTGACGAGACGCCGGTCGTGACCTGGGAAGCCTACGACTACGAGCATCAGCCCGAGGAGGTTGCCGTTGGCCACTAGCGATATCGAAATCGCTGAACGCGCATTACAGCACCACTTCGCTGACATGGACCAGCAGCGGGAGACCTCCACGTTTGGCATGTGGCTGTTCCTCGTGACCGAGATCATGTTTTTCGGCGGCTTGTTCTGCGCCTACCTGGTGTATCGCGCTACCTATTACCAGGCATTTGTGGAAGGCAGCCAGACGATGAACATCTGGCTGGGCGCGACGAACACCGCAGTGCTGATTTGCAGTTCGCTGAGCATGGCGATGGCGGTGCGCTGCGCACAGACAGGGAAGACCAAGATGATGGTCATCCTTCTGCTGATCACAATTGTGTTTGGTTTCGGATTCCTTGGGATCAAGGGCGTGGAGTACCACGAGCACTGGGTCAATCATCAGTTCCCCGGACCGAACTTTCAGTTTGAAGGCGCCGAAGCCGCCGGAGTCAATCCACAAAATATTCAGATTTACTTCTCGCTGTATTGGGCAATGACCGGATTACACGCGTTGCACATGATTATCGGCATCGGGTTGGTCACGTGGATTGTGATTGCCGGTTTGCGGAATGCGTATAGCCCGGATTACTACAGTCCGGTGGAGAATGTCGGCCTGTACTGGCACTTTGTCGACCTGGTTTGGATTTATCTTTTCCCGCTGCTCTACCTGATCAGCAAAAAGCACGGAGGTTAAGCGAAGGCCTATGTTATCGGATGAGCATCGGCAACACGTCATACCGGCGAGCATTTACGTAGGCATCTGGGCCGTCCTGATGGTGCTGACGGCTGTCACGGTCGGTGCGTCGATGATCGAGCTGGGCGACTGGAACATCGTACTTGCATTGGTGATTGCGACCATCAAGGCGACGCTGGTCGTGCTGTTCTTTATGCACCTCTACTACAGCACCAAGCTGACGAAGGTCACGGTGATTGCCGCGATTTTCTTCCTGTTCCTGCTGCTGGCACTGAGCATGACGGACTACCTCACGCGGTCGTGGGCAACGAATCCTATGCACTAACGTAGACGGCACCTGGAAAAACGCTCCGCAGTTTGCGGAGCGTTTTTCTTTTGCGCTGCAGTCGCCCAGGCTACTGCGGGTCGAGAAAATAGCCGCTGCGCGCGTGCACTCTGAGCTTTGGTCCGCCTGCCATCTCGATCTGCACGGTGTGAAATCCCGGACTTTGTTCTGCCGGCTGAAACGAAACAGCATATTGCGTGCGCATCTGCTGCTCCATCGCGCCAAAAACAGCGGGAAAGTCCTTTTCGCTCGCGGCTACAAACAGCTGGCCGCCGGTGGATTCGGCCAGCTGTTTCATGACGCCGTCTCCGGACGTGAGCAGGCGTCCCTTATGGACCGACAGCGCATAAATCTGAACTTCGCGACGCTGCGCGGCAGAGATCGCGTCGGCCACGGTGTGAAGGCTTCCCGTGTCTTCGCCGTCGCTGATCAACAGCAGGATGCGCTGTGCCTGCTCGCCGCCTTCCGGCGGCGCGAACTGATCAAGACAGGCGCGAAACACACTGTCGTATAGGTTGGTAATTGAACCGCGCTGTGAGATGTGCACCAATGCCCGGTTCAGCGCGTCCCGGTTTCCCGTCGAGCTCTGCCACAGTCTCAGCTCACTGCTGAATGTCATCAGCGAGATACGGTCAGTCTGAGGTTGGACCACGTGCGCGACAAAGAACCGCGTCGCCTCCAGTTCTCGAAGAGCAGCTTTCTCGACCGAGTCGCTGACGTCCAGCAGGAGTGCCACCTGCAACGGAAGATCTTCCATGCGTCTGAAGTCGCGGAGGCGAGGCACGTTCACGCGGTTGTCCAGAATATGCAAGTCTGCGCTCGAAACTGCCGTCAGAAGGCGGCCCTTATCGTCGGCGACGGTGAATTGCAGCCGAACCTCGGGTACGGTCCGGCGAATGGTATACCCCGGCAAGGTTCCCTTGGCGACGGTCCAATGGCCGTCGTCAGGGGCCAGGCTCATGCTCGAGAGTTCCATGACACCGCTTGATACCGCGGCGTCAGGAATCGCGCCAGCGACGAACGCGAGCGAGTTCGACGTGGCAGCTGCCAATAGCAACGACAAGAGCTGAACCGCAAACATCTTCCTAGTCACACTGGGTTCATCGGCGCGCTGAACAAGGTCTTGAGGCCCTTTGTGATGCGCGAGACGAGGCGTTGGATGCCCGGGGATGCGCCGGCCAAGGAATTTGGCTGGTTACTGGCTTTGGCAATCGTTCATCAGACTTTCATCATGCTGTAACAACCTGAGATGTAACGTTTAAGACAACATGCTAGGACACGAGAGCTCCGCCAACGCCGTCGGCTACAATACAGCCGTGAAACAAACCATTTTTGCCGTGGAAGATGACTCGGACATCTCCCGGCTTGTCCGCCACCACCTGGAATCTGCCGGATTCGGAGTACGCTCGTTCGGTGCGTCCGCCGGCGTGATCACCGAGGCAGAAAAGCAGGCTCCTGCCCTGTTCTTGCTCGATATCATGCTGCCAGGCGGAGACGGGCTGGAGTTGTGCCGTCGTATACGGCAGACCCCGGCCCTGGCGATGATTCCGGTCATTTTTCTGACCGCCAAGACAACGGAATCGGACCGCGTGATCGGGCTGGAACTGGGAGCAGACGATTACATTCCCAAGCCGTTCAGTCCGCGCGAGTTGGTGGCGCGGGTGCGGGCCGTATTGCGGCGGTTCGAGCGTCCGCTGGCGCCGGCGATCGTGAAGGCTGGCGACATCGAGATTGACAGTGGCGGCATGACCCTCACCGTTCGGGGCATCCTGACCCAGACCACGGCCACCGAGTTTCGGCTGCTGGAATACCTTGCGCGCCACCCCGGCCGCGTGTTCACCCGCGACCAGGTGCTCGATGCCGTCTGGCGCGATACGCACTACGTAACGCCGCGCTCGGTGGATGTCTATGTCCGGCGCATTCGTGAGAAGATCGAAGCGAATCCCGACGAGCCGCGATACCTGAAGACCGTGCGCGGAGCCGGATATCGCTTCGAGGTTCCGAAACCGTGAAGAGCCGCATTTTTCTGAAGCTGTTTGCTGCGTCTTTGATCCTGATCGCAGCCTGCATGCTGACGATGAATGTGCTGATTCAACAAGCCTGGCAGGGGATGCTGCGCCACGAGATTGAAACCTCGATGCGCGAGAAAACGCTCATGCTGGCCTCCCGCATCGCCAGCGCACCGCCGGACCAACAGGCAGAAGTCATTCACCAGGTGGCCGCCGAAGCTGGTGCGCGCGCCACGCTGGTCGACAGCCAGGGCAAAGTGCTGGCGGACTCGGAAACGAACGCCGCCGAGATGGAGAACCATTCTGACCGGCCCGAAGTGATTGCGGCCCTTGGGGGCAAGGTGGGATCTTCCACACGCTCCAGCCACACCCTCGGAGTGCCTTTCTTGTACGTTGCCGCCCCGGTTCCCGGCGGAGTGGTGCGCTTGGCGTATCGGTTGTCAGCGTTGGAAGAAGTGGACCGGCAAATACGCAATAGCTTGATGAAGACGACGGCCATTGCGACTTTGTTTGCGCTGGCGTTGGCGTTTGTTGCCACGCAATCCATCGGCCGCAGGTTGGTGCGAATTACAGCGTTTGCCGAGCGCGTGGCCGCAGGAGATTTGTCGGCGCGGATCGAGGAAGAATCCAGCGACGAAATTGCCCACGTGGCTTCTGCACTGGACAAGACAGCGCGCAAGCTGGAAGACAGCTTTGAGGCGGTCGAGTCGAGCCGTCAGACCCTGGAAACGCTGCTGAACTCCATGCAGGAAGCCGTGATCGCCGTAGCCGAAGACAGCCGCGTTCTGTGGGCCAACCAGCGTATGGAACGATTGCTGGCAAGCGGCGTCCGGTTGGGTGAACCGCTGGTGCAGTCGGCCCGCGACCCGGAAATCCTGCGTGCTGTACAAACTGCGCTGGAGACGCGCGACATCGTGGTAGCGCGCGCGGCGAAGATATTCTCGGGAAGAATTTTCGACCTGACGGCGGCGCCCATGCCAGGTGGCGGCGTGGTGGCGGTCATGCACGACCAGACGGAGATCGAGCGCGTGGAAAAAACGCGGCGCGACTTTATTGCCAACGTATCGCATGAACTGCGCACGCCGCTGACTTCGATCCAGGGCTACGCCGAAACGATTCTGGACAACGAGAAGTTAAACGACAGCACAAGAGAGTTTCTGGAGATCATCCGCAAGAACGCCACGCGCATGGCTCGTCTGACGGAAGACTTGCTCGTGCTGGCCCGGGTGGAATCGGGCGAGCGGAACTTCCAGCTCGAAACCACTACGCCTCAGGAGTTGCTGGACGAAGCGGTGCAGACTTTTCAGGAAATCGCCGATAGCCGGGGCATCGAGTTGACGGTGATGAATACGGCAACGTCGATGGTCGCAGTGGATCGCGATGCGATTCACCAGGTGTTCGGTAACCTGATCGACAATGCCATGAAGTATGGCGAGGCCGGACACAAAATCCTGGTTGGCGCCTGCGAGCGGGAAGATGGAGTGCAGTTTTTTGTCCGCGATTTCGGCGCGGGAATTCCCAGCGAGCATCTGCCGCGATTATTCGAGCGCTTTTACCGCGTGGATAAGGCCCGTTCGCGGGAGTCGGGCGGCACAGGACTCGGCCTGGCGATTGCCAAGCATGTGGTGAGGGCGCACGGAGGAGCGATCCAGGCGGAAAGCGAACTCAACCACGGCTCCACGTTCTACTTCACGCTGCCGCGCGAACAGGTCGCCGTCAGGGTGTGAATACACAAGCAGCTGCGGGCGGATGTCCCAACGATTTCGACGGTTACGTAGCGCACGATTCAAGGATGGAACACCAGAATGAGCTCGGCTGATCCAATTCCCCCGACCCCGGACGAGGTATGCGACTTCCTGGAGCAGCAAACACTGCAAGCCTGCCAGGTGGCGCGAATGGCGGCGGGCATCGTCGCGGAAGGCATTGCTACGGGCGTTTCGTCGCTGCTGGATGGAGTGCGTCAGCGGGAGAAAGAATTGGACACGCTCGACCGCGAAATAGACCAGGGGGTCACTGCGGTCATTACCAAGGTCACGGAAGAGCGCGCACGGCGATTGCTGGCATGCCTGAAATTCATGATTGGCCTGGAACGCGTCGGCGACCTTTTGCTGAATTGCAGCAATCGCGCCGCTTCGGTAGGTAGTCGCATTGATTTGCAGGACATCCGCGACCTCACTCTAATGGCGTCGCGCCTGGAGAAAATGCTGGCCGACGTACATGACGCTTTTCTGAACCGCGACTTGAACCGTGCCTTGGCCGTGCTGCGGGCTGACGCCGAGATGGACCGCCTGCGAAACCTTGTTTTCATTCGCCATCTCGAAAGCCACGACAATACCCCGCGCACGGAATCGTTCCACGTACTCTTCATGACGCAGTCGCTGGAGCGCGCCGGCGATCATGCCAAGAACCTGGCGGAAGAGGTGTGCCATCTGGTGAGCGGCCATACCGTAAGGCACGTCTTGCGGTCGTACGACAAGCCGGTAGAGCAGATGTTCATCGACGACCTGAAGCGCAAGCACAACACTGGCTGATCACCCTGGCGATGCGGCATATGAGAGTTGGAATAGCGTCGCCCTCGACTCCGCTTCCTCCTCTCAGCGTTCAAATCTAAGTCGTTTCTATTCAGACGGTTAAAAGGTCGCGTTGGCACGTTAGTGGACTTCATGCGCTTTTCACGCTTTTGTAACAAGAATGTAACAGTCGCAGCGTAAAAATGCGGTGAGCTGTTATCAGGAGGAAGCCGCGTGAATCGTGCGCTCTGGGTCATTCTTTTTATTGTTGCGCTTACCGTCGGGGTCGTGGCGCAGACGCAGTTAAATGGGGCGGGCGCCACCTTCCCGTACCCGATGTATTCCAAGTGGTTCAACGAATACCACAACTTGCATTCGGAAATTCAGATCAATTACCAGTCCATCGGCAGCGGCGGGGGCATACGCCAGGTGACCGCGGGCACGGTGGATTTTGGGGCCAGTGATGGGCCGATGAGTGATGAGCAGATAGCGGCATCGAAGATCAAGCTGATGCATGTCCCAACTGTTCTCGGCGCCGACGTGCCTGCCTATAACATTCCGGGTGTAACCCAGGAAGTGAAGTTCACTCCCGACATTCTGGCGGGCATCTTCATGGGCAAGATTTCGAATTGGACCGACGGGGCGATTGCCAAGGCGAACCCCGACATCAAGTTTCCCAACCAGAATATTACCGTGGTACACCGCTCCGACGGCAGCGGAACGACCTATATCTGGACGGATTACCTTTCCAAGATAAGCCAGGACTGGCAGGGAACGACCGGCAAGGGTACCTCGGTGAAGTGGCCGGTGGGCGTGGGCGGCAAGGGTAACGAAGGGGTCGCGGGCATGATTCGCCAGCTTCCGGGTTCGGTCGGGTACATCGAACTGATCTATGCAGTACAGAACAAAATCCCATATGGCAGCGTCAAGAACTCGTCTGGCAATTTCGTGAAGGCCACCTTGGAGAGCACGACAGCTGCTGCTGCGGGGATAAAGATGCCGGCGGACTTCCGCGTATCCATCACAAATTCGCCGGCCAAGAATGCGTACCCCATCTCCAGCTTCACCTGGTTACTGGTACCGACCAATCCGACCGATGCCAACAAGGGCAAGATCCTGAAGGACTTTCTCTTCTGGATGCTCGGTCCTGGCCAATCGATGACTCCAGCACTCTCCTACGCGCCGCTGCCCAAGGAGGTAATCGAGATGGAAAAAGCGGCCATCACCAAACAGATCCACTAAGCCGGGCACAGCCTGGTAGGCCAGCCTTCGGCGCGCTGAAGGCTGGCACAGTTGCCACCGCGCCACAATAACAGCGTCGTAACACATGACTGATAGCGTCGATCCCACGAAATTGCCCGAGCCACCGGAACAGCTGGTAATGCGAGTTCCCTCGTTTGCGCTAAGTGCTGGCGCTGAGCAGGCCGCATCCGCTGAAAAGTCGGTGCTGGCGAGGGTTCGCACCTGGCAACCGCGAAGCAGCCGCCTCCCAGATGCGGTATTCAGCGTGCTGATATTACTCACCGCGGCCTCGGTTTTTGCCATTGTGATGTTCGTCGCGTGGGAATTGGTCGACAAGTCCCGTCTTTCGCTGCATCAGTTTGGACTAGGCTTCTTCTATGGGCATGATTGGGACCCGGTCAACGACCAGTACGGCGCGCTGCCGTTCATCTACGGAACTCTCGTTTCGTCTTTCCTGGCTCTGTTGATTGCCGTCCCACTCTCGATCGGTGTGGCTGTGTACGTCACCGAGATGTGTCCGATTCGCTTGCGTTCCATCATCTCGTTTCTAGTGGAACTATTGGCGGCGATTCCCAGCGTCATCTACGGTCTGTGGGGAATTTTTGTGTTAGCGCCCCTCTTACGCGAGTATGTCGAGCCTTTTCTGGCCAAAACTCTAGGCTGGACGGGGCTATTCGGCGGCCCTATGTACGGTATCGGGATGCTGGCTGCCGGCATCATCATGTCCATCATGGTCATCCCGATTATTGCGTCAATTACCCGCGAAGTGCTGAGAGCTGTGCCGCAGAACCAGCGCGAAGCGGTGCTGGCGCTGGGCGCGACGCGGTGGGAGATGATCCGCATGGGGGTGCTGCGCAATGCACGCATCGGAATCGTCGGCGGCATAATCCTCGGCTTGGGCCGCGCACTTGGCGAAACCATGGCGGTCACCATGGTGATCGGCAATCGGCCGGAAGTTTCGAAGTCACTGTTCGCTCCGGGCTACACCATGGCGAGTGTCCTGGCCAATGAGTTCACTGAAGCGACCGGCGATCTCTACCTGAGTGCTCTGGTCGAGATTGGGTTGGCGCTGTTCCTCGTCACGTTGATCGTGAACGCTCTGGCGCGACTGCTGGTGTGGAGTATCACCGGATCGTCAGGGAGGGCGCGTGCTTAAGCAACCTGACGCTCCCGGCGCACAGAAGCTGAGTCTATGGCGACGCGCTGTCGATCTATTCGCGACTTGGTTTGCTGTGGGAGCCGCGGCCCTCGTAATCGTGCCGCTGCTGGCAATTTTTATTTACCTGCTGATTAAAGGTGCGGGATCGGTCAATCTGTCGTTCTTAACCCAAACGCCGAAACCGCCGGGTGAGTTGGGCGGAGGCATGGCGAATGGCATTGTCGGCACGGGTTTGATCTTATTGGTCGCGAGCGCCTTAGGGGTTCCGACGGGTATCGGATGCGGGATTTATCTCGCAGAATACGGACGTGGGCGGCTCGGTGACTTGGTACGCTTCACGGCGGATGTGCTGAACGGCGTGCCGTCCATCGTAATCGGCATCGCGGTGTACGGGCTGATCGTGATCCGGCAAAAGCACTTCTCCGCCTTCTCCGGCGGCGTGGCGCTGGGGATTATGATGATCCCTACGATTGCGCGAGCTACTGAGGAAATGCTGCTGATGGTGCCGAATGTAGTGCGCGAAGCGGCGCTGGGGCTGGGCATTCCTAAATGGCGCACCACTCTGTCGATCACGTTGCGCAGCGCATCGGCCGGGGTAATCACGGGATGCATGTTGGCGTTTGCCCGCGTGGCGGGCGAAACTGCGCCGCTGCTGTTCACCGCATTCGGAAATCAATTCTGGAATTTGAAGCTGAATCAACCCACGGCGGCGCTGTCCCTGCAGGTTTTTACCTACGCTATTTCACCCTATGACGATTGGCACAAGCAGGCGTGGGCGGGCGCGTTGATCCTGATCGTGATGATTGTGGCGGCGGTAGCGGCGGTGCGCATCGCCACCAGCCGCGGAGCCTTGAAGGGAGCCTCGTAGCCAGTATGGGTGTCGGAATAGAAGTTCGCGGACTCAACGCGTGGTACGGCAAGAACCTGGCGCTCAAGTCCATCGACATGACGGTGCTCGCCAACCACGTTACCGCGGTCATTGGACCGTCCGGGTGCGGCAAGAGCACATTCGTACGCTGCCTCAATCGCATGCACGAAACCATCCCGGAGGCGCGTGCTGATGGCTTGGTCAAGGTAGGCGAGATGGAAGTCTATGGGGACGGCACCGATCCGGTAGAAATACGGCGGCGCATCGGGATGGTCTTCCAGAAGCCGAATCCGTTCCCGACGATGTCGATCTACGACAACGTTGCCGCGGGCTTGCGGCTGAACGGTTTTCGCAACCGCAAGCAGATGGACGAACTCGTCGAACGCTCGTTGAAGCTGGCGGCACTGTGGGACGAAGTAAAAGACACGCTGCATAAGAAGTCAGGCGCCAGCCTCTCCGGCGGCCAGCAGCAGCGTCTCTGCATCGCGCGCTCACTCGCAGTAGAGCCAGAAGTCCTGCTGATGGACGAACCGGCGTCGGCGCTCGATCCCATTTCCACCAGCAAGATCGAAGAACTCATCTTTCAGCTTAAGCAGCACTACACTGTGGTCATCGTGACGCATAACATGCAGCAGGCCGCGCGCGTGGCCGAATTTACAGGCTTCTTCCTCATGGGCAGCCTGATAGAGTACGACAAGACGGAGAAGATCTTTACGACCCCCGCTGATAAGCGGACTGAAGACTACATCACAGGCAGGTTCGGATGACACGAAGCCGCTTTCAACAGGGACTGGACGAGCTTAAGGAAAAGCTGCTGCGCATGGGCGGCCTGGCGGAACAGGCCATTGACCGCGCCGCCGAGGCGTATCGCACGCGCGACCCCAAGTTCTGCCAGATGGTAATGACCGGCGAAGACGATATTAACCAGGCGGAGCGTGAGATCGATGAGCTCGCCCTCGACCTGCTGGCCATGCAACAGCCGATGGCCGTGGACCTGCGCTTCATCATGGCCGTAGTGAAGATCAATGCCGACCTTGAACGCGTGGGCGACCAGGCGGTGAACATCGCACAGCGCGTGCTCGACTTGATCAGCGAGCCCGAGGTGCAGTTGCCGGTCGACATTCCACGAATGGCCGAGAGTGTGACCGCCATGGTGCAGCGGGCGCTGGAGTCGTTCCTTGACGGCAAGGCGGAGGTCGCTGAGGCCGTGCTTCAGATGGACGGCATTGTTGACCGAATGAAAGACGAGGCTTTCGTGGTGCTGGTCCAGAAGATGATGCACGAGCCCCACACGACCCGCGCTGCGCTGAATGTGCTGCTGATCGCACGCAACCTGGAACGCATTGCCGACCATGCGACCAACATCGCAGAAGATGTAATCTTCTGGGTGCGCGGCGCCGACGTACGTCACGGAGGAGCACACTACCGCTCGTAAATTCTGTGATCGAAGAATTACCTGAAGCGCCGACGGTCTTCCGTTGGCGCTTTTGCATTGCTGCGATCGCATGAAAAATCCCAGCCACCACGGGGTGGCTGGGCAGGAGATCAAAGGACTCGTCTGGAGGTCCGTCTGGTTTACCACATCGGACGAACGCGGCAAATCATTAGGGAAAGCCGACGAATATCTACAGCACCGCAAGTTAATGCAATTTCACGGCAAGCAAATTAAGGCTTTGTTTTGTCGCTGAACTCACATCCTTCGTTACGCCTCGCAGTATTATCATGACAATAAAATTGAAGTTCATAATAATAAAGACACGAGGCGCCAGAGAAGCCGCGACGCCGTCGATCGCGTACATACCTCAGGAGGCACACAGTAATGCCAAACGACAATAGCCTTCCCGTATGGGCAAAGATCCTTCTCGGAATTCCGGTGACCGACGAGACAACAAGCGACAGCCGATCGGAGCAACCCACCGACTCACAACAATCTTCAACACCGATCGACCGACGGGATGAAAAACAACATGTTCTGACGTTCGCTCCTAGCGCCAGCCGGCGCAAGCCGGATTGGCGAATCGCGCTATGTCCAGTGCCGGGAAAGCTGCGCCTGTGAACGTACTGGTCACCGGGGCCTCCGGATACGTAGGCTCGCAACTCGTTCCTGCGCTGCTGGAGCGTGGTCATTACGTAGTTTGCATGACGCGCGATTCCCGCAAGGTAACGGCCAAATTCCCGCGCCGGGTCAATGTGGTGGAAGCCGACGCTCTGAAGCCGGACAGCCTCGCGCCCGCGTTGCGCGGAATCGATGTCGCGTACTACCTGATCCATTCGCTGAACGCGGGCGAGCAGGCTTTCCAATCCAATGATCACGAGGCTGCGCGCAACTTTGCGCTCTCCGCCAAAGAGGCTGGCGTGCAGCGAATAATTTACCTCGGCGGCCTGGGCGATCCGAGGCGTGAGCGTTCCGCGCACCTGAAAAGCCGGCAGGAAACCGGCGAAACATTACGAAGATACGGGCCGCCGCTCACCGACTTCCGCTCAGCGGTAGTAATTGGTGCCGGCAGTATTTCGTTTGAGATGATCCGCTACCTCACGGAGCGAGTGCCGATTATGATTTGTCCGCGCTGGGTCACCACCAGGATCCAACCCGTTGGTATCGACGATGTAGTCAGCTACCTGGTAGCGGCGCTCGACGAACCGAAGTCGGTAGCGCAGACTATCGACATCGGTAGCCCTTCGATCGAGACCTACCGCACCATGATGTTGAAGTATGCGGCGCATCGCGGACTCCGCCGACCGCTGTTACAGGTGCCAGTACTCACCCCTCGGCTTTCCTCGTACTGGGTGGACTTGGTAACGCCGATTCCCGCCAGGATTTCGCGGCCGCTGATCGAGGGACTGCGTAGCGAAGTGGTGTGCACCAACACAGCAGCGCTTGATATCTTTCCCCAGATTCACCCACTCACCTACGAGCAGGCTATTGCGAGAGCGTTGCAGATACCCGATCTGGGGGCGATGGCCGAAAGGCGCGCTGCTGAATTGCAGAACGGGTCGCGTCTGCCTCAAATCGTTGAAGAAGAGGGTTGGGTGGCCGACATCCGCGTAGGAGACTCGACGGTCACGCCGTCTCGCGTCTTTGCGGTCGTAGAAGGCATTGGAGGCAAGCGAGGATGGTTGTACGGCACTTGGCTTTGGCGTCTCCGGGCACTGCTGGACAAGATGCTGGGCGGGTCGGGCATGGGCGACGGACGTCGCGATCCGGACACGCTGCAGGAGGGTGACATGCTTGATTTCTGGCGAGTGGAAGAGATCGAGCCTGGACAGCGCCTGCTTCTCAAGGCCATGATGCGAGTTCCCGGCGAAGCGTACTTGATCTTCGAGACATTCGCGCATGGCCACGGCGGAACACGGCTGCGCTCGAGCGCGCTCTTCCGTCCAAGGGGACTGTGGGGCCGGGTTTATTGGTGGATGCTTCTGCCCGTCCACAAGTTCATCTTTAGCGGTCTCAACCGGGCCATCTCCAAGCGTTCGCACCAAGCGTCTGGTGGAATCCCGCCTACCGGTTCCCTTACCAAATCGGAAGCGTGAAACAGCGGTGGGGACTCGATAAGCTTTAGAATCGCGGTCCGACTTCGCAGGAATCGCTTCTCACGATACACTCAACTGCCATATGCGATTCTCACGCCGCCGTTTTCTCCAGGTAGGAACCACTGCCGCCGCAGCCTCGATTGTCCCTTCCGCGTCAGCAGAAGACTGCAACGCCAAGCTGCCGCCCTCCATCGCCAATCTGAAATCGTGGAAGGACCAGGCCACCCCAATCACTGTCGACGAACGCAAGGCACGCGTCGAACGTGCGCGCGAACTCATGGGCCAGAACAAGCTCCAGGCCATCGCAGTTTGCGCCGGTAGCTCGCTTCCGTACTACAGCGGAGTTCGCTGGTGGACCAGCGAGCGATTCTTCGCCATGATTCTGCCGGCAAAAGGGAACGCGTTTTTCGTCTGTCCCGCTTTTGAGGAAGGCCGCGCCCGCGAGCAAATCTCGATGGGGCCTTTCGGAGCCGGTGCCGAAGTGCGCATCTGGCAGGAGAATGAAGATCCCTACCAGCGTGTCGCCGACGGTCTGAAAGACCGCGGCATTACCGCGGGCACGCTCGGTATCGAAGAGAAGACGTCATTTGTGTTCAGCAATGGCATGGCGCTCCACCTTCCCGCCATGCAGACCGCCAGCGCGACTCCCGTGACCGCAGGCTGCCGAATGATCAAGAGCGAGCACGAAATCGCCCTGATGCGCCTGGCATCGAAGGTGTCGATTACTGCTTACGAAGCCGCCTATAAGGCACTACATGACGGTATGACGCAAGATGAGTTTTCGTCCCTGGTGGAAGCGGCGCACAGCAAACTGGGCTTTCACGGAGGAGCAGATGTGCAGGTGGGAGCGTACTCTGCCGCGCCTCACGGCTCGATTGCTCCCCAAAAGATCAAGGAAGGCGAGATCGTTCTCATGGATGGTGGCGGAACCGTGGAAGGTTACGCTTCCGACATCAGCCGGACGTTCGTGTTGGGCAAACCGACCGACAAGATGAAGAAGGTGTTCGACATCGTGTACCGGGCCCAGAGCGCAGCGCTGAGCACGGCACGTCCGGGCTAGCCGTGCGAAGCCGTCGATGCCGCCGCCCGCAAAGTCGTGATCGACGACGGCTACGGGCCTGGCTTCAAGTACTTCACCCACCGCGTCGGGCATGGAATGGGACTCGATGGTCACGAATGGCCCTATCTCGTGCCGGGAAACACGACGCCTTTGCAGGCCAACATGACTTTCAGCGACGAACCGGGCATTTATATCCCCGGCGAGTTCGGCGTGCGCATCGAAGACGACATGCACATCACAGCCGATGGAGCCGAATTGTTCACACCACGCAGTCCGTCGCTGGAACATCCCTTTGGGACTTCATAAAGACATCCGTCTGCGAATCCAAAACGGGAATCGGCCTCCAAAAACCGAAGACTGTTATCGACATTCCTCCGACAGGGCGATAGCGTAATTAACAAAGAACAGAATTTCGAAATCGAGTGACTGTTTTTCTGAGTTGCTGCGTCAGGTGATCTGGCAGTACGCATCGGGCGTAATGTTAGCGAGCGGCTACGGATGTATCGGGGGCCCTGTGGCAACGAAGCGTAAGTCCGATGGAGAACACGAGCTTTACGAACGGCAAGCGGTAATCTGCAAAGCTTTCGCCAATCCTACCCGCCTTCAATTAGTGGAGATGCTGATGCGCGGCGAGCGTTGGGCGGCCGAATTGCAGCAAGGTCTCGGAATTTCCAAAGCCAACTTGTCGCAGCACCTGGCTGTTCTCAAGTCCGCAGGCGTGGTGGCCACGCGCCGCCAAGGCAAACAGTTGCATTGTGGCATCGCCGTTCCCGAAGTCAAACAGACAATGGGCGTCTTCCGAAACATGCTGAAGGCCCAGGGCAAAGAAACCCGCCGCTGGTCGTAGAGTAGCCGCTTCGCTCACCTCGCTCCAGTTACACTGATGAGCGATGGCACGCGCCAGCATTCTGGAGTACCTCGACAACTTTCGTGAGCACGCGCGCGAAGAGGCCTACGTCTTTCGGCGCGGCTATCGCGTGCAGCTCTGGAGTTACGGCGACGTACTGCGCGCCACCTACCAGTTTGCTCGCATGCTAGAATCCCGTGGCATCGGCAAGGGCGACAAGGTACTCATCTGGGGAGAGAATTGCGCCGAGTGGGTGGTTGCGTTCTTTGGCTGCCTGTTGCGCGGCGCGATTGTCGTTCCGATCGACAAAATTGCAACTCCCGACTTCGCCGCCCGTGTCGCGCAGCAAGTGGACGCCAAGCTCTGCGTCGGTTCCGCGCACAACTCGGTTCCCGGCGTGAATCACTTTGATCTGGACGCGCTGCGCGAAGCAAGTCGCAGCATTCTCCGCCGAACCGGTCGTCGCGAGTGCCACCCACGACGATATCGTGCAGATTGTCTTTACCTCGGGCACGACAGCCGAACCGCGCGGCGTGGTCATCACTCATGCCAACATTCTGGCAAACCTCGAGCCGCTCGATCGCCAGATCGCGCCCTATCTGAAGTACGAGCGCATCTTTCATCCCTTGCGTTTCCTCAACCTGTTGCCGCTGAGCCACGTCTTCGGGCAGTTCCTCGGCATCTTTCTGCCGCAATTGCTGGCTGGCACCGTTCTTTTCCAGGACACGCTGAATCCTACCGAAGTCATGCGCACCATCAAAGAAGAGCGCGTTTCCGTCGTCGTTGCCGTTCCGCGGCTCATGGAGTCGCTGAAAGACAAAATCGAGCGCGACATGGAAGCGGCCGGCAACACAGATTGGTTTCACCACCAGATGGACGCCGCAAACGACGAGCACTTCGTGAAACGTTGGTGGCGCTTCCGCAAGATCCACAACCAGTTTGGCTGGAAGTTCTGGGCATTCATCTCTGGTGGCGCGGCACTCGATGCCGACACCGAAGAATTCTGGCGGAGCCTCAGCTTTGTAGTCATTCAGGGATACGGGCTTACCGAGACGACCTCGCTGATTTCGTTGAACCATCCCTTCAAAACGGGAAAGCGCTCGATAGGCAAGGTGCTCGAAGGCCGCGAGATGAAGCTCGACGACACCGGCGAGATTCTGGTACGTGGCGCCAACGTCGCTGCCGGCTACTGGCAGGGTAACGAACTCAAGAGCGTACTAGGAGAAGACGGCTGGTTTCGGACCGGCGACCTTGGCGCCGTTGACGCGGACGGCAACCTCTATTTCAAGGGTCGCAAGAAAAACGTCATCGTCACCCGCGAAGGCATGAACATCTATCCCGACGACCTGGAATCTGTCCTACGGCAACAGCCGGAGGTACGCGACTGCGTCGTCGTCGGGTTGGAGCAGGGAGGCAATGCCGAGCCCGTTGCTGCACTCTTGCTGCGCGATGCTGCAACCGATGCCGCAGCAATTGTCGCGCGGGCCAACCAGCACCTGGCGGAGTTCCAGCACATCCGGCGTTGGCTGGTTTGGCCGGACAGAGGACTTTCCGCGCACCCCCACGCAAAAGCCGAAGGTCGGCGTCATCCAGCAAGCGGTGCAGCAGAAGTTTTCGCCGCGACTGGCGTTGCCACCGCGACGCAGGGCGGTCTCGGCGAACTCATCGGCCGAATCACGGGCCGCAGCACCGGCGCGCTTGCGCCCGACGCCAAGCTCGAAGGCGACCTCAACTTGAGCTCCATGGATCGCGTGGAGTTGATGAGCGCGCTGGAAGATCGCTACCAGGTCGACTTAAGCGAAGCTAACTTTGCGCAGGTCAATACGGTAGGCGAACTGGAGCGCATGCTGCATGAGCCGCAACGGGCGCAGCAAGCCGGCTATCGTTATCCGCGCTGGGCGCAGCGCTGGCCGGTTCGCTGGGTCCGCAACTTCTTTTACTACCTGCTTTCGCTGCCGGCGACGCTGATCATGGCGCACCCAACGATTGTTGGCCGCGAAAATCTCGATGGCATCGACGGCCCGGTCCTCATCACTTGCAACCACGTCACCTACATTGATGTCGGATTCGTTCTGATCGCCATGCCGGCTCGCATTCGCAACCGGCTTGCCGTCGGAATGCTGGGCGAAAGACTTTGGAGGATGTGGCGTCCACCTGCGTCCATGAATCTCTTCGCGCGCTGGTGGCAACAGGCAGGTTATTACCTGGTCGTTGCGCTGTTCAACGTGTTCCCCCTGCCGCAGCAGTCGGGCGTGCGTGAGAGCTTCGCCTTCGCTGGCGAGTCAGTGGACCGCGGCTACAGCGTGGTCGTCTTTCCCGAAGGCCGCCGCACCGAGGACGGCCAGCCCTCTCCGTTTCGCTCGGGGGTCGGCATGTTGGCCCAAAAACTCAACATCCCGGTAGTTCCGCTGCGTATTGATGGTCTTTTTGATCTCAAGACAGTCCGGCCGCAAGATCGCCCGCCGGGGCGAACTCAAAGTCATTGATTGGAAAGCCTTTACGCTTTTCCCCCGATACTCCCGCGGAAGAAATTACCAGCCAGTTGGAACACGTCACCTGGAGATTGTGACGCGCCTCATAGCACTCCCCTAACAGCAAGTGATACGAATATCCGTTTTGCCAAATATGGCGGATGCGCCTGTGTCTGCGCCGGCGAATTTCGCGCGTTTGGCGCGGAGGAATTCGCATGCGCGAGGCAGTGCTGAAGTTGTGGCCTGAGCTCGACTGGATTCAGCGACTCCGGACCTGCGCGAGAGAGTCACGAAGACTTGGGAACTGGCGCTGGAGCGCAGTCCGCTGACGGCCGACGACCTCAATCGCATTCCATTCACTCTGCTGGTGCCGAATTGCCCTACGACCTTCATGGAGCACAAGCGCTGCGTGGTGCACATTGCGCGCAAGGCCGCCGAGAGCATGACGGAGTTCATGGGAAATGCGCTGCCCATCGACCATGACACGGTGATCGCCGGCGCGATTCTCGCCGACGTCGGCAAGCTGCTTGAGTACGAGAACGCCGACGGCAAGACGCGCCAGAGCAAGCGAGGCGAGATGCTGCGGCATCCGTTCACCGGCGTGGCGCTGGCGATGGAGTGCGGTGTGCCCGACGCGGTCTGCCACATCATTGCGGCGCACGCCGCCGAAGGCGACCTGGTAAAGCGCACCACCGAGGCTTACATCGTGCATCACGCCGATTTCATGGCGTTCCTGCCTTTCAAGAACCTGGGCAGGTAAGTGGAGAAGATTTTTATGGCAACCACGACAATTCCCGCGCCCAGCAAGGCCGCAGCCAAGCCAACCATTACAGCGACCATGTCGCAGTGGGCGGCGGGCGTGAAGTTCGAAGACCTTTCGCAGGACGCCATCTACCAGGCGAAGCGCTTTCTTCTCGACAGCGTGGGATGCGCGCTGGGCGGCTATCAGCAGCACGACGTGGTCGATCGCGCTGGAAGTGCTCGACGAAATCGCCGGACCGGGCAAGGCGACCGTCATCGGCACGGGCAAGCAGATGGACGCGGTCTCGGCGTCGCTGGCCAATGCACTGATGATCCGCTGCATGGACTACAACGACATCTACTGGAAGCAGGACCCGTCGCATCCCTCGGATATTTTTCCAGCGGCAATGGCGTGCTGCGAACGTGCTGGTAGCGACGGACGCGAACTGATCGTCGGCCTGGTACTAGGCCACGAGTTCGAGATGCGCCTATGCGAAGCGGCATTCCCGGGAATTCGCGAACGCGGATGGCACCATGCCACGCTGACGGCATTCGTCTCGCCCGATCGTTGCTGCACGCATGCTGCACCTCGACTGGAGCGCAGATGCAGCATGCCATCGGTATCAGCGCCAGCGCACGCGCCACGCTGGGCGCAGTCACCGCCGGCAAGCTGACCATGATGAAGAACACCGTCGATCCCATGGCCACGCAGAGCGGCGTGCTCGCTGCGCTGCTGGCCGAGAAGGGCTACAGCGGCCCCGAGCACGTCATCGACGGCAAAGAAGGGCTGACCCACTGCTTCGGGCCCGAGTGGAAGCTCAACATCCTGACCGACGGGCTGGGTGAGTCGTGGCGTATCACACAATGTGGGATGAAGGCATTTCCCACCGAGGCGCTGACCCACACGCCAATCTCCGCCGTGCTGGCGCTGGTGAAAGACAACGACCTGAAGCCGAACGACGTGGCCAAGGTTCACATCCGTACCACAGCGCGCGGCGCCGACATTCTCAGCGACCCCAGCAAGTACGATCCGCATACCAAAGAGACGGCCGACCACTCGCTGCCCTACGTCATCGCCGCCGCCATCGCCGAGCGCCAGGTGACGCCCGCTGCAATTCACCATGGAAAAGATCATGGATCCGATGATCCGGGCGCAACTCAACAAGATCGTAGTCGTCGCTGATCCTGAGATCGAGAAAGTATTTCCGGCGCTTCAACGTGTGATGGTGACGATCACAACCACCGACGGTCGCGAGTTCAGCAAGCAACTCGATTACCCCAAAGGTGACCCGCGCAATCCGCTGACCGACAAGGAAGTGGAAGAGAAGTTCGAAGCATTGGCCGGGCCGGTGATGACCGCCGAAGCGCGCCGCAAAGCCATCGACGCGATCTGGTCGCTGGAAAAGCAGGCGAGCGTGACCGACTTGATGCGGCTGTTTCGAGCTGACCGCTAGCGCAGGAGGTAACCGATGGGACAGACGATTGTCGAAAAGATTTCGCAGACTCACATGGCCGAAGGGCCGAGTCCGTCCGCTGCGCGCGGGTGACTTCCTCTCCATCCGCCCCGACCACGTAATGACGCACGACAACACCTCGGCCGTAATGAAGAAGTTCAAAGCCATCGGCGCCACGCAGGTGCACGATCCCGCGCAGCCGGTCTTCACCGCCGATCACGACATCCAGAACACGGAAGAGTCGAACCTCGCCAAATATCGCAGCATGGAAGCGTTTGCTGCGCAGCATGGCATCGACTTCTATCCGCCGGGCACCGGCATCGGCCACCAGATCATGGTTGAGAACGGCTACGTGCTGCCCGGCGACTTCGTGGTCGCGTCGGATTCGCATTCCAACATGTACGGCGCGCTGGGCGCGATCGGTACGCCAGTCGTCCGCACCGACGCGGCCGCGATTTGGGCGACCGGCGAGTTCTGGTGGCAGATTCCGCGCACCATCCAGGTCGTCCTCGAAGGCAAGCTCGTCGCCCGGCGTCACCGGCAAAGACGTCATCATCACGCTCTGCGGCCTCTACAACCAGCGAAGAAGTCCTGAACGCCGCCGTCGAATTCACCGGGCCGGGCGTGGCCTCGCTCAGCATGGATGCGCGCCTGAGCATCGCCAACATGACCACCGAGTGGGGCGCGCTGGTGGGCTGGTTCCCGGTCGACGACGTGACGCTCGTCCTACATTGAAGAACGTAACCGCGCAGCTGCGCGCGCAGGGAGTCGCGCGCATTTCCAGACGGCGACATCGAAGAAATTCGCGACAATCCCCCGACGCCCGATCCCGACGCCGCCTACGCAGGTCGCATCGTCCTCGACCTCGCCGAGGTCACGCCGCACGTCTCCGGCCCCGACACGGTGCAAGTGATGCAATCCGTCGCCGAGATCGAGAAGAAGAGAGTTGCGATCCAGAAAGCGTATTTGGTCTCCTGCGTCAATTCGCGGCTGGAAGACCTTGCCGCCGCCGCGAGCGTCCTCGATGGCAAGAAGATCGCCAGCAGCGTGAAGTTCTATCTCGCCGCAGCCAGCCGCTCTGTTCAGCAGGACGCTGAGGCGCGAGGCATCTGGCAAACACTGCTCGACGCCGGCGCGCAGCCACTGCCCCCAGGCTGCGGGCCCTGCATCGGCCTCGGCACAGGGCTGCTCGAAGCAGGCGAAGTTGGCATCTCCGCCACCAACCGCAATTTCAAAGGCCGCATGGGCTCCCGCGACGCCCAGTGTTATCTGGCCAGTCCCGAGGTCGTCGCCGCATCTGCCGTGGCCGGCTACATCTGCGGCTCCAACCCATCCGAGCATCGCGAGATCACGAAACACTTCGAATCGTTCTTAATCGCAACTTCGGCGGAGAACATCGAGATTCTGCGAGGCTTCCCGCGCAGCGTTCGCGGCCGTCTGGTCTTCCTGCCGCAGGACAATCTCAACACCGACGGCATCTACGGCAAGGACTACACCTATCGCGAAGACATGACGCCCGAGATGATGGCGAAGGTGGTGATGGAGAACTACGACCCCACATTCGCCGGGCGCACGCAGCCGGGCGACGTGATCGTCGGCGGCATTCAACTTCGGTACCGGATCCAGCCGCGAACAGGCCGTAACGGCGCTGAAGTGCGCAGGCATCCCGCTGGTTATTGCCGGCAGCTTCTCGCAGACCTACTTGCGCAATGCCTTTAACAACGGCTTCCTGTGCATCGAGACGCCTAACTGGTGAACCGTCTGCGCGAGAAATACGCCGACGCCATTGCGGCGCCAGCGAGAAGACGATCATTCCCGGCGACATCATCGAGGTGGACTTTGCGGCCAGCTTCGATTCGTTACTGCCGGTGAGGAGTTCGCCTTCCCGGCACTGGGTTCAGTCCCGCAGTCACTGGTGATCGCCGGAGGTGTAGAGAATCTGGTCAGCGCGAAGCTTGGCCTGCAAGGTGGCGACTGCGACAATGTAGTACATCCCACATTGAGGGATACAGAATTATGAAGGAGTTGCAATCATGCCAAAACATACCATCGTTACCATGCCCGGAGACGGCATCGGCAACCAGGTCCTTCCCGAGGCGATTCGCGTGCTGGATGCCGTCGGGTTCGAAGCCAAATACATACACGCCGACATCGGCTGGGAGAGCTGGAGAAACGAAGGCAACCCTTTGCCACAGCGCACCATCGACCTGTTGAGGCAGCACAAGGTCGGCCTCTTTGGCGCCATCACCTCAAAGCCAAAGAAAGAGACCGAAGCCGATCTCATCCCAGCGCTGAAGGGCAAGGACCTGCAATACTTCAGCCCCATCGTCTCGACGCGGCAGCTCTTCAACCTCGACGTCTGCATGCGGCCTTGCCTGTCGTTCCCCGGCAACCCTCTGAACTTCATCCGCAAGCGCCCCGATGGCGGCTACGAAGAGCCAAAGATCGACGTGGTCGTCTTCCGCCAGAATACCGAGGGCCTTTACGCGGGCGTCGAGTGGACCAACCCCCCACAGCCGGTACGCGATGCACTTGCAACGCACTCCAAGTTCAAGCCGTTCGCCAACGTGCCCGGCACCGACCTGGCGGTCTCCGTCCGCATCATCACCCGACCAGCTGCGCGGCGCATCTGCGAAGCGGCGTTCAAGCATGCGCGCAGGTTTGGCTACAAATCGGTAACCATCTGCGAGAAGCCAAATGTCCTGCGCGAAACCTCCGGCATGATGGAAGAAGTCGCCAGGGAAGTGCAGAACCAGTACAGCGAGATCGCCCTCTGGTCCACGAACATCGATGCGCAGACCATGTGGCTCACCAAGAATCCCGAAGACTACGGCGTCATCGTCGCCAGCAACCTGTTCGGCGATGTCATCAGCGACGCTTTTGCCGGACTTGTCGGCGGTCTCGGCTTCGCTGCGTCAGGCAATATCGGCGATGAAGTCGCGGTGTTCGAGCCGACCCACGGCTCAGCGCCAAAGTATGCCGAGCTGGATCCACCGATCGTTAACCCGATTGCCATGATTTTGTCCGCGGCTATGATGCTCGACCACCTTGGCGAAATCGAGCGGGCCTCGAAAATCCGTGCAGCCATCGCATCCGTTGTCGCAGAAGGCAACGTGCGTACCTACGACATGATGCGCATCCCGGGTGGCGGCAAGTCCATCGCCCAGGGCGCGGCATCAACTACCCAGATTACCGACGCGATTCTCGGCAAGCTGGGCGTCGAAGTGGAGATGGCATATGCCGCCAGCAGCCGAAGCTAGCCAGTTGAAACACGGCGAGGCTGGCCGCGCCGGTGGCGACGTACGTTCTGACGTTCGTGTCACCGTCGAAGAGCATTCCAGCGGCGGCATTGAAGTCGATCTGCAATCTCGGGTCGCGCTGTATTACGGCGACAACATCCGTCAGCAAGTGCGCGATGTCCTGCTCACTCTCGGAGTTCAGCATGCTCACGTCAGCGCGGTGGACGAAGGCGCGCTGCCGTTCGTCATCGCCGCACGAGTCGAATCCGCCGTAAAGCGCGCAAGAATCGGTGACGACAATTCCGCATTCCCCAACCTCTTCCCGCTGCCTACTCCTTCGGCAAAAGACCGCATTCGCCGCTCGCGTCTCTACCTTCCCGGGAATGAGCCCAAGTACTTCATCAACGCGGGACTGCACGGACCCGACGCGGTCATCCTCGACCTCGAAGACTCCGTCCATCACGCCGAGAAAGACGCGGCACGAATTCTTGTGCGCAACGCATTGCGCTCGGTTGACTTTGGTTCCAGCGAACGCATGGTTCGCATCAACCAGTGGCCGCTCGGGCTGGCCGACCTCGAAGAGATTGTCCCCCAATCGCCTGACCTCGTCCTGATTCCCAAGGTCGAGACCGCCGCGCAGATCACCGAAGTCGACGCCGTAATCACCCGCATTGCGCAAGAATCCGGTGTTACCCGCCCCATCTGGTTGATGCCCATTCTCGAATCCGCGCTCGGCATCGAAAACGCTTTCGCGATCGCCACAGCCTCGGACCGTATCGCCGCGCTCACCATAGGCCTCGAAGACTACACTGCCGACCTCGCTGTGGTGAAGACCGCCGCCGGAAACGAATCGCTCTACGCGCGCCAGCGCGTCGTTAACGCCGCGCATGCCGCGCACGTACAAGCCATCGATTCGGTATATGGCGACGTGGCCGACGCTGACGGCCTGCAACGCTGGGCCGAATCCTCTCGCGCCATGGGCTTCGAAGGCATGGGCTGCATCCACCCCATGCAAATCGAAGTCGATTCGTCGCGCCTTTGCTCCGTCTTCTGCCGAACTCGCTAAGGCGCTCAAGATCGTCGCCGCCTTCGAAGACGCGCAAGCCAAGGGACTCGGTGTAGTCAGCCTCGGCTCCAAGATGATCGACGCTCCCGTCGTCAATCGCGCTGTCAAACTCGTGGCGCGCGCGAGGCAAATGGGCGTCATCCCAATCGAAGGAGACCGACCATGAGCAATCTGATCACAGCCGAGCTCGTCACGAACGCTGCCGGCCGCCGCGTGCCCACCGTCGTCAACGGCCGCGAACAAACTCCCTACGCCGGAGTCGACGGCCACCGCCCCACGGGCAACAAATACGGCCCGCCGATTCGCACTAACAGCGACTACCCTCCCAACGGCGACAAACGCGTGCCTGACCTCGAGACGGCGCTTCGGCTTTGCGGACTGCGCGATGGCATGACCATCAGCAGCCATCATCACCTGCGCAACGGCGATCGAGTCGCACTCACTGCCTTGCAGACCGCAGCGCGCATGGGCGCAAGAGATCTCATGTGGTTCCCGAGCGCCTCCTTCCCTTGCCACGAACCGGTCATCGATCTGATGAATTCAGGCGTCGTCCATCACATCGAAGGCAGCATGAACGGGCCGCTGGGCGATTACTGCTCCCACGGCAACATGCGCGGCATGGGCGTTTTGCGCTCGCACGGAGGACGCTGGCAAGCTGTACAAGACGGCGAAGTGCACATCGACATAGCCGTCATCGCCGCGCCCACCTCCGACTTCTTCGGCAACGCTGACGGCGCCCACGGCAAGTCGGCCTGCGGTTCGCTCGGCTTCGCCCTAACCGACTCTGTCTACGCCGACCGCGTCATCGTCGTTACCGACAATCTTGTCCCGTTCCCCTGCATCCCTTGCCAGATCCAGGGCAACAACGTGGATTACGTTGTCGAAGTCGACTCCATCGGCGACCCCGCGAAGATCGTCAGCGGCACCACGCAGATCACGCGCAGCCCTGACCGCTTGCGCATCTCGTATCTGGTGGCGCAATTTCTGCGCGACACCGGCATCATGTGCAACGGCTTCTCCTTCCAGGCTGGAGCGGGCGGCGTCGCGCTGGCCTTCGTTGATTACCTCGCCCGCATGATGAAGGAGGCCGGCGTCAAAGCCAGCTTCGTGCGAGGTGGATCGACCAAATACCTCGTCGACATGCTCAAAGAAGGTCTCACCGGCTATATCCTCGACGGCCAGACCTTCGACCTCGATGCCGTGCAGTCAATCGCGACCGACCCTCGGCACGTGCCGACCTCGCCGTTCACGTCGTACAACTTCCACGGCAACGGAAACTTTGCCTCCATCGTCGATGCCTGCGTGCTCGGCGCGACCGAGGTGGACGTCAACTTCAACGCGAACGTGGTCACCCATTCAGACGGCCGCCTGCTACACGGCATCGGCGGCTGGCAGAACTGCCTGTTCGCTGGGTGCACCATCCTCGCCGTGCCGTCGTTCCGCGATCGCATCCCGGTCCTCGTGGATGAAGTCACCACACTAACCGGTCCGGGCGAACTCATCGATGTGGTCGTTACCGAGCGCGGCATCGCCATCAACCCTAAGCGACCCGATCTGCTCGACGCAGTCAGAGGGAAAGGATTGCCGATTCGCGCCATCGAAGACATCAAGGCCGAGGTCGAACGAATCTGCGGAGGCAACCCGGCCAAGCCCCGGCTTGGTGATCGTCCCGTCGCTGTCGTGAAATGGGTAGACGGTACAGTCCTCGACACCGTGTGGCAAGTGCTCGACGACAACTCCTACGCCCGCAAGGTAGCCCGGGGCGAATAAGCCGACCGTTCGTCATCCGCCACAGGAAATCGCTGGGAATCCGCTCCCCTTGTGGTCTAATGGCAGCAACGTAGTTATGGCGCGAGAACGCGCGCCGCGTGCGGAGGCCCTGATGGAAGAGCGTGATTTTTTCGACGAGCGGCAAGAAACCAAGAAAGCCACCATGACCTGCCCGCACTGCCGCGAATCTGCTGAATACGACCTCAAATGGTTCGTCCGCACCAAAAAGAAGCAGTTGCCTGGAAGAGCCGACGAACGCGATCGCGCCAAATTCGCCAAGGCCAAGTCTTACATGGTGCGGGGCGAGGACAAAGTCTCCTGCAAGAACATGCGCTGCCGCAAGCCCTTCGACGTCTCTAGCGTGCAATCGGTGGCTTTCCTCGATTAGCGCGCACTTTTTGTAACTTGCAGAAGACCCCACTTTCCTGACGCTTCACGTCAGTGCACCGCGTCACAGACCACTGAAACATTCGGTTCCACAACCGACTTTATTCGCGCAGAGCACGTCCCGTCGAAACTCATCGCGTCGTCTCAGGAATCTCCGCCCGTTAGTTCTTTCCAATTATTGATTGCCTTTATTATCTGCCTATAATCGCGACAATCTGTTCGGGGTAATTCGCGAAAAGCGAACCGGCAATTCACACGCCTTTTGGGCGCGCATGCATAAGTGTGTCTACTGCCAACTCTGCTGAGGACTTGAAAACAATATGAACATCGTTCGTAATGTGCTGATATTTGTAATACTTGCGTGCCTCGGTTTGTCTGCTCAGCAGATCACCGGGAGCATTCGGGGTACGGTCACCGACTCAACCGGTGCGGTTGTTCAAGGCGCAACGGTGACCGTGAAACAAACCGAAACCGAATTTTCGCGGACGGCAGTCACCGACCGCGGTGGCAACTATGTAGTGCTGGAACTTCCGGTCGGAACTTATCGCCTCCAGATCACGGGTAAAGGTTTTAAGGAATACGTGCAAACCGGCATCTCGGTGGACGTGAACCAGAGTGCTTCGGTTTCGCCGCACCTCTCGATCGGATCGGAGATAGAAGTCGTGCAGGTCAGCGCCGATGCCGATCTCATCGCGCCCACCGAAACCAGCATGGGCAAGGTGGTAGGAGAGCGGGAACTGGAAGACCTGCCCCTGAACGGGCGCAATTTTTCGCAGTTGGGATTGCTGCAGCCTGGTGTAGTGCCGATAACGCCCGGATTGGTGGAGGCGGGCGGCGGACTGCGGGACAACCAGCCGTACTCAGTGAACGGGTCGCGGCCGGAATCGAACAACTTTCTGATCGACGGCGCCGACAATTTCAACGGCGTCGACGGCGGTTATGTATTTAAGCCGCCAGTGGATGCGATCTCGGAATTCCGCATCATTACGCAGAACGCACCCGCTGAGTTCGGCGACGCAATAGGTGCGACGACGAACATCATCACGCGCTCGGGGACGAACTACTTCCATGGCGCGCTGTGGGACTTCCTGCGCAATGACGCTGTCGACGCGCGTAATTATTTTCAGACGCAGCCCTTGCCATTGAGGCAGAACCAGTTCGGCGCCACCGTAGGTGGCCCCATCATCAAGAACAAGTTCTTTTTCTTTGGCTACTACGAAGGTTTCCGCAACGATCAGGGTGTAACCGGACTGACCACCGTGCCGTCTTTGCAGGAGCGTACCGGCAACTTCGCGGAATTGTGTCCGGAGGGATTCACTCACGGCTTCTGCAACAATCCCAACAACCAGCTGTTTAATGTCCTCGCCAACCAGCCCTATCCGAACAACCAACTGCCGTCGATCAACCCCATCTCGCAGAACTTACTGCAATATTTTCCTGAACCGAACGTGGGGACCAACACGTATTCCGCGTCGGGCGTTATCAATAATGATTACAACCAGTTCGGCACCAAGATCGATTATTACCTCTCGCAGAATGACAACCTGAATTTCCGTTATTCGTTTTACCAGTCGTCGGACCTCAATCCACTGTCGCCGGCAGGTGCTAGCGTGCCCGGCTTCCCGGTTGCCAGCGATCAGCGAGCACAGAATTTCGTCGCGCAGGAGACCCACACCTTCACGCCCACTTTGGTCGGGGTGCTGCGGTTCTCGTTCCTACGGAACAAGTTGCTCTTTAGTCAGAGCCAGGTGCACACGCCTCCCGAGGACTTGGGCTTCCAGTATTCGCCGAGCCTGGCGGTTGCGGAAGGGCCACCGTTCATCCAGATCAGCGGCTATACGAACATTGGCAACCCGATCACCGGACCCCGAGACACCTACGAGAACCTGTTTAACTACTCGGGATCGATGAGCTGGTCACGCGGCAAGCATCTGTTCAAGTTCGGCGGCGGACACCAATATCAGCAGATCAATGTTACGCAGGGCATCGCCACCAATGGCTTTTTTGTGTTCGCGCCTTTCCCGGTAACGGATGCGTTTGCCAGCTTCCTGTCGGGCACACCCGTAGTCTTCCTCCAGGGACTCGGCAATTTCACGCGCCACATTCGCGGCAATGAATTCAACGCCTACGCGCAGGACACCTACAAGGTGACGGCGCGCCTCACGCTAAATCTGGGGCTGCGTTACGAGTTGCCAATGCCGTACACAGAGATCCATAACCTGAATTCCATGTTTATCCCAGGACGCCAGTCGACAGTGATGCCGGGTGCTCCCACCGGACTTCTATATCCTGGCGATGCGGGCATCCCGGCGGGACTGATCCCCACGGACAAAACCGCGTTCTCGCCGCGCGTGGGCTTTGCCTACGATATGTTTGGCGATGGCAAGACTCTACTGTCGTCGGCCTACGGCATATTCTATGAACCGTATTACACCGGTCAGGGCGGCCCGCTACAAACGCCGATCAGCGCCCCGCCATACCTGGCGACGCCGCAGGTGAGCTTGCCGAATTTTGCCGACCCGTATAACGGAAATCCACCTGTACCTGGCGCCTATTCGACGCCCCTGACGAACCTGACCTTGGCCCCCAACATGACGCTGCCCTATTCGCAGGAGTGGGACTTGAACCTGCAACACTCGTTCGGCCGCGACTACCTGTTCGAAATCGGATACGTCGGTACCAAGGGAACGCACTTGCCGCGCTTCATCGAAGGAAACCCGGCCGTGTTCATTCCCGGCTACGTCAACGGCCAGCCGGTCTCGAACTCCGGCAACGCCAATCAACGCCGGCTCTATTCGGGATGCACCCTGCTCGATCCGCCGAGCAGTTGTATTTTCTCGTCGATGGGCGAGATTGCCAGCATCGCAAACTCCTCGTATAACGCCCTGGAAGTGAGCCTGCAGAAGCGTTTCAGTCACGGGATTTCGTTCCTCGCGTCGTACACCTGGTCGAAATCGATTGATGATGCGTCATCGTTCAACATGACCGGTTCGGAAGCCAAGCCGGTCGCGGGCGAGAACGACCTGGCGCAGAATCCCTTCGACCTGGCGGCCGAGCGCGGGCTCTCCATGTTCGATGCGCGCAACCGCTTCGTCTTCAGCTATACATGGGACCTTCCTTTCTGGCAGAACGGCGGCGAGTGGTACAAGCACGTTCTTGGCGGATGGCAGCTCAACGGAATCGTTACACTGATGAGCGGCACGCCGTTCACCGTGTTCGATTCCAATGACGTGGCGGCCCAGGGCAGCGCGCCCGAGATCACGGGATTTTCGGCGCAGCGCCCTGACCAAGTGGGTAATCCGAACACCGGCCCGCGCACGGTCACGTCCTGGCTCAACGCCAGTGCCTTCCAGCAGTTGGACCCCACCCTTGATGCGGGACAGTTCGGCACCGAGCGGCGGAATGTTGCGATCGGGCCCAACTACATGGATTGGGACTTCGGAGTGCTGAAGAACATCAAAGTAACGGAATCGACGTCGTTTCAGTTCCGGGCAGAGCTGTTCAATATCCTGAATCATCCCAATTTCCGCTTGCCCGATAGCGACATCAGTTCGCCAACCTTCAACCAAATCCTGGCAGCACGTGATCCGCGCCAGGTGCAGTTCGCGCTGAAGTTCCTGTTCTGAGTTAGGTCTAACGATGTCGGGGGACCCACATATCCCGTCCTTCGGGATATGTGGGGTTGTTTCTCTACCGAGCTCAGCAAGAAACGACTGACGATGAGCTAATCTGGGCGCCCTGTTCTAGTTCGATCTTGGCTAGGGCGGGGCCTTTCGTTTCCGTGCGGTTGGCCGCTAACCTGGATCGCTGCATTCACTCCGCCAATGTTGTAAATTCCTTCCATGCCCGTAACTCCGGCCGCCTCTGCACCTCGGGTTAGCAGGAAAACACGCCGTATGCGGAGGCATCGTAGCCGAAGGGCCCGCAGAGTAGCAGCCATCACAGTCTTACTTGTTGTGCTGACGGGTACGTGCTTGCATTTCTTGTGGTGCGCCTACTACAGAGCCAACTGCATTGACGGGTATGGGCTACTGAACTCTGACGGCCACCTTCCTTGTGACAGTCCTGAAGATCAGGATGCAGTTCTCCGACTGGATGCTCTCGTCTTCTTAGTGTTAGTGAGTCTGTTGTATTGGCTGTTTTATGAGCAAGCGAAGAGCAATCTAAGACTCAAACGCAAGCCATAGCTGAATCACGGAGCAGGCTGGCGCAATTCCCAATTTGGGCACCCCTGGTTACTTTAGTTTTCCGTCGCTGCCGTTTTGCCTTCCGATTGCCATTCCAGCGAGTTACAACCAATCTGTGGGTTAAGGGATTCGTGTCCCTGCTCCATCTCGCGCCCAGTGCGCTAGGGAGATTTTGATCTTTAACATAGTTTTGAGGCACCGAAGGCGAGTATGAGCTGTATTGAAAGTATTGAAATGATTTGTATTAAGAGTATTGGAAGTATGACAAATCCTGGGGTCGAAACGAGTCTTTTTGGATGCTAAGTCTCACTCGCACTATGACATACGAGCAAGTTAAATAGAATGAAGACTTTGCGAACGATTCGACGTGTAACTCAATGATTCTAAATAGCCACATAGGGGAGGGTCTCTTGCAACAGTGCATCAGCGCTTTTTGATCTGTTCCCATAAGGTTTCACAGTGCAACTCGAACCACCCTATAATCACTTTCTCGACCCATGCCCCCCAGCACCCAGGTTCCTAACCCGCAGCCTCCCCCAGACCAGCTGACCGCCAGGGTCGCCCCGGTCATGGAGCGCGCTGACCGCTTCTGGACTCGTGTGACAGAAGGCACGGCAATGGGCGAGATGTGGAGGCAGTTCCTCACCGACGCCCGCTCCAGCTATCGCCTCTACTCCAAAGACGTGGACGCCGAGCGCCTGGCGGGCATGTCAAAGGGCAAGCACATCGTCCGGCTAGTCGGACAGTTCTGCTGGGCAGTCCTCGAAAAGCTCACCCCGGCCAGACGGGTTCTATTGCTGATCGCGCTGGTACTGATGTTCGGCCCCAGCGGTCAGGCCACCTGGCAGAGTGGCAATGGCGAAATTAAGTTGCTGGCGTTCGACAGCCACTTCTGGGGCGCTCTGCTCATGCTGTTTCTGCTGGTCCTGGAAGTCGGCGACCGTGTGGTCATGAAGCGCGACCTCCAGATCGCCAAGGAGATTCAGACGTGGCTTCTGCCCGCCAATCCGCCTTCAATTCCGGGGATGGAGATCGCTTTTGCTACCCGGCCAGCGAACACCGTCGCCGGCGATTACTACGATGTGTTTCCCCGTGGAGGAACCGCGCCCGGAGAATCGAAGTGGGTTTTCGCCATGGCGGACGTAGCCGGCAAGAGCATCCCGGCCGCGCTGCTGATGGCCACCATTCAGGCCAGCCTCAAGACATTGGCTGCCACGCCGTCAAGCTTGCCCGACCTGGTCGGCCGGATGAACCGATACGCTTGCAGCAACAGCCAGGACGGGCGCCGCTTTACCACTGCTTTTTTGGCCGAATATGAGCCGTCCACACGCGCGCTGACTTACGTGAATGCAGGGCACAACACGCCGATACTGCGGCGCGCAAACGGCGGCATCGAGCGCCTGGAGCAGGGTGGAATTCCCCTCGGAATCCTGCCCAGCGCGGTCTATGAATCGGGCTCTGTTGTGCTGGAACCTGGCGATTACTTGGTTGTATTCACCGACGGCGTCGTGGAAGCGGAGAATGAACGCACGGACGAGTACGGCGAGCAACGTTTGCTCTACGTGGTGCACATGGGCGCAGGTCTGTCGCCCTCCCAGCTTCTGCAGAGCATCATGACGGACCTCGATCATTTCGTGGCCGGAGCTCCGCAGCATGACGATGTTACCTGCATGCTCTTGAAAGCGATGTAGCTGCTCAAGTGCGTTTTTTACTCGACTGCCTTGTGCAACAACGCAACGATACCGGTGATATTGGCTAGCAGGTCTTTCGGAAAGTTATGTCGCTCCTGCAAGTACGCCGGGTCGTTATAGGTGAGCCAGGACTTACCGTCCTCGTCTTCCCAGAACAGCGCCTTGAGCGGCAGATCGATTGCCACTGTGGGGGCAGCTTGCATGAGCGGCGTGCCGCCCTTGGGGTTCCCGAATATGAGCAGCTTGGTCGGACGCATCGTCAGCCCAACCATTTCGGCCTCTCCGCTGTGGTCAATGCGAGCAAAGATCTTGATGCCTCGCTCGTTCAGCAGCGTTTCCAGGCGCTGCATGCATTCATCTACCGAGTACTTTCCCGCGAGGTTGACCAGGCCGTTATGTGATGAAGCTGGCATAGAGCCTCCCTATTGTGGTGTCGCAATGACGCCGAACAAAGACGAACACAGGAAAATTGGATGACCGGGAACGTCTCGTAGCTCTGAATTAATAAGCGACCGATGCCGAGCCCAACGCAACGCATTAACATGAGAACGATGCCAAACACTCCTTGGGATGCCGTAGTTTTTGATTATGGCGGCGTGCTCTGTTACCCGCCTTCACAGCAAGACTTGGCGGATTTCGCCCGCAGCAGCGGACTCGACGCGGCCACATTTCTCCAGCTCTATAGCGAAACTCGCGACTACTACGGCCGATCGGCCGCAGGTTATTCGCAGCGCTGGCAAAACGCTGCGAATGCCGCGGGAGTCCAAGTTGCGCAAGACGCGGTGAAGCAGTTTATCGACAAAGAATCCGACCTCTGGACCCGTCCCAATCCGGATGTGCTTGCGCTTGCCTCCAGCATCAAAGCGGCGGGATGCCGAATCGCAATTCTCTCCAATATGACGTTTGAGTTGCTCGCGATATTGCGGACTAAATTCGACTGGCTGCAGGAATTTGAAGTCCAGATCTGGTCCTGTGAACACGGCTGCGCCAAACCTGACGAGACCATCTACCGCTCCTCCCTTGCTGACCTGGGATGCGAGCCGACGCGAGCCCTCTTCTTCGACGATCGTCCACGTAATGTGGAGGCTGCCAAACGCATCGGAATACAAGCCCACGTGTTCGAGTCTGCAGACCAAGCACGGGCGATTGTGGGGCAAGGAATGAGCTTGGAGTAGCGAAGGCTGAGACGATGCAAAAGCAGTTGCCCAGAGTCTGTTGCAGTGGCACTCTTACTCTGTGCCGACTACGGAAAGAGACGAGCGCACCTCTTCGTCGACCTTGAGCACGCTGCGACGGGCGTTCGATCGCCGGCCTCTAGTTGCCACAGTGCGCAGCTTTCTCCGGCACAATGGCGTCACGACCTCGGCGGCGCTGGCCTTCTACTTCCTGATGTCTCTGTTTCCATTCCTCATCTTCCTGGCCAGTGCGCTGGCCCTGCTACCGATCCCTCACTTGGCCGCCCACATGGTGCAACTGTCGTCGCACTTCGTCCCCGACGAGACCATGCCAATGATTCACAGCATGCTCACCTCGACGATGCACACGAGCCACGGACTGGTCTCGGTCGGCTTCGTGCTAGCGGTCGTAGCTGCGTCTAATGCGTTTGCCGCGATGATAACCGCCTTCAACACGATCTATGAAGTGAAGGAGACGCGCACATTCTGGAGGAACCGGCTCAACGCTGTGTACATCACGTTTGTGGTCGGTGGCATGACGGCGGTTGCCGTGAGCGCCATGTTGCTGGGCCCGCACTTTGGGCGGGAATTGGCGCGAGTGTTCAATGTAAACAACACGTTCGTGACTGTGTGGCCATTTCTGCGATACGTGCTGGCTGTCGGTTGCGCCCTGGCCTCCGTCGAGACGTTGTATTACCTGGGTCCTAACCGCAGGCACGCTCTCCGGGAACAGCTTGTCGGCTCGGTTTTCGCTGTTGCCGTGTGGATCGCAAGTTCTGGCGTCTTGGGCATCTACCTCCGCCGGTTTTCGTACCTCAATGCCATGTATGGGACGCTGGCGTCGTTCATTGTCCTCATGATCTGGCTCCAGATTACGGCGATTGCGATTCTTCTGGGGGCAGAACTGAATGTGACGATAGAGAACTCGAAGCAGGTTGAGGCGGAGACCGCTTCTTGACCGTAGAATCTTGATTATTAGTTTGCCCGCAAGACCCGGATAGCGCCGTCAGCTGGAGAGCGCTACCTTTGCAACATGCAATCCGAAACACAGTGGCAACAGGTGATGGCACGCGATGCCCGGCAAGACGGACGGTTCGTCTTTGCCGTACGCACGACCGGAATTTACTGCCGGCCTTCGTGCCCCAGTCGTCGTCCCAGACGGGATTCCGTGGAGTTCTTTCCTGACCCGCGCCAGGCCGAACGTGCCGGCTATCGCGCCTGCCTACGCTGCAAGCCAACGGAGATCTCCTCGCAAGCGCAGGCGGTGACGAAAGCGCGCCGTTTGCTCGACGAAGCGGAAGGCGTGCTGACGCTGGCGGAACTGAGCAACCGTATCGGCGCGAGTCCGTTTCACTTGCAACGGTTGTTCAAGCGCGCCACGGGGTTAAGTCCGCGCGAGTATCAGTCAGCGCGGCGCATGCAACAGGTCAAACGCGGATTGCGCAAAGGAGATGACGTGACTACAGCACTTTACGACGCGGGCTTTGGGTCGCCCAGCCGCCTGTACGAGAAATCGCAGCAGGAACTTGGCATGACGCCGGGAACATACCGGCGCGGCGGCGCAGGAGTGACGATCGCCTTTGCGATTGTTCCCTCGCCCCTGGGCCGAATGTTGGTCGCGGCAACGCCGCGCGGGCTATGTTCAGTGCGCTTCGCCGGTAACGCGACCGAGCTGGAAAGCGAATTGCGCGAAGAGTTCCATTCAGCAACGCTGGTTCGCGACGAAGCGGCATTGCAGCCTTACATTGGGCCGTTGCTGGCAAACCTCCGCGGCCAACACGTCACCATGAACCTGCCGCTTGATGTTCGCGCTACCGCCTTCCAGAAGAAAGTATGGGACGCGTTGCAACGAATCCCGAGCGGACAAACCCGCAGTTACACCGAAGTCGCGCGCGAAATCGGCGATGCGAAGGCAGTTCGCGCCGTGGCCCGCGCCTGCGCCAGCAATCCAGTCGCGATTGCCGTGCCCTGTCACCGGGTTGTGCGCAGTGATGGAGAGCTCGCGGGATACCGCTGGGGAATCGACCGCAAGAAGAAACTCCTGAAGCAGGAGCAGCAGTAAACGCGGCCGAAATCAGAATCTGTTACACAGCCCTCGTCGGTGGCTTCCCAAAATGGAATCGCGTACGCGCGTTCCATTTCCCATCCTCCAGCCAGTCATTTATACTCGCCTGTTTCGAGAGAGGCAGGCGACGAGTCCTGCTTGTCAGATGCAAGGTTTCTGGTTTAACCAATTCTTGAGCCGAGGCGCGACTCCAATGGTTTGCAACTAGTTCTGGCCCATGGAGTTAGCGGTCCAATCGAAGGAGTGCAGGGTGAAAATCCTGGTGTGCATGAAGCAGGTCCCGCAGAAGGACGCGCCGCTGAAGTTAAACGAAAGCGGAACATGGATTCGCGAAGACGTGTCTTATGAAGTGAACGAGCCCGACGCCTATGCGCTGGAAGAGGCCCTGCGCCAGAAAGAGAAGCATGGCGGAGAAGTCGTGGTTATCACCAGCGGTCCGGCACGTGCTCAGCAGGTGCTGCGCGAGGGACTGGCCAAGGGAGCCGACCGCGCCATCCATCTGGAAGGCGATGCGTTTGTCGGCCTAGACGCCTACAACACGGCCAAGGCGTTCGCCACGGTGGTGAAAGATGAGAGCTTCGACCTGATCTTCACCGGGTTGCAGTCCGACGACTATGGATTTGCACAGACAGGCGTAGTGCTGGCGGAACAACTTGGCTGGTCGCACGCCACCATCATCATGCAGATTGAGAAGACCGATGCAGGCATCCGGGTGAAGCGAGAACTGGAGGCGGGCTATTTCCAGTTTGTCGATATGCCGGTGCCCGCGGTGCTGACCATCCAGTCGGGTATCAACAAGTTGCGCTACGCCACCCTGATCGGCATCAAGCAGGCGAAGAACAAGCCCATGAAGAAGGTTAGCTTCGACGAGGTGCAGGCAGCGCTCGGCGACAATTTGCAAAAAATCGAAAGGTTGTACATTCCGCAGAAGACGAAGAAGACGGAAGTTATAGAAGGACCTCCGGCGGAGGTCGCGAAGAAACTGGTGGAGAAGTTGCGGAACGAAATGCACGTGCTGTAGTCCGGCGAGGAAGTTTGTTCAGGGTCGCGGATTTGACGTCGCCGGCGGGAGGCCGAGATGCGATCGCAAGAGGAAAGCCGCGAGAGCGGGAGAGCCTACATGGTCATCGGCTGGATTGTGGTGCTCTTTACATTGCTCGTGATGTATTTCGAACCAGCGGCGGTCAAGCTAGGCCAGATGGGCTTTGGCGTAGTCGCCATTGCCATGGTGCTGATTGGCGTGCTGCTGAACATATACGGTTATCGGTTGCGAAAGCGCAGCTACTGAAGGCAAGCTGGGCCTTTGTTTGTTCCGCGGGCGGGCCAGGCGGTTCGTGCGCGGATAGAGGCGGCAATAATCTGTGCCGGGAATGGATCGGCCGGCAATCGCGAAAAGGCGCGAATAACTGACTGAAATGGCAGACACAATTCTAGTGGTAGTGGAGCAACGGGAAGGCAAGCTGAACCGAGTTTCGTGGGAGACTCTAACCGGAGCGCAAGCGTTGGCCGCGCAAACCGGCTGGACACTTGAGACGGCAGTGGTGGGCAGCGGCATGGGCGATGTAGCCAACGAAATCGCCGCGAAGAAGGTCAGCAAGGTATATAGCATCGAGTCGCCGAAACTCGCGGCTTATACGCCGGACGGTTTCGTGGCGGCGCTGAAAAGATTTATCGAGCAGAAGCAGCCCAAGCTGGTGCTGATGCCGCATACCTACCAGGTCCGTGACTTCGCCCCCAAGCTGGCTACGGCGTTGAGTCGCGCCCTCATTTGCGATGCCGTCGGGTTTAAGTACGAGGGAGGAAAGCTACTCTTTACCCGTCCCATGTTCCAAGGCAAGTTTGTCGCCGACGTCTCTTTCGGCGGCGATGCTCCTTACTTCGCCACGTTCCAATCCGGCGCATTTCGCGGTGACCAGGTCGAAGCAGGTGCAGGGACCGCTCCTCTCGAAACCGTGAACGTCGAAATCGCTGATGGCGCCATTCGCAACAAGCCCGAAGCGCCCTTCAAGGAAGCCAAGCAAGCGGTTGATCTTACGCAGGCGGAGATCATTGTCTCGGTTGGCCGCGGCATCAAGGAGCAGAAAAACATTGAGCTGGCGCAGCAACTCGCGGCTGCTCTGGGCGGCGAGATTGCAGCCTCACGTCCGATTTGCGACTCTGGCTGGCTTCCCATGGACCGCCAGGTAGGCTCCTCGGGGCAAACCGTGGCGCCCAAGCTCTATCTGGCGCTGGGCATCAGCGGAGCGATCCAGCACATTGTTGGCATGAAGGGTTCGCGCAGTATCATCGCTATCAATAAGGACTCGGAGGCGCCGATATTTGAAATCGCCGACATCGCGGTGGTGGGTAACTTGTTCGACATCGTGCCACCGCTGATCGAGGAAGTGAAGAAGGCCAAGGGCGCGTGATCGGCGGCTCGTTTCGTTTTCTCCGCAGCGATGACCTTGAGCACCGGGTGAGTCGCCGTTTCTCGTCAAGAGTTTCCGCTAAAGTAGGAAGGCTCGTACATGATCGTGTTTCGCAAGCCACTACCCAACGTTGAGCGTCCCCAAATGGAGGCGGACGTTGTCATTGTCGGCGGAGGGCCCGCCGGAATGGCGTGTGCCTTGCGCTTGTCTCAGTTGATTGACGACCACAACGAACGTCATCCCGATGCGCCGCTGTCCAAAGAAAATATTTACGTCTTGGAGAAAGCGCGTGAGATCGGCGCGCATTGTCTTTCCGGCGCCTTGCTCGATCCGAGGTCGATGCTCGAGCTCCTGCCTGACTTCGAGAGCGAAGCGCCGCTCGATGCGGCGGTCGTGAAAGAGGCGGTCTACTACCTTACACGCACGGGTTCGTTCAAATTGCCCGTGACGCCTCCACCTTGCGCGACCACGGCAACTACGTGATTTCCATCAATCGCTTCGTCAAATGGCTTGGCAGCAAAGTGGAAGCGGCGGGGATTACCGTATTCACCGGTTTTGCGGGCAGCGAACTTCTTTTTGAAGCAGGCCGCGTCCTTGGGGTCCGCACAGATGACAAGGGTGTGGACAAGAACGGAGAACAGAAGTCGAACTTCGAGCCCGGCTACGACCTGAAAGCCAAAGTTGTCATTCTCGCAGAAGGCAGCCGCGGGTCGCTTACCAAGCAACTAGTTGGGCGGTTTCTGCTCGATCACGAATGCAATCCGCAGACATATGGCGTCGGTGTGAAAGAGTTGTGGGAACTGCCGCCGGGACGAGTCGCGGCGGGCGAAGTCATCTACACCATGGGCTATCCGCTCACCTTTCATGAGTATGGCGGCGCCTGGATTTACGGGTCAAATGACAACCTCGTTTCACTCGGGTTCGTGACGGGGCTCGACTACGCCGATCCGCGCATCGATCCCCAGCATGTCCTGCAGGAATTCAAGAAGCATCCCCTCGTTGCCAAGCTGCTTGAAGGTGGCAAGATGGTTCGCTACGGTGCGAAGTCGTTGCCTTACGGAGGCTGGTGGTGCATTCCGCCTGTGGCCGGTGATGGCTGGATGATCCTCGGCGATTCGGCTGGTTTCTTGAATTCCCAGCGTCTCAAGGGTATTCATCTCGCCATCAAGAGCGGCATGTTGGCGGCGGAGACTGCTTATGAGGCGATGGCAAAAGACAACTTCTCACTGGAAGTGCTGGCAACGTTTCAAGACCGCGTGGAGAAGAGCTGGATTAAGGAAGAGCTATGGCCGGTTCGCAACTTCCATCAGGGCTTTGAAAAGGGTTTCCTTTCTGGGATGCTCAACGCGGGCGTTCAACAAATCACTGGCGGACGCGGCTTACGGGCGCACTACAGCAATCACGCTGGCCATGAGCGCCTGACGCCTCTTTCCCAGTTGCCGCCGAATGGTGGAGCGGAGGCGCACATCATTAATGCCGCCAAGGGCGACGGCAAGCTTACGTTCGACAAGCTGACCGACGTTTATTACTCCGGCACGAAGCACGAAGAAGACCAGCCCGCTCACTTGGTCATCCACGACGTCAACATCTGCAACGAACGTTGCGTGACGGAGTATCGGCAACCCCTGCCAGAATTTCTGTCCCGCCAACGTCTACGAGATGGTCGAGGCTACGGACACACCCAGCGGACGACAGATCCATCTGAACGCCTCCAACTGTGTCCATTGCAAGACGTGCGACATTATGGATCCCTACCAGATCATCACCTGGGTGCCGCCCGAAGGCGGCGGTGGACCAAACTACGAGGGGATGTAACCGGGTTCGGAACAGTGGATTTTGTTTGCACCCGCCAGTGAGCGTGCACCCGTTGTCAAATATTTCAACTGAGAGCGGCTTTTTCTGCGCGCCCTGTGAGTTCAAGTCGCGTCTATAATGGCAGCAACTGTTTCCGACCTCAACGACCTACAAGAATACTCATGGCGGCTGAGGCGGTGTCCCGCGAAAGCGGGGCCGAGGGTGTGGAGGGAAACGTCCACGCCTCCCGTGCTTGGAAAGGAAACGATCAGCCGCGCACCCGCGCGTCCGACCCACCTGTTTCCAGCACATCGAAATCTCAGTTCAGCATTCAAGAGGCAGCTTTGCCGCTTACTGACAAATACGGGCGGGTCATCCACGACCTGCGCATTTCCATCACCGACCGTTGCAACTATAAGTGTGTCTATTGCCGGTCGGGCAATGCCGGGCCGGCATTTCCAGAGATGCCCATCGCCGACTACCTGCGCATGGTGCGAGTATTCGTGGACCTGGGAATCACCAAAGTCCGCCTGACCGGCGGCGAGCCGCTCCTCCGCCGTGAGTTGGTGGAGATGGTTCGCGAGTTGGGCTCGATGCAGACTCCAGGCGGCCAATCCCTCGACATCGCTATCACCACCAACGGACATCTTCTGGCTGAACTGGCACAGCCGCTCGCCGATGCCGGACTGTCCCGCGTGACCGTCTCCATGGATGCGGTCGAGCCGCAGCACTTCGCGCGCATTACGCGCGTACCAAATGGCTATGAGCGCGTGCTGGAGGGCATTCGCGCTGCCCAGTTCGCCGGACTGAACCCGGTCAAGGTGAATTGCGTTCTCTTGCGCGGCTTTAACGACGACCAGATTGCAGGTTTTGGGAAATTTGCCCGCGAGCAGGGCGTGGTCGTCCGCTTCATCGAATTCATGCCGCTGGAAGAAGACCGCGTCTGGTCACCCGAGATCGTCATAACGCTCGACGAAGTGCTACGCCGCATGGCAGATTTCATGCCGTTACGCCAGATCGAGCACGAGCGCAGCGAGACCGCCCGCCGTTACGTCTTCGAAGACGGCATCGGCGAAATCGGCATTATCGCGCCTGTATCGCAGCCATTCTGCGGAGCTTGCAGCCGCATCCGGGTGACCTCCGACGGCAAGATTCGCACATGCCTGTTCTCTGTTCGCGAGCATGATCTAGCCGGACTCCTGGCCAAAGGCGCAACCGACGAGCAGATGGCGGAATTTATTATCCGGGCCGTGGATCAAAAAGAGGCGCGACATCACATCGGAGAGCCGGGGTTTGTTCCTGCGTCACGCACTATGGTTCACATCGGCGGTTAGCCTGAGACTGGGCTCAATCGCCGCAGCACTTGCAGAATCTTGACGTTAGCGTGAAAATAACTGTGGTTCCTGGCTGATAAGGGATTGGAACCGGACCGCGTCGGGGTGACGCGGTTTGCGTTTTTGTAACAATCTGGCGGCTGTGGCATCTATGTAAGTGGTACAAGAAGCGTCAACTGCAGCTTCAACATCCCCGTAGGTCGGGTCCGGAGTAGCGGGCAGTGGATCTACTGGAGCCGCAGGCAAGCTTTCAACATCCCCGTTCCGGGGCGCAGCATTCCGCAAAAGTGGAACTCCGCAGGCCGGAACTGAAGGCAGAGACATAAACGTGGCAACAGCACCGATTAGGGAAGCGGTATCCTGCTCGCTCGAAAACTATCTCGTCCTCCCCGACCATTCCATGGACGAACGGATTCGGGAAGCGAAAGCGACCTTGGGACGCGAATGCGTCATCCTCGGTCACCACTATCAACGCGATGAAGTCGTGCGTTTTGCCGACTACCGCGGCGATTCGTACAAGCTTTCACAGATGGCCGCACAAGCCGACGGACGTTACATAGTTTTCTGTGGCGTCCACTTCATGGCCGAAAGTGCAGACATCTTGGCGAACAACGGGCAATCCGTCATTCTTCCCGACCTCAATGCCGGCTGCTCGATGGCCGACATGGCTGAGATCTCTCAGGTCGAAGATGCGTGGGAGCAGTTCGTCAACCTCGGTTTGACCGACGACGAAGGCAGCGGCATCACGCCAATCACCTACATGAACTCCACCGCCGCCATCAAAGCGTTTTGCGGCGAGCGGGGCGGCATGGTCTGTACCTCATCGAACGCCAAGAGCGCTTTCGATTGGGCCTTTCGCCGCAATCAAAAGTTGTTTTTCCTCCCTGACCAGCATCTCGGACGCAACACCGGCTTCGCGCGCGGAATTTCGCTCGATGACATGGTTGTGTGGGACCCCTATCAATTACAGGGCGGCCTCAGCGCCGATCGCCTCCGCAAAGCGAAGGTCATTCTGTGGAAGGGCCACTGTTCAGTACACCAGAGGTTCCTGCCCGAGCATGTGGACAAAGTTCGAACGACCTATCCCGGCATGCAGGTCATTGTGCATCCCGAATGCCGCTGGGAGGTTTGCCAGAAGGCTGACGGCATCGGTTCCACCGACTACCTGATTCGACAAGTGAAGGAAGCTCCTTCGGGAAGTGCCTTCGCAATCGGCACCGAGATCCATCTGATTAACCGTTTGGCGAGGGAGTATCCGGATAAGCACGTCATTACTTTGGACGATTCAGGCTGCCTTTGTACTACCATGTTCCGCATCTCGCCGCAGCACTTGTGCTGGGCGCTGGAAAACCTGGTCGAAGGCAGGGTAGTGAATCCGATCAAGGTAAAAGACAGCGTCAAGGCCTGGGCGCGGGTGGCTCTTGATAGAATGTTAGAAATCCAGTGATAATTCGCACCCGCCAACGCCGGCGTCCTAGAGAAAAGTTTTTGCGGCGTATTCCGCGCTATTGGTCTGACATGCGCGAATATCGCCGCCGCCTGATTGGCCGCCAAAAACCAGCCAATCAGGAAGAAACCGACCAGGTTGTGACTGACATGTCGCGCACATTTACCCTCTCCGAAGCCGAATCTGTTCTGCCCATCCTTGAGTCCTTATTGCGTTCGGCGATGCAGGCCAAGGCCCTCATCGAAGAGGTCGACGCAGAACTCGAGTCGCTGAAGAGCCGCATCTTCGTGAACGGCGGGACGTTCGTCAACGCTCTTGCCGTCAGCCGCCGCAAAGGCGAGCGCGAGAAGGCAATCCAGCGCGCCAAAGATGCTGTCGCCGAAATCGACGCCGCGGGCGTGCAAGTGAAGGACCTCGACATAGGGTTGCTGGACTTTCCGTGCGTTGTAGGCGAGGAGGTCATCCTGCTCTGCTGGAAGCTTGGCGAGCAGGGCATCAGCCACTGGCACGGGACCAGCGAGGGTTTTGCTGGACGGAAGCCCATCGACGAGAACATCATTCGGGACCAGAAGAAGTCCAACTGAGCGTGCGAAGGCGATTTCTTCGTATTCGCTGTTTGGACTGAGCCCGCAGTCTCCCTCATAATCGAAGTAGCCTCATGATCCAGCTTTCCTCCGCCGGAAAACGCTTCGGCCCCAAACTGCTGTTCGAAAACCTGAACTGGCTCATCACGCCCAATGATAAAGTCGGGCTTGTCGGGGCGAACGGTACTGGCAAGTCCACGCTGCTGAAGATCCTGGGCGGCATCGACTCTCTCGACTACGGCGCTCTCACCTGCGCTAAGAACACCACCTTCGGCTACTTGCCTCAAGACGGCCTGCGCCTAGAAGGCCGCACTGTCTTCGACGAGTGCATGTCAGTCTTCAGCGACCTGCAATCGATGGAAACGGAGATGGAAGAGCTGGCCCACAAGATGGGCGAACTCGATCCAGACTCCAGCCAATACGAACAGGTGGCCGACCGTTACCACGAAATTTCCAGCCATTTCCGCGTGCACGACGGTTATGCGCTCGACGCGCAGGTCGGCACCGTGCTCGATGGCCTGGGCTTCCGCAAGGAAGACTGGAGCCGCTACACGGAAGAGTTCTCCGGCGGTTGGCAGATGCGCATCGCGCTGGCCAAGCTCCTGCTGTCGAAGCCGAACCTGCTGCTGCTCGACGAGCCAACGAATCACCTCGACCTCGAAACCCGCAACTGGCTGGAGGAATACCTGCTCCAGTATCCCTTCGCGTATGTGCTGATCTCGCATGACCGCTACTTCCTTGACGTCACCGTCGACCGCATAATCGAAATCTGGAACAAGGGCGTGCACTTCTACAGCGGCAACTATGAGAAGTACCTGGCGCAGAAGCAGGAGCGCCGCGATTCACTGGTCGCCGCGTACAAGAACCAGCGTGATCGCATCGAGCAGCTTGAGGCGTTTATCAATCGCTTTCGCGCCCAGGCCACCAAAGCCAAGCAGGTCCAGAGCCGTATCAAGGAACTCGAGAAAATCGAGCGCATCGAGGTACCGCCCGACGAGAGGACCATTCACTTCAGCTTCCCGCAGCCCAATCCCAGTGGACGAACGGTGGTCGAATGTTCTGACGTCGCGAAAAGCTACAGCCTTAAGCATGTATTCAGCAGCGTTAATTTCACCATTCAGCGCGGCGATCGAGTCGCTCTCGTCGGAGTGAACGGCGCCGGAAAGTCCACTCTGATCAAGCTGCTGGCAGGCGCTGAGCCGCTGACGCAACGGCACGCTGAAGCTCGGTCACAACGTCGAGCCCGACTACTTCGCACAAGATCAGTACAAGGAGCTCGATCCCACCAGTCGCATGCTCGACGACTTGTCTGACGTTGCGCCGCAGAAATCCATGACCGAACTGCGCGGCCTGTTGGGCAGCTTCCTGTTCTCTGAGGACGACGTCTTTAAGCCCATCGGAGTGCTCTCAGGCGGTGAGCGCAATCGCTATGCGCTGGCGCGCATGCTATTACATCCGTCGAATTTTCTACTACTCGACGAGCCTACTAATCACCTCGACATGCGTGCCAAAGACGTTCTGCTCGAGGCGCTTGAGAAGTATAACGGCACGGTCGTTTTCGTCTCGCACGACCGCTACTTCATTGACAAGCTGGCCACTCGAATCTTCGAGATCGGCGATGGACGGGTCGAGGTCTTCCCCGGCAATTACGAAGACTACCTCTGGCGAAATCAGCGCGGGGCTGGCGACGATGACGGGGCAAACGCAGCCGGAAGGGATGTCCCCACACTGTCAGATGTTCCCGGCTACATTTCACCCCAAGACGAGTCACGCAAGCGCATGAATCCGATCAAGCAGCGGCAGTTACAAGACCGTTGCCAGCAGTTGGAGGAAGCGATCGCAGAGCTTGGAAGAAGGCATCGCCGAATGCGAAGTTAAACTTCAGTCGTTCGTCAGTGCCGAAGAAACCCAGCGCCAGGTCGATCTGCTCGCCCAGCACCAGGCCGATCACGCCAGACTGATGAAAGAGTGGGAAGAGCTGTCCAGTGTGTTAGAACCAGAGCTCTGAGCTTTCCAAAGCGGTCGAAGTCTGGAAGCCTCATCGACAGACGGCGTCCAGTTCCTTCATCGGCTTGGGCGGCACCGGCGGATACTTCAAGTGTTGCGCCTCGATCGTCTGCTCCAGCAGTGTGCCTCCATGTTTCAGCCCGGCATTGGGATTGCTCTGGTAAGCCGGATCGCTTTCCGCGTCATCCAGCGTCACCAGGCGAAAGCCCTTCTGCTTGAGCAGGTCGATCAGTTGCGGCAGCATCACGGTTTGAAAGCCGCCGAGGTGCAGCAGCATGACGTGCTTTATATCGCGCCCGAAAATCATCTGCGACATCTTCTGGTCGAGCTCGATGTACTGCCGCGCAGTCTCGAGGTAACTCGATTTCAGCAACGCGATCGCCTGCTGGTCGTTCTTTCCCATGCATCGCGCGTACGGCGCGTTCCAGGCGTAGTCCTCAAAGTCGAGCGTCACCTGCGCTACCCGATAGCCGTGATCTTTCAGATAGGTGCGGACGGCGTTACGTTTCGCGAGCGTCTCGCCCTCCCACAGAAACGGATACCGGAACCAGTGCCAGTCTTCCTTGGCCATTAGCGAGCGCAGGGCGGGCTCATTGGTGGCAATATCCTTCTCAAATGCTTCCGCCGTGTTGTCGGTGAGGCTCATATGCGAGTAGGTATGATTGCCCAGCAAATAGCCGGCGGCGCGCCATTCTTCCAGTACGGCTCGGTCTTCCGGGACCTGTTCGAGCTTCGCCGCGTTGATGAAACCGTAAACCTGCGGCGCGTTCGCCGCCTTCAGTGTCGTGATGATGCTCTTTGCCAACTCGAGCCGCGTCACTCCCGGCGGAAGTGGTCCATGCGCGGGCAGATCGTCGAACGTCAACGCGACTTCCTGCGCCGCCGCAATCGCGTACAGCGCCACGAAGAGCACCACGAAGGTCAGGAACCGCGGACACCGGACAATGAGAGTCTTCATGGGTTCATCCCACCTACGGCTTCTGCTCTTCCACCCATTCCGGCTTGAACTCTGTATTAGCCAGCCAGGTCACTGGCCCGATCATTGAGGCAATCGCGCGGTCCATGTGCTGGAAATCGATCTTGTCCACCGTGTCGGTCGTCTGATGTAAATCGGTATGCAGGCCATAACTGGAAACGGTTTGCGCGACGATGCCTTTTTGCGCCAGCGCGTAGTTGTCGGAGCGGGTGAAGAACTTCTCCGAAGGATGCGGGTCGCCCACCAGCTTCGCGCCGTGTTGCGCCAGCTCTGGCCCGAGATTGGTGCGTTCCCACCCGGTGAGCCACAGCTCGTCGGACTTCACTTTCGGATCCGGACGCCCAATCATCTCGAATTCCAGGTTGGCGACGATGCCCTGCAGCGGGAAGGTTGGGTTCTGCAGGAAATAGGTTGCGCCAACCAGCCCTTTTTCTTCACTGCCCCAGAGCGCAACCATGATCGTTCGCTTCGGCTTCGGCTCTTTGGCGAGCACTCTTGCCAGTTCGAGCACCGCAGCCGTGCCTGAGGCATCGTCATCGGCGCCGGGATACGTCTTGCCATTGACGATACCGAGATGGTCGAGGTGCGCGCTCAGCAGGATGATCTGATCGTTTTCGGTAGTGCCCTCGATCTTGGCCAGCACGTTCCACGTATGAGTCTCCTTCCAAGGTGTGATCTCCGCTTTCAGGGTCAAGGTGGCTCCGTCGGGCTGGGCCCAGAGTTCGTCGAAGACCTCTTGTTTCGCGAGCACCAGTAGAGCCCGCGCCTTGGGCTCGTCGGTCTCCCACTTGCTGAGGTATGCGTGGTGGCTGCTTAGCTAGACATGTCGAACATTCCTTGTGAGGCAGGTGGCACTGCGATGATCACCAGAGCGGCCTTGCCGCTTCGGTAAGGCTCAAGAATCGGGCGAGCCTCGTCAATGCTGGTTCCCGGTTTTAGCTTGATAAGTACCGCAGAGCCGCTTGTGACATTAGCCGCGGATGTCTTCTCATCGTTCAGATCCAGGTTTTGCAATGGCGCCGTAACCTCGGACTTGCGAGAGACCCGTCATCACGATTTGTTTTCCGTGGGTGAAAATCAGGACTCTCAAGCCGCCTTTGGACCTGGACTCGACGGAAAGCGTGGGGTTCCCGATTACCTCTCGCGACCGCAGAGTTCCTGTTTGGATGAATTGCCCTTCGCCCGCTGCGGGCGCCAACCCGTAGTCCTTCAGCTTGTCCGGCAATAAACTCTGCCGCTTGGTGCTCGTCTTCCGTTCCGCTGCCGCGTCCGTGGAGAGCTGGCCCAGCGAGATAAGTTAGGTTGCTCTGTACGCAGCTTGCGCATAGCGCCGGATTCGTTGGCGATTGCTCACGAACCACCGGCCGGTGCGAGTGCACTGCCGGATGCGATCCCCGGTGCTGGGTCAGTGGGGCGGGAATCTGCGCAAGTGCCGTTAGTCCCGAACGGAAGAGCAACCAGAAGTTGAATTGCGATAGCGAAGCGAGTCGATTTTACAAATCTCAAGAAAGTTCCTTTTTCGTGTAGTCGAGCCGATTTAGATGCTGATCCAGCCGGCGCGAATCGCCAGCAGGCTGATCACGCCCACGACCAGCCACAGCAACACGCCCTGGATCAGCGGCCGCGGTCCGACCTTGCGCAGCGCCGCGGGCGACAACGTCGCTCCGATCAGGAACAGTGTGAAGATCAGCAGCATTTTTCCCAGCTGGCTCAAAAGTTGATAGACGGGGTATCCGGCAAGAAGGTAAGTGTTCGCCATCGCCGCCAGGCAGAAGAACAGGATGAACCACGGCCACTGGATCCGCGTCTTGCTGCCCTTTGCGACGGCCGTCGCCACCGTAACAGGCACGATCCACAGCGCCCGCGCCAGCTTTACTGTTGTGCCGGTAGCGAGCGCGACCGCCCCGTACTTCGCGCACGCTCCCACTACCGAACTGGTGTCGTGAATCGCCAGCGCGGCCCACAATCCGAATTGGGTTTGCGAGAGCTTCAGCGCGGCTCCAATTACGGGAAACGTCAGCAGCGCGATCGAGTTCAACAGGAAGACGGTTCCCAGCGACACCGACATCTCATCTTCTGTCGCGCCCAGCACCGGTCCGACTGCGGCAATCGCGCTGCCTCCGCAAATGGCGGTGCCCGTCGATATCAAATATGCGGCTCGCGATTCCACGGACAGCAGCTTGCCCAGCGACCGTTCCCACAATCATCGCGAACGCAATGCCCACCGCCGTGTATGACGAATCCGGCGCGCCCCGCGCTCAATACCTGGTGCAGGTTCATGCCGAAACCCAATCCGACCACCGCGGCTTGCAGCAGATATTTTGAGATCTGGCGTGATTCGCCTGGGTAGGGATGAGTCGCGATAGCGCCAAACACGAGTCCTACAACCAGCGCTAGCGGAGGTGACGCCCACGGCGTAAGGCAGAACACCAAGCCAGAAATGAACAGGATTTTCGATCGCATGGATGGACAGCTACGAAGGCAAACCGTTTTTCATTCTACAGGCAGCATTTGCGCTGTCTGGCTTGAATTGCCATTATGCATGAAAATTAAAATGGGCCCGATGCCAAGGAGCGGTGACGATTCCTTGGCTCCGGACCCATTCGATCCTGAAGCGGATCGGAGGTGATATCTAATCGTAACTCGGGCTGTGGAAATGTCAAGAAGAAACGCCGATAACCTGCTGATTTTATTGCTATTTGCGGATATTCGACACGACTTTACAAGTCACTGAAAACAAGTCACATGCGCCAGTGCCCGGGGCCGAATTCCGCAAACGGGAACCGTTAAGCGGAAGGCTCTCTATGGAACTAAGGCTCCCTGTTATCAGCGGAATGATGGCTTTTCTTTGGCCAGAGCTCCGACAAGTCTCGATTTCGATTTGATCCGCGACTAGTTCCAGTCGCGGTCGATAATCAGCGAATTGCGGTTTCTCGGTACGAACGAGTGTCGACTAAATCCTTTACCATGAAGCCTGCGGCAAAGTTCATTGACTTTGGATTCAAGCGTCTGTTAGCTTTTTTAGTTCCACAGTTTTCCTGGCGCCCCCTGTACCTCTGCAGCCGCGGGAATTCAAGAAACAAGAACAAAAATGGATCCTCTTCTCAGACAGGTAGGAGACTTACTGCTCGGCGCCGTCCCGACCGTCGTCATCTTCCTCCTGCTATGCGCCATTTACTCGTCACTGGTCGGAAACCCTCTCCGAAGGCTTCTTGACGAGCGTCGGCAGCGTACCGAAGGAGCTGTGCTGAAGGCTCGCGCCGACATCGCTGCCGCAGAAGCCAAGACTCAGGATTACGAGCAGCGCTTGCGCGAGGCACGCCTGGTGATCTTCAAGGCGCAGGAAGTGCGCCGTCAGACTGCACAGAAGGCGCGTGCCGCAGCCGTCGCCGAGGCTAGAGAACGCGCCCAGCAGCAGATTAGGGAAGCTCGCGGTGCCATGGAGCAGGATATGGCCGCCGCGCGTCAAAACCTGCGAGGCAGAATCGGAGTCCCTGGCCTCCGAAATCATCCGTACTATTCTCAAGCCGACGGGCGCAGCTTCCGCAGCGGGCGGTCAGGCATGAAGCGTGCCTTCCTCAGGCGAATTTGGTTTTTCCTGCTGCTGGCCGGTTTAGCCACAACACTCATTTCGGCGCAGGAGCATGCGCAGCCCACCGCTCCGGCCCAATCTGAGCCAGCTGCGCAGACCCCTCAGCAGCAGCCGGTCAATCCTGATACGGCCGCCAGCCAGGACCTCTCCAAGGCTTCGGAAGTGGCGGTCCACGCTGAAGAGGGCAAAGGCCACGAGGAAAACGGCGAGTTCAAGTACTCCTCGATGGTTCAGAAACTTGGCCACATGGTGGGACTAGATGCCCATGGAATGTACTGGCTCTCGATCGCAGTCAATTTCGTGGTGCTTGGCGTTTTCTTCTGGATGTTGCTCAAAGTCGAAACTTCCTTCGATTTTCCGCGAGCGCACCAATACCATCCAGAAAGCGTTAAAGGAAGCTCACGCTGCCAGCGCTGAGGCCTCACGTCGCCTGGGCGAGATCGAGGCACGCCTGTCCAAGCTAGATTCCGAAGTGGGCGAGATCAAGACGAGCGCCGAGCGTGAGGCCGCCGCCGAAGAAGAGCGGGTGCTTACCGCGGCTGAGGAAGACAAGCGCAAAGTGGTAGATGCGGCCGAGTCTGAGATTGCGGCCATCGCTCGCAGCGCTCGCCACGAATTGAAGAGTTTTGCGGCGTCACTGGCGGTTGACATAGCGTCCAAAAGGATCAAGGTTGACGACGAAACAGACCAGGCGCTGGTTCGCCAGTTCGCGGGCCACCTCGGAAAGGACGGTCAATAGCTATGGCCGCCATTTCCAGTCGTTACGCTCGCGCCCTGGTCGAAGTAGTCATAGCGCAAAAGATCGATCCCGCCATCGCGCTCCAGCAGGTGCACGATATGGTCGCCACCGTGCAGGGAAGTGACGCAGCTTCGCATGGTGTGGGAATCGCCCGCGATTCCCGCGGAGCAGAAGCGCTCTGTCCTCGACGCCGTCGCCGGGCAGTCGGCGTTGCTGAAGCCCATTCGAAATTTCTTTGCGGTGCTGATCGATCATGGCCGGATTCCCATGGCAGCGCAGATCGCCCGCCAGTTCGAGACGGAACTGAACAACGTGCTCGGCTTCGTGGAAGCCGACATCACCAGTTCCCGTCAGCTCTCTGCCGGTGAAAGAAGCGGGTTGGAGTCGCAGGTAGCAAATGTGACAGGCAAGAAGGTGCGTGCCCGCTATGCCACCAACCCGGAGTTGCTGGGCGGAGCCGTGGTACGCGTGGGCAGCACGATTTACGACGGCTCAGTGCGCGGGCAGTTGCAGAAGCTGAAAGAACAGCTTGCGAATTCTTAGCAGTGCTGCAGCACAAGTTTGGTTCAAGCGAGTATCAGGTAATCCAAATATCGCGTCGATGAAGTGGCCGATCGTTCTTAACGCTCAACCGGCCACTGACACGGACGACTGGATTCATAATGGCTCAGATCAAGGCAGACGAGATTACTAAGCTCATTCGTGAGCAAATCGACAATTACGAAACCAAGATTGCGGTCGATGAAGTCGGCACGGTCATGTCCGTCGGCGACGGTATCGCTCGCGTGTACGGCCTCGAGAAGGTCATGGCCGGCGAACTCCTCGAGTTCCCGCACGGCGTGGCCGGCCTGGCCATGAACCTGGAAGAAGACCAGGTCGGCACCGTGCTGCTGGGCGATTACACCGAGATCCAGGAAGGCGACGAAGTCAAGCGTACCGGCAAGATCATGAGCGTGCCCGTGGGCGACGCGATGATCGGCCGCGTAGTGAACGGACTCGGCCAGCCTATCGACGACAAAGGCCCCATCGCCACCGACAAGTTCCTTGAAGTCGAGCGCATCGCTCCCGGCGTCATCGCCCGTCAGCCCGTGAAAGAGCCCATGGCCACCGGGCTGAAGGCCATCGACTCCATGATTCCCATCGGCCGCGGACAGCGCGAGCTGATCATCGGCGACCGCCAGACCGGCAAGACCGCCGTCGCTCTCGACACCATCATCAATAGCCGCGGACGCGACCTCATCTGCATCTACTGCGCTATCGGCCAGAAGCGCTCTTCCGTCGCCCAGGTGGTAAAGACGCTGGAAGATTACGGTGCGATGGAATACACCATCGTCGTCTCCGCTTCTGCTTCCGATCCCGCGCCGATGCAGTACATCGCTCCTTATGCCGCTTGCGCCATCGGCGAGTACTTCCGCGACAGCGGCCGTCACGCGCTTTGCATCTACGACGATCTCTCGAAGCACGCAGTGGCTTATCGCGAAATCTCACTGCTGCTGCGTCGTCCACCGGGCCGCGAAGCGTATCCCGGCGACGTGTTCTATCTCCACTCCCGCTTGCTCGAACGCGCCGCCAAGCTGAACAACGAACTCGGCGGAGGCTCGCTAACCGCGCTGCCTATCATTGAGACGCAGGCCGGCGACGTTTCCGCCTACATTCCGACCAACGTAATTTCGATCACTGATGGCCAGATCTACCTGGAGACCGATCTGTTCAACTCCGGCGTCCGTCCTGCGGTTAACGTCGGACTGTCGGTCAGCCGCGTCGGCGGGAGCGCCCAGATCAAGGCCATGCGCCAGGTTGCTGGAACTCTCCGCCTCGACCTCGCGCAGTATCGTGAACTGGCTGCGTTCTCGCAGTTCGGCAGCGACCTCGACAAGGCAACGCAGGCGCAATTGGCGCGCGGCAAGCGCCTCACCGAACTCCTGAAGCAGGGCCAGTACTCGCCGCTGCCGTTCTCCAAGCAGATTCTGCTGATCTTCGCGGGCACCCAGGGCCTTCTCGACGACATGGAAGTCAGTGATCTACGCGATTTCGAGAAGGGCCTCTACGCATACGTCGATACCGCGAATCCCGGCGTTTTGCGCGCCATCGATGAGAAGAAGGTTCTCGACGACGACCTTCGCGCCGACATGACCAAAACGATCAAGGAGTACAAGGACCGCTTTGCCGCCGAACGAGCGGCTGCTGCAAAGGCGAACGCGTAACCAGCCATGGCAAACGTACTTGATCTTCGGCGACGCATCCGCAGCGTAAAGAACACGCGGCAGATCACCAAGGCCATGAAGATGGTCTCGGCGGCCAAGCTGCGTCGCGCCCAGGAGCGCGCTTTGCAAGCGCGACCCTTCTCGCAGATGCTAACCAACGTTTTGCAATCGGTGGTGAGCCGGGCTGAGCTTCTCGATCCCGACACTGGAATGCCCATTCATCCGCTGCTACGTGAGACCCGGCCTGAGAAGACGGTACTCATTATCATCGTCACTGGCGATCGCGGACTGGCCGGTGCATTCAACTCCAACGTGCTGAAAGCGCCGTTGCGCTTCGTCGAATATCTGCACGACAAGAACATTGATGTGGTCGCCGATTGGACGCAAGGGACGCGACTTCATGCGTCGCCGCTTTCCAGTGGGCAATCTGGACAGCCCAGGAGCGTGCGGGGCGGGTTCAACTCGTAGGCGAATACGTCAACATCCTCGGCAAGGTTGAGTTCGACGAGGTCGAGGAAATCGCCGTCAAGATCATCAAGCGCTACGAGCGCGAAGAGATCGACGGCGTTTACCTCATCTTCAACGAATTTAAGTCGGTCATCTCGCAGCGCGTCATCGTGCAGCGCATCTTGCCGGTGCAGGACATTGGCCGCCGTGTGGTGACGCAGGCGGAAGACATTTCTGTCGAATCGCGCGAGCGCATGGGCGAGGCCGCCAAATCCGCTGGTGTCAGCCTGCAGGCGCCCGAGACCACCGAGATGGATCGCGAGGCGGTGAAGTTCGCGACGGCGCCGGTGGATTACATTTACGAGCAGCCGCCCGCCGAACTGCTCAACGATATTTTGCCGCGTTATGTGGCAATCCAGCTTTATTCGAGCTTGTTGGAGTCGGTGGCGGCCGAGCATGCGGCCCGCATGACCGCCATGGATTCGGCCACCAACAATGCCAACGACGTAATCGATTCGCTGACGCTGACCCTGAACCGGGTCCGCCAGGCGGCGATTACCAAGGAAATTATCGAGATCGTAAGCGGCGCTGCCGCGCTGTCGTGAAATTTTATTTATAGAGAGTTTCTTGCTAAGAGCGAGAAGCAAAAGCGAAGAGCGAAATCATGGCTGAAAACATCGGACACGTTATTCAAATTGCTGGTCCTGCGGTGGACGTGCAGTTCGCCGAGCATGCCCTGCCGCCCATCTACGCCGCGCTACGCGTGGTGAGCGACGGCTTCACCGTTCCCAACCCCGTCAACGTCATCCTCGAAGTCCAGCAGCAGCTTGGCGAAGGCCGGGTGCGCTGCGTTGCCATGGAGCCGACCGACGGCATGGTGCGCGGCATGAAGGCCATCGACCTCGGCGGTCCCATCACCGTTCCAGTTGGTAAGGGAACACTGGGACGCGTGCTCAACGTCATCGGTGAGCCCGTGGACAATCTGGGTCCGGTGCCCTGCGAGAAGCGCATGCCCATCCATCGCGCGGCTCCGCGATTCGACGAGCAATCCACGCGCGCCGAAATGTTCGAGACCGGCGTCAAAGTCATCGACCTCATCCAGCCCTTCTTGAAGGGCGGCAAGATCGGCCTGTTCGGCGGCGCCGGTGTCGGCAAGACCGTCGTCATCATGGAACTCATCAACAACGTCGCGCTTGCAGCATGGTGGATTCTCCGTGTTCGCCGGCGTGGGTGAGCGTACCCGTGAAGGCAACGACCTCTGGCTCGAAATGCAGGAGTCGGGTGTCGTCAACATCAAGGAGCCCGAGAAATCCAAGGCCGCACTTGATCTACGGCCAGATGACCGAGCCCCCCGGAGCGCGTCTCCGCGTCGCGCTGACCGGCCTCACCGTCGCCGAATATTTCCGCGACGAAGAAGGCTCCGACACGCTGCTCTTCATCGACAACATCTTCCGCTTCACGCAGGCGGGTTCGGAAGTGTCCACGCTGCTGGGCCGCATGCCCTCTGCCGTGGGATACCAGCCCAACCTCGCCAGCGAAATGGGCGAGTTGCAGGAGCGCATCACCTCTACCAAGAAGGGCTCCGTCACCTCGGTGCAGGCCGTGTACGTGCCTGCTGACGACTTGACCGATCCCGCTCCGGCGACGACGTTCGCTCACCTCGACGCCACCACGGTGCTCTCGCGCCAGATCGCCGAGTTGGGCATCTATCCTGCCGTCGATCCGTTGGCTTCGACCTCGCGCATTCTCGATCCCCGCATTGTGGGCGAGAAGCACTACAACACCGCGCAGGCCAGTGAAACAGATTTTGCAGAGCTACAAAGACCTGCAGGACATCATCGCCATTCTCGGTATCGACGAACTCAGCGAAGACCAGAAGCTCACCGTCATCCGCGCCCGCAAGATCCAGCGCTTCTTCTCGCAGCCTTTCCTCGTGGCCGAGCAGTTCACCGGCGTCAAGGGCAAGTATGTGAAGGTCGAAGACACGGTCCGCAGCTTCCAGGAAATCGTCGACGGCAAGTACGACGACGTTCCCGAGCAGGCATTCTTCCTCAAGGGCGGCATCGAAGAAGTTCTCGAAGCGGCCGAAAAGATGAAGGCCACGGCATAAACCGTATGGCTGACACGCTTGAACTCGAGATCGTCACGCCCGACAAGCTGCTGGTGCGTGAGCAGGCGGATGAAGTGCAGATTCCGGGCAAGGCTGGGGACATGGACGTTCTTCCCGGCCACGCGCCGCTCATCACTGAGTTGACCATCGGCGAGATCGCCTACAAGCACGGCGGCAAGACCGAGCATCTCTCCGTTGCATGGGGATTTGCCGAGGTACTGCCCGACAAGGTGACGATCCTTGCTCAGACGGCGGAGCGTGCGCAGGAGATCGACGTCAAGCGCGCTCAGGCAGCCAAGTCCCGCGCCGAAGAGGCACTGAAGAATCCCTCTCCAGACCTCGATTACGATGCCACGTTGAACGCCATCAAGCGCGCCGAAGTGCGAATCAAGGTCGCGCTATACGCCAACGAAGGAACGCTGTCGCACTAAGATTTTGCACCAGAAAGCAAGACGCGCCGGATGTCTCTCCGGCGCGTTTTACTTTTTCTACGCGACTATCCACGCGACTCAGAACCGTATCGCCTTCGCCACCTCAACCGCCTCGATCTTCCGCAGGTCCTGCAAACGGCTTCGCTGATCTCGCTGTCCACCTGTACTACGGCAACCGCGCCCCGAGGCTCTTTCGCCGTCCTCCGCGCGGCCCAGCGAGAAGTTCGCGATGTTGACGTTGTGCTGGCCCAGCACGGTTCCCACCCGGCCAATGACGCCCGGTACGTCGCGATTGCGCAGGTAGATGATGTTGCCCTTGCAGCGGTGCCTCGACGTCGATTTCGTCAATGCGCAGCAGCCGCGGCGACGAACCGTGCAGTACCGTTCCTAGCACAGTGCGTGTCTGCTGATGCGTCTTCAGGCTCACGGTCAGCGCATTGATTGCCGCCCCGCGTCCGTGACGACGCAATCTTCTGCTCATTCACCCGAATGCCGCGTTCTTCTGCGATCGACGCTGCATTCACCAGGTTCGCCTTCTCATGCGCCATCTGGTTGAGCACGCCCGCCACCGCGGCATTGCGAATCAGGTCCGTCTTCCACTCCGAGAGATCGCCGCCGTACGCGATGCTGATCTCCTCCACGCCGTTCTCGCCCGACTGTGCCAGGAACGTTCCCAGCCGCTCGGCCAGTCCGATGTACGGCAGCATCTCCTTCGTATTCCTCAAACGTCACCGAGGGCACGTTCACCGCGTTCTGGATCACGCCCTTCAGCAGGTACTCGCGCACCTGCATCGCGATCTGCACGCCGACCGCGTCCTGCGCTTCGTTGGTCGAGCCCGCGATGTGCGGCGTCAGGATCACGTTCGGCTCGCCGTGATAGGGCGAATCTTTCAGCGGCTCGTCGCGGAATACATCCAGCGCCGCGCCGCCCAGTTGTCCCGATTCCAGCGCTGCGACGACAGCCGCATCGTCGAGCAATTCGCCGCGCGCGCAGTTCACCAGCCGCGCGCCCTTCTTCATTTTGGCGACCGTGTCGGCGCTGATCATGCCCTGCGTCTGCGGCGTCAGCCCCACGTGCAGCGTGATGTAATCCGACTGTGCGAACAGCTCCTCCAGCGGCACCAGCGTGATCTGCAACTGCTGCGCCAGGCTGGCTGCGACAAACGGATCGTGCGCAATGACCTTCATGCCGAACGACTGCGCCCGCTTGGCAACTTCCATGCCGACCTTGCCCAGCCCCACGATGCCCAGGGTCTTGGCACGCAACTCGGTGCCCTGCAGCGACTTTTTCTCCCACTTGCCCGCGTGCGTGGTTGAGTCGGCCCGCGTCAGGTGCCGCGCCAGCGCCAGCATCAGCGCCAGCGTGTGCTCGGCCACCGCGATGGCGTTGCCGCCCGGAGTGTTCATCACCGCGATGCCGCGCTTGGTGGCGCGCATCGAGATCGATGTTGTCCACGCCCACGCCCGCGCGCCCGATCACGCGCAGCTTCGGCGCCTTGTCCATCATGGCCGCATCGACAAACACTGCCGAGCGCACCAGCAGCGCATCGGCCTCGGCCAATTCCGCCGCCAGCGCGTCTTTTTCTGGACTGACAACACGTTCCAATCGGATTGTTCTTTGAACACAGCGAGAGCAGAAGGTGCAACTTTTTCAGCAACAACAATTTTCATATGAGGCCTCTTCGGAATCGAATTGTTAGGAATGAAGCATTAGCGGGTGGAGCTACCGCTTCAAGGGTGCAGATCCCATGTGCTGACAAAACTCATTTCGGACCAGCTTCGTATCAGGGCACGACTTCAGCCGTGCCGAACGGCTCTCTTAGTGATCTGCCGCGCGGACTTAGTCCGCGCGGCTCTGACAGCTGACAACTGTAGCTGACGGCTTCTACGCCTTCACCGCCGCGAACTGCTCGGCATACGTCTCCTGCACCGCACGCACGCCGCGCCCAGCTCGAACCGGTGCGACTGGAGCGACCTGCAGCAGCACCTGCTCCAGCGCGCCAATCACGCCGATGGCGTCGAGGTAGTCGTAGTAGCCCAGGTGCGCGATGCGGATCATCTTGCCCTTCATCTCGCCCTGTCCATTGGCCACTACCATGGCGAAGCGCTCGCGGAATTCTTTCACCAGCGCGCTCGAATCCACGCCCGCGGGCGCCAGCACCGCCGTCACCGCCGCCGCCGGACAAGTCGGCGCGAACAATTCCAGCCCCAGCGCCTTCACGCCTGCGCGCACCATCTCCGCCGAAGTCTCGGCGTTATGGATCAGCGCATCGCGTCCCGCCGCCAGGTCGCCCTTACCCGACTTGCGAATGAAATCCAGCGACGCCAGCAGTCCCGCGATCAGCGCCGTCGCCGGAGTAAACGCCGACTCGCCCTTTGCCGCCGACTTCCGTTCCTTGCGCAGGTCGAAGTAATACCGCGGGATTCTTGGTCGTCTCCATCCGCTGCCATGCCCGCTCGCTTACGCTCAAGAACGCCAGCCCCGGCGGAATCATCACTGCCTTCTGCGAGCCGCCGATCAGCGATGTCGATGCCCCAGCCATCAATGTCGAACTTCGTCGTGCCCAGCCCGGTGATGGCGTCGACCACCAGCAGGGTGTCGGTGCCTTTCAGCAGCGAAGCCACGCCCTTCACGTCGTGCCGCGCGCCGGTCGAGGTCTCGGTAGCCTGCATGTAGAGCACGCGCGCGCCATCCAGCTTCGACTTCACTTCATTCAGGTCAAACGTCTGTCCGTAGGGAGCGGAAACCAGTTCCATCTGGCATCCAAATGCCTTGGCGATATCGCGCCACCGCTCGCCGAACTTTCCCGGCGGTCAGAACGACAACTTTGTCGCCGGGCGAGGTCAGGTTTGAAACCGACGCTTCCATCGCGCCGCTGCCTGAAGCCGCCAGGATCAGCACGTCATTCTGCGTGTCGAAAAATGTCTTGAGATCGGCCAGCGCGCGCGTGAAAATCTCGCGAAACTCTGCCGTGCGGTGATGCATGTCCGCCGCGGCAATCGCCTGCTGGGCTGCTGGAAGTAGAGGAGTAGGGCCGGGAGTAAAAAGACGGGTCTTACGTAGCATGGCTGCCACCTTTGCTCGTAGGGATTCCGGCTGAAATGAAAGTCGCGCCGGATATCCATGATATAGCCGCAGCCCTGTGGACAAGCCACTATAATTGACACTATGAGTCTGACCGAGCAGGTGCATCAAGATATGGTCGCGGCCATGCGCGCCAAGGAGGAACTCCGCCTCTCCACCCTGCGCATGGTGAAGTCTGCGTTGAAAAATAAGGAGATCGACAAGCGCGCCCCCCTCGACGAAAAAGAAGAGCTGCAGGTCTTCAGCACCATGATCAAGCAGCGCAAAGACTCCGTCGAGGCTTTCGAAAAGGGCAACCGCCCCGAGCTGGCGAAGAGAGAGGCCGACGAGATCGCCATCATCGAGGCCTACATGCCGAAGTCGGTCGGCGAAGAAGACGTCGTCGCCGCGGTGAAGGCCACCATCGCCGAGATGGGCTCTCCCACCATGAAAGACATGGGCACCGTGATGAAGAACGTCATGGCTAAATTTGCAGGCGCCCGCGTTGACGGCAAACTCGTCAGTGAGACGGTGAAGAAAGAGCTGGCGGGGAAGTAACTTCTCGTCAGTTCGAAGCGTTATCGCAACCCAGCCGGAGCTCCTCGAATCCTCTTCAGGGTGTTGTAATCTGAATACTTCGCATGACTTACCAGGCCACAGTCGAGCAGCTCTATGCCCTCGGACACGAGCTGGCCGCCACACCCTCGCACAAATTTGATCTCGCTTATGTGCGCGAGATGCTGGCCGCCCTCGGCAATCCCGAGCGGCGATTTCCCAGCGTGCTCATCGCCGGGACCAACGGCAAAGGCTCGACCGCCGCAACGCTGTCATCGATCCTCCGCGTAGCCGGATACAAGACCGCGCTCTACACCTCGCCGCATCTGGTGCGCATCAACGAGCGCATTCGCGTGAATGGCGAAGCCATCGCCGACGTCGAGTTCAGTGAGATCTACGACCGCGTCGAGCGCACAGCGCAGCAACTGCTGCACGCCGGCAAGCTCCCCTGGCATCCCAGCTTCTTCGAGATGCTCACCGTCATGGCGTTCGAATACTTCGCCAGCCGTGCGGTTGACATCGCGGTGCTCGAAGTCGGCATGGGCGGACGCCTTGACGCCACCAACGTCGTTGACCCACTGATCTCGGTCATCGCTGATATCTCCCTCGACCACCAGAAGTATCTCGGCGACACCATCGGCGAAATCGCGCGCGAGAAGGCTGGCATCATCCGCGAAAATGGTCTCGTAGTCACGCTGCCGCAGCATCCCGAAGCCAACGATGTCATCGGCAATGCGATCCTCGACCGCCATGCCACGGGCGTCAGCGCAGTGAAATACACTCCGCCAGTCTCGCCCGGAGCCGCCGAATATCTTGCAGGCATCGGTCACTCCCGTCGCCGGACGCAATCGTTATCCGCTCACAGTAATGGGCGAGGAAATAGTCGTGGACTCACCACTCGTCGGTCGCCATCAGTTGCGCAACATTGCTTTGGCTATTGCCACTGCCGAAGAACTCGCGCAATTCGGATTCAAGGTCACGCCGCGCAGCAGATCGAGCAGGGCATTCGCGAAACCCACTGGCCGGGACGCTTCCAAGTCTTGCCGCCTTCGCTCGCGACCCGCAATCGTACGTCGTCCTCGATGTGGCGCACAATCCTGCGGGAGCATGGGCCCTCCGCTCTGCGCTCTCCGAGAATTTCCCGGATCGCGAATTCACGCTCGTCTTTCGCCGCCATGCGAGACAAGGCGATTCAGGAAATGGCCGACATCCTTTTCCCTGTCACTGACAAGGTCATCGTCACCCAAATCGACAATCCTCGAGCCGCCGGTGTTGAAGAATTGCTGCAGGCCGGAATGCGTACCGGCGCCGTAATGGTTGCAGCGCACAACGCGACCGCCGCGTTGCGAAGCCGCGTTTGCGAGTTCGCCTCAAGACAGCGTCATTGTCGTGACCGGCTCGATCTTCCTCGTCGGCGAAGTCATGAAAGCGGTGGGGATCTCCGCCTAACCATGTTCAATGCCGCCCAACTCGAAGAGCGAAAAGCGAAAGGCGCATTACTCAGCCGCCTTCGTTCGTATTGCATCTTCGTGCCGCTGATTTACCTTTACACCGCGATCATGGGCAGCCTCTCGTTGCTCTCGCTCGTTCTTCGATCGCGACGGCCGCATGCAACATTGGTTCGCCGTCCACTGGGCGCGCATGATTCTGGCAACCAGCATTCGTGCGCGTATACGTCGAAGGAGCCGAGCATATCGATCCTGCGCAACCTGCAGTGTACGCGGCAAACCATCTTTCTGCGCTCGACATCCCCGTTCTCTACTCGTGCCTGCCCACGCAGTTCCGCATCATGGCAAAGCGCGAGCTATTCAGCTATCCGTTCATGGGATGGCACCTCACGCGCTCCGGCCAGATTCCCATCGACCAGGGCGATGCCCGCGCCTCGCTGCGCAGCCTGAACCGCGCCAGTGACTCACTTCGCAAGGGCATGCCGCTGGCCATCTTTCCCGAGGGCGGTCGCTCCGCAAAGCGGCCACTTGCAAGACTTCATGGGAGGTGCGTTTTACATGGCCATCAAGGCGCAAGCCCCCGTGTTACCCATCGTGCTCGTCGGAACGAATGACTTGCTGCCCATGAACAGCTTTCATCTGCGACCAGGGCAGGTGCGGATGATCATTGGCGAGCCGATCCCGACCGCAGGCATGGTGCCGCGCGAGATGGACAAGCTTGCCGCCAACGTAAGAGAAGTGATGGCTGCAATCTACTACTCGCACGCGAAAGTCTCAGATCCCGGCGCGGCTTCAGGGGTCGATACGAAGGGTTCGCTGGTGTTATGAAGCCACGCATCGCCATCCCGGTCCCCAACTCCACCGATTCGAAGTACGTGATGCGCGCACTGCCCCACTATGAGCACGCCGTTCGAGAGGCTGGCGGCGAGCCGGTCATCATTGACGTCACTGCCGCATCGAATGTAATCGCCCAGAAGGCAAAAACCTGTGATGGAGTCCTGTTGCCCGGCAGTCCCGCAGACGTCGATCCAGAGAAATATGGCGCCGCCCGTCACCCAAAAACAGCTGTTGCCGACCCACTCCGCGATAACGCCGACGAACTTCTCTTGCAGGACGCTTATGGCATGCGCAAACCGATTTTCGGGATCTGTTACGGCCTGCAGTCGCTCAACGTCTGGCGTACCGGCACGCTGGTGCAACATCTGGAAACGCCCGTAGATCACGATGCCGAGAGTACCGTGATCGCCGCTCACGAAGTGGCGCTCGATCCGCGATCGAAGTTGGCGGACATTTTGCGTTCGGCGGATGTATTGCCCGCGGACTCCGCGCCTCGCGTGACCGTCAACTCTAGTCATCATCAGGCGCTAGACGTCTTGGGTGACGGACTACGCGTGGCCGCCAGGTGCTCCACTGACGATGTAAACGAGGCCATCGAAGGAACTGCCGACGATCAGTTCGTGCTAGCGTGCAGTGGCATCCCGAGCGCACCTACGACAGCGACGCCGTTTCCCGCGCGATGTTTAACGCCTTTATCCGCGCCGCTGCCAATTGGCACAAGACGAGGTCGCAGATGCAAGCCGACTTTGAGTCGGTTCCTGCAAAGCACTAGATCCTTCCTCTTGGTGCCCTAGGTTCGCGCCCCGTTTTTGGGCGCTAACCTGGGAATGGCACTTGGTCGCACAACCTCCCATCAATTAACCTATTCACTTATGCTTGATCTCGCTTTTGTCCGCAATAATCTGTCCCTCGTCGAAGAGAAGCTCCGCCAGCGTGGCATGGATCCTGCGATAGTTCTCGGGGATTTTTACGTTATCGAATTTGACCGTCGCGCCGCCATTACTAAAGCCGAAACCATGAAGGCTCAGCGCAACAAACTCACGGAGGAATTTCAGCAGCTCCGGAAAGCTCAACAAGATACCACGGCCAATCTTCAGGAGCAGAAGGAACTCAAAGAGAAGATCGCCGGTGCCGAGAAAGCCGCCGAAGAGGCAGACGCAACACTGCGCGATATCTTAACCGGCATTCCGAACCTGCCCAGCGACACCGTTCCCATCGGCAAAACGGCCGACGACAACATTGAAGTCCGGCGGTGGGGAACTCCGCCGGCGTTCGATTTCACTCCCAAGCCGCATTGGGAACTTGGCGAAGAGCTGGGCATTCTCGATCTCGAACGAGCCGCAAAGATCACCGGCGCGCGCTTTGCCGTGTATTGGGACCTCGGCGCTCGCCTCGAGCGCGCTCTCATGAACTTTATGCTTGATCTTCACACCCGCGAGCATGGGTATACCGAGGTACTTCCTCCGTACATGGTTAATGCCGAATCCCTGTACGGTACCGGAAATCTTCCCAAGTTCGAGGCAGATCTGTTCAAGGTCCCTCATAACGATAAGAGCCTCTACTTGATTCCGACTGCCGAAGTACCGGTTACGAATCTGTATCGCGATGAAACTCTCGAAGGGGCTCGTTTGCCAATATCGCTGACTGCATTTACGCCGTGCTTCCGCAGCGAAGCCGGATCTTACGGCAAAGACGTGCGCGGCATCATTCGCCAGCACCAGTTCCAGAAGGTCGAACTGGTGAAGTTCACCAAGCCCGGACAATCTTACGAAGAGCACGACAAACTCACTGCCAATGCCGAGGAAGTGCTACAGAAGCTCGGTCTGCATTACCGCACGATGGCGCTCTGCACCGGAGATTTGGGGTTCTCATCCGCCAAGACTTATGACATCGAAGTCTGGTTGCCCGGACAAGGCCTGTATCGAGAGATCTCTTCCTGTTCAAACTTTGAGGCGTTCCAGGCGCGGCGCGCCAACATTCGCTACCGCCCAGAAGGCGCAAAGAAGTCAGAATTCGTTCACACCTTAAATGGCAGCGGATTGGCTGTTGGAAGAACTTGGGTTGCGATTGTTGAAAATTATCAGCAGGCCGATGGAAGCGTGCTAATTCCGGAAGTGCTGCAGCCTTACGTTGGCACTGACCGCATCACTCCGCGGAAGCTCTAGCAAATAACGGCGATCAAGGAATACAGCGGCATGATCGCTGCTACTCGCCCGTGATCTTGACCCGCAAGTCTTCTGGGATGCGCTGGCGGATTTCTTCCGGTAGCTTGTCGAGGCCGAAACGCGCGCCAGTCATCGCCGCATCTTTCACCACCAGCGGCGCTGGCGTCGCAATCGCAACCAAAAGCCAGAGAATCATCGAGAGCAGAAATCCGCCCAAAGCTCCGATTTCCAGCCAGAATGCATGACTGGGATGGAAGTAGCGAATCACGCCATAGGCAAGCAGAAAAACAATCATCGATCCGGAAGCCAGCACCATCAGCCCGATGTCGATGCCGCGATGCAGGCGCTGCCTCGAGTGGCAGCGCGGGCAGTCCCGCAGATGCGTTTCGTAATCGCCGCGCATCTCCGGAGCCAGTCCCGAAATGTCATAGCGCCATCCGGCAAGAATTTTGCCGATGACGCGATCAGTGCATTCTGCCATGTTGAAAATCCAGCCCGCGGAGGGCATGCCAGCAGCGCCTCATGCGGCGCGCCCTACAGTCGAATTGCCGGAAGCGGTTCATGTTGTGTCGCGAGCATCAACTGGTTGCGCACAAAATTCCGTTGCTCGCCCAACGCACGCTCAGCCGTCATTCGCGCCACTTCGGGGTGATTATTCTGCTCCGAAAGGTGCGCCAGAATGAGGAATTCCGCACCTCCATCATAGTCTGTCGTCAAAAAATCTGCGAGTGCGTCATTCGACAGGTGGCCAACGCGGCTCATCACTCGCTGCTTTACGGCCCACGGATACGGGCCTCCGCGCAGCATCTCCAGGTCGTGGTTCGACTCGATCATCAGCACCTGGCAGCCCCGTATGTGGTGCTTCACGCTGCTCGGCATGTAGCCGAGGTCCGTACAGATCGCGGCTTTGATGCCTTCGCTCTGGAAGGTAAATCCTACGGGATCGACGGCGTCGTGCGGGATCGTGAACGGCGTGACCTTGATGTCGCCAATCTGGAAGCTGCCTCCCGCATGGAACGTCTCAAGTCGCTCCAGGACAATGCGATTTCCGGCGCTGTCGCGTGTGGAGCGGCGATAGGCATCGTGCGTTGCGGCAGTCATGTAAACGGGAACCTTGAGGCGCTTGGCCAGCACGCGCAATCCGCCGACGTGGTCGCTGTGCTCGTGCGTGATGAGGATGGCGTCGATGTCGCTGTGGCTCTCGGCGCAGGAAGCGAGACGTCGCAGCAGTTCGCGGCAGGAAAGTCCGGCATCGACCAGCAGGCGAGTGCCGCTGCTGCAGACAAGGGTGCAATTGCCCTTGCTACCGCTCGCCAGCACCGTCAACGAAACTGCCATGAAGGCGAGAATAACCGGAAGGCGGTTTGGTTGGTAGTAACGAAGTAGTAACAGAACCATTGCACCTGCGATTTGGGCTGCCTTTTGCACAGCAATTTTTGAAGTTGCACATGAATTGCACAGCGACGCGCATTTCAAGCTTGAGACGTTCATCACGCTGCAATATCGTTTCGCTCAATCAGGCACGAGCGATTTGTTCACCGTTTTCGTGGCGCTGCGTGATCGATTCGAAAAATGAGGTTTCAGGTGTGCGCGGCAGCGCCCCTTGAACCCTCGCCGTGGACAACGACGAGCATCGTCTCAGTCCGTGGCATCCAATCGAACCCAACAGCCAACCGGCCAGTTCGAGTTCTGGGTGTGCTTAGTGCGGGCGATCCGAGGCGACAAAGTCGCGCGGTGGGCTCCCCTGCCCGTACGGCAACAAGCGCACGGCGCGCTTCGCGCAGCAGTCTCGGCTGGTCATCCGCCCCAGGGCGGCGAAAGCGGGGCCCGCGTCCATTGACGCTGGAGCCCTGCCTTCTTGAGCGATCCGCGGGTGGCTGGCCTGCGGATCGCCTATTTTTTTGCAGCAGTCCAAGGATACCCCTCCCCCTGTCCCATATTTAGAATCATGCACTTACGAGATAATTTGCGTGCAAAGTTCTGTAACTAAAAGAGTTACAGTAATATCATAGAAAACAAAGCACTTGGCGCGGGATGCGTATGGTAGCCCGTAGTTGTCAAAGAGCCTTGACTGCCGCCAGAAACGAGGGAGTTATCCCCAGGGCCCGCGACGGCCAAGGCCGCACGGCTCGTGGCGCGCGACCTGTCTTGTTGATACGTTGAGAAAGGGAAGGGTGTCAGCAAGAAAAGTGAGGGCAAAGAAACGAAAGTAACCAAGTCGTTCCGAAATGGGAACGCGCGAGTGTCGCAAGTATGGATTGCTGCGCGCGGCTGTCACGCTGGCGAGCGACCCCCATCACGTCAAAAAACTCCCTTGTGGTGTCATCCTGAGCGAAGGCGGGTCGCCGTGGCGACCCGCCGCAGTCGAAGGACCCCTTTCCAGGCAGGATGCATGGGCACACAGCGTGAACGCCGATATTACGTGTACATTCTCGGAAGTTATTCGGGAACAGTCTATATCGGCGTGACCGGCAACCTTCGCCGCCGCATCTGGCAGCATAAAGAACATGCGATCGAAGGGTTCACCGCTAAGCACGATGTCACACGCTTGCTGTATTTCGAAACCTACCACGAAGTGCTGAACGCGATTGCACGAGAGAAACAACTGAAGGGTTGGGCGCGGGCGAAGAAAATTGGCCTGATCGAGAAGATCAATCCGAAGTGGGAAGACCTGAGCCGGGATTGGTACTCGACGACGGAGGAAGACCTGCTGAAACAGTTCATGCAGCCCAAGGAAACTTGCGAGTAAAAGGGGTCCTTCGACTTCGGCGGCAAGGCCGCCTCCGCTCAGGATGACACGGGTGGGAGAGTCTTCAAAGAGCCGCACGGCCATGGAGGAGTCGAAGCTCCGGAATGGCATCCGTTATCCAGATCAGCGTGGCTCTTTCAAGACTCGCATCCCAAACCTCATTCTAATCTACGTCACTTCTGAACGATCACTGGTGGAGGGACAAAGCTCCGCTCAGGATGACACAGTTGGGGGTATCAATTCCTGGGCGCCACACTGGATAAGGAGATCGGCGGTCGCATCCAGCTGTTGGTGAAGTCGCGACGAGTCTGAAGCATCTGGCTTCGGGACATAAATGATCATTCCCTGCCGCGCGCGGGTGAGCAGCACACGATAACCGTTTACGCGATACTTGTACTTCTGCAGATCTTTGCCCGGCATCCAGGTCTTGCCGTTGAAGTTGTAGTTACGCCACTCGGTTCCGTTCCAAAGAAGATCTTCGCCCCAGCAGACCCCAATCCAATCAAGTTCTAAGCCTTGAATTTCGAACTGAGTCGCGGCAACCTCCAATTTAGAAGACGAGCGAACATCGTTACAGTATTTGTGGTCACAGTCTGATTCCTCGCAATTGTCGCGATCAAGAAACCATCGCTCCCATTCGAAGCGTTGGTGGAAGTCAAACGATGTCTCCAACCCGTCTGGTCTTAGCCTCGCAGACCCAGAACTCGCAACCAAGCCAGCCCTTGTAAGACCTCTTCGTTTCTCTCGTAGCCACTGGCGAACCTGAGAAAGATTTCTGGACAGGATCGGCGGACTCGAATCGTTACTGAAACTGTTTTTCGCGGAGGAGGCATCCCCACGAAGAACGGCATCAACCCACACAGATATCTCCGATGACCTTATAGAACGCGTACTTGAAGTTAGGTGGAAATCAGCAATACTCGCTATTCGATCGGGATTCGGGTCTTCCTGGATGAATAGTGAGAACGAACCGCCTGACATATCGCCAAGAACTTCGGGCGATGCGTAGACCTTCCAGGATTCGAACTTTCTGAGAGCCGCACCCCATTCTGCTAAACCCGCCTCGCCGCGATTGATCTCTTGTCCACGGCCGACCAGACAAACCAGAGCTGCCCACCCGTCATGTCGGTTCATTACGTCAAGCATCATGTGAGCTTCGGAGACCGGTTGCCGGTGTGCCCGCTGGTTCTGCTTTGCGTCCCACGCTCTCTGCGCCTCATCGAACACGAGTACCCTCTGCGCTGGCGTTGGAGCTTGATCTTTGTAGTGATCGTCGGCGAATCGATGAACGCTTTGGATAAATGACTGCACTGCCGTTTCCGCTGCCCTCCTCGTTCGTCTCGCAGCGTCTGCCCGAGGCCGGCGAATGTCGTCTCGAATCAATGCCTCTCGAAGGATTTTGACCAATGGACCGTTGCCGGACAAGAACGACGCGGTGTCTCGGAGATCCTGATGGTGGACTGCATTCAGCCCGACGAGGGTCTTGCCAGAGCCGGGGACCCCGGTAATGAAACAGATAGCCTTGTCGCCGGTATCCTTGGCGTCGCGGACGATCTTAGTTAGCGACTCTATTGCTTTGTTGAGGTCTTCTCTGGCCGCAGCAGCATGGCCGATCTCGAACACTTCGTTCTCAGAATAGAGTCGTACTGCTGCATCGATGATTGGTGGAATTGGACGAAAGATTCCTGCATCCCAAGCTCCAGGGTCAATGGCCGGCAGGTCAGAGTGGCATTCGGCGCTAGCTATATTGCTTAGCATCTCGCCCACTGTAGCCGTCGTAGCACGTCGGCATGGTCGAATGACATCGTCCGCAAAAGGGCGGGCTCCACCGCTGGAAACGTGACCATCTGAGATGACCATTGGTACGACAGTCCGCTTCGCGCTCGGCTCGTGGAAGCACGCTAGATTGATTGCGTAGTCGTCGACTTGTCGCTCTGCTGTTGTAGCGGAAAGGCCAGTCTTGGTCTCAATCGCGACGATTACGTCGTGTATCAGAATGACCGCGTCGATGCGTTTGCCAACCCGAGGGATAGGGTATTCCAGAAGAATTTCAAAGTCCGAAGCTTCGGGTCTTTCTGCAATGAGTTGTTGGCATCCGCTGACCAGAGGCGGAAGCTGTAACCGCCAAGCCTCGACGGCTTCGGGTGCCAGAGGGAATTGCGCTCTACCATTTTCGAGCGTTAGTTCACCGATGATCGATGTGGCAGGATCGGTGACGAACTTGCTAAGCGGCGCTCGATAGTATGCGGGCACGCAGCCAGGATGCCAGGCCGACCAGGCACGGGTCCAGCGAGAACTTCTGAGCATCTATAATGGTTTAGTTAGCTGCTGGGCCGGGTGATCGCTGCCGGCTTGCGGACGATGGGCTCATGCCCAGGCTGCGCAGGTTGGGAGAGGAAAGTCCGAACTCCGTAGAGCAGTGTGCCGGATAACGTCCGGGGGGCGGCCTTCAAGGGCCGTTTACGGAAAGTGCCACAGAAAATATACCGCCTCGAGCAATCGGGGTAAGGGTGAAATGGTGCGGTAAGAGCGCACCGCGCTGTCAGTAATGGCGGTGGCAGGGAAAACCCCACACGGAGCAAGACCAAATAGGGGAGGACGTCTCTTCGGGGACGGCGTGCCGGCTCGGTGCGCCAGAACTTCCGGGTAGGTCGCTGGAGCCGTGCAGTAATGCACGGCCTAGAGGAATGATCGCCCTGCCGCTCTTTGTCTTCGATTGGTGAGATTCCGAGGTTTCACGATCCCACCCTTTCCCAAAAGAAGGGAAAGGATGGGGCACCCGGAATTCATCGAGGAGAAAGAGCGGCAGACAAAATTCGGCTTACAGGCCCGGCAGCTATCTAATTTTCCGGACGGGGTCCTTCGACTCCGCTTCCTTCGGTCGCTTCGCTCAGGATTTCGGCTGCGGGCTCGGACGCCCGCAAGACGCTTCAACTTACAGGCCAGCAGCTATCTCATATCCAAGAGGTGCTTCGACTCCCCTTCGGCTACGCTCAGGGTCGCTCAGGATTTCGCCTGCCAGCTCTCGCTCCGCTCACGCTGGCAATGCGGCTCAACTTACAGGCCCGGCATCTACAAAGATCGAAACGGGAGTGAGAGCGCCGGTTTTGTTTGGGCGGGGACGAGGCCGTAAGTGTGCAGCCTTCCGGGCTCCTATATCAATTCCGCTCGATACCGCGGGCTGACGCCCACGGCTAACGCAAATTTCGCCGCTTCGCGGCTGAGTTGACGCAAGTCCGGGCGCTGTCGTCACAGGCGCCATACTTTCCAAATCGTCGAACCTCGGCATCGGCAAGTTTTGCGCACTCTCCTATGACAGCGTGGTTCTACCGTTGCCAATCTTCTTGACTTCCCGCGGCGAAAAGAAGAATGATGTTGCCCCTATGAAAAGCCGTCTCCGCTTTGCCTTGTGTGGCCTGTCGTTGCTTTTCGCTCTGCCAGCGGTATCACAGGACGCCAGCGCTCCCAGTCCTAAGAAGCAGGAAGCGATTGAAGTGCAGGCGTGCGCAGGAGCGGCGTTGCAGGGGTTTCGTCCGATAGCCGACACGCGGGCGCAACGCTTTCACGGCAAGGTGACGCTGCTGACCGCGCTGTGCCGCGGCGGAAACAAGGCGGTGGAGTATCGCTACACACCGTGGGTGGACTTCAGCAACTACTGGGGGACCGGCGATTTGTCGTCGCTGCCGAAAGGGTATCTTTCGACGTCGCTCCCGGAGCAGCGCGGAGTCAATGGTGCGCTCATCGACCTGGAGTACCAGCGCATCGAGCTGATCAAGTTCAACCTGTTCGACAACAACCTCACGTACCAGGATTACGTGGTGGGGCGCGACGGGCGGGCGGGCGCGGCGATCAAAGTGTGGCCGCAGATGAGGCTGCCGCAGAGCAATCCGAATTATGCGGCGGTGGGCGGTGACGGCGAGCAAGTCTGCAAGGGTGATTTGATTCGCGGGAGAACACTGTCGGGGATTTGCAATGACATTAAGAACCCACTGATGGGGTCGGCCGGCACGCCGTTTGCTCGCAACGTGGAATTTGAGACGACGTTCCCCGATCTTGAACAGAACGAGCTGACGAAGAACCGGCATGGCGGTCGGATCAATCTGCTGACGCCCGATCCGCAGGTGATCAGCCGCAAATTGTTTACGCGTGCGCAGTCGCCGGGCAACGGATGCAATCAGGGATTTGGTTCGTCGACGTTTTCGACGGACGCCAACTGCGATTACCAGAAGGCCCCGTTCTTCAATGTGCTGGCGGCGTATTGGATCCAATTCATGACGCACGACTGGTTTTCGCACATGGAGGAGGGGCACAACGCGCCGGCAATGATGAACGTCGGTTGCGTGAGCGAGAAGGTCAATGGTGTGGAGACTCCGCTGACGGCCGACGAAGTGCAGAAGTTGGGGTGCCGTCCTGCGGACCAGGTAGACAGGACGTTGGTGGCGCAGGACTCGGCGCCGGAGACGTTTACCAGCAATGGGCGAACGTACCTGACGCGGGCTCCGAAGACGTACAGCAATAACAACACGGCGTGGTGGGATGCGTCGCAGTTGTATGGATATGACGAGACTTCGGTGAAGCGAGTGAAGCGCGATCCGAGCGATGCGGCGAAATTGCTGCTGGTGGAGGTGCCGGGGAAGCAAGGTGGATATCTGCCTACGCTGGCTCAGGGCGATTCGTTTCAGCCGCAGTGGACGGGACAGGAGTCAGTGGCGTTTCCGGACAACTGGACGATCGGGATGAGTTTCTACCACAACCTGTTTGCGCGTGAGCACAACACGTTTGTGGATGAGTTCCGCAAGCAGGCGGCGCTGAAACCGAATGCCGACAGCGGGCTGAGGAATCCGGCGAACCCGACGCAGATGATTCGCTACAAAGATGTGTCGGCTGACGAGTTGTACGAGGCGGCGCGACTGGTGGTGGCGGCGGAGATTGCGAAGATCCATACGATCGAATGGACTCCGCAACTGCTATATGACGAGCCACTCTACAAGGGCATGAACGCGAATTGGAGCGGATTGCTAGGCACGGGCGATCCCGCAGTTTCGAAGGCGCTGGCCGATGTGGTGGTACATGGCTTCGGGAAATCGAGTGATGCCACCAAGGCGTCGCAGTGGTATTCGGTGTTTGCCTCGGGGCCGGGAATCTTCGGAATCGGCAGCAAGGTGCCGCACTACAGCATCGCGAATCCCGATAACGTGAATGGCGGAGTGAATCATTTCGGATCGCCGTTTAACTTTCCGGAAGAGTTCGTGACGGTGTACCGGTTGCATCCTCTGGTGCCGGACTTGATCGAAGTGCGCGACGTGGAGAAAGATCCCAACCAGATTGTGCAGAAGGTGGCCGTCATCGAGACGTTCGAAGGCAAGGCTACCGACGCCATGCGATCGCGAGGCATGGCGAACTGGGGGCTGAGCATGGGCAGGCAGCGGCTCGGATTGCTGACGCTGCATAACCATCCCGCATTTTTGCAGAACATCAAACTGCCGCGACTCGATACGCCGACGCAGCAGGTCGACATTCCGGCGCTCGACCTGATTCGCGATCGCGAGCATGGTGTGCCGCGGTTTAACGAATTCCGGCGGCAGTACGGATTGCGGCAATTGACCAGCTACGACGACTTCGTGGACCGGCGCTTGCCCCTTGACTCGCCGGAGCGCAAAGAGCAGCAGGATAGCGTGCAGCAACTCCGCGAGGTCTATGGCACGCATGTTTGCGACGCATCGAAGGTGATTACCGATGCTCAGGTGAATGATGATGGCACGCCCATCAACGATTGTCTCGGGCATCCCAACGGGTCGGTGGTGGACAACATCGAAGACGTGGACACGATCGTGGGCTGGCTGGCGGAATACACGCGGCCGCACGGTTATGCGATTTCGGAGACACAATTCGTGGTGTTCATTCTGAATGCGTCGCGCCGATTGTTCAGCGACCGGTTCTTCACTTCGAGCTTTCGGCCGGAGTTCTACACACAGTTTGGCGTGGACTGGGTGAATCACAACGGGCCGGGACCGGTAATGATGGAAGCAGGCACACCCAATGGGCACAAACAGCCGGTGTCGCCGCTGAAGCGCGTATTGATGCGGAACGTTCCGGAGCTCAGGCCGCAATTACAGAACGTGGTCAACGTGTTCGATCCGTGGGGACGCGATCGCGGGCAGTATTACTCGCTGGACTGGGTGGGGCGTCCGGAGACGGCGGGCGACCCGGCGTTTAAGCAGTAGAGGTGCGCGGGTGGGGCGGGCCCTAGGACTTGTTTTCGGGTTGATTGGTGAGCAACGGGTCAGCGGCGAGCGCGACGCGAGTGGGCTTCCACAGGCGTTCGGGCGGGACGAAGAAGACCAGCACGGAGGCCAGCGAGGCTGCATTCAGCAGCACAAAGCTGCGTGTCGGTGAGGAGATACGCCGGAGGATGAAGTTCTTCGGCAGCAACAGATCGAGTGCCGCCAGGGCGAGCACCAAGAGCGCTGACGCCAGCAACGCTGAGCGCGGCCAACCATCAGGCAGTGTGACCGTCGCAGCGATCCCGATCAGGAAGAGCCACGGGAGAACGACCCTACCAAGCTTATGCGGCAGAAAATGCACGCGCATGCGGTTTTGTGAAGTAAAGAGCTGTGCCATGCGGGCATAAGCCTGCCATACGCCACCTAACGTGCGCAGTTTTCGGCGAAATTCTCCGCCCTGGACCAATCCGTAATCGAAGGCCAGTGCTTCGGTGTCGATCACGACGCGGTAGCCGCCGAAGAAGGCGCGCAGCGGAATGATGATGTCGTCGGCGAGCGTGTCAGGCGGAATCGGTTGGGCGAGCGAGCGGCGCAGGGCGTAGATACACCCTGTGGTGTTGAAGATCGAATCGATCATGGAATGCTGCTGGCGGGCCCAGATCTCATAGCGCCAGTAAACGTCGATGTCGGCGGCCTCACCGACGAGGTCAGAGTGCACAAAACGCAACTCGCCTGTAACTGCGCCGACGGTCTTGTCGGCGAAGTTCGCCACCAGGTGGCGGAGCGCCTGGGGGTCGAACATCTGGCGGACGTCGGCGAAGAGCAGGAGTTCTCCGGTGGCGTGCTGCATAGCCGCGTTGAGCGACGCCGGCTTGCCGGCGTGGGGTGCACGCACGAGTCGTACTTTGCGGTGTGCGTAAGTCTCGACGATGCTGTCGGTGGTGTCGGTGGATCCGTCGGACACGACGACGATGTCGAGCAGGTCGGACGGGTAATCGAGGTCGAGCAAGTTGTCGAGCCTGCGGGCGATGAAAGCTTCGCCGTTGTAAACCGCCAGCAGCACGGAAACCGTGGTCTGGAATTTCGCGTCTTTCGCGATCGGCGGAGCGAATCTTTTCCAGGAGCGCAGCAGCAAGGGGTAGCCCACCAGGATGTAAAGGCTGATCAGCACGGCGGCAATCAAAATGGGCGCTGCAATCATCAATGAAGGGCCCCTGCGAAGTCAGAATAGCATGCGTTAGATTACGAAGTAGTAAACAGGGTTCGGGTTAGGGCTCGCGGGAGATCAGAGGGTCGAGTTCGGCGGCGACATTCGGAGGCAATGCGGGGCGCGGCAAGCGACGTCCGAGCCATCGCGCGGCGCTATAGCTTGTGCCCTCGAGAACGGTGGCCAGTTCAGCCAATACCAATGGCTTCGTCCAAAAGATTATCCCGACGTAGACGACGACTCCCAGGGTGACCGTGGTGAGGAGTTCCACAAACGGGTTATGGACTCCGGTGCGGTAGAGAAAATATCGCCAGGCGCCGCACGATGCTGTCATCACGAGGCTGATCCAGATGGTGGGCCACAGGGTGCGCATAAACGTCCAACCGGAGAGTTCCACCAAGCGGAAGGGAATGAGAAACGAAGGCACCATGAGTAGGAACCAAACGATGGCGTAGCAGGTGGCGACGCCCATGATGCCCCAGCGCAGTCCAAGGGCGAAGGAAAGCACGTACCAGACGCTGGCGAACATCATCCAGCGGAACTGGAGATCAGTCCGGCCTTGCGTGTTGTAGAGCAGTCCGACGGTGGCGTAGAGCGACTGCACGGCGCCCAGAGGAGCGAACACGGCTAACAGCGCAGCCACCGGTGCCCAATGCGCTCCGAGCACAACCCGCACGAAGGAAGGTGCGGTTATCCCCAACCCGAGCATGATCGGAATTGTGACCAGCGCGACCAAGGCTGAAATGCGAAGGTAGGTGGCCCGCACGCGGGCATGGTCGTCGTGAAACTTCGCCATCGCCGGGATACACGACCTGCGTGACCATCAATGTGAAATTCTGAAGCGGATAGGTCATCAGCATGTAGCCCATCTGGTAAAAACCAAGGGGTGCGCTACCGAGGAATTTGCCTACCAGCAAGTTGTCGGCATTGCGTGAGAAGTAATTGAAAATGTGAAAGCCGGAGAGGTTCAGTCCGAACTTAAGGATTCTCCTGGCGACGTCTGGATGAAAAGTGAACTTGAGGCGCACCGGAGCGAGAATCCAAAGGCCAACGGTGGTGACAAACGTAATTGACAACGTGCCAGCCACCAGGCTCCAGACCTTGCCACCGGCGATCGCGACGGCGATGGCGATCAATGTCCCGATGATGGCCGCAGCAGTCTGGACCACGGCGAGTTTTTTGAACTCCATGGCGCGGTTGAGGAGTGCAGTCGGCACGACGCCGAGGGCGCCGAGGAAGAAAGAGATCGAGAGGACACGAAGCACCGGAATAATCTGCGGCTCGTGAAAGAAGCGGGCAGCGGGCCATGCGCCAAGGATAACCAGGAGGGCGGCGACGCCGCCCACTGCGCAGTTGAGCCAGAACGCTGTGGAGGCGATGTCATCTGACATCTCACGTTCGCGAATCAAAGCAGAGCCGGTGCCCGCATCGCGAATCGTCTCGAGGAAGCTGGTAACGAGGACGGCCATGGCGATCAAGCCGTAGGCCGCGGGCGGAACGTGCCGGGCCAGCACCGAGACCGAGACGACTTGTAGCAACTGGCGCGTTACCTGGAATGCGCTGGTCCAGGCGACACCGGCGGCGGTACGTTGCGTCAGGCTGCGGGCAGTAGTCATAACGATGCGAAGGCAGTCGTGAGGGGTCGGCGGGCACTGCCCTCCCAAGCGACGACGGCGCTGACTTCCAGTTTAAGAGACTCAAGCCAAGCCTGTCATTGAGGAGCGCTTGGTCAAGTGCCAGCTGAGTTCAACGGCTACGCGCGGAATGGCTATGTCCTGCTCGTATACTAGTGCTGCTGTACTGGATGTCGGATGGGCACACAGGAGCATGCTGCTTGAGTTTTGCCGGTAAGGTAGTGCGCAAACTTCAGTCGTTGGGAAAGCTGCCGTTCAACGAAACTGCACGGGACCGCGCGACCTGGGCGGAGGGTGAAGAGCTTTTTCGGGGCGATGTTCAGCGCCCGGAACAGCAGTGGATTTATCACGGGCTATATCAGGACCCGGCGGAATTGATCTTCACCGACGGGGTGATGCGCTTCGAGGTGAAAGCGGCTACGGCCGACGAGTGGGCTTACATTTACCTGGACCCGAAGAAGTATAACTGGACGGATTATTCATGGCGGATGAGATTCCGACGGATGACGGCGTTTCAGGAGTACGCCTTTAATTTCCGCTACGTGGATTTCGACAACCGCTACCGCTACCGCTTTGAGGATGATCTTCTGTTTTTCGATTCCAAGATTCGGGGCAAATGGTGTTGCCATGCGCGGATGCCTTTTCCGATGGCGATGGGTGCGTGGTACGACTTGCGCATCGACACGCGCGGTGATCGCCACCGCTGCTATGTGAATGGCATGCTGATGATGGAGAACCGCCAAGGCGCGATCCCGAGGGGCTCGATTTCGATCATCCTGTGGGAGATCGATAACGTGACCGACAGTATCGCCGAGGTCGGACCGTCGGTGGTCAGGCGACTGGTGTAGCGGTTCGCCTTAGAGCTGCAAGGTCTTCAGGTAAGCGCGAAATTCTCCGCCGAGGTCACCGCGCTTCAGCGCGAACTCGACTGTCGCCTTCAAGAATCCCAGTTTGTCGCCGGCATCGTGGCGCTTACCCTCGAAGGTGAATCCGTAAATTTTTTCTTTCTTCAGCAGGGCGCGCAAGCCGTCGGTCAATTGCAATTCGCCGCCGCTGCCGGGCGTGATACTGCGGAGCATCTCGAAGATCGCCGGCGTCAGGATGTAGCGTCCGATGATGGCGAGGTTCGACGGAGCTTCCTCGAACTTGGGCTTCTCCACCAAGTCGCGCACTTCAAACAAGCGGTCTGTTGCCCGGAACCGGCTTAGCGTCGAGGACGCCATAGGCGGAAATAGCCGGGCCTTCGACAACCTGGGTGGCGAGCACGGAGCATCCAGTTTCGTTGTAGACGTCGATCATCTGCTTGAGGCAGGGCACGGGGGCGTCAATTACGTCGTCAGGAAGGATGACGGCGAAGGGTTCATCGCCGACCAGTTCTGCGGCCATCAGCACAGCGTGGCCGAGGCCGAGGGCCTCTTTCTGGCGGACATAGGCGATATGCATCATGTCGGAGATTTGCTGCACGATGCGAAGCAGGTCGGTCTTGCCGCGGTCTTCCAGCATTTTTTCCAGTTCGTAGCTGGTGTCGAAGTGGTCTTCAATGGCGCTCTTACCGCGTCCTGTGACCATGATGATTTGGTCACAGCCTGACTTCATGGCTTCTTCGACGCCGTACTGGATGATGGGCTTGTCGATCAGCGGCAGCATTTCCTTGGGCTGCGCCTTGGTGGCGGGCAGGAAGCGCGTACCAAGCCCTGCCGCCGGAAAAACCACCTTGCGAACTTTCATCGCCATGATTGCCTCTTGCCTAGTCGGTTACAGCGCTGGGCTGTCATTGCCCAGCATGATGCGCCGCACGATCGGAATCGGCGCCATGCCTTGCTTCATGAATTCGTCGTGGAACTGCTGCAGGGTATAGCTCGCTCCCACCTTCTGTTTGTAATCGGCGCGGAGCTTCATGATCTGCAATTTGCCCAGCGTGTACACCAGGTACGTTGGGTCGGAGGTGCCGCGCTGCGCTTCGCGTTCGGAGACGGCCGGAGTCTGATGTCCCTGCTTGACGAAAAAGTCGGTCGCCTGCGCCAGCGTCATCTTGCCGGTGTGCATCTCGATGCCGACGATGTAGCGCGCATCGCGCAGCAGGGCATCCTGCAACTGTCCGATGCGCAGCTTGGGGTCGCCGTTGCCATAGCCTTCGTCGAGCATCATCTGCTCGGTGTAATGCGCCCAGCCTTCGATGTTGGTGCCGCAGCCGATCAGCTTGCGCGTCTTCGAGGGATATTGCTTGGTCCACAGGAACTGCTCGTAGTGTCCGGGGTACGCTTCATGGATCGCGGTGCTGATGATGGTGCCGCGGTTGAAGCCTTCCATCCAGGACTTGGTTTTCTCCGCTGTCCATGAAGGTTCGGGCAGCGTCACGTTGAAGAATGCCTGGGTGGCATTGGTCTCGTAGGGGCCCGGAGTTTCCATCGATGCGGAAGTGAGGGCGCGCGCGAATGGCGGCGTCTCCTGCACGGTCGGACGGATGTCGGAAGGAATCGTAATGATCTTCTTGTCCTGGATGAAGCCGATCAGGCTGTTGAAGGTATCGCGAAAACTCTGGAGCAACTGGTCGGGCTTAGGGATGGTCCTGCTCGAGCGTGGCGAGAACTTGCTCCGGCGTCTTGGTGGGATCAATCAGCGCCGCGACGCGCTTCAGCTCTGCCTGGTTCTTGTGCAGGTCGTCGTAGCCGATCTGAAGCAGGCGGTCGAGCGGCATTTCGACCATGTCGTCGTAAAGAGCTTCTTGCGGTAGAGCTCCGGGCCCAGGCGGTAGTCGCCCTTGGAGATCGGGAGCAAATCCTGCTTCAAGAATGTTTGGTAACGCTCGAGCTCGGAGATGACTTTGTCGTTCGAGGCCTTGAATTGCGCGAGAAGTTGCGCGTCGGTGACGGACTTGAAGGCCTCGGGCACGTCTTTCTGGAAAAAGCTGATGATGCCGGGTAACTGCTCAATAGCGACTTCGGTGTAGACGCGAGGCGGGTTCTTCAGATTGAGTTTGGCGTCGCGGAGGTTGCCGGGAATTTGCTGTTCGCGCGCGATCACTGACTTCAGCCGCTCGGCTGGAGGCGCGAAGTTGCGGCTCATCAACAGGTAAACGCTGGAGCTTCCCGTGCTGGTGTAAATGTCGGGGTTCTTCTGCCACATGCGGATTTCCTGCAACTCGAGAATGCGCGCATTGATGGCATTGGAGATCAGCTTGAGGTCGATGCGCTGTTCTTCGTTCAGAAACTCGGTATGGGTGTAGCCGGCGCCCTGCTTGGCTTCCAGCAGGAACGACATCTCGGCATCGCGGGTTTTTTGGGAGTAATTCTCGAGCAGATCGTCGTACTGGTGGAAGCCCACGTAAGTCGCTTCCGAGGGATGGAAGTGGAAGTAGGCGTCGAAGTATTCGTCGACCATGCCGTTGAATTCGGCCGTGGCTGCGGTCTGGGGAGTCGTCGACGTTGGGTTCTGTGCGGAGATGGAAGTCATGGCGATGAGCAGCGATAGCAGCACGACTGCGGCAAACTTCATTTGGCGGCTACCCTTCAAAAGCTGTCGTTCATGTTATCGCACTTGAACCGCTGACTATACAGGCGCGGATCGAACTCCGGCCAGCGCCGCAGAGTGCGGGTGGCACAGCGTGATTTCCGAACAAACTGGTGCGACGAGACTACTTTGGCCTGTGCTTTGGCTTGGCAGCCGGTGTGCGGCGCGATTTAGGAATTTTTCCGATGCGCAAGTCGCTGGCAATTACTAACTCGCAAGCGTGCATGGCAGACTCTTCGAAATCGGGTGCATCGGCTGGGAGCAACTGCCAGCCGGTAACTCCATTCCCGAGCACCTCGATGGAGCGCATGTTGGGGAAGTCGCGGCGGAGGGAATCGTGATGCTCGACGGTTGTGGCCAGCCAGACTCCGTTATCAGGCGACGGCCGGGCTTTTCGCGCAACACAAGGACGATCTTTTCGCCCACATACACGGCGAGGCATCCGAACATCGGATTGGTGCGGGGCGAAAGATCGGCATAGGGCGTCGAGGACAAACTCGTAGGGAATCTTCTTCCGCGGCTTGGTGCCGAGGAGAGGGTCTTTCAGCCGATGCTGTGGCACGTTGCCGCGAGGCTTAGCCATGGGCAATATTGTAGGGCGCTGATGGCGAGGGTCGCCAGTCTACGTAATTGTGCTCGTCAGTATGACGGCACGTCGGCTGCGTAGCGTACGACCTTCAATTCTTCGGGCGACAAGTTGGCGTAGCGACTTAGCTGGGCCTGGCGCGCGTTCGGCGGCATGCCTTGCAGGGCCCTTATCGCGGTTTGGACCTCGGGACGCAGTGCCGCCGTTTGTTGCCGGGTGAGGTGGACGGGCGAGTAGTTCGCCGCATACATAGTTGGACTCGTTGTAGCGTGGGGTGCGCCCGAGGACCGATAAACCGTGTAAGTAGTGTTCGGAACTCTCACGGGCTGCCGGTAGGCTGCATTCGGTGGCGCGGGCGGCAGATTGTCAGTTGCTGGCGCACTCTGCTGGATTGTCCCTGAAGGAGGAGCAGCTTGAGGCGGGTCGGGCGCTACATACGCAACCGGTGCTGCGGGATAGTAGTAGGGGGAAGGGTAATAGGGAGCATAGCCGTACGCGTACGGATATGAGTACGAGGGCCAGTAGCCGCCCCAATTAAAGCTGATGCCGAAGCCCCAGCCGGCTCCCCAGCCCCATCCGTAGCCAGGATATCCCCAGCCTCCACCGTAGTAGCCACCGTGCCAGCCGCCGTAATATCCACCGCCGTGATAGCCGCCGCCATGGTAGCCACCGCCGTGGTATCCCCCACCGTAGTAACCACCGCCATGTGAGCCGCCAGCGTAGGAGACGCTGCGGTACGAACTACCACCGCCGTGATATCCACCACCACCACCGCCGCCGTGGAAGCCGCCGCCTCCGCCACCGTGTCCGCCACGCTGGGCGAAAGCCGGTTCAGCGACCGATGCGACCACAACCAGCAGAACCATTAAGAAAAGGGCTTTCAGAAGGGCAGAGGTTTTCATTTTGGCGACTCCCGCGAAGTGGGCGAACGGACTGCACACTCCGCTACATAATCTAACCCATGAGACCGGGGTTTGACTTCTTCAAAATGCGAAGTGTGAGAAACGCCGGGCTGACGGGCTGCCGACGTTTGACCCCCTCCCCATCTGCTTGTTAAACTTGGGGTTTCCCGCCTTGTGGCAGACCAACTAAGGACCAACCGTGCGTAGTGCGACTCGACATAATCTGAAACAAAACTCGTTTGCTGAGACCACCGTTGAAACCATTTCCTGGGCAAAAGACCATCGGTCCAAGCTGACCGCGGCCGCGCTGGCCCTGGCCGTCATAATCGTTCTGGTGATTGGTGGATGGGCCTTCGTGAACTACCGGAACGCGCAAGCCAACCAGGAGCTTTCGTCGGCGCTGCTGAAATACAACGCGCCGATTCGACCCGCAGGAACACCCGCCAGCCCGGTCGAGCTGAGCTACGCCAGCGGAGCCGAGCGAGCGAAGGCCGCCAACGCCGACTTTGCCAGCATCGCTGACAAGTACTCGTTTACGCGCAATGGGCGGATCGCACGTTATTTCGAGGGCATCACGTTCCATGACATGGGCGACGATGCCTCTGCCGAGAAGCAGTTGCAACAGGTCGCCGGAAGCTGGGACAAGGAAACGTCGAGCCTCGCAAAGCTCGCACTGGCATCGGTTTACCAGGATGCCGGCAAGACCCAGCAGGCGGTGGACCTGTATAAAGCGCTGTCTGGAGAAGCCGACGACCACCGTCGGTAAGACCACGGCCCAGTTTGAGCTGGCCAATCTCTACGAGAACAACCACCAGCCGCTGGAAGCAATGAAGATTTACGAGCAGATGCAGAAGGACTATCCGACCAGTCCGGTCGGACAACTCGCATCGCAGAAGCTGCAGACTTTGCGTCCGCCGCAGGCCGGCCAGCAGGTGCCGCAGCAGGCTCCGCCGCAGTAGGCAGACTTAGTTCGCGATATTCAGGACCGGCCCTCGCGGCCGGTTTTGTTTTGAACGGCGATTTTCGCCGACCGCGACTACCCGTAGAATCAACAAAGGACAGCAATCATTCGATTGGCGGTCGATTTGGAGGAGAAATCATGCAAGTGGTAGAGAACTGGCAACCGAATGGCATTACTGTTTACATGGACGGAAAGCGCTATCTGAACTGCATCTTCACCGAGTGCAAAATTGTGTATGGCGGCGGAGACGTCATGTGGGAGAACAGCCAATTCGTGAACTGCCAATTGGTATTCGACGCCGCCGCGCAGCGCACGGTCGCCTACCTGACCAACCTGGGACTGCTAAAGCCGCCCGCGGGAATGATGCCGGTTCCCGGCCCTCCGTCCAGTTCTGGCCCGAACTGATGGCGGCTTGTAAGTCGCACTGGATTCATCCGCGAGAATGCGGACCGGCTAGACCGGAAGAACTGATGGCCGCCGGCTGGGGTAAACTGATAGTCATATTTTGCCCGCCACGCAAATCGTCTAGGTTTGCCAATGTTGAAGACCACGTTTCTGATCCCAGCTGTTTTAGTGCTCTTGATAGGCGTTGGCTGTGGAGGATCAAGCACATCCTCCAACAACCCACCACCCCCTCCCCCTCCGCCCAACCCGGGAGCCGCGCCGGCGTGGACCCTGATTGGGAATACCGGCTTGGTTCAGACATGGGGCATCCTGTTCGACAATGCGGGCAACATGTACGCGGCATCGAACAATTCGACCACGGGCGGACTGGCAAAGTCCTCGAACAAGGGCGTTACGTGGTCACCCATCATGAGCGGCATCGATCTCACCGCGGGATGTGGGAGCTTCCGCAGCCTCAGCCTGGCGCCAGACGGCACGGTCTTCACCATCAATCAGGTCTGCCCGGGCAAGCAGCATTTTGCCTACTGGCTCGACAATGTGAGTGGAACGGGCACTCACTGGTCGAAGGCGACCATCGTTGGCGGCAATGGTGTAACCGCTAGCGGGGGCATGGAGAACGGATGCGCCATGGCAAGCAATGGGACCACAATCATTTGTCCTACGGCGTCCGGTAAGACGCTTCTCTCCAACGACAATGCTCGCAGCTGGACACCAGCCGCAGGCAGTCCTGCACGCACGCAAGAACAATTGTTCGCGGTAACAATAGGGAGCGTTTCTTACGAAACGGTGGCCTCTGCCGACGTTCCTACCGTCAGCAATACCTGGTATTCGCTGGATAACGGATCGCACTGGAGCGCACTTCCGACGCCCGCCGGTTTAAGTGGCGCTCTCGACGCCTGGACGGGTGCACGAGCAGGAGCCGGCGCAAACAACGGGGACTTCATGTATTACCAGGGCAACAGCGGAGGCAACGTCGGTTTTTATTGTTGGAACGGCACGCCTCCGGCCGGTAGCTGGGTTTTCTGCGGTAACAATCAGGATGTGGGGCAGCCAAGCGAGTACGCGACAATGATGGTCACAAACCGTACGCACAACCGGACGATAGCGGTGAAGTATGAGGACCTGGGCCTGAAGCCTATTTACACCGACGACGGTTCCAACTGGAACGACGCCAGCAGCGGTCTCAATTGTACGAGTCTCGGTACCGCCGATTGCGGTACGAACGGCGGCCCGAAGACCGCCTACATCGCAATGGACCCGACTACAGGAATTTATTACATTTCGATGAAGCCGGGCGACATCTGGCAGACTACGGCCACACAAGACCATTGATTTTTGCAGACGTGGGGCGGCTTAGTTTTTGTCGCCTCCGCCGTGGCGCTGCCGGCAGATCTTGCAGCTGGTGGGTGGCAGCGAGTTATCCACGCGATGCTGGATCGGTTTCACTGTGTGAAGGTAGGCGAACATCGATTTCAGATCGCCGTCGGTGATGTTCTTGTAGATCATCGTCGGCATGATGGCGCTTAGCACCTGCCCGTTGACCGCGCCCGTTCGAATTACCTGTACGAACGAATCGTCGGTGTAGCCGGATATTCCAGTGCTGTCAGGTGTAATGTTGGCGCTCGCCACGATAGGCCAAGGGCCAGGGAAGGGCTGGCCGCCGGCAAAATCGACGCGCGGCACATTCTGACCTTGAATCTGGGAAGTGTGGCAGTCGCCGCATCCGGCGAGGTTGACCAGGTGGCCGCCATACTTCACAGCGCCGGCATCGGGAGTAACGTCAGGCACTGGCGAAGTCAGGGGCTCCGGCGCATTGCGAATGAGGAATTTCACCGGGAAGATGATTTCGGTCTTGGGCAATTCGTGATGAACCGGCGGGAGAGACCGCAAATAAACGATAACCGATGCGAGGTCTTCGTCTGACATGTCGCGGAAGCGGGTGATAGGGCATGATGGGGAAAAGCGCGCGGCCGTCGTGTCCGATGCCTTCGCGAATGGCGCGGGCGAGTTCGTCGTCCGTCCAGTTTCCAGCACCCGTTTCTTTATCAGGAGTCAGGTTCGGCGCGACGATTTTGCCCGGCAGATCGGCGTAAGGCTCAATTCTCCGGCAACATTCCATCCCTGCTGAATAGGGCATCCCGGGAGCGGTCCAGTCATGCGGGCGAGTGGCAATAGATGCATCCTGAGAGGGCGGTCGCAATATACTTGCCGCGCTCCAGCCGCTGGGGAGTGCTGTCGAACTTGCGGTCCGTGAGCGGGCCGAGCCTTGGGTCCGAAGAACGGACGCCATCCAATGGTGAAGGTGATTCCAGCGACAATGATTACTACCAGCGCGAGAAAGCCGAGAAGCAATCCTTTTACCAGTTTGGTCATTCTTCCCCTCGTGATTTGTCCGCAACGCAGTCGGCGCGATTTTCTCACAATTGCACCAGTTTTCGGTGTTGACCGGGTCGATGCTGCGTCGGCAGCGTCAGTTAGGAAGGGTGGGCTAGGCTTCGCCTTGACACTGCATTTCCAACACTTTATGCTTGTATTTTGCCTTAGTGCGACTCCTGCCTGTCTGTACCTGCCACAGTGATCCGTGAGGAGCTTGGCCTGCCAGACCCGGTTCCAACCGGACCATGTGGGCTGTGGGGAAGCCGTTGTGCAGTAAAGAGTTAGGCAGGTGGAGCGATGCTGATTAGGGTCGCGGATTTGCATCTCCGCAAGCTGGAATTCAAGCAGGATTTTCAGCCCGGAGACATTGATTTTGGTTTTGAGCTTCAACAGATTGGCCCGCTGCATGCCGAAGGCAGGGCAGAGGTCATCGTTGAGCACCGTGGCCACAAGGAAAACATTGACGACATCCGCGTAGTCGCCAAGCTGGATGCGACCATGGAAGTCGCTTGTGCCCGTTGTCTGGAGCCCGTGCAGTACACGGTGAACCGGGCGTTTGATTTGCTGTACCGGCCTCTGGGCGTGGACAAGCGCGCCGACGAGGTTGCCATCAACGAAGCCGACACCGAGATCGGCTATTATGAGGGCGAAGGTCTTCTGCTGGAAGACGTTTTGCGCGAGCAATTGCTGCTGGCGTCGCCCGTGAAACTGGTTTGTCGCGAGGATTGCAAGGGATTGTGTCCGCAGTGCGGGACCAACCTGAACACCGCGACGTGCAATTGCCAGCAGCCCGGCGATGCGCGCTGGGCAGCGCTGAGCGAGTTAAAGAACAAGCTGCAAAGCTAGAGTTTCGATCGCCGCCCACGCGAGCGATCTGATGAGAGGTTTTTCATGCCTAATCCCAAACGGCGGCATTCGCAGGCCAGAACGTCGAAGCGCCGTTCCCACGATCACTTGACCGCTCAGTCCCTTTCGGACTGTCCAAATTGTCACGAGCGCAAGCTGCCGCATCGCGCCTGTCCGAAGTGCGGGTTCTACAAAGGACGCGAAGTTATCGAGCAGAAGGAAGCGGCCAACTAAGTCACCGGCCGCCGGACCGGCGTACAATTCCTAGCGATACCTGAGCATGCCAACCACGATTGCCGTTGACGCGATGGGCGCTGATCGCGCGCCCAAACCCGAAGTCGATGGTGCGATTCTCGCCGCACGTCATTACGACGTGGAGGTGTTGCTGGTTGGCCAGGAAGACCTCATTCGCAAAGAGCTGAGGCTTCACCCGCTTTGGCAGCGACTCCCGATCGAGATCGTTCACGCCAGCGAAGTCATCGGCATGCACGAAAAAGCCGCCAAGGCTGTCCGTGCCAAGCGCGATTCTTCCATGCGGGTTGGACTGCGGCTGGTGCGCGAGGGGCGCGCCGCAGGGTTTGTCAGCGCTGGCAATACCGGCGCTTGCATGGCAACAGCCAAAATGGTGCTCGGCGCGTTACCGGGGGTGGATCGTCCGGCGCTGGCTGCGGTTTTTCCGACCGCGCAGGGAACTGCGACGATTCTTATCGACGTTGGTGCGAACGTCGACTCCAAACCAGAAAACCTTCAACAGTTCGCCATCATGGGCGACGTGTACTTCCGCACGATTTTTGCCGGCAACTTCCCGACCTCGGACCGCCCTCGCGTTGGACTGCTTTCCGTCGGTGAAGAAGAAGGCAAAGGCAACGAACTGACCAAGGAAGCGTTCAAGCTCATCAAGGAACTGCCGCTCAACTTCGTGGGCAATGTGGAAGGACGCGACCTGTTCAACGGCAAGGCTGATGTTTTGGTGTGCGACGGCTTCGTCGGAAATGTGGCACTCAAGATTTCTGAAGGCATGGCCGAGACGGTGCGCTTTTTGCTTCGGCAATCGTTACAGGCGACCATCACGCGGCAGGTTGGATTCATGCTTTCCCGCCAGGCGTTTGTCGATTTCAAAAAACGCCTCGACTACTCCGAATACGGCGGCGCGCCGCTGCTCGGCGTGAAGGGCGTGTGCATCATCAGCCACGGCTCGTCGAATGGCAACGCCATCAAGAACGCCATTCGCGTGGCCAGCGAATTTGCCACCAGCCAGATGAACGCCGTGATCGAGAAGGAACTGGCCGAAGCTAACAGCCAGCTCGAGCAGTCCAATGGCAGGGCCGCTGCAAATTCGCGTGCGGCTCAACTCGGCGTTGATTAAGGACCGAAGTTAACCGTTACCGATTCTTGCTGTTTGCCGTTACTCTCATTTCACGGAATGATTCGATGAGCTCGCGCAAAACTCCAATTGCATTCATGTTCCCAGGACAAGGCTCGCAGCAAGTAGGAATGGGCCGCGAACTGGCTTCTTTGTATCCCGTAGCGCAGGAAACCTTCGACGAGGCCGACGCAGCGCTCGGCTATAAACTCTCCCAGCTTTGTTTTGAAGGCCCTGAAGACCAACTCAAGCTGACTGAGATTACCCAACCGGCTATTTTGACGGCTTCAGTCGCCGCTTGGCGCGTGCTGCAATCGCAGGGAATTACGCCTTCCTACGTTGTGGGACACAGCCTTGGTGAGTACTCTGCTCATGTCGCTGGGGGAACAGTGTCCTTCGCTGATGCTGTTCGGACCGTTCGCAATCGCGGCAAGTACATGCAGGAGGCGGTGCCGGTAGGTGTGGGCGCGATGGCGGCAATCCTGGCGTTCCCGGCCGAGCATGTCGAGCAGATTTGCATCGAAGCTGCGCAGGGAGAGGTATGCCAGGCCGCGAACTTGAATTCGCCTGACCAGACCGTGATTTCAGGAGATAAGGCTGCCGTGGAGCGCGCTGCTGCGTTGTGCAAGGAGCGCGGCGCCAGGAAGACCGTTATGCTGCCCGTGAGCGCACCTTTCCATTGCGCGCTGATGCAGCCGGCGCAAGATCGGCTTGCTGCTGATCTTCTTGCGCTGAGTTTTCACAACCCGGAAGTGCCGGTGATGTGCAACGTGGATGCTGCGCTGGTGACGACAGCCGATCAGAGCCGCGATGCGCTCATTCGTCAGGTGACGGGTGCGGTGCAATGGGTCAAGTCGATGCAGGGGCTGATCGCCCTCGGGGTTGAGAACTTCGTGGAAGTCGGTCCGGGCAAAGTGCTCTGCGGACTGGTGAAGCAGATCGACCGATCACGCTCGTTTGTAAACGTGCAGGACGAAGAGTCGTTGCAGAAGACGCTGAATCACTTCAGTACGGCGTCGGGACACGCGGAGTAGGTAGGCGCCTCTAGTACGGCGAGAAGCCCAGCGTCTTGTCGGACTTTTCCACCCAGATATGGGCTTTGTCGGCGATGCGCTCGTTGACCGTCACCACCACTACAACACCGCTGGGAGTAACGTCGTACTTGGTGCCGTTACCACCCTTGGGCACAGCTGAGCCGTCGACGTGATAGCTGTTGATGGTGCCCCATTCGCCGCCGGGGCCCCAGTCCTTCATGAATTCCGGAAAGCTGTACTTCGCGTACTTTTCGGGATGCTGCTTCCACTCAGGATCGTGGTTCCAGATGCCGTAGGCCGTCTCGAAGTCCTTCTGTTGTAAGGCAGCGAAGAACGTATCAACCGCGTGTTCCTGCGGGTAGTAGCGGAAGTTCCACGCGAGGATGAGGCACAGCAGGACAATAGCGGAAATCGAGACGATCAAAATGCGGCGCTTGCGCGCGGCTGCGGCATCGTAGGGCTTGGCTTCGAACAAGGTCATGTCGAGTACAGTTTACTCGTAGCCAAGCTTACCGCAACCAAAGTCGGCGGCATTCCGACACTTTGGCCGCAAGCGCCCTACAGTTTACTGATGTGAATGCTGCCGTCGCCCGTGGAAATCTCCAGCAATTCGCTCCCGTTGTTCAGCTTGCCACGTATGTGCTCACGCTCCATCGAGCCATTGACCGTGATCGGGAAGTCCATGGTGATGTGTCCGTCACCGGTATGCGCATAGAGCTCAGCGGCGAAATCCGTCGGCAGCGCTACCGACACACGTCCGTCGCCAGTGTGAATGAGCCAAGCGCGATCCATCTTGGAGCCTTGCCGCGCGGTAAGGTCGACATGACCGTCGCCGCTATGCAGGTAGACCTCGTTGAACACGCCGTCGACGGTAATGTGGCCGTCACTGGTGCGGGCGCGGATGCTGCCGTTGAAGTTGCGGACCTCAATGGCCCCGTCGCCCGAGTCGATGTGTGCGCCGCCGGTCGTGCCGTCCACGCTAATATGGCCGTCGCCCGAATGAAGGTCGAGCACGGTTTCTGCAGGTACTTGAACCTCGATGCGAACGCGCCGGTCGTGCCAGTTGATGTGAAAACCAACTTGGCTGGGAATGCGCACAGACAATTCGACCTTGTCCCCGTCCTGGTGTTCGGTGATGTGCAGGCCGTCATTGCCGATGGGATAACCGCTGGTGCTGATGTGCGCGGCTATGGTGCTGCCGGCGCCGCGTGTGATTTCGACGGAGGCGTCATTGGTATCGACCCGCAACTGCGGCTTGGCGCCGACCGAATAGCTCTTTGACCAGTCCTCGGCGTATGCCGAGAGGGCCAGGATGGGGAGAGAGAAAGCTAGAACCAGAATGAGTTTACGCACAGGCTCCTCCACGGGATTGTACGTGGAGGAGCCCGTTTCAGTTCCCTGCGAAAGGAGAGTGCAGTTCGCGGTGCCCGGGGCATGGCCTTCCGGGGAGGAATTTCTGCCACGCCCCAGCAAAACATCGCTCCCTGCAAGGCCATAGACGGACCTCCGCGTCCCAGGTAAGCGGGGACTTTCAGCCCCATACCCCTGGCCCCGATTACCGACCGAATGATGCTTACCCGTTGGCCTGCCAAATGGCGAAACAGGCGCCCGTGGGGTCGAGTAAGATGCTGAACCAGCCCATTTTTGGCACTTCCTGCGCCTCTTTGATCGCGGTTGCTCCCAACGACTTTGCCTTGGCTGTGGCGGCGTGAATGTCGTCCACAAGCACATACGAAATCCAAAGTGATGGCGCGCCCGGCATGGGATGCTGCATGATTCCCCCGATTGATTTGTCGCCAGAACTAATCAGGGTGTACGTGTTGCCGGGTGAGCCGGGCATGTCTTCCAGCTTCCAGTCAAAGAGCTTGCCGTAGAACTCCTTCGCCTTACCGACGTCCTGCGTGTTCAGTTCATTGTGCACAAACGTATTTGCCATTGCGATTCTCCTCGTAACAAGAAATTTGAGATTTGGGGCCCTGGCGCACTTGCGGCGCACCCGTCTTTGTACCACTGCGACGTATGGAACACGTGAAAATCGACTGACCGCAGCGAATAAATTATGCACCCGGTTGCGCCAACGAAGCGCCTTCCAGGCGGTGTAAAATACTGGGTTTGCCGGAAGATACGTGCGTCCGAGCGGAGCTGTGAGTCTTCAACTGCCGCCGGACATCTAAGAAGTACGCCGTTCCGGCGATCATTCCGAGCCCTCGCAGAGGGCGCAGCTTCAGAAATCGAGAGGACGCATTTATGGCAACCCTGACCCATCCTGCGCGCCAGACCAACCGCAGTGAAAACCGTATCGCCGTTACGCCAATGAGCGAGTTCAGCAACGAGCCCATGATTGACTGGTCGAACCCTGATAATCTGCGCCGCATGAATCAGGCGATCGATAAAGTCCGGTCCGAACTCGGTCGCGAGTATGACCTGGTCATCGGCGGCCGTCGCGTCAAGACCGGCGACATTGCGTCTTCCACGAATCCGGCGAAGCCCTCGGAAGTGGTTGGCCTGCACCACCAGGCCGGGCCGGCCGAGGTCGAACCGGCGATGCAGGCGGCACTGAAGGCGTTCGAGTCCTGGAGTCGCACCACGCGGGAAGAGCGCACGCAACTTCTGTTCCGCGTTGGACAAATCCTGCAACAGCGCAAGTTCGAATTGGAAGCCTGGCTGGTCTTTGAAGTCGGGAAGAACTTTGCGGAGGCCGACGGCGACGTAGCCGAACTCATCGACTTCTGTCACATGTATGCGGTCGAAGCGCTGCGACTTGGTCAGGCTAAGACCGTCGTGCAGTTGCCGGGCGAGCACGACCAGTTCCGCTACGTCCCGCTCGGCGTAGGTGCTGTGATCTCTCCGTGGAATTTTCCCGCCGCCATCATGGGAGGCATGACGCTGGCTTCGATCGTGTGTGGCAATACGGTCATCTTGAAACCCTCTGGCGATTCGCCCACGATTGCCGCGAAGTTCTTCGAGATCCTGGAAGAAGCCGGCATGCCGGACGGCGTGGTGAATTACTGTCCCGGGCATGGCGTAGACTTCGGCAGCGCTGTTGTCTCACATCCCAAGACGCGCTACATCGCATTTACCGGCTCGAAGGAAGTCGGCTTGCACATTAATCTCGCGGCGGCTACGCAACGGCCGGGTCAGCTCTGGATCAAACGCACCGTCCTGGAGATGGGTGGCAAAGATTCCATGGTGGTGGATGCCGACTGCGACTTCGAGGCCGCCGTCGAAGGCACCGCACAAGCGGCCTTCGGTTTCAGCGGACAAAAGTGCTCGGCGTGCTCGCGCGTCATTGTTGACGAGCGGATATACGACCGCTTCATCCAGGCCCTTAAAGCGCGCGTGGAGAAAATTTCCGTCGGCGACCCAGCGACGAACCCAAATATGGGACCGGTCATTAATCAGAAGTCGATGAAGTCGATCCTGGCCTACATCGAAAAGGCAGTCGCCGAAGGCGGACGAGTTATCAGCGGAGGCGGCGCTGCCAAAGAAGCTGGCGAAGGCTACTTCGTACAACCTACCGTCATCGCGGACGTCGATCCCAAGGGAACCATCGCGCAGGAAGAAATCTTCGGCCCCGTGCTCGCCGTTATAAAGAGCCGCAACTTTGAGCACGGCGTCGAGATCGCCAACAACACCGAGTTCGGACTCACCGGCGCGGTCTACACTCTTTCGCCCGATAAGATCGAGTGGGCCAAGCAGGAATTCCACGTCGGCAACCTGTACATCAATCGCAAGTGCACCGGGGCCATCGTTGGCGCGCATCCTTTCGGAGGCTTCAACATGTCGGGCACCGACTCCAAGGCGGGAGGCCAGGACTACCTGTTGCTCTTCACTCAAGGCAAGTCCATCGGTGAGAAAATCATCAAGTAGGAAATGTTGAATATCGCAACACTGTCTCTCTGTCGTCGCCGCCGACAGGGAGATTTTTATTGAGAGATAGACCAACGCCATTGCGCTAGTCGTCATCCCTGCGCAATCTTCACAACTATTGACGCCGTAGAAGTCTCCACCTACACTCCTCGCAATCACTGTGGGGGGCTGTCGCGGTCGTACTCTTCTTCACTCCGCAGTGGCTGCATGTTGCAGGTTGATGCAAGACATCTGCAACGATATTTTCTCGGACATATTGACCATTCACCTGTTTGACGTTGAAATAAGGATAGGCTATTCAGTTGCAATTATGTTGCAACTGAATAGCCTGCTTGTAACACTCGGAGCCTAGTCGCTAGTCTCCTTCGGGCGAGTTGAGATTGATCCTGACAGATGAACATAGAGCTGGCGCGGCGCAAAGTCGAGGCCAGCGGTGGTGTTGCAAAGCACCGCTAGTACCGCACTTCTGAAAATTTCGGGGGAACAGATGAAATCAACACTGGCCGTCGTTTGTCTACTGCTGCTCGCTGGCTCACTCGCATTTGCAACCGGTCCGAACGAGTTGCTTGAACCGCCCGTGTTTTCCAGCAGTAATGGCGCACTCGATCTGCTGATAACGGCCAAGCCGAAGCCGATCACGCTCGATATCTTCTCTCCCACAGCGTGGGTGTACGAAGTGTGTTATCGCAGCGTCGCTACCAACAATACCTGCCCCGCAGACTCGCGAACTGCTTCGGAATACGGTGGCATGCGTCTGCAACTTCAGCCTGGCGATCACCTGAAAATTCGTTTCATCAACCAGCTGCCGCCTGCGCCGCCCGATGCTGAGCACGTACAAGAAATGCCTGAGATGCTCAAGGACAATCCCACCAACCTGCATACGCACGGGTTGATCGTGGAGCCACGGCAGGCGACTCCGTCCAATCCCACCTATGGCGACTACGTGTACGTTCTTTCGTACCCCAACGGCAAGCTGCCCACAGTGCAGATGCCCGGTCTCGATTACACCGATCAGCCTCTGGACTACGATATTTACGTACCGTCAAACCATCCTTCGGGGCTGTTCTGGATTCACCCTCACGTGCACGGGTTAGCGTTCAACCAGATGTCCTACGGTTTGGCTGGCATAATCACGATCGGCTCAGTGACAGACAACCTCGGGCGCCCCAGTCCGCCGGCTTCGACAAGCACGCCCGCTGTCCGGCATCTGACATTGAAGGACATGCAACTCTTCCCTGACAGCAGTGTGCTTTCACAGGAAGATCCCGGTTTTTGTAACCCCGATCCAGACCCCTCGGAACCGCCCCGAAACGGATTCTGCCCGGGTATCGACGCTACTGGCGATGGCGGCGGCGACTACACCGGCGGTAAGTGGGTGTTCAGCATCAATGGCCAGGAGTATCCCACCATCACGCTGGCAGCAAGCGGCGAGATATGGCGCATCACACATGCCTCGGGCAGCCGCAGCTATCAGTTGTCCATTGATGACGATGTGACCGGACAATCGCTACCCTTCGAAATCATAGCCATCGACGGCATCGCCATTACCGGTGGTTCCGGTCCTGGCTCGTTCCCTCAGTCCATCGGCGGAAAGTTTACCGGGGTGGCTTGTACTGGAAGCATTTCCACCGGAAGTTCGGCTCCGGTTTGTGCCACTTCCATTCGCATGATGCCATCATCGCGCGTCGAAATTTATGTCCCTCCCAGTTCCTCGAGCTCATCGGCGACACTCCTGACGCGTTCTTATTCCACGGGTCCGGCGGGAGATGACTGGCCTTATGCCCGCCTTGCCCACGTCGTATTTCCGCATGGCGCCGGCAGCCCATGGCCCGCATTGAACGTGAAGGGCGCGGCGGCTAACCTGCTTTCTTCGTCTGGGCTGCTCGGCGGTCCGGTAAAGATCGATGGCGGGCGGAATGGCGTCAACATCAACTTGCAGGACGTCCCCAAGTTGGTAGCGCAACTGCCTCCAGACGCGGCTAAAGTCCTCAAGGAACACCTGGCCGCGCTCTCCGCTCCGTCGGATCTGCCAGGCCCTGCGTGCGCGGCGCTGCCGCCCGGACACCATCGCCGCATCTTCTTTGGCTTGCCGCCGGATAACCCTGATGGGTTCGGTCTTGGCTATGAAGAGATAGATCAACGTGGCCAGGTTGTGCCCGGCAGCTTCCGCGACATTACCCCGTTTGACCACACGGTGATCGATGTCTGCCTGCCTCTTGCAAAGGGCAACAAGACCGTCAACGAGGCGTGGGAACTGGTGAACGTGGCGGGCGAAGACCACAACTTCCACATTCACCAGACGAAGTTCAGGGTGTACTCCTCGGTTGGTATCGTTGGCGCCTTGGTGGACAATATTCCTGTCCCTCATGGTTCGGATGCCTGCGACGGTTCGATTGCTACATGGCAATCGGGCGCGTGCCAGGTCAACCCGGTCTTTGTATTTATTCCGTTCTCCGAAGTGGGCGACTTTGTCTATCACTGTCACATCCTCGAGCATGAGGACGGCGGCATGATGGCCCATATCAGGGTCGTTCCCAACCCGTAATTCCGCCGAGACCTCGTTCCACACTGTGAGATAACCAGAGCTGTTCATCTCACAGTGTGGAGCGTGAGGATTACGAAACCGGATCTCAACTCCATGCTTGCTACGGTGGAGTTAGTGGGCTACTCTTTCCCGCATGAAAGCCCGCGCCGCTGTCCCCCGAAGCCTCGCCGCGCGATGATCAACTATTACAACGACGTGCTGCCACGAATTAGGCGGGCTTTCCACCCTGCCGTATGTCCGCCCGGCAATGTTCATAGCTCACAGATTCGCTCCGCGTGCGGGAGTAGAATCGAGGTGCTACTCGGGAGATGCTCCCAAGTGGCAGGTCATTATCTCTTTGGAGGCCGCCATGCGTAGGCTTTGTACGCTTGCAATTGTGTTTGCCTTTCTTTTCTTCGTAGGTGCGCTGCTGGCCCAAACCGCGTCCACATCCTGTTCCAACGGGGATGTAGCCAAGATTGTCAACCCGGTAAAGCCAACGCCTGAATCTCTGGCGCAAGGAAAGAAATATTTCGGATACGACTGCGCCATGTGCCACGGCGCTACGGGTAACGGCAAGGGTGATGTCGAAAGCAATGACAAGCTCCCCGACTTCACCAATGCCGCAGCGATGAAGGAAATGTCAGACGGACAGATGTTTTGTTCACTCAAGACGGGTAAGGGCCACTCCATGCCACTTGAGCGCATTCGCAATAACGAGTCCGAACTGTGGAACCTCGTTAACTACGTTCGTTCGCTGTCAAAGTAATAAATCGGCGGAGCGGTACTGAACGCCGCTCCGCATCGTTGCAATTTCCTGCCATCAGGATTCCTGTCCCCGCGTGCACCCCATATCGTTGCTTGGGATGCGGCCGCGTTTAGGCGCCTGCCTGGTCAACAACTCCGGCATTCCCAACTCGCCCTGTCCCAAGTAGTCTCGTAGTGAGGGCGAATTCCTTCCGATGTATCGTGCTATCGCGATCTTATTGCTCATCAGCTCAGCTGTGATCTGCCGCGGTGCGGAACCTGCTCCGTTCACTGCATTTTCCGTTGAGCCGCAATTGCTGGTGAATGGTGCGGTGTGCCTGCTGACCGTCCACGTAGCCGGCAAACCGCGCACCGTATCCGCCAAGTGGTTGGAGCATGACTTGATTTTCTCGCCGGGCCCGCGCGGCACCTGGTATTCGCTGGCTGGCGTCGCGCTCGAAACCAAGCCGGGGACTTACGATCTCGCGCTCGAGGCCGTCACCGAAGACGGTCGCATCGAACGTCTGGCGCGAGCGCTCACGGTACATGCTGCAAAGTACAAGACTTCTCGGCTCACCGTTCCACAGAAGTACGTGACGCCCGACCCGGAGACCTTGCAGCGCATTGAGGCTGAAAAAGAAATCAAGAAAGTCGCGTTTGCTCGTGTCATCGCCTCGCCCGAATGGTCTGGCAACTTCGTCGCTCCGGTGCCAATGGCGGTCTCAGAGGACTATGGCACCAGCCGTACTTTCAATGGCAAGCTGGCGACCGTGCATCGCGGTACTGACTTTCGGGCGCCATCGGGAACGCCCGTTCACGCTTCGAACGGTGGTGAAGTGGTATTAGCCCGCGAACTCTACTACGAGGGCAACTGCGTTGTCATCAATCACGGCCTCGGTTTTATGACCATTTACATGCACCTCTCAAAGTTCGAGGTGAAGGAAGGCGATAAAGTCGAAAAAGGCCAGACCATCGCGCTCAGCGGGGGCACAGGACGGGTCACCGGACCCCATCTGCACATGGCAGTGCGCTGGAGCGGAGAATATCTCGATCCGTTGAAGCTGCTTGCGCTCACGCTGCCTGCCGAGCCCTGAGAATTCGTTCGTCTCTTCCAATGTTGTTCTTCGCGCGTTGTTTCGAAAGTTGTGCAATTGACAACTGACCCCCGCTCCGGAAGAATGAGCATCGAGCCAAGGTTCCCTGCGCCAGCAGTCGCCTTACAAAATAATCGAGAAGGGCTTCTTCGGAATTCAGATTCTTACTATGGCCAGAATTCTCTGCGTGGATGACGAACTGCACGCTGCCAAGTTGAAGTGCATCATCCTGGAGACTGCCGGGCATACCGCCACGCCGGCCACATCCGCCCGGGAAGCCATTTCCTTGCTCGAGTCGCAGCCGTACGACTTGATTGTCACCGATTGGCGGTTGGGCGACGCCAGTGGCCGCGACATCCTCGTCGCTGCCCGCAAGATTTCCGACACTCCCGTAGTCGTCATCTCCGGATACGTAAACGAGGCTTTCCAGGCGGCCGATCCATTGGCTGACTACTACCTGGAGAAGCCCGTGAATCCCGATGAACTTATCTCCGTCGTTGCCGATCTGATGAAGCCGTCAGCGCAAAATAAATAACCAATGGATTCGCCCGGGAATATTTCCGAGGCAAGATTACATCGGCAGAGTGAATCGTGTCTCCGCCGTACCGCTGCGGGCGCGTTTGGGACGCGGCGGATCAGTGTCGATTTTGACCGATGCCGTCGCGTGGGCCAGCATGCGATGGTGAAGCACGAACAGCACCAATTCCAGCCGGTCTGAGACACCGATTTTGTCAAATATCGCTCGTATTGAATTCTTGACGACCTGTTCGCTGGTATCTGTTAGGGCCGCAATATCGCGGTTCGTGTGTCCACGCACCACGAGCGCTATGATGCGCAGTTCTTTTTCTGACAGGCGATCACGCACACGAATGCCGACCAGGTCTTCGCTGATCTCGGTCACGGAGGAGTTCGGCGTGTGGATATAGGTTTCCCCACGTGCCAGTCGCCGCACAGCATCCACCACGGCGGCGCCATTCACGGAACGATAGACCACTCCATGAATGCCCATGGCGACAAAGGCTGACGCCTCGTCCGTGGGTTCCGCAAGCACCAGGATCCTGGTGCTTTGCCCGTAAGTCAGCGTTCGGATCTGTTCGAACAAGGGAAGGAACTGGGCCGAAACCAGCAGAACGTGAGCCCGCAGGTGTTCCAGCACATTCAGCATCTGCTCGTGGGAATGGGGCTGCCCCACAATGCGAATGTCGTCCTCGACCGCCAACACCTTGGCGACCCCGGCGCGGAAGATCGCCTGGTGGTCTGCGATAATTACGTTGATCATTCTTCCAGCTCGCTGCGATACTTTCCGCAGTGCTCGCAATCCGTGTCTGGTCTTTGCCTCGATACCTCAGTTTGAGCTTGACCTGACGAAGATTCCCGCACGACTGCTTCCGTGGGAGGTGCTCCCCTGCCGCCCCGTGGACATAAGTGTAAGAATTGCCGAGCTTCGGTGCTGTTATAGCATGACGCGATGGTGCTAATGCTGCTCAAATGCGTAACTATACTGGTAATGACACCAAAGTGGTAGCCTGAATTGACTTCGACCATGAAAGCGCCGCCGCAACGCGATCGCATTGTCGTGCAGAATTCTCGTGGACGCTAATCCGACAACCGCGCCCATCGAAACCCTGTCTTGAACCTTGTTATCATCGACGATTGCCGTCCATGCTGACATCCAACCGCACTTCCACGCGTCCCAATTGGGCTGAAGTTTCGCTGTCTGCGCTGCGACACAATTTTCGCGTCCTGCAGCATCATGTCGGTACCGGTGTCGCCATTTGTGCAGTCGTGAAGTGCGATGCCTACGGACACGGCTCTGAAGCTTGCGCACTGGCATTGGAGACCGAAGGCGCGACGTGGTTCGGTGTCACTTCCACCGACGAAGGCGTCGCGTTGCGCGAAGCTGGAGTCCGGGGCCGCATTCTCATCCTGGTGGGCGTATTTCGCGGCGAGGAAGAAGATGCGCTTCGCTACGACCTCACGCCGACCGTACACCGCATCGAAGATGTTGAGGCGATCGCTCGGGCTGCCCTCCGCATTGGTAGGCGGGGGCCGGTGCCCGTGCACCTGAAACTCGACACCGGCATGGCTCGCCTGGGCCTGCCACTTGCTGAACTCAATAATTTTGCTGCGCGCCTAAAGGTCATTCCGGAAGTGGAGCTCGAAGGCGTTTTCAGCCATCTCGCTTCGGCTGAAGTGCTCGACGCCGCCGATGCGAAGTCGCAACAAGAGCGTTTTGCGCAGGCGCTGAACACTTTGGAGAAGCATGATCTCCATCCGCCACTGCGGCATTTGGCCAACAGCAGTGCCACTCTCGGACGTCCCGCAAGCTGGTTCAATTTTGTGCGTCCGGGCATGGCCATCTACGGATACGAGCTTCCGCTCGTTCAACGTGATGGCTCCGCCGTTGCGACATATCATCCTCTTGGTCTCATTCCCGTCATGTCGTGGAAGACCCGTGTGCTCTCGATACGCGACGTCCCCGCCGGCCAGGCCCTCGGATACGACGGTGCCTACGTGACGGCTGCTCCGGCGCGCATCGCAGTCGTTGCCGCGGGCTACGGTGACGGACTTTATCGCCGCCTCTCGCCCGGAGGATACGTTTTGCTGCGGGGCCAGCGCGCTCCTATGCTCGGCCGCATCTCCATGGATCTCACCATCGTGGATGCTACGCATATTTTCGGTGTCGAGATTGGCGATGAAGTCGTTCTGATCGGCCGCAGCGGCGAGGAGCTGATCACCGCCGTCGACCATGCCCGCTGGTCAGCCACGATTCCTTATGAAATTCTCTGTAACCTGTCGGAACGCGTCGTTCGCCATCACGTGGAGTAACCTGCTGGCTTCGTGCTACGATTCGAGTCGTTCGCAAAAACTAAAGATATTGCCCTCGATTTGCTCAAGGAGTGTTCCTGTCCATGAAGTTCTTCCTTGCAGTTGCCGTCTTCATGCTTGTGCTCGCCAGCCTGGGGAACGCTCAGGCGCCTCAGCAGCCCTCGCCTTCCGGAGTTCTCCCGCAACACCAGGAGATGGGCTTCTTCGTCGGCGACTGGACCGCTTCCGGCACCTCCAAGATCAGCCCGACTTCTCCAGCCGCGCCGTTCACGCTGAAGGAACATGGCGAGTGGGTCACCGATGGATATTTCGTCGAAACAAAGAGTTCGATGAAGGGCCCGATGGGCACCGTGAACAGCCAGCGCGTCATGGGATACAACGTCGAGGACAAGGTGTACACCTACAACGTGTACAACAGCCTGGGCGAACACCAGGTTGCGCTCGGCCACGTCAACGGCAACAACTGGATTTGGGATTCGGAAGAAAAGCTCAATGGCATCGTCGTAAAAGGAAGGTACACGATCACGCTCACGAGTCCAACTTCCTACGATTTCAAATCCGAAGTCGCCAACCCAAAAGGCGGCTGGGTTACGGTAATGGAAGGTAAAGCTGCTCGCGTGACGCCGCCGAGCAACTAGCCGCGGCTAACTTGCACAACAATGCGAGGTGTTACTTTCCAGCCGCTCGGTACAAGCTTAGCGCCGCATCACCCTGCACGATCCTGCGATAGCTCGCCAGCGCGCCAAATTTCGCGGCGAGATCGAATTTCTTTTCATGTTCCGCGATCACGATCGTTGACGGCCCCACCATCCGCGATTCACCGAGGAACTCCAACGTCCGTTGATACGCGCCGCGCATCGAGTACGGCGGATCGACAAAGCAGAAGTCGCACAACACGCCCGATGCTTCAAGCCCACGCAGCGTAGAGGCGACGTCGCTCTCGTACACCTCGAAGCCATCCGTGATATTCAGCGATTGCAGGTTCTCGCGGATCAGCCGCGCATGCTTCCGCTCACTCTCCACAAAGTAAACCTGCCCCGCCCCGCGACTCAGGGCCTCAATGCCAACCGCACCGGTTCCGGCGAATAAGTCCAGCCAGATACTTCCCTCCATGATGCTCGACGCTGCCAGCACGTTGAACAGCGTCTCCCGCAACCGGTCGCTCGTCGGTCGCAAGTCCAGCCCCGGCAGCGATTTCAGCGGGCGGCTGCGATATTGTCCGGCAATGATGCGCATGGCTTTGAGTGTATAGAATAAGGAAAGAGGCTCTCGCTCTTCATGCGTGGTTGGTCATTTCCAGCTGGGAAACTGTTCGGCGTCGACATTCGCATTCATGTCACGTTTCTGTTCCTGCTCGGCTTCGTCTGGATCTCCGAATCGATCAATATGGGCGTCACTGGCCCCGGACGCGGGCTTGCACTCGTCGCCATCATTTTCGGATGCGTGGTGCTGCACGAGTTGGCCCACGCAGTAGTCGCCAGGCGCAGTGGAATCGCCGTACGTTCCATCATCCTTTTGCCCATCGGCGGCGTCACCCTGATGGAAGATCCCGGTCCGTCCCACTCCGATCCGGCTCGTGACATTCGCGTCGCCGTTGCGGGTCCGCTGATGAACCTGATGATTGCAGCCGTGACAGGCGCGATCATCCTGGCTTTCGCGCCGCAGGTCCAACTCTGGGCCCAGCCCTTCATGCATGCCAACAATCTGCCGCGCAGTCTCTTCTGGGGCAACCTCTTTCTCGGCGCCTTCAACTTGCTGCCTGCCTATCCCATGGACGGAGGCCGCATCCTCCGAGCCCTGCTTGCCGAACGCATGGACTACACTCACGCCACCCGTCGCGCCGTCACGATCGGACAGGTCTTTGCCATGGGACTCATCCTCGCGGGCGTTCGCTGGGATCCCTGGCTCGTGCTCATCGGGTTCTTCCTCTTCATCGGCGCGCAACTCGAAGATCGTTCCGCCGTCTTCCAATCCGTGCTCGAAACCGTGCGCATGGAAGACGTAATGCTCACGCACTTCTCCATACTCTCGCCTGCTGATACGCTTCAAGACGCCCTCAGCAAGGCTGTGCACACCTTGCAGGACGATTTCCCCGTAGTCCGCGGCATGGAACTCGTCGGCGTGATCAACAAGTCGCTTATAGTTGACGCTTTGCGCCGCGACGGCAACGGCTACGTGCAGCCTGCCATGGTACGTAATTTCGAAGTTGCTAAGCGGAACGACTCGCTCGCGGAAGCCTTTCGTCGCCTGCACGGACGCGGCCTCAGCATGGTTCCTGTCGTCGATTCCGGCCGTCTCATCGGCATCGTTACCTTGCAGAACCTCACCCATTCCATGGCGCTGCTCGCCGAATCCCGCCGCCTCAAGCGCGCCGGAGAAGCGGAAGATTAGTCTCTTCGCTCAGGCCGTCGTAGCCACGTCATCGACAGGTAGGCGCCGACCCACGACCCCATCGCGGCAAACCCGACATACATCCAGTTGCGGGTGTAACTGATCACGGCGAATGCTGACAACAGGTACCACACGCTGCTCCAGCTTGCAGCCGGAACTCGCTTGCGTGCTGACACTGCTGCGTTGAACATCACGTACACTGCATCGGTTGCCGCTGTCGAAGCACATACACCAAGCGCCAGCAGGGGATCGATCTGCGCCACGTCTTCACCTCGTCCTCATGGAGAATCAGAACACTTTAGAAACAGGAGAAACAGGATGGCCTAAAGAAGCCGGACGGCAAGAGGGAAGAATCCGCGGGAATGGTGCTGGTCGTTGTCCGCAACACCACGTCAGATATCGTCGCCACCCGCGGCATGAAGCCCGAAGGCTTCGTTTTCCACCTCACTCCTGAATCGTTTGCGATGCGCGAGTTCAAATATAATATTGTGCTCGATTCACTGAAAGCTGGTTTCTTTGCGCTGAAGATCAATGCCATACCGTTTCTCGCCCCGGTCAAGGCACAAACATTCGAGCTCGATAGTGCGCCGCAAAAGTGAGGCTATCGTTCATGTAAGGCAAACTTTAGGGCGGGCGCTTGCGGCGGGTTATTTCGTCGCGCCCCACACCGACTTTAACGGCCAAATCGTCAGCGAGTTCATCTTCCCGGCTCCGCCCGTCGAGTACAACTCGATCACCGTGCTTCCGTGCGGTGGATAAATGCGGTCTGTCATGACCTTCTCGCCATCATTGGCGAACACTTCCATGCTCGAGCGGTCCACAAAAATGTGCAGCTTCACGCGCTTGGTGTCATCCAGCGTTGTAGAGAATCGTCCGGGAAAGTCTTTGCTGAACGACACATCGCCCGACTTCGTCCGATCAACAAACAGGGTATTTGTCGCGGGTATTACTCCTACAACCGTCTCGACCTGACCGCCCTTACGTAAACGAAATCCGACTTCGCTCGCGGCCCCTGGCTCAAACTCGGCCTCGATCTCGTAGGTCTCGCCGTTTAGCCCCTTCTCGCCAACGGCATAAGTCGCTTTCTCAATTGCGAAGTTGGCCAGATGCACCGGAGCCCCGCGCAGACTTTGCAACTCGCGTACCGGCGCCTGCACCATCAGCAACTGTTCTCCAACTCGCCGCAGAGTCAGTACGCGCGGAATTGATTGCGCCCCGCGCCACAGCACAGTCGGCTCGTCTTTCGCATACAGCCAGTTACTCGTCCACCCGATCCAGATTCTCCGCTCATCGCCCTTCGGCATGTCGTTGAACGAGTTGGTAGCGTAGAAATCTTTGCCGTAATCAGCCCACAATTTCTTGCCGGCGCTTTCCTTCTCCACAAACGCCGTGCCGTCAAAATTTCCGACGACATATCGCACTCCCGTGCCGCCCGCCGGCGCACCCGGGTTGCGATTGATGATCAGTACCCAGCGATGCTCGTTCGTGCCTTCGATTGGCAATTCGAGAAGGTCAGGGCATTCCCACTGCCCCGCGTCATCGCCTGCCGGGCCGAACTCGCCCATCTTGGTCCACTTCTTCAGGTCGGTAGATGAGAAGAACAGTGCCTTGCGGTGGTCGGCCAGCACCGCGACCAACACCCATTTCTTCTGCGGCGCATACCAAAAGACTTTGGGATCGCGAAAATCCTCGGCATCCACATCGATCACTGGATTGCCCGAGTAATTCGTCCAGGTCCGTCCGCGATCGTTGCTATAGGCGATGTGTGTCTTTTCTTTCTTTTGGTGGTAGTCAGCTGCGTAAATCGCAATCAGGCACGACTGGTCTTTTGGATCGGTGCTCTGGCAGAGGCCGCTGGAATTGTTCCAGTCCACCACCGCAGCGCCCGAATAAATCATGTAGTTGGGGTCTTCGGGAATCGCCAGGGGCAGATGCTGCCAGTGCACCATGTCGGTGCTCACGGCGTGTCCCCAACTCATGTGTCCCCACACCTGGCCTTGCGGATTGTATTGATAAAACAGGTGATATTCGCCCTTGTAGAACACCATGCCGTTGGGGTCGTTCATGAAGTTGTGCGAGGGGGTGAAGTGATATTGCGGTCGCCAGGGCTGATCGTATGAATCCTGGGCGACTGCAACTGGGCCAATGGCGAGCAGGAACAGTAGCACCATGAGAGCTGTAGCCCGACGATTCATAAAGGGATCCCCTGAAATCAATTGGCACTATTTTTATGTGTCGTACTTTGCTATAACACAACATGATGTAAATGACTGCAAATAAGCATGTTAACAAAACGATAAGATTATTATTTTATGTTCTACATCACCACCAATCTATACTGATAAGACGATTGTTCGTACCTCAGCTACTGTCCGATAACAACCTGAGCCGGCTTGCCTCCTGTCGAATCGGGGGCGACCCACACTGTCAGTTGGGCCGGTTCGACCAGGTCTTTCATGTCGATATTCCAGAACTTCAACTCGTCACGACCAAGTGTGAATTCCACTTTTTGGGAAGCGCCGGGTGCAAGCGTGACTCGCCGAAATCCCTTCAACTCCCGCACCGGCCGGACAATGCTAGTGTTCGTCTGGCGGATGTACAACTGCACGACCTCGTCGGCAGCGCGGCCGCCGGTGTTGTGCAACTCGGCTGTCACGGTCAGCTTCGCGGTCCCTGCATTCAAGTCCTTCGCGCTCAGGCTGGTGGAGCTGACCGAGGTCGCCGAGTACGAGATCGTGCTGTAGGTGAGGCCGTAGCCAAAGGGATACAGCGCGGAATTCGGAACGTCCACGTAGCGAGACAGATATTTCTCGGCGTTGGTCTTGGGTGGGCGAGACAAATCGACCCCGTCCGCAGGACGCCCGGTGCTGAAGTGGTTGTAGTACAGCGGCTCCTGTCCAACTGCGCGCGGGAAGCTGGTCGTGAGCCGGCCGCTGGGTGCGCTGTTGCCCAACAGTATGTTCGCCATTGCTGGGCCCGCCTGAACACCAGGGAACCAGACTTCCATGATCGCCGCTACATGCTGCGCTGCCCAGTTCAATACCAGGGGACGTCCGCTGAACACCAGTAGAACCACCGGCTTGCCAGTCGCGGCCACCGCCTCCAGCAACTGTTCCTGATTACCGGGAAGGTCGAGGTTTGCCCGTGAACCTGCTTCGCCGGTCATCCAAACTGCATCTTCGCCGAGCGCAAGCACAACGATGTCGGATTGTTTCGCAGTCGCCACAGCGTCAGAGAAACCCTTGTCTGACATTGTCAGAATATCGGTTCCCCGGGCGTAAATAACGTGTCCCTGTGCGGTTTCCAGCTGCTGCGTCAGCGCCTTGCGAAGCGTAATTACATCCTTGGCATCGCTTTTCGCTCCCCATGAACCGAGCATCTGGCCGGCATCATCGGCCAAGGGGCCGATGAGCGCAACGGTCTTGCCATTTGCCTTGAATGGGAGCACGCCGCCATCATTTTTCAGCAGTACAAACGACTCTTCGGCTGCCTTTCGCGCCAGGGCAGCGTCTTCGGGAGCGATTCCATCGCCTTGGCTCTCGGCGTAGGGATGGTCGAACAATCCCAGCGCGAATTTCACTCGAAGTATTCGACGAACCGAATCATCTACCATTGATTCCGGCACTGCACCCGATTTCACCAACTCGGCGAGGTGGGGACCGTAGGCGTTGCTCTCCATGTCCATATCAACGCCAGCGAGAAACGCCTTGCCGGCTGCGACCGCGTGATTAGCGGCGATACCTTGCGGAACCAATTCTCCAATCGAGTTCCAATCGCTGACCACGAACCCTTTGAAGCCCCACTCTTTGCGGAGCACTTGCGTCAGCGTCATGGCATTAGCACTTGCCGGAACTTCATTCAACGCCTCGAACGCGCTCATAAAGGTTGCGCCACCAGCGTCGACCGTGGCCTGGAACGGCGGGAGATACACCTGCCGCAGCAACCGCACTGAAATCTCGGCCGTGTTGTAGTCGCGTCCGCCCTCGGCGGCGCCGTAGCCAACGAAATGCTTGGTACACGACGCAATGGATTCCGGCCCGCCCAGCTTGTCGCCCTGATAACCGCGCACATAAGCCGCAGCCAGCGCCGATCCAAGATAAGGGTCTTCTCCAGCACCCTCGATAATGCGGCCCCATCGAGCGTCGCGGGCGATATCCACCATTGGAGAATACGTCCAGCGCACACCGGCGTGGCTGGCCTCTTTCGCCGCAACCCGCGCTGCCTGTTCCACCAGAGCCGGATCCCAAGTGGCCGACATTCCCAGCGGCACAGGGAACTCGGTACGGTAGCCGTGGATGATATCGAGTCCGAACAGCAGTGGAATATGCAGGCGCGACTTCTCAACGGCGATCTTCTGCATGGCATTGGTCTCGCTGGCGCCCGTCAAGTTGAAGAGAGAACCTAACTGCCCTTTGGCGACCGCTTCCTTGTAGTCAGTGCGGCCCGTGCCTGGCCCGGTGGGTGCGCCGGCTGAGTAGGTAATGAGCTGACCGACTTTTTCGTCGAGAGTCATCTGCTTCAGCAGAGCGTCAATTTTCGCTTCCACCTGCGGATCGTTGGCCCACGCTGGAGGACTGGCGGCTTGAGCCGCCATCACGCCGACCAGCACAACAGTACACAGAACTACTCGAATAGTTCGCATCATGAGTCCTTCTTGCCGAAATGATCCAACGTTTTGCATTCTATTCCTGCGCGGCAAAACCACAACCCAGCCGACCAGGTTTGTGAGTGTTGGTTTGGGATAGTTCAGGAGCAGCTGGATTTCTGATGTATTATCAGTGCCGCACGTGGGCCCAAATTCCACATTGAGGTGACTCATGAAGCTCGCCGACGGCATTCACTACCTGAGCCAGGAAATGGGCGGTCACGTGCATGCCTTTCTGCTCGACGATGGCAACGGAATCACCCTGATCGATTCACTCTACGACAATGACGGGCAGATGATTCTCGACGAGATTCGCGCCATGGGGCGCCAGCCTTCGGACTTGAAGAACATCATCGCTACCCATGCGCACCGCTCCCACATCGGAGGCATGGCCGAACTAAAGCGGCAATCGGGCGCTCGCGTTTACGCTCACGAATGGGAGATTGGTATTGTCGAAGGCAAACGCAAGGCTGCGAAAGTTGGGTTGTGGCCCAAGGCCCCGTTGGCCGCGTACAAATTGCAGTTCGGCCTGGCGATTGGATTCGACGGCCACAAGCCCTGCCTGGTCGACCAGTCATTACAAGAAGCCGACCACGTGGGCCCATTGACCATTGTCTCCACTCCCGGGCACACCCCGGGCTGCCTCTCGTTTTACTGGCCGCAGAAAAAAGCGCTGTTTGTCGGCGACGTGATTGTTACGTGGCCGCGCGTTGAAGCCGGGTGGGCGGGACTCACGCTCGACATGAAGGAGAATATTCGCTCGGTTGGCAAACTCTCAGACTTTGGTGACGTTGAGATTGTGGGAGTCGGACATGGCGAACCGATCGCCGAAGGTGGAATTGAAGTGCTGAAGAAGCTGCGCGATCAGAAGGTGTAGTACGGGCGCATCACTCATGCACGCGAATTGACAGGGGCACAGGGCGAATCTAAGATGAATAGTGGGCTGGACGCAGTCACGTCCGGCCTTTTGTGTGGCCGCCGTTCCATGCGGTCAGCAGGTCCCACCCTTTGACGGCGTTCGCGCCGTTTCGACCGTTTGGCGGTGTAGCTCAGGTGGTTAGAGCGACGGTCTCATAATCCGTAGGTCGTAGGTTCGAGTCCTACCGCCGCCACCAAGTTTCCCAGTAACGTTCCGGTCGAAAGAGGTCCCTCACTGCGTTCGGGATTTCGCCAGCAGGCTCCCGTTCGCTGCGCTCACTCACGCCTGCAAAACGGCTCAAGTTCGAGTCCTACCGCCGCCACCAAGCCTTCCAGTAACGTTCGGATCGGACGGTTCATTTATGTGAGTCTTCGATACTTCCGATCGCCGTAACCAAATCACAATCGAGGCGACTCTTGTCGACGCACCCATCGGCCCCGGCTTTGATCGCCTGGGACAACAAGTAGGTCGGATCGTGGTGGCTCATGATGACTACCTTGATTTGCGGCAGCTCCTGGCGCAGAAGACGTGCGGTCTCCAGACCGCCTGGTTCTGGCATGCTCACGTCGAGTAGAACGAGATCTGGCAACAGCGAGTGCGCCATGCTCAGCGCCTCGGTGCCGTCGGCAGCCTCTCCGCATACTTCGTAATTCGGCCCTGAAGACAAGATTCGCCGTACGCCCCGCCGCACCGAGTGATTGTCATCTGCAATGAGGATACGCATAGTTGTCGGTCTACTTTCCATTCAGTGGGATCTATTCGAAGGCCGGACTTGATTGCAAATCGTCCACTTCTGACCGAGTTTCATTGGCAAGTGGAAGTACGATCGCGATCAAGGTACCGTTACCTTCGGAATCCAGCCTCATCTCTCCTCCGAGCTGCAAGACACGTTCGCGCATCCCGCGGATGCCGACGCCTCCGCCTTTCGATTGAAGCTGGACCAGTTTTTCGGGAGATATGCCCTTGCCTTCATCTCGAACCTCCAGAGAAATGTTCTGGGGATCACGCGCTATGCGAATCGTTGCAACTTTACTTCCGGAATGACGATGGACGTTCGTCAAACTCTCCTGGACAATCCGGAAGATTGCCAATTCCAGTTCGTGCGAAAACCTGCCCAGGTCCTGGGGAATAACCAGGCTGACGCTCAAGCCGCTGCGTTCTTCGAGTCCGCGAATGTACCACTGAAGAGCTTCGCCGAGTCCGCTCTCGTCAAGGAGAGGCGGGTGCAGCAAGTACGACATGGTGCGGATTTCCTGGCTCAATTCCCGAACCAGCTGCTTGCCTTCCTCGGCTTCGTCCGCCAATTCCGGGCTGCTCGCCCGTGCCTGCTGCGCCACGCGAGCAAGATTCATGCCAAGCGTAGTGAGCGTCTGGCCGGCGCTATCGTGCAATTCGCGGGCGATGTGCCTGCGCTCGTCGTCCTGGGCCTGCAAGAGACGGTGCGACAGATCGCGAAGCCGCTCGGACTGTCGAACTACCTCGATATTGCGGGACTCGAGCTCGCGGGTGCGGGCCTTGACTTCGGCGTCGAGGGTTTCGACTAAGGCACGGTAGTTGTGCTCAGCGCGTTTCAAGTCAGTGATGTCTATTCCGGTGGGATGGAGAAAGATAATCTGGCCTTGATGGTCGCGAATCGGGTGCAGAGCGAAATCAACGAGGCGCTCGGTGCCATCGGCCCAAAGATACGGCAGGTTCTCACGGAAAGGCTCGCCAACTGCCGCGCGCATGGTTGCAGCCCTGAGTTTGTTTTGCACCTCCTGCGAACCACGCCACCAGCCGGTAGTCCAGAATTGGCGTCCAACGACTTCTTCTGCGCGGTAGCCGCAGACATCGAGACACATTCGATTGGCGTCAAGGACTATGCCTTCCGTAGACATGATTCCGGCGAACACCGGAGTTTCGTCGAATACGGCACGGAACTTAGCGGTGGCGGCGAGGGACTCGTCGGTCATTCGCCGTTCGCGCTCTTCGATGTGCTTACGCTCCGTAATGTCAGTGCTGACGCCGACAACGCGCACTGGCTTTCCGCTGTCATCGTGAAAAATCTGCGCGGCAGTTTCAATCCATCGCTCGCCGCGACTCGCGTGATTGATGCGGAACTCTCCGCGGAAATCGCTGCGAGTTGCCATGGCGTGTGCGAGCGCGGTGTCGAGAACGACGAGGTCGTCGGGATGCACGATGGCCCGCCACTGTTCGCGGTCTCCGCTCGCGGTTCCGGGCGCAAAGCCAAAGAGGTCCTGTAATTCGGGCGACGAAATGATCTCCCCGTTCTCGAGATTGCCTTCCCACGTGCCGGAGCGGCCAACTCTTTGGGCGAGGCGCAGGCGGGTTTCACTCTGCCGCAGGGAATCTTCATTCTGCTTTCGGACCCGCGCCAGCTCCAGGTGAGTCTGCACTCGCGCGAGCAATTCCCGAGCGCTGAAAGGCTTGATGACGTAGTCGTCGGCGCCGCGTTCGATTCCTTCCACGCGAGCTTCTTCACCGGCGCGCGCCGAAAGCAGGATGATTGGGATGGTCTTGGTTGCGGGGTCGGAACGTAATTCACGCAACAGACCGAACCCATCCAGTTGGGGCATCATCACATCGGTTAAGACGAGATCCGGCGGACGAATGCGAACCGCGTCGAGCGCGACCTGCCCGTCTGGAACGGCTTGCACTTCATATCGTTCGGCAAGCAATCGCACCACATACTGCCGCATGTCCGAATTGTCGTCGGCGACGAGAATACGGGGACGCTCCGCCGATGCGACCTCGGAGCCAGACTCCGGCACGTATGGTACGGGGATCAACTCGGGCACTGAAGGAAGTTCGCCGAGAGGCTTCGCGCGTTCGGCGTCGGGAAGCCAGCGCAGGGCTTCCTCAACATACGGCGTCGCACCGATGGCGGTGGAAGAGAGACGGGTTCCGCCGACCCTGTCTTTGGCCAGGTGGGCAGTGCCCTTGGGTATGCTCACCAAGAAGGTACTGCCTTCGCCGACGGTGCTGGTGACTTTGACGAATCCACCGTGAAGCTTGACCAGTTCCTGCACCAGCGCCAGGCCGATTCCACTCCCTTCATGAGTGCGGCTGCGCGTGTTTTCGATGCGATGGAAGCGATCGAAGAGGCGAGGAAGTTCCTCGGCGGGAATACCGACTCCCGTGTCTCGAATTCGCAACTCGACATTCTCCCCGGCATCAGCCAGGGAAACGGTGATGGCGCCTTCGAAGGTGAATTTAAAAGCGTTTGAAATCAGATTGAGGACAATCTTTTCCCACATGCTGCGATCCACGAAAACCGGTTCGACAAGCGAGGGGCAATCGAGTTCCAGCTTTAGTCCGGCGCGCTCCGTAGCCGAGCGAAACACGCTGGCGAGCTCCATGGTGAAGCTGGCGAGATTAGTGGGCTCATAGGTGGCCTGCATCCGCCCGGCTTCCAGGCGAGAAAAGTCGAGCAGGGTATTCACCAGCCGCAACAGGCGGGCGCCGTTTCGATTTACAAGTTCGAGCTGGGACTTGGCCGCCGGAGACAGGTCAGTGTGGCTCCGGGAAAGCAAATCTTCCACCGGGCCCAACATCAGGGTCAGGGGAGTGCGGAATTCGTGGCTGACGTTGCTGAAGAACGTGGTCTTGGCGCGATCAATTTCGGCCAAAGCCTCAAGCCGGTCGCGCTCTTCTTCGGCCGCGCGCACATTCAAGATGGCGGTCGCAATTTGTCCCGCCACCAGCTCGTAGAAAGTGCGATATTCCGCGTCGAGTTTACGGGCAGGATTGACCGCCGCGACGAGGACGCCGACCATGCCACCTTCGCCACGCGAGGTGATGGGGATAACCATTGCCTGAGAAAGATGCTGCTGCGCAACCCCCAAGGGAAGCCCTTCGACGTCGCCGACCGAGACAACTTTCGACTGAGCGCTTTGTATCACCTCAACCAGCGGCCACAAACAACCTCGCCGATTTTCAGGAGTCAGATCCACTGAATCAGGAGTAAGGTGATTGATGCCCTTGGGAAGGCCGCAACTTTGCTCGAGACGAGCCGCTCTACGTTCGTCGTCGAGCAGATAGAGCAAGGCAAACGGTATGTCATCGGGATTCTTAGCCAAAGCGGCAACTACTGATGCGCAGGCGGCCTCAGTGGTTTTTTGAACAAGGGCATTCGCCGACAGCTCGGCGAGCGTGGCCAGTCTGCGAGTGTTAATGGCCCTCGCCGTTACTTCGGTGGAAGGGCAAAATAATCCTGCTATGGCTCCGGATTCGTCGCGTATTGGACTGTAGGAAAACGAATAAAAGGTCTCCTCAACGTAATCGCCACGGTTCATCAGCAGCCGAACGTCATCTACAAACGATGCCTCACCCCTCTGGTAGACATTTTCGAGGAGGGGGCCGATGACGTCCCAGATTTCGGGCCAAACCTCAGCAGTAGGTTTGCCCAATGCCCACGGATGTTTAGCCAGACTCAAAACCCGGATGTAGGCGTCGTTGTAGAGAAAAACCGCGTCGGGCCCCCATCCGACCCACATAGGATGCCGAGCGTTGAGGATGAGATTGACGGAGGTCTTAAGGCTCTGCGGCCAGCGTTCGATCGGCCCCAGCGAGGTCTGGGACCAATCATGTTCGCGAATCATTCGGCCCAGTTGTCCTGTGCCATCCAGCCAGTGAGGTTGGGATGATCCCGATCCGTTGCTTGGGGGATTTGCTTTGCCTCTACCATTCCCATTGCGCAAAAGACGGTCGAGAGTTGGAAGAAGTTCGTCTGAGAGATCCTTCTTTGCAACATACCCAGCCGCATCCACTTCTGCGGCCTGGCTGCGGACCATGTCGGGATCGTTTTGACTTACCAGGACGATCTTGGATTCGGGCATCTCGCGTCGAAGAATCCGGGTCGCCTCCAAGCCGGTCATCTTTGGCATTGAAATGTCCATGAGGATCACATGGGGGCGCAGAGTTTTCGCTTTCTCCACCGCATCGACGCCATCCACGGCTTCACCGCACACCGACCAATCTGGGCGCGACGAGAGTAGCGAGCGCAAGCCACGCCGAATCGCCCCGTGGTCATCCACGACGAGTATGCGCACTAATGTCAATGCTCTACTTCTCTCCTGAAATGAGGTGGGGCTGTAAGCAGCCGTGCGAACCATACTACCTGTGTTTTTATAGGTTTAGATGGAGAAATGACCCAAGGGTAACTATAGGTGAAGCTACGGAATTCACTGTATTAACTTTATTTGAATGGTATGGCAGCACTTGGCCAGCGAATGGTTGAAGAGGGGTGCAAGTTGTTGCGCATACCACTGAGCACCAAGTTATTCGCAACGCAGGGACGTCATCGGATCAACGCGCATCGCCCGCCGCGCGGGGACATAGCAAGCGGCAATCGCTACGAGCATTAGCAGGCCAGCGACGCTCACATAAGTCAACGGGTCGTGCGCGCTGACTCCGAACAGTTGCGTCGCCATCAGGCGCGTGAGGCCAAGGGACGCCGCTATACCGATCGCCGCCCCGAGCGACGCCATTCTTGCTCCCTGTCCGAGCACGAGGTAAAGGATGTCATGGCGCTGTGCTCCCAGTGCCATACGAACGCCGATTTCCTGGGTACGCTGCCCAACCAAGTAGGAGGTCACGCCATAGATTCCGACGCAGGCCAGGGCCAAGGCCAACATTGCGAACACTCCAAGCAGAATCATCGTAAGCCTGCGCGCGGCGTACGATGTCGCCACGACGTCGTCCATGGTCTGCACGTTGTACACAACCTGGCGCGGGTCGATCTCTTTCACGGCCTGCCGAACCTGGCCCATGACTGCGGTCGGATCGCCCCGCGTCCGCAGCACGACCGCGACGGACTTTGCCACCAGCGGCATGACCTTCTCGGGAATCTGCATGAACGGATAGAAGAACTGCGCCTCGATGGTGCCTTTGGGGTCGGTATCGAGTCCGTACTGTTTCACGTGTCCGACGACACCGACGATTTCAGCCTGTACGTTGAATTCGGTGAAGTTGACGTGCTCCCCGATGGGGTCCCGGCCGGGGAAGTACGTACGCGCGAACGAATCATCGATGTCGATCATGATGGGGGTGTTTTCGTTGTCCTGATCGGACACGAAGCGGCCGCGCAGCAAGGTAATTCCCATTGCCTGCTGAAAGCCGGACTCGACGAGAAAGAACGTTGCCCCATGCATATCGTTGTCATGGGGGGGCTTGGGTTCGCCTTCGATCCAGAACGGCAGCGCCGAGTCATGAATCATGGGGCGTGAACCCAGCGTGACCGATACCGCCTGCACGCCCGGGATCGATCGCATCTTGTCATCGAAGTTGCGCAGGCGGGCGCGGGTTTCTGCGGAGGTCGTAGTGGGAGTCGCCGCGAGCGACAAGTTGAAGGTGATGGCGTGACTAGGATTGAATCCGGGATTGACCTGCCACAGCGCTCCCAGCGTGCGCAGCATCAGTCCAGCGCCGACCAGGAGGACGAGCGCTAACGCGACCTCGACTGCTACGAAGGTTCCCTGCAGCCGATGACGGAAGCCGCTCGAGCCGCGTCCGCTCTGCTTCATGACATCTTGCAGGTTGGCTCGCGTCGCCTTCAGCGCAGGGGCAAGCCCGAAGAGGGCTCCGGTCAAAAGCGATAGCACCAACGTAAAGAACAGCACCGTGGAGTCAAGTGAAACCTCGCCGGCCCTTGGTAGTGCCGCTGGCAGAGCCTTAAGCAGCATCTTCATCCCCAAGTATGCGAGCACCAGGCCAAGCACTCCGCCGGCCCCGGATAGCAAGATGCTTTCTGTCAAAAGCTGGCGAATCATTCGCGCCTGGCTTGCTCCCAGCGCGGAGCGAATCGCGAACTCACGCGACCGCGCGACTGAGCGCGCCAGCAGCAAGTTGGCAACGTTGGCGCAGGCAATCAGCAGGAGAAATCCCACAGCTGCCAGCAACACGAACAGCAAGGGCTCGACGTTGCCGACTAGGTCCTGCTTCATCGAGACCAATGTGATGGTCTTGCCGGCGTCGGCTTCGGGATAAGCGACGGCGAGGTTGCGGGCAATCTCATTCATCTCGGCGTTGGCCTGAGCCAGGGTGACTCCCGGATTCAGCCGGCCGAAGGCGCGAGCACTCACTGAGACGCGGCGATCGTGGAACGACGGGTCCCGCCACTGCCCGATGGGCGTGTAAACGTCACGCATGTTGCCGTAGAAGCTGAAGCTGTCGGGTATGACCCCGACGATGGTGTAGGTGGTTCCGTTCAGCGTGATCGGCCTGCCGATGATGTCGGGCGAGGAGCCGAATTTGCGCTTCCAGAAACCGCCGCTGAGTACAACGACCGGCGCGGCGCCGAGCTGATCGTCGTCGACGCGAAACGTGCGGCCAAGAATCGGTGCTACGCCGAGGGTATTGAAGAAGCTGCCCGAGACCATATATCCGCTGAGGCGCTCGCCTTCGCCGTTGCCTATGAAGTTGTAGTCTTCATTGCGGTAGGCGGACATCGAGGCGAACGTTCGGCTGTCGCGCTGCCAATCGATGAAGTTCGGATACTCGATGGGAGCACTGTCGAGACCCGCAATCTTTTCATAGATCGCGACCAATTGGTCGGAGTGCGGATACGCCAGCGGGTTCAGCAGGACTCCGTTGACGACCGAGAACAGAGCGGTGTTCGCGCCAATCCCAAGTGCCAGCGTCAATACCGCAATCGCCGTGAACGCCGGAGACCGGGTGAGCATCCGGAAGGCATAGCGAAGATCGAGAAGGAGAGTGTTCATGCCTTGTGCTAAACGGGAATGCTGCGGACTGATTTAAAACAAATTCCTGCGGTAGGCTCGGCCACCGAACGTGTCCCATATATTACAGCCTGCGGTGCAGAACATCGAGACGGCATCTACGAATGATCAGAAGGACGCTTCGAGACTTTGCCAGCGATACTTCGGTTCTCCGCTTCAGCGCAAAGTAATCGCTTCGTGCTCTCGCGATGAGATTCCGTCGTTCGTCAACGGCTCTGGGTTCATCTGCTTGAGGTCTTGCAGTGCCGCCGCCAGGCTGGAAACGGCAGCTCCCTCTACTTTAGACGCAAGACTAGCGAGCAGCCGCTCATTGTCGCCGGTTAAGTTCCACAATCCGATCACGACGCGCACATTCGAAAGCCGGGTTCGTACTTGTGCGACCGACCTCTTCGCATGGCTGAGTCCGAATGGCTGTAACGCCGAGACCACAACCACATCGGGATGGGCCTCCGCCAACAGGGTCATCATTTCCGACTGCGATCGAAGCGGGATGCACGCTGCCTGGCGTCCTTCACGCTGAAGCAAATGAACCAGCATGTTTGCAATGGTTTCGTCCGCACCCGTTCTTGACGGTATGCAGATGATGCTGCCTCCGTACGAGGTCGCCGCTTCTTGCTCCTCCGCAACCGGGTAAGCGTCAGGCTTCTGCGGGTCCGCGTGTTCCTCGTTGAGCTCGTCCAATAGCTCGCGCGTGTTCTGGTAGATGGCTTCGGCGGCTGCTTCGTCCAGATCGTTTTGTTGCCGATCGCGTTGAGCCATGCCCAGCGCTGGAATCACGACCGAGTCATACACTTCCAACAAACTCGACGCTTGCAGACACTGTTCCAGTACCTGCCTAGCTTCGCCCAGGTCAGACGCCAACATGCGCTGATAAAAATGCAGTTCCGGTGTCAGCACTGGCTCGTCGCCCAGCAGAACATGCAGGAACTCCATCTGCGGAACGTGCCGGCCGATTACGACCAGGCACACCGTCAGCGGGGTGGAGAGTACCAGCCCGATCGGGCCCCAAAGCAGCGTCCAGAAGACAGCAGCCACCAGAATTGCAAGTGAAGAGATTCCGGTCTTAGCTCCATACAACAGTGGCTCAACGAAGTTTCCAACCACGATCTCAAGAGCGACGAAGAAGCCCAGAATCAGGAGCGGCTTCGTCCATCCGTCAAACATAGCCATCGATAACGCGATCGGCAAGAAGGCAGCGATGGGAGACCCAACGTAGGGTACGAAACGAAACAGGGCCGCGATGACGCCCCACAACAATGCATTCGGCAGTCCGACAAAATGCAATCCCAGCCCAATCACCGCACCGTAAACGGTATTCACAACAAACTGAAGAAAAAGGTACGTCGATATGCGTTGGCTGGCATCGTCCAGAGCCTGCGTCATCAGGGTGATGTGATTGTGGCCGACCAGCCGGATAAAGCGGTTTCGCAGATCTTCGAGCCGTAGAAGAATGAATATGGTGAAAACAAGCACCACTCCCGCAAAGCCCAGCGGAGCGACCAACGAAAGCAACACCTCTAAAGAATGGTTCGGGGTTTGTATGACCCTGACTTCAAGTGGCTCCCCGGGCTTGAGCGGCGCGGAGCTACGACTGCTTCGTGGGACACTTGGCTGTGTCGCGCCGGGCAGAGTTTCTGCAACTTCCGCGCCCAATTCGGTGACCGCATCCGTGGCTTTCACAACGCCGACCCCGGCCCGGTTATGCAGGAACGCCAGTTTCCTTTGTATGTTGGCCCGATAGGTCGGAAGCTGGGTGGTGACATCAACTAACTGGTTGGTGACCACGACACCTACAAATACTGCGCCGGCAACCGCCAGAACTACGACGAGAATTACAGCGGGCGCCTTGGGTAATCGAAGCCTTTGCAGCAGCTTGACCAGCGGGGTCAGCACGAAGCTAAGAAGCATAGCCAAGGCGAATGGAACCAATACTGGCCGGGCGAAGTAAAGTGCCACTACCGCCGCGATACCGGCGATGAGAGCGAACAACTGCGCAATCTCTGAACTTGATCGGCGCTGGGTCATTGCATCCTCACTCGAGTATTCGACGCCAAGGCGGTCAGCTCTGCGGGAACCTGGCGTGCTGGTTGGCTGAAGATCAACGGCTGCTGATGGAAAGGTAGGCTTCGACGCGAGAAGCAAGTATCAGGCACTGTCTGTAGCCGGGGCAGGAATTCGCCGTACTCGATGGCAGATTCAGCGGTCCAGTCGAGGGCTGGAAACTCCGGCTTCGCGATCTCCGGTTTCATGTTCGAAGTCTGCAAATCAGGACAGTGTGCGCGCTAACTAGGGCGTTTCCCCGATGGCTTAGGGAAACACCGAACCGTAGTCTCGGCGATATGGAGGCACTTTAATGGCAACGACTGAGAATTCACTTCGCGGACTATACCTAGACGAATTACGAGACCTTTACAGCGCTGAGAAGCAGCTGACGAAGGCGCTTCCGAAAATGGCCAAAGCTGCTAGTTCGGATGAGTTGCGCAATGGTTTTACCGAGCACTTGGAGCAGACTCGCGGTCACGTCGAGCGGCTGGAGCAGATCTTCGAGGCCTTGGGCGAACGCTCCGGCGGTAAGAAATGTGTCGGAATGGAAGGCCTCATTGAAGAAGGGTCGGAGGTGATTAGCGGCGATCTTGAAGGCGATGTGATGGACTCGGCGCTAATCGGGGCAGCTCAGCGTGTCGAGCATTACGAAATCGCGGCGTACGGAACAGTTTGCGCCTTCGCAAAATTATTGGGCGAGACCGACCACCTCGAACTGCTTCAGCAGACGCTTGACGAAGAGAAGCAGACGGACGAAAAACTCACTGAACTGTCCGAAGAGATCAATGTTGCGGCCAATGATCAGAGTTCAGAGGAACCATTGAACGGCTCACGTAAGCCCGGCCGAGCAGCCTAACCAACGAATGGCGGGCGGAGCCGCGAATCTTCACTGCAAGATCGCGGTTCCGCCTGCCTGTCGCGAAAGAGTGGTGTCGTTAACACTCATCGGGAAGGCTTCCTACCAGGGCTATAGCTAGCGTGTTCGAACTGCCCAGCCGAGCATCAAGAGGCCGCTGGCAGCAATCCAGCTTCCCGCAACGCGCACAGCAATTCTTGCCCATTGCGCCCGGAGTCGAACTACGAAGGCGGCAGCGAGGGCGATGAGGACGAACACAGCGAACACCAGTCCCAAGAGCGCTACCGCCGCAGTGGCGAACTGTCCCATGCCGGTCCCATTCAAATATCCGTGATAGACGCCCAAGAGAGCGCCCAGAGCAGTGGTGACGCGCAATGATAGTTTGGCGTCCGCAGCGAGCAGTCCTCCGAGTAAGAGAAACCAAGCCGCAGCGACAAATGGACGAGGATTCGACGTCGTAACGGTCAGTCCGGCGAGACCACCGAGAAACCACGCAACCGGAACAGTGAAGAGTGCCCGTCGCCCGTAACTAGCGCCGCGCAGTCCGACGAGTAGCGCCAAGGCCAGAACTGGAATGATGTCCTCCGGGCTCATGAGGAAGTGAATCAGTCCGTCGTAGAAAGGGCCCATTCCGGTGGAGTTGAGGTGCGCCTCGGACGGAACCGCACACATCACGAATGCGAAGGCGACGAAGGCGTACAGGGGAAGGCGAGAGTGAGTAGTCGTTTTCATGCGACCGCCTTCCACATGAAGAACATTCCGCCTACGGCCACGAGTGCACCGGCCAGCCGGAGGAATCTCTGTCCCCAACCCCAGCGATGCACGGTGCCTATGCCGATGCCTAAGGCGTGAAGAAGTCCGGTCGCCATTACAAAACCAATGCTGTAAAGCAGCGCACTTTGTCCGGGAGGTAGTTCGGTGCCGTGCGCATGGCCGTGAAAGATGGCGAAGAAGCCAACCAGCGCAGCAGCGATCCCGAGAGGCGGCCGGAACTCGAACAACACCGCGGCCCCTAACAGAATCGCCGACAAGGCGATTCCGTATTCGACGCCCGGAAGCGGTACTCCCATCAAGCCGAGCATGCCTCCGAAAGCCATGACCATGGGAAACGCGACCGGCAAGACCCAGATTGCGGGCGCTCCGAGCTGAGCTCCCCACAAGCCGACCGCAATCATGGCCAAGACGTGATCCATTCCGGAGATGGGATGGCGGAAGCCGGTGAGAAACCCAACGGCCTCACCCTTCTGGGGATGAGCAAACGCGGCCTCGGTCCAGAACAGAATGACGGCGAGCACTCCGCTGTACCTGGAAAGTAGCTGGGTGGGCGTCTTACTCATCGGACGGCCCCGAACATGATGGCGAGGCGTTGCACCGTCCAGAAAGCGCCCAGTGAGCCGACTGCGTAGCCGGGTAGAGCTTCGGCCCAGCGTGGCCAGCGCACCTCGAGAATGCGGAACGCGCGCTCGAGCAGCAAGATGAGGGCAACGAACGACAGCTGTCCGATCTCGACTCCCACATTGAAGGACAGCAGCGCAATTGGCAATTCCGCCTTGGGTAATCCTGCGCCGGTGAGAGCGCTGGCAAATCCGAAGCCGTGTAACAGGCCGAAGGCAAACGCGACGACCCAGGGATGCCGGATGGTGAAGCTCGTTTCCCCACGCCACGAGCGCACGATTTCAGGCCCCAGAAAGAGGATGCTGAGCGCAATGGCCGCGTTTAACGGGAGCACCGGCGCCTCGGCGTACCCGAACGTAGCAATCGCGAGGGTGATGCTGTGGGCTACAGTGAAGGCCGTGATGGTCTTCAGCAACATCCATCGGTCTTTGACGATCAGCAGAAGGCCAAGCACGAAGAGCATGTGGTCGGCTCCGAAGAGGATGTGACGGATGCCTTGCACGACAAAGGAACCCATGACTTGCAGGCGGGTCTGGGCTGCGGTGATCTCCACCCAAGGCTGAGAGGGATGCACAATGGTCGTCCAGCTTCGGCCGTCTAGCGTTTCCACGCGGACGAGCACATCGGTGATGGTGCCTTGGAGGCCGGGGAACTCGATGCGCTTGCCGGCTAAACCGTTCGGTCCGGCGTCGATGGAAAAGCGGATGAGAGTTGAGTCTGCCAGCTCCTCGGCAGTCGGATCCTTGAGATTTCGCACGTCGTCAGGAAGCTGGAGGCTGATCGGAAGCTTCATTCCGGAGAGGGTAGGAGTCCGCCAGAGAAGGCTGAATTGGCCCGGGGCGGTCTCCTTTACCTCGAGGTAGGCGGGGCGGGACTCGTGGGCCCAAAGTGAGGGGGCCAGAGCCAGGATGAGCGCCCAAATCGCTAAGCGAAATCGAGATTTATACGTAAATACGTGAATCACGATTGTTTGTTGTCAGTAACTTGCGAGCAGATTGTTTCGCATGAATATGATTTTAAATGAGTTATATCTATATCATTCTGCTGTAAGGACTTACACGCGATTTAAAGTGGTCCCTCACCCGTCGGGGACGGAACCTGCTTGGGTTTTGGCGGAGCGTTCCCGGCCGGCTGAGCCCCGGGATCCGGCAATAGCACAGTGTACTTGTCGCGCATATCCTTATAAGCCTTCTGCCAGGCTACTTGTTTTTGTTCGCCGAGCCAGGCGGTCTTTACGTCGGGCTCCATCTCCTCGAAAGCCGGCTCGCGCCCGGGAATGACCGTGTCTACATAGACCAAGTGCCAGCCGTAGCCCGACTCGATCGGGCCCTGCCAGGAACCAGGTTTCAGCTTCTCAAGCGCGACAACGAATTGGGGACCGAACTCCTTGGCCAAGGCGTCGGGTGCGCGGTCGCCGTAGTAGTCCTGGAACATGAACGGGTCGGCGAGCGAGATCGCGAGTTTGGAGTCTTCGGGCTGGCCCGCGATCTTGGTCAATGCCGTGGCAGCGTCAGAATGGGCATTCTTGCCGCGCTTGTCCGGAGAGAAATAAAGATGGCGGAAGCTGTAACGGCTGGGAAGGGCGAACTTGCTGCTGTTCTTGTCGAACCAGGCCTTGAGTTCGGCGGGGGAAGGCTCATGAGCGGCGGCCACGTCTTCGGCGAGGAACTGCATCTTCTGCGCCATGCGGCGCTTGACAATGGTGTCGTCTTTATCGAGACCCATGGCGAGTGCCTCGCGGTAAAGGACTTCCTCGCGGACCTTGTCTTCCACCATCGCCTGAAACTCGGCGGGAGTGGGCTGGCGATGCCACTGCGACTGGAAGTACATATCCATGGTGCGCAAGTCATCGAGACTCAGCGCGATCTGTTTGGACGATTCGACGCCGCCGCGACCGCGCTGAGAATACGCGTAAGCGACGAAGAGCAGCAGACCCAGCAGAAGGAAATGAAGTAACGGCTCGCGCAGCCAGCGCTTGATACCGGAGGAGGGATTCTTCGGAGCGGATTGCGGGACCGAATCCTTCTCCTCCGGCACAACTAAAGACACTTCACTCATTCAACTAACAACTCCTACGGTTTCGCCGGCGTGTACCAGACCGGTGAGGTCCAGGCGCGCTGCTGTACGGTGGCCGCAACGTTGGGATTCGGCGGCACGTTCAGCCTCGCGGCCCAATAGGTTGACCAGCGCGGGGTGGGAATCTCGAGCACGCGGGCGTAATAGGTCACGCTTGCTGCCGGGTCGAACGCGGGATCGGTCCACTCGCCGATCAGTTCGGTGGCGCCGATATCGTTTTTGTAAGTAGCGGTCTTGATATCCACCGTGTTGCCGACGGCCGGAACCTTGCCCGTCTTCGGATCGGGCTTGCGGTCGCCACTCCACACCACGTCGTAGACCTTCTCCGTACTCTTACCGTTCCTGGTGGAGATCTTGATGATCTGGATACGGTCGAGATTGCCGCTGTCGGGGTCTTTGACGGCGTGAACCACCAATGTTGGGGCGGTTGCTCCAGCTTTCGGAACCAGGTCTCCACCTTGGGGCACGCCACCAGCGTAAGCGGCTTTCACCCAATCGGCCTGCTTGGCCATGTCCTTGGGATAGTCCCAGCCAGCGAACATGCGAGCTTTAATACGGGTGCCGGATGTGCCGAAGGTCTCCTTGCGTTTCATGGCGGCGAACAGGGCCTCGCGGGTGTTCTCCTCAGCCCAGACACCGGTCAGTCCGCCGGAGCCGATTGAGGTGGGAGGCTCTCCGCCTACCGACTCGGTTGCCTTAATCACCGTGGCCGGATCGTTGTCCTGGTTCCCATGCGATCCCGGATATTTGCTCGGGTCAGTTGAAGTGATGCCGGAGTGGAAGTCGGTTCCGGCTTCGATGCCGTATTTGAAGGGATTGACGCCGAGCTTGGCCTGCAACTCCTGACCGACGCCATAGGCCTGGCGCAGATAGCTTCCGGTTGCGGACTTTGCTTTCGTGCTGGAGCCAATCAGATAAATCCACATCTCGTAGTTGGCGAACTCGTCACTCGGCGAAAGCGATGGGCTGGTGTCACTCTGTCCCTTGCCCTGAATAATCTCAGCCAACGGTTCGTTGGCCATGCGGCGCTCGGCGTAGTCGCGCGTGATCGGCTTACCCGACATATCCTTGGTGCTGAACATCAGGCCGTTGCTGGCGTTACCGTTATGCGGCACGGCGATCACATCGAGTCCCAACTTGCGCTGGGCTTCCAGGTAGCGCCAAAGATCCTCGGGATCGACCGATTCGAATGACGTGTAGGGAATCGCCGGTCCCTTATCGGCGAAGATCACGCAGCGATGCAGGTTCTGAAACTGCGGCGCCGAGGTCCACTCGAAACCGATGAAGGTCGTGAACGTGCCCGGCTTGTAGTACTGGTCGGAGATGGCAGAATACTTTTCCCACGCGGAGCGGAGCAATTTTGGATCATTAAGCTCGGGTATTGGTTTATTGACGACGGTGGAACCGATCAGCTTGCGAAAAGCAGTGGCCGAAACCGCAGGATCGGAGCTGGTCATGGTCTTGAACCACTCGGAGTTGGCGAAGGGCCCGTTGGGATTGGTGGTGTCTCGGACAACTCCCAGATACTCTGCGTGATCGGTGACGGCAAGGAAGTCGAGAGGAGCAAGGCGCTTTTGCGGCTTACCCATGTATTCGACGGTCTCGCCCATGGCGTACTTGTATGAGTCCTCAGGCGTGGTGCGGGTGCCGAAGGCGAAGGCGTCCATGGAGTAGCCGGTGTGCAGATGGAGGTCGCCGAAGTAGGCATTCTTGAGCGGATTCGGTGCGGGCCGCGATGGGGCGGGTGTTGACTGGGCCTGCTGCGAGGTGGCTGGGGCGTCGGAGTTTTGCTTCGAGCAAGCGGCGAGGGAAAGAATCAAAGCTGTCGAAACCAGCAGGAGCAGAATCGTTTTGGTTTTACGCATAAGCCTCGTGGGAGCGCTCCCAACAAGCGACGAATATGCCGCGTGCGGGACCGCCGCGCATCAGAGTGAATTAGCTTGAGTTTCTGAAACTGCACGATTGTATAACGACAGCGCATCCGGGCGAGGGGCCGCTTGGAGCGAACGCGAAAATGACAAGTCATCGACGGACCCGCTTCACCGGACACTCTTTGCTGCCGTCCGCCCTACATCTCCTGCTTAACCTTAGCTTCGGCCTTCTGAATCGCGCCGCTACCCATCTGCTCGATCATCTCTCGTCGCTTGTCGTCGCGCATTTCCTGGAACTTCTTTTGTTGCGCGGGATCGAGGATAGGCATGATCTTGGCATCGATGGCGCTGCCGATCTGCTTCAACTGCTCTACTTTCTCGAGCGGTTTGAGCGAGGTGTTCTTCTTCAGCGCCCCGAGTTGCTTTATCTCGTCCTGTAGGAAGGGGAGGATCTGCTGTTTCTGCTGTTCGTTCAGCCCCAGTTCTACCGAAAAGGTGTTGAGCGTGGCGGTCAGCGGATTGAGCACGAATTGCGGGCTCGGAATCATCTCGTAGTTGGCGTAGCCGAATTCGTTGCTGCGGGCGCCGTAATACGAATCGCCCAGTTTGTACACGGTCACCGCATACGAATCCTGGGAAATCGTGGTCACCACTTTGCCGTTCTCAATCTTGTAGGGTGTGGTGGTTCCCTGGTATCCATCGCGGACCGGGTTGCCGTAGTAGCTGGGAGTTGCGACGTTCCTGCCGACATGCCAGACGTTGCTCTGGCCTTCGGCAGTGTAGGCGATGCTGAACTGATCGCCGGTTGCATTATTGCGTACCCAGAAGGCCTTGCCGACGACGAGCGCCTTGAGTTGGGCGTCGCCCAACTGGGTTGCTCCCTTGGCCTTGAGGTCGGTCACGGTCATGCCAGCGGGCGCATTCTTGCGCGCTTCAGCGGTAGGCGTGTACCAGATAGGCGAAGACCAGGCGCGTTCCTGTCCGGTGAGCGGCACCAAGTCAGGCGGAGTCAAGCCGGCCTTGACTGCCTGAATCAGGGTCCAGCGCGGTGTGGGGATTTCCAGCACGCGAGCGTAGTAGAACGCGTGCAAGCTGGCGTCGAATTCGGGATCGGTCCAGACAGTTTTCAGTTCCGTGGAGCCGACGTCGTTGGTGTAGGTGGCCTTCTCCAGATCCACGGTGCTCTTGATCTCAGGAACCCGGCCCGACCACTTATCGGCCTTCCGGTCGCCGGACCAGACCACGTCGAAGATCTTCTCGAAGCTCTGGCCGTTCTTGGTCCAACCTTTGATGATCTGGATGCGGTCGAGATTCCCCGAAGTCGGGTCTTTTACAGCCCAAACGACGAAGGAAGGGGCCGTGCCCTTGAGCGGCGGCAGGTCAGCGCCCATCGGCACGCCGTTCGCATACGACTGATGCACCCAATCTTTCGCGTCGAAAACATTGTTCTTGTAGTCCCATCCGCCAAAGAAACGCACCTTGATGTGGGGGCCGCTGACACCGAAGGTTTCCTTGCGGTACATCGCGTCCCAGAGGGAGGCGCGGGTGTTCTCCTCGGCCCAGACGCCGGTTAGTCCGCCGGGGTTCATCAGGCGAATGTCAATGGTGCCAAAGGCCAGAACGCCCGCCAGTCGATGGCCAACCGTGCCGTCCATCTGCGCGTGGCCACCGTAGAAATTGTTTTGCCGGTAAGGACTGCCGGTATTGTGCGAGTCCGAGCCGCCGGCCATGCCGAACTTGTACGGGTTGTAGCCGCGGACGTCCTGCATAGTGATGCCGTCTTTGTAGGCTTGGCGGGCAAAACTGCCTTGAATATGGTCAACCCGAACCCATCGTCGGTCCTGCACCGAGCAATCCGGAGAAGAGTTCGTAGTTGGCGAACTCGTCCGTGGGCGAGAGCAGGGGATGGGTCTCGGACTGTCCCTTGATCTGCTTAATCTCGACCAGGCGCTCGTTTCGGTCGCGTGAGGCTGCCCAAGCCGCGTCAATCGGGCGCCCAAAGCTGTCCACGTCCGTTGGGTACATCCAGCCGTCGCTAAGGTTCGCGTTGTGCGAGATGGCCAGCAACTGGTTGCCGGCCTGGCGCTGGGAGTCCATCCACTTCCATAGGTCCTCGGGGTGCGGGGAATCCAAAGCGCTGAAGGGCATCACCGGCACGTGCGAGGAAAAGATATTGGGTGAGGTTGTGATTGGGAGCGGAGGTGTACTATAGAGCAGAAGCGGAACTTGCCGGGATGATTGTTCTGGTCGGCAATGTTGACATTCTCCTTCCAGATTGAACCGGCCACCTCGGGGCTCATCAGAGCTTTCACCGGAGCCCCTTGCGACATGTTTACCAGGTAAGTGAAGACCTTCTGCACGTCGGCCTGGTTGTTGGGGTCTTTGAGGATAAGTGGCTGCGCCTCGGGCAGCTTGCTTAGGACTGATCCCGGCGTGTTGGCTTCTTTGGTAACTCCGACGTACTCGGAGTGGTCGGTAACGCCCATGAAGTCCATGGGAGTGTCGATCGTGATGTCGTAGCCGAGCGGATGCTTTATGGTCTGGCCCTGGGCGTACTTGTAGGCGTCGTCAGGCCCGGTGAGGCGATTGCCCATGAGCCAGGCATCCACTGACCAACTGGTATGGATGTGTTCCTCACCGAAGTAGGCGTTGCGGTCGGGGTTCTTTTCGACCCGCTCCTCGGTTTGTGCCGGAGCGCTTCCGCCCGCTGGTTGCGCCTGTTCCGGCGCTTTGGATTTTTCGCAAGAAGTCAGGATGCCGATGGTGAGGATGACCAACGCCAAAACTGCCGATGCCGCAACTCTCGTCTTCATAAATGCCCCGTCTTTCTGACTCGCACGCGCACGATTGCGCGCACGGGCGCGCTACCCTTAAGACCAGTTGAATGCTATGTGGAGACTCGTGGAAATGATAATCCTAGCGGGCAAAGTTTCAAGAGGAAAGGCGAAGCCTTTCGCTCGGCTCGCCAATCGGGGTGTGAGTCCGGTCGCTGCGGCTACTTTCTAATTTGCACTTCCTGCTTGGCGGCGCTGTCTGGTATTACGACGTGGAGCGCGTGTTGCGATGCGTCGTAGGTCGTCTTGAGAGACTCGGTTGAGCCGGAGAGTTTTGCGTCCGCCTGCGCCGATGGCCAGCCGTAGACAACGAGTTCGACGGTCTTCCACCACGGAGCGAAGGTACCGGTGCGCTCGGCGAACTGAACGGCCACGCTGTTCTTCTCCGACTCGCAGGTGAACGCCTGGCGGAGGAATTCGCCGTGCTGGTAAGCAAAAGTGTGTCCGTCATCCTGATACAGCGAGCCGCTGCAGTTTTCGCCGGGATAGACGCGCAATTCGAGCGGGCCATCGGGCTTCTGGTCGGTACTCTGAACCAGCGGCTGGAGCGGGACCACGCTGCCGCCACGCACGTACACGGGTAAGGTGGCCAGCGTCGGATGAATCATGACTGACTTCTCCTGCTTGGCTGGAGACTCTCCCTTGGCGATGGCCTCTCCTACTTCTACGATGTTGGGCCCTGGTGACGTATGCGGCATTTTCTGGCCCGTCCAGAAGTCGTACCAGTCGCCCGGCGGAAACGAAATTGAATAGTCTTCGGGCATTTCGCCGTTGGGTTGGGGCGCAACGAGCAGCGCCGGGCCGAGAAGAAATTCGGTGTCGATGCCGCCGAAGTAATCGGGGAACTCAAGGAATAACGGCCGAACCAGCGGCACGCCGTTGCGAGAGGCTTCGTCGGCGAGAGTGTAGATGTACGGCAGCAGGCGATAGCGCGTCTCGATATAGCGCCGACGGATGGCCTCGTGCTCGGGGCCGTGTACCCAGACTTCCTGCGGCAGCGAGCCTTTCGTGGAGTGGTCGCGAAAGAGTGGCTTGAATGCTCCCACCTCGATCCAGCGAGTGAGAAGATCGGGCGGGGGCGAGCCGCCGAAGCCGCCAACGTCATCGCCCACGAAGGAAATGCCGCTCAGCCCGAGGTTCAGAGTCATCTGCGTGCCCAGCCGAAGTTGGTTCCAGGTGGACGAGTTGTCGCCGGTCCAGGTGAAGCTGTAGCGCTGGCCACCGGCAAATGTCGCGCGCGTCACGACGAAGGGACGCTCGTCAGGACGCAGCTTGAGGAGTCCCTCATAGGTGGCGCGCTCATTCTGCATGCCCATGATGTTGTGAATCTCGGCGTGGGTAGCGGTGCGCGTGGCGAAGCCGGGCTCCTCGATGCGATGAATGTTGTCGAGCGGCATGGTGAAGGCGGGGCCGCTGAACACCGCTGGCTCGTTCATGTCGTTCCAGAATCCGGCGACGCCGTCCTTGACGAATTCGGTGTAAAGATTGCCCCACCACTGGCGCGTTTGCGTTCGGGTGAAGTCAGGAAAAACAGCAGGCCCCGGCCAGACGACGCCGACGTACTCTTTGCCGTCAGCCTGTTTTACGAAGTGATCGCCGGCGTGTCCGGTGTCGTAGGGCATGTAGCCCTGACCTGCAACGTGCGCGACGTGCAGGTCGGTGATCACCACGAGCTTGAAATGCTGCTTGCGCAGGTCGGAGACCATGCCGGGGAATCCGGGAAACGTATCGGGGTCAACGGTAAAGGGACGGTTGCGAAACTGATAGTCGATGTCGAGGTAAAGCACGTCGGAAGGAATTTTGTCGGCGCGCAGACGATCGGCAACGCTGCGCAACTGCGACTCCGGAGCGTAACTGTAGCGGGATTGCTGAAATCCAAGAGACCAGAGTGGCGGTAGCGGCGGAGTGCCAGTCAGGAAGATGTATCCCTCGACCACCTGTTTCGGGGTAGGCCCGTAGATCAAGTAGTAGTTGAGCGGGCCGCCCTCGGCGCCGAACGAGTACGAGTCGCGCGAGCGCTTGCCGAAGTCGAACCAGGTGCGCCAGGTGTTGTCGAGAAACAGGCCGTAGCTGTGGCCGCCGGAGATCGCGAGAAAGAACGGGATGCTTTTGTAGATCGGGTCGAGCGACTCCTCGATGCCGTGATCGGTGTTCCAGAGGGTGTAGGACTGGTTGCGGCGGTTGAAGGAGCCAGTTTTGTCGCCGAGTCCGAAGAAGCGTTCGTCGGCGGGCATTTCTTTGGAGACGGAGAACCCGCCGAGGCTGAACTCAGTTGGCCGGTTCAGCGCATCGGCGCAGATGATGTTGCCGGCGAGATCGCGAACCACAATGCGCAGGGGATTGCGCTCCACTCGTACATCGAGCATCTTTGTGCGGAAACCGACAGAGTTCGGATCTTGTGATGGTTGCACATCGACGGAAGTTTCTCGCGACGCCGGGAGCACCGCCCACGATGCGTCTTCCGGAAGTGCGCTGCCGGGAGCGATGCGCACACGGATAATGTCGTCGCGCAGCGCAGTAATCCGGATGGTCGCCGAACCGGACCGCACATCGATTCCGTCGCGCAAGGGATCGGAGCCCGTCACGGATTCCAGCACAACGCGTGTCTGCGGAGCCGGTGCTGCATTCTGGGAGATTGCGGCGGGGGACAAGGTGACAACCAGCGATGCGAGCACACACCGCAGATAAATAGATGGACGCGCCATAGGGACCTCTCAGTGCCCGAACATGATACCAACGGCGGCGAATTGCCGAGTTCTTGAGCATGTTGGACGGCCTCCCAGACAGCAACAATCTGCAGAGCGCGCGGACAGCGGCATATTAAGACGAAAATGGTAGAGGGTGTAGCACGTATCTGCTAAATATGGATTACATCCCGGCTATTTTGTGAAAGACTTGGGTATCGTGCTTTCTGCATGATCAGCGACCAGCATGCGTCCGGCGCCAGGGCGCGGAAAGTCGGGATGGGAAATTGGTTTGTAGTTTCTCGTCCAACAGATTCTTACTTGGATCGCTGAACAGTTTCTCTTGAAGGTTTGTGCAGAAGTGCATGCCGAGCGGATGCGCCCAGCTCGGAAATTCTGGCCCTATGCTGCCGAGCGATACATCAGGATCGCGGTCGAGCGACGAAGACGCCATCTCCCGAAATCGGGCAGAGATTGACATGCTGCGCTCGCGCGAGTTGCTGGAGGCCTTCGTCGACATGGCGCCTGTCGGGATCGCCATGTTCGATCGCAACCTACACTACATCCACAGCAGCCGCAGATGGCAGGCGGTGATGGCGATCACGAACTCCGACCTGAGTGGACGTCACCATTACGACGACTTGCGACCGATGCCGGAAAAGTGGATCGACGCACACCGGCGCGGCCTGGCAGGCGAAACGGTGAAAGACGAGGACGAGTGGTTGCGTCCTGACGGGAAGCTTGCCCTGCATCGCTGGGAGGTCCATCCATGGGGCGACGCAGGAGAGGACACGGGTGGCATCATCATCCTGTTCGAAGATGTTACCGAGGCCCGAGCCATGGAAGCGGAGCTGCGTCACGCCCACAAGATGGAAGCACTGGGACAGTTGGCCGGCGGCGTAGCCCATGACTTCAACAATCTGCTGCAGATCATCCAAGGTTATACGCAACTGCTACAAGACCAGGTCGAGGGCAACGAAACCGCCACGAAATTCACTGGCGAAGTGTTGCAAGCGGCCCGCCGCGCGTCAAGCCTGACCAGACAACTGCTGGCGTTCAGCCGACGGCAGGTATTGACGCCAGCCGTAATCGATCTGAATGATGTGGTCCGCAGTACGTTGAACATGCTCAAGCGCCTGCTGGGTGAGGACATCGACTTCCACCTAAAGCTGGAGGAACCGCTGTGGATGGTGGAGGCTGACAGCGATCAGTTGTCACAGGTGCTCATCAATTTGTGCGTGAACGCCCGCGACGCCATGCCGTACGGCGGAAGCCTAACCGTGGCAACGAGCAATCAGCCGTCCGCCGAGCGTGGCCATGCTGCCACCGCGAAACTACCTCCGGGAGATTATGTGGAACTCACGGTTCAGGACACCGGCACCGGGATGAAAGCCAGCGTACTGCAGCACATCTTTGAGCCGTTCTTTACTACCAAGGAGACGGGGAAGGGCACAGGCCTTGGACTCTCGACGGTCTATGGCATCGTGCGGCAGAGTGACGGGTACGTGTGGGCCGATACGTCGAGTGGACTGGGTACTCGGTTTACGGTGTGCCTACCGCGCACGGAGAACAGGCCACAGTTGACGACAGATGCTGGAACCGAAGCCTCGAAGGCAATTGGTGGCAGTCAGACTGTACTGGTGGTAGAAGATGATCCGGATGTTCGCAATGCTGTAGCGGAGTACCTGCCCGCGGTGGGGTATGCGGTTCTCGCAGCAGATCCGGTACGTGCCCTGGAAGTCGCCGAAAAATACGATCGCACCATTGACCTGCTCCTGATCGACGTGGTCATGCCGGAAACCAGCGGCCCAGTGCTGGCGGCAAAGCTGCGTGCACTGCGGCCGGGGCTGCGCACCGTGTTCATGTCGGGCTACATTGACGACGCCGTAACACGCCACGGCGTGCTCGAGTCAGGCGAACCTTTTCTGCAAAAGCCGTTTACCTTGTCGGAGCTTACGGAAGCCATCCGCGATGCGCTGGGACGGCCGTAAGTAATTCCGAAACTACTTCAAGTAGGCACGCACGATGGCCAGCAGGTCATTGGTGACCTCTTCTGAGGCACGGCCACGGCCAATATGTTCGCGGATGTGGTCTTGCATCACTTCGGCCATAAGACTGTTGATGGCCCCGCGAGAGGCGGCCAGCAGTTGCAGGGTGCCAGCACAATCGTCTTTCTCGTTGGCCAGGGCGCGCTCCACGGCTTCGATCTGGCCGCGGATCTTTCTTGCGCGGCTCAGCAGTTTGTCACGGTCGCGATCTTCTTCCTTTTTCGTCATCAAACCTTTTTTTTGCCTATACCCTACCCCAGTATGCTATAAAAATTATGGCGATGCAATCGAGAATTGTCCGAGATAAACAATCGGCGGCAAAGTTGATGGCAGTAACCAGCCTGTAACAAATCCATGTGACACTAAACCGCTAGCCGATCGTTGAGCGTCGCGGCAGGCGATAAGCACTGAGATTACGCATGACCGCCTTAGGAACAGTCCGTAGCAATCTTCGTCGGGGGCGGCCTTATCGCGACAAAATGCGGTGGAGTCGTGCCCTTGGCGGGGTGATTTGGCTTGCGGTCTTCGCTCTCGGCGCCTGGGCGCAAGACACTCAGCCCGAGCCCGCCACGCCCGACGCTCCCGCGCCCGGCGACACCTTCTTCGAGCACTCCGACACAGCAAAGTGGTGGGTTTCGGGGCAAGCGAATTTCGTCTTCCAGACCCACGGCGACTTCTACGCCGCATACAGCGGCCCTAACAGCCTGAAGGACACCTCGGAGCATGCGACATCGCGAGTGCTGACATTTTTCAGCGGCTACGAATTTACGCCGCGATCTATTTTCTATCTCGACGTGGAAGAGGCGGGATGGGGCGGCATCAGCGGTGCGCTTGGCTTGGCGGGATTCACCAACCTTGATGTAGTGCGCAATCCTTCGCTGGGCGCTGCGCCGTATATTGCACGCGCAATTTTCCAACAGATCATCCCTTTCTCTAAAGAGGAAATCGATATTCCGCGCGGCCCCCTCATGCTGGCGACCAAGGTCCCAGTACGCCGGCTGGAAATTCGCTTGGGCAAGTTCTCAATGGCCGACTTTTTCGACAACAATGTCGGAGGCTCCGACAGCCATTACCAGTTCCTCAACTGGACTGCCGCCAACAACGGCGCCTGGGACTATGCCGCCGACACCCGTGGCTACACCGTTGGAGCGATCCTGGACTACGAAGACCGCAACTGGGGCCTGCGTTTTGCCGAGGCCTTGATGCCCAAGGTCGCCAATGGCCCGAACCTCGATGCCGACGTGGCACGAGCGCGCGCTGAAAACATCGAGCTGGAATTGCGTTACAAACTGCTGAAGAACAAAGACACCACTGTTCGGTTGCTTAGCTATGTCAATCACGGAGACATGGGCAACTACCGCGAGGCCATCGCAATTTATGACGCGGACCCCACGCAACCCCCTGACATTACCGCCACCCGCAAGCAGGGCACGATCAAGTATGGCTTCGGCATCAACTTTCAGCAGGAGCTGTCGAGCGACGTATGGGCATTCGGCCGCTGGGGCTGGGCCGATAGCAAGTACGAATCATTCTGCTACACCGAAGCGGAAAGCGCGTTGCAGTTGGGCGTCTACGCGAAGGGAACCCGCTGGCACCGCAGCCTCGATCGAGTTGGAGCGACATTTCTTTCGAACGGAATCGGCGCCTATCATCAGCAGTACCTGGCGGACGGCGGACTGGGGTTTCTGCTCGGCGATGGCGGCCTCAACTACGGTCGTGAAACCATCGAAGAGGCGTTCTACACCGTACATGCGTGGCGGGGACTGTATTTTGCCGTGGACTACCAGCATGTGAATAACCCGGGCTACAACCGAGATCGCGGCCCAGTGAGCGTGCCGGGACTGCGCCTGCACCTGGAGTTCTGAGCGTATCGGTCACTGTTAGAATGACTGAGTGATCCTTCCATTCGTTCGCGAACTCTTCGCGGACGTGGAAAACTCCTCCGCATTCTGCCGCGTGCCATAGCCCGATAAAGGGCGGCGCGGGGCGGATTCGTGTGTCCGGACTCACTCCCACCGGTAAGGCGCTGTTCTACTCGCTGCTGCAGCGCGGCACCTCGCGGCCGCTGGTGGTGATGGTCAGCGACAACCGCGCCATGGACGAGTGTCTGCCCGTGCTGCGCTCGTTCGCGGAACTGACCGGCGCGCTCGCTCCCGAGTCGGTCGTCGGCCTGCCGGCTTACGATGTGCTGCCCTTCGAAAGCCAGTCGCCGCATCCCGAGATCCAGGAAGACCGCGCCGCTGCTCTGTGGAAGATCGCGACCGGCGCGGCGCACCATCGTGGTCACCACGTTCACCGCTGCCAGCATGCGCATGCGCGGCGCAGCTTTTACGCCGGATTGGCGAAGGTGATGCGTCGCGGCGAGATGGTCGAGCTCGAGCGGATGGTCGAGCACCTGCGCATGGCGGGATATAGCCAGGTCGATGTGGTCGAGATGCCGGGCGAGTTCGCGCATCGCGGCGGCCTGCTCGACGTTTATCCGCCCGAGTCGGATCGGCCGGTGCGCATTGAGTTGTTCGGCGACGAGATCGAGTCGATTCGCAAGTTCGATCCCGGCAACCCAGCGCTCGGCCGCCAGCACTGAAGAAGTGGTGCTGCTTCCGCTGACCGAAACTCCGGTGGACGAAGACACGCTGGCGGCCATCAACGCGCGGCTGTCGGGCGGAGCGCGTGGCCGGGCGACGAGGAATTGATGAGCAGACGGTCGCGCTACTCGGGCGTGGGCGTCTTTCCCGGATGGGAGCTTTACGCGCCCGTCGCGGGAGCCAGAGCGAAACTTTCTTCGATCTGCTGCCCTGCGCGACCGTCATGCTCGACGAACCCGAGCAGCTCAACGAAGCTCCAGGATGCCTGGTGGACGAAGGTCGAGGAGGCGCACGAGCGCAGCCTGGTGGGCAATCTGGTGCGGCCGGAAGAGCTATATCTCTCCCCGGAGCAGTGGAACGAGCGCCTGCAACCGTTGCCGGTGCTCGCCGTGGAGCAGCTTGGCATCGAAGATGCGAGTGACGGCGGAGCACCTGACGTCATCCAGACGCAGCCTACAACGCGCTTTCACGGCTCGATCGCCGCCGTGGCCGAGGAAGTCGGCCAACTCCGCGAGACGGCAAGCGCGTCATCTTCGCCGTTTCGAGCCTCGGCGAAGTCGAGCGACTGGCCGACGTCTTTAACGAATACAACCTGTCGTTCCGCATCGGCAGCCGCACGCCCAAGCCGGGACGAAGTCTACGTCGACGAGTCCACGCTACTTCTCCGAGGAGATTGCGACCACGACCATCGTCAAGGCCTATGTGCCCGAAGGCGTGGTGCTTCCCGAAGCGAACCTGGTGCTGTTCGGCTCGCGCGACCTGTTCGACGAGGCGGATGTTTCGCTGGGTCGTCCGCAGCAGCGGAAATCGAAGGTCTCGGCGTTTCTTTCAGACTTTCGCGACTTGGCGGTCGGCGACTACGTCGTGCACGTCGAGCACGGCATCGGGCAGTACCAGGGGCTGAAGGAAGTTCCGCAGGAAGATGGGCGGCCGCCGAGTTCATGGTGCTGGAGTACGCCGAGGGCGCGCGGCTCTACGTTCCGCTCACCCGGCTCGATCTGGTGCAGAAGTATCGCTCGTCGGAGGGCGTGAAGCCGGTACTCAATCGCCTGGGCACGCAGCAGTGGCAGAAGACCAAGGCGCGCGTGAAGAAGGCCATGAAAGACATGGCCGACGAGTTGCTCAAACTCTACGCCGTGCGCAAGAGCGCCGAGGGGCACGCCTTCGCCGCCGACACCGAATGGCAGCGCGAGTTCGAAGACTCCTTCGAGTTCACCGAGACCGAAGACCAGATGGACGCCATCGCCGACGTGAAGCGCGACATGGAAGCCTCCACGCCGATGGACCGCCTGCTGTGCGGCGACGTGGGCTACGGCAAAACCGAGGTCGCGATGCGCGCGGCGTTCAAGGCGGTGCAAGACGGTCGCCAAGTTGCGGTGCTCGCGCCGACGACCGTCCTCGCCTTCCAGCACTTCAACACCTTCCGCAGCCGCTTCGCCGCGTTTCCCATCAAGATCGAGATGCTCAGCCGCTTCCGCACGCCCAAGCAGCAGCAAGGAATCGCATCGCGAAGATCGAAGCGGGACGAGTCGACATGGTGATCGGCACGCACCGCGCTGCTGTCGAAGGACGTGAAGTTCGCCGACCTCGGACTGGTCGTCGTCGACGAAGAGCAGCGCTTCGGCGTGCGCCACAAAGAGCGGCTGAAGCAGTTGCGCAAAGAAGTCGACGTGCTCACCATGTCGGCCACGCCCATTCCGCGCACGCTGCACATGTCGCTGCTCGGCTTGCGCGACATGAGCGTGATCGAGACGCCGCCCAAAGATCGCATGGCGATCCAGACCGTCGTTGCCGCCTGGGACGAAAAGCTGATCCGCTCGGCCATCGAGAAAGAGCTGGAGCGCGGCGGGCAGGTCTACTTCGTACACAACCGGGTCGAGAGCATCTACGACATCGCCGACAAGATTCGCGAGATGGTGCCGAAGGCGCGCATTCTCGTCGGCCACGGGCAGATGGCCGAGACCGAGCTGGAGCGGATGATGATGGCCTTCATGCGCCACGAAGCCGACATCCTGCTGGCGACGACCATCATCGAGAACGGGCTCGACATCCCGCTGTGCAATACCATCATCATCAATCGCGCCGACCGTCATGGACTGTCGGAGCTTTACCAGTTGCGCGGGCGCGTGGGCCGCTCCGATCGGCGCGCCTATGCCTATCTGCTGATTCCTCCGGATCGCGATCTTACCGAGCTCGCGCGCCGACGCCTGGCCGCATTGAAAGAGTTCAGCGACCTGGGCGCGGGATTCAAGATCGCCGCGCTCGATCTGGAATTGCGCGGTGCGGGTAACCTTCTCGGCGGCGAGCAGAGCGGACACATCGAAGCCGTAGGCTTCGAGCTGTACACCACCATGCTCGAGCGCACGGTGCGCGAACTGAAGGGCGAGGTCAAGCCCGAGACGCCCGGAGACGCAGCTCAATCTCGGGCTCAACATCCGCATTCCCGCCGAGTACATTCACGAGGAGAACCAGCGCCTGCGCATGTACAAGCGCATCGCCGGGGTGGAGATCGGAAGCGCAACTCGAAGACGTTGCGGGCGAGTTGGGCGACCGCTATGGCGCGCCTCCGCCGCCGGTGCGCAATCTGCTGGAGTACGCCGGGCTGAAGCTGCTGTCGCAGCGCATCGGCGTGGCGCAGATCGAGCGCCGCAGCGATGCCGTCAGCATTCGCTTCACCGAGAAAGGCCACGGTCGATCCCGAACGGCTGGCGCGCTTCGTGCAGGGCGAAGCGGCAGCCAGTTCACTCCGGCGGGCATCCTGAAGTTCTCGCTCAAAGAGAAGCAGCCCGAGCAGGTACTCACGCGCCTGAAGGCGTTGCTCGGGCAGTTGGCTGGAGAGCAGCAGTTGGTCAGTTAGCCATGGTACAGACCTACTTCGGCGGCGTGTGCTCGAATGGCAGCTTCGTGTAACGAGCCTTCTCTACTGCAATCATCATCGCCACTCGCCCCTCGGGATTGCGGAACGGAAATTCCTTTCCTGTGTACTTGCGCGAAATCTCGTCCATGATCTCGAAGTTGGAATCCTCGCGAAATGCCACCACCTTTCCGCGAATCTGCACTTCCTCGTAGGGATCGTGAAGATCGACCACAGAGATGCTGAGTCGCGGGTCGCGCCGCAGGTTCTTGACCTTCAGACTGCCTTCGCCGCTGCCAATTACGATCTGGTCGCCGCGCACTCCAATCCACACGGGTGTCGAATTCGGCGAACCATCAGGCATCAAGGTTGCAAGGTGAGCGAAATTAGGGCGCGAGAGCAGGTCCAAAACTCTTGTATCGAGGGGCATCGGTTCTCCTTTCCCAAATATGTTACGACCACTCCAGTCATTCAGCAGCACTTCGATGTGCGCGTCAACAGTACGGGCCTGCGCAACCGCAGTTTCGCGTGAGAATCGAGACAACGCCAGGCCCGCTGCACCAAGCGCCGAGCTTCGCACGAAATCGCAGCGACGGATCAAGGCGCTCCTTATTCTTCCGGTGAGTTTACGCGCGGTTTATTTCGCGGCGGTTCGTTCGGCGTGGAACTCGCCTTCCTTGCCCATGACGTGGTAGTTGCCCTGCATGGTGTCACCTTCGACCTGTCCGCGAAAGGTCAGCGGATTCTTGGTCTTGGTGCGGAACATAATGTGGTGGCCGTTGACGCTGCCTTCGAGGCCCTCCTGACTGGTTCGGGCCCTTGAAATGGCCGGTGATCTGGTTGCCGTTCTGCTGCAGGTCGACCGTCTTGGTGTCGAGTTCGCCGTTCCAGTTCTTCGCCGAGATGATCCAGTGCCCGGCGACATTGACCGGCTGTGCTCCGGGCAACGGTTCCTGCGCGACAGGCGAATGACGCAGCAGTCAACAGCACAAATCAGTGCGCAAAGCAGATGCAACGTCCGGTTAACGCCAGTCATCGTATTTCCTCCCCATGGTCAGCTATTCCAACCGGGAACTTTGTTGACCATGTCCCAGACCATTTGATCGAGCGCGGTATCGATCGTGTCGGAAGGCTGGGTGCGGGTGTTGGTGAGCGCGCCCCAGCACATGCCATTCGCAGTGCGCACCATGACACTGGTCGTGCCGGGCAGGCTGCCGCCGTGCCACCAGTTGCCCTTTCCGTTGTCGCGCACCATCCAGCCGCGCGCATATTTTGCCTGCAGAATTCTGCGGATAGGCCGGCGCGGGAGTCGTCATGATCTGGATGGTCTCAGGCTTCAGGATGCTCGGAATGCCGGGCATTCCGCCGACATGGGCGCAGAATCGCGCGAGGTCGGAGGGATTGGCGATCCATCCGCCGTGCGAATCCATGCGCGTGACGTTCATGTTGTAGGGATTCTCGCCAAATTGGCCGAAGTACATGGCTTCGTTGGGCGCGCGCTGCTTCAAGGTGTTGCCCGCGATCTGCATGTCGGTGATGCCGCACGGCGTCGAGCACCGCCTGCTGAACGTAGTCTTTGTAGGGCTGTCCGCTGACCTTCTCGATCACGCGGCCTAACACGCAATAGCCAAAATTCGAGTAGGCCCAGTGCTGTCCCGGGCGGATAAGTCAGCGGCAGGTTCTCCAGCGTCCAGGCGATCAGCTTGGCCTGGTCCCAGGAATTGAAGCGAAACATGGGATCGGTATAGTCGTTAGGCCAGCCTCCGGAGGTGTGGGTGAGCAGGTTATCGACGGTAACATCGGTGACGTACTGCTTGTACGGCGGCTTTCCGTAGGTGTTGCCGAGAACGCCGCTGGGGCCGAAGACCTTGTCCGAGAGATTGAGCTTGCCCTGCTCGACCAGCGTGAAGATGGCCACCGAGGTGATGGGCTTGGTTGCGCTGGCAATGCGGAACAGCGTCGTCGGCGAAGTCTGCAACTGTACCTGCTTGTCGGCCATGCCAAAGGGGCGCTCGAAGACGAAGCGTCCGTTGCGCACGATGGCCACAGACAGCGCGGGCGCGAAAAACTGCTGCATGAAGGCTTGGCCGACCTCGGCCATTTCCTTGTGCTCGGGGCCGGTGGGCATTTCGCGTTGCGGCACAGGTGAGGCGAATGCCGGTAGCCGCGGCGCAACGGCCAGCGAAGCAGCGGCAGCGAAAATTTGTTTGAGTGCGGTGCGGCGGCTCGTCGGTGACATGGAATTACCCCGTCGGGCGCGGCTGGCGTGGGTTTCCAAGCGTCCCGAAATTTGGTTTGGATGAATTCTAACCCGCAAGCTCCAGACAATCACCAAGGTCGAAGACCAAAACCTTGACCCTTGCGCCGCGTGCAAATATGGTCAATCATGTGACTGCTCGCTCCTGCGAAACGACGACACCAGCCGGGCCACCACGACTGCGATATAGAAGATGCCGGCGACGCTCTCAAACGCTGCCACCATCCTTACGTACGGATTGATGGGGAGTATGCCTCCGTAGCCCACGCTGGTAAGCGTAATCAGGCTGAAATACAAGAAGGTGCTGACTTCATAGCTGGGAATGAACTGATTGAACGGCTTCTCCACGACCTGGTTCAGGATCCAGTACAGCTGGGCGAAAGCCGTGCCCATAATCAGGTAGGCCATAAAGGCTTCGGCGATGGTAGTTCCGGTGGTTTCCGATACGGAGCGCACACGTTGGAAGAGTGCCCACAGAATTGCGCACGACAGAGCCAGTCCTGCTGCGGGGGCGAGGCGTGCATCTGCGTGCTGCCGATTGCCAAAAGCTTCCAGAAGCCGCGCCACCAGCCAAACAGCGGCGATCGGCAGCACCACCACCTTGACGATTTTCCTGTTGGCCATGTAGCTCGCGGCTGCGAGAAGCGACAGTCCGATCAGTGCGGCCAGCAGCGCTCCCACGCGCGGATGATAGTCCGCCACGGGAGAGGCAATCATCTCGGCCACCAACAGGCACATCAGCAGTTCCGAGCGATAGGTTTTAAAAAAACGGACAAAATGGGATTCGTTTGCCATGCAAAGTTCAGTATGAGAGAAATCTTGTCTATTTCAAGCCTGCATTCTCGGCGGCGAGGCGGGCGAGGGAACTCCAGTCGAGGTCTTCCATGCCTCGCCCGATGGCGGCGAGGGCATTGTCGTGTACCACGCTGAGGACTGGCATCGGCACCCCGGCGCTGTCGGCAGCGGCCTGCACGAGGCGAATGTCTTTCAGACCCAGGCGCATTTTGAATCCGGCGGGTTCGTAGCGTTCCTCGGCGATGATGGCCGCCGTAGGTCTTGTACACCGGCGCGGAGAACAGCGTGTTGGTGAGGAAGTCCACGAACTCGTGCGGATCGATTCCATACTTGCGGGTGAGGGCGACGGCTTCACCCAGCGACTCGACGACCGAAGTAATCAGGAAGTTCCCGGCGAGCTTCACCACGTTGGCCATCTCGGGCTTGGGGCCGATGACGAAGGTGCGCTGGCCGATGGCGTCAAAGATGGGTTGGCAACGTTCGATGTCGGCGGCGTCGCCTGCAGCGGCGACAACCAGCTTGGCCGCGGCGGCGGCTTCGGGGCGTCCGAAGACGGGGGCCGAGACGTAGCGCTGGCCGCGTTGCTGATGTTCGGCAGCGAGCTTCTGCGAGAGCGCGACGCTGATGGTGCTCATGGAGACATGAGTGGAGCCTTGGGCCAGCGTGCTGGCGATGCCCTCCGAACCGAAGACGGCCCCGGACACCGCCGGGTCATCCGCCAGCATGGTGATGGCGACGTCAGCACCTCTAGTCGCTTCGGCGACAGACGTCGCGACGCTGATGCCGTCGGCGCGCAACGGTTCGGCCTTGGAGAGTGTGCGGTTCCAGACGGTGACGGTGTGTCCGGCGCGGTGAAGGTTACGGGCCATGTGCGAGCCCATGTTGCCGAGTCCGAGGAAGGCGATTTTCATGGTCATGGTAGATGCCTGGGATGAGTTTCGAGTTTCAGGTTTCAAGTTTCGCGACGAAAGTCAGATTGCTTTTCACGTGCGGCAAGCCTAACATTCGCGGCGTGAGGTAGGGCGATGATTGGTTGCGGTCTAACCGCGAAGTGGGTGCTTCCTGTCGCAGTCGCGTTTCTTGCTGCTGCCGCACTTGCGCAAGCTCCACCGAAGTATGATCCGGCTACGGAAACCAAACTCAAGGGAACCGTGGAAGAGATGAAGCTCGTTCCACCCAGCGGCAGCAAGGCGATCGCATATCTCTCGGTGAAGGTTGGGGCGGAGACGGTTCAGGTCTTTCTTGGCCCCAAGAGCTTTGTGGATGATATGGGAGGGAGTTACAAAGTGGGAGACGCGGTCGAAGTCACGGGATCGAAGGTGACGCAGAACGGCGCAGTCTTGATCCTGGCGCGCGAGGTCGAAAAGGGCGACGACAAGCTGACGCTTCGCTTCAAAGACGGCAAGCCGGCCTGGTAGCTTGCAGTTCTTTCCCCTGGCGCAAAATGCAAAAACGACTCCCTTGACTCGGACACATCCTTTCGGCGCGTCCTCGCTTCGGATGACAAACTACAAATACTGGCGCCTAGGCCGTGCCAAGGCGCCTCAGGACAGTTTCCCGGAAGCCCCGGCTCAACGTCAGTTTTGTGCCGTCGCGCAGCAGAATCGAGTAGTCGCCGTAAAGAGACGGCTTCAGCGTCTTGATGCGATCCACATTCACCAGCGTCGAGCGATGCACGCGCAGGAACTGACGAGCACCCAGGCGGTTCTCCAGCGCGGTGATGGTCTCGCGCAGGATGTGCGTGACGTTGCCCACATGCAGGCAGACGTAATTGCCCGCCGATTCAGCCCAGTCGATTTCGTTGGGCTTGAGGCAGACGATTTCTCCGTCGGACTTCACCACGATGCGCTCGGGCGATTGCTGGCGGTTGTCGAGTTCGCCGAGCATTTCGAGTACCCGCTTCTGGAACATCGGCTCTGAAGGTTGCAGCAACTGGCGGCGCGCATGACCGAGTGCCTCGCCAAGGCGTTCTTTGTTGACCGGCTTCAGCAGGTAGTCGAGCGCGTGGACATCGAAGGCGCGCATGGCGTAGCGATCGTAAGCGGTGACAAAAATTGTGAGTGGCAGCGTGCCCTCTTTCTGTAGCGCTTCCACGACGCCAAAACCATCGACCTCGGGCATCTGGACGTCGAGAAAAACCAGGTCGGGTTTTTCTCGCTGGATGGCCGCGATAGCGGAGCGTCCATCGCCGCACTCGGCGACAATTTGCAGGTCGGGCTCGGCTTCCAGCAGGCTGCGCAGGCGCCCGCGGGCCAGGGCTTCGTCGTCGCTAAGCAATACTCGAATCGACATGGTGGGTCGTGACCTCCTCATTTCTAGTGCGATAGGGAATGCGAATTTTAACCGTGCATCCGCCGCCGGGCGCGTCTTCCAGCACCATGGCGTGGTCTTCGTTATAGAGCTGGTGCAGGCGTCCGCGAGTGTTGCTGAGGCCGACGCCCTCGGGAGGCATCAGGCCGCCGCGCGTGAAGCCGACGCCGTCATCGCGGATTTCCATCCATACATCATCGTGGTCGCGCCACGCAGAGATGCGAACCAGGCCGGGCGCGCGACGTGGTCCGATGCCGTGGCGAATGCAATTTTCGACGAGCGGCTGCAAGATCAGGTTGGGGACAAGCGTGTCCAGCGTGCGGGGATCGATTTCCGTTTCCACGCGCAGGCGATCGTGAAAGCGCACCTGCTGAATGTCGATGTACTTCTGCAAAAACGTCAGCTCCTGGTGGAGCGGAACTTCGTGCACGCCTACGCCATCGAGTGACAGCCGCAACAGATCGGCGAGCTGGAGCGTCATGTGCTCGGCGGCTTCGCCGTCATGACGCGCGAGTGCGGCGATGGAGTTCAGCGTGTTGAACAGGAAATGCGGTTCAAGCTGGATCTTCAGCACCTCGAGCTGCGCGTTGGCGAGTTGCGCTTCCAGCTGCGAGCTCAGCAGCTGGCGCTCCTGGTACTTGCCGTAGAATGCGATGGCCTGGGTAATCAGCAGCACGTACCAGTAGCGCGGAATATCCATGAAGGTCCGCGAGAGCACGTGCGCGAAGAAAGGAATGCTGGGTTCCTTGGTCCAGGTGATCAGCGGATTGAGCGTCACGAGGGCGACGGCACTCACAAATGCGATTGCCACGCTGGCGACCAAGTGGATCGGAAGCGAAAGCTTCCAACTGCCACGATCGAAGGTATATCGGCGCGCCAGCTCATAAACGGGCGGCGTGAGCAGCGACCAGACGAACGAGATGGAGATGTTCCATGCCAGAAGCTGCGCCCAGCTGATCGGCGTCCCCATTGAGGACAGATACACGTGTGCGCCCGCAGCGGTGAGGAACGCGAGAAGCGTCCAAAGGACGAAACCTATAACCCACACGCGCAACCAGCGGTTGAATGTCGATCGATACTGCGGCAAGCGTTTTTCCCCATGGCAGACGAATGCCTGCTTTCAGTCATAGACGAAATCCAGCGGAAAATGTTTCGTGAAAGTGAAGGGGGTTGGTGGGGGAGGCTAGGTGTGTCCGAAAGCGGACAGGCGAGTTCCGTTTGCCACCACAAGGGCACGACCTGCCGAATTTCGCTGGCGCGAGCTTGAACGGGGCGCCAGCGATGCGCCAGCCAGGCGTGCGACAATGACAGGTCACTGCGGGCTAGCCACGCCATGCACGAGCTGGGTATTGCATCGTCGATTCTAGAGAGCGTGCAGAAGGAAGCGCGCAAGCATCCCGGCGTACGCATCACCAAAGTCGGGGTCAAGATCGGCGAGCTTGCGGGAGTGGATGTCGATGCCCTGCAATTCGGCTTTGAGTGCATGGTCAAGGAAACCGAGTGGGAAGGGCTGCTGCTGGCGGTGGAGTCAATCCCCAGGATGCAGCGCTGTCCCAAGTGTCAGCATGAATTTCGCATGACCGATTTTGATCCGCAGTGCCCGCAGTGCGGCGAATTTGCCACGCAGTGCATTAGCGGAGAAGAGTTGGACATCGCCTACATGGAAGTGGATGAATGAGCCGCGTTGAAGTGGAAAAGAAGGTCCTCAACGAAAACCAGATCCTGGCCGAGCAACTGCGCGAGCGCTACCGCGAGCATGGTGTGCTGTGCGTCAATCTGATCAGTTCGCCGGGATCGGGCAAGACGCTGCTTCTGGAAAAGACGCTGGAACGCATGGACAAGGGTGCGCGCGTGGCTGTGCTGACCGGCGACTTGCAGACAGAGAACGACGCTAAGCGGCTGGCGAAGTACGGCTTCCCCGTAAAGCAGATTGTGACTGGCGGTACATGTCACCTCGACGCGCGCATGGTGGAGAAGCATCTCGCCGACTGGAAACTCGAAGATCTCGACCTGCTTATCGTCGAAAACGTGGGGAATCTCGTTTGCCCGTCGAGCTACGACCTCGGCGAGGATGCCAAGATCGTGCTGCTCAGCACGACTGAGGGCGAAGACAAGCCGCTCAAGTACCCGTCGATTTTTTTTAAGTCGGAACTGATGGTGCTCACCAAGATCGACCTGCTGCCTTACGTGCCGTTTAAGGCTGAACTCGCCAGGGAAAACGCGCGGCGAGTGCATCCGCAAATGGAGATTCTGGAGCTCTCGAGCACTACGGGCGAGGGTCTGGATGCATGGATGAGCTGGCTGGAAGCTCGGCGGAAAGAGAAACCAGCTGCTTTGGCGTCGCGCTGAAGCGATGGCGCGAGTACCCTGATCGGCGCTCCCGGCTTCTCCAAACGGCACGCTTGAGTGCAGCCCGCGCTTGGCCTACCATTGGCCGTTACCATGCAAGCTTCCTTCTACCGGAGGGAATACTCCGTGAAGCGCCCTAATCAGTCCTATCATGCGCCGCTGTTGAAAGTGGTCGCAATCCTGTTCCTGCTGAATTTATTTGCGGTCCCTTCGTTCGCATGGCAGAGCGACGAGGAGAGCGCGTCGGCGCAACAACAGCAGGGCTATCCCGTCATGGTCGATGGCTACGAGGTGTTCCGGGTGCGGCAGAACCTGGGCGCGGCCACGGCAGAGGAGCGGGCGAAACGGATTTCGGCGGCCCTCGAAGACCTGGCGAAGGCGGAGGACTTCAATCCCCAGGATATCAACGCCAATGAGGAAGGCGGGGTTGCGACGGTCCGCTACGGCGATCAATTGATTGTCACCATCAACGATGCCGAGGCCAAGGGAGCGGGCCTGCCACGCAAGGCGCTGGCGATCCAATACTCCAAACTGCTTCAGGAGAAGCTTGCGGTTGCGCGCGAGCAGCATACACCCCGCTACCTGTGGCAGGGCGGCTGCGTACGCGGCGGTAACCGTCCTTATCTACGTTGTGCTGGTCTGGCTGGTGATGGCGGGGCCCGATGGGTCATCACGACTGCTGGAGACCTCGGCGAAGTCGCGGATCAAGGGCATCAAGATCCAACAGTCGGAGATTTTGCGCGGCGAGCGTGTGGCCGCACTGCTGGTTTCGGTAGCGAGAGCTGCTGCGGAACTCGCGCTGATCGCTGTTATGACCTATCTCACACTGGCGAAGGCATTCAGTTTTTTTCCCTGGACGCGTGAACACGGCGAACGATTGCTGGGATACATCACCGGCCCGCTGGTGGCGATGGGCAGCGCTCTGCTGGACTATCTGCCCAAGCGCCTTTTACATCTTCGTGATCCTGGTGGTACGCATCTACTTAGTCCAGCGTTTGTCAGCGTCATCGCGGTCGAGGTGGAACGGGGCGCATCCGTTTTACCTAACTTCTATCCGGAGTGGGCGCAACCCACTTACAAGATTGTTCGCATTCTGATTTATGCCTTCGCGGCAGTAATGATTTATCCCTACCTGCCGGGAGAATCGTCGCCCGCATTCAAGGGGATCACCGTGTTCCTCGGCGTGCTGTTCTCGCTGGGCTCGACTTCGGCGGTGGCGAACTTTGTGGCGGGCGTGATCCTGATTTACACGCGCGGGTTTCGCGTGGGCGACTGGGTAACTATCGGCGAGAATACTGGCGAAGTCGTGCAGACGTCAATGCTGGCGACACATCTTCGCACCATTCGCAACGAAGAGATCACGATTCCGAATTCGGTGGTACTGGGCAGCTTCGTGACCAATTTCAGCCTGCAGGCGAAGGAGCAGGGCGTGGTGCTGCATACGTCGGTGACGATCGGATACGACGCGCCGTGGCGCACGATTCACAAGCTGCTGATTGACGCGGCGCTGAAGACCAAGCACATCCTGCATGAGCCGGCGCCGTTCGTGCTGCAGGCGGACTTGCAGGATTCGTACGTGAAATACGAGATCAACGCTTACACGGACCATCCGCTGCTGATGCCGTACATCTATTCGGACTTGCACGCCAACATCCAGGACAGCTTTTACGAGGCCGGGCGTGGAGATTATGTCACCTGTCTTCCATGCGCTGCGCGACGGCAACCGTACGGCGATACCAGACAAGTACTTGCCCAAGGATTATCAGGCCAAAGGAGTTTCGCGTTAACCAGATTGAAACGAAGCCAGACGGTAGCGGCGCCACATTCTTGACACAGGGCGGGCAACTCACTAGCGTTTGGAGAAGAGGAGCCATTCTGCTCATCCGCAATTCTCAGTCGGTAGTGTCAATCCGATACAAATCCGTCCTATATCTGTTGCTGATCGTCGCTCTCCTGCAAGTTGCGCTGGGCGGAGAAGATCGCGACATCCGGCCGCAGGGCTATGTCACCGACCTGGCAGGGGTGATCGATCCCGCGACGCGGCAGAAGATTGAGTTGCTGGCGACCGAAGTGGAGCAGAAGACCGGCGCCCAGATCGCCGTGGTGACAGTGAATTCGCTCGAAGGCCAGACGCGGGAAGATTACGCCGCGGATCTCTACAAGCACCTGGGGATCGGCGCCAAGAAAGAAAGATAACGGCGCGCTCATCCTGATTGCGCCCAAAGACCGGCAATACAAGATTGAAATTGGATACGGACTGGAGCCGGTGATCAACGATGCGCGCGCGGGCGACGTTGGCCGCGATATGGTTCCAGATTTGCGCAAGGGCGATTACAGCGCAGCCGCGCTGACCGGCACGACCGGAATGGCGCAATTCATCGCCGCTGACGCAGGCGTAACAGCTGACCGGAGTTCCGCAACGCAGGCAGCGTCCTGCCGACACACGAAGCTCCGTGGTGGCTGCCGTTCGTGCTGTTCGGCGGGTTCTTTCTGCTGGTGCGCGCCTTGGCGCGCGGCGGTCGCAACCGGCGCGGACCTGCCAGGGTCGGGAGGCGGCATGGGCAGCGCGCTGCCGTGGATGCTGCTGGGCAATGCGCTGGGCCGCGGCGGCGGCGGCTGGGGTGGCGGGTTTGGCGGCAGCTCCGGTGGCTGGGGCGGCGGTGGTGGCGGAGGCTTCGGGGGATTTGGCGGCGGCATGAAGCGGCGGCGGCGGAGCCGGCGGAAGCTGGTAGCCGGAGCGGAGAGGAAGCATGGCAAGCAAGCCTGACGACAAATTGCAGACATTGGTGGACCGGCTGCATTACGCCTGCGGCGACGATCTGGCTGCGGTGGTGCTCTACGGCTCCGCGGCACGCGACGATTTTCACGAGCAGTATTCTGACGTGAACCTGCTGGTGGTGCTGCGCACGATGAAGCCGGATATCTATCCTGGCCTGGCGGGTGTGCTGAAGTGGTGGAGCCACGAAGAGAAACTGCGGCCGCCGACGAATCATGACGCTGGAGGAGTTGCGCGAGTCGGCGGACGTGTTCGCCATCGAGATGCTCGACATCCAGGGCACGCACAAGATGCTGCACGGAGAAGATGTGGTGGCGGGCATCGAAGTGCCGATGAACCTGCACCGCGTCGAGGTGGAGCACGAGCTGCGCACGACTCTGTTGCGGCTGCGCAATCATCTGCTGCTGACCAACGATGGTGACGAGGAATTGAAGCTGGTGTTGGCAAAGTCGGTGACCAGCGTTCTGACGTTGTTCCGGCACGCGCTGATCGCGCTGGGCGAGAACCCGCCGCACGGCAAGCCGCAGGTGCTGGAGCATGCCGCCGAGGTGTTTGGGTTCAACGAGAAGCCACTGCGGTCGGTGTTGGAGTTGCGCAGTGGGACGCATGCCGTGGACAATGTTCGCGGGGTGTATCACGCCTATATGGATGCCATTCTTGCGGTGGCGCATGGGCTGGATGTGAAAGCGCCGAAGCGGCATTGGCACAGGCATTAATGCTGAGGGTTATTGCTTGGCGATCGGATTCTGAGTGAAAGCGGGAGGAACATGAAAACCGGAGTGATCATTCTTATTGTCATCGTGCTGCTGCTGTTTTTTGTCGGCAGCGCGTTTGTAGGCCGCCGCAACGAGATGGTAACCAAGCGTGAGGCCGTGAACTCCGCTTGGTCGCAGGTTGACGTGGTTCTGCAGCGGCGTGCTGACCTGATCCCGAACCTGGTGGAGACGGTAAAGGGATTCGCCACCCACGAAGAGAAGGTCTTCGGCGACATTGCTGCGGCGCGCGCGGCCATGGCCGGTGCCAGGAACCCGACGGAGAAGATCGCCGCCAACGGGCAACTCGACTCCGCACTGAGCCGCTTGCTGGTGGTGGTGGAGAACTATCCGCAGTTGCGCTCGAATGAGAATTTCCTGCGCCTGCAGGACGAACTGGCGGGAACGGAAAATCGCATCGCCGTAGAGCGCAAGCGGTATAACGATACGCTGCAGGACTACAACACCTACATCGGGCTGTTCCCCAACAACATCGTCGCAAGTTTGTCGGGCTTTGCGCGCAACGACGCTTACTTCAAGGCCGACGAAGGCTCGCGGCAGGCGCCCAAGGTGAACTTCAACCCGCCTCCACAAACAGCACCGGCGCCCGCTCAATAACGCCGATCGACGTTGCGAACATACGCTTAGGGCACCTTCTCGGGTGCCCTTTTTGCAGCAACTCTTGGTGATGGTTTTGGGCGCTAATGCCGCGGATCTGGAACAGTTCTGTTGGATGTGACCGCGGAAATGCTGCCTGATCGTCAACAGGTGAAGGATTCCAAGGGGCGTCCGTGCAAGTTGCGAGTCACGCCGTGCTGGACGCCAGATAACCGCATCGATGGCGCGATGCTGAGTTTGCTCATGCCGAAACTCCGAACCCCTACGCCGGGGAAATGACCCAAGATAGTCCTTTGCCGTCGAGAAAGGCGAAAGCGAAAAGCACGCCCAAGAAATCGGAGAAGTAGAAGTCGAAACAGGCTGCGAGAGGCCGATAGCGCCAATAAGCGTCCGGGGCGGCGGCGTTGCTTAGGCGGCGCCGGAACCAACCAGGCTGTAGAGCAACACGGCGAGAACGACGAGAGTCAGCACCACGTAGAGGTAGTCGCGTTCCATGGCGAAGCCGATGGCGGAGAATACGACTCGCGCCACGGGAGTCGCGATCAGCAGAAGCAGTCCGAACTGGATGATGCTCTTGCCACTCAGGTGCATTGCGCCAACGAAAACGGCGGGTAAAGAACGCAGCGCTGCGGCTTCTCCGCGGAAGACGGTAAAGTTTGCGGGCTCAAATGCGTGGCGCGAGAGATAAGCCGCGGCACCAATCAGCACAACGAACGCTGAGAGCGAAACTCCAATGCGTAGCAGGCTGCCGAGCATGAGTTCAATGCGCCGATCGTCTACCGCGGGTTGGTTCACAGCGTTCCTTTCCAACCGTTGTAGATCATTTCGATCCCCAGCACCACAACGACGGCGCTGAAGATGTAGCGTAGCCAGCGTGTGCGTGCTTTCACGAGAATACGCGCGCCGACCAGCGAGCCGCCGAGAACTCCCAGCACAACGGGCATGGCGATGCCGGGATCGATGTATCCGCGGCTAAGGTAGATGCCCGCGCTGGCCGCTGCGGTGACGCCGATCATGAAGTTGCTGGTAGTTGTGGAGACTTTGAACGGAATGCGCATTGCCTGGTCCATAGCGAGCACTTTCAGCGCGCCGGAACCGATACCCAGCAGGCCGGAGAGTGTGCCTGCGCCGAACATCAATCCGAAACCCAGAGGAACTCGATGCACGTTGTATGCGGTCGGGCCATTCGCAGTTGGATACTCGCCATTAAGTTTGAGCACTTGGGCGAGATGGTCGGGCGAGCGATCGAGAACTTCGGGGGGATGCGGCCGACTTGAAAAGTAGGCGGAGAATAGCAATACGATTCCGAAGACAATGGCAATTGCCGTGGTCGGGACGTGAGTAGCGAGCATGGCTCCGACGATGGCACCGACGGTAGTGGCGACTTCCAGGAACATACCGATACGGATGTTGCTGTAACCTTCACGGACATAGGCCGCGGCGGCACCAGAAGAAGTTGCAATGACGGAAACAAGTGAGGCGCCAATTGCGTAGCGGATGTCCACGCCGAAGGCCAGGGTAAGGAGAGGGACAACGACTACGCCCCCGCCGAGTCCGGTGAGCGCGCCGAGCAGGCCGGCTAGAAATGACCCGAGGGCAATCAGAATTGTGAAGGCGAGAATCGTCATGGATGGCGCGACGCATAGGTGAACGCCGGTAGCAGGAAATTGTAGAGGATAATGTCGCGTCACGTTGCCGTGAAATTCGTTCACACGTAGGACATTGCGGGGTAGTAGAATCTCGCAATCATTCGGACGTCGTGATCGACCGGCGCATCCGCGGAGGAAATATGAAGACAGTCTCTTTCGATCCAGGGCCAACCAGGCGAAGGTTCTTGCAGATGGGATTTACTGGAACGGCGGTTGGGTTACTTGCAGGCGGGTTGGAGTTTGCGGTTCCGCAAGGTGCCTGGGCACAGAGCAAACTCAGTCCCGACGAAGCGTTACAACAGTTGATGGACGGGAATAAGCGCTTCACGGCTGGCAGCCTGAAGGCATTCGACGAAGATCTGGCCATACTCAAACAGAAAACAGTCGACAAGCAGGAGCCGTTCGCCGCCGTGCTGTCTTGCGCGGATTCCCGAGTGCCGGTGGAGATTGCTTTCGATCAAAGCATTGGGCATGTTTTCGTAACGCGAGTTGCGGGGAACATCATCACGCCCGAGATTATCGGCAGCCTGGAATACGGCGCTGCTGTGCTGGGGACAAAGGTGATCCTGGTGATGGGACATTCGGGTTGCGGTGCAGTGAAGGCCGCGATCCAAGGCAAAGGCGTTCCGGGCCAGATCAGCTCGTTGTTCCCGCATATTCAACCGGCGATTGATCAAGCTGGGCCGAACCTGGAGGGGGCGACGAAAGCCAATGCGAAGATACAGGCCAAGCTTCTAAGCGAGGCCTCGACCGTGATCTCGGAGATGGTGAAGGAAAAGAAACTGAAGGTCGTTGCCGGGTACTACGACTTGGGAAGCGGTTCGGTTACATTGGTTGAGTAGGCTGAATTTCAGCCGTTCGGCTGGTCGGCTTGACATCCGTTTCGTGGCCAATATACTTAACAACCAAGCATGATTACCGCTTCCTACATTCGAATCCGCATCAGCACCATGGCCATGTGCCTGTGTATGCGTGTCGGTATGTGGGTTGCGCGTTGAAGCGGCAAACAAAAAGCTAGAAGCCGCAAAGTTCGCAAGCGACCCACAGCCGTCAAGCTGTGGGTCGTTGTGCATTCAGGCCTTGACCCAGCCAATACGTAAAGAGGAGAGACTTCAGTGAGCGACAAAACAGAGTACCGCCTGAATACGCTGGCGATCCACGGCGGCCAGGAGAAGGACCCCACCACCAAGTCGCGCGCAGTACCGATTTACCAGACCACGTCGTATGTATTCGACGATGCAGACCATGCTGCGCGACTGTTTGCGTTGCAGGAGTTTGGCAACATTTACACACGCATCATGAACCCGACTACAGACGTGTTCGAGAAGCGAATTGCAGCGCTGGAGGATGGAGCGGCCGGGCTGGCACTCGCCTCGGGTCAGGCTGCTGAGACACTGACGATCACCACGCTGGCGTCGGCCGGGGACGACATCGTTTCGACAACGTCGCTGTACGGAGGGACGTACAACCTGTTCCACTACACGCTGCCCAAGCTAGGTATCACAGTGAAGTTCGTCGACGCCGACGATTTCGACGGGCTGCGCAAGGCCATCGGGCCGAAGACCAAGGCGCTGTATACAGAGACGCTGGGCAACCCCAAGCTCGATATCGCGGACATCCAGGAACTTGCGAAGATCGCGCACGAGGCGGGAATCCCATTGGTCATCGACAATACCTGCGCATCGCCTGCGCTGTGCCGTCCGATCGAGTGGGGCGCCGATATTGTGATCAACTCGGCGACGAAGTTCATCGGTGGGCACGGGACGTCGATTGGCGGAGTGATCGTCGATGGCGGCAAGTTCGACTGGGAGAAGTCGGGACGGTTCAAGGACTTCGTTGAACCCGATCCGTCGTACCACGGCGTGTCATACACCAAGGCATTCAGGCCGCTGGCGTTCATCTTGAAGGCCCGCGTACAGGGATTGCGCGATACTGGCGCGGCGCTATCTCCGTTTAACTCGTTTCTGCTGTTGCAGGGCGCGGAGACTTTGCATCTCAGAATGGAACGGCACTCGGAGAATGCGTTGAAGGTGGCGGAATACCTCGCCGGACATGCGGACGTCGAGTGGGTGAATTATCCGGGACTTCCGACCAGCAAGTACTACCAGCGCGCCAGGAAATACCTGCCGACAGGATCGAGTTCGCTGGTGACGTTCGGCATCAAGGGAGGGTTCGAGGCGGGCAAGAAGTTCATCAACTCGGTGCGACTGTTCAGCCTGCTGGCGAACATTGGCGATGCAAAGTCGCTGGTGATCCATCCAGCGTCGACAACGCACCAGCAACTTTCCGAATCGGAACAGAGGGAAACGGGTGTGACACCGCAGCTCGTGCGGCTTTCGGTCGGCATCGAGGACGTGCGAGACATCATCGCCGACCTGGAGAGTGCGTTACAAGTAGCGACTGGCAAAAAGACTGTGGCGCAAGTGGCGGGGGCGTGAGCGTGGCCGAGACACTGCAACCAACTCGAGAGGGTGACCTGACATTCGCGTCCGGCTCGCCCTTCCGTCTCGAGGGTGGCGGAGCGCTACAGCCAGTTTCGGTGCGTTATGCAGTGTATGGCGAACTGAACGAGAGGCGCGACAACGCGGTACTGGTCTGTCACGCGCTGTCAGGTTCGGCGCGCGTGGATGACTGGTGGCCGGAGATGTTCGGGAAGGTGTTTGATCTCTCTCGCGACTGCGTCATTTGTACCAATGTGCTGGGGTCGTGCTACGGGTCGACTGGTCCTGTGTCGATCGATCCTTCGACCGGTAAACCGTATGGACCGGACTTTCCGCTGGTCACGATTCGCGACATGGTTCGTGCCCAAGTCCACGTGCTCGACGAGTTGGGGGTGAAGCGGCTACGAACGGTGATTGGTGCGTCGATCGGCGGCATGCAAGCGTTGCAGTGGGCAGTGGATTTTCCCAATCGCGTCGAGCATTGCATTGCGATTGGCTGCGCACCGCTATCAGCGATGGGGCTTGCGCTGAACCATCTCCAGAGGAAGGCAATTCAGCTCGATCCCGATTTTCACGAGGGACGCTATGCCGCGGACCATCAGCCCGCTCGAGGGATGGGGTTGGCACGGGCGATCGGAATGTGCTCGTACAAGTCGCCGGAACTCTTCGACGAGCGCTATGGACGCAAACCCAACCGCACGGGAGAAGATCCACTGCACTCCGTCGGTGGGCGGTACGACGTTGCCGGGTATCTCGATCATCAGGGCGAGAAGTTTGTCAGCCGGTTCGACGCCAACTCCTACGTCGTGATTACGAAGGCAATGGACACGTTTGAGCTTGGGCGCGGATACACCTCGGAAGCGGAGGCGCTGCAGCGTATCCAGGCGCATGTGTCGCTGGTGGGGATTTCGTCGGACTGGTTGTTTCCTGCGAAAGACGTGCGCGACCTGTCGAAGCGCATTGAGGCGGCAGGCGCGCAGTGCGATTACACAGAATTCGAGACTGCGCACGGGCACGACGGCTTCCTGGCCGAGACGGACGCAATTGCCGCGGTCGTGAATGGCAGTTTTCACGCGCGCCGATTGGCAGTAGTGCATAACAGCGGGGGACGGAAGGCAAGCGGGTAGAGATCATGATCGTCATGAAATCAATGCACGAGCGGGCGCCGGCATTTGCAGCCGACTAGACGGCTTCTACGTCCGACGGAACTTCTTCGATGAGATCGATGAGACCTTGGGTGAATGCTTCGTCAACGTGGAGTCGAAACAGCTTTCGCACCGCTTCCTCACCTTGCTCATGGATCGCGCGGCGCAGAGCGTCTTCGTTGGCGCGGTAACATTCCCAACGGTTTCGACCCAACCTCTTGGCGCGGTACAGGGCATGGTCGGCGAGGGCGAGGCAATTGTCCCAGTCCAGCAGTCCGGGAAAATTTGCAGAAAACGGATAGCGGACCACTCCCAGCGACAACGTCAGTTTCCTCCCAGTCTCTAAAATTACCGGCGAGTTGTCGTCGATCAGGGACTGGCGCAACCGTTCCGCCATATGAATGTCCTCGTTAGGAGATGTGACGTGGTCGAGCACGAGGAACTCCTCGCCCCCCCATCGTGCCAGGATGGCGGTAGCACGGACATTTTCGCGCAAGGTCCTTGCTGCCGCCTTCAACACTCTGTCGCCTGTGGCATGTCCCAACGCATCATTGATGAGCTTGAAGTGGTCGAGATCGGCCAGGCAAATCGCGAGATAACGCCTGGTCTCGCCGGGAGTGTTCCGGATGCGGGCACGCCGCAGGTCCGCGACCCAGGGCCCGACGGCAGTGTCAATGTGGCGACGATTGCTAAGGCCCGTGAGCGGGTCTGTGGCCGAAGCGGCCCTTAGCTTTTCAACCGCATCGCTGAGTTCTCCGGTGCGTTGTTTCACCTGCTCCTGCAACTCGTGGGTGTACTCGAGCTGCTGATTTTCCCTTGTCCGTTTCAGCAAATTGACGCGGTCTGCAAGAGCGAACGCGAGGAGGATGCATTCCAAGGCCGAACCGGCTTGAGCAGCATTGTAGGTGAAAAATGTCTGCGGCAAGATCCGCAAGAACATGAAGATATAGACAACATTGCCGACCAGCAATGCAGCCCATGCCACCAGGAAGAAGCGTGCGGGTCGATAACCGCGGCCTAACGTGACAAGTCCAAGCGCAGCATAGATCACAGAAGCCGAGAGGGCGATGAGTGCCAGCGGAACCGCCAACGGCATGCCTATACCGAAAACACGCGGCAGGCAGAACGTCACGGTAAGCGCAATGATTCCGCGCATTACGAGATCGAGCCGGGGAGAGCGATCCCGAGTGGCAAGAAATTGGCGCACGAACAGGGCGCTGAAGATGATGGCGGATGCGGCCACAAATGGCAGGTACTCGGACTCCCAATAGGGATGGCGCGGCCACAGATACTGGAACAGGAAGCCGCTTCGAGCGATCCACACCGTGCCGAACGAAACTACATACAGGACGTAATAAAGATAGACGCGCTCCCGGATCGCCAGGAACAGAATGAGGTTATACAGCGCCAGTCCGGCGATGATGCCGGCATAGACTCCCTGGCCAAACAGAAGCGAGCGCAACTGTAGCACCCAGCGATCAAGACGAACAATGGTCGCGCCGAGAGTTCGCGACTCCCCGTAACGCGATGTCTCGCCGGCGAGATGGAGGTAGAAAGTTTGTTGCGAACCTGGCTCCAACGGCAGCGGAACAGCCATGTCGGAGGAAGCCAGGATGCGCTCCTGCGGCGGATGGGCATCTCCCGAGCGTTCTACGACGAGCCTGCCCTCGCGAAGGGAATAGAGGTCGGCGTGACGCCAGGGGTCGGAAAGGCGCAGGACCCAGCCTCCAGGAGGAATATACGGGCCGGCGACAGAAAAGCGGAGCCAGTAGCCCTGGCATGAAGGGCTAGTGGGCATGTTTGGCGGGAGCGGCGCATAGGTCGCCGTTTGCGCGGCCTCTATGGTCGTGTCGCCGTTGGGATCGCAGACTACCTCCGCACCTGAGGCGAGCGGCACACGTTCGTTCGAACTGTCGAGGGTGATCAGTGTCCGGTTAGAAGGCTCCAACGCAAAGGTCTGCGGAATGACCAGCATGAAGCTGAGGCAAAGGAAAAACAGCACTGCTTCCCGATGGCGGGATAGAAACATTATGGCCTGACCGCAAACCTTACCTGCAAGAGAACTTTCGTGAGGAAAGCTATTGTCAACCTCGTATGAGACAGACGGCTAAGTATTGCAGAATTTCTCAATCCGGCACAGAGCAAAAGAGTGCTAACTGCCGAGCGCTTAAGCAATTTTTCCATGCCGTGCCAGCCTTTCTGACCTCGAGCCACTGAACAGATAGAATGGCCTATTTACGAGGATCTATGTCGATTGTGCGCTTTCTAATGCTCCTGTCGTTGGTAGTTTGGGTGGGCGGAATCATGTTTTTCGCGTTTGTATTAGCGCCCACGGTATTTCATCCCGGAATTCTTCCAAGCCGGCAGCTCGCCGGCGCAGTCGTCAGCCGGAGCCTGGGGATCCTGCACTGGATGGGATTGGCCAGTGGTTTCGTTTTCCTAGTCACGTCGATGGTGCAAGCGCAGGTCACTGCCGGTGTGACGTCGGTGTTTGCGGGGCGCAACCTATTGGTGTTCGCGATGATTGCGCTGACATTGATCAGCATGTTTGCCATCTCCACACGCATGCTGGCGTTGCGTAACGACATGGTCTTCATCGACGACGTTCCGCACGACGATGCGCGGAGGGTCGAGTTCAACCGACTGCACGTGTGGTCGACCCGGTTAGAGAGCACGGTCCTGCTCCTGGGGCTGGCGGTCATCTTCCTGACGGCGCGGCGATTATCATAGTAGGTACTACGAATTGAACGGCGATCGCGGCGGGAATGCTCGGACACGACGCTGGCGTAGCCGAATTTCTTTTGCGTCCTGTAGCCAGTCGTTAGACGGCGCAGGAACAGAGGTCCTAATCCGATGAAAACTGGAATTATTGGCTTGCCGCAGGTTGGCAAGACCTCGCTATTCGTAATGTTGACCAAGCAGGCGTTGGGAAATCGTACCGGTGGATCACGCGAGGCTCACCTCGGCGTGGCCAAAGTGCCGGATAACCGGCTTGACCGCATGGCCGCGCTCTATAACCCCAGGAAGCTCGTCCATGCCAGCGTGGAATATACCGATGTTGCCGCGCTAAGCCAGGAAGCCCTCAAGGAAACGGCGTTCGCCGCCAACTTGCGCAACGTGGATGCACTGGCGCACGTGGTGCGGGCGTTCGAAGACCCGTCGATCGCGCACGTGGGAGAAGTCGATCCTCTCCGCGACATCAAGAACATCGAGCTCGACCTGATCGTCAACGATCTTGGCCAGATTGAGAAGCGCTTGGAGCGTGTTGAAAAAGACCTTAAGAAGATGAGGACGACTGAGCTCGAGAAAGAGCATGAGTTGCTCAAGCGCGCCAAGGAGCATGTAGAGAGAGAGCTTCCCCTTCGCGAAATGGAAATGACCGCGGAAGATAAGAAACGCATTCGGGGTTTCATGTTCCTGAGCGAGAAACCCATCCTTTACGTGTTAAACATCGGCGAGAGCACGACATTAGAGAACGATTTGGAAGCGGCGGTGGCCAAGTACGGGCTAACCGACGTTGCGGCCCGCCCGAACACCGGCGCGCTGGCAGTGTGCGCCAAGGTCGAAGCCGAACTGGCGGAGATGAGTGACGAAGATGCAGCGGAATTTCTCGGCAGTTACGGCTTGAAGGAGAGCGGATTGGTGCGGCTCATCCGCAAGACCTACGAGTTGCTCGGGCTGATTTCATTCTTCACGATCGGCGAGGACGAGTGCCGCGCCTGGACGGTCGAGCGGGGCTCGAAAGCGGTAGAAGCGGCAGGCGCCATTCACACCGATCTTTCCAAACATTTCATCCGCGCTGAGACGATTCACTGGGACCAACTGCTGGACGCTGGATCAGAGGCCGAGGCCCGCGCCCGCGGGACGCTTAGGCTGGAGGGCAAAGAATACATCGTGAAAGACGGCGATGTTTTGCATATCAGGCACAGCGGCTAGTGAATGCGGGCGCAACCGGCTTAAGGTGAATTTACGCGCCTCCTACAGCGGTTGCCCGATGTGCCCCAACTCCAGCATGGCGCGTAATCGTATCTGTGGCACATGGAGTAGAACTCTTAAGCGACTCAGCTCACGGCTACAGGGCCTTCCGCGCTCTCTGGTTGATCCTTGTTTTGTCGTTCGTACTCACCAGTGCGACGGGTGTCGCAGGCTACTCGATGCTCACCCACGAACAGATTGTCGACCTCGCGTGGTCCAATCAGATTGAGCCGATGCTTAAGCAGCGTTTTCCTAAAGCAACGGACGCCGAGATCAACCAGGCTCATGCCTACGCCTATGGTGGCAGCATTATTCAAGACCTCGGTTATTACCCATTCGGAAGCAGAGAGTTTAGCAACCTGCTGCACTACGTACGCAGCGGAGACTTCGTGGTCGCATTGCTGCGCGATGCGGACGACCTCGACGGGTACGCCTTTGCACTGGGCGCACTGGCCCACTACGTATCGGATGTTGATGGCCACCCTTCGGTGAATAGGGCCGTTGCACTGTCGTACCCGAAGTTGGAGCAACAGTATGGCAAAGAAGTGACGTACGAAGAAGATCATCGCGCGCACATTCGAACCGAATTCGGTTTCGATGTCGTCCAAGTGGCGAAGGGCCGATTCACCTCTGACAGTTACCACAACTTCATTGGGTTTCAAGTCTCCAAGCCGTTGCTGGAGCGAGCATTTCGCGATACGTACGGCCTCGAACTCAACGACGAATTGAAAAATCCCGACTTGGCGATCGGGACCTATCGGCGCTCCGTCAGCACGATCATTCCGGAAATGACGAAAGTCGCCCTCCTCACGAAACACGCCGAACTGGTGCAGGAGAACCCTGACTTTGACCGGCGCAAGTTTTTATACCGTTTATCACGGACCGAGTATGAAAAAGATTGGGGCACGCAATACGAGAGGCCGGGATGGAGGACGCGCTTCCTGGCGTTCGTGGTTCGAATCCTTCCTAAGTTCGGGCCACTGAAGTCGGCGGACATCACGCTTCCGTCGCCGGCAACTGAAGACCTGTACATAAAAAGCGTTAACCAGACTGTAGATGCCTATAAGGCGGAATTGAATCGACTACGCTCGGGCCCCGGCAAGTTTACTTTGCCAAATCGCGACTTTGATACCGGTAATTCGACCAAGCCGAGTGAGTACAAACTGGCGGACGAGACGTACGCGAAGCTGGTTGAGAAGCTAGCGGAGAACAAATTCCAACTGGTCACTCCAGAGTTGCAAGACAACATTGTTGCGTTTTACGGAATGCAGAACCATCCGCCGCCCGCCGACATCCCAGCCGACGAGTGGCGTAAGGTCGAGCCGGCGCTCGCGGATCTAAAGGGTCTGCACCCGGGACAATAGCAGGCGTCTGCCGTCGCACGCCCTCTGCTATTCTTCTGGCTGCTCATGAATCCAATTCTAATCAGCATTTTGCTGGGGCTGACGGCGGCTGCGGCCAATGTATTCGGCGGCGCGGTCATCGTCCAGAGAAACTGGGAGCGGCGCTACCTTCGCTATTTCGTGGCGTTGGGTGCGGGGTTCATGCTAGCCACCGCAATTCTGGAGATGGTCCCCGAGAGCGTGCAAATGGGCGGGAGAAAGGGGGCCCTGCTGGTGCTCGTCGGCTACCTGATCGTTCACCTCTTTGAGCACACCATCACGCCGCATTTTCATTATGGAGAAGAGACGCACGCCGATGAATTCGTCCATTCGCACAAACGCATGTCTGTACTGTTTGGGCTGATGATCCACACGTTCTTCGACGGCATCGCCATCACTTCTGGCTTTCTGATTTCGTCGTGGCTCGGATGGGTGATTTTCTTGGCAGTTTTTCTACACAAAATTCCCGAGGGCTTCACGGTGACTTCGGTGATGCTGGCCAGCGGCCTGAGCAAGGGCAAGTCATGGTTTGCGTCGGTGATGCTCGGGTTGGCGACCGTTGCAGGAGTGCTGACGATGGCGGTTGGCCGGCATGCAGTAGGCTATGGCCTCCCGCTGGCGGCAGGCGTAACGATTTACGTAGCCGCGTCGGACCTGATCCCCGAAGTGAACCGCGAACCCGGGGTTGGGATGGCGGTCGTCGTCTTTCTTGGCGTTGGCATGCTGTTCCTGCTCGACAGTCTATTTCACCTGCACTAGCGCTATTTCACTGACTTGGCGGTGAAGTTGCAGTAATATGTGCAGCCTATGAAAAACAAGCTGTTGCCAATCCTCCTCTTGTTGTTCCTCTGTCTTTCTTTCAAGATCCCTGGCTTCGCCAAACACAAGAAAAGCCAATCGACTTCAGATATCAGCAGCGGCTCGGCCGGCCAGTTCGACTACTACCTGCTCACGCTTTCGTGGGCTCCGGAATTCTGCGCCACCAATACTGCCGGACGTACCAGTGCGGAGTGCGATCCCAAGAAGCACATGGGGCTGGTGGTGCATGGACTGTGGCCGCAATACAACAACGGTAAGTGGCCGGAGAGTTGCTCCACGACGCCGCCAGTGGCATCGGCCACCGTAGACCACATGATGCCGATCATGCCTGGACAGTCACTGATACAGCACGAATGGGCGAAGCACGGAACCTGCAGCGGCATGACGACGAATGACTACTTTGCTGCTATCGAGAAGCTATACACAGGTCTGAATGTGCCCGACGAGTTTAAGAAAACCCCTGACTCAACTCGCACGAGTCCGGGCGATATCGAAGCGAAGTTCGCCTCGGCCAATAAAGCATCTAAGGACGCGTTTCGGGTGTCTTGTCCGCAGAACGAATTTTCTGCGGTCGAGATCTGCGTTAGCAAGGACTTTCAGTACCAGGCGTGTCCGACCAGCTTGAAGGAGTGCAAAGCGAACAGCATTCAGGTGCGGCCAGTACCGTAAGAGACTCGGCCGGAGGACGGCTCCGACACGTGAGCAGAAATCGATGGTAGGGCCGGCTGGGATCGAACCAGCAACCCTCAGCTTAGAAGGCTGATGCTCTATCCAATTGAGCTACGGCCCCACATGGTGCGGCAGGCTTATTTCGGGGCAAGCCGCAGCTTCATTATCGCAAATCAGGGAGCTAAAGCGACAAGAACAGCGGTAACCCGGCGGAGTCCTTCCCTCCAGCGGGCGCGCGCTTGGGTCCTGTCGTCGCCGTAGCCATAGAGGTAGAAAGTTACGTAAAAGCCTGGGGTCAGGTCCGTAGTCTCCGCGCTCGGCATCTCGCGCGATTCTGGATGGTACCAGCAGCGGCGCACAATGAACTCACAAGCGATCGGTAAGTCGTCGCCCGACGAAAGCGTACGCGCGGCAGCTTTCATCGACGATTCATGCCGCTCGAATGAGAAGCGAGCGGCCGTGTCGCGGGTGACCAAATCGACGTAGGAACAAAGTTTCAGTTTGGCTTGATAAATGTCTTCCGCGTCGCCCAGGTCGTGGTCGAGCCACACGTCGCACTTCGTCGTGATCCAGAGTGCTGACTGGTTGTTGACTTCACTTAGGAAGTTGCCGAGTTCGGGATATTGCAACGCCTCAGGAATGTCCGCGATGGCTTCCGGATGCTGCAACAAATCCACGAAGCGCTGGTTGCCCTCTGGCGAGGTCCAAGGGAATTCGAGAGCAGGGTCGTCGGCACCGAGTTCAACCGACCAATCGGCATCCATCAGCGAGACGCCCACGGCGGCGCGGCTACAGACTCGCCACGCTCGACGCGCTGCACGAAGGCGATGGCCTGGCGCTCCGCCCAGCGACCATCGTACCCATTAGCTTCGGCGAGGAAGGCGCAGTGCCCGCCGTGCGTGGTTTCAAGGTAGGTAATGCATGGGTTTTGTAAGATTTTGCTGCGCGTGTCGGGCAACACGCGAATGAATGGATCGTCGTCGGCATGCAAGATCAATGTTGGCACCGCAATTCGGTCGAGAAACTGCGAAGACGCGGCGCGGGTGTAATAGTCCTGAGCGTCGCGAAATCCGCAATATCGAGCCGTAATTTGATCGTCAAACTCCCGCAGGCTGCGAAGACCCTTCAAATACCGTGTGTCGTATCGGTCGGGATACAGCGCCGCCTTGCGTTGGATACGCCTCTTCAGGCCGCGCATGAACTTCCACTCGTAAATTCGGTTGCCGACATTGTGTAGCGCATCGGCGGAAGCTGCCAGATCCATCGCGGGGGAAACGCCGACGCCGGCCAAGACCTGAGGTGGAGCTTGTGCGCCCCACTCCCCAAGCATCTTCAGCACCAGATTGCCACCCATCGAGAAACCAACGAGTGCAACCCTCGGCAGACTCTCTTCTCTGATTAGGGTCTCGGCCACAGCTCCCACATCGTGGGACATTGACGAGTTGTAAAGCGTAGGTCCGAGGTTTTCCGTTCCACCGCAATTGCGCATGTTCATGCGAACCACGTTCATTCCAGCGCGCCAGGCTTTGCTGCCCGTGCCGATGACGTACTGGGATTCGGTTGAGCCTTCCAATCCGTGGACGATGACGACAGTCGTCGTGTTCGAGGGCGCCGGTTGCCAGTGGCAGTGGCAAAGAACCTGCACATCAGTTTCGACGCGAATCAGTCGCTCCTGCGGCGGAGGCATTTCGTTACGGCGAGGCATAAAGTTGCCCGCGATGGTCTGGGCGTGTGCCCCCACGAACGGACGGCGAGGGGCAAAAGGCTCCCCAAAAAAGTCATAGGCGCCGGTGGTTTCGGCTTCGCGCGCAGGATGCGAGACAGCGCGCAATTCCTCTCGCGCGGAGCGGTCGGCGGTTCTACTGGGCTCGGCAGATTGCATCTATAATCGAAAAAGCTACGTCCCTGTCCATTATGGCAGCAAGAGCCGAGGATGGCGTTGGATCGTAGCACGGGAGTCAGCATCGATGCCGATTTTTGAGTATCTCTGTGCCGAGTGCGGCCACAAGTTCGAAGCCATCATACTTGGGCAACAGAAGGCGGAATGCCCCAATTGCCACACCGAGAAGCTCGAACAGCAGTTGTCCCGGTTCTCTGCGCATTCTCAAAGTAGCGCACCGGCGGCGAGTGGATGTGGGCAGACGGCTTGTTGCATGAACAGCGGCGGCGGCTGTTCGATGAATTAGCTCTTAGCCACCCGAGCTGTGGAATTATGCACGCTTGAAGTGGCGACCGACAATTTGTGAACTGCGGCTGCGCTCGCTCAGATGGTATACTTAAACCTCTGCGGTGGGTGTAGTTCAGTGGTAGAACTCCGGTCTGTGGCACCGGCTGTCAAGGGTTCGAATCCCTTCACCCACCCCAAAATCCTTCCCAATCGTACCTATATCAGTTAATCCCACGACCCACGGATGCGAGCTACTTTTCGCTTTTAGGCCCGAGCGAAATCGTCGCCAGATCCATCCAACGCTCGCCGTTTCCTTTAACAAAGGTGATGGAATCGATAAGAATCTTGCGGCTGTCTTCGCACCTGTCCCAACGCGGCCGTGCCAGCTCGACTACCTTGCGGGCCTCAGCGATCGTATCAAGCTTCACAATTGTAAGGTGGGGCATGTAAGGCCAAGGCTCGCAATACATCAAGGCGCCCCTGTTCAAATGGTCGTGCAATTCCCGGATGCGATACGCCCCGTATGCCACACGGATAAACACCGTCGGGGTGGCTGGTATGAAGGATTCCACGTCACCCATGGTGACTTCGAACGGCGTAACAGGGCGGCAAGTTTCCCGTAGTTGTTCGATGGCTTCCGCCTCCGTACCGTTCAGCGGGCGAGGCGGGAGTATGGTGATGTGGGCGTCCGCGTGCGTGTGAGCGGGATGCAGATCACGCCGCATTTCTTCGACGAACATGCCAGCCGGACTGCGGACGTACGTCACGGCCGCGTACACAAGGCCTATCATCCAGACACCATTATAGCGACTGGCCGAAAGCGCTGTCGTGACCGCGCATTCTCGCATTGTTTTGAAACCGGCTTAGCGGTGTCTTGGGCGAAAGGAATCGGGCTACAATCGGGGCTGCCGAGCACTCAGGAAGGCATTGCAGGTGAGGGCCCGGACAGCTACTCCAGGGCAGTGCCCGGGAAGAAGCGTATGGACATTAAGACGATCATAACCAATCCGCTGGTGATAACCGCAGGCGGTGCGCTCGCCGGCTATCTGCTGAAGGCGTCTTCTGACTTGTGGACGAACGAGGTCAAGCGGCGCCAGGAATTCGCCAGTCATTTCGTCGGGCAAATCGAAGCCATCTCATCGACGTACTACCTGCTGGCGAACTATGCGCATCTGCTCTCGTACTCCCTGAATGTCTACTTGGACGCGAAGCGAGAGCTTCAGCTCCTGCCGCTCGGTATTCGCCTGTCACTTTACGACGACCTGCAGAGTGTTGCCGACCAGACTGCAAGGGATGCCCTCTTCTATGCCGGGAAACTCTACCGGATGATGAACGACAGCTTCTGGGTCAAGGGCGGGCGGTACCTCATGCCTGACCGTTGGGCGAACAAGGCAATCGAAGACTTGCACAACAAGCTTGTCGGAACATTCCGGTTCAACTCAGATGTGCTGTTCCGGTACATCAAGTCAGACACGGAACTCGTCGACTTCAAAGATTCGCTCAACAAGGCGAAGAAGGACCTGCGCGAGGAATATGACGGCTACTGCAAGTGGCTGCTGACCCAGGAGCGGCAAGTCATCCAGGCCGCAGTACATGCGCAAGCATATTCCGATTTGTTCGGCCAGCAGATGGACCGTCTATACAACGACTACTACCGCAAAGAGACATTCTGGGGAACGCCTGCGAAAGATTTGGCAGTCTCGCCGGACGCCGTTAATAAAGCGGAGGAACTCTTTGAGGAGACGCGAAAATGCATTGCCAGGGCCGCCGAAGACCGGCGGAGCCAGGAGAAGAAGCGAAGCGAATTTTTCGTGAGTGAGATTGAGCCCGACAACGAGTTTCTGATTGGCGAGGCGGCCTTTAATCTGGGATGGAACTTCTACACCAAGGAGCAGTTCGACCTGGCGACAATCGCCTACCAGCAGGCATTGCAGAAGCTCGGGGCAGGTGCCTCGTTAAAGCCCGCTGTTCATAACAACCTGGGAAATGTGTACACGAGTCAGAAGAAATATCAGGAAGCGGCAGTAGAGTACCAGGCTGCGATCACGCTACAGCCCGAGCGATCGATCTTTCACAAGAACCTCGGACTGATGTACTACCGAAGCGGTGCGTATGACAGCGCCGTCCGTTGTTTCATGCGTTCAGTGGATTTGGAACCCGAAGACCAGGATAAACAGTATCTCTATAACGACCTGGGCAATGCGCTTCTAGGCTTAAGCGACGATCGACGCAAGGACGCCATTCAGTACTACCGCTGGGCTATAGCATTGAATCCATTTGAGCCTGTCTACCACGACAATCTGGCCGAGGCTTATGAGCGCGTCGGCGAGTACGCTCTGGCGATCGAAGTTTGCGAGGGATCGGTGAAGCTGGCAGGAGGTGCGCAGGCGGCCGCGTACTACGCACGCATGGGCCGGTTGTACGGGCTGCTGAAGCCGCCGAACTGGGACGGCGCCATCGAAGCCTACGCCGCAGCTGCTAAGAACGAACCCAAGCTTGCCTATGTGAGCGCTATGGTGGAGGCCTACAAGAAAGCTGGAAGGCTCAGGGAGTTGCGCGGTAACGACGTGGCAGAAATCGGCAAGAAAGTAACGCCTGCCACTGTCAGCGACTTTCGCCTGAAAGCAGAGTTGTATCAGGCTCTTGGCGACGCGGGATCAGCAGCAGGAGTCTACGAAGACTGGATTCGGCACTCGCAATGGAAAAGGTTGCTGGATTTAGGCATTCGGCTCGAATACAAGATGGTGGTCGATCAAGTTGACCGCTACAAAATGGTAATTCGCACGGACTCGACCGGCGTGCAGCTCGAGGGACAACAGAACGACAACCAGGTCAACTTTACCGGCACGTACGAACAAAAAGTCCTGGCAGTAAATCCCGACGGTACCTACGAAATCGCTTTTTCTGTACAAGGAACGCCGGCTCCGCCACAGCAGGGACTGACGGCAGTGATGGCAAAGAGTGGAACGATTCTGCGCACCAATCCGCCCGGGCAGCCCCCGCCGGTTGTGCCTTTTCCTGACAAGGAGCTTCACAGAGGTGAAACCTGGCGAGACTCGACTCCCTTGGCGGCTGCGGCAGACGAAGCCGCCGAGCTGCAACTGGTTCACAAACTTGCGGACATCCAGGTCAGGAAAGGGCGCATTTGCGCCTACATTGTGGATAGCTGCTTTAGCGAAACGAAAACCGGGACCGTCAAACAACAGATCACAGCGGTAGGCGATAAGTGGTTCGATTTTGCCAACGGAATCCTGGTGGAGTCACATGTGGAATCGCGAGTGCTGGCGACCGAAAGCGACGACTCAGTCATTCTCACTACGACCACCATCGACGTGGAATTGATCGACCAGGCAGATACGAAGCCTGCGGCGGACGAGCCTCCCGAACAAAAGGCGATTGCGGAAACCTAGGTGCGAGATAAAACCGCAAGGCCGAAAAATCGACCGCGATACAACCCGACGTGCAGGATTTAAGTCGAACTCACCTGGAGGCGACATGCCCGCTAAGAAAAAAACTGGAAATGGCAGGAAGTATGGGCCTGCAGCCGGTAAATCGGTTGAAAACGCGCTGCATCGAGAGAAGAAAGGCACCCTGAAATCCGGGAAGGGTGGGAAGGGCGGCACCGTGACGAGCCGCAAGCAAGCTATCGCAATTGGGCTATCTGAGGCCCGTAAAAAGGGAGCCAAGGTTCCGCCGAAGAGTCTCAGCTCCTAACAGCGATACTCTTTCCCGGCAAATTGAGGCGAAATACCGCGGATCTCGTGATTTGCCCCAATTCGCGTTCATCCTCCCTCGAATACGCCTCCTCCCTTTCTGAAAGCCCGTCCTTCCGGTAAGGAAAATCCCCCCTCTCACCAAGGTTTCTACCTGATTCTAGCCATCCTCTCTTCGGAATACCGTTGCAGCGTGGTGGTGGTTGCGACACGAAACAGCCGCCCAACGACGAGAGTTGCGCAGCACTAATGACTGCGCACTTCTCCAACGGTATTAGAGCTCTCAGGAGGTGACGCGTGACACCAGAATTGAAGATGTTAGCGAATGGGCTTTCGGAGCAGGATGTTATCCACGGAGCCAAGCAGGGCGATCCAGACTGTTTCGAGTCGTTGTATAACCAGCACAAGCGCCACGTTTATGCACTGTGCTTCCGCATCACGCGAAATACAGCGGAGGCCGAAGACCTTACCCAAGAGGTTTTTCTCCAGCTTTTTCGTAAAGTGGCCACCTTTCGCGGAGACTCGGCCTTTTCGACGTGGCTCCATCGCGTTGCAGTGAACGTTGCCTTAATGCATTTGCGGCGGAAGTCGCTGCCTCAGGCTCCCGAGCCGCTTGAATCCGAGACCCCAGATGGTGCGAAAAAAGAGATTGGCGCGACGGACGAAACCTTGGCCGTCACCGTTGATCGTATTCTCTTGCAGCGATCGGTCAATCGGTTACCTCCCGGCTATCGCGTGGTCTTTCTGCTGCACGACGTGGAAGGATACGAGCACAAGGAAATCGCCCAAATGATGCGTTGCTCGGTGGGGAACTCGAAATCGCAACTGCACAAGGCGCGGCTGAAGTTGCGCTCCCACTTGCAGATTGACCGCGGACGGCGCTCGCTGCAGCCCTCATGGAACGCCGAGAAGCAAGCAGCATAGACAGCAACCCGGCGCACCGCTACGCGAAGCGTATAACCACTCATAGCCGGCACAACTGATCGTTGTGTCGGCTTCGCTGTTCTGATAACTCACTGGCCAACCTGTCGGACTTCGTGCTCCGATAACGCTAAGCAACAGACTGATATAAAATTAAAGCTCCGATAGTCGGGGCGTAGCGCAGCCTGGTAGCGCACCTGCCTTGGGCGCAGGGGGTCGGAGGTTCGAATCCTCTCGCCCCGACCAAACTCTCTAAGTTGCGGTGGGCGTTAGACTTACTGCAATGCCGCCGACGGCATTCCTATACGTTGCCGTCTTACGTTGCTATTGGGCGCGGGGCATTGGCCTGGTAGGGAAGTTCGAAGCTAAAGACCGAACCCCTTCCCACTTGGCTTACGACGCCAATTGTTCCACCGTGGGCCTCGATGATTACCTTCGCAATCGCCAATCCCATTCCCGTCCCATGCGCTGCCAATTGCTGGTTTCTCCCCCTGTAGAACTTCTCGAAGATCAGTGACTGCTCGAAAGTGTCGATTCCGGGGCCCTGATCCGCCACACTTACGACAAGCCGGTTGCCGCGGCGTTCGGCCGTGATCCGCACCGAAGTGCCCTCAGGCGAGTACTTCGCTGCATTCTCCAGTAAATGTGTTACGACTTCCAGGATAAGTTCCGCGTCCATATTTATCGGCGGGAGTGGTTCTGCAACATCGACCTTTAGGTGATGCTTTTGTAACAGCTGACGTGTTCCCTCCACCGCACCGTCGAGCACCTCGCGGATCGAATGCGGCTGACGATTCAGCTTGAACATCCCCGAATCCAGTCGCGCCATCTCGGCCGCTTCGCCGACCAGTCGATTCAAGCGATCCGTTTCCTCATCAATCACCGTCAGGAGTTCCTCACGCGAAGTCTCATCAACCTGCGGCGTCGAGAGCAGGCTGGTTACGCTTGCCTTGATGCTGGTGAGCGGCGTGCGAAACTCGTGGGCAACGGAGTCCAGCAGCGCTGAGCGCAGCTTCTCGCTTTCCTGCGATGCCCGATTCAGGGAGAGTTGCTCCAGGGCGCGTGCTCGCTCGATCGACAGGCCTGTCAGGCTGCCGATTGCCTCCAGGGTTTCGCGCGAGAGGGTGCCTCCGGCCACGGCGAGAGCGCCCGACCGTCTTCAGTCCGACTCGCAACGGAACATAGCTATCAGAGTCATCTTGGCGAATCAGATCTCCGCGCACGGCTACGCTGCGCAAATCATCCGCCTCGAAGGGAACCTCCGGGCCGGACCGGTAGACCTCTGGGCGGTCGTTCACCATCAGCGCGCAGCCGTAACCGCAAACGTCTCGGCAATCGTTCTGGGCAGCATGTTGAGCAGTGATGCCAGATCTTCTGAGGTCAGCAGCTGCTGGCTCAAGGCATAGAACTGTTCAACTTCATGCCGTCGTTGCTTGGACTGTTCGGCTTCGCGGCGAGCTCGTTCTGAGAGATTGCCGGCCACCAACGCCGTTACCAGGAAAGCCACCAGCGCTATCCAGTTCTGCGGATCGCTGATGGTAAAGGTATAAAGCGGCGGAAGAAAAAAGAAATTGAATGCCGCCGTCGCGGCGAGGGACAGTACCACTGCAAAGCGCAGTCCCCAATACGCCGAAACCAGCAGACACGGCGATCAGGAACAGCAGCGCAACCGCCGTCGGGTTTACATCGAGATAACGGCCGGCCAACACCACGGCGGCCAACCCGGCGAACATTCCGAGAGTAGCGAAACACCGCTGTTCGAAGTGTTGTCGGCATCGCCAGCATTCTACGCCGAGCGTGACAAAATCTCGCGTTACACGCAGAATACTAGTCAATGCAGAAGACACCCGAGCAATGGCTGGAAGAAGTTGCAGCCGGCGAAGTCGCAGGGAATTCTCAAGCTGTTTCTTGGCTACGCTCCGGGCGTGGGCAAGACCTACTCCATGCTCAGCGAGGCCATTCGCCGCGCCAGTCGAGGCGAAGAGGTTGTTATCGCCGTCGTCGAAACCCACGGGCGCAAGGCCACTGCCGAACTGGCTTCGAAGCTCGAAGCCATACCCCGCCGCAAACTGGAATACAAGGGCACGATCTTCGAAGAGATGGACGTCGATGCCGTGATCGCTCGCAAGCCCGCGGTTGTGGTGGTCGACGAACTGGCGCACACCAACATCGAAGGCAGCAAGCATCTCAAGCGCTACGAAGATGTGATGGAGCTGCTGGAGAACAAGATCGACGTGCTCTCCACCATGAACGTGCAGCACATTGAAAGCCTTGGGCCGACGATCCTGCAGATCACCGGCGTGCAGGTTCGCGAGACGGTGCCCGACTGGGTGATGCAGCGGGTGGACGAGATCGTGCTGGCCGACGTGACGCCCCAGGCTTTGCAAAAGCGCATGATGCGCGGCGACGTTTATCCGGTGGAACGCGCCGGACGAGCGCTTGGCGCATTTCTTTCGTCCCGGCAACTTGATCGCGTTGCGCGAGCTGGCGCTGCGGCAGGTGACGCAGGTTGTGGATCGCAGTCTCGATGCGTATCTGGAGAAAGAGGACATCACCGAGCCGTCAGCCGTCCGCGAGCGCATACTGGTGTGCATCAGTTCCAATCCGGCGGCGCAATATTTGATTGCGCGAGGTTCGCGCATGGCGCAAGGAATGCAAGGCGAACTTTTCGTCTGCTACATCGACACGGGACGCCAGTTCGGTGACAACGACAGCAAGTCGCTCGCCGAGAACATCCGCTTTGCGGAAAACCTTGGGGCGCGCGTGTGCCAAGATCAAGGGCAAGACCGTGGCCGAGGCAGCGGCGCAGTTCGTGCGCGAGAATCACATCACGCAGGTCATCTTCGGGCGTTCGGCTCGCACCGGATTGCAGCGGTACCTTTACATGCAGGCCATCCTGCGATTTCTTGCAGATGCTCTCCCAAGGTGGACGTTCACATCGTGACCCAGGAGGCGCGCTGATGGCCGAACACGCGCACATTCTGGTGGTGGACGACGAGCCGCAGATTACTCGCGTGCTGCGCACCACGCTGGTGGCACAAGGATATGACATCCGCGTGGCCAACGATGGGGAGATGGCGCTGGAGATCATGAAGGACTGGACGCCGAACCTGATCATCACCGATCTTGAGCATGCCGCAGCATGAACGGAGTGCAGTTGTGCAAGCCGCGTCCGCGCGGTTTCGCAGGTCCCCATTCTTGTCTTGTCGGTGCGCGACCAGGAGCGGCAGAAGATCGAGGCGCTCGATGCCGGCGCCGACGATTACATCACCAAGCCGTTCAGCATGAACGAGCTTCTGGCGCGGGTGCGCGCTAACCTGCGCCGGGCTCCCAAGGCGGAAGAAACCGCCAACGAGTCGTCGAAGTCGGCGACTTCCGCATCGATCTCGCCACTCGCACCGGTGTTGGTTTCGGGCCGCGAACTCAAGCTCACTCCCAAGGAGTTCGACCTGCTGCTCTACTTGTCGCAGCATCCCCACCGGGTCAGTGCCGCACCGCACCCTGCTGGCAGCCATTTGGGGCGCCAACAGCACCGAGCAGCCCGAGTATCTGCGGGTATTCATCGGCCAACTGCGCAAGAAAGTGGAAGCCGACCCGGCCGAGCCGCGCTATCTACTTGACCGAGCGCTGGGTTGGCTACCGCTTCGAACCAGGCAGCTGATCTTTACGAACTCCTTATCTTCCCCTTAGCCGCGCATTAGCTCCTGCCGACTCGAATGTCAGTAGACGACTTGCAGGAGCGGCTATGTACCCGTTCCTGATTCTCAGCTCACTATCGGTTGGGTTCTACCTGTTTCTGCTGGTGGCGCTTCACCGCGATGGTCGCGTCGGCGCAAGTCGACCGCGACGGTGCTTCCGAATGGCTAATTCGGTAGCCGCCCTGGCATTCAGTCTCGCGACGGTCGAACGATCGCGCGTCTAGTCGGCAGAAGCCATTCACTGTCCGAAGTGCAGTGGCGTGCCGGTAACCAAACGTTCAATGGAAACCGTGCACCAGCGACAATGCCGGCCAATCAGACGCAAGTCGACGATTACCGGCATCATCCGCCGCTTCAGCGAGTCAGATGCAAATGCGGCTAAGCCGCCAGGGAGGACTCTTCATGCGCGACATCGCCTTCTCGTCAGCCACCGTGCGCTTCTTTCTGCTCTCCATCGCATACGTGCGATTCTGCGACCGGGTGAAGTGAGGGACAACGAAATGCACACTCAGGCCATCGTCATGCTCACCATCACCGTACTAACCATGGGGTATCTGTTCTACGCCCTGCTTCGCCCGGAAAAATTCTGATATGACCGTCAATGGCTGGCTGCAAATTGCGTTCTTCCTGCTCGCGATTCTGCTGGTGACCAAGCCGCTCGGCGTCTATATGGCTCGGGTGTTCAATCGCGAGCGCACCTTCCTCGATCCCGTGCTGCGTCCCATCGAGCGCCTGCTCTACCGGCTGACCTGCGTGGACGAAAATCACGAGATGCGCTGGACCGAGTATGCCGTCGCGATGCTGCTGTTCAGCGTCGTGCCCATGCTGCTGCTCTACCTGATCCAGCGCGTGCAGGACTTTCTGCCGTTGAATCCGCAGAAGTTCGCCGCGGTACCGCCGGACCTGGCCTTTAACACCGCGGCCTCGTTCACCACCAACACCAACTGGCAGAACTACTGCCGGCGAAGTCGTGATGAGCTATTTCACCCAGATGGCCGGCCTCGCCTATCACAACTTCACTTCAGCGGCAGTTGGCATCGCGCTGGCGATTGCCTTCATTCGCGGCATTGCTCGTCGCCAGAAGGAAACCATCGGCAACTTCTGGGTCGACATGACCCGCGCCACGTTGTGGGTGTTGCTTCCGATCTGCATGGTGGGCGCGCTTTTGCTGGTTTCGCAGGGCGTGGTGCAGAACCTGCGTCCCTACGACAAGGCAACGCTTGTGGAACCCCAGCAGGTCCCGCATCTGGGCGCCGACGGCAAACCAGCCGTCGATGCCAGCGGCAAGCCGGTGATGGATACGGTCACCGAGCAGACCATCGCTCAGGGCCCGGTCGCTTCGCAGGAAGTCATCAAGCAGTTCGGCACCAATGGCGGCGGCTTCTTCAACGCCAACAGCGCTCACCCGTTCGAGAATCCGACGCCGTTCTCCAACTTCATCGAGATGTTCGGCATCTTCGCCATCTCCGCCGGACTGACCTACACCCTCGGTCGCATGACTGGCTCGCAGCGCCACGGCTGGGCGGTGTGGGCGGCCATGGCGATTCTCTTCCTGTGCGGTGTAACTGTCGCCTATTGGGCGGAGGCACGCGGCAATCCGCTGCTGGCGGGCGTCGAACCAGCACGCTATCCGCCCTCCAGCCCGGCGGCAACATGGAGGGCAAGGAAGCCCGCTTCGGCATCGCCAACACCGCGCTCTTCGCGACGGCGACTACGGACGCAAGTTGCGGCGCCATCATCGGCTGGCATGACTCCTTCACTCCGCTCGGCGGCATGGTTCCGCTGGTCAACATGATGCTGAGCGAGGTCATCTTCGGCGGAGTCGGCGCCGGCATGTACGGCATGTTGATTTACATCGTGCTGACCGTATTCATCGCCGGCCTGATGGTGGGCCGAACGCCGGAATACCTGGGCAAAAAGATCGAAGCTTACGACGTAAAGATGGCGATGCTGGTGGCGCTGGTGTTTCCGCTGGTCATCCTCACCTTCGCCGCGATTTCTTCCGTCGCCGGATTCGGCACTTCCAGCATCTCTGAATCCCGGCCCGCACGGCCTCAGCGAGATTATCTATGCATTCACCTCGCAGGCGGCCAACAACGGCTCGGCCTTCGGCGGACTGAACGGCAACACGCCCTGGTACAACATCACCGGCGGCATCACCATGCTGGTGGGCCGCTTCCTGATGATCATCCCCATGCTGGCGATTGCCGGCAACCTGGCGCAGAAGAAGTATGTTCCGCCGTCGCTGGGGACGTTTCCCGGTGACTACGCCGTTGTTCACCGTCTTGCTGATGGGCGTCATCATCATCGTCGGCGCACTGACATTTTTCCCGGCCTTGAGCCTGGGACCGATCCTTGAGCACCTGCTGATGGGTGCTGGAAAGACTTTCTGAGGTTCAGGCATGGCTAAGCAAGAAAGCAATCTGGGAATGGAAGATCGTGCGGCGGCGCCGCTGCTCGACGCGCTACTCAAGCTGAACCCGCGCAAGATGATGGGCAATCCCGTCATGTTCGTGGTCGAGATCGGCAGCGTCATCACCACCGTGATGCTGTTCCGCGGTGGCGCCGACTTCAAGTTCAACCTGCAGATCACGCTGTGGCTGTGGTTCACCGTGCTGTTCGCCAACTTCGCTGAAGCCATGGCGGAAGGCCGCGGCAAGGCGCAGGCCGACACGCTCCGCAAAGCGCGCTCCGAGACCATGGCGAACCGCCTGCTCAAAGGACGGCACTATCGAGCAGGTCAGCAGCGCCAAGCTGCGCTCCGGCGATATCGTGCTGGTTTCCGCCGGGGAGTTCATTCCTTCCGACGGCACCATCATCGAAGGCGTCGCGTCGGTGGACGAGTCGGCCATCACCGGCGAATCCGCTCCCGTGATTCGCGAAGCCGGAGGCGACCGCTCGGCCGTGACCGGCGGCACCCGCGTGCTCTCCGACCACATCAAAGTCGAGATCACCTCCAACCCCGGCGAAACATTCCTCGATCGCATGATCGCACTGGTCGAAGGCGCCGAGCGCCAGAAGACCCCAACGAAATCGCGCTGAACATTCTGCTTGCCGGGCTGACCATCATCTTCCTGCTGGCCGTAGTGACCTTGCAGCCGTTCGCCATGTATTCCGGCTCGCCGCAAACCGTCTTCGTACTGGTATCGCTGCTGGTCTGCCTGATCCCCACCACCATCGGCGGATTGCTGTCGGCCATCGGCATCGCCGGCATGGACCGCCTGATCCAGCACAACGTGCTCGCCATGTCGGGCCGCGCCGTCGAAGCCGCGGGCGACGTGAATACGCTGCTGCTCGACAAGACGGGCACCATCACCTTCGGCAATCGGCAGGCTTCGCGATTCATTCCTGCTCCCGGCGTTACCGATGCGGAACTGGCCGACGCCGCTCAGTTGTCTTCGCTGGCCGACGAAACTCCCGAAGGCCGCTCCATCGTCGTTCTGGCGAAGGAGAAGTACGGCTTGCGTGGCCGCGAACTCGGCTCGCACGAAGCGGAGTTCGTTCCGTTCACCGCCCAGACCCGCATGTCGGGCGTGAACATGAACGGATTCCAGATTCGCAAAGGTGCCGCCGACGCCATCGAAGCCTATCTCGCTCTAAAAGAGCGTCCAGTTTCCCAGCCAGGTCAAGGATGCGGTCGAGGAAATTGCGCGCTCGGGCGGTACTCCGCTGGTGGTCGCCGAGAAGAACCCGCGGCGCGCTGGGCGTGATCGAGCTGAAAGACGTCGTGAAGGGCGGAATGCGCGAGCGCTTCGATCAACTTCGCGCCATGGGCATCCGCACCGTCATGATCACCGGCGACAATCCGCTTACGGCCGCGGCCATCGCCCGCGAAGCCGGGGTCGACGACTTCCTCGCGCAGGCCACACCCAAAGACAAGATGGACCTCATCAAGCGCGAGCAGGCCGAAGGCAAGCTCGTCGCGATGACCGGCGACGGCACCAACGATGCTCCCGCGCTCGCGCAGGCCGATGTCGGCGTCGCCATGAACACCGGCACGCAGGCCGCCAAAGAAGCCGGCAACATGGTCGATCTCGACTCCAATCCGACCAAGCTCATCGAGGTGGTCGAGATCGGCAAGCAGCTACTGATGACTCGCGGCTCGCTGACTACGTTCTCCATCGCTAATGACGTGGCGAAGTACTTCGCCATCATTCCGGCGATGTTCGCCGGGACGTTTCCGGTACTCAACGCGCTGAACATCATGCATCTGAAGACGCCGCAATCGGCCGTGCTTGTCGGCCGTGATCTTCAATGCGGTGATCATCATCGCCCTGATTCCGCTGGCCCTGCGCGGCGTGAAGTACCGCGCCATGGGCGCGGCGGCCCTGCTGCGCCGCAACCTCTGGATTTATGGCTTCGGCGGCATCGTCATCCCGTTCATCGGGATCAAGCTGATCGACGTGCTGATCACGCGCGACCGGGCTGGCGTAGGAGATTGCCATGAAAAAAAACTTCGTTATCTCCGTCTTGATGACCATCGTTACCACCATCCTCTTGGGAATCATCTACCCGCTGGTCGTCACTGGAATCGCCCAAGTGGTATTTCCGCACAAGGCCAACGGACAGCTCATCAGCCAGAACGGCAAGCTCGTCGGCTCGAGCATCATCGGCCAGCCTTTCTCGGGACCGACGTACTTCCACTCTCGCCCCTCGGCGGCAGGAACTGGATACGATGCGGCCAACTCTGGCGGAACGAACCTTGGCCCGACGAACAAGGCACTGATCACTCGCGTCGAACAGGATGCCAAGGCTTTGCAGGCAGAGAATCCCGGCGTCCCGGTGCCCGTTGATCTAGTCACTACATCAGCTTCTGGTCTCGATCCCCACATCTCCATAGCGGCGGCGGAATTCCAGGTGCCTCGCGTAGCGCGCGCGCGAGCGATTCTCCGAGTCGCAGGTCGCAGGAACTGATCGCCGCTCATACCGAAGGCCGCCAGTTTGGGTTTCTCGGAGAGCCGCGGGTCAATGTGCTTGAGCTCAACTTGGCCTTGGACGCCGAGGCAAGCCACTAACGAAACCCCGCTCCGTCGCCCTGAGTTGAACGCTCAAACCAGGAGCTAGCCCCGCGGCAGTACCGTTTGGCTGTGCCTGATTCCCATTTCGGGACAAGGTTGGTTACTTTCGTTCCGCCGTCGAGCGGATTTTGCTTAATAGCCTCACTGAACTCCTGCTAAACCAATCCCAGTGAGGCAGGGATTCGTGTCTCCCTCACTCGCACCGCGCCCAGAGCGCGGGGCGATCCGTCCTTTGACAACTTCGCAAACCTGCCTCAAGGCTGACCGTACCGCCTGTATGAAAAGTATGGTTTGTATGACAACTTGCTGTATGAAAAGTATGGTTTGTATGGCAAATTTCTGTATGACTTGTATGTAAAGTATTACAAATTCTGCTGCTAAAACTGCCGATTTTTGGACCTAAGTCCCATCGCAACACGGGCTTACGTGTAACTATATTTAGAATCAATACATACAGATAAAGTATCCCCTAAACTATTGATTCTAAAAGACAGCGCACAAAAATTTTGCAATTGCCTCCAATTCACTTCACGCGAGCTTGCGAAATGCCATACTCCCCACGAGGGTCTCATTTTCCTATGAACGTACTCGTCCTCAACGCCGGCAGTTCCAGCCTTAAGTTTCAAATTATCGCCACCGACATGGAACGCATCAAAGCCCGGACGGACGAGCGAACTGTGCCGCGGCGAAGTGGAGAGGGCCGGCGGCGAGGCGATCATCACGTTTCAGAAATCGAGACGAAGCCAAACGCAAATTGACGGCTTCGCTGCGCGACGTAAACGCCGCGTTGGATTACCTCGTCCGCTACATCACATCCGACGAATCGGGCGTGGACGAGATTCGCAGCACAGCCGACATCACGCCGTGGGACATCGCGTGGTGCACGGCGGTGAGGTCTTCAGTGAATCAGCGCTCATCGACGACAAGGTGATGCAGGGCATCGAAGACTGCATTGACCTTGGCGCCGCTGCACAATCCCAACAACCTCAAGGGAATTCACGCCGCGCGTGAGCTTTTCGGCAAAGACACGCCGCAGGTGGCGGTGTTCGACACTTCGTTTCACCACACGCTTCCCGCGCAGGCTTACTTGTATGCGATTCCGTACCATCTGTACCGGCGGTATCGCATCCGGCGGTACGGATTTCATGGCACGTCGCACCGGTACGTGGCATTTCGCTATCGGGCGCTGCGCGGGCTTACGCGCGAGCAGACGAACATCATCACGCTGCACCTGGGAAACGGGTGCTCGGCGGCCGCGATCAAAGGCAGTAAGTCGGTGGATACGTCGATGGGCATGACCCCGCTGGAAGGCCTGGTGATGGGGACGCGTTCCGGAGACCTCGACCCGGCGGTGACCAGCTTGATCGCGGTGAAAGAAGGAATGTCGCCGTCGGAAGTGGATACGCTGCTCAACACGCAGTCGGGCTTGTTGGGAATTTCGGGTTTGACCAATGACATGCGCGAATTGCTGGCGGAGCTGAAGGATCACGAAGACCGGCGCGTAGGACTGGCAGTAGAAGTCTTTTGCTATCGCGCGCGCAAGTACATAGGCGCGTACCTGGCGGCGATGGGCGGTGCGGATGCGATCGTCTTCACCGGCGGGATCGGGGAGAATTCACCGGAAATTCGCGCCCGGATTTGCGAAGGCCTGGGTTGGGCCGGACTCAAGATCGATGAGGGACGCAATCAAGAAACGGTAGGGCGCGAAGGGATGATCAGCGCAGAGGGCTCAAAGTTGCTGGCGTATGCGATTCCCACGGATGAAGAAGTGTTGATTGCCCGCGACACGGTGCGGGTGATTCTGGGCGAGCCGCATCCGTCGTAAAGCAGTGGCTAGTGGCCAGTCGTCAGTGGATCGTTAAGAAACAAATGACGTTCACCACAGAGACACTGAGGCACAGAGAAGGATTGGGCGAAGCCGAATACAACCGCGGATTTCGCGGAGCACGCGAATAGAACGGGCGCAGGAATGGAGCAGTCAGGTTCAGGGCGATCGCTCGGCGCTAACACTTCGTCCTCTGATTTTGGTTATTCGGCGGTTGCTTGCTCGACGATGGCGCCGTGTTCGCGAACCACGACCTTGGTTACCTTATTTCCGTCTTTGACGAACTCGAAGGTGAGGTCGCGGTCGGTGGTGAAGAAGACGCTTTCGGATTCGGGGTGGAGAACGTACTTCTTGTCGCCTGCCGTCATTATGAGCGTGTTGTTTTCGCGAGCGAACGCGAGGGCGCCGGTTTTGGGTGCGTTGTATTTACCCGCGTACTGCTCAAGCATTGCGGGCGGAAGTGTTACTTCTTTTTTCGTGTTCTCGTGAGGCGGCTCATGATGGTCGTAGCTGACGACGCGCGCCATCTTCCAGGTGCCGTCTTTGAGCAGCCAGACATGGAAGAAGTAGGCTTGGCCGTCGCGGAACTCCGGTTTGCCGCTGTCGTTGATGTAAAAATAATGCTCTCCCGACAGCACTGCACCGTACGTCACGCCGTTGTTTTGTAGCGGGAAGACATGAATAGTGGCGGGGATGGCTTCGCGTCGCAGGCGGAAATTCGGGTTACCGCAGAGGTTCTTCTTTAAGGTCGCGACGAGTGGGGCTAATCCGATCGTTGGGCCGCCCTTGTCATGATAGAACTCGATGTCTGGCCAGAAGGATTGAGACATCTTGTCGACGTCGCAGCGGTTGTAGGCGTCCCAGAATTGGGCGTCTTCGTGGAGGATGGTGGCGGAGACGTCAGTCGACGGGTTTTGGGCCGCAAGCGTAAGGGCAAAGACGCACGACAGGGAAAGGGTCAGAAAGAGAGTCTTCAATGGATCCTCACAGGTCAGGCTGAGAGAGATACGCGTGGGGAGGGGCCGTGGTTCAATGGGCGTCCCAAGATTAGTGAATGCGGCGAAAGTCTAAAAGCAGATCCCCCGCGGGCTGAAGCCCGCGAGGGATGACAAAACATGAGCGACTTGGACGCTGGCCTCAAGGCCAGCTCTACCCGCGTTCCTTCCCTTAGTACGGCCAGACCCAGCCCGCGGCCGCCGGATCGTCGATGCCGTATTCGTGGGCGTAATTGCGGCACTCGATTTGCCGGTTGAGGAAGCGCTCTTTGGCATGGCCGCCGATTTTTTGCAGGCGGGGCACGCGGTCAACGGCGTCCATCGCCAGGCTGAAGCGATCGATGTTGTTATTGATGGCCAGTTCCAGCGGTGTGTTGATGTTGCCCTTTTCCTTGTAGCCGCGAACGTGCATATTGTCGTGATTGTGGCGGCGATAGGCGAGGCGGTGGATGAGCCACGGATATCCATGGAAGTTGAAGATGACCGGCTTGTCGAGAGTGAAGAGCGAGTCGAAGTCTTTGTCGGGCAGTCCGTGGGGATGCTCGGTGCTGGGCTGCAGCTTGAACAAGTCGATCACGTTGATGAATCGGATCTTGATGTCGGGGAATTCCTGGCGCAACAGCACGGTCGCGGCCAGTGCTTCAAGCGTAGTAATGTCGCCGGCGGACGCCATCACGAGATCGGGCTCGCCGCCTTCGTCGTTACTGGCCCAGTCCCAAATGCCGATGCCTTTGGTGCAATGGGTGATGGCGGCGTCCATAGTCATGTACTGAAGGTGATTCTGCTTGTCGCAGACGATGACGTTCACGTAGTCCTGGCTGCGCAGGCAGTGATCCGTGACCGACAGCAGAGAGTTCACGTCGGGTGGCAAATAGATGCGGGTGACGTTGGCACTCTTGTTGACCACGACGTCGAGGAAGCCGGGGTCCTGGTGAGTGAAGCCGTTGTGGTCCTGCCGCCAAACCGTTGAGGTGATCAGCAAGTTTAGGGAAGCGATGGAAGCGCGCCATGAGAGGTGATTGCAAATTTCCAGCCACTTGGCGTGCTGATTGAACATCGAATCGATGACGTGCACGAACGACTCGTAGGTGGAGAAGAAGCCGTGGCGACCAGTGAGCAGGTAGCCTTCGAGCATGCCCTCCAGTGGTGTGCTCGCTGAGCATCTCGATCACGCGTCCGTCTTTGGCGAGTTCGCCGCCGTCTGAGTCTTCGGGGAAGTACTCTTCGAGCCAGAACTTCTTGCTGACGGCGTAAATGGCGTCGAGCTTATTAGAGGAGTTCTCGTCGGGGCCGAAGACGCGGAAATTCTCCATGTTCTCTTTCATCACGTCACGGAGGAATACGCCGAGAGGGCGAGTATTCTCGGCCAGAGTGGTGCCGGGCTTGTCGAACTTCACGCCGTAGTCGCGGAAATCGGGCAGACGAAGGGCTCGCTTGATGCGGCCTCCGTTGGTGTGCAGGTTGGCGCTCATGCGGCGATTTCCGGTGGGCGCCAGTTCGCGGAACTCAGCGGCGAATTTGCCGCCTGCGTCGAAGAGTTCCTCGGGGCGTTGCGACTTCATCCAGTTTTCTAGCAACTGCAACTGCACGGGGTCTTTCTTCACGTTAGGTAGCGGAACCTGGTGGGCGCGCCAGAAGCCTTCAAGTTGGTGCCCTTCGACTTCGATAGGGGCGGTCCAGCCTTTGGGCGAACGCAAGACGATCATGGGCCAGTGGGGGCGGGTGACCTCGACCCTTTTCGCGGGCAGCCTGCTGATGTTTCTTGATTTCAAGTACGCAGTGCTCTACGGTCGCGGCCATGGCCTGATGCATGCTGTCGTGGTCGGAGCCTTCGACGAAGTAGGGTGTCCAACCGTAACCGCGCATCAGGCTCTCAAGCTCGTCGTGTGGGACGCGCGCGAGCAGCGTGGGATTGTTGATCTTGTATCCGTTGAGATGAAGGATCGGTAGTACCGCGCCATCTCGCTGCGGATTGAGGAACTTGTTGATGTGCCACGAGGTGGCGAGCGGGCCGGTTTCGGATTCGCCGTCACCGACGACGGCGGCCACAATCAGGTCGGGATTGTCGAAGGCCGCGCCGCATGCGTGGGACAGAACGTAGCCGAGTTCGCCGCCTTCGTGAATGGATCCCGGCGTTTCGGGCGTGCAGTGGCTGCCGATACCGCCCGGGAAGGAAAACTGCTTGAAGAACTCTTTGAGGCCGTGGACGTCTTCGCTCTTTTCGGGATAAACCTCGGAGTAAGTGCCTTCTAGGTAGCCGGGACCGAGAACGCCGGGCGCGCCGTGTCCGGGGCCGGCGAGAAAGATGGCGTCGAGGTCGTACTTTTTGATGAGGCGATTCAGGTGCACATAGATAAAGGAGAGGCCGGGGCTCGATCCCCAATGGCCGAGCAGGCGGTTTTTAATGTGCTCGGGCTGCAGTGGTTCTTGTAGCAGAGGATTGTCGAGGAGGTAGATCATCCCCAAGCTGAGGTAGTTGCAGGCCCGCCAGTAGGCGTCGGTCTTGCGTAGCTCGTCAGCATTCAGAGGCGCGCCGGTCACGGTGGAGCGGGCGGAGCCGTAGGCGGTGATGGACTTGATGTTCGGTGTGATTTCGGGAGCGATAGCACTCATCAGGGCACCTCTAGCAGTCTGGCTGTAGTCCCTCGCGATGGCCGCGAAGGAGATGAACGTTGTAGATAGGAGTAACGATTCACCTTTGATGTTACGCCGCGAAGAAAAGGCGGTCTCTGTTATCGATTTTTAATGTCAATTGCGACGGAATCGGCAAGATGTGCGCACTTTCATTGACTGGTAGCCCATGCCCGCGTGCGGGCTGCGCACGGGCCGGTCCCGTAACTCAAGTATAATCAGCGCTCGCTAGGCCGAATTATGCGATTTCCCGCGGAGTGTTCATGGTGCGACTGGTTTTGGTTATCCTGCTGATGATCCCTATGTACGCAAACTCAGAAAACCCTTCGAATACGTCGTCAGAGCCCGCCGTGGCGGTCGTGAAGCCGCCGGTCGCGGCAAAGATCCATACAGAGAAGACGGTGAATGGCAAGACTCTGGTGGATGACTATGCCTGGATGCGGGAGCGGATCAATCCAGACGTGAAAGCCGTGCTGGAGGCGGAAAACGCTTACGCCGAATACGTGATGCAGCCGACCGAGGCGCGGCAGAAGAAGCTGTATGACGAGATCATCAGCCATATTAAAGAGACGGACGACACGGTGCCGTTTCTCATGGACGGCTACTACTACTACACGCGCACTCTGAAGGGGAAGCAGTACTTCGAACTGTGCCGCAAGAAGGGGTCGCTCGATGCTCCGGAGCAGGTGATTCTCGATCTCAACAAAATGGGTGAGGGCGAGAAGTTCATGTCGCTGGGGGCGTGGGCCGTCAGCGATGACGGCAACTGGCTGGCTTACACGACCGACAATGTGGGATTTCGCCAGTACCACCTGCACGTGCGCGATCTGCGCACGATGAAGGACTTGCCGGATACCGCGGAGCGCGTGGTGTCGCTCGACTGGGCCGCCGATAATCGCTCTATCTTTTATACGGTCGAAGATCCGGTGCAGAAGCGGAGCTTCCGGCTGTATCGACATGAAGTGGGTAGCGATGCGAAGCAAGACTCGATTGTTTTCGAGGAGAAAGACGAGCGCTTCAACATCGAGGTACAGAAGACGCGCAGTAAGCAGTATCTGCTGTTGACGGATGCGAGCCATGTTTCCAGCGAAGTGCGGTTTCTGCCGGCTGACCACCCGAGGGGCGACTGGAAGCTGATCGCGCCGCACGCGGACAACGTGGAGTATTACGTCGATCAACGCGGAGACAACTTCTATATTCGCACGAATGACACGTCGCAGACCTTTCGCGTGGTGACAGCGCCGATCGCGAATCCCGGCAAGGAGCACTGGAAGGAATTCGTGGCCAGCCAGGCGGATGTGCCGCTGGAGCACATCGAATTGTTCCGGGACTTCTACGTATTGACGCAGCGCATTGCGGGATTGCCTGTGTTTCGGGTGGTCAATTTTGGCGACGGTTCCTCGAAGACGATCAAGTTTCCCGAGCCGGCGTACGCTGCGAGCTCGGCCGCGAACATGGAGTTCAAGACCAGCAACTTCCGGTACAACTATCAGTCGCTGGTGACGCCCCCGTCGGTGTTCGACTACAACGTTACAGTGCATCGCTCGGCGCTGTTGAAGGAAAACGAGGTTCCGGGCGGATTTGATCGCAATAATTACGTTTCGGAGCGTGTGTTCGCGACAGCGAGCGATGGTACGAAGATTCCGGTTTCGCTGTTCTATCGCAAAGATCTGAAGAACAAGGCGACCGCTCCGCTGTATTTGTATGGATACGGATCGTACGGATATTCGCTGGCGGTGACGTTCAGCGTGTCCCGGTTGCCATTGGTTGATCGCGGACTCATCGTCGCGTTGGCGCACATTCGCGGCGGCGGTGAATTGGGCAAGCCCTGGCATGATGCAGGCAAGATGATGAACAAGATGAACACCTTCACCGATTTCATCACCAGCGCTGAGTACCTGACGGACCATGGTTACGGCTCGCGGGCGAAAATCGGCATCGAGGGCGGCAGTGCAGGAGGCCTGCTGATGGGCGCGGTGACGAACATGCGTCCTGACCTATTCAAAGTGGTGCTGTGCGAGGTGCCGTTCGTGGACGTGATGAATACCATGCTCGACGCATCGTTGCCGCTGACGGTTCCGGAGTATGAGGAGTGGGGCAATCCCAACACCGAGCCGGCGTTCGATTACATGCTGTCGTATTCGCCTTATGACAACCTGGCGAAAAAGGAATACCCCACCATGCTGGTGCGTACATCTTTCGACGATAGCCAGGTGATGTACTGGGAGCCGGCCAAGTATGTGGCGAAGTTGCGGACACTGAAGACAGACAACAATCCGCTTATCTTCTATACAAACATGCATGGCGGGCACGGTGGATCGAGTGGGCGCTACGATCGCATCCACGAAGTGGCATTCAACTGGGCGTTTCTGCTGACGCAGCTGGGCGTGCCAGAGCCGTAGGAGAGTTGCCAGTCGCCAGTTATCAGTTGTCAGTGGAATCCCGCAGTTCGGACGGGTAAAGAAATAGGGCGCTACAATTGGAGCACCCTCTGGAGGTTTGTCGGTCATGGCGTCAGTGCGTTGTTGTGTAGTCATCGCAGCGTTTTTCTTGTTGGTTGGGGCTTTTGCCGCGGCGCAAGACAGTCCGTTCGGACCAAACGGTCCGGCTCCCACGGGGAAGCAGCAGGCCGCACCGCCAGCCCAGCCCGCGCAGGTTCCGGACATGGTGTGCTTCGGTAACAATCCGCGCTGGAGCTTCCAGTTTGGGAAGGAAGCAGCGCGCACACTCGGTATCAGCGAGGGCGACAAGTACTGGGTCGGTAAGTTCATGTACGTGGATGGGCAGTGGTCGTGGCATGGCAACGCGGCGACCGGTAGCGGCGGCGGCCTGACTGCGACGATCACCAAGGGCAAGTGCATCGACAAGACCCAGGCCGACACTAAAGAATTTGAATACCAGGGCCAGGTGTACCTGCCGGAAGGCAACATCGTGAACGGCTGCTGCCGGAAACTGAAACAGGGTGAAGCCGCAGTGGGGCCGAACGGGTACATTCCGAACACACCGCCTCCGCAGTGACGCTGCCAGATTGAACCTGTCTGAGTTCGAATCCGGACGGCCCAGCTCAGGGGACGAGCCGGTGTCGAGCTAGAAAATCGATTTTTCTGCTCGCGATTGTGGCTCTGCGCTGCTATGCTGTTGTGTAAATTCTTTGTTTCTGGTGGCTAATCCTCATGAACAACCGTTTTCGTAACCTAATTGTTACGTTTGCCGCACTGTGCCTGCTGGCTCCACTTGGCTCGGTCTTTGCCCAGCAGTCGAACCAACCGTGGATGAACCAGAACCTGTCTCCCGACGAGCGCGCCGAAATGGTGCTGAAGCAGATGACGCTCGACGAGAAGATTTCACTGCTGCATGGCAATGGGATGTCCGTTGCGCCGCAATGGCAGATGCCGTTGACCTATCTCGGGAACGGTGGTGCCGGCCATGTTGAGGGAGTGAAGCGCCTGGGAATTCCGGCTATTTACATGTCTGATGCAGCGTATGGCGTTCGCAGCAGCGCAACGAACGGGAGATACTCGACCGCGCTCCCATCGAACCTGGGATCGGCCGCCAGTTGGGACCCGCAAGCGGCGTGTGAATACGGTGCCTTGATTGGCCGAGAACTGCGCGCACAGGGCTACAACATGACGCTTGGCGGCGGCACCAACATTACCCGCGAACCGCGCAATGGCCGCACGTTTGAGTACATGGGCGAAGACCCCATTCTTGCAGGCACCCTGGTGGGCAATCGCATTAAGTGCGAGCAGGGGCAGCACGTGATTGGCGACATTAAGCACTACGCGGTCAACGACCAGGAGAGCGGACGCAACGAAGTGAACTCCATTATCGGCAAACGGGTGTTGCACGAGACCGACCTGCTGGCATTCGAGATTGGGATCGGAATCGGTCACCCGGCCGCCGTGATGTGCTCCTACAACGCCATCAACGGCGACTTTGCGTGCGAAAACAAGTACCTACTTACCGATGTGCTTAAGCAAGAGTGGAAGTACCCAGGCTTTGTCGTCTCCGACTGGGGCGGAACGCACAGCACGGTCAAGGCGTCTGCCGCCGGATTGGACAACGAGGAGCCGATGGCGGACTTCTTCGGTCCGAAGCTAAAGGCGGCCGTGGATGCGGGCCAGGTTCCGATGGCGCAGATTGATGACCACGCTCGCAGGATTCTGCGCTCAGAGTTTGCCAGCGGGATCGTGGACTATCCGACGAAGAAGAGTGTCGTGGATGTCGAGGGCGGACTGGATGTCGCCCGCACGATTGAGGAAGGCAGCATTGTTCTGCTAAGGAACGAAAAGAGTTTGCTACCTCTTGACCGTGCCAAAGTTAAGAGCATTGCCATCATCGGCAAGAACGCGGACATGGGCATGATCTCCGGTGGTGGTTCGGCACAGGTCGACCCGCCGGGCCGCAGTTCACCGGAATGGCTCGAGCATGTGTGGTTCCCGACTTCTCCGCTGAAGGCGGTTAAAGCGAAGGCGACGGCGGCCGACGTGAAGTTCGATTCCGGCGCTGACCCAGCGAAGGCGGCGGCGTTAGCAAAGTCATCCGAAGTTGCCATCATCTTTGCGCATCAGTGGATGAGCGAAGGAATGGACCTGCCGAACCTCTCGCTCCCTGATGATCAGGATGCGCTGATTGCTGCCGTGGCGGCTGCAAATCCACGGACGATCATCGTGTTGGAAACCGGAACCGCGGTGACCATGCCGTGGATCGACAAGGTAAGCGGAGTTCTCGAGGCTTGGTATGGCGGCAGCAAAGGAGCTGACGCGGTGGCGAACGTGCTCTTCGGCGATATTAACCCCAGCGCGAAGCTGCCGATGACGTTTCCGCTCAGCGTGAATGACCTGCCGCGAACGACCGTGACGCAGCCTCCCGTCAAAGACCGCGGCCCGGAGAGCGGCGCGGTGCTCACCAGCCCGACGTTCGACGTGCACTACGACGAAGGGTTGAAGGTCGGCTACAAGTGGTACGACGCGGAGAAGAAGCCGGTGCTGTTCCCCTTCGGCTTCGGGCTTTCGTACACCAGCTACGGCTACTCCAAGCTGAAAGTCGCGGCGGGGAACGACACAACCGTAACCTTTACGGTGAAGAACAACGGCCAACGCGCAGGCACCGAGATCGCCCAGGTATATGTCGCGCTTCCTGCTGAAGCGAATGAACCTCCGAAGCGCCTGGTCGGATGGAGCAGAGTGTCGCTGAATCCGGGAGAGAGCAAAGAGGTGACGATCAGCGTTCCGACGAAGTACCTGTCTGTGTATGACGAGGCCGTAAGCTCCTGGAAGTTAATCCCTGGGAGCTACACGTTCATGGCGGGAGGCTCCTCGCAGGAGCTACCTGTTTCTGACAAGGCCAGCGTCAAATAGGGTGCGTCATTTCCGACATTTAGCCCGGCTGCGCGCCGGGCTTTCTTTCTTACTACTTAATTCGAATCGTTCCGACATATAATAGAAAGATTCAAGAGCATCTCTGTCCCCCAGCATGAGGTGTACCTTTGGCTGCAGTACTGTCACCCTCGCAGTTGAATCGAACGTATCGCTTCGGCGATATGGAATTTTCTGTTCGCGCCGGCGAACTGCGCAAGAACGGGAAAGTAGTTCGACTACAGCAGCAACCCTCGCGCGTATTGCTGGCGCTACTGGCATACTCCGGCGAAGTCGTCACTCGCGATGAACTGCGCGCAAGCGTCTGGCCCAATGACTCCGTTCAGGACTTCGACAACAGCCTGCGGGTGGCGATAAACAAGCTTCGCCAGGCGCTCGATGACGATCCCGAAGCACCGATATATGTTGAGACCTTGCCGCGGCGTGGCTATCGCTGGCTCTATCCGGTGACGGTACACGAGAACAATCACACTGCGCCGGATGATGAGCTGCGGTTTTCGAAGGAAGTCGCGGTCAGGGAATCGATGGTTGACGAAGAAACCGGGCGGGCATTGTCGCGAACCGGCAACAACTCAAAGCCCATCTGGTTGACCATGCTGCTGATCCTGGCCGTCCTGGTAGCGGCGAGATTCCTTCGCCGCGCGCCAGAGACGCTGGACCCGAGAGTTCTTCCGCTGACGACCTATCCCGGGCTGGAATACATGCCGTCATTTTCTCCGGATGGTAAGCAAGTGGCATTTGCGTGGACGGGAGCCGACTCCAGCGCTCCATACGGTGTCTACATCAAGCCACTGGCCGATGAACGGGCCCGCCGGTTGACTGAGACGCCGGCTGGCGCTTCGGATGGGGACCCGGTGTGGTCACGGGATGGAAAGTCGATTTACTTTTATCGCCGCGGCGGAGGACTATCTGGAATCTATGTTGCGCCGGTGGGCGGAGGCCCCGTCCGCCAATTGATTGCGACATCTCTCGGCGGCCGACGCATCAGGCGGGCTCGTTTTGACGTGTCTCCCACAGGCAAAACGCTGGTCTATGTCGATGCCATTGCCGGGAAGGAAACTGCTGGGCTGTTTCTTTTTGATCTCGACGCGCTGGTTTCGCGGCAGATTACCGATCCGTCCCCGAACTCAGAAGGCGATGGCGATCCGACGTTTTCCCATGACGGGAAGACAATCGCATTCCAGCGCAATACGCATGACCTGGAGCAGGTGTACCTCATCCCGGCGAATGGCGGAGATGCGCGCCTGCTGACCTCGAACTTCATTATGGACTTCATCGATGGCCTGGCGTGGACCGGCAACGACAACGAGATTTTGGTGGGCGGAAAGCAACTAAAGCGAATTTCGGTGTCGAGTAGCGAGCAGACAATTGGGATAGTTTCCTATGTGCCCGGGCCGGCGCTGTTTCCCGCCGTGCGCAACAATTCACTGGCTTACGTGCAAGCCACTCTGACTGCCAATATCTGGAAGCTGGAATTGAGCGACGCGACACACGTGGTCGGAGAGCCGGTCAAACTGATTTCCAGCACGCGTCAGCAGGCTGCGCCATCGTATTCGCCTGACGGATCACGGATCGCATTCCAGTCTGATCGCAGCGGTGATTGGGAAATCTGGACCTGCGCCCGCGATGGGTCTGATCTGGCCCAACTGACACATTTTCGAGGGTCACTTGCTGGGACGCCGCGCTGGTCACCGGACGGAAAGCAGATATTGTTTGATTCGCGCGATAGCGGAATAACGCAGATCTATATGGTGCCAGCAGCCGGCGGAGAGCCTCGACGACTCACGAATGACGCCGAAGGCGGCGAGGTACCGTCGTGGTCTCGAGACGGAAAATGGGTGTACTACTCGACCATCCATAACGGTGCTGCGAACATCTGGAAGATGCCCCTGGAGGGTGGAGCCCCACGGGCAGTCACCAGCAATGGCGGTATCTACGCTGCGGAATCGGCTGACGGCAAGTACGTCTATTTTTCCCGCAACTCCCTGGACTCGACAATTTGGCGGGTGGCAGCCGAGGGGGGAGCCGAAGAACTGGTCGCTGGAGTGCCGAAGCCATTCGACACGTCGCATTGGGTCCTGACTTCCAACGGTATCTACGTCGTCGATTCCAACAGTGACTTGCTCTACTATTCGTTCGACAGGGGCACAGTCGCGAGCGTTTTTCACGACCAGCGATTTATTACCGACTGGTCGATGGCAGTCTCGCCGGACGGTCGCGAGATCGTTTGGGCGCAGATCGACGACCGCCTTGCCGACCTGATGCTGGTGGAAAACTTTCGCTAGCGAAGCGCTTTCCTCCGTGCGTCTGATGCAAGGAGGCACTACTCCCGATTCGCGCTATCAGGGTCTTTCTGACTTTATCCGGGCGCAATTCAGGTAGGGTGTACGCCAGCGACTGCGACGGTCGTGCTCTATATTTGAAATGGAGGCGCGACCGTCATCTCGATGACACCGACCACCCAGAAAAGCTTTTTCCGCTCATCTCGTGAAAAGCTCGGCGCCCGGTTGGTTAGAATTGTGCCTACCGAACGGCAGCGACTCCTTGTGCTGACTATCGTCAGTGGAGCGCTTTGCGGGCTGGCTGCGGTGGCATTTCACGTCGGCATCGACAAGGTGTCAGCGCTGCTGATTAATCGTGCGATAGCCGCGCCGAATCATTCGTGGATCTACTTCACTATCCTCACCCCGGCACTTGGTGGCCTGTTCGCCGGGCTGGTGTTGTACTACTGGGCGCCGGGCGCGGTGGGCAGCGGTATCCCGCAGGTGAAAGCAGCGTATGCGCTGGAGGCGGGCAACGTCACCATGCGCGACTCCATCAGCAAGTTCATTCTCGCGGTGGTGCAGATTGGCAGTGGAGCGTCGCTGGGTCGTGAAGGGCCAACGGTCCAGATTTGCGCCGGGGTTTCAAGCTGGTTGGGACGGTTGGGCCGACTCTCTCGGCAGAACCGGCGGCGCATGGCCTCGGTGGGAGTAGCGGCTGGTATTGCAGCAGCGTTTAACGCTCCGATTGCCGCTGTAACTTTCACTCTGGAAGAGGTGATCGGCGACCTCGACCAGACGATGCTTTCCGGCGTCATTGTGGCTGCCGCCATAGCGGCGGTAGTGGAACGCACGATTTTAGGCACGCATCCGGTGCTTGAGGTGCTTCGAACCTACTCGCTAACATCGGCGAGCTCTTTGCTGTGGTATGCCGTGCTCGGTGGACTATCGGCGCTTGTCTCCGTCGTGTTCACGGACTCGTTGCTGGGGCTTCGTGCCTGGTTCAAGCGACTGGAGAGGATTCCCAAGTGGATTCACCCGGCGATGGGCGGAGGCGTGACTGGAGTGCTCGCCGTGATTGGATTGCTTTGGCTGCACAGCGGAGGGGTGGTTGGAGGCGGTTACGCCACGCTGGGGAAGGCCCTCATCGGCTCGCTACCTCTGAAGGTATTGCTTGGCCTGTGCGTACTGAAGATGTTAGCCACGGTGTTCTCGTACAGCAGTGGAGGAGTGGGCGGCATCTTTGCTCCGGCGCTGTTCATCGGCGCAACATTGGGGGGCGCGGTCGGCTACATAGACGTGGCGGTGTTTCACCATCCCGTGGAGGAGATCGGGTCTTTTGCGGTGGTGGGGATGGGGGCAGTGTTTGCCGGAATTATTCGCGCTCCGATGACTTCGGTGCTCATCATCTTCGAGATGACCGGAGGCTACGGACTGGTGTTGCCGCTAATGGTGGCGAACATGTCGGCGTATGCGCTGGCGCGCCGCTGGAGAAGTACGCCCATCTACGAGGCGCTGCTTCTGCAGGATGGAGTGGAGCTGCCACGTAAGAAGCCGGTCGACGAGGAGTCGGTAGAGCCGCGCGGTGAAGTGCTTCCGTAGAAACCCCGGCCACCTGCGAGCAGATGGCCGAGGATGGATTCGATTCGTGACGAGCCGGGCGCGTTATTTCTTGCCGGGCTTGGGCGGAAAATTTTTAAACAGCTTGCTGATGGCGCTTTGCAGCTTCTTGATGTTCTTGTCGGAATTATCTGCAAGCGTGTCCGTAGCCGTGCCGCGCCACAGAAGCTGGTGTCCATTGGCGTCTGCAAGTTCCACAACCAGCGTGCCTTCTTTGTAGGTATAGGTGTTGTAGGTGGTGGTGGTTGGGCCGCCCCAGTAACCCCATCCCCAGCCCGGCCCCATGTTGTATCCGGTGCCGACTACCTGCTGCTCGTGCTTGATGTGCGAGGTGTACACCACCCAGACTTGTGGATTGGCGGTGACGAGTTGGAAACCCTTGGCCTGCAACTGCGTGTTCACGTCGTCGATCACGCGCTGGTCCCAAAGTCCTTTAGCGGGATCCGGGCTAGGCTGCCAGGCATAGGTGTGAAATTTTGAGAAATCCGTGCCGCGGTCCCAATCAGTATTTACTTTCTGGGCGAACAGCAGGCTGGACGTCAACAACAGCAGAGCAAGAATCGTTATAAAACGGGTTTTCATTCACATTTCTCCCGATCGTCGGCGTACCCGGTTGTCGGGCAGACGGACCGTCGTTTCGAGTAAATCCTATCACTGTGCAGCCTTGCGAGCGCGGACCCCCTCGTCGCAGTTGACGTGGTGCTGTAAGATTACGGCCAGTTGCCTCTGTGTGGAAGGCGGGTGCCTGAAATGTCCCTGGCTGTGGAATCGCGACATTGCGGATCGGTGTACGTGGTGCGTTGTGCCGGTCGTATCGTGTCTGGCGAGGAGTCCAAGGTTCTCGATGATGCGCTGCAGCGTGGTCTGCGCGAGTTCAACCGAATAGTCTTGAACCTTGCCTCAGTGAGCCGAATCGACAGCGCAGGTATGGGGCTCATGGTGCGTTTTCTGTGGCACCTGCGCAATCGCCGGGGAGATTTGCGGCTGGCAGAGCCCGCTCCATTCGTGACCGAGTTGCTAGAGCTAACCAAGCTGTCCACGGTATTTCACACCTACTCGACCGAAGAAGCGGCCATCGTTTCGTTCCTCCAAGAAGGAGTGCATGCTCCGTCGGAGTCGGACAATACGGGCCCGCGGGTTTTGTTTCTCGATCCGTCTCCCGATACCTGCGCCTTCGTTCGCGCCTTTCTGGCCCGCCATGGCTATCGTGTGCTTTCCACGGGGCTGATGGGGGACGCCAAGATCCTGCTGAGTGCCTCGTCGGTGGACGTAATCATCCTGGGGCCCGATTCCGGAACGTCTGGCGACTCCGGCCACGCTCGAGGTGCTGCGCAAGTTAGCTCCGTCTGCCAAGACGGTAGTGCTGGAGCGCGAGTTCAAGAGCCGCATCGGCGGACGAGGCCGGATTAGCGCTGCTGGAGCGGATTCAACAACGCGCCGGAGTGTAGGCGGGTCTGCTGCGACTCGCGTGCGCCAAAATCCGGGCTTCACATATGCATCGCGTCAGTGATTCGCGTCACAGGGCAGCGATCTATTTTGGCCGCATTTTTAGCGGCTTCGCGCCACTACGGCGGTGCTAGAATTTCCTGTTATGGCATTTCCAATTGATCGTCCCCGCCGCCTGCGCCGCAACGAAGCCATGCGCTCGTTTGTGCGCGAAACCCGCTTGAGCCCTGAAGGTTTTGTGTACCCGTTGTTTGTCTGTCCGGGCGAAGGCATCCGCAAGCCCATCGGCTCCATGCCCGGGGTGTTCAATCTCTCCATCGACGAAGCGGTGAAAGAGTGCGCCGAAGTGAAGTCGCTTGGCATTCCGAGCGTGATTCTTTTCGGCCTGCCGGAGTCGAAAGACGAAATCGCCACCGGCGCGTGGGCTGACGACGGCATTGTGCAGAAAGCAGCGCGGGCGATTAAGCGCGAGGTGCCGGGGCTGCTGCTGATGGGCGATGTTTGCCTCTGCGAATACATGTCGCACGGACACTGCGGCATCGTCGAAACCGACACGGTTCGCCGCGAAGTCGCGGCCACGCTGCGCGAACTGGAGTCGCAAGGAAAGAAAGCCGTCGCCGTGAAGACGGGCGTACAGCCGGTGGTCGTTTCCCCGTGGCGGCGGAAGAGTACGAAATTCTGAACGATGCTTCGCTGGAATTGCTGGCCAAGACTGCGGTGTCTCAGGCCAAGGCGGGCATGGACATCATCGCGCCGTCAGACATGATGGATGGCCGCGTGGCCGCGATTCGCACAGCACTCGATGCCGCGGGTTACGAGAATATTCCAATTCTGTCGTATGCGGCGAAGTTTGCCAGCGGCTTTTATGGGCCGTTCCGCGAAGCTGCCGATTCGGCGCCTCACTTCGGCGACCGGCGCTCGTACCAGATGGACCCATCCAACCTGCGCGAAGCAATGCGCGAGATTGCCTTCGACCTGGAAGAGGGCGCCGACATGATCATGGTGAAGCCGGCGATGCCGTATCTTGACGTGATTCGCGAAGCGCGCGAGCAGTTCGACGTGCCCCTAGCGGCTTACCAGGTGAGCGGAGAGTACGCGATGATCAAGGCAGCCGCCATTAATGGCTGGATCGATTACGAGCGCGTGATGCTGGAATCGCTGACCTGCATTCAGCGCGCGGGCGCGTCGATCATGCTGACCTACTTCGCCAAGGAAGCCGCTCGGCTGCTGTAGCTTCGTGGGACGTTCGCAGATAGGGCGTTCACTTCAGCCCCTTTACCACGAACGCCTCGGAAAGCTCCTGCACATAGATGTAGGTGTAGGCGCTGCCGTCACTGGAATAATGCGGACCGCTGACGGACGTTACGCCGGATGCGATGTGGTCGCCGAAGGTCTTCCAGTCCTCCATTTTTCCAGTAGCTATGTTGAGGCGATAAACCTTGGCGACGGTTTCCTTTTGCAGGCTGGACAGCACGTACAAAGACGTCCCGTCCGGAGTCCATCCTGTCGCGTAAAACTTCTGGGAATCGAAGCCAGGAATGGGTTGTAGAGTATTGGTTTCCAGCGACCACACGCCTCGTTTTCCCTGCGAGTCAACCACCAGAGCGCTCCGACCATCCGGCGACAGGAGCACGCCGGTAGTACCTTCGGGAGTGATGGGCTTGGCGTCTCCGCTGCTCACCTCGATCAGGTAGTCCCGAGCGCCGTGTCCGGTCTCGATGCCGCTCGCCAACAGGTGTTTACCATCCGGCAGGTAGCGCACCCCGGTGTAGCGAATATTGTCGTGCGTCAATTGGCGGGCTTCACCCGCTCCCGTTGGGATAACCCGCAATGGTCCCTGCTGCAAGGGTTGCGTGATCACCCATTTATTATCCGGCGAAATCGCCTCGGCCCGGCCTTCGCCGATGCGCACCGGCGGCGATCCGTCGGTGTCGCGCAGGAACACCGTGTAGTTGGGACCACCGCCTTCGCCTTCTTCTTCGAACAGCAGCTTCCTGCCATCGCGACTGAAGTCTCTCGGGATCGACCATCCGAACCAACCCAATTCACGTTCCACGGTTTCGCCGGGCGCGACACCACGAATCCCGATGCGCTGCTGGTGCGCGATGGTCAGAGCGAGTCCATTGCGTACGTCCTGCAACCACATGCCGCCGGGCACGTTAGTGATGTCGCGCACCTTGCCGGAGAGAGTTGCGCCGCGCAGATTCTGTGAACTGCCGCTTCGCGTCGAGGTGAACCAGACTTCATCTCCTGACGGTGACCAGGCAACGCCCTGGAGGGACAGCCAGCCTGTCGAGAGCTTCTTTTCTTTGCCGTCGGGACCGATTACAGCAAGCGCTCCCTGATCGTCGCCAACGGAATTCTCGTGGTCGGCGAACGCCACCGACTTGCCGTCAGGCGAAATCTTGGGATTGCTGATCCAGTTGATGCCGTCGAGCAGGACCGTGCCGATGGGATACTCGAGGCGCCAGTGGCGGTTTTCTGGGACAAATCGGACGACGGCCAGAGTGTCACCGCTGGGGGACCAATCCGCGTCTTGCACGTTCTCCAGGACTTCACGCGGAGTGCCGCCGCTCAACGGCACCCGGGCCAGGGTGCCTACTCGTTCGTATCCGCCCATTCCAACTGTGTCGAGACGGATAGCGAGTTCACCGCTTTTGGAAATCGCCAGCAGCTCGGCGTCTTTGAAACCGAGTTCGCGCGAGCCATATTCGCCGCTACGCGCAAGATAGAGCTGACCCGGGGTGCCGTCCCACGCCGCTTGATAAACCACGCCACCATCGGGCGTGAAACGCGCGTTGCCAATTGAACCCGTGCGGAAGGTGATTTGCTGATACTCCGGCGGAGGCACACTGCCGCTGCCGTGTCCCAGCCACCAGCCCAAGCCAAGCATCGCGGCTGCTAACCCAACTGCCGCAGTACCCAGTGCGAGCTTGCGGCGGGCGTCGTGCGATCTGACTTGTTGTGCGGCGGCCTGCATTCCCGACCGGCTGGAGGTGACGTCGGTCATCGCTTCCAGGTCGAACGCCAGGTCGCCCGCCGAATGGAAACGCTGCGCCGGATTCTTCTCCAGGCAGTGCCGCACGATGCGATCGAGCCCGCTTGGAACATTGCGCGCGGTCTCGGTGAGTTCTGGCGGCTCCTGGTGCAGGATCGCGCTCATGGTGTCGGCAGCGCTTTCGCCATGGAAGGCGCGCTTGCCCGAAACCATTTCGTACAGAATCGCTCCGAAGGCGAAAATGTCAGACTCAGGGAGGGCCGCTTTGCCGCGCACCTGCTCAGGCGACATATAGCCCACGGTGCCCATCACCATGCCGGCTTCGGTCGCGACCTGCACGGTCATGTCGTCGCCGGTTCCGCTGCCTTCTGGCTTGCCCAGCATCTTGGCCAGGCCGAAGTCGAGGATCTTCACACGGTCGTCGTTGGTGAGGAAGAGGTTCTCGGGCTTGAGATCGCGATGAACGATGCCTCTGCCATGCGCCGCCGCCAAGCCATGGGCGATTTGCAAGGCGTAGTTCATCGCCTTGCGCAGCGGAACCGGCGCCTTTTGCAGTCGCGCCCGCAGGGTCTCGCCTTCGAGGAGTTCGGAGACGACGTAGGGCGTGCCATTGTCTTCGCCGATATCAAAAATCGAGAGAATGTTGGGATGGTTCAGCGCCGCCGCGGCGCGCGCTTCCTGCGCAAAGCGTTGCAGGCGGTCGCGATCGGTGGCGAATGAGGTTGGAAGGATCTTGATCGCCACCGTGCGGTCGAGGCGCGAGTCGTGGGCGCGATAAACTTCGCCCATTCCGCCCGCTCCGAGGGGGGACTGAATTTCATAAGGGCCGAGACGATTTCCGGTGGCGAGAGGCATAGGCGTTCGATGATTCTATCTCAGTTCGCTGCGCGGAGATGCGGAGCGATTGCTTGGCCTGTTCGTGCGCAGTATGGTCGGAAAGAAGTGCTACCAGCCCAGCAGTTCTCGCAGCTTCACCTCGAAATCGTCAGCAATTTCCGCGTGTTGCATCTTGTCAGGATGCGCGTCGCAGGCGCTGCCAGCAAAATGGCGCGAAGCGAACCAGACGACACGCGGATCTGCAGCGCGCTTTACGGTCTCTTGGATCCATTGGCTGAGAACCGGATCGCTGACGATGGAGCCTTGCGTCAGCACGATCCAAGTCTTCGGATAATGCTGCCGGACATTGTGTAGCAGGCCCAGGTAATCGCTGACAAATTCCTCCTCGGTCAGCGGATCGGTCTTCTGCAAGTTCCAGTCATTGGTGCCGAGCGAAATGACCACGGCATCCGGAGTCCAGCCATTGTCGGCCCAATTCGAGCGCTGGGATGGGTCGTCCGCCATTACGGAGTAGTTAAAGAACTGGGGTGCCTGCAATCCATCGCGGTGGCCGAGATAGTCGCGCACGACGCCGCGTCCGCCGTAGCAGACGAGCTCCGCTTGCGCATCCAGATGCCTTCCCAGCAACATGCCGTAGGCGTCATACCCGTTGGAGTGGCGATTATTTTCTGTCGGGCACTCAGGGTAATTGTCCACGCCTGCGCCGCACGTCACAGAGTCGCCGATGAACAGCAGTTTGCGCTGCGGTAGCGGCGGCGGAGCCACTAGCGTGGCGCCAGTTCCCATGCGCAATCCGGTGAACGTAAGAACGCCTTGCCACGTCTCGGTGCGCTTTACCACTTCGACCGTGTGCGGGCCCGGGCCTAGATCGGACGTTGAGATCGCGATCTGGTTTTCACCCTTGGCCAATCGATGCACTTGCGGTTTCCCGCCTTCGACGACGGTCGCAACATAGGTATCGTCGGCATCGCTGCTAAGCGTGACGACCGCGAGATCGCCGGTGAAACGAAATCGAATCGTGACGCCCGGATAGGCCATGCGTATACGCGCGGGGTCGTGCGCATCCACGCGGCCAACGATTTGGATCCGGGTATCTGTAGGAGGAATCGCCTTTGCTTCTTGCGCCACGATGGCAGAAGGGCCAACGATCACGGCAATGGCGATGCGTGCGAAAAGCTTGTGCGCGTCGAAGGTCATAAGAATTGTTCGAAACACAATTATAGGGAGGGGCTGGCTGTCTGACTGAATTCGAGGTCGCGAGGTCGAGTTCGCTAGATGACGGCCTGCACCAACGCCGTCCCCAGACCGGCCACTGCTCCCACCGCCGCAACTGCTCCGTAAACGGTAAACGCGGTGCGTCAGGAGAGGGTGCGACCAAGAATCAAAACCGAGTAGACGCTGAATGCGCCAAGCGTGCACAGAAGTGTCACGACATACGGCAGCGGCACACCTCGCGAGAGCAGTAAGAACGATGCTGCTACGTCAAAGGCGATCGGTACGGGCAGGAAGGCTCCAACCATTGCGATCAGTAGAATTCCGACGATCGACACATTTGTTGGAATGTCGCCTGCGGGAACCAGTTCGATGAACAACGCTCCCAGAAATCCCGCGACAATCATCAAGGAATCGTCGTCGCCGCCAGTTTTGCCAGGTTCAGTAGATATTGCTTCAGCGTCTCAGCCGTCGGCCGCGCAAAACCCGAGACTTCAGGTAGCGCACACTCTAAGTTCAGAGGCCGAACACCTCGCGTGATCCACGGCACCAGCGCAATCAGAACCAGCGGTGCGGCCAAGCGCACCAGCGCTATCGGCAAAGGGAACAGCGCGAAGAGCAAGGCCAATACAACCACGTTCAGCGTCGGAGAACTGATCATAGTCGCCAGCACCGTGCCCGATCCGGCGCCAGCCTGGTAGAAGCTCTGTCCGATGGGCGCCACGCAGTTGGCGCAGACGCCAAGCGGGATGCCGGTTGCGGCTCCGGCCAATGTGTTCGCGATCGAACTCATGAATCGCCGCTTGGGTAATAGCGGAAGCAATGTCAGTAATGCCGCACCAAAGCAGATGCCGAACGTCATGCCGATGCGGTTGGTGTACATCCAGTTCACGGTGGTGTGCCCGATGAGCGTTGCCAGCGGCATCTGCGGTGTCACCGGCATCAGTGCATCGAAGCTCAACGCACCGGTCACGTGAATGTTCTTTCCGCTGTGCAGCTTCTTCAGCAGCGCGGGGTAGCGCGAATCCACCCAGAAATACATGCCGATGGCGATGCACAACAGGGCCGCGACAGCGATCTGTGCAGCGATCGTTTTTCTGGCAGGCACTCGCGACGAAGCCAGAATCTGGCCGCTGGTAATGGATGACATCTTCGCTCCCCCACTGGAGCTACTGAAAGGCAGGTGAAACGAACGTATCGGTTGCGCAACCTGGCGACAATAATGGAAAAGCACTAGCCTGCTCGCTGGAATGGCCGGGCGGGAGAGCCAGCGCAGAGTGAGGGGCGTTGTCAGCTTGTGGCGGGCTGCAATACTTTGCCGTCGGTAGGTTGGCGCAGGCACTCGGCGGCGGGAACAAAGTAGTACGCGCCGCTGATAGGCCGGGTGTACTTCGTAAGCGCGTCGCGCACGCCGCTCGTCAGCCCTGCCATGCTGTCCAACATGGTGGAAAGGCGCTTCTGCTCGGCGCTGAATCCTACGAACATGGTGCCGTGATCGGTGACGGTGCCGTACGGCATGTTACGGCGGAAGATCTTGCCGAACTCGTCCTGGTCGGTCCTGGCGGCATGCGCATATTCGGGCTTGTCCTCCAGCTCGACGCTGTCGGCCTTGGTGCGACCGATGATCAATTCTTGTTCGGCGACGGGCACAGCTTCCCACTTCTCGCTCTCATGCGGCCACTTCTGCAATAACAAAATCGAGCCACCGGCGCCGGGACTGCCTGCCGGCACCAGCACCACCTCGGACGCATCGATCAGCGAAGGGTTTTCCGTGCCGTCGATGAAGCCGGTCAAGTCGTGGAAGCCCCGGTACGGCCAGCTTGAGGTTTCGTCGGCCACCCTGGCCAGTCCGCTCAACTGACGGATCGCGTCTCGGGAGGTGTCAAAAACCACGTCGTACGCGCTCCCCGCCAGCCACAGCACGGCGTCATGTTGAGTCGCCGGCATGGTAAATCGTTCTATTCCCACCACATCGTGATTGAAACCAGCGGCGTCTGCCGGCGTGTCATCGGGCGCGTATTCTCTCCAGAGCTCAGGCCTGAACCCGACTACCAGGTTCACTCCGCCCACGGTCGTGTGTGGCTCACGGAAGGACGAGACAGCAGCTACCAGGTCCCCGCCCTTCGTACCATCCAGCAGGTCAAATTCCAGGTAGGCGTGCGAGGGTGTACCCAGAGCGAATATGCCGCTTTGCGCTGTTCGCATATTTTCAAGATAACAAGGCTGCCCTGCGCGCGGCAAAACGATAGGCATTCTCGATCGACAAAAGGTGGATGGCGTTTCTAACCGGCCTACATACGCAGTGAGGAGCGGGCGAATAGCGAACAGCGGCTATTTGGAGGCGCGGGGCGGAATCGAACCGCCGATAGAGGTTTTGCAGACCTCGGCCTTACCACTTGGCGACCGCGCCCTTCGGAAAGTCGGGCAGGTTACACAAGAAACCCTCGCCCGTGGCGAGGGTTGAAAAATCTGGAGCGGGAGACGGGAGTCGGACCCGCGACTTCGACCTTGGCAAGGTCGCACTCTACCACTGAGTTACTCCCGCTCAGTCCTTTGATTATAACGAATCTGTGAATCAGGCGGCAAATGCGCATTCGCGTCAGTCGTGCTGCGCGCCCGTCCATTGAGGATCATTTTCGGGCGGAACAATTGCTCCATCGCGCATGTGAATGATGCGATCGCCATAGGCCGCTGCCTCGGGATTGTGCGTGATCATCAGCACGGTTTGCCCCAGTTCCTTGTTCGATTGGCGCAACATGTTAAGCACGATCTCGGAATTCTTCGAATCGAGGTTACCGGTCGGCTCGTCGGCCAGCACGATTGCCGGCTTATTCACCAGCGCGCGCGCCAGTGCCACCCGCTGCTGTTCGCCGCCGCTCATTTCGGAAGGCCGATGCATCATGCGCTTGTCGATGCCCAACAGTTGCGTGATGCGCTCGATGTGCGCCGGGTCGTGACTTGCCGCGGCCCCTGCGATGTCTTGCGCGATGTCGATGTTGCCCTGTGCGGAGAGCGTGGGTAGCAAGTTGAACTTCTGGAAGACGAAGCCGATTTTCTGTTTGCGCATTGTCGTGCGGGCCGCATCGGAGAGGGAAGTAAAGTTCACGCCGTCGATTGAGACTCGGCCCGAGTCGGCGTGGGTCAATCCGCCTAAGATGTAGAAAAGAGTAGACTTGCCGCTGCCTGACGGCCCGACGATGCTGACGAACTCGCCCGCCTCGACGCCCAGCGACACTCCTCGCAACGCCTCCACATCGACCTTGCCGATGCGATAGGTCTTGCGCACGTCTTCTGCTTGAATCATCAACGCCATGCGAATCTTTAATCCTACACGATTCGTATGGCGGGCCGCTGCTAGGGCGTCTGCGAGCCCTGCGCCTCGACATACAGTGAATAAAGCGATTGGCTTGCGGCCATGAACAGCCGGTTGCGCTTGGCGCCGCCGAAGCAAAGGTTGGCGCATGTCTCCGGCAGATGGATCTTGCCAATCAGCTTGCCGTCGGGCGCGAAGACTTGCACGCCGTCGAAGCCTGGGCCGCCCCAACCTGTGCCTGCCCAGACGTTGCCGTCTGTATCACAGCGGATGCCGTCGGCCGTTCCCGCGCCAGTGTCAACGAACACCCGGCCATTCGCTAGGCGCACGGCGTCCACTACGTCGTAGACGCGAATCAGCTTGGGATAACCGGGATGGTGCGAGGATCCAGTATCGACCACGTAGAGCTTCTTCTCGTCCGGTGAGAAGCAGATGCCGTTGGGCTTCTCCATATCGGTGGCGACGACGGCGAGCGCGTTGGTCTTGGGGTCGATGCGATACACATTCGGGGGCAGCTCGAACGGGGCTTTGTGACCTTCGTAGTTGCTGAGGATGCCGTATCCGGGATCGGTGAACCAGACGGCGCCGTCGGAGTGCACCGCGAGGTCATTGGGAGCGTTGAAGGGCTTGCCCTGGTAGTGGTCGGCGAGCACGGTGATAGAGCCGTCATATTCGGTGCGGGTGACGCGACGGGAATCGTGTTCGCAGGTCACCAGGTGGCCTTGGCGGTCGCGAGTATTGCCGTTGCTGTAATTCGACGGGTTGCGAAAGACGCTGATCTCGCCGGTGTCTTCGAGCCACCGCAGAATGCGGTTGTTAGGAATGTCGCTCCACAGCAAGTAGCGGCCATCGCCGAACCAGACGGGGCCCTCGGCCCAGCGACACCCGGTGTGAAGGCGCTCGATGGCCGCATTGAACACCACATACTTCGCGAAGCGCGGGTCGACGATCTCGATGGCCGCGTCAGGATAGTGAACGGGCGCCTTTGCGTCCGAATTGGCCGCGAACGCGAGGGGCTCGAGGGCCATAGCTGCGGTTGCGGCGGTGGCTACGTTGAGGAACGTGCGTCTCTGCATGAGCAATCTCTCGGGCTGCACGAAATCGTAATGCGTTAAGGCCAATCATCGTACCATCGCGCAGCCATCGGAGAGCTTCACGTTGGATGGAGAATTACGTCAGTCCATCCGTAGCCCCATGAACTCTCGCACGCTCTCCGTCACTTTTTCTGCTGCGGGTGGATCGTAATTCGACAGGACGATGGTGGTGTAGCCGCCGGGCAGAGCTGATTCGACGACCCCATTCACTCCCGGAGAGCCGCCTGCAATGCCCATGCCGCGCATAATGGCAAAAGGCTTGCCCGGAGCAACCGGAGCTCCAGCCTCGAATGCGGGATTGAGGATCTTCTGCTCGGCTACCGCATTGGCGAACTTCAGCAGGTCGTACACCGTCGAGTATCCGCCGCCCGCAGACGAGCCTCGCGCCGGAAGCGTATATACGTTTGTTCGCCATGCCGCCGACTCCAGGGCGCCACGCTTTGTGTAGCCGGTCGCCCGGTTGCCGACCACCGCATCCACCTCGGAGAAGTCAGTGTCGTTCATGCCTAGCGGTTGGAAGATGTTTTCGCGCACGTAATCGTAATAACTCTTGCCTGTGATCTTTTCGATCACCGCGCCCAGCACGATGTATCCGCCATTGGAGTACTGACGCTTTGTGCCCGGCTCAAACAGCAATGGCTCGGAGGCGAACAATGGCAGGTAGTCTGAGATGGTGCGGAACTGGTCTTTCGGCGACTTCTCGAACTTCGGACCGAAGAAGTCTCCGATGCCCGACTGCATATTCAGGATCTGCCGCAGTGTAATCTTCTCTGCCGCCTCCTTGTTGGGATAGTCGGGCAGATACTTGCTGAGCTTGTCATCCACCGATGCAATCTTGCCCTGCTGGATGAGCTGTCCAATGGCGACCTTGGTGAAGACCTTGTCGATCGAGCCCAAGTTGAATTTCATGTCTGTACGGTTCGCTACGCCATAACCCTTGCTGGCCATTCCGTACGCCTTCTCGAAAATAGGCTTGCCGTCTTTGGCCAGCAACACAACCCCGGAGAACTTGTCGTCGGCGGCCAGTTTGTCCATCGTTGAAGAGAGCTGCGCCACCAGTTCCGTCTGGTTCACCGTCTTCGTCGGAGTTCCAAGACCCGGCCCCATCTGTATCTGCGCCACCGCGGGGGCGCACATCCCGATAAACACAACCGCGACATACCAAGCAGATCGCATCAGAATTCCTTGTTATCCGAAAATTGTTGATACCCGGCTGAACCGTTGGACGCTATCCTGCTAAGGGGGTGAGCAATCCCTCTCCATCGCGGATTGTGACGGCGAGTATTTCGTTCGACGTTCGGGTGGCGCTGACGAGCGCGTCGCGCAGTCAAGACTTCCTGACGACGGCATACCGCCGCTAGTTCGAAGGCTGTATCTCGCCCACGGCATCGATGCGGAGCTGCACCGTACTCGACACTTTCAAAAACAGAGTGCTGGGATTTTTCATTCCCCACTGTTCGTAGGGGACGTCGAACTTCGTCTGCGCGTCGAGGGTGCTGCCTTTCGCAGCGGTCGTCAGGGTCAGCGTGAGCGGATGCGTGGCGCCATGAATTGCGAAGTCCCCTGAAATCTGCACCGTCGAGCTCTGGCTGCCCGCGGTGTAACCGCTGACGCGCTTGGGTGTGAACACGATCTCGGGGTACTTCGCGCTTTCCAGCACATCTTTCTTCATCTTGGAGTCGCGCATCCCGTTGCCGCTGTTGCCGCTGGTTGCGTCGACGACGATCTGCCCGCTGGCCTCTCCGGTCTGCGGATTGAACACGATCGTGCCCGACTTCAGCGCGAACGTTCCTTCCACGGTGTGCATCACGTCGCCCAGTGTCCACGTGATGTGCGTCTTCGCCGCGTCGAGCTTGACTTGCATCGATTGCGCGTGCGCAGCCGCATACAGGCCGAGCACCACAACCAATACTCTCGCTGATCGATTTAGTCTCACGGTTTTCCTGACAGGTGGCCTTCCTTTGGGATACTGAGGTGTTGTAACACGCAAATGATTTGTGAGTTGCGGTCACATAGAGCCATTGTGGCAGAAAAGGATCTCGAGAAGGAGTTCCTTTAGGACCTCACACCCCGGCCTATACCCGCGCCGCAGAGTCGCAACCTAACGTCTAGCTGATTTCATTCTTAGCGGATGTATTTTGTCGCGATCGTCCAAGTCACGCTTCCCGAATCACGCATCCCTCGCCCGCGGTGGAGGTGAATGTCATGTGCGTATCGTTTGTGAAAGGCGCACGGCAAGCTTCCAGCCAGTCTGTCAAGAACTCCAGCAATTGCTCCGGAGGACGCAACCAGAGGTCAGCCGATGTCTCGTGCCAATGCGGCCGCACCAGAACACGCAGGCCCCGATCGCGCATGGAGTCGAACACCAGCTCATCGGCTTCGTCATCACCCAAGTACGCCACAGGAGCATCCGCGTACGTTTGGCTCAGGATGGTACGCACCGCATCGGCTTTGCTCGACAGGGAGGTACGCAGTTCCAGCCCGCCATCGAAGTCTTCCAATATCAAGGATGCTCGATCGGCAATCGGAAGCCAGCCCTGCAGCACTAGCTCGCGAATCTCGTGGATTTCGGTGTTGGATAGCCCGCGCCAGTGCAAAGCCACGCTCCCCGGCTTCTGCTCTACACGGTGACCGAGGCGGAACCTGTCAATCCAGTCGTATGCCTGAAAAAGCGCCTCATGGGTTTGCAGGTCGATCTTACGCACCTGATACCTACCATCACCGCGCAACCGCTCGAGTCCATAAGCTCCCCATATCTCCGGTCGCGGCGAGATATTCAGCAGCGCCGGTAGTTCATGCGCGGGTCGCCCCGTGACAAAAGCCACGCGCGTCCGTCCGGTCTCCATGATTTCTCTTACAAGATTGGTGACACCAGGGTATGGATGCGCGTGATCGCGTTCGATACGGAACGGCGCGACCGTTCCGTCGTAATCCAGAAGCAAGACCGATCGTGGTGAACGTGCCACCTTGCGCAGGAAGGCGTGCAGGTTGATGTTGTAATGGCAACCCGGCATGGAATTATTCCTCACATCGATTCCACGGCGCTCAAGCGGCCGAGGCCCTCGTTCCCGGCCTGTCTGCTGAGGTAAAGCTCGAGGTGGGCACACGAAAATCGCACAGTTGGCCAATCAGGTCTCCCGCCCACCGATAAATATTCTGTTCCCGCACCTGCTTGCGCATTCGTTGCATGCGTTCCCTGCGCTCGCGCGGATCCATTTCCAGCGCCACGCGAATCGCCGCAGCGGTTTGGTCGATGTCATACGGATTCACGATCAGCGCATCGCGCAACTCCCTCGCCGCGCCTGTAAAGCAGCTGAGCACGAGCACGCCGTCTTCATCCTGCCGTGCCGCCAGATATTCCTTGGCGACGAGGTTCATGCCGTCGTGCAACGACGTCACCAGGCACAAATCGGCGGCGCGGTAAAAACGTTGCACCTCAGCATGGCTGTGCTGCCGGTTGCGAAACACGATGGGCCGCCATTCCGCCGTTTGAAAGCGCCGATTGATCCGGTCTGCTTCAGACTGCACCTCATCCAGAAGATCTTTGTACGCTTTGATGGTGGTTCGGCTCGGCGCGCCGATCTGCACGAACACGAACTGCCTCTGGTATACCGGATAGGTCTCCAGCAAACGCTCGATCGCAAGGAAGCGCTCCAATATTCCCTTGGTGTAATCCACGCGGTCGACGCCGACCCCGAGGAAGATCGCTTCCATGCCCAGCTCGTTCAGGATCGCAGCGCGTTCCTCTTCGCTGTTGAAGGTGTCTTCGAATCCGCGCGGAACGTCGGCGAGGTCAACGCTGATGGGATACGGCCGCACCATGCTCACGTGCTCATTCCGTTTTACCGTAAAGTGTTCCCAATCGATCTGCGATTCCCGAGCGCGGTCCACCGTGCTCAGGAAATTGTTGCAATGCGCCTGCACATGGAAGCCGATGACGTCGGCGCCCAGCAGACCGTCCAGCAACTCGTTCTGCCACGGACAAATCGCAAACGCCTCGGGATTCGGCCACGGAATATGCCAGAAGATCGAAACCTTCGCATCCGGCCGCTTCTCCTTGATCATCCTGGGCGCCAGCGCGAAGTGATAATCCTGTACCAGCACCACGGGGTCGTCCGTGCCTTCCATTTCCTCCAGCGCGGCTTCCGTGAACTTTCGATTCACCGCCTGGTACATCTCCCAATCGGTCGAGCGGAAAATCGGTCGCGTATGAGCGATATGGCAAAGCGGCCATAGACCCTCGTTGGCAAAGCCGTAATAGTAACCTTGCTCTTCTTCGTGGCTGAGCCAAACCCGTCGTAACGTATAACGCGGATCATCTGGCGGCACGCGCAGCCGATCATTTTTGTCAACGGTGTCCATGTCACCATCGGAGCTGCCATGGGCGATCCACGTTCCATCGCAAGCCAGCAGTACCGGCTCAAGCGCGGTTACAAGTCCGCTTGCCGGCGTCGTGACTTCAATGTTCTTTCCTCTCCGCACATGCAGGTAAGGTTCGCGGTTGGAAAGGACGAAGAGCTGGCTGTCGCCCAATTTTTTCCTGACATGGACAGCGAGCCGCTCCGCGGTCCAGACATTTTCCGCCGTCTGGCGCAGGCGTGCCTCAGTTTCGGCAGCGGCGCGCGCGCGGTTGAGGTTCTCGGCGATAGAAGTGAGTTCCTTTGCGAGCGGCTGAAACATATCGAGCTGGGGAATTTCCTGGCGTCCGTGCCCCCGTTGGGTGCGCAAAGTCCGCATCCATGTTGCCGCTCTCGCAATGGGCCCGCGCAGGCTCCATTGCACGATCAGTAGGGTTACTAACGCGATAATGACGATCTGCACCAGCGCGCGCAGGAACGATTCGCGCCAAACCTGCTTGGTCTGTCGTGCAATGAATCCAGAGTCATACACCACGGCCAGCGCGCCAACGATTTTGCCGTCGTCATGCAATGGCAACACCCGTATGTAAACGGATGCAGTCCCGACCCGCGCAAACTCAGAATCCGGCAGATTGTCGACAATCGCCTTGGCGACCACCGGCGGACGGTCGTCTAGCAAATTGGCGAGCGCCGGAGTTACTGCCAGCCTCTGTCCAGCCACGTCGTATACGGCGATTCCCGCGAGGTGCTCACGATTTCCGAACCGTTCTACCATTCGTTGCAGCGAACGGGCCGAATTCTTGTTGTTAACGCTGAGTGCCTGCTCGGCATTGGTGGATAGGCTCTCTCCCAGCAGTTCGGCACGGCGCTCCAGGTCGCTTCGCAACTGGAGTTCTTCTCGGCGCACAGAGTAGTAGGAAAAGAGCAGGGATATCGCGGCGATTCCAACGAACAACGAAACAATGAGCCGGACGCTGAGAAGCCGCAATGGACCACCCCCGGGGAACACGCGCAAAGGCAACTTCTTCCCCTTCCGCGAGGTTCCGAGCAGGTTCAAGATTACTAGCCCGAGAGCGTGCTTGAATGGTCAATAACGACCTCGAGCCAGGTGGCGAAGCGGGCGGACGGCTTGTTGGATGCTCCGCCCGCCTCGGCCGCGCCAAAAAACTATGACCCTGGTTCGATGGTTGCAATCCGGATGGTGTTGCTTGAGGTGTCGAGCTTGCCGGTGACTCTCACGCTTTTGCCCTCGAACGACTTCGCCTGGTCCTGATCGTCAAGGACATACGACGACTTCGTCGTCTCGTCTTTCAGTACATATTTGCCGCCGGCTTTCGCGATCTTGCCGGTAAAAGTCTGGGCATCCATGGGCTGGCTCATCGCCGTCGAAGGCGAACTGGACGGGCTCGTCTGCGTTGAAGTCGATGGATTGCCCGGATCCTGTTGCGATGCAGATCCGCTCTGTGCGACGGCTGGCTGCGCAATAATGGCCACTGCCAGCACTGCCAGCAGAAGGGAGAATTTAACTCGATTCATTCTTTAGCCTCCAACGGAAGTTTTCCGTTTTCTGAAGGTAGAAGGAGCACGCCGCATGCCAAGTACTTCTGTTGTAACTCGCTGAAAATGAATGGACAGGCACCCCGTTCGGCGGGCGTGGGATGCACTTATAGATATTGTCGGTCAAATTTACCTCGTAGTGACACAGCTCAGATAAGGGCAGAGTTGCCGGCGGCGTTTCGTCAGGCACTCCCCAAGACGCCTCGCTTCGCGCTACAACAGAACCATGGCGAAAATGTCATCCGAGGCCCGTCATGCGCAACTCGTCGCGCGCACAGTTGACTGGCTGCGCCGCCGTTACAAATGCGGCATCATCCTCTCCGAGCAATACTGCGCCACCGGCGAAGTCCCTGACGTCATCGCCTGGAAGGGTTTTTGCAAGTCCGTGCTGGTGGAGTGCAAGGTCACCCGCGCCGACTTTCTCGCCGACGCCGGCAAGCCTTTTCGTCTCAAGCCGCAAGAGGGAATGGGCTGCCAGCGCTTTTACCTGGCTCCCCCAGGAATGATCCCCCCCGGCGAGCTACCAAAGCATTGGGGGCTGCTCGAACTGCACGGCCGCGAAGTCCGCGTCGTCGTAAAGCCCGGGCGAATTGATCAGCGCGGGGAAGTTGGATTGATGAAAGAGATGAATCTGCTGCTCGCCAGCCTGCGTCGGGTGGAAGTGCGCATTGAGCCGCAGACCATCACTGACTTTCTAAAGTGGAAGAACCGTCTCGCTGAATACAACGGCGGACAGCTCCCGGAAGGCGTCACCGCTATCGGCAATGAATCGAACCCGCACTTATTGATCTGAGGGCTGCCACTTTTCCGGCGCCATTCCCGAAATAAAACGGCCGCAGACCGAAGCCTGCGGCCGAATCAAACGACCGAGAAGGTTTATGCTGCCTGTTTGCGCGGTGTTCCCTTGAGTGCGAAGAACACGATGTACAGGTAGCAGATCGCTGGCAGGATGAACGCATGATGGATCCCAATGCGATCGGCGATGTTGCCCTGCACCCAGGGGATAATCGCACCGCCCACAATGGCCGTGTTCAGCAAGCCCGAACCTTCGCCCGTCAGCGGGCCCAGACCTTCGATGCCCAGGGTGAAAATCGTCGGGAACATGATGGAGTTAAAGAAGCCGATGGCCAGGATGCTCACCATCGCAACGTTTCCGTTTGTCGCCATCGACAGGCAAACCAGCGCGGCCGCGATGAACGCATTGGCGGCAAGAACCTGGCGCGGGGGCAAATAGCGGAGTACCACCGAGCCGATGAAGCGTCCCACCATTGCACCAAGCCAATAGATAGAAAGGACTTTAGCAGCGGTTTCCAATGTCAGTCCGCCGATATTAGGTTCGTGCAGATAGTTCACCAGGAAGCTGCCAATGGCCACTTCGGCGCCGACATAAGTAAAGATGCCGATTGCGCCCAAGACCAGGTTGGGATGTTTCCAGATGCTGTCGTCTTTGACGACAGTATGTCCACCCTCGGCGCTGGTGATATGGGGCAGCTTGAAGAGGCCGATAACAACAGCCAACAGTGCCAAGGCTACCGCGATTCCGATGTAGGGAACCTTTACAGACGAAGCTTGTTCGATACGATATTGCTGCAATTCCGCAGGCAGCATCTGTGCGATCGCTGCTGCCGTTTCGGCGCGGTGGCCAGGATCAGGATGCCACCAAACCACGGTGCAATTGCGGTGCCCAGCGAGTTGAATGCTTGGGTCAGGGTCAAACGCGCGGACGCCGTTTTCGCCGGCCCCAGCAGCGCAACGTAAGGATTAGCCGCCACCTGCAGCACCGTAATGCCGGCCGCCAGGATAATGAGCGCCGTCAAAAACAACGGAAACGAAGGCACATTCGCCGCGGGGATAAACAGTAGCGCGCCCACGGCCATGGTCAGCAGCCCGGCCACCATCATGGGCTTGTAGCCTACCCGTTCGGTGATGAAGCCCAGCAGGAATCGAGAAGACCGCATAGGCCCCGAAGAAAGCCATCTGTACCAGCATGACCTGGGCATAATTCAGGTCGAAGATAGCTTTGAGGTGGGGGATCAGGATGTCATTGAGGCAGGTAAGGAATCCCCACATGAAGAACAGCGTGGTCACCATGATCAACGGGCCGCGATAGCTCTGCCCGTTGTCGGTGGCGCGTGTAGGTCTGCGCAGATCTGCTGTGTTCCGATGGCCATGTTCACCTGTCTGCTGAAAGATGCTGCACGCGATGGGCGTGCCGTGCGTCGTGTTGCGTTATAGGGTCAGTGAATCGATGTGGATCTACGCCCCGCGAATGCAGTTTCCAAGCCCCCGAAATCTTAACAGGAATGCCACACGCAGTAGCTTGCCCCTCGCGCTTCCTGCCGTCATTCTGAGTGGGGCGGGCAGTCCAATCGAATGCTAGTTGAGGGCGCAGTTAGAAGCAACAGCCAAATCGGTTCTGTTCGGGGTTCCCTAGCGGGCGCTCAACGGAAGGCGTAAGCAACGACAACGACGTAGACTACGACAACACCCACCACAGCAACCTCTCCTATAAGGAGCCACCGACGGGTGCGGCGCCTGAGGTTCGACAACCGCACACCCGATCCAATTACCAGCGCAATTCCCAGCGCCGCTATGCCAGCGTCGAACCGCATCATTCGGTCGCGGAAAATAACTTCCTGATCACAATCACGGTTGCTCACGTGGTAGGAATCGTGTTGGGTCAAAGGGTCGTAGACTTCCGCGAAGCAATTGCTTCGCTCATGTGCGTTATAGACGAAGTGCGACGCTCCCGTTACGAAAATCACGATCCCCAGACCCAGGACCACTTTCGCGACCATCCTCGGCAAACTCTTCTTTCGCCGGCGACTCGCGTTGCCCATGACCGCATTCTCGCTTTCCCGGTGCTGCCGAACCGCAATGCGATTGTGGAGCTATGCAGAGTTCCCGATTCCGTCCAGTACTTCCCGCATGCACCGCACCGCCTCACGGTCCACGCACTCATACGACGACTTCGGCGCGCCAGGGATGCTGCCGAAGGTGATCGGCCCATTGGACGTGGATGGATCGCAGCGCGACGAGAACGCCGTCAGGTGGACCTGCGTGCACCCCGTGGCGTCTAGGAGTTGGCGCACATTATGGGCAGCGTATCCCTCCGCCGGGCAGGACTTCGATGCGTCCGTCGGCGCGTACCATCAGATCCCGCAGGCGATCGCATCCCATCGTTTGCCGTTTTCTTTTGGCCGCTGGTGAGCACGCGGGTGAAGCCCAGGTCGGCAAGCTGGTCCAGCTCGCGCAGCGGGTCGGGCAACAACATCGAACGCGCGATGAAAGACGGTCTGCTTCGTTCCCGCGAGTTTCCGTATCTTGGCGCAGCGTTTCATATCTATGCTGCCGTCGGCGTGCAGAATGCCGAAGACGATTCCGTCGGCGCCGTGCTCCAGCAGCAGTGCGGCGTCGCGCTGCATGACCGACGAAGTCTTCGTCGGAATAGCATGAAACCTCCGGCGCGCGGCCGCACCATCGCCATCACGGGAATGCGCTACGCGCTCCTTCGCTTCAATCAGCGTTCCCAGCGACGGCGTAAGCCCGGCGGTCGCGATGGCTGCACACAACTCAATGCGGTCTGCGCCGCCACTCTCGGCGGCGATGCAGTCCTCCACGCTGGACGCTATGATCTCCAGCAGGATGCGGGCCATGCTTGCACCTCGGATGTCGCCATTACGATAGACCCCACCGCGGGGCGCGTCGAGTGAATTGCTCGGTTCAGCCACCTGGCTTCCCAACTGCGGAGTTTTCGCCGCCTCAACTGCAGAAGAATCACCTATCGCTCGCTACTGTCAGGTGTTAGGCTGGCGGCGATGAAAAAACTTCTAACGGTACTCGTTGTTCTCGGCTTGTTACTGATGGTAGTGCGCCTGGTCGGCCCATCGATTCTGGAGCGGCAACAGAACCACACTCTGCAACCTGGCCCGTATCATGTTTCTGCTGAGGCGGAAGCGCTGCACGCACGCTGCTGGTCGCCGACATGCACGCCGACTCGCTGCTATGGGGACGCAATCTGCTGGAGGCCAGTGGCGCCGGTCACATCGATCTGCCGCGACTGGTCAAGGCAACGTCGGCATTCAGGCGTTCACCGTGTTCTCCACCATTCCGCGGGGCATCAACATCGAGCGCAACGAAGACACAAGCGATCTGGTGCCTTATATCGGTGTTCTGCAAGGTTGGCCGCTCAAGACGCTCGGAAGTCCGAAAGAGGTCGCGCTGTACCAGGCTGTCCGCTTGCAGAAGTTCGTCGAAGAGTCGAACGGTCAGATGGTGCTGCTGCGTACTCGCGGCGACGTAGCGAATTTCCTGAAGCAGCGGCAGGCCGGAGTCGCACGTGGTGGCCGCATTTCTCGGCACCGAGGGCGCGCAGCCGCTGGAAGGGAACATCGAAAATCTTGATGCGCTCTTCAACGCGGGCTTTCGCATGATGTCGCCCTCGCATTTCACCGACACGGCCGTTGGCGGTTCGGCGGCGGGGGCATCAAGGGCGGACTCACCCCTCTGGGCCGTGAATGGGTGAAGCAGATGGAATCGCGTGGCATGCTGGTGGATGTGGCGCACGCCTCGGCTGATACTCTTCGCGACGTGAACGCGATGGCCACCAAGCCGGTAGTGGTGTCGCATACCGGCGTGAAAGGCGTGTGCGACAACAACCGCAATCTCACGTGACGATCAGCTTCGCGCGGTGGCCGCCACTGGAGGCGTGATCGGCGTCGGCTTCTGGGACGTCGCCTCTTGCGGCACTGACGCGGCGTCTATCGCGCGCGCGATTCGCTATACGGTTGGCGTGGTCGGTGCTGAGCATGTTGGGCTGGGGTCTGACTTCGACGGCGCGGTGACCGAGCCGTTCGACTCCAGCGGCATGGCGTTGATTACCGAAGCGCTGCTGCAGCAAGGGATGTCAGAGCACGATATCCGTCTGGTAATGGGCGAGAACGTGGCGCGTGTGTTGTCGCAAGTGTTGCCGGAATAGTCTTGGAAGGATCGGACTCTAATCGCCATCTCGAACCACGCCGTACCTGCGCGGCTCGTGCCGACTGCGTGCCTTGACATCGTCCCACCGCACCCACGCGATGTACGCGACCACGATGATGTTGATCAGCAAGATGGCCCAATGTATGGCAGTGGGCCGCCGAACCAGCTTGTACATCTCGTACGGAAGGTAAATCGCGCCCGATATGATGGCCAGCCACTCCGCCCATACCCGTTGCCGCCAAAGTCCGTAAGCTTCGATGAAACGAAGGCTGGAATAGACCGTGGCAATCGTCAGCACGGTCAGCACATCGGCATCCATCATTCTATCCGCCAGGTGCATCACTACATGCGAGATTCGCAGATCGGGATTCGACGTGGAAGAAATACAGCAGGTTTCCGCGCGACGGCGTCCAGGTCGATGTTGTGGCGGATGATCTCAAAAAAGCCAAAAGCCGCCAGCAGGACTAGCACGCCCTTGGTGGCCTCGAGGATGGCAACGGTTCGAAGCCCGCGGTGATGGTCGCGGTGCGGCAGTTGCCCGCGACTGTGTGTGAGTTCCCCATGGTAGAAGCGGCGAAGCGATCCGGCAGACGCGTGACCTAGTTTAGCGCGAGAGCGGGCTCTCGCCTCCTGCCGATTTGGATGCGATTCGCAAACCATAAGTCAACTCGCTCCTACTGCAACTTCACATATTCGTAGTCCACCGGATTGTTGTTGATGCCCCGGTCGGGCGGAGCGATCCACGCCGCCATCTTGCCCGGCTGGTGAACGCCCTGCATGAGGCTCATGATGTAGGCCTGGTCGCCTTCGCCGGGTAGCCACTCATGTTTGTGCGCGGCAAATTGCTCAGCCGAGATCGGCACGCCTTCCGGCGTGGTGGGCACGCCCGCCCAGTTGCCGATGCTGCGGCGGAAGCGCGTGCTCGGCAGTGACAGCCGGAATGCGTGGCCGGCCTTCTCGATGACGCGGTTCCAGCGCTTCACACCAATTTCGCAGTCGCGCACGTAAGAGCTGCGCGTGACTTCATTCATAGCGTTGCGCATCGGAATCTGTTCGTTCTTGGCGCCGCCGCTGCCATCGGGCAACTCCAGGGTGTACGACTGTTCGAGGGCGACATGGTCCTCATACTGCGCTTCGTCGGGTCGGCCCTTCAGCCCGTTCGCAAAGTACGACGCTGCGTTCGATGAGGTCTCAGATCCGAACAAGTCGAGTGAAGAGGTAAACCAGAAGTTTAGATACTTTTGCACCGTTGGCAAATCAATTGCTCCTGCGTTGCGGATAGCCTGGGGATCGTCGGTATTCAGTTGCTTCATGACTTCGAGTGTTCGCCGCACCACGCGATTGATGCCAGTGTCGCCCACAAACATGTGGTGCGCCTCTTCCGTCAGCATGAACTGGCAGGTTCGCGCCAGCGGGTCGAAGCTCGACTCGGCCAGTGACTTGAGTTGGAACTTGCCGTCGCGATCGGTGAAATAGGTGAACATGAAAAAGCTAAGCCAATCGCGGATGGGCTCGTTGAACGTGCCTAGAATACGTGGTTTGTCGGCATCGCCGGAATGGCGCTCCAACAACTCCTCCGCTTCTTCGCGGCCGTCGCGGCCGAAGTAGGCGTGCAACAGGTAAACCATCGCCCACAGATGGCGGCCCTCTTCCACATTTACCTGGAACAAGTTGCGCAAATCGTAAAGTGACGGCGCGGTGTGGCCGAGCATCCGCTGCTGCTCAACCGAGGCAGGTTCAGTGTCGCCTTGGGTCACAATCAGCCGCCGCAGAGTGGCGCGATACTCGCCTGGAATCTGCTGCCAAACTTCCTGTCCGAAGCTATCGCCGAATCCGATGCGCCGGTTGGGATCACGCTCGTTGAGGAAGATGCCCCAGCGATAATCTGGCATGCGCACGTAGCCGTAGGTCGCCCAGCCTTTGGCGTCCACAGAGGTCGCAGTGCGCAGGTACACGTCGGCCACTTGGAAATCCTTGGGCCCTAGCTCTTCCCACCATTTCAGAAACTCCGGCTGCCAGTGCTCCAGCGCGCGCTGCAAAGTGCGGTTCGAGCCAAGATCGACGTTGTTCGGGATGCGGTCTTGATAATTAATGCTCATTACACTCTCTCCCAATTAAAGCGGGCCTTCGAGCCGCTTCCGAACAGCTTTAGTGCGCCTTGTTCGCCGGTGGCATTGGGACGAATGAACACCCAGTTCTGCCACGCCGACAGACGGCCGAAGACTTTCGTCGCGAGGGTCTCGCCGCCGCCAAAACGCAGGCTCGCTTCCATGCCAGTCAGAGCATCCGGTGAAAGCGATGCGCGTTCTTCGATGGCGACGCGCACTTCGTCTTCCCAATCGAGGTCGTCGGGCGCCAACGTGACCAATCCCAGCGCGAGCGCTTCTTTTGCGGCCATCGGCATTCCCTTGATGTCCTCCAGCCGCAGCAGCGTGTCATTGTCGGCACTGAATCGCGACTTGATCCGCGGCTCGCCATTCACCGCCGGCAGCAATCCGTTCATGTCGTCCAGAGCAATCTTGGGGACATCGTCATCCTCTTCGGGAAGCGCGAGCATGTAGCTTCGGTCCGCCGCCAGCGCCAGTTCGAACAAGACTCCGGCGAAGCACGAGCCCGGCTCGATCAACGCATAGATGCTGCGCGACGAGACGTCGAGGCGCGCGAAAGTGCGGCGCAGCAGGCCGATCGTTTCGCGAACCAGCCACTCATCCTGGTTCTCTATCAAGACCTGATCAACGGCCAAGACCGACTCAACATCGCCTGTGGTCTTGAGCAGCAGAAGCCCGAGTTCGAGTTCGTTGCAGCGCAGCATCAAGATGGCATCATCCAGTTCGCGCGCCATTGCCAGCGGCCACCACTGATCGCCCTCGGCGTGAACTTGCGCCATCGTTTCAGGTTGTACGCCCGCTGACCCGCGCACTGTCAGCGTCGCGGTGCGGGCCCTGCGGTCAAACGTCACATCGACATACTTGTAGTGATAGCCGTCTTCGTCAATCTTGCGCTGAAGCGGATTCAGCGTGATGCCTTTTGCACTCGACTGACGCAACGAACCTGACACCAACTTTTCCGCCCGCGAGCGCACCAAGTCGGCGAACTTCGCGGGCGGCGCGATCTCGTCCACGAGGCCCCACTGCTTGGCGCGTTCGCCTTTCGCGCCATCAGGATTGGTGCAGAAAATGTCAGCCAGATCGCGGCGCACGTTGCGCTTGTCCACCAGTCGCGTCAGTCCGCCTGTGCCAGGCAGCACGCCCAGCAGCGGAACCTCGGGCAGGCTCACCGCACTGGAGCGGTCATCGACCAGCAGAATTTCATCGCACGCGAGTGCCAGTTCATAACCGCCGCCCGCGCACGTACCGTTGATGGCGGCCAAGAACTTCAGACCGTCGTGACGGCTCGAGTCCTCCATGCCATTGCGGGTTTCGTTGGTGAACTTGCAGAAATTCACCTTCCACCCATGCGACGACATGCCCAGCATGTAGATGTTTGCTCCGGCACAGAACATGCGCTCGCGGGCACTGGTAAACACCACGCACGCCACCTCAGGATGCTCGAAGCGAATGCGTTGCAAAATGTCGTTCAACTCGATGTCCACGCCGAGATCGTAGGAGTTGAGCTTGAGCTTGTAGCCGGGGCGGAGGCCGCCATCTTCGTCCACATTCATGGCGAGCGTGGCCACGCGGCCGTCGAGAGCCAGCCTCCAGTGGCGATACTCTCCATTGGCCACGTCGAACGTGACACATTCCGAGTCATTCACATTGAGCATGCGGTTGAAACTCTCCTCGGACGCGCGGTTACGCCGATTCACGGCATAGTTCTGACCAGCGGGTACCCACATCCAGTAGATGCATTATAGTGCATAAAAACAGCAAAAACGCCGTAAACGTGCGGCAAATTTCTACTCGACCGTCGGCACTTTGAGGAGTCGAGTCAGCTGCTCCACGCCGCCATCAACTCCGACCGCGCTTGTATCGATAACGGCGTCAGCTTTTCGGTAGAGCGGTTCGCGAGCATCGAGAATGCGCTTTAAGTCGTCCATCGACTCGCGGTTATCGGCCATGGGACGCGTATCTCCCTGCGCAACTACCCTCTGCATGTGATCTTCGGGCGCAGCCTTAAGCCACACCGTATAGCACGTTGTCAGCAGCCGCTCAAAGGTTGCCGGCTCTGAAACCAGGCTTCCCCCGGTTGCCAGCACGAATCGGGAATTGTGCTCAATCACGTCATCGAGACAGCGCCGTTCTAGCCGGCGAAATCCGCTCTGGCCGTAAAGGTCGAAGATCACGCCGAGCGCTACGCCGGCCTCTTGTTCGATCAGGCGGTCCAGTTCGTAGAAGGGTACTTCGAGTTGCTCGGCCAACCGCGCGCCGACGGTGGACTTGCCGGCCCCGCGCAATCCAATCAAAGCGACACGATCGCGCCGCATCGTTTGGTCGATACCGCCAAAGTGTTTGGCCAGCATTTGCCGGGCTTGCACCAACTCCGACCCCGGAAGACGGCGCAGAAATTCGATGGCATGAATCAGATCGACGGGAGGCGGTGGGCCATCAAGCACCATGGATTCCAGCCGGATGTCGAGAGCTCGCGCGATATCCCGCAGAAGGAGGATCGAGATATTGCCTTGTCCTCCCTCGAGTTGCGCGAGGTAGCGCTCGGAGACGCCGGAGTCGCGTGCCAGGATCTTGCGTGTCATGCCGCGGCTGGCCCGGGCTTCACGGACGCGATCGCCCAGCAGCTTCAGAAAGCCGGCATCAGCTGCTGCGTCGTGACCGGTGTTTACCCTGGAAGAACTTGCGTCGACGTCGGACATAAGTAGTGCTGCACCCTGCACAATCCCGCCGAATGGGAGTCGGTTCAGGAATTATACTTCCGACCGACACGTATAATACGGCGAATGTCAGGATTCGTTACGATGGGCCGAACAACTCCAATCGCCAACCTGGGGATCGCCCCGTGGCGCTGAATCTCACCATATTGGTGGGCACGATGACTGGAACCGCCGAAATGGTGGCGCAGGAGGTGCAGACTGCGCTCGAAGCGGCGGGACACGCCGCGACCATCTTGATGATGGACGATCTCGACGCCCAGGTCTTCGCCGGCGGACGCGCGTTTCTGATCTGCACGTCCACCTACGGGCAGGGCGATATCCCGGATAACGCTCAGGAGTTCTTTGCCAGCCTGGAGCGTGACCGGCCTGATCTATCAGCGGTGACCTATGGGCTGATCGCGCTTGGCGACATGACCTACAAAGACACATTCTGCGAAGGCGGCATTCGCTTCGACACGCTGCTGATTGAGTTGGGTGCGCGGCGGGTCGGCGAGATCCTCAAGCACGACGCCAGTTCTGGCACGCTACCAGAAGAAGTCGCCGCGGTATGGATTGTGCCATGGGCAGAGTCGATGGAGTCGCTGTCAAAATCGTCGGCGAACAATGCGGTCGATGTGGCGACGGAGCCGTGAGCGGGTTATGACACCAATCTTGGCAACTAAATTCGGCGAGCTAGTGGTTGAAGGCAAGCGACTCGAAACTCTGTGGCTCGAACCGCGCTACGCCGCTGCGCCGGCCGTCGTCATGCTGCACGAGGGATTGGGTTCGATTGCGCTATGGAGAGACTTTCCTCATGCTCTGGCCGAACGCACTGGATGCGGTGTGCTGGTTTACTCACGTTACGGGCATGGCGGGTCTGATAAGCAGGCTGAGAAACGTCAGGTGACGTTCATGCATCACGAGGGCGAAGTTGTACTTCCCGAACTGCTCGACAAGATGGGAATTGAGAAACCAATTTTGCTGGGACACAGCGACGGCGGCTCCATTGCACTGATTTTCGCGGGAAAGTATCCGGAGAGGACGCGCGGGCTAATCTTGGAGGCGCCCCACATCTTTGTTGAAAATTTGAGCGTCGCGAGCATCGCTGCGACCAAAGTCAGCTACGAGACTACGAACTTGCGCGCCCGTCTGGGGTGCTATCACGCGAACGTGGACGCGACCTTTAGGGCATGGAACGACATCTGGCTCGATCCGCAGTTCCCCCCGTGGAACATCGAGTCCTATCTCGAGACCATTCGGTGCCCGGTGTTGTGTATTCAGGGCGAAGAGGATGAATACGGTACGCGCGCTCAAGTAGATGCGATCGTGGCGAGAGTGTCGGGCGCGGAACTTTTGATGTTGCCCAGTTGCGGGCATTCGCCCCACCGGGACCAGCGCGAAGCAACTCTGGCGAAGATGGCGGAGTTCGTGGAGAAAATCAAAGGCAAGCCATCGATTACCACGTACAACACGGACCTGATTTTGAAGAATGAAAGCTGGCAGCTGAAAGCCAAAGGCGAAGAGCGAGAGGCGCAAACCATGGCGGAATGGATCAACACATTTAAGGGCGCGGTGCTGGCTTCGGAGTACGACTCTACCAGCCACATGAATTCGCAGATGTACGTTTCGCGCTTCGACCAGGCGACATGGTTCGTGTTGCGCGCCATCGGCGTCACGCCTGTTTCGATCAAGCAGCAGAACCTGCGTGTCGCCATCGTGCGTCAGAACTATCAGTTCCTGGAAGAACTGCGCGGCGGCGAACTGGTGGAAATCAAGAGCGGTTTCGTGGCCGTCGGCGAAAAATACTTCCGCTTTCTGCATCAGATGTTCGACGCCGAGAGCGGACGCATGATCGCCACCTGCGACAGCGTGGTCGTGCGCGCCAGCCTCGAGACTGGCAAGAGCGTGCTACTCACGCCCGAGCTCCAGGAAAAAGCCAAGCAGTATCTGGTGACGCCGAACGCGCCTCTGGATGAGAATGTCGGATAACTCCCTTATTCCAAATACTCCATTGACCGCGTGCAGTTCCATTCCGCATAATCACGGCATGGGTGTTGGAGTTCACCCTTAACCGCCCCGGCAATAGCCACGGGGAAGATGACTCCTACCAGGGTTCGCTTGGGGGAGTCGCGCCTGTAGTAACCCTCATTCGTTCCCAACAAAATCAGCCCGTTGTCGGTTGCAAACTTCAGCAACTGAAAAGCCGTCGTGTCTTGGGAAGAGCACGCCGCGAGCGGACAGGGATGAGGTCCCGTGCACAAATATCTCCTGATTGGTTCGGGCGGTTTCGCCGGCGCGATGGCGCGCTACTGGATGGGAACGTTCGTGACTCAGCGCCTGGGTTTGCGCTTTCCCTTCGGCACGTTTCTGGTCAACCTCAGCGGGTGCTTCCTGATTGGATTCTTCATGTACCTGCTGGCCGAGCGCGGCGTGCTCGACGCGCATTGGCTTTACATCATTGTTGTCGGTTTCATTGGCGCGTACACCACGTTCTCAACGTTTGAATACGAAACCATGCGTGCCTTGCAAGACGGCCAGCTTGGTATCGGCTTGCTCTATGTTGCATCCAGTGTGCTCGTCGGATTCGTGATGGTCTGGCTGGGTGCGCAAACCGCTAAGCTGGTGTCGTAGTTCTTGAGCGTGCTTAGCACGGCGCTCCGTCGTGGCGTAAATTACTCCCGACAGTTTAGAAACTTCGAAACAGATATTTCCTCGCGTGATCGCGACGCGATTGAAGGCGTTCCCATAAATTATCTTTCATCCGCCCGAATTATTCCTATCCCTTTGATTTCAGTTAGATAACTGGCGCGCACTCGCGACTGAACATGGTTTCTGTGATTTAGCTCACTCCCCCCTGTGCGGCCTGTCCTATCTCGATTCGCTCCTCAAACCGCAACGTAACTAGTCGGGTCTTGAGCGTCGCTTCGGTTGTTGCAAAAGTCCGGCCTGCCGTACCTCATACATATTCTTTGCAGTCGGGAGAAACGCGAATGGCAAACATCGCGGATGGGAATCAAGCGCCCACGATCGGCGAGCAACTAAAAAAAACCGGCGTGTCCCGCCGGGAGTTCGTGGAATTCTGCACCAAGTTGATGATTGCCGCGCCGGTCGGACTGGCCATCACCAAGCAGGCATGGGCAGGCGAAGTAGCGAAGGAAGTCGCCAAGCTTCAGCGTCCATCCGTTGTCTGGCTCGAATTCCAGGACTGCACCGGCTGCACCGAAACGCTGCTGCGCACCTCGCGGCCTAGCGTTGACCAACTAATCTTCAATGTTATCTCCCTCGACTATCACGAGACGCTGATGCCCGGCGCTGGCAAGCAGGCGGAGAAGGCATTGCGCGACGCGACCGAAGGAAAAGAAGGTAAGTACATCGTAGTGTGCGAGGGTCCAATTCCCACCAAGATGAACAGCGACTACCTGAAGATCGCCGGCCGCCAGGGAACAGAGCTTCTACAAGACATCGGCGGCAAAGGCGCCGCGATCATCGCCATGGGTTCGTGCGCATCGTGGGGTGGAGTTCCCTCCGCAGGAGACAATCCCACCGGCGCGGTGGGCGTTTCCGAAATCGTGCATGGCGTGCCGATCGTCAATATCCCCGGCTGTCCGCCCAATCCGTATACGCTGATCGGAACCATTCTCGAGATCATGCGCACCGGTGCACCACCGCAGCTCGACGCCGAATTGCGTCCCAAGTTTGCGTATGACCGTGTCATCCACGAGCAATGCCCGCGCCGCGCGCACTTCGACGCCGGCCGCTTCGCTCAGGTATTTGGCGACGACGGCCACCGCCAGGGATGGTGCTTATACCGCCTGGGCTGCAAGGGTCCCGACACGCACGCGAGCTGCTCGGTCCGTCAGTTCAACGAAGTTCCAGATGTTTGGCCGATCGGCATCGGACATCCGCAACCTCATTCTCATTAACCATGCGATGCACGATCACATCGTGCACTTCTACCAGCTCTCGGCGCTCGACTGGGTGGACATCATGACCATCCCCGGGGCCGATCCCGTGAGGGCTTCGTCGCTGGCGCAGAGTTTGTCGGGATGGACCGGCAACTCTTCGAAAGAGATGCAGTCGGCGCAGGACAAGATCAAGGGCTTCGCGGCCAGCGGACAGCTCGGCATGTTTGCCAGCGGATACTGGGGACATCCGGCGATGCATCTGCCGCCAGACGTGAATCTGATCGCCTTCACGCACTACCTTCAGGCGCTCGAGTATCAGCGCAAGGCGTTGCAGGTCGTCGGCATCCTGGGCGGCAAGACACCGCACATCCAGAACCTCGCCGTGGGCGGCGTGCAGAACGCGATCAACCTCGACAGCGTGGCCACCATGAACATGGATCGGCTGTACATGATCAAGTTCCTGCAGGATGCGACCATTCCGTTCGTCCAGGAGTGCTACTTCAACGATGCCTGCACTGTGGCTGCGTTGTATCCGGATTGGTTCAGCTTTGGCAAGGGCGTGGACAACTACCTCGCTGTGCCCGACCTTCCGCTGAATGCGCAGGCCTCGGCATTCGATTTGCCGGGCGGCGTCATTCTGAACGGCAACATCGGAACGCCCTCGACCTTCTATACCGCAGCCGATGGCGAATTCCGCGAAGCTGTTGCCGAAGACCTCACGCATGCCTGGTACAAGGGCAGCGAACCGCAGCGTCCATGGCAGGGAGAGACCATTCCCGACTACACCGACTTCCAGGACAACGGCAAGTACACCTGGGTCAAGGCTCCGCGCTATGACCAGAAGCCGATGCAGGTTGGTCCGCTGTCCCAGGTGTTGGTGGGCTACGCGCAAGGCCATCCGCTGACGAAGAAGTGGACCGACAAAGCGTTGGCCAAGATCTCTGCCGTCAGCAAACGGAACGTCACAGTCAACGATCTGCAATCGACCATGGGCCGCCACGTTGCCCGAGCGATTCGCTGCGCGATGCTGTCAGAGCTCGCAACCAAGCACTGGGAATACCTGGTCGGCAACATCAGCCACGGCGATACCGCGACCTACAATCCGCCGAAGTTCCCCGACGGCGAAGTGCAGGGTGTGGGCACGCACGAAGCTCCGCGCGGCACCCTTTCGCACTGGGTTGTCGTGAAGAACGGACGCATCGCCAACTACCAGGCCGTTGTTCCCACTACGTGGAATGCCAGCCCGCGCGACAACCTGGGCCGTCCCGGACCGTACGAAGCTTCGCTGGTGGGCAATCCGATTGCTGATCCCGAGAAGCCGCTGGAAGTTCTCCGCACGGTGCACTCGTTCGATCCGTGCATGGCATGCGCTTGCCACACCTTCGATCCCGAGGGCAAGCCGATCGCGACGGTCAAGGTACTGTGATTCCGCGCATTCTCATCGCCGGAGTTGGCAACATTCTGCTGCAAGATGACGGGCTGGGGCCACACGCCGTGGCCCGTCTGCAAGCAGAGTACGCATTCGGCGGCGAGGTGGAGTTGCTCGACATCGGCACTCCCACGCTCGACTTCGTGGATTACCTTCGCGAACGAGACGTGCTGATCCTAATCGACGCGCTTTCAGCCGGCGGCGAGCCGGGCGACATCCTCACCTTCGATGAGGAACACCTCAAGCAGTTCCTTCCCGGAACGCGCCTGAGCGCGCATCAGCCGTGCCTCAACGAAACCATGCACGCCGCTGAGATGGCGGGGATCGAGTTCAAAGAGGCCCTGCTGATCGGCGTAGTTGGCCGCGACTTCAACGTGACCACCGAACTCGGGCCCGTCATCGCCGAATCTCTACGGCACGTCATGGAAATGGTCGTAGAAATCGTGCGTCGGCACGGAGTCTTCGCCGAGCGTCGCGCCCAGCCCTTGGCGACTCGTTCCTGGTGGGAAGCCGACCTAATCCCGGTCGCGCTTTCCTAGTCGCCGTCAGCAAGATAAGATTGCGGCATGGCCCCCGACAAGACAGAGTCCACCGAAACCACGCAGCCCACTCCCAACGCTGCCGAGCAAGTTGCCGAGGCACACCGCCGCCTGACCGCAATGCGCAAGGAGTTGGACAAGCATCCCGACCTGGAAGCGGCTATCGAAAAGCTTGAGGTGGCACTCAGCATCCTCACCACCAAGACCGGCGGAATGCTCTGATCAGCTGAACAGCAACTCTTTTGCCCGCTGCGACGCCTTGACCACCGCCTTGATAAGCGTCACGCGCAGGCCGCCTTCTTCGAGCTCTAGAATTCCATCGACCGTGCATCCCGCGGGCGTAGCAACCGCGTCTTTCAGCAGCGCTGGATGGTCACCGGTTTCGAGCATCATCTTGGCTGAGCCCATGACGGTCTGTCCCGCCAGCTTCATGGCAATGTCGCGCGGCAAGCCGACCTTCACGCCCCCTTCGGCTAGCGATTCCAAAATCATAAAAATGTAAGCCGGGCCGCTGGCCGAAAGACCGGTGACGGCGTCCATGTGCTTCTCGTCCACGCGAATGGTCTCTCCAACGGTATCGAAGAGCCGGTGCACGATCTCCAGATCAGAAGGCTTCACCGCGGTGCCGCAGCAAAACGCGGTCATTCCCGCGCCCACGCGCGACGGCGTATTGGGCATCGCGCGTACCACGGGAATCTTCGCCGGAATCCTCTGCTCGATGTACGACGTAGGCACCGACGCGGCGATAGAAATAATGAGCTGGTTTTCGCGTAGTTCGGGCTTGATCTCCTCCACCACTTCGCCCAGCGTTTGCGGCTTGATGCATAGCAGGATAATGTCCGCATTCTTCACCGCCGCGCGGTTGTCGGTCGTGACCGTCACGCCGAACTTGGCAGCTAAAGTGTCCACCCGCTCTGCATGATTCACGGTGGCCACGATGTTCTCGGGCTGAGCGACGTTCTGGCTGCAAAATGCCTGCAACAAAATGCTGCCCATCTTGCCGAGTCCGAGAATGGCGAAGCGAGGTGTTTGAGCTGATGAGGGCACGGTAGCGTTCCCGTCAAAGAGAATTCCGGATGTCCGGTGTAACAGCGATTGTAAATTGCGCTGCTGGCAATGCGAAATCAATGCCGTACACTGTTGCAACCGCCGTCATCCGAATTATGAAATTGAACTCTGCATTCGCGCGATTCTTGTTTTTGCTGTGCGCACTTCTTGGCGTCGCCTTCGCCCAGCAGTTTCCACATCTCAAGGAAGAAAACCTGGCCGGCCAGCAAGTCGTACTTCCCGACGCTGCCTCCGGCAAAGTCGCAGTGTTGGTCTTCGGCTTTTCGCGTTCGTCGCAGAATTCAACGGGACCCTGGATGAAGCACCTGCGCGACGACTTCGGCAAGAACGCCAGCGTAATGCTCTACCAACTCCCGGTACTGGAGGAAGCTCCGCGTATGATCCGCGGCATGATCACGTCGAGCATGAAGAAAGGTTTGCCCGAAGCGGAGCGCGCCACCTTCGTTCCCGTGATGCACAACGAAGCCGAACTCAAGAAACTTGTGAACTACAAGGAAGCCGACGATGCCTATCTCATCGTTCTCGACCGCACCGGCAAGATCGTTTACCAAACCCACGGCGGGCCAGACGCCTCCAGCTATGCGGAACTGCGATCGAAACTGCAATCCCTTATGAAGTAGCCGCGCCTCCCAGCTGTTTCCGAGTCACACATTTTGGCGAGTTACTCCCCGTGCCCCGTGCGCTATAATCTGCGCTTTCATCCCGAATCGCTAGCATTCTGTCCCGGAGGCCTCGCCGTTGACCCGCCACTTAGCAGTCGCTGCTCTCGTATTCGCCTTGATGCAACCTGGCGTCGCCGCCACACCTCCCGCCAATCTCGATGGCTACTCTCCGGCGCACTCCGCTACTGAGCGCGATTGGGAGTCGAAGTTCCGCGCCGTGCCCGATCCCAAGGTGCTGCGCGACAACATGCAGCGGCTGAGCGCACGTCCGCACAACGTCGGCTCGCCTTACGACAAAGACAACGCCGAATGGATGCTCGCCAAGTTCAAAGAATTCGGCTTCGATGCGCAGATCGAGACCTTCTACGTGCTTTTCCCGACGCCCAAAGAGCGCAAGCTCGAGATGCTTGAGCCGACCAAGTTCGTCGCCAAGCTCCAGGAGCCGCCCGTCGCCGTCGATCCCACGTCATCGCAGACCGCCGAGCAGTTGCCGACCTACAACGCCTACTCGAAAGACGGCGATGTGACCGGGCCGCTCGTCTATGTGAACTACGGCATACGTGAAGACTACGAGCAACTCGAGCGCATGGGCGTCTCGGTCAAGGGAGCCATCGTCATCGCCCGTTACGGCGGCGCGTGGCGCGGCATCAAGCCCAAGGTCGCGGCCGAGCACGGCGCGGTGGGCTGCATCATTTATTCCGATCCGCGCGACGACGGCTTCTTCGAGGGGCAGTATTTTCCCGACGGGCCGTTCCGCCCGTCTGACGGCGTGCAGCGCGGCAGCGTCATGGACACCGACTACCCCGGCGATCCTCTGACTCCCGGCTACGGCGCGACGAAAGATGCCAAGCGCCTCGACATCACCGAGGCCAAGACCATCACCACGATTCCCGTGCTGCCGGTTTCTTACGGCGACGCCCAGCCGCTGCTGGCGGCGCTCACCGGGCAGGTCGTTCCCGAAGGCTGGCGGGGCGGCCTGCCGATTACTTATCACGTCGGCCCGGGCCCGGCGAAAGTCCACCTGGTGATGAAGTCGAACTGGGACATCAAGCCCATCTACGACGTCATCGCGAAAATTCCCGGCAGCGACACCCCCGGCAGTGGGTCATTCGCGGCAATCATCATGATGCGTGGGTGAACGGCGCGGAAGACCCCATCTCGGGAATGACCTCCGTGCTGGAAGAAGCGCGCGGCCTCGGCGAGATGCTGAAACAGGGCTGGAAGCCCAAGCGCACTATCATCTATTGCGCTTGGGATGGCGAAGAGCCCGGCCTGCTCGGCTCCACTGAGTGGGTCGAGGAACACGGTCGCCGAACTGAACCAGCATGCCGTGGTTTACATCAATTCCGACTCAAACGCACGCGGCTTTCTATTCGCCTCAGGCTCTCACACGCTGGAGCACATGGTGAACTCCGTGGCCCGCGATGTGCAGGACCCCGAGACCAGGCTCTCGGTGCAGAAGCGAGCGCAGTTGCGTCGTATCGCTAACTCCCAGAAGCCCGACGATCGCGAAGCCGCGCGCGGAGCTGACCTCCGCATCGGGGCACTCGGCGACGGCAGCGACTATGCTCCCTTTCTCGATCACGCCGGAGTGGCGGCACTCAACATCGGATTCGGCGGCGAGTCCAACGGTGGCATCTATCATTCCATCTACGACGACTTCTACTGGTACACCCACTTTGGCGATCCCGAGTTCGTGTACGAGCGAGCGCTGTCGCAGTTGGGTGGAACTATGGTCATGCGCATGGCCGACGCCGACCTGCTGCCCTTCGATCCCTCGGCTTCGGCCGACACGGTGAAGCGCTACGTCGGCGAGCTCAAGACCGAGCTGAAAGACAAGCAGGACAAGTCCAGAGAGCGCAATCGCAAATTGAAGAAGGCGTGTTCACAGCGACCGCCGATCCGACGAAGAAATATGTGCCGCCCACGAAGGAGCAGGTGGCTCCGTTCCTGAACTTCGCTCCGCTTGGAGAACGGCGTCGAGGCCTATTCGCGCGCCGCCACCCGCTATAAGACGGCCTACGCCAAGCTGGCCGACGCGAATCCCACAGTGTGGGACTCGCCCGAACTTGCAGGCCATCAACCAGCAGCTCATCCAGACCGAGCGCACCTTCATGACCACCGAGGGACTGAAAGAGCGTCCCTGGTTCAAGCACCAGATCTACGCGCCCGGCGCCTACACCGGCTACGGCGTGAAGACCATCCCCGCCGTTCGCGAAATGATGGAAGAAGACAAATGGACCGACGCCGACGCCGGCTCCGTCATCGCCGGCGGCGTCCTGATGAAGCAGGCCGCGCTGGTCGACTCCATCGCCGCTGAACTGGAGAAGCTGGTCGGGAATGCCCCGCCCGTTACCAAGACGGCGAAGAAACGTGGAAGAACCGAAGAAGTTCAGGTCGGCGGAAGATAGGGTGGTCCCATAAATGTGACTTGTCTCGCTTGACATCGCATCCCTGAGATTTGTCATCACGAGCGAAGCGAGGGATCTGCTTCCTCCTCACCTACGTTAGCGCCAGGTGCCCCCGGTTCGCGTCCCTCAGTTGGACGTTAACTTGGGCCGAGCCGGACCCCGTTGAGCCCGAAGGGCGGTATCTGTGTGAGCCGTGGGCGGAAGCCCGCGGGAAGAATGTCACTCTAAGCCTCCGAGCCCGCCGCCGGCGGGCGCACGCGGCTTTGAGGCACCGGAATCGCCTTCCCGTTCTGGCACTCATTGGTTACTTTAGTTTTTTCGCCGACTAATTTTTTCGTGACTATCCATTCTCGCCTGCCTTATCAGTAATGCTGGAAAGTCTTGCCCCGCACGACGGGCACGGGCTGGAGCTCCCTTAGAGGCAGCCCGCTAAGTTCTTTGAAATCTATGACGTACAGCTAACTACCGTGGGGACAATGCTTTACGCCGGAACTCGTACGTAAGTGCCTGATTCTACAGAGGGGACAGGGGAGGGGTCTTTCGCCACTCCTTCGCCTCTGTGGGCGCCGGGAGGCGTCGCTAGCCGAGGATTAGCACCCTTTTCGGCCCTTCGAGCTTCGCCCACAGGTGTGCCGTCTTGCCGCTTGCGACCTCGACGGAGATGCCGAGCTTCTGGAACTCCTCCGACAGCTGGCTGCTGTTGGGGCTGACTACCGAGAAGCTCTCCAGCGTGCAGCCCGGGGGCGCATCCACCGACGGATGCACCGTCTCCGCGCCCCACTGGATGAAGAACGGAATCAGTCCGTTGCGGTCATCGGCAACGTTGAGCGTCTGCCAGTGCAGCATCTTTCCGTCCGGACGCGCGCGAGAGCCTGGCGTCGGTCCCTGGAACGCCACGCCCGTTTTTTTCAATCGCTCGGCGACTCCCACAATGTCAGATGTATGGACCGCCCAATCCACCAGCGTTGGCGTAGTGAGCCGCTTTAACATCGTCGGCAATTCAGCTCGAGTTGTGGGAGTCCCTGTCTGTGCTGGATCGGGCGCAATCACTTCCAGGTAATGCAGCGGTCCAAGCGCCAGCAGCGCGTTGCGCGTGCCGCGTCCCGGATGCACTCCTCCCATCGCGGGACGAACGCCGGTATTCTTCTCTACGTAAGCGATTCCCTCATCGAGATCGCTGCAACCGAGCAGTAAATGATCGAGCATGGTAGGGAGCGTCTCCACCGCCCACACGAATTTTGTCGTAACTGCTGCGCAGCCTGCGAGGATCAGGAATTCACGCCGCGAAATCATTCATCGCCTTCCTTCCGGGTGAATCTAAACGGATTGTTCAGCAAGGCTGCTCAGCAATTTCTGCGCTGCCTCTCCCGGATCCTGGTTGGCGAATTTCTCATCGAGCACGATGAACGAAATCGACGGGTTGATCTCCTGAAGCACTTGCCTCGTTGTTCTGCCGTCGATCGACTGCATTTGCGACGACAGCACCACCGTCTTCGCCTTCATGGCTTTCAGCAGGATTTTGGTGTCCTCGAGTTTGGCGGTGACCACGGCGTTGTATCCCGCGCTGTAAAGTACCTCGCGTATCAACGCGCGCACATCGCCGGAATCGATCAGGCACAGAACGCGCGGCCGCGAGTCACCCGCCATTCCTTTGGAGTAGCGCGAACCCAAGTACGCTGCGGTAATCGCCTCCTCCGGTGAGTCATACACTTCAAATAGCGAGGTGAGATTGGTCATCTTTAAAGTACGGAGAATGTCCGCCGGAACGCCGCTCAACTTCAGATCGCCGTGTTTGGCGCGGACCGCTTGCATCAGCCGCACCAGAGCGCCCAAGCCGCTGCTGTCGATGAATTCCACCTGGTTGAGTTGCATCACGATTTCGATGTACTTGGCGCGTGTGTCGCCAAAGTATGCGTGCAGCGCGTGTACTTCTGCGCCGTTCACGATGCGTCCATAACACTGCACGACGAGCACATCGCCAACCGGACGGCTTTCAATTCGCAATGCCATTTCGCCTCCCAGGATCCTTGGCCAGAGTTAGACATCGTGCTATTTGAACTTCCCGGCCACTTCTTTCACCAGCGTGATCACCTGCAGCATATATCCGATGCTCAGCACTCCCGCGACCTTACGATTGAACGGAAACACGCTGGTTTCATAGATATCGCTGGCCACTCCGTGCAGGTCGCGCAGCGTCTTCAGTTCCTCGATGTTGCTGACGCGGAAGTCGGGCTGTCCTAATTGCGCTTCCGTCGTCTCGAGCACCGCGTTCAGTAACTGTTCGACCGACGCGAGGTGCGTCATCTGCGCACGGCGGATCTCCCGCGTTACCTGCATGAGCGGCTGAATCACGATCCACGGAATAAACGTCACCACTCCGATCGCCCCCAGCCAAATGCCGGGAAAATCTTCCACGCCGAGATATCCGTGCCACAGAGTTATCCAGGCCGCGAGTGCGCATAGGATGCAAAGCACGGTGAGCAACAGAAGGAAGTTGCCGAGAGCGGCAAAACCGTTCGAACCGTCGGGATGGAACGGCCGCAGATGGATACCGCTGCCGATGAGCTTGCTGATCGAGTGCTGCCCGGCCGCGAGCAAATACAGCGCATGCATACCGTAAAAGATGGCCAGAGCAATAGTGATCGCCAGCACCAGCCCAGCGGGACCGTATCTCGGATTGCCCCACCATTGGGCGTCGAGCTTGCCGTCAAAATACAACGCTGCTCCGCAGAAGGCGGCAACTGCGCCGAATGGTACCAAGACCCAGCGATTGCTCAGCCGGCGCTCCAATCTATGCACTTCCGACGAAATCTGGTGTTCACTGGCGACGAGCAGCCCAGGACTTGTGACGGACTCGTAAACCCCGCAAAACTGGTCGAGCGCGGTCAGGGCGATTGCTCCGCCCACGGCGACAACAGCTGCCATCAGCAGGTGGGTAAAGTCACGAAAGTAAGGCAGCGTGATCGATTGGCTCGCGGCGTGTCTGGCCAACCACTTGATGCCCCAAGGAAGGTCCTGTTGCATGGCCCTGGCGCCAAACAACACGCCCTCGCCACCGCACAGAACCAGCGGAACGAAGTAGTACAAAGCGAAGATAATCACGCCCCAAAGCGGATGAGGCACCTTGAAGCGCCCGGTAATCGCACCGATGACGATGAGCTGGTCCAGCAACGAACTCGGGTGGCGACTGCTGCTCATGGATTGCCGTCTGACATCAAGGTTAGGGCGCCAGGAACAAGTTGTAACGTTTGCGGCGAATTATAACGTACAGTGTCGCGACACGAGGGCTTTATACTTTCCCCATCGATGCGCGACGGATATCACGACCTGCCACCGGGCAAACTCGCCTCGGTAGTAACGTACCTGGAGATGCGCACTCCGCGTCTGGTGCCGGAAGTCTTACCCAAGTCAGACTCTCGGATTCGCCGTGTCACGCAGCCGGACCTCGAATGGTATCGGCGGCTCTATCGGCGGATCGGCGAGCCGTGGCTCTGGTTCAGCCGCCTGCGTATGTCAGACGCAGAACTTCGCGCGGTGCTCGACGATCCGGCGATCGACGTATTTGTGCTGTCATTCGACGGCGAAGACCATGGGTTGCTTGAGCTGGACAGGCGGCGATTGCCCGACATCGAAATCGCATTTTTCGGAGTAACCACAGAAATGATCGGGAAAGGCGCTGGCCGCGCATTGCTGGCGCACGCGCTGCCGCTGGCATGGGAACACCGTCCGCAGCGCGTCTGGCTGCACACCTGCACCTCAGACCATCCGTCGGCGCTGGCGTTCTATAAGAAGTTTGGATTTGTTCCGTACAAGCGCGCCATCGAGATCGACGACGATCCGCGAGTAACCGGCGAAATGCCGCGCTCAGCGGCCCCACACGTGCCGATCGTGTGAAGCTGGATCAAGGCTTCACGTACACCACGCCGCCCTTCATCACGAAGTTGACCTTCTCAAGTTGGTGAATGTCGGTCATCGGATCGCTCGGCACCGCGACGATGTCGGCGAACTTGCCCGATTCCACTGAGCCGATTTTGTCTTGCATGCCAAGCAACTCGGCGGCGGTCATGTTGGCGGAGCGCAGTGCCTGCGCCGGAGTCATGCCGACTTTCACCATCAAAGGAAACTCTTTCGCCGGGTTGATCTTCCAGTCGAAGCCGCCGGCGTCGGTACCGAAGGCGATTTTCACGCCCGCCTTGAGCGCTCGGCTGAAGGTCTCTTCGTGGATCCTGACCATGTCGAGCCAGACCTTTGCGCCGGTGGCGGCGCGGCCCTCCGCTACGTACTCGCCGACGAACAGCGTGGGCACGTAGTAAATTCCCTTCGCCACCATTGTTTTCAGATCGGCGTCAGCGATGTACTGTCCGTGCTCAATGCGTATCCACCCCCGCCTCCACCGAGTTGTGCACGCCATTGAGCGCGCTGGCGTGAGACGCGACCTTGCGGCGCTCGCGGTGCGTCTCATCGACGATGGCTTTCAGCTCGTCGAGAGTGAAGGTCGGAATATCGTCAAGCACGCCGTCGGGCCGAACGTAGTAGCTGCGGTCGCTGTAGACCTTGATCCAGTCCACGCCATGGGAGATTTGTTCGCGTACAGCCTTGCGCCCGTCTTCAGGGCCATCCACTTCCTGCACGCCCTTAGGCATCTTCAGTTCCCACGAATAGCCGAGCAACGGATACGCGCCCGTCACGTCCATGGAGCGGCCGGCCACCTGCATGCGCGGCCCCGGAATCACGCCATTGTTGATTGCCTTCTTAATGTCCACGTCAGCGTAGCCTGCTCCTTCGGTCTCGAGGTCGCGGATGGTGGTGAAACCCATACTCCAGCGCCCGCTTCGCCGAAATGGTTCCGAGAATCGTGCGATAAGGCGTGGATGACTTCAGCAACTGCACGTCGTAATCTTCCGCGGTGATGTCGCCCTGAAGCAGCACGTGGGTATGCGTATCGATGAGACCGGGCAGGCAGACCTCGTGGCTCAAGTCGATGATTTCACCGCCGTCTGTTGGAGTTGCGCTGGCGACGGCCTCGATCTTCTCTCCCGCGACGCGGACGGTTACATTCTTCTGCGGCGTATCGCTCTTGCCGTCATACAGTGTTCCGCAATGAAGATAAGTGACTTTCGCAGGTGCGGCGTGGCAGGCTTGATTTGTGCCGCCCAGCGAACTCATCAGCATTGCCACTGCGACCAAGTGCTTCATGATCGACTCCACGAGTTTCCTCGAATCTTTCGCAAACGGCTACTGGCGGCTGGATACTTCAAATTCACGGCTGGCTTGGCACCGGCCGGCTCTCACAGCCCAGTTTCTCAACAGCGTCAGCTACATCTCTTATACTCCGGCGACGACTTCACATTCTCGCTGACCGTGAGATAGGTCCGCATCAACAGCGGGCAAGCTTCGGTGACGCCCAATCGCGACACGACCTCGACTGCGAATGGACTGGGGAACGGGGCCGGCTAGACCATAGATCCGTCTCCAGCACTGCGCCGAGCTCAGCTTTGTTCTTGCGCAGAACTTCATCCAGCGCCGTTTGCAACTCCTGTTCCTTCTCAGACAATCCTTTAGGCGGATACGCTGCGATCTCTCCGCCGGGCGGTCGCCTCGCCACATGCGCTCTTCAAAATACAGGATGTTCCGCACGCACTCAACCGAGCATCCCGTCTGGTAGATGGCGTTGGCCAGTGCCTGCCGCATCGCAAGGTTTTCGGTCGGCAGCATCAACTCCGACAGCCGTGAGACCCGAGCTACATCTTTGCGGTCTACAAGTGCCTGTAGCGCGGCCAGGCGAACTTGCTGACTCTGAGCCCCCGAAGCGACTGCTCCCAGCAATTCTGCCGAACGCTGGCCGGAATAACCTGCCAGTCGCTTCACGGCGTTCACGTCGCTCTTCTTGTCGAGAGCTGAGTGAGCCAGCGCATCGATGCGTGCATTGCGCCACGTTGTGAAGGCGGTTCCGGCCAGGAGAATGACGATGATGGCGATACCGATGCGAGCCGGCCTGAATCCGAAATCGTCGAGCAGTGACATGATTTGCTTCTACGGTATCAGAGCCACTGCTGTTCGCAAGGCCTGGAGTGGCCTCTGGCGACAATAACAAGGCCCTCGGTGGTTCTGGCCGAACCCGCCGAGGGCCGCTTGCGATGTTTCGCGTGTCATACACGTTATGTCGCCGAACCTTAATACAACCTGAATTGAGAAGTCTCGTCACCGTTGTTCGCACCGCACAGCCCGAGTCACCGGGGGGGAGTTACTATTGCTGCATGAGCTCCAATCCAGCCCTCGAAGCCGCCATTGAGCACGAAAAAGTCTTCGAAGCGTTCGAAAACCTCATGCCGTATCCGCGTGCAGGACATCCTGCTGGTTTCGAGCCTGTACGACTCATTCATACTGCGCGAAGACGGCCGGCTGAACGAGATGCTGATTGGCGAGTCGTATGAGCTCAATCTGCAGCACGTGCCGCGCATCACCCACGTCAAGACCGGCGCTGAGGCGCTGGCACTGGCGCGTTCCGACTCCCGCTTCAATCTGATCGTCACCAACCTCGAACTCGAGGACATGAGCTGCCGCCGAACTGGCCACCGAGGTGAAGCGGTCAGCGCTGGATGCCTCGGTCGTCGTGCTGGCCTACGACTACCGCGAGGTCAAGAACTTCGTCGCGCGCACGCCCCACAGCCCCATCGAGCGGATCTTCCTGTGGCAGGGCAATGCCCGCATCCTCATCTCGATTATCAAGTACATCGAAGACAAGATGAATGTCGAGCACGACACCGACGTCATGAACGTGCCGGTCATGCTGGTGGTGGAAGACAACATTCGCTATTACTCGTCGTTTCTTGCCGGTGATCTACACCGAACTCATCAGCCAGGCGCGAAGGCTGATCAGCGAGGGCCTTAACGTGGCGCACAAGCTGGTGCGCATGCGCGCGCGGCCTAAGATTCTTTTGGCTTCCGATTTTGAGACGGGCGCTGCGCTCGCTCTGCGCTACCGGCAGAACCTGCTGGGCGTGGTGCTCGACGTGGAGTTCCCCCGTCGGGGCCAAATCATGCCGGAAGCTGGATTTGAATTGGCGCGGCTCATTCGCAGCGTTGTGCCTGACGTACCCATCGTGTTGCAATCGGGCCGGACCGAGTTCATGGACAAAGCCTATGCGGAGGAATTTTCCTTCCTGCAGAAGCGTTCGCCCACACTGCTGGGTGATTTGAGCAATTGGTTGATTGAGCAGGTGGGGTTTGGCGATTTCATCTTTCGCCTGCCCGGACCGCAAGACCGAAGTCGCGCGGGCAAGCAATCTCAACGAGCTCGAAAAGGCGCTGCGCACCGTTCCCGCCGAAAGCATTTCGTACCACGCCGGACGGAATCACTTTTCGCATTGGTTGATGGCGCGCACCGAGTTTGCAGTCGCCCAAAAGCTGCGGCCGCGCAAGGTGTCTGACTTCGCCAGCATCGAGGTGCTGCGCCGCGACCTGATTGAAGCCATTACCAGCTACCGCCGTGAGCAGAGCCAGACACTGGTGGGCGACTTCAATCCCGAGATGTTTCAGCCACAGGATACCTACTTTCTGCGCATTGGCGACGGCTCGCTTGGTGGCAAGGCGCGAGGACTGGCCTTCGCGCGGCACCTTCTTCATCCCAAGCACATGCCGCGCAGCTTCGCCGGTGTTCGCATTTGTGTTCCGCGCACGGTCGTATTGGCCACCGACACCTTCGACCGTTTTATCGCGGGGAACGATCTGCACGATTTCGCGATGCGCTGCCCGAGCGACGCCGAGATCGTCGATCACTTTCTTGCGGCGCCCTTGCCCGACGATGTCTGGCAACACCTACGATCGTTTCTGGAGAACGTGAACTTCCCGCTGGCTGTGCGCTCGTCGAGCTTACTGGAAGACTCGCAGTACCAGCCGTTCTCGGGCGTCTACGACACCTACATGTTGGGCAATCACGATCCGGACATTGAGGTGCGTCTTCGCCAGCTCACGGAAGCCATCAAGCGCGTGTACGCGTCAACATTCAGCCAGCACACGAAGGCATATGTACGGGCGACACCGTATCGGCTGGAAGAAGAGAAGATGGCGGTGATGATCCAGGAAGTAGTCGGCTCAGCCCATGGCCAGCGTTACTACCCTGAGTTCTCCGGCGTGGTGCGGTCGCGTAACTTCTATCCTATGGAGCCGCAGACGCCGAAAGATGGCTTCGCCGCGGTCGCGCTCGGAATGGGGCGCGCGGTAGTTGGAGGCGGGAAGTGCCTCACATTCAGCCCGCGTTATCCGCGCCACCTTGTGCAGTTCTCGTCTGTAGAAGACATTCTGGCTAATTCGCAGACGGAATTCTGGGCGTTAGAACTGACGCCGCGTGTACATCACGAAGATCCTGCCGACGATTTGCGAGAAGCTTCTTTTCCCATTCGCACGGCCGAATCCGACGGTACGTTGCACATGGTGGCCTCCACCTACTCGGTCGAAAATCATGCGGTGTATGACGGGCTGAGCCGTCCGGGCGCGCGCATTATCAGTTTCGCGCCAATCCTCAAGCACGGATTGTTTCCATTGCCCCAGATTCTCGAGCAAATGATGACCATGGGCGAAGATGCCATGGGGCGCCCCGTGGAAATTGAGTTTGCCGTGAGGATGCCGAAACGGGCAGGCGAAGATGCAGAGTTCGGCTTCCTGCAAATGCGTCCTTTGGTAATGTCGCGCGAAGGGGAAGAGATCAGCGTGGGCGATGTCGAACCCGGACTCCTCATCTGCCAGAGCGCAAAGGTCCTAGGCCACGGCCGGATCGGTGATCTTCGTGACGTCGTCGTAGTGGACTTCCATCGCTTCGAGCGCGCCAAGAGCCACGATGTCGCGCAAAGCGTGGCGCACTTCAATGCGCAGCTGAGCGCAGCAGGCGCGCCTTACGTCTTGATTGGAGTGGGACGCTGGGGATCGAACGAACCGTGGCTGGGAATTCCCGTCACATGGGACCAGATCGCCGGCGCGCGTGTCATCGTCGAGTCGGGCTTCAAGGATTTTCGCGTGACGCCGTCACAGGGCAGCCATTTCTTTCAGAATCTGACTGCATTTCGCATCGGATACTTCACCGTGAATCCCGATGCCGGCGAGGGCTTCGTTGACTGGAATTGGCTGGCGGAGCAATCCGGTACCGAAGACCACGGCTGCGTGCGCCTGCTGCACTTCGATCAGCCGATCTCGGTGCTGATGAACGGCAAGACCGGGGAGGGCATGATCTTCAAGCCGGGAGCGACGGAATAGAGCGATCCTTCAGTGCGATTTGGCAGCTGCACGGTATTTCTCGAAGACTCGCAGCGCGTTTTCGAAGCCCGTTGGCGTAACGTGGACCGCGCCTTTAAAAGGGCGGTTGACGTCCGCGATTGCGACCAGCGATAACGACAGCAGCAGCGCGAGGGTGACAACCTGTGAAATATGCAGCCATGGATTCAGCGAGCCAAACAGGCAAGACGACGATAGAGTGAGCACGGCCCCGGCAATCAGCACGGTCCACAACACTCCTGGCAGCGTCGTCTCGCTCTGTAGTTGACGGATGCGGCGATGCTCCGCGATGCTGCTGATTTCACCCATCGTCCGTTCCAGGCTCACCTGCTGCGATGCGGTCAGAGTCTGCGATTGAGACGCAGTCGCCCACATGCGTTGCACGATCTCCGAGGCCTCGTGCGACACGGTGCCGTGAGCCATGGCGGGCCACTCATTGGTCACGATGGTATTCGCGTAATCTTCTGCCAGTTTGCGAATTTCGTCGCGTTGGGAATCGGGTAGCCCGGATACCGCCCAGTACAAGGTGACGAGGCAACTGGCTTCGACTTCGGCGTTCTGGTCGGCGACGCGAAAATCGGCCCAGGCTGCGAACAGCATAAAACCGACGATTACCGCATACGTCGTGCCTAGTACGCTCAATTGCCATCCGGTTATGTCGTTGTGCACGCGCCGCCGGTCCGCTGGCCAAATCCGAAGTAGAAACCACCAGACCAGCACTGAGCTTCCTATTGCCAGCGCCACGATCAAAACATTATCGGTCCACGTCATTTGTCACTCGCCCCCAATTACCGTGGTCCACTTCCGCACCCGCCACGACTTAACCAAACCATTCTTCACATAAGGATCGGCCCGGGCAAACGCTTCCGCTGCGGCCGTGGACTCTCCGCGAAACACCAGCACCGCCCCATTCATCGGCTCAGCCAGTGCGCCAGCCATCAACAACTCGCCCCGCGCCTGCGATTGACGGCCTAGTTCCAAGTGATCGGCACGTAGCGGCCCTCGACGTTCCAGGTAATCGTCAACTAGATCGTAGAAAAGTATGTAGTGCATCGCACACCTCTTGACGGCAGAATAGCAGCGTTCGCGGATCCGCAGCCTTCCACGTTTCTGCAAACCAGTTGCCCGGTTTACACTAAGTAGAGTTCGCCTTCGCTCAGTCCTCAGGGGAAACTTTGATCTAGATGTGTGGTATTACCGGTTTTTCACACCTTCGTAAACCGCTGCCAGGCGGTGTTCTCGCCGATGCGGTGGATTCCATCACCCATCGCGGCCCCAATCAGAAGGCGAAATTCGAGTGCAAAGAGGTCTCGTTGGGCGCTACCCGCCTGGCAATCCTGGACATCGCCGGCGGCGATCAGCCTATTTTCAGCGAAGACCGCGATGCCGTCATTGTTTATAACGGCGAAGTCTTCAACTTCGTGGAGCTGCGCCACGAGCTGGAGCGCGAAGGCGCAGTCTTTTATACGCATTGCGACACCGAAGTGATTTTGCAGGCTTACCTGCACTGGGGAGACGCATCGTTCGCCCGCTTGCGCGGCATGTTCGCCATTGCGATATGGGTGCAATCGCAGCGGCCGATCTGGTGCTGGCCCGCGACCGCATGGGCATCAAGCCGCTTTATTACTACGAGCAGGATGACGAAGTCTATTTCGGTTCGGAGCTGAAGTGCATCTTCGCCAACCCCAATGTACCGCGGCGCATCTGTCTCGACGGGCTGAACTGCTATCTCAGCCTCAACTATGTCCCGGCGCCGTACACGCTGGTGGAAGGTATCGTGAAGCTACTTCCGGGCCACTTGCTGGAGTGGAAGGATGGCGAGTGCAGCACGCGCTCGTATCTTCCTCCCAAGCCGAAGCTGTCTGCTCCGCCATCGATCGAAGCGGCCTACGAAGAGCTCGATGACCTGATGCAGAAGTCGGTCAAGGAAGAGCTGGTATCGGACGTTCCGCTCGGCGTGTGGCTCAGCGGAGGCTTCGATTCCTCGACTGTTTTGCACTACGCGGCCGCAGCCAGCCCCAATCGCATTCATACTTTTGGAGTAACGTTTCAGGGTCGCACCTTCGACGAGAGCCGCTACATTCGCGAAGTGAGCCATCATTTCGGCACCGATCACACCGAGTTCGACCTCAACCCCGACGCCGAACTGGCTGACGCCATTGAGCAGATTGCGTACTACTCCGACGAGCCCAGCGCCGATGCTGGCGCGGTGCCTCTCTGGTTTCTCGCTAAAATGACGGCGCGCGACGTTACCGTGATACTTACTGGCGAAGGTGGTGACGAGTTGTTTGCCGGGTATCTCACCTATCGGGCCAATCGCTACAGCGATATTGCGCGCGCAGGTTTCCTTCGCCATTGCTCAAAGCCGGGCTTGGCGGCGGCCAGTTTACTGCCGGTTTCCGACGACAAGATCAGCTTTGAGTACAAGGTGAAGCGCTTCCTGCAAGGCTCGCTGATGTCGCCAGGGAAAGCGCACTTGTTTTGGAATGGCACGTTCTCTGACGAGGAGAAGGAACAGCTGTTTCGCTACGCAGATGCTTCGCCGCTGGCGGGTATGTTTGCACGATCTGCGGCCCGGTCGTGATTTGGGACGGTTTCTGGAGTTCGACCAGCGCTACTATCTTGCCGACGACATCCTTTATAAGGTTGACCGCATCAGCATGGCGCACTCGCTGGAAGTGCGGCCGCCGTTTCCTCGACGACCGCGTCGTGGATTTCGCCAACCGCCTGCCCGACGATTTCAAATTACGCGGAACTGAATCGAAGTATCGTGCTCCGTCGACTGATGGAAGAGAAGCTACCGCACTCGGTGCTGCATCGTCCGAAGATCGGCTTCGACATTCCGATTCACGAATGGTTCCGCGGTGTTCTGCGGCCTCTGCTGGTGGAGACGCTGACCGAAGAGGCAGTCACTTCGAGCGGACTTTTCCGCTGGCCTTATGTGCGCCGACTGCTGGATGATCATTTGGAAAGGCGCGCTAATCTTGGTTATCACTTATGGGGATTGCTGGTCCTGTTCATCTGGATGAAACGGTGGAGCATCGAAACGGCGCCCGGGGAACCGGCCGCAACGAATGGAACGGTGTCATCGTTCTCGTCGCTGCCTGCCTCGTCTTCCTCGTAAACGTCATAAGCCCGCCGCGCTTGGTGGATGATGTCGATGCCGTTCAGGCCACCATTGCGCGCAACATGCTGACGTCAGGCGACTGGGTCACTGCTCGTCTTGATGGTGTAACTTACCTCGAAAAATCTCCACTCATCTACTGGATGATCGCTACGGCTTTCAAGACTCTGGGCGTGTATGACTGGGTTGCACGCCTGCCGCTGGCGTTCGCCTGCATCCTGCTGTGCTGGATGACATACCGATTTGGACGCTGGGCCTTCGGGGATGAGGCGGGACTCTACTCGGGCCTAGCGCTGGCCACGAGCGTCGGGCTGTTCCTGTTCACGCGTATTCTGATTCCCGACGCCGTTCTCACACTCACCATCGCCGGTGCAATATGGGCATGGCTGCGTCTCCTCGATCCTGACGAAACGGAGTTGCGGAAGTGGTCGCTGATTTTGGGAATCTGCATAGGCTGCGGTCTCCTCCTCAAGGGGCTGATCGCCGTCGTTTTTCCCGTGCTCACAGGGCTAGCATACATGGCGGTTACGCGACAGCTATTGTCGCTACAGTCTTGGCGGCGAATGCATATCGTTCTCGCGGTAGTTGTCGCACTACTGATCGCGGCGCCGTGGCACGTGCTGGCGACGCTCCGCAACCCGCCGTATTTCGCGTTTTCCATACATGCTGGCCCCGGCGGTTATCGCGGTTTTTTCTGGTTCTACTTCTTCAATGAACACCTGCTGCGATTCCTGAACCTGCGCTATCCGCGAGATTACAACACCGTTCCGCGCTTGCTCTTCTGGACACTGAACTTGGTGTGGCTGTTTCCCTGGTCGGTGTATTTAATGGGTGCTCCCACATTGTCGTACAAGCCCTCAACTCGCGGCGGTCGAGCCAGGTTGATGGCCGTATGCTGGGTCGCCGTGGTGATGGTCTTTTTCACTTTCTCCACCACCCAGGAGTATTACTCTATGCCCATCTACCCGGCGCTGGCGCTGCTGGCCGGTTCCGCGCTGGCTGCCGGAGGACGTTGGATCCGCGTGGGATCGCGCATTCTTCTGGCCATCACCGCCGCACTGACGGTAGTAATGGTGGCGATCCTCACTCAAGTGTGGCGAAGTCCTGCGCCGGGCGATATCGCTCACGCTCTGGCGCAGAATCCGGGAGTCTACACGCTTTCCATGGGCCACATACTGGATCTTCGCCTAGGCGCCTTTGCATACTTGAAGCTGCCTCTGGTCGTCGCGGCGCTGGCGTTCGGCTCGGCAACCCTGGCACTGATTCTCTGGAGAAATAATCTGCATGGCTCAATGCTCGCGCTTGCACTCTGCATGATCGTCTTTCTGCAGGCTGCGCGCATAGCGCTGGTGGTGTTCGACCCCTACTTGGGCTCATATCCTCTCGCGGTCGCGCTCGAAAACAGTCCGCCTGGAGGACTCATTGGCGCGAACGAGTACTATGCGTTTTCGTCGGTGTACTTTTATACCAATCGCAACGCGCTCCTGCTCAACGGCCGCGGCGCAAATCTGGAATACGGCTCCTACGCACCCGGCGCTCCTCAAGTTTTCATCGACGACGCGAAATTTGCCAACCTGTGGGCCTTGCCTTCCCGCTATTACCTATTGGTGTACGGAGATACTTTGCCGCACATCGGGCAGCTCGTTGGAGGCGATCACATCCAAGTCGTCAAGCAGAACGGCGGCAATATGCTCGTAACGAACCACCCTCTGCCCTAGTAGCCGCAACAACTATCGGTCTAGAGCACCCCTTACTAGTGGTTACTTTCGTCACATGCGGCTCGAACTAACCTGCGCTTGATCGATGCATTTTCTGTTATCTTTCGAGCGTTATCTGCATCCGATGGCGGCTCAATCCCCGCATTGGAGGAGCCATTCATGCCACTGTCCTCTCGCAAGTCTTCGCCTCCACCCGTGGAGAAACCGGCACCGACTACTGCGAAGGTAGCCAGCCGTAATGCAGTGCCCGACCCTCCTTTTCGTTGCCTGCGCGCCTTCTCCATTGATCCGAGCCTGGCGACCGCCTACGATACCGCCTCGATAAGTGAAGTGATCATGAAGGTCCCGTGGGAGCGGCTCGATCCCGGACCGCGGGGCGAATATATCGATGTGATCGACGTTGATCCTGGAAGCGACTGCTTTTATGAGCCGGTGAATCTCCACGAGCCTGCGCTGTTAGCGCAGAACGGACTGGCCCCGAGCGAGGGAACTCCGCAGTTTCATCAGCAGATGGCGTATGCAGTGTCCCGCCTGACGATCGACAACTTTGAGCACGCCCTTGGGCGCAAGGTCCTTTGGCGTCCCCGGCGGGCGCCCGGCAAGAATCCCAAAGACGATTCGGTCTTTGTTCCGCAACTCCGCATTTATCCTCACGCGTTGCGCGAAGCCAACGCTTACTATTCGCCCGATAAGGTTGCGCTACTGTTCGGCTACTTCAATGCCGACGACTCCAACACCGGTGAGCAATTGCCAGGTGGTACCGTTTTTACCTGTCTATCGCAAGACATTGTCGCCCACGAAACCACGCACGCTCTGCTCGACGGAATGCATCGCAAGTTCGTCAATGCAACCAACCCTGACGTGCTGGCATTCCACGAAGCTTTCGCGGACATCGTCGCGCTGTTGCAGCACTTCACGTTTCCCGAGATTTTGCGCGGCCAGATCGCCGCGGCCCAAGGCGACTTCATTCAGCACCAGACGTTGCTGGGCGAACTCGCTGGACAGTTCGGGCACGCCACAGGCAACCGCGCAGCGCTGCGCGAAGCAATCGGCAAAGAGGTAGACGGCCAATGGAAGCGCGCGCAGCCTAATCCAGCAGCCTATGAGGCCGCCACCGAACCGCACGATCGCGGGGGGATTCTGGTGGCCGCTGTCTTCGACGCGTTCCTCGCGATCTACGAGCGACGCACCGCCGACCTTTTGCGATTGGCAACCGCAGGTAGCGGTGTACTTGGTCAGGGTACGGTGCATCCCGATCTTGTGGAACGCTTATCGTCTGAGGCCGCGAAGGCCGCGCGTCACGTCTTAACGATGTGCATACGTGCTCTCGATTACTGCCCGCCGGTGGATATCACATTTGGCGAGTACCTTCGCGCCATCGTCACCGCCGATTACGACCTGGTCGACGACGATCGCCTTAATTATCGCGTGGCCTTCATCGAGGCCTTCCGGCGACGCGGCATCTATCCTCCCGCCGTGCGAACCATGGGCGTAGAAAGCCTGCTGTGGCGTACTCCGCAGAACGACGAAGCTGCCTACTCCGGCCAACTCGAGTCTATTTTCGGGCGTCTACGTGGGGAAGTTCTGCAATACCTCTTCGCCCAGGCAGACGGAGCTAAGAGCGAGCGCGAGAACCTTTTCGATTTGCAGCGCGACGTCCGCAGAAAGCTGCACAACTGGTTGGATTGGCACTTCAGTCACGGCGGACGCAAGGATGCCGAGTACATGGGGCTCGATCCCGAGAAGAAATTCGAAGTACATACCGCCCGGTTTGCCTTGCGCACCCGGCCCGACGGAGGCGTCGTGCCACAGTTGCTGGTCACCGTGCTGCAATCCGTAGAAACGACCGCCGACGCCAATGATCCTGACGGCCCGAGAATGATCTTCGAAGGTGGCTCAAGCATCGTTGCCGACTTGCGACGCAAAGTAGTGAAGTACTGCATTCGCAAAAAACTAACGAGCAGGGGACGTCTGGCGCAGCAGCAAGGCTTCGTCATGTCGAATCTCACTAGCGCCCGCGCCACGTATACCCGTACCGATCCCAACCATCCCGAGAGTGAGCCGTTCGCGCTCCTACACCGCGGACTGTAAATGAGGCCAACCATGGCAACCGTTCCCCGCAAAGCCCGCAAGAAATCGAAACCACGAGCGCGCCGCGTCAGTCGCTCGCCTCTTGCCCAGCAAACGACGGCAGCGCGACGGAGAAAGCTAGCTTCAACGGCAAAGTCTAAGCAGGCTGGCGACCTGCCCAAGCTGCGCGTGCGTATGTATCGCCAAGGTCTAGGCGACTGTATCCTTCTCACCTTTTATCCCGGCGGTGACGAGAAGCATGTGCTCATCGATTGCGGCACTCTCGGCTCAAAGTACACAGACGTCAGGCTGCCTGATGTGATCGCCGAAATCGACCAGACCACGGGTGGTTACCTGCATCTCATTGTCGCCACTCATCAGCATCAGGACCATCTCTCGGGGTTCTCAAAATTGAGCAACGTATTCGCTGCATCGAAGAAGAAAAAGATCGACAATGTATGGCTCGCCTGGACAGAAGACCCTGCAGATCCAGACGCCAAGAAACTCTCCAAGGTACGCGACGGAATGGCTATTGCAGTTAAAGCGGCCGTGCAAGCACTGCAGGTCGTCAGCCCAGACAGCGAGAGTGCGAAAGCAATGGAATCACTGCTGGGTTTCTTTGGTGACAATTCCGTAGTACCCGGGGCGTCGGGAGGTGCGATCTTCGCCGCCGCTTCGCGCGATGCAATGGATATCGCGCGCGGGCTCACGAAGAAGCCTGCATATCTGTCTCCCGGCGCTGCCCCCATCGAGCCGGATTGGCTCCCTGGCTTTCGCGTTTACGTTCTCGGGCCACCGCGCGACATCAATGCGATTCATGACACAGGCCAACACGGCAGCTCTGAGCTTTATGCCCTAGCCGCATTTAGCAGCGCAGCGCTACAACTCGCCACGAAAGTCGGCAAGAAGGATCGCGAGACCGGCGACGACCCACCAACCGACCCGCCTTTCGACCAGCGCTTCCGTTTGAAACGCAGTGACCCGCGCATCGTCGAAACGCTAGGCACTACCTATTTCGCAGAGTCGGAAAAATGGCGCACAATCGACACCGACTGGCTGAATGCCGCCTCCAACCTGGCCATCAAGCTCGATAGCTTCACAAACAATACGAGCCTGGCGCTTGCTGTCGAACGGATTGCCGACGGCAAAGTGTTGTTGTTCCCAGGAGACGCGCAGGAAGGGAACTGGATGTCGTGGCACAGTCCTGGCGTCAAATGGGAGGTCGCGCGTGGCGACGGCGAATCTATTACGGTCACCGCCAAAGACCTGCTCGCCCGCACGGTTTTCTACAAGGTTGGTCACCATTCGAGCCATAACGCCACCGCTAAAGCCAAGGGCCTGGAAATGATGATCAGCCAGTCGGAGTTGACGGCGTTCATTCCTGTAGATCGCCAGGTCGCGTTAGGTCGCAGCCCGAAGGGTTCCTGGAAGATGCCAGCTCGTCAGCTCTATCGCCGTCTGCTCGAGCAATGTGGGGGCCGGGTTGTGCGATCCGACTTGGGCTGGGCAGCTGGAAAGCAAGGAGATCGCACAACCGAGTCCGAATTCGTAGGCCTCGCCAAAGACGCCGAATGGACGCGATGGGCGAAATCGCAGGCCGCAGCGAGTCACGTGCAGATAACACCAACGTACATCGAGTTCACTCTGGTGTAAGCTGTTGCGAACCCCAATCACGAGAGTGCGATCTTGGCGAAGAACATCGTGTTGTGCTGTGACGGAACCTCTAACCAGTTCTCCCAGGACCGAACCAATGTCATCAAGCTGTACTCGGTCTTGCAACAGAACGAGTCACAGGTCACCTATTACCACCCTGGCATTGGCACCATGGAGCCCGCGGGTGCGCTCACGCCCCTCAGTCGCACCGTATTCAAGGGCCTCGAGATGGCTGTCGGTTGGGGCCTAGAGTATGACATCCGCGACGCCTATATCTTCCTGATGCGGACCTACCAGCCGGGCGACAAGATTTATATGTTCGGCTTCAGCCGCGGCGCCTACACGGTGCGTTCAGTTGCGGCGTTGCTGCATGCCTACGGACTTGCCCGGCATGACAACGAAACTCTCGTTCCCTACGCTATTCGCATGATGATGGCCATCCAGCGCGCTAACAATCTTCCGCCAGGGCACCCCAGTCAGGATGACTTTGAGAAATACAGCACGCTGGCCGCAGAGTTCAAGAGCTCGATGTGCCGCACCGATTGCAAGCCTTGGTTCGTTGGAGTGTGGGACACCGTGAGTTCCGTCGGATGGCTCGAGAACCCGCTGAAGCTTCCGTACGTTACTAATAATCCGGACATCCAGTTTGGCCGTCACGCGATTGCAATTGACGAGCATCGAGCGTTCTTCCGCAATCATCTCTGGATGAAGCCTGCATCACCCAAGCCTGCCGGACCGGTCGATGTGAAGCAAGTGTGGTTCCCCGGATGCCACAGCGATGTGGGGGGCGGCCATCCCGAGGCCGAGAGCGGTCTCGCCAAACTGGCGCTGGAGTGGATGATCGCCGAAGCCAAGCCGGCTGGTTTGCTGGTGGACGACGCGAAGGTTGACATCGTTCTGGGTCGTACCAGCAGCGACTATGCCAAGCCCGATTACGATGCCGAGTTGCATGAATCCCTCGCGGGCTTCTGGAGAGTCGCAGAGTTCATCCCCAAGAAACATTATGATTTCGCGACCGGAAAGACGCACTGGCGGGCCAATCGCTTTCGGCGACGCACCATCCCGCCGCAGTCGCTGGTGCATGAATCGGCCTTCCTGCGTAAGGACAACTACAAGGCGTGCCTACCTGCCGATGCCATCATGGTCAAGACGCCATAGAATTGATGGGCTTGGCTTCGTCAACTTCATCACTCGATCGGTTGCGCATTGTCCTGGTGGGGACGCGCAACCCGCTCAACCTTGGTGCAGCCGCCCGCGCCATGAGCAACTTCGACGCTCTTCACATGCGCGTGGTTCATCCGTTTGAGCTGGCGTTTCGCGAGGCCCGCTCGGCCGTCGGTCCGGCTGCCGACATACTGGCGCGCGCTGAGGAATTTGAATCACTCGCCGCGGCCGTTGCCGATTGCAGCCTCGTGGTGGGCACTACCGCCCTTCGGCATCGGGATCTGCAGCACCCAGTACGTCTTCTCACTGACGGCGCGAGGGAAATTCATCAGCAGTTGACGCAGGCAAATGTTGCCATCATATTCGGCTCCGAGAAGACGGGCCTCAGCAACGCAGATCTCGGCCACTGCCACTGGTTGATGCAAATTCCCGCGCGCGACGAACATCTTTCCATGAACCTCGGGCAAGCTGTGGCGGTCACCCTCTACGAGCTCTCGCGGGAATCCAGGCCGTTGCCTGTCGCGGAGAGCGAAGCCCCAGCCAATGCCGCCGATCTGGAACGTCTAACAGGTGTTTTGCTGGAAGCTTTGCAGGTCAGCGGATACGTAACGCCTGCGACTTTTGCAGCGACGGAGGAGAAAGTCCGACGCATGGTTCGTCGCATTAATCTCAACGGCCGCGACGCAGAAGTCCTGCTTGGCATGCTGCGCCAGATTTTGTGGAAGTTTCGCGATCAGCCGCCTGACTCGACGCGCTAATCAGACCGAACTCAACTAGCGGTTGATTTTCCCATCACCCCTCGACGTGACTGCGGTCACTGCCGCTAACCGCGCATTGAGCGAGTGTCATAAAGGAGAGCTGAATGCTCCTTGTGTCTTCCTCCTCTGGTCGCATGCACCAATTATTTCGCCGAACGCCGCTCATCGCTGGCGCCGCTGTTTTGAGTGAGCTGTTCTATGCTCAGGCGGCGTTGGCAGCGAGCAGCAGGCAATCCTTCGGAGTAGCCGCCAATACTGTTCCGCCGATATGGACCTACGCCGCCGGTGGTCTGGCCTTGCTCGGCGCTGTTGTGTTGTTGGCTTACTCGCGCATCCGCGCAGCCGGTTGCCAAGCAGCCAAAGCGCGCGATCTAGCAGTTCACCTGGAACATGAACGGGATCTTGCACAAAGGGCGCTGGTGCAGAAACTCGAGCAGGAGCGCGAGCTAAGCAAAGAGAAGATACAGTTCGAGTCGCAGCTCACGGAATACGAGAAGTATGCTTCACTGGCCCAACTGGCGCTGGGCGCCGCGCATGAGATCAACAATCCGCTGCTGGGAATCCTGTCGCACCTGGAGTTGGATTGGAAGGACGCAGATGGCGAACGGCGGGCAGAGATTGAGCAATGCATTCAAGGGGCTAAACGCATCTCGTCAGCTGTACGCGGTCTGTTGGACTACGCCCGTCAAGGCCCCCTCAAACTGATTCAGGTTGATCTTCGGCAGTTAGTCGCAGACGCCCTGAGATTTGTCGAACATCAGCCGCTATTCCGAGCAATTCAGTTGCAGAACTGCGTTCCGCACGACCTTCCCAGAATCACCGCCGACGCTAATCAACTTTCGCAGATCCTGATGAATTTGCTGCTCAACGCGGCGCAAGCTACGCCCTCCGGAGGCACGGTGACCGTCCTCGCCGAGAAGCTGCGTTTTGCAGATATGATCGAGCTGCGAGTAAGCGACACCGGCACAGGAATTCCTGAGGATATCCTGCCCCATGTTTTCGAGCCGTTCTTTACCACCAAGCGTGGCAAAGGCACCGGCCTGGGGCTGAGCATTACGCGCAATTATGTCCGCCGTCACGGAGGCGATATCCAACTAGGCAGCATTGCGGGTGTCGGCACCGCCGTGCGTGTCACATTGCCCGTCCACCAGACAGCCGAGAGCGAGCCGGCGGACATGGAGGTGATTGCCTAGCATGCCGTATTCCATCCTCATCGTCGACGATGAAGCGCTTACCTTACGTACCATAGGCCGCGCCCTAGACGTCGAGGGATTTGAAGTACTTCTGGCCAGTAGCGGCGAAGAAGCTCTCACCGCCCTAACCGATCAGCAGCCAGATTTTGCATTGCTCGATGTGGTTTTGCCCGGTATCAATGGGATTGAAGTGCTGCGGCAGGCCAAGGCCACTTCGCCGTCCACCATCTTCATCATGATGAGCGCCTACCACCTGGTCGATCGCGCGGTTGAGGCCATGAAGCTTGGCGCCTTCGACTACCTGACCAAGCCATTCCACATCACCGACATGGTGACCACGCTGAAGCGTGCCGCCGAAATGTCCGTGCTGCGCGTGCGCGTCCACGACCACGTCCAGAACGCGAAGGGAATGTATGACTTCGGACGCATCGTCACTATGAGTCCAGTGATGATCGAAGTGCTGCAAGTGGCCCGCAGCGCAGCCGAAAGCGAGCGCACCACCATTCTGATTCAGGGAGAGAGCGGCACTGGCAAGGAGATCCTGGCAAAAGCAATCCACTACAACAGTCCTCGCGCCTCCATGCCGCTCATCAGCCTGAATTGCGCCGCGCTCCCCGACACACTCCTGGAAAGCGAATTATTTGGTTATGAGCCCGGAGCGTTTACAGACGCTCGTCGTCGGAAGGAAGGCCTCATCGAGAAAGCGCGGGGAGGCACCTTGTTCCTCGATGAGATCGGCAATACCTCGCCCAGCCTTCAGGCCAAGCTGCTACGTGTGCTCGAAGAGGGAACTTTCATGCGGCTCGGCGGCACTAAGGTTATCCAAGCCGATGTGCGCATCATTGCTGCTACCAACCGTCTGCTGAAAGAGGCGGTGGCGAAGAACGAATTCCGTGAAGACCTCTACTATCGCCTCAACGTCCTGCCCCTGTTCATTCCTCCGCTGCGCGATCGCAAAGAAGATATCGTTCCACTTGCTCTCGATATCATGGGGGGCTTCAACAGTGAGCTGAAGAAGAACTTCGTGGGCATCTCAGCCGCAGCCGCCGACCTGCTGAAGGACTACCCTTGGCCTGGCAACATCCGTGAACTACGCAACGTCGTCGAGCGCACAATGATCCTCTGTAAAGAGAGCGAGATCGATGCCGATGATCTTCCCGAGGAGGTGCGCGATCATCACGCCCCACCTGCGAAAGAAGAGCCGCTTTCCACTTGGGATGTCTCTCCCACCGGCGACCAATTCGTAACACTAGGTGAACTGGAAGACCACTACATCCAGGACGTTTTGCACGCCACAGGCAATAACAAAACTCACGCCGCACGCATTCTCGGCATCCATCCCACGTCTTTGATGCGCCGCCTGAAAAAGCTTCCGGAAGCCAATTAACTGCGTCTTGCACTACTGCAAAATGCAGCGGCACCCGTGCATCTTGCAGTGTTTCCCGTTTTGAGACCGAACGGACGACCCTAAGAGCTTTCTAATCAGCAATTCACCGTAATCCAAGATTTGCATGCAACGTGCAGTACCGAGTGTGAGCACGATGTCATGCAAGCCATGCAATACATAACGAACAAACCAGAGCAGAATCGGAAAATCGCCCGTCGACATGTGCTCGCATGCCGCTTGTGGCCATGCGTTCTTGTTTGGGTTGTGAACGAGGAGGCTTTATGTCGATTTTATTCGTACTACTTACTTTCCTTTTAATTCTTTCCTACTCGTACTTTCGCCGTTCGGAGCCGGCAATGGCTGTACAGTCGGCACCGTTCCTGAAGATGAATGCTCCGAAGATGGTGAAAGCGGCAGGCTTCGAAGTTCCAGAGAACTACAGCTTTCACCCCGGCCACACCTGGGTTCGCGACGAAGGCCATCAAAACGCGCGCGTCGGTATCGACGCGTTTGCCGGCAACTTGTTCGGCGACATCGACAGCATCGAAATGGTTGACCTGAATCGCTGGGTCCGCCAGGGACAGAAGCTGTGCACCGTAAAGAAAGGCGACAAGAGCGTGGACATGCTCTCGCCCGTGGAAGGCGTTCTCGTCTCCATCAACCACGAGGTGCTGAAGAACCCCAGTCTCATCAACGACGATCCTTATAAGAATGGCTGGCTTGGCGTGGTGAAGGCACCCGAGTTGTCAGTCAATGTGAAGAACCTTCTTGCGGGCCCTATCGTTCCAGCGTGGATGCAAAACAGCATCGCCAGGCTCGGAGGGATGATGCAGGAAATGAGCCCAGCAATGGCACAGGATGGCGGACTCCCGGTCAAGGGACTCTACTTCCAGGTCGATTCTCGTGTGCAGCACAAGCTCGCCCGTGAATTCTTCCTCGCATAGTTCAGAGCGCCTAACGAGATTAAGGAGATCGCCATGCCAAAGCAAAAAGCCATGTTAATCGATATCAAGAAGTGCATCGGCTGCGGAAGTTGTGAGACAGCCTGCAAGCAACTGCACGGATTCAACACCGACCTCGAGCCCGCATTGTCAGACACCGCTTTCACGGTGATTGAGGCCCGCGGCGACAAGTTCGTTCGCAAAGTCTGTATGCACTGTAGTGATCCGGCCTGTGCCTCGGTGTGCCCAGTCGGTGCCATCAAGAAGAGCGCACTTGGTCCGGTTGTCTATGACGCCGACAAGTGCATTGGATGCCGCTATTGCATGCTGGCTTGTCCCTACCAAGTGCCACGCTACCAATGGTCGAAGCTCGCTCCCTATGTGAAGAAGTGCGATATGTGCTCGGAGCGGGTTAAGGCCGGTGGGCAGCCTGTCTGCACCGAAGCCTGCCCGGTACAAGCCAGCGTCTTCGGAGGTCGCGACGAGCTGATCGCCGAGGCCTGGAATCGCATTCGCACTGACTCCAGTTATGTGCCGCGGATCTACGGAATTCAGGAAGCCGGCGGCGGCTCGGTGCTGTTCGTTTCCGATGTGGAATTCGAGAAGCTGGGATTTAAGCCGCTTCCGACCGGCAACCAACCTTTGCCTTCGCTCACTGCGGCCGCCATGGGCGATTCGCCCAAGGTGGTCATCATGGGCGGCACCATCCTCTCGGTCCTGTACTGGATTACGCAGCGGCGTCGTGAAGTAGCTCTCGCCGAGGCCGCCGAGAAATCCAGCATCAATCAGTTGAAGGGGGAAAGGAATTAGTCATGATTGCGCAAATTAGTTCACGAATCACTCTCTGGCGCGTTATTTTTGCGACCATCTTTGTCACCGGCATGTACGCGACATACGTTCGCTTCTTTGAGGGTTTCCGAGCCAGCACCAATCTCAGCGATCAAATGCCCTGGGGTCTGTGGGTGGGTTTGGGTACTCTATGTGGCATAGGACTCTCCGCCGCAGGCTTCGGCATCAGTGCTGCCGTTTATCTGCTTGGCATGGAGCGTTATCGCCCAATCCTGCGTGCCTCTATCCTGATTTCATTCCTCGGATACTGCACGGTCATGGTTGGCTACCTCTACGAGATCGGCTTGCCGTGGCGCTTCTGGCACCCCGTTGTCATGTGGAACGAGCGCTCAGTGCTCTTCGACGTTTGCGTGTGCATCATGACCTACTTCACGGTGCTCACTTTTGAGTTCGCGCCCGCCTTGATCGAGAAGCTACCGTGGCGCGGCCTGCGCGAAACCGTCCTGCATTACCATCACCGCATTCTCACGGGCGTCGTTCTCGCGGGAGTTCTGTTGTCGTCGATGCACCAGTCGTTCCTCGGTGGGCTCTACCTCATCGCCGCCGGCAAAGTTCACCCGTTGTGGTACTCGCCCTACATGCACGCCATCTTTTACATGTCTGCAATTCCTGCGGGACTGGCGCTCACCGTTATGGCGGTCTATCTGTGTATGCGCTCGCTGAATGTGCGTGTGGACTTCACCATACTCAGCGATTGCGGACGCATGATCCAGCTTCTGCTGGTCGTGTTTTTCTTCTTCCGTATGCTCGACCTGGTGGCTAATCAGGCAGTGCATTACGCCTTTCAGTGGACGCCGGAGGCAGGATACTTCTGGCTTGAGACCGCGCTCTTCCTGCTTGTCCCCATCACTCTTCTGAGCTTCAACAAGGTGCTCGAGAGCCCGGATGGCCTTTACGGAACCTGCGCGGTAGTCGTTGCAGGCTTGATAGTTAACCGCCTGAACGTATCCATCAATGCATTGCAAACTGCTGCGGGCGCCCATTACGTTCCCAAGTGGACCGAGTTGGCATCGAGCATTCTGGTCGTCGCCATGGCGGTCGTCGCATTTCGCTATGCGGTCATCTACCTCGACATACTCCCGAAGTCTTCACAAATTCAGAAGCCGCTGGGGAATTGGATGGCCAATGGAGGCACCCCAGCCCGGGCGTAAATTGAGAACCATCTCCGCTGGTGACTGACCCGCTCCTCGGGATATTGCATTACTTCCCGGGGAGCAGGTATTTATCGCAAATACTCGTCAGAAGACTTCGCGAGCGGCTAGCAGCAATTGCGAATAACAGGAAAGTTGGAGGCGCGGGTGGGAATCGAACCCACGCATAAAGGTTTTGCAGACCTCTCCCTTACCACTTGGGTACCGCGCCTCAACTCTTCTACCGTAGCGCGTTCAGCCTAGAAATTCCACTGTTGCCCGCGGTCCAAGTCAACTTGCCAAAATCCTGCCCACCCGCTATCGTCTGAATCCGCCACGAGCCCAGCTCGTGGAAGAACTCGTAACTTCGGAGGAATCATGTCTGCCGTCAAACTGGAAGACGCGCGCCGTATCATTGCTGCCGCAGAAAAGAAAGCGCTCGAAATCGGCCAACCTATGAACATTGCCGTTGCGGACGAAGGCGGCAACATCGTTGCCCACGTTCGCATGGACGGCGCCTGGATCGGTTCCATCGATATCTCGCAGAAGAAGGCCTACACCTCGCGCGCTTTCGACATTGCTACCAAAGACTTGGCGACGCACTCGCAGTCGGGAGGGCAGTTCTTCGGGATCCACGCCTCCAACAACGGCAAGATTATGATCTTCGCCGGCGGCATTCCCTTGAAGCGCGACGGCAAGGTAGTAGGCGCCATTGGCGTCAGTGGCGGCTCGGGCGAGCAGGACCACGCGGTTGCGGAAGCTGGGGCAGCGGCCTACTAGACGGCTACTTACTGTGGTGGAAGCGGAAGCCCCGCAAGATGGCCACTGCCTTGGCAATCTCCGCGCGTTCCGCCACCGATTTGTCGGCCAACATCCGCGCGAGTGCCTCGACCCTTCGCTTGCGCGCCTTGCGCATCAGAGCGCGACCGAGTGCTGTAGCTGCGATGCGAATCCTGCGCGCATCCTCGTGGTCGGCATGGCTGGTGGCTAGTCCCTCGGCTACCAGTCCTTGCACAATCCGGACCATGGTTGGAGGCCGGACTTGCTCGACCGCAGCCAGTTGCTTCAGGGACATGGCTCCGCCGAAAACCAGCACTGATAGCGCCGACAATTGCGCCGGGCCAATCCCCGAAGCGCGGTCTTCGGTCCTGACTTGCCGCAGCAGATGAATCGCGGCCGAGTGCAGCCCATCCGCCAGCTCCAGGACGTCGTCGGTAATGTTTTTTGCCATTGCGTTCGGGCCCGCTGTGATGTAATGTATCGCAATACAAATTAGTTAGCAATGCTAATTAAATCGGAGGACAACATGTCGCAGGAATTCTTCGCAGCTATTCACGATAATGACCAGGTTCGGGTCGAGCAGTTCCTTGCCGCGCAACCTGAACTGGCCCGCGCCCGCAACCAGAACGGCGCTTCGGCGCTGATGCAGGCCCGCTACGAAGGCCGGCGGGAGCTTGTGGACCTTCTCCGCTCCAGGGCCGGCGAACTCGACGCGTTCGAGGCGGCCACGCTCGGCGACCTCCCGCGTTTGCGTGCTTTATTGGCCAACGATGCCACGTCGTCCAAAGCGTTCAGTGGCGATGGATTCACCGCGCTGCATCTGGCTACCTTCTTCGGACAGCCCGAAGCAGCGGAGGAACTACTGCGCGCGGGAGCTGATCCCAACGCCATGGCCACCAATCCGATGAAGGTTGCGGTCATCAACAGCGCTGCTGCCTCTGGTCGCGCCGATCTGGTGAAAATGGTCTTGCGCGCAGGTGCCGACCCTAATGCTCGTCAGATGATGGGCTACACAGCGCTTCATGCGGCTGCTGCTCATGACAACGTCGAGATGGCGGAAGCTTTGCTCGACGCGGGAGCCGACGCGAGCTTGCGAAATGACGAAGGACTGACCGCCGCCGATAAAGCCGGGCCGAAGGTGGCCGAGCTTCTTCGTGCGAAGTCGTGATTCGCCGGATCGGACTTCATTTTGTTGATATACGTAACTACAACAGGGCATCGCGGCAATAAGTCAATTTATAATCAGCTCGTTATGCAACATAAAGTGATGCCGGCAAACTGTTGTAGAACTATACTAAGCTACAAGACAATCGCATCTATATGCGGGCGGATTTCAAAGAGCGACGCGTGCGCTCCGCCTGAGCGGATGGAGAGACACAACTCCTGTCCCCTTTGGGAAGGTGTAGCGCGAAGACCGGAACCACGCTAGAAAAATCGTCTGTTCAGCGAAACTAAAGTAACCAGCGGCGGACCAAAATGGGAAAGCTGGGGTAGCGACGCTCGCGCCCCGCGCGAAAGCCCCACTCAAGCGGACACAGGAAGGCTGATTGAATGGGGCACCGTCAATATGGGGCGCTCTCAATATAGATTCCTGAGACAAGGACGGGATATGTTGGCGAACCTCCTCAGTCTGCTTCGAGGTTTTCGATCGCGATTTTGCGGGAGTGCAGGCGAAGGATCATCACACCCACGACCACCGCGGCTGACAGGAGGCAGACGCGCAGCACTCCAGCGTGCAGTGCCGGGTCGCCCAGCAAAATTCGCAGCAGTCCCAGCGCCGCGCTTGAGGCGCACAACGCGAAATACAGGCGCTCGCGTGTGTGGCTCGCCATTCGAAGCAGAACCAATAGCACTGTAGTGACTATGGTGTAGATCGCCAGCAGTACGATTCCGCCTACCACCTTGTCGCCGTGCAGTGAAAAAGCCTTGGCGTGCGACAACGCAGTTTGCAGCGCAGCTACGCAGAGAAAGATGACGGTGTGCACCAGCGCGATGATGGCGCGCTTGCGATTGGTCAGGATGGAAAACGAGTGCATGACTGCTTACTTACGATGATGCCGGAATCGGCAAGAACCCAGCAGTGACCGAAGTCACATGGCGATGATTTTATCGGTTATCGAGAAGTGGATTATGCGCTCCTATTCGCGTCGACAGGTCGAGAACGGTGCCGAAAGCGGTTGGGAAGTAGTCGCAAATACTTGCATAGGCGCGATCCAGAGGGCGACAAAAGCATCCTTCTTTCAATAGCTTAAAGCCGGAGAATTTGGCACTTGGGATGCACGTAACTCTGTGGTAAGTTACGTAAATGTATGGGTGGGCGCTGGAATCCCTCCCTTCTAGTGCCACAATGTACGAATTGGAGGAATACGCAATGAGGAAAGTTCTGGCTTCGCTTCTGTTTGTTGTTACCGCTCTCATGGTAGTTCAAGCAGGAGCATCGGTGGTCACTTCGATTCCTGGCGGCACGGTCATACCGATGCCGGCAGTCGATTATTTTGGCGGAGGCCCCAACACCTTCGGCACATCCAATATGGTCACCTGGAGTTCAACCAATAGCTCCAACCAGGGCGGCTCGGTGTTTGGATATACCGGCTTCTACGGCTACGGAGCCAATGGCGTCTGGACGGGTGCCCTCGGACCCATGGCGGGCGTGAACGACTCTTTTGATTTCTACGGCGCGAGTGACACCATGACGTTCGCGTTTGCCTCACAGGTTTCATCGGTCGGCGGTTTCTTGAATTACTACAGTGGCGGAAGCACAGCTACGACCATTGCGGTGTACGACGCCGGCTGGAACCTGATCGAGTCGTACGACCTGACGTTTGCGACCGATGGCAGCGATGACAGCGGCGCATTCTACGGCTTTGCGGAGTCGAGCTCGATCATCAAGTACTTCACTTTGACCGATAACTACGTCGGGATAACGAACCTGACCACAGCCGCCGTTCCCGAGCCCAGCAGTCTGTTGTTGATCGGCACGGGCCTGCTTGGCGCGGTTGGATATGGACGTAAACGCCTTGGCCTGTAGTCTTCGTTAATCGGATAACAAAGGCAGACCCTAAGGGTCTGCCTTTTGAATTTTGCGGCGATACTGGACCGGATCCAAAATCCGAGAAGGTCAGCGTTCGATCGCTGTGAGATCTCTTCGGTTTTATTGGCGGGCATGATTGCGGGAGAATCAGGCGGAGTTGCGCACCGTTCTGCGTTCCTCAGGCTGGCCCGGGGGGTCCGAAGGCTCCGGTCTCAATTCGAGGGTTTCAAAGGCCGCGGCCTCGGTTGCAGACAGGTAGCGATAGCTTGTGTTCCGAACGGCCACGGCGAAGGCGCCGTTTCCGTTCACAATCCGTTCACACCGCAGCACTGAGGCATAGAAACGAACCCGGATCGAACGCTGGGCCTTGGTTAGCTCAGGCGGGAGAGTCAAGACGTATTCGACAGGAGTGCTCAGCAGGAGCGGGCGGTTAGTGACAAAGGACGCTCCGGTGGCACTCATCTCAGTCGTTTCCGATTTAGTCCAGGGGTCCCCAAGCGCGCGTAGGAACACTGAGAAATGAATATCGAAACGCGGGTTCTTGCGGCGTTCGTCGGCACGCGAATGCATCCCTGCCGGTGCGGGATGGGGGGCAGAATTGGAACCCATACGACGGAAGGGTAGCACGCCGCATGCCAATTAGCGAGGAACGCGAACTCTTGCGGCGGCTCGAAACAGATTGCATGATTGGGAGTTAGCTCCGAACGCAGAGATTCTTCGGGGGCCGCCGCGAGAAGTCGGCGGCTGCGCTGTGCAAAACTTTGCACATAAAATGTATAAGTTTCCCTACGTGGCCTAGCGCGGCCGGATGTCGTACTGGCGAATCTTATATAGCAGTGCCTTATAGCTGATGTTGAGGGCAATGGCGGCCCGCTTGCGGTTCCATCCATTTTCTTCCAAAGCTTGAGCGATAGCTTCCATTTCCGCCCCGTTCTTTAGAGTTCTTACGATTTGTTTCAAGTCAGGACGTGCAGGGTCCGTGCCCGTCGGGGCAGTCGGCTCCGATTCGGTACCACGCTCGAGTTCGGCCACGGCGGCGTTCTCATCGCCAAGAACAAGGTAGCGCTTCACGAAGTTCTCCAACTCGCGAACATTTCCCGGCCAAGGGTAGTTTTCGCAAGCTTTCACCAAGCGGGCGGAGAGGGGAAGAAGCGGACACGCATAGCGCTCGGCAACTTGAATCATGAAATGCCGCAGCATCATGGGAATTTCTTCCTTGCGCTGGCGCAAACAGGGCATGTTCATGACGAAGCTGCTGAGGCGGTAATACAGATCCTCACGAAACGACTTGTTGGCAATGGATGCGACCATGTTGATGTTGGTGGCAGCGAGCACGCGCACATCGACCTTAACGGGATGGCGTCCACCCAGCCGCGAGAACTGTCCATCCTGGAGTACCTGCAGTAGTTTGGCCTGCAGCGCCGAAGACATCTCGCCGATTTCGTCCAACAGGATCGTACCTTTGTTGCACAGTTCGAACTTGCCAGGCTTGGCTTTGACCGCGCCAGTAAACGCTCCGGGCTCGTAGCCGAACAGCTCGCTTTCCAGCAATTCACTCGGCATGGCGGCACAATTTACCTTCAGAAAGGTGCGCTCCGCACGGTCGGAATACTTGTGGATAAGGCGCGCCAGTATCTCCTTGCCGGTGCCGCTTTCACCGAGAATCAAAACCGGAAAGTCGAATCGTGCTACTTGAAGGGCCTGGGCGCGAATCTGTCTCATCTGTGTGGTAGCGGCGAAAAAATACACGCCTTGCGAGACTTCGATTATCTCGCCAACTCCCGGAGCGCTAGGGGCGGGATTTTCGAGACAGAAGCGGAGGACGTCATCCATTTCCTCTTTCTGTACGGGCTTTGACAGATAATCGTGGGCCCCGAGACGCATCGCCATGGCTACCTTGCGCGTGTCGCGCACGCACGACAACATTACGACCTTGGTCGTCGGCCGGGTCTCGCGGATGCGCCGCAGCGTCTCCAACCCGTCTGGACCAGGCATCACCATGTCGAGCAGCACAACGTCAGGCTGATCGCGTTGCAACTTACTCAAGGCTTCTTCACCGTCGGCAGCGGTTGACACGCGGTAGGAGTCCAGCTCGAGCACCGTCTGCAAATAACGACGCATGCCCGGTTCATCGTCGACCACCAGAATGTGTCCGGCGCTCATGGCTCTCCTGCGGCAACCTGCGGTTTCGTAGTGGATGGATCCAAGAGGCACAGGAAGGAGAACTTGCTTCCGCTACCGGGCTCGCTTTCGACCCAGATCTTGCCGCCAGAGACTTGCACAAGGCGGCGAGCTATTGCCAGTCCCAGCCCGTGTCCATCGGCGCGCGTGGCCCCAGAGGTGAGACGGAAATATTCTTCGAAGATCTCCTGCTGGTATTCGGGGGCGATTCCCGGTCCCGTATCAGCGACAGAAATTCGGCAGCAATTTGGGTTCATGACCAGCCTTCGGCGGCGCTCGACCAGCGGCTTGCGCTTGATGGCGCGCCGCTCCCAGAAGTAAGGCTCAACGTGCAACCATACGGTTCCTGAACTGGGGGTGTACTTCATTGCATTGTCGAGAAGATTGGAAACCACATGCTGCACCTTGTACCAATCGAACGGGAATGCGGGCAGCTTTTCGTCGGGAAAGAAATAGAAAGCGACTGCCTTGTCCTGGAACCGCTGGGCCCAGAATTCGGCGATTTCGCGCAGGCACGAATTGATGTCGGCAACCTCATTCTGAATCTCGTAACGATCGACTTTGAGGGTTGCATAGCTGAGAACGTTTTGGACGAAGCTGGTCAGACGTTCTCCGTTGTCCTGCATTTCGGTCAGCACTGCCAATTGCTGGGGCGTGAGGGGGCCCAGTTTATACGTCAGCAAGAGATTCAGATATCCGCCCATGATGGCCAAAGGCGTTTTCAATTCGTGGGCAGCTGAGGCGAGTGCATCGCGGCAAGCAGCGCAATGCTTCTCGTCGCTCAGCAAGCTGAGTGTCGCGTTCGCCGCACTCTTCTTAACGGACTGCATGACGAATAGGTCTTCAACTCCCTCCAGCATTCGGAGGCCGGTTCGAAGTCAGCTCAATGGTCTAGCCCGAATCGCTCTAGCGACTCGTTACTCATCTCTTCGACAGGACGTCCCCATAACAATAGGGACCGACTACGGGGATCGGGAGCGAGGATGCAAACCGCTGCACCCTTCGCGGGGGAGATAGCATCATAGCGCACTTGTGACGCGAGTCAACCCAAAATCATGATTTCAGTACCCATTTTGGGCAGAATTTGACGCTTGGAATGACCCGAAATCTTGTCTGTTAGGGAAAAATCGTTCTGCGTAAGCGCAAATGTTTGCAGCCTATGGGAATTCCTATCTTCCGACAGGATAAGTTCCTCGACCTAACCGGTTTTGTTTGTGAGTTTTGTGATTTTTACACTTTGGCTGTTCAGGTGCTGCCTGTCATACAGGGGTGTTTGAGTGCGTCGTACGGCGAGCGTTGCAGAACGCCGCGAATGGGAACGTCTGCCAATCGCGATTCCCTTTTTTGTTCGCGGCAAGAGGACCAATGGTGAGGAGTTCCTAGAGTTCGCGACCGCACTCAATCTTTCTGCGGGAGGTGTTCTGCTGGCGACTCGCAAATACCTGGAACCTGGAACCGAGCTCTCCCTGGAAGTCCCCGTTTCGCTGGTGAACAAAGCCCAGCTTCCGCGCTCGATTTCTCAGCTGAACGCAACCGTGCTGCGTTGCACTCCGGACCGGCAGTATTTTGTGGTGGGTATGCGATTTGGCCAGCCGCTAATCACGGATTCGGCGCAGTACGGGGCCGCAGACGCAGTCGAAATGCGCAATGAGAAATTCGGTTCTCGTTAAGTGCAAACTATTGCACCCATTCCTTGTCAGCTCGTACGAAACTAGCCAAAATTTGCGGCATCTGGGAATAACTGTGGTATGCTAACCGCCTGCATATGTGTGGATTAGGCGGCGTTAGCGCAAATTCTTGCATCTCTGTGGCAGGTGGCCGCTGAAATGCAATTCCGTTTCACTGCGTTCATCTAGCAGTACTGCTTCGAGGAATTGAGATTTATGTCAATGCTGGCCAGAGCAAGTTTGGAAGGCGCCATCACGGCGCAGGGTCTGCCACCGGAGTCGGTGATTTTTGGGCAAACCGCGGCGATGGGTGAGGTGCGCCAAAAGCTGGAGCGAGTGGCCGGTGCCAACCTGTCGATATTAATTACCGGCGAGAGCGGAACGGGCAAGGACATAATCGCCCGGCTTCTTCATCTCTACTCGCCTTGGGCCAACGGACCGTACGTCAAGATAAACTGCCCTGCCATTCCGGCATCGCTGCTGGAAAGCGAACTTTTCGGATACGAGCGAGGGGCGTTTACGGGCGCGTCTGGAACGAAACCTGGACGTGTCGAGATGGCGCATCGGGGGACACTGTTCCTGGATGAGATTTCCGAACTTGATCTTGCGCTGCAAGCTAAACTGCTACAACTTCTCCAGGATGGCCAATTCAGCCGCATCGGGTCGCAAGAGGACACGAAAGTGGAAGTACGGGTCGTGAGCGCCACCAACCGGGAGTTGCACCGGCAAATGGATGACGGGAATTTTCGGAACGACCTTTATTACAGGATTGCCGCGATGACGATACATCTTCCGGCGCTGCGAGACCGCGCAGTTGATATTCCGTTAATAAGTGAGTACCTACTAGAGTATTACAATGATAAACTGAATGGGCGCGCCCCGATGCTTCGCCCCGCACTCTTGGCGAAGATGCAGCGGTACTCCTGGCCCGGCAACGTGCGTCAGCTTGAGAATTTGATCAAGCGGTACGTAGTCATGGGTACTGAAGACGTGATCTTGAGCGAGTTGTTGCAAACAAACGATCGCGATGCTTTCCCTGACCTCACATTTGATGGGCCAGTGTCGCTTAAGAAGCTGACGCGGCAGGCGGTGCGCAAAGTCGAAGCGCGCATCATTCTGAGCGCGTTACATGCTAACAATTGGAACCGCAAGAAAGCCGCCCGCGCGCTGGGAATCAGTTATCGGGCGTTGTTGTATAAGCTGAAAGATGTTGGTGTCCCACAGCGGCGTGCTTCGGTTTCCGCGGTCCGCGCTGAGGACACCAAGTCGGACTAATACCTGACCCTGGCAAGAAGGTGACCTGAATGTTCGTGCAGAAAAGCGGTTGTGAGAAGCCCGCTGTACGGTTGTTGTTAACGACAATGGTAGTTTTGGCGCTTTCCGTCGTCGGCCTGGCGCAGGACGCGAATACCAGTCCGCCTGCGGCCGCCAAGCCGGAGCCACCTTCTCAGGTAAGTACGGGCGTTCGCCCCGACGCCTACATCATTGGTGCCGAAGACGTACTGGACATCAACGTCTGGAAGGAACCGGAGATGTCGAAGACGGTGCCGGTTCGTCCTGATGGAATGATTTCGCTACCTCTGATCGGGGAAGTGAAAGCCGCGGGCTATACGCCGGTGCAGTTGCAGGGAGTCCTCGCCGATTTGATGAAGAAGATCATCTCGGATCCGCAAGTGACGGTGCTGGTGGAAAAAGTCAGCAGCTTGAACTTCGACATCGTGGGTCAAGTCAACAAGCCGGGTTACTACCCCCTGACCCGGCGGCTTACCCTGCTGGATGCGATCGCGCTGGCTGGCGGTTTCAAGGATTTCGCCAAGACCAAGAAAATCTACGTGCTACGGACAAGCGGCAACGGTACCGAGCAACGCATACCGTTTAATTACAACCAAATGATCAAGGGCCAGAACCCGCAGCAGAATATTGAACTCCAGCCCCGGGACACGATTGTCGTCCCGTAACAGGAGGCTATGATGACCCGTCGTATCGTGCCGATCCTGGCGGTCGTGGGAATTCTATGCTGTACGTGTGCGTGGGCGCAGACCGATACGGGCACCGTTGACAATACGAATCCTGTTCAGCCCGGGCCACAGCCGGCTTACACGTATCCTGACACCACACCTTCGTTGGACTTCCTCACGGGATCGATTGAAAACAGCGGCATCACGCTTGGGGTTGGCGCAGGATTTTCTTTCGATAGCAACGGGTTTCCGAACACGAATACCAGCGAACAACGTTGGCTGTATAACATTACGCCAAGTATCAGGGTTCAGCAGTTCCTGCCCAAGTTTTCGTGGGACATCTCCTACGCCGGCGGATTGCAGGTTTACAACCAGATCACGGGCCCAGCAAGCAGCAACTCCAACTTGTTTTCTCAGTCAGCAGGCGCAGGTTTTATCTGGCAGTTTACCCGGCACTGGCAAGTACTAGCGAATGACAGTTACCGCTATTCAGCCGATCCGTTTGACGCGTTTCTGACGATTCCAGGTTCTCCGGTAGCGAACAATCCCAACGCGGTGGCGTACGTGCCGCTGACCCAATCAACCACGAACAATGCGATCTTGACCCTGACCGACCAGTTGACCAAGCGCGACACATTGTCCTTCACGGGCACGGAAAACCTGCGTCGCACGTCGAACTACAATCTCGTGACGAGCGTGCCTTTCTACGACCTGAAGTCGTACGGTGGGCGGTTTGCCTACAATCATGAGTTGTCGCCGACGCTGTCGCTGGGGGCCGGCTACGACTACAACAGTCTGGATTTTGGCAAAGGGCAGGAGCGCTCGGGTATTCAGACGATCGAGGCTACCGTTAGCTATCAGTTCCGTCCCAATATGACGCTCACGGGATGGATTGGCCCCCAACACACTTCGTCGGTGACCTCGGTGACGGTGGTCAATCCTTTTCCGCCTCCGGCTTTGCTGGTTTTGACGTCGCGGGATTCGCTCTGGAGCACCGCTCTTGGGTTCAACTTTGGCTGGCAATCGTTGCGTAACTCACTTCGCGCAGGATACACGCGTTCGGTTTCCGATGGTGGAGGCATAACGGCCACCTCGGAGGTGAACACGGCCAATGCCAGTTACAGCCGGAAGCTTGCTGCAAAATGGAGCGGAGTGGTGGGAGCACGATACCTCAAGAGTACTTCGACCGATGTTGCTAAGAGGTCGTTTGACAACTACTTCATCAACGTCAGCGTAATTTATCAGATTTCGAAGACGTTTTCGGCAACTGCGGACTATGTTCGAATCCACCAGGTCGAGAGCAACGCCTTTGTAATCAATCCGGGAATCTATAACGATAACCGCGTAGGAGTTTCAATCTCCTATCGCTGGACTCACCCACTGGGACGGTAACTATGATGGACGAACTTGAAGACCAGAAACCGATGCGCGGACTCGACGAATACTGGGCCATGGTGGTCCGCCGCCGCTGGTGGATATTGGGCCCGCTCTTTCTCGGCTGGCTTATTGTTTTTGCTTCAGCCTGGATCATTCCGCCGAAGTACACCTCGGAAAGCGTGATCCTCGTCGAGCAACAGAAGGTCCCTCAGCAGTTCGTGCTGCCCAACGTTCAAGTGGACTTGGAAGAACGTCTGCAATCAATCACGCAGCAGGTGTTGAGCCGCTCGCGGTTGCTGGCCATCATTAACAACCTGCACCTGTACCAGGGGCTGTTCTTCAGCTCGCCGGACGACCAGATCATGCAGATGCGCAAAGACATCAGAATTGACCTGGTACAGACACCACCGGCTCCCGGGAAACCGGCTGAACTGACGGCGTTCAAGATTGCCTACGTTGCCGACAAACCCCAAATCGCCCAGCAGGTTAACACCTCGCTAGCCGGATTCTTTATCGATGAAAACGTGCGCGCCAGCCAGGCCCAGTCGGAAAGCACAACGAACTTTCTGGATTCGCAGTTGACCGCGGCTGCGGCATCGCTCGCGGCGCAGGAAAAGAAGATCCGGGATTATGAAGGCTCACACGAGGGCGAGTTGCCCGACCAATTGCAAAGCAACCTGCAGATCCTGAGCGGTGCTCAAGGCCAGTTGCAGGCTGCCATTGACGCCCGCGATAAAGCGTTGCAGCAACAGGCATACCTGAACTCGTTAGCGACGCAATACGATGAGATGGGCATTAGCGAAAAGACCCCGGCAGCGGGAGGCACCCAAGCCCAGCAACTCGACATGTTGCGTGCCGAACTTGCGTCGTTGCAAGCAAAGTACACGCCTGATCATCCCGATGTGAAGAAATTGAAAGACACCATTGCCAAGATGGAGTCGATGCAAAAGGACAGCTCAGAGGCCAACTCCGATGATGCGTCCAATCAGGATAAGCCGACCGCAACGCCTTCCCAGCTACAGGCCATGACTCCGGTGATGCAGATCCAGAGCCAAATGAAGGCCAATAAGATGGAGATCCAGTCGCAAGAAGCGCGAATCGCGAGGCTGGAACAGAAGGTCAATCAGTACCAGGCAAGGCTGAATGCGACGCCTGGACGGCAGCAGGAGCTTTCCGACATCATGCGCAACTACGACGAGTCGAAAAAGAACTACGACACGTTGGAGGGCAAAACGATGCAGTCGCAACTGGCGACGAGCTTGAACCGGCAGCAGCAGGGCGACCAGTTCCGGATTATTGACCCGCCCAGCTTGCCCGACAAGTCGTCGTTCCCCGACCGCTTTAAGTTCTCGCTGGCCGGGCTCGGCATTGGGCTGGCCCTGGCGTTTATATTCGGCGTCGGTTCCGAGTTCCTGGACGATCGTATTCGCAGTGAACAGGACCTGCTGGATGCGGCGCAGTTGCCGGTGCTGGCGGAGATTCCGCCGTTGGCCACCGACAGCGAAATATCGGCGCAGCGCTGGAAGCCGTGGATCGCGGTTGCAGCAGCGATCCTGATAGCCATCATCATTCCAACCGGCATCTGGTACGCCTACTTCTGGGGATAGGGCATGTACAAACAGTTTTTCGGGCTGACCAAGAACCCGTTCGAGATCAGTCCGGACCCATTTTTCTACCATGCGACTCCCCGGCATAACGAAGCGTTGGCCAACTTGCATTATGGGGTAGGACGCAGAAAAGGCTTCATCGTGATCACCGGCGAGGTGGGCACGGGGAAGACCCTGCTGGTGCGCTGCCTGCTCGCGGAACTGCGCAAGAACAACATCGCATTCGGCTATGTATTCAACCCGCTGTTATCGACCACCGAGTTCTTCCAGTACATCATGGCTGACCTGGGTCTTCAGTACAGCGGACGCAGCAAGACCGAAATGCTGCTCGACCTGAACCGGTTCCTGATTCAACGCCATGCCCGCGGCTTAATCACGGCTCTGGTGGTGGATGAGGCACAAGCGCTTCGTCCCGAACTGTTGGAAGAGATCCGGTTGCTCACAAATCTCGAGACTTCGCAGCAGAAATTGCTGCAAATCGTTTTGATGGGACAGCCTGAACTGGAAGGCGTACTGGACTCGCCCAATCTGCGGCAACTCAAGCAGCGCGTTTCGTTGCGGTGCCAGCTATTGCCGTTAGACGAGGAACAGACCCGCAGCTATGTGCTCTCCCGGTTGGAGCGTGCCGGCGCCAAATCTGATCCGCCAATCTTTAATGACGAAGCGTTGGCCAAGGTTTTCGAGTTTTCGCGTGGCATTCCGCGCATCATCAACAATCTTTGCGAGAATGCCATGGTGAACGCATTTGCACGCGAAATTCATACAGTCACGCCCGACATGATCACCGAAGTCGCTGCTGACTTCCGCCTGGAAACTTCCGCCTCAGCTCCAGAGGAGCCCGTCGACGGCAGTGAAATTCCGGCGGAGAGCAATGAGAGCTTGCTGCGCTCACTGTTTCGACTGCTTCGCACCATGGACAATGAGCAGCCGCAGCCGCTTGAGGAAAAATCCATCCCGTCCGCTGACGGTAGGAGAGTCTAGGAATGAGTAAACTCTACGAAGCATTACAGCGTTCTCAGCAAGGGGAAACAGCGAATGCCTCGCCATTAGCTACTCCTGCCCCAGGGGAAGGTCAAGTTCCAGGTGCGCATATTCCGGGATTGCCGATTGATGACACGAGCGCGCTGGACGCATTCGACAACTCAGGCTCCGCCGACCGCCGCGTGGCTCAGCGTTCCCGCCGAGCGCATTCTGCGGCCGGCACCGACGCCGGAACAGCGACTGATTACCCTCACCAATCCCAATAGTCCGGGCGCGGAGATGTTTCGCGTGCTCAGCACCAAGCTGGCGCACATGCGGCGCAAACGTACGATTGAAAAAGTTGCTCGTTACGAGTGCAGTCGGCGACGAGGGAAAATCGGTCGTATCCGTGAACCTTGCGTTGACGTTGGCGCGCCGTTCCGGTGAGAACGAGTACTGCTGATTGAGGCGGACTTGCGACGTCCGACAGCCAGCGCGCTGCTGGCCAACTCACAACTTCGTGGCATCACCGAGTGGCACGAACACAAACTCGCGTTGCAGGACGCGTTCTATCAGGTGGAGGGCATGCCGCTGTGGCTGCTGTCGGCAGGAAAGGGAATCGAAGAGCCACTGCCGCTGCTCGAATCCGATGCATTTGCCCAGATGCTGGCCGCGGTATCGGCGGGCTTCGACTGGGTCCTGCTGGATTGCACACCCATGCTTCCCATGGCCGACGCGACTTCGTTGTCGCGGCTGTGTGACGGCGTGATGGTGGTGGCGCGCGAAGGACATACACGCAAGCGGACGTTGGTCCGCGCCCTGGCATCCATTGAAAAGAGCAAGCAGCTCGGCTTCATCTTCAATGAGGCATCGACTGTGCAGATCGGCTACGAACGGTACTACGGCGGCTACGGGTACTACGGTCAAAAGAAATCGAAGGGGGATGACGAGGGCCCGAACGACCACATGGCATCTGCATGATTCGATTGTTCAACACATACTTCCCGACGCGTACTATTTTACTTACGCTGACGGAAGCGATATTGGTGACAGCGGGCTTCGTTCTGGCAGTTATACTTTCGTCCGGCGACGCGTCGGCCGCCAAGCTTATCTGTTCTATGAAAACGGCGCCGGGAGGATCGGACTGGTTGTCCTGGTCTTCCTGATGCTGATGTATTACTTCGACCTCTACAACTCCACCATATCTCACCAACCGTCGCGAAGTGGTCACGCGCCTGGTCGGAGTACTGGGCACTACTTTCGTTGCCTTGTCGGTGTTGTATTACACATTTCCCGACGCCAGCCTGGGTGGTCAGTGCTGTGGAGCGGCATCCTAGCGGTGGCCTTGTCGTTCCTGCTGTGGCGAACCTGATTTTTTCGTGCTGAACCGTTCGGCCGCTTTGCCGATCGAACTCTGATTTACGGTGACGGTCCGCTGGCCGCGCCGCTCATTGATGCCATTGCAGCTGCGGCCGGAGCTGGGCTTGCGCGTGGCGGGTTACGTGGGCAGCGCCCCCAGATCGCCGGCATTCCCGATCGTCGAGAACAACGATCTCACCGAGTTCGTGCAGCGCGAGGCCATCCGCCGCATCATCGTCACCATGGGCGACCGGCGCGGCAAGCTGTCGGTAGGCGAACTGCTGAAGCTGAAAGCTTCCGGAGTGCTCATCCAAGACGGTCCCGAATACTACGAGACCATGACCGGAAAGATTCCGCTGGAGTCGCTGCGGCTGAGCTGGCTGCTGTTTTCTCCGGGGTTTCACGTGCGCCCTGCCTTGCGGCTTTATAAGCGCGTGTTCTCGCTTTTCTTTGGCGGGCTTGGCGTCGTTCTCAGTTCGCCGTTCATGCTGCTCTCGGCCATCGCCATCCGCCTGGATTCGAAAGGCCCCATCATTTTCCGCCAGGAGCGCGTTGGCGAATTCGGCGTGCCGTTCACGGTGTTCAAGTTCCGCACCATGTACGTCGACGCGAAACCGCAACCGGTGCACGTCAATCACCAGCGGAGACGATTCCCAGAACCACATTGGAACGCCGGCGCAACATGGCGATCCCCGGATCACGCGGGTCGGGAAGTGGCTGCGGCGCACCCGGCTCGACGAACTGCCGCAGCTTTTCAACATCGTAAAAGGCGACATCTCGTTCGTGGGGCCCCGTCCGGTACCGCCGCACGAGGAGGAACAGTGCGCGGCAGTGATCCCTTTCTACAAGGAGCGATGGCTGATCAAGCCCGGCGCCACAGGCTGGGCGCAGATCAATCGCGGCTACAACGCGACCATCGAAGACCACAAGGAAAAGCTGGCCTACGATTTGTTCTACATCAAGAATGTGTCCATCGGACTGGACATCTATATTCTGGTTTCCACCTTGAAGATCCTGCTGCTCGGCAGAGGCGGCCGCTAGCTTCCGACGCGTCGCGCTTTCAGAGTCGCGGACTCGCCGTGCGATAAACTGCAAGTCGGCCTATCATGAAAAGCCCTCTGGCCGCATTCACGGCTCGCCGAATTGCGGAAGCTTCGCAGTTTCAAAGACCCCTACGGCGTGCAACGATTTCTCGACGACACGCCCTATCATCTCGCCGATACGGCATGGTCGCCCCGGCAGGTGCTGCGGGAACAAACCTCGCATTGTCTTGAGGGCGCAATCTTCGCCGCCGCTGCTCTGCGCGCGCTCGGCTTTCCCCCCTCATTTTCGACTTGGAAGCCGAAAACGACACCGATCACGTGCTGGCTGCTGTATCGTATCAAGGGCTTGTGGGGTGCTGTCGCCAAGTCAAATTACACAGGCTGCCGCTATCGCGAGCCGGTTTACCGCACACTGCGCGAGCTGGCCATGAGCTATTTCAACACTTATTTCAATATGCGGCGAGAACGGACGTTGCGCAATTACTCCCGCGCCGGTGAACCTGGCGCGCTTCGACCACCTGGACTGGATGACGACGGAGGAGCCGGTCTGGTTCATTCCGTACCATTTGGTAGAGATTCCTCACATCAAACTGTTGCCGTCCAGGAACTGGCCCGCCATCTTCATCGTGCCGACGAGAGGCTTTTTCGCTCCGAAATCATGGGAAAGGCCCTCAAACCGAAGCTTTAGCCGCCTTCGAAAGCATTAATTGCCATGCAATATTTACACGATTTGTAAGATTTACCTGAGAGTCATCGTTTTGCACAGGGATAAGTGCCTTGTTTTCTTATGACCCGTTTGGCTGTGCGGATGCAATAGATATGGGCAGACGAAGTGGCGCAATAGGGTCACAACGGCAAGGATATCGGCCAGAGTCCTTGATGTTGTGACCCCTTTTTGTGTCCGGACGGCGCCGGCAGGCAACTTCCCCGCCTTTCCTGGCAGCTTGGACCTGTCTTCCGTCATCTCCCCATCCAGCCATTCCGGCACTTCGCCGGAGATGCTGCCTCATTTTTCTAATCTGCCTTTCGACTTACTCAGTCGCGTGACGAATGTGTCCGCTTGTAATTCGCGTTGAGCCACTGGTGTCACCTTTTGACGTGAGGCGCCTCACAGTATTTGTTACTCGAAAAGGGCGAGGATGGTAACAGCAACGAATTACTGAGCAGGTGACTCATGCAGCCGTTCGCAGGCAAAGCGACAGTGCCTAGTGATGATCGCCGATGGAAACTGGTGGACGCGACCATGCGCAAGCATGGCAAAGAACCTTCCGCCCTCATTGAATCACTTCATACCGTCCAGGAGTCCTTCGGCTATCTCGACGACGTTGCGCTGCGCTATGTAGCACAGTCGTTGCGGGTCCCCTACAGCAAAGTTTACGGGGTCTCGACCTTCTACCACTTCTTCACCTTGAAACCACAGGGCGAGCACACTTGCGTGGTCTGCACGGGTACGGCCTGCTACATCAAGGGCGCGCAGCGTCTGCTCGACACCGTCAGCGATGGCGTTGGCATCAAGGCAGGCGAAACGACAACAGATGGCAAGGTGTCGCTGTTGACAGCTCGCTGTGTCGGTTCGTGCGGTCTGGCCCCGGCAGTCGTTTTCGACGGACAGGTAGCAGGCAAGGTGACGCCCGATTCGGTGTCTCAGTGGCTGGGCAAGTGGACCAAGCCAGTGGAAGTCCGAGTGGCGGTTGAGCAATAGCCGGACCGCCGGATGGACCGCCGCTACTGCTGAGCAGACTGATTGACCGCAACACCTCGCCCTCACGTGATTTCTGAGCGGCGGATGGAGGTCGCATTGAATCTCGAAGAACTCAAACAAATCGCCCTGGCGGAGCAGGAAGCCGTCGCGCCGCTGGAGCACACGGTGCGGGTGTGTGTGGCTGCCAGTTGCCTCTCCTCCAGAAGCGGCGAGGTGAAGACCGCACTCGAATCCGAGGTCAAAGCTCACGGACTAGACCACAAGTGCAAGGTCAAAGGCGTGGGCTGCATGGGGCTCTGCGCCGCAGGGCCGCTGGTCGAGGTATACAGCGGGAAGGCCACGATGTATCAGTCCGTCGTGCCGGAAGATGCTGAAGCGATCGTCGAGAGCCTGGGCCAAGGACCGGTCGAGCGACTTGTGCTGCCGGTTGAGCAGCCGTTTTTCTCAGGACAAAAGAAGATTGTGCTGGAGAACTCGGGAATCATCGACCCTGAGCGCATCGAAGATTACATCGCTGCCGGCGGCTACGAAGCGATGGTGACCGCACTCACCACGATGACGCCGCTGGAAGTCATCGACGAAGTAAAGAAGAGCGGGCTGCGCGGGCGCGGCGGAGCGGGCTATCCCACCGGCCTGAAGTGGAGCACGGTGCAGAAGGCCGCCAGCGAAGATGGGAAATATGTGATCTGCAATGCCGATGAGGGCGATCCCGGCGCATTTATGGATCGCAGTGTTCTGGAGAGCGACCCGCATCGGGTGCTGGAAGGAATGACCATCGCTGCGTATGCGGTGGGCGCCAACAAAGGCTACATCTATGTTCGCGCCGAGTATCCGCTGGCGGTGAAGCGCTTGCGCGACGCTATTCGCCAGGCGGAGCGCATCGGCCTGCTAGGCAGCGACATCTGCGATACGCGCTTCAGCCTGCGCATCGAGATTCGGCTGGGAGCGGGAGCGTTTGTTTGCGGCGAAGAGACGGCGCTGATCGCTTCTATCGAAGGAAATCGCGGGCAACCTCGTCCGCGTCCGCCGTACCCAGCACAATCCGGATTGTGGGGACGTCCCACGCTGATCAATAACGTTGAAACGTATGCCAACATCGCTCCCATCGTTCGCAACGGAGGCGCGTGGTTGGCTGGCATCGGCACGGCGAAGAGCAAAGGCACCAAGGTCTTCGCTCTGGCGGGACGAGTTAACAATACCGGCCTCATCGAAGTGCCGATGGGCATTACGCTCCGCGACATCGTCTTCAAGCTGGGCGGCGGAATCCCCGAGGGCCGCAAGTTTAAAGCCGTCCAGACGGGCGGTCCCTCCGGCGGCTGTGTTCCCGAGCAATTTCTTGACATGCCGGTGGATTACGAGTCGCTGGCCGAAGTGGGATCGATCATGGGCTCGGGTGGCATGATCGTGATGGACGAGACCTCGTGCATGGTGGATGTCGCCAAGTTCTTCATGGACTTCTGCCGCACGGAATCCTGCGGCAAGTGCATTCCTTGCCGGGTCGGGACGGGGCACATTCACACCCTGCTCACCAAAATCGCAGACGGCGAAGCCAACGCGGCAGACCTGGAACTGATGGAACGGCTATGCGATATGGTGCGTCAGACCAGTCTCTGCGGGCTGGGGCAGTCGGCGCCGAATCCCGTATTGAGCACGCTGCGCTACTTCCGCGACGAATATCACGAACACATCGAGAACAAGCACTGTGGCGCCGGAACCTGCATGGCTAACAAGACCGTGGGAGCGGGAGCATGAACAAACAAGTCCAGATCAAGACGCTTCAGATCGAAGGCCGCGATGTCAGTGCCACCGGCGAACAGACCATTTTGCAAGTGGCGCTGGAGAACGGCATCAAGATTCCGCGGCTCTGTTTTGTCGAAGGACTGTCGCAATTCGGGGCTTGCCGCTTGTGCATGGTCGAAATCAAGGGCAGCAACAAACTTCTGCCCGCGTGTGTCACGCAGGTTCAGGAAGGCATGGAAGTCACGGTGCACTCCGAACGGCTCGACAACTATCGCAAGCTGGTTTTGGAGTTGCTGTTCAGCGAGCGAAACCACATCTGTTCGGTATGCGTGGTCAACGGCCACTGCGAGTTGCAGAGTCTCGCTGTGCGCCTGGGGATCGATCACATCTCCATGCCCTACCTGCACCCCAAGGTTGAGGTGGACGCGTCGCACCCGAGGTTCACCCTCGATCACAACCGGTGCATCCTGTGTGCGCGCTGCGTGCGGGTATGCGACGAAATCGAGGGAGCTCATACCTGGGACGTGATGGGTCGCGGCATGGACGCGCGCATTATCGCCGACATGAACGAACCGTGGGGCGCTTCAGAAAGCTGCACCAGTTGCGGCAAATGCGTGCATGTGTGTCCGACCGGGGCACTGTTTGAGAAAGGGAAGTCAGTGGCCGAGATGTCGAAGCGGAAGCAATTTCTGCCGTACCTCACGCTGATGCGGGAGTCGCGGCAATGAGCAAATTGAGGCTTGCCACCATTTGGCTCGATGGATGTTCCGGCTGTCACATGTCATTCCTCGACATGGATGACCGCCTGCTTGGAATTCTGGCGGTCGCCGACTTGGTGTACTCGCCGCTGGTGGACATCAAGGAGTTTCCAGACGACGTCGACATTACGTTGGTCGAGGGCGCGGTCAGCACCACCGACGACTTGAAGAAACTGAAGAAGGCGCGGGAGCACTCCAAGCTGCTGGTCGCGCTGGGCGATTGCGCTGTCACCGGCAACGTGCCCTCGATGCGCAATACATTTGGCCGCACGGCCGTGCTTGACACTGTGTACATCGAGAACGCAACGATTCACAAGCAGATTCCGAGAGAAATCATTCCCAAGCTGCTGAAATTCTCCAAGCCGTTACACGAGCTGGTGAAGGTAGATGTTTTCTTGCCGGGCTGTCCGCCGTCGGCCGACACAATTTTCTATGCATTGCAGGAACTGGTCGCGGGCCGTGTTCCTCAGTTTGAGCCGACTCCCCGTTTTGGCGCTTAGGAGTAACGTATGCCGACCATCACTATCGATCCAGTAACCCGCATCGAAGGCCATTCCAAGATCACCATCATGATGGGTGAGGACGGCGAAGTGCAGGACGCGCACTTTCACGTCACGCAGTTCCGCGGCTTCGAGAAATTCTGTGAAGGGCGTCCGTTTGAAGAGATGCCCGCCTTGATGGCGCGCATCTGCGGCATCTGTCCGGTCAGTCATCTGATCACCTCGGCCAAGGCCTGCGACATGATCATGGCCGTCACCATTCCCGAGACGGCTGAGAAACTCCGCCGCGTGATGAACCTGGCGCAGATTGTTCAGTCGCATGCGCTGAGTTTCTTTCATCTTTCGTCGCCCGATTTTCTGCTGGGCTTCGATAGCGACCCCGCAACGCGCAACATCGTCGGACTGTTGCAACGTAATCCCAAGATGGCCCGCGACGGCATTCGTCTGCGCCAGTTCGGACAGCAAATCATCCAGTGGCTGGGCGGCAAGCGAGTTCATCCCGGATGGATCGTGCCCGGTGGCGTCAGCGAGCCGCTTACTGTCGAACGGCGCGACCAAATTCTCGCTACCATCCCGGAAGCAATTTCCATCGTGCTGCAAACGTTGAGCTGGTTCAAGGGACAGATCGAAAATTTCCGCGAGGAAATCCGTACGTTCGCGAATTTCCCCACACTGTTTCTCGGACTGGCGAAGCCGGACGGCGGACTGGCACTGTACAAGGGATGGGTGCGAGTGGTCGATTCCACAGGTGAGACCGTCGCCGATCATCTCAATCCTCTCGATTACCAGGAATTTCTGGGCGAGGCGGTCGAGCCGTGGTCGTACTTGAAGACCACCTATTACAAGCCGATGGGATATCCCGATGGAATCTATCGCGTGGGCCCGCTGGCGCGCCTCAACCTTGCCAAGCGTTGCGGCACGTCGCTGGCTGATGCCGAACTCGCGGAATTCCGCGAACTCGAACGCCACACCGTCCTCAGTTCGTTCTACTACCACTACGCACGGCTGATTGAGATGCTGTTCGCGGTGGAGCGCATTCAGTCGCTGTTGCACGATGCCGAAATCCTCAGCAAGCATGTTCGCGCGCATGCGTCGCCCAACAACGCAGAAGGAGTCGGCATCATGGAAGCGCCGCGCGGCACGCTCATCCATCATTACAAGGTGAACGACGACGGACTCATCACGCACGCCAACATGATCATCGCCACCGGACATAACAATCTCGCGATGAACCGTGGCGTCCTACAGGCAGCGCGGCATTTTGTGCGCGGCGAGAAGATTGAAGAGGGGATGCTGAACCGCGTGGAAGCCGTCATCCGCGCGTTCGATCCGTGCCTGAGCTGCTCGACTCATGCCGACGGACGGATGGCTTTACATCTCGAATTGCGCAGCCGAGACGGCGAGCTTCTCGACCAGGTTTGGAGTAACTAATTGTCAAGGGTGCTCGTTATCGGATATGGAAACTCGCTGCGCAGCGACGACAATGTCGGTTGTCATGTGGCGCAAATGCTCGACCGCCATTATGATGGCGATCCCGGCGTGCGGGTGATCGGCTCGCATCAGCTCACCCCCGAGATGGCCGAAGATGTCGCCGCCAGCGAGTTTGTGCTGTTTCTCGATGCGGCAGCAGGCCAGGCCGCGGGAAAGATAGAAACAGCGACGGTAACCCACCACGCAGGTCCGGCAACTTTCGCCCACCACCTCGATCCAGCGATGTTGTTGTCTGCGGCGATGGAGTTATACGGCAGCGTTCCTCGGGCGCAACTGTTGACCATTGTGGGCGCTGCTTTTGAATTGGGCGAGCAACTCTCCCCTGCGATTGCGCGCCAGCTTCCGGAGTTCTTCCAGCAAGCTCATGCGATCGTCGAGGCAAATCGAAATCGAGCGCCAGCGCGATAACGGTTCTGGATTACCGATCTGTGGGGCCAAAGGTTGGCGCTAGGAATCGAGCGGCTCCATGTCAACGCCGACTCTGAGTACATGCGATCCGCCGCCGAGAATTAATCCGCGCAGAGGACTTACATCGCTGTAGTCCCGACCCCAGGCAAGCGTGACGTGCCCGTTTGTGGGGACAACGTTGTTGGTGGGATCCACATCGATCCAGCCGATTCCCGGACAATAAGCAGACACCCAGGCGTGCGATGCATCGGCGCCCACCAGCCGCGGTTGTCCGGGAGGCGGATAGGTGCGAAGGTATCCACTGACATAGCGCGCTGCGAGGTTCAGAGAACGGAGGCAGGCGATTTGCAGATGCGCGAAATCCTGACACACGCCCCGCCGCTTGCGAAAGACCACTTCGGTGGGCGTCCGGACGTTGGTACTTCTTGAATCGAAACGAAAGTCCTGGTGAATGCGGGCTGTGAGATCTAGAAGCGCCTCCGCCATTGGACGTCGGGGCGTAAAGGACTGGAGAGCATAGGACGCGAACTCCGGTCGCACCCGGATACGGGGTGACTCCAACGCAAATTGGTAGGCTTCCAGCCCCTCAGGGCTGCAATCGTTGGGGATCGAGCTTGCTACCTCTTCCCAAGGGGGCGATTGCCGCAGAGACGGCGTCGCATCGCCATCCCCGTTCATAATCACTTCGCTGCGGGCCTCTACTACCAATTCCTTGTGCGGCTCCCGAACAGTGAAATAGCAGAGAAGGTTTCCGAAAAAGTCGACCCGCTCAGTAAGCGTCGCCGGAGGCGGATGGATCTGAAGTTCGGTCCGGGCCAGCTGATGGTGCGGCGTCGACCGCGGCTTCAGGCACGCCACGTGGTTTCCGACCGAGACCGGATATTTGTACTTGTACGTGGTCCGGTGAACGATTCGATAATTCATTGACCTATGGTGGTGGGCAAGGTGCGTGCGTGGCTAAAATACCTGCTCGATATGTTGTTCGACCAGGCAGGCAGCAATCCTTCCAACTCTCCAAGGAAGCGTTCGAGCCGGGAGAGACCGTCAGAACCATTCCCCGCTGCCGCGGAACCCGGCAACGGGTAACTTACATCCCGCAAATCGAAGCTGCGTAAGCATGCCAGCGCGTCCCGCATTGCCTGCAAATCGTATTGCACGTGTCGCGGGAGCCTCTGATATTGGTCCACAATGCGGTTCAGTTGGAAGACTAACGAGCGTGGGTTTGTTTCATCCATCAGCAGCACATCCAGTACCGCTACGGGTTGCAGGGTCGTGTAGTACCGCGATCGATAAATCATGGAGCTGTCTGCGACCTCGAGCAGGCACTCCAGCAGCGACCAGTCCTGTTCGGCGAGCGGCGTAGTGATCTCGCGCATTTGCCTCGTCAAATAGATTGCGCGTTCCAGACGCCGGCCAATGGTTAGGAACGACCAGCCCGGCCCGCGGTCGATGTTTTCGTGCTCCATCCCTGAGAATGAGGAAAGTAGTTCCAGGCATCTCGTTAGTATCGCCGGAAACTCGAGGAACTGTGTGCCGTCCGCGAACTGCATCGCGTCGCGCAACTGGCCGATGAGGAACATCATGTCAGCCGACAACCGTTCACGAACGCTACTGCCAATCCGTGACACCTCTGTCAGCGTGGAAGGCAAGCTGTCGGCGCGCTTCGCGTCGGTCATAACCGACATCAGTTCCTGTTCCAGCTCAAGCGAAGTTAACTTCTTGTTCTTGGCCTTGGGAAGTTTACTTCGCCGTGACTCCAGGCAACCGTGCAATCGAACCAGGTAGCCGAGTTCCGAATCTTCGGCGCGCCGCACCCGAGGAACCATGGAGCGCACGATCCGAGCTATGTTTTCCGCCCGCTCTGCGTATCGGCCCAACCAGTAGGCATTGTCAGCCACGCTGCTTGGGACAGCCCGCGCAACGCGGTGCAGCTCGACTGGTTCGCTGCGCGGGCGCAGCATACTGAAGGTATCCACGGGGCTGTCCCACAGCACCCATGCATCTTTGCTGTGGCCGCCGCGCTGCATGGAAACAACCGGCCCTTCCGCATCGGCCACGCGCACCAATCCTCCCGGGATAGCGATCCAACCGCTGCCGGTGTTGAGTACGTAAGTACGGAGAACCACGCTGCGCGAGTTGAGCGATCCGTTGTCCCACACTGGCGCGGTGGACAAGGCGATTTGCTCCTGCGCCACATACTCATGCGGGCGGGTCCGCAATCGATCGGCAAGTCTTCCTTTTTCGGCGCTCGGCAGCTCCGCGCCAAAGACCGGCTCCATGCCCCGTGATGGAAAGGCCGGTTTCACCACCACGGAATCGAGATGGCTGAGCACCCAGTCCAGTGCGGATGTCTGCCCGCACCACCATGTCGCGACAGAGGGAAGCTTGAGGTTCTCGTCAAGCAAGCGCCTGGAGAGTCCGGGAAGAAAGGGCATTACCGCGGCGGTCTCAATCAATCCGCTACCCAATGCATTGGCGACCTTCACATTGCCAGCGACGATGGCGTCGACCAGGCCTGGCACACCCAGCAGCGAATCACTGCGCAATTCGAGCGGGTCGCAAAAGCTGTCGTCCACCCGGCGCAAAATGACATCCACTTGCTCCAACCCGTCGACTGTCTTTAGATATACGCGCCGATCGCGCACCGTAAGGTCGGCCCCTCCGACCAGAGTGAATCCGAGGTAGCGCGCGAGATACGAATGTTCGAAGTAGGTCTCGTTGTACGGTCCGGGGGTAAGCAGCACGATTCGTGGATCATCACACTGCGCAAGGCCATTCAGCGCCTCGCGTTGCGCTCGGAAGAAAGGAGCGAGGCGCAACACATTCGAGCTGCGGAACAGATCCGGGAGAACATCGGAAACGATTCTGCGATTTTCCAACGCATAGCCGCTACCCGAGGGCGCCTGCGTGCGGTCGGCCAGCACCCACCACTGGCCGTCTGGCGAACGCGCAAGGTCAATGGCCAGCATGTGCAAATAGGTGTGCGCTGGCACACGCACGCCCACCAGTGGTCGCAGGAAAGCCGGGTTTGCGTACAAGAGCGCTGCGGGAAGGCGGCCCTGGGCCACGAGTTGCTGCGATCCGTACAGGTCCTCCAGGAGCAGACTCAGTAACTGGGCGCGCTGTACGATACCGGCTTCGATGAATCGCCACTCGTCCGCCGAGATCAACAGCGGCACGATGTCAATCGTCCACGGTCGATTGACCCCGAGGGGGTCACTATAAATATTGTAGGTAATCCCGTTTTCGCGAATGCGGCGCTCGGCACGGGTCCAGCGTCGTCCTAATTCCTCAGGGCCGATCGCCTGCAGCGACTCCATCAAGTGCGTCCAGTGTGGCCGAGGCGTCACTCCATCCGCTGACAGCTCATCGTACGAAGCTCCATACCGGAGCGGAGTCTGATGCAGGTCCCAGGTCATGGAGCGAGCCCCGGTTTTGCGATGTCAGACTTTGTTCCCGGCGCCGGCATTCGCAGGTCGAGAGTCATCGGGAAGATCGCATTGGTCTCTTCCGCAGGCGCTGCTATTGCGGCGAGCGTTGGGCTGCACGTTTGGAAGCGCTCCTTGCGCCGTTCCTCGGCCTCTTTGGCGCTGTGCGGTCTGGCGGGATACAAGCCACCATCGGGCTGACCGACGTAATAGGTGCATCGTCCAATCGAACGCTCTTTCCACTGGTCGATCATGTCAAAGACGAGAGGCGCGTGCACCGGGATCGTGGGGTGCAATTCTTCCGACAACCGCCGGGCGCGATATCGAACGCCGGCAACCGCTTCTCCATCTTCGCCCGTGGGATGGAGCGGAACCCTGCGCCCGTTACATGTAACCAAGTAACGGGATTCCGTCGTGAAGCCAGAGACCCTCACCTGTAACCGCTCCAGGGACGAGTCCACGGTGCGAACTGTTCCACCGGAAGTAGATTCTTCGGCGAGCACGTTCCAAGGCTCGAGGGCTTTGCGCAACTCGAGTTCGACTCCTTCAACCGCGATCGAACCAATCTTGGGAAAGCGAAATTCCAGGTGCGACGCGAACCATTTCTCCTCGAAGTCGTAGCCAGCCAGGCGCAACTGGGAAAGCAATTCCGAAAAATCGCGCCCGACAAAATGCGGCAGCATGAAGCGGTCGTGGAGCGCGGCGCCCCAGCGAACCAGTTTGCCTTCAAATGGCCTCTTCCAAAACATCGAGACCAAGGCGCGAATCAAAAGCATCTTCGCAAGTTCCATTCGCACATGCGGAGCCATTTCGAAGGCACGCAATTCGAGCAAGCCGAGGCGCAATCCGCGGCCCTCGGGCGGATAGAGCTTATCGACGCAGAATTCGGCACGATGCGAGTTTCCGGTTACATCGACCAGCAGGTTGCGAAACAGGCCATCCACGACGAACGGTGGGCAGTCGGAACACGGCAGCTGACCGAACGCGACCTCCAATTCATACAACGAGTCCAATCGCGCTTCGTCCACACGCGGGTGTTGGCTCGTCGGCCCGACGTACATTCCCGAGAACAGATACGACAATGACGGATGGTTCTGCCAGAACGCCAACATGCTGCGTAGCAGATCAGGGCGGCGCAGGAAGGGGCTGTCCATCACGGTCGCCCCGCCGACCACGATATGACTTCCGCCACCAGTACCGCGATGGCTGCCGTCATACTCGAATTTTTCAGCCGTCAAACCATTACGGTGCGCTTCCTCCGCCAGCAATGTGTAAATCTGTTCGAGTTCGTTCCAATTGCGCGCGGGAGGTAAGTTGACTTCGAGAACTCCGGGATCGGGAGTGATGCTGAAGGATCGCACCCTGGGGTCCGAAGGCGGACCGTAGCCCTCCACCCACACCGGCTTTTGCAGATACTCGCAAGTATCCTCGACGGCGGCGACCAGATCGAGATAGTCCGCGAGCTTGGGCGCATAGGGCAGAAACACATGCAATCGGCCCTCTCGGGCCTGCACGCACAGCGATGGCCGGATCAACTCCGGAGCCGTTTCAGACGAGCTCGAGATAGCGGGCAGCTCATCGGCCGCCGGTTTTCGCTCGAAGAGATCCGTTCGGTGTGTTCGCGATGCTGATAGCTTGACCCGATCGGCGAAGGGCGCGTCCAACTCGTATGTGATCTCATCCGGTGCTACCCACGGCAGAGACTCGGTCGGAATGCGATAGCCGATCGGCGAGTCTCCCGGCGTCAGCAGCAGACGTTCCGGGCGAGGGAACCACAACTGGCTCGACCAGCACAACCTACCCGCCGGTTGGCGCCGGCGAATGGGCAAGATATACCCCGCGGGTTCCGTCGAGTCGGATTCGGGGTTGAAGGCAGGCAGAATGTTTTCGGAGCTGACTTGGAGGCGCCGGGTTAGCGCCTCCATAAACTTGAGAGCATCGACCGAGTGGAACCCATAATCGTGGTCTTCGCGAGCGATGAAGTCGACATTCTCCCAAACAGCGACGCCGTCGCTGCGCCAATAACATCCCAGCGCCCAACGCGGCAACGGCTCGCCCGGATACCATTTGCCTTGTCCGTAGTGAAGCAGCGCGCCGGGCGCCATCTTCTCGCGCAGGCACTGGATGAGCGCCAGGCCGTGGGCCCGCTTCTTCTGTCCCAACGCGGCAATATTCCATTGCGGGTCGTCAGGATCGTCGATGCTGACGAAGGTAGGCTCGCCTCCCATCGTCAGGCGCACGTCTTGCGATTCCAGGTCCGAGTCCACGCGATGCGCGACCTGTTCAAGCCGCGCCCAATCTTCCTCGCTGAAAGGCTTGGTCGTACGTGGGGCGTCATTCAGCCGTCGAACCGACATGGAATGGCTGAATTCAACCTTGGCTGGCTCGACCGTGCCCCCAATGGGTGCGGCTTGCGAAGCACTAGGAGTGCAGACCAGCGGGATGTGGCCCTCGCTGGCGAATAGTCCCGAGGTCGCATCCATTCCGATCCAGCCGGCACCGGGTAAATACGCTTCTGCCCAGGCGTGCAAATCCGCAGAGTCGCGTTGCGGACCGTTCAGATCGTCCGGCGCTGTCTCGTCCGGCGCCAGCTGAATCAGATATCCGGAGACGAACCGCGCCGCTATCCCGAGCTGTCGCAGGATCTGCACCAGCAGCCATGCAGAATCACGGCACGAGCCCGAGCGCCCTTCGAGCGTCTGCTCGCATGTCTGGACGCCCGGATCCAGTCGCGTGATATAGGAGACCTCGTCCCGAACCCTTCGATTCAAATTGACCAGAAAGTCGATCGTTCCGCGCTTCTCTTTTCCAAGATTCGCAAGAAATGTTTGCAGCATCGGCCCTGCCGGCCCGACCGAGCGGTATGGCTCAAGGTCTTTCGCAAGTTCCGGAGAGTATTGAAACGGGTAGTCTTCGAATCCTGGTTCCAGAAAGAAGTCGAACGGGTTGACCGATGACAGCTCCACGGCGAGGTCTACTTCGACCACAAACTCATTCGTTTTGTTCTGAAAAAGCAGGCGTGCCAGATAGTTGTAGTGCGGATCCATCTGCCAATTGAGGATGTGCTCGGCCGGAGTGACGTTAAGCGAGTAACTGAGGATTGGCGTTCGACAATGCGGGGCGGGACGCAGTTGTATAACCTGTGGACCAAGGAAGACCGGCTTGTCGTATCGGTACTGCGTCCGGTGATTTAACGCGACCTGTATTCCCATCCAACCTCATGCGGCGTGCGACTGGAGTCTCTCGTTCTTTCTCCCTCGGCACGATGGTGCCGTGAAGTCGCCAAGCATCTGGCGAAAGTTGCCCCTCTTGTAAAACTATCCTAACGGAGACGTTACCGCTGCAATTTTCTGATTTTTGCAGCGACGGGGTGAAACCGAATTCAACGCTGGCGGATGTTGTTGAAAAGATTGGTCGGCGAGAGAGGATTTGAGCCTTCGACCCCCTGGTCCCGAACCAGTTACTCTGATCTTTTGGTAAACCTTAACCAAGATTACGGGAGACAAATAAAGCTTTACTTTTCAGTCAAATAGAGGGTATTCTTGGTTTGACGTGGTTAATCAAAACTCACCGAAATTACCGAAATTTACCGCCGCGGGTAGCACCACGGTAGCACCAAAACAACAGTCAAAATCGGCGGCAGGACATCTGGTCCAAAACCAGAGGGTCGATTCACTTGACACGAAGGTGGACAGCGCTGCGCCGCGGTTTGCTTTCACCAAGAAGGCGCTCGACGCGCTGGCGCCTCCGGCGAAGAAACGTGTGTACTGTTACGACGAACGTGAGTCCGGTCTGCTCCTCACCGTCTACCCTACCGGACGCAAGACCTTCTCGCTCTATAGGAAGGTTTCGGGCCGGCCTGACCGCATCACCATCGGCGGCTTTCCCGATTTGACTATCGAACAGGCGCGTAGTCGGGCCCAGGAACTCAAAGGCGCGATTGCCCGAGGTCAAAATCCGTCACGCGAGCGGGCCGCTATCCGCGATGAGATGACGCTGGGCGAGCTGTTTGAGAACTATCTCGAGAATCACGCCAGGCGCCACAAGCGAACGTGGAGGGCTGATGTCGCAATGTTCCGCCTTTACTTCGACGGCCTGCGCCTGCGCAAGATTTCATCCATTACCAAGTCTGAGCTGGTCGCGCTGCATGTGCGTCTTGGCAAACGCGGTCACTATGCTGCCAACCGCGCAATGGAGCTAATGTCCTCGATGTTCAGCCGCGCTAAGGAATGGGGCTGGACGGGAGAAAACCCGGCGTCGGGGATCAAGGCTTTCAGAGAACGGAGGCGGCAACGCTTCCTTGATGCCGATGAACTGCCCGCCTTCTTCGAGTCCTTGGCGAAAGAAAGGAACGGGACCGTCCGCGATTTTATCCTTAGCTCGCTGTTAACCGGCGCCCGCCAATCGAATGTGGCGTCGATGTCCTGGCCGGAAATCCGCTGGGGCCGCGGCATCTGGGAAATTCCGGCAGAGAAGTCGAAATCGGGCGAGGCGATGGATGTAATGCTGACGCCGCCCATGCTCGAGTTGTTGGAACGACGCAAGGCCGATCCCGGGGCGCATGCGATGTGGGTGTTTCCTGGCGTCGGCAAAACCGGACACCTGGTTGAGTTGAAGAGTGCATGGGCGAGGATCTTAAAACGAGCCGGTATCACCGACTGCCGCCTGCACGATCTCCGACGGACCCTGGGCTCTTGGCAGGCGTTGCAAGGGGCAAGCCTGGTCGTGATAGGTGCATCGCTGGGCCACCGGAGTCTGCAGGCTACTCAGGTATACGCGCGACTCAACGCGGACCCGGTGAAACTCTCCGTTCTGCGCGCCACCGATGCCCTGCTCGCTGCCGGGCGGCCGCCGGAAGGACTCTTGCCGGTCCTGCCGGGGAAGCCAGGTGGCGGCAATGGCTGATCGCGAAAAACAGCTGGCCGATGAGCGTGAGAAACTGTGGCGCAAACAACACCAAGAACGCGCGGAGCGCGATAAACAGTTTTGGGATCACCACCTGAAACAAAACCAACAGATGCTGAAGCAGCAGCTCGACGCCTTGGCCAAGCCACGTACCAACGCTGACTACCTGAACGAACGGGCAGAACAGACCAAAGCTGCTGGTAAATTGCTGCAAGACCAGATCAATCGCCACAAAGAGAAAGAAGAACAGGAACGCCGCGACAAGGAACTCACGCGGCAGGCATTGGAGAAGTTCCTGCGGCAGGGGCCAAGGCAGCCCGGCGCCCAGGCGAAGAAAAAAAAGATCCCCGACAAAAACAGGAAACGTGATCAGCTGGTCTATGAAGGCCGGGATCTTACGCCAGAAGAGTTCGGCCGGTACGCGGCGCAGGAGGACATTCCACCCCTGAAGCCCAAGGAGGGGGATCCGCCGTGGCCTGGCTGGCCAAAGGCTGTCACGCATCCGGTTTTCAAGCGCAAGATTGTCAACCTCAGGGATCGTGTGAACCGAAAATTTGCACGGAAGGGCCGCTGAATAATCTTCTCAGTCTTTTCGCAACAGGGAAAAAGACAAAATCTGCAGTAAGTCAACCCGCATAAACACTGGCGATTTCTGCCCTCCCAGTCTTCAGCCCCAAAAAAGACGTTAGAAATCCTTCCTGCGCGTTTAATTTGCGCCCATGAACACCGATTCGTGGGAGGCACCGGTGAAAAGCACAGAGAAGCCCCAGCTACTTAGTCCTATCGAAGCTGCCAAGTTTCTTGGCCGGACTGTCGGCACCCTGTCTATCTGGCGCTGCACCCAGAGGTATGACCTGCCCTTCGTCAAGGTTGGCCGCTCCGTCATGTACGACGTTTGCGACCTGATCAGATTCATAGAGCGCCGCAAGGTGCGCCGCCGGGAAGTGAGCTAAGCCATGGCGGAAGTTATTCCCATCAGGCAGAACCTGTACTGGGCGTCCTCGCAGGGTCGCTTTGTGTGTGCCCAGTGCAACGACGGCAACCATCGCTGGTGCGAACACTGTAAGTGCAACTGCGCCCACCTGGATCCGCCACTCAAGCCAAGGCCCAAGCCGGTACGCGATCGTAATGGACTCACGCTGGAGGAATTGGCCGCACAGATTGACTTTCCGTTCGAAGCCGATGAGCCTTTGGAGGTGTGAAACCTCTATGACAGACAAGAGTGCAATTGAATGGAGACAGGCCATGTGGAACTCGGTGGCTGGCTGCACCAAAATCAGCGCTGGTTGCGATCGCTGCTATGCCGAACGTGTTGCGCTCAGTCCACTATTTGGCCGCGGCTTTCCCAACGTCTTCAACCTGACGCGGCACCCAGAGTGCCTTAAGCAGCCGTTGAACTGGAAGAAGCCGCGCATGATCTTCGTCAATTCCATGAGCGACCTGTTCCACAAGGACATTCCCGAGGACTCTGTCGGCCAGGTCTTCAACACGATGGAGCAGGCGAGCTGGCACACCTACCAGGTGCTTACCAAGCGCAGCCCACCGATGCAGCACTTCGTCAATCGCCGCTACCCGTCGCAGCCGGCGCCCGGACACATCTGGCTGGGTGTGCCGGTTAAGAACCAGCAGGCTACGTCACGAATTCTGCATCTGCGGGGTACCAACACCGCGGTCCGCTTCCTGTCGATCGAGCCGTTGATCGAGTCGGTGCGCGTGCTGGACCTGAGAGGAATCCACTGATGCAGCGTGGGTGGTGAAGCAGTCCAGGCTATAGGCCAATGCAGAAACAATGGGCAATCGAAGTTCCCGACCAGTGCCCGGGAGTGCGATTTTATTCTAAGCGGTGGGGCGGTTTGGGGCCCAAGTTTGGCGGTCACCTTTTGGAATGCAGGAAATGGAACCAGTAATTACTGGCGGCGAATCGCGAAGCGAAAACGGCATGGATTCCGATTCCAAGCGTGGGGCAACACAGGCATTGCGGCAGCCACCGAGGGCCGCCGCCCTCGAGGAGCTGCGCGGCCGCCGGCAGTGGCTGGTCTATGAGTTGAAGAAGAAAATCGACAAGGCCACCAGGCGAACCAAGTTCGACAAGGTGCCGGTCAATTTCTCGGGCTTCGCTTCCGATCCCCATTCCCCCAATACTTGGACCAGCTACGCGGAAGCGCGGAAGCACGCCGCCCGACTCAGTAGCCCAAATGGAAGAACCTTCGGCGTTGGCTTCGATCTGACGGCCGGCGATCCATGGTGCGCTCTCGATCTCGACCACTGCATTGATCCGGCAACCAGACAAGTGGATCAGTGGGCAATCGATATCGTCCGCCAGTTCGCTTCCTACTGCGAGCACACGCCATCAGGAGAGGGCCTGCGCATCTGGGTGCGCGGCATGTGGAAGGGCGACGGCAACAAGTTTCCGGTCAAGGGCGCTCGTCACCCCGACGCCAAGATCGAAGTCTATTCCGAGCGGCATTACTTCACCGTCACCGAAGATCCTTATCAGAACCTGCCCATCACCGATGCGCAGGAGGAGTTGGACGCACTAGCCAAACATTTGGCGCCGACACCGGTTGAAACGCCGCAGCCAGTAAAGCAACCGGAGTCAACGTCGGCGCGACCGTTACCGGTGCTCAACCTGCGCCAGTGGCTGGAGCGTTACAACGTTCTCTTTGGGAAAGAGAAGCATCGGCGCGGTGGGACCGTGGTCTACGAGGTTCCCTGCGGTGGTACCCACGGCAACTATCCCGCGGACGATGGCAAGGGTTATGTAGGACAAAAGGCGAACGGCGCCCTGTTTGCCGGGTGCCAGCATTCCAGCTGCAGCTGGTTCAACGGCGACGGAGGAAATCACTGGGAAGAGTTCCGCGCCCGCTACGAGCCAGGCTATCGCCCCTACAGGGAGAGATCCGCTCCCCCTGACGACACCTTACCCCCGCCGTCCGAGCCTGCGGATACCGCCGGTGCAAACGCAGGCATCGATTGGCGGGACTTGCTGATTCTTGGCAAGAAGGGGAAACCTCTTGCAGTCCTGGCAAACGTCATCACCGCCCTCACCTATGCCGACGAGTGGCACGAGTTGCTGCGCTTCAACCAGTTCACCTCCGAGGTGGTCACCACCCGCGAGACGCAATGGAAGACGCCGGTCGGCAGCATCTGGACAGATACCGATGACAGTCGCGCTGCGGCATGGCTGCAGCGCCAGGAGGGGATTTTGGCCAGCAGTAAAACCGTGGCCGAAGCGGTGCAGGTCGTAGCCCGCGACCGAGCGTTCCATCCTGTGCGGGAGTACCTCGAGGGTCAGGTTTGGGACAAAACCAAGCGCATCGACAACTGGCTAACGGTTTATCTCGGCGTTCGCGATAACGAGTACACCCGTGCCGTGGGCTGCCGCTGGCTGATATCCGCTGTAGCCCGTATCCACAAACCGGGATGCCAGGCCGACCATGTGCTCCTGCTGGATGGCGATCAGGGCATCCTCAAATCAACCGCGCTGCGCACCCTCACGGGTGACGAATGGTTTGCCGCCCGCCTCTCCGAACTTGGCTCCAAAGATTCCTGCATCGAGGTGCTGGGCAAATGGATCATCGAGATGAGTGAGCTGCCCAACCTGCGCGGCGTTGCCCTGGAACGCTTCAAGGCATTTATCACCGAACGGTATGACCGCTTTCGTCCGCCTTACGGACGACGCACGGTCGAGCACCCCCGGCAGTGCGTCCTCGCAGCTTCCAGCAATAACAGGGAACCATTCATAGACCCCACCGGAACACGCCGGATATGGCCCGTACGCTGCACCCAAATCGACGTCGCGGCGCTGGCGCGGGATCGTGACCAGCTTTGGGCCGAGGCGCTTTGCTGCTTCCTGAACGGCGAAGCGTGGTGGCTTGACACGGCTGAATTGACCAAACTGGCCGAGGCCGAACAGGACGATTATTACGAGCCGGGAGTTTGGGACAGCATAATCGCCGACTGGATCGAAAACCCGGTACAGCGTGAAGCTCCTGAAGGTTACGGCCCCAACCAGGTCAACGTGCCAGTTACGCCCTGGGAACACTCGGAACCGGGAAAAGTATCCATCACCGATATCCTCGTTCATGCCATCGGCAAGGACAAAGACCGCCTCACACAGGCCGACCGCAACCAGATTTCGCGCTGTTTGCAACGGTTTAAATGGGAAAGCAAACAAGACCGTACACGGGGCATCAATCGTGGTAAACGTTTCTATTACAAGCCATCTAGCTAAATGAACGGGAACACAGGGAACAGCAGGGAACGTGTGTGGGAACGGCGCGTAAGTTGTAGTTTCTTTTGCTGGGAACACGTGGGCACACGTATACGCGGGCGCCCGCGTATGTAGAAAACGGATAGATCGTGTTGTCGTATAAAGACGCTATGGGACGCGACAACACAATCTATGTATCGGGATCGCTTAGAAAAGTTTTGAAAACGGCTGTTCCCGCTGTTCCCGGTGTTCCCACCGTCGCCGTCGCCTCAGGCCCTCGCCTTTGCTTCGATTGTTATCGAAATGATTAACTGTCGGTGGTAGTATCCGCCCTAAGGGGTGCGGGATGAAAACCAGCGACTCGATAGAACGCCAGGAAGCTAGGAAAGAAGCCGAGGGAAAAGGCCGTCTTGCCACTGATAACAGTGACCCTGTCACTGGAAGGCGTCGTGGTCGGATCGAGAATTTGAAGCCGTGGCCGAAAGGTGTCAGTGGAAATCCGGGTGGCAAGCCCCGCGTTGATTTAGCCGCGCAGATTGCGAGGGCGATTTTTGAAAACGATGGGCGGGCGATCTACGCCGCATACTCGAAGATGTTGCGCAAAGGTTCCGCATATTGCTTCCAAGTGCTGAGCGACAGAGCGTTCGGAAAATTAAAGGAACGCCACGAGTACGAAATTTCAGAATACCGCGATGTGAGCACCGAGGATTTGGTTAGCCGAATCGCCGAACTGGAGCGTGAATTGGGAATGTCATCCTCTGCTCCCGACTCTGCGCCCGAACTGCCTCCACCAGCGGAGACAAAGCCAAACTGATGCCGCCCAAGATGGCTCACAAACGCGCAGAAAAAGCCCCAGCGCGACGGCTGGGGTTTCGAGGGGTCAGAGGCTGGCCACAGTGGTGCAGAGGCTTGAAGCGAATCCTGTTGTGGAGAGTGCCAGCAAAGCGCACAGTCCCAAAATGAGCGAGAGTTTTTTCATGTTCTTCCTTTTCGCGATCGTGTACCTTGCTCGGGCTTTCCACAGAATCATGGATTCGACAGCAAGGCTATATAAAGATGAACGAAAACACTTGCAGTGTCATTGCCCGAGAGCATCCTGGTAGTTGCGCTTGAGCAATGAGCAGGGACAGGCACGGGGTAGCACAGAACCCAACATTGCTCCCGCGCAACGACGCAGTTTGCTTACGCTGCTAGGGTTGTAATTGCCATGCGCATGACGTGGCTGAGGTCTAGGGCGCGACACTTAGCCTCGGCAACGACAGGTGCGGGACATGGGCCATCTGGCTGAGGCTCAGGAACTCCCTCCGGAATCCTGAGCCTTTTTAGCCTCCCCCAGCGGCCCAACTTCCCCCACGGCCCGAGTTGCGTTCCCCCTTCGCTTTCATCTCCTTCAGCAAACTGACCGCAATGCCGCTCCGCCCCTCATTGCCCACGAGCAACCAGCAGGATGCCTTCGGGCAACGACTCGCTGGCCGCTTCATCCTATCGTTGTAGTTGACCGACTTCGGAAATGTTTGATTTGAAACTCGCGCTCATCCTCTTATTGCTTGCTCTTCTGCTCATCGGGGCCGGATGGGCGCTACGGCTGAAGTGAAATTAGGAGACGAATGAGTATTGAGATTGCTAGTTTTAGAGTCCTCGAGGAGGCGATGGAGCGCGTCGACGAGATGCAGGCTTGGTTCAGCGTCCAGCCTGAGAGGGTATATGACCCCGAAGACCCTAATGCAAACGCAGCGGGCCATGTATGGGTGATATCGGTGTCCCTGCGCAAAGACTCAGATAGGTTGTACCTATGGAGCGACGGCAGGATCCGGTAAGAATCCGCAGAGCGGCCTCGGAAGACCACATTTATCCTTCGACCAACAACTCGCTGCCTTCTTCGTTCTTATTCGTGCATGACGTGCGTTAGACCCACCTTGGAGATGATCCATTGAAATTCGCACTCACCATCATAGCGATTGCTCTGCTAGTCAGACGGGCGCTAAATCTGAACGGATTCCTGTCATTGCTTTCCGCGTCTTTTCGACACGACCATTACGGGCCTCCCACTGTCCAGAAGTCCGGTTCTGGGAAGTTGACGCACACCAGAGCCACCGCTGGCGACTCTGACTCCTGGAAGCCGATTTCCGGGCCGAGTGGCTAAGAGTCCGTGGGCCTCACTCGAAGCTTGCCTGTCAGGCCCGTCCGGCAATGCCACGGGGAGCGTGAGCTCCCCGTGTCGGTAGTTCTCTTAGGGTTGAGTAGGAACCGTCGAATAGACGCAGGCGTCGTTCGGACTGATGCTCGCTCCCTTTACATAAGTCACGTTGCCGGCGGCAAAGTAGCTGTTGGAGGTGTAGAGCTTGAAGAGGTTAGCATCGGGAATGATCGGCTTGTCGGGAGCCTTCCAGTTGTCAGGCATTTTGAAACTGAAGGCGTAACAGCGCATGCTCGTTGGACTGTTCGGGTCAACGGGGCAATCGATATCTTTGGAAGCCCAGGCGCAATCCGCATCCGTAACTTTGCCGGAAGCGCACTCGTTGTTCTTTGGATTGCAGCCGCAACTTCCGTCGGACTTGGCTGAGCAGTAGGCTTTCGGATTGCAGAACTTCGGCTTACTGGAGTCGAACTCGGCTTTCTGGCCGCTGAGCTCCACGTCGACCGAGAGAAACGCGCCACTGGGCCCGGCCGGATAGGCACGGGTGATGAAGCTGCCGTTGGTAGCTGTCGGGGTGCTGTAGTCGTTGGGATTGAGCCGGACTGCCGTCACGTTCAACTCGCTCTGGCTAAAGCCGGGACCGATATAGATGTCGTAATGCTGCTTGGTCTCCGCGGTAGCGTAGACGAAGTAGACGTAGTAGGTGTGGCCCTTCAGAAAGATGCTGGGGGAGCGGGGATCGTTGTGAAAGTCGTAAGTTTCGCAACGCTTCTGGTCCTTAGGGTCGAGCTTGATGCAGACCGGACAATTTCCCTGGGAGGCGCAAGTCTGCGTGGTATCGATGAGGTAGGCGCCATGGTTCAAGGAAAGCGTGCTGCGCTGGCCGTTGCCCTGTCCCATCATGCGAATCTGCGGCCGCGTCTTCTTGCTGTTCTCGTCGCCCGTCAGGTACTCGCGGTACAGAGGTACGCCCCGGCAGCGTCCATTGCCGCAATCGTGCGCCCAGTTCAGGTTCATATCGATCGAGGTATCGAAGCATTGCTGGGCCCCAGTTCTGCTGACAATGGCGCAGTCTGCAATGACGGCGGTAGTGAGCCACTCGTAGGGACTGGTGCTGGCGGTGTAGGGTAGTCCTGGCGGCAGCGGTAGCGGCGGCTGAACATGAATGTCAGACAAGCACTCAGGAGTGGTTAGGGGTGCGTCGAAGTAATCGTCCTCATTGATGGAGATCGTCGGCCGCTCAACGCCGGACTCGCTGCCGAGCAATCCGGTGAGCGTGCCGTCGTCGTCGTTCAGCACGGTCTGGCGATCGATGTTATTGAAGTTCTTGCTGAACATGTCGATCGAATGGGTGCAGTATCGCTCGTTCACCTTCGTCTGGTTCTGAACGAACGGGTCGTACTCCGTAGGAGTAATAGGCTCGAACAATGGCTCGATTACGAAATGCCGGATATCGACGTTCTCGAACCAGAGATTGTTGGAGTGAAATGCCGGAGGATAGTAGAAGCCATTGGGTTGCTTCCAGCCGATGGCAGCATTCGGCAGGTAGCAAGACTTGTCTTGATCCTGCAGCAAGCCAAAGTTCCATGCCAAGGGTACCGCGCTGGCGGTGCAACCTCCGCTTGAGCTGGGGTTGCAATCGGCAATTGTCGACATGGTGATGTTCATGTACGCGTTGCGCACCTGGTGGGCCGGTCCATCGTAGATGTTGAAGAGTTTTTGCGCTGGGAAGTCCGGCAAGTTGTAACTCATACCACCGGCGGCGTATTCGCAATGATCATGCGACGCACCTTTGGCGTTGTCGCATTGCAATTGTGAGTTGCTGTTAAACGGTCCCACGTCAGACGCAAATGGGTTGGCATTGGGATCGTCGGCAACAGACTTCTGGGTGTGCCCAATGAAAACGGTGTTCCGTGCCAGTTGCCATTCTCCCTGGCCCACATCGGACCGCGTGTAACCGCCGCCTGTGACGAAGTTGAGCCCGCCTTGCAGCACGTCGGTGATAGCGCTGTTGGTGACCAGGTCCCAGCCTTTCCGGATCCATACCGCCGAAAAGTTGGTCTGGGCGAAATTGAATGACGTGGTGTAGTGATCGAGATGAGTGATGGCACAGTTTCCGTGACTGTCGTAACCCTGATCGCAGGAGGGGTTCTTGCTCGGGGTGCAATCAGCCGTCGTGCAGAGGGTCGGGTTATGCACCTCTGACAGAACCGGATAATAAAGCTGGAAGGGCTGCTCGGGCAGCCTGGTCCCATCGGGTCCGGGAGGGGCACTAGATATGACCGCCGATAAATTCGCGGAGCCGTCGGGCTTCACGCCGAGACAGTCGGCGGTCTGACCGTTGACCTGGAATGACGTCATGGACGCGACACAAGAATTGCCCACAAAGGTTTTCAGCGGCGCGAGTCCCGCCCGGTTGTAGTTTGTCGGTTTGTCCACAACGATCTGTTGTGAGGCATAGCCGTCCCAGGTCTGGTACTGCGAGGGGCCGCTATTGGCGGCGGGAAGCCACCAGTAACAGGCACCGCAAGTCGCCGCACCGGCCGCCATGTTGTACTCAAAGTCGTTCCAGCCGTTGGTGATCCAAAAAATGGTCGGGTGATTATAGTCAGACCGGTACGGCATATAGTCACCGTTGCGTGTGGGAGGAGTGCTGGGCGAGTTGTCAGCTAGAATCCCTGGTACCTGTCGCGGATTGTATGTAGCGTCTTGAATCGCTGCCTGCGCCTGAATGCCAAGGTTGGCGTAGAACTTATTGTTGACCTCGGTGGCGTCCTCCAAATAGAAACCGTGGCCGATGGATTCGTAGCCGACATTGCGGGCGATATACATTCCCTCCGTGGCATGCACCGTCACCCAGCGCGTCATGGAGTCCCAGATGGAGCAGTCTTTCAGATAGTTCAGAGGCCCGGGGTTACTTCTGACCGAAATTTCAGGTTGCGGTGTTTTGCGCGCCATGTGAAAGTGCACCGGATAACGGCCCTTCTGGCCTCCCTGTCCAAGGCGATAGAACTCGACGCCCTGCATCTGGTAACTCTCGAAGCCTTGACGGACGATGGTGTGCCCACCAAAGTAATTCTTCGGGGTTGGCGGAAAGGTGTCAGCGGTGGTGTAGGGATCGGGAAGGTTTCCTGCCGAGACAACCTGGATGTCGTGGGTCAGCAGGCCGACGGCCGCGCGGGTGTCGACGGCACGCTTGATGTTCGGAACATTTGGATCGCTTTGCGGACCGACGCTGGCGGGCATAGTGTCGGGCAGAGGCGTAGTGGCTCCCCAGTGCGGGTACCTGATCTCGGACTTGACGGTAACCGTACTCACGCCGTTGCTGGTGGTGGCATCGCTTGCAAGGGTCACGACCTCGGAATGCGAGGGAAGATAGTCAGTAGGAGTAATCACGACCTTATCACCGGACTTCCAGTCGACTACCCGATCCAAGGTGAATTTTTTCTCGCCGTTTTGACCGACCAGCGTGGTGGTGAGGCGTCCCCAGCTCTTGCCGGTGAACGCGGGGTTGCACTCGTTCTTCGGATCGGTCGGGACGCAGTTGAATGGACTGGTGAACGTCGATCCTTTGGCGCCCGCCATGCGCAGCGTGCCGCCAAAGGACAACGCCAGCACTTTGTGGCCGAAGTAGGCTTTCTTGTTGTCCTCCTTGTCCCGCGCGTCCTGCACTTCGTACCGATAGAAACAATCGTCGCCGGGGAGTTCGGCGCTGTGACCAGGCACCGATTTGCACGCGGCATTCTTGGGATACGTGGGCGGTGGCGGCATGTCCATGGCGAGGTTGTGCGCCATGATGAGGTTCGCGTCCCAGAGTTCAAGAGGAATCCCGCATGGCCCCACGCCGGGCTGTGGGTCGGTTTTGCACTCGATCCCATCGTCGTTGGGCGCTCCCCAGAGATGAATGGTCAGCCGGCTATCGTAGCCAAGAATTGCGTTCGCCGATACTGCAGTCAACGCGCCGTGGTTTTCGATGAGAATGGATTCGGCCCAGAAGTCGATTGGCTTGCCTTCCTGGAAGACGAGCCTACCGCCATTGATTATGTTTACGTTGTGGAAGACGAACAGCAGACTCGTACGGCCCGAGTCGATGGTGCCGTTCACATAACAAGTGCCCTTCACGACCAGATCAGTGTCCTTGTCGCGGATCTGGGCGAGAGTCTCGACGCCCCCGGCGCCGCAGTCTTTGACCGTGATGTCGGCATTGGCGGGCGTGACCAAACCACATCCAAAAATTATGAGGGCAGACAGCGTCAGTACGACCGACGAAGAATGGGAGCGTTCCATACGTGTACCTCCTGCGGGAGAGTTTGCGATACATCTGCAATCGCAGACGCGCCTGGATTCGTGTCAGGCCGGCTATAGTTGCGGTGCCAACGGTGACACCACGTAAATCTGATCGAGTACCTTCAGCATGATGGTATTGGCTGTCGGCTTTTCATCGAGCGCTACAGTCAAATTGGTCCAGACAACAAGCGTCACATCGTTTTTGAGGTCATGGCCCATGAACGAGTTGTAGCCCGGGGTCTCGCCGCCGTGAAAATAAATAGTGTTCGGCCCCCAGCTAATTTGGGTGATTCCGTACCCATACTTTTGTCCTTTGGGCTTGCTCGGGTCCTCGAGCTGCAAGCTGTCGAGCCAGCGGCGCTGATAGGCGGCGTTGAGCACGCGGCCCGCGACAAGTGCGTCGATCCATGTAGCGAGATCGGTGGCCGTCGAGATGACAGCTCCGGCCCCCTCAACAAACGAATGGTTTACGTCTGTGTAGTCTTTGGGCAGCAGGATGCCGGCCCGCGCAGCAGCCTGTACCTCAGGCGAGTATGGAGGTGTGCCTACCATGGCGACCGAGGCGCTTCCGTACAAGTAGCCGTGCGAGTAAGGCGTCGGGAGGGCATTCACAGAAGGAGCGGGAAATAGGGTGTGCTGCAAATGTAGCGGCCCGAACAAACGGTCCTGCATTGACTGCGCTAGCGGCTTGCCATCAACCTTCTCGGCGGCGAGACTGAGCAGCAGATAGTTGGTGTTGTTGTACTCAAAGGCTGTGCCAGGCGGAGCGTTGGGTGGATGCGCGAATGCAATGGCCAGCAATTCAGCTGCAGTCCAGACCCTTGCCGGGTCATGGTCCACGCTTGCCGAGATCTCGGGGCCATCGGTGTAATTGTAGAGACCACTCCGCATTTCCAGCAGCTCGGCGAGGGTAATCTTGTCACCGTTGGGTACGCGCGAGACGTACTTCGACACGGGATCATCGAGGCTCAGCTTGCTCTCCTGCGCCAGTTGCAGGATCACCGCGGACGTCATTGTCTTGGTGTTGGAGGCGGCCCGGAAATAAGTGTCGGCCGTGGGCGGTTTCTTTGCTCCTAGCAGCGTGGTGCCGTAGGTGACCGCAAACTCGCCTTGAGGTGTGCGTAGGACAACCACGACGCCCGGGATCAGGAGTTCGCGGGCGGTCTTGTCCACCATGGCTTGCAGCGCAGCCCGGTCGATGTGTTTAAGGTTCTGCGGGCTGGCCGTGGAGGCAGGCGCTTTCGCGCTGGTTCCGGGCGCAGTCTTCGGTTGAGCTGAGATCGTTGCACTAACTGAGAGGAAGGCCACCACGACAACGGACGCCTTGCTGAGAAGTTCCATTGGGGCCTCCGCAGAAAGCGCGCTGCGACATGAGTTAGGACTGCGACGGTACACCCGCACACCGGCGGAGGTCAACGTGGATCGCCGGTTGCTTCGGCTTGCTAATCATTACCCGCGACCACAACGGACGAGAACACACCTAAGAACTGCAGTCATTCGTAGGGAGCTAGACATAACCAAGTCCCCATTTCAGCTCCTTTCTCCCGAGCCGGTTGGTTGGTCGCACCCAACTCTACTCGGCCAAGGGAGCCGACATTGTTATGGAATCAATATCACTCGTTGACACGATATCTGTTCAGATAACGAGTGACGGCGGGCCGGGAGATTGGCGACGTCTCTCAAGTTGACGTATAACGCCCAACCCGTGCTGTTGAAGAACTCCGCCAGGTCGCGGCCACAAGGACGGAACGCCGACTTCTCGCTCAGGTCGATTACTTCTGGATTGCCGACTAGTCGTCCACAATCGCTAAATCCACTGCGAACTGGTCGACCGCAGAGAGTGGTCTGCCTCAGCCCGGATATTTTCCGGTTATATAGCCCTCTAGTTGCTGGATGGTATGTTCCTGCCCGGAGATGATCCATTTCACGAGATCACCGATAGACAGCACACCCATCACGGCTTCACCTTCCATGACCGGAAGATGGCGAATGCGGCGGACGGTCATAATGGCCATGCACTCGTCTACCGACTGTTGCCGAGTTACAAAGATAACCGGGCTGCTCATAATCTCCCGCACTGGAGTCTCCTTCGAAGACCGTCCCTTGAGCACGACTTTGCGGGCGTAGTCACGCTCTGAGAGGATACCGACCAACTTGCCTTCGGAGATCACGAGCAGGGACCCTATTTCTTTTTCAGCCATCTTCTCAATCGCTTCGTAGACAGACTGCTCGGGGGTTACCGACCAGATTGCTTGGCTGCTCTTTCCCTTCAGGACGGAGTCTACCGTGTCAGTTAGCTTCATGGAGCACCTGCAGGGCTGCAATACTAGCACCCATGCCCTCCCCCATGTCACGGCCCGCCGGTTCTACTGCGCCTTGCCTTTTAGGGGCTTGCCAATCGCGAGCAAGAAGATGGCGCTCTTTCCCTTCGCGTGTGGAGAAAAGAAGGCAGTTACATCATCATCGAAGAAGGTCAGCCCTGTGGAACCCAGGCGCTGGGCATACGCAGCCAGGTACATCCTGCCGCCGATGACGCCTGCCTCTAGCTGGACGGCCCGGTAGCCGCGGTTCCCGTATTGCTCGAGGATCCGTTCCAAATCCGCAAGAAAGAAGATTGCCACGCAGGCGTCCGCCGGCAACTCCTGTTCCAGCCCAAGATGGTACGCCACAGCGCGGAAGTCCCCCGGCTTCAAAACCTCGAGAGTGTTTCGATCACGCTGGAAGAAGTATGCACCCGGCCTGAGCCCCTGCACCGAGTGCACTATAAGGTAAAGATCGTTGAGCTGTGATCCGGGAGGTTCAAGGAAGTCAGCGGGCACACCTCGCGTGGCGCAATCGAGAATCGTGGAGAGCTGAGACAGGGTAATGGATGCCGCCTTATCAAACGTTCGAGTAGAGCCTCGGCGCAGAATCACTTGCTCGATCGTATCCTTGGGTTGCTCTTCCTCCGACAGTGGCCGGAGGCGGATCTCCTCTCCGACCGGGGCGAAAGATGTAACGGCCGAGCGCCTTTCGCGCCACTGTCGTACTTCCTCTTCTGTCTCAAGCGAAGACGCATCGTGCATCTGCAGCATCGCGGGATATTCGACCTCATGCTGTGAAAGCGGAACCGTTTCCAGCCCGAGCGCCGGAGCTTCTCTCGGCGCCGGCGGCGAACCTCCCGGTACACACCCGATGGGCACGAGGCACAATGAAACCTCACGCCGGGTCTCGAGATCCAGCAGGCGGTTCACCTCGGCGTCCACGAAGCCGAGCACGATCTCGGCCGGCAGCCCCGAAGCTGCGGAAACCGCCAGCATATTTGCCAGCAGCGTGCCGTTGTCCCAGCCGAAATGACGATAGGTGCGCGCCTGGTACTTCCACGCGTTCCGCCAGTAGGTTCCAGTGCAAATGATGGTCGCGGGCGCATGGGCGACGGCAGGTTCCATCGCCGTTGCCCGTGCCAAGTTTCCCCGAAAATCGCCTCTTCTCAAGAGTCGAAGTGACACATCCGCCGGATTGAAGTGATACACGCCGCCATCAAGTCCAGGGAGATCGCTCGTCACGAGGTAAAGCTCAATCTCGTAAAGAGCTCCCGTGCAGGCCGCGGCGCGAAAATAGATTTCGCCCCCTGGATAAGCACGCTGTTTGGTGATCCCCGCCGAGAAGTAGAGGATACGCGCCACATCGTGAAGATCAGGAACTGCTTCGGTTCGCGACGAGCGCACGGGCTCTGCGATCGCTGAGAGCGCAGTCACCCCTGTCTGGGGGAGGTCCCGTGGCAGCGGACGCGGTTCTATGTTCGGATAGAGTTTGAAAGGCAGCGGCCGATTCGCGAAGTCGAGGAAGTGAGGATTATTACGAACACTCCAAGGGGAGTGCTTGGTGTCATCGTGATATTTCCACGTTGCCCGGACGTCGCGGTTGCTCATGGCCACTGCGTCAGACTAGCACTTGCGCAGGACCACGGACGGAACGAATGAACGCAAACCGCGGATTGCGCCTGGGTTACGGGCCACCCGGAAGTTGGCCTGTTCAGATTCAACGTGACGAGAAACGCCCTACGCGCGGACGTGGCACCGAAAGCGCGGGTCCGTCTCACTTCGACGCGTAGGCGACTATACGTCCTCACTCGATGGGTATATAGTGTGGGGCTGTTGGGAGCTAAAACGGAAATTCCGGCTTATATCCTCTACCTGCCTCGTCTATTCTTGTGTTCGTTCGCAGTCTGAGTCTGGCTTCGGAACTCTAACGTCTAGGCCCAGTTTCCTTGTTAAGCCACATTCGATCGGGAGCCTTCAAATGACGGACTACAGACTCGCTGGGCGACATTTGCTCTGGATAGTGCTCGTGCTTGGGTTGAATTGCGGGTGGACGTACGCCGCACAACCCGCCACTACCACCGTCTATCCGACGGGTTCATTTCCGCTCGATGTGCAGAACGTGCAGGCCGCCATCGATCTCGGAGGCACCGTCTTACTCAAGGCCACGAGTGCCGTGGGTCAACCCACCGCGTTCAACTTCGGCCCACCAGATCCAGTGACAGGTACGGGAGTGATGCTCACCGCTGACGTCCGTCTGCTAGGCGAGCAGATCGGTCCACACCGGACGACCATTCAAGGCGGCTTCTTGCCGGTTCTCGGCTTGGTCCCAGTCAAGACCACGATTCAAGGAATTGATTTCGATGGCCCGCTCGATTCCGCCATTGTCCTGCTTTCCTCTACTGGCGCCGATATCATCGGCAATCACATTAAGGGAGTCATCCCTTTTCTCCTTCCCTTCGGATTCACGGAAACCGAGGGCATGCTGGTGTCGGGATCCAATGATCCCCTCAACGCTATCACCGGCCGAATCAGGGTCACAGGCAATATCATCGAAATGTCTTCCGGCGATTTCACGCACGGCCTGCAGTTCGACGAAGTATCCGCCGACATCGAAGTCAGCGGGAATAGCGTGCACTTTCTGCAGAGCACAGGCGTCATCCAGACGTTCGGCATCCTCGTATTCCGCAGCCACCGCAATGCAACGGTCGCCAACAATGTGGTGACCATGGGGCCGGGCGATCCCGCCGTCTATCCCTCAGGGATCTTCGTTGGCGGTCACGCGGAAGCCCATTACATGATCGTCGGCAACACGGTCATCACCCAACATCCCAATTCCGACGGCATGGACATAGTCGGCTTTGGCTCCTCGGGACCCACGCGACTTGCGGTCGTCACAGGCAATCATGTCTTGATCCAATCCTTGATTTCCACTTCAGGCGGCATCGTGTTCGAGGGTGGAGTCAACCATTCGCTTATGGTCGCCAATAAAATCGAGGGCACAAGCGGGAATGCCATTCAAATCCTTGGATTCAGTAACGCCCTGACCGCAGATTCCAACCATGCGCTTGCCAACGACATCGCGCAATTGTCGGCGTCAGATGCAGACGTCTTCTTCGGTCCCGATTCCACCAACAATCTCTTTGCCGGACAGTGCAACACCTACGTCGATCTCGGTGTCGGCAACCGGATCTTGTGCGGCGTTAGCTCCAGTGGCTCGGCTGCGAATGCAAAGTCGAACCCGAATCGGCCCCCGCCCATAATGTTGAAAAACTCGGTGCCGATTCGAGGTTTTCATTTTTGTTGGACCATCATCCGTGTTAAGCAAGACGTTGAGGAGGAACGCCACCGATGATGGGTCAGCAGCCGAGGACGGAATCGCTGTTCTACTACTTCCGCTTAGAGGATCAGATTCCTGAAGATCACCTACTGCGGCTGATTGATCGGCATGTCGATTTGAGCTTTGTGCGCGAGCGGCTGAAGGGTTTCTACAGTTCGACCGGTCGGCCCTCGATCGATCCCGAAGTGTTGTTGCGCCTGTTGCTGGTGGGCTATTTCTACGGGATTACCAGTGAGCGGCGTTTACTGGAAGAAGTGAAGATGCATCTGGCCTATCGTTGGTTCACACGGCTGGACTTGGAGCAGGAGATTCCGGACCACTCGACATTTTCCAAGAACCGGCACGGACGCTTTCGCCAGTCGGGCATATTTCGAGAAGTATTTGAGGAGATCGTGCGCCGGTGTTTGGAGGAAGGCTTGGTGGAAGGAAAGAACCTGGCGGTGGATGGGACCATGGTCAGAGCCGACGCCAGCCAAGCGAGTCGAGTTCCGCGAGAGCAGTTAAAGGCAGCAGCCCAGGTTGCAAGGACGGTGGAAGAGTATTTGGCGGAGTTAGAGCAGGAGAACCCGGTGTCGGGTGCGGAAATGATCTCCACCACTGACCCAGACGCGATCCTGGCCACCAAGGGTGGGGGAACCGCCGCGATGGCTTACTACGATAACTATCTCATCGATACGGCGAGTCGAGTCATTCTGGGAGTGGAGGCTACACCGGCACGGTTCTCGCAAGAGACCATAGCTGCACGCAGGATGGTCGAGCGGGCCGAGAAACTGGGGATTCGAGCGGAGGATTTAGGAGCGGATAAGGCCTATGGAAGTGGCGAGTTTCTGGCCTGGTTGTTGGCGCGGGGCGTGCAACCGCATATTCCCGTCATCGACCGTCGTCACCAGACCAAAGGGCATTTCACGCGCGACCAATTTCGTTATGAACCTGCGGAAAATGCCTACTACTGCCCGGAGGGAAAGGTGCTCTCCTTTAAAGGCCGCCGGCGCGAGAGTCAAGGCTACCTCTATCGTTCCACGGAAGCGCAGTGCACGAACTGCCCGCAAAAGAAACATTGCACTTCTGGGCCTTATCGCCGACTGTTTGTGCACGAGCAAGAATCCGTCCGGCAAACCGTCCGCGCCCTGCGCCGGAACGCCAGCTTACGAGCGTTCGCGGCGGGCTCGCTACAAAATCGAAGCTTTGTTTGCTGAACTCAAGCAGCGAATGCGGCTGCACGGGTACGACTACGCCGCCTGTGGAATGTAGGCGAGCAGTTCTTGTTGGCCGCCACCGCCCAGAATCTGAAACGCCTGGTACGTTTCCTAACGCAACGACCACCCACCCTCAATGCGCAGCTCGGATGAAGCGAGATGGCTATTGGTAAGGAGCTAGACAAGCAAAAGCAAACTCTCGACTAAAGCCCTCCCCCACCCAGACCTCACCACTCTCCGCTAGTTTTTCAACTCGATGTGCTGTGGGACGATATTGAGCGCGCCAGATTCCAGGCCATGCGAAGTCGGATGTCGCGGTGACTTAGCGGCCCATATACCCCTGCATTTCGGGAAATGTGGATGCTTTTGGTGCCGGAAGTACCTATGCCCAGATGTCTTGCGGCACTGACCATCGTCCTGATGATTGGCATGGTAGTAATCCGCCTCAGATTGCTGAAACGCCAAGGCATCGCTGCCATGAAATTCGGTGAAACAAACAAGACGGACTTTCTGATTCCACCGTTTGCCTTGTTTTACTTCTACGTCATTTTCGCGGCCGCTTTCGGTCTTCCAAGCCCCAGCACAAAAGAACTTTTCCATTCCGGGATCGTCCAGTGGCTCGGAGTGGCGCTCTGCTTCTGCGGCCTGACACTGTTGTTGTGGAGCCTGATTTCTTTCGGCTCAAGCTTTCGGGTCGGCATCGACACTGCCGGCCCCGACAAGTTGATAACCGATGGGATCTTTGCCTACAGCCGTAATCCGATCTATGTGGCGTTCGCTCTCATCCTGATGGGCCAGTTCCTGATTTTCCCAACCGGGATATTGTTGATTTATGTGATCGCCGGCTTTTGGCTACTTCATCGCCAAGTTCTGCGTGAGGAAACCTACCTGAATGAGCATTACGGCGAGGACTACGAGCGTTATTGCCGGCGGGTGAGACGATATCTTTAACCTCGATAATGCATCTTATCGAGGTTACGGCCGCATGCCCGAGTGGACGCACGAATTCGTCGGGAACTCGGTGCCTCTCCAAGTTGACGAGAAACACCCAAACCGTGCTGTTGAAGAACTCCACCAGGTCGCCGCCACAAGCACGGAACGGAGACAAACCAGCCATGTGAATGTTTCCGACCGGGCACGCGCCTGATTAGTCGTGTGAGACAATGCCTTGGTGTCGAAGCTTGTCACGCGTGCCGCCAGGCGGAAAACCAACGTAACCGTCACCGTGAACGGCAAGCCTTGGCAGTTCGTCTCCACCTTCGCCGACTCCGGTCCGCTGGACCTCGATTTCACCGTTAGTCAAACCACGGATGGCAAGACCGCTATCACATTTGGCGATGGCGTTCACGGCGCTCTGCCTCCTGCCGGTAGCGAGATCACTGTTCGCTATAACGGCGGTGGCGGCAGCGGCGGCAACACGGTCACCGTGACGATCGAGAGGAACGTAAATGGCCACACTCTCGATCAAGCCCTCTGGGTTGTCATAAGGAGTCGGACTCACGCGATCAGTTTCGAGATCTATAACAAGTTCTTGAACCACCGATAGCTCCGCAAATCCGCTCAAGGTATTCGGCATTAGGTCAAGTTAACGCAAAACGTCCAACCCGTGCTGTTGAAGAACTCCACCAAGTCGTGGCCACAAGGACAGAATGGCGACTACACGGCCAGTGAAACTTCCTTCAAGCTGACTTCGGGAGAAATTGGCGTCTCGCCGTCAAAACGTCTCGGTGGCGTGGCAGTATTCATGGTTAGGCAGGCCGAAATAACTCTTAGGAGGGAGGCTCGCAACCGCGTTTACGGATTCTTCATTGGCGCCACCACTTGAACGGATAACGCCCAACCCGTGCTAGTGAAGAACTCATCAGGTCGCGGCCACAAGGACGATATGCCGACTACACGTCCGAGTGGTTTCCGGGACCGGCGTGTCACGGAAGTGACCAGGTCCGGCCGGCAGACTTCCCACAACCCGACTTCTGGCCCGAATGCTTCCGAGTCGCCCGTGATCCGCTCAGAATCGACCCCGCTGCGGAGAATTCCTGCACAGTGACATTTCTGCTTCGACCACAACCGCACTCGCGTGCACGCCTTTTGCGTGTCCGCGTTCTTCATAAGATATGGATCACGTGCTGTGGTCAGAAGCGCACGCAACTAATGAGGTGTCAGATACCGAGTCCGAGAGCGCTTCCGAACTTCAGCAGAAGCACTCGAACTGACTTTGGCTCTCTCGACACATCTACTACCGACGAATCAGCATCAGCGCTGAATTCAGCGCACCAGGTCGGGCGATGCGCCAGCTACGTCGATTCAACATTCCAATATGCGGGCAACCGCCGACCGCTCGTTTGTCCAAGTGCAATACATACTACATACAAGGAGCAGTCTCCGATTCCGGTGCGAGGTCTGGCCACTGGGCGCGCGTTTATCGGTTTACACCCGGTCCATGCGCTTGACCAGCGCGACGCCCACGCGCTCCTACGGATACACCTTTTTCATCGCGCCTGAAAGCCCTATACTCTAGAGCGTTACTGTCGGTTAAGTCTCCGTCACTCATTGCTAGACACCTTTTTCCTGACGAGACGAGGCGAATGAGCGCCCTCGTCGTTTTAATAGGTTGCCTATTCGCCAGCACTGGTTCGGGACGAGGTGCCCTGCCCCGACCCAGATTGGGCTTTTTGTATAAGCAGCCGAATCGACGCGATTAACGGTACAGACCTGCCCGAATCAGGATGTGGGTGGACGCCTCACTGCGGCAGGTGAGGCGGCCCTGCCTCGCAACGGCACGTCTGCGTATCCCAGTGATGCAAATGATCGCACGGCTGCGGCCGGCACCCCGGAGGCGGCGGAGGTACGTACACCACTACCGAATCCTGCGCCGACGCCCCGTTGTAGTGAGCTGTGATCGTCACGATATGCGGCCCGATGGTGTAATGGTTCGTGACCGTGAAACTCGTGGAATACCCTCCTGCCAGAACCGTCTCCGACGCCGGTACCGTAATCGCACCGGAGTTCGAAGTCAGCGTCACCACCGCGCCTCCCATCGGCGCCGGACTATTCAGCCCCACCGTCACATTCGACGATTCGCCCGAACTCAACGTCGTCTGCTCGATCGTGATCGACAGGGCCGGCGATGCTCCCACGTTCACCGTTCCCGTCAGCGTCGTGCCATCGTAGCTGGCGGTCAATGTAACGGCCTGGTTACTCGCGGATGGATTGATTGTGAGAGCCACTCCCGCACCGCTGTGGCCGGCAGGAATCGTCACCGTGCCCGGCACGTTCACTAGGCTCGGATTGCTGCTCGTCAGTGTCACTGCCGCGCCGCCGCCCGGCGCGTTGCCATCCAGATTCACGTCGCCCGTCGCCCCAAAGAAAGGAGATGCTGGCACGTCAAACCGCACCAGTCGCGGCCGCGCCGTGTACGTGAACACATCGTTCGCCGTGATAGCGCTGCTGCTCCCAAATGCCGTCGCCACCACGTTCACCGCACCCGCACTCATGTTGGCGGGCGTCAAGACCATGCACCACGTCTGGTCGCACTGCGCCATCGTCAGCGCTGCGCCGAACGCCATCGGCGTATTCAGCAAGGTCTGCCCATCGTAGCGCGGGAATCCTCTGCCGCCGATCTCCACCTGCGTCCCGCCCGTCAACGGTCCCGTCGCTGGACTCACACTCGTAATCTGCGGTCCCGCATACGTAAAGCGATCCGCCGCTACCGGAATGCTCCCGGCGCCATTCGCATTTGCCGTAATATCCACCACGCTCGCTGCCGCTGCCGCTGGGCTATAGATCACGCACTGCGTGCTGCTCGCGCATTGGTCGAAACCTCGCGAGCCTTCCACGCTGCCGAAGAAGAAGCGCGATGCCGTTTCGAAGCAACTGCCGTTCACCGTCACCGCGGTCGCACCCGTCACCGGTCCGCTCGTCGGGCTGATGCTCGTAACGGTCGGCGCCACCGCGAACTGGTCTGTGTGCGGACCGAGCGCCGGCTCGGTCGAACTGCCCGACGCAGTCCACACAACTACCTCGTACACGCCTCCTCGAAGGTTCCCCGGGACGGTCGCGGTCGTCACGCTGGTAGAACTCACCACGAACGGTATAGAAATCGTGGGCAGGCTGACGTTGTTGAGCTCGACCCTCGACACGTTGCGGAAATTCGCTCCCGAAATCGTGATCGTTGTCCCGGTCCCGCATTGCGTCAGCGCCGGCGCCACCGCCGTAACCAGCGGCGGCCCGGGCGGAATCGCCTCCACGAACACGTTGATGACGCCGCCCGTCGCCGGCAGTCCCGGAGGCGCCGTTGCCGACGCCCACCCCACATACACCCGGTCACGCGTGCAGGCGTTCCCGTTGTAGTCCCCGTACTTCGGACAGCACGGTTTAATCGCCGTCTTCTGCGAATCCGCACTAACCGACACGTTACGCTCGGTGCCGACCACTGTTCCTGACGTCGTGTTAAAAAAATAGTTGGTAAGCGAATCGTCGCCCGCGGTGGCGGCTCGCCGGTCGTACCAGCTCACGTTGGCGCCGTTGGGCCCGGCGCAAACCCAGGGCAGCTCGCGCTTCGCCGAAACCCCCGTGTTCACCACCGTGCTGTCGGGCCATGTCAATCCTCCATCCCGCGAATGCTTCACCACGATGTTGTCGTTGCTCCCGTTGGTTTTGTCCGCGTAGGCGACGAACACGCTGCTCGCAAAGTCCATCGACACCGCCGGCTGCGGACTCGCCGTCGCACTCGAATCGCATCGGTCCAGCCCGTCTATTGGGCAATCGACCCCGGAGAACGACGTCACCGTCACCGGAAATCCCGGCTGCGCATTCAACCCGCTAGCGCACGAGCTGAACTTGTTCAGCATGATGTTCGATCCCGACGCATACGTCACATACACAAAACCGTCTGGCCCCACGGTCGCGCGGCCCAAGTCGCCCGAGCCCACCGCCGTCTGGTGGCCCCACGTCGATCCGTTGTTGGTAGAACAGGAAATCGTCGGCGTCGGCGAGCCGCTATTGATGCCGGTGCACGTGCTCGCGCTGCTCCACCATTCTTTCGTGAAATTCCTCCACACCACGTACAGTTGATCGCTGCCCCCCGCCGCGTTCTTCCCGTCCACCGCCATCTGCGGTTGGTCCGGGAAAAAAATGTTCCCCCGGATCGGGCTGAACGCCGCGTTACCGGCCAGGTTAAAGGTTGCGCCGGTCTTCGTGGTGTCCACGTCCACCTGGATGGCGCAGCCCGTGCCGCTCAGGTTGATTCCGCCAAAGTAAAATTGTCCGCTCACGCCTGTTCCCAGCGTCGGGTCTCCACTGCTGAAGGGCGCGTTAAGTGTGCTCGCCGAAAAACTGTCTCCGTAGTTGTTCGAGAACGACCCGCCGCTATTCGATCCAACCACCACCGTCTTGCCGTCCGCTGATGTCGCGATCTGTATCTCGCTCCACGAAGGTCCCGCCGACGTTTGCACGCTGGCCAGCGTGCCCCGCTCGCGTTCCACCACCGAATTCGTCAGCCGTGGCGGCTCCGCCGAATTCGCTGGGCTGGCAGGCTTCGCTCCCGTGGGGCTCTGCTGTAAATCTGTCTTTAGCTTTTCTAGCGTCGCCTTCGTGTCCCCGGGATTCGGGTTTGCCGGACACGTGACCGTCCGCACCGCCGCGAAGATGGGCGCCAGCCCCTCGGCGGTCATCCCCGGCTGCAGCGTTGCCTCGAACCGCACCAGTGTGTCACCCTCGGAAATCGCGATCGTTGCCGCCTGTACCGTCGGCGCCTCGGGCAGTTTCTCTTTGGTCTTCTCCGCCATCGTCTGCGCCAGCTTCACCCGGTACTGCCGCTCCAGCGCCGGCCACCCACATATCTCCGCGAAGCTGCGCTTGCCACCGGCTTCCTGTGCCACCTCTAGCAGTCTTTGCCGCGCTTCCTCCTCGCTCCTGCGTTTTTCAGAAGTGACCTTGATATATGCCGATTGCTTCGGACCTACCTGCGCGACAATTTCGCTCAGGCCGGCGGTCTTCGACGGCATCGCCTTGAAGTTGGAAGGCAGTCGCAACACCACCTCCGGAGCGACCTTCATTTCGCCCAGGGAGGTCGTTGTGTCCTGCGGAACGGCCTGCGCAGCCACGCTGCACATGATTAGCAAAGATGTAATCGCACTTGCGATTGGGAACCGCATGGTGTCACCTCGCCTGTGCAATTCAAGTGGGCCGGAACGCTGGGGCCGATCCCATCAAGCCGAATAAACCCTTTGAGATTAACGGCGTCATTCGGGCCTGGCACTTCCGCCGTCGAGGGCACTGCCACCGCGCAGAAGTAAAACCTAGTGCGAGCAACCGGGTTCGATGGCGCCGGGGTTGGCTTCGCCGAGAATACAACAGCCACTGCAGGAGTCAACCGGAATCTCTCTTTAGTCGAAGCAGTTGCATTTGTACATTGACAACGGAAGTACGGTATTGGAGTGGTCGCTTCACGACAATAAATGGCACGTTCGTTGGATTCTGCGCGAGCGGACAATCACCCTATCGCAACCTGACCACAAAGCGCTGGTTCAGTCAGTGTTACTTGAAGCATTGCTCAGCGAGATGCTAGTTTCTGTTGAAAAGCTGAGCTCCCGCTTTGTTGCCAAAATCACCTTGGCATCGAACCATAATCCGGCTGCTTCGGACAAGGAGCGCAACGCCGACTTCTCGTCCAAGTGATTTGGCCGCCGACTGGGATGTGGCCTGCAGATTCGAATGGTGAGTTCCCGAAAGGGTCCGGGACTTCTCCATGGCACTACAGTCCAGAAACGAGCTTCGAGGAAGTTGGCTGGATCCGTACCGATAAGTCGGCCAGTGTTTACGAATGCTTTCCATCTTGCCGTAAAACGCCCTACTCGTACAAGTGGACTGGGCGTTGGTCCCCAAGTCCGGTCGTGGGACATTAGGTCGCTGGCGAAATCCCGCTGGGGCACATGTCCCCGTAGTCGGTTTCTGGACAGCGAGCCGTCAGGATTGTTTGCGATTTGGACTGCAGTGAAGTGTTTTTCGCTAGTTTCAATACTCATTGCGTTGGTCGCTGCGGGCATCCCCTAAGCTCATCAAGAGCTGCCTTCAAACTGCACCACTACCCGACGCTATGTCCCATTCACCGCCGAGGTTGAATCCACGTACTTGATGAGCAGCACCTCGTTACCGATCTCACTATAGATCAACTCATCCACAGTACCAGCCGCAAGGAGCAGGCCGTATCCTCCGGGCCGCATTCCCTCTGCTTCGCGCTGCATAATGTGGGCCGCGGGATCGTCAGCCGGATTTGCAATGGCCGCGTGCGTAAGCGAATCCCGGCGGAAGCCAGCCCCGGGGTCGCGCACGTAAAACACCATTGCTCTTTCGGTGCGAACGCCAGTGACCTCAACGACCTGCTCGGGATTAAACGCTGCTCCGTGCTCCATTGCGTTCAGCAAGATCTCTCGCAGCGCCTGCATCACTTCGCTCCTAGTGTCCTCAGGCAATTGAGCACTCAGCTCTTTCGCAAACGTCATGAGGCGCTCAGCCGTGATGAGCCGGCAATTTACCCGGACTGACACCCAGCCCGGCTTGGCCGATAGAACTTGTATGTCGTCCCGCCATTGGCTGTCGGACGCTGCACTACCCGCCAGGTTCGCGATCTCGCGCGAGTCAAATGGAGGTGTGAAGCAGGCGAATACTCGGGCACGCAGGGCAGCAATGACTTCGTCGGGTGTGCTGTGACGAGCCAGGACGATGCTCTTTACCCCAGGCCTGATAGCGCGCATCTCCTCCAGGAGGGCCAAGTCCTCTTCGACAGTGCTGTCGGGACTGGTGATCACGACTCCGAACGATCGCATGCGCAACCGGTGAAGGGCGTCGGCATGACCGGCCGAATACTCCATTGGGAAATCGGCGGCAAGAAGCGCCCCGCCGATTTCCCGGCTCACTTGGGCATCATTTCCGATGACGAGTACCCGGCTCATGTTGTGCTCCGCAAGCTCAGTAATCTTGAAGGAAGATCTGTCCAGACTGATCTTAGATCAAGATCGGCAGAGGCACCTGGCCGGCCATGTTGGCGGATATAGCGCCGAGCGACAGGCCAGCCGGAAGGTATTCCGGGCCCGAAGTCGGCTTCTGGGAAGTTGCCCCGCCCTCGAGCTACAGCTACCCACCCAGACAAAATGGATTGGATTCCGAGACTTGCCCAGATTCGCCGGGGTAATTGGGCAAGCCGCGGAATGCCGGCCAAGAAGACCACCGGCCTGCGCAGAACACCACAGGTATGCGGTGGTGATGCCCCCGCTGGGGTTAGCTGGGGAAAGCGCTCTGCGGGGCCCGAGCTGCAGGGCTATAGCTAGTGTCTGCCTTGCAGGAGACTTTGTTTCACGGCAAGAAGTATGGAATGAGTCTCCTTCCTCTACGGCGGAAAGTCCGGGCGCTCTCTTGGCAGCTGCGTCAAGTCAAGGTAATCGCCAAGGCCATGCATTCGCGCGATCACCCAATCATGGCCCTTGGCATCCTTGTCCGGCGCACCAATCTCGCGCAGGGCAGCGATTTGGACGGTAGTACCTCGCTTGCGCCCCGTCGCCAGCGCAAGCAGTACGGCTGCTAATTGCTCCGCTTCGCCCTTCTCCAACGCAGACCGTAGCGCCTCAGAGATGTGCGCGGTCATTGGCCTGCCGCCAGGATTCGGGCGTGGCCGCTTCCGGGAGTATGCGGCGCTTAGGTGTTTCGCTCGTGTTTTCAGGACTCATGCCCTCAGATTATGACGATTCGCCCGAAACTCTCAACTAGATTCCGGGAAGAAATAATCAGCCGATGGGGGAACAGCACCGCTGTAATGGCATTTTAGTGCCATTGTCTCCCTAGCACTATAGGAGTAGCTTGGTTCCAATAGCAGTGCCAGTACAGACGAAGTGGCGCATTGCCCCCTAAGCGTTTCCTCCCCGAAAGAAAGCAAAGGGGGCGTTTTATTGTCGCTACTAGTCACAAGCTGCCTTTTCCCGAAATCTGAGAGCGTGTGGTTTGAGTTGAATGCTGTAATTTGCAGAGCATAAAGGTGGTGGCATGCGACAGACGGTCTTGGATATCATTGCATCGCTTGTAATCTCTACCCCTATTCTCGTGGCGTTCATCAAACTGTTTATGCGCGACCCCCAGCAGACGTATCTGCGAAGGGACCAACACAAAGTTCAGGATGGTCCTCCGCTGAAACTCCGAGGATGAATCTCCAGTATTTCTGTTTTACTTGGCTCGTCGCAGCTTCGACTAACAACCGTCGCCCCCTAAGAGAAACCCGAAAGGGTGTGCTTGGATTTTTCGATGTGCTCATCCAAGTCCCGAAGATCATAGAGCCAAAGCGGAGACCGAAACCGATGTCAGTAAGGGCGACACGTCTGCGCGGGCGATAGGTACTCCGTCAGAGGCGATTTCGGTCAGTCATGTGCCCGCCGGTGGGTGTCGGGTCTCATGTATTGGCCGGGCAAAATTTGAAAACTGTCCGGTGACTAAGCGGTGACGAACGATGCGAAAAAGCTCGACATCGCTGTCTGCCACTGTCAGTAGGCCGTGAGGTCTTGGCCTATCCAACCGACTGAAACTGTTACGTCTGTCACCTCTAGGCGATTCCTGTCATAACGTCGTTTCGGGACTTTCACGGCGGTAACACGGGTTCAAATCGGTCGTACGTCCGCTGTCGCTGATATGCTGCGGCAGCATGCCAAAACCGCATGCCAAAGAAGACAATGGGGGAGCGCCAGGCAATAGCGGAAGAGTTCCGCGAGTCGCTCGATCCTTATCATCCCGCGTTTCGCGGTACGTTGCCGCTGGCAACTTGATTCGCCCAGCCCCGACTCTCGCCTACGAACCTACGGCGCGTTCTGGGGCATCCTGGCGCGATTACCTAGTCTTTCCTTCAGTAGCACCACGGTAGCACCTAATGTTTCACGTAAACGCGGCTCTAAAGCTAATATCGTTCGGAGCCGCATATTTATTGATGATAGTTGGTCGGGGAGAGAGGATTTGAACCTCCGACCCCCTGGTCCCGAACCAGGTGCTCTACCAGGCTGAGCCACTCCCCGACTGCTGAAACATTGGCTGTCCGCGTCTATCGACAAACCCGGCGCGCGGCTCACAGGAGTGAGTTTCACGGGATCGCGCCAAGCCCAAGTATACCAGACCTACCACGGCGCTCGCGTTGGGCAATTTGCCCCCAAGTCGTACACTCAATCTGCACGATCAACCGCGCGAGCGCGTTTCGGCGCGCAATTTCACATTCTCGAGGATTCGACTTGGCGACAGTCCTGCTGGCTCGGCAGTTGGTCACACCGCTACAGACGATTGCTGACGCCGCTCTGCTGATCGAAGACGGCGTCATAGCAGGCTTGGGCCCTCGCGCCAACCTCACGATTCCCGCCAGCACGCGCGTGATTGATTTCGGCGACGCGATACTCGCTCCCGGGCTCATCGACATCCACATTCACGGTGGGGCAGGGCACGATGTGATGGAGGGTTCCGACGAGAGCCTCGCCGCCGTCGAGCGCCTCATGACGAAGCATGGTGTGACCAGCTATTGTCCAACCACCGTGACGGCGCCAATTGACAAAACGCTGCGGGCGCTCGATGCCCTGGGCAAAGCAGTCTCCAGTTCCGGTAATCGTGATGGCTCTCGCGCTCGTCCGCTCGGCATCCATTTCGAGGGTCCCTTCCTCAGTCATGGTAAGCGCGGTGTGCATCCGCCTGCATTACTCGAGCCCGCTTCGCGTGAATTGTTTGATCGTATGTGGCAAGCCGCGAATGGCCAAGTTAGCGTGATGACCATCGCTCCTGAGATCGAAGGCGCTATCGAACTCATCACTGAAGCTTCACAACGCGGAATTTGCGTGAGCCTCGGCCATTCGGACGCCGATTTGCCCGCCGCGCTCGCCGGCATCCACGCCGGCGCTCGTCATGCTACGCACACCTTCAATGCCATGCGCGCGCTCGACCACCGTGATCCTGGAATTCTCGGCGCGGTGCTCACCGACAGAAACGTTACCGCCGACATTATCGTTGACGGCATCCATATCGATCCCGTAATCGTCGATCTCTTCGTGCGAGCGAAAGGTCTTGATGGTGCCGTTTTGATTACCGATGCCATCAGTGCCACCGGCATGCCCGACGGAACTTACACCCTGGGCGGTCTCGAAGTTCAGGTGAAGGATGGCCTCTGCGAATCTGGTGGAAGACTTGCGGGCAGCGTACTGACGCTTGACCGCGCCGTACGCAACACCGCGCAGTTCGCAAGAATCTCATTGCAGCAAGCGATTCGCCTGGCAACACTAAACCCGGCGCGCGTGCTCGGCATCGAGAAGCGCAAGGGCACGCTGTCTGTTGGCGCCGACGCCGACGTGGCCGTGTTCACTCCCTCGGGAGAAGTGGTGCGCGCCATCGTCGGCGGTATCGTGAATTAGCGGCGTCTGAAACGACCAGATTACGGTGCGGTGGTAAAGGTTACATATTTCTTGCCGAGATAGAGCTTCGCAGTCGCTCCATCGAGTACGATCTTCAGCGGCTGCGGACGTGCGAGTTTGTCGTCGACCTTGGTGTCTGCTACCAGCAGTTCGTTGCCCCCCACATCCATGATGTGGAACTTCCCATCGGCCGCATAACCCATGCCGTATTCCCCGGGAACGAGCGTCGCACCGCCGTCGAACGTCAGCTTCTTCTCAGTAATAAAGAGGCCGATGTACTTCGCCTTAATGTCCGAGGAGTATCCCGAAGTATCAACCAATCCGGTGATCACGTAAAAGTCATCGGGGAAGTGAATGGCTGCCGAGTTGCGTAACTGTGTCGTGGCGCTGAGCCCGCGGAAGAAGTAAGTATCAGGAACCACCTTCTTCAGGCCGGCTTCGTTCACAACCGTTGGAGCCGACGGAGCAGTTTGCGCGACGGCGGACAGACCTACGGAAAGGACTAATACTGCGAACAAAAAACTACGAATCATGGATCCTCCTGGACGCTGACTTTCGAGCCGCGACGTTTGCAAACGCGCTCTGGGCGTCGCGAAATATCTAGCTGTAATACGAGTTTACACCTGGAGTTTAACGTTCGCTTATAAGGGCGATGCTGCAACAGTGCCGCGCCAGCAGCCGAATAACGGAATGTTTACCGGCCTCTAGCGGTCGCCCGGTTGCGTGATCCTGGCTCGCACATCCGCTAGCGGCGCCTTCGAATCGAACTGAACCACTCCATCCGCAGCCCGAATGATTCCGAGGCTCTTCCACATTGCCGGCAGGTCGACGGGCGAAGGCTGGTCTCGCATCGAGTGGTACAAATCAATCAGTACGGTGGTGCCCGTCGCTTTGTCTCCCAGGCTCAGCGCACGTTCGATTTCCCAATCCTGGGTAATGTTTCCACCCGCTTCCAGAATGCCCCGCAATGCATCCTGTAGTCCTTTGCGGTTTCCAGTCTGCTGCCGGATGCGCACATCGGCCACCAGGCAAAACATGGCGCCGCCCCAATAAGTCCTTCCCCAACTGTGAGTGTGGTCAAGTCCGCGATCATCCGGCTCTGGTTCCCCCTGCGGCATGTCGCGCACCACGTCGCTCCACATTCGTTCGGCAGAAAGTTGCCCGGCTTGGACACGAGCTATTGGCTCGACGTACACCGAGATGCCTTCTTCAATCCAATGATGTGTGCGCGCCATCGAGGGAAAAGCCAGATGGATCATTTCGTGCGTCAACTCCCAGTCGTCATTCAGTTGAGCAACCGTGGTGCTTTCGCCCAGCGAGATGGTGATGTACCCGCCGCCGTCGGGATACGTGACGCCACCGTGAACACCTTCCTTACCGTGAACGTGAACGTCGAGCTTGAGATGGGAAACAGGGAACTTGCCGTAATAGGTGCACACGGCATCGCCGGCACGTTGAATCCAGTTAAGCAGGTCGGTGCGCGATACGGCCTTGGTTTCGCCGTCGAATTGCAGATCGATCGTCGAGCCACACGCCTTAATTGTTGCGGGACTTGCCGTCGTAGTAGGCTGGCACCCTGCGGCAAGCGACAGGCTGGCCACTAATGCAACCAACGCCGTTACGCGATAAGCAAACTGGCAGGCGGCGTTAGAGTTCGGCGGCATTTACCTCGCAGGCAGGCGCAAATCGTAACATTCTTCCTTCTGGAACCTCAGGTTATACCGAGCGACTTGCCCACTTGCGTTCGATGACGTAATCCAGCGCAAACCTGCCTGGCCCAAAGATCAGGATGATCATGGACGCCACGAGGAACGTGTACGGTGCGGCTGCGTAGAAATCTTCCGGTTTCGAGAAGATCGAGAACAGCGCTGCGCGGTCGGCGGTGATGTAGGCGACAATCATGTCAAAGACAAACATCAGCGCGAGCAGCCGGCTGCCCAGCCCGACCGCCAGCAAGATGCCGCCAAAGCATTCCAGGCCGCTTACGAAATAAGCATTCAGCGCCGGAGCAGGAATCCCAAGGCTGGTAAAGAATTCAACCACGTGCGATAGATTGTGCAATTTCCCCCATCCGGTCTGGAAGAATTGCCATCCCCAATACAACCGTACAAACAGAAGAAATATGGATTGCAGCGAATTTCCACCGCCGACGAGGAGCGCATACGCCCACTTCAGCCTGTCCAGGAGTGAGTTCATGATTTTCCGTCCTAAATTATTTGCAGAACCAGCCCAGGGATGACCACAATGCGAACCAGGATTGCAGATTCTCTGACAGTTGCTCGCCCGATCCGTCGCTCCAATCCACGCATTCCACGGCTTCCGACAGGCGCTTGCCGTCACGTAAGGCACAAAGAATGCCGAAGGCATCGGGATCGAGCCGCTTGAAATATACGGAATTGTCAGCGCGGTGGACTACGAGAAAGACTTTTTCAGGGTTCGGCAGCGCGCGCTTGCGTGGACGCCGCCGCTGCGGCCGCTCTTCCACCGCATTGCTCACCATGCCGAACTCCCGTTGCTGGCCCCGAATTCCCAGCAGCATTTCATCCACGGGATAGTCCAACTCCAGCAGTCGAACATAAGGCTGAAGCTGAAACTGCGGATCGGCGCCGAGCGACTGCATGTCAGACTCACTCAGCCGCGGCTGCTGCGCTTCGTCGAATGCTTCGATGTCGGCCCATTCCAGTCGCACCATGTCGAGTGCAATGCCCTCAACTCCGGCGATGAACTCCGGATGCGCGCGCAGCCATTGCCTCCAGCCGCGAGCCAAGATTTCGCAGCGTGAACGATCGCGACGGGCAATCCTGCAAGTACGCGACTGACAGCTTCTCGAATGCGCGGTCACCAAGAATTAGCCGCAGCCCTTCGAAATCTTCCGCCAGCGCCGACAGCAGCCGGAACCAATATTGGCGGTTGTAAATCTCCAGCCGCTCGAACGAAGTCAGGCGATCGTTCGGTTTGATGATCGATTCCGCGACGCCTCGCAGCGATCGACCATCGCGCGTACGCTGCCGCATGTCTTCGTTCGCGGTCAGCGGCTGCCGCGTCGCTTCCAACATCGTGCGCTGGATCTGGTCGAGGTCCATCAAGCCGTTACCTTCTCGGGCACGAACCGCTTCGCCTTCAATGCTTCGCCGATGTACTTCTTCGAACGACGGAATATGTTCGTCCCACTCCAGCAACGTCGCCGTCTGCCCTACTAACTCGATGGCCCGCGCATACAGTTGCCACACCGGATCGATCACCGGATGGTCGTGCGTGTCGAGAATGTACTTCTCGTACTTCGAGTGACCGGCAATGTGAATCTGCGCCACGCGATCATGGGGCACGCTGCCGAGGTACTCGAACGGATCGAAGCTGTGGTTCTGCGACGAGACATAAATGTTGTTGACGTCGAGCAGTATGCCGCAGTCCGCCTGTTCCACCACCTCGGTGAGAAACTGCCACTCCGTCATCTCCGAGACATGGAACTCCGCGTAGCTGCTGACGTTTTCTACCACGACCGGCACTTCCAGAAAGTCGCGCGCCTCGCGAATCTTCTGCGCTGTCTTCTTCGCTGCCTCGAACGTGTACGGCATTGGCAACAGATCATGCGAGTACGTGCCATCGACGCTGCCCCAACACAGGTGGTCCGACGAGCCATGGTGTCTTCGTGCGCTGCACGAGCTTCTTCAGCCGCCGCAGATGTTCGCGATTCAGAGGCTCCGCCGAGCCGAAGTACATCGACACGCCGTGCTGCACTACTTTGTACTGCTCGAGAATCTGTTCGAGGACGTAGAGCGGCCGTCCGCCGTCGACCATGAAGTTTTCAGAAATGATTTCGAACCAGTCGCAGACCGGCTTCTTTTCGAGAATGTGGTTGTAGTGCGGAATGCGGAGACCGATTCCTACGCCGTACTCCGTAAATCCATTAAAGCGATTGGCAGGCATAACGATCGACTCAGAGAGAAAACGAATCTCGAAAGCCGGGAGGGTTAAGTCCCGGCCTTCGGGATTCCGGTGCTACGTAGTTACGCTGAAGGTGGCTTGGAGCCGTCGGTCGCGCAGCCGCCCTTGCCCTTGCAGGAGTTCTTGCCCTTGCAGCCGTTGTCGCCGGCCTTACAGCCGCCTTTGCCTTTACACGAGTTCTGTCCCTTGCAGGCGTGCTTGTCTTTGTCGAACGACGTGGCATTGTGGCCCACGTTCGAGTTGCTGGAAACCGACTTGGACGATGGGGACTGTGCCATCGCGGTGTTGCCGGCCATCAGGCCTGCCAGAGCAGCGCCCATCATCAGTGACTTCATCGACTTCGTCATTGCATAATTCTCCTCAAAAATTTTAGTTGGTTGAATCGAGTCGCAGTCCGTTGTCTGTGACCCCACATCAGTTACGTGGACGGGATTCTATCGGATTGCCCGGCCTGATGGCGAGTCGGGAATTTCCGTATTTTGCAGGGGGTTCCCGAATTCGACCTATTCCGATCCTAAGTGCTTGACTGATTTCCCGTTTCCACCTGTTGCCCAGTAAGACTGCAATCAGGCCGAGAAGTTACAGGCCGGCAAATGTAATTTTTAGGAATGGCTCGGGGCTGGCGGACGTTTTTGCGTCCTCTACGCAGCGGAAGCCGAGGTGGTTGGTTCCTGTCGAAACCTCGCCTTTTCCGCGAGTTCCGACGATATAGCGGGAGCAATACTGGTCGGTGCAGAGGAATGAGCCCCCGCGGTGGGTCTTTTTGCGCTCGGTAGGTTCGTCGGGATCGTAGGGGTTTTGGGGCCCTTGAGGGTTGCGCGCCACGCCGCCGGTGGCCGCCAGTTGCTGGTAGTAGTCCGGACGGTACCAGTCGCTGGTCCACTGCCATACGTTTCCGGCCATGTCATAGAGCCCGTAGCCGTTAGGAGAATATTTGGCTACCGGAGCAATGCCGACATACCCGTCGGCGCCGGTGTCAGTGTTAGGGAAGTGGCCCTGGTGGGTGTTGGCCATCCACTTTCCGTTCGGACGAAACTCACTGCCCCACACGAACGGCTTGCCGGCCAGCCCGCCGCGCGCGGCGAACTCCCACTCGGCCTCGGTCGGCAGGCGCTTGCCCGCCCACTTCGCGTAAGCCTGGGCGTCTTCGTAGGCAATCTGCACGACTGGGTAGTCGTCTTTCCCGACGATGGTGCTCTTGGGCCCTGTGGGATGCCGCCAGTTCGCCCCGTGAACGTAACTCCACCATTGCATGTGGTCGTTCAACGGAACGGGGTGATCGGGCGGTGCAAAGACCACCGATCCCGCAACCAGGTTCTCCGGTGGAGCGGTCGGATAGTCTTCCTGCCGCGGCTTGCGCTCGGCGACGGTGACATATCCAGTGGCCTTCACGAACTTGGCGAACTGCGCGTTGGTGACGTCGGTCTTATCCATAAAGAAGGAGTCCACGTACACGCGGTGAATGGGACGCGCGTCTTTCGTGGCCTTCATGCCGACCTCGTCCATGTCCGGCGGATCGTTCGCGCCCATGGAGAACTCGCCGCCCGGAATCCACGCCATTCCTGCAGGCGTCTTCGCTGGTGGCGCGAGCTTGTTCGGCACCGTCGGCCCAAAGCCGTTTGTCGTGGATGGCGCGTTGCTAGATGGCGAACCGCCTGCATTCATCGGCTCGGGCGCAGCGGTAGCGCTTGCCTCGGGCATCGGTGCTGCAATGTCGGATGGCGCCGGTTCCGCGCTGGTCGTCGCCGTTGGAGACTCCGGCGCTAACTGTCTGGACTGGCTGATGCGGTCGCGATGACCACACGGCTACCGCGATTGCGATAGCAGCCGCGATGATGCCCATGCTCCAGGCTTTGCGCCTGGTGGGAGTTGAACTGGCTGCGGACTGTGACTTGTTGGGCTGCTTCTTCACGCTGATTGGCTCAAGGGATTGAGGTCGATTCTAGTCCTTGAGAGCGCTGACTGTCACATCGCGCGGCGGCACTGGCTGTTTCGCGAAACGGGAAGAAGCCCAGAAAAGTTGGTACCCTTCCCCCTCCCCCGAATCCTTAGAATCATGGAGTTACGCGCGGATTGTAGTGCAAAATATTGATAATAAATAAGTTGCAGATCCATTACAGAAAAATAAGGAGTTACAGCGATGATTCCGAAGAGGATCGGGCGCGGGACGCCAGTATGGGCGGGAACGTGAGGGTGTGTTTATACATCATGCCTCCAAGTGCAACAGGCCGATCGCGCGGGGCGGGCGGCAGAGTCGGACAATTCAACATTCGCAAAGGAAGCGAAAGGATGGGGCACCCAGTTGCATTCCACGGAAAAGTCAAAAGCCCCACACAAGCAAAGGCAGCTTGTGTGGGGCACCCGACCGGACGGGCCACCCACTGTTGCCCGCTAAGTCCAGGCCAAAAACATCTCCTACCCACCGTCCCCGTTGTTCTTGCAATTGGTGGTTTGGCCAGTTTCGGATGCAGTGCCATTGACATAGATGTGTGTGTTCGTGCCGTTCAGTCCGAACCTGACGATGGTGGCGTTGGGCGCGCCTTTTAACCGAGCAATACAATTGTCGCCGTTATTGGGATTTAACATGCCGATGAGTGACGTTGGGGGCAACGTTCCAGTGCTGTCGATCGCGGTAATTGTGATGCCTTGGATGTCCCAGTTGTCGCAAGAAAGGCCGCAACCGCTTTGAAGCAGGGTAATGTCTATGGTTCCGAAGCCAGCGGCGGAGGTCTGCTGCGTGTCCAGGGGGAATAACTGGGTACTGATGGCCCAATTGTCCCAGGTGTTCTTATCGTTGTGATCGGTTGCGCCGGACCCGTTGGAACAAATTCCGTCAGACGGCAGGCTGGTGGAGGGCTTGAGACAAATAGGGCTGGATTGCCCTGACAGCATGCCGGTAATCTCGACACCGCTTCCGGCATTGTCGTGCCCGGTAGTGAGCGAGATGCTGACTCTGTCGAAGGTAGGTGTGGCTACGGATTTCAGCAGAGGCACCACGGTAGAAAAGACCTGGAGTCCAGTCACCGGAGGTAGTCCTTGGGGAGCTGTAGCTGAAGTCCAGGCCGCGATGACAGAATTGTTGGCGCAGGCTATTCCGTTGTAGTCGCCATATTTCGGACAACCGGTACCGGTCTGGCAACTTTCGCCGGACGGGCATCCCCCGGTCTTGAAATCACAAGTCGGCGCTGGTTTGGCTGTGGTCTGGCAGATGCCCGCCAGCTCTGGCTGAACGGTGCAAGACTTGGAGTCGTCCTGGCTGCGCGTGCCGCAAGGCCATCCGGCAGCGCACTGGGGATCCGGGTTGTTGGACAGGTTAATCACGCCTGCGATAGCGGGGCCAGCCAAAACGTAATCGGTGAGATCGTTGGTAGCGCCGCTGGCATTGGCGGCGCCGCGGTCATACCAGCCCACAGCAATAGAACCCAGCACAGGGCATGACCAAGGCATAAAACGTCTGGCGGAAGAAGGGGCGCTGACGATGGTGCGGTTGGGAAACGTCAGTCCGGCGTCGAGTGAGTCCATGGTCACAACACGCTCTCCGTTGTGGCCATCGTTTTCAGCGAATGAGACAGCGAGATGGCTGGCGTTGGAGGGATCGGGCGCGACCATAGGGCTGCTGAGCGTATTTCCGTCGTTGCAGCGGTCCAATCCGGGCACCGGGCAAGACACAGTCCCATTGAGATTAGTGACAGTGACGGGAAAACCTTTCTCCAGGGTTAGTCCGTTCGCGCACGAGGTGAAGCGATTCAATAACACGCCGTTACCACTGAGACTGATCACATAAACCTTGCCGTCCATGCCCACTGCGACACGAGGGAAATCGCCTGCGCCGGAAATCGACGCTCGCGAGGTCCAGGTCTTGCCGCCATCCTGAGAACAAGTGATCGAAGAGGTGATCGAGTCGAATGAGTTGATGGCGTTACAGTCTGACGGAGTCGAAGGCCAGACCGCAGTGACATTGCGCCACACGACGTAAAGCTGGTCGCCTCCGGCAGAGCCGGAGGAAGGATTGAAAACGTCACCGGTAACGTGAGGCTGATCAGGAAAGCACATGCCGTTTCCGCTCTCGGGACATATTGTGCTGTAGCCCTGCAAGGCAAATGTGGCGCCGCCGTCGGTCGATTCGCTGACGGCGTTGGTGCAGCCCGTGACGTTGAGCTGATCCGCGCTTCCCGTGGGAGAGGCAATTACTCCGAGGTAGAAGCTGCCCGACACGGCCTGCGAGACGGACGGATCATTGAGGCCGAAAATGCCGGTATTCCCTCCATGAAATGTCGCTCCGGAGTCAGAGGAAAAGCTAAGCGCGGAATTGCTCGCGATGACGATCTTGGTGGCATCGGTGCTGGCAGCAACTTCAAGCTCTCCGGCCCCGCCCTGAACATGAACAGCGGAACCGGGCTGAGCTCCGCCTCCCGGCGGGCCGGGCGATACGGGTGGCCTGTCAAAACCTGAACCACCGGCGGTACGATTTGCGCCGAGATCATTGTGGCGTTGAATTTCCTGACGCAGGGACGCGAGCGTGGCGCGAAGTTCGTCGGGATTTTCACGACTGGAGAATTTGAATGTGCGAGCCACTGATATCGCTTCCTGCAGAAGACGTTCCGTGTCTTCCGAGCTGGGCCAGATGTCGAACTTGATGACCTCATTATCGAAAGCTATGGCAACAACCGCCCGGCGAAGAAGTGGCGGCGGACCCATTATTTCTGAGCCATCGCGATCGCCCCGTCGCGGCATCAGTTCTGTAAAGTTGCTTTCCACCGCGGGCCAGCCCCCAATTGCATACACGTGCGAGGTTCCGGACCGCGACACCGCAATGTCCACCAGTCGCTTGGTCGCGTCAGCAAAACTCGTGCGAGGCTCAGTCGTTATTACTATGCGGACACGAGGGGACGCTGTTGGTTGCGGGCTGACAGCACCGGCCTGACTGCGGTGGGAGCGGCGGACCAGTTCCTGGGCATTGGTGTATTTCACTTCCGACAATGTCCAGCGCTCGTCGAAGCGGATTGTAGCCGCTGGTGCGACTGTCAGCGTCTGTTTGGGGCGAAGGCAACCGGTGGTGCAGAGGATGAGGGCACACACACCGAACATCAACAAGGGAAGAGGTGCGATAAGCGGGAAGGTTTTGGAGGTATACATCTGGCCCTCCTCTAAGCGCCAAACTATACACCCGGACTGGGTCACGGTTCGCAGGGATATTCAGATTCCTTAGGCGGGGGCACAGGCGATGTCGATGTCGCGAACATTCTGCGGAACAGGCAATTAGCGGTGTGTGACGGAGAAGGCTTTGCGGATGACTCGGGCGATGGAGGGGCGGAGGCCGAGGTGGTCGAGGTCGGTTTCGGTTACCCATTGCACCTCGCTGACGTCGCTGCCAGCGGTAGCTTCGCCGGATAAAGGATGGCAGAGGAAGTCGATCAAGACGTAGTGGTACTGGATGCGTCCGTCGGCGTCGGGGAAGATGCTGTCGAAGACGTCGAGGACTTCGCCGACTTCGACGGTCAGCCCGGTTTCTTCGAGGGCCTCGCGGGCGGCTCCGTCGCGGAGTTTTTCGCCGAGTTCGAGGGCCCCGCCGGGAACTGACCATTCACCCCTAAGCGGCTCGGTGGCACGTCTAACCAGCAAGGCGCGGTTGTTGTGGAGGATGACGGCTCCGACGCCGACGATGGGGTGGTCAGGGTAGGCGCGCTTCATGGGTGTAGAGCTCAGTGGTTGAAGAAGTCGGAGGGGCTGAGGTCGGTGACTTTCCAGATGGTTCCGACGCGTTTGAGTTGGAAGCGCATCTGGGCGGTGCGGCGGCGCTCGGTGGGCAGGATGTCGGAGGGAACGGCGTCCATTTCGATGTCGGCGGTGGCGGAGGCGATGTCCTTATTTTCAGTAACTTGCAGGAGTTGGTAGCGAAACTTGATGCTGTCGTAAAGGCGAAAAAACGCGATCATCTGGTCGTGAAAGCGAGAGTAGTCCTTCATGGAGTCGGCGTCGAAGACGGCGAGGACGCGGTCGATGTCGTGAGTTTCAAGGCCGCGCTGGAAGTTCGATAGAACGTCACGGACGACTTCGTCGGAAAGATCGAGGGCTTGAGTGGGCGAACGGGCTGAGGGCGTTTTGGCGCAGGGGCGGAGGCTGGTGGCGCAGATTGGGCAGCCAGATTAGAGCCCGCAGCAATTGCGAACGGCGAGTACGAATGAAGAGCATGGGTAGCACCTTCGCGCCATGCGCAGCGACCGCAACATCGCGAAGTCGGCCGCTGCGGGGAACGGGGAGACTTGTGCATAATACTGTTTTACACTGCTCTGGGATGCCAGTGGGCAATCAGGCGGGATTTGCGCGGCGGACGAGGCCAGCGAGGAAGAGCGAGCGGCAACGAGCCGTGACCCATGGGAACCTTCAAAAAGCCGCTTCGAACGTGGCCCGTACCGACACAACTTTCGGGGGATACGAGGGTTACAGGAGATGTGGCGAGCATCGCAATAGAGCAGGGCAGAATCCTGGGAGGGGCGGGGACGGTAAGCGTCGGCACGCCCGAACTGGTGCCAGCATCCATGAGCTGAGACTCCTGTGCTGGAGATGCTGAGCGATGCCGAAGTGATGCTGCGCGTGGCGGCCGGGGACGACGGCGCCTTCGATTACCTGGTGGAGAAGTTTCGGCGGCCGATGGTGAGCTTCATGTACCGCATGACGCGCAACCAGGCAGTGGCAGAAGAACTGGCGCAGGAAGTTTTCCTGCGGGTGTATCGCTCGCGGCAGACGTATGCGGCGAGCGCGAAGTTCACGACGTGGCTGTATCGCATTGCGACCAATCTCGCTGTGAACCATGCGCGCGACACCAAGCACGAGCGCCCGGAGAACATCGTCAACATCGACGAGCCGGACACGGAAACTGGTTTGACGGTGGACGTGGCGGACCGGAGCCTCAATGCGGAGCAGGTCATCCTGCGGCGGGAACGGCTAGCCGCGATCCGCAACCACGTTGAGGCACTGCCGGAGAGGCAGCAAGCTGCGGTGATGATGCACAAATATCAAGGCATGGATTACAAGCAGATCGCTGGAGTGCTGAATTTGAGTGAGTCGGCCACGAAGTCGTTGTTGTTTCGAGCGTATGAAACGCTGCGCGAAACATTGAAAGAGTTTATCTAGAGGCATTGAAGAAGTGAAGGATGCAGTCATGAAGTGCGGCAAGATTCGCGAAGAGTTGATGGGTGCGGTGCTGAGCGGGCCGGAACTGGCCTCCCCCGCCGTGCAGGAACACTTGGCAAACTGCCAGGCATGCGCGCTGGAAGTAGCGTCGCTGCGGCAGACGATGGAGTTGCTGGACGAGTGGCAGGCCCCCGAGCCGTCGCCCTATTTTTCAGCACGACTGCGAGCGCGAATGCGCGAGGAACACAGCCAGCAGACTGTGGACTGGTTGAGTTGGCTGCGGCGTCCGGCAGTGTTGACGGCGGCAGCAGCACTGTTGGCGGTAGGAGTTGGTATGCTGGAGGGGGCGCATTGGGGTTCGACGCATCCGCCGGATACGGCGAGGATCGAACAGCCGGCAGTTTCCTGCCACCAGCGCAGTGAGCGACTTGCAGTACCTTGATAACCATGCCGACTTGTTCTCGGACTTCGATGCACTGGACGATGACCAGACGGAAACGAATTAACGATCATGCGCGCTGCTCTTAACATTCTGGCTGCTGTGGTTGTCGCTGGCTGCACGATGCCAGCACAGGCAGCGTTCTGGCAGCAGCACAAGACTCCGGCACCCGCGCAACATCAGGCGGCGCCTGCACCTTCCGGCAATAGCTTGATGGGACAATCGCACGCGGCGAGTCCGAACGTCGTTCCCAAGACGCGCCTGATGGGCCCGGGGCCGCATAACGGCGACTGGTTGCGTAAGTACGGAGAGCTTCCGCCGGCGCAACAACAGCAGAAGTTGCAGAGCGACCCAGTGTTCCGGGGACTGACGCCGGAAAAGCAGCAGAGCCTGATGAACCGGCTGGAGAAGTTCAACAGTCTCTCGCCCTCGAAGAGGGCGCAGGTGCTGAATCGCATGGAGACGTACGAGCACTTGTCTCCAACGCAACAGAAGCGGGCCGATGGCCTGTATCAGCAGTATCGCGGATTGCCGCCCGATCAGCAGAGCCAGGTTTCACAGGCCTACAAGAGGCTGCGTGAAATGAGCCCTGACCAACGCGCGCAGTATTTTAATTCTGACGAGTTTCGCGCTGGAATGAATGATGAACAGCGCAACCTGCTGCGCGGCATGTCAGAGCTATACCCGAATCAGGCCAGGTAGCCGGTTCAGTTAGCCGGTCGCAACCATCTCGGGTGAGGTCAGGCTCTTGTACAATTCAACCACTTCTGAAGGTTTGCCATCGGCGATCACCGACCCCTTGTCCAGCAAGACTGCGCGGTCGCAATACTGAGTGACAAGAGCCATGCTGTGCGATACGAACAATATCGTCTTTCCAGCACTACGAAATTTCTCAATTCGCGCAAAGCATTTCTGCTGAAATCCAGCATCTCCCACCGCGAGTATCTCGTCTAGGATCAGTATTTGGGGATCGACCTCAGTCGCCACCGCAAATGCCAACCGCGTATGCATGCCGGAGGAATACTGTTTCACTGGGGAATCGATAAAGTCACCGATTTCCGCAAAGTCGATGATGCTCTGTTCACGCTCGCGCATCTGTTCCTTCGAATAGCCCATCAGGAGGCCATTCAGCAGGATATTCTCGCGGCCGGTTAGTTCGTGGTGGAATCCGGCGCCCAACTCAATAAGCGGGGCGAGGGTGCCCTCGACGTGGACCGTTCCAGCGGTGGGCCGGTAGACGCCAGCGATTATCTTCAGCAACGTACTTTTGCCTGAGCCGTTACGCCCAATCAGCCCCAGCATTTGTCCGCCGGGAACGTCAAGCGAGACATCATGCACCGCATCGAAATCGTGATAGATGACTTTATGTCGAAAAAATTTGGAGAACAGTTCACGAAGACTGTCTGGACGCTCCTCAATGATACGGAAACGCTGAGTGACGTTCTGCAGCTTCACCACAGATCGAGGCGCCATGGATTGCAAATCACACATAAAAGACAAAGTCGTCCTGATACTTGCGGAATACTGCAAAACCGAGCACCAAAGCAGCCAAGGCACAGATAAACGACGCCGCTATAGACTGCCATCGCGGAAGCATGCCGTAATAAATCGCGAGGCGGAAGCCGTTAATCACGTAGATCATTGGGTTGAGTTTGAACAGCCATTGGCGATTGGGCGGGATGAGATCCAGCGCGTAGATTATGGGCGTAAAGTAAAACCATGCGGAAAGTATCACCTGCAGAATGTGAGAAATGTCGCGGTAATAAACATTGGCGGCAGCGAAAAAGAAGGTCACGCCCATCGTAAAAATGATCAACGCCGCCATTGGGACAGGCAGATAGAGCCAAGTGCTGTAGAACGGGTGGCGCATGCCAATGACGAGCAGGGCCATCGGTATAAACGACAACAGAAGATTAATGATGTTAGAGATAACTGCGGCCACTGGAAAAACCAGCTTGGGCACGGAGACCTTCTTGATCAGCTCGCCATTGCCAACGATCGATTCCACCGCATAGCTGATGGATTGCGAAAAGAACGTCCAGGGTAATAGCACGCTGAGCAGAAAAATAGCGTAGTGCGGTATGGCGATGGCCATGAGGGAGGAGAAGACCACGGTGAGCACCAGCATCATCAGGGCCGGGTTCAATAACGCCCACAAAAACCCCAAAACCGATCGCTTGTACCGCACTTTCAAATCCTTCAGTGCCAGCGCCCAGATCAACTCCCGATAGCGATATGTGTCACCTATTAGCTCTTTCACAATCGAAGACTCCAAGTCGGACTGGCGCCGAGTATTAATCGCAAATCCTGGTCAATACGTGATAGCGCTACTCGAAATCGGTGCATAATTTCAGTTCGCAAAAAACGGCACTACAGCCCTTGTGCAAAAATTCAATATCTCTTCATTGCCAAAACTCGTCAGCGCATCGCGACTACTTGCCGCTACTGTTGGCAAATGGTATTTTACGCGAATTCTTTTCGCTACGCGCGCATTAGGCCAAGCAATCAAAAACGCGGGTCCCTGGCGGGAGGTGCGTAGCGAGTCGTCTACATCTCAACGAATTGCGGTGATCTGGTCGCCGTCCGACAAATGCTAAACTCTTGGAAAATGCAATTCCCTGAAGAATTCGATGCGGACGCTTATCAGGAGAGATATGCGGACCTAAGGCACCTAAATCGTGAAAGTCTGCGCCTTCATTGGCAAAACAATGGCATCAGCGAGGGCCGATCGGGCAACCGACTAAGTGACCGAAACGACTTTGCTAACCTTATTTCAGATCACAGCCAGGTGTTGGAAATCGGCCCTTTCAACACGCCGCTCAAGAAGGGGCCGAATGTCAGGTATTTCGATGTACTTGACAGGAGTGGGCTGATAGCGAGAGCAAAGCAGATCGGATACGACCCGAGCAACATACCGGACATTGATTTTGTTGAACCAAGTGGAGATCTGACGGTCGTCTCGCAATCCTTCGACTACGTCATCAGCAGCCACGTCGTTGAGCATCAGCCAAACTTGATAAAACACGTTAACGATGTATATAGCCTACTGGTGCCTGGTGGTTGCTATTTCCTGATTGTGCCGGACAAGCGGTTTTGTTTCGATCATTTCATTCCAGAATCAAATTTGGCACAGGTGATTGATGCTTATGTCAACGGCCTCAATCGTCATCCCTTAGGAAGGCTGATTGAGCATAGAGTATTGACAACGCACAATGATCCGATACGCCATTGGCAGGGAGATCATGGAGAGCGACATGCGTCCCTCAAGGTGCGCTATAAAATAGCCATAGACGAATATCAGCAGGCGGAAGGTCGGTATATCGATGTTCATGGCTGGTATTTCACTCCAGACTCTTTTCGACGGATCCTTGAGGGCCTGCGCCAGATTGGGCTGACGCTCTTCACGCCTATCCGGGTTTATCGAACGCTTTACGGAGTGTTCGAATTTTGGGCGATTCTGCAAAAGGGACCGGATATTCCCTAATCAGACTGGGCTTCTTGTAGAAGGGTCCACTAACAGCGTCGGGAGCGGTAATGAAGAAACAAGCTCAGTGTTGATGCGGGAAGAGACGGTAGTGCACAAAAATTTGATGTCTGCGAAAAGCTACTGCGCTGCGATGGTTGCCGTTGCGGTAATCAGCACGTGGATTCGGATGGGGTTTCCTACGTATGCGATAGCGACAGCATCGTACGACGATCAGCTGTTCATACGAACGGCACGCTATCTGGCAGCAGGACAATGGCTTGGCCCCTACGATAGCCTTACATTGGCTAAGGGTATGTTTTATCCGTTATTCATTGTGTCAGCTTTTTGGGCTTCGATACCACTGAAGCTCGCCGAGCACGGTGTTTACCTGTCTGCATGCGCATTGACCGGACGATTGGTTCGAAAGCAAGTCGGCAGCAGGCCACTTAGCCTAGTTCTTTTTGTGCTCCTGTCTTTCAACCCGGTGTTCTGGAATATCCATCTGCTCGAGTCATACGAGAAGGCCTTTATATTAGCCTGTCACTTTTCGTTGTTGTGCTGATCGTAATGATCGCGTTCCCTGCTCCTGCTCAAGAGGGCCGTAGTTCCTGTCGTCTGGTACTGCTGGGTTTCGGTCTTGGCTTAGTGGCCGCGGCTTTTTGGATGACACGCGAAGAGGGGGTTTGGCTCTTTCCCGCTGCAGCCGTCATCCTCGTGATCGCATTGCTGAAGACACTGCTTCCAAGTTGGGGGCAGGCCTCTGAAAGGCTATCGAACCCACGACGCTCCGCTCAGCTCAAGGCTATCGCCTTACCCTTGTTGCTGGCTCTCGTCGTATTCGTAGCGGCGGACTGGCTGGTTGCCGGTCTAAATTATCGGTACTACGGTGTTTTCGAGACCAATGAGTTTAGATCAAAGAGCTTTCTACGGGCCTACGGAGCACTGTCGCGGATCAAGCATGACGAGTGGCACCGTTATGTTCCGTTACCTAAGGACGCTCGGCTGCGTGCGTACGAGGTCAGTCCCGCGGCGCTCGAGCTCGCCAACTCGTTTGAGGGTGCAACGGGGAAGGGATGGCTTCGAACTACATGCAAATGGGTGGTTACCGAACCTTGTGATGAGGTGCAAACCGGCTGGGAGATCTGGAGTTCCGCAATGCAGTTTCCGACGCGGGTCATTATGGTTCTGGGGTAGCGGCGAAGAAGTTCTATGACACGTTGGCGGAGCAAATTGATTCAGCCTGCGATCATGGCGCAATTCCGTGCCTACCACGCAGAGCTACTTTATTACCTCCCTTTCGGTGGGAGTACTTGGGCGAAGCCGTCAGCGCGGGAAAATCAGTAACCAACGTCATGTTAAGAATGGGCGATGGACGAGTGGGTTCAGCGGCAAGTTCGGGCCCAGCGGAAGAGATCGCGACTTTCGCTGACATCGTCGGCAGTGTCTATCTCCCCGAAGCAAGAACTAGTTCTGTCCGGGGATGGGTAGCAGCAGCCTCGGAGACGCCAACGATACGGTTGGTGGCCGACACGCCGGAGCACGTAGAATCCTCGCTCGCCATTTTGGGGGCGCCTGATGTTCTCGCGGTCTATCCCAAACTGAAGGCCATTCGCTTTGAGCTGAAAACCGATTGTCCCGTTGTTAGTTGTGAGTTGGTCGTGGACGTTGCAGGAGTCGGTCAATCTTCGATTCCACTGGCGCAACTCGTCCACGGCCCTGCCATCAGCATTCCGGGTTTGTGGGTCCAAGTCGATAGTGCTTCCATCGGCGACGGTATGCAACTTACCGACTCTCGTCGCGCGGTCCAGATAAAAATTGCTTCGGTCATCGCAATGTTATATGCAATTGCATTTCCAGTTCTGAGTGCATTTGGCGCAGCTGGATTAGTGCTGGCTACTTTCTTCAGGCGGCTATTTCGGATACCCACTGGGCTTCTAGCTCTGGGCTTGGGAAGTGCCGCTGCGGTGTGCAGTAGAATCGCACTGTTAGCTTATCTGTATGCAACCTCGTTCCCGGTCACGACTGGTGAAGTTCTGTACACTTCACCGGCGTCACCCTTCGTCATCACTCTTGCGACCGTTGGCATTTACGCGTGGTATGTCACGATCAGGGACAATGGCCGGCAGTCGACTCATTCGACCGATTCTTGATTGTGGCCTCACCTCACCAAGTCGAATTCTCACAGGCTACAACTCGCGCGATCGGTCTGTCGCCGGATGATCGCCCGCCCAGCATGTCTAGAGGTTGATCAGAAGGCGCCGATAGATCACAGCTTCCCAGGAGATCTGGTTTGCTATGATTATCTCGTTCGCGGGAGAGCCTGATCGTGAATAATATCTACTTGGCAAATGCGGGCTATTGCAGTATTTGCATGAAAGAAACACAGTTTGTCGCGAGAAACGAATGGCTGAGGGACCACTACTTTTGCGAGCGCTGCCGCACCATACCGAGGCAGCGTGCTCTAGTAGAGGTTCTGAATTTCTTTCGTCCTCATTGGCGATCACAGGTGATCCACGAAAGCTCGCCAAGCATGCGCTTCTTCGCTGAGCAAGCCCGGAACTATAGCTGTTCGTTCTTCTATGATGATGTGCCTATCGGAGCTTACAGCAAGGACGGAATTTTATGTCAGACCCTTGAAAATCTAACCTTTCCAGATTGTACATTTGACATCTTTATCACACAGGATGTGCTCGAGCACGTATTTCAACCCGACGTAGCCTTGCGGGAAATCATGAGAGTCTTGCGCCCTGGCGGAATCCACATTTTCACAGCGCCGAAGCACAAGCATCTTCTAAGGAGTTACCAACGCGCGAAGATGGTCGACGGCACGATACAGTATCTTCATGAGCCGACCTACCACGGCAATCCTATAGGTGATGGACGGAGCCTTGTGACCTGGGACTACGGCGGAGACTTTGACGATCTGCTTGCGCAATGGTCTGGTTATTGCACGTCAAATTTCATCATTCGCAACCGTACCCACGGCATTGATGGAGAATACCTTGACGTATTCGTAACCTGGAAACAAACTGTGAACCGAATCAGCGCGATCTAGATTTAGCTGGCTGAAGCCATGGGAAGAGTCTGGGCTGAGTCCTTCCTGGGTCGTTTATTTACGAATCTCGACAGGCGAACCAACACCAGGGCCCACCGAGTTGAATTCCTCAACAACGTAGCCGCCGATCGATGCGTAGAGCACAATTAGCCTCTCGATAGCATGAGCAAGCGTGCCATCCAGTTGTCCAGTCTCAAATTCGAATGCGTCTTCTTCCGATACCAGGTCAGCGAGTCCTCCCAATGCCTCGACCCGAAACCAGTACATCGAACCGGCTGGGAAGGGCGTACTATAAGACCCTACAATATCAGCACGCCCCATTTTAGGAAGCAACCTATTCAGCCACATCCTATTTCCTGCATTGACCGCGTCAACGCTCAAATCGACCAGCGATCCGGGAGGCACAAGAAGTCCCAAGCTTGCTTGCCCAAGAAACCGTTGCTCGGCCAACGAAATCGCACCCTCCCCTCCTAACAGCGAGCTGATCAATGAACTCCGCCAGTGGTCGCCATTCTCTAGCTGGGGAGATCGCTTGGTATGGATCTTGCATGCAATCCTATATCCCAGACTGTTGAGTTTCTTAAGGATCACAAGAAACGGGCGGATATCTCTCCCACGATTATCTTCGCGCAGCAAAAAGACGTTATCTAGATTCTCTTCTAGTACTGGAGGCACTTCAGGCTTGCATCCGGTCGAACACTGGCAAAGACGTCAACTTCCTTGGAGTAATTGCTGAGATACCGAGGAACAATATCATAGACCAAGTCTTCATGGTAGCAATGCAAAACAATGGCAGTATCACACTTTCTTGCGAAGCGAGAGTTGTTGTCGGCGATCAACTTCTTGACGGAGTCATCCGTATAGTAATTGCGAAGTACGTTTGCAGTGGCATGCAGGTAGTCGCATCTACCAATATGGGCATCGGATAAGAATGTCGCACCTTCTCCCCACTCGTTCCAAGCATTACAAGAGTAATTGTTCGCTGTCGGATAGCCGTTCGTGACGTCACATGCGCTCTTTAGCCAGCTGGCGTATATCTGCGGAGTGGAGCCATGATAGATCGTCGATTGCTCGCCCCTTCTGGGGGTGTTGTCCCACCCGGGCATCACACCCTTGAAGACCCGACCTTTCTTCGGTATGCGCTTTCCGAAGCTGCGAGCGATGTCGCCATAATCGCATACCGCGCCTCCGGAATTCGCACAAGGTCCCCGCGGTGATCCGCTTTGTCGAAGCGCTGGATGTGACGCCCGCCGGAAAGCTCGCGCGCTCCGATGCGTAACGTCCTCGTCACCGGCGGCAGCCGCGGCATCGGCCTTTGCATCGCGCAAAAACTTGCGGAAGCGGGCTTCAACGTCATCGCGGTGGCGCGGCGCGAAAGCGACGAATTGCGTGCGGCGATCGGCGAAGCCAAACAGGGCAACCTGCACTTCAGCGCCTGCGATCTCAGCGAGATCGACGCGCTGCCCGCCTTTGTCAAGGCGCTGCGCGACGAGTTCGGCGCGATCTATGGCCTGGTCAACAATGCTGGCATCGGCACCGAGGGCCTGCTCGCGACCATGCACAATTCCGACATCGAGGCGCTGGTGCGTCTCAACGTGCTGTCGCCGGTGATCCTCACCAAATATGTCGTGCGGCACATGATGGCCGACGGCGAGGGCCGCATCGTCAACATCTCCTCGATCATCGCCTCCACCGGCTATAACGGCCTTTCCGTCTATGGCGCGACCAAGGCGGCCGCGACCGGCTTCACCCGCTCGCTGGCGCGCGAAGTCGGCAAGGTCGGCATCACCGTGAACGCGATCGCGCCGGGCTTCATCGACACCGAGCTGACGCAAAACCTCGGCGGTGAGGGCCGTGATAAAATCGCCAAGCGCAGCGCGCTGCGCCGGCTGCCGGAGGCCAGTGACGTCGCGCGCATGGTCGAATATCTCTTCAGCGACGGCGGCCGCAACATCACCGGCAGTGTGCTCACCATCGACGCCGGCAACACCGCCTGAGATCCAGTCATTTCTCGTGCTTGGGCAAGTCGATGCGCTGATCGGAGAACTCCGGCGGCCCTTCGATCAGCCTTCGAATCCGGCGCTCGCGCTCTTCGGCAGACAGCGAGGGATCCAGCATCGCACGGATCCGGCTGATGGCGTCGTCCTCTATCTCGCCCGAGTGTTGTTGCACCATACGGTGCATACTCGGTGCCGGCGTGGCCTTGAGGCCAAGCTCGATCAGCTGACGGATCGCGTCGGAACGGTTGAGATGACGCGCTTCTGCCCAGGCATCGATGGCTGCGGTCAGGCTCTGTGACAATTGCACGGCGCTGACGGCGTCGCGACCCGCCCGAACTGTGTGGTGTTTCTTTTCGATATCCGACACCCTTCAAATCCGTTCGAAACAGACTGCCCCGCTTGTTGTGTAAGCTCTTTTTGATGTCCGCCGCTTGACGGAGATCAATGACCGCGCCGCGGCCCCACCGTTGCCGGCCGGGTGCCACCTTGTTTGTGACCGGCATTTTGAGCAGTATCCCGCGCCATCCGCCCGAGGTCAGCCGTGCAATTCATCCATACGTTCCAGCTCCACGATTTCCTCGACACGCTCGTCAGCCTGTTTGCCGCTTTCGTGCTGGGCACGCTGATCGGCGCCGAGCGGCAGTACCGGCAGCGCAGCGCGGGGCTGCGTACCAACGTGCTGGTCTGCGTCGGCGCGGCCGCCTTTGTCGATCTCGCCAATCGCCTTGGCGGCGCCGAGGGCGCGGTGCGCGTGATCGCCTATGTCGTGTCCGGCATCGGCTTTCTCGGCGCCGGCGCGATCATGAAGGAAGGCCTCAACGTCCGCGGGCTCAACACCGCCGCGACGCTGTGGGCTTCCGCGGCGGTCGGTTCCTGTGCGGGCGCCGACATGGCGGCGCAGTCGGTGGCGCTGACGATTTTCGTGCTGGCCGGCAACACGCTGCTGCGGCCGCTGGTCAATGCCATCGACCGCATTCCGCTGAGCGAACGCTCGTCGGAAGCCACCTATGAAATCAGCGTCACCACCGACGCGAAGCGTTCGGCGGAGATACGCGAGTACATGAACGAGCGGCTGGACGCCGCAAGCTATCCCGTGCGCGAAACCAAGATCGTGTTTCACTCAAACGACAATGTCGAGGTGTCGGCCGTGCTGGTGCCGCTCGCGGTCGAGCCCGGCGACCTCGACGGTGTGGTGGCCGATCTCGCAAAGTTGCCCGGGGTCAGCCACGCGACCTGGAATGTGAGCGCGCTGGAATAAACCGAGGGAGGATGCCATGGCGACACGACGCGATTTCGTGCTTGGCGCAGCCGCGGCGACATTGCCGCGCTTGATCACCACCGGCATTGGCGGGCCGGCCGCCGCCGCTGAAACTCCCAAACGGGGTGAAAAAGATTGGGATCAGGGCGCGGTCCAGCATCTGATTCCGACCGCGAGCCACGACCGTTTCCTGATCAAGGCGTCGTTCAAAGAGGCCCAGGTCGCGCCGCCCACGCTTGAAGTCGGCAACACCAAGGTGCGCGGGCAGTCCAACGCGGCGGCCGGCGATTTCTGGCAGTTCGACGTCACCGGGCTGTCACCTGCGACGCCCTACAAGCTTTCATTGAAAGGCGCGGGCGGGAAAGCGCTGTGCGAGCCGTGGCAGCTTGCGACGTTCCCTGCGCCGGATGCGATGCCGGAGCGGCTGCGGGTGATGATCTATACCTGCGGCGGCGGCCACGATGGGCTCAACCAGGGGCTGCCTGAGGGCAAGATCAACTGGCTGCCGTCGGCGCTGCGCCGCCGCCTGCTGGCGCGCGGGCTGTCGTTCAAGCCGGATGCGCTGATCGCCAATGGCGACCAGATCTATTGGGATTTGCGCGCGCCGCAGGCTTCCAAGGGCAGCGGCGCCTCGCCGCTCGGCAAGCAGCTTGTCGGCACCTTCGATCGCGCGCAGCCGGTATTTGGCACGGCCAACGAGGCGGTGTTCCGCCGCGCGACGGCGGTGCAGATCATTCCGCAATATGGCGCGCTGCTCCGCTCGACGCCGGTCTTCTTCATGCAGGACGACCACGATTATTTCGACAATGACGAGGCGACCGACGATATCATCACCTTTCCGCCGGACGCCTTCATGCTCGCGCTCGCCCGCGCCACGCGCCAGCTCTACTATCCGGAATATCTGCCCGACCGGAATCGTCCGCTCGGGCTTCCCGGTGCGTCGGCGGCCGATCGGCCGCCCGGCGTCGGCGAAGCTTTTGGCACGCTGCGCTACGGCAAGCTTGCGGAGATTTTGCTCTACGATGTGCGCCGCACGGTGACGCTGGCGGGACCGAGCGCGGTCTTCCTCGACGGCACGGTCGAGAACTGGCTGCGGTCGCGGATGACCGACCGAGAGATGATCCACCTCGTCAACATCCCATCCAACCCGCCGGGCTGGAGCGCGGGCAAATGGGGCGAATGGTATCCGGACATTCTGTCCAAGGGCGGCAAGCTGACCACCGACGTGCCAAAGCCCTATTGGCAGAGCGGCTGGCTGAAGCAGCACGACCGGCTGATGGCCGAGGTTGCGGCCATGCCGGGCCGGATTCCGCTGGTCGTCTCCGGCGACCTGCATGCGATCGCGGAAGGGCGCATGCAGCGCAGCGGCGCGCTGGACTTTGGCAAGAACCCGGTGGTCGTGATCCTGTCCGGCCCGCTCGGCACCGGCGACCGCGGCTGGCCCTCCGCCTTCCGCGGCATCGGCGCTACGCCCTCGACGCACCTGACCATGGTCGAGGACCTGAAGCCGATCGAGGAGAACGGCTTCATCCTCGCCGATTTCACCAAAGACGGCATCACCGTGCGCTACTTCCGCTTCAGCTATCACACGCAGCCGGCCGATGCGATCGACACGCTGGAGCCGTTCCGCGTGACGGAGCTGAAGCGGCCGTAGACTTTGGGGCTTGTTGAGGTTGGGTTGAGTTGCAGCCGCATCGGAGGTTCTTACCCTCCCCTGGAGGGGGAGGGTCGGCTCACATGAGCGAAGCGAAATGTGAGACGGGGTGGGGTGATCTCTGGACTCGGCACTCGTTCAACGCGGAAAGACCGTCACCCCACCCCGCCGCTCATATCATCAGCGGCGACCCTCGCCCTCCAGGGGAGGGTGAGAGAAGCTGCAGACCGTCCAATCAAAAAACATCATGCTTCAAATCGTGGCCGCACCGGGCTTGGGATTACCGAGGTCGTCGGTTGGCACCAGCTGCTGGTTGAAGGCGGCGAAATATGCCGACCATTCCGGCTCGCCGCTGTCGACCATGACAGCGCCGTCCTGCCAGATGTCGTTGTGGTCGTTGGAATCGTCGTCCGGGCGATGGACGAAGCCTTTGGTCGAGCCCTGGTTGAGATGAACGTCGTGAATGCCGTCGCCGGTGTTGTAGAAGCGGCCGAAGACATAGACATCGAAATTCTGCTGGTGCGCCTTCGACAGCAGGCGCGCGAGCGTCGCCACAGGCTCGGCTTCTTCGGAGCCGTCCATCACATCGCTGTCGCGCCATTTGCCGGTGTTCTGCAGCAGATCGCTGCGCATGAAGTCGAGCGCGGGCAGGGCGCTCTGCCCGGTCAGGTCCTGTGAGCCGGCCCCTGCCGCGGCTAGCGTCTGGACGATGGAATGCCGGAAGTCGAGGACGAGCTTGTACTTCAGAAGATCGTCCGCGTCATTGGTACCGACATTGACCGCGACGTCCCATTTGTCGCCGTCGACCAGCATGCTGAAGTGCAGGTGATACTGGATTTCGTTCTTGTGGCGCGACGGCTTGAGTTTGGGCTCGGAGGTGATCTTGGCTTTGACAAATCCATAAGGTAACGCCACGGCACTGATCCTTTTTGTTCGGTTTCAGGAAATCGGATCCTCGCTGTCGCCAGCGAGCAGCATTTGCGGGATTTGCGAGAACTTCCAGCCATCGCCGGCAGGATCGAGCACCCAGACGATATCGAAGCGATCGTCGGGCCAGGTTTGCGGCACGGTCGGCGCATTCGGCAGGAGTCCGACGAGGCTCGGAATCAGCTCGTGCTCCCAGCACACCAGCACTGTGCCCCCTTGCTTCAATACGCTCTTCATCAGCCCATCGGTGTCGTTCTTCAGGTGATCGACGATGATAATGAGGTCGTTGAGCCACTCTGACAGCGGCGTCACGGTCTCTTTCGGGCGATTGCTTTTGCTGTGCGGTCCGATGCCGGAAGCAAAAAGTATGTTCGGCGTTCGCGTGGGATCGGAGGTGAAGAAATGCACCAGCGCGCCGGCGCGCTGCCAGCCGCGGACGATCAGGCTTTCCGCGTCCTGCTCGCCGCTCTTCTTGACCCCTTGGTCGCCTGCTGTGGGCTTTTCGGCATGACGAATGAACATGATACGGCGCGGCGCCATCTGGGACCTCCATCGTTGCGGATCGACGAACTATTTCACGCAGCGGCCGGCATCGCCCGCCGATGTCGGGATTTCATAGGCGCCCGGCGATTGCGTCCGGCCGTCGAAGAAAATCGCAAGCTGATTGGCGATGCCGAGATCAGTCGCGCCGCGCCGGCGTACATTGATCAGGCGCGCGATGTTCCATTCGTCATGCGAGCCGTAGCTGTAGGTCACGGACGCACGCAGCCCGTAATAATTCCGGAAGTCGATTTTGGTCTTGGCGGCGCCGTTCTGGTCGATGGCCTTCTTGAGGTCCGGGTCCGCCGCGGCGTTGGTGTCGAACCAGGCGTCCAGTGCCTCGAGATCGCCCTGGCCGGTCAACTTGAAGTATTTTCCGAAATCGGTCGGGCCGGCGAAATAGAAGAAATCGAAATCCTCGCCGAGGCCTGTCGGGCCTTCGAGGATCTGCGTCCACATGTACATGAAGTCGGCGCCGCTGGCGCCGCCCATCTTGTCGCCGGCCTCTGTGCCGGGATTGAGCAGGAACATCGATTGCGCGCCGAACCGCGCGGTGACGCTCTCGGCGGCTTGCGCGGAAATTTTGGAATTGAGGGTAAATGAGCCGCCGCCGGCCGGCGAAAGCGGAATGCTGAGATAGCCGATCGACTTGCCTTGCGCCTTGTTGTCGGCGAGCAATTTGCGGACGCGCTTGACATTGTCGCTGATGGCGTCGCGGTAATCGCTGTTGACGCAGTAGCAGATGTCGAGCTTGGTGCAGGCCGTGGCCAGGGTGCCTGCTCGCCCTGCCTGCGGCGCAAGCAGCGCCGCGCACGGCGAGCGCAAGGATGCCGCCGCGGATTTTTGCTTGAAAGGATCGGCCTGGTCCGGAACGATGCAAAAGCGCTTCATGTCCTCACCCGTTCCGGTCTCGACGCCAGCGGCGCGCGTCGGATCATTTCGATCTGGCAAGCACACTATAATACGTGTCTGATTATATAAAAACAATCTTAGATTGCTTGACGTGCGTCCGGCGGTCAATGCCCGCCGCGCGCGTAAATTTCGTAAGCGGTGACCAGGATTTCGAACGCGATCAGGAAGATCACGATCAGTTCCAGCCGCAGCGAGCGCTTGGCGTCGATGATGTCGGCGAGCGTGGTCGCGGTGTCGGAGATGACTTCGAGCTTGCGGTTCAGGATATCGACCCGTTCGGAGAGCTCGTATTCGTCCTCGAGCCGGGCATAGAGCCGTTCGAGATCGGGGCGGTCCCAGAGCACGTCGGGCTTTTCGTCGACGGCGACGCGGCCCGACACGCGGTGCTGGACCAAGAGCGAGTTGCCGAGCAGTTTCAACAGATCGGTCCGGCTCTTCGAGGTCTGGCCGGAAGTGGCAAGCTCGCGCGCGAGCGGCTCGATGGTGTCGAACACGTTGGCGACCTCGCGCTCATCGCGCCCGAGCACCACGCTCTTTGCGAGCGCATCGGACACGACGAGCAGCCGTTCCAGCGACATCTCCCGCACCTGGATCGGCCCGCCGACCGGGATCGGCTCCTCGGCTTCCCGCGCGACCTGGACCTTGGCCCATTCCTCCTCGCGCGGGGTGATCTTGCCCGAGGTGCGCGAATTCAGCCGCTCGAGGAATTCCGCCTCCTGGTCGGCCGTCAGCCCCAGCAGGACGACGACACCATAGCGAAACACCACGGCGAGGCCAAAAGTGCCGATGCGCACGCCCAGCGGCGTGCTCGACAGGATCTCGCCCTCGAACCCGGCCGTATTGATGCGGTCGCCGATCTGGAGCGCGTGCACATTGACCTGCGTAGGGGCCTGGTCGGTCATGGCCTCAGGAGTAACAGAGGACGCGCGTTTTTTCGATGACGGGGATCGTGTCGGTGCGCCGCGTCATCCGGTCGCCGCCGGGAAGGCCGCTGAAAGCATGGGGCTTTCGGCCCGCTTTTGCATTCGACGTTCGGCTCCGATATTTTTGAATGAACCCGTTTATTCAAATCGACCGTATCTCTACAAGTTTCAGACCAAACGATCTCAGCCATGACCAGCGACACCTTCTATGGCGGCATTTCCGTCTTCCGCGGCTTCACCAAGCTAATGGAGCCGCAGCTCTATTCGCCGCTGCCGGACGACTGGACGGTCGGCGTCGCTGATATCGTGGAATTGACCAGGGCGATTGCGGCGCAGCGGTACAAGGCGGTCAACATGGCGGGCGCGGCGGTCATCGCCTCCGTGACCAATGCGCTGGGCGGTCGGGAATTTCCCTTCGTGTTCGGCGGCGATGGCGCAAGCTTTGCGGTCTCGCCCGACGATCTCGCTGCCGCCCGCGAGGCGCTGGCGGCGACCGCGACCTGGGTCACGGAGGACCTCGACCTCGTCATGCGAGTGGCGCTGGTGCCGGTCGCGGCGATCCGCGCGCAAGGGCTGGATGTGCGCGTCGCGCGGTTCGGGCCGTCGGCCAATCTGTCTTATGCGATGTTCTCCGGCGGCGGGCTGGGGTGGGCGGAAGCTGCGATGAAGCGCGGCGAGTTCGCGGTTGACGCAGCACCGCCCGGCACCCAGCCCGATCTGTCGGGGCTCTCCTGCCGGTTCGAGGAGATCGCGGCCGCGCGCGGCCTCATCCTCTCGGTGCTGGTGGTGCCGACGGCCAATGCCGATCCGCTCGCCTTTCGCAAGGTGATCGAGGACGTGATCCAACTCGTCGAGCGCACACCCGACGCGGGGCGGCCGGTGCCGTCAGGCGGTCCGCCGCTCAAATGGCCGCCGCAAGGGCTGGACTACGAGGCGCGCGCCGCGCGCGGCGGCCCGCTGTGGGCGCGCAAGGGCGCTGTGCTGGCGCTCACGCTATGGGCCTATGTGGTGATGCGGTTGGACATCAAGGTCGGCGCCTTCGTGCCGCAGAACTATGTGCGGCAGGTGGTCGAAAATTCCGACTTCCGCAAATATGACGACGGCTTGCGCATGATCCTCGATTGCACCGAGGAACTGGCGAGCGCGCTCACCGAACGCCTCGCCAGGGCGGCCGAGAATGGCGTCGTGCGCTACGGGCTGCACCGGCAGGACGCCGCGATGATGACCTGCTTCACGCCGTCGGTGATGCGCGCCGACCATGTGCATTTCATCGACGGCGCCCGCGGCGGCTACGCGTCGGCCGCGACCGCGCTGAAAGCCATGGCGGCGTAACGCTTCACCACGGCAGGCCGTTGAGATCGAGCACGCCGTCGCGCGGCGCGCGGCGGATATCGAACACAAAGGGCGCCATCAGATCGAAACGAACGCGCCCGCTGCTCTGTTCGCAATAGACCTCGCCGGTGAAGGGATGCCAGCCGCGCGCTTGGTAGAACGCGAAATTGTGCTCCTCGCAGAACAGCACCGCAAAGCGCGCCGCCTCGTTGGCGCGGATGGTGTCGATCGCCGCATTGAGTGCGAGACTGGCATAGCCGCGGCGACGGCAGTCCTCCCGGGTCATGACGCCGCCGATGCCGCCGACATGGAGCGGGATGCCCGTTCCAGGCGATGGTGCGGAAATAGATGCCGACATGGCAGGCAAGCGAGCCTTCGGGCGCATCGATCAGCGCACGCAGATCGGCATGCGCCCATTCGACATGGCCCCACGGCAGTTTCTCGATGATGTGCGGCCCGAACACCGCGTTATTCAGGGCCTCGACCCGCTTCCAGCAGGCGTCGCCATTGAGGACGTCGATTTCGATACTCATCGCTTTCTTGCCGATTTTCCTTGGGCCGCTTGTGATCGATCCCACAGTGGGAGCGCTTGTCTTGCTGTCATATCGCTAAGTGGTATGATTTCGCGACAAAACCCGGAAAAATGCGATGCGCCGGCTTGCCGCCTTCCTTGCTATTGCATGGGCCTGCTGCTTTGCCAACCAGCCGGCCCTGGCCGGCAAGCGCGTGGCGCTGGTGATCGGCAATTCGAGCTACCAGAGCGTCGCCGCGCTCACCAACCCCGTCAATGACGCGGCCGCGATGGCCGACATGCTCAAGAATGCCGGCTTCGACGTGGTGGTGTCGCGGCGCGACCTGAAATCGCAGGACATGCGCCGGGCGCTCCGCGAATTCACCGATTCCGCCCGCGGCGCCGACATCGCCGTGATCTATTTCGCCGGCCACGGCCTCGAGGTCGACGGCAGCAATTATGTGGTGCCCATCGATGCGCTGCTGGAACGCGATGCCGATGTCGACGACGAGGCGGTGTCGCTCAACCGCATCCTGCTCGCGGCCGAGCCCGCGTCAAAACTGCGGCTGATCATCCTCGATGCCTGCCGCGACAATCCGTTTTCCAAGCGGATGAAGCGGACGCTGGCCTCGCGCGCCATCAGCCGCGGGCTGGTCGGCGTCGAGGCCAACCGGCCGAACACCTTCATCGCCTTTGCCGCCAAGGAAGGCTCGACCGCCGCCGACGGCGATGGCGAGCACAGCCCGTTCACATCAGCGCTGTTGAAACATCTGACGCGGCCGGGGCTCGATATCCGAAAAGCCTTCGGCTACGTCCGCGACGACGTCATGAGCGCGACCGGCAATCAGCAGGAGCCGTACACGACCAATTCGCTCGGCGGCAATGACGTGGCGCTGGTCGCGGCACCCGAAGCGCCGCACGCGCCGCCGGCGCCTGTACCCAACAGCAATGCCGATATCCGCCGCGACTATGAACTCGCCGAGCGCGTCGGCACCATGGAGGTTTGGAATTCCTTCATCGAGGCGCATCCGTCCGGCTTCTACGCCGACCTCGCCAAGGCCCAGCGCAACAAGCTCAGCGAGCAGCGAGGCGAGCCCGCGGATGATTTCGAAAATCGTCACGGCGGAGCCAACCAAGCCCCCGGAGACGCGAACCGGCTCGGCCAAGCCGGATGAGCCCGCGGTCGCCGCGCTTCCGCCGGCGCCTGCCGCTGAGCCCGAGCCGCCAAAGCCCGCGGGGCCGACGCCGCAGGAGATCTCGCGCGCGCTGCAGACCGAGCTGCGCCGGGTCGGCTGCAAGGCCGGCGATATCGACGACGAATGGAATGCCTCCGCGCGCAAGGCGCTGTCGCTGTTCAACGAGAACGCCGGCACCAAATTCGACATCAAGCTCGCAAGCCTCGATGCGCTGGATGCGGTCACACGAGGCCGGGCCGGGTATGCCCGCTCGAATGCGATCGCGGTTTCCGCGCCAGCGGCGACAAATGCGTGAAGATCACCTGCGATGCCGACCAGGTGCTGGACTCCAACGGCAGCTGCCGGCCAAGCCGAGCGCGCCCGAACGCGGTCGCCCGGCCGCGAACGCCCGGTTCGCGGCGGAGCAAATGCTTCGTCTACAATGGTACATCGTTCTGCGAGTAGATAGCCGCGCCGGCGCGCGGCTATCTCGATGGCCGCTAGAGCGTGATCCGGAAAAGTGTGTAGCGGTTTTCCGAAAAGATCATGCTCAAACAAATGGATAGAGCGGGTTGACGATGCGAGGAAAAGTCATCGCGCTCTAGTAGCCTTCGCAGGAAGCCCGGGTGATGGTCGGCTTCGAGCAATAGGAGAGGCCCGAACCGTTGTAGAAGGTGTATTGCCGCTTGCCAGGCTTCAGCCTGTTCTCGATCTTGATCGAACACCTGTTGCCCACAACGGTCAGATTGATCGCGATATAGTTGTTGGGATAGTCGCGCACCGCGCGAAGCGTGTTACGCCCGACGACCCGTATCGAGGCGGACCCCTCGGGTGCAGGCATCGGCGCGCCGCCCAGTTTTGCCTGATACTGGACCCGGCCTTCGACAGTGGAGTTCATGTCGAGCGAGGCGCTCCGGTCTCTTGAGAGCACGCCCTCTCCTTCGCCATGGATGGGAAAGTTCGTGACCTGCGGATTTTGGCAGGTCGCAAGGCCGTCGAAGCTGAACCTTGCCTTGACGCTCGCTCCGGCCGCCTCAGCGCAAACTGGTATCGAGAGAATGGCGGCCGCCATTGCCGTACCGAAAAAGCTCGCTTTCAGCCCCATGGATTTCATCCCCAAAAAATTGATGCTCCTAACGCCTTGGATTAGATGCCACGGAGCGGCAGTTTGCAATCCGGTCTCGCATCGAGCGGATGT
>CAWIZK010000007.1:0-649976 GCA_963840555.1 uncultured Acidobacteriaceae bacterium
GCATCGGCAAAGACCCGCAAAAGCTGGCGCAGTTGCAGAAAGAATGGCAGGAGGCGATCAAGGTCGCCGACAAGTATGTGCTCAAGAACCAGTTCGGCGAGATCGTGGAGAGCCATGGCGGCGTGGGCATGAACGCCTTCACTACCTATGACGAGACCGGCTACATGTATTCGATGCCGTCGAACATGATCGAGTTGTGGGCGGCCATCGAGAGCGACCGTTTCGCCAATCCCGTGATGCGCGAGTTCTACAAGGAGCGCAACGTGGTGATGGAAGAGCGCCGCATGCGTACCGACAGCGATCCGAACGGCCGAATGATCGAACAGTTCCTGGGAACGGCGTTCGTGGCCAACCCGTATCATCGCCCGACGGTTGGCTACGCCTCAGACTTGCAGGCGTTTTCCGCCACCGATGCCGAGAACTTCTTCCACCGCTATTACCTCCCCAGCAACACGGTGATCGCGCTGGTAGGCGATCTCGATCCCGCTACGGTGATGCCAATCATGGAGCGCTACTTCGGACAGTTGCCGACGAGCCCCAAGCCGACGGAGCTGACGAGCGTGGAGCCTCCACAGAATTCGGTGCGCGAAGTGAAGATGCAGGATATGGCGCAGCCCATTTACGTTGAGGGCTACCATCGGCCAAGCTATCTCGATCCGGACGACGCGGTGTACGACGCGATTACCGACATCATGTCGAATGGACGCACCTCGCGCATGTATCCGCTCGATGGTGCGTGACCAGAAGATCGCCGCAGCCGCCGCTGGATTCTCAGGCTTCCCCGGCACCAAGTACGCGCACCTGTTCGCTTTCTACGGCGTACCGTTGCCCGGTCACACAAATGCCGAAATGCAGAAGGGTATACAGGCACAAATCGTCAAATTGAAAACCGAAGACGTGACCGACGATGAGTTGCAGATGTTCAAGACGCGCACCAAGGCCGATCTCATTCGCGGCCTCGCCAGCAATACCGGCCTGGCGCAGCAACTGGCGGTATACCAGACGCGCTACGGCGACTGGCGCGAGCTGTTTCGCTATCTCGACAAGGTGGACAAGGTGACGAAGGCCGACATAAAGCGCGTGGCCAACAAGGTTTTCCAAGACAGCAACCGCACTGTCGGAACCATTGAGACCGCGAGCGAACCGGCAGCGGCGAAGGGAGCCAACTAATGCGAGCACGTCACGCATCACTTCTGCTGGCAGCTACGTTGCTCCTCTCAGCGATCGGCTTCGCCCAGCCCACTCCGTGGAACAAGCTCACCTACCCTCCTCTGCCGGCGTTTCAGCCGCAACAGCCCACACGCATCCAGTTGGCGAATGGGATGGTCATCTTCCTGCAGCCCGATCACGAGTTGCCGTTGATTTCGGCGACTGCAACGATTCGCGGCGGTTCGATTTCTGAGCCGGCGGCCAAGACCGGCTTGGTGTCGCTGTATGGCGACGTGTGGCGCACCGGTGGTACCAAGACCAAGACTGGCGACCAGATGGATGACTTTCTGGAAGCGCGCGCGGCAAAGATCGAGACCGCCGACGGCGGGGACTCGACCTCGATTTCGTTGAATTGCCTGAAGGGCGACTTCGATGCGGTCTTCGACATGTACCTTGACCTGCTGCACAATCCCGAGTTTCGCGGCGACAAACTCGAGCTCGCGAAGCAGCAGGCCTATACCGGCATCGCGCGGCGCAATGATGAAGTCAGCTCGATCGTAGGACGCGAAGCCGCTGCGCTGGCGTATGGGAAAGACAATCCTTACGCGCGCGAGGAAGAGTACACGACGATCGCTGCCGTGAAGCGTGACGATCTGGTTGACTGGCACAAGCAGTACGTTTCTCCCAATAACATCATTCTCGGCGTGAGCGGCGACTTCGACCCCAAGGCGATGGAAGCCAAGCTGCGGCAGGCGTTCGAGTCGTGGCAGAAAGGCACGCAGGCGAAAGAGGCTGACGTGAAGTTCGTCACGGCGAAGCCGGGATATTACTTCGTGCCGAAGCCCGACGTGAACCAAACTTCGATCGCAATGGTCGATCTCGGCATTTTGCGCAACAATCCTGACTACTTCGCCGTGTCGGTAATGAACGAGATTTTCGGCGGAGGCTTCTCGTCGCGCCTGTTCAACAACGTGCGCGCGACCAAGGGACTCGCGTACAGCGTCGGCGGGGGCGTGGGCACGAGCTTCAGCCATCCGGGCATGACGCGCATCCAGATGCAGACCAAGAGCGAGAGCACGGTCGCCGGCATACAGGCGCTGTATGAAGAGGTCGACCTGATGCACGATAAGGCGCCCGATGCGTCTGAGTTGAAGCGGGCAAAAGACCAGATTCTGAACTCGTTCATCTTCCGCTTTGATAGTCCTGAGAAGGTGTTGCGTGAGAAGATGACCTACGAGTTCTACCACTACCCGCTCGATTTTCTGGAAAAGTATCGCGGCGAAATCGACAAGGTGACCGCCGACCAGGTGCAGCAGGTGGCGAAGAAGTATCTGCAGAAAGACAAGCTGGCGGTGCTGGTGGTGGGCAACGACACCGAGTTCGACAAGCCACTCAGCAGCCTGGGAGCCGTAACGAAGTTGGACATTGCGATTCCGCCTCCGCCCAAAGAGTTGATGCAGCAGATGGGCATGCAGGGCCCGGGTCCATCGCAAAACTAGATCGGGAGACCCACACAAGCCGGTTTTGCTTGTGGGGGTCTTTTTGTCACATCAATTCAAACTGTGGGTGCCCCATCCTTTCCCTTGTTTTGGGGAAGGGTGGGGAGAAGAATGCACGATACCTTGGGGCAATGCCGTTTGGAGTCGCGCCGTCCAACTCCAAAACTTGCATCGACTATCGTTCTTTTGTCGCCGCCGAACTTGAGTAGGACTAAAAGGAGATTCGTCGTCTCTCTACAGCGGTAAACTGCGACGCATGGCGATCGACACTTCATTTGACTTTAGGACCGACGCTTCCGGACGAGACCCTGACGTTTATAGCCCCACTCTTCGTCAGTACCATAAGCTCCTGTGGAGCAAGGTGCTGCCAAGTGGTCGGCTCTTCGACTTGCACGATACGGTGCGCGGTGCGTACCTGTTTCATGGCTCTGAGCTTGGCAAGTTCTTCCTTTGCAGCGACTCCGTAGTCCCCTCGTTCACGAGGTGGAAGTCGATGAGGCACATTACCCAGTTGTTCACCGAGGAAGAGAATGAAGCGTTTAGGACGATCGGTTACATGATCGGCGGCATGATGGTCTTTCCGGGGAACCGGGTCGATGGTAAACAGACCATTAACGGTGCTCGCGGGTTCAATCGGAAGATCGCTGACCGTTTCGATCTCACGCTCGAGTGCATCCGCCGGCACTACCTGGGTGAGCGCAGCCCACTCGGTGAGACGCTGGCGAGGTATAGTGACTTTTTCGCGCTGTTCGAGGACTTCAGGGGGTACGTTGAATTCTTCGTTCTGCAGGATCTCGTTACCGACGACTGCAGCGCGGTGAGGTTCTTCATGCCTTTCGATGACTTCACCACATCATCGGTGCCAAGCGATGGCGACGCCTATGCGGAGTATCGACGCCTCAGCATTGAGTTCATCAAGGCTAGAAACCGCCGGGTTGGCCAGCACCCTTGTCCTTGAGGCGGTATATCGCAGAAGAACTGGGTTCCCCGCAAATTGTCTAAGTTTTTTCATTGGAAGTCATTCGTAATGGCGCTGACGTGCGCCGCTTACCGGCATGGAGTAAGCCAGGTGCCCCAGCTAACCTATCCCACTTCGGAAAACAATCTGGAAGGCACCTTCCGCAGCGCAATTCCCAATTTGGGCGGCTCCGGTTACTAAAGTCTTACGCCTCTGCTGTTTTTCCTATCTCTTCCCATCGCCGCCGATTACAACCAATCCGTGGGCCAAGGGATCTGTGTCCCTGCCCCATCCTGCGCCCAGTGGGCGGGAGAATTTGCTTCTTTGACATCAGGGTCGTGACGCCGCAGAGCAGATGCCTCGTATTTCCAGTATGTAGAGCATGACAACGACCAAGAGCATCCAAGGCCTGCATATCTTGGCAGCTAAGTCCCTCTGCAAGAATGACATACATATAACCTATTTGAAATCAATACCTTGCTAACAATCCATATCGTAAATCATTGATTCTAAATAACCACGGGGGGTCCCCGGATTTCATCCCAAACACTTGACACGGCTCACTTTCGGCGCTACCTTTAGGCGAATAAAAGGCGAAAGTTGGTGCTGTCATGTCGTCCGCCTTCTTGCCCATCGAAGACCTCTTAACGAGCGACAAACCGGTCGGAATCGCCAAACTGGCCGCCCAAGGCGAGTCCATTCGACAGGGCCACGACGTCGAGTACTTCACGCTGCCGTCGCGCAGTCTTCTGAACCGCTGCGTGTCGAAACGCAAGATGCCGTTCACCTGGACGATCAATCCCTACCGCGGCTGCGAGTTCGCCTGCAAGTACTGTTATGCGCGCTATACCCACGAGTTCATGGAGATGCGCGACGGGCTGGACTTCGAGCGCAAGATTTACGTGAAGCAACAGACGGCGTGGCTATTGCGGCAGGACCTCGGCAAGGTGAAGTCAGGCGAGGAGATCGCAATCGGCACGGCGACGGACCCGTACCAGCCTGCCGAGAAGCGCTTCGAGATCACGCGCAGCATCTTGGAGGAGATGGCGCAGCATCGCGGATTGCAGATCGGCATCGTGACCAAGTCAGACTTGGTCGTGCGTGATATCGATGTGCTGCTAGAGGTGGCGAAACACAATGTCCTGTTCGTGAACATTACGATCACGACGCTGAACACCAAGCTGGCGCGAATTCTGGAGCCGCGCGCGCCGCGTCCGGATTTGCGGTTGCAGGCGCTGACGAAGCTGACACAGGCAGGTATCGCGGCCGGAGTGATTTGCGCGCCGGTGCTGCCAGGGATTACCGATTCGCCCGCATCGTTAGACAGGTTAGTGCGCGCTACGAAAGAAGCAGGCGGAAGGTACATCTATGCCAATCCACTTTTTCTGAAGCCGTGCTCGGCTAGCGTGTTTCTGCCTTTCCTGGAGAAGGAGTTTCCTCACCTGGCCGACAGTTATCGCAAGCGCTACGGGGATCATGCGTTTGTCGGCAAGCTATATCGCCAACGGCTCTCGAAATTGCTGGTAGCGCTGCGCAAGAAACATGGAATCCGGAAGGAAGTGACGGACCGAGGAGCTATTTCGAAGGAGTATCGACCGGAGGAAGTACAGTTGGCGCTGTTTGGATGAGGAGCAGTTAACTACTTGAAGAAGCGCATCAGGCCCTTCGCGGGGAGATCGGGCACGAGAAACCGCTGGCTGTTGTTGTTGGCGGCGGCGAGTGCTTCGGCAGCGCCGTACCCGCTGCGGACCGCGCCTTCCATGGTGGCTGGCCAGCCGGTAGCGGTCCAGTCACCGGCAAGAAGCAATCGCGGCCAAGGCGTCTGATGCGAGGGTCGATAGGAGTCGCTGCCGGGCGAGGGCGAAAACGTCGCGTGGACTTCTTTCACCACCGTCGCTTTCGTGAGATTCGCGTCGCGCACTGCGGGAAAAAATTCTGCAAGTTCGCGCAGGGCGAGGTCGATAATTTCCTGGCGCGGCTTGTCGACGATCGACTTTGAAGCGCTAACAACTAACTCAAGATAGCTTCCGGTTTCGCCGGTCGCGCGGCGGGTGTTGAGGATTTTCGATTTTTGGAACATCCACTGGATGGTGCGCTCCAGCAGCACAGCATGTTCGAGAGGAGTGATCTCGCGGTCGAACCAGAGATGGATGCCGGTGATTGGAACCGATCCGAAGTGCGCAGCTTGTTCGCGCAACGGCTGCATTGCAGGAGTGTCAGGCAGCAGCTTATCAACGATGTTGAATGGCGTGGCGAGCATCGCGTAGTCCACGAGCGTAAATTCGCCCCCGACGCAGACTTGCACTCCATCGGCAGCAGCTTGAATCGCTTCCACCGAAGAACGCAGATGAACATGACCGCCGCGAGACTCGATGTACGAAGCTGCGACTCCGTAAAGATCGGAGAGTGGCACGGCCGGAAGTCCCATGCGTCCGGCTTCGGCTGACTTCAGAAACGAATCGCGAAACACCAGCGCCGCGTAACGCACGGAAACCTTGTCGAGGTCATCGTTCAATGCGCTGATGAGCACCGGAGCCCAGAAGTGATCGATCGACTGTTTCGTTTGGCCATGCCGCACCAGCCACGATTGAAAATCTTCGTTGGTGTCGGCGGGAAGTGACGGAATCAACGCCAGCAACGCGCGCGAAATTGCGAGTTTGTCTTTCAGGTCAAGCACCGAGGAAGCAAGAAAGGAAAGGCCAGTATGCATCGGCGCGGGCAGCGAACTCGGCCGCAACACCGACGACTTCCCTCCCGGCAAGATGAACGTAATCTCGTCGTACCAGCGAATCTGATTTTCTACGCCGAGGCGCTTGTATAGGTCGATGAGGTTGGTGCAACAGCCCAGAAGCACGTGCTGGCAGTTGTCCACTACTTCCCCGGTCGCAGGGAGTTCGTACGAAGACGCGCGACCACCGAGAAATGGCCGGCGCTCGAACAATTCGACGCGGTAGCCCGCCTCGGCAAGCGCACAGCCCGCAGAAATGCCGGCCAAACCGCCGCCGATGACAGCGACACTCGGCTTATTCGCTGGAATGGCGGCGCTCATGTCAGCCGGCGGAGAAACCCTTTCGCCAGGATGCCGAGTTTTTCCGCCGTGCTGAGCCTGACTTTTTCTGTGAACACGTCGTAGTTGCGCTCGGCGATACGATCGAGCAAGCGATGATAGATCTGCACCAGCGTCCAGAGCGCGGGCTGGCTGTCGTCGTCGATCAGCGGCATCAGTTCGTCAGCGGCGCGATAGAGTTCGCGCGCCCGCTGCGCCTCGAATTCCAGCACAGGACGAAACGCATTCGCCGCGTCGCCGTTAGTCAGCGCCTTCGCCTCAACGTGGAAGCGCCTGAGGTCTTCCGCCGGCAGATAGATTCGCCCCAACTGGCTGTCTTCCTTCACGTCGCGAATGATGTTAGTCAACTGAAACGCGACGCCTGTCTGCTCGGCAAGCTTCTCGGCCTTGGGGTCGCGATAACCAAATATACGGATGCAGACCAAACCCACAACTGAAGCCACGTGGTAGCAGTAATCGTAAAGCTCGTCGAACGTTTCGTAATGCAGGCGGACGCTGGCGGCGCAATCACCTTGCGAGTCAGGCAAGTCCATCGCCGTGCCGTGCACCAGTTTCTCGAGCCAGTCGAGCGGGACGCTGAAAGTCTTCTGCGTGTCGGCCAGCGCCATAAACACGGGATCGTCGGTCCGCTCACCCTCGATCACGCGACGAAGACCTTCAATCCACGCGGTCAGCTTTTCGCTGCGCTGCCTGGCCGGAACCGACGGATCATCGGAAATGTCGTCGGCCTGGCGCATGAAGGCATAGACGGCACAGAGGGCGTTGCGCTTGGCTGACGGCAATACCAGAAAGCCGTAATAGAAATTCTTAGCCGCCGAGCGTGCGATGTGACGGCATACGCTATAGGCAGCCCGCAATTGCAGCGGGTGCTCGCTCACAAGAGATTACCCAGGGCCGCGCGCGCCAGCAGTAAAACCTTGCGCCGCTTGGAGATGACAGGCCGCGAAGTCAGAACGTCATAGTTCTGCCGTTCGATGGCACGAAGAATGGCGAGTCCACCACGGCTGAATAACTCGATGTCACGCGCCAAACGGCGATCCACCTGTTTCGCCAGGGGCAACCCGCGCTGGAACCAGTAGCGTGCGCGTTCCACCTCGAACTTCATCATGGCAAGAAACTGAGGAGTTACATGCTTGTCCGCCAAATCCTGCTCGGTTACGCCGAACTTCGCGAAGTCTTCCAGCGGAATATAAATTCGGCCCTTCTCGAAGTCGGGGCCAACGTCTTGCCAAAAGTTCGCAAGCTGAAGTGCAGTGCATGTAAAGTCTGAAAGCCTTTGGCGCTCAGTATCACTGTAGCCACACAAGTACAGAACGAGATGTCCGACGGGATTCGCCGAATACTGGCAATAGCCCAGCAAGTCGGTGAACCGCGGATAGTGCGTCACGATCTGGTCTTGGCGGAACGCCTGCAACAGACCGGAGAACTCATGTTGAGGAATATCGAACTGCCGAACAGTCTCTTGCAAAGCGACAAATACCGGATGCCGCGGTTCGCCACTGTAGCACTGCGCCAGTTCCGCTTCCCACTGATCGAGCAATATCAGTGACTGCTGCTTGTCGCCAACCTCGTCGGCAAGATCGTCCGAGATCCGGCAGTAGGCATAAATGTTGTAAAAGTGCTGGTGGAGGTGCTTGGGAAGGAACCAGGTGACGACAGGAAAATTCTCGTAGTGCGAAGTCGCCAGCCGCACGCAATACTGTTGCGCTTCCGCGAGTGAGGGCGCTACGGCTGGAATGGCGTATTCCGGAGGCAGCACGCTCCAGCCGGAAGCAGTTGCGCCCGGCTGCGATGCCAATATCCGGTTGTCAGTCGGTGCCGAGGACATGGGTTGAGATGGCCGGGCTTACTGCCCCGGAATGATCGCCGTCTTGATATCGCCGTTGCGATTCAACATGTGACGCAACACATGTTGCAGCCGCGACAGTGGCGCCTCTCCCGTGATGTAGTCGGTGGCCTTGATCTTCTTTTCCGAAATCAACGCAAATGCTTTGCGCACGGTTTCTGGCGTGTGGTGGAACGTCGCTTTCAGCGTGAGTTCGTTGTAATGCAGGCGCTGGGTGTCGAGAGCAACCTTGGTGCCGTTGGCGCATCCGCCAAACAGGTTCACGGTGCCGCCCTTGCGAACCATATCAATCGACCACTCCCATGCCTGCGGACGTCCAACAGCCTCAATCACGATGTCGCATCCGCGGTTGTCCGTAGTCAACCGACGCACGGCTTTCACGGGGTCATCCACTTTCTCGATCTGAATTGCGTGGTCTGCACCGGCGTGCAGCGCCGCAGTCACCTGCGACTCGCGCTTGACCACAGCAATTACGTTGCAGCCGGAAAGCTTCGCCACCTGGATGAACATCAGGCCGATGGGCCCGGCGCCGATCACGGCAACCGAGTCGCCAATTTCCATCTTGGTTTCATGCAGTCCGCGCAGCACGCAGGCCAGCGGCTCTGTAATAGCGGCTTCTTCGTAGGTCACATGCTTGGGAATCGCCAGCATGTTGGTTTCAACGATTCGCTTGGGAATATGAATGTACTCAGCGTACGCGCCGTTGTTGAACAGCAAATCCTCGCAGAGATTTTCCTGGTGCTTGGAACAGTAGAAGCACATGCCGCAAGGCGCGGAATTCAGCGCGACGACACGCATGCCCTTCTTGAATCCCTTGACGTTGGGACCAACCTCTTCGATGACACCTGCGAGCTCATGCCCGAACAGGGCGGGAGGCACGATCATGCGGGCGTGATAACCCCGCTGATAAACCTTAAGGTCCGTCCCGCAGGTGAGGGCAACCTGCACTTTCACCAGCACTTCGCCTTCACTCAGCTTTGGGATCGGTACTTGCTCGATCTTCACGTCCTCTTTGCCGTAGAGGACGGCTGCTGTCATATTTCCGTTCACGCTATGAGTCCTTCCATGAGCTGCCCGGCTGAATCATCACTTTCATTGAGTCCGGCTTGGGATGGGCAGCCAAATGCAATGCATCAATCGATTCGACCAGCGGAAAACGATGGCTAACCAGTCGCGTCAAGTCCATCACCCCACTCAGCACGAATTGCGCTGATTCCTGCTGCAAATCGACCGATGCGCTATATGAGCCCAAAAGACTCTTTTCATCCACGCAAACCGCGGCGGGATCGATGGTCGCCTCCCCACGTTGCGTTTGCGCAAAAAGTAGTACACGTCCGCCCGGACGGGTTGATTCCAAGGCAGGACGAATAAGGCCGTTGCCTGCTACGGCCAGAACGACAGCGTCTGCCCCACGGCCCGCCGTCCTTTCCTTAATTGTCTGGACAGTGTCGGAGGTCGAGGCGTCAATGTTCTCGTTCAGGCCGAACGTCTTAGCAATTGTAAGCCTTTGCGGAAACAAATCGGAAGTGATTACTTTCGCACCACACCTTCGCGCCAGAACCGCCAAAATGATGCCAATCGGCCCTTGCCCGATGACCAGGACGGTTTCGCCCTCGACCAGCTTTAGAGTTTCAATTCCCTTCATGCAGGTGTTCATCGGTTCGATGAAAGAAGCCTGCTCGAACGAGACGCCATCGGGAATGCGGACTACTCCGCCGCGACTCACGATCCAGTCCATCACCCGCACGTACTCGGCGAAGCCGCCGCCGCTGGGTTCGTACCCCGCGGTCGCGCCGACTTTCTTGTAGGTCTCGCACTGTGCGAAAACTTTGTGCTGGCAGTAATAGCAGTCCCCGCAGGGAATGTGATGAAAGACCATCACCCGGTCGCCGAGTTTGTACTCGGTGACACCTGCACCCGTGGCGACGATTACCCCAGTGGTTTCGTGGCCGAAAATACGGGGCGCCGAGTGCGAACCAGTAGAAATCTTCTTCAGATCGGTGCCGCAGATGCCACAAGTGTGAACGCGAATCAGAAGTTCGCCACGGTTGATAGAGGGCACCGGCACTTCTTCGAGGCGGACGTCGTTCACTCCGCGATAGACAGCAGCCTGCATCGTCGCAGGAATAAATTGCTGGCCAGGGTGTTGCCGGTTTGTGTCGCTGTCGACATATCTAATTCTAGCGGAGGCGGCTTATGCCCCCATGATCTTCACTTCCCGAGTAACTTCCGCGGCGCTGCTTATTAGATGACCCAACTCATGACTCAGGTTCACTGTCGCGATATGGCTGTTCACGTTGAATTGCCTAACTGCAGCCCACCACTTCGGTCGGGTCGCCAAGAATATTGCAAAACGTAGCGTCTCGAATTTGCCCGTCTCATTCACAAATTTGTTGAGCGGTGGCATTTCAAAATCTAAGTCATCCGAAATCGACTTCATAGCTGTGAAATCCATTCCATTCTCGTTGCGCTACGGCTGCAACAGCGGAGGCTTCCATGTCCACCACATCTGCGTTCCATCGTTCGGCCAGGACTCGCTTCTCGGCGGCTCCGCTCACCGACAATGCCGTGACGAGTGTTCCCTCTCCGCCTTGTGAGACGAAGCGGGTACCCGATTCCGCGTCAACCACTTCGCGCGCGCGAATCACATCTCCGACTTTCAACTGCGGCGTCAGTGCGCCGGCAATTCCAGCCGATACCAGCGTGCTCGGCGAGTATCTTCCTACAAGTGCTTCAGCGGCGCGGATTGCGGCTTTGCAGCCAATTCCACCAACCACGACTGCGGCGTTTTCCAACTCATAAAACTGTAGCCCATTTGCCCGCAGCGCTCTAACTCCTCCCAAGAGCGGCGCCACTTCCCTGCGCATGGCCACGACAATGCCAATTTCTTTATGGGGCATAGCCATTCGCCCGAAACCACTCCACCGCTCGCTGCAAGGCCCCATCGACCGGGCCGGGGTTCCATCCAAAGGTACGCTCAGCCTTGGCGCTCGTCACAAACATCTTCTTGCGTCCCATGCGCACCGAATCCAACGTCACCCGCGGCTCGCGCCCGCGAATTTTGCCGGTTACTAGCGTATCGACCACACCAGTGGCGTACGCCACCGCGTACGGCAACTTAATGCTCGGAGAAGGCAGACCCGTGATCGCCCCCAGCTTGTCGAGAATCTGCTTCAAGGTCAGGTTCTCGCCGCCGAGAATGTAGCGCTCGCCCGGAACTGCTTTCTCCATCGCAAGTACGTGACCCTGCGCGCAATCACTAACGTCTACGAGGTTCAATCCCGTCTCGACATACGCCGGGAACTTGCGCTTCAGGAAATCCACCACGATCTGCCCAGTCGGCGTCGGCTTGATGTCGCGCTCACCAATCGGAGTGGTGGGATTTACCAGCACTACATCCTGTCCCACGTCGGCCGCTTGCAGCACCAACTGCTCGGCCATGAACTTGCTTCGCTTGTAGTCGCCAATCATGTTGGCCAAGCTGACAGGCGTGCTTTCGTCTGTCATGTGGCCGTTATTGCCAAATCCCATGGTCGCGACGCTGCTAGTGTAGACAACCCGCCTAACACCCGATTCTCTCGCTGCCTGCAAAATGTTGCTAGTGCCGTCCACGTTCGACTGATACAGCTCCTGACCGTTAACGGCCCAGAGACGATAATCGGCGGCGACGTGAAACACTACCTCGCAACCAGCCATACCGCGCTTGAGCGACTCGACATCGCGCAGGTCACCAACCGTGTGCTCCGCCGGCAGGTCCGCGATGTTGTCGACGCGACTGGTGACGCGGGTCAGCAAACGCAAATCGGCCCCGTTGGCAAGCAAGTGTCGCGCGACGTGGCTCCCCAGGAAGCCGGTTGCGCCTGTGACGAAAATTTTCATTCAATTACGAGTGAAATCATCCGCGCCCCGCGCAGCATTAGTCAGGCTGCCCATCGGGCCGACAAGCCTTAGCTGGCCTTTCGCTCGACTCGAGCAACCCTCAACTGGTCTTCTTGCGTCGCCGCCGTAGCCTTGGTGTAAGACGTCAGCGCAATCAGCGGGAAATACTGGCGGTACATGTAATACATCAGGTAAAACACTCGCGGGAAGCCGGTGCCCGTGTACAACTCTTCGTCCCACGACCCGTCGCGCCGCTGCGCCTTCAGCAGGTAGGCGATGCCGCGCTCCACGGAATCGCTGCGCATGTCGTTGGCCGCCAGCAAGCCCATAACTCCCCAAGCGGTTTGCGAGGCCGTGCTCGGTCCCACGCCCTTGATGTTTGGATCATCGTAAGAGCCGCAGGTTTCTCCCCATCCGCCGTCGGGATTCTGCATCATACGCAGCCACTCAGCGGCGTGTTGTACGCTTGGCTCGTGATGGTCCATGCCGACTGCCTCGAGGCCACGCAATACAAGCATGGTGCCGTAAATGTAATTCACACCCCAGCGCCCGAACCACGAACCATCCTGCTCCTGTTCGCGCTTGATGAACTCGACGGCGCGACGAACCGGGGCGTCCTTCATGGAGTAGCCATAGGTCGCCAAACACTCGAGCACGCGGCCAGTGATGTCGACCGTCGCTGGATCGAGCATGGCGTTGTGGTCGGCAAACGGAATCTGCTGGAACACCATTCGGTCGTTGTCTTTGTCGAAGGAAGCCCAGCCGCCGTTCTTGCACTGCATCGACAAGATCCAGTCGATGGCGCGTTGCACCGACTTATCGTGATAACTCTCGTTGGAGGTCTTGACCTTGCTCAGCGCAAGAAGAACCATCGCAGAATCATCGACATCCGGGTAAAACTCATTGTTAAACTCGAAGTACCAGCCCGCTGGCGCCGCTTTGCGGTTCTTCACGCACCAATCACCTTTGCGCGTGACCTGCTTCTTCAGCATCCACTCCGACGGCTGCACCAGGCGCGGATCGGTTGCCGAAATTCCGCTCTCGGCGAGGGCGAAAATCGCGTAAGCGGTGTCCCACACCGGCGACATGCACGGCTGCATGCGGAATGTCGTCTCTTCCTCGATTCCTAGCTTCTCGAATTCGTCCATCGCGCGAATCACCTGCGGATCGTCAAGCGAATACCCAAGGCAGCGCAACGCGATGATGGAGTTCATGATGCCGGGATAGATCGCACCCAGTCCATCGCTCATCTCGAGGCGCTCCAGCATCCACTGTTCCGCCTTCTGGATGGCGATCGAACGCAACGGACGAATGTGCACTTTCTCAAGGAAATGCGTCAGGCGGTCGAGCATCAGGAAGAAATTCCGCCAGCTCACAATCTTCTTCGCCCACTTCAAGCGCAGGTTGGCTTTGTTGCGGTCGCCCACGAACAACTCTTGAATTCCCTGCTCATCCGGAATTTTCTTGAACGGCTTCTTGGCGTACGCGATAGACAGCGGTACCAGGATGGCGCGCGACCAGGAAGAAATTTCGTAGATGTTGAACCAGAACCAGTTGGGAAACAGCACGATCTCGGGCGGAATCGCCGGCACCGCGTCGTAGTCGTATTGCCCGAGGAAGCACAAGTAAATCTTGGTGAAGGTGTTGACCTCAGTCACTCCACCCATGGCCAGGATGCGCTCACGCGCCTTCGCCAGCGCCGCATGGTCGGGACTGTAGCCCGCCATCTTCAGCGCGAAATATGCCTTCACCGAGGCACTAATGTTCGATGGCCCGCCGTTGAAGATGGGCCACCCGCCGTCAGCGTTCTGATGCGACAGAATCTCGTTGGCACACTTCTGCGTGCGTTGCGTGTCTTCCGTGCCTAGCAGACGGTGCAGCAGAATGTAGTCGGACTCCAACGTGGTATCGGCGCCCAGTTCTCCGCACCAATACCCTTCCTCGGAATGTTGCAGCGAGAACAGGTACTTGCGAGACGCGTCGATCGCGGCCGCGACCCGGGCTTTCACGTCGTCTAACTTCCCGAACCGCATTTCACCGGGATTGGGGGGTACCGCTTCTTCCATTCTTTGTTCTAACTCCGCTTTCTTACTCCGCCAGGGCCGGCGCTGCCCCGATAGCTTCCACGATTTCTGGTGGCAGGCCGAAGCGCACATTCTCCGGCATCACCTCAATCTCCTGCAGATTAGTGAATCCCTGCGCCTGCAGGAATGTCACGGCTTCCTGCACCAGTATCTCCGGCGCCGACGCGCCAGCGGTCAATGCCACAGTCTTGACGCCTACCAGCCACTCGGGCTCAATCGAGCGATAGTTCTCGATGAGGTGCGAGTTCCTGCCCATGTTGCGGGCCACTTCCACCAGGCGATTCGAATTCGAACTATTGTCAGAGCCGACCACCAGCAGCAAGTCACACTCGTTGGCGACGTCTTTCACGGCAGTCTGGCGGTTCTCCGTTGCATAGCAAATGTCCTGCGCGTGCGGACCTTGGATGTTGGGAAATTTCTTGCGCAACGCTTCAATCACATGCGTGGTCTCATCGAGGCTCAACGTTGTCTGCGTCAGGTAGGCGACGCGATTCGGATCGGGCACGTGCAGGTTGTCAATGTCTTCCGGCTCGTCAACCACTTGCGTCACAGCCGGAGCTTCGCCCAGGGTGCCGATGACCTCGTCGTGATCGTGGTGTCCGATCAAAACGAGCGAATATCCTTCGCGTGCAAACTTCACCGCTTCCACATGGACTTTCGTCACCAGTGGACATGTCGCGTCGATGACTCGCAGTTCGCGCAACTTGCTGGCTTCCCGAACTTCGGGAGCCACGCCGTGCGCGCTGTAAATCACGCGCTCACCGGCTGGAACTTCTTCGACGCTATCGACGAAAATCGCGCCCTTCGCCGTCAGTTCGTCCACTACGTAGCGATTGTGAACAATCTCTTTGCGCACGTAAATCGGCGCCCCGAAGGTTTCCAGCGCAATGCGAACAATGTCGATAGCGCGAACCACCCCGGCACAAAAGCCTCGCGGCTTGAGCAAAAGCAGAGTTTTGGCGTCAGTTTGGGTCATGAAGTCCTTGTCAATTAGATACGGGTAGAAACCCGCAGGTTCCCACAGTTACTCTATTTTATCAGCCCCCGAACCACCAACATAACGTCAAGAAACGGCAAGATTTAGCACCCTGCGGCGCTTTTTCGGCAGTCAATGGAACCGCCTACCGGACTGCCCACTTCGCGAACGAGTACAATCCTCGGCGAGGGACCTGATCCATGACCGGCAACGATCTCGCAAGCATGTACGAATTCAGCTACTTAGCCATCAATCGCAACCTCAATGAGTTGAACCACGAAGACACCGTCTTCATCCCCGAGCCGTCGGGCAACTGCATCAACTGGGTATTGGGACACATTGTTTCTGCCCGCGGCATGGTCCTCTTACTAACAGACGCTGGCCAGCCAATCCTTACCCAAGAAGAAAGTGCGTCCTATCAGCGCGGGTCGGCTGCGATGAAGCCCGGCGACCAAGCCATGCAATTGGCACAACTGAAATCCGCGTTCGAGGATTCCCAGAAGAAGCTCGTACCTGCCCTGCAATCTCTCAGTCAAGAAGCTCTGGCAGCACCCGTGCCCGAAAAATATAAGCGGCCTCCGCTGACTGGTTCGGTGGGCGATGCCTTGGTGCGACTTTGCTACCACGAGGGCTATCACAACGGCCAGATCGGCCTTCTCCGCCGTCTTGCAGGCAAAGAAGGCGCGATTCGGTAGGACATGGTTGCAAGTCCCGCCCTTATCGTCACCGCAAGTGTCACACACTGCGTGCCGATTCACGCGACTTCCTGGATCGGCTCACTCAGGCTCGGATGGTACCCTAATTGCTAATTGCTAATTACCTCTTCCCATGATCCTCGACGCGCTGCACAAGATCGCGAACCACGGCTCCTCGCTCTCCCGCGATGAGGCCCGCGACGTCATGGCCGAAGTTCTGCGCGGCGAGGCCACCGACGCTCAGATCGGCGCGCTGCTGGTTGCCCTCCACATGAAAGGCGAGACCGTCGAGGAAATCGTCGGCTTCGCGCAGGCGATCCGCGCCGCGGCTACGCCGTTGGTCACCGAAGACGGGCGACGCGGTTGACGTCAGCGGCACAGGGCGCGAGGCCTTGGTCGACACCTGTGGCACCGGCGGAGACGCCTCCGGCACCTTCAACATCTCGACTGCCGTCGCCTTCGTGACTGCGGGAGCTGGCGTGCGCGTTGCCAAGCATGGCAATCGCAGCATCAGTTCGAAGTGCGGTTCCGCCGACGTAATGGAAGCCCTCGGCGTGAACATCAACTTGCCGCCTTCCAAGCTCGTGGCCTGCCTTCGCGAAACCGGCATCGCGTTTCTCTTCGCGCCTGCCATGCATTCGGCCATGAAATACGTGCAGCCTGCCCGTCGCGAATTGAAGCCTGCGCACCATCTTTAACTTACTCGGCCCGCTAACCAATCCCGCGCACGCTTCGGCCCAGGTTGTTGGAGTCTATTCCGCCGACCTGGTCGAGAAACTCGCGGAAGCCCTCAGCGAATTGGGCCTGCGACGCGCGCTCGTGGTTCACGGTCGCGATGGTCTCGACGAGATCACCATCAACGGCGCGACCAAAATCGCCGAAGTCCGCGATGGGCAGCGTGCACAGCTACGAAGTCACGCCGGAAGAGTTTGGCCTGAAATCAGCTCTGCTCGAGACCATCGCCGGAGGCGACGACGCACAGCAAAACGCAGCCATCATTCGCGCGGTGCTTGAAGGGGAGCGTTCCCCGCGACGTGACGTGGTGGTTCTCAACGCCGCCGCCGCCCTGGTAGCCGCCGCCCACGCCGACCATATCGGCGAGGCAATTCCGCTTGCCGCCTACGCCATCGATTGCGGCCACGCCCGCCAGCGCTTGCAGCTGCTGGTAGAATTCACCAACCGATCGTCCTAGACGTAGTTCCACAACACTGAAACGGAGTGGAAGCCATGAAACTTGCCCGCCTGCTCATCCTTTTGGGAAGCATCGTCATGTTCGTCGGAGCACTGCTCCACATCCTGGGTGGATCAAAGGGCGTCTTTCCAGTCCTTGCTGAAAGCCGGAATGGATCGCGCGCATCGCTGGCGCAATTAAATGTGTCTGGCTGGTTGTCTCCGCGCACGGAGTTCTTCTGGCGCCGGCTCTTGTGTGGATCAGCCGCCGCCCGGGGACACGTTCTCTGCTTCGCTACTTGGCGCTCATTCCCCTGGTCGATGCCGTGTTGATGTATATATTCGTGGGCTTCTTCGCCGGCTTCTACATCGTAGCGGCTTCTGCGCTTTTGCTGTTGCCGGCGCATGGCTCATGCCGCGCAACGAAGCCCGCGGCGCCGTTTAGCATCACAAAAAAAAGCAGCGCACCTTGCGATGCGCTGCCTTGTCGAACATTGTGTTGCAAGCTTACTTGGTGGTATCAACCACCGGAATGACAGCCGACAACTGCAAATTGATCAGCAGGTCGATACGGCGGTCGATCTGGAACCACAGTGCAGTCTTCTTGGCTGAGATCACCTTCTCGAACAGCGGAACATACTTCATCCGCAGCGAGATAAGCTGCTGATCGATGGCGTTCGACCTCTTCATGTAGTCCTGCGCCTGCGCGTCGGTCATGGTGTTGTAGTTCGCGGCATATTCTTTGATCAGCGCCCAGCGGTCATCGTTTGGCTTGATGGCTTCCTGTCTGTACTGATCATAAATCGGCCAGAACTTGGTGGCCTCGTCGGCGGTCAGCGTCATGTTCTGCGCGGTGATTTCTTTCCGCTGCGCGCGAATGTCCGCCGCAGCATCTGGATGTCCTGGTCGCTGGCAGCCTTCGGCTGCGCGCCTGCGCTGGGACTGCTCTGCGCGGCGGCCTGGGCAAACATAGGTACGCTGGCAAGCGCCATCGCGCTCACCAAAACTACAACTACTAGGGTCTTCTGCTTCAGCATTGCTTCTCCTTGAATTACTGCGGGTTCGCAGTTTGAATACCTGGGAATTGCGGAATCGGCTCTTGAAACCCCGTTCCAGTCGGGCGACGACCAACCAAGCTGCACACGGTCATCCGCGCTTCACCCGCGCCTGTGCATGCACACGACAGCAAAAGTACGATGTGAGGGATTGGGGAATTGCCCACCCATTATAGCGAATGGCGCAGTCTGGTGCTACTGCTGCGGCTGCGGCTGGTCAGGTGGAAACTGGTTCGGCGGCGTGAGCTGCTGGTTCTGCTGCGGATTTTGCTGGCCGAACCCGCCGGGTTGCTGCACCCTGATCCGCCCGGCTGTTGCCCGAATCCGCTCTGGTTGCCTTGATTCAATTGCCCGGCCGGCGTGCCAAATTGTCCTCCATGCGATGGACGTCTGGCCGTTATACGGTCCGCGCAGCAGTGTGTTCGGCGGTCGAACATCGGCGAGTAGATGAACTGCCATTCATCGTATTTCTTCTTCTTGTTATAGACGCGGATGGTCGGATCTTTGCTCTTGCTGGCCACGCCGACAATCGCGCCGCCGCCGAACGTCTGCCCGCCTACGCCGGTGTTTCCGAAGATCGAGTTGTTGCTGCCCGCTTGGCCAGCCGTTCCCGTCCGCACCCTGCGTTCCACCGCCACCGCCAGATTGGCCCGCCGCCGGTCCCAAGCTAAAGCCTGATTGGCCTCCCGCTTGATCTGCTCGCCGCCGGAGCCGTACCGCCGGTGTCTTGCCCGCGGCTGCGCTCACCCGGGTTGTGGTAGCAATCCGCTCTGCTGCTGCGGAGATAACTGCGCCGCCAGCGGAGCGGTCCGTTCGCTCCCTGGTCGCTGCCGTCGCAGTAGCGCACCGGTCAGCCACCGCTGTCGGCACCAGCAGCATTCTGCTGATTCAATCCCTGCAATCCGCCCTGCGCACCTTGTTGCTGTCCCGGCACGCTCCAACGCCTGTCACTCCGGCCAGCGCCTGAACGTCCCCGTAGTGCAGCAGCTTCCACTGGCCGTCTTTCGCCAGCGGGTCTTTGTATCGCCTGCGCAGGAAGCGGATATTGTTGGTATTCTCCAGTTGCTCGAGATTGGCCGGGATAGCGCCCGAACTTCTTGTAGTACTTCTTGATCGCCCGCGCATACTCGGTGCCGCGATGGATCATCTCTTCTTCGCGGTCGCGTTTCATCTGCTGGACGAACGCCGGCGCAACCGCCATCGCCGTGATCACCATGATCGCCATCAGGAACAGCACGGCCAGCAGCATGGCCCCGCGGTCGCGCCGTCGCGCCACACACTGATTTCTCGCGCGCGCAGCGTCTGCGACCGCTCTGCGTCTCGCTTGTCTGGATGGATTCTGCCTGCTGCATACTGCTCGATTGCCGCGCTAGCTCGCCGTCAGCGGCAGCGTCTGGCGATTGTTGTTCAGCACGTCTTCGACCTCGATCGAATTAGGCCCGATCTTGATGATCTTGTATCGCCGGTCGATGATCTGGCCTTCCTTGGCGATAAAAATGTCGTCGCCCTTGGAAAGAAACACTTGCTTCGGCCCGCTCTTATTGCCGCTGAAGCCGTAGAACTTCAGCGGAATCGGCGGAGGAGGAGGCGGATTCGGGCGGCCCGGTATCGATGACCGGCTTGACGGTCTTCGGGATCGCCGCCGGCTCGGGCTGGTTCTGAAAGATGTCGCGTCCCGCGCCCTTGTAGCTCACGTCCTCACTCGACTTCAGCAAGTCCAGCCGCAGCGTCGGATCAAGCGACTGCGCCAGCAAAACCGGGCCGGCCTTCTTCGCGCCTGGCTTCGTAGACGGCTTCGTCGCCGGCAGCGCGCACTCGACGTGACCGCAACTGGCGGGCGCCGGCGTGGCGTCGTCGCTTGGACTTCAGCCAGCTATACAGCGTGAACGCCGCCACCACCAGCAATCCTGCTGCGATGGCCGTCTTCGTTTTGTTTTCTGTGCCCAGCTTCACTACGTCGTCGCTCCGCTGCGCAAATACGTTTCCAGCTTGAGCTGCAGCCGCACGTTGCCCTGCTGCTCACCCAACGTCACACCGTCAATCACAAAAAAATTTTGTCGCGCTCCAGCGCGTTGATGAACTTCACTTCCTGCAAATAACTGCCTGACAGCGCCACTTCCATTTCAAGCTTGCGCAGTCCTTCCACCGGCGCGTCTTTGTCGTCATACTTCACCGCCGCAACCTGCACGCCGTTAGCAGCCGCCAGTTTCCCTAATTCCTCAGATACCGCCGAGTACTGCGCCGGGAAGCGCTCCTTATAAAAATCCGCAATGTCGGTGGAAGCCTGCTTCAGTTTCCCGTCCATCCCGCGTGCCGGGAGCACTTCCAGGCGCTTCGCCGCCAGTTGGACCTTCAAGGCCTCCAAGTCCCGCTGCACGCGCTGCGCGCGAACGTCCCAGTCGGCGACACAGGTACACCACACACGCCAGAATCAATCACGACCAGCCCGATCAGCAGCGGAACCAGCGTTTTGCGCACTTCGCGAATGCTCGCCATCAGCGTCCACCTCCCGCGCCGGGCACACCGCTCGCGACATTGGCCGCAGTCTTGTTGCCCGGCTTCTTCGCCGGAGTCTCCTCTGGTAGCGGCGTCGCTTTCTCCAGCAACCGGCACGTACACCGCTGCAATTTCAAACTGGATATTTCCCGCCGACGGTCCACCGCGCTCCTTCGCCCACCGCGTTCTCCGCCTCCACTTGCGCCGAGCGGAAATGCGGCGACTTTTCCATGCGCCTCACCAGTTCCACGGCCTTTTCGCGTGACGACGTCACCACCACCACATGCAGCACCAGTTGGTTATCGCGATTGAACTCCGGCTTCATCGACACCACGTGGATGTTCGGCGGCATCATCTTTTCCATCTCGGTGAACACCCGCGTCCACGAGAGCGCCTTGCGCGCGAACAAATTGTTCAGGAATGCCGACTGGTCTGCTACTTCGCGGTTCTGCGGCTGGTTCAAGATCGACTGCGCCTGTAGCTTTCTCGGCATCCAGCGACGCAATCTCCTGCTGCGCCTGCGCAATCTGCTGGTCGACGTCGCGCGTCTCGCGCCGTTGATGCAGAATGTATCCCAGCAGAACCACTGTGACCAGCACCAGAGCACCTAGCACATCCACATGCGCCGCGCATACTCCCGCGCAGCTTCGTACGGGCTCGACGCGAGATTGATGCTGATCCGCATCAGGAAATCAACGCCCCCACCACACCGGCCAATGCCGAACGCGCCACACTGCCCGCTCCTGCGCCCGCTACGCTGCTGGAAATCAATTCCTCAACCCTGATGTTGCTGTTGCCGAACGCCGCTTGGAGCGCCTGCGCCGATTGCACTCCAGTCACCAGCACTCGGTCCACAGAAATCCCGTAGCGGTCTTCGAAATACACCAGCGATGTATTCACGTCATCGACCAGCGAATCTCCGGTCACCGCCGTACCACCGTTTTCCAGCGAGCGATACAGCAACAATTGGTTCTGATCGACAATCGCAAACGTCGTCGTGCCCGGCTCGACCTTGATAACCATCGTGGGACGCTCGCCATCCACAACGCCCAGCGCCGCGATCATCGACGGCAGCACCGCGCCCGGATTGTAGCCCGCTTCGCGCACTACAGCCTCGTACTCTTCCACCACGCTTCGAGGCGTAACCGCCGCCACAACGCGCACGCCTTCCGCCGACACATTTCGGTCGAACGATACCGCCGAAGCATCCACATCGAACGGTAATGACTTCTTCAGACGAAAGCGCACAACCGAATCGGCATCCTCTGCCTTCTCCGGCAATGTTTCGAAATCCAGCAGAAGAATGCGCGTGCTGGCATCCGGAATCACCAGCGTAATGTCACGCGAACGGCCAGCCACCGGCGCCAGCACATCGCGCAACGCCGCCACCAGCGCCTCGCGCGCTGCCACATTGGCCTGTTGCAGCCCGGGAGTGAGGCTCCCCGCCGCGAGGTCCCTGCTGTTGACCGCTTCCAGCGACTGCGCACCATCGCCCGCGCGCGCCGCTACCACGCGCTCGGCTGTCACCTCGCACGCCACCCTCGGCCTCGCACTGTTGTTTCCTGGCATAACTTCGGTTTCTTACTGCTTGGTTGATCAGGTGACTGGTGACTGGTGCGTGAGACAGCACACCCAACACCAGTTACCAGCGACCAAGTGCTAATTACCAATTACTTCTTATCTCGTCGTCTCAATAAACGTGACCTTATTAATCTCTTTCAAAGTCGTCAATCCACGCTTCACTCTATCAAGTGCCGACTCGCGAAGGAAATGCATTCCTTCATCACGCGCCGCCCGCCGGATTTCGCTGCTGGGACGTTTGGCCAGGATCATCTCGCGCACGTTGTCGGTCAGCTCCAGCAGCTCGTGAATCGCCGTGCGGCCGCGGAAGCCCGTCCCCGAACACTCGATGCAGCCTTCGCCTTCGTAGAACGCAACCTTGCGCCATTCCTCCGGGTCCAGCCCGCTCAACCTTAGTTCCTCATCCGTGTAGTGCACTTCCTTCTTGCAGAACTCGCAGATCAAGCGCACTAGTCGCTGCGCCAAGATGCAGTTCAACGACGACACGAAGTTGTACGCCTCCACGCCGATGTTCAGAAAACGGCCGATCACGTCCACCACATTATTGGCGTGGACGGTGGTGAATACTAGATGCCCGGTCAGCGCCGCGTTGATTGCGATCTGCGCCGTCTCCGAGTCGCGGATTTCGCCCACCATGATCTTGTCAGGATCGTGCCGCAAAATCGACCGCAACCCGCGCGCAAATGTCAGCCCCTTCTTCTCGTTCACCGGGATCTGCGTGATGCCTGCAATCTGGTACTCCACCGGGTCTTCGATGGTAACGAACTTTTCTTCGTCGCTCTTGACCTCGTTCAGCGCCGCATACAACGTTGTCGTCTTGCCCGAACCCGTCGGCCCGGTAACCAGCACCATGCCGTAAGGCTCCTTGATATACCGGCGAAACTTGTGCAGGTCCTCGTCGTTAAAGCCCACAACGTCGAGCGTGAGCTTGTGAAACTTTTCGCTCATCGACTCTTTGTCGAGCACACGGAGCACCGCGTCTTCGCCGTGAATCGACGGCATGATCGAGACGCGAAAATCGATGGAGCGCCCGTTGTAGCGCACGCGGAAGCGTCCGTCCTGCGGCACACGCCGTTCGGAGATATCCAGCTCGCTCATGACCTTGATGCGCGAAATGATGGTCGAGTGGTGCTCCTTCGCAATCGGCGGCATTGCCTGTTGCAACACGCCGTCAATGCGGTACTTGATGGTCACCGAGTCGTCGCGAGTCTCAATGTGGATGTCGCTCGCCCTTCGCTGCAGGGCAGTGAAGATCATCGTGTCCACCAGCTTGATGATGGGGCTGATGTCACTCTCGGCCGTCAGCTTCTCAATGGAGATCGTCTCGTCGGCGTTTTCGTCTTCGCGGATGACGTCGAGCGCGAAGTTCTCGCCCGCCTCTTCCAGCACGCGCTGCGACTGCTCTGTCTTCTTCAGCACATCGCTGATCTGCGTCAGCGTCGCCACCTTGGTAACGATGCGTCGTCCCAGGTTCAGGCTGATCTCGTCGATCATCATCAACTGACTGGGATCGGCGATCGCAATCACCAGCCGTCCGTCCTGCGTCTCTTGCAGAGGCACAAAGTTGTAGCGGAACATCAAATCGACTTTGATCTTGCGGAACAGCTCATGCTGAATGTGAAAGTTCTTCAGGTCCACGAACTCGCAGCGGTAGCGCCGCGCCATGTCCTGCGCCTGCGCCAACTCATCGGCAATCGATAAATTGCCATTCCCGCCGTTTACGAATATCGACTTCTTATCTGCCATTCAAAAACTGCCTCTCCACCCCAACCTCTATCGTTCGTCATCCCTTTGCACGAGCCGCGCAGCGGCGGCTTCGATCTTAGCCCGGGGCGCAAGCCCCGGGTGCGGACACCATAAAGACACACGAGCCGTGTAGCGGCGGCACGCTAGAAACTTGCCACTAATGTATCCCCCCTGCCCCCAGGCTAAAGATCGGCAGGTACAACGAAATAAGCACAAACGCCACCACCACGCCCATCACAATAAGGATAATCGGCTCGATCAGCGCCATCGCCGTCGCCAGCGCATTGGTCACGTCTTCTTCATAGAACTCCGCCACCGAGTTCAGCATTGCCGGCAGCGATCCCGTAGACTCGCCCACTTCAATCATCTCCACCGACATCGGCGGAAACACGGTTGACGTCTCCAGGCTCTTCGCCAGCGGCTGGCCTTCGCGAACCTTAATCGTTGCGGCGTCAACGCCGTGCGTAATCAAACGGCTCTGCATCGACTCGCCCGCCGTCTCCAGCGCTGGAACCAGTGACAGGCCGCCCGAAAGCAGCGTAGAGAGCATGCGCGAAAAGATTGCCACCTGGTACTTCAGCCAGATGTCACCCAGTAACGGAATCTTCAGCTTGATGCGGTCCATCTGCGTCGATCCAGCATCGCTCTTCATCCACCGCCAGATCAGAAACCCTGCGATCAGTAGCGCGACCGCCACGTAGGGCGCGTAATGCTGCGCGTTGGTGCCAATCGCCAGCATCACCATCGTCAGCGGAGGCAGGTCCACTCCAAGCTGCTTATAGAGGTTAGCGAATTGCGGCACGACAAACGTGATCAGGAACGTCAGCATCACCACTAGCATCACCACCAACAACACCGGGTACACCAGGGATGACACCAGTTTCTTGCGAAAAGTCAGCGCCAACCGCTGGAACGCGATGTAGCGTCCCATCACCTCTTCCAGGTTGCCCGACTTCTCGCCCGCCAGGATGGTAGTGGTGTAAACCTTCGGGAACGCGTTTTGTTCCGCGAACGACTCCGATAGCAATTCGCCGCTTCGTACCCGGTCGCGCACGTTCTGCAGCACCGTCCGGAAATACGGGTTGCGCTGCCGCTTCATCAACAGTTCCAGCGACTGGATGATCGGCAACCCCGCGTGAATCAGCGTCACGAATTGCTGATTGAAGATGACAAATTGGTCTTGTTTGATTTTGCGGCGGCGAGGCACCCGAATACCGCTCGAAAACACGCCCTTGGGCTTGACCCAGTAGATCAGGTATCCCTGTTGCGCGAAGCGCTCGCGCACCTCACCTTCCGAGTTGCCCAGCTCCACCTGCTCCAAGATGTGGCCGCGCTCGTCGGCCATCCGGATCATGTACTCGGCCATTGGTAAGGTTCCCTGGAATTAAACGAACATGGCACTAGCGCAACGTAGTCTAACACTCTGCAACACCACCATTTACGGTCTTATGCAGCCCTCTGCCCGCATGGCCTAATACTTATTGCTAATTGCTTGTTGCGTGTTGTATTCGCTACTCCACCAGCTCCGTCCCCTGCACCACCTCAACTCCGGGGGGCGGGACGAACTTAAACCGCTGGTCACTCACTTGGACGTTCTGTTTCTGCTGAAGAAAGCGGAACTCCGTCACCGATCCGTCCAATTCTTCCACCACGATGCGCGTGATCAGTCCGTCCGGCGTGACCTCCAGCAGCGTTTGCGACACCCGCTCCTGCATCCCCTTTGGAACGCCTCGCAGCACAATGTCCCCCGCGTTCTCCGGCTTGGCATCCGTCGCTACCGCCAGCCCGACGAATTCCTTCTCCAGCTTGCTCTTCCCTAGCAGGTACCGCAGCGGCGACCGCAAGTCTTCGATTTGTTTCACTTGAGCGCGCCTGGCCTGCTTCTCCCCCGGCACGTAAAACCATGCTACCGCCCCATCCGTCACAAACATCTTCGGACGCGGCTGCTCATAATCCCATCGCATTCGCCCTGGCTTCTTCAGCTCCAACGTACCGCTCTCGTTGCGCTTCATCCCCGCGCCCGAGTAGGTCTCGGCAAACTGCGCCTGTAGCGTCTGCATGTGGTTGTAGCGCTGGTCCACCCTGTCGGCGATGGCGTGGATGTCGCTCGGGGCGGCAACCTGCGCCATCGCGGTAAAAACGATAGCGAATGTGGTGAATAAACGGACGGCAATCACACGGCTCAGCATGCTTGGCCAATTCTATTGGAAATCGACCGTTCCAGCGGGCAACCCCGTCGGCGATCTTGCCGGTCCAAACTGTTTCCCCACCGGCTGGCGTCGTGTGCTTTTCGCAACAAAAATGTGAATGAAACATTACAGATAGCGTGTAAAATCCCTCTTCAGGCAATTTCACCCTTAGACCCAAAGCGAAGGACGAACAACTATGCCCGCAGTCAAAGAAGCTCCAGCAAGCTCGAAGAAAGCCAGCAAGCCCCAAGTCGCAGCCCCGACTCCGATCAAGTCGCGCGAGGCAGTGACTCCCAGTTGGGTGGGCCGAGTCCCCCAACTCAAGCCGGGCCAGTATGCCGATGGCATGCCCATTCACACACCCGAGTACGTCTGCTGCAAGCTCATCCTGCGGCCCAATAAGTTTCATTCGCGCGAGAGCTTCTTTGACTTCGGCAAGGTCTTTCGCGAACCCGCCAAAGAGCACGGCGTGAAGTTCACCACGGAAGGCTTCATAGAGCAGCCCGTCAAGATCCGCGAAGTTGTGTTCATTGACACAGACGACTTCCGCCTCTACAACAACGCCTTCATTCTGCGCCGCCGCATCCCTTACAAAGACGGCTTCCCCATCGGCGAGCCAGAAATCGTCTTCAAGTACAGGAGCGGGGAATTGCAGACCGCGGCCGAGACCGACGTGCGCCCGAACATCCTCGGCGACCACCGCGTTAAGTTCAAAGTGCAGGCCCTGCCGCTGAAGGAGAAGCTGGGCGGCATCCGCCTCCTCTACTCCCACAACGTGCAATTCAACCGCGGAGCCATCGGTATGGGTCGCGAAAATATCACTGACATGGACGCATTGATCGATGTACTCCCGGCGCTTGCGAAGGTCCGAAAGACCCCGAAAGAGCAGATCCACCTGGTTAGCAACACCATCGTCGAAGAAGTGCTCCAGGACATCGGCCTGCTCGACTTCGGTGACGGCCTCACCTGCAAAGCCAACGTGGCCATCTGGCGCACCCGCGGCGAACACCGCCCGCTCATCGGCGAATTCGCGTATCAGTTCAAATTCAAGGACCGTGGGCAACTCAGCCCTGACGCCCTGCGCCGCACCGAAGCCTTCTTTATCGGGCTTCAGTATTCCGGCGAAGAGTACATCAATTTGGGTGCCACCAAGACTGCTACGGTTTACCGTCTAATGGGCAATGCGCCCAAATCGCACGAGTAATCGTGCGTCCCTCAATGTCACAGAAGGCCGAGTCGCTCGCTAGGCGTCTCGGCCTTTCTTACGACGATCCCTTGGGTTCCGCTTCTCCGTGAACGTTCTGTTCGCCACAACCATAGTTTGGTTCACTCTTCGAGAAATCGGCGATACAAATCCCATCTGGGCAATCGCATCTCTGGTTGCGGCCTCCGACCCGGAACCGCAGCAGGCGCGCCAGCTTTTCCATAGTCGAATCATCAATGTGCTGGTTGGCTGCTGTGTTGGATTCATCTTTATCGTCGTCGGCAGTGGCAGCCAACGAATGATTCCGGTATCGCTGGCCGTCACCGTTCTGATCTCCACCTATCTCGTCCGGGTCAAAACCATGTGGCGACAGGCTCCAATCACCGCAGCCATAGTCATTGCTGCTAGTCTCTCTAGCGCGTCCACCAGGGTTGGAATCGAGCGCGGGTTGCACCGAGTGGCCGAAGTGCTCTTCGGCAGCCTGGTAGGAATGTTGGTCAGTTGGACGATGTCGAAAGTTTGGCTCGTTCGACGCCCAGACAATCAAGCCAGCGACGCATGACGCTTTCGCAGCTTTCGCACGCCCTTCTACCGTCCTCCGCTCCGCCCCTCTTTCGCCTTCAGCCGCGTTTTCCATTCCGCAATCGTCGGATCGAGCACCCTCCGACCCACCACCGTTGACAGCACCACCGACGTCGTTGTCATGCCGAATGGGGTCAGCTTATTGATTAACTGCTCAAGGTGTTCTACCGAGGCCACGCACACTTTCAGGATGAACGAGTCCGATCCTGTTCCCCGGTAACACTCCACCACCTCAGGCAACGACTGCAAGAGAATCGCCAGTCGCGGCAGAATATCGCCCACCACGCTCATACGAATGAGCGCCGTCACCGGCAACCCAACCGCGCCCGGATCCACGAGTGCGTGAAATCCTCGAATCACTCCCCGCTCCCGCAGCTTCTGAATGCGCTCCGCCACCGCCGGAGCCGACAGCAAAGTCTTCCTCGCCAATTCCGCCGTCGAAACCCGCGCCTCGGCCTGCAACGCCGTCAGTATCTTCCAATCAATCTTGTCCAGCGGTTTCTTCGTCTTCATGCGGCCTTCGATTCGCAAGTATCTATAGTTATCTATCGTTGATTATAAGTCATAAGCCATAATCTGCATTCGTTTGTAAATGGCTTCCCATCTCTCGCCAAACTACTCTTTAGACATCAGTCCATATCATTCAGGAGCACTCCTTATGCCCGTAAAACAAAGAAGCTGGGCCGAGCCCTTCAAGATCAAGATGGTCGAAGCCGTAAAGATCACCAGCCGCGAAGAACGCGAGCGCGCCCTCGAAGACGCCGGCTACAACACTTTCCTGCTCAGGTCCGACGATGTATACATCGACCTGCTCACCGACTCCGGCACTTCCGCCATGAGCGACAAGCAGTGGGCCGCCATGATGGTCGGCGACGAAGCCTATGCCGGCAGCAAGAGCTTCTACCGCCTCGAAGCCGCCGTCCAGCACTATTACGGCTACGAGTATGTCGTGCCAACGCATCAGGGACGCGGCGCCGAGAACCTCATCTCCAAAGTTCTCATCAAGCCCGGCGACGTCGTTCCCGGCAACATGTACTTCACCACTACGCGCCTCCATCAGGAGCTCGCTGGCGGCACCTTTGTTGACATCATCATCGACGAGGCCCACGACTCCGCCAGCCTGCACCCCTTCAAGGGCGACGTAGATGTTCAGAAACTTGCCGACGTCATCCAGAAGTACGGCGCCGACCGCATTCCCTACGTCAGCGTAGCCGCCACGGTCAACATGGCCGGCGGACAACCGATTTCCCTCGGCAATCTCAGGGAAGTCCGCGCCCTCTGCTCGCAGCACGGCATCCGCGTCATTCTCGACGCCGCCCGCGCCGTAGAAAACGCCTGGTTCATCCAGCAGCGCGAACCCGGCTACGCCGATCGTTCCATCGCTTCGATCCTGCGCGAAATGTGCGACCAGACCGACGGCTGCACCATGAGCGCCAAGAAAGATCCGCTCGTCAACATCGGCGGATTCCTTGCCGTCAACGATCGCAGCGTATACGACGACGCCAGCAACCTCGCCGTGGTCTACGAAGGCCTTCACACCTACGGCGGCATGGCCGGACGCGACATGGAAGCCCTAGCCACCGGTGTCGAAGAAGCCGTGCAGGACGACCACATTCGCGCCCGCATCGGCCAGGTGCTTTATCTCGGCAAAAAGTTGATGGACGCCGGTGTGCCCATCGTTCAGCCCATCGGCGGACACGGAATCTTCCTCGACGCCAAGGCGTTCCTCCCGCACATCCCGCAGACGTCGTATCCCGCACAGGCCTTGGCCGCCGCGATTTATCTGGATTCCGGCGTCCGCACCATGGAGCGCGGCATCGTCTCCGCCGGTCGCAACAAGGAGACCGGCGAAGACAACATGCCTCGTCTTGAACTCGTGCGGCTTACGATTCCCCGCCGCGTATACACCCAGGCCCACATGGATGTCGTCGCCGAGTCCGTCGCCGAAGTCTATGCTGATCGTGAAAACGTGAAGGGCTTGCGCATGATTTACGAGCCAACGTACCTGCGCTTTTTCCAGGCTCGCTTCCAGCCGGTAGCGGTCTCAACCGAGGTAGAGGAAGATCAACTCTGCGAAGTCGGTGCTTCGCGTTAAACAAAATGCAATTGGGTGCCCCATCCTTTCCCTGACATTGGGAAAGGGTGGGGTTAGCAATCTCACACCTGCTCCCGCCCCGTATTCGCAGAAACCAGAACCCACACTGATCGCACCGATAACAGAAAAGCCCCGGCATCCAGGCCGGGGCTTTCTCGCGTTCAAAAGCCGATTGCTAAATGCTAATCGCTAATTGCTGCTACTGAATCACCGGACTCGTCACGTCCGCAGGCCCGCTGGCGTTGTAATGGATCTCGCCCGACTCATCTGAGAAGAACCTCCGCTGCCCCGTCGAGCCCACCTGGTCTGGCACTCCCGTAATGGTGTACGACCTTATCGCCCCATTCACCTTCTCGCCCGGCGTATAGGTAAACGTGTATCCGCTCTTGCGTCCGCTTGCCAGGTTGGTGTCGATGGTCTGCTCGCCGCCGCTCTGCGCGGTGCCGCCCAGCATGTTCAGCTCAGCCGTAAATCCCAGGTCAGGATGGCTGCTGGAGTAAATCATCTCCGCCGCGTTAATGGCCTTGATGCTGGCGATCGCCGACGCCTCATGCGCCGGGATCTGCGACTTCGTAATCTTCGGGATGGTGAACGCCGCAATGATAAGGATGATCGTTACCACGATCAGCAACTCGATCAGCGTGAACCCGCGATCGCGATTACGTCTCGATATGTTCATGGGCCTCTTTCGATTCTCGCGGAACTTGTTTACAGGAAAGACGTAGAAGAGCATCATTCGTTTCCGCGGGGGAACACAAAATTATTGAGCACCGCCGCATCAATGTCAAAACCCTGTCGCGGTTAACGTTCCTAAATTGGTCAGTTACCAGCGACCAGTTACCTCTGTTGGCTGACAGCTGACAGCTCTTTCTAACCACTATTCACTAGCCACTTCTTTTTCAGCACTCCAGCATCTCTCGCGTCAGCTTCAGCCCGTTCAAATTCCCCAGCACCGTCACTGCGATGTCATCCTGCTGGAACATCTCGTTCGCACACAGAACCACATCCTCAAGCGTGACTTCCTCGATCCTCGCGATCAGTTCGTCCATGCCCATGAAGTGGTCATGGTACATTTCCTGCCGCGCCAGGTTCGACATCCGCGCGGTTGACGACTCCAGGCTCAGCATCAGGCTGCCCTTCAACTGGTCCTTCGCCCGCTTCACCTCATCCTCGGGAAGTCCGCCGGCCTTGATCTCGCGGAACTCGTGCATCACCGATTGCACCACTTTTAGTGCAGATTCCCTCGACGTTCCTGCATATACCGCCAGGCAGCCCGTATCCTTATAAGGGTTCAGCTCCGAGAAAATCGAATACACCAGCCCCTGCTTCTCCCGCACATTCTGGAACAGCCGCGAGCTCATGCCCCCGCCCAATAGCGTATTCAGCACATAGGCCACAAACCGCCGCTCGTGATTAATCCGATACGACGGCACTCCAATGCAAATCTGCACCTGCTCCAGCGACTTCTTGTTGCGCAACACAATCCGCGAGTTGATCTTCGGAGGCGTCTCCAGCAACTCATCCGTTCCCGCGCAGCAAAGGTTCGAACTCCTGCGCTCAGCAAGTCAACCAGCACCTCATGCCGAACATGCCCCGCCGCCGAGATCACCATGTTCTCCGGCACGAACTTGCTGCGGTAGTTGCGCAATCGTCTTGGCCTGGTCGAATTTACGTACCGTCTCCTTCGTGCCCAAAATCGGCCGGCCCAACGCATGATTCTTATAGAAGTTCTGCGTAAAAATCTCGTGCACGAGGCTGTCGGGATTGTCCTCATCCATCTTGATCTCTTCGACAATCACCCCACGCTCGCGCGCCACCTCAGCTTCGTCGAACACCGGATGCAGCACCATATCGCTCAGCACATCCACGGCTATCGGCAGGTGCTCGTCCAGGACTTTAATGTTGAAACACACCGTCTCTTTCCCCGTAAAGGCGTCCATGTTGCCGCCAATCGAGTCCACTTCCCGCGCAATGTCTTCAGCCGAGCGCCGCGTCGTGCCTTTAAACACCATGTGCTCAACAAAATGCGAGATGCCATTCGACTTCCGGCTCTTCGTTCCGCGACCCCGCCTTCAGCCAGATCCCCATCGACACCGAGCGGATATGGTCCATCTGCTCGGTCAATATGGTGAATCCGTTCGCCAACACCTCCCGGTGGATCGTCCGGTCGGCTGCGATCGCCAGTGCTTCTGCTGCCATGATTACCTATTTCTAGCCAATGAAACTGAATTAGATTTATGAGTCCCAGCGTCAGGGCACGACTTCAGTCGTGCCGATAGGGCTCCATCCTAACTATGGGCTTTAGCCCCTCAGGGACTCAGGAACTTGGTTCTTCTCTGAACCCAGTTGGAGATATATTCCTTTTCCTCGCCGCCGTCTCAATCTGTTGCCTCCCCTGGCCTTGGGGTAGAATGAGCGCGTACTCGGCGAGATCCCCGAATGTTATCGGGAGACAGGCTACATACCCTACCAGCATATTGGATGCATGAGCCGAACCGCAACAACTGCGAACTATTAAGCCTTTCGAATGAGCAACTTACAGAACTGCTCGAAAGCCTGGCCCAGCCTCCCTATCGCCTCCGCCAGCTTTTAGACGGCCTTTATCGCCAGCGATGGTCGGCGCTCGATCAGTTCACCACCCTCCCCATTTCCTTGCGCGGCCAGCTCGCCGACTCCGGCTACTCCGTCGGCCTCCCGACCATAGAAAAGAAGTTCACCTCCTCCGACGGCACCGTCCGCTACCTCTTTCAGTTCTCCGACGGCCAATCCGTCGAGACCGTCTGGATGCCCGAAGGCGACGGCGGCGAAGCCGGCGACGGCTCCGACTCCGGCGACGAAGAACTCGCCGCCGATCTTGGTGTCATCCTGAGCGAAGCGACCGTAGGCAGCGGAGTCGAAGGACCTGCTTTTACTACTCTTACTCGAACTCGAAGCTTGAAACTCGAAATTCTCCTGCTTCTTCTAGCCACCAGCCACTAACCACTAGCCACTCTCACCGCGCCACCATCTGCGTCTCCTCCCAGGTCGGCTGCGCCGTCGACTGCAAATTCTGCATGACCGCTCTTCTCGGCCTGCACCGCAACCTCACCCCGGAGAAATCACCGGCCAAGTCCTCGCCGTCCTCAACGACCAGCGCGTCGAAATCGACCGCGACCGCATCAACCTCGTTTTCATGGGACAAGGCGAGCCCTTCCTCAACTACGACAACTTCATGCAGGCCGTCCGTCGCCTCGTCACCGACGCCGGAATCCCCGCCTCGCGCATGACCGTCTCCACCTCGGGCATCGTCCCCCGCATCGCCGACTTCGGCGCCGAAGAGATCCGCCCCAAGCTCGCCGTCTCGCTCAACGCTCCCAACGAAGCCCTCCGCACCGAAGTCATGCCCATCACCAAGAAGTGGACCATCGAAAAGCTCCTCGCCTCCCTCCGCGACTTCCCTCTTCGCAACCGCGAGCGCCTCACCTTCGAGTACGTCCTGCTCGGCGGCCTCAACGACTCGCCCACGCACGCCCGCGAGCTCGTCGATCTCATCCGCGGACTCCGCGCCAAGGTCAACCTCATCGCCCTCAATCCCGGCCCCGAAATCCCCTACGACATGCCCGACGCCGCCCACGTCCAGGCATTCCAATCCATCCTCATCTCCGCCGGAATCCCCGCCTTCCTCCGCCGTCCTCGCGGACGCGACATCTACGCCGCCTGCGGCCAACTCAAGCACACCACCGAACTGGTAAAGCTCGGAACTTAGCCCACGACGTGTTTTCCGTAAACCGCGTGACAATATTGCGCTTACCGCTGCGTACACGACGATTAATGTTGAAAGTAATGCTACTGTTTCCGGTAATCATGGTAATATAGCGGCTCTGTTACTCAGAGGAGTCTACCCTTTGCCACCTTCGTCAAGGCGACTTCCACATCCTTTAGGGGGAAAATTTCGAATGAAAAAATCATTGGTTTCTGGCCGTTGCGGTTCTTGCTTTCGCCAGCTTCGCCATGGCCGCCACCACCGACTGCAATTTCGACACAATTGACCGGGTCGGCACTGTTCCTGATGGTTATTGCAACATTACATGGGGCGGTGTTTGGGGCTATTACGAAGGCGCCCAGCCACCCTATAACCCATATTCGGGAGCGTTTCGAGCACTTTACGAGCCCGTCACTGGTGCCGGGGAGTACACCTTTACGCTAAACACTCCCGCGGTATTTGACGGCGCGTATTTCGCGGGCTGGAGCTTATGCCACTGTTTACTTCAACCTCTACGACGCTTCCAACAACCTGCTCTGAACCTCGGCCTCGCTGGATCCGTCGGCCACGCCGACTTGGCTCTCCTCCGGCTACTCTGGAGTCGGTCACCAAGGTTGGAGTCTATTCCGCCGACCAGGACTACTACGTCATGGACGACGTCACTTACGGCAACAGCAACCCCTGAGCCCGGCAGCATCGCCCTGCTCGCCACCGGCGCTTTCGGAGCCTTCGGCGTGATCCGTCGCCGCTTCGCGAAATAGTTACGCCTACCTCCACCTCTGGGCCGGACTCGTCCGGCCCTTTTTCTTTTGCCTTTCTCCACCCCACCTGCCGTCAGCGCAATCACACCACTGAACTGGTAAAGTTGAGTTAGCATCCCAGACATTGTCAATACTTTGAGTACTGTCATCCCGAGCGCAGCGAGGGATCTGCTTGCTTTCTAGCCACTAACCACTAACCACTAGCCACTATTTTATGAAACACGTTCGCGTAGGAATTGTCGGATTCGGAACCGTCGGCCGCGCCACCGCCGACATCATCGCCCACCACGCTCCGCTCATCGAAAAGCGCAGCGGAGTCAAGCTCGTCGTCACCGCCGTCTGCCGCCGTCAGCCCATCAAACCCGAAGACGCCCCCGCAGGCGCCCGCATCACCACCCGCTGGACCGACCTCCTCACCTCCGACGACGTTGACGTCATCGTCGAGACCATGGGCGGCGTCGACCACTCCCTGCAACTTCTTCGCGGAGCCCTCGAGCACGGCAAGCCCGTCGTCACCGCCAACAAAAAGCTCCTCGCCGAGCACGGAGACGAACTCTTCGCCCTCGCCGTCGCCCGCAACCTGCCCATCGGCTTCGAGGCCAGCGTTGCCGGAGGCATCCCCATCCTGCGCGTCATCCAGGAATCCACCGCCGGAGACCGCCTGCGCGCCCTGCACGGCATCCTCAACGGCACCTCCAACTACATCCTCACCCAGATGGAAGCCCGCGGCATCGACTTCGACCAGGCGCTCGCCGAGGCGCAGAAGGCCGGATACGCCGAAGCCGATCCCACCTTCGACATCGACGGTCAGGACGCCCGCGACAAGCTCTGCATCCTCGCCCGCATGGCTTTCGGCGGACGCCTCGACGTCGACCGCATTCCCACTTACGGCATTCGCCACGTGCGCGCCGTTGACATCCGCTCCGCGCAGCGCCTCGATCGCACCATTCGTCTGGTCGCCTCCGCCGAGCAGACCGACAGCGGACTCGACGTTTCCGTGCGTCCCTGGCTGGTCAGCCGGCGCTCCATGCTGGCCAAGGTCGAGGACGTGAACAACGCCGTCTTCCTGATCGGCGACCGCCTCGGCACGCAGATGTTCTACGGACGCGGCGCAGGCGGCGACGCCACCGGCGCGGCCGTCGTGTCTGATTTGGTGGAGATTGCCCGCGACCTCGCCGCCGGACGCCTCAGCGCCAAGAACGTAGTCGGCTTCCTCGAGTCCGCGCGAGCTCGAAATCGCGCCCGAGCCCAAACCCGCAGGCTGGTATTTGCGCCTCACGGTCAACGATCAGCGCGGCATCATCGCCCGCGTCGCCGACACGCTCGCGCGCGAAGGCATGAACATCGACTCCGTGCAGCAGGAACCGCACTCGCCCAAAGAGCGCCTGTCGCTGTTCTTTACGGTAGAACCAGTCTCCGAACCCAAAGTCCGCAGCGCCATCGAGAAGATCAACGCCTTCGAGTTCATGGTTGAACCGGTGCTGCTGCTGAGGATTGAGTAGCATCAGCGATCGCAATTAGCAATTAGCTCATCGGGATTAGCAATTAGCTTTTAGCGATTGGTTATTCGCTCGTTTCTCATGGATTGTCATCACGAGCGAAGCGAGGGATCTGCTATTGCTTCGCGCGATTCCCGTTTTGGGAATTGGAGGGTGGTTGGGTACCCCTTCCCCCCAAATCTTTGTTTTCAATGATTTAGGGAGCATTTCCGACGTAAATCAAGGACAACAAAGAAGTTGCAGGCAAATCATAGCGGAATAAGGACTTAGCTTTGGATTTTTCGGGGTCGGACGGGGAGGTCGGTGGGGAGATCGGCAGAAAATCGAGAACGGGCCGGATCGAGCACAGGTCGAACCACCTTGGGAATGAGGGTAATTGTCTGGCCGCCGTCTGCGTGGACGACAGCTCTCCCTCGATCTTCCACGGAGGAGTGTAGGCACAGCGGCGGTTAGCAGCAAGGACGCAGATCACCTGCGCATGTGATTGGCGCGGCGTGATGCGCTCCTGGGTTTTGGCAGTCCCGCCGAGCGGGACTGCATAAGAAAGCCCAGCGCTTCAGCGCTGGGAAAGCCTCAACGACGAATCCGAGCGCCTCGGGCGCGGCACAAGAAACGACGCCACACACCCCTGTGCGATTCATCACCGACTCCATTATTCGAAACCGGTAAATTGGCGCCATGCCACATGCGCTGACGTCGAACCTCGTCCATTGCATCTTCAGCACCAAAGAACGCACCAATTCAATCCCTGATGCCGCCGAACTGGAACGCTACCTCGGCGGCGTAGCGCGAGAGAAACATATTCCGCTCATCATTGCCGGAGGCACCACGAACCACGTGCATCTCTTGATCGCCCTGCCGGCATCGATGGCCCTGGCCAAAGCGATTCAGGACTTGAAAGGCAATAGCTCAAGATGGCTGAACCAGAAGGTAAAGACGTTTTCGTGGCAGGAGGGATACTCAGCGTTCAGCGTCAGTCCAACGCACAAGCGGGCGGTGATCGCGTACATCGAAAATCAGGAGCGCCATCATGCGGCTCGCAGCTTTGAGGAAGAACTACTAGAAATCCTGAAGAAATCGGGGATTGACTACGATGACCGATACATCTTCGGATGACTCGCCTATGCCGCGCCCGGGGCGCTCGCATTCCTTAGTCACGCTTTCCCAGCGCTGAAGCGCTGGGCTTTCTTATTTCGTCCCGCAGGGCGGGACTACGGTCGTGTCGCCCGTATGGGTCAACTATCACGCACTCGTTGGGTCTATTGTCTCAATACAAGAATCTGCCACGCATAGTGCCTCGGGCGCGACGGAAGAAAGCCCACCGTTTCAAGGGTGGGGATGGCATTCGTATGAATCTGGAGTCTCACGGGGACGACATACGATCGGCCCGATGCTGGGATGAAGTCACGTATGCCGCGCCCGAGGCGCTCGGATTCTTTACTCACGCTTTCCCAGCGCTGAAGCGCTGGGCTTTCTTATCTCGTCCCGCAGTGCGGGACTGGGCGCGACACAGCTTCAGACCGCCAGCCCCCGCACAGCGCCTCGGGCGCGCCATAAGAGAGCCCACCGTTTCAACGGTGGGATGGTATTAATATGAATCCTGAGTCCCCCTGGGACGACAGATGTCGCGTCGCCCGAATCCTGGACGTCGCGACATCACCGGCGACACCGCCCTGTGCCTGGCCCACTTCTTCGGCACCAGCCCTGAGTTCTGGCTAACCCTGCAAAGTCTGCACGAGATTCGCCTCGCCGAGAAGAAGTCGGGCAAGTCGATCAAGTCCCTGCCCACCCTCAAACGCGCACATCTCTCGCGAGCCCAATCCGCAAACCACTCGCCTCTCACCGCGGCTGACCCAGCTTAAAGAACCCAAACTTCCCATTGCAAAATCAGCCTATTTTATCGAAGATAGGCGTGCTTCTACTTTTACGCGGGTGAGTGTAAGTGGAAAGAAATTCTTTTCCCCAAAGAGTCTTCTTAGAAAGACCGAGGGGCGAGTAGCAAGCGCACTTCTCTACTCTCCCACTGATGCCAATTTAGTGTCGCTGCTGACTGCACGGGGACTGCGTCATCGTCATGAATGAACGCCAGCACGAAATTCTGAGGGGATGGTGGCCGCTCCTATGCCGGTTTGTCAGCCGAGAGTTCTTGAGCCTGCTCTTTGGAACGTCTTGCGGCGCGGCACTTGCTACGACTTGGAGACTCCTATCAAGGGACGCATCTTTCAAGAGGCTCTTGCTACGAACCTTCTCTCCAGTAGCCTCCGACTTCGACGGGGTTCATCCCTATGCAGACACCTTAGTCGTTATTGGGACCTGCGCAGCACTGATTGTGATGCTCAAAGTGCTTCCGTTGGGAGTGCGCGCCTTCAACTCCTGGACTAAGGGCGTCACAAGCGGCGTATTTCTGTTTCCACTCCTGATCAGCTTCGCGTTATGCGTCGCCAGCTCATGGTCTTTAGAGAGTCGAATGATCGCCGGTGTTGCGCTGGCGGGCCTAACACTGTTAGGCGGATTCGTATTCCAACTAAAGGCCATGCTTGCAACGGAGGAAATAACTTCGTCTGACGCTCTCCGACTTCCTACCGACGTGAGGGCCACCTTAGGGGCAGCCATCGGCGAGGAAGACGATCCAATTGAGACTTGGGAGCAAGACGCCCTCGACCGCTCGGCATTAGTCGAAACCTTATCGATCAAGGTACTCGTTTCGAAGGCTCCAGTCGTGGCGCTGTTCGGCAAATTTGGTGAGGGCAAGACATCGATCCTAAACTTGCTGAAGCTGCACTTACGCGGAAAAGCCGTGGTGATTTCGTTTAGTACTTGGCTGCCGGGGTCGCCAGAAACTCTGGCCTCCAATCTTTTAGGTGACGTCTCCACGGAGTGCCGGAAATTGTATGTAGTGCCGGGTCTTCGCAAGAGCCTCCGTAGGCTAGTGGATGCACTTTCTGGAAGTGTGTCGTGGCTGAAGGGACTTTCGGAACTTCTCTCTCCTTACTCGCAAAGAGACGATCTGGACGATCTCAGACAATCACTGTCGCGGCTTCCGCAGCGGGTGGTTGTGCTCCTTGATGAACTTGACCGCATGCAACAATCTGAGATCATCACGTTGCTCAAGATAATCAGAGGCGTGTCGTCCCTCCCAAATATAAGTTTCATCTGCGCCTTGGAACGCGAAAAAGTCGAAAAGACAATTTGCAAAGAGTTCGGCGACGAGAGCCACGCGTTCTTCGAAAAGTTCTTTCCCACCTCTGTGCCCATTCCCAAAGTGGACGAGCAGATGTTCCAGCGCAGTGGAGTTGAGCGTGTCACAAAAGCGTTCAAGCGATACGCATGGTTTGAGAGTGCTCCTCAAGAGGAGGAGCAATTCCACAAGAAACTTCTAGAAGAGTGGGAAGTAAACATCGCACCCTATTGCGATAACTTACGAAGAGTTAGCCTGCTTGCCAATGACATAAGTGTGGCGGCGGCTCCTCTCGTTAACGAGGTAGACCCGATCGACTTGGTGTTGATCGAAGTGCTGCACCGATTCCAGCCCGAAGTCTACGAGATAATCTGGAGAAATCGCTCCGCCCTAGCTTATGACGAGTCATTCATGAAGGCTAGTCGCTTTATTTCCGACGCGGAGAGACAGGCGGATCGTGCTCGGCTGCCCAAGTTGATGGATGATGCTGTACCCGATCCAGCGAAGAGGGAGCGGGCCGAACGAATCATAAAAAGACTCTTCCCGGGATATGGGGTTACCGAAATGAGTCGCGTAGATCGCTCCGGTCACAACCGCCAAAAGGCTCATGACGAAAAGAGGATTGCCGATCCCGACTACTTTCCCACGTATTTCCGGTATGAGCTGCCCCAAGCTGTCTTCAGCTCTCGAGCAATGGCGGCCCTTCTCGCCGTACTCAGCAATGCCTCCTCACCCACAGAGCGTGAAAGGCTGTTTCGAGAGGCTCTCTTGTCGATTCCTAAGGGCTCGTTAAAACGGGATGACTTTCTGCAAAAGTTAAGTAAATTAGCCACATCAATGTCGCCCGCAGTTGCGCAAGGCGTCGCGTATGCGTCCATGAAATGTGCCGACGATTACACGTACGACATGTTTCACGGGCTTGGTGAATCTGGGCACGTTCTTCGATTTGTTTTAAACGCGGCACAGCAATTGCGTCTACCGGATCGAGCACCATTCCTTTCTCGATGCATAATCGAGGCTACTGACGACTCGATGGCGCTGCGGATCTTTACAGACTTCGGTAGCGCTGCCAAGAGCGGGGTGGACCTGGGGGTGTCAAAGACTGAACTGATTCCAAGTTTCTTGGAGCGCATGCGTGCACGTTATGGCAGAAGCGTTGACGCATCGACGTGTGACCTCACTACGAGCGATGCTCGGGCTTTTGGGGAATGGAGCGACCTGGGTTCAAAAGAGCAGCTCATTCAGGCCGATTTTTGGAGGCGTTACATTGCTGACAGCCGAGCCCGATTGGCGTACGTGTTCGGGACATTTCTTATGCCATCTTGGTACAGTTATTCCTCAGATCCCGAGCCAATTATCGAAAAAATGATGCCCGTCGTAGACCTGCGGCGTATGTTTGCGGAGCTTCCACGCGACGCATCCTTGAGCGAAGCAGACGTCAAATCCCTGCAGCGGCTTAAGCGACTGGTCGACGGCAGGTACCGTGACGGCATCCCGGTCGGAATGGATGAGACTGATGAAGACACCTCTGATCAACCAACCCAATCTGAAGTATGATCTTTTCCGAGTGCCCGCGCGCCGCGTGGCTCAGATTTGCCTGACGTTGGCAAATGTGGGGCTGATGCCGGATATCAAGCTTGCGCAAATTGGGGCCCAAAAATCATTATGATAAAAGTAATAATTTGGAGCGACTTGGGCGATTGAACGCCGTAAAAACCGCATTATAATAAGCATTCTCGGCACCCCTTTCTCCAACCCCTCAGGCCCCACGTTTCCCTTCCCGGCAACTTCCCGAACTCTTCCCAATTTCGTGCACCCCGCCCTCGATTTCCCTCATCTAACAACTTGACACTAAGACACTCAAGTCTTATAGTGGGGCTGTTATAAGCTGTGTTGCTCCAAAGCAAATCGCTATATTTCAGCAACTTACGAGCTAATCAAGTTCAGGAGGCGGGCAACAATGGGTAAAATTATCGGAATTGACTTGGGCACCACGAACTCCGTGGTCGCCGTCATGGAAGGCGGAGAGCCCAAGGTCATCCCCAACGAAGAAGGTGGGCGCACAACCCCCTCAGTGGTAGGATTCACCAAAAATGGCGAGCGTTTGGTAGGTCAAGTGGCCAAACGGCAGGCTATTACCAACCCGGAGAACACAGTTTTCTCCATTAAGCGCTTCATGGGCCGTCGCTACGACGAAGTCAATGAAGAAATGAAGATGGTTCCGTACAGAGTTGTTCGGGCCGGGGATCATGTGGCCATCGTGGCGCAGGGACAGGAATTTACCCCGCCGCAGATTTCCGCGTTGATTCTACAGAAGTTAAAGAAGGCTGCGGAAGACTATCTCGGCGAAAAAGTGACCGAAGCGGTGATTACCGTTCCAGCATATTTCAACGATGCGCAGCGCCAGGCCACCAAAGACGCGGGCCAGATTGCCGGACTTGATGTAAAACGCATCATTAATGAGCCGACTGCGGCCGCGCTGGCCTACGGCCTCGACAAGAAAAAGGACGAAACCATCGCCGTCTATGACTTTGGCGGCGGTACGTTCGACATTTCGATTCTTGAAGTGGGCGAAGGCGTCATCGAGGTCAAATCGACCAATGGTGACACACACTTAGGCGGCGACAACATCGATCAGCGCATTGTGGAATGGCTGATCGCGGAGTTCCAGAAGGACGAAGGTCTGGACCTCAAGGCCAAGGGTAACGAAATGGCGCTGCAGAGGTTACGCGATGCGGCCGAGCGCGCCAAGATCGAGCTTTCGACCACCATGCAGACCGAAATCAACCTGCCATTCATTACGGCGGATGCGAGCGGTCCGAAGCACCTGGTGAAGACGCTAACTCGTTCAAAACTCGAGGAAATGGTGCGGGATTTGATCGATCGCTCCATCAAGCCGTGCGAGCAGGCGATGAAGGATGCGGGCGTGACCGCGGACCAGATCAACGAAGTCGTGCTGGTCGGTGGACAGACGCGCATGCCGGCGATCCAGGCTCTGGTCACGAAACTCTTTAAGAAAGAACCACATAAGGGCGTCAATCCCGACGAAGTGGTGGCGATTGGAGCGGCGATTCAGGGTGGCGTTTTGGGCGGCGAGGTGAAAGACCTGCTGCTGCTCGACGTGACTCCGTTGACCCTTTCGATTGAGACACTTGGCGGCGTTGCGACTCCGATGATTCAGCGCAACACCACCATTCCGACCAAGAAGACGGAAACGTTCTCGACGGCGGCTGACAACCAGGATTCGGTTGAGGTGCACGTGCTGCAGGGCGAGCGTCCGATGGCGAAGGACAACCGCACGCTGGGCAAATTCCACCTGACCGGACTGCCGATGGCCCCGCGCGGCGTTCCAAAGATTGAAGTTACGTTCGATATCGACGCGAACGGCATCCTCAACGTGAATGCCAAGGACATGGCCACGGGCAAAGACCAGAAGATCACGATCACGTCGTCTTCGGGCCTGAGCAAAGAGGAAGTCGAGCGCATGGCGAAGGAAGCCGAAGCGCATGCTACTGAAGACAAAGAGCGTAAGACGGAGATTGAGTCGCGCAACCAGCTCGACGGCATGGTGTATCAGATCGAAAAAATGCTGCGCGAGCACGGCGATAAGATCTCGGGCGAAGAGCGTGGCGCGGTAGAGAACGCGCTGGGCGACGCCAAGAAGGCGCTTGAGGGTTCCGACGCGAAGGCGATGGACACGGCACGCGAGCAGCTGACGGCAGCTTCGCACAAGCTGGCTGAGGCCATGTACAAAGCACAGGCGGCCCCTGCGGGCGGACCAGATCCGAACGCAAACGGCGCGGCTGGCAGCACGACCGAACACAAGAAGGACGAAGGCGTGATCGACGCCGAGTATGTGGATGTCGACGACAAGAAGTAACTGGTAACTATCAACTTAGCTGTGGGCGAGGGGCGCTGCTTGCGCCCCTTGCTGCAATGGGGATTTGGACCAGAGGGTGAGGACCACAAGTGCAATTTGAATTGAATGGACAGTCGTACATGTTGAATTTCAATACCGACGAGCGGCGCTGGTATCTGCTCAGGCCCGTGTTTGGCGGTATGGTGGAGGCAATTCAGGTGCTCGACGATGAGGCGGCGACACTGCACGACGGCATGGTGCGGATCGATGGCGAAGGGTTGAAAAGCATCAACTAAGCAATCGGGCGCGCGCAATACAGGGGTGGTAGAGTTGCTGTAAGAGAGTCCCTCCTGCTGGGAGGGACTCGCTACTTAAAACGAAATGGCCACGACGGACAAAAAAGACTATTACGCGGCACTAGGCGTGAAAAAGACGGCCTCGGCGGAGGAGATCCGCAAGGCGTTTCGTAAGCTCGCGCGCAAATATCACCCGGACGTGAACCCCGACAAGTCCGCGGAGGAGAAGTTTAAGACAATCTCCGAGGCGAACGAAGTGCTGAGCGATCCCAAGAAGCGCAAGATTTACGACCAGCTCGGGTTTTACTCAGACAACATCGACCCGGCGGCGGCCGAGGCGTATGCGCGTGGCGGAGGGGGTCGCGCGAATGACGGCGCGGCTGGCGGCTACCAGGGCCAGGAAGTACCGTTCGACTTCAGCGGATTCGACTTCAGTGACATTGCCGAAGGCGCGCGCCGCAGTGGCGGCGGAGGCGGAGCAGGCGGCGGTGGATTTCGCGACATTTTTTCTTCGATGTTTGGCGGCGGGGGGCGCCAGCAAGCGGTCCCGCAACAAGAGCCGGGCAGCGACCTGGAGTACCAGATGAACGTAGGCTTCTGGCAGGCGATCAAGGGTGCCGAGTTGCAGCTCAGCGTGCCGCACCTGGAGAGCTGCGCGAACTGCCACGGCCGGGGATACCTTGAGAGCCCCGGCGAATGTCCGGAGTGCAAGGGCAAAGGCCAGATTACGCAGAAGAGCGGCAATATGAAATTCAATATGCCATGCCCTCGCTGCGGAGGCTCAGGAAAGAACCGGACAGTTTGCCCGGTGTGCCACGGCGAAGGGCGCCTCGAACGCGAAGAGAACATTCGCGTGCGCATCAAGCCGGGCACGCGCGACGGACAGCGGATTCGATTGGCCGGACGCGGCAACGCGGGAACCATGGGTGCGCCAGCGGGCGATCTCTACATCATTGTGCGAGCGGGCGAGCATCCGGTGTTTAAGCGTGACGGTGACGATATCTATCTCACAGTTCCGGTGACGGTGAGCGAGGCTGCGCTGGGCAGCAAGGTGGAGGTGCCGACGATCGATGGACGCACACAGTTGAAAATTCCGCCGGGAACCCAGTCGGGACAGAAATTGCGGCTGCGCGAGAAGGGCGTGCCTTCAGCGGTGAAAGAAGGCGTGCGCGGAGACGAGATCGTCGAAGTGAAGTTGGTGGTGCCGGCGTTGCGCGACGAGAAGTCGAAGGAGATTTTGCGCGAGTTGGCGAAGCTGAATCCGGAAGATCCGCGGGATGAGTTGTGGAAACAGGTGTAGGGGTTGGTAACTGGTGGCCGGTAGCTGGTCACTGGTAATTAGTAATTGGTGATTAGTAATTTGGGGCGGCCGGTGTGCTCAATGACTGCACAGATGCAATCCGCGACTGGCCAGTTCGTTGTGGAGACCACGCGGTTGCGATTGCGGCGGTTTCGGCGTGAGGACGTGGACGCGGTATACGCCATCATCGGCGACGATGTGGCGATGCAGTATTATCCGCGAACGTTTGACCGCAACGATGCCAAGCAGTGGGTGGAACGGAATTTGCGGCGCTACGCCGACGATGGATTTGGATTGTTCGCCGTGATTCTTAAAGATAGCGACGCATTGATTGGTGACTGCGGCGTGATACGGCAGGTAGTCGAGGGCGAGCCGCAAATCGAGGTGGGCTATCACTTTCGCCGCGACCGCTGGGGACATGGTTACGCCACCGAGGCCGCGCGGGCCTGTATGGGATTGGCATTCGACGCCTTCGGAGCCGAGAAAGTGATTTCGCTGATACGGCCGGAGAACGTGCCGTCGCGCCGGGTGGCAGAGCGCAATGGGATGAACCTCGAGCGCGAAGTTATGCACTACAATCTGCCGCATCTGGTATATGCGATGAGGCGTGAGGAATTCGAGTTCCCGCAGGGGCTGAAGCCCTCGATCTAGGATGAATCGTAAGGCACGACTAAAGTCGTGCCCTGACGCAGATGCGATGAGGCGTGAGGACTATGGGCAAGCGTAAGAAGCAGGGCGCGTACATGATCAGTTCGGTGGCGGAGATGTACGGCATTCACCCGCAGACGCTGCGCTTGTACGAGCGCGAAGGCTTGCTAAAGCCCTCTCGCACCGAGGGCAATACCCGCCTCTACACCGATGAAGACCTGGAGCGGCTGGAGATCATCCTGTCGCTGGCGCGCGACCTGGGAGTGAACATCTCTGGCATCGCCATAATTCTGCAATTGCGCGAACGTATGGAAGAGATGCAACGCCAGATGTCAGAGTTCGTCAGCTACGTGCGTACTGAAGTTATGACCCGAGCGCACAACGCCACCAATGATCCAACCCGCGGCGCGATCGTACCGGTCGGACGGTCGGTTTTGATTAAGACGGAAAAAAAGAAATAACAGCAATGGCTGGGAGATGCATCCGGCACAATGTTTCTATCGAGCCGCCGTTCCGATGCAAAGTCGACTTCGCTCGTTGCAAACTGATCCCAGGTTTCTGGAACTTGTCCTGCAATCTGCTCGTAATTTGTATTAATTTCCACGAGGACAAATACGTCGAAGGCTCACCCAAAGCAGCGCGCTCCACGGCGAGCAGTACCTAAGCTGACCGGTGCGAAACCCGCCACCCTCAGCACACCGAACCGACGGATTGCCCTCGCTGTGTGTGTTCTGGTTCTGCTGGCTGTGCTTCCCTACTTGAATAGCGTGCGCAATGGATTTGTATGGGACGACCAGCAGCAGATCGTCATGAATCCTGACTTGCGTCCGGGTGCCGAGTGGAGCAACCTTTTCTCCACTGGCGTATGGGGACGTCTACATCATGGAGCCCCAGGGAGCAATATCTACTATCGGCCGCTGCAAATGGCGACTTACCGAGTGGCAATTGGCGCGGAGGGGAGCGGCCCGTTCGCGCTTCATATTGTGAGCGTACTTTTCGCCGTCGCTTCGGTGCTCCTGGCATTCGGGTTGTTATGGAAGATCACTGACAACAGGAGCGTAGCGTTCGCGGCAGCTGCCCTATTTGCCGTTCATCCCGTGCATACCGAGGCCGTCGATTGGATCTCGGCGCTCCCGGATATTGGCTGCACGATCTTTATATTGGCCGGTTTTTGGTCGTTTCTTTCTGCCTATGATGGCGCGCGACCGTTCCAAGAAGGCCGCGCACGAAAAGCGCGTTGGCTGAGCTCAGGACTCTCGTTCACGTGCTTTGCGCTGGCATTGCTCTGGAAAGAAACGGCGGCTGTCGTCCCACTGCTGGTTGGAGCGTACGTTCTACTCGAGGCGACGGCCGGCGATATTCGTCATCGTCTCAAGGGGGCGGCCAAGTGGTCGCTTCCCTATTGGTTGGTCCTCGGCGGATATCTACTCTTGCGCTTGCAAGTCCTGGGGACGATCGCCACCAGGCAACGGAACTGGCAATTATCGCCATTGCAGCTCGCAGTCACACTTCCCTACTTGATGGCGGAGTACTGGTGGAAACTGATTGCGCCATTCGAGTTGAACGCGTATCACGTCTTCGTGCCTGTGACGTCGGTGTTTGATCCGCGCGCAGTTGTGGCGCTTTTGTTCGTTATCGCCTTTGCCATCTTCCTCGTGATCTCGGCGCGGCGGTTGCCATTGGCTGCTTTTGGCGCAGCATGGGTCGTCATCACACTATTGCCGGTGATGAACATCTACGCGGTGGGAAGAAACGTATTCACCGAGCGATATCTCTATCTACCGTCGGTCGGATATTGCCTGTTGGTCTCACTACTCGCAGCCGAAGCGTTGCGGCAACTTCCAGAGAAGCAACGTACTCCGGTCGGAGCGTTTGCCATTGCCCTGGTTGTATCGGTATTTACTGGAACTGCACTCGCGCGCAATCCCGACTGGCACGACAATGCGACGCTCTTTGGACGGACGCTGGAGGCGTCGCCACAAGCGCCGTTTGTGCAAATCATGATGGCGGCGGCAGCAAGCGATCAGAGTGGCGGTTCGAGCAAAGCCGAGGAACACTACCAGAAAGCCGCTGAATATGCAGCGGCGGAGGCTCCTCCCGACCGGGGAAACCTTGTGATAGCTTACCAAGGACTCGCGTCAATTTATGGCGAACGTGACGAATACGACCGTGCATTGGCGATACTAGCGAAAGCACGCGAGGTCTCGCCAGATGATCCTGAGATTGACGCCGAACAGGGGTTAATCCTGACGAAAGCCGGCCGCTGGGACGACGCGGCGGTATATCTCAAGAGAGCGGAGGCGGTGTCAGCCGGAAACGCGAATGTGTTGAACGCGCTCGGCTTGTATGAAGAGCAGCGCAATCACAACCACGAATCGGCGGTGAAGTACTTTGAGCGAGCCCTCGCGATACACACGGCGCAAGATGCGTTCACGGCTTCGGTTCACAACGATTTGGGCATGGTTTATGGCGAATGGGGCCGGTACGGAGACGCAATTCGGCAGTTCAAATATGCGATCGCGATCACGCCGGGTGATCCTGAGTTTGGAATGAATCTAGCGACAGCGTTCGCAGCCAGCGGTGACAATGACGCGGCACGCGCTGAGTTGGTCCCTCTGCTGGCGAGGAATCCGAACTATGCTCCGGCGCGTGAGTTGATGACGCGACTAAGCGGACGATGAACCCATGAGCTCGTGCGCCTTGGTTGCGAATCAGGTTACGCCCGTCCAAATTCCGATTATCGAAACGCGCCAAAATGTGTGACAATCGGCGAACGTGATTTCAAGCTGTCTGATCCTATTCGATAAGGCAGGTTCTGATGTCTGACACTGTGGCAATCAAAGGCCTGGAGCTTAGCGTCGTAGTCAAGGGAGATACACCGACAGTGAAGTGCCGCGGCCGGCTGGTGGCGGGCCATACCGATCGCTTTTACTCCGAGATCAAGAACCTGACGCCCGATCATAAGCGAATCGTGGTGGACTTTGCGGAAGTGGCTCACATGGACAGCTCGGGCCTTGGGACGCTCGCGCGTTTGTATGTACATGCCAAGTCGGTGGGCTGCGTGATCGACCTAGAGAACGTCGGAAAGTCAGTGAGGAGCCTGCTCGGCATCACGCACATGATGTCGGTGTTTCAGACGGTGGGCGAGAGCGGTATTCGGATGGGGTAAAAGAACAGTGGTTAGTGGCTAGTCCCGTACTACTCATCTCCAGCTCAAGCGACACCAAACCCCTGTGCTTCGAGTCAAACATCCGACATTCGCCACTTATTTCGCCCGCTCCCAGACCAGAACGCGCTTCTGAATTGCGGGATCGGACAGCCCGACCGTCGCCGTGATGATCAGCTTGTTGCCTTCGAGGCGAAACGGCCGCGGCTGAGTTGAGCCAACGAATGCCGGTTCCCATGCAATTTCCGGATAGTGCGTGACGGTTGAGGCCGCGCTATCGAGTTTGTAGGTCCCGCAGTAGGCGAGCAAGGTGTCGTAATAGGCAATCTTCTCCGCGTCAGTGGCGTGATTCGGGTTTTTCCATGTCGGTCGATCGCCGTTCACGATGGTGGCGCACATGTGTCCATCGGCCTCGTATAGAAGAAAACCGTGCGGATTCGGACCAAATTGCTTCGAGGGATGGACTGTGCCGTCCTGCGAGGTGTCTTCGATGGAGACCAGCTTCCAGCTGCCGACAAGTTGTGCAACAGTCGGTGCGGTCTTGGCGGATTGGGCGAGCAGAGACACAGACAACAACAACACCGACAAAAGTACTTTCATTGGCTTCCTCTTCACTTGATCTCGTAAATGAACATCGAGCGGTCGAGCATATCACTGGGCTTGTAGTTCAGAAGCCAGCGATAGCCGGTGGGATCGGGCAGCACTTGGCCTGAGAGAGCGGTGGCGCCGATAACGACCTTGCCGGTGACAGGCTCGTTGGGAGCGAGCGCCTCCGCGCGCACGCCATAGAGCGCTGGGTTGACCGAGCCGAAATACGCGAGCTTCATCGATTCGCTCGGATGCTTCAGTTCGTAATCGCGGAGCGAGATGAGGCCTTGTCCCCAGTCGAGATTGCTGTCAGTGAGATAACGCCAACTGTTCTGCGGACGCACCAGGATGTTGAAGTAAGCAAGATAGTCGGGAGCGCAACGCAGCACATCGGCCGCGTTGAGGGCGAGCACTAGAAGCAAGGCGACGATGTTGTAGTTGATTCGCTTCAGTCCCCACCACGTCGGAATTTCAGTGCCAATTCTGGCTTTGAGCGCGACGACATGTTCCCATACGGAGCTGGCGATCAAAATCGCAAAAGGATAGAGCGGCAGAATGTGCCGCTCTCCGATGTCGTAGTGCGAGCGCAGGGCAAACAGCAAGAACACGACTGCAAACGAGCACATCACCAGCAGATCGCCGGGCGCTCCGCACACTCTGCGAACGCCAAGCAATAAAGAGGCCAGCAACAGGGCCAGCAGCACGGTCGGCCACTTCAAAATGATCGCGGCCGGGTAATACAGTTCGATTCCTCCCGTTGGATAGATTTTTCCGAAGAACCATGCCGGGCGTCCGTGCTTGTTGCTGAAAGCGACTTCGCGCAATCCCTCGAAGAACTCGCCCGCCGGCACGGTGAGGTTGAGGTGCAGTTGCGACTTGGTCGGCCAAGTCTTAAGGCCGCGGTTGGGAAAGGTCGCTGTCGCCTGTCCGTCGCCGACTTTGAAGTGCGAGACGTGAAAGAAATACCCCGACCAGAGAACGACGAGAGCGAGAAGCAGCGCCGCAAGTGTCGGCTTCCAGTTCCATTGCAAAGGTCGGAGCACGAGATTTTCGGGCTTCAACACCAGCATCAGAATCAAGGCAAGCAGTACCAGTGGGGGAGCATAGAACTTGGCGAGCAGCAGTCCTCCGAGAGTAAGGCCGAGGATTACAGTCTGCAGCCAGTTCGGCTTGTGTCGCCAGCGGATGAGTTGATAGGCAACGAGAAAGATAAAAAGCGCACCGATGCCGTCAGTGGTTACCACCGAGAAGTTTGCGATCAGAGATGGTGTGAACGTGAACAGCGCGAGCGCGACGTTGGCAGCGCCTTCCGAGAATAAGCGTCGCGCGGCAAACCAGAGCGCGAGCCCCAAAAAGATGCCGAGCAGGGTGTTCATCGGGCGCGTGCGATTTGCCATTTCTTCCGGGCCGGGTTGCATGGAATCGATGCGATAGCCGCTGGGCATCTGTCGCCATAGGAACTTGCTGTCCAGGTCTTTGATGGGAAGTGTCAGCCACAAGCGGCCGAGCGGTGGATGGTCGTTCCAGTACTCAAAGCGGCCGTGGCGCCAGGCGTCAACGCCCGCGATGATGTGCGCGGGCTCGTCGTAAGTCATCGACTGCGTCTGGATAAACCAGAACGACTGCATCGTAAAAATGGCCAGCAGCACGAATGGGAGCGCATTTCGTGCGCGCAATCGGCGGCGACCTGCAAGCAGTGTGGACGATTTGGACGGCTGAGTCTGTTTCACGCGCAAGGTTCACCATATAGGAGTGCGCGGGTGAGACTCAACCGTATGGTCAGCTTGGGTTGGGCGCGGATTGCGCGGAGGTCGGTCCGGCCTTCGGCTTCACGCGATCGATTCCCAGCTGTGCTTTGGGAGCGTACGGGCCGACGGGCAAAATCTTCAGGTACGCCTGGTAGTTCGCAAGTGCACCGTTGAAGTCTCCGGTTTTCTCTTGCACCACGGCGAGTTTGTAGGTTGCCTCAGCGTCGCGGGGCTTCCACTCCAGGGCTTCCTGATAGCGACTGATGGCGGCGCGGGTGTTGCCTTGCTTCAGGTAATAATCGCCAACCTCGACGCACTTGGCCGCCTTGTGTGGGTCGTAGGGATGGAACTCGCCGAGTTCTTCATCGCTGGCGCCAGGATGCTTGTCATCGTCCTTAGGCGGTGTAACGTCGATCGCCGTGTCCTTGCTGGAGCTTTCGTCGGGAGAGGGCTGGTCGGAACGCGGCGGCGCCTTGCGATTGTCCTTCGGCTTGGGAGCGGAACTGTCCACTGGCAGGCGCTGCACCGGGACGTTGCCTTCCTGCTCGTTGGCTTGCGCTACTGCAAAGCCGGTCAGTGTCAGCGAAATGATAGCGAGAATGAGAATCCGATACCGCACAGCCATATTCTAGTGGAACCCGGCGCGAAGGCGAATGACTCGAAAGAGCCTGCCGCAAGAAAAACCCCATCCCGTCGGGGCCGGAATGGGGTCGTGAGAGAGGCATACTTCTTAGCCGCCCTTTCGATCCCCCGATCTTATGGGATACCGAAGAAGCGGCTGGCAAGGGCCTTACCATTCGGCACACCGATTCCAGTCACCAGATCAAACTGTGGGCCGGCAGGATAGCCATTGCTGCCAAGTGTTACGTCGTAGAAATAATAGTTGTAGTTGTAAGCAGCGGCCGGATAAATCTCGCCGTTGAAGCTGCTGTAGGTCAGCTTGGTCTTGCCGAAGCTAACACGGGCAGCGTCCATATCGGCAATCAAGCCGGCATTGATTGGGGTCGCAAGGCTGGTGCCCCCGACTCCGTAATAGAAACCGCCGTAGTAGGGTCCTCCGATATATACCGCGAAGCCGGTATTCGGATCAGCGATGGCAGCGATATCAGGCGCTGCACGATTGGGAGAGCAAATGTTAGAGCCGACGAGTCCCTGGTAGCTCGGCAGCGCGAAAATGCCACTGCAGCCACCGCCAGCGCCAGCCCATGCGGCTTCAAGAGCGCGCGTCAGATTAGGGTTAAGGTAAAGCGAGGTGCCTCCCACGCAAGTCGCTTTAGGCGAAGTGCATGGATAGGCGATTCCCTCCGAGGGGAACCAGCCACCATCGCCGGAGGCGAACAGTGTCGGCGGTCCATAGCCCAACACGGGCCCAAAGATGGGATCGACGGCTTCGCCGCTATTGAAGGTCCAGCTATTGGAGGTGGCATCGCCGACGGTCTCGGCAAACAACTCTTCGGCCGTACCGAAGTTGTAGGGGTCGCCGCCGATGAAGACGATCTTCGCATTGGGAGCCATGGCGTGCACAGCCTCGACGTCGAGCATAGTCTCGACTTCCCAGCCATAGCAGTAATCGCATTCATTGCCATTGCTCATGTCGACGAGGGTTAGACAACCGTTGGCCACAGTACAGGCTGGCAGATGCATATCAGCGTCGTACTGCGCCAGCGCGGATTCCACCCAGTTGTAGTAGAAGAAATCGACGATGGCGATGGTCATGCCGGCGCCACCATTGGCCCCGGGAAAGTTTGTTGCATAAGCGGTCTCAACACCCTTGGGACAAACCAGAATCTGCGAGCCGGTATTGTAGTCGCAGAACCAAGGCTCGCCCGGAGCATTGCTTGGTTTGATGCTGTTGCTCTTTACCGAGACTTTCTGGCCGGAGAACATCGCCATCGACCTAGCGTGCGTGCCCGGCTGCGCCATTGGCATTACCATTTGCGGCTTTCCGGTCATCTGGGCCTTGTTGAACTGCTGCAACGCGACCTGCGCGAAGGCCAACTGGCCGACGAGCAGCACCAGAAGTGTGATTAAGCAAATTTTTCGGATGTTCATTTAGCACCCCCGAATGCGGCGGCGCAGATAGCCCGCCAGTCCGAGCGCCGAGCTTCCGAACAGTACCAGCGTGCCGGGCTCGGGAGTTGTGTTGACGTTCATCTGGCCAATGGCGAAGTCTTCACCGCCATTCGAATAAATGACGTCGAACTGAATCGCCCAGAAGGGCACGTTGTCGACTCCACCGAGGAACAGTGCCGATCCAGAGTAAGGGGCGGAGACACCGCTGGCGGTGAAGGTGCCCAGCGGCAGATAGCTGGAGTCGAAGAGGGTGACAGAGGCAGTATATGGTCCGAAATAATTGGACTGGATCCATGCGCCCGCCGCGTACACGCCGGTGTCGAAGGTTGCGGCGATCGCGGCCGGCGAGTTGCCGAACGAAGCGCCGTTATAGATGAGGCCCATCCCCGACGGGAAGTTGCCATTCCAACCGTTTCCCTGCTGCAGGTTGAAGAAATTCTGGAAGCCGCCATTGAGGCCGACGGTCCCGGTAATTCCGCCATTCGATGTCCAGGCCTGCGGACTCACATACGATCCGCTGACGCAGCCGTACTGGCACCAATCCACATAATCCTGGTTGATGACCGCTGGATTAGTAGTGAAGGACGCGCCGGCCCATGCACTCCCGAATCCGAAGACGACGCATAAAACAAGTAACGCTAGTTTTTTCATAGTCCTCCTGAGAGACACACTCAGATCTGAGTTTGCGGGGGAGGACTCAACGGTAAGTCGAGTTGCGGTGGATGCAGCAGAAAAGTTGGGGAATCTTGAGGTCGAGTTTCAAAATGGGAATTCCCAAATCGGAACCAAGGCGACAGCGACGATCAGCGCGATTGTTCCACGTGGAACAATTGCATTACTGTCGAGAGCGCACATAAAAAGAAGGCCGTCCCTTGAGGGACGACCTTGGTCTGGGGGAGGGTGCTGTCGGCTCTTCTCCGTGGGGGAGGAACTTGGGAAGCTACTGCTTGTCAGTCGTCGAGTCCACATGTGGCGCACTGTTCTGCGCCGAAGCCGACTCCAGTGAGTTCGTCAGCAGTTGCACGTCGACGCGCCGGTTCTTGGCGCGACCGGCGGAGTTCTTGTTTTCCGCAACCGGATTGTCTTTGCCGAGACCGATGATGTAGACGCGATACGGCGGAACACTGTGCTTCGCGGCCAGGTACTGAATGACCGCGTCAGCCCGCTGGCGGCTCAACTGGTTGTTGTACTGCACTGAACCAACAGCGTCCGTGAAGCCCTGCACTTGCACGATGTAATGTTTCTGCTGCGTGATCTGCTGGGCGAATTCGTCAAGCATCTGCTGGTCCGACTTCGTAAGGGTCGCCTTGCCTGAACCGAACTGCACGGTCGTATTGGCTACTGGCTTATAGTTATCGAGATTCTCGACGGTGCCTTGCAGTCCGCTGAGGCCGTTGCCAACTCTGGCGGCCTGCTGGTTGGCTTGTTGCGCTGAGTTGCCGGCGGCAGCGGCTTTCTGGTCAGCTGCATTGGCGGCGGTGATTCCCTGCTCAGCCTTGCCGTCGACATTCTGAATGTCCTTCGAATTCTTGGCGCTGATCTCGTCCAGCTCGCCAATCTTGTTGTTGATGGGCGTGATTTGATTGCGCACGTACTTCTTGGTTGCGCAACCGACGTTGGCGAATACACTGGCTGCTGCCAGGGCGACCACGAGAACTGTTCTGCTCATTGCTCTAAACTCCTGCGGACAAAATGACGTGTATATGAGGTGCACGCCGCGTGCCAGACGCATCCAATAGGTAGACAGTAAGGGTACTTGCTTGTTTTCAATCAGTTAACCAGCAGTTAAGGGCAGGGAGGATTTTTGGTCGAGTAGTTACTACTGGATAAACCTGACCGGCACAGTAGAATTTTTACCGGGTGATTCACGCCGCCCCCTGGACAGTGCCACATTTATGGACCTGCACGAAAAAATCCGCACATTGCCGACCTCGGCGGGCGTGTATCTGTACAAGAACGCAGACGGCCAGGTCATCTACGTTGGCAAGGCGAAGAACCTGCGCGCTCGGGTGCGTTCGTATTTTGTAGAAGCTGCAGCGGAAAATGCCAAGACCGGCACGCTTTTACGCGAAGCCGTCGATCTGGACTACATCGTTCTCGACAACGAGCGCGAAGCGCTGGCGCTCGAGAACAACCTCATCAAGCAGAAGAAGCCACGCTACAACATTCTGCTGCGCGACGACAAAACCTATCCTTATATCAAGCTGACGATGGGTGAGCGCTATCCCCGGGTGTATGTGACGCGGCGCCTGCGCAAAGACGGATCGCTGTACTTCGGACCGTACTTCCCTACCAGCCTGGCGTATCGCCTGGTTGATCTCATCCATCGCCACTTTCTGATTCCTTCGTGCAAGCTCGATTTGAATCGTTACTATCCACGGCCATGTTTGCAGTACTACATCGGACGATGCCTGGGGCCCTGTGTGCAGGACCTCACAACTCCGGAGCGCTATGCGGAAGCCACTCACGATGTGAGGCTTTTTCTCGAAGGGCGTCGCGCTGACCTGACGCGTTCGCTGCACGAACGCATGAATTGCGCCGCCGAGCGCGAGCAGTACGAGTTGGCGGCGAAGTATCGCGATCTCATCTCGACGGTCGAGATGCAGGAATCGAAGCAACGCATGCACGCCGTGGATGGCGATGATGCCGACGTCTTCGGATATCACTACGAGAACCAGATGCTGGCGGTGAACCTGTTTCACATGCGCGGCGGCAAGATCATGGACAAGCGCGAGTTCTTTTGGGAAGACATGGAGGAGCTCGTAGGCGAGCGCGGCTTCGATCCGGGAGAGTTTTTCTCGGCGTTGCTGAAGCAGGTTTACCTGGACCAGCAGTACATTCCGCACAACATTTACGTTCCGGTAGCATTCGAGGACTGCGCGACGCTGGAAGAGGTGCTGTCGGAGGGCCAGAACCGCAAGGTGCAGATTCACGTGCCGCAGCGCGGCGACAAGCGTTCGCTGGTTGACCTCGTCGGACAGAACGCCAAGCAGGCATACGACCAGCGCTTCCGCGTCATGAAGCCGACGGCGAAGGTCATTCAGGAGTCGTTGCAGGATGCACTGATGTTGCCAGAGTTGCCGAAGCGCATCGAGTGCTTCGACATCTCGCACATCCAAGGTGCCGAAACCGTAGCGTCGATGGTGGTGTGGGAAGACGGCCAGATGAAGAAGTCGGACTACCGCAAATTCATCATTAAGACCGTTATCGGGGTCGACGACTTTGCCTCGATGCGTGAGGTGGTGACGCGACGATATTCGCGCCTGCAAGCGGAGGAAAAGGCACTGCCCAGCCTCATCCTGATTGACGGCGGCATCGGACAGTTGCACGCGGCAGCGCAGGCACTGGAGGCAATCGGCATCATCAACCAGCCGCTGGCGTCAATCGCGAAGCGCGAAGAAATTATTTACGTCCAGGGGCAAGAGGACGAGCCGGTAGTCTTGGACCATCACTCGCCGGTGCTCCACCTCGTCCAGCTTGTGCGCGACGAGGCGCACCGATTCGCCGTGACCTTTCACCGCAAGCGGCGCGAGATACGCGACCGCAAAACGGAATTGCTCGAGATTCCCGGCATTGGCGCGCTGACCACGCGCCGGCTGCTGCAACACTTTGGCAGCCTCGAAGCCGTAAAGCAGGCAGACGCTGCGGCACTCGCCTCGGTGGTCAGCCGTCCCCAGGTTGAGGCAATCTTGCGGCATTTTCAGAGCGGCGCCAGCGATAGGCACGCACTAAGTTAAGTTGATTCAGAGGCTTAGAGTCTCCTCCGCACAGTCTTGGTTGAGAGTTTTCTTTTGTCCCCGCAGCAACTTTCCACGTCTAAGTGGGTTAGTGTGTCGAAAGTCCGTCAGTTTATGAAGCCACCTCTACAGCACAGAGCCTCGCCATTCCAGAAATGGACCGCGCTGCTGTTTGTGCTGGTGATGGCTGGTTTCGGCTTCGTCCAGTCCGTTCACGTGCACGACCAGCTGGCGGGACAGCCTTCGCCTACTTCGCACTGTTCATTGTGCGTGGTTGCGCACAATGCCGCCCTAATTACTCCGGGTAGCGCGGCCCCCGCGCAAGTTTCGCACTCGGCCCAGATCGCGGTTCTCGAACCCCAACTTCAGTCTCACCTGCACGCAACGTCTTCGTATATTCGACCCCCTCCGCAGAACCTCTAATTTCCGCTGCGTTCCCTTTGACCACCGCGCCAGAACTCTCTGTTGGCGAGGTCTCTGACATCAATCGGAAAGCCCTCTTCCAGCCATCGGCGGTAGCTCCGGCGTGGCGGACGTTGGCCACAGCTATTGGAGGTTGAGATGGTTAGAAATTGCAATTTGCAGAATCGTGCATCGCTTGCCGCAACAGAATTAGTCGAAAGAAACGGGCCAACGATGTTCCGCAATGCCGGTCGGCTGCGCTTCTCGCTCACTTTCGCGGTCGCAACCGTCTGCTTAATGCTTTGCATCGGCGGCAACGCGCAGACCTCGGGTAATTCTTCCCTCAGCGGCGTGGTCACCGATCCAACCGGCGCCGTCGTGCCGGGCGCAACCGTCGGGATTCACAATCCCGTGAGTCAATTCGTCCGTTCAACCACGACCGACGGAGAAGGGAAATTCAGCTTCACCAACATTCCCCTTAATCCGTATCACCTGAGTGTCACCGCGACTGGGTTCGGCCAATATGGGCAGGACGTTGATGTAAAGTCCACCGTGCCGCTTAACCTCAAGGTCGCGCTACAGATACAAAGTTCCCAAAACATCACGGTTGAAGCGGGAGCCGCCGATCTGATAGAAAACGACTCGACATTTCACACCGACATAGACCGGCAAATGTTCGACAAGCTTCCGCTGGAGAGTCAGTCCTCGGAATTGAGTTCGCTGGTCACGCTGTCATCGCCGGGAGTCGCCGCCGACTCGAACGGCTTGTTTCACGGATTAGGTGATCACGCCGAAAACTCTTTCTCTCTCGATGGACAGCCCATTACCGACCAGCAAAGCAAGGTCTTTTCGAACCAGATTCCGCTCGACGCCGTGCAATCGATGACGGTAATCGCCGGAGCGCCTCCCGCCGAGTTTGGTGACAAGACGAGTCTGGTGATCGATGTAACCACCCGCTCGGGAATGGGCTCGACCACGCCGCACGGCGCTGTCACCGCTTCCTACGGCTCGTTCGGCAGCTCTACCGTCGACTTGAACTTCTCATACGGCGGCAAAAACTGGGGGGAATTCATAGCGGCCAGTGGACTTAATACTGGCCGCTTTCTTGATCCGCCGGAATTCGGGGTCATACATGACAAAGGCAACATGGAGAATTTTTTCGATCGCGTCGACTACGTGTTTTCTCCAAAGAACGCGTTGCACCTTAACTTCCAATTCACCCGCTCGTGGTTTCAAAATCCCAACTCATACGATCAGCAATATCACGATTTCAGTGGCGTGATTCAGACCAACCCCATAACCGGTCAGCCCCTGGGACCGACCGATCAACGTTCCAAAATCCTCACGTTCGACATCGCGCCTACTTGGTCCTACACGATCAATCCGAATGCCGTCCTGAACGTGACTGGCTACGTACGGCGCGACGCCTACAACTACTATCCAAGCAATGACCCGTTCAACGACCTTGGTCCCCAGAATCTGCAGAGGGAAAGCATTGCCCAGCAGCGCTCCCTTCTCAATGCCGGCGCTGTCGCAAACGTCAGCTACAACAAGGGCATTCACAACGTGAAAGCCGGTGTCATGTATGAGCAGACCTTCCTGAACGAGAATGACCAGCTCGGGATTATCGACCCCACGTTCAACGCGCCCTGCCTGGATGCGAATGCCGTCCCGGTCAACGGTTTTACCGATCCCTCGCAATGCGCGGCAGCGGGATTCCAGCCCAACGACACTACGAACCCGAATGCTCCCAATTCCGCCCAGTATCCCTTGTTCAACAATGTTCTGCTGCCCTACGATCTGACGCGTGGAGGGGTTCGGTTCCCATTTGTCGGCCACACCGATGTCAAGGAGCTCGCCATGTACGTGCAGGACAACATTACCCTGCGCAACTGGAGCTTTAACCTGGGGATCCGCGGCGACCTCTACAACGGCTTGGCGGTAGCAAGCCAGGCAGAGCCTCGCGTTGGAGTCTCCTACAACATTCAGAAAACCAACACGGTTCTGCGTGTCTCCTATGCGCGCACGTTGGAGACGCCTTTCAACGAAAACCTGGTGCTGTCCAGCGTTGGATGCAGCTCAGACGTGCTGAACCCTCTTCTCGGCTGCTCGTCAAACACCACGACGCCGTTGCAGCCCGGCTTTCGCAATGAATTCCATGCCGGCCTGCAACAGGCTATCGGCAAGTTCCTGGTGATCGATGGCGAATATATCTGGAAATACACGCACAGCGCCTACGATTTCAGCATACTGGGCAATACGCCGATCTTTTTCCCGATCGAGTGGCATAACTCGAAGATTCCCGGCTTTGCGCTGCGTGCCAGCGTGCCGGTGACTCACGGATTCACCGCGCTGGTAGTTATGTCCAGCGTCGCTGCCCGCTTCTTCACTCCTCAGATCTCGGGAGCCGGAGCCACTCCCTCGGGGTCCACGGGGGTTTTCCGCATCGATCACGACGAAGCCTTTAACATGACGGCACACATGCAATACCAGACCCCTTGGAAGCGAGGACTGTGGTTTGGCTTCAACTGGCGCTACGACAGCGGACTCGTCGCCGGAGCAGTCCCCTGTTACGGAATCTCCGACTTCAACAGTTGCGGGCAATCGACCATGCTCAACGGGCAACCGGCCATCGTCATGACAGATGCGGCTGGAATCCCATTTACCGCCGATCAGGAATTTCAGGCCGGTTTCACCTGCAACGGCGTGCATGCGACTCCTACAGTGGCTCTGCCTTTCACCTGTCTGGCATCGCAGTTCGGCTCCACGCTCACCAAGGTGCCCGCGCCGGGAACGGAGAATGATGATCACAACCCACCGCGTATTTCACCGCGTAATCTCTTCGATCTGGCGATAGGCGATGACAACCTATTTAAAACTGATAGGTTCAAGTGGAGCGCGCAGTTGAACATCATCAACCTGACGAACGATTACACGCTGTACAACTTCCTGTCGACATTCAGCGGCACGCACTACGTGACGCCACGCGCCATCACTGGCACGATCGGCTTCCACTTCTAAGACGAACCTGGAGACTTCCCGCATTTGCCAGTAACGGGCAAGTGCGGGCCGTCCAGCGGGGTTCGACCCCGATGTTTCGTACTTCTTTTCTCCTCCGTAACCTTTTGACCCCGCCGGCAGTTAATCTAAGTGAACGCATTATGCGGAGAGTCGGGTGAGGGCGTTGAGCAAAGAAGCGGACGAGCGCAAGCTCGTAGAAGCCGCTCAGCGCGATCCTGCGCAATTTTCTGAGCTTTATGTCCGCAATTTTCACGCCGTGTATGCCTATGTTTCGAAGCGAACTGCCTCCCGCGAAGAGGCTGAAGATGTAACCGCCGAGGTCTTTCATCAGGCGCTGGCCAACTTGCACCGCTTCGAGTGGCGGGGCGTTCCTTTCGCAGCGTGGCTGATGCGAATGGCAGCCAACCGCCTGGCAGATCGCTGGCACCAAACCTCCCGAGAAACCGCCTTGCCACCGGACGATGAGCTAGGCGACGCGAGCATGGACGAAGTAGAACAACGCGCCGAGCTTTTTCAACTGGTCGGAAGGCTACCGGACGACCAGCGCCGCGTCATCGTGTCTCGGTTCGTGGAGCAGAAAAGCATTCGCGATATCGCACAAGAATTAGGCCGAAGTGAAGGCGCGGTCAAGCAGTTGCAGTTCCGCGCCCTGGAAAAGCTCCGCGACAGCATGGGGGGTGCCAATGCCTAAGCGCTCTCTGTTCGACCAACTCGACTTGGCGATCACCCAGATGTTGGCGGGATCTGCGCCGCCTTCTGCCCAGATGGATCCCGAACTCGCGCCGCTCGTTCGTATCGCAAGCGAATTGCGCGACCTGCCGCGCACCGAATTCATGGAAAAGCTCAAAACAGAATTGAAGAGGAGTACAGCAATGGCAACTACAGCAGAACCGTTAACTGCGGCCCGTACCGCCGCCGCGCCCAGAATAGCCTTTAAGAACGCAGCTAAGGCCATCGAGTTCTACACAGCCGCCTTTGGCGCGAAAGAAACGATGCGCTTTGCGATCGGAGAACAGATCCCGCACGCCGAAATCACGATCGGCGATTCCGTCATCATGCTCACCGACGAATGGCCCGAAGGCGGTCGCTTCAGCGCGGAAACGCTGGGCAATTCACCGGTCGCGATGGCGCTTTCCGTGCCGAACGTCGACGCCTTCTTCCAGCACGCGGTCGATGCTGGGGCGACGATTGTTTTCCCCGTGAAGGACCAGTTCTACGGCCGCCGTGAAGGAACACTGCGGGACCCGTTCGGATATCTGTGGAGTGTTTCGACAGTCACCGAGGAGATGTCGATTGCCGAGATGCACCGTCGCATGAACTCCGGACAGCCGGAACCGCCCGCGCGTCCGGCTGTCGATCCTATCCCCAAGGGCTATCGCACCTTGACGCCATACATCGTTGCGCAGGACGCCGCGGGCCTTCTCGACTTTCTTAAAGCGGCTTACGGCGCGGAAGAGAACTTCCGCAGCATCGGATCGGCGGGCGGCATTCACGCCGAGGTGCGCGTCGGCGACTCCATGCTGATGGTTGGCGGCGGTGGCCCGGGCCTGAAGTGGAGTGGCAAGCCGAAGCAGTTTGGCTTCCACTATTACGTGCGTGATTGCGACGCAACCTACAAGCGTGCACTCGAGTTAGGCGCCACGTCGATCGATGAACCGAGGGACCAACCGTATGGCGAACGCTCCGCCAACGTGCGCGATTCGGCCGGAAACTTCTGGTATATCGCCACCCGCTCGGCCGGCAACTATAAGTGGGAAGGTGCGCCTGACATCCAGCCGTCACTGCATCCGTTGCGGGCAGAACCCGTGATCAACTTCTTGAAGCGAGCTTTCGACGCGGAAGAGATTGGCCGCCACGCCGATCCGCAAGGGATCATCATGCACGCGACGTTGAAGATCGGAAGTTCGTATCTCGAAATGGGCGAAGCACACGGGCCGTATCAGCCGATGCAGGGCATGTTCTACCTCTATGTGCCAAATTGCGACGATGTATATCTCCGGGCGATAGCCGCGGGTGGAAAGTCCATCATGGAGCTGACCGACCATCCGTACGGCGATCGCAGCGGCGCGGTGCAGGACGCGTTCGGCAACGAATGGTGGATTGCGACGCATGTCAAAGACGTAACCGAGTAGCCGACAAGGGGCGCGCTCTTCGTGCGCCCCTTCTTACTGTGGCGACGAATCAGAGCTGCAGCGCGATTTTCTCGGCCGCTTCTTTCGAGGTCATGACCGGGACGACCTCGAACTCAACCAGGTCGCTCCAGCGCGACATCCATTGGTCGAGCAAACGGCGGTCGTGGGTTTCCATGAGCTGGTAGCAGCGCTGGAACTTTTCATCCACCCAGCTCGACACATAGGTGACTCCGTCGGGCGCCATGCGTCCTTGCTCACGGAACCGCCGATAGACAGGTATGGCATCCTGATTCTTGAAGTGCTCCACCACCATGTACAGGGTAGCTGGCATAGCTGGCCTCCTCGACGTATCCACGGGAGGATAACAAGTTCGCACATCCGATGCTCCTGCCTCGTCGGCTTGAACTGACGGCGTCGACTCGCTACTATCGATGTCACTCACTCACATTGAGACCAGCGATCACGGAGAAGCGAATGTCAGCAGGCGAAGAACTCAACGAACTACAGGAAAATGCCGAAGCAGCCAAGGAACGCAAGGCTTTAGCCCCGGTGAGCCTCACTATGGCTATTGTCGCGGTGCTGGTTGCGACCGTTTCGCTGCTGGGACACCGCGCACACACCGAAGAGATCCTGCTGCAGAACAAGACGACTGACCAATGGGCCTATTACCAGGCCAAGAACCTGCGACTCAACAATCTGCAGGCACTGGACGACGTGCTCGGCGCGCTCGAGGGCAAGAACGAAAAAGCCGAAGACGTGCAGAAACACTTCGAGAGCAATATCGAAAAGTACACCGAGGAAAAGAAAGAAATTCAGGACGAAGCACATAACCTTGAGGCCGAACTCGCACATGAGACCCAGCGCGCCAACCGCTTTGATCTGGGAGAGGTGTTCCTCGAGATTGCCCTGGTCGTCACCTCGATCACGCTGCTGACCGGACGCAAGCACTACTGGATGCTGGGAATGGTCATGGCCGCGGCCGGGATTGCCACAGCTGCCTCGGTGCTGCTATTGCGCTGAGCACCTAGGGCTCCCATCCTTCGGAACCGATCAGCGGCACAAAGCTGCACGGCACGTTAACGGAAGTGATTATTTCGTCTTCGGTCTTGCGAATAACGTGCAACTCCTGCTTCGCGCGACTACCCACCGGGACTGCGAGAACTCCGCCCTTCGCTAACTGCGCAACCAACGATGGTGGCGTCAGGGGAGCCCCGGCCGCGACCAGAATCTTGTCAAAGGGCACGTGTTCCGGCAGGCCGAGGCTGCCGTCGCCATGGACGACATGCACGTTGCCATAAACCAACTCCTCCAGAAGGTGCCGGGCCCTGTCGGCCAGCTCCGCGTGACGCTCAATTGTCCAGACTTCGGCCGCCAACTCACCGAGCAGCGCTGCCTGATAGCCGGTGCCAGTACCAACTTCCAGTACGCGATCCGTGGGTCGCACCCCCAGCACCTCGAGCATCGTGGCGACCATGAACGGCTGCGAAATGGTCTGTCCAGAGCCAATGGGCAGCGGCGCATCGGCGTAGGCTTCGCGCTCGAACTCGGAGGAGAGAAAGCGCTCGCGAGCGACCTTCTCCATAGCTGCGAGCACGCGCTCGTCACGAATGCCGCGCTGCCGTAGTTGCGCGTCAACCATGCGCGTGCGACGAGCAGAGATTTCTTCCGTGGTCATGGATGGATCGAACCAACTCATTGCCGACCTATCGCAGTCATGCCGGCGCCTTACTTCTTCCGCTTCCGAATCAATACGTCGAAACTCACCACACCATTCTCGTTGCGGATGCCTTGCACCGTGTATTCCGAGTTGATGTTGTATTCGAACTGAACGACCTGCTGCGCCGATTGCGTTAAGTTTGTGATGTAGGTCAAAGTCACGTTATTCGACACTTGCTGTTCGATGGTGAGCCGTGCACTCGGGTTGTTGTCTGCCCCTCCAAGGGCAGGATTGATGCGGATGGCGCTCACACCGAAGAGTTTTGACGCACGGTTGGAAACGGTCTGATTAATCAGTGATCCAAGCACCGCGCCTCCAGCGCCCTCTCCCATGCCGCCGCTACGATTGTTGGCGTAGCTTTCCTCCTGCGTGCTGCCAAACGCCAGCAGCGAAATGATGTCGTCACTCGACAAGGGCGGATCGGAGCGGTAGGTCGTCGTCAACTTATCAATCGTTCCGTGCAGGCCGATGGTGATGTCGAAATCGCGCACGCGGGTCGTTGCTTCCACATCGAGAATGGGATCGATGCGTAGCGGGTTTGCGAAAGTAACGTCTCCGCGATCGAGATGGTACTTGGTGCCGTTCAGCTTGATGTCGCCTTCCGCGATGTTGATGCGCCCAAGCAAAGTCGGCCGCGTTCCCGTGCCCCGCAGTCTGAGGTCAACGTCACCCGATAGCTTGGCAAGAGCGGTCTGCACCGTCAGCTCCGGGGCCGACACGATGCGGACGTCGAGCCGAAGGTTGTTGAGCGGCGACGCCGGATTGGGCACGGTTACAGGCTGACTCACGGACAGCGGAGCTATCTCCACGGCGGGAATCTGGGCAAAACGGGTCACCGTAATTTCGCCGGTGAGTGATGAACTCTTCATCGTGCCATTGAGGCGCAGGTCCTGATCGGCCGTAACACTGACTCCGGCGTATCGGAAGCGAATGTCAGTCCCGTGACTGGTCAGGTCGAAACCAATCGTATTGCCGTACGTGATATATCCCGCAAAACTCACTTGACCGCCTCCGACGCGGCCAGCCAGCTTCTCGACTTCCAGCTTGTCCTGGTTGAAGACCATGGTTCCATTGACTTCTCCCAGGGCTGCCGGAAGATCAACTAGTGAGAACCCGGCGTGCGCAATCACGATCCGGCCATTCATGACGGGCTTGGCCATGGTGCCTTTGACGGTCACGTCGGCCTCAGTCGATCCGTAAGAAGTGATCTCATCATCCAGCGCGTGGAACAGGCCCAGATTGAGGTGGCCCTTGGCATAGACATCCAACGGCCGATCGCCCTTGAAGTCAACCGTTCCTCCCAGGCTGAGATTTGTGTCTTCCGACGCCAGCGTAAGCCGCTTCATCGTGACCACCGCGTCCGCAAGTGACAGCTCAACCGGCCCGTCACTATGAATTGCGATTCGCTCTAACTCCACCGCGAATGCGTCCACAACCATCGAGCCACCGAGGGAACGCGGCCGGCGCAGCGGGCCACGAATTTCGGCGTGCCCGCTGAGGTTCGACGGCTTTGTAATTTGCGTCTTCAGCGCCGCACGAAGCAGCGGATCAATCGCCAACTGACTGAATTGCAGGCGCAGGTCGCTCTGCATGTCTCCCTTTAGTCCCACCTCGCCATCCACCGATACCACGGCGCGTTCGAAATTCGAGCGACCGGTCACCTGCATCTTGTCGCCGTGGCTTACGGCATCCAGCGTCAATGACCCTCCGCCGAATTCGTCGTTAAACACGAGGTTCGTCACGTCAATGTGGGCTTCGATGGAAGGCTGCTGCATCGTGCCGGAGGTCTTCAGCGTAAAGCCGGCTAGGCCGTGTTCCTGTAGCACGGCCGTCTGGACCTCCCGAACTTGTGCAAGGTCGATCTTCTCCCCGCGCAAGTCCGTCTTCAGTTCATGTGTGTCGACGTTGTAGGCGACTGCTCCAGACATCGTCCCGCCTAACGCCTCCAGCCGAATGTTCTGTAATTGCACCGACTGGTTGGCCAGAACTATGTCAGATGAGGCAGTCTTTATCGCGTATCCGTAGGCCTCGCCGCCACTGAGAGAAAGACTCCCACTGCCGTGGGGATCAGCCTTTGTGCCGCTCGCGTGCAGGTTGAGGTTGACAACGCCTTGTACTGGATAATCGGTACCCGCTGTCTTTTGCAGATCATCCACGCTCGCATTCCGCAGCGACGCATTGAGCTGGAATGGAGAATGATCGGTAAAGGCGCCATTCTGGAGCTGAACACTTCCATCTACATTCAGGCGCGCTGCTCCCTGTTCGACCACCCCATTGTGGAACGCCACTACATCGCCGCCGTATTGCACATCGCCAGCCAGCGAATCGATGTGGATCTGCCGTGGCTTAGGCGCGGGACTCGGAGCGGGCTCCGGTTTATCGAGATGAAGCAGCGACGCCAATGTGCTGGTCTGCTGCTGCGGCGGCGCGGGAGGAGGCGTGGCAGCCGAATAGTTGTAACTGAAATTGGTCGCCAGCAGACGTCCCACAAGGTCGGGGTGGGCGGAATTGCCGCTGATTGTGCCGTTAAAGCTGGCGCGCCCGTCGATCTCCACCGGTATGGATGACTTCTCCGTGGCGCTGAGTAACGGCTCGAACTCATGCAAGCTGTTGGTGTTGGCCGCTACCTGGAGCTGTACCGTCCGCGGCCCGATACTCCCAGACGCATTGATTTCAGTATGCGGCGTCGCGAGGTTTAGTGCTGCAATTTCGGCCCTACCTGAGAACACCTCGTAGCGGCCACGCAGCATACCACTGGTTGGCAATTGGCCCGGTTCACTCTGGGACGGTGCGGTGGAGTCCAGTACCACTTCCACAACTGCGCTCTTAATGGTTTCTTTCCAAGCCAGATCCAACTTCCCATCCACGGTTCCAGTTGCGTTCAGCTTTTCGAGTGGGAGGCTCTTGCTCGAAAGCATGCGCACCAACTCGCTCAATGAGGTGCCAGCGACTTTAAAGTTTGCTGCTCCTTGCTGGACTTGTGCGGCTCCTGTCTTTCCGTTCGCGGTTGCCGTCTTGGCTGCCACAGTAGCGGAGGGCTTTGCTGCCTTCCCTGGTTTATCTGCACTGATCTGCGGTCCGATGGACTCCAGCGCTGGCGCGTAATGCTTCACCTCAGCGCTACCGGTAATTGTCCCGCGCAGAACGCGAGCCACAATCTTCTTTAGAACAATGTGCTGCGGATCGATCGAGAACTCGGCGCCAGCGCTGGCGTCACGAATATCGAAACCTTCCTGCGTAATATCGACGTTCCGCAGGTTCAGCTTGCCATTGCTGGAAAAGTCTTCGGCGCTAAACGTTCCTGAACCCGTGGCGTTTGCCCCTCCGCCTCGCAACTCACGAACTCGCACAATCTCGCCTATCTGCCCAAGATCCACCGTCGCTGCGTAGTCGAGTTTGACCGTAGGTCGGTGGAAGTCGTCTACCGTGCCGCTCAACTCGACCGACGATTTCTGCGACGTCACCTTGAGCGAACGCACCTGCAAACGGCTGTGCCACAAGTTGAACTCGAGATTCGCGCTTGCCGGAACGTCCCTCAGGTCAGCGAACTGCGCATCCATCTTGCCGACCTGCACACTGCCGTCGTAGCGCTTGTCGAGCGCCTGGTAGCCCATCACCATGCCAAGGTCATAGGCCTTGAAGTCGAGTGGAATCTTCTGCTCATTCAGCAGCAATACACCGTTGTGCACCTCGGCCTTGCCAATCGCGAGATCGAACAGTTGTTGCAGGTGATCTCCGTTCGATTTCACCTTCGGCTCCGGCACGTTGGTCGAACCGTCCGGCTTCACGATGACGTGGATTACCGGCTGGTCCAGCGTGAGTTGCTGCAAATCGATGTTTGCGCCGAAGAACGAAACGATGTGAACGCGAGCGTACAACCGATCGGCATGCGCCAACGGAACTTCTGTCGCAGGCTCGAGTCCGCGAATTGTGATTCCCTTGGCCTCGACCTCCAGCTTCGACACGTTCCACGTGAGCGACTGCATCTCCACGTTGCCACCCGTTGCTTTTTCCAGCTCAAGCACTACCCGCGCCCGCACGATCTCCTTGAAGGTTGGGCTTTGCAGGAACCAGCCCAGCGACACGACCAAAATCGCAAACAGTCCGGCCATCACAACCCAGAACCACCATGGGAAGCGCGACAAGCGAACTTTTTCGATTTCGGCCATGGCTAGTTTCCGCCCATCCCTTCGTGTTCAGTAGTGGGAGGGAGCGGCACCGTGCTATGCACGGGTGTTTGCAGCCGAAGGTTGTGCAGCCACGCATCCAGCAGCTCATCCATTCGCTGCTGCACCAGCAGCTCGCGGATTTTCGGCTCCACTTCCTGCAGCGTCACGATTTTTACTCCTGCCTTCTCCAAATCAGGAAGCACTTGAGCCCGGTAGTACGCCTCTACCTCCTCAGGCTGAACGTGGATGTTGGGGCGCAAACGAACCTCGACGAAATTCATCATTTGCGTTTCTGCTCGCAGGTGCGCTTCGATTTCGCGCTGGGTAAAGCCGTACTCCGCCAACGCGGCCTGCCAGCCTGCATCGGCTTTGGCTGCAGGGATCTGCGCCCGCAATTTTGCGACTTCGTCTCGCACTTCCTCCGCTGACGGTGCGAGGTAATCCGGATTATGCATCTGGACAACCAGAAGGCGGCGGTCGATCAGTCGCTGTAATGCGTTCACTCGGTCCTTGTCAGAAACCTCAGCCAGCGGCTTCTGTTGCATGAAGGCCTCAAAGCGGGTGGCATCGTCCCACTCGCTTTGAAGCACAGGCTGACGGCTGACCGTGGCGACCACGGCGTCAATGATCTCTCCGGCAAACGCTGCCGCCGGAACCAGCAGGAGGGCGCATATCGCGATGTGTGTAAGTCGTCTCATCAGAAAGTTTGTCCGATACTGAAAAAGAAGTTCCAATGGCTAAGGGTCTCGACCTTGTTCTGTTCGCGCACGGGATAGCGAGTTGGGCTGAAGTTGTAGCTCACGTCACCACGCACCGGGCCTACAGGCGTCTTGTAGCGAAGGCCAAGACCGACGGCTTGCGGGTTGTAAGCGAAATTGCAACCAAATGTCGCAGCGGGCGGCGCGCATGCGGCAATCGACGGCTGATTAAAGCGCACCAGTCCGCTCCAGATCTGGTTGGGATTGGCAAACACATTGCCCATGTCGTGGAAAAACACGAAGCTCATGTTGTCGGCCACATACGGCAGCAACACCGGAGGCGTGCGAATCTCGATGTTATTGACGAAAAGCCCCTGTCCGCCGATGGGATATCCGGTCGCCAGATCGCGAGGCCCCGCTTGGTTAATGGCAAATCCGCGCAGCGAATTCCCGCCGCCGGCGAAGAACAGCTCCGGCAAAGGGATCGCGGTTGCGTTTCCGCCGGGGTAATAGTTAGTCCCATAGGGATGCTCGATGCCGATCTGTGTGTTGCGCGCGAGTACCCACTTCTTGCGCAGCGTGTAATAAGTCGAGTTCTGGAACAGCACTTTGCCAAAGTTTGATTGCGATCCCAGGGCACTTGTCGCCAGTCCGAGATCGAGCAGGTTGTAACTGCCCTTCTTCGTGTCCACCGGGTTATCGCGCCGGTCCCGCACCCAGGTCATGCTGGGGATGGCAATGGTCACAGGCTGGGCATAAAGAGGAATCAGGCCGGGATCGATCACCAGGCTATCGGGATCGACTTTCACTCGCTGCCATGTCATGCGATAAAGAAAAGAAGTCGCCCGGCTGTATCTCTGCTCCGCTCCGATCGACCCCTCCAGGCGTTCCGAGGTAAAAGTATTCACGTTGATCGTGTTGTCGTAAAACGCGCTCACCGTGAAGTGCCAGTTGTCCTTTTTGAACCAATTCAACCGCGGCGCGTCATAGCTGATCAATGCCCGCCGTGTCAGCAAGCCATATCGTGCCCGGAAGCTCAGCGTCTGGTCGCGGCCGAACATGTTGAGCCGCGTGATCTCCAACACGACGTTTGGACTCACACCAGCTTGCCCTTGCGGATTGTTGATAGCTGGCGTATTGCCGGTCGCGAATTCAATGCCGCCACCGTAGCGGAACGTCCAGCGTGGCGCCTCGGCCATGTTGAACAAAACATTCTTCTGCGGTTCGATGCCTTCAGGGTTCTGCACCGCCATGTCCACTTGGTTAAACAGCCCCAAGTTGTACAGACGGCGTTGCGAATCGATCATGTTCGCCTGGCTCAAAGGGTCGCCGTCGCGAATGCGGATCTGCCGGTTCACGATGTAGGGCTTGGTGTTCTCGGTTCCGGTAACGATTACCTGGTTTACGTTTACACGCTGCCCCTGTGTGATTTTGTAGGTAACGTCCATCCGGGTGGGCACATCTTTGACCGGCATTACCGTTGACTCGAACTCCACGTCGGGGTAGCCGCGGTTGTAGTAGAAGACGATGATGGCGTCGCGGTCGTTGGCAATGTCAGCCTCGCTGAAGGGCTGGCCCGCAACGCTGCTGAGTATCGGCTCCAGTTTTTCTCGCGGGAAGCTTTCGTTACCTTCGATGACCAGGTTCCTGACCAGGGTTTGCGGCCCTTCCGTAATGCGATACACCACAGCCAGCTCGGTAGCATGCGATTCGTAGTTGTCTTCGACGTTGGCTTCGACCTTTACCTCCTGGAACCCGTTGGCCTGGTACAGCGCTTTGATCGCAATCACGTCGGACTGCATCATCCGCTGGTTGAACCGTCCGTTGATCAGGACCCAACTCTTGGGCTGCACGCTCAATCGTTCGCGTATCGTGTCGCTGTTGAAGTAGTGGTTGCCGCTGATCAGGATGGCAGCCAACTCATGCTTTTCGCCCGCGTTGACTTTGTAAACGATGTTCACCAGATCTTCGTCGGGCACCGGTCGCCGTTCCACCGCGACCTCTGCATCGAAGTACCCCTGGGTTTGCAGATAATTCCTCAGATTGCGTCGTCCCTCGTTTAGCAAATCGTCGTCTACCGCGTTTTCCTGGTAGACGGGGACGAGTTTCTTGATCTGGCCGCCGGGGATTTTGGCGCCTTCGGCAACAATCACGATCTTTGATCCCTGCTCTACTTCAAACACATAGTCCTGTGTATTCGTGGCAGGGTTGTATTCGTGGCTGGTGAGGGAAACCTGTGCCTCCAGGTGTTGGTTCTTCTGGTAGTGCGTGCGCAGACGTTCCAGTGCGCGCGTGAGGTTCGCATTTTTCACCTTCGCCCCGGGCTTCAATTTGGTGATCTTCTGGACTTCTTCCTGCACAATGCCCGTGTCGCCTTCAATCGTGACCTTGCCCACGCGCGCTAACTCACCCGGCTTCACGTGGAACACCATGTTCATCTGTCGCGTGTCTTCATGCGGCAGCAGGTCGTAGGCAATCGACGCCTGGAAGTAGCCGTTATCGGCCAGCACCTTGTACATGCGCTCAACCGACAGCTTCACGTTCTCTTCGGAAAAGAGTTCACCAAGTTCCAGCTTGGTGGCATTCACCAACTGGTGTGGCTTGGGAGACGTCTTCGTATTCAACCCCTCTACGCTGACGTCGCCGTTGAAGTAGTTTTCGGTGGTGACGAAGGTCAGCGTGATGCCGCCGCCCTTTTCCTCCGAGGCCTCCACATGCAGGGTTGAGAAGCGTCCTGTGGCATAAAGCACACGAATGGACTCGCGCAGTTGATCGCGATCGAGAGGATCGCCCGCTTTCACCAGCAAAAGGCCGCGCAGCATCTCGGCGTTCGTGCCGGCGATTCCTCTGAACTGGATGTCGCGAACGACCTCGCCCTGGTATTTGGCGGCGCCGTTCAGCTCAGGCAGCGGATGTTGTGGGGTTGTGACCGTCTGGCCTTCGACAAGTGCCGGTGGAGTGGGAGGGTTTTGCGCCCACGCCGAGGGCAGGGCGGGCATCAGCGCCGCACCCAGCACTGCCACCCCGAAAATGAATGGCGTGGTTGCCTTCCTCAATCCCTAACCCTTGATGGATCCATCAGTTACCAGCCGCCGCGGCCGAATTTTGGTGCTCGCCTCGTACCTGCCGCCGACCGGGTACACCAATCCTCTAACCCATCGTCCCAGTGCGAGTTCCAAGACGAATCCTCTGTGGCGTTCCTATAATAGCGAATAACGGACGCAGCATCCCGAAAGCAGGTGAGCCTGTTGGAATTCAGTGAGCGGTACTCCCGCCAAATCCTCTTTCAACCCGTCGGATCCGACGGCCAGAAGCGCCTGGCGGCGGCCCGCGTCGCTATCGTGGGATGCGGCGCCACCGGCTCGGCGTTGTCTTCCCTGCTGGCGCGCGCCGGAGTTGGCTACCTGCGCATCATTGATCGCGACTACGTCGAACCCAGCAATCTGCAACGGCAGGTGCTCTTCGACGAGGCCGACGCCGCCGAGTCGCTACCCAAGGCCATCGCTGCCGCCCGCAAGATTCGCGGCTTCAACTCAGAAATTGAAGTCGAGCCACACGCCGCCGACCTCACGCCCGACAACATCGAAGAGTTGTTGGTCGGCGTGCAACTCATCCTCGACGGCACCGACAATTTCGAAGCTCGTTACCTGATTAACGATTTCGCCGTCAGCGAAAACTTGCCCTGGATTTACGCCGCTGGAGTCGGCAGCTACGCCGTCACCATGAACGTGTTGCCCGGCGTGACCGCTTGCCTGGCCTGTATCTTTCCTGATTCCCCCACGGGAATGATCGAGACCTGCGACACCGCGGGCATCCTCAATTCAGCCGTAAACCTGGTCGCGTCGATCGCGGCCACCGAGGCAATAAAGTTCATCGTCGGCGCCCACGATAGAATCCGCCGCACCCTGCTCTCCTACGACGTCTGGATTAACGAGTTCGCGCAGGTTTCCGCCGGGCACCCGCGCGATGGATGCCGTGCCTGCCAGCAACGCGACTTCATTCACCTCGCTGGCATTGGCCGCCCCCACATTTCCATGTGCGGCCGCAACTCGGTGCAAATCCACGAACGCCAGCGCCCCATCGACTTCGAAGAAGTCTCTCGCCGCCTCACGCCTCACGGCCAGGTGAAGCACAACGAGTTCGTGTTGAAGTTCTGGCACGATCCCTACGAGATGACCCTCTTTCCCGACGGGCGTGCCATCATCAAAGGCACCACCGACACCGCCATCGCTCGCAGCTTGTACGCAAGGTATGTGGGAGCATAGAACTCGGTGCTCCATATTCGCGCCCGTTTTTGGCGCTTATCATGGGGTCGACAATTCCCGAAAGGCGACGCCTCCTCGTCCTGAATTCAATGCCAAACGCGGAAGGGATGGTTAACCGAGGGAGTGCGCGCTACTTCGCCATCGACGCCAGTTCCGTGCCGATCTTCACCGCCGTCGAGATCGCCGTGATTATCTTGGCTGTGTCGGCTAACTGCTGGACCATTTTCTCCAGCGAACCCTGCGCCTGTTTCATCTGGACCACAAGTGCTGCAATCTTTGCATCGTTGGCCTGAAAGATCTTATTCACCGCGCGCTGATAGTTGATCTCCGCCTGCACATAGCTGGGACGCAGCAGGTCTCGCTGCGCCTGGGTCTCGCAGGCGTCCAGTTGGTCCTCGATGAATTCCAACTGGGTCTCCAAGACATTCAACGCGTCATTCATTTCGAGTGGGTCCTTCCCTATGCTGCTTCCAGCCATTTGATCACCAGTGTCGCTTCGTCACCATCTTCAGCTGTTCGCTGGCCGCCTTCATCGACTGTGAGAGCGCCTGGGTGTTCGCGGCGAATTCGTCGGTCTGTCGTTCTCCACTTCTTTGGATCTCGATATCCTGCAACCTCCGTGCCTCTGGCGATGGCGTGTCGTGCACGGGTTTTGGGTTCAGTCCAAACGGTTTGAGGGCCTGAGAGAGGTCCGGGTTTATCTCTACGATGTCCTTCTTAATCAGCTCCCGTGCCACCCGCTGTGCCATCTCGATTCGGCGGCGATTCAGCGATTCATAGGCAGGCATTTCTGAAACGAACATCTGTTGCACTCCCGCCACGATGTCGCTGATGGCCCCCGAGCTTTGGCGTAGTTTTTTCGTCCTGAGGTACTCCACGAGTTGCTGCGCCGCCTGCCCTACGATGTCCGGTATCGCCGAGCCTACGGGCATTGGAGAAATCGCCTTGCACTCGCCGGCCAGGGCAGAGGCAGCAGTGCTGGCGTCGGTGGCTGCCTTCGAATTAGCCAGCGCCGAGTAAGCCGACGCCAGTTTTCCCAACGACTGCGCCAGAGCAAGACGCTTGGCCAGCTCCTGTTGTGTAGTGTTCAATTCTGCTCGGACGTTTGCATCCAACGGCTGTTGGAACATCAGCTCCGAGTGCATCTCGCTCAGTGTGGTGTAGTCGGCTACCTGGTTGGATAAGTCTGCGTAGTACGCTGTCAGCTGCTGCGAACTACCCGCGAGCTGGCTTGCCGCATTGACCGCCTCCTGCGACGTCTTGCAAGCAGTCAGGAGGCCAAAAAGCAGTAACAACAGACCTATCCGCGCGTTACGCTGGTGGCGCACTGCTCGCGTGCTTATGGAGGCCCTTGATGTCATTTTTGGGAGCGCTCGCGGATTATCGACTGTCTATCTCCAGAAAGGCAACAAGATTCCGACTCTGGATATGCGACCGAGTTCCTCTGGGTGGCCCGCACCTCCACAATATTGGGAAATGTGGGTTTCCTGTCGGTCGATTTCATGCCTCCGCTATTCCGTGCGCTCCGTGTCTTTCGCGGAGTATTCCGGCAACTGGCAAATTGCATCTCTAACAAAAAGGGGATTTTACATCACAGGAGAGGGGCTATTCATCGCGCTACCGGAAATTTTGCCGTCCCGATTGTTTTATAACTAGAGCCGCGATGCTGAGGATCCTATGAGTGGCGATTCGTTACCCCTGAACTTGCCGCTCTCCACCTTTGCCACCGACTCCTGCGAGGCGACCACGCTGTATCAGGAACTCCGCCAACCCCTCCTACGATACTTGGCCGGCCTTGGACTCTCGCGCGAGGAATCACAAGACGTAGTGCAGGATGCTTTCGTAAGCCTGCACAAGCACCTGTCGGCTGGCGGATCACAGGCGAACATTCGCAGTTGGCTGTTTCGCGTCGCCCACAATCGCGCGCGTAACGCTCAGACGAGTTATTCGCAACGCATGGCTGAACCGCTCGATCGGGTTTTCGACGCGGCATCGACTGCCGCCAACCCGGAGCAGTCAGTGCTGGCGCGAGAGAGACTCCAGCGGCTCCATGACGCCGTGCGCTTGCTGGCTGGGGAAGAACGCGAGTGCCTGATGCTGCGTGCTGAAGGTTTGCGGTATCGCGAGATTGGCGAAGTACTGGACATTCCAACCTCCACCGTCAGCGATGTGGTGGATCGCGCCGTGAGAAAGCTAGCGGAGAAATGCAATGTGTAACCTGAACTTACCCTTGGTTGCCTGGATCGACGGTGAACTCGACGCAGCCGAAGCCGCGACAGTCGAACAGCATGTCCAGGCTTGCGCAGAATGTCATGCGTCCGTTTCCGCCTTTAGGGACACCGGCCACGATTTTGCCGCCTACTATGCGGGTGCGGCGCACACCTCGTTGACCAAGCCCAACCGCAGGATGCCTCGATGGGTGCCCGTCGTCGCCGCTATCGCGGCCGCAGCGGCGGTTGCATTGATGGCTTCCTTGCCGCATCCGGCAAACTCCGCACCATCCGTTTCACAGGTCGCCCTTGAGGCTGCGCCCGCCGTAAACGTAGAAAAGACTGTCAGCCAGCCGCTTCCGCCCACTCATAGAGTCCATGCCGCCGTTCATCGCGAAACTCAGGCCGTGAATTGGACAATGTCCGATCCTGCCATTGAGATAGCCATTCCCGCTGACTCGATCTTTCCTCCAGGCGCTGTGCCCGAGGGAGTCAACTACGTCGCCAACCTGACTCTTGCTGATGGCTCGGTACAAGCAATCCGTCTACAACCATGATTTTAAGAATGAGATCGAAAAGGAGAATCACCCGATCATGAAACGCACTCTGATTTTCGTATTGGCCGCATCCTTCTGCGCCCTGGCCCAGGATAATGGCAGCAGCAATGTGATTTACCGCACCGCCAGTCAAGCGGGCGTGGCTGGGCCTGTGACCGCAGTCGCCTTCGGCGCAATCGCAGGTTCGGGTGGCGTTGTGACGAGTGCACCTTACTCCGCCACCATCACCAACGAATCCGTACAGACACTCGCCGACGGCACTCACATCACGTCAAGCAGCAGTGGAACCACAGCCCGCGACTCTCAGGGCCGCACCCGGCAGGATGCTCCTCTCCCGGCACTCGGTAACCTCTCCGCCGCTGACGCCCCGCATCTTGTCTTCCTTCAGGATCCAGTAGCGGGCGCTTCGTACACCTTGAACCTGACAGATAAGACCGCTTGGAAAGGCCCAGCTGCCCCTGCCGGGGCCGCTGGGGCTGGCAGCGTCATGATCTCGACCAACACCGTTGTCATGCAATCTGCTAGCGGGGCGCCTCTGCCGCCACCTCCACCTTCCCCGCATGCGCCAGGAACGGCCTCGGTGTTCATGCAAAAGCGCCTCGCTGAATCTGAGGGAGACGTCGCTTCCGAAAACCTCGGCTCCCAGATGATGGAAGGCGTGCAGGTTACCGGAGTCCGCACCACTCGTACTATCGCGGTCGGTAAAATCGGCAACGATCGGCCAATCTCCATTGTGACCGAAGTTTGGACATCTCCAGAACTGAAGACCATTGTCTTGAGTAAACGTAACGACCCGCGCATGGGCGAACAGACGTTTAAGCTGACCAATATCCAGCGCTCCGAACCCGATCCTTCGCTGTTCGCGGTCCCTTCGGACTTCACAATCACCGAGGGCGGCTCCAGAACCGTCACCTATCGGTCGCAGCCGTAGCCGCATTCGAACAACACCAGTCCCCACACATTCCCCGCTTTTGGAATGTGTGGGTCCTTTTTCTCCGCTATTCTGTTTCCTTCCAGTTAAAATCAACATCCAACTTCTCAGCCTATGCCTCTCGACGAGTACCGCAAGAAACGAAACTTCAGCCTCACCCCGGAGCCTTCCGGCGACGCTGCGCCCAAGAAGAAGGGCAAGCAGTTCATCTACGTCATCCAGAAGCACCGCGCCACCCAGCTGCACTACGATTTCCGGCTCGAGTGGGCAGGCACGCTGCTTTCGTGGGCTGTGCCCAAAGGACCGTCGCTCGACCCATCGGTCAAGCGGCTGGCAATGCAGATGGAAGACCACCCCATCGACTACGCGAACTTCGAGGGCATCATTCCTGAGAACGAGTACGGCGGCGGCACCGTGATGGTTTGGGACATCGGCACCTGGGAGCCCGAAATTCCCAGTGTCGACGAGGCCTTGCGCAAGGGCGACCTGAAGTTCACTCTCCACGGCAAGAAGTTGCAGGGCTCGTGGGCGCTGGTTCGTACCGCCGGATGGGGCGGCAATCGCGGCAAGCCGTCGTGGCTTCTCATCAAGCATCGCGACCAGTACGCTTCTGACGAAGACGTCACAGTCGAGAAGCCCTATTCCGCGATCTCCCGCCGTCTGTTAGCCGGCATTGCACGCGACAACGGAGGCGACGTAGAGAGAGCCGCCACGGGCGATCCGCAGTCGGAAAAGCCCACAGCGGCGAAGAAAACCGCCGTGACGAAATCTGCGCTTAAGAGCGTCGCCGCCAAGAAGTCTTCGAAAAAGGCAAAATCCCCTGCGATTTGGCACTCCGCCAGGCCGAAAAAGTGAAGGCTGTCCGCGCCCCACGATCGAAGAAGACGAGCGCAGTCGTTCCCTTTCACGTCCGGCCAATGCTGGCCACTTTGGTCGACGAGGCTTTCAACAAGCCGGGCTGGGTCTACGAAGAGAAGTACGACGGATATCGTCTGCTCGCCTACAAAGAAGGCAGCCACGTATCGCTGATGTCGCGCAACGACATCGACTACGCCGCCACGTATCCTGAAGTTGCTGCAGCAGTCGCATCTCTCCGGCCAAGATCGCTTCTGCTCGACGGCGAAGTCGTGGTCTTCGATCGCAAGAACGTCTCGCGGTTCCAGCTGCTTCAGCAGAGCGACAGGAAGCGCGTGTACGCAGTCTTCGACTGTCTTTATTCCTACGGCGAAGATTTCCGCCGCCAGCCACTCTCTGTTCGCCGCGAAGTGCTTGAACGCACGCTCAAACCCACCAAGACACTCATGCTCTCGCACCGTCTCGCGGCCAATGGCCTGCAAGCTTACAAGCTCGCGAAACGCCGCAACTTCGAAGGACTGATCGCCAAAGACTTGTCCTCACCGTACGTCGAAGCCCGCTCCTCCTATTGGCGCAAGGTGAAGGTGAAGCATGAAGACGAGTTCGTTATCGTCGGATACACCGCGCCCGCTGGAGCCCGCAGCCACTTCGGAGCCCTCCTGCTGGGCGCTCACCACAACGGCGAACTGCTCTACGTTGGCAAGGTCGGCACCGGATTCAACCAGCAGTCGCTGACCTCTCTTTACAAGACATTTCAGCCGCTGGTCAGGAAGACATCGCCACTTGCCGATCCTCCCCGCGAGCGCGACGTCACTTATCTCAAGCCGAAGCTGGTGGCGCAGATCGCATATCAGGAAATGACTTCCGACGGAAAGCTACGACAGCCCGTATTTCTCGGCCTGCGCAATGACAAATCCTCCGCCGAAGTCGTTCTGCCGGAGGTAGCCACATGACGCCTCGCAAACACGCCATTCCATCAGAGACCGGACTGCCCATTGCGGTGTCGAATCCCGATAAAGTCTTCTGGCCCGACGAAGGTTACACCAAACTCGACCTCGTCCAGTTCTACGCCGGAATTTTTCCGCTTCTTCAGCCCTACGTAAAAGACCGTCTGCTCACCATGGAGCGCTGTCCCGACGGCATGCGGGGCCAATGCTTCTACCAGAAGGAGAAGCCGCTGGGCATGCCTCCCGACACGCCCACCAAGCTGATCGAGTCCACCGAAGGCAAGCGCAAAGCCGTCAACTACGTCGTCGGAGGCTCGCTCAAGACCCAACTCGCCCTGGTGAACCTCGGCTGCATTCCCGTTCACTTCATGGGAACCCGCGCCACGGCCCCGCGCAAACCTGATTGGGTTTGCTTCGACTGCGATCCTGAGTCCGGCAAATTTGCCGATGCTGCGCGCGCCGGCCTTGCCCTGAAAGAAGCACTCGATGCCCTGAGGCTGACTTCGTTTCCCAAAACCTCTGGCAGTCGCGGCCTGCATATCTTCGTGCCGATTCGGATCGGCCCCGACGTTTCAGACGTACTGTCCTTCGCACAAACCGTCTGTCAAAAGGTTGCCGCCGCGCATCCCAAAGACTTGACCTACGAACACAGCATTGCCGCCCGTCGCGGCCGCGTCTATCTCGATCCTTTTCGCAATGGATTCGGCCAGACCGTAGTTGCGCCCTATTCGGTGCGCCGGCGCCCGCACGCTCCAGTTTCCACCCCACTCGACTGGAAGGAAGTGAAAGCCACGCTCGATCCCGCCAGCTTCAACATCAAGAACTTCGCCAAGCGCACCAGGCGCGCCGATCCCTGGGAAGACTTTTTCTCCAGCCGCCAATCACTGTCGAGTGCCGCACGCGCGCTGGCGAAGCTCTAACCCAGATTCGCCCGCCGGGCTCCGCGCTCACCCCGTATGATCGAACATCGCCAGACGATAGCTCTGGCTGTCACGTTCTGCTATCGTTTCCCTTCCCGCGTCTGCTGCGTGAAACGAGTTCAGAATCCCACGAGGTCGCATGTCCACTGGAGAGATAACGCTCGAAAAGCGTCCCCAACCCAGCCAGTTTTACCGCTGGATGGTGCTGATCGTTGTCAGCCTGGCGCAATTCGGCAATTACTACATCTACGACAGCATCAATCCGCTGGAAAGCGTCTTCCGCGACCAACTTGGTTACACGGGCTCAATGTTTGGCTGGCTGAATTCCAGTTACAGTGCCGCGGCGGTGCTGACGCTGCTCATCGGCGGAATCCTCATTGACCGCTTCGGTATTCGCAAATCCTTGATGCTGTTCTCTACTCTCTGTGTCGCAGGTGCCGCGCTCACGGCTTTCAAAGGCAGTTTCGGAGTCATGGTAACGGGACGCGCCCTGTTGGGACTCGGCGCCGAGTCGCAGATCGTCGCCGTGACGGTCGCTCTCGCGCGCTGGTTCAAGGGCAGGGACCTCAGCTTCGCCTTCGGCATCAACCTGGTGATCGCGAGAATCGCGTCCATCGCCGCCGACAACTCTCGCTCCTGGGCGAAATTTGCGTTCTATCCCAACGGCATCGATGCCCCGCAAAGCTGGCAGAATCCGCTTATCCTGGCGGTAGTGGTGGGCTCCACCGCAATTTTCGGCGCAGCAGCTTACTGGGCAATGGAGCGCTACGCCGAAGGCCGCTTCTCGCTGGGCAAGTCCGGCGAACCCGACAAGCTAAGCTTCCGCGAGGGGCTTAAGTTCAATCCCTCCTATTGGTATGTAGTGGGTCTGTGCGTGGCGTTCTACTCGGGAATCTTTCCCTTTCGCGAGTTTGCTGTCGATTTATTCACCAGCAGAATCCTTCACTTCAGCGGACAACTCTCCACCGTACCCGCAGCGCTGGCCGCCGCTGAACAAAAGGCCGGGTTCTTCAACAGCCTGCTGCCCGGCTTCGCCATGATTGCAACTCCGCTCTTCGGCCTCCTGGCCGACCGCATCGGCAAGCGGGCCACACTCATGGTTCTCGGCTCGTTCCTCATGATGCCGGTATACCTGATGATCTCCTACAGCAGCGTTTCGCTGTTCGTTCCCGTTGGAATGTTAGGCGTCGCCTTCTCGCTGATCCCAGCCGTCATGTGGCCTTCGGTGGCCTACATCGTCAACGAGCACCGCTTGGGCACGGCGTACGCTCTCATGAGCCTGGCGCAGCAAGTGGCGTTTTTCATCTTCTATTGGCTCATCGGCACCACCAAAGACATCGGCCATGCTGGCCTCGACAACTTCCACGGCTATGCGCTCGGCATGTGGGTGTTTTCCGTCCTCGGATTCTTCGCACTGTTCTTTGCTGTGCTCTTGCGCGCCCGCGAAACAGGCCCCGACGCGCACGGACTGGAGACCATCACTACAGCTACCGGTGTGGCCGCGTAAGGCGGCGTTTGTTTCTGACGGCGCGAATTTTTCGTGCGTCGGAGTAGTCTGCCCAGCAAGGCTGAAATTAGCCTGCATTCCTCTATGGCGCTTCAGGCGATTTCGCGGCTATCATGTCGAAACTGGAGGAAGCTGTGACCCGAACTGCGACTTCCCCTCTGGATCGCAAGCTGCTCGCTTTAATGCGCCGTTCGCTGGGCCAAGTGCCCTTGGCGTTTGAATTAAACGGCACTGAAGATCTCCCTGATACCGGCGAACCCGTCATCGGAACGGTTCACATTGCCGACCGCGCGACGATCGCCAAACTCGCCTGGGACCCCGAGGCCGGATTCGGCGAAGCCTTTTCCCAAGGTCGCATCGAGGTGGAAGGCGACCTGGTCGCGAGCCTGGAGTCCATCTATCGCGCCGTGCCCGAAACCCCGCCGCTCTATAGTCGCCTGCGCGCCAAGTGGCTTGACTGGCTACAGGCCAACACCGCCAGTGGTTCGCGTACCAACATCCAGCGCCACTACGACCTCTCCAACGACTTCTACCGCCTCTGGCTCGACGAGCGCATGCTTTACACCTGCGCCTACTTCCCCACGCCCGACGCATCCCTCGAGGCCGCCCAGGAAGCTAAGCTTGAGATGATCTGCCGCAAGCTCCGTCTGCAACCCGGCGAAACCGTGGTCGAAACCGGATGCGGCTGGGGCGCGCTCGCTATTTACATGGCGCAACGCTACGGCGTCCGCGTGATGGCCTTCAACATCTCGCACGAGCAGATCGTGTACGCCCGCGAATGGGCGAAACGCGAAGGCGTCACCGGAAGCGTCGAGTTCATCGAAGACGACTACCGCAACGTCAGCCAGCAGTTCGACATCTTCTGCTCCGTCGGCATGCTGGAGCACGTCGGCCTCGACCACTACCGCGACCTCGGCCGCGTGATTAGCCGCACAATCGGCGACACCGGGCGCGGCTTCCTGCACTACATCGGCCGCAACCGTCCCCGCCCCCTCAATGCGTGGATCCGAAAACGCATCTTCCCCGGCGGTTACGCACCCACGCTGCGCGAGTCGATGGGCGTACTCGAGCCGGATGCCTTCAGCGTGCTCGACGTCGAAAACCTCCGCATGCATTACGCAAAGACTTTGGAACACTGGCTCGCCCGCTTCGAATCATCGTTTGACACCGTGGTGGAGATGCGCGGCCTTGAATTCGCCCGCGCCTGGCGCCTCTACCTCGCGGGATCGGTGGCTGCGTTTCTCGCCGGCAATCTCCAGCTATTCCAGGTCCTGTTCGCCGGCAAAAACAGCCCGTTCGTCGTATGGACCCGCGAACATCTGTACACCCCATTCGACGAGGATTCGGACCGCGAATTATGGACACGTGCGATGTAGTCATTGTCGGCGGCGGTCCTGCGGGCTCGTCCTGCGCCTGGGCGCTGCGCAACTCCGGCCTCGATGTGCTCGTGGTCGATCGCGCCACCTTTCCGCGCAACAAGCTCTGCGCCGGATGGATCACCCCGCTCATCCTCGATGAACTCGAGTTCACTCCCGCTGACTACCCGGCAACACTCACCATCCAACCCATCACGGGATTCCGCCTGAGCGCTATCGGTGGTCCGCAGATCGAAATCCGCGGTGACCAAGTCGTTAGCTATGGAATTCGTCGCTGCGAGTTCGACGACTTCCTGTTGCGGCGCAGCGGCGCGCGCGTTCGGGAAGGCGTGGCTCTCGCTGCAATCGAACGCAACGACGGCGGCTGGTTCATCAACGGCGATATCCGCGCTCGAATGCTGGTCGGAGCTGGAGGCCACTTCTGCCCCATCGGCCGCTTTCTCGGTAACAAAGGTTCGCCGGCGCCCGTTCTGGCCCAGGAAATCGAGTTCGAAATGGATGCGGCCATGTCCGTGCATTCCAAGGTCGATGGCGAACTCCCCGAGCTTTTCTTCTGCCGCGATATGAAGGGCTACGGCTGGGTCTTCCGCAAAGGCGACTACCTCAATGTGGGACTCGGCCGCACGGACTCGCACGAAATCTCGCGCCACATGAAAGACTTCGCCGGCTATCTGCACGAGAATCGCGGCGTCGAAACCCCAAGCACCGGCATCGCCGGCCACGCCTACGGATTGTGGGGCCGCACGGACCGCAAGATCCTCGACGACGGCGTGCTTCTCGTCGGCGATGCCGCCGGACTCGCCTATCCCGAAAGCGGCGAGGGCATCCGCCCCGCCATCGAATCAGGATTGATTGCCGCTCATGCCATCCTCTCTGCCGATGGCAACTTCAGCGCAACGAGCTTAGCGCTCTATCGCAAACTCCTGCACCTGCGCCTGAAGCGCGAGCACAGCCGCCTCGACGCTCTCGCCCAACTTCTGCCCAATGTCCTCAAGGAATTTGCTGGCCGGCAACTTCTCCGCAATCGCTCGTTCTGCCACAACGTCGTGGTCAACCAGTGGTTCCTGCGCGTCGCCGAACAACGTCTCGACCTCAGCCCACGGTCCGTGCAACACGAGCTCGCCGCCACCTGATCGGCCGCTCTTCCCATCCTCCCCAATTTCCGCCATGCTGGTGACACAGGAGATTTCTCATGGGTGAGTCAGGCATCTGGACGACCAAGGTTCAACAGCATCCCGAGCGCGCCGTTCCGCAGCGCGCGCAGGAATTCCTTGCCCAGGGAAGCATCGCGCACGTCGGCTTCGTGCAAGACGGCCTGCCCTACGTCGTCCCCACTCTCTATCATTACTCGTCCGCGCAGCCTGACCGCATCTACCTGCATGGCGGCATGTCGAGCCGCATGCTCGAAGAACTCGCCAAGGGAATTCCCGTTTGCGTCACTGTCACTGAGATCGACGGCCTCGTATACTCGCGCGACGCCAAGTATCACTCTGCCAACCATCGCTGCGTGATGTGCTTCGGTCGCGGCCACATCTTCAAAGACGAAACCGCCAAGCGCGCCATGTTTGAGGAGATGACCCTTCGCTACTTTCCCGGGCGCACCGCCGGACGCGACTACACTCCGGCGCCGTCATCGCACCTGACTTCCACTCAAGTTGTCGAAGTGATCATCGAGCAGACCAGCGCCAAGATGCGCGAAGGCGGCCCCAAAGGTCCGCAGGACGCCGACCCGAACGCGCCCGGCACCTGCGGCGTGGTCGATCTGTAGCGCCAATTCGTTCTGGATGTGCTAATTCGGTGTAGGCGACGTATGCGAAATGCCGGCAGCCGGTCCAACCTGAATTGTCACGACAAAGGGGGGCCTCGAAGCGGGCGCAGAATTGATATGCGGTATCTGTATCCCGGCTTTCCCCTCGGCAGCCGCGCGGAAAACGTAAACCTGTGTCGGGCCGCCGGGGTTGGGTGGCATCTTGAAATGGACGTTCTCAAAGCGGATCACCGAAGAAGATATCTCCGGTTTTTCGTCGTAGCTTCCAGGGCCGACGGTTCCGAGGGTGATCTCTATCTGTTGACCGATGGTTGCGACAACTTGTCGCCCGCTGTCCTCTGTATTAAGCAATAAAGTTCGCTGCTTGCCGGTCGGGAAGATGCCCGTCTGCTGAGCGCCGGCTCGCCCACCCAGCAGAGCGGCAAACGTCGAAGTGACGAGGAAGAACGCCGGAAGTGGGCTCTTCATCGTTTAGCCCTCCCTTCGGTCAGAAGTTACATGCAATTAGACAGTGCTGCGACTCGATTTGTTCCCGGGCCCTGAATGTATGTAAATGCTGCTGTCCCCCTTTACTCGTACTCCATAACCAGGTAGCTGAACGCTCCTTCGCGTTCGATCTGCAGCACCACGGCGTCGCCCGGATGGAATTCTCTCAGCGCTTGTTTGAGGCCCGCAATGTCTTTGATCGGCGTCGTATTCACGGCGTGAATCACGTCGCCCGGCTCTGGCCCTTCTCCGAACAACGATGCGCTCGGTGTACGTGCCGCCACGATCACTCCCGACCGGATGCGCAAATCGGGCAGCAATTGCTTGAGTTCGTCGTTGATGCTCACGCCTACGATTCCCAGCCTCTCAATCACGTTCCCAGGTCCAGTCACCATATCGGCAAAGCGCTGCGGATCGTCGGGCCGCTCCGTCAGCGTAACGTTCACCGTCGCGTCCTTGCCGTCACGCACCACAGTAATGGGCGCGGGCTGGCCAATCTTGTAGGCAAACAGCAGCGTCGCAAACTCCTTCGTGTCTCCCACCGGCTTGCCGCCGATGCTTGTGATCACCTCGCCGACCTTAAGCCCAGCACGCTCCGCCGCCGAGTCGGGCATCACGTCTTCCAGCAGCACGCCATGACTCCGCGGCAACTTCAGACCTTCCACAAGATCCGGCGTAACCGTGCGAACGTAGACTCCGATCTGTCCCCGATGCACGTGTCCTTCTGTCCGCAACTGCTCATATATGTTGCGCACCACGTTGCTGGGAATGGCAAAGCCGAGTCCTTCACTGCCGCCCGACTCGGAAAGAATAAAAGTGTCAATGCCCACAACACGGCCATCCACGTCAACCAACGGACCGCCGCTGTTGCCAGGATTAATCGGCGCATCGGTCTGAATATAGGTCGTGGGGTTTTCGTCGCTCACCTGTCTCGAGGTGGCGCTGACCACGCCCATGGTTACGGAATTCTCCAGCCCTTGCGGACTGCCGAAAGCAAATACCACTTGCCCCTGTTTCAGTTCGTCCGAGTTGGCAAGCTCGAGTGCAGGCAGGTTCTTGGCGTCAATTCTAAGTACTGCCAGATCCGACTGCTTGTCTATTCCGACCAGTTTGGCGCTCACCGGGCCGTGCGGCATCCCTTCGTCCGTACCGGGCGCTTCCAGTCCGGGCAGTCGCACGCGAATTTTTCGCGCACCTTGCACCACATGCGCATTGGTCACGATATATCCATCGGCTGACAGAATGACTCCCGCGCCGATCGCTTCCTGCGGTTCAAACAGCGCGGTATCGCTTGCCTGCTTATCCGATTTCAATCCGTAGCCCGTGGCCGAAATCTGCACTACGGACTTGGTAACTTTCGCGGTCAGCGTCTGGATCGATTCGCTAAACAGGTGCAGTGGATCGCCTCGCGATACTCCGGCGGGCGACGGAGGCTTAGACGGCGCATCGGTTTGCGCCACAGCGGACGGAACTATGGCTGCGAGGAATGTCAGCGATAAGGCGAACTTTAGGAATCGGGAAAATGTCGGCTTCATTAGTTAAAGGATTCTCGCTCAGACGTCGGTTTAGACATTACAGCAGAAAGATAGGCCAGCCACTATTCGCGGTCGCAATTTATGGATGCTCACAATCACAGCCGGGGAGCAGAATTCCCTGCGCAGTGACAGTCACATATAGAAGGTTCAGGTTTGGCGCAATGAAAGTTCCATGAAGGGTCGCGGACGAGTATTCGAACTATGCCTAAATGACGTTAGTTGAATTGGAGATTTCACGATTCGGCGGTCCCCGCTGGAGTTGGCTGGCAGGCTTCAAGTTCCCGGTTACGCACACCTCAATATCTTCGAGAAATGGTCAAATGTGCACAGAATGAGTCGGAACGAGGAAGATACATTTAATTTAAGCCGAACAGGCGGAAAGCCCTTTCCGAGCTCTCCTGTCTTTGGGTTCCGCTGAGAGTCAGTGCCCGTTGGAGGACCCATGTTTAAGTTTCGGTTTACATTGCTCGCCGTAATCGTTGGTCTATTGATGATCGCATCTGGCGCTTTTGCCACCAGTATACCCGTAGCGAACTTCTCTTTTGAAACTAACCCAGGCTTTAACAACTTCTGCGGCGGCGCTTGCGAGTTCACTACCGGCTTGCCGATTCCCGGCTGGAATTCCAGCGCTGGATCTAGCCAGTGGATAACCGGCGGCTACGCTGGAAACCCGAACGCATTCGATCAGAGCACGCTCGCCTACAGCAATGGCGGTTCGATCTGGCAGGACGTGTCCACGGCCGTCGCCGGAACAACCTATAACCTTCAAGTAGAAATTCTGCACCGTACCGATCTCCCAGCGGACGCTTTGGCCGAGCTTCAGATTGGCAGCGTCACGGTCGCGACTGCGACTGGAATCGATTTGGGACCGGGCACCTGGTCAAACTATACGGCGCTCTACACTGCGACCTCGGCTGATGCCGGAAAGACCGTCACGATCCTGCTTCAGTCATACGGCGCGCAGGGCGATTGGGATTACGTGCAGCTTAACGCCACCACTCCCGAACCCGCCTCCATGCTGTTACTGGCTTCAGGCGCAGGCTTGGCCGCGCTTCGTCGCCGTCGCTCGCGCTCGTAGTCGGCTGACAGGAACTTCGCTGCAAATCGCGCCCTACTCTGCCCGATCGTAGAGTGGGGCCTTTTTTCTGGACCCGGGCCAGAGCAAACTACCGCACCGCGAACAAATCCGCCATTTGCTCCGCCAGTTTCCCCGGCTTCAAATCATCCCGGTTGCATAGAATGATGATGGTCAAACCCTCATCCGTAAAGCGCTCGATGTAGGTCCGAAACCCTGTCGTCGTTCCCGAATGCCAGGTGCGTTTCCGGCCTTGGTACGGATCGAGAAACCATCCGAAACCGTATTCCGTCGGCTCGCCGTCATCGGTCTTCGCGCCGCCTGGAACCTTCACCGGCATAAACGCTGCTTGCATTTCTGTGGCACTCAACAACGCGTGCTCGCGAAGAGCGCGGTCCCACTTCGCCAGGTCTTCGACATTGGAGTAAATGCCGCCGTCGCCCAACACTGCTGAGGTCGAACTCTGGTCGGCCTCGATCCAAGCGCCGTCTTTCTTCGCATAGCCCAGCGCGCGATACGGAACTTCGTTCTTCCCTTTCTCGTAAGCCAGCGTGTTCTTCATGCCTAGTGGCGCAAACACGCGGTCATGCAGAAATTCACCAAATGGCTTGCCCGAAACTTTCTCCACGATCATCGCCAGCATCGCGTAACCGGTATTGCTGTAGCGCCACTGACTGCCCGGCGGAAAATCCGTCGCGGCCTGCTGCTCCATCAGAGCAAGAATTTGCGCATCGTGAATCTGCGGAACCTTGCGGTCGTCTACTCCTGGAAATTGCGCAGCATACAAGTCTTCGTAGTCTTTCAGACCGGACGTATGCGTCAGCAGCATGCGCACGGTGATCGTACTTCCGTAAGCGGGAAATCCGGGAAAGATCTTCGTCAGCGTATCGTCGTAACTCAGCTTCCCGTCGTGCACCAGCAACATGACGCACGTCGCCGTGAACTGCTTGGTGAACGACGCCAATCGAAAGTCGGTATCAAGCGCATTCGCCACGCCACTCTCGAGGTTAGCCAGGCCGTAGGCCTTCTCAAACACAGCGGTCCCGTTCTTCAGCACAATTACGGCAAGCCCCGGCGACCTCGCAGTCACAAGCGGGCTGAAGATTGCGTCAATTTGCTTGGACGTAGGATTCTCCGCGCGCACTTGCGCTGCAGCCAGCGAATTCACCGCGACCAGGAGACTTGCAACCGCTATTAACTTGAGCAAGGTATGCCTCGACGAGGGATGCAGGCTACGATTATCGCCCGGCAACGGCTGTAGGAGCAGCCGTTTCGCCGTCGGCCAGAGCAGGTACATCTTCAACTAGGCCGGCCCGCACCAGCACCATGCGCCCGCAGCCTTCCAGGCGATACCGGTCGCCACGCCAAACGATCGTTCGGCCCGTGTAGCTGGCGCACCAGAATACGAATCCCATGAAGTCGCGCAGCGGATAGATCCACGCCGAACGAAGTGCCCGCCGATCGCCGACGACAACCCAACCCGCAACCATCGAGAGAACAACACGGTTCAGATACGCCGCCGCGAACAGCCCAACTCCCAACGCCCACTGGTGCAGCCCGAAAGCCCCAGTCATCCCGAACACGCCAAAAGGCATCGCGAAAGTCAGAGCGCTGCCCGCGTGCCCTGCGCGACGCGAGCAGCGCGTGCTCTTCATCCAGCGAATCTGGTGCTGCATCGAGCAGGCAAACTTGCGATTGATCACCACATGATCGATCACGTGGTGCGACATCACCACCCGCCGTCCGCTTTCGGCTACATCCCGGCCAAGCACGTAGTCGTCGCTGCAATAATCGGCCAGCGGTTCGAACCCGCCAATCGCATCCAACGCATCCCGCCGGATGGCCATCGTCGGCCCCAGCGCAAACTTCATGCCCTCGATCAAGTTCGCGACGATCGCTCCCGCCGTCATCTCCACGCTCATGCCGAGCGCTTCGAGCCTCGACCACAAACCGCCCGTCGGAAGTCCGCGATACAGGCACGTCACCATGCCATTGCGCGGATCCAGCATCGGCCGCACTACTTCCGCTATGTAATTCGGCTCAACCGCAACGTCGCTATCGCTGATGATCAGGTAATCATGCGACGCCCGCTCGTACATTTTCACCAGCGAGCAAACCTTCGCATTCGGGCGCCACGGCTCTCCTGAAATCACGATCTTCACTCGCACCGACGGATAAATCGCACTCACACGCCGCACCACGGCTAGCGCCGGGTCATCACTGCGACGTGCACCGAAAATAATCTCGTAACTGGGATAGTTCTGCTCGAAGAAGCTGGTGAGGTGTCCTTCGAGGCCGGGCTCCATGCCGCAGACCGGCTTGAGCAGCGTGACTGGCGGAAACTCTGCTAGCTGCGAAGTAGCGTTTCGCCGCTCGCGACGGAACCGCGCGCTGGCAATCATCACCATCACGAGGTATCCCGTGCTGGTCACCAACCCCGCAGCCCCGACCAGAAGCAGCAGCCGCCACACTATCATTTCCATCTCCCCAACGGCGCAACTGGACGCCAGTCCCCTTGTGCGCCTATCCGACCATCATGGGCCTCGCTCGTCGCGAACGCGGACCCCATCCGGCGAAACCTCCGCCGAGGTCTTAGCCCAACCTATAGCTATACTGTTACCAACATTATAAGGGAGTCCTCATGACAACCACCCAGCAAAGCCCTACTGTAACCAAAGACGAAATTTCTGTTCATCCCCCAAAGAGGCTATTGTTCGGCCCCGGCCCGACCCAGGTCCATCCCCGCGTTTACGAGGCCATGGCCCAGCCCATCGTCGGACACCTCGACCCCTACTTCTTTGAGATCAGCCAAGACAACCAGCGCATGTTGCGCCACGTCTTCGGCACCGAGAACGAGTGGACGTTCGTCATCTCAGCAACCGGCAGCGGCGGCATGGAAGCCGCCATTGGCAACTTCGTCGATCCCGGCATGAAAGTCGTCATCTTCGCCAACGGATTCTTCTGCGACCGCATGACTGAAATGGCCAAGCGCCACGGCGCCAACGTCGTCCGCTTTGAGAAGCCTTGGGGAGGCTCCTTCGGCGACAGCGAAGCCGCCGAGTTCATCCACCGCGAGAAGCCCAAAGTCGTGATGTACGTCACCGCCGAAACCTCCACCGGAGTCTTCCAGCGCGGCGAAGCCATCTGCCAGGCGGCCCACGAAGTCGGAGCCCTCGTCATCGCCGATTGCGTCACCTCGCTCGGCGCGATGCCCATTCACGTGGACAAGACTGGCATCGACATCGCCTACAGTTGCACCCAGAAAGGCTTGAGCTGTCCTCCAGGACTGTCGCCCATTACGGTCTCACCCCGCGCCGCCGAGTGGCTACAGGCCCGCAAGACGACCAACGTCTCCTGGTACTTCGACATCAAACTCATTTCTGACTACCTGTTCGTCTCGCATCGCTATCACCACACCGCGTCGGCGACGCTCTTCTACGCTCTGCACGAAGGCCTCAGCCTCATCGAAGAGGAAGGCCTCGAGCACCGCTGGCAGCGCCATCATCAGGCGCATCAGGAGTTCGTCAAAGGCATCGGCGAGATGGGCCTCAGCATGCTCGTGCCCGAGGAATACAGCATCTGGAACCTCAACACGCCGCAGGTTCCCGAAGGTGTCGACGACGCCAAAGTGCGCGCCAAGCTGTTGCATGACGACGGCATCGAGATCGCCGGAGGCTTCGGTCCACTCGCCGGCAAGGTCTTCCGCATCGGACTGATGGGACCTCTAGCAACCCGCGACCACGTGCACGACTTCCTGGCCAAGTTCGCCGTCGCCCTGCGCAGCGCGGGATACAAAGGATAGCAGCGCGAGTAAGCGATTTTTTAGGTTGTCATCCTGAGCGACGTCGCCGCGAGCAGATTTGGTTTGTCATCCTGAACGCAGCGACCGTAGGTCGCGAAGTCGAAGGACCTGCTTTTCCCTTCGTCCAACGATGCAACTCCGCGCATCTAATTAAGTACCCATGTCATCCATCAGGACCATCGCCGCTTCCGCCCCCCTCCTCGTCTACGACGGCTCCTGCGGATTCTGCGCTCGCTCGGTCCAGTTCATCTTGCGCCATGAGCGGCGGCACGACCTGCTCTTCGTCCCCCGTGACTCCGAGTTGGGCAAAGACCTGCGCCGCCAATACCACCTCGAAGCCGTCGAATCCATGCTCTGGATCGCCAACGGCCAGGCCGCGATCGAGTCGGGCGCAGTCCTCAACGCTGCCAAATATCTCGGAGGAGTCTGGTCCGCCCTCGCCACCCTGGGCTCCATAGTTCCGCCATTCTTGCGCAACCCGGTCTATCGCTTCATCGCACGCAACCGCCGCCGCTTCTCGACGTCAGCAAACGCCTGCCTCTTGCCAACAGCAGAACAGCAAGCACGATTCCTGGGCTGAATTGCTTTGGTCTCCGCGCAAACCGGAACCGTCCCGCCGACAACGATGCCAAACTCCGAGAACGTCACTCGTTCTAGGCTGGCCAAGCTCAACTTTGGTGATTCCGTGCGGACACTAACCGATCGTCATGGGGGCTTCGCAATGAGCACACGTACCTTGCGCGCCATGTGAAGATAATTTGCGCGCCGCATACGGGTTACGCCGAACGCACGCAAGAGGTATTAGAAAGGAGTTGAAACTACTTCAATTTGCCTTTCACCGGATTGTAGAGTCGCCTGCACGCTTGCCAACAACGAGCAAGCGTAGCCAACAGCCACCCTGGATCGTCCGTAGTCACGGAGTCTAGAAACCGGTAACCCCTTTTCGGCAAGGTCTCGATATAGCGCGGAGAGGATGCGTCGTCGCCCAACGTCGAGCGTAGTTTCTTGACCGCGATGTTCAGGCTGTTATCGAAGTCAACAAACGTGTTCGCACCCCAGAGGCCGTGCTTCAAGTCTTCTCGGGTGACTACTTCGCCAGGACGCTCCAGCAGCAGCAGCAGGACACGAAGCGGCTGTTCTTGCAGTCTGATCCTCGTGCCGTTGCGGCACAATTCCCCCGCTCTGGGGTCTAACAGAAAGTCCCCAAATCGGAGTCGACGCTCGCGATGAGCCTTGCTATACATCTACATCCTAGGTGGGCGGCAGTCTAGCACGTAGCTCGCCAACTTCATACAGCACCAAAGTGGCGAGCCAGTGATTTAATACCTCGCTGTTCGTCACTCATTCCTGCGAGTTAAGGTTGCAGTAACCGTCTCGCCTTACTCGGTTTCAAGGACATCCCAAGTACATCCGTAAAACAGGACTTGTCTATTGACCGACATGTGGTTCTCGCCCAGAGTAAGCCGGGTCGGCGACTCTATGCGCCGGCCACGATTCAATCCTATCGGCGCGGAACTCGAACCAGTTGATACTTCCAGCTTTCTTGATGTTTTTGCGACATTTCTAGCAGTTGGGTCGTAAGTCGGCCGGCACAAATCGGAATCATTGCTCCTCGATTCCGATTCAGTGCAGAGAAATTTACTGCGAAGAAGTAAGAACAGGAGAGAAGCTATGCTTAGTCAAGCCCCTAGTCGTTCGTCATCGAGCCGTTTCCGTGTCGTCACGCAGGCCATCCTGTCCGCTCTTGCGCTGCTGATGACCCTGTCCGTTGGCTCACCCCCAGCGGGCGCGCAGACGCTGCCCAATGACCCGCAACCGGGCGCAGGAAACGACTGCGGTGTGTCCACGACGATGTTCAACGGCTTCTTCACTTCCCACACCGCCGCCGTGGATGGCGTGGTGGACCCGGCCAACAGCATCACGTTTCCCAATAACACGGGGCTCCACAACTGCGACTTCTATCAGTGGGCGCAACAGATGTTTCTCTGGCTGACCTCGCCTGCGCCGGCGTCCTACGGTGGAGGCGGCGGGCGCATCTTCGCTTCCCCGCAGTTCTTTACCGTTTCGCCTGCCGATTCCACCGGCAAGCGCACGCTGATCTCAAACCAGTCGATGTTCTCCATCCTGGGGCTCGGAAAACTTGGCTTCCTTGGCATACGGGCGGCCCAGGTGGGCCCCCACGGGTTGCCGGTGATCATGAGCAAGTCGCGGCAGATGTTCGAAGTGCAGCCCGGACCGATCTCACAGGCGGGTAAGCCGCTGGTGCTCAACAAGGCTGGCAAACAGGTGGAGGTGTCGGAGACCGCCATGCGCGCCGGCAAGCTCGTCCTGCTGGATACGCGCGGCAAGGCGATCAATACCCCAAAGCTGATTGTCCCCAAGCAGATTCCGCAGGAGCAGATTCAGCGGCTGCGTCCGCAACAACAGCTACTGCCCGAGCTTGCTCCTGAACATGAAGTAATGATGAAGCTTGCCCCTCAACATGAGGTACTGCTGAAGACCACCGCGGAGAACCTGAAAGTCCTACAGAAGCTCCAGCCTGCGCCCGTGAACTCGAAGCTCATCGCTCAGCGGTTCATGGTCAATGGACGCCCGATCTTCCTGAACATCAACGGCGGCGTAATCGACACGGAGGAAGGGCAGGCCATAACGAACGGTGTTCTGTTGGCCCAAAACGGATCTCTCATCTACTACATCACCATGGTCAACGATGTCATGGCATATTTCCTGACCGGAACCAAGAAGACCCTCCTTGGTCAGCCTGGGGGCATCAGTCCCGCTCCTACGCAGTTCCCGAAATCGGCGTCGGACTTCGCCAAAATCACGACCTTTGCAACGGCGCACATATCGACGTCAACCCCCGTCACCGATCCGACCTGCGCCGCGGCAATCGGGGCCGCGACGTCACCCTTCCCCGATCCGTGCGCGTTGGCCATCGAGGTGAAGTCGGCATGGATCGAAACCACCGGACTTGCCAATCCCGATCAGTACATCACCACGCAGGCGGTGGTACCTGTTTTCGATAAGACCGACCCCACACACTGGAAGGGCACGACGCAGACGAAAACGACTACCCTCGCCCTGGTTGGAATGCACGTGGTGGGAAGCGCCAACGGGCACTCGGAGATGATCTGGGCTACCTTTGAGCATTTTGGCAATGCACCCAACGCGGAGTTTGAATACGCCTCTACCACCGGACCGAAAAAACTCAACAACCCGCCCACTCCCGTCACCGGAACGTGGACGTTCTGCTGCACCAACGCGAACGGGCCGTTCAACCAGCCCAGGCAAACATTCGTGTCGCCAGACATTGTGGGAGTTAGCGGGGGCAACATCGGCCCCAGCGATGTCATGCGCTCCAGCGCCTTCGGAGCCAACTTCGGAGTCCAGCCTAACCCGCTGATCGCTACGGATAACGTTTCCAACAGTCAGCTTATTGGCATTGACAACAGCATTCAGAGCGACTTCGCGGCCCTGGCAGGCGGCCCTGACATCCGCACCAACTACTACATGACCGGTGCCACCTGGACGGAGAATGGCAACCCGCCGAACACCAGCTTCCCCGCCGGTATAAATGTCGGCACAAGTGTATTAGCCGGTAGCACGATGGAAACGTTCCAACAGCCCAGTAATTGCTTCGGTTGTCATCTGACGAACCAGCTCAACGTGAGTCATGTCACATGTCAGGCGGGGACGAACAGCACGAACCAGTGCCTAAATGGCATACAACCCTTGTTCTAGAAGCGGCCCTATACGTTCCTGAGGAGGCCAGCGATGGCAGACAAAAAGAAAGCAGTGACTAGGACCACTCCAACGGTCGCAGCTGCAACTCTCGCGAAGACGGCGGCTCCGACCACTGCCGCAAGCATTCCCTTTGATCAATTCACCGAGTCTACTTTGGGAGCCGTGATGCGAGCGGCTAAGGCCCACGGGCTTTCTCATGTTCCCATCGTGATCGGGGTCATCTTCCATCCCGGACTGGGTGGTGGTTACGGCAGCGGGCCTGCGACTTGCGGCTTTGCCAGTACGATCAAGCCATTCTTCACCGCTTGCTACCGCCAGCACATGATGGGCTTCTTCGATCTTTGGGACCCAGCTGCTTGCCAGAGTAACTGGCAGGCGATCCACGATGAGGTAGCGAGTGGCAGCATGCCGGCACCGGGCTGTCCCGGAACCTTCGACATGAACGCCTTCCTCACGGCATTCCAATGCTGGAAAGACCAGGGCTTCCCAGCATAAGGACTGTTCGTCACATCCGGTTGCAGGGCTGGCGATATCGCGTGCCATGCCCTGCGGCCCCTATCAGGTTTCCTGCTATGGAACACTTGCGAAAAGGTGCTGCTACCAGCTGCCCGAGTGCTCAGGCTGAGATGGAAGGGGCCGCGGTCTTCGCGATCATCCAGGGCACAGCCACCGAACCGCGCGCCGCTTACCTGGATCGATTGGTTCCACTCACGCCCGAAATTGCTGCGCATGCGGCCCCCTTCGGCCCGACCGAAGTCTTCCGATTGTCAGCCCCTTGTGCTGCGCATCGTTGTCTCCACTTTGGCGACGGCCGCTGTAGTCTGGCTAGCCGCCTAGTGCGGCTGGCTCCTCCAGTGGTGACCAGCCCGCCCCCATGTGCTTTGCGGCCCAATTGTATGTGGTGGCCACAGGAGGGTGTCGAGGCCTGTTTGCGGTGTCCGCAGGTGGTTACTCTAATGTATGGGGCGAGCCCGCTACTGATGGAGGCGGCGGCTCCCCCAAAAACTACTTCACCAAGCGTACCGGGAAAATAGAGGTGACAAAATGGCAACTAAGAAAGCAGCAAAAAAGACTCCGGCCAAAACCCCCGCAAAAAAGTCTGCCAAGGTGTCGTTCGCCAAGAGCATCAAACCGCTGTTCAATGCCACCGACGTAGCACACATGGCGCCGATGGGAGTGTTGTTGAACAAATACGCTTACATGTCGAACTCGTCGGGTGGTCATGCCAACGCCGAAGCCGTTAAGGCCCAGCTGGTGGCGGGATTAATGCCGCCAGGGTCTCCCTGGCCGGCGAGCAAGGTGAACCTTTTCAAGAAATGGATGGCCGACGGCTATAAACCTTAGCCGGGTGCCCCATCCGGCCTGATGTTGGCCGGGTGGGTCTTTTGACTTTCACTGATAACTCCCTCTTAGGCGGGTGGCCCGGTCAAAGCTCACGCGGGTGCCCCGTCCAACCTTCTTTTGGTTGGGCGGGGTTTTTCGTCACCCATCACAGGCCGGTGCCCCATCCGGCCTGATTTTGGCCGGGTGGTCGTTCTTGCCTTATCTGTTTCGTGCCTTTGTTCTTAACTGGCGACTAGCGACCGGATACTGAAGACGCCTTTATCACGCTTCGATGTGACCCATGTCCTTTCCCTGCCTCTTCGTATTTCTTAAAATCCCTTAGATGAGGCCGGAGGGGATTTTTGTCCCCAAACGCCTCCGCCGGCTCGCTCCCCTCCCGAACGAGCGACGTAAGCTCTTTGACTTCAGGACTTTGCCTGCAACTCCCACAGGCTCAGTCGTTTGTCTGGCGATCTCGCCAACCCCTTGATTCCAGATATCTTGCAGGTAGGGGGGAGGGGGTACCACAGCCCTCCAATTCCCAATTCGGGAATCACAATCGCCTTTTCAACCGATTCTGCTACAGTGACCTGATTCGATCTCGGAGCAGAATTTGACCAAAGCTGTCTTTCCTACAGGACTAGCGATTGCGCTGCTTTGCCTGCTCGCGCCGGCAAAGGCCGAAACCGACATTCACAAGCATCCGACAGACCGCAACACGCCTCTCGAAATCGCTGTCGGAATGTATCTAACCGACCTGGTCGCGATTGACGAGACGCGCGAGAACTTCGAAGTCGGTGGATATCTTGCTGCCCAATGGATCGACCCTCGTCTCGCCAAGTCCGACACAAAAGACGCCGTGCGCGACTTTCAAGAGGGCGACATTTGGCTACCAGGAATCGAAGCCGCGAACTCCATCACCCACAAGCGCAACAACTATACGATTCAGGTCGACCGCGACGGCCTGGTTACCTACACCGAGCGCTTCAACGCTACCCTCTCGAATACTTACGATCTGCGGAGATTCCCCTTCGACACGCAGGTGCTGGAGTTTGAGTTTCAGCCGTTTCTGTCTGAGGCTTCGGGCCTTGAGTTTGCCAAGGGCGCTCTACCGCTTACAGGAATCAGCCCCGACCAGCATCTCGAGCTGGCTTCGTGGCGAATCGAAAGCCTGCAATATCGTTTGGAACGCGTCGCTCATGACCGTATCGCGCCGAACAGCAGTCAGGCTTTGTTCCAGATCGAAATCAAACGCCGATCGGGCTTCTACATCTGGAAGGTATTTCTGCCGCTGATCCTGATGACCCTGATTCCAACGGTCATCTTCTGGATCGATCCGAAAGAGTTCGACTGGATCCTGAAAGTTCCCCTGACGATGCTGCTGTCGCTGGTGGCATTCCAATTCACCATTGCGCGTGACTTGCCAAAGGTTGGCTATGTCACGTTTCTGGATGCGACGTTCCTGCTGAGTTTCGTGCTCTTTTTTGTCGCCATCGTGGAAATTACGCTGGTGTATCTGCTGCAAAAGGGTGGGAAGCGGCCGACGGCAGTGAAGATGCACTTCGCCGGACGATGGGCCTATCCGGCCGTTTACTTTCTCGGATTCGTCGGTCTGGCGATTTCTTTTCTGGGCTGATTGCGCCCGCCATCGACCGCAATCGCCGACAGAACGAGGCTACTTCACCTCATAACGCGCGACCATTCCGGCCAGCATGTGATCGCTGATATGGCAGTGATAGAGCCAGATTCCGGGCGCGTCAGGCACCATGTCGGCCGTCACCATCTGCGCCGATGTAACGACGAGCACGTCAGTGCGCTGGCCGGCGACCAACACGGTATTGCCATGCCAATGTGGCGTATGCGCATTGTTGAAGTCCCCCAGCGTCGCCACATACCAGCGCACATGCTCGCCTCTCTTCATCGTCGGCATCGGCATATTTCCAAACAGGTAGCCGTTGATGGACCACTTGACGTTGGTTTCGACAAAGCCCGTACCGGCGATAGTTCCGGCCATTCCGCTGGGAGTGAATGGGTAGCTCTCCTTCTTATTGACGCCCTTGGGACCAGTCGTGTGATCGCGGATGTTGTCATCGAGATACCAGCTTTCGTTCTCGTTGATGGCGATGAACATGGAGACGAACTCGCGGTCCACGTCCTTGGGACGGCCATCTTCGCGCGCCATGCCTTTCTTGGTGACGACGATGACTCCGAATAGACCCGAGGCCACGTCCTGCAGCTCGTCGGCATGCGAATGGTAGAGCCAGAACACTGAACTCGGATCGTTCGGGCCGGGTCCGGCGCGCTCGGGGACTTGCCAAATATAGGTATGGGTAGCACCGGGCGGCACAGCGCCGTCAGCCTTGTCGGCTCCGCTGGTGCCGTCGTTGTAGTCGGCGCCTTCGGAGTCCTTCTGATACAGGACGCCGTGAGGATGCATGCTGTAGGGATGCGAAGCGTTGTTCTTGAAGACAATCTTGATGGTGTCGCCCACGGCCCCGCGCAGAACTGGACCTAATATGCCCAGATACGCTTCGTCGGAGCTACGTTTCTTGAGCGTGGAGAAGGTTGCGTCCGTGTATTCGCGGTAAACCGCCTTCTTGTACACGTGGCCAATGCGATGAGGCCCGGACGCGGTGAAGGCCTTTCCAATTTCATCGAAGTCCATACCCATGGCTTCATCTCGGCCAGAGGGCGTGTAATCCCACTGCACTTCGTCGGCGGCCACGTAGTACGTACGAGTCGTACCTGCGGGCGCTGCTGATGCCGCGTGCAGCAGAACAGGATGGGCGCAAAGGACAATGCCGACTAGGCACGCCGTCACTAGGACGGCGCGTGAGACTAGCTGTGGACGCATCATGCGAGTATACCCGCGGTCACATTCCTCGCAATGGGCCGCGCCGCGTGGTTAGTGCTTAGGCGTCGAAGCCGCTTCTTTGCGAGGATAGTTCTCCACCAAAGCGCCCAGGGCAACGGCCGCCGCCGGCAACTGCGCCTTGTCGGGGTGGTCAGCGACAAATTTCACCATCTGTTTCGACACGTCTCCCACGGTAACGTTGGGCGCGTCGAAAAGCGGTAGTGACTTGGCGTTCGAGTTGTAGGCCTGAAGGCCGTCAACGACTCCGGTGAGCCAGATGTTGCAGGCGGCCGCGAATTGGCTGGGCTGTCCTTGCGCGGTAGAGCCGCAAACGCGGACGTAGTCGGTCCCCGAGTTGCGTAGCTCTGCTCCGCTGCTGGATTGGGCAAGGGCGAGCACGGGCAGACCGAGAAAAAGAACGAAGATTGCAAGCTTCATGAGCAGAAGTTTATATGTTCGATACGACTAGCTCAAACATCCGAGCCATCCCGGCATCATGCGTAAGATAGCAAGCGGCGTGCGGCGAGTACCGCTCAAAGGTAACGATTCCCAAAGTTCGAGACGAGGTTCGCGTCTCCGGCGCCTACGTCACCGACCGGGACAACGGGTGGAACGAGATTCATTCTGTAACTTCGATCGAAGTTCGGCGCTGACGCGGCGAGCATGGCTAAGGACTTAGCCCTGGCTTGTGCGCTCGATCAACTGGTTCGAGGGCAAGCTGTGATTGGCCAACTTTCTTGCGGACTCAATGCCAACGACGGGTAGATTCGCCGCGTCGAGCAGGCCGAGTTGCACCAGTACGGAAGCCTGGTCCCAGTAGATGTGCTCGCTGGCCAGCTTCCCATCGCGAAAGTTAACGATGACAACCAGCCCGCACTCGACTGGCTTGCCGGTAGGCGCAATGCCGGGGAGCATCCAGTCCATCGTGAGGGTGTGGGTAAAGCGAAAAATCATTTCGTCCACAAGGCGGTCGGACCCGATCGTGCGAGCTAGGGGAACGATTTGAGTGTCGGGAGGCATCCTAGGTATGAAATGGCGCGAGTAAAACTCGCGCAACTGCTCACGGCCGACACCGCCGGTCAAGACCGGAACGTGGTTGACGTAGGCGTCGGCAACCATTGTTTCGATGGTAGCAACCGTATCGCGAGTGGTGAACTCATCGCGGATGTGCTCCTCCCAACGGTCGTTCAAGAGCTGCTGCTCGGGCGTCAGGCCGGCGGCGGTGTTTGGGTTGTCACTCATATCACTCACTCCTGGATGCAGCCGCGATGACAATTCGAGCGCATCCATCGCAACTAATCAATCCATCACACGGTGCGATAACCATTCGGGTGCGACTTGTGCCACGCCCAAGCACTCTCCACGATGCTCTGCACGCCGGAGTATTGCGGATTCCATCCTAGGAGGCGATGCGCCTTTTCGGCGCTGGCGACGAGCACGGCGGGATCTCCGGCGCGGCGCGGAAGTTCGCGCACAGGAATTGGATGCCCAGTAACTTTGCGGGCGATTTCAACAATCTCCCGCACGCTGAATCCCTCCCCACTGCCCAGGTTGCAGATCAACTTCTCCTGAGCGCCTAAGCCGTTTAACGCCAGCAAGTGAGCCGAGGCGAGGTCGTCTATGTGGATGTAGTCGCGAACGCAGGTGCCGTCTTTGGTGGGATAGTCAGAGCCGAAAATCGAAATGAACTCGCGCTGGCCGAGTGGCACCTGCAGAACCAACGGAATGAGATGGCTCTCGCTGCGATGCGCTTCGCCGCGGGCGGGCGTGGCTCCGGCGGCATTAAAGTAGCGCAGGCTGGCGTAGCGAAAACCGTGGGCGCGATGGAACCATGAAAGCATCTGCTCGACGATCAGCTTCGACTCGCCATAAGCATTGGTAGGTGCGAGTGGATGGTCTTCGGGGATCGGGACGATCTGGGGCTCGCCGTACACCGCGGCAGTTGACGAAAAAACCAACCGCGAGACGCCCTGCTTCAACATCACACGCAATAAAGTCAGGGTCCGCAGCGAATTGTTGTCGAAGTATTGCTCGGGGACCTTGACCGACTCGCCCGCTTCGATCAATGCAGCGAAATGCATGACGGCATCGAAATGGTGACTGGCAAAGAGCGGCTCGAGCGCGGCTTCGTCTCCAACGTCAGCGTGAATGAACTCGGCGCCGGCGGGAACAGCCTCGCGCCATCCCATGATCAAGTTGTCGAGCACCGTGACGGTGTGTCCGGCACGCAGAAGGTGGTCGGCGACAACGCTGCCGATGTATCCAGCTCCGCCAGTGACGAGAACGCGCATGGAACTCCTTAGGAACGGTGACCCTGATTATGTTGTAGCTTGCGGCGGCAGCAGGCGCAAACGCGCAGTTCCACCGCGATCGTAGGGTGCACGAACGGAGATGAAGCGGCGCTGAAGAAGGGCGGCTATTTCGTGATGACGCCGCAGGCGATGCGATCGCCAGCGTTGCCCGCGGGATCAGACTTCATGTCGTCGGGCTTGGCGTGAATCATCAGCGCAGTGCCACCGTTGGCAAACAGAGAATTGGATTCCGTGCCCGTGCCCAACACGACATCCGCGTTCTTGATGGTCGCCTGCGCAGCGCCATTGGACTTCACCGTGAAGTTGGCCATGTCTCCGTTGTGGTGTCCGGCGGGATTCAGGAAGCCATGCTGCTTCTGGTCAGGATTGAAATGCGGACCAGCAGACTTGAAGTCTGGCGGATCGCACTTCGCGTTTTGGTGGAAGTGCAACGCGTGCTCGCCGGCGGGCAGGTTCTTTACTTCGAGCTTTACCTCGATACCTTTTCCCGAGGTTTTGATCGTGGCCGAGCCTACGCTGTTGCCCTTGGCGTCCTTGAGGGCAACTGTCGTTTTCTTGATCGGCTTACTGGCATTGGTGTCTTTCGATAACGCGGGGTAAGTGAGAACGACAAGGGCGAAAACCAAGGCGAGTGAAAGTGTGACTGGATGTCTCATAGCAGGAGATTTGTAACACAGATAGAAGGAAGTCTGTGTGAGCGCCCTTCTGAGCTGGTGAAACTCGTCCAAAATTTGGACAAAGTCCACGTTCCATTTCTGGAAATTGGACAGCATTTAGAAGAAGCCCAATTCGGGAAAAGGCGGGAAGTCACCGCTTTTCAGTGCTTGGAAGTTAATAGCAATTGGCAAGAGTCCTGCCTACCCGACATGTGGCACTTATTGGTTAGCTGTGTGTCCATCTAAAGTGCTAGTGGCGAGTTGGCGCGTAGCGGTTCGATGAAGGTCGAAAAGGACGAGCGGGCATGGGACTCACAGTGGCGGAGCCATGTTTATCTCCCCCTTTGGCGAACCCTGGGACTGGAATTCAAATGACCCGGAACTGGCTGGCAGCGTACACGAAAGCACGACACGAGACTGCTGTCGCGCGACAGTTGGAAGCCAAAGAGGTGTCATTCCTTCTGCCGACTTTCGGGAAATCTGCGCAATGGGGCGATCGGATCAAAGAGGTGTTGGCACCGCTGTTTCCGAGCTACGTTTTTGTGAACGTCAGCAACGAAGAGCGGGTGCGGGTGCTGCAGACCGCGGGAGTCGTCAATTTTGTGTCGATGGCGGGACGACCTTCTCCGCTTCGCGACGAGGAAGTGAAGTTACTGCAGGAGTGCGCGGCACGACCGCGTGAGTTTGAGCCGCATCCGTTTCTGCGCGTGGGCCAGAGGGTGAGGGTAAAGCAAGGGCCGTTCGCTGGATGGGAAGGGGTGCTCGCGTACAAGAAAAACTCGACTCGCCTGGTGATCACGGTTGAGAACATCATGCGTTCGGTTTCGGTAGACCTGGCAGGTGCAGACGTAGAAGCATTGAACTGAGCTTAAATATGTTGGCAGCGAAGTACCACAGCGTAGTACCACAATGACAGACTAACCGATCAACCTCCAACCAACCATCACACCATCTCCGGCCGTCCGCGTTGCAAGATTGCGGGCGGCCGGGCTTCCTCCTGAGCGCGGTATAACCATGAGTTCGACCTCCTACCCGGGCACAGCGTCGCTCAGTCCGGTCATTCCGTTCCCCTCCCGGACCATAGACCGAGCGCAATGGGAAAAATCTCTACACGGCTTCGACGCAGCGGTAGCTGCGATCGAAAGAGTGACGGATTTCTGTGCCGTCGTCGTTGCAGTGGAGGCCGCAGCGTGGTGGGTGCGGGCCGCCAATGCAGCACATTGTTCGCCGGAGCGGGTGATGATCTGTGCCATCAGCCTGGGCGTGCTGATTGTGCTACTGCTCGACAAAAATGGGGACTATCGTCCCTGCCTGAGCCTGCTGGCGGTACGCGAGACCGAACGCCTGCTGAGAGTCAGCGCGCTGGCCCTGTTCTTTGCGGTTCCAATGGCATGGACGCATTTTGTGCCGCGAACGGTACTGGCAGTGGCTTTGGTGCAGATGCCGGTGATGCTGGCGCTGGAGAAATGGCTGCTGCGGAACGTACTTCGGATCGCTCGCCGTCAGCAAGGAATGACTCGGAACGCGGTCATTGTGGGAACCGGCACACTGGGCCGTCGAATATTTTCGGCGCTGGCGCGGTCGCCGAAACTGGGTATCGACCCGGTAGCGTTTGTGGAATGTTGCGGGCCCATTGACGAGTCGGTGATTTATGAGTCCGGTTACAAACGGGAGCGACAGGCAAGAGTGCTGGCCGGGCCAGTTACGCCGAAACTGCTGCGGCGTGTCGAGGCGAGTGTACTGATTCTTGCCGAGCCAGAGATGGACGCTGAAGAATCGACATTTGTCAGGCAAGAGGCAGAAACTGCCGGACTCTCCACCTACGTGATACCCGACGCATTCAGTAAAGATTGCGCGGAAACCGACTTTGTGGAGCTGGACGGGTTGATGCTGGCGTTTCGGACGAAGCACGACGAGCGACCAATGTTCGAATCTGCGAAGCGGGCGCTGGACATCGCAATTTCGGCGATAGCGCTGATGTTCGTCAGCCCCGTGCTCGCGGTCGCTGCCCTGGCGATCGAGATGTCGTCGCCGGGGCCGGCACTTTTTCGTCAGAGACGAGTCGGACTGAATGGCCGGCAGTTCGACATGTACAAGTTCCGGACGATGCACGTGGAGAGTCCGAAATACGCGCAATCGCCGATTCATGGGAGCGATCCGCGGATAACTGGCGTGGGACGGGTCTTGCGGCACTTATGCATCGACGAGTTACCACAATTAGTGAACGTGTTGCGCGGAGAGATGTCGCTGGTGGGACCGCGCCCTGAAATGCCGTTCATTGTAGAGCGATATGAACCAGAACACCGGAGACGGCTGGCGGTGAAACCAGGCATAACCGGGCTCTGGCAATTGAGTGCCGACCGGAGATCTCCGATTCACGAAAATATTTCATACGACCTGTATTACGCGCGACATCGAAGCCTGCTGCTGGACGTTGCGATCCTGTTGCATACAGTGTTGTTCGCGTTTCGCGGGGTGTGATACCAAGTGCACCTCGCGCCCGGGAATCCATGCACATCACGGTTATAGGTTCGGGATATGTCGGATTGGTTTCGGCCGGGTGCCTGGCGGAGATCGGGCATCAGGTCATAGCCGTGGATTCCGATGCCGCGAAGATCGAAGCACTGACACAAGGCGAGGTACCGATCTACGAAGCGCTGCTGCCGGAGTTGCTGCACCGGCATTACGGGCGGCGACTGAAGTTCTCGGCGCATCCGAAGGCGGCAGTATCGGCTTCGGACGTTGTGTTCCTAGCGGTGGGTACTCCGCAAAGTGACACGGGAGATGCAGATCTGTCCCAGGTCGAAGCGGTTGCTCGAGAAATCGCGCCGGCAATCCATCGTTCGACTTTGATCGTGGAAAAAAGCACGGTGCCCGTGTGCACGTGCGAACGGCTTCGAGAAGTCTTGCATCGCGCCGGCGCGCGCCAGGAATGGTTTTCCGTGGCTTCGAACCCGGAGTTCCTGCGAGAAGGAAGCGCGGTGACGGACTTTCTGTATCCCGACCGGATCGTGGTGGGCGCGGACGACGAGTTTGCCGGGTTCCTGCTGCGCGAGGTGTACCGGCCGCTGGTGAGTGGCGCTTATTATCGGCGCGAGGATGCAGTGTCGTGTCCGTCGGATATTAGGGAGAAAGCGCGGCTGTTGATGACCAGCGTTAAGAGCGCCGAGTTAATCAAACATGCGTCGAATGCGTTCCTGGCAATGAAGATTTCGTATGCCAATTTAACGGCGAGGGTAGCGGAGGCGGCGGGAGCCGATATCGAGGAAGTCTGCGCAGGGATGGGCATGGACCGGCGCATCGGAAGCGATTTTCTGCGGGCCGGAGTTGGATATGGCGGCTCGTGCTTTCCCAAAGACGTGGCGGCGTTCGAAGCTGTATCGAGACAGCATGGCGTGGATTTTCCTCTGCTCCGCGAAGTGGCGCGGGTAAACGTGGAGCAGCGTTCACGATTCGTCAAACGGGTGCGAGCGGCACTCGGAACGCTGGCGGGACAGCGCATTGGTGTGCTGGGACTCGCGTTCAAGGAAGACACTGACGATGTACGGGAGTCTCCTGCGATTGCGATCGTGCGGGAATTGGCGCGGGAAGGGGCAACGGTGTGTGCCCACGATCCGGTGGCGATGGACAAGGCACGGCAGGCGCTCGGGGCCACGAACATCCTATATGCGCATGATGCGTACGATGCAGCATCAGAAAGCGACGCGTTGCTAATCCTGACTCCGTGGCGGCAATACGGGAAGCTCGATTTGTTGCGAATGCGTTCGCTGATGAAGACGCCAAAGGTCTTTGATGGGAGAAACCTCTATGCGCCCGACGAGATGGCGGCTGCGGGGTTTGTATACCACAGTGTGGGACGCGCGACAGTCAGGCCAAGAAACTCGCCTTGCGGGACAACCAAACAGCCGCACCAGGACGCGCCAGACTATTGCCAGCCGACACTCGCGCCCATCGCTGAAGCCGGCCCCAAAGACTGCCCAAATAGAACGCGGGCTCTGCTTTCTGCCTGAAACAAACAGATGGCGCTCGGCCTGAAGGTTTCCAGATAGGCGCCCAAGAAGAAGGGCGCGGATCCCCGCCGCGGAGGGCTCGGGGCAACTTCTGGGATACACACCGCTCTTCTCCAAACGAAATATCACCATGACAGTCCCCCCGGAACTACCCAGCGAGCAGCGCGCGATCAGCTTCGGCAGACGCGAAGGCCTGGTATTTGCAGTGACCGGCCAAGCCGACGAGGCATTGGTGGCAGAAGTGCTAAGGATGTTTCGCCGCCATCGCCAGTTGATCGCGGTTTGCGCCGTGGTATGCGCGCTGCTCGCTGGATGTTACCTGCTGGTCAAGGCACCGCAATTTGAGGCAGTCGCTCAAATTGAGGTGCGTCCGGCTGGGTCGAATTCGCTGGGCCTAGACGAAATGGCCACGAAGCTTTTCAGTCCGGCGGAAGCGAACACGGAGTTGCAGAGCGTGGTCCAGGTGCTGCAGAGCAACACTATCGCGCTCGAAGTGATGCAGCAACTACACATGGCCGAGAGAGCGGACTTTGCCGGGCGGTCGCGAGTGGACAGTAACGGCACTGTGGATTCGCTGCCACCCGAGGTGCGCGATCACCTTTTGCAGCGCTTCAGCCATAACTTCACGGTGAGTGTGGTTCCGAAGACAGACATCGTCACGGTGAAGTTTAAGTCGCGCAACGCGGAGTTGTCGGCAGCAGTAGTGAACGCTGTCATCAGTACATATACGGAGAGAAAGATCCGCACCAGTTATGACTCGACGATGCGGGTCTCGGACTGGCTTTCGGGGCAGATGGACGACTTGAAGCGCAGGGCCAGTGAGTCACAGGAAAAGCTTGCGGAACTGCAGCGGACCACCGGCCTGATCGGCGTGGACGAAACGAGCAACATCGTCACCGACAAGCTCAAACAGTTGGACGAGCAACTGACGGCCGCGCAGGCCGACCGGGTGGTGAAAGAAGCGCGGTACCGCATTGCGACGTCGGGTAACCCGGAGCTGCTGGTCTCTGCATCTCCGGACCCGACGTTGCAGCTCTTGCGCACCCAGGAAGCGGAGCTGCGATTGCAGTACGCGCAGCTCAACACGAAGTTCGGGAGCGGCTATCCCAAGGTGGCGGAGTTGACAGCGCAGGTCGCGAAGGTGGACCAGGCGATTGACGTCGAGCTGAACAAGTTGAGCGAACGCTACAAGAACGACTACGTCGCATCAGCCAACGCGGAGACCGCACTACGTGCAGCCTTTGAAGAACAAAAGCTAAAAGCATTCGATCTCAATAACGGAGCAGCGCAGTACGCGATCCTGAAACACGAAGTCGAGAGCACGCGTGACTTGTACGAGACGTTACAACGAAAACTAAAAGAAGCAGGCATCTCGGCGGGACTGGCGTCAGCCAATATCGGTTTGGTGGACGCGGCGCAAGTGCCGTCTGAGCCGGTAGAACCGCGAGTACCGATCGTCCTAGGCCTGGGCCTAGGCGGCGGTTTGATGCTGGGCACGCTGGGGGCCGTGGTGCTAGAGGCGACGGATGCGACCATCCGGTCGGGCGAAGAGGCCGAGGAACTATGCGCTGTGCCGTCGCTAGCGACGATTCCTCGGATGGGCCAGGAAAGCGGGTTCGGCCTGCATTGGCCCCACGTCGTCGAGAGTGAACCGGCCTGGAGTGTGGTGTCGCAGCAGCAGCCCTACTCGATGGCTGCGGAGTCGTATCGGACACTGCGAAGTGCGCTGCTATTGGGCGGAGTCAATGCCAAAGTGCTGGTGATCACGAGTGCACTGCCGTCGGAGGGAAAATCCCTGACAGCGGTGAATTGTGCGACCGTGTTGGCGCAACAAGGGGCGAAGGTCTTGCTGGTTGACGCGGACTTGCGGCGCTCTTCCCTGCACCGCAGTCTCGGGATTCGAAGAGAGCCGGGGTTGGGGGATGTGCTAAACGGACACTATGCCGCCGACGCCGCGGCGGTGCAGATAGATGACATTCCGCGATTGTCGGTGGTGAGTGCGGGAGCGAAGGTCACCTATCCGGCGGAGGCACTGGCGTCCGTGGAGATGGCCGCCGCACTGCAAAGCTGGCGCGATTCTTACGACCACGTGGTCATAGACACACCTCCGGTGGCGATGGTGACGGACGCGGTGGTGGTCGCCGCGCAAGCGGACGCGGTTCTGTTGGTGGCGATGGCATCAGAGACAACGCGCCAGGCGCTACGGCGAACTCGAGACGTGCTTCTACGCGCGAATGCACGAATTGCGGGCGTCGTGGTGAACGGTGTGGAGGCGCGACCGGACAACAGGTATTACCAGGGCTATGGGGGCAACGGTGATCCGAAGCTGGATGCGTAACCGCGGCGGCTGGATGAGCTGCGCGGTTGTCGCCGCGATTTTGTTTTGGGTTGCGGGTTCGGCCATCGCGCAAAGCACGGCGCCGACGACCAAGGCTGCGCAACGCGCTAGTGCTGCTCCGGCGCTGCGGCTGGATGCAGGCGATCTGCTGGAGATTACGACATTCGACACTCCGGAGCTGTCAGGCAAGTTTCGCGTGGATAGCCGCGGGTACGTCACGCTGCCGGTTGGCGGAGGAGTGCCGGTTCAAGGACTGACAGCGGAACAAGCGGGCACGGCGATCGAAAGGTTTCTGCGCGATCGGGACATCGTGAAGAATCCGCACGTGACCCTACTGGTGCTGGAGTACGCGACCCAAGGCGTTACCGTGCTAGGCGAAGTGAAGCAGCCGGGGATTTATCCCATGCAGGGGCAGCACGGGGTACTCGACTACGTTTCAGTGGCGGGCGGCCTGACTACAACGGCGTCGAAGCTGGTGAGCATTACGCGCCGGACTCCTCCATGGGAGTCGGTGACGGTGAACCTGGCGGGCGCGCAAACCGGGGGTCTGGACAACGACATGGAGGTGCAACCGGGTGACCGCGTGGTGGCGTTGCGCGCGGGCGTGGTGTACGTGATCGGCGACGTAGGTAAACCCGGTGGATACGTGATGGACGGCAGTGGCGGCGTCACGGTAGTACAGGCGCTAGCACTGGCGCAAGGAATGAACCGCACGGCGAAATCGAGTGGAATGCTGATTCGCAATGCGTCGGGCGGACGGAGCGAAACGCAGTTGGAGTTGAACAAGATTCTGGCCAATAAGGCAGTTGATCCGAAGCTAGAGGCCGGCGACATTCTGTACGTGCCGCTGAGTGCGGCGAAGGATTGGACGAGCAAAGGAGTGTCAGCCGCGCTGCAAATGGCGGTCGGCATGGTGATATATGGGCACTACTAGAACTGAGGTTTCGAGTTTCGACCTGCACGTTTCGAATGACGACGGAGCCGGTTGGAGACGGCACAGCCTTTCCCTACCACTTGCAGGAATAACGGAACTCGGCAGTCACACAAGGCGTGGAGGTTCCAAACGCGGTTTGTGGGTGGCGCTGCTCGGCACTGACGGCGCTGGAAAGTCTTCGGTCATCGCCGGGATCGGTGACGGAGTTGCGGCGGGATTCACAGGATGCGACTCGTTCCACCTACGCCCGCTGACGTGGCACAGAAGAGGCCGGAGGAGTGTGAACAGCGATCCGCACAACCAGACTGAGCGCGGAACGCTGACGACGATGCTGAAACTCGTGTATCTGTTCCTGCTGAACTGGATCGGGTACCTGGTGGTGGTGCGGAAACGAGTTAACACAGGAAAGCTGGTGCTGTTTGACCGCTACTTTCCGGACTACCTAGTTGATCGCAAACGGTATCGGGTGCCGGCGTCGTGCCGATGGCTGGTGGAACTGGTGGCTGGGTTAATACCGCAACCTGATTTGTACGTCGTGCTGGATGCGCTGGCGAGTTCGATACTGGCGTGAGATTTACTCTTCGCCAAGCTTCCAGGGAATGGGGCCCACCAGATTTCCGGCAATTTTCTGCCTTGCGGCCCGGTTAGGCAAGAACATTCCGTTTTTCCAATTCGATAACGACCGGAGGCGTCATTTGGCGCTGGGGTCGCGCAAGTTTTTCGCAAACCAACATTTCTGAATACCAATTTTCCATCGGAGGCACTCATCCATGAAAACGAAGACACGAGTACTGGTAACCGGAGCAGGAGGATTCATCGGGCATCACCTGGTCAAGCGGCTCAAAGCCGAGGGGTACTGGGTACGCGGTGTGGACATCAAGATGCCCGAATACGAGCAGAGCGCGGCCGACGAATTCGAACTGCTGGACCTGCGGCACTGGCACAATGCCCTGCTGGCCACGCGCCAGATTGACCAGGTGTACGGCCTCGCCGCGGACATGGGCGGCATCGGGTACATTACGGCGAAGCTGGCAGAGATTGCGCGCAACAACATCTTGATCAACGCACACGTGCTTGAGGCCAGCCGGTTGAACGGCGTCAGCCGGTACCTGTTCTCGTCTTCGGCATGTGTGTATGCCGGTTACAAGCAAGACAGCCCTGACGTCGCACCCCTGCGAGAAGAAGATGCGCATCCGGCTGATCCGGAGCCAGGGTACGGATGGGAGAAGCTTTTCACGGAACAGCTTTGCCGCTACTACCGGCACGATTACGGGTTCGAGACGCGGATTGTGCGCTTCCACAACGTGTACGGGCCGTTGGGGACATACGAGGGCGGAAAGGAAAAAGCTCCCGCTGCAATCTCTCGTAAGGTGGCCCTGACACCCGATGGTGGCGAGATTGAAGTGTGGGGCGACGGGCAGCAGACCAGGTCCTTCATGTGGATCGAGGATTGCGTCGAAGGCTTGATGCGGCTAATGGCCAGCCACTACCACGCACCGCTGAATTTGGGCACCGAAGAACTGGTGACGGTTGACCAGCTGGTGGACATGGCGTGCGAAATCGCGGGCAAGCGGATGCATAAAGTTCACGCATTGGAGAAACCGCAAGGCGTACGCGGGCGAAACAGCGACAACTCGCGCCTGCGAGTGGTGTTGGGCTGGGAGCCGAAGACTCCGCTGGCAGAGGGACTGGAAATCACCTACCGCTGGATTGAGCAGGAATTGGAGCGGGCAGGACGGCTGACGCCGGAATTGGTGTATGCCTGAAGAGGGGCAATTGCCGCGGGCCAATGTGCTCGGAGTCGGAGTCCACGCCATCGACACGGCCGAGGCGGCGCGCCGATCAGAGCAATTGCTGGCGTCGGGCGGCAAAGGCTACGTGTGCGTGACGGGCGTGCACGGAGTGATGGAGTCGCAAGGCGATGCAGAGTTGCGTGCGATCCTGAATCAGGCATTTCTGTGCGTACCTGACGGCATGCCCACGGTGTGGGTGGGGCGAATGCAGGGCCATCGGCAAATGCGGCGCGTTTATGGCCCTGACTTCATGATGGCGATGTGCCGGCGGTCGCGCCTCGGCGGCTTCCGGCATTTTCTGTATGGTGGCGCGCCCGGTGTCGCACAGCAGTTGAAGAGGCGACTTGAATCGCTAATGCCATGGTTGCGGATCGTCGGAACATACACTCCGCCGTACGGCCCGCTGAGCGCAGAGCAGGAAGCTGAGTTGTTCGCGGCGGTGCAGGGTAGCAAGCCGGACATCCTGTGGGTCGGACTGAGCACTCCGAAGCAGGAACGTTTCATGGCGCACTATTGCGGCCGGTTAGACGTAAAACTGATGGCAGGCGTGGGCGCAGCGTTCGATCTGCACGCGGGACTCAAGCGCGATGCCCCAGAATGGATGAAGCGATGCGGATTGCAGTGGCTGCATCGGCTCGGGCAGGAGCCGCGGCGGCTGGGACCGCGCTATTTGCAGCATAATCCGCGTTTTGCGTGGGCGATTTGCAGGCAGATGGCAGGAGTTCGTAAGACTATGTTGAGTTGAAAACACGAAGCGCTCCGACTCGCAGTCGGAAAATGGTCAACCAGCAGGGCCCGGAGTCCGGGCCCCTTTTCATTTGCAATGAACGTCGCTAGTGTGACGCAGGTCACCGAATTTGCCGCCGCCTCCGCTGCAGAATGACGCCACGACGTTTCGACACGCTAGTGGCCGCGCAGTGCCGGATGTTTCGGCCAAGGGACCTGCGAGACCGCGATGTGGAAGGCCGATTCACTCCCGGTTTAGCGTGTGAATGATCAGCGCCGCTTCACCCTCCTTTGTGCGTCGCACAGATACGCTCCAGCCTGTCCCCGGATTGGACCAGATCAGACATTCGTGCGGGTGCGTATGAACTTAACGCGTGAAACAGTTGCGAAATCGCTTCCACGAGCGCAATCGTGACGAAAAACAAGGTCTTGCTGGTCGACGACGATCCGGTAATCCGTTTCAGCATCCGTCACTACCTCGAGTTGCGCGGCTTACAAGCGACGGAGGCGGACAGCGTGCGAACGGCGAAGCAGAAATTCGCCGGCGCGAGTTTCGACGCCGCGATTGTGGACATTTCCCTTCCCGATGGGGACGGCCTCGAACTGCACGAGCATTTCAAGAACGCGGGCGGTGACCTTCCAGTGATTGTGCTTACGGGAGAAGGGTCGATCGAGCTTGCGGTGCGTGCCATCAAAGAAGGCGCGGAGCAGTTTCTGACCAAGCCGGTAGAACTTCCTGCCTTGCATACGTTATTGCTGCGCGCGGTGGAGAACAAGCGCTTCCGCCGGCAGTCGCTGGTAAGCCAGTCGAAAGCCAAGCGCGATAAGCTGAACCCGTTCCTGGGCAGGAGCGTTGCGATCCGCCGTCTCGAAGAGTTGACCCGACGGGTAGTGAGCAGCGAGAGCCCCATCCTTATTCAGGGCGAGACAGGCTCGGGAAAAGGTGTACTCGCCAAATGGATCCATGAAAACGGTCGCCGGGCGGACGAGGTATTTATGGACCTCAATTGTGCCGGTCTGGAACGCGAATTCCTGGAGACGGAATTGTTTGGACACGAGCGCGGGGCGTTCACCGGCGCGGTGCAGGCGAAGCCCGGCCTGCTGGAGGTGGCCGATCGGGGCACGGTGTTTCTCGACGAGATTGGCGACATCGATCTGGCGGTGCAGCCGAAGCTACTCAAGGTACTGGAGGCGCACCAGTTCCGGAGGTTGGGTGATGTGCACGATCGCACGGTTGACATCCGGTTGATATCGGCGACGCACCGTGATTTGAAAGAACTGGTGAGACTGCAGAGGTTTCGCGAAGACTTGTTTTTCCGAATCACCATCATTCCGATAAGAATTCCGCCGCTGCGGGAGAGGCCGGAAGATATTCCGCTGCTGGCAAACGACATTCTAGGCAGAATTTCGGCAGAGCGAGGAGGCAGCGCCATCGAATTGAACGACACGGCCATGACGGTGTTGCAGCAGTATCCGTGGCCGGGGAATATCCGTGAGATGCGGAACGTGTTGGAGAGGGCCGCTCAGATCGCGCAGCATCCAGTACTGACGGTGAGGGACCTGGAATTGCAATACCCGGCAGGCGCCTCGGGCAACGGAAACGCGAATGGCAACCACGCAACAATGGGAAACCACCTGACGCTCCGCGAGGTGGAGTCGCGCTACATCGAAGCAGTGTTGCAGGAAGAGGAAGGTTCCATCGAGCGGGCGGCACGACGACTTGGAATCTCTCGCAGTTCGCTCTACAACAAGGTAAAACTCAAAGCAGTCGCCCGGGCAGTCAGCGAAAACGCCGCGCTGCTTCCCTTCGGAAAATAGTTGAAGACGTCGCGCGCGCCAGGGCAATAGAAATGCCAAAGGCTATTCGTACGCGAGTGCAGCGATCCAGTAGGTGGTGCCCCTCCCTTCGGTGGACGGAACGGCGCAGCTCGATACTGAGAGCTTGTGGAAGCGGGCCATTTTGAGTCCCTGCAACTGTTCGGGTGTAAGGCTGGGGTAGTCGCCAGAGAAAACCGCTATGTTTCCGCTCAATTTCTTGCGCTTCAGCAGAGCCTCGTAAGGGGCTGAGTTCAATTGGCCGCTCTGTGCCATATCGCAGACCAGGGAATGCAATTCAGGAAGGAACCCGGCCCACAGCGCGCTGGTGTGATACTGATCGCGCGCTTCGGCAATCTGCCGGGAGATCATAACGCTGGCTTGGTCCTCGGTGAACGCGGGAGGCTTCGCTTCTTTCGCAGACGGAGTCGTGGCAACAGCTACCGATGATCGCGGCGATTCGCCGCGATTGGCCCGGTCCACGTCAACCAGGAACACACAAAGCTCCTGATAGGTAACAAAATAGCCAGTTGTATCCAACGCGTTGATTTCCAGCCCGGGATAACTCCAAGACGAGGGATAATGCTGAGGGTTGGACGATACGGTGATTGATGGAACATTCACCGAGCGAAAAGCTCTGGCATCGGCAAAATCCAGAGTATCGAAGTATTGTGATTTGACCGGAACAGGCTGACTCAAAGATGTAGCCGCAACGGCCAACCACTCGGCAAGATTGCGATCACCCGGCTTCACGTCGTAGGAAGTTTGTCCCCGCCCGACTCCACTGATTTCAATGGCAGCTTTGACCTTGTTATGTTCCGTCACGTTCAACTTCTTAACGTACGACGTTGAAACAGGCTGGTGATGTTTGTCGGGAGGAAAAGCGATGAGCACGATTGAGCTCTCAGTGCTCACGGAATTGAGCGACTCGGCCAGCAGGGGCAGGATGGCAACGGATGCCCAGGCAACGTTCCGCTTGCCTTCGTTGTTTTCCGGGCGATTCAGACTTGCGGTAACGACAATCACGCTATCGCCGCGGCCCTTCAGCGTGCAGATCAGCATCTTCTGCGACGAGCCAGGCGCGGACTGTTCAGCTAGCTGATCAGCAGAGATGCCGGCCTTTGCGTACTGCTTGCGCAGGGCTTCAGTCCAGTCTTCAGACGGCGCGGGAGGCTGCAGGCGCTGCTCCACGATTTGGGAGCTGAGACGCAGAAATGTTACTGACTTGGGAGCCTGTGCGAAGCACGCGGTGGCAAGCGCGACGAGCAGAAATGCGCGTTGGAATTGCACCTTGACCACGATAGCTTGATTATCGCGGTGCCAAGCCTTGTCGAATAGGAGATCAGTCACGATATGACGTGACTACATCAGCTTGAACGGTCAGCTATGATGAGTGGTTTGCAGCGATGGGCGTACGTGTTTTTGTGCGCAGCCATCTTCTTATGCCAGGTGAACTCAATGTCTGAAGCTTTCATTTGTGATGCCCTGCGGACTCCTTTTGGCCGATATGGCGGGGCCTTGTCGTCGATTCGAACCGACGATCTGGCGGCGATTCCGATCAAGGCGCTGATCGAGCGCAACGCCGGTGTGAACTGGCTGGAGGTCGATGACGTCATCTACGGTTGCGCGAACCAATCGGGCGAAGACAATCGCAACGTGGCACGAATGGCGCTGTTGCTGGCCGGGCTGCCACAGGTAGTCCCGGGCACGACCGTCAATCGGCTGTGCGGTTCGAGCATGGAAGCGGTCGCGATCGCGGCACGCGCCATCAAGTGCGGCGAGGCGGAGCTAGTGATTGCGGGGGGAGTCGAGAGCATGTCGCGCGCGCCTTTTGTCATGGCCAAGGCGGACTCAGCGTTTTCGCGCGCAGCGAAGTTGGAAGACACGACGCTGGGTTGGCGGTTCGTCAATCCGCTGATGAAGGAACGCTACGGCGTGGACTCGATGGCGGAGACCGGTGAAAACGTAGCGGAAGAGTGCCATGTTTCGCGCGCGGACCAGGATGCGTTCGCCTATCGCAGCCAGCATCGCGCAGCGGCAGCGATCGAGAGCGGCATAATGGCAGAAGAGGTTTTCCCGGTCACAATTCCGCAGCGCAAAGGCGTTTTTGTTGTAATCGACAAGGACGAGCATCCGCGGCCAGAGACAACGATGGAGGGCCTGGCTGCGTTGAAGCCGATCGTCAAGCCGACTGGGACAATCACCGCGGGAAACGCAGCCGGGATAAACGACGGTGCTTGCGGGCTCTTGCTGGCTTCGGAGGCAGCGGCACGCGAGTACGGACTTACGCCGAAGGCGCGCGTTGTGGCGTCGGCAGTCGTAGGCGTCGAGCCGCGCCTGATGGGAATTGGCCCGGCTCCAGCCTCGCGCAAGGCGCTACAGCGGGCGGGCCTGACGATTGCGGACATGGACGTTGTCGAGTTGAACGAGGCGTTCGCGTCGCAAGCGCTGGCGACGTTGCGCTCACTGGGCATGCCGGATGATTCGGCAAAGGTCAATCCCAATGGAGGCGCGATCGCACTCGGGCATCCGCTTGGCGCAAGCGGCGGGAGATTGATCACCACCGCGATGTATCAGTTGCAGCGAATCCGAGGCAGCTATGCGCTGTGCACGATGTGCATCGGCGTTGGCCAAGGGATCGCGATGATTGTGGAGAGCGTTTGATACTTGCCGTTGCCAGGAGCACTGCAAAATGGAGATGTTCATATTTGCGCGGTTTCACGCACGGGCGGGACATGAGCGCGCAGTCGACGAGGCTCTACGTGAGGTGGTCGTCGCAACGCGAGAAGAAGCTGGCTGCCTCGGCATCAATGTGTTTCGCGCCCTGCATGATCCGCAGGTCTTCTACATTCACTCGCGATGGAAAGACGAGGCCGCGTTCGAGACACATGCGGGGCTGCCGCACACGATGCAATTCATCGCACGCGTCGGGCCTCTTCTCGATCACCCCGTGGAAGCGCAACGGTGCGAGAAATTGGCGTGACCTAGGTTCGCCAGATGTAGGTTGGGTGCGCATGGCGGATGCGGAAATCGGCCGGAACGCCGTGGCGGGCGTTGCGTACATAAGTAGCCTCGATGTTTATCACCCAGCCGAGCCCACTAAGAGTTAGACCGATCAGACCCCAGATAATCCGTCGTTTGTTTCGCAAAATTGAAACCTTCGGACGCCTTCGCCGTCGCGTTTGATCGTTACTTCAGATTTTTCGCCAGAAATGCCGTCGTCAGCTTCCAGGCTTCGGCGGTGTCGTCGGCGCGATAGGCCTGTTTATTGTTAGGGTTCTCGAAGCCGTGACCGGCGTCGGGAAAAATATGGATATCAACAGGCTTGCCGAGGGCTTTCATCTGCGACTCGAACTTGTGGACGTCGTCTGGAGTGATGCCCTTATCCTGCCCACCAAAGATGCCAAGAATGTCGGCGTTGATCTTCTTCAGCGTCGCATCGTCAGCGGCGAGATGGCCGTAATTGATGACGGCGACCTTGAGCTTCGGATCAGCGACCGCGAGATTCAGCGCGTAGCCGCCGCCCATGCACCATCCGATGGAGCCGATGCGCTTGGGGTCGACGTCCTTTTGTGCACTAAGAAACGCCGATGCTGCCAGAAGGTCGCGGTTGGCGCGGTCTTCGGGAACACCGCGCATGATCTGGTGGGCTTCGTCAGGAGTGGTGGCAACTTTTCCGCGATACAGATCGATGGCTAGCGCGACGTAGCCCTGGTCAGTCAGCTTCGAAGCTTCTTCCTTCACCCAGTCGTTCAGCCCCCACCATTCGTGAATGACGACGAGCGCCGGAAAGGGCCCTTTGCCTTGCGGGGTGTAAAGGACCGCATTGACCGTCTCGTCGCCACTTTTGTAGGTGACGGGCTTGCCGTCGGCAGCAAGCGAGGCGATCGAAAGAGCAAGTAGGAACGCTGCAACAAGGATCATTTTCATTGGTCTCTCCTGAAGGGGGCTACTTCTTGACCGCGCCCAGTGCCCCGAGCAGTTGCTTGCCAATCTTCTGCAATTCGCCGAATCGTTTCTGGTAATCGACGAAGAGGCGATTGTATTCCAGCGAGTGGTCGGCATCGAGATGGGCACGCAGCATCATATCGCGCAGATGGACCGGATTGGGGAGGACGGCATCGTCATTGAGCTCTTCGAGAGCGGCAGCGGGGTCGTAGTGATACATGGGCGAAACCTCGGTGTTGGGTAGATGATGCGTCGCGGGGCAGCGGCGATGCAAGCGAAGGCAAAGCGTACGATCGGTCAGTTCGAGCTTCGAAATTGCACAAACTTAACGATGCACGCGACGGCTAGAATACAGGCGACGATGCTGGAAGTTGGGGTGACGACCAAACCCCAAGCGAAACCGAACCCGACAACCCCACAATTGTCCGTGAAGTGACGGAGTGCCTCGGCGGCCAAGAGTGGTCCCCATCCTACCGCCATTGCGAACAGGAACCATTTTCCCACCGTCATTTCTGGAAGCTTCAATCTAACTGCCCGACCTTTCAGACTTCGTCTTATTTCTACCATTTCATCGGGGGCGCAATCAGGATTCGCGGTTCGCTGACTGAGCTGATGGCAAAATGCAATTGCTCACTACGAATCCGGTAGAATAAAAGATTCTTCCACTCTCAAGGAAAGCAACCAGAAACCATGCATCGTTGGTCCAAGCTCTTCATTCCTACTCTTCGTGAGGCCCCGGCAGATGCCGAGGTCGCCAGCCACAAGTACCTGGTGCGCGCCGCATACATTCGGCAACTTGCCGCCGGGATTTATTCGTTCCTGTTTCTCGGGCATCGCTCGATGTTGAAGATCGCCGACGTAGTGCGCGAAGAGATGGACACCATTGGGCAGGAGTTTTACTTGCCGGCGCTGCATCCGCGCGAAATTTGGGAGGCCAGCGGGCGCTGGCAGGTGATGGGCGACAACATGTTTCGCCTGAAAGACCGCGGCGGACGCGACCTTTGCCTGGGCATGACCGAAGAAGAGGTAATGACCGAGATTGCGCGCAAGGAGTTGCGCAGCTACAAGCAGTTGCCGCAAATCTGGTACCAGATCCAGCAGAAGTTTCGCGATGAACCGCGTCCGAAGTCAGGGCTGCTGCGGGTGCGGCAGTTCACGATGAAGGACTCGTATTCGTTCGACATGGATGCTGCCGGGTTGGACGTCAGCTATCAGAAGCATTACGAGGTGTATTGCCGGATTTTCGAGCGCTGCGGCTTGAAGTTTGTTGTTGTGCACGCCGATTCGGGTGCGATGGGCGGATCGGGTTCGCAGGAGTTCATGGTTTACACCGATGCGGGCGAAGATCTGGTGGCAAGCTGCGGCAGTTGCGGATACGCGGCCAACATCGAGAAGGCGACATCGCGATTGGAAGCGGTGGAAGAGTTGGCTCCGACGGGTGACGGCAAGCCGGAACTGGTGCACACTCCGGGCAAGGGCGCGATTGCGGATGTGTCAGAGTTCCTCAAGGTCCTACCACAACAGGACATCAAGGCTGTGGCTTACATGGCGGTCGTCCGCGATGCCGAGTCGAAAGAGGCTCCAAAGGCGCACGGCGTCGCGGTGTTTCTGCGTGGCGACCACACAGTGAATGAAACCAAACTGCTGGGTCTACTGAACGGTGAGTTGCGCAAGGTAGGCAAGGGGCTGGATGTGGCCGAGCTTCGTCCGATGGCGGCAGATGAAGTCGAGCAATTCTTCGCGGGACCGGGTGGATTTATTGGGCCGGTGGGGCCGAAGTTCGCAGCGAAAGCTTTAGACGGTGGATTCACTGCCGTGATGGATGCGGCACTCGACGGCCGGCATGACATGATCTGCGGCGCGAACAAGGTGGACTATCACCTGCGCAACGTAACTCCGGGGCGCGACTTCCAGCCGACGATCACCGTCGACGTGCGCAACGCAATCGAAGGCGAAGGTTGTCCGACTTGCGGACAGCCTCTGAAGATCGGCAAAGCGGTAGAAATCGGCCATATCTTCAAGCTGGGCTACAAGTATTCGGAGTCGATGGGCGCGCGCGTGCTCGACGAACATGGCAAGGAAGTCACGCCGATCATGGGCAGCTACGGCATCGGGCTGGAGCGCATCCTGACGGCGTGCGTCGAGCAGAATGCCGACGACAACGGCTTCTGGATGCCGGCGAACATTGCGCCGTTCGAAGTCGTGGTGACGCCAACGAACACGACGGACGAGAAGATTAACAGCGGTGCGGAAGAAATTGCCAAGGGGCTCGAAGCTGCGGGCCTGGACGTGCTGCTGGATGATCGCGACGAGCGTCCGGGCGTGAAGTTTAAGGATGCGGATCTCGTGGGGATTCCCTATCGCATCAACGTGGGCAAGAAGCTTGTCGATGGCATCGTCGAAGTCGTGACGCGAGCCGGTAGCACGCGGGACGACATCGCCGTCGGCGCAGTAGTGGAGCATGTGAAGAAGCTGGTGCGGGGATAGGACGGGTCAGTTCGCCCCGGGTTCCTTCCCCGCCAGCCCCAACTCCGGCGCAATGCCTTTCATCGCCTCGATACAGAAAGCGATATGCTCTTCGAGGTCAACGCCTAGGTCGACGGCGCCGTTGATGATGTCGTCGCGGCTCACAGAACGCGCGAAAGCCTTGTCCTTCATTTTCTTTCGCACTGACTTGGCGTCACATTCGGCGAGCGACTTGTTGGGTTTGACCAGGGCGCTGGCGGTAATGAATCCTGCAAGCTCATCGCAAGCGAAGAGAGTTTTTTCCAAGCGGCTCTCACGCGGAACGCCGCTGTAGTTAGCGTGCGACAAAATCGCCCGGCGAACTTCCTCCGATACACCGCGCTCCTTCAGAATCTCGCTTCCCTTGAACGGATGATCTTCGGCGGAGGGATACTTCTCGTAATCGAAATCGTGAATCAGGCCGACGAGGCCCCAGAGTTCTTCGTCTTCGCCAAACTTGCGAGCGTAGGCGCGAACGCAGGCCTCCACAGCCAGCGCGTGTTTGCGCAAACTTTCTGATAGGGTGAACTCAGTTAGCAAACTCCAACCTTCATTTCTCGTCATTATTTTCAATCACTTCCGTAACATCACTGATTTTTGTGCTAGTTCTGTGTTAGCGTTTTTCCTGGAGGGGACACCTCATGGAAGCGCCACTCATTACGGTATTCGTCCGGCACGGCAAAGACTGTAAGTACCTTGGGGATGAATTTTGCAAGCGCTGTCATTGCAAGAAGCACCTCCGCTGGAGTCAGCACGGCAAACAGTTTCGCATGAAAACCGGGGCGCGGTCATGGGCCGGGGCGGAAGATGCCAAGCGCGTCCTGGAAGCCCAGCTATCAGGCCGCGCGCCGGAGAAGCAATCGGACGTACGGCTGCTCTCTCAGGCGATAGAGACATTTGAGGCCAACAAGCTAGCCCAAGGCATCAAGGTCCGCGTTCTGAATATGTACAAGCGCGAACTGAAACGCCTCTTGACGTTTTCAGAGACGCGGGGTCTCTTCACGGTCACGCAAGCCCTCACGATTGACAACCTAATCGCGCTTCGCGGTACATGGACCGCCGTTTACCCATCGTCATACAGCCGGTCCGTGGTGCAGAAACACCTAAACCACTTCCTCCGCTTTTGCTATAACGCCGCGTGGATTGACCGCATCCCCAAGCTGTCCCCTATCAAGATTGATGAGCCCGAGACAGAGCCGCTCACGGACGCGGAGTACAACAAGCTGCTTGAGCACGCGCAGGGCAAGATCGGCACTTGCATAAAGCTGATGCGTTGGAGCGGCCTTGCTATCCGGGACGCATCCACGCTGCAACGTGCGGACCTCAATTTCGACAAGAGCAAAGACCTTTACCGCATCATCCGGGAGCGTACCAAGACCGGGGAGCCGCTCTATATTCCCATCCCCAAGGACGTGGCGGAAGAGTTGCTCCAAGTGCTCAACGGTAATCCGGTCTTTGTGTTTTGGGCCAAGCAGAAAGCGGGCTCTTCCGAGTATCGGCAAGCCACTCGCATGGGAGAGCAGATCAAAGCGGCCTTTGACGCGGCGGGGATAGTGAGCAAGGGCCACATGATTAGCCACAGACTCCGCGCGACGTTTGCCGTGGACCTGCTCACTAAGGGCGTGCCCCTGGAGCACGTGTCCAAGCTGCTAGGTCATAAGAGCGTGACCACAACGGAGCGCCATTACGCAAAGTGGGTGAAGGGCAGACAGGACCGACTAGACGCACTGGTAAGTGCCACGTGGGCGAAATAGCGCGGCAGGAATCGAATCCGCGCTTAAACGTAAATTCAACAACATGCAGGTCGGCGGATGACACCTAAGACCATGAAAAGCGCTGATAATCCAACAAACAGAGCGCACATAGAGCGCGGTTTGTGCGGCCCGGCACTGTAGGACTCCTACCCTCAATCATCTGGAATCCTCCCATTTCACGCGGGCGACGACTGCTTGACCGGCTTCGGACCCAAATGTCGTGAAGAGACAACAGTCGTCACTTCCCGCAAGCCGGTTTGAACGGAGCCGCTTTGCGGCGGACGCTTTCGCGTACAGGATCCAATCTCGGAGGCTACGGTCCTAGTTGTGCCAGGGCCGCACGCAAGGGAGCGCTAGACACTTGAATCAATCCGGCGTAAGGCTGCGACATGTCGAGGATCAGCAAGATCGCAGCGCAAACCGCCAGCGCAGAGGCGAATAGACCAACCACCACCACCGCATTGGCACGAGCGAACAGCTCCGAAGCTTATGAAAAGCAAGCTGAGCCAGAAGACCAGAACAGCGAGCAGTGGCATGGGAACCGACGAAGTCTTCTGTGCGATCATCAGCGATCGGGTCTGGCTTAGTTTAGTTACGGTGCTTAACGCCTGCGATTGCAGGAATCGTTGGCTGTCGTTGTGTGGATTGAGCTCCTGAATCTTATGTAAAACGGCTTCGCTTTCCGCGAAAGGTGCGACGCTAGTCCTGTCCCCACTGTCTCGCTCCCAAGTGACATCCAGCATTCGAACCACCGAACTGCGCAAGAGATCACGCATCTCTCTCGTCTCGGGCCCGTATTGATTCAAGATCTTATCCAGTAACACCACATCCGCGGCGAGCTGCGTGACTTCGGAGTTCTGAGTATCGTAGAACCCCTTGCTCGAAGAGATCAGCAGTCCCAACACTAACGCCACGGTTGTCCCGACCAAGCCCATCGCAAGTCTAACGGCTTCTCTGGAGTCGGACTCAAGAAGCTCGTTTGGCAGGCGGGAATGGACGAATAAGCCGACCAGCCCTGCGCCAAACACGCACGCAAACACGACCACGCCGATTGTGATGTGACTCATGCTCGATGCCTCCAGGCGTATCTCGCCCTTACGTTGTGACGTTCCCCAAAATGCACGTTCCGCGCCTCACATCTCCTCTTGCACCAGCTTCACCTATTACCGAAGGACCATCCCAAGCCTGAGCTGGTTCCGTAATCGCTCCCGGAGAAATTTCGAGGAGGCTGGTTGTCCCAGTTGCCGTAGAAGGAAACATTCCAATTCAGTCCCCCGAAAAGCTTTACGTAATAGGTGACCGTCGTATTCGTGTATACCCGGCCAGGCTGGGAGAGCGCCGGGAGGATGTAGCCATTAATCGTCAAATTCGTTTTGTTGAAGACGAAAAACTTAGCCTGCGCAGCAATCAAGGCTGCGGCAACGTTTTGCGTTCCTTGCTCGCCCAAAGATTGGGAATACCGTGTGTTCTGCCAAGCCAGGCCGCCCAGCACCCAAATGTTCGCCCGGTTTGTATTCTTCAAATACCGTCCAACGCCGCCCCCAAGATTTGTCCGAAAATCGATTCCCTGTTCGGAGCTTTGAAGAAAGTCCGCGACTCCCGCGTAAAACCAATTGTCCCAGCGAAGCAATCGCGCGGCATATAGGTCGAGCGCGTTTCGCGTAGAAACCGTCGAACCAGTGCTGGCCGCCAGCGATGAGTTGTAACTACCGCCGGCCACCCATCGTTCGCTGGGATATTCAAGCGAGGCACCGAGATTGTATTGCGTCGCCTGGTTCCCTTTGGAATACGAAATCCCGGAAGTGATCTGCCCGTTGAAACGCTGCCAGACAGTTGCGGATGTTTCGGTCATTCTGATGATCTTCGACTGATCTACTGCGACAGTATGATCTGGGCTCTCGGAAATTTCGATCTGGATTGGGCGCTCTCCCGGGGAACGGAGCGAGCGCAGCGTACCGCGGTAGATCAAGCCATCCTGCGTCTTCACAAGGAAAAGCTGCTTGCTTTCGAGGTGGTCCACCTTGGACCAATCCACGGAAGCGGTGCCGAGGATGTAATCGAAGTTGACGGAAAGCGTGCCGGAATCAAGCCCTTTGATTTCACACGTCAGACGATCGCCATTGTTCATCACAATGATGTCAGTTTTCTCTCGGGCCAACAGAGGTATGGCGATTGCAAACGCGCAAGAAAGAATCACGATTCGCATGCACATATGTTGTGCAACAACTACCCGAAATGGAAGTGAAACCTGTAGACAGTTCAGCGGCAGCAGTTTCAAGGAACAACCTCCAAGCGGCGGAGGTCTGGATTTTAGAATGCTTCTAGCAGCGCGACGAGCCAAAAAGATGCACAGCTGCCGATCGGGCGCGACTCGCCGCGAACAGGAAGGCAATCGGGAAATCCAGCGTCCAGGCGCCGCCATCATTAGCAGTGCGGACCTAACAAACGAGAAATGGGCAACCGCGACTCCCGCGCTGAAAAAGCCAACGGCAAGCGGTCACTTAGTCGCGAGCCTCAGTGATTTGATTCCTGCACTTTTTCGAGCTCGTAATTGGCGTAGCCGAATTCATTGCTGCGCGCGGCCAGATACTTGTCACCCAACTTGTAGACGGTCACTGCGAACGGCGTCTCTCCAATCGTGGTGATGATTTCGACCGCCCTTGATCTCATACGGCGCCGGAGAACCCAAGGCGCTCGCGCCGGTCACGTCCCATACTTCACCCGGCTCCGGTTGCTTCCCGTCTACGCTGAGGATCAGACGCCGTCCTGACTGGCCGTAGGAAATCTCGTACCGCTGGCCTGTAACTGTGTTGCGAACAGTCAGCGTCTTGCCCACCACCAATTGCGTTAACTGGGCATCGTCGAGTGGCTCGGCCCCCTTCTGCTTCAGATTGGCAACTGTAACGCCGCGCTTTTCGCCCTTGCGCGCTTCCTCTTCCGTAGGCGTATACCAGATGGGAGAAGTCCAGGCGCGCTCCTGGACCGTGGCGGATACCCAATTCGGCGGCGGCACTCCCAACTTCTTTGCATCGTAGGTGGACCACCGTGGAGTCGGTATCTGCAATACGCGGACGTAGTAGAACGCATCCAAGGTCGGATCGAAGTCGGGATCCCTCCACACCTTCTTCAGTTCAACCGCACCGATGGTGTTCGTGTACGTGGCGTTCTTAACATCAACGGTGTTGCCGACGGCTGGGACTTTGCCGGTAGCCGGATCGGGCTTGCGATTGCCGGACCATGCCACGTCATAAATCTTTTCGAAGATCTGGCCGCTCTTGGTCCAGCCCTTGATTATTTGAATGCGATCGAGGTTGGCGTCGTCAGGGTCTTTGACGGCCCATACGATGAAGGTCGGCTCCTTGCCCGACTTCGGCTTCAGATCGCTGCCCATCGGCACGCCTTTGGCGTAACCCGTCTTCACCCAGTCTTTTTGCGTTCAGCACGTCGGGCTTGAAATCCCAGCCGCCGAAGAAGCGCACCTTGATGCGGACGCCGCTGGTGCCGAAGGTTTCCTTGCGTTTCATGGCGGCAAAGATCGACTCACGCGTATTCTCTTCCGCCCACACGCCACCGAGGCCGGCCGTGCTGAGCAGGCCCATATTCAGGCCCGCCTCTTTCTTGCCGCTCAAGCGTTGCTGGGGCGAGGCGTCTAGAAGTCCATGACCGCCAAAATAGTCGCTCTGGCTGTAGCCGGAAGCCGTGTTATGCGAGTCGCTGGCGCCCACGACTCCCATCTTGTAGGGGTTGTAGCCGCGGCTGTCTTGCATTCCGAGTCCGTTCTGCCAGGCCTCTCGGACAAAGCTGCCGTGGATTTTGGGTGTCCCCTCCCCTCCGCCAAAAAAGTAGCTTAGTAACTCATAGTTGGCGAATTCGTCGTTGGGAGAAAGCACTGGAGTGGTTTCTGAAGTGCCCTTGAGCTGGTGGATTTCGGTCAGCGGCTCATTGTTCACCCGGTCCTGCGCCCAGGCAGCGTCGATCGGCCGGTTCTTGCTGTCAACCTCAAGCGGAAACATAATGCCGTCGCTCAGGTTAGCGTTATGTGAGATCGCCAGCAGTTCATTGCCCGCCTTGCGTTGGCCGTCCATCCAGTTCCAGAGATCTTCGGGATGCTCCGAGTCAATCGAGGTGAAAGGTAGATCCGGCACCTTCTTCGAGTCTTTGAAAATAATGTTGCGGTGCATGTTGCGGTTATTCGGAGTAGAGCTCCACTCGTAGGCTGCGAAGGTGGTAAATTTCCCAGGCTGATAATACTTGTCCGCAATACTGACAACTTCCTTCCAGACGCTGCCTGCCACTGCTGGGGTGGTCAGCTCCGTGATGGGTTTATTCTCGGTCCCTGAAGCGAGCAGCCATAGATAGATCTTCATGACGTCTTCCTTGCTTCGGACCTTCAGCTTTTCCGCGATCGGCAATTTGCTGATGTCCGAATTAGGATCGTTCGCCAAGCGTACAGTGCCCGCGTACTCGGAGTGGTCGGTTACGGCCATGAAGTCGAGAGGGCGCGTGATTTTGATCTCGTAGCCTGCGGGGTGCTGTATGGGCTGGCCCATGGCAAACTTGTAGGCGTCTTCGGGGCCCGTTTTCATATTGCCGAAAACGTAGGCATCGAACGACCAACTGGTGTGAATGTGGGTTTCTCCGAAGTACGCGTTGCGCTCGGGATTGGGTGCTGCTGCGCTCGTGTCGGCGACCATTGCTACAGTTGCAATAAGCGTGAGAACGACGGCTGCGGACCAACGACTCCTCATCTCATCATCCCTTCATGCAAAGCGTCGATAAACAGTTGTGCGCAACAGTATAATACTGTTCGTTCTCTGCGGCGGGTCTGAAATGCAGATGGATGGACGCGCTGTACTTGCCTATAGTTGTGCTTCTTCTCGTGATTGATCAGACGATTACGAGTCGACTGTTTACGCAGTCTTGCAGGGTGCCCTTGCTGGCCGGGTGCTCCCGGACCACTTCAAGGAGAGACCCAATGAACTCGGACAGAAAGCGCACGATGCTGCTCTGTGCCGTAATGCTTCTAGGTGCGGTGCCTGCACTTTCACAAAATCCTGAACTTCAGCAGAAGCTTGCAGCCGTAAAGCAGTCCGCCGCGGAAAATAAGCAGAAGCTTCTCCAGTACCAGTGGGTCGAAACCACACAACTCACATTGAAGGGCGACGCGAAGCCTCCGACGAAGAACAGTTGCCGCTACGGTCCCGACGGAAAGGTCCAGAAAACTGCGATCGGCCCCCCACCGGAGCAGCCCAGCGGCGGCAGGATGAAACAAAAAATCATCGCGAAGAAAAAAGCGGAAATGAAAGATTACATGCAGGACGTGAAGGCCGTCCTCAGCATGTACGTGCCGCCCGACCCTCAGAAAATGCAGGCAGCCTACCAGGCAGGAAAAGTCTCGTTGAATCCTTCACCCGGAGGGGTGAACTTAATCTTCACTGATTATGCCCAGCCCAAGGACAAAATGGTCCTCACCTTTGACAGCGCCACTAAGAAGATCACCGGGTTGATGATCAATACCTATATGGGCCAGGAGAAAGATGCCGTGACGTTGCAGGTGCGGATGGCTAGCCTCCCAGATGGCACGAACTATGCGCAACAGACAGTTCTCAACGCAACTGCGAAGCAGTTGGTTGTGACAATGACAAATTCCGATTACCAAAAGCTGGGCGCGAACTAGGATTTGAGACGCTTGGTGCATTGGGATGCGATATCGGCCACTCCACCCGTCACACTTGCCAGTTGATTCAGAAGGACAGCACCATGAAATGCATATCGTTTCTTGCCGGATTCGTCGTCCTGCTGACGGTCAGTGCGGCTGGGTTTGCGCAGGATCCCGGCTGGCCGCGCAAACTCGATAAACCCGGCGGAACGGGCATCGTGTACCAGCCACAGGTCGATGACTGGAAGGATTTCACCCACATCACCTGGAGGCAGGCGTTTCAGTTGACCCCCACCGGAGGCAAGCAGGTGATTGGCGCTGCAACCCTCGATGGAATGACAAACGTGGACAAAGACAAGCACATGGTCATCATCTACGGGATCAAGGTCATTCATACTTACTTTCCGTCACTGGATGAGGCCTCATCCGCAAAGATGGATCAGCTTGTCAAGACCTTTCTTCCGGAAGTCGTCAACATCTCTCTTGAGCGTGTCCTCGCCTACATACCCAAACCGCAATCCGTCCAGACGGTAAACGTAAAGAACGATCCGCCTTTCATCTTTGTGAATTACAGCCCCGCAATTCTTCTGGCGGTGGATGGCGAACCTGTTCTCACGGCAATTCCCAACACGAAACTGAAATTCGTCGTCAATACGCAGTGGGCATTGTTTCTGGATACCAGCAAGTCACAATATTACCTACTGGCCGGTCCGCGCTGGCTAACTGCACCCGACCTACATGGCCCATGGTCCGCTGCGACAGCACTGCCCAAGGACATGGAGAAGCTCCCCAAAGATCCCCAATGGGCCGATTTGAAAAAAGTCATTCCGCTGGCTGCTCAATCCAGCGCTCCAATTCCAAAGGTGTTTTATAGCACCGTTCCGGCCGAAGTCATTCTGTTCGACGGAAAACCGGTGTATGCAAAGATAGCCGGCACTCAGCTTCTCTACGCCACCAACACGGACAGTGCTTTCTTTCTGTACACGCCAACCAACGAATATTACTTTTTGGCCGCTGGGCGTTGGTTCCGTTCCAAAGACATGCAGGGGCACTGGTCATTCGCTTCCGCTGACCTGCCCGACAGACTTCGCCAAGATTCCACTGTCGAGTCCAGCGAGCCGCATATTGTCCTCGGTGCCGGGAACTGAAGAAGCCAAAGACGCGGTATTGATCGCAGAGATTCCCACGGTCATGGAGATCGATCCCAAATCTGCCGCAGCGCAGGCGAAGGTAAGCTACAGCGGTAATCCGCAGTTCGCGCCGATCGAAGGAACTTCGCTCTATTACGCGACCAACACCGCCGACAAAGTGATCAAGGTGGGCGATGTCTACTACTTGTGCCTGCAGGGCGTGTGGTTCATGTCTCCGAACGCTCAGGGGCCTTGGACAACTGCCAGTTCTGTCCCACAAGTGATCTACACAATCCCGCCAAGTTCGCCGGTCTACAATGTGACTTACGTAACCCAGACAACGACATCCAGCGGATCCGTGCAATGTAGTCACACGGCTGGGTATCTCGGCGCTTTCGTCATAGGAGTGTCGGTCGGTGCTGTCGTCGCAAACGGAACCGGGTATTACTATCCGCCTTATATTTACTATCCGCCTTATGGATATCCTGTCTATCGTCCATACCCAATGCCATACGGATACTATGGCTACGGATCTTTTTACAGCACCAACGGTTCGTACGGCAATTATCAGACCGCTTATGGTCCATACGGATCAGCAACGCGGGCGGCTTCGTATAATCCATACACAGGCACCTACAAACAGGGCGCTTCCGTTGCAACTCCTTATGGCCGGCAAAGCGCTGGGCAGGCCTACAACCCGTATACCGGAACCTACGCCGCCACGCATCAAGGGGCGAGTCCCACGGCGCAGTGGGGTCAATCCTATGTATCGAACGGAAGTAAATCCGCTTACACCCAACACTACTCGACCGCGCAAGGAACGGTGGCGTCGGCGCAGGGATCGCAGGGCGGAAAGGCAGTAGGGACTTCCACCGCATACGGCAACGCCGCTGTGGGCAAGAGTTCAAGCGGAGATATGTATGCTGGGAAAGATGGAAACGTTTACAAGAACACAGGCACGGGTTGGCAAAAATATGACAACAGTTCCGGCTCTTGGAACACCGTGAATACGCCTCAAAACCAGCAGCAGGCTCAACAGAAAGCTCAACAACAACAGCAGCCGTATCAGCGACAGAAGCCTAGTACCCAGGCCAACGCACAACAAGCCCAACAGCAGCCTTCAAGCCTGCAATCTTCTTCCTCCGCGCAACAACGGCCGCAGACTACAACCCAGGGACGCTCATCGAGCAGTACGACTACCCAGAGTCTCAATTCGGATATGCAGAACCGCCAGAGAGGATCAGCGCAGGCCACCAATTACCAGCGCTCGGCTGACAGCACCCGCAGCCGCACCCAAAGCACAAGTGGGGGGGCTCGACAGCGCTGAGTCCAGTGAGTGATATCCAGGAAGACCTCTTATGAACGACACCCTGGCCATTCCTGGTTCAACCCCGATCATTCTTTTGCTGGGAGTCTGCCGCACAACGGCTGAGATTCCTCAGCGCAGAGGTACAGCCAGAAGTCGGCAGCGTTTTGGGATCGGTACTGAGAAACGCGCTTGGGTCTAGCGAACGATTGCTGTTGACACGGTTGGCCAGAAACTGATGGGATAAGGACGAAGACTTCTGACGACCTGTACGTTTCTTGTTGAGGACAAGAGCATCCGGGTCAGGAGAAACCTTCATGACTATTGTAGGGTGTGATTTCCATCCGGGTTGGCAGCAAATAGCAGTTTTCGATTCTGCGACGGGAGAGATCCGGGAGCAGAAGCTGGAGAACGGCAATGGGGAGGCGGAGCGGTTTTATCGTTCGCTTCCGTCACCGGCACGAGTTGGCTTCGAGGCGTGCGGCAACACGCAGTGGTTCGAAGATCTGCTGGATGGCTTAGGCCATGAAGTCTGGATCGGGGATGCGGCGGAGATTCGTGCCAGCTACGTGCGCAAGCAGAAGACCGATCGTCGTGACGCAGCCCACATCCTGAAGCTGTTGATCGAGGATCGCTTCCCACGTTTGTGGCGCCCGAGTCGAGCTGAGCGTGACCTGCGTCAGTTACTGATTCATCGCCATCGCCTGGTTGGGATCGGTACGCGAGTGAAGAACGGGTTGCAGCATCTGATGCTGAATCGGGGTGTGCAACTCAAGCACAAGCTGTGGAACGAAGCCGGGCAGAAGGTATTACGCGAGTTGCCGCTGGAGGGTTGGGCGGCGCAGCGTCGACAGGATTTACTGAAGCTGCTCAGCGAGCTGAACCCACAGATTGCCAAGTTGGACCAGGCGGTCGAGCGGGCGGCGCATCAGCACCCGCGAGCACGCCTGCTCATGACACAACCCGGGGTTGGTCCCATCACGGCCTTGGCCTATGTAATCACGATGGGAGATGTGACACGCTTCCAACGTGGCAAGCAGGTGGCCAGCTATCTGGGCCTAATCCCGAGCGAGCACAGTTCGAGTAAAAGACGGCGACTGGGGTCGATCAGCAAACAGGGTAATCCGTTTCTGCGCATGCTGCTGGTAGAGAGTGTACAGACGGTATGTCGCCTGGATGAGGGGTTTCGCAAGCAGTACAAGCATCGCTGCCATCGCATGAAAAAGGGAGTAGCGAAGGTGGCAGCGGCGCGGAGGTTAGCCGTGCGATTGTTCTGGATGCTGCGCACCAACACAGCCTATCCGGAGATCGCTCGCATCGAGAGCAACCCGCCACATGCTGTGGTCGATCGCCACGGCGATTAGACCGGGAAACTGATTGGGCGCTCTCGCATCCAGACCGACCCGTGCAGAAGACGGCGCTGACGCGCCTTGGAAAACCAAAAGCCGTTTTCCACTTCCGCACCGGTCCGGCGGCTGGATGTTCGCAAGCAACATCATGGTCGAGGTTATGGCCGCATAGATGGATGGTGGAGCGATCAGCTCCATCGCAGGTGATTAAAGCGTGATGTTCGGAGCTCTTGGTCCTCAACCGAACTTTGGTCCACACGCGGCGTTACAAACACCGGACAGGAGAACTCTGTCCTTGACACAGCCTTCGTCCTTATAGACGGCATGTGGGAGATTACTCCCAGGAAGTCGGACAGCATCCTGCAACCGCATTGGCACCGCCACTTGGACGTAACACGCCCAAACCGTGCTGTTGAAGAACTCCACCAGGTCGCCGCCACAAGCACGGAACGGAGACAAACCAGCCATGTGAATGTTTCCGACCGGGCACGCGCCTGATTAGTCGTGTGAGACAATGCCTTGGTGTCGAAGCTTGTCACGCGCGCCGCCAGGCGGAAAACCAACGTAACCGTCACCGTGAACGGCAAGCCCTGGCAGTTCGTCTCCACCTTCGCCGACTCCGGTCCGCGGGACCGCGATTTCACCGTTAGTCAAACCACGGATGGCAAGACCGCTATCACATTTGGCGATGGCGCTCACGGCGCTCTGCCTCCTGCCGGTAGCGAGATCACTGTTCGCTATAACGGCGGTGGCGGCACCGGCGGCAACACGGTCACCGTGACGATCGAGAGGAACGTAAATGGCTACACTCTCGATCAAGCCCTCTGGGTTGTCATAAGGAGTCGGACTCACGCGATCAGTTTCGAGATCTATAACAAGTTCTTGAACCACCGATAGCTCCGCAAATCCGCTCAAGGTATTCGGCATTAGGTCAAGTTAACGCAAAACGTCCAACCCGTGCTGTTGAAGAACTCCACCAAGTCGTGGCCACAAGGACGGAACGCCGACTACACGGCCAGTGAAACTTCTTCCAAGAAGACTTCGGGACAACTTCGGGAGCCACTTTCCGGTCCGGTCCCTGTTTCAGAGCCGACGAACCGCAAGTTGAAACGCATGACCCGCGCCGAAGACTCTCCGACATCCGGGAGTGGAGTCACGACGAGATATAATCACCCGGTGGGGAGTGGCTCATTCAGGGCCGCAGCCCGGGGATCGATCAGCCGTTTTGTAAAGGTGGGCTGTGGTCTTTCATTTCGAATCGTTCCAACTGGATGTCGCGGAGCGCCGCTTGTTGCGTTCGGGCGAACTGGTTCCGCTTCGTGCTAAGGTCTTCGACACCCTCTGCCTCCTTGTCGAAAACCACGGGCGCCTCCTCCGTAAAGATGAGCTGATGCAACGGCTCTGGCCCGATAGCGTCGTTGAAGACAACAATCTCGATCACAACATTTCCAAGCTCCGCAGCGCCTTACGAGACGGCTCCAACGGCCAGAAGTTCATCGAGACCGTGCCGCGTCAGGGGTATCGCTTTATCGCCGAGGTGCACGAAATCTTCAGCGCTCCGACGCTACAAACCGTAGCGCCATCGCCGGAAGTTGCCTCCACCTCCGAACAGGAAATCCAGTTTTTCACTACCAGCGACGGCGTGCGCCTTGCCTACACCCTGGGTGGAAGCGGACCGCCCCTGGTGCGCGCCATCGATTGGCTCAACCACCTTGACTTCGAGTGGAAGAATCCGTATCGCCGGAACTGGTTCTCGCAGATCATGGGCCACAATACCCTGTTGCGTTATGACCAACGCGGCAGTGGCCTATCCGACTGGAATGTCGACGACTTTTCCTTCGAGCGCTCGCTCTCCGACTTCGAGGAACTCCTCGCATCCGTCGGCTTTGACAAGTTCGCACTGGTTGGCAGTTGCCAGGGCGGCCCCATCGGCGCAGCCTATGCGGCTCGCCATCCCGAGCGGGTCACCAAGCTCATCCTCGTTGGGGCGTTCGCCCGGGGATGGCCTCCTCCCGGCAGCATGATGACCGAGCAGTTCGATGCCATGCTGACCCTCATCCGCCTCGGTTGGGGTCGCGACAACCCCGCCTTCCGCCAGCTCTGGACCACGCTCTTCCGCCCCGATGCAAGCCCCGAAGAGTCCGAGTGGATGAACGAATTCCAGCGCATAACTTCATCTCCTGACAACGCCGCGCTCATGATGGCCGAGTTCCCCAAGATCGACATCACCGACCTCTTACCCAAGGTCTGCTGCCCCACTCTCGTCATTCACTCGCGCGACGAGGCTGTCGTTCCCGCCAGCGAAGGACGCCTTATCGCCTCGCGCATCCGCGGCGCTCGCTACGTCGAGCTCCCCAGCCGCAGCCACGAGGTTGTCCCTGGCGAGCCCGCCTGGGAAATCTTTGTTGACGAGATTTCCCGCTTCCTTGGCTGGCCCGACCGGCAAATCGCACTCCAGCCACCCACAACAGCAAGTTAAGAAGCCGGCACGCTCGGCCGCCCCCATAGAGTAATCACGCGGCATTGTCAGCCTCACACTTCGGTCGGACCGTTCGGAATCCTCTGATCGACCGTCTCAGTATTGGTGACCGACTGCAATCGTCGGCCCGCTCGCTCGGTTCGAGTCGAACGTACCGTTCGGGTTCCTCACACTTGACCTTCCCGAACAACCTGGCTGCCATGACGGCTGGCCCGCAGATTCCCGTGATCACATTCAAGCAAGTAGAGGCCACAATCGCGCCTCCGACGATGTGGCCGAGCAACGGCATGTCTGCCTGGAATCCGCCTGCGGTCAACGAGACCATGATCGTCGCCACCCCAAAGGCGATGCGCCGCCGATTCCCATAGTGGGGCAGTTTCTGCGCACCGATCAGGTACCGCAGCCCGTAGTTGTACAGAACATCGAACGGATGCCCCGTCAGCATTGCACCCAGCGCTGTGAACGGCACCAATGCCCACAATATCTCCGGCGAGGCCAGTGCGGTCCCCAATGCGACCCACAGCATCATGATGCCGGGGGCGAGGCGCAAGGGGTAATTGATCTGCGCGTAATTGGCATCGCTCAAGCCACAGAATCCTTGCATCTGGATCCTTTCGCGAGCTGTAGCCGAGATCTGCGACATGGCTATCCTCCAATGCTGCTTTCTCTGCAGCGGGTTGATTGGTTTCAGTACCGACTGTTCGCATGGTGGAACCGTTGGGTATGAACATAGGCACGCTCTCGCGATACTGAATGTATTGCTCGCCGTGCGACTCGATCAGGTCGTTCTCTTCCCATCGGATCGCCACCAGGATGTACGCCGTCGTCATGACCGCGAACAGCAGATGCGCGCCCGTCATCGTCGGAGTGAACCAGAACGCCATAAGCCATCCCACGTAAAGCGGATGCCGAACGTACTTGTAGAACAGCGGCGTGCGGAAGGTCAGTTGCGTGTACGGTTTCCCGATCAGATACAGCCAAACCTGCCGCAATCCGAACAAGTCGAAATGGTTGATGAGGAACGTGGCGATCAGCACCATGCCGAATCCCAGTCCGAACAGCTGGTAAATCACCAACCGGCCAGTCAGGTTCTCAATATTCCAGACTGTCCCTCCCAGCGGCTGCCAGAACGCAAACAGCGCGATCAATGCCAGGCTGGAGAGCAACACGAACGTGCTCCGCTCCGCCGGTTCCGGAATGACCCGCGTCCAGGCCCGCTTGAACCACGGCCGCGCCATTACGCTGTGCTGCACGGCGAAGATTCCCAGCAGTAGCACGTCGATTCCCAGGGCATACAGAAACGGCATCCGGCTCGGCGAATCCATCGTTTTGGGAACCACCAGGTTTCCCAGGAATCCGACGGCGTAAAGGAACGTGGCAAAGAAGACGCCATAGCTGGCGACTCCGTAGGCGAATACAACGACTCTCTTCAGCATTTCTCTCCTCCTCTTCCTTCGCAACGGGCATCGTGCCCTCGCGATCTGGAGCGAGATTACGGTCGAATGGGCCTGAGAGTCCTTGAACGCAACTTGAATTTTTCTGAAAAAAAGCTGAAAGGAGGCCCTTCTCGACGAAAAGCACGGCTGGAAGCCCAGTTCGCGAAGTCCACAATGAAACGGAGCCTATCCGAAAACCAGCCAGTCCGGGTCGTGAGCGCTATCGCTGCTTACGTCAGGAGCGCATTATTAAGGCCCGCGATAGCGCAATGCTGGTGACATAGCAGGCCAAAGAAATGCTGATACCTGTGAGAGGCACACTGAAAAAGTAAACCTTGCAGAGCACAACAAGACCACCAAGCATTACCAGCCCGACAACAAGCAGGAACGGTGACTGAAAGAGGAGTTCGCCATGAGCCAATGCGAGAAAACCGAAAACCAAGCCGAACAAAATAAGTCCCATGCTATGGCTGGCATTGAAGCCCACCCAACACCGCCACATTGTTGTTTCTTTCGTGATGACAGGTGCAACCTGGCTCATGCTGATTTGCAGTGCGGGGTCACGGGGCGTGAGCGTTGGCCCCCAGAATGTATAGACGAGGTGGACGACTCCGAGCGTAAAGGTAATGCTCGCACTAAGAACCATGACAATTTTTGCGGCCAAGATGCTCTCCCTATTTGGTGGGCGCATTGCTGATCCCTTTCAGCTTTGCAACGATTTCTCTACTTGCTTCGTGACGCTCCACATTTTAGATGCTATTGAGCCGCGATCTCACCGAAGCCACATCGCGTTCAAGCGTCCAAGATTGCATTGGTTCGACCCAGCGTGATCAATTACCCCAAGCCGAATTCTCGGACTCCGTACCGCCAAGCTCTAACCAGTCAGTTGAAGATACATCACCGTGCCGTAAGTAATCCGGAGCAACGGCTGACCGGCGAGTCCGCCTCCCCGAAGATTGTCCAGAAGTCGGGTTCTGGGAAGTTAAACATTCTGATCGGGTCAAATGACCATTACGAAAACTAATCCACTCACCGACGACAGCACAGTGCCCGTCTGGTCGCAGGCTTCTGCTGGCCATGGTCGAACCCCGACAGCTCAGGCCAATTGGTTGAAGACGTAAGACTCGACGGGTTTAGCATGCCGTGGAACGCGATGCCAGATGCAGGAAAGCTGGCGCCCGGGATCACCAAGTCGAACTTTTGAGCTTCAGACCCAAACGGAATCAATCAAGTGGGGTGCGTGTACACGGCCCAAGGGTTCGAGTTTGATTACGTGGGCGTGATCTTCGGCAGGGACCTCGTTTACGATGCTGGCTGGAGCGGTAACCGCAAGATCTCACAGGATTCCGTGCTGAAGAAAGCCCCTGAAGAGGAGTTCGTGAACCTGGTGAAGCAGACGTATCGGGTCTTACTCACCAGAGGAATGAAAGGCTGCTACGTCTGTTTTGAAGATGCCGGCACGAGGGAGTTGTTCCTTAGCCGTATGAGCGCTGTTATCGAGGCATAGCCAATCGGGCGCATTGCGCCAGGACGCAGCAAAGCGCACGGAATCCCAAACGAACTGACACCAGAACTAGCACCCAGCTTTCAGCGTTGCACACACTGCGCGGCGCTGTAGCACTCTGGATAGCCCTCCGAATGGCCGACAAACCGGAAACTGACCATCAGGCACCATGCAGACCCGGATGACTTCTGCGTTGTCAACGACACACAAATTGACCGGCCGGGTAGTATCGTTGCAGTGGGAGACACCCCGAAGGCTTCGGGCCGAACCGCCCGAGCCATTCGGGCCGCGGCGGGGTTTAACCAGGGAAACCGTAGAGCCCGCAATTTCTTCGGATCCGCGAAGTTGTGGCTCGTCAAGGGTGGGGGGTACAGTGACGCGGACGGCTCAGGCCCGTATCTACTATGTGGGTACCTCCTTGATTGCGTTTTCGTTGTCTTCGGGTTACACACTCGCCCAGACCAGCCTCGCAGAAGAGCCCCGACAGTCGACGGCCGCGGCGACAGGGTCGCCACAGAGTTCTGTACCGACCTTTCAAGCACATGCCGACCTGGTCCTTGTCCCAGTGACCGTCACCGATAACGTGAACCGATTCGTACTCGGACTTGAAAAAGAGGACTTCGAATTGTTCGAAGATGGCGTGAAGCAGAACGTCACTCTTTTCTCCGATGAGGACACGCCGCTTTCGGTCGGGATGGTGTTCGACAAGAGCGGCAGCATGACCAATAAGCTCGGAGCTTCTCGCAACGCCACCACACAGTTGCTGAGTGCATTGAACAAAGACGATGAAGCGTTCCTCGTCGAGTTCGCGGACCTTGTCAACGTGTCGGTCGGATTCACAAGTCACATGGAAGAGCTACGCAGTGCTCTTAAGCATACTCAGGCCGGAGGGCAGACCGCGATGCTGGACGGCATCGACGCCGGATTAGTCGAGATGAAGAAGGCGAAGAATTCCCGCAAGGCAATCGTGATCGTTTCTGATGGAGGAGATAACCGCAGCCAATACACTGCGGCCCAGATCGAATCGCTGGTTCGCGAAGCTGACGTGCAAATCTATGCTATGGGTGTTTTCGAACCGGTTATCACTTCCTCGCTTACGCCAGAGGAGATCTCCGGGCCGCGCTTGCTGTCCGAAATTACGTCGCAGACCGGGGGACGGGCCTTCGCCGCAGCGGTTCCGGGCGATCTGCCGAGCGTTGCAAACCGGATTGCGATCGAATTACGCAATCAGTACGTGCTGGGCTACTACCCCAAGAATAAAGCGAGGGACGGAAAGTATCGAAATGTGGAGGTAAAGGTCTCGCCACCTGCCGGTCTTGGTTCTGCTATGAAGGTGCACTGGCGACTGGGATACTATGCACCGACCCGATGAATTCACCTGTAGTTAGTGATGAATGACTGGGTGCGCTCCGACGGGTGAGGCAGGGTGCACCGGAATCGGGTGCGGAGAAATCGGGCTCACTGGTGTCGGGTGCGGCAAAACAAGACCCACGGGCGCGGAGTACGGCGAGATAGGCCGCACAGGTATTGGGTTTCCAACGGGAGAGTGGATAGGGCTAACGGGCAGACTGCCATAATACGGCAAACGAACGGGCGTCGAAACTCCACCTGAAATCAATCCCAGGGGGAGGTAAATGTAGCCAGGGAAAAAGGTATAACCAGGAAGGTACACCGAGTTGAAACCAGGCTGGTATGTGCCTACAGAGTTGTAGAGCGCGGATGAGCTAGGCCCAACGGAGGGAAGGCCGAGCATCGGAAAGTATGTAAAACTGTCGACGCCCGAATTCGACAGGCTGAGAGTTGCAGGGTCCTGAATGTTGGCCGCGATCGTATTGTCCGCGAAAATCGATTGTTGGCGGCCTTCGGCCCATTGACTCAGCGCATCGTGAGGAGGGTGGGCTGATTGGGTCGGCACGAGCACAGGCGCGAGCGGCACATCCATACCCGGGCCAACCAATTGCGCATCCTCCTTCTTGGCTGCGGACACTTCCGCCTTCCCATGGAAAACCGAGAGGCGCGGCGGATCGGAATCGATTCGGTAGACGCCCTGCTCGGAGGAGTGCACGCTCCAATTCCTGAACAGCAAGGTTACCGATGTACCCGGGCCCGGCTCGGCCGAATCGACGATTGCCGACCCCGCCAGCAATTCGACACGAGTGTCGGAGAGTTGGTTCGAGACTATGCGGATCGTACTTCGCGCTCCAACACGAATGAACACGCCAGGCGTAAGCAAAACTTCGGCACGGCCTTCTGCCGTACGCAGTTCGGCGCCCTGAGGCACGCTTGGAAATCTGCCTGGATGCGATTCGAGCGGCTGGTCGCCCACGTACACAGCCCCTTCAAAAAAGTGGATTACCCCGGAATGAGTGGAGATCACGGATTGACCGACGGCGGGAAGCGCAAGGAAGCTGATTGCAGCAAGAATAGAAAACGCTGATGTGCGACCGTACGCCATAAAGCGGCCTTTGTTGGACAACTATCTGCCTATTCACAGCTTGCGTCAAGCTTTACTAGCGTCATCGACAGAAGAGCGCCCCGCAACGGTGAGTTGCTCGAAATGTCTCGCGTCCTTGGCGGCCTTATGCACAGCCAGCAATAGAAATCATTGCCGTCGCGAGCGGGCCCAAAGTTTGCAACAGGGATTATTTCCGGGTTGTCGACGAACCGGGAGTTATCCACGGTCGAACCGAACGGCTCAGTGCGACCATTCCTCTAGCTAGCCCGGTATTCAGACACGGAATCCCCAACAGAATCGCTAAACCGTCACCATAGGGCAGAGCTGTTCCCAGGTTCGCCAAGGAAATAAATGTTGCCATTGAAACAGTCAGAAGCTCTTACAATCACTTTCATCCATGAAGTCTGAAAGTGTCGCATTAATGTCCTAGCGGACATACCGTGGCTAAACGTACTCTTCAAGAAGGATGGGGGCGATATGAATCCAAAGCGAATCGGGTTTCTGGGTTTTGATGGAATCACGGCGCTCGATCTTGTAGGGCCCACAGAAGCATTTGCGGCTGCGGTGATGGACGAAGGCAACGGTGGATTTCGCCGCTGCTACGATGTCATGACCATAGGTTTGAACAGTAGGCCTTTCGTGGCAGAGTCCGGCGTTATTTTCAAAGCGCACAAGACACTTCGAACCGCACCGGCGCTCGATACGTTGGTCGTTCCCGGCGGGCGTGGATTACGCCACACCAAAACAAATGCGATTGTGTCGGCATGGCTCAAGAGCCACGCGGGCGCAATCCGACGCGTTGTCACTGTATGCACTGGAATCTACGGCTTGGCCCCTACTGGATTACTTGATGGCCGTCATGTGACCACACATTGGCGTTTCGCACGCGATGTCGCACAACGCTTCCCCAATCTGAAGGTGAACCCCAATGCGTTGTTCCTCAAAGACGGCTGCTTCTACACTTCTGCAGGCATTACTGCAGGTATCGACCTTTCGCTGGCGCTGATCGAAGAAGACTACGGGCCAAGTGTGGCGCTAACCGTAGCACGTGAATTAGTGGTGTATCTGAAGCGGTCCGGCGGGCAGGAACAATATTCCGAACCTTTGCAGTTCCAGGTTCAGTCCACAGATCGTTTCGCGAATCTGGCTGCCTGGATACCTGGTCATTTGGCTCAAGACTTGTCCATTGAGGCTTTGGCCGAGAGAACACGGCTGTGCCCGAGGCATTTCAGTCGTCGGTTCAAGCATGCGTTCGGCAGCACCCCCGCTGCCTTCATAGAAAACCTGCGGCTAGACTATGCGCGCCGTCGGCTCGCCATCTCCGACATCAACATTGAGAGTGTGGCTTCATCGGTGGGATTTCATAGCGCCGATGCCTTCCGCAGAGCGTTCGAGCGACGCTTCGATGTCACCCCGAGCAGTTACCGCAGTCGCTTCGCCGCGCATTCGGGAGCGTTGTCGAAGAGGAGTAAGGGAGCCTCACGATGATAAAACGACTGTGTATACCGTACTGGCTGACGCTGACACTGCTCTTCACGGGGTTTTTCGCGTCGTCGATAACGATTGCGGCGACTGGCCATAAGACTGCGGGGCAAACCCTCGGAAACACAGCATCGGGGATCGATGGTCATTGGGAAGGAGTACTGGATCGGGAAGGGGCCAGAATGGCCATTCGCTTCGACTTCAAGACGGAGGGTGGAAAAACAAGTATTCGGTTCAGCTCCGACTCGTGGATGGTGATGGACTGGCCGGTAGGTGAACTGAAATACGAATCTCCGAAGTTGCAGTTCAACCTTGGGGGAGATAGCGGCGACCATACTACTTTTGATGGAGCGCTCAACGGAGACACAATCGTGGGACGCTTCGTGGGAAGTGAGGGCGAGGGCAGCTTTTCGCTTCGACGAGTCGGGCTTGTCCCGCCTCCGTACGCGACAGAAGACGTCTCGTTCCACAGCGGCAGCGTAACCCTCTCTGGCACCTTGCTCATTCCGCGAACTCCGGGACCTCACCCGGCGGTTGTTCTCGTTCATGGCAGTCTGGCCGAAACTCGATGGGGAACCATCCTCTTTTACGCGGACCGTTTTGCGCGGCGAGGAATTGCGGCGTTGGTTTACGACAAAAGAGGGACAGGTGCCTCGACGGGAGACTGGAAGACCGCGACGTACGAAGAACTCTCCGACGATGGATTGGCTGGCATCCACCTGCTGCAGACGCGCAAAGACATCTACCCCGATCGGATAGGCGCGTTTGGGCACAGCGAAGGCGGAGCAGTTGTTGCAATTATGGCTGCGCGTTCCAAGAATGTTGCCTTCATCATTTCCGCTGACGGAACTACGGGACCGTCCTACAAACAGGATTTATTTCGAGTGCGCAAGATCGTCGAATCGAATGGATTTGCGAAAGAAGAAGTGACTAAGGCCATGGCCTTTTACAATATGTGGCTTCAGGTGGCCAGGACCGGACACGGGCGAGAGCAATTAGATGCAGAGATTCCCAAAGTCGAGAACGAAAAATGGTTTGATCTCGTTGCGCCGCCGCCGACAGATCATTGGGCTTGGACCGAATATCGAAAGAGAGCGGATTTCGATTCCTTGCTTTATTGGGCGAAGGTGAAGGTTCCAGTCCTGCTCCTCTATGGAGAACTGGACGAAAAAGTTCCCACCACGGAGAGTATTGAACAAATTGACGAAACCCTCCAAGCAGCCGGGAACCCGGACTATATGGAAATCCTGATCCCGCGGGCACAACATAATCTGACGGTGCACCCCGAGCCAGGTCCGCCATATACCTGCCCAATGCATCCGCAGGTTGTCCAATCTGGGCCCGGCACCTGTCCCATCTGCAAGATGGCTCTGCAGCCACACGCGCCGTCTGCATGGTGGCACCTTGCTCCCGGTTTAACAGATCTGTTGGCGGCGTGGGTGCATCAACGAACAGACACCACGCGCGACGGCTCAAGCCTCAGCTCGCGCTAATGCGGTAGCGGATTGTGGCCGAGTGACGGGTAACCCGGAAGTAACAGCAGGGCAGCGGAAGCAGACCTTTCCAAATACCTTCGCGGAATCGCACGCGCAACCTTTGGAAGGGGCCATCAGCGGCGACTAACTGTCCGTTCCCGCTTTCAGATCACTCAACAGCTGCTGAAACGCCGTCTGGTACAAGTCCTGCTCTTTCCAATTGCTGAAGTCGGGGATGAAATACTCACGGATCTCGCGGGCTGAGTCCTTCCCGGTGTCGGCGTCGAAGCACTCCCAGTCGCGCAGCCTCTCAAACCCTGCCAGTCGGACCGGAAACACCACCCGTTTGCCGTCCTTCACCTCGCCTTTTCGCGCCTTGGCAATCTCCGTGTGCACCCACTCGCTCGCCATGCTTTGCTCCTAGAGGATCAGCAGTCGGTTACGCAGCTTTAGGTTTGGCGGCAAGCGGTCAGTAGCGGGCAAGCTATCACCGGATTTCTTTCTGCCTCACCCTATGCTTGGTTCCCGCGCGATGCGCGTTCATAATGGCTTTTCAGTCTGATGCCACCATCTGAAGCACTACCGATTTCGACTCTTGACACAACCAGCCCTCGGGCCCAGATAACCGGATCCGTTCGCACAGACCGCCATCTCTGGTTGCTCGTATTGCTGTTGTTGTCCGTGCGAACGGCGCGTGCGGGAGACGCGCCCTGGCTCGAAGTCAGGTCCGAACACTTCCGCGTCATCACCGACGCCGGGGAGAAGAATGGACGCGAGGTTGCCACCAATTTCGAAAAGATGCGAGCGGCCTACGGCCTTCTCTTCGGACGCGAGAAGCTCAACGAGACCGTCCCGCTCCAGATCATCGCTTTCCGCAACACCAAGGAATTCCGCCAGTACAGTCCCATCTTTCGCGGCAAGGTCGTCGAGTTGACGGGCTTCTGCATCCCCGCCAGCGACGAAAACTTTGTCGCCATCGACATGAGCCGTCACAACAGTTGGGAAACCGTGATGCACGAATTCGCTCACGTGCTGCTCAACGCCAACTACACAGTGACCGCTCCCTGGTACGACGAAGGCTTCGCCGAGTTTTTCTCATCCATGAAGATCGGCGACACCAGTGTGATGATCGGTGCCGTCATTCCCGGAGCCGGGGCGTTAATTCAGGGCCGAAAGCTGAACATGCAGCAACTGCTCGAGGTCCAACACCATTCCGAAACCTACAACCAGAGCGGTGCAACCCGCGACATGTTCTATCTCCAGTCCTGGCTGTTTGTGCACTACCTCTTCGACACCGAACAGGTCTCCAAAGCGGGCCAGTACTTTACTCTCACCAACAACAAGCGCGTTCCCGTTCCCCAGGCTGTGCAGACTGCCTTCGGCATGTCTGTCGATCAGCTCAACGATGCCCTGTTCGCCTACCTCCAGACCAACAAGCTCCGCATCATCCGTTACAACTTCAAGCAGCAGATTGTGGCTGCCACTCAGGCGACCGTCCGCCCCATGGATCCACTGGAAGTCCGCATCCAACTCGCCGACCTTCACCTCCACGAGCAGGACTACACCGAGCAGGGCGTGAAGGAACTCGAGGCCATCGTCGCCGAGAACCCCAACCAGGCCGAGGCGCAGCGCGTCCTGGGTTACGCCTATCTTTACAAACATGACCTGCCCAAGGCCACCGAACACTTACAGGCTGCCGCGCGCCTCGGCTCGAAAGATCCGCGAGTCTACTTCTACACGGCAGAGTTGCTGAACGAGCAAAACCCCGCCTCCATTGGCTCGCCCGAGGTAACAAAGAATCTGCAGCGCGCCATTGAACTCGATCCCCAATATGCCGACGCCTACGGCATGTTAGGTATCGCCTTAATGAACAAAGGCTCCTACGCACAGGCCGAGACGAACTTGGCGCGCGCCATGGCACTCTCGCCTCGCAACGAGGTCTATCGCCTCAACTACGCCTTTGCTCTCCTCAACCAGCAAAAGATTGCGGAAGCTAAGACGTCGCTCTCTTATGTCGCTCACAGCTCGAATTCCAACATCGCCGCCCAAGCCAACCAACTCTTGCTGCAAGTGCAGCAATACGAGAACCGGACTGGTGCCACTGCTCCCGCGGAAGAGAGCGCCATCTCCCATCCACCCGCCGAGTCCGCTTCGATCGACGCTCTAGCTACTCGCGTCGCCCCCGCTCTTGTGAGTTACATGACAGGTGTCCTCGTACAAGCCAATTGCGCGGCTCCTCCGTCGGCCGTGCTCACCGTCGCATCTGGCGGCAAGACGTGGAAAATGAAGGTTGCTGACACCGAGAAAGTTGTTGTCATCGGGGCTGGCAAGTTCTCCTGCTCCTGGAGCCACGTAAGGGTAGCGCTCAACTTCAGCCCAACCGCGCCTCACGAAGGAAACGTAATCTCGCTGGAAATTCAATCACGATGAGCGACGCGCCGGGTGACGGTTGCCCGCGACGATTGGCGGTAGTTTTTCAATGGTGAAAGCACCGGCCTTTAGGCCGGTGAACCCAGCCACTACAATCAGCGGGCTTTAGCCCCGACTCAATCCCTAGAATTTGTCATCACGAGATCGAGGCGGCGACCGAGGGATCTGCTTTTTCTTTTCGTTGTCATCCTGAGCGCAGTAAGCGAAGCGAACTGAGTTGAAGTTGAGGCGTCTTGCGGGCGTCTGAGGCCGCAGCCGAAATCCTGAGCGAGCCGCAGGCGAGTCGAAGGAGCCTGCTCTGAGCTTGTCGAAGGGACCTGCTCTTCTAGCCACCAGCCAATGATTTCAAATCCTTCGCCAGCCTCCCCAACCCCACCTGATACGGATCATGGTCTTTCCAGTTGCTGAAGTCGGGGATGAAGTACTCCCGTATCTCGCGCGCCGAATCTTTCCCTGTATCGGCGTCGAAACACTCCCAATTGCCCAACCTCTCAAACCCCACCAGCCGGACAGGAAACAGCGCCCGCTTGCCTTCTTTCGTCTCCCGTTTGCGCGCCTTGGTGATCTCGGTGTTCACCCACTCGCTGCTCATGCTGTGCTCCAATCCAAGAGGATCAGCAGGAGCCGTTCATGCTGGCGAATGAAGACCGCCGTCGCTCTTTATTAGGGTGGAACTGTTCTCCGAACCGACTGTGCGCAAGGCACTGGAAAAGCTCGTCGTGTTCGGTTTCTTGGTCGAACCCGTCCTCCTCCTGGGGATGGAGTAGCACTTCGCGGGACCCGCTTTACGATCTCGCTACCAATTCCGCTCTGCCGAACTCCCTTCTCCTCCCTTTCAACTTCATTTGAGCTCCCCGCGCTACAATGCGAGTCCACCCTCAGGAGGGCTGCATGGCGCTGCATCATAAGAAAGACGCACTCAATCGTCGTGACGGCCACGTCTACGGAACCGGCTTTTTGCCCAATCCCCTACCCAAATACCAGGTGCCGCAGGACGAGACCGAGCCTGCCGCAGCCTATCAGCTCGTGCACGACGAGCTCCTGCTCGATGGCAACTCCCGGCAAAACGTCGCCACCTTCTGCCAGACCTGGCTCGAGCCCGAAATCCGCAAGCTCATGGACGAGTGCATCGACAAGAACATGATCGACAAAGACGAGTATCCGCAGATGGCGGAGCTCGAATCGCGCTGCGTGCACATGATTGCCGACTTGTGGCACGCGCCGCACTCCGACACTACCGTGGGCTGCTCCACCACGGGCTCCAGCGAAGCCGCCATGCTCGGCGGACTGGCCCTGAAGACGCGCTGGCGCAACCGTCGCCGCGCCGAGGGCAAAGATACTTCCCGCCCCAACCTCGTCTGCGGCCCGGTGCAAATCTGCTGGCACAAGTTCTGCCGCTATTTCGACGTCGAAATGCGCGAGATCCCCTGCGACGGCTCGCGCCTGATGATGAGCCCCGACGAAGTCCTCAAGCGCTGTGACGAGAAGACCATCGGCGTCGTACCGACGCTCGGCCTCACCTACACGCTCGTCTACGAACCCGTGGAAGAGATCGTCAAGGCACTCGACGACTTGCAGCAGCGCACCGGCCTCGACATCCCCGTCCACGTTGACGGTGCCAGTGGAGGCTTCATCGCGCCCTTCATCCATCCATCCGTCGTTTGGGACTTCCGCCTGCCGCGCGTGAAGTCCATCAACGCCTCCGGCCACAAATTCGGCCTGGCGCCGCTCGGTTGCGGATGGGCCATCTGGCGTGAAGTGCAAGACTTGCCAGAAGAGCTGATCTTCGACGTGAAATATCTTGGCGGAGACATGCCCACTTTTGCCCTCAACTTCTCTCGTCCCGGTGGACAGATTGCTGCCCAGTACTACAACTTCATCCGCCTCGGCCGCAGCGGATACGCCAAGATCACCCACGGCTGCGAAGAAGTCGGCATCTGGCTGGCCGAAGAACTCTCCAAGTTCGACATATTCGAAATCATCTACGACGGTCGTGGCGGCATCCCCGGCTGCACCTGGACGCTGAAGAACGGCTCCGACCCCAATTTCACCCTGTACGATCTCTCCGACCGGCTGCGCCTTCGCGGATGGCAGGTCCCGGCGTACCCCATGCCCGAGAACCGTACCGACTTGGTCGTCCAGCGCGTGCTGGCCCGCCTCGGCCTCAGCCGCGATCTCGCCGGTCTGCTCCTCGACGACCTCGAGCGCGCCATCCACCACTTCGAAAAGCACCCTTCACCCAAATCCACCACGCGCGAGGACGCGGGAGGCTACCACCACTAAAACAAATCGCTGGGCCGCCGCCCGCACGCCTTCATAGACTTGTCATCTGTCGCCGCCGAACGGGGTTCCCACGACGCGCGGCAATTGTGCTTCGTGGGATTGCAGAGCGTGCCCGAGTCGAACGACCTGCTGTTCTTGCCACTAGCCACTGACCAATAATCACTGATTACAGGGTTCGCCATGGCCGCGTGACCTCGCTTACTTCCGCGATGCTACGGAATGATGCTGGAAGGCCACACTCTACCCGCCAGGCCCCGCACAATCAACGCGGCATTCACCCAGCTCACCCGGTTCCATGTCAAAGGCGTCAGAGGTGGGGATCCAATAAGGTAATGATTTCTCGGTATGCTGCCGCGAGTTCTGGCGTCAGTTCACTGCGCTCCTTCGTCTTTAGATACTTGCATGGTCTAGCCGTCTTCTTTTCATACGGGTGATTGCTAGGCAGGTTGTTGCGCCTGACGCAGGCATTGCGGAGCGGCGTAGCGATTCCGGGGTATGCTGTCGCAAACGCCTGATTAGGATCCAATAGGACTCCGTAGTCGATAAGCTGTCCAAGTCTGTTTCTAATCGAACAAGTACCAGGCAATACCAAGCGTCCTAAATGCGTCTGCATCGCTTTAAATAACGCGTCATTAAAGGAGTCTTGCCAGGATAGCCACTCCGACGGATCGGACATATACTTCGTATCGGCGGATAGCAGCATCGACAAAGCGTGCGCGTACTCGGAGCCAAATAAGATCCTCCACTTTCGCCAATAACTGATTTCAAATCGCTCTCGGAGGACATCTCCGATCTGGTCAAACCTTTCAGTCGGTCCTGGAGGAAGTAACCCAATGCCCCGGAAGGCATTCCGCACCTGTGGCGCGAGTTGGCCAGGCCGCACCCCAAAAGTCCTATGCGTCAGACCCTGACCCACGAGACTCATGGCGATAACGAGCCCGGGGTCCGCATGGGGCTGTCGCAGGAGCCTTCCAACCAGCCCTTGAGGGCGGAACTCGCGGCCATCAAAGAAGGGCACCACCAGAGACTGTAGATACGGGTCGCTGGCCTTAATACGGTTTGTCATCGCCGAGCGAGAATAGATATCTGCACGAACACTGGCCGCAGCGAATGCCAGCAGGCCCCATTCCAAGGGCATAGAGCGACGTTTCTTGGCAAGTCGCTTTTTGAACAGCCCAATCAATCTTTTTAGGTCGGTCGCAGTTCCAATCGACGCCGCCAGTTATCTGGAAAAGTTGCAGATTTCGCACCCCAGCGCCAAAGTTGTCGACGCCGACGCTGAATACGGCATTTTCATGCAAGGTTATTTCGGCGGACGCGCCGAATGCCGAATTCGCAATTGGGAAGTTCCAGTTTGTCCGGTTGATTTCATGTCGCAATACACGACGGTGAACGAACTTCTAGGAAATTGGGACGTTCTCACCGCAGAGGAAGTGACGTTTCCCGACGCAACAAAAGAAATTCGGAAACTTCTCGCACTAATTTCACTCGAACGCTGTTTTGATTTGAATATTTGGCGGCAATTTCGATTCTTTGCGCTCGTTCGTCCGAATAATGACATTCTTCCGGTGCGCACGTTTTATAACGGCACGACCCAGAATATTGGGATCAATTACCTGACGAGTAAAGAGCCGATCTGGTTTGCAGGGCCAGATATCATTGCATCGATTTTGTTGACCGGAAAAGTCCCGGAAATCGAAAAAGCTATCCGTATTGTGCCGCACGGAAAGCAGGTCGGATTAACTTCAACGTCTTTGCGCGGCATGGTCGAAATTGACGCCAACGAACACAGTTTCTTTAAGCACGTTATCGAGCAACGAGCGGCGCACGAATCGGACCCGGCGCTTCATTATTGGCTCAAGATTCTGGCCAGCAGCGGATCGTACGGTCTTTTTGTCGAACTCAATCCGAACGATTCTCCCGCAACACGGTTAAACGCATTTTCCGGCGAGGAATCTTTTGAGACCACCTCGGACGTAGTGGAAGAACCGGGTAAGTGGTTCGCCCCCCACATCGGCTCCTCGATCACATCTGGTGGTCGCCTGCTCCTGGCAATGCTCGAAAAGTGCATAACTGATGCTGGAGGAACCTGCCTATTTTGCGATACGGACAGTGCAGCGATCGTTTCGACAAAGTACCGACAGCAAATCGCAATGCCGGACGGTGCAGAACCCATTACGGCGCTGTCCTGGGACGAGGTGCAGTCCATCGTTGACCGATTCGAGCCGCTCAATCCTTACAACCGCCAGTTGGTTCCAGGTTCGATTCTCAAAATTCACAAAGTGAACTGGGACGAAAACAAGCAGCGTCGTCAATTATTCGGGTACAGCATTGCCGCAAAGCGGTACGCACTTTACACGAAGACCGACGACGACATTAAAATCGTCGAGCCGAAGGCGCACGGCCTCGGTTATTTTCATCCGCCGAAGGATTCACCCGACGGGTGGAAACACGAAACGCCGCAATGGATATTTGAGGCTTGGGACTGGATCATGCGCGGAGTTCTCGGATTGGAACGCACGACCCCCGCATGGTTCGATCTCCCGGTCATGATGAAGTTGACCCTCAGCACGCCGCATCACGCTTTGAAGAACCTTGCGAAGAGTCCGCTCACGCGTCCGAGCAATTTCATGATGATTCCGCAGGCGACTCGCTTCGGATGCCCGGCCAATGTGAACCCGGACAAGTTCACCCTGCTAACCGCGTTTTCGTCCGAGCGGGATCAATGGATGCACGCTAAGTGCATCAACATTCATGATTACCAATCGCCCATTTACGAATTGACGAATGAGTACGACGGCCGCAGGGCGCTCGTTAAGAATTTCTTCATGCTCCTGGACTCGTATCAGAATCATCCCGAAGCCAAGAGCCTTGGGCCGGAGGGAAAGCAGTGCGAATTCGATACGAGGGGATTGTTGCAACGGGCGCACATCGTTGCGAACTGGCCGCCCCTCTACATCGGAAAAGAATCTGACCGACATTGGGAAGAAGGCGAGGATCTAAGCCTGCTGGACTTCAAGGCCATCCAGTACAAGTGAAAAGGAAACGCCGTTGCCGATGCAGAGCACTTGACGCGAATCGCTAAGGTTCCGAGGCGGGAATTCATGCGCCGTGGAATCAATCAGCACACCCTGGAGAAAATCTGCAACCGAACACCGGTCCGGGCGACCAAACTGGCGAAATGCTTGAAAGTGCTGAAAGAATACGAAACCACGGACAGACAAGAAAGGGGACGGGAAACGTAAGACCATCGTCACGTGACTGGCATCACAGACCTCCATCTGTCCGGTTGCGGACACTGACTGTAAATCGGCGCAACGAAAACGGTAGGTTAATGCCCGCAGGAGTCGCTTCCTGCGGGCTTAGTGTTGGTTCACGAACCGGAGATTGTTATCGCTGCAATCTGGTTTAGGGTTTCGTGCGTTGAACACTCGGACACAACACGACTTTCGCCAAACGTGATGGCCCTGCGGTTGGCTGGATGGTGTTGAAACAGGACAAAGTCTGTGACCGAGAAGTTGTCGGGGGCTAATCGAGCCACGACGAGCCATCTGTTTTGACGCAAGCAACTGCTGTAAACCCTCCACCAGAGTTCTCCTTGCGCCGCGTACTGCTTTCCAATCTCTACTGCTGGATAGTGCCGCCTAGGTATGCGTATTCAGCGGCTTCGCGGATTTCAATTTAGCCTTGACCCTATCCGATGCGATCAGCCTACGATCCAAGTGAGATTGCGGACGGGGGCCACCAATAGCAAGTTCGCATCGCGTCCCCGAGCCAGCGCCGCAAGTAGGACAGCGCACTTTCAGGGCGTGGGTTTCAATCAAATCGCTAGTCAACATGCCGACATTTTGCTCGTGTTCGCACGGGATGTCTGTGCAATGTTGCACAAAACCAGATTTTAAAATTGACCCCCTAACTGCGGATCGGCATAGTTGGATCGATAGTAAGTTTCACGGGTCTCCATCGTTGTTTCTCATAGGCAGACTCTTTGTCGAGGATTCCCTTGCCTTCCGTTACCAGTCGGCTTTCGTGAAGTTCACTATCATGCTTGTTTGCCTCGCGTACGAGATCCTTGAAGACCTTGATTTTTCTGTGTACTTCTGCGAATTGGTTTATGCATTGCTGATCGTCCATCATGCCTCACCCCGGACCCGGATTCTACGCTAGTTTCTCGGGCCACCACGACGCTAATCCGTCACTGTTTATGCATCCCCGACAGTTGGATAATCCCGGCTGTGTCGACTCCGCTGGATCGCCACGCGATGGCCTGCTCTCGTTAGCAGTCTCCACTGTAGTCGTGATTAGTCGGGGGTTGGGACAAAGGGTGGGCGTCCCCACCCTTCGCAATTCTCTTGGTCGGGATATTCTGGCAGGGAAGCGGTACAGGCTACTTGGAAGTTTCTTGGATTGAACCGTCGTTCAGGAGGGATTTCTTCGCTTCTGTGATCTGACTGATTTCCGAATTGGCTAATTGGGTTGCCGCATCCTTAAGATTCCGGTCGTGCTTTTCCACCAGCCGGTTAATTTCGCCGATGAGGGCCGTCTGTATATCAGGGTCCTGTTCGGTGGAGGCAAGCTTGGCTAATTCTTCCCACAGTTCCAGCGGTCGCACTTCATCTGCGTTCACCTTGACCTCCATTGGCGGTCGAGTCGTCGACGTCGCGCTCAGCAGTTGCTCAATTTTCGGTAGCAGCAACCCCGCACTTTCGCCTTTCACGAGATAACCGTCCACGCAAAAAAGAACTTCTTGCTCAACCTCGCGACCCGAAATGATGAGAATCGGAAGCTCAGGCCGCCGCGTCTTGAACACCCTTGCCACGTCGCCTCCATTGACGCCCGGCATCGCATAGTCCAGAACAACCAGGTCGACTAGGACGGTTGAGAAAATGCCTAAAGCCTGTGCCCCGCTCGACGCATTGACCACATCGTAACCGGCAGCCTCCAGCATCATTTGCCGAGTGCGGATGACCCTCGGGTCATCATCGACTGACAAAATGAGTTTGCGACCAGCCATAGCAGAATCATTGAACCTTTGGTGCGAATTTGGCCGTGCCAACATCGATTGCCTCAATCGAGAGATAGATAAAAACACTAATGTCGGAGGAGCATGCTGTCGGTCTGGTATCAGACACAAATCGGGAGGGGTTTACTCAGAGCAGCGACAATCTCCGGAATTCATCGCGCACAATTCCGTAGCACTCGCAGGCGGTAGCCTCGAGGTTTTCCTTATCGAGTATCGTGACAGCGCCACGCACGTGATTGATCAGACCTGCGCGTTGTAATATGCCCGCCGCTAACGTGACGGTAGTGCGGGGCGCACCGAGCATCTGCCCAAGAAAGTCTTGCGTCAGCCTTAACTGATCGCTCTCCATGCGGTCGCGGCAAGACATTAACCAGCGGGCGAGGCGCTCCTCGATGTTATGCAGCCGATTGCAGGCCGCTGTTTGTGCCGATTGCACCATGAAGCCCTGCATGTAGCGGTGCAGATGCCGCCGCAATTCGCCCGAACGTTCAAACTCGTCTTTGAGCGTCGCTGCCTGGATGCGATAACCGGAGCCCGCAATCTGCATGAATGTGGTGCCCGGTGCTCCTCCGCCACCCAGTAAAATCGGAATTCCAACAATCCCGTCGATGCCGATGATGCCGACTTCAACCGTGTGTCCATCTGCGGTTGTTACCACCACGGAGGCGATTCCCGTCTCCAGAAAATAGCCGTAAGGGGCACTTCCATCAAGCAGCACCCGTCCTTGCTTGAGATCAACAGGTGAAAGATAAGGCTGGAGACGCTTGATTTCTTCTTTAGGAAGACTTGCTAAGACACGATTCCGATAGATCTGCCTGGCCTGGACCATAATGCTTCCTCGTGGGCGAAACTCGCCGCGTCTGGAATGCGCAAATGATCCAACCAACCAGCTGGATAGGTGCGTACTGAAGATGTATGACAACTGTACGCCCATTCGCCGGAGCGTGCAGTCTAATGTCGGACATTGACAGAATCCGCCACAATGCGCACGCTTCCGTGATCGCCCCCGTTTGCGTTTCGCCGCCCACGTTCCCGACCTCGGCTCGAACATGGAGCTACTCGCATGCACATTGCGTGTTGGCACACGTTTAGGGTGTAGCAAAATCCCCTCAATGCGTATAACCCCCGGAAGCGGTTGAGTGGAGGATTAAGTCGGCCTAACATTGGGCCTGCACAACTGGGGCGGAGCGGGTTGTTAGTGAAGAACAGCGACAGGCGCGTTTTGAGCGAGTGCGGTTCCTGCTGCACCGAATCGATGGTCACGCCTTCGCGGGCGATGATCGCCGGGCTTGTCGTCGCAACTGAGGCGTCCGCCGGCTGCGTCACGCATTCTTCCGTGCTGCCCAGCGCGCCTTCATCGCCTGCGAGATACGCTTCCGAGCCGCCGCCGACATCGTGCCGCGCTTGGTCGATCCTGGAGGTCTGCCCCGGCGCTTACTGTGGCCTTCTGTACCCTCCAGAGCTTGGATTGCAGCGTCAAGACGGTTGCGCTGTTGTTTGAGTTGGTGGACGATGTCGTCAACATTCATGCCGGAATGTTAACACTCGCCGATTCTGCATCCACTCGCATACAAGAGTCGAATCCCACACTCTCCAGTCACAATGGTCGCTCGAACCGCATGTAATCCACGGGAATGGCCTTAAATGCGTTTACGTGGTTTGCCGGAGCACCGGCGTGTGCTGCACAACGATGAAGTCTCCGTTATCGCGCCGGAAGGTCTTGACACCATACTTTAGGCCCTTGCTGTCTAAATACTTCTGTACGAACCGGGCGACCGTGCGCCGGTTCTTGATCTTGTACTTCGCTTTGTCAGCATCCGTGAGGATGACTTGCAGGGCTTCGCGGGGCTTAAGTCCCGTGTCAATATCCGCTTTCATCAAGCGCCACTCTTCGGTTTTTTCAAAGCGGCTGACTGAAACCCGACGCCTCTTCGGGATTTGGCTTTCGTTTACCTTTTTGTACATGGCAGAAATACTCTCAAAGCGCTTAACTAAAACAGCCGCGATTGTCGATTAACTTATATTGACTCGCTAATCTGCAACCTTGTCAAGCCCCTTTCCAAAAATAGTTTTGCACAGCCTTTTGTGCTAATTGTGCTAAATCAAGGCTTCTAAGTTATTGTTTTTAAAATTAATGGTGATTCTATTTAGCACTGGCCCCACTTCCCCTCCGATTCCGGAATTTCAAAATCCCATGCTAAGGTGAGTGCGTGCTAACGGGACTATTTATCGGTTGTTGCCAGAGGTAGTCACTATGACGGTTCCCAAAGGGACCACTGACTGGCTGCTCGACGTTGAACCCGCCGCAGAAAAGGGTGGCCGCTGATGTCGCCCACCACGCTGGGGCGCGGCGCCGATCGTTAGGTGTCGTGCTCGCATCGGCGGAGCTAAAAGGGGGTTATCCCTTCTGCCGTTAGCGAGATGACCCGCCGAACTGCATATATGTAGGGCCCAATTAGGGCAGAAAGGTGATTTTATGTCTATATTCGCGTGGCTCACAATTCGTTGGGCACGTTTCTTCACTCTTGCCGGCTGGAAATGGAAGCTGTCTACAAGGCCCGGCTTCGACTTTGAGGTTTCTTTCCCGTGCTATCACGGCGAGTGCCCAAACGGACACACGCTGCTGGTGAGGGTGTGCAATAGACCGCGCGAAGTACTGCAAGAGAAATATCAGGCTTTCAGCTATCCGTATGAAGAGCCGAACCCGGCGCTGTTCGGTGACGGACCGGACAACACCTATTGGGAGATGGTCCACGGTGCTGGCGGCGAGGCACGCGTAGAAAGCTGTTGGACTCCGAAAGATGCTGACTGGTTGTGGGAGCGCGCCGCCCATGACTAACCTTTCTTGGATAACGGGGCTTCGTGAGGTCTTCGTCAAGGACCCGACAGGGAACCGTGTTGGGTATTTCACAGACATAACCAAGGCGCTGGCGGCCGTCGGGGACGGTGGCGAATATCAGGCGGTCTGGTTCTCGCTGAATATTTGTCCTGGAGTTCCTGCGGGCTTTGAACCGAACCGTTTGTACAAGGCCAGCGGTCGCTTTAAGAAGACAGACTATGCCGGCAGGCAGTTGCTGTTGGTGGACTGCGACCCGAAGCGGCCGGCCGACACTGCATCCACCGACCTGCAGAAAGCGGCGGCCAAAGTTCAGGTGCTGGCCATTCGGGACTTCTTGCGCAACCTGGGCTTTCCCGAACCTATTCTTTGCGACTCAGGAAACGGGTTTCATCTGCTTTACGCGCTCAACGAACCGAATGACGAAGCGACCGAGAACCTGATCAAGAACTTTCTGGCGGGCCTATCGGTCAAGTTCTCCAACGAGGACTCCCAGGTCGATGCGGGCAACTACGACGCCAACCGGGTTTGCAAGCTATATGGGACCGTGGCAAGGAAAGGGAATGACCCCAGCCTGTGGCGTCGCTCCGCTGTTCTTGAAGTGCCGACACGGAACACGGAGCTCCCGGCAAAGGGAGGTAACGTTCGGGAGACTGTGATTGACATCGATTTTGAGCCGGTCCCGCGCGCGCTTCTGGAGGCGGCGGTTGCTGAGTTGCCCGTCCCGCGTGACACGAAGATGGGAGAGATGACCGAGGACGACATCCGTAAAACGGACTGGCTACGCAAACTGTGCGAGGTTGGCGAAGTGGCGATACTCAACGAGCGTCGGAAGGGAAAGTATTTCGTCTTTGATATTGTCTGCCCGCGCGCAGCTTCGCATGGCAGCACAACCGGCGACACGTCAACCATCGTTTCGTATGAGCGGTAGACTGGGTACGGCTTCAAGTGTCTCCACGGAAGTTGCAGCTCGCACAATGCCGATGGAGGCATACACAGCTTCAGTGGTTTTCGCCGGGAGGTTGACCCGAAAGGTCTGATGAGCGATCGGCTGCCCGGAATTCCAGACGATGTTACTCACGCAAAAATAGCGGCTTACTTTGCCGGGCTGGACATTTTCAAGAACCATCTTCGGGTTTACGACACGAAAAAGATGAGAACCACTTTCGTTGGCACCCGCTGGGACTTGGTGGAACAAGACGATTTGCTTTTGATGAAGGCCGTGCAGCCGGTGTGCGACCGGTTGAGGTACGACATGTTTCCTCCCGGAGATATGGTCGTGCCCCACGATGATTACCGCCGCACCCTGGAAAGTCATCCGTTTCGCACCGCCGTGGTGGGACAACTAAAGCCCCAATCGGGAGTTGTCCGTTTTGACCAGCTGGATGCGAGTCCCTATCTCATCGGGATGCCGGGAGGCATGGTCGCTGATTTGCGCACCGGGAATCTGCGGAAAATGGAGCGTGCTGATTTCCTGACCAAGCGGTTGCGCATTGTGGCGACCAACACACCGACTCCCGTTTACGACTACTTTCTGCGGTCGATTAGCAGCGCCAATGACCAACCGGCGGACCTGGAGTGGATGAGCCATTTTGAACTGCTACACGGATACTTCATGATCGGCCACTACAACTTCCACATCTGGCCAATTTGGACGGGAGTCGGGGGCAACGGAAAATCTGAGAATGCACGGCTGATTAAGAGTACGTTGGGTGACTTCTGCGCCGTCGTCCGGTGGTCGGAATTGACTCACGATGAACGCGGTGGCGACAACACCACCAAGCGGCTCAATTTCAAACTGCTACAGAGCCGTGTCGCGCTGGTCGAGGAGATGGGGCAGACGAGCGGGATTACCCGGTTACTGGAAACCAGCACCATCAAGCAAGTCACTGGCGGGGGCGAGATCATCGGGGCGGATCTGTATCGTTCAGAAGTCCATGGCGAAGTCAGGTTCAAGCTCGTGTCCCTGATGAACGAGGCCCCCCATATCGAGCCGGACCCGGCATTCAAGCGGCGCGTGCAAGTGTTTCCGTTTCGTGCTCGGTTTGACGAGGTGGCTAATCCGGGTTGCATTGCATTGGCCATGGAGCGCAAGAACGCGCCTCCCTGCCTGCGCGAGTCTCCGCACCGTCTATCCACGATGCTGCGGGAGGAGCGGCCGGGAATTCTCTACCGATGGATCCAGGCTGCACAGAGATTCATTAGCAACGGCGAAGAGCTTGGCAATATGCCTTCTTCGGTCCGCGAGGCGACAGCTGACATGTTCCACGAGGCTGACCTTCACGGCCGCTTGGTTGAGCAGCTCCAGTTTGGTGATGAATCGTTTGATGTCACCAAAGGAGAGCTGCTGGCATTCGGGGAATCGTACTTCCGGGAGAACGGACGTGACACCCGGTCGTTGGACATGGGTAAATTGACGGCTTTGCTGGCCGAGAAGGTAGGGAAACCGGCGTTCAATATCATGCGCGACGGACAGCGGAAGGAGGGCTGGCGGGGCGTTCGGCGGGCTCCAGCCGTTCCGGTCGTCCAGATGAGGAAAATGACCCGTGGTTTTGCAACCCGTGCAACCCTATTGCCCAACCTTTTTTAAAAACTTGGAAAGGGTGGTGAATGCCTACGTATAGAAAAGTGTCGGGGGAGCGGGTTGCACCGGTTGCAAAATCCCTGATCGTGTCCGCCGACCGCGAAAGGAAGGGGGGAGTGGTCGAATCTTACCATTGTACCTAGGTAGCCCTCTGACGCTCATAAATTTACACAATGTAAAAATTACCAATTTCTAAAAAGGTGTTGCAAAATTAACCACTTAGGGACTCACGGGACGCCAACCGGAAAGGCGTGCAAAAAGTGATGCTGGGGTACCAGCACCGTTTTCTGATTGTGCGCCAGGGCCTCTCAACGCGACGGCGGGGCAATCTCGTGAGGGAAATTTCGTGATGGGCATACTAGGCACCAAAGTTGAAACACCCTACACTGTGGCCGACGTCTCCAAGCTGACGGGCTTGTCCGCTCGCGTGGTCACGAAGCTTTTTGAGTCTGAGCGGGGCGTGATCGTCTATGAGGCTCCAAATCCCCGGCGCAAGCGAGCGAGCTACCGGACCATCCGCATCCCCAGGCACGTCTACGAGCGGGTCATGCGGCGTCTCTCGGTGCAGTAGTGGTCTAACCGAGGGATTGCGCCTTGGCGTATTTCAGGCAGCGCAATGGTCCCGCCCGAAGCGCGGCCACCCCGGAGGGATCGTCCCTCGCTGCTTTGCAAGCAACTCGGAGTATTGGAAAGACATTACATCCCTGAATGGTAAGTTCCCGAATTGCCGGCCAAGGACTCAGTGCTGTGAGCGTTTTACTTCGGCGCTTGTCCGGGTGGGTTTTCACTAGTCGGGGGCACAATCCCTTTGATTCGCAGATAGGTCACCATATTCCCATAGTGCTCATCGGTATGCGCCGTGTTGAGCGAGAACACCGTGAGCTTCGCCATGTCGAAGTTCATGAATTTCACCATCTGGCTGCCTTTTGCATCGGTCATGCTGTCGAACGACTTGTTGCAATACGCAACTGCGTCCTTAAGTGCTGCAACAAGGTCGGCCTTCGAGGTCTTTGTTTTTTCGATTCCCTTTGCTGGGTTGGATTCACCGAGGCTTAGCGAGCAGAACATGTACGAAGCGTCGGCCACATGGCCAACGATCTGGCCAAAACTTCGAACCTCCGGTGTCGGTTTGAAGGAGTAGTTTTCTTCCGGCATTTTCTGCGCCGCACCGATGACGGCGCTGCTCACAAACGAGTACAGCCCTTTTTCGCTCGCTGTAATCGGGTTCACTGGCGGCGTGGCCTGCGCTTGTGACTTCTCCTGCCCGAGTAGAGTACCGGGAACCGCCATCAATGCAGCAAACGCAAAACAGAGTCTTTTGTTCACAAGATACCTCCTGGGAAATCATGTCACAACTCGAAGCGGGAAAGTAGGGAACTTCAGTCGGATAGAGCGTGGTCCCAGGCCCGCGTTTGATTTGCTTCGATTATCTTGATTTGCCGGTGTGACCGCTGTTCAGTCCGGGGATTATGTGCTATATGGCCGGATATCAACAGCAATCCGTGGAATCAACTTCCTGCCTGCCGCCGCGCTGAAGTTACCGTGCTGCCCGGCCGGAATCGATGGGTCAAGCAGGCCGCTTTCGCGGGCAATGATCTATAATCCCTGCAATTTACAAGGTGAAAGTCTGGAGGTGCCTTTGGCCCGACTGCTCTGGACACAAAAGCACGACTTCGGCCCTTCGGCTCGTTCGGGACACGCCATGGCATTCGCTCCGGATCGCGCTTGCGTGGTGCTGTTTGGAGGGTTGGCTCCTGTCAGCGGTAGCCCCACCACCCTCCCGGTTGGCGACACTTGGGAATGGGATGGCGAAAACTGGACGCAAGTGGACGACATGGGACCGAGCGCGCGCCAAGATTCCGCGGTGGCTTATGACCGAAATCGCGACCGGCTTGTGCTTTTCGGCGGCTTAACTGCCAATGGCCCTTCCGGTGAAACCTGGGAGTGGGACGGACAATACTGGACGCAGCTGTCGGAAACCGGTCCGCAGGCACGCATTCTTCATGCTATGGCATTCGACAGCAGCAAGAATGTTGTGACGCTCTACGGTGGACAGCTGCAACAGGGAGATCCGGCGCAGGAGGCGAGCTATCTGAACGACACCTGGGAGTGGGATGGCCAGGATTGGATCCAACAGGAGAACACCGGACCTAATCGATGCGGACACGCGATGGCTTACGACGACCATCGCCAACGCCTCGTGTTATTTGGCGGCAACGATGCGCTGAATCAAGGGTACGGTGACACTTGGGAATGGGACGGCACAACCTGGAAGCAACGCGCCGACTTCGGTCCTCCGCCTTGCGCGGGTGCGAGCTTGGTCTTCACCGGCGGGGAGTGTGTGCTGTTCGGAGGGACTGGCAGCGCCGGTCTCCAAAAACAAACCTGGGTATGGGACGGAACCCATTGGACCGCCCGTCAAGACATGGGGCCAAGTGCGCGATCCGGTCACGCCGCTGCTTTCGACAGCGTCCGTCAGCTCGTCGTGCTTTTTGGCGGCCTGGACCAGACGAACACCAAACTCGGCGACACCTGGGAACAAAACGTCGACGTTATGCTGAACCGTTTCATCGTGGGGAATGTAGTTCAGGAAGCCGGAGAACAGGTTGTTCCAATGGATATTACGCTTTCAGGACCTGCACCTGCCAATGGCCTCTCGATCACTTTTTCTGTCCCCCAGTCTTCTGGTACCACTCTGAACTCAGGTATGCAAGTGACAGTCCCGGCTGGTCAGACGACGATGCAATATCAAGTCACGCTGACGTCCGGGGGCCAGGCGGGCACTTTTGTCACATTTACCGCAACTCTGCAAAACGGCAACTCGCTGCAAGCGGTAGTTCGGGTCAGGTAAGCTTGAGATAGTCGGGCGATTCGTCAGTCACGCGCACCTTCTCGAATGATCGCCAGCTCTCGGGATTGTTTCCGTTCTCACGGGCCACGCAGATAGTTGTTGAGATATCGCCAACTCACTCGCAATCCTGCTGAGGAGGTCCCGTTGGGATTAGGTACGATATGGTCTTCCATGAGAAGGCCGGTCGTCGTCAAGCAGAATCTTTATCCATCCTTATTCAGAAGCAAGGTTTTTCTCCGCCGAGTTAAGCCCTGTCGCTACCCTTCCATCCGCACTCTTTAGTGAGCGATTGTAGCTCGGTGCAAGTTGGGTGTTCTCGTTTCAGCCGGTGCTGCCACCTGTTCGGCGACCTTGGCTTCCACCCTCGGGGATAGAAGTTGGGCCAGGCCATTTGCGCAGTCACCGGAACTCGGCTTTGGGTTTTTCCTGCACTTCGCTCAACTATGCTGCTACTAACCTCGTCCGTTTCGTATTGCGCAACGGTTCATAGACTTCTCTACTGACCCACAGCCGATGCAGTAGGACCGCCAGTTTGCGAGCCGTCGCGATGATGGCTCGTTTCTTTCCATTCTTGCCACCACGCTCGGCCAGCTTCAGTCCCCATCTTCGCAGATCGCTATCAGCTCCAAACGGGCCGAGTATGTGGTGCGCTCCCTGCACCAGCAACGTCCGCAGATAAGGATCACCCTCTTTGCTGATGTGCATCTGCGGTTCGCTCTGCCCTGAGTTTCTGCGCCCCGGTTGCAGTCCGAGGTAGCAACCCGCGTCCCGGCTCTTGCGGAAACGATGTGGATCTTCCAGGGTCAGCATGTAGGTCAACGCAATCAGCGTGCCTACTCCCTTGATCTGCTTCAGCACTGCGGTCTGCGGATAGCTCTGCTGCGCGATGGCTTCGATACGCTGGTTGTATTCGGTAATGCGTTCACTCAACGATTCCAACGCTTGCAGCAACGGTCCTAGCGCGGCTTGTAGTTCAGGGCTCAAGGCCTGAGCTTTCTCTGCATCCATATTGCGCGGATTGCACCCCCGCAGCCGCTCGCCGTACGACTTCGTCAACCCACGCGCTGCGTTCACCAGCGCCGTCCGCGCCCGCACCAGGCTGGCTCGCGCTCGAATCACCGTCAGATCGGCCTGAGCCTGAGCGCTACGATGTTTCACCGGAGACAGCAACTGCGGGTCGATTCGTGCCAGCCGCGCCAGCATCCTGGCATCCAGCCGATCATCTTTGCGTCGGCTCTCTCCGATCAGACGCACGTTGCGGGCATGTGCCACGATCACTTCGTGGCCCAACTCGCTTAACAACCGACTCACCCACGGCGAGTGCATCCCGGTCTCCAGGGCTATCCGGCTTCGGGGCATCGCAGCGAAGACTTCCTTCATTGCTTTCGCAGTCGTGCCCAACTTATTCTCGCTCACGACTTCGCCCGCTTCATCCAGCATGCAGTACCAACTTGATCGATCGCCCAGGTCCAAACCGACGGTCAATTTCTGTTGGAAATTCTTGTTGTTCGCTGCCTTCGCGGTGCTACTCTTCTTCATTGCCGGTCTCCTTTATCTGTTTGCGCTTCGAGCGCGTCGATAACTTGGGAGCGTACAGCATCCCGCCGGGAGACCGGCCTTCTCATCCCATCTGTTCGCGCCACGAATGTCCAATCGGCAAGTCGTGATGCCCATTACATTCGTTCCTTAGGCTTAGTGGTGTAGTGCCCTGATTCGGCAACTGTCTTCTCAGGGTTTGCGGGCCGAATAGTAGTGATTATTTCCCTCGTCCGACATCTCCCCAACGAGAACGAGGCCCTGGTTTTGCAAAAGCTGGCGATAACGGCCTGTGCCCAACGAGACAGACTCCCGGTGGGTCAGAATGTCCTGCCAAGTGCACTTTTCTGTGGGTGATGTGAAGAGAAACTGGCCGTTGGAATTTAACGCTTGGTTCACCCTGTGGATGAGCAGACATTGAACATCGGGGCGGAGCAAGAACATCAAACCCACTGCCACCACGCCATCAAACGTACGTCGGAATAATGCAGAATCCTCAAAAGCCGAACATTCCGCGTGAGCGGTAGGAAAACGCTTGCGGAAAGATTCGATCAAGGTTGCTGAGGCATCCACGCCATAAACGGTGAAACCGTCGTCAATCAGAACTTGTGATATCGGCACACCATGCCCACATCCGAGTTCAAGGATTGAGGAACCCGGCGCTAGCGTACGGCTCCATTGGCGAACAGTTGAAGCACCTGTTAGAGGGTCCCTCTCGGACATGAAAAGTTCGGCCGCTTCTTCATACCCGTTGCTCTTGTCGCTCGGTTCCATGCCGAACCCTCTGCAGATACCGCTTTGGACGATGTTAACCCTCGGCTGGACGGCTGAAAACCAGAGCAGGCTCTCGGTTGTTGAAATATCGCCTTATCGCAAATGAAAGATCGCCCGCCGGATCAGATGATGGGGTGCATAAGAGTTCCTCATCTTGTTGCTGTCTTAATTGCAGGCAGATGTCCGGTGCTCGTCCGCAATTCCAGCATCCTCAAAATAGCTAGCGATAAATCGCCAACTCACAAGTAACCCGAAGCCCTGGTCGCATTTCGGCAAAGGTTACGAGACGGCCGCCCAAGCCTCTAACCCGGAGGCCGCCGTTATAGTGTCGGCGCGCCGAGCGACGGAAGCCCATCTGCCGAGTTAATAAGCCGTACACCACCAGAGCCTCCGCGCCCCCGGTTCGTCTCTGGGTGATGCCGGCGTCTCTCAGTGTAATGTTCTTGCTGCGCTGTGCATCCCACAGCGTGGGGCGGTGGCAACTTTTGTAATCACCCTCTGTGCATCCGGCTCGGCGGTCTTGACATCACCTTTTCCAGCGGGAGGGTGGAACTTGGCTTGTGCTAATTTGTGCTAGCGAACGTGGGATAGGTAGTTTCTCGCACTTCTAACCGATTGAAACGCCAGCAAGTCCTTTAGATAAAACATCGCCCCGAATACAGTTAGTAAACACCAAGCCTCGTCGCGCCTCATTGCGGTTTTCTCCGGTATTTAGCGGGGTTTCGCAGGTTCGAATCCCATTGCTACCTTGAATTTGCACAGCTTTCTCGGGTTTCAGCCATTACACCCCTTGACTGTACCAAACGTATGCCGCAAAGTTACGGATAGTTTCAATGGATCTGGGGGTTTGGATTTTGATCCATCGGAATATAGTGCCCTGCTCTGGCACTCCCGCAAATTAAAATGGCTACGACTCTCGCACCCGTAGAAAACCGGGAAGTGGTGAGATGCGACCATTGTCATCTCGTCCAGTTCAAGACCGTCAACAACATGTGCCGGAAGTGCCGTACGTCCCTGGATGAGGACGAGCCGGAACCGATCCTCGCACAGGTCATGCCGGTCATGGAGCCGGTCAGCTCGAGCCGCTCGGAGGTGCAGGTGGCGCAAGCCATCCGCAGCCTGCGTTTGCAGCACGGGCTAAGCCAGCGCCAACTTGCCCTGCGCATGGGAGTACCGCGCACCTATGTCTCAAAGATCGAGAACGAGAAGGCCACGCCGACTTTGTCGTCGCTGGCACGTCTGGCGAATGCCCTCACGGTCTCGGTTCCCGACCTGCTGACGGCGTGCACTCCGTCGCGTGATAACGAGATCAATGAGTTGTTGAGCGATCCGTTTATCGCCGAGATGGCGGCGTTCACCAAGCAGCTCGACGGCATGCAGCGCACCAGTGTGTTGGCGCAGATCCGCGACATGATCGCGCATCCGCGGCGCGGGGCGTAGGTTGCGATTTCCAGGTTAACGCCCGAAAAAAGGGCGTGAACCTGGGCCACCCGAGCGCAAAGTTTCGCGTTGTATATCAGCGGTGACGTGCAACGCGAGGCGGAGTTTCGGCTCCGCCGGTGTCCTCCATCCTGCACGGATGGCCGCCCGTGGGCTGTTCGTGTGAACCACAGCCGACCGGAAAACGCCGAGGCGCATGCCTCGGCTTTTCCATGCGCGGGCGCCGAATAAGGGCGAGAGCTACTTCAGCTCGAATTCGACAATCGTTCCTTCGGCCGAGCCGTCATTCGCGAGCGAATGCGTGACCGGGACATTCACCCAGTGGAAGTCGGCGGCTTTGACTACTTCGCTGCGCGATTTACCGTCTGGTGCGGTCATCTTCAGTTGCATGGGAGTTGCAGCTACGACCAAGTACGGACGCGTGTGAGTGTGCTTGGCTGTCGCGGTACCGGGAGCAATGATCCACTTGTAGGCGCGCATGCTCGGATTTTCGACAGCAAGTGGCCCAGCGACCGCCGTAGACGGGTGTTCCGGCCGATGAAGCAACTCAATGTCGATGACGTCCATCGTGGTACTACCGACGTTGTGGACGCGATGAATGAGCGGCTTGCCGGTGCACGTGTCCGAAAAGACATCTCCTGGTACTGACGACTTGGACGCGGCTTCGGGTTCCCCGAGCTTCTGCGAAGTGGTGGTGTTATTTGAAATCTCAACGCCGGTTCGATCACAGGAGTGGATGTGGTACGCAGTACGTCCTCCCGGGGGAAGGATAGCGTGGATGACGACGATATATTCGTTCGTCAACTGCACATGGTGGTACGGCTCTTGAACGACGGGAACCGGCGTGTCTTGGGCAATAACAGAAGTAAAGAGCAAGGCCACAAAAGCCACGAGCGACAGAGAAGTCTTCAGGTTGTAGCTCCTTCTTGGGACGATCATTCGCTGGCTAAGCAACGCACCGGTACAGGAACGGGTTAGCGCTGGATTATAGCCGATATGATCTGCGAGTGATCGCGTGTCGCGCCGTTTCGCCGCTTAAGATGTCTACATTGCAAACAGCGCTATCCTGTGCTATTTTCAATAAGTTACGAGAGGTTTTGCTTTGCGCGCGACAGTTCCCGCCGGGCTGAACCGCAAAGAGGCTGAGGTCTTCTCCCGCCTCGATCCGGAGCGGCTTCCACATCACGTAGCCATCATCATGGACGGTAATGGCCGTTGGGCCAAGCGCCGTCACTTGCCACGCATTGCCGGGCACCGGGCGGGGGTGGCCGCGGTTCGCTCGACCATCGAGACGGCGGCGCGCATCGACATGCCGGCGCTGACGCTGTATTCGTTTTCGGCGGAAAACTGGAAGCGCCCCAAGGGCGAAGTCAGCTACCTGATGAACCTGCTGCACCGCTACCTGAAGATGGAACTGCCGACCATGATGGACAACAACATCCGGCTGCAATACATCGGCAGGCAGCACGAACTTCCGCAAGAAGTGCAGGAGCGGATGTCGTGGGCGCGTGAATCTACCGAGAAGAACACCGGCATGGTGCTGACGCTGGCGCTGAACTACGGCGCGCGCACCGAGATGGTGGACTGCTTCAATTCTCTCGCTCGTGAAGCCTCGCGCAACGGCGGCCTCGATCACATGCGAGTGGACGAGAAGTCCATCGCGCAGCACCTCTATACGCACGGACTCCCCGAGTTGGACTTGCTCATTCGCACGAGTGGCGAGATGCGCCTGAGCAACTTCCTTCTATGGCAGGCAGCCTATGCCGAGATATTTGTCACCGATACTCTTTGGCCCGACTTTCGCGGCGCCGAGTTGCTCGAGTCCATCGAGGCCTTCCAGAAGCGCGAGCGGCGCTTCGGCGGATTAATCGGAGACGGACACTCCTCGTGAAGCGCGTCCTCACCGCGGTCATCCTGGTTCCTATCGTTATCCTGGCGCTGTTTAAGGCGCCGTTATGGCTGTTCACGCTACTGGTATTCGGTGTAGCTGTGCTGGCCGCGCATGAGTACTTTGGAATCGTGAAAGCGCAGGGGTACAGACCGTTTGCGGCGGCTGCCTATGTTTTCTTTGCCTGGTCGTTCGGGACTCTTTACTGGTTGGCACATTTCGCGTCGTTTGATTACGTAGACGGCGCCGGAGGTCTGGCATTGATCGTCATGCTCGGGCTTCTTGGCGGTCTTGGGCTGGTTACTTTGATCGCCGCACTTGTGCTACTTCTCGGCGGCCTGTCTCGGGATCCCCTATCGAGTGCTCTGCCTGACGCGGCAGTTACTCTCATGGCGTTGCCGTATCTGGCCTTCACGCTTGGTTTGTTGCCATTGTTGAGCGCCCCTACTAACGGCGCTCTGTATGTGCTGTTTCTTATGCTCCTTGTCTGGTGTGGCGATATCGCGGCGTATTACGTGGGAAGGGCAATTGGAAAACATAAGCTGGCGCCGCGAGTGAGTCCCGCCAAATCGTGGGAAGGCGCGGTCGCGTCGATAATGAGCGCAGTGGTCGTCGGCTGGTTATTGTTTCACTACTCGCCGAACATTCATCATGCGCTTGTCTATTTACACGTGATGCCGGGCAGAATTGTCGATCGACTGTCTATGCAACCATCGCCGGCGCTCGCGCCCTTCTGGCTGGTGGCGCTGTTCGCAGCGGCGGTGAATGTTTCCGCCCAACTTGGCGACCTTGTCGAGTCCGCCCTCAAGCGTGGAGCAGGCGTGAAAGACTCCGGTACGCTGCTTCCCGGTCACGGTGGGGTACTGGACCGAATTGATGCTCTATTGTTCGCGCTGCCTGTGGGAATGATCTTTTACCTTGCCGGATTGAGCCGATATTTCGCCAGCGTCTGATTGCGCGCGTGCGTTACCATAAGCTGAGTCATCCATGAGACGTATCGCCATCCTCGGGTCCACCGGATCCATCGGCAAGAGCACCCTGAAGATTGTCGAGGCATACCCTGACCGCTTCTCAGTCACCGCGCTGGCCGCAGGCGCTAACGTCGATCTCGCCTTTGAGCAGGCGCGGCGCTGGCATCCCAAGGTTGTTTCGATGGCGTCGGAAGAATCGGCGGGACACCTCCACGACAAGCTGAAGAAAGTGGGCCTGGGACATTCCATCGAGGTGACATCTGGCTCACCCGGAACGGTAAAAGTCGCGACGCATCCCGACGCGGATTTCGTCGTAAGCGCGATTGTCGGGGTTGCCGGTTTGGAAGCCACCTACGAGGCCGTCAAGGCGGGCAAGACCGTCGGGATAGCCAATAAAGAATGCCTGGTCACGGCTGGTGAACTCATCGTCGCCGAGGCGCATAAGCAAGGCAAGCCTCTGCTGCCCATCGACAGCGAGCACAATGCCATTCATCAGTGCCTGCGCGGCGGAAGTCGTGGTGAGGTGCATCGCATCTGGCTGACGGCTTCTGGTGGCCCATTTCTGAATACGCCGAAGCGACACTTTCCTCACATCACGATTGAGGAGGCGCTGAATCATCCCACGTGGAAGATGGGCAAGCGCATCACCATCGATTCGGCGACGCTGATGAACAAGGGCTTTGAGGTCATCGAGGCGTGTCGCTTGTTCGACATGCCGGCGAGCCAAATCAGCGTGCTGGTGCATCCGCAAAGCACGATCCACTCGATGGTGGAGTTCATCGACGGTTCTCTGCTGGCGCAGCTATCGGTTACCGACATGCAGTTGCCGATCCTGTACGCACTGACGCATCCTGAGCGGATTCAATCAGATCTGCGCTTTCCAGTCGCGGAACTGCGGCACTTGGACTTCAGCCCACCCGATCTCGACAAGTTCCCCTGCTTACGATTGGCCTACGAAGCCGTCGAAGCAGGAGGAGCTAAGACCATTGCTCTCAACGCGGCCGACGAGGTGGCCGTGGCGGCTTTCCTGGATGGCGCTCTCGCTTTTGACGATATCCCATCTACAATTGAAGCAGTGCTTCGTGAAACGCCTGCCGACAAACCTGAATCTATAGAACAGGTGCTCGACATGGACGCTGATGCCCGGCGCAGGGCGCGGCATCGGATTCGTGAGTCAGGCAGAAGAACCGGGGCCGCCCCAGGCCATTCGATGGCCAGGAAGAATTAGTCAACAGGTTACAGAGGTTTATGGAAGCATTCGCATTATCGGCGTTATGGAATTTTCTCTGGTTCATGGTTTTCCTGGGGATACTGATCCTCATCCATGAATTTGGGCACTACGCCGCGGCTAAATTGTTCGGAGTGAGGGTCGAGACCTTTTCCTTTGGGTTCGGCAAACGCCTCGTTGGTTTCCGTAAAGGCGATACGGATTATCGGATCAGCGCGCTGCCCCTGGGCGGCTACGTCAAGATGGCGGGCGAGAATCCGCTGGAAGCCCACAGCGGAGCTCCCGATGAATTCATGTCCCATCCGCGCTGGCAGCGGTTCATTATCGCGCTGGCCGGCCCGGCGATGAACATCCTGCTGGCAGTCGGTGTGCTGACCGGCGTGAACATGGTGCACTACCGGCACCCGAAGTTTCTCGACGAACCTGCCGTGGTCGGCGAAGTAAAGGCCGATTCACCCGCCGCGAAAGCTGGCATTAAACCGGGCGACACGATTGTACGAATCGACGGCTGGCAGAATCCGACGTGGGAAGATGTGGACCTGAAGTCCTCGATCCAGCGCAAGGTGCCGCTGGATATTGCAGTTCAACGCGGCAACGAGATTGTAGAAACGCCCCTGCCCGCAACTCCGGAGGGTACGGACCCGGCTCTGGCAGCGCCATTCTTAGGCATGGTTCCGGCGGAACCGGCCAACGAGCCGCTGATCGTCTCCCAGATTGAACCAACAATGCCAGCCGCCAAGGCCGGAATGCAGGTTGGCGACCAGATTGTGGCCGTCAACGGCGAGGCGATGCACTCTCTGCATCAGGTAATTGCCTACCTCCAGCAGGAAGGTGGCAAGCCAGCAACCATCACAGTGTTGCGGAAGGGCCAGGAGTTACAGATTACGGCCACGCCTGTGATGGATTCGGGAGAAAAGCGCTATCGGTTGGGATTTGGGGCGGAGCGTTATACGGTGGGTGGCCTTCCCTTCTGGAAAGCCCTGGACAAGTCGGTTGAGCAAAACGAAAAGTATTCACTACTGATCATCGATCTGGTGCGCCAGATGCTGCGCAATCAGGCATCCATCAAACAGATGGAAGGCCCAATCGGAATTGCGCGTGCGGCCGGACAGGTAGCTCAGCAGCCCGACTGGTCAATTCGACTAGGTTTCCTGGCCCTCATCAGCCTCAATCTGGGCATCTTCAATCTGCTGCCTATTCCGATACTCGATGGCGGCATGATCCTGATGCTGATCGTCGAAAGTCTCTTGCGTCGCAACATCAGCGTTCGCATCAAGGAGCGGATCTACCAGACTGCTTTTGTTTTCCTGGTGCTGTTTGCGGTCGTAGTCATCTACAACGACATCGTGAAAGTAATGCCGGGACTTCCTCACAGATTGCCGTAAATAGTAGACGTCGGGCGCCGCGATGGCTCACGCCCCGCGTCGGAGGTGGTATGAAGCACATTCGTCGTATCGCCAGTATTTCTTTCGTCCTGCTTCTTTCCCTGGGTTTTGTTGTGCCCATCTCTTCGCTCGGTCAAGACCGCACCAGTCCTCAGTTGGCCAACACCGTTTGGGTGGGTGCTGATGGCAAGTATGAAGCCGACCCTGACACGGCATTGATGCAATTCAACATCTCCGCGCAGGAAGACAATTTGCAAGCTGCCAACGCCCGCGCGTCGAAAGCCGCTGACCAGGTGCGCCAGCTTTTGCGCAGCAACGGCCTCGATCCCAAGCAGGCGCAGGTCGGCATGTTCTCTGTGCAGCCTGTGTATGACTATAAGAATCCGAAGCGTAAGCTGGTCGGCTACCGCGTCGATACCAACATCAGCATCAAGATCAAGGACTTCGCCAAGATCGGCCCCATCACGCAGGGACTCGCAGACATGGACGTCACCGGGAACCAGTCGCTCAGCTACATTCTCGACGACATGGATGCGGCAAAAATTAAAGCCGTCGAAGATGCGTTGCAACGCGCTCACGCTGAAGCAAGCGCCGTCGCGCGCGGCGGCGGCCGTACATTGGGCGAGTTATCTTACGCATCGGTCGATACCTACGAACAACCGCGTCCGCGGCCGATGATGATGGCGGCTCCGATGGCGGCGAAGTCAGCGGATGCCATGAGCGCTCCAACGGAAGATTTTGGAGCCCAGAAAGTCACCGTGACCGCCCACGTGAACGCGATGTACAACCTTAAGTAGAGCGCGGCCGTCCTCCTCTGCTTTGACGCTGGCTGGGCCAATCGAGCACATCCGGCGCGACTTTGTTTCCTTTTCTGCGTTTGAGGCAGTAAGCTGATTCGTTCCCACCCTCACGGAGAAGAATGCGAAACACGATAGTCATTTCGCTCGCGGCATTGGCAATGGCAGTAGTTTCCTGGGGACAGGACCAGCCCCATCTCGTCCCTCGAAATCCAGTTCCACAACAACAGGCCAACGTCGATCCCGCAGCCGACTACAACGTGCCTTCCGGCACGAAGATCCCGCTAATGCTGACACAGGGCATCACTTCCAAGACCGCCAAAGAAGGCGACCCGGTGTACGCGCAGACTTCGTTCCCGGTCACCCAGAACAATCGAATCGTGATTCCTGCGGGAACTTACGTACAAGGCGTGGTGCGGCGAGTAGTGCGGCCAGGTCGCGTCAAAGGGCGCGCCGAGCTGCAAATGAGCTTCACCTCGATGATCTTCCCCAACGGATACACGGTGCTGATTCCTGCAACAGTGGATGGTGTTCCCGGCTCGCAAACGATGAACACGACCGGAACCGAAGGAACGATTCAGGGCGACTCAAGTAAGGGGAAAGATGCTGCAACCATCGCGCGCGCTGCGGGCGCTGGCGCAGGCATCGGCGGCATAGCCGGCAGCGGCAAGGGCGCCGGAATCGGAGCAGCCTCTGGTGGTGTCTTGGGATTGGCAACTGTACTGATGACGCGCGGGCCGGAAATTCAGCTCGATCCCGGAGCCTCCATTGAGATGATCCTCGAGCGCGAGCTCAGTCTCGAGGGCCAGAAGCTGCGCCAGCAATAGTCCTCAGCTATTTGTCAGAGTAGAGCAGATACTTCGTCCGCACCACCATAAAACGCTCGATTCCGTCTCGCCAGTCTTCGGCGATGCGTCGCGGATCTTGCCCCGCCTGAAGCGCCAGGAACGCCGACTGGTTCGCCAGCAGGGTATTCATCTTCAACAGATCGAAGTCTTGGGGATAGAGTTTGCGTAATGCGACTGCGAGTTCCATTCCGAGTTCCGGCGAATCCAAGGTCTCGCGATTAACGACCACAATCTGGACGCCGCCGCAGAGTTTGCCCGCATGGGTACTCGATGTCGGCGTAAATTCCGTGGGAATTAAGCGCACGCCTGCAATGAGTCGCGCGTTCAAATACGCCGCTAGCTGCGTCGGCTTGATCCATGGCGCGCCCACGAGTTGGAATGGGACATCGGTTCCGCGGCCGACAGAAACATTCGTGCCCTCTAGCAACGCGACGCCCGGATACAGCGTCGCTCCCTCCAAGCTGCGCAAGTTCGGCGAAGGGTTGATCCATTCCAGCCCGGTCGAGTCAAACCAGTCGCCGCGCATCCAGCCCTTCATCGGAATGACCGTCAGATTCGCGTTGATATGCCGCTCGGCGTTATACATTTTCGCCAACTCGCCCACCGTCATCCCATGACGAATCGGCACGCTCGAATAGTTGACGAAACTTTCCAGCAAGCCATCGGAAACCGGACCCTGCACATACGCGCCGTTCAGGGGATCAGGACGATCGAGCACCACGATCGGCTTCCCTGCCTTGGCCGCCGCTTCCAGAAAATATCCCAGCGTCGTTTCGTAGGTGTAGAAGCGCACGCCTGCGTCCTGAATGTCGAACACCAGCACATCCACACTTTTCAATTGCTCGGCCGTAGGCCGGCGCTTGGCATCAGTGTCGCCATAGACGCTATAGACGGGCACGCCCGTCGCCGCGTCAGTGGAATTGCCTACATCAGTTGAATCCGCTGTTCCCGCCACTCCGTGTTCTGGGCTGAAAATCGCCGTCAGCCGCACCTGCGGAGCCTGCGCAAGAACATCGATAGTGCGATGGCCGGCACGGTCCACGCCAGTCTGGTTCGTGATAACTCCGACTCGCGGTTTGACGATGGCTGCCACCTTCAGCGCGTCGAAGTTCCGCTCTTCCAGTACGTCGATACCGTTCTTCACGTCACCGTTGCGCACCGTAATGCGCCGCGCCGCCGGCAGCAGTTCGTTGTAACCCGTGATGCGCGCCACGCGCACGCGCTGCGCTTCTGACGGATTCAGTTCCAGCGCCGCCGTCACAGCGGTCGCTACTTCCGTCCTGAGCGATATCGCACTACCGTTCTTTACGTGCACCGCGTTCGTGAGTATTACGATGTAGGTGTCGGTCGTCGGATCGATCCACAGCGACGTACCTGTGAATCCGGTATGCCCGAACGATCCCACCGGCAGCAGTTCGCCGCGATTCGACGAGAATGGCGAGTCGATGTCCCATCCCAACCCGCGCAGTACGGTCATATTCGGCGGCTGCTGCGGAGTCGTCATCTTCTCCACCGTCAATCGCGACCACACCGGAGCGCCGCCATTCAGCAGCGCCTGCGCAAACTTCGCCGTGTCGTCGGCGGTAGAGAACAATCCCGCGTGTCCCGCGACTCCGCCCATCTGCCGCGCCGTTGGATCATGGACCAACCCGCGCAGCATGATCCCCGAGTCGTTCATCTTTCTGCGTCGGTGCGATCCGCAAGAACCACGACTGCGGCGGCAGAAATTTGCTGTTCGTCATTCCGAACGGCGCGAAGATGAATGTCTCGGCATAGCGGTTCAGCATCATTCCGCTGAGCTTCTGCACCAGCTCACCCAGCACGATGAAATTAATGTCGCTGTACAAAAACGTCGAGCCCGGCGGATATATCGGCTTCTCCGCATTGGCCAGACGAAACGCCTCCAACTGGCTCGTCCACTCAGGCTTCAGGTCGAGATCAGGTCGCAGCCCTGAGTAATGAGTCAGCAACTCGCGGATCGTGATCTCTTGCTTTCCATTCTGCGCGAACTCTGGAATGTACCGCGCCACCGGATCGTTGAGCTTGATCTGTCCCAATTGCACCAGGCGCATAATGCTGCCTGTGGTCGCGATGACCTTGGTCAGCGACGCCATGTCGAAGATCGTGTCCACCGTCATCGGCTCGAGCGTTGGTTCAAGCGAGCGGCTGCCGAAAGCTTTTCGATAGATTACCTTGCCTTGGTGCCCAATCAGAACCACCGCGCCGGGAACATGTCCCTGCGTAATCGCGTTGTTCACGATGGCATCCACGGGCGCCAGGCGGTCGGCGTAACTCGCGAGGTCCATCGTCAACGCCGGAGGACTTGTCGGAAGAGGCTGCGTCTGCGCGACGGCAGAGATCAAACCAAAAACGATGACTGCGATGATGATTGGCCAGCGGTGTTTACGGCTCAATGGCTCGAAGACCTTTCGATAATGCAGTTCTATGTTGCGACGTTTGCAATCGCGCCCGTCACAATGTACAGCCGGGCAAGTTATTATAGGTTGCCGCAACCAATAGACCCACCGTGAATCCTACTCCGAACCAAAACGTGCAAGCTACCAAACCGCTGACCGACGCGAGCACCGGGCAAGAAGCACAGTTCGCACGTGCGTTCGAGATCGTACGCAACGCAGTCGCGGAGCGCGTATTTCCCGGAGTTACTCTTGCGGTCACACATCGCGGCGCTCTTGTCGCGTCCTACGGCTTCGGCCGCTTTACATACGACTCCGACTCACCCGAAGTCCGATCCGATACGGTCTACGACCTCGCCTCAGTGACGAAAGTAATGGCGACCACTGCGATGGCGATGATTCTGTATGAGCGCGGCCTGCTTGCACCTCGATGTGCCCATTGCCGAGTTGCTGCCAGAGTTCATCGGACTGGCCTCTGCGAACCAGGCGGGCGAGCGCAGTGCAGTCACCGTTCGCATGCTGCTGGCCCATTCCAGCGGCCTACCAGCGTACGTGAAGCTTTTCGAAACCGCGCACAGTCGCGACGAGCTCATCCGCGCGGCCTGCGCCACGCCCCTTGTCGCGTCACCGGGAACAAAAGCCGAGTACAGCGACATCGGATTTATCCTTCTCGGGGAAATTTTGTCGCGCATCGCCAACGAGCCGCTCGACGTTTTCGCACATCGCGAGATCTTCGCTCCCGTTGGGCATAGAGCGAACCCGCTATTCTCCACCGCTGGAATGGCGTAATTCAATTCCTCCTACCGAGGACGATCAAACATTCCGCCATCGCATCATCCAAGGCGAAGTGAACGACGAAAATGCTTCGGTGATGGGCGGCGTCAGCGGTCACGCCGGGCTCTTTGCTCCTGCCGTCGACGTCGCGCGATTCGCCGAGTGCATGTTGCGCGGTGGTGCGCCGATCCTGAAACCCAATACCGTAGAACTCTTCACCCGCCGCGAAGTAACGCCGCCAGGAACCTCTCGCGCTCTCGGCTGGGACACCCCCTCAGAGCCATCGACTTCGGGCCAACATTTTTCCACTCATTCGTTCGGACACCTCGGCTTCACCGGCACTTCGCTCTGGATCGACCCGGAGCGCCAGCTAGGCGTTACCTTGCTCAGTAATCGGATCTGGCCAGACCGAAGTTCGCGTGCCATCCGGCAAGTTTGGCCGCTACTGCACGACGCCGTCGTCGAGGCGCTTTAGATCGGTCTGATATTCTCAGACCGATTCACAGTACCTATGGAATTTCCGTCTATTTCCGCGCTCCTGTCACAAAAAAAGCCGTTGCCCTTGACACCGCGCCTACTGGCAAAACGTCCCACTTCGACGCTTGACATCGTTGCTTCTGGCTATCTTTCTGCTTTTCGGCATGGTCGGCTGTTTTGTCGACCTTCTGGATTTTGGCAGGAAGCCGTTTGTTCCCGTTGCCGTCTGGTCACTATTTAGCGGCTTCATCGCAGTCGTATGGATACTGGCCTTTTTCCGCAACCGGCGCTGGCTTGTCGGCGCAGTCGTTCTGTGGCTTGCCGGCTCGCTCTTGGTATCGAACATGTTGCGCCACTTCGGCCCGTTCGATCGTCCTACGCCTGAGCATGGCACCCGCGTCGCGACCATCGCCTGCATGATTTTGAGCTTTTCCGCCTATTCGTTTTTCATGCGTTTCATCGAGAACGAGGGCAGGGGTGCGGTGCGCATGCAGACCGAGCTGTCCCTTGCGCGCGGCATTCAGCAGACACTGGTCCCTGTGGTCGACTGGCGATCCGGAAATCTCGAAATCTACGGCGCATCCATTCCCAGCGCCGAGGTCGGCGGCGATCTGGTTGATGTTGTGCCTCTCGCCGATGGGTCAGTGTTCGCTTATGTTTCCGACGTTTCCGGCCACGGGTTACCGGCGGGAATCCTGATGGGAATGATCAAGACCGCAGTGCGAACGCAACTGGTGGATTTGCCCTCTCCCACCGCAGTCTTCGAGCGCCTCAACAAAGTGCTGCCGGACGTGAAGGAGCCGCACATGTACGCCACCTGTACAGCCTTGCGCATTCACGCATCCGAAGATGACGTAACCCGTCGAGTGGAGTATGCGATCGCCGGACAGCCCGCGATGCTATACGCATCCGCGGATGGCGGCATCATACAGCTCGCCGATCAACAATTGCCGCTCGGACTTCTCGCAGGTCCGCCATACTATGGACGGGAGATCCGGCTGCAACCCGGCGACGTGCTGCTGATCGCCACCGATGGAATCCTCGAAGCGGCCGACAAGAACGGAGCAGAGTTCGGTCTCGAGCAACTGGGACAAGTCCTGCTGGAGAGCCGCACCCGAGACTTGGATGCTATCGCGGCGAAGATCCACGCTGCACTCGTCGGCTCTTACGCTCAAGATGACGACCAGAGTCTCCTGCTCGTCCGCCTGACCTCGTAAAATGTTTACGGAACTCCCTTAATGGACAAACTTGTAATACGCGGCGGCAATCCACTGGTCGGCACGGTGCGCATCAGCGGCGCCAAGAACGCAGCATTGCCTGCCATGGCCGCTGCCCTGCTCACCGACGAACCCGTAATCCTAGAGAACATTCCCCAGGTCCGCGACATCATCACTGAGCGCAACTTGTTGGCTGCTATGGGCGCCGAGGTTGAGCTCGGTTACGGCCGCGCCCAGCATCGCACCACCATCTCGTGTCGCAATCTCGTTAACGAAGAGGCTGCCTACGACTTGGTCAAGACCATGCGGGCTTCCACTCTCGTGCTCGGTCCGCTGGTCGCACGCATGCATCACGCCCGCGTCTCGCTGCCCGGCGGATGCGCCATCGGCGCGCGTCCCATCGATCTTCATATCAAGGGGCTGGAAAGGCTCGGAGCCCGAATCACGCAAGAGCACGGTTACATCGAAGCCCGCGCCGAGCGTCTGAAGGGCGCGCGCATTGTCTTCGAAAAAATCACCGTAACCGGAACCGAAGACCTGCTGATGGCCGCAACACTGGCGGAAGGTGAAACAGTATTGGAAAATTGCGCCTGCGAGCCCGAAGTTGTAGATCTTGCGGCTCTTCTCACTAAGATGGGCGCGCATATTGAAGGCGCGGGCACACGCACGATACGAATTCATGGCGTTCAAAAGCTGAGTGGAGCGCGCCATCGGATTATTCCCGACCGCATCGAAGCGGGAACGTTTGTCATCGCCGCCGCTCTCACTGGAGGCGATCTCACCGTCGCCAACTGCGAACCCCAACACCTCGGCGCCCTGCTCGGCAAGCTCAACGAGTGTGGAGTGCACGTCGCAGCTACGGAAGACTCCGTGCGTGTAGTCGGCGCCGGACCACTGAAAGCCGCCGACATCATGACCGAGGAATATCCCGGCTTTCCCACTGACATGCAGGCTCAGTACATGGCGCTGGCCACGCAGTCTGAAGGCGTCAGCCTGATCGCGGAAAACATCTTCGAGAACCGCTACATGCATGCCCAGGAACTCGTGCGAATGGGCGCCAACATCAAGATCGATGGTCGTCGCGCCATTGTTCGCGGCAAAACGCCTCTGAGCGGTGCCGCCGTGCTGGCCAGCGATCTGCGTGCTTCAGCATCGCTCGTGCTCGCCGCGCTGGTGGCCGAAGGCGAGACCATCATTGACCGCGTGTATCACCTCGACCGCGGCTACGAGCGCATTGAGGAGAAGCTGCGTGGAGTCGGAGCACAAATCAGGCGCATCGGCGAGCTATTGCCCAAGAGGACGCCGACTACCGTCGCCGTTGAATAGAACGCAAGTGAACGCCCTGTCAACGGGGGCCGTGCGCCTACGAATCGATTCTCAGGAGTGCTTCACCATAGTATGATTTCGCAAAGCGGTTCCCCCGGACTGCGATCACTTCACATCCATCACAATTGGGAGCCTCACATGGACACCTCAAGAATTACCGACTACATGCAATCTGGAAAGGCGCTAGCGCTTTCCCTTGCGATTGCCGTTGTTTCCGCTCTTGCGCTATGGATCGTAGGTCGCTGGCTGATCGGCTTCGTCAACCGAATGATTGGCCGCAGCATGACCAAGCAACACATCGACCCGACGGTCATCCGCTACATCCAGAACGCTGTCGGCGCTATTTTGAACATCATCCTCGTCATCGCAATCCTGGGCTTCTTCGGCGTCCAGACCACCAGTCTCGCAGCTCTGATTGCTGCCGCTGGTGTGGCAGTTGGCCTCGCCTGGAGCGGATTGCTGGCCAATTTTGCCGCAGGCATATTCCTAGTCATTCTCCAGCCCTTTAAGGTTGGTGACTTCGTCATCGCCGGCGGCGTGATGGGAACCGTCGAAGAAGTGGGACTGTTTGTCACTTCCATCAACACGCTCGATAACATCCGCAACATCGTCGGCAACGGCAAGGTTTTTGCCGAGATCATCCAGAACTTCACCACCAATCCGTATCGCCGTGTTGACTTGCAGGCGCAGCTAGACCACACCGCTGACGTGCACAAGGTCATCGCGCTGCTCAAGGCAAACTTGGCACAGATTCCCAACGTACTAACGAGCCCCGCGCCCGACGTGGAGATCCTGACTTTCACCCTCGCTGGTCCGGTCCTTGCGGTTCGTCCCTACTGCAGCAATACCAACTACTGGCAGGTGTACTTCGACACCAACCGCGTCATTCGCGACACTGGGGCCGGTGCCGGTCTGCCCGCACCCGAACAGCACTTCGCGATTCGGACTTCGGCAGTAGCCAACTAAGCGAACATCACCAACGCAAGCAAGATCGCGGCCTTCGGGCCGCTCTTTTTGTTGGGTCCGCTTCTAACGTTCCGTGAACCATTGCTTAATCTGCTTGCCCCAGATAAATCCAACGACCCCAATGACAAGCGCCCAATGCAGTAGATTGGCCATCGAGTTCATAACGCGAATCGCCATCAAATCTTCATTAGGACGGCAGCTACCGTTGATATTGAGGAGTTCCGACAGCTTGAATGGAAGGTCACTGAGAAACTGCGACACGTAAATCTTCTCCATCGATGTGAAGGTCAATGCCCCGCAGCTATCTTTCATCACCACGACCTTGTGACGGATTACGAAGATCATGAAAACCCATATCTGGTAATACATGATGTAAACGGCCGCGGTGACGCCTTTGGTCAGGATGTCGATGAAATGCATGCGCCGGTACCTCCTGCGGAACTCTTCCATCCCGGCGATGCTCTTTCCCTCGGCGACGAGTTGGGCCTCGTCGTGATCGACCTTGGCTTCCATGGCGAACTTTGGCTTTCTGGCTTCGCGGGAGCTCACGACGAGCTGGAACACCCATACCAGAATTACTAGCCCCAATATCACAACGTAGTACGGCCAGTACTCGGTGACCGAACTGACGTAGAGATGCGTAAGAAACTGATCCATTCGCCGCCAGAGGAGCGGGCCGAAAACCAGGAACAGGATGATGGCCCATTGCACCATCTTGATCCCGAGCAGTGTGGCCGATCCGTTGCCGTAGCCGAATTTTTCAAGAGGTCGTATCAAAGTTGGCCGCTGCTACTTCCCTGCGCACCCAGTTCCGATAAACTCCAGGGTCAGCGCTGAGACGGTGGTATTGAGTTCCAGCAGCGGCATGTAGGTAGACGAAAATGGCTTGTCGCCTTGTAAGCTCTTCCACAGTGCTGATTCTCCCTTCGACATGTCGCGGCCATCGACCATCGCCTGGGGCGCCACACCTACGACGAGGTGGCCGCACGCTGCCGGGTCTTCTTCCAGCGCGCCTTGCCGCCAGGAGATGACTTTGCCGTCTTCCAAGTTGAATCCACCAACCTGGAATGACTTGCCGTTGAGCTTGTTCAGTTCCACGATGGGCAGGCCGATGCGAATTCCACTGGCGGTACGCCAGCGGCATGGTCCCGATTGCGTGCCGACGCAGATGCGGATCGCGGCTGGGCGTTCGCGGTCCCACGTAATCGCCAACGCGGCGCTGGAATCGCTGGGGTAGACGACGGTCGCCGCTTCCGGGCCGCCTGCGCCTTCCAGGTTCCGCTCATGCACGTTCTCTCTGCCGAAGAGGGTATCGAGCTGAGCGCGGGTTGTGGTCGCCGTGATCGGGCCGACGCGCTGTCCGGGAACAATCAGCCAATCATTCTTTTGCGCTGATGCTGAACTTGCGCACACTGTCAGGAGCAGAATCCATTGCAGGAATTTCATGCTTGGTCTCGGGAACTCGTTCTGGCGTGAGGTTACCATGTGTCGTTCTGTACCTGATATTTATGCGGAAGGGATGCGCGAGTTCCGTTTTTCGTTATACACTCAGGCACTCGGACGCCACCGTCGAAATCGCAACTCTGGAGAGTGCAAATGACGATTCAGACCAGCACCCGCGTAGTGGAAGGTGTGGCAATTGTGGACATCAGTGGACAGCTTCGCCTCGGCGAGGGCACCGGCAAACTTCGCGAAGTCGTACAGCACCTGGTGCGTGACGGATACACCAAAATCCTGCTCAACCTCACGGGCGTCATCCATATCGACAGCTCGGGCATTGGTGAGCTGACAATGAATTACACCACGCTGCGCAACAACGGCGGCGAAGTCAAGCTGATGGGCCTGAACAAGAACGTCCGCAACTTGCTGCAAATCACGCGACTCTTCACTGTATTCGACGTGCATGACGATCAGGCCTCGGCGCTCAAGGCGTTCCAGTCTACTAACTGACACTGGTTGGCGATATCGGGATGAAGACGACCGTTCCGAATTGGGAATTAGGGACGGTTGGGTACCCCCTCCCCCCCACCTCATAAAATCCTTGTTTTGATAGGGATACACGGAAACACGCTCAAATTATTGAGTGCGTGCGGGTTATAGGCAAAGTCCTCTGAATAAAGGAGTTAGGCGGGATTTTCGGGGGCCGAGAGATTGCGCGGGTGGGGAGATTAGCGAAAAACCGACAGAAAACAAGACCCTTCACAGGTCGAAGCACCTTCAGTTCGACGATGAGGTTTCGATCCGGCTGCATCTCTGTGAACGCAGCTCTACCTCATCGTTCCGCAGGAAGTGTACGACGAAAGTCGAGAAACACCAAGCGAGTTAGTCACGGTTGAACGTGACGGATGGACATAGACCGTGGTCGCTCTCAAGAATGAAAACCCCCACTCAAGGCCAAAAGAAGGCCTTGAATGGGGCACCCGGCAACGAGTATTCACCACGGAGACACGGAGCGCATGGAAGAACAGAAAGACGTGTTCAATGCTGCGGCGCGTCGTTGACCGGGATACCCTCCAGACTGTTCAGCTGAACCAGTTGGGTTACGTCGGCCATGTACCGAGGGAATATACTGATGCGTTCCGATTCAATATCACTCGATGGCGAAATTCGCCGACCTGATTTGTACCGGCGTGCGAAAGTTCGGCGTGCCAAAAGCACATCGCAAGGAACCCAATCATAATGTCTGACATCATCAAGAAAATTGCCATCAACACGGGCGGGGGCGATGCTCCTGGCCTCAACGCTGTGATTCACGGAGCCGTGTACGCGGCTCGCGGCCGCGGGTGGGACATCGTCGGTATTCGCGAGGGTTATGACGGAATCCTCGAGCCGGAACGATTTTCCGATGGCGGGCTCATTGATCTGCACCGGTCGACGGTTCGCGAGATCTCTCATTTAGGCGGGACAATACTGGGGACCACTAATCGCGGCAATCCGTTTCGTCGCGTGGTTGAAGAGGCCGACGGCAGCAGGAAGGAAGTGGACTTCTCTGACGAGGTCATCCGGCGCCTTCGAGAGCATGACATCGACGCCGTGATTGCCGTCGGCGGAGACGGCAGCCTCACCATCGCCAATCAACTTTATGAAAAAGGATTGCGCGTGGTCGGGGTGCCCAAGACCATCGACAATGATCTCGAATCCACGGCCCTGACGTTTGGGTTCAATACAGCGGTGTCGTTTGCCACCGATTGCATTGACCGGCTGCACAGTACCGCACATTCGCATCGCCGCGTCATGGTGGTGGAGGTGATGGGACGCTACGCCGGATGGATCGCCCTCCACGCCGGACTCGCTGGGCGTGCCGATGTCATCCTCATACCGGAGATTCCGTACTCGATCGACAACGTGGCCGCCGACCTCAAGCGCAAACTTGACGACGGCAAGCCCTACGCCATCGTGGTGGTCGCGGAAGGCGCGAAGCCGATGGACGGAGACGTCACTGTTAAGAGCCGTGAAATTGGCCGCGTAGAACGGCTGGGTGGCATTGCCGAAACTGTGGCGGCACAGCTCCAGGAATTGACTGGCCGCGAGAGCCGCAGCATCGTACTCGGACATCTTCTGCGCGGCGGATCGCCGACTGCCATCGATCGCAACCTAGGCGTTGCGTTCGGTGCGGGCGCTGTGCAAGCGCTTTCCCAGGGAATGAACGGTGTGATGGTGGCTCTGCAACCGCCGCGGCTCGCGTTCGTTCCGTTGAAGGAGGCGATTGCCAAGTTGAAACTAGTGCCGCCCGACAGCGAATTCGTTATCACGGCGCGGGCGCTGGATATCAGCTTCGGAGATCGCGCGGTCTAGACAATCACGCCACGGACCATCGCAGAGAGAATCATCCGCAGCCCAGCCTTATTGGCACCCAATGCGTTCGGAAGTACACTAGAGTCGTCTGAACAGTAGTTGAATACAAGTGCGATGTCGTCGCGACTGTGCGGGCATTCACTTGCGCATGCAATCACAGGGATGGTCCAGATGACAGCAAGACAAACTTCGGTTTGCGCTTTTCTTCAATTAGCTCGAAAACTCGCTGCAATTCTCTGCATCGGCACGTTGATGCTTGGCAGTTCGCCTGTCGCGGCAGCCCAGACGCAATTGCCCGACGCGCCGTCCACACAGGCGGCGGCCGCAGCTAAGATACCGGCCGACCAGCTGGACTCGTTGGTAGCGCCGATCGCACTGTACCCCGATCCGCTGCTCACACAGACCTTAGTGGCTTCCACCTATCCGCTCGAGGTGGTTCAGTTGCAGCAGTGGTTGGCGCAGAACAAGGGGCTGGACGAGAAGAAGCTGGCAGAAGCGGTGAAGAAGCAGGATTGGGACCCGAGCATTCAGGGACTGGCTGCCTTACCCGATGTGGTAAAGCAACTCGGCGACAACATCAAGTGGACGACAGACCTTGGGAACGCCTTCCTGGCGCAGCAAGACGACGTGATGCAAGCGGTACAGCGGATGCGCAAGAAGGCCCAGGGCAACGGAAACTTGAAGTCTTCTGACCAGCAGAAGGTAGAGACAAAGACTGTCGAGAGCCAGCAGGTCATCGTCATCGAGCAGGCCAACCCGCAGGTTGTCTATGTGCCCAGCTACAACCCGACGGTGGTCTATGGCGCCCCGATTTATCCCTATCCGCCCATCTACTATCCGCCGCCGGGATATTACGCGGCAGGTATGGCGATCTCGTTTGGTGTCGGGATTGCCATGGGCGCGATGTGGGGAGGCGGCTGGGGTTACGGTTGCGGATGGGGCGGCGGCGGCAACAACGTGTACATCAACCACAACAATAACTTCGTGAACAATGGCAACCGCAACAATATCAACGGCGGAAATCGCAACCAAATCAATGGCGGCAACCGCGGCAATAGCAACTGGCAGCACAACCCGCAGCACCGCGGCGGAGCGCCTTACGGCGATAGAAATACCGCTAGCAAGTACGGCGGCACGGCGCGGGGCGACTCCATGCAGTCGCGCCAGAATAACGCTCGACAGAACCAGGCACGGCAGCAACCTGCAGGCGGCAATCGCGCAAATAGCGGGAATCTTGGGCAGTCCGGAGCGGGTAATCGCGGTGGCGAGAGCGCAGGCAACATGAACTCCGGCCGCGGCACCGGTGCTAATAGCGTCGGCAACCAGCGAGTACGCAACACACCCAGCTCCACCAACAGAAGCGGATTCGGCGGCAGCGGTACGAGCGGCAGCCAGGCCCGGGCGAGCCAGTCGCGCGGCTCCTCCAGCATGGGCGGGTCGCGCGGTGGAGGCGGCTCCCGCGGCGGTGGCGGCGGAAGGCGCAGGTAGGCACATCATGATGAGCGAGGAATTTATGAATTCAGAAAAATTAATTGCGACAAAGCGGTTTACGACGATCGTCCTCGTCCTGGTTAGCCTGTGCTGCGCATTTGCGATGACGAGCGTGGCTCAAACCCAACCCGCGGCCAAGACCGCGGCGTCCAGCCAGAAAGGCTTCGGTACTCCGCAGCAAGCTGCCGACGCGCTGATCAAGGCAGCGGGCGACTTCGACGTACCGGAGTTGCTGGCGATCTTAGGGCCCGATGGCAAAGATGTTGTGGCCTCGGACGATACCGTCCAAGACAAGAACAACGCCCAGGCTTTCGCGAAAGAGGCCGGCGCAAAGAACAGCATCGAGATCTCCAAGTCGAACCCGAATCGCGCAACCATCATAGTTGGCGAAGCACAGTGGCCGTTGCCGATTCCGCTGGTGAAGAAGAATGCCAAGTGGTACTTCAATTCCGTAGAGGGGCGCCAGGAAATTCTCTTCCGCCGCATTGGCGAGAACGAACTGAACGCCATTACCGTGTGCCGAGGCTACGTGTCGGCGCAAATGGAATATGCCTCGGAGATTCACGACAAGTCCGGGATTAATCAGTATGCGCAGAAGATCATCAGCACGCCCGGCAAGCAGGATGGCTTGTTCTGGAAGAATGCTGACGGCACGCCCGACGGTCCGATCGGCGAGGCTGTGGCGAAAGCGCTGGAAGAGGGCTACACAACTGGCAAGGGCGGCTTTCACGGGTATTACTTCAAGATCCTGAAGGGACAGGGGCCGTCTGCACCGAACGGAGCGATCAACTACGTCATCGAAGACGTCATGATTGGCGGCTTTGCGCTGGTCGCTGTGCCCGCGGAATACCGCGTGACGGGCGTGAAGACCTTTATCGTGAGCTACGAGGGAACCGTCTATCAGAAGGACCTGGGGCCAGATTCGCTGAACATCGTGAAAGCGATGGAGCTCTACAACCCCGACAAGACCTGGCAAGCGACGAACGACCAGTGGCCGCCAAACGTGGCGTCAGCTAAGCCCTAAGAGGCTCCGTGGTAGCCTCGCCGATTTCGCCAACGATCGCGGCGGCGGCTTGGGCTGGATCCGGACTTTCAAGAATGGGGCGGCCGACCACCAGGTAGGTTGCTCCGGCGGCGATTGCCTCTTTGGGGGTGAGAACGCGGGCTTGGTCGCCTATGGCCGTTCCGGCCGGGCGAACACCGGGCGTAACGATGGCGAAGTCGGTGCCGAGTTCCCTTCTAAGCTGGCGGGCTTCTTGAGCAGAGGCGACGAGACCGCCGCATCCGGCGGCGCGGGCCACGGAGCCGAGACGCAGGACCTGGGTCTGGACATGGCCGGAAATACCGACTTCGGCCAGGTCGGCGTCGGAGAGGCTGGTCAGCACGGTAACGGCGAGCACCAACGGCTTGGCGGGCGACTGCGCGGCGGAGTCGGCGGCGGCTTTAAGCATCTTGCTGCCGCCGGACGCGTGGACGGTCAGCATGCTGACGCCGAGCTTGGCGGCTTCGGAGACGGCCCCGGCGACGGTGTTGGGGATGTCGTGGAACTTCAAGTCCAGAAAGACTTTACGGCCGGAGGCGACGAGATCGCGAACGATCTGCGGGCCTTCGGCCGTAAATAATTGCTTGCCAACCTTGTAGGTGCTGGCAGATTCGCCGATGGATTGGACGATTTGGCGGGCTTGCGTAGCGCTCGACACGTCGAGGGCTACAATGAGCCGATCTCGGTTAAGCATCGGCCCATTTTACCGCATTAGGACAGGACTATTGTGGACCTCCAGCCGCTAGCGGGCTGATGTTGGTGGCCACGGTCGGAGTCTCGATGACATCCAGGCGAACTCTGGCGATCCCTTGATCGCCTACGCCCAGAATCATGGCAGCGCCGTAGGACAGGTCCAGAATCCGACTCTTCAGGACAGGGCCGCGATCGTTAATGCGGACCATGACTGATTTGTCGTTCTTCAGATTCGTAACCTTGACCCAGGATCCCAGCGGAAGTGTACGGTGGGCGGCTGTAAAGTCATGCATATCATACAGTTCGCCGCTTGCCGTCTGTTTGTGCTGGAACATTTTTCCGTACCACGAAGCCTTGCCAACCTGAAACTTGCGGGTTGGAATCGGCCTGATGGTTTCCTGAGTCTGCCCTGGGGTACCTTGGTTCGAGTCCGGTGTCTTGTTGTTACCGGGTGCCGCACCCAGCGCCGTGGTCAAAAGCAAGACCAAGGCTGCCTGGTTCAGTACTCGTAGCATTAAGCACCTCGCTTCAAAATATGGGGTCCTCCCGAACAGATTGTTAAATTTTACAGACCGGGCGGAAAGGGAGTCAATCAAAATTAAAATTTCTTGGAATTTTGTGCTTGACAGATATTAAGTTGCATGCATCACTGACAAGTTGCATGGGTTCAGTGGGATAGCGGGCGAAACGGACGCCTTGTAAAGACCCGGGCGAGGGCCATCGTGCAGACCTCCCTGCCGAGATGAATGGGCGCAGAGAGTTCCGTTTAACTAGTTGATAATAAATAGCTTAATTTTGTTTCGGCGCTCCGGACTGGTCGGATCTAACTTTGTCTTAGGGACTGCGGTACATTCGTTGCATGGAAGCCACGCCGGTCATACTGAGCATCGCGGGCTACGATCCGTCTTCGGGCGCTGGGGTGACGGCGGACGTTAAAACTGCCGCCGCGCTAGGCTGCTACGCCGTGACGTGCATTACGGCGCTGACGGTGCAATCGACCCAAGGGGTCTTTGGCGTGGAGTCGGTTCGGCCGGCGGTCATACGCGAAACTCTTTCGCGTTTGGCAGACGACTTTGATATCGCGGCGGTGCGGATCGGGATGCTTGGAACGGGCGAGAATGCCGAAGTGGTCGCCGAATTCATTCGGAAAAACCGGTTGAAGAACGTCGTCCTGGATCCAGTGCTACGGTCGTCTTCGGGCGCGGAACTGATTGATGGAAAGGGAGTTGAGGCGATTCGCCACCTCCTTTTGCCACTAGCAGACGTTGTGACCCCTAATTTGTGGGAAGCATTGGTATTGGCTGGCGACGAAGCGGCTTCGGCATCGGTTGATTCCTGGGAAAAGACGCTTCCCTGCGTGCGAAAGACGGCTGCCAAAGGCTCCACGAAATGGGGTCGAGAGCGGTGATAATTACCGGAGGGGACCTTCGGGAAGCGAACGATTTTCGCGTCGTGCTGGAAAACAATACGACCACGGAACAGCTTCTAGAGGCTCACCGAATCGAGTCGCGAGCGACCCACGGGACGGGATGCGCATTTGCTATGGCGATTGCCTGTCGGCTGTCCCAGGCTCGCAACTGCTTGGTGCCGTTAGAGATGCGAAAGAGTATGTGCGGCAGGCGATGGCTGCGGCGTATCCGGTGGGTCGTGGCACTGGGCCGCTGAATCACCTGTTCCGGCTGCCGGAGAGGTATAACTGGGGAAGAGATTTTTTTCGTAGACGAAAGGTGCGGGCGCGAGGAAACTGACGCGCGGGTAAACTGCAAATTGCAACGAGCCGATGAAGTCGCTCACCTATCTGGATTTTTGTAGTAAGCCAGCCGCGCTTCTTCTGGCGACGGTCTTGTTGCTGCCGCCATTCCTGGGCGCGTCAGTTGGCGCGAACGGCGCAACGTGGGTGCCGACACGCTCGTCGAACGACGCCACCACCCGCAAAGGCTTCGACAATTTCTACAGTCTGGACTACGACAAGGCGATACGGGATTTCGAGGCGGCGCTGCAGGCACATCCGGATGACCCGTTCGCGGTAAATCATGTGCTTTCGGCGGTGATCTTCAAGGAACTGCTGCGCGTCGGGGCGCTGGACACCGAGGCTTACGCCAGCGACAACTTCCTGGAAAAGAAGTACGTGCAACCGCTCGATCCCAAGGTGCATGAACGGGTCGAGCAACTCAGTTCGCGGTCGATTCAGCTGTGCGACGGCTACCTGGCGAAAAACCCCAACGATGTGAATGCTCTGTACGCCCGAGGGGTGGCCCGCGGACTCAAAACCACGTATATGGGTATGGCGGAGCACGCCTGGTTTGCGGCACTGCGGAACGTGTTGGCCGCCCGCCGCGACGATGAACGGGTGCTGGAACTGGATCCGAATTACGTGGATGCGAAGGCGCTGCTGGGCATCCACCTTTATGTCATTGGGAGCCTGAGCTGGCCAGCCAAAGTGGCGGCGTCGATGGTGGGAATCAGCGGAAATAAGGAGAAAGGGTCTGCAATACCTGCGAGATGTTATCGCGCATGGCACTCCCGAAGTGGCGTGGGACGCCAAAATTGCACTGGCGCTGTTCCTGCGGCGGGAGCAGAGGTATGACGAGGCTCTGCAATTGGTGGGGGGGATGTACCAGGCGTTTCCGCGTAATTTCCTGGTGGCGACCGAGTATGCGCACCTGCTCAACGCCGCGGGGCATGGTCCGCAGGCGGTGGCGGCTTATAAGAAGATTGTGGCGGGATGCCGGAGTAACGGGTTTACCGTGTGCCGGATGGAGATTCCGGCATATGGGCTGGGCGAGGCGATGAGTGGGCAGCGGGATTTCCAGAGCGCGGCCGATGCCTACGATTTGGCGGCGAGTTCGGCGATCGAGCCGGAGTTCAAACAGCGGGCGATGTTGAAGGCCGCCGAGATGTACGATGCGATGCACAAGCGCGACGCGGCGCTGGAGAAGTACAGGGCGGTGATCGCCGCGAATTCGGACACGCAGTCGGCAGAGTTGGCGCGGCGGTATATGAAGCAGGCATATGTGATTCAGTAGGGTACCTGGTGACTGGTAGCTGGTGATTGGACTTGCGGAGGCGGGAACCTTTTTCTATGCTGTGCGTATCTTCTGTAGGGGAGGCTCCATGTACTGCAACTTTTGCGGAAAACAGATTCAAGATGACGCCGTGCACTGCGCCTACTGTGGGCGGCAGGTGGGATACGTGGCAGCGCCACCTCAGAAGCTGATTCGACCGGCCAAGGGGAGTCCGGAGAGAAAGATCGCGGGCGTGTGCGCCGGTTTTGCGGCGTACTTTGACCTGGATGTGACGATTGTGCGGGTGGTCTGGCTGATTATCGCGTTGTTCGGCGGCGGCGGAGTTCTGGCATACATCATCGCGTGGATCGTAATGCCGGAAGCGCCGGAGGTGGTTCCCACGACGGCTCCGATGGTGCAGCCGTATCATCAGTGAGGTTTCGAGCCGTTTGCTCGGGATGCGGGGCGAGATGCCCCGCATTTTTTTGTGCCTGACGCCCGGCGTCAGTCGCTGAAAAGCTCACCGCGAACCCTTCGACGAGCTCAGGACAGCCTCTGGAGCCCACGACTCGAGTTTCGATGTAATACCAGCGAACAGCAGGTCCTTCGGCTCGGACGCGCGCCGTTCGGCGCGTCCTCACTCAGGATGACAACGAATTGGAGATGACAGTTCCACGAATGCCAAGCGCAAGCAATTGTGGGCCACCCACGCGACAGGCTAGGATGGCATGGGAATCTTTTCATCGGGAGTGATCTATGTCATCCGCATTTGAAGGGCTGGAACCGAAAGTATTATGGAAGCATTTTGCCGTGCTGGCGGCGACGCCGCGGGCTTCGACCAAAGAGGCGGCCGCGCGCGCCTACGTGCTGGAGCAGGCGAAAGAACTGGGACTGAGCGCCACGCAGGATGCCGCCGGAAATGTAGTGGTGACCAAGCCGGCGCGCACGGGACGCGAGAAGGCGACTCCCACGCTGCTGCAAGGGCACCTCGACATGGTGTGCGAGAAGAACGAAGGCACTCCACACAATTTCGATACCGATCCGATAGACGTATGTCGCGACGGCGACTGGCTGAAGGCGCGGGGCACCACGCTGGGGTCTGATAACGGCGTGGGCGTGGCCGCAGGGCTGGCTGTGATGGAGTCCACCGATATCGCGCACGGCCCGCTGGAGTTTGTGTTCACGATCGATGAAGAGACGGGCCTGACGGGCGCGGCCGAGTTCAAAGGCGGAGTGCTGAAGTCGAAATTCTTCTTCAATCTGGACAACGAAGAGACCGAAACGCTGTGCATCGGATGCGCGGGCGGAGTGAAGACCATCGGGCGGCGCAAGGTGGCTTGGACCAAGGCCTCCGGCGATACCGCGTGGCGGGTGAAAGTGTCGGGCCTGAAGGGCGGACACTCGGGCGTGGACATTCACCAGGGCCGCGGCAATGCACTGCGCGTGCTGGGCACGACTCTGCAGCGAGTGACGGAAAGCCTTCCGGTCGGCGTGGCAACGGTGAACGGCGGCAGCGCGCAGAATGCGATTCCGCGCGAGGCGTCGGCGGTGCTGGTGGGAGCAGCGGCGAAAGAAAACGAGCTAAAGGCACTGCTGGCGAAATGCGAATCCGACTGGAAGACCGATCTCGGCGGATTTGATCCGGAGCTGGAGATTACGGCAGAGAAGGTTGCAGTGCCGGAGAAGGTGCTGGACGCGGCCGACGCGAAGCGAATCATTGACCTGCTGGTCACGCTGCCGCATGGAGTGGTGGCGATGAGTCCAGATGTACCGGGGTTGGTGCAGAACTCGACCAACCTGGCTGTGGTATCGGTCACTGGGGATACGGCGGAAATCATCACCAGCCAGAGAAGCGCGATTGAGAGCAGCCGCAATGGTTTGGCGCGCATGCTGGCGACGGGATTCGCGCTGGGCGGATTCGAGGCTGAACATAGCGGGAACTATCCGGGATGGAAGCCGGAGCCCGAGAGCGAGATCGTGCAGAAGCTGCAGGCGGCGCATGAGCAGGTGTTCGGCAAGCCGGCGAAGCTGATTGCCATGCATGCCGGTCTGGAGTGCGGTGTGATTGGGGAGAAGTATCCGGGAATGCAGATGATTTCGTTTGGGCCGACGATCGTAGATCCGCACAGTCCGAACGAGCGGGTACAGATCTCAACGGTGGAGAGCTTCTGGAACCTGCTGAAGGCCGCGCTGGAGAAAGTCTAGCTGGCGGCCAGTTCGGATGATGGCGGACCTTTGGAGCGGCGGCGTTCGGCGAGCGCCGCCTGAATGAACGTCACTTCCCGGCTGAGCAGGTCGGTGGCTTCGCGGCAAAGCTCAGGCTGCTGGGTCATGAGATCAAGAAAAGCCTCGCGACCAACGTGCACAACGTCGCTTGCGGTTGCGGCTGCGGCGCCCAGACTATAGGGATGAGCCGGTGAAGGTCGCGGGCACTCCCAAGAGCGAACCGGCGGAGAAGACACGATCCAGCTTGGGGATAGTCGCGCACGCAAAGGCGCACCTTGCCTTTCGTCACCAGGTAGACGCCGTGGCTTTCCTCGTCCTCATCAAATAGCGCCTGATGCGCCGCGAACTGCTCGGGCGTGCCGAGGTTCACCAGCGCCTTCTTGAGTTTGGCGGAAACTTTCAGAATATTGGTCTTGGTTCCCACATTTGCCATTTCCTACTTATGCCAAATGGGCGACGGATCTCGCTGTGATTCGAATCACAGCTACTTGTGAAGGAGCAGAACTAACACTCACGTAGGAGGAGGGTGTCAAGCCTAAGTGAGTCAAATCAAGTGGCTTACACCCAAATTGGGACGCATCCGTTTTGGGCCGAGAAAGGACTAATTCAACTGGGCGATCGGCGGATTTCTACGACCAATCGCGGTCGAGAGTGACGTTAAGAGTAGGGACTAGGGTTCCGACATGCGAATTCTCGTGGTCGAAGACGACGCCCCTCTGGCGAGTTTTCTGAGCAAGGGCCTGGAAGCTGAGCACTATGCGGTCGATGTCGCTCCCGATGGGGAGGAAGCGCGATGGCTGACGAGCGAGTGCGAATATGACCTGCTATTGCTGGACTTGAACCTGCCCAAGCTGGATGGTATATCGCTGTTACGAACGATACGTCCGAAAGAGCCGACGTCTGCCGGTACTGGTACTGACGGGCCGTAGCCGGATAGAAGACCGCGTGCAAGCGCTGGACTCAGGGGCCGACGACTGCCTGCTGAAGCCGTTTTCGTTTACGGAGCTTTCGGCGCGGGTGCGGGCGTTGATGCGTCGACGGCCACTGGCGGCGGAGTTGGTGCTTAGGGTTGGCGACCTGGAACTGAACCGAGTGGAACGCACGGTGCGGCGGGCAGGAAAGCGCATCGAGCTGACGTCGAAAGAGTTCGGCTTGCTGAGTACCTGGTAAGGAATGCTGGCCACCGCATCACGCGAAACATGATCGTCGAGCATGTGTGGAACCTGTCGTTCGATACGGGGACGAACATCGTGGACGTGTACATCAATTACCTGCGCAAGAAAGTGGACGACGGATTCAGCGCAAAGCTGATTCATACCGTGCGGGGCGTGGGATACGAGATTCGGCAACCCTCGGAGGGGATGGCGTGAAGGGTGGCGAGGCAAGGGCGGAATCGGCGTTGCAGCCGGAAAACGAGTCGCTGGGGGAAATTCTCCACGCGCTGAGTCAGCCGCTTACCACTCTGGAATGCGGACTGGAACTGGCGCTGCGCTACGACAAATCGCTCGTGCAAGTCAGGCATCGCCTGAGGGAGCTGCTGGAGGCGGCGCGGGTGATGCACCAGAAATTGCTGGCGATGAGAGACCTGATCGCTGTGACGGACGGTGAGAGTTACATCGGTTCCGAAAAACCCTCAGATCAATAACCACGAAGACCGCAGTTGCAGGGCGGCGTGCGAGAGCGCGATGCCCATTCTGCGTTTCAACACCTCCGCAAAGGTTTTGCTTTCCTAGTAAGTTCTAACCGCCAACTAACTCCGCTCTAAAGTTCGAGTACTACAACGTGGGACATGAGGCGATTCGCGAATGCCTGTGCAAGGACGCGAATCGCTGACGGTCAGCGCAGCACAGACCTATGCAGTTGCGCAGCCGTGAATTGGAGGCCACCTCATGCTACCCACAACGATAGATACTCCGGCGCCACGCTCGGAAGAGGAATTCCAGCACATAGTGCTGGAGCAGATGCCACAAGTGAAGTACATTGCGCGGCGCATTCACGAACATCTACCGCAACACGTACCCTTCGAGGACTTGTTACAGGCCGGCATGGTGGGCTTGATCGATGCACTCAACAAGTTCGACTCGGGCAAAAACGTCAAGTTCACGTCGTATGCGAAGTTTCGCATTCGGGGAGCGATACTCGACAGCCTGCGCGAGAATGACTGGAGCCCGCGAGACCTGCGCAGAAAGTCGCGGCAAATCGACTCGGTTGTGCAGAAGCTGCAAACGGAACTTGGACGCAAAGCCTCTGAGCCGGAGTTGGCGAAAGCGCTGGGTCTGACGCTGGAGCAGTTTCAGGCGTTGACGAATGAAATTCGCGGACTGGAGATCAGCAGCCTGCAATCTGAACTGAGTGAGGAGGGGCAGGACACAGATCTGGCCCAGAATATTCCAGGGCCTCCGAATGAAGATCCGCTGACATTGTGCGTAAAGGGCGAGATGGAAGGCCGGCTGCAAAATGCCATCACGAAGTTGCCGGAGCGCGAACAGCAAGTGCTAATACTGTACTACCAGCAGGAACTGACGATGCGGCAGGTGGGCGAGTCGATGGGAGTGGGTGAGTCGAGGGTGTCGCAGATTCACAGCCTGGCGGTGAAACACCTGCGGGCGGTGATGTAGGCCGGCCAAATGCTCGTCTGAGTTTGCGATCAGAGCGCCCGCGCTTCTACATGGCCGGGCGTTTTCTTGCTCGCCAGAAGGGCAATTTGCGGAGTTCTGTGTTCGTCTTAGCGGTCGAGGTGTTAGCATGGCGGACGGTGCGTGTTTCCACACCTTAATCCACACGAAGGATGCCCCGCCGTGCATGTACATACAGGAACCTCACGAATACTTCGTTTTGCCGTCATTTTTATTTCTATTGCGAGCCTGAATCTGAGCTCGGTTGTTGCTGCCGCTCAGACGAGCCACCAAAGCGCGGAACAGCGGGCGGATGCGCTGCTGAAACAGATGACGCTGGAGGAGAAGATTGGGCAGCTCAACCAGGCTGGTGGGTTTGCCCTCCCCGGAGCTCCACCAGCGGCAGAGCAAGTTCGTAGAGGAATGGCGGGCTCGGTGTTGTGGGTATCGGAGCCGGCTGCAATTAACAACCTGCAGAAGATTGCGGTCGAAGAGTCACGGCTGCACATTCCGCTGCTGATTGGGCTCGATGTTATTCACGGCTACCACACGATATTCCCGCCTCCGCTGGCGATGTCGGCAACTTGGGACCCGAAGCTAGTGGAGCGAGTGCAGACGATCGCGGCGCGCGAAGCACGGTCCGCGGGCATCAATTGGTCGTTCGCACCCATGGTGGACATCGCGCGGGATGCGCGCTGGGGAAGAATGGTGGAAGGCGCCGGCGAAGATCCGTATCTCGGTGCGGCGATAGCCAAGGCACAGGTACGCGGATTTCAAGGGCCCGAGTTAGGAACGCCTGGGCATGTGTTGGCCTGCGTGAAACACTTCGCAGCGTACGGAGCGGCCGATGGCGGCCGTGACTACGATTCTTCGTACGTGCCGGACGACTTGTTGTGGAATGTGTACTTTCCTCCTTTTAAAGCGGCAGTCGACGCCGGTGTGGGCAGCCTGATGAGCGCTTACATGGACCTGAATGACGTTCCAGCCACCGGCAATTACTTCCTGCTGCACGATGTGCTGCGCGAAACGTGGAAGTTCAACGGCTTTGTGGTGAGCGATGCGATGGCCATTGGAAGCCTGGTAACGCACGGCTATGCGCGCGATCGAGAAGACGCGGCGTATCTCGCATTTCACGCGGGAGTGAACATGGACATGGCGAGCTATAGCTACTTGAACGAGCTGCCAAAACTAGTGAAGGCGGGCCGCATCACTGAATCGCAGATTGATGCTCTGGTCCGGCCGCTTCTGGTGGCGAAATACAAGCTGGGGTTATTCGAGAACGCCTACATCGATGAATCAAAGATGAGCGGCGTAATGAGTGATCCCGCGAGTGCGACCGCTGCACGCGAGGCAGCACAGAAGTCGATGGTGCTGCTCAAGAATGACGGGGAGTTACTTCCGCTAGACAAGAGTGGCAAGAAATATTCGTCGATCGCCGTGATCGGACCGGTAGCTGACTCGGGAACGGCGCAAGTTGGCTTCTGGGGCGGCATGATCACGCAAGGCGCAAATGTCGTTACGGTGATCGAGGGGATCAAGGCGAAGGTCGGCCCGAGCGTCAAGGTCGAGTACGCCAAGGGACCGTCAATTCGGCGCGAGATGCAATCGAAGTTTGATGGGATGGGGGGAATCAAGTTGCACGACGAGCCTGCACAGAGTCCGGCGGACGCGGAGGCTGCTTTTCAGCAAGCGGTGGCGGCTGCAAAGCGTAACGATCTGGTCGTGATGGTGTTGGGAGAAGGCGGGCTGATGGCCGGAGAAGCCGCGTCGAACTCGGCGCTGCGACTGGCGGGGCCTCAGCAGGAGTTGCTGGAAGCTGTTGTGGCGACCGGCAAACCCGTGGTGCTAGTGCTCATCAACGGAAGGCCGCTGAATATTTCGTGGGCGGCAGAGCATGTGCCAGCGATCGTGGTGGCATGGGAGCCCGGCAATCAGGGCGGAAATGCCGTCGCCGATATTCTGTTCGGCGATGCCAATCCTGGGGGCAAATTGACGGTCACATGGCCGCGCAGCGGCGGGCAGGAGCCACTCTATTACGCGCACGATCTCACGTTCGAGCCGGAAGCCGACCCGAAGTATAAGTCACGGTATCAGGACCAGCCGACTTCCCCGCTCTTTCCGTTCGGGTACGGACTGAGCTACACGAAGTTTGCGGTTAGTAATCTGCATATGAACAAAGCGACTGCTAAGGTGGGCGAGAGCATCGGCGTGTCCGTCGATGTGCAGAATACGGGAGCTGTGGCTGGCGATGACGTGGTGCAGCTGTATGTTCACCAGCAATCGGGCAGTGCGTCGCGGCCGGTGCGGCAGTTGAAAGGATTCGAAAAGGTATCGCTGGCTCCGGGAGAAAAAAAGACATTGCACTTCACGCTGAGCAAGGACGAGTTGACATACTGGAGCCCGTCGCAGAAAACATGGGTATTGGAGCCAGCTGTGTTTGACGTGTGGGCGGGCGAGGACTCGACCGCGACTTTGCATGGCAACTTTGAAGTCACTCAATAGCGGAGTAGCGGATGTCGTCAAAAGAGAGTCGCAGGTCATTCCTCGCAACGATAGGACGAGCGGCGGCTGTCACGGCTGTCGCTCCTCATATGTTGGCGAACGCAGCGGAGCAGTTTTCTCCGTCGATTGCTGAGCTCTACCGAAAGAGCGTGGTGATCGATACGCTATGCGGCCCATTCACCAGCACCGACAACTTGCCGGATGCCGCGCTAATCGAAGTTGTTCGGCGATCTGGCATTACGGCGATCAACTTCACAATTTCAGAGCCCACGTTCGACGGGACAATTGAGAATCTCGCTTATGTGGATGCGCTGGTAGAGCAGTCGCCGGATGTGTTCATGGTTATTCGCCAGTATTCGGACATCGCGCGGGCGAAGCGTGACGGGAAGATCGGCATCATGCCGGGATTTCAATACACGCAATTCCTGGAAGCGGATCCCTCGCGCATCGAGACATTTCGCCGGTTGGGTGTGCGCATCATGCAACTCACCTACAACAACCGCAGTGATTTCGGAGACGGCTGCCTGGAACCTGGCAATGCCGGGCTGAGCAAGGCGGGAGTGGCGGCGGTCGCAAAGATGAACGAAATTGGCGTGGCTGTCGACCTGAGCCATAGCGGCTACCGTACGACGTCAGAGGCGATTGCTGCCTCGAAAAAGCCAGTGCTGATTTCGCATTCGGGGTGTGCGTCGATTTATGCGCATCCGCGAAATAAGCCGGATGAAGTGATGAAAGCATTGGCGAACAAGGGTGGCTATTTCGGTGTGTACCTGATGCCTTATCTCGTGGCGTCGCCGACGGTGCCGACACGTGAGCACGTAATCAATCATGTGCTTGGTGCCCTCAACGTGTGCGGTGCGGATCACGTCGGCATTGGATCGGATGGTTCGATCCAGGCAGTGGCGCTTACGGCCGAACAGAAGAAGGCGTTCGATGAAGACATCGCGCGGCGAAAGAAGTTGGGAATTGGTGCTCCGGGGGAAGACCGGTATCCCTATGTGCCTGATCTCACCGGGCCAGACCATATGGAAGTCATCGCGTCGGAGTTGCAGAAGCGCGGGCAGACGTCGGTGGTAATTGAAAAGGTGTTGGGAGCGAATTTCCAGCGGATTGTTGGAGAGATTTGGGGGACGGCGTAGAGTGACCCACACAAAGATCAAATGCAACCGCGGATTTCCACGGATTACACGGATAAAGACACGTCACGCGATTCTTGTTCGTTGTTTCTCCGTGGCGATACTTTGCGCCGTGGTCTGCGGCGCAGTTACGGCCCGTGCGCAGGCAGCGCCCCTGACCCCGGCGCTGTTGCTGGGGACGGCGTGGTATCCGGAGCAGTGGCCGGAGTCGCGCTGGGATGCGGACCTGGTGCTAATGCAGCAGGCGGGCATCCATATGGTGCGCGTGGGCGAGTTTGCCTGGAGCCGCATGGAACCAAGCGAGGGTCAGTACGACCTCGCCTGGCTGGATCGGGCTGTGACTGCGGCTGCCCAGCATGGAATCGTGACCGTGATTGGTACGCCGTCGGCGGCGCCTCCCGCTTGGCTGACGCAGAAATATCCCGAGACGTTGCGAACCATGGAGGACGGGCGCAAGGACCAGCACGGCAACCGGCAACAGTTTGATTTTGCGAACGCCAAATATCGGGAGCTGTCGCGTGCGATGGCGGAACAACTGGCGAAGCGCTTCGGGCACAATTCGAACGTCGTTGGATGGCAGATCGACAACGAGTATGCCAACGCCTCGTACGGCGCTGACGATAAGCTTCAGTTTCAGGAGTGGCTCAAACAGTACTACGGCACGCTCGATAATCTGAACGCGCGTTGGACGACGAGCTATTGGAGCGAGACCTACTTCGACTGGAACCAGGTGCCGATCCAAATCAACTACGGCAATCCTGGTCTGCTGCTGAGCTGGATGCGATTTGTAAGCGATACGTGGCGAAGCTATCAGAAGAACCAGCTTGAAGTGATTCGCGCGAATGTGGATGCGCGGCAGTTCATCACGACGAACATGATGGGATGGTTCGACGGCTATGACCATTACACGGTCGCGCAGGACCTGGACCTGGCTGCATGGGATGACTATGTCGGGCAAGGGCATCTTGATCCGGTGCGAAATGGCGCAACGCATGACCTGACGCGCGGGCTGAAGGGCAAGAATTTCTGGGTGATGGAGACGCAGCCTGGCGGCGTGAATTGGGCGTCGATTAATAACTGGCTCGACAAAGGCGAAGTGCGGGCGATGGCGTGGCACGACATCGGACACGGCGCCGATACAGTGAGCTACTGGCAATGGCGCAGCGCACTGAATGGGCAAGAGCAATATCACGGGACACTGATAGGGCCGGACGGAAAGCCTGATCCGCTGTATCCGGAGATAGCGCAGATCGGCAAGGAGTTCGAGAAGGCGAGTTCGGCGCTAGCCGGGACATCGGTGAAATCGGAAGTCGCGATTCTGCATTCATACGACAGCCGCTGGGCGATCAACTGGCAGAAGCACAACAAGAGCTACGACCCAGTGGAGGAGATTCTCAGCTACTACGGACCGCTGCGTGCGATTGCTCAGTCGGTTGACATCGTGCCGCCATCTGCCTCTCTCGGCAAGTACAAACTCGTGGTGGCTCCCGGCTTAAATGTGCTCACTGATGCGGACTCCAAGAACTTAATGCAATACGTTAACAATGGTGGTCATCTCGTTTTAGGGCAGCGATCTGCAATGAAGGACATTGACAGCGGATTGTGGCCGCAGCGGCAGCCCGGGCCACTCGTCGATCCACTGGGTGGGCGCGTGGAGCAGTATTACGCTCTGGTTGACGCCGTGCCAATCGCGGGCGACTGGGGCGCGGGACAGAGTCCAATGTGGGCGGAACTTTTGAGCGTGAAAGAGAGCGACGTCCAGGTTCTGATGCGCTACGGCAAAAGCAATGGATGGCTCGATGGGCAGCCCGCGGCGATCACACGCCAAGTGGGCAAGGGCCGGATTACATACATCGGGGCGTGGCTCGAACCGAAAACGATGGCCGGGGCGGCGAAGTGGATGACGGACATCAGTGGCGTGAAGGCGGCGCTGGGGCCGGTGCCTGAGGGAGTGGAAGTTTCGCCGCGGTACGGAGGCAAGGGCGCGGTTTATGTCCTGGTGAATTTTGCAACAGCCGAGCGCACGGTGAAGCTGCCAGTGAAAATGCAGGACGTACTGCAGGGTGGAACGATACAGTCTGTGACGCTCCCACACTATGGAGTGGCAGTGGTGTCAGCGGCGAAGTAGGTCCGGCAAAGTACAATCGCAGCAGTCCAAATTTCTGGGGAACACCAACTTGAATAATCGAAAGCTGGGAGTTTTGTTGCTGCTTGCAGCAGCAGTAGGAAGTGCGGCGGTTAAGGCGCAAGAAGCTTCGCCGGTCACGCTCCCGCAGGAGAAGCATTTGAAAAATGCCCGGCAGCTCACGTTCGGCGGCCAGAACGCCGAGGCATACTTCTCCATCGATGACAAGACGCTGATCTTCCAGCATCAAGGCGAAGGCGTTTCTTGCGATCAGATTTACACCATGCCGGTCGATACTCCAGACGGAAAGCCGGCGACACCGAAGATGGTAAGCAACGGCAAGGGACGAACGACGTGCAGCTACATTTTTCCGAATGGGAAGAAGATTCTGTACTCGTCGACGCAAGCCGCTTCGCCGGAATGTCCTCCGAAGCCAGATTACTCGCAAGGCTACGTGTGGCCGATCTATGACACTTATGACATCTACACGGCGAACCTCGATGGCAGCGACGCGAAGCGGCTGACTACGGCTCCGGGATATGACGCGGAGGCCACGATTACGCGCGACGGTAAGAAGATAGTGTTCACGTCGACGCGCAACGGCGATCTCGATATTTACACGATGGACGCTGACGGTAGCAACGTGAAGCAGTTGACGAACGAGTTGGGTTACGACGGAGGACCGTTCTGGTCGGCGGACGGCAAGAAGATTGTGTATCGGGCGCAGCATCCGATAACTCCGGAGGAAGTGGCCGATTACAAGGCGCTGCTGGCGAAGGGGCTGATTCGACCGGGTAATCTCGAGATCTGGGTAATGAATGCCGACGGCAGCAACAAGCACCAAGTAACGCACAACGGCGCGGCAAACTTTGCGCCGTTCTTCCATCCCGACGGCAAGCGGATTATCTTTGCGTCGAACATGGCTGATCCGAAGAACGGACGCGACTTTGATCTCTACATCATCAATGAAGATGGGACTGGGCTTGATCGAGTGACTTATCATCCCGATTTCGATGGCTTCCCGATGTTTACGTCAGATGGCAAGCGACTGGTGTGGGCATCGAACCGGAACGGCAAAGCGCCCCACGAGACGAACGTATTTATCGCGGATTGGGTGGAATAGAGCAATATTCTGAGCTCAAAATCAAAAGAGCCAGTCCCGGAGGGCTGGCTCTTCGTATCGAAGCAAACTACATACTACTTAAGGGTCTTTATATAGGCAGCGACGGCCGCAGCCTGGTCAGCGGTGATGCCAGCTACCGGCTTCCCGTGGGGAGCCTTCTTGCCTTCTGCGCCCTTGGTCAGGACGGCAGAAATCTGGTCAGGGGTGAGAGCAGTACCCGCCAGCTTTGGACCCATCTTGCCTTCGCCATTGGGGCCATGGCACATGGCACACTTCGCCTTGTAAATGGCAGCGCCGTCTTCCGCAGCGAGAGCCATACCTGACATCAATCCGAGCACGAACAATAGAACAATGAAACGCTTCATGGAATCTCAGTCTCCTTGTGAATTTAATAAGGTGTCGCAATAGCCTGACATTCTATGCAGCGTCAGGCTTCAAAACAATGGCCAAACTCCCAGTGTGTTGCTGCCCCGTGATTCGCAGCGGCGGCCACACCAGACTCCACTGTAGTCGTGGATTGGCCGGTACTCAGTGACGCGCATCACCGAGCGTTGGGAATTTGACCGTCCGGAGGTCGCCCCGATTGGCCTATTTGATCGAATAAATCGCTATGGACTGGGGCACCATTTGCAGGTCCAACTTCGTGCCCTGGAGTTTTGCGGACCGGGAAGGATTGAGCGGCTGAAAATCTCCTGCGTTCGCGATGGAAGTGTCGGTAAGATCCACCGTGATGTCTTTCTCCGTTTCGCCCTTGTAAAAGACGACGAGCAGACGCTCGCTTCGGGTCTCACGGGTGAAGAGATAGTAGTCGTCGGTCACGACGACATGCTTCTGGACGCCAAGGCGCAACGCGGGATGTTCGCGGCGAAGTTTGAGCAATCCCTGCACGTGGACGTAAACATCCTGCTCGTCGGGCGTGCGGCCATTCTGCATAAACGCGTTGTGAGCATCGCCGGGAAAGCCTCCGGGGAAGTCGTGACGATTGTCGGGATCTTCACCCCCAGGCATGGCGATTTCATCGCCAGAGTAAATCTGGGGAATACCGCGCAGCGTGGCCAGAAGCGAAAAGCCGAGCTTTAGCTTAGCGGTCGAGCCCCTGGCGTCGGTGAGGAAGCGCGTCATGTCGTGGTTCCCTATGAAGGTGACCAACAACTCGGGATGGGGATAGAGGCGATCCTGGCGGAGGACGTCAACGATCTTCTTGGCCGATGCGCCGTGATTCACTACTTCGCGGATGGCGGAGTTCATGGGGAAGTCAAACGGCGTAGTGAGATGCGTGTCAATGCCGTCGAAGCCCTTTTGGCCACCGGCAAAGTAGGAGACCACTGGCGGCTCGAAGTTGTAGACCTCGCCGACGGCAAAGAAGTTCGGGTAAGTGGATTGCAGGCCCTGGAGGTAGGTCGTCCAGAAGGTGCGCGGCACATAGGGGAAGGTATCGATGCGGAAACCATCGACGCCGCCGACTTCCATCCACCAGTAAGCGTTTTGCAGGAGATATTGTGCGACGAGCGGGTTCTCTTGCGCGAGATCAGGAAGGATATTAGCGAACCAGCCGTCGAGCGCGCTGCGGTAATTCTTTTCGACAGCATGCGGATCAGCCACTGGCGGGTAGTCATAGTCGGTGTTGATGTGATTTGCGGTGGTACCGTGCAGCCAGCCTGGAGCAGGCTGCGAAGTCGCCCAAGGATGCTTGGGGCCAACATGATTGGGCACCATGTCGAGCAGAATCTTGATTCCCTGCTGGTGAGCTGCGCTGACGAGTTGCTGAAATTCTGGCAGCGTGCCGAAGTGGTCTTCCACGGCGTAGAGGTCAGTTCCGCTGTAGCCGTGATAGCCCTCAGTAGTGTTTTCGTTGTCGAAGATCGGGTTGAGCCAGATCGTCGTGACGCCGAGCGCTTTGAGATAAGGAAGGTGGTCTTGAATGCCCTTGAGATCGCCGCCATGGTAAGCCTTGGGCGCGTTGCGATCGTAGGTTCCCGGCTTGGCGCCCTTGGGCATGTTGTTGCTGGGATCTCCATCGGCGAAGCGGTCGGGCATGATGAGGTAGATGACGTCGTCGCGGTTGACGCCCTGAAAACGGCCTTGCTGCGGCTGCAGTGCGAGAAGCGAAAGTGTGGCCGTGGTTGTTCCGTCACGAGTCTTGAGAGTAAGCGGAACGTCGCCGGGCTTGGCGCTCTTAGCGATGCTGAGCCATACGAAGGCGTGCTTTCCGTCAGGCTGGAGTTGGATCTTGTCGATCTTGACGCCGGGGTGCGTGACCGTGATCTTCGCGTCCGATAGATTCTCGCCGTAGAGCAACACCATGACAGGTGAGACAAACCCAGTCCACCAGTTGGGCGGCTCGACCTTGGTGACTGATGGCTGGGCGGCGGCGCATGGCAACGACAGGGCGGCGGCGATGACGACGACAGCAAACAAGTTTCGAACGGCACGGCGAGCTGGTGGTGTAGTCACGGCGGGCTCCGAATTGCGCTCACGTTGGAGGATCGGTTCGCTCCCAAGCAGCGATGGTATTGCAAGCCCACGGGCACGGCAAACTGAGTATCGCGCCTTGAACGTGTCGCGAAGCTCCGGGCTTGGAAGTTGGGCCGCTGACGGAGTACATTGTCGGATGATCTCCACGGCAAGACAGAAAGCGTAGCAGCGGGGCTTAGTCCAATGGCGCAAAAACCACGGAAAAGTTACTGGCAAATCTGGAACATGAGTTTCGGATTCCTCGGCATCCAGTTTGGATGGGGACTCCAGATGGCCAATATGAGCGCCATCTATGAGTACCTGGGAGCGACCGCTGACAAGATTCCAATACTGTGGCTGGCGGCGCCGCTGACCGGCCTGCTTGTGCAGCCGATTATCGGACACGCCAGTGACAATACTTGGACGCGCCTGGGTCGTCGGCGGCCCTATTTCCTGGTTGGCGCCATTCTGAGTTCGATGGCGCTGATCATGATGCCGCGGTCTTCGATGCTTTGGATGGCGGCGGGCCTATTGTGGGTGCTCGATTCGTCGATCAACATCAGCATGGAACCGTTCCGGGCGTTCGTGGTCGACCTTCTTCCCGAAGAGCAGCGCACGGAAGGTTTCGCCATGCAGAGCCTGTTTATCGGAATTGGCGCTGTTGTCGCATCGGCCCTGCCCTGGCTGCTTACGAACCTATTCCATGTGGGAGCGGGCGAAGGACACCACGCCATACCCTGGTCGACGCGCCTTTCGTTTTACCTCGGTGCAGCTGCGTTTTTCGGCGCGGTGATGTGGACGATCATCTCCACAAAAGAATATCCGCCGGATGACATGGAGGCATTTCGGAAAAAAGAGAAGCGGGGCGGCGGATTGCTGGCGGGTGCAAAGGACATCTTCCAAGCCATTGGGAAGATGCCGAAGACGATGCGCCAGTTGGCTCCCGTGCAATTCCTGACGTGGCTCGGCTTGTTCTGCATGTGGCTGTATTTCTCGGTGGCTGTCGCGCACAATGTGTTCGGAGCTCCCGACCAGAGCTCTCCAATTTATAAGACCGGCGTGGAATGGGCGGGTGTGTGTTTCGGAGCGTATTCGGCTGTGTGTGCGGTATTTGCTCCGGCGCTGGCAGGCATTGCGGCCAAGATTGGCAGAAAGCACACCCACAGCCTTTGCCTGCTTTGCGGGGCAGCCGGACTGCTGTCGGTTGGCGTCATTCACAACAAGTACATTCTGCTGTTCTCGATGGTGGGAGTCGGCATCGCCTGGGCCAGCACGCTCGCCATGCCGTACTCAATCCTCGCCGGCTCACTGCCCCCGGGAAAGACTGGCGTATACATGGGGATCTTCAACTTCTTCATCACACTGCCGGAGATCGTTGCTTCAACTTGTTTCGGATGGATCATGAACCACTTGCTGCATAACAACCGCTTGGCTGCAGTGCTGGCTGGAGGCGTCTTCATGGCGCTGGCAGCGGTGTTGATGCAGAGAGTTGTAGATCCGGGAGCGGACATACTGGTGGAAGCGGCACCGCTTCCGGCGGACGCTGAAGTAATCGCCTCGTTGAAGCCGAGGCCGGCGGCGCATTGATTCGTACATAATTTCGCACTAATTCAGCAGGTAGCGAAGCATGAGCTTTCCACGATCGAGCGGTATTCTTCTCCATCCCACTTCCCTTCCCGGCGCGCATGGCATTGGTGAACTGGGCGGTGAGGCGCACCGCTTCGCCGACTTCCTGAAAGATGCTGGCCAGACGATTTGGCAAGTGCTTCCGCTCGGACCGACTGGTTACGGCGACTCTCCGTATCAGTGCTTTTCGGCGTTCGCGGGAAACCCTCTGTTGATCAACGTTGATTCGCTGGTTAAGCGCGGATATCTGTCCTGCGATGATCTTGATCCTCAGCCGAAGCTGCCGCGGGAAAGCGTGGACTTCGGGACGCTCATCAAATGGAAACTGCCGCTTCTGAAGAAGGCGGCGGAGGGTTTTGCGCAAAAGGCAGACAGCCGCGAGCGGGCGGAGTACGAGGCATTTTGCCAGCGTCATGCGGCATGGCTCGACGAATTTGCCCTGTTCATGGCCCTGAAAGAAACCCACGACTTCGTGATGTGGACTCAATGGGAGCCGGAATTGGCGCTGCGCGAACCGGCGGCGCTGGACCGAGCCCGACGCGATTTACACGAAGAGATCGAGGCGAACAAGTTCATCCAGTTCGAGTTTGAGCGGGAGTGGTTAGACCTGAAGGCGCATTGCGGACGCAACGGAATCCGGGTGATGGGCGACGTGCCGATCTACGTTGCGCAGGACAGCTCGGACGTGTGGGCGCAGCGAGATATGTTCGAACTGAATCCAAACGGAACTCCGCGTGTGATTGCCGGAGTTCCTCCGGATTACTTCAGCGCCACTGGGCAGTGCTGGGGCAACCCGATCTACAACTGGGAGAAGCATGCTCAGACTGGGTTCCAATGGTGGATCGCGCGGTTCCGTCGCGCCTTCGAAATGCTCGACATGATTCGCCTGGACCACTTCCGCGGATTTGAGGCGTATTACGAGATCCCGGGTACGGAGATCACAGCCGTCAATGGAGCATGGGTGAAAGGCCCGGGGGCGCCGCTGTTTGAGGCGGTGGAGGCGTCGCTTGGGAAGCTGCCAATCCTGGCCGAGAACCTGGGAGTGATAACTCCCGAAGTCGAAGGACTACGTAATCAATTTGGATTTCCGGGCATGGCAATTTTGCAGTTCGCGTTCGGAAAAGACCCCCAGGCACCAGACTTCAAGCCGCACAATTATCCGCGCCATCGCGTGGCCTATACCGGCACGCATGACAACGACACGGTGGTCGGATGGTGGACGAGCACAGGCGAGGGTGACAGCGTACGCACCGCCGAGGACGTGTCGAAGGAAATGGAGTTCGCGCGGAAGTACCTGGATACGGACGGCAGCGAAATCCACTGGGTGATGATTCGTACGCTGATGGAGTCGGTGGCCGACACCGTAATCTTCCCTCTGCAAGATGTGCTGGGCGTAGGCACAGAAGGCCGGATGAACTTTCCGGGGACATCGTCAGGCAATTGGCGCTGGCGATATCGGGCAGAGGAGCTGTCGCTGGGTATTGGCATCCGGTTGCGACAAATGGTTCACGTTTACGACCGCCTGTGATGAAACGAATGATTCATAGGCCGGTCTGGAGTGAAACATAAACATCTGTGGCGTGTTCTGCGTCACAGACGGCGCGTCTGGTAACACCCGACAATGAAGAGTAATTGGGGGTGTAACTATGGCTGCGCCCTGGGCCCATCGCTACGCACAGCGGACGAAGATGGCTAAGAGCTCCATCATTCGCGAGCTTCTGAAACTCACAACCAACTCAGAAATCATTTCCTTCGCCGGAGGCCTGCCCGCGCCCGAGGTCTTCCCGATCGAGCGCTTCCGAGTCGCCTGCGAGCGGGTACTGGCTGACCAGCCAACGGCTGCCTTGCAGTACGGGCCATCGGAAGGCTACAAGCCGCTGCGCGAGCTGATCGTCGCGCAGATGGCGAAATATGGCATTGTCGCCACCGTGGACAACGTGATGATCACATCTGGTTCCCAGCAAGCGCTCGACCTGATTGCCAAGCTGTTGATCAATCGCGGAGACCGCATCCTGGTGGAGTCGCCGACCTACCTCGGCGCTCTGCAGGCATTCGACTTGATGGGCGCGGAGTATGTCACGGTTCCGATCGACGGACACGGGCTGCAAACGAGGCTGCTGGAAGGGGCGCTGCGGTCGGGGCCGAAGTTCATGTACATTCTCCCGAACTTTCAGAACCCGGGCGGCGTGACTCTTTCGGAAGACCGGCGCCGGCAGCTGGTTTGGTTGTCGGACAAGTATGGCATTCCGATTATCGAAGACGATCCCTACGGGCAGTTACGTTACGAGGGCGAGCACATCAGACCGCTGGTGGTGCTGGACCGCATGAACGTCTTGCGAGACAACGGCTATCAACTCGGCAATGTCATTTACCTGAGTACGTTTTCCAAGGTGCTGGCGCCGGGGCTGCGGCTGGGATGGATCGTCGCGCCGCCAGACGTCATCACACGTCTGGTTCAGCTCAAGCAGAGTGCCGACTTACATACCAGCACGTTCGCACAGATGGTGATGTACGAGGTGGCGAAGGACGGGTTCCTCGATGAGCACGTGAAGGTCATTCGTCAGTGCTACAAGGAGCGCCGGGATGCGATGCTGTCGGCATTAGACGATTTCTTCCCGCCTGAAGTGAAGTGGACCCATCCGCAGGGCGGCTTGTTTCTGTGGGTGACGATGCCCGCGGGCGTCGATTGTACGCGGCTGTTTGACGAAGCAGTGCGCCAGAACGTCGCATTCGTTCCGGGAACTCCCTTCTTCGCGGAAGGCGACGCAGGCTCGCATATGCGCCTTAACTTTTCGAATGCGACGCCAGAGATGATTCGCGAGGGTATTCGCCGCTTGTCGATCGCCGTGGCGCATGAAGTGGAGCACACGGCAGTCGCCGTGCCGGTGGATGCCGTGTAGAAGCACGAAAACTTGTCGCCAGATGGAAAAAGGCTCCGGAGATTCCGGAGCCTTTTCTTCAGTAATAGGCACGGGTCAGTATCCGTGGCCGGTTGTTCCCTCTTCGATCCGTACTTTTCCACGGAACATGCGGTAGACGAAGACAAAATAACAAGCCGCCAGCACCATTCCGATTCCCCACCATACGAAGCCCACCAGCATTCCGTGCGCACCGGTAGCGGTGTTCTCGATGGTCAAGCTGTAGCTGGGATCGGTGCTCGCGGGTAGAACCGTCGGATATAACGCGAATGCGGCGCCAACCAGCATTCCCACGATGTAACCGCATGATGCCAGGAACGCGCCCTTATCCTTCCCACCTCTTTCGGCAATGAAAAGGTACACCAGGCTGCCCACAACCAAAGCCGGTATAGCAAATCCGACTGGCCACTTCAGGAAGTTCTCCAATACCCCAGGCCGCACGTACATGGTGGCAATCAAGCTGAGGCCGGTGACTACAAGCTGTATCGGCCACAGTACACGCGCAACTTTCCGCGCCCGCGTGTTGAGTTCGCCGTCGGTCTTTGTCGCTATGTACAGCGAACCATGCACGACAAGTGTCACCAAGGCAACGACTCCGCAGAGCACGGTGTACCAGTCGAGCACGCCGTTGATGGTGCCAACAGTAAAGTTGGTCCAAAGCGGCTCGAAGAAGTAGCCATCGGCGTTGAGCGGCACTCCGCGCACAACGTTACCCAGAGCTGCCCCGAGGAAGATGGCCAACAGAACACTGGCGATTGAAAAGATCACATCGAACGCAGAAGTCCACATGCCGTCGTGAATGTGGTTGCGGAACTCAATGCCGATGCCACGCAGCATCAACAGCCAAAGCACCATGATCAGCGGAAGATAGAATCCACTGAAGCTGGAGGCGTAGAGCAGTGGGAAGGCAAAGTAGAGCGTTCCACCGGCTGCGAGCAGCCACACCTCGTTGCCGTCCCACACCGGACCGATAGCGCGAAGGATGGTGCGCCGCTCGACGTCGGTTTTCGCGATGAAAAGATGGACCGCTCCTGCTCCGATATCAAAGCCATCGAGTAGCACGTACATGGCGACCATTACTGCGACAATCATGAACCAGATCGTTGCCATGGCTATCGCACCTCCGCTGCATGATGCAGGTTCTGGTTTGGCGCGAAAGTCGAGCTTGCGGGCTCAGGTCCAAGTTCGATTTCGCGACGCACCAGGAAAAGAAACAGGATTCCAAGCACGGTATACATCCCGAGAAAGCCGAGGAAAGTGAACCATCCGTTGCCGGCGGAAACCAGCTTGGAGAAGCCCTCTTCCGTGCGCATCAGACCGTACACCAACCAGGGTTGGCGGCCCATCTCGGCGGTCATCCAACCCGCCGTATTGGCAATGTACGGAAGCGGGAACATCAGCATGAGAATCCAGAGCATCCAGCGGGATTCAAAAAGCTTGCCGCGCCAGAGGAGAAATGCCGCAAGTCCCATGGCAGCGATGAACATGGTGCCCAGGCCAACCATGATGTGGTAGGCGTAGTACAGCAGCGGGATGTTCTGCGGCCAATCGCGTTGAGGAAATTCGTCGAGCCCGTGCACCTGGGCGTTCCAGCGCTTGAACGTCAGGAAACTCAGCATCTTCGGAACCATGATGGGATTATCGATATGTTGCGTGGCCATATTGGGCTGACCGATGATCACAAGCGGTGCGCCGTCCTGGGTATCGAAGAGCGCTTCCATGGCAGCCAAAGTAACCGGCTGTTTCACCGCAACCATCTTGCCGGCGCGGTCGCCGGTCGGAAAGAGCTGAATTACGGTGACGATGAGGCCGACGATCACCCCGACGCGAAGGAAGATACGCGCCTGGTCGACGTGGCGGTTCCCCAGCAGATAGAAGGCACCGACAGCAGCCATGACAAACGAGCCTGTGATGACTGCACCGCTCATGTTATGGGCATATTGCACCCAAGCCCACGGGTGCAATATCAGCGCCCAGAAGCTCGCAAGTTGCACGGAACCGTTCGCAACCTTCTCGTAGCCGACGGGGTCTTGCATCCAAGCGTCAGTGGCGATAATGAAGAAACCCGATGCCCAGGAGCCAACAAATACCATGAAGGCGGCAAACCAGTGCATCCCTTTACTCAAACGCTTTTCGCCATATAGGAACAGCCCGAGAAACGTTGACTCCAGAAAGAACGAAAACACTCCCTCCATCGCAAGGGTCTGGCCGATGACACCTCCCGCGAAGCGGGAGAAATGGGACCAGTTGGTGCCGAACTGGAATTCCATCGGAATCCCCGTCACCACTCCGATGGCGAAGTTAATGCCGAAGATTTTGGCCCAGAAGCGGGCGGCTTGGTTGTAATTGTCATCGTTCTTCTTGATCGCGAGGGTCTTGAGGATCACGATCAAGGGAGCGAGTCCCATGGTGAGTTGCGGAAACAAGTAATGAAATGTGACAGTAAAGGCGAATTGCAATCGGTGGATCAGTAGTGCGCTATCCATTAGTTACCTCATGAAAAATGCGCTGCGCGTGCGCCATCTCGGCGAACGATGGGTGGTGGCAAAGATTTCATTCATTCTCGCCAACCCTATCAGTTGAGGCTGTGACGTTGGTCACAGCGGCACGGTTCGATGGCGCCGATTCTCGTCGACAATTGGGCACGTACATCGTATGGGAGAGCGCCAAGGTCTAAACTATTGCCAATGTTGCGATTCCTGCACAGCTTAACGCTCTGTGTCGCCATTTGGGTAGGGTGTTTTTTGCCGTCACTCGCGCAAAACGCCTCGCCGGTAACTCCCGGGCAACAAACCAAGCGTCTTATCCTGAAAGATGGTTCGTATCAGATGGTATCGAAGTACGAGATTCAGGGTGATCGCATCCACTATTTCAGCGTGGAACGGTTGGAGTGGGAAGACCTGCCCACCTCACTGGTTGACTGGGAAGCCACCAAGAAATACGAGGCCGACCTCGGCAAGGGGAAGACCCGCGCCCATGTGGAAACGGCTGAAGAGCGCGAGGAGCGCGAGAAAGAAGAAGCAAACTCGCCGGAGGTTCTTCCGGGACTCCGTCTGCCGGGAACAGGGGGCGTTTTTCTTCTCGATGAATTCAAAGGCAAGCCCGAACTGGCCGAAATCCTGCAAAATGGCAGCGAACTCAATCAGAAAGCAAATAAGAAGAGCGTGCTTCGCGCAGCGATCAACCCAATCGGCAGTTCCAAGCACTCATTCGAATTAAAAGGGCCTCACGCCAAGATTCAGTCCCACGTAGCAGCACCGACGCTTTACATGGATATTGACCAGGCCGCATTGAACGACATTCCACTGAACGACCGTTTCCGCATCGTGCGGGCTGAGGCCAAAAATGACGTCAGGGTGATTGGCAACCTGAAGGTCACATTCTCGGGAAAGACGTCAGAGGAAGGAAACTATATTCCAACTCATGTGGAAAAGATTGGTACCGGGGAGTGGTTCAAAGTGACGCCGGAACGCCCATTGCCGCCGGGAGAATATGCTGTAGTGGAAATGCTGAATCCGGAAGAGATCAACCTTTATGTGTGGGACTTCGGAGTCAATGCCCAGGCCCCGGCCAATCCCGACACATGGCGACCTGCGCAGGCCGCTTCCGGACGCCACTTCAAACTGAAACGGCAGAGTGCGTTAGTCGGCGGCCGAGTCTTCTTCTAGTCCCACAATTCCCAAACCAGACACCGCAATATTGTCGCGACCAGCCTGTTTCACGGCATACATCATGTCGTCGGCGCGTTTCACAATGAGTTGGGGCGTGGCAGCGTCAGCGGGATAGGTCGCAACTCCGATGCTAGCCCGCAGTTCGACGTGGAAGTCTTCTTCGGGCAGCCACCGACGGTGACGAAGAACGTGAGCAATGCGACGTGCGACCCGAAGGCCTGCTTCTCTGCGATGTCTGGGGCAGGAGAATCGCAAATTCGTCGCCTCCATAGCGAAACGCGGCATCAACCAATCGCAGGCTCTCTCGCAGGCACCCGCCGACCTCGGCAAGAAGTTTGCTGCCAGTGATGTGCCCATATTGATCATTCACTCGCTTAAAGTGATCGAGATCGAGGAACAGCAGGGTGAATTCATAGCCAAAGCGCGCGGAGCGATGGAACTCCTCTGCGATCATCGTGAAAAGATGGCGGGCGTTATAGAGTCCAGTGCAATCGTCTGTGATGCTGAGTTCCTGAATGCGGCCGACGGCGCGGGCGTTTTCGATGGCAATCGCGGCGTAGTCGGCGAGGGTTTGAAGCAGAAGTTCGCTGCGAGCGTAAACACCCAGGTCGATGTTCACCAACTCGATCACACCCAGCACCTTGCCCGCAGTCCGCACCGGCACGCAAACCACAGGGCAGCTTCCCTCAAACCAGGAGCTTCGACTATCGGGACTGATCATTGGGTCGGCATTGACGTTTTCAATGACGAGAGCGTGGCCGTGATTGATCACCCAATCAGTTAGACTCTCGCCACCGGATAGACGCAGTTCAGAAAGCCCCTCGGCACCCTTGCCGACTGATGCCGCGTAGTATGGCTCGTGACTTGTTTCGTCGATCATCACGAGAGACCATGTGGCCGGCTCAAAATACGCCGCCATCTTCTCCATGATTGTTTGCAGATATGGTATCGAGGTCGAGAGTTGAAGTCAGCGCCTTCGCGACGTCATGAAAGATCTTCAACTCATACAGCTGGCGGTCGTTGTCCGTGCTTGGCGCCAATTTTCGATGACCTGGAGGGATGTCTCAATCCGTATTCCTACCGCCGACCTGCCTTGCGCCTTCGATAGGCGCACCACAGGGCCGTAAAACGATGTCTATGTTACAGGAAAATAGTGGTTTATCCTATAGTACGATCGTCTCCTCTACAGGAATCGACCCTATTCAGGAATTACTGTCTGGCAATTGCACGACAGGTTGAACGGACGGCTTGTTAGGCGCGCCGCTTGAAGTCTTCAGGATGCGCGAATTGACACGCTGAAGAAACACTGGACGACACTCCGGCTGAGGAAAACTGGAAGCTATGGGATCGTTTGGCGAGCGGTTGCGGCGCGAGCGCGAGATGCGTGGCATTACGCTGGATAGCATTGCCGAGTCGACTAAGATCGGAACCCGATTGTTGCGCGCTTTGGAAGAAGAGCACTTTGATCTGCTGCCCGGCGGGATATTTAACAAAGGTTTTGTTCGCGCCTACGCCAAGTATCTCGGACTGAATGAAGATGAGGCGGTCGCCGATTATCTGCTTGCCGCGGGAGAGTCAAACCTCGATCCCAAGGTGATTGCAGAACAGAACGACTCGCGAATCGATCGTTCGGGAGCGAGTCCGGGCGATAGCAGGATGGCTGGGTTTCCGATCATCCCTGTGTTGATTCTCCTGATTGTTATCGCCGCGGGCTTGGGTGGCTGGCGCATTTATCAGGATCGTATGCGGCAACGCCAGGCGAAGGCGGATGCTACTCCTTCAGTTTCTGTCAATTCTCCAACGCGCCATGTGGATACCACGACGGTGCCGGGCGATACGGGCAGTGGACAATCGCCGGCAGGTGCAGGCGGAACGTTGGTGTCCGACAAGCCACAAGCAACGATCGCCCCAGACAATACGTCCGTCGGGTCGGACTCGAAGACTTCCGGAGATCAGGGAATGTCCACGACAACTGGCAGCTCTTCGAAGGACAATACGCAGAACAAGGCATCGGAAAGCCCCAAAACCTCCACGTTGGGCGTTACTCCTACGTCCAGCACCGGGATGGCTGGTTCGTCGGCCGAGCAGCCCTTTGAAGTAACCGTGCTTGCGAAAGATCACGCGTGGGTCTCGCTCAAGAGCGACGGTAAGTTTGCTGTGCGGGGCATCATCGCTCCTCCCGACGTTAAGACGGTTCGTGCTACCGGACAGGTCGTTTTTTGGACGGGCAATGCAGGCGCCGTCGAGGTGTCGTTCAACGGACAACGGATCCCGCTGGAGGGCGGCCCCAATACGACTGGGACACTGGTATTCAATTCTCATGGAGTCGTAATTCCAAAGCCTTCGGTACCCACTCGCGAACCGTGAAGCTGACGTACTCATAGAACATGCATAAAACTGCAGAAACTGTCGTGCGCATCGAAGCAGAAGCCCTTCGGTCCCTGGCTGACCGGATTGCCGGTCCCATGGCTCAGGATTTCGGTCGCGCCATCGATGTGTTGTATGGCTGTGCCGGCAGAGTTGTGGTCACCGGCATGGGCAAGAGCGGACTGATCGCGCGGAAAGTTGCAGCAACTCTGAGTTCAACCGGCACTCCAGCGCTGTACCTGCATCCCGCGGAGGCGATGCACGGGGACCTCGGGATGATTGTGCGCGGCGACGTCGTGGTCGCGATGTCCGCCAGCGGGGAAACTGCTGAGATCCTACAGTTGCTGGGTACAGTGAAACGCCTCGGGATCCAACTGGTCAGCATGACCTGCGAGGATTTGTATTCACCAGCAGCAGCGGAGCGAAGACGTTCTACTCTATGCATGGCGGCGGACGTGGCTCTGGATTGTTCCGTGGCCAACGAAGCGTGTTCGTTCGGACTGGCGCCCACTGCTTCCACCACGACCATGCTGGCGCTGGGAGACGCGCTGGCCGTGACTCTTTCCGAAAAGCGAGGCTTCAAGGAAGAAGACTTCGCCAATCTCCATCCCGGCGGGAAATTGGGTAAGCGCCTTAGCCGCGCTCATGCTCTGATGCACAGCGGCGATGCCGTGCCTACCGTAGAGCCCCACACTCCGGTCAGCCAGGTTATCTACGAGATGTCGCGCAAAGGGCTTGGGATGACCACGGTCCAGCACGACGGCAAATTACTGGGGCTAATCAGTGACGGCGATTTGCGGCGACTGCTGGAACGCCACGGCAAAGACGTTTTCGATCTCACGGCCGGCGAATGCATGACGCGCCGGCCGGTGACGATCGGACCCGACGCGTTCGCCATAACCGCTCTCAATATCATGGAGCAGAAGAAAATTACTTCCCTTCCCGTGGTTGACGATTCAGGCCGATTGGTGGGAGTGCTGCATCTTCACAACTTGTGGGGCACAGAGATGGTCTGATTCGGTGTCTGATCCGCTATACCGCCAATTCAGGTGTATTGGATTCAACCGAAAGCTCCTCAATTTTCACCTTCTTCGAACGTACAGCGGCGATTACAACAAAGATGTTCGTAAACAACACGACAGTAAATGCCATCGCCGGAAGGTAGAAGAATTGCTGTCCTTTGGCGGACACAACCTGGAGTGCAAGCACGGCCGTAATGAGGCCGCGAGGAAACATCAGCACCAGCACTTCGGTATCGGATTTCCTAATATCGCGAATTGACCAACTGGTCGCACGCACGGCCAGCCAGCGCCCCAGCACGATTGCGGCCAGGATCCCCAGAATCGGCAAAATGTAGGCTCGTCCGACGAACTGCGCCATGATTCCCAGCACTACGAAAAAGAACGAGCGCACTAGAAAGCTGAGTTCCGAGTGAAAAGCCAGCATTCGCTTGCCCTGGCGAGTCATTTCAGGAGTCCGCGGCATATTGGCCAGGGTCAGCCCGAACACCAACTCTGCCAGCAATCCGCTTCCGCCAGCGAAACGCCCAAGCGCAAACACTCCGAGAACGGTGCCCAGGTTGAGTGCATTACTGAATTGCTGGTCTGCGACGAGTGGCAAAATCCGTGACCAGGCGACACCCGCGGCGATGCCGATACCCGCATCCACCAACACATGGTGGCCGAAGCCCGTAATCAGACCCTCGACCAGGGCATCACTGTTCTGCAATCCGAGAAGGGTGCCCACCGTGAGTACGGCAAGGATTTCTCCGAGCGAAGACTCCAGCGTAAGTGTGATTTTGATGGGTTCGGGCACATCCATTTGGTGAATCACCGGAAGTACAACTGCTGCACTCGTTGAGCCCACCACCGAGCCTAGGATTGAACCGGCCATCCATGACAAGTGCAGCGCGAACCTCGCGACCGATGCTACCAACGCAACCGTCACGCCGTAGCTGACAATAGCCAGCAGCAGGCCGCCGGGAGAATATCGGATGGCTTCCTTTAGTCGAAGTTCCAAGCCTCCTTCAAACAGGATCAGGATCAGCGCCAGCATCCCCAGAATGCGCGTCAAGTGCTCGAAATTTTCAGGGTTCACCCATTTCAAAATGGGCCCGAGACTCACTCCAAGCAAGAGCAAAACAATGATGTCGGGCACTCGCGTCCAGCGCGAAAGTCGGTTCGCCACTACTGCGATGATTAGCAGCGCTGCCGGCAGCCCGAAAATGCGCGCCATATCCATTGGGTCGGTTGCCTTTAGGGGGAAGGAATTAGCAAATATGTTGCAGGAAACCCGGAGAAAAATCCAGAAATACTTACATGCTGGGTGCCCCATCCTTTCCCTTCTTTTGGGAAGGGGTTGGAATTGAGGTCTCCGCTACTCGATGTTCACAAACCCGAGGGCGACCTCGCGGGTGCGCGGTCCGTCCAGCTCCACGAGAACAACCCGCTGCCAAGTCCCCAGAACCAGCGAGTTGTTCTCCACAAGTAGGGTCAACGATGTTCCGATGAGCGCGGAGAGAATGTGATCCGGGACGTGCCCCGGGTCGTGCGGGTGCCGGTAATTCACTTTAGGTATCAACTTCTGGAACGCGTCAAGCATGTCCAGGTCAGTTCCTGGATCCAGGTCTGCCGTCGTGAGGGCGGCGGTCGTGTGCAAGACGACGAGACTGCAGATTCCCGAGCCCGCGCCCTTACCTTCGCGCAATAGCTCCTCCACCTGTTCAGTGATGTCAAGAATTTCACGTTTGCGTTGGGTTGTAATGGAGAGGCGGTGCATGGCGAAATTGTAACTGCGGACCAAGTACGCCGAGTGGTCCCAAGAAATTGTGGCTCCGCTTTCGGAGTCAATCAGACCTGCGCGCGCTAAGAAAGCAAGCCTCGCTCTAAATCAGTGGTCGTTCTTGTCATTCTGTGAACGAACGGGCTAGTCGCCGGCTTGCGCCGCTTTGCCGGCGCGGTAGTGCTGCTCGGAAACGCTGCGAAGTCGCTCGGCGGCGGATTCCGGACTGATGTCACGCTGGGGTGCAGCAAGCAATTCGTAACCCACCATGAATTTCCTTACAGTTGCTGACCGCAACAACGGTGGGTAGTAGTGGGCATGCAGATGGCACTCTGGATGGTCAGCGCCATCCGTGGGTTGCTGGTGAAAGCCCATCGTATAAGGGAATGACGCGTGAAAGAGATTGTCGTAACGTGCGGTGATACGTTTCAAAATGTCCGCGAGAGCGTCACGCGCGGATTCATTCAGCGCAGCGATATCCGGCACATGGTTCTTGCTGCAGACCAAAAGCTCGAAAGGCCACACAGCCCAGAAGGGCACGAGCGCGAGAAAGTGCTCATTTTCGCAAACCACGCGTTCGCCGGTGGATCGCTCGAGCTCAACGTAATCGCAAAGCAAACAACTGTGATTGCGTCGCTGGTAGTCCGCTAACGCAGCCTGCTCCTTGCGAGGCTCGTTGGGAATAGTGTGGTTGGCCCAGATTTGCCCATGAGGGTGTGGATTGCTGCATCCCATCATCTCGCCACGGTTTTCGAAGATCTGCACGTGATTGACTAAAGGCATCGCTCCAAGTTCACGGTACTGCGCAATCCATGTATCGACGACCAGGCGGATCGCTTGCAGCTCCATCTCGGCAAGTGTCTGGTCGTGCCGCGGCGAGAAGCACACGACCCGACAGATACCGGCTTCGGCTTCGGCCACCATGATTCGCTTTTCGCCGTCGTCGAAGCGCGCAAGTGGCACGTCAAGCTTCATCGCAGCGAAGTCGTTATCGAAAGCGAATGTCGATTCGTAAGCTGGGTTTACCACCCCGCCGACGCGCAGGTTTCCGGGACAAAGATAGCAATGAGGATCGTAACGGAGGCCGCGCTCTTCCGGTTGGTGTTCAGTCTGTCCCTGCCACGGGCGCTGTGCTCTGTGGGGCGATACCAGCACCCATTCGCCTGTGAGAGGGTTCCAACGTCGGTGGGGAGACTCGCAGATCGACTTGAAGTCGATCATGCGAACTCCAGCGGAAGACGCGTCGCACCGTCCGCGGCTGCGCAAATATAGATAGCAGGCGCCAGACCAGTTGCCTTCTCATACTGGCCAGATACATTTGACCTGAAAGCTTCGACCGCATCAGCTTGCACAAGATTCACAGTACAGCCTCCAAATCCGCCGCCTGTCATGCGGGCACCGTAGGCACTTTTCTGGTTGAGGGCAAGCTCCACCATCTTGTCCAGTTCAGGGCAACTCACCTCGTAGTCATCACGAAGGCTCCGGTGGGACTCCACCATCAGCCGGCCGAACGAGCCTAGATCGTGCTTGCGGAGCGCCTCGGCGGCTTCGAGAGTGCGAGCATTCTCCGACACTACATGGCGGCAACGACGGTAGACTCGGTCAGGCATATCTGAACCGAACTGAGTCAACTGGAGGAGGTCGACGTCGCGCAGCGCGCGGACACCCGGTAATCGACTCTGCAGGAACCGCACCCCCTCCTCGCAGTCGGCTCGGCGCTGGTTGTACTCGCCGCCAGCGAGCGTATGCTTCACCATGGTATTGCACACGACGATGCGAACACTGTCCGGAACCTCCAGAAGCTCGTAAGCGAGGGTGCGACAGTCAAGAAGAAGAGCGTGGCCTGCCTGGCCGAAGCAAGCGATGAACTGGTCCATAATTCCGCAGTTTGTACCAGCGTACAGGTGCTCGGCACGCTGACAGAGTGCTGCGATTTCGCGGCGATCAACTTCGACTCCGGCGACTGCAAAAAGAGCAAAGGCGCTGGACACCTCGACCGCCGCGGAAGAGCTGAGGCCGGCACCGATCGGGACCTCACTTTTAATCACTAAATTGACCCCGGGCAGCGTCAGACCAGATGCCTGCATCACCGCGGCTACGCCGCGCACATAATCGCTCCAAAGACCAGTAGGCCCAGCACCCAGATCGTCGAGATTGAGATTTACCGCCTCGTCAAAGTCTAAAGAAAGAACGCTTATCATGCGGTCCGGGCGCACGCCGACCGCGACATACATAGAGAAACCAAGGGCGGCCGGCATAACGAAGCCATCGTTATAGTCGGTGTGTTCGCCAATGAGATTGACGCGGCCGGGCGCGCGGAAAATGCCGGCTGGGCTTCCGTACTTCTTTCGAAATACAGTTTCAACGAGTTGCGGGTTATTCCCGAAATCCCCCGAGGAGGTTGGCCGTTGCATTGTCAGGTCAGAATAGCTGGCGCATATGATTCATCATGATAACCGGCGAAGTGGAATCCGACCATAAGTTATCAGCACCGCCTTTTGCAGCACTTGGCTAGCCAATCGCTTTGGTTCGTTATTTCTTCTCTGAGGGATTTGGGGGGGGCTGCGATTTAGCCATTTCCTCGGTTCTAGCGAGGTCGGTTTTCACGCGCTCAGTTTGCGGGCCGTCGGGCACGAGCCTGAGATATGCGCGGTAATGGTCGGCGGCAGTCGAGTAAGCCTGCTCGGCGGAATAGATACTGGCCAATAACAGTTCGACACGGGGCTCGGCGTGTGTTGTATCCATGCTTTCAGCGCGCAGAGCATTGCTTTCCGCCTTGGTGAAATCCTTTAGATTAAACTCAGCAACCGCTTTGTAGTAGTAGGCGAGCGGAAAGTCCGTTGGATCGAGGGCGATCACCTTATCAGTGAATTTGAGGGTTTGCTCCCAATTGCTGGCGGTGGCTTCGAGAAACGCCATTCGTAAGTAGGGGATTGGTAATTTCGGATCGGCAGAAATAGCCTGCTCGTAGTCCTTCGTCGCGGCACCGGTGTCCTTCCGTCGCTGCTCCAGGTCGCCGAGCCGCGTCCACGCCTCGGCAAAATCCGGGTACTGGTCGATAGCCTTACGAAACGATTTCTCGGCTTCCGCCAGGTTTCCTTTTTCCAGAAGTTCGCTGCCCTTCTCGTATTCCTTTCGGGCCTTGGCGGGAACCTCGAGGCTGGCAACGGTGACCATGCCTTCTACTTTCTTCGTGCGACTGTGAAGCACGATCACACCCACGTTTGTGTTGGTCATCGAAGGGTCGAGGCGAAGAATAGACGATGTGTAGCCCGCCAGTTCAGCCCGCAAGTCGCAATCCGCCATTAAGGACTGAGGGTTTTGGCTAAAGCTACTGGCCGAGGCTCGAGGGAGCTGGTTGTCTGGTCCAAATCCCCGGTTGTCGTCGGAAGCGTCGGGTGTGGCTTCTCGGAGGCTATCGCCTACTATAAAAGAGAAGGAACCGTCGGCCCCAGAAAATGTCTGGCGTCGACTTAGCCCGTTGCAGCTTCTCACTATTGCGGCTGGAGACGGAGGTGCAACTCCGGTATCAACAACCACTCTCCCGGCATAAAAAACGGTCTGCTGAACCGACGGGGTACTGACTGGGGTATTTCGGCGGGTTGGCGTTGCTGCTGGTGCCGCTCCGCTCCCGGTACCTGTCCGTTGAGCGCTGCCGGGGGCGCACCACAAGGCACACAGAGATAGAATACAACTCGTCTTTTGGAGCTTTCTCCACATCAGCCACCCCCAATAAGTAGCCGAGCCAAGTGAAAGAATAGTACTCCCAAAAAAAGTCTGCTTTGTGTCCGAGTTGTAAAAGATTTGACGCGCACGGACGCTAGAATTTTACTTTCATGCATCAGCCTTTGATTTTTAAGAAAGCACGACTCCGCTCAATTCTAGCGTCTGATAGTAACCAGCGAGGAGGAGGTTACCAAAGTTCTCCTAGATGGAAACCAAAGTTTTGTCGACCGTGATTCCCGTCACCGTGTATTGCGCGGAAAAGTGGCAAATTTAACTCGAGGATACGAACACTCCGGAGATATCTGTTGGATCCGATGTTCCTGTCCGTCGACCTACTCGTGTACCGAGAAAAGCGGTGGCACTGACAAATGGAAGCGAGTCAACTAACCAGTGAGTTCCGCCCTGATGCGGGAAGCCGAGTTCTGGTGGTCGAGGACGATGTCGCGCTTGCGGAATTGCTAAGGCAGCAGTTGGAGACCGAGTCCTATTCGGTTACCGTGCTACACGATGGTGAGTTAGCGAAGGCGGCGATACCGGGTGGAAGATTCGACCTGGTGATTCTGGATCTTAACCTCCCGAAACTCGATGGTATGTCGGTTCTGAAACAGGTTCGACCATCCGCGCCCCGTCTTCCCGTACTGGTGCTGACCGCCCGGAACCGCGTGGAAGACCGAGCTTTATCGCTGGATAGCGGCGCGGACGACTAGCCAGCCGCGCCTTTGGAGACTGCCTCTACAACTGCCTCAGCACCGCTTTCCGAAGTTATGATCAGTACTGGAATGGCCCCCCATTGCCGGTTTCGCTTGATCTCACCCAACAATTCCAGGCCATCCATGTTCGGCATATTGATATCAGTCAGCACGACGTCAACTGTCTGCGTTGACAACAAATCCAACGCCTCGCGCCCGTTGCCTGCCTCGAAGACCTCAGTAACACCTACCTCCGCCCTGTCCAGGCAACGGCTGATAATGCGACGAATGGTCGATGAGTCATCAACGATCAACACTCTAATCCCCATGAGTCCGCCCTCGATAAGGGCTACGCCGATGCACACGTAGCCTGCTCGATTGTTCAATCGGCAGGAAACGCAGAACGGTTAGTGCGGTCGGAAAGCGGCAATGGAAGACTCCCCATCCAAGGGATACTGCTGCCCTTGAAATCGCAGCCATCTTCCCCGCAACTTCCTGATTTACAATGTGTTTTCACTTTGAAGCATCAAACGTTTCCTCGAAATGCCCTGTATCACGACCAGGGGCAGCTTTCGGAGTGAACGTCGCGGGGGCAGCCTGCAACAACTCCCGCCGGCCGAGGATTTTAGCCCTAGCTCTGCATTTTAAACTTGAGTCTTATGCGTCCATCGTATTTACGGATGATTGTCCCCGCGGTTTCGACAGGACTGCTCTTGCTCCTGCTGGTACCCAAGGTGATCGCTCAGAGCACACCGTTAATAACGCTCGATCAGGCGGTCGACTTGGCACTCGCGCACAATCATTCGCTTAAGGCCACGCGCACCCTGATTTCGCAGAACCAGGCGCAGGAGACCACCGCAAACCTGCGACCCAATCCAACGCTGAATTTTGATTCCCAATTCCTGCCTATTTTTTCCCCTTCCGATTTCTCGGCTGACGCTTTAAGCGAAGTCCAGCAGTTTGATGTCGGTGTCGGCTATCTGTTCGAACGCGGGAGGAAACGCCAGCACCGTCTGCAAGCCGCGCGTGACCAGACCGCCGTGACCACCGCGCAGGTGTCAGATGCGGAACGGACCCTTATATTCAATGTAGGTCAGGCGTTTGTTTCCGTCTTACTGGCGGAATCAACGTTGCGATTCGCGCTGCTGGACTTGAAAAGCTTCGAAGACACCGTTGATATCGCGCAAACACAGTACAAGTCTGGATACATCAGCGAAGGCGATTACCTCAAAATAAAGCTCCAGTTGTTGCAGTTTCAGACTGATGTATCGTCGGCGCGTCTTGCACGCGTGCAGGCATTGGTCGGATTGCGCGAACTGCTCGGCTACGACGCAGTCCCAGCCAGCTACGACGTCGTTGGCGACTTGGAGTACATGCCCGTCTCAGCCAAGTTGGAAGACTTGCAGGCCAAGGCGTTGCAAGAGCGTCCCGACTACCGCGCCGCGGAGTTGGGAGTGACCGCGGCGCAAAGCCAGATATCGCTGGCAAAGGCCAATGCCAAACAGGACGTGAATGCTGAAGCCGCATACAGTCACACCGCCGAGCAAAGTAGCGCTTCGTTTTTTGTAAACTTTGGACTGCCTGTCTTCAACCGCAATCAAGGTGAAATCGCGCGCACTGGCTTTGCGCTAACCCAGGCGCAGGAGATGCAGGCTTCGGCTAGCGACACAGTTCTCTCTGACGTCAATAATGCCTACGAAGCACTACACAGCAGCGAAGAGGTGGTACAACTTTATACCTCGGGGTATTTGAAGCAGGCTCAGGACTCGCGCGACATCAGTGAATATGCTTACAAGCGTGGAGCCACCGGACTGCTGGACTTCCTGGATGCGGAACGCAGCAATCGGGCGATTCAGCTGGCTTATCGCCAGGCTCTCTCGGCCTATATGACGGCGCTGGAACAACTCAAACAAGCGGTCGGAACAAGGAATATCCCGTGACAATTCGCGACCACGATCTGCGACCCATATTCGCGCTGGCTGCGTCATTGATACTCATATTGGCGCTCGTCAGTTGCAGTGGAGCAGTACCTGACAAAACAGCAAAAAATGGTGCCGGCAGTTCCGACAACGCTGAACTGTTTACGATCCCCAAGGACCAACTAGCGCATGTGCAGGTGCTTGCCGTTCAACCGACCACTCTGACACGTTCTCTGCGCCTGACCGGAGCGGTCGCCTACAACAGCTTTCACACCACGCCGGTGATCACTCAAGTCAGTGGTCCGGTCAGCCAGATTGTGGTTGTCCCGGGGCAGAAAGTCGAAAGGGGTCAGCCGCTGTTGTACGTTGCCAGCCCCGATTATTCCCAACTTCGAACCAACTATTTGAAAGCCAAGGATGCGTATGGGCTCGCGCAAAAAGCCTATTTACGCGCACAGGACTTGTATCAGCATCATGCTCTTGCAGAACAGAACCTGGAGCAGGCGGAGTCCGCCAAGGTTCAGGCCGAGGGCGACTTGGTCGCCGCCGAGGCTGCACTGAAAGTGATGGGAATCACGGATCCAGAGGCACTGCTGAAAGCTCCACCTTCCTTCGAGGCGTTAGTGAAGGCGCCGATCAGTGGTGAAGTGGTTGAGCAAGACGTGTCGGTGGGGCAACTGCTGCAGACAAGTGTGACGCAGTGTTTCATTCTCTCGGACACCAGTACAGTCTGGGTATTGGTCAATATTTACCAAAAGGACCTTCCCTACGTCCACGTTGGCGATACGGTCACGATCCATACCGATGCGTACCCGGATGAGTTCCATGGGCGTATCGCCTACATAGCCGCCTCACTGGATCCGAACACCCGCACCCTGCAGGCGCGCATTGAGACCAGCAATCCCGGTCTTAAGCTGAAGAAAGACATGTACGTTGTTGCGACTGTGGATGCTGGCAAAATTCAGAATGCGATCGCCCTACCCGACTCCGCGGTGCTGCGCGATAGCGAGAACCAGCCGTTCGTCTACGTTGCCACAGGGGAAAATCAATTTGGACGTCGCTCTGTCACTATCGGCGACAGCATCAAGGGACAAACGCAAGTGCTAACGGGATTGAATTCCGGCGACCGCGTTATAGGAGACGGCAGCTTGTTCCTGCAGTTCGCAAATTCGCTGCAACGTTAGCGCTCCATGCTTGAATTTGGCAGATCAACCGTGACTAAAACAATGGCCACCATACCGGCATGATCCATCGCATCGTACAAGCCTCGCTGCGTCAGCGCTTCCTCGTGCTGATGCTGACCGGATTCATGATGGTCGCTGGAATCATTTCGTTCCGGCGCATGCCGGTGGACGCGTACCCAGACCTCTCACCACCTCAAGTCGAATTGATCACGCAATGGCCAGGCCACGCCGCGGAAGAAGTCGAGCGCCTCGTCACGCTTCCCATTGAGCTCGAGATGAATGGCGTTCCGCACATGGTGGTCATGCGGTCGATCTCGCTCTATGGCCTATCCGATGTAATCCTGACTTTTGAAGACAGCACCAACGACTACTTCGCGCGCCAGATCGTCTTTGAGCGAATCGCACAGGCGAGTTTGCCAAGCGGCGTGACACCGTCCATGGCGCCGCTCTTCAGTCCCAGCGGTTTGGTGTACCGCTACGTGCTCGAGAGTCCTGATCGTAGCCCTCAAGAATTAAAAACTATTGAGGACTGGGTCGTGGAACGGGCCTACCGTTCCGTTCATGGTGTCGCAGACGACTCTGGCTTCGGTGGCACGACCATGCAGTATCAAGTGCTGCTTGACCCAGCCAGGATCTATGGCTACCACTTGACTGTGCCGCAAGTTATGACTGCGTTGGGCGCCAACAACTCGAATGCCGGCGGCGGATTCTACTCCCAGGGCGGACAGTTCTATTACGTGCGCGGTATCGGCCTCGTTCGAAACACCGAAGACATCGGCAACGTCGTCGTAGGCAGCAACAATGGCGTGCCTATCCGCATTAAAGACATTGGTGAAGTCACAATCGGGTATGCGCCTCGCCTGGGCCAATTTGGGTATCAGAAGAACAATGATGCTGTCGAAGGCGTCATTCTTATGCTGCGTGGCGAGCAAACGCAGAACGTTCTAAAAGACGTCCAGGCCAAGACCGACGACCTGAATCGGAACGTGCTGCCGCCGGATGTGAAGATCCATCCCTACTATGACCGCAGCGAACTCGTAAAGCTGACTACCGATACCGTAGAGACCAACCTAATCCGCGGCATGATCTTCGTGCTCGTCGTGCTGATTTTCTTCCTGGTAAGTTTCCGCGCGGCGATCATTGTCGCTCTCACGATTCCACTTTCGCTGTTATTTGCATTCATCGCATTGCACGCCCACGACGGCGCCGCCAATCTGCTCTCCATTGGCGCCATCGATTTCGGCATCATCATCGACGGCACCGTGGTCATGGTTGAAAACATCTACCGTGAACTCGCTCTGCGCGAAGGACAAACCTACCGCCTGAATGAAGTCATCCTTGCCGCCGCTAAAGACGTCGACCGCCCTATCTTCTATTCAGTCGCCGTAATCCTGGCCGGATATCTTCCAATTTATGCGCTCACCGGACCGTCGGCTAAGTTGTTTCATCCCATGGCCGAGACCATGTCTTTCGCACTCGTGGGCGCGCTGATCTTGACGCTAACGCTGGTTCCAGTGCTGGCTTCGTATTGGTTTAAGAAGGGTGTTAAAGAGCACACCAATCGTGTATTCGAGTGGATGAAGCGCATCTACGCGACCCAACTGGACTGGGCCTTGGCGCGTCCCAAGCTCACAATGCTGATTGCAGTGCTGATTTTTGGCGCAGCCCTGCTGCTGGTTCCCTTTATCGGTGGCGAGTTCATGCCTCATCTCGACGAGGGCGCCTTGTGGGTGCGCGCGACCATGCCTTATACCATCTCCTTCGAGGAAGCGAGCAAGATCTCGCCGCTAGTTCGGGACATTCTGATGTCTTATCCTCAAGTGACGGTGGTCGCCTCAGAGTTAGGACGCCCAGACGATGGAACCGATCCCACTGGATTTTTTAATTGCGAGTTCTATGTCGGGCTAAAGCCATACAACGACGCGGCGTGGAGCGGCAACCTCAACACCAAGGCAAAACTCATCGAGGCCATCAACGGGAAGCTGACTGCTTTCCCAGGCATCGTATTTAACTACACGCAACCGGCGGAAGACGCGGTAGACGAAGCGTTGACCGGGCTAAAGAGCTCACTCGCAGTCAAGATTTACGGCGAGGATCTTACGGTACTTCAGGACAAAGCCATTCAGATCAAGAACACGCTGGCGAAAGTCCCGGGATTTACCGACTTGACAGTCGTGCGTGAGCTGGGCCAGCCGAGTTTGTTGATCGACGTGGACCGCGACAAGATTTCCCGCTACGGCATCAATGTCGCAGACGTGGAGGCTGTGATTTCCGCGGCTGTCGGCGGTCAAGCCGTGACGCAAGTCATCCAGGGCGAAAAGCTGTTTGACCTAGTCGTCCGCATGCAGCCGCAGTTTCGAAGCAGCGCCCATGAAATCGGAGAATTATTGGTTGGAACTCCCGATGGCAAGCAGATTCCGCTGAGCCAGCTGGCGGACATCAAGGTCGGCAATGGTGCGTCGTTCATTTATCGCGAGAACAATTCCCGCTACATCGGAGTGCAATACAGCATTGAAGGACGCGACCTCGAGCGCGCTGTCCGCGAAGGTCAGAAGGCCGTTGATAAAGCCGTTACCTTGCCGCAAGGCTACACGCTGAGTTGGGGTGGCGAATATAGCCAGTTCCTCGAGGCGAAGGCGCAACTGGTGTTGATTGGCCCGCTGGCAGTCGTCCTCATCTTCATGATCTTGTTTGCCCTCTACGGAAACTTCAAGTTTCCTGTCACCATTGCGCTCGGCGTCATTTTGACCGAACCTGTCGGAGCGTTGATCGCGCTCAAGCTTACGCACACACCTTTTAGTGTTTCGTCGGTATTGGGATTGCTCGCGCTGTTGGGAGTCTCTGTCGAAACGGCCGTCATTCTGGTGTCGTACATCAACAAGCTTCGCCAGGAAGGCATGGACATCCGAACTGCCACTCGCGAAGCCTCGCTGCTGCGGCTCCGGCCCATCATGATGACGGCGCTGGTCGCGTGTCTTGGGCTTCTTCCGGCTGCACTAGCAACAGGGATTGGATCCGACACGCAGAAGCCTTTCGCCATCGTCATCGTCGCAGGATTGATCTCGCGGCTGTTTATCGGATTCTTCGTCAATCCGGTGCTTTACCAGATGGTCGCTCGCGATGGCGATGTCCTTCAAGTGTAACGGAAGCCGAATCGGTCGCTGCACCTGCAATTGGCCGATAAGCATATTACTATCAATAACTTAGATGGCCATCAGTGTCGTCCAGGTCACTTCGTGCTGCAAGGGGGTACCCCCTCCCCCCATCCCTCAAATTCCTTAGATTCATGAGGTTGCGAAGATCTCCGCGCAAATTCCTGAGCGCGTGAGGGTTACTGGCAAAGTCCTCATATCAAAGGGCTTAGCGGACTGGTCAATTCGACCGGCCGAAGGGTTCGAGGCACACGACTCCCTAATAAATATGGATACAGCGAGGCAGGAGGGCGCGTCATGGAAAATCGTCCGTTGAAGAAACTCTAGTAACACGTTTTCCCGAAACGGGAAATCGAAGGTAACCTAAGGCGCCGTAGGAATGACCAGAAAGACGCTGAGAAGCGGGGAGCCCCATTGAAATCACGGGGCTCGACCCGCATCTGGTTTCGGTCCACCTTCGCCTTTACTTCTGCTGCTCAGCCTCGGAAATCAACTGGGCGACCTTGGAGTCAGTCCCCACCGGTTCCACGAAGACGATGCTGTTGGAGTTGAGATACATGCGATCAGGACCGTGCAGCTCTTTGCCGCGCTTCACCAGGACGTTCTGGACCTGCTTGGTCGTCGGGTCGCTCTTGGTCAAAATGTAAAAGACATCCGTGAGCACTGGGTTCGACGTTCCGTATCCCGAGAGCTTCCCAAAGTAGACCGAGTTATTCGACAGTAAGACGGCCTGATAGGGCGTGGAGAAAGCGATGGCCGGAGTGTCTGCCTTACCTGGAGGCTGACAACCAACGGTGAGCGTCAGGACCGAAAGCGCGAAGACACCAAGCGCAATCGAGAGAAGTACCTGTTTCTTAGTTGCTGTATGCATAGCTAGTGGCCCTCATACATAAAGAAGTCGTTTCCCAGATGTAAGGCATTGTATCAAGAGACGAAAACGGGCCCGGTCGTGACTACGACACGGGCCCGCATCGCAATGCGTTAAGACTAGCTCAACCAGCGGCGGCGTGCCGTGTAAGCCAAGCCGATCAGTCCGGAGCCGAGTAACAGGAAGCTGCCCGGCTCCGGGACCGGAGACGAATTACTCGCTGCGGTCAATTGCACATCGCCGGCCGCGTAGTTGTAGTTAACCACCCACATCTCCGTACCGCCATTGAAGATATCGTTCAGGATGCTGGAGTAGGTACCGGAAAGTTGTCCGGGGTTGGTGAGCAGGTAGGTGAACGATGTCCCGAGCGCCGGATTGTATCCCGACTTCAGCAGGATATCGAGCGTACCGTTCAGCGAAGCGCTGCCCGTCACGTTCGACCACACCGAAGGCGGTCGCGGTGTTGATCATTTCCCCATAGGTCCCGTTCGCCAATTGAACGAAGCCCGGGCCGGTTGCGGTGCCGGTGCCCAACACGAAGGTTGAGGTGCCGTCGATGTTGAGGGTACCTAGATTGTTGAAGAACGGCGGGTCAATGGTTGAGCCGTTCTTCACAGAGATAGCGCCGCTGTTGACGATTCCACCGGAAGCCTTCAGCGTGTCATTCGATCCATTCACATTGATCTGCCCACCGCTGTTGTTGGTGAGCAGTGCAGTGAACGACATCGTGTTTCCGCCGGTTCCGCCGAAGCCGGAAGTGGACAGCGTTCCGTTGTTGGTAGTTGCGCCGTTCACTGTGAGGCTGCTGGCGTTCTCAAGGTCGACCTGGCCGTTGTTGAGGAGAGTGCTGGTAAAGGTGGCCGCAGCGCCGCCGGTGACAGCGAACAGTGCAGCGCCGTTGTTGGCTACGCCACCGGTGACGGTGAATTTATCGCCGGTGCTCTCGAGACCGATCATGCCGTTATTGGTGAGGGTGCCGCCGATGCTGATGGTGTTGCCGCCGGAGCCATTAAAGCTGGTATAGATGCCTACTGGACCAACGGCGTTATTAACGACGTTGCCGGTCACGGTCAGGGTGCTGCCAGCTTCGACGTCAACATAGCCACCGGCATTGTTTGTCAGCGCGCCGTTGACGATAACCAGATTCGCGCCAGTGCCGTTAGCTCCGGTTGTGAACGACCCGGAGTTGGAAACTCCGGACAACGTGGTCAGCGCCGACCCCTTGCTTACATCGAACGTGCCAGTGTTGGTCAGGAACGGAGAAATTGTCTGGCTGGCACCGTTCTCAATGATTACGGTCCCTGCGTTGCTCGAGAGGTTGGCGAAGCCTTGATTGGCTATGCCGCCCACCTCGAAGTTGCCACCGATCGTCCAGCTCGCGCCCGCAGCCACACTGGTGACACCCAACGGTTGAGCGGTGAGGTTCATAGTAGCGCCATGGCCGAGAGATACACTGCCGTTATTCGAAACACTAGCAGCGGTGATCAAGCTGCCGTTGCCGGTGAAGGACAAGACTCCCTGCTGGCCTATCGTCAGACCATTACTTATGGTCAGTAACTGCGCGGTACCGCCATCGGTCAAGGTAGAAGTAAAGCCGTTGGTGGGGCCGCCGACCGCGAGGGAGTTGACGGTGCTGCTGCCCACATCCATAGTCACCAAGTCGTTGCCGCCAGAGTAGATGATCGTGTCAAACGTCGGCTGTGGTACGCCGATGCTCCATTGCGAGCCGTTGCTCCAGACACCGGTTCCGCCGTTCCACAGATCGGTGGTGGAGGAGAACGAGGTTGCCAGCTCGATGAAGTTCGAACCGTAAACCACATTCAGGATCAGGCCGCTTCCGATATTCAATCCGTTGACGTTGGCGAAAGTGCCGGTCACCGTTCCTCCAGTTGTCAGGAAGGTGAAAGTGTTGCCGTTAGCGGGGAAGAAGGTGTTCAGCAGGTTGACGTTCAGGGTGCCGTTAATCAGGGCGTTCCCGCTGACGCTCAAGAAGCCAAACCCGCTACCGGGAGCGAGTCCGCCGAGGCCGAGGTTGAAGACTCCAGCCGCAGTCTGGGTGTAGTTACCGTTGATGCTCAGCGCGCCAGCGGTAAGCGGAACATTGCTTCCATTGATGCTGGCAGCAGGTGCGATGGTTCCAGCCATCAACACGTTGCCAGTTACGGTTCCGGCGTTGCCGAACAGCGTGCCGCCGTTAAAGTTCGCGTGGCCGCCTCCGGCCACCAGTGCGCCATTGAGCTGAGTGCTGCCGGCGCTCTGGTTGTAATTGCCGCCCCCGCCGGTGGTAAATGTGCTGCCCGTACCGACGTTCACCACGCCAGCATTAGCGAAGCTGCTGGGGCTGGTGAAATTGCGGCCAGACTGGATGGTGAAGCTGCCCGCGCTGGTGTTGTTGCTGAAGTTCGAGAGCGCATCCAGGCTGCTTGCATCGACAAGATTTGAGCCTGGCGAATCCAACAGGATCGTGGCCGCGTTGTTGACGATTTCGCCGCCGGTGGTGCCCAGTTGGAAGATCTGCATGGTGGACGGACCGTACACATTGTACGTGCCGCCCGTCAGGGTGTTGCCGGCGAAGTTGGTGAACGGCCCGTTCTGCACGACCAACGCTGCGCCTGGATTCACCTGGAAGGTGCCAAGGTTGGTGATCGATCCGCTGGTGTTGATCAACAAGGTCTGACCTGTTGCGTTGGCGAGGAACGTTCCGCCGACTTCGTTGATCACGGTCACGCCGCCATTGCCGATGATGCCGGCGCCACGGATGGTATTGCTGACGTTGTCCAGCGTGACGCCGCCCGCCGACTGCTCGACGTAAACACCGCCGTTGCCGGTTTCAGCCAGGGTCACGGTGCCATTACCGGTCAGCGTTGTGTTGGTGTTCAGGAGCATGAATGTGTTATTCGGCCCCGACGTCACCTGGATGTCGCCGTTGTTGTTGATGGTGCCGGTGGTGAAGAGATCGGTGTTATTGCCGGTGGCGTAGGTGGTTCCAGCGGAGAGCGTGATGGCGCCCTGGGTTGCGCCATCCAAGGTTGCGATGCCGTTGGCAATAGTCTGGAAAGTTCCGTTGAGCGTGCCGCCCTGGAGGACGGCGGAATTCACCAGTACGATCCCACCGAGGCCGGAGATGTTCCCGCCTGCGTTATTGACGGTCGTGCTGGCAATCTCAAGCGTGCCCCCGCCGGTGGCCTCCAGCAGGCCTTGGTTGGTGACGTTGCCCGAGCCGTCCAGGATCAACCCTTGACCAGAGGAGTTGGCGTTAACCGTTCCGCCCGCGTCATTCTGAAAGTACAGGCCGCCATTCCCGATAACCCCCGCTCCCTGGATCAGGTTGTTCACGTTCTCCAAGGTGATACCGCCCGCCTGCTGCTCGACGTAAACACCGCCGTTGCCGGTTTCGGTCATCGTCACCGTGCCACCACCGGTCAGCAAGACGCTGGCGTTCAGCCCGAAAATGGTGTTATTAGCCGCGGACGTGAGTTGAAGCGTGCCGTTATTGGTGAAGGTGCCGGTCATGAAGAGATCGGTGTTGTTGCCTGTGCTGTAGGTGGATCCGCTGGAAAGCGTGACGCCGTTTAGGGTGGCGATGCCGTTGGCAATGGTTTGGAGGGTTCCACCGTTGACGCTGGTGAGGGTTCCGCCGTTGATGGTTGCGCTGTTGAGCTGCACCGTCCCGCCGTTGGCCGTGATGGTGGTTCCGGCGTTGGCGACCGTGTCGCTATCGAACTCGAGAGTTCCGCCGTTGGTGGCCTTCATTACGCCAAAGTTGATGACGTTGCCCGATCCGTTCATGAATATGGTCTGACCCGATGCGTTGGCGTTAACCGTTCCGCCCGCATCATTCTGAAAAATCAGGCCGCCATTTCCGATGACCCCCGCTCCCTGGATCACGTTGTTCACGTTCTCCAAAGTGATACCGCCCGCCTGCTGCTCGATGTAAACACCGCCGCCGGCAGTTTCGGTCATCGTCACCGTGCCACCGCCGGTCAGCAAGACGCTGGTGTTCAAGCCCAGAATCGCGTTATTCGCGGCAGACGTAAGCTGGAGAACGCCGTGATTGGTGAAGGTGCCTGAAACGAAGAGATCGGTGTTGTTACCGGAGGAGTAGGTGGTCCCGCTGGAAAGGGTAATTCCATTCAGAGTCGCGATGCCGTTGGCAATCGTTTGGAGAGTTCCACCGTTGAGGCTGTTGAGGGTCCCGCCGTTGACGGTTGCGCTGTTGAACTGGACCGTCCCGCCGTTGGCCGAGATGCTGGTTCCCGCGTTGGCGACCGTGTCGCTATCGAACTCGAGAGTTCCGCCATTGGTGGCTTTCATCAAGCCAAGGTTGATGACGTTGCCTGAGCCGTTGAAGAACAACGTCTGACCCGACGCGTTGGCGTTAACCGTTCCGGCCGCGTCATTCTGGAAAGCGATGCCGCTGTTGCCGATGATCCCCGCCCCCTGGATCAAGTTGTTTACGTTCTCCAGAGTAATACCGCCCGCCTGCTGCTGGATGTATACCCCGCCGGTGCTGTTTTCGGTCATCGTCAGCGTGCCGCCACCGCTCAGCAAGGTAGTGGTGTTCAGTGCCAGGATCGCGTTGTTTGCGCCTGACGTGAGCTGAAGTACTCCATTGTTAGTGAGGGTGCCTGAAACGAAGACTACCGTGTTGTTGCCGGAGGTGTAGGTGCTCCCGCTGGAAATGGTGACGCCATTCAACGTCGCGACGCCGTTGGCGATGGTCTGCATCGATCCACCGTTGAGGCTGTTGAGAGTGCCGCCGGTGACGGTCGCGTTGTTGAACTGGACGGTTCCGCCGTTGGCCGTGATGTTCGCGCCTGTGTTGGTGGTTGTGTTGCTATCGAACTCGAGAGTGCCGCCGTTGGTGGCTTCCATCAAGCCCAGGTTCGTGATGCCGCCCGAGAGGTTTAGGAACAGAGTCTGGCCACTGGAATTGGCGTTGATAACACCTGCGCTGTCATTTGCAAGCGCCAAACCACTGTTGCCGATAATGCCAGCGCCCTGAATCAGATTGTCGAAGTTGGTCAGGGTTACTCCACCGGCAGTCTGCTGAATGAAGACGTTTCCGCCGCCGGTTTCGGCGAGAGTGACCGTTCCGCCACCCTGCAGTGTGGTACTGGCGCTTAAGTCCAGGACCGTATTGTTGGCTCCTGAGGTGAAGTTAGCGGCGCCATTATTAGTAATGGTTCCGCTAGCGGTCGTGACTGTGTTATTGGGAGCGTCGTAGGTCGTGGTGATCGTGACCGGCCCATTTAACACACAACCGTTGGCCACGCCATTCAAAGTGCACTGGGCGAGGGCACTGCCTTGGGCAAGCGCAGCAACCACCGCAAGAGCGGCGAGTGAGACGAGCGACTTCGCTGAGAAGACGTTGCGCAGAGTTTTTGCTATTGACGAAGTGGCGGCAAAATTCATTGACCTGGCTCCTTACACCGTTAACGATCCGAAATCTGACAAACTACTCGAGACGAGCTGAAATCGAATGTGACTTAAAAGGAACGCGTCATTGCAGGCACTGTTGGCACCTAGATCGGCGAGCCACTGGTACCATCATGGTGACGCAACTTACCACTTTTAGGCCTCATTAGTGCGAAGATCAGAATATGAGCACGCAGCAACTAGTTGGTGACGAGTCTGATGGGACAAATACATGAATTTTAATGATTGGCAGATATAAATGGTCTGTTATGCAAGCCTTCCCCGGGATATACTCTGGACTCCTCGCCATCCTCAGGCAAGGGACAACACGGGACAACTCGGGACATTTCACGCCATGGTCGAGGATCGCCGCAAACGCGGCCCCAATAGCCGGTTGGATTCGTGGAAAGAAATCGCGTCCTACTTCGGTCGAGATGAACGGACAGTAAAACGTTGGGAGAAAGAAAGAGGGCTCCCAGTGCGGCGCCTTCCCGGCGCGCGCGGAGGTGTGTACGCCTTCAGTGACGACCTTGCCCAGTGGATGGGAACGTTGGCACCCGCCAACCAAGACACGGCAAGTGAAGGCGCAAGTAACAGCGCCGAAGTAGATGCTTCCCTGGCAAAATCTTCTCCGTCGGACCAAGCGTCGGCGGTTGCCGTACTCGACAACCCGATTACTTTAGATTCCGGAGTCATGAGTGCGGAACCCGAAGCGAATGGACGCTCCGGCAAGAACCTGCGCCTCGTGCTGACGCTCGGTTTAGTGATCGTCGCGCTCGTCGGTTCGTTTGTTCTGCTAAAGCGAAGGCGTGTTTCGGTTTCGTCGGAGAATACAGGGCCGAGCGGCATCTCGACGACTGCCAAGCATCATGTTCCGACAGCCGAGGCAAAAGACCTCTATTTGAAGGGCCGCTACTTCTGGACCAAACGAACGCCGGCCGACTTGGAAAAGGCCCGGGATTACTTCACACAAGCCATCACTATCGATTCGGAATATGCCGAGGCTTACGTGGGACTGGCCGACTCCTACAACCTCTTGCGAGAGTATTCTGCAATGCCCGAAACCGAAGCCTATCCCTTGGCGATCGCCGCCGCCAGGAAGGCAATTGAGTTGGACGGAAGCCTGGCAGAGGCCCATAATTCGCTGGCATTCGACACGTTTTATTGGTCGTTCGATGCAGTGGGTGCGGAACGAGAATTTCGCCGTGCCTTGGAGCTGAACCCGAACTATGCGTTGGCGCACCATTGGTATGCGACGTTTCTGATGACGCTGGGACGAAGTCAGGAAGCATTACAGCAGATCGGAATTGCGCAACAGTTGAATCCATCGTCGACTGCAATTCTGGCCGATAAAGCACTGATCCTTTATTACGACGGAAAGACCGACGAAGCTACTGCGTCGCTGAAGCAGCTTAGCCAAGCGGATCCTTCCTTCCTTTCTACTCACCGGTATCTGGCATTGATTGACCTAGCGGCGGGAAAGTACGAAGAATACCTTGCCGAGGCCAGAAAGGCTGCCGCCCTGTCCAAGAACGACACGGAACGTGCGATTGTCGATGCAGCGGAACATGGGCTGCATGCCGGCGGACCGCAACGCATGCTGGAATCAATGCTAACCGTGGAAAAGACGGTATATGCCGAAGGGCGCATTCCTGCCTTTCGTCTCGCTGAGACAAGCTCGTTGCTGGGCCGAAGGCAGGATGCACTCTATTATTTGCGGGTTTCCCGTGCGCAACGCGAGTCGGCTCTTGCGAACATATTGGTTGATCCCGAGCTCAAGAGTTTGCATGACGATCCTTCGTATCGAGAACTAATGATGCAGGTGGGTTTCCCACAACTCACTACCTCGTGATTGCGCGGCTGAAAGCGAAAAGGGGGCGGCCCTAGCTCCACTGCGGCCAGTCGAGAAATCGGACGCGGCCGGAGGCGATCTCGTACACAGCTCCGACCACCTTTGCGCGCCCTTCTTCGAGGCCGCGACTTCCTTCCGGAGACTCCGCCAGTTTCCGCATAGACCAGCGCACGTTGGCCTCTGCCGCGCCGGCCAGATCTACGTTCGCTCCGCGTAGCATTTGCACTTGGCTCAATCTCGACAAGACCGCCGGTGGTCAAGGTGCCGATCACGGTAAGCAATGAGATCAAGGTTGAATCGCGGACAGCGGGTGCGGCCAGCCTGGGAGAGGGTTCGCCACCTAAGATGGAGCCCGATCCTGCGGCGCAAAAGCGCAACCAGGCTTTCGACAAGCTGTTGGAGACCTATCGGCCACAACTGCAGGGTGCACCGTCACCCCAGAAATGAAGGATCCGGGAGACGCGTCCACCCGGTGACTAATAGAAAACGCGGACGAACCTCGTATCAGCATCTCGGCGACTGGCAACCTTCGAGTTCGTGGCAATGGTGTAATCTTTCCCATTTACAAATCCGGCGTCGACCCGGCGTTCTTGGTAGTGAAATTGAAAAACAGCGATCGTAGCGTGATCCCCGTTGCAGCGCACGAATCACCAGTAGCTCCTGGCCGCCGAAGCAGTCCAACCGCCGCCAAGGCTGGTCTGTTCGCGCTGGTTTTCGTAATGTACTCCTATACGACGGCTGGGCCGTTCGGACTGGAAGATCAGGTCACCACCTCCGGCCCGGGCATGACCCTCATCTACCACCTGGTCATTCCCTTCTTCTGGTGCATTCCCATCTCGCTGGTGGCGGCCGAACTCACTGCGGCAATGCCAGTGGAAGGCGGATTCTATCGCTGGACGCGCATCGCCTTCGGAGATTTCTGGGGTTTTCTCGCGGGATGGTGGAACTGGTGTTCCTCCTTCCTGCTGGGTGGCGCTTATGCAGTCTTGTTCACCAATTACCTGAGTTTCTTGTTCCCCCAAATAGTCGGTTGGAAGCACTACCTGGTATCCGTTGCCCTGATTGCACTGGTCGCTTGGGTCAACGTGTGCGGCATCAATATGGTCGGGAAAGTAGCGACCGCTCTGGAAATTGCCGTCCTGTTGCCGGTCGCGGCGATGTGCTTGCTCTCGGTGCGAATGTGGCACCACAACCCCTTTGTGCCGCTGGTGCCGCCACACAAACCAATGTTTGAAGTTTTTGGAGTGGGCCTGGCGTTGGGAATCTGGCTCTACTCCGGCTATGAGCAACTCTCGACGGTTGCCCACGAAGTGAAAGACCCGCAGCGGAGTTATCCTCGCGCGCTGGCCTGGGTGGTGCCGTTGTCGATCGCCACGTATTTTGTGCCGACGGCTTGTGCTCTCGCTGCACTGAGCAACTGGCAAGAATGGCACACGGGATACTTCTCCGACGCAGCGCGCATGATCGGAGGCCCGGCCCTGGGCATCGCCGTTACCGCGGCAGCCGGCATCACCAATGTCGCGATTCTTAACAGCACGGTGCTAGCTTCGACGCGCATGCCGTTCGCGATGGCCGAGGACAGCTACATGTCGCCATTGCTTACGCGCATTCACCCGAAATTCGGCACGCCTCGGATCGCTATCACGGTTTCGTGCGCCGTGTACTGTTTGCTAGCATGGAAGAGCCTGACGCAACTCATCTCGGTGTATGTGTGGTTGCGTATCGCCACGTCTTCGCTTACGGTTTTGTCGGCTTGGCAACTCCGTCATACACAACCCAACCTGGAGCGCGCATTCCGCATCCCGTGGGGTCGTGGAGGATTGTTCTACGCGGTCGGTGCTCCCCTGGTGATGGGTGGAGTGGCTTTGCTCGCCAGCGACAGATTCGGCCTTCGTTGGGGGCCTGTCGCGCTGTTGTTGGGGCCGGTGGCCTATTACTTCTTGCGGCGCAGAAGCGTCAACTGATCCAGTCCAATACTTTGTAGTATGCCCCCGCGAGCGGAAGGAACCATGGCCGTCCGTTGTAGAGCCCGAGCGGCGCACCCGGGAACGGAATGGCGGCGTAGGGGTTTTCGTCAGCGCCTCCCAGGATCTTCCGCGCGATCTTCTCACCGAGATATGTAGCCAAGGCGACGCCGTGCCCGGCATATCCCACGCTGTAGTACAAGCCGTCCAGCTGTCCCGCGTGGGGCATGGTGTCAAAACAGAAGTCGAGGGTGCCGCCCCAGACGTATTCCACGGCGGCGTCGCGCAACTGGGGATAGACCTCGACCATCCCGCGGCGAAGGATTTGTGCGCTGCGTTGAATGGTTTCGCCGGTCTCGGGAAAAAATGCCGCCCGCCCGCCAAATAGCATCCGATTATCGGGTGTGAGCCGGTAGTAGTACAGGTAATGCTTGGAATCGAAGATCATGCGGTTGCGCGGGCTCAGTTCGCGCGCGAGCGTTTCCGGCAGTCTCTCCGTCGCGATGATAAATGAGCCAATGGGGATGATCTTCTTCTGCAATCCGGGAGTCGTTTCGGACGTATATCCGCTGGTGGCGACGAAAACTTCTTTGGCAAACACGCGCCCGCGCGAGGTCAGCAGCTCGAATCCAGTTTCGCCGCGGCTCGAGTTCCGCGCGATGGATTCGACCCGCGCCTGTTCGTAGACGCAGGCGCCCACGCGCAGAGTGGCATTCGCAAGTCCGGCGACATAGAGCGCCGGATTCATGCCTGCACTCACTTCATCAACGATGCCCCCGTAATAGATATCAGAGCCGATTTCCTCCCTCAAATCACTGCTGGGAACAATCCGGAGCTGATGACGAAACTCGCGGGCGATTAGCTCTACGGTGCGAGCGTAGGTGTCGAAGTGCGACTGCTTGCAGGCAACCTCGAGGTGACCGCACCGCACGAAACTACACTCGATTTGTTCTTCACGGACGATCTTTTCCACCAGATCGATCGACGCCAGAGACGCCGCATACATGCGCTTGGTAGCGTCCATTCCGTAGCGCTTTGCCAGCGCCTCGACACCGAGCTTCATTCCGGTGAGGACCATCCCGCCATTGCGGGAACTTGCGCCCCATCCGATGGTATTGGCCTCCAACACCACTACCTGGGCCCCTCCCATCGCCAGGGTGCGCGCTGCCGAAAGCCCGGTGAATCCTGCGCCGATGATCGCAACGTCCGCGCGGTGGGGCAGTACACCCGCCGACCCCGCAGTCATGACGCCAGTGTCGAGCCAGTAGTTTCGATCATTGAACGCCATGGATGGGAATCTATCGTAGGGAAGCTATGCGGTGGGAGTCAAACTCGGCAACTACTTCGGGAGTCCCAACCTACGCAATCTTCGTCGCGGCACACATTGTGGTCCAGTGACACACGATTAGTTTTCGGCTCCCACAAGCGTCCCACAACAGGTGTTGACCCCGGTGGCTGTCGAGAAGTCCGGTCGGAGGACATGTGACGTTACGGACCGCACATTGTGCTCCGATCTCGACGAAGCCGGATTGTGGCCAACTTCGTTCTCGAATCACCATACCCGAGGCGAGAAGGGTGGTCTCTCCGCACTGCATACGGCTCGAACAACCAGCGCAGTTGGAGTTACACTAACAATCCATCGGTGCAACAGTTCGGGCTCTTTGGCTTCCACGCATCAGCGGATGGACATCCGAGGTTAAACTTTCAATGGGGGCAAGCCGGAGGAGGCTTGTGAACGCTAATTCCGAGCATCCCAAGATCGGCCGGCAAGCGGACTCGGATTCCTCTCTGCTTTGGCAAGCGAAACTGAAATCGCGTGACTTTCTAGAAGTCGCAGTAACTTACGGGTTGGTTCTCCTGGCGGTCTGGACACCTACTTCGGTGCAAGTTTGGCTTGGCTGGATTATTTTAGCCTGGGTCTTCTCAGCGACCGCAGCTTCGGCACACGATGCGCGGACACTCGGCTTTCGACCCTCAAGACCATGGCGATCGTTCTGGGTTGTCGGTATCGCTCTCCTGGCCGCGGGCTTGGCGGTCTGGATCTCAGCGCAGATCCATACTTTGCATCCGTTGCCCATCGGTATGCACGAGGTCGCTCGAACCTGGAGATACTTCCTGTGGGCTTTTGTACAGCAATTCCTGATGCAGGATTTCTTTCTGCTGCGGTTGCTCTGTTTGCTACCCAGCAAGACCGCGGCAGTCATCGCGACAACAATGCTGTTCGCGTCGACCCACATTCCCAACTCGCTACTGGTCGTGGTAACGCTGCTGTGGGGCTCGGCCGCGTGTGCGCTTTTTCTGCGCTATCGTGACCTCTATTCGCTGGGCATTGCGCATGGCATCCTCGGCATTTGCCTTGCGGTCACTGTTCCCAACGCAGTACACCACGGGATGCGGGTCGGACTTGGCTATCTTCGCTACCATGAGCACCTAGCCCCACTTCATCGAAACCAGAGCAACCATATCGTGTCAACAGACGCGTGGGTAATCGCGGACGTTACCAAGCGATGGCCTTCTTTCCAGGCCCTGCCGTAGAAAATTCCTGCGAGGGAAGCCAGCAGCACATAACGCCAATTGAAGTGCATCGCACCTTTATTAAAGTGCGACAGGCCGAACAACACCGCTGTGGTGATCAACGACCAGCGCGGGCCAATCCGACGCTCCAACAGGTTCTGCACCCATCCACGGAAGTAAGTCTCTTCCAGCACCGCAATCAGAGCAAAGATCGAAATCCACGACAGCGCGAACTTCCAAGGCGAGAAAAGCTGGGCGTGAAAGTGTAGAAATCCAAGTCCGAGGCCCAGCGGGAGGGCAATGGGAGCATAAAAGAACAGTTCTCGCAGCCCTGTCTTGACGTCTCGCCATCTCGGCACAAAATGAAATCCCACATTGGTTAGCTGACGGACGACAAGGAAGCCATAGAGTCCTGTGTCGAGCAGGATCAGCCGGTTCAATGACCGGAGATGTCCCGGCCATGCTGGTTCAAGCAGGTGAAACTCGACAACTAACCCGAGAACTGCGAGCACAACAAAATCAGGCCAGCTACCGCGCTGCTGCGGATCAAGTTTCGCGGCATACCAGAGCAGTACAACTAGGATGACCGGCAAGGTGGCATACAGCCCCGCGAACGGCCAGCGAAAATCGCCCGCGGAGTGCGCCACCAGGAAATAGGGGATCACCGCCAGCGCAGGCAGCGCAACCCGGACAGTTGCGGGCAGCCGATGGACAGCCGTCACAACACGGCTGCCTGCGAACGCCAAAGTGAGAAGAGGGAAAAGCAGGATGACTTCTGCTGCAAGTACCGGCGCTGACCATGGCATTCCGGCATTTTAGACGACGGTTCGCTACATGTCGTGCCGCGGAAAAGCCGGAACGACGCCAGCAGGGATTGCCCTATCTGGCACTCCGCCATGTGGCCAGATACGTGGGTCTTGCGGGCGCAGATCATTGTTACTTGGGATGTGGACGGTTGAACCCTCATCATGTTTACAGCCACGGGCGTTTCCGTGCGTTTCTCCTTGACACGGTGAACCGGCGGGCGGACAATTTCTCCCATTAAGAGGCTCGTTTCGCCCATAAGCTTGCTCAAGTGAGGCGATTGAAGTGGGACCTCTTCTCGATGTGTCCGTTCGACTCCATGTGTCCGTTCGTCGACCGTAGCGTTTCCTACATGGAGGAGCGTCATGAGATACGACCAGGCAGCGGTATTGCTTGTGGGTATACTCGCGGCGTGCGTGAGCCCGGCCTTTCCACAGCAGTCTCCTGCGGGTTTGAATACGGCGGCCAGTGGGGCCGCAGTCGCTAATCAGAACGAGCAGGCAGTCCTCCCTGACACTCCGTCCGCCACGAGGCTGGTGTATTCGCCTGCTAATTCGATGAAACTAGAGGACCGTCTCCGCGCCTATAGCGACGCCAGTTCGCGCCCTTCCACCGTCCTTGGCATTTCCTTGAGTGGGCTGAGTCAGTTAGAAACCGGGCCACAACAGTGGAATAGAGTTGGCGCCGGCTACGGATACCGCATGGCTGCTGGCATCAGCCGGCAGGCAGTCTCGGAATCAATTCGGATCGGGTTGGCGGCCTTTGACGGCGAAGATCCGCGTTATCACCGCTCGGAAGACACCAGCGTGCTCGGCCGTGCCCGCCATGCTATCGTCGGAACTTTTACCTCCGAAACGGCCGACGGCTCTCTTATGCCTGCTTACTCGCGCTTCGCCGGCGCCTATGGAGCGGCCTTTGTCTCCAACACGTGGTGTACGGACCCGCGCGCCAATGCGAGTTGGGCCATGCGACGAGGCTCATCGGCAATTCTCTCGACTGTCGGGCTTCACCTGCTGCAAGAATTTGCTCCCCGCAACAAGTACTTCAAACTTCTGGGCCTCTCCAGCGAACCGCGCTGATAGTGGCGACGGGCAAAGGCACCGTCGATCCTAAATTTTTGCCGACAACTCTTCCAAAGTGGCCACAATCAGGCAGATTCCTCTATTGCTTTCCCATATGACCTGTGTCAAGATTCCTATGGTCAAGCAATAGGTAAGGCATGGGCGATAAAACCGATATAAGGCAAGGCACTCTTGCCTTAATGATTCTTAAGACCATCGAAACGATGGGGCCGCTCCATGGATACGGCATTGCCCGCCGCATCGAGCAGACCAGCGGCAATCTTCTTTCGCTGAACTACGGCACACTCTATCCGGCACTGCTGAAACTGGAGCAGGAGGGCGCGATTGCTTCCGAGTGGGGTGTTTCGGATAACAACCGCAAGGCGAAGTTCTATCGGCTCACCCGTGCGGGGCGAAATCAGTTGCGGCGGGAAACGAACGATTGGGAACAGACCACGGAAATCCTGGCGCGCTTTCTGGCGCCTGCAAAGGGCGAGGCATGAAGTCGCTGCGTGCTTTCTTTGTGAGGCTGGACGGCCTGTTTCACCGCAAGCGAAGAGAACAGGAGCTTGCTGACGAGATCGAATCCAACCTGCAGCTGCATATCGATGACAACCTCCGCTCCGGCATGACGCCCCAGCAGGCGCGCCGCGAAGCCATTTTGAAGCTCGGCGGAGTAGAACCGACCTTGCAGTCTTATCGTGAACGCAACACGCTACCTTTCCTGGAGAGCTTGTTGCAGGACTTGCGATTCGCCATCCGCCAACTGACGAAGAATCCTGGCTTCACGTTTACCGCAGTAGGGGTATTGGCGCTCGGCATTTGCGCCAGCGTGGCCATTTTCGCATTCGTGGATGCGGCCCTGATCAAACCGCTGCCGTACGAGCAACCCACGCGGCTGGTGAGCGTGACTGAAAGTGTCCCATTATTTCCGCGGGCCAACCTCTCCTACCTTGACTACCTCGATTGGGAAAAACTGAACAGAGTTTTCAGCTCGTTGGAGGTTTATTCCGGGAAGACTCAGACGCTGAGTGCTCCCACGGGCGTTGAACTTGTACCTGGCGCAGCCGTCAGTGCCGGATTTTTCCGCACGCTGGGGATTACTCCGGCGCTCGGGCGCGATTTCCTGCCCGGTGAGGATTCACCAAGGGCTGCAAATAGCGTGATTCTTACTGACGCCACGTGGCGAAAACGGTTTCACGGAAGTCCGGATGTCATAGGGCGAACGGTTTCCCTCAATGGCGTAAGCAGCACGATTGTTGGAGTGCTACCGCGCGACTTTCAGTTTGCTCCCGCAGGAGGTGCAGAGTTTTTTGTGACGATTCAGCCCTCCAATCCGTGCGCCCTCCGTCGAAATTGTCACAATCTAAACGGCATCGCAAGGCTCAAAGAAGGTGTTTCCGTCCCAGCTGCCTTAGGCGATATGAAACTGATCGCACAACAGTTAGAGAAGCAATATCCCGATTCCAACCGTGGTCAGGGTGCAAGCGTTGAATCTCTCTCCGAAACAATCGTCGGGGATATCCGCCCGATCCTGCTGGTGCTACTAGGCGGAGCCGGGTTGCTGCTATTGATCGCCTGCGTCAACGTGACCAGTCTGCTGCTGGTGCGCTCAGAGAGCCGCGGACAAGAGATGGCCGTACGCGGCGCGCTAGGAGCATCGCCGGCACGTTTGGTTCGCCAGTTTGCAACCGAAGCGCTGGTGCTGGTGGCGGCGGGAACGCTGTTAGGTGTCGCCTGCGCCCAAGCTGCGATGCAACTGCTACTCAAGTTGATATCAACCGACATGATGGCGGGCATGCCCTACTTAAGGGGGCTCGGACTGAATCTGCACGTCGTGGGCTTTGCTGTCACCATCTCGACATTAGCAGCCATCCTGTTCGCTATCGCACCGCTCGCGCGCCTGTCCCTGGCAGGAATACGAGGCGCCCTCACCGCTGGCGGTCGTGGATTCTCAGGAACAGTATGGCGCCGGTTCGGTTCTAACCTTGTGGTACTGGAGTTGGCCATTGCCGTTGTGCTTCTGGTGGGCGCTGGGCTGCTCGGCAAGAGCCTGTATCGCCTCCTCCACGTGGAACTCGGGTTCCAACCTGAGCATTTGGCTACCCTGGAGGTTGCTGCGCCTCGTATCAATTATGCAAAGGATGAACAGTTGGTGGCGCTGGGGCGCGAGATTGTGCGCCGCGCCTTAAGCTTGCCGGGTGTAGAGTCCGTTGCTCTCGCGATGCAACCGCCTGTGACCTACAACGGCAATACCGATTGGATCAGGTTTGTTGGTCGGCCTTACAACGGACAGCACAACGAAGTGAACCAGCGTGATGTGAGCTCCGCTTATTTCAAAACGCTACGCGCCGGGCTATTATCTGGCCGCTATTTTACTGATGCTGAAGATGCCTCGAAGCCTGGTGTGGTCATCATTAATGAGGCGTTGGCAAAGCAATATTTCCCAGGCGAGGATCCAATCGGCAAGAAGATCGGCGACATCGACCTGTCGCAGAAGTCCATTAAAGAAATCATCGGAATTGTGAAAGATATTAAGGAAGGCGCACTGGATTCGGAGATCTGGCCGGCGGTTTACTATCCCTTCAATCAGTCGCCCGATTCATATTTCATCGTCATGGTTTGCACCACACAAGCCGAAGAGTCGATTCTTCCGGCGCTAGTAACGAGCATCCGTCAGGTTGACCCCAGCCTGGGCACGCTGAATGAATCGACCATGAGGAGCAGGATCAATCAATCGCCAAGCGCGTATCTGCATCGCTCGTCGGCATGGTTGGTGGGAGGGTTCGCCGTGGTGGCCTTGCTGCTGGGTCTGATCGGACTTTATGCAGTGGTGGCTTACTCGGTGAGTCGCCGTACGCGCGAAATTGGGGTGCGCATGGCACTGGGCGCGCAGCGCAGCACCGTCGAACGGCTCATTCTCGCGGAGGCAACCAGACTGGTTGGGTTGGGAATCGCGCTCGGAATACTCAGCTCCTTGGCAGCGACAACACTGCTGCGTCACTTGCTATTCGGGGTCCGCACGTGGGATATCGCAACCCTGACGGCTGTAACTGTCGTGCTAGGACTATCGGCCTTGTTGGCGGCCTACATACCCGCGCAACGCGCGGCGTCTGTCAATCCGGTGGAGGCCTTGCGGACCGAATAGAGTCGGTTGGCATCTGGCACACTGAAGCATAAGGAATCAGGCAGACGGTCAGTGTCCATTCTCTTAAGCCTCGTTGTCCGCTTGCGACCAAAACGCCATACAAGACACTCCTGAGTGACGGGCAACTCGGCAGTAATCCACTTGGACGAGAAACGCGCGACTCGTAAAAGTGGGCAGACCAAACTCCCCCGAAGTCTGGCTATGGGAATTGTGCCGATGCCTGTCGCCGCGTCAACTCCGATCCTCCTAGCGGGTTTTCAGGATTTGTTTCCACGGATCGTAACCCAATCGACCGATCCATTCATTGAAATTGGTGACGCGGAAAACGGGCCGCTGTGGGAGTTTGAGTTCGTTCCAGCTCAAAGGCAGAGCGACCGCTGTACCGGCTCGTGCGCGGGGAGAATACGGCGCGATAGCCGTGGCGCCGCGTTCGTTACGCAAATAGTCGATGAAGATGCGGTGCTTGCGCGCGGCCTTGCTCATCTTCGTCAGGTACAAGTGTGGTCGTTGCTGTTCCATCGCCAGCGCGAAGTCGTGGGCAAACCTCTTGACCGCGGTCCAATCGAGCTTTGCCTCGATAGGGCTGACGACATGCAGGCCCTTACCGCCGGTGGTTTTGAGGAAACTCTCGAACCCCAACGACTTGAGTTGCCGGCGAAAATCGACGGCGCTATCAGCGAGGGTGCGCCACGAGATCGCAGCATCGGGATCGAGATCGAAGACGATGAAGTCGGGGTGTTCAAGGTTATCGTTCTTCGATCCCCAGGGATGAATTTCGAGCACTCCCATCTGGGCCAGTCCGGCTAGTGCTTCAGGAGTGGAGAGAGTGATATACGGCTCAATCTTACCGGTCTTCTTGTCGGGAACGTCGACGGATTTCACGCCCGCAGGAAGAGTGCCGGTTGCGTGCTTCTGAAAAAAGCATGGGTGGCCGCTGCCTTGCGGACAACGCACCAGCGAAAGCGGCCGGTCTGCGATGTAAGGGAGCATGTGTGGCGCGATCGCCCAATAGTAATCCGCCAGTTGCTGCTTGGTGAGACTCGATTCCGCGTCGAGAATCTTGTCGGGGTGTGTCAGGCGAATGAGCGCGTGTCCGATTTCTGAATTTGTTGGTTTTGCCGATTTGAAGGAACTAGTGGGACCAGTTGCCTTCGCAGCGGCAGTCGGTATCGCCGTGATGGAAGCATGTTTGGTCGCGCGTGGCTTGGGCGGCGTGGTTGGTTCCTCGCGACGTACTTCGCGGGCTGGCTTGTCATCGCGCAGACCTTTGAACGCGGCTTGGCGGACTACACCATCGGATGTCCAGCTGGCAAAATTCACCTGCGCCACCAAACTGGGCTTGACCCAGATCGCGCCATTGCGGGCCTCGGCCGGTGGATTGTCGAAGGGCGTTACATGCTGACGGAGGTTGTCCATCTGGTCACGCAGAATACGATGGGTTTTCTGCGTGAAGCCGGTGCCGGTGCGTCCCACATAGATGAGCTTGCCGTCCTCGTAATAGCCCAGCATCAGCGCACCGACACCATGACTCTTGTTGGCAAGCTCGGTAAAGCCGCCAATCACGAACTCCTGCTGGTGAACGCACTTCAGCTTGAGCCAATCCCCACCCCGGCCCGAATGGTACGGGCTGTTAGCGCGCTTCGAGACGATGCCTTCAGCGTGCAGCTCGCAAGCCTTGCGGAAGATAACTTCACCATCAGATTCGAGGTGCCCGCTGAACTGGATGCCACCGTCGACGTCTTTGACAATCTGCGAGAGGATCGCCTTACGATCAACGAGCGGGAGCTCGCGCAGGTTGTGACCATTCAGGTGAAGCAGATCGAACGCGAAGTAAGTGAGTGGCCTCCGAGCGCCTTCCTGAAAAGCAGTCTGCAGGTCGGCAAAGCTTGTAGCACCGTCTTCGTTCAGGACGACCACTTCGCCATCGAGGATTACGCTCTCGGCGGAAATTTCTTTGAACTGTCTAGCAAGCGGCCTCATGCGGTGGGTCCAGTCCAGGCCGGTGCGCGTAAGGAGGCGCACACGGACCCCGTCTTTCCTGACCTGAACGCGGTAACCATCGAGCTTTAATTCGTGCAGCCAGCCGGCAGTTCTGGGAGCGCTGCTCGCAGACAGCGCGAGCTCCGGATGGATGAAGGTTGGCAACGACTCCTGCGGAGCCGCGCCGAGTGCTGCCGTTAGCCGAGCAGAGAATTTTGGCTCAGGTTTTTCTCTACTCTTATTTGCGCCGGACTTTTCTTCAGCGGAGGGGAGCTTGTCGTTGCGATACCACGCCTTGCCCTTGGCAGTGTCCTTCGAGTTCCAAACGTGATCTTCGCTGTGGGCGATCTCGTCGATGTCGCGTCCGGTGACGACGCTGTTGGGCTCAGCCTCGGTTATCGTGGGATCGTCATTCGTGCGTTCGAATACGTCGTGTTCTTTGATAAGCAGCCAGTTGGGCTTTTTTTCGTTGGCTGCCTTGCCTCCCATACGTATCAGGGCCCATTTACCCTTCAGCTTCTCGCCATGGAGGATGAACTTCAGTGAGCCAGAACGCAGCGCCGCCTCTACGTCGCTGCTAATCGCCTGCGGCTCCCAAGTGCCCTGGTCCCACACCATGACCGTGCCGCCGCCATACTGGCCTTTGGGAATAATGCCTTCGAATCCGCCATATTCCATGGGGTGGTCTTCCACTTGAACGGCGAGCCGCTTATCTGCCGTCACGTAGCTGGGACCTTTGGCGACAGCCCAGCTTTTGAGGACGCCATTCCATCCCAAACGGAAATCGTAGTGGAGGTGCGAGGCAGCGTGTTTCTGGACGACAAAAGGAAGGGCCTGACGCCTGGATTTCGATGCGGTCTTCTTGGCGGATGACTTCCCGCTAGGTTCGGCGGTGACCTTGAAGTCGCGCATCTCGCGATAACGAGCGAGTTGGCGATCGATGGCGTTTGACGCGGTGGCCCGGGACTTTGAGGCCGCCTTGGGTTTGGTAACCATCTGCTATGCAGATTTGCGCTTGGTGCTCTTTCCCGCTTTGACCAGAGCGATGCCCTCTTTCGAGGTTGCGGCACCGGCCTTTTGCGGTGTCTTCCTTCCGAGCGCGGGCCCCTTATCACTCTGCACGCTCTTGCGGAGCGCGTCCATCAGGTTGATCACCTTACCCGACCTGGGTGCTGGCTCATCCTTTGGAGCGGGAAGGTGCTGTATTTTGGCTTCGACCATCTCCCGCAACGCTGCTTCGTACTGGTCGGTGAATTTTTCCGGATCGAACTTCGCAGTCTTGCGCTTAATGAGTTCCTTGGCCAGCGAGAGCTGATCGGCCTCAACCGCAGTCTTCTTGATGTCGGCGAAGTAGCTGGCTGGCTTGCGCAGTTCTTCGGCATAACGCAACGTGTAGGCGATCATGCCCGGCAGCTTGTCGTTAGACGGAGCCATGACAGCGATCAGGTGCTCGCGGCCGCTGAAGGCGATTTTGCCCAGGGCGATTTTGCGCGTGGTCAGCAACGCCTTTCGCACTACGGTGAAGGCTTCGGCCTGGCTGTCATCCTCGGGCACGACAAAGTACGGCTTCTCGTAGTATTCGGGACTGATTTCACTCGCATCGACAAACTGCGTGACCTCAATAGTGTGCTTCGATGGGATTCGCAGGTTTTTGATCTCGTCGGGCTCGATCATGACGTATTCGCCCTTGCGATACTCATACCCCTTGACGATGTCATTCTTCTCGACGGGGCCCTCTTCTCCTTCACCGGTGACCTTCTGGTGGCGGATACGCTCGCCGGTCGATCGGCTGAGCTGGTGGAAGCGAATCTCGCTCTTCGATTCGGTGGCCGGAAAGAGACTTACGCTAAAAGAAACGAGAGAAATCTGTATCTGACCTGTCCAGAAGGGTCGCGCCATTGGAAATTCTCCGAGCTCAGGTTTACGCGGTCGTTCGACTGCGAACATGCCGCGTGACTTTCACCAAACACGTAAGCCCAACTCCCTTATTTCCGACTTTGGCGGGAGCCGGCCGAACGGCTAGGTACCCCTTTTCGGCACAATCCGATTCGTGCACCTAAAACGGGGCATTAATAATCACCCGTTATGGGTAGGCGCGTCAAGTCTGGACATTGCGGCTGGCCGGTTCAGACAAAGCCTCGCCGTTGATAGCCAAAGTTCGAAGAGTGTTAGATAGGCAAAGGGCCGTTTGGGGTTAGTGTCGCCAAGTCGATTTCACTTTGTTCATGCGCCTCTTCGGCTCGTTCGGTGTCAACGAGTTTAATTTTCCACTTCGCTCGGTTCATTGGTACCAACTTGCCTTGGCGCCACACGTTGAAAGGCGGCCGGTTGCGTTTTAGCACTAATCGGCCAAATGGCAGCTCGACGTTTCCGTCCCGCCGTAGACCTTTTTCATAGCCTCAAACACTACATTGACCAAGATCCAGGCCTGCCGATACTTGATTCCGTGGTCTTGCAGCTCGTGTACTAGTACCCGTCGGTTCACAGTAACTCCCAATGACAACTTTGCCTTCTCCGCGCTTGGCGGCAAGAAACTGTTGGACCGCATTAGTCAGAGTCTTCGCCACTTCAGGTTGAATCTGCGGCTTCTGTCGCAGAAACAGATCGCGCTCTACTTCCACGCGGGCGCGCAGTATCTCCGCCCGCTCCCAACTCGCTGTATTGGCGGAACGCCGTAAGTGCTCACCGCCTGGTGCGATGCCGCAAATTTGTTTTGGGCAACGGCACCGGTGCGAAAACACATCCGTTTGAGGACAATTGGGATGGTGTCGAACCCAAACGTACAGACCGCGCGCTACTCGAGCCATGAAGAAATCTCCACGTCTTTCATGGACAGATTACCGGAATTTAAAGACACGACAAGGACAGGATTGAGGAAGTGTCTAAGTTAATGTGTTTATTTTCAGTAAGATAAAATTGGTGGACCTGGTCGGGATCGAACCGACGACCTCTTCCATGCCATGGAAGCGCGCTCCCAGCTGCGCCACAGGCCCACATTTCGGCGGGATGCCCGCACAGGTCGGGCACACATTGATTTTCTCCCAGCCAGAGACCTTAGTCAAACCCGCGATTGCTCGCTCAGCGATCTCAACCTCGGTTGCGAGCGCGTCGCTGTAGCAATCAGCGTTACCTCTCCGCTTCAGTTAGTGGGAACATTTTGTAAATGCTTGGGTTCTAATCGGTTAGGTGGAGCCGAGTGATCGTCTGCACGACCGGTCCGTGCGCCTGATGTTTCGCGGGCGATTTTGCCGAAGCGCGGGCATCAAATTTGATCAGACGGATTGTGGAAGTAGTGGAGCTTCGTTACCATAAGGGGTGTAAGTGAGCAACATGGCAGGAGTGTCGACCTTGAGCGAACTTGCAAGCTCGAGCGATATCGTCAGCGAAGAGGCCTCCATCGTGGCCGAGCTGAAGGGCGGCTCCGAAGATGCTTTCGCGTGGCTCATCGCCCACTACAGTCAGCCGGTATACAGCCTGGTGTACCGTATGCTTGACGATCCTTCCGACGCTGCCGACACTACCCAGGAAGTCTTCATCAAGGTGTTCCGCGGGATTCGGGGATTCAACGCCAATTCAAGCCTGAAGACATGGATCTACCGCATCGCCCTGCATGAGGCGTCGAACCAGCGTCGCTGGTGGTTTCGCCACCGGGGACGGGAAACTTCGATCGAGCCCCCTGACGAATCCGAGTCGGGCCGGTGCGCGATGGCCCTGCGTGAGCTTCTCGCCGACACCGGTAAGTCGCCTCTCGAAAACATCTACGACGGGGAGTTGCGTACTCGGATTGAAGCGGAGCTGAGGGCTGTAGCCGAGCCCTACCGCACAACGCTGATCCTGCGTGATGTTGAAGAGCTGTCATACGAACAAATCGCTGAAGTGCTAGGAGTCTCGCTGGGAACCGTCAAGTCGCGGCTAATGCGCGGACGCGAGGCGTTACGAAAACGCCTGGAGCGGCATCTTTCAGCGTTTGGGATTCACGTTGACGCCGAAGCTGGAAAACGCGGAAACAGCAAGCGCCGGATTGAGGGCCAAAGCGCCGAGGTCATGCCATGAAGTGCTTGGAAGCAAAGCGGATCATGTCGTCGTACCTTGATTGCGAAGTCACTCGGGACGAGAGGTCTTCGCTGCAAGCCCATCTGGAAGCTTGTGTTGAGTGCTTGCATCGGTTTCGGGCGCTCGACCGCACGAAGGTCGTCCTCGGCAACTTGGGTCGGAAACCGGTTCCGACCGAGGTGTCTTTCAAACTTCGGGTCGCGATGTCGCAGGAGATTGCCTCCATCCGACGTTCGCGATGGGAAATGTTACGAATCCATTGGGACAACGCTTTTCGCGCGTTGATGGTGCCGGCGACGGGGGGTCTTGTAACGGCAGTCCTTACGTTCGGACTGCTGATCAACCTGCTCATGCCGATTACTGTTCCTGATCCCAATGACGTTCCCACTACTTTCTACACACCGCCGCAATTGCAGACCACGCCGTTCGAATTGGCGGTGGACAATGGCCGTTCCGAACCGCTGATCGTCGAAGCCCTCGTAGGCGCCGATGGACGCGTGCAGGACTATCGCATACTCTCAGGCGGCGACAACGACTCATCGGTATCGAACTTGAAGAACATGCTGATCTTCGCGACGTTTCGTCCGGCGACGAGCTTCGGTCGTCCAACCTCTGGTCGGACCATCCTGTCGTTCTCGAAGATTCAAGTAAAGGGCTAAGAAGTCTGGCGCAGGCCCGTATCAGGGACCCTGATTGTGGGTGCCCTCCGATTTGCATCCACCATTCACGCCCCCGTAAACTGGTAGTTTCTGATCTCTCTCTACCCGCTTCAGGAGGCTGTTCTGAGTAGTACTCTGCGATGTGCCTTGGCAGCTGTGGCAGCCGTACTATTGAGCTGCGCCGCAGCGGCCCAAACCCAAACAACTCTCGAAGTCAGTGAGACCATCTTCAGCGTATTGGCCGCCGCGAATGTCTGCGGTTACGACCAGGACCTGGCATCTTCGCTCCCGGTGCGCGCGGGAGTACGCCGAGATTTGGTTGCTGCCAGCAAATCGCCGGAGACGGCGACTGGGGCCAAGGCGATGTGTGCTTTTTATCAGGAACACCGCCAGCCCAATTCTGGCAATTCGATAGCTCCGTACGTTTCGCTGGCTTTGAACCTCGGACCTCCTCCTGAATTTGTGCCGAAATATATGGAGGCCGATCTGCCTCCGGACGCAAGCTACCTTCTGGGCTTTGTTCCGTTATTGAAAAAATATGCCGTGGCGGCGGACTTGCACTCCATCTGGCTCAAACACCAGCCTGAATATGACGCGCTGGTGGAGCAGTATCACGATCCGGTTGTCCAAATGATCACCGCTACGGACACGTATCTTAGGGTCCCCTTTGCCGGTTACGCGGGCCGACGATACACGATCTATCTCGACCCCATGGGAGCTCCGGGAGAGGTCGATTCTCGCAACTACCAGGCTGACAACTTCTATTTGGTGGTTTCTCCAAAGAACAACAACGTCCATATAGAAGCTATGCGACATACCTACCTTCACTTCGTCCTGGAACCGCTCATCGCGAAACGCGGGACTTCCCTGGCTCGCTTGAAACCGATCCTGGCTAGTGTGCAGAAAGCTCCGATGGCAACGGAATACAAGACTGACACCGGTCTGCTCGTCGTCGAGAGCCTTATTCGCGCCATCGAGGCCCGTACTCCGACCGATCCGAAGCTCCCAGAAAAAGAACGCCTGGCAATGGTCAATCGTGACGAAACCGAAGGATTCGTTCTCACTGGATACTTCTACGATCAGTTGAAGACTTTTGAGCACGGATCTGTTGGACTCAAAGACGCCTTTCCCGATTGGTTGCATGATATCGACGTCGATAAGGCCAGGAAGCAGGCCGGCGAAATTCAGTTCGCCTCCAGCGCCACGCCAGACGTGATACAACCCACGCCCCAGAAGCCCGATCAGAAGATCGACCAGGCCGAACGGGCCCTGGCCAGCGGAAACCCGGCGGGAGCAGTGCAATTGGCCCAGGAAGCGCTTGCCTCCAATGAAGACCCTGGACGCTGCTACTTCGTTCTGGCGAGCGCGGCTTCCATCGGCGGAAACATGCAAGACGCCAAGGATGATTTTGAGAAAGCGGCAGCGTCATCTAAAGACCCTCGCGTCTCGGCGTGGTCGCATATTTACCTGGGGCGTATCTTCGATATACAGGAAGAGCGGGAGGCCGCTGTCGCGCAATACAAGGCAGCACTTACAGTGAGTGACATATCCGGCGAAGCAAGGGCGGCAGCCGAAAAGGGCTTGCAGTCACCCTACGAACCGCCAGAAGCGCCAGAGCAGCCGAAGTCGCAATAAGATAGGGATTGCAGGGAACGGGCGCCTCGCCCCCCTGTGAAAAGGACGAATCATGATACGCAAGATCGCATTCATCGCGGCCCTTCTGGCCGCAACCGCATCCATCGCGCAAACTACCGGCAGTCAGACTCCGCCTCCGGCAGCCGCATCGGGAACTCCCGCAGCCGTTCCAGCTCCCCAGCACCAACCTCAGGCAAAGTCCAAGGAAGAATTCGATGCCTACAATGCGGCAGCGGCGAAGACCGATCCCGCCCAAATGGAAGTTGCGGCTGACGAATTCGCCCAGAAGTTTCCCAATAGCGAATTGAAAGAGCTGCTTTACGTCAGGGTGATGAATGGATATCAGCAACAGAACAACTCTGCCAAAGTCGTTGCCGTTGGTCGCAAGGCGATAGCGCTGAATCCGACGAACCCAGTGCCGCTCGTGGCCGTCGCCTCGGCGTTGGTCATGGACACCCGGGAGAACGACGCCGACCGCGAAGCCCGCTACGCCGAAGCTGGCAAAGACGCTCAGTCAGCCTTAGATAATGTTGATTCCGGATTGGAAGTTCCGCCGAATGTTCCGCCTGACAGCGTAGCTGCGGCGAAGGCGAATCTGCGCTCCATTGCCTACGACACCTTGGGCGTCATCGCCATGAACAAGAAGGATTACACTTCCGCCGAGCAAGACTTCCAGAAGGCCGCGGACTTGATGAAGGACCAGCCCGACGCCGTAGTTTACCTGCGGCTATCGGTGGCGCAGGATAACCAGAACAAGTATCCTCAGGCGCTCGACTCCGCCAACAAAGCCGTGCAGTATGCGCCGGAAGGCAGCGCCGAAAAGAACCTCGCCAAACAACAGCAGGCTAGATTGCAGAAGCTGATCGCCGACAAATCTCCTTCCGCACCGCCACCGGCTCAACCTCACTGATTCGGGCAGTCGGCAGGTTCCTTCGATGAAGTCACGTGTCATTGATTCGTCGGCGCTGGAAGATGCTCTAGGGCACCGGTTTGAACGCCGCTCGTTGCTCGAGCAGGCCCTGACACATTCTTCATTCGCGCGGGAAGCGGAGACCGCCGCTGGCATCGAATCCTCCTCTGCAACAGTCGGCGACAACGAGCAACTTGAGTTCCTGGGGGATGCCGTACTGTCATTTGTTGTCAGCCAAGAATTATTCCGTCGATTCCCTTCCTATACTGAGGGCGATCTCTCCAAGTTGCGTGCCCACGTCGTGAGCGCTCGCGCTTTAATTCGTCCCGCGCGAAAGTTGGAAATCGGCGACTATCTTCGCTTCGGCAAGGGTGAGGAAAAGAGTGGCGGACGCACCAAGAACGCGCTTCTAGTCAATGCGCTGGAAGCGATCCTTGCAGCTCTTTTCCTCGATGCCGGGTTGGAAGCAGTGCACCGGCTCATTGTCAGCGCGGTGCTGGAACCGGCCTTGCAGGAACTGCACAATCGCGGCGCCGGCATGTTGCCGGTCACGGATTTCAAGTCAGCGTTGCAGGAGATCGTTCATGCAGCCGGCCGGCCTCACCCACGTTATTCGATCGTGAAAGAAGAGGGGCCAGATCATCGCAAGGTCTTCACCGTCGAGGTCCGGATTGCCGCGCCGATCAGTGGCGGCGATGAGTTTTTCACCCGTGCGGAGGCCAGCACCAAGAAGCGCGCCGAGCAACGCGCGGCCAGGCAGGCGTGGGAATACTTGCAATCATCCGGGGCACAGCCGACCGAAGAGGCCCCTGCCATGAAAATCGCGGGGCATTAGAATGGTGGTGAGCGAAGTTTCCGTGGAACCCACGATCGCAATCAAGCCTCCGCCGGCAGCAGCGGCTGCAGCCAGCACCGAGCACGTGGACTCAGACACGATGAGTACCTTGCAGTCGCTGGCAGCAACCATTGTTATCGCGGTTTTCTTGATTACCTTTGCCGTGCAGGCTTTTCAGATCCCGTCTGAGTCGATGGAAAAGACCCTCCTCATCGGCGATTACCTGCTGGTAGACAAGGCACACTACGCCAAGCCCGGCTTGTTCGGATGGCTGCTCCCCTACCGCCCAATCAAGCGACAGGACATTGTCGTCTTCCGTTACCCCGTGAACCCGCAGCAGCATTTCGTAAAGAGGGTCATCGGCGTACCGGGGGATCATGTTCGGCTCATCAACAAACATGTTTACGTAAACGGGATAAAGCAACCCGAGGAATACGCGACCTTCAACTGGGCGGTGCACGACCGGTTCCGCGATGAATTCCCCGATGGAGGGTTCTTCACCGATCGCATCGCATCGAAGTGGTTCATCCAGGCGCAAAAGCTCATGGACGACGGCCAGATCATCATTCCTGAAGGTACGTACTTCGTCCTCGGTGACAATCGCGACGACAGCTATGATTCGCGTTACTGGGGCCTAGTTCCCGCCGAAAACGTCGTTGGCCGTCCTTTAGTTATCTACTGGTCGATGGACCAGGCGCCTCTCCCGCAGGGCGACTCTTCTGCGTCTGGTAAACTTTCGACTCTGGCATACAGTGCGATTCAGTCGTTCAAGAGTCTGCGCTGGAGCCGTATGCTCCGGATTCCGAATTAGCGCGGATCGATCAGCGACGACGAGGAGATAGGCAATTTTGGCAGTTAAACAAAAGCCCGGCAAGGCCGCATCCGTTGACGCGGAGCCTGTGGGCGAGGCAAAGAAGCAGAAGGAGACGACTCCGGAGTTCATAGCCTCCATCGCCGCCGTTCTTGTCACCGGCTTGTTCATCATTACTTTTACCTTGCAGGCTTTTGTCATCCCCTCCAGCTCGATGGAAAACACACTCTTGATCGGCGATCACGTCTTTGTCGACCGCATCGTGCTCGCGCCGAAGTCGAACTGGGTCGGCCCACTGATTCCCTATCGGCACCCCAGGCACGACGACATCTTTGTCTTCGTTTCTCCGGCTGAGCCCGGCCTCTACGTTGTGAAGCGCGTCATCGGCGTCCCCGGCGACCGGATCAAACTCCAGGATGGCGTGGTCTATCGCAATGGCGAGAAGCTCGAACCACCTTTTGTCGTTCGAAACGGAACCTACAACGGCTACCGCGATAACTTCCCGGCCGTGCCTCCTACCGATTACGACGGCCTGAATCCTGCCTGGCGTGATGCTCTGGCTTCCCACGTTCAGAATGGCGAGCTGGTTGTTCCTCCCGACAGCATCTTTGCCATGGGCGACAATCGCGACGTGAGCCTCGACAGCCGCTATTGGGGATTTGTGCCGTACGAAAACGTCATCGGACGTCCCATGTTCCTCTATTGGTCGTTCCAGCAGCCGCGCGATGAGTACACTCGCACCAGCATCGCGGAACGCTTGCAATATCTCGGTACCATCGTGCTTCACTTCTTCGACCAGACTCGTTGGTCCCGAATGTTCCACGTGGTGCGCTGATGGCGGGCCGCATCTCACGGCGGTTTACGTGGGTTCTGGTCGCTCTGTTCGCGATCTTGCTGGTCATCTTCCTGCCGCCGTATTTAAACGTCAATCGATACCGAGGGCAGGTCGCAACCGCCATCGGTAATGCGTTGGGCCGTACGGTCACGGTTTCTAACATCGAACTTCAGGTCATGCCTCGCCCCGGATTGATATTGTCCGGATTCGTCGTCGCAGAGGATCCAAGCTTTGGCGCCGAGCCGATGTTGCGTGCCGAAAAGGTCACCGCTTACCTGCGACTGAGTTCACTCTGGCGAGGAAAGCTGGAGATTGGCACGCTGGCCCTCGATAACCCCAGCCTGAACCTCGTACGCCGCGACGATGGACACTGGAACCTCGAGGAACTTGTCGAACGCACTTCGCAGGTTCGGACTGCTCCCACGGCCCTCACCCGGCCGGGGTATAGAACACGCTTTCCTTATGTCGAGGCCAATCTTGGCCGCATTAACTTCAAGTTAGGACAGGTGAAGAAGGCATTCGCCTTCACGGACGCCGACTTCGCGCTGTGGTTGGAGTCGGACAACGAATGGGGCGTGCGACTCGAAGCCCGCCCGGTACGCGCCGACGTGCCCGTCGGTGATACCGGCATCCTCAAGATGGAGGGCACGTTTCAGCGCGCATCGAGTTTGCGAGAGACTCCGGTAAACATCAAGGCCACGTTTGCAAAAGGCCAACTTGGCCAACTCACGGCCTTGATTTACGGGAGGGACCGCGGCTGGCGCGGTGCGGTTACATCGAGCGGCACGCTGGCGGGCACCCCCGCGTCTCTGGCCGTTACTCTCGACGCGAGCGTCGACGATTTTCGGCGCTTCGACATCGCCCTCGGCGAAGCGTTGCGGCTGAGTGTGCATTGCACGGCCACATATTCCTCTGTTGATGACTCGGCTCGTGGAATCCAGTGCCAGTCGCCGGTACGGCCCGGCATGTTGCTGCTCCGTGGCGATGTCGTCGGCTGGAATGCACAGTCTTTTCAACTCGGCGTGAGTGCCGACCAGGTGCCGCTGGACCGTCTGGTCATCATGGCGCGCCACACGAAAAAAGATCTGCCGGAAGACCTGACAGCTACCGGTACCACAGACGCTGTTTTCACCGTGCGAAGGTCGCCCGGAGAAATGCCCTTGTGGTCAGGCGGAGGACGGACCACAAGGTTCAACCTGTATTCCAAGTTGCTGAAGCCTGACCTGGAGTTAGGTCCGCTCGAATATGCGATCGCGGAGACTCCCGTCAAACCGGGCGCCAAGGGACAGCAGCGACACACTAAGCCAGCGCCGCTGCCCGCGGGCGATTCCTCGCTTCGTGTCGTCGTGAAACCATTTGCCTTTCCCCTTGGATCGCCTTCACCCGCTGTCGCGAAAGCCTACTTCGACCTCGCTCAATACCGCATTGATCTTGCCGGAGCGGCCGACTTGGCCAGATTGTTGAACATCGGGAGCGCGATGGGCATCGCTGCACCCGCCGTTGGCGTGGCGGGACCCGCTCAAATTGATTTCAACATTGCCGGGACGTGGGCTGGATTCGCCTCACCTGTGCCCTCGGGCAAGATGCAGTTCCACGACACCGCCGTCGAACTGCCAGGCGTATTTGAACCTCTGCAAGTCAGTTCCGCCGCGGTAACGCTCGCCGGACAACTCGTTTCGATCAGCTCGTTTACTGCTGCATTCAAAGACGGCTCCGTGGTCACTGGCTCGGCTGACTTCCCGCTGCGCTGCACCGATCCGGCGAACTGCGTTCTGAGCTTCGACCTGCATAGCCCCGAGTTCAGCCTGGCGCGAATCAACCAGCTCTTGAATCCGACGGCTCAGAGCCGCCCGTGGTACAACCTTTTACCTGTGGGCGAGGCCAACGAAAACGCGCTTTTACAACTGCATGGCAAAGGCCGCGTCACCATCGGGCATTTCGCCTTGGCGAACCTGATTACGTCGAACGTGACTTCTTCTGTTGAGTTCAATGCCGGCACTCTTAGCCTCAAAGAATTGTCTGCCGACCTGTTGGGTGGGCACCACTCCGGCAACTGGGACATCGACTTGAACGCCAAGCCGCCCAAGTATTTTGGCTCCGGTTCCGTGAGCAAGATCGCCATGGCGCAAGTGGCTGCGCTAATGCACGACCCTTGGGCCACCGGCACGCTCGCTGGCCAATACACGCTCGGATTGGCAGGCTTCAATGCAGAAGGCCTGCGCACTTCAGCAACTGGTTCGGCAGCATTCAAGTGGACCGGCGGTTCCTTGCGCCACATGGCGCTAGCTGGGCAAAATGCTCCGTTGACGTTTGCCAGCTTCGAAGGCAACGTCGCTCTCCAAAAGGGATCTCTCCTGTGCCAGGACTGCACGCTCAAGACCATTGGTGCGATGTACTCCGTGAGCGGGAGCACTGCGTTTGACCGCACGCTCGATCTCCGACTGGAGCGACCGTCCGGTCCGTCCTATGCAGTTTCGGGTCCGCTCGACAGCCCGCGCATTGAACCGATTTCTGTGCCCCCGGCTCAAGCCAAGCTTCAGTAACCAGCCAACCGGGAACGCGAATAACTTTCGCGTTTAACGCTCGAAATCCACAGGCGTGGCAGCTTGCAACTCGGGCGGACCGCAGCAAACCGCATGGTACTATCGAGGTTAAAGTGCAATGCAAAGAGACGCGGTTACAATCTTTTTCCAGATTGTGGTTCTGCTGTTTGCGATCAGCGTCCACGAATCGGCCCACGCTTGGATGGCCAACCGCCTCGGCGATCCCACGGCGAAGATGCTCGGCCGTATCTCGCTGAACCCTCTGGTACATATCGACCTGTTCGGTACGATTCTGCTACCAGCCATGTTGATCCTGGCTGGGTTCCCGCCATTTGGTTATGCGAAGCCAACGCCGGTTGACAATCGAAATTTCAAGAATCCGGTTCGTGACGATATCCTCACCGCCGTCGCCGGGCCGGTCAGCAACATGCTAACCGCTTTTCTATCAGTGATTTGTCTGGCCTTCATCATCCACGGCTCGAGCGGTCCAATTACTCCTGGCTTCAGGGGCGTAGATGTCGCATCCCCGCTGGCCAGCATGTTCTACATGGCTATGTACATCAACGTTATCCTTGCTGTTTTCAACCTGATACCGCTACCGCCTCTGGATGGAAGTCACGTTATCCGCCATTTTCTTCCCTACGAGACCCTGAAGGTTTACGATCGCATCGGATATTTCGGTCTTGTCATTGTTATGTTCGTATTGCCAATGGTGGGATGCTCGGTGGTCGGTACCCTATCGGCACCGTTCCTCCTGTTCTTCAATGGTTTGCTGAGCGTACTTTCAAGAATCTGATGCCCGATCTCAATCCAAAGAAAAAAGGCCGCATACTCAGCGGCATGCGTCCCACCGGCAAGGTGCACCTCGGCAACTATGTGGGGGCCCTGCGCAATTGGGTCAATTTGCAGAACGATTACGACTGCTTCTTCTTCATTGCCGACTGGCACGCCCTTACGACGGATTACGCCGACACCTCTTGTATCAAGCAGAATTCGCTTGAAGTGATGATCGATTACCTCGCCGCGGGGCTCGATCCTGAACAGAGCACACTATTTATCCAGTCTCACGTCCCCCAGCATGCCGAGCTTCAGCTGTTGTTCAGCATGATCACGCCGTTGGGGTGGCTGGAGCGCGTGCCGACCTACAAGGAACAGCGGGAAAATATTAAAGACAAGGACCTTAGCACGTACGGTTTTCTCGGCTACCCCCTGCTGCAGTCGGCCGACATTCTGATGTACCAGGCGAATTTCGTGCCGGTGGGAGAAGACCAGGTTCCGCATGTCGAGTTGACTCGCGAAGTGGCGAGGCGGTTTAACCAGTTCTATCCACGGCAGATAGGATCGAGTTCCCCGATCCGCAACGCTTAGTGGTATTCCCAGAGCCCAAACCGCTGCTGACGCCAGCAGCAAAGCTTCCCGGCACTGACGGCCGAAAGATGTCGAAGTCCTACGGCAATACGATTTTGCTCAGTGAGCCGGAAGACTCGCTGCGGGCGAAGCTCAAAACCATGGTCACCGATCCGGCGCGCGTGCGGCGCACCGACACGGGAAATCCTGACGCCTGCCCGGTGGGTGACCTGCACAAGATTTTCAGCTCGCCGGAAACAATGGCTAAAGTGTATGAGGGCTGCCGAACGGCCGGAATTGGCTGCATCGAGTGCAAGAAGTGGGCGGCCGACAGCTTGTGGAAAGTGCTCGAGCCGATCCAGGAACGTCGGGCAGAATACGACGCCAATCCTAAGCTTGCATGGGACAAGTTTGAGGCGGGGTCCGCGAAAGCGCGAGCGGCAGCGGAGTCGACCATGGAAGAGGTCCGCTCGGCTGCCCATCTATCGTTAGAATATGAAGCGCCCCCGAACGTCTAACGGCCTTAGCTTATAATAATAGTTATAATGACAGATCAGCCCCAAACCGCGAGTTCGACGGCGCCTGCCGATAGCCAGCGCAAAGAGCCTGGCAACGAGTCGTCGTTCTCTGTATTTGTTGGCCAGGTTTACGACGGCCCTCTCGACCTCCTGCTCGACCTGATACGCAAGCAGGACATCGACATCTACGACATCCCGATCGCGAAGATCACCGGCCAGTACCTGAATTACGTCGAGAACATGAAGCACCTCGATGTGGACGTTGCGGCCGAGTTTATCTACACCGCGTCGATGCTGATCCACATTAAGTCGAAAATGCTGTTGCCGCGTGATCCCGATGCGACTGGCGATGCCGAAGATCCGCGAATGGAACTGGTCAATCGCCTGCTGGAGCACGAAAGGTTTCGCACCGCTGCGCAGATGCTGATGCAAAAGCAGCAGATTGAAGAAGCTGTCTGGACGAACCCGGCGCTCAAGGAATTTCGCGACGCGGAGGGCACCGAGTCGGAACTCGCGGCAGATGTTGTGGATTTAGTTCGAACGTTTCAGCAGATCCTCAACCGGGCGCGGAACAAACCTGCCTTCGATGTCGCTGACGACAACGTCACCGTGTCACAGATGATTGAATATGTCAGGCGAAGGCTGTCCCTGGAAGAAAAGCCGATTCGACTGAAGTCGCTGTTGCGCAGTCTGCGCTCGCGCACGGCGCTGGTATGCGTTTTCCTGGCGATCCTGGAGTTGATTCGTTTGCAGGCAGTATCTGGCGCGGCAGGACAACGTATTTGGAGACATCGTATTGAAGAAACACACCGCATTCGACACTCTGATGGCGGAGAATTCCGAGATCAAGGATGACTGGCGGTAGATCGAACAGAACGGAAATGACCCGATGAGTGTTAAGGCCAAAGTCGAAGCCATCATCTACGCAACTGAGGAGCCGGTGACAATCAGCCAGCTTGCTTCCCTGCTCCGCGACCCGGTGCTGGCAGAACTGCGCGCCGAGGAAGAGGCGCGGCTGGTTCTGAACGAACTGGTGTCCGATGGCAAGCCGCTTACTTCCGTGGAAGAGGAAGACGATTACGGGGAATTTATTGCCACCGATGCGGAGAATTTGCCCGCGCCGGATTCAACACCACAGCCATCTGAAGGGCACGGCGAACAACCGCCTGCGCGCGATGCAAACGAGGAGCGGCAGGCCGAGCGCGCCAAGGAAGAATCTAAGCAGGTAAAAGCCTACCTTACGACCGTCCTTAACGAACTGGCCGCTGAGTACGAAGCGGCGAACCACGGTGTGGAAGTCCGGCAAATTGCCGGTGGCTATCGGATGGGCACGAAGCCGGAGCACCATGACGTAGTGGTTGGCTTTGCCAAGAGTTTGAAGCCTCCCGTTCGCCTTTCGTTGCAGGCGCTGGAGACCTTGGCGGTGATCGCCTATAAACAACCCGTCACGGTGCCCGAGATCAGCGAAATTCGCGGCGTCGATTCCTCAGGCGTGATTGCTACGCTTCTGGATCGAAAGCTAATCACTACTGGCGGCCGAAAGCAAGTAATCGGGCGTCCGATCTTGTACAAGACCACTAAGGAATTTCTGCTTCGATTCGGCCTCAACAACGTTGCGGAACTGCCCAGCATGGAGGAGTTCGAGAAACTGGGCGATCCGCAGGCGGATTTGTTTACGCCAGCCGAGGGGGAACCTGTTCCGAATGCGTCACCCGAGAACGAGAAGGTCTTCGCCGAATCTGAAAATGCGGCGGAGACGTCCTCTGCGGAGCCGACCTCTTTGTCGGTGGACGAAGCCGAGGTCACGCATCCCCCGATGTCGAGGCCTGATCTCCCGAGGCGGAAATAATCAACCCCGGTAGCAGCACGTCGCCCGATGTGATTGAATCATTCCATGCGCAAACTGATCGCAATCTTGCTGCTCTGCCTCGCAGGCGCATGTCTTTGGGGCCAGCAAATTCCCGCGGGCACGCTGCTGCCTGCCATGCTCGACAACACCGTCGATTCCGACAAGAGTAAGCCCGGAGAGGCGATATCAGCCAAGTTGCGGCAAGACGTTCCGCTGCCGGGCGGACGCAAGATCAAGCGTTTGTCCAAGATTTCGGGCCATGTCGTCTCAGTATCGCCCGCATCGCAGGGCAATCTGTACCAGATCACAGTCCAGTTCGAGCAGATTGAAATCGACAAACATCCGGTCACGATAAACGTTGGGTTGCGCGCCTACGCCACCATGGAATTGGTGGCCCAGTCGCGCCAACCGGCCAATGCCAATAGCGGCAATGGAACCTCGGTTTGGGACGTGAACCTCTCGCAGATTGGCGGACAAATCGCGTTTACTGGCCAGAAGTCCGTGAGGATGGACGGCCAGGTCGTGGGAAGGATTCCAGAGCCCGGCGCGGTATTGGCGGTGCCTATGGCGAATCCCGAGCTTGGTTGCGCAGGGCCTGGAGCGAATGCCTCAGAACAGGCGTTCTGGGCATTCTCCACGAACGCTTGCGGAATCTATGGAAACAACGATTTGACCTTGGTCGGCGGCATCGGCGGGACAAGCCCGGGACAGATTATTTTCAAGTCGCCTAAGCAGATCACGGTCAGAGGTGGTAGCGGCTGGCTGTTGCAAGTGAATTAGAGACTTCGCTATAGCGTTTGAAGCGCAGAATTAAGGTGGGTAATTATGCCGGCCGAACGATTACAAAAACTGATGGCCGCCGCGGGAATCGCCTCGCGCCGCAAGGCGGAGGAACTGATTACCGCCGGGCTAGTTTCCGTCAACGGTCAGACTGTGACCGAGCTGGGTACTAAGGCCGATCCCGAAGTGGACAACATCAAGGTCAACGGTCAGCCGTTGGGCGACAGCCGAGCGGCATATTTATATCCTACTGAACAAACCGAAGGGACACGTCGCGACCGTCAGCGATCCTGAAGGGCGTCCCACGGTTCTCGACCTGGTGCAAGGTATCAAGACGCGCGTTTATCCGGTTGGGCGGCTCGACTATCTGAGCGAAGGGCTCTTGCTGCTGACGAATGACGGCGCGCTGATGCAGAAACTCACCCATGCGTCTTCGCACGTTCCCAAAACCTATCTCGGTCAAAGTAAGCGGTAAACCGGCTGAGGCTGACATCGCCAAGCTGAGGGAGGGAATATTCCTGCCGGCTGAACGGACGCGCCTGAAGTCTCCGGAGGCCCAACAAACCGGGGTTAGAGGGGGAAGGCGCTCGGTGGCGGTACGAACTGCGCCCGCAAGGATCAAGCTGGTACGGGATGCCGCGAACCCCTGGTATGAAGTCACGCTGATCGAAGGCCGCAACCGGCAAATTCGGCGTATGTTCGAGCAGATCGAACATCACGTCGAAAAAATCAAGCGCGTGCGCTACGGCCCGCTGGAACTCGATGTCGATCCGGGCAAGTTCCGCGCCCTGACAGTGCAAGAGGTCGACGGCGTTGAAGCTGGCGGTAAGCTCGCCGCGCCGCAACTCGTACACGATGCCTCCCGACCACAAACCGCAAAAAAGAAGCTTGGCTAAGAAGCGCCGACCCATTCGGTGATCCTCAATCTTCAGGTCAGTGTCTTCCCTTCTCGAGTTGCGAGAAGCCTTCCAGCATGGGCAGTCGAGCTGCGCCGTAAAGCCCCGCATCGCTGCCCAAGAAGCGCACGAGTAATGATCGTCCCTTTCTCGTGGCCAACTCGGTCAGGTGAAGTTAACGAATAGATCGAAGACCGAAACTTCATCTCTTCAAACATTGCGGGGGCGAAGGCGTCCCAAGCGCTGGAGCGCCACCACCAATGACGTAGATCGGCAGGTTGAGTGCGTTGACCATGGAGCCGACGCCGATTCCCGAGCGCGCGCCCGACGTTTTCGAAGACCTTCTTGGCAGCTGGCTCGCCCTGCACTGCAAGGTTATAGATCGAGCGCGAAGTGAATTGGCCTTCGTCGCGGGAGAGGCTTTCTAATTCGTGCGGACTCGCCGCGTGCAATCGCCTCGCGAGCCATGCGAACAACCGCAGTGGCGGATGCGTACTGCTCCAGACAACCGCGACTTCCGCAACCGCAGGCGTGTCCGTCAGCGTAAACGTTGAAGTGCCCCAATTCGCCAGCCATGCCCGTCATGCCGTGCCACAGACGCCCATTGAATATGACGCCGCCGCCAACGCCGGTTCCCAGGGTGTACATCGCCATGTGATCGAATTGACGGCCTGCGCCAAGCCACTTTTCGCCCATGGCAGCGGAATTGGCATCGTTCTCCAGAATGACCTTGGCACCGAGACGTTTTTCGATTTCGTCGCGCACCGGAAAACTCTTCCAATCGGGAAGGTTCGGCGATTCCATCACCATGCCGGCGGCCATGTCGATGAAGCCGGGCACTCCGATTCCTATGTCCAGCAGGTCACCGGAGGTTCGAAACTTCATCCGCAATGACTCGATGGCGTTGCACATTTCTGTGATGACGAAATCGCGGCCGCGAGAGACTTCTGCCCCCAGCGTCAGCTTTTCCATCAGCTTTCCATCGCTATCGACCGCCGCGATGCGAAGGTTGGTGCCTCCGAGATCTACCCCAATGGAATAATTGCCCATATTGCTTGCATGCTCCTCTCCGGACTGCCACACCTATTCCTAGTGCGGGAGCCGAACGCTACTCGCAGCTACTTCTGGCACTGCGGGCAGTAATGACTGCTTCGTCCTGCTATAACAACTCGCTTGATTGGTGTTTGGCAAACCAGACACGGTTCGCCTTCTCTACCGTACACCCGGTGCTGCAACTGGAAAAACCCTTCTTCGCCGTCGGCATCAACATAGTCGCTAATCGAAGAACCGCCAAGGGCTATGGCCTCGCGAAGGACTTCCTGAACGGCATGGTGGAGTTTTCGCAATTGGTCGCGCGTGAGAGACACCGCGCGTCGCCGGGGACGTATGCCTGCGCGGAAAAGCGATTCGTCGGCATAGATGTTGCCAACACCGCTCAGAAATTTCTGATTCAGCAGCGCACTCTTGATCGGGGTCTTGCGGCCCCGGAATAGTTCGATGAAACGATCGCTAAGCGATTCAAGAGGCTCGTCCCCGGGCGCCGTGAAACCGCCGGCCGCGATGTGATTCTTGTGTGGAAACCGCAAGGCGCCCAAATCGACGAGGATCGACAAATCTAATTTCGTTGCCTGAGGCGAGCTTCACGATCGCGTGAGTATGGCGGGCAATTTCTACGTCGGGTGAGGTCACTTGCATCCTGCCAGTCATGCCGAGGTGGACGATCCACTGTCCGCGTTGGAGGGCGTGACGCTTGCCACCAGTTTGACGCTCCAGGTCGAAGACGATGTGCTTGCCGACGCGGCGGACCGTCACGATTCGTGCGTGTTCCAGGACTTGGACAATTTCGTCGGGTTTCGATTTAAATGACTGCGGCTTTTCGCCCAGCCAAACCGATTGGATGGTGTCGCCCGCGACGCGCTTCTGCAGGCCGCGGGCTATGGTCTCGACTTCGGGTAGTTCCGGCATGAACGACTAGTTTACGGCAAAGAACCGACGCTACCGGTTGCGACCCTGAACATTGCGCCGTTGCGAACCGGCCCTGTAAAATCAAGGGTTACGCAACCCGTTCTGCCCGCGAATATCCCAGCATTTTGATATTTCTTCGCAGTCGAAGGCGAGTTGTGTGCAAATCTGAGTGACCACGCAGCGTAGGCGCGTGCCTCTGTGGCGTCACTGAACGCGGAGCGGCATTTTGAAACCTGGCAAGACAGCAGTGGTTGTCGGCGCGCAATGGGGCGATGAGGGAAAAGGCAAGATCGTCGATGTTCTCTCGGAGCGATTCAAGGTCGTTGCGCGCTATTCGGGCGGCCACAATGCCGGCCATACCGTCACGATCAAAGGCAAGAAGTTCATCCTGCAACTGATTCCTTGCGGAGTTCTGCGCGAAGGATGCCGCGGCGTGATCGGCAACGGCGTTGTGCTCGATCCGTTTGCCTTCATGAAAGAAGTGGATGCCCTACGCGCCACGGGAGTACAGGTCGATGGCAACCTGTTCATCAGCAATCGAGCACATGTCATTTTGCCCTACCACCGCATGATTGAACTGGCGGCTGAAAATGCTCCGGGACGGGTGAAGATCGGCACTACTTCGCGTGGGATCGGCCCGGCCTATTCCGACAAGATGGCCCGGAGCGGCCTGCGTGTCCATGACCTGCTCGACAAAGCACTGCTGAGGAAGCACATCGATAACGCGTGCCGTGAAAAGAACACGATTGTTCATGCGCTGTTCAATAGCGAACCCATCGATCCCGACAAAATGTACGCGGAGTACGCCGAGATATCAGACCGTGTGGCGCCGTTCGTGACTGACACCGCCTTGCTGCTCAACAATGCGATCGCTGCAGGCGAATCGGTAATGTTCGAAGGCGCGCAGGGTACGATGCTCGACATCGACCACGGGACCTATCCGTTCGTTACGTCGTCGAGCGCTACGTCGGGTGGAGCGGCGACCGGTACGGGTGTTCCGCCGAATGCGATTTCCATGGTCGCAGGTGTGACGAAGGCATACTGCACGCGCGTGGGCGGTGGGCCATTCCCGACGGAATTACACGACGAAGTGGGAGAAGCCCTGCGGAAGAAGGGCAATGAATTCGGAGCCGTGACGGGCCGTCCTCGACGCACCGGTTGGCTCGATCTGCCCTTGTTGCGGTACTCCAACATGATCAATGGAACTGGATGGCTGGTGGTCACCAAGCTCGACGTTCTGGACGATCTTTCTACCATTCCTGTATGCGTCGGTTACCGGGTGAACGGCAAGGAGACGCAGGAAATTCCGGCGCAGAACTCAGTTTTCGAGCAGATTGAACCGATTTACACCGAGCTCCCAGGCTGGCACTCGGCAACGTACGGAATCGACAAGTACAAGCAGCTTCCCGAGAAGGCCAAGAGCTATCTGGCGTTTATCGAACAGCAAACTGGCGCCCGAGTCGGAATCGTTTCCACAGGCCCTGATCGCGAGCAAACGATTTTTGTGGATGCCTTCACCAGTGCGCTTAACGAGATAAGCAAGACGGCGTGAGGGTCGCCGAGGACTTTCATGGTAGTTCTGGCGGTAACTTGGACAGCAAATCCGGGAAAAGAAGTTGAAGTTGCAGCGATCTTCCGTAAATTAGAGGAGGCCTCGCGCCGAGAGCCCGGCTGCCTCATGTACCTGGTTCATCAACACCGCACTGAGCCCGGACGCTTCTTCATCTACGAGCAATATGTTGACGACGCTGCCCTCGAAGAGCATCGCAGCTCTCCGCACTTTCAGGAGTATGCAGTGCGAGATTTGAGCGGAATTGGCGAGCGCCAGCAGGGAGACCTCTACGTTCCGCTGGCCGCGAGCTCGAGAACGTAGGCGCCTCCGCCGGCGGAGCGCTCAAACGCCGTGACCATATATCCGGCAGCGAACAATTCCTGGAACCGACTCCGCACCAGTAGCTGGAGGCCGACAACTCCTTCTTGAGACGGCTCATCCAGCGCGATGGTGACTCGCTCGCAAGTAGTTGGCTTAGGAGTTGTTCTTTCCTCGAGAACATCGTTGACTCGCTGCGAATCCACATACCACTCGGCTACAAGGCGATCAGTCGGCAATCCCGCGTGGAGCGGGCTGCTGGTGTGTCCGTACACATCGACCAGGTAACGGCGCGCCACAACTCCGAGGCGGCAGAGGTTGAAGTATGCGTTCCGTGACTGGAGCGGATCAAAGGTCCACTCAATGAGTGAAATCCCGCGGGCAAGAGCATCATCGCGTTGGGCCAGTTTCAGCATGCGGCCGATGCCTAAATCGCGGAACTCCGGCAACACGGCTGCCATGTGGGAGTGAAGATACGGTTTGCCCTCGCGAATCCCGGGATAAGCGAGAACAAATCCAGCCATTTTGTTGTCCACAAATGCCCCGAACACCTGACCGCCGACCTTGGCAGCCACCACGTACATTTGCGACGGGACTACGTCGCGCTCACCAAACTCCCACACGCGGAACTCGAGATCGACCATTTCCTCGAATTCTTCGATGGAATGACAGGGACGTATTGTGACCGAGTGTTCAGGCATAAGCTCAGCTTGGGCATGCCACCCAGAGGAATAATAGGATTGCTTAATACTCTGCGCTGTACCAACGGAAACCGCGGCGCTGTTCTTCATCGGCTTGCCGGATGAGCGACATGACTCGCTTGGGCTTCAAATTCGCCACCGCGGAGACGATCGCATCAATCAACGCCATGGGCGCCACATAGGACGCTCCGAATGATGGTGTCTCTACCGAAGCAATGAAGCACTCATCCGCAACCCGAGCGAGAGGTGAAACAAATGTATCGGTGATAGCAACGGTATAAGCGCCATTTCGCTTCGAACTCTGCATGCCTTCCACAGTCTGGCGCAATCCACGCCGGAAACTGATGCCGATCGCCAGATCTTTCCTGCCAACCGTTCGAACTACATGACTGACCCTGCCGGGCGAGGTAGCCGAAATGACTGGAAACCCTATGACGGTGAGGTGATATTCCAGATGGTGTACGAGTGAAGTGGCGGCGTCACCACCGAGGAGGAGGATCTTGTGGGCCTCATACATCCGTTTGGCTACAGCACAAACCTTGTCGGCATTCAGGCTATTGCTAAGGGCATGCAGGTTCTGCAAGTCCCGTTGCAACGCGGCACGAACAAATGCGGCGGGCCCGCTCCCTTCATGCTCTGCAGCCTTCATGGTGTCCAGGGAGGTCGCATAAGCAACCGAAAGGTCGTGCAGATGCCTCTGAAAATCCTTGTAGGTTGCGAATCCCAAACCCTGCACGATACGGACCGTCGTAGCCGGATCAGTGCCCAGCCTATCCGCCAGCGCCCGAACGCTCAGGAGCACGTAAGATCGCGGATTTTCGAGGACCGGACGTATGATCTCCTGCCGCTTCGGACTAAGGTGTCGAAGTTTTTCAGCCAAACTGTTTTGCAGAACGGCTAACTTCTTCGGAGATCGGGCGGTTGTCATTACTAAGGCAGGATTTCGTATGGAGCGCGTCCTGTCAACTCTTTTCGACCGAATAGGAGCGGTCGTCGAAAAGCAGACTCCGAATTTGTATCATTTGTTGCAGGGCACGAAGAGGGCCTCCGGAACTGCCGGCGAAGATTGTGTTTGATCGTCAGGTGGCAACGGGTTCTTTCGCCAAAGGAATTTCTTCGCGGAACATCTTGAACAACACAGCCAGCACCGAGGCGATCACGGGACCAAGAAACAGTCCTATGAACCCGAAAGCTTCGACGCCACCCAAAATGAAAAATAGAAGGATGAGAGGATGTAACTCAACCTTGCCGCTTACTACCCAGGGTCGGATGATGTTATCGGCAGCACTGATGACAAAGACTCCCCATAGAAGTATAAATATGCCCTTCCAGGTAGCTCCGACAAAGATCAGGTAGAGTCCGGCAGGAACCCACACGAGGCTGGCTCCAACAACCGGCACAATGGATGCGAAGGCGGCGCCCAGGCCAAGAAGCAATGGTGACGGGAGCCCCACGATTGCTACAGCAATGCCGCTGAGAACCCCTTGGGCAACTCCTACGGCCAGAATCCCGTACACATTGGCGACGATCGTATCGGAGATATTGCTGAGAAGCCGATGCGCCTGTGCCGGCGAGAGGGGCGTGGCCTCCACGATGCTCCTGATCCAGGCTTCGCCGTCCCGGAAGAAGAAGAACACAATTACCATCGTGATGAGCGAGCTCACGATAATGCCGGCGAAGCCTCGCAATATCGTGGCGCCAGAGCCAAGAAACCACACTCCCGCTTGTTGCACGTGAGATGTAATCGCTCCCTTAATGTCGAACTTGGAAACATCGATCCATCTCCCGACAAAGACGACGCCCCGGTCAGCCATGACCGTCAGAAACTTTGTAATACCGCCCTCCTCGGCACTCTTCCGCGTGAGGTACTGGGCTGCATCGACCGCCTCGTTGGCGGCTAAGGTGAGCAAAATTATGACCGGCACACAGAAAAGGAACAGCAATGCCAACGTAGAAAGCAGTGACGCCATTCCCGCCTTGCCTTTTGTCCACCGGAGTACCCGTTCGTGGATGGGATAGAACACGACCGCCAGAATCGTGGCAGAGGCTACCGGAGAAAGAAACGGCCGCGTGATCACAAGGGCGAATCCGAGGACGACGAGAATCGCCGTCCCCAGAAACCAAAGAGTTGTTCTATGGCTATACATTCTCTAGAAGCTCATCATACCGTACGGAGCTTGCCGTCGAGACGCAACGAAATGGCATAAACCTACGGTGCGAAGTCCTGTGTCACAGACAGAAGTGTTCAGGTCAAAAAAAACTCCCGCTGGTGGGTAGCGGGAGACCAGGCGTCCAATCAGACTAGTGAAAATGGGAGGGAGAATTTATGCTCCCTCCCAAATGGTTGATCTGCCTGCCGGAACTAGAAGTTCAGACGCAGGGCGAACTGCAACTGACGCATACTAACGTTCGCATCCAAGTTCTGCACCAACCCGGCGTTGCCACCGCAGTCGATACAGACGTTGCCCTGGTTGCCGTTGAAGCCCAGCACCGGGTGGTTGAAGATGTTGAACGCGTCCATGCGGAACTGCAGGTTGAAGCGTTCCGTCAGCGGGAAGCTCTTCATGACCGACATGTCCGAGGTGAACGAGTGCGGACCGTACAGAGAGTACACACCGGCATTGCCGAGCGTACCCGCACACGGCCTACCCCACGCACCGTAGAAATGTAGACAGTTTCCACCGACAGTGGGGTCATTCGAACTGTTCGGCAGGTTCATAGCCGCGATCGGCGTGAAGTAGACGACGCTATGCGTCAGCGGATTGAATCCGTTCCCGCCCATGCTCCACTGCGCCGAGTTCCCCTTCATCGGATAGCAAACGCCTACGTCGTTGTCGTTGCCGCACTCACCGTAGCTCGGCGTGAACGGTAGACCGGCTGAATAGTTCATCGTACCGGTGACTTGCCAGCCGCCAATGATCAGGTTCTCCGCGGTGCTGGCATTGCCGCCGAACATCTTGCCCTTCCCGAATGGCAGGAAGTACACGACGTTGGCTACGAACACCTGTGGACGGTTCTGGTCGTCGGGACCATAAGCTGATCTAGGATCGACAGCATAGTATCCACCGTTGTAGTTCAGAGCTCTCGACCAGGTGTAGTGGGCGATGAACTGCAATCCGTGTGCCAGGTTCTGCTGCACTTTGATCTGCAATGCGTTGTAAGAGCTGTTCGCATTGTTGCCAAAGTAATTGCCCATGATGCCGCCAGAGCAGCACAACACATTCGTCGTCACCCCATTGGCATCGGTATACGGAGTGCTGAACTTGTTGTAGTAGTACTGACGCTGCGACTGGCTGATGATCGGCGAGCACGCCGATTGAGGCAGGCTGGGATTGGCCAAACATGGATAGGTGGCAGCCCAATTGGCCAAGTTAGGCGGATTCAGGTTATACGACGGTCCGTCACCGTCAAACCCGTGACGTCCTTCATTGCCTACGTATGCGATGTCCAAAGTCAAGTTGTTGGTCAACTGGCGCTGGATTGCGACGTTCCAGGCTCCAATTGCCGGCAATACCTGGCTTGTCGGACGCATTCTGGGCTGAACGTTGCCCTGCGGACCGCCCAAGGGAAGGATACCCGAGGAAGGAATCACTGGGAATATATTGGCCGGTGGACCCACCGCCAGGTTAAACGCCGCGATGTAATTATCCGACGCGCCAGGAATGCTGGTGGACGCTGTAATCTGCTGGTTAGCCAGAACCGGGAGGTTCTGTGTCACAGCATGACCGAAGTTCGATCCAAACACGCCGATGTCGTAGCTGATACCAAAGCCCATGCGGATAACCGTCTTTTCGTTCATCGAATAGGCCAAGCCTAAGCGCGGAGCAAACGCATGCCAGTCGCTGTTGATGTTGGCGCTGTCATTGTAGGGTCCATATCCGGCAACCCGGATGATGCCCTGCTGGGGATTAGCGAAGCCGCCTTGGCCCTTTCCGTTAACGGTCTCTGGCGTATAGATTTCCCAGCGCAGGCCGTAGTTGAGGGTCAACTTAGGCGTAATGCGCCAAGTATCCTGGCCGTAGAAGAAGTACCGCCACTGGTGCTCGGCCGCAGTCAATGAGGTACTAACGAAGCGGTTGAAGCTGCTGACGTTGCCAAACAGGAAGGTAGCCAGATCGATACCGCCGATGCCGCCATCCGCAGTCCCTTGGTGAGCGAAGGTCAGCACGCCAGTCCGGTTGGCGTCGCTGGGCACGCGCAGGTTGCTGGCGCTGCGAATGTCAGCACCAAACTTGAATGAGTGGTTGCCCCAGATCTTTGTCCAATTATTGACACCCTGGAACTGGCTCTCGTCTTCAACCAATGGGCAGTTGCAACGACCAACATTCAGACCCTCACCCCAATTGGTAAGTGTCTGCGTTCCATTCTGATCGCCCTGGAAGGCAGGAAGGCCTGACGTAAAGGCCGCGGTGAGCGCGCCCTGATTGGTGATATTCAGACCCGGTACGCCAATAGCATTCATCGGCGCCAGACCGGCGAAATACTTGTGAGTCTGCGGGTTGTACTTGAACCAACCAAACCGGAAGTCGCCTACCCATGACTGGCCAAACGTCTTGGTCGCCCCGATGGCCAGGCTGTAGTTGTGAATGATCGAGCTTCCGGCCAATCCGCCCGAACCGAAGCCGGTGCCGCCCGCCTGTCCCAGACCAGGGGCGCCCGAAACGCTGAAATAGCTCTGGCTATACCGGCCAAATACATTCAGCGAAGATGTTGCAACCCAGTCACTACGCACGTCGAAAGCGTTCTGGGAGAACGGGCCAGAGCCGCCTGCAAGGTAGTTGTTCAAGGTGCCGTTAGCGCTGCCCGTTGCATTGGGTGTCGGGAAGAACGCCAGGATGGACCGAGCCTGGGGGGAGATTAAGCTGTTGGGAATCAGGTTGCCCACAAAAGCGGTACGTCCCGAGCCACCCAGGTTGCCTGTATTGGGGTTGAACACCTGCCCCTGCTGATAAGTCGTGCCGTTGGCGGTTCCACCACCGCCGCCGGTCTGCCCCAGATACTGGCTCAGGTCGCAGAAGCCCGTGGTTTGGCTACAGGTGCTTTCCACCTGTGCCGTCGGAATCGAGTAGGTGTTGGTGATACCTGTGCTGTACTGCTGGCCCTGATAGTCGCCGAAGAAGAACAGCTTGTTCTTAATGATCGGTCCACCCAACGACCCGCCGTACTCCTGCCACTTGGTGGACGGGATGTAGCGTCCATCCACCAACTGATACTGGGTGAACGGGTCGCGTGCCTGGTTGGCATCAGTGCGGCGGAACCAGAAGGCGCTGCCGTGAAATTCGTTGCTGCCCGACTTGGTCTGCGCCGTGACGTAGCCGGCGACCGCCTTGCCCATTTCCGCGTCGTACTGCTGCAACGCAATCTTGGCTTCGGTCACGCCGTCAAGGTTGGGGTTGATGACGATAATGCCCAGGATCGGGTCCTGGTTGTCGGTGCCGTCCAGCTGATAGTTAGTACCGCTGAAGTGCTGGCCATTCACGAAAATCTGCTGCGACGCCTGCGGGTTCTCCGTGTTGGCGTGGCTCCAGCCGGTCAGTTTCTGCGTACCGGGGGACATCAACTCGAACTGCGTGAAGTTGCGGTTCAGAGTCGGCATATCTTGCACGTAGGTGTTGTTGAACTCAATTGCGATGTCAGACTTGTCGGTCTGCAACTGCGGAGGTTCGCCCGTTACTTCCATCGTCTCGCTCGCCGATCCGACCTGGAACTGGACATCGACGCGTTGCGTTCCGTCTGCGGAAACAGGAATGTCGCCCTGCTCAAAGGACTTGAATCCGGCCCCTTCGAACTTGACCTTATAAACGTCCGGGATCAAGTGACTGACCGAATAGTTTCCCGACTCGTTGGTTGTCGTCGTGACCGAGGTACTCTTCGCTACGCTGGTAACGGTCACCTTCGCACCCGCGACTGCCGCACCCTGCGGATCGGTTGCGGTTCCAACAATATTTCCGAACACTGCCTGACCGTACGCTGCGGTCGAAGCCAGAGCCAGAATCGTGCACGCTGCTAAGAACAACCCCCACCGTTTTGTCATTTCATCCTCCGCAGCGGCGCAATGGCAGTGTGAGCTGCCCCCCTACCCGCTGCTGTTTGTTGCTGGAAACCTCTATGCCTGTTGAAGTGAACGAGAGAAAAGAGTCAAGAATAGCCACACCATTCACGTGGATGAATGATCGCATGCGTGCATTCGGAATACAGACTGTAGAACCCACGGTCCCCGTTCCGGCTATCATGCTGTCAGCTAAAGGACTACCCCGAGTCAACCCCGACTCGACCGGTAGCAAAACTATAATGTTGAAACGCTTGTTGTCAAGCGGAGTTGTCAACATCTGTCAATAATCATTTTCCTGTAGTAGCGAAATGATTTTCGCCAATGACCCGTTCTCTCTACAAAACCGATTTGGCTAGAGTGTCACGTTCCGGCGGACTCAGGAAAGTAATCTTTTTCAGGGGTTGGCAGTTAATTTGGGATCCAGCTCTTTGGCCCGTTGCAACTGGTCGGCGGCTTCCTGCTTTTCTCCCTTTCGCGACAGTGCTAGCGACAGTTCATAGTGAGCCGTGGCAAAGTCCGGCGCGAGTTTAACCGCTGTGCGAAACTGCGAAATCGCGCCGTCCAAGTCTCCAGCATCAAGCATCCTCTTGCCTGAGTTCGTCGCAAACGTCGCTCCCTGCAGCCCGATCTTTTGCTTCACCAAAGTGTCGCCGAACTGCGCTTCGGAGTCGGCCGCCGATGCGTCGCCCATCTGTCGCAATACGGCCGCCAGAGTAGTGTGCGCGCCGGCAAAGGTTGGTTGCAAACGAATGGCTTCGCGCAACGCGGCTGCCGCATCTGGCAACTGATTCATTTGTTTCAGAACGGTCCCAAGGGTGTAATAAGCCTCGGCATAATCGGGCTTCAGTTCGATGGCCTTCCTCAGTTTCTTAACCGCTTCGGGAAATTCCCCTTGCTGCCATAACGTGATTCCAAATGTGTAATAGGCGTCCACGAGGTTCGGATCGAGGTCGATCGACTTCTGCAATTCGGCCAGAGCAGCCGGCAAGTCGTCCTTGAGCTTCAAGTCCAGCGCGAGGTCGTAATGGAAGGACGAGTTCTCAGGCGACGTTTTGATCGCGTCGCGCAACTGTTTCTCGGCTGCATCGAAATCGGAGAGCTGCAAGTAGGCAATGCCTAGGTTGGCACGGAAACCTGAATCGCCGGGCCGGAGTTCCAATGCTGTCTGAAATTCCTTTACAGCCGCCTCACCCTCTCCGCGTTGCATCAGCACCAAACCCAGGTTGTTGTGCGCTTCTGCGTCACTCGGGGTCAACTCGATCACCCTTCGAAACGCCTTGGCTGCACCTTCGACATCGGTGGTGCGCTGTAACGCTAGTCCGAGCTTGGTTTGCACAGCAGGGGAACTAGGCAATAAGGATGCGGCCTCTTGGTAGGCAGAGATCGCTGCGGCTTTGTCACCGGAGGCTTGATAAGCCTCTCCGAGGTAGTAAAACGCACGACCATCCTTGGCATCCATGGCCGTCGCGGTAGTCAATTCCTGTTGGGCGCCGCTGACATTACCAGAGTTCAGATATACGACGCCAAGATGAAAATGAGCGGGCTGGTATTGGGAGTCGAGTTGAAGTGCGGACTGAAATTGCTTCTCAGCCTCAGCAAGTTGCCCGTTCTGAGCCAACAATGATCCGAGCTCGTCATGAGCTTCGTGGCTCCCGGGGGCCAGCTGAACTGCTGTATTTGCTTCCGCCAGTGCGTCGGCCGTTTTCCCTTGAGCGCTCATGGCGCGAGCCAGTGCACGATGCGGTTCTGCATCCTTCGGAGCCAGCTTGGCAGCTTCGCGGAGTTGCAAGATTGCCTGCTCCCACTCTCCCTGCACCGACAGAATTTGCCCGAGATAGAAATGCGCCTGCGCCATGTCAGGCTTCGAATTGATCGCTGCCAGCATGTGAATTGCAGCCGTGGCGAGATCGCCGCGGTGCAACAGCACCTTGCCGAGTGCCAGCTGCATATCGGCATTGCTGGGGCTGAGTTTCGTCGCCTTCTCAAATTCCGTCTGAGCCTTGGCGAGGTCGCTGGCGGCGACGGCGGCGGTGCCAGCGTTGTAAGCCGCGGTCGCCTCAGGGTTTTTCGTCGCCGACTGCTGTCCAACAGATGCAACGGCCACGAGAGTCACTACTAAGGCAACTCCCAAGATGATTGGGCAGGAATGTCTGATCAGTCTCAAGAGGATTAGGCCGGACACGATAATGAAAGGCTACCGCCACGTGTGCGTTCGTACAAGGCTAGCGCATCTTTTGACGTTCTGCGCGAAGGGGATAGAATCCAAACCGCATGAAGGTTACCCATCGATTCGGCAACAGGTTCCTGCTAGCGGGCGAGCTGATGATCGTCAGTGTGCTGTCGATCATGGCTTCCACCGGATGGAAACTCCCATTCGGCAATTGGGAGCGGCTCTCCCAAATGCCGATTGTGTCTCCGGTAGGTACCGGATGGGAATCAGCCGGCACCTTTAACCCAGCAGTCATCAAAGCAGGCGAGAAGATCGTGATGCTTTATCGCGCGCAAGACGCGAAAGGAGTTTCGCGCTTGGGCTTTGCCGAAAGCAGTGATGGCGTTCATTTTACTCGGCGTCCCGAGCCTGTGTTTTCGCCTGAGACGGACTACGAAAAGGATGGCGGCGTTGAGGACCCGCGGCTCGTTCGATTCGGCGACCTTTATTACCTGACATACACCGGCTACAACAAGAGGAACGCGCAACTCTGCCTCGCCACTTCTCGCGATCTGATCCACTGGGAGCGCAAGGGCGTGATTCTGCCCGCGTATAAAGGCAACTGGAACACCGGCTGGACAAAATCAGGCGCCATTGTTCCGGAGAAGATCGACGGTAAGTTCTGGATGTACTTTTTGGGCACCACCCCGGACAAGAACGACCAGATGGGGCTGGCGTCCTCCAGCGATTTGATTCACTGGACAGAAGCGACTAAGACGCCGGTTCTACCGCGGCGTCCAGGCCAATTCGATTCGCGAGTGGTCGAACCGGGCCCTCCGCCTATTGTGACTGGCGACGGAATCGTGCTGATTTACAACGGCGCCGATGACAAGTTGGTTTACCGAACGGGAGTCGCTGTTTTCGATCGCAAGAATCCCCGAAAACTGCTTTATCGCAGCGAAGAACCGCTGTTTTCTCCGCAAGAGGATTGGGAAAGAGCCGGTCAGGTTCCAAACGTCATCTTTGTGGAAGGTATGGTCCAACGGGGCAACCGATTCCTGTTCTATTACGGCGGCGCGGATAAATATGTCGGTGTTGTCGAGGCGCCAGCGCTCAACCACTGACCGGAACTGCTGCCCGCATGTATGTTCTAATTTTGCAAAGGCCAATTTCCATGCTGCTTATTTCCTCATGTCTTCGTCCCGCCCTGTTAATTCTTGTGTGTTGCAACATGATGGCCGCGCAGACTCAATCGCCGCCTAACGGGCAAGCTAGCACTCCGGCAGCCCAGACGACGGGTGCAGGCGGCGATTTCAAAGAGGCTTACCGGCTGTCCCAGCAGGGAAATTACGATGACGCCATCACCTTGTTACAAAGGATGGCTGCGCAAACGCCCAAGCCCCAAGGTCTGTCACACGCGACGGGAGTCGTCTATTACCAAAAGGGCGATTACCTAAAGGCGGCCGAGTCGTTCAAATTGGCTATCGCCGAAGACGCAAATGACAAGGAAGGGGTCCAACTTCTCGGGCTTTCGTATTATCGGGCGGGACGTCCTAGCGAGGCGATTCCTTACCTGGAGAAGGTTCAGACGTGGTATCCGCATGCGAATGTCGATGCGTCGTATGTTCTCGGCATTAGTTATATCCAAGCCAAGGATTACCCGAATGCCCGCAAAGCATTCGCGAAGATGTTCGACCTGCCCCCCGATTCGGGCGCGAGTTACCTGCTCACAGCGAGAATGCTGTTTCGACAAGAGTTCACGCCAATCGCTGAAGACTACGCACAGAAGGCGATTGCTGCGGATCCCAAGCTTCCTCTAGCGCACCAGTTACTCGGCGAGATCGAGATGTTTACGTCGAAAATTCCGGAGGCCATCAAGGACTTCGAGCAGGAACTGGCGATCAATCCCGCTTATCCCGCGGCGTATTACAAGCTTGCCGATGCTTATTCTCGGGTGCAGAAGTACGAAGACGCTGAACGGATGCTGCAGCGGTCAATTTGGCTGGACTCCACTTCTACGGGCCCTTACATCCTGCTCGGCAAAGTCCTACAGAAAAAGGGCGAGCCCGTGCTCGCTTTAAGTTACCTGCAGCGAGCCGCGAGTATGGATCCGAACAATCCGATGACGCATCAGTTACTCGGGCAAGCGTACCGTGACGTTGGAAAGACTGCGGATGCGGAGCGCGAGTTGAAGATCGCCGAGCAGTTGCGTAATAAGCAAACGGATTTCCAATAAGACATCTCTGCTTATCGCGCAAATAGGTTCAGCGCCGGGTTTCTTTAATCAATTGCTCGAGTTGCTGAAGATTCTCTTTTGCCAGCTGATTCGAAGAATCGATGCGCAAGGCCGCTTCGTAGTGAGTTCGTGCTTCATCCAGGCGCCCAAGCTGAACCAAGGCCGTTCCGAGATTGGCTTGCGCGTTGGCATCGCCCGGGTTCAACTTCGCGGCTTCACTAAATTGCTCGGCGGCTGCGCGGAAATTGCCCTGCGCAGCATAGGCATTGCCCAGGTTGTAGTGGGCATCGAAGTAGTCGGGTTGCGAAGCCAAGGCTACCTCGAAACACTTTATCGCACCGTCTGTGTCGCCTTTCGAAAGCAACGCTCCCCCAAGTGCGTTGTTCGCGACCGCATCCTGCGGACGAATCAGCACAGCGGCCTGAAATTGCTCGACTGCCTCATCGGATGCTCCGCGGGCCTGCAACATCTCGCCCAGGTTGTAGCGCGATTCGAAGCTGCCGGGTGCCTTCTCTACCTCGTGACGGGCCCAAGCTTCCTGAAGGACCATTCTCGGATCACCCTGTGTGCCTGGTGCTTGCTTCGGTACAACCTGGAGCCAAAGGTGGGCCATTTCGTCCGTAGACAAGTTGCCTCCGACGACGCGCGCTGGCGGATGGCTCGGATTCGCTGTGTTGTCTTCCGAATTGTCGTAGACGTAACGCATCTTGAGCACGGTGTTCCGAGGCAATAACACTGGCTCGGCAAAGCGATAGACTCCCTGCCAATTCACATCCCAGCGCTTGATGTGGATCAGGGTCTTTGTCGTGCCGTCAGGTAACAGTGCCGTGGCCAGCAAGTCTTTTCCCAAATAATGAGCGTGGGGATAAACGCCGAGCAGGTCAACATCGAGCGGCAGCGTGAACTCGTCGGTCACGACAAAGTCGCTATCGCCGGCTGGAATATCAAGCGCAGCGTCGTTTTGCATCTGCAGCAACATCGGATGTACGGTCGCAGGATTGTCGGTGAAATAGATCCCAATCGTTGGTTGTATTGGCTCAGGTCTCCCTGACGGCTGAAGGTGTGCGTTAAGCACGAGGTCCGTACTTTTATCGAGACGCAGCGCCATTCCGTCCGGCTCGAACGATGCAACCGTTCCCGGCTTCCAAAAAAGAAAGTGGCTGTCTGGATCAAAGACCTCCGAGTCGATCCTGATCTCCATGCCACCGAAGCCAGTCCCCTTTTCTTTTTCCATCCGGCGAGATGTCTCATACCGATCTACCAATACATTCGCATGATGCACAAATCTCTTGTCGCCGGGATGGATCTCGACCGCGCGAACCCAGCGAGTCTCGGTAATTGGTACCGGCAAAATGAAATTCCAGTACTGGTCTCTGCCGGAAGCAGGCAAGATGTACGGCTTCTCGGCTTTGATGATGAGATCCGGCCTGCCTAACTGCCAGCCCTCCACGAACTTCGGTTCAGGCGGCAGATCACTGGGCGTACCCTGCAACATTCCCTGGTCGACCCAGGCGCGGATCGTGGCAATTTGTCGGTCAGAAAGTCGGCGTTCGTCAGCGATCTTCACGTTGCCTGGCTCTGGTAGCCAGGGCGGCATGAACCGCGATTGCGTCACAGCCACAATCTGGTGGCCGTGCTTCTTCACGTCCTGATAAGTGATCAGCGGAAACGGGCCCGCCTCGCCAGGCCGATGGCAGGAAGAACAGTAGTTGAAGACGATGGGAGCGATGTCGCGGTTGAACGTGAGCTTGGCTGAAGCACCGAACGGCTCACCGCACCAAGCACTCGGAGCGAACAAGGATACGATTAGCGCAGTCGAAACCAGCGCCATACCTCTCCAGCCTTGATTGCCACAACAAAGGGTCATCGCAGGTCTGATATGTAGCATCCTACGCCACCAACTGAAGCAGGCGGTAGGCCACCATCCACCGAAGCGCGGATGGCCTCATCCAGTTCGTGGGTCGTGGGTTGAGGGCGGGCACGACCAAAATCTTCGTACCAATTGTCGATGCGGCCGTGGTAGATCAGTTCCCGCTTCCCATCGAAAACGGCAACCTCAGGCGTGATCTGAACCTTACTCAGCCTCACCAACTCGTGCTTCGGGTCGCGTAGGGCGGGGATTTGAAAACTATATTCCTGCAAGTGCTTGTTGATGCTGTCCGAAGACTCGGAGCCATCGGGATAAACCAGAAAGAATTGCGCCTTCCCGGCATACTGCTGGCTCAATGAGTTGATTGTTGGAGCATAGCGATTGGAAACCGGGCAGTCCGTGCGCATGAAAATCAAAATTACCGTGCCACCTTTCGCCAGTGGATCGACTTTCGCACCAGATAGACTAAGACCCTTCGCGATCGGAGAGGTCGCGGTGGACGGGTGCAACGATTGCCGCGAACCGCCTTGAGCCTGACCATTCGCGGCGGAGCCGGCTAGACATGCAAACACTGCTGCCGCAGCCAGGCTCGCCAATTTCCTCGACACTGCTCCGTCTCCCAGTAACCGCTGTTGATTGGAGATCCGAAATTCCAACGCTACTTCGTCAACTCGCCAACATAAACCGACCACGGCGCCAGCTCGATACCAGCTAGCGACTGCGTGGCTCCCGACTTATTCGTGGCCACCAGAGTCGTCGCCTGTTTCGTGCTGAAACCTTGCGACGACACGTCCAGGCTGACCTTCTGCGGACTGTCTGACATATTCAGCACAACCAGCACAGCATGGTTTTTATAGCGACGCAGGTAGGTATAGACGTTGGCGTCATTCTCGTTCAGCGCAACGTAGTCGCCGTCTATCAGCGCCTTGTTCGTGTGACGCAGCGTCAACACGGTCTTGTAAAAATTCAAGACCGAATTCGGGTCAGACTTTTCCGCCACAACATTATGCGTTTGGTACGAAACCGGGACCGGCAGCCACGGGATGCCTGTGGTGAAACCTGCATTGGGCGTGTTGTTCCACTGCATCGGAGTGCGCTCGCCGTCTCTTCCCTTCTCTGTCGGCCAACCCAGCTGTCCGATTGGGTCCTTCACATCCTCTTTCCGCGTCGGCTCGTTGTTCTGCATGCCGATCTCTTCGCCGTAATACATGATCGGCGTTCCGCGCAGCAGCAGGTACATGGCCGCCATCACTTTGGCGATGTCATCGTCATGCCTGCCGTCGGCAAAGCGGCTGTAGGCCCGCATTCTGTCATGGTTGCTCATAACCCATACAGGCCACTCACCCGAAGCGATCACCGTACCGACGTGTTTGCGAAACACATCGGCCGAAAGCGGTTTCAGGTTCAACATCTGGAGGTCCATCGGCATCTGGAGGACTTCGTGGTTCTTGCCGTAATACTGCTGCAGTTCAGCGATATCGTTCGTCCATGTTTCACCGATCAACACGGCGTTGTATCCGTTCGCTACGGTGCGCAGGCGAGCCAGAGCTTGATAGACTTCTGGCAACTTAGTGTTGTACTTGCTGTCTTGCTTCTGGTCGCCGTAGGCGTTCTTTTCGTTCTTGACGGGGTTGTTGGTAAGGTTTGGGTCCTCGAACATCGTATCCACTGCATCGAGCCTAAAACCCACTACGCCACGCTTGTACCAGAAGCGCGTGACGTCAAACATGGCGGTCTCCACCTTAGGGTTTCGCCAGTTCAGGTCCGGCTGCTGCGGATAAAAAAAGTGGTAATAGAACTGATTCAGCTTCGGGTCCCATTGCCACGCGGAACCGCCGAATGCGGAGGTCCAATTGTTTGGCGGTTGGTCCTTGCCTTTTGGATCTTTCCAGATGTACCAGTCGTGGTATGGATTACTTTTCGATGATTCCGATTCCAGAAACCACTTGTGCTTGTCTGATGTGTGGTTGACCACGAAGTCAAACACGATGCCGATGTTGTTCGCTTTGCCCTTCTTCTCCATCCGCGTAAAGTCATCCATCGTGCCGTACATCGGATCAATGGCTTCGTAGTCCGACACGTCGTAGCCGAAGTCCACCTGCGGCGAAGGGAAGCAGGGCGCGATCCAGATTGCATCAACGCCCAGCCATTTCAAGTAATCCATTTTCGACGTGATCCCGTTCAGGTCGCCGATCCCATCGTTGTTGCTGTCCATGTAACTACGCGGATAAATTTCCTGGAACACGGCATGTTGCCACCATTGGTGGCCTTCGGCGTCCACCGGCGCATTCTTCGACTGCGCAAACGCAAATGGAACCACGAGGGATAGAACGACTACCAACCGAACGAGTCGTACGGGCAGTTCGCGCACCGGGCAGCCTCCTGAACTGAAAGGCAGTCTATCGCAACGCTGCCTTCGCGTACCACCCGCCACGGCGACGGCATGCGCCGAAAGGCAGTCTTCCCATGCAATTCCTCGACATGGAGCAAGGTGGCTTGGCAATGTGTTCTTTTGACTTGGCTTGCAATTGGACTGTGCCGTCCAGCAAAATAAATTACACATCAGCGCGTGGGTCAGCAGGTACCGTTATTGGCGCCATCAAGAAGAAAATTCCTCCGTTCTCTCTGTCGTAGCGCGCTCGTCCTCAGCTTTTCGGATGTGCTCTCGCTAGCGCGACCGTTTCCCCTGCTCGCTCAAGCGGCAGACACTCCGCCTTCTGGAAACGATCTTGGAGTCACCTTCATCGATGTCGCCAAGGAGGCCGGACTCAACGCCAAGACCACCTTTGGCGGCGAGCACAAGAACAAGTACCTGCTTGAGACCACCGGTTGCGGCGTCGCCTTCTACGACTACGACAACGATGGGTGGCTCGACATCTTCCTCGTCAATGGAACTCGCCTTGAGGGCTTCGCGCCCGGCGAAGAGCCGTTCAACCATTTGTTCAAGAACAACCGCGATGGAACGTTTACCGATGTCACACATAAGGCCGGCCTGAAACATTCGGGATGGGGACAAGGCGTCTGCATCGGAGACTACGACAACGACGGCAATGACGACCTGTTCATCACCTATTTTGGCAAGAACGTTCTCTATCACAACAACGGTAACGGTACGTTTACCGACGTCAGCGAAAAGTCTGGTGTGGCGGGCGCTCGAACGCGATGGGGAACAGGTTGTGCGTTCCTGGATTATGACCGCGACGGCAAGCTTGATCTCTTCGTCGCAAACTACATCGATCTGGATCTTAAGACCGCACCGGTGCCGGAAAGTGGGCCGTGTCTTTATAAGGCAGTGATGGTGGCCTGTGGACCGCCGGGACTAAACGGCGACACGAACATCCTCTACCACAACAATGGTAACGGAACTTTTACCGATGTCTCCGAGGGCGCTGGGATCAAGAAGGTGAACGGCACCTACGGACTGGGTGTCTGCGTAGCCGACTTTGACAACGACGGTTGGCCCGACATTTATGTCGCGAACGACTCCACGAAATCACTGATGTACAAGAACCTCAAAGACGGCAAGTTTTCCGAGGTCGGACTGGAAGCGGGTTGCGTCCTCAGTGCTGACGGCAAGCCACAAGCTGGCATGGGCGTATCGGCCGCAGACTACGACTGCGACGGCAACCTCGACATTCTGAAAACGAATTTTGCCGGCGACACACCGTCGCTGTATCGCAACATTGGCGGATGGAACTTCGAAGACGCTACGTTCCAGGCTGGTCTGGGCCTTCACACCCAGTACCTGGGATGGGGGTGCGGGTGGCTGGACTTCGACAACGACGGCTGGCCTGACATTCTCATCTGCAACGGACATGTCTACCCCGAAGTTGAACAACTCACGACTGAAGCGGGGTATCCGCAGAAGAAACTGCTCTACCGCAACACTCGCAACGGCCGCTTCAAGGAAGTCACTCAACAGGCGGGACCGGGGATCACCATCCCAAATGCATCGCGCGGCTGCGCATTTGGCGACTTCGATAATGATGGCGATATCGATTTCGTAGTGAACACGGTGAACGGACTGCCGCAACTCGTGCGTTGCGACTCGACCCTCGACAACAACTGGATCAAGGTGAAGTGCATCGGCGTGAAGTCGAACCGCAGCGCTATCGGAGCCCGCGTGAAGTGCGTAACCGCCGCTCCCGGGGAAGCCAAACCCCATCAGCAAATCGACGAAGTACGCAGCGGCGGAGGCTACATCTCGCAAAGCGACTTACGCATTCACTTCGGCATCGGGAAAGCCGCCAAAGTTGATCTGCTCGAAGTGCGCTGGCCCAGCGGCCAAGTCGATACGCTCAAGGACGTGAAGGTAAATCAGCTGGTTGCGGTCGAAGAAGGCAAAGGTATCGTAAAAACATCTCCACTGCAGAACGCCAGTAAGAGGTAGCACCGAGCCTCATCTCCGACGCGTCCAATCTTGAGATTTCCTGGGATACAGTTGAAACGCACTGTGTTTCGGCAGTACTATCAGGGCTCTCGCTGGTTCAGCGGTTGCGGCGCGAGCCCGCAGCCTTGGAGTGCGCGATGGTTGGTCAGCAGGAATATTCATGGTGGGCGTGGGCCGATCTTGCCTACATCTATCAAGCTACTGTCCAGATTGACGACCACGACACGATGGCTGAAGTCGCCTTAGGTCGCTCCAACTTCATCGACGACGGTGAGAATTTCTACACCGCGATAAGCATCATCCAGGTCGTGTCTGCCAACGGCACAGAGAATTTCAGCGACACGACGCTGGCTGTCTGGCGGCAGGGGATGACCAGCCTCTCTATCCAAATCACCGTTATTAGCGCTTTCGCATACGGGCGCCTGATGTTGAATTACTGGTCATAGGAGAAGGCTATGGAGCTCCAGTCCACATTCCCGGCTCCCAAGCCCACGTCGCACAAATGCATCGTTTATGACGCCCGCGATGGCCGCATCGTTCTAGTCCACGAGTTTCTCGGCGACGGCAAAACAGGCGTCTTCGGCGAGCAAGGTCAAGCAGAACGCGAGCGCATCACAATGGAAAGCGCGCGTAAACACGTCCCCTCACCGGATCACTTGAAAGCGCTTCACCTGACCCCCGAATTCTCTTGGGATCCGCGCACTCTGTACCGCGTCGATGTCGAGACCAGCAGCCTGAAGGCGCACCGCAAAATGCCGGGCCATGACTCGCATAGATGAGAGCCCAGGCGCACAGTTCTGGATCGATCTTCCCGTAAAGGCAGTAGTCCTCTGCACAGCAAAGAATATGCCGCGCACCTTACCGTATGATTTTCTCTAGCTTTTTCCCGGCGGTTCATTCTTCACGGCAACGCCGGAGCCTTCCTTCACAATATTGATTTGATCGACTGCGAAACTCTCAAACCGCTCGGTTAACCCGCTCGGCCACCTGACCTCGACGGAATCGAGCTTCGACGCCATTCCCAAGCCAAAATGCACGCGCATGTCATTTTGCGAGTAGTAGCTCGATCCGCTGCGCACTTCATCAACCAACAGTCGCTTCCCTGCTTTCACGGTTATCCGCGCTCCTATGCCGTCGCGATTCGACTTCGTTCCGACAGTCTTGAACGTTACCCAATGGTTTGGATACTTCTGCTGGTTTCGCAACAAACTCGGACGCTCGTTCATGTTGCTGATCACGGCTGACATCTGGCCCGTGTTCCACAGATCGCCAACAGCCAGTCCGCGCGACGATGTCACTGCTGTGATGCCTGAGCCGGCCTTTTCAGACACGTCGCTGAAGGTACCGTCGCCATTGTTGCGGTACAAAATCCTTGGCTCCTGATAATTGCTGCCGAGGTGAAACTGGTCGACCTCCGGGTAGACGTGACCATTCACCAACATGAGGTCGAGCCAGCTGTCATTGTCAAAATCAAAGAACATCGTTCCCCAGCCGAGATATTTCGTGTGCAGCCCGAGGCCCGCGGCGGTAGTTACATCGCTGAAGGTGCCGTCACCATTGTTGTGATACAGCGTTGACGTGTCGTCAGAGAAGTTAGTCTTGAAGATGTCCAGGCGTCCGTCGCCGTCGTAATCGCCTACCGTAGTTCCCATGCCGCCTTGCTCGCGACCGTCTTCATTGAATGCCGCATCGGCGACGACCGCAACGTCCGTGAACGTACCATCGTGGTTGTTGTGATACAGGATGCTTGGCGTACTGTCACAAGCGACATAGATGTCGGGCCAGCCATCGTTGTCGTAATCGAGAGTAGACACTCCCAGCCCATAATGCCCGTTTGTCCGGTCAATATGCGCCTTTACTGTCACGTCTTCAAACGTGCCGTCGCCGCGGTTGTGATAAAGAATGTTCTTATGGTGCGGCAGTCCTCGCGGTCCGCACATGACGGGAGTGCCCTTCCACATGCATGACGGCCGGTCTCCTGGGGCAGGCGCCGTGGTTACGTCGAAGTCAACATAGTTCGCAACGAATAAATCGAGATGGCCATCGCGATCGTAATCCACAAAAGCGCAGCCCGCTCCCCATTCCTTGCCATTGCCTGCGACGCCAGCTTTTTCGCTGACTAATTTGAAAACGCCGTGATCGTTGTGGTACAGGCGGTTCGCACCGTAATACGTGACGTATAGATCCTGCCAACCGTCGTTGTCGTAATCACCCACGCATACGCCCTGGCCCCAACCGGTGGCGTCGGCCAGTCCGACCTTCTCTGTGACATCGGTAAACGTGCCGTCGTGATTGTTGTGAAACAGATGGTTGGTAGGCCCGCTCTTGCCCGCCTTCATGTCTTCAAGTGTCGTTCCGTTGACGAAGAAAATGTCGGGCCAGCCATCGTTGTCATAATCGAAGATGGCGACGCCTGTTCCGGTCGTCTCAATGATGTACTTCTTGGTATCAATCCCACCGAATACGTTCCTCATCGTCAGGCCCGACTTTTCGGCGACGTCCAGGAACTGTGCAACCGACGATTTATCACCAACGCTTGCGGGGGTTTGTGCCAAGAATGTACCCGCTGAACTCAGGAGGGAGATTGCCAGGCACAAAAAGAATCGCCGCATCCCCGCGGCGAGAAGGCTGTTGCCCTGATGCAGAATCATGCTTGTTTTGGATCGTAGGCGGGTCTTCGGAACTGCGTCAAGCTGCGTCGGCGTAAACCGATCGGCGGTTCCTGGTTCCTCGACACCCGTCTCTCTCACTTCACAGGGTACTCCTTGAACAATTTCGTGATGGTACTGTTCACTTCGCTCATCAGTTTGTCAGGGTTGTTCGCGCTGATGGCCTCTGACGCAAACCCTCGCCAGGCCAGCTTCTTGTTCTTGAAGTCGATCAGGTCTATAACCAGTGTGCCCGGATGGACGACGATGGTTCTGTTGCCATAGTAGCTGTCCCAATACAACGAGTTCCCCGGCGAGGTCATGCTGGGGTCGAAGGGCGGAATTCCTCCCGTCGCGTTGTACAGCGGGTTAGCCGAAGTCATGCTGATTTCAGAATCCACCGCACTGTAGAAAACAATGATCAGGTCCGGATTCGATTCAACCTTGTGCAGGCCGCGCTTATTCAGCTCGTCTTCCACTGCTCCGACGAAATCAAGCGCCAGCATGGGTCGCGCTACCGCTCCATGCGGTGCCCAGCCATAGGTCTTGAATTTCGAGAAATCCAGCGACTTGTCGTAATGGACGCGAATCTTCTCCGCGGATGCAGTCGCAGAGAACAGAAGTGTCAAAACCAAAACTAGTATCCCAGAATTCGCCTTGCGATTACGGAATGAATACATTTACTTCCCTTTCGCCTGACTCGATCGAGGTGCGAACAACTAGCCGACGGACTGAACCTGGCTCAACGAGATCTGCCTAAGACACAAGAGCCCGGCAACTTGCCGGGCCCCGTGATTCTGCTTACGTCGATCTACTGCTTAGGCCACTGCTTAAACATCTTCTGTATGGCCTTTTGGACCATTTCCTGGTTCTTGTTGCCGTTGTTATTCAGCGTGTCCTGCCCGATGCCGCGCCACACTAGTTCTTTCTGCTTTACGTCATACAAACTCACAACCATGGTGGCTTCCACGTTCTGCTGCGGGCTGATGCCGCCCATGCCGCCGCCGATGCCGCGCATACCCCAGGCATTGTACGAAGTCTGCTCACGCTCCCCGCCGCTGGCGGTAAGAACGAGATCGGGATTCTGGCTTTCCTGGACCTTCTGGAAGCCCTTCTGCTGCATGGCACCCTCGATGTCCTGCTGCGCCACCTGCGCCAAAATCGAGTTTCGGATCTCGTTCTTGTTATTGGAACCCCACGCGTACGTGTGGTACTGCGAGAAACTCGCGTTGTGGTTGTAGTTCACCGAAACCTGCTGCGCTACGGCCAACGAACTCGCTAGAACGACCAATACCGCACAAAAAGCAAACTTCCTCTTCATATTCAGCGCTCCTGTATCGCAAAACAAAAATAGATAGATAGGCTCGAAAACCATCCGCAACGCCAGTTCTTGCATCCAACGTCGCGGTTCTGATTGCACACTTCAGTTCACGACTTCCTGGTCCGCCGGCTCGAATCAGCCTGAGATACTGGAAGCCCTGCGCTCCGCCGCGCCTTCTTACACGGCAAATCTTCGCCCGCCTCACAATAGGCCGCGTACAGCACAACTGCCAGTGCCGTCAGTGTGAACACAACCACTAGCGCCACCGTCCCCACCATAATTCCCGCCCCTCACCGATCCGAGTTCTTGGTGGGATTATTACATCACAACCTCAGCCATGAACAGGCGCTTCGCCACATCCGACCGAGACAAGCGAAACTAGAGCCAACGCCCCAGTCCGGCTGCTCGACGGCTTTGCCTCAAATACGAACGTAGTGCCGTGCTTCGGCGTGTACACAAACTCACTGGGACGGCATGATCGCCGTCCCAGTGGTGGAGTCACCTGCTAAGTCCTATTTGGTTGTCGGCAATGGCATCTCACCGGCGATGCCCTTATTGAGCAACGCCCGAACTACCACGCGACGGTTCTCGGCCTGTCCTTCGGCGGTCTTGTCGCTGCCCACTTGCCTGCTCTCGCCCATGGCGCCCGGAGCCAACATGTTGGTCAAAGGAACATGACCCTGCTGAACAATAATGTTCGAAACATTGTTCGCCCGCTCTTCGCTGAGCTGCTGGTTCACGGCTGCGCTGCCCACTGACGATGCATACCCCTTCACCTGGATGTTGTAACCGTTATAGGTCATCGCCTTCTGGACCAGCGCCAGCAACGGAGCGTTGTACTTGGGATCAACCTTCGTTACGCCGTTGCCGAAGAGAACGGTTACTTCGTCCAAGATGTAGTACTGGTCAAGCTCGCCGAAGCGGGCGCTGTTCGCGGCAATCTTGGCTTTGTTGGCGGCGATCTCTTTCTGCTGTGCGGTAATTGCGGCCTGCTGCTCCTTCAGGGCTGCGTTCTGGGCAGCCAGCGCGTCGGCTTGCTGCTTCAGTTCAGCCTGGTTCTTGGCTGCCGCAACCGCGGTCTCGTGGACCGCCGCCTGCGCCGACTGCGCCTGCTCCAAGTCCTCGCCTGTGAACCGGACCCACTGCGCGACCAGTTGGTTCTGCGCGTTGTACGTGCCCTGCACCTGGCACGTCAAGCCCGGGATCAGCGCCGCCATCGACATTTCCTTTTTGCGCGCCTTTAAGGCGCCTTCTAACTGCTGCACGTCGGTGTTGTCGTTCAGCAGGACCACGACATTATTGCCGTCTGACGTCTTCATGGTCATGCTGTTGCCGGCCCGGCTGATGATGTTGCCTTGGATTTTGAGCGACTGGGCGAAGGCCGTCTCGGCGCTTAGCGCCAGTAGAATTGCAACCGCCAGTACAACGATTTCGACTTTGGGTTTCACGCTCTTACTCATAAACACTTCTTCTCCTCTCAACTGTGGATACTTTGCCTAAAATTACAATTGTGTCCCTTGGTCAACAGGGTCGCCTTCCATGATTCCGGTGGGGCGCGTACGCGATCGGACTTTTGCCGCCTGATCGCAGAGTTTATTTTTTGAAGTTCTATGGCGATACTAGCAGAACGGCACGCACTGGGAAACATGATTTCGAGTTGAATAGACGGCTCCATCAAGCGCCGGCTCAGTCAGTCGCAGGGTCGTAATAGGCCACCCAAACAGTTCAAAACCGCCATTCCGCTTCGCCTGAAGTCTTTTTGGACTTGAATTCCGCACTCGTACCAGTTACCGTCTAAGTCGCAGCAACAATGGAGTTTCTGACGAACGAGCGGCTCCACGCCCCTCGATTTGAACCTTTATGTTGTCAAAAAGAAACGGAGACGAGTCTATGACTACACGATCGAGAGTTGCATACATTATGCTGGCGGCGACGTTGTTCGTCGCATTGACTTGCACTGTCGGCTTTGCACGTGAAAAGTACGAGACGATTGACGCCACTGCTTACGGCACCAGCACCCAGCTGGGAAGAAATATCGGGATCACGCTCCTCATTTACGAATGGTCCACACCGGAAGATCGCCAGGTCCTTGTAGAGGCCTTCCAGAAGGGTCAGAACCAGGGGCTAGTGAACGCGTTGCAGAAAATGAAGGCAGTTGGCCGCATCAATGTTCCGGGCACGCTGGGTTATGACGTGAGCTTTATCCGCCTGATTCCGACGCCCACCGGCCGCAAGATCCGCTTCGTCACCAATCGCAAAATCAGCTTCGGGGAAGCGTATACGGACAGTCAGTCCCAGTCGTTTGACCTGACCGCGGGCGAACTCGACCTGAATGATCAGGACAAGAGCAAGAGCACGGGCGTCCTGTATCCTGCCTGCCAGTTCACCATCAACAAAGACGGTGAGTTGCAGATCGAGTTGAACCAGAATGCCTGGCGGCTGAGCAACTTCATTGACTGGAAGGGCACGGCGGAAAACTAGCTGCATGGCACCTTACCGGCGCCTTGGTGATACTACCGTTTCCGACCGAGCTAACCGTAGTGCAGCAGACGGTCGAAATGAAGCCTTGAGCTAGCATTAACTATTTCAATTGAGGTGGAGCATGATGATTCGAAAGAAACACCAATCACTGCTGGTGGTTATTTGTATCGTACTGTTAGCCGGCACGTTTGCGCAGGCCAAGAGCAAGTACATATGCGATGAAGCTCAGCCCGCAAGCATGTGTACCGCCGCGAATACCTGCGGTTCAGCCACGGCACCGTGCACGGTTGATATCACGAAGGCGGGTAATTCTTCGAACGTGAAGCCAGGCATCCCGAATGCGAAGAACAACCAGTTCTTCTGCATCAAGCAGGGCACGACCGTTGTGTGGATGACATCCAACAAAAACACAGGTTTTATGGTCTCGTTCGGGACGGACTCGCCGTTCGATCCAGACGATCCGATTATCGGTGGCGCCAACAAACAGATCACCGTGAAGGCCCACACCCCAGGCTGCTATAAGTACGACGCGGGCGCGTTCTATCCGGGCGCAACCTATGGGATGGGCGGCGGCAGCAAGCCGGAACTGGTAATCGTGCCGTAAGGCTCGGCATTGCCTTTCGGACTTGTTGTTCAGCGTATTAAGCGATCGCGGTTTAGGGGGTACTCGAGTCTGGGAATCCGTAAACCGCGATTTCGCGTCTGGCTCAGGCGCGATCAGTTCTTCGGGTGCTTCTCTTCGTGGGTGCTGATCGCCAGATCTTCACCGGCTTTATCGTCGTAGTCTTGCAGTTCCGCCAGCAAACCCTCGTCAGTTAGATCCAGGGGGTGGGAGTTCTTCCAGTCTTGATGGGTAATCTCGTGTAACCGCCCTACCACGTTCTCATCCCTCACCTCAATCGCGCACTCGCGCCTGCTGTCAAAACTGCCTGGCGCAAAGTTTATCGAACCCACGATTCCACGGACATTATCGGCGAGAAGTAGTTTGGCGTGCAGCTTCAGGCCCTTCAGTTTGTGCACCTTTACGCCAACATCGTCCAGAATGCGCAACCCGCCCACTCCTTCCAGCAATTTGTCCTTCTTCAGCTTGCGCGGTGGCCGAGCCATCACATGGACCTTGACGCCTCGCTCACTGGCGCGAACCAGACGCTCAATGATGGCTGGATCTTGGTACCGCTCGTTCTGTAGCCACAGCGTGTGTTTTGCGCCATCGATGAACTGGCCAATCCGTTGACGCCCGTTGCCCACGCACCAGATTAAGTGTGAGTGCTCATTCGAAGTGAAGGCTTTCCGGTCCCAATCCGCATCAAAACACTCCACCACCTCCGCCACCTCATGATGAGCGGACGTTACGACCGCATAGTCCCGAGTTTCCGTGAGATCTTTAGGCTCCCAATTGAACGACATGATGAACGCGGTCGCGTCATCCACGACCATCGACTTCTCATGGGTCAGGTCAAACTGCGGATTGCTGTCGAGCACATCGACCCCTGCTGATACCAGGAGTTTGCGGGTATCCTTATTCTCCGATTCGCCGCTTCGTCGAGCGGGATTCAGCATGACTCGAACCGAGACCCCCCGCTTCTTTGCCGCGATTACCGCCTGTAGGATCGTTGGGTCTGAAAACAGGAACATCTTGATTCGTAACGATTTCTGCCCATGATTTATGGCGTCGAGTATCGGCCTGGCCGAATCGTCGGGAAGAACAATCAGTGATCTGGACATGGTGTTTCCATCCTATTTGTCGGGAACCTCATCGGTCAGGCCCCGGCTGCTGTATTGTGGGCCGTCGCATCGAACTGAGTGCGATGCAATTGGGCATAAATGCCGTTTTTTGCAATCAATTCGTCGTGGGTTCCACTCTCGGCGACAACTCCTCCGCTGATAACGATGATCTGGTCGGCATCGCGAATCGTGGTCAGGCGGTGCGCGATCGTGATCACCGTCCTGCCCTTCATCAACCGCTCCAACGCTTCAATCACCAGCTTCTCCGATTCCGTGTCCAGCGCAGCGGTGGGTTCATCCAGCAGCAGAATGGGATTGTTGCGAACCATCACGCGCGCAATGCCGATGCGCTGCCGTTGGCCCCCAGACAAGGTCGACCCGCGTTCTCCGACCATGGTGTCGTAGCCTTGGGCCATTTTCGAGATGAACTCGTGGGCGTTCGCCAACTCGGCCGCGTTGATAATTTCTTCGCGTGAAGCACCAGGCCTGCCGAACGCGATGTTCTCCGCGATTGTCCCATGAAAAAGCACGGTGTCCTGCAAAACATAACCGATCTGGTCGCGTAGCGATTTCAGTTTAAAGTCGCGAATGTCATATCCGTCGATCTTCACGCTACCCTTCGTCGGATCGTAGAACCGCGGAATCATACTGACAACTGTCGACTTTCCACTCCCTGTTGGTCCCACGATTCCCACCAGTTGCCCTGGCTTGATCGTGAAACTCACATCACTCAGCACGGGATTTTGTACGTCGTAGCAGAAGGCTATGTGCTCAAACACTACTTCGCCGCGGAAAGGCGGGGCCTCCGTCGCATCTGCCTTCTCCGGAATGACAGTATCCGTGTCCAGGATGGCGCGAATCCGATCCACGCCGACCGCCGCCTGAGCGATGGCATTAGTCGTTGTGGCCAAGTCTTTCACCGGCTTGAAGAACTTGCTCAAGTACGCGAGATACACGGTTAGCGCGCCGACCGTCATCGCTTCGCCAAGTATTAGGTACGCTCCTCGCCACAGCACCACCGCGGTGCAAATCGCCACCGTGACTGTCACGACGGGGGACAGGAGCGCCTTAATGCTACGAGCCTTCAGGGCCGCTTCGACAGTGGCATGGCTGACGCTCTTCAGTTCATCTTGCTCGAGGTCTTGGCGGCCAAACGCCTTAATGGCCTGCATGGATTCCAGCGCCTGCTGCACCACCGCTACAATTTCCGATTGCTCTTTCCGGACCTGATGCGTCGCCTTCTTCACAGCCTTCTTGAAGCGCGAAACAAACAACAGCAGAAACGGCGTCACTCCGAGCGCAATCAGGGTAAAGTCCCAGTTCAGCCAGAACATGAGCCCCAGCATGCAAACGATGGTCAGTAGATCGACCAGAATGCTCAATGTCGATGACGAAGCAAAGCCTTGGATTGTTTGAATGTCAGTCGTAATCGTACTGAGCAGCGTGCCCGTCTGGTGCGTGCTGTAGTAGCCCAACGAGAGCCGTTGCAGATGGTGAAACGTCCGCAAGCGGAGATCGTTCGCGACGTACTGCCCTACACTCTCCGTGTAGTAGTTGTCGATATATGTCGCCAGCGCCCCAAGCAGGGCAATAACGACGTACGCTATCGCGACGATGGCCGCTATGTGGAGCTGGTGCTTACCATCCATCCACGGCCCGAACAAATTCGCCAGCCACGGAGCCATTTTGTGATGGCCAACCACGTTATCGATGATGATCTTCAGCGGCCACGGCGTTGCCAAACTGGCAGCCGTCTCCACCAGCATCGCCAGCAGGATGACAAATAAGGAAGTGCGGTACGGGCGAACGAGCTCCCGAATCAAGCCGATCATCTTGACTGCCACCCAGCGCGACAACTTTCGTCGACTTACGGAAGTCTTTTCATTTCTTGGGCAAAATCAGACATTAACCCATCGTCAACATTTCATACAAGCTGCTCGAACAAGAAAAAGGCAGCACGGGCGTGCTGCCTTCTACAGAATTACTGCGCCAGTCCGAGCCAACAGCCCCCGGACCGAAACGCTTCTACTGTTTCTTAGTGGCAGCTCCAGTGCCCTTAACGCTGTGAGACGCGGCCTGCGCGGCCTTGGCAGCCGCCTGTTCGCCCGCGCTGGGCTGCACCTTAAGGACGAAGCTCGTCTGGGTTACAGTTCCGCCGCCAGCCTGAGGTACGATGATCGCAGCAATGTAGTCTTTGTCGCCGTACTTATTGAACGTGACTTCCGTGCTTTTCACAGGCTTGCTCGAATTCACGATATCCACCTGAACGACGGCTTCGTTCTTGCCTTTGCCCCTGATCAGGATGGCATTGGCCTGCTCACCACCGGTCTGCGTCGCTTCGTATTCTCCCGCCGGGAGTAGTTTGTCGCCCGCATAGAACGCCATCGGGACCTTGAATTTGACCTGGACGTCGTACCCCATAAAGCCACCCTGAGCAAACGCCGGAACCATCGCCACCAGTAATACCAATCCTGCCAGGACGACCATCGTCCGTGAATTCCTCATTGCTTCCTCCATGTTGGCCGCTTCGGGCCGATTTAGTAATTCGACTGCGATTGCACTACTCGTGTTCAACTTCACGAAAGACCCGGGGTTCGACTGCGCCTCGGGCCCACCACCAGTGCTAGCAAAATCGATTCTATTAGGACGGCAAACCCTCGCTCCCGTCCGTAACTTCACAGACCGACGCACGAAGTCGTGCCATACCTATGGCCACCAGCTTACTAGCAATTTCGGAAAAACTCACTCAGAAAATTGCAGCCAGGTTAAAGCCGGTATGTACAGGCGGCCTATCCAGTTACTGCTTCGATCAGCTTCGCATTCCTGTCTATCAATGTGATTCGAAACTGGCGAATCTGGCCAGGTTGCAACTCTTCTGGCTTGCGCGGGCCCGCCTGAGTGCTGCCCTTCCAACGCGCCATCAGCATCGAAGTCATCGCGGATACGTCCCCGGCAGCGCCACCGCCCTCGCGCGACTCCGTCCCCGCCGCCGCCCCTGAGGTCGCGGGACATGTTCCAAACACGCCGTCTCCAAACTCCACTCGGGCCGCGCCGGTATCGCCCGAAATCGATACCACTCGACCCGTAACAACATCTCCGACGTTGTGCTCGGCCAGGTACTCATCCAGATCGGTCGGAACCAGTTGCTTCATGCTCAGCTTTATTAGCCGCTTGTCCGCGTCCAAGGCCAAAATCTGGGCCCTTACATTCTGGCCGACCTTCAAGGCCTCCTGCGGATGGTTCAGCCGCTTCTCCCCGGTTATTTCGCTAATATGAACGAGTCCTTCCACTCCTTCGACGAGCTGCACGAAGGCGCCAAACTTCGGCAGGCTGGTCACGGTTCCTTCGATCGTGGACCCTACAGGAAACTTCTTTGCCGCATCGGCCCACGGATCACCCAGCGCCTGCTTGAGCCCCAGGGAGATGCGGCGCTCGGACGGACTGATCCAAAGAATCACCGCCTCCACTACGTCGCCCGGTTTCACCAAATCGGCCGGGGTCCTGAGCTTTTTCTTGGTCCATGACATCTCTGAGATGTGTATCAAGCCTTCGACGCCGGGATCCAACTCGACAAACGCGCCGAAATCGGCGATCCGGGTTACAGGGCCGCGAATGCGATCTCCCGCTTTGTATTTTTCAGCCACCGAATCCCATGGATGCGCCTGCAATTGTTTCAATCCCAGGGAGATTCGCTGTTTGTCCGCGTCCACTTTGAGGACTTTAGCCTCGACCTCCTGCCCAACCGCCAGCACATCGGACGGGCTGTTTACCCGGCTCCAGGACAGGTCGCTCACGTGCAGCAGCCCATCAAATCCGCCTAAATCGACGAACGCGCCGTAGTCGGCGAGGCTACTGACGGTCCCACGGACAACGTCTCCCTCTTGCAGTGTGGCGTAGCGGCTTTCCTTGAGCGATTTCGCCTCATCTTCGATCACTGCGCGGCGGTCCACCACCACATCTTCATCGCCGACATCCAACTTGGTGATCCTGCACTGAATTTCTTGACCGACCAACTTCTCCATCTCGGTAGCTTCTCGCACTCCGCTGCGCGATGCTTGCATGAAGGCGCGCACGCCAACGTCGACGCTTAGGCCGCCTTTGACGACGCTAGTCACAGTCCCCACGATGGTTGTCTTGCCGTTAAACGCCTTCTCCAGCGCCGACCAATCCTTCGGCTGCGCGATCCGCTGCCGCGAAAGCTGATAATACCCGTCGGCGTCGCGCCCTTTCACCGATACCACGAACTTGTCGCCGACCTTTATCTCAGCGTCGACGCCTATGAAATCAGTAAGGGGTAATGTGCCTTCGGACTTGAATCCGATATCCAGCAGAACCGAGTCGGCAGTGACGGCAACGACGGTACCTTCCAGTCGCCTTGCTCCGTCTTCGGAAGTCTGGACATGACTGCGTTCGTACTCGGACAATAATTGATCGAATGATTCGTTGGATTCGACAGGTGTGGAATTCTCAGGGTTGTTTGGGTTCGACATAACTCACTGCGGTTGTTTAAGGTGCCATCACCAGAATAGCAGCGCTGCGCTTGAATAGTCTCTTGCAACGACGAATTGCGCGCTAGATCCTCGGCTGGATGTCCCAAAAGAAAAGCGCCGCGCGGGATCACCGCGCGGCGCCAAGTGTCTCGGGCTTTATTTCACCGAGACGGTGGCTTCATCGAGGTACATGTAGGTGGCGTTGTTGTCACCACTGCCGTGGGCGTTGAACAGCACGCGAAGTGTCTGTCCCTTGTACGGAAGCAGGTTGAAGTACACCTTGGTCCAGGTTTGAGTATTGGAGCAGACTTTCATGACCTCCGCCAACACCACACCCGAAGCATTCTGAATCTGTACCTCCTGCCAGGCGTTGGCAATGACGTCACCGCACACTGGCAGGTAGTAGAAGTTCAGCGAGGCACCCACTGCGCTGTTCGGAATGGTGACCGTCTGGTATACCCAGGAGTCGCCATTCTGTTGAGGAGCCGTACTTGAGCCCAGCAGGGCGCTGAATTTGCCAGCGTAGTGCGCCGCCGTTGTGGCGGTCGGCACCAGTGCCCCTCCCGCAGTCCATCCCGTCAGGTCGCCAGTTTCGAACCCTTGATTCTGTATCAACTGGCTCACCCCGTTGTTGACGGTCACCGTTACTGTCGACGACGTTCCAACATTGCCGGCGGCGTCGGAGGCTTTGGAGTAGATGGTGTGCGTGGCGTTGCTCGCATTCGCGGTGTTCCACGAATAACTGAGCGACGAAGACGTTCCAGCGGCTACCTGCGTTCCGTCGATATAAATCTGCATCGACGTTACGCCTACATTGTCGCTCGCCGTGGCCGTCACCGTTACCGTGCCCGAGACCGTGGCCCCATTTGCCGGAGCCGTAATCTGCGTGGTTGGCGCAGTGACGTCCTTGCCCGTGCCCGTGAGGCTGCTGCTCTGCGTGCCCGCGCTGTCGGTCACGCTCAACGTCGCCGATTCCGCACCGTAGATGGACGGCGTGAACGTCACATTGACCGTGCAGCTTGAACCCGCGGCCACCGTCGTCCCGCAGTTACTGGTCTGCGCAAAATCAGCGGCATTTGTGCCGGAGATCGACACGCTAACGCCCGTAAGCGATGACCCGCTCCCGTTCGTCAGCGTCAAGGGCTGCGGAGAACTCGTCGCACCGACGCCCTGATTGCCGAAGCCCACGCTGGCCGGCGTAAGCGTTACGCTTCCGACGCCCGTGCCCGACAGGCTGGAGGTTTGCGTGCCCGCACTATCGGTCACCGTGACCGTAGCCGTCCGTGTGCCCGACGCCGTCGGCGTGAAGGTCACATTGATGGTGCAACTGGAGCTTGCGCTATGGTTGTCCCGCAGTTGTTGGTCTGCGGCAAAGTCTCCGGCGTTTGTACCTGTAATCAGCACGCTGATGCCGGTAAGTGACGACCCGCTGCCATTGGTCAGTGTCAAGGGTTGTGACGTACTCGTGGTTCCCACGTTCTGGGCGGCGTACGTCAAGCTGCCTGGCGTCAGCGTCACGCTTCCAACGCCGGTACCCGACAAGCTGGCAGTTTGCGTGCCCGCACTGTCGGTCACCGTGAGCGTCGCCGAACGCGCGCCCGCCGCCGTCGGCGAGAACGTCACGTTGATAGTGCAACTGGAGTTCGCTGCCACTGACGTGCCGCAGTTGTTGGTCTCCGCAAAGTCGCCGGCGTTGGTTCCGGTAATCGATACGCTCACTCCAGTCACCGCCGACGACTGGCTGTTGGTAAGCGATACGGCTTGCGATGCGCTCGTGGTCCCGACATTCTGATTGCCGAAACTCAAGCTGACCGGCGCCAGCGTTACGCCCGCCCCGCCTTTCACCGAAACCGTAACGTCATCCAGATACATGTAAGTCAGCAGGTTGTTCCCATTCCCATGGTCATTGAAGTAGATGCGAATGGTCTGTCCCGCATACGGAAGCAGGTTGAAGTACACCTTCGTCCAGGTCTGCGTGTTGGAGCACACCTTCATGACCTGCGCCAGGGTTGTGCCCGACGCGCTCTGGATCTGCGCCTCCTGCCAGTCGTTCGACACCGTGTCGGCGCAGTACGCCCTTGTAGAAGAAGTTCAGCGAGGCCGCCACCGTCGCGCTCGGTATGGTCACCGTCTGGTAGAGCGACGAGTCGCCGTTCGGCTCCGGTGTCGTGCTGGAGCCCAGTTGCGCGCTGTAGGTTCCCGTGTTGTGCTGCGTCGAAGTCACCACCGGCAGGAACACTCCGCCGGCGTTCCAGCTGGTCAGGTTGCCGGTTTCAAACCCGGTGTTCTGCAGCAACTGCTGCACCGTGTTGTTGACCGTCACCGTGATGGTCGTCGAATACCAAGATTCCCGGCAGCATCGTAAGCCTGCGAATAGATGGTATGCGGACCGTTGCTCGCATTCGCTGTGTTCCACGAGTAGTTGAGCGGTGACGACGTGCCGGAGGCCGCTTGACGTTCCATCGATGTAGATCTGGATCGGACGTAACCCCCACGTTGTCGCTCGCCGTGGCCGTCACCGTAACGGCGCCCGAAACCGTCGCTCCATTCGCCGGAGCCGTGATCTGCGTGGTCGGCGGAGTAATGTCTTTGCCGGTGCCGGTTAACGTGCTCGTCTGCGTACCGGCGCTGTCAGTCACGCTTAGCGTCGCCGATTCCACGCCGTAGGTGGACGGCGTAAACGTCACGTTGATCGTGCAACTCGAGTTTCCCGCCAGCGTCGTGCCGCAGTTGTTGGTCTGCCCAAAGTCGCCCGCGTTCGTTCCCGTGATGGCAACGCTGATGCCCGTCACCGCCGTCGTCTGGCCATTCGCCAGGGTCGCCGGCTGCGCAGAACTCGTCGTTCCCACCCCCTGATTGCCGAAACGCAACGTGCTGGGACTCAGCGACACGTTGGCCACGCCCGTCCCCGACAGGCTCGCCGTTTGCGTGCCCGCGCTGTCGTTCACCGTCAGCGTCCCGGTGCGCGTACCCACCGCCGTCGGCGTGAACGTCACATTGATCGTGCAACTCGAATTTGCCGCCAGCGATGTTCCGCAGTTGTCGGTCTCGCGTGAAATCTCCCGAGGCACTGATGCTGATCCCGGTCAACGCGCTGGTTCTCGGTTGTTCGTCAGCGTCACCGGCTGCGATGCGCTGGAAGTGCCTAGAACCTGGCTGGCAAACGTCAGGCTGGTCGGGTTGATGGTCACCTGCGACCCGCAGTTCGGGAACTTGAAGTTCGCGATGCGGGTGTTCCAGTTGAAGGCGCCGGTACTCTTGATGTACTCCTGGGTGTACCAGAACGTGCAATCGTCGACAGGGTCAACGGTAATGGCGCTGTAGTCACCCCAGCGATTATTAGACTGGTTGTTCTGTGAACCGGCTGCCGCTGACGACGAGCGTTTCCGCTTGCAACGTATTGACCGGATCGGTTGCGAGGCGACCCGCGAAGGCGACGGAGGGATAGATCGAACTGCTGGACTTGCTGTACCCGACGGCCAGGTCTCCGGCCTGGTCCATGGCAACGCTTCCCATCCAGCGATAGGCAGCGTCTGGAGCGTAGGTGCTTTGCTGCGCCACCACGGGAGTTCCGCTGGGGTTTTGAATCTCGTACCAGCGAACGCCTCCGCTGCTGCCCGCCACCACCGAGTGATTGACCACCAGAGACTCGTGGGTACCAAAATTGCGATAGGCCAGTCGATGCATCAGACGGTCGGCCAGTGAATCGAGCGTGTAGACTGCCCGGCTGAGGCAACGCAGTGCCGCCACCGCACAGGGGGCTGAAAGCAGCGACGTTGATCACGGTAGGCCCGGTGAACGTCGAGTTCGCGGGAGTTACCCAAGTCGACGTGAAATTTGTATAGATTCAGGGTGTTGGTGCCGAAGTACACCATGTAATTCGGCGATCCCGTCGGCGGAGGCGTAGTGCCGTCCAGGTCGGATGGCAGCAGTCCGCCAACCGAAGAACTTTGCTGGAAACACTGCTGCGTCGCTGCCAGGCCGGCCAGCATGTTGTTGCGGTCGTAGGCGCAGGCGTCGGCGCCGATGAAAGTCTGCCCGTTCAGAAACATGTTGAATGTTTCGTAGTAGCCATCGGGCCATACGCCCATCTTGGGATAGTCGTCGAAATCGCTATTGCCGTAACTAGAACGAGTAGCGATACCACGCGCCCGTCGCATCGGATGTCTGCGACACGGCGACGCATTGCAGATAAGGCGTGGTCCCCACCGAGAACTGGCTCATCACCCAGCGGTTCGCCAGCTTGTCGTACTGAACGACAGGATCGCCGTTGTTGTTGGTCTGGCAACCGCCTCCAAATCCTGACCACAGAGTATTGCCGACGAGCGGGTCCCAGCAGATTTTGCGCCGGTTGCTTTATCGAAAACGGCAAACGACGCGTTGACCCATTGTACGTATTGCGTCGCGCCAACTGCGCCGTTCGTGTCCGGCGGGATGTATTGCGACACCGAAGCCGTATTGGCCCTTGTCCGAGGCCCTCGAAGCTCAACCCAACCGCCGGACTCGGAGTCAGGGGAGCCAGCATCTGCAGCACCGGGTCTTCGGTCAATGGCGACAAGCCGGGAGGCAGATGGTATGTGCTTCATCTCCTCAACTTCCTCATGCACTGTGTAGTCGGGAAGAGGAGCGTTCTTCGCGAGTGTACTGAGCGGAAGGGACGTATCATGGTGCACATTATTACGAACCGTTGTCGGGCCCTGCATTACCTGAGCCACCAAAGTAATTGGCAACAGTAGGGTTAACAGCGGCAGCAGGCACACTTGGCCGAACTTCCCAGACAGCAAATGGGACATGACAAACTTCTCCTCGTGGAACGGGGGGCTAGAAACAGTAAACGGGTCTCCGAGAGTTTAATCCGAAAGGTGATGTACTACAACTACCCTTAAGTGCTAGCCAATTTGGCTAATAAAGTAGCTTTTCGGTGGTCGGGCGAGAGCTCACCATTTAGTGCTATAAACGCCACATTCGTCCGAATGCTCAGTAGAGATACCGCGAACTTCCGATATTCTTCGCATACGTTGTTAGGGTTCCACAAATGTTGGAAAATATTAATCTCAACAAAAAACTCTCGCGCGATGAATATAAGCTGGCGCTGCCGGACATGCAGACTCGGCTCTATGAGCTGGAGAAAGCCTGCTGGGACAATGGTATCCCCACTATCGTGGTATTCGAGGGTTGGGATGCATCAGGAAAAGGTACCACTATCGCAGCTCTCACCCAACGACTCGATCCCCGTGGATTCAAGTTGTATCCCATCACCACTCCGCGCACGTACGAACAGCAGCGCCCCTGGTTGTGGCGGTTTTGGCTGAAAGTCCCGAATCGCGGTGAGATGGTGATCTTCGATCACAGCTGGTACGGCCGAGTGCTCGAAGAACGCGTCAATCAAACCATACCTCCAAAATCGTGGACGCAGGCCTACCGTGACATCACCGAGTTCGAACGCATGCTCGCCGACGATGGTACGGCGATCATGAAGTTCTTTCTCCACATCAGCAAGAAGGAACAGAAGAATCGGTTCGAAGACGATCGAGTCCAAACCCGCTTGAGGCGTGGCGGGTTACGCCGGAAGACTGGGCCCGAAATAAACGGTATTCGGAATATCTTCAGGCTTACGAAGAAATGCTCGAGATGACTGACTCTGATTACGCTCCCTGGACCATCGTGGAAGCTACCTCGAAGTGGCACACGCGCCGCAGAGTATTTGAAACCATTACCGCTACGCTGGAGAAACGCCTGGGTGACAAGGCTCCCGCCCGCGAAGCCACGAAGACAAACCGGTCCAAGGATGCACAACTCCGCCAAGCCATGGAAAACCTTGATGGGAAGCCGCTCGGATGCTTGAGACCGTTGATCTTACCCGGAAGTTGGATCGCGAATCCTATGTCCGCGAGGTCTCGCGCCGTCAGATTCAACTTCGCGAACTTGGGTATCAGGTTTATTTGCAGAAGCGTCCAGTCGTCATCGTCTTCGAGGGTTGGGATGCTGCCGGCAAAGGCGGGGCCATCAAAAGAGTTACGGAAAAGATCGACCCGCGCGGTTATGTGGTTTATCCAATCTCCGCTCCTCATGGCGAAGACAAAACCCGTCACTATCTATATCGTTTCTGGCGAAGACTTCCCGAGAAGGGGCAGATCGCAATCTTCGACCGTTCATGGTACGGGCGCGTACTGGTTGAGCGCGTGGAGGGTTTCGCTGCCGAAAGCGAGTGGCAGCGAGCTTACAAGGAGATCAATTCATTCGAGCGGCAATTGCGTGACTTCGGAACGATCGTCGCGAAGTTCTGGGTTCATATCTCGCGCGAGGAGCAGCTTCGCCGCTTCGAAGAACGGAAAACCTTGGGGTACAAGTCTTGGAAACTCACCGACGAAGACTGGCGCAATCGACAGAAATGGGGAGCCTACGAAGAAGCCGTCGAGGAAATGCTGGTCAAGACCAGCACAACCACCGCGCCCTGGAGCTTGATTGAAGGCAACGACAAGTACTGGGCCCGAACTCGGGTGTTGGCAAAACTGGTCAAGGTGCTGTCAAGCGAACTTCAGTATCAGCCCTTTGATCCGCTCGGCGGCAACAACAAGACGTCTAAGAACGGAAAATCGAAGCCGCTAAGTGCACGACGATCGGACTCCAAGTCGGCGAAATAAAGAAGGTGCGGCCATTGCGACCGCACCTCTTGGTTTCTCCACAGTAATCCCGGCTAGTCCCTCTCTCTCATCTGGCTCGTTGCACTTTGTGCCTGCGCCTGTCCCGTCCGCTGATGCTGTTTCTGCCAATCGGGTTCCGAAATCACCGAAATCGGCTCCAGTTTCTGCTTCTGAAGTTCCGTATTGATTCCCGGAAGCTGTGCTGCCGTCAGTTTCTGAAATTTCTGGATGACGTCTTCTAGCTCGCGCCCCAGAACATTGGTGCGGGCCACCTCTGCGTCAGTCGGACGGCCGTTGTAACCGTTAACATCTCCATATACTTTCGTCACGTACTCGCGGAGACGCTCTTCTCCCGTAATGGCGCCGCCCTCTTTCGTGGCTACGATTTCCGACCGTATGTTGTCTGCGGAAGCCGCCAAATCCGTAAGTTGCTTGTGCAGAGGACTGCTGGCCGGAGCTTTCGCAGCTCTCTGGCTGGCCTCATCTCTCACGCCGATAATAGCGTCGACGACCCAGCTCATGTGGCCCAGCATGCCCGACAGTTTCATGGCCAGGTCAAACTGCGCCTTGCGGTCTTCCATCGTGTAATTCGCCCGCGGGTCTGTCACGACATTCAGCTTTGTCGTGTAAGTCTGGTCGCCCTTGGTCATCTTTACCGTGTAAGTCCCCGGCAAGACCAGAGGGCCCTCAGCCGCCTCGAAGGCTGCTGACGCTGCCGGCGGCACAATAGGCGGATCTAGTCGCATTGGCCACATAGCGCGGTTGACGCCACGGTGCTTGCTTCCGCCGATGGTGTCCAGCAACTTGCCCTGTTGATCGAATATCTCGATCTTCAAGTCGCCGTAGATGTGCCGTCCCTTTTGGTAATACGTGATGAGCGCGTCCTGGGGACGTGACGGCCCGACGAAGAACTCATCTCCCTCCGCCCAGCCTCCGTGCGCGTCGATGTACTCGACTGCCGGCCGCGCCGTGATAAACGCCGCGGTTTGTGGCATCAGCCCGGGCGTTAACTCGCGCAACGGCGAAATGTCATCGACGATCCAGATGCCTCTTCCGTGTGTCGCCAGTACCAGGTCCGAAGCGCGAGCTTGCACGGCAATGTCGCGCACCGCAACGTCAGGGAAATCGCTGCCCTTGTACTGCGCCCAGCGAGCACCACCATCAACTGACACCCAAAGCCCAAATTCCGTGCCCAGGAAGAGCACATTCGGCTTGACCGAATCTTCTTTGATGACGTGCGCGTAACCTCGCACACCCGCATCTTCAACCAGTGCCTTCCACGTTTTACCGTAATCGGTGGTCTTGTAGAGATACGACTTCAGATCGCCATAGGTATGCCGATCGAAGGTGGCATACGCCGTTGCTTCGTCGAACCGGCTGGCTTCCACCGTCGAAACCCAGGAGTTCTTAGGTACGCCGACCGCTCCAACCACGTTGGTCCAAGTCTTTCCGGCGTCTCGCGTTACTTGCAGGTTTCCGTCATCAGTTCCTACCCAGATGACCTGGCCGTTCTTCGGCGACTCGCTGATGGAGTAAATTGATGTGTGCATCTCAGCGGCGGAGTTGTCCACGGTGATGCCGCCTGACTCTTCCTGCTTCTGCTTTTCCGGATCGTTCGTAGTCAGGTCCGGTGAGATTCGCTGCCACGACTGCCCGTGGTCGCGCGACTTAAACAGAAACTGTGCTCCGATATAAATCGTCCCCTTTTCCGTCGGACTCATGTGAATCGGAGTATTCCAATTGAAGCGCAGCTTGCCTTCCCCGTACTCGGGATAAGGCATGATGGAGCGCGTCTCGTGCGAATAGCGGTTGACTCGCCCGATTTCCCCGCCCTGGGCTTCTGCGTAGATGTAGTTCGGATCGGAGGGGTCTTCGAACGTCCAGAACCCGTCGCCGCCATACATATTTTCCCAGCGCGCATAACTCACGCCTCCCGGGTAAGACGAGTCGCCGACCCACGCACTGTTGTCCTGCAATCCGCCATAGACACGATACGGATCGGCATTGTCGACGCTCACATGGTAGAACTGCGAAACCGGCAGGTTCACCTGGTGCGACCAGCGCGTTCCGCCGTCCTGACTTCGCCATAGCCCACCGTCATCTCCGGCATAAACGACATTCGCGTTGTCCGGATCAATCCATACAGCGTGAAAATCTCCATGCGCCGAGCTTGAAACCACGCTAAAGCTCTTGCCCCCGTTCACGCTCATCAGCAGCATGAGATCAGGCTTAAACAGCTTCTCAGGGTCCTTAGGATCAACAATCAGGTTGGCGAAATAAAACGGGCGCCAAACCATGAACTGGCTGGCATCCAGCTTGGCCCACGATTTTCCGCCGTCGTTGGAGCGATACAGAGCGCTCTGCTTCGACTCAATCATGGCGTAAACAATCTGCGCATTCGAAGGCGCAACGGCAATTGCAATGCGGCCATACGGCTTGGCCGGCAATCCTTTGCTGTTCGCGTCGCTAAGTTCCGTCCAGTGATCGCCGCCGTCTGACGACTTGAAAATCCCGCTTCCTTCGCCACCCGACCGGAACGTCCACCCTTCGCGACGAAAGTCCCACATCGTCGCATAAACCGTATTCGGCTCCAGCGGACTCATGCTCATCATGGCGCAACCGGTAGAACCGTTCTTTCCCGCCAGCACCTTGTTCCACGACTTCCCGCCGTCGGTGGTCTTGTACACACCGCGCTCGTTGTTGTCGTTCCACAAGTGGCCCGTGGCGCACGCATACACAACGTTGCCGTTCTTCGGATCCACCAGGATCCTGGCGATATGTTCGGAATCCTTGAGCCCCATGTTCGTCCAGTTGTCGCCGCCATCGGTGGACTTATAAATCCCGTCTCCAACCGAAACGCTATTGCGCACCCACGACTCGCCCGTACCAACCCAAATGGTCTTCGAATTCGTCGGATCGATCGTGACCGCCCCGATGGACTGCACATCGGTCTTGTCGAAAACCGGTTTGAAGGTCGTCCCGCCGTTCACCGATTTCCACACGCCGCCACTGGCAGAGCCGGCATATACGGTCAGGCGGCCTTGGTCGTGGACCGCATCCACCGCCGCAATACGGCCGCTCATGACCGCCGATCCGATATTGCGCGCCGGCAGTCCAGAGATCGTCGCCGAGTCAAACTTCACCGGTTGCTGCGCCGAAGCGCTTCCGAGCAACACCGCCAGTGAAATAATCCCGCCCAACCGCGTTACAAATGCCAGACTCTTGCTCATGGTGGCTGTAGCCATTTCTTGTAGTCCTCTCAATTCTGGAAATTACGGGAGACAACCTGATGCAAGATGCGACTACTGTCACTTTGCAGCGGTAGGCATTTTGAAATACGAATCTTGAATTGGCGGATTCACTTCGATTGTGTCGAACGTTATCCGGGCTTGGTCGGGACCGCCCCCGCCTTTGCTACTGATTTCTAGCGAAAATGGGTAGTACACGCCCGCGACCTGTTTGTACGAACCAAGCCGTTGCTCGGTCTCCCGAACCGAGCCGCGAACGAACTCTTGCGTCACCGTCTTGATCTCCAGGTACGTATCGGGATCAAGGAAGTAATAGATGACGTCGCCGTTCTTCAGGGTCACCTTGAGCTTGTAGGCGTCGTCGCCATCCACCACGTCGTGGCCAATGAATTCCACTTTGTTGCCCTTGGCTTGATAGTCCACGAGCGGACCGTCGATGTCCGATGTATCGACCAGATCGCGCATGTCATCTTCGCCCAGCATTTCTGCGTCCTTGCGGCCTTCAAACGGAGAGATCTTCCATCCCACTGTCCCGTCGTAGGACTGAATTTCCGTCATGCCCTGCACCGTAAAGCCCTGGCGAAGCATGTTGGACCGCTTGTTTTCCTGGCTGAAATCCGCATTGATGCCCACGTAGGCTTTGCCCGTCATCCTTACCGTGTTCACGGCTTTTAGCTTCTCAACCCCGCCTCGCGCCTGCAGGTTCTTGGCAACGAGTTCCTCTGCCGTTTGAGCAGAGGCTACAGCCGCCAGGCATAACAGTCCCACGATCAATCGGATCACGCGCATGAATTCAGCTCCTTGTTCGGTCAATGATCTGCGTTTGGATGGTCGGGCATCTCAGTTGCATCAATTCGAGCAGAACTGTCCCGCTACCGCCATAGTACGTATTCTATGAGCAAACGTTCAATGAGGCCGACGCTCGACTATCTCCGTGGAATTACTCACGCGATTCGACAGTTGAATTGAGCACCAAAAAAGCGGGCGGCGCCGGCGCGACCTCCAACGAAGGAAGGCGGTAACCCATCCCCTGGGCAACCGCCTTGTTCATACCGCTTCGTTCTAACTAATTGATATTTATAAAGTTATGGCGGAGAGACAGGGATTCGAACCCTGGGTACCCTTTCGAGTACACACGCTTTCCAAGCGTGCGCCTTCAGCCACTCGGCCATCTCTCCGATTGCGTAATCCGCACGACCAACCGACGGATTCGCAGCCTAACCATTGTAGCTTAGGCACGCCAGCCGACGGCCGCGCGCGCTCCAGCTGACCGCTTACTCCTCTTCCTTCAACTGCTGCGCCAGATAGTTCTGGTATCCCATCTCGCCGATGGCGTGCAACTGCGCTTCGAGCCAGTCGATATGATGCTCTTCGTCGGTCAGAATCTTCTCCGCCAGCTCGCGCGATCCGCCGTCGTTAGCCGCCACGCATAACTGAATCCCGTCGTTCAAGCGCTTGACGGCGTCGTATTCCAGTTGCAAGTCGTTCTTGAATTGTTGCTCAACCGATTGCCCGATGTTGATCTTGAAGTAGTCGGTCATGTTGGGCGTGCCGTCGAGATACAAGATCCGTTCCATCAGTTTCTCCGCATGTGTCATCTCTTCGATCGACTCTTTGCGGATCAGTTTGGCCAACCGCTCATAGCCCCAGTTTTCACACATCTCCGCATGCAGAAAATACTGGTTGATTGCTGTCAGCTCGGCTTTCAGCACTTGGTTCAGGAATTCGATAACCTTGGCATCACCCTTCATTTCGCCTCACAGAACTTCAAATATAGCCGCCAATTGCCACAGCGTCTTTTTGGTAGGACTGATTATTGTACTGATATTGCACCCGAGGCGGAAACGCTAATTACCCCTGACAATTCGGGACAATCAGCGTCCAACGCAAGTTCGTGAGGACTCTATTTCTTGGGGGTGCCATTCGACCACGGCACCGCATCCGCCGGAGATGCGGCTTCTTCCGGCTGAGCCTGGGTCACGGTATGTGGCGCGGGTATCTCTCGCCCCGACCGCGGAATGTAGCCATCCAGCAGGCGCCGGTGCATGCTGTAAAGCGCCAGCTCCAGGCGATCAGAAACGCCGAGTTTGTCGTAGATTTTCCGTAAGTAGTTCTTGACCACCTGTTCCGTGGTCCCGACTTCCATAGCGATGTCTTTGTTCTTCAAACCTTGCGTGACACCGCCGATGATCATCATTTCCTTCTCGCTCAGGCGAAGCTGGTGCTTGGGTGTTGCGCCATGTTCAGCCTGGTTGCGATAGGCCTCGATCACCCAATTCACGCCTTGGTTATCGAGCCACGTCTCCCCTGCGACCACTTTCCGCACACACCTCACCAGCAGGTCCGGCGAAACCGAGCGCGTCAGAATTCCACGAACCCCCCGTCGCAGATAGTCCACCGTCTCATCTTCTCCGGTGTAGTGCGCGATGACGATGACCCTCGTCCCGGGCTCTGCTCGCCGTATCACTTCCGAGACAGCGTCAGATGGGTTGGGAGACAGGCCTGCCTCGAAAAGTACTATGTCGGCCGGTGTGTCAGAAACCACAGCCAGTGTTTGCTGCAGGGTGTCGGTCTGGGCGACAACGTCGAGGTCCTTCTCGATCGCAAAAATCTTCGCCATTCCCACCCGGAAGATCGCCTCCGAATCGGCAACGATCACGCGCGTCGGCACGCGCTTCGCGTCCCCAAGACCAGACGACGGCTGGGACGTCGATCGGAATGGTGGCGGTACGGATTCTTGGCGCGCTAGAGAGGATGTCATTTTTTCAGAGCCGCTCAAACTTGTATTCATCGATGACCACCGCGATGCTCCGTCCGGTAGCTTCCTGCGAACATCGCACAACGCGCCCCTGGCAAATCACCAGGATGTCTCGGTCCGAACCCAGCACATCCCCGGGCATCGCCACGGTAAACTCAACTGCAGAACCGACCTCGACCTCGGTCTCACTGCGAAACAAGATTCCGCCCGCGGAAATATCAATTGTCTCTGCCCGATGCTCTTCGGTTGGCGTCTTTAGAGTCACCGGAAGGTGCAAGGGGAACCGAATCGCGTTTCGAAGATCAGGATGGGGTTCAGGGCTCATAGTGTCCGTTCCAAAACAACAATACATCGAATTCATCCTGGCTCGAAGTTACTAAAGTACCATCAAAGTCACCACTTATACCATGAAAAAAAGACGCACCATGACTTTCGTTTCCCGATTTAGAACCTTATTATCAGCGATTTAAAGACTTTTTCCCGTTCCCTATTTCTTGGGGTAACCTATGCCGAGGACATGATTAACAGTCAGTTGCGTCTCCACGTGGTTACGCCTCTCTTCGACATTTAAACGGACTTCGCATGTCCCGCCGATACGGCTCTATGGGAGCAAACATCCAAACCGCAAACCTCGAAAATGGGATGCCTACAGTTCCCCAAGCCCTGGCACGTCTCTCCACCGAATTGCAAAAAGCAAAAGCGGGCAACGTGAAAGCGCTGAAGATTGTCCATGGATATGGGTCCTCCAGTGTTGGCGGCGATTTGCGCATCTCACTTCAGTCGACGCTCCGGCAAATGGTCGAGCGCGGTGAGATCAATGCTTGCATCTTCGGGGAAAACTGGCGCAGAGGGGATGAAGCAGCCTGGAACCTGGTGAAGCGATTCCCCTCGATGAAAGAAGACCCAGATTTCGGAAGAGGCAACAAAGGAATCACCGTCGTCGTCTTGTGATTCCCGATTACGACTGGCAAAGAGAAAGGGCGGCATCTCTGCCGCCCAACTGGCCACTGCATACTGCCTACTGGCTACTTTTTACGTGCCTTCCGACCAGCTCGCCAAATACTCTTCCTGTTCCAGCGTCAGGCGATCGATCTTGATGCCCATCGATTCCAGCTTCAGCTTCGCGACCCGCTTGTCGAGATCCTCCGGAACCGGGAAAACCTTCTTTTCGAGGGTCGTGTGGTTCTTTACCAGGTACTCAACCGACAGTGCCTGGTCGGCGAAGCTCATGTCCATCACTGACGGCGGATGCCCTTCGGCGGAAGCCAGGTTGATCAGTCGGCCTTCACCCAACAGGTTGATCTTGCGGCCGTCCTTCAGCGAATACTCTTCCACGAACGGACGAGTCGTGCGCTTCGAAGACGACATCTTGTCCAGCGCAGGAATATCGATCTCCACGTTGAAGTGGCCCGAGTTCGAGATGATTGCGCCGTCCTTCATCGCTTCGAAGTGCTCCTTGCGCAACACACTCTTGTTGCCGGTAACGGTGCAGAACACATCGCCGATCTTCGCGGCTTCCTCCATGCTCATCACGCGATAGCCGTCCATCACCGCCTCGATCGCCTTCGTCGGATCGATTTCGGTAACGATCACTTCCGCTCCGAGTCCGCGAGCCCGGCTCGCCAGACCGCGGCCGCACCAGCCGTAGCCGGCAACCACGAACTTTGATCCCGCCAGCAGGAAGTTGGTAGCGCGCACAATGCCGTCGATCGTCGACTGTCCCGTACCGTAGCGATTGTCGAACAAGTGCTTCGTGTCCGCATCGTTTACCGCGATGATCGGGTACGTCAGCACGCCTTCTTTCGCCATCGCCCGCAGGCGAATGACGCCCGTGGTCGTTTCTTCGGTCCCAGCGATGACGCCTTGTAGCACTTCTTTGCGCTTGGTCAGCGCAATCGTGACCAGGTCTGCGCCATCATCCATGGTGATGTGCGGTTTGTGGTCAAGCGCGGCCATAATGTGCGTGTAGTAGGTGTCGTTGTCTTCGCCCTTGATGGCGTACACCGGAATGTTGTAATCGCGTACCAGGCACGCCGCCACATCGTCTTGGGTGGACAAAGGATTGGACGCGCACAGTACGACGTCGGCGCCGCCATCCCGCAGGGTGATAGCGAGGTTGGCGGTCTCTGCCGTAACGTGCAGGCAAGCAGAAATGCGCATGCCCTTCAACGGCTGGTTCTTGATGAACTCTTTGCGGATGATCTGAAGAACTTTCATCGACTGGTTCGCCCAGTCAATGCGTTTCTTGCCCAGATCTGCGAGTTCAATGTTGGCGATGTCACCTGCTGTTTGCGTAGTCGTTGTGGACATAAGCTCCCGTTCCTGTAGACCTGTGTGACGTTCTGCGTGGCCGCCCTGTTGAGGATCCCGGCACAAACAAAACGGAAGTGAAGGGAGCACCCGCGGGTGCTCCGTGATCGAAGTTACTTGGAAACTTTCTGCTGACCGGCCGCAGCCAATCCCGCCTGCTCACGCAGTGCAGAGGCCTTGTCGGTAGCTTCCCACGTGAAGTCCTTGTCGTTGCGACCGAAATGTCCGTAAGCAGCAGTCTTGCGATAGATCGGGCGGCGCAAATTGAGCGACTCAATAATGCCCTTCGGCGTCAGCTTGAAGTTGGCGCGCACCAGGTCCGAAATCTTCTGCTCGTCGACCTTCGCGGTCCCGAACGTATCGATCAGCACGCTGACTGGCTCAGCAACACCGATGGCATATGCCAGCTGCACTTCGCAGCGGTCAGCCAGGCCGGCAGCCACAATGTTCTTGGCAATGTAGCGGGCCATGTAGCAGGCGGAGCGGTCCACCTTCGTCGGATCTTTGCCGCTGAATGCGCCGCCGCCGTGACGGCCCATGCCGCCGTAGGTATCAACGATGATCTTGCGGCCAGTCAATCCCGTGTCGCCCATCGGTCCGCCAATTACGAAGCGGCCCGTCGGATTGATGTGGTACTTGGTGTCTTCGTCCAGCATGTTTGCAGGCAATGCCGCCTGAATGACGTGCTTCAGAATGTCTGCCCGGAGTTCTTCGTTGCTCACGGTCTCGGCGTGCTGCGAAGAGATGACCACCGCGTCAATGCGCACCGGCTTGTGGTTCTCATCGTATTCGATTGTGACCTGCGATTTGCCGTCGGGCCGGAGGTAAGGGAGGGTGCCGTTCTTGCGGACGTCCGTAAGCCGCTGCGTCAACTTGTGCGCCAGGTGGATCGCCGTCGGCATGTAGTCTTCATTTTCGTTCGAGGCATAGCCGAACATCATGCCCTGGTCGCCGGCGCCGCCCGTGTCAACACCCATAGCGATATCGCCCGACTGCTTGTTTATGGACGAAATCACGGCGCAGGTGTTCGAATCGAAACCGTACAGAGCGTTGTCATAGCCAATGGAAGCCACAACACCGCGGACCAGGCTCTGGAAATCGACGTACGCTTTGGTGGTGATCTCGCCCGCAATGACTACCAGGCCGGTCGCGGTAAGGGTTTCGCACGCCACGCGGCTGTAAGCATCTTCCTTCAAACACGCGTCCAGGATGGCATCAGAAATTTGGTCGGCAATCTTATCGGGGTGACCTTCCGTCACCGATTCAGACGTAAAAAGAAATCGCTTGTTCGACAATGGAAAACTCCTATCAGTTCGATCGCGTGGGTTCACGACTCAGAGCACTTCGGCGGGACACAACTGTGCCTTGGCTTTCTGGAGCCGTTCTTGAGGATATCAACGAAACGAACGACTACCTACATTTTAGGCCTGAAAGGGCAAATTCTGACATCCAACGGCACAATTTATGCAGCGAAAATAACCGCTAGCGCCTTGCTGTTCGGCCGCTCCGAAAGCCTTATTGCAGTTGGATTTAGGTGCCACTGGGAACGACGGACGCCCACCTCAGGCTATTGCCTGACGACGGCTTGGAGCGCAATCAGCTGATCCAGCAGCGCAGGCAGGTGTTTCAGGTCCAACGCATTCGCGCCGTCTGACATCGCGTGCTGAGGATCGTCGTGCACCTCGATGAATAATCCGTCCACGCCGGCTGCCACCGCTGCCCGCGCCAGCAATGGAATGAATTCAGGCTGACCGCCACTCTGCTGCGCCGCCTCCGGTCCGCCGGCAGTTCCAGCCGAGGGAAGCTGCACCGAGTGCGTGGCATCGAATACCACCGGAGCAAATTGCCTCATGATCGCCAAACTTCTCATGTCGACCACCAGGTTGCCGTAGCCGAAGGTTGAGCCTCGCTCCGTCAGGAACACTCGTTCGCCTCCGGCTTCATGGATTTTCTCTACAGCGTGTCGCATGTCCCAGGGCGAGACAAACTGGCCTTTCTTAACGTTGACGGTCTTGCCGGTCTTTGCGGCAGCTACCAGCAGATCGGTCTGGCGGCAAAGAAATGCCGGAATTTGAAGGACATCCACGACCTCGGCCACGCGCGAAGCCTGTGCCGCCTCATGGACATCCGTGAGGACCGGCACACCCACCGCGCTTCGCACCTTGCCCAATATGCGCAGCCCCTCCTCGATACCCGGCCCGCGAAAACTTCGAATCGAAGTGCGGTTCGCCTTGTCGTAGGAAGCCTTAAATATGTATGGGATCTTTTTATCAGCAGCGACTTTAGCAATCGCCTCTGCCATCTTTAGCGCGTGCTGCTCGCTTTCGATGACGCAGGGGCCTGCGATCAGGAACAGACCGCCGTTCCCAACATTGACCTGCCCGATGGAGAATCCTTGCGCCATCCGCTCGCTCCGGAACTCAGCGGGTCAAAGACCCGCGCCTACCCATAGCCTACTTCAGACAGAATCGAGCTGCCACCGGAACAATGGGCGACGCCTGCCGGAGTCTCGAAGAAATCGGGTTGTAGCTTTCATGCTGAGCGGGTGGTGGGACATGAGTTGGGAAGTACCCCTACTTGCGAGGTACTTACAATACTGGTTACTCGCCAAAATAATCAATAGCCTAAAAGTGCCAATTTGCGCTCTCCTGAAAGTCTTATAGGGTCCTTCCGATGCCGTCCACACCTACTCTTCGTCACACTCTAACTCAAACGCTAACAATTACTTACAAGAATTCCGAGAATTCACTTTCCGCGGCCCGGTAAGTCCGTTAGCCCCAATTTCCGCAAATTACTTTTCAGTACTGAGCAAATCATTTGTGGAAATTGTGGACAACTTCGGTCCTCAATGGTTCGAGTTGTCTGGAATGTAACGTGTCTCATCTCGAGATTCCGAGATTCTAAGAGGTCTCCAACAAACCTCGCGTCCTGCTCAGAGCGCTACTGCTCCACAATGAACAATTTTCTAATGTGTCATCTTTACGCGTTACTGTTTTACTTTTTCGGGCCGTAAGAATTGTTCAACGTCGGCGGTTTCGCGCTTCGTTCTTACTTCCAGTCGGTGACGGTACGATGCGCTGATAAAGGCCGAAAACAGCGGATGCGGCTCGAGTGGCTTCGATTTAAATTCCGGATGGAACTGGCATCCCAGGAAGAACGGATGGTTGGGAAGCTCGACAATCTCAACGTACGTTCCGTCAGGAGTTGCCCCTGAGATCCGCAGTCCTCCTGCGGTCAAAGTGCTCTCGTACTCACGATTGAATTCGTAGCGGTGCCGATGGCGCTCGCTGATCTCAGTTTGTCCGTAGGCTTGATAAGCGAGCGAGCCCTGCTCCAGCTTGCAGTCCCACGCACCAAGGCGCATCGTTCCGCCCAATTCTTCCACGCCACGCAACTCACGCAGCTTATAAATGACGCGATGCGGGGTCGCCGGATCGAACTCGCTGGAGTTCGCCTGCTCCAGGCCGCAAACATTGCGCGCGAATTCGATGCACGCCGTCTGCATGCCCAGGCAAATACCAAAGTACGGAACCATATTTTCTCGAGCATATTGAATGCCCTTCAACATGCCTTCAATGCCGCGCTTGCCGAACCCGCCCGGCACCAGGATTCCGTCCACTGCTTCGAGTTGGGCCTGAACTGTCTGATCTTTCGACTCCAGCCCTTCCGCTTCAATCCAGTCCACGCGAAGCTTGAGGTTATGGCCGATCGCGCCGTGGACCAGCGCTTCTTTCAACGACTTGTACGAGTCCTCATATTCAACATATTTCCCTACGATTCCAATGACGACTTCGTCCTGCGGGTTATAGACGCGGTGGACCAGGTCCTCCCACTTCGCCAAATTCGGTTCAGGCGCCTGCAACCGCAAATACCGTAGCGCCAACTGGTCGACTTTTTCATGCGCGAAGACGAGTGGCACTTCGTAAATCGACGCCACATCTTTCGCGGTCACGACCGCCTCTTCCTCGACGTTGCAGAACAACGCGATCTTCGACTTGAGTTCGTGAGAGAGATAGCGATCAACCCGGCAAAGCAGTATGTCGGGCTGGATTCCGACGCTGAGCAACTCCTTCACTGAGTGCTGCGTCGGTTTAGTCTTCAACTCTCCTGCAGCCGCGATGTAGGGCACCAGCGTGACATGCACGAACAACGTATTCTCGCGGCCCATTTCCTGCCGCATCTGGCGGATGGCCTCAATGAACGGCAGCGATTCGATATCACCGACGGTACCGCCGATTTCGACAATCACGAGGTCGACATCCTGCGACACCTTTTTCATTGCGCTCTTGATTTCGTTGGTGACGTGCGGGATCACCTGCACGGTCTTGCCCAGGTAATCTCCCCGGCGTTCTTTGGCGATGATGTTTTCGTAGATGCGACCCGTGGTCCAGTTGTTGTCACGGCTCAGGCGGCTGTGGGTGAACCGTTCGTAATGCCCCAGATCCAGGTCGGTTTCGGCGCCGTCGTCGGTAACAAAGACTTCGCCATGCTGAAACGGCGACATTGTCCCGGGATCGACGTTCAGGTACGGATCGAACTTCTGGAGCGAGACTCTCAGCCCCCGGCTTTCCATCAAGCAGCCGATTGACGCCGCTGCCAGTCCCTTACCAAGTGAAGACACCACACCACCGGTTACAAAGATGTACTTTGCCGCCATGCCAGCCTCTGTTGTGGGGATTTATGCAACCTGGGGGACTGCTCCGCTGGCTCCGGAAAACAGGGAGCCCCTTGCGCTGGCTGACCAGCGTAATCAAGGTGGAGTTTGTAGGGGTGCACAATCAATTATGGCTGGATTCTCGGGCGATGACAAGGTCAACTTCAACTCAGTTTGTGAATAAGTAAATATCGTTTCGAATCCTTCCGAAAAACTCCCAGCTGCACCGTTTTGTATCAGGGCGCGACTTCAGTCGTGCCGCAGAACCCTCATCTTTGTCATCCCGAGGGGGTTTCAGCCCCCGAGGGACCTGCTTTTCGGGCTTCTTTAGCAACCTCTTTCGTACCGACTAGTCAAGAGCCTTCTTAGCCGAGCGAAATACGGCCTCAAACATCGCCGCCGTCAGCTTTCCGGTGGCAGTGTTCTGGTTCGACGGATGATAGCTGGCCAGCAGCGTCACGCCGTTTGGCAGGTCGTAGCGCTTAGCGTGGCCAAACGCCAAACCAGCTCTCCCGCTGATGACTCCCGTGCGCTTGAGATGCGCCAGGTAAGCATCGAATCCAATCTTGCCCAGGGCGACAACAACTCTAAGGTTGCGAAGTATGGCCAGCTCGCGATCAAGATATTCGGCACAGTTCGCCAGCTCGCTGGGCAACGGCTTGTTGTCAGGCGGAGCGCAACGCACCGCCGCAGTGATGTAGCAGTCGGTGAGCCTTAGCCCGTCATCGCGGCTCTCGGCCGTGGGCTGGGAGGCCAACCCAACCTTGTGGAGGATGGGATACATGAACTTGCCCGACGCATCGCCTGTAAACGGCCTGCCCGTGCGGTTTGAGCCGTGCGCCCCCGGCGCCAATCCCAGTACCAAAACACGCGCCTGCGGATCGCCAAATCCCGGCACCGGGCGCGCCCAGTAATCATGATCAAGATAGGCCCGACGCTTCTCCTTCCCGATTCTCTCCCGATATTCCACCAGGCGCGGGCAACGGACGCACGCGATCACTTCTTCATTAAGTACCGTGAGGGCACTGGGCATGGGGGTAATTGTACCGAGGCGCTCAGGTCGTGCGGATTAACCCTGAGGACCGGCTAACCGTCCAGCTCGGTGAAATTACCGATCAGGTTTTCCTCTTCGGTCAGATCAAGGCATTTCTGATCAAGCGCTTCGTATTCCTGCCTGAACTCCTGGTGAAAGCGCGCAAACGAATCGCCGTTCGCCCAACGGTCGACGACCATAAATAGAAGAGGATCGGCCGTGTCATGCAACAGGGTCGTCCCTTGGTACTCAGGCGAGCGTGAAAACAAACCCGCCCATTCGCCATCGCGACCGTAATTCCGGCGGAATTGCTCAACACGGTCGGGTTTGGCGCGGAAGCGCCACATAATAATATGTGTCATTGATCCCGCCGAATTCCGGGCCACAACTGCCTCAGGAATAGCGCGCTGCTTGTTTGACCGTCCCACGCGCCTCTCATACACTGAATATAGCGCCGCTGCTCAGCAATACACTGCAAGCGGCTGCGTGGACGAGACCGTTCACGATCGGACGTGGCCTACCACTCCGCAGCGACAAAATCATTCCCGAAGGCAATCCGTTGACGACAGAAACCATCATTCCTGAGACTGAAAACCCCTGCAAACGCCAGCTGACGATCGAAGTTCCCCTCGACATCGTTAACAACGAGCGCGACAAGATTGTCACCCGCTACACGAAGCTCGCGCGCATCCCAGGTTTTCGCAAAGGCAAGGTCCCGGCAACCGTCGTTCGCCAGCGCTTCGCCGACGAAATCAAGAGTGACGTCGTAGAAGCGCTGGTCCCTCGCTATTTTCGCGAGGAAGCCCAGAAGCAAAACCTGGTTCCGATCTCGCAACCCCGTGTAACCGACCTGCATTTCCACGCTGACGAGCCGCTGAAGTTCACGGCCGAGTTCGAAATCCTTCCGGAAATCAAGCTCGCCTCCTACGACGACATCAAGGCCGACACCATTGATACGAACGTGAGCGAAGAAGACGTGGAGGCCGCATTAAAGAACCTTCGCCTTCAGCACGCGACGTTCAACGCGGTCGAAGAAGACCGCGCCATCGCCGATGGCGATTTCGCGGTAGTCAGCTTCCGCGGAATCCCCGCCGAGAACGAAGAAGGCGAAGAGAACAAGCCAGTCGAAGTTGACGAAGTCATGGTAGAAATCGGCGGAGACAACACCATCCCCGAATTTAGCGAGAACTTGCGCGGAGCCAAACCCGGCGACCACAAGAAGTTCGAAGTGAAGTATGCCGACGACTTCTCAGACAAGCGCCTCGCCGGCAAGACCCTGACCTACGAAACTGACGTCAAGTCGATCAAGACTCGCGCCGTTCCCGAGCCCACCGACGAGTTCGCCAACGAACTTTCCAAGGAGTTCGCAACCTATGACGACCTCCGCAACCGCCTTCGCGAAAACATGAAGGCGGAGAAAGAACACGAAGCCGAGCATCAGGGCAAAGACAAAATCGTTGCCCAGCTAGTTGAGCGCAACAACTTCCCGGTGCCTGACGCCATGATCGACCAGCAGGTTGACATGCGACTCGAGCGCGGTCTTCGTGCCTTAGCTGCCCAGGGTATGCGCGAGGAAGACCTGAAGCGCATGGACTTCGATCGCCTGCGGGCCGGCCAGCGCGAAGGCGCAATCCGCGAAGTGAAGGCTTCGCTGATCCTCGAGCAGATCGCCGAGCAGGAAAAGATTGAAGTCAGCGACGAAGAAGTGGACGACGAAATTGAAGCGCTGGCTTTGCAGGCGAAGCAACCGGTTGAGCAGGTCCGTACCCGTTTGACGCAGGATGGCGGGCTGGATAGAATTCGGCATCGCATCCGCAATGAAAAGACGCTGAACCACCTTTACAGCAGGTCCGCCTAGAGCGACTGCACTCCACTTTTACACATCGGCCGCCACACGTAAGTGAAACGGCATCATAAGGAGCTTCAAACAATGCTTGTACCGATGGTGGTTGAGCAAACCAGCCGGGGCGAGCGCGCCTACGACATTTATTCCCGCCTGTTGCGGGACAACATCATCTTTCTGGGCACTCCTATCGATGACAATGTCGCGAACCTGATCATCGCGCAACTACTGTTCCTGGAAGCCGAAGACCCCGAGAAGGACATCTCCGTTTACATCAACTCGCCGGGCGGTTCCATCACCGCCGGGATGGCGATCTATGACACCATGCAGTTCATTCGTCCGGATGTCACCACGATCTGCATCGGTCAGGCAGCCAGTATGGCAGCGACGCTACTGTCAGGCGGCGCGCCTAAGAAGCGCTTTGCGCTTCCCAATTCGCGCATCCTGATTCACCAGCCGCTGATGTCAGGGCTGTCCGGTCAGGCGACCGACATTGACATCCATGCGCGCGAGATTCTCCGCATGCGCGAAATCACCAACCAGATTCTGGCGAAGCACACCGGGCAGTTGCTGGAGAAAGTGGAGCGCGACGTCGAACGCGACTTCATCATGAACGCCCAGCAAGGCAAGGAATACGGCATCATCGACGACATCATCTACAAGCACAAGTAGGCTCCGGCCCTGGGCCGATGTTCCACCTGTACCTCTCTAAGCAAGAATTACCAGATTGCTTCTAAAGTTGTATTCCGAGTAGCCGCCTGATCACCCGCGGCGACTCGGAGTTGTGCTTCAATATGGGCATACGCATGGCATTGGCCGCGATGGCCTCATGGCAGCTCAGGCTGCAATGATCGTTCTCCGGGAAGCTGCACTGCACCTTGAGAATGAACGTGACCGATGGCCTGCAAAGAGACGCTTAGCCCCAGGGGGCGTGTAGTGCTAAGGAGTTGTCTTCTGTGAGAACCAGGACTGGTACCGACGAAGTTCTCCGTTGCTCGTTCTGCCACAAGTCGCAGGACGCTGTCGCCAAACTTATTTCGTCTCCCACCGATTACCCTCGCGCTTACATTTGCGATGAGTGCGTTGCGGTGTGTAATTCCATTCTCGAAGATGACCGCTCGGAAGCCCAGACAACGGCCACTCCGCATCAGTTGCCCAAGCCGTCCGAGGTCAAAACATTTCTGGACGAGTACGTCATCGGCCAGCACCAGACCAAGAAGAAGTTGGCGGTAGCGGTTTACAACCACTACAAACGCGTCTACATGAACCGCCAGCGCAGCGGTGAAGTGGAACTTGCAAAGTCGAACATCCTGCTCATCGGCCCCACAGGCACCGGCAAGACGCTGCTGGCGCAGACGCTCGCCAAGATGCTCGATGTGCCTTTCGCCATCGTTGACGCCACCACGCTCACCGAGGCCGGCTATGTCGGAGAGGATGTCGAGAACATCATCCTCAAGTTGCTGCAAGCAGCAGACGGCGACGTCGCCCGCGCGCAGACCGGCATCATCTATATCGACGAGATCGACAAGATCGGCCGCAAAGACGAGAACCCGTCCATCACTCGTGACGTCTCCGGCGAAGGCGTGCAACAGGCATTACTCAAGATCCTCGAGGGCACAGTCGCCAATGTTCCACCGCAAGGCGGACGCAAACACCCTCACCAGGAATTCACACCAGTCGACACCACCAACATTCTCTTCATCTGCGGCGGAGCGTTCGTTGGCTTGGAACGCACCATCGCCCGGCGCATGGGCAAGCGTTCCATGGGCTTCCGCACTGATGAATCCAAAGAAGCCGCCTTCACCGAATGCAACAAGCGCGATACTCAGTTGCTGGCTCAGGCCGAGCCGCAGGATCTCATCAAATTTGGCTTGATTCCTGAGTTCGTCGGCCGTCTGCCCGTGATGGGCGTTCTCAACGATCTCGATGAAGACGCGCTGGTTGAGATTCTCTCCAAGCCGAAGAACGCAATCGTCAAGCAGTATCAGCGGCTCTTCGAATTCGAGAACGTCAAACTGCGATTCACCGATGATGCGCTGCGCAGCATTTCCCGCGAAGCCATGACTCGCAAGGTGGGCGCCCGCGGCCTGCGAATGATTCTCGAGGAATTAATGCTCGACCTGATGTATCACTTGCCCAGCCAGAAACGGGTGAAAGACTTTGAAGTGACCCAGGAAATGGTGGAGAACCGTAATGTGAATCTCCCCATCATGGAAAAAGCTGGATAACCAATTCAGCGTCCCAGAAGTTCCCTTGGCGACGGTGCGGCGAAAGTCGCACCGTTTCTCGTTTTCACCAGCGATGGCAAGCGTGTTGTGCAATCAGATACTTCGATAAATAGCCCTTCAACACGGCTTTCCAGCGACGAATCCAGCCCTGACTGCGTGGTATCCTAGCCTCGTCGTCAGGATTCCCAGCAAGCCGAATCTGGCCGATAAGGCAAGTACAACGACGACTTTTTCGCGGAGCGAAGGCGCTCCCGACCATAAGGTGGTTCCCGTGACCCAGCGAGAGAAATTCGAAACCAAAAAGCTCCCTATGATGCCCATCCGGGATGTAGTGATCTTCCCGTTCATGATGACGCCATTCGTAGTCGGCAGGGAGTCCAGCGTGCGGGCCTTGGAAGAGGCGCTCGCGGGCGACAAGAAGATTTTTCTCGCGACCCAGCATGATGCCAGCATCGACGAGCCCAAGCCTAACGAGATTTATCAGGTCGGCACCATCGTCAACATCGTGCAGAGCCTGAAGCTGCCCGACGGCAACATCAAGGTCTTGGTAGAAGGCCTCGAACGCGGCAAGATCCTTCAGGTCGTCGATACCGACGGCTACTTCGAAGCCACTGTCCGCACTGCCAAGTACGGTGCCGAGATGACTCCGCAGGTCGAAGCCGCCATGCAGCGTGTCACCGGCCTCTTCGAGCAGTACGTGAAGCTCTGCCAGTCGCTGAACTACGAGACGATGATCGCGGCGGTCCGAAACGACGACCCATCGAAGCTTACTGACACGATTGCAGCAAACCTACAGCTGTCCATCGAAGAAAAACAGGAACTACTCGAAATCTTCGACCCTGCCGAACGCCTCAGCCGCATCGGCGACGTTCTCGATGTCGAAATCGAAAAGTTGAACATGGACCGCACCATCCAGTCGCGCGTCAAGCGCCAGATGGAGCGCGCCCAGAAAGAGTATTACCTCAACGAGAAAATCAAGGCCATCCAGAAGGAACTCGGCCGCGGTGAAAAGAGCGAGTTCGACGAACTGAAGAAGAAGATCGACGCCGCCGGCATGCCCAAGGAAACCCACGAGAAGGCCATCCAGGAGCTCAAGAAGCTCGAGGCCATGCCGCCCATGTCAGCCGAGTCCACCGTCTCGCGCAACTATCTCGATTGGCTGCTCGCGGTGCCGTGGAAGAAGCGCTCGAAAGAGATTCGCGACATCGAAATCGCCGAGAAGACTTTGAACGAAGACCATTACGGCCTCGAAAAGATCAAGGAACGCATCCTTGAGTTCCTCGCGGTTCGTCAGTTGGTGAAGAACCCCAAAGGCTCGATCCTCTGCTTCGTCGGACCTCCCGGAGTGGGCAAAACCTCGCTGGGCATGAGCATTGCCAAGGCCACCGGCCGCAAGTTTGTCCGGATGTCTCTGGGTGGAGTGCGTGACGAAGCCGAAGTGCGCGGCCATCGCCGCACCTACATCGGCGCACTTCCCGGCCAGATCATCCAGATGATGAAGAAGGCCGGAACCAAGAACCCGGTCTTCATGCTCGACGAAGTGGACAAGATGTCGATGGACTTCCGCGGCGACCCGTCGGCAGCGCTCCTCGAAGTTCTCGATCCCGAGCAGAACTTTATGTTCGTGGACCACTACCTCGACGTTGAATACGACTTGTCGCAAGTTTTCTTCATCGCCACCGCGAACGTCTTGCACACCATTCCGCCAGCGTTGCAGGACCGCATGGAAGTCCTACGGCTCCAGGGCTACACCGAACCGGAGAAAGTCGAAATCGCCAAGCAGTACCTGGTGCGCAAGCAGCGCGAGCAGACTGGACTGACCGAACAGAACATTGTCTTCACCGACGAAGCGCTACAAACGATCATCCGCAATTACACCCGCGAGGCGGGTGTGCGCAACCTCGAGCGCGAAATCGGCAACATCTGCCGCAAGGTCGCCCGTAAGGTGGTGAAGGAAGGCGACAAGTATTCCGTCACGCTGACCGCTGCTACCGTTGCCGACTATCTGGGCGTTCTGAAATATCGCGATACCGAAGCCCACGAGCGCAGCGAAGTCGGTCTGGTTACCGGCCTTGCCTGGACCGAAGCCGGCGGCTCGATTCTGACCACCGAGGTCGCTACCGTTGACGGCAAAGGCAAACTCACGCTAACCGGCAAGCTCGGCGACGTGATGCAGGAGTCGGCGCAGGCAGCCATGTCGTACGTGCGCTCTCGCGCGCACAGGCTGGGTCTGCCCCGCGACTTCTACCGCAACCTTGATATTCACATTCACGTTCCCGAGGGCGCGATCCCGAAAGATGGCCCTTCGGCAGGCATCACCATGGCGACGGCCATCGCCAGTGCGCTGAGCCGCATTCCGGTGCGCCGTGACATTGCGATGACCGGCGAAATCACGCTCCGTGGCAAGGTACTCCCCATCGGCGGACTCAAAGAAAAGCTGCTCGCCGCCCACCGCGCCGGCATCTTCGAAGTTCTGCTGCCCGCCGACAACGAGAAAGACCTCGCTGAGGTTCCAGAGAACCTGCGCTCGGCCATGAAGCTTCACTTCGTAAAGACCATGGACGACGTACTCGCGCTGGCCCTTGAGAGCCCGCTCCCCGACGTCCCAGACGAAACCGCAACCATCGCGGCCATTCCGCCATCCGCCGAAGCTCCAGCGACACATCAGTAAATTTCAACTCTTGGAGACATCGGGTGCCCAACCCTTGTCTGCGTTGTGTGCAGACAGGGTGGGATGCGCTGATCTCCGTCTTGGGTGCCCCACAGAAGCCCGGTTTTGGCTTGTGTCGGTCTTTTTCTATCCACTCCCCACTACTCACTGACGGGGTGCCCATCCTTGTCCGCGCTTTTTGCGGACATGGCGGGATGCCGGTGCCCAACGTTCGCGTCGTGCTTCCGGGCGGCTCCGCGTCCTTTCCTTGCTTGTCATCACGAGCGAAGCGAGGGATCTGCTTTTCGCCCGCATCACCGAAATGTGGGTGCCCCATCCTTTCCCTTCTTTTGGGAAAGGGTGGGACCCGTCACTCTTGTCGAGTGTCATCCTGAGCGCAGCGTCCCCGCGCAGCGGGGCGCGGAGTCGAAGGACCCCTATCCGACGAAGATTGTCATGGGTAGCCGGGTGCCCCACCCTTGTCCGCGTTTGTTGCGGACAGGGTGGGATGCCGGTGCCCAGGTTCGCGCCCTTCTTCCGGGCGGCTCTGTTTCCTCTCCCTGCTTGTCATCACGAGCGAAGCGACGGATCTGCTTTTCGCCTGCATAACCGGTACGGGGGTGCCCATCCTTTCCGTTCTTTTGGGAAAGGGTCGGACCCGTCACTCTTGTCGAGTGTCACCCTGAGCGCAGCGTCCCGCGCAGCGCGGACGCGAAGTCGAAGGACCCCTACCCCAACGAAGATTGTCATGGATGGGTGGCCCACGCTTCCCTTGTTCTGGGAAATGCGGGTTTATATCGTCCGCCCAACGGCGGAGCCGTGACGAGCTGTTAGGCGTGCGCATGAGCGCGCGCAACGGCGTTCCCGACACTGCCCAGCCGCGGTCTCGCCCATCATCCCCTCCGCGTTTCTTATCTCTTTTCTCTTTAGCCGTATGAGGATCTTCCTGAGCCGCTTTTTCGCCTTTGACTTTTTCTATCCACTAACCACTAACCCCTATCCACTCCCCGCACTAAAATATCGCCGTATGCCCGCTACACGACTCTCCATCAAAGGCAGCGCCGGTCTTGTAGTCGCCGTTGGCACCGTCGTGGCTCTTCTTATCCTTCTTCCCGCCTACCGCATCTTTTTCGCCATCAGCCTCGGCATCGCCGCCATCGTCACTGTCATCCTTCGGCTCTGGCACAAGCTCCGTCCCTTTCGCCTCGACGAAGTCGAAGACAAGCGGCCCTTGAAACTAGACTGATCGGTTCCCCTTTCGGGAATCTTGCTCAATTTCGTTCTGTCCCGCTCCAATTTTCGTTGCCCCATCGCCCCCAGTTGCGCTATTCATAGCTCTGCCGGAATTCGGCCAGCCTGCCGGGCTCGGTGGCCTCACCACCGCGATCTTTGAAATCCCGACGCCACATCCTGCTAAGTCCTGCAATTCGAATACTTTGCAGTAAAAACTGAGCTAAGTAATTGATTCTAAAGAGGCGCTTTGCCTAAAATACGAGTTAACCCCTTTGTTTCTGCTACTTTACCTATAAGTCCAATGTACACAGTACTTTGCAGCTACTCATCGTGCAAACTCTTTGTTTCCAAGACTTTGCATTTTAACGGTGGGGGTAAGTGCGCCGTTAACTTGCTCTTTCACGCCCTTCCCGCCATAGTGAAAGCGTGAAGGTTCAGACCCAATTCATCACCAGTGCCGCCGCTCCAACGCAATTCCCCGCCCCGAGCGCCCCCGAAATCGCATTTCTCGGCCGCTCCAATGTGGGCAAGTCCAGCCTGATAAATGCTCTGGTGGGCGACAAGATCGCCAAGACCAGCAACACCCCCGGACGCACGCAGACCATCAACTTCTTCGAACTACGCCGCCCGGGCCGTCCGCATCCCGAGTTTTTCTTCGTCGATCTTCCCGGTTACGGATACGCGCGCGTGCCCAAAGCCATCACCACCCTGTGGTCGGGCTTCATCGATCCCTACCTCGCGTCGCGGTCCTCTCTAGCGCTCTGCTTGTCGTTGGTGGATATTTCGATTCCGCCGCAACAGTCCGACATACAGCTTCACGAGTGGCTGCGCCATCACGATCGGCCTTACTTGGTTGTGGCGACCAAGGCGGACCGCATTTCGAAAAATGTACTGCTCAAGTCGGTAGCGACTTTGTCCGAGGCGCTCGGAGTCTCCGCCGACGCCATCATCCCTTTCTCCGTAAAGGAGAAAACCGGGCATGTGCAGCTCTGGCGCGCGATTCAAGTCGCTGCGGGTATCCATACGAGCTGAGTCCGCAGGAAAAGGAAAAGGAATAGGAATAGGAATAGGAATAGGAATTGCGAAGGTCCCGCGTCAGGGCACGACTTCAGTCGTGCCGTTTAGGCGTTGCTTGGATTTGGGCTTTAGCCCCTGAGGGCTTCGATTCTTTGCTCTCAGAAACAGGTTCTAGGCAGGCCAGATTTCAAGTGCGGTCTTCGACAAGATCTGCTGCTTCGCCGCTTCCGACAGCGGCAGCGCGCGAAAGTCTGCGAGATTCTTCGCGATCTCCGGAACTCCCGGTCCCGGCCAGTCGGTTCCGAAAAGCGTCTTATGTGCAATCTCTTCCAGCCGCGGAAAATACTGCAACAGCGTTTTTGGAGGAATGCCGCTGATGTCCAGAAACACGTTGCGGTGGCGGCGCACCAGGAAGAACGCAGTGTCCATCCATAGTGGACGCCCGCCATGCGCCAGCAGAATTTTCAAATTCGGAAAGTCCACGGCAACATCGTCCACGTAGATCGGATCACCGAATTTATTTCGCGCGCCCGGAAAAATCGACGTTCCCGTGTGCACCATGATCGGAATGCCGTTCGCCTCAGCAGCGCGATAAATAATTTCCAATTCCTTGACGCCATTCAAGTAGTCATTCGGATACAGAAGTTGGTGCGGCGGATGTATCTTGATCAGGCGAATGCCGAGCCGAACGATCTGCTCCATGTCGGCCAGCACATTTTTCGTGTGCCGCGGATGCACGCTTCCGCAGGAGATCAAGCGCTTCGGGTCTGCCTTCACGTAGTTCGCGACGAACTCATTGACTTCGGGAGTGAAGCCAATCACCTCAGGCGCCACGTAATTAATGAGCACTGCACGATCGATACCGATCTCGTCCATGTGCTTGAGAAACGCGGTCGGAGACTGGCAGAACCGTTCGATTTGGTCGAAGTCTTTGCGCGACTTCTTCATCAGCGCCAGCGCTTCAGGTTTGAACAGACGCATCGGCGCGATGTGGACGTGGCAATCCGTGATCATGTCAGTTGGCGGCCGCATCCAGCAGCGCGCGCTTGGCGAAAACCTTCACCATCTCGCGGCGATATTCCGGCGTCAGCGCCGACGTCGTCAGCGGCTTAGCCGTGCGCGCAGCCAACTCGCCGACCTGTTCCGCGAGTTCCTGGCCGATCTCCGCTCCCACCAGTTGTGCGTCAATGTCCTTGATCAGGTGCGGCGCGGGATTCACGGCTGTAATCGCCATGCGCGCATCTTCTACTCTTCCGTGGCGCATTTTCAGCGCGACGGCCACTCCCGCCAGCGGATAGTCGATGCTGCCGCGCACCCGCAGTTTCTGATAACTGCCTTTCCATCCGCGCGACGATGCTGGAAGAACGATTCGCACGACTAGCTCGTTAGGCGCCAAGTACAACCGCACGATTCCGTCGTTCACGTAGAAGTCTGACAAAGCAACGCGCCGCAACCCATCGACGCCAGCAATCTCCACTTCAGCTCCGAGGCATAAGAGCGCCGGCGGCGTGTCGCCCGAGAACGTCGCCCAGCAGGTCTTGCTGCTTGGAGCAACATGGCAAAGATCGCCGTCCTTCTTCAGGCAGAAGCCGCAACTCTTGCGCCACAGCAGCGACTGGTTATACCAAAGACATCGCGTATCGAGACAAACATTGCCACCCAGCGTTCCCATGTTGCGCAACACCGGCGAAGCCACTGTCTTCGTTGCCTCGAACAACACGCGATAGTCTTGCCGGATCAGCGCCGATTGCTCGATCGCGGCCAATGTCGTGAGCGCACCGATACTCACGCTGCCGTCGGCCGCTTCATGAATGCCTCGCAGCTCGGCAACACTTCGGAGATCCAAAACGTAAGCCGGCGCGAAGAGCTTCTGCTTCATCGAGGGAAGCAGATCGGTTCCGCCAGCAATGACCTTGACGTCGCCCGCGTGCGCGGCCAGCATCTGCGTCGCCTCGCCCACCGAATTCGGACGCAACAACTGAAAGGAAGGCAGACTCACTGCGCACCTCTTGCTTCAGAACTCTCCCGAGAAGGATCTTCGGGGTGCCGATCAGGCCCCTTGCCCCGGAACCACAGCGAACCGCCGTGCTCGCGGAACGATTCGGGCTGCGTCGGATCCACGCCTTCAGTCATCTCGACCTTCTTGCCACCCCGCTTCGCCCGCAGTGCGGCGAGAACGCGCTCCGGCGTAAACGGCGTTTCGCGCAGACGAACTCCCACAGCGTCGTAGATCGCGTTCGAGATTGCCGGAATCGTTGCAGCTAGCGAGCCTTCGCCAGCTTCCTTCGCGCCGAACGGTCCTTCAGGGTCGATGCTCTCCACGATGATGCATTCGATCTCCGGCGATTCCACCGAAGACGGACTGCGATACTCCAGCAGTCCCGGATTCATCAGCAGACCATCTTTCCAGACCATCTCCTCCTGCAAGGCCTGTCCCAGTCCCATCCAGACCGAGCCAATCACCTGGCCTTCGACGGCGACGGGATTCAGCGCCCGACCGCAATCGTGTGCTGCCCAAATCTTGTGCACCGTCACCACGCCGGTTTCCTCGTCGACGCTGACTTCAGCTACTTGCGCCGAATAGGAATACGCAGGCGACGGGCCGACGCCAGCTCCTTTATGCTTGCCGCCGCGCGCCTCCGCCGGAGGCGCGTAAGAGCCAGTTCCAGTGAGTCCGCCATGGACATCGATTGCCGCCACCACGGCCTCTTCGAAGCTCATCTGGTCTTTGACGACTTCCTCTTTGCGCGTCTGCAGCACTGAGCCACGCAGAATCTGGCCATCAACGTGTCCGCGCGCCGTCTCGGAATCTGAACTGGCAACTGCGGCAGTCTCGGGCGTCGCACCGAGCTTCCAGACGCGATCGTCACGTAGAACGACATCGTCCACCGGACAGTTCATACGTCTTGCCGCCGCGCTGACAATGTTCTTCTTCACGTCCTCGGCCGCCCGCAGCGCGGCATTCCCAGCCATAAACGTCACGCGACTTGAATACGAGCCGAGATCAATCGGCGTCAGGTCGGTGTCTGCCGCGATCACTTTCACACGCCCCATGCTGCACCCAAGCACCTCAGCCACGACTTGCGCCGTCATGGTGTCCGAACCTTGCCCGATCTCCGACGCGCCCGTGTACACAACCACGCCGCCATCTCGATCAATCTTGATGTTCACCGTCGAGTGCGGCATGTCAGAGCGAATGATGCTGTTGGCCGCTCCGCTCACGTAATGGCTGCACGCGATCCCCAATCCGCGACCGCGAGCAAGCTTGCCCTTCCGCTCCGTCCACCGCGACCGCTTCAGAACCTGCTCGATGCATTCCGGCAAGCCATAGCTCAAGACCCGCAAGCCATTCACCGTCACCGTCGGAGGTTTCAGCAGATTAAGCTGGCGCATCGCCGCGGAATCGACGCCAATCTTGGCAGCAATCTCGTCCAGTTGTGACTCGAACGCGAAGCGTACATTCACCGTGCCGTGACCGCGCATTGCCCCACACGCCGGCTTGTTGGTCAGCACTCGAAATCCGTCATACCGAATGTTCGGAATGTCGTACAGCGCACCGAGCAACGCGCCCGAATACAGGATGGTGACGATGCCGTACGAACAGTACGCCCCGCCGTCTTGGATCACTTTGCAGGCGACGGAGGTGATTCGGCCATCTTTCTTCACGCCTGTCTTGAGATCGATGATGGTGCGCGGACGGCCCCGGTGCGCCCAGAAAACCTCTTCGCGCGTGTAGGTGATCTTCACCGGTGCTTTCGCCGCGCGCGCCGCGACCGCCGCGATAATCTCCAGCGGAATAATCTCGCTCTTGCCCCCGAAGCCGCCACCGACCAGCGGCTTAATCACCCGGATCTGCGACATCGGCACTTCCAGCACCAACGAAAGCTTGTGTTGCAGATAATACGGAACCTGTGTCGACGACCACACCGTCAGCCGCCCCTGCTTGCCAGTGTGTGGATCAATCTCGAAGCTCGCCAGCGTGCAATGCGGTTCCATCGCTGCGTGCGTTACTTCATTGGCGATGTAGCGCCCCTCAGCGACATAGTCAGCGTCGGCAAAGCCCTTCTCCGGATCGCCAAAAACGTGGTGGTAGTCCTTCTCAATGTTGTTAGGCCGGTTTTCGTGGATGAGATCGCGTTCCGCCTTCATCGACGCTTCCGGATCGAAATACGCAGGCAACGGCTCGTATTCGACGTCAATCAACTCCAGCGCCCGGTCGGCAATTTCTTCGGTCAGCGCGGCGACACAGGCAACGTTGTCGCCCACGTATCGCACCTTACCGATTGCCAATGCAGTTTCGTCGTGACCCACAGGAAGGATTCCGTACTGATTAGGCGCGTCTTCTCCCGTGACAACTGCAACCACGCCATCCAGCGCCTTGGGGCAACTTGTGTCGATGCGCTTGATGACCGCGTGCGGATACGGTGAGTGCAGAATCCTGCCCACCAGCATGCCGGGCACGCTAAAGTCGTCGGTATATTTGCCACCACCAGTGGATTTTCCGGCGGCAGTCCACCATTGCGATCGACTTGCCAATCACAGAAAACTCAGACATTACAGTCGCGCTCCCGCGAGTTCGCCTTTGTGGCTGTCCTGCTCGGCTTTAATCACCGCGCGGATCGCTTCATACATCTGCGAATAGCCCGTGCAGCGACACAAATTGCTGCTCAGCGCCGCGCGAATTTCCTCTTCGGAAGGATCGGGATTGCTGGTCAACAAGCCCGCGCACGGTCATCATGAATCCCGGCGTGCAATACCCACACTGCGACCCGCCAAAATCGCCATACGCCTTCTGCAACGCGGCCAATCCACCGCCATCGGAGATTCCTTCCACCGTCGTGATCTCGCACTGCTGATAGCTCGCCGCCAGCATGGTGCAAGCCAGCATCGCCACGCCGTCCACCTGCACTGTGCACGCGCCGCACGACGAGTCGTCGCAGCCTTTCTTGGAGCCGGTCAGATTCAAGTCCTGGCGCAGCACGTCCAGCAGAATGCTGTTGGATTGCACCGCCAGTTCGTGCGTGCGGCCGTTCACGCGAAGTTCGATGAGTTCCTTATTCATATCTCAAATTCCTAATACAGCGGCACCGCGGGATCGATCTCGCGCGACCAGCGATCGATTCCCCCGCGCAATGATTGCACCTTTTCGAATCCTTGTTGTCGAAGCCAGGCCGTGACATTCATCGATCGCACGCCGTGGTGGCACACAACGACAATGTGATCTTCCGGATCGAGTTCCTGGTTGAAGCGCGCTGGGATGTCGCCCATCGGGATATGCTTGCTGCCGACGATTTGCGCGGCTTCGTACTCCCACGGTTCGCGCACGTCGAGCACAGTGAGTCTCCTGCGCGCCGTCTTGCAGCGCCTTCAAATCGCCAACAGAAATTTCGTAGTCCACTATGACTCCGTGCCGTCGCGCGTACTCACTTGCCGGTCCACACCGGGCGTCGCCGCTCAATGTGCGCGACGATACCCTCACGCGAATCGGCTGTCTTCATCAAGTCGTCGAAATAAATCTGCTCGGCGCGCGCTAGCCCCTTATCGAAGTGAATCGAATCCCAAGCGTAGAAAGCTTTCTTCGCCAGGGCCAACGCCGCAGGGCTCAACTGCGAAACCCGGGACAGGCACTCCTGCACCAGTGTTTCCGGATCTTCGGCCACGCCATTCACCAGGCCGGCGACCAACGCCTCTTGCCCATTCAGCGTACGGCCCGTCAGCACCATCTCCGCTGCAAGCTTCTGTCCCACTACCGATGCCAGCGCCACGCTCGCGACCGGAGGAAAGCAGGCCAACTTGATCTCAGGGAATCCGAACACCGAATCGGGCGTGGCGTAAACCACATCGGACATCAACGCCAATTCTGCTCCGCCGCCGAGGCAATGGCGACGAACCGAAGCAATCGTCAACTTTTTCGTTGAAACCACGGCTCGAATCACGCCGTGAAACGCGGTCAGCATGTTGCGCACGCTGGCGGGCTCATGTGCGGCAATATCCACTCCCGCCGAGAACGCGCGCTCGGAGCCCGCAAATACCGTGGCACTGATTTCCGGAATGGCTTCGATCTGTTCCAACGCAGCTACGAGTTCTCCCATCATCTCCATGTCCATCACGTTCAGAGGAGGATGGTTGAGCGTAATTCGCACCACGGGGACCTGAAGGTCCACCACGATCCGTCGGAATTCTGGCTTAGCGGTGAGTGTCATGGTGTCACGTTCGCTTTCTGCGGGTCTTGATGAGCGGCAAGTCGTCTCCGGCTGCTTCCACGGCGACAGTAATCGGTGCGGGCCGCCAGTGCGATTCCTTCTCTCCGCGCACGCCTTGCAGAAAGATGTCGCTGATCTGGCGCGCGATGATCTCGGCGCTGGGATCCACCTTTGGCTTGTACCACGTGTACAGCCAGTTCATCATCCCAAACAATCCCATCACAGCAGCCCGTGTGGAAACTCCGCACCTTGCTGGCAGCTTTCGTTCCCAACCGGCTCAAGTTCTCCGCTCGGGCAAGGTCGTCCACCAACTCGACACAAATTCTGTAATATTCGCGCTTGATCGCGCCCAACTCCATCCCGTGCCCGTCCTTCAGCACGTCATCTTCGTGCGAGAGCACCTTCATGGCCTTCTGCTTGGCCACGGCATAGTCCACATGATTATGTACGAATATGCGAATGCGCTCTTCCGGATCGTCACTGTCTCCCAGGCGCTGCCGCAGCCGATCAACAATAGTGGTGAACGTGTGCTTCTGGATCAGGTAAAGCAGCTTTTCCTTGGAATCGAAGTAATAGTACAGTCCGGCCAGCGACATTCCGCTCAAGTGCGAAAGGTCGCGCATCGAGGCGCCTTCATAGCCTTTGTCGGCAAAAACTTCGGTGGCGTAGTCGAGGATTTCAGAGAAGCGGCGGTCAAACCGCGTGTCTTCGGAAGAGGACTGCGGGGTTGCATTCGATTTCGGAGTGGCAATTGCCAACCGCGCCCCCATGACCTGCCGAGTCGAGCATACATCGGCTCTAACGAACGTTCGCTCCAATCGTAACAGCGTCTACCTTCGCTGCCAACTCCTCACATCGCCGCCCCGCGAAAATCCTGTTCGCCTGGCCAGAGACTTCACCCGAACTTCCGCTCACGCGCGGCCACAGAATCCTTACGTTGACAATTCTCTCTCCGATAAAGCAAACTGCAGAATCCTGAGGAATTGGTCATGCTCGGTATAAACATGACCATGCCGGAGCGGACAAACCGAATCCATGACCGCACAATCAAAGGTTTCCTACCGAATGGAATCCACGCTGGAAAGCGTGAACAAGGCGGAGGAAATGGTTGGCCAGATGGCCAAGCAAGCGGGTTTTGACGAGGACGCGCGCGACGGCATCAGCATGTCGGTTCGCGAGGCCATGATTAACGCCGTCTTGCACGGCAATGCCTACGATCCCGGCAAACGTGTAAACTTGTCGCTGGAACACAACAACCGTGAGTTAATCATTACCATCGCGGACGAAGGCCGGGGACTGGAGCCCGAAGAAATCCCCGATCCACTGGCCCCGGAAAATCTGATGAAGCAGTCGGGGCGCGGAATTTTTCTAATCCGGGCGTTTATGGACGAAGTTCGGTTCCGCAAACTCGATCCCGGCACCGAAGTTACTTTGATCAAGCGGATACCAGGTACTGATCTGGACCGCCAGGAGGCTTCCACGTGAGCATGAAAGCAAGCACCCGGCAAGTGGATGGAGTCACCATCGTTGACTTGAGCGGGCGAATCACACTCGGCGAAGGCAGCGTGGTCTTGCGCGACACCATTAAAGACCTGCTTGGCAAAGGCGCAAAGAGCATTCTCCTGAATCTCGGCGACGTCAGCTACATCGACAGCTCGGGCATCGGCGAACTGGTCAGCGCCTTCACTTCGGTACAGCGCCAGGGCGGCGAACTCAAGCTGTTGCACCTCACCAAGAAGGTGCATGACCTGCTGCAGATCACGAAGCTCTATACCGTGTTCGACGTGCAGGAAGACGAGCCCAACGCCATCAAAGCGTTCAGCAAGTAGCTGACATCCGGCCTTCTCGGATCTAGCTCAAGAATCTCGGACGCCTTTCCGCCTGCGCGGAAGGGCGTTCACTTCTTTTCCGCCAGACTCTCGCAGTTACCTGTTCAATTATTTCCACTGCTTCAGCCAAGCCCTGCGTATGGAGCTAGCAAATAGCCTGGCCACCCGGGCTAGAGCCATGTCCAGCGCGGCTGCTCGCGAATGAAAGCGCGCAGCTCCGCGAGCGAATATCGGGTCCCTCGCCAATCCACACCGCCGCGCGCCAGCGTCAACACCGCCGACCGCACCAGCGCATAGCAGAACAGCAGCGCTCCAATGGGATGGAGCGCGACATACACCGGCGAAATTTCGCTGTACCACGACATCCCAACGTAAATCGCAGCCACGGTCGCGACCGCAATCAGGTAGCCAGCCCGCGCCCACCCTGTAGCAATCGCGGCTCCCACGAACGGACCCACGTTCACCAGCAGAATCCCGCACACCGCCAACGCTGCAAACCACGGATTAAATCGCAGGATCGCAAAGCCGTTCTTGGTCAGGTTGCGCACCATCCCGAAGGCGCCGAAAATCCAGCGCAAGCGCAGCAGGTTGCGCCCGAACACCGCCCGTTGCCGCAGGCCCTCGTGCTTCACGACTTCTCCCAGCCGCATATCGTCCAGAATTTCGAGCCGCATGCGCTGATAAGTACCGATTTGTTCATAAGCCTCGCGCCGGATGAGGTTGAAGGCCCCTACTCCTACAGCATCGCGCGATTTTGGATCGGATACTCTCCATGGCAATCGCGCAAACACAAACTGCGATTGAAAGAACGCCATCATCATGCGCTCGCCAACGGACTCCATCACCATCGTCGGAAACAGCACAACATGATCTGCACGTTCCCGCTCGGCGTAGACCATCGTGCGCCGCAGCGCGTCCGCGCGAAACACCACATCCGCGTCGGTAAACAATAACCAGCTCGCCGGTCGCCTGCTTCCCTGCCTGCCACATGGCGTGAGCCTTGCCCAGCCAACCCGGCGGAAGCTCCTTGATGTGCACCACCTTCAGCAGATGATGCAGCGCTTTCCCACGCTCGCGCCATTCCGCAGTAACTCGTCCATGATTTCGCCGGTCGCGTCGTCGGAGCGATCATCCACCGCGATGACTTCATAGTCCGGATAGTCCAGCTCCAGCAACGAACTCAGCGCAGCTTTGATGTGTTCCTCTTCGTTGAGCGCGGGTACGATGATGCGTCACGCGCGGTACGCGCCCAGTCCCATCAATCGGAATCGCGTCGAACTCCGGCGCTGTCAGCTCCGGAATCGTGTGCATGTTCAGCCCCACGATCAACAGCCGCGACAGCCAGACCGCGCCAAGAAAGGCGCTCAAGAACCAAACTAAGGGATGCTCAAGAAACACTGCGACCATCAGGCCGACGGTCCCATTCGCCAGGCCACTCGGCCGCTTCTCCGTCGGCAAATGCGGAGCGAACCTCATGCCATAGATCAGGATCGCGCCTGAGAGCGCAACCGCCACAATCATGGCTACCATCCCCAGTTTCAAGCCTCTCCGGTCCGAGATATAGCCAATCAGCAGTGGAGAGAAAGCATCGCCGAGCAGATGGATGGTGAACAGGTTCACCGCCACCGCCGTCGCGCGGATCGGCGCCGACACCGAATTCACCAGCGCGGCGTTGAGGGGAGCGGTGTTGAGAAGAAGGAAGAACACTCCCAGCAATATCGCTGCATACATGAGCGTGCCGGAAAGATAGATCGCACCCACCACCGCCGGAATCGACACGATCATGCCGACTGCCGAAATCAATTCATAGGCCGCCGGCGTTCTCCGCAACAGGCGGTCGCCCAGCCAACCACCTAAGATGGTCGCCGGGATTCCCGCAATCACCGTCGTAGCGCCAAACATCAGGTTCGCGCGATCGAGCGACAGACCTTGAATGCGCGTCAGAAACGTTGGCATCCAGACCTGCATGCCGCCCACGGCAAAGGTCATCATGGCCATGCCCAGGCTCACCGTCCAATACGCCTTGTTCCGGAACAAGCCGAGTATTGTCCCCCGCTCCACGGAATTCGGCAGGTGGTCGCTGGCCCCGCGCACCGGCTCCTTGACGACCATCATCCCCAACGCCAGCACCAGCCCTGGAATTGCGCCCACAAGAAACGGCGTTCGCCAGCCGTACTGATGTCCAAGGATGCCGCCCACCAGGTATCCGCATGCCGATCCCACTGGAAGCGACAAATAGAACAGGCCCATCACTCGGCCGCGCATCGTTTCCGGAAACAAGTCCGACAGAAACGCCGGCGCAATCACCACGAATGTCGCTTCCCCAATTCCGACAATAATGTGACGAATCAGTAGCTCATCGTAGTTCTGGGTAACCGCCGACAGCAGCGTCGCGATGCTCCACACCGCTGCTCCCGCGGCCATGATCCATTTACGTGGATAGCGGTCAGCCAGCGGCGCGATCAGCGGCGCTGCCACCATGTAGCAGATGAAAAATGCGGTGGTGAGCAGACCGATCTTCGCATCGCTCACTTTGAATTCCAGCTTAATCAAGCGGCTGCACCGCGAACAGCACATTTCGATCGACGTAGTTGAAGAAGTTCAGCGCGGTCAACAGCAGAAGCGCAAAGCGAGCGTTGGCCTTGTCGGTCATCGGTTGGCGGAGAATATCACGTCGGTGGGAGTCGAACTACGCCTTACTTCTTGGGTCTCGGATAGCGAGCAATCACCACGGTTCCGATGCCGCCACGCGGCCGGAATTCACCCTTCACCTCGGCCCACTTGGGTTTCGAGGCACGCACCACATCATTCAGCACGCGGTTGACGATGTTTTCCTGGAAGATGCCGAGATTTCGATACGAAGTCAGGTATTCCTTCAGCGACTTCAACTCCAGGCACTCTTTGTTCGGCTCGTACCTTATCCACAAGACGCCGAAGTCGGGCAGCCCGGTCTTGGGACAAACCGAGGTAAACTCCGGTACATCGATTACGATCTCGTAACCCGGAAACTGGTTGGGCCAGGTTTCAATCTCAGGCAATGGCGCCTTCAGCCCAGACTCCGCGTGTTTCTCGGTATATCGCTCGCTTTTGGCCATAAAGTCATTGTAACCGCCGCAATTCGTTCGTCAGCTACAAGCCTGGTCACCTAAGTCAAACGGAATCATCGGCATCACCATAATCCAGCGGACGCTAAGCTATACTGTTGCCTTTGGACCCCGATGGCCGAATCACTCCAAAGCAGCCCAATCACTGTGGCACGGAAACCCCGCTGGATCATCGTCATAGCGGCGGTCGTGGCGCTATTAGCCCTGCTTCTATGGCTGTCGTTTCGTCGCACCCCCGTCCAGGTTCGTACTTCTCGCGCCTATCGCGAAGACATCACCTCCAGCATCGCCACCAACGGCCGCATCGAGCCTATTAATAACTTCGAGGCCCACGCGCCGCTCCCAACCACCGTCAAGCGACTCGACATTCAGCAAGGCGACTCGGTCAAAGCTGGCCAGTTCTTGCTGCAATTAGACGATTCCGATGCTCGCGCTCAACTGGCCCGCGCCCAGGCGCAACTGATGGGCGCTGAGTCCGAATTTCACTCAGTTTCCTCGGGAGGCACGCAGGAAGAAGTGCTCACCAGCGAGGCATCGTTGGTGAAAGCTCGCGCCGATCTCGACGCCGCCCAACGCAACTTGAAAGCCATGCAGCGGCTCCTGCAAACCGGCTCCGCCTCCCAGGCAGAAGTGGATGCTGCCCAGTCTCAAGTCCGCGTCTCGGAAGCCAACGTTCATATGCTCGAACAGAAGCTCCATGACCGCTTCTCCAAGGGTGAAATCGGCCACGCGGAATCCCAGGTCGCCGAATCCCGCGCCGCCGTGTCGGCCGCTTCCGACCTCTTGCGCAACTTGAACGTCGCTTCGCCCTTCGCAGGCATGGCCTACAACCTTGCCTGTTCGTAAAGATTCCTTCGTGCCCGCCGGAGACCTGCTCGTGGAGGTCGCAGATTTACGTCGCGTCCGGCTGCGGGCCTATGTCGATGAGCCTGAAATCGGACGCCTCGAGAAAGGCCAGGCCGTCGAAGTCACCTGGGACGCGCTTCCCAGCCGCTCGTGGAAAGGCACGGTCGAAGAGCTCCCCACCAACGTCGTCCAGCACGGAACCCGCATGGTCGGCGAAGTCACCTGCATACTCGACAATTCCGACTTCAAGCTGCTGCCCAACACGAACGTCGCCGTCGCCATCATTCAGGCGCGCCACAATAATGTTCTCACCGTCCCGCGTGAAGCCGTGCGCGAAGACTCCGAGGGAAAGTATGTTTTCCAGGTCCTCGACGGCAAACTCAAGCGGCGCAACGTGCAGACGGCCATCTCGAACCTCACTCGGGTCGAAATCACCAGCGGCCTTCCCGACGACGCCGTGCTGGCTCTGGGAGCGGTCAACATGCAGCCGCTGCGCGACGGCACTCCGGTGAAGAACCCCACGTAATGACGAGTCTTGCACCCAAGCTCGCGATCCTGCTCTTCGCGGCGCTCGGCTGTGTCGCAGTGGCGACTGCTGCCACGCCTGAGCAGATGATTGCCTCCGGCAACATCGACCTGCTCATTCGCTCACTTTCGGGCAAGACCGACGCCCCCTCGCTGAACCTGCTGTCACGTGCCTACTACGCCATCGAACATTTCGACGAAGCCGTCACATCCGGCGAAAAGGCAGTCGCGCTTAGTCAGGGCAACGCGGCGTATCACTGGTGGCTGGGCCGGGAGTACGGCGAAAAAGCTGCCATCGCCAACGCGTTTTCTGCCGCTTCTCTTGCGCGCAAAACCAAAGCCGAGTTCGAGCAGGCCGTGAAGCTCGATCCCAGCAACGTTCAAATGCACGCCGACTTGGCCGAGTACTACACCGAAGCCCCGTCCATCATGGGAGGCGGCCTCGACAAAGCCCGCGATCAGGCCACTCAGGTTGCCCAGTACGATCAGGCCGCATCGCACGGAATTCTTGCCATGATCGCCGAGAAGGAAAAGCGCTACCCCGATGCAGAGTCGGAGTTGCAAAAGGCCATCCAGTCCGCCAAAGATCCTTCGAAATATTGGATGAACCTGGCTTCGTTTTACCGCCGACGTTCGCGCCTCGACGAGATGCAGAAAGCAATGGCACAGGCGATCGCGCAACCTAACAAGAGCGCCGAGGTTTACTACAATGCCGCCAGCGAGGTGTTGCAATCTGGCAAAGACCTGCCGGCGGCGGTGCAGTATTTGAAGAAATATCTGGACTCGGGAGCTATGGTCGAAGACGCTCCCGCCTTCCGGGCGCATTATTTGCTCGGGCAGGTTTACGAAAAGATGGGCAACAAGTCCGACGCAGGCGCCGAATACAAGGCTTCGCTCGGCCTGGCTTCAGGTTTCGCCCCGGCGTCAAAAGCATTGGGCCGGGTTCAATAACGGGATACGTATGATTTCTTTCGCCGCAGGGACTAACTCGCTCGCCGCTAAACTTCGCCGCGCGGCCGTGTTGCTCGCTTCCCTGCTGCTCGTCACCTCGGCGATGTACGCGGCTGACAATCCGCCCGCCGAGGCGCTTCGTTTCCGGGCCGCCATCGACCTGGCCTTACAGCACAGCGGAGTCATGGGTATCGCCGCTGCGAACCAGGTCCACTCGCGCAAAGCCTACGAGGAAGTCAAGAACCACTACCTGCCGCAACTCACGGCCGGCTCTGGGCTGGGATACTCCGTCGGCTTTCCTCTGACACTCGAAGGTTCGGCGCCATCGGTAGCCAATTTCACTTCCACCCAGTCGTTGTTCAATCTTTCGTTGAAAGAATTCCTCAAGGCCGCCAAGATCGATTGGAACGCCTCATCGTTCGATGTGCAAGACAAGCGCGCCGAAGTCATCCTCGACACCGCCCTCTCTTACGCGCAACTCGTCAACCTGAGCGGCAAAATCAATACCCTGCTCGACGCTCAGAAATCTGCCGAGAAAGCCCAGTTCGTCACCGAGCAGCGTCTCAACGAAGGCGTTGACAGCAAGCTCGACCTCACCAAGGCGCAACTCACCACTGCCCGCATCCGTCTGCGCATCGCCGACGCCCAGGGCCAGCAAGACGTTCTTCGCGAACATCTCGCCAAGCTCACCGGACTCACGACGGCAGAGATTCAGCCCGACCCCGAGTCCATGCCGCAACTGCCCCTCATCTCGCAGGAAGACGATCTCGCATCGCGGGCCGCTGCCAATAGTCCCGTGGTGAAACTGGCAGAACAGAAAGCCGAAGCAGCCGCCGTTCGCGCCAAAGGTGAACACAAGGCCAATCTACCGTACGCTGATCTCGCTTCCCAGTACGCCTACCTCGCGCGCTTCAACAATTACGACCAGTACTTCCTCAAGTACTCCAGCAACAACCTTGCCGCCGGACTCAACATCAAGTTCCCCTTCTACAACCCGGTACAGAAGGCCCACGCCGCACAAGCTGACGCCGACACCGTTGTCGCCCGCAAGCAGGCCGACCTTACTCGTAACCAGATCAGTGAAGACACCTTGAGGCTCCAGCGCTCCTTGCGCCAGTTACAGGCTGCGCGCGACGTCTCCAAGCTCGAATGGCAGGTTTCGCAGGGCGATCTCGACGCCACGCAGGCCCGAATTCAGACCGGCAGCGCCAACACTCGCGACGTCCGAATGGCGGAGCTCGAGGTCAACGATAAGTATGCCGCCTATCTCGACTCCGACTTCGAGTTAACTAAGGCGGAACTGCAACTCCTCCGACTTACCGGAGAACTCGAGAATTGGGCCATTCCGACCCCATAAGTCGCCATTCGCTGCAACCCTTGGAAGCGGCCTAACTATTACATTTTCAAGCGCTTCCATGTAGTTTCCTGCACCCAAGCAATGGTAAAATTAATCTCACTACTATGCCTTTGAAGACGCTTTTCCTGAACCCACCCTCGTTTGAGAACTACGACGGCGGAGCCAGCTCACGTTGGCCTGCTACTCGCGAGATTGAGTCCTACTGGTACCCCGTGTGGCTCGCCTATCCGGCTGGAATGTTGGAAGGCTCCCGCATGCTCGACGCGCCTCCGCACCACATCAGCGCGGAAGAAACCATCGAGATCGGCAAGAGCTTCGATTTCCTGGTGCTGTTCACCAGCACGCCCGGCTTCCCCGGAGACATCAAGCTCGCCGCTCGCATGAAAGAAGCCAATCCGAACCTCAAAGTTTGCTTCGTCGGTCCGCATGTGACCACGCTTCCCGAGAAATCTCTCGCCGACGGACAGGCCATCGATTTCATCGTGCGCCGCGAGTTCGACTACGCCACCGTGGAATACGCCAACGGCAAGCCGCTGAACGAAATTCTGGGCGCTTCTTATCGCGGCCCCAACGGCACGGTAATTCACAATCCCGACCGTCCAGTCGTGTCCGATCTCGACGCGCTGCCCGACGTGGTTGACGTTTACAAGCGCGACATCGACCCGCGCAAGTACAACGTACCTTTTCTCCTGTATCCGTTCGTTGCGCTCTACACCACGCGTGGCTGCCCCGCGCAGTGTACGTTCTGTCTCTGGCCGCAGACTCTCAGCGGACACCCCTGGCGCAAGCGTTCGTCTGACGCCGTTGCTGCCGAAATGAAGAAGGCCATGGAGTATTGGCCTTGGGTGAAGGAATTCTTTTTCGACGACGACACCTTCAATATTCAGAAGGCACGCACCATCGAGCTTTGCGAAAAGCTGAAACCTCTGAAGATGACTTGGTCGTGCACTTCGCGCGTCACCACCGATTACGAAACGCTCAAGGCGATGAAAGAAGCGGGATGCCGCCTGCTCATCGTGGGCTACGAATCCGGCGACCCTCAGATCCTCAAGAACGTGAAAAAGGGTGCAACTGTTGAACGTGCGCGCCAGTTCACCAAGGACTGCAAGAAGCTCGGACTGCTCGTCCACGGCGACTTCATCCTCGGCCTCCCCGGCGAAACCAAGGAAACCATTCGCACCACCATCGACTTCGCCAAGGAGCTCGACTGCGAGACCATTCAAGTTTCCGTCGCGCACGCGTATCCCGGCACCGAGCTTTACGACTACGCCAAGGCCAACGGCTTCATCCTGAGCGAAGGCGCTGCGATGGTTGACGAAGGCGGACACCAGGTTGCCATGATCGAGTATCCGGGTCTTCCCCGCGACTACGTGATGGAGATGGTGCACCGCTTCTACGACGAGTATTACTTCCGTCCGAAGGCCATCTTCCGCATCGTGCGCAAGGCGGTGTTCAACAACGAAGAGCGCAAACGGCTCTACGTGGAAGCCAAGCAGTTCATGACCCTGCGCGCTTCCCGCAACCGCGCTGTCAAGGAAGCCCGCAAGATCCAAGGCAACCTGACCACGGCTGCGTCGCAAGCCGGCGGCACCAGCGCCCACGACTAAGACGCTTCATGTTAGAGCTGGCCTTTAGGCCAGCGTCCCGGTCGTTCATAATTTCCATTCCCCGCGGACTTTAGTCCGCGGGGAATCTGCTTTTTCTTCGGTGGAAGCACCGGGCTTTAGCCCGGGCTCTTTTGCAAGACGATTTGTCCGATGGGGTTTGTATCAGGGCGCGGCTTCAGCCTCGCCGTACTGCAGTTATGATTTGTCATCCCTCGCGGCCTTTAGGCCGCGGAGGACCTGCTTTTTCTTTCTGCGAAAGCACCGGGCTTTAGCGCGACTTGCGTCAAGGCACGACTTTAGTCGTGCCGTACGTCCCTTGTATTTTTGTCATCACGAGCGGGCTTTAGCCCACGAGGGATCTGCTTTTTCATCGGTGGAAGCACCGGGCTTCACCCCGCGCGGTGTTTTTACTAATTGCTAATTACTTCCCATGACCCCTCGCAAATATCTCGTCCTAGCCATAGTCATCATCTGCGCCGCCTGCGGAGACGTCTTTCTCTCCCGCGGCATGAAATCCTTTGGCGCCGTGACGCTCGCAAATCTTCCCACCCTCTACACTGCCCTGCTCAATCCCTGGGTCGCGCTCGGCATCCTCATGCTCATCGGATTCTTCGCCAGCTACCTCTCCGCACTCTCCTGGGCCGACCTCACTTACGTTCTTCCCGCCACCTCGCTCAGCTACATCCTGATGGTGCTGCTTGCGAAATTTTTCCTGCATGAGCAAGTGACCATCTGGCGCTGGCTCGGTGTCGCACTCATCGTCACTGGCGTCGGATTCGTTGCCGGCGGCCCCGAAGCTACGCCCGGCGCACACGCCCACAATCGCATCGAGACGGTCTACGGCCCGGTCGGCGCCTTGGCAGACGTCGCAGATCCGGAAGTTGAGCCTTGAGCCTCCTCGCCGTCTGGAGCGGCATCGCCGCCGTCGTCATCGCCTCCACGCTTGGAGATGTTCTCCAGTCGCGCGCCATGAAAGAAATCGGCGACCTCGGCCTGGTTCGCAAGTCCGAGGGCTTGGGTGCAGTCATTCGCCGCGTCGTTACAAACGGACGCTTCATGCTCGGCCTTGGCTTCATGGCAATCGGCTTCTTCTGCCTGCTGGTCACGCTGTCGTGGGGCGACGTCAGCATCGTCGGCCCCGCTTCCGCGTCGCTGACCTTCCTCGCCAACGCTCTGGTCGCCCACATCTACCTCAAAGAACACGTGGACCGCCGCCGCTGGATGGCCGCCCTCTGCGTCGCCGGCGGCGTCGCCCTGCTCGCGCGGTAGCGCAATACCTTCGACCTACCTCTTGGCAATGGATTTCCCGACATCTCAAGCCGGGGACAGGGGCGGAGATTACCCACGAGATGGCGATTTCTCAGCAATCGATAAGCATGACTGGCAGTCAACGGGATCGTGGTTGCAGGGCCCGTCCCCTTCGTAGTTCGGCCAGTCGGCGTTTCGGCGAAGGTGTGCGGACCCGACACAACATCACTAGATGAATTCACATTCGTCAATCCTCTACGGTTGTATTATCCCGGAATCCTGCTGACCCAGCCCTGCATCTGTACACAGCACGGTACCCAGGGCCCCTCTGTTCCATTCAGTCGCATGCGATCTATTGCGGCTCGACACTTCAAATCCATCTCCACCTAACCTAAGGAGAATTCTGTGCGAGGAATAAGAAACATAGTTCTAGTTCACGGCGCGTGGGCCGATGGCTCGAGCTGGTCGAAAGTCCTTCCGCTACTGCAAGCCCAGGGACTGCACGCGGTCGCCGTTCAAAATCCTTTGAGTTCTATTGCCGATGACGTCGCCTCCACCAACCGCCTAGTCAATGCACAGGATGGACCTGTGCTTCTGGTCGGCCATTCCTACGGCGGCGCAGTCATCACCGAAGCCGGAAACAATCCCAAGGTGGCGGGAATGGTTTACGTCGCCGCTTTCGCTCCCGAGGAAGGCGAGACTCTCGGCGGAATGGCGGCGCAGTATCCGACCCCTCCGGCCTACAGCGAGTTTCGACAGGTCGATGACGGCTATCTGGTGCTGACGGAAAAGGGTGTTCGGGAGAGTTTTGCCCAGGACCTTTCCCCGGCCGAGCAGAGCCTGGTGTTCGCGGTCCAGGGGGCTACCCAAAGCGCCATTCTTGCCACGCCTATCAAGAAGGCAGCATGGCACTCCAAACCCAGCTGGTTTGTTATCGCTGCCAACGATCGCACGATCTCGCCCGAACAGGAGGCCAGCACGGCCAAGCGAATGGGCGCGAAGACTTTGACGGTAGCCAGCAGCCATCTGGCCATGCTTGCGCAACCCGAAAAGGTCGCCAATTTCGTGATCGAAGCCGCCGCATCAATCGACGCTAGCGCGGCAGCTTAGATTTATCTGAATTGGCAGGGCGACAAGGCGATATAGCTGCAGGGCCCCCATTCTTCTTTTGCATTTTTTGAGAGGGTGGGGGCCTTGTTACTTAGGACTGCGAAGACCGAACTATTAAACGTGGCGCTCAAAGCACACGGCGGCCTGGACCGTTGGAAGAAAGTGAAGGCGATCAAGGTTGCCGCGTCCATCACGGGCGCAATCTGGTTTGTTAAAGGTAAGGGAGACTACCTCAGGGACGTGGTATTGACCGTCGAGACGCAGAAGGAGCGCGTAACGGTTGATTTTCCGGTCCAGAACAGGCGGGCGATCTTCGAGCCGAACCGCATTGTGATCGAGACTGCGGATGGATCCCTGATCGAGGCCCTTGATAATCCGGAAGAGTCGTTTGCCGGGCAACAGCGAGAGACGCCCTGGAATGACATTCATGTGGTGTATTTCGTCGGTGAAGCGTTGTGGACGTACCTCAACACCCCGTTTCTCTACACCTACGAAGGCTTTACCACTGAGGAGGTCGCGCCGATTCAGGTAGAAGGCGAAACCTGGCGGCGGCTTAAGGCGGGAATGTTATTTATTACGGAACACCAGAATTGCAGGCTAGGGTCATCGAATCATTCCGCCATTTGGGGGTTACGGCGATCGTCGGGGAGCAGACTCCGCCAGACGTGGTATTTGTGCCGGGGACGGAATGGAAGCCGTTGGGTGGCGACGGCAACTATTTTGCCCTTAAGGGGGCAATCTTTTACAAGCTGAAAGAAGCCGAAGTTCTGACGGAAAAATGGCGGTATCTGTACAACCACATCCGCCCGCACGCGTCTCTGGGTTACAAGCCGCCGGCACCGATGCTAGGGTACCAATTAAACCCAGACTCCTGAATGGGGGTCGACCAGTTTTTATGGATAATTCGGAATGATTGAATCCGCGTGTGTGCAATCCGCCGAACAGGGCAGGATGAGATTGTCACCCCGCCCCGGCGACGTGAATTAAATCAGGACACGTTAATGCTGCAGCCTTCTGCATGTTGCCCGGCGATGGCATCGTCCTTCTTGCCTTGCGCCCACGCTTTATCTGACGCACTTGCGGCCGTGCTATTGAGGATTCCGTTCGCATTATTAATGATACCGGCATAGTTTTCACACAGTGCCGTGTGGATCTGTATTACTCGCCACACAGTTGACCAGAACCCTCCATCGTTTTTCAGTGCTACGAAAGTCTCGGCGACGTGTGTAGCGTTGTTGGTGTTAGCGGCCTTGCCCAGCAAAGCCAAGCCTTTGCTAACCGACAGTAGTTTCGACCCAGGTTTCGCACGCATTTTACAGGTCCTCCAGTGTGATGATCGAGATTCTTAATCTACAAGAGTTGACCGGGTCTCGACAACAAACGTCTCGCGCTGCTAAGTTAAGGTGACCTTCCCAGATTGGGTGCAGAGCCACACGAGGGAACAGATCTCTTGCTTTGGGCCGGATGGCTTATTGCGGCGACACGACTACACAGTGGACATTCTCGGTGGGGCAACTGGCCTCAATTATGCCTTGGACTACCGCGATGTCGACGGCATCATCGTGCCCACCAAGCGTCGAGTGTATGCGTATGAAGGCGATTACCAGCTGGTGAAAGAACCATTGCTCGTCGCGATTGACATGGGAGAGATCAATTTTCTGCGATGATTTTCCGTTCCGTTTCTGCTCGTGGCCCGGTGCCCCATTCAAGGCCCTCTTTTGGCCTTGAGTGGGGATTTTGTCTTTTTGCCCAAGCCTTATCCGCGAGATCCGCGCAAATCCGCGGTTGCTTTTAATTTTTACCTGCCTTCCTCTGCGCCTCCGTGTCTCTGTGGTGGACTTTGTCATTCCCAAATCGGGAACACCACTTCTCTTTTTTTCCCGATTTCTCTTGACACCTAAAAACCACAGTGCCAAGGTAACCACGTGGAGGTTACCTTCTCCTCCGCTCGGACACTGTTCGACTTTGCCGAAGGCATACCGACGGCTTGCATTAACTGACTGTGGCTCTTAGCCAATTGCTAAGTACTAAGTGCTAAGTGCCAACAGCCTAGCCCATTTTTTGGAGGCTCCATGTCCTACCGCACCTGCGACCATCTCAAGGCAGATGGCGTTTATTGCAGTTCTCCCGCGCTTCGCGACCAGCGTTATTGCTACTTCCATCTTGACGCCCACGCCCGCCGGGTGCAGGCCGCCCACGCTCAACTCCATGGCAAACCTTGCACGTTGCAGATTCCAATCCTCGACAATATGCATGCCGTCCAGGCCGCGATTCAGCACGTGGTTGACGCTCTCGCCGCCGGCCGCATCCAGAACCGGCGTGCGGCGCTTTTGCTCTACTCCTTCCAGCAGGCTGCCACCGGCCTCAACTCCACTCCGGAATGGAAAGGCCAGCGTCCCGAGATCGCGGCCGACGAACCCCTCAGTGCCCTCGAAGTCGACTCCCTTCAGCGCCAGTACGGCATCCCCTACGATGCCAATTTGGACGCCCCGCCCGACGTCGCGGCTGCGGAGATCGACGCCACCGTCGCCCTTTCGCTTGACGCCCGTCCCGGTCAAACCGAGCAGGCCTCCTTGGCCCGCGTCCCTGCCCGTCCCAACTCACAACCCGTAAACAGCGTCTCTTCTAATGTCGGATCTGACGACGGCGACTTGCGTGTCCCCGGTCTTGTTCAAGACCCCGAACTCGCGCCCGATACCGTCCCGAAATTGCCGCCTGCATCGTCTACGGTCCGTGCCGGAAACCCGTCCAATGCCGCTTAGGGGACAAAAAATGCGCGCGCATCCCCTTTCGTATGACGAATTTACCTGTAACTCCCTGGCTATGAGGAATTTGCCGGTAGGGCACCCTCTATCCCCAATGGAACGAGGAATTTACGGAAAATACCGGGGGAGGGGGTACCGGCTAAATCCGCGCCTTCTTGTGGGCAAAGTAGAGGTAGATCGGAATCCCTGAAAGGATGAGCACGCAACCCCAGATGGAATTCCGTAAGTTCTCCGTGAAGGTGAAATACAGCAGAACCGCCGCAACGATGACGAACACCGCCGGAACCACCGGATATCCCCAGGTCTTATACGGCCTGGGCGCATTCGGTTCTTTCCAGCGCAACACAAACACCGTACTGGCGGCGATCATGTAGAAGAGCCACTCGGCGAAGATGGTGAGAGAAAACAATTGGCGAAAGTTGCCGCCGAACAACAGCAGCACGATCGACAGCACCAGCTGCACGATCAGCGCGACCGAAGGCGTATGAAATCGCGGATGCACATCAGCCAGCGCCTTGAAAAAATATCCGTCACGCGCCATCGCATACGGAATGCGCGCGCCGCTCATGATCGTTCCGTTCAGCCCCACCAGCATCGAGACCGCCATGCCGATCGACACGATCGCCGCTCCCCAAACTCCAACAGCGATCGCGGTCGCTTCCGAAGACGGGCGTTCAGTCACCGCAATCTGCGAGGCAGGCAAGACGTATTGCACCGCGGCGTTATTGAGCATGTACAGCACACCCACGATGCTGACGCCGGCAATCAAGGCTATCGGAATCGTGCGCTCCGGATGCTGGATCTCTCCGCTCACCATGTTCAGGTCATTCCATCCGTCATACGCCCACAAAGCAGCCACCAACGCGGCCATGAATCCGGCAATGCCTCCGGTCGCGCCGGCAAAGTGCGTGCCGAAATTCTTCCACGTTCCGCTGGCGGCGGTGAAACCAACAACGCCTATGCCGACAATCATCACGATTTTCAGGATGGTGAAGACCAGTTGGAACTCACTGGCTTTTTTCACTCCCAGGTAGTTCAACCAGGTGATGAGCACTGCGGCGAGAATGGCCACAAGCTGGCCATACGTAACCGTAAATGGCACTCGGATCGCCGCATCGCTGAAGAATGCCAGCGCGGGAAACGTGCCAAGAATGCGCACGATCCCAACCGCGATTGTCGCTATGGAGCCCGGCTTCGCGACGATGAACCAAGTCCATCCGTACAGAAAGGCTGGCAGCGGACCGTAGGCGTCGCGGATGTAGATGTACTCCCCGCCGGCCTGCGGCTTCATCGCACCCAGCTCGGCGTAGGTGATAGCACCAGCCAGCGAAAGCAAACCGCCGACAATCCAGGCGAGATACACCAGCCGCGCCGAGCCAACCGCCTGCATCATCTCTGCGGGCACCAGAAAAATACCGCTACCGATGATGGTGCCGACGACAATCGCGCTGGCCTGGCTGACCCCCAACTCGCGCAGGAGTCCTGGCGGCTTCGAGTTCTGTACTGCGGATTGCGACATCACGCTCTGTCTGCCATAAACGCAACAGAATGGAACTATAAATGATGGCCTGGGGTTCGCTGATGCGCCGACAGGAGCCTGGGTCGGTTACTAGTGGTACAACTGATCGCTTCAGCAACGAACTGGTGTGCGTATTTTTTCTTTCCGGTAAATTTCCACACCAAGCGCTTGAGAATCAGGCCACAGATTCATATATTGGGAATATACGACCTGCTGTTCTGGCAGTTTTACTAAGGGTGAGGCCATTGTCCCCGGAACTTGAATTTGTGCGGCGCGAAACCGAGCGCACGACCCGCGGTGCGTCTGCGGATGCGATGTCGCTGGCTCCCGTAGGAAAGTGGAGCGCTGTCCAGGTGTTGGAGCACCTGGTACTTACTTACACTGCCACCACCAAAGGATTGCTTCGCGCCTCGGATTCAGGTCGCATCGAGCACGGCGGCCGAACACTGAAGCAACAATTGCGAAGCATTTATGTGTTGGGCTGGGGACGATTCCCCGGGGGCGTGGAAGCCCCGAAGCATGTCGTTCCAGGCGTAGGCCTGGGCGATGATCCGGTGCGCCGCTTCAACGATGCGCTTGTGGCGATGGATTCCACTTTGGCGGATGCGGAGAAGAGATTCGGCAGTTCAGCGCGGATCCTCAATCATCCAATACTGGGACCGCTCACGGCACAGCAGTGGCGTCGCTTCCACGAAGTTCACGGACGCCATCACCTCAAACAAGTTGCTGCGAGGCTGAACGGGCGCGCGTAAATTTTCACTGGTGTCAGTGAAACATTCCCATGTACCAATTCCAGATTGCGTGCCCAAGAAACAACGAGATAAGAGCGCTTGCTCCGAGAAACACACCGAACGGAACTTCGCGAGACAGAAATGAATGTTCGCTTGTCGCCTCTGCTGGCATAGGGCGACGAATGAACAGGGTGATCGCGTAGAGCGATCCAATTACCGGCGCAAGGAACACAACCAGCACCGTCAGCTTCAGTCCGAGAAACGTTCCTATCAGCGCCATCATGGCAATGTCGCCAAAGCCGAGTCCGTGTCGCTTTCGAACCAGGTAATAAGCGGCCCAGGCAAAGAAGAAGAAAGCTGCTCCGAACACGGCCGCGATTGAAGCGTCCAACAAGGACAACGCACTCAACGAAAATGTGGCATGAACGCCGAACTCGCGCATCAGGAAACTCGTGCCGGACGAGTCCACAGGAATTCTCCAGGCGAGCAACAAGCCCAGGGCAAATCCTGGGTAAGTGAACTCGGCGGGCAAGTATCCGGTTTCTGCATCCATGAACGTAAGCCCGACGATCAGGAAGCAGAGGATCGCTGACTTCAGGGCCAGCCAGGTCTGACCAAACGATGCGTAGCAGGCGACGAACAGCAGGGCAGTCAGCAACTCAACCGCTGGATAACGCAGAGAGATCGTGCCGGAGCAATTCCTGCATCGTCCGCCCAAGACGATCCAACTGATGACAGGAATGTTGTCGCGCAGAGCGATCGGATGCGAGCAGTGCGGGCAACAGGAACGCGGCGCAACGACCGACAGGCCGCGCGGGATGCGGCTAATGCATACGTTCAGGAAGCTCCCGAACACGAGGCCGACAATGAAGATTACAACTGCAAGAATGGGGTCCAATCGCCTACTAGAGTACGTCGTCTGCGCGTGTGATGGAAGAATTACCGCCAACTGTTCATTGCAGGGGCGTGCGCGCCGTATTGTGATTGGTCGCGGTCTGCTGGGTCACGGTCACGGAGTTGATCAGAAGAAAGCTGAGGGTTGACTCCGCCGGCAGCTTGATCTGCTCACCTTTCTTAGTGGCGGCCACGCCGGTTCCAGCGCCCGCGCCAGCTCCCGCTCCGATCGCCGCCCCTTTTCCACCTCCGGCGAGACCGCCGATAATGGCGCCGATCGCAGCGCCGCCGCCAGCCTTGACCGCAGTGTTCTTTCCGTCGCCTTTACCTTCGCGCGACCACTGGTTCGTCTGGATGTTATAGGTCTTGCCATTCACCGAAAGCGAGTTCAGTTCAAGCTTCAACGTCGAACCTCCGGCCAAGCGGCCGGCACTCTTCACGTCCACGACTCGCCCAACTACGTCAGCACCGGAGGGAATTGCCGTTTCGCTGTCGACGACGATGGGCGCGCCCAAAGTGCCGTGAAAGCTATCGCCCACCTGGTTGCGCTCGGTGTCGAGAGCATCGTTCAGCCGAATGGTGATCTGGGTTCCAGCGGGAATGCTGATTTTCTTGGGTTGCGGCAGCGGCGCTGGTGCCTGCGCTATAGGGATCTCGGCCTGAGCCGCCGGCAGTCCCGGAGACGGGGAGTTGGCTTGGGCGACGACAGGAGACGCAAAGGGCGGAGCCGGAGGCAGCTTCTCTGTTTTCCGTAACTCGGGCTTTCGCGGTTCTGTGGCAGACTTCTTTGCTGGAGCGGCCGCGCCTGACGGCTCGAGTTTCGGTTTCGCATCCGATTGCTGCACAACAAGATTGTTGACTACGGTCCGCACGTCTTCGACGGTGGCTGCGTCGCCGGCGGCGGAGGCACGCTCATCGTCACTCTCGACATCGCCGCTGAGCGTAACTACGCCGTGGTCGGCTTTGACTTCGAAATCTCGTGCGGAAACTCGTGCGTCAGTCTGCAATTTGCTCCGGACCTCAGCAGCAACCTGCGCATCGGTTCGGGCAGGCGCACGGTTACAACCGGCGAGGCCAAACGCCAGGACCAACAAGATCAGGCCAACAAAACCCATCCGACGCTTCATCCATAACTCCCCGAATAGCCTGCTATGTTTGAACCCGAAAACAAGCCGAGGAGTCGCGTCAACGGCGTACCCGCCCGATTTGGCGTCGATCTGAAATCTGCGAGCAATAGAAACGGGGCCGGATGCCCGGCCCCCTGTGCCGAGAAGCAAGCCGCTAGGTTGGCTGATCGGTGACGCGATTGTTGATGGCAAACAGCGCCAACTCCAACCGGCTGGTAACGCCAACTTTATCGAAAATATTGGTGAGGTGGTGCTTGACGGTGTCTTCGCTCAAGGGAGAATTTGCGGGCGATCTCCTTGTTGCTGAGCCCGGCGACGATGGTCGTCAGGATGTCCATCTCACGCTTAGTGAGGCCGAAGTTCTTTGGCGGACGGTCGCCGGAAGCATTGAGCCGCATGAATTCGACGATATCGCCCACAGCTTCGCGGCCGATCCAGTATTCGCCCGCCATCACGGTGCGGATGGCCTTCATGAGCAACTGCGTGGCAGCCTCTTTCATGACCACGCCGCGAGCACCCAGTTGAAGCGCCTGCACAATCTGGATGCGCTCGATAGCCGCGGTCAGCACGATGATCTTGGTGTTCTTGCCGTCGCCGGCCGCAGACAGCTCGCGCATGGCTTCCATGCCAGGCTGGCGCGGCATGTTCAGATCGAGCAGCAAGATGTCGGGCTCGGATTTGCTTGGTCTGGGCGACAGCCTCGTTGCCGTCGGCGGCTTCGCCGACGACCTCCAGCTCCGGCTCGGCCTCGAGCAGCCGACGAAGTCCATCGCGAAAGATGGTGTGATCATCCGCAATGACGATGCGAACTGTCGCAACTTTACTATCCATAAATTTCATACCCTTTCTGAGGAACGGTAATTTCCAACCTCGAACCGTGGCCTGGACTGGATTCAATCACCATATCACCGCCGATCGGCCGAATTCTCTCTTTGATGACCGTGGGACCGCGATGAAGGTCATCCAATTCACCCAGAGTAAGTCGGCCGCTGAACGGAAACCCCTGGCCATCGTCGTCAATAACCAGCTTCCACAAGGCCGTTCTGTGCACCGAATCGCACATACACTGACTTGGCTCCGGCGTGCTTCCTGACATTCACCAGACCTTCCTGGACTACCCTCACCAACTCGCGACAGGAGGATGCCGGAAGCGTGACTTCCTCGAGCTCGGAAACAAACCGAACATCCAAACCTGTGTCGTTACGAAATCGTTCTACGAGTTGGGCAACAAAGTCAAGAAATTGATCGGGGCCGATTTCGACGGGCCTCATACTGAGCATCAATTCCCGCAAATTCAGCACCTCCTCGCGCAAGAGGTGCTGGATGCGTTCCAATTCGACGGTCTGCGGGTGGCCGTTGGAGCGGCGCCGCAAAACATCGACCTGCATCTCAATACTGATGAGCGACTGGATCGCCGTGTCATGGAGCTCACGGGCCACCCGAGCGCGTTCCATCGCTCCTGCGCGCGAGCGTAAGCGCCGGAACAGGTAGATGGAATATAGCGCAGGAGCAACCTGGCGCAGCGAATTCTGTGCGAACCGAAGCTCCCGCTCCCAGTTCCACCCCAGATCGCCATCGACGATCACAAAGCGACCATTCCACTCCCGGCCAAGATCGACTTGCAGCACGATGGCCGAAGTTGAGCCGTTAAGCGCGGCGAGAAGTTCTTTGGATTCCGGAACGTTGATCCGGCGCCCTTCGTCGTCGATGGCGTTAACCGCAGCGTCACCATTGGCCTTCCGCTGTACGCAAAACGCATGTGGCGATTTGGTGAGTAATTTTGCTTCCCAATCTCGAGCCACGATTTCGTGAACTTCGCAGGCGGTTGGTGGCCCGAGAGTGATTTCCCAACGGAACAACCTGCCGTGCTCGACTTGGCGAACCAGCGCATAAACACTTGTTCGCTCCGAAAGACTTTCGCCAACTCGCCGATACCTCGGTGATCACCTCATTCAGCCGGCTGCCGACTCGTGTCAACGATAGCAAGTGATTGGTAAAGGCAATCTCCTCTCGCAGCTCCTTCTCTCTTTCTGCCAAATATCCCAGCAGAAATCCGGCCATGATCAGGAACGCGACATGCGCAATACGAGACGAGAAACATTGACATGCGTGTAAAGCAGACGGCGCAAGCCTGGCGGGCCCGACGTCACCACGATAGCCTCCTGAACCACCAGCACCAAGTGCATCCCAAGCCGGTCAGTACGGTTTCGTGTACATCCGAAGCGATATGCAGTAGTCATCAGCGCAAAAGGAAGAAGACGAAGACCAACTGCTGGGTGGGTCGGCGAAGAGGCAAAGCGCGATCGGCCAGAGAACATCACTGACCTGCATGATCTTGACGAACGATTTACCCAGCATCAGGATTGATGACCATCCAGATCAGGAATCCGAGGTTTTGCACGCAGTACATCATTAACAGTAAGATCAGCAGCTGGTTGTAGGGCTCGCGGTGCAAGTGGATGGCTGAAATCGACAATGAGCGCCGTCAATCCCAAGCGCGACGCGAGAGATCGCCAAGACCCGTTCCACGCGGGGATTCTCGTAAAGCAGTCCAGTGGCCTGAAGACGAGCGAGAAACCGGGAGCCAAGAAGCGAATGGCGCACGTGAGGGTCCTTTTTACGGGCGCAGAGCATCTATTCTGCACGATTATGCACACTAAAGCGCCATTTCGCAATCCACCAAGCGGGTTACATGGCGAATTGTGTGGCGACCTCTTCGCGCCAAAGGTACCCGGAAACTATTGATTCGGCACATTTTATTAGAGTTGCAGCAGAGGACGTTCTCATGAAGATAAGGCTGGCAGTAGCGGTGTTGGCAATCATGCATACAGTGTTTGCGATGGCGACGTTTGCGTCGCAGAAGAGCGACAAGCCGCCAGTCGCTGCTTCGCCGGGCAGCACCATCAACGGATATCAACCCCGTTGGTGGAAGGAGGCGATCGTCTACCAGGTGTATCCGCGGTCATTCAAGGACTCGAATGGCGACGGCATCGGAGACCTCAAGGGCATTACATCGGAACTCGATTACATACACGGACTAGGTGTAAACGTCATCTGGCTGAGTCCGCACTACGATTCGCCAAATGCCGATAACGGGTATGACATTCGCGACTATCGCAAGGTCATGACCGAATTCGGCACCATGGCCGACTTCGACGAACTGCTCAAAGGCGTGAAGGCGCGCAACATGAGGCTCGTGCTGGATCTGGTGGTGAACCATACCAGCGACGAGCACGCGTGGTTCGTGGAGAGCCGGAAGTCCAAGGACAATCCTTATCGCGATTACTACATCTGGCGGCCCACCAAAGATGGAAATGCGCCCAACAACTGGACATCGTTCTTTGAGGGATCGGCGTGGAAGCTCGATCCAACGACCGGCGAGTACTACCTCCACCTGTTTGCCGAGAAACAGCCGGATTTGAATTGGGACAATCCCAAAGTCCGCACGGAAGTGTACGACCTCATGAAGTTCTGGCTCGACAAGGGCGTGGACGGCTTCCGCATGGACGTGATCCCGTTCATCTCGAAGCGGGAAAGCTTGCCTGATCTTCCGCCGGGAGATAAAGCACGTCCGCAGTATTTTTACGCCATGGGTCCGCACCTGCATGAGTATTTGCAGGAAATGAATCGCGAGGTGTTGTCGAAGTACGACGTTATGACGGTAGGCGAGGCGTTTGGCGTCACGCTGGAACAGACGCCTACGCTGGTGGATGAACGCCGCAATGAGCTGAACATGATCTTCAACTTCGATGCCGTGCGGCTCAATCGTAACGGAGACCTGTGGCGCGATTGGAAGCTCACCGAGCTGAAGGCGATCTACACCAAGCAGGACCAGGCGCTGGATTCGCATAGCTGGAACACCGTGTTCCTTTCGAACCACGATAATCCGCGAGTTGTTTCGGCTTTCGGCAATGATTCGCCCGCGTACCGCGCGGCGTCGGCGAAAGCGCTGGCTACGATGCTGCTCACGCTGAAGGGCACGCCTTTCATCTACCAGGGCGACGAGTTGGGTATGACGAATTTTCCGTTTGCGAACATCGACCAGTTCGACGACATCGCGGTCAAGAATGCATGGAAGACGTACGTGGTGAGCAAGCAGGTCAGCGCCGATGGGTTCATCGCCGAGATGCGGAAGACGAGTCGCGACAATTCGCGCACTCCGATGCAGTGGGACGCCTCGGCCAACGCTGGATTCACGACGGCGGCCAAGCCGTGGCTTGTGGTGAATCCGAACTACCTTGAGATCAACGCCAAACAGGAGCTAAGCGATAAGGGATCGATCTATCACTACTTCGCGCAGATGACAGAGGTGCGGCGGAAGTCGCCGGCGTTTGTGTATGGCGATTACAAGGACATCGACCCAGGGAACGCGCAGATTTTCGCGTATACGCGATCGGTCGGCGCGGAGCGATATCTGGTCGTCGTGAATTTTTCCACCGACGCAATCACGTACAAGCTGCCGGGAGGAATCAAGGCAGGCGGGTTGGTCGTTTCAAACCTCGGAAAGACCAGCGAGACCGGCGAGACCTTGAACCTGAAGGGCTGGGAGGCGCGGGTCTACAAGTTCTAGTTTCTCCGTTTCACAAGCAGCCGGTAATTTATTGAGGCGCCAAGAAGCAGCAGGCCAATGCTCCCTGGTTCCGGAGTGGCCAGCGTCCCCGTGTACGACGCGTTGCTGATCGCCTCGGTTGTCGGGCTCGTCTGGGTAATCGTCCCCGTGATCATCGCCTCGCCGTGGTCGCCAGCGAATTTTCCCGTTCCGCCTGTGATCACAAAGTCAATCGTAAATGTGGCGGTCCCGTGCCCGCTTGCGGTACCGGTGCCAGATCCGGTGCCAAAGAGCGTTCCGTCCAGGAATGTTTCGGTCAACATTCCATTCGTGAATAAGATAGCGGGCGGGTTACGAAAATCAACAGTGGACATCGACGTAACGTCGAATGCGCCGAACGTAGCATCGGTGCCGTCGCCCGTGAAGTTCTGGACAAACACTCCGGGTGTACCGGTTGGTGTGAGGGTGGCATTGCCGTCGAATGTGCCGGTGAGCGAATCGGCAAACGCTGGGACGACGAGCAATGACATGACGAGAAGCAAAAGCACTGACAAAGGAATTGCGCGAAAGCTCACAATACGGGACGAGCGTAGGCCAAACATCGAGGTGGACAAACAGTAAATGGTTTCCATCGGGTCTCTCCTGCAAAGTAATTTTGATTCCCGGGATCGCCAGATTTTTGAAATTTTACGTCAATTACGGTCGCTGATTTGTTAATTCTTGGTATTTCGAAGAGTTGCCTAAGGTTCTGCGACAATGCAGGCAAATTTCATTTTTCCACCCTTATAAACTCTCCCGACGTGGCATCCACAGCGATGCGAAGTTTCGTCTCCGTCGGGTTGTCACCATATAGCACGTGCCAAACCAGTTGGTTCTTGGCGGCGTCCCACTCCAGCACGAAGATCACTGGCTGTTTGGGGTCTTTCTTCGTAAGCTTTTCTCCGCCGTTTTTCTGCGCGACTTCGTAGGCTTTGTCGCTGTCAACTTTGAGAAACGAGATGTCGAAGGGCTGAGTGGAACTATTGGTTGGGCTCCAACTGTCTTCGGAGGAAAAACTGATACCCTGCTCGGGCGCATCGGGGCCCACCAAGCCCGACCAGACGAAGAGTTTCATCATGCGACGCGAAGGCGACGCGAAAGACGCGCGCCATAACCCGGCCTTGCCGTCCGCAGTGGGAGCATCGGGGGTGAATTGCGATTGCAAGCGGAACGGCTTCACGTCGGGCGCCCAACCTCGGGCCGCAAGGTACGCTCGCTGAAAGGCAGTGCGTCCGGTGTCGTACTGAGCTTCCTTTGCGGCCGGCTTAGCTGCTGGTTGCGCCGGGGCTTCCACTTTCTTTTCGGAGGAGCAGGAAACCAGCAAACCTAAAGCAACACATAACAGTGCGGTCTTACGCATTTCGAAATACCCTCGGCACAGAACGACGACTGCTGTGCATCAGTTCGATAAAAAACGGCGCGATACTATTCGAGCACGACTATTGCGGAATGATCGGCTTGAGCCTTCCCTGCTGCGCCCGCTCATAGGCCTTCACATATTCCTTGGCAGCGACGGACCAGGAATAATCCTGGACCATGCCGTTGTGCATCAGTTTCTGCCAGCGTTGACGGTCACGGAACGCAAGCGCGGCGGCCTTGACTGTGTCGAGCAGCGCCTCACCGGAATATTCCTTGAACTTAAATCCGGTGCCTTTTCGGGTCGCCGCATCGTACTGTTCGATCGTGTCATCGAGTCCGCCGGTTGCCCGCACGATGGGCACGGTTCCATATTTCAGGCTATAGAGCTGGTTCAGTCCTGCGGGCTCATACTTCGAAGGCATCAGGAACATGTCGGCGCCGGCCTCGATCTTGTGGGCCAGCCGGTTGTTAAATTCCACCTTCACCGCGAACTTCTGCGGATACTGCTTATTCAAGCGCCGGAACATGTCTTCAAATTCGCGATCGCCGGTGCCGAGCGCGATCACGATGAGTTCTTCCCGCGCCATGCGATCAGCCACGTGCTGGATGAGATCAAATCCCTTCTGCCCGGCGAAGCGCGACACAATTCCTATCACCGGAAGTTGCGTTTCCGGCGCCAGTCCAAACTCTTTCAGCAGGTCCTGCTTGCACTTTACTTTTCCGGCTGGGTCATCAGCCGAATAGTTGGCCGCGATCATGGGGTCGGTTGCCGGGTTCCACTCAGAGTAGTCCACGCCGTTGAGAATGCCCATCAGCGTCGCTGCGCGTGCGCGCAGAACGCCTTCCAATCCGAAGCCGTACTCGGCAGTCTGGATCTCCTGAGCGTATTTCCGGCTTACCGTGGTGAGAAAGTCGGCTGAATCGATGGCGCCCTTCAGGAAATTGACCTTTCCGTAGAACTCCAGTTTGTCCATGCTGAACAGGTCCCACGGCAGCATCAGTAACGGCAGAATCTCGGATGGGAACAATCCCTGGTAGCCCAGATTGTGAATCGTGAAGACGCTGCGCGTCTGCGCAAATCCGGGATCTTCCTGATACAGAGTTTTCAGAAAGATCGGAATCAGTGCAGTTTGCCAGTCATGGCAATGAAAGATTTCAGGGATGCCGAGAATCTTGGTCGCTTCCATGACCGATCGGCAAAATAAGGCAAAACGTTCGGCATTGTCGTGGTAATCGCCAAGCTGCGTTCCGTATAGTGCATCACGATCGAAGAAGGGCGGATAATCCACGAAATAGTACTGCACTCCGCTGCGCGTCCCGCCGTCGAGAACCGAGCAAAAGCGATAGTGGTCATCGAAAGGGACAGTAATGCTGCGGATCGCAACCTTTGGATTCTCGAGCTTTGTGCTGCGGTACTTGGGAACATAGACCGTAATCTTGTGGCCGAGTACCGCCAGCGCCTGGGGTAAGGATCCCACCACGTCGGCCAATCCGCCGGTCTTGGAAAAAGGAACACATTCCGACGCCGCAAAGACGATCTGCATGTACCCTCCGGGAGCGGTGGAACCCTGTCTCGGCCCCCTCGCAGGGAGCATGCTTCCCGTCTCGCGATTATGATGATGAGACGCGCGAGACACTTGAGTCTAATCGCGGAGTCGAAAGAGGGTCAACGTGGCGAAGTCGGAAGTGAAGTCAGCCGCTGTCGGCGGCGTTTCCAAGCGCAAGCCCAAGCTGGGGCAGAACTTTTTGATTGACCATTCGGCCGCACAGCGAATCGTTGAGGCGCTCGGCGACATTTCCAATCGCACCGTGATCGAGATCGGGCCGGGGCGCGGGATGCTCACCGATCTGCTGGTCCGCCGCGCGCGCAAAGTCATCGGCATCGAGCTCGATCACATTCTGGCAGCGCAGATGCGCATGAAGTACGCCACACTGAACAATGTTGAGATCCTCGAATCGGACTTTGTGACCGTCGAGTGGCTGTCGATGGTGGGACGGCGTCCGGGGCCGCTGCACGACTTGCGACCCACGCAACCTGACACTGTGGACATCGTTGGCAACCTTCCCTACTACATCACTTCAGATATCGTGCTGCGGATTCTGCGGGAGCACGAAAATATTGGGCGGGCCGTCATCATGGTCCAGCGCGAAGTGGCCGACCGTATCGCCGCGCAGCCAGGCGGCCGCGACTATGGGCTGCTGTCGGCGACGGTGCAACTTTTCGCGCGGGTAGACAAACTGTTTACACTTCCGCCTGCAGCGTTCAATCCTCCACCCGACGTGCACTCGAGTGTGGTTCGCCTTACCATGGCGCCGCGGGCCGACGAATTGCAGGTCAATCCGGAAGCGTTCGTGGAAATGCTGAAACTCGCCTTTGCGCAGAAGCGGAAGACGCTGGCCAACAATCTCAAGGGTGTTTACGGCGACAAAGTGGTCGCAGCACTAAAGTCAGCAGGCGTGCGGGCTGATGCTCGCGCGGAAACCGTGCCGCTCGAAAAGATGGCTGCCATCTTCCGTTCCCTCGCCGTGGCGTAAAATCGTTTGTCAGCCTGTTGTCTGGGCGAGCAGACCCGGGCCTGTGAATTCGAGGCCATCATGACTACCACGATTCGTCATCCCGCAGTTGCAGGACGCTTTTACCCCCGAAACGCACAGCGTCTGCGCGAGGAAGTTGAAACCTTCACCACGCTTCGGGCCGCGGCCGAGCAAAAAGCCGAGGAGCCGATGATTCGCGCGCTGGGGTGCATCGTGCCCCATGCCGGGTATGCGTACTCGGGCGCGGTCGCCGGAGCGCTCTACCGCCGACTGGAGTTGCCCCGCCGTTTCGTGATTCTCTGCCCCAATCACACGGGGCAGGGTCAGTCGCTGGCGATCATGAGCGAGGGCGCGTGGCAAACGCCGTTGGGAGACGCAGTCATCGACTCCGAAGTTGCCGAAAGCCTCAAGTCGGCCATGCCTCTGTTGAGCGAAGACCAGGAAGCCCATCGCTATGAACACGCGCTGGAAGTGCAGCTTCCCTTTCTACAAGTGCTGAAACCGGGATTCCAGTTCGTGCCCATCACGGTTGGCACCAGCGATTTTCGAGGAGCTGACCGCGCTGGGGATGGCCATCGCAGAGGTGCTGTCGAAGCTCGGCGAGCCAGCAATGGTGATCGCCTCCAGCGACATGAACCATTACGAGAACGACGACGTTACTCGAACCAAGGACCGCCGCGCGATCGACCAGGTACTGGCGCTCAATCCACGCGGCCTTTATGACACGGTTCGCGAAGGAACATCAGCATGTGCGGTTACGCTCCAGCGACCATCATGCTAACTGCGGCGCGAGCGATGGGCGCGACCAGGGCGGAACTGTCCGTTATGCGACGTCAGGCGACGTCTCAGGCGATCGCGACATGGTGGTGGGTTACGCTGGGATTGCAGTGTATTGAAGTCGCTTGCGTCCACATAAAACAGGCGACCACTCGGCCGCCTGTTGTGCGTTGAGGCGAGGAATTTATTTTGGACGGCGTAGTACCGCCGTGTATCGAATGGTGCCAGACGCGCTGGTGCATGCGAACGGATCGCAGAGGAGGAACCTGCGTCCCCCGCTCTAACCGCCGGAGCTGATCCGTGCCCTTCGAATTAGTCCGCTCGGTGGCCGACGGGGTGGCGAACACATGCCCACTCGGCGTGGTAACGGCCCGGCTAGCTGCCGCGGCTCGCGCGTTAGTAGCTGCGAACGACGAGCCCGTCCCCGTCCGTCCACCTATCGCCGGAGATGGAGAATTCGTGCCCACGAGTCCGGAATGGTCGGTGATGACGCTACGGAAGTTGGGTGGTATCGGTCCGCCCGGAAGATACGCGGGTGCTGTGCCGATGCGTCCCACCAGAATCGCGGGGCTCGCACCAGTGGATGAAACAGCAGGCGCTGTTGGTGCCGAATATCCGGCTGGGCCCTTCACAACGGGCGCCGTCGGCTGCCAATTAGTTACAACACCGCCATTATTCAGACGAATTCCCGGGATACCAGAACCAACCCGTTCCCGCTGTATAAGCCCATGCGCCGTAGTGGTACGGCATCCAACCCCACGGGTATGCCGAAGCCCATGAATAGCCAACGCCAGGGGCGAAAGCCCATGCGCCAGACATATATGGGTCCCAGCCCGCCCAGCCGGCGGCGCCATAAGGCTGCCATGCCATTCCGTACCCCGGTACCGACATGAACGACCCGTAGTACGCCAGGTCGGAGTATCCGGAACCCGACATACTCTTGCTGCCAACACCATTGTTGTTATACGAGTAAGCGCCTTGATACGCGGCGCGCTCATTGTTCCACTTGTCGAGCGGAAGATTCTCGACTCCCTTGGCCATGACCCCTCCGGCAGGATTCGTGGAGTCTACGGTCAAGGTGTCGTTCTTCTTGAGCCTTGCGATCTGGGCGTTGTTCTCGGTCTGCGCCTCGCCATTCAGGACTGCGATTTGCGCCTGGTCGCCAAGCATCATAAAGCGGATCTGCGAATCGTGGCGCACAACAACTGCGGCCCGCCGCCAAGACGCGGTCGATGTCGTGCTTGTCGGAGCGGGCGTCGAAATACATGGTGCCTCGCACCAATTCGACTTCGTTCACCTTGTCGCCCGCATCGTTAATGAGCAACTGGCTGAACCGGACTTCCGTTGCCTCACCGAGCCGGACGGTGCTGTTGTCTTCGAACTCGACTTCCGCCAAGCCGTTGGCTGCCAGTCAAGATTCGCGTGCCCTCGACGATGGGCGCGTTCAACATGGCGTGCTCCAGCCCCTGGCCGCTCACCTTTTCCATCTGCACCTTGCCGTCAACGTAGCTTAGGCGAACAATTCTGACGTGCGACGTTGCGAATGCAGCCACCGACGCAAGCACGAACAGCGTCCCCACAACCAAGCATGAAGTTTTACGACCCGGCATACTCACTACTCCTATACCGCCCCACTCCGCCTGCCCAACGGACTTGCGTTCGGGCACGGCAGAGCGACGCACTTCGTGCGTCCCCAACCTATTAAAACACTCTTTTGCCGGGAAGTTGTCTACTACCGTCGATTGTTGTCGCCTAAGCCGGCGATTTTTACCCGTATGCGCCAAGCAGGAATTAGAGAACTAGGGCTGGGATGCAGAAGGCGCGCCGGCTCCGACTGGTTGGCCCAATGGACTTCAGCAACTGCCTCGCGGTCACCCGGTTGATGTGCATCATGTTCGGGATCGGCAGCAATTTTCTGCAGAATCGGCTCAATCGCCTGCAATTCCTCGACGTAATGGCTGTCTTGCATGTCTTGCAACGAGTGCAATCGGGCGTCGATTCCCAGCTTGTTGAACCGGTAATCGAAAGCCAGCTTGCGCCCGAAGTCGATGGTCAACGCGATGGCCTGGAAGATTCGGGTCAACTCCTGAACGTTGGCATCGGGCGAGTAGTTATAGGTGGCAGAAGTGGTTCCTGCTCCGCTAGCGTGATATTGGAGTGTCTTCTGCCCGGTTTGGGCGATGTTCTTCTTCCGGGCTTCAAGATTTCCCCGGAAATAGTCGGTCTTTTTCGCCAGGTCGAAAATCTTCTGCCGGTTAGCGTCCGACATGGTGAAATCCTGCGAAAAATCGTCGGCGTTGCCGCTTTCTATCGGATTGCCCGTCCCGTGAAAGCTTGTCCCGCCAGCGTCGTCCACGGAAATGGTGTAGTTCACCCACGGACGCCCCTGGTTCCAGTCGAACTTGAACACGACGGACGCACCACCGGGTTGCGGTTCCGGAGTGACCTGATGGACGGTCTGACCCGACGCAGCCAGTGCGCCGAGTAACACCGTCTGCATGATGAACGTTCGCCAGCCGCGTTGCATTCTGAGATTAAATTCTAACCGAACGGCTCGGGAAGCGGACGGCTCCTGGCAGCGAGGCCAGCAGGTGGGCGCCTTACTATTTCGCAGTCGCGTGCTGGCGGCTCAAGGTAGCCGCCGTGTGCAGGTGGCATATAGCGATGGCGAGAGCATCGGCCACGTCTGCGGGCTCTGGAGGCGCGGGCAGTTCCAGAAGGCGCGCGACCATGAGTTGCACTTGTGATTTTTCGGCGCGGCCATAACCAACCACAGCCGATTTAATCGACAGCGGCGAATAGGCGGTTACCGGCAACCCGGCTTGCGCTGCCGCCAGCATGGCGACTCCGCGCACGTGGCCCAGCTTCAGTGCTGACTTGGCATTGACGGCGTAGAAGACGTCTTCAATCGCAACTAGTTCGGGCAGGTAGACAGCGATGACTTCCGTCAGCCCCTTGCAAATCGTCATTAGGCGCAATTCGAGGGCTTGCCGGGGAGGCAAGCGGATTGCCCCGCTGCACAGGTGATGGAGGGCGCCCTGGTCGTCCTGCTCAACCACGCCGTAGCCGGTGTACTCTCCGCCGCAATCTATGCCGAGAACTCGCATGCTGCGCCGAGTTTAGCAGCCGCAAGGCGGCCTGGGGAGTTACGACTGAGGCATCTGCTGCTTCATGCGTGCGGCCAGCCGCCCTGTGAACATGAGTCCCAACATGCGGAAGTCACTGATGAACGACCAGAAAGGATGGCCAAACGTGGCCGGCCTGTTCTTCTCGATCAGAAAGTGGCCGGTCCACGCGAATCCGTAGCCGATTGGGAAGAAGAGCAGCGCGTACCACGGATGGCCCGTCGCGAACGCTCCGACAACTACGGCGATACCCAACGTGGTTCCGATGGCGTGCAGCATGCGATTGTGTGGATCGCTGTGCTGCTGCAGGTAGAAGCTGAAGAACTCGTCGTACGAATCAAATTTACGGTCCGCTGCCATCTTGCCCCCCTTGGTCGCTCCCCACTTTGCGGGAAGTGTACTACGCCCGACCGCCAAGCCGCATACGTTACTATCAATAACAACAATTTCAGGAAGGATGGCTCAAGCTGATGAGAATTGGCATTCTGACTGGCGGCGGAGACTGTCCCGGCCTCAATGCGGTAATCCGCGCCATAGTACGCAAAGGCATTCTCCATTACGACGACGAATTTGTCGGCTTCATGGAAGGCTGGCGTGGCGTGCTCGAGAACAAAACCATGGAACTCGGCTACGACTCCATCTCGGGCATCTTGCCGCGGGGCGGCACCATTCTGCGGACCTCACGCACCAACCCGTCCAAACGTGAAGGCGGACTGGCGCGCTGCATCGAGACCCTCAAGCAGAACAATGTGGATGCGCTGATTGCGATTGGTGGTGACGACACCAACAGCGTCGGTCAGAGACTGTTCGAGCAGGGCATCAACGTCGTCGGCGTGCCGAAGACGATTGATAACGATCTCAGCGGGACCGATTTCTGTTTCGGCTTCGACACCGCCGTGAACACTGCGATGGAAGCGATTGATCGTGTGCACACGACCGCCGAGGCGCACCAGCGCGTTATGGTGGTCGAGGTCATGGGGCGCGATGCCGGATGGATCGCCATGTATAGCGGCATCGCGGGCGGCGCGGATGTCATTCTGATTCCCGAAAAGCCGTTCGACATCGAAGAGGTGGCCGAGCGTATCCGTCTGCGCCATGCTCGCGGGCGATACTTCAGCATCATCGTCGTGGCCGAAGGTGCGAAGTTTGCCAGTGACGTTGACCCGCACGGCGCTCCCGTCGTTTCGGAGATGGGCAAGGACGAATTTGGGCACGTTCGCCTCGGAGGCGTGGGCCAGATTCTCGCTCGCGAAGTCGAACGCCGCACGGGGCTGGAGACGCGTTACGTAGTTCTCGGGCACATCCAGCGCGGTGGATCGCCCAGCGCGTTCGATCGCGTGCTGGCCTCGCGCTACGGCATCGGCGCCATCGACATGGTGCATCGAGGAGAGTTCGGCTGCATGGTGGCGCTGCGCGGCAATGACATTGTTTCGGTGCCGCTGACCGAAGCGATCAACAAGAACCGCCTGGTTGATGCGGCGCTCGTGAATGTCGCGCTGGGGTTGAGCGAGCCCTTGAAGAGCGAAAAGAAATAGCGCGGAATAAGGTTTGCAGCATTCAGGGAAGACGATGATGGTGAGTGAGTTCGCCGCTATCTTGGGTGGCCGTATCACGTGAGCCCGTGATACTCGCCCTTCCCTCGCATGGTCGGCATCCGTAAAATCCGTGCGCGAGGATCAAGGAGAGTTGTACCCAATCGGTCTCAATAGGGCCTTCGGCTCGTCACTAGCTCGGCGCCGCAGTCGTCAGAATCATTTTGTGAGCGATAGCATCAGTCAGTTGGTATCAGGTCTAAGTCCTTTGGATACTATGAAGTACGAACAAGTTCCTGATTATCAATAACTTGCATCGAATGTGGCCTCTAACTGATTGATTCTAATAATCGGAGGGTAGGGGGTGTGGCACATTACACCACCCTCCAAAGTCTGGAAAGTGAGGAACGGCTTGGCTCAACGCAGTAGCTCCAGCGCAGTCCAATCCGGCGGTATCGGCGGGCGGCTTGCGTCCCTAATTACCGTCAGCATCGCTCTGCTGGCGCCGCTCCATGCCCAGAGCCCGTTCGCACCCTTGGTGAAAGGCCCATTGTCGCAGCGGGTCGTGGCTTACCAGATCGACGCCAACTACGACCCTGCGAAGCACACCGTTGATGCGACCGAGACGCTCACTTATCACAACCTGACCGGACAGCGGCTGGATCATTTCCCGTTCCACTTGTACTTGAACGGCTTTCAGCCGAAGTCGACTTGGGTCCGCGAGGCACATCGCGACAGTAACTTCCGCACCAGCTCGTTTGACGAAAGCTGGGACCCCAAGCGCAATGGTTCCAGTGAAATCACAGGACTCGAAGCGGTTGGCTTTGGCGACCTCACCAAAACGATTAAATTCATCGCGCCGGACGACGGCAACGCCGACGACAAGACGGTGATTGATGTGGTCATGCCGCGTCCTATCGAGGCTGGCGAGGACGTGGTGTTCAAGATCAAGTTTAAGGCGACCTTTCCCGAGGTCGTGGCGCGCACCGGCTACAAGCGCACGTTCTTGCTCGCCGGACAATGGTTTCCCAAGGTTGGCGTGTTTTGGAACGGCGCGTGGAACTGCCACCAGTTTCATGCGATGACAGAGTTCTTCGCGGACTTCGGAACCTACGATGTGAAGATCACGCTGCCGAAGAACTACATTATCGGCGCCACTGGCGTGCAGACTGGTGACGTGGACAACGGGAATGGAACCAAGACGGTTGCCTTCCATGCCGAAGACGTACACGACTTCGCCTGGACTGCCGACCCAAATTTCAAAGTTCTGGAGAGCACTTTCAACGGCAGTGTCGGTCCGGTGAAGATACGTCTGCTCACATATGACAGTTACAGCAGCACATGGCAGCGCTATCTCGACGTAATGCAGTGGAGCATGAAGCGCTTCGACGACTGGTACGGGCCATATCCCTACGCGCAGATCACTGTCGTTGATCCTCCGCACGGCGCTGGTGAGGCCGGCGGCATGGAGTACCCGACGTTTATCACCGGCGACACATTCTGGTGGGCGCCCAAGGGCCAGAAGCTCTTTCCCGAAGGCGTAACCGAACACGAGTTCGGGCACCAGTACTGGTACGCCATAGTCGCCACTAACGAGTTCGAAAATGCGTGGCTCGACGAAGGCATTAACAGCTATACCGAAGTCAAGGTGACCGACAGCCTGTACGGTAAGAACACCAGCTTCCTGAACTGGATGGGCGCGCAGATGGGCGACGCCGCCGAGCAGCGCTTGTCGTATCTCGGAGTGGCGGAGACGGATCCGCTTTCGCGACCCAGCTACCAGGACATGAGCATGAACTCGTATGGCGGTGTCACCTACGGCAAGACCGCCACGATGCTGCTCACGCTCGAAGCCGTTGTCGGCGAGCAGACGCTGCAAAAAGCACTGCACACGTATTTCATGAAATACCGATTCACTCATCCCACGCAGGAGGATTTCGTCCGCACCGTAAACGAGGTCGCCGGGCAAGACCTCGGTTGGTACTGGCAGCAGGCTGTGTACGGTACGCAGGTGCTGGACTATAAGGTCCGCAAGGCCGAATCGACCCGCGTGGATTGGGCCAACAAAGATGCCCCTGAGGAGAAGAAGGGTGAGACCGTTTACTCCACGGACATCTTGCTGCAGCGACTCGGCGATTTTGTCTTTCCGGTCACGGCGCAAATCAAATTCGACAACGGCGAGACCATCCGCGAGGCCTGGGACGGCCGCGACCGCTGGAAGCGCTTCGTGTACGTGAAGAAAGCGCAAGTGCTCTCGGTGGAAATTGACCCTGACCACCAGATCACTATGGACCGCGACTATCTCAATAACAGCATCGCCACCGAGCCCCAGAAGAAAGCGACTCAGAAAATCGCGGCCTACTGGACCTTCTGCACGCAGTTTCTTGCCCAGATGCTGAGCTGGCTAACCTAAACCGGAGACGACGATGGCAGACGAAAACAAAGGATTAGTAGCTGCCGGAGCCGCCCTGGTGTGGCGCCGTCAGCGGGTGTTGTGGTGGGTGTTTGCGGTCAACCTGGTAATTGGCCTCTTGGGTGCGGCGGGCGCCCGTGCGCAGCTCGACAAGTTATTGACGCACAGCCTCGCCGGCAATGGGTTGGCCAAGGGCTTCGACTTTGGCATGTTCCTGGAGTTAATCAGCCGGCCAAACGCGGATTTGATGCGCTCCTCCGGCGGGTCATTCCGAGTCGCGTTCCTGTTTCCGCTATTCATGATCTTCGCGGCCGGAGGCATTCTCGCGGTCTATCGCGAAGACCGCAAGTTCACGGCTGGAGACTTCTTTGCCGCCTCGGGCGCATTTTTCTGGAGGTTCGTGCGGCTGGCTCTTCTTTCCGCGGTTCCGTTCGGAATTCTAGCCGGGCTGCTCTGGGGCGTTAACAAGCTTTCGGACTACATCGGCGATCGCTCAGTTTCAGCACAGACTGGTTTCTACATTCTGTTAGCTGGTTTGATTATCGTCACGTTACTCGTGCTGTTCGTGCGCCTCTGGTTCGACATTGCGCAGGCGCGCGCTGTGGTACAAGACGAGCGCAAGTTGTGGCCAAACCTCTGGAAGGCCCTGGGCATCAGTTGGCGACAAGCTTCGACCCTGTTTCGCGTCTACCTCTGCATCAGCGGCGTCGCATGGGTAACGCTGGCTGGCGGATTGTTCCTCTGGTCGAAATTGCCTCCTACGGCCACTCCAGTTAATTTCCTGCTGCTCGAATTCATCATCCTCATGCAGCTGCTTACGCGGCTATGGCAGCGGGCAAGTTCGGTGACGTGGTACCAGCGACACGCCGCGATGTTCCCGGCAGATGCAGTGGCGTTCACCACGCCCGCGCCGGTTGAGGTGGTCGAACCGTTGTTCCAGTCTGAGCCGATCGCTGAGTATCCGCAGGAACCGGCGGCTCCCAGCGAGGTGATCGCACCAGAACCAAGCAACCTGGATGACTTGAACAAATAAAACGGGGCGCCCGCCGCTGCGGACACCCCGTTGTCGTTCGGCCAGAAACTAACTCTTGCTACTCGTCTTCTTTCAATTTTGCGATGACCGCGAAATCTTCCAGTGTAGTCGTATCACCCTTCACTTCTCCGCTGGAAGCCAGTTCGCGCAACAGGCGCCGCATGATCTTGCCGGAACGCGTCTTGGGCAACTGGTCGGTAAAACGAATGTCGTCAGGCTTGGCCATCGAGCCAATCTCTTTCGCCACCCACAGCCGCAACTCTTCCTTCAAAGCGTCAGACGGCTCATGACCCATTTCCAGAGTCACGAAAGCTGAAACCGCCTGCCCCTTCATCTCGTCCGGACGGCCCACGACCGCAGCTTCCGCGACCTTACTGTGCGCCACCAGCGCCGATTCGATTTCCATGGTGCTGAGCCGATGTCCGGAAACGTTGAGCACATCGTCGACGCGGCCCATGATCCAGAAGTAGCCATTCTCGTCTTCGCGCGCGCCGTCGCCAGTGAAGTACACGCCCGGAATGTCGGACCAGTACTGGCGAACGTAGCGATCGGGATCGCCATAAACCGTGCGCAGCATCGAGGGCCACGGCCGCTTGATGACCAGGAATCCGCCGGAACCCAGCGGCACTCGTTCGCCGGTGCGGGTAACGACCTCGGCCTCGATGCCCGGAAGCGGCTTGGTCGCCGAACCCGGCTTGGTCGCCACAGCTCCCGGAACCGGCGAAATCATGATCGCGCCAGTTTCGGTCTGCCACCAGGTATCGACGATTGGGCAGCGATTGCCGCCGATCACCTCGCGATACCACATCCAGGCTTCGGGATTGATGGGCTCGCCTACCGTGCCCAAGCAGACGCAACGAACTCAGGTCGTGCTTCTTCGGCCACTCATCGCCCCACTTGATGAAGGTGCGGATCGCCGTGGGCGCGGTGTAAAGAATGTTGACCTTGTGCTTCTCGATGATCGCCCAGAAGCGATCGAACGCCGGCCAGTTGGGCGCGCCTTCGTACATCAAAACAGTCGCGCCATTCTGCAACGGTCCGTAGACGATGTAGCTGTGCCCGGTGACCCAGCCGATATCGGCGGTGCACCAGTAGGTGTCTTCCTCCTTCAGATCGAAAACCCACTTGGTCGTGATGTAGGTCCCGACCGAATAGCCGCCGGTGGTGTGCACGATGCCTTTCGGCTTTCCGGTCGTGCCCGAGGTGTAGAGGATGTACAGCGGATGCTCGGAGTCGAGCTGCTCGGCCGGGCAATTGTCGCTCGCCTTGGCCATCAGCTCATGCCACCAGTAGTCGCGGCCTTCTTTCCACGTCACCTCGCAGCCGGTGCGCTTGTACACGACACGTGCTTCACCGACGGGCAGCGATCCATCGCTTCATCCACGGCGGCTTTCAGCTTCACTTCGCTGCCACGACGATACGAAGAGTCCTGCGTGATGACGGCGACCGCTTCCTGGTCGGTAATGCGATCAACCAGCGCGTTGGCCGAGAACCCGCCGAAGATGACCGAGTGCACCGCCCCGATGCGTGCGCACGCCAGCATGGCAATCGGCAGCTCCGGACACATGCCCATATAGATCGCCACGCGATCGCCCGACTTGACGCCCAGCGACTTCAGCACGTTGGCGAACTTCTTCACTTCCGTCAGCAGTTGCTGATAAGTGAGCGTGCGCACTTCGCCGGGTTCGCTCTCCCAGATGATGGCGGCCTTGTTCTTGCGCCAGGTTGCGACGTGGCGGTCGAGGCAGTTGTACGAGAGATTGATCTTGCCGCCGACAAACCATTTCGCCCACGGAACATTCCACTCCAGCACTTTGTCCCACGGCTTGAACCAATGCAGTTCGCGCGCGATGTCGGCCCAGAAGCCTCGGGATCGGCGCTGGCGCGGGCACGAAGCTTTTCGTACTCTGCCTGGACTGCTGATGATGCGCGTTCTTGCTGAATTCCGGTGGCGGGGGAAAGGTGCGGTTTTCCGTGAGGATGGAATCAATATTCTGGTTCGGACGGTTTCTTGCGTCGACATCGACAATGCCTCCGATACGAGCTGCGATTATTGCGATTAATACTTTACTGCATCTGTCGCCACTTACTTACATGCTCCGGCCCGCTTAAGTAGCGGGCCGAATCGTGCAATCTGCTTACTGTTCCAGCGTCGAAAGATCGCCGATCTCCGCGCCGGTCTCCTGCGCCTTCAGCAAGCGCCGCATGATCTTTGCCGGAGCGCGTCTTCGGCAACGCCGCCACGAATTTGATCGCCGACGGCGTTGCGATGGGACCCATCTCGCGGCGGACATGCTCGATCAGTCCAGCCAGCAGCGCGTCGGAAGCCACATGCCCAGCGCGCAACTGCACGAACGCGACGATCGCCTCGCCTTTCAGCGCGTCGGGAATTCCGATCGCCGCAGCTTCGGCCACCGCCGGATGCGACACCAGCGCGCTCTCCACTTCCGCCGTACCGATGCGATGTCCGGCTACGTTCAGCACATCATCGGCTCGGCCGATCACGCTGATGTATCCGTCTGCATCCTTGGTCGCAAGATCTCCCGTGATGTAGGTGTTCGGGATTTCCAGCCAGTCCTTCTCGAAGCGGCGCCGGATTGCCCCAAATCGTCCGCATCATCATGGGAGCGGGACGCGTGAGCACCAGCCGTCCGCTCACGCCCGGCGCGACCGGCTTGCCGTCGATGTCGACCACGTCGGCACCCCAACCCGGCAGCGCCAGGCCGGCTTTGCCCGGGCGCATCGGCAACGTACCAGGCGTTCCAAGCGCGGGGCCGCCCAGTTCGGTCTGCCACCAGTTGTCCACCACATATCCCCACTTGCCGTCACCGCAGATATAGGTCTGCGCCCAGCGCCAGGCCTCAGGATTCAGCGGCTCTCCGGCACAAGCAAGCAGGCGCAACGAAGTCAGATCGTGCTTCTGCGGCAACGCTTCGCCGTAGCGCATGAACATGCGCAGCGCGGTCGGCGCGGTAAACATCTTGGTGACACGCCATACTTCTCCACGATCTGCCATGCGATCGACGGATCGGGATAATCGATCGCGCCTTCGCGGAACAGGGTCGTCACGCCGCCGCACAGCGGCGCATAAACGATGTAGGAGTGGCCGACGATCCATCCGATATCGGAGGTGCACCAGAAGACGTCTTTCTCGCCGATGTCGAAGAACGAACTGCAGGTGATAGGTCGTGCCGACCATGAATCCGCCGTGCACGTGGACCACGCCCTTCGGCTTGCCCGTGGTACCGGAGGTGTAAAGGATGAACAGCGGGTCTTCGGCGTCCATGTCCTCTGCCGGGCAATCGGCGGAGAACTTCATCAGTTCGCGGAAATCAACTTCGCGCGGACTGGCAGCCGCAAAGCCCGCCGGATCGCGGGTAAAGACCACCACTTTCTCCACGATTTCCAGCCCGTCCAGCGCCTCGTCGACGATGGGTTTCAGCGGGACTGGCTTTCCGCGGCGAACGCCGGCATCGCCCACGATGACGACACGTGCCTGCGCATCTTCGATGCGATCGCGCAGCGAAGTATGGCCGAGCCCCGCATAAACCACGGAGTGGATCGCGCCGATGCGGGCGCACGCCAGCATCGAGATCACGCCCTCGAGCGTGAGCGGCATGTAGATCACGACCCGGTCGCCCTTCTTCACGCCCAGCGACTTCAGGCCATTGGCAAAGCGGCACACATCGCGAAACAGCTGCCCGTAGGTGACGACTCGCTCGCTGCCGTCTTCAGCCAGCCAGATGTAAGCCACGCGATTGCGCGTTCGCGCCCTTGGCATGCCGGTCCAGAGCGTTCACGGTGATGTTCGTGCGCGCGCCGGTGAACCACTTGTGATGGATGCCGTCCCACTCGAAGACCTTGGTCCATGGCTTCGTCCAGACAAACGTCTTTGGCGATGTCTTCCCAGAACTTGTCGGGATCGGCCTTGAATTTCGCGCTTTCTGCAGCCCAGTCTTGTCAGCAACGCCTGCTGCTTTACAATTTCCGGTGCAGGGTACTCATCGACAATAAGTTTTGCAATATCAGGAGCTTCAGAAAGCTTCGCGGTGGTACTCATAAAGGACTCCTTACAACCATGTGTTCTTTTATGAATTCCGGAATCACCAAAACAGAAATACCGAACAATTAGGGCTTGCTATATCCCGTGCGTACAACTTGAACCTTCAGCGGCGGTGGCCCGATTTACGCGGTCTTGGAAGACTCGCTGCCGGCTCCACCGCCGCAAACTTCACTTCATGAACTTCAGCGCTTCAGCAAGCGAGTAACCTCGCACGCCTTCAGCGGTTAGTGAGCAGCCGAAGCTTTCTCCGCACCTAGTCCGGTGTTGGAGCGCACCAGCAACTCGTTGTACTTCAATTCAGCTTCCGGCTCCTTGGTAAGCAGGGTCCCGAGGATTGCGCCCAGGAAGCCCAGCGGAACGCTCAGGATTGCCGGGTTCTCCAGCGGGAACCAGGCTTTTGCTGGAAGAGGTGGCGTCCGACGGTAAGCGTCGGAGGATCGATCGCCATGAAGCTAGGGCTGATAAGGATCAGGAACAGCGACGAGAGTAAGCCTATCGCCAGCCCTGCAACCGCTCCTGCCGTGTTGAAGCGACGCCAGTAAATCGACAGCACAATCACCGGCAAGTTCGCCGAGGCCGCCACCGCAAACGCCAGGGCCACAAGGAATGCCACGTTGGCCGTAGGTCCCAGCAGGATCGCAATTCCCATGGCAATGAAGCCGACCACGAACGCCGCGATTCGGGCCACCCGCACTTCCTCGCCTGGGGCACGTTCCACGCCCTTATGAATCACGTTCGTCCAGAAGTCGTGGGCGAACGAAGTCGAAGCGCTGATGGTAAGGCCCGCCACCACGGCCAGGATCGTGGCAAAAGCAATAGCGGAGATAAACGCGAAGAAGACATTGCCCGCCAGTGCCTGCGCCAGCAAAGGAGCGCTCATGTTCGTGCCGCCGTGTCCCTTGATGTAGTCCTGGCCAACGATAGTCGCCGCTCCGAAGCCCAGGAATGTGGTCATGATGTAGAAGCTGCCGATCAGCACCATCGCCCAAACCACGCTGTGACGCGCGGTTTTGGCGTCCGGTACGGTATAGAACCGGACCAGGATGTGCGGCAGTCCAGCCGTGCCGAAGATCAGAGCGACGCCCAGCGAAATCAGGTCCAGCGCGCCGTACGGCGGTTTGTAACGCAAGCCCGGTGTCAGGAAGTCTTTGACCACCTCTGTACCCTTGGCATCGTGATAAGTCACATGCCCAATGGCATCGAAGAACGCGCCAAAGCTGAATCCGAAGTGCGCCATTACCAGAATGCTGAGCAGCAATGTGCCACCCATCAGCAGGATGGCCTTGATGATTTGCACCCACGTCGTCGCCAGCATGCCGCCGAAGACCACGTAGATGATCATCAGGACGCCGACGCCAATCACCGCGACTGGAAACTTGATTCCGGAGTCTTTTAGGAGCAGGGCCACCAGCGTGCCCGCGCCCACCATCTGCGCGATCATGTAGAAGGTGCTGACGGTCAGTGTGCTGAGCGAAGCCATGGCCCGCACCGGCCGGGCTTTCAGGCGATACGCCAGCACATCGGCCATGGTGTACTTGCCGGCATTTCGCAAGGGTTCGGCCACAACCAGCAGACACTGTCAAGTAAGCAACCAGCCATCCGACCGAATACATGAATCCGTCATAGCCGAAGAAGGCGATCAAGCCTGGCGATTCCAAGAAACGACGCGGCGCTCATGTAGTCGCCAGCGACAGCCACTCCATTTTGCCAGCCCTTAATTGGAACGGCCGGCAGCGAAGTATGCACTGGACCCCGACGAACGCCTCGATGCCCAGAATGTGATTCCGAGCGTAATTGCGATGAACAGCAGGAACATGATGAGCGAAGTTGACATGGTTACTTGCCTCCTTGGCCGTCGCCGGCTTTCTCAATGATGTCCTTCGACAAGCGGTCGAAGTCATTTGCGGCCTTGACGTACAGGCCCGCGATGATCCACGCCACAAAGAACTGCGATAAGGCGAACAGGTAGGCAATGTTCACGTTGCCAATCACCTTGGTGGACATGAACTCCGGCGCATACCCGACCAGAACCGGCAGCGCGAAGTAATACACAACAAAGAATATGAACGCAGGAACGATGAAGATCTTCTTCGTCGCCATCAGGTCCTTGAACTGTTGAGTGGCCGCGATTCTGTCCCACTCTGTCTTGGTTGTTTCGTAGCGCTTAATAGCTTCTGGCATAGGCGCACTCCCTCGTTTAAAGCGGATTCGTACCGCTCAATGTGGCGTCGCAACGATATCAAAGGAACCACTTTTCGACTACAGAAATTGCGGCATGAACAACGGCACGATGCTAGCTTCTTGCGGCCGTCCTCGCAGCCTACCGGACACAATCTAGTCCGCCTCCGAATTCATCCACTTGTAACAAAAGCTTCTACCTGCTCGGACAACAACGCTTTCCAAATAAACCAGAGGCGGGAGGCGCTTGGGGTAGAGGAGAGTGGTCATTATCCGCAAACCGTGTGGTTGCCTGATGCAAACCGGAACCAGAGTCCCGAATGCCCTGCCGTGGTCGGAAGTACCTCGGCCGGGCCCAACGAGTTGCGGCGATTAGACCGGATCGCCTCCCGCCATAGTATTGAGCCGTTGTGGGCGGGATTTTCTGTCACCCCGCGGGCAAGGGTCTGTGACGCAAGATACGGATTCATGTGATATACATCACCTCATAGGTGGAATTAGGCGTCGTGAAGCTTACCTAGGGAATTGTCTTGTCCCGGCAGCTCCTGGGCCCCGTAAATGGCGTCGACAGCATAGCTTGGCGTCAGAGCCGTAGGGGCCGCGGAATCATCTATGGGACTTTCGTCTCTAGCAGTGATAGCATGTTAAGTAATCGTTACGGAGGCACCTGTGGGGTCACCTTACGGTTTTGAGCTGGTCGAAAATTGTGTCATTTGCAAGTTGCGCAGCGACAGCTTTTTCTGTTCCCTTCCCAAGGCCGCCCTCGAAGCTTTTGACCGGATAAAGTACACGGCATCCTATCCGGCAGGCGCTGTTTTATTCGTCGAAGGCCAGTCTCCGCGCGGCATATACATGCTGTGTAAGGGCCGAGTAAAGCTCTCAACAACCTCAGCCGAAGGCAAGACTTTAATCCTCAAGATTGCGCAGCCCGGCGAAGTTCTCGGCATGCACGCTACTGTGTCCGGCACACCTTACGAAATTACTGCCGAGACCGGCCAACCCTGCCAGCTCAACTTCATCAAGCGCGAAGACTTCCTGAAGTTTCTCCAGACTCACGGCGATGCCTGTCTGAAGGCGGCTCAGCACCTCAGCAAAGATTGCCAGAGTGCTTATCAGCAGATTCGTAGCCTGGGGCTTTCGCACTCCGCACCCGAGCGCTTGGCGCGTCTGTTATTGGAATGGACTGCCACCAGCGTTGATCAGTCGGAGCCGAAAGTGAAGTTGGCGCTCACGCACGAAGAGATCGCCCAGATTATCGGCACTTCGCGGGAAACCGTGACCCGCGTACTGGCTGATTTCCGCAAGCGCCAGATTGCGGTGCTGAAGGGTTCGACGCTCACCATTCGCAACAAGGCGATTCTCGAGAAACTCGTCGGCGCTTAGCAGATTCGCGGCAACTGCTCTCCACTCAACATATCGAGTATCCGCTCGGTTCCCAAGCGGCTCGTCATCGTAACCATGCCTTGCGGCTTCTCCGTTACTTGACCGATCCTCGCCGCTCCGCTGCTGACAGCGTGCTGCGATAAGACATCTAGCGCTCGAGCCGTCTCGTGCTCCGGCACAACCGCCATAAAACGTCCCTCATTCGCAAGGTACAGTGGATCCAGTCCAAGAATCTCGCACGCCCCCGCCACGTCTTCGCGGACAGGAACTGCCAACTCATCAATGCTGATGCGGACCCTCGCAGTTTCAGCAATTTCGATCAGCCCGCTGCTCAAGCCGCCGCGTGTCAGATCGCGCAAGCAATGAATTTCTATGCCCGCCTGCAACAGCGCCGCGACCGGCTCCCACAGCGGAGCGCAGTCTGATTCAATGGCAGTCTCGAACGACAGCCCCTCGCGCATCGCCATGATGGCGATACCGTGACGTCCAACATCGCCGCTCAACAGCACTACATCTCCGACTCGCACCGAAGACGGCGAAATCCGAAGCTGGTGCTCCACCACTCCGATCCCCGCAGTATTCACGAAGATGCCGTCGCCCTTACCTTTGTCAACGACCTTGGTATCTCCGGTAACCAGTTGCACCTTCGACTCCGCTGCCGTAATCCGCATCGATTCCACGACCCGTCGCAGCGACTCCATCGGAAAACCTTCCTCCAGGATGAAGGCCGTGCTTAAGTACATGGGGCGAGCCCCGCACATCGCCAGGTCGTTGACCGTGCCATTGATCGCCAACGTCCCGATATCCCCGCCGGGAAAGAACAACGGCTTTACGACATACGAGTCCGTCGTAAACGCCAGCCGCGCTCCCGCAATATCGAGCGTCGCTCCGTCATGGCGCTCGAGCAGCGCTTCGTTGCCAAAGCTCGGAAGCAGCAGTCCCTCCAGTAGCTCATGCATGCGACGGCCCCCGCCGCCATGTGCCAACTGGACGTGCTCGCTATCGTTGACTGGAACCGGACATTGCAGCTGAAAGCTCTTGATTTCAGCCACGGGCGGCGCTCCCCAGACTTACAAGCTCGTGGTCACGCAACCGCCGGTAGCGGTAGTAAGCCGCGCAAGCCCCTTCGGACGAAACCATGGGCGCTCCCAGCGGATGGTCAGGCGTGCAGCGTTTGCCGTAGGCCGTACAATCTTCCGGCTTCTTCGCACCTTGCATCACCAGCCCGCTGATGCATTCGGGATCTTCGTCCGCGGTGTAGGCCGACACACCAAAGCGTGTCTCCGCGTCGAACTCGGCATACTCCGGTGCCAGCGCAAATCCGCTTTGTGGAATTTCCCCAATCCCGCGCCACTTGCGATTGACGATCCGAAAAACTCTTGCCATCAGTTCCTGCGCCGGACGATTCCCCTCCCGCCGGACCGCCCGCGCGTACTGGTTTTCCACTTCATAGCGTCCCTCCTCCAGTTGTGACACGCACATGTATATGCCTTGGAGAAGGTCAAGCGGTTCGAAGCCTGTCACCACGATTGGCACCTTATACTTAGCGGCAATCGCTGGGTACTCTTCGAATCCCATCACGGTACAAACGTGCCCGGCTGCAAGAAATCCCTGCACATGGTTGTCCGGCGAGGCCAGGATTACCTCCATTGCCGGAGGCACGAGTACGTGCGACACAAGAATCGAATAGTTGGTCAGCCCCAGCTGCTTCGCCTGATACACCGACATTGCATTCGCCGGAGCAGTCGTCTCGAACCCAACGGCAAAGAACACCACCTGCTTGTCGGGATTGTTCGCTGCCAGTTTCACCGCATCACTTGGCGAGTAAACGATGCGAACATCGCCGCCGGCGGCCTTCACGCTGAAAAGATCGCCCGCCGATCCCGGCACGCGCAGCATGTCTCCAAACGAGCAGAAGATGACATTCGGCTGCGCTGCAATTTGCAGCGCCTTGTCGATTAACTCCAGCGGCGTCACGCAGACCGGGCATCCCGGACCATGCACCAACGTAATTTCCCTGGGCAGCAGTTCATCGATGCCATACTTCACGATGGAGTGTGTCTGGCCTCCGCAAATCTCCATCAGCGTCCAAGGCCGGGTCACCGTTCGGGCAATGGCCTCAGCGTAGCGCTGGGCCGCCACCGGATCGCGATATTCCTCAACATACTTCATGCTTCACCTGCCTGCGGTTCTAGCTCCGCCAGTTCCCCCATCTTCTGAAGAATGTCCCACGTACGCATTGCTTCTGCCTCATCCATGACACTGATGGCGAAGCCGACGTGCACGAGCACGTAGCTTCCTTCCTCCGCCTCAGGCACGTACGCCAGGCTGATCTCCTTAATAATTCCACCGAAGCTCACTCGCGCCATGCGCGCGAAGTCTTCGCCACTCGTGCTCAATATCTTTCCAGGTACAGCTAGGCACATACGGATTGCCCCTCTCTCACTTTCGATTTCGAATTGGCCCGCGCCGCGGCAACGATTTGTCCTAACGCAATCCCCCCGTCGTTGGGAGGAACGCGCTGGTGCCAGTACGGACGCAGGCCTACTGCGCGCAGTCGCAGCACCGCGCGCTCCGTTAGATAGCGGTTCTGGAAGCAACCGCCGCTCAATACAATCTTTTCCTCGCCGCTTTCCTTCGCTACGCGGACCACCATCTCTGCCAGGGTGTTATGGAACTTTGTCGCCACAAGCACGGCAGATAATGTACCGCGAATATCATCCACGGTGGCGCAAATCATCGGCGCCCAATCAACAATCAGGCCATCCTCGCCTGTCAGCAACTCGAATGGGTACGAAGCATCGGTAGCGGCATTACTCGTGAGGAACTCCAACTCCATCGCCGCTTGCCCTTCAAACCGGCAGACCTGGCGCAGCCCAATGATGGATGCAACTGCGTCAAATAGCCGTCCAGCACTCGACGTCTGCGGGCTGCGTACATCGCGATCGATCATTTGTCCCAACAGATGCCGTTCGTCGGGAGTAAACGCCTGAACGGTGGCAACCTCTCCCAAACCGTCAAGGTCGGTCCCGAATGTCTCCCGCAAAATCGCCAGTGCCACGCGCCGAGGCTCCTGCACCGCTTTCTCGCCGCCGGGCAGAGCGAAGGTGCGCAAATGGGCAAACCGCTCGTAGCCTTCCGGAGTCACGCGTAGGAACTCTCCGCCCCAAACAGTTCCATCCGGCCCGTAGCCGCTGCCATCCCACGAAATTCCGAGCGCGGGAGGGTCGAGCTGGTTCTCGGCCATGCACGACAGCACATGTGCGTAGTGGTGCTGCACGGCGACTACTTCAACGCCCTCTTGCTTGCGTGCATATTGCGTCGAGAAGTAATCAGGATGTTGATCGCATGCCAACGCCGTCGGATGCAATTCATAAAGATCGGCGAAATCGGCCAGGACTTGCTTGAATGCTCCGTACGCCGGAACCGTCTCCAGGTCGCCAATGTGCTGGCTGATAAAGACCTGGTTCTCCACGCACGCTGCCACGGCATTCTTCTGGTGCGCTCCTACTGCAATCACATTGGGAGCGGTTTCCTTGATGAGAACTGGCAACGGCGCAAACCCGCGCGCCCTCCGCAGCACCAGTTCTCGTCCGGCCATCACGCGAACGACAGAGTCGTCAACGTGCCTGACGATCGGCCGGTTATGCACCAGAAACAAATCTGCAATCCCCTCCAACCGCGAAATTGCTTCCTGTTCACGCGTGCAAATCGGTTCATCCGAGACGTTACCGCTGGTCGCGACCACCGGGATTCCCAACTCCCGCAATAACAGATGATGCAACGGAGTGTAAGGCAGCATCACGCCGACGTTCGGATTTCCAGGCGCGATCGACTCCGCCAATCCGGTGCCCTCGCGGCGGCGCAACAATACAATCGGGGCTTCCGGTGACAGTAGCAGCCGCTCCTCCAGCGCTTCGATGGTTGCCAGTTCCGCTGCAGCGTCCAGTGACGGACACATAAGCGCAAACGGCTTCTCTTCCCGTCTCTTGCGTTGCCTCAACCGGCGTACGGCCGAATCATTGGTCGCATCCACAATGAGATGGAACCCGCCCAGGCCTTTCACTGCAACGATTAATCCTTCGCGGATCGCCGACGCTGCTCGCTGTAACGCTTCGTCACGCTTTGCCAAGACCGTGCCGCTCGCGTCCCACAATTCCAAGTGTGGTCCGCACTTTGTGCAAGCATTTGGCTGCGCATGAAAGCGCCGGTCGCGCGGATTGTGGTACTCCTCCGCGCACTCAGGGCACATTTCAAAAACTCGCATCGAAGTGCGCGGGCGGTCGTAGGGCAGCGCCTCGATGATGCTGAACCTCGGCCCGCAATTGGTGCAGTTCGTGAAGGGATACCGGAAACGGCGGTTTGTCGGATCGAAAATCTCCCGCTGGCACTCGCTGCACGTTGCAATGTCAGGCAGGATCAGCGCGGTCTTCGGGCCGTCTGCGCTTTTGCGGATTTCGAACTTGTGGAAACCCACGTGATCAAGGTAGGTGTGTTCGTAGCTCTGGATAAATGAGATTGCGGGCTTCTCGCGCTCCACCCGCAGCAAGAACTGCTGCAACACTTCCGGCCCAGCTTCGGCCTCGATGAAAACGCCCTGGGTGTTGTTGATAACCCAGCCCTTCAGCCCCATTTCTTCCGCCAGGCGAAATACAAACGGCCGAAACCCGACGCCCTGCACCGCGCCGCGGATGACGATTCGAACCCGTTGAATGTGGCTGATCCCCACTGGCTCAGGTTACCTCGCCGGCATCACAAGTTTATGTGACTTTCGACCACCATAGAAGTTCGCCCCATCACTGGCCTTCACTCTCGCCGTCTGGAGCCATGCTGCTATTTTTCCTTTTTCTTGCCGGGCAACGCCGCCGGATTCTCGTGCGTGCGCTCCCGGAAGCGCGCCTTCATTCCCGTTGCCATCGAAATGGCGCTCTCGCCAAATTTCTCGCGCATTCGGTCGGCTGCCGACAACGCCTGATTCCATTTATTGTGTGATGTGCGGCCGTCCAGACTCAGTTGTCCGCTCTCAGCGTCAAAATGCGCCGCATGCACCCCCAGCAAGCGGATCTCGCTCTTGTTCCAATTCGCGCGAAACAACTCCCGAATCGCAGCAAACACTTCGGAATCCACCGCTGTCGGCTCGTCGACCGTTCGCGCACGAGTGATAGTCGTGAAGTCCGTATAGCGCAGCTTGAGTTGCAGAGTTCGAGCGTACAGGTTCTGGTCGCGAAGTCGTCGGCACACCATTTCGGATAGCCGCGCCAGCGTGGCTTCCAACTTGTCGGCCTCAGCCGTATCGACGTTGAAAGTGTGTTCATGACTCACCGATCGCGGACCGTCGTCCTCGCCAATGTCGGCATCAAACCAGGCCCCGGCGTCTAACCCACGTGATTTTCCAGCGAGGGCCAGACCCAGCGCTCCGAAGTTTTCCTTGAGCCAGCGTTCGTCATGCTTCGCCAAATCTCCCACGGTCCGGATGCCAAGATCGTTCAACCTCTTCTCCATTACCTTCCCGACCCCAGGAATCTTCCGCACATCCAGGGGCGCAAGAAATGCCAACTCGCCACCCGGCAAAATCTGCAACATGCCGTTCGGTTTGGCCTGGTCCGAACAGACTTTGGCGATCAGTCTCGAAGTTCCGATACCGATGGAGCAATTGAGTTTCGTCTCTGCCTTCATAGCTTGATGCAGAGAGTGCGCCGCACGCATCGGTGGTCCATGAAGGCGATCGGTGCCCGTCATATCGACGTAGGCTTCGTCGATGGAGACCATCTCCAGCTTCGGAGAAAACGAATCCAGCACTTTGTGAACTTTGCCGGAATATTCGCGATACCGCTCCGGATGGCCATCCACGAAGACCGCCTGGGGACAAAGTTTGGCCGCCGTGCGTAACGGCATGGCCGAGTGAACCCCAAACTTGCGCGCCGCATACGAAGCCGCCGACACGACTCCGCGCTCGTTGGCCTGCCCGCCCACCACCACCGGCTGTCCCTTCAGAGAAGGATCGAACAACTCCTCCACGGAGACAAAAAACGCGTCCATATCTACGTGAAAAATGGTGCGGTGCAGTGCCATCTTGACCGCGATTCTAATCCACTTTGTCGATCGTGGAGGTCGGGAGTTTCATTAAGGGAACAACGCGAAATGTTCCACGTGGAACAATTTTCGTCGCGATGATCGATCCGGGAGCCGCCAGTACACGCAGGGCCACCATCGCCAAGTCTAAGGAAGAACAGTACTTTGTGGCGGAACCGCGACATCCGGACTGGTAGTTCCCAAAACGGAAAGGCACGGCTGGTTGGCCGCGCCTGTTCGCCTTACTGCGTTCACAAGAGCTACGTTACACAACCAACCTCAAGACGGGGTGAACCGGCGATGAATTGTCGGTGAACATGCCCCGGGCATCTAGATCGCAAACTATTGGATCACTTCGCGGCAGGAGAAGCGTCGGCGTTCAGCGTGCCGGAAGCGTACACCACTTTGCCGCCGACCATCGTCAGTAGCACTTTGGTCCGGTCAATGGTGTGCGGATCGACCTTGAACAAGTCTTGATCCACTACGATCAAGTCCGCCAGCTTGCCGTTTTCAATCGAACCTTCCGACTTCTCTCGTTTCCCGGCGTAGGCCACTCCCATTGTGTAGGCTTCGAGGGCTTGATCGAGCGTTATCGTCTGCTCTGGAACGAATCCGCCGACAGGCTTCCCGTCGTGTGTTTGCCGCGTCAGCGCCGTCTGCACGCCAGGCCATGGGCTGATCGTGACTACTGGCCAGTCGCTGCTGAATGCGAGCCTTCCGCCCGCTTGCGCGATGCTGTTCCAGGCGAAGGCGCGCGGCTCTCGCTCGGCGCCGGCATTCTTTAACCAAACTTCGAGAGTGTCGGCATCGGGATAGGCATGCAGCGGCTGCATGCTCGGAATCACTCCGTCTTTGCCGAATCGCGGAATGTCTTGTTCGGTAATGGTTTCGATGTGTTCGATGCGTGGTCGCGAATCGTGCGTTCCATTTATCTTGCTCATGCTCGCGTACGAGTCAAGCGCAAGCCGGACCGCGCCGTCGCCGATCGCGTGCGTGAAAATCTGATAGCCGTTTTTGTCCAATTCCGTGACGGTGACCTGGTATTGCGCAGGCTCCCAGAACGTCTTGCCCTTGATCGCCGGATTATCGGCATAAGGCGTCAGCATGGCGGCCGTGTGCGATTCCACCACGCCGTCGAGCATGGTCTTGACGACTCCGGCGGATAGCCAATCGTCGTGATAGGTCGAGCGTGCCTTCTCCAGGCTGGTTCTGATCTCTGGAGTCAGTCCTGGAGGATCGAGAAAATAGGAGATGTAGAAGCGCGCCGTCAGTTCGCCATTTTTGCGCAGCTCGTCATACAAATCGAAGTATTCGAAGTCGCCGCCGGCGCTGTGAATGCGCGTCACGCCATGGCTTCGGGCTTCCACGAGACCGAGCCTCAGCGCCTTCAATCGCTGTTCGCGGGTCGGTTCCGGCACCACTTTGCGTACCAATTGGCTCGCTGACTCCTTGAGCGCGCCGGTTGGATTTCCCTGCGCGTCTCGAACAATCGTCCCGTTCTCGGGGTCGGGCGTGTTGCGGTCGATGCCGGCGAGTTGCAGCGCCTTGCTGTTGGCCCAGGTCGTGTGGCCGTCGTAACAGGTGAGGAATATCGGCCGATCGCTGGCGACCTCATCTAGATATTTCTTGTCGGGCAGCGCCTCCTCGCCAAAAGCGTCGTAGGACCAGCCCATTCCCAGGATCCAGCCATCGCCGGGATGGGTGGCAGCATAGTCCTTCACGTTCTTCTGGATCGCCGCAATCGTCTTGGCGTCGTCAAGCTTCACTCCCAACAGAGTCATGGACCCTTCCATGAAGTGAACGTGGGCATCGCCGAATCCGGGTAGGACGAGATTTTCTCTTGCGTCGATGACCTTCGTGTCGGTACCGCGCAGCCTAAGCACATCTTCGTTCTTGCCGACGACGACGATCTTCCCGTCTTTAACGGCGACCGCTTGCGCCCAAGGGTGGGCCTGATTCACGGTGTACACCTTGCCGTTCGTGACGATCACGTCGGCAATGGTCGCACTCGATTGTGCAAGCGTCGAGATCGCGCCGACAGCAACGAGTGCGAGCATCAAGAGAAGCCGCCAATACGCGCCAGGCGTTGAGCGCGGCCCCACTTGGACACTCGTTCCAGGAATACCAGCCATCCATTCACCTCAAGAGATTTCCCGCTAGAACGTCGGCGGGGTGTTGACCCACAGCAAGACCGTTTCGGTCTTCCCTGAATTCCGCCAGGTGTGCGGCGTGTTGCTTTCGAAGTAGAAGCTGTCACCGGCGCGCAACCGGTGCGCCTGTCCATCCAGATCGATCTCCAGCGAGCCGCGCAACACGAAGAGGAACTCTTCGCCTTCGTGCGAGTAGGACTCTCCGCTGCCCGCGCCGGGAGCAATCTTAAACAGATGCGGCTCCATCACCGTGTTGCCCCAGGCGAGCAATTCCATCTGTACTCCTGATCCGGCATCCAGGCGCTTCCGCTCCTCCGGACGCACACGATACGGGTTCGCCTGTGCCGGTTCGAAGAAGTCCAGGATGTTCAGCTTGTAGTAGCGCGCAAGTTTGCGCAGCGTCCCCACCGACGCGCTCATGTGCGAGCGTTCGATGGCGCTCAGGAAGCCAACGGAAATGCCCACGGCGCCGGCCACCTCAGCCAGCGGCAGATGACGACCCACTCGCAAAGTGCGAAGTCGCACCCCCATGCCACCCGCGCCACTGTTCCGTGCCGTCTTCACCATTCCCTGGGCTTTTAGCAGTTCGACGATCGCAGCCGCGTTAAGCCCACGTATCCGGCTAAGGTACCGTGCGCGCCTCAGTACCTTGATGTCTTCTCTCGAGTACAGGCGGTACTTGCTGTCGGTGCGCACCGGCTGAATGATGCCGAGTTTCTCCCACGATCGGATCACCGATGCCGACACTCCCGTCGCTGCGGCGACGTCACCGATCTTAAGGTAAGTCTCCACAGACGGGCGCAATGATGTCTTCAGCGGGGCAAAATTTCTCTTTGCCATTTTCCTCAGAGTTGCGCTTGACAAGCAGGAAGTGGATTCTCTAACCTTGCGAGATTATAGCAAGGTTGCTTCTCTGACAACTGGATCGCCGCTCAGCGCCAACATCGCAATTCCACTGCTTTTCCGAAGGGGGTTTATGGTCCGGTCAGCCTGCCGTTTCTGCGCCCATTGGTGCATCGTCGCATCCTTCGTAACCCTGCTGGCGCTCGGCGCCCTTGCCCAAAGCACCGGCGGAAGGATCAACGGACGCGTCACCGATCCGAGTGGCGCCGTGGTTCCTGAAGTAACCGTAACCCTGACTAACGACGCGACGCACGTCGCCGCGCATACCCAGACCAGTAAAAGCGGCGACTACTCTTTTCCCACCGTCGCGGTGGGTACCTACACAGTTGAACTCGAAGCCCAGGGCTTCAAGAAAATGACGCGCAAACAGGTCGCGCTCGACCTGAACCAGACTTTGACCGTCAACGCCACTCTGGAATTGGGCGAAGCATCTGAGACAGTTGAAGTTACCTCGGAAGCGCCGCTCATCGACACGAGTTCCACGCAGCTGGGCGCGACGGTCGATGCCTTGATGGCGACGCAGTTGCCCCTGAATACCCGCGACACTTACCAACTTCTCCAGTTGCAGCCCGGCGTCATGTCTAACGTCGGCGGCAGCAACTCGATCGCCTACGGAAGCGACCAGCCGGGCGTGGTTTCGGTAAATGGAGGCCGCGGCCGCTCCAACAACTTCAACGTCAACGGCGGCGACGCCAACGACCTGTTCGCCAATCTTCCGACGGTTCAGCCAAGCCCCGATAGCATCTCCGAATTCCGCGTACTCACTAACACCTTCGATGCCGAGTACGGACGCAATTCCGGCGCCGTGATCAACGTCGTCACGAAGTCTGGCACCAACGAATTTCATGGCAACGCCTTCGAGTTCTTTCGCAACAGCGTGCTGAACGCGCAAGGCTACTTCAACGTGGTGAAGCCGCAGTTCCAGCAGAACCAGTTTGGCGGAACCCTCGGTGGGCCTATCAAGAAAGACCGCGCGTTCTTCTTCCTGTCATACGAGGGACGCCGGATCAAGCAGGGCATTCCGAGCGCGCAATTCTACGTGCCCAACCAGAACCAACGAAACGGGGACTTCAGCGCAACCCCTGGCGGATTCACCGGTCAGATTGCCAACCAAGCAGTCGCTGACCTGTTCAACAATCGGCCGGGATGTCTGGGAGCGCTCGGCCTGTCGTCGCCGCTTTCGACACAAGGTGACACCACTCCGATTCCGTATTCCTCAGTCTTCACCAACGGCCAAATCCCGACGCCTTGCATGGACCAGACAGCCGTGGCGCTTATGAAACTCTACGTGCCGTTGCCCAACCAGCCGGGGAACCTCTTTCAGTCTGTTCCGAACCAGATTGTGAATGGCGATCAAGGATCGGTGAAGTTCGACTATCGCCTGACGAACAACCAGAACTTGAACGTCTACTACTACGTGAACGATTCGATCACCAACCAGGCGTTTTCTTTCTTCCAGGCTGCCGGCGCAAACGTCCCCGGTTTCGGTGCGCAGATACCCGCCGGCGTGCAGCAGTTGAATATCGCCCATATCTGGACCATCAACAACAGCCTGGTAAACGAAGCGCGCTTCACTTATATGCGCGAAAATCAAACTGGCTTCCAAAAGCCCGCCAAGACCAACCTCGTGCAGAAGTCCTGCGGCAGTCTCGTTCCGGCCAACCAGTGCTTTAGCGACCCCAACAATCCCTCCGGAGGCATTACTCCCGGCTTGGGACCGAACTACGAAGGAGTTCCCTTCATCGTGGTACCGGGCTCCTTCTCGATCGGCAATAACTTTGAAGGCCAGCTTCCGCAAATTGGAAACAGCTACGTCTGGACCGACAGCATCAGCAAACAGCTGGGCGCGCACGCCCTGAAATTCGGCGCTGACATTCGTTACATGCAGTTCAACCAGACGCTTTATTACAACGTGAACGGATACTTTCAGTACAGCAACACCGATCCCAACAGCCCGAACCTGCCGGACCCAATCAATGGGACCAACTATCTGCCCGATTACTTGCTCGGACTGCCCTACAGCTACTCGCAGGGTTCAGCGCAGACCGAGCACGTGCGCAATAATGCCTACTACCTGTTCGCGCAGGATAGCTGGCGAGTCAAGCCGAATGTGACTCTCAATTACGGTCTCCGCTGGGAATTGGACACGCCCCTCGCTGACGCGCTCGGCCACGTGCAGACATTCAGGCCCGGGCAGGCTACGACGCAATATCCCTGCCAGCTCAATGCCAATAATCCGCTAGTGCAGGTGTACGGTTCAACGGACTGTAGTCCGACGGGCCCCGCGAATGCCGTGAACCCGCTGGGATTAGTAGTGCCAGGTGACCAGGGCGTCCCGCCGGGGATGACCTCGACCTACTACAACGCCTGGGCGCCGCGCATCGGCATCGCCTGGAGCCCGAGCGCCAGTAAAGGATGGTTGCACAAGATCACCGGCGATCCGGGAACGTTCACGATCAAGACGGGCTTCGGTGTGTTCTACAACCCGATTGAGCAGCTGGTGCTGGAGCAGTTCGGTGCGGAACCTCCGTTCGGTGGCAGCAGCACGATTTACAACACGAATTTCAACACTCCGTTCGTCGATCAAACGGGAACGCAGTACCCGAACCCGTTTAACGGGATTCTGTCGCCGCCGCGGGGCACACCGATTGACTGGTCCACTTACCGCCCCATTCTGCTCTACGGCGATATGCAGCCGCACATTCGGACGCAGTACTCGGAGCAGTACAACCTCACCGTCCAGCGGGCGCTGGGCAAAGACATGATGATGCAGGTCGGCTACGTGGGATCGCAGGGCCACCGCCTGCTGGTTTCGCACGACATCAATTACGGCAACGCGCAGACCTGCCTGGATCTGATGAACTTGTCGTCGGCTAACAACGACCCGAGTTATAGCTGCTCGCAGAATTCGTCGGATAACTCGTACAGCATCCCTTCTTCGGCAACAATTCCGGCGAACTTCACATTGCATATGCCGTACGGCGGGCTGAATGGCGGGCCGTTCGTTATCAACGGCGGACCCAACGGTACGCCGGTCTCGGCTGTGGCTCCCAACGGCATAACACTGGTGGGATTGCGGCGCTATTCTTCGCCCCTGTGCCAACCTTTGACCGGCGCCGGATGTCCGAGTGACGGGATCCCAGTCTTCTCCAGTATTTTCGCCGAAGACACCATCGCCAACTCGAACTACAACTCGTTCCAGGCCATGGTGCAGCGGAACTTCACGCGCGGCTTGCAGTTCCAGGTCGCCTACACGTGGGCCAAGTCTTTTGACCAAGGTTCCAGCTTCGAGGGACAACTTAATCCGGTTGATCCGCGGCTGAGCTACGGTCTCTCCGAGTTTGACGCGCGGCAACGGCTGGTGGTGAATGGCTACTGGCAGTTCCCGGTTCCGCAGTACCAGGGAGCCAAGGGCTTCTTACTCGATGGATGGGCCATGTCCGGCATCCTGACGCTGCAATCCGGTTTCCCCATTCGTATCACGGCGGGCGGGCAAGACAACGAGTTGAACACCAGCTACTTCTTCGAGTCGGCCGGCGAACCCAATCAGATGCAGGCATTCAAGACGCTTTCGCCGCAGAGCCATGGCGCTTATTACTTCAATCCCAATACATTCTCGATCGATCCGAATTCCATCAATTACCTAACCGGACAGCCGCTGTTAGGCACCTACGGCAACACGCAGCGTACCGTCTGCTGCGGCCCCGGCATCGCCAACTTCGACATGACACTGGAGAAATCGACCAAGGTCGGAGAGCGCGTCAATACACTCTTCCGCGTCGATTTCTTCAACCTGTTCAATCACACGCAGTTCTATAACCCGGTGGGCGACGCTACCAGCCTGCAATTTGGACAGGTCACCACTGCACGCGATCCTAGGTTGGTGCAGTTCGCGTTCAAAGTATCTTTCTAACAATGAGGCCGGGGCTCTGGCCCAGCATTCTTGACGATTCTTAGGAGAGTTTTATGCACGAGCAGTTGCGCGATGAAATCACGATCTTCGAGAAGCGCACCCCGAAGTCAGCGGAAGCTCACAAACACAATTTGCAGCGCATCCCACTCGGCGTCGCGAGCAATTACCGCGCGTATGATCCGCATCCGATCTTCGTGAAGGAAGCCAAGGGCAGCAAGCTTCGCGATCTCGACGGTAATGAGTACATCGACCACAACCTCACCTTTGGCGCGTTGATGGCTGGCCATTGCCATCCCGCGGTGATGAAGGCGGTCGAAAAGCGGCTCTCGACAGGGACGATGTACGGCATGCCGCATGACATGGAGTGGGAACTCGCGGAAGCGATTTGCGCGCGATTCCCCATCGAAATGATCCGCTTCGGCAATAGCGGCACAGAAGCGACGATGCATTCGGTGCGTCTCGCTCGCGCTGCCACCGGGCGCGACCGCATCATTAAGTTCGAAGGCGGCTACCACGGACTGCACGACGCCGCGCTGGTGAGTGTGAAGCCGCACGCCGACGAAGTAGGCGACTTCAAGGCGCCCAACGCTGTCCCCGGCGGACTGGGTGTGCCCAAAGCCAGCATCGCGAACGTTCTCATCGCCAGCTTCAACGACCTCGACTCCGTCGCCTACCGCTTCAAACAGCATCCCGGCGAGATCGCGGCCATCATTCTTGAGCCCATCATGATGAACGTCGGCCTATGCATGCCTGAGCCCGGATTTCTCGAGGGTTTGCGTAAGCTGTGCGACGAGAATGGCGCGCTGCTCATTTTTGACGAAGTAAAGACTGGCGCGAAGCTCTGCTGGGGCGGGGCTTCGGAATACTTCAGCGTGAAGCCCGACATGATCTGCCTCGCCAAGTCGATCGGCGGAGGCTTCCCGCTCGCTGCTTTCGGCGCATCGAAAGCTGTCATGGACCTCATATCCCAGCACAAGGTATTCCACGGAGGCACCTACAACACCAACCCGGTTTCAATGGCCGCGGGCCTGGCAACATTCCATGCCGTCCTCACCCGCGACAACTACGCCCACGTGGAGAAGCTCAGCCACAAACTGGTGACGGGCTATCGCGAAACCGCCGCGAAGGTTGGCCTCGACGCCTACGTGGTCTTTGCCGGAGCCAACGGTGCGCTGATGTTTGCGCCCAAAGAAGTGCGGAACTATCGCGACTGGCTCAAGGTAGATACCGAGCTCTGGAAGCAATATTGGTTCGCCATGGTCAACCGCGGCGTCATGCCGCAGCCTTACTGGTGGGATGAGCAGTGGACTATTTCCGTCCAGCACACCGAGGAAGACATTGCGATGCACCTCCAGGTCTTCGCCGAGATTGCGCCCGCATTGGCTGAAGCGCAGAAAGAGAAACCCGTCGTCGCCATCGCGGCACACTAATGCGCGGAGTTGAACAGAACCGAACGAGTCGCGTTAACCGGCACACTATTCGATAAGCCGCACGGGCCTTGTCCATGCGGTATTTGCGACATGTCCACGAACGAACCACAACCCGATACGGCGCACCTCAAACGGGTACTGGGGCGCTGGGACCTCGTACTGCTGTTCGTCGTAGCCATCGTCAACCTCAACGTGGTTCCGTCGATCTCCGCCAGCGGCGGTATGACTGTCTGGCTATGGCTCATATCGCTCGTCTTCTTCTTCTGGCCGCAGGGCATCGCTGTCGTCGAACTCTCGCATCGTTATCCCGGCGAGGGCGGTATCTACCTTTGGACCAAGAAAATCTTCGGCGACTTTCATGGATTCCTGTCTGGCTGGTGCTATTGGACGAACAACATCTTCTATGTGCCGACTGTTGTCTTGATTTTCCTCGGCATCGCCGTTTTCGCGGCAGGGCCGAGTGCCGTCGGACTCGCGAATAACCAGTTCTTCACTCTCGTCACCGCACTGTTGCTGCTGGTTCTGCTCGCCGCGCTCAACATTCTCGGCCTCGGCGTGGGAAAGTGGGTCAACAACATTGGAGGCATCGGAACCGCCATCGCCTCCCTGATCCTCATCGGCCTTGGCGTCACGATGACCCGTCGCTTCGGGGTGAACCTCACGCTCCACGACATGCGCATCCCGCTTGACCTCAGCCTACTGTCGGCGTTTGGCGTCGTCTGTTTCGCGCTGGTCGGTCTGGAATTGGCTTCGATCATGGGCGATGAAATTCGCGAACCGCGCAAGACGGTGCCCTTCGCGGTCGCCTGGGGCGGCGTGATTTCCGGCTTTCTTTACATCGGTTGCACCCTCACACTGCTGATCGCTGTTCCGCGGACCGAAATCTCCGCGCTGCAAGGTATCCCACAAGCTGTCAGCCGTATGTCTGACAAAGTAGGGGTCCCCTGGCTGGTCGCACCGTTTGCTTTCGTGCTGGCTATTTCCATCGCGGGCATCGCATCGGCCTGGCTGTCAGGATCGGCTCGTATTCCGTTTGTCGCAGGACTGGATTCGTATTTGCCCAGCGCATTAGGCAAGCTTCATCCGCGCTTCTCGACACCCTACGTCGCGTTGATCGTTCAGACCGGCATTTCCGTCCTCTTTCTCGCCATGAGTTTCATCGGCGCGCAGGTAAAGGAAGCTTTCCAGACGCTTTTAAATCTTGCAGTCGTACTTCAGCTGGTGCCATTCCTTTACATGTTCGCAGCGCTGATCAGGCTGGCTTCACGCGATTCCGAAGGGATCGGCTATTACAGCAAGACGACGCTTCGCATCGCCGGAATCAGCGGCTTCATCGTGACCTGCCTCGGCACCGCTCTTGCCTTTTTTCCTCCTCCTGACATCACTTCGAAGGGCACTTTCGAAATCAAGATGTGGGTGGGGACGATTGTGCTTCTCGCGCTCGCTGGATTTTTCTTTTTTGTTTATGGCAATCGCAAGACTGCCCCGCAAGTGAATCCGACAGGGGCCTGATTTCTGGAGACGTTATGAGTTCATCGACCGCAACACCGACGCAGACTTACCAGATGTACGTGAATGGCGAATGGGTCGCTAGCGATAACCGCAAGACCTTTCCGGTTTATGATCCTTCCACCGAGCAGGTCATCGCTGAGGTTCCCGAGGCCAACGCGAAGGACGTGGATCGCGCGGTTGCCGCCGCGAGAGATGCTTTCGAAAACGGCCCATGGGCTTCCACCACTGCGCAGGAACGTGGTCGCGTGCTCTTCAGACTGGCTGACGCTGTTCGCCAGAACACTGCCGCCCTCGCCGAATTGGAATGTCGCAACACCGGCAAGCCTATCGTTGAAGCCGAGTACGACATCGGCGATGTTGCTACTTGCTTCGAATACTACGGTGGTCTCGCTACCAAGGTCTCCGGCCACGTCAATCCTGTTCCCGACAACGCCCTCAGCCTCTCGCTGAAGGAACCCGTCGGCGTCGCTGGACAGATCATTCCGTGGAATTACCCGCTTCTGATGGCCGCATGGAAGCTCGCTCCAGCGATCGCCGCCGGATGCACTTGCGTCTTGAAGCCCGCCGAGCAAACGCCCCTCACCATCCTCGAACTAGCCAAGCATTTCGAGGCCTGCGGACTCCCTTCCGGCGTTGTGAATATCATCACGGGCTTTGGCGAATCCGCTGGTGCACCGCTCGTACAGCATCCGGACGTTAACAAGATTGCCTTCACCGGCAGCGCCTCGGTCGGCAAGCAAATCGTGAAGATGGCCGCCGACACCGTGAAACGAGTCACTCTAGAACTCGGCGGCAAGTCGCCCAACATCTTCTTCGCCGATGCTGACTTCGAGGCCGCCATTGACGGCGCGCTCTTTGGAGTCTTCATCAACCAGGGCGAAGTCTGCTCTGCCGGTAGCCGCATCCTGGTGCAGCGCTCTATCTACAGTAGGTTCGTCGAAGCTATGGCAGAGAAAGCCAAGACGATAAAACTCGGTCCGCCACTTGAGCGCGATACTAAGATGGGACCACTCGTCAGCAAGGAACAATACGACCGCGTGCGATCGTATCTCGAAATCGGCAAGAAAGAGGCCAAACTCGCCTCAGGTGGAGACCGTCCCACAGGCTTCGCCAAGGGCTACTATGTTTCTCCGACGATCTTCTACGACGTGGACAATAGCGCCCGCATCGCACGTGAAGAAATCTTCGGTCCCGTCGCGACTGTCATTCCTTTCGACGACGAGGCCGATGCCGTGAAGATCGCCAACGACTCTCCATACGGGCTTGCCGCCGCCGTCTGGACGCGCAACATTTTTATGGCCTTCCGGGTCGTGAAGAAGATCCGCGCTGGAATCGTCTGGGTCAACCACATGCAGCCAACCTACGTCGAAGCCCCATGGGGCGGCTTCAAACAATCCGGCTTCGGACGCGAGCTCGGGCCCTGGGGCATCGAAGAATACCTCGAAACCAAGCAGGTGCACATCAATCTCAATGAAGCGCCAATCGGGTGGTACTGATATGGGCGCGATTCGCTTACGCACTGCAATTCCTGGTCCGCGTTCCCAACAGCTGCATGCGCGACGCGAGCAGGCCGTCCCGCGCGGACTGTCGCAGGCTACTCCTGTTTACGTCGCCAAAGCCGAAGGCGCGCTGCTGGAAGATGTAGATGGCAACACCTTCATCGACCTAGCCGGCGGCATCGGCTGCCTCAATGTGGGACATCGTAATCCCGCAGTCACTGCGGCCATCCACCAGCAGGTCGATCGCTTCCTACACACCTGCGCGCAGGTCACGCCTTACGAAGATTACGTCGCCCTCGCCGAAACGATGAACCGCATCACCCCGGGCGACTTTGCCAAGAAGACGTTCTTCGTCAACACCGGCGCCGAAGCCGTCGAGAACGCCGTGAAGATCGCGCGCGCCTACACTAAGCGTCCGGCGATCGTATGCTTCGAGGACGCTTTTCACGGACGCACGCTGCTGGGCATGGCGCTCACAAGTAAGACTCATCCCTATAAGGCGGGATTTGAGCCGTTCCCCGGCGATATTTATCGCGTCCCGTATGCGTACTGTTATCGCTGCTCGTACGGCAAGACTTATCCGAGTTGTCAGATTCATTGCGGCACCGAGGCTTTTGACGAATTCTTCCGTCGCCATGTCGCTCAAGAGACCGTCGCCGCCATCATCGTCGAACCTGTCCTGGGAGAAGGTGGCTTTGTAGTCCCTCCACCCGAGTTCTTCGCCGACCTCCGCGCCATCTGCGACAAGCACGGAATCGTGCTCATCGCCGACGAAGTGCAGACCGGTTTCGCGCGCACTGGCGCTATGTTCGCTTGCGACCGCTTCGGTCTCGTGCCCGACATTCTGATCACAGCAAAATCGCTTGGCGGTGGCTTGCCGCTTGCCGCTGTTACGGGTAAGGCTGAAATCATAGACGCTGCCGGTCCCGGGGGACTGGGCGGCACCTTTGCCGGTAATCCGGTCGCCTGCGCCGCGGGACTCGCAGTCATTGACGTGATCGAAAAAGAGAACCTGTGCGAACGTGCCGAACAACTGGGCAATCACTTCAAGCAGCGCGCCCGGTCTTGGCAGCAGCGCTGGCCGATCCTTGGTGACGTTCGCGGACTGGGCGGCATGTGCGCCATCGAGCTGGTCGAACCGGGCACACGCAAGCCCGCCGCCGAAGAGACGAATGCGATCACTCGATATTGTTATGAGCACGGCGTCATTGCGCTCTCCGCCGGATCGTTCGGCAACGTGATCCGCGTGCTGATGCCGCTGGTTATCACAGAAGCACAGTTCGAAGAGGCCCTCGACGTGCTCGAAGCCGGTATCGGAGCATCTGTTGGCGCAAAGGCCGAGCAGGCCCAGGCCGTTCATACATAGATTGACCTGAATGATGTGACACAATGTCGCATCTACGACGATGTAGGAGTTTTGATGACCAGCACTGCACCACCCCGAGTCGCCGACGTGCTCAATCATGTAGGCGGCGAATGGCGCAAGAGCGCCGCCAGCGCAACCCTCGACGTAGTCAATCCGGCCACCGCGGAAACCATCGCGCGCGTTCCTATGTCGATTGCCTCCGAGGTCGACGCCGCCGTCGCGGCTGCCGAACTTGTCAAGAACCAGTGGCGTCGCACTCCTCCGGGCGAGCGCGTGCAATATCTGTTCGCACTCAAACAGCTCCTCGAAGACCACATCGACGAGCTGGCCCGTACTGTCGTCATGGAGAACGGCAAGACGTTCGCTGAGGCGAAGGGCGAAGTCCGCCGCGCGATCGAAAACGTCGAAGTCGCCTGCGGCATCCCGATGCTCATGCAGGGCTACAACCTCGAAGACATCTCGCCGGGCATCGACGAGACGATGATCCGGCAACCTGTCGGAATCGTGGCGGCCATCACGCCGTTCAATTTTCCGGCGATGATTCCCTTCTGGTATCTGCCCTACGCTATTGCCTGTGGAAACTGCTTCCTGTTGAAGCCGTCTGAGAAAGTTCCGCTTACGATGCAGCTAGCCTTCCGTCTGCTCGAACGCCTGAACCTGCCCACAGGCGTCGTCGGCCTCATCAACGGCGGACGCGAGGCGGTGGACGCCATTCTCGACCACCCCAAGATTCGCGCGATCAGCTTCGTCGGCTCAACGGCCGTCGCCAAGTACATCTACTCGCGCGCTGCTGCCAATGGCAAGCGCGTGCAGTGCCAGGGCGGCGCCAAGAACCACGCAATCGTCCTTCCCGACGCAAATCTCGACACCGCGACCTCCGTCGTCGGCGAGAGCGCATTCGCGTGCGCAGGGCAGCGCTGCCTCGCCGTCTCAGTCGCGATCACGGTCGGCGATATGCAGACAAAGTTCCGCGATTCGATTGCCGATCTAGCAGCCTCCATCAAAATGGGCTACGGGCTGGACGACGGAGTCCGGATGGGACCGGTGATTACGCCAGACAGCCGCGCTCGCATCGAGGGCCTCATCGCCAAAGGCGCCAGCGACGGAGCGACGATCGTGCATGACGGCCGCGGCGCTAGAGTCTCACGGTACGAGTCCGGTAACTTCGTCGGCCCAACGGTCATTGACGGGGTGTCGCCATCGAACGAGCTTTCCGCAACGGAAGTCTTCGGCCCGGTACTTAGCCTCGTCCACGCCGACACTCTCGACGATGCCATTCGCATCGTGAGCCAGAGCGAGTACGGCAACGCCGCGTCGCTGTTCACAACCAATGGCGCGACAGCGCGGCGCTTCAAGTATGAAACTCCGGCCGGCAATATCGGCATCAACATCGGAGTGGCCGCGCCGATCGCCTACTTCCCTTTCAGCGGGTGGAAGGCCAGTTTCTTCGGCGATCTCCACGCACAGGGGCGCGACGCCATCGAGTTCTATACGGAAAAGAAAGTGGTCATCGAACGCTGGGCATAGCACCGAGGGAAAAATGAGCGACACCATCCAACAGTACAAAGACTATGTCATCACCAGCTTCATGAAGTCGGTGCAGCCGGTCGTTGTGGCTAGCGCGCAGGGCTGCGTCATCCGCGATGCTTCCGGCAAAGACTACCTCGATTGCTTCGCCGGAATTTCGGTCGTGAACGCCGGACATTGCAATCCCAGGGTGATCGCTGCTGCAAAGGCGCAGATGGAAAAGCTGGTGCATTGCGCCTCCTACATTTATTATTCGCCCGCGACGGGCGCGCTGGCTGAGAAGCTGGCGCAGATCATGCCCTCGCCACGATTGCGCAAATCGTTCTTCGCCAACGGTGGTGCTGAGGCGATTGAAGGCGCCATGAAGGTCGCGCGGCTTTACAGCGGCAAACACGAGATCATCTCGCTGCAAGCGTCATTCCACGGGCGTACCTGGGGTACTCTTTCCATCACAGGAAATCAGGGACGTAAGAAGCGCGGCGGCCCATATGCGTCGGGAGTCGCTTTTGCGCCCGCGCCTTACGTGTACCGCTCCCCCTGGCCAGACGATCCCCGGCGATGCGTCGATTTCTGGAGCCAGACACTCGAAGACATCATTCGCTTCGCCACTGCGGGAGACGTGGCCGCGTTCATCGCCGAACCCGTGATGGGCGAAGGTGGAATCATCGTTCCTCCGCCTGACTACTTTTGCGAGATCAAGAAGGTCCTCGACCGCCACGGCATCCTGTTCATCTGCGACGAAGTGCAATCTGGGTTCGGCCGCACTGGCAAGATGTTCGCCATCGAGCACTACGGCGTCGAGCCCGACATTCTGGTCACCGCCAAAGGCATCGCCGACGGTTTCCCGCTTGCTGCCTTCACCACGCGAGACGAAATCGCAGCCAGCTTCAAGCCAGGCGATCACTTGTCCACCTTCGGCGGCAATCCGGTCTCGTGTGCCGCATCGCTCGCCAACATTGAGTTCATGCTCGAGGAGCACCTCTGCGAACAGACGCTGGAGAAGGGCGCCTACCTGATGGACCGCCTCAACAAGCTCAAGCGCGATCGGCCGCTGATTGGCGAGGTCCGCGGCCTGGGCTTGATGGTCGGCATCGAGCTGGTGACCGACGAGAAGCTCACACCCGCTACCGTGGAGACGGAAGCCGTCCGTGATCACTGCCTTGCCGCCGGAGTGCTGGTCGGCGTCGGCGGAGTCTACGGAAATGTCGTTCGCGTGCAGCCGCCGCTGGTAATTAGTAAGGAGCAACTCGATCACGCGGTGAGCACAATTAGCGGCGCCCTTGAGCGGGTGCAAACCGAACCCACTCTCTCGACGGTATAGTTGCACGCCATACCCTTGCGCTGGAATATGTTCTGTGGCATTGTTGCTCGCAATACCGCGCCTCCCGTCGAATCGGCTGGCTCCGAAGCGGCCGCCCAAAGGAGTACATATGCATCAGCCCGCAACCTTTAGGCTCTACGTCTCCCATCGTTCCATCTCGCGGGCAGCCCTCGCAATTTTGGCGCTGTCTACCCTGTTGGCAGTCTTGCCCGACGCACAGGCTGGCGTCATCATGGACAACTCCTTGCAACTTCAGTCCCTCACCATCACACCCGCCAGCGGGTCCGCGTCCCTGTCACTAACGTCGTACAGTTTTGGCTACCTCGCGAACTCAAATAGCGAGGTTATGATTGGCCCTTGCCCGATCGTGGTGACGGGTGCAAGCTTCACTTGTTCCACAAGCACGAACCCCCTCACATCAGTCATTTCCGGACACGTCAATACGAACAACGTCGGATCCGTGATGGGAGGCGTGGGCACCGGTGCCTACGGGGCTCTTACTATCTCCGGCACTGGGTCTCCTGTGCTAGTGAACTTTCACGCGATCGTTCCCTACTCGCAGATCTTGCAGTCGGACATTGACATCGCCTCTTCGCACCTTTTTATTTCTCTTTATGTGGGCAACCAGTATCTGATCCAATACGCCTCCAATTACGACCTCACTCGTGGCCAGTTTGTATCGGACTCCGGAGTCTTGGACTTTCAGAGCTCGCTCATGCTTTCTCCGGGTTCGAACTATTTCAACCTAGTCCTATCTGACGGTGTCCGGGCCAATCCGGAACCCTCAACATTGTGGCTGTTTCTCGGCGCAATCCCGATGGTTCCACTCCATCGCTTTCTCCAGAGGCGCAGGACCTCGAGCGTCGGAAGGGATTATTCCCGATAAGAACTCCGGCCTCTTATTTCGCCCACGGGGCAGGCAACTCTAAACCGCAAGCAAGAGATCTGAAAGTAAAGATGAGCCACACGACATCCGTTCCGACTCGCAGCTTCGGATTCTTCCTCGACGGCAACTTCCATACCCATGGCCGCGAGGTCGTCATCACCACACCGTACGATCACAGTATCGTCGCGGTGGTTTGCGAAGCTACCGCCGATGATGTCGAGACTGCCATCCAGTCTGCTGTCGAGGCGTTTCATGTCACTCGCAAGATGACCTCTCACCAGCGCGCTTCCGTCCTGCGCAAGATCGCCGCGGGAATCCGAACTCGCCGCGAGGAGTTCGCCCGCACCATCTGCCAAGAGGCCGGCAAACCAATCAAGGTCGCTAAACTTGAGGTCGAGCGCGGGATTTATACGTTCGAAGTCGCAGCCGAAGAAGCCTCGCGGATCTATGGCGAGTACATTCCGCTCGACACGCTCGAAGCCACGACCGGACGCTGGGGCATAGTGCGGCGCTTCCCGCTCGGCCCGGTGTTTGCGATTACGCCGTTCAACTTCCCGCTCAATCTCGTCGCCCACAAAGTCGCACCCGCGATTGCCGCCGGATGTCCTCTGATCCTGAAGCCCGCTCCGCAAACGCCGGTGACGGCACTCATGCTCGCCGAAGTGGTTCAAGAGGCCGGATGGCCTGATGGAGCGCTCGCCGTGATGCCCCTCGCGAACGAAACCGCCGCTCTTCTCGTTTCCGACGAGCGCATCAAGCTGTTGACTTTCACCGGCAGCGCCGCAGTCGGCTGGGACTTGAAGAACAAAGCCGGCAAGAAGCGCGTCACGCTCGAGTTGGGTGGAAATGCCGCCGTAATCGTCCACAGCGACGCCGACCTTGAGTACGCGGCGCAGCGCTGCGTGGTTGGCGGCTTCGCCTACGGCGGACAAACCTGCATCTCGGTGCAGCGCATCTTCGTCGAGCGTTCCGTTTACGACAAATTCACCAAACTTCTGCTCGACGGGGTTCACCATCTCAAGTCCGGCGATCCGATGCACGACGAAACCGATATTCCTCCGCTCATCCGCGAGCAGGATGCCGTTCGTGCCACCGAATGGATCGACGAGGCCGTGCAAGAAGGGGCCAAGGTCCTCACCGGAGGCAAGCATAAGGGGGCTTTGGTCGAACCTACTGTCCTGACTGACACCACTCCCGAGATGCGAGTGAACTCGGCCGAGATCTTCGCGCCTGTAGTGACTGTTGAACCCTACGACGACTTCGGCACCGCTCTCGAGCAGGTCAACCGCTCCAGCTATGGGCTACAGGCCGGCATTATGACGAACGACGCCCGATTGATCCAGAGGGCCTTCGAGGAACTGGAAGTCGGTGGGTTGATTGTCGGCGATGTGCCCAGTTTCCGGGTGGACCAGATGCCCTACGGAGGTGTTAAGGATTCGGGCCTCGGCCGTGAAGGCGTGCGTTACGCCATTGAAGATATGACCGAGCGAAAGCTAATGGTGATGGCTCTGCGGTGAGAACCCGAAACTTCAGCCCGATTGGGAATGGGAAACTGGAACTATGGCTGGCTGCCGGAGTGGCCGAGGAGGTCAAGTTCGGTAGCCTCGCTGGCCTCTGAGTTGCTTCGGGGCTGGAGATACTTGCCCGAGTACTTCTCAAACACGACGACGTGGAGGACCGGCTGACGCTCTTCGATGGGGTCAACCATGCCTTGTTGCTGAAGCGGCTGGAGATACCCGCGAATCCACTGATACTGGGTGGCGGTCAACCCCCGGCGTGACAGATCGACGGCCACTCCCGCGAGGTGGGTGGAAGCCGTGTCGCCAGTTGCCGGCGCGGCGAAGCGGTTGTGCCTCCGCAGCCATGCCTGTTGGTCTGCAGTGCGCACGAGCGAGTTTACCTGCAGCGCAGTATGAAACGTCTCGTAGTATGCCTGGCTGAGATCGTTTAGAAAATCACGCGTCCAGGGCCGGCAGTACCGCCGCGTATCCATCAGGTTGTCCGCAACCTTCAACGCTTCGGTCTCATTCACCTGCACCAGGTCGTTAGACATCTCTGACTCTACTAACTGGAACTCAGTGTTCATGCGCGGCACTTCAGAGCGGTCCAGTTCCGCATTCTGCTCCACCAGTTTGTCGTGCGAACCAGGGAACATTGGCGACCACTTAACGTAGTGCGAACTGGCGTACCGCGAACGGTGCTTGGAAGAGACGGCTGAAGTAACTGATGTTGTCGAGGTCTTGTGGTGGGTCTTGTGAGTCTGGGTGGTCTGAACGGCAGCGAATGACGGAATGCTAAACACGAATCCCGCGGCTATGGTCGCAATCACATTCCGTCGCAAGCCGGGACGCGACCGCTCGTCAACGGTCGGTTGGCCAGAAAGTAGTCGTCCCGTCAGGTTTTGTACCTTCATTATTCGCTTCAAAACTTAGATTTAGAGGTGGCGCCCGACGACTTTATGACAAGGGCATTACAACACAGGATTTGTGCCAAGCCAACCACCAATCGTCCCTTTATTCTACCCCATTCGTGGGATCTGCCCAACCGCAAGCTAAGTCTTTTTCTACCATTAACTTAAGATGACGCTACCCGCGATAAATAACCTCGGTCACGGTGCAGTCGTCGCTGAGAGGCGTGTTACCGCGGAAAAGGCTGACCGCGCGCACGATTCCCTCCATTCCCTCTGGACAGCAGGCCTCCAAGCGGTCGGTGCCAAAGAATTCGCCCTCTGCGTCTTCCGCTTCGGTGACACCGTCGGTCACAACCACAAGGCGGTCGCCGGGCTTCATCTGGTACTTGGAGGAGCTGAACTTCGCGATCGGAATCAGTCCGACGGGTAGGTTGCCGTCCTCAAGTTTTGTCGCAGTGTTGCCAGAAACCATGATGGGCGAGACGTGACCGCAATTCATGATTTCGACTTCGCCGTTCGCCGACAGACGCGCAATCGCCATCGTCGCGTATTTCTGACCACCGATCTTTTCGAACAAGAACCGGTTTACTGTTCCGATCATCTCTGACAATTCGGCGTCTTCGGCAAGGTGCGAGTAGAGCATGCCTTGCAGAATGGACGCGACCACGGCCGCTGAGACTCCCTTGCCGGAAACGTCGGTGACGATCAACGACAGGCCCTTCTCGGTGCAGACGAGGTCGAAAAAATCGCCGCCGATGTCTTTACAGGGATAGCTCACGGCGTTGACCTTGGCGAAAGGAACTTCAGGGACCGTCACCGTCATCAGGCGCTGCTGGATCTCGGCCGCGATGGCCATTTCCTGTTGCACGCGGCGGGATATTTCTTCGGCTTCCACCAGCGCGGCGTTTTCCACCAATGCGGCAGCTCCGTTGGCGATGGTCCGCAGGATGTCCTGGCTAACTAGCGACAGCTTGCCCGACAGGAAATGCGAGTCCAGGTACATAACGCCGAGAAGGTCTGTACCGGTGGATTTCGTCCCCTCGCCTTGCTTGCCTTGTATGTTCGTACGCCGCAGCGGAATGCAAATGATGCTCTTCAGGTTCTGCGCCACTACGCTTTCGCGGTTGACAAGCTGGTCGCTCTGCGAGGTATCGGTGACAAGAAACTCCGACGCGCTGGTCGCTGCATCACGCAGGGCCGACTTGGAAATCGTGCTGTCGTCGTGGATCGAATTGCCGTCTTTGTCGCGCCCGGCGACCATCATCAATTCGCCGCTGACCAAATCGCGCAGGAATACGAAGCCGCGTTCAGCCTTGGTGAGGCGCAGCGAGGCTTCCAGCAGCGTTTGCAATACGTCTTCGAGGACGTTGGTATTGTTCAGTTTGCGCGCCGCCTCGAGGAACACGTTGAGCATTTCGAGATCGGACCCGGTCCCGGTGCTGGGCTTCCATGACGAAAACTGGCTAATGAACTGCTGCGCGATGCTCGAATCCGAACGGTCAGGGTCAAACAGCACGAACGACGCGCCCTGCACTCCAAATTCAAGCTTGTCGTTGCGTACCAGCTTGCGGCGCGTGATCTTCTCATTGTTGACGAACGTGCCCTGGCGGCTGTTCTTGTCCTCAATGTAGATGCCATCGATTTCGCGCATGAACACCGCGTGCTCGCGCGAGACGCGCGGATCGGTCAGCACCAGGTCGCGATCTTTCAGCCGTCCCACGGAGAAAGGAAAATGGTCGAGGATGATCTTGCGGCGGTCAGTGCCCTCGACCAGCATCAGCGACATGGGATCGCTGCCTGTCGAAAATTCGGGCTTCCGCACCCAGATCCCAGTTGCACCCATAGGCGGGCATTCCTCCTGAATTCAACGACTACTAAACTTTACGAGAGTTTGTGGCAAGGACTATATTCCAATCGCGGTCGAATCATCTAGTATAGCTTTCCTTGCCTCCATGCCAATGAGCATTCGTTTGTGCCGCTCGCTCCGACCCTTCTTGCTGCTTCTTCTTCTCTCCGCTGGCGGCATATCGCAATCAGCCTCACCCGCGCACATTTCCGGCTTCACGCCCGCCGGCGCCGCTGCCGAGACGAAACTCGAAACCCAGTTCAAGGCCGACATTTCCAGGGACCGCATTCGCGATTATCACCGCTACTTCACTTCGGTGCCACATCCTGCCGGCACCAAAGCCGACTACGAGGTCGCGCAATGCATCGCTGAAGAGTGGAAGAAGCAGGGCCTCGAAGATGTGGTCATTAGGCAATACGACGTGCTGGGAACGCGCCCAATTTCCACGATGCTGGAGATGGTCGCGCCCAAGAAATACACCGCCGTGTTACGCGAGCAGCCGTACGACGTCGATCCCGACACCAGAAACCCTGAGGTGTCATCGGCCTGGATCGGTTTTTCCGCCAGCGGTGAAGTGACGGCGCCAGTGGTTTACGCGCACAGCGGCAATCCAGAAGACTACGAGGTCCTGCGGGAACACGGCATCGACGTGAAGGGGAAGATCGTTCTTGTCCGCTACTCAAACCCGTATAGCTATCGCGGCTTCAAGGCACTCACCGCGCAGCGCATGGGGGCCGCGGCGCTGCTTATCTACTCTGACCCCGCCGAGGACGGATACAAAAGGGGAAAGGTCTTCCCCGACGGCCCTTGGGGCCCAGAGTCGCACATTCAACGCGGCGCGATTACCTACGACTTCATGGTGCCCGGCGATCCGCTTACGCCGGGATGGGCTTCCGTGCCAGGAGCCAAGCGCATCGCCGAGAGCGAAGCCGTATCACTGCCGCACATCGTGGCCTTGCCGCTTTCCTGGCACGACGCCAAACCCCTGCTCGAAAACATGGACGGCCCGGTCGCCCCCAAAAATTGGCAGGGCGGGCTGCCCATCACCTATCGTTTGGCTGGCTCGGTGACCGCGCATCTCAAAGTCGAGATGGACAACTCCACCCAGCCGTATTACGTGGTCGAGGCGCGTATCAAGGGCAGCGAGTTGCCCGACGAGTGGGTGCTACTCGGCAATCATCACGACGCATGGGTGTTCGGCGGTGTCGATCCGTCCAGCGGAACCGCTTCCATGATGGAGATGACCCACGCCTTCGGTGACATGCTGAAGCAGGGGGTGCGGCCGCGACGCACGATGATCTTCGCCAGTTGGGACGGCGAAGAAATCGGACTCACTGGCTCGACCGAGTGGGGCGAGCAGTTCTCCGACGATTTGCGCACCAAGCTGGTGGCCTATCTCAACGTTGATTCGTCGGCCGCCGGGCCTAACTTTCACGGCGGAGCTTCGGGCTCGCTGGCGCCAATGCTGGTTCAGACCACAACTTCGATTCAGAATCCCAGCGGTGGCTCATTGCATGACGCCTGGCTGAAATCGACGGCCGTCGAACGGAAGGAAGATCACGACAGCCTGCCGGTCAGCGATGCCAACGTCGTCAACACCCGCATCGGCAGCGGATCGGACCATACTGTCTTTCTGAACTTCCTCGGGCGCCCGGTGATCACGCTGGAATTCGACGGCCCTTACGGCGTGTACCACTCCATGTACGACGACTTTTACTGGATGAACCATTTCGGCGACCCGGGCTATAAGTACCACTCCGCGATGGCGCAACTGTGGGGCGTTACGGCGATGCGCCTGGCGCAAGCCGATGTTCTCCCAATCGATTTTCAGTTCTACGGCAACACCATCAACCAATTCCTCACCGAACTTGAAAAGAACAAGAAGTACGATGCACTGAAGCTGAATCTCACGGCTGCGCACCAGGCCGCGAAGGAACTCGAAGCTGCCGGCGCCAGCGCGCACGCACTATTGAAGCCGGCTGTCTCCGCCAACAAGCTAACTCCCGCGCAGGCCGCCTCGATCAACCAATTCTTGATGAAGGGCGAAGCTAATTTCATTCTTCCCGAAGGCATCCCCGGACGCCCCTGGTTCAAGCACATCCTCTACAGCTCGCGCTACACCTACGCGCACCTGGAGCTACCGGCGATTACGGAAGCGATGGAGTCGGGCAATTGGGACGAAGCCCAACATCAGACCGAAATCCTGGTAAAGGCGCTCAATGCCGAGAGGGTGCAGATGCAACAAATCGCCGGCGTGTTGCAATCGAGATGACGTGGCTGCGTGGGATACACTGGCAGGCGAACCGTCGTTCGGGAAGGTCGTTCCTCCTCCGTCGGTCCGAGGTAAATTTTTCAGGAGAGCCATCATGAAGATCGCAAGCCGCAATCTGCTATCGGTACTCACGTGTCTGTTGCTGGTGCAGTTTGCAACCGCACAGGTGCCGAAATTTTTGCCCTTCTCCGCCGATACGCAGATGACCTCAAGCCATCCCGCGGGAGGGCCCGTGGATGCGGCCGGCAAGATGTTCGTCGGCAGCGGGCATATGCGGATGAACATGTCGGCGCAGGGACATGACACGGCCGTCATCACGGACTTCGCCGCAAAAACGGTCGACATCCTGATCGTGCAGCAGAAGATGTACATCGAGAGCAAAGCCGGCGACAGGCCTGGACGGGGACCCGGCAGCGCGACACAGGACTTGCACCCCTACGATCCCGAAAATCCGTGTGCCAGCCAACCCGATTTAACGTGCAAGAAAGTCGGAGTGGAAACCGTGAGCGGGCGCACTTGCGGTCATTGGGAGATGACCAACACCAAGAACGGAAAGGTGGTTAACATTTGGGTCGATCAGGCACTGCATTTTCCAATCAAGATGACTTCTGACGACTCCAGCATGCTGTTGACCAACATCAAGGAAGGCGAGCCCGACGCCAGCCTGTTCCAGATTCCTGCCGACTATCACAAGATGGATATGAGCGGCATGATGCCCCCGGGGACGCGCCCGACACTCCGAGTAATTAGCGCATTGAGGTTCCGGCGGCATTGCTCCGGTGCCGCCAGCGCCCAGTTCTCGAATCCCTTCCCATTCCGAGAAAAATCGATACGGTAAAGGACTTATCACGGATTTTTCCCTTGCTACAAAATCGTTTTTGTAGTTCCATAGCCTGTTGCTCCCCCCGGCGATGTTGGTCACTCAGGAGCCCCTATGGATCGCAGAAAGTTTCTAGGCGTCTCGGCAACCGGTCTTGCCGCCACGCTTTTGTCGAAGACGTTTCTTTACGGCTCACCACTCACTTTCGATCAGGACGCAAAGTTTCAGGCAGATTACCTTCCCTTCGCGCCCGGCGTTCCGCCGGAGCCCTATCAGTTCCCGAAGAACTTTTTGTGGGGATCGGCCACCGCGGCATACCAGGTCGAAGGCGCATGGCAAGCCGATGGCAAGGGCCCGTCGATCTGGGACACCTACGCGCACACGGTCGGCAAAATCAAAGGCGCATCAACCGGCGACATCGCCTGTGATTCTTACCACCGTTACAAGGAAGACATCGCGCTCTCAAAATCGCTGAACCTGGGTAGCTATCGCTTCTCCATCAGTTGGCCGCGCATCCAGGCCACCGGCACCGGTGCAGCAAATCCCAAGGGGCTGGACTACTACAAGCGCGTGCTCGACGAACTGCATCAGGCCAACATTCGTCCGCTGGTCACCATGTATCACTGGGATCTCCCGCAGCCGCTCGAAGACAAGGGTGGCTGGCCCAACCGAGATACTGCCGGATACTTCGCCGACTACGCCAACATCCTGGTGAAGAGCCTCGGCGACCGCGTGAACGCGTGGTGCATTTTCAACGAGCCCAACATCTTCACGTGGCTCGGCTATGGCATCGGCAATCACGCTCCCGGCCGCTCCGACTGGATCGATTTCATGAAGGCCACCCACGTGGTGAATCTCGCGCAGGGACATGCGTTCCGCGCGATCAAAGCTACGACGCCGAAAGCGGAAGCCAGCTCCGCGGTTACCATGGCCGACTGCATTCCGCGCTCCAGCTCCGACGCTGACAAGGCTGCCACCGACCGGTACGAGGCCCATCGCAACTGGTGGTTCCTCGATCCGGCGTTGAAAGGCGAATATCCGAAGCCGCTGGCAACCGACGAACTGTTGCAGGCAATGAACGTGCGCGCGGGCGACATGGACACCGCCAAAGTTCCGCTCGACTACCTGGCCATTAACTACTACCAGCGGGCAATCTGCTTTGCAGCGGATGCCAACGGCCCGGCCAAGGTTGACACGCAGGAAGGCGAGCAGGGCCCCAAGACCGAGATGGGTTGGGAAGTCTGGCCCGATGGATACTACAACCTTCTCACCGAAGCGAACGCCAGGTACAAACCGAAGGCGATCGAAATCACCGAGAATGGTTGCTCCTACGGCGACGTGCCCGACGAAAAGGGCGTTGTGCCTGACGATCGCCGAATAGCCTTCTTCCGCGGATACCTCGGCGCCGTCGCCAAGGCGCACAAGCAAGGCGTTCCCATCCGCGCCTATCATGCTTGGAGTTTGATGGACAACTACGAGTGGTCGGAAGGCTACTCGCAGCGCTTCGGATTCGTCTTCGTCGATTTCCGTACGCTCAAACGTACGGTGAAAGAATCGGGCAAGTGGTACGCCCAGTTAGCGGCGACCGGCAAATTGAGCTAGAACCTCCTGTTGCGTGCGGAACGAATTGCGCCTCTCGCCCCTATGGGAGGCGCGTTTTTTCTTTGACTAGCAAGTCATCGGCGGGCAACTTTTACACCTCGTTCGCGCGTCTTACCTGTGGACCTAATTTCGGCGGGGCGCGGACATCTCGATTCGTCGCACCTCGGCTTGCAGCTTATAATCTCGTAAATGACGGGGGCATGTTGTGCTACGGAAACCAGCCTCCTTTCCGGATTGGAAATCCATTGCGATCAGTACTGACGGATGACGTCTGCGACGGAGCATCGTTGCCTGTGGTTGCGGTGGGAGGCCTGAAACTTGCCATCCTCGCAGTCGCCCTTAGTTGTGCTGTCGCGGCACAACAATCAGCCCCATCCGCCAAATTGCCTGACGCGCCTTCGTCCAGCCAAACGGCCCAAAACCCCAACGACACTCTGGCGGATGTGCCAGTCGTTAACCTGTTGGCAGGGAGGTCGCTATTTATCCCGAATCTGGCGGTCAATACCAGGCCGCTGACGACAAAACAGAAGTTTTATCTCGCGGCCAGCAACACTGTTTCCGGAATCAACATAATTGGCACGGCCGCCGGGGCCGGCATAAGTCAGGCGCGTAACACCAAGACCGGCTATGGCCAGGGTGCTGAAGGCTACTTCAAGCGTTGGGGCGCGGGCATGGCGTACGCAGCGACTACTCAGATGGTAGGAACTTTTGCGATCGCCTCCATGCTGCACGAAGACCCTCGCTATTTCGTGCAGGACTCCGGCAAGTTCGGCCAGTCGGTGAAATACGCCGTCAGCCGCGTCTTCATCTGCCGCATGGATAACGGTAAAACCGGCACCAACTGGGCTGGGATTCTCGGCCCCTTAGCAGCGGCGGGTGTGGCCAACACGTATCTGCCTTCTGATTCGCAAGGCATTGGCAACACCTTTGAAAATTACGGGCTCTCCCTGGCGATCGTCGCCGGTACCAACGTTCTGCGCGAGTACTGGCCGCACATCAACAAGAAACTGCGCCTGCCCAGCTTCGGCATGGATTCCTCTTCGCCCAGCACGGTTCAGCCCGGAGACGCCGCGGCCCAGCCAGTTAACCCTCCGACACCACCGTCACAAAATCCGCCCAATCCAAAGTGACGCGGACGACCGGCGCATTCCGACGTGGCTGCTGAGCCATTCTGGGGTATCTCATGACAGTTTCGTGAGGCCGCAACAGGCACACTGGAAATTCGAAATCCGACTTGCCTTTTCAATAACATAGCCCAGCAATGCCCCTACCGTTCGATGTCCCGTTTCTCCGCTAAAGTGCCATTTCCTCCATTTGGCCTATCTTCGTTGGCCGCGCCCGCTTGGCCCTTTAGTCTGTAACTGTTGAGATGTGTCCCGAACGCCAGAACTGTAGGCGGGGCACCCGACTAATCTTCCGCGAGGCGTAAATGCATAAACCGATTAAGTATGTCGAGAAGGCTGTAACCATCGCTGCCAAGGGCGCATGGGCGGTATTCGACAAAGTCAACAGCATCAACCAGAATCCTTCGTTTACGCCGAAGTGGTCAGACAAGCCACTGCTGAAGTCGTATCAGAAATCCAAGCCTCCGCTGGGCTGGCCCCGTACAACCGATTCGCTCTGCCCCAAGTGCGTGCCTGAAATTCGCCAGCAGATCATCGACGGCAAGCTTCCGATCGAAGTCCTGATGAACGAGAAGGCCGGCGAAATCAAAGCCCAGATCATCGAGCGCGATGGCAAGATCCTGATGGTGAAAGATTGCCCCGAGCATGGTCACTTTGAAGACGTCATGGCGATGGACACCGCATTCTTCAAGCACCTGGAAGAAGTCTTCCCCGGCCGCGACATTCGCGCCCACAATGACGAAAAGCTCCACCACCACGGCAGCAGCACGGTGCTGCACGGCCGCGGATCGGTGCTCACCATCGATCTCACGAACCGCTGCAACATGATGTGCGATCCCTGCTTCATGGATGCCAACCAGGTCGGCTTCGTCCACGAACTTACGTGGGAAGAAATCAAGACCATGTTGGACAACGCCATCACCATCAAGCCGCGCCGCCAGATGTCGGTTCAGTTCTCCGGTGGCGAGCCTACGCTTTCCCCGTACTTCCTTGACGCGGTCGCTTACTCGCGCAAGGTTGGCTACAACAGCGTGCAGGCTGCTACTAACGGCATCGAATTCGCGAAGAGCCCTGAATTTGCCAAGCAGGCGTTTGAAGCCGGCTTGCGTTACGCCTACCTGCAGTTCGACGGAATAGGCAACGCTGCCAACTCGCACCGCCTCGTCGGCAATCTGTTCGACGTGAAGTTGCAGGCCATCGAGAACCTGCACGCCGCTGGTGTTGATATCGTTCCGGTGGTCACCATCGTCAACGACCTAAACAACGAGCAGGTTGGACGCATCATTCAGTTCGCGCTCGACAATCCGAAGCGCATTTCGTTCCTCTCGTTTCAGCCGGTTTCATTTACCGGACGCGACGAGGCCATCACCGACGAGCGCCGTCACGCGCAGCGCTACACGCTGTCTCATCTCGCGCACGATGTGAAGAACCAGACCGGACTGGGCGAGCCCACCCGCGACTGGTTCCCCATCTCGTTCATGAGCACCTTCTCTGACTGGGCCGACCTGGTTCACGGTCCTGACAAGGATTGGGGCTCCTTGAGCTGCGGCTGCCACCCGAACTGCGGCGTCGGCATGGCCCTGATGATCGACAAGGAAACCAAGGAAGCCGTTCCGGTCACCGCGTTCCTCAACGGCGACACTATCGCGAAAGATATCGCTAAGGTCAACGATGCGGCGCGCGGCAAGTGGATGTCGATCGCCGGCATGACACTCGCGCTCTTGAAGAACTACGACCCGTTCAAGTCGCCGACGCACTTCCAGTTCACCGATCTGCTCAAGAAGTTCGACAAGACCTTCGGCGCAACTGGCAAAGACTACGGCAAGGTCAGCGGAGACCGCACCGAGAGCGACATCGAGAAGCGCCGTCGGGATCGCTGGAACTTCCTGTTCATCGCGGGAATGTGGTTCCAGGATTTGTTCAACTACGACTTCCGCCGCACCGAACAGTGCATCATCCCCTACGCCACACAGGAAGGCGAGATCAGCTTCTGCGCTTACAACACCGGCGTGGGCTGGCGCAATATCGTGGAGAAGATGCACATGACCGCGACTCTGACCAAGTGGTACGAAGAGCACGGCCGTCACGAAATCTTCGCCGGCAACAAGAAGGTAAGCCTGGCAACTACTGACCATACCCTCAACCTGGTCCAGGAACACGTTGACGCTGAGGCCAACCACACGCTCGACGATCTCGGCATCGCCAAGAACGCGCGCCAAGAAAAGTTCAAAGCGCGCGACGAGAAGATCAAGCAGGAAGCCGAAAACGCCAAAATGCTCGCGCTCTACAAAGAGCACGTATTAGGCGAGAAACTTCCTGAGGATAAGGGTGGCTTTGTTCCGCTAGGCAGCATCGGCGGCATCAAGCCTGCTCCCGCGAAGGAAGTAGCGGAACCCGCCTTCGGCGACTAGTCCTACCCATTCGGCAACAGCAAAGGCCGCGCACTGCGTGGCCTTTTTAATTCCGGTCACACTCTTGCAATGCGGCTTCTAACAGGGCCTCATGCCGTCGAAGAACTCTTTCTGCTTTGCAACAATCTGGTCACGCACCTGGTTATCCACATCCAATGACCAGTTGCCTTCGTCATGCGTGCCGCCTAGCAGAACCCCGTCGTGTCGCGAAAACATGTACAGTCCGCCCCCGTAGACCACGGAGTATTCGACTTCGGGCTGCGGCAGCAGGAAGCTCAATTGACCTTTCACCGGGGTCAGTTCCGCATCATTGAAGAGCGTTTTTGAACCGAGGCCCGTGCAGTTAAACACCAGCTTCTCCGGCAGGCCGGCAACTTCCGCCGGACCATGCAGCTCGCGCACCACGACTTTACCTCCGGCGATTTCAAAATCTTGCATCAGCGCTGCCAGGTAGATAGGCGGCTCAATCAGCATGGTGTCGAACTGCCGCGCGAATTCGTAGCCACTGAATGGAATTTGCGCTTCCGTAGCTTCCCGAAATTCCGGTGTAAGGGAGCCCACCACACCTTGCCGGCTGAAGTCGCCGGTCGTGTGAAACGCTTTGTGCGAGAGCTGGTAGCTCGGGGTCCAGCGAACGCCATAGTGCGGGCCGACCATGATCTGATAGCGCTCGAAGGCATACTTGCAAGCCCGCGCAAACTGTTCGTTGAAAGTCGCCGTGCGATACTGCTCCTCAACGAGTGTGACCGGATACCACCAGCCTCCCGCGACGTTCGAGGTCGTATTCGGAGGCAGGTCTTTGGCGTATAGGGTGACCGCGAAGCCGGACTCCAGGAGTAGTCGCGCGGTCGAAAGTCCCACCACGCCACACCCGAGCACCGCTGCCGCACCACTGTGTCCTGGCACTCCAATATCGACCGCGAGCTTGGACGTGCCCCAGGAGAGACTAATTCCAGCACCACCGTGTCCGTAGTTGTGGACGACCAGCGTGTCGCCAATTTTTTCTGGCCGAACCACGAACCCGGAGCGGCGGTAGGGACGCAATCCGCAGATGGTTCTGGTAACCCGGTCGAGTGAAACATCAACTCGCGGCAGGCAGTGTGCTCCAGGCAGAGAGGCATGGATCTTCTTTGCAGCACAGGATGATAGAAACGCTGACGCGCTCGCGAGTGCGAGGCCCTTCAAAAGGTCGCGACGGTGCATAACAAGTGGGGAAACGCTCGAGCGGAGGACAGAGTATCACGTCACGCTGTGGCGTGCTAAGTTCGCTGTGCTGTATCCGGCGCAGTTAGTGAGGTAGGTTGCTCACACTATACGTCCAAGGTAACCCCGAACCAGGCGCGCAAGCCGAGGGTTTTGCTTTTGCCGCCAGGTCACTCGGGCTGGACCGCTAGCCCCGAGCGACAAGCGATTTCGCCTTACGTTGCGGCTTTGCCCCAGAACTATGACTGGTCTTCCCCCAGCCTCCGAGTTCTAACGCCGCGGCGATGCATGAAGCGCGCAATTCGTCTGCGTGCTTGCGATCGACCAACGTCCTCGCCACCACCATCCCGCCGATGCTCAGGGCGGCGATCGCCTGCGCTGTGCTGCGACTCGAGCCATTCTTGTTTGTCATGCTCCGTTCCAGCACACTGACCATCGCCCGAAACACTGTCTCGAACGCGCCCCTTGCGGCGACGCCACTGCGTGCGACGTCGGTGGGCAGCGCCACCATCGGGCACGAATTCTCCACGTCCTCAAAGTGCTGTCGCGACAGGTAAGCCTTCACGATTTGGGCCCCCACGTCGGTCGAGGAGAGGTCAATGTGTACGCCCTCCCAGCAGTTCTTCCATTCCGGATCGGTAAAGAAACAATTCATGACCTCGGCATACAGGTCGCTCTTGCTGTCGAAATACGAATAGAAGCCGCCGTGCGTGAGCCCCGCGCCCGCCATGATTTGGCCGATCGAAACGTTTTCAAAGCCGTGCCGATTGAAAAGCCTCCGTGCGCTGTTAATGATCTTGTTTTTCGTTTGGGTTCGATGAGCAACGGGATATGGCATTTTGTTACCTCCACAAATGGCAGTCGACCTGCCGAGCGCCGCGATGCGTTCACAATATTATATTGATCATATTTTGCCTTGATGTTTCTATACACTTGCTGCCACATTCGGCAGAGGTGTTCGGGACTCTTCTAGGAGGCAATTTTGGATACTCGGAATGTTGTACGAACGAGAATCTTTTTCACGCGGCGTAAATGGATGACCGGCGCGGCCTTCGCGGCTGGCGGTCTCGCTTTCAGCTCGCGCGAAGCATTGGCCTCTCCCGATAACGGCCTTTCTCATACAGCGGAGGCCATTCATCAGGAGACCGACTTCAAGGCAATTCCGCAGCGTGTTTATGATGCCCTGACTGATGCCGCACAGTTCCAGAAGATCGAGCTGCTGGGCGGCGCCATGAAGGGTTCCGACCTCGACGCCAAGCCGGCGAAAATCAGTCGTGAAGCTGGCGGATCGTTCAGCATCTTTGCCGACTACATCATCGGATGGCAGCTTGAACTTGTGCCCAACCTGCGCATCGTGCAGGCCTGGCGCGAGACCAGTTGGGACCCGGGCATCTATTCCGTGGTGCGATTCCAACTAGAACAGCAGGGAACGGGAACCAGGCTGATTTTCGATCACACCGGCTTTCCCAACGGTAACGGCGAACACCTCGCCATTGGATGGAAACTTCACTACTGGGAGCCCCTGCAAAAATTTCTCAGTTAGCAGGGTTCCGGTCTCGGAGAAGACGGCTTCCCTATCTCCATTGGCGTCGCGAAAACCTTAGAATTGCAACACTGACATTTCTTCGGAGCAACACGAGGCACGCATGGACCTTTCCCTTCAGACCACGATCGCACTTCTCACTAGCACCCCCGCCACGCTCAACGTGCTGCTACATGATTTGCCAACCGAGCTGACTCGCGCGAACGAAGGCGAGAACACGTGGTCCGCTTTCGATGTCGTTGGGCATTTGATTCATGCCGAACGCGCCGACTGGATACCGCGCGCCCGAACCATCCTGCAGTTCGGCGAGACTCGCGCGTTCGATCCGTTCGATCGCGAAGGACATCTTCAAGAAGTTCAAGGCAAGTCGCTGGCCCATCTGCTGGAGGAATTTGCGCGCGTCCGCTCTGAGAACTTGATCGAGCTGCGCGCCTGGAAACTTCAACCGCCGGACCTTGAGAAGGCTGGAACCCACCCCTCTTTGGGAAGGGTGACTTTGTCTGAGCTACTGGCGACATGGGCAGCGCACGACCTGACTCACCTGCACCAAATCTCGCGCATCCTCGCCCATCAATATCGCGAGGCCGTCGGGCCGTGGGACCGATACCTCGGGGTGTTGCAGTGCGCAGGCCACAGTGCTGCGAACTGACCGCCAGCCCCGAACGCGCGGCGCTCCGAATCCACTATCGATCGGTTAGACAGTGCTGGTCGTGCCTCGCACAAAGTGCACAATCAGTGCGATTACCGCCAGTACTAGCAGGATGTGGATCATCGCTCCGGCAATGTGAAACACGCCGAAACCTAGAATCCAAGCCACTAAAAGCACTACAAACAGGATCGTGAAGATATTCATATCGCCTCCGTTAAGTTGGAGTCGATACACTACTGCCGGGTTGCCTTTCGACAACCCGGCCTCGTGAACTTACCCGAACGGATTTTCATCCGCGCTGCGCCCGTACACTACCGGCACGGCCACATTCAGCATCCGCAAGTAAACCGACAGTTGTCCGCGATGGTGGTACCAGTGGTTCAGCATGATAGTCCGCACGATGCCGGCACGCGGCACGGTAAAGACCACTCTGTCACCCGCCGTCATCGTCCATGGCTGCAACGCCGACTCGTCGGTCATCGAACGCAACCGATTTTCGCCTTCCAACACAGCGCCTTCAAACCCCGTCAGCACTTCGTTCAGGTCCTTCGGCTGCGCCGGAACAAAATTCGCCTGCGATACATCGAAGCCACTCATCTGGGCCAACGCCGACACCCTGTCCGGAATCTGCGCGATGTGCAGCGACAATTGTCCGAGCGTCATCGACTTCTCGTGCGGCTGCCACATCAGCTCGTCCGCCGGAACCCTCTGAAGAATCCGCCTGGTGATCTCGACCTCCGACTGGTACTCCGCGATCGTCGGCTCCATCATCTTCCGCGACTTCTCCGCTTGGCCTGCGCAGCATCCCGCCGCTTCTCCGCCTTCGTACCGGTCATGATGGCGCACCCACGCCATCGCGTGCGGCGTCATTCCTTCTTCGTCGCGGCCCTTCGGCGTCATATCGAGCAAGTTGTAAGTCGTCAGCAGAATGTCGAGGCCGCGTCCATAAGTCGAGTACGTATGAAAAATCTGGCCGTCCGCGTCTTTGTAAAACACGCTCAGTCCCGGGCCTTCTTCCGACGGGAAGTCTGTCGTCCCAAAGTTATAAGGACGCTTTCCCACCGCCATGTCCTCTTTCGTAAACGAGACCTTATAGTCGTAATTGAAGTCGCTGCCAAACGACGAAACCCACGGAAAGCGCCATCCCATGCGCTTCTTGAACGACTCGATCTCCGGCGACGTCGCACGTGAGATCACCGCAAACGCCGCATCACGCTGTTCCAAATGCACGCGCGCGCCGTCAAAGTTGTCTGCCAGGAACGAGCAACTCGGGCAACCCTGCTCCCATCCCGGACCCAACATGAAGTGATACACCACCAACTGGCTGCGTCCTTTGAAGAGCTCGGCCAGCGAAACTTTGCCAGTCGGCCCTTCGAACATATAGCTCTTCTCGACTTTTTCCCACGGCAATTCCCGCCGCTCGCGGCTCAATTCGTCACGCAGCCGGGTGAATTCCTTCTCCTTTTTCAGAAGAGCTTTTCTCGCCGTCAGCCATTCCGCCGGCGAAACGACTTTCGTGTTCAACTTCTCGGTTGTTGCTGTGCTCATGGTTACTACTCCTCTGCTTCGATGTTTTGGTTTTCGCCTTGGCGCGAAATGCTCTCGCTACGAGAGCGCCCGACCCGCCGGTCGAAACCGCGCCGCCTACCATCCACAACGCTGCCGCCAAACATGCCGGACACATAACTGCTCCTACCGCTTCTTCGCTTCCGCCCGCCGGCGAGCGCTTTCCAGCATGTGCGCCCAGCCGCCCGTCACACCTTTTCGGTGGTCGTCCTGAATCGTGCCGAATGCCTTGTGATGGAACGTGATTAGCGTGCCGCCGTCAGCCTCGCTCAAGCGGTACTGCACGTTCGACGCGACCGCATACGACATGAAAAGCGGCCCCGCAAATTCCAGCAGTGTCGGCCGTTTAATGGCCTGCACATGCGCCCAGAAGTGGCCGTTGTTGTCGCCCAGGTCGCGGAACCATCTCCCGCCCGGCCACGCTTCCAGCGTCATCGGCTGCGCCACGCCGTCGGGCCTGCTGTTCCCCGGCCCCAACTGTTCCAGCAGGGCCTCGAATGTGTCTTCCAGGCTGGCGTTCACATGAGTTTCCTGGGTAATGACGAGTGTCAGACTCTCGATCCCAGCCATCTCTTGCATAGTGCTCATACATCCTCCTCACTGTTTGTCTTCGGTTGTTTTTGTTTTTCGCGTCTCATCGCTTCCGCGCGTTCCTTCACCCGCATCAGTTGATGTCCCCAGAATTGTTCGAATGTCTTCGTCCACTCATACAACGGCCGGATGGCGTCTGCATTGGTTCGATACATCATGTGCCTGCCGTTCCGCCGCGCCCGCACCAGTCCCACGTTCCGCAGTACCTTGAGGTGCTTCGATACCGACGGCTGCTCCAAGCGCAGCGCAATCACAATGTCACCGACCGACCGCTCTCGGTCGCTCAGATGGATCAGTATCTCCCTCCGCCTTGGTTCTGCCACGGCGTTGAACGCATCGGAGGTGGTTGCGGCTCGTGCCATGTCGAGAAATATATATTCCTATATGGGAATATGTCAAGTACATTCTTGCGCCGACGCGCTAAGCTGATCTTGCATCGGTTCTTGCTGGCGCGAGCAACGTTCACCTTCGCTGCTGCCCGAGCAGGCCAAGATTCGCTTTGCTTTCTGTACCAGGAAGGATCGGAGTTTCGCGTTGTACCAGGGCTCATGGGCAATTCGACTCGTGCGATTCTCGGTCACATTGCTGGCATTCCTGTCCGCAAACAGTGACGTTACGGGACAACCCGCAGCCGTTTCTGCTCCCAAGAACTCCTACGTCGGCAACCAAGCCTGTGCGAGCTGCCACGCCGACATCTTCGCTTCGTACAACAAAACTGCCATGGCTCACGCCAGCGGACCCGCGCCTGAGAACCTGATCGCCGGCGAATTCGTAGACAAAAAATCGGGCACCTCGTACCGCATCTACGAGGAAAACGGAAAAGTCTGGCTCAGTTTTAACCGTCCCGGCGATCCGCTGATGCATGGCAAGCGCGAACTGCTCGATTACATCGGCCAAGGCCGTCGCGGCCGCACATACTTGTTCTCCGTCGATGGCTTCGTCTTCGAATCCCCTGTTAACTTTTACACCGACCGTCACATGTGGGATATGGCGCCCGGGTATCGCGACGCTCCTGAAGCTCCCATGAATCTTCCCGCCGTGATGTCGTGCCTGGACTGTCACGTCAGCGGACTGCAGCCTCCGATCGGAGGCACGGAGAACCGCTATAAGCCACCTCTCTTTTCGCAATCAGGTGTTAGTTGCGAACGTTGTCACGGACCGGGCGCGGCCCACGTCGCCCGTGGACCTATCGTGAATCCTGCCAAGCTCACGCCCGCGCGTCGCGACGCCGTATGCATGCAGTGTCATCTCGAGGGGAATGCCGCCATCGAGCGCCCGGGCAAGCACCTCTATGAGTACCGCCCGGGCGACGACCTCTCCGACTATGTGCGGTACTACGTCAAGGAAGACAAGTCAGGCGGATTGGGAGCGAACAGCCAGTTTGAAGCGCTGGCACAGAGCACGTGCAAAAAGAAATCCGGCGACGCCATGTCGTGCATCAGTTGCCACGATCCGCATCGCTCGCCGTCTGCCGAAGAGCGCACCGTGTTTTACCGCGCCAAGTGCCTCGCCTGCCACGGCGCGCCTTTTGGTGAGAAGCACCATGCCAATCAACCCGACTGCACCAAGTGCCACATGCCCGCGAACTCAAGCACTGACATCGCGCACACCGAAGTGACGGACCATCGCATTCCGCGTCGGCCCACTATCGGTCCCGCGCTTGAGAACGCTCACGGCACTTCTCTGCCCACTGCCACCCGCCTCGTGCCCTTCCCCAGTTCTGCTATCGCCGATGACGATGTGCGCGATAAAGCCCTTGCCTGGGAAACACTCGCTGAAGCCGGCGACGAGTCGGCTGCCAAACCGGCCGAACAGCTTTTGCGCAAGGCTTTGGCGGAGTCGCCCGACGATCCGGCGCTGCTGTCAGCCCTCGGCTACATCGAACAAACGCACGGACATCTCAACGAATCCCTGGAGTTGTACCAGCGAGCGCTAGCGCGAGATCCGACCCTGATCGACGCTACGACCAATCTCGGCGTTTTGGACGCCAAAACCGGACACATGCGCGAGGCCGTCGCGCTTTGGCAGGATGCGTTTCAGCGCGAGCCAGGCAAGAGCAGTATCGGCATGAATCTGGCGCGGGCCTACTGCGGCGCAAACCAATTCGACAAGGCACGCGATTTCACGCTGCGCGTGTTGGAGTTCAATCCTGACCTGGCTTCAGCCAAGCACCTGCTTCACGAAATCGACGAGACCCCACCCAAGTGTGGGCCTTAAGAAGTGCGCCAGAGTGAGGCCTAGTCGCTCCGTTTGGACAACTTTAGCCCGATCCAGCAGCTCACCGGCCAGGTCAGCAGCCACGACAGCCAGTACCAGTGCGGCCAGCCCTTGCCCCAGTTGGGAATTATGGAGGCAATTCCCATCACTTCCCCGAGAACGAAGAACCAGAGCACGTGGCCACCGGCGCGGCCGGGTGCAAAGCGCGCGCACAGCCACGCGCAAAGAATCGATATGACCACAAAGAACGCGGTGCTCGTCAGGAGAACAGTGTTGGAAGGGGGCAACACTTGACCTCTTACGTACTTATCTGGAAACAGCCACCACAGCAGCGGGTCCGTACCCAGGACCAACAGAACCGAAAGCACGTAACTGCCGACGACCACAGCGATCGATTTCAGCATCGTTCAAACCTTTCTCAAGAACTTGGAATTGGAATCCCCAAAGCGCGACGTTCAGGTGCCATACAGCTTACACTCCCCGAAGCCAAAGAGAATCTCTAAGCTTAACCCAAGCGACTTACTGTCCTTCCAGAGCTGTCATCACGAGGTCACCGTGGCGACCGTGGGATCTGTTGGTGGGCTCTCATCGAGGAATTTAGGGGGAGGAGTAGTCGAGTACTGCATCGGGGTTTCTCCGTATACGACATTTGTTGCACTGACTGTTATCCTCGTGACCTGAAAGACCACTTCGCAATGGAGGCCATCGCATGACTCAAAAGCACATTCGCCGTTTGTTCTCGCTCGCCGTCTCAGCCGCAGCCGTATTGCTCTGCGGCTCCGCCTTCGGACAGAACACCGTCAACGCCCAGATCACCGGAGGCGGAGGCGGAGGAAAATGCACATTCGAAGTTCGCGTTGACGGTGTTGCGAACGTGCAGATTCGCGGGAATCAGGGGTACCTCCAGACCAAGAGCGGCATGCCGGCACAGTGGGTGCGTCTCAAGTGCAACCAACCGCTGCCGCGCTACCCCAACAACTTCCGCTTCCAGGGCGTTGACGGCCGAGGCAAGCAGTACATGCTGAAAGATCCGGCGCAGAACAATGGCGTCGCCGTAATTCGTATTGAAGACAACCGCAATGGCATGGAGGGTTACACCGGCGACATCTTTTGGAACGGTGGCAACAACAACGGTGGCAATTGGAACGGCGGCTGGTGGAACGACAACTGGAATGGTGGAGGTGGTTGGAACGGCGGTGGCGGCGGATATCCACCTCCTCCTCCTCCGGGTGGCGGCAACGGCCAGTGGAACAACAATTTGGTCCCCAACTGCCAGAACGCAATTCGCCGCAAGATCCAGCAGCAAGCCGGCGGAGCTAACGTCAACTTCAACGGTCAGCCGAGCCGCAACCAGGGTGGGTCGTTCGTAATGGTCGATGGCAACGGTAACGCGCGCGCCAACAACGGAAAGCAGGGCAACTTCAGCTACCACTGCACTATGCATCCCAACGGGAACGTGGCCGACTCGAGCTACAACTTCAATAACGGGAATTTCTATCCTGCGCCACAGCCCCGGTAATTGCTTCGCCAAGAACTCCGGCGGGTCGCAGACCGCGGCCCGCCAACGGATTCGAACCTTCTAAACCACGCAGACTTCAATAGCGCTGCGCCACCTTCTGGTGCGGCAGTTTCGGCTCTACGTAGCCATGCGCTTTTTGCCTCGGCGGCAACTTCGGCGCCTTGTACGGAATCTCCTCATACGGAATGCGGCTGAGGATGTCGGCGATGCAGTTCAGCCTCGCGCGCTTCTTGTCGTCTGAGGGGACGATGTACCAAGGCGCTTGCGCCGTGTCGGTCGCGGCGAGCATGGCATCGCGCGCCCTTGAATAGTCGTACCAGCGACGATGCGACTCCAAATCCATGGGGCTCAGCTTCCAGCGCTTCGACGTGTCCTTGATGCGCGCCAGGAACCGCTCGTGCTGCACCTTCTCGCTGACCTCGAGCCAGTACTTCAGCAGAATGATTCCGTCATTGACGATGGACGCCTCGAAGTTGGGAGTGTTCTTGAGGAACTTCGTATAGAGGTCCTTGTTACAGAATCCCATCACGTGCTCAACGCCTGCGCGGTTGTACCAACTGCGGTCGAAGATGACAATCTCGCCGCCAGCGGGAAGATGTTCGATGTAGCGCTGGAGATATATCTGCGTCTTCTGCCGTTCCGTCGGAGCAGGCAACGCGATCACCCGAAACACACGCGGGCTGGTACGTTCGGCCATGCGCTTGATGATTCCTCCCTTGCCCGCAGCATCACGCCCCTCGAAGATGATGACGACGCGCGCGCCGGATACCTTGGCCCACTCTTGCAGCTTCACCAGTTCGGTCTGGAGCTTGAACATCTCCTTCTCGTAGTCTTTCTTGGTCAGCTTCTCGGGCATGGTCGTTGCTGGCTCCGATGCCTTGATAGCTTCTTGATCGCGCGGCTTCTTTTTCGATCGCTTTCCCATGGGACCTCCTTCTTGCGTCTCACAGACGAACCTCGATTGACCGGACGATTCTACGCCGCAGCGCCACCCGTGACAGTGACATCGAAGCAGAAGCTATCCAGGAGGCCATTTCATGTCGCGCCCGCCGATCAAGTGGAGGTGCAAATGAAACACTGACTGTCCTGATTTCGGGCCGACGTTGTAGACGGTGCGGTAGCCTTCTTCGATGCCACGCTCGCGGCCGAGTTTGGCAGCGACTAGTTGGCAGTATCCAATGATTTCCGCGTCGTCGGGAGTGGCTTCTTTCAATCCCACAATGTGGCGCTTGGGAACGATGAGCACGTGGGTTGGCGCTTGCGGATTGATGTCTTCGAAAACGAACACCTTATCGTCCTCATAGATCTTCTTCGCGGTGATTTTGCCCGCGATAATTTTGCAGAAGAGACAGTTGTCCATAAGGTTACTGCTCCTTAGAGCCTTCGTTCCGCCGCAACAGCAGATAGGCACGAATCAACCGATTGAGATCGCCGTCGAGCACTCGGTCCACGTCGCCGATTTCCTCGCGCGTACGCATGTCTTTCACCATGCGATAGGGCTGTAACACGTACGATCGAATCTGCGACCCGAAGTCAATGTCGAGCTTGGAATCTTCAATGTCTTTGGTGACCGCTCTTTTCTTTTCAAGCTCGTACTCATAGAGGCGCGAGCGCAGAATGCTCATCGCCTTCTCTTTGTTCTTATGCTGCGAGCGCTCGTTCTGGCACGCGACGACGATGTTGGTCGGAATATGAGTAATGCGCACGGCAGAATCCGTGGTGTTCACGTGCTGCCCGCCTTTGCCGCCGGAGCGATAGGTGTCAATGCGGATGTCGTCGGGCTTGATGTCGATCTCGATGCTCTCGTCGATTTCCGGCGACACATACACGCTAGCGAACGACGTATGCCGGCGTTTTGCCTGGTCGAACGGCGAGATGCGCACTAGGCGGTGCACGCCGATTTCGCTGGTTAACAGGCCATACGCATGCTCGCCATTCACGCCGAACGTTGCCGACTTGATGCCCGCTTCTTCGCCCGGTTGATACTCATACATCTGCGTGGTGAAACCCTCACGCTCGGCCCAGCGCAGGTACATGCGCATTAGCATCTCGGCCCAGTCCTGCGACTCTGTGCCACCCGCGCCGGGATGAATGGTAACGATGGCACTGCGCTCGTCATTCGGGCCGGAAAGAAGCGTCTCGATTTCCAGCTTATCCACTAGCGCGCGCAGGTCGTCGATCTCGCGGCGAAGGTCGCCCGAAACATTTTCGCCTTCCTGCGCCAACTCGAAGTAGGCGTTGATGTCGTTGGCGCGCCGCCCCAGTTCGGACTCGGTGGCGAGTGCGTTGTCGAGGCGCTTTTTCTCGCGCATGACCTGCTGAGATTTGTCGGGGTTAGACCAGAGCGTGGGATCGGCGGTTTGCTTTTCGATCTCGCTCAGTTTTTCGCGCAGCTTGGGCGCGTCAAAGATACTCCTGAAGGTCGTGGACCTTGTCGCGGAGTGCGGAGAATTCCTGTTGTAGCTCTTCGACCATGGGTAAGAAACCTGTCTAAACCGGCGCGGGCTGCATGATTTCCGCAGGTTCGCGGAAGCGCAACACCACACCGGTCAGTGTGATTATCGCACAGAGAAACGGGAACCAGTCGCCATGGCGCGTGTAGAACGTGGTGCCATCGACCAACGAGTAGGCCGCTTGCAGTGAGGTGCGCTGGTTGCGTGGCGCTTCGGCGACGATGCGGCCGTAGGGATCGATGACCGCGGTGATGCCGCTGTTGGTATCACGCAGTAGCCAGCGATCATTCTCAACCGCGCGCATCCGCGCCTGGTTGAGGTGCTGTCGCGGCGCGCCGGTCGGGCCGTACCATCCGTCGTTGGAGATGTTCACGAAGACAGTTGCACCGTGCAAGGCGAACTGACGGATTTCGTTGGGAAACACGGATTCGTAGCATATGAACGTTCCAAGTCTGACGCCATCTTCCTCTAACGGATTGCGCTGCGTTCCACGAGCGAAGGTTCCGATCTCGCGGGTGAGTTTCTGCGCGAAAAAGATCAGCTTCTCGAATGGAATGTACTCGCCAAACGGCACCAGGTGAATTTTGTCGTAGCGCTTGACCCAGGCTCCGCTGGGTGCAATGAGCGATGCTGAGTTGTAGATGTCAGGTTGGCGATTGGGGTCTCCGGCGTGCTCGATACCCATAGAGCCAGCAATGATGTACGAATCGGTGGAGCGCGCGAGTTCCCCCAGCGTGCCGCGCAGGTGTAGGTCAGTCGCGAAGAATGGCGCGGGCGATTCTGGCCAGACAATAAGACCCGGCGAGCCCGCTGGCGCTTGCGAAGGCCGTCCGCTTATCGCGCGGAGCTCGACGAGAGTTTGCTCAAGGTAGGGTAGCGACCAGGGATCGTCAAGGATCGGGATGTTCGCTTGCACCAGCGTGACGCCGTGGTCGCCGACCATCGCGGGAGGCTTCACGAATTTCCCGGCATGCAAGACGAGAGCGGCTGAGAGCGAGGCGGCCAGTAGTACATTGCGGCGCGCGCGCGGCACCAGAAAAGCCGCGGCAACCGCAGTGTTGACAAGCGCAATCTCGAACGACAGGCCGTAGACGCCGGTAAACGTAGCCAGCCGCGAAAGCGGAATGTTGTCAACCTGGGTTGTGCCGAGCAGGTCCCAGGGGAATCCGGTGATGTAAGTACGAGCAAGCTCGACCGCAACCCATGCGAAAGGTGCAAACACCAGCGCGCGCAGGCTGTATCCGTTGTGGCGGCGAGCAACCAGCGCGATCAGCAGGCCGAACAGTCCGTGATAGAGGCCGAGATAAAGCGAATATGCGAGCAGCAGCAAGACCGAAGTGAACGTTCCCAGGTTTCCGTACACGTGCATGACGTGGAAAACCCAGTAGCAACTGCCGAGATACCATATGACACCGCTAAGGTAGCCCAGCAGAAAGCCCTGCCATGCTGTAGCAGGCGCGTACCACTTGCCGTCTTCGACCATGGTGAGAAGAGCGTCTTGATCGCGGCATTGCAGGACCGCGTAGATAAGCGGCGCGAGGGCTACCCAACTCAATACATACAGGGCAGGTTCAGGGAAGATGAGAACCTGCAGCACGCCGGATGCGGCGGCCAGCAACCAGGCATTGCGGCGGATTCGGATCACCTAGCGAGTGTAGCAAACGGGAAAAGACGTAACTGGTAGCTGGTCACTGGTGGAAGGCCAATTAACATTACCGGAATCGCGCGAGTCACCAGCTACAAACGACCAATTGCTACTTAATCGCCACCAGCTTGTTGATCAGCTCTGAGTAATCCTTCTTTTCCACGCCGTGGACCTGCTTGTTGTACTCGTCCACCTTGGCCGAATAATTCATGGAGCAGAATTTCGGTCCGCACATCGAGCAGAAAGCCGCCTCTTTGTAATACGCGTCGGGTAGCGTTTCGTCGTGCATGCTGCGCGCGGTTTCGGGATCGAGTGAGAGCTCGAATTGCTTGTCCCAATCGAACGTGTAGCGGGCATAGCTGATGGCGTTGTCGCGGTCCTGCGCGCCGGGACGATGACGTGCTACGTCGGCGGCGTGGGCAGCTATCTTGTAGGCGATGATTCCGTCTTTTACGTCTTTGTCATTGGGCAGGCCGAGGTGCTCTTTCGGCGTGACGTAGCAGAGCATCGAGGCACCGTGCCATCCGATGAGCGCCGCGCCGATCGCGGAGGTGATGTGGTCATAACCGGGAGCAATGTCGATGACCAGCGGGCCGAGCGTGTAGAAGGGAGCGCCGTGGCAGAGCTCGACTTCCTTCTCCACCTGCTCCTTGATTTTGTCGAGCGGAACGTGGCCGGGCCCTTCGATCATCACCTGCACGTCGCGTTCCCAGGCTTTCGTGGTCAGCTCGCCGAGGGTCTTGAGCTCGGCAAATTGCGCTTCGTCGCTGGCGTCGGCGATGCAGCCGGGACGCAGCCCGTCACCGAGCGAGTAGCTTACGTCGTGCTTGGCGAGGATCTTGGTGATTTCGTCGAAGTGCTCGTAAAGAAAATTCTGCTTGTGATGGTGGGCCATCCACTGCGCCAGGATCGCGCCGCCGCGGCTGACGATGCCGGTAATGCGGCTGGTGATCATCGGCAGGAACTCGACGAGGACGCCAGCGTGGATGGTCATGTAGTCCACACCCTGCTCGGCCTGCTCTTCGATGACTTCGAGCATCACGTTGATGTCGAGGTCCTCAATGCGCTTGACGCGCGAAACCGCCTCGTAGATCGGCACAGTGCCGATAGGCACGGGCGAGTGGCGCAGGATGGCTTCGCGAATTTCGTGTATGCCGCCGCCGGTCGAAAGGTCCATCACCGTGTCGGCGCCGTAGTGCACCGACGTGTGCAGCTTTTTCAGCTCTTCGTCAACGTTACTGGTGATAGCCGAATTGCCGATGTTCGAGTTGATTTTGCAGCGCGACTCGATACCAATGGCCATCGGTTCAAGTTCGGGGTGATTGACGTTGGCGGGAATAATCATGCGGCCGACGGCCACTTCGTCGCGGATCAGCTCAGGCGCAACCTTTTCGCGGTCGGCGATGAAGACCATCTCTTCGGTGAGCAGCCCCTTGCGCGCAAAATGCATTTGCGACATGTTGGTGTCGCCGGTGCGCGCGGCTTCTTCGCGGCGCTTGGTGATCCACTCGGCGCGGGGCTTTAACACGTTCGCACCATTGCCGTTGCTGCCATTGTTTCCGCTCATGATGTTGGGGTACCCCTTAGAACTAATGGCTATTATACCGCTGGGAAATGAAGGCCATGTCATTGGGCGCGACGTGGGCAACGTTTCTGTTGAGCGCGACGGCCAGTGGTTATACACTCTTTTTCCCAAGTTGCTTCGTTCGCAATGGATATGAGGCTTTGAGACCCGACGAGAGGATTCAGCAATGGCGGAAAACAAGACCAGGCCCACTGAAGTAAGCGTGGCGGCATTCGTCGAGAAAATCACGGACGAGACCAGGCGCGCCGACGCAAAGGCATTAGTGAATTTGATGCAGAAGGCGTCAAACGAAAAACCGAAGATGTGGGGACCGGCGATTGTCGGCTTCGGCAGCTACCACTACAAATACGAAAGCGGACGCGAGGGCGACGCGCCTGTGATCGGATTTTCTCCGCGCAAGGCCGCGAGCGTCTTGTACGGCTTGATCGGGTTCAGCGGCGCCGACGCGGTGCTGGCAAAGCTCGGCAAGCACACCACGGGTAAGGGGTGTCTGTACATCAAGAAGCTGGGTGACGTGGACCCGAAGGTGCTGGAGACGTTGGTGGCGAAATCGCTGGCGGCGAAGCGAGGAAAGAGCAAGGCCTAGGCTGAGTGTGTTTGGCTTCTCGCGAGTGGAATTCCGCCGACCGCGAAGGGTAGCCTCGATTCAACGGCATATTGGCAAAAAACGTTAGAAAATGTGTTATACGCCTCTATCGCACTATGTCATGATGTTAACAGTATTTACAATGAGCAGGATACAAAATCTCACTCAGCAGTTACAGCAGTTATACACCTCTATTACACCCGTTTTGTAAACCACGATCAGGTGATGAAAAGTGAAGTTCGGAAGGCATCTTCAGTTTTCAAAGAACTACCGAGCCGGGGCAAGAGACACCAATCCCTTCGCCTCACCGAGTATTTATCACACAACGAATTCCACGGGGATAGGACGTAGAGCACAGAGGCTGGTGATAAGCGAGACTTACTGCTGTTTCAAAGTTAATGTGAGCTTCGGACCAGTTACCTCAGCGGCTAAAGCCGATTTGTCTCGGCGCTAGAATGCACGCTGAAGGCGTGCTCCACCCGAGTCGTTCTACGCTAACCCTGAACAGCTCTAGCCAATCAACCGACCCGAGCACGCCTTCTCCCCACCGCATACAACGCCACTCCCCCACCAATTAACAGCACGCTAAAGAAGACGACCTTGGCCACCGCCAGCACCTTGTTGGGTTCGCTGGAGTCGGGGACGACAGAGGCCACGATCACCGCGCAGGTCGTAATCAGGGCGATGACAGCGAGGAAGATCGCGACGGGCTTTCCGCCGGGGACGGTGATTACCCCCTTCTCGACGGGCTCACGCTGGAGGCGGATCATCGCAGCGAACATGAACAGATAGGGTCCGAAGTTAGTGATGATGGTCATGGTTACCAGGATTTGATAAGCGCCGTGGACGGTGCTTCCGGCTTGTCCCATGAGGATGAAGGCCATGCAGCAGACGCCTTGCGTAACCAGCGCAACCGCAGGCGTTCCCCACTTGGGATGCACCCGCCCAAAGGCGGGCGGCAGGTAGCGGTCGATGCCCACAACAAACGGAATGCGCGCGAGGGCGGCGAGGTACGCACCCACGCCTCCGAGGTTGGCGAGACAGATGAGCAGCGCGACCGCGGGACCGATGTTGTTCCATCCGACCCGAGCAGCGGCACTGGTAATGGCTTGCATGATGCCTTCCATGCTGTTCACTTGCCCGGTGGGCAGCGCGACGAGCACGGCGACGGTGCCGAGGATGTAGCCGCCGGTGATGAGCGCTCCCGCGGTGATGAGGGCGCGCGGGATGGTGCGGCGTGCGTCTTTGATTTCGTCGCCCATGAATGACGCGGCTTCGGAACCGCTGAACGCATAGAGGATGGTCGCCCAGACTCCGAGCGTGCCGAGATTCAGCGATGGCTTCATGGCTGACGGAGTGAAGTGAGTGGCGGAGCCGAACTTTGCAAACGCAACCACGGCGACAGCGCAAAGCAAAGTGACGGGAATCCAGACACCGAGCGCGCCGAGGTTGCTGAGCCACTTGCCGATGTTCAGGCCGACGATGTTGAGCGCGAGAGCGAGGCTGACTCCGAAAAACGAGAAGGCGATGAAGTAGAACGGGCTGCGCTGAAGGGCGTTCCAGCGCGTGCCTCCGACGTAGAGAGCGTTGCTGGCCGCGAAGTAGAGCACGGCAGGAAAGTAAGGAAGGTTGCTCGTCCAGTAAATCCAGCCGGTGAGGAAGGCCGGGAAGTCGCCGAAGGCCCGCTTGATCCAGATGTACATGCCGCCCTCCTGCGGGTAGCGCGAGGAGAGCTCCATGACGCAGAGAGCGAGCGGGATGAAGATGGTCAGCAGGCCGATGATCCAGATGGCGATGGAGCTGGGGCCACTGCTGGCGGCGACGGGGATCCAGCGGAGGCTGAGAGTCGTGACCACGTAGAACATGACGAGGTCGCGAAAGCCGAGGACGCGCTTGGGGTGAGGATGGTCTGGCTTCGCGGCGATGCTTGGTTCAGCAGAAGTGAGGTTCACGCGGTTCTTAGCCTCGCGGACCACAGTCCGCACGGCGAATCATAAATGAACGACTCGAATGCGTCGCAGGAATCGCACCAACCTTGTCAGTACGTCAGCGGCTGAAGCCGGCTGTTAGCGCTAGTCTTTATGCACGCCGGAAGGCATGCTCCACCCAGCTAATCCGAACGCTCATAGGATGGGGTCAGAGTGCCAGGAAATACCGATAGAACTCTTCGTCGCGCTTCCAGCCCAGCCGTTCGTAGAGGCGCTGCGCAGTGTGATTGTCAGCGGCGGTCTCGAGCGTGAGGCCATCAGCCTGGGTGCTCTCGGCGAACTTGCGGGCGCTATCCATCAGCGCATGGGCGACTCCGTGCTTGCGCGCGTCGGGAACGACATACAGGTCGTTGAGGATCCACTGGCGTGTGAGATTGGTGGAGGAGAAGACCGGGTAGAGGTGGACGAAGCCGACGGCATCGCGCTCGTGCTGGGCAAAGAGCAGAACCGATTCGTCTTTGCTGAGGCGGGCGAAAAGAAAGCGACGCGCAGCCTCCTCATTCGACGGCTTCTTATAGAACTGGCGATAGGCGTCAAAGAGTGGGGCAAGTGGGCCAACGTCGGCCGGAGTTGCCTGGAGAATCTCGATATTGAGTGCCTGCGAGTACATTTCGAAAAGGGAACACGGCGGAGGCGCGGCGTCAACTTTTTTGTTTTGGATTGAGGTGAAGCAGTTGCAAGTGGGCCTCCCAGTTGCAACAGCGTGCAAACTGATTTTCCTGGCAGGACTACCGCGGGCGAAGCGAAATAGTTTATGATTCGCGCAAGTAAGCATGTGTGGGTGAGCCGAATCCGCGCTGGCGGAGCATCCCGCACCGGGGTCCTTGTTTCAATTCGACAGGTCAGCTCCGGCCGCAAGGCCGCGGGGGTCATGATGTCTGAACATTCGTCCACCCAGGGTTTGGTTGCCGAAGCCCCGGTGAAAAGGTCTGTGCGCAAGCGCTCACTGATTCTTACGGCCGCGATGCACCACTTTGCCACTCATGGCTATGAAGCGTCACGCGTGGGAGATATGGCCAGCCAGCTAGGTATTGCCAAGGGATCGGTCTTTCAACATTTCGGCAGCAAGGACGGGCTGTTCTTCGAGGCTTACAAGTCGGCGCTGCGTTCGTTGCCAACCTACCTGAGTGTTCCCGACGAGGTGAAGCGAGACGGGTTCTTCTCGATCGTGCGATACAGGTTGTCGTTGCCGGTGGAGTTCTGGGAGCAGTACCGTGTTCCCTACCGCATCGTTGTGCTGGGCAACTATGGCTCTGACCTCAACCTAAAAAAACGCATCGCACACTTTGTGGCGACCGACGATCCGTTGGGCACCGCAGCTTTGGTAAAAATGGGAGTCGAGCGCGGAGAAATTCGCAACGACGTCGATCCCATATTGATCACATCGGTGCTGGAATGTACATTCGAGCGCATGCAGGATTTTCTGCTGACCGCGGAGTCGGACCGTGCTTTGTTTCATCGCACGGGAAGTTTTGACGGGACTCGCGAACAGCTGATCGACCAGTTCATGTCGGTGCTGCGAGGAGCGGTCGGAGCTCCGCAGAAGTCCTAGAAGGCCTGTGCGACGGCTGTTATCATGGCCTTCCGCGTGAAAGCCGGAGGCCCGATGCAACCGTCGCTCCCAGAAATTCTTCATTCCTATAACGACCAGAGCCCTCTTGAAGAGAGCTATACGATCCCTGCGCCCTGGTATGTGGACGAACGCGTTGCCGCGTTGGAGCGGCAGCACGTTTTTGGAGGAACGTGGCAGGCGGTGGGGCGGATCGAACAAGTGCAGCAGTCGGGCCAATTCTTAACGACGGATGTCGCGGGCGAACCGATCGTGGTCGTGCGATCGGGCGACGGAGTGCTGCGTACGTTCTACAACGTGTGCCGTCACCATGCGGCGGCGGTGGTGAGCGAGGCAGAAGGCAGAGCCAGTATTTTTCGCTGTCCGTACCACGGGTGGAGCTACGGATTGGATGGAGCGTTGAAGGGCGCGCCGGAGTTTGAGGGTGTGTGCCAGTTCGATCGTGGGCAGAATGGGCTTGTTCCCGTGCAAGTGGCAGCATGGGAGCAGTTCGTGTTCGTGAACCTCAATCCGCGTGCCGCGCCGCTGTCTGATTTTCTGGGCGGGTTGGTTGCGCGGGTTGCGCCTTTAAACCTTGCAGGACTTCATTTCTTTGAGCGGCGCTCGTACACACTGAACTGCAACTGGAAGGTGTTCGTCGATAACTATCTCGACGGCGGCTACCATGTACCGCACCTGCATAAGACGCTAAACAGTGTGCTGGAGTACAAGCAGTACACCATCGAGAACGAAGATCGGTACTGTTTGCAGTCGAGCCCGATGGTGGCGTCGGACGTGGACGCTGCAACGTCGGCAACGCGGCGGGGCGATCGGGCGTGGTACTTCTGGCAGTATCCGAATTTCATGATCAATCTGTACAAAGGGTACATGGACACGAATCTGGTGCTGCCCGAGGGAGTGGATCGGTGCAAAGTAATCTTCGATTTCTACTTTGAAGACGTGAGTGAAGAGGCGACCGAGCGGAATCGGCAAAGCATTGTTGTGGGTGAACGCGTGAATGATGAAGACGTAGGCATCTGCGAGAGCGTGCAGCGCGGGCTACATTCGCGGGCGTACCAGGCGGGAAGGCTGTCGGTACGGCGCGAGGCGGGGGAGCATTTGTTTCATCGGTTGTTGGCGGGGGACTTGAAGCGGGGAGCTTAGGAGTACACCATCCCACACGCTGCCGGCGGCACCTAAGAACAGCAGGTCCTTCGACTCGGACGCGCTCCGTTCGGCGCGTCCTCGCTCAGGATGACACTTTCTGGATTTGTCATCGCTTGCGCAGGTCTTTGGCAATTTCGCGGGCGGCGTTAGCGCCCGAGCCGCCCGTAAGGCCATTGCCGGGATGCGTGCCGGAACCGCATAAATAAAGGCTCTTAATGGGCGTACGGTACTGCGCCCAATCCAATAGGGGACGCATGGTGAAGAGTTGGTCGAGCGCCAGCTCACCATGGAAGATTTGTCCTCCAGTGAGGCCGTAGGTTTGTTCGAGATCTTTCGGCGTGATGACTTCTCGCGCTTCGATCTTTCCCGGAAGGTCAGGCGCGTATTCTGCCAGCGTGTTGACGACCACGTCGCCGAGGACGTCGCGCTGCGTATCCCAATCGGAATTGCGCAACTGGTAGGGCGCGTACTGCATGTAGATCGACATTACGTGCTTGCCTGCGGGCGCAAGCGACGGATCGTGCAAAGTAGGAATCGTGGCTTCAAGATAGGGTAGCTGCGAGAACTCGCCGTACTTCGAGGCGTCAAAGGCGCGCTCAAGGTAATCGATTTCGGGCGAAACTTGAATGCGGCCGCCGAGCAGTGAAGCAGCGTTGCCGTTGACGCCGTTGAACGACGGCAGGCGGTTCAGCGCAAGGTTCACCTTGGCGACGGTGCCATTCATGCGGTAGTGCTGCAGGCGCTGCAAAAAGCTGGGCGCTAGGTGCTGGGGATCGACGAAGCCCAGCAGTGTGCGCTTGGGATCGGCGTTGGAAATTACGGCGCGGGAGTCGATCTCGTCGCCGTTGCTGAGCACAACGCCTGTTGCGACACGGTCTTTGATCTTCACCTGAGAGACTTCTACATTCGTGCGAATCTCGACACCAGCAGCTTGCGCGGCGATGGCCATCGCGGTCGTGAGCGCGCCGGTGCCGCCCATTACATAGGTCGCTCCGCCTGCAGGATTGCCGTCGGCTGTGGCGCGCAACAACAATGAAGCGCCTGATCCGGCGGACCAGGGGCCGAGGTTGGTTCCGAAGATGCCTTGCGCGGCGATTGTGGCGCGCAGGAGTTCGGTATCGAACCACTCGGCAACGAGATCGGCGGCGGCCATGGGCATCCAGCGGAAGAGGCGGTAGAAGTCTTTGTCATCGAGGCCGCGAATCTTGCGGCCGGTGTTCAGTAACTCGAACACGTTGCCAGAAGCCGGGGCGTCGATGTCAGGCGGCGTCATGCGGAGCAAGTTGTCGACAACAGCAGCGATGTTCGCCATCGCCTTCTGAAACTCGGCGTAGCTTGCGGCTTCCTTGGTGGAATACTTAGCAATTTCCTGCTGGGTGCGACCGGAGTCGGAGTAGAGCGCAAGATTCTGGCCGTCAGGGGCGAGCGATAGCACGCGCACGTCAGGAGCGTAGGTCTTGAGACCATGCACGGCGAGGTTCATGTCGGAAATAATGTCCGCGCGCACCGGTCCTGTCGCATGCGCGAGCGTTGAGCAGCGGAAGCCGGGATGGAATTCGTTGGTGATGGCGCACCCGCCGACTTGCGGAAGACGCTCGAGGATGAGGGGCTTGAGGCCGGCCTTGGCGAGATAGAAGGCGGTGACTAATCCATTGTGTCCTGCACCGATGATGACGATGTCGCGAGTCTCCGCCATGGCCTAGCTGCTTCCCTTCCCGTGCTTGAGGATTTCCATCGCCGCGAGACGGCCGTTGGCGCCCATGATTCCGCCGCCGGGGTGCGTGGCGGAACCGCACATCCAGAGGTTCTTAATGGGCGTCTTGTATTGCGCGTATCCGGGTACCGGACGGAGGAAAAACAACTGCTCGAGCGTGAGTTCGCCCTGGAAGATGTTGCCTTCGGTCAATCCCCACTCGCGTTCGAGATCAAGCGGTGTAACCACCTGGCGGCCAACGATGATGTCGTTGATGTTGGGGGCGTATTCGGCAATGGTGTTGATGACGGTGTCGCCGAACTCTTCTTTCTTTTCGTCCCATGTGCCTTCTTTGAGTTTGTAGGGCGCGTACTGCACGAAGCAAGACATCACGTGCTTGCCCGGAGGTGCGACTGACGGATCGGTCAGGCTGGGAATCACCATGTCGATGTAAGGACGGCGCGAGTAGCGGCCGTATTTTGCATCGTCGTAAGCGCGCTCCATGTAATCAACACTGGGTGAAATGGAGATCGCGCCGCGCAGGTGTTTGCCTTCGCCGGGCATACAGGTGAAGTTGGGCAGACCGTCGAGGGCGAGATTGACTTTGCCAGACGACCCGCGGAATTTGTAGCGCCTTATCGCTTCGCGGAAATCGTCGGGCAGATGCTTGGCGTCGAGCATTTTGAGGAACGTGAGATTGGGATCGACACTGGAAGATATGACCGGCGCGTAGAATTCGTCACCGTTGGTGGTCGCCACGCCGACGGCCTTGCCGTCTTTGACGAGAATCTGTGCGACGCCAACTTCGGTGCGGATTTCGACACCGGCCTCGCGGGCAGCATCGGCGATGGCGTTAGAGATTGCGCCAGTGCCGCCGCGGGCAAACCCCCAGGCGCGGAATGCCCCGTCGATCTCACCCATGTAGTGATGCAACAGAACGTAGGCAGTACCTGGCGAGCGCACGCCAAGAAACGTGCCGATGATTCCCGAGGCCGACATGGTGGCCTTGAGCACATCGGTCTCAAACCACTGGTCGAGAAAGTCGATGGCGCTCATGGTCATGAGCTGGACCTGGTTGTACTTGTCTTCACCGTTCAGGTCCTTGAAGCGGCGGCCTAGAAAGAGCAGCTTCATCAGATCTTTGGGATTCAGCGTGGTGGGATCGGGCGGCACCATGCTGAGGATCGGCTTCACGAAACGGCACATCTGCACCATGGCCTTGCCGAACTCGTCGTAAGCTTCGGCGTCGAGTTTGGAGTGGCGGGCGATTTCGCGGCGGGTAACACCGTGATCGTTAACGCGCCACAGGTGATCGCCGTTTGGCATGGGTGTAAATGTGCCGTCGAGGGGCAGAATTTCGAGGCCGTGGCGTGGCAGATCAAGTTCGCGGATGATTTCGGGCCGCAGCAACGAGACAACGTAGGAACAGACGGAAAACTTGAAGCCAGGAAAGATTTCCTCGGTACAAGCAGCGCCGCCGAGAACATATCGGCGCTCAAGAACTAGGACTTTCTTGCCGGCTTTGGCGAGATAGGCCGCGTTGACCAAGCCATTGTGACCGCCGCCAATGACAATGGCGTCGTACTTTCCAGATCCGTTGGAAGACATAGTGAGCCTGCGGAAGTCAGAAGTTATGCAATGAAGGCAGCGCCATTCTAAATGGCGCGCGGCGCGTTTGTCTGTAGCACGAGGTCAGAGCAGGGAAAGAGACGCTTCACTCCGCCACGATTACGAAACCTCTCGCTACCGTTGAGCGGACGCGGCTTCAGCCTGCGTAATCAAGGGCTTGATCAATTCTTCCCACGATGGTGAGGCGTAATTCCACTTTCCGTCGTTCCCGTAGCGGAGGATGGCGCTCACGTTTAGCGAATACCAGGGCTGTCCCTTGCCCTGCAGATAAATCAGCCCTTTCTTTGAGGGCTCGTTCGGGGAGTAATACAGAACATACCGACGTTGTACTCCCCTATCTGCCGACTTGATGTAAAACCACACCTCGTACGTTGGCGCAACTTGCCGCGGTGCGACAGCCGATCCTGCGGAAGCGTCGAGGAACCCGCCGCCCCACACACTACTTAAATCAAGAATTCTTGAATCAATAATCTCAATCTCGCTCGTGAGTGCGCCGCCCGAGATTGTGATCTTGGCCGTAGGGCTCTTGGACCAAAGCGGTGAAAATGCCGTGAGGATGAAGGAAATGGCAACAAGAATTTTGGGGAATCTGTCCATGCCAACCTCCAACTTGGCGAAATTATATACCTGCATTGTCGGTGTTCGCGCGTCCTTGCTGGAGGGTCGCGCGCGCCACTATAATCCGCGCTGACTCACTCCTGCGAGGAATTCACTTGCCTATCGGTACAGCCGTTCACGAGCGCACGCTTCCGCTTTGCACCAGCCTGAACTACCGCGAGTGGTCGGGCTTTTATGCCGTCAGCGTTTACGAGACACACCACGAGCACGAATACAATGCCATCCGCAACGCCGCGGCGATGATCGACGTCAGTCCGCTGTTCAAGTACTTCATCACGGGGCGTGATGCGACCAAGTTCGTCAACAGGGTGTTGGCGCGCGACATAAACAAGGTCGCGGTGAACCAGGTGATCTATTGCTGCTGGTGCGATGAAGAGGGCAAGGTCATCGACGATGGCACCATCACTCGGCTGGAAGAGAACACCTATCGTTGGACGGCGGCCGATCCGAATCTGCGGTGGTTCCGGCAGAATGCGATCGGGCTTGAGGTGCAGATCGAGGACATCACTGAGCAACTGGCGGCGTTGGCGTTGCAAGGACCGACTTCGGGCAAGCTCCTGAAGAGCATCGCCGAAGCGGACATCGAGAACCTGAAGTATTTCCGCAAAACCAGCGGAAAGATTGCCGGCGTATCCGTCGATATCTCGCGCACGGGTTATACGGGCGATCTCGGGTACGAGATTTGGATGCCGTGGCATGATGCGGTGAAAGTTTGGGACGCGCTGATGAAAGCGGGCCAGCAATTCGACATTCATCCGACGGGAATGTTGGCTCTGGATGTGGCGAGAATCGAGGCGGGTTTAATCCTCGCGGATGTCGACTATGTCAGTAGCAAGAAGGCGCTGATTGCGTCGCAAAAGTACACGCCCTACGAGATTGGACTGGGCAAGCTGGTGCACCTGGAGAAAGACAACTTCATCGGCAAGCAAGCGCTGCTCAAGGAGAACAAGCGAGGGCCTGAGCGCGTCCTGATGGGGTTGGAGATTAACTGGAACGAAGTGGAGGAGCTGTTTGATGATGTCGGGCTGCCTCCGCAAACGCCGGCCACGGCGTCGCGTGTACACGTTCCGGTGTATCGTGGGCGCGCGCAGGTGGGAAAGGCGACTTCGACGACGTGGTCTCCACTGCTAAAGCAGTTGATTGCGCTGGCGAGCGTCGAACCCGATCATGCCAAGCCGGGCACAAAGTTGCAAATTGAGTTAACGGTGGAAGCCGTGCGGCATCGCGCGAGCGCGACGGTACGGCAATTGCCGTTCTTTAGTCCGCCGCGCAAAACCAAGACTCCCGTCTAGTGGACTGAATTTCCTTTTACCAAAAGCAAAACCGCCGCAGAGGGCGGCGGTGGAGATTACAATCCGACTGCGCGTTAGGTGCGGTCGTTCACGGTGGCATTGGCTTCGTTGGCACCGTGATAGAGCAAACGCTCGACTGTCTGGTCCATGGTGTCAAGCAGGCTTACCGCAGGGGCCACATTGCGTGCCTCGTCCAACGCATAATCCCACTTCTGAGAAGCCTTCTCGGTCTGCGTGGCGCCACTGCGGACGGTGCTCGGTAGCAAACTATAGGCTAACCAAATCAGCATCGAGGCCACATAAGCCAATGAGTTCATTCGCTTGAGTGCTAGATGGGACACCAGAGAGCTATGGGATAGCGCTGTGATGACCAGCATATTCACGCCGGCGTAAAAGCCAAATCCGATCGAGATACCAAATAGCACATTTCGCCGCGATATACCCAGATATTCGCTGAACAACAGCATGAAGAATACCAGCGCGCACTGCATCATTCGGACGCAACGGCCGATGAGGTAAAACGCATTCAGAAAGTTATCAATATCGCTGGCGTGCCACGAGGTAATGGCCCACATTCCCGCTACCAGGAGGACGACCAATGCACACCAGCGAAACAGAATGACACTCAGGTCACGAAGGGCTGAGTAAGGACGAAAAGCATCCTTGAATATCTCCAGGAGAACCCCGAACGACACGATCATACTAAGCGCGGTAGTTGTCCAGCTAACCCAGAAAAAGTTACTCCAGTTGCGAAGAGGAAACTCAACGGCGAACGAGAGAACTTGAAGAACAACGTAATTGAAGAAGTACGGAAATTCCCGATGCAAACCGCGACGATACATCGCCATCGCGACCCAGGACATTAGGACAGGGGTAGCCCACCAGAAAACGTAATCGATGAAATGTAGCCGCATGACGAACAGCTAATAGTAACTCTGGACGTCATCCGAAACAAGCACAAATTCAACGCTTTAGCAGCACGACGTATTAACAGAACGAGAATCGGCCGCTATCGCAGCAGCTCATCCTACGCCCGATAGCCGGGGTGTAACCCTGCACGCAACCTACAGAATATACGCAAGATGCGAATCACCAAGCGAACTTATCAGCATCCGCAGCTGGTCATCGGGCTTGCACGTCGTGCCCGGACGGCAGGTCGCAATCGGTCCACCGTCACTGGCCATCTGGCGCAGCTGGTCATCGGGCTTGCACGTCGTGCCTGGACGGCAGGTCACAATCGGTCCACCATCACTGGCCACCTGGCGCAGCTGATCATCGGGCTTGCAGGGCGTGCCCGGACGGCAGGTCACAATCGGTCCCCCGTCGCTGGCCATCTGGCGCAGCTGGTCATCGGGCTTACAGGCCGTGCCCGGACGGCAGGTCACAATCGGTCCCCCGTCGCTGGCCATCTGGCGCAGCTGGTCCTCGGGCTTGCACGCTCGTGCCCGGACGGCAGGTCACAATCGGTCCCCCGTCGCTGGCCACCTGGCGCAGTTGGTCGTCGGGGTTGCAGTTCGTTCCCGGACGGCAGGTCACAATCGGTGCCCCCGTCGCTGGCCACCTGGCGCAGTTGGTCGTCGGGGTTGCAGTTCGTGCCCGGACGGCAGGTCACGATCGGCCCTCCGTCGCTGGCCACTTGCCGCAGTTAGTCGTCGGGCTTGCAGTTTGTCCCGGACGACAGGTCACGATCGGCGCCCCGTCGCTGGCCACCTGGCGCAGTTGATCGTCGGGGTTGCAGTTCGTTCCCGGACGGCATGTCACGATCGGCCCCCGTCGCTGGACGTCGTTGGTTTTGGTAAGCTGACGCGGTCCGCTGGACCCTGGCTGCGGTGGTTGCTGCGCTTGCCATCACCGTAAATGCGAACAACGAGAGAACCGCTACGTACCAGTACTTTTTCATCATCTAGTCTCCTACGGTCGTACATGACCCAAGTTGGGGGATTACTTGTTATGCGACGAAGCGTCGCAGGCATAGCCGGCAGGGATTGCCGGCACGAAGATCGGAGACGTTCCATCGCCGATCATCACGAGTGATTCCGTTGCCGGAAGTGTGGTGGTCAAGCCGCTAGCGGCAGAAATTGCGCCTGCTAACATCAGGCTGGCAAAAACTCCAAGGAACGTCTTCTTCATGATGGAACTCTCCCACATATAGTCGTACTGACCCGGCCGAAAGATGCACAAAAGCGCAATCTTCGCGGGAAAGTCGGTTATACTGCTTGAATCTAAAAGAGGCCGATTGGGTGAAAGTGGCAACTGTTTAAAAAGTAATGGACCCAGTACAAAGGTCGGCCCCGAAATAACGACAACCGACAGCGAATCATTACGGGTTCCCCCACAAAGACGCAGCGGGCGCAACGAGCAATCGGGATACCTCTCTTGGCATTATAGAAACCCGCCCAGAACGAAACTTATAGCATTTTTGTGTAGCCTTATCACCCAAAGTACATGTACCTCTGAGCAGAGCTTAGGTTACTTGAGCGGCAAGATTCGAGATAAGTGGTCACTTTTGTGCCGGTTCGAAACGCCGATCCTGATTGCCTTATAAGCTCAACCAGCAACGAATATCACTCCGAAATGGCGAACCGCAAGCCAAATTCTCAACTCGAGACCAAGAATGTCACGGACATAGCGGAGGCAAGAAGGCACCGACACTGGACCTGTGCCAAGTTTGTCCAAATTGCTCGACGAGGCTTGAGGGGCGGAGCTGCAAACTCGTTTGTTCGAGTTGTGGTTTCTTCTTGAGTTGCTCTGATTTTTATTGAGCGCCACCACGGAAATTGCAAATTCGTAACAGTGTAACGACGGGCCCAGGAACTGAGTACTCGAAGTTGCAGATCCCCACGCCGCACACAGGGCGTAGCCGGTTCGTGTAACTTGGTTGAAGCAATTTATGCAAGTGAAGGAGACGATATGCAACGCAGCGGAAGTGCCCATTGGTCGGGCGGATTGAAAGACGGCAAGGGGACTGTTTCGACGGCAAGCGGCGTTCTCAGAGCGCCCAGTATTCATTTGGAACGCGATTTGAAAACGGGACAGGAACGAATCCGGAGGAACTCATTGCCGCGGCCCATGCGGGATGTTTCAGCATGGCGCTGTCAGCCCAATTGGGCAACGCAGGAATGACTGCGGAAGCATTGACACGACGGCGACGATTACGCTTGAAAAAACTGAAGCAGGTTTTTCAATCACGGCGTCGCACTGGACGTGACCGTCAAGATTCCCGGAGCGGACAAATCTAAGTTTGAGGAAGCAGCGAAGGCAGCGGAAACAGGCTGTCCGGTGTCGCGCGTTCTGAACGCGAAGATCACGATGGACGCTAAACTGATTTCGTGACGCCGCTGTGAGAGAAAGAGATTAGCTTTCCACATGGACCCCTGAATCCGGCCATGAAGGAGGGTTTCGCTGGTCGGGCCGTCCACAACGAAAGACCCCGAGCTAGCTGTTTGAGCGCAAGATGTCACGAATCTGGCGATTGATGCGGGCCGCATCTGCGGTTGCGGTGTTGATCAGTGCGAGCCACTTGGCATTCTGGTCATCCAACTTGGCTTGTCCCAGCAGATACGAGGCCTGCATAACATTCTCGATCGCGTTACTGAGATCGTGAGAGAGTGTGCGAAGGGTGGTAACCGTTTCGTCGGCTAACTTGTTGGGATCGTCCTCGGTCATTCCACTACGGCAGCTGCCAGGAGATTCGCGGAACATGACCAGCTACATCGAGGCTCCGTCTGGCGAAGGATGGAAGCCAAGAGGGCCTTCCGCAACTGGCAAGTACATCCCCGAAACGTTAACACAAATCCTAGCGAAACACTCTGTACACGGGCCTTGGGCGCGGTCTGCCTGTCATTGGGCACACAATGCTGATATGATGCCCCCATAGCCACGCTCGTCACGAGCGCATCGATGGGAAGACTCCGCCTAAAACCAAGCTCTTGCTCGCCATCAGCGGAATGGTGTTTGTGCTGGTGGCGGTGTTCAGCTACATCTACATTTCCCATCGTCTGCGGCAAAGCACGACGGAAGCCTATTCTCGCGCCGATTTTATCGCCAAAGAGATTGAAGAGAGCGCGCGCGAGGCCACGCAAGTAAACCTGCACGAATTAGGACTGGAAGCCAGTGACCCGGCGCAAGTGCAGCAGGAGTTGGAACGCGCCTCCAGGAAGACAGAGGGCCTGCACACGTTATTGCAGTCGATCTTGGCATATTCCTTCGCTGTCTACGATGCAGGGATCACCGATTCGCATGGCCGTGTTATCGTTCACACGGACAGTTCCCTCGTCGGCACGAAGCTGAAGCCGCGGGAGAACTACAGTGACGTGTTATCGGCCAATTTCTTCCACCAATTGCGGATCATTTACGGACCGCCGAAGGTGTACGACCTGTATGTTCCAATCAGGCGCGGCAGCGACGAGCAGTTCGGCATACATTCGCGTCGGCATCTCGACTGTGTTCCTGAAGAACGAGCTGGCCCCGCAGTTGAATCGCGCGCTGTTGTACTCGGCAATAGCGATTTTACTGTCGCTGATACTGGCGGCCAGCGTCTCGAACATCGCGCTGCGCCCGCTGGAGGCGATAGGACAGGCGACTGGATCAGATGACCGCCGAGGTGCCGGACAGCCATCCGCTGCCTGGACCCGAGGAGGTAGATGAATACGGGCTGGTGAACACCAAGATCGACCGGCTGGGACGCCAGATTCGCGACGTGAAGGAAATCTTCACCACGATGAAGGGCAACCTGGAGCAGGTGATGGGATCGCTGCAGGAAGGCGTGATTCTCTTCACGAACGAAAATCACGTTGTGCTGGTAAGCGCCTCGGCAGAGCGCTTTCTGGGATGGTCCCGCGACCAGATGCTGGGAAAACCGGTGGAACAGATATTTACCGATGCCAACAAGCTGGGCCTGATCGTCCTCGATGCATTCGCTTTGCACCATGTCATTTCGCAGCGAGAGATCGAGCTAGAGAACGGGCGCCGCATACAGATCGCGCTGGACTTCATCGCCGACCGCGGCCAGAAGATCGGCGCTTTGCTAACCATGCGCGACGCGGAATCGGTGCGGCGTTTGGAAAACGAGTTGGAGCTGTCGCACAGATCGCCGCGATCGGACGCCTTACGTCAGGCGTAGCCCACGAAGTAAAGAATCCGATCAACGCGATTGTTGTGCACTTGGAATTGCTGCGCGAGAAGATGCGATCGGGCGATGACGATTCGCGGCGACACATGGACATCATCGAAGTGAAATCACCGTCTCGACCGCGTAGTGAAGACACTAGTGGATTTCAACCGTCCGATCGAGCCGCGCTTCGTCACGTTTGACTTGCGCCGATTGGTGGATGATGTAACCATGCTGGCCTCACCGGATGCGGCGCGCAACGGAGTGAAAATCGAATCTGTGAGAGGGCTGGACCATTGCCGGTCAAAGCCGACAGCGACCTCCTGAAACAGGCATTACTTAACATCGTGTTGAACGGGGTCCAGTCGATGGAGGACGGAGGGATATTGACGCTATCTGCCCAGCGTGATGACATCAGCGTCACTATTCTGAAGTGCGCGACCAAGGACGAGGGATCCCGCCCGAGATCGGGACAAGATATTCAACCTGTTCTTTACGACGAAAAAAGAGGGCAGCGGGAATAGGTCTGGCCATGAGCTACCGGGTCATGCAGTTGCACGGTGGCGCTTTAAGCTTCGAATCGGAGTCGGGCGTCGGTACGGTATTTCGCATGACCCTGCCACTTGTCAGACAGGAAATGAGGTGAAAGGAGGTTGACGACCCAGTAGCGGCAAATCGTCAGTACAGAGTGAATTCCGTTTCGTGTCCGACTCGCGCTGGGCGGCACGAGTGATTATCATAGACAAACGCTCTCTGGCCTGTCGGTCCAGCCGAACGAGAAGAGCAGATCCCGAATGACGGCAGCGCACAAACTCGTCTGTTCGATACTTCTATTGACACTCCTGGCAATGCAGGGTTGTGACAAGAAGAAGAAAGCGGCTGTTCCGCGGAAGACACAGGCTCCCAACGATAGCTGTGACATTGCCCACCGAAATTCCGTTGAGCGAGGAACCGAAGAGAGCCCGGCGCCAGTCGTTGCAACACCTCCGCCTGCACAGCCGGCCAAGGCAAAGGCCAAACCAAAAAGCCAGCCAGAAATACACGAGTACCGCGAAAAAGACGCACCCCGGCGAATCCACCTGCTGCGACCACCGGCTCGACCCAGACGGAGGCTACTAAAGCCGCCGGGGAACCCGGCTGACGCGAGCAGCGTGATCGCGGCCGCCGTCCCGAATGCGCAGCTGGTTCAGCAAAAGGAAGAAACATCGCGCATGGTGGATGCGACGGAAAATGCTTTGAAGGGACTCACTCGGTCGCTCAGCGACGAAGAGAAATCCATGAAGAGCCAAATCCAGAGTTACTTGACAGCAATCGCGCAAAGCGACCGCAGACGGAGATTTCGAGCGCGCCTTCAACCTCGCCAAGAAAGCCCAGTTGCTGGCCGACGCCTTGATCAAGAAGTAGTGTTCCGTCGTGCTTCGAGTCACTTCTTCTTGGCGGCTCCTGCCGCACTAATTTTCGCCAACATCTCTTTCGCTGGGCCCTGGTACGGGCCGTCGATAGCCGCAGCCTTCTGCAGGGTGGCGACGGCGTCTGCCCGGTGGTTCTGTTTGGCATAGGCGTAGCCGAGATAGTAGAGCGCCTGTTGCTGATCTGCCGGATCTGCTTGCAACAAAGTCACGGCAGCTTTCAGATCCGTAATCGCCGGGAACCAGTTTTTCCTGGTTCAGTTCGGCCCGACCCAAGGTGATGTGGGCGAGTCCGGCATACGACTGTCTTCTCCTTATCACCGCTCTCCGGAGTGTTGCCGACAATGCCAGTACTTTCTTGGATAAGTTTCGGCCTTCGCGGCGTCCTTGGCGTCGCCCGCGTAGGCATCGGCCATCATGAGAGAGTGGGAAGGCTGTTGGGATTGGCCGCAAGTGCTTTTTCTCCATAAGCTACGAGCCGCTGGGGCTGGTTCAGCTGGCGCAGGCTGTAAAGCGCAAGTTGGGAGATCTGGCCCTCGAACTTCGAGTTCGGAAACGCAGGAGTGAACTTCTCAATCTCGGTCATGCGCTTGTTGGGGTCTTGTTCCGAACCAATGGCGTTGTAGGCGGAAGTCTCGAGGAAGTCGTAAGCGAGCCTGGGCGCAGCTTTGCTCGCTGGTGATCTTCGAATCCCAGTCGGCGTCAGACATATCGCCGGTCGCGACTGTTTCGCGATCGAGTTGTAGACGCCTGCACCTTGCGCGGCATAGTCCACGACTTTGCCGTTATTCTTCATGGCCTGGGCGACGCTCGCTTGCGACATGATGATATCGAGGTTGTTGGGATAGGCCGCTAGTGCCTTGCTGCCCTAATCCATCGCTTTTGCGGGGTCGCCGGCGGTAAGATATTGCTGCGACAGCTGCCACTCCGCATAGGCGACGGCTGCCTTGTTGCCGGCGTACTTCGTGATGAAATCCTCGTAGGCAGCTATGCGCTTCTGTGCGGTCATTTTCCGTGGTGATGGTGGCAAGGTCCTTGTCCTCGGGAGTTCCGGCCGGGATCACGATGGAAGTGTTCTGTGACCAGGCAGAGCTGCAAAGCCAGATGCAGCAAATCAAAACCGAAAGGAAGGATGTTGCTTTCCGCATGTCGCACCTCGGGCAAGCGAGCTGCCGAACCGAAACTGGATGAACTGAGCACGGCGCCGCAGATATCTTGATTCGCCGGAATCCTAACGCTTTTGCTAGTAGAAGGCTATGCCTTAGCGCACAGGTGAAAGTGAGATGACCCAAGCTGGGGAGTCCTCTACTTTGCGGCCGTCTCGTTTTTGCGCGACGACCAGTCCGCGTGGCGTTGGCAAAAGCACGACCGAGATCACTCCGTCACGCTCCATCTTCAGCGCGGCGTCGCGAACCTGCTTCAGGTGAGAGCTGGCGTCGTGCATCAGAATCAGGCCGAACGGCGAGATCTGCGGCAGGAAGCGGCGCACTTCTTGTTCACGGATGGGCATGTCGCTGTCGCTGAAGAAAAGATCAATGGTGCCATCGACTCTCATCTCGAGGCTGGACTCATTGCGCAGATCGATGAGGTCATTAAAAGGAGAGGCCGCGAATTTCGTCTTTGCCGTTTCGTAGACCTCGGAGTCGTATTCGCAGGTCACGATGCGACCGAAACCATTGATGCGCATGGCTTCAGCAATCCACAGGGTACTAACGCCCATGAATGTTCCGGTCTCGACGACCAGTTCGGGCTTGATAGTGGTGACCAGCGTACGGAGGAACTCCAGGACTTCCACTTCGGCGGTCATGGAGTCGTACATGCTCCAGCGCTCCGGATGCGGGCACTCTGGCGTCGGGCGATGATATTCAGGCACGAGTGCCCCGGCACGCTCTGTGGCCTCGCGCATGATGCGGTGTTCCTGCTTTTCTTTTTTCCTGAACAGGCGTTTGAGACCCAAGCAGTGCCTTTCTTGCCGCAGCTCAAGTGCGGTTTTGCATGTTCCGTTGCAGCGTTGAACACACAGTATAAGTGACCATCGGCGCACCGCGTAACTGGGTTAGAGTGAACTATGCGCGAGGCGTTTCAACATCGCGGGATGAGGCTGCTGTTTGTAGCGAACCTCATCTCCATGGTCGGCAGCGGCATGAATGCCGCAGCAGTCATCTGGTACATCCTGCAGGCGACGCATAGCGAGGTGTCGCTGGGCCTGCTGGTCGCGCTACAGACTCTGCCATCGCTGCTGCTGCTTCCCTTCACAGGTGTAATTATTGACCGCGAAGACCGACGCCACCTGATGATGTGGCTTGATGTGACTCGTGGCCTCATCATTTTGGTCGTTGCCGTACTGGCGCTCACGCACCACGTGCAGGTGTGGCACGTGTATGGCATGACAATCCTGGTGTCGGTCGGGTTCTGGATGTTCTGGCCCACGATCAATGCTCTGGTACAGGAGCTTTCACCCGAAGAAAAACTGCTCGATTCAAACTCGCTGATGCTGGCCGCCGTGCAAGGCGGATGGGTGCTGGCGGGCGCTGTGGTCGGGTTCGTCTACAACCGGATCGGGCTGGGGGGAATTTTGTTGCTGGATTGCGCCACCTACGCCGTGTCGATCGCCTGCGTGTACCAAGTTAGGCAAGGCCGGGTAACGGTAACGCACCTCAAGCCGGAATCGGAGGTGGCGGCGCCAACCACCGCCGTCGCGCGCTACCTGCACGAACTCGGCGAAGGAATTCGCTACGTGCACAACAACCGGAAAGTTCGGTTGCTGGGGATGGCGTGGGCCCTGTTCATCGCCGCCATGATGACGCAAGGAGTAATTTCGGCGCCACTGAGCGACCGCATCTTACATCGTGGCGCGGTTGGCTACGGCTGGATCAATGCTGGTTGGGCTTTCGGAGCGTTCACCAGCATGTTCTATGCGTCGCAGTTGATCCGTCGGAATGGTGCGCACCGCTCGGTCGTCTTGACCATGTGCGTGATTGCGGTCGCTCTGTTGCTGCTGCCCCAGATTCCGTGGATATTGCTGACCGTGCCGATTTACTTCGTGATGGGCTCGGGACGCGGGGTGGGCGGCATTGCGATCCAATCAGAAATGATGGAGATGGTGCCCAAGTACTTCATGGGACGAACGCAGAACACATTCTTTTTTCTGGCGAGCGCGCTGCAAATTATTACGGCGATGATTGCTGGAGAAGCGGCCCACCGTGACGGATTGCAGTTCGGCTTCTACATCGTAGCCGCCATGTATGCTGGCGCGGCGTTTACGGCGTGGCGGGCGGTGAAAGCGGCGGAGTCGGAAGCCGAAATCAACGTCGGGGTAACCGGATAGACCGAGTTTAATGGTTGTCGCGATCGCGGTATTTTCTCCACACAAACACTGCAATTACGACCGCCAAGGCGAACACCACAGCATTGGCGCGCCCGACCACGCTGAGCAGCCTCTGCCAATGCTGTCCGAAGAAGTAGCCGACGCAGGAAATCACCGTTACCCATAGCGCGGCTCCGAGAAAATTGAACAACACAAAGCGACGCCAATGCATGCGCAGGACGCCCGCCAACGGCCCCGCAATGATTCGCATGCCAAAGACGAAACGGGCAAAGAAGACTGTCGCAGGCCCAAAGCGCTCGAACAGCTTTTCGCCGCGCACAATCTTCTCGTCAGAGACGCGAAAGAACTTCTGGTAGCGATGCAGGAGCGGTCGGCCGCCATGGAAACCGATCCAGTAGCCGAGGTTGTCTCCGAGGGTGCAGGCGGCTGTGGCGACAACGATGATCAGGCCAAGATTCAGTTCATGGTGCTGCGAGGCAAGGAAGCTGGCGAACAGCAGCATGGTTTCGCCGGGGAGCGGGATGCCGGCGTTCTCGAGCAATAAAGTAATCGCAAGCGTCCAGTAACCGTGGGTAGTGAAATGGTTGCGGAGCACTTCGAAGAGGTCAGGCAGCATCAAGCTTGGCTGGGCTCCATAGCGACGACCAGCGGCGCTTCGCCCTGTAACGGTGTCGCAGGCGTGTCGCGCAATAGAAATTCGAGCACGATGCGGTTGAACTCCTCTGGCACCTCTTCGTAGGGCATGTGGCCAATGTTCTTCATCATGGTCACTGTGCTGTTCTTCCAACAACGATGCAACTCGTACGCCGATGGCGGAAAGACGGCGCGATCACGGTCACCCCAGAGCAGCAGCGCCGGGACGGACTCAACCAGAGGCAAAGCCGCCCCAACAACCTTGAGGTCGTTCATCCAGGAACGAAGAATGTTCCAAAGGTGTTCGAAGCTGCCTGGAGGTTCGAGGCCGGCTTGGTAGCCAGGGAGGCTGTCGGCAGGAATCGAAGCCGGGTCGGCGTAGAGCTTGTAAAAGAAGTCTTCGAGAATGAAGGGAAACCTGCGCGCCATGTGCACCACGTAGATGCGACCCAGTTGAGAGCGCAACAAACGGATGCGACCGAGTCCGTATCGCATCCACGGACTGATGGGAGCCGACAGCACGATCTTTGGAACACGGTGCAGCATGCCGCGCTCGGCCAGCAGTCCGGCAAGTGCGATCGCGGCTCCGCCCCCGCGCGAGGTACCGAGGACATTGAACTGCTCGATGCCAAGGTGGTCCACGAAGTCCAACAAGTGTTGGGCGTCGCTGGCGAGCGTGCCGGGTAGCGAGGCTTTGCGTTGGGAAAACCCGCAATTGGGCCAATCGATGGCGTATACCGAGTAATGTTCTGCGAGGCCCTTTATGACGAAGCGCCAGGAGAACGAATAGGCCATGAAGCCGTGAACCACGAGGAGCGCTGGGCCAGTACCGGCATGCAGGTAACGCCAGCGAATCCCGTTAATGACGACGGTGCAGTCTTCGACGCCGGGGACTTTGGCGATGGGTGGAACCACGAGTGGTTCGTTCATTCGCGTCTATTGTCTACCTTTTGGCGATTGGGTGGAAGAAGAGCATTTACGCGAAGGCACTCTCTTCATACGTGCCGTAAACCTCGCGGAGGGCGTGGCAAATTTCGCCGACTGTGGCATAGGCCTTAACTGCATCGATAATGAACGGCATCGTATTCACAGGTGAAATCTTGCAATCAGTGCCGGCCTGGGGCTCTTGTGCTGCGGCTCTCTTCAGTGCGTCGAGACAGCGGCGGACCTCGTCGTTCGAGCGGCGCTGGCGAAGTGATTTGAGCTTCTTGGTCTGCGCTTGCGCGACTTCTTCTCCGATGTAGAGAATGTGCGGCGACGGCTCTTCGACCACGAACTCGTTGGCGCCGACGGTGACCTTCTCTTTGGCTTCGGTGGCGCGCTGAAATTGGTAGCTGGCCTCGGCGATTTCTTTCTGCGGATAGCCCTTTTCGATGGCCGCGACCATTCCACCCATGGCGTCGAGCTTGTCGAAGTAGTCGAAGGCGCCCTTCTCCATATCGAGGGTCATGCGTTCGACGAAATACGAGCCGCCCAGCGGATCGACGGTCTGGGCCACGCCCGACTCATAGGCGATGATCTGCTGGGTGCGCAGAGCAATGCGGACGGCTTCTTCGGTGGGAAGGGCGAGCGCTTCGTCGTAGCTGTCGGTGTGCAGTGACTGCGTGCCGCCCAGCACAGCCGCTAGTGCCTGGATGGCGACGCGCGCGATGTTGTTCATCGGCTGCTGCGCGGTGAGTGAGACGCCTGCTGTCTGGGTGTGGAAGCGCATCAGCCAGGTGCGTTCGCTCTTCGCGCCGAAGCGGTCTTTCATCAGGCGATACCAGATCTTGCGAGCGGCGCGGTACTTGCCGATTTCTTCGAAGAAATCATTGTGCGCGTTAAAGAAGAAGCTGAGGCGCGGGCCGAATTCATCCACATCGAGGCCGCGACGCTGTGCCCATTCGACGTATTCGACGCCGTCATAAATGGTGAAAGCCAACTCCTGCAAGGCCGTCGATCCTGCTTCGCGGATGTGGTATCCGCTGATGGAGACGGTGTTGAAGCGCGGCGTGAACTTGGTGCCGAACTCGAAAGTGTCGATCACCAGCCGCATCGACGGCGCGGGCGGGTAGATATATTCCTTCTGCGCGATGTATTCCTTCAGGATGTCGTTCTGGATGGTGCCGGAAATTTTCTTCCAGTCCGCGCCCTGCTTCTCGGCGACGGCCAAATACATGGCCCACAAGACAGATGCGGGCGAATTGATGGTCATCGAGACGGTCGTCTTCTCGAGGTCGATGCCGTCGAAGAGGATCTCCATGTCTTCGAGCGAATCGATGGCTACGCCGCACTTGCCAACTTCGCCTTCGCTCATCATGTGGTCGCTGTCGTAACCCATCAGCGTGGGCAGGTCGAAAGCCACTGAGAGGCCCTGGCCACCGTGCTCCAGCAGGTACTTGTAGCGCTGGTTGGTTTCCTCCGGCGAGGCGAAGCCCGAGAACTGACGCATCGTCCACATCTTGCCGCGGTAGCCGCTGGCGTGAATACCGCGGGTGTACGGCGCTTGTCCGGGATAGTTCAGGTACTGGTCGTAGTTCCAGTCGGCGGGAAGGTCGGCTTGCGTGTAAAGCCGCCGGATCGGCATGCCTGAGATCGTAGTGAAGCGAGCATGACCGTACTCGTCGAGATTCGTACCGGTCGACGCCCCAATGGGCCGCTCGGGCGACTTCCCCATCGATGGCGCCAGGGTCTTCTCTGCCCACTGCTGCTCGGTATCCGAGGGATGACGACCATCGATAAAGAGATCGGTGATGGGCGATTCGGCGGGCGGCTTCCCGGCTGGTTTACTGCTATCAGGCATCTTTTACTCCACGGAGCGACTGCGAGCGGCGGACGTCGCAGTGTAGTAGATGTCTCAGTGAGGAGCAAGGGAGCGGCTTGGCGTCGTCTACCGACTCCACATGGTTCCGTTGTCCCAGTTGATCCGCCCGGCGTTATTAACCAAGATGCCGTTGATGGTGGTACCTCCCCAGTTGGCGGTCACGTTCTTGTTGCCGAGAAATTTGCCTTGCGCAGTTTGGCCGGTTTCATTGGTAAAGGTCAGATTGTTGTTGCGCTGCCGAATGGAGCAGGCCAATGAGTGATTGCCGTCGTGATACCACGTCCCCTGGAGGTTCGGCCGGCGATGGCCGCCACCTCCACCTCCGCTGTTGTTATTGCACTGCGCCCAGTAGGTCCCGTTAGACCAGTTAATCTGGCTACCGTCTGAGCTCAGCGTGCCTTGCACGAACTGCCATCCATCGGCGACTAGAACACTCTGACTCATGCCCTGCATGTGGCCGGTGGAGGTAGAGCCTTGCTCGTTGGTCAATGTAAAGAATGGGCCGTTGGCAGTAATGGAGCAATGTTTGGTGGGGTCTCCCTGGGCACACCATTGACCGACGAAACCGGCTCCCTGGCTCACAGGCAGCTGAGGCGGGGCGGCGGCAACCGTGCGGGGGTGAAGATGTATCGCGAGAAGCGCCATCGTGGATGACACTAGCGCCACAGAGAGAGCAAGCTTCACGCGGGATGTAACCGTCATCAGCCCTCCTTTTTGGGCCATCGCAGCCGAAAACTCGACCATTCTATCCGAGCAGCCTGAAGTGTCAATTGACCTAGTGCCGAGCCTTCTCGAAGACCCGCCGCACTGAAGTTCGCCAGATTGCCCGAACGGTGACGCACGTCACCGACAGGAATTGCAGGGCGGCAGATTATCATCGTGCTATGAGCACCAGTGTGTTGTGCGTGGACTGTCCGGAGTGTGGCAGCGAGATCATCGTGAACCTGGGCACCGCGCATCGTCCGTTCGGCGACAACGAAAAAATGCTGTACCGGCTGGTATGCACGATCTGTGGCCTGTCGTACGACGTGCATTTCGAAGACCTGGTGTTGCGCGAGAAGTCCGACGACGAGATCGGTAATCGCAGCCAGATAACCACCTTCGGGCGAGCCTAGCCGCGGCCTGCATCTCCTCGATCGTTCTCGTGGCTATGCGCCGCCTGCTTGCGGCTGAGTTCCCACGCCTTGGCATACTTCCAACTCACATAAGTTGCGTGGTAAGCGTGCAGCAGCAGCCCTTCGCGTCCGTCCAGAAAGCCAAGGCGAAGGATGTAGTTGTACAAGAACGTGAGCTTGGGACGCACGACAATATCGATCAGACTGAATCCCCGTGGGCGCTTTTCGGCCGCCATTTTCGCTCCCAGCGACGAGTAGCGATTCATGTGCTCGATGTAGCTAGCGAGCGTGGGATAGGCGTGGTGCAGCAGGTTGTTCTTCATTGAAGCCGTGGCACCGTCGAGGCGCATGTCTTCGTGCACGAGGCGATCCTCGAAGGTCCCGGCGCCGCGGCGGAACAGGCGCAGCTTGGCGTCAGGATAAAAACCCCCGTGCCTGATCCAGCGGCCAAGGAAGAAGTTCTTGCGCGGAATGCGGAAGCCGGCGACCGATGGATTCGCAGCGAGTACAGAACGGATTTCTTCAGCCAGCGCTCGCTCCACTTCTTCGTCGGCATCGAGCGAGAGAATCCAGTCGCCGGTAGCTTTGGCTAACGCAGAGTTCTTCTGCGCGGCAAAGCCCTTCCAAGGTTCGAAAAAAAACTTCGCCTGGAAACTTTCCGCGACCTCGCGGGTGCGATCGTCTGAGCCGGAATCGAGGACGATGATTTCATCAGCCCAGGCGGTCACGCTGGAAAGCGTGCGCCCGAGATTCGCTTCTTCGTTCAGCGTGATGATGACGACCGAGAGGCTCAAGCACCCTATGCTAATCGCCAGAGCCTCGTTCGAAGTAGCAAAAAACATGCCGCCCACGAGGGCGGCATGATTACCGGAGACTTGCCGGCGATTACTGGTTGGGCTGGGGTGGCGCTGGAGTCGGTTCCGCGACAGGGATGGCGCCGGGGACCTTGGGCATCTTCTGCACCTTGCCCGATTCGGCCTCGTTCACGTCTATGCCCATCTTGGCCAGAGTATCGGCCGTATAGAGGTCGAGTTGCACCCGCGACTTTTCGTAATTGGTGGCGGCTGCTAGCACATTGGATTCGGCTTGCGTCAGCGCGCTCGAGGCCTGAAGCACCAGAGTCGAAGTCGATGCTCCTAGGGAGTACTTCTTCTGTTCGGCGTCGAGATTCTGCTGGGCGTAATCGCGGGCAGCAACCGCGGACTGTAACGCCGCGTAGTTCTGTATCAAGGCGAATTGCGCATTGCGTACTTGCAGGGTAATGGTGTTTTCCTGCTGCTGCGCCGACAACTGCGCCTGGCGATATTCGATTACCGAGCGCACCTGGTCGGCCTGGTTCTGCCGGTTGCGAAGAGGAATGTTGAGATTGACGCCGACGCCTTTATCCGGCGCGGAGCTGTTAAACAACTGGCCGAACGCGTGACCATAGCCGGTACTCGGAATGGTCCCTGGAGGCACGCAGTTGCTCGTGGGTGCTCCTGGGTTGCCGCAGGTGTTGTAGAAGTTCTGATCGCCTGCCAGGCCGGCCGCACCGTAGAACGCATAGACGTCCAAGGTCGGCAATTGCAGGTTTTTGATGGCCTTCAGTCCAACCTCGCGGTTGGTCAAATTGATGCGCGACTGGATGATTTCCGGGCGGTGCTTCAAAGCCGATTCAACAAGTTGCTCGACCGGCGGCACTTCAAACGGCTCGTTGATTTGCAGCGTGTCGGTGGGGATGACCGGCGCAGTCGCCAGGATGGGGTCGGTGTTGTTCTTGGTGACTGCGTTCTTCATCAGCAACTGCTCCAGCTGCAGCGAAGTTTGCGAAATGATCAGGTTCTGCTTGGCAGTGGCTACGGAACTCTTGGACTGTACGACGGTAATGGGCGCCAGCGTACCGATCTCGACCTGCTTTTCCGTGTCGGAAAGCGTCTTGTTAGCCAAATCAAGAGCGCGTTGCTGCACTTGTACGTTTTCGTAGGCATTGACCAAGTCCCAGTAGATGTTTTCGATCTGGGAAACGGTCGTCATGATCTGGTTCTGATAAGCCGAATCCATAATGGCGCGGTTGTTACGGGCAATCTTGATCCAGCGCTGGTTGGAGTTGAAACCGAATCCTTGCAAGACGTGCTGACGCAACTGGAAACGAAAACTGTCTGCCAGGCTCGGGTTAACGGTATTGAACAGCGAATTGGAGGTGATGCGGCTGTTGTTAAAACCTACCGACATCAACGTGCCGGTTGAGAAACCCTGGGTGTAGGCAAAGTTATACGTGTTGGTGTTCTGTACCAGCGTTGTGGTGCCCGTGAAAATGATGTTCGACTGGGGCGTTGTGGCATGCTCACCCTGGATGGTTCCGGTCAAGACAGGGTCGAAATTGTCGATTACCGATCCTTCACCCTGGGTCGAGGTCACGATACCGGCCGCGCCAGCGCCAGCTCCGGCTATGCCGATTGACGTGCCGCCTGCTCCCCCACCACTACTGCCCGAAGTCGCCGTGCTGCTGGCTCCGCCGGGAGTTCCCTGCACCAGGCCCGTGTTGACGCCGAGCGATGCTGCGCCGGAGGCAGTGCGAAGAATATCAACATCCGCCGTAATCAGGTTGTAGCGCTGGATGGCGATGTCGAGGTTGTTCTCGAGCGCCAAGGCTACAGCGTCGCTGAGAGACAGATAAATCTTGCCATCGCGAATCACGCGGTCAATCAGCGGAGTATTCACGAAATTGGCCTGAGGGACGTAGCGTACGCCCCATACAGACCAGAACTTGGGGAATTGCGACTGCCCCCTGGTGTAGTTCTGATCCGAGTAAAGTTTGTAACCGTCTCCCTGCGGCTTAGGGGCTTGCGGCATGGGCTTCAAGGCATCGGATACGACAGGGGTCTGCTGAATCGGGGCTTGATCGGAGGCAGGTTTCGCCGCCTCCTGAGCAAAGCCCGCAGTGGCCAGCAGTCCCACCAGCCCCAGCGTTAGGGTTTTGCGGAGCACTTCAGTTACTGAGCGAGAAACCGGCATTCCCTCTTCTCCAGAAAAGTGCATGTGAACTTGTGTCCTTCGTGAGAATTCCTGTCGCCTTTCACTAATACGGATGAGCGGCCCGGAAGGTTCACTATTACTCGGGCTACAGGCGTGGATAAACTCGAATTGAGCCTCGTAAACTGCTGTAATGGCTTAGTATAGCTGACACAGCCGCGCGGCTGCGCGCAGCCGGAGCCACTTTACACCTCTTAACACTCCGCTGCGTCTCCGACACCCGCGCTAAGGACGAGAACGTGAGCCGCAACCTGAAAATAACGCTGGCCTACAATGGGTCAGAGTTCCATGGCTGGCAAGTACAGCCCGGATTCCCCACCGTCCAGGGTGCACTCGCTGAATGCCTTGGACGCATTACGGGCGAAAACGTCTTCCCCCAGGGGTCTGGCCGTACCGACGCCGGCGTCCACGCGTTGGCACAGGTGGCTTCAGTCCGTATCGAGTCATCTATCCCGGAACGGAACCTGCTGGTGGCGCTGAACGACATTCTTCCAAGCGCCGTGCGAGTCACGGGTGTAGAAAGGGTCGAAGACAACTTTCATGCCCGTCATTCCGCCAAGGCGAAGACGTATCGCTACCGCATTTACCGTGGAGACATCTGTCCGCCGTTCCTGGCTCGGTATGTCCATCACGATCCCTACCCCATGGACGAAGAAGCCATGATCCGTGCCTCGGAATACATCGTCGGAACCTTCGACTTCACATCGTTTGCGGCGGCAGACCTGGATCGGAGCGCGCGAATCGCAGAACTCCAGAATGTAGGTGGTCAGGCGGGCGTCGGTGCGAGCCAACTAGATGGCCGGATTGACGTGGCAATGCAGGTCGAATTGGATAGCGTCGAAACTGACGATGAGGACTCAACTGAGCACCTTACCCTGAAGCAGGGCAACGTTCGCACCGTAAATTCGTCCCTCTGGGCACGCACGCCGGAGGAATTCAGCTACACCATTCGCGGCAACGGATTTCTCCACCACATGGTGCGCAACCTGGTGGGGACGTTCCTTCAAGTCGGCAAGGGCTCACTGAAGCCCGACGACATCCCAGCGATTCTTGCCGCCAGGAACCGAAGCGCCGCCGGACCAACCGCACCCGCCTGCGGGCTCTACTTGGTCAGTGTGGAGTACGGAATGTTATGAGCACGACGACAGAAGTTGCGACCCGAGAGACCCTCATCAGCACAAATCCTGCCACCGGCGAGAAACTGGGAGAGTTGACCTGCGCCACACCAGAAGAGGTCCACCAAGCTGTTCGGCGCGCACGGCAGGCGCAACCCGCGTGGCAGGCACTGCCGGTGAAAGAGCGCATTGCGGTGTTGAAGCGCTTCCAGCGCAAGCTCGCCGAACGGCGCATTGAAATCGCAGAATTAATTTCGCGAGAAGCCGGCAAACCCACCGTCGAAGCATTGAATACCGAGGTCCTCGTCGTGCTCGACGCGGCCAGGTTCTGCATTCGCAACGCCCATGGCTTCCTGCGCGACGAGCCGGTACCTCACGGCAACCTTGCCATGAAAGCGAAGCGCGGAAAGCTGGTGCGCGAGCCGTACGGGGTGATCGGAATCATTGCTCCGTGGAATTATCCATTCTCGACTCCGGCGATTGAGATTCTCGCGGCACTGATGCTGGGGAATGCTGTTGTCCTAAAACCCTCGGAGTTCACCCCGCTGGTGGCCTTGGAGTTCCAGAAGCTTCTCTACTCAGCTGGACTCAACCCTGACCTGCTTCACGTACTCATTGGGGCAGGTTCGGTGGGCGGCACACTGCTCGAATCCGACATCGACAAGGTGATCTTCACCGGAAGCGTGGCGACGGGTAAGCGTATTGCTGAAGCCGCGGCCAAACGACTGCTTCCCGTCGTGCTCGAACTCGGCAGCAAAGATCCCATGATCGTGCTTGAGGATGCCGACCTAGATGTCGCATCCAGTGGCGCAGTGTGGGGCGCGATGATGAATTGTGGGCAGACTTGCCTCTCGATCGAGCGCTGTTATGTGCAGCGCGGCGTCTACCAGAAGTTCCTGGAATTGTGCCGCCAGAAGATTGAGAAGTTGCGAGTCGGAGAAGGGCTGAGTTCTGAAGTTGAGATGGGACCGCTGATCCACGACAGGCAACTACGAACCGTGGAAGATCACGTGAATGATGCCGTCGCCCACGGGGCGCGATTGCTGGCAGGTGGACACCGGCTGACAGAATTGGGGCCTAATTTCTACGCTCCCACGCTTCTCGCGGACGTAACGCACGAAATGCGCATCATGCAGGAAGAGACCTTCGGACCCGCTTTGCCAGTAGCTCCCTTCGATAGCGACGACGACGCGGTACGACTGGCCAACGACTCCGAGTTCGGCTTGGCCGCCAGCGTGTGGACGACTAATCGCAAGCGCGGTGAAGCAATGGCAGCACGCATCAAGGCGGGCACCGTGATGATCAACGATGCGATCACCGGGTTCGGTATTTCCGAGGCGCCGCACGGGGGATTCAAGCAGAGCGGCATCGGCCGCACCCACGGCAAGATGGGCATGGCAGAGATGGTACAGGTGAAATACGTTGACGTGGACCTGCTGCCGCGCATGCCAAAAGTGTGGTGGTACGGATACGGGAAGACGTTTCAGCAACAGATGTCGGGATTCATCGACATGCTATTCGGCAGCGGACTAGGCGGGCGAATCAAGGGCGCAGTATTAGCGACAGGCGCACTGCTCCGCAAGAACCGCATCTGAACTGCGATAGAATGTGCGGTTACTCATACCGCTGCGAGTGACGGAATTCGCGTCAGTTGCGAAACCACGAGACTCGAATTGAAGGACCAGCAATAATCATGCCCGAAGTTACCGAACCAGCGCAGTTGCCCAAGCACAAAGTCAAATACAAGAAGCCCATGCAGCGCGCCTGTAACGAGAAGGACGAGAAGGGCAAGCTCTGCGGCGGCCATCTCAAACGCTGGTTCTACACCGCGGACGTGGTGGAGCAGGGCTGCGGAGATGTGCTCCAGGCGTATGGCGATAGTGGCGAGGTCTACCGCTGCGAGCACTGCAAGACCCTTTACTTGCCCACAGAAGAAGAGCCGCGCGGTAAGAATGTGGCTGGGGTCGGCAAACTTTCGGTCTTTGGGGTAACGGTCGTGCCGAAGACGACACCAGCAGCTGAGGCGAAAGAGTAGTTTCTTTTTTGCTTGGTTTAAAGTCAGCGTTTGAGGATGGCGAGAATTTCGGTGCCGTGGGGGCGCCGGATTCGTCAGATTGCATCTAAGTTCGATGACGGAAGAGCACTGTGTCTACAGAAGTCTCCAACCTCATCTACGACTGGAACAACGTCTACGCGGCTTCCGCGAAGCCCGCCGGCCCCGTGCTGCTCAACGACGAGTCGCTCCGTGACGGCCTGCAATCGCCCTCGGTGAGCGATCCTTTTATCGAAGACAAAATTGAGATCCTCCACCTGATGGAGGCGCTTGGCATCAACATGCTCGACCTCGGCCTACCAGGCGCGGGGCCGCGTGCGGTGGCCCACTGCGAAGCCCTGGCGCGGGAGATTGGCCGGGCCAAGTTGAAGATCAAGCCCAATTGCGCCGCCAGAACGCACGAGAACGATATCCGGCCGATTGCTGAGATCGTGCAGCGTACTGGCGTGCCGATCGAGGCAGCCACCTTTATCGGTTCGAGCCCCATTCGCCGCTATACGGAAGACTGGACGGAAGACTTCCTGCTGCGAACGACCGAGCATGCCGTGAAATTCGCGGTTTCGCTGGGCCTCGAAGTGATGTACGTGACGGAAGACACCACCCGATGCGACCCCCAGACGATCAAACGGCTGTACACCAACGCCATCAATTGCGGCGCTCATGCGATTGTCATCTGTGACACCGCCGGCCACGCAACGCCCATGGGCACCGTCGCGCTGATGCACTTCGTCGTGAACGAAGTCGTGAAACCTTCGGATCGCGAAATTCGCATTGAGTGGCACGGTCACTGCGATCGTGGGCTTGCGGTCGCGAATTCCATCGCGGCATTGGTAGCCGGAGCGCATGTGGTACACGGTACGGCGTGTGGCATCGGCGAACGCGTCGGCAATACCCAGATGGACCAGATACTGGTCAACTTGAAGCTGATGGGCGTTGATCCTTGGGTGAACCAGGACCTGACCCGACTGAAAGATTATTGCGTCGCCGTCTCGCGAGCCACCGGAGTTCCCATTCCGCACAACTATCCCGTCGTCGGCGAAGATGCATTCAAAACCGCCACGGGCGTGCATGCGGCTGCGGTCATCAAGGCCTACCGCAAGAACGACGAGATTCTCGCCAACACCATCTATTCGGGAGTGCCGTCACACTTCTTTGGCTTGAAACAGGTCATCGAGATTGGTCCCATGAGCGGAAAGTCGAACGTGCATTTCTGGCTGCAACAGCGCGGAATTCCGGATTCCGACGACCTGGTAGATCGCATCTTCGATCGCGCCAAGAAATCCCCGCGTATGTTGACCGAGGCGGAGATTATGGAGTGTTGCCGCGCAGCCGGCGCGGTCGCGCTATAAAGTGCCCCAAGGTAATGTGCCTGTCGGCCCGCCACCCTAGCACCTTCGATATTTACCTTGGAATCAGCAGCTCGTATTACCATCGATCATGGCCCTTGGTTCGCAACTTCGGCCATCTTTCCCGCGGATGACGTCCTCTAACGTTAACGACTCGCGCGCTCAGCCGATGGCGCAGCAACTGGTGGCGCGATTGGCAGAGCTTCGCTCGGTGCATGACGCGTTCGCCTGGTTCCAGTCGCATGCTCGCGATCTGGAAGATCTCCAACTCGAAGTAACGGCGGTTCCTGCTCCGCCGTGGGGAGAGGCAGCCAGGTCACAGTGGCTGCGAGGACAATTCGATCGACTGTGCCTGACGGACGTCCATCAAGACGAGCTTGGCAATGTCTTCGGCACGTTGCCGGGCGCTGACCCCAAAGCCAATTGCGTTGCTCTAAGCGCGCACCTCGACACGGTTTTCTCCGCTGGAACTCCCATCGCTGCAATCCGCGAAGGCGGCAAACTCTACGGTCCCGGCATCTCCGACAATGGCTCCGGCGTAACAGCGCTGCTGGCCATCGCCAGCGTGCTGCGCGAGATCGCAATTGAACACGCAGCTCCGATCCTGTTCATCGGAAACGTCGGCGAAGAGGGCGAAGGCGACTTGCGCGGCATGCGCCACATCTTCGAGCAGGCAAAATGGTCCGAATCGATTGGCCCGTTGGTCGTGCTCGACGGCGCAGGCACCGATACGGTCATTGCTGAAGCGCTCGGCAGCCGTCGTTACGAGGTCACGGTGCGCGGCATGGGCGGACATTCCTGGAGCGACTTCGGTATCCCCAACCCCGTAGTCGCTTTGGCGCGCGTCATTCATCGCTTCAGCGGCACAACCGCACCGTCGAATCCGAAGACGACCTTTAACATCGGCACGATTGAGGGCGGCACATCTGTGAATTCGATTCCGCAGTCAGCAACCATGCGGGTGGACACTCGTTCCGCCTCGTTGGATCAGTTGAATCGTCTGGAGCGCGCTTTGCGCGAAGCGGTCAAAGAAGGCATCGCAGAAACCAACGGACGCAAGAAGGCGGAAGCGCTGACCGCCGAAGTGCGGGTAATCGGCGATCGACCCGCCGCTGACCTACCCGCCGACTCGCATCTGCTCAAGATAATGCGTGCCGTGGACACACACCTCAAGAACAACGCGCGTCTGCAACGCGCCTCGACAGACGCCAACATTCCGCTGTCGCTGGGCCGTGAAGCAATTGCCATTGGAGCAGGCGGCAGTGGCGGCGGCGCGCACACCGTGAATGAGTGGTACGACCCGGCTGGTCGCGACCTCGGACTGAAACGAATCTTGTTGCTCACCCTCGCGCTATGCGGAGTTCCCCAAGAATGAGATTGTCCCAATTTGCTTGCCACTGTTTTGTGGCGTTCCTCGTCTCGATTTCAACTCCTGCCTGGGCAGCGGATGACATATCCAGGTTTCCAAGCACTATCTTCGTCAACGGCGATATTTACACGCAGGCCAAACCGCCGCGTGCCCAAGCGATCGCGGTGCGTGACGGACGAATCGTTGCTGTCGGAAGCAACGAGGAAATCCTCAAGCTTAAGCACAGTGAAACCAAAGTCGTCGATCTCGGCGGTCACTTCGTAATGCCGGGGTTCAATGACGCTCACGTTCATCTCGCCTCGGGTGGCTTCGAGAAAATGAACGTCAACCTCGTCGGCTCCCAGTCGCTGGCCGAGATGCAACAGCGCATTGCTCGAAAAGTCGCCAAGGCAGCTGCCGGTGAGTGGATCGTTGGCCGCGGCTGGGACCACACGCTTTGGCCAGGCCAGACGCTGCCGACTCGCCAGGACCTAGACACCGTTACGAATGGCCATCCGGCCATTTTCGTACGCGTGGATGGACACATCGCCGTCGCCAATACGGCCGCATTGCAGGCCGCAGGAGTGACCGGCAAGACGCAAACACCGCAAGGCGGCAAGATCGATCTCGACGCCAAAGGCGAATTGACGGGAATTCTGCGCGAAGGCGCTCAGGAATTGGTCTTCACCAAGGTTCCGCCACCAACGCAAGCGCAGCGTCGTGAAGCCGCTGAATTGGCCCTCGCTAACGCCGGCCGATGGGGCATCACCTCGGCGCAAGACAATTCCTCTTGGAACGACTTCCTCGTCTACGAAGAGCTCGAGCGCGACGGCAAACTCACACTGCGCATCAGCGAATGGCTGAACTTCAACGATCCGGTGAGCGAATTGACGGAACATCGTGCGCACCATTCGCTTGACGACCCATTGCTGCACACAACCATGCTGAAGGGCTTCATGGACGGCTCGCTCGGCTCGGGCACGGCTGCGCTGCTCGCGCCCTACGCCCACGACCCAAAGAACTCCGGCCTGCCTCAGTACCAGCAGGCACCGCTGAACAAGATGGCGATCGAGCGCGTGGATGCAGGATTTCAGTTGGGCTTCCACGCCATTGGCGACCGCGCCGTGCAAATGGCGCTCGACGCCTTCACCATGGCTGGAGCTGGCCCCTTGGCCCGCGCTGCGGCGGGTGCCACCTCACCGAACGACTTCCGTTTCCGCATTGAGCATGACCAGGTGATCGCGCCCGATCAGTTCGCTCAGTACAAGAAGCGCGGAGTCATCGCTTCGGTGCAACCATCGCACCTGTTAACCGACATGAACTGGGCCGAAGACCGCATCGGATCGGAGCGCGCCAAGACTTCGTACCCCTGGAAGCAATTCCTCGACAATGGCATACCTCTCGCGTTCGGTACGGATTATCCCGTCGAGCCCATCAATCCCTTTCGCGGCGTTTACTGCGCTGTGACCCGCAAGAATGAAGCCGGCACCAAGCAGTACTACCCCGAACAGAAGCTCACCATCGAGCAGGCATTGGCTGCCTACACCACAGGTTCGGCCTACGCGGAGTTCGCCGAAAAGGAGAAAGGCACGCTCGCTCCCGGTATGCTCGCTGACTTTGTCGTACTGGATAGGGATCTCACGAAGGTCGAGCCTGCGGAAATCCTGAAAACCGAGGTCTTGCGCACGGTAGTTGGCGGAAAGACAGTGTTCGAGGTCCCGAAGTAGACCTACACCCGCAGCAACGGCCGCCGGGTGACGTTTGCTCCTCATCGGGCGTCTAAACCAGTCAAACTACTCATCGCGCAAGACTTCCCTGACAAATCGGCGGTTCCGCGCAGCAACGTATAATTTAAGTTTGGGTTTCAACGTTGAAGGAGATGCAATGGATCGTCAATCTGTGAGTTTCAGGGAGAGGCTGAAGTCGAACCGTTTCGCCTCGACCCTGGTTGTGCTGGCGACGCTGTCGTTGGGAATCCTCATCGGCACGGTGATTTCGGCGGGAGTTAAGGGCAAAGAGAAGAGCGTATCGTCCGCCGACGCGACACCGTTACAAGTTCCGTCGCCGCAACAACTTTCGAACCAGTTTTCGCAGATCGCGCGTCAACTCGAGCCTGCGGTGGTCAACATCAGCAGCGAAATGACCATCAAGAACCCTCACGGCAAGGGCGGCAAGCAGGCCCCGGGCTCGCCGGATGACGAAGGCAACGATGACAACGCCATGCAGGACTTCTTCAACCGCTTCTTCGGCGGACAGGGTGGCCAGGGCGGTCAAGCTCCTGGAGCACCGGGTGGAGAAGACATGCGCGAGCGCTCGCTGGGCTCGGGCGTGATTGTCGATTCCAAAGGCTACATCGTCACCAATGCGCACGTTGTCGAGAACGCTGACCGCATCCGCGTAAAGCTGATGAACGATCCTGCCACCGTGACCTACGACGCCACGGTCATCGGAACGGATAAAGAAACCGACTTGGCAGTGATCAAGATTGACGCCAAGAAGCCGCTCCCTGCCGCCAAAATGGGCAACTCCGAGGGCATGCAAGTCGGTGACTGGGTGCTGGCCATCGGCAGCCCATTTGGTCTGGAAGAGACCGTCACCGCCGGCATCGTGTCAGCGCGCGGACGCAACATCGTTCCGCAGCGGCAGTTCCAGTCGTTCATTCAGACGGACGCCGCCATCAACCCCGGCAACTCCGGAGGCCCGCTGGTCAACATGGCCGGCGAAGTGATCGGCATCAACACAGCGATTTTCACGAGCGGCGGCGGCTACCAGGGCGTCGGATTCGCTATGCCCTCGAATACCGTGGTCTCGGTGTACAACCAGTTAATTGCTCCCGATCACAAGGTCTCCCGTGGCTCCATAGGCGTGGAATTTAACGCCGTCCCCAACCCGGCAGTGCAGCGCGTTTATGGCGTCTCCAGCGGCGTGACGATTGCCAACGTAACCCCCAACGGTCCCGCGGCCAAAGCAGGCCTTCTGACCGGTGACACCATCGTCTCCGTGAACGGCAAGAATGTTGCCTCCGGCGACGAGCTTGTGGCGGAGATATCTGCCATTAAGCCCGGCAGCACCGCCAAGATCGGCTACGTTCGCAATGGCAAGCCGAGCTCAGTGGACGTCACGATTGCCGACCGGCAAAAGCTCTTTGCCACCCGATTAGGTGGTGACGAAGAAGGCAGCGAGGAAGCGCCGCCACAGGAAAGCAAGCTGGGTGTGAGTGTCAGAGAGCTTACTCCCGAGCTCGCCGAACGCATGAAGCTCCCCAACTCGAAGGGCGTATTGGTGCAGGACGTTAAAGCCGGAGGCTTCGGCGATAACGTTGGCGTCAGCCGTGGCGACGTCATCCTGGAAATCAACAAGCAGCCGGTCAACAGCGAGGCTGACTTCCGCAAATTCGAGTCAGCACTGAAGGCTGGACAGGACGTCGTCTTCCTGGTTCGTCCAAGGGGCCTTGGCCCGAACGCGGGTACGGTCTTCATGGGCGGGACGCTCCCGTAAGGCGTGGGGTTTTCCTGACAACTCCAGAATGGGCTCGCGACAGCCACTTCGCGGGCCCTTCCCGTTGTGAACCTGAACCGTAAAATTTCTGCTTCAAGACATTGATTTTCCTGTTTCTTTTTTCATGAACACACGTTTACAATCGAACCGTTCTATAGGAATTCATAGATTCCCCCGAGGTGCCGAGTTTGCGCTTTAATCTACGAATTCTCCAATCGCTCGCATTTGTGGCGGCTTGGCTGCTGATGACTGGCGCAGCAACCGCGGCAACTTCGACTAAGCCCGCCTCGCCCTCTTCCAAATCCCATAAGTCCGGGAAATCGTCGAAGTCGGGCAAATCATCCGCCACCAAATCGGGCAAAAAGAAGTCGGCTAAGTCGACGGCCCACGGCCAGCACGCGATCGATCAGGCGCGGACGCTCCAGATCCAGGAAGCGCTGATCCACGAGCACTACCTGACTGGCGAGCCGTCCGGGAGCTGGGACCAATCCACCAAAGACGCCTTGGCACACTTCCAGGAAGCCAACGGATGGCAGACCAAGTCAGTCCCCGATTCTCGCGCGCTGATCAAGTTGGGTCTCGGCCCCGACAAGAAGGGCTTGCTAAACCCGGACACCGCGTCCATGACTTCGCCGCACGAGCTCGGCACTCCGCACGACTCGCAGCCGGGCGGTTCGGCGCAGCAGTAGGGGAAACGAGAACGCATTGAAATGAGCGCGGCGCAGGCCGCGCTTTTTGTTGCATTAAACAACTACTAGCCAAGGGACTCAGCAGGTCTTCAGACGATCGAAGCAACACCTTGGCACTTTCGTTGTACAATTTGCTGTTTCAATTTCAAACTCATTCACGCGCTCGAGTTCGATCATCGCAACAACTCGGCAGCACCTGTCACAACTCGGCAGTTTAGGGGGAGTTACGTGAGAAGCAGAATCGTACTGACCGCGCTAGTTCTGGTAACCCTTTTTGTGTCCCTTGCGGAAGCACAAGCTCCAGCGACAGCGTCACCTGCGGCGGCGACACCAATGCAGGGCCGCAAGAAGCGCGTGGCTGTGTTTGACTTCGATTACGCAACCGTTCAGACATATTCAGCAGCGGCATTCGGCAGCAATGTCGACGTAGGCAAAGGCATTGCCGATCTCACAGTCAAGTATCTGGTGCAGGACGGCACTTACTCCGTCATTGAACGCAAAGCGATGGACAAGATCCTGACGGAACAGAACTTCTCCAACAGCGACCGCGCCAATCCTACTTCGGCCGCCAAGCTGGGCAAGCTTCTTGGAGTGGACGCGATCATCGTCGGTAGCGTCACCCAGTTTGGCAATGACAATAAGAACACCAAGGTCGGTGGGGGTGGTGGTCCATGGGGCGCTTACGGCGTCGGCGGGATTGGCCACAAGAGCAGCAAGGCCATCGTCGCAGTTGACGCGCGCATGGTAGACATCGACACCGCTGAGATACTTGGAGTGGCCGCAGGCAAGGGCGAGTCGAGCCGCGAGAGCACTTCTCTACTCGGCGGCGGGGGCGGTTGGCACGGATGGGGCGGCGGCGCCGTCGATTTTGGCAGCAGCGATTTCCAACAGACCATTCTCGGTGAGGCCGTGAACGCGGCCGTCAAGCAGATGAGCGGCGAGTTGATTGCCGATAATACGAAACTGACCGCCCGCACGGTCAAGGTCGAAGGACTGGTGGCTGCCGTGGACGGCGGTCAAATCGTCCTGAACGTCGGCGCGAAGGCAGGTCTTAAGGTCGGCGACCAGCTCTCGGTAGAACGCATCACCAAGGAAATCAAGGACCCGTCCACAGGCGCGGTCATTCGCCGCTTGTCGTCCCAGGTGGGAGTGATCAAGCTCACCGATGTGGATGACGTCTCTGCGGTAGGGACCATGGTTTCGGGATCGGGCGTCAAAGTTGGCGACGCTTGTAAAACCGTGACGCAATAGCGGAGATCGTTTTCGATTGACAGGGCGCGGAGAAATTCGCGCCCTCATTTTCGCCCAGTCGATTTATGAATTATGAAGATGCGGCTTCATTGATCGCTTCGCTGACCTGCTGCACCGCCCAGCGAATTTCGTCGGCAGTGACGACGGCTGGAGGCGCGATCATGACGTGGTCTCCGCGCGAGCCATCGACGCATCCCTGCATTGGATAAAGCAACACTCCCCGCTTCATGGCACACTCGTTTACCCGGGCAGCGAATTTCTTCTCCGCCGGATACGGCTCCTTCGTCACCTTGTCGGCAACAAGTTCAATCGCCCACAGCAGGCCAAGACCGCGAACGTCTCCCACGCAGTCAAACTTCCACAGCTTCTGCAATTCTTTTCTCAGCGTTGCGGCAATGCTGCCATCGCGGTCCGAGTCGGCAGCCTCCACCAGTCGCCCGACGATCAAGCGGCGCAGAACCGCACGTCCACCAGCGACCGACACGGGATGCCCGTTGTAAGTGAATCCGTGCAGCAGCGTTCCCGTGCCGTTGGCGATGGCATCGACCACGTGCCGCTGCGCGATAACTGCGCCCAGCGGAGCATAGCCACTGGAGATGCCCTTCCCGGCCGCGATGATGTCGGGCGCAACGCCATAGTGATCCATGGCGAAATTCCGCCCAGTTCGACCGAAACCGGTCATGACTTCGTCGGCGATGAGCAGAACCTCTGCTGCTCTGGCAGATTTCAGCGACCCGCTTCACATACGACGGCGACGGCGCGGCCGCGCCCAACGTCGCCCCACTCACCGGCTCCATGATGAATGCTGCGGCAGTGCCCTTCGTCTCGGCGATAGCTTGCTCGAGCTCAGCCGAGTACTTGAGCCCGCAATCTGCGCAACCGTTCGAGCAATCGTACGCACAGCGGTAGCAGTAAGGAATGCCTGCCTTCGGAAACTCCCGCATCATCGGCAGATAGATTCCCCGCCGCGCAGGATTTCCGCTGACCGCCATCGCGCCCAGCGTCGCTCCGTGATAACTCTGGCGCCGGCTGACCATCTGGTAGCGCTCGGAATGTCCACTCTCGACTTGATACTGTCGCGCCAACTTCAGCGCGCTCTCGACCGACTCCGAACCTCCGCTGGTAAAAAACACCGCACCGCCACGAAACGCGGGTCCGGCGAATTCAAGAAGCTCCCTGGCAAACTGTTCCGCAACGTCGGTAGTGAAGTTACTGGAGTGGGCAAACTCGAGCCGAGCGACCTGCTCGGCCGATAGCGCGGGCGATGTCTGGATCGCCGTGCCCGATGAAGTTCACGACCGCGCTCGAGGCGAAGTCGAGATATTTCTTGCCCGCCTCATCAAACAGCCACACACCCTCGCCGCGAACCGCGACTGGATACGTCTTGTTCAGCGCACGGTGCAGAACGGCTGAGCGCGAATCCACGACGGAGGGGCTATCTTTATCCACGGGCGGATTATACCGACAATCCCGGTGTGCTAATCTTGGCCGCTGACACCAGCAACGAGGAAAACGATGGCTCAACCAGACCACAATTACCAGATCGACTACATTGAGTTTCCCGCCAGCGACATCGAAGCCACAAAGCGGTTTTATTCGGCGGCGTTCGGCTGGAACTTCACCGATTACGGCCCGAACTACACCAGCTTCCACGATGGCCGCCTTGCCGGTGGATTCACCATGAGCGCAAAGCCCGTGAAGGGCGGTCCGCTGGTCGTTTTGTACGCCAGCGCGCTGGCCGAGACACAGCAGAAAGTGGTCGCGGCAGGCGGAAGCAATCCTGATCGAGCCATTCGAGTTTCCCGGCGGCAGGCGTTTTCATTTTGCCGACCCAAACGGAAACGAACTGGCGGTCTGGAGCGAGTGAAGTAGACAGGTGCTCACATGCGTCAGGGCACGAGTTCACTCGTGCCGAACGAGCAGCACCATGATCAGGGGCTTTAGCCCCTGTGGAGGCCTACGAGTGGCAGGCAAACTGAACTTCTACTTGGTAAAGAGCATCATCGTTGGAGCACTCGGAGGCCTGCTCTTTGGCTTCGACACGGCCGTCATCGCCGGAACCACGCATCAGCTGACCCAGGTCTTCAGCCTCTCCCCGGGCGAATTGGGCTTCACCGTTTCCATCGCGCTGGTCGGCACCATCATCGGCGCCATGTTCTCCGGCATTCTCGGCGACCGCATCGGCGGACGCGAGAGCCTGCGAATCCTTGCAATCTTCTACATAATTTCCGCCCTCGGCTGCGCGTTCGCCTGGAACTGGCCTTCGCTGCTCATCTTCCGCTTCATCGGCGGACTCGGCATCGGCGGCTCTTCGGTGCTCGGCCCTGTCTACATCGCGGAGATCGCTCCGGCCAAATGGCGCGGCATGCTGGTCGGCTCATTCCAGATCAACATCGTCATCGGCATTTTGGTCGCCTACCTGTCAAACTTCATCATTGGGCGCTTCGACCTCGGCATCAACGAGTGGCGCTGGATGCTCGGCGTCGCAGCCCTCCCCGCCGTCCTGTTCCTCATCATGCTGTTCGGCATCCCGCGCAGCGCCCGCTGGCTGGTCACCAAGAACCGCATCCCCGAAGCGCGCCAGGTGCTTGACTCACTGGGCTCGCCGGACGGCGCCAGCGAGCTCGACGACATCATCGCCTCCATCCACGTCGACGGCCAGGTCCATTCCGAGCCACTCTTTCAGCGCAAGTATCGCCTGCCCATCTACCTCGCGTTCACCGTGGCGGCATTCAACCAACTCGCCGGCATCAACGCCATCCTTTACTACCTGAACTACATCTTTGCCATGGCTGGCTTCAACAAGGTTTCCGGCGACTTGCAGGCCGTGGCCGTCGGAGCCATGAACCTGCTGGCGACTCTGCTCGGGATGTCGCTCATCGACAAACTCGGCCGCAAGACGCTGCTGATGATCGGCGGCTTCGGCATGACGTTCTGCCTGAGCGGAGTGGCCGCCGTGTTCTACACCCAGCAGCACCAGAACCTGCTGGTATGGTTTCTGGTCGCCTACATCGGGTTCTTCGCGATCTCGCAGGGTGCCGTCATCTGGGTGTACATCAGCGAAGTCTTCCCCAATCGCGTGCGCTCCAAGGGACAGGCCCTGGGCAGCTCCACTCACTGGATCATGAACGCCTTGATCGCGTTTATCTTCCCAATCTTCGTGCAGCACTTCGGCGGCGCTTTCCCGTTCGTGTTTTTCGCCGCCATGATGGCCCTGATGTTCTTCGTGGTGATGTTCACGTTCCCCGAAACCAAGGGCGTCACCCTCGAAGAAATGCAGCACAAGCTCGGGATCGAGTACTAAGGTTTGTGTAGCGATGAAGCTAGAGCCTCCTTACAACGCCGTCCCGGCAGGGACGGAACATCTTAGCCCAGCCCTTCAGGGCTGGGTGGATGCCAACTAAGATTTCGAGTCTCGGAGGGATCGCAGATGCTCGCACGCCCTCCTCAGGAAACAAAGCCAAAATGAAACGCCAATTACTCCTCGTTGCACTGTTCGCCTTGATCGCTGCAAGTTGTATGAACGCGCAGCCTCCCGCCGACCCCTACAAACCTGTCCTCGACCGCCTGCTGGCGATCACAACCATGCCCCTCGACTCCTGGAAGGTCATCCCCACAGACTTGCCCCACGGCGAGACACCCGGTGCAGCCCTGTCCGAAGCCAAGCCGCTCGCGCTCAAGCAGAACTTGCAGCTTCCGTTGTGGGTGTACGAGAGCGTCGAGGTTCCACCCGCGATCAACGGATATCCGGTGAACGGCTCGCGAGTCTCGCTTAATCTCAGTGTCGACGGCAATACAGGCATCCTGATTTCGGTCTTCGTAAACGGAAACATGGTGGCCCGCGGCGATAGCGACTCACAGGTGCCGATCACCCTGACCCAGAACGCCCAGCCCGGCCAGAAATTGCTAGTCGGCGTGCGCATTGTTGCCTCTGGCACCGTCGGATGCTGCGGTGGCCCACCTGAAACGTATTTGTCGGCTGCCTCGCTCGTATTCGACCCGGCCGAGTCGCGCCCCGATCCCACCATCCTCCGTCAGGAAATCATGTCGGCCCAGCTCCTCATCGCCGCCTATCCCGACGGAAAGGCTTCGCGCCAGCAGCAACTCGACGCCGCGGTACGTGCCATCGACCTCGCCGCGCTCGACAAAGGCGACCAGGCCGCCTTCGACGCGTCGCTCAAGGCGGCACAATCCAAGCTCGACTCCTTGCGCCCATACATGAAGCAATTCACCGTGAAGGCCGTCGGCAATAGCCACATCGACATGGCGTGGCTCTGGCCCGAAACCGAAACCGTAGAAGTCGTCCGCAACACCTTCGGCACCGCGCTCCAACTAATGCGCGAGTATCCCGACTTCAAGTTCACCGCCTCCGCCGCGCAAGCCTATGTCTGGATGGAAGAAAAGTACCCGGCCATCTTCAGCGAAATCGAGCGGCGCGTGAAAGAAGGCCGCTGGGAGATCGTCGGCGGAATGTGGGTCGAGCCCGACCTCAACATGCCCGACGGCGAATCTCTCGTCCGCCAGCTCTTTTACGGAAAGCGGTATTTCAAGCAAAAGTTCAACAAAGACGTGAACATCGGCTGGAACCCCGACTCCTTCGGCTACAACGCGCAGTTGCCACAAATCTACAAGCGCGCGGGTATCGACTATTTCGTTACCCAGAAGCTTTTGTGGGCGTCCGAGTTCACCAAGTTCCCCTACCGTATGTTCTGGTGGCAGGCGCCCGACGGCACCCGCCTGCTGACCTATTTCCCCAGCAATTACGCCCTGGCGATCGAGCCAGTGCGAATTGCCGAAGACTCGGCCGTCTACGGCCCGCTGATGTGGAAGTACAACGGCGGCACCAACTCCGCCCCCGACGGCGCGCTGCAGATGATGTACCTCTACGGCGTCGGCGATCACGGCGGAGGCCCCACGCGCGTCGATCTCGACACCGCCCTCCGCTGGCAGAAACCTGACGTTGTGTTTCCCAAGCTCGAGTTCTCCACCGCGGCGAGTTTCCTCAGCTACCTCAGCGAGAACGAGAGCGAACTGAACCTGCCGGTGTGGAACGGCGAGCTTTACTTCCAGTACCACCGCGGCGTGCAAACTACGCAGTCAGAGACCAAGCGCGGCAATCGCAAAAGCGAAGTCGCACTGCTCGACGCCGAAAAGCTGGCCTCAATCGGTACTCTCTTCGGCCAAGCCTATCCGCAGTCCGACTTCGACGCCTCGTGGAAAAAAGTACTGTTCAACCAGTTCCACGACGTCCTGCCCGGCTCGGGAATCGGAATCAATTACGTCGATGCAGCGCGCAAGTACGCCGATGTGCAGCGCTTCAGCCGCGACACCACAAGCGCTGCGCTTGTCGACTTGGCAGCTCGGGTTCAATTTCCCAGCAGCCCGGCACACCTGGAACCCGCAGATCCCGGCCCAATGGGCGAAATAAAAATCAGCCAAGTCGGCAGCCCAGTCGGCCTACTTGTGTTCAATCCGCTCTCGTGGCCCCGTACCGGCCCCATCGAGTTCGAGGTTCAGTTCCCCTCACCAATTTCCCACATGAGCGCAGTCGCTCCCAACGGTAAACAGGTCCCGGTTCAACTGCTGGACAACGACGCCTCCAATGGCCGCGCTCGTGCTCTCATGATCGCCGAGGACGTGCCCGCCAACGGTTACGGCCTGTATCAACTGGTCGCAACCAAAAACAAGTTGGTCACCATACCAGGCGCGGAACACCCAAGTCCCATGCTCGCTGCCACTCAAACTTCCCTCGAAAACGACTTCCTCAAACTCGCTGTCGATCCTGCGACCGGATGCATCACCAGCCTCTTCGATAAGCGGAGCAAAACCGAAGCGCTGGCACCCGCTGTTCCCGGCGTCGGTGCGCCGCCGACTCTGCCCGATGGCAAACCCTGCGGCAACCTGCTGCAAGCCTTCGTCGACAAGCCGGAAAAGTGGGACGCCTGGAACGTGGATGCCAACTTCATCGAGCACCACACCGACTTGCTTCAGGCCGACGAAGTTAAGCTGGTCGAAAGCACGCCCGTGCGTGCCGTCATCCGCGTCACGCACAAATGGCAGAACTCCACTTTCATCCAGGAAATCACGCTCTATGCCGGCATGCCACGCGTGGACGTGAACATGCAGGTCGAATGGCACGAGAAGCACATCCTGCTCAAAGTCGCCTTCCCGCTCAGCGCCCGCAACGACAAAGCGACATTCGAGATTCCATACGGAACTGTTGAGCGGCCGACCACGCGCGACACTCCCGCCGAAAAGGCCCAGTTCGAAGTTCCTGCTCTCCGTTGGGCCGACCTGTCGGATGCGACTCACGGCTTCAGCCTGCTCAACGATTCGAAATACGGCTACGACGCAAAGGACAACGTCCTGCGGCTCTCGCTACTGCGTGCGCCGGAGTATCCCGATCCCAACGCCGACCAGGGACACCACGAGTTCACCTACTCCCTCTATCCCCATGCAGGCACCTGGCGCGAAGCCTTGACCGTCCGCCAAGGCTACGAAGTCAACGTCCCGCTGCTGGCGACAACGACCGCACGCCATCACGGCGCATTGCCGGCGTCGCAGTCGTTCTTCTCCACACTGGAAGACAATGTCGTCATCACAGCCATCAAGAAAGATGCCGACGACAACTCGCTCATCATTCGCTTCTACGAGTGGGCCGGCAAGAAGGGTGACGTGCACCTGAGCTTGCCTGACAAAGCCACCTCAGCCAGCGCGACCAACCTGATGGAATCCGTCGAAGCCCTGCTCACCCTCGACTCCACTGGCAAAGTCGTCACTATCCCGACCAACGCTTACGAGATCAAGACGGTGAAGGTGCAGTTGGCAAAACAATAAGAAGAACTCAGCGGCAGATTTCTTGCGAATCGCGCTGAAAGATCGATTTCTAAATCTGATCCGCGAAAATCGGCGTAAATCCGCGGTGGCTTTTGCTTTTAGCCCTGTCTCAACGATAATTGCCGCTTATGTCCTTCACCCTCCTCGACTGGTCGGCCATCGTCGGCTATCTCGGCATCACCCTCGTCCTCGGCCTGTGGTTCCGCGGCCGCTCCGGCAAGAGCGTTGACGACTACTTCGTTTCCGGACGCAACGTGAACTGGTGGCTCGCCGGCACCTCCATGGTCGCCACTACCTTCGCCGCCGACACCCCACTGGTCGTCACCGGCCTCGTGTACTCGCAGGGCATCTCCGGCAACTGGCTGTGGTGGGGCTTCCTTTTCTCCGGGATGATGACGGTCTTCCTCTTCGCCCGACTTTGGCGTCGCTCCGGACTGCTCACCGACGTACAGTTCGCCGAAATCCGCTACTCCGGCAAGCCCGCCGCCTTTCTGCGCGGCTTTCGCGCCATCTACCTCGGCCTGCTGATGAACTGCGTAATCCTCGGCTGGGTCACCAAGGCGATGACCTCCATCGTCAGCACCACATTGGCAAACACGCCGATGCTGAACAACATCAGCAGTTTCATGTCTCGCTTCGGCTCAGCCTGGAGCGGCAACGACGGCGCGGCGCTCGCCATCTGCGTGTTGTTTCTGATTCCCTTCACCGGCCTATACGTCGCACTCGGCGGACTCTGGGGCGTACTCTGGACCGACCTCTTCCAGTTCGTGCTCAAAATGAGCATCGTGATCGCCGTCGCATACTACGCGATCGCAGCCTGTGGAGGCATAACTGCCGTAGTCGCCAGCCTTCAGCAAATGCAGGCACACGCCGGAGGCAATGCTGAAAGTCCGCTCAACTTCCTGCCGAACTTTTCGCGCGGCGTGACCTCCGAGCCGATGTGGATGGTCCCTCTCGCCAACTTCTTCGTCTTCATCGGCCTTCAATGGTGGGCGTTCTGGTATCCGGGCGCCGAACCCGGCGGCGGAGGCTACATCGCACAGCGCATCTTCAGTGCCCGCGACGAGAAGCAGGGCCTGCTCTCGGTTTTGTGGTTCAACATCGCGCACTACGCCATCCGGCCGTGGCCCTGGATCCTCACCGGAGTCGCGGTCATCGTGCTCTATCCCGGCCTCGCGCATCCTGAAACCGGATACATGCTGGTGCTCAACAACTACCTGCCGCATCAATATCGCGGCATCGCCATCGCCGGATTCCTCGCGGCCTTCATGTCCACCATCGCCACCCAGTTGAACTGGGGCGCGTCGTACCTCGTGTCGGATTTCTACCGCCGCTTCGTCAACAAGACCGCAACGGAGAGCCATTACGTACTGGTCTCTCGTCTGAGCACGGTTCTGCTGGTCATCGCTGCGGCTTACATTTCCGTGCAGCTCGGCTCCATCGCCTCAGGCTGGCAGATCGTCCTGCAAGTCGGAGCCGGCACCGGAGCGGTTTACATCCTTCGCTGGTATTGGTGGCGCATCAACGCCTGGAGCGAAATCTCCGCCATGGCCTGCTCGCTGGCGATCAGCCTGGTGCTGAGCCGCTGGCATCCCTTCACCGGCAACAGCTCCATCGTGTTCGCCAAGGGCGCAATCGTCACAACCATCGTCACTACGCTGGTGTGGGTCACAGTCACATTGCTCACCAAACCCGAGCCGCAGGAAGTGCTGGCGCGCTTCTATCGCAACGTCCGGCCCGATGTGCGCGGCTGGCAGCGCGTCGCCGACATAGCTTCCAGACGTGCCGCAAAACCGCGACCTCGGCCGAAACCTCTGGGCATGGGCTTTGGGGTGCGCCATGGTTTATCTCTGCCTCTTCGGCACTGGCAAGATTTTGTTGCACCAGTCAGGATTAGGAGCGATTTTGCTATTCTTTTCGGCGATGTGCGCGGGCATGCTCTATCGCGGCGTGGTGCGCAACTTCGCCGACGAGGTTGAAGACAAGCCGGGCACAGTTCCCGACTGGGTGGAGAGTCCGGCGACCCAAGGGCATTGAAATTCGAAGTCCTGTCGTTGAGGAAAAGAGATGGTAGCAACCACCGCAATCACCGCAAACTGAACGCAGGCCGTCCCGTTTCTGGGCGTTACCGACATGGAGCGCTCCCTCCGCTTCTACGTCGACGGCCTCGGTTTCGCCCTGAAGAACAAATGGGAGCCGGAGGGGAAAATCCGCTGGTGCTGGCTCACCCGAGGCGGCGCATCGATCATGCTGCAGCAATACCTTCCCGGCCGCCGCCCCAAGGGCGTGCTGGGCCAGGGAGTATCGTTTTGCTTCCAATGCGAAGACGCCGTTGCGCTCTACCGCGAGTTCCGCTCGCGCGGCATCGATGCTCAAGAGCCGTTTGTTGGCAATTCCATGTGGGTCACGTGCTTTAGCGATCCCGACGGCTATAAGCTCGACTTCGAAAGCATGACCGACGTGCCGGAAGACACGAAACTGTCGGAGATGGAAAATACGAAGAGACTTTAACCGCGGATCAACACGGAATACGCAGATCATTCAACTCAGAGTGCCAAGCCCCTCGAAGACTTGGGAACTATCCGCGAGATCAGCGAAATCGGCGGTTGCTCTTGTCCTGATCCGTGTTCATCAGTGACAATCCGCGGCTGATTTGGCCTTTTTAAAAAGTGCGCGGGAGACGCACAGCGCCGCTGCCCCGGCGATCCCTGAATCCGCCCGATACTTCGCTTCCGCAAACGGAATCTCTCTGCACCGCGCATTCACCGACCAGAACGGCAATTGCGATGCGATGCGGTCGAACCACTTCGCCATCAGCCCGCTCAGCCCGCCGCCTACCACGATGATGTCCGGCTCCAGCAGATCGACCACATTCCCAAACCACACGGCGAGAATGTCCGCCGTCTCGCGCAGCATCTCCGTTGCCAGTGGATCGCCTTCCTCCCACGCCTGTGCCAGCGTTTCGCTTGTCACGCTTCTCGACCTTCCCGCCTGCCAACTCGACGATGCGCTTGCCGCGCGTGGCTTCTCGCGCCAACTTCTCCTGCGCACGCGCCGCAATTGCCCATCCTGCGGCAAACGTCTCAATACATCCTGACTTCCCGCAACGGCAGCGCACGCCGCGATAGTCAATGCTCATATGGCCGCCCTCGCCCGCCGCGCCGGTGCGTCCCAGATAAAGCTGCGCGTTATAAGTGATGGCCGTCCCGACTCCAGTTCCCAGCGTGGCGTAGAACATGCACTTGAAGCCCGCGCCCGCCCCCCACAGCGCCTCGGCCAGTCCGGCTGCGTTGGCGTCGTTGTGTACGTGGGTCGGCAGCCCATAAACTTTACCGACCTCATCCTGCAAAGGATAGTTATGCCAGCAAGGCAGGTTCGACGGATTCAACACCATACCTGTCTGCGGATCGACTGGCCCCGGCGAAATCAGCCCAATTCCTCCCACGCTCACGTCGGGATGCTCCGCGCGAATCGCATCTATCGCCGCGCGCACGCAGCCCAGCGCATCGTCGGCCGTTCCCCGCGCATGCATCGGCGTGCGCGTCTTGTGCAGGATTTCTCCCTGCTGTATTCACCAGTCCGGCGGCAACCTTGGTGCCGCCAATATCCACTCCGATGTAAACCTCGGACGAATCGGCCATGCGTGCTCCTAGGTCCGAGAGTGAGTTTACGACATGCGTTCAGAGGCGCCCATGATTCTGCAGAACTCCCGACGGTTAAACTCGTACCATGCCCCTTCGACTTCGCCAGGCGGCTCGCATGCGTTTTCTGGTTGACCATGCTCTTCTCGCTGGCCGCATCTTGATCGCACAGGAGCGCCCTTGGTCAGTCTCGCCCTGCGAGTTGCTCGAAGACATCCCGGCAATGTACGGTGACACCATGGTTAGCGTCCCCGGCTTGGTGCTATACGGCGGCCAGGAGTTCACCTCCCACGGCTTCGATTGCCCCGATGAATACGGCGTATTGCGAATGGAGTTCGGCGGCAACCCACTGATCCCGAAAGATCAGTTCCGTTTGCCTGAGGCTCGCCTGGAGGCCGGCACAGTTCCTCTGAAGAAAGACGCCGACTACGAAACCATGCAGCGCCTGATGAAGTCGATCGACGCCTCGGGAAGAGTGCAGATGGTGCGCGCGACCTTGATCGGTCGCTTCTTCGCCGGTCCCGCGGTCGGACTCAAGTCAGGCGAGATCAAGCATCCCAATGCGCGCCTCGTAATCTCTGAGGTTGAGCTGGTTTCGAGCAAGCCTGAGGATGCCGTGGACTTCGCACCCGACTCGCACGTTTTACCTCCCGCCGCCAAAGGCTGCACCGCCAGTGCGATCGCGTACCCTCGCGCGTCGAAGCCGACAAGCTCCAGCGCCTGAGCCGCGAGCCATCCGAGAACCTCGAATATCTCAGCGATGCTCAACAGGTCGCAGCCCGCGCCATCGCCGCCAGGAAAAACTCGCGCCCGAAGAAGTCACCAGCAAACTGCATCTGGCACGGCAAGGAGTCGCAGTTCGTGACTACACCTGGACCTCCGCCGACGGCCTTCGCAGCTACTCAATCACCGTCAATCGCCCGTACTGGCTGCTCCCAAGCACTTATTCCGGCGACGCAGTAATTTGGGTCCCTCAACGGATTTGGCTCACTACGTGCGCCGCCAATCGCCTCGATAGTTACGAAACTCGCAAACAGGGTTTATCATTCTCGGTTCAGCCCTTTAGCTGCGCTGACCGCGGAGAGCATCCCAACATGCCCACAGACCGCAAGATTCGCGTACTCGTCGCCAAGCCCGGCCTCGACGGCCATGATCGCGGCGCCAAGGTCATCGCGCGCGCATTGCGCGACGCCGGAATGGAAGTCATCTACACCGGCCTGCGCCAGACTCCCGAAATGGTCGTCGAATGCATCATTGCAGGAAGACGTGGACGTCATCGGCCTCAGCATCTTGTCAGGCGCGCACAACGCCATCGTTCCACGCGTGCTCGATCTGCTGAAGCAGAAACCAGATGGACGACGTACTACTTGTCGTAGGCGGAATCATTCCCGATCAGGACATCGACGGGCTCAAAAAAGCTGGCGTGGCCGCTGTTTTTCAGCCGGGCACACCCATGGACGCCATCATCGAATTTCATTCGCACCAACGTGAAGCCTCGCGGCGTAACGGCCGGCGGCTGATGGCGCCGCCCCATCCCCAAAGCAGCCGACTCCAACGCCTCCTGAAGCAAACGGTGGGCCCGACGCCCTTGGTACTGGGAGACATTTCCCGAACTTGCAAGGCCCCGCTGGACAGGTCTTCTCCTGGCAGTATCACGGTACCGACGGGCAGCTTGCCTACCTGGTCACGCTGCATCTACGCTCGCAACCCGACAAGCCTCTTCTCGCGCTCAATTCCTATTGCCGTCCTTTCCCGGTCGACCCGAATCGGCTGGGAATCTGGTGTCCCGACGGCCGCAACCTGCGCTTCGTGCTCTTCGACCTCGGCGCGTTGAAGTCCTTCGATTACGCTGAGATCGCCGGCTGGTTCAAACCCTCGCCCGAGCGTATTTTTTCCGCAACGCCACCGTTAGCGGAGTTCTCCGTCAGCGCAATGTTGAAAGAAGGCACGCACCCGATCGAAGTGCCTGCGGAGTTTCACGGCGTCGAAGAGGTACTTGATACCTGCGCAGTACGGCGCGAAGACCAAAGACGACGCGGCAGCAGCAATTTATGTCGTCTATCCTCATGCCGGCCTCGTGGAAGTCGTGCCTCAGCGCTGGTTCACGCCCAACCTGTTCGACGTCGGAATGCAATGGATCACCCGCCTGGCGCGCGATCCCAGTCTCCCACCGCATCATCGGCGAAGCCATGCGCTTTGGCAGCTTCGAGTTGAGCGAAGATGGCTCGCGATCTGGGATACATGATCGAGGCCTAGCGACGCATATCTGGGCCCCAGACCTACCGAAGTTCGCATTTGGCTACTCTGTCGTGTTGAAACTCCCTGTACAGAACGCCGGGGCTTATTACTCGATCGAGAGGCACGCGGCATGCCGTTGTCCTTCGGCTGGTCTCCGACGATGGCACCAACCGCCTCACCCGCGCGCGCGTTGTAGCCCTCACCGCCGCTTTGGACGCGACTCGCCCAAAAGCCTCCCAGCCGCCTCGTCATCACTGGCAACCCACATTTCTTTTCCGCCGGTGCCGACCTTCATGAAATCGCCGAGCTTCATGGCGCGGAAGCCTTCCGTCTTCGCCCACATGGGTCAGCGGCTGATGAAAGCCGTAGCCGACTTCCCTGCTCCCACCATCGCCGCCGTTCACGGCTACTGCATGGGTGGAGGACTCGACCTCGCTCTGGCTTGCCGCATCGCATCGCTGGTCCTCACGCGATCTTTCGGTCATCGCGGCGCGGCCCTCGGGCTCATTACCGGATGGGGTGGCACCCAGCGTCTTCCACGGCTCGTCGGCCGCGCGCGCGCGCTACAGATGTTTCTCGCGGCCGAGAAACTACATGCCGCCAAGGCCCTGCGCTCCGGACTCGTCGACGCAATCGCCGAGAACCCGTCGATCGCGCGCATCTCGATCATTGGACTGACATCCTCCATCGGACCTATCGCAAGCCATCCAAAACAACGGCCGTGCGCTATGCTAAGCGGTGCCAACGCACCTCCCCGTCCAAGACAAGACGCTGGTTCAGATCCTCGACGCCGCACTGCTCGATACACAGTGGCGCAGTGGCGAATGGCTGATGTGCAAGCCCGGCTGCACCCCATGCTGCATCGGCGTTTTCGCCATCGATCAGCTCGATGTACTGCGCTTGCACGACGGGTCTCGCAAATCTCGACGCCTCCGACCCAGCGCGCCGCTCGCGTCCGTCAACGGGCGCGCGAATCGTGGGCAGCGGCTGGCCCCGAGTTCCCGGGCGAGCCGCACCGGCGTACTGGGCGATGACGACGAAGCCGCGGCCAAGTTCGAAGAATTCGCCGACTATGAGCCGTGCCCGGCCCTCGATCCCGATCATGGCACTTGCGACTTGTATGCATCCCGTCCTGTCACTTGCCGCGTTTTCGGCCCACCGGTACATTCTGAGGGCGGACTCGGGGTCTGCGAGCTGTGTTACCACGGCGCCAGCACCGAAGAAGTTGCCTCCTGCGAAATCAAGCTCGACGGCGCTCACGAATTACAGGCCAAGTTGGTCAGCGAGCTTGAAGAGCAGACGGCCGGGGTGGATAAACCATCGTAGCCTTCGCGTTGGTCGCTCCGTCAACGGTCGGTGGCGAATGACGGTATCAATCCGCGAACTTGCGATGCCGGAATCGTGAGCAACCGAGCACGCGAGCCGTGTTGATCGATGAATTTTCTGCCTAATCTTCTCTGTGCCTCTGTGTCTCTGTCGTGAAAACCCCTTTGGCCAACATTGCACACACTCTCCCGCTGCTTTATCGTTATCGGTCTGCCCACGAGTGCACGACCGTCCATCATGACTGAGCACAAACACCCCGGATCTTCCGCCGAACTGGCAACCAGCGTACAAACTTCGTCTCCGCGCTTCGAGCGCAACCAGCATGCCGTTGCCGAACTCGTGGCGCGGCTGCGCATGGACGAAGAGCAAATCCAGCAGGGCGGCGGTGCGAAGGCCATCGAATCGCAACACGCCAAGGGGCGCATGACCGCTCGTGAGCGAATCGCAAAGCTGATCGACCCTGGCACCACTTTCTTTGAACTGGGAGCCTACGCCGCGTGGGGCATGTACGAAGATTGGGGTGGCGCGCCCTCGGCCGGAGTCGTCACCGGCCTCGCCCGCGTGCAGGGTCGACTGGTCATGCTCATCGTGAATGACGCCACTGTGAAAGCGGGCGCGTTCTTCCCCATGACCGCCAAGAAAGTCATTCGCGCCCAGAACATCGCCATCGACAACCGCATCCCAACGATTTACCTGGTCGATTCCGCCGGCGTTTTTCTGCCGCTGCAAGAAGACGTCTTCCCTGATACCGACGATTTCGGTCGCGTGTTTCGCAACAACGCCGTGATGTCGGCCATGGGGATCCCGCAGATCACGGCCATCATGGGCATGTGTGTCGCGGGCGGGGCGTACCTCCCCGTGATGTGCGACCACGTCCTGATGACCGAAGGCAGCGGCCTCTTCCTTGCCGGACCAGCGCTCGTGCAAGCTGCGATCGGCGCCAAGTATTCGGCAGAAGAACTGGGCGGCGCGCAGATGCACTCCCAGATCAGCGGCACCGTGGATTTCCGCGAGCCCGACGACGAGCACTGCGTCGCGCGCATTCGCTCTCTGATCGACAAGATGGGCAATCGCCAACTTGGGGTTTTCGACCGCAAACCTTCGCGTGAGCCGCTCTACCCCGCTGACGAAATCTACGGCGTTTTTGACGACGATCCCTCCCGCCAGTACGACATGAAGGAAATCATCGCCCGCATCGTCGATGGCAGCGAGTTCGACGAATACAAGGCCGAGTACGGCGAGACCGTTCTATGCGGCTACGCCCGCATCGGAGGATTCGCCGTCGGCATCGTCGCCAACCAGAAGACCCACGTCAATCAGGTCGATCACTCCGGCAACAAGCGCATCGAGTTCGGCGGCGTCATCTACACCGAGTCGGCCGAGAAAGCAGCTCGCTTCATCATGGACTGCAACCAGAACCTTGTGCCCCTGATCTTTTCTGCACGACGTCAACGGCTTCATGGTCGGCCGCGACGCGGAATGGAGCGGCATCATCCGCGCCGGCGCCAAGATGGTGAACGCGGTATCGAATTCCGTCGTGCCGAAAATTTCCGTGATCATCGGCGGCTCCTTCGGCGCCGGGCACTACGCCATGTGCGGCAAGGCCTTCGATCCGCGATTTGTCTTTGCCTGGCCGACTGCGAAATACGCGGTCATGAGTGGCTCCGCGGCCGCGAGCACGCTCGTAGAAATCAAGATCAAGCAGCTCGAGCGCGGCGGCAAGAAACTCAGCGAAGAAGACCGCAAGCAACTTTTCGACGAGGTCAAGGCGACCTACGACGAACAAATGGACCCTCGCTACGGCGCCGCGCGTCTGTGGATCGACAAGATCATCGACCCCATGGAAACGCGCGGATGCCCTAATCACAGCACTCGAAGCGGCAGCGCTCAATCCAGAGGTTCCGAAGTTCAATGTGGGAGTATTTCAAACGTAGCGAGTGGCTAGTGAATAGTGGATAGACTCGGAGGATCGGATGGAATCTAGTCAACGGAAGATCAGCTCGGCCATCTTGCTGCAGACCAAACCCAGGAGCTCGAACTGAAGGCGCAGGAGGTGGCGCGTAGCCTCAACGGCCTTCTAACTTCGCTCGGTGTTGGCAGCCGTAAACTATCCACTAGCCACTAACCACTACCCACTTATGCTCACCCTCATTGAATGCCCTCGCGACGCCTGGCAAGGTCTCCCCGGCCAGATTCCTACCGCCACCAAGGTTGAATACCTGAAGGCCCTCATCGCCGCCGGTTTCAAGCACATCGACGCCGTCTCGTTCGTCTCACCCAAGGCCGTCCCGCAGATGGCCGACTCTGAAAAAGTTCTGCACCGAACTCGATCCTCCCGATGACGTCGAGATCATCGCCATCGTGGTCAACGAGCGAGGCGTCGAGCGCGCTATCGCCACCGAAGCTGTACGGACCGTCGGGTTTCCCTACTCGCTCTCCCCGACCTTCCTCAAGAACAACCAGAACCAAACGCTCGAAGAGAACCTCGACATTCTCGAGAAGGTAAAGCTGAAAGCCGACGAAGGCGGACTCGACACCATCGCCTATATCTCGATGGCCTTCGGCAACCCCTACGGCGATCTCTGGAACGCCGAAGAACTTCTCGAGGGCGTGGGTTTGCTCGCAGACATGGACCTGAAAGCGATTTCGCTGGCTGACACGGTTGGGCTCGCATCCCCGCAACTCATTGCCGACCTGGTAGGTCCAGTGCTGCAAAGATTCGACGGCCTCGAGATCGGCGTGCACTTGCATAGCCGTCCCGACCAGGCCGCAGCCAAAGTGCTGGCAGCCTACGACGCCGGATGCCGCCGCTTTGACTCCGCCATCGGTGGCCTCGGCGGATGCCCATTTGCCCAGGACGTTCTCGTCGGAAATATTCCCACCGAACTCGTCTTGGAAGCCCTGCGCGAGCGTGGCGCACCATTGCCACCGACAAAGCCCCTTGCCGAGTTAGTCTCCATGTCTGCCAAACTCGCTGAGCAGTTCGGCGGCCCGAAAATGTAGCCCTGCCGTACCTTTGGCAGCGGTCGAAATCCCAAAGTGGACATAGAAATTGACAATTACGCCAACCTCGGGAAAGAAGTCGGTTTAGAAAGTTGTTATCGGTGTGATAATTCCAACCGAAGCTACACAATGAACCGAGCGTTGGCACGCAGCCGGCCAGAGGAGCAACCGCAGCACCTTTTGCAGAGAGCAGCCGATGTCCCAGCACCCTCACCCATACGCGACCCTCACCCTTGCCTTTGACGGCCCGGTTGCCACGCTTACGCTCAACCGTCCCGACAAGCGCAACGCCATCAGCCATGCTCTGATCGAGGAGTTGCACCACGCGCTCCACGAAGTGCAAAAATCCAGCTCTTATATCCTCATTGTCACTGGTGCGGGGTCCGCATTCTGCTCCGGCATGGACCTCGAGGTTCTGCGCGAAGTCATCCACCTCACGGAAGAGGAGAATCTCGCCGACTCCGGGCGCATGGCGCACATGTTCCGAACCCTCTACGAATTCCCCAAGATGACGATTGCCGCTGTGAACGGACCCGCCCTCGCCGGCGGCTGCGGTCTCGCCACGCTCTGCGATTTCACCCTCGCCTCATCAAGCGCGAAGTTCGGCTACACCGAAGTCCGCATCGGATTCGTGCCTGCCATCGTCTCCGCTTTTCTTTTGCGTCAGGTGGGTGAGAAGCAGGCGCGTGACCTCTTGCTCACGGGTCGCATCATCGACGCGGACGAGGCTTTTCGCCTCGGCCTGGTCACCGAAATCGTTCCGTCCGATAACTTGATGGCGCGCGCCAGGGAACTCGCCGATACTCTCCTGGCGAACAGTCCAGCCTCGTTACTGGCCACTAAGAGGCTGTTGCACACGTATTCCCACGCGGAGCTCGATCGGCAAATCGCAGCCGCCGTAGACGAGAATGCCCGCATTCGCACAACCCATGACTTTCGGGAGGGCGTGAACGCCTTCCTCGAGAAGCGCAAACCCAATTGGACAGGGAGGTAATCTGTGAAACGTCGCCACCGTTTGTTCGTCGCGATGGTGCTGTTCCCGGCCTTGCTGTTAGCTCAAACCGCCGCAACCGCACCTAAGAAGCAATCGTCCGCATCCGCAGGCAGCTATCCGGTGATGAGCGCCGCCGCTCAGGCCCGTGCCCGCCAGTTATTCGGATACTTCGATAGCGGTCAGTCCACCCAGTTGTTTGCCGCTTACTCGGCTGCCATGAAGAAGGGTCAGAGCCTCGCCGGCGTCTCCACCATTACGAAAGAGTTGGCCGCACAACTAGGCCACGAACAGAAGATGCTGGGAGAGAACTTCGCCCCTGACCTCATGTCCCAGAACACGGTTTACTCAAGGTTTTCGCAGTTCACCAAGAGCAAAGACCCTGTGTACACCGTAATCATGGTCGACGACCAGGGACAGATTTCGGTGATCCAGCCCCGCTTAGCTCCCGCCGCCCCTGGCAACAAGTATGACGATTACAAGGTGAAGACCAAATTGGCGCTGCCGTTCAATGGCGAGTGGTTTGTCTACCAGGGAGGCCGTGATATTTACCAGAACATGAACGCCTATCGCGATGCTGAGCGTTATTCGATGGTCTTCACTGTATTGAAAGATGGCCAGCCCTATTCCGGCGATGGCAGCAAGAATGAACAGTTTTACTGCTATGGACAGCCCGTCGCCGCTCCCGCCGATGGAACGGTAGTCCTCGTAAATGACACCTTTGCCGACAACATTCCCGGCCGCCCTGAACAGATGGCGCCCGCTGGCAACCGCGTTATCATCTCGCACGGCAACCAGGAGTATTCGTTCTTGATGCACCTCAAGCAGAACAGCATCAAGGTGAAGACTGGCGCAAAGGTCAAGCAGGGCGACGTCGTCGCCGAATGTGGCAACAGCGGCGATTCCCCGGCGCCCCACTTTGAGTATCGCCTGCAAAACTCAAAGGGCGTCCCCTACCCATGGACCTTGCCTCCCCAGTTCGCTGGCTACACGGCCGACGGGAAGCCCGTAACGGAAGGCGAACCAGTTCGTGGACAGTTCGTGCGGAACAGCGCGGAAGCTGCGGCCACGGCGGCAGAGAAGAAGTAGCTTGCTCTCTACTGGGTCTCCACCGCGTCATAGCCGGATTCTGCGTGCTGCGTGATAAGTTGGAACCTGATGCCCACGCACGCTGAGTCCGCGGCGGTTCCGCAAGTCTTTGAGGCGCCGGTTCGCGTTCGCTACGCGGAAACCGACCAGATGGGCGTGGTCTACCACTCCAACTACATTATCTGGTTCGAAGTCGGAAGGGTGGAGATGATGCGCCAGTTGGGCCTCGTCTACCGCGATCTGGAAAAACACGATGATATCCATATCGCAGTCGCCGATGTACATTGCCGCTTCAAAGCGCCCGCGCTCTACGATGACCTCCTCACCATTCGTACGCGCCTGGTCAATGTTCGTGGGTCGGTGCTGCACTTCGGTTATGAGATCGTTCGGCCAGAGGATGGCAAGCTCCTGGCGGAGGGGGAGAGTGTCCACATTGCGGTGAACTCGAAGTTCGAGCGCATGCACCTGCCGCAAAAATACCTGGCTACGTTCTTGAAGGCCGCCGGGAAAAGCTGAACAATAGACGATTGGACCTGCGACCACTCACGCTTAAGCGAAGCAGCGCCGGTCTACGACTTGGGATGGCATGAAGGCACTCCATATTAATGGCAACAACCTGACGCTCGACGACGTCGCCACCGTGGTCTACGATCGGCGTCCCGTAATGCTGGAATCCGAAGCGCGCTTGGCCGTCGATCGCGCCCGCGACGTGGTCGAAGACTTGGTGGCCAACAATCGCCTCGCCTATGCCGTCACGACTGGCGTCGGACAACTGAGCGATGTCCGCATTCCTCCCGACGACATCCGCAAGTTGCAGGTGAACCTGATGCGCTCTCATGCCGTGGGCGTCGGTGAACCGTTGAGCCGGGATTTAAGCCGCGCAATGATGCTGTTGCGCGCCAACTCCCTCGCCAAAGGCTGCTCGGGCGTGCGTGCCATCGTCATCGACACCCTTTGCGAAATGCTGAATCGCGGCGTGCATCCCGTGATCCCTTCGCAGGGAAGCGTGGGCGCAAGCGGCGATCTCGCACCCCTATCTCACTTGGGATTAGTTCTGATCGCCGAAGGCGAAGCCTACTTCCAGGGCAAACGTATGCCCGCAGTCGACGCCCTGCGCCAAGCTGACATCAAGCCACTAGTCCTCGAAGCAAAAGAGACTATTTCGCTGATCAACGGCACCCAGGCCATGCTTGCCGTCGGACTGCTCGCCACCCTACAAGTCACAGTGCTCGCAGACACCGCTGACGTGCTCGGAGCCATGGCCGTCGATGCTCTCATGGGCACCGACGTCGCCTTCGACGATCGCATCCACCAGGCACGTCCCCATCCCGGCCAGTTGCTTGTAGCGCGCAATCTCCGCCGCATGCTCGAAGGCAGCGAACTTCGCGAATCGCACCGCGGCTGCGGCAAGGTACAGGACGCCTACTCTCTGCGCTGCATTCCCCAGGTTCATGGCGCGGTGCGCGACACCCTCGCGCATTGCCGCGAAGTGTTCGAAGTCGAGATGAATTCCGCTGTCGATAACCCCCTGGTCTTCCCGGAAGGCAAGAGAGTCGGCAGCCCTCAGCGATCCATGAACGCGCCGGTTGAAGGCGACATCATCTCCGGCGGCAATTTTCACGGCGAACCGCTGGCGTTTGCTTTGGATTTTCTTGCGATCGCACTCAGTGCGCTGGCTGGAATCTCCGAGCGCCGCCTGGAACGGCTGGTTAATCCCTCTCTGAACGAAGGATTGCCTCCATTTCTCGCGCCGGGCGCCGGTCTCAACTCAGGCTTCATGATGCCGCAAGTAACAGCCGCCGCGCTGGTGAGCGAGAACAAGGTGTACTCCCATCCTGCGTCGGTCGATTCGATTACTACATCCGGCAACAAGGAAGACTTTGTGTCGATGGGAATGACCTCTGCCAACAAGCTGCTTCGGATCGTCGAGAACACACGCAACGTGCTCGCCATCGAAGCCCTCGCGGTCGCCCAGGCGTTGGACTTCCGTGCTCCCCTCAAGACCGGCAAACGCGGACAAGCCGCTCACTCGGCCATTCGTTCCGTGTCGCCGCCTATTTCCGAAGATCGCATCCTTACAGGAGACTTCCGCCGGGTGGCAGACCTGATTGCTTCAGGCAAGCTGGCCGAGCCACTTCGCTAGCTTGCGTGCGACATTTTCACCCGCGCCGCATGGGAGCGCGTGCGGCCTTTTTTCTTGCGCGAAAACGTTCTCAGCAACATTCGCAACGCCTGCAGCGCCGTCCACTGAAATTGTGCTCCCGCAGGTGTGTCGCCGCCGGCCGCAATCATGCCCTGCGCTGTACCAAATCCCAAGGATGCGATCGCCAGCGCCAGGTCCTCGCATTTCCTTCCCTTGATTCCGAGCTCTTCTGCGATGCGTGTTTGCAGCAATTCGAACGCGGGCATCTTGTCACCCGCTACGTACCGCTCCCCAAACGTCTCAACCATCAGATTCACCCGCATGGGATGCTCACGCGAATGACGAAGGTAGGCGCGAAAAATCGCCTCGACGGATCCAAGCGGATGGAGAATCGCCATCAGGTCGCCGGTGGCCTGGTCGACGAGCCTCTTCATTAACCCATCGCGATCGCCGAAGCGCTCATAAATTGTGGGAGTTGAGGTTCCCGCTTCCTTGGCCACAGCCCGCAGGGTGATCGCCGCCTCCCCGCCTCGGTCGAGCAGTCGGATGGCGGCGGCAACAATCCGCTTCTCCAGCTCGGCATCGGGCAGTCGGGGCATCGTGATATTGCGGCGCAAGAAAGGCGCCCTATCTTAGCATTGACGTTGTTTATTTAACAGCGTACAACTGACGGTGTATAATAATTTGGCGGTACGTTGATCGCTTCATACCGCCCTGGGCCCCTCCTGCTTGCGCCGATTCTTACGTCACGTTCCACTGGCCCCGTAACCACGGTCCTTCGCCGATTGCCGCACGATGCTAACGGACCAACAACTGGCGTCGAAGACGCCGAATTCGATCGAGGAGCACCATCGATGAAGAACCTTCGGGGCCGCCGCCAACTCTGCGCGTGGGTCCTCTTGACGATGCTGTTCGCGACCACCATCGCGAACGCCACCACCAACCGGCGTGAGGTCAACGTGGTTGACCTGGTCGCCAATTCCGAACTGATTCTCCGCGGCACCGTCACTAATGTGACGGATGGTATTGATTCGCGCGGCGTCCCTTACACCGAAGTTACGCTGCACGTCGCCGATGCCATTCGTGGCCAAGTGACCGGCGATTACACCTTCCGTCAGTTTGGACTCCTGAAACCCCGCGACATGGGCAATGGTTTGACCAACCTGATGGTCACCCCTGCAGGCTGGGCTTCCTACACCAAGGGCGAAGAGGCCATCCTCTTCTTGAACAAAAAAGCTGCTTGGACAGGTTTGCAAACCACCGTCGGCTTGGGCCAGGGGAAATTCAATGTCGCCATGGCCAGCGCAGTCAATCAATCGAACAACGCCGGTCTGTTCAAGAACGTCGAGATCGATCAGTCCGTACTCGGAACCAAGGAAAAACGGGCTATCTTGACCCAGCAGGGCCCGGTCAACGTCAACGCTTTTGTGAGCCTCGTCAAGCAGGCGGTGGATGGCCAGTGGGTCGAGAGCGGAAGGATGAAACATGTTCAGAAATAACCGCGTCCTCACAGCAATCCTGATCGCATCGGTAGCGTTGCTCACCGCGACTGCCTTTGCAGGCGGCCCGCTTCTCGTTGATCCCAACACGAAGTCTGCTTATCACTACGACACTTCCACACCGGTGCCGGTTTACTTCGATCTCGGCAACCTTGGCGTCGTTACCGACTACTCCACGAATCCACCGAATGTGGTCACCTTTGACAACACCGTCGGCAAAAACCTGGTGACCAAGGGATTCGGCGACTGGTCTGCAATCAAGACTTCCTCCTTGCGGGCAACTGTCGTGGGCGATTTCTCGCAAATCGGTCTGCCCGATATCGATTCGACTAACATCGGCAGCATCATCGGCACCTCCAATGGCCGCGGCATCTATGTAGTTTTTGATGCCGACGGTAGCATCATGCAGAACTTCTTCGGCGTCGGACCGGACGTCCTCGGCATTTCCAGTCCGCAGTACAGCATCACTGGGACGACGATCATCACCGAAAGCTGGACCGTGCTCAACGGCACTGCAATCGACCCCGCTGATACCACGGCGCAGAACTTTCAGGGCGTAGCCACCCACGAGTTCGGACACTCGCTCGGAATGGCGCATACCCAGACTAACGGCGCGGCCTACTTCTATAGTTATTTCAACGGTGAGGGCGTGGGGCCCATTAACTGCAACAATCTGCCCTACCCGGCCAATCTCACCAGCGCCGATGTCGAAACCATGTATCCCTACATCGATCCTTATGTAGGCGGGACCGGCATGGCGCAGGCCAACCTCCATACCACCGACACTCTCGCCTCATTCTCAGACCTATATCCTGGTCCAGGTTGGACGGGTTCCTACGGAACCATTACTGGCAAGGTGTACGACATCAACGGTAAGACCGAGTTGACCGGTGTTAACGTCATCGCTCGCAACATCGCTGACCCGTTCGTTGATTCGACCTCCGCGGTCACCGGACAAATGACGCAGGGACTTCTCGGCCCCGATGGCAGCTTCACTCTTCACGGTTTAAAGCCAGGCGCGCAGTACGTGCTCTACGTGGATGCCATTCTGGCAGGAGGATTCCCCACTCCTCCTCTCTGGTTCCTTCCCGGCGCCGAGCGCTTCTGGGCCGGCAACCAGACGAATTCAAACTTCAATCCTTGTCAGTACGTTCCTATTACCGCTGCGGCGGGTAAATCAACCAAGGCAAACATCACGTTCGCCCTCACTCCCGGAGCGCCCAAGCTTTATCAATTGGGTTATGGCGCTTTTGTCAGCGGTCTTAGCGCAGACGGCAGCATTGCGGTCGGCGGCTCCACCCGCGGTGGTCCAGTCTTCCAATGGACAGCGAATCAAGGCGTGCAGTCGATGAACGTGGCTGGCGTCGGCGGTGTCGTTTCGATCTCCCCCAACGGTCGCTATATCTCCAGCAACCTCTTGGACGTAAACTCCGACACTGATCTCGGCGCCTACCGCTGGGACGCCAAGAACGGCTGGATTCACGTGCGGCCGAACGGCAGCTGTGGCACCGACACTACGTGGAACGAAGCAGTCAGCAACGACGGTTCCGTGTTCGGCGTTACCTACAACACCTGCACCGACTACAAGGCGTTCCGCTGGATAGCCAATACTGCCATCGGTTCGATCGAGTACCCGTCGTCATTCAAGCGTTCCGATGGACGCTGGGCTAACAGCCGCATCGACCAGGTGTCGGCCGACGGCTCAATCGCCGTGGGCTGGCAGGAGGCCGAGTGGGGTGGATGGCTTGGCACCGTCTGGCACAACGGCCGGCCGGAACTGATCACGGACGTGAACGGCGACCCAGTCAGCGAGGCATTCACAGTGAGCGGTGATGGCTCGAAAATCGCAGGTCAACTCTTCGACGGTCAGTATCCCTTCGATGGAAGCGGTTGGCGTCGCGACACCAACTCAACCACCCTCGAATATGTGCAGCCTCTCAATTCCGACGCATCGCCTCTCAATCCTTACGCTCTTTCGAGCGATGGGAGCGTGATGGTTGGATTCAGCGGAAACGCTTTCTTCAGCTTCCAGCCGCTGCCGTTTCTCTGGACCAAGGAACTTGGTGTAGTCAGCCTCGACGACTTCGTCAAGAATCAGGGTACGGCGATCGACCAGTGGGCCAGCCTCTGGTCCCCGGGCGCTATCTCTGCTGACGGAGCGACCATCGCAGGTACGGGCATTGGCTTCCAGTATTACGGCGGCTGGGTGCTCGATATGCACAAGGCGTTCGTTTGCCACGCTACCGGAAGCGGCAGCGGCCAGCGACAAACCATTAGTGTGGCGTTCCCCAAGGCGTTTGACCAGCACTTGGCGAATGGCGATACGCCTGGACGTTGCCCGTAGAGGATAGCGAGCCACTACGGGCTCACAGCCCCTCCCCCGACAAGCGGCAGCACAGAAAGTTTGTGCTGCCGCAGGGCTGTGTTTTGCGCAAGATCTGCGCGCTCTGATTAAGGTGTGGGAGTCAAGGCAGCCACGCGCACCAGCGTGCATTTCACGTTCTTGCCGCTCGTGGTGCTCTTGACCTGCCCTTTGTTGCCATCAATCTTGTAAGAGATTCCCGTGCCCACCACAAAACTCGTCGCTTCAACCTTCTCGTTCTCATTGCTGCGGCACGTGTATTCGTGCTGTGACGTGGCAAATGTCAGGTCATATTGCTGCTTCTTGTGCTTTTTGTCGGTAGTTCCAGCAGGTTGCACATCCTTCAGAGTGGTATTTCCAGATGACTTGTTCGCTGCTACAGCCATGCTGCTCAGAAAGATGGCCACCAAGACAAACGTCAGGGTTTTACGCATTTCGTCACCTCAAATCCGGGTTTGGTACTTCGAATATATCAATGAATCCTGCACCTTGGCCGACACCGGACTGACGGCCTTTCTTGGTCTAAAATAGTGAATTAGCTCCGGCGGGCATGACACCTGACGCGCCAGCACCCAACCCAGCCAACGCCACTGGCATGCTCATTGGTTGCAAGATGTCTTGCGCCCAGTTGCCGTCTCAGATAACAAGATGCTCTTCTTAACCGTCATACAATAGACGGCGCGTCTCCGCTTACCGACTAACGTGGCAATCAAAGTAAAAATGGCTCCCAGCCGGCCCCGCACCGCTCCCCAGCGAACGGACCGGCCACCGACCCGCAAACCTTCGCCGGGCCACCACTTCACCCTGGGAGATCCCCTCGTGAAGATGTTGGTCGCCGGCTTCCTCATCACGGGAATTCTTCTCTTGGCGGTCTTTGCCTTCTTCTACGTCAAGTACGAAGGCATCGTCGATCGCCGGATGTCCGGCCAGATCTTCAACAACGCTGCAAAGATCTACGCCCGCCCCGAGCCGATCGAAGTCGGCCAGAAGACCTCCGAGCAGGAGCTCATCGCCTATCTGCGCCGCGCCGGCTATAGCGAAGAGGGCAAAGAGAACGACACGCCCATCGGCCACTTCCGCCTCATCGGGTCGAGCCTTGAAGTCATGCCCGGCGAGGAATCGTTCCACGCCCAGGAAACCGCCACCATCCGCTTCGAATCCGGCAAGATCTCTTCCATCAACGCTCAAGGAGCGCGGCGGCCAAAGCCTGTCGTCCTACGAACTCGAACCCGAGATGATCACCTCGCTGTTCGGCAGCGAAGACCGCTCCAAGCGCCAGATCGTCACCTTCGACCAGATCTCCGAAAGACCTGGTCAACGCCGTCATTGCCATCGAAGACCGCCGCTTCTTCCAGCACAGCGGCGTCAACTATTACCGCCTGATGGAAGCGGGCGTAAGCGACATTCTCCACGCCCATCGCGGCCAGGGCGGCTCGACGCTCACCATGCAGCTCTCGCGCGGGTTCTTCCTCACTCCCGAGAAGACCATGAAGCGCAAGCTGACGGAAATCCTGATCTCCATCGAACTGGAGCAGAAGTTCTCCAAGCAGCGCATTTTCGAGATGTACGCCAACCAGGTGCCCATGGGCCAGCGCGGCTCCTTCAGCATCAACGGCTTCGGCGAAGCCTCGCGTGCCTACTTCGGCAAGGAGATGAAAGACCTCACTTTGCCCGAGGCCGCGCTTCTGGCGGGGATCATCCAGCGTCCCAGCTACCTTTCACCCTATCGCCATCCCGAGCGCGCACTCGAGCGCCGCAATCTCGTGCTCGACTCCATGGTCGAAACTGACGCCATCACCCGCGACCAGGCCGATCGCGCCAAAGCGACCCCGTTGAAGCTCGCGACTCCGAACGTTGAAGCCAGTGACGCTCCTTATTTCGTTGATCTCGTGAAAGACCAGATTTCCAGCCAGTACAACGAGAGCGAACTCAACGAGCAGGCGATGCGCATCTACACCACGCTCGATCCCGACCTCCAGCGCGCCGCTGCCGATGCTGTCGAAGTTGGCATGAAGCTGGTGGACGAGCAGGTGCTGAAGCTCCGCACCCACAAAACAAAAGTCGGGACCGGCGCCGACGCCAAGACCGAAGAGACCGTCCAGTCACGGAGTACTGCCGCAGGTCGCTGTCGTCGTTCTCGATCCGCACACCGGCGAGGTACTTGCCCTCGTCGGCGGCCGCAACTACGGACAAAGCCAGCTCAATCACGCTATCGCCAAGCGCCCCACGGGATCAATCTTCAAGCCATTCGTGTACGCCGCGGCCATCAACACTGCACTGACCGGTCAGAAGATCTCCGTCGGACACACCGCGGCCGAGACCGGCGGCAATGCCCCGCCTGAGGTCGATGTCAGCGGCGCGCCCGGCATCTTTACCCCGGCGTCCCTGGTTGACGACTCGCAAGTCAGCATCGCCTACGGTGACAAGGTCTACGAGCCGCGCAACTATCACGAAGCTTTCCATGGCGAAGTGACCGCCCGCTATGCATTGGCCATGTCTCTGAACAACGCCACCTTGCGAGTGGCTCAAGGCGTCGGCTTCGGTGCCGTGGCCAGCCTTGCCAAGGCGGCCGGAATCACCAGCGTAAGCGGCACCCCGTCGATCGCCCTGGGTTCTTATGGCGCCAGCCCGCTCGAAATGTCTGGCGCTTACACCGTCTTCGGCAACGGCGGCATGCGCCTGTCGCCCATCATGCTCAAGTCCATACGCGACGCCCACGGCGCGGTCCTGAACGACTATCACAACGAATCCAAGGAGATCCTCGATCCTCGCGTCGCCTACGTCATGACTACGATGATGCAGGCCGTGGTTGACAGCGGAACCGGTTATCCCAGTTCGCGCCCGCGGATTCACCGCGCCCGCAGCCGGCAAGACCGGCACTTCCCACGACGCCTGGTTCGCCGGATACACCAGCAACCTTCTCTGCATCGTCTGGGTCGGCAACGACGACTACACCGACATCAAGCTCGCCGGAGGCACGACCGCCGCGCCCATCTGGGCCGAGTTCATGAAGCGGGCGCAGAAGATCCCGCGCTACTCCGACATGAAGGGCTTCTCTGCTCCATCCGGCGTTGTCAACGTGCAGGTAGACAAGGTCACCAACCGTCTGGCGACTCCAGCTTGCCCGCAGTTCTACAACGTTGCCTTCATTGCCGGCACCGAGCCCAAGGAGACCTGCGAACAGGCTTTCACCGATCACCGCGGAGTCTTCTCCAAGATTCTCGGTCTCGGCTCGCCGCCTGTCGCGCCACCTCCAGCGACCACGAACGGGCCTGTGCAAGTGCCGCCCGGAAGCCCTGGCAGCACCGCCGAAGCCGCGCCAGCCGGAGCGAATAGCCCTGCCGAACAGAAGAAAAAGAAGGGGTTCTTCAGTCGCGTTTTTGGCGGCAAGGGCGGCGATAAGGACCAAAAAGACCCCAATCCGCCCACTTCGCAAAATCCAGGGAACAAACCTCCCCCGAATTAGGTCTAATATTGCAACGGGTGGCAGTCGGGAGCGTAGCTATGTCTCCGAGCACGTGGGCACGATCGGTTCGATGGGGCTGGATAGCTTTCCTTCTAACATGCAGTTCAATCATTTCTTCACCGCCAGCCTTCGCTGACGATCCGCCAACACCGCAGCAGTCACAGCAGCCACAAGCCGAACACACGCCATCGCAGCAACAGCAATCGCAAGCGGAAGCTACGCAGCAGCCTCCAGTGCCGCCGCCGCTGGTTTCCCTCACGACGGGCACTCCAGCGGAACTCGAGCGCCAGGGCGACCAGCTACGCGCTCAAAAGCGCTATCTCGATGCCATCGACTACTACAAGGCTGCCCTCGCGAAACAACCGTCAGCATTAGTGTGGAACAAGGAGGGCATCGCCCTGCTGTTCATGCAGCGCACCAAGGACGCGGAAAAGTGTTTCAACAAGGCCGTCGCGCTCGACAAGAATTCCGCCGAAGGACTTAACAATCTCGGCTTCATCGCGCAACTCGAGAAGCGCTATAACCGCGCCATCAAGTACTACGAAAAGGCGCTGGCGCTCCGGCCCAATTCTCCAACCTTCCACTACAACCTCGGAGCGGCATACTTCGCGAAGCACGAGTACGATAAGGCCGCGCAGGAGTACCGCACCGCCTACCAGATTGACCCTGACATCTTCCAGCGGGTTTCCAAGACCGGCGTAATGGCGCAGACAGTTTCTCCCGAAGACCGGGCCGCGTTTTCCTTCATGGTGGCCAAGATGTACGCCCAGGCCGGCGACGTCGACAAGTCGCTGCAGTACCTGCGCAAGGCGATGGAAGAGGGCTATAAGGGAATCGACAAGGTCTATACCGAATCGGAATTCGCCAGCCTGCGCACCGATCCCCGCTTCACCGAGCTGATGACCCAAAAACCGCAGGCGATTCAGTAGCGATTTGGTTACCCCCTCCTCCTCCCCCGAAATCTTTGTTTGCAACGAGTTAGCGCTGATTTCCGATGCAAAACATAGAAAACACGGCGCTTGCAGGCAAATCATAGATTCGCAATGGGTTAGCAACACGTTTTCAGCGAGATTCGGGAGCGACGAGGTCATGCGGCCTCACTCTCCCCGGATTCGGCAGGCTCGGGAAACATCTTTTCAAAGGCCGCGCTGTTCTCACGATCCTCTTCGGTTTGAGTGAGCATCCCGGCGCGCTTGGCACACAGCCAAATCAGCTTGAGCTTGTCTTCGTCTCCGGGTGTGTTGCGGCTCATACGGTAGTTGAAGAACTGCATCTCCTCGGCCTGCGTCATCTTCAGTTGGGAACGTTGTTCTGCCGGGAGAGGGAAGTAGTCGGGTTCGGGGGTGGTTCCTACCCTATCGCCAGAGTCGGGCGATAAGGGTGGGGCACCCTGGCCGGTCCCACATTCGCCGACGGGCACGGGCCGTTCGTTCGCCATAAAGGGTTCCTTCGACTCGTCGGTCGCGATGGCGACCTCCTCGCTCAGGATGACACTGGTTGGAAGATCGATAGGCGGAGCGTCGTCGAGTTTGGGGAGGGTGTCGAGATCGGCGTGTGCCGGGAGATCGAAGCGCTGCTCGAAGCCGGGGTCGCTGAGCGCGCGCAGCGGGCGGGTGTTTTCGACGGCAGTGCGCTCGCCCTGCCAGCGCGGCGTCTGGTTGAGGTTGGTGGAAGCCAGTTGCAGGGTATAGAGCATAATGCCGGCGTCTTTGCGGTCGATGCGGTGCTCAGCGACGGCCCACAGAATCTCAGCAAGAGAGACCTGCACGGCGTGCATGTCTTCGGGGAACGGGAGGTTGAGGGGAGGATTGTCGCCACGACGGCGGGCACGGGCGGCTTTGAGGCGGCGTCCGCGAAGGTTGAGGTGGAAGTAGCAGTAATCGCGGTCCTTGAGTGCAGGAGAGCCGCAGTAGACGCCATCTTCTTTGAGATGGTGACAAATGGGGACGGACATAGAGCCTCCGAAAAACGGGCTAAACTGGCGGCCCTCAGCTCTCAGTTATCAGCTGTCAGCCATCAGTAAGTTCGTGCACGCTGGCGGTATTCCGGCAGCAAGTCGTACAGCGTCGTTGTGGGGGACTTCGCCCCCTCGATGCAAGCGTGGCAAAGGGGGAGAGTGAAAAGCAAGAGAAATCTGGAAAATTTGGGGCGGGATTCCCGTTTCGGGAAGCGACAGGGATTCACCACGGAGGACACGGAGCGCACGGAGGTAGATCAGGCAAAAGCAAAATCTACCACTGAGACACCGAGGCACGGAGATCAGTTGGCGGTTGTCAGTCGTTAGTTGTCCGCGAAAGTCAAAAGACCCACCCGGCCAAAATCAGGCCGGATGGGGCACCCGGCAAAATCTGCCACGGAGACGCTGCCCGACGGAGAGCGGTTGCGGGTTGTCAGTGGTTAGTTGTCAGCGAAAGGCAGAAGACCCACCCGCCCGATTCGGGAAGAGCTCAATACCTCAACCACGGATGCAATTGAGTTTCGATGCGAGTGAGACTCGGGCTGAAGCCCTCGCTGAAGAGTGACGTCGCCGGGGGACTTGGAATTTCTATCGCACGCTTTCCCACCGTTGAAACGGTGGGCTTTCTTCTGCCGTCCCGCGAGGCGGGACTGCAAGCGCCCCACATTCGCCAACATCAGGCAATTGTGGGCCACCCGCGGGAGGTGTGCGGGCCGGAATCAGCAGGTCCTTCGACTCCGGCGGCAAAGCCGCCTCCGCTCAGGATGACAATTCTGTGGGGGATCGTCGCGGGGAAAGGGGTCCTTCGGCTCCGCCCGAAGCGGGCTCCGCTCAGGATGACAATTCAAAAAAAAAGTCGCCAGTAGGCAGTTGCCAGTCGCCAGTAAAAGCAGATCCAAGGGTCGCTACGGCGACCTCGTGATGACAAATTAGTGGCTGGTGGCTAGATGGGGTGCCCGCCGTGGTCGCGCAGCGACAGGGAGTGCTGCGTGTTCCGAACATCAACTAAACCGCAACCCACGACAATTCGATTCTGCCTTACGGGACGGCACTCTTGCGCGAGGGATTCCACCCGGGCCCACCCGAGCGCTATCCGAAGCGCGCCCTCGACTATCCACTCCGATAGCTTCCTTGAACAATTGGCAGCGGGAAAATCAAACACGCGCTCTCGCTCTCGTGTACTGCATTGCTGCTAATGAACTTGTTAACAGGCGCGCAGAGTGTAAGAAGGCGCTAGCCGGCGGCATTGCAATTGCTCCTGATGGTGTATCGCCGCAATTCAAAACAGAAAGCGGGGAATGGCGGCACGGAAATTCACAACCAGAAGAGAGGTAGAAAGATGCCAACAGTTGGACCAATCAAGGAGACGCACGTCCCGGCGGTTTATGACCGAGATAACAACGGATTTGGCGGGACACTCGATATGGACGGGCCGCAAATTGGAATGGTCGCCTACAGCGAACCTGGCGGCAATCTGCACATCGAGATCAACATCCAGTTCGGGCAACCCAGCACGAAGTACGATGTATTTCTGGTGGGCGGACCTTCGCACAGCCTGGGTACCGGATACCGCGTGATAGGTACCCTCGCCACCAATGGCAACGGTGCAGGCAATGGAGCATTTTCGGTCGCCCATGCGACCCTTCTGAACCCGCCCTACGGTCCGGGCTATCGAACCGATCACATCGATCTGTTGCAGAATGTCGGCGACCTGAGCAAAGGCTGCCTAACGGCGGGAGCCATCAACTACTTCGTCTGCCGCGAAAAAGACCAGGTGGCGTACCCGGGCTTCAAGCTCGCGGAGAGCCTGAAGGGCGAGCCCGGATCGGGCGATCCGCTGCAGCAGAAGAAGTAGCAGAGGCGTTCGCGAGAAGCGGCGCTTGAATACTGTCGCTACAGTGCTAAGAATGCTCATGTGCCGGAGCCGCGAGCTCCGGCGTTTCTATGGAGGTACTAAGACAATTCAGTCCCGCCTGCCGGAACGGCACTCTGAGTGGCCAATCCTTTCGCCGCTCCTGCTTAAGAGCGGGCCGGGAGAGAGAGGGGCCCGAACCTGGAGCACTGAGCAACAACGGGACGCGAGCCCAGGCGCCCCGCCAAACCACCCGCCATTTGAGTGCCATATCAATTTCCCCTTAAGTTGCATACAATTTCCCGCGCTTGGGGCACGACTGCAACCCTCAAAGTAATTCGCGAGCCAATTGAAGACGGAGAGCCAATGAACACCTTCCCGCGTCGTCTAGCACGCGTCGCTATGGTTGCGACGATTTGTGCGATCGCCAGTACGTCGGCGTTTGCGAGCCAGCCAGTACACCCTGTTGCCAACCCCTGCCGTCGTTTTATCGCGGGGAGTTTGGTTAACCAGCCTCCTGCCTTGTTCAGCCAGAACGGCGTATTGAACGTGCGGTTTTCGTTCCAGCAGACCACCGATGCCCAAGGCCGATTGCTGCATTGTCTGATGACGGACACCGGCCTGGAAGAGCCGACGCTGCACGTGAATCCGGGTGACACGTTGAACATCACGGTCACCAACAACACTCCGGCGCAACCGCTGGGGGAGATATTCAACGCCCCGAACTGCGGCGACACGACGGTAGAGTTCTCGCCCCCGGCCAACGGCATCGCCTCGGTGGGCTCGGCGATGAACATCCACTACCACGGGACGAATGTTTCGCCCGCGTGCGGAGGAGACAACGTCACCAAGACGATCATCAACTCGGGCAGCACCTTTCAGTATAGTTTCACGTTCCCGACGGACGAGCCTCCGGGACTGTATTGGTATCACCCGCACATCCACGGACTGGCAGAACGCGACCTGCTGGGCGGGGCTTCGGGGGCCCTGGTAGTGGACGGTATTCAGAATGCGCAGCCTGCGGTACAGGGCCTTACCCAGCGGGTCCTGGTGATTCGCGACCAGCCGCAGATGCAGGGACTGGCTGAGGGCCCGGGCAATTGCGGAGTTGACGTTCCGTTCCAAGACATCAGCGTGAACTACGTTCCGATCGATTCGCGTCAAGAGCCTAGCGGACTCGTGGTGTTCAAGCCGGCAGTGCTGCAAATGCAGCCCGGCGACACGGAGTTCTGGCGGGTCACGAACAGCACTGCCGACACGATCCTCGACCTGCAGGTGATTTACGACGGTGTGCCGCAGACGTTGCAGGTCGTCGCCATTGACGGCGTGCCTGCCAACTCGCAGGATGGCACGCAGCCGGGGCGACTGATTCCGGTGACGGACTACCGGCTGCCGACGGCAGGACGGGTGGAATTTATAGTCAGCGCTCCTGGGCCGCACGTGAAGGTGGCGCAGTTGATTACCAACAACATCAACACCGGCCCGCAAGGCGATTGCGATCCGACCCGGCCGGTGTTCAACATCGTGCTGAAAGGCACCGAACCCGGCACGCCGTCGCGCGACCAGCGTCCCGAGTGCGGGTGACCAGCGGTTCGGGACTGAGCAAAGCGCCGGTGGTCAACACGCGTGTGTTCCAGTTCACCGAAGTGCAGCCGACGCAGTTCTTCATCACCGAAGTGGGCCAGCAGCCAGTGGTTTTCGACAACAACAATCCGCCAGCAGTCACCGTGAAGCAAGGTACGGTGGAGAAGTGGATCATCCAGAATCTGGCACAAGAAAATCATGAGTTCCACATGCACCAGGTGCACTTCCAGGTGCTTGCGCAAGACAACTTCGCGATCAACGGCACAACACCAGCGCAGGGCATCGATGGTCAGTATCTGGACATGGTCGAGGTTCCGTTCTGGGACAACGTGGCCAATCCCAATCCGAACCAGGCACCGGCTGTGGAGTTGCTAATGGACTTCCGCGGCATGGTGGTAGGCGACTTCGTGTACCACTGCCACATTCTGTCGCACGAAGACCTGGGAATGATGGCGATCATCCGGGTGACACCGTGACCCTTGAGGGCGAAGCCACTCATGCTCCCGTCCGGGGATGTGGCGGACGTGGCTGGTAGTCACGTGTGAAACTGGCGGCTTCAGGGCGGAACTCTGAAGCCGCTGCCATTCCAAGAACCGATCTCTTCTTTGTGCTCCGGGAGGCAACGGGATGTTGCGCAGGCAAAGGCTGTGCCTTGTAAGAACGACTCTTGAAATTCTCTGTGTCTTTGTTTTTGTGTATGCGGTCCCGGCGGCCGGCCAAGTAACGGAAGTGCCCGAGCCAGCGGGGCACGGGCGGCATTCGATGCATGACCACCATCACCTACACATGCCTATGGGAGAGGAAAAATGCGCTCCTACGTACACCTACGACGAAGGGCCGTTGGGTCCGAGTCATTGGCCGGAGGTTTGCGCGACGGGAAAAATGCAGTCGCCGATCGACATCGAGACGGCGGAAAAGCTGCGGATCTACGATCTGAAGTTCAATTATCAGCCGGCCGATCTGGACATTCTTAACGACTGCAATCAGTACCGCGTGCTGGTGAAATTTCCAGACAACTATTGGCTGACTGTCGGCAAGAAACCGTACTTTCTGACGGAACTGCATTTTCGCGTGCCGGGAGAAAACGCGGTCAAGGGAAAGCGGCCAAAGATGTCGGTGCAGTTTGTGCACTTCTCTCCCGAGGGAGTTTTTCTGATCATCGAGGTGCCGGTAGTGACCGGCAAGGAAAACGCGCAGATCAAGACTCTTTGGGAGCACATTCCAGAGCCGGGCAAGGAAAACAAAGTTGCGGGAGTGAAGATCAATCCTATGGACCTGCTGCCCGCCGACCGCAGCTTCTACCGATATCCGGGATCGCTGACTACTCCCATCTGCAACGAAGTGGTGCAGTGGTACGTGATGCAGAACCCGATCGAGATGTCGGAAGCGCAGATAGCGGAATACACCAAGCATTACAAGAACACGGCGCGTCCGCTGCAACCGTTGAACGATCGGCCTGTCAGCGAGCGGCAGTGAGGGCAGTTGCTGGTGGTTAGAAAAGCAGATCCCTCGGTCGCCGCGGCGACCTCGCGATGACAAACCCTGAAGGGTACAGGGTATGCGTCCCACCCTATCGCCAAAAACGGACGCTAGGATCGGCACCGTTTTTTTCGCGGGGCGAGGAAAAGCAGGTCCTTCGACTCCGGCGGCAAGGCCGCCTCCGCTCAGGATGACAAACAAAAATCGGAGGCGTTCGTTAGCTGTCGCCTCGCTTGCGCAGGAAGGCGGGGATCTCGAGGTCGTTGGCGTCGTAGTCGATGTTCACGCTGCTGGTGACGAGGAGTCGTCACCCAGGTTAACGGCCAGGAGAGGAGCGCGCACTTGGGCCACCAGGAGGGCAGTTCGGACTTTATTGGAACCCTTCCACCAGAACAATGTCCCCCTCGGAGTGCTCGATTCCAGTAAAGAGAAAAGTGCGACCGTCAGGCGAGAGGCTGGCCGACCAGATCACGAATAAGCTCGGCAGATCCGTAACCTTGCGGGCATGTTGAGTCGCAAAGTCGAAGTAGTTGAGGGAATAGTGCCGTGCCTCTCCGGTGAAGAAGTACATGCCATTTTGGGAGGCCACCCAGCGTACGTCGGCGGGCATACCAGTGACAGGGCGTTCGCCCCCGCCATTCACCGAGGCAGACCATACCTGTTCATGACCTCCAACCACTTTGGTAAAGAACACCTGCATCTTGTCCAGCGCAAGTTGGGGCGCAAGTTCGCCCCCTCCGTCACCGGTCAACTGAACCGCGGCCCCGCCGTCCGCCGGCACCTTCCGAATGGCGCGCGGCGGTTCGGTTGTGAAATAGATGCTCTGGCCATCCGCCGACCAAAACGGATTGGAAGCGTTTGGCGTCGCAGTCGGAAGTCGCTTGGGAGGCCCTCCATCTACGTTCACAAGGTAGAGCTCGGCATTTCCGGAAACGCGCACATCAAAGACAATCCGTCGGCTGTCTGGCGACCAGCTTGGTTCGCCAATCTGGGGCCCTTCGAAAGACGTCAACTGGACTGGATTGGAGGCATCGCGGTCAGACAGCCAGACCTCTGGATTCCCAGATCGCCAGGATTGGAAGGCGATGTACTTGCCGTCTGGCGAGACGTGTGCACCGGCGTCGCCGCGGCTGGAAGAGATCAGTTTGGTGGCTGGCCCCGCGGGTTTTGCCTGGTTGGGCAGTTCGAGTTGCCAGATGCTGCCGGGATGACGCACCTGCGCGTAGGCCAGTCGGTTACCAGTACGGGCGACGGCCACCGACTCGACGTCCTGTGCAAAGAGGAGCTTCTCCGGCTTTCCGCCCGCTAGGGGAATGCGCCAGAGATGCCGGTCAGAACTGTAAAGAAGAGACTGGTTATCCGCACTCCAGGCGATTCCGGAGAAACCCTCCGAAGACCGCGCTCCCGCCACTTCACGCGAGTGCTTGCCATCGGGAGTCTGCACGTAGATCGTAGCGGCGCCTTCGGTGAGCACACAAACAGAGGCGAGATATTTGCCGTCTGACGAGAACGCAGGCTGCCACGTATGCTGGCAATCCGGGGAAGGATGAGGCAGAACCCGCTCTTCGGTGGTGTCAACGTTCACCAAGTGAATACTGAACTGTTGAGGCGAAGAACTCGGATTAGTTGTCGAATCGTTCGCTTTGGCAAACGCCAGCCACTTGCCATCGGCCGACCAACTCAATCCGATTGGCGACCAATCTTCATACTGAGTGATATTGGTCAGTTTGCGCTCGGAACCACCCAGTGAAGAAATCAGGTAGATTCCAGAGGCCTCTGGCTCAGCTTGACGCATGAAAGCGATGAAGCGGCTATCGGGGGACCAAGCAGCGACTAGAAATGTCGCTGGATGGTGGGTAAGCTGCACGGTCCGCTCTTGCCCAACCTGCTTAATGAAGAGATCGAATTGGAACTCCTTTTCGTAGCCGAACCAGGAGAAAACAATCTGGTTGCCATCAGGCGAGAAGCTCGGGCCGATTTCAAACCCGGGAAAGGTAGTGAAAGGGATGATGGTCAACTCGTTGGGCTTAACCTGTGGTCGCGGCCGCAGCAGGTAGCCGCCAGCCGCCGCCAGTATCAAAAGTCCGATGGCAATGAGCCCGATCTGTAGTCGCCCGCGTGACTCACGGGGTGCAGGCGTAGGGGCTTTGACAGCAGGAACCGGAGTGGAACCGGGCGGCGCAATCGCCACCACGCGTTGCGTTGCACTTTTGTTGTGAGGGTCAGCCACCCATTCCACGGGAACGATGAAGCGGTAGCCAATCTTGGGCAGAGTTTCAACGAACCTAGGTTCTTCTGCCGAGTCTTTGAGTGCCTGCCGCAGTTTTTTCACCGCGGTGTTGACCCCATGCTCGAAATCTACAAAAGTGTCTTCCGGCCACAGGGCAGCACGCAGTTGCTCGCGGGTGACAACCTCCCCGTCTGCCTTCATCAACAGGCGAAGTACCTGGAACGGCTGTTCCTGAATCGCGATAGCAACGCCGTCCCGGCGCAGTTCACCGCTGCTTAAATCGACCTCAAAGCGGTCGAAGCGCGCAAACACCGGAGACAACCTGTTCGTCGCCACTAAAGAACCTTTCGTATTTGCTTGCAGTGTAACTTAACTGGCGATTAAGACGAGGAATTCCGTAGTTCACCAACGCCGCTAACCTGCTCAATACAGGCAAGTACTTCGCAACCGCATCAGTTCACCACTGGATTCACCCTCCGTCCATTGACCCACACTGCATGCGATGAGATGGTGCAGCCACACGGGGCGAGGATCGCCGAAATCGGCGGATCTCGAGTATCTGACCCGATTGAAATCGCCGGATTTTCTCGAACTCGATTCGGCGGTCACATGAATCAACTCGGCGGTCTTGCTCGAGGAGCGGTCTGCCCTTTAACGGACGGCACCACACTGACCTGAGGAGGTCTAAATGAACAACAATTGGCTTTCGAGAAACTTGAAGCTCGCAACTCACACTATGATCGTCTGCGCTTTGCTCGCTTTCAGCGTCTCTGCGGTAGCACAATCGAAAAGCGAACCTAACAACGGCGGGCGCTGCTCAAACCGTACGCTCAATGGCGATTACGGGTTCACTTTGGAAGGCACGATCCTTGGGCCGAACATCCCGCTTCGCGGGCTGGTGATGCAGCATTACGATGGCAATGGCAACATAACCCAGGTAGATCATGTGATTGATGGCGGTGTGCCTCCAGCGCAGGAGTGGGCGCCGGGCACCGGAACCTATACGGTCAATCCGGATTGCACGGGAGCCGGCGTGATCAACAGCCCGTCGGGTCAGGGCCCTCTGTACATACACTTCGTGGTGGTGAACAGTGGCAAGCAAGTCTTCCAGGTGGTCGACGGGAATGCCGTTTCCACCGTCGGCATCAAGGTTAACTAGTCACCGGCAACGACTATCGCCTCGGAATCGGCGGCGGTTCGCTAAAGCCGCCGCCCGGGATTTCAATTCCTTGAAGGGTATACAGGCTATACCTCCCCGCCCTATCGCCAATAACCAGCGACAGGGCGGGGCAACCACATTGTTGGCGTAGGAAAAGCAGGTCCTTCGACTCCGCCCGAAGCGGGCTCCGCTCAGGATGACAAACAAAAACCGAAGGCGTTCGTTAGCTGTCGCCTCGCTTGCGCAGGAAGGCGGGGATCTCGAGGTCGTTGGCGTCGTAGTCGATGTTCACGCTGCTGGTGACCGTCTCGATGGTAGGCGGTTCTTCGTGAACTACGCCCTTGATGACAGACGCGTAGGTTGACTCGGCTTCGCGAGCGTAAGTCGCGGCGGCATCGCGGGTGTCGTCGACCGGCTCGGCGTGGCGGACAACCTCGGAGCCGAGTTCGTAGTCGTCCACCGAGTCGGCGACGTAAGGCGCGTTGAGCGGACGGGCGTTGATGTGGGGTTCGACCGGGTTAGATTCGTTACCTAGGTTAGCGCCCAAATGCGGGGCGCGAACCTGGGGCACCGACGCAGGTGCTGCGTGGGTCGTACGGGCACTGAGCGCGGCGCTGGCCGCGTCGTGGGCGTGCTCGCGGCCGCGACCGACTTCCTTGAAGCCGGTGGCGATGACGGTGATCTTGACCTCGTCCTTCATCTTCTCGTCCATGACGGCGCCGAAGATGATGTTGGCGTCTTCGTGGGCGGCGCTCTGGATGATGGTGGAGGCTTCATTGACCTCGGCGAGGCGCAGCGAACTGGAGCCGGTGATGTTGATGAGGATGCCGCGAGCGCCGTCGATGGCTCCGGCTTCGAGCAGCGGCGAAGCGATGGCGGCCTGGGCGGCGAGGGTGGCGCGGTCCTTCGCCGCGGGCGGTGGCGGTGCCCATGACGGCGTATCCCATGCCGGCCATGATGGTCTTCACGTCGGCGAAGTCGCGGTTGATGATGCCAGGGATGGTGATGATGTCGGAGATGCCCTGCACGGCCTGGCGGAGGATGTCGTCGGCAACGCGGAAGCGACTCGAAGAAGCCGGCGTCTTTGGCGACGGCGAGCAGCTTCTCGTTGGGGATGACGATGGTGGTGTCGACCGAGTCGATCAGCTCCTGGAGGCCGCGCTCGGCCTGGTTCTGGCGGCGCTTGCCTTCAAAGGCGAACGGCTTGGTAACGACCGCGACGGTGAGCGCTCCCATTTCGCTGGCGAGCGAGGCGATGATGGGCGCGGCTCCGGTGCCGGTGCCTCCGCCGAGGCCGGTGGTGACGAACACCATATCGGCGCCTTCGAGGGCTTCGATGATTTTGTCGGCGTCTTCGAGGGCGGCTTTGCGTCCGACTTCGGGATTGGCGCCTGCGCCAAGGCCGTTGGTGAGCTTCACGCCGAGCTGGATCTTCACGGGCGCGTGCGAGAGCTTGAGCGCTTGAAGGTCGGTGTTGGCAACGACAAACTCGATGCCTTCGAGGTGCGACTCGATCATGCGGTTGACGGCGTTGCCGCCTCCGCCGCCGACGCCGATGACCTTGATTTTGGCGCTGTTGATGGCGTCTTCGTTGAACTGGATGCGAATGTCGTTGTCTTGCTTGTTGCTGAAGTCTTCGATCATGGGTACCTCGGTCGCGGGCTAAAGCCCGCGGGGAAAAATTGAGCCTGTACGGCACGACTAAAGTCGTGCCCCTTCAAAACCGCTCGTCCGGCGCGGGCTAAAGCCCGCGGGGAGATCCACATTAGGCCGAGTAGACGCTGGCCTAAAGGCCAGCTCTACCCAAAACTCGCGTCTCGTACACGCTGGCCTAAAGGCCAGCTCTACCTAAATTCTTCGTCATCCAACGGCTGGCCTGAAGGCCAGCTCTACCTACTAAACGGTTTGGCGGGCGAACAGAGCTTTGAGCCGAGCGCCAAACCCTCGATCTACATTCACGCGCGCCTGACGGGCGCGGTGTCCGTACAAAATCATGCCGATGACGGTGGAGAATTCCGGTTCCAGCAAGTTCGACGGCAGCTTGGCGATCGGAACGGGATAGCCAAGCCTGCGCCGGACGCCGCAGCATGTCTTCCGCGGTGTCGATGAGCGAATTCATGCGCGCTCCGCCGCCAGTGAAGACGACGCCTGCACCGAGCAGTTCATAGACTCCGGCCTGGCGGAGATGCTCGCGTAGAAGTTCCATCAACTCGCGCGCGCGGGGCTCGAGAATCTCGCCCAGCATGCGCTGCTGGATGAGCCGCGACGGACGATCGCCGACGGAGGGGACCTCAATTTCGTTGCCTTCAGGAATGCGCGTCACCATGGAGCAGCCGAACATCTTCTTGATGAGTCTCGGCGTCAGGGATCGGCGTGCGAAAGCCGACTGCGACATCGTTGGTGAAATGGTCTCCGCCGATGGGGACTGCGCCGGTGTGAATCACGACGCCTTCGTAGAAGACAATAAGGTCGGTAGAACCGGCGCCGATGTCGGCGAGACAGACGCCGAGTTCGCGCTCGTCGGTCTGCAAAACCGAGTCGGCACAGGCGAGTGCTTCGTAAACCGTGTCATCCACATGAATGCCGGCGCGGTTGGCGGCGGTGACGACGTTTTGCGTCGCGGTTCCGCTGGCGGTGACCATGTGAACGCGAACTTCGACCTTCTTGCCCATCAGTCCGGCAGGATCGTGCACGCCGGGTTGGCCGTCAACGATGAACTCCTGCGGAAGGAGGTGCAGAGGTTCGCGATCTTCAGGCAACGGGATGGTGCGGGCCTTCTCGACAGCAGCGCGGACGTCTTCGCGGCTGATCTCGCGGGTGCGTCCGCCCAGGGCTATGCCGCCGTGGCTGTTGACTCCGCGAATATGCGATCCGGCAACGCCTACGATGGCGTGCTCGACGGGAGCCTGGGCGACATTTTCGGCTTCCTCGACAGCCTTCTTGATGGAGTCGACCGCCTTGTCGAGGTCGGCGATGACGCCTTTGCGCATGCCGCGCGAATCGGAGATCCCGTGGCCGCGATAGCGCAGGGCATACTCGTTGACTTCGGCCACCATGACGCAAGTCTTGGCGCTTCCAACATCAATGACCGTAAGCAGGTTTTCTGTTTGACTTCCCATTTTTTCCTAGTGCTTCTTTGCCTTCTTCGTGTGTGCTGTGGGCTTCGGCGAAACGGGCGGCGCATCCGGGGGCACGATGACCGGGGTCGTGTCGCCTGTCGGAAGGCTCATCTTCGCGCGGGCCGCAGCCGAATCCGGATTCATGATGATCTGTCCGTCGTAGCGCAAGCTGACGGAATCAACGTGGCTGAACTGAGCGCGCCACTCCTGCACGTGGGCTACGTAAAGCTGGTAGCGCTCGAGAAAGTTCGACGAGCCGAGGTGCACCAGCACGGCGCCCTTGGGATCGTCGACCAAAACTTTCACGTCGTCGGGGTCGGAGACGTCGATCTCGCTCAAGTCGTGCGAGTAATTCGCGCCGGTGGAATCGATTTGGCGAACCAGTTGGGTGTAAATCTTCATGCGTGCTGCGCGAGTGGAGAGAGGCTCGCTGTCGCTCATTCTTACCAGCACAGGAAATGAGAACGTGCTCTGCGCGCCCGTCGGTGGGTCCATGATGACGCCGTGAGAATCGATCAGCGCAATGTGTCCGTTGACCTCGACGAACGCTACGGGCACGCGTTCGAAGACTTCGACGCGCAGGCGGTTCGGCAAGAGGCGCATGACGCTTGCCGATTCGATCCAAGGGATGGCTTCGAGCTGCTTCTTCTGGTCGGCAAGCGAGATGTGGAAGATGTTGCGATCGATGTCGGCACCCAGGGCGTCGAGTACTTGCTGGCGCGTCACGTTGCGGGTGCCGAGGACTTCAATGTTATCGCTGGAGTCGATGCGGAAGCGCCAGGACTGCGTTCCGTAGCGATAGAGAGTGATGGCGACAAGGCCAACAGCACCGACGATCAGCAAAACCAGCAGCAGAAGCTTGATACGGCCCGCGGCTTTTCGGGGCAGCGTGCCGCGGCGTACCGGCACACGTTTCTGGCCGCGCAGGAATGGCGATTCGGCTTCGTCGTCGAGGTCGAGTAAGCGGGCGTCGAGCGGCGATTCGTCGTAGTTGCGCGAAGGCGCGCGCGGTTCGGCAACCGCGTCGAAGTCCTCATCCGGTACTGTGGACGTACTTTTCCGCGCCATGAAATAGAAAAAGTGCCGAAATCTTCGGCTATTGGCCTCACTATATCCGTTTTTGTATGGATTGCGGAGCGTAGAACGGGCGGCAATTGAGCAAACTGCTCGATGCGAACCTTGCAAGTAAACAAGTGGGTGCGGAACGGTCTCTGGAGCGCGATTTTCGCGTGCGTTGCGTCAATTGCACGGTCGCGATACCTTTTCGGCATGCGAATCGGCGAGATGGCGAAGCAGGCAGGATTGAATGTTCAGTCCATACGTTTCTACGAACGCAAGGGGCTTTTACAGGAGCCGCCGCGGACTGCGTCGGGCTACCGTAGCTACTGCGAGCGCCACCTGGAGACCATCCGGTTTATCAAGCGCGGCCAGAGCCTGGGATTCACCTTGCATGAAGTCGGGCAGTTACTGGAATTGCACCGAACGCTGGAACGTTCGCCGGTCGTATTGCCGCGCAAGAGGTCGTCGAGCGAGCCCGAACGGCTGGTGCAGTTGGCGCGTGAGCGGCTTAAGGCGATTGAAGAGAAGATCGAAATTCTGAGCGCAATGCAGAAGCAATTGTCGAAGTTTCTTCGCGAGTACCAGTCGGCCCGAAGGCTGGCCTGCCCTGCCGCGAAAAGCTGAGCTCTCTCCCGTAAATAAAGCGGCAAAGTCGAATTCCCTCAGGGGCTAAAGCCCCGCATCCGGGCCGCCTGGCGCGGCACGGCTGAAGCCATGCCTGATACAAAACAGCGTGACATGGAGTGTTTCCGCAGCCTGCCCTAAGGCGTAGACCAGTAATTTTCCACTTGACCCTCTACCTAAGTACAGGGTGGACATTAGGTGGAAGAGTCCAGCCCAGGGAGAGAAACGTGGAGCGCAAGAACAGTTCGCAAAGAATGCGGTGGGTCGGCCTCATCGTTGTCGTGCTTGTAGTCACGATATTGGCGGTGTGGAGCGTGGGCACGCGCGCCATGCGCATGCAGACTGCGGCGGCTGCGAGTGATGACCAGCTACTTACGACGGCGCAACCGGGCTCGCAGCTCAAGGCCGATGTGGAGTTGACTTCTGCCGGCGACGGAAAAGCCGAGGGGCTCGTACTCGACAAGCAAAGCGAAACCGTATACCGCCGGACGAGGGTAGTCGTGCAAATCGACTTCGCCGCTGCCACGAAGTTAGTGATGGGTTCGGCCAGTGACATTCGAAAAGGCGCGGTCGTGCACGTGAGCGGGACGGTCGCACAGGACCGCAGCCTGCAAGCTTCGCAGATCGTAATCCTCACGGGTTACGTCTCGGTGAACTAATCGCGATGATCAACTACCTGGCAACGGCGATAAGCGGATGGATGGGGGCAATTGGAATCGCGTCCGGCAGTATGCTGCCGTACTTGCTGAGGAGCACAGCACTCTCGCGGTGGCTTGGGATGGAGCTCGCCAACAGCAGGCCCTACCTCGCGCGCATGTGGTCGCATTACTGGGTGGGATACTCGATCGCGGGCCTTTCGACGGTGCATGCCTGGCTGCCGATGTCGGGCGGCCACATTCGCACCGACACGAGTGGTCTTTGGATGGCAACGGTCGCGCTGGGACTCTTATGGTTACAAGTGTTTATCGGGCTCATGTTGCGGCAGCCGATAGCGGCTACCGATCGGAAGATGCTCAGGCTATGGCATTTCTGGGGGATGTTCGCAATTGTGGGATTGGTGGCGTTGCATGTGGGGATCAACCGGTAATCAGGCTGTGGTGGATTCTGCATTGTCATCTGCCGTCCCTGCCGGGACTCGATAATTTTCCTATGCTAACCCAGCGCTGAAGAGGGTGTTACAAAGCCCTGCCGTGCCTACGGCACTCCCGTGAATTCTCCCACTCTACCCAGCACTCCGCCTGCGGCTCCGTGCTGGGCTAGACTATTCCGCGCCTCCGGCGCTTGCGTCTCAAGATTCGGGAGACACGGCGACGTGATTGTTTGGGAAAGGAAAAATCCCCGCTCAAGCTTCGCTTGAACGGGAACCGGCGATAGTGCGCGTGGGTTAAGACAGCATAGGTCCCAGGTTAGCGCCCAAAATCAGGGCGCGAACCTGGGGCACCGAACGGTATGGGCTCAAGCCTTAGGTGTAGTGGTGACGGAGCGCTTTTCCAACTGCTCGAGAACAAGCGGTGCGAGTTGAACGACGTTGCCCGCGCCGAGCGTGAGAACGAGGTCGCCGGGTTGCGCGCTCCGGGCAGCCAATTCAGAAGCCTCGGCAAATGAGGGTGCATAGGCGGCCTGTGCTTTTCCAGCATGGCCAATGCGTTCGGCGAGAAGTTCGCCGGTGACGCCGGCGAGCGGGCGTTCACTGGCGGCGTAAATGTCCAAAACGGTCACTGAATCAGCATCGTGAAACGCGGTGGCGAATTCGCTGAACAGTAACTGCGTTCGCGAATAGCGATGTGGCTGGAAAATCACATGAATGTGGGCGAAGCCGCACTGGCGCGCGGCAGCGAGCGTAGCGCGAATCTCGGTCGGATGGTGCCCGTAGTCGTCGATGACGGTAACGCCATTCACGCGGCCCTTGAGCTGAAAGCGACGATCGACGCCGCTGAAATTCGCCAGGCCAGCACGAATCTTTTCGATGGGAATGTCGAGTCCAAAACCGACGGCAATGGCAGCGGTGGCGTTGCGAATGTTATGGTCGCCCGGCACATGGAGATGAAACTCGCCAAAATCGCGGCCTTGATACTCCACGCGAAAAACGCTGGTAGCAAAGTGGCCTTCACCGGCCAGTCCGCTGCGAACGTCGGTGATACGAAAGTCGGAGTCTTCACGCGTTCCATAAGTGACAATGCGGCGACGAACGCTGGGCAGGATATAGCGGAGGTCGTCATTGTCATTGCAGGCCACTACCATGCCGTAGAAAGGCACGTGGTCGAGAAATTCTACGAACGTGCTTTTCACGTCGGCCAGGTCGCGATAGCAGTCCAGGTGCTCGCGGTCGATGTTGGTGACCACGGCGAGGATCGGCCAGAGCTTGAGGAAGGAGCGGTCGCTCTCGTCGGCTTCGGCAACGAAGTATTCGGACTTGCCCACGCGAGCGTTGGAGCCCATGGCGTCCACGCGTCCGCCGATGACGACGGTGGGATCGAGGTCTCCGGCGGCCAGGATCGCGGCGACCATCGAAGTGGTGGTGGTCTTGCCGTGCATGCCGGCGATGGCGATGCCGTACTTCAGCCGCATCAGCTCGGCCAGCATTTCGGCACGCGGAATCACCGGGATGTGGAGAGCGTGAGCGGCTGCAACTTCAGGGTTGTCGCGACGAATAGCGGAGCTGGTCACGACCACTTCAGCACCGGCAAGATTTTCGGCGCGATGGCCTTCGAAGGTGGTGGCGCCCATGCCGGCCAGTCTTTGGGTAATGGCGGAAGCCTTCAGGTCGGAACCAGAAACCTTGTAGCCAAGGTTGAGCAGCACCTCGGCGATACCGCTCATGCCGATGCCACCGATACCTACGAAATGAATGCGCTGAATCTTGGCGAACATGGGTTAGTGGTCAGCCTTCAGTTGTCAGCTGTCAGACATTACGGCAGCGACGTTCCCGCGACGAGGCACGGACTTCTTAGGCTACATCGTTGAGAGATGGGACGCCAGCGATGCGTGCGGCCATGGCGGCAATTTGTGTGGCGGCGTCGGGGTGAGCGAATTGGCGAGCTTTGTCACCCATATGAGAAAGCTGATCGCGGTCGCGGAAAAGATCGGCAATATCATGCGCGAGGCGATCTGGCGTGAGGTTGGGTTGCGGCAGGAGTATTGCGGCGCCAGCGTTGGCGAGGGTCTCGGCATTGTGGCGCTGATGGTCATCGGCTGCGGTGGGAAGTGGAACGAAGATCGCGGGCTTTCCAGCGGCGGCAACTTCGGCAACGGTGCTGGCGCCGGAGCGGCAGATGAGCAGATCAGCGCGCGCGAAAGCTGCGGGCATGTCGTCGATGAAGGGCAAGACTTCGGCGGAGATGCCTGCGCTGGCCGCTGCGGCCTTGGCGTCTTCATAGTCGTTTTGGCCGGTCTGGTGGATGAGATGGAGGCCGGGCACTTGCATGGCGAGTTCGGGAAGCGCCAACATCACGGCCACGTTGATGGCATGTGCGCCCTGGCTGCCGCCGAAGACCAGAAGCGTTGGATGATCGCTCTTGGCTCGCGCGGGAATTGCGAAGAATTCCTTTCGCACGGGCACGCCCGTCACGATCGCATTGCGAAAATATTTCTGTGTAGCCGGAAAATGCACGGCGGCGCCCTGCACGAATCGCGAGACGAGTCGATTGGCGATGCCCGGGATTACGTTCGGCTCAAATGCGAGCAGGGGCACCCGCAGCATCGCTCCGGCAATCATCGTAGGGCCGGAGGCGTAACCACCAACTCCGACGATGACATCGGGACGGAACTTGCGGATCATCTGCGCCGATTGCGTGATGGCGCGAGGAAGATCCAACAGCGTTTTGGCTCGCGTCGCGAGGCTCACGCGATTTAGCGCGCCGACGGTGATGAGCTCGAGTGGGAATCCGGCGGCAGGAACGAGGCGCGTTTCCATGCCGCGAGCGGTGCCAATCAACAGGACGTCGGCGCCGTAGCGGGACTTAAGCTCCTGTGCGATGGCGATGGCTGGGATGACGTGCCCGCCCGTGCCTCCGCCCGCCACGATTACGCGCATGGCTAATCTTGTATCAGAAATTCGGTTATCCCTCGCGAGTTTCACTACACGGACCTGCGCCCGCGCTATCTTTCAGAACACAGGGGCTAAAGCCCATTCACTATCCAACACTTTACGGCATGACTGAAGTCATGCCCTGACACGAACCATTCGCGAAGTCGATTCTTCCGCAGGCGGTATCGCGATGCACCCAGCACACACCGTTCCGGCAATCGACCCTAGTTATTTTGCTGCGTGATATTAAGGAGCACACCCACGCTGGCGAGGGTGATGAACAGCGACGATCCGCCGTAGGAGATGAAGGGGAGCGGAATGCCCTTGGTGGGCATCATTCCCAGCACCACGCTGATGTTGATGAGCGCCTGCACGACCACCATGGCGGTGATGCCGGTCGCGAGAAACCGCGCGAAGGGGTCCTCGGTCTTCAGTGCGATGCGGATGCCGCGCCACAGGAAGATGCCGAAGAGAGCTACTACCAGCACCGCTCCCCATAGACCGAGTTCTTCGGCAATGTTGGCATAGATGAAGTCGGTATGCGGCTCCGGCAGGTAAAACAGTTTTTGCTTGCCCTCCATCAGGCCTGCGCCGGTGAGGCCGCCGGTGCTGACGGCAATCATCGATTGGATGATGTGAAATCCGTGCCCCTGCGGGTCTTTCCAGGGATCCATGAACGCGACGATGCGGTTCCAGCGCCAAGGCACGCGCACAATCAGGATGTAGAGCGGGATGAGCGACACCGCGAATCCGTACATCAGATAGCGCATCTTCATGCCCGCGATGTACAGCACTGATGCGGTGATGGCCATGCAGGCGACGGCCGTACCGAGGTCGGGCTCTTTGACGATCAGCATCGCCAGAAGAACGCTGGGTGCAGCGGCAGGAAGCAGGACGTGCTTCCAGTCCGAGATTTCCTGCCAGCGCGACTCAAGGAAGTACGCGAGATAGAGAATGATTGCGGGCTTGGCGAGTTCTGACGGTTGGAAGGAAAGAGGGCCGAGTTTGATCCAGCGATGCGTGTTGTGCGAGTCGTGAAATGCGAAAACCACAACGAGAAGAAGCGTGGTAAAGCCGAGAAATGTGAAGACGATGGACGAGCGCCGATAGTGCTTGTAATCGATGTTCATCACCACGAGCATGGTTGCGATTCCGGCGGCGGCCCAGCCCATCTGCCGCAACAGGAAGGCGTAGGAAGAGCCGAAGCGGGTCTGCGCCATCACAGCCGAGGCGCTGAACACCATCACGAGCCCGATGAAGACCAGCAGCAGGATCGCGGTGAAGAGCCACTTATCAACACTGACACGCATCGCCATTAGCTTGTACCTCCCGCGCGTTCTGCACCGGCTGGTTGCAAGTCGCGCGACGCAAGCTGCCTGACGAGGTCTTTAAAGACGCGTCCCCTGTGTTCGTAGCTGACGAACTGGTCAAAGCTGGCACAGGCTGGAGCCAGCAACACGATGTCACCGGCGATCGCGACTTTGTGCGCCTGGCGCACGGCGTTGTCGATAGTTCCTGAAGCCGCCACTTCAACCCCTTTGATCTGCGACTGAATCTTCGCCGCGGCAGTGCCAATGGTGTACACGCGCTTGACGCGCTCGGCGAGCAAGAGATTCAGCACGGTGTAGTCGCTTCCCTTGTCCTTTCCGCCAAGAATCAAGTGGATGTTTCCCGGGAAGGATTCGAGCGCCTTGATGGTAGCGTCGACGTTAGTGGCCTTGGAATCGTTATAGTAGGCGACGCCGCTGATGGTGGCGACGTACTCCAGACGATGCTCGACAGCCTTGAAGTTGGCGACGGCGTGACGGATGTCAGCAGGGGCGACGCCTGCTAACATTCCGGCGCTGATGCCTGCGAGCACGTTTTCGACGTTGTGCGCGCCCTTCAGTGCGATCTCAGAGACAGGCATGATGACCTGTTCGCCCTTCGCATCGCGCCAGACGATGTTGCCGTCACTCACGAAAGCCCCTCGTTCGACGGAATGCATGCGGCTGAACCAGTGGACGGCGCCCTTGGTCTGCTTGGCCATCGAGACGCACGTAGCGTCGTCGGCATTCAGCACGGCGAAGTCGGCAGCGGTTTGGTTTTCGAAGATACGGGCCTTGGCGGCGGCATAATTCTCAAAGGAATGATGGCGATCGAGATGGTCGGGCGTGATGTTCAGCACGACTGCAATCTTGGGACGAAATGTCTCGATGGTCTCCAATTGAAAGCTGCTGACCTCGAGCACAATCCATGAGTCGTCGGTTGCGGCGCCGACAAAGCTGATGGCGGGTGTGCCGATATTGCCGCCAACCAGGGTGTGCTTGCCGCCGGCGGCGATAATTTCTCCGATGAGTGCGGTGGTGGTGGTCTTGCCATTCGAGCCGGTAATGGCGACGATCTGGCCTTTGAGGTAACGCGCTGCCAGTTCGACTTCACCGATGACGGGGATTCCGGCTTGGCGCGCCTGCATCAATTGTGGAACGTCGGAGGGCACACCCGGGCTAATGACGATGAGTTCCTGCTCTTTGAACGTGCGCTCGCCGTGGTAGCCAGCCTCCACACCGATTCCACGGTCGAGAAGCTGCGGAATCTCGTGGTGCAATTCCTCTTGCGACTTGGTGTCAGAAACAGCGACGCGCGCGCCCTGGTCCGCCAGAAAAAGAGCGCTGGCGATACCCGATTTGCCCAGCCCGACGACCAGTACGCGCTTGCCTTTGACATCCATGAAAGGTTCTGCCCGAAGGGTCATTGTGCCACGTTTGTCGCGCGGTTAGCGCGGTTGAGGGGGAAAGTGTAGCCGCATAGTACACAGATATTGGGGGTGTGAGTGTGGGTGCGTCCGGTGGCCAGGGCTAAAGCCCTTGTGGTCGAGAGAAACATGGTCACCACGCTAAAGCGTGGTGCTTCCACCCTGTCGTGGCGCCTAGCGCAACTTCAGCGTGGTGAGAGCAAAGAGTGCAAACACCAGGGAGGCGATCCAGAAGCGCACGATTACCTTGGACTCGCTCCATCCCAGCAATTCGAAGTGATGGTGGATGGGCGCCATCTTGAAGATGCGCTTTTTGCGCAGCTTGTACGATCCCACCTGAAGGATGACCGACAGCGCCTCGATGACGAAGACTCCGCCAATGAAAGGCAGCAGGAGTTCCTGCTTGATGAGCACGGCCACGGTTCCGATGGCGCCGCCCAAGGCGAGTGAGCCGACATCGCCCATGAAAACCTCGGCAGGATGGGCGTTATACCAGAGGAAACCTATGGCCGCGCCTACCATGGAGCCGCAAAAGACGGTCAGCTCCGAGACTTGCGGGATTTTGGAGATTTCTAGGTAGTCGGCAAAAACAGCGTGTCCGCTGACGTAGGTCAGCACGGTAAGCGCACCGGCGGCAATCACGGTGCAGCCGATCGCCAGACCGTCGAGGCCGTCGGTGAGATTGACGGCGTTACTCGAGCCAACCAGGACGATCATCACGAAAACAAGGAACGGAAGGTAGGCAAGCGGCCAAAGGCCGGTGTGGAGGAGGCGTCCAATCACAAGGTCAGGACGAAAGTTCTTTAGAAATGGAACGATCAACCGTGTTGAATACAGGGCGTGACGCTGCAGAATAATCAAGGTCACGCCAACCGCCAGCGCGGCGAGGAACTGGTACAGCAGCTTAGAGCGCCCGGTGAGGCCCAGGTTGCGACGATGGACTACCTTGAGATAGTCATCGGCGAAACCTATCGCCCCGTAGGCCAGAGTTGCGAGAACGGCGATCCAGACAAAGCGATTGCTGAGGTCGGCCCAGAGCAGCGTGGGCACCAGCATGGCGACCACGATGAGGACCCCACCCATAGTGGGCGTGCCAGCCTTGCGCTGATGAGCCTGGGGGCCATCTTCGCGAATGTACTGGCCAATCTGGAATTCTCGCAGCCGGCGCACCACTGCGGGGCCGATTACCAACCCGATGAACAAAGCGGTGAGGCTGGCGAATGCAGTGCGAAACGTCAAATAGCGGAAGATTCGGAACGGCCCGATATGCAGTACGACGAAACCCTTTTGATAGAGCAGCCAATAGAGCAAAGTTGTCCTCGTACTTAGATTATCGTGCAGCCCGGTATTTCAATGTGATACCGACGGGGCTGGCAGCATCCAGCCTTCCAAAGCTTTCTCCAAACGCACGCCGCGCGAGGCCTTGAACAGCACAACATCCCCGGGCCTTATGTTGTGACGCAGCCATTCGACCGCTTGCTGGGGAGAATCTACGAACTCGCCCGCCAAATTTCCTTCGGCGGCGCCTACTACGATGAACCGCGCCAATCCGCGAACTCCGAGGACCAGGTCAACGCCAGAGTCGGCCATGTGGCGTCCGCAGTCGCGATGCATAGCCTCGGCCTCGGGACCGAGTTCCAACATTTCACCCGCGACCACAATGCGGCGCCGCGCCGGCATCTGCGCGAGTGAGCGAACCATGCTGTCGAGGGCCTTCGGGTTGGAATTGTAGCAATCGTTGATGACGGTGGCTCCGGCGAACTCGAGCACCTGGCCGCGCTTTTCTCCGGGCGAGAGCGACGCCAGCGATTCGGCCGCCTCGGACAGGCTGACACCGTACTGCAAACCAACGGCGACTCCTGCGAGTGCGTTGTAGATGTTGTGCTCGCCCAGCAGTGGAAGGTTAGTGCGCGCGGTTTCGCCGTCAGCGACGATTTCGAATGTCGAACCCAACGGGTGCAGTGCTTTGACGTTCCGAGCTGTGACATCGGCTAGTTGGGAAAGTCCGAAGGTTACGACTTTGCCGGGGAAATCACGCCCAAATTGCGAGACGTACGGGTCGTCAGCGTTCAGCACTGCAATGCCGTGGGACGGCAGCGCCTGGATGAGTTCGTACTTGGCGCGGGCGATGTCGGCAATCGATTCGAAGTACTCAAGGTGAACCGGAGCGACGAGGGTTACGACACCGCAATCAGGCTTGGCTAATTTCGCCAGCGCGGTGATTTCGCCAGCGTGTGACATACCCATCTCGATCACGGCGATCTCGTGCTCGGGTTCCAGCTTCAGCAGTTGGAGCGGCAGGCCAAAGTGGTTGTTGAGGTTGCCTTGCGACTTCAGCACGTTGTGGTGGGTGGCCAGAACGTGGGCGATGATTTCCTTGGCCGTGGTCTTCCCTGCCGAACCGGTGACGCCTATCAGGGGCTTCCCCCAGATCAAGCGAACGGCCGCAGCGAGTTGCTGAAGCGCCGATAGCGGATCGTCAACCGCAAGCAGCTTCGACTGGTTGGAGAAACGCGGGAGTTGTTCGCGCGCGACTACCGCGGCCACGGCACCGTTTGATAATGCGGTTTCTACGAAGTCGTGGCCGTCGAGGCGCTCGCCGCGCACGGCAAAGAACAAATCTCCCGGCTGAATGGTGCGTGAGTCAATGGAATAGCCGACGGCGACCGCTTGCGGGTCATAGTCGCCACTGGCTTGCATGAGTTCGGCGGCGCGCGCCAGGCTGAGCCTCATGATTCAACCGGATGCGGAGCTGCGTATCCGGCATGTTGCAGGGCTTTCATGGCAACTTCAACATCGTCGAAAGGGACGACGCCGTCTTTGGTGACTTGATGTTTCTCGTGTCCCTTACCCGCGATAAGCACAATGTCTCCGGCATCGGCTTCGCGGATCGCCAATTCAATCGCCTTTTTGCGATCAGGCTCAAGGGTGTAGCGGACGTTGGTTCGCTGCAAACCTGGCAGAGCGTCGTTCATGATGGCAATCGGGTCTTCGCTGCGCGGATTGTCGCTGGTGAGTACTACAAAATCGCTGCCACTTCCCGCCGCCTCGCCCATCAGCGGACGCTTGGCGCGGTCGCGGTCGCCGCCACATCCAAACACGGTAATAACGCGTCCCGGTCCGCCGCGCTGGTGCAGGAAATCGTGCGCGACAGCCGTCAAATTACGGATGGCGTCGTCGGTATGGGCGTAATCGACGATCACGGTGAACGGCTGACCCATGTCGAGCCTTTGGAAACGGCCGGCAACGTGGGCAATCTGGTCGGCGGCCTCGGAGATGGCGTTAGGCTGCACGTCGCGGGCGTATGCGGCTGCCGAGGCGGCCAGCAGGTTGTAGACATTCACGCGTCCCAGCATCGGGCTCCAGATGGGAATGTCGCCCTGCGGCGTCGCCATTTTGAAGCCAATACCGCTGCCGCTAATTTTCAGATCGGTGGCGTGGAAATCGCCAGCCTCCAATCCGTAAGTAATCACTTCGTGGCGGCGCGAGCAAAGCTTCAGCAGCCGCCGGCCGTATTCGTCGTCGGTGTTGATGACAACGGCGCGCGGAGGCTCAACTCCCAAACCCTCGAACAGAATGGTTTTGGATTGGAAGTAGCTCTCCATGGTGCCGTGGTAGTCGAGATGGTCTTGCGTCAGGTTGGTGAATACCGCCACCTCAAATTGAACTCCGAACGTGCGCTGCTGTTCGAGGGCGTGGGAGGAAACCTCCAACACCCCCTCGGTGCATCCTGCTTGAACTGCGCGGGAAAAGAGTTGGTTTAGTTCGAGAGCTTCGGGAGTGGTGTGCGGCGCGGGGAAGGCCTGATCGCCGATGCGGTACTCGACAGTGCCTACGAGCGCGATTTTGCGGCCCGCGGCCCGAAGCATGCGGCTCAGGATGAACGACGTTGTGGTCTTTCCGTTGGTGCCGGTAATTCCTGTCAGCGTCAGCTTTTCAGCCGGATGGCGGTAGAAATTGGCACTCAGCCGAGCCAGCGCTCTGCGTCCGTGCGGAACACGCGCCCAAGCGATGCCTTCGCGAGGCGGCAGGGAGTCGCTCACGATGGCGACGGCGCCGTTGGCGATGGCCTGCTCGATGTACTGATTTCCGTCGGTATGCTCGCCGCGCATGGCGACGAAACACCAGCCGGGCCGCACCCGCCGGCTGTCGTAGTCGAGGCCAGCGATTGGCGGATCGCCCCTTTCGTCCAGTACTTCTGCACCGTCAAGCAATTGTAGGAAGTTCATGACAAGAAAATTATAGTCGCGCTGCGACGGGCAAAAGACGCTGTTTCCGTTCCCGGCCAGACCGGTTCCAAAACGGTACGAAGTGGTTACTAATGGCTGAAGTGAACCGTAACTCGCTGGCCCGCGAGCAAGTGCGCACCCGGCGCAGGCCTTTGTTGCCGCGCGATTCCGCTTCCCAGCACATTGATCTCAAGGCCACTTTGCTGCGCGTACTCGACCGCCGAGCGAAGCGACTTGCCCATGAAGGATGGCACCACGATGCCACTATCCACATTGAGCACGACGGTGCCGTCTGTTGGCGCCGGCGGGCTCTGCGCCGGATCGGGAGCAGCGGGTGTCGATGGACTGTCAGGATCGGCGGGGAGGGGCGTCACCTTGGCGACGGTGATCAATTTTCCGCCTGTCGCTCCTGGCGCTGGCGACGAACCAGGTGCGGCGGCAACGGGCTTATCTTCACTCGCAGATTTTGTTTCGACATCCGGCATGACTGGCGCGCCAATGTGGTCAGAGCTTTCTTCAGCGAGATCATCATTGCGCTGGGATGCCAGGAGCGTGAAGCGTTGCTGGTTCTTCGGCTCGATGTCATGTGGGACGTGCATGTACTCGAGGACCTGTTGCGCGATGCGCTTGAACACCGGCGCCGATACCTGGCCGCCCTGGTGCAATCCCTGGGCTGAGTCGAGGATCACGGCGATCGTGATCGCGGGATTGTTTACCGGGGCAAAGCCGACGAAGGACGCCACGTACTTCGTCTTGGAGTACGCTCCGGTCTTGGGATCGACCTTTTGCGCCGTGCCCGTCTTGCCGCCGATGGTGTATCCGTCGAGTATGGCGCGCCGCGCGGTGCCGTCGAGCACAACGGCCTCCATCATCTTCTTCATCTGCGCCGCAGTCATGGTGGAGATAACGCGATGCTGCGGCGGGGGATGAAACGTCACCGGCTTGGGTCCCGCGTTCGGGGGCAACTCACCGGCCACTATGCGAGGCGGCGTATAAACGCCGTCGTTGGCGATGGTCGAAACCATGGACACGACTTGCACCGCGGTTACGCCAACTTCCTGACCCATCGACATGGCGCCGATGGAAACCTTGGACCAGCGATTGACCGGCTTCTTTAAGCCACGGCTCTCGCCCGGAAGTTCGATGCCAGTTTGCGCTCCGAAGCCAAACGAGCGGATGTACTCGTCGAATTTCACGTCGCCCAGTTTCATGCCGGTCTTAACGGCTGCGACGTCGCTGGAGTGCGCATACGCTTCCGCAATCGTCATCACGCCCATCTTGTGGGCATCGTGAATCGTCATGCCGTAGATGGTGATGGAGCCGCCCTGGCAATCGACCATGTCTTCAGGCTTGACTACGCCCTGCTCAATCGCCGCGGAGTAGGTAACGGTTTTGAACACCGATCCGGGCTCGTATACGTCGCTCACGGCGCGATTCTTAAGCGCTTCTTTATCGACGCTATAGAACACGTTGGGATTGAAGGTGGGTCGGTTCGCGAGGGCGAGGATTTCTCCGGTGCGGGGATTCTGCACGACCACCGTGCCCGCTTCGGCTTTGGTGTCGAGCATCGCTTGTTCGAGTTCTTTCTCGGCGATGTATTGAATCGTCCCGTCGATGGTCAGCACAAGGTTCTGACCGGGGTCGGGTTGACGTTCGACGCTGCCGTAAAAATGGCGCCGAGCATCAACAGAGATGATCTCGCGGCCAGGAATGCCGCGCAGGTCGTCGTCATACACCAGTTCCAGACCGCCGAGCCCTTCGTCATCGGTTCCGACGTAGCCGACAACTTGAGCAGCGAGATCACGCTTGGGGTAAAACCGTTTGGGCTCCTTGCGGAAATAGATGCCGCGCAGGTTCAACTCGTGGACACGATCGCTGGTTTCGGCGTCGACCTTGCGCTTTACCCAGGCAAAATTTTTCTGCGAGCGGAAGCGCGCGAGCAACTGGTAGGCGTCGATATGGAGCACGTTGGCGAGGATCTGCGCTGTGGATTCCTTGTCGGGAATCTCGCTGGGGACGGCGATGACCGAATCCACGTCGATAGACATGGCCAACTCGGCGCCGTTGCGGTCGTAGATCGTTCCACGCCGCGGCTCGACGTCAATTACGAGACCGCGCTGCCGAGCCGCTTTATCAAGGAAGAATGAATACTTGATGACTTGCAGGTAGATCAGGCGCCCCACCACCGCCGCCACCCACAAGAACAGCACAGCCGCGAGGATGATTAACCTCTTGGCCGGCGTCCTGGCAGGTGCGCTTGCCCGCATCTTCGTTATTCCCCTCGAGCAATTCTTACTATAAGTCTTACAACGTGGTACGCCTACAACGTCCTACTACACACAGAAGGCGGTCCGACATTGGCGGACCGCCGCAACGAACCTTGGGTACTGCATCGACCCGAATCTCGGCTTATTGCTGAGCTGACACCACAGAAATCGCGTTGGGATTTGCCCGCGCCATTACTGGGACCGCCGGGTCACCGCTTCCGCTCTCGATGGCCTGAACCTGTCCGGCGACCGGTGGAATCATGCCTAATTTGCGGGCCTCTACCTCAATGCGCTCCAGATCCGTCAGCGATGAGACTTCCAACTGCAGGGCGCGATTACTCTGCATGATGGTGTTGTGTTCCGCCTTGGCCTGCTCGATGCGGTATCCATATTGGATGGCGCTGAGGTGCTGCAGCAGGTACACCATCACGACCAGGAAGAGCACGCTGAGCATGCCGCCGAAATACAACATTTCGCGACGGCGCTTGGGATCGACAATGCGCACGACGCGCGTGTTGTCGATGCGCTTGGCGAAGTAGATCTCGGGCGTACCGAGGAACATGCCACGAGTATTTGCCACCGAGTCACCCCAGTTGGCCGCGTCCTGCATTGTGGGATACATCACACCAGCTGCCATTGCATCTCCCCTGCCGCTCCTGGCTCGTTTCGCCTACTTAGGAGCGCCTTCTAACCACACGGCCCATACTGCGTGGGATATTCACAGTTCCCACAGTTTTTTGCACAACCTGTGCGAACTTACCTCTAAAAACCGTCCGCCAGTATCAATTGTTTCAATCGTGCGAATTTCAAATCCGCTCGGCTGCGCGCATTTTCGCGCTGCGTGCCCGCGGGTTGCGATCGATCTCTTCCTCGTCGGCTGTTGCCGGTTTCTTGGTCAGTACGTGAAATACCCCGTTGTGGGAGCCCTCACGTAACGCATCTTTAACAATGCGATCTTCCAGAGAGTGGAAAGCAATCACCACCAGCCGGCCGCCCTTTTTCAGGACTTGCGGCGCCGCGCCGTTACTCAGCAGCTCCCGCAAGTCATCTAATTCGCGGTTCACCAGAATTCGGAGAGCCTGAAAGGTCTTAGTCGCTGGATGAATGCGCCGCTCAGCCTGGTTCATTGGCCGGGCCGCAGCCGATACTACCTCCGCAAGATGTGCGGTGGTGCGAATCGGCCGCGCCCGAACAATGGCTCTGGCGATTCTCCGCGACCTCCTTTCCTCACCGAATTCGTAAATCGCATCGGCAAGCTCGCGCTCATCGAAACGATTTACCACTTGTTCGGCGGTCTGCCCCGACTGCGTATTCATACGCATATCAAGGGGCCCATCCGCCTGAAAACTAAATCCGCGCCCGGCGTTCTCCAACTGCATTGAGCTGACGCCGAGATCGGCCAACAACCCATCCACACTGGCAGGCGCCACATGCTGCGCTACATCCGCGAAACTCGCGTGAACCAGCTCGATCTTCGGCCAGTCGCCAGCTAACTCCGGAGGAGGGCTGGTCAACCGTTCACGTGCCCGCTCCAGCGCTGCCGGGTCCTTATCGAAGCCAATCAAACGACCCGCTGCGCCGAGGCGTTTTGCGATTTCCCAACTGTGCCCGCCTAAGCCGAGGGTCATATCGATAATGGTCCCGCCGCGCCGCACGGCCAGGAATTCGATCGCTTGCTGTAAAAGAACTGGTACATGGCCAAATCGCCGGCTTCCCGTCTCGCCATGTTCGCGCTCGCTGGCGCTGTCCGTCGTTGAACTCTCTTGCTCCATTCACTCCCGTTCCGAGACGTTGAATGGATCGCTCTGCCTCACTAAATCCCCAGACCGTCCAGTGTTTTCGCATCTTCCTCAGAAAGCGGCTGAAGCACTTCTTCGCGAAGCGATTCGGCATTTTGCACTTCGAGGTATGTCAAACGTCCTGCCACTGAAACTTCGCCTTTCAGCCCGGCAGACTCGCGCAACACCGCCGGCAGCAGCAGACGCCCCTGGCCATCGAACTCCACTTCCTGTCCGTAATAGCTGGTCAGCTTCAAAAGCTTTTGCTTGGAAGCGTTGAAACTGGGCAACGCGACCAGCTTGCGCTCGATCGTTTCCCACTCCTGGATGGGATATAGATAGGCACTCTTCCCATCCTTGCTGGTGATGTAGAATTTGGAGCCGCTGTACTTTTCGTCGGCCAGACGCTTGTATTCCGCCGGCATTTTGAGGCGCCCCTTGTCGTCGAGCCGGGTTAGGTGCGAGCCACGAAACATAATTGCCGGCGCCATTCGGCCGGAACCTTACTTCAGTGGGAGAGGAGAAAAACCTGAAAATCCACCCCAAACGGGAGCCGTTATCTGCTTTCTGTGCGCTTTTGGCTAAATTCACCAATTCGCTCTAGAAGCTCCCCAAATGGACCACTGTGGACCTCTCCACTCCATTTCATCCCACTTGAGAAGGAAGTGTATACCCTTTCACGCACGTGTCAAGCGGAAAACATTAGCTTTTTCCACTATTTTTCCCCGTCTGTTTCGCGGTAAAGCAAACGACTACAGGTTGTGTTCACGGGCTCACCCTTCCCCAAGGCATTGTGCTGACGGTGACGGTTCTCCAGCCAAGCTGGCGGTGGCCAGCTGAAGAAAACCCGACAACTCCGTCAGAAACGCAAACTCGCACCTGATGATGCGTAAGTTTTCGGCCTGGGGGTGGTCCGCAGTGGACTGATTTCTTGTCCTGAGCTGGCGTGGCTCTTCTGGAATTTGGAAACCATCTCACAGGGCGCTATATTCGTTCCCGCATGAGTCAGCGCCTGCATGTCGAGCACTGGGTTCCCGTCCCGTTGCCGAAGGTGTTTGCGTTTTTCGCTGATCCACACAATTTGCCGCGGATCATGCCGCCATCCCAGGGCGCGAAAATCCTGAAGCTCAACCTGGTGCCGCCGCGCCTCGCTGAAGGAACACGCCCGCAAGGATTTGAGCGCATGGCAGGCACGGGGACCGAGATTTATTTCAAGTTCCGCGCGATTCCCTACATTCCGATCCACGAGCGGTGGACAGCGGTCATCACCGAGTTTTCGTTCAATGACTACTTCAGCGACATTCAGAAGCAGGGGCCGTTCAAGTCTTGGCATCACACGCACTTTTTCGAATCGAAAACGGAGGACAGCCGTGAGGGCACCGTCGTTGGCGACGAGGTGGAGTATGAAATTGGTTTTGGCGTGGTCGGAACGCTGCTGGAGAAGATCATCTTTCAGCGAATGATGGCTGCGATCTTCGAGCACCGCAAACAGGCGCTTGACTGTGTTTTCGCCGCCGAATTGGCCGCTATGCGCACGTCTGCGAAATAACTGGAGCCCGACACCCTCCGATTGTTAGTTGCGCAACTCCGTGCCTTTGCGGGGCGCATGACATATTCTTGAGTGCATGGACCTGTTCGCGCTCACTCGTAGACTTATCGACATCGAATCCATCACAGGCAACGAGGCCGCGGTCGGCGCTGCGCTGGCAGACGAACTAACTGCGCTTGGCTATGTCGTTGAGCGGATGCCGGTGGAGGGCGACCGCTTCAATGTGTGGGCCACGCATCCTGGTCATCCGCGTCCGGAGCTTGCGTTCTCGACGCACATGGACACGGTGCCTCCGTTCATTGCTTCGTCGGAGACTCCAGAGAATATCTACGGGCGCGGTTCGTGCGACGCCAAGGGAATCATCGTCGCGCAGGTAGCTGCGGCCGAGAAACTGAAGGCCGACGGAATCCATGTGGGATTGTTATTTCTGGTCGGCGAGGAACGCGACAGCCAGGGCGCGCAGACAGCCAATCTTGATCCTCGCGGCACGAAGTTTCTCATCAACGGCGAGCCGACGGAAAACCGCATCGCGCTCGCTTCGAAGGGCACTCTGCGCGTCGAAGTCGTCGCCAAGGGACGCATGGCGCACTCGGCCTATCCGGAGCTTGGCGAGTCGGCCATTGAGAAGTTGCTCGATGCGCTGGAGAGTATCCGCAAGATCAAACTGCCTGCGCACACAAAGGCGGGACCGTCCACGATGAACATTGGCCAGATTGAAGGCGGTCGCGCGCCCAACGTGATTCCTGACCGTGCTGTCGCTAACCTGCTCATCCGTCTAGTCGGCCCGACTGACGAACTCCGCCGGCAAATCGCCGATGCAGTTGCGGGCAAGGCTGAAGCCAACTTCATCCTCGAAATTCCCTTCATGGAGTTAGGCACGGTTCCCGGCATCAAAACCATGATCGCCGCCTTTACGACCGACATACCTGCGCTTCCGAACTGGGGTACGCCGGTGCTGCTCGGGCCGGGGTCGATTCACGTCGCGCACACCGATGGCGAGTACATCGAGAAGAAACAGCTGCTCGACGCGGTCGAACTCTACTGCGACATTGCGCGGCACTTGCTTCGCAACGGTCAAACGCTTTGAGGACTTTGCAACCGTATATCCTGTACTTGTTCGGCGGCTGAGTTTCTGATATCCATGCAGTGGCCTTGGAACCGGGCCCATGCGCCATGGCTTCTCCAAAAAATCTCGCGAAGTCTCAATCAACCAAGCCGGCGTCCTCGCCTACCTACTCCCTGAAACGCGGGCATCCTCTTCCTCTCGGCGCCACAGTGCGCCGCGGGGGAGTGAACTTCTCGATTTTCTCCAAACATGCCACCTCGTGCTGCTTGCTCTTATTCGATCCAGGAAACCCGAATCCAGTCGCTACCCTGGCGCTCGATCCCCACACCAATCGTACCGGGCAGGTCTGGCACACCTTCGTCGATGGACTCGATGTGGGCGCGCACTATGCCTACAAGTTCGACATGCAGCCGAACCCCGACCCCGACATCTTTCGCTACGACGCCTCGAAAGTACTGATCGACCCCTTTACCCGGGTGCTGTCGGGATCGGCGGAGTGGGGAACATCGTATTCCGACAAACAGCTGCTGCGATGCGGGGTAGTGAGCGAGAACCAATTCGACTGGGAGAAAGACCAGCCGCTCAACATTCCTTTAGTGGACAGCGTCATTTATGAAATGCACGTACGCAGCTTCACCCGCCACTCTTCGTCTGGTGTAGAGAACCCCGGAACATTCGCCGGACTCATCGAGAAAATTCCTTACTTGAAGCAACTCGGCGTCACTGCCGTCGAGTTGTTGCCGGTAAACGAGTTTGAAGAGAGCGACACGGACCGGGTGAATCCATTTACTGGCGAGAAGCTGCGCAACCTGTGGGGATACCAGCCGACTGCATTTTTCTCACCTAACACGGCGTACTCGTCTAAGCGCGAAGACGGCCAACAGGTGCGGGAATTCCGGGAAATGGTCAAAGCGCTTCACCGTGCAGGAATCGAAGTGATTCTCGACATGGTGTTCAATCACACCGCCGAAGGCGCCGACGATGGCACGACGTTCTCTTTCCGTGGCATCGACAACCCGACCTACTACATTCTCGATCCAGTGAGTGGGAAGTACCTGAACTACTCCGGTTGCGGCAACACGGTGAATTGCAATAACCCGGTGGTGCGCGAATTCATCGTGGATTGCCTACGCTATTGGGTCACCGAGATGCATGTGGACGGCTTCCGCTTCGACCTGGCTTCAATTCTTGGCCGAGGACAAGACGGAAGCGTCCTGAAGAATCCTCCGCTGTTGGAGAGCATGGCCTACGACCCGGTGTTGGCCAATTCCAAGCTGATTGCCGAAGCCTGGGACGCTGCTGGCCTCTACCAGGTGGGCACGTTGCCTTCGTGGGGACGTTGGGCAGAGTGGAACGGCATCTTTCGCGACGATGTGCGCAAGTTTGTGAAGGGCATTGGCGGCATGACGTCTGCTCTGGCAACTCGTTTGCTGGGCAGTCCGGATCTGTATGAAACCAGCGCGCGCGAACCGTACCACAGCATCAACTTCGTGACCTGTCACGACGGATTCACCCTGGCTGACCTGGTTTCGTATAGCGAAAAACATAATTTGCCCAACGGCGAAAACAATCAGGACGGCAGCAACGAAAATTGGAGTTGGAACTGCGGAGCCGAAGGACCAACTACAGACGCCGCAATCAACACGTTACGCGCGCGCCAGCGCAAGAATTTCGCGGCCATACTGCTGTTCGCGCACGGCGTTCCCATGATTCTCTCTGGCGATGAGATCGGCCGCACGCAACAGGGCAACAACAACGCTTATTGCCAGGACAATGACATCAGTTGGATCGATTGGGAACTCGCGAAAGAGAACGCAGACTTGCTCCGCTTCTTCGAATTGTTGATTGCCTTTCGCCGGAAGTGCCCGATGCTACGTCGCGACACCTTTGCGCTCGACGGCACCACTGGCTACCACGTCACCTGGCACGGCAAGAAGAGGCTGTCAGCGGATTGGGGCCCCGAGTCCCGTTCGGTAGCCATGCAGTGGACGCAACTTCACGCCGACGGCTCGCGCGACGATCTGCATTTCATCGCGCACGCTCATTGGGAAGACGCTGAATTCGAATTGCCGGATATTGGGCATCGAGAGTGGTTTCGCCTGGTGGACACTGCCCTACCCTCTCCCCAGGATGTTGCCAACGAGGGCGAGGAATTTCCGCTGCTGTCGCAGAACAGCTACCCGGTCAAGGGGCGCAGCGTCGCGATTTTCGTGTCGAAGTAGAGGGCTAGCCACCCAGGTTTTCGAACTTGCTCGTCGCCGGATTGTATTCGCGCACTGAGCCATCGCCAATGTCATAGACCCAGCCGCGTATCTCGATTTCATCGCGCAGCAACCTGGCGCTGACGCTGGGATGTGTCTTCAGGTGCTCGATCTGTTCCAGAACGTTCAACTCGGTCATGTTCCTAAGTTGGACATTTTCGGGAGCGTCGCCAAACTTTGACAGCACTCGGCTGCGCGCAGCGAATCCGTGGCTCATCCAGTGCTCAACGCCGGGCATGCCCTCGACTTGCCTGGGATTGAGCAGGGCTTTCATCACTCCGCAGTCGGTGTGACCACACACTACAATCACGGGCACTTTCAGCGCCATCATGGCGTACTCCACGCCTGCCGTCACGCCGCCTACAAATTCCGCGTAAGGAGGAACCATGTTGCCGGGATTTCGTTCGATGAAGATTTCGCCGGGGTCGGTCTGCGTTACCAGGTTCGGATTGACGCGCGAGTCAGCACAGGTGATGAACAGCCCCAACGGCTCCTGGCCACGTTGCAGGCGCTCGAACATTTCCCGCTGCGACGGGTAGATTTCCAACTGGAACTTGCTGACACCCCTGGCAATGCGGGCCAGCGCCTCCTGCTTCAGCATCCGCGAACTCCTACGAACAAACACATAACCAGCACCACTGCCCTGTCTCTCGACGCACAAGCATCGTGCCAGCAGTTCCATAGGGTAACAGACCAAGCAGCAGGTTCTCCCCTGCTAGACTGAACCCCTATGAGTAAAGATTTCAACGCGCTGTCACGTGCCTCCTCGGCCTATTTGCGCACGGCCATGCACCAGCCCATCCAGTGGCATGAGTGGGACGACGCGGCGTTCGACAAGGCGCGGAGTGAGAACAAGCCTGTACTGCTCGACATCGGCGCTGTTTGGTGCCACTGGTGCCACGTCATGGACCGAGAATCGTACGAGAGTGCCGAGACTGCCGAAATTATCAATCGTGAATTCATCGCCGTGAAGGTGGACCGCGACGAGCGTCCTGACGTGGATAGCCGTTATCAGCTCGCAGTGTCGGCCATCTCCGGCACCGGAGGCTGGCCGCTCACAGTGTTTCTCACGGATGAAGGCAAGCCGTTTTATGGGGGAACCTATTTCCCTCCCGAAGACCGCTACGGCCGGCCGAGTTTCAAGAAGATCCTGCTGGCCATTTCCGAAGCCTATCGTGACCGGCGCGATGAGGTGTTGAAGTCCGCAGACGAGACGATGAATATGCTGGCTGGCGCTGAGGGTTTCGCCGGGCGCAGCGCTGACTTTCTCCCCGCGCATTGTGGGAGTCATGGTGCAGTCGGCGGTAACGATTTTCGACGAGAAAAATGGCGGCTTCGGAGGCGCGCCGAAATTTCCACACTCCTCGGCCATTGATCTACTGCTCGACTGGTACGCGCGCACCCGGGAAGAACGCGTGGCTACCGTGATCACGACCACTCTCACCAAGATGTCGAAGGGCGGCATGTACGACCAGCTTGGCGGAGGGTTTCATCGCTATTCCGTCGACGAGCGCTGGATCGTGCCACATTTCGAGAAGATGTCGTACGACAATTCGGAGCTGCTGAAGAACTACGTCCACGCCTTCCAGGTGCTGGGCTACGAGCACTACCTTCGCGTCGCGGGCGATATTGTTCGCTGGATGGACGAGTGGCTCAGCGATCGCGAGCGTGGCGGATTCTATGCATCCCAGGACGCCGACATCAATCTCGACGACGACGGCGACTACTTCACCTGGACTGCCGACGAAGCCCGCGCCGTGTTGAGTGCAGAGGGGTTTCGAGCGATTGCGTTGCACTACGACATCGGCGAACAGGGCGAGATGCACCATAATCCCGCGAAGAATGTTCTATGGGTCAGCATGACCGCGGACGAAATTGCGGGCAAGATAGGGCGAGACATCACGGATGTCACGGAGTTGATCGCGATCGCCCGCGCCAAGCTGACGGCGGCCCGGCTCGAGCGTCCCACGCCGTATATCGATAAGACGATTTACACCAACTGGAACGCGCTCTGCATCTCTGCCTACTTGCACTACGCGCGTGTTACCCGCCGGCCTGACGCGCGCCAGTTTGCGCTGCGTTCGCTCGACCGTATTTTGGCCGAAGCGTGGGATGCGGAGCGAGGACTGTCGCATGTGATTGCGTATAGCGATCCATCGGCGGAAAAGCGCTTTATCCCCGGCCTGCTCGACGATTATGCCTATACGGTCATCGCCTGTCTTGACGCCTACGAGATCACCGGGGCCTTCAGCTATTTCCGCTTTGCCCGAGATATCGCAGACGAAATGATTCGGCGCTTCGCCGATCCGACGGCTGGCGGATTTTTTGATACCGAAGGATCTCTCGACGACACAACGAAGCTCGGGGCTCTCTCGGCTCGGCGCAAACCTTACCAGGACGCGCCCACGCCTGCCGGCAATCCCTGCGCGGCGATCGCCCTGCTGCGGTTGCATGCTTACACCGACGACGCTAAGTATCTCGACAAAGCAGAAGACACGCTCGAGGTCTTTGCAGGTGTCGCCGAGCAGTTCGGCATCTACGCGGGCACCTACGGACTCGCGGCTTCATGGCTGGCCCGGCCGCACACGCAGGTTGTCGTGATTGGTGAAGACGAGAAGGCCGAAGCGCTTCTGAAAGCCGCCGCTGCGCCTTATGCGGTGAATTTGTCGGTCGTCCATCTCACCGATAGCGCAGCCGTGGCGCAGAACCTGCCGCCTGTGTTGGCGGAGACGATTCCGAACCTGCCTGCATTACGGGACAAGATATCGATCGCGGTGGTGTGCACGAATTTTGCCTGCCGTCCGCCGATCGAAGATCCGGAAGAGCTGAGCGCCGTCTTGCTCGAAGCCATCGCCGCGCGGTGATGTTCTCAGAGAGCGAATAAGGGCGTCAGTACGCCTCGTCGAGCAATTCGACGACGTGCGCCACTCGCGCGTTCATCTTGCGGCGTTCGACACCGGCGCGGAATTGCAGCACGCAACCGACGTTGGCAGTGGCGATGACTTCCGGATCGACGCTAGCAACATAGCCCATCTTTTCGTCAAGCACCTTCATCGAGATCTCATTTTGCACAACGTTGTACACGCCCGCGCTGCCGCAGCAGGAGTCCGCACGCGGCGACTCCACCACCTCTGCGCCGACATGCCGCAGCAATTGCCGCGGCGCGCTGCGCACGCCTTGCGCGTGCGCCAGATGGCATGAGTCCTGGTAGGTCACACGCAGCATTTAGCTTGCGTCTTGGCTCTCGCAACCCAATGTCCGCCAGGTATTCGTTGATGTCTCGCGCCTTGGCAGTGAATTGCTGCGCGCGCTCGGAGTAGGTCGCGTCTTCCTGCAGCAGCGCAGCGTATTCTTTCAGCGTCGATCCGCAGCCTGCTGCGTTGGTCACAATGGCGTCGAACTCCGGGCTCAGCATCGCATCGATGTTCCGTCGCGCCTGCTCACGCGCTAAATCCACAGTACCCCGCATGCAACTGCAGCGCTCCGCAGCACGATTGCCTTTCCGGAATGACTACTTCGACACCGTTCTCTGGTCAGCACGCGGATCGTGGCGCGGTTCAGTTCTGCAAAAGCCACACTGGCCACGCAACCAATGAGCAGCGCGACTCTTCCCCGCCGCTCGCCTTCCGCCGGAAACACTCTTCCAAGATCTGCGAAGGAAAATTGGCTGTCGATGCGCGGTGAAAGGGCATCCAACTCAGCAACTCCCAGTAAGCTTCAGGACTCCCGTCGCACGCGCCAATGCCCGCAGTACCCGAGCGCTGATAGAACCGGACAAATCGCGCGTGGCGCGCGAGAGCGGAAAACGATGGCAGGATGTCGGCATAAAAATGGTGGCGCAGCTTCGTTGCCAGCCACGGCCGCTTGTAGTTTTCTGCGATCTGCGCCCGCGCCTGCTCCAGCAAGCTGCCATAAGCCACGCCCGAAGGACAAGCCGTCTGGCAGTTCAGGCATCCGAGGCAACGATCGATGTGCTCGACAAACGAATCGCTCAGCGCCAACCGCCCCTCGTCCACCTGCACGATCTGGTAAATCCGCCCGCGCGGCGAATCCATCTCCGTTCCCAGCACCCTATAGGTCGGACACTGATCCAGGCACAATCCGCAGTGCACGCAGCGCGAATACAAATCCCACGAAGGCTTCTCGTGCGGCGAGAAGTTCGAGTGATTGTCTTCAGCGACAGACGGAGCAGCGCTCAAAATACTTCCCTTCCGCGCAGAACGCTGTTCGGATCGAGCGCATGCTTCACTGCGCGCATACTGGCAAGGCTTTCGGGAGGATAGGCCAAGGATTCGCGGCTCCACGAGCCTTTACGCTGATGCCGCCCTTTATCTTCCTTCCAAGCACTGTGAGCGTAGTGACGAGTGTATGTGTGTCGCGCGCGAACAACCCGCAAGTGGCCGACTCCGACGCGCTACCAATCATCGAAACGTCCGGGCCTCCCAATGCCGGCACATCGAGAAGGGCATCAATGACCGCGCTGACCTCGCGCGGCCACACCGACAGATCGACCACGGCGTGGTTTCCGTCGCCGTTAGTCGCCAGTCCTGCGACAGCCCGGAAAGTTCTCCATGGCCTTCCACATTCCGCCTTCGCGGTCGCCTTCGACTTCTCGCGTTATGGCAGTCCCAAGTTCCCTTCGATACCTCGCTAGGACCGCGTCGCTGCCCGCCGCACGAATGCACATGACCCATGCCTCTTCCCTCATCTCCGGCCGCATAAGTTTGCGTGCGCCGGGCGAAACCAACTCCAGGCACATGGGTGATAACGGAGACCGCATTACCACGTCGCGAAACTCCAACGCCTCCTTGGCGGTTCTGAATTCGGCGAGAAACGTTCGCGTCTGCCTCGGCGCAGGGAACAACTTGAAGCTGGCCGACGTGATAATCGCCAGCGTGCCGTAGCTGCCGATCAGCAGCTTCATCAGATCGTAGCCCGCGACATTTTTCACTACTCGCCCGCCACCCTTCGCTTTGCGGCCGTCTCCCGGTTACGAATCGCACGCCAATGCAGTAATCGCGCACCGCGCCAAAGCCGTGGCGCAGGGGCCCGTGGCTCGCCGTGGCCAGCAGGCCTCCGACGGTGCAACGTTCCGGCAGGGGAGGATCGCAGGCAAACATCAGCCGATCCGCACCGACCATCGAGTTCAGTTGCGCAATCGTTGTCCCCGAGCCGACGCCCACCGTAAGGTCCGCATGGTCGTAATGTTCGACCTGGGTGAGCCGATTCGTGTGCAACACGATGTCAGTGCGCAACTCGGCTGCGCTTTGCTCCGTCGATCCTCCGGCTGGCGCCACAGTGAGACGGTGTTGGTTCGCAAACTTCAAGATCGCCGCGACTTCTTCGGCCGACGCCGGACTCACATACACTCCGCCTGCCGGACGCTCCCGTGACGCAGTCGTCGCCGCAGATTGCGCGCAACTCCCGCGCCACATCGAGCGCTGCCCCAGTCGCGCTCACATTCCCTCCGCGACAAGAATGGGATTCGATGATGGCCCTGACGTCTCACGGCACATGCGTGTCGTGGGAAACAGTTTGCCCGGATTCAGCACGCCCCCTGCATTGAACGCATTGCGCAGACTGAGCATGACGTCAAGGTCGTCGCCAGTAAACAGCAGCGGCATGAGGTCGCGCTTCTCCAGGCCAACGCCGTGCTCGCCGGTAATCGAGCCGCCCATCCGGCACGCAGCACTCCAGTATTTCTGCGCCGGCAGCTTGCACCAATTCCAATTGCGCCGGGTCCCGGGGATCGAACAGGATCAGCGGATGCAGGTTGCCATCGCCAGCGTGAAAGATATTGCCAATACGCAACCCATATTTCTTCGCTACGCCTTCGATGAACTTCAACACCGCGGGAATTTTGGTGCGCGGCACCACGCCGTCCTGCGAGTAGTACGAGGGAGCCAGTCGTCCCAATGCGGCGAAACGCATTCTTGCGGCCTTTCCACAGCAGTGCGCGCTCGTTCTCATCTTTCGCGCGACGCACTTCGCGCGCTCGTTGCTGCAAACAGACCTGTCGCACCGCTTCCGCCTGCTCTTCCACTTGCTCGGCCAGGCCCTCGAGTTCGATCAGCAGCACCGCACCTGCATCCAGCGGATAGCCAGCATGACAAGCTTCTTCGACGGCGCGCAGCGTCCATCCGTCAAGCATCTCGAGCGCCGCCGGTGTGATGCCGGCCGCGGTAATCGCCGAGACCGTCTGGGCGCCATCATCGATCGTCTCAAAAATGCCAAGCAGGGTGGCTACACGTTCTGGACGCCTTAGCAGTCGCACCGTGATTTCTGTGACAACGCCGACCGTTCCCTCCGAGCCGACAAGAAACCCCGTTAAGTCGAAGCCATTGCTCTCGGTTGCTTTGCCGCCAAAGTGCACCAAGTCCCCGCTCGGCAATACAACGCTCAATCCGGTGATGTGGTTCACGGTAACGCCGTACATCAGCGTGTGCGGGCCGCCCGAGTTCTCGGCGACGTTGCCGCCGATCGTGCAGGCCTTCTGACTGGAAGGATCGGGCGCAAAGTACAATCCGAGATGTGCCACATTGTCAGACAGCTGCTGGTTCACCACTCCCGGCTGCACGGTCGCGCGCATGTTCTCGGCGTCGACCTCGAGGATTCTGCTCATTCTTGCGAACGCCACCACGACTCCGCCCTCGGGAGCAATCGCTCCGCCGCTCAGGCCGGTACCCGCGCCCCGTGCCACGACCGGAAATCCAGCCGAGTTAGCCAGCTTCATGATCTGCGCAACGTGATTGGTGTCTTGGGGAAATACGACCGCTGCCGGCGTGCACTTGCGCACGCCGGCGTCGTATTCATACAGCATCAGATCTTCGGGACGGTCGAGGACAGCATCGCGCCCCGCGATGCTTCCGGAGCTGATCAATCACCGCTGAGAAGGGCATAGGACGCCACTGAGTTTAGCACCGCCGGCGATGGCGCTGCCGTGACGTTCCTAGGGCCGCTAAACCGATGTCTGGATAAAGGCGCGCATCATGTCCGCCTCGCCGGATTTCTCCTCGAGCGTATGCCGCAGCAGGTCGCGTAGAGAGAGAAATCCTACGAGAGTGCTGCCGTCGCACACTGGCAGATGGCGAACGCCATGAGTGTTCATCATCAGCATAGCTTCTTCGCAACTGGAGTCTGGGGCGACGGTCCTGACCGTCGTGCTCATCACTTCCGAGATACGCGTCGTGTGAGGGTCAAGTCCACGCGTCACAACTTTGCTCATGATGTCGCGCTCAGAGAAGATGCCCACCAGCGTCGTCCCGTCCAACACAGGGGCCGCGCCCACGTTTGCATCCACCATATAAATTGAGGCTTCCAGCACTGTGTAGTGCGGTTGGACGTAGTGGATCGTCCGGTTTGTGAGCAGCTCGCGAATCGTTGCCATTATGCCTCCGCCGAAGTGGGGCCCTCCCATTTGCGGCGAGTATAGACCCTGGCTCGGTGCCAAGAAAAGAGAAAATCTTGGCCCGGTGTCACTTCGGCTGTGGGGTTGCGAGCCAATGGGCCAGAGGCGGCCCCTCAAGACAGCCTCGCCGCCAAACTGCTATTCTCAACGATTGACCCCAAGGAACGGACTCAACCCCGGAGGACCTCACACGCATGGCAGGTAGCATGGACGGACGCACAGTCGTGGTATTTGGAGTGGCCAACAAACGCAGCATCGCCTGGGCCATCGCCCAGCAAATGCAACAGGCGGGAGCTCGCCTGGCCATCACTTACCAGAACGAGCGTCTGAAGCAGGAAGCCGAAGAGATGATTTCTGCGCTGCCCAACGCCGAAGGCTTCCAGTGCGATGTTTCCAGCGACGACGAGATCGCCCGCCTTTTCGACGAGCTCAAAGTGAAGTACGGCAAGATCGACGCCCTCGTGCATAGCATCGCCTACGCTCCCGCCGAAGCGTTGAAGAACGACTTCTCTCAAACGCAGCGTGAGGCCTTCCGCATCGCACTCGATACCAGCGCCTACTCGCTCGTGGCCCTTGCCCGCGCCGCCGCGCCGCTCATGACCGATGGCGGCAGCATCATTACACTCACCTACTATGGCTCGACACGCGTCGTGCCCAATTACAACGTAATGGGCGTCGCCAAGGCTGCCCTTGAGTGCTGCGTCCGTTACCTCGCTTTCGATCTCGGCAAACTCAATATTCGCGTCAACGCTGTCTCCGCCGGACCGATCAAGACGCTGGCTGCGCGCGGCATCGGCAACCTCAGCGACATGATGAAGTCACAAGCTGAGCGCTCTCCGATTCCTCGCAATGTCGACGTGAATGAAGTGGCCGCGACGGCGGTTTTCCTCGCCGGCCCCGGCGGAACCGGCATCACCGGCGAGACAATCTACGTCGATTGCGGGTACAACATTATGGGGTTTTGAGGATCCGCTATTTCTTGCGGAGAGTTAGCTTTCGATCGAATTCCTGCAATCGCTCAATCTTTATCTCCGCGTCGCACTCCGCCACGAGCCGGGGAAACTTCTCGCCCCACTCCAACAGCACGACATTGCCTTCCTCGGCGAAGAGCTCGTCGAGGCCGAGGGTCGCAAGTTCCCGCTCGGTCTCGATGCGGTAGAGATCGACGTGGTAAAGCGTCACGCTCAGGCCCGCGATATTCATGGATCAGCGTAAACGTCGGGCTGGTCACGTCATCCTGCGACGCAGCATGCAAGCCCTCGGCGATGCCCTTCACCAGCGTGGTCTTCCCCGCCCCCAGGTCGCCGTGCAGGATGACCATGCGCAACTCGCGCAGCTTCGGAGCCAACTCGCGCCCCAGCGCGATGGTCTCCTCCGCCGAGTGGGTGATGTATTCGTCGGCGCTCATCCGCTGATGCGCACCACGCTCTCGCCCGCCCAGCGCGTCGCTCGACGAAACGCCTCCGGCAATCCTGTAAGCAGATCGGTCGCGACCAGCGAGTGCTCGCCCATGCGTCTCCGCCGCCACGTTGCCGGCGAGCCCGTGCAGATAAACCGCCGCAACAGCCGCACGCGCCGCATCGTTCGGCATCTGCGCGAGAATCCCCGCCGTCATGCCCGGTCAGGATGTCGCCCGTCCCGCCGGTCGCCATGCCCGGGTTGCCCGTCGGATTCACCCACGCCGTGCCATCCGGCAGCGCGATGATCGTGAGATTGCCCTTCAGCACCAGCACCAGCTTGTGCTCGCGCGCGAACGTGCGCGCCACGTTCAGCCGGTCGGCCTGCACCGCTTTCGTCGAAATTCCCGCCAGCCGCGACATCTCTCCCGGATGCGGCGTCAGCACCAGCGTTCGCTTGCTGCCGTCGAGCAACTCCGTCTTGCCGTCGAACGCATTCAGCCCATCAGCATCAATCACCAGCGGACACTTCAGCGTGCGCACCGCTTCACGCACAAACTCCACCGTCTCGGGATGCCGTCCGATTCCCGGCCCAATCGCCACCACGGTCATGGTCGAAGCCAACTGCTGGAACTTGCCGCTCTTCACCGACGCCGACGCCGATGCCGCCAGTGTCCGTCTCCGGCAGCGGCTCGGTCATCAACTCGGCGGCGAATCCCGCAACGTTCGGCAGCGCGCTCTTCGGCGTCGCGACCGTCACCAGTCCCGCGCCTGCCCGCAACGCGGCCATGCCTGCCATCGCCGCAGCGCCCGACTTCCCCAGCGAACCGCCCACGATCAGCACATGGCCGTACATTCCCTTGTTGCTGTCCATGGGACGCGGCGCCAGCAACGCCGCCAAGTCGCGCGGCGTGGTCACTTCTAGCTTCAGCTTCGACTCGATCGCCGCATCGGGCGAGCCAATCGGCGCGACAATCACCGGCCCGCGGGTCAACTTGCCGAACACATGCGCTGGACGGGGCGCGGTAAACGTCACGATCGCGTCCGCCCGCGCGATTCCCGCGCCCGCCTGCGCCGTCATCGCATCGGAGTCCGCGCCCGACGGAATATCCACCGCGACCACCGGCTTGTTGCCGCGCATTCATCGCCGCGATCGACATCCGCAAAGAGTCCCTTCACCGGCGGCTTGAATCCTGTACCCAGCAGCGCATCGACGATCAGTCCGCAATTCCCCAGGCTGCGCGACGACTCCGCCTGCAACTCCTGCGTATTTCTGATGACGACCGGCCGCACCGGCAAGCGCTCGAACATCGCCGCCGCGTCGCCCTTCAGCTCCGCCGGAGACGCCAGCAGCAGCACCTCCACCACGCGCCCCGCGTGATGCAGCTTGCGAGCAATCACGAAACCATCGCCGCCATTGTTGCCCTTGCCGCACACCACGGCGATCCGCTCCGCCTCTCGATAATTTTCCAGGATGAACTGCGCCACCGCGCTGCCGGCGTTCTCCATCAGTGTCGAGCGAAGGCACGCCGAACTTCTCGGTGCTGGCGCGATCGATCTGCGCGCATCTCCGCGGCAGTGGTGATCTTCATGCCTGCCCCAGGGCCGAATCTTCCAGCTTGCGCAGGCCATCGGGATCGCCCATCGCAATCAGGTGATCGCCCTCATGAATCACCTCGTCCGGAGGAGGATTGAAGCGCATCGCCGTGTGCTCGCCCTTGATCGCCAGCACGATCACGCCCAGCTCCTGCCGGATGCGCGAGCTCTCCAGCGTCTGTCCAGCGAAGTGCGCTCCCTTGCACACTTTCACTTCTTCGATCTCCAGCGGACGCTTCTGGTTCATGGCGGTATCGAAGAAATCCACCACGTTGGGCCGCATGAAAGTCTGCGCGATGCGGTATCCGGCGAAGCGATACGGCGAAACGACCGAATCGGCGCCCGCCGTAATCAGGTGCTTCTCAGCGTCTTCTTCCGCCGCGCGCGCGATGATCTTCAGCTTCGGATTCAGGCTTCGCGCCGTCAGGATGATGTAGATGTTGATGGCGTCGGTGGTCGTCGCCGCCACCAGCCCGCGCGCCTGTTCGATGCGCAACTGTTGCAGCACCGGCGCCAGCGTGGCGTCGCCCAATAGCGTCAGCCAGCCCTCCGAGGCGTACTTGTGCAGCTTCTCCTCGCTGGTATCGACCACGACGAACGGCAGCGGCCGCCGCGCCAGTTCGCGCGCCGCGCTGCGTCCCACGCGTCCGGCGCCGCAGATGATGAAGTGCCCCGACAGCCGGCTGATTTCGCGGTCCATGCGTCTCCTGCCGAATACCGATTGCAGCTCGAATTCTAACAAGGTGCGCGAGGCGCCTCCGACCAGCAGCAGCACCAGCCCCACGCCGGTGATGATGACGAAGCTGTTGAACAGCCGCCCCGCATGCGACAGCGGATGAATCTCTCCATACCCGATGCTGGTGATGGTGGTCAGCACCATGTAGAAGCCGTCGAAGTACGTCCAGCCTTCGATGAAGTGGAAGCCCGCAATCCCGACGATGACCAGCAGCACCAGCAGGATCGCCAGCAGCTTCAGATTGTAGGGAACCTTCACGCCAGCCATTCTGCGCGATGCGCGCTCCTGAACGCAATGACATTGCTCACATCAGCGCGCCAAAACAAAACGCCCTTCCGTGAGGAAGGGCGTTACGCAACTCAACGAAACGAGTTCGAACTACCAGCGCGCTCCCTCTTCGGTGTCAACCGGCATGTGCTGCACGCGGCTGTTGTGCCGCCCGTAGAAGAAGTAGATCACCAGGCCGATGACCAGCCAGATGATCAGCCGCGCCCAGTTCACCCAGCCCAGCTTGTACATCATGTAGCCGTTGAACAGGATGCCCATGATCGGCACGAACGGCACCCACGGCGTGCGGAACGGCCGCGGCTGCGCGGGATTGGTCTTGCGCAGAATCATCACCGCGATGCAGACGATCACAAACGCCAGCAGCGTGCCGATGTTCACCATCTTGCCGATGTCGTCGATCGGCGTCACGCTGCCCACGATCGCCGCCAGCAGTCCGACCAGAATCGTGTTCTTCCACGGCGTGCGGAACTTCGGATGGATCGCGGCGAAGAATTTCCTCGGCAGCAGACCGTCGTTGGCCATCGAGTAGAGCACGCGCGTCTGGCCCAGCAGCATCACCAGCATCACGCTGGTCAGTCCGGCCAGCGCGCCGACGGTGATCATGTGCGAGGCCCAGATCAGGTTCGCGGTCCAGAAACGCGCGCGCGATCGGAGCTTCGATGTTCACTTCGCGCCACGGCACCATGCCCGTCAGCACCGCCGCCACCGCGATGTAGAGCAACAGTGCAGACCACCAGCGAAACGATAATGCCGATCGGCAGGTCCCGTTGCGGATTCTTGGCTTCCTGCGCGGTGGTCGAGACCGCATCGAAGCCGATATACGCAAAGAAAATGTAGGCCGCGCCGGCGCCGATGCCCGAGAACCCGTACGGCGCGAAAGCTGTGCCAGTCGCTGCCCCAGTTCGACGGGTTCACATACTGTGATGCCCAGCGACGATGACGAACAGCACCACCGCCAACCTTGATCACCACGATGGTTGCGTTGAAGCGGGCGCTCTCTTTGATGCCGATCACCAGGATCGCGGTGATGAGCAGCGCGATCACGAAATGCCGGCAGGTTGAAGCCGATCTCGACGCCGAAGATGCTGCGGCGCGGCCAGCAGATCGTGCGCCCGCTGCACCAGTTCCGGCGGCTGCGCGGCTTTGATCGCGTCCACCGCCTGCAGAAACGCCTGCGTACCCGGCAGCCAGCCCGGGTTCTGCGAGCATGCGCCATCTGGCGCGCCACCGTGTCCTGCGCCGTGCGCAATGCCCGTCCAGTGGTCGTAGGCCAGCCACAGCGGCATCTTGATGTTGAAAATCTTCAGAAACTCGATGAAGTGGTTCGACCAGCCGGACGAAACCGTGCTCGCGCCCATGGCGTATTCCAGCGTCAGGTCCCAGCCGATGATCCACGCGAACAATTCGCCCAGCGTGGCATACGCGTAGGTATAGGCGCTGCCCGCCAGCGGAATCATCGCCGCAAACTCCGCATAGCAAAGACCCGCAAAAGCGCAGCCCAGCCCGGAAAGCACGAACGACAGCATCAGACCCGGGCCGGCGTAGTGCGCGCCCAAGCCCGACAGCACGAAAATGCCCGCGCCGATGATCGCTCCGATGCCCAGCGCCATCAGCGATACCGGCCCCAGCTCCCGCTTCAGGCTGTGTGCGCCGTGCTCGTGGGCCTCGGCCAGCAGGGCCTTCAGCGGTTTTCTCTTTAGCAGATCGGTCATTCGGCTTTGTCTCTCCTTCGGAGATCAGGCTTGCCGCACTGTTCATTGCGGCTGTGACGCGACCACAGGAAATACACCGGAATGCCCAGCAGCACGATGAACAGCCCCGGCCACGTGTACTGTGGCTTGTAGCGTAACAACACTATATCAATGAACACGGCCATCAGAATATAGATCGCCGGCAGCACCGGATATCCAATCGCCCGGTACGGGCGCGGCACATCCGGCCGCTTGACGCGCAGCACGAACAGCCCGGCAATCGTCAGAATGTAGAACACCAGCACCGCAAAGATGATGTAGTCCAGCAGTTGCCCGTAGCTGCCCGAGATGCACAGCACGCACGTCCACACGCACTGCATCATCAGCGAGTGCGCCGGCGTGTGGTACTTCGGATGCAGCTTGGCCGCGCTCTTGAAGAACAGCCCGTCCTTCGCCATGGCGTAGTACACCCGCGCTCCGGCCAGGATCAGCCCGTTGTTGCAGCCAAATGCCGAAATCAGGATCAGCACCGCCATGATCTTCGCACCGCTCGAGCTGAAGATCTGCTCCATCACCGCGGTTGCGACGCGATCTTCCGACGCATGCTGGATGCCGCGCGCCAGCAGCGTCGTTCCGTTCGCGATCGCCCACCAGCGGCAGCGCCGTCAGGTAAACCACGTTGGCCATCACATACAGAAAGATGACCACGCCCGTCCCGATCGCCAGCGACAGCGGCAGGTTGCGCTGCGGATTGCGCACTTCGCCGGCCGTAAAGGTCACGTTGTTCCACGCGTCGGCCGAGAACAGCGAACCCACCTGCGCCACCGCGAGGATCGTGATCGTTCCCACCAGCGCGATCGGGCCCGCCCACGCCCACCTGCACCGGATGCAGCGCTCCGAGTCCCGCGTTATGCCAGAAGTTCGACCCGAAATTTGCCGCGATGGCCTGTGCGTTGCGGCCGATGAAGAGACCCACCCCGACCAGTCCCAGCAACGCCGCCGTCTTCGCGAACGTAAATACGTTCTGCACCGCCGCGCCGAGTCGCACGCCAAAGACGTTCAGCACCGAGAGGAAAATCACCACCAGCACGGCGACCAGGTTCTGCGTGTTCAGGCCGACGTCCATGTTGCCCAGCACCATCGGCCCGATGGGAATCGGCGGCACCTTCCACAGGTGCAGAATCCAGTTGCTGGATGAGATGGAAGGGAAAAAGACGCCGAGGAACTTGCCGCACGCTACACCGACGGCGGCAATTGTTCCCGTCTGGATGACCAGGTACAGCGTCCAGCCATAGAGAAATCCCCACAGCGGCCCCAGCGATTCGCGCAGGTAAACATACTGCCCGCCCGCTTGTGGCATCATCGCCGCCAGTTCGCCATACGCCAGCGCGCCAGTGATGGTCATGAAGCCGGTCACCAGCCACGCTGCAATCAGCAGCGCTGGCGAGTTGACTTCGCGCGCAATTTCGGCCGAGACAATGAAGATGCCCGAGCCGATCATCGAGCCCATCACCAGCGTGGTCGCGCTGGTCAGGCCCAGTCCTTTTACAAATTCGTTGTCGCCGCTGGTGAGGGAAACTGTCTTCGTTTCAGTGCTCAATCGGCCTCTTGGTGTCGGGAAGGTGTCTTCGGAAGAATCTACACCAAAAGCCGCAGGAATTCTTCTGCCACCCGCCGCGGAGAGCTCAACAGATCGGAGATGACCGCCACCGAGTCCGCACCAGCCTCAATTACAGACTTGGCGTTGTGACGGGTGATCCCGCCAATTGCCACCAGCGGCTTCTTGGTCGCCGCGCGTGCCTTGCGCACGCCCTCAAGCCCAACCAGTGCATCGGGATTCTTCTTGCCGGTCGTCGGGAACACCGGCCCAATCGCGATGTAGTCCGCCGGACTCGCATCCGCTTCTTTCACTTGTTGAACGTTGTGAGTCGAAACTCCCACGATGCGCTCACCCACTACGAGCCTTGCACCGTCGGCCGGAAGATCGTCTTGTCCGAGGTGCACTCCGTCGAAGCCCATGGCCACGCAGATGTCAGCGCGGTCATTCATGATCAGCTTCACCTTGCCTTGCAGCACGCGCTGGATCTCGCGTGTATGCGCCAGCATCTGCCGCGTGTCGCCTTCTTTGTTGCGGTATTGCAGCAGCGTGACGCCGCCTTCGGCCAGGTCGCGGGCAAACTCCACAATAGAGTTCACCGACCGCAACTGCGGGGCAAAGCAGGTGACATCGAGGATGGCGTACAGCTTGGGTAATTGCAGCGTCTTCGACATATCGGCCTATTTCTTTCCGGCCTCTTTATTATTACTCTGCGCCAAAAAGCGCTCCATAAACTTCGTGTCAAAGTTGCCCGCGCGGAAGTCTTCATCCGCCATGATCCGCTTATGCAGCGGAATACTCGTGTGAATCCCCTCCACTACGAACATGTCCAGCGCCCGCTGCATGCGCGAGATCGCTTCTTCGCGGTCGCGTCCACGCGCGCACAATTTGGCGATCAACGAATCATAGTACGGAGGAATCACCCCCTCGGCATAGGCCGCCGTGTCCACGCGAATGCCCGTGCCGCCCGGCAAATTAAATGCCGTGATCTTTCCCGCGGACGGCGTGAACCGCTCCGGATGCTCTGCATTGATACGGCACTCGATCGCATGTCCGCGTGACACTACCTGGTGCTTGATAACTTCATCGAGCTTGACGCCTGCCGCGATCAGAATCTGCGACTTCACAAGGTCCACGTCGGTGGTCATTTCCGTAACCGGGTGCTCCACCTGAATGCGCGTATTCATCTCGATGAAATGGAGGCTCCGGTCTTCGTCCATCAGGAACTCGATGGTGCCGGCATTCATGTAGCCGATTTCCGAAAGTGACTTCACCAGGATCCCGCCAATCCTGTCGCGTAATTCCTGGCTCACCACCACCGACGGCGCTTCTTCCACCAACTTCTGGTGCCGCCGCTGGATGCTGCATTCGCGCTCACCCAGACTGATAACATTGCCGTGCTCGTCGGCCAAAATCTGGAACTCGATGTGCCGCGGCCGCTCGATGAATTTCTCCATGTAGAGGTCGCCGTTGCCGAAGGCTCCCGCCGCCTCTGACTGCGCCGCGTGAAACTGGTTGGGCAGCTCGTCGGCGCTGCGGATGATGCGCATGCCGCGACCGCCGCCACCCGCCGACGCCTTAACGATTACTGGATAGCCGATCGTCTTCGCCCATTCCAGCGCTTCGTCGGCCGACGCGATGATGCCGTCGGACCCTGGCAGAATCGGCACGCCCACCCGCTTCATAGCGGCACGAGCCTTTTCCTTTTCGCCCATCATCCGCGTGACTTCGGGCGGAGGCCCGATGAACTTGATGCCGCACGCCCCGCACACTTCGGCGAAGTTGGCGTTCTCGCTCAGCAAACCATAGCCGGGATGAATCGCGTCGACGTTGGCAATTTCCGCCGCGCTGATTACCGCTGGGATGTTCAGGTAGCTGTCGGCCAGTCGTGGCGGGCCAATGCAGATCGCCTCATCGGCAAAGCGCACGTGCAGCGAGTTACGGTCGGCCTCGCTATAAATGGCAACGGCCTTGATGCCCAGTTCCTTGCACGCGCAAATTACGCGCAGGGCAATCTCACCGCGGTTCGCTATCAGGATCTTCTTAAACATGAATTCGTCGGTATTCCCGAAGCTCAATTAGGACTGTCTTCCTGAGCGGAGGCGTCGCGTTCCGTGTGACGCCGGAGTCGAAGGACCTGCTGTTCATCCCTCAACTACGAACGAACCGTCCCCTACTTCTTTCTCAACCCAAACAGCGGCATCCCATACTCCACCGGGCTGCCGTTATGCACGAACTGCTTCACGATCTCGCCGGAAGCGTCCGCCTCGATCTCATTCATCAGCTTCATTGCTTCGATGATGCAGAGCACCTGGCCATCGGTCACCGAATCGCCCACTCTCACAAACGGAGGAGCGCCCGGCGACGCCGACTCATAGAACGTCCCCACAATGGGAGACTTCACAATATGCAGGTTGGCATCATCATCAGCTGCCGGGGCTGGCGCGACCGTTGCCGGCTTTGTCGCTTCCGTCGAAGCCGTGGCGCCCGAAACTGTTGCAGCAGGGGCCGCCTGCACAATCGGCGCAGCCACCTGCACGATTTGCGGCGTACGATCTCCGCGCTTGATGTGCAGCTTCACATCGCCGCGTTCAATCTCAAACTCGGAGATGTCCTTCTCCACCAGCAGTTCAATCAGTTCTTTGATTTCTTTTTGATTCATCGCAATCCGTTCGGCAGGATACCAACCCGCCCGCGACCGTTCTTCGTCGCCCGTCACGCTTCGATTTCTATCAATTCCTTAGTCACCGGAGTGAGTATTTCGCACCCCTTCTCCGTGACCACTACCATATCTTCAATCCGGATCCCGCCCTTGCCCGGCACATAAATTCCCGGCTCGATCGTGATCACCATGCCCGGCGCCAGCCGCTCTTGTTGCTTGCTTCCCAGCCGCGGCGGCTCGTGGATCTCAAGCCCCACGCCGTGCCCCGTTGAATGGGTAAAGTAGCGGTCCAGCATTGTTCCACGTAGAACATTTCGCGCCGCTTCGTCCACTTCGCCTGCCATTACACCCGCGCGAACAGCTGCAATTCCCACCAACTGGGCTTCTAGCACCGCTTCGTACCACTTACGTTCCACTCGGCCAATTCGACCGACGTGTACGGTACGCGTCATGTCAGAACAATAGCCTCGCAGTATAACACCCGAATCCACCACCACGAACCCACGTTTCGGAATCGCCTGCGCCGACGCTCGCCCGTGCGGTAGCGCTCCGCGCTTTCCCGCCGCGACAATGGTATCGAACGACATGCCATCCGCGCCCGATTGCCGCGCTGCGAACTCCAGTTTGCCCGCGACCTCGACCTCGCTCACTCCCGGACGGATCGATTTCGCCGCTTCCTCATAGACTTTCGCACCCAGATTCACCGCTTGGCGTATGAGCTTCAGCTCGTCAGCGTCTTTAATCATCCGCTGCCGCATTACCAGTCCCGAACTCGCCTTCCAGCGGATGCCCCGATGAACAACCTTCTTCATCTGCGTCGCCGCGGCCACCGTCGTCAGGTCTGCCTCGAACCCCATCGCCGCCGACTTCGTCTTGGCCAGAACTTTTGCCGCTTCAGAAAGTAGCGCCCCGCGCGCGATCACGATCCGCGCGCCCTTAACTTCTTCGGCTGCCTGCTCGGTGTAACGCCCGTCCGTAAAGAAAACTCGTCGGCCCTCAAGTAGCAGAAGCAACCCATTGCTGCCTGTGTAACCACACAGGTAACGCAGGTTCGCGGCATGGGTGATTACAAACCCATCCAAGTCTTGTTCAGTCAGTCTTTGCTGGAATTTCTTCTGCCGGCCTGCGTAGTCCATCGTCAATATTGTACGCACGGGCGGGTCGGGGACGATACGTGCCGCGTCGCCCCTAATCTTGCGGCTGAATCACGAGCGGCTCCGTCGTCTGCTTCCGCGCCCGGAAAATCGAGTTGGTGCGAGCAACCTCCGCAACCGCGTCGGCGTGAACGATATACGTCCCCGACCCCGCGCTCGATCCAAATGGAATCACCTGCTGCGCACCCGACCGAAGCGTAAATTCCTGGTAGCCAAGCGCGGTCGCCCGGCCAATCTCATTCACGCCCATCACGATCACCGTTAGCGTGACGTCTTGTACAGTCAGGTTACTTACCACCACCGAGCCTTCGAGCGCTTGCCCATGCACCGCGGGAGGAGACTTCCATTCAACCGTCAACGCCGCCGTAACGTTGATCGTGTAGCTTCGTTGTGCTCTGTTTGCGGGAATGTACGAGTCGGTTGCAACGATCGCAAACCGGTAAGTGCCGGGTGTGGTCGGGACGCCCGAGATCGCACCCGTTGCAAGGCTTAACTTCAACCCCGGCGGAAGCTTGCCATCCACCATCTGCCACGTGTAGGGCTGCGATCCGCCGGTAACCGTAATTCTGGATCTGAAATTCGCTCCGGCTGTCGCCGCCGGCAACGAAGCTGGCCCGATTGAGAGCGACCCCTGAGCGTTCGCGCTCACAATCGCGCTCATCAACAATGCGAAGAGTATCCAGATTCTGCGGGCTGGTGATGTCGGGCGGCCACTCATCGTGGCGTAATTATAGGTTAGTGCTCGCTCGGCGCTTCCGCCGTGATCTTCGTCTCCACGTGAGTCTGCTGAAAGTCCCGGTTGTCCATCGACACCATGATTTCGCGGTTTAGGAAGAAGAGCACATGCAAGCCGAATTCAGTGCCGTATGTTTTCGGAAACCACACGCCACCCGCTTGCTTTTCGTAATGCAAGCTGTATCCGAAGCCCGGAACGTCGGTGCCCAGCAAGGTCCGCACCGCAAACGGCAGCTTCCGCGAAAGTTTGGTGTAGACGTAAATTGGCTCAAAGTCGGCGGCGTCGATGTATGCCTCGCCCGTCCAGTCATACTCAGCTTTATTGGCTGGCGCGAAGCTGATGCGGTAAGCATCGTGTCCTTGGAACGTCTCCCGCCCCACCAGTTTGAACGCGTAGTCCGGTAGCTTCTTGGTCGAAAACGGGAATTGGTTCTCCCCGAAACCATCCTTCGACTTCGGTTCCGTCAGGTCGTCGCGAAAGTCTTTAACCAGGTCCCCATCGAAGCTATCGGTCTCGGGCACCGGCTCGCCTGAAAACTCCACATACTTGTGTTTGTTCCAGTATTTCCCCGTGATCTTCTCTAACTCCCGCTGAGTTTTGTCCGCCTGCGGAACCATGTGGTAGTCCGTGGTCTCCTCGCGCATCAGCTTGCCGCTGGTTTTTCGCGTAACCACGTGGATGTGCTGGCGATAGATGTACTGACTTCGCGCTTGTTCGCTGTGGTCTTGATTGGCCGCCACCTTCGCCATGATCTCGGCCGCTGTCAGCGAGCCTGACCCGGCGGCGGCAGTTCCCTGCGATGCCGTCTGCGACTGAACGACAGGACAAACCAACCCGCCGCAGAGCACACCAGCCAGCAGAACTTGACGCAGATTCACGACAGAACTCTCCCAGCGCTGTTACGGATTTCGCGCTTGGGAAGTTCCATGCAGGTGGGTGACCCACAATTGCCCGTCTTCGGCAATTGTGGGAATAGTCAAGTTCGCAGGAACGAGTGCGACGGGCTGCTACCGCGCCGCCTTCAGATCTGGCAGCTTCTTGATTGCTGCTTCCAGCAGACCAGGCTTGAATCCGAAAGGTCCGGGCTTGCTCTTGAACAGCACCTTGCCGTCGCTGCCGATCAGATACAAACGATCCGGCCATCCCGTGTAGGCCTGTTCGGTTGTGTTGGCGATCCCGTCTATTACGGCCGGAAACTTGATCCCCAATTTACGTACACAAGCACCCGCAACGTACTCGCGCTCCGCGTCGGTCTTTGGGGTGGCAAACAGTACTTTGTCCTTGATGTTGCTTTGCATCTGCCAAATGTCGGTTGGATGGGCTTCCTGGATGTACACGGCATAGAACTCGATCTGGCTGCCGTACTGCTCGTAGAGTTTGTTGAGGGCGGGAACCTCCCGCCGGAATGGCGGTCAAGTGTAGCTGCCAAATACCAGCACGACCGGCTTGCCCCGCAGCGCCGCCAACTCGATCTCGGACTTATGGTCCAGCGTCGGCAGCCGGAAATCCGGTGCCATCTCTCCCGCGCTTACAGTCCCAGCGCGAGCCCTGTTCCACATGGTTTCGAACGGAAACAGCATGAACGCCGGTCCCGGCACGTGCGACATCACCCGGCCAAACTTCTCCGGAGGCTGCCGCATCGCCCAGCCAATTGTCAGCAGAAAGCCAGCCCAAACCACCAGCAGTGCAACGGCACAAATCGAGAGCATTCGTTTCGAGGGTTTTCGCATCAGCGGTTTCGCAAGTGTATTGCGAAACAGGCCGTCGCCGAAATAGTAGATTTGAATTAGGCGCCTGGCTCAAGCTGCTGACGCAGTTGTGGAACGCAGCGCAACTTTACCGTTTTCGACCTTGTGTCCTTCTTCTCGCAACCGTTGTGCCTGCGCGTCTATGCCTCCGGGAAACTTCGCGTTCAAGGTTCCGTCGTCGCGCACCACGCGCCAATAGGGCGTGATGTCTGTTCTGCCCGACAGTCGATCCTCTTCCGCTGCTTCGGCGACGATCCGCAGGAAAATTCCGCTAACCAGCGGACAGGTGAGGTCAGCGTTGTGCCAGCGTGCCAGGCGGCTCCGAATTTGCGCTAGCGTACTCAACTGTCCGCGCGGAATCTTGCGTATCATCGCGTCCACTTCGAGCGCGGTCGGAATCAGCATCAAGCCGTGGCCGAAGCGCTTGGCCATCGCGTCTGAGATGGGCACCAGCTTCGGAAGTACCGGCTTATGCAACTTCACGCGCCACGAAGTTCTCGATTTCCACTGAACTTGGGACATATCTGCGCCTCGTCGAGCCCTTCGCCCTTTTGGCCACAGAATAGGCGCGTATTCACAGCGGGTTCAAGAGTTTACGTGTAATTCGTCGTTACCTTTCCCATTCCGGTAAAAACATGTCCCCGAGTTTTTATTCCGGCGGAAACACAAACTGAAATTTCTCATCGCCAACGGGAACCGTTACCGTCACCTGGTAGCTTTTGCGGCCGGTGTGGGAGATGGGGGCGCGGTCGGTCATTTTCGGCATGGCGAAATATAGAATGCCGACCACATCGCCATCGGGCGGCACGGTATTGGCGAGGAACTCGCCCTGCTCCACGACCTCGGGTTTGACGACACGCCGGGACAATTGCGGTCCCGAGCCGTCGCCGATTTCGCGGTTGCGCAACTCACAGCCCAAGTCGCAAGCCGGCGAGGTATGGGCAGTGGCGCGAGTCGGGCCCCGAGCCGTGAGCGTTGGATACGAAGCGTCCATCCAACCCGCCGGACTTTCGGCAGCCGCTTCCTTCATTAATTCGTGGACCAGATCGCCCATGCTCGGCACGCCGGAACTATTACCCATCGCCGGCGGGCCGCCGACCGCCATGCCAGCGAGGCGAGCAATGGTGGAAGGGGCCGCAAGCTTGTCGTTCACTTCCGCCGACGAGTACAGCGCCAGCTGCTTCGCACCAACGGAGTCCTCTGCCGTGATCGCGTCGGGCAGCACGTTGACCGACTTCGCTCCCCGATTGAAGACGTGTATCTTGACTCCGAAATACTTGTTGTTGAGCACCGGAACCGCCGCTGCGACGACGGTGTATTGGGTGCCTTCGAGATACTGATGTCCGACGCCGTTGAGGTAAAACGAGCCCCGCGGACGAGCGGCGCGGCTGAAGTCGGGGCCTTCGAGGGGCCTGGCGTCCTGGGCGATGGCACAGGAACACAGGAGCAGGGCGATCAGCAGTCGGCGCATGGAACCTCCGGGGAGCGCGCTCGGCGCGCCTGAGGGTTGCATCGGCAGCCGACGGGAAAGCTCCAACGGCCGACGCGGAATAGCTTCCGACTTGGGTCACGGTTGCGTGTGATAGGTGAATTGCTAGTGGATAGTGGCTAGAAACCATCCATTTTTCTGATCGGGGAAGCTTTACGGCCACCGCACGGTTAGCGCGTAAATCTCCTGTGAGCCGGTATCGCGGGTGAAGACGGGCGAGCCATCGGGAGCGACATCGATGACTCGACCTTCACCGTGAATCTGTATGTAGAACGTAGAGTGAAAGCCTTTCAGACTGGCAACCTTCTCGGCCTTGTGCTCGCCGACGTGAACACGCCATACCGCGGGATCAGGTTCGCCAACGGTGTAGTAAAGGTATTGACGGTCGGGCGAGATACCAAAGGCGGAACTGGATTCGAACCTGGGTTCGAACTCCCACTTGGACCTGGTCTGGGTATTAATGTCGAAGATGGTGACGTCTTCCCAGATATACACCAGCTTGTCACCGCCGATCCATTGCGCGCCGTCGAGTCCGTCGGCTCCCGGCACTACCGAGATCTTGCCGGTGCGCAGATCGAACACCTGACGGGATGACTTGGGCTGGTCCCAGGAAGTAAAGAGAATTAGATTGCCGTCAAGGGACCAATCCGGGAGGGCCGCTTTTCGAGTGTTGACGATCTCCTGCGGCTGGCCGCCTTCGATGGGAACCAGGTACAGGTTTCCGCCTCGTTCAAACACTACGCGCTTGCCGTCGGGAGAAATCCCAGCGCGCACGCCGACCCAGGGGGTAGCCAGCAGCAAGCGCTCTGTTCCATCGCGGCGGCTGCGCCACAGTGCGCGCTCGGGAAAGGTGTAGTAGGTAACCCAGCTGCCGTCCTTGGAAAAGCTGACATTCGTGGCTGAGACGCCGCCTGCGAACGGAACGAACTGCTTCGACTTGGCGTCGTAGCGCACCAGCTCGCCCCGCTCCTTGGTGCCGATGGCGAAGATCGTCTTGCCGTCCTTGCTGGGTACTGGATCGTGATAGGACATTGGGCCGCTGGTTAACTTTCCCGGCTTGCCCGCAGATCGAAGAAATCCACGCTCCATCGGCATGTACCAGAGGTCCTGGACTGCCTTGGCGCGGGTTTCAAACACGATGTATCGCCCGTCGGGCGTCCATTTGGCGCAGCAGAATCCTCCGTCTTCGTCGTTCCTGGCTATCATGTGGACTCCGGTGCCATCGGACTTGGCTTCGAACAATTCCGGCATGCCTTTGTACTCGGTATAAACGAACCGCTCGCCGTCAGGGGAAAGGGCGAGGTCGCCGATAAGACCACCGTCGACGGCAGTGCGGGTTGGAACCATCTTTCTCGGCGATGTAAACATCGCCACCCCTGGACACAAGGATGTGGCCGTCGGGAGTGATGATGGCGTCCTGCCCTTCGAGGTTTCCCAGCCGAATGGGGTCACCCGCAGGCAGCGGCACTTTCCAGGCGGGTTTGGCTGGCGGTCCGGCGCCTCCGGGTAACACAAGAAGGCCTGAGGCGTCGGGTGCGATTCCCACAGGTTGCGGATCGGGCAGGGAGGTAGGGACCATGCCGATCGGGCCTCCCGTCACCGAGACCTGGGCGATTTTGAGAGTGCCCGCTCGTCCTTCGTTGAAGTACAGGCGCAAGCCGTCGGTTTGAATGCTGTTGTGGACGCCCTTCGCGTTTCCATCGTCGGTTATCGGGGTGATGGCTTCGACAGTTGGAACGCCATAAGGTCGAATCCACCAATAGCCGAGGGCAACGCAGAGAGCGATCAGAGCTGCGAAACAAATCCAGAGCAATGTCTTTCTCGAGCCGGACTGTTTCTCAACAGGACTACCCGCGGTGCTGCTGCCAGAGTCGGAGAGGGCTTCCAGAGCGAATGCCAGATCGGAAGAGTGCTGAAAGCGCTGCTCGGGACTTTTCGACAGGCAGCGCTGGATGATGCGCTGGAGTCCGGGCGGGGCGCTGGGTGCGACTTGAGAGACTGGCGGAGGATCTTCGTTGAGAACCGCGGCCATCGTATCCGCCGAAGTCGCTCGCCTGAAAGCGCGCTGACCGGTGACCATCTCGTACAAAATGACGCCCACCGCAAAGATGTCGCTGCGCGCGTCGGCAGTTTGTCCGCGAACCTGCTCGGGCGACATGTAGCCAACGGTTCCCAGGACGTGTCCCGGGTCGGTTTGTTCTTGAAGGCTTACGGTTGGATCGTCGACACCGGCGGGCTGAGCCGGAGACAGCTTCGCGAGCCCGAAGTCGAGGACTTTGATGCGGCCTTTCGTCACGAAGATGTTGTCGGGCTTAAGGTCGCGATGGACGATTCCGGCATCGTGCGCGGCCGCCAGGGCATGGACCATCTCGGAGCCGAAGTTCAGAACGTCATGGAGGCGCATCGGGCCGCGGCGAAGGCGGTCGTGGAGAGACTCACCTTGCAGCAATTCGGTGACTATGTAGGGCGAGCCGTCGTATTGGCCGACGTGAAAGATCGAGACAATATTGGGATGGTTCAGTGCGGCAGTGGCCTGTGCCTCATGCTCAAAACGGCGCAGGCGCTCGGGATCGCGGGACCAGTACTCGGGGAGAACCTTGATGGCCACGTCGCGTTTGAGGGCCGCGTCGCGGGCGCGATAAACCTCTCCCATGCCACCTGCGCCCAAGGGCGCAATGATCTCATAGGAATCCAGCCGGGAGCCCGCGGCGAGTGGCATATGTGGACGGGATTATACCCTGAGTCACAAATGCTGACCGCGATGGAATGAGGTCACGCCCGTGGGGTCCTATTCTGGGAAACGCTTCCATTGCCAGCGCCGGACGGGCGTCGCGAATCCGCGTCTCCAATCGCCGGCTTTCCCTTGACTTCCTACCCATAGATAATCTATACATAGCGGGCATATGGCGAAGAAACCCGACTTAATGCCCGGAACGCTCGACATGATGATCCTGAAGACGCTGAGCCGCGGGGCGCTGCATGGCTACGGTATTGCGCTGTCGATCAAGCGGCTCTCTGAGGATGTGCTGGCAGTGGAAGAGGGCTCGCTCTATCCGGCGTTGCAGCGCCTGCTGCTGCGGGGTTGGGTGAAGGCGGAATGGAAGCAGACGGACACCAACCGGCGCGCGCGGTTCTACACGTTGACGCCGAACGGGCGGAAACAGTTGGGCGTGGAGTTGTCGCAGTTTGACCAGATGATCGCAGCCATTGGCCGAGTGCTGCAGGAGACGTAGGAGGCTGGCATGGACGCGATTGCCCGATTCTTCAACAAGCTGTCGGCCCTCGTGCATCGGGAGAAGTTCGCCAGCGAACTGGACGAGGAGATGGCCTTTCATCGCGAAGAGGCGGAGAAAGAGCTTGCCGAAGATGGAGTGGGTCCCGAGGCCGCGCATTACGCAGCCATGCGGAAGTTCGGCAATGCGACTCGCCTGAAGGAAGACAGCTTGGAAGCCGTTGGATTTCGATTCGAGTCGGTGCTCCGGGACTTGCGTTACGCCGCGCGGCAGTTGCGATACAACCCGGGATTCGCGGCGACGGCGATACTGGTGCTGGCGATCGGCATCGGCGCCACAACAGCAATCTTTAGTGCCGTGAATCCCATCCTTTTCAAGACACTTCCGTGTCCGGACGCGAGCCGCATCGCGATGATCTGGGAGATGCGCGATAAAGGTTCACAACTGGAGGTTACGTTTGGGAGTTTCCATGGCGTAGCGGAACGGAACCGCTCGTTCGAAGCGTTGGCCGTGATGAAACCGTGGCAGCCGTCGATGACCGGCGAAGGGCAGCCGGAACGGTTCGGGGGCCAGCGGGTGAGCGCGGAGTACTTTCGAGTGCTGGGAATTTTGCCGGCACTGGGGCGCAACTTCGAGGCAGCGGACGATCAGTACCAAGGACCGAACGTCGTGATCCTGAGCGACCAACTGTGGCGGCGGCGCTTCGGCAGTGACGGCTCGATCGTCGGGCGACAGGTGAGGCTCGATGACAACCTGTTTACGGTGATCGGCGTCATGCCGGCGGACTTCGAAAATGTATTGGCGCCTGAGGCTGAGTTGTGGGCCCCCTTGCAATACAACCCGGCGCTCCCGCTCGACAGCCGGGAGTGGGGCCATCATCTGCGCATGATCGGACGTTTGCGAGACGGCGTAAGCATGGCACAGGCCAAGAGCGAGTTGGACGTGATTCTGAGCGCGCTGGGGCAGGTTTACGCCAAGGGCTATGACGGCTCGGGCGGCGTGCCCGATGGCTTCATCGTGAACGCGCTGCAGAGCGACTTGACGCGCGACGTGAAGCCGGCACTGCTGGCGGTGCTGGGCGCGGTGCTGCTGGTGCTGGTGATTGCGTGCGTGAATGTAACGAACCTGCTGCTCGCTCGCGGAGCCCAGCGGCGTAGCGAGTTCGCAATGCGGGCGGCGCTGGGAGCGTCGAAAGGAAGGTTGATCCGTCAACTGCTGATGGAGAGCCTTCTGTTGGCTGTGGTAGGCGGCGCGCTGGGTGTCCTGGTTGCCGAAGGCGGAGTTCGCGCGCTGGTGGCGCTGAGTCCGGCTGGGACTGCCGCGGGTGAGCGCCATACGCGTCGATGGCGTCGCGTTCCTTTTCGCGCTTGGCATCGCGATGCTGGTTGGGCTTGCCGTGGGAATGGTTCCCGCGCTTTATGCCTCGCGCCGCGATCCGCAGAGCGAGTTGCAGCAAGGCTCGCGACGGACCGCGGGCGGACATCAAGTAACGCGGCGGGCGCTGGTGGTCGTGGAGGTCGCGCTGGCCCTGGTGCTGCTGGTGAGCGCGGGGCTGCTGTTGCGAAGCCTGCAACGGTTGTTCGCCATTGATCCGGGATTCGACGGGTCACACCTGCTCACCATGCAGGTGCAGGAGTACGGACATCGGTACGACAAAGACGACGTACGCGACCGGTTCTTTACGCAGGCGCTGGAGGCGGTCCGCAACGTTCCCGGCGTGACAGAAGCGGCGTTCACCAGCCAGTTGCCCTTGAGCGGTGACTACGAAACGTTATGGCGTGGAGTTCGAGTCGAAACCTGGCGAGAGTTCTGAGGCTGCGCTGCGTTACGCAGTGAGCCCAGGATACTTCGGGGCAATGGGGATTCCGCTACGGAGGGGGCGTCTGCTCAATGAGCGAGACACGACCGGAGCGCCGGTGGCGGTCGTGATCAGCGAATCGTTTGCGAAGCGCAAGTTTGCGGGGCAGGACCCGATTGGCAAGCGAGTTCGCGTCGGGCCAAGCATTGGCCATGCCGACAAGCCGTGGAACACGATCGTCGGCGTGGTGGGCGACGTGAAGCAGACGTCGCTGGCACTGGGTGATTCAGGCGCGTTCTACACTACGCGAACGCAGTGGGATTGGGTGGATAACGTGCAGTCGCTGGTAGTGCGCACCAGAGGTGATGCGGCGGCGATGGCTCCGGCGATTCGCAGCGCAATCTGGTCGGTGGACAAGGACCAGCCGATCGTGCGAGTGGCCACAATGGACAATTTGCTGACGGCGTCTGAGGCCCAAAGGCGATTTGCGCTGATGCTGTTCGCAGCGTTCGCGCTGGTGGCGTTAGTGCTCGCTACGACCGGCATCTATGGCGTGCTGGCGGGTAACGTTAATGAGCGGATGCGGGAGATCGGGGTACGGTCAGCGTTGGGCGCGTCGCGCACAGATATTCTGACACTGGTGATTCGCCAGGGAATGACGCTGGTTGTGATCGGCATAGGGATTGGGTTGGTGGGCGCGGCGGCCGCGAGCCGGGCCGTCACGTCATTACTATATGGAGTGTCGCATCTGGATCCGACTACGTACCTGGGAGTGATCGTACTGCTCGGAGGAGTCGCGTTGGGGGCATGCGGTGTTCCGGCGTGGCGGGCAGCGAGGGTGGATCCGGCGAGCACTTTGAGGGCGGAGTGAAGTTTCGTGGCTAGTGGCTGGTTCAGAGCTCAGACGATGGCGCGGGATGTGCGGGAGAGCTTGCGGGGGCGGGAGACTTCGCTGTTGAGGCTCTGGTTTTCCATCCAGGTGTCGAGAATGCTCTTCTTGAACTTCCAGCGGTTGCCGAGTTTGAAGGCGGGGATGCGCTCTTCGGAGACGTACTTGTAGAGAGTGTCGGGCGAGACGCCGAGATACTGCGAAGCCTGCCGGATGTTCATTACTTCGCGTGCGTCAGCCATGCCCAATCCTCCCAGAGACCGGTACTCGTTTCGCGGACTAAAGTCCGCGAAGATAGCAAATAGATCAACTCTCGGCACGGCCGAAGCCGTGCCCTTTCAATAAAGCGGCTGCAATCTTCGTCGCCGCTTCTCCTGCCGGCGCCATACCCAGCCGGAAATCGCACGGGAACGTCCGACTGCAGGGGTGTTTTGGCGGCTGACACGCCCGATTCGCCTGGGTTTCGCCGGACTTTCGGGGCGCTTCGGTTCCGCCATCCGCAACCCATTGTAGGGCGCACTGTGCCGGACGGCCATAGTCTCGCTGTTGTCGCAAACGATACCTGCACGAGGGTGGCGGGGGGAGAGATGCATTCACCACGGAGGCACGGAGGACACGGAGGGTAAGAAGAGGCTTTTCGCTATGTGTTTGCCAATGTTGGGTTTTCGATACTCGATATTCCCGGCAGTCATAGGAATAGCTGGGAGGGGTCCCAGCTCTATAACGAGAAGCTAGGCGGTGCAAGCGCTAGTCGCTGATGATTTAGGATGGGTGGGTTTGGAGGCCCATTGCTCTGTAGTAATTGCGGTTACGAAAATCCGAGCGAACACCTTTATTGCGGGATGTGCGGCACGCCGTTTCCCCATCGTGCGTTGACCGTACCCAGCGCCCAGAGCACTCTGCACTTCACCAGCACGCCTGTCGAGATATCGCCTGCGACGGGGATGTGGGACGTGCGAGAGGCATCTCCGGAACCTATGGCGGAGGAACCGGTTGCGGCTTCCGCGCAGGAATCTAACGCGGGGATGCCGCTCGCGACTGAGACTGAGCCGGTCGAGCTGCCTGAATTTGTTACAGAAGCCGGACCGGTGGCGGAGTCCACCTCGGAGTTGGATACCGAATACGCTTCACTCCAGGCGGCTGGCCAGCGCGAAACGTTTGCAGATGTGCCGCCAGAGCCTGTGAGTGTGGCGCTGGATGCCGCTGCTGTGGTTGAAGTCGCGCAACCGGTTGAAGATTTGCCGATCGGGCCCAGCGAAGTGACGAGCGATCCTGGCGAGCGGCCATCGTCGCCCGTCGAAGAGCCAGAGCAGCCAACTGAGCCGCCGGCGCGAGAACCTGAGCCAGAGGAACCTCCGATTCGCGAGCCTGAACCGGAAGAGCCTACTCTGATTCGCGAACCGGTTCCGGTGCCCGACGATCCGCAGAAGCCCGCCGAGGAAGTACATGCCCCCGAAGCCGCGCATGCGCCAATTGCTTTGCCGCAGCGCCCCGCGGCGCGCGTTGTGGTGATGCCGACGCCGCACCCTGAGCCTGCGGAGCTTGAGGCTCAGGACATCGCGAAGGTGCATCCTCCGCCTGACTCGTTGCCCATCACGTTGCCGCCGGACTCGGCAGGGATGCCGACGTTCAAGGAAATCGCCGAGGCATCGGGGCCGCCGGTAATCAGTCCGTTCGAGCCGCCCAAAGCTGTCCGCGGCGCAGACGACCGCGAGTTGGAAGAGTTCGTCGCGAATTTCCGCTGGACTCCGCCCGCCGAGACGGCCGACGAGTTGACGATGCGCAGTGAAGTTCCGGTGATCGACAAAGAGGCGCCGGCGGAATTCCATCACCCATCGTTCGATGGTGACGAGGCACCTCCGCCCGAGGCAGGGCCGCATCCGACCGGGCAGGAATTCTACGATCCGAATGGAACTGCGCCGCGCCCACGCTTTCTGGATGTGGGCGAGAGCTCGTCGAGCCAGCCGCACGCCAGCGGAAAGTCGCTGCTCGGACTCGATAGCGCGCCAACAACCGTTCCGGCGGACGAGCTCGTTGGAGCTTCGCCGCGACGCGGCTGGCTGTGGGGATCAATTTTGGCCGCTGTAGCCATCTTCGGCGGGCTCGGCTACCTCGAAGGACGCGCCCAGAGTACACACGCGTTCCGCGGGCCGGTGGAGTTCGTCCGCGATGAGTACAACGATTTGCGGCAACGGCTGCAAAGGAAGGCCGAGCCGGCTGCCGTGGAGCCGGAGAAGACTCCTGCTGAAACGGCGAAGCCGCCAGAAACTCAGCCGCAACCCGACGCTTCAACACAACCCGCAGCGGCGCAGCCTGAGAGTGCGCAACAGACCCCGCCAGCGGCTGCGTCCACGAATACGAATCAGCAGCAACAGCAAAATCCGCCGGCTGGCGGAACCCAAACTGCGAATGGCGGAGCAGCACCCCCGCCGACAGATGTGACACCGGCAAAACCGCTCGAGGCTCCACTTCCGAAGCCGTCGTCGAAGCCACAGCCAGGTCAGCAGGAACTTGCCAAGGCGATGAATGCCAGTGATGCAGCCGCAACAGCGGCTTGGCTCTGGAAGTCGACTTCGCGCGGCAATCCCGAAGCGCCGGTCCGTTTGGCCGACATGTACATCAAGGGCAACGGGGTCGCGAAGAGTTGCGAACAGGCGCTCGTGCTACTGCGCGCGGCGGCGATGAAAGAAAACGCTCCGGCGCGCAACCGCCTGGCCGCACTGTATGCCAACGGAACTTGCGTGACACGCGACCGGGTGAAAGCGTATCAGTTGATGACCTCTGCGCTGGAGGCCGATCCGAATAGCGAGTGGGCGAAGGAGAACCGCCAGAACTTGTGGAACCAGATGACGCCGCCGCAGCGCGCCGAAGCCCAGCAGTCCCACTGATTGAGTCTGCCGCTATAATGGCTGGACTGGTCGCCTTCTCCGGCGGCCGATGCGTCCAACCCAGTTTCCCCTGCATCAGAACTCTTGGAGGAAAGAACAAGAATGGCACACGAAGTCCCACCACTGCCCTACGATTACGCTGCCCTTGAGCCGTATATCGATACGCAGACCATGCATCTGCATCACGACAAGCACCATCAGGCGTACGTCACCAATTTGAACGCCGCTATCGAGAAGGCGCCTGAACTCGCCAAGCTCAGCATTGAAGACCTGATTAAGGGTTTGGAGAACGTGCCCGAGGCTGTGCGCGGCGCGATCCGCAACAACGGCGGAGGCCATATTAACCACAGCATGTTCTGGACCATCATGGGCCCGAATGCTGGCGGCGAACCCAGCGGCGCGATCGCTGCCGCCATCAAAGACACCTTCGGCGATTTCGCCAGCTTCAAAGAGAAGTTCAACGACGCCGGCATCAAGCAGTTCGGAAGCGGATGGGCATGGCTCGTCCGCGACAATGGCGGCAAGCTCCAAATCATGAGCACGCCCAACCAGGACAGCCCGTTTACGCAGGGGTTTTATCCCGTGATGGGCAACGACGTGTGGGAGCACGCCTACTACCTGAAGTACCAGAACCGCCGCGCCGACTACCTGAAAGAATGGTGGAACGTGGTGAACTGGGTGGAAGTCAATAATCGCTTCCAGTCGGGCAAGTAGATTTTCGCAAGAGGTTTCAAGGGTGCGCGGAATGCGCACCCTTTTTATTGTCTCAGCGGCTACGTGGTGAAGGTTTGTTCGGAAGCAGGTTCGTCACCACTTGTACTTCTCTTTCGGCTCCTGCTGGGCAGCCTGGTCGAGGATACTTTGGTTCCACTTCTGGCGGTCGGCGTTCTTCAGGCTGCCAACGTCGGCGGCCGCAAGAATCAGCACACGATAGGAGCCCAGCCACGGCAGCTTTAGCAGCGAAGCATCGGGTGTTTCCGCTTGCTTAATGAGCGCCAGTTGCGCGTCTTTCCACTGCGACGTCGCCGACTTGCCCGATTTTAGATATTGCAGCGCTTCCAGTCCTGCGCTGCCGAGCTTCTGTAACTGCTGCACGCGATTACTAGCGTCGTTGAGCACGGGAGCGCTTGCGGCCAGATCCGCGAAGTCAGGCCCCATGTCGCGCCAGGCTCGAAACATCGAGGCGAATTGCTCGGAATTGGCCTCGAACTTCGGAGCATCGCTGAGCAAAGCGCTAACTTGTGCCGCGAACTGCCGACGATAAGGCGGATCCGGAACCACTGCGTCCGTCAACTTGACCAGTGGGGTTAATTGCGTGCTGGCCGTGCCCTTACGGGTCGACTCTTCGCGCGTGCTGACACCCTCAGGCGATGCGATCTTGCCCAGCGTGGCCAGCGGCCCCAGTTCCTGCGTGCCGGCAATCTGCCGCAGCATGCGGTTGGTGCTGGTCAAATGCTGCAACCCGGTCTGTTCGAGCCACACGCTAACGGCATCGAGCCTGCGGTACATATCGGGAACGTTGTTAACGGTCTGAGGAGACCAGAAGCGTTCTGCTACCGTGGCCGTGCGGGGCCAGATGCGGCTATCGATGTTTTCGGGTGTTAGGAATTCGCTCCACGCGCAGACCTCGCCTCCCACAACGTGGGATGCCTGCTCTGCGGTGAGGTTGCTGTCCGCAGGCAGCGGGTCTGACAGGTAGTGATATTCCGCTGGTCCCATGTGGTCGAGATAGTAGTCGGTGGACCAGATGGCGTTGTAGCCTTCGCGCGCGGCCTGGTCGAGCGACTTGTAGCCGCGCCAGGATTGGACCACGGTTTCCTTGGGTAGGTCGGGCGTCAAGATTTCGTCCCAACCCACCATCTTCTTGCCGTACTTCTGCACGATCTTGAGAACGCGCTGGTTGAAATACGTTTGCAGCTCGGCGGTGGTGTGGTAGCCGTGGGCTTTCATGAAAGCCTGAATCTTCGGGTTGGCGCGCCATTGCTTGCCGTTGTTCTCGTCGCCGCCGACGTGGAAATACTCATCAGGAAACAGCGCCGCCATCTCGCCGATGAAGCCGTCGAGAAACTGATACGTCTCTTCGCGGGTCGGGTCCATCGTGGGATCGAACACGCCCCAACGCATCTCGATGTCGTACGGGCCGGGCGCACTGGCCAAATCTGGGTAGCCGGGCATCCATGCGGTGGTGTGTCCGGGCATATCGAATTCAGGAACGACACGGACGCCGCGCGCAGCGGCGTAGTCGATGACCTCGCGCACCTGATCCTGCGTGTAGTACTGGCCGTTGGAACCCTTCTGGTGTAGCAGCGGAAACTTCTTGCTCTCGATGCGGAAGCCCTGGTCGTCGCTGAGGTGCCAGTGGAAGACGTTCATCTTCACCATGGCCATGCCATCGATATTCGCCTTGATAACGTCGACCGGTTCAAAGTGCCGGCCCACGTCGATCATTAGTCCGCGCCAGCCGAAGCGCGGCTTGTCTTGAATGTTGACGCAGCGGGAAGTAGTAGCCGCTGGCATCGCCGTCGACGAGTTGCGAAAGTGTTTCCATACCCCGCATGGCGCCGACGGCGGTGTTGGCTTGCAGGGTTGCGTGGGAGGCGTCAATGGTCAGCGTGTAGGATTCGTCTTCGCCGAACTTGGGATACGCTTCGCCTGCCGCCTTCACGCTTAGCATGAGCTTTGCCACGCCGCCCGCGGGAGCCGCGCCCACCGGGAGAGCTAGGCCAGTCCGCCGACGCAGGCGCTGCTGCATGCGAATGATTGCCTGCTCCAGCCGGGCGTCGGTGTAGCCGCCGGTCGCAACCGTAAACGTTGCATCGAGCTTGAGCTTGCCCGGCGAGACCTTCACTGAAGCGGGCAGCGGCATCACGTTGATCGGAGGTGCACCGTCTCCCTCAGGCTGGGCCGCGGCAAAAGCAAATATAGGCAGTAAAACCATCGCAGCAACTACGCGCAGAATCATATTTAGGAATTTACACTGTCGTGGGCCGCGCAAACCACAAATGTGCGCCGGTGTTTGGCGGTTGGGTTGGTGGAAGGAAAGAATCTGGCGGTGGACGGGACCGTGGTGAGAGCCGACGCTAGCCCAGCGAGTCGAGTTCCGCGAGAGCAGTTAAAGGAAGCGGCCCAGGTTTCAAGGACAGTGGAAGAGTATTTGGCGGAGTTAGACCAGGTGAACCCAGTGTCCGGTGCGGAAATGATCTCCACCACGGACCCAGACGCGATCCTGACAAGCAAGGGTGGGAGGACAGCCGAGATGGCTTACTACGATAACTATCTCATCGATACGACCAGTCGGGTCATCCTGGGGGTAGAAGCTACACCGGCACGGTTCTCGCAAGAGACCATAGCTGCGCGCAGGATGGTCGAGCGAGCCGAGAAACTGGGGATTCGAGCAGAAGATTTAGGAGCCGATAAGGCATACGGCAGTGGCGAGTTTTTGGCGTGGCTGTTGGATCGCGGCGTGCAACCGCACATTCCGGTTATAGACCGTCGTCATCAGACGAAAGGGCGCTTCACTCGCGACCAGTTTCGTTACGAACCTGCTGAGAAGCCTATTACTGTCCTGAGGGAAAGGCGCTCTCGTTCAACGGCCGCCGGCGCGAGAGTCAGGCTACCTCTATCGCTCCACGGAAGCGCAGTGCGCGAACTGCCCGCAAAAGAAACGTTGCACGTCTGGGCCTTATCGCCGACTATTTGTGCATGAGCAAGAATCCGCCCGGCAAAGCGTTCGCGACCTCGCCGGGACGCCAGCTTACGAGCGTTCGCGGCGGGCTCGCTACAAAATCGAAGCGTTGTTTGCTGAACTCAAGCAGCGAATGCGGCTGCATCGAGTTCGACTACGCCGCCTGTGGAACGTAGATGAGCAGTTCTTGTTGGCCGCCACCGCCCAGAATCTGAAACGCCTGGTACGGTTCCTAACGCAACGACCGCCCAGCCTCAATGCGCGGCTCGGATGAAACGAGATGGCTATTGGTAAGGAGCTAAACAAGCAAAAGCAACCTCTCGACTAAAGCCCTCCCCCACCCAGACCTCACCACTCTCCGCTAGTTTTTCAACAGTTCGTTTGCTTATGAGCATTATTATGACCGTTTTTGTTCGTTTATGCTAGAATTAACAACAGGAGCTTGGAACGATGCCGCAGCCTGAAACCTCCGCCCGCAGCTTCAGCACCCACATGCTGAGGGAGATCTACGAGCAGCCCGAAGCGATTCGCCAGACGATCGTTCAGCACATCGACCCGGCCACAGGCCTGGTCCGGCCCGACCGCTTCCCCTGGACCCGCGAGGAAGTCGCTGCCATGCGGCGCGTCACCATCGTAGCCAGCGGAGCCAGCCGCCACGCCGGCCTTTGCGGCAAGCTCATGATCGAGGATCTCGCGGGCATTCCTGTCGAAGTGGAGCATGCCAGCGAGTTCGGTTATCGCAAGCCAACCAATGGCAGGGGTTCGCTGGTGATTGCCATTACGCAGTCGGGCGAAACCGCCGACACCACCGCCGCGCAGCGCGCCGCCAAAGACAACGGCATGAAGACGCTGTCGATTTCAAACGTTGTCGACTCGACTATTTCACGCGAAGCCGACGCCAACTTTTTCACGCGCGCGGGCAAAGAGGTCGCAATCCCGGCGACTAAGAGCTTCACGACGCAACTCACGGCGCTTTACATGCTGGCGTTGTACCTGGCGGCGGAGAAAGCAACCCTTTCGTCGACTGAGGTCAAGGCGCGAGTGCAAGCGCTCTCCGCGTTACCCGACCTGATCGAGCGCTCACTCGACCGCTTCAACGCCGAGGCCGAAACCATCTCGGCTGACTTCTTCGGCGATCAGACGTTCGTGTTCCTCGGGCGCGGCGTGCACTACCCGATCGCCTTGGAAGGCGCGCTCAAGCTGAAGGAAATCTCGTACGTGCACGCTGAGGGCTATCCCACGGGCGAATTTCGCCACGGCCCTACCGCGTTGATAACCGAGAGTCTTCCGGTGGTGGCGATCATGACATTCGACCGGCGCGACCCTGAGTCGGTGGTGCGCTACGAGAAATCGATTGCGCTCATCGAAGACATTCGGCACATCTCTAAGCGCCAGATCCTGCTGGCTTCCGAAGGAGATGAGACCGTGCGCGCCATGGGCGTAGCCACGTTCTCTCTGCCGCACATCGAAGAGTTGCTGCTGCCGATCATGGAGATCGTGCCATTGCAGTTCCTGGCGTATCACATCGCGCTGCGAAACGGACTCGATGTTGATCATCCGCGCAATCTGGTGAAGTCGGTCACGGTCGATTAGCACAGCTGAAATCTTCCATTGCTCTCGCGTTTTTGTTCGAATATGCTCGTATCCGACCATGGCCAACAAACGCACTTCCGTGATGAATGAGGAGCGGCGGCGCTCCATCATCGATTTCGTCAACCAGAATGGTCGTGCGCTCGTGCGCGAGCTTGCCAAGAAATATTCCAGCTCTGAAATCACGATTCGCCGCGACCTGGAGATGCTGCACAACCGCGGCCTGCTCTATCGCACGCATGGGGGAGCGCTCCCCATTCGCGCCGGCACAGAATCGGACCGCAATCTCACCGAACGCGAGATGCAGCATCCGCGCGAAAAACAGCGCATCGCCGCCGCCGCCGCGAAGTTGGTGAAAGAAGGCCAGTCAGTAGTGCTCGACTCGGGCAGCACTACGACGGCCATCGCACGCGCCCTACGTGACTTTCAACACCTCACCGTCATCACGAATGCGATCAACATTGCGAGTGAACTGTCAGGCACAGGGCTGGACGTGATCCTCACAGGGGGCATGTTGCGCGCCAACTCGTTCTCGCTGGTAGGACCGATTGCGGAGGAGAGCCTGCGCCGCCTGAAGGCTGACATTCTGTTTCTTGGCGTTGACGGATTCGATACGCAGACTGGCGTCTCGACCCCGAATCTCTTGGAGGCACAGTTGAACCGGCTGATGGTGCAAATTGCGGCGCGCGTCATCGCCGTATGCGACTCCAGTAAGTTTGGGCGTTCGAGTTTGTCATCGATCGTGCCGCTGGCAAACATTCACGGAGTCATTACCGACAAGGAAATTCCGCGTCAACATTTGCGCGCCTTGAAGAAAGCCGGAATCGAAACCATACTGGTATAGGTAGCAGCGCCGCTCGTCTCGCAATCCCTGACTACGTTTCTGTGTGAGTTGACCGTCCTATTTCGAACGAGAGGAAATTCTATGTCTGAACCAACCTACGAAGAGTTGAAAGCTCAACTGACTGCATTGCAGGAAAAGACCAAGGCGCGCGGTCCGCGAGCCATCGACTTCAAGGTGAGCGAAAAGGGCGGCGTCAGCGTGTACGGCCTCGGGCGCTTTCCCGTCACTCTTTACTACGAGCAGTGGATTCGCCTGCTCGACCAGGCCACGCAATTACGAGAATTCCTGGAAGAGAACAAGCCCAGCCTCAAGCTCAAGGGAGCGGAGGGGTAGGCCACCAAGTTCGAATCCCACCCTGTCGTCCGCCAGCGCGGACGACAAGGATGGGGCACTCACATTTAGTGAGTCTGATCGGGTGTGAACAACTGCAAGTTCTCGGCCTTCCACTGCATGGCCTTGTGAATGCGGTTGTAGCCGCTGGGATGGTCGAAGAAAATCCACTCTTCGACCGGCCCGGGCTTCATCTTGCGATACTCGCCAAGATGGATGGCGGCCTGTGCGAATCCGTCAGGCTGACGGCTAGCATTGATGCCGAACGTGTCCGCCTCGGCTTCCTGGGTGCGGGTTTGCGTGTTCATAATCGGCGTCAGCACGAAGAAGAATATCGACACCAACAGCATTACCAAAGGCAGCACGGCCGGGTCGCTCACGCTGCGGATCCCCCACTTCGTGCCCCAACGCTTCAGGCACCAATCCAGCGACCAGTGCAGGTAGGCAAACGCCAGCACCGTGATGACGAGCATGAACAAATGTCTTTGTAAATGTGGTGGAGCACATAGTGGCCCATCTCGTGGCCCATCACCGATTCAATTTCCTGCAGTGAGCCGCGACGCAGCAAGTTGTCGTTCAGCGTGATGCGCATGGTCTGGCCGAACCCGCTGACGTTTGCGCTCATGCGCGTGGTTTGCTTCGAAGCATCCATCGTCCACACGTCATGCGCGGGTATGCCATTGGCTCGGGCCATCGACAGGATCGGCGTCGTCACTTTCGGGTCGTCGAGGCGCGTGACTTTGTTAAATGTGGGCACAATGAACACCGGCACGATCATGATGGCGAATATCATGAGCACCACGCTGACGACAGCGCCCCAAATCCACCAGGTGCGCGGCAGCTTGCGCACCACCGCGAAGAGTGCCACCACGGCCAAGCCACCCAGCAGCACGCCGAGACCAAGACCTTTGAACTGGTCCCACATCCAAGGGCCAAACGTCTGCGTGGCCAAGCCGTACTTCCACTCGCGAGTGAATCCTTCGTACACTGCAAGCGGAAAACCAAGAATGCTTGTGAGAATGAGGTACTCGACCCAGTAGATGAAGGTCTGGAGCCATTTCCATTTCGTGATGCGCTCGGCGAAGTTACGCATCCACGACGACCATCCCAGTTGCAGCAGCAGCAGCGAGATCACCGCGCCCACCAGGAAATCCCACAAGATGAGCCAGTATCCGCCCTCGAAATAGGCGTCGGAGTGGGCTTTGGCGCTGGCTGGCATCAGGTCCATGTAGGCATCTGTGGCGGCGTTCACATCGAAATGGTCAGACGGTTGCGCGGCCGCTGGGACCTTGGTTATGTCGGGCGACTCGGGCACGGGTTGCGCCGCCACACCAACAGTGAAGAACAAAACTGCCAGCACCACCACGCCGGCGAACTTATGGAATCGCGAGAACATCATTTCACCTCGTAACAAGAAGCATGGACACTGTAAAGGATTTCCCGACTGCTTCCTCCTCTTACGAGTTGAATTCGCAAAAGGTTCCCTGCAGAATACGCAACCGCGTTTGCAGACGCCGCTGGGTTACGTTACTCTTTCGCTCCATGACCCGCAGCATGCGTCGTAGCGTTGTACTTCTCACGATTTTTTTCGTCTGCGGCCCTGTCTCTTCACGCCGGTACGTTCACGCTCGAGCAAGTCTTGAGCTCGCCGTTTCCAAACGGCTTGACGGCCGCAGCGCAAGCTCCGCGCATCGCCTGGGTATTCGACGCGAAGGGTGCGCGCAACGTCTGGATCGCCGATGGCCCGAACTTCGCCGCTCGCCAAGTCACGCATTTCTCAGGAGACGACGGCACACCCATCGCGAGTCTGCGGCTTACGTCCGATGGCCGCACTGTGGTGTTCGTTCGCGGCACGGAGACGAACGAGGCCGGGCGCGTGGCTGCGCCCACGAACGACCTCACGCCGCGCAAGCAGATGGTGTTTGCCCAGGAGGTGGACGGCGACTCGCCACGCGCGCTGGGCGAGATGGGATGCGGCGAAGAAGGTTGCGAAGACGTGCAACTGTCGCCTGATGGTGAATTCGCCGTGTGGGCGGCGCGCAAGCAGCTTTGGATCGCGCCAGTTTCCGGCGCAACCTCGGCGCATCAGTTGACCGACCTGCCCGGCAACAGCAATTCGCCGCGCTGGTCGCCTGACGGGCACCATATCGCGTTCGTCAACGATCGCGGCGATCACAGCTTCATCGGCGATTTACGATTTCGGTCACGATTCGGTGCGCTATCTTGCGCCTTCGGTTGATCGCGATGGTTCGCCGCGCTGGTCTCCCGATGGCAAGCAGGTCGCGTTTCTGCGTATTCCGGGCGTCAAGCAGAAGGCTGCGCTGATTCCCGTCGTGCCGGTGCCGTGGTCGATCTGGGTCGCTGACGCCGCCACCGGCTGCGGGTCACCAGGTCTGGCAGAGCGGCAACAAGCTGGAAGATTCGTTTCCGTTTCTGACTGCCGACAACTCATTCCTCTTTCCGTCCAACGACCGGCTGGTCTTCGCGTCTGAGCAGGACGGCTGGAACCATCTTTATTCCATCGCCACCGCCGGCGGACAGCCGGCGCTACTGACGCCCGGCAATTTCGAAGTGGAAGACGTCACGCTCGCCGCCGACAAGAAGTCAGTGATCTATTCCTCGAACCAGGACGACGTCGATCGCCGTCACATCTGGCGCGTCGCGCTGCCCGATGGCAAGCCGCAGCCACTGACCAAGGGCGAGAGCATGGAGTGGACTCCGGTCGAAACCGGACAGGGCAATTACCTCGCATGTCTCGGCTCGACCGCGACCGTTCCCGCGATGCCGTATCGCATCACGGCGCAGGGTCGCGGCGAGATGATTGCCGCCTCCGCGCTGCCGGCCGACTTCCCTTCCGCGCAACTCGTCGTGCCCAAGCAGGTGATCTTCAAGAGCGAAGACGGACTCGAGATTCACGGCCAGCTTTTTGTGCCCACAGGACGCACGCAGGCCGGCCCGGCGCTGATCTTCATGCATGGCGGCCCCATTCGCCAGATGATGCTGGGCTTCCACTACATGGACTACTACCACAACGCCTACGCGATGAATCAGTATCTCGCCAGCCAGGGCTATGTGGTGTTGTCGGTGAACTATCGCCTCGGCATCATGTATGGACGCGCGTTTCGCGAGCCGCCTAATTCCGGGTGGCGGGGCGCAAACGAATACAAGGACATCACGGCCGGCGCGCGATACCTTCAGACGTCTGCCGACAGTCGACAAGACGAAGCTCGGCCTGTGGGGCGGTTCATACGGCGGCTATCTGACGGCGATGGGACTGGCGCGCAACTCCGACCTGTTCGCCGCAGGCGTCGATTTCCACGGCGTGCATGACTGGTCGGTGTTGTGCCGCGATTGCGGCCCGAACGTCTCGCGGCTGCCGGACTATGAGCAGGCAAAGAAATTGGCGTTACGAATCTTCTCCGAACTCCTCGGTGCAACTGTGGAAGTCTCCGGTGCTGTTGATCCAGGGCGACGACGATCGCAACGTGCCTTTCAGCCAGACCGTCGATCTCGCGCAGCGCCTGCGAGAAAATCATGTGCCGCTCGAGATCATGGTCTTTCCCGACGAAATGCACGGCTTCCTGATGCACAAACATGGGTGAAGGCCTATGGCGCGACGGCAGACTTCTTCGCGCGCCATCTAAAATAAGTGGCAATGCGATCAAACTGCGAATTCGGAGGAAAGTGTGGTTGACAATTCGGTAGTACAGAACACGGTGCGGCTCATTCGTGTGTTCGTCGCCTCGCCGGGTGACGTGCATGAGGAGCGTAGCCGGGTGCGCGGCGTCATCGATCGCGTCAATGAGCGCCACGCCTTCATGAAGGCATCCTGCTTGAGCCCTGGCTTTGGGAAATGGATGCCGTCCCCGACGTCGGACGGGTGCAGGAGAACTGATTAATCCCACTCTTGACGAGCGGCCGCGATCGTTGTCCTGATTCTGTGGAACCGCATGGGCAGCCCGTCCGGAAAAGCCGAATCGGGCACCGTTGAGGAATTCGATCGCGCCTTCGAACGCACACAACCAGACGGGCTGGCCTCGCATGTCTGGTGTATTTCTGCAATCGTCCCGCCGACCTTGAGACCGCCGATGAACTGATCAGCCGGCCACGTTATGGATTCAAGGAGAGACCACAAGCACGAAATACTGCCTGGCCAATTACATCACGCCCGACGACTTCGAAAAACTCCTCGAGACGCACCTGGATCTGGTCGTCGACGACATCGCCGAAATCAACCGGCCAAAACGCTGCCCGGAAAATTCTGTATGTAAAGGTGACGTACTTGCGCGACCAGAGACAGCCGGGCGTCAAGCCACTTGTACACGCGGGAGGTTGAACGCCTGCGATAGAGACAAGCGCAGTGTGCCGGTCTTCGATGAGGCGGTCTACTACACAATGGAGATTTTCCCCGACAGGCGCAAACCGACGCCACGTGTGGATCGCAGCTCGGGTGTTATCGACCCGCGGCTTGTCATTCCTTTTCAGTACCCGATTGGCAATGCCGATACGGACGCCGTGAAAGACCCGTACCAGGTATCCTACGAAATCGAGGAAGAATGCGACTCGGTGCTGACCGTCTCCCATTTCATCAACGGCCTGCAAGGCGACGATCAGTACATCGCCAGCCGTCTGACAGACGACGTCCAGTACATCCGCATGATTGTAGATTTCTCCTCGGTGCCGGATGCAAACAGCATCGTCACACCTGGAGTAGCCAGCGTGGGAACCAGCAAAGTCAGCCGGGAAATTCCGGTCTCCCGTACGGTGATTCCATGTACATGATCTACTGCGAAAACGGAAATCGGGGCGACCTGCTGAAGTTCAACGTTCACTTCAATTGGCCTAAAACAAGCTAAGCGACTCTCGGCACGAATCCTTTCGCAGAAACCCGCTACACTAGTCAGGGAGCAGATACGATGCCGATATCCAAAGATGAAGTACTGACTGCGCTGAAAGAATGTTACGACCCGGAGATTCCGGTCAACATTGTTGATCTCGGACTTATCTACGAAGTGCGCGTGAAGCCAACCGCCGCGGAAGGCCTGCAAGGAGAAGACGTCGAAATCGAGATGACGCTCACCGCGCAAGGCTGCCCCTCGTCGGGCCAGATCACCGGTGACGTAACGCGGCGCCTGTTGAGCATGCCGGGCGTCGCCGATGCGAAAGTCGAATTGGTTTGGTATCCGCAGTGGAGTCCCGAGCGCCTCTCCGAAGACGCGCGCAAGCAGCTCGGCATCGAGTAAAGATTTCCCGCAAAGAGAAAGGGCCGCATCTGCGGCCCGTCGTCACAAGGTCAAAACTCTTCAGTCGCCGAACTGAGCATTCATGTCGCGCCAGGCGTTCACGCTTCGTCGCTCGGTGTCTTCCAGGAATCCTTCGCCTACCTTCTTCAAAGTGGACAGTATCTCCATTCCTTTGTTCAGATAGTCAGGAGCATCTTCCAGCAGGCCCTCAAACTTCTCTGGATACTCGCTGGCCAGCAGCGCCAGTCCTCCCGCCGCACAGGCGATGCCCAGCGGACGCTTCCCCGCCACAATCAATGCCGCGCCTGCGCCAACAGCTCCGAAGATCGCAACTTTCTTCCAGTTCTGCATAGTGCCTCTCACTTAGGATTCCCGAACGAAACACATTGTAGCTGAAGCTCGCAGCGGCGACACACTTCAAGACACCGCTTACGCCTCCATGTCATAATCTGCCCCGCGATGAAAATTATCTGCATTGTTCTTTCTTCTGCTGTCGGCCTGGTCTGGTATTGGCGCAAACGCCACGCCAGCCGCTGCTCCCCAAGCGAATCCGCTCCGCAGCTGCCGCGCCGCAAGTCACGTTTCTCCCGAGATCAAGCAGGTGCAGGAGCTGAACAGCGACAGGCAAGCAAGCCGAAGCACTCGCCATCCTGACCAAGATGCTGGCCAGCCGATCCCAACAACTATGAGGCCAACCTCAACGCCGGCGCCGTACTCGACCTCATGGGTGAGTACGACAAGGCGCGCACTCACCTGAAAACTGCCATCGAGGTCGCGCCCACCGACCGTCGCATGCAGTCGTTGCGTACCATGGCGGTTTCGTACGCCTTCACAGTGCGACATGCCCAAGGTACAGAACTTCGAGGAGTTGGCCGCCGCAGGCACAAATGGATGCCCAGAAATTCACTGACGCCGCCGGAACCTACAACGAGCTCGGGCGAATTTACCTCGAGTGCGGAGATCCCGCCGGCGCGTCCAAGTGGTACCAGACGGGCTACCAGACTGCCACGCGCGGTCTCAACCTGTCAGACGCTGACCGCGACCTGTGGAGCTTCCGCTTCCAGAGTGCGAAGGCGCGCATCGCCGCGCGCGAAGGCAACGCTGCCGAGGCCAACACCGACCTCGCTGCGGCCAAGGCGTTACTCGATTCAGGCAAGGTCCCAGCCAACCAACAGGTCTTCCTTCCTTACCTCAACGGTTACGTCGCCTTCTATGCCAAAGACTACAAAGCTGCCATCGACCAGTTTCTGAAAGCCGATCAGAAGGACCCGTTCGTCCTGGTGATGATCGCGCAAGCCTACGAAAAACTTGGCAACCAGACGGAGGCCACGAAGTATTACCACCAGGTGCTGGCCATCAACTCCCACAACCCGACCAACGCGTTCGCGCGGCCGCTGGCGGAGAAGAAACTCGGGACGGTCACGCAGTAAACGAATGGGGCACAGCCTGAGCCATGCCCCTCGGGCAGAAACAACGAACTGCTAATTACGCCGCTGCTTTGTCGCGACCGCAGCAAGGCATGTATCCGCCCTTGCAGCAAGCCGCAGCTGTGTGGCAGCACGACGCTTCAGCGGTCTTCTTGCAGCAATCATCCTTCGGAGATGACTTCGCCGCCGTCTTGTCGCCCTTCTTCATCATCGGGCACTTATCGCCGCAGCAACCGGCCTTGCCATCATTCGACGACATCGTGGCGCACTTGTCGCCACAGCAGCCCGCTTTGCCATCCTTGTTCGCGGCCATCGCGCATTTGCCGTCCTTGCAGCAGTCTTTACCACAGCATGACTCGCCCTTGGCCATTTTGCCGTCTTTCATCATCGGGCACTTGTCGCCTTCTTTCATGTTCGCCATGTCGTGACCGCAACATGCACACGCGCTCGCCTTGTCCGCCGGAGCGGCCGGAGCAGCCGGCGTCGCCGTCTGCGCCATCATTCCCAGTGCAAACAGCAGCGTGATTACTAATGCAATCGATTTCGTTTTCATGATTTCCTCAATTCATCCAGGTTGCGCGGGAAACTCGCCCGCTGGTCGTGGTCTGCGACGGCTCACAACGCCATCGCGCAGACGCAGCGAATCGCGCTCTAGATTCTGAGGTCGGTTTTTAGTTCGAGGATGGGTCTTACGAATCGCGGAGCATCCGCGCTCAGCCAGGCTCTGCGGGATTGCGCCATCGGCAGGTTCGCACTTGCGGGCAGTTCGGCAACAGCGTCGGATTGCTGCGCGGTCACTCTCTTGGAGCTGACTTCGAACCCAATCGGACGTTCGGGAGCATTACTCACCGAGCAGCACGGTGGCCGCTCCGGCGCCACTGCGGGCGAGGCCATTCCCTCGCCAGGGCAGCAAGTCATATCACCCATGGCCTGCATCTGGTGCGCGCTCATCGAGCACTGCAACACCTGGTTGCCTTCGACCAGCGCCAGCCCAGCCTCAGCCCACAGCGCGATCATCAGCGTCAGCAGGCTGACCAGAAGCTTCCGGGTTGTGGTACGGGACTTCATGCTCAGTCTGTATTCTGCGGCTTATTCCGATGCCCAGTCTGTGATTTCCGTCACCAATCCCACTCTTTCGACGGGGGCCGACCCGAAACGTAATGCGGCTACTTCCGGCTTCCCTGCATTACACTGTAACTCCAAGGAACTCAAGCCTATGAAACGCGTCTTGCTCGCCACCCTGTTGTGCTCGACCTTCGCTTTTGCCCAGGCTCCTCAATCGCAGCTGCCCTTGCCGCCCTCCGGAGTGATGGGTCGCATCACTGCTGCTTCCGTCTGGCAGATGCCAGCAACCTTCCTGCCCGCGGCGCACGCGGCCTGCGACAAATCTCCGAATCCTCAGGCCTTCACTCCGTGCTTCATTGCCCAGATGTCGAAAGCCGGCGCGCCACCTGCGGCTGTCGCCTTCACCCAGTCTCTTCTCAAGCAGAGTGGCGGAGACTTCGGCATCATGAGCGGCTTCCAGGCCGTTGGCCCAGTCGACGTCGCTTTCGTCATCTATCCCCTTCGTGCCAATACCAATAACGGCATCCTCTTCGTGAACGGCACGCCGAAGATCGTCAACGCCGAAAACTTGCAACTGCTCGATCAGCCAGCAATGCAGCAAAGCCCGCAATTCCAGAACACCGTGGCGCAGTTTCCCAAGACGACGCTCTTCCCCGGAGATCGCGACGGCACCACCTGGCCGAATGCGAACACGAATTCCGAGGGCGGAAAGTCCTTCACCCTGGGCTATCCGATGCTCAACGGCTGCCACGCCTGCGAGAAGGTCGGCACCGCCGACTTCAACTGGAAGTTCGGCCCGACAGGCAAGTTTCTCGGCACCGTCTTCATGGGCATGACCCCGCCGCCTGTGCAGTAACTACTCTCGCGAATGGCGGAGAGGGCACCGCAACTTTAGTCGTCGGTCAGTTTCCGATATGCCCCTGTGGCACCGGTCCCGTTGGCTAAAGGCCTAGGGCTCGCGGCCATATCGGAGGCCCGCGCCAGTGCTTGCGTGTCGATGTACTCCTTGATGTGCGCCACTTTGCCATCTCGAACGGTAATGTCGAAGACCCAATCGTCCTTGAACGTCTTATTCGTGGCTTTGATTTTCCCCGTAGCGACGCCGACGACCAGAACCCGGTCTCCCTGCGCTATGAACTCGGGGGGCTTTGGGTAGGAAGTTTCTATCTCTTCGGACGCCTTCTTAAACACATCCGCCAATCCCGCGTGCCCGCGGTGCGTGCCGGCCAGCGGCCAGTCCTCGCCGGGAATGATCCACTCAATATCTTCGGCAACCACTGCCAGCAGACGTTGCTTATCGCCGCTGCCTATTGCTGCGAAGAAATCTTTCACGACCTGAACATTCTCTTCGATGCTCATCGAATCTCACCTTTTCCCTTACATCAAGTGCGTCCGATCTAATCGGATGTTTCGGAACCATGCTTCTCGGGCCAAATCACAGGGCGTAGATCGATTACTGCTGCTTTTTAAACAAATCCTGGAAGATGAGCTGACCCCAAGTGCGGCCGCGTGCGTGCACCAGCGCGCCGCCCTCGTTGAACTTCCCCAGCTTGACGGGTGCGAACCCGAGTTGTTTGGCCAACTCCGCCACCGGGGCGATGGCGTCCTCGTCATCGCTCGACAGAAAGACGACCCGATGGCCCCCTTCGACGACCGGGTCGGTCGCCAGGATGGCCGCACCCAGGTGATTAAAACCTTTCACGAACTTAGCGCCGACAAACGACTTCGCAGCGAAGGCGGAAGACGGGAGGCCGTCCAGCTCTTCAGGGGGAACTCCAAACGCATTCGTCGCGTCGATGACCGTCTTGCCCTCCCAACTCGGCAGGGCCTTCGCAACCTCGCGGTGTTCCCCGAACGGGACCGCCAGGAAGATTGTGTCGGCCTCGAGTGCATCGTGCAGCGCCTTGGCGACGACCGCGGGTCCAATCGCCCGAGCCTCCGGTGCCAACGGCTCGGGCGACCGGCGACTCGCGACGGTCACGTTGATGTTTTTACGGGCGAAGGCGCGGGCGAGGGCCTGGCCTATCTTGCCGAATCCTACAATCGCATAGCTCATAGTGCTTCTCCGATCCATGTTGATATTGATCCCAACCAGTCGGATCCCGGGGAGCGCTTGGTGATCATGCACTCACCGAGATCCGCCGACTTCAGACGGCCGAGAAGCCGCCGTCGACATTCAACTCCACCCCATTCACGAAACTCGAATCGTCTGAAGCAAGAAACAGAGCGACCGTCGCGATTTCTTCAGGTTGACCCATCTTTCCCCGCGGGATCAGAGATTCGAACATCTCTTTCGCCTCCTTGGTGAGGACTTCTTCCTGCATAGGTGTGGCAATCGGGCCCGGACCCAGCACGTTCACCCGGATATTCCTGCCCTTCAGTTCGTTGAGCCACGTGCGTGCGAATGAGCGCAAAGCCGCCTTGCTCGCCGCATACACGCCGAAACCAGGAAAACCCTTCACCGAAGCAACGGATCCGGTCATGATGATCGATCCACCATCGTTGAACAGCGGCAACGCCTTCTGGACCGTAAACAGCGTTCCGCGCGTATTCAGGCCGAAGGTCGCGTCGAAGTGCTCCTCGGTAATCTCGCCCAGTGGCAAGGCGTCGCCTCGGCCGGCGCTTGCGAACAGGACGTCGATCTTGCCCTTTTCCCGCTTGACCGTGTTGAACAGACGGTCGAGGTCGTCGAGATTGGCCGCGTCACCGCGCACGCCAGTCACGTTCCGGCCAATCAACTTGACGGCTTTGTCGATCTGCTTCTGCTTCCTGCCCGTAATGAAAACGTAGGCGCCCTCTTCAACGAAGAGCTTGGCGCTTGCTAGCGCCATGCCGCTCGATCCACCTGTGATGACTGCAACCTTGCCTTCTAGCTTTCCCATGATTACTCCTTTCGGTAGATGCGTAGCATCCAGTACAGTAGAGTAGATTCTTTGGCGGTGGACGAGAACTGCTCACAAGTCCAAATATGTTGTCTATTCGTCCAGAAATATGGCTGAACCCAGTCGTGTTGCACCTTTTGATTGAGCTGGGACGCCCGGCTCGAGGAGCAGGAGTGTAGGAGTTGTCACGCTCGACGGAAGGAGAGTGTCCGTCGAGGTAGAGACCTCGTCTACCTGATACTCCACTTAGTCCGACAAGCGAAGCTGTGCTGTTTCGTACAGTTCTCAAAGAACACCATCGCATTCAAGAGCAGAGGGAGGCTAAGTTGGATCCAATCACAGACATCTTCCGAACGATGCATGTAACCGCTTTCGGTCTGCACAGGCTCGAAGCCACAGCCCCGTGGGGCTTGAAACAGGAAAATCAGACCGAAGAACAAGCCACGCCTTCCGACAAAAAGATGTCACCAACAGATTTGGCGCACTTTGCCATGCTTTCGCGCGGTAACTGCTGGCTGAGTGTAGAAGGGGTTCCGGACCCAATTCCCCTCACTGGTGGCGATTGCTTTTTGCTGGCTAAGGGGACTTCGATTGTTTTGCGCGACAGCCCGCGAACACGTCCAAGGTCAACCTTCCGCGAGATCGGGGCCAAAGCCAACGGCAATGTGGTTCTTTATGGAGGCGGTGGCGCACCGACGACAATCGTCTGTGGTTCCTTGAGTTTCGATCGCACCAGCCTGAAGCCAATCGCTCAGTTATTGCCGAGCTTCATTCTGATGAAGGCCGATGAGACACGCACGCTTGCTCTTCACAACACAGTGCAGGCGCTTGCTTCGGAAATGGCAGAACAGGCCCCGGGCTCTGAAGTCGTCGCGACACGGCTAGCAGAGGTCCTGGTTATCCAGGTGCTCCGGGCGCATTTCGCGTCGGGGCCGGAACGCAATCAAGGATGGCTTCGTGCGATTTTCGATCCTCAAATGGGCGCTGCCCTGAGTGCCATTCACGAGAGAGTGAATGCGCCTTGGACGGTCGAATCCCTGGCTGAAGCGGCGGGCATGTCTCGCTCCGCTTTTGCGGCACGGTTTAAAGAGCTACTCGGACAAACACCGCTGGAATATGTAACCGAGTGGCGGATGCAGAAGGCTATGCAGTTACTCAAACAGCGTGACAAGAAACTCGTAGACGTTGCTCGGTCGGTCGGCTACGAGTCCGACGCTGCGTTCAGTAAGGCGTTCAAGCGAGTTGTCGGGGCCAACCCAAGTGGATACCTCAGACGTGGTTTTCGAGGAGAGGGTAATGCCGGAATCGCGAAAGATTTTTGAAGCGGAGGATTCTGACTTTGGCGGCGGGGCCTAGGTTCCATGGAAGTGTGTTCTTGCATTGAGATGGGGCCCCATGTGCCTCGCGTTTGGAAACGGGAGAACCACGGACCCAAAACCGACCGAAGCAGACCGCGATCAGTCCCGGTAAACGCGCATGTGTCCACGCAAACCAAGATCATTCCGAGATGGTCGGTTAATTGGAACCTAATCCTCGATCGCAAGACTTTCTGCCATTTCCTCCCGCTTTTCCTCCCTATCCACAGCAATTCACAGGTTTGCACCAACAAAGGGCGTTGTAACCCGCCTTTGACCCGTCTAAAGTTCTCGCAGTCGGGTCGCTGCGCTTGGCCAATTTTTTCTGTTTCGTGAAAGCCCTTTATGTTCTTTCGGTTAGGCCGCATCGGCCGCGATTTGTTTACTCAGCAGATTCCAGTGATCGCAGAGTAAAATACCAGATATAGCGTTTGTTGCTTGACATCCACAACATGGTGGGCGTACTTTCACATTCCACAAGGCATCCAGCAGCAACTTTCTGAGCGCCTCGTGGCCGGGTTTTACGACAGGGTTAGGTCCAAATTCCCCCGAAATTGGACTCGCAATCATCAGGGCAGCAGACCGCAGCGCATCGCCAGCCGAGCGCGACGGTTTTGATCCTTTTCAAGTCCAGGTAAGGCTTTCGACGGCGAGTGGTTTTCGCCTCGCAGGGCTACGTTTCCGTCCGAACGCAGGCAGCCGCACTCCAACCAGATTGCGAACTCTGCACAGCGTGCTCATGAACTATATGCGCATGCCGGGAGTACATTGCGGCGCCACGGACGAGCAGCATTCGCAGTTGGGCATCGAGTTGAGACGGGCATCGTCCCGCAAAGAATTCAGTCAGGAGCAGCGAAATGGCCGAGATTACCGACAAAACCACCACCGCAGCAGCCAGCGCCCCCGCCGCATCTAATAGTAAGAAGAAGGCAGCAGTGGGACTATCGTTTCAGCGCTATTTCACCAAGGCCGGCGTCTCGCCCTACGACGAGATCGAGTGGGAACTCCGCCTCGCCCAGATCACCGACGCCCAGGGCGGCGTGATCTTTGAGCAGAAGGACGTCGAGACGCCCAAAGACTGGTCCATGACTGCCACCAACATCGTGGCCAGCAAGTATCTGCACGGCACCATGGACACCCCCGAGCGCGAGACCGGCGTGCGGCAGCTCGTGTCCCGTGTGGCCGAGACTATCCGCGACTGGGGCATCAAGGGCGGATACTTCAAGACCGGCGACGACGCCTCCATCTTCCACGACGAACTCGCGCACCTTCTCTTGCAGCAGAAGGCCGCCTTCAACTCACCGGTATGGTTCAACGTCGGCTGCGACCGCATCGAGCCTGACTCTCAGGCCCAGAACTGGCACTGGAACGCCGTCGAGCAGAAGGTCGAATTCAGCGCGGTCGGCTACACCAAGCCGCAGTGCTCCGCCTGCTTCATTAACTCGGTTCACGATTCGCTCGACAGCATCCTGACGCTGGCCAAGACCGAGGGCATGCTCTTCAAGTGGGGCTCAGGCACCGGCACGAACCTCTCGCCGCTGCGCTCCTCCACCGAGACGCTTTCCGGCGGCGGAACCGCTTCCGGACCGCTCAGCTTCATGAAGGGCTTCGACGCCTTCGCCGGAGTCATCAAGTCCGGAGGCAAGACGCGCCGCGCCGCCAAGATGGTCATTCTCAACGTTGACCATCCTGACATCGTTGACTTCGTTGAGTGCAAGCAGAAAGAAGAAGCCAAGGCGTGGGCGCTGGTCGAGCACGGCTACGACGGCTCCGGCCCTGACTCCGAAGCTTATGCGTCGGTGTTCTTCCAGAACGCCAACAACTCCGTGCGCGTGACCGACGACTTCATGTACTCCGTGGTGCGCGACAGCGAATTCAGCACCAAGGCCGTGAAAGACGGACGCCCCGTCCAGACCTTCAAGGCCCGCGACCTGCTGCGCAAGATCTCCGACGCCACCTGGCACTGCGGCGATCCCGGCATGCAGTACGACACCACCACCAATCGCTGGCACACCTCGAAGAACACGGCGCGCATCAACGCCTCGAATCCTTGCAGCGAGTACATGTTCCTCGACGACTCCGCCTGCAACCTGGCCTCGCTGAATCTGATGAAGTTCGCGCCCAACGGAACCTTCGACGTCGAAGCCTACCGCCACGCCTGCGCCATCGTCATCACCGCGCAGGAAATCTTGGTGGACAACAGCGGCTACCCGACCGAAGCCATCTCGCGCAACTCGCACGACTACCGTCCGCTGGGCCTCGGCTACGCCAACCTGGGCGCGCTGCTCATGGCCTCGGGCCTGCCCTACGACTCCGACGCCGGACGCGACTATGCCGCCTGCGTCACCGCCATCATGTGCGGCGAAGCGTACCTGCAGTCGTCGAAGATCGCCGAGCTTTGCCCGCCGCTCGAACCGGCTACACCGCTCACGCACACCGTCGAGATCACCGGAGGAGCGTGCCCCGGCTGGTACGTCAACCGCGAGCCGTTCCTCGACGTCATCCGCATGCACCGGGCCTCGGTGAACAACATCAACAAGAACAACGTGCCCGCGGCGCTCTACGCGGCCAGCGCCGCCACCTGGGACGAAGCTCTTGCCCACGGCGAGAAGTTCGGCTACCGCAACGCGCAGGTCACTGTGCTCGCGCCCACCGGCACCATCGGCTTCATGATGGACTGCGACACCACCGGCATCGAGCCCGACCTCGCGCTGGTGAAGTACAAGAAGCTGGTTGGCGGCGGCATGATCAAGATCGTGAACAACACCGTCCCTGCGGCGCTCTTCAAACTCGGCTATTCCAGCGACCAGACCAACGCCATCGTCAGCTACATCGACGCCACCGGAACCATCGAAGGCGCACCCGGCGTCAAAGACGAGCACCTGCCTGTCTTCGACTGCTCGTTCAAGCCCTCGAAAGGTACGCGCACCATTCACTACTCGGGCCACCTCAAGATGATGGCCGCCGCGCAGCCGTTCATCTCGGGCGCCATATCGAAGACGATCAACATGCCCGAGAACGCCGAAGTTGACGACATCATGGAGGCTTACATCTCGGCCTGGAAGCTGGGCCTGAAGGCAGTCGCGATTTACCGCGACGGCTCCAAGAAGGCGCAGCCGCTCAGCTCCATGGGTTCAGCCACGCACAAGTCGCAGAAGGGCGACGCGGTTGCCGCAGCCGCCGAGGCTCCGATCGACGAGAGCGCCGAGCCGCCGAAGGCCGTCCGTCATCGCCTGCCCGACGAGCGCCTCTCCATCACCCACAAGTTCAAGGTCGGAGGCCACGAAGGCTACCTCACTGTCGGACTCTACAAAAACGGCATGCCCGGTGAGTTGTTCATCACCATGGCCAAGGAAGGCTCCACCGTCAGCGGCCTGATGGACAGCTTTGCCTGCGCGACTTCGATCGCTTTGCAGCACGGCGTACCCTTGAAGCTGCTGTGCGAGAAGTTCGCGCACACCCGCTTCGAGCCCAGCGGCTGGAGCAACAATCCTGACATCGGATACGCCAAGTCGATCATGGACTACATCTTCCGCTGGCTGCAGTTGCGCTTCCTCACCGGACAGCAGCAGGCGCTCTTCGACGGCCTCCGTCCCAAGTATTTCGGCGGAGTTGCCCCCGTCGGCGCGCCGGATGACAACGGCTACGGCGCATCCGCTTCCGATTTGTCATCACGAGGCGCAGCCGAGGGATCTGCTTCTTCTTCGCCGGAGCCGAGGGACCCCTTTGGCACCCACGAACCGTCGCTCTACAGCCAGGCTCCCGGCGGCACTGCCACCGGACACATCCACGCCGCCGACGCCCTGAAAGAGCTGATCGACATGGGCGACGCCCCCAGCTGCTCCGTCTGCGGAGCCATCATGACCCGCAACGGCAGCTGCTACCGCTGCATGAGCTGCGGCAGTACGAGTGGGTGCAGCTAGGGTGGAAGCACCGCCCTTTAGGGCGGTTGTGGGTGAACGTTTGAAATGACAATGGCGTCCATTTAAGTGAAAATGAGGTTCGTTTAAATGCAAATGAAGTCCGATTAAATGAAAATGAAGACCGCGTGGAGTGAAGATGGGACTCTATCAAATCAAGATGAGTGCAGTTTCCGCTGGCTAAGGATTGCCGGCTTGGAACAAGGTTGAAACCCAAGGATGCCCGCTCTTAGCCGGATATCGGGAGCGAAACTTTGCGTCGGTCTTGGTGCAGATACCGTGCCTCCAATCACACATCCGAAGCGAAGCTTGAAACCGAATCATATCCCTCACCTGCCCCCCATCTTCAGTCCAGGGATAATGAGACTTTCTCCCGTTTTGATGGGCCCAGTCTTTTTGTACCAAGCCTGGAGTTAGTCCTCGGCTGGTTTAGGTTGCAGTCAGTTCGCGGCTAGCCGCGAACTGACTGGCGAACTCGCTCGGTGTCCTCTCTCCGAGAGATCGGTGAGGACGACTCACATTGTATTCCTGCCTCCAGGCCTCGATCCGTTCCTTGGCTTCGAGCAAGGTGTCGAACCAATGGGCACTCAGACACTCCGCTCGAAAGGTCCCATTGAACGATTCCACAAACGCATTGTCGGTCGGCTTGCCGGGGCGTGAAAAGTTGATCTTGACCCCGTTCTGATAAGCCCACAGATCCATAGCCTGACTGGTGAACTCGCTGCCATTGTCACAAAACAGCATCTTTGGCGCTCCACGCTCCTGCTTCAACCTGTTGAGCGTCCGCACTACATCTTCTCCCTTTAGGCTCTGGCCGGCTTCAATAGCTACACTCTCTCGGGTGTCGACATCGATGATCGTCAGGCACCGAAACCGCCTGCCATCCTGCAACTGATCCGCTACAAAGTCCAGACTCCATGCTTGGTTCGGAGCCGTGGCTTGGAACCGCTCCTCGCGCTGCCTCACAGCCTTCCGCTTGCGTTGCGGCCGCTTCTTCAGGGCCAGTCCCTCTTCCCGGTACAACCGGTACACCAGGTGCTTGCCCACCTGCCAGCCCTCACGCTTCAACAGCACTCGGATCTTGCGGTATCCGTATCGCACCCGGCTCTGTGCGATCTCCCGAATCCGTAGTCGCAGCTCCGTCCAGGGTTCCTGGTGGCTCTGATAGCGATACGTACCACGCCCGATCCGCAGCACCCGGCAGGCCCGCCTTTCGCTCGTCCGGTAGAGGTTGCGCAGATGGTCTACCAGCGGACGACGGCGTGCGGGCCTTACCACTTTTTTCGCAGCACCTCCTGCAACATCGTCTTGTCCAAGCTCAACTCCGCCACCAACTGCTTCAGGCGAGTGTTCTCTTCCTGCAGTTGCTTCATCTGCCGCGCCTGGTCCACTTCCAAGCCGACGTACTGCTTCTTCCAGCGGTAAAACGTCTGTTCGCTAATGCCTACCTTGCGGATCAGCTCGGCGACCGGTACCCCGACCTCGGCCTGCTTCAGTACCCCCACGATCTGCTCTACGGAAAACCGCTTCTTCTTCACGCACAATCTCCTTTCCGATTGTGCCGAAGACTAACATCCCAACTGGTTCAAAAACCCCGGGGCCGATCACCACGATTGCCTGCTATCACCAATACTTGTATGACAAGTATGACCAATACCAGTATTGAAAGTATGGCTAGTATGGCTCAATTTGCCCGTCAAAGCCCGAATTTTGGCATCTAAGTCCCACGGGCACAATTGGATACGTGCAACTCTCATATTTTTCAATTGGTTACGACAGTTTTTCGCCTAACCTGCTGAAAATAAAGAACCGCGCAACATTTTTTGAGCAATTGCCGGCAAGCTCAATCGACGACTGCAACCGGCGCAGCTAACTCCAATGTTTGTGCGACTTTACCTCTAAGTCTTTTGTTCGTGCTACTTTGCAGATGGTGGTTCTCTAAACCTTTTGTTTCTGCGACTTTGCAGTGTGTGAGGGGGAGGGGGTAAATGTCTTCTCTGGACGTCGTCGCACGAACGAAATCCCCACTCAAGGCCAAAGGAAGGCCTTGAACGTAACACCCGGCGTGACCCAGAGAAACAAGTCCCTACCGATACTGAATCAGTTGCAACTCGACCGCTAGCTGGGTTCGTTCGCTACACAGGCGCTCGAAGCGATGTTCGTCGGCGGGGTGCAATTCTCCGGATCTTGCCGACAGAAGGAAGAGGTCGTCTTCGATCAGGTGCATGCGCTGCCAAATTTCGTTCCTTCGCTTTTCGTGTTTGGGCGATTGCACAATATCGTCGCCACCCTGGGCACGCCAGGCGGGCGCTAACAATTGCGTTCCGCCCTCACAAAGGTCGGGCAATCCTCGCCCCGCGGAATGGACAAACCTGATTTCGCCACAGCCCGGTCCACGATTTCTTCCGCGCCTGCATGGTACTCGGTGTGTAAAGTGCTGCGCCAGCCGGCGAAGCTGCCGCGCAGAAACTCAGACTCATTGCCCATGGGATCGTTATAGTGCTTGGCATGAAACGCCTGCAGAAGTAAGACTCCTTGTACTACCAAACGGTCGATAGTTTCCTGGTTGGCTATAAGATGCATGATTATACTTCCCTGCGCAATCGATTGCCTGCAGGGATCAATCACGCTATTCGCACTCAGACTGGATAGACTAGCAAGCTTCCAACTGGCGGTAAGATCTACCACAGATCACACAGCCCGGGAAGGCGACACTAGCCGCCTTCCCGTTCGGCATGACTGCCGAAACTACACGCCTACGGCAACATTATGAAAGGTCGAGACGACCGTCTCATAGTTATAAACCCGCGGCGTTCCATCGATTACCTTCGCCAGGGTCTTCAACACTTCGGGGTACGTGTTGGTGTTGTAGTCATCTGCGTTGTTCTTGTTCTCCCACAGACTGATTGAAACCGCGTCTTGCGAGCCGGTGCTGCAGAGGGTGATTTCTTCCTTGAAACCCTTTTGCTTGCGCAGCAAGGGAAGGATCTGGTTCTCAAATGTGCGGGTGTAATCAGACTGCATATTCGATTTCAGGCGAAAAGAGACATTGCGTGCGTACATGTTCAACCTCCTAAAGGTTGTTTCGCGTCGCATATAAGCTGGGGAAAGCTTCAGATGGGCTGACTTATATTCAGGGAACCTGAATGAGGAGGAAGGTCTACACTGCCTCACTTACAACCCTACTCGGTAGTTTGATGATTGTCAAACAAAGCGAATGCCATAACGTGCATGTGTGATACTTGCAATAGCTAATAGCTATATGATTCTAAAGGATATGAATATGTGATGTAGTGCTACGGCTATGTATAACATCAAGAAATTGTAGACGGCAACCTGTTAGACCCCGGCCACTGCTAGCTATCTTCCTTCACCTCAGTCGCTTTGCCGCTGGTAAACGTCACCTGCACAGGATGGCCGTTGTTGGGATAGTTCACAACCCGCGGGTTGCTGGTACCGGAGCCTTCCACCAGGCCAACCCCCAACGCGAAAGAGGCCTGCAACTCGTTCATGCCCTGCTTTACCTGGTGGTTCTCGATCGACGTCCACACGTCTGCGGGCCAGTGTTTGTACAACTCGTGCGGGTCCTGGATAAAGAGCATGTCGTCGGAATAGATCTGGTAGGTGCCATTGTCCTCTGCGCCGATGGAGAAGGCATACTGTTTGCCGTCCTTCTCAAACACCGCCATCACCTGACGGCCGGGCGAGTCGGGTGCGCGCTGTACGATCACGTCCTTGATGGCCAGCTTCTCGATAGGCCCCAAACGCCCAGCCGCGTGTGAGAAATCTAGCGGTGGCTTGTAAGGGTAGTAGACGGAGCGATATCCCTCGCGCACCCAAACGGGCTGCTGCGTCAGCTCCTTCGCATCCTTCAGGTCCTGCGGATGCAGCTTCTTGGGCACCACGTAGTAGTCAGCGTCGAGCGCGACTTCTTTCTTCTCTGGCGCTACAAACGCGACCTTGCGGTCGCTCATCGTGAAAAACAACCGAATTCCGACAATCACGATCAGGGTGGCCAGCACCAACTGGATGATCTTCGTATTTCTCGACATGGAGCTTCCTCGAACGTAGTTCTGCAGCGCAGAGTTAGATGCTAAAACATTTCGCGGCGAGCACGGGCCCGTGGCCGCAATTGCCGATCCTGGGGCGGTCTATGGCGACAGCGGTTCCGCTATTCTTCGTCGTCGTCGCCGGCGTCGTCCGCCTTGGCTTTCTTGGCGGGCTTGGTCGCTTTAGATGACGCTCGAGCGAACACTCCAAACTGAGTATGATGGAACGACATTTAAGTCAGGGGGACTTTCAATGTACTGCACTGTCTGCGGTAAGGCTAATCCGGACGATGCACGCGTATGTGCCTACTGTGGCGCTACCATCGCTGGCGCGACAACTCCACGGCGGCTGGTGCGTCCGCGGCAAGGTCGGCGAATAGCAGGCGTTTGCGCGGGTCTGGCTGAGTACTATGGCTGGAACGTCACGAGCATTCGCCTGGTGTGGCTGCTGTTGATCCTCTTCGGAGGCACAGGCGGGTTGCTGTACCTCATTATGTGGATCGTGATGCCGAACGCAGCGTAGGTCGCGCTCGCCGTCGCGGGCCAGAGACCGTCACGTCTTCGACATTCCTACACCGACTCAGCTACTTTTCGATGCTATTGATCTTTGGGTCGGCATCCGTAGACAACACCCATACCTTCCCACTTGAGGGAGAGCCAGCGCCGGTACCGGTGACCACATACGCGATGCCGACGGTGCTACCGTTCACCACGAGCGGGGCGCGCCCGCTAGCGTCCACGGTGTACGTTATGGTTTGGGTCAAGCCCTGCTGAGGGCCTCCTTGACCGCCGCTGGTATCGTATGTGCGCGCCAGGTTGCCGGCGCCGTCAGCGGCAGCCGAGTCGTCCTCAACGGTTACCGTTGGCAGCACTGTCTGGAGCGTAGCGCCCTGGTACGAGCCGTTGATCGAACTATTGGTGAAGGGCGTACCGAATTGCACGAGCAGGGTGCCGGCGGTAGAACCGGCGTCGCCGACAACGGCGTACGCAGCCGTATTGGAGATGTAGAAGACGACGGAATTGGTGCCGAACCCCGTCAGAGTAGTGCGGCCATTGGTAGCAACGCTGTAGGTGCCAGTGTATTTGTTCGTGCTCGTCGTACCACCGAGGTTTTCATCAGTGGAGACGGTGAGACCGCCTTTGCCATCGAAGGTGACGAAGGCAAGAAGCCCGTAAGGAACTATCGTGCCATTGGCGGTGCCGACGCCCTGGAGCGCTGCGACCGTCGTGAAGTTGAGAGTTGAGATCATCCAGCCACTCGTAGGTGCGGTGACGGTGCCGAGGGAAAACATCGTGAGCGGAGCCGTGGCAGAAACGGGGTCGGTGCTCAGCATCACCAGTTCGCCGCTGGAGACAGGATAGAAACTGTAATTCGTGGTGACGGAGTTGACCGTCATGCTGGCCGTGCCGCGTTGCGTCACCGGATCGATAGCGATGAAATTCCCTGTACCAGCGGTGCTATGGGTGACATTTCCGTTATCGTTGGCATCTTCTTCCAGTGCGGTCCAAGCGCCTGTGGAGAGGGGGACAGTAAACGTGCCCGCGGCGGCGTAACGGCTGGCTGCGACGTCTGCACCGGTTCCGCCAAACGCCCAAGTGGCGACAAGCTGGGCAATGGTAACCTTGGCAACCGCACTGACCGGGCGAATGTAGCCGGTGCCTTGATTCCCTGCCGTTCCATCCTGGATAAATCGGATTGTGCCGGAGGCAGGGACGGCGACCTGGTAGTTGAACGTACCGAGTGCTGGAATCACGAGCGTCATCGGGCCAGTGTTAGTGGAATTGATGGAATACGTGCCGGAAAAAGGCAACTTGGTGTGTACGCCACTGGCGGAGTTGGAATCCATCAGGCCATTGCTGATATTTCCATTGCCGTCGGAGGTAAAGCTGCCTGCCTGTAACACCAGGTTGCCGTTCTGGTAGCCCGAGAAGGAGAAGACGTAGTTGCCGGTCAAACGGCCTGACGGGCCCGCGATTGTTAACGTAAGCGAAGCGCTCGCGGTCGCGGGTGTCGTTTGCGAGTCGCTAACCTGAACCGTGAAAGTCTGGGATCCCTGCGTCGTAGGCGTTCCGCTAATCACTCCCGAAGTGCTGAACGTCAGACCTGCGGGCAGCGTGCCCGAAGTCAGAGACCACGTATAAGGAGGCACTCCGCCAGTTGCCGAGATGAGAGCACTGTACGGTACTCCGACCGAGCCTGAGGTGAGCGAAGTTGTGCTGATGGCCAACGGCTGGTTGACGGTAATGGACTTTGTCGCCGTGTCCACTGCTTGCTTTGGCGTCTGAACGTCAGTGACTTGAACTTTGAACGTGATTGGCCCCGGCACAGTGGGAGTTCCGCTGATAACACCGCCCGTGCTAATGCTGAGACCGGCAGGCAAAGTACCCGAAGCCAGACCCCACGTGTAGGGCGGCAGGCCGCCAACGGCGGTGAGGGTAACAGAGTATGGCACGTTGATGACTGCGGCAGGCAGCGCAGCAGGGCTGATGACCAGCGGAAGGACCGCCACTGGAGGCTTCCCGGTCCCACAGGAAAGAGCAAGAAACAAAATGAAGCTGGAAGATATTAGAACAAGAGCGCGATTCAACGCTGTCATCGATGTCCTCGTGGCCCAAATGCCGTTCCGAGCGCGCACGTGGCGCAGCCGCTTTGTTGCTGCAGCAAAGAAACTAAAGTTACTCCGCGGCAAGCATGACCTGCAAGCCGATTCCGGGTGCCGTCACACTATGGTAACTGGTGAAGCAACACTGTGCATGTGATTCCGCGGCAGGGACACTGCGAACCGGGACGGGCTGGAGACTGTCAACGATTGTGCGGGGCACAACCAGTTCCGGGTGCAATCGTAATATTTTGGAAGCTGGATTCGGGAGATGAAGGATTGGCAATGAATTGGAAGGTGTACGGGGTGGCGATACACTGGTCTTCTACTTACTGGCGGTCTTGCGCTCGGGCGCAGCGCAGAATGCGACAACCGCACAGCAGCCGCAGCGTAAGACCAGCACACCATACACCGGCGATCTCACGATTTTCGATTATCCCGACCGCGACCAGAAACTTCACATCGACCAGGTAATGGACTTGCTGTCGATTGCGCCTGGTAAAACAGTGGCTGACATCGGTGCAGGCTCGGGATGGTTCACCGTTCGGGCGGCGAAGCGGGTGACGGCGTCGGGCAAAGTATATGCCGTGGATATTAACCCCAAGGCCATAACTTACATCCAGCAGCGGGCGCAGAAAGATGGGCTGATGAACATCACGACGATTCTCGGAACCGCCGATGACCCACGACTGCGTCCGACGACCGTGGATGCCGTGCTCCTGCTGAAGACCTACCACGAAGTCGCCAATCCAGTAGAACTGATGCGCAACTTGGGCCTGCACTGAGACCCGGTGCACGAGTGGGCATCGTTGATCGCAACGGAAATGGCGATGACCATGGAGTGACAAGAAAGTCGTGATCAGCGAGATGGAATTGGCGGGGTATCGCATTGACAGACGAACGCGACGATCTGGTCAAAGAAGATCGGATGGATTATTTCCTGGTTTTTGTGGCGAAGCGGCATAAGGTGGCCAATGAGGCAGGGGCGCAGGCCCGGCCAGCCACAGCGACCGCGTGATAAGCGGTGAGTGAGACCGGCTAATCCGAGCATATCTGTCAACTTTAGTGGCCGGTTTCGGTTTGCGGAGTGAATCCGACACGGCCAACGCGAACGAGTTGGGACCAGTCGGGGCTGTCGTCGGCAGCTTTCGCGGCGTCGTTAATGTGGGCCTGAGCTTTGAGCGCGGGCAGCGATAGCCCACCGGTGACGAGGCGGTCGTGCTCGTACAACATCTCGTCCATCTTGCCGTTCAGCAAAACGCGCCAGTCGTAAACGGTCGTTTGTTCTGGGCCTGGGACGCCGATACATCGATGTTGGTGGTGCAATTGTTGGTGACGGCGTTGTACCACTCCGGCTTGTTGTGCAGATCGTTTACACGCTGGAGATAATCCAGAAAAACTTTTCGCGAAAACTCGGGCTTCACCGTAGTGCGGAAGATGTAAACCTCCTCGTCTTTGCGGAAGTTGGTACGCAGGCGGACCACGTCGCGCTCATCGCTGACGATGTAGATGAGAGCATACTGGCGGAAGAACCCGCGAATGGCGGAGTAACTCTGCCCCACAACGTCGCGGGTTTCGATGGACATCGGCACGTGGCCTTGGGGGCCGAAATCGAAGCTGACGATGGGATGGGCGATCAGAGTCGGGCCCCACCAGGTAATAAAGAGGTCGATACCGCTGAGGTTGGCGAGGTCGAATGAGCGCGGTCTCCCACTGACAGGTGTAGTCGTGCGAGGTGACGTAGCTACAGTTGCGCACGTTATGAATGGTGATGTGGTCGCCATTGATTTCGGCGGATGCAGTTTGGGCATCGTCGGGCTGCCAATTGCCGTCGTTGGAGGGCTTCAGGGTGAACCACCACGAGCGCAACAAAAACGAAGCCTGCGAAGGCGATCGAGGAAGCTCCAGCGTGACGACGCCGAAGAAGATCATCGCCGCGAGAACGGCCACGAAGTACACAACGGCGCCGGGCATGCGCAACGCCGGGAAAGGCGAATCAAAGAAGATGGCAGCGGCCGACCAGCATGGTCAGCAGCAGAGCGACAAAGATAGCGAATCCGAAAACGATGCGACGGAGCCAGAGCAAATGGCAGTCCTTTCCGGAAGAACACAACATTTCGGAGTAACGCTATTAGAACAGAGGGGCCGGAAAAACGGAACGGCGTATTGCTAGCGCGAGATTGACGCCCCGGGACTCAGTCCAGGAAGCGCGGTTGAAAGATAAACAAACGAGGCCCGGGGTCGAAATCACCAATCCACGCCAGGGTAGAGACTGGGCAAATGGATCGTCCGGTAAGAATTTTGCCCGTCAATCTCAAGCTGCCACACGATTGCCGGATTCGGCGTCTGTGTGAGTTCTAGAACACGTGCGCCGGTCAGGTTGAGGTCTGCTGGCGCGGTCTCATCCACGAAAACATTTGAGTTTGGAAGTACACGCGTGGCCCCGCCCCACCATGAGTAGGGCGTGGTAAACGACCAGAATCGGCTCGCCGTTCGGGCACTCTCGTTGACCGTGAAGGTTGCAGCCGTGCTATAGCAAGACGGCGGAACCAAGCTGGCACAAACAGTTCCGCTAGCGTCGACAGGGCGAGTGTCTCCATTGTCAAACATCGCCAATTGAAACGCCCCCGCCGAATTCGGACTAACAATGTTCGCGTCATGCTGAGCGAAGAACCAGTCAGAGTCCAAGTTCGAGTCGAGCGTGAAGTCTCCCTGATAACCCAGCTTCCAGAGAATGTCACCAGGGCCATTTCCATTCTGGTAATCGATCTTCAATACCCACGACTGGTGCCGCAGTGAAATCAGCAGGTTCCCATCATCCTGGGAATACACCAGGGCGTTGGCGTGGGTCCAATCGGGAAAAGACATGGGGTGTCGGTTCACATCCAAGTGGTCGAAGGCATCCCATACCCAAACTGGATTGTAGTTCGAATCCAGATCTACGATGGCATTCCCGGTGACCACCGTCTGTCCGGGGTATCCCGGCAGATCGGTGAAAGTTCGGGTGTCGCTGAGGATCAATAACAAGTGGCCGTTGGGGAGTAACACAAAGTCGTGATCAATCGAAAAAACCTGCAGATTGTAACCAGCGTTGTGGAGCTTTTGACTCAATGCGTTGTAGTCAAACTGGTTCACAACGTTGCCCGCGAGATCGATTTCTCGCACGGTTCCCCCGGGAGCACCCTGCAGGTACAACACCATCAGCATATGGCCGTTGGGTAGAAGTTTGATGGGTTGCGGAATGCCGAGCGCTGGGTCGTAGTCGTAATACCAGATGACGTTTCCAGACGGATCTGTCGCGAGTGCCAACAACTGGTTCGCATTTCCAATCGTGAGGCTCATCAACTCAACCCCGGGCGCGGGGGCCGAGCCGTTGGCGGTCGTTACTTTCATCGTGGGAATGCGTTGTGGCGGAATCGTTCCAGTCTGGAATACATGGTCGTTGTCAAACTGCTGGGTCCCGTCGGCGTAGGTGACGATCGCCCGCATATGGTAAGGCGTGTTTTGTGTCATGCCCGCCACCAAGACAGTGACCGCAGCGCCGGTCGAGGTGCTTACTTGGGCGGAGGTGCGGAATGCATACAACAAGTCCGGGCCAAATTCGACCACAACCGTGGCTGGCGCCGGCGGTGTAATTGTGTACTGGGCCACCAGCGGGTTGGCAGTTGCGGCGACTGTACCTTGCGCCATTCGAAGCTGAGCCGATGCGGGAGAGTCGGAGTTGGGTGCGCCACAACCGACGGTCGCGCACAAGTACAGAACTAAGGTTGATAGGAGTGCAGACCTAAGACATAGATCTACTCCCACTGCTGCGCGTTGATTCCTACCCATTCCGGATCTCCGTGACTCAGGCCAGAACCTGCGACGGCAGAAGTCGTGACTGTTTTCAGTTCGATGGGGTGGCGAGTTCCAGAGATGTATGGGTGAAAAGAGGAAAATAATTAACAAATCCCAGTACCACTACTAGTCGAAAGGAGCAGGCCCGCGACGCTCTGGGGAAAGCTACGAAACACCGCTGTACCGGAATGAGTGACGTGAGAGAGCGGGCGAAACGCCGAGCCACATCGAGCGCAGGCCAAGGAGGGGTACGACAAGGGTGAGGAGGAAGTCTGAAGGTGTTTCTGGCGCGCCCGGAGAGATTCGAACTCCCGACCTATTGCTCCGGAGGCAATCGCTCTATCCAGCTGAGCTACGGGCGCGTCCTGCGGAAATTATACACGCGGCAAGACGCTAACAATCACGTTCTGGCTCAGTGATCGAAGACGACTTATCACCGATGACCAGTCGGCGCAATGCGCCGCCATGCACAGCCAATTGGAAGTGACAGTGCTTTGCATCGAAGTGAGAAGTGAGAGGACCTCCCTGATGGTTGACAGCCTCACGCCGCCTTCTCTAACCTTGCTGGATTACAGTAAGGTTTGAATTTCCAATGAGTGACGGCAAGGAAATGAGCAGGCGCGATCGCGAGCTGGGAATGGGTCGCCGGATCACGCGGCGAGACTTCCTTAACGGTGTGAGCGTCGGTTTGGGTGGCGCGATGCTGGCATCGCAGGCCGGGCTGACCGCGACTTTGGAAGGATCTGCGAGCGCGGCCGAAGGCCAGGTTGCGGCTGGCAGCAATTATTACCCTCCGGCACTGACAGGCCTGCGCGGCAGTTATGACGCGACGTATCAGTACGCGCATTTGTTGCGCGATGGAGCATTTTGGGACGCGGCGCCGAAGCCCTCTGAAATTAGCGAGAGCTACGACTTAGTAGTGGTCGGTGGAGGCATCAGCGGATTGGCGGCCGCGTATTTTTATCGGCAGAAGGCAGGCAAGAACGCGCGCATCCTGATCCTGGACAATCACGATGACTTCGGCGGGCACGCGAAACGCAACGAGTTCACTGCCGACCGCCGCATGGTGCTCAGCTACGGTGGCACCCAGTCGATCGAGAGTCCGGACGAATACAGCAAAGTTGCCAAAGGGTTACTGAATGACCTCGGCATAGACACATCCGTGTTCTACAAGGCCTATGACCAGAAGCTCTATTCCAAGCTGGGCACGGCGGTCTTTTTCGATAAGGAGACCTTTGGGCAAGACCGCGTAGTCACGGGAATGAACCAGGCAGCGTGGCCGACGTTCCTGGTACAGACTCCGCTGAGCGACGCGGCGAAGCGAGACATCGCGCGAATCTACAGCGAAAACACAGACTACCTGCCGGGCATGACGCGCCAGCAGAAACGCTTCAAGCTGGCCACCATCAGCTACGCCAGCTACCTCACTCAGCATTGCAAGGTGACGCCTGAGGCGCTGCCGTTCTTTCAGACGTGGACGCACGATCTGTTCGGCGTGGGGATTGACGCGGTGCCGGCGTTGTCGTGTTACGAAGGCGGCGATGATTATGGCGCTACCCATTACCCAGGGTTCGATGGTCTAGATCTCGGTAAGCGTGCGAAAGAGGAGCCGTACATTTTCCACTTTCCTGACGGAAATGCGTCGATTGCGCGTTTGCTGGTGCGCTCGATGATGCCTGCCGCTGTGCCAGGCAACAACATGTTCGATGTGGTGACGGCGCGCGCAGACTATAGCCAACTCGATCGCCCGGATTCGCCGGTGCGCATACGGCTGAACAGCACGGTGGTCAGGGTAAAACACGACGGCGCCGCGCAAAACGCGAAGCAGGTACAAGTCATGTACATGCGCGACGGTAAATTGCAGGGTGTTCGCGCCGGGCATGTGGTGATGGCCTGCTACAACATGATGGTGCCGTACTTGTGTCCTGAGCTACCCAAGAAGCAGCAGGAGGCGCTGAAGTACGGCGTGAAGGTTCCACTGGTGTACACGCACGTAGCACTTCGCAATTGGGAACCGTTCACCAAGATGGGCGTGCAGCAGATTGTTTCGCCGGGAAGCTACCACTGCTACACATCTCTGGATTTTCCGGTAAGCATGGGCGATTACGCGTTTCCCAGCAAACCCCAGGAGCCCGCGGTCTTGTTCATGCTGCGCACGCCTTGCCAGCCCGGGCTGCCGGCACGCGATCAACATCGCGTGGGACATTATGAGCTTTACCAGACGCCATATGGGACGTTCGAGCGCAACATTCGCGACCAACTCGCTAGAATGTTGGGAGCACAAGGATTCGATCCGGCGCGTGACATCGCAGCGATTACCGTGAACCGTTGGACCCATGGCTACGCGTACGAGTACAGCACGCTGTGGGATCCGAAGTTTGCGCCGAATGAGCGACCTTGCGTGATCGGCCGCCAGCCATTCGGCAGAATCACGATTGCGAACTCCGACGCCGGCGCACGTGCCTACACAGACGTGGCGATCGATCAGGCATGGCGCGCGGTGGGAGAGATCAAGAGCTAGACGGCGGCCTTCCCTATCCGTTCAATATAGGTAACTTGCGGATGCGCTTCTTCGTGGCCGCGTAAATCGCATTGCACAGCGCGGGAGCAAGCGGCGGCACTGGTGGCTCTCCGATGCCCGTTGGCGATTCGTGGCTTTGCACAAAATAGGTTTCGATTGCGGGAACTTCATTGTTGCGCAGTATCGGATAAGTGTCGAAGTTGGACTGTTGGATTTGGCCGTGCTCAAGGGTGATTTGTCCGCGCAGAGCCGCGGAGAGTCCGAATATCACGGCGCTATGAAGTTGCTGCTCCAGAATGTTGGGATTGATGACCTGTCCGCAATCGACGGCGATCACGACACGTTCGACGTGGGGCTCGCCATCTTGCATGGTGATCTCAACGACCTCGGCGGCGTACGTCCCGAAGCAGCCGTGGGCGGCAATACCGCGAAAACGGCCGGCAGGAAGAGGATTGTGCCAACCAGATTTTTCGGCGACCAGTTGCAGCACACCACGCAAACGGGCAGTCTGCCACTTGGCATCGAAGTAGGTGATCTCCCTGTCTTCCGCCAGAAGTTGTAGACGATACTGCAATGGGTCCTTGCCAGCGGCAAAAGCGAGTTCATCGAGAAAACACTCATTGGCAAACGCTACCTGTGCCGCATACACCGAACGCATCCATCCAAGTGGAACCACGCACGGCGGTGCGATGTAGTCCACATTAAGATTGGGCACCAGGTAGAGGAACGCCGCTTCGTCCTTCAGGTCAGGATCGATGCCGCCTTCGCCGGGCTGTCCCTTCTGACCGGAAATCGTGGGCGAAATCAGGCGATGCGAATACGCCGCAGGTAGACCCTGCGCGTCGAGCACGGCGCTGACGTGGTGCACGCTGGGAGGACGGTAGAAAGAGAAACGCATGTCGTCTTCACGCGTCCACATGACTTTCACAGGCGCATTGATCGCCTTCGAAACCAGCGCGGCTTCTACGGCATAGTCGTGCTCCAAGCGACGGCCGAACCCGCCGCCCAGCAAGGTGACGTTGACATGAACATTCTCGGGCTTGAGGCCCAGGGCGCTGGCTACCGAGTCGCGCACATCCTGCGGCACCTGCGTCGGCGCCCAAATTTCGCAGGTTGTCCCCAGAAAGTGGGCGAAGCAATTCTCCGGCTCCATCGGCGCGTGGGCCAGCATGGGTGTTTCGTAGGCGGCCTCTATGTGGCGGCCTTTGACTCTCGAAACATCGCCCACACTCTGCAACGAAACGCCCTTGTCGTCGGCGGCTTTGTGCAAAACCTCGAAGACGGCAGCGGTGTCGAGGTCTCTGTTCGGTCCGTCATCCCATGTAACTTTGAGCGCTTTTCGTCCCTGCAACGATGAGAACACGGAATCGGCGGCGACAGCGACCGCAAAATCGCCGACCTTCACGACGTTCAGGACGCCGGGAACCTTGCGAGCCTCGATGTCGTCGAGAGTCGCTAATTTGCCACCGATCACCGGGCAACGCGCCAGAAACGCGAACTTCATGCCGGGTACGCGAAAGTCAATGCCAAACTCGGCTGTGCCGTTGGTCTTTGAAGGCGTATCAAGGCGCGGCATTGGCTTGCCGATCAGCGTGTAGTTCGATGGTTCTTTGAGCTTCGGAGCTTTGGGGACGGGCAGCTTCGCAGCCCGTTCCACGAGTTCTCCGTAAGCAGCACGGCGATTTGACGACGCGTGCAGAACGAAGCCTTTGTCGGTCGAGCACTCCGCGGCGGCGACTCCCCACTTCTGCGAGGCCGCAGTGAGGAGCATCTCGCGCGCCGCTGCGCCTGCCTGGCGCATCGGATCCCACGTGGTGCGCACACTGGCGCTGCCTCCGGTGGTTTGGTCTCCGAATAGCGTACTTGCACCCGCCTGTTGAATGGAAATGTCAGTCCAGTTGGCATCGAGTTCTTCGGCAAGAATCATGGGCAGTGAAGTGCGCACGCCTTGGCCCATCTCGGAGCGAGCGACGGCCACGGTCACTTTGCCGTCCGGCGCGATGTGCAGGTAAGCATTCGGAGCAAACTCGTGCTCCCCAACGGAGCGCGATCCGTGGTGCGGCACATAGAACGCCAGAACCAGGCCGGTTCCGGCAACCGCTCCTCCGACGAGAAACTGACGGCGGGAAATGGGGCTCATTGAGCACCGCCCGCGGACGACGCAGCGCGCGCGACCGCTTTCCGGATGCGGTCGTAGGTGCCGCAGCGGCAGAGATTGCCGCTCATGCCATCGATGATTTCCTGCTGGGAAGGGCGCGGCGTTTTGGCCAACAGCGCCGCAGCCTGCATGATTTGCCCTGACTGACAGTAGCCGCACTGGGGAACATCTTCAGCGACCCATGCGCGCTGCACTGGATGCGCGCCCGCCTGTGAGAGGCCTTCGATGGTGATGATCGCCTTGCCTGCGGCTACCGAGACCGGCGTAATGCAGGAGCGTGTAGCTTCACCATCAAGGTGCACCGTGCACGCGCCGCAGATGCCGGCTCCGCAGCCGAATTTGGTTCCGGTTAGCTCCAAAGTATCGCGGACGACCCATAAGAGCGGCGTGTCGGGATTCACGTTGACTCTGCGCTCGCTGCCATTGATGCGTAGTGTGAATTCGGACATGAGGACCTTTTTCGTTGCCTGATTTGCAGATGGAACTTGCGAGTTAGCGAAGCACTAAGACTTCGGTATCCGATGGTAAAAGAAATTGCCGGAAAGGCAAGGCTAGCAAATGCAGGGAGCATTTGGGCAAATAGTTGGGGCGAACCGATGCCTGGCCGTCAATTAAGAAGTTGTTGCCTCTCGGCGGAGTGGGCCATCTTGCAATAAGATGGTGCGACAAGTTCTGCGGCGCTGGAGCCGGATGGAATTAAGGAGAGATTCATGAGCAATGAAGTGCAGACCTTCCTGAATACTTGGGATGGGGAGTCGAAGAACACAGTTGCGCTGTTAAAGGCATTGCCTGTGGGGCAATATGATTTTCGTCCCGATGCCGGAGGCCGCTCGTTGGGCGAGTTGGCGTGGCACCTGGCAGAAATGGACGCATACACCGGCTTTGGTCTCGAGCGCGGAGCGTTTGAGATGGGAGTGAAGCCGCCGGGTATCGAGCGGCCCAGAACGGTTGAGGCGCTAGCGCCGGGCTATGAGCGTGTCCATTCCGAGGCGATGAAGCAAGTCGCAAAGCTAACTGCGGCGGACTTGGACCGGAAGCTGCTGTTCTTTACCGGCGAAGAGCTGCCGATTCGTCAGCATTTTGTGGATGGCGCTGCTGCACCACCACATTCACCATCGTGGGCAGCTTTCCCTATTGTGCCGGCTGGCAGGTGGCGTTTCCCCAGCGCCCTACGGCCCGAACCGCGAGCAGATGGCGGCAGCGCGGGAGAAGATGGCGGCCAAAGGCTAATCCGCAGGAATGCAGGGTTAGGATGAGTCCAATGTTCTCGGGGCTCCGCGCATTCTACGCGGGGCCTCACCTTTGCGCGCCCTCTGTCTTACTATGGAATGTTGCGCGGGGCGTTTGCCGCGGGAGGCAACCATGAAGGCGATACGTGTGCGTGAGTTCGGCGGGCCGGAGGTGCTCAAGCTGGAAGAAGTGGCAGACTTGCAACCGGGTCCGGGACAGGTCGTGGTAAGGGTACGCGCCGTTGGCGTGAACCCCGTCGAAAGCTACATGCGCACCGGCACGTATGCAATGAAACCCACCCTGCCATACACGCCGGGTGCTGATGCCGCCGGAGTCGTCGAGGCCGTGGGCACAGGTGTCAGCAACGTGAAGGCTGGCGACCGCGTGTATACGTCGGGTTCGCTGAGCGGAACTTATGCCGAGCAAACGCTGTGCACCGAAGCGCAGGTGCATCCACTTCCAGCAAATGTAAGCTTCGAGCAGGGTGCGGCCATGGGCGTTGCCTATGGCACTGCTTATCGCGGTTTGTTCCAACGCGGCGGAGGAAGGCCTGCCGAGACTGTGCTTGTGCATGGCGCCAGCGGCGGCGTTGGCACCGCAGCAGTGCAATTAGCTCGCGCGGCGGGGTTGGTCGTGATCGGCACCGCCGGTTCCGACGCGGGGTTGAAGCTAGTCAAGGAACAGGGCGCCTATCACGCTGTGAACCATTCCGGGACGGGATACCTCGAAGAATTGATGAAGCTGACGGGAGGCCGCGGGTTCGACATGATCCTGGAGATGCTGGCCAACAAAAACCTGGCCGCCGACCTGGGTCTGCTGGCGAAGAAAGGCCGCGTGGTGGTCATCGGCAATCGCGGCACGATCGAGATCAACCCGCGTGACGCGATGTCGCGCGAGGCTGATATTCGCGGGGTAACGCTGTTCGCGACGACCGAGCAGGAGTCGCGCGAGATGCACGCCGCATTGGGAGCAGGGCTGGAGAACGGCACGCTGCATCCGGTAATTGCACGGAAGATTCCGCTGGCCGAGGCGGCGCGGGCGCATCAAGAAATAGCGAAGCCGTCGGGTGCGGTGGGAAAGATCGTACTGGTGGCGTGAAGGCGGCAGCCGGTGACAAGTGGCTGGAAGCTCGACGATTAGCATTCGGGTTCGGCGTGGCAGTTCGCGAGCGATCTCGAACTTGCATCCATACAATCGACACATGCGCCAGATGAAACTCTCTTCAGCGTCAACACTTCGCGCCGCGATGTGTTTACTGGCGTGCCTGGCATTTTCGGCGGCAGCTTGGCCGCAAGCCTTAAAGTCCGAAGATCCTAACCTCCAGCTAGCCGCTGCCCGCGCCATGACGGGTAGGTCCGGTGCGGCGGTCGTTATCGACGTAGCCACCGGCAAGGTCTTGGCGGCTTATCATCTCGGCGTAGCCGCGAGACGCGTTGCGTTGCCGGGTTCCGCGATCAAGCCTTTTACGCTGCTGGCGCTGCTGGAGAGCGGCAAGATCGATGCGCAAACGACGCTGATGTGCCGGCGGCCACTTACGGTTGGCGGGCACAAGCTCGACTGCTCGCACCCGGACCTGAAGCAGCCATTCGATCCGGCGACCGCGCTGGCCTATTCGTGCAACACCTACTTCACAGCCATGGCCACTCGGCTGACTCCCGCACAGTTGCGCGGCAGTTTCCTGCAAGATGGCTTCGGCTCGGCCAGCGGCCTCGCGACTGACGAAGCTGCGGGCGCAGTGGCGCTTGCCGAAACTGAGGCGGAGTTGCAACTCCAGGCCGTCGGCGAGTTGGGGATTCAGGTAACGCCGCTTGAATTGCTGCAGGGCTATCGGCGACTCGCACAGCTCTCGCAACATCACGATGCAAAGTTGGAGCCGCTCTTTGAAGGCCTCCAGGGATCCGTGTCCTACGGAATGGGACACCTCGCCCAACCCGACACGGGGATGAAGGTCGCAGGCAAGACCGGCACGGCGCTGGTGGAAGAAGGGGCATGGCGGCACGGCTGGTTCGGCGGGTATGCTCCTGCTGACAGGCCGGAGATCGCGCTGGTGGTCTTCGTCGAAAAAGGACACGGGCCGACAGATGCGGCGAGCGTGGCGCGGGAGATATTCGCTGCCTACGCGGCAACCCGCGGAGCCGGGCGATGAAACCCATCTCTGTCGCTTTGGCAACACTAATGGCGGCGTGGGCCGTCGGGGCACAAACACAGCACAGCACGACAGCTAGCGGTTTTCCCAACACCGTTCGGGTGCGGCTGGGACAGCTTCATCCGGTGGCGAAGTTGAAACTCACTGCCGAAGCCGGGAAAAGCCAAGTACCGCAAGTGCGCCAAGTGCACGGAGACCGGTTTTAGTGCGCTTAACGTTGAGCGGCGCGGAGTCGCAAATCCAAATTGAAGGCGAGAAGACGCTCGCAGCAGACTTGCACGTCAGTGGAGCGTTCGTGATAACGACGGCCAACGCGCCACCGCTCAGGGCCGACTTCCCAGTTGATGTGCGCGCCAGTGACGCCAAATTGTTCGTCACAGCCGTGATGCCAATGGACGAGTACATCGCCGGGGTGTTGGCGGGCGAGACCGGCAACTTCAAGTATGACGAAACTCTGAAAGCGATGGCTGTCACCGCCCGTACCTACGCGCTGCACTTCGGCGCACGACATGCAGTCGATGGCTTCGATTTTTGCGACTCCACCCATTGCCAGAATCTGCGACTGGTCGACGTGACACCCCGATTGCGCAAGATTGTCGAATCCACTGCTGGAGAGGTGCTGTGGTACGACGGCGAGCCGGCGGCAACGTATTACCACGCCAACTGCGGCGGCACCACCGAGGACGGACGCTACATTCTGGGCAACGACGAGCAGCGTGCGCCTTACTTGAAGCAGCATTCCGACACATACTGCGTTCGCAGCGCTAACAATCACTGGCGTAGCGAAGTCAGCACAGAAGAGCTACAACGCGCCTTGGCGGGCGAAGGAGTTAACGTTCCCGGGCATATTCGCGCGGTCGCGGTGGCGCAGCGGACGGCCAGTGGCCGCGTGGAGTTCCTCACGGTGACCGGCAGCCACAGCATCACTGTGCCGGGGCTGACGTTTCGGTCGGCGGTGGGACGCAACATTGGATGGGACCGTCTCAAGAGCAACTGGTACGACGTGCGAATTGATGGCGATCGCGTCGTGTTTAACGGCCGCGGGTCGGGACACGGCGTGGGTCTATGCCAGGTGGGCGCCGAGGTCATGGGAGAAGAGGGGAAATCGTATCGCGAAATTCTCGCGTTCTACTACCCGGGCACACGCCTTGGTGTGAGCGCGCAAGGGACGCAGTGGCAGCAGCTTTCGAGCGAAGATGTGTTGCTGTTCACTGAGCGTCCAGAGCGCGACCGCGCACTGCTGCCGCTGGCGACGCGCCTCATGCACGAAGCGGAGGAAAGCACCGGACTGGTTTACAACGGAGCGGCAACGCTGAAAGTGTATCCGACGGTGGCGGCCTTTCGCGATGCCACCGGCGAGCCCGGATGGGTTGCTGCATCGACTCGCGGACGGACCATCCGCTTGCAGCCCACGGATATCCTGCGCGACGCAGGCACGCTAGAGAGTACGCTCCACCACGAGTTACTGCACATGCTGGTGGAGTCGCACGCCAAGCGGGGAACTCCGCTGTGGTTTCGCGAGGGCCTAGTGCTCTACTTGTCGCGACCCGACGGCACACCAAAAGCTACCGCCTCGTTCGCAAGTGTCGACGCATTGAACAAGGCATTGCACAGCCCTGCGAGCGAGCAGGAGATGCGGCAAGCGTATGCAGACGCTCAGGCGCGGGTGGCGAAATTGGTTGCGCAGCACGGGCGAGAAACGGTGCTCAGCTGGCTTCAGGAGGGAGTGCCTGCACAGTAGCCCGTTGCCATTGAGCCACTAGAGTAGGTCTTCCCTGTCCGTAAAAACCCCGGTCATCCACACCACGGCGATAAATCCGGTAACGCCGATCAGGTAGGCGATGACGAGACGCGCTCCCATACTCCAAGCCTGCTGGCGAATGGTTTGCAGATCTGGAATCCACCAAACTAGTCTGTACGGAATATAAACGCTGAATCCCAAGAGCAGGCAGAAGCACAACCAGTAGAGCGGGCGCTTCCATACTCGGCGCGATCGCGCGAGATGCTCGGGATGAACGCCGGAAGCCGCGACGGTGGTGGCAATCGGCAGCCACAAGCCGGGCATCACAAAACCCACAACCACGAGCACAAGCCAGTTCAAGTCACGCATGATGTTGCGCGGCGGCGGCCCGCCGTTCAGCGTCTGGCGAATCCACACCGCAAACTGCGGCACGTAGTCGCGGAGGCCCCAGAGCATCCACGCGACTACCAGGAACATAAATACCCAGAACGCAAGTGCCGGCACATATCGCAACGAGTGTCTGTAGGCCCTCCAAACACTCGCCTCTTTGCGGAACTCGGCGACGCGGAACCAAGCCAAAGTTCCGGCGCGCAGCCAGAGCACCGAAGCTATGACGCCGACCGCCAGCATGGCTGTAACAGCAACCTGCCAGCCGCGCGCGTCAGGAATCGTCAGCCAGAAATATGCGACTGCCAGAAGCGCGGCATTAGCCACGAGGTTCAGCAACCAGAGCTTCATGACGCCGGCGCGGTTGGTGGTGCTCTCAGTCGTCATTTCACCTTCACCGTGGCCGCGTCGCTCGTGGAGAGGTATTGCGGCTGATACATCGGCTCTACGCGGGTTGGGCTGACGCGGAAGATGCCCGGGTTCACCACCTTCAACAGGTAGGTGTATTCGGACTGTCCGCGTGGAAACCAATAGTCAAAGAACGTAGTTCGGTCGTCACGCAACTCGCGGTAGCTTCGCCAGCGCGTGGACCACCAGGGCGGCTGCTGATCGAGTTGGTAAAGATCATCGCGCGCAATCGATTCGGTGCCCGAGGGGATCGGATCCTCAATCATCAGGTAGCGCCAATCGCCGCCACCAACGGTGATGCGCACGGCCAGCGTGTCGCCCACCTGCACCGGCCCAGAGAGCTTGTCGAGGTGGTACACCAGCTTGTCGCCGGACTGCTGCGGCGTTAGCCGGTAATACTCGCGGACGGTACTCAGCTGGAACGTGCCAGTGTTCACTACGTTGGGTTGACTCGAGTAGTATTCGGCGCGCGCCGACCAGTATAGATGTCCGTCGCCGTTCTTGACGAAGCGGACTTGGTTGGTTGCCGGAGCAACCTGCGACTCCGCCAAAGTAACAACGGTGGGGGGAGCAGTAGCATCGGCTGTGGTGAATTTCTTGGTGGCGACGGTTTTGCCATTCACCTGTACATCCACGCTAAAGTTCGGCTTCAGCTCCTGCGTGCGTTGCAAGTAATCGGTGAGACCGTAGATGACCATCGCGGTCTGCTCAGTCGAATTCCAGTAATACCCACCGTCGCGATGCGTCACCAGCCAAAGTGCGGCCTTGGGTAGAAGCGGGCTTTGCGGGTCGACGTGGTCGAGCAACTTCAACGCGTAGGCCGTGGCCTGCGGCGTCGTATCGCCGTAGAAGTCCATCAGATAGTTGGTGTCTGTAGGCCACGAAGCCTGCGCGCCATCCTGCTTCGCTTCGGCTGACAACTGTTTCGCCAAATCGTTCGCGCGCGAGTCATTGATTTGCGACATCGCCAGCCCAAGCAGCGCAGTGCCGTATGGGGTCAACGTAGAGCGCTGGTTCCAGACGGAGTCGACGACCGTAGCATTCGAGTCTGTGCCGCTGAGCACCAAGGCGTAAGCCATGTAGGCACGCAGGTCAGTCTTCGCCGAACTGGACTGCGAGAACGGCGTGAGCAGCCATTTCCGGGCTCGAGCAACGCGGGCATCTTCGACGTCGTAGCCGGCAGCCTTCGCCTGGACCAACCCCGTCAGCACGTAAGCGGTCATGAAGGCCTGCGAGTCATCGGTCTGCCACCAGCCCCAGCCTCCGTCGGGATGCTGGTATTGATACAAGCGGTCGAGTCCGGCTTGCACCTGCTTATTCAACTTCTGCGGATCAATGTTCGATCCAACACCGAGCTTCTTCATGGCATCAGCGACGAGGACGTCCGGCAAAAAGCTCGACATCGTTTGCTCAGTGCATCCATAGGGATACGACGTGAGATAGTCGAGCGCGCCGAAGATGGTCCCGGCGATCGACGGCGTCACTTCAATCGTGAGCTTGCGCGTATTGGCTTCGATGCCGGTCGGGAATGTCAGATCTTCGCTGACGCTGCTGTTCCCTGCCCCAGCGATCGAACCCGATTTCGCCACTGCCATCTGCACGCCGAACGGCACCACCGGCAGCGTGAGTTCCATGGCGTCGCTTTCAACATCGGTAAGCGCTTTGCCAAGTACCTTCGCCGAGTCGACATCCTGCACGCGAACTCGGTAGTCCACCTTGGTCAGACCGCGACTCGGCACGGGCACATCGCGGGTTGCGCCGTCGAGTACTTGTAGCCCGGTAAATTCCATGGAGACGCGCGCAGTTTTCTCGGTTGGCAGATAGTTCTGCACGATGGTGGACAGCACGATCTCGTCGCCGCGGCGGAAGAATCGCGGCACCACCAGTCGCACCATCAGGTTCTTGCGCACGATGGTGTTCTCCACCGCGCTGCCGACCATGGTGTTTTGGGTGACGCCTCGCGTGGTGGCGCGCCACGAGGTAATCGCATCAGGATAATCAAACTTTACGGAGGCTTGGCCGCTCGCGTCAGTGCGCACGTCGGCCACCCAGAATGCGGTATCCGGGAAGGCTTTGCGAATCTTGGGCTGCACTAGCCGCTCGGGTTTGAGTTGCGCAAGCGCTGACGAGGTGCGAGGTGCGCTTCCGGGGGTGCCTGCCAACTGCATGGCGCGCTTCCCTGCCTGCCCAGTGAAGTAATAGGTGAGTGAACTTTCAGTCGAGACGTTTGCATACACCGTACCGTAAAACGCCGACACGATGCTCGTGGCGGCTTCCGGCTCGATGGCATAGATGGATTCATCAACCACGCCCAGGCTGAAATCCGCGCCTGCCACGGGCTTGTTCGCTGCATCGGTAGCCTTGATGGTGTAAGCGCCGGGCTGTCCGGGCTGATACTGCGGCTTCGAAGGCTGCAATTCCACCTTGAGCACGTGCTGTGCTGGCGGCACCGACAGACTCTTGTTACCGACAAACAGCTTGTTGCCGCGAATAAACGTCGCCGACACGTAGAAATTCGGCGCGTACTCCGGCCGAATAGGAACATCGACGGTCACGCTTCCGCCGTCGCTCCTTGTAACTTGCGCGGAGTACAAGCCGTTCCCCTCGGTCGTAACCAGCACGCTCGCGGGCTCGGCCCCGGTGATCAACATGACATGCGCGGTATCGCCCGGTGCGTAAGATTTCTTGTCGGCGACAATCTGGACACGCTCCTGCTGCGTTCCGGCCCAAAGCGGGCTGACCCCTGGCGCCCAGAGATACGCTGTGTCTTCCACTTCGCGGTTCTGCGCGGAAACTGCCGTCGCGCGCACGCGGAACTCGCCTGCGTCGGGAATGGTGAACTGCACTTGGCCCTTGCCGTCGGCGCCTGTCTGGCCTTGCTCGTTCGCTATAACGCTGCCACTCCGCTTCTGCCAATTCCAGCTCATCAACTCGGCACGGAAGGCGGTAGCAATTGGCTTCTTGTCGTAATCCTGTGCCATGACGTTGATCGTCGCCGAACTGCCTTTCGTGTAAACGTAAGAGTTCGGCTCGGCCGTCAGATAAAAACTGCCGTACGTTGCCAGCGCAAATCCGCGGCCGGAGATTTCGCGATTGCCCGCATCAGTGACACGCGCCTCGACACGGTAGATGACGTCTTGCTTCTTCGCATTTACTTTGGTCGGAATCGTAATCTGTAGTTTGCCGTCGGCGTCGAGCGTGCCGTTCTGCTCGGTTTCCTGCTCTGCGCCGTACATGTCGGCGTCACCCGGACCTTCGTCGCCGGCCCCAGAACTCTCATCGCCGACGTCAGAATCGGATTCGTACCGTCCGAAAGGCCAGTAAGTCGAAGTGTGAACGACCCACTTGACCTTGGCATTCGCCACCGGTTCGCCGAAATAGTACTTCGCATCAATCGTTGCCTTGATCGGCTGCCCTTGAAGAACGCGCGGCGTCTGTGCCGTAACTTTTACGGCATACTCGGGCTTCTTGTAGTCCTGCACCGAGAAGCGGACGCCCTCAACGTAACGTTCGCCAGACTTCATGTTCAGGTAATAGAAGCCAAGGTTGGCGTCGGCGGGGATTGGGTAGTCCCAGTGCGCGGTGCCCATATCGGAAAGGTTCACTGTCTGCTGCCAGATGGGTTCGTAGGTGCGCGGATCGCGCAGTTCGAGAGTCAACTCGCGGTCTTGCGGAACCACATATCCGGTTGGTGTTTGACCACGAACAATGGTCTTGAAATGCACCGTGTCGCCCGGGCGGTATACGGGACGATCTGTATAGGTGTAGCCACGCAGCCTCTGCGACTCCGAACCCATGTTCCACGCGCCTGGAGCATTGATCGTAACGTCGTTCTGGTAGCTCGCCAGAACTGCAACGTTCTCGGGCTTGGCTTGCGTGATCGCCAGGTCAACTATTCCCTGCTGATCCGTGGGTTTGTTGGCGATCTCCTGTTGATCAATCCACACGCGGGTGGCAGCTCCAACGATCGGGTTGCCCGTACTGCGATCGACCACGTAGCTGAGCAGGCGTCCCGGTGCAGCCTTGGTGATAATCGCGATGTCCGTCACGACCACGATGGTGAAGGCGCGCAACGCTCCATTGGTCGCTTCAACTAGATAGACTCCCTTCTCATGTACGGGAATTTCGACGCGCTGACTCTGCCAGCGTTCGCCCGGCGGAACATTCCACTTCCATTCCGAGACCAGTTGCTGCTGATTAAGCACCGGGACCTGCGCATATTCTGTCGACTGCGGTCCTTTCTTCTGGGGCTCGCTTTCACCCATTCGCCAAAGCCTGATCTGGTGGCGCGAGTCGGCAGAGAATTGCGCGCGAATAATATCGCGGAACCATGCCCAGATGCGGTGCTTCCACGCATGAAAGCGTTCCAGCCAGGTCTTCTGCTGTTTTGGCAGACGCGGGGCCTGACCGCCAAAGCTGTGCATGTCTTGCAGCTGGCCGAAGAACTTCGCGGCGTCGTTCACCCTGTAAACGCGGAACTCGAGCGTGGCAACATGACTGCTATAAACGCCGACGTCGATCTTTTCACCGGGCAGATAAGTGCGCTCGCTGGTGATTGAGAAGTAGGCCGGCGCTTCCTTCTGCTCGTCTTGCGCAACAATCGGAGACGGAACCGCGAGAACGAGAAGAATGGCGAGAATGGCGCGAGACAGGCGCATCAGTCGGCTCCTCGAAGGATGTTCCAACGATAGACACCGAGAAAGCTCGGATTGGATGGTACCGGCCGCCACCGAGGATCGGGGAAATCCATAAGCTGCGCCAGGGTTGGGCGGCGAACCTCACCCGGCGACTCGCCGATGGGGCCGGTGTGATAGATCACCATGGGTTCGCGACTGGCCTCAAGCTGGCTGGGACCCAGGAAAATCATGGCGTGGAAGGGAAGGTCGTGGCCTTCCTGGCGAAAAAAGAGCAGATCCCCGGGCCGGGCGCGGGCGATGTCGCGTCCCACAAAGTAAGAGTTGTGCTGCCAAAGTGTCTTTGCATCGGCAAACTGTGCGAAGGCTCCGTTGTTCAGATCGTCCGCCACAAAGCTGCCATCCCTTATACGAAATAGGCCTGCGCCCAGCGGCGTGTAAGGATACTGATATTGCCGGATGTCGCCGGCGGTTGGAGCGACGCCAAGTCCTGCTGACCTTGCCCAACCAGGATCATGCTGACGCAGTGCCTCACGATACGAATGACGTAACAAGGCTGCACAATCATTCACCTCAGCCGACGACTTGCTACGAAAATATTCGCTCTCTGCGAGGAAGGTGAACCAGCGCCGGAAAGCCTCTCGATCGCTTGCATCGTGCAGCCGTACGAAATCGGGAGTTCCGTCTCTCACGCTGTCAGACACGTTGAGAACAGAGTAGACGCTGAGTTGTTGCGGCTCGATCCCGGCAGCCGTGAGTTGGAGTTTAATCTCTCCCGGTAGTACTCCGCTGCGAACCGAGATCAACGCTGCCTCGCCCTTCAGCGTCACGGATTCCACGGCAGCGCGATGCGAGTCGACCACCTCAACCCGAACATCTTTGAGTTCACGTCCAGAGGATGAGCGAACCTTGAGTTGGGTGGTGCTGAATCCGTCGGCAGGCACTGCAACAGAAGCAGTTTCGACGAGGAACGTTGCAGGAGTGAAGGCAAGATGCCGGGAAGAAGCGACAGCGATGACCACGACAGCAGCCACCGCCAGCAGTGCCAACCAGCGAGGTAAGCCGCGCATCTCCAACCGCCTCCGCGTAACGGCGGATTATAGCGCAGGGAAAATCAATCCACCACCGAGAACCAAGTGTCAGCGCAAATCCGCGGCTAAGCTGTCCTTGTCTCAGCCAGCACACGCAGCTCCGTCAACAAACGCTCCACTTCCTCCGCGGTGTTGTAGTGCGCCAAGCCAATGCGCAACATGCCGCCGCTCTGCTGCACGCCCAGCCGCTCAGTCAGGTTGATGGCGTAATAATTGCCATCCCATGTGAAGATGCCACGCTCTCCCAGTCGCATCGCGAGGTCTCGCGGAGTATAGCCCTCAAGGCGGATGGCAACCGTAGGCGTACGCTGGTCGAATTTTGCCGGATCGGTGATGCCATAAAAGGTCAAACCGGGAATCGCCAGTAATCCGCGAATTAGTTGAGTCGTCAGTTCGCGCTCGTGCTGCTGAAACACCTCGTAGGCGGCAACGATGGCTTCGCGTCGCGTATTGATTTCGCTGCCGTGGTGACGGCCGACCTCAGCAATGTAATCGATGGCTGCCGTCACTCCCGCCATGCATTCGTGGTTCTGTGTGCCAGTTTCCCACCGGTCGGGCAGTTTCTCACTGCACACTCGCAGCTTGTACGGACGGAGGCGCAGCAGTTGGTCGCGCTTCCCGTAGAGAATCCCCTGGTGCGGACCGAAGAACTTGTAGCTCGAACACGCCAGGAAGTCGGTATCGAGCGCCTTCACGTCGATGAGTCCATGCGGCGCGTAATGCACGGCGTCGATGAATGTCATCGCGCCTGAGTCGTGCGCCAGGCGAACCGCTTCCCGAACGTCATTGATCGTACCCACGGCGTTCGCGGCCCAACCTACGGCCACCAACTTCGTGCTGCGGCGAATCTTGGCCTGCAGATCGAACATGTCAAGCGTACAGTCAGAGGGCCTGATGTCGGCGGTGCGCACTTTCGCGCCCCGTTCCTCGAGGCACACCCATGGCGACACGTTGGCGTCGTGGTCAAGGCACGTGACCAGCAATTCATCCCCGCTCTTCAGCTCGCGACCAATGGCGCGGCTGAGCGCAAACGTTAGCGTGGTCATGTTCGCGCCGAAGACGACTTCGTCGGGCGAGCAGTTAAAGAAATCGGCCATGGCCTCGTGCGCCTGCTCCACGATCAAATCGCTGCGCTGACTGGTGAGGAAGGCGCCTCCCAGGTTGGCATTCCACTTCGACAAATATTCTGAAATCGCGTCGATGACCGACTGCGGGACCTGCGTGCCGCCGGGCGCGTCGAAAAATACTGCGGGCTGGCCGTTGACGATCTGGGTCAGCGCCGGAAACTGCTGGCGCACCCACTCGACATCAAGCTTCCGGACCTGGGGGGCAACTCTTGCACTGGCTGACATCTAAATGCTCCTCACTGCGTTAACGAAATCCGCGAGCATACCGTAGGCCGTGGCTTCCGGCCCCGGATCGCGCTCGCTGATAATCAACTCCTTAAAGATATCCGTTTCGAAAGCGATCAGCAGTGACGTACCGTGCACGTGCGCCAGCGGATCATCAACCTTGAGTCGTTCCGGCGCGACCGAGGCGACAATGCTGCCATCCGGCTGCCGGCGTGCGCGGCTCACTAACCTCCAAGCTTCGCCTGTTTGGTGAGCTTCGCGCAACTGGGCGGGAGTGATACCGCGAATACCCAATCGCGAGACGTCGGCAAGCTTCAGGTTCCCCTTCATCAGCACATTGACGACTTCCACTACCTTCACCGCCGCATCAATACCATCAATATCCGCCGAAGGATCGGTTTCCGCCACGCCGAGTCGCTGCGCCTCGATGATTGCTTCTTGCAGGCTTGCCCCTGTTTGCATGGCTTCGAGGATCACAGTAGTCGTGGAGTTGATGACCCCGCGAAATCCTCGCAACTCGATCGCCGGGAGCGCCTCACGGAACAGTGAGAATACGGGCGCGCCATCCATCATCGCCGATTCGAAAAAGAAGCGCAGCCCCCTGGACGCTGCCAGAGAACTCAGTTCGGAGTGCGCATGCACCACGGGGCCTTTGTTGGCACTCACGACATGGGCACCGATGTGCAGCGCAGTGCGGACGTGACTCACTGCCGGCTCTCCGGTTTCCGAGTTTAGTGAACTGGCTTCGAACACCACGTCGGGTTTGGCGGCATGCATCCAGCTGGCGGCGTGCCCGGCAGAGCATGATCCAGCGAAATCGCCAGCCAGCAATTTCTCAGGCTCGAATCCGTTTAGATCGATCAGCCAGCCGATGCGGCGCGTGGCCACGCCAGTGATTTGCCAGCCAATTCCGTAACGCTCTGCAAGCTCCTGCCGTTTGCGAAGCAGCAGCGCGACGAACGCCGAGCCGACATTGCCCATCCCAATGATGGCGAGATTATAGGTACGGATGTGGCTGTCTCCTGTACAACGGCTCTGTGTTCTTCATTGTAAACAGACCCAAGTCACATACACCGGCAGCACAACAATTTTAGAATGTGGCATCTGCCGCCATGAGCGCTCAGAACACATTAGAGGTAATAAAACTCGCACATACCGCAATCTGGGCGGTCATGGCGGCCGCTATCGTCGCGATCCCGATTCTTACATTGCGCGGACGGTTTCGCTCCGCGGCGTGGCTCACGGCATTGATCCTGGTAGAGTGCCTCGTACTCGCTTTGAATCACGGCCGATGCCCTTTGACTGACATGGCGGCAGGCTTCACGCCGGATCGAACCCGAATTTTGACATCTACTTGCCGCGGTGGCTCGCGGAACACAACAAAGCAATATTTGGCGGGCTGTTCGTTGAGGGTGAGGTGATCTTGTTTCGCCAGTGGCTGAGTTAACGTGTCAAGAAAAATGGCGCCACCGAAAGGTGACGCCATACTCACTTGCAACTACAAATCGGCTTACTTGCCGCCGAAGGTGAAGTTCACGCCACCCATGTACTTGAAGTTGTTCTGGTTGCCGGTGTAGTTGGTACCGTTGACACCGAAGCGGGTGTAGAGGTAGTCCACTTCGACTGGGCGAATCTGGAAGTGCTTGGTCAGCGCATAGTCGAGTCCACCACCGAACTCCATGGCAAACGCGTTGTTGTTGTTGCTTCAGCTGATGATTCCATTGATAGTGTCAACAACGTTGGCATACACATTGCTATGCGCTGCGCCGAACAGGGCCTGGCCGAAGGGCTGCAGTTTGCCGGAGTGCTTCTTGATCTGCGGTCCAAACATGTAGGTGAACACATTGCCCTGCACGTTGCCGACGGTGGGATAGCCGAGGCCGTAAGCTGGCTCTTCAGTCCGCTGCCTTGCGTGTAGCCATTGAAGTCGGCCTTGATGCCGATCCAAGGGGTCACGTTGTAGACAATCCGCCACCACCACCGAAGATATTGAAGCTGGTGATGGGGTCAGTCCGGGGTGAACATTGACGAACGAAAAACCTAGCGGAACTTCGAACTTCGGCACGTCTTGCGCCACGGCAGCCATCGAAACAGAAGCGTAACTACCAAGACGAACATAAGATTTCTTCATTGCTGTTGATCTCCTAAATTACTGTGTTTCAAATGTGCTCCGGCTTTAGGCGGCACTGTGAAGCGCGCGAACGCCTGGACCGCTCGGCTATTCCGTAAGAGGTCAATTGTAGTGTTGCCGGATGTAATGTGAGATCTGGCAACCCAAACCTATAGACTCATGTCGAAACCAAAGTTTTCCGCAACTTACCGTGATAATAGGGTTGGAGGCAGTAATCGGCTAATTTTCGAGGGCTGAACTGCAATTCTTCAGTGCTGTTCATTGCATCATTTTTTTCTCGCTGTTTCCGCTTACACGCCGGCAATATCGTTCTCCAGCCCACCCCCCGGGTCGGTTATAATTCCAGTCAAGCAGGGTCCATGATGCCCAACGTTTTGCGCCACTGTACCGCCGGACGAAAGTCATTAATTTCCGACATCCCGCTCATGGCAAATCAGGCTTTGACCAGCACGACCATTTCAATTCATCCGTGAAGGAGTGCCTCATGGCGATCAAAGCGAGTGAACACATCTGGTTCAACGGCAACCTGATTCCATGGGACGACGCCAAACTCCACGTCATGGCGCACGTCGTCAATTACGGCTCGTCTGTCTTCGAAGGCATCCGCTGCTACCACACCGAAAAAGGTCCGGCTGTGTTTCGCTTGCGCGATCATATGCAGCGTCTATTGGACTCCGCCAAGGTATACCGCATGGATGTCGACTACTCGCTCGAGGAACTCATCCAGGGAACCGTGGATGTAGTCGGAGCCAACAAGATCTCTCCCTGCTACATCCGGCCAATCATTCTTCGCGGGTACGGTACCGTTGGCGTTGACCCCACCGGCTCCCCAATTGACGTTTACATCGTGAACTACGAGTGGGGTAAGTACCTCGGCGGCGAAGGCGACGAAGGCGTAGACGTCTGTGTTTCCTCTTGGAGCCGTCTGGCCCCGAATACCATGCCGACGATGGCCAAGTCCGGCGCTAACTACATGAACTCGCAGCTCATCAAGCTGGAAGCTATCGCCAACGGATACAGCGAAGGCATCGCTCTCGACATAAACGGTTACGTCAGCGAGGGCTCGGGTGAGAACGTGTTCCTCGTACATAAGGACCGCATGTATACCCCGCCGCTCTCGAACAGCGTGTTGCCGGGCATCACCCGCAACTCGGTCCTGCATATCGCGCAGGACTTAGGCATTCCGGTACATGAACAGACGATTCCTCGCGAGTTCCTGTATCTTGCCGACGAAGTGTTCTTCACCGGCACAGCAGCAGAGATTACCCCCATCCGCTCGGTCGACAGAGTCAAAGTCGGCAACGGTTAGGTGGGCCCTGTGTCCCGTGCTATTCGCTCCGAGTTCTATGCCATCGCTAACGGCAAGGTAGAAGACCGCCACGGCTGGCTCACTCCGGTTCCGGTGAAGCAACCGGTCGCGGTCTAGCGAACGCCAATCCCTTGTTTTGTCATCCCTCGCCGACGTAGTCGGTGGGGGATCTGTTTTTATGAATCGGTGCGGATCTGGTTTTGGCTTTGTCATCCCGAGCGCAGCGCCTATACGGCGCGGAGTCGAGGGACCTGCATTTCCCGGCACACTGAACTACTTAACTTGGATCGTCTCCAGATACGTAACTAGGTTACGGATGCGGAGCTGCACCTGCGCTTGACTGTGACCGCCCATCGCACGAAAGATCGGCCCCCACACAGGCATGTCCTTGCTGCCGTGCGCCGCAGTCATGCCGTCGCCTTGAATAACTGCCGCCACGTGCGCCGCCGGAAATGTACCGCCATTCTTCACCGCAAGTGACGTCAGGTTCGTGGTAGGCACTTTTAGCGCTGGCGCGGCGGGGCCGTCACCTTTTCCGTCCACGCCGTGGCACGATGCGCAGTACTGCTTATACATTTTTTTCCCTGAAGTGGGATCAGTGTAAGCAGCTGGTACATGCTTGATCGCCGGTTGGCTGGCCTGAGGAGCAGCCGGGCCGGTGCGGTCTGCGCGGTTGCACCGAGCGCGCAAAGCAGCAGGAGAATCACGCTCACGCAAATTAGTCGGGAATACATACGATGCCTTCTTTCCATCTTGATACTGGATTACATTCCAATATCAGTCGCGAAGAAGGACTCTTCAACGACCGTCGTCACAACTGCCGAGTGACGAGGCGTCACAATTCCCAATATAGGAATATCGCAACTGTTTAGGTTCTGGGCTTCCGCCGTTTGAGCTCTCGGGCACCACGTTCGCCGCCGGCATATTTGCGGTAAACCCGTTCCATCTCCCGCGCTAGATCGACATCGAGTCGCGACGGCTTGTGGCCGATGTCCCAGGTCGAGAGCCACACGTTGACCGTGCGCCAGATGTTTTCCCATCGAGGATGGTGTTGCGTCTTCATCACCGACTCGCTCACTTCGGCCATAAATTCGATGGCCCGCTGAAACGAGGCGAATTCAAAGGACTTGTGAAGTTCGATCTGTTGCAAGGCTCGTAGCCGGGAAGAGGTGACACAACCTCGTTCCATCCCGGCAGCGTCCGAAGAATCGACGCAAATTCCTTCTGCGGTATCTCCGTGATGGACACTGTGGCGTGGGATAGCGAACTCCGCTCGTCGTCGCTCCGCTCGAATCCCTGGTTCTCAATTCGCGCACCAGCAGGTTCAGGTCTGATTCCCATCGGTCGTTTCTCAACTCGAACGGCTGCACGTACGCGAGCTTCTCGATCTCCTCCGGTAGCGCCTCCGCCCGGGGCATGCCATCGGGAGCAAGGACGATTGGCAAAATCCGCTTGCGCGTGTTGCAGAGCGTGGGCAATTTCGGCCCGCACCCAATCATCGTCACGATCGATTCGTCGACGTCCATAGTCGTCGGTGACGCGCAGCCATTGCGACCCAATCACGGCGATCAGGTGCGTCGCCTTTTGCAACCCCTGCTGGATGGCTTTTGGCCACTCCGCCGAAACGCGGATGGCCTCCGTGTCCATGAAAACACTGTCGGGGCCGAAAGTGCGCTGAATGGCGTCGTAAAGCCAACGCGAGGCAGCCGAGCTGTCGGCGCGGCGGTAGCTGATAAAGACGAAGCGGCTGGCCCTTCTTGGCGGACCGATTGCGTTTGGTAGCTTGCTTCTTTTTGGCATGACACTGTCCTAGCGATCACTCCGACGCAGCTTTTTCCGCGATTGCAGGGCCCTATATCGTCATCGTCTTCAGCTCCGGACTAATCAGCAACGGCGCATCCGTCGCCTTCTGCACATCTTCAACGCTCAGCCCCGGCGCGATCTCCTCCAGCACCAGCCCGCCTGCGATCACCCGCATATAGGCCATCTCGGTAGCGATATTATGGACCACCCGCAGGCCGGTAATCGGCAGCGTGCACTTCTTCAGAATTTTGGGAGCGCCATCGCGCGTGGTGTGCTCCATGGCGACGATCACGCGCCGCGCGCTGGCGACCAGGTCCATCGCGCCGCCCATGCCCTTCACCATTTTTCCGGGAATCATCCAGTTGGCGAGGTTGCCTTCCTCGTCCACTTCCATCGCGCCCAGAACGCTCAGGTCGATGTGCCCGCCGCGAATCATCGCGAACGACTCGGCGCTGGAGAAATACGCGGTGCCGGGCAATTCGGTCACGGTTTCTTTGCCGGCGTTGATGAGGTCGGGATCTTCCTCGCCCGCGAGCGGATACGGCCCGACGCCCAGCATGCCGTTCTCGCTTTGCAGCACGACCTCCATGCCCGGCAGGAACGCAGTTGGCCACCAGCGTCGGCATGCCGATGCCGAGGTTGACGTAGAAGCCGTCGCGCAACTCCTGCGCAACGCGCCGCACGATGCGGTCGCGCTTCTCGGTGTCTTTCTGCTTGTCGGGTTTGGCGTCAGCCATGGATTTCGCTCCTTACAGTGCGTCAAACTTCGAGCTCGAAAACTGCTCACCACTGAGGCACAGAGGCACTCAGACGATTCTCTGCATTCAAATTCTCTCCGTGCGCTTCCGTGTCCTCTGTGGTGAATTCTATTTCGCCTCCGTGGTCGAATCGTCTACGCCTTCCGCACCGTCCTGCGCTCAATCCGCTTTTCGTAATCCTCGCCCTGGAAAATGCGCTTCACGTAGACGCTGGGCGTGTGCACCTGGTCGGGATCAATCTCGCCCGGCTCGACCAGATGCTCGACCTCGGCAATCGTGACCTTCGCCGCCGTCGCCATCATGGGATTGAAGTTCCGCGCCGTCTTGCGATAAACCAGGTTGCCCCACTTGTCGCCCTTCCACGCCTTGATGAGCGCGAAGTCCGCCTTCAGCGCGCGCTCCAGCACATACGGACGTCCATCGAACTCGCGCGTCTCTTTGCCTTCGGCCACAACGGTCCCGAACCCCGTCGGCGTGAAGAATGCCGGAATGCCCGCGCCGCCCGCGCGAATGCGCTCGGCAAACGTGCCCTGCGGAATCAGCTCCAGATCGATGCTGCCGGTCAGCACCATCTCTTCCAGCAGCTTGTTCTCGCCCACGTAGCTGCCCTTGTGCGAGCGGATCTGCCCGGCGTCGAGCATCAGGCCGAGGCCGAACTCGTCGACGCCCACGTTGTTGCTGATGGTGTTCAGGTTCTTGACGCCTTTCTTCACCAGCGCCCGGATCAGGTTCTCAGGAATGCCGCACAGCCCGAAGCCGCCGACCATGATGGTCGCGCCGTCAGTGAATATCGGCTACCGCCTCGTCGGCATTCGCAAACACTTTGTTCATTGACATGGGAGTAACTTCCGAACGGGCGATTGTACTCAGCTGAGGGGCAATGTGGCAAAGAGCCGATACCCTGAGTCCAGTTGGCTCCGCTCCGGATGCTAAGCTATCGAAACCGAAAAATACCATGTCCAAATTTCTATTCACCATGTTGCCGTTCAACGACCTTGGTTTGCCCACGCGCATGGTGCCCATCGCTCGTGCGCTGGCTGACCGTGGACAAGATGTCGCGCTGTTCAATCCCGCCCCAGCCCCGGCCAAGCTAATCGCCGAGGCTGGACTAACCAATCTGCCCATGCCCGCCCGCCCTGCTCCGGTGCCCGAGGCCGACCTCGGCCAGGTCTGTTCGGCCTGGGACCTCGATCACCTTCTGGGCGCGTTCTATACGACTGAAGAATTCGTCCGCGGCATGACGCCCATCTATCTCGACGTCATCCGCGACTACAACCCCGACGTCGTCGTCGATTCCTTCGATCTGCTTGCCTGTCTTGCTGCCCGCATCTTGCGCGTGCCGCTGGCGAGCGTTTTGCAAAGCAATTTCCATCCCGCCAGCCATGGATTCCTTTGGTGGCAGCCCGAGCGTCCCGCCGGACTGCCCAATGCAGTCGCCCACATCAACAAGTTGGCTGCAGAAAACGGCCTGCCTCTGCAATCGCGCTGTGTTGATCTGCTCGCGGGCGACCTTAGCCTGATCGTCGGAACGCCCGAAACTGACCCTTTGCCGAAAGACGCCAATGTCCACTACGTCGGGCCGGTGGTCTGGCAGCGCGGCAACGCGGTTCTCCCCGAATGGATCGCTGCACTGCCCCAAGACCAGCCGCTCATCTGGCTCTATCCCGGTAATCCTCGTTACTTTGACGTTCCCACGCCCGGAGACTCCATCGTCGTGACTCGCGCGGCCATCGCGGCCTTCGCCGATGTGCCCGTACAGGTTGTGCTGACCACAGGCTTTCAGGATTTGCCTTCCGAGTTTGGCGCATTGCCGCCCAACTTCCATCACGCTGCCTATGTACCCGGCCTCGCCATGGCCGAACGCTGCGACCTTCTGGTGCATCACGGAGGCTACAGCTCAGTCATGACCGGATTGATGGCAGGCAAGGCCGCAGTGATGATCCCAACGATCACCGAGCGCGAAAGCAACGCCCGCCGCCTCGCATCGCTGGGTGCAGGCGAAGTCGTCATGCCTGTCAGCCGCGCCGACGGCGAAAAACAAGTGGATGTGGAGGATTTTCGAGCGAAGGTCGAAAAAGTATTACGCGAACCCAGCTATCGCCAATCAGCCCAACGCATCGCCGAATCTATGAAGAGGTATGGAGGAATCACTGAGGCCGCCGACCGGCTCGAGCGCTTCGTAGCAGAATCGAAGCGATGAAACCATATCACGGTTTGCGTCCGAACTTATTCGCGCTCTCAAACATCTCCCGCAGCCCCGGCCCTCGCAGGTTTTCGCGCAAATGTGTTATCTGCTGCTCGAAGCGCAGCATAACGTCTTCCAGGTTCTCGCTGTTGGTGAGTGCGATGTCGCGCCACATGGAGTACGGGCTATGACCGATGCGCGTCATCTCGCGCAGGGCTCGCCCACCAATCTGCATCACCACCTCGTCGTCGCCCAGCTCTTCATGCAGCACTGACGTCAGAACGGTGGATATCATTTGCGGCAGATGGCTGATCCACGCACACAACAGGTCGTGCCGCTTCGGGATCAAGCGTAACGATGCGCGCGCCAATCGATGCCAGCAGTGCGATGAATTCTTCTTGTAGAGGCGTGTAAGGCTGGTCGGCGTCAATCGGCGTGATGAGCCACGTAGCACCCTGAAAAAGGTTGGCGTCGGCGTGTTCGACGCCGCTGAATTCTTTGCCCGCCATCGGATGCCCGGGCAGAACGCGCTTCCCTGCCTCGTCGCCGAAGGCCTTTCGCGCTCGCTCGACCAGTTTTTGTTTTGTGCTGCCAGTGTCCGTAATCAGCGTTGTCGGCGGCAGCTTAGTCGCGATGGACTCGAACTGTGACAGAGTGGTCCCGACCGGAGTGGCAAAAACGACTACGTCGCTGCCCGCAACCGCTTGACCTAATTCGACTTCGCCCCGATCGATGACTTTGCGTTCGAGCGCTTTGTCGAGCACCGCAGGTTTGTCGCAGCCCATGATCGTCCCGGCGAAACCGTGTTGGCGCAGCGCCAGCCCAGCGAGCCGCCGATCAGGCCAGTGCCAACAATCGTGATTTGCCGAATTGGCATAACGATTCCGCGATACCCTAAATTGTCCGTCCCACCGCCGGCGCGATCAGCCGCAGCTTCGCCATCAACTCCGCAAACTGCTCAGGATAAAGGGATTGCGCGCCATCCGACAGTGCATGGTCGGGATCGGGATGCACCTCAATAATCAGCGCATCGGCCCCTGCGGCGAGTGAAGCGCACGCCATGGGCGAGACTTTATCGCGCAATCCGGTGCCATGCGACGGATCGGACGTAATCGGCAAGTGCGACAGCTTGTGAACAATCGGAATCGCTGAAATATCAAGAGTATTGCGCGTATAAGTCTCAAAAGTCCGAATGCCGCGCTCGCACAAAATCACGTCGTAATTGCCGCCAGACATGATGTATTCGGCGGAAAGCAGCATTTCTTCGATGGTGGCGGCGATGCCGCGCTTCATCAGGACTGGCTTGCGCACCTTGCCTAATTCGCGTAACAGGTTGAAATTCTGCATGTTACGCGCGCCGACCTGGAAGATGTCCACATATTGCATCATCAGGTCGATCTGCGAAATCTCCATGACTTCGCTGATGACCAGCAATCCATGCGCGTCGGCCGCCTCGCGCAGCAGTTTAAGTCCTTCCAGACCAAGGCCTTGGAAGGTATAAGGCGAACTGCGCGGCTTGAACGCTCCGCCACGCAGAACTTTGGCGCCCGCTTTCGCGACTTGCTCGGCTGCCGAAAACAACTGCTCGCGCGACTCAACCGAGCAAGGCCCTGCCATTACAACGACTTGCGGGCCACCGACCTCGACGCCCTTGCCTAGTTTTATGACTGAATTTTCGGGCCGAAACTGGCGTCCGACCAACTTGTAGGGCGCGCTAATGCGGTGGACTTTTTCGACACCGGAAAGCACCTCTAAGTCTCTGATATCAAAGTCGATACGTTTGCCCACGGCGGCAAGAACCGACTGGCGCGCTCCTGTGGTCCGATGCACAGCGAAGCCCATCCGCATCAGGTGATCGGTAACGTCCTGGATCTGGTCTTCGGTGGCGGTTTCTAACATCGCAACAATCATGCTAAACAACTCTCCTGAAACGCACTTAGCTCGTTCGTCTAATCTCGCGGCTCGATCTCCGTCGGCTCGCCGTGCTGGTCTGGGACCGGCTCGGAGAGCCATTTCATCCTTTTGTATCTGGCGCATCACATCTACCAGGCGCTCGTAGATTTGCCGTAGCTGAACTTCGGTGAGCGGGCCGTGGTTTTCGCGCTGTATGTTATTGAAAATAATGCGCTCTCGATCGGGCTCGTAAATCGGAAGGCTCGAGGTTTGCTTAAGCTTTCCGATCTCCACCGCGCAGCGGGCACGTTCACTGATCAGTGTCACCAGCTGCCGGTCGAGTTCGTCGATTTTGCGCCGCCAGTCCGCAATATCCATAATTGTCAATGAGTTGCGTGCCGCAAGCCCTTCAGGAATTCTGCCACAGCCGGGGCTTCCTGTCGCGGATTTTGTTCGATCAGCTGGACGATGGCCGAGCCGATTACGACGGCGTCGGCAAATTCCCCAACCTGTTGAAATTGTTCGGCATTCGATACGCCAAACCCAACGGCCACAGGCAGTTGCGTGAACTGACGCAGACGCGAAACCAGCGATTGCGCGTCGCCGGCGACTTCCTGGCGCGTGCCGGTGATTCCGGTGCGGGAAATCGCGTAAACGAAGCCTTTCGAATGCTTTGCGACGGATTTTAGCCTCGCGTCAGGGCTGGTCGGTGCGGCCAGAAACACCGGCGCTAACTTGTGTTTTTTCATCGCGCGGAGATATTCCCCAGCTTCTTCCACGGGAAGATCGGTCACCAGAGCGCCGTCAACCCCTGCGTTTTTAGCAGCTTGGCAGAATTTTTCCAGTCCGAACTGCAAGATGGGATTCAGATAACTAAAGATAATGAGCCCGGCCTTCGAGCGTTGGCGAATTTGCCGGGCGACATCGATAACTCCTGCCAAATCAGTCCCTTGCACAAGAGCGCGCTCGCTGGCGCGCTGAATCACCGGTCCGTCAGCCACGGGATCGCTGAAAGGAACGCCCAGTTCGATGACTTCAGCTCCGGCGTCGATGGCTGCAAGTGCAACATCGCGTGAGACTTCGAGGCTGGGATCGCCGCAGGTGATGTACACGACCAGTCCGGGCCGGTGGCGTGAACTTGATGGACATGAAGAAGTAGGGTAACAGGAGATTGGCGCCGCCCGATATGCGATTTTGAGGCCGCCCACTAGCGCGCCGTTTAACATTTATTATAATGGGTTTTATGAAGACTAAACTGCGTCAGATCGGAACAGGATTTGGAGTACTGCTGCCGAAGCGGGTCATTGACGACCTGCGACTGTCGGTGGGAGATGAATTGGAAATGACCGTCGACGAGAGTGGCATCGAGCTTTCGCCGTTCGATCCGGAGTTTGCGGAGCAGATGGATGCGTTCCGACGAACCGAGGCGGCGCACCGTAACAGTTATCGGAGATTAAACAAGTGACGCCGCCGCGGATGGGAAAACTGGACATGCGCGGGCTGATCGCGATTCACCTGGAACTACAGGCGCGCTACGGCGGAACGTCGCGCGAGGTGGACATGGTGAAGCTGGAGCTCGCGCTGCTGCGTGCGGTGAAGTTCTCCTACGACGGCAAACGCGACATGCGGGCGCGGGTCGCCGCCGGATATGCGTGGGCGCTGCTGAAGGCGCGTCCGTTTGCCGACGGGAACGAACGCACAGCGCTGGCGGCCATGCTGGTGTGCCTGGAGATGTCGCGCCTGAAGTGGAAGTGTGGCGAGGCGGAAGAAACCGTGATGATGGTGCGTGCCGCCGATGGAAAATTGAAGGAAAAAGAGTGGGAAGCGTGGGTGGTGGGGAACGTGGGGAAGAGGTGAGGTTCGTTTTCACCACGGAAGTCACGGAGAAATTCACCACAAAGACACAGAGAAATCTCAGACATAAGCCCCACATTTGCCAACTTCAGGCAAATGTGGGCCAGGCGCGATCACCAAAGAAGCCAGTTGCACATGCTTGCCCGCCGTCAACGGCGGCTCCGTCCGAGTTGGGAACTGGATGGAGCCGTATGCCAATTGGGTCACGGCGTCAGCGTGATTTGGAGAGTGCTGGACTTACTAGTGTCGGCGTGAGCAGTCGCAGTGACGGTGACGACCAGGTTTGTTGACGCGACTTGTTTGGGAGGTGTATACACGCCACTCGACGACGATATGGTTCCTGCAGCCGCGGAACTCCCAGCGGGCCCGAAGACCAGCCAATTGACCTGAGTGTCACTCGAACCGGAGACCGGGGCGTAGAATTGGATGGTTTTGCCGCCGGCGAGATCCTTCGATAAGGAATAAGTCGCAGTGGTCGGGGTTATCGAAGCGATCTGAATTTTGGCCTGGAGGCCCTTCTTGATAACTTCAACGACGTCAAGGCTGAGTCCGAAACTATACCGACTACGCACTGGTGGAGGCAGTGGTTGCAAGTATGTTCCTAGAATGGTCGCCGGTGTGTTTGTGACTGGAGTTACCACCAAGTTCGCTACTGTGGGGGCAGCACCGGGATTCAATGCGTAATTGATACTACCGAACAAATGCAGTGGCGTGTAAAAAGGTAGTGAATAGCTACTCTGAACGCGAAGGACGGCTCCGTGAAATCTATACCCCGTCACTGACTCGTCCTGGCCGATGCCGATGTCGTAAAGGCCTGGAAAGACATTCCTCGGCACAGAGCAAAAACGAAGAGGGACGCCTGCAGATCCCGCGCCCGGTAGCTGGCTCTTACAAGGACGGGTATCGTATGTGAAGGACTTTAGTCGCAGTCCGAAATAGTAACTCTGGAAAAACTGAACCGAACTTACTTGCTGAAGAGCCAAGTATTTGAAAGGGTTTGCTCCGGGTACTCCACAATTCGGGTTTGGAGGAGGTTTTTTGCCAGTAGACGTTAGCCCGCATGTCGGATCGTAGCCCGGTTTTCCCGGAATGTTGCTCGGGAGATTATATTCCGCGTACAGGTCTGGGTTCGCAGTCAAATCGTAGTATGTGGTCGGGTTAAGCACTCCGTTCACGGGAACTCCGATGCCATAGCCGCCATAGAAAAATAGACCCAGCTTCGTGAAAGAGCTGCCGCCTGGAGGGATGGAACCAAAGGCATCTGGCAGCACGGGGGATCGGCGATACAAGTTCCATTCCAGGCCCTGCTCGAAATTAAATGCCTGCACGATAGTAGTGATGTCTTTCGAAGAGTTAGTTGTGATGGCATTGGTCACCGCCCCAGTGGGCGAAGTGAGACTCCCTACCGTTATACCAGTCTGAGGAATGCTTGATAAAGTCGCAAGCCCGTAAGCCCAGAGCGGCGCAGACAATGGGTCACGGAACTGCCGACGCAGTCCCCTTTGCTGTTCGTTGTCTTGTATTTTAGGCACACAACTCGCAACCTGTTGGGCATTTTGCGTGCAGTCCTCGGACGGCGTAGGTGAATTAGAACATGTTAGAGCTTTTTGAAAAGGTCCGACACACTCGATAGGTATCACTTTAGGGCAGTAGTCGGGGTGCGTAGTCGCCGTCTTTGGCTTGGTGCAGTCCACGTCGTGCCAGTACACATCATGCCAGTACAAGGGAGCATTCAAGAAGAATCCAAGAGCGTAATCCGCGTTTACGGGTGCTCCGCTTGCGGAGGCGATCTGCAGAGCAACCGCTGACCTTGTGAAGAGCGTGTTCCCCTTCGTCAGATCCAATCCCGCGGCGGTATTGTCCGCAGGGTTGGCGCTTGCTGCGACTTCGGTTGCAGGAGCACTCACGAGGCCATACGATTTCGGAAAAGTCCCGGGCGCAGATGCAATTTGTTGGGCGGTCACCGAGTCCCCCTGTTTAAAAGCGGTGCCTGCGGAGAGCGTTGCGGAGAATGTGCCATCCGCAGCTACGGGTGCCGTAGCAATCTCGGCATCATTCTCACAGATGCGTACTGTGCCGCTGTCTGCGTTCGCAAGCGTGCCGGTTACAGTTTTGTCGCCATCGGTGACCTTATTCAAGGTGGGCAGCGATCCGGATTGTGCCGATCCAACGGCAGAACATGGACCTACTGAAACCTCCGCGCTTAATGGGCCGTACGTAAAGGGTGGCGATGTGCCGTTGACGACCTGGGCAGTAACTATCTGGCCGGCGCTTAGTTTAACTCCCGTTATCTTGAATGTTGGGGTAGTGGTAGTGGAATCGACCGCTTGGGGTTGTCCAACCTGAAGATCATTAACACATACTCGAACGCTTGTACCTTTCGCTGAGGCCGGAACCGTGCCCGAAATAGTTACGCTGCTTCCATTTAGAATCGGTGGCGTTGTAGTCAAACTAGGCCCAGGACCAGCAGACTTTGGCGCATCCATCGAACAACTGCCGACGATTACTGCTGAACTTTCAGGACCGAACGTAGCCGGTGACTTCGCTACCGCAGGATGGAACAACTGCACTACGATCTTATCGCCCGCAGCCAACGGGGAAGGAGTCAGAGTCAGAGGCATAGTGAAGGCCGGTCCAGGCGTAACGCTCAGTGGTATGGGGCCCACAGGCTCGTCGTTGACGCATACTCGGACCTGCACTATTCCGCTCCCTCCTTTGGGAAGGTTGCCAGAAATTGCTCCCATTGGCTCAACCGCATTGAGCGTCGGTGGAGATAATCGGCTCACCCGGGCACTTTGCCATGCTGCCTGGCGGGGACGCAACAATTGCGGTGTTGCCTACAATTACGCCCTCACTAAGCGGGCCATATGTAGTAGACGCATTGGGTGCTACTGGATTGATCAGCTGCGCAACTACAACTTCGCCTGCTGTGACGTCATCCAATCCAACTGTGAAGTTACCGAGCGAATCCAATTTGGCGAGGCCGCCGGCGGGCTGACCGTTGACGCAGACTTGAACTTGGCCTTTAGTCCCTTTCGGTAGGACTCCGTGAGCCACTACGTTGACTCCCGGTTCGATAGCCCCGAGAGTGGGCTTGGGTTCTGACTCAAAAACGGGTGCGCCGGGGCATTTCGGGTTGTTGATGGCTGCTGCGGCTGCTGTCGGCAGGACAGCGCCCTTCGTTTTGCTCTTGTTTGCAGGCGGTTGTTGAGTGGGTGCAGGTGCGTTCGTGGCCACTGGCGTTATCGGCTGAGCGGTGGCTTGGTTTGTCGTAGAGGCGGAGGCGTTGCAATTCGTGGCCGCCAGTTGGACTCGCTTCGCCGTGTATCCAGCCACAATACTTTGAACTGCATCTTGACTGAGGCCACTATCACTAGCCGTACCCTCAATTTTCACGGCCGTGTCCGCGATCTCGGCTCCGACATTGGCATAGTCCTGCGGTTGGCAACTGGTATTTTGCTGCGTCTGACACACAGCACTCAACCCGGCGCCAATAGCGAACAGAAATACTAATTCAAACCATCTGAGCCGCTTCACGTTGCTGTCCCCCGGCACTTATGTGCACTCCGAGAATCGGACTTGGCTTGTATCTGATCGAGTAAGCACAGCCCAGTCGTTTATGCATCGGCCGTCGCTTGTAACTATGAAATATCTGTGCAATTGCACGGTGGGTAGCAGCAACTAGACGAAGTAGCCGCGTCCCGGAATAATGTCTAGTTATATATCTAATAATCTAGGGCCCAGAGTATTGCGGAGTAGAGTGGCGCGATATTGCTGGAGGTGGTGATGAATGTCAATGGCTCTTAGGTGACAAATGCGGAAATAGTTTAGCTTTTCTAGTTATTGACTTTTGGATATCTATTAATTCGACGTTAAGTGCACCACGTTAGTCGTGGGAAGTGGAATCTCTTGCTGCAGAAGTTTGTGTTTGGCACGCAGGTGGGGTAGGTGGAGGCGAGAAGCAGGTCCTTCGACTGCGGCGGCGGAAACCGCCGCCTTCGCTCAGGATGACGAATCAGTGGGTAGTGGATAGTGATTAGTGGATAGACCGGCAAAACCATTCCTGGTTAACATCTTCATTCCGCAGTTGGCGAGATGGTCGTAATGGTGTGAATGCCGCATTCCGACCTGGTGCCGCCCCATCGGCCAGAGCGTGGGTCAGCACCTTCGGCGGGAACATTGGTGCAAGGCTCGCAGCCAATGCTGCGGTAGCCCTCGTCGTACAGCGGCAGGTATCCGACGCCGAGAGCGAGAGTGTAGGCCCACACTTGCTTCCAGTCCCAGGCCGCGAGTGGGCTGACTTTCGAAATGTCTTTGCCACTGGGCAGACGATAACTCTCGACGGTGCGCAAGTTGCGACGGGTAGGCGATTGTTCGCGGAGCAGTCCGGTGAACCAGATGTCGAACGGCTCCAGGGCTTTCATCAGGGGTTCGACCTTGCGACGCCGGCAGCAACTGCCCGGGTCGGTGCGATAGAGGATTCCGAGTTCCGATTCCTGCTCTTCCACAGACTGGCTGGGGGTTATGTTGATCAGATTCAGGCCCCACAGTTTTGCTATGCGATCGCGGTACTCGTAGGTTTCGGCGAAGTGATAGCCAGTGTCTAGGAATAGGACGGGCACCTGCGGCATCCGTTTACGCAGGAGGTCGAGTAAGACGATACCCGGCGCCTGAAAGCTGCACGTGATGCATGCCGAGCCGTGATTTTCAGCGAGGATGCGATCGATTACTTCCTCGGCAGGCAGGGCGTCGTATTGGTCTGCTGCGGGCGCCAGGTTCATCGGATACCGCTCCCTTCTGGAATAGCGTTCGCTTGCCAAGCTGTGAGTTTGCCTTCATGCTGCGGCGAATTCACGGATTTCTCGAGGCACTCCCAGTCGTTCTTCTCCCGCTTGAGTCGCTCAATTCGTTGCACTTTCGCTTCGTTCGCTGTTTCTCGCATCGCCAACCTGTTTGCTCTTGCGGCCAAAAAGAAAAACCCACGTGTCAGATGGCCTCTGACGCGTGGGTTAGGGAAATCCTGCTTAGATAAAAAAGCTAGGCGGTGTTTCCATAGGCGTCAGAACGTGCGCTCCCGCTACAACAGCAGGTCACGCAACAACAGTTCTGACGACCACTCAACATGATTGTTAGAAACTACACAGGCCCAGCAAATGTGTCAAGCAACTAACTGATTAATCAAGTGAGCTTAGGTCACACAATCTAGTTCGGATGCCGATGAAAGCCATGCAGGTCGCTGCACTGCAACGCCGACGAGGCGGCGCCGGCCAGGATGACAAATCAGTGGATAGTGGCTGGTGGCTAGTGGCTAGAAAACGCAACAGCAGATCCCTCGCTTCGCTCGTGATGACAATTCGCAGGGTGGCCGCTTGACGCCGGCCTGAAGGCCGGCTCTTCCACCTAATTTCAAGGCACGTTGCGGCGCGGCTGAAGCCGCCCCTTCAAAAACAGCAGGGCCCTCTATTCCGCCAGCAGTTATTTATCGGCTGCCGGCGGTCATTTAGCGGCCTTTTTAGCGGCGGTGGAGGGTGCGGGAGGGAGAGGATTGCGCGAGGCGGTGAAGGCGAAGTGCGAGCTCACCACGGTGGCGGAACTGGAATCCTTAAAGCCGGATGACTCGGCCATGACGCGCAGTCCCCACGGGCCTCCGAGGTGGTCAACGTAGGGATCGCTGGAGCGGCTGGCGACCTCTTGCATCGCCGAATTCAGTTGCTGCCGAATCTTCTTGAAGGTCTTGTCGTTCTGGTCGATTTTAGGGTTGGCGGCGCGGAAGTCGAGCAGCTTTTTCAGACGCTGCGCAACGTCGGCCATGGCCGAGGCCCACCAGCGGACCAGGACGGAATCGTCGAAGATGCGCTCTTCGACCGCAGGGTCCTTGATGTTCTGCTTCTCGAGGATCTGAAATATGTCCTGCTTATCGCCGACGCGCACAAACTGGACGTAGAGGTCAGGGTCTTTGAGAGCGTGTATCCGAACCAGACTGTTGCTATCACCCACCAATTGCATGGCCAAGGCTTCGCGGGCAATCTTTTCGTAGGCGAGGTAGGTCTTCGGCTGTTGGGCGTCGTCGAGGAACATGGAGCGGAACGCAGGCGCGCCGTAGGTGGATTGCATCATCAGAGTGGAAGCCCCGAGGGAGTCTTCGGGCAACTTGGCAGTGGCCTGAAACTGCTGAGCTGCCTGCACGGACAATGACAGTCCGAAGGTGTTGACGTCGCGAACGTAGGCGGTGAAGTCGGCGTGCGTGCTGCGTTGATCTTCGTCGAAGAACCAACAGTTGCACTTGAGATCGGGATCGTCGGGAATGGCCTTGCCGAAGCTGTAGGCGGCGGTCATGGTGACTCCAGTGGCGATGACGGCGCGCAACTGGCTGGCTTGCCTGCCCGGCTTGGCGATGAGGTCGGCGCTGAACTGGACACGGGTGGCCGATGCCTGATCGAGGATGCTGATGACTCCGGTGGCTTGGTCGACGACCATGCGACCTTTCGAAAGAAGGTCGGTGACGGAGCCGTAGTTGTAAATGCCCAGCAGGTTCACCTTGAAGGTATATTTTTGCTCGCGCAAGGAAGAGAGCACCGTGCGCAATCGAGTGATGCCGGGGAAATCCTGGAACTCGATGCTACTTAGGTCGCCGAGGAGAGCTTCGTTCACAGCCTTGGCGGCGTCAGAGCCGGACTTCACCTTGCTGAGATCGATCTGGTAGCTGAAGGCGGCGCCGTCTTCGGAAGCCAGGTTCACGTCTGTAGTGAGAGAAAGACACAGAGAGCGATCAATGCCGGCTTTTACGGCGGCGGCGATGGCAGCGATCTGGTCGTCGGTAAGGCCGGTGTTTTTGGCGAAGGTGGCCTTGTCGACGACGGGCTCTTTGGTGATGGCTTGCATAAAAGGCTTCAGCACGTCGAATCCGCCGACAGCCGCGGAGGGCGCGAATTGGGCCTGCGCGGTGACTCCGAAGGAAGTGCCTCTTTTTTTCTGGTAGCTGAGTTCGCAGGTTTGCGAGTCGAGCTTTCTGACGCGGATTTGGTATCCGCCACTGACTCCGGCGGTGACGGCGAGGGACAGGCCTCCGCTACCGGCAGAAAAGCCCTTGAAAAGACCAGTGGCAACGGTCGCCATGGGGAGCGACAGAAGAGGGTAGGTGCCTTTGAAAGAAAACTTGATGGATCCGCTGCCCTCGACGGTGGCAATGGTGTCGGACTGCATGCTGCGCATGTCGTCGAGTCGCCGGGGATGACGAAGTTTTGCAGCACCTGCTTCATCGCCGCGCCAACGGGCTTGGTCACGGGAAAGAGGGCGTAATTCGTCAGAGTGACGACGGAGGTGGCATCTACACCAAACTTCAATTGTCCAATGGTGTCAGTGACGTTGGCATCGACTGTGGCTTTGAAGCCAGCGGAAAGGTAGGCCTGTCCGTCGGGAATCGTCAGCGAATCGCCGAAGTCATCTTTAGTTGGGATCGAACATGGTACCGGTCTTGAGAGAAGCGGCTCCCTCAACGCCATCCTTGACAGTGAGTGTGGGAGTTGCGCCGCCTAGCCGGAACTTGTCTGTAAATGAAAGACCGCAGGGTATGAATTGGGCCAGGCCACCGGTGGTCGGCTGCTTTTCTTTGAGCTGAATATTGATGGGAGTAGTGCTGGTCACGTATCGAGCAAATGCCGAGCCGGTGGTAGCACCGAAGGTGATAGAGAGGTTGGCGTTGTCACTTAGTTTTATGTCGGGCATGTGGTTACCTCAACTGAATGTTGCCGTGGCGGCGGTGACTGAGGGAAGCAGAAATGTACGTTTTAATTGAATGGAGTGTCAAGGGGAGTGAGAGCATGGTCCGCTACGAAAAGCAGGTCGTTCGACTGCGGCGGCGAAGCGGCGCCTCCGGTCAGGATGACACAACAAATACAGGTCCCTCCACCCCACCGCCGAAGCGGCGGCTCCGGTCGGGATGACAAATCAGTGGCTAGTGGCTAGGAAGAGCAGATCCCCCGCGGCCTAAAGGCCGCGAGGGATGACAAATCATGGGGGACGTTACGGCGCAGCTAAAGCTGCGCTCCTCCAAATCGGAATCCAGCAAACAATCACAGCGCGAGGTTTTCGCGGAGGATGCCGATGTCTTTGTCGCCGCGGCCGGAGATGTTGACGATGACCACATCTGACGGACTCATTTTGGGGGCGCGCTTGATGCACTCGGCTACGGCGTGGGCGGACTCGAGAGCGGGGATGATGCCCTCGAGATGGGCGAGCTGGCGGAGGGCGTCGAGCGCTTCCTTATCGTCGGCGGAGACGTATTTGGCGCGGCCTTGATCGTGCAGCCAGGCGTGCTCGGGTCCGATGGCCGGATAGTCGAGTCCGGCGGAGACGGAGTGGGTGAGGGCGACTTGTCCGGCGGAGTCTTGCAATAAATAAGAGTAGGTTCCCTGCAAGACGCCGGGGCTGCCTCCGCCTTCGGAGTTGAAGCGGGCGGCGTGCTCGCCGAGGGAGTGGCCGCGGCCTCCGGCTTCGACGCCGATGAGTGCGACGCCGGGGTCGTTGAGGAAGGCGTGGAAGATGCCGATGGCGTTGGAGCCTCCGCCGACGCAGGCGATGATGGCGGTGGGAAGCTTGCCTTCGGCTTTCAGAATTTGCTTGCGTGCCTCTTCGCCGATGACGCGGTGGAAGTCGCGCACCATGGTGGGATAAGGATGCGCGCCGAGCACGCTGCCGAGCAGGTAGTGCGTGGTGCGGACGTTCGTGACCCAATCGCGCATGGCCTCGTTGATGGCGTCTTTGAGGGTGCGCGAGCCGGAGTCGACGCTGCGGACTTCGGCGCCGAGCAGACGCATGCGGAAGACGTTGAGCTCCTGGCGGCGCATGTCTTCGGCGCCCATGTAGACGACGCACTCGAGTCCGAAGAGAGCGCAGACGGTGGCGGTGGCGACGCCGTGCTGGCCGGCTCCGGTTTCGGCGATGATGCGGTGCTTGCCCATGCGGCGCGCGAGAAGGGCCTGTCCGATGCAGTTGTTGATCTTGTGGGCTCCGGTGTGGAGGAGGTCTTCGCGCTTGAGGTAGATCTTGGCTCCGCCTAGGGCTTTCGTCAGGCGTTCGGCGAAAGAGAGAGGCGTGGGGCGTCCGGCGTAGGTGTGCAGGAGGTGGAGGAATTCGGCGTGGAAGGATTTGTCTTTGCGCGCAGCGGCGTAGGCGGCTTCGAGTTCCTGCAGCGCGGCCATGAGGGTTTCGGGGACGTAGCGTCCACCGTAGGGGCCGAAGCGGCCTTTTTGAGTGCGTGGGCGTGCGGTCGTGGTTGCCATAAATTTGCCGGGCTCCGTCTTCTTATTATGCGGGATTTGAGGGCGGGATGGGGGCGTTGATGGTCCCACCCTTTGCTTCGCAAAAGGATGGGGCACTCACGGAGCCGTGAATCCGGGACAAACAGCAGGTCCTTCGACTGCGTTCGGCTCGCCTCACTCCGCTCAGGATGACGGATCTGGATGCGAGCCGGTGGCGGATGCGGCTCGCGCGGCGGCGATGAAGTCGCGGAGTTTTGCTGGATCTTTCTTGCCCGTCGAGAGTTCGACCCCGGAGACGACGTCGACTCCGAAGGGGTCGAAGATGCGGATCGCTGCGCCGACGTTGTCCTGGTTTAAGCCTCCGGCAATGATGACGGGAGCCACTTCTCTTATGCGTTGGACGAGCGGAAGTGCAGCATTCCAGTCGAAGGGCACGCCGGTGCCGCCCCGGGCGGCGGGTGAGCCGGAGTCGAGGAGGATGGCGTCGTAGGAATCGCGAGCGGCGAGGTAGCCGTCGAGGCGCGCCGGCCCAGCCAGGAGTTCGCGGGCTTGCAGCGTCTTGATGATTTTCAGGCCGGGGAGGGTGCGGCGGTAGTCGCGGAGTCGGGCCGGCGGTTCGTCGCCATGCAGTTGAAGTGCGGTAAGGCCTATCTGGTGGGCGAGTATCGCCAGGGCTTCGGGAGTCTCGTTGACGACAACACCAACTTTTTCGATTTGAGGCGGAAGGGCGGAGCTGATCGCGGCGGCTTGGTCAGGAGTGACTTGACGCTTGCTGCCGGTGAGGATGAAGCCGAGAGCATCGGCGCCGGCGGCGATGCTGGCGAGAGCGTCGTCGAGGTTCGTGGTGGCGCAGATCTTGATCCACAAACCTGAATTTGTCATGCGGGGTTCACCGACTGCGACAGCAGCGTGCGCAGGGCGTCGCCGGGATGAGCGGCGCGCATGAGCGATTCGCCGATTAGGAAGGCGTCGAAGCCGGCATCGCGGAGGCGAGCAATGTCGGCGGCAGATTCTATGCCGCTCTCGGCAACTTTGATGACGCTGGCCGGAATACGCTTCACGAGCTCGATCGAGGTGTTTAAGTCGACTTGAAACGTGTGCAGATTGCGATTGTTCACGCCGATGAGGTCGCAGCTGGCGGCGAGCGCACGGTCGAGTTCGGCGGCGGCGTGGACTTCGACCAGAACATCCAAGCGAAGTTCGCGAGCGCGGTGCTGGAGGGCGATCAACTGTTCTTGTTCGAGAGCGGCGACAATAAGAAGGATGGCGTCAGCGCGACAGGCTCGGGCCTCGAGCAGTTGGAACTCGTCCAGAATGAAGTCTTTGCGCAGACAGGGTATGCGAACGGCTTCGGAGGCAAGTTCCAGATTTCGCAGGGAGCCCTGAAAGAACTGCTCGTCAGTCAACACCGACAGCGCGGCCGCCCCGGCATTTTCAAGCGCGGAAGCGAGGCTGGGTCCGTCGAAGTCGGCGCGAATCAAGCCCTTGGATGGAGATGCTTTCTTCAGCTCAGCAATGATTGCCGGACCGGAGTGCGATACACTTCGCAGGTTATTGCGAAAGCCGCGCGGCTGATGGCGCTCGGCAGCGGCCGTTAGCGCACTCACTTCGGCGGAGGCCTTGGAGACGGACAGGCGGGCGCGGGTTGCGGCGAGAATCTCTTCCAGCTTGGTAGGCATGCGAGTAGGGAAAGTATAGCTGGTGTGAGGGTTACGCGATTGGGGTCACTCCTGTGATTCTGCCCTGTTTCGCAGATTGTTCCCTTCCCGGCGAAGCCTATAATAAAGAAGCTCTGACGATCGATCCGCCGGACTACCCCCACCCGCGCGAGCAGCGCGTCGGTGTCGTGGTGTAGCCGCAAGCTTGTGTCTTGATGAACAGCCACGGCCGCGACCTCATTTCCTCACGACAATTTGCGCGATCTGAACGGGGCATCTGCCGTCGCCACGGGACTCAGGTTCTATTTGCGCCGGACCCAGCCAGCCGCGGCGGGCTGAGCTATGATCTGCCGTCCCTCCGGGACTGCCTCTCTCGAACCTTAGGCGCCACCCTCATACTTATCGCACTGTGCGGAACTTCCTATGTGGCATTTGCGGGTTCGCCGGCAGCCCGCAAACAGCAGGCGCGCACGCAGTTTGAAACGGCGGAGCGGATGCGCGAGGCGCTGAATGGACGTCCCGAGAGCGAGCGTACTCGTAAGGACTACCAGAAGGTCGCCGACGCGTATCGCAAGGTGTACTACGTTTCTCCGGCCTCGTCGAAGGCAGACGCCAGCGTCATGGCGGTGGCCGAAATTCTGGCTGAGATGGGGCGTCAGTTTGCGCCCGACGAGAAGGACCTGCACGCCTCTATCGGAGAGTACGAGTTTCTGCGGCGCGAGTATCCGGGCAGCAAGTACCGGGTGGAGGCGCTGTTCACGATAGGGCAAATTTACAAGCAGGACCTGGGCGACGACACCGCGGCCAAGGCGACGTTCGAGGAGTTCCTGAAGAAGTATCCGCATAATCCGCTGTCAACTAAGGCCCAGGACGCGTTGGCGGAATTAAACCATCCTAAGCCAAAGAAGAACATTGAGGCCGCGGCCAAGAATGACAGCGTGTCTGACGCACTGTTGACAACGACGGCCGCGAAAAAAGCGACGGCGCCACGAGTCACCGGCATTCGCTTCTGGTCAACAGCAGATTACACGCGCGTGGCCATCGACCTGGACGCGGAAGTGAAATATGAAGCGGGACGCGTGCCCGATCCGGACCGCATCTTCTTTGACTTGCCGGACACGCGACTAGTCTCGACGCTGGTGGGCAAGAGCTTTGATGTGCAGGATGGGTTCCTGAAGAAGATCAGGGTGGCGCAGTACCAGAAAGGCTCGACCCGCGTCGTGCTGGAAGTGGACGACGTGACCGAGTACTCAGCGTTTCTGCTGCCCAATCCTTACCGCTTGATCATTGATATTCACGGGAAGAACACGAAGCCAACGACGCAGGTGGCGGCGAACCTTCCGGCTGAAGGGAGACGCGAGACTGGCGTAAGCGGCTCGACGACTGCTGCAAATTCGAGTGCGGCGGTAAAGCCGGACGGCAAGGCAAGCGTTAGTGCCAGCGCGGGGAGCGTAGCGGAAACTGCGGCCAGGAGTGAGCCAAAGACGTCCGCTAGCGCGGCGAAGCTGCAGAACAATCCGTCGACTGAAGCGGCGAGCAGTGCGACAACTACCTCAAAACAACCTGCAACGACCACGACGGCGTTCAAGAGCGCGTCGGGTGAGTTGACGGCAGAGAGCAAGAGCGCGGTTAAACCCGCGGCGGTGACTGCCCGCGCAACTACCCCGACTGAAAAAGCAGAATCCGACTCGGTGGACGACACCCTGGCTAAGGCGACGACCAAGCCCACCACGGCACCCACGGCAGTAACAGTCGTCCCCGAGAAGAAGAGCAGCGGATCCAAGAGAGTGGCGAAGACCAGCAGCAGCGGTGAGATGCAAACGGTGCATGCGGCGGTCGCCCACATCGGAAGGCGATCGCAGCCTGATTCGCGCGCTGGGACTGAAGATCGGCCGCATCGTGATTGACGCCGGGCACGGCGGACACGACACCGGAACCATCGGCCCGAATGGGCTGCTGGAGAAAGACCTGGTGCTCGACGTGGCGCTGCGGCTGGGCAAGCTGCTGGAGTCGCGACTGGGCGCCGAAGTGATCTACACGCGCGACGACGACACGTTCATTCCGCTGGAGACGCGAACGGCCATCGCCAACGAGAAGCAGGCCGACCTGTTCATCTCGGTGCATGCCAATTCCAGCAGTGACGAGTCGGCGCGGGGCGTGGAGACCTACTACCTGAACTTCACCACGAATGCCGACGCGCTGGAGGTGGCGGCGCGAGAAAACGCGGTGTCGGAGAAGTCGATTCACGAGCTGCAGGACCTGGTGAAGAAGATCACGCTGAAGGAAAAGATTGAGGAGTCGCGTGAGCTGGCGGGTGACGTACAGCGTCACTGTACACGGGCTTGTCACCGAAGAACCCGACACTGCGCAATCGTGGGGTGAAGAAGGCGCCGTTCGTGGTGCTGATCGGCGCGAACATGCCCAGCATTCTGGCGGAGATTTCGTTTGTCTCGAACCCCACCGACGAGAAGAAGCTGGAGACCCCGGATTACCGGCAGAAGATTGCTGAATCGCTGTACAAGGGCATCTCGAAGTACGTCAGCGGGTTGAGCGGGGTGAAGGTGGCGGCGAAGTACGACAAGGACTCGGGGAAATAGAAGTGACTGGTAGCTGGTAACTGGCTATTCGCTATCCGCTCCTCGCTTTTCGCTCATCAGACCAACCAATTTTGGAATTGCTTCGTTTATCCTGCCTCACAGCAGACCAGTCCCATGTCACGAGCCAAATCAGAGCCGTCCTCTGCCATGGATGTCGCGCGACGAATCGCGGGACGGTTCTCTTTCCTGCCGCAGGTTGAGTCTGTGGCGCTGGCTGGATCGCGGACATCTGAGTATCCGGATGCGGAGTCTGACGTTGACCTCTATGTTTACGCGACGGCGGACATTCCGCTGGACGTGCGCGCTGAGATTGCCGCCGGTTCCCTTCGGGCGGAGATCGGCAACGCGACCTGGGAACCCGGCGACGAGTGGGTTGACGAAGAGACCGGGACGCGGGTAGATGTGATGTACCGGCACGTCCGGTGGATCGAGGAGCAACTCGACCGTGTGCTGGTACAGCATCAGGCGTCGGTCGGGTATTCGACGTGCTTCTGGTACAACGTGTTGCATTCGCATGCGCTGTTTGATCGCTCGGGGTGGTTTGCGGCGCTGCAACGAGGGGCGGAGCAGCCCTATCCGGCGGAGTTGAAGCGGACAATCCTCGCCAAGAACTACCCGCTGCTGCGGCGAAACCAGTCTTCGTATCTCCATCAGATTGAGTTGGCGATGAAGCGAAACGACCCGGTAAGCGTCAATCATCGAGTAGCGGCGCTGCTGGCCAGCTATTTCGATGTGCTGTTCGCCGTGAATGAGCAGCCGCATCCGGGAGAGAAGCGGCTTTTGCAGCACGCCGCACAATGTGCGCATCTGCCGCAAGATATGGTGACGGAGGTTGTAGCAGTGATCGATGCGGTGGGTCAGGGAAACACTGATATCCGCGAGAGGATCGACGCGCTGTTGGATAGGCTCGATGATTTGCTGCGGCGGCAGCGCTTGCAGGAGGTGACTCGGTGATTAAGGTGGCGATCCCGTTATTACATGTATCAAATCCAATCGCGGCATTGCAGTTTTATTGCACAAAGCTGGGCTTCCGGCCCGAGTTCGCGGTTGACAGTGACGGGTCGGGGTCGCTGACGGGTCCGAGTTACATGGGCTTCTCGCGCGATGAGGTGTGGATCCATTTGTCGTCGTTTCCGGGCGATGGAGTAGCCGGTGGCGTGGTGAATCTGGTGGTGGATGACGTCGAAACGCTGCGCGCGGAGTTCGTCGAGAAGGGTTTAGCGATTGACTCGGGGCCGATGAACCAGACGTGGGGCAGGCGGGAAATCCATGTCAAAGACGCGGATGGGAACTGTATCCGCTTCGTGAGTTATGAACCGGAAGCGAGCGGCAGGATTGGAAACTTTGCCAGCGGGTAAGTAGTCTAATGTACTGAGCGAAGTGCCGTTGCCCTTCCCTGTTTTCTTCATGAAACGAATGACCAAATCGATACTGTTGGCTGCCCTGCTGTCCCTGACAGCTGGTGCCGCGGTCCAGAACATTCTTCCGAAGTCGTTCGCCGGATGGACGCAGACCGGCGAGGTAAAGACCGCGACGCAAGCCGGAGCAGGTGGACTCCGCCTACCCGGCGGTACTGAATGAGTACGGGTTCACGACGGCGGAGACGGCGACTTACACCCGTCCTGACGGGCGCAAGCTGACGGTGAAGGCGGCGCAATTCAAAGACGCCACCGGCGGCTATGGAGCGTTCACGTTCTATCGCGATCCGGCGATGAAGAGCGAGCGGATCGGAACTGAAGCTGCGTCGTCGAACGAGCGCATCCTGTTCTTCCGTAGCAATGTGCTGGTGGATGCAGCCTTCGACCGCGTCACGGGAATGTCGGCGGCGGAGTTGCGCGAACTGGCGGGAATGCTGCCGGAGGCCAAAGGCGCCAACAGCAATCTACCGAGCCTGCCCCAGTACTTGCCGAAGGAGCACGCGCAGGAGACTTCGGTGAAGTACATCCTTGGGCCGCAGGCGTTCGCGGCGAGCAAGACGCCTCTGTCCGCGGAGTTGGTCAACTTCAACGTTGAGCCGGAGATCATCACGCAGAGTTACACCACGCCCGACGGGCCGGTGACGCTGATGCTGGTGGAGTATCCAACGCCGCAGATTGCGACCGAACGGTTGCGCGCGTTCCAGGGAGCGGCGAATGCTTTGCCTGCGCGGCGGACCGGACCGATCCTCGTGCTTGAGAGCTGGCAACACGGGCAACAGCGATGCCAGGAACTTGCTGAACGCTGTGAACTACGAAGCGGAAGTGACGTGGAACGAAGCGACGTCGATGAGCAAGCGCGACAACATCGGCAATCTCTTGATGGCGGTTTTTGGATTGATCGGCATCCTGTTGCTGATCGGAGTTGTGTTCGGAGTGTTTTTCGGCGGCATTCGGGTGCTGATGACCAAGTATTTCCCGGGGACGTTCGTCGACCTGCCGGAGAATGTGGAAATCCTGCAACTGCACTTGGACGACCGCCCTCCCGTCGAGCAAGTAGCTGAAAATAAGGCGGTTAGGCCGTTCGAGAGGCGACTTCGGTCAATTTCGGTCAATTTCCTCAGACCACACAGAGTCTATGTAAGTTATTGAAAACAAAACAATTTAAGTTCTAGAAACTCCTTGACTGGGGGGTAGCCGAACCTACTATTTGGTCAGAAAGTTTTGACGGTCTAAGCCTCCGTTGGAACTATTCTCCCTTGAAGAGAAGGCCGCCCTGTTGCCGGGTGGCCTTTTCGTTTGTGCAAAAGCTTGGAATCAATTCATTTGCGCGATGATGTTGAGCTAGTCGGACGACACTGAGATGTGCATTTTGCATCGCAGCGAGTGCAAGTTGAACTTGTGACTGACACTGGAACGTTGCGCTGCGGGAAAAAATCGACATCGTAACAGGCGAAGTGCCACGAGTCGGTCGAACCGTTTGTGTAGTTTAGGGAATCAAAGTTACTTCATGCCAACTACTCCTGAACCGAAAACACCGGCGAAGAAGACACAGGTGTTTAAAGCGTTGCCGGAAGTCTGGCAACTGATACGTCCACGTCGCGGACTGCTGGCTCTCGGCTTCGTGCTGATGGTCATCAACCGCATCTCTGGGCTGGTGCTGCCTTACTCGACGAAGTTCCTGGTGGACAAGATCATCCTGCCGCGCCACCTGGAGCGACTGCCCTTGCTGGTGGGAGTGGTGCTGACGGCGACGTTGATTCAAGGGCTTACGTCGTTCACGCTGACGCAGACGCTTTCGAAGGCAGCGCAGAAGCTGATCACGGAATTGCGACGCCGGGTGCAGCATCATATCGGGCGCCTCTCGGTTTCGTACTACGACTCCAACAAGACGGGCACCATGGTGTCGCGCATCATGACCGACGTGGAGGGCGTGCGCAACCTCGTGGGCACGGGGCTGGTGGACTTCATCGGCGGCGTGCTGACGGCGGTGATTGCGTTCGTCGTGCTGATGCGGTTCAGCACGGTCATGACGTCGATCGCATTCGGCTTTTTGCTGGTGTTCGGCGTGGGCTTGCGCAGTGCTTTCAAGACGATACGGCCGATCTTTCGCGAGCGGTCGAAGATCAACGCCGAGGTTACGGGCAGGCTGACCGAGTCACTGGGCGGCATTCGCGTGGTGAAGGGTTACCACGCGGAAGAGCGTGAGCATTCGGTGTTCAGCGCGGGCGTGGAGCGCTTGCTGCAGAACGTGTTCAAGACGCTGACGGCGACCTCGCTGATGAGCCTGACGGCCTCCAGCTTGATGGGCGTGGTGGGCGCGATCGTGATGTTCATGGGCACGCGCCAGATCATGGCGGGCAAGCTGACCCTGGGCGATTACTTCACCTACGTGATGTTCCTGGGCTACCTGGTGGCACCGCTATTCCAGGTGGTGAACGTGGGAACGCAGATTACCGAGGCAATCGCCGGACTGGATCGCACCCGCGAGGTGCTGAGCGAGACGCCTGAGGATGAAGACCCGGGCCGCACGGTAACCCTGCCAACGATCAAGGGCAACGTCACGTTTGAAGACGTTACCTTCGCCTACGAGCAGAAGAAGACGGTGCTGCATGACATCTCGTTCCAGTCGCAGCCGGGGACGGTAACGGCGCTGGTGGGGTCGTCGGGTTCAGGCAAGTCAACGATCATCGGCTTGGTGGCGGCATTCCATAAGCCGAATTCAGGCAAGGTGCTGGTGGATGGCGTGGACCTGGCGACGGTGCGGCTTGATTCCTACCGCACACAGCTTGGCATGGTGTTGCAGGATTCGTTCCTGTTCGATGGGACGATCCGGGAGAATGTCGCGTTCTCGAAGCCGGATGCGACGGAAGAGGAGTTGATGCAGGCGTGCGCCATCGCGCGCGTCGATGAGTTTGCAGAGAAGTTCGAGCTGAAGTACGACACGATTATCGGCGAGCGCGGCGTGAAGCTGTCTGGTGGTCAGCGGCAGCGGGTTTCGATTGCGCGGGCGATCCTGGCGAATCCGCGCATTCTGATTCTCGATGAGGCGACGTCGAGCCTGGACTCGGAATCGGAGGCGCTGATTCAGCACGGGCTTTCGTACCTGATGCAGGGGCGAACGACGTTCGTGATCGCGCACCGGCTGTCGACTATTCGGAGGGCGGACCAGATCCTTGTGGTGGAAGCGGGGCAGATTGTGGAACGCGGGACACACCAGTCTCTGTACGACCTGGGCGGGCGCTACTACGACCTCTACACTCGTCAGCACGGGATCGAGCAGAACTTGTTCCTCGCTCCGGGCGAGGGCGATGTGCCGGAAGAGACCGCTGGCGAAAACGGCTCAGCGGCTAGCGAGAACGACGCGGAAGTGCTGGATCGGGAGACGGTGTAGGACGAAGTTGTCCCTATAGCCGATCCACGCCAGCGTACTGGTCCTTGACCTTCTTCAATTTCGGCTCTCGGATTTCCTCTACCCGTGAGGTCACAATGGGTGTCTGATACTCCGGATGGCGAAATTCCAAATGCATGCCGCGACCAACGAAGCGGCATTTCAGCATCGAGCCTCCCCAGGTCGAACCAGAGATGGCCACTCGGATTGGTTCTGGACAGTACAGAGGATGCCCTGAGATCAGCGCTCCATTGCCACCCAGAAGAAACACCGTGTAGCAGTGGTGCTGGGTTTGAATCTCGAGCACAGTCGAGGGCGGCAGATCGTTAAGGAACACGCCCCCTTCAATTTCCGACTGCACGAAGTTGTGGTTCACTTCATCGGAGAAGTTCGGATGAGAGCGGAATAAATGTGGACTTGTGGACACGCGAAGCCACCCCGAATGCCGTTCAGTCTATACCTTGATTGGCCATTCCGCCCTGACGATTCCAATTTTCTAATTCGCAGATGGGATAAGGCCAACACATACAGCAAGGGCGAAGACCGAACTCTCCGGAACTAGCCTCCGCCCATCCAAGTGCTTACTTGTTGATGTCTTCTTTCTTTTCTAGGCGGTTGATGAGCCCCTGGATTTGGGACTTAGCGTTCTCAGGTGCCGCATCTTTCGCGAGCTTCATCTCTTTCACGGCTTCGTCGTAGTTCCCTGCTCCGACGGCGATGCGCGCCTGCCCAGCGTAGGTGAAACAGGTTCGTCGGATACTTCTTGGCCAAGTCGCGATAGATGGCGAAGGCCTGGTCCTGTTTGTGGTCGCGCTGGAGTTGGCGAGCGTACTGGTAAGACTGCGGGGCATTGGCCTTTTGCAGGGCCATTGCGGAGAACTTCTTGGCTTCGTCGGGTTTGCCCATGGCGGCAAGGATCTGCGACTTGGTCATCAGGTTGTCGTAACGCGACTCGGCCTCGATAGATTGGTCGGCGTACTTGAGGCCTACTGGCAGATCGGCTTTCGCAGTCGAGGAAGTAGTTGGCCGCGTCGTCGTAGCTGACCCAGGTGTACTGCACGATGCCGCGGAACTGCTTGTCGAGGCTGGCCTCGACCGTCTGGGGCACGTTGACCGCGACCTTGAAGGGCACGGCGAGCTTGTCCCAGCGCAGAGTGACCAGCGCAGAGTCGGACGTGATCGGGTCGAAGTCATAGAGCAGCGCGTCATGAAAATCGGACGCCGTGGGCTTCACGGTAACGCGCAACACGTCTTCGTCAGGCTTGTAGGTGAACGCTCCCCAAGCCGTGTTGGTCTTGGAGAAGATGATGGTCCACTCGTCTTCCTTGGGGATCATGAACAGTCCGTAGGTGCCCTTGTCGAGCGGCTTGCCTTCGATGGTGACTGGATCGCTGAAGGTGATGACGGTGTTTTCGTTGGCTCCGGCGCGCCAGACTTCTCCGTAGGGCACCAGACCGCCCCAGACTTTGCGTCCGTTGACCAGCGGGCGGCTGTACTTCACGGTAACTTCGGTGATGCCGATGGTTTGGCTCACCTGGGCGTTCTGGCTCTTGCGCGGCAGGTCGAGCAAGGCCGACTGGGCCTGGCAGAGAGCGGCGAACGCCAAGAGGCTTATCACTGGAAGCAGGAAACGTCGTTGCAGCATAGGAAACTCCTTGTGCGCAGAGATTCGCGATGCGGATGGGCGTGCCGATGGTACCACCGCACCCGACAGCGGTGATGCGCCGGTTGGACCCAGCGGTATCTGGTGGTTAGCAGGGGCGGGACAAAAAGCGCGGCGAAGAGTGCGAAGCGGACAGGTTGAGGGGTGAAAGATTGAATTTCAGTTCCCGCGGGGCGAGAAGCAGATCCCTCGCCCGCCACGGCGGGCTCGTGATGACAAACTTAGACAAGGCTTGACAGCCGAAGTCGCTAGTCCGACCAGTGGGCGGGCTGGCGGTCCCAGCGGTGGGCACGCAAGTCGGCAATCAAGTCGGCGGGCAGCGGGCCTTTGTCGCTGTAGCTGATGTTGGCGGCGACGTGCTCGGGCTTGCGCATGCCGACGATGGTCGTGCTGACGACGGGATGCGAGAGTACAAAGCGAATCGCCATCTCCGGGAGTGACATGCCCGCGTGGCACGATTTGCTTGAGGCGCTCGACGCGCTCGATGGTGGGGACGAGATTCTCAGGACCGAAGTAGCGGCCGCGCCAGTCGCCTTCGGGGAATTTGGTATCGACGGTCATGTTGCCGCCGAGGCTGCCTTCGTCGAGCGGCACGCGTGCGATGACGCCGATGTTCAACTCGCGGCAGAGCGGGAAGAGTTCGTCTTCTGGCGCCTGATCGAAGATGTTGTAGATGACCTGCACCGCGTCCACGAGTCCGGTGCGAATGGCTTTGATGCCGTTCTCGGGTTCCCAGCGGTTGAGGCTGAGGCCAAAGGCCCGGATGGTGCCGTCGCGCTTTAGCTTCTCGATAGTGTTGCGGAAGTCGGGCTCGTCAGCCCACTCGTCGTGCCAGACGTGAAATTGCAGCAGGTCGATGCTGTCAGTGGCAAGGTTCTTGCGAATGATGTCGGCGTAGCGGAGGACGTGCTCGGGCGAGAAAACTTGGTCGTAGGAATAGGATTCCAACGCTGGCCACTTGAAGTTGGCAGGCGGAATCTTCGATGCGGCGTAGAGGCTTTGCCCAGGATTCGCGGCGAGAAGCTGGCCGAGCAGGCGGTCGCTCTTGCCCTCGCCGTAGCCCCAGGCGGAGTCGAAGAAGGTGCACCCGGCGTCGGCGGCATTTTGTAAGGCCGCTTTGGACTGTTGGTCGTCGGAGCCGGACCAGCCGCCCATTCCCCATAATCCGTAGCCGATATCGCTGACGTTCCATCCGGTGCGTCCGAAGGTGCGGTATTGCATGATGCGTGCCTCGAAGATTGGGAGTCAGTAAAGAAAGATGGTATCAAGAGGCTAGTTTCGAGTTTCGAGTTTCCGAGATCGCGGCGACACATTGAACGGTTGAGCCTGCCCCGCAGCACGAGTATTCTGAAGGTTGCACCCTTCATCGGCCAGACACGCCGTTCCGGTTTCGGAGGAAGATACCTTGTTCGCTGGCTTATCACGCCGTACTTCGCTCATTCTTATCGTGTTGCTGATCGCCGGGGCGACCCAGGTGTGCTGGGCGCACGCCATCCTGAAAGAATCCGCTCCGGGGGCGAATTCCACCGTGAAGGCCGGGGACCTCGCTATCAATCTGCGGTTCAATGTCCGCATCGACGGCACCCGGTCTCGGGTGCTGCTGGTGACGCCGGATGGCGCCACCTTGCCGCTCGCGATTACCGGCCAAGCCAAGCCCGACACGCTGCAAACTCAGGCGGCCGGCCTGAAGCCAGGCGCGTACAAATTGGAATGGAAAGTGCTCGCCTCCGACGGGCACATGAGCAAGGGCGAAATTCCCTTCACGGTGAACTGAGGAGCGATGCTGCTCAAGCTGGTCGACTGTTCGAGTTTTTCTCGGTTATGCTGCGCGCCGGGACGCTGGTGTTCCAGTCGGTGCTGCTGGGCGGCGTGCTGTTTGTGTTGTGGGTCGCGCGGCGCTTCGCCGGACGCCTCGGACGAGAGCATCGCGCGGATCCAGGCATCTTCGTGGAAGCTGCTGCGCATCAGCGCGGTGGGCCTCGCCATCGTGCAACTCGCCTACCTGTACGTGAACTCGGCCGTGCTGATGGTGACGGCCGAGATCGGCTTCGCAGGCGTGGTCGGGCGCGAACTTCTTCATCTCCGGCTGCATTGTGCTGGTGGCGGCGCTGCTGACTGCGATCGCTGCCAGCGGCAGTCAAGAGTTCGCTCGCTGGGCGCTGCCGGTGCTGGCCGTGGTCATCATGGGGGCGTCGGTGATGACCAATCATGCGGCGTCGCGCATTGAAGGCCGCCCCCTGCTGATCACGTTGTCGTCGGTGCACGAATTGGCCACCGGGTTCTGGATCGGCGGCCTGCCATTCCTGGTGCTGGCGCTGTTTCGCGCCGAGGACCTGAACACGCGGTGGTACATCACGGAGCGCTTCTCGCGCATGGCGCTGGTGAGTGTGGGCGTGCTGGTGCTGAGTGGCTGCCGCCATGAGCGTTCTGTATATCGGCTCGTGGCGACGCAGTGCTGGGTTCCGCTTACGGCGTGATGGTGGGCGCCAAGGCGCTGATGCTGGGGGCCTTGCTGGTGCTGGGCGGGGTGAACTTCCTGCTGCTGCGTAACACGTCGAAAGAACAGGTGATGCCGCGGCTGCGGCGGCTCATCGAGGCGGAAGTGGGTATCGGCATTACCGTGATTTTGACTGCGGCGTCGCTGACTTCACAGCCTCCGGCGGTGGACCAGGTCGAAAGAGACGGTCACGATGCAGCAGATTTTACAGCGGATTAAGCCGGTGTTGCCGCGGCTGAATTACCACTTCATTCCGGAAACCGACAGTGCGACAGGCGAACCGCTGAAAGCCGGCCCGGGCACGCCAGTAAATGTGGACGGGGTGCCGCTGACTCCGCAAACTGATCAACAACTCGATCGAGTCGGAGTCGAACCATCATTGGATGGGACTCGTCGTGCTTGTCCATGGGCCTACTGGCGCTGCTGGCGCGAACCGGCAAGGCTCCGTGGGCCGAATACTGGCCGCTGCTGCTGATCGGCATCGCCTTATTCATCTTTCTGCTGGCCGACACCGAGTGTTGGCCCGTGGGATGGAAAGGCTTCTGGGCGTGTTGGGCCGATCCGGAGGTGTTTCAGCACCGCATGGCGGCGATGGTGTGCGTAGGGTTCGCCGTGTTCGAGCTGCGCGTGCGCAAGCAGAAGAAAGAGAACGACAAGTGGGCGATGGTCTTTCCGCTGATGTGCGCTTTGGGTGGCGCGGTGCTGCTGACGCACTCCGCACGCCATCTCAACGTAAAGGAAAACCTTCTGGTTGAGCTGAGCCACGTGCCCATGGGCGTCATCGCGGTGTTTGCGGGATGGGCGCGCTGGCTGGAGCTGCGGCTGCCGGAGAAAGATCGCGCGATCCCATCGTGGATTTGGCCGGTGTGCTTCGTGCTGATCGGCGCGGGGCTGCTGAATTATCGCGAGATGTAACGGCGGCAGTTTAAACTGTTGCGCATGAAAATTTCGTCGCGCTGTCTTGCGTATTTGGTCCAGTGTTCTCGCCTGGCGTTCGTTCTTGGAGCTTCCATGGCGCCCGTAGGCGCAATCGGCGTACCCAGTTCTCCATTTCCTTCAGCAAGCAGCGCAGCGACAAGCCGCTGGATGGGCGGATGCTGCTGCTGCTCTCGACCGATCCCTCGGAAGAGCCGCGCATGCAGATCAACGACCAGCTCCGGACGCAGATGGTCTTCGGCGTGGACGTGGACGGGCTGAAGCCGGAACAGCCGGTGACGGTGGACGCGTCGGCGTGGGGCTATCCCGATTCGCTCGCTGCGCGACGTGCCCGCGGGCGAGTACTACGTGCAGGCCCTGCTGGTGAAGTACGAGACGTTTCATCGCGCCGACGGCAAGACCGTGAAGCTGCCGATGGACCAAGGCGAAGGCCGGCACTGGAACCTCGACGCCCGGCAATCTCTACAGCAAGCCGGTAAAGATGACGCTGGGCAACGGCGGCGCGCCGGTCAAGATCGTGCTCGACCAGGAGATTCCGCCCATTCCCGACGCCGGCCGACACGAAGTACGTCCGGCACATCAAGATTCAGAGCGAGCTGCTGACCAAGTTCTGGGGACGGCCGATGTACCTCTCGGCCGTCGTGCTGGTGCCGTGGGGATTCGATGAGCATCCGGAGGCGCACTATCCGCTGATGCTGTTCCACGATCACTTCGTCGGCGGCATCGACGACTTTCGCACCGAGCCGCCCGATCCGAACCTGAAGCCCGACTACAGCGACCGCTTTCACATCTCGGGCTACAACCGCATTCAGCAGGAAGAAGCCTACAAGTTCTACCAGAAGTGGATCTCGCCGAAGTTTCCGCGGTATCTGGTGGTGAAGATCCAGCATGCGAATCCGTACTACGACGATTCCTATGCGGTGAATTCGGCCAACCTGGGGCCCTACGGCGACGCCATCGAGACTGAACTGATGCCGGCGCTGGAGAAGAAGTTCCGCAGCATCGGCCAGGGCTGGGCGCGGTTCACCTACGGCGGCTCGACCGGCGGATGGGAGTCGCTGGCGGTACAGATGTTCTATCCCGACCACTACAACGGAGTATTTTGCGCGTGCCCGGATCCGGTCGATTTCCGCGCCTATACGCTGATCAACCTGTACAAGCAGAAGAACGCGTTCTACCTCGAGGGAGCGCACAAGCAGGTCTTGCAAGGCGGCATACCGGAACTATCTCGGCAACACGCTCGTCACCAGTCAAGGACGCCAATGCCATGCGAGCTGGCGCTGGGCACGCACGGCCGCTCGGGCGAGCAGTGGGACATCTGGCAGGCGGTGTATGGGCCGGTCGGGGCGACGGCTACCCGCAGCCGATCTTCAATAAGGAGACCGGCGAGATCGACCACAATATCGCCGAGTACTGGCAGGAGCATTACGACTTGCGGTCGATCCTTGAGAAGAATTGGCCTACGCTCGGCCCAAAGCTGCAAGGCAAGATTCACATCTACGTCGGCAGCGCCGACAACTACTTCCTCAACGACGCCGTCTACCTGATGCAGGATTTTCTCGAGAGCACGAAGAACCCTCCCTACGACGGCGAGGTAAAGTACGGCGACCGCGCCGAGCACTGCTGGAACGGCGATCCCAATCTGCCAAATTACCTATCGCGGCTGCACTACAACACGATGTATCTGCCGAAGATCATGGAGCGCATCGAGAAGACCGCGCCGCCGGGAGCGGACCTGAAGAGCTGGAGATATTAGGCGGGATAGGGAACGAGCTCTCAGCTCATTCGCTGAAGTGCGCCAGGGCGTCGCTACGTCGTTGATTGCACTAATGATTTCGGAGATTTCGCCGAAAAAGCGGAGGGGATTTAGTGG